>JADJWQ010000001.1 GCA_016716265.1 Planctomycetota bacterium
CCCGCTGATCGCGACGAGCGGTGGCGGTTTCCTGAACTCGACGTGGGAATGGGACGGCAATAGCTGGATGCAGCGCAATCCGAGCGCCTCACCACCGCGGCGATTCCAGCACGTCATGGCCTACGACCGGACGCGCCAGGAGACGCTGATGTTCGGAGGACTCGCCCCAGGCCAGCCCTTCGCCATTCCCCTCGACGACACCTGGCTCTACCGCAGCGGCCCCTGGGCCGAGTTCGCCCCGGTCGGAACCGGGTGCGCCAGCTCCGCGGGAGTGCCGCGTATGGAGCCGGCCCCCGGGCAGCTGCCGTGGCTCGGCCAGTCCTTCACGGTCCGCGTCGGCCCGGTGGGCACCGGGCCCTTCAGTCTGCCGGTCATGCTGATCGGGGCATCGCCGTCGACCTGGGGCGGCCTGCGACTGCCGCTCGATCTGGGCTCGCTCGGCATGCCCGGGTGCGTCCTCTACAACGACATCGTGGTCACGTCCGCGATCCCGCGGACCGGTTCGACCGTGAGCTGGGTGCAGCAGATCCCGTCGACACCGGCGCTGAGGGGGCAGCCGTTCTACCTGCAGGCGCTCGTGCTGGACCCGTTCGTCAATGCGTTCGGCGCGGTCGTCTCCAATGGCGCGGCCTGCCGCGTGCAGGAGCGGTGAGCGCGCCTGATGTAAAAATCGTACGCGGTACCGATCGGAAGGTACCGATCGGAAGTCAGCGGAGGACGGCGGTGGCGAGGCGGTCGCCGAGCCAGACGATGCCGGCGGTGTCGAGCACCAGGGCGCGGCGCTGCGGGGGCGGGTCGAAGACCTCGACGTGGAACAGGTGCGGGTCGGCGGCGGCGAGCGCACGGAGGTCGGCGACGACGTCGATCGAATCGACGTCGGCGTGCGCGGTCGGCGGCTGCTGGCTCACGAACCAGCGCAGCTCCGGCAGCGCGAGGTCCTTGCGGCTCGCGGCGACGAGCTCGCCGAGCCACTTCGCGGCCTGGCGGCGGTGCGGGCCCCACGACATGTCGTTCTCGCCGAGGTGGTAGACGATGCCCGCGAGCCGCACCGGGTGGCCGCGCCGCTCGAGGTCGGCGATCGACTCCTGCACGAAGGCGACGAACGCGCCGTAGAGATTGCGCGTGTCGGCGGCGCTGCCCGCCGGCGTCCAATCGACGATCTGCGAGCCGCTGTGCGTGAACTTCGCGATCGCGACGTGCGCGCCGCGCTGCCTCGCCAGCGCGCGGCCGAAGCTGAGCTCCGGACCGAAGGTGTCGTAGAGCCCGGCCGGCCCGAGCGGCTCCCAGCCATCGCTCCGGTGCACGCCACCCCCGGTGACGTAGCGGAACGCGATGTCCTGCCGATCCCGCCGCAGGGCGCGGCCGCCCTTGACGTCGGCGAGCTCCTGCACGAAGGCGCGCTCGCCCTCCATGTTGCGGTGGCCGGCGAGGACGTAGAGGTCGATCGGCGCTGCCCTTGGCATACGGCCAGGCGCGAGGGCGGGCCAACCTGCGCCCTTGCCGATCGTGCGCAGGTAGGCGTCGGCGTAGTCGACGCCGTGCTCGAGCTGGCCGAGCGTGCCGTAGTGGTAGTGCAGGCCGCCACCCCGCCGATCTCCACGCCGACGTGCGACGTCGGGACGTACTCCGCCAGCGGATCGGCGTCGGTGACCTGCCGCTGGCCGACCTCGATCGCGTGCATCGGCGCGCGCAGGTCCATGCCCCAGATCGTCTTGGTGCACAGCTCGCCGACGTAGAACGGCAGCTCCGGGCACGCCGAGGTCGCGGCGCCAGCAGGCGATGAAGTTCGCCAGGTTGTCGCCGTAGCGCGGCCGGAACGCCTCGTCGAACATGTCGTTCTCGCCCTGGTGCCAGACGAAGCCCTCGAGCTGCCACTTCACGCGACGCCGGTCGAGGTCCGCGAGCGCCGCGCGCACCGTCGTCAATGCGAGCGGATAGAGCTCGAAGCCACCCGGCTCGTCGGGGTTCCAGTCGCGGCCGAGCGTGGTGCCGCCGGCGGCGATCTTGACGATCGCGAGCGGTGCGTCGGTGCGGGCCGTCACCTCACGCGCGAACGTCAGCTCCGGGCCGACCACGCCGTCGACCGGCTGCAGCGGCACCCAGCCGTCCGAGCGCAGCTTGTCCTCGCGGCCGATCACGTACCAGAACCGCACCGCCGGCTGCGGCTCCGCCGCGTGCGCGAACGGCGGGAAGTCGGCGACGTCGGCGACGTGCGAGTCGGAGCCGACCATGTTCGACTGCCCGGCGAAGACGAACACGCGCACGGTCTTCGCATCCTGCTGTGCCGGCAGCAGCGGGGACGACGCGCAGAGCGTGGCGACGAGGAGACGAGCGGCGACGCGCATGCCGCGATCGTAGTCGCCGGCCGTCGCCGGCGATCCGCGGCCCGTCATTTCACCGGCCGCCGCGACGCCGCCGGACCGCGCCTGATGTAAAAATCAGAACCGGTACCGATCGGAAGCCCGGTGGTCGGGGCCGGGGGGGTCGGGGAGGGAGTCGAGCCAGCCGGTGCGGGCGTCGGGGAGGGCGTCGGCGTACGGGACGTACGGCTTGATGTCGAGCACCGGTGTGCCGTCGAGCAGGTCGTGGGCACCGATGTGCAATACGCGGCGCTCGATGCGGAGCAATTCGACCACCGAGATGCCGATCGGATTGGGGCGGTGCGGGGCGCGGGTCGCGAACAGGCCGCGCTTCCGCGTGTCGCGCGGCGGGACGACCAGGTCGTTCCAGCCGTAGCAGTAGTTGAGCCACGCGACGATCCACACGTGGCTGAAGCCGTCGAGGTCGCGCAGCAGGTTCTGCAGGCCCTGGCGCAGCACGACGGCGCCGTCGCGGCGCTCGCCGGCGCGCGGCTGGCGCGGCGTGCCGTGGTGGACGCGGTACGGCGAGCGCACGACGCCGACCGGCCGCGCCTGGAAGGACAGGTCGTCGGGCAGGTCGTAGACGGGTCGGCGCGGCGCGTCGCTCACGCGTTCATCTGCTGCACGATCGGCGGCGCGGTCTGCGCCAGGAAGAAGCGCCCGACGACCACGTCGAACGCCGCGCCGTCCGGGCGGCGGAAGCGGTAGCTGCCTTCCATCGTCCCCCACGACGTCGCCAGCGGGCAGCGGCTCGTGTACTCGAAGCTCTCACCGGGGTCGAGGCGCGGGAACTGGCCGACGACTCCCGGCCCGCGCACGTCGCGCCGCTCGCCGTTGGCGTCGACGATGATCCAGTGGCGCGATTCGAGCGTCGCGGCCTCGCCGCCTTCGTTCGTGAGCCGGATCCGGTAGCTGAAGACGTACAGCGGCCGGTCGACATCGGTCTCGTCGGGGACCAGCTGTGCCGCCGCGCGCACGCGGATGCCGTTGGTCACGGAGTCAGAGAATGGGGGAGTCGCCACGGTGGTGAGCGCTGCCGCGCAGCTCGCGGGGGTCCGGGGGCAGGATCCGGCGCGGGCGCGATGATGGGGCGCGCGCGCCCGTCGTGCAACCGGGCGGCGCCCCCCGCCGCACGGCGGCACGCTCACGCCGGACCGGACCCGAGCGCGGGCGGCGCTGCCGGCGCCCGTACCGCGGCGATGCGCTGCACGATCGCCGGTTCGGGGAGATCCGCCCGACCCCACTCGTACGCGACGACCTCGAGCTCCCCGCGCACCGCGTCGAGCAGCTCGCCCGGACGCAGCAGGAACTCCGGCCGCCGCGGCCGGCCGAGCTGCTCCTGACCGACGCCGAAGGTCTCGTAGAGCAGCGCCCCGCCCGCGGCGACCGCGGCGACCAACGCGGGCAGCAACGGGCGCCACAGGTAGCGCGTCACCAGCACGAGGTCGAAGCGCGCGGCGTCGGCGAGCGGCCAGCCGTCCGCCTCGAGGTCGCAGCACAGCCGCGCGACGCCCGGCGCGGCGCAGCTCGCGAGTGCCGCCCGATCGCGGTCGAGCGCGAGCACCCGGCAGCCGCGCGCGGCGAGCCAGCGCGCGTGCCGGCCCGCGCCGCAGGCGACGTCGACCGCGCGCGCACCCGGCCGCGCGAGCCCGGCGAAGCGCTGCAGCCAGGCGGACACTGCCGCGGGCGGAGCCACGCCGGCATGATGAGCGGTCCGCCGCAGCGAATCCACGCGGCGCGACAGGCGCGGCGCGGGGAGGGCCACGATCGGACCGCCCCAGCACCTCGCACCCGCGCCGCCGCCCCCGCCCCGCGCGACCGCGCGCCCCGCCCGAGCCGACCATGCATCGTCCCGCCGCGCTGCTCACCGCACTCGCCTTGATCCTGATCGCGGCCGTGGTCGCCTTCCTGCTGTCCGGACCGACCACGCCTGCGACCGACTGGACCACGCCGATCGACGCCGGCGCCTCGACGGCCGGCACCCAGCGCACCGGCGAGCTGCCGAGCCGCACGGTGGACGGCCCCGCCCAGGCTCCGACGCGCCGCGCGGTCGACGACGCCGGTGCGGGCGGGAAGGGCCTGCACCCGAGCGTCGTCGCCGCGCTCGCCGGCTTCACCGGCCGCGTCGTCAGCTCGAAGACCGAGCCGGTCGCGGACTCGCTCGTGCGCGTCTACCGCTTCGCGCTCGACCAGGCGATCCGCCCCGGCCTCGGCGTGTTCGCCGACGCCGAGCCGCCCGCACCCGACGCGTTCGCCGGCGAGGCGCGCACCGGCGCCGACGGCCGCTTCACGATCGAAGGCATCTTCCCGAACGCCTTCTTCCTGCTGCGCGCCGACGTCGACGGCGACGCGCCGACCAACCGCATCGTGCAGCGCACGCCCGGGCCCGCCGAGCTCGTCGACCTCGGCGACATCGTGCTGCAGGACTGCGGCGTGCTGATCGGCCGCGTCGTCGACGACGCCGAGCAGCCGATCCCCGGCGCGTGGGTGCGCGCGGTCGACCTGCCGGGCCAGCTCCTCGCGCTGTTCCCGGTGCAGCGCTTCGACCCCGAAGGCGCGCTCGTCATCGCGGACGGCGACGAGCGCCGCGCCTTCCAGGTGCCGGGCTGGGTCAAGAGCCGCATCGACGAGCTGCCGCTGCCGGCGACCTACACCGACGCCGACGGCCGCTTCCGGCTGACCGGCGTCGTGCCCGGCGGCAACCTGTTCACGATCACCAAGACCGGCTGGCTCGACCACACGCGCGACCGCGTCGAGGTCGAGGCCGGCGCCGAGAAGGACCTCGGCACGATCCGCCTGCGCGAGGGCGAGCTCGTCTGGGGCAAGGTGACCGACGAGGAGGGCGAGCCGATCGCCGGCGCCGAGGTCGTCGCGGCGGGCCGCTCGCCCAATGCGAACATACCGGTGCACTTCGGCCGCTTCGCGCCGCCGACCGACGCCGACGGCGGCTTCGAGCTCGGCGGCTTCCCGCCCGGCGACGCGTTCGTCGCCGCGCGCCGCCAGCGCGGCGACCCGTGGACGATCGTCGGTCCGCAGAGCCTCGCCGACGCGTTCGTCGTCACGCTCGCGAGCCGGCATTTGCTGACGCTCGCGGTCGTCGACGAGGCCGGCGAGGCGATCGCGTCGCCGCACATCCAGGTGCAGTCCGGCAAGCTGTCGGACGGCGCGGTCGAGCTGACGATGTTCGGCGTGTCGCAGCCGGTGCCGCTGCAGACGCGCCAGCGGAGCACCGAGGACGGCCGGATCGCGATCGAGGGGCTCGTCAAGGGCGACTACACCGTGCTCGCCGACGCGCCGGGCTACGCGGTGACCGCCGCCGACGTGACGCTGGACGGCCCGGCCGAGCTGACCGTCGTGCTGCAGCCGCAGACCTCGTTCCAGGTGCTCGCGCTCGACGCCGATGGCGCCCCGGTCGCCGGCGCCGCGGTGTTCGCGCAGGCGCGCGGACCGCAGCCGCGCGTGCCCCGCGACACCCCGCTCGACGTCGGCACCACCGGCGAGGACGGTCGATTGACGGTCGACGCATTGCGCGCGACCGAGGCCCGCGTGACCGCGTCGCACCCGGCCTACGGCAATGCGCACGGCGAGACGCCGATCCCCGCACCGGGCCCGCTCGTGCTGCGCTTCGACCTGCCGGGCGGCATCGCCGGCTCGCTGCTCGAGGGCGGCCGCGAGCCGACGCCCGGCAAGTGGATGGTGTTCTGCATGCGCAACTCGCAGGGCGGCGACGGCGAGCGCGGCGCGATGCCCGACATGCCGCGCCTCGCCACGCCGGCGCTCGACGGCTCCTTCCGCATCACCGGATTGAAGCCCGGGCGCTACCAGCTCAACGTCGTCCGCTCGATCGACGTGCTGACCTCGCCGGGCCGCGTCATGGAGTTCGCGACGGCGATGTTCATGATGGGCGAGACCGACGACGAGGAGACGCAGGTGCTGCCCGGCCAGGTGACGTCGGTCACGCTCGACGCGCTCGCCGGCCAGACCGTCGAGGGGCCGGCCGCGCGCGTCACCGGCAGCGTCGTCGTCGACGGCCGCCCCGGGCGCGGCTACCTCGTGTCGGGCTGGGGCCAGGGCCGCCGCCTCGCCGCGGAGGTCGACGACGCCGGGCGCTTCGACCTCGGGCTGGTCCCGGTCGGCGACACCTTCCTGCAGGTGATGGAGAAGCCGAGCGGCGACTTCCTGTCGATGCGGCGGATGGGCGACGAGATCTGGCAGCGGCGCCTGACGATCGAGGAGGGCAAGGACGTCGACCTGACGATCGACATCCAGACCTCGCGCATCGAGGGGGTCGTCGTGCTGGCGGACGGCTCGCCGGTCGCCGGGGCGCGCGTCAACGCATCCGGAGAGATCGACACCGGCGCGCTGCCCGGCAGCCCGACCGAGGCGGGCGGCGGCCCGGAGTCGGGGTCGTCGGCCTCGTTCCGCGAGGAGACCGACGCGCGCGGCCGCTTCGTGTTCGAGCGGATCCCGGCCGGCGTCTACTCGCTGCAGGTCCGCCACCAGGAGCTCGGTCGCGGGCAGGTCGGCGACGTGCGGGCGGGCGCCGGCTTCGGGGTGACCGACCTGCGCATCGAGCTCAGCCCGGTGTTCAAGGTGCGCGGCCGGATCGATCTGTCGGTGTTCGGCGAGCAGAAGCCCGAGTGGGTCTGGATGCGCCTGGAGCAGGACGGCAGCGAGCCGGTGTGGTCCGGGATCGACAAGGACGACGGCTCGTTCGCGGCCGACGGCGTCAGCCCCGGCACCTGGCGCATCGTCGTGATGCACAGCGGCACGCCGGTCCAGTCCGGCGAGCTGGTCGGCGCGCAGCCGGTGACCGTCGTCGCGAGCGACGTCGAGAACCTGACGGTGCGGCTGGTGCCGGCCGAGCAGTCGCACGAGCAGCACGGCGGTCGCTGACGATCGCCGCGCGGCGGCCGGGTATCCTGCCGCCGATGCACGCTCCGTCGTCCCACCCCCTGCTCGAGGTCTTCGAGCGCGAACGCTGCTCCGCGATCCTGCGCACGCCGCACGCGCGGGCGGTCGCACCGGCGATGGAGGCCGCGATCCGCGGCGGCTTCCGCATCGTCGAGTTCACGCTGAACACGCCGGACGCGCTCGAGCACGTCGCGGTGTTCGCGGAACGGCCCGAGCTGCTGGTCGGCTGCGGCACCGTGCTGTCGACGGACGACGCCGAGCGCGCGCTCGCGGCCGGCGCGCGCTTTCTGGTGTCGCCGGTCGCCGACGACGACGTGATCGACCTGTGCGTCGCCCGCGGTGCGCTGTGCATCCCCGGGGTGTTCACGCCCGCCGAGATGCTGCGCGCACACCGCCGCGGGGCGCACGTGCTGAAGCTGTTCCCCGGACCGGTCGAGGGCCCGACCTACCTGCGCTCGTGCCGCGGGCCGATGCCGTTCCTGCGCATCTTCCCGACCTCGGGCGTCGACCTCGACAACGTCGCCGAGTACTTCGCCGCGGGGGCGTTCGGCGTGGGCTTCGTCAATTGCCTGTTCGAGCCGGACGACCTCGCGCACCGCCGCTTCCAAGTGATCGAGGCGCGCGCACGGCGGATGATCGAGGCCGTCCGCGCCGCCACCAGCCGGACCTGAATCGACCGAGATGAAACCGCTCGTCCGCCCCGGCGCGGGCCCCCTGCTCGCTGCGCTGCTGAGCGCGGTCGCCGCATCCGCGCAGGCGACCGGAGAGACGCATTGGCCGGACGTGACCGCGTTCGCGGCCACGCTCGCCGAGCACGACCTCGCCGGCCCCTACGACGAGCTGCGCGGGGTGCTGGCGCGCGCCGGCGAGCTGTTCCACGCGCAATGCGTGTCGTCCGCCACCGAGTCGCTGCTGCGCGAGCCCTTGGCGGCCCCCGCCCGCGCGCTCGCCTGGACCGACGCCGCGCTCGCCGCGGCGCGCAGCGGGCCGCCCGATCTGTTCGCATTGCTGCAGCAGGCCGCCGCATTGCGCGACCTGCCGGAGCTCCCCGCCGAGCTCGGCGCGGCGCGGCGCGCGCACCTCGCTCCCGCCACCGCGTCGCTCGGCGCGCGCCTCGACGTCGCCGAGGGCCTGTGCCGCGACGCGGCGGTCGAGCTCGACGCGGCGTTCGCCGCGTTGTCCCCGGCCGAGCGCGAGCAGCTCGCCGCCGAGCTGCCGGCGCTGCTGCAGCGCTTCGTCGCCGACGTCTACGTGCTGTCGGTGGAGCGCTTCGGCCGCGCGTTCACCGAGCGCATCGCGAAGGTCGACCAGGCCGCGCTGCTCCGCGCCGCGGCGCAGGTCGCACCGCTGCTCGAGCCGGACTTCTGGCTGCCGCTGGCGGGCGCCGCGGCACCCGACGTCGCGGTCGAGCGGCCCGCCGGCGTCGACGGCGAGCTGCTCGCGCGGCGCGACACGCCGCTGGGGCCGATCCTGGTCGGCGGGCCGGGCCCGAACCGCTACGCGCTCGACGCGCTGCTGATCGTCGACGTCGGCGGCGACGACGCCTACGGCGCCGGCCCCGCGCGCGCGACGCTCGCGCACCCGATCGGCCTCGTCGTCGACCTCGGCGGCGACGACACCTGGTCCGCGCCGGCACCGGGAAGCAGCGACCCGTGCGGCGGCCAGGGCGGCGCCGTGTGCGGGATCGCCGCCGTGCTCGACGTCGCGGGCGACGACCGCTACGCGGCGGCCCGCGTCGCGCAGGGCGCCGGGCTGTGCGGCGTCGGGCTGCTGCTCGATCTCGCCGGCGACGATCACTACGACGGCGACGCGCTGGTCCAGGGGGCCGGGCTGTTCGGCGTCGGCGTGCTGCTCGACGCCGGCGCCGGCGCCGACGTCCACAGCGCCGGGATGCTCGCGCAGGGCTTCGGCGGCGCGCTCGGCTACGGCCTGCTGTGCGACCTCGACGGCGCCGACCGGCGCACGGCGACCGGGCGCTACCCGTCGTCGTACGGCACCGACGGCCAGTTCCAGGGGCTCAGCCAGGGCGCCGGCGTCGGGCTGCGCGGCCTCGGCGGGGCGTCCCCGCAGGTCGCCGGCGGCTTCGGGATCCTGCTCGACGGCGGCGGCGACGACGTCGACCGCGTCGGCGAGTTCGGCCACGGCATCGGCTACTTCCTCGGCACCGGGATCGCGCGCGACGTCGGCGGCGACGACCGTGTCGAGGCCGCGCGCTACGGCATCGCCAGCGCCGCGCACCAGGCGGTCGGCCTGGTGCTCGACGACGCCGGCGACGACCGCTACGAGGACCCGTTCACCGCCAGCCTCGGCGGTACTTGGGACTGCTCGGTCGCGATCCTGGTCGACGCGGCCGGCGACGACCGCTACCACGGCGCCGGCATCACGCTCGGGGCGGCGACGATCACGTCGTTCGCGGCGCTGGTCGACGGCGGCGGGCGCGACGTCTACGCGACCGAGGACCAGCCGGCGACGGCGTTCGGGGCCGGCGGGCACCCGGCCGACGTGCGCAACCGCGTGCGGTCGGTGTCGCTGTTCGCGGACCTCGGCGGCGGTGCCGACCGCTACCCGCCCAGCGGGCTGGTGCCGGCGCCGGCCGACGGGCTGCGCGCGGTGCGCCGAGCGCGGCACCGCTTCGAGGACCGCGAGGCCGAGAGCGGCGTCGGCCTGTTCGTCGACCGCTGACCGGCCGGGCGGCCCGCCGGGCCCCGGGGCTGAAATCCCGGCCGGACAGGGGCTCGCGTTCGGGCGGCGGTCTCGCTAACTTTCTCGGCCCGCCGATCCGGACACCCGCATGGCCAAGACCTCGAAGATCCAGAAGAACCTGCAGCGCCGCCAGACCGTCGAGCGCTGCGCGCAGAAGCGCGCCAACCTGCTGGCGATCCTGAAGAACTACGAGCTGCCGTTCGAGGAGCGCGAGGAGGCCCGGCGCCAGCTGATGCGGCTGCCGCGCGACGCCAACCCGATCCGCATCCGCAACCGCTGCATGCTGACCGGCCGGCCGCGCGCCTACCTGCGCAAGTTCGGGATCTCGCGCGTCATGTTCCGCGACCTGTCGCTGCTGGCCGAGATCCCGGGCGTCCGCAAGGCGAGCTGGTGAACCCGCGCCCGGCGCGGGTGCGGGCGCCCTCGCCGCCGCGGCCGGCCCGTTGGCTCGCGGCTCTCGGTCTGCTCCTCGCGAGCGTCGGCGGCTGCTCGCGAGCCGCGGTGACCCCGGCGAATGCCCTGGCATCGACCGCCGGCCTGCCGCAGCGCGTCGTGGTCGCCAACACCGCGCTGGTCGACGACGTGACGGCCCTGATCGGCCCGGAGCGCGTCGCGGCGATCTGCTCGCAGGCGCACACGTGGTCGGCGCTCGGCCGCCCCGACGCCCCGCCCGACCTCGCGCGATGGCGCAGCGTGCCGACCTTCGACCGCTTCGTCGTCGAGACGCTGCTCGCGCGGCGACCGGACCTCGTGCTGTGCGGCCCCTACAGCCGCGCCGAGACGGTGGCGACGCTCGAGGCATCCGGCGTGCGGGTGGTCCGGCTCCCCGACCCGCCCGACCTCGACGGCGTGTGGAGCAACGTCGCGGCGCTCGGCGATCTGCTCGGTGTCGCGGACCGCGCGCGCGCCCTGCTCGCCGACCTCGACCGGCGCGTTGCGGCATTGCGCGAGGGTGCCGCGCGCCGCAGCGCATTGACCGCGGTGTTCTATACGCAGTCCGGCGGCCAGGGCTGGTCGAGCGGCGCGCACACGCTGGCGGACGCCGCGCTCGAGCTCGTCGGCCTGCGGCGTCCGCTCGTCGAGGTCGCGGGCCGCAGCGAGACGACGCGGCTGACCTTCGACCTGCTGCTGGCGCTCGATCCCGACCTGCTGATCGTGCCGGCGCCGTTCGGGGAGGTCGACGACGAGACGCAGCGCGCGCTGGCCGCGGAGACCCGGCTGGCGCCATTGACCGCGCTGCGCGAGGGCGGCGTCATCGCGCTCCACCCCGCATTGTTCTCGACCACGTCGCACCGCATCGTCGCGACCGCCGAGGCGATCGCGGCAGCGGTCGACGCACGGCTCGCCGAGCGGGGCGGCCGATGACGGCGACCGCGCCGGGCGCGGTCCGACCGCGCGTGCCGCTCGGCCTCGCGTGCGCGCTGCTCGCGGCGCTGACCCTGGCGCTCGGCGTGCTGCAGCTGCTGTGGGGCGAGGAGGGCGCATTTCGCTTCGACCTCGGCACCGCGGCGCGCGGCGCGCTCGCCGCGCTCGGTCTCGGTGCGCCGCTCGACGACCCGTTCGCGCAGAACGCGCTCGCCGGCCGGCTGATCCGCGGCGTCGTCGCGGCGGGCGTCGGCGCGCTGCTCGCGGTCGCCGGTGCCTTGCTGCAGGGGTTCTTCCGCAATGGACTCGCGTCGCCGTCGCTGATCGGCGTGACCGCCGGCGCACAGTTCGGCGCGACGCTCGGCATCCTCGCGCTCGGTGGCTACGGGGTCGCCGGCTTCGTCGGGATCTCGCCGGCCGTGATCACCGCCGCGGCGCTCGTCGGCGCGCTGGCGGTGTGCGCGCTGGTGGTCGCGCTCGGCACCGGGCCCGGGCGCGGTGGCGTGGCGACGCTGCTGCTGATCGGCGTGGCCGTCAACACCTGCCTGGCGGGGCTGATGTCGGCGGCGCAGGAGCTGCTGCTGCAGTCGAACGACTACGACGTGCTGCGCGCGATCGGCTCGTGGACCTTCGGCACGCTCGACGACCGCCAGCCCTACCACCTGGCGATGGTCGGCGTCGGCCTCGCGGTGACGATCGCGATCCTGCCGTTCGTCGCCACCGAGCTCGACCTGCTCGCCAGCGGCGACGAGGACGCCGCGGCGCTCGGCGTCGCGGTGCGGCGCACGCGCGCGCTCGTGCTGCTCGCGGCGGCGTCGGCGACCGCCTGTGCGGTCGCGGTCGCCGGCCAGGTCGGGTTCCTCGGACTGGTGGTGCCGCACGCGGTGCGGCTGCTGGTCGGCGCCAGCCACCGGCGCGTGCTGCCGCTGTCGATGTTCGGCGGCGCGTGCTTCCTGCTGCTGGCCGACTTCGCGCAGCTCGCCGCACTCGGTCAGCGGCCGCTCGGCCCGGGCGTCGTCATGTCGCTGATCGGCGGGCCGGTGTTCCTCGCGCTGCTGCTGACGCATCGGAGGTCGATCGCATGGTGAGCGGCGGCCGGCTGCGACTCGCGGCGCGCGGGGTCGTGTTCCACCACCGCGACGCGCACGCGGCGGCGCTCGACGGCGTCGATCTCGCGGTGTCCGCCGGCGAGGTGGTCGTCGTGCTCGGGCCGAACGGCTCTGGCAAGAGCACGCTGCTGCGGCTGTGTGCGGGGTTGTTGCGCCCGGCGCAGGGCAGCGTGCAGATCGACGGCCGCGAGCTCGCCGACCTCGCGCCGCGCGAGCGGGCGCGGCTGGTCGCCTGGGTGCCGCAGAGCCTCGACGGCTGGCCGCGCGTCGACGTGCGGACCTTCGTCGAGAGCGCGCGCTACGCGTTCCATGGCCGGTTCGCGGCGCTGACCGCACGCGACCGCGCCGCCGTCGACGACGCGATGGCGCAGGCCGAGGTCGCGCACCATGCGGCGCGGCCGCTCGACGCGCTGTCGGGCGGCGAACGGCAACGGGTGATCGTCGCCCGCGCGCTCGCGCAGGAGCCGGCGCTGCTGCTGTGCGACGAGCCGACCGCCTCGCTCGACGTCGACGGTCAGGTCGGTGTGCTGGAGCTGTGCGCGCGCGCCGCCGGGGACCGGGCGGTGCTGATCGTCACGCACGACCTCAATCTGGCGGCGCAGTTCGGCGATCGGCTCGTGCTGCTGCAGGCCGGGCGCGTCGTGGCCGACGGAACGCCGGACGCGGTGCTGAGCGCCGACGTGCTGCAGCGCGTCTACGGTCGCGACCTGCACCACGGCCGGCTGCCGGACGACGCCGGCGGGGCGGCGGGCCGACCGCTGGTCGTGCCGCGGCGGCGCGGCGGTGCGCAGGCTCCGCGGCCGCCGGCGCGCGACGACGGCGAGCGCATGCTCGACGGCCCGCCGGACGCCGAGGTCACGATCGGCGGGCGGCGGTTCGTCTACTTCGGGGGCACCAGCTACCTCGGGCTGCACGCGCGGCGCGCCGTGATCGACGCCGGCATCGCCGCAATGGCGCGCCACGGCCTGCACGCGGCGACCTCGCGCACCGGCTTCGGCGAGACGCCCGCATTGCGGGAGCTCGAGACCGAGCTGGTCACGTTCACCGGCGCCGAGCACGCGTTCGCCTTCGCGACCGGCTGGGCCGGCACCGGCATCTGGTGCGCGCCGCTGCGCGGTCGTTGCGACGTCGCGTTCGTCGACGAGCGCAGCCACTACGCGGTGCGCGAAGCCCTGCTCGGGCTCGGCGTGCCGATCCACGCGTTCGCCCACCGGGATCCGGACGCTCTCGCGCGCGCACTCCTACGTCACGCCGGGCGCGGCGCGCGGGTCGTGGTCGGCACCGACGGCGTGTTCCCGATCACCGGCGCGATCGCGCCGCTGGACGCCTACGTCGCGGTGCTCGACGGGCTCGAGCGCCCCGGTGACGCGACGCTCGTCGTCGACGACGCGCACGGGCTCGGCGTGCTCGGCGCCCACGGCCGCGGCACCGCCGAGCACCACGGGCTCGCCGCGCGGGCGTTCGGGCCCGGCGCGCCGGGCCGCGCGCGCGTGCTGGTCGCCGGCACGCTGAGCAAGGCGCTCGGCGGCTTCGGCGGACTGATCGCGGGGGCCGCGGACGACGTCGACGCCGCGCGCCGCGACTCACATTGGCTGGAGGGCGCCAGCGCCCCGCCGGTGCCGGTCGCCGCGTCGAGCGCCGCCGCACTGCGGATCGTGCGCGCCGAGCCCGAGCTGCGCGACCGGCTCCGCGACAACGTCACGCGCGTGCGCCACGGGCTGGCGTCGCTCGGTCTGGAGGTCCCGACCGCATTGCCGACGCCGGCGATCGGTTTCACCGCCGGCGGTGCGCGGGAGATGCGGCATATCGCGGAGCGTCTGCGGGAGGACGGGCTGCTGGTCCCGTACTTCCCCAGCTACAGCGGCCTCGGCCCCGACGGCGCGCTCCGCATTGCAGTCTTCGCGACACACCGACCCGAGCACCTCGCCCTGCTCTTGAACACACTTCGTCTGTCGGTGTGACTTCCGATCGGTACCGCGTACGATTTTTACATTAGGCGCTTCGCGCCTAATGTAAAAATCGTACGCGGTACCGATCGGAAGTCAGGAGCGCGAGCTCGGCGGCGGAGGCCCAGGGGCCGGATTGGATCTCGGAGAGGGCGCGGAAGCGGACGTAGCGGGCGGTGGTCGCGGGGAAGGTGACGTCCTGCGGGTCCTTCGTCCTGCGCAGCGTGGTGCTGACGACGGGCGCCGGGAACGCGTCCGGGTCGTCGCCGAGGCTCAGCTCGCACGCCGCGACGGTGCCGTTCCAGCCATTGTCCTGGCGCGCGAGGTAGCGGAAGCCGACCAGCCGGCGCGGGGTCCCGAGATCGAGCACCAGCTCGTGCGGCCCGGTCGCGAGATCCGGGCGGAAGCGCGTGTGCCACAGCGTCGACGGGTCGCCATCGAACGCGTTGGTCGCGACCTTGCCGTTGAAGTCCGACTGGCTGCTGGCGCGCACGAGCCGGATCTCCGCTGGCGACACGATGCCTTCCGTCGGCCACGCGACGCGCGCGGCCGCGGGCTGGTCCGGCTGGGCCCCGCCCCACTTCGCGGCCCGGTCGCGCTCGTGCAGCGTGGTGTCCGCGAAGGTGCCCTCGCGCACCGGCTCGTGCGCAGCCGCGGCGAACGCCGCGAGCGCAGCGACGCGCTCGGGCTGCTCGGCCGCCAGGTCGCGCGCCTCGCCGACATCGTGCGCGAGGTCGTACAGCTCCCAGCCCGCCGCGGGCCGCGCACGGTAGATCTTCCAATCGCCCGCGCGCACCGCGGTCTGCCCGCCGATCTCCCAGTACAGGTAGTCGTGCTCCGCCTGCGCCCGCCCGACCGCCTCCGCGCCGAGCAAAGTCGGCACGAACGAGATGCCGTCGACGTCCGCCGGCATCCGTGCCGCGGCGAGCTCCGCGAGCGTCGGCAGCACGTCCGGGAAGTAGCACAGATGGTCGCTCACCGTGCCGGGCGCAATGCGGCCCGGCCAGCGCGCGATGAACGGGATCCGCAGGCCGCCCTCGTAGAGCTGCCCCTTGTGGCCGCGGAACTCGGCGCCGCTGCGCGGATCGACGTTCGCGCCGTGCACTCCGCGCGGGAGCCGCGGCGACGCGAAGTAGTCCGCGCCGCCATTGTCGCCGCTGAACATCACCAGCGTGTCCCGCTCGATGCCGAGCTCTCGCAGCAGGGCGACCAGCTCACCCACCTGCCGGTCGAGCAACGCGACCATCGCCGCGTAGCGCCGTGCCTCCTCCGGCCACGGCGCGTCGGCGAACTGCGCCCAGGCCGGATCGTCGTCCGGGATGTCGAACATGCCGTGCGGCGGCGTGACCGGCAGGTAGCAGAAGAACCGCTCGGCCGCGTGCTCGCGGACGAACTCGAGCGCCGCATCGAAGATCACCGTGGCCGAGTAGGTCTGGCCGCTGCGACCGCCGTGATTGCCGGGCAGCGGCACCTCCTCGCTGTTCCGGACCAGGTACGCGGGGAAGTAGGTGTGCGCGTGCACCTGGTCGTAGTAGCCGAGGAACAAGTCGAAGCCGTGCAGCTCCGGGACGCCGGTCGAGCCGCGCCCGCCGCAACCCCACTTGCCGAACCCGCCGGTCGCGTAGCCGCGCTCCTTCAGGAGCGTCCCGATCGTCGCCTCCTCGGCACGCAGCGGCGTGCCCCCGCCATTGCTGCGCACCGACGTATGGCCCGAGTGCTTGCCGGTCAGGAAGCAAGCGCGCGTCGGCGCACACACCGCCGAGCCCGCGAGCATCTGCGTGAAGCGCATTCCCTCGGCGGCGAGCGCATCGATGTTCGGCGTGCGCAGGTTCGGATTGCCGAGGCACGACAGCTCGTAGTAGCCGAGCTCGTCGGCCATCACGTAGACGATGTTCGGGCCGCGCGGCGCCTCCTGCGCGCGCGGCAGCGGCAGCGCGACCAGGACGGCGACGAGACAGAGAACGGTCGATCGGGCGCTCATCACGCCGACGGTTCGAACCGGTCGCGCTCCATCGCGCAAGCCCGGGCCCGCGCTTTCGCGACATCAGGTCTGCACGCGCGCCCCGCGGAACTCGCCGGCGACCGGCCGGTCCCGGATCTGCAGCGTGCGCTCGATCTCCTGCTCGAGCCACAGCGCCTGCTCGAGCTGCTCGAGCCCGCGGATCAGCTTCAGCGCGGCATTCTCGCGCGTCACCGCGCACAGGTCCCAGCTCGTGCTCGTCGCCCCGTCCTTGCCGTGCGACACGCGCTGCACGACGTACAGCTGCTCGACGTCGGCGGTCGGCAGCCGCGGCGGCGCGCGCCACGGCAGCGGGCGGTGCGTCACGCGCAGCTCGTGCGCGTCGACCTCGACGCCGGTGGTGTTCAGCAGCTTCGCGAGCGCGAAGTAGCCGATGCCGAGCCCGACCGCGACGTGCCCGAGCGGGAACAGGACCATCACCCAGCGCATCGGCCCGCCCGGGCCGACGTCGCCGGTCGCGATCGCGTACCAGCCCACCAGGAACCCGTTCCAGGCGATCGCGAACACCAGCAGGAACCACGCCACTGGACTGAACCAGCGCCAGCTGACGCGGAACCCGACCGCACCACGGTCGACCGTGAAGCGCTCGGGCAGCGCGACCGGCGCACGCTCGACGGCCGGCTCCGCAGGCCGCGCCGCCACACCGGCCTCGGCCCCGTCCGCGCGCTCGTAGCGGGTCAGGTCGAAGATCCCGCCACAATGCCCGCAGGTGACGACCCCGAGCCGGCGGTCGAGGTCCTCGGCCCGCAGCGCAGCTCCGCAGGCCCTGCACTTCAGTGCGTCCATCGGCGCGCAGCATCCGCGATCGCCGGTTCCGGCGCCACGCTGCTCGCGACCGGTCCGGCGCCCGGCGACACTGCCGGCATGGAGATGCGCCTGCACGTCGTCCCGCTCCGCCTTCGCCACACGTTCACGATCGCGCACGGCTCGACCGATCTGCAGCGGAACCTGATCGTCGAGCTGCGCGACGGCGAGCTGCGCGGCTTCGGCGAGGCGTCGACAGTCGGCTACTACCACAACGATGCCGACGGCATGGCCGCCCACCTCGAGCAGGTCCGCGCGGTGGTCGAGTCGACCCCGCTCGACGACCCGGCGAGCTACTGGGACGCGCTGCTCCCGCACCTCGCTCACGACCGCTTCGCGCTGTGCGCACTCGACCAGGCTGCCCACGACCTGTGGGGCCGCCGCCGGCGCGCGCCGGTCTGGAAGCTGTGGGGCCTCGACCTCGCCGCATGCCCGCCGAGCGACTACACGATCGGACTCGCGGACATCGACGTGATGGTCGCCAAGCTGCGCGAGCTCCCCGACTTCCCGATCTACAAGATCAAGCTCGGCGCCGGCGACGACCTCGCGCGTGTCGCCGCGCTGCGCGCCGCCGCCGGTGACGGGCCGGTGTTCCGCGTCGACGCCAACTGCGGCTGGACCTGCGAGCAGACCCTCGCGCTCGCGCCGCAGCTCGCCGAGCTCGGCGTCGAGCTGCTCGAGCAGCCGCTGGCCGCGGACGATCTCGCCGGCCAGCGCCGGCTGTTCGCCGAGTCACCGTTGCCGGTCGTCGCCGACGAGAGCTGCCTGGTCGAGGTCGACGTCGCCCGCTGCGCCGGCCTGTTCCACGGCGTGAACATCAAGCTGACCAAGTGCGGCGGGCTGACCCCGGCGCGCCGCATGATCGCCGACGCGAAGGCGCGGGGCCTGCGCGTCATGGTCGGCTGCATGACGGAATCGACGGTCGGTATCTCCGCGATCGGGCAGCTGCTCCCGCTGCTCGACTGGGCCGACCTGGACGGCGCATTGCTGCTGCGCGACGACGTCGCGGACGGCGTGCGCGTCGGCCACGACGGGATCGTGAGATACCCGGATCCGGACTCCCTGCAGGGCCATGGCCTGGGCGTCACCTGGCGTGGACTGCACGAGTCCCCTGCCACGCCGGGTGCATGATCGATTCATACACGGCAGGATCCCCTAGGGATTGTCGTGTAACGAGGGGTGCGCGACCGACAATTGATTGACGTTGCAGCCGACCGGGTGGAAATCCGCGACTCTCCTTCCGGGTTGCACTTCCCGACGCGGTCCGCGCGCGGACTCCACTGAACAGACGCCTCGCCGCCGTCGGCGAGGCTGCCGAGCGGACCGCTCCTGAACCCTGGAGGACTCATGATCCGACGCAGGCAGGGCGGTCGCACCCTGGTGTGGTGTGCGCTCCCCCTGATTCTGACCGCCTGCAATGGAGGTGGTGGCGGCACTCCAGCCGTCACGTGGTCGCAGGCCGAGATCGCCGCCGCCGTCGACGGCATCCTGAAGACCGGGCTGAACACGATCAACGCCGACGCCGTCGCGGAGCTGTTCTTCGACGCCGACCCGGCCAACGACCCGTTCGTCCTGGACACGCGCGACGCGAGCGACTACGCGCTCGGGCACATCCCCGGCGCCGTCAACGTCCCGCTGCGCGACTTCCCGAGTCGCTACCTGCAGGAAGGCGACACGTTGATCCCCGCCGATCGCAACGTCGTGGTCGTCTCGTACGTGGGCGGCGACGGCAACATGGCGAGCCTGCTGATCAACGTGGTCCGGATCGAGGATCCGGCCAACGCCGCCAACTACCCATGGTCGAAGTCGCTGATGATGGGGATGCAGGCGTGGACCTTCGACAAGGCGCTCGCCGCCGGCTACCGCTACCCCGACGACCTCGGCGTGCGGCGCGTCGAAGCGTCGACCCAGACGACCGCGAACGGCGGTGGCAGCTTCGCGAACCCGAACATCGGCCTGACGGCCGGTGACACGGTCGCGCGCGCCGTGCTGCGCCGGGCGGACACCTACCTGCGCGGCTTCACCGACCAGCTCGACGCCCAGTTCGACGCGGTCGCGCTGAAGGCCCTGCTCGACGACGGTGACCCGACCAACGACCCGCAGGTCCTCAGCGTCCGCGGTGCCGCCGACTACGCGAAGGGCCACGTGCCCGGGGCGGTCAACGTGGGCTGGAAGGACGTGGCGGTGCTCGCCAACGTCGAGATCCTCGATCCGTCGCGCCCGGTCGTCGTCTACTGCTACACCGGCCACACCGGCTCGCTGGCGACGGTCGCGCTCGGCATCCTGGGCTACGACGTCCGCAACCTGCTGTACGGCATGTGTGGCTGGAGCCCGACCGCGGCGGTCAGCGCGACGCAGCTCAACAAGTTCAATCTGGTGCGGGGCTGGGACTTCCCGATCGACGACGGCGGTGCCGGTGATCTCGGCAACCTCGCCAACTACACGCCGCCGACGGGCTGCCTCGAGTGCCACTCGAGCCTGACCGCGATCGCGTACGACCGGATCGTCAACAAACCCGCCGAACCCACCCAGCCGCCGTCCGTCGGCGAGGGTTGAGGCGGCGAGGTGGAGCCCGTGCCGGCTCCAAAGAAGGTCTGGATCTACGATGGACACCTGGCGGAGTACCCGAGCGCACTGACGGGCGGGAGCGTCCACAACGGGACGTCCTGCACGGCGTGCCACGGCGGCGACTCGGCGCAGAGTTCGCGCGCCGCCGCCCACACGACGGGGTTCCGCGGAATCACCGCAGCCACGGATTGCAACGGCTGCCACACCGCGATCGTCACCAGCGCGGCCGATGGGCTGCACACCACGCTGGCTGGCTATCCCGCGATCCTGTCGGCTCGCGGGTTCGATCTCAACGATCCGACGTCGGCGGCGCGCTTCGGCGAGCAATGCACGAAGTGCCACGCCGCGACGAACGACACGCCTCCGCAGACCGCCTGCGGACAGTGCCACGTCAGCATCCCCGCCCCGGCCGGCGGCGGCCTGCTGGCGGGCCACGCGTTCCAGGGCACGCCGTCGATGGACAACAACTGCACCGCGTGCCACGGCTCGCGCGTGAAGGACGAGTTCACCGGCGCCAACAACGCCCTGCTGACGCGCAACAAGCCGTTCCTGACCGAGGGGCTGCCCTGGAAGGAGGCGGCCTTCACGCTGCAGGCCGACGTGCACTACTCCGCCGGGATGGAGTGCTTCGACTGCCACACGAAGGACGAGATGCACGGCGTCGGCGCGCCGCTGCAGGGTGACCGCTACGAGGTCACCACGGCGCCGGACTGCACCGACACCGGCTGCCACAGCGGCAATCTGGTGGGCATCAACGCGCTGCACCGGAGCTCGCACCTCGACCTGATGTCGTGCCAGGTCTGCCACGCGCAGCCCTACAAGAACTGCTTCGAGTGCCACACCGACGTCACCGCGGAGAACATCCCGTTCTTCACGATCGCCGGCGGCGACCCGGGCGCGAACCACGACCACCTGATGACGTTCCGCGTCGGTCGCAATCCGCGCTACACGCCGATGGGCTCGGAGAAGCTGTACACGGTGCTGCGCCACGTGCCGGTGGACATGGACACGTTCGCCTACACCGGCACCAACCAGCAGGGCGGCCTGCTGCCGCAGATGGGCTCGGTCCCGACCTGGAAGCGGGCGACGCCGCACAACATCCTGCGCGTGACCGCGATCCAGAGCGCGTGCACGAACTGCCACGGGACGGACTACGCGAAGTTCTGGCTCACCGACGCGATCGCGAACGGCGAGGGCTGGATCTCCACGCCGTACGAGCCCGACGAGCAGTCGGCGAACGCGAGCATCCTCGTGACGGATCCGCTGCCGATGACGCTCGACTCGCGTTGAGCGGGCGGGCGTCCGCCGGCCCCACCCCCACGCGGGCCGGCGCGGCGGACTGCGACCCCGCCCGGTGCCGGTCTCAGGGGTGCCGGGCGGGACCACCGCTGAAAAACCGCGGCCGTTCGCCGATTGTGTGGGCGCGATGGTCCACGAGATCCCGACCGGCCGCCCGTTCGGCGGCTTCCCCCGCGTCCGCATGCGTCGCAACCGCGCCCACGCGTGGTCGCGCCGGCTCGTGCAGGAGAACGAGCTGTCGACCGCCGACCTGATCTGGCCGATCTTCCTGCAGGAGCAGGCCGGCCGGACCCCGATCGGCTCGATGCCGGGCGTCGACCGCCTCGGTCCCGACGTGCTGGTCGACGCGGTCGGCCACGCCGCCGAGCTCGGGATCCCCGCGATCGCGCTGTTCCCGCACGTGCCGGACGAGCGCAAGACGCCGCTCTGCGAGGAGGCCTGGAACGAGGACAACCTCGTGTGCCGCTCGCTGCGCGCGATCCGCGCCGCCGGCTTGCCGATCGGCACGATCTGCGACGTCGCGCTCGACCCCTACAACAGCGCCGGCCACGACGGCATCGTGCGCGACGGCGTGATCGTCAACGACGAGACGGTCGAAGCGCTGCAGCGGCAGGCGGTCGCCCAGGCCAACTCGGGCGGCGACGTGCAGGCCCCGTCCGACATGATGGACGGGCGCATCGGCGCGCTCCGCGACGCGCTCGACGCCGCCGGCCACCAGGGCCAGCTGATCCTCAGCTACGCGGTCAAGTACGCGTCGTCGTTCTACGGGCCGTTCCGCGACGCGGTGGGCTCCGGAGGTGCGCTGAAGGGCGACAAGAAGACCTACCAGATGGACCCGGCGAACTCCGACGAGGCGCTGCGCGAGGCAGCGCTCGACCTGCAGGAGGGCGCGGACCTGCTGATGGTCAAGCCGGGAATGCCCTACCTGGACGTGCTCGCGCGCGTCCGTCGCGAGCTCGGCGCGCCGACCTTCGCCTACCAGGTCAGCGGCGAGTTCGCGATGATCCGCGCGGCGGCCGCGAACGGCTGGATCGACGGCGACAAGGTCATGCTCGAGTCGCTGCTCGCGTTCCGCCGCGCCGGCGCCGATGCGGTGCTGACCTACTTCGCGCCCGAGGCCGCCGCGCGGATCCGCGCCGGCTGAGCGAGCACTCGCCAGCGCCGCGGTCAGGAGATTCGCCCCGAGGCCGAAAGTTCCGTCGGTTCGGCGTCCACGGAAGCCCGCGGCGGGATGTCCGCCTGGTCACGGTCTGGCCCCTGACGGTGTGGCCCCTGACGGTCTCGCCCCTGGGCGCTCCCGCAGGCCAGCGATATCTTGTGGCGCATTCGTGGCCACGACGCCGTCACGCGCATCACCCCGCCCGGACTCCGCACCGGGCCTGGCACCATGATTCGACGTACCGGACTCGCCCTCGTCACCGTCCTCGCTCTCGCGACCGCCTCGGTGGCCCAGGACTACCGCTGGGAGACGAACTCCGAGCTGGGGATCGCCTTCCAGGTCTACAAGAAGCTGTCGCAGGTGCCGATGCAGATCGGCACCGAAGGCGGCAACCAGGTCCAGCGCTTCGAGCCGCAGGACCCCGGTGACTACATCTACGGTCGCTTCGGCACCTACAACTGGCAGCTCTACGTCTACGACTTCGGCGATCCGCCCGACAGCGTCACCGGCGGGTCGGCGGGCCCCGGCACCGGTGGTGGCGGTGAGACCCGCGAGGATGCCGAACGGCAGGCGCGGCTCGAGCAGCTCCGCCGCCGGCGCGCGACCAGCCTGCGCGACTGGATCGAGAACAAGGACCCGGGCCGCGACGACACCCGCACGATCGTGGTCGAGGCCAAGACGCGCGCCGGCAGTAGCAAGCGGCCGACGTCGGAGTGGTGGGAGTACTACGACGTCAGCAAGGTGCGCGGGGCGACCGGGCGCGAGGAGGAGCTGATCTGGTACATGACCGCCTGCGCCTACGAGGTGAACGGGCGGCAGGTCGCGCTGATCTGCGTGCTGCCGGTCAAGAGCGGCACCAAGCCCGACAGCAAGTGGCACCGGATCGCCAAGACGATGGTCGGCAGCGTGCGCTTCGCCGAGGCCGACGAGACCGGCACCGACGACGAGCGCGACCGGTACGCGATCACCGACGAGCAGAAGGCCGAGCTCGACCGCCTGAAGGCGAACATCAACGACCTCGACAACTGGGACTACTTCACGACGCCCCGGTTCATCGTCACGTTCAGCTGGAAGGACGTGCAGGACCGGCCGAAGATGATCCGGTTCGCACACTTCATGGCGGACGAGCTGGAGAACATCCGGGAGATGTTCGAGGAGCACTATCCGCCCCACGAGGGCATGGAGGTGCATTACTCCGTGCTCCGGGTGTGCGCGACCTACGAGGAGTTCCAGAAATACGGGAGTACCCCGTACGGCGTGATCGGCTGGTTCAGTCCCGGCACCAAGGAGCTGTGCGTGTTCTACGACGAGACGCGCCAGTTCGGCCTCGACGAGGACGACACGATCGCGGTGACCTACCACGAGTGCTGGCACCAATACTCCGACCAGTACTGGCCGGGCGTCGAGCTGCACCGCTGGTTCGACGAGGGTCTCGCCGAGTACTTCGGCGCCTGGCGCAAGAAGGGCCGGCGCTGGGTGTTCCGCTACCACGAGGGCCGCTACGAGGCGATCACGCGCCAGATGAAGGACGGCACCTACATCCCGACGCGCGAGATCCGCGCCTGGCACAAGGACAAGTTCTACGGCCCGCGCGCGTCCGACCACTACGCGCAGGCGTGGGCGATGGTCGACTTCCTGAAGCGCGGCGCGGACAAGCTCGGCAAGCGCTTCGACCCGTCCTGGACCCACATCCTGGAGACCTACGCACGCATCTGCCTCGAGGAGAAGTCGGACTCCAAGGCGGCGGAGCAAGCCTTCGAGGGCGTCGACATGGAGGCGTTCGACGAGGCCTGGAAGATGTGGGTCGACCGCGGCTACATCAAGAAGGACTGATTCGGGTCGCAGGCAGCGCGGCTCCGACCCGACCCGCATGGGCTCACACGGATTCCGCCGGCTCGACGCCGCGCGCATCATCGAGACGATCGAGAAGCTCCGGGACCGCATCCGCGATCGGTTCCCGGCGGCCAATCTCGGCCGGGTCGCCGAGGAGCTGCTCGACATCGCGCGCAGCGCGGCGGCGCGCAGCGAGCAGATCCGGCGCCCGAACCTGCTGCTGCGCCTGGTGAGCTTCGTGCTGCTCGTGCTCGGCGGTGCGGCGCTCGTCGTCGGCGTCGGCGCCGTCCACCCGAAGGTCGAGGACGAATGGCGGCTCGCCGAGGTCATCCAGACGCTCGAGGCCCTGCTCGGAGCGCTGTTCTTCGTCAGCGCCGGCGTGGTGCTGATCGCGTCCCTCGAGGCGCGCAGCAAGCGGCACCGCTGCATCCGTGCGATCCACGAGCTGCGCGCGATGGCGCACATCGTCGACATGCACCAGCTCACCAAGGACCCGGAGCGGCTGTCGCGCACGCCAGAGCAGGACACGCCACACTCGCCGCCGCGGCCGACGATGACCCGCTTCGAGCTGACGCGCTACCTCGACTACTGCAGCGAGATCCTGTCGCTGATCGGCAAGGTCGCAGCACTCTACGTGCAGGACTTCCCCGACGAGCAGGCGCGCGACGCGGTCGACGACGTCGAGGACCTGACGACCGGCCTGAGCCGCAAGATCTGGCAGAAGATCATGATCCTCGGCCCGCGCGACGGCGACGGCGAGTGACCGGCGTCAGCCGCCGAGCGCGCTCACCAGCGCGTCGATGTCGGCGCGCAGCAGGTCGAGCGTGTCGCGGCCGAGCTCCGCGTCGGTCCGGACGACGTCCGGATCGAACACGACCGACGGCGCGTGGAGCGCGTCGCGCAGTGCCGCGACCACCGCAGCGTCGGGCGGGCGCTCCCACAGCACAACGCGCACCCGATGCTCGCCGGCGGTCTCGCGGGCCGCTGCGACGATCGCGTCGGGCCCCTCGTCGCCGTGCAGGTGCGTGACGACCGTCTCCCAGCCGATCCGCCGCGCCAGGTAGCCCCAGGTCGGGTGCGTCGCGAGCAGCACGTCGCCCGGCTCCGGCTTCGGTACCTCGCGCAGCATCGCCGCGAGCCCCTGCAGCTCGTCGACGACCTCGCCGGTCCGCCGATCGATCGCGTCGGCCTGCGCGGGTGCGAGCTGCCGGAGCCGCGCGCCGAGCTCGCGGGCCTGCAGCGCCAGCTGCTCGGGATCGAGCCACACGTACGGATCGGTTCCGGCGTGGGAGTGCTCACCGCCGCCGCCGTGGCTGTGCGTGACGGCGTCCGCGATCTCGATGAAGCGCTCGTGGAACGGGTGGCTGGTGTCGACGAGCCGCGCGCGCGGGAGGTTCGCGGTCTCGAGCCAGTGCTCGAGCGACGCGCCGTTCGCGACGACGAGGTCGACGCCGACCATCGCCTCGAGCTCCTCGCGCGACGGCTGCCAATCGTCGGCCTCGACCCCGGGTGCGAGCATGCAGGACACGGCGACGCTGTCGCCGCCGATGTACTTCGCGAGGTCGTACAGCGGCCAGGTGGTGGCGAGCACGGTCGGCGGGCCGCTGCGCGGCGCGGGCTGGTCCGACTCGTCGCCGCCGCAGCTCGCCAGCAGCAACATTGCAGCGAGCGCGCCACCGAGCGGGAGCGCGGCACGCCGTGCGACGACACGGTCGACAAGGGTACGATCCATTGCGAGGTTCCCTTCGGCAGGGTCCGGCACCGGCGCGGAGCGCCGCGATCGGGAGCCGGACCGACGTCTCAGATCCACGTCCACCATACCGCGACCGCGCGGCTCAGCGCGAGGCCGAGCGCGAGCGCGGCCAGCGCACCGAGTCCACAGACGATCCCGTACTCCCACGCGATCGAGCGCGCGACCGCCCCGCGCGACACGCCGAGTCGCTCGAGCGTCTGCAGCTCACGCTGCCGCACGCGGATCGACAGCGCGATGACGAGCCCGAGCAGCGCCGCGGTCGCGACCGCGACGAGCGCCGAGTTCGCGTCGAAGAACGTCTTCAGCCGCAGCACGAAGCCGGTGATCTCGTCGACGACGTCGGCCGGCACGAGCATCTGCGCGTCGTCCGCGACGCGGTAGCGGCCCTTCAAGATCGTCGCGGACTGCGTGTCGCGCGGCATGACGATCACACCGGTCAACGGCAGCTCGGCCGGATCCTCGTGGAAGTGGAAGCTCGCGGCGTTCTGCTCGGTGATCTCCTGGTAGATGAACACCGAGGAGTCGAGCACGACGTTCTCGCCGTCCGCGCGGAGCACCGCGGTGCTGGCCTGCTCGGCCGGCGGCGCGTGGCCGTGGCCGAGCCCCTCGGCGATCCACACCGTCTGCAGCGACGCGAACACCGCGAGGTCGTCCGGCGAGCTCACCGACCCCGCCGGCGCCAGCACGCCGACCACGCGCATCCGCAGCGGGTAGCCCGCCTCGATCGCGTAGAGCGAGCCCGGATCGCTGATCACGCGGCTGCCGACCGTGAGCTGGAGACGCGCGGCGGCCTCCGCTCCGACCGCGCACTCGCCGACGGCGAGCGGCATCCCCCCCGCCGCGAACCGCAGCCCGCGGAACGCGAAGTAGTCGGGCGTCGTGCCGACCAGCGGCAGCCCCTGGGCGGTGTCGCGCGCGAGGATCGGGATCGGCGTGCCGAGACCCGACCCGATCAGCGCATCGAGCTCGCGCATCGGCAGCGGCCGGGGCACCCGGCCGCGGAAGTACAGCGTGTTGAGCACGAGGTCGAAGCGGCTGCCGGGCGCGCCGACGACGAGCGGTGTCGCCAGCGCGCGCGCACGGAGCCGCGTCGAGAACGCTCCGACCAGCAGCTGGACGGCGATCGGCAGCACGCCGGTCAGCGCCAGGCACGCGACCAGCAGCAGGCTGGTCCCGCGGCGGTGCTGCAGGTGGCGGAGCGCGAGCAGCAGCGGCCCGCTCATCGCAGTGCCCCCGCTGCCGCCGGCTGCGCGAGGTCGAGCACGCGGTCGAACCGGCCGAGCACCGCGTGGTCGTGCGTGACCGTCACGACGGTGGCGCCGCGCGCGGTCGCCTGCTCGAGCAGCAGGTCGAGCACCTGGCCGGCGGAGCGCGGATCGAGGTTGCCGGTCGGCTCGTCCGCCAACACGAGCGCCGGCGCCGTGCACAGGGCGCGGCAGATCGCGACCCGCTGCCGCTCGCCCTGCGAGATGCGCGAAGGCCGACGCCGCAGCAGGTGCCCGATGCCGGTCGCCGCCGCGAGCTCGCCGGCGCGGTCGGCGGCCGCCGCATCGCGGCCGAGGCCCATCAGGTACGGCAGCAGCACGTTCTCGCGGACCGTCAGGTGCTCGAGCAGCTCGAACTCCTGGAACACCAGGCCGATCCGCTGCAGCCGGAAGCGGCGCCGTGCGGCGGGACCGAGCGCCGTCAGGTCGTCGCCGTCGATGCGCACCCGACCGGCGGCAGGCGCCAGGATGCCGGCGAGCAGGTGCAGCAGCGTGGTCTTGCCCGAGCCGCTCGGCCCGATGCAGACCAGCGTCTCCCCGGCCGTCGCACGCAGCTCGTCGAGCGCGAGCTCGAAGCCGTCCGGCCCCGGGTAGCGGAACCGCAGCCCGTCGATCGCCAGCCGCGCCGGCGTGCCAGCCGCCGCGGGATCAGCGCCCATCACCCGGCTCGCCCCCGGCGCCGGTGCTCGCGTCGGCACCGGCCGACGCCTGGTCCTCTTCACGCACGTCGCCCGGCCGCGGGCTGTCGATCCGCTCGTGCTCGAGCACGTCGACGTCGGCGATGCGCCAGGCCTCGCCGTCGTGGACGACGATGTAGGTCGCCTCGTAGCGATTGAGCCGGCGGTGCTCGTGCCCCCAGTGCGAGACGACGCCGCGCACCTCCCAGGCCCATTGCACGTCGAAGCGCGGCCGGTCGGCGAGCACCTCGGGGATGTCGTCCCAGGGACCGCGCTCGGGGTCCAGGTTCACGCTGCCGGACACCTTCCGGTAGCCCTCGACCTTGCACACGGCGCCGCCCTCGCCGCGCATCACGAGGCTCTCGAACACCTCGCCGTACAGCTCGTCGAGCAGATTGCCGGTCACGCTCTTCGCGAGCAGCCGGTAGATCTCCTGCTCGCTGCGCGCGTCGAACGCGCGGTAGATGTTGCGGTGGAGCTGCTCGAACAGCGCGAGCGCCTCGGGCTCGCTCGGCACGACGACGGGCTCGGCGAACGGGTCGGGAACCCGCTCGACCCAGGCGTGGCGACCGAACCACGCGACGCCGCCGAGCACGAGCAGCGCGATGCCGAAGGTCGCGTGACCGACGGCGCGCAGCAGCACCAGCGGGATCATCACGAGCACCAGCGCGCCCGCGCCGAGCGACACGAGCGGCAGCGTCCACTCGGGCGGCGGCGCGGCCTTGACCTCGACGACGAGCGGCGGCTCCGGCGGCACCATCGAGCTCGCGTGCCACACGAAGCCGGGCTCGTCGGGCGACAGGAACACGAGCTGGGCGTCGCCGAACGCCTTGAACAGCATCGGCAGCCGCTCCTTCTCGAAGTAGACGAGCCGGTCGTAGACCTCCCAGATGACACCGATGCTGCGCGGCGCGCTGCTGCGCGGAGCCGACAGCGTGAAGGTCAGGGCTGGCACGCCGTAGCCGGTGACCTCGTCGGGCGGGATGCCGATGTCGCCGAGCGTCCAGTCGAACGGCTGATCGTCGACCGTCAGCCGGTTGTGGGCGGCGAAGAACGCAATGATCCGGGTGCGCAGGTCGGTGATCTGCGCGGGCGTCAGCGGCGGCGCGAGCAGCTCCGGCTCCGCGTCGCCGGCGGCGGCGCGCTCGTCGGGCGTGCGCAGCCAGCGCAGCAGCGTCGACTGCTCGCCGGTGAAGCGGAACGCCACGTGGCGGTCGTCGATCTCGACCTCGCAGTAGACCGGCGGCCCGACGTGCGGGACGGGCGCGGCCTCACGGGCCGGTCGCTCGACCGTGCGCGGCGGCTCCGCGGCGGCGAGCGACGCGAGCGCGAGCAGACAGATGGGCAGGGTCCGTGCGATCACCGCGGGCAGCGTAACGCGTCGGTGCGGTGCGAGTCAGGCACTTGGGGCTCGGCGGTTGACGCCGCGCATCCGCCACGGCGATGCTCGGCCCGCGATGTGGCCCTTCCAGAAGCGACCGCGCGGCCTCGTGCACGTCGAGTTCGTCGATGCCTCCACGCAGCAGGTCTTCGCGCAGTCGGAGCTGCCGCTCGAGCAGCTGCCCGACGTGCTCGACAGCGCCACGACGCTCGAGATCGCCGAGGCGCGCTACGCGGTGGTCGCCGCCGAGCCGGCCACCAAGGCCGGGTTCGCAGCGACCGGCCGGCTGCGGCTGACGCTCGCGCGCATCGAGCTGGTGGATCCGCTCGCGCTCCGCTACTCGCTGCCGACGATCTGTGACGAGCTGCCGGCCCTGCGCCCGGCGCGGCCGGCGGAGAGCGACGCGCTGCGCCTGCGCGGCGACGACTGGCGGCAGCTCGAGCTCGTCGCCGCCGAGCTCGCCGCCGACGTCGAGCGCGAGCTGACCGGCGTGCGCGAGATCCTCGCGAGCGACGACGGCAAGCCCGGCTTCGCGCGGACCCACCTGCGCCGCTCGATCCGCCGGCCGCTCGGCGAGCGCCGGCTCGAGCTCGACGCCGCGCGCTCGGCGCTCGGCGGCAGCCCGTATCCGGGCCTCGTGACCGACGGGATCGACGGCCGCGTCGGCGCGGTCGTCGACGGCTTCGCGTGGCGCACCGGGTCGGCCCTCGACCTGTACGGGACGGCACCGAATCGCGCGCTCGCATCGCTGTGCGTGGCGAGCCCGCGGTCGCCGCTGGAGCTCGTCGACGGTCCGTCGCGCGCGGTCGACCTCGGCGCCGGCGCGGCGGCGCTGCACGCGTTCGCGACCGCGCACCGGCTGCTGCTGGTCGACTGGTGCGCCGCCGCCGTGCTGACCGCGCCAGCCTGACGCCGGCGGCGGTCGCGCGCGGTCAGTCGGGGCGCGGACCGTCGGCGTCGAACCGGCGCAGCGTCCGCTGCGGCGCGCGACGGCGCCACGCCGCGGTCAGCAGCGCCCGCACCCGGTCGGGGTCGGCGAGCTCGACCAGGATGCGCACGCCCGCCAGCCCACTGCCCCAGTGCAGCGGCTCGATCGCCCGCGGGTCCGCCGCGACCGCCGCCGGCACGTCGCCGGGGTCGACGAACACGTGCAGGTGCACCTCGTCGGGGTGCGCGGTCGCGAAGATGCCGCGGCCGACGCGGAACGAACGTATCTGGAAGTGCGGCTCCTCGCGCACCTCGGGCAACGACAACGCGAACGCGATCGCCTCGTGGAGCTCCATCGTCACCTCGGTGGCGCGCTGCGCTCGGTCGCCGATGCGAGCACCGCGAGGATCGCATCGCTTGTCTGCACCCAGGCCTCGGCGGGCGGCGTGCCCTTCGCCCACTCGATCGTCAGGATCGGGATCTGCCGGTCGATGCCGACGAACGAGCCGAGCGAGCCCGGCGTGCCGTGGATGCTCGCCGACGGCACCGCCTCGAAGCCGCTGCGGGCGGCGAACAGCCGGGCGTAGGGCTCGGCCGGCCCGTCCCAGTTGATCGCCGCGGGCGATCGCCCGCTGCGGCGCGTCCAGCTGTGCGCGACCATCACGAGGTCGGGCTGCAGGTGGAGGAGCAGGTCGAACAACGCGCGCGACTCCGGCTCGCACAGCGCGCGCTCGCCGCGGGCATCGCCGGGCTGGTAGTTGGTCGCCGGGTAGTTGCGGTTCAGGTCGATCCCGCGCGCATTGCCGCGCGTGCGCTTCGCGCGGCCGTCGGGATTGACGTCCTCGAGGATCGTCAGCGTGACCCGCGCGGCGAGCCCCGGCGTCGCCGCGAACGCGGCCGGCAGCTCGTCGGTCGCGACCTGCCCCTCGATCTCGTCGCCGTGGATGCCGCCGATCCACAGCACCGCGACCGGCCCCCGCCCGATCGTCCGGATGCGCAGCGGACGCCCCTCGACGCTGGTGCCGATCGTGGTCCAGGCGGTCGGTGCGACGGCGCCCGCGTCCGGATCCTCGACGGTCGGCATCGCGCAGCCGGTCATCAGCAGCGCCGCGGCCAGCAGCTTCGGCAGACGGGGCGTCGGCATCGCCGGAAGCATGCCGGATCGCAGCGACGATGCACCCGCCCAGCCCGAGAAGTCGATCGACCGGGTGCCCCCTCGCTCCAGCCAGGCAGGAACCGACTCCCCCCGGGAACCCTGGGCCCGACTCGATTCAACGCGAGGGGGCTCCGCCTCACCGTTCACCGTCCCGCGATGGTGCCTTCCGCTGCTCATGAGCCATCGCCAGGGCCGTCTGCGGTAGCCAACCGTCGCCGATGGCCCCAGCACGCAGGCTGATCGCGTCCACGGCCGGTGCGTTGCCCGCGCCGAGCGGGCGGTACAGCGCACGCCGCACTTCGACGGCCCCCGCGAGCGATCTGTACCTGCCGTTGCCGTGCCCGACCCGCGTGTGGACCTCGCCGTCGATCTCGACTCGCGGCGCGTCCACCTCCAGCGCGCTCGGCATGACCGCGTGCGCGTCCCGCTCCACCGCCGCGGTCAGTTCCGCGACCATGATCTCCGCGACCGCGTAGTCCATCGCCTCACGGCCTGCCTCGCCACTCGCGGCGCGCGCTGCGACCGCCGCGCACAGCGTCTCGATCGAACTCACCATGCTCCGGCACGCAGGCGGCACCGCGATGACGATCAGGCGTCGACGGCGCCCCTCCCTGGACGCTCGTCTTGCATCCCGCATCCGATAGGGAGGGACGCCGTCTTGTACGAGTTCTTCTACACAAGAACCTGCGCCCGTTCGCAGCTCACGCCCCACCGCGTGGCGTCAGCGCCGCGCCTCACTCGATCCGAGAGCCACACCCGACCGTCGCGCGCCACAGCCGGTTCGAACGCCACGGATACGCTTCCAGAATGGCAGAGACTTCCAAGCACGCCCATCGACTGCTCGAAGCGTTCGGATGCCGCGCCAAGAGCATCCTTCGTCGTCGATCGTGGACGGAGGAGGACCGCACAGACGTCGAACAGCTCGACGAGCACGAAGTCGACCAGATTCGCGCGTGGGCCAGAATCGAGCGCGAAGTGGTCGGCTCCGTCCTCGACTTCGTTTCGATCGTCGTGAGATCACCGCTGCTCGCCGGTGAGGACGAGCTCCGGTCGGCCCTTGTCCGAGTCGCGACGTTTCCGCCCGACAGCCAGTGGGCGGCGCTCAACGACGACTCGGACGAGGGCTTCGAACAGCGCATCTACAAAGATGGGAAGGACATCGCTCTGCTGATCCGCCTACTCCGTGTGTCTCGCTTGGATCCGTCGCGGCTCTACAAGACGCGGACGTTCGCCAGCACGCACCACGGCGTAGGGACAATTCCCGACTCCTACGAGACCGCGGAGCTCCACGATCTGTTCGAACGGGTGATCGAGGACTTCCGGAAGGAAATCGCTCGCGGCCGCTTCGGCGAGTGAACTTGACCCTACGTTGAGCAGTTCGACCCCTCTTCGGGCGAACGGCAGCGGTCTTCGTCATCGAAGACGTGCGCATCGTTTCGTTGGCTCTGCCCGCATGTCAGGCGTGGCCTCGCCTTCGGCGGTTGGAGTTCGCGCTTCGCACTTGCTCCGCCGTCGCTTCGCCGCGGCTGCCAGTTGGTCCGCATTGCTGAACGACTTGCCGACCGAGCCCGATCCAATCGCCACCGGCGCCCGGTGCGTCGTACCCGCCTGCACGAGGACGCCGCCAGCCCGGCCCAATGCACCGTCGTCGAGGGCGGCACTACCGTGCCGCGTGTGGTCCACGGATTCCTTTTCGATCCGATTGCGCGCCGCGGCGTCGGGTGCGAGACTGATCGAAGCAGGAGGTCGCCATGTCGTCGATGGTCCGCACGCTGTTCGCGTCCTTGGTCGTGTCCGCGTCGTTGTTCGCTCAGAACGTTCGGCCGCTCGCCATGCAGGGCTGGCAGTTTCCGGCCCGCGCGACGGTCACGCAGGAAGGTACGAAGAAGGGCCACGAAGTCACGCTGCGCTACCGGATCGAGCTTTCGCAACTCGAGAGCGGGGAACTCCGGCTGCGCTATTCGGAGTTCGAACTGCTCGCGGTAGATGGCACCGACTTCACGGACCCGCGGCTCGCGAAACAGGCGCGACGACTGCTGGCGAGCCTGATCACCGCCTACCCAGAGTTGCGTATCTCTGCCGAGGGCCTGTACCTGGGCGTGCACGACTGGGAAGGCACGGTGCCCAGGATGATCGATACGTTGCGGAAGCTCGACCCCGAGGCGGACCCAGAGGTCCTCCGCGCGACGCGGGAGATGATGCTCGATCCCAGCTTCGGGCCGACGGTCGAACTGGCGTGCGGCAACGACTGGGGAGCTTGGCTCGGCTGCTGGGTCGGGCTCGAGATCAAGCCAAACAGCTCGTTCGAAACGACAGCGTCGCTTCCGATCGGGGACCGCGAGGTCGAGGCGGCAGTCACATTCCGACACCGGGGCGAATCGGGCGATGGTCACGTCCGGTTGGAATCCACGACGCTGATCTCCGGGACGGAGGCGGAAGCGGCGATGATCGCCATGCTCCGGCGGATCTCGAATCGCACTGGACGGGCGTTCCCGAGCGAGGCAGAGCTGCAGCTGCAGGAGTTCTCGAAGCGCACGTCGCTCTCGGTGATCACCGATCCGGACACCCTGCGACCGCGCGAGGCGAGCTCCGAGGAACGAAGCGTCCTGCACATCCAGGGGCAGCGCCGCGAGCAGGTTGAGCGTGCCCGCTACCGCTTCGAGTGGGACGAGCCCCGGAGATGACCCGCGACGCGCGGCGACGGCACGATTCACCAAGATCGCCGTGTCGCACGCTCCGCGAGCGGCCCCAGTCTCGGGTGCCCCCCGTCACGCGCCGAGCAGATCGAGCCGCGCCCAGGCGCGCCGGAGGTCGACCTCGCAGCCGTCGACAGCCGTGAACGAGACCACGTCGACGTGGCGCGTCGGCTCGCCGAACCGGTCGCCGACGCGCGGGAAGCGCAGCAGGCTCCGCTCGTCCGGATCGACGACCCAATACTCGCCAATGCCGTGCTGCTCGTAGCTGCGCAGCTTCGGACCGAGATCGAGACGCCGCGAGGACCGCGACAGGACCTCGATCACGAGTGCTGGAGCGCCCTGGACATCCCGCTCCAGGACGCGCGCGGAACCGCCGTGCAGGACGACCATCAGGTCGGGCTCCAGGCCGTCCTCCCCCGACAACCGCAGCGCCGTGGGAGCGATCAGCACCACGCCGTGCCCCCGGTCCTCGACCTGTTCGAGCAGGCTCCGGAACAGTGCTCCGACCACGAGCTGATGGCTCGGAAGCGGTGCGTAGGCGGCGCGCCGGCCCCGTCACGCCGGCCCGTCGCGCAGCTCGACACCGAGCTCGGCGAGGCGGTCGCGGATCCGATCCGACGTCGCGAAGTCGCGGCGCTGCCGGGCGGCATTGCGGATCGCGGTCAGCGCGGCGACCAGCCGGTCCAGGCGGTCGCCGGCCGGGTCGGGGCCGAGCTCGAAGGTCGCGCCGGCCGGACCGTCGTGGACCGCGACGCCGGCGTTCGTGAGCCCGTCGCGCAGCGCGTCGGCGGTCGCGAAGTCCTTCGCCGCGCGGGCCGCCTGCCGCAGCTCGAGCGCGAGGCCGACGACGCCCTCGACGCGCGCGTCGCCGGCCGCGCCACCGGCGTTGCGCAGCGCCGCGAGATCGCCCGGCCGGAACAGCCCGAGGATGCGACCGAGGTCGCGCAGCAGTCGCAGCGCCGTCTCGCGGGGCGCGCCGGTCAGACCCTGCGCGACCGCCTGGATCGAGAACAGCTCGGCGACCGCGGCGCCGGTGTTGAAGTCGTCGTCCATCGCCGCGCAGAACCGCTCGCGGTGGCGCTCGAGCTCCGCGCTGGACAATGCGCGGTCGAGCACCGCTGCGCCGGCGGCGTCCTCCGGCGCCTCGATCATCGGGCCGAGCCGCTCGAGCAGCCGCACGAGGCCGGTGCGCGCGGCCTCGACGTTCGACGGGTCGAAGTCGATCGGCCGCCGGTAGTGGCCGCGCAGCAGGAAGAAGCGCACCGCCGGCGCACCGAAGGTGTCGACGAGCCAGCGCGCGTTGAACTGCCGCGCGAACTCGGGGTCCTTCATCCGCGGGTCGCTCTTCGCGATCTTGCGGCCGCCCGACTGCGCGAGGCCGTTGTGCAGCCACAGGTCGGCGAAGCCGTCGCCGTGCGCCTCCGACTGCGCGATCTCGTTCTCGTGGTGCGGGAACTTCAGGTCGTCGCCGCCACCGTGCAGCTCGAAGCGCGGGCCGAGCAGCTCGCGCGCCATCACCGAGCACTCGATGTGCCAGCCCGGTCGGCCGGCGCCCCACGGGCTCGGCCAGCTCGGCTCACCGGGCTTCGCGAACTTCCACAACGCGAAGTCGGCCGGATGCCGCAGGCCCACCGCCGCCTCGATGCGCGCGCCGGCGAGCATCTCGTCGACGCGGCGGCCCGACAGCTTGCCGTAGCCGGGCTGCCTGCCGATGTCGAAGTAGACGCCGTCGGCGGCGACGTAGGCGACGTCCTTCGCGACCAGGTCGGCGATGAACTCGACCATCTGCGGCACGTGGTCGGTGCAGCGCGGGTGGTCGGTCACGGTCGTCACGCCGAGCTGCGCGAGGAACTCGAAGTACTGCTCCGTGTAACGCTCGGCGACCGCCCGCCAGTCCTCCCCGCTCTCCTGCGCGCGGCGGATGATCTTGTCGTCGATGTCGGTGATGTTGATCACGAACCGCACCTGGAGGCCGCGCGCGATCAGCCAGCGGGCGATCGCGTCGAACAGCACCGGGCCCATCAGGTGGCCGATGTGGCAGTCGCTGTAGACGGTCGGGCCGCAGAGGTACATCCGCACCCGGCCGGGCTCGGCGGGCTGCAGCGGACGCAGCTGACGGGAGAGGGAGTCGTGGACCTGGATCGTCATCGCGGGTCGCCCAGCCTAGCGCGAGGCTGGCTCGGAGGCTCGGACTCGGGAGGCGACCGGACCGCACGGGGTCGGTCGCGCGGGACCAGCGATCCACCGACAGATCCCGCGACGCCCTGAGGTTCCACCCTGGAACACCTCGCGACGCGACGCTTGTTGCGCCACACCCGCCATGACCAAGCGAGACGGCATGATCCTCCTCGTCCAGACGGATGACCCCGAGCGCGCGCGGCGCCTGCTCGGGCCGATCGTGCGCACCGAGCTGGTGCGCCACGTGCGCTACGAGGAGCTCCCGGGCGGTCCGCCCTGCGGATTCCGGCTGGTCGCCGTGGACCCGACGGACGCCGCGGTGCTCGAGCTGCGCGACCGTCTCGGCGAGCGGATCCGGGCCGACAGCTCGATCCACCGCTCGCTGCGGCTGCACCTGCGCCGGGACCACGCGAGCCCCGCCGCGCTGTTCGACGTCGCGGGCGAACGGCTGACCCGGGTCGTGCTGCCGTTCGCCGGCTCCGATTCGCTCGAGCGGCCGCGCGTGCTGCGCGAGCTGCGCCCGGCGCTCAACGTCCGCCTGTTCGCGCGCGAGCCGCGCGTGTGGTCCGGGTTGCGCGAGGACCTGCTGGCGCGCGGCTACCGGGCCTCGGTCGAGCTGCTCACCGACCGCGACGTCACCGACCCGCTGCTGCGCGTCGGCGGGGCGCCGGACGAGCTGGTCGACGAGATCCGCATGCTGACCGCGATCCGCGCCGGCAGCCAGCCCGAGCTGCGCGTCGACTGGCACGACGGCGACAGCGACGTGTTCGTGCTGCTGCCGAGCGAGCCGGTCGAGCCGACGATCGCCGCCAACCTGCGGCAGGACCAGGTCGGCGACCGCGAGATGTTCTCGATCTTCGCGCGGCTGCAGGGCGCGCGCGGCAAGCGCGGGACCCGGCCGTTCGTCGAGCTGGCGCCGGATCGCCTGCGGATCGGCGACGTCGAGCTGCCGCGCCGCGACGGCGCGGAGGCCGTACGGCTCGGCGCGGTGCCGCTCGACGCCTTCGCGGGATTCTGCATCGACTCGCAGGTCGGCCACACGCTGGCGTTCCTCGCCGAGTCCGCGTGGATGCGCGAGCCGACGCTGCTGACGGGCACGACCGCGAGCGGCAAGACGCACGCGGTCGCGTGGCTCGCGGCGGCGCTCCGCCAGCCGCACCATCGCATCGTGTTCGAGCCGGGGATCGACGCCGCGGCGCTGTGCGGGCGGTTCGTGCCGACCGACCCGAGCGCGTTCGCCGAGCGCCTGCTCGAGGACTGGCACTCGCGGCGCGAGCTGCTGCAGCCGCGCACCGTGCAGGCCCTCGAGTGGGCGGAGCGGAACGGCGGCGTGACGCCCGACGTCGCGCGCATCGTGGTGCAGTGCGAGGGCGGACCGCCGTTCGCGTGGGCCGACGGCCCCGTGGTCGCCGCGATGCGCCACGGCGGATTCCTGGTGCTCGACGAGCTCGCCAATGCGCCGACCGAGGTCACCGAGCGGCTCAATGCGCTGCTGGAGGTGCCACCGAGCTTTGCGCTGGTCGAGCGCGACGGCCAGCGATTCGGCGCCGGCGGCAAGGCGATCCACGGCGACCTGACGATCGTCGCGACGCGCAACCCGATCACCGACCACGGTCGCAATGCAATGTCGCCCGCATTGCAGGGCCGCTTCCGCGCGCAGCGGATCGTGCCGGAGCCCGGCGAGCAGGAGCTCGAGCAGCTCGCGCTGTGCCAGATCTACGGCGAGCAGCCCGAGCTCGAGATCCACGGGCGGAGCTGGGCGCCCGCACCGTCCGATCCGAATCCGCGGCTCGCGGCGCTGCGCGCCGTGCAGGGACTCCGCGAGCGGCTCACCGCGCTCGCCCGCTTCCACGTCGGCGTCGCCCAGGCCGCGCTCGGCGAGGCGGAGCAGAGCCTCGCCAGCGAGGTCGACGGCCCGGTCACGCGGCGCACCTTCGTCGCCGTGCTCGAGTTCGCGGCGGCCTGCCTCGCCGCCCACCCGTCGACCGCGCTCGACGAGGTGTTCTGGCGCGCGAACCTGCGCTACTACGTCCAGCCGGTCCACCCCGAGCGGCGCGCTGCGCGGCTCGACATCATGGAGGCGGCGGGCCTCGCCCGCTCGGCGTGAACCGATGGGCCTGACGAGTCGATCCGCGCCGGGCGGCGGCGACCCGCCGGAGCTCGCCGGCCGGCTGCGGAAGCTGCGGACGCTGGCGCGCGCGCTGTGCCACGACACCGGGCTCGGCCTCCGCGCCCACGACGGCAACTGGGCCTGGTCGCCCGCCGACCGCACGATCCTGGTGCCGGCCAAGGAGCTCGCGACGGCAGGGCCGGAACGCTGCGCGCGGATCGTCGCGCACGAGTGCGGCCACCAGATGATCAGCCGCTACCACCTGCTGCGCATCGAGAGCCTGGAGCCTCACTACGCCGGCCACCTGCTGAACAGCTGCGAGGATCCGCGCGTCGATCGTTTCGTCGCGACGCGCTTTCTCGGCCTGCGCCCGGCGATGGCGCGCCAGCAGCAGATCGAGCTCGCCGAGCTGCGGGAGCGCGACCTGCGCGAGCTGCCGTGGTTCGTGCAGTTCTGCGCCGTCGCGTGCATCGACGGACCGCACCTGGACCACGCACCCGAGCTCGAGCTGCACGTGCACGACGCGGTCCGCCGCGCGCTGAGCCTGACGCGGCGCGCACGGCTCACCTACGTGCTGAAGGCGCCGCCGCCCGACCTGCGCATCGGTGCCGGGGACCGCGAGCGAGTCGAGCAGGCGTACGCCAACTGCGCCGACGTGCTGCTGTCCGACCGCGACCGCCCGTCGCTCGTCGAGCAGCTCGTCCGTGCGCACGCCGTCGACGCGCACCGACTGTTCGAGCGGGAGATCGCACCGCGCGCGGAAGCGCTGCTGCGCCGCGATCGCCGCGAGGTCGGCGACGACCGGCTCCGCGAGCTGCTCGGCGAGCTGCGGCGGAACCTCGCGGAGCTCGTCGGCGCTCCCGAGCTCGGTATCTCGCCGCGGCCGCTCGCCGGTGCGAAGCCGCTCGCGTTCACCCGCAGCACGTCCGACGCGAAGCCGGGCGCCGGCAGGCGGGCCGGGTCGCACCGCCCGCACCCGGGACCGCTGCTCACCGAGCGCGAGCGCTACGAGACCGTGCGCGCGCGCCTCGCCCCGCTGATCCGCGCGCTCGAGGCGACGTTCCGCCACGGCCTCGAGCCGCGTCGCCGACGGCCCTGGCTCGGCGGGTTCCGGGACGGTCCGCGCGTGCACCTGCCGGCCGCGATGGTCGCAAGCGCCGGGGCGCAGCGCGACGGTCGGGTGTTCGCACGGCGCGGGGCGCCGCGCGAGCCGGACCCGGCCGTGTTGGTGCTCGTCGACCTCTCGGGGTCGATGGCCGGGGCGAAGGCGGACGCGGCGCGCGACGCGACCGTCGCCCTCGCCGAGGGCCTGCAGCGCGCCGGCGTCGACTTCGCGGCGTTCGGCTTCCAGGACGAGCTGCTGCCGCTGTGCGCGTTCGACCGGCCGTTCGACAGCGTGGCGCGCGACGCGATCGCGTCGATCGTGCTCGAGGTGAAGGGCCACTGTCCGGGCGGTCACAACCAGCCGCGCTACAACGACGACGGTCCGTGCCTCGACGCCGCCGCCCGGCTCTTGCTGCGCCGGCGCTCGACCGACCGGCTGTTGATCGTCATCAGCGACGGCCAGCCTGCGGGCCGTCGGTCCGGGGAGGTCGAGCTGCGCGCGGCGATCGAGCGTCTCGCGCGCGAGCCACTTCGCGTCCTCGCGCTCGGGCTCGGCCCCGACACCGAGCACGTCGAACGCTTCTATCCCGCGAGCCGCGCCAACGTACCGGTCGCGGAGCTGGCCGACACGCTCGCGCGGCTCGTGCGCGGCGCCGTGGTGTCGCACGGTGCACACGAGCCGCGCACCGGCCGGGTCGTGCCACCCTCGACCGGACGCGCGGTCGCGCCAGCGCCCCCTGCAGCGACCACGGCGGACGACGATCTGCCGTTCTGAGTCGCGCTGTCGCGACACCGGTCCGTCCGCACGCGCGGGAATCTGCAAATCTTTTCGGGGCCTGCGAGCGTCGCCGCTGCGAGACACCCTCGCGCAATGCGCGACTCGGGGTTCGAGCCGACCGCCGCAGGAGCTGGGCGCGCCGCCGGTTGGCGTCGCGCGCTCCACTGTCGCGCGCGGGAGACAGCCGTGACCCGTTCCGGCGCGCGCTGCGCGGGCGGTCGGAGCCACCCCGCAGGCGGGCCCGCGAATCGCTCGGGAGCGGCCTGTCCGCGGCGCGTGCCGCGCTCGCCACCCGACCGAACGATCCGCCATGTCCGACCTCCGACCACTGCGCGGCGCACCTCTGCTGCGAGGTGCTGCGCTCCTTCTGTCCCTTCTCGGCGCGTGCAGCTCCACCCCCGATCGTGAGCCGCGCGTCGATGGTCCCTCCGCGGCGGAGTCGCTCCGCGATGCGGAGGACGCGCTCGCGATCGGCGATCTCGCCGCCGCCGACCGCGCCCTGCTCGCCGCGCGCCGCGCCGAGCCGCGCGCCGATGCCCGCGACCTCGCCCTGCTCGAGGCCGCGGTCGACATCGAGCGCGACCGCCTCGACGAGGCTGGCGCGCGGTTGCGGAGCTACCCCGATGACCGCGCCGCCGAGGAGCTGCGCGGCCGCATCGACCTGCGCCGCGGCGCGTTCGACCGCGCGCAGGATCGCTTCCGCGAGCTCGCCGCGACCGCCGGCACGCACCGCGAGGCGGTCCGGCTGATGGACCTCGCGACGCTCGCGGCCGGCCTCGTCGCCTACTCCGAGGGCCGCTACGTCGATGCGCTCGACACCTGGCAGACGATCGAGGACCAGCGCCTGCAGGGCTCGCTGTCGCAGGTGCTCGCCGAGCTCGCGGTCGACGCTCCTGCGCGCGGCGCCGACCGCGCCCGCCTCGCCGGAGGTGCCCGATGAACGGCTTCGCTTCGATCCTCGTCGCCGCCTTGGTGCTGGCGCTGTTGTGGAACGACGCCGCGGCGCAGGAGCCGGTGCGCCGCGATCCGACCGTCGGTGAGCAGCCGGTCGGACCCGCCTCCGGCCGCGGCGTCCGCGTGCCGGTCGACGGCGCCGGCCGCGAGGCCGGCACCCGCGATGCGCTCGACCGCGAGCTCGTGTTGGATGCCGGTGCGCTGACCTCGGTCTACCGCGAGGCGATGCAGCCGCTGCAGGAGACGCTGCGCGAGACGACGCTCGACCAGCGCTACCGCACGCTCGCCGACATGCTGCAATCCGACAAGGTCGACGGCGAGGCGCTGATCGGCGCATTGAGCGCATTGCGCGAGGAGCTCGACCGCTTCGTCACGCGGCTGCCGGGTGTCGAGGGCTCGCTGTGGGACGGCGCCGAGGACCTCGGCGCACGCATCGACGACTTCCGTCGCGTGCTCGCGCGCGACCTCGATCGCGAGGAGCTCGGTGGCCCGGTGCGCTCGAAAGCGACCGAATCGCTGCTCCGCGAGCTCGCCGACCGGATCCTGTCGCTGCCCGAGAACAGCCAGGAGCGCCGCATCCTCGAGCAGCGCTTCGAGGCATTGTCGCTGCTGCTCGACCGCACCGAGCAGGCGATGCCCGACCTCGGCGGTGCCGACCAGAAGGTGCTGCGCCACGTGCTGGAGTTCCTCGTGAACATCCGCGCGAGCCTGCACGTCGCGGCCCTCCGCACGTCCGAGCTGTCGATCGCGATGCGCCGCCAGCGCCAGCTGATCGGCAAGTTCGAGATGCTGATCGAGAACCTGCGCGCCACCGACCAGCTCGCCGACACGATCGAGGAGCTGACCAGCCGTAGCGCACCGACGTTCACGCAGCTGACGCAGCACATGGAGACCCTGACCGAGGGCCTCCTCAACTACACGGACCAGCTCGACGCCCGCGCCGCCGAGGTCGCCGCGTCGCTCGCACCGCAGCTCGGCGGCTCGCCCGAGGCCGGCACCGTGCTCCCGCGCGAGGAGTTGATGCGCCGCATCCGCGCGGCGGCGACCGACGTGCCACCGGCCACCCGTGAGGCCACCGAACCGGCGCGCACGCCGCTGCGCGTGCGCGGCGACGCGCGCTGACGCGCGACCGCATGCGACTGCGAACCGGGCGCGCGCCGCGAGCTCCGCGCGGCGCGCACCCACGACCCGGACCGAACCCATGAACCGCAAGATCCTGCTTCCGCTCCTGATCTCCGGCGGCCTGCTGCTCCCCGCAGCGGACGTCGTCTCCCAGTCGACCGCCGCCGACCTGCGCCAGCACGAGCGCCTGACCGACGCGGTGCGCGACGCGAAGCTCGCCTACGACCGCGCCATGACGAGCGCGCGCCAGGCGATGCGCGATGCCAATGGCGAGCTGCGCCACGAGCTGTCCGCCGAGCTGCTGCACCAGAAGGAGCAGCTCGAGCTGGCCCGCAGCCGCCTGCTCGCGTTCTGTGCCGTCCACGGCCTGCCCTACCCCGACCTGGAGTCCGAGGCGGCGCTCGAAGCCGCGGACCAGGGCGGCGACGACGCCGGCCGCGACACCGTCGACGGCGCGTTCGACCGCGCGCGCGCACTGGTGCGCGAGAGCTTCGCCGACGAGGCGCGCCGCATCGCTCGTCGGCTGCCGCTGCCGGCCTTCCGCCGCGCACCGGCTGCCGATTCGGCCGCGGAGGAGCGGGACGACGGCCGCGACCGCCGCCGCGACACCACGCGGAGGCCGCGGTGATCGACATCGTGATGCGACAATGCGGGCCGGTGTTCGGGCCCGCCCTGCTCGCATTGTCGGTCGCCGTATGGGCGCTCGGGATCGCGATGGTGCTCGGCGCCTTCCAGGGTCACGTCGACGCGCTGCGCCGGCTCGACGCGCTGATCCGGCGCACCGGCGCCGTGTGCACGCAGGTCGGGCTGCTCGGCACCGTCGTCGGGATGATCGATGCGTTCGGCTCGACCCGCGCCCCGGGGCTCGACCCGGAGCTGACGCGCGCGCTCGGCCTGTGCTTCTGGACGACCGCCGTCGGCGCCGTCCACGCCCTGCTCGCGAACGGCTTCTCGCTGCTCGCGGCCTCCATCGCCAGCATGCGCGCGCCGCGCCCGCGGCCGCGCTGACCGGATGACCCGGTCGAAAGGACTCCGATGCGACGCGCGACTCCGCCATCCCCCCCCGGCCAGACGGCGCGCCCGGCACCGGCCCACGAGCTCGGCCCGCCCGACGCCGACGACGTCGCGGCGGTGCAGACGCCGTTCCTCGACGTGCTGCTGCTGACCGTCTGCCTGCTGATCACCCGCGCGTCGAACACGATGCCGGCCCACGCGGTCGAGATCGATCCGCCGCGCGTCGCGGGCGAAGGCGCCGAGCCGGTGCGCGCCGAACGCCCGGTCGTCGTCGGCGTCGCCGCCGACGGACGCGTGACGATCGACGACGAGCCGACGACGCTCGACGAGCTGCCCGGCCGGCTGGCCCGGCTCGAGGAGCCCGAGGCGCTCGTGCGCGTCGACGGCGCGCTCCCCACCACCGCGACGCTCGACGTCGTCGCACGCATCCGACCGCTGGTCCAGAGCGTCCAGGTCCAGGTCGTCCCCAGACCCGCCGCGAACGCACCGCGATGAACGCACTCCCCCGCCTGTTGTCGGCCGGCCTCGCGCTGTCGCTGGCCCTGCACACGGCCCTGTGGATCCTCGACGGTCGCGAGCCGCCGCCGGCGCCGCGACCGCCCGCGCCGATCGCGATCGCGCCGGCCCTGCCGCCGGACCCGGCGCCGGAGCCGGAGCCGCAGCCGACGCCACCCGCGCCCGAGCCCGCGCCACCACCCCCGCCGGAGCCGCCACCGCCAGCCGAGCCGCAGCCCGAGCCCGAGCCGCAACCCGAGCCGCAACCGCCGCCGGCGCCGCAGCCCGAACCGATCGCCGCGGCCGAGCCGGCGCCGGCGGCGACACCCGCGGAGGACGACGTCGCGGTCGCCGGAACGCGCACCGACGCGCCGGTCGCCGACGTCGTCCCGCTGCGCATCCAGTGGACGGACGCCGGCCAGATCGCCGACGTCGCGCGCGCGCTCGGCCTCGCGATCGTCGCGGTGCAGGACCGGCCGAACGACGCCCCCGAGATCGTCGCGGAGCTGCGCTTCGATCCCGAGCCGGTCGCGGCGGCGCCGCGCTCCGACTACCACGGCTTCAGCAACCGCGCCCGCGAGCTGCCGGGCCGGCTGTTCGACCGCTCGCGGCTGCCGCCGCACGACCGCCTGCTCGCGCTGGTGCCCCCGCCCGTCGACGCCGCCTGGTCGCGCGCGCTCGAGTCGGCGCTCGACCGCCTCGACGCCAGCGAGCCGAAGCCGCGCGCCGCGGTCGCGTCGTTCGTCCGCGACGCGCGCGGCGGACCGCACCTCGTCGTCGACCGCTGGATCCCGGGGCGCTGATCGTCAGCGCTCGCGCACGCCGCGCGCTGGTCCGGTCACTGCGGCAACCGAGCGCTCGGTCGCACGGATCGGGCCGGCGGCGCGCCCACCGAGTCGCACGACGAGGCCGGGTCGGTCATCGAACGAGACCCACAGCGTGCGCAGCGCGTCGCGGATCTCGACCGCTCCCGGCGTGTCGGTCACGGCCGGCAGCGGGAAGCGGAAGCTACCGCCGCCCCCACAGCGCTGCAGGTCGCCGCCGGGCGTCGCGACGCCGCGCGGCATCGCCCCCGTTTCGACGTCGAGCGTCAGCCGCGCCGGGTGCGGCGCGATCGACAGCACGAAGCGACCGTGATGGAGTGCGCGCAGCCTGGTGATCGTGCTGGCGCCGTCGGTCCGGTGCGCCCATCGCCACAATGCGTCGGCGACGACGCCGGCCCCGACCGAGATCACCTGCGCGAAGCCGCGCCAGCGCGCCAGTCGCTCGCCCACCGCTTCGACGCGACCGCCCTGCACGGCCATCATCCGCGCGGTGCGCTCGGTGAGCTCGATCTGTTCCGGGCTGGGCAGCGCATCGGCGAGCTGCCCGAGTCGCCCCGCGGCCGGCCCCGACCGCGCGATCGCGGTGCGGCCGGCGGCGAGCCGCTCGACCCACGCGGCGACGCGCGGTAGCTCCGCTGGATCGAGCTGACCGACCACGCGCACGCCGTCGTCCAGCAGGCGCGCGACCGGAACCGTGCAGCACAGCTCGCCGCGCAGCACGACGCCGTGCAGGACCGGCACCACGGCACCGGGCTCCTGCGGTGGTGGCGGCAAGGGCTCGGCGGTCGCCCAGTCGAACGGCCCGACGTGCTCGCCGGGGTCCGCCGGGCACAGCAGCGCGCGCCGCGGGGCATCGGCCGTCCAGCCGAGCAGCAGCCACACGACACCCTGGCCCCGCGGCGCCCAGTCCGGCAGGTGGAGCAGGTCCCCCGGTAACGCGAGGCCACCGCTGACGACGGTCTGGTTCGCGACCGTCTCGGTCGCGGCCGTCTCGTTCGCGGCCGTCTCGCCGGCGTCGACTGCCCGGCCGGGACCCCGATGGGGATCAGTCATCCATCGCTCCTCGCTGAGCGTCGCGCGGGGGCAACGCGGGCGTCCACGACTTCTTCAGCCGCTTCGCCAGCGCCGGCTCCCAGGCGAGCTCCAATGCGCCATGTTGCAGGACCTGCCGGTCCGCCGCGAGCTGCGAGCTGCCGATCCCGACACGGTTCTCGACGCTCCAGGCGATCAGCATCGGCTGCGTCGGCCAGCAGTTCATCAGCACGTCGAGCACGACCCCGAGCGCGACGTCGCGGCTGCACTCCGGCTCGGCGGGCGAGCCCCAGGGGCGGCGCTGGACGATCCTCGCCTGTTGCTCGGCGGCGATCCACTGCAGCATCCGCTCGAGCCGCCGCCAGCGCGCGTCCCCGACGCGATCGGCTGCGCGGCAACCGACCGCGGCCCACCACGGCGCGAAGGCGCTGCGCACCCGCCGCATCGTCTCCCGGGCTGCCGCGCCGCGGTGGCCGCCGAGCGCGAGCTCGCGCAGCGCGGCGAGCGCGGGCTCGAGCAGTCGCCGCGCTTCGCACGTGAGGCGCGCCGGGTGCGCGTCGGCCGCCACCGGCTCCTCGATGCCCGCGGCGCGGTGCGGATCGCCGGCCCGCGCGACCGGCTCGGTGGCGACGCGCGGCCGCGCGATCGCGACGCGCGCCCGCACGACGTCGAGCAGGTCCCGACCGCGGATGCAGATCGGATCGCCCGCCGCCGACCGCTCGGCGACCACCGCGGTCAGCGCGCGCGCGAGCCGCGGTGCGATCCAACGCACCGACCGCCGGAACGGATCGTGTCGCCCCGGTCCGCCGAGCTGTCCGGCCACCGCCGCGTCGAGCATGCCGGGCGGCAGCGGGATCGCGGCGGCAGGATCGACGTGCGGCGCGACGATCGCCGCGACGGCCGGAGCCGGGAACTCGTCGGCACCGGCGGCGCGCCAGCCGCCGCGGTCGTCGTCGGGCGGGCCCTGCTCGATCCACACGACGGCACCCTCGCTGGCGGACTCGGTCACGTGCCGCAGCGCGCCGCGGGTGACGAGGTAGGCGTGGGCGGACACCGGCTCGAGGGACGCGTGGATCCGCCAGACGACCTGGTTCACGCTCGTGCGCACGAGATCGAGCGGATCGTCGCCGAGGTCCACCACGGTCTGGAACACGCCGTTGCGCCGCAGGAAGCGCTCGAGGAACCACGTCACCGTGACGTCGGCGGTGAACTCCTGCGGCGAGTCGCCGGCGAAACCCAGCACGCCGAGCCGCAGCGGGGTCAGGCGGTGGCGGCGCAGCGCGGGCGCGACGATCTCCCTGCCCACCGCCTCGCGGAACCGGCATTCGTAGTGGCCGATCCACTCGTGCAGCACCTGATCTGCCGCGGGCCAGTCCGCCCGCTCCAACAGCAGCTCGACGATCGCGAGCCCGCGCTGCGCGCAGCGGGCGATCGATGCCGCCGGCGACGACTGCGCCGCGCGTGCCGCGGCGGGGAGCGCCGCGAGCACGCGCCGCCCCTCGAGCAGATCGAGCAGGTCGACGGTCAGCCCGCGGAGACACGCCTTGTCGAGGCGTGCAGCGGCGGGACCAGCGGGGATCGTGGGGCACTGCATGGGGAGCGAGAGCGAGAGGCGGCAGCGCGCCGGCTCACCAAGCGCCGACGCGCTGCCGCTTCCGCGAAGTGGAGCAGAAAAGCGGGGGACCAGGATGACGCGGCCGGACGCGCGCGCGCACGCAAACCGGGAACCCGCTCGGACCGGCCTCGGCTTGGGCCGGGCCGGAGGCGCGGCTACGATGCGTCGCCTGGTCCGGTCGCATCCGCGGCGTTCGTGGACGCGAAGCCGCCGGCCATGGAAGGCTCGATCGACGCCCCGATGCTCCACGACACCCGGAACGGTCACTCCTGCGACCGCCACCCGCACGGCGCGCCCACCTCGCGCCGCGGCCCGGCGGCGCGCGACGCCGAGAGCAGCCGGCCGAAAACCGCCCGTCCGGAAGCGACGGACGCTGGCCAGCGGGCCCTGGGCGAGCACGGCACGCGTCGCCCGTCGCGGGACGAGGCCGAGGCCGCGGTGCGCACGCTGATCGCGTGGGCCGGTGACGATCCGCGGCGCGAGGGCGTGCGCGACACGCCCGCCCGCGTCGTGCGCGCCTACGAGGAGTTCTTCCGCGGCTACCGGCAGGACCCCGAGGAGATCCTCGCCCGGACCTTCGAGGAGATCGAGGGCTACGACGAGATGGTGACCGTGCGCGACATCCGGCTGGAGTCGCACTGCGAGCACCACATGGTGCCGTTCATCGGCAAGGCGCACGTCGCCTACCTGCCGAACCACCGGGTCGTCGGTCTCAGCAAGCTCGCGCGCCTCGTGCAGGTCTACGCGAAGCGCTTGCAGATCCAGGAGAAGCTGACCGTGCAGATCGCGGACGCGATCGACCGCGTGCTCGCTCCGAAGGGCGTCGCCGTCGTGATCGAGGCGGAGCACTTCTGCATGACGACGCGCGGCGTGCGCGAGCCCGGCGCGCTGACGGTGACGAGCCGCATGACCGGCGCGTTCCGCGACGACCCCGCCACGCGTCGCGAGTTCCTCGCGATGATCGGGCACGGCTGAGCCGACGCGCGGCCGGGCGCCACACGGTCAGCGACCGATCGTGATCTCGAGGCCGTTCGTGTAGCCGATGCCCGACGGCCGCGTCGCGTCGAGCAGGTGGAACTGCTGCGGGAACGACACGCCGAACGCGGCGGCCGGCACCGTGTAGCTCATCTCGAAACGGCCCTCACCGGCCGCGCCGGCCGTGCCCGCGAACGGCACGGTCACCCCGACGACGACCGGCCAGGCGTAGTGCCGGATGCCGGGCAGCGGCGTATTGGCGAGATCGGAGCGCGCGGTACCCCACAGCCAGGCCCCGACGGTACCGCCGGGAGCGCCACCGACCGTCGTCGTGACGACCGCGCCGACGCGGAACGGACCGCGCGCGCCGAGCAGCGGCACGTGTCCGCCGGCGCCGGCGCCGCCCTGACCGTATTGCACGCGCGCGCCGCCCGACGCACCGTGCAACGCATTGCGGACGAGACGCTGGCCGACGATGTCGAGGTCGCCATCGCCGTCCGCGTCCATCGGGAACGTCGCGGCATCGGCGAGCTGCCGCACACCGGCCGCGAACGTGCCGTTGCCGAGCCCGCGGTGGACCATGAGCGAGGGGCCGTCCGCCACCGGGCCGCGCACGATGTCGAGGACGCCGTCGCCATCGAGATCATCGACTTCCAGCATCGCCAGCCAGATGGCGGGAACGAGCGACAAGGGCACCTGCTGCCAGTTCCGCGGCCCGCCGTTCAGGTACACCTCCGCGTAGGTGGCATTGTTGACGAAGTCGAGGTCGCCGTCGCCGTCCAGATCGGCGATGCGCACGACCCCACGCCCCTGGTCGCTGCCACAGGAGAATACCTGTGATTGCAGGTAGCCGCCGAACAGGCCGTTGTGGCCGTACATGATCTCGAGCCGAGCATTGCGGAGCACGATCAGGTCGGGGGTCCCGTCGCCGTCGAGATCGCCGACCGCCACGGCCCGGCCACCCAGCGCGCTGCCCGGCCCGGCCGTGAAGTAGCCGGTGCCGTCGTTGAGACCCGTGTTGCCGATCGCGTCGAGCAGGTCGAGGTCGCCGTCGGCGTCGAGATCGGCGACGAACGCGTCGATGCCCCAGCTCGGGTAGTTGGACGCCGCCCAGCCCGCCGCGCCGGCCGGGCCGGCATCGACGCGATCGCCATTGCCGAGCCCACGCAGCAGTCGCATCTCGACGAAGCTCCCGCCGACCAGGTAGCTGACGACCTCGTCGAGTATGCCGTCGCCGTCGAAGTCTCCGAAGGTACCCTGCGGAGCCCACTCGCCATTGCCGGGTGCGGTCGGGCGCGCCGGCTGCGACCAGCGGAACGCACCGCTGCCGTCGTTGGTCAACCGGTAGGTCTGGCCGTTCGACTCGATCAGCGTGACGTCGGTGTCACCGTCGGCGTCGAAGTCGTGCACGCGCCACCAGATCGGTCCGGCCGACATCGACGTCCGCGGCAATGGATCGCGCGTGAACGTGTCGCCGCGGCTGAACCACACGACGCGGCCCGCGACCAGGTCGACGTCGCCGTCGCCGTCGAGGTCGTCTGCACCGGCGATGCGCACCGCTCCGAACGACGGCAGCTCCCACGCCGCGGCGAAGTCGCCGCCGCCGCGGTTCTCCGCCAGGTGGAAGAGCGCCGGAGTGCGGTTGTAGTAGAGCGTCGGCCCGCCGCCGCCACTGCCGCAGCAGATGCCGTCGAGGTCACCGTCGCCGTCGAGATCGGCGAGGCCGGTCGCCGGCCCGCCGTCCCGTTGCGCCTCGAGCGCGAAGGTCCCCCCGGGCGAGCAGCGCAGGATCGCGTAGCGCCCCCACGAGCCGAACGCGACGATGTCGCCGTCGCCGTCGCCGTCGACGTCGCCGGTGACCGTGAACACCGCGTCGGTGCCGCGCGCGATGCCGTGCTGCACGATCGGACCGACGCTCCAGCCGCCCGGCTGCTGGAGCAGGAAGCCCACCTCGCCGACGCGACCCGCGACCAGGTCGAGGTCGCCGTCACCGTCGACGTCGAGCGGGTCGAGGTCGTCGCAGGCCACTGGCAGCGAGCCGCCGACCCCGAACCCGAGCCGCGCGCGCATGTAGATGCGGACCAGCTGCGGACCGATCTGCGCCGCGATGTCGGTGAGCCCGTCGCGGTCGAAGTCCGCGGTCGTCATCGCGAGCCCGCTCGAGCCCGGCTCGATCCAGCTCGCCAGGAGCTGCGGCGGCGTCGTCGCCCCGGTCGAGCGATACACGCTGAAGCGCTCGCCGAGCCGGATCACGAAGTCGTCCCGGTTGTCGGAGTCGAAGCGGCCGACCGCCATCGACCAGCTCTGCCGCTGGGCGGCGGTCGCGGGGTCGTCGAACTCGAAGCCCAGGCTGAACGCACCGGTGCCGTCGTTCACGAACGCGTGCACGCGCGTCAGGTCCGCGCGGATCCCCCAGAAGCCGATCGCATCCCGGTCGCCATCGCCGTCTAGGTCGAGCAGGTTCAGGATCTGCGTCGTGTCGTCGAACACGAGTGACGGCGCGTCGAACGGCGACGCCGATTCCTGGGCGCCGACGAGCACCGTGAGCCAGAGACAGCCGAGGGATGGGAGGACTCGCATGGTTCGGTTCCGGAGCAATGGTCTGTCGCGCGCGCGGCGCCGCCACCGGACGGCGGGGCAGGCCCACCCTCGCGCGCGCCATTCTGCGCGGGGCGCGGCGCGCGGGGTTCACGGACCGCGCGAGCCGGGCAACGTTCCCGAGCCGGACCCGTCGCCACGCAGCAGGCGCACGACTTCCACGACGCTCTGGTAGCCGCTCGCGCGGCGCAGCTCCGCACCGTCCGCCTCGAGCAGCACGAGCGTCGGGTAGCCGCTCACGGCGTGGCGCTGCACGAGGTCGCGGCGCTCGTCACCGTCCACCTTGATGCAGACGACACCGACCGCCGCATCGACGACCGCCTGCGCCGGATAGACCAGGGCGTCCATCTGCTTGCACGGACCGCACCAGGTCGTCTCGAAGTCGAGCAGCACGCGGCGGCCGCCCGCGGCGGCAGCCGCGAGAGCCGCATCGACGTCGCGGCGGAACGCGAGCGGCTGCGTCGCGCGGGGCGCCGCGCGGTCGGCCGCGAAGCGATCCTCCGCCGCGCGCTCCTCGGCCTCGGTCTGCCCGGGGTCGAACGGAGCGATCTCCACGAAGCGGCCGTGCGGATCGACCTGCACCGGACGCCAGGCGCGCCCGTCGAGCCAGTCGTGCCGCGCGAGCTCGCGCACCGGCATGCCGCGCACGGTCGCGAAGTCCCGACCGATGCGCCAGGTGTCGCGCTCGGTGAACACGCCATCGAGATCGCCGTCGGCGATCAGCACGATGGCCACGGCGCCGTCGACGACCGCCTGCCCCGCGTGCCAACCGCGCCGCGTGAAGCGCAGCCGCGGCGGTGCGTCCGGCTCGGCGGGATCCGCCACGTACCACATCGCGAGCGGGTATGCGCGTGTGGTCGCCGGCGCGCCGGCCCCGTCGGCGGGCACGTCGAGTTGCAGCGTCGTCGCGAAGCTGGACCAGATGCGGCCGCGGCGATCGGTCGGGGTGGTCGTCAGGATCTCCGCTGCGTCGAACGCGCCGTCGCGATCGAGATCGATCGCGAGCTGGTCGAAGTGCGGACTCCGAGCGCTCCGGCGCAGCGCGACGGGAAACGGCCGCTGCCCGTCCCCGCCGATCGCGAGCGCGCCGCTCAGCGACTCGTCCACGGCGTGCAGCGTCACGGACCCGGCCTTCGGGCTGAACGACAACGCGTGTCCGTCATCCGGCTCGCACGGCGTCAACGCGACACGGATCGTGAGGTCGGGCGTCGGCGCGGCTGCGGTGGGCGCCTGCAGTAGCGGCGACAGTACGAGCGCAGCGAGTTCGAGCATTCGCGACAGGATAGCGACCGCGCCGATCCGCCGACGGGAGCGGCGAATCGGCCTGGCCGACCACCGCGGCGTCCAACGCCAGGGCCGGCGGGGGGCGACGGCCGCGCGGGGAGCCCCTAAACTCCCGCGGCCACGGTCGCTGCTCGGCCCGCGGCCCCCTCCCTCCGCGCCTCGTCCCGTCTCGCGAAGCCACGTCGGCATGTTGCTCCCTCCCGTCCTCTCGCTGCTCGTCGCTTGCGCCGTGCTCGGAGCGGCGGCCCCCGCCCAGGGGGCTCCGCCCCGTCGCCCGACCGACGGCATCGTCGACCCGCCGCGGACGCCGTTCACCGCCCCGAAGTTCGACCCCCGCACGGTGGTGGTCGACGAGCACCACGACGGCTCCGTGTGGATCGCGGGCACGCGCTACAAGGCCTGCTTCGATCGCACCGGGCTGACCTACGTGCCGTACCTGGGCGCGGACGCGCCGCGCAGCGTGACCGTCGGCTTCCGTCTGCGCACCGCGAGCATCGACGGGATCCCGATGCGCATCGCGGGAGACGTCCTGCCCGACCGCGCCGACCGCTGCGTGCGCTTCGCGCGCGGCGACGTGATCGAGAAGCTCGCGTTCGACGGCAGCGGCATCGAGCAGAGTTTCGAGCTGCAGTCGCTGCCCTGGCGCGGCGAGCTGGTCCTCGACATCGCGGTCACCCCCGACGCGTCGCTACAGCCGGCGTGGCAGGGCGTCGACCTGACCTTCACAGGACCGCGCGGCGGTGTGCGCTACGGTCCGGCGGTCGCGATCGACGCGACCGGGCAGCGCTTCGCGGTGCGCCGCGCGTGGACCGGGAACGCGGTCCGACTCACGGTGGCCGCTGACGTCGTCGCCCGCGCGACACTCCCGCTCGTGGTCGACCCGGTCATCGGCACGCTCGCGACGACCGTCAGCGCCGACGTGTTGCGCGACTCGGACCCCGACCTCTGCTACGACCGTGGCTCGGGCCATTGGTTGTGCGTGTGGCAGCGCGACTTCAGCATGACCGACGGTGACGTCTGGTCCGCCGAGCTGACGCGCGACGCGACCGGCGTGCATTTCGTGACCGGCTCGCTCGTCGCGATCGAGACCAGCCTCGCGAGCTGGCGGTTTCCGGCGGTCGCGAACTGCGCCGCGACCGGGCGCAACCTGGTCGTCGCGCAGACCAGCCCGACCGACTCGTCACCGTGGTCGATCGAGGGGCGCGTGCGGCGGGCGGCGAGTCCCACGATGGGTCAACCGTTCGTGATCGCCCGCGACGGGTTGCCCGGCCATTTCACCGGCGACAAGTTCCACCCGGACGTCGGCGGCGACCCGAACCCCGCCGGGCCCAGCTTCTTCGCGGTCGTGTGGGAGCGCCCGCTGACCCCTGGCCAGCACGACGTCGATGCGAAGCTGGTGATGACGACCTCCGACGATCCGTCGCTCGTCAGCCCGACGCCGACGTCGATCGCGCGCGATCTGCGCAGCGAGCGCTTCCCTTCGATCTCGAATTCGTGCGGCTTCGGTGACGAGACGGAGAGGCTGTGGTTCATCGCCTACCAGTCGACGTTCAGCGCGACCGACGAGGACATCCGCGGCTCGACACTGACGTGGGACGGCCGTCTGGGCCGCGTCCGCGACTTCAGCATCGACGGCTCGCCGTCGGACGACTGGTTCCCGCAGGTGTCGTCGGCGAGCGACGCGGTCTACGTCGGCAGCACGTTCGGTCGCGAAGCGATGGTCGTATGGCGCCGGACCGACGTCGGCACACCCGGCATGTTCCACGTGCAGGGTCGCGTGATCCTCAGCGACCAGACGATGGCGACGCCGTCGACGGACCTCGGGCAGATCGACCAGACGCCGCCGTCGTACAATGCGCGCGACCCGCGCATCGACTGTGACGGTCGTCGCTATGCAGTGATGTTCACCGAGACGCCGATCGCCGGGAACGACGACGTGCGCATCTCGACGTTCCACCGGGTCCGATCGGCGATCGGGCTGACCGAGGCACGCGCGTGGCCCGCGAACGATCCGACGCGCGAATCGTCCGGCGCGATCTGCTCCGAGCGCTCCGGGGGCGGGCTCCCGGTCCACTACGTGGCAGCCTGGTCCGACGACCGCGGCACCGCCGACGACGGCATCGAGGCGATCGGCTACGACGGCGTCGATCCGCGCGGTGGCCTGTTCCCGTTCGGCCAGGGCTGTGGCACGGTGACACTCGACGTGTCCGGACTTCCCGCGATCGGCCAGCTGTTCACCCTGCGGGTCGGCGGGACGACGGCCGGCAGCTTCGCCGTGCAGCTGTGGGGCTCGCAGCGCGCGCCGCTGAACCTGTGCGGCACCTGCGATCTGCTCGTCGACGGCATCGCGTTCCCGGATCCCGCGACGCTGCTGGTGCCGTTCGACTTCGGCCTGATCGGCCGTGGCATCGACGTCCAGGGCGTCGAGATCGGCGCCGGCCCGTGTGCACCGATCAGCCTGACCGCCGGGGTTCGCGTCGTGATCCAGTGACCGCCGGAGCCGTCGTCACGGCAGCGGCACGCCGAGGGCATCGAGCTCGATGCACAGGCGCATCAGCGGCAAGCCGATGATCGCGGTCGGGTCGGCGGTCTCGACGCGCTCGAACAGGGCGGCGCCCGCCGCCTCGAGCTTGTAGCCACCGGCACAGTCGATCGCACGGTCGCGCGCCACGTAGCGGGCGAGCCGGGCGCGATCGAGCGGGCGCATCGTCAGCCGCGTGCGGTCGACGAACTCCCGCAACGGCTCGGCGTCGCGTGCGATGCACACCGCGGTGCACAGCTCGTGCGTGCGCCCGGCGAGCTCCGTGAGCTGCGCGAGATTGCGCTCCGGATCGCCGGGCTTGTCGAGCACCCGTCCGTCGAGCGCGCAGACCTGGTCGGAGCCGATGACCAGTGCGCCCGGCCGCCGGCCGGAGACCGCGAGCGCCTTGCGCTTCGCGAGGAGGATCGCCAGCTCGACCGGCGCCAGTCCTGCGCCGAGCGCGGCACGCTCGTCGACGTCGGGCGCCACGCACTCGAACGGGACGCCGAGCCGTTCGAGGAGCTGCCGGCGGTACGGCGACGTGCTGGCGAGGACGAGTCGGATCGCGGTCACGGAGCGGGCCTCACGGGGTCGAGCTCATTGGGCCAGTTTCATTGGCCGACCGGCGGTGGCCCGCCGGTCGGGAACGGATCGAGCGGCGAGCGCGGGCGGCGCAGCACCGCGGCGAAGAAGCCGTCGGCGCCGTGGCGGTGCGGCGCGGTCTGCAGGAAGCGGCCGCTGCCGTCGGCGCTCAGCGGCCGTGCCCGAGCGCCACCGAGGATCTCGGCGATCGGCACGACCTCGAGCTCGGGGCAGGCTGCGAGGACCGCGGCGACGATGTCCTCGTTCTCCTCGCGCAGCACCGTGCACGTCGCGTAGACGAGCCGGGCCCCGGGCCGGAGCCACGCGGCCGCGCGCAGGGCGAGCTCGCGCTGCGTGTCGCGCAGGCGCCGCCAGCCGTCCTCGTCGAGCCGCCAGCGCAGGTCCGGATTGCGGCGCAGGGAGCCCAATCCGCTGCACGGCGCGTCGAGCAGGATGCGGTCGGCGCGCTGTGCGAAGGCGACGACCTCGCCAGGCCACGCGTCCTCCGGCACGCGGACGGCGCGCACGTCGTGCACGCCGGCGCGACGGAGGCGCTTGCGCAGGTCGGTCAGCCGGCCCTTGTGGCTGTCGATCGCCAGGATCTCGCCGCGGTTGCCGAGTGCAGCCGCGAGCGCGAGCGTCTTGCCGCCGGCGCCGGCGCACGCGTCGAGCACGCGGCCGGCGGGCGGCGGCGCGGTCACCTCCGCGACCAGCTGGCTCGCCTCGTCCTGCATCTCGAACCAGCCGTCGTGCCACGCCGCGGTCGCGAACACCCGCGCCGGCGACACCACGCGCAGGCCGTGGCTCGCGTGCGGCGTCGGCTCGGTCTCGATCCCGTCGTCGGTGCGCAGGCGCTCCGCCAGCTCCTCGCGCGAGCAGCGCAGCGTATTGGTCCGCAGCACGACTGGAGCGCGACCGCGGAGCGCGCGCACCAGGGCATCGGCCTCGGCGCCGAACTGCTCGCAGATGCAGCGCGACAGCCAGGGCGGAAGCGAGCCGAGCATCGCGGTCCGCTCGACCGGGTCTTCGATCGCGACGGCCTCGGCGCCGAGCGCCGCCACGCGCCGCCAGTCGATCCAGCCGAGCCGATGCGCGGCGTCGGCCGGCGCGAGCTCGCCGCGCAGGACGCGGCCGCACAGCACGCGCACCGCCATGCGCAAGGGTCGCGCGACGCCATTGGGGGTCGCGACCTGCAGCGCCCGATCGATCAATGCGCTGTCGGCGAGGATCGCATGGAAGCGGTCGCGGATGCGCTTCTGCTGGCCGGGCCCGAGCCGCTCGCCGCGGAACAGGTCGGCGAGCAGGCGCGACGGCACGGCATGGCGATCGGATTCGAGACGATCGAGCAGCGTCGCGACCAGGCGGTCGGCGAGATCGAGCGGCACCGCCCCGGGGTCCGGGCCCGCGCCGCCGCGCGAGCGCCGGTGCTCAGCCATCGCCCTCCGGGTCCGCCCCGGACGCGGTCGCGCGCCCCATTGTCTCGAGCCGCGCCGCGGCCGGGTGGCTCGGGTCCGGCCAGCGCTGTGGTACGCGCCGCAGCCGTGCGGTGTCGTAGCCCTGCCGGGCGAGCTCGGCGACGAGCTCGGCGTAGCGCTCGTCCGACACGGCCGGCGTCCGCGTCATGATCCAGGCGTAGTCCCGCTCGGTGCGGCCGATGATCGTCGCTTCGTAGAACGGGTCGAGCCAGGTGATCAGATACTCGGCCTCGAACGGCCAGAAGAACTGCATCCCCCAGGTCGCGTTGGTCGCCCGGTTGCGGACGCGGCCGACCGGCTGCAGCACGCGCAGCGGGCCGTCGAAGCCGCCCTCGCGGAATGCGTAGGTCGTCGCGACGCGACCGTCGGGGCGCAGCTCGTAGCTCTCGACGCCGTTGCACGCCTCGCGTTCGGCGGCCGCGGGGATGTGCGCGATCACGAACCAGTCGCCCATGAACCGATCGAGCTCGACGAGCTGCGCGGTCGGCAGCGGCGGCGGGGTGCTGCAGCCGGCGAGGAGCGCAACGAGCGTGGCGAGGGCGATCCTGGTCGGGGCGACGGCGGTCATGATGCGGTCTTGCGGCGGGCGCGGATTCGGATGGCGACGCGCACGCGGATGCACACTCGCGCGCGGGGACGGCCCGGCGTTAGTCTCCTCCGCCATGTCCTACGAGGTCTACCGGCTCGTGCATTTCGTTGCGCTCGCACTCCTGTTCCTGTCGATCGGCGGCCAGGTCTTCGCCCCGTCCGGGGACAAGCTGCCGCGCGCCGCGACGATCACGCACGGCATCGCGCTGGTGCTCGTGCTGCTGGGTGGCTTCGGCATGCTCGCGCGCCGCAGCGGTAGCCAGGCCTACGAGATCTCGCAACCCTGGGTGCTGGCGAAGCTCGGCGTCTGGCTGACGCTCGCGCTGGCGCCGGTGCTGATCAAGCGCGCGGGGCTGCGCGGCGTGCTCGGCGCGCTGGTGTTCGCGGCGTTGATCGGCGTCGCAGCCTACTCCGTGCAGGCGCGGTGGCTGTGGTGAAGCCGCAACGGACGCGCCCGCTCACGGCTGCGCGCCGGCGAGCAGCGCGGTGACCAGCGCGACGACCGGCCGGCCGGTCGGGCGGCCGTGCTGCCAGTCCGAGCCCTCCGTCGCGCTGCCGGCGACGTCGATGTGCGTGTAGGGCAGCGGCCGATCGCTGTCGCGGCCGTGCTTGTCGAGCCCGGCGGCGATCGCCAGGAACGCCATCGGGAACTGGTGGCCGCGCGCGGTGGCGGTCGACGGCGCGTTGTTGCACGACAGGATGTCGTCGGCGCGCGTGCGCGGCTTGACGAAGTCGAAGTCCTCGCGCCGCAGTCGCGAGATGTCGAACGGGTCGCCCCAGGCGTCGCCGGCCTCGCTCAGCGAGTCGGCAATGCCGAGCGAGCGCGCCGGGCCATTGTCGAGCGCGATGCTGTATTGGCCGACCGCGCGCGCCGCGTGGCCGGTGAGCGTCGCGACCGAGAGCAGGCGCGGGTCGACCGCGCCGAGTGCGTCCTGCCGCAGGTGGCTCAGCAGGTCGGCGAGCACGAGGCGCCCCTCGGCGTCGGTATTGCCGATCCGCACGCGCACGCCGGCGTGGCTCGAGATGATCTCGTCCGACACGAAGCAGTCGGCGCCGATGCTGTTGCGGACGCAGCCGATCTCGGCGATCACGCGCACGCCGACCGGCCGCAGCTTCGCGAGCGCGTAGAGGAATCCCGCGACCGCGGCACCGCCGCCCTTGTCGCGGCTCATGCCCGCCATCACGCCGCCGGCCTTCAGGTCGGCGCCGCCGGTGTCGTAGGTCAGGCCCTTGCCGGCGAGCAGCAGCGTGCGCTGGATCGGGCCGGCGCCGACGTATTCGAGGCGCACGATGCGCGGCCGGTGCCGCTCGACCGGCATCGACGCCCGCGCGACCGCGGCGGCGAGCGGGTAGTCGCGCGCGATCACCTTGGGATCCGCGATCACGCTGCAGGAGACCGGCGTGCCGGCGAACACCTGCTCGCAATACTCGGCGAAGCGCGGCGGCGCCATGCGCTCGGGCTCGGTGCCGCACAGGTCGCGCGCGACGCGACGACCGGCCTCGACGGCGTTCGCCCAATCGACGAGCGCGCCGTCGACCGGCGCGCCGCCGAGCTGCGCGAAGCCGAGCTCACCGATCGGCTCGACGACCTCGGCGCCGAGCGCCTCGCGCGCCTCGAGCGGCTCCCACAGCGAGCCGAGCGCTGCGAGTGCCGCGACCGGCAGCGCGTGCGCGTGGGTCGCATCGCCGGGCACGCCGGCGACGACGCACAGCGGCCGGCGCGCCCCGGCGTCGCGCGCGCGGCGGACGCCCGCGTGCGCGGCGTCCGCGAAGCGCCGCACGTCGTCCTGGTCGCGGCCGAGCGGTCCGGTCGGCGCGACGACCAGGCGGCCGCCGGCGACCGCGTCACACGGCAGCAGCGACACGTCCTTGGTGAAGCGCTCGTCGCGCGCGGCGGCGGCGGCCACGGCGGCGGTCGCCGGACCGAGGTCGACGGCGGTCGGGTCGGGCGCGATCAGGACGACGGCGTCGAACGGCGAGTCCGTCGCCCACGCGCTGGCTGGATCGGGAACGGCGCGGAGTGCGGGCATGGCGCGATCGTGCCCGCCCACCCCACCGACCCGTAATGTAAAAACCGTACGCGGTACGGATCGGAAGCTTCAGCGGAAGCGGACCGGGTCGACGCCGAGCTGGCGGGCCTTGCGGTGCAGGTGGCCGCGGGACAGGCCGGCGAGGCGGGCGGCCTCGCTGACGTTGCCGCCGGTGCGCTCGAACAGCTCCTCGAGGTAGCGGCGCTCGAAGTCGGCGACCGCCGCCTGGAAGCCCTCGTTGGTGTCGACCGGCGCGTCCGCCGAGCCGGGCGGGCGGAGCAGCTCGGCGGGCAGGTCGGCGGCCGTGATCACGGCGCTCTCGCGGTGCAGCACGACCATACGCGCGACGACGTTCTGCAGCTCGCGCACGTTGCCCGGCCAGTCGTAGCGGGCGAGCACCTGGAGCGCATCGTCCTGGAACCGCGGCACCGCGCAGGCGAGCTCCGCCGCCGAGCGCGCCGCGAAGTGCTCGACCAGCGCCGGCACGTCCTCGCGCCGCTCGCGCAGCGTCGGCACGCGCAGCGGCACGACGTCGAGGCGGAAGAACAGCTCGCGGCGGAACGTGCCTGCCGCGACCGCCGCGGCCGGGTCGCGGTTGGCGGCGGCGATCACGCGGGTGTCGACGCGCCGGCCGTCGGTCGAGCCGAGCGGCACGACGACCCGCTCCTCCAGGAAGCGCTCGAGCCGCATCTGCGCCGGCAGGCCGATCTCGGTGATCTCGTCGAGCAGCAGCGTGCCGCCGTGCGCCTTGACGAGCTTGCCCTCGCGCGCCTGCACGGCGCCGGTGAACGCCCCGGCGGTGTGACCGAACAGCTCGCTCTCGAGCAGCGCCGGCGGCAGCGCCGCGCAGTGCAGCGCGACGAACGGCCCGGCCGCCCGCGCCGAGCCGGCGTGGATCGCGCGCGCGACGAGCTCCTTGCCGGTGCCGGACTCGCCGACCACCAGCACCGTCGCGTCGCTGCGCCCGAGCTGCACGATCGACTCCCGCAGCTCCCGCATCGCCGCCCCGTCGCCGATCATCGCATCGAGCACGGCGCGCACCGCGGCCGGCCCCGGCCGCCGGCGCGACAGCGCGCGGTCGATCGACAGCTTCAGCTCGTCGATCTCGAACGGCTTCGTGACGAAGTCGAACGCGCCGCGGCGCAGCGCCGCGACCGCGTTCTCGACGGTGCCGAACGCGGTCATCACGACGACCGCGACGTCCGGGTCGAGCGCGCGCAGCCGATCGAGCAGCTCGAAGCCGTCCATGCCGGGCATGCGCAGGTCGAGCAGTACGAGGTCGGCCGGCGCGCGCTCGAACTGCGCGAGCGCCGCCGCGCCGTCCGGTGCGACCTCGAGCGCGTAGCCGCGCCGCCGCAGCCCGCGCTGCACGAAGTAGCGGACGCTCTCCTCGTCGTCGACGACCAGGATCCGGGGCTTGACGTCTTGGCTCACTGCGCTCGCTCCTGCGGCTCCGCTGCCTCGCGGCCACGCCCGCGGCGCGGCAGCAGCACGGTGAACCGCGCCCCCGCGCCGGGCTCGCTGTGGACCTCGATTCTACCGCCGTGCGCCTCGACGACGCCGTAGGTGACCGCCAGCCCGAGCCCGGTCCCGCGCCGGAACGGGTCGGACTCGCGGTCGCGGGTCGTGAAGAACGGGTCGAAGATCGACGCGAGGTGCTCCGGGGCGATGCCGCAGCCGGTGTCCTCGACGTCGATGCGGACCTGCGCCGGGTCCGCCGCGACCGCGACGCGCAGCGTCCCACCGTCGGGCATCGCCTGCAGCGCGTTGGTGCCGAGGTTGACGAACACCTGGTGCAGCCCGGCGACGTCGCCGCGCACGATCGCGCCGGCCGCGAGCTCGGCGCTGACGCGCACGTGCAGCCGCCGCGCGTGCGGCTCGAGCAGCGCGAGCGCCTCCCGCGCGACCTCGGCGACGTCGACGTCGCGCTCCGGCTCCAGCTCGCGCCGCGCGAAGCGCAGCAGGTCGCGCGTCATCTCGCCGGCGCGGTCGGCCGCCCGCACGATGACCTCGAGCGGCTCGCGCTGCTCGGCGTCCGCCGCGTCCTGCAGCGCCTCCGCCGCGCAGCCGCGGATCCCGGCGATCAGGTTGCCGAACTCGTGCGCGACGCCGCCCGCCAGCGTGCCCACCGACGCCATCCGCGCCGCCTGCACGAGCTGCCCCTGTGCCTCCTGCAGGTGCGCCGTCTTGCGCGCCACCTCGCGTTCGAGCGTCTCGTTCCAGCGCGCGAGCTCGGCGTTGGTCGCGCTCAGCTCGGCGCGCGCGCGCCGCAGGTCGCCGAGCATGCCGGCGAAGTTGCCGGCCAGCACGCCGACCTCGTCGCGCGAGCGCACCGCCACCGTGACGTCGAGTTCGCCGCGCGCGACCGCCTGCGTCGCGCGCGACAGCCGCCGCACCGGTAGCACGACGAGCCGGTACAGCCCGACGCCGAGCAGCACGACGAGCGCCGCGAGCACCGAGCCGGTCAGCAGCAGGTGCTGTCGGCGCAGGCCGGCGGCGAAGGTCGCGGCGAGCGCCTCCTGCTCCGCCTGTAGCCGTCCGACCTCGGCGTCGATGCGCGCGGCGGTGCGGCGCTCCATCTCGCGCGCCAGGATCGCGACGTTGTCGCGCTGCCGCGCGCCGCGCGCGTCGTCGCGCTCGCGCAGCGCCGTGCGCAGCGCCTCGACGTCACCGGCGTAGAGCGACAGCGGCAGATCGGCGAGCGTGCGGCTGCGCGCGTCGGTCGTGTGCTCGATCAGTCCGGTCAGCAGCTCGGTGCTCTGCGCGATGTCGTCGGCCGACATCTCGCGCATCGACCGCGAGCTCGACGCGATCAGCACCTCGGAGCGCTCGCGGAACGCGCGCGTCGCGTGCGGGCCGAGCGACAGCTGCAGGAACGCGACCATGCCGAGCCCGACCAGCGCGAGCCCGAGGCACAGCTTCCAGGCGAGCGGCAGCCGCCCGCGCCGCAGGTCGGCGAGCGCCTCAATGACCATCGCCGACCTCCGGCTCGAGGATCTGGTCGGCGACGACGATCAGCGCCAGCGGCGCCTCGTAGCCGGAGCGCCGCGCGGCACCGAGGTTCACGACGACCTGGAAGCCGCGCATCGTGTCGACCGGGATCGTCGCGGGATCGCGTCCGTGCTCGAGGATGTCGAGCGCGAGCACGACCGCCCGCTCGCCGAGCAGCTCGTAGTCGACCAGCACGCCGGCGACCGCGTCGGTCGACACCGCGCGCAGGCTCGACGACACCAGCGGCACGCGCGCCGGTGCGGTGCGGGCGGTGACGGCGTCGAGGTGCTCGTAGACGGTGAAGTCGATCGGGATCCACAGCGCGTCGATGCGCTGCTCGAGCAGGCGCGCGGTCGCCGCGTCGAGCTCGTCGGGGGAGTCGATCACCTCCTCGACGAGCGCGAGCCGCGGCGCCGGCTCCGCCGCGATCATGCGCTGCACGCCGACGACCTCTGCCGCGCTGACGACCCCCGACGCGCGCGACCGCAGCACGCCGAGCCGATGCAGCCCCGGCACCGCGAGCCGGAACACGCGCAGCAGCGTGTCGGGCGCGATCCAGTTGCTGTTCCCCGCGATGCGCGTCCCCGATCCGTTCCAGTCGTCGACCACGCCGGACTCGACCGGGTTCGTCACCGCCGTGAACACCACCGGCGCGCGCGGCGGGTGCGCGCGCGCGACCAGCGCCGCCTGCGTGCCCATCGCGAACACCAGGTCGACGCCACCGTCGTCGAACGCCCGCAGCGCCGCGGCCCCGCGCTCGGCGTCCTGCTCGGCGCGCTCGACCTGCAGGTGGTAGTCGCGGCCGCGCACGTCGAGCGCCGCGCGGATCCCCCGCAGCGCCTCGACGTCGTTCGGCGAGTCGTGCCAGAACAGCACCCCGAACCGCCACGGCGTCTCGCCCTGCGCCGCCAGCGGCCTGGTCGCGAGCAGGATCGAGCCGAGCAGGACCGCACCGAGCAGAATCGACCGGGGAAGGGCAGCGCGTCGCATCGCGACCGCCGAGCGTAGCGGCCGGCCCGCGCGCTCCGCGACCCGTTCGCTGCATGGATCCTCGGAGGCCGGATCAGCGCCTCACCGCTCGGCCTCTCCGCACCCGAGCGCGCGTCGCAGCGGTCGCGCGGCGATCGGCTGCACGCCATGTGCCCGGGAACCACCGTCGAACGCCGCGCCGAGATCCTCGGCGAGAAGCCCGCGTTCGCGGGGACCCGCGTCCCGGCGCGGACGCTCGTCGACTACCTGGAGGCCGGGGACCGGATCGACGACTTCCTCGAGGACTATCCCGGCGTCACGCGCGATCAGCCGATCGCATTGCTCGAGCCAGCTCGCGACGCATTGCCCGGCGATGCGCGTGCTGATCGATGAGCGTGTGCTGCGGCGGCCCGCCGTCGTCGCGCTCGCGCTCCTGTGCCGAGGGTTCCCCGATGTCGTCGCTGCAGGCTTGGTCGGGCAAGACGTAGAGGCCCGCGAACCACGGTCGAGCCGCACCGGCGCGCGAAGCAGTCAGCAGGTCTTCGCGGTCCGACGTGAAGGCGACCCTGGTCCGGATCTTCCGGTGCACCGGGCGCGTGGGGCGTGGGCTCCGGTGCGTATCCCCGGCGCGCACGACACCGTCGATTCGGGTCGTGGCGGTGCGGTCGGCGACGCCGTGACCCGTTCGAGCGCGCAGGCGCCGCGCGGCACCGCGGCCTCGCGCAGAGCGTCGAGTTCATCCCGTCCACCACCAAGCCGAGCCGGAGAGTCACCGGGCTGTAGCAACCCTTTCACCGGACGGCTCGGCCCTGCGCCGCTCGCTCGAAGAGTGGGTCCCGCCCGACCCCGATCCACCGGGCCGCAGCGGCCACCACTCGGCGTGCACATGCACAAGAACAACTCACGCAGGCACTTGCGACCGAGTATGCAGATCCATGATCTGATTTTGGATCTGCATGGAACCCCGCTACGTCGCCCGCCAACTCGGCCCGACCGCGCTGCGAGCCCTGTCGACCTTCCCCGCGGTGCTCGTGACCGGCCCTCGGCAGTCCGGCAAGACCACGCTGCTGCGCCATCTGCTGTCCGGCAGCCATCGCTTCGTGTCGCTGGAGCAGCCCTTCGTGCGAGACTAGCCCGGGTGATCTACGAGATCCCGTCGCGAGGTTGCGCAAGTCGCTGGCTGGCGAGGAGTCGAGTCGGTTCCGCGCGCAGGCGTGTTCGTGCGACACGTCGAGCGCGGGTTCGGCTCGATGACGACGCCAGCCAGCGTCTTGCGTGACCGCAGCCGGGATCTCGTAGATCATCCGGGCTAGGCGAGCGCCGACCCCAACGCCTTTCTCGACCTGCACCCACCTCCCGTTCTGCTCGACGAGATCCAGTACGTGCCGGAGCTCCTGCACGCCATCAAGGACCGGGTCGACGCCGACCGCACGCCGGGACGCTTCGCGCTGACCGGCTCGCAGGGCTTCTCGTTGATGCAGGGTGTCAGTCAGACGCTCGCCGGACGGATCGCGGTCCTCGACCTCCTGCCGTTGTCGGTCGCCGAGGCAACCCACCGCCCCCCCGCGACGATCGACGAGGTGCTGGACGACGTGTTCGCGGATCCCGGGTCCGATCGGATCGAACACGGCGGCGTCGAGGCGACGGACTGGTTGCTCCGCGGCGGCTACCCCGAGCTGCGGCTCCAACCCGAGGTCCACCGGACGCTGTGGCTGTCGAGCTACGTGCAGATCTACCTGTAGCGTGACGTACGCGAACTGGTCCAGGTCGGCGACCTCGACCAGTTCGCGCGCTTCGTGCGATTCGTCGCCGGCCGCCCGGGCAGCCTGCTCGGCCTCGAGGAACTCGGCCGTGAGGCCGGCGTGACCACGCGACGGTGGCTGGCGCTGCCGCAGGCGGGCCACCTCGCACCGCTGCTGCCCCCGACCATCGGCACGACGCTCGCGATCGATGCGGCGAGCCCCGCGGACGCGGGGCTTCCATACCGGATGGCGTGCGCGGCCGGCACGACACTCGGTATCACGCTGCTCGACCAGCGGGTCGTCCCGCGGAACGCCGATCCGGTCTTCGTCGAGTCGATGACGCTCGGCACCCCCCTGTTCCGCAGCACGCTCGGGGCCCTCGACGGCAACGGCCAGGCGACCGGATGCATGGTGATCCCGAACCTGCCGCCGCGGATCGGGCTACAGCTGCACACCGCGCTGGTCGTGCTCGACCCCGCTGCACCCAGCCTGGTGCGGCGCGTGTCGCGCCCGGTCGCGATCCCGTTCCGGTGACAGTCCGAGGCCCCCGCCGTCGGCCACGGCCATGCCCCCGTCTCGGCCGGGATTCCGGACCGCACGGTTCTTCGCCAGCCGCCGCGAGGCGGCTAGCCTGTCGACCGTCCGACCCCGACATCCCGTGAACACCCTGTCGACAGACCTCGACGATGACGCGGCACAGCCGTACTTCGTCTGGGACGTCCCCATGACGGTCGGCGAGCTGAAGCGACTCCTCCGCGACCCCGACGACAGCGTCCGGGCGCTATGGATCGCGCGCGTGATGCGCGAAGCGCGCTACGACGACGTTTGGAAGCTCCTCTCGCTCGAGGAGGTCCTGACCTGGTTCCCGCGCGCGCAGCGACACCTCGGACGGTCGCGCCGCTTCTGGGAGTTCCTGATCGGGGAATGGAGGCGACGTGGGCTCGTCGCAGAGCCGGCTTAGCCCCCTGCAGCGCGAGCTGCTCGACGCGTTCTTCGCGCTGGAGCAGAAGTTCGCGCTCACCGGCGGATCCGCGCTCGGCGGCTTCCACCTCGGCCATCGGGAGAGTCTCGACCTCGACCTGTTCTCGCACGAACCTGCGGACCTCGACCAGGCGACGAGCGTGCTCGGCACCGCGGCCCGGCGGATCGGCGCGACCGTCGAGTCGCAGGTCTCGTATCCGGAGTTCCGCCGACTCCTGGTGCGGCGTGGCCCGGAGTCGACGCTGGTCGATCTCGTGATCGACCGCGCCCCGGAGATCGATGATCAGAAGCTCGTGGTCGGACGCATCCGGATCGACTCGATGCGTGAGATCGCGGCAAACAAGGTCTGCACACTGATCGGACGCGCCGAGATCCGCGACCTGATCGACCTGCGTGCGTTGATCGAAGCCGGGATCGACCTCGAGTCGGCGATCACCGACGCGCGGCGCAAGGACGGCGGGGTGAACGCTGCGACCCTGGCCTGGCTTCTCGGTGACCTCCGGATCCCGGCCGACGCCCGCCTCCCGGGTTCAGTCGATCCGGTCGAGCTGGACCGATTCCGCGACGGCCTCGTGCAACGGCTGCTCGAGCTCGCGCTGCCGGACCGCCGGGAGTGATGCACCGGCCTTGGGCGGCCGAACAGGCCCACATGCAGCGCGCGCTCGGTGCCCGCGCTGACGTATCGCCCAGCCTCGGTGGGCATCGAATCGGCCCTCTCGGCGTGATCCTCGATGCGGACCGCGACGGGGCACCCGAATGGCCGTCGTCCGGCCCGCTCCTGCCCGGATGGACCGTCTCGTCACGCGGCGACGACGGCCGCCGCACGCGGGGATCGCCTGGTCGCTATCGTCGTCGCGCACCGACGGCTCGCCGAGGTCGACGCGACGCCCGATTCACCGGGCCGTCCTCAGGGCAACGCCGCCCGGCAGGCGCGGGCGATCGCCGACCTCGATCGGCACCGCGACACCCTCGTCCAGCGGGAACGCGACTGCCGGCCGACCAGCCGGACCGACACGGCGCCGGGATCGTGCGCGCGGCCGGTGATCAGGCTCGTGGCCCAGAGGCCGAACCGCGCGTCGAGTGCCGGGCCGAGCAGCCCCGCCTCGGGGCCCGCGCGGGTCGACGCCAGGGCCTCCTGCCGATCGAACTCGAGCTCCAGCTCGGGCATGCCGTCGAGGTCCGCAGCGCAGATCACCCCGGAGAGTGTGGTCGTCCGCACCGCGCTGCCGCCGGGGACACGCAGCTCGTTGACGTCATTCCATCGCGGCAGGACCTGCGGCAGTCGCGGCCCTTCGAGGCGCGCAGGGATGGGCAAGCGCGGACCCGGACACCGTTCTCGACCGGCACCCACATCCCTTGCTGCTCGACGAGATCCAGTGCGTGCCGGAGCTCCTGCACACCAGAAGAGGGACCGGGTCGAAGCCGACCGCTCGCCGGGACGCATCGCCCTGACCGGCTCGCTGGCATTGGTGTTGATGCAGGGTGCCGGTCAGACGCTCGGCCGACGGATCGCGGTGCTCGACCTCCTGCCGTTGTCGGTCGCCGAGGCAACCCACCGACCCCCGCGACGATCGACGAGTTGCTGCACCAAGTGCTCACGGATCCGGGTTCCGGTCGTACCGACCAGGGCGGCATCGAGGCGAGGTACTCGTCGCTCTGCGGCGGCGACCTCGACTCGCGGCTCCAACCCGAGGTCGACCGGACGCTGTGGCTGTCGAGCTGCGGGCAAACCTACCTGCAGCGTGGCGTGCGCGAGCTGGTCCAGATCGACGACCTCGGCCAGCTTCGCGCGCTTCGTTCGCTCTGTGGCCAGCCGCTCTGGCAGGAGCCTCAACCTCGCGGAGCCAGGCCGCCAGGCAGGCGCGACGGTGGCCGTCGGTGCCGCACGCGAGCCACCTCGCACTGCTGCAGCCCTTTTTCCGCGAGAACCTGGGAGAGCGGCTGCGCAACAGCCCGAAGCTCCACCTGCTCGATCCCGGCCTCCATGCCTCCCTGCTCGGGCTGCACGGCGGAGAGCCGCTGCGGCATGGACCGAGCTTGGGTGCCATGCTCGAGAGCGCCGTGGTCGGCGAGTGGCGCAAGGCCTTCGTGCACCGCGGCGAGCCGGGCGAGCTCCGCGGCAAGGACATCTCGTGGACGCTGGCGTTCGCTTCGGAGTCGCTGGCCGACATGGTCGGGCCTCCCGACGCCAGGCCGGCGTGATCCGCGTCCCGCGCGGCGCCGAGCCGCCTCGCCGGGCCGGCGACGAGGCGCGGAACACGGATGCCGGCGCCCTCGACCGGTCACGGGGGATTCCTGCGGACGCGACGCGCGAAAACACCGCCGCGTTGGAACCCGCGCCAGTGTCTCGACCGCTCCCTCACCGCCGGCCCACGATGATTCCAAACGCGACCCGCCACACCCTCCGGAGTGCCGCACTGGCTCTCGCAGTCCTCGCGGCCGCCTCCGCCCTCACGGCGCAGGTCGAGTGGACCAAGCCCGTGCTCGAGGCACGGGCCGGCGGCTTCGCGTTCGACCCGCTCCGCGGCGTCGCGGTGCTCTACGGCAGCTTCTCCGCCTACGCACCCAGGGACACCTGGGAGTGGGACGACACCTCGTGGCGGCGCCGACCACCACAGCCGGGGACGACTCCGGCCCCATGGGGGCCGGGCATGGTCTTCGACGCGGCGCGATCGCAGATCGTCCTCCACGGCGGGCTCTACCCCTCCAGCAATACTTCGAACGACACCTGGGCCTGGGACGGTACGACGTGGAGAAGGATGCAGACGATTGGCGCTCCCCCGGTGCGCGACCACTTCAGCGTCGCGTACGACCGGGCGCGGGGCCGTCTCGTGCTCTTCGGCGGCAATGTCAGGCAGGTGGCATACGCCGACACGTGGGAGTGGGACGGCACAATCTGGCTGCAGCGCCATCCGGCCACGAGTCCGCCAGGCCGAACCCGGGCGGCCATGACGTACGACGCGCATCGCCGCGAGGTGTTGCTCTTCGGCGGAAGTGACTCCAACCAGTCCCTCGACGACCTTTGGGCCTGGGACGGCACCGACTGGCGACCACGCCAGGCGTCGGTACGTCCCTCAGCCCGCGCCTTCCCTGCCATGACGTTCGACGACGTGCGCGGACGGGCGGTGATGTACGGCGGATTGCAGGCGGGAACGGACACTTGGGAATGGGACGGCGCCGCCTGGCATCAGTTTCCAACGCTGGTGAATCCTGGCGATACTTCGGCTTCGGGCCGCATGACCTTCGATTCGATCCGCAACCAGACCCTGCTGCTCGTCATGGACAGCCTTTGGGCGTGGAACGGCTCGAACTGGCGACGGATCACGCAATCCGTAAGCCCGTTTGCCCGAGGTAGTCCGGCGATCGCCGCGGACGCCGCCAACTCGACTGCGCTGTTGTTCGGCGGCTTGCCACCCTGCAGTCCGTGTCCCGGCGGCGACGATACGTGGTCCTGGAATGGCTCGGCGTGGACCGAGCTCCAGCTGGCGGTGCGGCCACCGGCCCGTGCGGGTCACGCGATGGTCGCCGACCTCTCGCGCGGACGGATCGTCCTGTTCGGTGGCGGCGACAGCACCACCGTCCCCGGCGTCACACTCCAGGACCAATGGGAGTGGAACGGGTCGGCATGGTCGCAGCTGAGCCCGACCGTGCTGCCCCCCGGGCGCAGCCACCACGGCATGGCGTACGACAGCTTGCGCGACCGCATCGTGCTGTTCGGGGGCGCTGTGGTGGGTGGTGCCAGTCTCGGTGACACCTGGGAGTACGACGGCCGCACCTGGGCCCAGCGCACTACGCCGCGCGCCCCAACCCCGCGGAGCGAACCCGCGATGGCCTTCGACTCCCATCGCGGTCGAACCGTGCTGTACGGAGGCGTGCGGTCCCAGTCGTCCTGGATCTACGACACCTGGGAATGGGACGGTGGCACCTGGACTCAATCGACCTCGGCTGCGCCGCAGCTCCATTCCGCCAGGCTCGTCTACGACTTCGCCCGTGACCGCTGCGTCCTGGTCGGCAGGGACGCCTCCACCGGCATCGTGTCGAGCCACGAATTCGACGGCACGGCGTGGACGCGACGCACCACGACCGAGATTCCCCCAAATAGTAACAGCGGCCTAAATCCCGGCGGCTTCGCGTTGTGCTACCAGCCGTGGAGCGGACGTACATTGATGTTCGGGGATCGTAACGGCAGTCCGCTCGAAACCTGGGAGTACGGGCCCACCCACCCGGCGTCGGTCTCGTCGTTCGGCGCGGGCTGCTCGGGCAGCGCCGGCACCCCCGCACTCGGCGCCCGCCCGCTCCCCTGGCTCGGCGACACGCTGACCCTCGAGGCGGTCAACCTCGCGACCGGCCCCGCGGCCATCCTGTTTGGCTCGTCCGACACGGTATGGAACGGTGTGCCGCTGCCCTTCGATCTCGGCTCGCTCGGCATGCCGGGGTGCTGGCTCCGCGTCGATCCGACGGTCGTGCTCGCGCTCGCGGTCTCCGCCGGCACCGCCACGTTCCGCCTCCCGATCGCTCTCGACCCGCAGCTCCTCGGCCTGTCGCTCTACGCGCAGGCCGTGTCCATCGACCCACCCGCCAACCCGTTCGGAGCAGCCGTCAGCAACGGGCTGCGGATTGCGATCGGCGGCCGCTGAACGCCCATCAATGTCTGTTCATACTAAATCCCGCACCGTGACCTCCGAATCGACACGCCCGGCCAGAGCGTGTCCGACGCTGGCCCTTGTCATAGTCGCCGTCTCAGCGTCCTTGTCGGCACAAGTGCAGTGGACTGCAGTTCCCCTGCTCCGGAACCCGGGCAACCTCCACGCAACTCGCGCGCTCGTCTACGACACCGCTCGAGCCAAGACGATCCTGGTCCGCGGCTTTCCATACGGAGGGCCGGTCGAAACCTGGGAATGGGACGGGACCTCGTGGGCGCAGGCTCCTTCGGCCGTGTCGCCGCCTGCCCGGGTCAGCCATACGCTCGCCTACGATGCTGTTCGAGGCCGGGTCGTGCTGTTCGGCGGAGTCGCCCAGTCGGGGCAGTCCGTTTTCCTCGATGACACCTGGGAGTGGGACGGACGCGCCTGGACCCAGGCATCGCCCACCGTTCGCCCCTCGCCACGCGAACAGCATGCCATGACCTTCGACCTCGCATCGGGCCTAACCGTTCTGCACGGTGGCTACGACGCGACTGGACGCGCGCTGGGGGACACCTGGACCTGGGACGGTTCCCTGTGGACACAGGCGAGTCCGCTCACGATGCCATCCGCGCGCGGCGGCCACGCTCTCGCCTTCGATCCGGTCCGTGGCCGCACGCTGCTCTTCGGCGGAGTCGACGCCCAGACCTGGGAATGGAACGGCTCGACCTGGAGTCGCGTCTACCCTGCGTCGTCACCGCCGGCCCGCGATCTCGCCGCCATGACGACTGATACGGCTCGCGGTGTCGTTGTCTTGGTCGGCGGACACGCGGGATTCGGTATCGGGAGCGACGAACACTGGGAGTGGAATGGAACGAACTGGACGTTCCGGTCGCACGCTCCGTTCTACCCGCGGCTCGGACACGGGCTGGCCTTCGACGCTGCGCGGCGGCGAGTCGTGATGTTCGGCGGGGGCGGTAGGACTCCTGGAGGCGGTGATTACCGCTACCCGTCCGACACCTTCGAGTGGGACGGCTCTGCTTGGCGTGAAGCCGCTCCGCCGACCAATCCCGACGGTCAGCTGAGTTTTCTCTCGTTCGATCACGCTCGGGGTCAGGTGTTTGGGTACGGATTCACATACGGCCTCGCTTGGCACTGGAATGGCGTACGTTGGGCCAGGAGTACACCCAGCACCAGACCTCCTGATCGCTGGCCCGTGCACGCGAACTTCGCGAGCGACCCGATCCGCGGCCGCATCACGCTGTTCGGAGGCTACGCGAACGGGTCCTACGTCGCCGACACCTGGGAGTGGGACGGCAACGACTGGCTCCAGCGCTTCCCGAACAACCGACCGAGCGCCCGGAGTGGTCACGCGATGGCGTGGTTCTCGCGCCGACAACGCGTCGTGCTCTTTGGCGGCGGCGACAACCAGACCTGGGAATGGGACGGTAACGACTGGCTCCAACGTGGCGCGCCGATCGCCCCGAACGCACGCAGCGACCACGTCATGGCCGAGGACGAGGCACGTGGAGTGCTCGTTCTGTACGGCGGCAATCCGGGGCCAGTCTACGACACCTGGGAGTGGGACGGGACGGCATGGAGTTTCCGACCGGTCGTGGGACCTATGATCCGTCCGTCTTGGAACGGCCTGGTCTACGACCGGGCGCGCCAGCGCGTCGTTCTACACGGAGAGAACGCGACTACCTCTGGACCAGAGACCTGGGAATATGACGGCATCGCATGGGTGCAGCGCTCTGCCGCACCTGTGAGACCGGCCGGGTTGGCTTTCGACCCGATTCGCGGCGTAGCTGTCCGCTACGGCGGTAGCGACGAAGAGACTTGGGAATATGGACCGACTCACCCAGCATCGATGACGACGATCGGTGCTGGCTGCACCGGCACGCGTGGGATACCGAGCCTCACCACCCACCGCCTGCCCTGGCTCGGCGACACGCTGACCCTCGAAGCCAGCAACCTCTCGACCGGCCCCGCGGCCATGCTGTTCGGCTCGTCCGACATGGTGTGGAACGGTGTGCCGCTGCCCTTCGATCTCGGCTCGCTCGGCATGCCGGGATGCTGGCTCCGCGTCGATCCGGCGGTCGTGCTCGCGCTCGCGGTCTCCGCCGGGACCGGCACGTTCCGCCTCCCGATCGCCCTCGACCCGCAGCTCCTCGGCCTGTCGCTCTACGCGCAGGCCGTGTCCATCGACCCACCCGCCAACCCGTTCGGAGCAGCCGTCAGCAACGGGCTGCGGATTACGATTGGCGGGCGCTGAACGCTCCCCTCGCCGCAATCGCGGCATGCAGGCGAACGTGAAACTCGAACGTGAACCCGACGGAGCCGGCCCGACCCAGCTGACTCCGGAAGAGATCGACGCGGCGCTGCGCGCTGCGTACGGCGGCACCGCGCCCCGGCCACCGAACGTCGACAGCGTGCTCGAGCACCTCTGCGACGTGGTCGGCGACCGTCCGACCGTCACGCTCCGCGAGCCGGCCGGGTCCGAGCGTCGGGCGGGGCAGCTTCCGCCCATCGGCTCCGCCGGTCGCTTCGAGGTCCTCGAGGAGCTCGGCCGCGGCGGTCTCGGCGTCGTGCTGCGGGGCCACGACGTCGACCTCGGCCGCGACGTCGCGATGAAGGTCCTGCACCACCGCCACGTCGGCGACCCGGCGATGGTCCACAAGCTGGTCGACGAGGCCCGGATCGGCGGCCAGCTCGAGCACCCCGGCATCGTCCCCGTCTACGAGATGGGGATCGATGCCGCCGGCAGGCCATTCTTCGCGATGAAGCTGGTCGCCGGCCGGACCCTGGCCTCGCTGCTACACGCGCGCCACGACGTCGACGACGATCGCACGCGGCTGTTGTCGATCTTCACCCAGGTCTGCCAGGCGGTCGGCTACGCGCACGCGCGCGGCGTCGTGCACCGCGACCTCAAGCCGTCCAACGTGATGGTCGGGGCATTCGGCGAGGTGCAGGTCGTCGACTGGGGCCTCGCGAAGGTCGTCGACCGCGCCGCCGCCGAGCCCGCGGTGATCGCCGGCACGCCCGCCTACATGGCACCCGAGCAGGCGCGCGGCGACGACGGCGCGGTCGACGCGCGCGCCGACGTATTCGGGCTCGGCGCGATCCTCTGCGAGATCCTGACCGGGCGCTCGCCGTTCAGCGGGTCGACCGCCGACGAGACGCGGCGCGCCGCGGCTGCGGCAGACCTCGCGCCCGCACGCCAGGCACTCGCCGCCTGCGGCGCCGAGCCGGACCTGCGAGACCTCGCGCTGCGCTGCATCGATCCCGATCCCGCACGGCGTCCGCCACACGGCACCGCCGTCGCCGAGGCCGTGACCGCGCACCTCGCGTCGGTCGAGAACCGCGCCCGCGCCGCCGAGCTGCAGCTCGCCCGCGCCGAGACGCGCGCGCTCGAGGAGCGACGCCGGCGCCGCCTGGCCGCAGCGCTCGCGTGCGCGGTCATCGTGATCGTCGCGCTCGGCGGCGGCGGCCTCGCGTGGATCCGCAGCGCCGCGCGGCTCCGGGCCGAACGGGCCGAAGCGCAGGTGCAGCAGGCCATCGAGCGCACGCAAGCTGCCCTCGGCGCGGCTCGCGCCAGCGATGCCGCGGACGTCGAGGTGTGGTCGGCGGCGCTGGCGGCCGCGCGCGAGGCCATTGCGATCGCGGCCGCACCCGACGTGCGGGAGCCGGTGCGCGAACGCACGCGTTCGGCGCTCGCCGACGCCGAGGCCGGCGGCCGCGCCGCCAATGCCGCCGCAGCACGCAGAGCACTCGAGGCGCGCGTCCGCGAGCGCCTGCACGAGATCCGCGAGGAGCGTGCCGACGACTGGACCACGTCGGTCGCGCAGCACGATGCCGCCTACGCGGCGGCGTTCCGCGAACTCGGTATCGACGTCGATGTCGAGCCGCAGGACGCTGGCAGCGCCGTATCGCTCGTGCACCGGAGCCCGTTGACCGACGACCTGATCGCCGCGCTCGACGACTGGGTCCGCATGCTGACCCGGTCGGGACACGACGCATCGCGCGACCCGGCGACCCTCCGGACGATCGCGATCTCCGCGGATCCGGACCCTGTCCGACTCAGACTCCGCACCGCCTGGTTCGAAGCCGACCAGGACGCGATGCTGGCGCTGAGCGCCGACCCGGAGCGTCCCACCTGGCCGGCCGCGACGCAGGGCCTGCTGGGCTTCGTCCTGAGCGGGTTCGAGCACTCTGACGAAGCGCGGCACGTGCTGACCGACGCACAGCTCCGCTACCCGGACGACTTCTGGATCAGCCACGACCTCGCATTGCTGTGGTCGACCGAGTCGCCGGAAGGGCTGCGCGAACGCGTGCGCTACCTGTCGGCCGCGTTGGCGCTGCGCCCGCACAGCCATCACGTCCAGGTCGACCTCGCGCAGACGTTCGACTTCGCCGGCGAGTCCGCGCGGGGGATCCTCCACGCGCGCGAGGCGCTGCGGCTGCGGCCGGATCTCGCCCCCGCCCACGCGGTGCTGTGTCGCTGCCTGGTTCGCACCGGTGACGTCGACGACGCCGTCGCCGCGGGGCGCGAGGCAGTGCGGCTCGCGCCGGAGGTGGCCACTTCCTGGGACGAGCTCGGCCATGCGCTCTACCGCGCCGGCGACGCCGACGGCACGCTGGCAGCGTGCCGCGAAGCGCTCGCCCGCGGCGAGCGCACGGCGCTGCGCCTCGACCGGCTCGGCGTCGCGCTCGACGACGTCGGCGAGCACGAGGCCGCGATCACGACGCTGCGCGAGGCGCTCGAACTCGAGCCCGACCTGCAGTCGGCCCACGTCAATCTCGGTGTCGCGCTCGTAGCCGTCGGCCACTACGACGAGGCGATCGTCGAGTACCGGATCGCGCTCGAGATGATCCCCGACGACTACGAGGTCTGGGTCAACCTCGGTAATACGTGGCTCCACAAGGGCGACGCCGTGACGGCGCTCGCGGCATACCGCGAAGCGAGCCGGTACGGCCCGGACCATGTGAAGGCGTGGATTGGCATCGCGGCCGCCAGCACGCGGCTCGGCGACGTGGCCCAGGCCATCGCGGCCCACCGCGAAGCGATCCGACTCGCTCCAACCGACCTGTCGAGCTACGAGAAGCTCGCCGCGCTGCTGCTCGAGACCGGAGCGTCGGCCGAGGCCGCACAGGTGGCCCGCTCCGGTCTCGCGGTCGAGCGCACGGCGAACCTGCTCGCCACGCTCGGCGGTGCGCTGCGCGGAGCGGACCACGCTACCGAGGCACTCGAGGTGTTGCAGGAGGCCCTGCGACTCGAGCCGGACCTGGTCGCGGCCCACCTGAACCTCGGCCCTGCGCTGCGCACCCTCGGCCGACTCGACGAAGCGGAGGCGCACCTGCGCCGCGCGCTGGAGCTCGCGCCCGACCTCGCGATCGCGCACATGAACCTGGGCGTCGTGCTCGAGGACAGGCACGACCTCGAAGGAGCGCGCGGCGAGTACACGGAGGCGACGCGGCTCGACCCCGGCAACGCGGTCGCGTGGTACGACCTCGGCCTCGCCCACGACAAGCTGCGCGACTACGAGCTCGCGGCGAGCTGCTTCGAGCGCGCCGTCGAGCTCGCGCCGGACCGCACCGACTTCCGCTACGAGCTCGGCCGCTCCTGCGTCCGGCTCGGCGATCTCTCCGGTGGCCTCGACGGGCTGCAGGAGGTCGTGCGGCGGGCCCCCGACCACCTGCGCGCGCTGGTCCTGCTCGCCGACCTGCAGTGGATGTGCGGCGAGACCGTGCGGATTCGCGAGCTGCTCGACCGCGCCCGGGATCTCGCGGGCGACGACCGCGATGGGCTCGTCGACGTCGGCAGGATGTACGCTCGGAACGGCTGGTACGAGGACGCGCGCGAGATGTTCGACCGGGCGACGGCGCTCGGTGAGCCGGGCACCGCCGATGCCGCTGCGCGGTGCACCGCCGCCATCGAGCAAGGCCGCGGACTGCAGGCCGTACTCGCGCTCGAGGCCCCGCTCGAGAGTCCCCAACACGCGCTCGAGCTCGGTCAACTCGCGCTGCGCAAGGAGATGTATCAGGACGCGGCGGATCTGCTCGGCTTCCTGATCGGGAAGCTCGGCGATCGCGCCCCACCGGAGGCCTTCTTCGCCGCCGCGCTCGCTGCGACCGCATTGGGATTCGGAGTCGCGGCACCGTCCGACCGCCCCGACGCGCCGACCTGGCGGCAGCAGGCGGTCCAATGGCTCGACCGCGCGCTCGAAGGCGAGGCAGCGCGGATCCGCGGTCTGCAGGCCGCGGATCGTGGCTGGTATCTCGGCGCGCTGCGCGGCTGGTCCCGGCGCCCCCAGCTCGCACCGCTGCGGGATCCGGCCCGGCTCGGGCTGCTCGACGACGACGAGCGCGCGGCGGTCGAGGCGTTCTGGGCCCGCTACGAAGCGGTCATCTGCGCGCTGACGCAGTCGTCGCGCTGACCTCCGCGTCCCGGCGTCCTCGCTGCGGACCGGTCGAGACGTCGCCGCCGCGCCGCGCGGGGCGACGGGATTTCTCGCCGCGATTCGGCGAAACGCGCGCGACGCTGGAACCAGCGGCTGGACGACCGGACGTGGTGCGCAGTCGTGATCCGCACCGCGGACGACGCCCCGGGATCCCGCCATGCAACCTCTCGCCGCCGCCCTCGCTCCCGCCCTGCTGCTCGCGACCGCGCAGGTCGCCTTCGCGCAGGGCATTCCCCTCGTCTTCGAGCCCAATGTCGGCCAGTCGGCCGCCGATTGTGAGTTCCTGGCCCGCGCGGCCGGGACCACGCTCCACTTCCGCGGCGCGACCGCGGAGATACGCCGCCCGTGCGGCACGTCGAGCGTCACCGTGGTCGGTGCGGTCCCGACCGTCCGGCTCACGATCGACGAGCGTGCACCCGGCCACAGCAACTACCTGATCGGCAGCGACCCGGCCCGCTGGCGGCAACGCGTGCCGCAGGCGCGCAGCCTGCGCGCTGTCGACGTGACACCCGGCATCGACCTGCGCTGGCACGGCGCGAGCGGCGTGCTCGAGTACGACTTCGTGCTCGCACCGCACGCCGACCCGGCGGCGATCGAGCTCCGCGCATCCGAGCGGGTGCGCATCGACGACCAGGGCCGGCTGCTGCAGGACGCAGTGCCCGACCCGATCGTCCACGAGGCGCCGGTCGCCTGGCAGGAACATGACGGCTCGCGCCACCCGGTCGAGGTCGCGTTCCGGCTGGTCGCCGACGACCGCTTCGGCTTCACGGTCGGTGCGCACGATCCCGAGCTGCCGCTGGTGATCGACCCGGTGCTGACCTTCGGCACCTACGTCGGTGGTGCGGACGTCGACATGGTCAGCGACTGCACGTTCGACGCCGCCGGGAACGCGGTGATCTGCGGCCTGACCGGCTCGGTCGACTTCCCGACCGCCGGTGCGTCACAAGGGACGCTCGCGGGTGGCCTCGACGCATTCGCCGCGAAGATCGACGCGAGCGGCAATCTGGTGTGGAGCACCTTCTTCGGCGGCAGTGGCAGCGATGCGTGCTGGTTCCACGGGCTCGCACTCGACCTCGACGGGCGGATCTACCTCGCGGGTGACACGTCGTCGCCCGACTTCCCGTTGCAGGACGCGATCCAGACCGTCTTCGCCGGCGTCTACGACGGCTTCCTGGTGCGGCTCACGGCGAGCGGCCAGCTCGACTACGCGACGTACTTCGGCGGTGCCAACCAGGAGGGCTTCCGCGCGGTCGCCGTCCACCGCGACCCGAACCTCGGGGATATCGCCTACCTCACCGGCTTCGCATACGCGGGCTTCCCGACCACGCCGACCGCGTTCATGCCGTCGAATCCGGGACCCCACGGCAATGCGATCCTCACGTGTATTGCGCCACGCTGCCCGTTGGGGATCGACCTGCTGTACAGCTCCTACCTCGGCGGCGGCAACAGCGACCGGGGTCTCGCGATCGCGGTCGATCCGGCGGGCCGCGCGCACCTCGCGGGGCAGACGACGCAGATGGCCGGCGTCGCGCGCTTCCCCACCACGGCGAGTGCGTTCCACACGGGTGCGACGACCAACCGCAAGAGCTCGATCATCTACACCAACTACTACGCGTGCCTCGACCCGTTCGCCGCAGGTGCGCAGCTCGTCTACTCGGTGATCCTCGAGAACGCGAACGACCTCGGAGGCAGCGCGAACGGCGTCGCGCTCGACCTGCGCCCGGGCGGCCACGTCCATGCGCTGGTCTGCGGCGGGACCGCGGACCGCAGCTACCCGACGACTGCCGATGCCTATCGGACGACGCACAGCGGCTACAGCGACGTGTTCGTCACGGTCATCGACCCCGACCTGTCGGGACCCGCGAGCCTGATCTACTCGACGCTGCTCGGCGGGACCGGCAGCGAGGGTGCGGACGACGTCGGGCTCGCGAACGGTCTCATCCACCTTGCCGGCGTGAGCCAGGAGTCCGGCGGCAAGCGCCCCGTGCTGTTCCCGACGACGTCGGACGCGATCCAGCCCAGCAGCGCGGGCGGCGAGGACGCGTTCGTCGTGATCCTCGACCGCACGGCCTCCGGAGCCCAGCAGCTCGTCTACTCGACGCTGCTCGGCGGCAGCGGCGCCGACCACGCCTATTGCGTCGCGGTCGCCGCATCGGGCGCGATCTGCACCGGTGGAATGACCTCCTCGACCGACCTTCTCGTGAACCGCCCCACCGGCTTCGACGCGACCTTCGGCGGCGACGTGTACGACGGCTGGCTGTTCCGACTGGACTGACGTCATCGCGGCGCGTGCGCCACCGCGGTGGCTTTCGGCGTGCAGCTCTGCATCGCGGTGCCAGCTCAGGAGGTTCGGGTCCCGACCCGCGCCACGCGGAGGTCCCGCGCACGCCTGCGCGCGGACGACGCCCGCGTCGTCGGCCCGCGACGGGTCAGCCGGGAGCGACAGGATCGACGCCACCGGCCAGCGGTAGATCGACGGCCGCGCGTCTTGCCAGCTCGGCGCCGAGCAGGGCGCGCAGCGTCGCGGGCGGCGGTGCCGACGACGACGCGATCTCGGACTCGAGCGAGGCGCGCAGGTTGTCGATCGCGGCCTCGACGATGCGCGTGACCCGCGGCGCGCCGACCCCCAGCACGCGCGCGATCTCAGCGCCCGGCAGACCCTGCACGTAGCGCAGCGCCAGCGCGAGCCGCCAGCGCGGCGGCAGCTCGTCCCAGGCAGCGCGCAACCGCCGCGCGAAGCGGCTGCCGAGTTCGGCGTCACTCGCGAGCAGCGCGGGATCGGGCGGCACACCATGGGTCCTCGCCCGGTGCGCGACTGCGCGCTCGGCGCGCTGCACACGACGCCGCTCGGTGATCACCGCACGCATGGCGACGATTCCGAGCCACGAGCGCAAGCTGCCGCTGCCGTCGTAGCTGCCGAGCCGCGTCCGGCCGCCGCCGCCGCCAGGCTCGGCGATCAGCGCGCCGGGCAGCCCCTCGACGACGTCGCGCGCCGTCGCATCGGGGACGCCGCGGCTCTGCAGCATGCGGCACACGGCGTCGCCGTGGACCCGGCGCAGCACCTCCCATGCACCCGGCACGTCAGCATCGGCGGCGCACGCCAGGAACAGATCGGCCGCGTGCTCGATGCCGTCGATCGCCCGGTCCCGCGCGACGACCCGCGCGACGTGCGCGCGCAGGTCGTCGTCGCCCACCGCGAGCGCACCGTAGGCCGCGATGCCTTCGCTGCGCACCCGTCGCATGATCGCGGCCAGGTCCTCGCTCGGCTCTCTCCTCGACCGGAATGCCATCGCGGACCGTGATCATCCGAATCGCACCGACCATCGGCAAGGCGGCGCTGATGGTCCGGCGTCCGCTCGCCTTGCCTCGCCCGGATCCGACGCGCCGCTTCGGCCGCAGGCGCCGGAACGGCCCCCCGAACCGACTGCGTGCGCTGTGACTGCTTGCTTCTCGCGATGACGCTCGGCGATCATCGCGACCGGACCATGGACCTCCGTCGCCCCCCGCGGTCCGCGCGATCGGCCCGGCCCGGACCACGCCGGGACAACCTCGCCCGCGCGGTGGCAATTCCCGGCAGCGCCTCGCGACTCCCGCCATATGGAGGTGCTCTGCTTGCTGCCGCCTGACCGGCACGGCGCGGACGACGCCGGACTCGTCCGGCACCTCGCGGGCGCACGGCGCGCGGCTGGCCCGTGCCCCGACGAGAACGCGCTCGCGGCGTTCGCCGAGGGCCGCGGCGCGGCTGCCGCGCGCGAGTCGATCGAGCGGCACGTCGCGGACTGCCCTGATTGCCAGGAGGTCGTCGCGTGCGTCGCCCCGTCGGCGACCGTGCGGACCCTGCCGCGCCGGGCTCGGAAGGCGCGTGCCGTGCTCGCCGCGGCCGCGCTGGTGCTCGTCGCGTTGGGCGCCCACTGGCTCCTGCGGTCGCCCGCACCGCTCGCCGAGCGGCTCGAGGTCGCGGCGCGCCGGCTGGCCGCCGCGGAGCCCGACCTGTTCGCCGGACTGCCGCTGTCCGACGACCGCTTGCGACCTCCGCGGGCCGACGAGCTGCGGGGCCGGACCGAGGTCGCCCAGCCGGGCGGCGTGCTGCTGGAGACCCCACCCGCGTTCCGCTGGGCGGCGCGGCCGGTGTCGTCGGCGTGGCGGTGCGCGCTGTTCGACGGAAGCGGCCGCGAGGTGTGGCGCACCGAGACTTCGGCTCCCGAACTGCGGTGGCCATCCGATGCGGCGCCGCTCGCACCGGGCCGGTACGTGTTCGAGGCGGTCGCGGACGCGGTCGCCGGCGCCGTGGAGGTCCGCGGCGCGTTCCGGATCGCGGACGGCGCGCTGCGCGACCAGCTGCTGGCGGCCAGGCGCGCGCTCGCGGCGGTCGGAACGCCGGAGCGGGACCTCCTCCTCGCACAATGGGCGCTGGTGCGCGATCTGCGCGACGTCGCCGTCGAAGCAGCGCGCGCCGCGTGGTCGGACCCGACTGCCAGGGACCTCGCGCGCCCGACCCTCCGCGAGGCGCTGCGGCGCGCCGGGTCGAGCGACGAGGCCGCGGAGCCGCAAACACGGGAGAGGTGAGATGGACATCGTTCGCGGGCTCGCGCTGCTCGCGGGGGCGACGCTCCCCGGTCCGCAGGATTCGCCGCAGGTCGTGCTCGACGCACCGCTCTCGGCGGTCGTGGCGAGCACGGACGCGATCGTGAGCACCGCGGCGATCGCAACGACCTTCGCGGATGCCCCGGTCCGGGGGCGGGCCTGCCGCTTCACCGCGACCCAAGCGGGTGACTACACGATCGAGCTGTCGTCGCTCGACTTCGATGCATACCTGGTCGTTCGCCGCGACGACGGCTCCGTGCTCGCCGAGGACGACGATGGCCTCGCGCTGACCGACGCACGGGCCGTGGTCGCGCTGGCGCCCGCGCAATCCGTCACGATCGTGGCTTGCGCGCTGCACGGCCAGGTCGGCACCTTCGAGCTGACGGTGCGTCGCGGCAGGCCGCCGCAGCAGACCGCCGCGGCGCGCGCCGCCGCAGACATCGCGGCGTGGCAGACCAGGATCCGGGCGCTCGAGCAGCGCGACGGGACCGACAGCGCCGCATTGATCGAGCCGCTGAACGTGCTCGGCGTTCGGCTGTTGCAGAGCGGGCGCTTCGAGGAGGCCCTCGCCGCGCAGCAGCGCTCGCTCGCGATCTGCGAGCTGCGCCTCGGGCCGGGCGCCTTCCGGACCGGCTTCGCGCACCTGCAGGTGGCACAACCGCTGTCCGCGCTGCGACGGCACACCGAAGCCGAGCGGGTGGCACGCGCTGGACTGGTCATCCTCGAGAGCAGCACCGAAGAACATCGCCAGCGCGAGCCCATCCTCGACGAGGCGCTCGTCCGGCTCGGTCAGGCGCTGGCCGCACAGGGGCGGGACGCCGAGGCGATCGACGTGTACGAGCGCCTCGCGGAGCGCCGCTTCGCGAGGCTCGGAGAAGGACACGTGTCGACGCGCGCCACGTTGACCGAGCTCGCCAACATCGCGAAGCGGTCCGGGCAGTCGTCGCGGCTCCAGCGCTTTCTCGCGACGCTCCGCAGCGCCGCCGAAGGCCGACCGCCCGCCGACCCCGAGGCCGCATTGCAGGAGGCAGGTCGCCTCCTGCTGGCAGGAGAGCCGGCCGCGGCGCTCGTGATCGCAGAGAGTACTCGGCGGGCCGAGGAGCCCGCCGGCGAGACACCGCTGCTCGCGTCGGCGCTCCTCATGGAGGGCTGCGCGCTCGTGCGTCTCGGTCGTGCGCAGGACGGCGAGCTGGCGCTGCGGCGCGCAGTCGAGTTGTTCGAGCGGACCGAGCCGGCACAGAGCGGGTTCGCGCTCTCGAGCCTCGGCGAGGCGTTGTTCCAGCGCGGCGCGCTGGCGGACTCCGAGGTGGCCATGCGGCGCGCGGTCGCCGCGTTCGCCGAGCACCCCGGAGTGCCGCCCGCGGTGATGATCACGGCGCGCGGCAACCTGGCCACCGTCCTCGAGAAGCTCGGCCGCGCGCGCGACGCCCTCGAGCTCCGGCGACAGATCGTCGACGTCTACCGCGGCCTGCCGGACGCCGATCCCGGTCGGCTCGACGCGCTGCTCGAGCTGGGCAACGCCGAGTCCGCGCTGTCGAACTGGCCGCAGGCGACCGCCGCCTACCGGGAGGCCGTCGAGCTGACGGAGCGCTCACCGGACGTCCCGCCCCTTCGACGCGCGCAGGCGATGAGCAGCCTCGCGCGGTCGCTGGGCGAGCGGACCTCGGGGGACGAGCCCGGCCTCCGAGAGGAAGCCGAGACGTGGTTCGGCCGGAGCCTCGAGCTGTCGATCGCGACGCTCGGGGCCGAGCACCCCGCGGTCGGTGAGTCGCGCGCGGAATGGGGCGACTTCCTCGCCCGCACCGGCCGCGTGGCCGAGGGCGAGCGGGAGATCCGAGCTGGGCTCGCCGCCGCCCGGAACGGTGGCAGCGCCGCGGCGATCCGCAGCGCCGAGCGATTGCTCGGCCAGCTCCTGCTGAACTCGGGTCGCGCCCGCGAAGCCGAGCCATTGCTGAAGAGCTGCGCGGAGTCGCTCGTGCGCGAGGTCGGACCGGATTCGTTCGAGGTCTTCGGCGATCTGCGGATGCTGACGATCTGCTTCGTCCAGCTCGCGAACTTCGCCGAGGCCCGCGCTGTCGCCGGCCACGCACGGAAGCTCGCCGATGCCACTGGCGATCCGATGGCTGCCGTCCAGGCGGACGAGCTCGAGGTCATGGCCGCCCGCGGCTCCGCGACGCCGCGCGAGATGGAGGCGCTGCTGCGGGGTGCACTGCAGCGCGCGGCCGCCGCCGGCGTCGACCCGGGATCGTTCCAGGTCGAGGCGTACCAGAACCACCTCGCGACGCTCCTGGCGGAGAGCGGTCGCAGCGCCGAGGCCGTGCCCATCCTGCGCAAGCTGGTCGCTGGCGCCGCGGCCCGGCGCGGCGCCGACGACGTCCTCACCGCGCGCTTCAGGATCAACCTCGCGCACGCACTCGCCAACCTGCGCGAGCTCGGCGAGGCCCGCGACCTCGCCGACCGGGCCGTCCGGACCCTCGAGCAGATCGACGGCCAGCCGCTGTGGCTCGCCGACGCGTTGGTCTGTGTCGGCACCGTCGATCACCTCGCCGGGCACGACCGGGCCGCAGTGCCCAACCTGCGCCGCGCGCTCGCGCTGCGCGAGGCGTACCTGCCGCCCGAGCATCCCCAGCTGATCCAGCTCTGGGCCGACCTCGCCAGCACCCTCGACGACGAGCCGGTCGAAGCCGAGCGCTACGCGCGCCGTGCGGTCGACGCCGGCGAACGGGTCCTCGGCGCCGAGAGCACGGAGGTGGCGCAGTACCTGGCCGTCCTCGCGCAGCAACTCGCGAATACGGAGCGGCACGGCGAGGCCGCTGCGCTGCTGCGCCGCGCGCTCGCGATCCTCGAGGCGCGCCTCGGCGCCGACCACATCGACACGTGTGCGTGCGCGCTGAACCTGGCGCGGGTGCTCGGCAGCCTCGGTGATCCCGAGGGCGCCCGTGAACTGCTCGACGTGAGCCTCCCGCGGGTCGAGCGCGGCCTCGCCGCCGCTCCGGACCAGTGGCGCAGGCTCGGCCGCCGGGTCGCCCAGGCCCTCGAGACCGTGGGCGCGTTCGCAGAGGCCGAGAGCTGGGTCCGCCGGGCGCTCGAGGAGAGCGAGGCGGAGTTCGGGCCGGACAGCCCGAAGCTCGTCGCGGATCTGAAGGCACTCGGCAACCTGCTGTTCGCGCAGGGCCGGTTCCGCGACGCCGAGGCCAGCCTCCGGCGCGCGCTCGCGCTGGTCGAGGCCGAGGAGGGCCCCGCTGCGTACGCGCTGACCGGGCTGCTGTTCGACCTCGCGATGCTGCTCGACGCCGAGGCTCGCACCGAGGAGGGCCTCGAGCTCATGCGGCGGAGCCTCGCGATCCGCCAGCGGCATCTCGGCGACGAGCAACCGGCAACGCTCGAGAGCCTGCACAGCGTCGCGTTCCTGCTCGGCCGGGCGGGGCGGGCCGACGAAGCCGACCGCATCCTCGACGACGTGCTCGCGCACGACGCGGCGCGACACCTCGATCCGCTGTTCTACGCGCGGATCGTCAACCTCCGTGCGCTGCTTCGGCTCGCGCTCGGCGCACCGGACGCGCTGGACTGGGCGCGCCGCGCCGCGGCAGCCGCAGCGATCGGGCCGCCGAACAGCATGGCGGTGCGGATCCAGGCCAACCTCGCACTGCTCGAGGCGCTCCGCGGCGAGCGCGCCCGTGCGCGCGACGCGGCGCTCGAGGTGTGCCGCAGCCGGATCGCCACCGCGATGCCGGGCATCGGCCGTTGGTCGGCGCAGGACCGGTTCTTCGCGACGGCAGCGGCGCGCCAGTTCGGCGACCTGCTCGGCCACGTGACGGATCTCGACGACCCGCTCGAAGTCGCGCGTGCATTCGAAACGCTGTCGACGACGCGCGGCGCGGCGTTCCGCGTCGACCGTACGGCGCGGCTGGCGCAGACCGCCGGCGACGAGGCGTTGGCCGGCCTGGGCGAGCGCCTGCGTCGCCTCGCCGCCGGGCAATCGCAGCTGGCCTTCGCACGCGACGTCGCAGACGCCACCGACCAGGCCCGCCGCCTGCGCGCGCTCGCGGACGAGGAGCGCCGGGCCGAGCTCGAGCTCCTGCGACGCCGTCCGGCCGAGCCCGGCGCGTGGTCCGTGACCGCGGAGCAGGTCCGCGCTGCGCTGCCCGAGCGCGCGGCGCTGCTCGCCTTCACGATGCTCGTGCCGCTCGAGCTGCGGCACACGCCCAAGGACGGCGCGGCGCCGACGTCGATCCCATCGCGCGTGCTCGCGTTCGTCGTCGACGCGAACGGTACCCACGGCATCGATCTCGGTGAGACGGCGCCGCTGCGCGAGGCGACCGACGCGTTCCTGCGCGAGATCCGTAGCGGCCCCGACGGCGATGCCAGCCTGCGCGCGGCGCGCAACGACCGGCTGCGGCGCCTGCTCTGGGAGCCGCTCGCGCCGCGTCTCGCGGGGATCGACACGGTGTTCGTCGCACCCGACACGTTCCTCGCGCGACTCCCGTTGGAGGTGCTCGCCGATGCGCAGGGTCGCTACCTCGTCGAGTCCCACGCCTTCGTGTACACGAGCGACGCGCGCAGTCTCGTCGACCAGCTCGCGTCCGCACCCGGCGACCGCAGGGCCAGTCGCGACCTGCTCGTCGTCGGCGACGTCGATTACGCCGCGAGAACCGGGGCGACGCCGTTCGTCGCCCGGGCCGAGCGCGGCGGCTTCGCGTGGGACTGGGCACCGTTGCCCGAGACCGCGCGCGAGTGCGACGCGGTCACCGAGCTCCACGCGTCGCTCGGTGGCGCCGTCGAGCTGCTGCGCGGCGCGGCGGCGACCGAGGAAGCCGTCAAAGCGAGCGCGGGTCGGTTCGCCGTGCTCCACCTCGCGACCCACGGCTTCTTCGAACCGGCCGGCGTGCCTTCGCTCGCCGAGGCGGCCCAGCGCCGGGTCGCGGACGAGATCGGTGCGGTGCAGGCGCCGGGACAGGTCGAGCCCGCGCTCGAAGGGCACTCCCCGGATCTCCTGTCCGGGCTGGTTCTCGCCGGAGCCAACCGGCCGCAGCCCGACCACGAGGATGGCTACCTGACCGCCAAGGAGGTCGGCTACCTCGACCTGTCGACCTGCGAGCTGGTCGTGCTGTCCGGCTGCGAGACCGGGGTCGGCACCTCGCGTGGCGGCGAGGCGATGCTCGGGCTCCGGCGCGCGTTCCACACCGCCGGCGCTCGCACCGTGATCGCGTCACTGTGGAAGGTCGGGGACCGGGCGACGCGCGAGCTGATGACCGCGTTCTACCGCCACCTGTGGCAGGAAGGCGTCTCACCGGCAACGGCGTTGCGCTCCGCGCAAATCGAGATGCTCTCTCGGCAGCGGAACGAGGGTCGCGTGGATCCCGGTGCCTGGGGAGCGTTCGTGCTGAGCGGCGACGCACGGTAGGCGCGAAGTCTCAAAGGCGCGCGACGCGCGGTGGCAATTCCGGCGACCCGCGCACTACCGCTGCGAGAAGCCGATCGAAGGAGGATCGCTCGCCGCGTCCAGCATGGCGCGCGGCTCGACGATCCACGAGCGAACGGCTCCGCGACAACCAACCCGCCCCCGTCAGGAAGCCTCATGGCGAAGTCCAAGCTCCAGGTCCTGCTGTCCATGTCGGTCGTGCTGTCCGGATCCGCAGCGCTCGGCCTGCCCGGTGAGCTCGACACCACCTTCGGCAGCTCCGGCGTCGTCGTCACGCCGGCGGCCATCACCGGCCAGATCCGCCATGTCGCCGTGCAGCCCGCGGACAACAAGATCGTCGCGGTCGGCAACGACCGGCTCGCGAACGGCAACGACCGGTGGGCGATCTTCCGCTACCTGTCCGACGGGAGCCTGGACTACGGCTTCGGCACCGGCGGCAAGGTGTTCCTGTTCGGTGGCGATCGGATGGACAAGGCGACCGATGTCGCGATCGACGGTCAAGGCCGCATCGTGGTGACCGGCTGGGCCAAGGGCATCCGCAGCTACGACTACACGGTCGTGCGGCTCAACGGCGACGGCTCGCTCGACGGCAGCTTCGGCAGCGGCGGCATCGTGCAGACCGAAATCGTCGGCGGACGCAAGAACGAATACTCGTGCAGCCTCGCGCTCGACCCGACCAGCGGCAAGATCCTGGTCGCGGGCTACTCCTCGGGGAAGAAGAGCCTGCAGATCTCGCTGATGCGGCTCCTCGCTGACGGGAGCCTCGACTCGACCTTCGACGGCGACGGCATCCGCCACGACGACTACACCAACCTCAACGAGACGACGTCCGAGTACGGCGGGAGCCTGGTCGTGCAGCCCGACGGCAAGGTGCTGCTCGGCTTCTGGAAGGGCACGTGGCTCGTCGACTCCAGCGACTACAACGGATGGGTCGTGGCGCGCTACAACAGCAACGGGAGCAACGACAGCTCGTTCGGTGTCGCGGGCAAGGTAGCGAGTCTGTTCGCGGGCTTCGACAACACCAAGGTGCGCTCCCTCCTGCTGCAGCCCGACGGCCGGATCGTCGCCGTCGGTAGCTGCCACCCGCTGTCGACGCTCTATTACGGAACGCTGGTCGCGCGCTACAATGCCAATGGCAGCTTCGACACCAGCTTCGACGGCGACGGCTGGAATCAGACGCCGACCGCACTCGACGACAACCAATGCACCGGCTCGGCGCTCCAGAGCGATGGCAGGATCGTCGCCGCGGGCACGATCGGCCACATGGGCGTCGAACCCGACCTGATGGTCACCCGCTTCACCAGCGACGGCTCGCTCGACGCGACGTTCGACGGCGACGGCCAGGCGCAGTCGGGCCTCACCGGGACCGACGCGGGCCACACGCTGGCGATCGACCTGACTGGTCGGATCGTCGTCGGCGGCTACGTCAGCGACGCGAACGGCCCGCAGTTCGCGCTGGCGCGGTTCCTGAACTAGGGAGCGAGAGTTGCTCAGCGGGAGGTATCCGACTCGACTCGCAGCGTGACATGCCAGCGAAGGAGATCTGCACGTCGATGGACGCGGCGAGATCCGCGACCTGATCGACCTGCGAGACTCTGGGGCGGGCCGGGCACGATCACGCGTCGGTGAGCGGCGGTTCGAGCCCGGGGCGGCCGGACCGCCCACGCGGAGGCGTCGGCGCGGGGGGACGGTTTCCGCGCCGCACGCGGGCCGCCGCCGACCCCGACGCCGCTCAGCCGCTCAATGCGCGCACCACCTCGCGCAGCGTCTCGTCGACCTCGGCGGGAGAGCCCGGGTGGTGCGCTGCGACGACCTCGCGTAGCGCGGCCTCGAACTCGCGCCGGGCGCGCGCGTAGTCGTGGTGCAGGACGTCGGGAGGGATCTGCCAGCGCACCGCGATGTCGCGGATCGGGAGGCCCTCGTGGAACCGCAGGCGCAGCAGCTCCACCCGTCGCTGCGCCGCCGCGTCGATCGCGCGCTCCGCCTGCCGCTGCGCGGCCTCCTGCATCAGCGCGGTCGCCCACGCACGGTCGAAGGCGACCGACGCCGACTCGCCGCTGCCGGACCGCTCGAACGCGATCGCCGCGCGCGCGCCGAGCTGCCCGTCGCGGATCCGCCGTTGTTCGACCCGCCGCGCGACGTTGCGCAGGACGCCGAACAGGTAGGCGCGGAACCCGCCGGGCCGGGCCGGGTCGACGCAGCGCAGCGCGCCGTCGGGCCGGAAGCACTCGACGAACGCCTCCTGCACCGAGTCCGCGACGTCACCCACGAGCGGCGTGCCGCGCCACCGGGCGGAGAAGTACGCCTCCATCACCGGACCGTAGAGCCGCGCGTATTGGTCCCGCAGCTCCGGATCGCCGTCGGCCGCGCCGCGGATGACTCTCCAGCTGGTGGTGTCGGTCCCGCTCACGGTCAGGAATCGTAGCCAGCGTGACCGTGGCCCCGCCACCCGAGATGCCTGGGGGGGCCAGGGGATCCGCGCCGGACGGACGGTGCACCCGGAGGTGCGCGCGCTCCAGCGGCTCGCCCCCGGACGGCGCGGACCCCCGCCAGTGCCGCCAGCGGCGGAGCGCGCTGGCAACTCGCGCGGGCCTCGCGTGTGATGGTCGCGTGTCGACCCGTCGCTCCCCCACCGTCGTCCGCCGCCCGGTCCGCGCGATCGCGTGCCCGGCGCGGCTCGCGCTCCTGGCCCTCGGTACGGTCGCGGCCGCCTGCAGCTTCGGGGGGCCGCTCGGCCGCCTGGACGACGAGGTCGTCGAGGTCCTCGACGCCGGTCGCCCCGACCACCCCGCCGCGCTGCGGATCGAGCGCGACGGCCGCGTGCTCGAGGCCCGGGTCGCACTCGACCTCGCCGAGGTGCCGGCCGGCGTGCTCGCGGCGGCCGGGCGCGCCGCCGGGGCCGACGCCCAGGTGGTCGCGGCGCGGCGCGGGCGCGACGGCGGCGGCGCGTTCTACGTCGTCGCCTGCGAGCTCGCCGGCGCGTCGATCGAGGTGCGGACCCGCACCGACGGCAGCGTGCTGGAGGTCGCGCAGCCGATCGATCCGGCCGCAGCGCCGCAGCTCGCGGTCGGCACCGCGGCCGGCATGGTGCGCGAATTCGCCGGGCTCGACGGCAACCTCGCCGCCGTGCTGCGCGTGGCGGGCGCCGAGGTGGAGACCTTCCGCGTCGTGCACGAGGCCGCCGGGCTCCGCTACGTGACCGACACGACCGCCGACGGCCGCCTGCTGCGCACCGTCCGCGAGCTGCCCTGCCGCGTCGACCTGCCGGTCCACTGACTCACCCCCATGCAACGCGAACTGATCCCGGTCCTCGGCAACTCGCAGAAGCTCGACGGCGGTGCGATGTTCGGCAATGCGCCGCGCGAGATGTGGGCGCAATGGATGCCGCCCGACGAGCTCAATCGCATCGACCTCGCGTGCCGCGCGATGCTGATCCGCGAGCCGGACCGCACCATCCTGTGTGAAGCCGGCATCGGCGCGTTCTTCGAGCCGAAGCTGCGCGCCCGCTACGGCGTGCAGGAGACGCGCCACGTGCTGCTCGACAACCTCGCCGCACTCGGCGTGCAGCCCGACGACGTCGACGTGGTCGTGCTGTCGCACCTGCACTTCGACCACGCCGGCGGCGTGTTGACCGCCTGGCAGCCGGACCGCGCGCCCGCACTGGCGTTCCCGCGCGCGCGCTTCGTCGTCGGCCGGGCGGCCTGGGAGCGCGCCCGCCACCCGCACGCGCGCGACCGCGCGAGCTTCGTGCCCGAGCTCGAGGAGCTGCTGGCGACGAGCGGCCGCCTCGAGCTGGTCGACGCCGACCGCAGCGACACGCTGGGCCCCGACTACCGCTTCCACCGCAGCGACGGCCACACGCCCGGCATGCTGCTGCTCGAGGTAGCGACCCCGGAGGGCCCGGTCGTGTTCGCCGCCGACCTGATCCCCGGCCTGCCGTGGGTCCGCCGCGCGATCACGATGGGCTACGACCGCTACCCCGAGCTGCTGATCGACGAGAAGACCGCCCTGCTCGACGAGCTGGTCGACCGCCACGGGCGCCTGTTCTTCACCCACGACCCCAGCTGCGCCCTCGCCAACCTGACCCGCACTCCCGACGGCCGCGTGACGTCCGATCCGTGCTGAATCCCGATCGGTGGTAATGACGCCCGGTCCGGATCGGGGCCGGTCGCTACATCAGCCTGGTTCCTACATCAGCATTCCGGGGGCTCCCTGAAGCGCTCCGCCAGCGCGTGCGCGGCGAACGAGCGGAAGCCGCCGGTGAGCAGGCGGGCATCACGGCCGTGTTGCACGAGGCAGCGACACGCATTGTAGGCGCGCTGGCCGACCCCGCACGTGACGAGCACCGGGACGCCCTCCGGGATCTCGTCGAGCCGCGCACGCAGCTGTGACAGCGGCACGTTGCGGGCGCCCGGCAATGGATTCGCCGCGAACTCGTCCGCCTCGCGGACGTCGATGCACAGTGCCTCGGGGTGCGGGCCCGGGTTCCCGCCGAGACCCGGCCAGCCGGACGCGAGCTGCAGATCGCCGCGCCGCACGTTGCCGGCGACCATGCCGGCCATGTTGACCGGGTCCTTGGCGGCACCGAACTGCGGCGCGTAGCACAGCTCGGCCTCCTCGAGGTCCTCGACGGTCCCGCCGAGCTGCATCGCCATCGCGATGACGTCGATGCGCCGCGCGACGTCGCCCTCACCGACCGCCTGCGCACCGAGGATCCGCCCGTCGGCCGGCGCATACAGGAGCTTCAGGTGGAAGCGCCGCGCGCCGGGGTAGTAGGTGACGTGGTCGTTCGGGTGCGTCTCGACCGCCACGAAGTCGATCCCGGCCTGCCGCAGGCTGCGCTGGTTCGCGCCGGTGCACGCCATCGTCAGGCCGAACGCGCCGCACACCGCGGTGCCCTGCACGCCGCGGAACCGCGTGTCGCGGCCGACGATGCTGTCGGCCGCGATCCGGCCCTGGCGGTTGGCCGGCCCCGCGAGCGGCACTGCCGTCGGCACCTGCCGCACCTGGTCGACGACCTCGACGGCATCGCCGATCGCCCAGATCCGCGGGTCCGCGGTGCGCATGCTCGCATCGACGCGGATGTGACCGCGCGGTCCGAGCGCGAGCCCGGCCCCACCCGCGAGCTGCGACTCCGGCTGCACGCCGATCGCCAGGATCACGAGGTCGCAGGCGAGCGTGTGCCCGGCGCTGGTCCGCACCGCGAGCCGCCCGCCCTCCTCGTCGAACGCCGCGGCGGCCTCGCCGACGCGCACCGCCACACCCGACTCGAGCAGCCGCTCGTGCATGTGCGCCGCCATGTCGGGGTCGAACGGCGGCATGAGCTGCGGGCTCAGCTCCAGCAGGTGCACACGGAGCCCACGCCGGTGCAGGTTCTCGGCCATCTCCAGCCCGATGAACCCGCCGCCGATCACCACCGCGTCGCGCACCGGCAGCTGCTCGATCCACGCGCGCACCGCGCGGCTGTCGGGCACGGTGCGGATCGAGAAGATGCCGGGCCGGTCGATCCCCGGCAGGTCCGGCCGGATCGGCCGCGCCCCGGGCGACAGCACCAGCGCGTCGTAGCCGAGCTCGTACTCGCCACCGTCCCGCCGCCGGACGCGCACCCGCCGCGCCGCCCGGTCGATCGCCACCACCTCGTTCTCCGGCCGCACGTCGATGCGGTAGCGGCTGACGAACAGCTCGGCCGTCGCGACCAGCAGCGCGCTCTCGTCCTGGATCACGCCGCCGATGTAGTAGGGCAGCCCGCAGTTCGCGAAGCTGACGTACGGACCACGCTCGAGGACGACGATCTCCGCATGCTCGTCGAGCCGCCGCAGGCGCGCGGCACAGGAGGCGCCGCCGGCGACGCCGCCGACGACCACGTAGGTGCGAGGGTTGTTCACGTTCGGTCGGTATCGGCCGGGCCGGGCCCGGGACCTCGGGGGAAGGCCGCTGGCGGCCCGGAATTGCCCCGGCGGTGCGACGACCGGCGCCGCCTCACCCGCGCGCCCTCACGCGATCGGCAGCCCGCTGCGCGCCCGGCACAGCCGGTCGTGGAACTCGCGCACCGCGCGCGCCTTGTGGTCCTCGGTCAGGCTGCCGAGTTCGTCGACGAGCTCGCAGGCGGCGAAGCCACTGGCGCGCTGCTCGTAGGCCGCGACCCAGCGCTCGCGCTCCGGCAACCGGCTCGGGTCGACCGGCCACACACCGCGCCGTGGGCGGATCGGCGCATCGATGCCGATGCGCCAGGGCTTCGCCGAGACCCGCGCGCGAAAGCACTGCTGTCGGAGACACATGCGGACGTAGATCGGATCCGTGCGCAGGGCGCGGAAGAAGCTCCGCGTCTCCGGGTCGTCCGGAGCGAAGCAGCGGTGCAGTGCCATCGCACGGAAGCCCGCGGGCGTCCGGTACAGCGCCACGCGCCAGTCGGGGCGGGCGGCCACGAAGGCTCCGAGACGCCGGCGCAGCATGCCCTCGGCACCACCGCGCACCCATACGAACACGCCATGGGACAGGATCGCGACGCTGGGTACGAGCACCAGCGAGACGACGAAGGCGACGATCGCGACGAGCCAGCTCCCGGTGGCGGACCACAGCGCGTACGCCCCCGCCGCGAACGCGACGAGCACCGCGAGGAAGAGCCGCCCCGGCGGCCCGGTCGGGGAGTCGACGTCGGCAATGAGGACGTCCGGGGTGTTCAGGCAGCGGGCGCCGTACGAGTTGCGCGTGACCACGCTGTCGAGGTGGCGCGCGACGATCTCCTCGCGGATCGGCACACCTGCCGCGCCGTTGTAGGGCATCTTCGGCTCCCGGCGCGCCAGCCGCTCGCCGGCGAAGATCCGCTCGATCGCCGCGCGCGCGCGCTCGTCCGCCATCGCCTGCGCATCCGCGACGCTGTCGTCGGACCAGCCGAAGCGCCGCACGGTGACCTGCCGATCCCGCACGCGATGCCTGAGGCGCGCCTCGGCCCAGTAGCTCGGAACGATCATTCGGCTGCTCCCGGTCGGGGCTCCCGGCTGGCCGGCCCCTCCGCGCCACCCACCTTCCTCGCCGCGGCGCGCAGATACAACGTCTGCAGCGTGCCGGCGACCAGGAATGCGCCGAGCACGACGCGGATGCCGGCGACGTCGACGCGACCGACTGCCGTGAGCATCACCGCCGTGAGCAGCAGCGCCGCGCTGATCAGCGCGTAGACGACCACGGCCCGCGTGATCGGTGCGGTCCGCCGCGCGTGCACGAGCCGACCCTGATACAGGTTCTGCAGCACCGAGTAGAACGGCATCGGCAACGCGATCGCGACCGCGACCGTCGCGAAGCGCGCGAGCTCCGGGTCGAGCCCCGCAACACCCCGATACCACGCGTAGCCGATCGCCGGCACCGCGAACACCGCGAGCGCCGCGGTCGCCGCGATCGCGAGCCGCTGCGCGAATACTCCCAATGCCCGCTCGGCGTCGGGCCGCGCGCTCATCGCGACGACGACCTCGTTGTAGGCGAGCCCCAGGCTGCGGAACACGAACACGAGCCCGTACACAACCGGCCACGCGGCCATCGACTCGAGCCGCTGCGGCAGCCGGCTCATCGCCGCCGCACCGATCGGCTGCAGTGCAATCGAGATCAGCGGCGTGCACGACAGCGGCAGGTAGAAGCGCAGGAACGCCCGCCAGCTCCACGGCTCGGCAGCCGGCGCGAGCTTCGCCAGCGCCGGCGCGACCAGCCGCCGCGCACCCCGCTCGGCGAACACCGCCTCCGTCACCACGCCGGCGACGATCGCGACCGCCCCGACCAGCACGCCCGACACCGCCCCGCCACCGCGCGCCACCGCCAGCGCGTAGCCGCCCGCCAGCACGACCGCGTTGGTGCCGAGCCGCACGCCGGTGCCGAGCGCGACCTGCCGCGAGCGCTCGACGCGGATCAGCGCGCCCTGCTGGAAGCGCCGCCACGCGATCGCCCAGCTCCACGGCGTCATGATCTGCAGCCCGAGCCGCGCCGGCTCGACGACCCGCTCCGGCACGTCGATCAGCCGGCACACCAGCAGGTCGAACAGCGGCGTGAACGCGATCGCCGCGTGCAGCAGCGCGAGCCCGCCACCGGCGATGTGCGCGAACCACCACAGCCGCCGCCACGTCGCGTAGTCGGCCGACAGCCGCGTCGACGCCGCGAGCAGCATGATGATCGGCGCCTCGATCAGGATCGACACCGGGTAGACGACCGCGCCGATCGCGGCGAGCTGCACGCGCTCGTCCGGCAGCCGCGCGACCACCGCGGTGACCATCGGCATCTCGACGCCCATCAGGACCCAGCTCCCGGCGAGCGGCCACCACAGCGTCAGGATCCGGCGCAGGCCGAGCGGCGGTTCGGTCGTCACCCGCGCAGCGTGGCCGCACGACCGGCGCCGGGCAACGGTGCGCACGGCCACAGGGCGGTGCGGCGAGCTGCGCGAGACCGTCGCGACGACGGCGCCGCCCCGAGCGCTCGGTGCTCTACCAGGTGCTGCAGCAGCACCTCGCGACCTTCGTCGAGCGCGCCGAGGTCGTCCGTGATGCGTGCGCAACCTCCGTCCCGAGCTTCGTCCGCGGCGGGTTGGAGGACCACCTGCGCCGTGGGCAGTCGGCGGCGGGGTTCGCGACCGTGTGCCGCCCCGGCTGCCGCACCGGCGAGCCGGTCGCCTTGAGCTGTGGGCGCCGCGGCAGCTGCCCGTCGTGCGGTGGTCGGCGCTTGGCCGACACCGCGGCCTGGCTCGTGGACCGCGCCAACCTCGAGACGACTGCCCGACATGCCGGTCCGGAAGGAGGTGTCGAGCCTGCCCTTCGAGCTCCGCTACCCACTCGCCCGCGATCCCGAGCTGCTCCTCGCGGTGCGGACGATCTTCGTCCGCAGCTTCCTCGCGCTGCAACGCCGTCAGCCACGCGCCCCGGGCGTCGGCGCCCCACGTCCCGCAGCCGTGGTCGCGGTGCAGCGCTTCGACTCGGCCGTCCGGCTCGTCCCGCACTTCCACGGGCTCGTCGTCGACGAGGTCTTCGTGACTTCGTCCGATGCGGGCCGCGCCGACTTCCACCCGCGTCCGGAACGGACCGACGAGCAGCTCGCCCGGGTCACCGCGCGCATCGTTCGCCGGGTGCTCGCACTGCTCCGTGACCGGGGTCTGCTGCGCGACGACGGCGGCGGTCCGCAGCTGCAAGACGAGCGGAACGCGCTCGACGCCGATCAGGCCGCGCCGAACAAGGTCGGATCGCCTGCGGTGAACAGGCCGGTCGTGCGGTGCCGCGCTGGCGTGATCCCGACGCGATCCGCCTCGACTTCGAGGCCTTCGATCAGCAGGCCCGCTACCGCGGCTTCTCGTTGCACGCGGCCACCGTGGTCGAGGCCGAGCGGAGCGACGCTCTGGAGCGGCGGTGTCGATACGTCCTGCGTTCGGCCATCGACGAGGAACGACTGGCCTGGACCCGCGACGGAAACGTCGTCTACAGGTTCAGCGGCCGTGGAAGGACCGGTCGAAGCTGATGGTGTTCGAGCTGATGGTGTTCGAGCCGCTGGTCTCGAGCGAGCAGCTCTCTGCACTGGTGCCTCGGCCGCGCCGCAACCTCGTGACCTACCACGGAGCGTCCGCGCCCGGCGCCTCGCACCGGGATGGGGTCGTGCCTCCCCCGCCTGACGACAACCGGTCGCCGCCCGCCTTCCGCTCGCTGCAGAGACGGCGTCCCACTCGGGCGATGGCTCGCCAGCAGAACAAGCCTCGTTCGCCGCGCCGCCTCACCCGGTGGCGACTGCTCGTCCGCAGCTTCGGCATCGATGCCTTGGTGGGCCGGGAATGTCAAACGCGCCGCCGGCTGCTCACGTGGCCGCAGACTGCATTGCTGCAGTTTCCTCCGGAGGCTGATCGGCTGCGGATGCAGCGTCCGGCTTCGCGGGTTCATCACCGACCCGCGGACGTTCCTCCGGGTGCCGACGTGGCTGGACCTGTCGGCCGAACTCCCGCAACTCGGCTCACCCCGGGCACCGCCCGATCGTTCAGGCCGGTGGGCCAACTGCACGCCTCGATGCTCCGCGCTGCGATCGGAATCCCGGTCACGCCGCGACCGAGCCCTGCCTGGCACCCTCGGGAGCGCCCCCGAATTGGCAGAATCTCCCCGATCTGAATCCCGGCGGGTGCCTCTGACCGGGCTCTCGCTCCACCGCACCGCGCTCCGGCTCCACGCGCAGCGCGCCGGATCGTCCTTTGTCCCACTTGCGGGCTCCCGGTTCGATTCCCGCGCCCTCGCCGATCGCGGCCAGGAACGCGCTGCCTCCGAGCGTGCGGCTGGCTGCCGGTGCGGAGCTCGTTGTCGGTGGAGGTGCCACCGGATCGCTGATCGCGGTCGAAGGCGAATCCGCAGTCGGCGATCACGTCGCGATCGCACCACGCCTCTTGCGCTACGACGACAGGTCGACCGGTGGAGGCGAGCACACCGACGACGCGGACGAGACCGGACACCGGACGGGCGTCGGCGTCGAAGCGCGCTGCTACCCGGAGCAGTCCCTCGACGGCTTCTACGTCGGCGCCGGCGTGTTTCCGCCAACCAGCTGGGACTGTCAGGACGGTGGCTACGAGGAGTCGGGCGACGAGACCGCGTTCGCCGTTGACGGCTCGGCGGGCTACATCTGGATGCTCGGCGACAAGTTCTCGCTCCGCCCGACCGCGATCGGCGGCTCCTACCACACCGACTTTCCGGAGTCAGGAGCATTCGCCGGCCTGGGCGTGCGCTTCGGCCTTGGCTCCTGACCGCGCGCGGTCGTCGGACCGCCTCGGCGGGCGACCGCTCACAGCTCCGCGAGCGGCGCCCGCGCATCTCCGAACTCGGCGAGTTCGACCCCGAGCTTCGCCATCATCGCGAGGTACAGCCGGCACATCTGACGCTCGGGCGCGGCACGGTAATCGAGCACCCGTCCGCCGCGGATCCCTGCACTCGCGCCGCCGATCAGGACCACCGGGAGCTGATCGGCGTCGTGGTTGCCCGACATCATGCTCGACAGGAACAGCAGCAGCGTGCTGTCGAGCGCCGTGCGGTCGCCTTCCTCGATCGCGTCGAGCCGTTGCGCGACGTACGCAACCTGCTCGAGGAAGAACTGGTTGACCCTGAGCCAGTCCGCCGAGTCGGTGTGCGACAGCAGGTGGTGGATCATCGAGTCGATACCGAGATGCGGGAAGCGCTGCGACGAGTGGTCGTTGTTGAGCTTCAGCGTCGCGATGCGGGTCGTGTCGGTCCACAACGCGAGCACCAGCAGGTCGCACATGATCCGCATGTGCTCCTCGAGGTGCGCGGGCAGACCGTCGGCCGGGCGTTCGCGGTCCGGATCGCGGCGCGTCGGTTGCCAGGCGGCCGCGTCCACGCCCGTCGTCCGGTCGAGGCGACGCTCGACGTCGCGGACGGAGTCGAGGTACTCGTCGAGCTTGCGCACGTCCCCGCTGCCCAGCCGTCGCCGCACGTCGTTCGCATCGCCGAGGAGCGCGTCGAGGATGCTGCGATCGCCCTGCGCGACCTTGTTCGCGAACATCCGGTCGAACGCGAGCGCCGGGTAGATCTCGAGCGGCGTCGGCGTGGTCGGCGATGACCACGAGATGTGCGAGCTGTAGAGCATCGAGTAGTTCTTGTGCACGGACGGGTTCGACTTCTCGCAGCCGAGCACGAGGCTCGGCAGCTTCGTCGCGTCCCCGAGGCGCTGCGCGACCACCTGGTCGATGCTGGTGCCGGAGCGGATCTCGCCACCGGCGGCGAGCCGTGCGCCCGACAACAGGTTGCCGGTCTGCGAGCTGTGGATGTTGCCCTTCAATGCCTCGGCATTGAACAGACCGCGAACGAACAGCAGCTTCTCGCGGAACGGCTCGAGCGGGTGCAGCACCTGGCCCAGCTCCATCGACGCACCCTCACCGCGCGCCCACCATTCGCGGCTGTGGAAGCCGTTGCCGGAGAACATCACGACGAGGCGCAGCGGCGCGCGCGCAGGGTCCTCGCGCTGAAAGCGGCGGAAGCCGAACGATTCCAACCACGGCAGCGCGATCACCGCACCCGCCCCTCGCAGGACCGCGCGTCTCGTCGCGCCGGTCGGATCGGTTTGCGGAGCGTCTTGCATGCATCACCTCAGCGCCAGTCCGGCGCGTCCCGACCGCGGATCATCGTGAACTGCGGACTCGTGACGATCGTCTCGAAGACCCTGCCGATGCGGAACTCGTCGGCGGCGAGCTGCTGCCCCAGCAACGCGAGCAGCGGCTCGTCGGAGAGCCGCACGGCTCGACCGAGGCCGTAGCCGAGCAGCTTCCGGCAGAACTGGTGGACGAAGGCGTCGCGGCGCGCCGTCAGCAGGTAGTCGCGCAAGCCCATCACCCCGTCGAGCACCGCGCCGTCCATCGCGGTCGCGGTGGTGTCGATCGGGCGACCACCGAGATCGACGTTGCGCGCGCGGCCGATGCCGTCGAAGGCCTCGAGCGCGAACCCGAAGGCATCGATCCGTTGGTGGCAATGCGCGCAGCGCGGATCGCGGCTGTGCAGCTCGGTGAGCTCGCGCACGCTCCATTCGGCCCCGGCCTCGTCCTCCGGCAGGCGCGGCACGCCCTTCGGTGGGCGCGGCAGCTTGTCGCCGAGCAGCACCTCGGCGACCCAGTTGCCGCGGAGGATCGGACTCGTGCGCGACGCGCCCGACTGCGATGCGAGGATCGACGCGTGGGTCAGGATGCCGGTGCGACCGAGTCCGTGCATGCCGTCGACGCGCGACCAACCCTCGGTCGGACCAGCGGGAACCCCGTAGTGGGCCGCGAGCGCCGGGTCGACGAAGGTGTAGTCCGCGTCGAGCAGGGCGAGCACGGAGCCGTCGTTCTGCACGAGATCGGTCAGGAAGCGGATCGTCTCCTCGTACATGGACGCCCGCAGCCCGGCGAAGGTCGGGAACACGGTCTCGCTCTTGTCCGCATTCTGGTCGAAGTCGCGGACGTGCAGCCAGGTGCAGCCGAACTCGATCGCGAAGCGGCGCACGCTCGGCCCTCGCAGCAGTCGACGCGTCTGTGCGATCAACACGTCGCGCTCGCACAGCGAGCCGTCGTCGGCGTGGACGCGCAGCTCCGCGTCCGGCATCGACGAGGTCAGGAAGAACGACAGCCGGGTCGCGAGCTCGTGGGCGTCCACCGGTGCCGGCTCGGTTCCCGCCGGCGGTGTCTCCGCGCGGTACAGGAACGAAGGCGACACGAGCACGCGCGCGATGATCAAGCGGATCGCCGCGTCGTGCTCGAGACCCTCGGCGCGCAGCGCCGCGTAGAGCTGCGCGAACCCCTCGCGCTCGTCGTCGCGGAGCGGACGACGGTACGCGCGCGTCGCGAACTCCTCGACCGCGGCGAGGTGCAGCCGTTGCACCGCGGCGAGGCGAGCGCGGAATTCGGTAGCCCGGGCGGCGATCGGCGCCCGCAGCGGCTCGAATACCGACGGATCGGCGTCCTGGGTCGCGTACTGCCACAGCTGTTCGAACGCGTCGACCGCGGTCAGCGCGTCCTGGCTGACGAAGTGCAGCTCGTCCCACAGCCGGTCGAGTTCGGCGGTCGCGGCGTCGTCGAGTATCAGGCGGCGCAGCGGTTCGTCCTCGCGGTAGAACTGCGTCAGCGTGATGACCTCGTCGACGGGCACGATCGTCGGGTAGCAAAGCGCGGCTGGGAACACCGCGCGGAACTCCTCGCTCGCGGCTGCCGCGCGCGCGCGGGCCGTTTCCGAGTCGGCGATCACCAGCGGCGAGCCGGTGGGCGCTGCGGTGGATCCGGCGCGGACCTCGACCGCGACGATGCCGTCGGGCCCTTCGACGTGGGTGCTCGTGACGAAGGTCGCGCCCGCGACGAGCTCGGCGGGCAGGTCGAACGCGAGCTTCGCGGGCACCGTGCAGGCGAGGACCGTCGGCTCCGGTGGCGCCGCGTCTGGCACCGTGCCGAGCTGCTCCGAGCGCGCTGCCCCGAGCGCCGGCGCGGCGATCGCAGCCGTCCCGAGCGGGCCCGTCAGCGAGACGAGCCGACGGCGGAGTTCGAGATCGGCGGCGTTCGGTGAACCGCTCCCTGCGAGCAGCGCGGCGAGCTCGTCCGCAGCGCGGGCGCGCGCGTCCGGGTCCGATGCCGCGCGCCAGCGCGCGAGGGCGGATCCGTCCGGAACCTCCAGCCCGGCACCCTGCTGCTGCGGGTCCGGCTCGCCGAAGAAGTACCACACCCCGGCACGGCCGCTCGCGTCCGGATGTGGATTCCCGGCGAGCAGGTCGGGCGCGCACTCGGCCGCGAGGTGCCAGCTCGGCGTAGCCACTCGGGTCGCGGTCACCGAGAGGTCGATCGCGGTCAGGTCGCAGGAGTGGTCGCCGGCCCCGGCGCCGATCGCGAGCACGACGAAGTCGTCGCTGCGGATCGCGAGCGCATCCAGGGCGATCGCCGGCGCTGTGCCCCCGCGCGGCACCGCACCACTCGCGAGCACCCGCCGCACCGCGCCGCGTCGCAGCTCCAGCGACCAGATCACTCCGTTGCCACACGCGGCGTGCGCGTGATGCACCGCCGCCTGCACGTCGACCCGGCCGTCGATCGGGCTGCGCCAGCCGACCGCCGCGGTGCGCGACGGCGATGGATGCACGGCGACGCCGTGAGCCGGGAGGTCGCCGGGGATGCGGACCGGCTCGGCGGACGGGTTCGCGACGACCGCGGGCAGCTCGGGCTCGCCGAAGCCGGTGACGAAGGGTGCGTTCGCGGGCGCGGGCAGCCTCGCGTTGAAGCAGGCCTCGGCGTTCAGCGGCACCGCCTTCGCGATGCCGAGGCAGCTCAGCCACGCGGCGAGCGTGTCCGCGTCGAGGCCGTGCCGCGCCGCCAGGCTCTGCACGTCGAGCGTGTCGGCTGCGTCGCCGATCAGCTCCTCGGCCGCGGCGCAGGCCGCGCCGACCGCGGCGCAGCAACGTGCGACCGAATCCCGGCGCGCCGCGCTCAGCGCGCCGACCTCGCGGAGCGGTAGCTCGGGTCGACCCGGGATCACGAAGTGCGGGTCGTCCCACACCAGCGTGCGACCGTTCGAGTCCGCGTCGACCGCTCGCGCGTCGAGTTCGAGGTGCACGAAGCCGTCCGCATCACCAGCGCCGATCGCGAGCGTGACCTCGCGGTGCTCGCTCCACGGTTCGATGCCCTCCAGCCACGAGGTCGGCCCACCGACCTTGCCCAGGTGGCCGACCGTGTTGAACTCGAAGCACCATGCCTGCCGCGCCTCGATCGCGGCGACCACCGCGGCGATCGAGGTCGGTGTGGCGCTGCGCCACGCGGCGCGGATCGGATCGAGCAACGGCGAGCCGTGGTCGGAGCCGAGGGTCGCGAGGAGCGTGCGCAGGTAGCGGGCGGACAGGTGATGGGTCCGCGCGACCCGCTCGATCTCGACGGCAGGCTCCGCCGCGTCGCGCAGCTCGAGCGTCGCGAAGAGGTACGGCTCGAGCGGGATCCGACCGCCGGAGTTGGTCGCGAACACGATCCCCTGGAGGTTCACGACCTCGCCGCCGCCGGGTTCGGTGTAGCGGCGGTAGAACCCTCGGATCGCGGTCAGCAGCTCCTCGGTCCAGTCGCGCCGGGTCGCGTGCGGCGAGAAGCGGATCCCGCCGGGCACCAGCACCGCGTGCTCGGCGATCCGCTTGGCGGCGTCGAAGTACTTCTCGAGCAGCGCGGGCGACATCACCAGCGCCTGACCGACGTTCGTGAAGCCCTCTCCCGCGGCTCCGTCGGCCGGGAACTCCCGCGCCGGATCGAGCTCCGGCACGCCGGTCAGGTCCCGCACGCAGTTCCCGTACTCGGCGTTCGACAGGCGCCGCAGCACGACCGGCCCGGGGTCACCGGCCATGGCCTGGGCGAGCTCCGCCAGCGAGTCGCGGGCGAACCCGAGCAGCAGCGCGCGCTCTTCGTCGGTCGGCTGCTCCGCGTCCTCCGGCGGCATCGCGCGGTCCGAGAGCTGGTCGACGACGACGTCCTGCAGCAGGAGCGGGTCGGCGCTCGCGATCGCGAGGGTCGACCAGCGCTCGAGATCGACGTCGCCCTTCCGCTCGGCGGTCGCGTGGCATTCGAGGCAGTACCGGCCGATCAGCGGGCGGATCGTCGACTCGAACGGGCTCCGCGCCTCCGGTGGCTCCTGGGACCGCGGCGCTGCTCCGCACCCGAGGGCGGCGAACAGCACGAGAGTGACCTGACACGAGCGACGGAGGGCACGCTGCATGGCGCTGGCGGAACGCGCATCTTCGCGCGGAAGGGGCTGCTGCGGACACGAATCCCGGTTGGAACGCGGGGTCCGCGACCCGCGTCCGGGACGCGAATCCGCGACGCCATGGAGACCTCGCGGCCGGTCCCCGCCGGGTCGGAGCGGGGTCGAGGACCTTCCGCGATTCGGGCTGCTACGGACTCCGGTGGATCCGGATGCCAGGGCAGTCCCTCCTCCGCGGACCCGGAGCCGTCAGGAGTCCCACCTCCGGACCAACCTCCTCGCCGCCTGCACCGCGCTGACGACCGCCGTGTTCGACCAGATCCCGACCAAACCCGCGACGGCAGCGCGGTCGCTCCTCGAGTCTGCTGGACAGCCGATCGTCCGCGCCGCCGACGACGTGGTCGGGGTCGCCGGCCGCGACTCCAAGGCCGAGATCGACGCTGCCGGCCTGCGCTCCGTGCCGTCCTTCGGCTCCGAGGCGCCGATCGACCTGCCGCTGCAGTTCGGGATGCGTCGCGCGACGGTCGGGGACGCGAAGCTGTCCGTCGAGTCGACCACGCCGAAGCTGCACGGCACGGCGATCGACTGCGCGCGGCGCGGGTTCGTCGAGTCCTTCCGCGTCGATCCCGAGGGGATCGAGCACAGCTTCCGCTTCGACCGACTGCCGCGGCGCGGTCCGCTCAGAATCGAGTTCGACGCCGGCGGCGAGTTCGTCGCGACGGCCGGCGCCGCCGGCGTCGACTTCGTGCACGAGCGTGGGAGCGTGCGCTACGCCCGCGCGGTCGCGATCGATGCACGCGGCCACCGTGGTCGAGGCCGGGCGGAGCGACGCTCTGGAGAGGCCGTGTCGCGACGTCCTGCGCCCCGCCATCGAAGCGGACCGACCGGCCTGGATCCGCGACGGCACGGTGGTCTGCAGGTCCAAGCGGCCGTGGAAGGACGGGCCGAAGCTGGTGGTGTTCGAGCGGCTGGTCTTGATCGAGCGGCTCGCTGCACTGGTGCCGCGACCTCGGCGCAGCCTGGTTACCTACCACGGCGCCTTCGCACCCGGCGCCTCGCACCGCGACCGGGAGGTGCCTCCCCCGCCCGACGAACACCAGTCGCCTCCCGCGTTCCGCCCGCTGCAGAGACGGCGTCCCACCCGAGAGAGGGCACCGCACAGGAAGCCGCGTTCGCGGCGCCGCTACACCTGGTGGGCACTGCTCGCCCGCAGCTTCGGCATCGACGCCTTGGTGTGCCCGGTATGCCACACCCGCCGCCGTCTGCTCACGTGGCTGCAGAAAGCATTGCTGCAGCCTCCTGCGAAGGCTGATCGCCTGCGGATGCAGCGACCCGCTTCGCGGGGTCGTCACCGACCCGCGAACGATCGTCGGGGCGCTGACCTGGCTGGACCTGCCGGCCAAACTCGCGCAACTCGCGTCACCCCAGGCATCGCCCCATCGATCAAGCCTGTGGGCCGACTGAACGCCCCGATCCCCCGCGCAGCGATCGGAATCCCGGTCGCGCCGCGACCGGGCTCTGCCTGGCACCCTCGGGAGCGCCCCCAAGTCGGCAGGATCTCCCCGATCCGAATCCCGACGGGTGCCCCTGACCGGACTCTCGCTCCACCGCACTGCGCTCTGGCCTCACGGGCAGGGCGCGGGATTCCCCTTTCTCCTGCATACGGGCAGCGGCGCCCACGTCGATCCGTTCCAGCGCGCTATGCGGTTGCAGGCCACGCCACCGGCGGTGGTCTTGCGATTCCTGCGATGGCGGATGGCAACCGCCGGCACCGGGTCGACGCGGGGAAGCAGCGATTCGGACAGGAACTGGGAGCCCGTCCGCGAGGGCCTGCTCGCGACCAGGAACAAGAAACCGGAGAAGCCGGTCCGAGAAGTCCTTCGTCGGTGGATGGACCTCCTGGACCGGACCGCGAGCATGCGGTTCGGGTCGTTCTGGGTCTCACCCAATCCGAGGGTCTCCGAGCACGCAGATGGACCCCGTCCCGAGGGGCCTGGAGATCCCGGTCGAACCGACTCCCTGGCCACGCGCTGACCGATGCAGGGAGTTGTGCCGCGAAAACAGGAGGTTGTCCGATGAAAACGCGATGGTTGTCCTGCCTCTTCCTCATCTGCGCGTTCGCTCCTCGAGGCTCGTGGGCGGTAGCGGGAGATCCTGACTTCGCTCACGAGAACGTTGGCGCCGTACTCGTGCCCATGCCCGTTCCCGGAGCGCCAGCGCCGATCTACTTCACCTTCTGCTCTGGCACCCTGATTCATGAGCGCGCGTTCCTGACCGATGCCGGTTCCATGGACTTCCTCGAGTTCCTCATCGCCATCCAGGCGATCACCATGGACGACATCTACATCACCTTCGATCAGTTGCCTGCCTTTCCGGTCTTCATGGGTGATCCAGTGCCCCCCACCTGGCTATCCGTGCAAGACATCGTGATCAATCCCGGATGGCCACCGCGACCGGGCCATGAGAACGAGATCAGCAGGCTTGCCGTCGCAGTCCTGGAAGACCCGGTTGCTGGGATCGAGCCAGCACGTCTGCCGAGCAGCGAGATCTTCTGCCAGGGAGACAACCGCTATCTGAAGCAGCAGGACTACACGGTTTCCGGATACGGAGGTGTGGTGGAGTTCCCTCCTCCGCAGGCCTACCCGCCCTCCGGAAGGCGTCTTGCGAAGCCGCATTACCTCAATGCGGTCATGCGCTACGCGATCTTCCAGCAGAACCCTGCCGCTGGCTACGGAGGCGGTGGTCCGGGGAACGCGGGGGCGCCGGTCTTCATCGTGGAGCCAGACAACAAGGAGACTCTGGTCGCCACGCTCTACGGGGGACCTCACGAGTTCATCTCGACCGTGTGGTGCAACCGAGTGGACATCCCCGAGGCCCTGGACTTCATCGATGCGGTCCTGTCGAGCCTGGATCCGTGACAGTTTGGTTCTGCCCGAGGAGCCGCGGGCGAAACGGAACCGAGGCTCCAGCCTCGGCAGCAAGGCGCCAGGCGGGGTCGCACGACTGCGGGTCGGGGTTTCGCACCGGCCTCGGCTCCAGCCCCGGGAAGTCGGACCGCACTCCCGTGCGCGAGGCGGGGAAGCGGGTGCGAGCTGCCCCCATACCCGCAAGGGAGCCAAACTTCTCCTTGCCTAACGCCCGTCGCACTCGGTTGCTTCCAGTTGCTCTCCGGACGCAGACACTCGCGGAAGGACACTCCGTTGGTCGACGACAACCACTTCTGTGGCTCTGGGACGTCATGAACGAGCCGCGACTGCTCGTACCGGACCTCGAGCCGTGGCTCGCCAACACGATCGAGGCCCAGGAGCTGGTCCGCTCGAAGCCGGTGACGATCGGCTGGCCGATGCCGTCCGCGATTCTCGCGAGTCGCGTGGACGTGAACTCCTTCCACCCGTACGGGGTCTTCCGGCAGGACACCGAGACGTTCGCCGCCAGCGTGCGAGCCCTCGTAGTCGGAAAGCCGCTGCTCGCTGGCGAGGTCGGCGATCCTGGGGCATTGCAGCGCCAAAAAAGAAGTGATTCCGACCCTCGCGGCTTCGGGCATCGGCTTCTGTCTGTTCCAGGCGATGATCGGCCCGGAGCTTCCGTTCGACAACTCCACCGGCCTGCTGTTCGATGACCAGAAGGTCCGCGATCCCGTGGTCTCGATGCACTACGTGGCCTTGCCGCCGCGCAGAGTAGCGACCTGAGCCTCGCGTACCAACCTGCGACGAAGATCAGCGGCACGGCCGGGGACATCGAGTACACGCCGATCGAGCTCGGATATGGCGGCCCGGAGGCCCCTGCCGATCTCGCGCAATGGGTGGCGAATCGGGCGAGCCGGCCGCCCGTCACCATCGCGAATGCCCTGCGCTCGAGGCCATCACCCGCTGGCTCGGCATCGGTATCGCCTGGCTCGATGTGCCGACTCCCGCCCAGGTGATCGAGTTGCAGACCATCCACACCGACTTCGTCGAGGCCGCGGCGGAGGCGCGCTGGAGCGACGCGGACAGTGACCTGAAGGCGCTGCTCCCCCTCGAGCAGCGCTACGTCAGCTCGCTCGGCCTCGACGCCTGATCGGCCCGCGGAGGCCCGGAGCCGCGCAGCGGGCCCCGGGGTCCCGACGCGCCTCCAAAGCTCCGTGGGCAGGGAGTGGCCTGCGATGCTCTCGCGGACCCTTCGGCGGCACTGCCGCTCACGAGCCCGCTCGTGCCTCCGACACGCGTGCACCCGGAACGGCTCGTCACGGCGATCTCCGCGCTTCGGGATCAATAGGCGGTGACGGTGATCGAGTCCGACAGCGTTCCCTGGAAGATGCCGTCGCGTCGATCCACGCCGAATGCGAAGGTCCAGATCCCCGGCGGGAGGTTGCCGCTGACGATTTCCAGGCCGCTGAGCTGGAACAGCGGACCGTCGTAGCAGGGCGATCGACTCAGGCTCCAGACCGCCGGCCAGGTCCACCAGATGGTGGTCGCGCCGTAGGTCACGCTGAACCACCAGTCCTGCGGGACGCCGACGAGGTCGTTCGGCGTGAGGGAAACCGTCACGGACACCGGCGTCGCCGAGGGGATCGTGAGCGGACCGTTCTGACCGTTGACCCTGACGTCGGGCACCGGTGCACGGAAACCGACGGGCGCGAGCGCGACGTCGACGCGCGTGGCATCGCGCGGGCCGACCGAAACGCCGTGGAAGGTCTGCGACACGTACCCGGAGGCAGAGTACACGATCGAGTACGTGCCCGGCAGCAGCATGCGGTGGTAGTCACCGACGTCCGGATCCGTGAAGACGTCGTGGGTCCGGCCGACGACCTGCACGGTCCCTGCCAGGGGCAACCCGGTCGCGAGGTCGGTCATCAGCCCCCGCACCCCCTTCAGACAGAGCTCCATGTAGGCGAGCATGGCGGCGCGGTTGTCGTTCCACAGGCCGGCGATCTGAGCATACGGCGGCCACTTGGTGCCGTAGAGCTCGATCGTGACGTCGTTGCAGCCCTGCCAGACGTAGCTCCAGTCCTGCATGCCTCCGTAGATCAGGTACCACGCGACGCCGTTGGTGATACCCCGCGGGAACGAAGAGCTGTTGTACATCGGCGTATTGAGCCGCGAGTAGGTCAGCGACTGCTCGATGAACAGATCGTCGTCCGGACACGCCGAGTAGCTCGCCCAGCGGTTCGGATCCGAGTCGTACGGGTAGTTGACCACGCGGGAACCGCCGTGGAAGTTCGCGGAGAGCACTGGCGAGTGGGCGAATGCCCAGTTCATGACCCGCTGCACCTCCAGCGGCCGACCGCTCGTCGTGTTGACCGGATCGTTCACCCGGTCGGGGAAGCTGCGGTTCAGATCGCGGCCCTGCGCGTTGTAGCGACTGCTCGCGGTCGTGCCGTCGGGGTTCATCATCGGCATGATCCAGATCTCGACGCTGTCGACGAGCGCGGTGATCTGCGGATCGGTGCCGTAGCTGCTCGTGAGCAGATCGATCAGATTCATGCACAGCTCGATGCCGACGACCTCGTCGCCGTGGATGGACGAGCCGTACCGGAACTCCGGCTCGTCCTCCTCGACGCCCACGTTGTCGGAGATCTTCATGAACCACAGCTCGCGCCCCTGCACCGAGGTGCCGATGCTCACGAGCTGGCAGATCGCCGGATGAGCTGCGGCGACCGCCTGCAGTTCGTTGGTCAGGTCGACGTAGGTGTGGTAGCCGGCCTGCTTTCCGCCGGCCCCCGCACGCGGCAGCTCGAGCAGGCTGTAGCCCTGGGCGCGCAGGGCCGCGGTCTGCTTCGTCGAGAGGTACAGAAGCGCAGTCGTGCCCTGCACCGACTGCACGTCGATACCGGCGAGGGTCAGCCGGATCACGTCGGCGCGCGTGACGTTGTGGACCAGGACGTCGCCCCAGTCGCTCGGGTCGAAGGGCTGGGTCGGCCCCTGCGCGGACGCGGTGACCACGAGACCGACGACGAGGAGCACGCGGGCGGTGAGGGAGTTCATGGAGAGAGCGGTCCGGTGGTCACACCGGCGCGGAGGAGCGTCCGGGGTGCGGCCGCATTGTAGTTCTCGACGACCTGGATCGCCCGATCGTCGAGGGCGACGCAAGCACGAGTCGACGATGCCGAGATCGATCGGCTCGGTGCATCGGGGCAGCCTCGGCACACCGCACCGGAGCCAGCCGAGGGCCGGGCGATCGCCCAATTCGGTGCTCGGGCGCGACGCCCACCGAGCGGGATCGCGACGAGCGTCTGGCCTGACGCAGAGCGCTGATCTCGCTCACGCACTTCGAGACGGCCTTCGCACCGACGCTTCCGGTCAGCGCGGCGACGCCGGAGAGCCAGGACACCGGCAGCCATCGCTGCGCGGCGTAGCCGTCGGCACTTCGACTCACGGAGCCCGGTTCGCAGACCTGCCGCGCGCAGCGGGGGAGACTTCGGGGCATGGCCCGGTCGGCAGGCGGTTGGTCACGCCTCCTGTCGCCATGCACTCGAACGGCGATGATGCACCGGCTGCACGACGCGTGGCTCGCGCACCGAGCCCCGTCGCCGTCCGGTCTATCGTGGCCGGACCAAGGTTGCGGCGCGACCGCCATTCGGCGCACGCCCCTGCAGGGCGTCCGAGCCGACTCGACGCGCTCGACGACGACTTTCGTGACACAGGGGGACACCGCCAGGGAGCGCTGGAATACGCCGATGCACGAGCAGCCGCTCGCCCGGCGTTCGCATCTCGTTCGACGATGTGCTGGCCGGCGTCAAGGACGCTCGCGGGCGATCGCGGATATCGAGCAACGGCGATTGCGGGCCGGGTTGGCGTCGAATGCATTGATCGGCCGTGATCCGCGGGCCGTTGTCGCTGGCGCCGGCGCGTCCTGCGGAGCGGGACCACGCGCGCGGGGACCTACCGCGGTCCTGCGAGCACGAATTCGCGTTCGCCATCCCACCGGAACGTCGTGTCGCCGCTGGGCCGCCGCACGGTCACGACCATCACGCCGGATTCGTCCACGCAGGTGATACCGGTCACGGCGCGCGGATCCGACGCGGTGCTCGCCGCGAGCACACCCGCGAACGTCGCGCTCGCGCCTCGCCGCCGCAGCAGCACCAGCGGCGCACGATCGACGACCGACTGCACCGGTCCAGTCCCGATCCGGATAGTGGTCGCGGTTCCCCCGGCGACGTCCAGCGTCGTCGCGACGCGCGCACCGGTGAACTCCACTCGGATCTCGCCGCCGGACTCGCCCGCGCCGCTCCACTCGACGAACTCCTCGCCGTGCAAGCCGATCGGAGCGATCGTCCCCGGCGTGACGTCGACGCAGCTCACCTCCGGCCCGCGGTCGTGGTACAGCCAGTCGTAGCTGTGCTCCCGCTCGCTGTTCAGCCGATCGAGGACCAGCACGAACGCGTCGGTCATGCAGAGGCAGCGCGCGTGCGTGACTCCCGGGTAGGCGTCGGTCGTGCGGGCCGCCACCGCCGCGAAGTCGTCGGCGGCGACGAACGCGAGCAGCTCGCCGCCGTTCTCGCGCTGTGAGGCTCCGTCGACGACGACCGCGTTGTGCGCGAGCGTCGCGCGGTACCAGTCGCGGTGGATCGGCAGCCGGTACGCCTGGCTTCGCGCTCGCCCGGGATCGACCCCGCGCTCCTGCGCGAACGCGTACCACACGAACGACAACCGATCGAAGTGATCGTGGAAGCCGCCGAACGGCGCGAAGGTCAACAGCGCGGACATCGCGGCCGGACCACCGCGGCGCAGGATCGCGTGGCCCGATGCGCGGAACACCTCGCTGCCGAGCGCAGCGACGCTCGCCGGGAGCCCGACCTCGCGCCCGTAGCAGATCGACTCCCAACTCGGCGATCTCGGCAGCACCGCGCGCAGCCGAGGATCTCCGGTGGCGGCGAACGCGGCTTCGAGCGCGGCCGCAGCACTCCCGGGCGAGCTGTCGACGTCGTCGCCGAGTCGCGGCAACTTGCCGTCGGCCATCACGTAGCGGGCGGGAAGCGCGCACATCCTGGCGAACGCAGGCTGCGCGAACAAATCGATGCCGGCGATCCGCGCCGCGTCCGCGTGCGCGCACAGCGCCGCGAGCGTGTAGGCGTGGTAGCCGAACGAGTTCTCGTACCACATGCCGTCGGAGGAGACCGAGGCGCCCATCTGGAACAGGAAGCCGTTCCGGGTATCGAAGACCGAGCGCCGCATCCAGCCCGCGTCGCCGAGCAGCACCCCGCCGGTGAACAGTGCGGCGTTGTGCCAGCTCTGCCAGTTGCTCTTGCCGCGGTGGCACTTCGCGACGTTCTCGACCAGCGGCCGCACCAGGTGGTCGAGCACGCGTGCGCGCTCATCGTCGTCGAGAGCGGGCCAGATCAGGTCGATCGCCGGACCGATGTCGCGCACCAGCATCGAGGCCTCGGACAGTGTCTGCTCCATCAGATGGCCGCCGCTGTCGCGGTGTCGCGTCGGGTCGCGGTCGTTGCTGTGGTACGGGTACGCCTCGTAGCGATCGGCGTAGCCCAGCAGGACGGCCGCTGCGTCCGCGGCGAACGCGCGCTCGCCGGTCAGCGCGAAGGCCCATGCCGCGTCCCGCGCGCGCCTCAGGTTCTCGCCGTGCCGCCGGCTGAACACCACGTCGTCGTACGGCTCCCCGCTGTAGACCTTGCCGCATCCCGGGCAGCGGTGGTGGGTGTCGTCGACGGTGACCAACGCGCGCTGGCACGCGTCGCACTGGTACCACTGGTTGTGCTGGCCACCGCGCGGCGGAAACGACAGCACGCCGCCCAGCCGTGCGCGGGCGGCGTCGACCTCGCGCACGACGACTGGCTCTCCGCGCGTGAGCGCGGCCCGCAGCCGCGCGAGCTGCTCGGCGTCGCAGGCGAGGATCGGGGCCTCCCCGCGGATGGGAGGACTCACGCGGTCGGGTGCCGGAGGCCGCCAGGTCTGCGCGGTGACGGCGGCCGCGACGAGAAGCGACACCGCGATCGCCTGCGCACAGTCGGGGAACATGCCGACATCATCGCCGTTCGGGCCGCTGGGGGCGTGCGCTCAACGCCTTTCGAGAGGGCGTCCCTTCGACAGCCGCACGACGAGTTCGGGGTTCGGTCATGCGTCACCCGCAGCGCCTGCACGAGCCGAACACACTCCTCGTCGAGCACGCGCAGCTGGTGAGCGCCGGGTACACGGTGCGAGACCACCGCGAACCGCTCGTCGAGCGACAGCGCCGGATTCCCCTTGGTCCTTCCTACGGGCGACGCGGCGGGCAGTCCCGCTTCGCGGTGTCCGGCCGCAGTTCGCCGGTCGGGTACGGGTAGGCGTCGAGCCACTCGACGACGAAGACCCGCTCGGGAGCGGACATCAGCACGCGGAGCGCGAACGAGTTCTGCAGCTGCTCGACGCGCTCCATCAGCTCCTCGGGACAGGCCGCGACCCTGAGCTCCGCCTCGAGGCCGGGCAGCTCGGCCGGCTTGACGCCCTCCCGCAGACTGACGCGCACCGTGCTGCCGGTCTTGCGGCGGTGCAGGATCCAGGTGTCGCCGAGCGAAGGGTCGATGACCAGCGAGCCGTAGCGGTGGCGCGCGCCGGTCAGGTACGCGGCGACGTCGCCGTAGCACGCGGAGCGATTGGTCGCAGCGCACAGGTCGGTGCGGTCGATCGGTCCGTCCGGGAAGAGGGCACGGAGACCGTGACTGATGCCGGCCGCCGCGGCGACCAGGCCGTCGCAGGGGTGGCCGTGCCAGGCGACGAGGTCGCCGAGCTCGATGGTCCGAGCCTCCGTGGACAGCGGCCCGAGGCTCGAGGTCGTGTCGACCACGGTCGCGGTCGGTGTCCGGCACAGGTCGTCGAACGGGGTCGGATGCGCGGGCCGATTCGCGGTCGCACACGAGGACGCCATCCACGGGAGAACGGGAACGACGATGAGGGCGAGCGGCGCGACGGCCGCGCGGATTTTCGGTCGCATTGCGGTGGCCTCGCGCGCGCAACCAGCGACGCCCGCAGCTTGTTTCGGGCAATGTCCGGACGGATCGGAATCTCTCGATACGTCGCGGCTCGGTCCCGGACGATGGACCGGATCGACCTTGCGGTGCGCGTGCTGCGCGCGGCGGGCGACGCGACGCGCGCGCGCATCCTGGTCGCGCTGCTGCAGCGATCGCCTCGCGTCTGCGAGGTCGTCGCATTGGTCGACGTCGGACTGCCGGCGGTGTGGAGGCACCCCGGCATCCTGCAGGACGCCGGGCTCGTCGAGAGCGTCCGCGACTATCGCCAGGTCGACGTCGAACATACCGACCTCGCGACGATGGCCGACCGTGGCCTGCTGCGGACTCCGACGACGGTCGTCGACGGCGAGACGATCGTCGAAGGCCGGGTGCTCCTTCACCCCGACCTCGAGGCATGGCTGGCTCCGTACGGAGGTGGCCAACGATGAACGCGCGTTCCTGGCTGACCCTCGCCGCGATCGCGGCCTCCGTCGTCGCGCTGAGCGTCTGGCGCGCCGGAGGTGCCGGGACCGGCGACGAGATCGGTTTGCCCCCCCACCGACGCCGCAGCGCGGCCGGCCATCCTCGATTTCGGCAGGGGCGAGTGCGGGGCCTGCAAGAAGATGATGCCGGGGCTCGACGCGCTGCACGAGACGCACCGCGGCATCGTCGACGTCCGCTACCACGACCAGACGCTGCCGAGCAGCGCCAGGCGCGCCGGCGAGCTCCGCATCCCGCTGATCCCGACGCGACCCGTCGCGACGTCGAGGCCTTCGATCAGCAGGCTCGCGACCAGGTGGTGCCTCCGCCGCCCGACGAACACCAGTCGCCGCCCGCCTTCCGCTCGCCGCGCAGACGGCGTCCCACTCGGGCGCTGGCTCAGCAGCGGAACAGGCCTCGTTCGCGGTGCCGCGACACCTGGTGCGAGCTGCTGGCTCCACGGGCAGAGCGCCGGACTTCCCGTTGTTCTCCCGACTGGCTTGAACGCCTGCGCGGAGCGATGGGTGCCACCGGTGAAATGCGAACGCCTGGATCGACCGGTCTTCTGCGGAGAACCACACCTGCGCAGGGCACTCGCCGAACACGTCACCCACTCTCGTGACGGGCGTCCACACCAGGGGCTCGACAACGAGCACCTCCGTGGTCCGCGCGGCGCAATCAGGGTCTGCCGTGGCGTACCTCCTGCAGCCTCTTCGGGGATGGTCCTGCCGGTCCGGGCTCGTCGACCGCGCCGCCTCGGGCCATGGTCCGCACGGTCGCTCGCCTGCTCGCGCGCGAGCCGGCGCACGCGGCGGCGCTGGCCGTCCACGTCGCGTGGCGCGAGCGTCCGCGCGTCGCGTCGCGCGGCCACCCCGAGGAACTCGCGATCCCTGGCTGCCGCGTCCTCGAGCGACTCGGGGAAGGCAGCATGGAGACGGTCTATCTCGCGCAACAGACCGCGCCCGGGTCGCACCGCGTCGCGCTCGAGGTCATCGAGCCCGGCATGGACAGCACCGAGATCGTGGCCCGGTTCGAGCGCGAGCGCCACGCACTGGCGCTTCGCGATCGCATCGAGCTGTTCCAGAAAGCGTGCAGCGGCGTGCAGCACGCCCGTCAGAAGGGCGTCGTGCACCGCGATCTCAGGCCGGCCAACGTGCTCGTCGGCGAGAGCGACGGTCAGCGATTCGTCAAGGCCATCGACTTCGGCGTCGCGCGGGCAACGCTGCCGACTGCCGGCGGCGCGGCGACCTCGACTGGATCGTGCTGCGCGCGATGGCGTTCGAGCCCGAGCACCGCTGCGGCTCCGCGCCAGGAGGCCGGCCGCGAAGAAGCTCGCCCCGAGCGTGGTGGGATGGTCGCACGTGGTGGTGCGCGGGAACGCGGCGAATCGGCGGATCCGGGAACGGCTCGCCTCCCCGCCCGGTGGCTGCAGGCCCGCTCACGGTCACGGTCTGCACACCGGCAGCGGCTGCGAACCAGGGTTCCATCGGAACCTCCTGCCCGCCTGAGGTCGGTGCCGTGCGGTGCAGTCGCTTCGACGGTGCGACCCCCCACCAGATCGCGACGAAGGAAGGGCTGCAGCCGAACGCGGCCCGCAGGCGTCGCAGCCGCGGGCTGCCCGGCAACCGTGCGCACGCGAGGCTGGCGGCGGCGCAGGCGTCCTGGGAGCATGACGACGGTCCGGCATGCACGGCTCCCTCGGCATCTCCCGCGCGCTCCGCACCACCCGCCGGGTGCGCGACATCGTGACCGTGCTGGTCCGCCACGGCCTCGGCGACCTCGCCGAGGGGCTCGGCATCGACCGCACCGTGCGCCGCGTGCGGCGCGTGCTCGGCAGCAAGGTCGGCGAGCCGAACCCGATCCCCGATCCGGTCCGCGTCCGCCGCGTGCTCGAGGACCTCGGACCGACCTTCGTCAAGCTCGGCCAGGTGCTCGCGACCCGCGCCGACATGGTGCCGCCCGACTGGAGCCGCGAGCTCAGCAAGCTGCACAGCGACGCGCAGCCGGTGCCGTGGCCGCGCATCGAGGGGCGGCTGCGCGGCGAGCTCGGCGACCGCTACGGCACGGTCGTCCGCGACGTCGAACACGAGCCGATCGCCGCCGCGTCGGTCGCGCAGGTGCACCGCGCGAAGCTCGCCGACGGCACACCGATCGTGCTGAAGATCCTGCGGCCCGGCATCCGCGACCTGCTCGCCGCCGACGTCGCGCTGATGCGCACGATCGCGCACCTGATCGAGCACCGCTACCACGACCACGGCTACTCGCCGACCGACGTCGTCGAGCAGTTCGCACGCGAGATCGCGCACGAGACCGACCTCGAGCGCGAGGGCCGCTCGACCGAGCGCCTCGCGGAGGCGTTCCAGTCGGAACCCGGCGTGCGCTTCGCGCGCGTGCACTGGGAGGCGACCACGCCGAGCGTGCTCGCGATGGAGGAGCTGCGCGGCGTGCTGCTCGCGCGCACCGACTACGCGACGCTGGCGCCCGAGCTGCGCACCCGCATCGTCGCGCGCTGCGCGGACGCGGTGTTCCGCCAGTGCTTCGAGCTCGGCTTCTTCCACGCCGACCCGCACCCGGGCAACATCCTGGTCGACGCCGACGGCACGGTCTGCTTCCTCGACTGCGGCATGACCGGCCACGTCGACCCGGACACCGCCGAGCGCCTCGCCGACCTCGTGCGCGGCACGATCGCCAAGGACCTCGAGACCGTCGTCCGCGCCGCCGTCGCGCTCGCCGAGACCGAGCCGGCGCTCGTCTACGACCGCCGCCTGCGCGCCGACGTGTGGGAATTCATGGGTCGCTTCGGCGAGTCGTCGCTCGCCGACCTGCGCGTCGGCGCATTGCTGCAGGACTTCTTCGGCGTGCTACGCCGCAATCGCGTGCGCTGCGCGGCCGACCTCGTCTACCTGATCAAGGCCATCGCGACCATCGAGGGCGTCGCGACGTCGCTGGCGCCCGACTTCGACCTCGTCGAGCACGTCCGCCCGCGCATCGAGCGACTCGTGCGCCGCCGCTACGGACCGCGCGCATTGCGGCGCCGACTCGAGCGCAGCATGCTCGGCTACGCCGAGATCATCGAGTCGTTCCCGGCCTGGCTGCGCGAGGTGTTCGACCGCGTGCAGCGCAGCCGATTGACGTTGCAGGTCGATCACAAGGGGCTGCGCGACGTCGAGAACACGGTACGCGAGGCGGCGATGACGCTCGCCTACGCGCTCCTGGTCGGCGCGCTGATCCTCGGCTCGGCCGTGCTGCTGCTCGCCGACTCGGTGTCCGACGGCAAGAGCGGCCTGACCTGGCTCGCGGCGCTCGGCTTCGTGTCGTCGCTCGGGCTGGCGTTCTGGCGCGTGTTCCAGCTCTGGCTCGGGGGCCGCTGACGGAGGCCGCGATGTCGTTCCGCGAGCCGAGCGTCCGCGACGCACTCGACGCACTGCCGGGGCCGCTGCAGAGCCTCCTGCTCGACGCGATCGACGCCCCCGACGGCGACGGCGAGCAGCGCCTCGAGGAGCTGTGCCGGGCGCGACCCGAGCACGCCGAGCACCTGCGGGCGGCGTTCGCCCGCGCGTGCGGCACCGCGGGGCCGAACGCGTGGTGGGCGCGCGACGCGGCACTCGAGCGGCTGCGGGACTGCGATCCGAAGGACCTCGACCGCTTCGAGTTCCTCGGCGAGCTCGGGCGCGGCGGCATGGGGATCGTCTACCGCGTGCGGGACCGCCGGCTCGGCCGGCTACTGGCGCTGAAGATCGTGCACAAGGAGGCGGTCGCCGGCTCGCTCGACTCGACGCGCGCGACGCTCGGCCGCTTCGTCGACGAGGCGCAGATCACGAGCCAGCTCGACCACCCCGGCATCGTGCCGGTGCACGAGGTCGGCGTCGACGCGCACGGGCGGCCGTGGTTCACGATGCGGCTCGTGCGCGGCACCACCGCGGACGACGTGTTCGACGCGGTGCGCGACGGCCGCGACGGCTGGACCCGCACGCGCGCGCTGGAGGTGCTGCTCAAGGTCTGCGACGCATTGTCGTTCGCGCACCGCAAGGGAGTCGTGCACCGCGATCTCAAGCCGGGCAACGTCATGGTCGGCCGCTTCGGCGAGGCCTACGTGATGGACTGGGGGCTCGCCAAGGCGCTCGACGCTCCCGAGCACCGCGACCTGCGGATCCGGCCCGCCGGCGACGTGCCGTACAGCGCGGTGGAGACCGACCGCCAGCGCGCCGCGGCCGCTCCCGACGCGGGCTCACCGCTCGTCACGATGGACGGCACCGTGCTCGGCACGCCGTGCTACATGCCGCCCGAGCAGGCGCTCGGCCGCGTCGACCAGCTCGACGTGCGCGCCGACGTCTACGCCGTCGGCGCGATGCTGTACCGGTTGCTGTCCGGGCAGCCGCCGTACCTCGATCCCGGCGCGGCCGGCTCCCCGCGCGCGCTGCTGCAGCGCGTCGCCGAGGGTCCACCGGCGCCGCTCGCGAGCGTCGCGCCCGGCGCGCCGGCGGCCCTCGCCGCGATCTGCGAGCGCGCGATGGCGCGCGCACCGGACGACCGCTACCCGGACGCTAGGGCGCTGGCCGACGACCTGCGCGCGTTCGTCGAGCAGCGCGTCGTGCGCGCCCACCGCACCGGGGCGATCGCCGAGTTCGCCGCATGGGTGCGGCGCAATCGCACGGCCGCAGCGTGCCTCGGCGTCGCACTCGCCGCGCTGACGACCGGGCTCTTCGCCGCATTGCAGGGCCAGGCCGACGCTCGCGCCGCGGCCCTCGACGCGGAGCGCCAGCGCCAGCGCGCGGAGTCGAGCGCCGAGGCGAGCTGGCGCGCGAGCTACGCATTGCAGGTCCAGGCCGCGTGGCGCGCTTTCGACCGCGACGATCCGGCCGCGGTCACGGACGCCTTGGCGACGGCCCCGCCCGCGCTGCGCGGCTTCGAATGGCGGTACCTGGCCGCCGAGAGCACCCCTGCCCTGCGTCGCTTCACGTCGGAGGAGCTCGGCCTCGGCGCCGGCGAGGACTTCGTCGCACTGCTCGACGCCGGCGGGACCCACCTCGTCACGCTCGGCCAGCGCAGCGGCTCGGCGCTGTTGTGGGACGTCGACGAGCCGCTGCCGCCCCGCCCGTTGCCCGGCTCGTGCTGTGACGAGTACGTCGACGTCGCGCTCGCGGTCGCACCCGACGGCTCGCGCATCGCGACCCTGCAGGTCGACCCCGGCGTGGTCGCGATCCACGACTTCGCGACCGGCCGCATCGCCGCGCGGCTGCGCGTCGCGGCGAGCACCGGGGCGCCGCTGGCCGGCATCGCGTGGTCGCCCGACGGCGCGACGCTCGCGGCCTGGACGGCCACCGGTCGGATCGCGTTCTGCGACGTCGCGACCGGCGCCACGCGCGCGACCGCGAGCTTCCCACCGGCCGTGCCCCGCGCGCTCGTGTTCGACCGCGGCGGCACGCTGGCGGCGGCGGAGTGCGTCGACGGCGACAAGCGCAGCGCGACCTACGTCTGGGACGTGGCGGACGGCGCGCAGCGCTTCGCGTACCGCGACGACGCCCGCAGCGCGAACCTGTGGCCGATCGCCCTGGACGCGCGCGCCGGGACGCTGACGGCGGTGTCGCTGCAGGGCGAGCTCAGCGTCGTCGATCTCGCCACCGGCGACCGCCGGTGGCGCCCCGGGGGCGACGCCTCCGGCGCGACCTACGACGCCGTGCTCGACCCGGCGTCGGGTCGCCTCGTCACACCATTCGATCCGCCGGCGCGCGTGCTGCTGTTCGGCGCCAGCGCGGGCGCGACCGCGGGCCCGCTCGGCGAGCTGCCGCTGCACGCGGCGCTGCTCGGCGCCGCACCGCGGCGCGGCCTGTTGCCGGTCCTCGACCTCGACCGCGGCACGATCCGCGTGCTGCGCCTCGGTGACGGCCGCCCGATCGACGAGCTGCGCCGCACCCGCACCCCGGTCACGACCGCGAGCACGAGTATCGACGGCCGCCGCGCCGCGCTGCGCTCGCACGACGCCGGGTCCGTCGAGGTCGTCGCGCTGCCCGCCGGTTGCCGCAGCGTCGACGGGTGGCTCGGTGGCAGCGAGTGGGATGCGCTCATCGCGCCGCGCTTCCTGGCGACCACCGCGGGCGGACACCGCGCGGTCACCCGCTTCGCGGACGGGGCGCTGCAGGTCTGGGACCTCGACCGGGCGCGGCCGCTGGCCGCCGCGCCGACCGCCGCGTCACGCCGCTGCGATCCCGCCGCGACGGCGGACGGCGCACGGGTCGCCTACGCACGCCGTGCGGCCGCCGGCGAGCGCGGCGAAGCGATCGTGCTGTGGGACGTCGCGTCGGGGCGCCACGTCGAGGTGCCGCTCGGCGACGGGCAGACCGCAGCGGCGCTCGCGTTCTCCGCCGACGGCAGCACGGTGCTCGCGGCAACGGCGTCGGGCCCGTGGTTCCGGATCGACGCGGGCGCCGCGCGGGCCAGCGAGCTGCCGCGCCCGGTGCCGGCCGGCATGGACCTGCTGCCGGCGCCCGCCGGCGACCTGCTGCTGTGCATCGACAGCGCCCGCGCACTGCTGCACGACCCGAGCTCGGGGCTGAACCACCCGCTCGTCGACTGCCGGCCGACCGCCGCGCTCCGGTTCACGGTCGACGGCCGGCACGTCGTCGGGCCGGAGGCCGCACCGGGCCAAGGGGCAGCTCAGGAGCTCGGCGTGTGGGATCGTCGCGGCGCGCGCGTCGCGCGGCTGTCGGCGGCCGGCTTCGACCTGTCGGCGCCGTGCGCGGTCGACGCATCCGGCGGCCGCCTCGCCTGCGTCGGCCGGGCGCAGCGCGACGATCGGCCGCGCCACACGCTGGTGTTCGACCTCGCGACCGGCGCGCTGCGGCAGGCGCTCGAGACCGGCGCCACGGCGACGCTCGCCGACCTCGATCCGGACGGGCTGCGCCTGCTGGTGCTCGACCGCGACGAGTGCCGCATCCTCGATGCCGACGCCGGCCATCAGCTCGGTGCGATCCGCGGTCCGCTCGGCCTCGACGGCAGCACGCGCGACGCGCTGATCGGCGCGCGCTTCTGCAACGCCGGCACGGCGGCCGTGCTGCTGGCGGCGCACGGTGCCTGGCGCGTCGCCCACACGACGCCCGCCGCGCTCCGTGCTCGCCAGGCGACGCTCGACGACGCGCGCGCGACCGTCGATCCCGAGCTGGTCCGCAGCGACAGCGCCGCGCGACTCGCCGGCCAGCTGATGGCGCGCGCGCGGTCGGACGCGCTGCTGCCGACCAGCCTGCTCGACGACTGCGAGTTCGCACTCGGGCTGGCGGCGACCCCCGAGGTCTGGGCCGCGGTCGGCGCGGTCTGCCGATCGCTCGGCCGCAGCGGGTCGCCGGAGCGCCGCAGCGCGCTCACCCGCCGCGCGCTGCTCGCGCTCGACGCGGCGATCGGGGCGCAGCGGTTCGCCGGGCGCGAGGTGCCGCGCGACTGGCTCGCGCTGGCGACGCTCGCGGCACTCGACGCCGGCGACGACACGCTCGCGCTGCGCCTGGCCGCCGAGCTGCACACCGGCCGGCCACCGGCACGCGACGCGGCCGCCGCGCGCACGCTGGCGACCGACGTGCTGCGCGGCGACTGACCGTGCGCCGCGACTGGCCGCCGAAGCCGCCGCGCAGCCGCCTTCCGGCGCGCGTCGACCGACCCGCGCGGCCCGCCCATTGGGTGTCGTGCGAGCTCTCGCTCCCGCCATCGGCCCCGACGAGCCATACACGGATCCGGAGCGGGGGACTCGTCGCACGACACCGGTCGATTACGAGGATCGCCACCGCTCGACGATCGACGGACCGCCTGACGGACGGGCGGCCGTGCTGACCGGTCGCGGCGCCCCCTCGATGCTCGGTCGATCTCGCTCAGGATCGGCCCAGCCAGCGGATCCACCAGGAGTACACCGGCGGCAGGGTCAGCCCGAGCGGCAGGTCCGGCGACCAACCTGCAGGAACCGCAAGTCGGAATGCATTGGTCGCGGGGAAATTGCCGCGGCACAACATCATGCCGGTCGCAGACAAGCCGTCGGTCCTGAGGTAGCAGCCGACATACGTGACGCCGGTGAGGTTGATCGCCGGATTGGCCTGCACGTTCACCTGGCATCCAGGTGCGAGCAACGCGAGATTGCCGGTCAGCGCCGTGCCGCCATTGATCGTCACGGTTCGCCGCAGCATCAGCGAGGTCCACGTCGTTTCGACCGGCGCCGCATTGTAGGGAGCGTGCACGACGACCGTGCCGTCGACCACGAGGTTGTCCAGTGTGATCGTCCCGCCGGCCGTTGCATCGATCACGACGATGCCGGTCAGCGTGGTGCTGCCGATGGAGACGTTGTTGCCGGAGTAGCGATGCACTGGCACGCCGCCGGAGGTCATGCCGAGGAACACGCCGGTGTCCCAGACCGCCTGACCCACCGGCGCACGCCCGAGTCTGGTCCGACCGCTGACATGGGACACGAAGGTAGGCGGCAACGCGGCGGTGGCGGCCAGATCGAGGTCACCGTGCATCGTCACCGCGGTGGACGTGCCCCAGCCGGTGGTGTCGAACGGCTGACTGGGGTGACCGAACCAGGCCGGTCCCTCCAGCGTGATCGCCTTGGTCGAGCTGCTGGTCCCGCTGAAGCAGGCGAACCGGTACGGGAATGCTGCGGCCAGCCGCTCGACTGTCGCATCGACCGAGACCGCGGTCCCGCCACATCGACCCTCCGCCACCACGTTGGGATTGCCGCCCGGGACGATCCGCACCCGTGCGTGGGTGTCGTCGCCGAGCGGTACGGTGGCCGTGGTGGCCACCTCGCCAACGGTCGCGATCCGGGCCGCCGCCCACTCGACTCCCGAGCACGCCGCCGACCCGGCCCGATCCAGCCGCGACCCGTTGGCCCGGCCGCGGAGCACCGTTTCGACGTCCGCGAGGAGCTGCGCCGACAGCAGCGCGAACACGCCGGCGAGGATCAAGACCACCAGTAGCACGGCGCCCTCCTCGGCAGGGCTGCCATTGCGTGACGATGGTCCGGTCATCCGCTTCTTCATCGGCCGGGCGGCGCCGGTCGCTGGAACCACCGACACTCCGCGCGGCGACGCCCCGCCCGCTGCAGCCGGAGGTCGCCCGCGGCTAGGAGCCTGGGTCACGGGAGGCGAGGCCGCCCGGCACGCGTCTTCGAGCCCCGGTCAGCGGCCGAGAGCCTCGCCGAATTCACCAATTCGCCTGCGTTCTCGGCTCTCGACCGGGGCCCGAATCCGCGCACCGCGTCGGTTCGCCTCCCGTGACCCAGCCTCCTAGACGCTGCCCGACCTGCCGCGCAGCCGCTCGCCGGCGCGCTTCATCGCGTCGCCGAGCAGGTCGAACACGGTGCCGGCGGTGCGGCGCGCCGCGTCGACCGCCGGTGGCTTCGCGCGCGCCGCGGCGTTGCGCAGCAGTGCGGCGAGCGCATCGAGGCTCTTCCGCGCCCGCGGCTCGAAGTCGGCCCGGGCGCGCTCCGCGTGGCGTCTCAGGTCGCCGACCTCGCCGGACACCTCGTCGCCGGCGCGCGCCGCGGCACGGCCGAGCACGTCGACGAAGCGCTGGGCGAGCTCGCTGAGCTCCGCGAGCAGCCGCCCCCACTCGTCGCCTGCGTAGGCCTGGCCGCGGCTGGCAGCCTCCTCGAACGCGAGCTTCGCGCCGAGCGCCGCCCGCTCGACGCCCTCGCCGAGGCCCTCGACCGCAGCCGCGAGCCCGGCATCGCCGCCCGCCTCGCGCGCCGCCCGCGCCGCTCCGCGGGTCGCCGCGCGGAGCACGCCGTCGAGGTCGGCGAGCGTGCGCGCAGCGACCGCGACGGCCGCGGCAACCTCGCGCGCGACGCGCTCGCGGACGTCGGCGTGGCCGCTCTGCATCGCCTCGGCCACCGCGCGGGCGATCCGCTCCTCGAGGTCGCGCAGGAAGTCGTCGTCGTGAGCTTCGGTCATGTCGGTCTCCGCCGCGTGCAGCGTAGCTCCGGGAGCTGCCGGGAACCGCATCGGAACGATCACCCACCCCGGCACAGGCAGGACCCGCGGGAAGTCCCCAGGCACCTACCAGTTTTCCCGATGGCCGGCATCGACCGACAATGGGGACATGGAACGTGAGGCGTACGTCCGCACCGCACGCGACTGCATGCGGGACAACGTCCAGGCGCTGCCGCTGGACCTGCCGCTGGGTGACGCGGTCGAGCACCTGTTGACGCACAGCCAGTGCGCCGCACCGATCGTCGACCCCGACGGCGTCGTCGTCGGGGTCCTCTCCGAGTTCGATTGCCTGCGCTGCCTGGCCTCGGCCGACTACCACGGCTGGCCAGCGGGGACGGTGCGCGACATCGCGACGTGCAAGCCGATCACCGTGCGCCCCGACACCGACATGTTCGAGCTCGCGTCGCTGTTCCAGCAGCACCGCATCCGCCAGCTCCCGGTGGTCGACGAGCAGGGGCGGCTGCTCGGGATGGTCGCGCGGCCGAGCCTGCTGCGGGCGCTGGACGCCGCGCGCCGCGAGCGCGAGCACGCACAGCGCGACTCGACCTACACGACGATCGAGAAGCACCTGCGGCCCGGAACGAGGTGACACCGCTACGCCGAGCGCCGATCCTGACGGGTGATGACCGTCCTGCGCCTGCGCGGAGTCACCCGTGAGTACCCGATGGGCGACGTCGTCGTCCGCGCGCTGCGCGGCGTCGACCTGTCGCTCGAGCGCGGCGAGCTCGTCGTCCTGCTCGGTCCATCGGGCAGCGGCAAGTCGACGTTGCTGCACATGCTCGGCGCGCTCGACGCGCCGACCACCGGGCAGGTGCTGTGGCACCGCGACGCCGGCGCCCCGCTCGACCTGGCGCGGGCCGACGACGGCACCCGCACGCGCTTCCGCCGTGCGCACGTCGGCTTCGTGTTCCAGTTCTACAACCTGCTCGCGAGCCTGACGGCCCGCGAGAACATCGCAGTCGTCACCGAGATCGCGACCGACCCGCTCGATCCGCTCGACGCCCTGCGGCTCGTGGACCTCGCCGACCGCGCCGACCACTTCCCGTCGCAGCTGTCGGGCGGCGAGCAGCAGCGCGTCGCGATCGCGCGGGCGATCGCCAAGCGACCGGCGCTGCTCTTGTGCGACGAGCCGACCGGCGCGCTCGACGTGAAGACCGGCAAGGTCGTGCTGCGCGCATTGCGCCGCATCCACCTCGAGCTCGGCACCGCGACCGTGCTGATCACACACAATGCGGCGATCGCCGCGATGGCCGACCGCGTGCTGCGGATCGCCGACGGCCAGATCGTCGGCGACACCCGCAATGCGGCGCCGGCCGACCCGGACACCGTCGACTGGTGAGGTGGCGCGACTCCGATGGCCGTCCTCGACGCCAAGCTCGCCCGCGACCTGTGGCGCACGAAGTCGCAGCTCGGCGCGATCGTGCTGGTGATCGCTTGCGGCACCGGTCTGTTCCTCGGCATGCGCGCGACGATGCGCTCGCTCGAAGCCGCCCAGCGCGGCTACTACGCCGCCGAGCGCTTCGGGCACGTGTTCGCGCAGGCGACGCGCGCGCCCGAGCAGGTCGCCGAGCACCTGCGCCGCATCCCCGGCGTCGAGGCCGTGCAGACCCGCGTGATCGGTGACGTCACCGTCGACGTACCGGAGATGATCGAGGCCGCCTCGGCGCGGCTGGTGTCGATCCCCGACCGCGGCGAACCGCTCGTCGACGGCTACCGGCTGCGCTCGGGCCGCCCGCCGGATCCGCTGCGCGACGACGAGGCGCTCGCGTCCGAGCCGTTCGCCGAGGCCCACGCTCTGCGGCTCGGCACCCGACTGCCGGTCGTGCTCGACGGGCGGCGGCGGCTCTTGCGGATCGTCGGTACCGCGCTCGCACCCGAGTTCACCTACTCGGTCCCGCCGGGCGCGCTGCTGCCGGACGACCGCCGCTTCGGCATCCTGTGGATGCGCCGTCGCGCGCTCGCGCCGGCGTTCGACCTCGACGGTGCCTTCAACGACGTCGGGCTGCGCGTCGCACCGGGTGCGTCGGTCGGCGCCGTCAAGGCCGCCGTCGACCGCGAGCTGGCGCGCTACGGCGGGCTCGGTGCGTACGGGCGCGACGAGCAGCCGAGCCACGCCTTCCTGCAGAGCGAGCTCGACCAGCTCCGCACGTTCGGCTCGGTGGTGCCGATGCTGTTCCTGGCGGTCGCGGCGTTCCTCTTGAGCATCGTGCTCGGCCGGATCGTGACGGCGCAGCGCGAGCCGATCGCGGTGCTCAAGGCGCTCGGCCGCTCCGACGCGGAGATCGGCCTGCACTACGCCAAGCTCGCCGGCGTGGTGGTCGGCGCCGGCACCGTCGTCGGCGTGCTCGTCGCGGTCTGGCTCGGCGACACGATGTGCCGGCTGTACCTCGACTACTATCGCTTCCCCGAGCTGCCGTTCCGCCTCGCGCCGGGCGAGCTGTGGCTCGCCATCGGCCTGACGTTCGTCGCTGCAGCGCTCGGCACGTTCGGGGCGATCCGGCGCACGGTGCGACTCGAGCCCGCCGCGGCGATGCGGCCGCAATCGCCGGCCGTCTACCGGCCCACGCTGATCGAGCGGATCGGCCTGTCGGGACGGCTGCCGCACGCCGTCCGCGCGATCCTCCGCGAGCTCGAGCGTCGCCCCGGCCGCGCAGCGATGTCGATCCTCGGCGTCGCGATGTCGACGTCGCTGGTCGTCATGAGCAGCTTCGTCTTCGAGGCGTTCGACCTGTCGATGCAGCTGCAGTTCGGTCTCGAGCGGCGTGACGCGATGCAATTGACGCTCGCGCAGCCGCGCGACCTCGGCGCGCTGGCGTCGCTCGAGCAGCTGCCCGGTGTGCGCCGCGCCGAGCCGGTCCGCATCGTGCCGGTGCGCTTCCGCAGCGGCAGCGCCCACCGCAATGGGGTGCTCACCGGGCTGCCCGTCGACGGCACGCTGCAGCGGGTGCTCGACGCCGACACCCGGGTGATCCCGATCCCCGCTGACGGCATCGTGCTGTCGCGGCGCCTCGCCTGGATCCTCGGCGTCGCGCCCGGCGACACGGTCGAGGTCGACGTGCTCGACGGCGCCCGCCCGCGGCTGCAGCTGACGATCGCCCGCCTCGCCGAGACCTGGGTCGGCCTGTCGGCGTGGGTCTCGCTCGAAGCGCTCGGCCGCGCGCTGGGCGAGGCACCGACGCTCAACGTCGCGCTCCTCGACGTCGACGCGGCGCACCGCGCCGAGCTGCACCGGGCCGCCAAGGACACGCCGCTCGTGCAGGGCGTCGCCGAGCGCTCCGCGACGCTGGTCGCCTACCGCCGCATGGTCGACGAGAACCTCGGCCGCTCGACGCTGATCAACCTGTCGTTCGCGCTCGTGCTCGCGCTCGGCGTCCTCTACAACACGGCCCGCGTGACCGCCGACGAGCGCGCGCGCGAGCTGGCGTCACTGCGCGTGCTGGGTTTCACGAAGGGCGAGGTCGCGACGCTGCTGCTCGGCGAGCTCGCACTGCTGACCGCGCTCGGCCTGCCGCTGGGCCTGCTGCTCGGCCGGCTGTCGGTGACCGCGATGGCCGACAACCTCGCGACCGACCAGTTCCGGATCCCCGACATCGTCGCGCCCCGCACGTTCGCATTGGCGGCGCTGACCGTCATCGCCGCGACCGTCGTCGCCGCGTGGGCCGCGCGGCGCCGCGTCGACCGGCTCGACCTGATCGAGGTCCTGAAGGCACACGACTGATCGCACCGGAGGCCACCGCCATGAAACCGCTCGCCCGCCGCACCGTGTGGATCCTGGTCGCCGCCGGCGCCGGGTTCGTCATCTGGCGCTCGCTGCAGCCGCTACCGGTGCTGGTCGACGTCGCGACGATCGCGCGCGGCGACCTGCGCGTCACGGTCGACGACGACGGCCGCACCCGCGTGCGCGAGCGTTACACGATCAGCGCGCCGGTGCGCGGTCGCCTGCTGCGCGTCCCGCTCGAGCCGGGCGACCCGGTCGTCGCCGGGCAGACCGTCGTCGCGGAGTTCGAGCCGCTGCCACCCGAGCTGCTCGACGCACGCGCGCTCGCCCGCGCGCGCGCCGACGTGCGCCGCGCCGAGGCCGCGTCGAGCGCCGCCGAGGCGCGCGTGGCCCAGGCCGAGCAGCAGGCCGGGTTCGCACGCAAGGAGCTCCTGCGCATCCGCGACCTGACGCAGTCGGGCGTCGACAGCGGCGGCAACCTCGACCGCGCCGAGCGCGACGACGAGGTCGCGAGCGACGCGCTGCACGAGGCGCGCTTCCTCGCGCGGGTCGCCGCCCACGAGCTCGAGATCGCGCGCACGGCGCTGACCGGCTACGAGGCGCAGCTCGCCGCCGACGACGGCTCGGAGCCGCGCGAGCCCGGACCTTCCGGGCGCATCGTGCTGCGCTCGCCGGTCGACGGCTCCGTGCTGCGCCGGTTCGAGGAGAGCGCCCGCGCGCTCGAGGCCGGCGCGCCGATCCTCGAGGTCGGCGATACGTCGCGACTCGAGATCGTCGCCGACTACCTGTCGCAGGACGCGGTCCGCGTGCGCCCCGGCATGGCCGTCCTGGTCACGGGCTTCGGCGGCCGGACGCGGGACGGTGGCGAGCGCACGCTGCACGGACGCGTCCGCGTCGTCGAGCCGGGCGGCTACACGAAGGTGTCGGCGCTCGGCGTCGAGGAGCAGCGCGTCGACATCGTGGTGGACCCCGCGCCCGCTGCCGACGGCGAGGACATCGCGCTCTGGCGTGCGCTGGGCGACGGCTACCACGTCGAGCTGCGCATCGTCGTCGACGAGGCGAGCGGCGTCGTGATCGTCCCGACCGGCGCCCTGTTCCGGGCCCGTGGGGGCGACGACGCCGGCCAGGCCGTGCTCGTCGTCGGCCCGGACGGCGTCGCGCGGTCGCGCGGCGTCCGCGTCGGCCGGGTCGGCGAGCTGCGCGCGGAGGTGCTCGACGGGCTGGCGGCCGGCGAGCGCGTCGTGCTGTACCCGAGCGAGCTGGTCGGCGACGGCACGCGGGTCGACGCGCGCTGACGGCCGCCCCGGATTGCCGGTCACGACGCGCCGGCGGCCGGCCTCCTTCCGGCGACGTCACCCCGCCCGAACGGGTCGGTCGGGGCCGACGACGGGAGATCCGATGAAGACGACTTCGACCATGCGGTCGGCACCCCGCGGCCTGCGCGCCGCAGCGTGCTGCCTCGCGCTGATGGGCGCCGCGCTCGCCCACGGCCCAGGCGACCGGGCGATGCCCGCCGCCAGGCAGCCTGCGCCTCTCCAGCCCCTGTTCGGCGCGCTCGTCGCGCTACCCGACACCGGCGACGCCCAGGAGCCGGACCTCGCCTACGCCGCGCATGGCGGTGTCTTTCTGACCGTCTGGCGCCGCCATTGGGGAGGCCAGGAGGCGATCCTCGGGCAGCGCAGCGACGCGGCCGGCAATCCGATCGGCCCGACGCTGCTGCTGACGCCATGGACGTCGGCGATCGGCAGACCGAAGGTGGCGCACATCGCGTCGCGGGACGCGTTCGTGGTCGTGTATCAGCGCGACAACGGGATCTTCGCGCGGGCGGTCACGACACAGGGAGCGCTGCTCGCCGAGATCACGGTGGCGCCAGGAGGAGAGACCACGATCCGCGACGATCCCGACATCGGCGGGCAGGGCTTCGCGACGCGCCCCGATCACGACAATGCGGTCTGCGTATGGGCGAACCTGACGACGGGTGGGCTGGAGATGGCGCTGCTCACGGTCGACTCGACGCCGAGCCTCGTGCGGGTGTATTGGCGGATCATGACGACGGCCGGCTACCCGGCCTACCGTGACGTCGAGCCGGCGATCTCCAAGAGCGGCGGCGAGCTCGGCCAGTTCCTGGTCGTCTGGATCCACGGTGTCTCGGCCTCGAACGCACCGCTGCGCTGCGCGACTTTGAGCAGCCACCGCGCCACGTTCGCACCGAGCGCCGCCCTCACGCTGTTCCCGGGAGTGGAAGGACTTCCCGAGGTCGACGGGGACGGCAGTCGCTGGCTGGTCGCCTACACGCCGTGGACGACCGGACAGACCGACGTCTACTGCTCGAGCGTCGTCGCGTGTGGCAGGCTCGGGCCACCGGTGCTGCAGAGCGGACCGACGCTGGTCGAGGGCAAGGCGTCGTACGAGGACCGCCCGGCGGTCGCGTTCCTCGGCGACTCCGCGCTCGTCGCCTACCTCGACAATGCCGGTGACCCCGGCACGACCGTCCGCGACGTCTGGGTCGAGAACATCGACGTGCCGACCTGTGGCACCTGCGAGCCGGCGCGCACGCGGGTCCATCTCGCCCACCCGCGTTTGCAGGGGAATCCGGCATTGTGCGCGCGGCGCAGCGGCGGCGATCCGAACGACGAGGTCATGATCGCCTTCGACGAGACCGCGTTCGGCTCCGGCAACCACGACCTGCTCCTGCAGCGATTCCGCCCGCTCGACGGCGACGTGACGAGCCTCGGCGGTGCCTGCGGGTTCGAGTCCAACCCGGCGTTCGGTCGCGGCTCCAACAGCGCGATGTGTGCACGATCACCGAACGGCACCTTCGCGTTCCGGCTCGACCAGGCCGTTCCGAACGCCCCGGTGCTGTTCGTGCTCGGGCTGACCCGCCAGGACCTCGCGTTCTGCTCGTCGTCCTGCACGCTGGTGCCGGCCGCCGACATCACGATCCCGACCGCGACCGACGCCTGTGGTCGTGCCTCGGTGCCGATGCCGATCGGCGGCGGCGTCGCGAACGTGCTGACGATGTACACGCAGTGGCTGGTCGTCCATCCGCGGGCGAGCTGCTTCGGCGCCGACTTCTCGCCCGCCCTGCGCATCACCGTGCAGTGACGGCCGCCGCCGCCGTCACGCCAGCCGCGCACCGTTCGGCACCGGTCGCTCCGGCCTCGCCAGCACGACCGCACCGTCCTCGCGATGGAACCCGGTCACCAGGCACTCGGAGCGGAACGGACCGATCTGCTTCGGAGCGAAGTTGACGACGCAGACGACCTGCGTGCCGACGAGGTCCTCCGGCCCATAGAGATCGGTGATCCGCGCGCTGGACTTCCGCGTGCCGAGCTCCGGACCGAAGTCGATCCAGAGCTGCCACGCCGGTTGGCGCGCCGCCGGGAACGGGCGGACCTCGACGACGGTGCCGGCGCGCAGCTCGACGCGCTGGAAGTCGGCGAAGTGGATGGTCGTCGGTGCGGCCGGGTCGCTCATGTCGCGTCAGTGTGCCCCGATCCGAAGCCGTCCGCCGCTCTGCTCGGGGGGATCGACTTCCGGCCGCCGCGCGGCCAGCATTCCGGGCCGAGATCGCCGGGGGTTCGCGTGCCTCGCCGAGCCGCGCCGGCGCGCCGACACGCCGACACGCTGGCGCCCCCGTCCACCGGAGCTCGTCATGCTCGATTGGCTCGACCCGCAGCTCAGCCAGACCGACTACCAGGGCCTGATCCGCGATCTCCGCGCCGTCGTCGCCGAGCTGCGCGGCCTGGCGTCCGGTCCGCGGGCCCGCCAGGGGCTCCCGCGACCACACCGCGCCGCCCCGCGCGGCGGCCTGACGAGCGCGAGCCGCGCGTCCCACGCCGCCGCCCCGCAGCTCGGCTCCGTCGACGTCGCCCGGCTCCGGCTGCTGGAGGCGTGGCTCGAGGCGCCCGGCACCGGCTCCGCCTACGACGCATTCCTGCGCACGATCACGGCGCAGGGCGCGACGGACACCGAGCTGCTCCGGCAGCTCCGCAGCCTGCTGCTGAAGAACGGCACGCCGATCCTCGGGTGGCATCCGCAGGACGGCTGCTGGACGTTCGGGCTGAGCGCGGGCGAGGTCCCGCACGCGACCGTCGGCTTCGCCAATGCGCGCGACTACGCGGAGCAGGCACTGCGCAAGCTGCGAGCTGCGGACCCGGGAATCGCGATGCTGACGCGCGCCTACTTCCGCACCGATCTGGCCGCTACGAACCGGCAGGCAGCGGAGCTGGTGCTCGAGCGCACGCTCGCCGGATTGAAGGAGTCCGCCGTCCCGGTGGTGCTGTGCCGGCCCGTCAGCCATTCGAGCGCGACGCAGCGGGACGACCTGGCGTTCGTCGACCCGCGCCTGCCGATCCACTCCGGCGCCTGCATCTTCCTCGGCGACAAGTTCTTCTCGCCGCTCTCGACGGCGACGCTGCGATCGCTCCGGACGCGGGTGCGCGACGAGGCACACCGCCGGCGCATCGCGGCGACGATCGGCGGCAGCATCGTGCTGCACGAGGCGACGCACCTGTTCGCGGACACCGAGGACGTCGTCGTGCGCGGGAACGCCGACGCCGGCTACGGCATCGACAACTGCCTGGCGCTGCCTGCGAGTCTCGCGGTCCTCAATGCCGACACCTACGCGTGGTTCACGTTCGAGGTGTTCCTCGATTCGTGCGCGCTGGGACTCGCGCCGGCGCTGCCGCCGCCGCCAGCGCCGCCCGGGCGACCGTGACCGGCGCCCGCGGCGGCGTGGACGCGGACGTCAGAACACCATGCCGTCGCACGGGCTCGCGTGGACGTCGCCCGTCGCGAGATCGACGGCGACGGCCTGCTGCCGCACGTTGAGGCCGGTCAGGAAGGGGCGCGCGGCCCCCGGGATCCCGATGACGAGGAACGCCTCGTCGCTGGTGGTGACGGTCGTCGGCAGGTCCAGGTAGCTATTGAGGCACAGCGTCCCCGTCGAGTTGCGGGTCACGAGCAGACTCAGTGGCACCTCGACCGGCGCGAAGAACGGCGTGAAGTCGATGAAGAACACGACGGGAGTGCCGGTGCCGGTGCCGGTCCGGTAGAACTCCATCGCGATGTCGTCGACGCGGCCGACGTTGCCACCGACGACGTCCGGGTTGCTGCCCGACATGAAGTCGGCCGTCCCCGGTGCCGGGCCGAAGCCCGCCGGCGGCGGGTTGTTGCTGGCGACGTAGCTGGTCTGGTTCGTGATGCCGAGGCCGACGCCACCCGACGCGCTGTGGGCGACGTCGAGGAACTGCATGCGACGCGCGTTGTAGACCGCTGCGCCGGCGCCGACGCGGGACAGGCCGTGGCTGTCGGCCGGCGAGCCCGGAGGCGGAGGCGTACCGCCCTGCGCGAGGCCCGGAGTATCGAAGACCGTGAACGATGCGGACGGCGCATAGCCGAGCACGACCTGGATCGACACGCCGTCGGTCGCCGGCCAGCCCGCGCTCGCCGGCAGCACGAACGACACGAAGATGTCGCCGCCGCCCTGGATCGGAACCGCGACCGGCGTCGTCGGCGTGATGGTGCGCGCCGCAGCGCTGATCGTGCCGCTGGTCGGCGGCGGGGGGCCAGGGACGGCGGTCGCGAACGTCACGCCGCCGGTCAGATCCGGGAAGCCGGCGTTCGCCGCATCCTCCGGATACAGGACGATGTCGAACGTCTCCGGCGTAGTGAGCGCGTCCTGGTCCTGGACGACGAAGAAGAGCGAGTCGACGGTGCGGAAGCCGGGCGTGCCGATTCCCCAGCCGGCGTGCTCGTTGCCGTCGAGGCGCGTCATGACCTCGCCAGCGTTCACGCCGATCGAGCCGCGCGACGTCGCGCCGACCTGGGAGTTGTAGGAGAAGCCGATGAAGTCCTGCGCGACGAGCGCGCCGGACGCCGAGAGCAGCATCGTCGCTGCGAGAGGGAAGAGGTGTCTCATGGGACGAGCGAGAAGAACGGGCCGCCGGGACGAACGGGCGGCCCAGGATGATCCGTCGCATTGTCGCCGGGGCGGCCTGCGGCCGGAAGAGGTACGCGAGCACGCGGCGAGCGGAATCCTCACGACGAGACCGATACGATTACGCTCGGGCCGAACCGCATCGCCCCGATCCGGAATCGCCGCGACGCGACGATACGGATCGGAACGAAGGTCTTGCCGATGGTGGCCCCGAGATCGGTCGTCGCACTCGGCGAGCCGTGTACATTGACTCGGGATCACCCTGACCCCCACCTGACGACCATGCGCCGCACTCCGCTCCTCGGGACTCTGCTGATCGTCGCCGTCGCTGTCGCCGCGTTCGTGTGGTGGCGGCAGGATCGGCCGGCGTCGGACGGACCGGTCACCTCGCCAGCCGCCGCGACCCCGGCGGCCGGACAGCCTCCGGCCGATCCGCAGCCGACGCCCCGCACCGCGACGGTGCCGGTCCCCGAGCCCGCGCGCGAGCCGGTCGACGGCTACATCGCCTTCCCCGATGGCACGTTCCTGCCGCCGCTCAACGGGGTCGAGCGGGCGCCCCGGATCGTGTTCCACCCGCGGCTGGTCCCGTTCGCGAAGGTCGTCGGGATCGAGCGGGACGCCCAGGGCCGCGACTGGTACGTGCACGAGAACGGCGTCCGCAGCACCACCTACCTCGACGCGACCGGCAAGGCGATCGGCGACGTCATGAAGCCCGCCGAGCCCAAGCCGATGGTCGACGACGTGCCGGGCGGTCGCTGAAAGCGCCCCGGTCGTTTCACGCGCCCTCCAGTCGGGTCGCGGACGCTCCGGGTCGTCCAGCAACCGGAGCGGTCCGCCATGACGAGATTGGAGATCCTCGGAGTCAGCGTCCTGATGTGCGCGTGCGCCTCGGCACAGGACACCGATCCGTGGCCTGCACGCATCGCGACGGCGAAGCTCACGCTGCCGCAGGCGATCGAACGCGCGATGACGGTCGCCGAGCGCGGCTTCGTCCACCACGTCGAGCTCGAGCAGGACGGTGCCCGGCTCGTGTTCTCGGTCGACGTCTCGCAGGGCGAGGAGAATCGCAATGTCGTGCTCGACGTCGGGAGCGGCGAGGTCGTCGAGCAGGAGCGCGAGCACGAGGACGTCCGCGCGATCGTCGCCGCCTGCCGTATCGATCTCCGCCGCGCCATCGCGGTCGCGTGCGAGGGTGGCGAGGGCACCCCCGTCGAGGCAATCGTCCGGCTCGTCGACGGCGCACCCGTCGCGACTGTCGTCGTCCACCGCGGCAGCTCGCTCGCGCCGATCCGCGTCGACGCGGTGCGCGGCCGGCGGCTCGATGCGAAGCCGGCCGAGGCGAGCGCGCCGCGGCAGACCGACGGTCCACGGTTCACGGCGAGCTTCGGAGTCGACAAGGCCGAGCTCGGCCACACCGGCCGCAATCCGAACTTCGTGCTGGTGCCGGGCTATCGGCTGGTCCTCGAAGGGGACGACGACGGCGACCGCGTGCGCCTGGTGATCAGCGTCCTGTCGGAGACGCGGGTCGTCGATGGCGTGACGACCCGCGTCGTCGAGGAGCGCGAGACCAGGAACGGCGAGCTCGAGGAGGTCTCGCGCAACTTCTTCGCGATCTCGAACCGCACCAACGACGTCTACTACTTCGGCGAGGAGGTCGACATCTACGAGGACGGCGAGATCGTGCGCCACGAGGGCGCGTGGCTGGCGGGCGTGGACGGCGCACGCTTCGGCCTGATGATGCCGGGCACACCCTTGCTCGGCGCGCGCTACTACCAGGAGATCGCGCCCGGCGTGGCGATGGATCGCGCCGAGATCGCGAGCCTCGACGCGGTCAGGGACACCCCGGCCGGTCGCTTCGAGCACTGCCTGCGCGTGCGCGAGGACACCCCGCTCGAGCGCGGCTCGGAGGTGAAGACCTTCGCGTTCGGCATCGGGCTGATCCAGGACGAGTCGCTGCTGCTCGTCGAGCACGGCATGCGGTAACGCCGCGCGTGCGACTCACGACTCCGCGACGCCCTGCAGCTCGACTCGCTTGCCCGGCTCGAGCGCGGCGAGCGCCACGGCCCGGGCGAAGTCGGCGAGCTCCGGTACCGGCACCGTGAAGGCGAGGCTGACCGTCTGCCGCACCTGCGCCGTGTTCCACGCATCCGGCCACAACGTCGCGTAGACGCGGCCGGTGCCCTGCCGCGTGAACACCACCAGCCGCAGCCCGCCGTCCGGTTCGGTGGGCGCGAAGGTGCCGAGCGTCGCCATGCGGCGGTCGTCCGGCCCGGTCGGGAAGCCCGCCAATGCGTCGCCGAAGCGCAGCGCGTCCTCGAGCGGCACGTGCAGGCGCACAGTCGCGGCATCGCGCCCGGGGAACACAGTCGCGGCATCGCGCCCGGGGAACACAGTCGCGGCGTCGCGCCCGGGGAACGCGTGGACGCGCAGGTCGACGACGCCATCGTCGAGCGACAGGACCTCGATGGCGAACCCGGTCGGGGCACCCGCGTGCTCCGCGCGGGCGGGTGCCGTCGGCGGCGCGGCCACCTGCGCCGGTCGCACGGGCGGCGGTGGCTCGCGCCGGTGGGCGACGTGCACGACCGGCGGCGGCGTGCGCTCGGGCACCGCGCGAACGGCCGCCGCGTCGGCCTCCTCCGGGTCGAACCACTCGAGGTCGGCGTCGTGGCGCACGGCCGGCGGATGTCCGAAGTGATCGTGCGGGCGATGCCCGTGCCCGCGCGGCACCCCGACGATCTCGATCTGGTCGTCGACGTCGTCGTCGAGGTCCGCGTCGTCCGCCCCCCGCAGCGCACCGGCCTGCGAGGCGCGCCACAGGACCAGCACCTCCTTGACGATCCAGCCGACCAGGAACGCGAACAGCGCGATCGCCAGCAATTGCGGCCACAGCTCGTCGCCGAACGACAGCGACGTCAGCGCGAGCAGCAGCGCGAAGATCATCCCGCAATAGCGGCTGATGCGGGCGGACGCGACGTCCAACACGCTCTGCCGCCTGGGTCTGCGTTGCGGGTGTGTCACGGTCGCTCGTCTCGCCGGTCGATCGCCGGGCGGGAGCCTCCACCGGCATGTCGACTGCGACCGGCAGGGCAACGCCACGGCGTGCCGGTCCAGCCCACGGTATCCCGTCGCGCGCCGAGCGTCGACCATGAGCGTCCCCTCGGCCCGACCGCCGGGCACCACCGCGGTCCGCACCGACCGGCCGACCACTGGCGGGCCCTCAGTCGCTGAAGAACTGCACCAGCCGCGCGCACTCCGCGTCGACCTCGTCTTCGGGATGATGCGTGCGAACGACCCTCCGGAGCATCGCCCTGAACTCCGCCCGCGCCCGCGCGTAGTCGGCGTGCAGGATCACCGGGCTCACGTCCCAGGCCTTCGCCACGTCACGGATCGGCTGGCCGTCGCCGAACCGCGCGTGCAGCAGCGCGATCCGCCGCTCGCCCACGGCACCGCGCCGTCGCGCGCGTTGCTCGTACAGGTCCGTCGCCTCGCGCACCACGCCCTCCGCCCAGGCCCGGTCGTAGGCGTGCGAGGGAGTCTCGTCCGGGCCGCAGAGCGTCTCCATCTCGGACGGATCGAGCAACAGCATCCGTCGACGCTTCGCCCGTTGCTCGAAGCGTCGAGCCACGACGCGCATGATCCCGTGCAGGTAGGCCCGGAAGCCGCCCGGGCACCGCGAGTTCGCGCGCATCAACGCCCCGCCCTGCTTGAAGCAGTCGACGAACACGTCCTGCGCAGCGTCGTCGATCTCGCGCCCGAGGGGACCGCGCTGCCAGCGGGCCGCGAAGTAGGCGCGGATCGCAGGTCCGTACCAGCGCGCGAAGGAGCCGCGAGCGCCCTCGTCTCCCTCGGCTGCGGCGTGGATGATGGACCAGCGGGTGGGGTCCGCCACGACCATGGGGGTGTGATTGTCCTGCCGGGTCGGCGCCGACGCCAGTCGCGGACCGGCGAGAGACGGGAATGTCGGACAGGAAACGCGGCTCCGGTTGGATAGGGATCGGCCGATTCAGGAGAACCCCGATGATCGAGCCCCGCCCCTGTGATCAAGCCGCCAGCGTGGCGTTCGACGGCGTCCTGCGGTTCGCGTTCGGGAGCAGCGAAGACCTGCCCCACGATATTCCGCACCGTGCACCGTCCGCTTCCGGTCGCATCCCGGCGGCCGATGCAGCCACCGTCTGCGCGACGACCCGCTACCGAGTCGACCGCGAGATCGGCCAGGGCGGCGTCGGCATCGTCTACCACGGCCACGATCTCGACCTGTGCCGCGACGTCGCCATCAAGGTCCTGCGCCCCGAACTCCGCGACAACCGCAGCGTCCTGAGGCGCTTCGTCGCGGAGGCTCGCATCGGAGGACAGCTCCAGCACCCCGGCATCGTGCCTGTGTACGAGCTCGGGCTGCAGGCCGACGAGCGTCCGTTCTTCGCGATGAAGCTGGTGGAGGGCGAGAGCCTGGCCGCCCGACTGGCGCGCCGGACCTCGCCGTCCGAAGCGCTCGGCCAGCACCTGACCGTGTTCGCCCAGATCTGCCAGACGATGGCCTACGCCCACTCGTGCGGCGTCGTCCACCGGGACCTCGAGCCGGGCAACGTGATGGTCGGCGCCTTCGGCGAGGTGCAGGTCGTCGACTGGGGTTTCGCCAAGGCGCTCGGCCCTGAGGAGGGAGAACCCGGACTCGCGACCGTCCGCTGCGACCAGCCCACCGACTCCACCGCGGGGACGGTGTTCGGCACACCGTCCTACATGCCGCCCGAACAGGCGCGCGGCGAGGTGGAGCATCTGGACGAACGCACCGACGTGTTCGCGCTGGGCGCGATCCTCTGCGAGGTGCTGACCGGTCGCCCCCCGTACCTGTCGGAGGATGGCGACCTGCTCGATCAGGCCAGGCAGGCCGACCTCGCGCCGGCTCTGGCCCGTCTCGACGCCTGCGAGGCCGACGCGGACCTCGTCGGACTGTGCCGCGCGGCCTTGTCGGCGTCAGCCGCCGAACGGCCGGCCGACGCCCGCGAGTTCGCCGCCGCCGTCGGCGCCTGGCTCGGCGCGAGCGAGGAGCGCAAGCGCAGGGCGGAGTTGAACGCAGCTGCAGCCGCTGCCAGCGCCACGGCCGAACGCAGGGCGCGCCGGCTCACGGTCGCCCTGGCCAGCACGGCGCTGTTGACGGTGCTGGCGGTGGGCACGGCATACGTTCGCGTCGAGTCCGCGCACACCGAGACCCGCCTGCGCGTCGAGGCACAGACCCGCGAGGCCCTGCAGGACGCGACCCGCCTGCTCGGCCAGGCCGAAGGTGCGCGCCGGACGTCGATGTCGCTTTGGCAGCAGACCGCGCAGGCGGCAGAGCGCGCCGCGCACCTCGCCCGCGCGCCGCAGGTCGACGCGCTGCTGCGCGCCCAGGTGGAGACGTTCCGCGCCGCGGTGGCCGGGGAGCACGAGCGCCGGAAGCTCATTCGCGCGCTGCACGAGGTGCGCACACCGACGCAGGACGACTTCTCGCGGTCGAAGCGACTGCTGATCGAATCGCCGCGACTCGATGCGGACTACGCCGCGGTGTTCCGCGATCACGGCGTCGACGTGGACGCCCTGACAGCAGAGCAGGTCGGTCGGACCTTCCGCGGTCCGATCGCACTGGAGATCGCCACCGCGCTCGATCGCTGGGCGGTGGTTCGCCGCAGCACCCGCCCCGACGCGCCCGCGGACTGGCGGCGGCTGCTGACCGTCGCGCGTGCTCTCGACCCCGACGACACCTGGCGCAACCGACTGCGCGCGCTGCTCGAACCGGCCGAGATCGACCGTGCGGAGCTGCGCGGGCTGGCCGAGAGCGCGGACGTCGATGCGCTGCCGGCCGTGACCGTCGAGCTGCTCGGCGCGTCGCTGTGGGCCGCCGGCGAAGGCGAGAACGCCATTCGCGTGCTGGAAGCCGCTCGCATCCGACATGCCGGCGACCTCGGTCTGATCCTCGAGCTCGGGCGACTCTGCCTGCGTACGAGCCCGCCTCGATCGCAGCTCGCCGTCGAGTGCTTCCTGCAGTGCTCCGGCCTCGACCCGGACCTGGGGACGGTCCACGCCCACCTCGGCTGGGCCCTCATCGTGGCCGGTGATCTGCAGGGCGCCCAGGCCGCACTGCGCGAGGCCATCGACCGCGACCCGAGCAACGCGCGGGCGCACGTCAACCTCGGCTACGTCCTCGCGCAGCAGGGACGCATGCAGGAGTCCGTGCCGTACCTCCAGCGGGCGATCGAGCTCGATCCACTCCAGGCAACGGCCCACCAGAATCTCGGGACCTCGCTCGTGCACCTCGGCAGGGTCGACGAGGCGATCGCCCCCTACCGCGAGGCCATCCGCCTGAATCCGCGCAAAGGCCTTGCCCACAAGTTCCTGGGCGACGTGTACTACCGGCGCCGCGAGCTCGAGCCAGCGATTGCATGCTATCGCCAGGCGATCGAGCTCGAACCCGAGCTCGCCAATGCGCACGCAATGCTCGGCCTTGCCCTGCACAAGCAGGGACACGACGAGGAGGCCGTGCTGGCCTTGCAACGAGCCGTCGAACTCGACCCGAGCCAGCCTGCAGTCATCGGCGACCTCGGAGTCAGCCTGACCTGCATCGGTCGCAACGAGGATGCCGTGGCGTGCTTCCGGAGGGCGATCGCTCTCGAACCCGACGATTCTCACGATCACCAGAACCTCGGTGTGGCGTTACAGGCGATGGACCGACTCGACGAAGCCCTCGCCGCCCAGCAGCGGGCCATCGAGCTCGATCCCCTCAATGCCGAGGCGTACTTCAACGTGGGCCAGATCCTCCGACAACAGGGACACGACGAAGAGGCGTTGGCCTGGTACGCTCGCTCCCTCGAGATCGCTCCGAACGACGTCCGACCGCTGACGAAAACGGCCGAAGTGCATGCCCTTGCTGGTCGGCACGTCGCGGCCGTGGCCTGCTACGAGCGTGCGGTCGCGCTGGACTCGACGGATTCGGCACTACACAACGACCTGGCAGTCCAGCTGCAGCTCCTGGAACGATACGACGAGGCTGCCGACCGCTGCCGCCGCGCCATCCAGCTCGCGCCCGACGATCCCCGCGGCCACGCCAACCTCGCGCGCGCACTGGCGTCGCTCGGACGGGACGACGAGGCCTGCGCGAGCTGGCGGCGCGTCCTCGAGCTCGCCCCGGACGACAGCGACGCCCTGCTGGAGCTCGCGGTCCTGCACCGGCAGCAGGGTCGGCTCGGAGACGCAGCCGCCTGTCTTCGCCGGTGTGTGGAACTCGCACCCGATCAGGCTTCGTTTCACCACGACCTCGGCGTCGTGTTGCGCGAGCAGGGCATGCCAGAGGAGGCCATCGACTCTCTGCGGCGCGCAACCGAGATCGCTCCCGACGACGTCCGGTTCCTCGGCAGTCTCGCCACGGCCCTCACGACGATCGGCAGGCCCGACGCGGCCATCGCTGCATGGCAGCGTGCAAGCGAGCTGGATCCGAACGATGCGGAGCTCCACCAGAACCTCGGCACCACGCTGTTGCAGCACGGCCGGACGATGGCCGCCATTGCCAGCCTGCGGCGTGCCGTCGAGCTGGATCCGGACCTCCTGCCGGCGTCCATCAACCTCGTGATCGCCCTCGGCGCAAGCGATCGGGTCGATGAGGCGATCGCGGCGTGTCGGAGTGCACTGGAGCGACATCCCGACGACGCGAGTCTGCACGCGCTGATGGGTGAGCAGCTCGTGAGGTGCGGCATGCACCGGGAGGCCGTCCTGTCGTTCGAACGCTCGCTCCAGCTCGCACCCGACGTCGTCGCGAGACATCTGGCGCTGGCGTCCGCCCTGGCTCGAATCGGCCGACGCGACGATTCGATCGCGACCCTGCACCGTGCGGTCGAGCTGGCTCCGCACGATGTGTCCACTCTGCTGCGACTCGGCTCGGCTCTCGCCGCCAAGGGGAGCCGTGCGGAATCCGCCGCCTACCTCGATCGTGCACGGCAGCTGGCCCCGGGCGATCCGCGGATCCTCTTCGTGCTCGGCGTGGTGCGCATGCAATCGGGCGACTACGAGGTGGCGCTCCCCCTGCTGCGGGACGCCCACGCGAGCGGCTCGCGACTCTAGCACTGGCCGTACGACTCTGCACGGGCGTTGCAGGACTGCGAGCGGCGGCTGGCGCTCGCCGCGACACTCGACGACATCGCGACCGACGGTCGCGTGCCGGAGCGGGTCGACGAGCTTCTGCTGCTGGCGGAGGTGGCGATGACCCGCAAGCGTTACCTGCTGGGCGCCGGCCTCTACCGCGACGCGCTGCAGCGGGAGTCCGAGCTGGCTGCCCCCGTGGAGCCCTTCGTGCGCTACAACGCAACGTGCGCAGCAACCCTGGTGTCGAGCGGGCTGACCGGGGACGACCAGACGGTGACCCCCGAGGACCGCACCGCGTGGCGCGGCGAGGCGCTCGGCTGGTTGCGTCGCGAGCTGGAAGACCTCGCGATGGGACTCGACGCCGGCGCGACGACGCCGATCGTGGCAGCGCTGGAACACTGGCTCGCAGATCCGGATCTGGATGGAGTGCGGGCCGAGACGAGACTTCGCGATCTCCCGCCACCGGAGTCCCAGGTCTGGCGATCGCTGTGGAACGAGCACGCGAAGCTGCTCGAGCGTGCGCGGAGGTCGCTCGAGCCAGGGCGATGAGTTGCGGGCGATGTCTCCATACCCGGCGCATCGATCGGGCTCGTCCACGTCGCCCTGACGGACACGCGGATCGCGCCGGCAGGCTGCCGTGCTTCGCGTGACATCGCTCGCGCGGACGAAGCTCGCGCCCGTGGCCACGCCCGAGCCCTCGGGCACTGAATCGCGAAACCGCCTGTCCGAATCCAGCCACTCCGGTGGACCACGTACGGGGATCGGCAGATCCATGCAGCTGCCCGCGCCGCGCTGCCCCCCCCCAAAGAATGGCAGTCAGAGAAGCGCCCATACCGAGGACAGATCGTTGGCGGATCGCGGCGCAGAGCGGACTGCCGTCGCCATCCGGCCGCGTCACTGACAACCGGAGGTGAACATGAGGGCAAGGTGGTGGGCGCCGCGGCTCGCGGCCACGAGTGCATGGTGCGTCTGCATGCTCGCGTGCCTGGGCATGGCACAGGGTCCCTGGACGCTCAGCTCCACCGGCGGGCCGTCGGCTCGCTACGGACATGCGATGACCTACGACAGCCAGCGCGGGCGGGTGATCCTGTGCGCCGGCGTGTCGCTCGGAGCCTATCTGGCCGACACCTGGGAGTGGGATGGTGCCAACTGGACGCAGTTCGCGAGCGGTGGTCCTACGGCACGCTATCGTCACGCGCTCGCCTACGACAGCCAGCGTGACCGCGTCGTGCTGTTCGGCGGCTACAACGCTGGCATCCGTTTCGGCGACACCTGGGAATGGGACGGCAACGTCTGGACGCTGGTGGCCGCTACCGGGCCCACGCCTCGCTACGGTCACGCCCTCGTCTACGACAGCCGGCGCGGCCGGGTGATCCTGTTCGGCGGATCCACTGGAAGTGCTCGCCTGGCCGATACCTGGGCCTGGGACGGAAGCACCTGGACATTGCTAGCCAACGGCGGTCCACCCGCGCGCTACTTGCACTCGATGGCCTACGACGAGCAGCGCGATCGAGTCGTGTTGTTCGGCGGCATGATGAGTACCTCCTCGAATTACCTCGACGACACCTGGGAATGGGACGGCAACGCCTGGTCTCAGGCGGCGGCAGCCGAGCCATCACCACGTGCGTCCTGCACGCTTGCGTACTCCCCACAGCGCGGCCGCGTCGTGATGTTCGGCGGCTATGAATTCGATGGCGGCGGTTACACCTATGGCGCCGGTACGTGGGAATGGAACGGGCGCAAATGGTCTCAGCTGGTGGAGACCGGGCCGGCGCTTCGCAGGGATTCCGCGATGGCGTACGACGGTCAGCGCGGAACCCTGGTGATGTTCGGCGGCACCAGTCCTACCGGATACCTGGGAGACACCTGGGAGTACGACCTCCCGGCGACGCTGTCGTGGCTCCGCTCTCCGCACACGGGGCACTGGTACGGTCGCACCGTTCCGCTGAATTGGTGGGGTGCCGAGGCCGAGGCCGAGCGCTACGGCGGACACCTGGCGACGATCCGCAGCCCGACCGAGCAGAACTGGTTGGTCGCGATCTTCGGGACCGGCGACACGTGGATCGGCCTCAACGACGAGCAGGTGGAACGTACGTTCGTCTGGACCAGCGGCGAACCGGTCGCCTACACCAACTGGGCGCCCGGGCAGCCGAACAACAGCGGGTCTGGCGAAGACCACACCATCCTGTGGAGCCAGGCAGGAGGGCGGTGGGACGACACCGACGGAAGTCGAGTGCTTCCGGGCCTCGTCGAGCTGGTGGCCCACCCCAGCAACGGGCACATCTACACGTCGACTCCGACGTCGAGCTGGGAAGAGGCCGAGCTGACGGCAGTGCAGCTCGGCGGCCATCTGGCGACGGTCCGCAGTCAGGCAGAGCAGGACCGACTGACGCAGCGCTTCGGACAGCGCAAGTGGATCGGGCTCAACGACGCCGCGGTCGAGGGGAGCTGGCGTTGGTCGAGCGGCGAGCCCGTCGCCTTCACCGCCTGGCGAGCCGGCGATCCCGACAACGACCGCAACGAGGACTACGCGTACATCGGCGCGGGTCCGAACGGCGAGTGGGACGACGGGTGGGGCGGCGGCTGGGTGGCTGATTCGCCCGCGGTCGCCATGCGGGATCGCCACGGGTTGACCTACGACCCGGTGAGGCAGCGGGTCGTGCTGTTCGGGGGCCGGGGTCCCAGTGCCGTGTACACGAACGAGACCTGGGAATGGGACGGCACTGGGTGGCGTGTGGTGGCGATCGGCACGCCGAGTCCGCGCGGTGCCCTGTCGCTGGCCTACGACCCGAGCGGGGCCGTGCTCACCTTCGGCGGCTGGAACGGCGCGCAGTTCTTGTCCGACACCTACCGGTGGAACGGTAGCTCGTGGCAGCAAGCCGCGGTGACCGGCCCGTCGGCGCGTGAGCACTACGCGCTGGCGAGCACCGCCGGCGGTGTGCTGCTGTGTGGCGGGAACGACGGGGTCTCGTCGAATCACTGCCTGGCGGACACCTGGTGGTGGGACAGCATCGCTCAGCGCTGGGTAGACGAGTCGGCGAGCGTCGGCACGCCGGGGGCGCGCTGCGACCACGCGGTGGCGTTCGACCCGCAACGCAATCGGCACCTGCTGTTCGGCGGCGTGAACGACACCGGCACGGCGCTCGGCGACACGTGGGAGCTGATGTCCGTGTGGTCGCGTGTGTCCGCCAGCGGTCCGAGCCCGCGCTACGGGCACCGGATGGTCTTCGACGAGATGCGGGGGCGAGTGGTGCTGTACGGCGGCTCCGACAACACGAAGCACTTCGACGACACCTGGGAGTGGGACGCCGACGATCGCTTCTGGCGACGGATCCCGGGTTCCGGTCCACCGGCGCGGTTCGACCACGCGATGGCCTACGACTCGCGGATCGGCGAGACCCTGCTGATCGGCGGCACCATCCAGGTGGCGCCGGGGATTGCCAACGACACGTGGCGCTACGACTCGTGGGAGCTGCCCGGCATCGCCGAGGTGCCCCCGCGTGCCGCCTACGCGCTGTTCGGGGCGGGCTGCCGCGGTTCCAACGGTGCGATCCCGGCGCTGCGGATGGTACCGGGTCGGGAGCGACCGCTCTCCGGGACGGTGTTCCGGGTGCGGATCGAAGCCGTGCCGGCGAACACGGCGGTCACCGGACTGATCGGGCTCTCCGACCGGTACCTCGGCGGCAGCTGGCCATTGCCACTCGCACTGGGCTTCGCCGGTATGCCGGGCTGCGTGCTGTTCGTCGATCCGCTGGTCAGCTCGCCGATGTACGCGTCCGCCGGCGGCACGGTGGACTGGGACGTGCCGATGCCGAGCGATCCGGCGCTGTACGGCGTGACGTTCTTCCAGCAGGCGCTGGTCGCGGATCGGAACGCCAACCAGCTCGGCGTCGTCATGACCAACGCCGGCAAGGGCACTCTCGGCGCGTGGTAGGCGCGCGGGAGCGAGGCGACGAAGCCCGTCGCCTCGCCACGGACCGCGGCACGGGACGTCGTTCCCGTGCTGCGGGTGTGGTCCGAGCGCCGCATGCGGGCGACGAGAAACACGTCCAGCGGTGGCCGGCCGCTCGCGCGGTTTGCGCCTGAAGGGGCAGACCGGTCGGGCCGACCCGACCCTGTCCCCGACACCACGCTCATGACGCAGCCCGCCGATCACCCCCACGCCCATGCCGTCCACGACTCTGGCGCCACCCTGTGCGGCGAGCTGGCCCTCGACCTCCGCGCGCGGCTGCGCGCCATGGAGCCCGGCCAGGTGCTGCGGGTGATCGCCCGCGACCCGGCCGCGCCCCAGGACCTGCCGGCCTGGTGCGAGGTCACCGGTCACACGCTGATCCACCGCGATCACCCTGACTACTGGATCCGTCGCAGGAACGACTGAGGAGACCACATGACCCGCAAGTTCGTCGTCGCTCTCTCTCGCGCCCAGGACGACCCCGACCGCGCGACCGTCGCCTTCACGCTCGCCAACGCCGCCATCGGCTGCGACCAGGAGACCGTGGTCTTCCTGAGCAGCGATGGGGTGAAGCTGGCCGTCGAGGGCGAAGCTGCCGGCATCGCCGAGCCGGGCTTCACGCCGCTCGCGGAGCTGATGCGCAAATTCGTCGAGGCCGGCGGCCAGATCTACGCCTGCTTGCCCTGCTTCAACAAGCGCGGCCTCGACGCGTCGAGGGTCGTGCCCGGTGTCATGATCGTCGGCGGCGCCAAGCTGGTTGCCTTCATGGCCGATGGGGCGCCGAGCGTGAGCTACTGACCGCGACCGCGCACGCTGGCCCCACCGGCCATCGGCGACGCACCACTCGGGAATCTCGCCGGCGCCGAGCGTGGTGAGGTGCGCCGAGCGCTGCTCGCGGACAGCGCAGGCCGCTATCCTGCGCCGCGCTGTGCCCCTCCCCCCGAGCGACGAACCCCACCCGACCGAGGGCCTCCCCGACGACGTGTTCGAGCAGTTGCTCGGCGTCGTCGATTCCGCGGACGACCCGCAGCAACTCCTGGCCGAGGTCGGCGCGTTCCGCGACCGGCACGCCGAACACGCGGCGGCGATCGACACGCTGGTCGCGAAGCTGTGCGGCACCCCGACGGGGCCGGGATCCGGCGGTGAGATCCCCGCGCTGATCGGGCCCTACCACGTCCTGGACCGGCTCGGCTCCGGCGGTATGGGCGAGGTCTATCGCGCCGAACGGCGCGAGCCGGTCCGGCAGCTGGTCGCCATCAAGGTCGTGAAGCGAGGACTCGCGACCCGCGAGGTGCTCGCCCGGTTCCGGATCGAGCGGCGGGCCCTCGCCGTGATGAGCCACCCGTCGATCGCGCGGGTGTTCGATGCCGGTGCCACCGCCGCGGGTGAGCCGTACTTCGTGATGGAGTTCGTCCATGGTGTGCCGCTCACGGAGCACTGCGATCGGCATTGCCTGTCGATCCGACGCCGGCTCGAGCTGCTGCGACAGATCAGCTCCGCCGTACATCACGCGCACCTGAAGGGGATCGTGCACCGCGACCTGAAGCCCGGCAACGTGCTGGTGGTCCACGAGGGTGATGCAGAGGTGCCCAAGGTGCTGGACTTCGGTCTCGCGAAGGCCACGAACCGCGACTTCCTCGACGTGACGATGCTCACGGAGAAGGACCGGATCCTGGGGACTCTGGAGTACATGTCACCCGAACAGGCGGCGGGAGACGGCGAGGTCGTCGACGCGCGCTCTGACATCTACTCGCTCGGCGTGATCATGTACGAGCTGCTCACCGGCGAGCTGCCGTTCCCGACGGACGTGCTGCGGCGCGTCGGAATGCACGAGGCGCTGCGGATGATCCGCCAGGAAGAGCCCCAGAAGCCGAGCTCTCGTATCGCTTCGGGAGATCCGCGGGTCGCCGAGCAACGGAGCTCCCAGCTGTCACGGTTGTCGCGCGACCTGCGTCGTGAGCTCGACTGGATCGTGCTGAAGGCGATGGCGAAAGAACCCGAGCGCCGCTACGACTCGGCCGCCGAGTTCGCCAGGGAGCTGACGCGCTACCTCGACCACGAGCCGGTCCTCGCCGGCCCTCCGAGCGCCGGGTATCGACTGCGCAAGTTCGTGCAGCGCTATCGTGGGCCGATCACGGCTGCGACGGCCGTGCTTCTCGCGACCGTGTGCGGCCTCGTCGTCAGCCTGATCTTCTATCGCGACGCGGAAGCCAAGGCCTGGCAGGTCGAACAGCAGCGCAGGCAGCTCGACGTGGCCGCCAATTCGCTGCGCGAACGGAACGACCGATTCGACATGCTCTCCTACGTCGTTCGGATGCGCACCATCGTGGACGTGGAGGCCGGGCTCCATCCGGCGTGGCCAGACCGGGCGAAGGCAATCGACAGCTGGCTACGCGAGGATGCCGACCAACTGACCGCAGCGCTGCCGCAATTGCGCAAGACCATCGCCGCGCTCGGCGAGGTGAAGGTGTCGGCGGCGGCCGGTTCGGAGTCGGACGGCTTCCTGCGCGACACCCTGGCGGACCTCGTGGAGCGGATCGAGACGTTCGAACGCGACACCGTCGCGGACGTGGAGCGGCGACTACGGTGGGCGCGTGCGATCGAGGGCCTCACGTCGGCACACCCGAATGCCCGGGTCGGCTGGGATGCGGTCCGCAGCGTTCTCGGGACGAGCGAGCTCTACGGCACGGATCGAATCACGCTCGCCCCCCAGCTGGGACTCGTGCCCCTGGGAACCAACCCGCGCACCGGCCTGCTCGAGTTCTACCACCTGCGATCCGCCTGGGACGGCGACAGCGACCCGGCCGCGATCGAGATCCCGATGCACGATCCGGACGACGGCACGATCCCGGTCGGGGAGGATACCGGCATCGTGTTCGTGCTGGTCCCGGGTGGCACGTTCACGATGGGGGCGCAGGCGTCCGATCCGCGCTCGCCGAGCTTCGATCCGCTGGCGGAGGCAGACGAGAGCCCCCACCGCGTCACGCTCGCGCCGTTCTTCATCGCCCGCCACGAGCTGACGCAGGGACAATGGGAGCGGCTGCGCAGCGGTGCGCTTCCCTCGCTGCCGAGCAACTACCCGGCGGGCGAGGAGAACGGCATGGGCGGTCGCGTCACCCTCGCCCACCCGGTGGAGTCGGTCGACCACGAGTCGTGCCGCATGCTGATGGACCATCACGGGCTGGTGTTGCCGACCGAAGCCCAATGGGAGTACGCCTGCCGCGCCGGCACGGCCACGCCGTGGTGGACGGGCGCCGATCGCGAGTCGCTGGTGCGACCGGGCCTGGTGGCGAATATCGCCGACGAGTCCGCGCGCCGCCATGGCGCGGACTGGAAGGAGATCGCGGACTGGCCGGGTTACGACGACGGCCACCTGCTCCACGCTCCCGTCGACACCTATCGGGACAACCCATGGGGCCTGCACTGCGTGCACGGCAACGTCTACGAATGGTGCGCGGACGAGTACGGCAGCTACTCGGGCCCGGTGCGGGCCGGCGACGGCTACCGCCTCGAGCCGGACGGCTCGCATCTGCGCGTCGCGCGAGACGGGGCGTTCGTCGGGCCCGTCCGGTTCACGCGGGCGTCGTTTCGCGACGGTCTGGCGCCGGGCTTTCGCGGCAACGACCTCGGCATGCGCGCCGCGCGGGCCATACGACCATGACGTGAGCGAGCCACCGCGACCCAGCGGCGCGGACTCGGGAAGCTCACGCGCACCTCGCACCGGGGACCAGCCGCGACGGGTCGCGCGGGCTCCCCTCAGGCCGCCTGCGGCTGCCGGGCGCGGTCAGCGTCCCGACCGACGACCTGCGTGACGACGCGCAATCGGCTGTCGACGGCGCACAGCGTGGAGTCGGGCAGCGGGCGCCAGCCCGCTCGCTGCAGGGGCTCGGAAGCGAGCGCGACGACCGCTCGCGCGCAGCCATCGACCTGCAGGTGGAGCGAGTGCCCCCACCGCGCGGCGAGCAGCACCCGGCCATCGCCGAGCACGAAGTTCAGCTCGGAGCCTTCGCCGGTCGAGGCCCGCGAGCGCGCGTCGAGCTCGCGCAGAGCGGGGCCGAGCACGTCGGGCAGGAGCTCGCGGCCGAGGCGGGTCGCGTCGTCGGGGATCCCCGCCCGCAACAGCCGCGTCAGCAGCCACAGGAAGTACAGCTCGCTGTCGGTCTCCCCCTGGCGGTGGCGCAGCAGTCCCGGGTCGGTCTCGCGCTCGAGTTCCGCACGCAGCTCGGCGAAGCGTCGGATCGTCCCGTTGTGGGCGAAGACCCATTTCCCGAAGCCGAACGGATGGGCGTTCGCCGTCGCCACGCCGGCGACGGTGGCATGGCGCACGTGCGCGAGCACGGTCGACGATCGCACCCGCTTCGCGACCGCCTCGAATCCCGAGCCCGGGCGCGCCGCCCCCGCCGCGCGCTTGTCGATCCGTGGTCGATCCCCCTCGAACCAGGCGATGCCCCAGCCGTCGAGGTGGCTGACGCCACGCGCGTCCCGCTGGCTCTGCCGCCGCAGCGAGTTCGGTGCATCGATCAGCGGCTCCACCACCGCGACCGGTTCGCTCGCGCGAAGTCCGAACAACCTGCACATGGCGACACGCAGCCTCCGTCAGCGCGGGCCGGGCAGGCCCGTCCCCCTGATGAGGGGAGCGGCAGTGCCCGCCGCAGGTGCGCGCCGTCGGCGCCCTGACGCCGCCGACTCCCGCCGGCGGGGATTTCGTCGATGCTGCGGTCGCCTTCACACGCCGGCGTGCAGCATCGGGCTCCGCCGGAAGCATGCGAGCCGGACCCGTCCTCACGCCGCGGTACCATTCGTGGGAACATGGGCAGCGATGCGGCCCACTGGCGCGGCCGCAGCTCAGCCATTCGGTGACGAACATGACCATGCCCCGTCGTTCGCTCTGCCTGTTCGCCGCGGCGCTCGCCAGCGCGGCTTCCGCCCAGGTCCAGTGGACCAGCCTCTCGCCCGCCAACGCGCCGCCGCCGCGCGGCGGTCATCGCGTCGTCGACGCCGGCCCGCTCGGCGCCGTGCTGTTCGGCGGCCAGAACGCCAGCACCTACTACGGCGACACCTGGAACTGGACCGGCACCGACTGGGTGCAGGCCAGCCCGATCGCCTCGCCGTCGAATCGCGCGCACTTCGTGATGTGCTACGACCCGCGCAACAACAACGTCGTGCTGTTCTCGGGCTGGACCGGTGGCAGCTACCCGGCCGACACCTGGCTGTACGACGGCCAGACCTGGACCAGGGCCGCGGGCACCACCCCGCCCGGCCGGGATTGGGCCGGCATGGCATATGACCCGATCTCGCAGCGCGTGATCCTGTACGGCGGACACGACTGGCAGCGCTCGACCGCCGGTCAGCCGAACTACGACGACACCTGGGCGTGGGACGGCCAGGCCTGGACGCAGCTGACGCCGATCAACGTGCCGCCGCACCGTTGGGGCCACGCGATGGCGCTCGACCAAGGCCTCGGCGTGATCGTCATGCACGGTGGCACCGCCGGCAACGACACCTGGCTGTGGACCGGCGCCGACTGGCTGCAGGTCCCGACCGCGAACGCACCGCCGGCGCGCACCCGCCCCGGCGCGGCACACGATCCGCTGCGCCAGCGCTTGGTGCTGTGGGGCGGCTCGGTGGGCGGAGCGGCCGCCTCCGACGTCTGGGAGTTCGACGGCAACGACTGGACCCAGCGGACGCCATCCGGGACGGCGCCGGCGGTGTCCGATACCTCGGGCATCTTCGACGGCGGGCTGGGTGCGATCGTGAACTTCGGTGGCGCGTTGGTCCCGAACCGCAGCAGCACGTCGAACGCCACCGACGCCTACGGTCCGGTGTCGCCCGCGACCGCGCGGACCTTCGGCAGCGGTTGCGCCGGCAGCGCCGGTGTCCCGGCGATCGATGCGAGTCGGCTCGCGTGGCTCGGCGGGAGCTACGAGGTCACGGTCCGCTCGACCCCGCCGTCGACCTCGCTGTGGTTCGTCGTCGGCGGCTCGAACACCCGCACGACGACGGGTCTGTCGCTGCCGTTCCCGCTGGGCGTGGTGGGCATGCCCGGCTGTGATCTGCTGATCGATCCGGAGATCTCGCTCGGGCGGATGGCGAACGCCAGCGGCGAGGCCAGCTTCCGGCTCGGCATCCCGGCGCTGCCGGTCCTGCTCGGGGTCTCGATCTACGCGCAGAGCCTCGTGGTCTCCCCCGGCGCGAACGTGCTCGGCGTCATCACGTCGGACGCGAGCGAGCACGTGTTCGGCGGCCGCTGAGCGACCGCCGTCCGCGCCGTTGCGCGATCCCCGGCGAGCCCCGCCTTGTCGAGCGAGCGGCCCGACGTCGGTCGTCAGTCGCCGTGGACCGGCTGGAGCTGACGGGACAGCGACACGCGGGCGATGCCGCAGGGGTCGGTGTCCGGCGTGAAGACGGCGAACTGCACGCTCAGCGCCGCGCCGAACAGGCTCGGGTCGCAGCTTGCGGTCAGCGGCAGGCTCGCGTTGCCCGAGCCGCCGACCGCAATGCCGAGGCCGGCCTCGCACCGCCGGACCGTCCGGGGTTTCACGCTCGGCTCGCGTGTTCGACGCTCGGCAGGTGCACGTCGACCCATCGCGCCCGAAGTCTCGCAGGCCCGCGTTTCACCGGTGCGAGCCACTCCCCAAGTGCCGGTTCCATGGCGCCGACCTGCTGCGGACCATTCACCAGGATTCTGCTGTGGCCACAGAAGTCGCTGACCCGAGCGACGTCGCGGCGGGATCTCGTGAATGGACCGGGCTAGAATCCGCCCCGCGGGCCCGCGGGGCCAGTCACGGGCCGTCGTGTTCCGAGGAGTTGATGACGTGATGACGATGAAGACTCTCGCCCTGTCCTGCGTGACGCTGATGGCCCTGGCGACCGGAGCGCCGGCCGCCGCCGCACCGCAGAAGGCGCCCACGCAAGACGAGCTGACCACGACTGGGCGCAGGCTCGAGGCGGACTACGCCGGTCAGCTCGAGGCACTGCGCTCGCGGATCCGGGCCGACCTGCCGAGGATCCCGGAGCGCCGCAGGAACGAGTATCTCGAGGCCCGCGCCGCCGAGAAGGCCGCAGAGGCGGCGCTGAAGGCCGCGCAGGAGGCCCTCGGCAAGGTCGCGGCGGCCCAGGCGCTCGTCGATCACGCCAAGGGCAAGTGGATCGGCGGCGCCGACCAGGGCATCGCAAAGGCCCGCGAGCTGCTCGCACGGGCGACGACGCAGGCCGAGCGCGACGCGGCGGAGGCGGAGCTCGCCAGGTGGCAGGTCAACCGGCAAGAGGGTCTGGCGGCCCTCGCGGAGCGGCAGGCCGCCCTGGACGCAGCGTTGCGCGAGCAGCCCGAGCTGACGAGGGCCGTTGCAGCGGCCGAGGCCGCGCTCGCCGCGTCGCGGACCCGCGTGACGAAGGCGCTCGACGACCTCGGGCTGACCTCGTTCCTGACGAGCAGCCGGCTGGACGCGCAGCTCGCGAAGTTCGTCGTTCTGTTCGAGGCCACGCCGCGCGGGCTGGCACTGTTCGCGCAGCGCGGGAAGTCGGAGGAGCAGCTCGTCGAGCGGCTGCTGGGCGACGACGACCTGCTGCTGCAGATGGCCGTGGCGGACGGTGCGAGCGGCGGTGCATATGGCCGCGCAATGGAGATCTACACGCAGATCCAGACCGCGAGCCCGCGCGCCGGACAGGGCGCGCTGCAGCGTCTGGCGCTCGCGATCGCATTGGAGCACGCGGTGCCCGTGGTGCAGCGGAACCCGGCTACCGAGACCACGGCGCCCGCGACGGTGGACCCCGTCGCGCGCTACCGGCACTACGAGAAGGCGTTCCTCGACGGCGAGCTCGACCCGGCCTTCGGCGTCCACAGCGTTTGGGACTACCGGATGGTCGTCGACGGCGACGAGCCGGACGAGACGCTCGCGTGGGGCCGCGAGATGCTCCGCAGCTACCGGCCCGACCACGTCTACACGTCGGACACCCGCTGGCGCTACGTCGAGGCGGTCCGGACCGAGATCCGCTACGGGTCGCAGGACAACCAGTACGACCGGCCGGATCTGCAGTTCTACCAGAACATCCTGATGAACGGCGGCGTGTGCGGCCGGCGGGCGTTCTTCGGGCGCTTCATGCTGCGCGCGTTCGGCGTTCCGACCACGGCCCGGCCGCAGCGAGGTCACGCTGCGCTCGTCCATTGGACGCCGGACGGTTGGGTCGTCTGCCTCGGCGCGGGCTGGGGCTCCGGCTGGACCAAGACGCGCTACGACCGGGACCTCGACTTCCTCGCGACCACGCAGGCGCGCGCGGACGAGGCTGCCTACCTGCAGGTGAAGCGCGCCCAGTGGATCGGCGACGTCGAGGGCGAGAAGCGCGTGTTCGGGCTGCTCTCCGGCAATCCCGGCTTCTGGTACGGCGTGGCGCTCCATCGCCAGCGCGCGATCGTCGAGGCGACCGGCGCCACGCCCCTCGCCGCCGTCGGCGAGGAGCTCGCCGAGGCCAACGAGTCAAGGGTGCAATACGCCGTCGAGGCCGCGACCGTGACCGCAGTCGATCGTGAGATCGCCGTCAGCGAGGACGGCGTCATCACGATCCCCGCGGTCGCGTGCAGCACGCCGACGAAGAGCACGGGCAAGATCCTGTTCCTGCCGAGCAACCTCGGCGGCAAGCAGCTGCACTACAACCGCAATGGTGGCGCCCAGGACTTCGAGTACACCTTCGACGCGCCCGCGGCAGGCCGCTACCACCTCACCGCGCGCGTCGCGACACCGAGCTGGCAGCAGCACCTGCTGATCGCGGTCAACGGCGCCGCCACGCCCGTCGACCTCGCGCTGCCGCACACGGTCGGCCTGTGGGGCGTGACCGACCCGGTCGAGATCCAGCTCGTCGCCGGCCGCAACGTGCTGCACTTCTCGCACCGGAGCGACGGCTACGAGAAGGGGTTCTCGCTGCGCGACATCACGCTGACGCCTGCGCACCGCCAGGACTAGGCGGCACGCGCGACGAATGGCTGTGGCTCGAGCGCCATCCCGGGCCGCCCTGCGCTGGCGCGGCGAGAGCCGGCTCGCCGATCCTCCGGCACCTGTGATGACGTCCTCCAGCGCCGACGCGGTCCGCGATCCAGGAGGCTGGGTCATGGGAGGCGAACCGTTGTCGCTCAATGCAGCGAGAAACAACGGTACCGCGTCTGCGGAGCGACCAGGATCCTCCTGCGTCCGGTCGACGGCACCCGCTCGCGGAATACGCGGCCAACCCGACCGTCTCAGGGGCACCGGGCAGGAGGCAACGCATGATCTCGACAACGACGGCCGGAAGGAGGGCCCTGGCCAACCGGCTGCGGACGACGGCGGCCGAGTTCGATCGGAGCTCGAGCGGGATTCGACGCCGGGTCGCGCGGCCCGCGCCGCGCGGCACGGCGCCGCGAGTCCGTCAACGTCTGTCGCGCCCGCTGCTGCTCTGGATCGTGGTCGTGCTCCTGCTGTACGCCGCGTAGTCGACGGCCGTCGAAGATCCACGCTGGCAGCTCGCCGACCGTGTCAGGTCACGGGCATGTCTCCGGCAGACCAGTGCCCCGCGCCGGAGATCGGTCCGCCGGGCGCGTCGAGCATGACGACGTGGCCCGGCAGGATGTCGTTGGGGCTGCCAGGCCCGTAGTTCACCCAGGAGCCGCAGCTCGGCGAGCGAACTGAGTGTGCGGCTCGGGTCCATCCTCAGCATCACCGAGCCGTGCGACGGCGACTCGGCGGACGTCGAAGGCGAGACCGCGAGGTCGTCCACATACCTGCCGATATGTGGGAACACGAAGGCTCCATGTCGAGGCGCATCGGGAGCCGAGGCGCGGTCGGGAGCCCGAACGCCCTGGACGACGGCGAGGCGACGGGGTCAGACCGAGGAGTTCCCGCAGCCCACCGCCTACCCGTGACCGTGAGGTGCAGAGCCTGGTCGTGGCGCAAGGACTCATCAGAACGCGACGGTGAGCGCTCCGCGATTTCGAGCGGGCCACAGCCACGGGTCATCGGGCCGCGCCCGCGGCGCGGCGACGAGCGGGAGTTCGCAGGGCGGGTCCAGGGTCCAGCCGAGTGACGATCCGCACCATCGTGCGCGCTTCGGTGATGAACGCCAGCAGCTGGCGACTCGCGGCGGTTCGAGCAGTACGGATCCCGGTGCGCCTGGCGGCAGGCGCTCCTCGATGACGAACTCGAAGTCGCGTCGTCGTGTCGGCCTCGAGGCGGCGACTGCCTCGACGCCCGCCGGGGCCCGGGTCGAGGCAGGAGTCGCCGGGCGGCTCGCTCTACAGCTCGCCGAGGGTGACCTTGGCGTACTTCGAGTTGGCGGCGGTCGGCGGCGCGCCGAGCTCGACCTGCACGTTCTGGACGTAGAAGCTGATGCCCACGAGCGACGGGGCGTTCGGGAACGGCAGCGACAACGTCGCGCTCGTGCCCGCGGCGCCCATCGGGATGCTGAACAGGTCGGTGGAGATCTGCAGGGAGCAGCCCGCGCCCGAGCCCGGCAGGATCAGCGCGAAGGGAATCGGCAGCGGGACGCTACCGAGGAAGGTGTCCGACAAGCCCGCCACGGCGAGCGACTGGGCGCCCGGCGTCAGGTTGCCGAAGTCGATGTCCAGCGTCGCGTTGATCGCGGGCATGTCCATCGAAGAGATGGTCGCCGTCTGCTGCGCGCTCGTCGGGCAGTCCGTACCCATGACGGTGAAGGTGCCCCAGGTCTGCGGGCCGTGGTGCCAGGTGCGGTTCCGCGCGCCATTGGTCTCGTTCATCGGCCCGGCCACACCCACGTTCAGGGCGCCGACCCAATGGGCGCCGCCGTTGCGGCAGGAGGGCGCCCCGGCGACCGAGATGTCCGTCCAGTCGACGCCATCGAACTGCCAGGTCACGTTGGTGCCGTTGCCACCGTTGCCGCCGTGCACGATCACCTTGTCGGTGATCGGGTTGTAGTAGGACAGATGACCGGTGACCCCCGTGCCCGCATATGGGATGGTCGCCGTGGTGATCTGGGACCAGGTGAAGGTGTTGAGGTCGAAACGATACGTGTCGGAGCCTGCGGTCCCGTTCACCACGCCGCCGAAGAGGATCAGGTCGTCGTGCGGCGCCGGGCGGTAGACCATCGAGTGGTTGTTGACCGCCGGGCCCGTGCTGCTCAGCAGGACCCAGTCGGTGCCGACCCAGAGCCAGGTCTCGTTGGACGTGTAGCCGGTGCCGCTCGCGTCCCAGGCCGAGCCGCCGTGGAAGATCACGCCGACACCGGGGAAGTACACCGCCGAGCCGTTCATCAGCCAGCGCGGGTCGGGGACGGTGCTCGGGCTCATCTGGACCCAGCCGTTGGTGGCGTCCCACTCCCAGGTCTGGTTGTCATAGTTGGCCCAGACACCGCCGGTGCCCTTGCCGGAGAAGACGACGAGCTTGCCGCGCACGGAGTCGTAGGCCATGACGCCGCCCACGCGGGTGCCAGCGCCGGAGCCGGACGGGGTCAGCTGGGTCCAGGCCGTGCCGTTCCAGGACCAGAGGTCGTCGCGACCGGTGGTCGTCGTGCCACTCTGGCCGCCGTACATGTAGTAGACGACGCCGTCGGTAGCCGTGAAGGTGCGCTCGCGGAGGAGCGGCAGCGAGCCGGAGGGAGACTGCTGGGTCCACGGGACGGACTGGGCGGAAACCCCCGCGGCCATGACGGCGAGGGAAGAGAACAGGGCGATCCTGGCGATCTCGGACATGTCTCGGGTTCGGGTTCGTGGAAAGGGACTGGTAGCGATGAGCCGGGGTGCAGAAGCCTGAGACAAGGAATCCGAAGCGTGGAGGAAATTGAGCGGCGCGCGGCACTCGGCCTGCCGAAATCGCGATGCGCAGCGGCAGCCGACCGTCCGCTCAGCGGATCTCGAGGATGCCCGCGAGTCGGTTGCGAAGTGTCGGCACGGCGGGCGCCTGGTTCACGGTCGCTGAGATCGGCTCGTTCCAGAGCGGCAGGTCCTGGTCGCAGACGCCGCCGAGGGCCGCGGCCATGAACGCGCGCGCCTTCGCGCCGATCGACTTCACCCGTCCGGACACCATCGCAGGCTCGGCATCCAGCCGCAGGTCCGACCAGGTCAGCCAGCACAGCTCCTCGCGCCGCAGACCGGCGAACACCGCGATCGCGACCACCGGTGCGATCACTTCCCCCGCGGCGGCCGCCAGCAGCCTCTCGATCTCCTCGAGCGACAGGTCGCGCGGCTCACGCTCGGGCAGCCGCAGGCGCCGCGCGACGGCGACGGGATTGCGCTCGACGACCAGCGGGGCCACTGGCCCCACTGCCACCGAGCCACCCATCGGCGCACCGACGGCCTGCAGCTCCGCGTGCAGCAGCTCCAACTCCTTCCGCTTCCGCAGCGCTTCCGCGACCTTGCGGTTGTCGGTGTGCAGGCTCTCCCGACGCCGCGCTCCACCGACCCGGTAGCGGATCCACCAGACCCGCTGTCTGCGGTACATCGTGACCACGACCCGTCCGATCCGGGTGGTCACCCCACCAGACCCCGGCGAGCTCTCGAGAGAGGGGGCTCATCGTGAGCGCGATCCGAGCGCAGTGCTCACCGAGCGGCCCGGAAACGAAGCAGGGTGGCCAGACCTGAAGGCCTGACCACCCTGAACTCACGTCGTTTAGCGGGGGCAGGATTCGAACCTGCGACCTTCGGGTTATGAGCCCGACGAGCTACCGGACTGCTCCACCCCGCGGTGTGGTGGAGGGGAGAGACTAGCGACGCGCTCCGCTGATTCAAGGGTGCGGCGTCGATCGGCGCCGGGCGGAGCGACCGCGCGGCGGGACGGCGGGCGGTCAGCCGTCGCCGCGCGCGCGCTGCAGGAGGGACTCGAAGCGGTCGCGGTCGGCGGCCGGGGTCGCTTCGGTGCGGAAGCGCGGGGCGTGGGCGTCGAGGTCGGCGGCGAGGGCCGCCGACGGGCCGCCGCCGAGCAGGCGCGCTTCGCACGCGAGCAGGAAGCACGCACGCCAGCGGACCGGCCGGTCGGCGAGGCGCGGGAGCAGGCGGTCCGCGAGCTCTGCGGCGGCGGTGAACTCGCGGGCGGCGAGGCGCGCGCGGGCGAGCTCGAGCCACAGGTCGACGGCGGCGACCGGCAGCTCGTCGGTCGCCTCCAGCGACAGCAGCGCACGGGCGGCCTCGGCGAGCTCGCCGCGTGCGAGGTGGGCGCGCGCACGGACGAACTCGACGCGGGCGCGCAGCGGCGACGACAGGCTCGGGCCGGCGACGAGCTCGGCGCCGCGCTGCAGCGTGCGCTCGGAATCGCCGGTCGCGCAGATCGCCTCGAGCTGCAGCACGGCCTGCTCCGCCGGCGGCTCGGCACCCGACTGACGGCGCAGCAGGTCGACGGCGGCCACGACGCGGGCGGCCTCGGCCTCACGGCCGGTCCAGTCGAGCGGATCGGGGGCGAGATCGGCTGCCGCGACGATGAGCCGCGCGCGCGCCAATGCCGTGCCGTCGGTCGCGTCCGCACGCGCGAGCTCGCTGCGCTCCAGCAGCTGCAGCAGGCCCTCGCGCGCACGCAGCGCGACGAGACCCTCACCCAGCCGCAGCAGGTTCGCGAGGTCCAGCCGCGGATCCAGCGACAGGACGCGCAGGGCGTCGACGACGGCGTGGCGGCGCCAGGCCTGCAAGCTCGAGTCCTGCACGGCCGACAGCCGCTGCGCCACGGCGACGAACTCCCCCACGACCTGGCCGATGGCCAACTCCTCGCCGGCGAACGACAGCAGCGTCTCGATCATCCGACGACCCACGCGGTCGTCGTCGTCGAACAGGATCCGCTCGGACAGCTTGCGGACGACCCGCTTCCGCCACTCACCGAGCTCCTGCGTCGGACCGTCGGGGAGGGTCGCGACCTGCTCGGCAACCACGCGCCTGAGGGCCGGATCGGCGACCTCCAGCAGGCCGAGAAGCGCATCGACGTAGCGCGAGGCGCTCGCCGGGTCGGTCGCGAACAGCATCAGCCGTGGCACGGTCAGCTTGCGCAATGCGATCGGCGCAGCGTCGTCACGGCTGACCTCGAGCAGCACGTCGAACAGCTCGGCGACCGGACCGCGCGTGCCGTCGCGCAGGATCGCGACATCGAGCGCGCGCTCGCGGATCCCGGGAGCCGCGCGACCGTCGCGGAGGATCTCGCCGAGCACCGCGATCCACGCAGCCCGGTCGGCCGCCTCGGCAGACGGAGCGCGATAGCCGGGCGCACGCAGACACTCGAGCGCGCCCGTCAGCGTGTCGTTGTCCCGCTCGACGCGCGCCTGGCGCGCCGCCTCGACCACCCAGCCACGGCCGGTCTCGGTCGGCACACGGCGCATGCCGCGCAGCGCTGCGCGCCGGACCGCGACGTCGCTCGACAGGAGCCCCGCACGTAGCCGCGCCACCACCTCGGGCGGCGGTCCGGCCGGCCCGCCGGGAGACACGTAGGCGAGCGCCTCGAGCAGCAACGCCTGCTCCCCCGGTCGCTCGCCAGCGTCGAGCCGCCCCGCGAGCGCCGCCGCGAAATCGACGCGATCCTGCACCACGCCGCCGAGGTCCTCGCCGCCGAGCACGCGACCCGCCAGCTCGCCGCACAGAGCCGCGAGCGTCTCGCGACCATCACCATCGCCGAGCGTCGCCGCCGACAGCGCACGCCAATCGGTCGACTGGGTGCGCGCCAGCGCGCGCACGAGCTGCAGCCGGAGGTCGAGGGCCCGCGCATCCGCCGCCCGACGTGCGTCTTCCAGGTGCCGCTGCGCATCGAGAGCCGCCCGCTCCGCCAGCTCGAGATAGGTGAGCTTCGCATGATCGGCCTGCCAGCGCTCGAACGCCGCGCGATCGGCGAACGGCTCCGCGACGAAGGTCAGCCGTGCGAGCGCCCCCCGCGCGGTATCGGCCAGCTGGGAATCGCCGAGCCGGTCGGCGAGGAACGCCCCGAGCGTCACGTCGCGCGATTCGCCGGCCATCCGCAGCGCGGCACGGCGCAATCCGCTCGGCTCGGCGGCGGCGAGCGCCTCGAGGAGCTGTGCTCGCTCGCGAACCCCCAGGGAGCGCAAGCCGTCGAGCGCCGGACCTCGCAGCGCCGCGGCGTTGGGCAGCGCACCGGGCTCCTCGCCCTCGGCGACGAACACGCGCGCCAGCACCCGCCCCCACAGGGGCACGAGCCGCGCGCGCGCCTCGGCGTCACCGAATACCGGGTCCTGCGGCTGCCCGATGCGCACCGCGAGGCTCTCGAGGATGCTCTGCGCGCAACCGGCCACGCTCTGTGGATCGAGCACGGCGCGCTGCAGCACCTCGTGCGCGGGCGAGTCCTTCCGCAGCAACAATGCGAAGATCGCCCCCTGCCGTCTGGACGCCGCCTCCGGGCCGGGCTCGTGGAGCGCCGCGGCGAGCGCTGCGAGTTCGTCGCCGGGCTGCTGGTCGCCCTGCGCCCGCAATGCGGTGGTCGACGAGCCGATCACCAGCACTCCGATCAATGCGATCACCGCCACGTCGAACGCGCGGACGCGGTGGCGCCACCACACCGGCGTCGATGCCCGACGATCGACCCCCGGCTGGCCACTCGCAATGCCGGCGGTGGAGACCCCGGCGCCCGTGATTCTGGCGATCTTGATTCTGCCCATCCCGCCGTCCTGCGGGTTCGAGCGGGTGTGCACTGCCCGCCCCAACCAGGTGCCTCGAGACCAGTGCGACCCGTGGATGGCCGCACATCCTACACGGGCGCAACGACGCCGCGGCGAGCGAGAACTCCGCGGGTCGCGCGGTGGAGTCGTGGGGACCTCAGCGGCGGCGCGGCAGCCGGACGGTCGGCGCACCGTCGCGGTCCCGCCCGACCACCAGCGCGCACACGGCGGTGTCCCGGCGCTCGACGGTCCGAACCTCACCCGCCCCGCGCTCGACCAGGAGCGCCACGCGCCCGTCGGCGAGCCCGACCCACCACGCCCGCGAGGCGTCGAGTGCCACACCGCCGGGCACCGCGCGCACGACGAGCACCCCGTCGCCGAGCGGCGGGAAGCTGCGCAGCAGCCGACCCGCCCGGTCGTGGACGCGCACGCGACCGTCGCGGCTGCCGCTCGCGAACGCCACGCCGTCCGACGCGAAGTCGATCGATTCGATCGGCCCGGTGTGGTCGGTGATCTGCAGCGGCTCGCGCTGCGGCACCGCCAGCGACGTGACGAGCAGCAGGCCGTCGCGGCCCCCGCTGACGGCGAGCTCCCCGCGCGCGTCGACCGCGATCGCCCGGCAGGCGTCGCCGTGCCGGGCGATCGCACGCGGCTCGCTGCCGTCCGCGGTCACGGCGAGGACCCGCCCGTCGGCGCAGCCGACCAGCGCGCTCCGGGTCCCCGGCAGCGCGCGAACCGCCAGCGCCAGGTCGTCCGCGATCGTGCGCCGCGCGCGCTCCGCTCCGTCCTCGTCGAGCCAGGCGACGAAGCCCGCCACGCCGGGCTGCCCACCGGCGACCAGCAGGCCGTCGCCCGCACCACCGAGCGAGACATCGACGGCCCGCTCCCCGGGCGCCGCCCGCCACACGCAGCGCAGCGGACCCTCGCCCCGCCCCGGCTCGGCACAGACGCCGAGCTGCGAGACCGACCACAGCGGTGCCGCCCCGCCCTGCCAGACCGCCGCGGTGAGCGGGCCGACGTGGACCACCTCCGCCGGCTGCTGCGTCGCCCCGGACGCGAGCGGCCCGAGCACCAGCACGCCAGCGACCAGCTCGCGGGCCGTCACGCGAGCAGCTCCTGCACGGGCCGGGCGCCGCTCTCGACCAGCGGGATCGGCCGGCCGAGCTCCGGCGTCGTCAGCGCGGTCCCCAGGTCGAGGCCGGCGAGCAGCGCGAGCGTCGCGAACAGGTCGCCGGGCGAGCACGCCGCGTCGACCGGTTCCTCGCCGCGCGCGTCGGTCGCTCCGACGACGACCCCGCGCCGCACGCCACCGCCGAACAGCAGCGCGCTCTGCGCCCGCGGCCAGTGGTCGCGGCCGCCGGCCGGATTGAGCCGCGGCGTGCGGCCGAACTCGCTCGCGACCAGCACCGTCACTGCGTCGGCGAGGCCCTGCTCCCACAGGTCGTCGAGCAGCGCAGCGACCGCCTGGTCGAGCGCCGGCAGCTTCGGCGGGAAGCCGTAGGTGAGCGCGCGCCCGATCTCGGCATGGTGGTCCCAGCCCTCGTCGCGCACGACGACACACCGCGCGCCGGCCGCGGCGAGCCGTCGCGCGAGCAGGCAGCTCTGCCCGAGGCGGTGGCGACCGTAGCGGTCGCGCAGCGCGGCCGGCTCGTCGCGGAGCCGGAACGCCGCGCGCACGGTGGGATCCTCGCGCAGCGCGCGCGCCGCTGCGACGATCCGATCCCGCACCGCCTCGCCCGCCGAGCGCGGCGCGCCGTCGATGGCATCGAGCTCCGCGAGCAGCTCGACGCCGGCGCGCGCCACCGCGTCGCGCGGCGACAGCGCCTCGACCTCGAACTCGGGTCGCCCGGGATCGCCGCCGACCGCGAACGGCGCGCAGGTGCCGGGCAGGAAGCCGGCACCGCCCTGCGCGGGTGCGGTCGGAATCGCGATGTAGGCGGGCATCGCGGCCCGATCGTCCGCCGCGGCGCCGGCCAGGACCGCGCCGAGCGCAGCGTGCTCGACCACCGGCGAGGGCCGCTGGCCGGTCAGCAGGTAGTGCGCACCGCGGTCGTGGTTCGCCTCGTGGTGGGTCAGCGAGCGCAGCAGCGCGCAGCGATCGAGCCGCGCGGCGAGCCGCGGCAGGTGCTCGGACAGCAGCACTCCGTCGAGCGCCGTCGGTCGCGCACCGAGCTCACCGCGCACGTCGGCCGGCGCCGCCGGCTTGGGGTCGAAGCTGTCGAGGTGCGACAGGCCGCCATCGAGCCAGACGACGATCAGCCGCCGTCCGACGGTCGGATCGGGTCTCGGCCCGCGCGCGCCCACCCACGGAACGGTCGCGAGCGCCGAAATGCCGGAGAGGAACGAGCGGCGCGTCGGTGCGGTGCCGGCGAGGTCGGACAGGTTGCTCATCGGACGAAGGTGAAGGATCTCGCATTGCACAATGCGAGCGCCACGGCTCGCAGCCCGTCGGTCGGCGACGCGGCAGCGTCGAGCGCGCGCCGTGCGGCCGCGCGCTCCGGCTCCGCCGGCCACCTCGACCACAGGGCCAGGAACAGCTCGTCGATGCCGCTCGCGCCGCTCGGGTCGAGCAGCAGGGAGGCGTCGATGAGATTGCCAGGTGTGCGCACGACGTCGAGCAGCTCGGTCGCGCCGGCCGGCCCGCCGTGCAGTGCCGCGAGGCGGTCCGCGAGCGCGGACGCCAGCGGTGCGAAGTCGGTGGTCGCTGGCAGCGCGAGCGCCCGCTGCGCGGCGCGCCGGACGAGCCACGGCTCGAGCTCGCGCGTCGGCCGCACGCCGAGCCACAGCGCGCGGGCGCGCGGATCGGTCGGCGCGACCGAGGCCCGCGCGTAGGTCTCGCTCGTCGCGACGAAGCGCAGCAATGCGCGCAGGTCGAGCCCCGTGCGCAGCAGCTCGTCGGCGAGCACGTCGAGCGCCGCGGCGCAGCGCGGCGGATTGGTCGGCCGCAGGTCGTCGACCGGCTCGACCAGACCCGCGCCGAACAGCCACGCGATGGTGCGATTCGCGACGTGGCGCGCGAGCTGGCGCCGCGCGGCCGGGTCGTCGAGCAGGAATCGGCGCACCGGTGCGAGGTCGGTCTCCGCAGCGACCGGCACCGGCTCGAGCGAAGCGAGCGGCAGGAGCCCGGGCGCCACCGCGCGACCGCGGTCGTCGAACAGCACGCCCGGCGAAGGTCCGTCGCCAGCCCGCTCCGCGGGGCGCGGCACCGCGAACAGCGCCGCGAACGCCTCGTGGTCGCTGCGCCGCCAGCGGTCCTGCGGGTGGTCGTGACAGCGCGCGCAACCGATGCGGATGCCCAGGAAACCGCGCGCCGTCAGCTCGGCCCGGTCGCGCGGGTCGGTGCTGGCGAAGAACCCCGGCGCACCGAGCCGCACCAGCCGCTCGACGAGCCTGCCGAGCACCTCGCCCGAGCGGACGTGCTCCGCGATGACCGCGCGCACCGCCATCGCGCGCGCTCGCGGCGGTCCGTCGCGCAGGGCGACCGGCGACTCCACGCCGAGCATCTGCGCGAGGCGCTCGCTCCAGACCTCCTCGAAGTCCGCCGTGCCCGGGGCCGTCAGCAGCGCGACCGTCCGCCCGACGCGCTCGGCGTCGCCGGCAGCCGCGACGAACGCGGCGAGCTCGTCGGCGCGCGGCGGTCGCCCGGCGAGGTCGAGCCACAGGCGTCGTGCGAGCAGATGGTCCGGCGCCGGCCCCGCCGCCGCGCCGAGCCCGAGCTCCGCGAGGCCGGCGTCGATCGCGCGGTCGAGAGGATGGCGCGCGGCCTCGGCCGGTGCCGCCGCAGCGCGACCGGGCGCGAACGGCTCGACGACCCGCCAGACGACCTCGCTGCGCGCGGCGAACCGCAGGAACACCCACGCCTCGCCCGGGCCCACCACGCGGACGGTGCCGTCGGCGTCGACCGTCGCGACGTTCGGGTCGGACGTCTCCCACAGCGCGCGGCCGCCGAGCGGCTCGTCGCGCGTCTCGCCCGCGCCATCGACGAGCCGCGCGATCCCGACCAGCCGCACGCCGCCTTCGATCGCCACCGGATCGGCGCGCAGGGCCGCAATGCGGAAGCCTCCCTCCGCTCGGAACGGCGCGCCCCCGGCGATCCAATCACGCAATGCCGTCCACGCTTCGTCACCCTCGCGCAGACGCCGGCCCCCGCGATGCGGCAACGCGCGCGCCGGCTTCCCGAGCACGAGGCTGCGCTCGGGATCGACGAGGTCGATGCGCCTGGCGTCGTCGAGCAGCGTCAACGCACGGTGGTCGGCGAGCGGGTCGCTGCCGAACAGCGACAGCGCGAAGCCCCCGCGGCCGCCGGCGCCACCGTGACACTTCGCCGTCGCGCAGCCGCGCACGAGGAGCCAGGGCTGCACGTCGAGCACGAAGTCGGTGGCCCGCGGCGCCGGCTGCGCCACGACGGTCGCGGCGAGGCCGACGAGCGCGAGCGCCGCGGCGCGCGCGCCGACGCCTCCGGTCATCGCCCGCGCCCCGGCCGCTCGGGTGCCGGCTCCGGGGGCGGCGCCGAGCCGTCGGGATGCGCCGCCAGCCAGCGCCGCGCCCGGTCGCGCGCGGGCTCGGTGCCGTAGTCGAGGCCGAGCACGAGTTCCAGCATGTCGCGGGCCTGCCGGAGCAGGTCGGCGTCGTCGCCGACGTGACGGTCCAGCTCGGCGAACACGGCGTCGAGCGCGGCAGCGTCGGCGTCGCGACGGATGATCCGACGCAGCAGACCGCGCAGCGCCTCGTCGTCGGGCGCCCGACCGCGATGCGCGCGGGCCGCCGGATCGGCCGGCGACTCTGGCCGCGCGGCCGCGGGGGCACCGGGCTGCATGCGCTCGCCGGCCACCGCGCCCTCGCGCTGTGGACGCTGCTGCGGCTCCGGCCATTGCGCGCGCTGCCAGGCCCGCATCGCCATGCGCGACGCGAACGCCCGCAGCGTGTCGGGGTCTGCCGGCAGGTTGCGCTGCAATGCCTCGCGCAGCGCGGCGGGCTCGGCCGGCACCGGACCGCCGCAGAGCTCCTCCAATGCTGCACGCAATGCCGGCACGTCCTGGCGGCCGGTGTCCGTGTAGGCAATGCTGCGCACGACCACGCCGTCACGGCACAGCACGAGCGTCAGCGTCGCGCGCCGGTCGAGAGCCCACGCGCCCGGTCCCTCGGCACCGTCGGTGGACACCCACAGCGGCTGTGCCAGCCGCAGCGACAGCGACGCACGCGAGGCGAGGTCCTCGGTCGCATTGCGGTCCGCGCCGAGCACGACGGTCGACGTGAACAGCCCGAGCACCTGCAGCTCGTCGCCGAGCTGGTCGAGCGCGCGGATCATCGGCGCCGTGTTCCGCGTCAGCTCGTGGACGAACAGCACCGCACCCGGCGCGCGCCCGAAGTCCGCGACGGCGTCGAAGGTCCGGCCCGCCTGCGCGCCGACCGGTGCGTAGACGGTCACCGGGCTCAGCCGGGTCGCGGCCGTCGGGCCGGACTGGAGCAGGGCGGCGGGCCGCTCGTCCTGGGCGGACGTGGCACCGGCGAGGGCGGCGGCGAGCGCGGTGAGCGCCCACGAGAGCGGCGGACGGAGGCGGTTCACGCCGCGACGATAGCCCGCCACCGCGCCGCTTCGCAGGGGGCGGCGCGCACATCGGTAGGTGACGAGAACGTCCCGGCCGCGCGCCGCGCGCGGATCACGGGTTGATCGTCACCTGCAACGCGTTCGTGCTGCGGAAGAACGGTGCCTGGTCGTAGACGGTCGCACCGAGCCAGATGTCGAACGAGCCGCCGATGACGACCGGGAAGGCACTGAAGTCCAGCCGCGCCTGACCGACCGAGTGCCCCTGCGCGTCGAGAGTGCCGACGAAGCTGACGAACGGGCCGCCCGCGAGCACCGCCTCGAGCCAGATCGGCGTCGACGAGTCGTAGACCGGCAGGCCGAGCGGCGGCGCGACGAGCGCGGGATCGGTCAGCGCGATCAGGATCACGTACGGGCGGTTCGCGCCGCACGGCTCGAGCCAGAAGTCGAGAAACAACGCCGGCCCCGCTGCGCCGGAGACCGCGCTCGGGCCGACGCGCTCGAGCGCCGTCGTGCAGGCGGCCGCGACACCGGGCGTCGGGTTGTTCGGCGTGAAGTCGGCATCGTTGTTGTCGGTGTCGGTGCCGGCGGGCACGCGCTCGACCGACAGCGGTGCGAACACGTCGCGGGCGGGCGTGCCCTCGAACCAGGCCAGCCCATTGCAGCTCGTGCCGGTCAGCGGGACGGGCCCGTAGGCCATCGCATCGGCGAGGTTGCCGACCGCATCGATGAGCTGCAGACCCTCGGGGCCGTTCTGCAGGTCGAAGTCGGTGACGAGGAAGTCGGCATTGGCGACCTGCGTCACGCCGCTCGCGGTCGCATCGGCGACGACCACACAGCCGTCGGACGGAATCAGCGTGCCGGCCGGGAACGTGAACGACTGCAGGCACGTCAGTCCGCTGCCGTTGATCGACTGGATACGCCAGCCGCTCAGATCGAAGCCGGACGGGCCGTAGACCTCGACGAACACCTGGCCGTCGTCGGCGCTGGGTGCGTCGTAGTAGACCTCGTTGAGGACCGGACCCTGGGCGGCGGCGATGCCGGCGAGCGCGGCGAACGTCAGCGCGATGCGCGAGCTGATGATGGAGTTGCTCATGGGGTGATTCCGAGAGTGCCGCTGATGTGCGGCGCTCGTGGGTGCTGCGAGAGAAACGTCGAGTCTAGGCGGTCTTCACGCCGTCACGAACCGTCGGACCGATCAATGTTCGGTCAACCACCCCGCACGGTCCGACGCAATGCGCACACCGCCGGCAGCAACCACGCTCACTCCAGGCCGGCGAGATAGCGGCGCAACTCGTCCTCGCCGGGCCGCTCGCCCAGGAAGATCCCCAGTTGCTCCGCGGCCTGCGTCAAGAACATCTCGAGACCCGGCACCGGGACCGCGCCCGCTGCCAGCGCGTCCGCCAGCAGCCGGGTCCAGCGCGGCCGGTAGACGGTGTCGAGCACGCGGCAGCCGCGCGGCGGCGTCCACTCGGGCAGCACGCGGTCGCTCTCGGCACCGATGCTGCCGGCCGGCGTCGCGTGGACGACCGCGACGGGCGGCTCCTGCAGCAACACGTCGCTGCGGAGCGCGGCCAGCCGGTAGCCGCGCACGCGCGCGAACTCACGTACGCTGTCCAACGTGCGTGCGAGGATCGTCACGCGCAGGCCGAGCTGCTCCAGCGCGACCGCCGCCGCGCGCGCAGCACCACCGCTACCGAGCACGGCGCCGTGCCCACCGACTCCCGGGACGAGCCCGGCGCGCAGCAATGCCTCCCGCACGCCGGCGACGTCGGTGTTGTGGCCGACCACCGCGCCGCCAGCCTCGAACGTCAATGTATTGACGGCACCGACGACGTCGGCAGGCTCGGTCAGACGATGGCACAACTTGACCATCGACTCCTTGTGCGGCGCCGTGACCGACACGCCGCGCAATCGCCGCGCGGGCAGCATCGCGAGCGTCTCGCGCGGGCGGGATGTCTCGAACGGCAGGTACACCGCGTCGCGGTCCGCGGCCCGCAATGCACGGTTGTGGATCCAGGGACCGAGGCTGTGCAATGCCGGATTGCCGAGCAACCCGAACAGCGTCGTGGTCCGCGCGAGCCGCCGTGCCCCGAAGACCCCGACGAGATCGTCGACGGGGATCTGGCCTGGTGCGGTCTCGTCGCCGGCGGTCAGGCTCGCGTAGACGAGCCGCGCGCCGAGCGCGCACGCGAGCAGACGGGTCACGCCCGCCGTGCGGCCCATGGCAAACGCCACGGTCGGCTCGGCCTCCGGATCGGAGCGCGCCATCAGGTCGAGCAGCGGCGCCGCGTCGGCGAGGTCGTGCGCCATGCCGACGAGCTTCGCGACGTCGGCGCCGCGATCGAGCAACCGGTCGCGGATCGCGTCGACGTCGTCGGGGATGCCGCGCAGGTCGTGGTGCGAGCGCACCAGCATCTCGACCGCGTCACCGCGCGGCGTCCAGCTCTCCCAGTCCTCGAGGTCGAGCCCGCGCACGCCGGCGCCCAGCGCGGATTCGAGCAGCGCGATGCGCTCCTTCGGCGAGCCGCGGAACGTGCCGCCGTCGCGGGGCGTCCGGCAGGTCGCGAGCACCGGCAGGTCGATCGCACCGACCAGCTCGTCGAGCGAGCGGTCGACCGGCCAGTCGTCGAGCCGAAGCTCGATCCAGTCCGCACCCGACATCGCGGCGCGGCGAGCGGCGCGGACGGTGAGCTCCGGCTCGCGCGCGCGCAGGCTGACGACGATCTCAGCCATCCCGCCCCCCGTCGAGCGCCAGCGCCACGGCGTCGGCCCGCTCGGCCGCGAGACCGCGCCGCCGCGCGATGTCGAGCGCGCGCTGCGTGACGGCGCGATACAGGTCGAGTGCGCCGGGGATCTCGCGCAGCGCGCTGGCGTGGCGCGCGACCAGCGCCGCGTCGCCGCGCAGCGCCGGCCCACTCAACGCGCGCTCGGCGCCGACCTGCGCGCTGCGCTCGACCGCCGCGCGCGCGAGCGAGGTCGCGACCGCGCGGAGCTCGCCCGGGGCGAGATCGGTCGCGCGCCCGAACAGGGCTTCCGCCGCGTCGAGGAGCGCCGTGGTGCCGTTCGCGGCGAGCACGCAGGCCGCGTGGTAGAGCACCCGGTCGGCGACGGTCGCGTGCAGCGGCCGCAACCCCGCGGCGCGCGCGAGCCGACCCGACAGCCGCTGCGCGGACGCCGGCACCTCGACGAGCACGGGCGCGCCGCGCAGCGCCGCGAGACCCTGCTCGCGATCCGGCACCGGACAGAGCGGATGGAACGAGCCGACCCGACAGCCGAGCGCGCCACCGAGCTCCGCGAGCTCCGCGGCGCCGAGCGCACCGCTCGCACAGAGCCACAGCGAACACGACCGCGCGACGGCCCGCTGCGCCGCGTGCGAGAGCCAGGCGGCGAGCGCGTCGTCGGGCAGCGCGATCAGCACGACGGTCGCGGCACCGAGCTCGTCGAGCCGCAGCGGCCGCCCGGCGCCGGCGAACGCGCAGGCGTCCGCCGCGCGCGCGGCATCGCGGCCCACGAAGCCGAGGCACGCGAAGCCCGCGTCACCCCACGCGCGTGCGAGCGCGCAGCCGACCCGCCCCGGACCGATCACCGCGAACGGCACCGCCATCGGTCAGCCCTCCGCTCCGGCCCAGGGCGCGCGCGACGCCGCATCGAGGCGGTCCCAGCCAATGGTCCGATTCCGAGGTTCGGGGCATTCCTCGCCGGCCCTTCGGGCCGGCCGCGGCGTTGCTGCTCCTCGGGATGTCTCATCGGACATCCCTGCGTCGCCGCGCCTTGCGCACGACCCGCATGACTCGCCGATGGATGCCCCGAACGTCCGAATCACACCACTAGGAGGACGCCGACTCGGGCTCGTGCGAGCCGCGCTCCGACGGGCGCGACGGCGGGGCGCCGCCGGACGCGGGGCGCGGGATCTCGCGCACGTACTCCTCGTCGAGCGGGTCGTCGTCGAGCAGATCGAAGTCATCGAACGACGTCGGTTTGTAGCCGTCCTGCTGCGACTTCTCCACCTCCAGCGCGTAGGCGGCGAGCACCGCGTCGTGCAAGCGCACCCGACACGGCCGGTTGATCGGGTGTGCGAGGTCCGCGTGCAGCCGCACCCGGCCATCGGCGCCGGGGAGCACGTGCGCGACGCGGTCGGCGTCGAGCGCCCCGCCACAGTGGTTGCAGAACCGCGCCCGCAGGTGGTTCTTGTGCCGACAGCGCGGGCAGTGGTCGCTGACCTTGCGACTGGGCATCGCGACGAACAGGCCGCGTGCGCCGTCGACGACCTTCAGGTCGCGCACGACGAACTGGTCGGCGAGCGTCACACAGCAGTAGGCCTTCAGCCGACTGCGCTCGTCGCTGACCAGCTTGACGCGGATCTCGGTGAAGTCGATCGGAGCGTGCGGCACGGTTGGCTTCCCCTCCCTCATCCAGCCTCGGGCCCGGCGCGCTCGGACGCGTCCGTCCCGAACCACTCCGGTCGCTCGCCGGCCGCGCAGACGACCGGCTCCGCGAGCCCCGGTGCGCTGCGCGTGGCCAGGAGCCTCACCGCGCCGGGCCCGTCGGCCGGCGTGCCCTGCGCGGCGAGCCGGTCGCGCACGCGCCCGACCATCGCCTCGATCTCGGCGTCGGTCGCCCGCGCGGCGAACAGCGTGCTGCCGCTGCCCGACATCCGCAGTCCCGCCGCGACCGCCGGGTCGCAGAGCGTCTCGAACAGGGCGGCCAGCTCGGGGTGACGGCGCATCGCGGGCGGCTCCAGGTCGTTGCGGCTGACCTCGAAGAACGCGAGGTGCTGCCGGGGGTCGAGCCGATACGATATACCGGATCGCGGCTGCGCTCCACCGACGTTTCGTTGCGCTGCGAGCTCGCGGAACACCGCGCCGGTGTCGGTGCCGAACGGCGGCAGCACGAGCAGGAACGCCAGCGGCGGAGCGTCGACCAGCGGCTCGAGCCGCTCGCCGATACCGCGCCCGCGACAGGTGCCGCCGCGCAGGAAGAACGGCACGTCCGCACCGAGTCCGACCGCCAGCTCGTCGAGCTCCGCGGCGGCGAGCGGCGCGCCACACAGCCGGTTCGCGAGCCGCAACGCCGCGGCCGCATCCGAGCTGCCGCCGCCGAGACCACCGCCGGCCGGGATGCGCTTGTGCAGGTGGAAGGCGAGCCCCGTGCGACCGTCGAGCCCGGCGGCGCGCAGCACGGCGAGCGCCGCGCGGTGCACGAGGTTGTCGGGGCCGGCCGCGACGGGCAGACCGCCGCCGGCGCCCTCGACGATCCGCAGTGCGATCCCCGGCTCGCCGCGGCGCGCTGCGATCAGCAGGTCGCTGAGCTCGAGCGCGCAGAACACCGTGTCGAGCTCGTGGTAGCCGTCGGGCCGCCGGCCGAGGACGTGCAGGTACAGGTTGAGCTTCGCAGGGCAGCGCAGCGCGAGCACCTCGCCCACGGTCGCGAGCGGCCCGCTCACCACGGCTCCTCCTCGTCGGCGCCGCGCAGCGACAGGTTGTCGAGCAGGCGGGTAGGCGGCTCGCCGAAGCGCACCGCGCACAGCATGCGGCCGCGCGGTACCCGGCCGGCGGGCAGCGGCGCGAGATCGCCCTCGTCGCGCAGCTCGAGGTAGTCGAGCCGGCCGCGCGGCTCCGCGTCGAGCACTGCGCGCGCGACCGCGAGGAGCGCGTCGCGGTCGTGCTGGCCGCCGGCGAACGCGTCGCGCGCGGCGCGCAACGAGCGATGGAGCACGGTCGCGGCGCGGCGGTCGGCGGGCGCCAGATAGCGGTTGCGCGACGACATCGCGAGGCCGTCGGGCTCGCGCACGATGCCGCACTCGACCAGTGCGCCGGACAGCCCGAGGTCGCGTTGCAGCCGCCGCAGCACGGCGACCTGCTGGGCGTCCTTTCGTCCGTAGTAGGAGCGGTCCGGCCGCGCGAGCGACCACAGCCGCGCCACGACGGTCGCCACGCCCGCGAAGTGCCCGGGCCGATCGGCGCCCTCCATCGTCTCGGCCTCGCGGCCGACCGCGACGCGGCTGCAGAACCCCGGCGGGTACATCGCGTCCACGCGCGGCGCGAACACCGCGTCGACGCCCGCCTGCCGGCACAGCTCGAGGTCCGCGGCGAAGGTCCGCGGGTAGCGGTCGAGGTCCTCGTGCGCACCGAACTGCAGCGGGTTCACGAAGATCGTCACGGCGACCCGCTCGCACTCCGCGCGCGCGCGGCGCATCAGCGACGCGTGACCGTCGTGCAGCGCCCCCATCGTCGGCACGAGCCCGAGCTCACAGCCGCCGCGGCGCCGTGCGTCGCACCAGGCTGCGAACGCGTCCGGCTCCTCGAACACGCGCGGCCCCGCGACCGGGCGCGGGATCACCGCGACGTCGACGCCGAGGTCGCGCAGCGGTGCCAGCACGAACTCGCGCTCGGCGAGCCGCGGGTGGGGCAGCGTGAGGTCGCGCGTGTCGAGCTCGCGGTCGCCGTACAGCAGCAGGTCGAGGTCGAGCGGGCGCGGCCCGTTGCGCACGCCGTCGAAGCGGCGGCCGGCCGCCCGCTCGAGCGCCTTGCACAGCTCGAGCAGCGCGTGCGGAGCGAGCGCCGTGCGCAGGTGGACGGCACCATTGAGGTAGCGGCCCTGCGGTGGACCGCCGACCGGCTCGGTCTCGCGCAGGCGCGAGACGCGCACGACGGCGATCCCCGGCGTCACCGCCAGCGCCGCGATCGCGGTCCGGATCGCCGCCTCGCGGTCGCCCTCGTTCGCGCCGACGCCGAGATACACGTCGACCTCGTCCCGATCCGCCCAGCGCTGCTGCATCGTTGCGATGGGAGTCTAACGCCGCGCGTACCTCCGCCGGCAACGGTTCGCGCCTGGGCGTCGGTCGCGGCGCTCGCTCAGCCGCCGCCGAGCACCCACGCGCGCCGCGCGGCGAGGGCGTTGCGGAGCGCGTCGAGCTCACCGGCGTCGAGCTGCGCGCGCAGCGCCCGGATCTCGTCACGCCAGCGCACCAGCGCGTCGGTACGCGCCGTGGGTTCACCGGGACGGGACGCGTTGCGGAACTCGTCGGCGAGCTGGTCGAGCGCCCGCCGGAGCTCCGGCCCGTCGGCCGGATCCACCCAGAACACCCCGAATGGACCGAGCCGACCACCGGTGTCGAACACCGTCTCCGGCAGCGTCAGCCCGAGCGCAGCGTCCGCGGTGAGCCGCGCGATCTCGTCCTGGATGCGCTGCACCTGCTCGGCTTCGCCGAAGCGCTGCCGCTGCGCGAGCTCCTGACGGAGCTCGCCGATCCGCTGTCGCGCGAGCTCGAGCTCGGTGCTGCGCGCGACGAACGACTCGAGGTACTGCATCTTCGCCAGCAGCCGCCACGCCTCGGCCTGGTCGCCATCCCGGTGCGCGCGACCGATCCGCTGCTGGAGCCGTCCCAGCTCCTCCGGGGTCACGAGGCGTGGATCGACAGGCGAAACGCGGCGCACCGGCCGCGCCGCGAGCCGCCCCGGCACATCGATCACCGCGGCCCACGCGGCGTCGAGCCGCGCGCCCGCGTCACCTGCGTCACCATGGTCGACCGCCGCGAGGATCGCGTCGACGGTGGCGAACAGCGCCACGGCCTCCGCGTCGAGCGGCTCGCGGGCCGCCTCGTACTCCCGCTGGAGCGCCGTACGCAGGCGATCGAGCCGCGCGCGCAGCGTCGGGTCGCCAGCCTCGGCCAGCAGGGCCGCCAGCGGCGGCGCGCCGCCCTGACGGGCGCGCGTCAGGAACGCGCTGCGGCACAGCTGCTGGTCGACGATCACCTCGGTGGCGGTGGCCGCAGCGAGCTCCGCCTCCAGGCGTGCTGCGCGCTCGAGATCACCGCGGCGCCGCGAGCGCTCGAGATCCGCCCGGACGTCGGCGACGCGCAGGGCACTCGCCTCGCGGAGGCTCGCGGCCCGGCGGAACGGCTCCGCGAACCACTGCCAGGCCGCGATCTGCTGGCGCTGCAGCGGCGTCAGCCCGCGGTCGCGGAGGGGCGGAGCCAGGTCCGCAGGAGCGGCGACCGGCGCCGAGCTCAACAGGCCCGCACCGGGCTGCGTCGCCAGCACCTCGCTCCACATCTCGTCGAGGGCGCTGCGCGCGGCATCGAGCTGCTGCTCGCGCAGCGCGGAGATGACCGGCTCGCACCGCGCGGCGAGCCGCCGGACGTCGGCATCGACCTCGGCGCAGCACCAGCCACCGGGAGCGCCCGCGAGGGTGGCGAGCATCGCCTCGAGCGCACGCACGACCTCGTCGGGGCTCTGCTCGACGCCCGGATCGCAGAACAACGCCGTCAGTCCGCGCGTCCCGACCCGTCGCGACAGCGCCGCACGGGTCGGCTGCTCGAGCACCTCGAGCCGTCGCTCGGCGTCGGCGATCCGACCATCGAGCTGCCCGTCTGCGGCACCCGCCCGGGACCGTGTGTGGCGGAGAGTCGCCAGATCCGCACGCACGCGCTCGCGTTCCGTGAGCCATTGCTGGACCGCGAGCAGGAAGTCGCGGCGCGCGCGCAGCCGTGCCGCGGTGAACCGCTCGCCGACCTGCTCCAGCTCGTTCAGGAGCCCGTCGTACCGCGACACCTCGCGCTGGACGACCGCGAGGTCCGGGTACGGCAGCTCGTAGCTGCGCGGCATCGCCAGCGCCGTGACCGCACCGGGGGCGAGGAACGCGAGCACGTCGGCGAGCACTGCGTCGAGGGCGGTCTGCGCAGCCGCGCGATCGCCCCGTTCGAGCGCCGCGATGATCGCCTTCGCGCGCGTCGTGCAGGCCTCCAGGGCGGCGACCGCGTCCGGTCCGAGCGGGCGCGCGGCCGGCGCGCTGCGCGGGTTGCAGAACGACCGGTCGCCATCGGTCTGCAGCGTGATGGACGCCGCCACGAAGTCCTTCAGCGCGGCGACCACGTGCGCGGTCGGCTGCGCCGCGAGGTCCGCCACGAAGCAGCCGAACAGCCCGCCGTGTTCGAACTGCACCGCGACACCGGCGCGCGCGCCGCCCCACCGCCTCCGCTCGTCGGCGAACACCTCGATCAACGCACCGCGCCCCGCGAGCTTCGCGAGCTGGAGCTCGAGCTGCTCGAGCGCCGGCCGCAGCTGCGCCGCGCGATCCTCGAGCCCCTCCTCGGCGAAGCGCTGGAGCTGCGCGCGTCTCGCCGTGACGTCGCGCTCGAGTTGTCGACGCGGTGCCGCCACGGCGAGCGAGACGTCGATGATCCGGGCTGCGGTGTAACGCAGGTCGCTGCCGACCACGTCGCCGTGGTCGCGGCGCAGCACGGTCGCTTCCGCGAGCAGGGCCTCGGAACGCTTCCGGAGCGCGGCGGCGTCGGTGAGCTGCTCAGGGTCCAGCAGCGGGCGCACGTCGAGCAGCGGCGCAGACGCTCGCTCGGCGTGCGGCGCGGTCGCCTGCTCGGCGTGCGGCGCGGTCGCTGACTCGTCAGGCGACGCGGCTGCCCCGGGCGCCAGAGCCGCAGCTTCGACCAGCGACGGTACGCCCTCGCGCAGCCGCAGCTCACCAAGGCGACCGCGGAGCAGCCAGTGGCGGTAGGTCATCGTCGCCGCGTGGGCCCGCGCGACGTCGCCGAGATCGGCGAGGAGACTCTCCACGTGCGCGCGTTACTCGCGCACATCGGTCCGGGCGTCGAAGCCGGGCGTGCGGCGCGCCTCGGCGTCGAGCAGTCGCAGGCAGCCCTGCAGCTGCGCGCGATGCCGATTGGGGGTGTAACCCTCGGCGAGCACACTGCGACACGGGGCACGCAGGGCGTCGTCGAAGTCGTCGATCGAGCCCGCCTGGCCGTCGCGGTGCGAGAACGGCACCGGCTGCCCGGACTGCAGCATCAGCGGAACGGTCACGACGAGCGCCAGCGCCGTCGAGAGCTCGAGCTGCTGCCGCGCGGCGGCGAACGGGTCGCGCTGCCGACCGGCCATCGCGGCGGCGAACAGCTCCGACTGGAGCCTCGGCAGGTCGGCCTGCAGCCGCGCGAACGCGCGGTCGTCGAGGACGACCTGGTCATCGTAGGCGGATTGAGCGGGGGCGCCGAGCGCGAGCAGCGCGAGCGCCGCGAGTGCGCGGAGGGGGCTGGATCTCATGGTGGATCTGCGTGCCGGACCCGCGCGCGCCGGACGGTCCCGCGGACCGGTCCGGGGATCGACGGCGCGCGCCAGGGTCGGCCGCCGAGCGCAGGGGCGGTGCCGAGCGTTTCGCAGACTCCGATCGGACCGCGCGGCGGGGTCGGGGCCTGGAGGTCGGGTACACTCCGCGCGTGGAACCGCTCGCCGACGCCAACTACGTGCGCCGCGTCGCACACGACACGCTGCAGCGCGGGCCCGATCCGCGCGAGCTGCGGTCGACGGTCGGCATGCCGGTGGCGCGCGTCGCCCGCTACTTCCTCCGGCTGCGCGAGTCGATGGAGCAGTTCGTCGAGGAGGAGCTCTACTACTACCTGCTGATCGATCGCTTCCGGCCCGCGACGCGCAACGTCGCCGAGCTGCCGGAACGGCTCTCGCAGGGCACCGTCGACGTGCGCGCGGCGACCGCGGAGATCGTGCTGTCGCCGGCCTTCTCGCTGCGCAATCCGGGCAACGACACCTTCGTGACCGTCGTGCTCGAGCAGTGCCTCGGCATGACGGTGCAGGAGCGGCGCAATCGCCCGACGCTCGATGCCGGCAAGCAGATGTACGACGGCACGCGCGTGCGCTTCCTCGGCGAGAGCGGGCAGAGCCAGGCCGACCTCGTGCGCATCGTGCTCGGGCACGTCGACTTCACGACGCACCTGCTCGACCGCCATCACCGCCGGGTGCTGCGGCAGCCGCTCGTGAACGGGCGCAGGCCGTCCGCCGAGGCACAGGCGTGGATCGACCGCGTGCACGCGGCGCCCGCGGAGTTCTTCGACGTGCTCGGCGAGTGGCTCGCCTCGGACGACTACGTGCAGGCCTGCGCCGCGAAGCGACCGCGCACCGACCGGCAGTTCGTGCGCTCGCTCTACGTCGACGTGCTCGGCCGCGCACCGAGCTACGACGAGCTGCGCAACGTGCGCAACGCATTGCAATCGATGGCCGATCCGACTCCGCTGCGCACCGTCGTGGTCAAGCTGGTGCTCGACTCGGGCGAGGCGCGGCTCCCCGAGCTGCGGCAGGGCGGTGAGGCCGGCTTCGTCGACGCCTGCTTCGAGCGCTACCTCGGCCGCGCACCGCGACAACCGGAGCGCGACGCCTTCGCCGCGCTGCTGCGCGAGCCCGAGACGACCGCACGCCACGTGGTGCGCGCCCTGCTGTCGTCGACCGAATACCAATTCTATTGAGCCGCGCCGGCCGGCCGGCGCGCGGAGCTTGTCGATGGACCGGCCGGACGTATGATCCCGCCGCGCGCGACCACTGGGGTCGCACCCTCGTCCTCTCTCCGTCCCCGACGACAAGACCATCACCATGCTCCGTTCGAAGCACCTCGTCCTCGCCCTGCTCCTCGCCGCCCCGATCGCCGCGCAGAGCTGCTCCGACCTGACGGTCAGCGGCACCGGCGCGCCCGGCACGACGCTGTCGTTCGCCGTCACCGGCGCCGACGCCAATGCCCCCGCACTCCTGCTGGTCGGCCAGACCACCGGCACGACGACCCTGAACTTCGGGCCGCTGGGCACGCTCGAGCTCGGGCTCGCGACGCCGTTCATCGCGATCCCGCTCGGTATGACCGATGGCAACGGCGACGTGTCGCTCGACATCGACATCCCGGCCGCCGCCACGATCCCGCAGACGGCGCTGTTCGGCCAGGCGCTGACGGCGTCGTTCTCGGTCGGCCAGGGCCGTCCGAGCTTCTCGACCTGCACGTCCGACGTCGAGGGCTTCTCGGTCGGCAGCAGCAGCTGACCGTCTGCGCCGCGCGCCGGGACCGCCGACGGGCGGGGACCCGGCTGCGCGCGAGGACACCGCCGGCCATCCCGTGGATGGACGACGGGGTCGGTGGGCGGACGTCGATCGGCTATCCTCCCGCGGTCCGCTCTCCCCGCCTGTCCCGCTCGATGCTGCAAGGCCGCTTCCCCGATCCGGACCAGCTCGCCGCACGGCCGGCGTGCGACGCCCCTGCTGACTCGACCTCGCCGGCCAGCGCCGTCTCACGGCGCACGCTGCTCACGGCGCTCGGTGCATTCGTGGCGGGAGCGATCGCCGGCTCGACGTCGGCGTGGTTCGGCGCGCGCGCGGCCACGGGCTCGACGAAGAGCGGCGGCACCGCACCGGCGCCGACCGCGCCCGTCGATGCCGGCGCGAGCCCACCGCCGCGCGGGACACTGGCGTGGGTGCGCGCCCTGCACGACGCGGACGACGACGAGCTGATCGCCGCCGCCGGCGACCTGGAGCGCGCGCGCGCCCGCTACCGGAGCGAGCCGGCACTGTTCGTGCCGCTGTTCGAACGCATCCTCGTCACCGCGCGAGAGCGGACCGGGCCGGTGGCCGACATGGCGGCGGCGTGCGCGCTGCGGTCGCTGGGTCGGCTGGGCCGGCACGCACGGGCGATCGAGCTCAGCGCGCCGTTGACCGGGCGCCCCGACCTGCCGGACACCGAGCGCCAGCGCGCCGAGCTGCTCGGCGTGGAAGGGGAAACCGGTCGATGACCCGACCGCCACGGCCGCAGGTCGGCGGCTCGCGCTTCCGCATCCAACCCGACCCGCCCGTCGCCGGTCAGCCATTGACGGTCACCTACGTGGGACCGGCCCGCGAGGTCGAATGGCAGGTCGACGGCGGCGCAGCACACCGCGTGCAGCCCGACGCGAACGGGCGCTTCCGTATCGATCCGGTGCCGACCGGCGACGAAATCATGTTCTCCGACAACCTCGGCGTGCCCGGCTACCTGCACCGCGAGATCCTGGAGGTCGATTGACCATGCGCAGCCTGGTTCCGTGCCGTCTCGATCGCACGCGCGCCGGCGTCCTGGCGGTGGTGCTGCTCGCCGCGGTGGCACCGGCGCAGCGCGCTGGCAGCCCGACGGTCGTCCCCGCCGAGTTCGCAGCGACCGAGGCGCCCGGGCTCGCGTTCTGGCCGGCGGCGCCGTTCCCGATGCACCACCAACTCGTGCTGGACGCCAACTGGCTCGCCTCCCAGGTGCACGGTCCGATCGATGGCATCCGGGTCCGGCGCAATGCCGATCCCGGTGGTGACGACGCCGTCGGCGGTCGCGTGCACCTCGCGCTCGAGGTCGGCCTCGCGGCGACCAGCGCAGCCGCGGCCAGCCCGGTGTTCGCGGACAACATGGCGGGCACACCGGAGCTCACGCTGCAGCTGACGCTCGACCTGCCCGCGCGACCGTCGCCGACGATCGCCCCGGCGAGCTGGGCCGAGCCCGACGCGGTGCTGCTGCCGTTCCCCTCGCCGGTGCGCGTGCGCGGCGCGGGCCTGTGCCTCGACCTGCGCACGCGGCCGGCCGTCGACCCGGGCACCGGTGTTCCGTTGGCGCCCTATTGGCCGGTCGACGCCTGGATCCGCCCGCCCGAGCAGCCCCTCGAGCCGTTGGGCGGCGGCTGCGGGATCGGCGCCCTCGATGTGACGACGACCGGCGTCGAGGGTCTCGCGCTCGCCGGCACGGCGACCTTCCAGCTGGCGACGCAGCGCACGGACGGCCTGGCGACGCTCGCACTGGGCCTCGATCTCCCGGTGCCCGGCGGCGAGCAGCGGATCGAGCTCGGCGCGCTGGGCGCACCGGGCTGCACGCTGCACCTGTGGCCGCTCGCGCTGCTCCCCGCACCGCTGACCGCATTGCCCCGCACGCCGAGTCGCGGGCTCGCGCTGATCGAAGAGCGGATCCCGAACCTGCCGGCGTTCGCTTCGGTGGGCCTGCGCAGCCAGTGGATCATCCCCGATCCTGGCGCGAACGCGCTCGGGGCGGCGTTGAGTCCGGCGCACCGCGCGCGCATCGGTACCGCGACACCCCCCGGTCACGCCTGGATCATGGCCGACGGCGACGCCGACGCGACCCACGGCGTCGTCTGGACGGACCGGATCCCCGTCCTCGCCTTCGACTGACGGTCCGCGGGCCCGCGCTTGCGATCCGCTCGAACGCCGTCGATCATTCCGCCCAGGAAGACCACGTGGCGAACCTCGGAGTCAAGCTCTACTACCTCAGGACGCGCGAGCGAGCGTTGAGCCAGCAAGCCGCTGCCGACGCGCTCGGGATCCGCCAGGCGACGCTGTCGCACCTCGAACGCGGGCGCTCGTTGCCGAACCACGAGCTCCTGAAGACCTGCTGCGAGTTCTACGACGTCACGCCGACCTTCCTCCTCGACGACGCGCGCGGCGTCGTGCCGCGTCCGACGGAGCGCTGGACGCTGCGGGATGCGATCGTCACGGTCGGCATGACGGTCGAAGCCGCGCGCTCGGACGTCGAGCCGCTCGGCGACGATCGCACGCTCGTACACCTCGCCCCCGGTGCGGAGTTCTTCGATGCCGAGGCCGCCGCGATCCGCCGGTCCCGGTTCGCGCAGGGCTCGGCGGCGCTCGAGCAGGCCCTGCGTGCGAAGGCCCATCACGAACGCCGGCTGGAGCGCGAGCTCCTCGACGAGCTCGACGAGCACCCCCGCCGTCGCACGGGAGCGGCGGCGATCCGCGAGCGCCGCACGGTCCTGTAGCCGAGCCGGGAGCGCGGCCCTCGCCGAATCCCGGCACAGCGCCTAGCATCGCAGCGCCATGAGTCGGACCCGCCCCCTGAGCCGCCGCGACTTCCTGCGCCAGGGCGCGGTCGCCGCCGGCGCCATCGCGCTGCCGACCGGCCGCCTGCGGACCGCCCGCGACGCCGCGCTCGCACCGGCGCCGGCGACCCGGACGCAGCACGTCGTGCTGCTCGCGTTCGCCGGCGGCGTGCGGAAGAAGGAGGTGCTCGAGACGCCGGCCAACGTGCCCAACCTGATGCGCATCGCGAGCGCCGGCGTGTCGATGGCGAAGGTGCGCTGCGAGAACGTCGGCCACTATGGAGCCGCGCTGTCGATCTTCACGGGCTTCGTCGAGGAGATGGGCATCCGCGACAACGAGCGCGGCCTGAACCCGACGCTGTTCGAGCGGCTGCGCCGCGACGCCGGGCTCGCTGCGGACCAGATCTGGCTGTCGACAGCCGGCGGTGCGCAGGGCCGGCTGTTCGCACACTCCGACCACCCCGACTACGGCGCCGCGTTCGCCGCGAACGTGCTCGACGGCGACGGTCTGTTCAACGTCGAGTTCCGCTCGCTGCTCGAGTCGTTCGGCCGCCCGCGCCCCGACAGCGAGCACGACCGCGCGGTGCTCGACCGGCTCGCGGCGGCGCTCGACCCCGACGCGCTGCGCACCGAGAGCGGCGTGATGCGCCCCGACCCCGAGCAGGTGCAGCGCGTCAGCCGCTTCGTGCTCGACGAGCTGACCGGCAACACGGCGGAGCTCACCGGCCCGGGCGCGAGTGACGCCAAGGCGATCCGCGTCGGACTGCAGATCCTGCGCACGTTCCGCCCGCGGCTGCTCGGTATCACGCTGCAGGGCCACGACATCGCGCACGGCTCCTACAACGGCTACGTCGACGTGATCCGCCGCAACGACCAGGAGGTCGGGGCGCTGTGGGACGCGATCCAGCAGGACCCCGAGCTGCGCGATTCGACGTCGGTCCTCGTGCTGCCGGAGTTCGGCCGCGACGCCGATCTCAACGAGCGGAACGGCCTCGACCACGGCGATCGCTCCGAGCAGATGCTCGAGGTGTTCCTGATCGCGGCGGGACCGGACTTCAGGAAGGGGCGCGTGCTGCGCGACGACGCGCGCACGATCGACGTCTGCCCGACCGTGCTCGAGCTGCTGGCCCCGCGCATCGACGCGCGCGTCGAAGGTCGCGTCATCCGTGGTCTGTTCGCCTGACGCAACGCCGCGGCGCACGGCCCGGCGGCTCGCGGCGGCGACGCTCGCCCTCGCGTCGCTCGCCGTCGCGGCCTTCACGACCGGTATGGGTCGGGGCGGCGATCGCCCGGCGCGCGCGGACGGCTGCGTCGCGTGCCACGTCGGCATCGAGGAGATCCACCCCGGCTTCCCGTTGAGCTGCGTCGACTGCCACGGCGGCGACGGCACCGCGACAGCCCGCGAGGCTGCGCACGTCGCACCCGCGCTCGCCCTGCCGGGCGACGAGCGGGTGCTGCCGCAGAACCGCGACCTCGCGTGGCAGCGGTTCCGCAATCCGTCCAACTTGCGCGTCGCGCGCGAGGTGTGCGGCGACTGCCATCGCGAGGCGGTCGACAACATGCTGAAGTCGCTGCACGCGACGACCGCCGGCCACCTCGGCGACGGCTTCTACGAGCACGGCATCGTCGCCGACAAGCGACCGCGCTTCTCGATCTTCCCGGTGCGCGACGACGACGGCGTGGTGCCGGATGGTGCGCTCACGGCGACCACCCAGGTGCCGCCGTTCCGCCGCAGCGGTCCGCGCGCTGACATCGCGACGCACTACACCGATCTGCCGCGCAAGGCGTGCATGCACTGCCACCTGTACAGCGAGGGGCGCGCGGTCGACGGCCGGCTCGGCATGGACGGCGACTACCGCGGCGAGGGCTGCGCGGCCTGCCACGTCACCTATGCGGACGACGGCCGCTCGCGCTCGGCGGACCGCGCGGCCGACCGCCTCGAGCCCGGGCACCCGATGCAGCACCGCTTCACGTCGGCGATCCCGACCGCGACCTGCACGCGCTGCCACTATGGCGACGCCAGCATCGGGCTGCACTACCGTGGCATGGCCCAGCTCGTGCCGGGCATGCCGGCGGGACCCGACGTGGACGGCACGACCGACCGGCTGCTGAACGGGACGTTCTACATCCAGGATCGTGATCTGACGCCGCCCGACGTGCACCACCAGCGCGGCATGCACTGTATCGATTGCCACACGCTCACCGACGTGATGGGCGACGGCAACATCTGGCCGCAGATGGACCATGCGGTCGAGATCGAGTGCACGAGCTGCCATGGCACGTTCGACCGGCCGAGCGAGCTGATGACCTCGCAGGGCCGCCGCGTGCGCAACCTGACGCGGGAGGGCAACGCGTTCTGGCTGACGAGCAAGGTCACCGGCGCACGTCACCGCGTGAAGCAGGTCGTCGACGTGCTCGACCCGAAGCACCCCGACTACGACGCGCGCGCGGCCGCCGCGATGACCGGCGACCACGCCCGGCTCGAGTGCTACACGTGCCACAACGGCTGGAACGTGAGCTTCTTCGGCTTCCATTTCGACCGCAACGAGCAGTTCACCCAGCTCGACCTGCTGTCCGGCGAACGCACCCCGGGCCGCGTCACGACGCAGGAGAAGGTGTTCGCGACGTTCAACCAGCTCCGGCTCGGCATCAATCACGAGGGCATGATCGCGCCGTACCTGGTCGGCTTCTCGACGATCGGCAGCGCGCGCGACGCGGACGGCGAGCTGATCCTGCACCAGGCGACGCCGCAGACCGCAGCGGGGCTGTCAGGCGTCACGCTCGTCCCCCACCAGATGCACACGACGCGACCCGAGGCACGCACCTGCGCCGAGTGCCACCGGGCGCCGGTCGTCTACGGGTTCGGGTCGGTCAACTTCCGGCTGACGCGCGAGTTCGGCTTCGCGATCACGCGGCGCAGCTTGCACGCGATCGCCGTCGACACGCGGACCCCTGCGCGCACGCAGGCGATCGCGTCGGTCGAGCTCGAGCAGGAGCTCCGCGCGCTCGCGCTGCGCGTCGACCCGGTGCTCGCGCGCGCGTCCGTCGCCTACGTCGCGGACGCCGCGGGCGGGCTCACCGTGGTCGACGTGTCGACGCCGAGCCACCCGCGCGCGGTGCGGCGCCTGCCCGACGCGCTGGTCGATCCGTACCGCATGGTCTGCCAGGGCGACTACCTCGCCGTCGCCGACGGCGTCGGCGGCGTCGCGCTGTTCGACGTCGAGTCGCCGGCGCGCCCGAAGCCGCTCGGCGTCGTCGCGACGACCGACGCGCGCGATATCGCGTGGGCGTGGCCGTGGCTGTTCGTCGCGGACGGCGCCGGCGGGCTGACGACGATCGACGCCCGCGACCCGAGCGCGCCACGCGCATTGGCGAGCGTCGACCTCAACGGCGGTGATGCCGGCCAGAACGAGGCGGTCGACGTCGACCTGCTGTTCCAGCTCTCGCGCACCTTCGCGCTCGACGCCGACGGACGGCGCATAGGCCGGACGCCCGCGCGCCACCTCGCGTTCGTCGCAACCGGCCTCGACGGCGTGCGCGTCGTCGACGTGACCGACCCGCGGCAGCCGATCGTGTTGTTCGGGCCCACGGCCCGCAATGCGTTCTCGTTCGAGCGCGGCGACGTGCGCGGCGTGGCCGTCAACACCGTGTTCGATCTCGGCTCCGAGGGCGGCGGCATCCGCAGCCGCGAGCGCGACTACCTGTACGTCTTCGTCGAAGAGGGCGCCGACGCCAACCGCCAGCAGCGCGTCCGGGTGTTCGACGTGACCGACCCGATGTCGCCCCGCGCGGTCCGCGACGCCGCGCCGCGCGTCTACGGCGGCACCGGCGAGCTGCTGCCGTTCCGCGCCTACAACGAGCCGTTCCTGCAGCACTTCGTCGTCGCCGCCGGCAGCGGTGGGCTGGGCACGCTGGTCGACGTCGGCCGCGCGGCGACCCAGGGCGCGGCGGTCGCGGCGACCTGGGACGACCTCGCCGAGCTGCGCGATCTCGAATTCGAGGAGCTCGCGTTCGACCGCCTGCAGGACGAGCGCCAGCACCCGATCAAGGACATCAGCCACGACGGCTGCCGCTACCTGGACCGCGACGAGCTCCTGCGCGTGTTCGACGCCGCGGTCCCCCCGCCGGTGCGCTACCGCACCGACCCGTACGGCGTCGCGATCGAGGCGCTCGCGCCCGACCAGGACCCCGACCGCCGGGAGCGCACGCGATGAATCCGACCCGTACCTCGGCCCGCGGTGCGAACCGCGGCGCCCATCCGCGACGCCGACCCGCCACCTGGCTCTGCGCGGCGGTGCTCGCGAGCGCCGGCGGCGCGCGCGCACAGGACGAGTCCGACGAGGCGTTCCTGCGCCGCACGTTCGCGCGTTGGGATCCGAACGGCGACGGCCGGGTGACGACCGAGGAGTACCCCGGCGATGCCGACCGCTTCCGGTCGCTCGACCGCGACGGCGACGGCGTCATCGATTTCGACGAGTTCAGCAAGTCCGGTGTCGCGCGGACCCTGATCTCGGCGAAGCGCCGCGACGATGCCGCGCCGCGGCGGCGCGAGGACGTCGACCAGCTCGCGCTGCGCCGCATCGAGGCGGCCCGCCGCTTCGATTCGAATCGCGACGGTCGCGTGACCGAACGTGAGTGGAACGGCACCCCGCAGGCATTCGCCGAGCTCGACCTCGATCGCGACGGCCGCATCGATCAGCGCGATCTGCAGCTCGCCCGGCGCCGCGCGCCGGTCGACGAGCTGCCGCGGCTGCCCGACGTCAAGCGCCGGCCGGACGACGTCGACCAGCTGCTGAAGCGCCTCGACCGCAACCGCGACGAGCTGCTCGACGAGCGTGAGCTCGCGCGCGCGGGCGAGCTCGGCGAGGGCTTCGCCTGGGCCGACCGCGACGGCGACGGCCAGCTCGACCGCGACGAGCTGAACCGCCTGGTATCGGCCGTGCGGCAGATCGTCGATGCGCGCAATCGTGGCGACGAGCGGCCGACCGCCTTCCGCGTGCCGTTCTCGACCTGGGACGACAACGGCGACGGCCGGCTCGAGGCCGCGGAGTGGAAGGAGCGCAAGTACCTGTTCCCGCGCATCGACCAGGACCGCGACGCCGCGGTGACCAAGGAGGAGGTCGAGCGCTACCGCCGCGCGGTCGAGGGCAAGACGTTCTTCGAGCGCTTCGACCTCGACGACGACGGGCGCGTGACGCCCACCGAGTTCGGCGGGCCACCCGGCGCGTTCCGACGCCTGGACACCAACCGCGACGGCGCGATCACGCGCGGCGACGGCTGAACCACGCCGGCCGCGTCAGGTGCGGCGGCGCGGCGGCCCGATCGCGCGATCGACCGCGAGGATGCCGTCGAGGTGGTCGATCTCGTGCTGCATCAGCTCCGACTCGGCGGGCGACAGTCCGTCCCACTCGACGCGCCGCCCGCGCTCGTCGGTGTAGCGCAGCCGGATCGCCGCGTGGCGGCGCAGCGGCACGAGCAGGTCGGGGAAGCTCATGCAGTCGTCCCACAGCTCGAAGGTCCGCTCGCTGCGCCAGGTGATGTCGGGATCGACGACCGTGAAGCGACGTCCGGCCAGGCACACGGCGACGAAGCGCTTCGCGATGCCGATCTGTGGCGCCGCGATCGCGCGCCCGAAGCCGTACTCGTGACGGAACGCGTCGAGCACCTCGTGCAGCAGTGCGCACTGCCGCAGGAACTCGGGGTCGCGGACGTCCCCGACCGGAACGCTGACCGCGCGCAGTCGCGGGTCGCCGAGCTGCAGCACCTCTGCCGGTCCGACGCGCATCGCGAGCCCTACCTCGCGAGCCTGCGGATCCGCCAGGTGACCGAGTAGGTCCGGCCGGCCGGCAGCAGGTATTGCGGATGCGGCCGCGCACCCCACGAGTCGTCGCCGCCGACGCCCATCTGCCCGTAGTCGAGGTTCAGCGTCAGTCGCTCGCCGCGCGGCAGCTCGTAGTCGTGCCGGGCCGCTTCGAGCTGCTCCTGGGTGAACGGCCAGATGCTGAAGGCGCCGGCACGGTCCGGTCCCGGCTCACCGGGATCGAACTCGAGGCCCTGGCCCGACGCGTCGAGCAGCTGCACGAAACCCGGCGACACGCGGTTGCCGGTCTCCTGCGGCCGCACGTAGGCGTGGAACATCCGCTCGGCGGGCAGCTCCCACAGACCGACGGCCGCGCTGGTGCAGCGGTCGCGGTAGCTCTCGTGCGGTCCGGGCCCGTACCAGCGGCAGCGCGGCCACTGCGTCGACAGCACGCTGCGCAGGCCGATGCGCGGCACGTCGGGCAGCCCGGCCGCGAGCTCGGCACTCAGCTCGAGCGCCACCTCGCCCGGCACGCCGAAGTCGTAGGCGACGCGCACGCGCGTGCCGTCGTCGGTCGGCCGCCGGAACGTCGCGACGATCACCGCGCCGTCGCCCTCGCGCCGCGACACGTCCTCGACGACCAGCTCGTCCCCCATGCCGCGCCACTCGCCGAGCCGGTTCGGCATGCGGTTGCCGCGGTCGTTGTCGGTCGGCGCGCGCCAGAAGTCCGGTCGCGGCGGCTCGGCGAACACCGGCGTGCCACCGAGCTCGAGCGTCGTCAGCAGTCCCGTCCCGGCGTCGACGACCGCCCGGAGCCCGGGCGACGCGACCTCGAACGCGCCCTCGCGCGGCTCGATGCGCGCCGCGCCGGGCTGCGTCGCGACCGCCACGGCCCGCTCGCTCGGCAGCGGCCGGTCCTCGCGGACCAGCCGGTGCCCGGCCGGGGCCCAGGCGGTCGCGTCGAGCAGGTCGAGCTCGAACCAGACGCGCCGGTCGACGCCGGCGGGGGCACGCGACGCGCTGCCGGGCAGCTCGAATTCGAATCGCCCGCCCGGCGCGACCGTGGGTAGCGGGATGCGACCCGCGCGATGCACGGCGCCGTTCCACAGCTCGACGAAGCGGAGCTCGAGGTCGCCGAGATCGGTGAACGTGCGCTTGTTGACGACCGCGAAGCGTTCCGCGGCCGGCTCGCCCACCGGCAGCACGTCGACCGGCGCGTAGACCTGCGCGACCTCGAACAGGTGCGGATTGGGCCGGCGGTCGGGCTGCACGAGGCCGTTGCACAGGAAGTTGCCGTCGTGCTGCGACTCGCCGAAGTCGCCGCCGTAGGCGAAGAACCGCGGCGGCGCACCCTCGCGCCCGGATGCCGTGATCCGCTCGGCGTCGAACCACAGCACGCTGGTCGGATCCGGCGCCGCATCGATCCGACCGAGCTCCTCGGCCGCCAATGCGCGCCGCCAGACGCGGGCCTTCGCGATCGCTCCAGCGAAGCGCCGGCCGGCCTCCTGGGAGTTCACGCCCACCGCGAGCGGGAACGGCGTCGGGGTCAGCTCGCCACGCACCTCGGCGCGCGCCACCTCGGCGCCGTCGAGGTACAGCGCCAGCGCCGCACCGTCCCAGACCATCGCGACGTGATGCCAGCGGCCGTGCCAGTCCGCGGGCAGCGGAGCGCGCACCAGCTTCCAGCCACGGAGGTGGACGAACGCCTCGAGCTCGCCGGTGCCACCCGCGACCTTCAGCATGAACTGCGTGTCGCCCTTGCCGACGATCGGGCCGTGGCTGCGATTGCGCCGCGGCCAGACCCACGCCTCGGCAGTGACGGCGGTGCCAGCGACCTCGTGCGCCGCGTCGAGCGGCCAACGCGCCTCGACGGTGTCGAGCCCGACGTGGTCGTCGATGCGGCGCAGCTCGCCCTGCACGTCGATCTCGGTGGCCGCGCCGGCCGCCGGATCGACGAGCGTCAGCCGCGGCGGCACGGCCTTGTACAGCCCCTGGTCGACCCAGTCCCAGATGAACCCGCCCTGCAGGTACGGCTCGCTCTCGATCAGGTCCCAGTAGTCCTGCAGATTGCCGACGCTGTTGCCCATCGCGTGCGCGTACTCGCACTGGATCAGTGGCCGCCGTCGACCGGTCATGCCCTCGTCGTCGCCGTGCGCGTAGCGCCGCATCCACTCGATCGACGCGTACATCGGCGACACGATGTCGACGTGCGACCGCTGCCCGGCGCGCTCGTAGTGCACCGGCCGCGAAGGGTCGCGCGCGTGCATCCACGCGCTGACGGCCTCGAAGTTCACGCCGTCGCCACCCTCGTTGCCCATCGACCACACGATGATGCTGGGGTGGTTCTTGTCGCGCTCGACCATGCGTCGTGCGCGATCGAGGTGCATGGCCTGCCAGGTCGGATCCTTCGCGAGCGACCGCTCGCCGTAGCCCATGCCGTGCGACTCGATGTTCGCCTCGTCGAACACCCACATCCCGAGCTCGTCGCACAGCGCGTAGAGATATGGGTCGTTCGGGTAGTGCGAGGTCCGGATCGCGTTGATGTTGCTCCGCTTCATCAGCACGACGTCTTCGCGGTAGCGCTCGGGCGAGACGTAGTGTCCCGTCTCCGGATCGTGGTCGTGCCGGTTGACGCCGCGGATCACGATCGGTCGCCCGTTGACGAGCAGCTGCCCGGCGCGGATCTCGACGCGCCGGAAGCCGGTGCGCACCGGCACGACCTCGAGCGTCGCGCCGGCGGCGTCGCGGTGGTGCAGCAACGCCCGGTAGAGCCACGGCGTCTCCTGCGTCCAGGCCCGCAGCGAAGCGACCGGCAGCGAGACCGTCACCGTGACCTCGGCCCCGGCCGGGATCGACGCCAGCTCGAGGCGGCACGGCGAGCCGTCGACCGGCACGCCGTCCGGGTCGAGCAGCTCGACGACGAGCGCATGACCCTCGGCGGCGGCGGCGGCGCGATTCGCGACGGCGACCTCGCAGCGGAACTCGCCCGCCAGGAAGTCGTCGGCCAGCGAGCTGCGCACGAACAGGTCGCGCACGTGCACGTTCGGCACCGCGTGCAGACACACGTCGCGGAAGATGCCCGACACCCGCCACATGTCCTGGCACTCGAGGTAGCTGCCGGTGCTGTAGCGCCACACCTCGGCGGCCAGCACGTTCTCGCCGTCCTGCAGGTAGGGTGTGACATCCCATTCGGCCGGCGTGCGGCTGCCCTCGCTGTAGCCGACGTAGTGGCCGTTGACCCAGCAATGGAACGCCGAGTCGACGCCGCCGAACTCGACGAACACGCGGTGCGCGCCATCACGCCAGCTCGCCGGCACCTCGAAGCCGCGTCGATAGCAACCGATCTCGTTGTCGTCCTCCGGCACGCGCGGCGGATCGGCCGGGAAGGTATACGGCTGGTTCACGTAGATCGGCTGGCCGTAGCCGAGCGTCTGCCACGTGCGCGGCACCGGCACCTCGTCCCAACCGGACACGTCGAAGGTCGGCTCCTGGAAGCCGACCGGCCGCGCGTCGGGGCGCGCGGCCCACGCGAAGCGCCAGCTCCCGTTCAGCGACACGAAGCGCGCGCTGTCCTGCCGCTCGCCGCGCACCGCGCTCGCGCGGTCGACGAACGCGTGCCGGGTCGCGTGCGGCGGTTCCTTGCCGACGTCGAAGACCGCGGGATCCTGGTGCACGGGGAGCTCGTGCACGGGGAGCTGGTGCACGGGGAGCTGGTGCACAGGGAGCTGCGCCATCACCATCGTCGCCAGACCGAGCGTGGACGAACCGATTCGGAGGACGGACACCATCGCCCCGGTTGTACCGACGTCACCCGCGTTGGACGCGCTCCGGTCGCCGGATAACCTCCGCTGCGTGCGCACGCTCCACCACCTCGGACTCGTGGTCCTCCCGCTCCTCGCCGCGGCCTGCTCGACGACGACGACGCGCGTGTCGCTCGGCACGGTCAGCGGCAGCTTCCCGTTGCCCGACCCGGCGGCCGCGCTCAGGGTCGAGCTGGACGCCGGCTCGATCCGCGTGCGGCCGCACGCCGGCACCGACATCGGAGTCGAGGCCGAGGTGCTCTGCGCCAAGGGCCGCGCCGCCGCGCTGCGCGACCGCCCGCTGGCGCTCGCCGACCACCTCGCGGCGCTCGACGGCGACGGCCTGCTGACGATCCGCAGCAGCCACCTCGGGGCGACCGACGCATCCGACTGGGAGCTGCGCGTCACGTTGCTCGTCCCCGGCGCCCGCGCGCTGGGCCTCGCACTGAAGGCGGGTAACGTCGACGTCGAGCTCGACGAGCTCCGCGGCCTCGAGCTCGACCTCACGGCGGGCAATGCCGGCGTCGCGGTCGCACGGCTGACCGGCCCGGCCCGCGCCCGGCTGAGCAACGGCCAGCTGACCGTCGAGGCGTCCGAGGCGGTCGGCCCGATCGCGGCCGCGGTCACCGCGGGCAACGTCCGCCTCGGACTCCCGCGCGGCCAGCGCTATGCGCTCGATCTGTCCACGCAGGCAGGTTCCATCGACGTCGACTCCGCGTTCGACGCGAAACCGGTGCGCGACTATGCCGCGAGCCGCCTGGCGCAGACCGTCGGCCCAGCGGACGCCGGCGAGCCGATCGCGATCCAGGCGCGCGTCAACGCCGGCACGATCGACATCGATTGACGCGCCGAGGTGCCCGGTCCCGCTCGCCCGCCCCCGGTCTCACGGGCCCGCGTCCGTGCATGCGCCGGCCGTCGTCCGCACCGCGCGGAACAGCGCAGCGGCGATCGCGATGCGCGCCGCCGCCGATGCACCGAGCACCGTGACCACCGGCGCACGGGCGAGCGGCAGCAGTGCCACGCGCCAGTGGCTCGCAGCGCGCTTCTGCGGTAGCCGCTCGCGCTGCGCGGCCCCGCGCGCGCATCAGCCGGTTGCCGACGATCTGCGGAGGGCGACCGTCGACCGCGCGCGATGCCGCCGGTGAGTGGGCGATGGGGGTCGCCGGAGGCGGTGGCCCCGCCACGGTCCTGCTCCGGTGCGCGCATCGGGATGCGTGGCCCGGATCCGGAGTCGGGTCCACGCCTGCCGTGGGCCTCGACTCCCTCCGTCGATCGCGCGCCGACCGCGAGTCGGGCGGTCCGAGATGGTGCCGTGAGCCGTGCGCGGCCGGCGGCTGACTCACTCCGCGAACAGCGGCCCCGGGGCGGGCTCCGACGGCCGACCGACGACACTGACGTCGCGGAACACGCCGGTGTCGTCGAACGAGCCGAAGCCGATGCGGCCGGCGCCGAGCGTCGCGTCCTCGGCCTCCATGATCGGCGACTGCAGGTCGTCGAACCACACGCGGATCGTCGCGCCGCGGCGCTCGATGCGGACGTGGTGCCAGTCGCCGACGTCACCCCATGCGACTCCGGCCGTCGTGCGCGTCGCGATCGCGGTGCGCGGCGCGCCGTTCACGAGGAACACGTTGTGCGCGTGGGGATCGGCCTTGGTCGCGATGTGCACGTAGTAGAAGCGGTCCGGCGCCTCGTGGCCGAACACGAAGCACAGGTCGCGGTGGCCATACTCGCGGCCCGTCTGCTGGACGTCCACGTCGAGCACGAAGTCGCCGAACGCGTGCTCCTTCCACAATGCGATCGCGAGCGGCGAGCGGACCGGCGGCTGGTAGCGCGCGGAGCCGACCAGCTCGATCGTCGGCACACCGCCATCGACTCCGGCACGGAACGCCGCGGGATCACTGAACGCCAGCGCCTCGTGCAACGCGTCGGGACGGTCGGGGAGCACGAAGCCCGGCGGGCCGCCACTCCCCTCACCCGCGTCGGACCCGGACCGGCAGCCGGCGACCGCGAGGACGGCCAGGACCAACGCGGCACCGGCCTGGCCGCCGCGGGCCGCCGCCGGCGCACCTGCCATCAGACCTCCTCCGGCACCACGAACGGCGCGCGGTAGGAGCCCTTCGCGAGCGCATTGGCGGCCGCGACGGTCTCGCCCTCGCCGACGAACCACTCGGTCTCCGGGTCGAGCCGCAGATGCGCGCCGAGCGTGACGGGAGTCACCGCGAGGTCCACGCCGTTCTTCGCGAGGTGCTCGCGCGTCCGCCACCACGCCTCGACCGCCTCGCAGTCGTTCTGCAGCCGGTCGCGCACGGCGTCCGGTTCCGCGGCGGCACCGACGCGGTACGACACGTTGCCCATGTGACAGAGCGCGCTCGACAGGTGGCCGTCTTCGATCGGTCCGTTCTGCCGCGCCGGATCGCGCTCGCGGACCGCCTCGACGAAGTTCGCGAAGTGGTCGCCGCCGCCCTTGAAGCGGCGGATCTCGTTGCCGTCGCGGTCGAACGCGATCGCGCCGTCGTAGCTGCGGATCGACAGCCAGCCGCCCTCGCAGTGGATCGCGCAGCCGATGCTCGCACCGAGGAAGCGATCCATGTCCTTCGATCCCTGCTGCTGCGGCAGGCCGCGGACCTCGAACACCAGCGGTGCGGCCTCGTACTCGAACACGGACACCAGCGTGTTCGGGGTCTCACCGTCGTCGACGTAGCCGAGCCGCCCACCGAAGGAAACCACCGACGGCGCCAGCCTGGGCTCGCCGAGCACCATGCGGCACATGTCCATCTGGTGGATGCCCTGGTTGCCGAGATCGCCGTTGCCGGTCGCCCAGAACCAGTGCCAGTCGTAGTGCAGGCTCCGCCGCATCAGCTCGACCTTCGGCGCCGGCCCGCACCACAGGTCGTAGTCGATCGCGTCGGGGATCGGCGTCGGCACGTCGACCTTGCCGATGCTCGGCCGTGGCTTGTAGCAGAGCCCGCGCGCGATCTCGATGCGACCGAGGCCGCCATTGCGGACGAACTCGACCGCCTCGACGAGACCCGGATTGGAGCGCGACTGCGTGCCGCATTGCACGATGCGCCCGTACTTCGCAGCCGCACGCACGAGCTGCCGCCCTTCCCAGATGTTGTGGCTGACCGGCTTCTCGACGTAGACGTCCTTCCCGGCCTGGCAGGCCTGGATCGCCATCAGCGCATGCCAGTGGTTCTGGGTCGCGATCGAGATCGCATCGACGTCGGGGGAGTCCAGCAGCCGCCGGTAGTCGGTCACCGCCAGCACCTCGCGACCCGCGGACTGCGCGAGCTCCGCCTTGCGGCGGCCGAGGACCTCGCTGTCGACGTCGCAGAGTGCGACGACGCGCGCGCCGGCGGCGCGTTCGAAGCTCCGGACGTGCTCCCAGCCCCGGCTGCGCAGACCGATCACCGCGATCCGCAGGTCGTCGCGATACGAACGGTTGCGGCGGACGGCGGCTGCGAGCGGGCTCGCGGCCAGCGCGGCACCGGCGGAGCCCTGCAGGAAACGGCGGCGGGTCCAGCTCATCGGTCTCGTTCCTCTCGGTTCGGCGTCGCGGCGGTCGGGATGGGCAGCGGGGACGGAAACGGTGCGGCGACGAACTCTGCATACCGCGCGTCGAGCGCGGCGCGGTCGGCCGCCCCGCGGAAGAAGCGGAAACGGTAGGTGAAGGTCAGCGACTCCCCGGCGGGCACCCGCAGCGCGCCGGTGCCGGGCGGCGCCCCGGCGAAGTCGTGCGCGCCGAACGGATTGGCCGCCAGCAGGCCGTAGTCGCGCGCGTGCCACCAGCACGGGTGCCGCGGATTGTCGGGGTGGTCCATCAGGACCAGCCCGAGCGACTCGCCGCCGATCGGCCCCCAGTAGGCGACCCAGCGCGCGCGCGTGCCCCACGCCTGCGGGCCGGTGACGCCCTCGCTCGTCAGCACCGAACCCTGCGCGACCGGTCCGCGCAGCCGCAGCGTGGGGGCCATGCGGATCGCCATCGTGCCCTCCTTGGTATCGCCGAACACCAGCGGCCCGTGGTCCGCGTGCATCGTCACGCGCACGTCGATCCAGCGCGAGCCGTCGCTCGCGTCGACACCGAAGCGCAGGTAGCGCTCGTCGGTGCACACGATCACGCCGTCGTGGCCGACCAGCACGTCGCGCGTGCGCAGCGCGCAATCGCGTTCGGCCGCGTCGACCGGCAGGTAGGCGACGTGCGCGACGACGTCACCCGACTGCGTCCCGGCCCAGAAGTCGTAGCCGTTGATGCTGCCGTGCGCGAACCACAGCGAGCGCTGGTGCGGGTGGTCGGTCGCCTCGTGCTCGGCGGCGGCCTCGAGCGGGAAGCGGCGCGTCATCGGGGCGCCGCCGGGCCCGAGCACCGGGTACAGCACCGGCTGGGCCGGATCGACATCGGGCCGATACACGGTGAACAGCTCACCGTCGCCGACCAGCACCCGCCGCCGCACACCGTCTGCGACGATGCGCACGCCCCCCACCGCGGGGAGCTCCCGCACCGCGGAGCGCACCTCGGCGAGCTGCGGGGCGGGCGTCTGCAGCGACAGCGAACCGACCAGGAGCGCGAGGGCGAGCGGCATCCGCGCATCGTCCCCGCGGCGCGGGGACGACGGAAGCGCGAACCCGGACGGCGACCACGCGATGGCGACCCGGTTCGACGCCATCGAGCCGCGCCCGCAGCCATCGGCTCCGACCGAGGCGACCCACCAGGCCCGATCCAGCCCGAATACGCCTCAGCCGCGCCCGCGCCAGCGGGCGTCGGCTCCGACCGAGGCGACCCACCAGGCCCGATCCAGCCCGAATACGCCTCAGCCGCGCCCGCGCCAGCGGGCGTCGGCTCCGACCGAGGCGACCCACCAGGCCCGATCCAGCCCGAATACGCGTCAGCCGCGCCCGCGCCAGCGGGCGTCGGCTCCGACCCAGGCGACCGAGCCAGCGGACTCACCGCGAGTCGACGCCGTTGAGCCGCGCCCGCGTCAGCGGGCGTCGGCTCCAACGCAGGCGGCCCACCAGGCCAGTCCGCCAACCACCTAATAGGCGACCCGGCCGCCCCCCTCCGCGCGGTCGAGCGGATCGTTCCACCCCTTCACGCGCATGCCGGCCTCCTTCGCCCGCTGGTGCACGACCATCTGGATCGAGTGCTCGAGCCCGAGATTGAGAACGACGATCAGGCCGTTGCGGTGGTTCGTCAGCGCGTCCTGGTCGGGCACCCAGGCCTCGTACGGCTGCGGCGGGGTGCCGAGTTGGAGCGTCTCGAACAGGTCCGCGCGCCGACCGTGCTTCGACGGGATGCCGAGCGAGTCGAGCACGTCGAGCACCGTATTCAGCTCGTCGCGCTTGGCGGGGGTCAGGTCGGTCACGGCGCCGCCGTAGGTCACCACGACGAAGTCCGGCGCGAGGCGCTGGAACTGCTCGTGGTAGGCGGTGCGCACGCGCGTGACGTGCTCGTCGCGAGCGCGCTCGGCGGCCGTCCGGCCGTCACCGCAACTCGCGAGCAGGCCCAGCAGGCACAGGGCCCCGGTCAGTCCGGAAAGGGCGCGCAGCCCGCGGCGCGAGCGGCGCACGAGACTCGTGGTCTTCGGGAACGCCATGCGCGGGACAACGCCAGTCGCGGCGGGGGCCTTTCGCCGCGACCCGCGGGAATCGTGATTCCTGTGTGCCGGCGCGGGACCCGACTGCGTCGCGCGCACCGGGTACGGGTTCGCCCGGAGTCCGGCTCGCTCGACCCGTGGGGCCCGCTACGCTGCCTCGGATGCCACGCAAGGTCCTGCCGTACACGTTCGGCAACCACATGCACTGGGTCGACATGCAGTGGCTGTGGGGCTACCGCGTGCTGCCCGATTCGATCGACGACATGCTCGCGCTGTGCGCGGCGGTCGGTGCGAAGGGGAACGTGAACTTCGACGCAGTCGGTTACGAGAAGCTCGCGGCCGAGGACCCGGGCGCGCTCGCGCGGCTGCGCGCGGCGATCGCCGCGGGGACCGTCGAGGTCGTCGGCGGCAGCTACGGCCAGCCCTACGGACTGTTCGTCGGCGGCGAGTCGAACCTGCGCCAGCGCACGTTCGGCGCGCGGGCGATCCGGCGGTTGTTGGGAGTCTGGCCGCGGACCTTCTGGGAAGAGGAGTTCGACTTCTTCCCGCAGCTCCCGCAGCTGCTGGCCGGCTGCGGATTCACCGGTGCGTCGCTGTTCTTCCAATGGACCTGGCACACGCCGAGCGTCCCGCTGGAGCCGGTGCCGCTGGTGGTCTGGGAAGGCGCGGACGGCACCCGGCTGCCGGCGATCGCCCGCACCGAGCTGTGCCTGCACCAGTGGCCGGAGGACTTCGACGGCAAGCTGGAGCGCGCGCAGGCGCTCGAGCGGCCGGCGATCGTGCAATGGCTCGAGCTGATGCCGTCGCCCGACTGGATGTGCCGCAGCGAGGTGCTGCTGCCGCGCCTCCGCGGGCTGTTCGCCGATGCGCGGTTCGACGTCGTGCCGTGCACGCTCGCCGAGCTGATCGCGCGGCTCGACGACGGCGCTGCACCGGTGCGCCGCTACACGATGGACGACGTGTTCCACGGCATGACGATCGGCAAGAACGGCGATCGCGTGCCCCGTCTCGGCGACCGCGCCGAGCAGCGCATCCTCGCCGCCGAGGCGCTGCTGGCGACGCTCGGGCTGTGCGGCCGCCCGTACGCGTCCTGGGACGTCTACCCGGCCTGGGAGCTCGACGAGGCGTGGCGCGAGCTGCTGCAGGCCCAGCACCACGACAACCACGAGTGCGAGGCGCTGTGCGGAGCGGTCGGACGCCGCTCGTTCGAGCGCGCGACGGCGCTCGCCGACGACGTGCTGACGCGCGGCCGGCGGCTGCTCGCCGGCCCCGTGGCCACCGGCGAGCACGTCGTCGTCCACAATGCGCTGGGCTTCGCCCGCGACGTCGCCTTCGACCTGGTCGACAGCGACACCGACCCGTCGCGCCGCATGCTGGTGCGCGACGTCCCGGCGTTCGGCTGGCGCTGCGTGCGGCGCGGCGATCCTGCCCTGCAGCCGGTCCCTCCCGCTCGCGTCGAGCGCGCGGCGACCCAGGTGACGCTGTCCGCTGGCGCGTTGACGGCGACGGTCGATGCCGGAACCGGCTGTCTCACCGCGATCGCGACGGCGGACTCCACCGCGGACCTCGCCGCGGGAGCGCTGACCATGCTGCGCGGCGGCGTGCCCTTCGCATTCGGTGAGCCGACCGTCGAGGTCCGCACCGGCGACGCACCGGCGGTCGTCGCGCGCCTGCGGAACGCCGACGGCGACGTCGAGCGCAGCGTGCGGCTGCGCCCCGAGCTCGGCGGCGTCGAGCTGGTCACACGCGTCGCGCGGCTGCCGCGGCCCGACGGCGGGCTGGGCGCTGCATTGCAGCTCCAGGTCGCGGGTCTGCCGCCCGGCTTCGGCATCCGCGCCGACACGCCGTTCGCCGCGGACGACGTGCGCGCCGACGGCGAGCACCGCCGGAAGTACCCGAGCGGCGACTGGATGACGTCGCCGCAGTGGTTCGAGACCGTGCGCGGCGCGTTCACCGCGCGCACGTTCGTCGACCTGCTCGCGCCCGACGGCGCGGGTGCCGGCGTGCTGTGCGTGCACGACGGCAGCCAGGGCTGGTTCCGGCATCCCGACGGCGTGCGCGTCGTGCTCGACGCCTATGACCCCTGGGACGAAGGCGACCACACCCCGCTCGCGGAGAGCCGGCTGCTGCTCGTCCCGCACGGGCCGGCCAGCGACGCGTGGCGGTTCCGCACCGCGTTGGCGGCGCGCGCGGACGCGATCGTCGACTTGGCCGCAGCCCCGCCCGCGACGCATCCCAGGGTGTTCGGTGGGCTCGTCTGCTGCTCGCCGCAGGTGGTCGCCACCGCCTTCCACCGCGAGAGTCGGAAGTCCCTCGAGCACGTCGCGGACGCCTTCGGCCCGGGGGTCCGCAATCCGTTCGTGGTCCGCCTCGTCGAGTGCGACGGGGGTCCCGCGGACGTCGAGCTCCTGGTGCCCGGCCCCTGCGCCGCCGCGGCGCGCACCGACCATCTCGGCGGCGTGCGCGAGCCGCTGCGCGCGACGCCAGCCGAGCCCCCGGCGTTCTCACCGCCCGACCTGTCGTGGTCGCGCGTGCGCCTCGCGCTGCGGCCGCGCGAGATCGCGACCGTGATGCTCGATCTGGAGCTCGGCCGCCACCTGCCGCGCAACCTGGACGACCATCGCCACGTGTGGGCGACCGTGCACCGGGCGCCCTGACCGGCGCCCGGCACGGATCGGGACGCCCGTTCAGCGACCGCGGCGCGGGCGCAGGACGAAGGCGTCCTGCCACAGATCCTGCACTGCCGGCAGGTGACCGAGCACCTCGACGACCGGCCCCCACGCGTCGCGCACGAACGGCTCGCCGAAGAACGCCACCGGGCAACCCTGCCCCCAGCCCGGCCGCGGATCGGCCGGCTTGTCGTGGTACAGGAACGGCTCGCGCGCGAGCCGTCGCAGGTGATCGCGCGCGAGCTCCTGAGGCATCGCCAACAGGTTCTGGTGGTCGACGCTGCGCTGCACGACGAACAGCGTGTAGGCGCCGATCGTCGTGAGCACGAGCAGGCCGTCCGACTTGCAGATGCGCGCGAGCTCGCGCAGCCACGCGAGGTTCTTCGCGAGGTCGAGGTGCGTGAACACCGAGTACGCGCACACGAGATCGACCGAGTCGTCCGGCAGGTCGACCGGCGGCATTCCATCGGTCAGCACGTACTCGCCGCCGAGCTGCTCGCGACACCAGCGCAGCCCCGGCTCGTAGACCTCGATGCCGAAGCGGCACGCGCCCGGCAATGCGGCCCGGAACCAGCGCAGCACGCGCCCCGACCCGCACCCGAAATCGAGCACCGAATCGAGCCGGTCGAACGGCTTCGTGCCGTACGTCGAGACGATCTCGCCGAGCTTCTCGAAGTCGTCGAGACCGCTCGTCAGCCAGTGCGCGAGCCCACCGCCGGCGCAGCCGGTCGCGTACAGCTCCTGCGGCGGCACGGGCGGGAAGAACCGCCCGATCCGCTCCGGGTACTCGGCCGCGCCGAACACCGCCAGCCACTTGCGGTACGGCAGGCCGTCGGCGGCGCCGACCGCCGCGGCGACGTCCGGTCGCTCCGCGTGGATCCGCCGGGCCTCGGCTTCGAAGGTCGGATCGGCAGGGGTCAACAGGCCTCGGAGATCCATGATCGGCGCGCCTCGCGGCGGCGAGCGTAGCCCGCCCCGCAGGCTCGATCCACGCGGCATCGCCGCGACGTCACCCGCCGATGATCAGCGCGACACGGGTCGAGGTCACGACGCCGAGCGCATTGGCGGCCGCATCCGGGATCGCCCAGCTCGTATCGAGCCGGACCCCGATCAGCTCCGCTGCGAGCGGGACGCCGATCGACGGCACGACGGCCCGGCCTCGCGCGTCGGTCGGCACGGCCAGGCTGGCGCCGCCGGGTACCACGTAGGAGGTGCAGCCCGGTGCCCCGAACGGATCGAGCGGCAGCACGGTCGGTGCGCCGAGGAACAGGACCGCGGCTGCGTTCGGGAGCGCCGCGCGCAGCTGCGCGTCCACCGCGGTCCCGACGCGCGGCAGGCCGTGGACGCCGGCGTGCGGAAGCCGTCCGCCCGCGGTCGGACACGCTCGCCCACCGGCGAGGACTCGCGGTGGGCGGCCCGCGCCGCGCAGGTCGTAGACGACCACGAGGCCCGTACCCTGGTCGACGTTCTGGCAGCCGACCGCGAGATCGGCGTAGCCATCGCCGTCGAGGTCACCGCGCAGGTCGACGGTCGGGAAGTAGCCGACCACCGGGAACTCCCGCAGCAGTCGATGGTCGGGCGAGCCCGCGAACACGCGCTGGTAGCCGCGCGCGTCCGAGGTGCCGACGACGTCCATGGTGCCGTCACCGTCGACGTCGCCGCCGCCCGCGACCTGCAGCCCGAACGCATCACCGGGCGCCCCGTCGAAGCGGCGCACGACGCCGCCGTGGATGTTGAAGACGAACAGCGAGCCGGCCTGGTAGCCGGCGCCATCGTCGTTCAGGTAGGAACCCGCGATGTAGTCGTCGAGCCCGTCGCCGTCCCAATCGCCGTCGAGGGTGCCGACCGAGAGACCGAGCTCTTCGAAGTCGGTATTGCCACTCTTCTCGGCGAGCAGCACACCGGTCGCACCCGAGTAGACGCGCACCACGCCACCCCGGATCGCGCGCACCGATGCCGCGGGCGCTCCGATCGACACGTCGGGAATGCCGTCGCCGTCGATGTCGCCGGCGCGCGCGACGCTGCGACCGAATTGCGTATGGCTCGTGTAGCCGAACGTGTAGAGGACCTGGCCGGTCCGACCGGACCAGACCCGCACGTAGTTGTCGGGGACCGGCACACCCGGGTCCGCGTACTCCGGGGCGCCGGCCGCGAAGTCGTCGTAGCCGTCGTCGTCGACGTCGCCGACGCCGGCGACCGCGAAGCCGAGGTGATCCCAGCTGCCGCCGGTGAACTGCCAGAGCACGGCTCCGCTCGCACCCGAGAACACGCGGACCATGCCGGCCTTCTGGCCGCCGGTGCCGTCGTCGGGCGAGCCGACCACGATGTCCGGGACGCCGTCCCCGTTCACGTCCCCCGCGGCCGCGATCGACGGCGAGCTGAGCGGCCCCGACGCCGCGGGGAGCGTCAGCCGCACCGCGCCGGACCGGCCGACGACGACCACCCGGCCCTGCCCGGGCACCGCGATCGCCAGCTCCGACGCGCCATCGCCGTCGAGGTCGCCGACCCAGGCGACGCTCCGACCGAAGTTCACCCCGGCGGCAGCACCCCGCTGGCGCAGCAGCTCGGTCGCGACGCGCCAGCCGAGATCGAGCACGACACCGCGCCCGGCATCGTCGGCTCCCCATCGCGGCGCACCGACGACGAGGTCGGCGAAGCCGTCGCGGTTGAAGTCGCCGTGCAGATCGATCGCCGCGCCGAACTGGTCGCCGGGCTCGAATCCAGGCAGGACGTCGAGCAGGTGGTGTCCGGGCGCGCCCGAGTGAACGCGCAGCGAGCCGGAAGCGGTCGCGACGGCGATGTCCGGCCGGGCGTCGGCGTCGACGTCGCCGCCGGTGCCGACCGCGACACCGAGGCGCTCGCCCGGAGCGCCGTCGAAGCGTGCGACGACGTTGCCGTAGCGATTGAATACGTAGAGGCTGCCCGCCTCGAAGCCCGCGCCGTCGTCATTGGAAGGTGACGTCGCGACGTAGTCGTCGACGCCGTCGCCGTCCCAATCGGCGTCGAGCGGCGCGACGACCTCGCCGAGATGTCCGAAGTCCGTGACCCCGGTCTTGGACGTGATCCGAGTGAGGGTGGCGCCGGAGTAGACGGACACCATCCCTCCCTGCCAGGCGCGCCGGGACGCGAACGGTGCGCCGACGGCGATGTCCTGCGTGCCGTCACCGTCGACGTCGCCGGCGCGCGAGACCGCGTAGCCGAAGCCCTCGCCAGGGAACTCGCCGAGCAGCGTCGCGAGGACCCGGCCCGAGGCGCCGGACCAGATGACGACCCTCCCGACCCCCGCCGGGGACGCATCGACGCCACCCGCCGCGTAGTCCGGCCACGAGTCGCCGTCGATGTCACCGATGCCGGCCACCGACGTTCCGAGCCGCGCGTCGATGCCACCGCCGCCGACGTAGCGGAGCGTCGTGCCAGTCGCGCCGGACATCACCCAGACGGCACCTCCGCGCGAGAAGCCGAACGAGCCGTCGAGCGGCGCGCCGATGGCGCAGTCCGGGACGCCGTCGCCGTCGACATCGCCGATCGCCGCGACGGCGGCGCCGAACGAGGTGCCCGGGACGCCGATCCAGGTCCGCAGGAGCGCGCCATCGGCACGGTAGACCAGCACCCGACCGTCGCGGAAATCACGGTTGTCACCGGGACACCCGAAGGCGAACTCGGTCCGGCCGTCGCCGTCGAGATCGCCGAGCACGCAGGCCGCGGCGCCGAGATACGCGTGGCGCGCCGGCCCTGCCGTCGTGAACAGCGCGGCCGGGGCCTGGGCGCCGCAGCGCGCAGTGGGGCCGGGCAGCCCGGCCAGCCCCGCAAGAAGCACGAGCGCTCCGCAGCGCCCGAGGACGCATCGCAGCATCGCACACCTCCGTCCGATCGGCCCGCGCCGGCGCCGTCGCGTGCGGTCACGATCACCGCGCGACGCGGGCGTCGTTCCTCGGAACCCGCAGGCACCGCCGCTCGCGCGCGCGGGCGCAGCGGGGACTTCGCAGCGAAGTCGGGGCGGACAACGCCGGTGCGCAGCCGGAAGTTTCCAACCCCGACGCGCGTCACTCCGCCTCGGCGTCGAGCCGGGCGTTCGGGCCCACGCGGGTCGGCACCACGCCCTGCGTCGCCAGGAAGCGCCGGATCACCCGCTGCACGCGGTCGCGATCGAGCGGCGTGCACGCGACGGCCCCGAGGATCGACGCATGACGGTCGCCGCGCGCGCCCGCGAGGTAGCCCGGCAGGTTCTCGAGGTCGGCGAGGCCCGCGCCGCGGTGCAGGAAGAACACCTGCCGTACCGGCTGGGTGCCGTCGACGGCGTCGAAGATCCGCGCGCGGTAGTCGGTCGGCTTCCACAGTGCGTCGCGATCGAAGTGCGGCGTGCTCTTCGCGTCGAGCACGAGCGCCGCCGCCGGCTCGCCCGGGCGCAGCAGCTCGACCAGGACGTCCGGGCGCAGCGGGGCGGTCGACAGCGACGCGCGCAAGCGCGGGTGCCCGGCCCGGACCCAGCCGTCGGGCACGATATCGGGCTCGTAGTGGACCCCGAGCGTCGCGCCGTCCGCGAGCGCGAAGCGAAACACCTGGCCGGGCGCCAGCGCGGGCCGGTAGACCTCGTCGACGACGTCGTACGCCGCATACGGCACCGGGTCGCCGAACCACGCGCGGCAGGTCTCGACGACCACGACGAAGCACCAGTACTCGTAGAGCCGCGAGAGCGACTTGAAGTGGATGCGGAACTCCTCCCCGGAGACCAGCGGAGCCGCGGAGCGCTCCGCCTCGCACAGCGCGGCATACGCGTCACGGTAGCCGGCGCCATTGAGGAACAGCGGCGTCGGCCGCAACGCCGAACGCGCCCGACCGATCGCGGCGAGGAAGTCCGTCCGGCGCAGCAGCTCGCCGAAGCGGTCCGCCAGCTCGAGCGCGCGCTGCTCCAGGAACTCGTACCGGCGCAGCCGCGGCCGGTGCTCGCTGTCGAATACCGAATCGCCGTCGGTCCGGGCGCCACCCCAGCGGCGGCGCTGGTCGAGCACGCGCTCGGCGCAGTGCTGGCAATGTCGCGCGACCAGGCGCGCCCGCCACGCGAGATCCTCGAGCGCGCGGCGCAGCATGCGGTGCTCGGGCACGTCGCGCGTCAGCCGGGATCGCCGCATCCGCACGCGGCCGACCCGCACCGGACGCTCGGCGACGAACACGGTGTCCGGATCGGCGAGCAGACCGGCGGTGGCCGCTGGCGCGAGGCGGTCGCCCGGCCGCCAGCGATCGCGCACCGTCGCGCGCGCGATCGCGCCGGCGGGCTGCCGCTGGATGCGCGCGAGTGCGTCGTCGAGCGCAGCGAACACGCGCTCGAGGAGCTGGCAGTCCTCCTCGGGCCGCGCGAGCCGCGGCGATCGGCGCGCGACGCCGACGCCGACCGCCGTGCGGCCGAGGACCTCGCGGGCGAGGCCGACGTGGACGTTCTCGAGCTCCTCGACCAGCGCCTCGAACAGCGCGTGGAGTGCATCGTCACCGCGCAGCTCGACGGCGAGCTCGATCAGCACGCTGCGCGACTCGGGATCGGCCGGGTCCGACTCGACGTAGCGCACGACGACCTCGCCGAAGTCGTCGCGCAGCGACGTGACGAGCGCGGCGCCCTTGTCCTGCTGCGGTCGCAGCACGAGCGCGACCTCGTCGCCGACCTCGACCACGCCGCGCGACGCGCGCGACCCACGGCGCACCTCCACCGCGAGCGGCACGCCGGCCTCGACGAGCGTGTCGGTCACCGCGCGGACCGCAGCGACACCACCATCGTGGGCGACGCGGCACAGCGTCCGTCCGCCCTGCTCCAGCACGAGCTCAGAGGAGCTGGAAGAAGTCATGGCTGCCGCCACTCTCCTTCAGCGCGGTGAGGATCCGCCCCGAGCGCGGGTAGCGGTCCTCGGGCAGCAGCCTGAGCAGCCGCTCGGCTGCGGTCGTGAAGCCCGGATGGTGGGTGCGCAACCGCGGCAATGCGGTCTGTGCGAAGGCGAGGTCCAACGCCCGTCGGTCGTCGAGCAGGCCGCGCGCCGTCGCGAGGAACGCGAAGATGCGATCGCGCAGCCGGTAGCCGAGCCCCGACTGGATGCCGCGGAGCACGTCGTGCAGCGACAGCACCAGCTCGCGGGCGGCCGGATCGACCTCGCCCGGGCTTCGCGCCCACGACGACCAGGTCGCCAGGTCGACCGGCTCGACGACCAGCTCGGCCGCCGGCTGGCCGGCCGCCACCGCGCGCGACAGATCCGGTTGCTCGAACGTCAGCAGCAGCGCGCGATCGAGGACCTTCGGGCTGAAGAAGTGCGTCGTCTCGTCGACGTTGACGGTGCCGATCAGGCGCACGTTCGGGGCGATCGCGATCTCGCGATGCGCGGTGTAGGGATCGGACCGCGAGCCCACGCCGCGGCCGAGGATCGTCAGCCGCCGGCGCTCCGGGGGGTCCTCGAGGATGCTGAGGAACCGGGCGAAGTAGTGCTCGACGCGCGACAGGTTCATCTCGTCGAGGCAGACGAGGTAGATGCCGCCGAGCTGCTCGCGCATGTCCCGCTCGGCGTGGATCAGATGCTCGACGAGGCCGCTCGACGCCGGCTCGAAGCGCTCCGACAGCGAGTTGTAGGCACCGAGGACGTCGCGATCGTCGAGCCAGTCCGGCTGCACGGGCACCTTCAGGTAGCGATCGGCCATCCCGAGCGCCTCGGCGTACAGGCGTGGCAGCGAGCTCTTGCCGACGCCGGTCGCTCCCGAGACGACCGTCCACGCGCCGACCAGCATCGACACGTGGAAATTGACGAGGTCGTGGTCCTGGAACACGTAGCCGCGGCGCTCGACGACACGCCGTAGCTGATCGAGGAACGCGAGCTGATCGACCTGCGCCGGCTCGACGCGCGCCTCGAGCCACGGAGGGACCGGCAGGCCCGCGCCGCGCGGCTTCGCATCCGGCTCGGCCGCCCGCCGCGCGGCCGGCTGCCCGAGCCCGAGGAACGGCAGGTAGGTCAGCACCTGGCGCGCGATCGCATCGCCGTGGTCGCGGTAGTCCTGGACGATCGCCCCGAGGCTCTCGCCGAGCTCGCGCTGCTTGCGCTCGAGCTCGCGCTCGCGCTCCGCCAGGCGGGCGTCGCGCTCGTCGAGGCTCTGCAGCAGATCCGCATGCTCGGCCTCGAACCGCTCGTGCAGGTCGCGACGGCGGTGCTCGAGCTCGACCTCGAGACGCTGCAGCTCCGACTCGGCGAGCTCCTTGTTGCGCCGCGCCTGCTCGGTCTGCCGCACGATCTGGTCGTTGGCCGCGCGCACCTGCTCCTCGATCTGCTGGCGCGCGACCTCGGTGATGCGGTCCTGCACGAGCTCGCGCAACGGCTCCGACTCGGCGAGGGCGGTCGCGACGTCGGTGCCCAGCGTCGCGACGTGCTCGGCGTCCTGACACAGCCGACGGAACCGGTCGAGACGGGTGCGCTCGCGGGAGTCGACGACGTTCGCCGCCATCGGCAGCGACTCGAGAGCGCTGCGGAACTGCGAGCTCTGCGCCTTGGTGTAGCCGGCGAGCCCGAGCGCCCACTTGACGAGCTGGGCCTCGCTCTGGGCGTCGACCGTCTCCCCGAGACCGCGGTCGACGACCTCCTTGAAGGCCGCCGCCCGCACCAGGGCGAGCCGGACGCGGCGCACGCTCGCGTGCGGATCGTGCAGGTTGCACTCGAACTGGAAGCGCTCGACCCGCAATGCCGCGTCGAGCTCCGCGGTCCGGAAGCGGTGCACGACCGGGTCCCCGGCGTTCAGCGCCCGGAGCTCCACGGTGTCGTCCGCATCGCGATGGGTCGCCAGGAGGGGCCCATAGGTGTACTCGGAGCCACGGACGAGCACGACCTTCAGCGGCTGGCGCGCCAATGGCAGCCCGGAGCCGCGGCAGCAGTAGGCGGGATCGGGATCACGCTCGTCGACGTCGAGGACCTCGATCCAGTCCTTCGCCCCTGCCGTCACCGACGACCGCACCGCCTGGAACACGTCCTTGTCCTGCTTCGGCGCCGACTCGATCCGACCCGTCCAGACCGTGCCCGGCCGCACGTCCTTGGCGCGGATGTCGGTGCGCAGCATCCACCAGATGCGGCCGCGGTGCGGGAAGTTGGCGTCGCGATCGCCGAGGTGCTGCCCCTCCCGTCCGATCAACGGCACGAGCACGCAGAACACCGCACCCGACACCTCGAACGGCTCCTGGTCAGCCGCGAAGAGGAGCTGGATCCCGTCCTGCAGGATGTCGTCGATCTCGAGAACGTCCATGTCGCCCGGCCGCCCGCACGCACCGCCCAGCACCGGAATGGCCTGGAGGGCGCAGCGCTCGCAGTTCGGGCATCATCGTCGCAGGCATGGCCTCCCACATCGAGCACATCCCCGGCATCCGGAAGACCTTCCCACGCCCGCCCGCACCGCAGCGCAAGCGCATCGGCGTCGTCGGCCTGCACGAGGGCCGCACGCTGCTGACCGGCCTGGAGCGCGCGACCCGCGCGGTCGCCGTCGCCGGCTGCGACAGCGATCCGGCGAAGGTCGAGAGCTGTCGCCGCGAGCGACCCGACCTCGACTACACCACGGACTACGGTGCGCTGCTGGCCCGTGACGACATCGACGTCGTCGCCATCTACACGCCCGATCCGCTGCACGGCGAGCACGTCGAACGTGCGTTCGAGGCCGCCAAGGACGTGATCTGTACCAAGCCGCTCGTCAACTCGATGGCCGATGCGCGCCGCATCCTCGCTGCCGGACGACGTACCGGACGCCGGCTGCAGGTCGGGCAGTCGACGCGGTTCTTCGAGCCGTTCCTGCGCCAGCGCGCCGCCTACGAGCGGGGCGTGCTCGGCGAGCTCGACCTCGTCGACGCCCACTACGTGCACCGCATGGACTGGTTCTACGCCAAGAGCCCGTGGGCCATCGCGGACACCGACTGGGTGTTCGCCGGGCTGTCGCATCCGCTCGATCTGCTGCGCTGGTACCTCGGCCGCATCCGTCAGGTCCAGGCGTACGGACGCCACAGCGCGCTGGCACGACAGCACGGCGTCGTCGGCTTCGACGTCTACACCGTGCAGGTCGTCGCGGAGGACGGATGCCTCGGTCGTGCGCTCGGCCACTACGGCTGCCACGAGCTCCCGAGCGCCCGCAATGCGATCGAGCTCGTGCTGTGGGGCTCGCACTCGACCAGCCAGGCGCAGTATCACGACATGCGGCACCGCTACATCGCGGAGGACGGCACCGAGGTCACGGAGGATCCGCTCTACGCGCTCCGGCACCACTACTTCAACAGCGAGGTGCACGGCATGCACTACGGCGAGTTCGCGAACTACGCGGAGCACTTCGCGACCGCGCTGATCGACGGCACGCCGAACTCGCCCGATCTCGAGGAGGGTGTCGAGACGTTCTGCGTGATGGAGGCCGCGCGCCGGGCGGCGCGGACCGGTCGGCCGGTCGATTGCGCACCGCTCTATGCCGAAGCGGGACTGGAGGTCGACTGACATGACGACCGCGTCGGGCGAGCGCACGAGCCCCGCGCTGTGCGTGGTCGGCTCCATCAACATGGACCTGGTCGTCGGGACGCCGAGGCTACCCGAGCGTGGCGAGACGGTGCTCGGCGGACCGTTCGCGACGCACCCCGGCGGCAAGGGTGCCAACCAGGCGGTCGCCGCGGCGCGCCTCGGCGCGCGCGTCGCGATGGTCGGCCGCGTCGGGGACGACGACTTCGGGCGGCAGCTGACCGCCGGGCTGCGCGCCGACGGCGTCGACGTCGAGCACGTTCGCACCGCGCCGGGGGTCGCGACGGGCATCGCGGCGATCACGGTCGAGCACGGCGGCGAGAACACGATCGTCGTCGCGCCCGGCGCCAATGCCAGGCTGACCGTGGACGACGTCGCCGCGGCGCGAGCGGTGCTGGAGGCGGCGGCGGCCGTGGTGCTGCAGCTCGAGGTGCCGCTGCCGACGGTCGCCGCGGCAGTGGCCCACGCGCGGGCGGCGGGCGTCCGCGTGATCCTCAATGCCGCGCCGGCCGCCCGTCTGCCGCCGGACCTCCTCCCGCAGGTCGACGTGCTCGTCGTCAACCGCGGCGAGGGCCGCCTGCTCGCCGGTAGCGCGGCGCCGGGCGACGACGACACCTCGCTGTGCCGCGCGCTGCGGGCGCTCGGCCCGCGGCTCGTCGTGCTGACGCGCGGCGCCGAGGGCGCGCTCGCACTCGGACCCGACGGCGCCGTGTCGCAGCCCGCCTTCGCAGTCGCCACGGTCGACACCGTGGCGGCCGGCGACGCGTTCGTCGGTGCGCTCGCCGTAGGTCTCGCCGCCGACACCGCGCTGGCGCCGGCGCTCCGCTTCGCGTGTGCGGCCGGCGCGCTCGCGACGACGCGGCACGGCGCGCAGCCGTCGCTGCCCACGACGGCTGCGATGGAGGCGTTCCTCGCCGCGTCCTGAAGCCGCGGCCGCCCCGTCGGGCAATTCGGAGTTGGGCGGACGCTGCGCTCCGCACGAAGATGGCGACGCCGCCGAGACCGCACGGCGGACCCCGTTCGCGACCCTGGCAGGAGCGACCCCGATGACCGGCGAAGCACGACGCACCCTCTACCCCGAGATCGAGCCCTACGAGACCGGCATGCTGCGCGTGTCAGACACGCACGAGATCTACTGGGAGCAGAGCGGCAATCCGAACGGCAAGCCGGTCGTGTTCCTGCACGGCGGACCCGGCGGCGGCAGCGACCCGAAGTACCGCCGTTACCATGATCCGGACGCCTACCGGATCGTCGTGTTCGACCAGCGCGGCTGCGGCAAGAGCAAGCCGTACGCGAGCCTCGCCGACAACACCACCTGGCACCTGGTCGCGGACATCGAGGCGCTGCGCGAGCACCTCGGCATCGACAAGTGGCAGGTGTTCGGTGGCAGCTGGGGCAGCACGCTCGCGCTCGCCTATGCGGAGACGCACGCCGACCGGGTCACCGAGCTCGTGCTGCGCGGCATCTTCATGCTGCGTCGCAGCGAGCTGTTGTGGTTCTATCAGGACGGCGCCAGCCACATCTTCCCGGACGCCTGGGAGCACTACCTCGCGCCGATCCCCGCGGTCGAGCGCGGCGATCTGATGTCGGCCTACTACCGCCGGCTGACCAGCGAGGATCCGGCCGTCCGCCTGCGCGCGGCGAAGGCGTGGTCGATCTGGGAGGGCAGCACGAGCTACCTGCACCAGGACCTCGAGCACATCGCGCGCACCGGCGCCGACGAGTTCGCGGTCGCCTTCGCACGGATCGAGTGCCACTACTTCGTGCACGGCGGCTTCTTCGACGTCGACGGCCAGCTGCTGCGCGACGTCCACCGGATCCGCCACATCCCCGCGGTGATCGTGCAGGGCCGCTACGACGTCGTGTGCCCGATGCGCAGCGCGTGGGACCTGCACCGCGCATGGCCCGCTGCCGAGCTGCGGGTCGTCGCCGACGCCGGCCACTCGGCCAACGAGCTCGGCAACATCGACCAGCTCGTGCGCGCGACGGACGCATTCCGGCCGAGCCGCTGAAGGTGGCGACGCAGCCCGGGCGCGCGACCATCCGCTGCGGCGGGCGTGCGCTGCCGGATGACCGCGACCATGGCCCGGGCCACATCGCGAGCCGCCCGGGTCGGGGGCTCGCGCGGGCGGCGGGGCGCTCCGCTCGGCTCCAGGACTCAGCGGGCCGTGCCCGAGATCGCGTTCGTCGCCGCCAGGCCCTGCACCGCGGCGGGGTCCAACAGCCAGGTCTGGAAGTAGAAGGCGCGCCCGCCCGGAACGCCCGGTCCGAGCTGTAGCGGCACGACCATGCCACCGCCGGTGTCGATCGGAATCGCACCGACGAGATCCGGCGTCGGTACGAGCACGCCACCGAGCAGCGGCAGATCGATGCGCGAGGCGCCGATCGCGAGCACGGCCGGAGCACCGGCGAGCGCATTCGACACGTGGAGCGCGAACGGCTGGCTGGATGCGAACGCACCGGTGCCCGCCAGCCGCGGAGCTCCGTGTGATCCGGCGAGCGCGTGACCGAGGTCGGACCACGGTCCATCGCGACCGGTCAGGGACAGGATCCAGACGGCGCCGCGGTCCGTGCCGCCGTCGTCGTCCCGCGGCGCGCCGACCACGAGATCGATGACGCCATCACCATCGAGGTCGCCGAGCGCTGCGACCGAGCGCCCGAACAGATCGGAGTCGTCCAGCGGCCCGGCGAAACCACCGTACAGGCAGCTGATCTTCTGCTGCGCGTGGACCGCACCGTTGGTGTCGAGACAGAGGATCCACAGCGCGCCACAGTCCGCGCCACCATCGTCGTCCGCCGGCACACCGACGGCGAGGTCACCGATGCCATCACCGTCGAGATCGCCGATCGCCGCGGGCGAGCCGAAGTGGTCCAGGTCGTCGAGCGGACCGGCGAAGCCGCCCTGCGTGCTGCTGATCTTCGTCTGCGAACGCACCGTGCCGTTCACGTCCAGGAACAGCAGCCACACCGCGCCGCGCTCCACACCGCCGTCGTCCTCGTACGGAGCCCCCACGGCGAGCACCGCCGAGCCGCGTCCGTCGATGTCGCCGAGAAACGCGAGATCCCGGGCGAACCTGCCGTCCTGCTGCAGCACACCGATGAAGCCACCCTCCGTCGCACTGATCTTCTGGTGCGCCTTGACGGTGCCATCGGGATTCAGGAACAGGATCCAAACCGCACCGCGATCCGTGCCGCCGTCGTCGTCGTGCAACGCACCCACGGCGAGGTCGCAGACGGCATCGCGATCGAGGTCGCCGAGGCTGGCGAGGCCGATTCCGAAGCGGTCGTCGTCGTGCAGCAGTCCGGTGAAGCCGCCGTGGACGCTGCTGATCCGCTGATGTGCCTTCACCGTGCCGTCGGCATTGAGGAACAGGATCCACACCGCGCCACGGTTGCTACCGCCGGCGTCGTCCATCTGCGCGCCGACCGCCAGATCGACGACGCCATCACCGTCGAGATCCCCGACCCCGGCCACCGACTCGCCGAAGCGACAGCCGTCCGACAGCGAGCCCGTGAAGCCACCTCGGGTTGCGCTGATCTTCTGATGCGCCTTGACCGAGCCGTCGCCGTTCAGGAACAGGACCCACACGGCCCCCCGGTTGGTGCCACCGTCGTCATCCACGGCGGCACCGACGACGACATCCGGGATGCCATCGCCATCCAGATCGCCGAGCGCGGCGACGGATCTCCCGAAGTGGTCGTCCTGATCGAGGTCGCCGGTGAAGCCGCCCTGCGTCTCGCTGATCTTCGCGTGCCTCGCGACGCCACCGATCGGTGGCGTCGGCTCGTGGACGATGATGTAGCCTGGCTTCGTCCGGCTGGTGGAACCGAAGTCGTTCGTCGCGGTCAGCCGGACGTCGTAGCTGGCGGGCACCGTATACATGTGCGTCGGATTGCGCAGCGTCGACAGCCCACCGTCACCGAAGTCCCAGGACCAGCTGGTCGGACTACCGCCGCATTGCTCCGTGAAGGCCACCGACAGGGAGGCCGCGCCACGGCGCGGCGTTCCGGAGAAGTCGACGCTCGGTGGCCCGGCCGCATTGCACTGCACCTGCCAGATCCACGAGTAGATCGTATACGGCAGCCCCCAGGCGCCCCCGCCGAGCGGGCGCTGGTAGTGCGTGTACAGCGGATTCGCCGCGTTCGGCACGTACCACGGGCTCTGCAGCCCGCTGGTCGTGTTCGAGAACACGAGGAAGAAATGCTCGCCGGCGCGCACGTTCAACGGCGGGGTGAACGTCGTGCTCCAGCCGCGGAAGCTGTTGCCGACAACCATCGTGCCGGTGCGCTCGGGCGTGGTCCGCGGCGGGCCGCCGGCGTAGTCCGGCACGTGCAGCGCGGTGGGGATCGTCGCGCTCGAGCCGAACACCAGCCGGGTGCCCAGCGTGAAGCCGGTGACCTCGATGTCGCGGCTCGAGATGACCTCGACCCCGAAGGTCTCACGGTTGAGGCCGAAGGTCTGGGGCGTTCCGCTGCCGGTGGAGTACGGGCACTGCGCGGTGACGCCTGCGGCGAACGCGAGCCAGCCGCTCGCCAGCAGCCGGACCACCACGCGCAAGGGGTCAGCGACGGCCAGCCCCCCGGACAGGGTTCTCATGGCAACCTCCCGGTGGTTGTCTTCAGTCGGCCTCCGCACGCGCGGCGGTCGGGGGCGTGCGGTCGGCGCGCGCGGGAGCCCGGGTTGAGCTCAGGTCGCATGATATCGCTTTTCTCGATGCCATGGCCGGATCCCATCCGCCCCAACGATCCTCGGCTCACCCTCGCTCCCCCCGCCGCGCTCAACGCCAGTGGGTGCGCGCCGCCGGCTCCGGCCTCGGACGGTCTGCGCCAGCGCGCGACGCGAAGCGGTGACGCGGTCGCGCCTCCCGTCCTGTGCGCACTGCGGACACCCCGCGCCCCCCGGCGTGCGTCACTCGATCGTGACGGCGGCGTCCTCGACCAGCAGCTCGTAGACGTAGCCGAAGCCCAGGTCCCGGTCGGCCGCGAGCGTGCCACGGACGAGCACCAGATCGCCGACCTCGGCGACGTCGCCGGTCGACACGGTGATGTCGTTCGAACCCTCGGTGCCGCTGCCGTCCCGCACGTGCAGCCAGTTCCTCCCGAGGATGCCGGCGTTGGACTTGACCACGCGGCCGCGCAGCACGACCTCCCGCCCGACCCCCGCCTTGCCCAGCGCGAACAGCTCGGCCACCGTCATGCCGCCGTCGGCCTTCGGGATGTCGCCGAGCTCGACCGCCGCGGTCTCGCCGGCATTGCGGGCGCGGTGCTGCGCGGCCTCGTGAGCCTGCTGCACCGCCTGCTCGGGGCTCATCGGCGGTACGCCGACCTTGCGGATCGACTGCACCAGATAGAGGACGTCGAAGGTCCGGTCGAGCGCGTCGCTCCGGAAGTTGCGCATCTCCAACGTGCGGTCGGGAACGAGGACCGCCTCGCCGGGGGCGATCTCGACCTGGGGTCCGGCGTACCAGGTCGGCACCCCACCGACCTCGAGCCGGACGTAGGTGTAGGAGCCGGCGTCCATCGTCTCGAGCACGACGGCGGTCGGACCGGTCGGGACAGCCGCTGTGTGCGGATTGCCGACGGCAGGCGGGCTCGTCCGGTCGGTGGTGGGCTGCACGCGGCCATCGACATCGCGGCAACCCGCGGTGGCGAGCAGGGCTGCGGCGAGGGCGGAGATCGTGGTCAGGCGGAGGGTAGGCACGGTGGTCGGATCGGGGCGTCGGGGTGAGGGGACTGCATCGGGTGTCGGTAGCCCGCACGCTGGCGAGGGCGCAGGCCGGACGCGGGGCTGCACGATACCTCGACGAGCACCGCCGTGCCCGCTGCCGAGGCGTCGAAAGGCATCGCACCACCGCGGTCGCGACGGCCCGAGGAACCGGCCGACCGACCCGGCGCAGCGGCAGGCGGCGAGCCCGACGGCGAGCCGCACGCGCCACTCAGTCGCTCGACGCGGCGAGCGTGCGCCGCCAGGTGACGGCGAGCGCGACGCAGACGGCTCCGACGCACGCGAGGGCCGTCAGCGCCTCGCGCTCCATCCACAGCAGCGCGTAGACGGGCACCAGCGCGAGCGACACCTGCAGGGCGAGCGTCAGCACGCCATTGATCGCGTCGAGCCGCGGCAGCGGATCGGCGACCGGTACGAGCCCGGCGCGCACGGCGTCCGCCCGCACCGGCCCCCACACGCCGAACGGCCGCACGCCGGAATAGAAGCGCACCAGCGCGTCGCGCGGCGACGGCGGCAGCGCCCGGCCGAACGCCACGCAGATCGCGAGCGAGCCGGCGACGAGGAGCGGGAGTCGCAGCTCGTCGTCCATCTGCAGGAAGACCAGCAGGAAGGTCCAGGCGGCCGTGCCGGCGAGCCCGAGCGTGTAGGCGCGCGCCGAGAACCGCCACCAGTGCCAACGCAACATCGACGGGACGAGGATGATCGTGACGATCGCGAACATCATCGTCTCCCAGATGGCGGTCACCGAGTCGTAGACGAAGCTGAGAGCGAAGCCGATGCCGAGCGCGAGGACCGAGGCGAGCTGACCGCAGCGCACCAGCGTCCGTTGCGAGGCGCCGCGTGCGACGCTGCGCTCGAGGATGTCGTGGACGACGACCGCGCTGGTGACGTTGACCATCGCGTCGAGCGTCGACATCAGCGCGGCGAGCAGCAGCGCGAGGAATGCGCCGCGCACACCCGGCGCGAGCGTCGCGAGCACCTCCGGCATGATGAGCTCGGAGTCGAAGCCCGCCGGGGCATCCGCGAACATGTGCAGCCCGAGCACCAGGAACCCGGCGCCGAGCACCCAGCGGAACGTGTAGCCGAACGTCCACAATCCGGCCGCGAGCTGCGCCTGCCGCGGGCTGCGCGCGGTCAGGAAGAACTGGAACTCCCACACGTTGGGGCCGGCCAGGACCCTGACGACCGTCCAGCCGAACACCGCGAGCAGCAGCGGACCGATGCCCTGCCACTTGGCGAAGAACTCCGGCGCGCTCCGCGCGTAGCCGTCCCACAGCTCCCAGGTCGGCGCGAGCGAGGTCCACGCCGGGTCCTTGACCGCATCCAATGCCGGCCGCGGGTCGCCGGCGGACACCGCGAGCCAGGCCACGCCGAGGGCCGCGCAGACGATCAGCACGGTCTGCACGATGTCGGTGAGCACGACGCCGAAGAAGCCGCCGAGCGCCGTGTAGGTGCCGACGACGCCGAACACGACCAGGGTCGAGATCCAGGCCGGCACGTCCGGGATGAACGTCGTCGCGAACTTCCCGACGCCGACGGCGATGTAGCCGAGGTTGAAGCACATCAGCAGCAGCAGGAACACGGCGGTCGCGGTGCGGGCGACCTCGGTGTCGCGGCCGTCGCCGAACCGCGAGCGGTTCCATTCGGCGAAGGTCCGCACGCCGGACCGGCGGATCCAGCGCGCCTGGAACGCCATGTAGCCGGCCAGGATGAACCAGCCCCAGTAGAGGTGCGTGATCCAGATCGATTGCAGGCCGGTGAACCACATCAGCCCGACCATCGCCATCGTCCCGCCGATGTCGATGTAGCTGGAGCAGCCCGCCAGCCCGAGGATCCACCACGGCAGGCTGCGACCGGCGAGGAAGAACGATTCGGTCCCCTGCGTCGCGCGCCGGTTGATCCAGACTCCGATCAGCACGACGAGCAGCAGGTAGGCGGCGACGATCGCGAGGTCGAGGCCGGCGAGCGGGGTCGCGGCGAGCATGCGTGACGGTCTACCCGCTCGCCGCCCGGAAGCACACCGCGAACGTGCCGCCGGGCGGCGCACTCGCTCTCGCCTCGCGTTCGGCGGCGCGGGACACTCGGGCGATGGTCCGCGTTCCGATCGTCTCCGTTCTCGTCGCGCTCGCGGCCGTGGCCGCAGTGCCCGCACAGGTCGCACCGGTGAGCCACCCGCCCGCCTGGCGCGACCTCGCCCCGCGCGCTCCCGACGGCGTGCGCGCGCACACCGGCAGCTTCATCGTCGGCAAGGAGCAGGCGACCGACTGGCAGCGACCGGCGTTCGTCTACGACCCGGCGGTCGCGACCGGCCGCAAGGCCGCCAAGGTCGTCGTCGTCATCTACGACCCGGTGCTGGAGCAGAAGGACGGCCAGCGCCTGCAGCAATGGCTGCACGCCTCGGATCCGGTCGAGTTCTCGTACATCCTCGCCGACGTGATCCGCGAGGCGAGCTGGGGCTACGTCAACTACGAGATCGTCGACATCCTGCACCTCGACGCGTACCCGAAGAAGGTCGACGGCTTCCGCTACGACGACGACAGCTATCTGGCGGTCCGCGAGTCCAAGGACTGGCAGCCGTCGCCGACCAGCTACCGCGCGGTGTTCGAGGAGAACGGCCTGCTCGAGCGGTTCCGCACCGAGGGCATCACCGAGCTGTGGATGTGGGGCGCCGACGGCTTCCACTTCGACGAGTTCGCCTACTTCGTGCCGGATCGCTACGCCAGGTTCGGGCCGAGCGACAATCCGTGGCTCTACCGGCCGTACGACATCCCCGAGGAGCTCGACCGCACGACGTGGGTCATGGGCTTCAACATCGAGGTCGGCGCCGACAACATGATCCACAGCTACGTCCACCGCGTGGAGTCGATCATGTCGCTCGCGTTCGGCGACGGCCGCTGGGATCCGCGCACGCACCGCGACCCGTGGAACGTGTTCACGGTGCTCGAGACCGACTTCGAGGGCCATCCGTCGATGGTCGGCAACTGCCACGTGCCGCCCAACGGGCAGCGCGGCTACGACTACGACAATCCGCGGCGGGTCGAGTCCTGGGCCTGGAGCTGGGCCAACTACCCCGATCTGCGCGGCGAGCCGCACACGATCTCGTCGTGGGCCTGGGGAAAGAACCAGTTCGGCTACCAATGCTGGCTGCTCGGGAAACTCCCCAAGGGCCCGGGCCACACGCAATGGGGCTACGACAACTGGTGGGTCTACGTCGCGAACACCGACGAGGACCTGCCGGAGTGGACGCCGCCGGCGCCCGGCGTCCTGCGGCTGCCCGACGGCATGCCTCCGCTCGCCCGCTGACGGTCCGAGCTGACTTCCGATCGGTACGCGGTACCGATCGGAAGTCACGACCGCGACGCGCCAGAAAAAGTCGCCGCCGTCCCGGGCTCCGGGTCGAAATCGGGGTGGAATCATGGTCCCGTACCAGCTCCCCAGGAGGTGACCATGAACTCTCGCTCTCTCGCGCTCGGGGCCGGGCTCGCGCTCGTGCTCGCCGCCGTGGCGCCCGCGCAGTACCTGTGCTCGCCGTGGTCGAAGCGCGGCATGCGCCGGATCGCCTGGCAGCCGGGCTCGACGCTGCAGCTCGGCACGATCGATTCCGGCGCGGCATCGACCTCGCTCTCCTTCCGCCACGACGACGTCGCCGGCGTCGTGCTCACCGAGATCGGCCACCGCGGCACCCGCAAGGACGGCACGGTGGCGATCTACCCGTACCAGACGACACCGCCGGACGGCTGCCCGCCGTCGCTGTGGATGGCCGTGTTCCGGCCGGTCGACTCGCAGACTCCGGTCGAGCTCCACCCCGACGCGGACGACGTCGTCGAGGTCTGGGTCGACGATCCGGCCGACCCGTACCGCGCGATCTTCTGCTGGACGGACCTCGACGTCGACGAGCTGTGCGACTCGCGGTTCTGGATGGAGCTGCGCGTCACCATCGACCGCGCGCAACCGACGCGCGCCGAGTGGCTCAGCCGCATGGGCCGCATCCAGCGCCCGCGCGGTTGCACGCAGTACACGCTCGACGAGGTGCACGCGCCGATCCTGCACGTGCGGCAGCCGGGCGACGGGACATTCGCGCGGCTGCTGGTCCCGATCGCGCAGAACACCGTGCTACCGGCGGCCAATCTGCCGATGCGGCTGTGGAGCGTCATCGGCTACGACGTCGAGTTCGAGCACCCCGCGCGCCAGCAGCAGATGCAGTTCAGCGCGATGTTCAGCAACGATCCGTCGCAGGTGTCGCTCGGCACCGAGGTGCTGTCGAGCTACCGCAAGATCCTCTACATGTCGACCGAGGACACGAGCGGCTACTACAAGCGCTTCGCCCACCGCGTCGTCTCCGACGCCGGCACGCTCTACTACCGCTGGGCGCCGATCTACTTCCCGGTCTACGGGCCGACGCCGTGGATCAACGTCCACATCGCCCAGTACCCCGTCGTGCTCGATGCGCTCGAGGCGCAGACCGACAGCTACTGGTTCGATTGCACCGAGCGCTACCGCGAGTTCGTCGAGCGGGAGGTCCGCCCGATCCCGATCGACTCACCGTGGTACCGCCTGAACCGCGACTACCCGCGCGCGTCGGTGTTCCAGCCGAGCTCGACCGTCGGGGCGGTCGCGGACTCCGTCCCGGCGGTGTTCACCGACACGACCGACCACGCGCTGCTCGTGCAGGACGCGTTCCGCGGCGCCGACGGCAACCCGACGCCGATGTTCATGGAGTGGCAGAAGTGGCTGAAGGGTGACGCGAACGACTCGCCCTACCCCGGCCGGCAGCCCGAAGACCCGATCGGCGCCGAGTTCAATCCGCGGCCGTACTCGGGCGCCTTCGAGGCGTACCAGGAGCCGCCGCGCTACGCGATCGACGAGATCGACCGCGCGCGCAACGAGGGGATCAACGTGTCGGTCTACACCGGGCCGATCATCATGAACGACACCGACTGGCCGTCGTTCGACCCGGAGTGGTTCCTGCGCCAGCGCGACGGCTCGCTGGTGCCGGTCGGACCCGGCACGACCGGCCGGATCGTCGACTACGGCTACCTCGCGGTGCCGTTCTGGTTCGCGACGAACCTGTACGACGACATCTTCGACGCGACGCCGAGCCTCGGCGGCGTGTTCTTCGACGTGGTGTCGGGCGGCGGCTCGTTCCTGCGCTACCCGAGCGATCCCGGCAACCTGTTCTCGCTGCGCGCCTACCACGGCGGCGACAGCTACGTGCGCGGCGTGCGCCTGACCGTCGACCTCGTGCGGCTGCGCATCGCGCTGGCCAAGCAGAGCTGCGCGCACCCGGACGTGCCGTTCATCCCCGGCGAGACCGTCCAGGAGGGTCTCGTCGGCCACTTCGACTTCGGCCAGCAGGGTCTGAAGTCGCTGCCGATGCAGCAGCAGTGCGACGTGCTCTACGACCTGCTCGCGCTGGTGCCGACGACCTCCAACGAGGTCACCAATCCCGATCCGCCGCTGTGGAACGCGGTCTACCACCAGTACGGGCGCGCCGACGGCCTGTCCGCCCCGCTCAGCGTCTACGCGGTCAGCCCGTTGCTCGGCGGTGGTCAGCCGGCCCCGTATCCGGGCGTCGACTGGAACACCTGGGCCAGCTACCAGCGGATGACGGCCGCGCTGTTCTGGTTCCAGGGCATGAAGCCGACGGTGTTCCCGTACTACCAGGGCGTCGAGTACGCGAACCTGCTCGTCGAGCGCAACGGCAACACCGAGCTGCGCGACCCGGCGATCCCGCAGCAGGGTCAGCTGCTGACGTTCCTCCAGCGCCTCCACACGTCGCTCGATCGCGAGCCCGAGGCCGGTCGGTTCCTGTGCACCGGCCGCATGGAACGACCGCTGCAGACGCCGGCGTCGATCTCCCCCGACCCGTTCGTGTTCACCAAGCTGCCGAATCCGGGTGCCACCATCGCGGCGGCGACCGACCCGACCAGGCCGTTCCTGTCGCAGCACTTCTACGAGAACTTCTTCTCGCGGCAGCCCTACAACGTGCCGTGCATCTTCCACGCCGTGTGGCGGGATGCGGCCGGCGACGGCACGCTGGCGCTGGTGTTCGCCAACTGGTCCGACCTGCCCGCCGCCTGGCAGGGCGTGCTCGATCCGGCCTGCTACGAGGGCCTCGACCAGAGCTTCACGATCACCGGTCTGCGCCCGAACGGCACCGGCGTCGACACCTACCCGGCCGGGCAGGGCACCGGCCGGACGACGCTCGCCTGGAGCCCGTTCGTGCCCGGCGCCATCCCGCTGCAGCACCACGCCAGCGCCGCGCCCGGCTTCATGCCGCCGCGCAGCGTGCAGGTGTTCCTGCTGCGCTCGGCGCCGTGACGGCGCAGGAGCGCCGCAGCGAGGATCAATAGCGCCGCTCGCCCGGCACGTGCGGGCCGACCGGCGCGCCCCAGCCGCCGCCGCCGCTGGTCACGCGGCGCGGCAGCGGCGGGAGCATCGACCGCTCGCGCTCGAGGTCGTGGTTGATCAGCACCGGCGGATCACCCGGATCGCTCTCGACCGGTGCCTCCGCCGCCATCGTCCAGCCCCAGCCGGCGGGATCGCGGTGCACGCCGTTGGTGCGCGCCTTGATCTCGGTGACGTAGCCGTGCCCCGGCCAGAACGGGTAGCCCATCGGATTGACGAGCCGCACGGCCGATCCACCGACGACGCGATCGTTCGCGTCGAGCACGTCGAGCCACACGAACGCCTCGCGGCGCGGCACGTCGGTCGTGTTCACGTAGTGGATGCGGGCATTGAGGTAGACGTCGCCGGGCCAGCCGATCAGCTCCCAGCGCAGCACGGTGACGGTACCGGCATCCGGGAACACGAACTCCTGCGGCTCGTGGCCGACCCGCCACAGGTCGGCCTTCTGCCGGCGCAGCTCGTCGTACGGGCGCATCAGGTCGGCGAGCTTCTCCTCGTAGGTCCGGGGCGAAGGCGCGGAGCTCTGGCAGCCCTGCAGTGCCGACAGGGCGAGAGCGCAGCCGAGCGCGCCGGCGAGGGCGCGGGCCGCGCGACCGTGCGGGCCGGTGCGACCCTGCGGGCCGGTGCGACCCTGCGGGCGGGTGTGGCTGTGCGGGCGGGTGCGGCGGGTCGCGGATCTCATGGGCTCGATCATAGACGGTCCTCGCGGGCGCCTGGGCCGGACGGGCAGCGGCCCTTCGACCCTCCCCGTCCGACCGGTATTCCCGGACTCATCCGCCGACCGCGACGCGCACGCCGGCGCTGAACGCCAGCCCCTGCGGCGCACCCCGGTCCATCAACACCGACTGCAGGTAGAACGACTGGCCCGACAGCGTCGGGTCGTTCGGCAGCGCGACGTCGACGGCGAGACCGTCGCGGGGGAGCGCCATGTAGACCGCCGCGGCGCTCCCGAGGTCGACGAGCAGCGTGCCGCCGAGGAACGGGACGGAGGCGGGCACCACGCCGAGCAGCAGCACCGCCGCGGCCGGCGCCGTCTGCGAGTTACCGACGTCGAGCACGATCGAGCGGCCGATCAGCGGCAGCCGCCGCACGCCGAGCGCAGGCACGCCGACGGTGCCGGCGAGCCCGGTGCCGTAGGTGTCCCAGCCGGGCAGGTCGATGCGTGTGCCGGGATGCGCGAACAGCGACGCGAGCCGCGCCGCGTCGATCGCACCGTCGTAGATCTGCAGGTCGTCGAGACGACCGTGGAAGAACCGCGCGTCGGCCGCGCCGAAGGTCCACCACGCCACGCCCGGCACGAGGGGCGCGGGGAGTGCCAGCGTGCCGGCGGCGACACCATCGACGAACACGTCGACGCGCTGCGCCGCGTCGTAGCGCATCGCGAGGTGCGACCACACTCCGCTCGGCAGCACGGTGCCCGGGAGCCGGACGGCTGCGCCGTTGTACGGCTGGACCGCCGGTGCGCCGTCGACCAGGCCGAGCCGCCAGCCGAGCAGCAGGTCGACGAGCCAGCGGCGCCCACTCGTGTCGCCCGGCTCGACCCACATCGTGACGGTGAACGCGCCGCTCGGCCGCGGCATCTGCAGCACGGTGACCTGATCGACGACACCGTCGAACGCGACCGCGCTGCCGGTCGCGGCCGCCGCGCCGGTCGTGCCGAGCGTACACCCCGCGTAGGTCCCGTCGTGGCCCCCGGGCCCGGCGTCGTGGGCGACCGGGCCCTGCGTCTCGTCGAAGCGGAAGTGCCCGACCAGATCCGGCACGTAGGCGTCGAGGCAGCCGAGCCCGTCGCGGTAGCCGAGCAGCTGGGCGGTGTCGTTGGGCCCGAAGCCGCCGGCGATGCCGCAGCCGCACATGATGTCGCAGGTGTCGAGGCAGTGCGGCAGGCTCCAATTGTGGCCCAGCTCGTGACCGAGCACGTTGGCATCGCTGCCGAGGCCGCGGCCGAAGCGGGACAGGCCATACGCGCTCTGCTGATTGCAGACGACGCCGACGTAGGCGAGCCCGAGGATGTTGCCCATCGCCCGACTCGTGACGAAGTGCGCCATGTCGCGGGGCACGCTCGCCAGATTCGTGTTCCACTCGGTGCGGAACTGCTGGCCGAGGATCGTGCCGGCGTCGTTGCCGCTGTACGGGTCGGGCTCGGCGGTGCGCACGACGATCCGCGTGATGCGGTGCGTGACCTCGACCTCCTCCTCGTACATCAGATCGACGACGTCGAGTGTCTGCTCGATCGAGTCGACGACCGCCTGCAGGCTGCGGCCGAGGAAGGCGTAGTAGTCGTAGTCGGCATCGAAGGCGAGCTCGGCGACGCGGAACACGCCCGGCGTCGACGAGCCGCTCTGAACGGCGCCGCCCCCGGTCGCGTGACCCGCCGCCCCGTGAACGCCGCAGAAGCCCGCCGGCAACGGTGCCGACTCGTAGGCGACGTGCGCGCGCGGGCCTGCGCCCGCACCCGCCGCGAAGCGCGCGACCGGCTGCACGAACAGTGGCGGCCGGCCGTCGCGCAGGATGGCGAGCGACAGTCCGACGCCCGCGGGCGTGTCGACGAGTCCGCCAGCGACGCGCGAGCCCGGGTCGCTCCGCACCGCACCGCGCAGCGTGCGGGCGGGCGGCGGCGCCGGAAGCGCGACCAGGCTGCCGTCGGCGAGCTGGACGTCGACGCCGAAACCGGCCGCGCGCACGGAGTGCGGCCACAGCTCGACGTCGAGCACCTCGGCACCGAGCGCGAGCCGCACCGCGCCGCGGCCGGAGCGCAGCCCCGCCGGCAGGTCGACGTCGCACAGCCGCACGGCCTGGGCGCCGAGCTCGACCTGCAGCGCTGCGGCGAGCGACGGCGGTTCGAGCTGGGGCGCCTGGGCGGCGAGCCGGATGGCGAAGGTGAGCGTGAGGCCGAGCTGGCAGGGCGTCGAGCGGAGCGAGGACATCGGAGCGGCGGGGACGGAAGCCCGAGGCAGGCGCGCAGCCCGCCAGGGTAGCACGTGCGGCCGCGCCAGCCTCGCGGTGCCTCAGGTCCCGACCCGGACCGGCGCGCTGCGACCGCGCCGCAGCACGGTGCCGAGTCGCTCGAGGGTGGGCCACGGCAGCGTGCCGAGCTGGTGCACGCACAGGCCGCTGCCCCCGTTCGCCGCCACGGCATCGACGACCCGCTGCAGGTCCTCCTCGCTGCGGAACTCCGGTGCCTTCGGCGAGATCGCGGCGCGGATCGGTCCGCGTACCTCGCGCGGTGCGCTCCAGGCCCGCTCGATCGACTCGGGGCCCTGCCCGAGCTGCTCGACGACGATCTCGTCGACGTGGTTGGCGACGACCTTCAACGGGGCGCCGATCGCGTCGCCCGCGAACAGCGAGTGGAAGTGGGCATGCAGCGCGATGCGCGCGCGGCCGGCGACCGTCTCGCGGACGCGCCGCAGGAGCTGCATGTAGACGGACAGCCGGTGGCTCCACAGCGCGAACAGCACGGCCTCGCCGAGCTCGCGCTCGACGCGCCGGAAGGCCTCCTCCGCGCGCACGGTCGTCGGCGATTCGAGCGCATCGGCAGTCGCGAGCCGCGCGCGGACGAGCGCCGCGACGCGATCCCGCATGCCGACCACGTCGAGGCCGGTGCGCGCCATGCTGCGGCAGCAGTGGTCGCAGAAGCACAGCGACAGCAGGAAGTCGACGTCGAGCTCCGCGGGCAACGCCGCTTCCAGATATCGCACCGACGCGCGGTGACCGAGGAAGCCGAGCGACTGCAACTCGATGACGCGCAGACCGGCGGTGCCGGCGAGGGCATCGACCAGGCCGAGCGCGTGGTCCTGGACCTCGGGGCGCGCCGGGCACAGCGCCTCGGCGTGGCGGCGTCCGAACGCGTCGACCGCGCAGCTCTCGGGGTGGGTGCGGCCGAGCCGCGGGTCGTGCAGCGGCCGCAGCCACGCGCACGGCTCGAGACCTTCCGCGGTGAGCGCGACGACCGCGATCTCGAACGGGGTCGGGCCCGCGTGCGGGACGCGCACCGAGGTGCGCGCGCAGAGACCCTCGGCCACGCCGTGCGGTCGGAAGTGCACCACCCCCTCCTCCAGCTCGCGCACCGGCCCGTCGAGGCTCCACGGCGTGAGCTGCCGCCCGCCCGACTCCGTCACGGCGATCGCGACCTCGTGGAGGCCGAGGCCGAGGAGCCGGCCGAGGCGTCCCTGCTCGATCAGGGCTTCGACGTCGCGGAGGTGCGCGAGGATCCGGTTTCGCATGGTCCGGTCGTTGTCATCGACCGGCCCCCGGCCCCGACTTCAGCGGCGCGCGCCGGGCCAGCGCACCTCGAGCACGTAGAGGGCCGTGGCCCCTGCCGCGAACAACCGGCGGCCGGTCTCGCCGCCGAACGCCAGCGCCAGCACGGGCTCCGGCGCCGGCAGCCGCTCGGCGAGGTCGCCGGAAGGGTCGAGCACGGTGACGCCGTCGCCGGTCGCGACGAACACGTGCCCGCGCGCGTCGACCGCCAGCGCGCCGGATCCCGAGCCGCCGAGCTCGGCGAACCGGCGCGGCCGCACCGGAGTGCCCGCCGGCGCCCAGTCGAGCGCGAGCACCCGCAACCGGTCGCCGGCGACGGCGCTGACGAACACGGTGCGCTCGTCGGGCGCGAACGCCAGCGCGCGGGGCTCGCCCTGGTCGTCGCCGAGCACCCGCACGACCTGGCCATCGGCGACGCCGCGATACACGCCGGCCTCGCGCAGCTCGGCGGCGCGCTCGTCGTCGGGCCAGCGCGCGTCGACCAGCCACGGCTCGCCATCCGGCCCGATCGCGACCGCGCGCGGGCCGCCGAAGCGCCGACCGTCGAAACCCCAGGCGATCACCTGACGACCGCCGCGGCGGTCGTAGCGCGCGAGCGCCCGTGAGGCGGTCTCGGCGACCAGCAGCCGTCCGGCGCGGTCGAACGCCAGCGCGGCCGGCCGCTGCGCCGGCTCGAGGAACAACAGCGGCTCGTCGCCGGCGTCGCGGGAGAGCAGTCGCACGAGCCGGTCCTGCGCGCGCGACGCGGCGACCAGCTCGTCGCCGACCGGGTCCCACACGAGTGCCGAGAAGCCGCCGAGCTCGCGCCCGACCACCGCGAACCCGGCCGCTCCCGACGCGCGCACCGCAACGCTCGCACCGCAGCCGCCGAGCGACATCAGCGCGACCAGCGCGGCCGCTCCGCCGAGCGCAGCAAGCGCGCGGCGTCGCTCGCGGCGGTCAGCCACGCGCGGCGATCTCCACGGTGACCGGACAGTGATCGCTGCCGTGCACGTCGGCGAGGATCCCCACCCCGCGCACGCGCGGCCAGAGGTCGTCGTCGACGCAGAAGTAGTCGAGCCGCCAGCCGACGTTCCGCGCTCGCGCGCCCGCCCGGTAGCTCCACCAGGTGTAGGCGTCGGCGAGCTCCGGATGGCGCCGGCGGAAGGTGTCGGTGTAGCCGCTCGCGAGGAAGGCGTCGAACCAATCGCGCTCGGCGGGCAGGAACCCGGGGTTACCGACGTTCTCACGCGGCCGCGCCAGGTCGATCTCGCGGTGCGACACGTTGTAGTCGCCGCCGAGCACGACGTGCCGGCCCCGCGCGCGCTGCTCGTCGAGGAACGCGTGGACGCGCGCGTTGAAGCGCAACCGGTAGTCGAGCCGGCGCCCGCCCTCCTGGCTGTTCGGGAAGTAGGCGCTGCCGTAGACGACCTTGCCGTAGCGCGCGAACAGCGCGCGCCCCTCGGCGTCGAACTCCGGCTCGCCGAGCCCCTCGAACCACTCGTCGGGCTCGTCGCGGTAGTAGATCGCGACGCCGCTGTAGCCCTTCTTCTGCGCGTGGACGACGCGCACTCCGAAGCCGTCGACCCCGGTCACCTCCGCCGGCAGCTCGGCGAGGCGCGCCTTGGTCTCCTGCAGCATGACGAGGTCGGCGCGCTGCCTGGCGAGCCACGCGGCGAACCCGGACCGGCGGGCCACCGCACGGAGGCCGTTCACGTTCCACGACACGCAGCGCATGGGACGGCGCAGCCTACCGGGCCAGCCCGCTCAGACCAGCGTGAGCCCGCCGGATCGACTTGCGCGCGCAGCCCCGGGCCGGGATCGTCCGCGCATGACCGCCGGACATCCATCGCTGTGGGTTCGCGAGGCCGCGCCGCTCCCCCGCGACGACCGGCCGCTCCCCGCGCGCTGCGACGTCGCCGTGATCGGCGGCGGCATCGCCGGCTGCTCTGCGGCATTGTGGCTCGCGCGGCTCGGCGCGGACGTCGTGCTGCTCGAGCGCGAGGTCGTCGCGGCGCGCGCCAGCGGACGCAACGACGGCCAGATCCTGCTCGGGCTCGGCGAGCACTACAACCGCATCGTCGGCCAGCTCGGCCGTGACGATGCGCGACGGCTCTGGCATTCGATCCGGCTCAACCACGACCTGCTCGAGCGCGAGCTGCGCGACGGGGGCATCGACTGCGACCTGGTGCCGGCCGGCGGCCTGCGCCTCGCCGAGTCGGAGCACGAGCTGGTCGAGCTGACCGAGGCGGCCGCGCTGCTCGCCGCGGACGGCATCGAGCACGAGCTGCTCGACCGCGCCGAGCTCGCGCGGCGCCTGCCGGTCGCGCAGGGTTTCCACGGCGCGCTGCGCCTGCCGGGCGAGGCGATCGTGCAGCCCGTCGCGATGGTGCGCGGGCTCGCGCTGCGCGCGCGCACGGTCGGCGTGCGGGTCGTCGAGGGCGCCGAGGTGGTCGCCGCCCGCGAGGCCGACGACGGCTTCCGGGTCGCGCTGCGCGACGGCCGCAGCCTGCGCAGCACGGCCATCGTGCACGCGACGTCGACGCTCGCGCGCGAGCTGGACGACTCCGGCTTCCTGCGCGCCCAGCTGTTCCCGTTCCGCGGCCAGATCCTCGCGACCGATGCGCTGCCCGCCGAGCTCGCCGACGCGTTCCCGCCGTGGGCGATGTCGAGCAACTTCTGCTACGAGTACTTCCGGGTGCACCGCCGGCGCTTCGTGGTCGGCGGCATGCGCTGGAGCGTCCCCGGCGAGCAGCTCGGCATCCTCGACGACGGCGGCACCGGCGGGCGCGACGACGGCGACCCGACCGTCCGCGCCAACCTGCTCCGCTACGTCGCCGACCATTTCCCCGCGCTCGCCGGCGTCGACTTCCCCCATGCCTGGACCGGCATCATGGCCGGCACCGCCGACGCGCTGCCGCTGTGTGGCGCACTACCCGGTCGCACCGGGGCGTTCGCGCTGTGCGGCTTCAACGGCTACGGCCTGAGCTTCGCGTTCCTGGCCGGTCGCAGCCTCGCCGAGCTGGTCGTCGACGGCCGGGCGACCGATTCCGCGGCAGCGCTGTTCGCACCGCGCCGGCTCGTCTGAGGCGCGCGCGGCGGGTGGCCCGCGCTGGGACGGACCGGTGAAGCGCCGAGGCACCCTGGCCGATCAGGTCCCTCGGGAGGGGGCCGCGCGCCGCGCGGCAGCCACATCGCACCGTGAACGCCGCCACGCGAACCTCGGGAGCCGTCGCCCGGCAGCTGCTCGTCGTCGTGCAGGGCCTCGATCGCACCGATCTCGCGACCGGCGCGATGGTCCACCTCGACCACCTCGCCGAGCAGCTCGGTGAGCCGCGCGCCCTGCGGCCGGTGGCCGCGGGCCGCGCCGTCGTCGACCAGCTCGTCGACGCGCTCGACGTCGACGGTCTCCGCCGCGCCCGCGTGAGCGTCGACCGGCGCAGCGTCGCGCTGCGCGCAGCGTGGCAGAACGACGCCGCGGCCACCGCCATGCTGCTCGACCGGCGGCGGCCGCCCGCGGACCTGACCGTGCTGTGGCTGCGCGACGCGGCGCACGCGGCCGTGGTCCAGGGTCGGCACGGCGACGCGCACCGCGCCGAGCTGCGGCGCACCGACGCGCGCATCCGCGAGATCTCGCAGGCGCTCGGTCACGACGGCGTGCCGGTCGCGACGACCGTGTGCGGCGCCGCCAACCTGACGCCGGTGGGCCGCACGATCGATCCCTGCGCATTGCTGCGCCGGGCACTCGGCCGCGCCGCGGCCGCGCGCGTCGACACCCGCGTCGCGTTGTCGCACGTGCGAGTGCATTGCGAGTCGTGGCCGACCGCGCAGCGCGTCGCGGCAGCTCTCGCGGCGATCGGCGACGACGTGCACGTGCTGTCCTTCGACGAGCTCGCCGCGCACGGGTTGCAGACCGGGCCGGCCGAGGTGCTGGCGATCCCGGCCCCCGGTTGCGCGTTCGCGCACGCCCCGGTGCGCGCGGCGCCGCGCTACCTCGCCGACCACACCGGACCGCCGTGCGTGCTGTCGCCGGTGCTCGACGCGGCGGAGCTGACGCCGGCCGCCGTCGGCCGTGCGCTGCGCGCCGCGGCGCGCCAGCTCGCCACCGCGGGCGCGGCGGCACGGCCCGCCGACGCGCGCCGCGTCGACGTCCACAGCGCGCCCGATCTGCTCGCTGCCATGGCGCCGAGCGAGCAGCCCGCGCAGCGGCAGCTCCGGTGACGCGCCGAGTGCCGCGCCCTGGGATCACCACCCAGGGCGCGCAGCCGGCCACACGGTACAGTCCGGAGGGACGCCGCGCCCGACGAGACGGGCCCGCGTCCCGGCCGGCAGCCCCCGCCGGCGGTCCCGCTTCCAGCCACCCCATTCCCACCCGGACGATGCTCCGCACCCACTCGATCCTCCTCGCCTGCGCCGCGCTCTGCGGCATCGCGAACGCCCAGCCGTTCACGAGCCCGGCTGGCTACCTGACCCTCGAGGGCAGCTCCAACCACGACTACATCCTGTTCAAGTACGACGAGATGCGCTGGCAGCAGCTCGACGACACCAGCGTCGGCATCGCCCCGACGCTCGTGCAGCGCGTCTCCTGGCGCCGTGACGGCACCAGCGCGCCCGACCCGACCTGGGTGGCGCGCACGATGGACGTCGAGGTCGTGCTGTCGAACTCGGTGCCGGCGGCCGGCGTGTCGGTCGACTTCGCGGGCAACTACAGCGGTGCACCGACGACCGCGTTCGTCATGAAGCCGGTCAACCTGCCGGACTGGACGCAGCCGCCGGCGACGACGCCCGCGCCGTTCGACCTGATCCTCCAGCTCGACGTGCCGTGGGTCTACACGGGCCAGGAGTCGTTCCTGTGGGAGGTCCGCACGCGCAACAACACGTCGGGCAGCGACTACGGCAACGACTTCCAGTCGGTCTCCGGCAGCAAGCAATCGCCGAACGCCGGTGCGGCGATCGGAGCCGGCTGCATCGCCACCGGCCAGTCCGCCGCCATGGCGCTCGCCGGCCGGCTCGAGAACCAGCTCACGCGGTTCCGGCTCGGCTACGACCTGACGAACGGCCCCGCCTCGACGCCGGCGTTCGTCAACATCGACGCCGTGAACTCGAATCTCAGCGTGCCGGGGCTCTGCGCGACGATCGTCGCGGTGCCGACGCTGACGGTCCCGCTCGGCATGACCGACGCGACCGGCGCCGCGAGCGTCGGACTCAACGTCCCGCAGATCCCGGGGCTGGTCGGCGCGACGATCTACGCGCAGGGGCTCGCGATCGACGCCGGGCTCGGCTACGGCCTGGCCCTGTCCAACGGACGGTCGAACACGTTCCCGACCGCACCGGCGACGCCCGTCGGCGTCACCCGCGTCTACGGCTATCGGCTGCCGGCCGGCACGATGCGCGCGCCGAGCTCGTGGACCGGCGGCATCGTCACGCGGTTCGATTGAGCCGCCGCGCGCGGCCGATCACGACCTGCCGCACGACGGCCGGCACCGGGCGCATCGCGACCTCGCGCTGCTCCGCCAGGTCGAAGGCGGCCGCCGCGATCGCCTCCGACGTGCGCCGCGTGAGCCGGCAGCCGCCGGCACAGCGGCGCCACAGCGGCTCGAGCCGGTGCTGCCAGCGTGCGAGCCGCGTCCCGGCGGGTGCCGCCACGTGCTCGAGGTAGCGCAGCTCGCCGCCCGGGCGCAGCACGCGGTGCAGCTCGGCGAGCGCGGCCGGCGGGTCCGGCACGGTGCAGAGCACGAGCGTCGCGACCGCGAGATCGACGCTCTGCGCCGCGAGCGGCAGCCGCTCCGCGCCGCAGTCGAGCACGGTCGCCGGCAGCGCCGGGTGTTGCGCCACGCGCCGTGCGAGCCGCCGCCGCATCGCGGCATCGGGCTCGCAGAGCCACAATGCGTCCACGGCGCCCGCCGGATATGCGGCGAGATTGGCGCCGGTGCCGGCGCCGATCTCCACGACGCTACCCGCGGCGTCGGCGAGCAATGCGCCGCGCCACTCCTGCAGGCAGGCGCGCTCGACGCGCCGCATGACGGGGTCGTACAGCGCGGCGAACAGGCGACTCACGGCGCGACCCGGTCGTGGCCGTGGCTGCGGCCGACCCGCACGTCGTGGCCGCGCGCCAGGAACAGGTCCTCCATCCGGTCGAGCACCAGCCGCACGTAGTCGCGCTTCTGCGCGTAGTCGCCCGGGAAGAACGAGCGCTTGAAGCCGTACACCAGCAGGTCCTTCAGCTCGCGCGCACCGATACCGAACGTCTCGACCGCCTTGACCACCTCGTCCGTCACCGTCGTCCGTGACACCAGACGATTGTCGGTACACAGGGCGGTCGACACCTTCGCGAGCCGCATCTTGCGGAACGGGTGCTTCGACAGGTCGTCGCGGAACTCCGGGATCGTCTGCTGGTTGCTGGTCAGGCAGACCTCGAGCGTGATGCGGCGGTCGGCCACGTACTGGACGAGGTCGCGGACGAAGCGCTCGCGGTCGCCGACCGCGGCGTCGGTGATGCGGCTCGCGTCGAACAGCCAGGTGCCGTGGCCGATGCGGTCGGCGTGGCACACCGTGATCGCCTGGAAGATCGACTCCGGTCCGTAGTCCTCGCCCGCGTGCACGGTCTTGCCGAGGAAGTGCCGGTGCGCGAGCTGATAGCTGTGCGCGTGGTCGGCGGCCGGGAAGCCACGCTCGCGACCGGCGAGATCGATGCCGACGATCGGCAGGCCGTGCTCCTCGCGCGCCTTCACCGTCGCTCGCACCAGCTCGAGCGACGCGAGCGAGTAGATGCTGTCGCGCGGCGCCTCGGGCATCGCCTCGAAGAACGCCCGGTAATGCTGCGAGAACTGCGGCAGGAAGAACCGCATCGCACAGACGATGATGCCGCACACGAACGGCGGCTTCGCACCGCTCTTGACCTCGCGGTCCGCATTGGCACGGCGCGTCGCACGAGCGATGCCCTTGGACACCGCGCGCAGCACATCCGCGACGCCGAACTCACCGCGCACGTGGAGCTGCGGAGCGAACCGGATCTCCACGTAGTGGACGTTCTCCTCCCAGCAGTCCATGCACAGCTCGAATGCTGCACGCTCGAGCGCCTCGGCATCCTGCAGGCACGCGACCGTGAACTCGAAGCCGCGCAGGTATTCGGGCAGGTTGGCATAGGCGCGCTTGAACACCAGCCGGCGCAGACCCGCTGGCGTGGCGCTCGGCAGCCTGATCCTCCGCTCGTGCGCGAGCTCGATCAGCGTGTCGAGCCGCAAGCTGCCATCGAGGTGCACGTGCAGATCCGCCTTGGGAAGGGCGGCGATCAGCTCGCGGTCGATGTCGGGACGCGGGCGGGACGATGCCATGGAGCCGAAGCGTCGGGGACGCCCCCGTCGCGCGCAACAGCTCGTCTGCTCGGCCTCGGACGCCTCGGTGAAGCGCACGACGGGCACGCCCCGGCAGCCGGCGACTCCCGCACGGTCTCGACGCATTCCACGCGTGCGGCGTGACCCGAGACGGCCGTCGCGCCACGGCGCCACGTGACCGTCCGCTCCTGGCCAGGCGAACGCCCCAGGCGGTCGCCGGGGGGCGGTGTCCTCCAGCAGCACCCCCGGCCGCCCCGGCCTGCTCCGGTCGGGTCGCCGACGCCGCGGGCCACGGCATCGAGATCCTCGCCCCGACTGTCGAGAGGGTGGGCGCCGGCGAGGTGAGGGCAACGTCGGGAAGCGTGGGGCGACGGGTCGCGCCGCGGTCGGCGCCGCGGTACTCGCCCCTCGGTCCCGGCCGTCGACCGCCGGCCTCTGCTCGGGGGCGTGCCCGGCCATTGCCCGATACGCATCGAGCTGTCGTTCGTAGTCGCGCCGACTCTCGGAGTCGTCGAGGAACTCCAGCGCGCGTCGCTGGGCATCCAACGCACCGGCGACGTCGTCGATCGACGCCAGCGTGTGCGCGAGCGTGGCAAGGCACTCCGGGTCCTCGACGCCGCTGCCTCGGCACGCCACCCGGGCATAGTGGACGGCGCGGAAGGGATCGCGGCGTTCGGGGACCGCGAGGTCGCACGATCCGTGCGCCAGTCCGAGAGCGGTGCGCCGGGTCACTACGGACGAGCCGCCGTAGAGCTTCGCCTGCACGTCCTCGAGGCGCGCCGCCAGCGCGAGCGAAGTCTCCGCTCGACCGGCCGCGGCTCCACGTGGGCGACGGCGAACCTGCTGGCCCACGACGGCCGGTAGCCGCAGAGGGCGGTCACCGGGAACAACGTCTACGTGGCCTCGTCGGACCTGCGCAGCAGCGGCGCCGGCACCATACTCGAGCGCGCACACGACCTGTGCGCGACGTGGCCCGGCGAGGTTCCCATCGACGTCGGCGCCACGGCCGGACTACCGCGCATCGCGGCGTCCGGGGAACGTCGTCGCCGTCGCCTGGGTCGGATCCACCGGCAACGGCTCCGCGATCTACGTGAACTGCCCGTGCGGACGGCGGCAGCACCTGGTATCCGTCACCGGTGATGATCGGTGGCGTCGCCGGGTCGACCGTGGCCGACCCGCAGATCTGCGTCGATGGCCCCGACGTCTACGTCGTGTGGCAGGACGGGCGCAATCAGGCGCAGAAGATCTACGTCAACCGCTCGCTGAACAGCGGCGCGAGCTGGCTCGGCCAGACGTGGATCAATCCCGGTGGCACGGGCACTGCCTCCGAGCCGCGGATCGGCGCGACCGTCGGCTGGGTCTCCGTGGTCTGCATCGAGCGGCGAGCCAACCCGAACGTCGGCGACGTGTACTTCAACTTCTCGCCCGACCTCGGCGCGACCTGGCAGCCTGATGACGTTCGCATCGACACGCAGTCGCCCGGTGGGAGCGCCGACTCCAGGACCCCGCGGCTGGCGGTCACGTGGAACAACGTCTACGTCACCTGGGCGGAGCAGGTGGGCGCCTGGAAGATCCACTACAACAGCTCGCAAGTCGCCGGACAGACCTGGTTGCCGAACGGTGCGGTCCAGCTCGACTCGAGCAGTCCCAGCCACTCCCTCTCGAAGGACCCGACGAGCGTGACCAGCGGATGGGAGGTCTTCGTCGCGTGGGTCGACGAACGGAACTCCTCCACGCGGGACATCTACTTCAGGCGGTCCTTGGACGGTGGGACGACCTGGCCGCACTCCGAGACCCGCCTGGACACCGGCGTCCCGGCCGGGCACTCGCGCTCGGAGGATCCACAGCTCGCGTTCTCCGACTCGTCGGTCTACGCGGTCTGGAACGATCAACGGACGTACTACGGGCGCCCGGACAGCAACCTGAACTTCCAGGCCGTCGTGATCCAGCTCACGCCGTACATCGGGACCCAGGCGTCGAACGGCGTCGCGACCTGGGTCGGATAGTCCGTGGTGCCGTCGGCACCCGACCCCGCGAGACGAGAACCCTCACTGGAACCGGATGCTCGCCGTGTTGGTCGCGGCGCCGTCGAGTCGCTCCCGCGCATTCGAGATCGCGCGTCCTTGACCGACTGCGCGGCCACTCCTACGCCGGGGCGATGATCGGTGCACACGCTGTCCCGGCGCTCGTCGCCGCAGCGCTCGCGGCGCTCGCTTCGTCGGGCCCGCCCGCGCAGGTCACGCCGCAGTTCGTCGCGGCCGAGCCGATCTGGCCGGTCGGACGGGCGACCGAGCGCAATCTCGAGATCGGGTTCCGCGCCGTCCTCGCTGGCGACGTCGATCGACCGCTGCTGCGGATCGCCGCGGCGTCGATCTACCGTGTCACCTGCAACGGGGCGTTCGTCGGCCACGGTCCCGCGCGCGCCGCGCACGGCACCTCGCGGGTCGACGAGTGGGACCTGACGCCCTGGCTGCGCCCGGGTGCCGACGTCGTCGCCGTCGAGGTCGCCGGCTACGCGGTGAACAGCTACTACCTGCTCGACGAACCGTCGTTCCTGTGCGCCGAGGTCGTCGACGGGGGCCGCGTGCTGGCCGCGACCGGTGCCGGCGGTCCGCCGGACTCGCGCTTCGACGCCCGCGCGCTCACCGAGCGGGTGCAGCGCGTGCAGCGCTACAGCTTCCAGCGACCGTTCGTCGAAGCCTACCGGCTCACCCCCGGTCACGACTCCTGGCGCCTGGACCCGACCACGCCGGCCGGCGACCTCGAGCTCGAGCGCCGGCCCCTCCCGCGACTCCTGCCGCGGCGGGTCCCGTACCCCTCGTTCGAGCGACGCCAGCCGACCGCGCACGTCGCGGCGGGCACGCTCGAGCTCGGCGTGACGGTCGAGCGGCCGTGGCAGGACCGCGCGCTGACCGCGATCGGACCGACGCTCGGCGGCTACCCCGAACGGGACCTCGAGACGGTCGCGTCGCTCGAGCTCCAGACGATCCGCAACGCGACGGTGAGCCCGCTGGCCGCCTCGTACGATCCGCAGGTGCCGGTCGCATTGGCGCCGGCGACGTTCCACACGCTCGACCTCGGCACCGACCTGACCGGGTTCATCGGCGCGCACTTCGAGTGCACCGAGCGCGCACGGCTCCACCTGACCTTCGACGAGATCCTGCGCGACGGCGACGTCGACTGGAAGCGGCTCGGCTGCGTCAATGCGATCACCGTCGATCTCGAACCCGGCAGCTACGACTTCGAATCGATCGAGCCCTACACGCTGCGCTACCTGAAGGTGCTGGCGGTCGCAGGACGCGTCTCGCTGACCGGGATCGGGCTCCGTGAGCTGGCGAATCCGCACGCCGACCGCGCGCGCTTCGCGGCGAGCGACCCGCGCCTTCTGCGCGTCTTCGAGGCTGCGCGCGAGACGTTCCGGCAGAACGCGGTCGACGTGTTCATGGACTGCCCGTCGCGGGAGCGCGCCGGCTGGCTGTGCGACAGCTTCTTCACCGCGCGCACCGCGTTCGACCTGTGTGGCGAGGTGGTGGTCGAGCGCGCGTTCCTGGAGAACTTCGCGATGCCGGAGCGCTTCGAGCACCTGCCCGCCGGGATGCTGCCGATGTGCTACCCGGCCGACCACGACGACGGCGTGTTCATCCCGAACTGGGCGATGTGGTTCGTGGTCGAGCTGCGCGAGTACCTCGCGCGCAGCGGGGATCGCGCGCTGGTCGAGGCGCTGCGACCGCGGGTGCTGGCATTGCTCGAGCTGCTCGCGACCTACCGCAACGACGACGGCCTGCTCGAGCGCCTGCCGAGCTGGGTGTTCGTCGAGTGGTCGCGCGCCAACGACTTCGTCCAGGACGTCAACTACCCGTCGAACATGCTGTACGCGGGTGCGCTCGACGCGGCGGCCGCGCTCTACGACCTGCCGGACCTCGCCGCCGACGCCACCCGCGTTCGCGACGCGGTGCGGTCCTGGTCGTTCGACGGGGAGTTCTTCGTCGACAACGCGGTGCGCCGCGACGGCGTGCTCCAGGTCACGCGCAACCGGACCGAGGTCTGCCAGTACTTCGCGTTCTTCTTCGACGTCGCGTCGCCGCGATCGCACCCCGAGCTGTGGCGGCGGCTGGTCGACGAGTTCGGACCGCACCGCGCGGCGACCGGCGCGTGGCCGGAGGTCCATCCCGCCAACGCGTTCGTCGGCAACGTGCTGCGGCTCGAGCTGCTGTCCCGGCAGGGCCTCGGCCAGCAGCTGCTCGACGAGTCGATCGACTACCAGCTCTACATGGCCGAGCGGACCGGGACGCTGTGGGAGAACACCACCGCGCACGCGAGCTGCAACCACGGCTTCGCGTCGCACGCGGCGCACGTGCTGCTGCGCGACGTGCTCGGCGTGTATCGCGTCGACCCGGTCGCGCGGCGGGTGACGATCCGCTTCACCGACGTCGGGCTGGAATGGTGCGAGGGCGTGGTGCCGACGCCCGCCGGGCGGGTCGAGCTGGCGTGGCGCCGCGCGGACGGTGCGCTCCGCTACCGGCTCGCGATCCCGGCCGGCTACACGGTCGCGATCGAGAACCGGAGCGGCCTCGCGGTCGAGCCCCAGCGCTGAGCCGCCGCGCCGCGCGCGTTCCGGTCGCTCCTGGGGGTCGGGGCGACCGATGCATCACTGCGTGAAGGTGAGGTCCATGCGCTCGGTCGAGCCGAACGCCGGCGGCGCGTACATCACCACGTACTGGCACGACAGCGTCGCCCCGATCAGCGCCGGATTCGAGTTGCCGGGGACCCGCACGGCCGCGTCACCGTTCGGCGAGACCGGCACGGCGATCCCGAAGAAGTTGACGAGCAGCAGGTTCGCACAGCCGGGTAGCGGGAGCGGGATCGCCACCGGCGACGGGAAGCCGAGCAGGCACACGGCGATCTGACCCTGCCAGGCGCGCGTGACGAACAGGTCGATCGCGTGCGACGGATCCGGCGGTGCGACGTAGAGCGGGCCGTCGGCTCCGACCAACGGGGAATAGGTGCCGGGGCTGCACGCGGTGCCGAAGAAGATCGGCGGCGCGGGGAAGCACGCGAAGTCGATCGACACGTGATCGTGGCCGGGATTGCCGCCGCGCTGGCTGACGAGCACGGATTGGAACGGCTGTGCCGTGCGGATGTGGACCCAATGGGTGCCCATGTCCCTGGTGTCCAGGCTGCCGACCAGCGTGTATGCGCCATTGCGCCGCACGTAGACGTCCGCAAGGCCGTCGTTGCTGTCCGAGCCGGCGAACTGCACGAGGGCGGTGGTCCGCGACGAGCTCGGCGTGAACTCGATCCACTCGACGCCGAGAGTGCCGGGCGGGTCTCCGGCGTCGTTGCGCAGCCAGATCAGGCTGCCCGGATCGCCGGGCCCGTGAGCGACCTCGCCGTGGAAATGCGTCACGGGCGTCGTCGAGTAGCCGACGCTCGCGTTGCCGTCGGGGACGCCGGCCTCGGCCTGGATCACCTGCGCTCCGCCGGGGATCGCTGCCGTGCCCTTGCCCATCAGGAACGTGCTGCGCTGCGCGCTGACCGCGATGGCGGTCAGCATCGTCACGATGACCCATCGCATCGTCGTCATCTCGGGCTCCTCCATGGTCGTGGCCTTCGGGGGCACACTCCGAGGCGTCGGGAGCGCGCGGGCTCCCTCACCGGATCCCGGAATCCGCGACGGGCGACGTGCAGCCGCGGGCTGCCGGGCTCCGGCGTCGGCCACCACGGCCCCGGCGCGCTCGCCAGCCGGCTCGTGCGGCAGGTCGACGACCACAGCTACGCGGACGACGCCGTGTCGTGCCGCGAGCCGATGTCGAGCGACAACGGGTTCCCGAGCCCGGTGCCGTCGCCGTCGTCGTCGAGGAAGCCGCCGAGGACCTTGTCGAGCGCCGAGCTGACCGCGAGGTGGTCGTCGTTCGCATCGAGCGCCTCCAGCGCGGACTCGACCGACTCCTCGTCGGACACGTCCACCTCGAGCAGGCTCGCCAGGCCACCCGGAGCGACGATCGCACCCTCGCCGGCGAAGCGGACCAGCAGGCGATAGACGTCGTACAACGGCAGCCCCGACAGCTCGGTCAGCCCGCGCGGCGAGTTCTCGCCGTTGATCATGGTCAGCACCTTGATCTCCAGCACGCCGAGCGACAGGCCGGAGATGCGCGCGAGCATGTCGGGCATCGGCTCGACCGGCTCGTCCGGCGACGGGAACGCGCGGCACATGCTGCGCCAGTCGTCGAGCCGCTTGGAGAGCTCCAGCAGCACCGGCGTGATGCCGAGCCGCAGGTCGTGCTCGCGCGCGAAATCGGGCATCTGATCGAGACGGCGATACAGGAACCGACTGCGGTCCTGCGTGCGGATGAAGTCGAACAGCACCTCGGTGCCGAGCTGCCGCACGATGGCCCGTGCATCGAGGCCGTTGAAGATGTTCGACTCGCCGAGCGTGATGAAGACCGGCACCCCCTCCTTCGCGTGGCGACGCTCGGCGATCTCCATCACCTGGGCGGGGATCTCGCGGTACTGCATCGGCGTCGAGCCAGGCAGGACGCGTCGTACCACGTGGTGCGGGTCGAGGTAGCGGATGCGACCGGCCTCGATGTAGATGTCGATCCGGTTGTCGTGCTTCTCGAGGCTCAGGCACCCGCAGTGCTTGCCGGCGCCGAGCATCTGCATGACCTCCTCGAGCGCGATGAAGTCGCAGCGGCCGGCGAACGAGTAGTCCTGCGGCCCGGTCCCGGCGAGCACGGTCTCGTCGATCGCCGCCGCGACGTTCAGCATCGTGACCGCGCCGATCACCGTCGCGAGCGTCCACTCGGCGACCTTGATCTCCGCCTCGGCGTCCGGCGTGTCGAGGAAGGAGCGGAACGACCGGCGCAGCCGCGAGAACACGATCTCGCCGACGAGGTCGCGGGTCTCGCTCTTGGTGCCCTGCATCGACAGCTTGCGCGACACGAGATCGCCGGCGCGCACGAGCAGATGCTCGTAGTCGCGCTCCGCGCGCTCCGGATCGTCGCCCAGCATCGAACGCACCGCGCGTTGGATGCGCTGCGTGAGGTCGGTCACCGGGTCGGCGCCGTGGGCCTGGGACTGTGGAGTCGGTGCAGTCACGACGGCTGTCCGGAAGGCATTTCGTCCCCTCCTGGGAAAGCCCTTGAGACTGCGCACTCCCCGCGTCCCGCTTGCGGACAGCGGCCGCGCACCGGACCATCCGACGATGGCTGCTGCGCTGTGGATCTCCGGCATCGGCACCGCGCTCGCGATCGCGGTCGCGGCGGTGGGCGGTCCGGCCGGGCTCGCGGTGGAGCCCGTGCGAGCTACCGCCGGACCCGCCGGCGCAGCGACGGCCGGATGCGCCGACTGCCACGTCGCGATCCACGACGAATGGCGAGAAAGCCGCCACGGCGCCGCCTGGCGGGACCCCGCCTATCAGCGCGCGCTGCGAGACCGCGCCCGGCCGGAGCGCTGCCACGGCTGTCACGCACCGCAGCCGGTGCAGGAGCGGCTCGGCCGGCAGCCGTGGGCGCGCGACGCCGAGCGGGACCACGGCGTCGACTGCGCCGCGTGCCACGCGTGGCGCGGCCGCATCGCGGGGCCGTTCGGTGCCGCGACCGACGCCCACGACTCGGTCGCCCACCCGGCGTTCCGGCCCGACGGCTCGATCGCGCTGTGCGGCTCGTGCCACGACACCACCATCGGGCCGGTGCTCGCGCTCGCCCGCGACTTCCGCGACGCGCAGCTCGCCGAGCGCGGCAAGAGCTGCATCGGCTGCCACATGCCGGCGGTGACGCGCGCGATCGCGACCGACGGCGCCGACGGCGCGCCGCTCGGACCCGAGCGGCGCGGCCGCAGCCACGCGCTGCGCGGGCCCGGCGACCCCGAGTTCTGCGCAACGGCGTTCAAGCTGGGCGTCGAGGTGGTGCAGGCCGCCGGAGCGGAGTGGCTCGAGCTGTCGGTCGGCAACCGCGCCGGCCACCGGGTGCCGGGGCTGACGACCCGGAGCTTCCACTTCCGGCTGCAGCCGCTCACGGCGGACGGCCGGGCCGCCGGCGCGCCGCTGCTGGTGACGATCGGCGCGGACAACCTGCTCGCCGTGGCGGAGACGCGGCGGTTCCGGTTGCCGCGCCCGCCGGGCGCGACCGCGGTCGAGTTGGAGGTCGAGCACGAGCACGGCGAGGAAAAGGTCGTGCTGACGGACGAACGCCAGCCGCTGTGAAACACCGTCCCCGCTGCAGCCGATCTGGAGGATGGCGCGAAAGCGAGGGGGCGGTTGGCATGACGCAGCGTGGACATCGCCCGCCGGATCGCCTTCGATGATCTGAGTCGCTGCGAGCGGACGAGGTGAGCGTGGCGCTGGAAACGACGACCGAGACCTGGATCGAGCAGGCGCGCGAGCTGTTGCGCAGCCTGAACCTGCGCGAGAACCCCGCCGTGACCCTGCGGCCGGTGTCCGGTCACAACACGTCCCTGCTGGTGCCGTGCCTCGGCGTCGACGATCGCGAGTTCGTGCTCAAGTGGTTCGTGCCGCCCGCGGAGGGCCGCTACTACCCCGCCGGCGTGCGCCTCGAGGACTATCCGCGCCGCGAGTGCGCGTTCTACCGCTTCCTCGAGTCGATCGATCCGCAGCGCATGATGCTGCCGGTGCCGCGCGTGATCCTGATCGACCCGCGCGACCCGCCGCAGTGGATCCTGCTGGAGTGGATCGCTGGCGCGGTCGGCCCGGCCGAGGAGCGGCTCGGCGCGGACGAGATCCTCGGCCTGCTGCACCAGCTCCAGCAGATCCCGCTGGAGCTGTTCCTCGGGCGGCGGGACTTCCCGCTGAACCACTGGGACGTGATCAGCTACCTCAACCGCGTGCGGCTGATGTACGACCCGGTGCTGCACGTGATCGGCAACCGTCGCTGGCGGTCGATGCAGGACTTCTTCGGCGAGGCGCTGCGCTGGACGGACACGCGGCCGCAGAAGGTCGTGCACGGCGACTACACCGAGCAGAACATCCTCGTCGACCCCGACGGCCGGCCGTTCCTGATCGACTTCGAGCGGATCGGCATCGGCAACGAGGACCACGACTTCGCGTGGCTGTGGATCCACTCGGAGCGCTCGCAGGAGTGGAAGCGCGGCCTCGTCGAGCGCTACTTCGGCAGCCGCGTCGGCTCCGAGCGGATCCGCGCCGAGTGGGGAGTGCGCGCGGCGCTGGTCTACCTCGCGCTGCGGCGCCTGCGGTTCGCGCGGCTCGCCTCCGGCGACGGCGATCCGAACCTCCCCCGCAACCTCGCGCTGCTCGACGCCGCGCTGGCGGGCGGCAGCGATCTGTTCCCGGCCTGAGCCCCCCGGCGTGCCGCGCGGCGCCGGTCGCTGCCGTCGCCGAGCGGCAGGCAGCCGCCGAGGTGTTGTTCCCGGTCCGGGTCTCGCGCAGGCGCGCCGACCGGCCGGTCGGCCGCCCCGGTATTTCACCCGGATCCAGTGCGCATTCCTGGGACTATCCCGCGCCGCAGCGGGGAGGCACCTCGCTGCCTACCCGCGGTGGCACTCCGTTCCGGGGCTGATTCCGCGCGATGGCAGCGGAGAGCGAAATTCGGGGCGAGGGCCGCGCGCGGCGGCGGATCGGGCGACTGGCACGACCATTGCTCAGTACGCGCCATGACGATCCCCAGCGGGGCTTCCCTCTCCGAGCCCTTCGCTACCCCACGGCACCCTGACCGCCGGCACGACGACGAGTTGATGCAGCTCATCGAGCACGGCGAGGCCGACGAGGGCCTGCGAGTTCTTCAAGAGCGTTACGGTCGACGGATCCTGCACTTCGTGCGCGGCCTGCTGCGCGACGTCCATCTCGCCCAGGACGTGACCCAGGAGGTCTTCGAGAAGGTGTTCTTGAAGAGCCACCTGTATCAGCCCGGCACGAACTTCCGGGCGTGGCTGTTCGAGGTCGCGCGGAACCAGGCGCTGTCGGCGCTGCGCGCGCGGCGGCGCAACCCGCGGCCGGTCAGCAGCCTCGGTGGCCCGAGCGACGACGACGACCAGGACTTCCTCGAGTCGCTCCCGGAGCATCGCGACAACCGCGAGCTCGAGGAGCAGGAGTTCATGGACGCGTTCGGGCGCGCCGTCGGCGACCTGCCCGAGCGGTACCGGACGGTGTTCACGCTGTGCGTGCGCGAGGGGCGCCCCTATCAGGAGGCGGCCGAGCGACTGCAGCTGCCGACCGGCACGGTGGCGATCCGGATCATGCGTGCGCGCAAGCGGCTCTTCCAGGAGCTGTCGCGGCACCTCGGCCGCCTGCGGCGGCCGCCGGCCTGCTTCCAGTGACGCCCGCCGCGTGAGGCGCGCTGATCCGGTGCAGCGCGCGACGGCTCACCGGTCGAGCACCGCATCGAACGGTGCCGCACCGCGGCGGCCGGGGGTGCGGGGCGAACGCGAGCGAGACTTCGGCGGGACGTCGACCGCACAATGGTCGCCCCGATGAAGCCCGCAGCACAGCAGGTCCAGTTCCAGATCGCCGGCACAGAGGTCACCGTCGAGACCGGTCGCATCGCCCGCCAGGCGTCCGGCGCGGCGCTGGTGAGCTCCGGCGACAACGTGCTGCTGGCGACCGTCGTGGTCGGCGCCGCTGGCGAGGGCACCGACTTCTTCCCGCTGACCGTCGAGTACCGCGAGAAGTTCGCCGCCGCCGGCCGCATCCCCGGCTCGTTCCAACGGCGCGAGGGCCGCATCAGCGACCACGAGATCCTGATGAGCCGGCTCGTCGACCGCACGATCCGCTCGCTGTTCCCGAAGGGCTATCGGGCCGACGTGCAGCTGCAGGTGTCGGTGTTCTCGGCCGACCCGACCGCCGACCTGTCGACGCTCGCGCTGATCGCCGGCTGCGCCGCGCTGCACCTGTCGCCTGCACCCGCCGCGGGTCCGGCCGCCGGCCTGCGCATCGTGCGCCGCAACGGCGTGTTCACGGCGTTTCCGACCGAGGCGGTGCGCGCGCAGGCGGAGCTCGACTTCGTCGTCAGCGCCGGCCCGGACGGGCTCGTGATGGTCGAGGGCGGCGCACGCGAGGTCGACGAGGCGACCTGCGTCGACGCGCTCGCGCAGGCCCAGGAGTGGGCCGCGAAGGTCGGCCGCGCACTGCAGGAGCTCCGCGACGCCGCCGGCCGAGCGAAGGACCCCGCCCCGTTGGTGCCGGCCTTGCCCGACGTGCCCCCCGCCGCGCGCGCCGCGCTCGCGAGCGCGCTCGCGATCGCCGGCAAGCAGGAGCGCCACCACTCGATCGACGCCGCGCGCGACGTGCTGATCGCGGAGGTCGGCGACGACGACGATCTCGACGCGGTGCTCGCCGCGTTCGACAAGCTGCGCTCGAAGCTCGTACGCGAGCAGATCCTCGGCGGCGGCCGCCGGCTCGACGGCCGCGGCACCGAGGACATCCGACCGATCTGGACCGAGGTCGGCTGGCTGCCGCGCACCCACGGCTCGTCGATCTTCACGCGCGGCGAGACGCAGGCGCTCGTGACCTGCACGCTGGGGACCGCCGAGGAGGCGCAGCGCGTCGACGGGCTCGGTGGACTGCGCGACCAGCATTTCCTGCTGCACTACAACTTCCCCCCGTACAGCGTCGGCGAGGTGCGCCCGCTCCGCGGTCCGGGCCGGCGCGAGATCGGCCACGGCTTCCTCGCGCGCCGTGGCCTCGAGGCGGTCCTGCCGTCGTTCGACGCGTTTCCGTACACGATCCGGATCGAGAGCGAGATCAGCGAGAGCAATGGCTCGTCATCGATGGCGACCGCCTGCGGTGGCAGCCTCGCGCTGATGAACGCCGGCGTGCCGATCGCGCGCCCGGTCGCGGGAATCGCGATGGGCCTCGTGACCGACGGCGAGCGCACCGCGGTGCTCAGCGACATCCTCGGCGACGAGGACCACCTGGGCGACATGGACTTCAAGGTGGTCGGGACCGAGGTCGGCGTCACCGCGCTGCAGCTCGACAACAAGGTCGGGGGACTGACGCGCGAGCAGCTCGCGCAGGCGCTCGACCAGGCGCGCCGCGGCCGCCTGCACATCCTCGGCGAGATGGCGAAGACGCTCGCGGCACCGAACGCGACCGTCAGCACGCGCGCACCGCAGGTCGTCAAGACGCAGATCATGCCCGAGTCGGTCGCCGTGCTGATCGGGCCGCGCGGCCAGACCATCAAAGGCATCGCGGCGGCGACCGGCGCGAACGTCAACGTCGGCGACGACGGCGTCGTGCGCATCTATGCCGCGCAGGAGGCCGCCGCGCGCAAGGCGCTCCAGATGGTCGGGCGCACCGCTGGCGTCGTCCGGCGCGGCGGCTTCTACCGCGGTACCATCAGCGGCGCGCGCGACTTCGGCGTGTTCGTCCGGCTCAACGAGGTGACCGAAGGGCTCGTGCCGCGCGAGGAGCTGTTCGAGCGCAGTGCCGAGGGCCGGCAGCAGGCCGAGAAGACCCAGTTCGAGAACGGCGACGAGATGGTCGTGCGCGTGATCGGCGTCGATGACCGTGGCCGCCTGCGATTGTCGCGGCGCGCTGCGCTGGGCGTCGACGAAGCGCTGATCGAGTGGTGATCGCGCCCGGGGCGCGATCGGCTCGCCGCCGGCTCACGCGCTCTGCTCGAGTACGCCGCCCGCCGCCCAGGCGACGCACTCGGGAAACGTACGATGCACGCGCCGGGCGAGGTGCGCGGGCAGCAGCGCGAACACCAGGGCGTCGACGTCGCGGTCGCGCACGATGCAAAGGTGCCCGCCCTGCAGCTGGTGGCGGTCGGCCTCCGACAGCTTGAGCGCCGGCAGCCGACCGTCGGGCAGCTCGAAGTGCCAGGTCGTCGAGCCGCGCGCCGGCTTCGTCGTCTCGTTGGCGAGGATCGCGAGGCACGCGGCGCGCTCCTGCTCCTGCTTGCGCTCGGCCTCGAGCCGCGCCTGCCGATCGCGGTCCTGCTCGCGCTCCTGCTGGCGCTTCTGCTCGAGCTCCAGCTCGCGCTCCCGGCGCTCCGCCTCGAGCCCCTCGCGGCCGGTCTCCTTGCGGTGCACGCGCTCCTCGTGGGCGAGGCGCCTGGCGTCCTTCTTCGACAGCAGGTTCGCCTTCTGCAGCTGGTCGCGCAGGTTGCTCATGCGCCCAGCGTAGGCGGCGCGGCCGGCGCCCGGAAGCGGACCGCCACCCCGACGCGCCCCGCCCCCATCGCCTCGATGCGCATCAGCTCGCCGACCCGTCGGCCAGCGCCGTCGGGCAGCACGATCTCGACGGTCGGCGCGGCATCCGCGACGAAGTAGACTCCGCTCTCCGAGATGTTGGCGGCGCCGCCCACCAGCTCGAGCTCGTGCAGCCGCACGACGATGTCCCCGGCGAGCGGAGTGCGCTCCGCGGCGCGTCGGTCGTGGGCCAAGGTCGGGGCCAAGGTCGGGGCCACGGTCGGGGCCACGGTCGGGGCCACGGTCGGGTCGGCGCCCGAAGCGGCAGGATGGCCAGGTCTCGGATCGGTCATGCGCTTCGCTCCGCCCCTTCCCATCGACCGTCTTCGCCCGCCGCCTTGACCTCCATCCCGCCCGGTCCGGTCACCCCGCCCACGCCATACCGGCGCCCCCCCGGCTATGCCGCGTTCTACCGCGACGAGCGATTCTGCAGCGGCACCGGCAGCCGCACCGACCGCCGCGAGCGGCGCGCGATCGCGGCGCTGCTGCGCGGTGCGCCGTGCGCGGCCGGCCCGTGGCTCGACGTACCGTCGGGCGCCGGCCGCCTCAGCGGGCTGCTCCCGGGGCCGGTCGTGCAGGTCGACGTCGACCCCGCGATGCTGGTCGCGTGCGGCGCCGGTTCGCGCCGCGCGCGCGCCAGCGCGCACGAGCTGCCGTTCGCGGACGACGCGTTCGCCGGCGCCCTCTGCATGCGGCTGCTCCAGCACCTGCCGACCCGCGCGGAGCGCGTCGCCGTGCTCGCCGAGCTGCGCCGGGTGACGCGCGGGCCACTGATCGTCTCGTTCTTCCACGCCGGCTCGGTGCAGCACCTGCGCCGCGCGCTGCGCGCCCGGCTCGGCCGACCGCGCAGCGGCCGCAGCGCGATCGCGCTGCGCACGATGCTCGCCGACCTGCACGCCGCCGGGCTGCGCGCCGTCGCGGTGCGGGCGCTCGCGCCCTTGTGGAGCGAGCAGTGGCTGGTGCGCTGCGAGCGACTGCCCGCCGCGGACTGACCCCGCCGCGGGCCTCACCCACCGAGGCCGCACGCGCGCAGCACGAAGGCTTCGACCTCCGCGGCGCGCAGCGGCAGCGCGAGCGACCACGCGACGCCGGCGGGCTCGGTCACCGCGAAGCGGCGCGGATCGCCGATCCCCGCCGCGAGCCGCGCCAGCACGTCGGACGCGGGGTGACCGACCGCGGTGACCCCGAGCACCGGCACCGGCGGGTCGAGCGCCTCGACGTCGCGCTGGGACAGCCCGACCCCGCCGACCAGCACGAGGCCCCGCACGGCGCCGGGCGCATCGACGAGCGCCCGGGACGCGGCCCAGGCCGCCTCGCGCTCGCCGATCCAGACGGTCGGCAGGTCGCCGACCGGCAGGATCTCGCGCAGCGCACGGGTCGCGGCGCGCAACGTCACGGCCGGGTTCGCGAAGCGCCCCGGCGACTCGAGGACCGCGACGTGGAGCCGGCCGCCGGCGTCGAAGCCGACGCGCGCGAGCCGCTCGGCTAGCCACGCCGGCTCGCTGCTGGCCGGGCTCATCGGCCGGTCGCCGCGCAGGTCCCACGCGGGCGTGCCGGGCATGACCACACACAGCGGACGCGGCGCGGCCCCCGGCTCCGGCACGCTCAGGCGCGCGATGACCAGCTCGCCGGCGCCGTCGTCGCCGGGCGCGCCGGGCAAGCCGAGCGTCACCGGCCCGACGACGCCGTCGAGCGCGGCGCGGCCCTCGCACAGGTTCGCGAAGATCCGCTCCGCCGTCGCGAGGGCGCGCACCGGATCCTCGTCGCCGAGCCGCGGCTCACCGAGGAACGCCCGCTCGACCGGCCAGCACGCGCCGAGCAGCAGCGCGTGCTCGAGCGGAGCGCGCCGCCGCTCCTCGGGGATGCGGCCGAGCAGCGTGGCGACGACCTCGGCCCGGCCGCGCACCTGCGCGGCGAGCGGCAGCGCCTCGGCGCGCGCCTTGAACCCGTGCAGCACGGTCAGCTCCATCGCCGCCGCGACGTCCGCCGGCCGCGGCCCGGCAGCGCCGAACCGGGTCGCGACGGCGACGCGGTAGCGACCGTCGGCGAGGTCGGCGACCGGCAGCGGCGTCGTCGCGCGGAAGCGCAGCACGCTGTCGAGATCGGTGTGCGCGTCGATCTCCGCACCGTGCAGCAGCTCCCCCACCGTGCTGGTGAGCGCCACCGCGAAGCGGACGTCGGGCAGGTCGGGCAGGATCCGTGGCGCGTGTGCGGTCGTGTGGATCTCCGCCAGGACCGCCGGGTCGGCGACCCACGGCAGCACGAGCGGCAGCACGCCGGCGCGGTAGCGGAACGCGGGATCGGCGTCGACCCCGCGCAGCGCGGCGAACGCACCCGCGAGCCGGTCGAACGGGTGCAGCCAGCCGTCCTCCGCGAGCACGTCGGCGACGCGCGCGCGGAGGTCGGCCGGCGCGGTCGACAGCCCGGTCAGCAGCTCGGTCCGCAGCGCTTCGAAGCGGGCGAACGCATGGCGCTCGACGCGGGTCGCCTGCGCCGCGGCGTCGGCCACGACGAGCGCGGCGACGCCGACGGCAGCGAGACGGAACGGGACGATCATCGCGACGGTCATCAGGGGGGCGATCCTCGGGTCCGCAGGTAGCCGGCCGGGCTGCGGCGGTCACTCGCCGCGCTTCAGCGGGTAGGTCGCGCGCACCCAGGTCGCGAAGCGCTCGTCGAACTCGAGCGGCCCGAAGCCGTACACCTCGCGCAACGCGTCGCGCGACTCGGCGCCGCCCTTCACGCTGCGCAGGAACCGCGCGAACGAAGCGCCACCCTGCGTGGAGATCAGGAAGTCGATCCAGCCGAACGCGTGGGCGTTCGCCTTCAGATCGAGCTCGTCCGAGTTCTTCTGGTACAGATCGACGAACTTCAGCAGGCCGCCGCGCTCGACGAGCTGCCGCAGCGCGACGCGCCAATAGCCGTGCTCGTAGTTCGTGCCCGGAGTCAGCGCGACCTCCTCGTAGCAGAAGTTCGCGCAGGTCTGGTCGACGACGTAGTACTCGAACCAGTGGGCGACGCCCTCGTCGATCCACCCGTGCCCGCGATTGCCGATCCAGCACACCGGCTCCATTCCCGACAGCAGCAGGTGGCTGACGTTGTGCACCATCGAGCGGTAGACGTCGGTGTCGTCGCGCTGCACGCGCGGGTCCTGCGCCATGCTCCACGCCATCCGCGTCCCCATCAGCTTGACGCTCGCCCCCTGCGTGCCGATGCCGGTCACGCGCGGCCCGACCGCCAGCTGATCGCGGGGATCGGAGAACAGGCACAGGTGCAGGATCGGATCGACGTCGTCCGAGGCGGGCGGGAAGGCGGACTCGTCGAGCTCGAGAGCCTCCATGAAGCGCACGCGCAGCGCCTCGACGCGCTCGCCGTACAGATGCATGCGCTCGTGGCGGCCGATCCGCGTCCTGCCGATGCGCGTGTCGTCGAGACCGAACACGAGCTGCGCGTGCGGCGTGTCGAGGTATTCGACCTCGGCGGCCTTCACGAGGTGGCGATCGAACTCCGCGTGCCGCGCCGCGAGCCAGGCGGCGGCGGCCTCGCGCCGCGCAGCGGCGGCCGCTTCGACGACCTCGTTGCGACACGCCTTGCAGTCGACCGTCAGCGCTCCGGCACAGCTCCGGCAACGGGTCGCGACGCTGCAGTGCTCGACCGCGTGCTCGCGCTCGACGTCGACGTCGCGGTGGCGCGTGCAGTCCGTCTCGCCGCGCCCGTTGCACTGCGGACAGGCGGGACCGGTGCGCGGCTCCTGGGCCGTCGCCAGGACCGCGAGCAGGACGGCGAGCAGGATCGACTTCCGGATCACGCCGCCATCATGACACGGACGGCGCACGCGCGCCGTCGGTCGCCGGCGCCGGCAGCTCAATCGATTCCGAGCAGTGGGTGCAGCTGCGGGACGACCAGGATCCGGAACCCGCGCCGGGTCGCGTCGCGCGCCCTCGACTCCAGCAGCGCGCGCGGCAGCGGCACGACCTTCTCGCGCACGGGCGTGACCGGCTGCAGGCACAGCAACACGCGGTCGCGGAACGGTGCGAGGCGGTCGAGCGCGATGGCGTACTCGGCCGGGTCGTGGTCGCCGGGCAGCACGATCTTCACGTCGACGCTCGGCGGCCGCTCGGCGGCGAGGGCCAGGGCCACGCACGCGGCGTGGGCCTCGCCGTGGTCCGCGCCGTCGGCGAGCGTGGCGGGCAGCTTGTAGTCGGCGCTCAGATGCGCGATCGCCGGCAGCGCCTCGCCGAGCGCCTGCGGAGCGAGTGCCGCCGTCTCGAGGTGCAGCAGCGCGCCGCTGCCGAGCGCCGCGCCGAGAGCGAGCACGAAGCGCGGGAACACGAGTGGCTCGCCGCCGGTGACCGACACGCGGAGCGGCGCACCCGACTCGGCGAACGGCGACGCGGCGGCGCACGCGCGCACGAGCTCCGCCGCGCGCGCCGCGTTGACCGGATTCGGCTCGTCGGGCACCGGGCCGCCGGCCGCCGCCGTGGTCGCGATGCGCACCGGGAAGCGGCGCGGCGCAACGTAGCTGTGGCGCGTGTCGCAGTAGTGGCAGCGGATCGGGCAGGTCGCGACGCGGACGAACGCCATGCCCTGGCCGACGAAGCGACCCTCACCCTGGATCGAGTGGAAGATCTCGATCAGCGGTGCGCGCTCCGCTCCGCCGCCCGCGTGCGCGTGGTCGCCGTCGGTCGCCACGTCCGGCCGGTCAGGTCAGGCTGACCGCGAGGTCGTTGAGCTGCTCGATGCCGCGCCCGAGGTCGGCGTCGGACGCCGCGAACGAGATACGGAAGTGCGTCGCACGCCGCGAGAACGCGCTGCCGGGCACCACCAGCAGCTTCCGCGCGAGCGCGGCGTCCATGAACGTCTCGGTGTCCGCATTACCCGGGATCTTCGGGAAGGCGTAGAACGAGCCCGCCGGCTTGCGGAGCTCGTAGACCGGGTGCAGATCGGCGACCAGGCGGTCGCGCTTGTTGCGGTAGTCGTCGATGTACGACGACATGTCGAGGTCGAACGCGGTCTCGAGGATCGCCACCTGGAACGGCGCCGGCGCGCACACGAACGTGAACTGCTGCATCGTCTTCATCGAGTCGAGCAGCTCGGCCGGCCCGGTCGCGTAGCCCATGCGCCAGCCCGGCACACCGAACGTCTTGCTGAAGCCGCCGAGCTGCAGCACGCGGTCGTAGCGGCCCACCGGCGACGGCAGCTCGCCGTCGTAGACGAAGGCATCGTAGATCTCGTCGCTGACGATCACGGCACCCACGCGCTCAGCGGCGCGCACGAACGCGTCGATCGTCTCGTTGGTCAGCACACCGCCGGTCGGATTGGACGGCGAGTTGAGGAACACGATCTTCGTACGCTCGTCGACGAGTGCGTCGATCTGCGCCGGATCCGGCTGCCAATCCGGATAGAGGTCGTAGTAGCGGATCTCCGCGCCGCAGATCTCCGCGACGACCCGGTACATCGTGAAGTTCGGATCCGGCAGCAGGACGACATCGCCCGGATCGAGCAGGGCCAGGAAGCCGAGCAGGATCCCTCCCGACACTCCCGACGTCACGAGACTCGCCGGCGGCCGGTGGCCGCCGGCCCGCTTCGCGACGCGATCGAGGATCCGCTCGTTGAGCGCGGGCAGGCCCTGCGTCACCGTATAGCGGTTGAACCCGTCGCGGATCGCCTTGCACGCCGCCTCGGCGAGTTCCTTGGGCGGGTCGTAGTGAGCCTGTCCGATGGAGAGGTTGATCGGATCCTCCATCGTGGCCATCAGCTCGAAGATCCGACGGATGCCGGACGGTTTGATGTTGCGAGTTCGTTCGGCGAGCATCTGCGTCGTCGGGTCGGCGGCGGAATCGCCTGGATGGACCGGGGGTTCGACTGTCCGCCGTTCGGACGGCGAGCGCAAGACGGATTGCTCCTGAGTCCCTCGACGGAGACTCGGAGGCCATCGCGATCGCACCGCGTCAGGGTGGCGCGGCGAAGGCGAGGTCGGGCCCGAGCGAGAGCACCGCCCTGCGCAGCCGGCGCAACGCGCGCGCACTCGCGTGCGCCAGCCGCAGCAGCGCGACGATCTCCTGTGGTCGGCGCGCCAGCGCAGCGAGCGCACGCGCGAAATCGACGCTGCCATCGATCCGCACGGCCCGCAGCGCGGTGCGTGGAATCGCGAGCGACGGCGGATCGGCGACGCAGCGCAGCACGAGCGCCGGCAGACCGGCCGCCGCCGCGACGCCCACCACGGCGGCGCTCTCCATGTCGACGGCCAGCGCCCCTCGCACGCGCAGCGCGGCCTTCGCCGCCGGGCTCGCGACCACCTCGTCGCTGTGAGCGAGGGGACCGGCGTGCGCACCGCCGATCGACCGGAGCCGCACGGCGGCGCGGTCGCGCCACGCAGCATCGACCGTGAGGTCGGGCGCCGCGGCGCGCTGCACGACCTCCGGCAACAGCACGTCACCGGCGCGACACTCGGGCGCGAGACCGCCGGCGATCCCGACGCTCGCGAGCGCTCGCGCGCCCCGCGCGATCAATTCGGCTGCCGCGCTGGCGGCGCGCTGCGCACCGACACCGCATTGCACGAGCAGCGTTCCCGTGCCCAGCTCGGCGACGACACCGGGCGGCCGGCACAGCGAGGACTTCCCGGCGAGGACGCGCGCCTCCTGCGGCAGCGCGGTGACCACGCCGATCCGCGTCATTCCGCCGCGCGCGGACGCTCGCGCTCGTAGCGCGCCAGCGCCCACAATGGGAAGTAGGCGCTGTAGCCGTGGTAGCGCAGGTAGAACACACGCGGGAACCCCGGGGCCGTGAAGTGCCGGTCGACCCACAGCCCGTCGGGGCGCTGCGCGCGCTGCAGCCAGGCGATACCGCGCGCGACGACATCGCTGTGCGCCTGGCCGGCGGCCAGCAGCGCGAGCAATGCCCAGGCGGTCTGGTACGCCGTGCCGATCTGCCCGCGGCCCGCGAGCGTCGGGTCTTCGTAGCTGTCGTTCGACTCGCCCCAGCTCCCGTCGTCACGCTGCACGCTCGCGAGCCAGGCGACCGCCCGCGCACGCGCCGCATCGACGCGCGGGTCCCGCACGTGCTCGAACGCCGCGAGCACGCACCAGGTGCCGTAGACGTAGTTCGTGCCCCAGCGACCGAACCAGGCGCCGCAGTCCTCCTGCTCGGCGAGCAGGTAGTCGAGACAGCGCGCGAGGAGTTGCCGGTCCTGCGGTCGTCCCGCGCGGCCGAATACCGCGAGGCAGCGCGCGCTGACGTCCGCCGTCGGAGGGTCGAGCAGCGCGCCGTGGTCGCAGAACGGGATCTCGAGCAGGTAGGCGTCGTCGTTGTCGACGTCGAACGCGCCGTAGCCGCCGTTGCTCGACTGCATGCAGGCGACCCAGTCGAGGCCACGTCCGATGGACTCCGCGTAGCGCCGCGTGTCGACGCGCGCGAGAGCCCAGATGACGGCGGAGGAGTCGTCGAGATCGGGGTAGTGATCGTTGCGGTACTGGAACGGCCAGCCTCCCGGGGCGACCCCGGGTCGCGTCGCCCGCCAATCGGCGGGACCGTCGAGCTGCTGGCGGCCGACCAGCCAGTCGCAGGAGCTCGTGAGCGCGCGGTCGAGCACTTCTCCGAGCGCGGGATCCGGACCCGTCGCCCGCGTCTCGTCGAGCGCGAGCGCCGCGAGCGCCGTGTCCCAGATCGGCGAGACGCAGGGCTGACAGTAGGCGGATTCGCCGTCGTCGATCACCAGCCGCCGCAGCGCCTGCGTCGCAACCTCGCGCTGCGGATGCTCGCGGGGGTAGCCGAGCACGTGCATCGACTCGAGTGCATTGACCATCGACGGGAACACGCCGCCGAGGCCGTCGATGCCGTTCAGCCGCTCGAGCATCCATCGCTCCGCGGCCCGCACCGCGCGACGCCGGACGAAACCCGGGATCAGCCCTTCGACGCGGCGCACGCAGCGCTCGGCCGTCAGGAACGCCCGATTGAGCATCGACCTGGTCTGGAAGTAGTGGCGCTCACGGTCGGGCGGCGTCGTGAACAACTCGAGCACGTCGATGCCGGTCGGGTTCGCGGCGCGCGCCCTCAGCGTGTAGAGGATCGACAGCGGGATCGCGACCGCGCGGGTCCAGTACGACACGCGGCGCCAGCTGAAGGGCGCCCAGCTCGGCAGCCAGATCAGCTCGGCGGGCAGGAACGGCACGGCCCGCCACGGCACCTGATCGAACATCGCGAGCGCATAGCGCGTGAACACGTTCGCGCGCGCCGCGCCCCCGGCGGCCAGGATCGCCGCGCGCGCACGCACCATGTGCGGTTGCGCCGGGTCGTCACCGGCGAGCTTCAATGCCCAATACGCCTTGACCGAGCACGAGATGTCGAACGCTCCACCGTGGTAGAGCGGCCAGCCGCCGTGGTCGGCCTGCTCGGCGCGCAGGTAGCGCGCGAGTCGCTCCTGCAGCCCGAAGTCGATCTCGTCGAGGAAGTGCATCATCAGCACGTACTCGGCGGGGATCGTGCAGTCCGCCTCGAGCGGAAAGCACCAGTGCCCGTCGTCCTGCTGCAGCCGGAGCAGTGCGCGCGTGGCGCGCTCGACCGCGGCGCGCACACCGCCGCCCACGGCGGGGGTCGATGCGCCCTCCCGGAGGATGACTCGCGATGCCGGAGTGGTGGCCGATTCCATGGAACGGGTCAGCGACGGACTCCGGACCCTGGCGCGGCCGGAGGGAACTGAGAGGCAGACGTTAGCGCAGCACGGCCGGAAGTCAGCAGCGCAGTCGCGTTCCGCGGCCGGCATCGCGCCGGCCCCGGCCCGCCGCTCAGGCGGGTTCCTCGGCCGCCGGGAAGCCGAGCGGCGCGCCGGTCGGCGCCGGACGCGGCGCCTCGAGCGGGTCGGTCGCGAACGGACCCTCGGTGCGGGGACCGCGGAACGCGACCCGCAGCGCCTTCAGCGGATTGCGGAAGGCGTCCTCGACGGCGGTCGGCTCGAAGCCGCAGTGCATCTGGCACTGCTCGCACTTGTCGTGGCGGCCGACGCCGTAGCGGTCCCAGTCGGTCTCCTGCATCAGCTCGGCGAACGTGCTCGCGTAGCCCTCGGAGACCAGCAGGTAGCAGGGCCGCTGCCAGCCGAAGATGTTGCGGGTCGGGTTGCCCCAGGGCGTGCACTCGTAGCTCTGATTGCCCGCGAGAAAGTCGAGGAACAGGCTCGAATGGTTGAATCGCCACTTGCGACCGCGGCGGTGACCGAGCCGGAACACGTCGCGGAACAGCTCCTTGCTCGCATTACGGCGCAGGAACACGTCCTGGCGCGGTGCGCGCTCGTAGCGGAAGCCGGGCGAGACCGAGATGCCCTCGACGCCGAGTTCCATCGCGTGATCGAAGAACTCGGCGGTCCGCTCGGGGGCGGCCGAGTCGAACAACGTGCAGTTGACCGTCACGCGGAAGCCGCGGGCGCGCGCCGCCCGGATCGCCGACACCGCCTTGTCGAACACGCCGTCGCGGCACACCGCGGCGTCGTGCTCCTCGCGCAGGCCGTCGAGGTGCACCGAGAAGGTCAGGTACGGCGACGGCCGGTAGCGGTCGAGATGGCGCTCGAGCAGGATGCCGTTCGTGCACAGGTAGACGAACTTCTTGCGACGCACGATGCCGGCGACGATCTCCGGCATCTCCGGGTGGATCAGCGGCTCACCGCCGGGGATCGACACCACCGGTGCACCGCACTCGTCGACCGCCTGCAGACACTCGTCGATCGACAGCCGCCGCTGCAGGATGTGCTCGGGATAATCGATCTTGCCGCAGCCGGCACACGCGAGGTTGCAGCGGAACAGCGGCTCGAGCATCAGCACCAACGGGTAACGCTTCTCGCCGCGGAGCCGCTTGCCGAGCAGGTACTTCGCGATCCGGTACTTCTGAATCAGCGGGACGACCATGGATCTCAGGGGGTGCGGCGACGCGCCTCGACGCGGGCCAGGTCCGACGGCAGCGGGAACACGATCGCCTCGATAGGCCCGGCGGACTCGGAAATCGTCAGCTCACCGAACGTCGCCAGTCGTTGCAACACATCTTGGACGAGACACTCGGGTGCGGAAGCGCCGGCCGTCAATCCGATGCGCGAGTCCGGCTGGAACCAGTCCGGCTCGAGGTCGTCCGCCGTCTCGACGAGGCGCGCCCGGACGCCGAGTCGCACACCGACCTCGCGCAGCCGATTCGAGTTCGAGCTGTTGTGCGCGCCGACCACCAGCAGCAGGTCCACCCGACCGGCGAGCTCCTTGACGGCGTTCTGCCGGTTCTGGGTCGCGTAGCAGATGCCGTCGAGATCGGGTCCGCGGATCTCCGGGAAGCGGTCGCGTAGCGCGTCGAGGACCTCGCGCGTGTCGTCGACGCTCAGCGTCGTCTGCGTGACGTAGGCGAGACCGCCATTCGCCGGCAACTCGAGCGTGCGCACCTCGGCGACATTGCCGACGACGAGCAGCCCGGCCGCGCTGCGTCCGCGCGTGCCCTCCACCTCCGGATGGCCGGAGTGACCGACCAGCACGACCTGCCGGCCGTCACCCTCGTAACGGCGCACCTGCGCGTGGACCTTCGCGACCAGCGGGCACGTCGCATCGATCGCGACCGACGCGCGCGCCCGCACGCGGGCCTCGACGCTGCTGCCGACCCCGTGCGCGCTCAGCACGACGACCGCGCCGACCGGGACCTCCGCGAGCGACTCCACGCAGACAGCCCCGCGGGCGGCGAGCTCGTCGACGACGCGCCGGTTGTGCACGATCTCGTGCAGCACGTAGACCGGGGACCCGAACCGAAGCAGGGTCTCTTCCACGACCTGGATCGCTCGCACGACGCCGGCGCAGAATCCTCGCGGCTGGCACAGGATCACTTGCATCGCGGGCGCGCAAGCTACCCTGCGATGGGCGGACCGCCGAGCCCCGATCGAGGGCCGCCGACAGGTGCGAGGCCGGCCCGTGCCGCGTGGCAGGCACGCGGGTCGCAGGCACGCGGATCGCCGGCGCGCGGGTCGCGACCAGCGCGCTCGCATCAGCTCTTCTTGGCTTCCGGCGTGCCCGTCTCGCGCGCGGCGGCGGCCTCGGCCTTCAGCTGCTTCTTGGTCTTGAGCTTGAACTTCGTGCGCACCTTCGGAAGGCCGAGCACGGACTCACCCTCGCTCCAGCGGCCTTCCTTCTTGAGGACGGCGAGCCGCTCGATGCGGGTCCAGACGCTGCGGGAGCCCTTCCCGCCGGCAGAGGTCTTCAGGCTGCTGTGGATCGACATCGGAGAACTCCTCGGTGACCTGCCGCGCACGGGTGACTGGCCTGGCACCTGCGCGCGGCCCGATCGCGAGCGGTCTGCACCGGGCGCGAGCGGAGTCGTGTGTGTCCGCGCCGGCCGTCGCCGTCGCCACGACGGGACGGTGCACGGACGGCGACCCTCGATCCCGGGAGCTCAGTGCGCGAACCGCGTGGTGGGCGTCCCCGCCAGGTTGGCGAGCACCTTGACGAGCACCTCGCGATCCGGGCCGAGTCCGTCCGGCGGGTTCAGCTCCGCGAGCCTGGTCCGCAGCGCGACCGCGGCTTCGTCCGGCGCATAGCAGACGACCGCGAATCCGTCGACGGCAGGCCGGTCGGCGAAGCTGACCCGGCCGGGCCGCAGGCGTGCGTCCCAGACTCCCTCGGAGCGGAGCCACGCCGCGACTGCGGCCGCGTGATCCCGTTGAGGGGCGGGGTAGGTTAGCAGCAGCACGCCGAATTGCGAGAGCTTCTCCTCCTCTGCATCGCGGGGCAGGCTGACCTCGCGCCGCGTGCTCAGCCACTGCGGACCGTTGCCACCGAGCCAATCGGGCCGCAGCCCGCCGTCGCCGACCGAGCTGCGCAGCTCGCCCTGGCCGGACTTCGCGGCGGCCGGGCTGGCCGTCCAGCGGCCGATCCCGAAGCCGACCAGCAGGCTCGCGAGCGCCGCGATCAGCAGCGCCGCGCCGCCACCCTGCACGAGGCCACCCTGCACGAGGCCTGACGCCGGCGGCTGCGCGCCGCGCGACCGCCCACGGCCGTGCCGCACCCGCTCGAACCAGCCGAGCACGCCGCGCCCGGCCTCCAGCGCGCGCCCGACACCCGCCCCCACCGCGGAGCCGTGCCCACCGGCATCACCGCCGGTCGCGCGACCGGAGCGCTTGCTCAGGATCTCGTAGAGCTCACCGCTACGCCTGCCCATCGGCGCCTCCCATCGACGTCGTGAATCTGCCGCGAACGCGGCGAGCCGGACCGCCGCGGAGCGCGACGAGCCGATCCACCGCCTCGCCCGGCCGTGCGGCCGGGCCTGTCGGGGCGGAGCCCATCGACCGCGGCACCCGCGCTCACCTGACCGGAGCGCTCGGGCCGACCGCGGGGCGACCGCAGGTCGCGCGCTACCACCGCCCGACGCGAACGTAGCGATGCACCGCGCGTCGATCAACCGCGCGTCGGCTCAGCGGTCGAGCCAGTCGCGGATGCGTGCGAGCACCTCGGGATCCGCACCCGCCGCGGGAGACGCGAGGTAGTCCCGCCCGAGCGCATCGGCGTCGTCGAGGCGACCGAGCATCGCCAGCACGCGGAGCTGGTAGAAGACCGCCAGCGACGGATCGAGCTGCCGCGTCCGCTGGCCGTCGGCAGCCGCGCGAAAGCACTCGAGCGCGGCGTCGAGGTGCTCGGAGCCGCGCTGCATCAGGACCATGCCGAGCTGCAGATTCGGGCTCGCCACGTCGGGCAGCAGCGCGAGGCAGCGCCGCAACCGCAGCTCGGCATCGTCGAGCTGACCGGCGAGCAGGTGCTGCTGGGCCTCCTGCAGCAGCGTGCGCCAGCGCTGCTGGACGGCCTGCAGGACCGCGTCCGTCGGCACGCCGCGCGGCGCCACGTCGAGGAAGCGCCGGAACATGTCGTAGGCGACCTCCTCGCGACCGCCCGTCAGCTTCAGCTGCCAGCCGCGATCGCGCAGCGTCTCCGCGTAGAGCTGCGCGACGTCGGGATCGTCCGGGAGCTGCTCGCGCGCCTTCTCGAGCAGCACGAGCGCCTCCAGCAGCCGCGGCGGGCGCTCCCCGCGCGCCGCGACCGCCTTCATCACGAAGCCCTTCGGCTGCGTCGGGTCGAGCTCCAGCACGCGCTCGCCGAGCTCGCCGAGCTCCGCCGGTGGCAGCTGGTACAGCCGCTGGTAGCCGATCGCGGCCAGCACCTGCGCCAGGTCGACGCGCGCGTCGGAGTCATCGGGGCGGAGCCGCAAGTAGGCCTCGTAGTCCTCGCGCGCCTCGTCGAAGCGCCCCTGCTGGAACAGTGCGGTCGCGAGGCGGAAGCGCAGGCCGGGGTCGCGCACCCCGCACTCGAGTGCGTCGCGCGCGCGCTGCTCGGCGACGTCGGCCATGCCGGGCTGCGCGAGATACATGTCGACGCGCGCCTTGTGCGCCTCGGCGCGCGACGGATTGCAGGCGATCGCGGCGCGGTACTCCTTCTCGGCGAGCAGCAGCCGACCGGTCGCGACCGCCAGCACCCCCCGCGTCCAGTGCACCTCGTAGGCGCTCCACAGCGCGGTCGCGCGGGCGGCTCCCGACGCGCCGACCGCGCCGAGCGCCAGCTCGGCGCGGTCGAGCAGCGCATCGGCCTGGCGGACGCGCGGATCGTCGACGGCGACCGGCAGGCCGCCCGCCGCGACGATCGCCGCGTGTACCGCTGCGGCGCGGAACGTGAGCACGAGCGGCGCGTCGGGAGCGAGGCGCTCGGCGGCCTCGAGCTGGCGGAGCGAGTCGTCGGCGCGCCCGCACTGCCGTAGCAGGCGCGCCGCATTGAGGTGCGCGAGCACCCGCGGCTCGGTGGCATCGCTGCGCGCACCGACCGCGTCGATCGCCGCCGCAGCGCGCACCGCCAGCTCGGCGGCATCCGCGATGCGCCCGGCGCGCTCGGCCAGGGCGACGCGCACGTCGGCGGCACGCCAGCGGTGCTGCGGGTAGCGGGCACAGGCCTCGCCGCGCGCGAGGAGTTCGTCGGCCTGCTCGACGAGGGCAGTCGCCGCGCGCTCCGCGACGAGCGCGTCGGCCAGCAGCCCTTTCGCACGCTCGTCCGGGCGGTCGGCCGGAGCGCCGACCGCAGCCGCAGAGCGTGCGGCGGCGACGCGCAGCAGCTCCTGCGCACGGACCCGCAGCGTCGTCGCGCGCGCCCGCGCGTCGTCCGCCCGCTGCAGGCAGTCGGCGGCGAGGTTGACGCAGGCGACCGCATTGTCCGGGTCGCGCGCGAGGCTCGCCTCCCACAGCGCGCCGCTGTCGCGGAACACCTGCGCCCGCTGGTCGGCCAGCCACGCGAGCGGGACGAGCCCGGCGGCGAGCAGCCACGGACCGATGCGCGGCACCGCCGCCACCGCGAGCGCGAGTCCGGGGATCGCCAGATAGAGGTAACGGTCGGCAGCGGCGAGCGAGGTCGCCGGCAACGCGGTGTTGAACGGCGCCAGCGCGAGCCCGAACGCGGCGAGGCCGGCCGCGCACAGACGCGGACCGCGACGCGCGGTGACGACGATCGCGGCGAGCCACAGCGCGAGCACCGCGAGCCCGGGCGCCAGCCGCGCGACGAACGTCTCGAGGGTCCGGACCTCGGGGTACAGCACGTCGAGGTGTGCGGGCCACAGCGCGGTCGTCGCGAAGTGCAGGAACGCGCCCGGCACCTGGGCGAGACGCGCGGCGAGCGAGCCACCCGCGGGCGCATCCATCGTGCCCGCTGCGGCGGCGAGCGCGGCATGGTGCGCGGTCGCCAGCGCGCAGACCACCGTCGCCCACAGCGCGGGCCGCCAGTCGCGCCGCCCGTCCACGGGCCGCAGCAGCCACGTCACCACCAGCGCGAGCGGTGCGACGACGAGCGCCGAGCCCTTCGCATAGCACGCGAGCAACGCGAGCGCAGCGGTGCCCCACGAGGCGGTGCGGCCCCGCAGGCGGCCGCGCGCGCGCGCCGCGACCACCGACAGCGCGAGGATCGCGAACAGCCCCGACAGCAGGTCCTTGCGCCCGCTCGCCCACAGCGCCGACTCGACCAGCGCCGGATGCACGAGCAGCGCGGCGCCGACCGCCGCCGCCGTCCACGCGCGCAATCCGAGCCGCCCTGCGAGGCGGGCCAGCGCGAGCGCGGCGAGCACGTGCAGCAGCAACGCGTGCAGGTGCACGACGCGCGAGCTCCCGCCCAGCGCACTCTGGTCGAGCCACAGCGACAGGTTGCTGACCGGCAGGAAAGCCTCGGCGATCGTGCGGGTCGGATCGAGGATGCCGGGCAGCCCCGCCTGCATGAGCTCGGAGTCGGGTCCGACGAAGCGAGGGTCGTCGAAGTTGAGGAACGCGGCGTGCCACGCCGACGGCAGCAGGACGACGAGCGCGAGGCCGATCAGCAGCAGGGCGTGGCGCGGCCCGGGCAGGGCAGGGCGAGGATGGTCGATCGGCTCTGGCATCGAATCGCTGTCGCGCTGCGGAAACGGGGGATCGCTTCCTATACCGTGCGAGCATCGATCTGTCCCCCGTCGAAAGGGTCCCCTGGCTCATGCAACGCCGCTCCGTCCGGTCCCTCACCACCAACACGCTCCTGGCCTTCGCGTTCGCGCTGTCGCTGGCCGCCGTGCCGTGCACCGCGCAGGAGACGCGCGCACCGAGCGACGTCGTCGAACTCCGCAACGGTGACCGGCTGACCGGCACCGTGTCGGCGATCACCAGCGAGAAGGTCGTCTTCCAGAGCGGCGCGCTCGGCGCCGACCCGGTGTCGATCGCGATGGCGGACGTCGCGTCGATCACGACGACGTCGACGGTGCGGATCGAGACCGCGGACCGCGAGGTGCTCGACGTGGTGGTGGCGGGCATCGACGGCGACAAGCTGCGCGTCGGCCGCGCCGGCGCCGCGCGCGACATCGCGATCGCGACGCTCGTCGACGTGCGCCCGCCGGTCCAGTGGGTCGGCTCCGTCAACGTCGGCGCGATGCTGAGCACCGGCAACACGGAGCGGCGCTCGGTCTCGGCCGGCGCCGAGGCCACGCGCCGCAGCGAGATCGACCGCATCCGGCTCCGCGGCACCTGGGACTACGCCGAGGAGAAGAGCGGCGGCGGCGATTGGAACCTGACCCAGCGCCGGCTGTTTGGCGAGGCCAAGTACGACTACTTCCTGTCGGACCGCATGTACGCGCTCGCACAGCTCTCGGGCGAGAACGACGAGATCGCCGACCTGCAGCTCCGCCTGACCGCCGGCGCCGGCGTCGGCTACCTGTGGGCGGACAGCGACGACCTGACGTGGTCGACCGAGGCCGGCCTCAGCTACGTCGACGAGAACCGCGGTGGCGGCGCCGACTCCAACTACGTCGCGGCGCGCATCGCGTCGAGCCTGCGCTGGTTGCTCGCGACGGACACCACGCTGCTGCAGGACACCGAGATCTTCCCGAGCCTCGAGGACCAGAACGACTTCTACGCGCGCCTCGACACCCGGCTGCGCACGACGTTGATGGGCGATCTGTTCGCGCAGCTGCAATGGATCTTCGACTACGACAACACGCCGGCGCCGGGCCGCGAGAGGCAGGACCACCGGCTGCTGCTGTCGATCGGCTGGACGTTCTGAGCCGGGTGCGCCGGAGCGGGTCGCGCGCATGGACGTCCGCGCCGCACTGAGCGCCTGGCTCGACGCCGCGCGCGACGCCTACGGCGACGACCTCGCCGTGCGCCCCGGCGGCAGCCTCGCGCGACGGGCGGCGGCGCCCGCGGTGCCGCCGCCCGCGGACCACGTCGCCAGGCCTCCCGCCCCCGACCCCGCCCCCACCCCTGACCCCGCCCCCACCCCTGACCCCGCCCCCACCCCCGCCGCAACGACGGTCGGGTCGACAGCGCCGGCCGCGGAACTGCCCGCCGATCTCGACGCGCTGCGCGCCCTGGTCGCGGACTGCGTGCGCTGCCGCCTGTGCGAGACGCGCACCAACGTCGTGTTCGGCGAGGGTGCCGCACGCGCCGACGTGATGTTCGTCGGCGAGGCGCCCGGCCAGCGCGAGGACGAGCTCGGGAGACCGTTCGTCGGCCGCGCCGGCCAGCTCCTCGATCGCATCATCGAGAACGGCATGGGGCTGCGGCGCGAGGACGTGTTCATCGCCAACGTCAACAAGTGCCGTCCGCCCGGCAACCGTGACCCCGAGCCCGACGAGATCGCCGCGTGCCTGCCGTTCCTGCGTGCGCAGTTGCGCGCGATCCGGCCCCGCGTGATCGTCGTGCTCGGCCGCATCGCCGCGCAGAACCTGCTCGGCACGACGCGTCCGATGGGCGCGCTGCGGGGCCGGGAGCTCGACTGCGAGGGCGTGCCGGTGGTCGCGACCTGGCACCCCGCGTACCTGCTCCGCAACCCGGCCGCCAAGCGCGAGACGTGGGACGACATCAAGCGTGTCAACCGGCTGCTCGGTCGCCCCGAAGATCCGCGACTCGGTGGCGCGGACGGCCCGCCCGATGGATAGATTCGCGCGTTCTTGACCCGGTTCCGGACCCCGGCTACGGTCCGCCCCGCGACACCCTCGGAAGTCGGTCGGCAGACCCTCCTTCGGGCGAGGACCCCTCGCTCGCCCGCACCCCCCGCCCCGGCCTCTCTCGGAAAGCAAGATGAAGATGGCCCCTCCGAACCCTCTCCGCGGACTGGCCCTCGCGTCCGCGTGTCTCCTGTTCGCGTGCTCCGGTCCGCGACAGACGACCGAAGACGCGCAGCGCGCCACGGACGCTCTGGTCGCTGACGCGCAGACGGCCGACGCGCCGGCGGGCGATCCGGTGCGGATCGACCCGGTGCGGATCGACGCGGTGTCGGGCGAGCGCGCGCCCGCGATGCAGGATCCCGGTAGTCAGGATCCGGGCACGCAGGATCCGGGCACGCAGGATCCGGGTCGGGCGGTGCAGGACCTGCAGCAGCGCCAGCAGGTCGACCGCCAGCGCCGCGAGTTCCTGATCGAGGACGGATTGCGCAATGCGCGCCGCGCGCTGCAGCTTCGGCTGTGGCCGAAGGCGCTGCAGGAGGCGGGTCAGGTCCTGCTGCTCGACTCGACCAACGACGAGGCGCGCTCGATCGTGATCGCCGCGAGCGAGCAGCTCGGCGACGAGACGGCGACCGTCACGCGCACGTTCGACAACAAGGTCCTCGAGGCGCAGATCTCGCTCGAGCGCGACCGCTTCCGCGCCCAGCAGCTGGCGCAGGAAGGCGACGCGCTCGCCGGCCTGGGGCGCTGGGGTGAGGCGATCGAGTCGTTCGAACGCGCACTGCTCGTGCTGACCAACAATCCGCTCGCAGCACCGGGCTCGGAGCTCGAGCGCGAGCTGCGCGCCCGGCTCGAGAACGCGCAGCAGGCGCGCCAGCGGGCGATGCAGGAGGCCGAGCAGGCCGAGCTCGCGATGTCGCGCGCCGAGCGCGAGGAGGCCGAGCGCCGCCGCCGGCAGGAGCGCGAGCAGCGCGTCAGCCGCCTCCTGCTGCAGGCCAACCGCGACTTCCAGCTCGGCAATTTCCGCTCGTCGGTGTCGCTGCTCGAGCAGGCCTTGCTGCTCGATCCGAACAACCCGACCGCGCTGGCTCTGCACGACCTCGCGAGCCGCGCGCTGCACGACAATCGCATCGACGTCGCCCGCCAGCGCTGGAAGGAGGAGTGGACCGAGACGTTCCAGGACCTCGAGTCCGGCCTGCTGATGCAGTCCGACGTGATCGTCTACGACCTCGACCGCTGGGCCGAGGTGAGCCAGCGGCAGCCGCTCGCGTTCACGCCGCCGGAGGACCTCGACTCGCCGGAGGACCGCGCGGTGCTCGCCGCGCTGGACGCGACCGTCGTCGACCACGTGTTCTCGGCACCGACGCCGCTCGCCGACTGGGCGGCCTACTACAGCCGCATCACCGACGTCAACTTCTTCGTCGCCGACTCCGCGCGCGAGCTGGACGAGGAGCGCACGACGCTCGACGGCCTGCGCCTCGGCACGATGTCGGTCAAGAAGGCGCTGAACGTCATCCAGGCCGCGACCGGCGTGAAGTGGACGGTCCGCAACGGCGTCGTCGAGCTGGTGTCGTCGGAGACGCCGACCGGGCGGCCCTACCTCTATCCGTACGAGGTGCGCGACATCGTCCTCGGCGTGCGCAATCGCCCCGGTCCGAAGCTCAAGCTGACGGTCCCCGGCGAGGACCTCGACGACTTCGGCTTCGACGAGGACGAGCCGCTCGCGACGATCGTCGACGACGGTCGCCTGCAGGATCTGATCCGCAACAACATCATGCCGGCGCTCTGGGACGAGGGCCTGGCGACGATGAGCTACAACTCCGGCGCGCTGATGGTGCGCGCACCGAAGGAGGTCCACCAGGAGATCGAGCGCCTGCTCGCCGACCTGCGCCGCGCGATCGGCATCCAGGTCGACATCGAGGCGCGCTTCCTCCGCGTCGAGGACAGCTTCCTCGAGGACATCGGCGTCGACTTCCGCGGTCTCGGCGACCAGTCGTCCGAGGGCACGGCCGGCCGCGGCCTCGAGCGGAACAACCGGTCGAACCTCCGCTTCGACGACTTCGGCCGCCCCGAGCAGATCAACACCGCGTCGCCCGGCGAGATCGGCACCGGCACCGAGCCCGGCATCTTCTTCGACGATGGCCAGGACGGCGACCTGATGGCGCGGACCGAGAACCTCTACGACACGCCGCTCGGCGGCGGCGAAGGTGAGCTCGACAACGCGGGTGGTCTGTCGGTGCAGATCGCGTTTCTGGACGACACCGAGCTCGAGGTGATCCTGCGCGCGGTCTCGAAGCAGGAGCGCAGCGAGGAGATCGTGGCGCCGCGCCTGCTGGTCTACAACAACACCCGCGCGCACATGCAGGCGCTGCGGCACACGTCCTACATCCGTGACTTCGACGTCGAGATCGCGCAGGCGGCCGCCGTCGCGAACCCGATCGTCGACGTCGTCAACGACGGTGTCGTGCTCGACGTCCGCCCGATCGTCTCCGCCGATCGTCGCTTCATCACGATGGAGCTGCGCCCGACGGTGATGAACCTGTCGCTGCCGATCCCGACCTTCACGACGACCCTCGGCTCGGGTCAGCCGGTGTCGATCCAGCTGCCGAACGTCACGCTGCAGAGCGTCCGCACGACCGTCACGATGCCGGATGGCGGCACGATCCTGCTCGGCGGCATGAAGATGGCCGAGCGCCAGAACCAGGTCAGCGGTGTGCCGATCCTCAAGGATCTGCCGCTGCTCTCGTTCCTGTTCAGCCGCAAGGGCACCTACGTGCTGAACCGCAAGGTGATCATCCTGATCCGCGCCCGCATCGTGATGAGCGAGGAGTTCGAGCCGGCGATGCTGGTCGACGACTACGAGAATCTGCTGCTGGGCAAGTGAGCTGCGGTCCGCGCGTCGCGTGACCTCGCGGTCACGTTCACCCGCGCGACCTCCGAGTGCGCCGCCGACACCGGCCGACACCACGCACGGGTGCCGGCCGGTGTGCGTTTCCGGACGACTCGCCGCAGGGCCGCAGGCCGACCGCGCCGCGCCCGCGCGCGGTGGATTCGCCTGAACCCGGGGCTATACTGCGCCGTTCCATCCGACCGGCCGCGCGGTGCCACCCCTCCCGCGGGCTGCGTCGTCGCGCTCCGTCCGCCCGGAGCCGGCGCCCGAATCCCACTCGAGGCCCTTCGACGATGATCCGAACGACCGCGTTGTGCGCGCTCGGCGGGCTCCTGCTCGCCGCCACCAGCCCGCTGACCGCCCAGACGACGCCGCTCGACCGCGACGTCGACTTCGTCCGCAAGCTCGCGACCGAGCTGCGCTTCATCCCGCTGGCGCAGCAGGAGGTCGACCGCCTCCAGACGCAGTACCGCGACAGCAAGGACTTCAAGAAGGTGTTCCAGCTCGGCATCGAGGTCGCGCTGGTCGGCGCGCGCTCGGACCCCAACCGCGAGCAACGGCGCTCGCTGTTCCGCGAGTCGCTCGACAAGTCGCGCGAGTTCATCGATCGCTACCCGGACGACCCGGTCACCGACGATGCGCGCCGCACCTACGTGCAGGCCTGCTACGAGTTCGGTCAGTTCCTGCTCGACGAACTCGAGCTCGCGCGCGAGTCGTCGCCGGACAAGGTCCCCGAGCTCGAGTCGACCGCCGCCGAGGTGTTCCGCAACGCGGTGGCCGAGTGCGATCGCGTGATCGCGGGTCTGTCCGACGCGCTGTACGACGATGGCAGCGAGCGGCAGAGCAAGTACTTCGCGATGCGCCTCTACAAGGGCATGTTGCAGCGTGAGACGGCGCAGGCGGTGCGAGCCGATCGCGGCGCGCTGTCGGGCATCGCGCGCGACACGCTCGAGAACCTGGTGTTCGATGCTGGCGAGGAGCGGCTGATCGGCCAGCGCGCCTTCTTCGAGATGTCGCGCATCGGCGAGGTGCTCGGCGAGTACCAGCGCGCCTTCAAGGACTACCAGATGACGATCGGCACGATCCGCACGGCGCTCGACGAGGCCGACGAGCATGGCGTGCCGATCGAAGCCCAGGAGCTGATGTTCTACCTGCTCCAGGAGGCATCGGACCGCGCCGCGATCTGCCTGTTCCAGCAGGGCGACATCGACGGGACGCTGAAGTTCATCGAGGGCTTCCGCGCCGACCTCAAGAAGTACGGTGCCGAGAACTCCGACGTCTTCGAAGTCGCGCATCCGTTCTACGGCCACCCCGTGTTCCTGACCGAGGCGCAGGCCTGGGCAGAATCGGGCAAGCCGGAGCTGGTCAGCAAGGCGCTCGAACAGGTCGAGCGAATCAACCAGGAGCACGAGAACGACATCATCGGTCTGCGTGCGAAGCAGGTGCTGGAGGACATCCTGTCGCTGAAGGCGGATGCGGTCAGTGGCGCCCTGCTGTTCGAGGTCGCCAAGGGCGCCTATCAGGAGCGCAACTACGAGAGCGCGATCCAGGGCTTCAAGCGCGCCTACGCGGCGATGTCGGAGGCCGAGCGCGACAAGCTGGGACTCGAGCTCTGGGGTGTGATGGCGCGCTCGTTCGCTCTGGAGGAGCGTTACCTGGAGGCGACGCTTGCCGCGATCCACGGCCTCGAATCGCACGGCCGCACCGCGGGCGGGGACCCGGAGTCGGTCGCCGACACGATGTACAACGCGTTCGGCCTCTATCGCCGCGACACCAAGAACGAGGACGACCCGGCGATCGCCGACCTCACCAGTCGCGTCACGCGCCTCGCGGCCGAGTACGGCGGCGAGGAGAGCGAAGCCAAGCTGCGCTGGCGCGAGGGCAACAACCTGCTGAACGACCGCAAGTACGCGGAGGCCGCGTCGACGTTCGCCAAGATCCCGAAGGGCACCCCGTACTATGAGCCTGCACAGGGGCGAATCGTCGTCTGCTATCAGATCGCCGAGCAGTTCGACAAGGCGCGCGACACGATCCGCGCCTACCTCGACTGGACGCAGTCACCCGAGAACGCGCTGCCCGGCGACCGCAGCGACCTGAAGCAGATCCGCGCCGAGACGGTCGCGACGATGGCCTTCTACGACGCCTACCTCGACTACCTCGAGTGCACGGGGCAGACCGCGGCGAAGACGACCGACGCGACGCGCTACCAGCCGACGATCGACAAGATCGCCGCGTTCCTGTCCGCGCATCGCGACGACGGCGCCAACTACGTCGGCCGCGCCTACGACATGATGGCGCGCCTCTACGCGCAGCTCGGGCAGATCCAGAAGGCCGAGGAGACCTACCGCACGCTGCGCACCCTGGAGCCGAACAGCGCCTTGGTGCCGTTGCTCGCAACCCAGATCTTCCGCTCGCACTACGACGCGGTACAGGCGCTCGAGACCGAGTACACGGCTCTCGAGCAGCGCGGCGTGACCGGCCCCGAGATCGACGGCGTCGCAAAGCGCCTCGAAGCGGCTCGTCGCGCTGCGGTCGCCAGCGGTATCGACTACCTCGACAATGCGTCGTCACCGCAGTACGGCGTGCTCTACAACACGATGGACATCGCGGCGGACCTCGCGAAGGACGACGACGCGATGTGGCCGACGGTCGAGCGCGTCGGCCGCAAGATCACCGAGCTGTTCTCGAACGACCCCCAGGAGGGCGAGAAGGTCGCGAAGTTCGTGACGCCCTCGCTCGGCGAGGCGCTGCTGCGGCAACGCAACTTCCGCGACGCGGTGCCGTTCCTCCAGGCCGCGGTCGCGGCGCGCCCGAACGACTACCCGGTCAAGCGCCTGCTGAGCCTCGCGCAGGGTGGTTGGTTCGAGTTCAGCAAGCGCGGCGCGCTGCAGGAGGTCGTCGGTCTCGACCAGCCGAAGGAGGCCTACGAGCGCCACTGGAACGAGTACCGCAAGTACATCCGCTTCCTGGGCGTCGAGGACTACAGCATCGAGTGGTACGAGTTCTACTGGGAGTGCTACATGTTCGCCCACCGCGCTGGCGCGAAGGGCGACAGCGAGATGAAGCGCCTCGCGGAGACGCTCTTCGGCAAGGCACGCAGCATCGATGACTTCGAGACGCTGCGTAAGCACCGCGGCAAGCGCGGCGTCGAGCTCTATCAGCTCTTCACGGCAGTGCACGGCTGATCGGCACGCCTCGCAGATACGCCTCCACCCCAAGAGACCACGACGCCGACCGGGTGCCCTGCAGCGCGGAATCGGCAAGCGAACACGGATCCAGGCTGATGAAACTCCTCACCGTCTCCCTCACCCTCGCCGCGATGCTCGGCGTGGACGCCGCCGCGACGGCGCAAAGCGAGATCAGCGATACGGTCATGACCACGACCGGGCGCCGCTTCCGCGGCATCGAGATCGTCGGCCTGACCGACTCGAAGCTCACTTACAAGTCCGGCTCGGAGGAGAAGGACATCCGCGCCTCGCAGGTCGCCGAGATCACCTGGAGCGAGCCGCCGCAGGCGTTCGCGCTCGGTCGCGCCGCCGCGGCGAAGGGCGACTTCGCGACGGCTGCCAATCAATACGAGGAAGCAGCGCGCGCGAGCTCGCGCCCGGTGTTCCAGACCGAATGCCGCTACCTCGCGGCGCAGAGCCTCGCGCGCGGCGGCCGCACCGATCCCGGCCGTGCGAAGAAGGCCGCCGAAGAGCTCGCCGCCTGGCTCGACCAGAACGCCGACGGCTTCCGCCGGCCCGACGCATTGCTGTGGCGCGGTCGCGCTCTGGTCGCGGCGGGCATGTTCGCCGAGGCGCAGACGACGTTCGAGCAGCTCGCCGACGACAGTCTGTCGCGCGGCTGGCTGCCGGTCTGGAACGCGCGTGCGAAGCTCGAGCTCGCTGCGGCGCTCCAGGCGGCCGGCAACTTCGCCGGAGCGCGCTCCGCCTACCGTGCTGCGGTGACCGCGGTGCGCGGCGCGGCCGGCGACGATCCCGACGCCGAGTTCGTCCAGCTCGAGGCGCAGGCGAACGTGGGAGTCGGCGAGTCCATGGTGCAGGAGGGCAACTTCGAGGACGCCCTGAAGTACTTCCGCGACCTCGGCTCGCGCGGCGCCGCACCGGCGCTCCGCGCCGCGGCGCGCGCCGGTGAGGGCGAGGCGCTGTTCCTGCAGTCGCAGAAGTCCGGTGACGGTTCCGCGCTGCGCGCCGCACAGGTCGCCCTCGCGGAGGCCAGCGTGCTGGACACGACCAACGGCGACACGACCGCCAAGGCGCTCTACTACAGCGGCCGCGTGCTGCTGGCGCTCGGTCCGGACCGCGAGTCGCAGACCTACAAGCAGCGCGCCGCGAGCTACTTCGATACGGTCGTTCGTTCGTACGGCACGAGCGTCTGGGCATCCCGCGCCGCGGAAGAGCTGCGGCGCTGATCCGCGCTCGCGGCGTCGACACGCCCAAGAGCATCCGCGGGTCGCGACCCGCCCGCCGGCACTGGACCGGATGAACGTGCGACCGCCATGGGCGGCCGCACCGAGCGACCGACGCCCTCGCGCGACGGTCGTCGACCGAGCGCGCGACACACGGAAACGGACGAGCCCGGCCGGACCCGTTTTTTGGGGCGCGCACTCACTCGGGGCTTCCACGCCGCCAGCGGAAGCCGCACTATTCCGGGCTCCACCTCTCCGATCGCTTCCGGGGCTGCCCCCTCGGCCCCCGCGTTGACCCCAAGGACCCCACGGACCCGATGTTCCGGATGAACAACCCCCTGCACGGCCTGTCCCTCCGCGGCCTGCTGAATGCCGCTGCCCCCGTGATCGCACCGTTGCTGCTCGCGAGCACCGCGCTCGCGCAGACTGCAACCACCACGGAGCGCCCGAGCGCTGTCATCGAGGCGTTCCAGAACGCCGGTGTGATCGGTTGGGTGATCGTGGTTCTGTCGGTGATCTCGGTGGCGCTGATCATCGAGAACTTCGTGTCGATCAAGCGCGACAAGCTCGCGCCGCCGGAGCTGATCGACGAGCTCGAAGCGCTGTTCGACGACGAGCAGTACCAGGACGCCGCCGAGCTGTGCGAGAGCGAGCGCACCTACTTCACGAACATCGTCCACGCGGGTCTCCTCAAGCTCGAGCACTCGTTCGAGACGGTGCAGTCGGCCGTGCGCGAGATGGAGGACGAGGAGACGCTGAAGCTGTTCCAGAAGATCGGTTGGCTGTCGCTGATCACCGCGTCGGCGCCGATGCTCGGCCTGCTCGGCACCGTGACCGGCATGTTCATCACGTTCGGCGAGATCGCGGCCGCGGGTGGCTCGGTGAGCCCGGCACAGCTCGCGGGCGGCATCAAGCTGGCGCTCGTGACGACGATCTTCGGCCTGATCGTGGCGCTGCCGACCGGCGCCTTCTACTTCACGTTCCGGAACAAGGTGTTGCGCACCTCGATCGAGGTCAACGCGATCGCGGAGGAGCTCTTCGAGCGCTTCCGCAACCGCAAGGCAGCCTGAACCGCAGGCCGCCTGAACCGCAGCCGCACCCGCGGCGTTCGGTCCACGTTCGCTCGCAGGTCGCTCCGCAGCAGCACCGCCAGAGCAGCACAGCGCCACAGCAGCACAGCGCCACAGCAGCACAGCCGAAACAGCCGATCCGCCGGAGTCCTGGGACGACGACCACCCCACTCAACCAGAGGCCATCGCGCACCCGACGCCCGCGCGCGACACGCACGCGGGCCGGTGCCCGCAGGGCCGATGCGGGGCGGAGCGCGCGCAACCGCGCTCACGCACCCGGGTGGTGCCCCAGCCCCGCGCCGACTGCGCCCAGGGCGTCCGGCCTCGGTCGGCGTCCGGCGAACGGCCCCCCGCACGCGCGCAATGTCGGCGGCCTCATCGCGACCGGCGACCGGCCGACCCTGAGCATTCCGAGCAGACAACCGCACCCAGGATCACGACAGGATCCGGGCCGCGCCCCGTCCAGCCCCGCCCGCGCGCCGGCGCGCGGCGGCTGAGCGGGTCCGGCCGACAGGAGGCACGACGACTATGAGCAACCTCAAGGACGAGGCAGAGCGCGAAGCCGAGATGGACATGACGCCGATGATCGACTGCGTCTTCCTTCTCATGATCTTCTTCGTGCTGGTCATCGACCTGAGCCAGCGCGATCTCGAGGACCTCATCCTCCCCGTGGCGAAGTACGCCGTGCCGGACGAGAACCCGCCGGACGTCCGCCCGATCGTCAACATCGCGCAGGACGGTCGCATGGTCTACAAGCAGAACACCTGGTACGACCCCGCGCGCGATGGCGACAACACGGAGGGTATCCGCCGCCTGCTGATCGAGTGGAAGGGGACCGTCGTCAAGGACAAGGACGTCGAGAACCTCGGTGGCCGCCAGGTCACGGTCGTCAACGACCCGGTGCTGATCCGCGCCGACAAGTGGACCGAGTGGCACTACGTGGGCGTGTTCATGACCGCGTGCAGCCAGCCGGAAGCCGCGTTCTGGAAGCTCGAACTCGCGCTGTCCGAGGACGACAAGGAGCGCAAGCTCTACCCCAACTGAGCGCCGGTCGCCCGGCCAAGCCGGCGACCCGAAGTCGCGACCAGACGTCGCGACCTGATCCGAGCCCGCTCCGCAGCACCTACCCGCACACCGCAGACCGCCGCCAGAAACTCAGCGAGGGACACCCATGGCCAAGTTCAGGAAGGAAGGCGAGAAAGAAGCCAAGGCGGACATGACGCCGATGATCGATTGCGTGTTCCTGCTGATCATCTTCTTCCTCTGCATCGACTTCAAAACGCTCGAAGCGAAGCTCCCCGCCTACCTGCCGAAGGACCGCGGTTCCCAGACGACCGAGGCCGAGCCGATCGAGCAGCTCTCCGTCAAGATCGTCTGTGAGGAGTTCGGTCAGGAGGTCGCGCGCCGGGCGTCGATCGGCCCGTTGCGTTCGCGCAACAACGTCAAGATGGTCGGCCACCGCGTCTACTGGCTCGTCGGCCCGAAGAAGGTCGAAGAGATGACGGAGCTGATGGACGCGTTGAAGGAGATCGCGGAGGATCCCCGCCGCCGCGTCCCAGACAAGGACACCGGCGGAACCAAGGTCATGCCGGTCGTCATCGAGCCGTACCCGCAGACGACCTACGGCGACGTCGCGGGAACCGTGGACGCCGTGCGCGCAGCCGGCTTCCAGGAGATCAACTTCGGCGGCGGCATGGGTACGCAGCAGCGCTCGGTCGGCCGCTGAGGCGGCTGACCGACCGCAGCGCGACCGCTCGCGACGTCGGCGCGCCACCACCGTGAGCGCTCTGCCGGGCGACCGCGCCACGCCCGGTCCCCGCGGCGCCGCGCGTGCCTCGCAGCGCCCCCCCGGGGCGGCGGTCCCATCCAGCTCGCGCACCCGACCGATGCCCGTGCGGGCCGGTCGGCGAGCGCGCGCCACGACGCCGCGGGGACGCCCCGCAATCCGCTCCCGCTGACCGCCGCGCGCGGCGAAGCCCGCGCACCGCCCGGACTTCGAAAATCGGGCTGGCATGGCCCCGAGCGCCTCGCTAGTTTTCGGCTTCGACCCCCCGGGGCCACCCCTCGCCCCGTCCCTCACCCCTCTCCCCCGCGCCATGCCCCCCGCACGCCTGGTCCGCCGTCTGCGCGTTCCGTCGGCACCTGTGCGAACGGGCGGCGAGGCACGTGGAGGAGGAACGTCTCCGATCCAGGCGGCGAGCACCCGCTCCTCGCACTGCCCGAATCCGTCTCCAGACCCCGTTGGGCCTTCGCACACCGCGCAATGCGCGCCGACGCGAGGCCGCCGCCAGGCGGCTTCCACCCGGCGCGCGTCACCGACGTGCGGGGTCCCAGGACGCAAGTTGGTCACGATGTTCCTCGATCGTCCATCTCTCGGTCGTCTCGCGCGATTCGCTGGGCCCTTCGCCCGCGTCAGCTGCGCCGTCCGTTCCGGTGCCGCACGCGTCGCTGCCGCCGCGCGTGTGCGCGGTCTGGCGAGCGCCGTCGTCGCCCTCGCCCTGTTCGGCCTGACCGGCTGCTCGTCGACCGACACCGGCGTCGATGATTCGGGCACCTCGGCGACGTCCGGTGCCGGGCCCGGTGGTCCGCGCAGCCGCACGGAGACGGGCACGGCAGGCGCACCGCAGGGCCCGGGAACGGTCCAGGAGCAGCGCTCGCGCCTGCTCGTGGAGGTCTTCCTCGAGAACGCCGATCGGCTGCGCGCGCAGGGCACCGTGCAGGGACTCGAAGCGGCTCGCATCGAGCTCTTGAAGGCCCGCGAGCTGATGCCGACCGACGCGCGCGTCAACGAGCGCCTGCAGCTCGTCAATGCGGAGCTCGACCTCCCCGCCGCGACCGCGGAGACGTTCGGCGAGGAGATGGAGAAGCAGGGCGAGGTCAACGCGCAGCGCCGGCGCAGCGAGGTGCGCAGCCTGCTCGACTCGGGCAATGTCGCGCTCGACCAGCAGAACTACCGCAAGGCCATCGAGGACGGTGAGCGCGCGCTGTTGACGATCCAGACGTCGCGCTTCATCGAGTGGGGCGACCTCCAGGGTCAGGCCCAGAACCTCGTCGACCGCGCCAACGAGGCGCGCGACCAGGCCGAGGCCGCGGAGCGCGAGGCTGCGCAGGCCGACCTGCGCCGCGAGCGGCAACGCATCGAGCTGGAGCGTGCCGCGCGCCTGCGCGCGGAGGTCAACGATCTGCTCGACAAGGCGGCGCTCGCGTTCCAGCTGCGCCGCTTCGACGACGCCAAGGAGCTCGCCTACCGGGCGATGCGCATCGACCCCGCCAACCGGGTCGCCGCCGAGCTGCACAACGCGTCGATCAAGGCCGGCCGCGAGCGCAAGACCGACGACTACTACCGCGCGATGGCGGTCCGCATGCGCCGCATGCAGGAGGAAGCCGAGGACCTGAGGATCCCGCAGGTCGACATCCTCCACGTCGACCCCGAGGTCTGGGAGCGCGCCAACGACCGCGTCCCGCCGGCGGTGTCGCGCGCGACCGTCGACCCCGAGGACGCGGAGCTGCGCCGACTGGTCGAGACCGAGATGGTGCCGCCGCTGTCGTTCGACGAGGAGAGCGGCCGCTACGACGAGGTGAAGACGCGCCTGACCGCGATCACCAACATCCCGATCATCATCACGCCCGAAGCGCGCGACGTGATCGACGGTGAGGACCTCAAGCTCGTGATGGACGTCACCGCGCCGATCTCGGTCGCGAACTTCCTCAAGCAGATGGTCGCCCGCAGCGCCGAGCTGGCCTGGATCGTCCAGGACGGCGTCGTGCAGATCACGACGAAGGCGCTCGCCGGCGGGCAGAACTACCTCGATCAGAAGGACGTCCGCGACCTGGTGTTCGGCCGCACGGTGTTCCTGCCGCCGACGATCCGCGACATCCCGTCCGGCGAGGACCTCGGCGAGGCGCCGCGCACCGGCGGTGAGGGCGAGGACAAGACCTACTTCGTCGAGATCGACATCCTCGTCCAGAACATCAAGGAAGCGACCGACCCCGAGTACTGGGACGGCGACTCCGGCGCGCAGATCGACACGGCGGAGGCCGGCTACCTGCTGGTCACGGCGAACCCCGAGATGCAGAAGCGCGTCGACGGCGTGCTGTCGGACCTGCGCCGCTTCGCGACGACGGTCGTCACGATCGAGTCGAAGTTCCTGACCGTCAGCCGCAACTTCCTGCAGGAGGTCGGCGTCGACTTCCGCGGGCTCGGCGGCTCGGGCAGCAAGGGCACCGTCGCGCAGCTCGACGACATCACCAACGGCCTGGACGACAACGCGTCGCGCGGCCTCGACAATGCCGGCACGGCCGACCCCGCCGGCAACCCGTCGTCGGGCGCGTTCTACAACGACGGCAACGACGGCGACATCCGTGGCCGCACCGAGAACTACTTCAGCGATTCGCTCGGCAGCGCCCTGTCGCCGAACGGCGGTCTGACGGCCGCGGTCGCGTTCCTCGACGACCTCCAGATCCAGGCGATCCTGACCGCGGTCGAGAAGCGCCAGGACGTGCAGGAGCTCAACGGCCAGAACCTGACCGTGCTCAACAACGAGCGCGGCCACGTGGCGATCATCAACCAGACCGCCTACGTGCGCGACTTCGACGTCGAGGTGGCGCAGGCAGCGTTCATCGCCGACCCGCGCATCGACGTGATCCAGGACGGCATCGTGCTGGACGTCAAGCCGACCGTCAGCCACGACCGCCGCCACATCACGCTCGACATGCAGCCGACGGTCGCCGAGCTGATCCGCCCGATCCCGACCTTCTCGACGTCGCTCGCCGGCGCCACGCAGCCGGTGACGGTGCAGCTGCCGCAGCTCATCGTCCGCTCGTTCGCGACGACGGTCACCGTGCCGGACGGCAGCTCGGTGCTGATCGGCGGCCTGCGCGAGGTGCTGAACCGCGAGCGGCGCGCCGAGATTCCGATCCTCGGCCGCATCCCGCTGCTGTCCTTCTTCTTCAAGCAGGAAGGCGTCGTCGACGAGAACTCGTCGCTGATGGTGCTGGTCCGCGCGTCGATCACCGACGTCAAGGACCTGATGGACGGCCGCTGACCGCACGCCGGGCCAGCTGGCCCGCACGCGCCCTCCGGGCCCCGCGGCCCGGCTGGACGCAGCCTGGACGGCTCGAGTCGCTCACGGCTCGGGCCGTTCGCGATTTCGGGGCTGTCGCCGCCCGCGGGCGCTCGCACTGCCGATTCGCCCCGGGCCGCATCGCCGCCGGCCGCCTACAATCGGCGCCGCAGCCCTTCCCGCCGAGCGCATCGACCGTGAGCCGCCCCCTCGACGCGATCTTCTTCGACATCGACGACACGCTGTTCTCGACTTCGGTGTTCGCCGACAAGGCGCGCCGGGCGGCGGTCGACGCGATGGTCACCATCGGGCTCCGCGCGACCCGCGACGAGTGCGTCAAGGAACTGACCGAGGTCGTCCAGGAGTTCAGCAGCAACTACGGGATGCACTTCGACAAGCTCATCGAGCGACTGCCTCCCGAGTCGAGTGCCGGGCTGAACCGCGAGATCCTCGTCGCCGCCGGCATCGTCGCCTACCACGAGACGAAGTGGCGCGAGCTGAAGGTCTACGACGACTGCTACGAGGTGTTGCGCTGGCTCGGCTCGCGCGTGCCGATCCGCGGCATCATCTCGGCCGGCATCGGGATCAAGCAGGCCGAGAAGGTCGTGCGACTGCGCGTGCACGAGTTCCTGAGCCCGCAGGCGATCTTCTTCACCGAGCAGATCGGCATCAACAAGCCGAACCCGAAGCTCTACCGGCGCGTGCTGCGCGATCTCGGCCTGAGCGCCGAGCGGACGATGTACGTCGGCGACAACCCGATCAACGACATCGACCCGGCCAACGAGATCGGCATGATCACCGTGCACAACCGCCGCTCGGGACGCCATGCACACGGCGTCGGAGCGACCGAGCCGGACTACTCGATCGGCGACTTCTACGACCTGCGCGACCTGCTGCAGCGCGAGTTCGGCCTGTGAGGCAGGCCCTGACCCGCGCGCCCGGTCACTTCAGCTGCTCCCAGTAGTCCTCGGGCATGTCGTGCGCGATCTTGAGTGCGCCATTGGCGCCACCGTAGATCGGCTCCTCCACGCGGATCACGCGGCCACCGCCGAGGTCGCGCAGCATCGAGGACTCGATCGCCGTGTCGAGACCCCGGATCATCGACCCGCCGCCGGCCAGCACGACCCGGTTGCGCAGCCGGTGCTGGAACTCGGGATCGAACGAGCCGATCAACCGGCGGATCCCGTCGACGATCGGATCGACGAGCACGCTGCACGCCTCCTTGATCTGTGTTGTCAGATCGAACTGCGTCGGCTTGCCGTCGACCGGGAACGTCACCAGCACCCGCTCCGGCGGGTCGCCCAGGTAGGAATAGCGCTCCTTGATGTCCTTGACCATCTGCAGCGAGAACGACGCGCCCGGACAATCGCGGGAGACGATTTCGCTGAGCTTGCGGTCGACGCTGTCGCCGGCCACCGTCAGCGTGATCTGGTCGGAGTCCTCGGGCATGGTGCCGTGCATGCGGCACAGGTCGGTCGTGCCGGCACCGATGTCGACGATCAAGGCGTCCTCCAGCATGTCGAGCCCGTAGGCGACCGCGAACGGCTCGCTGCAGAGCATCACGGAGTCGACCGTCGCGCGCGCCGCCTCGATGATCGCCTCCTTGTTGTTGATGCTCGCCTGCGCGGGCGCGCCGATCACCGCGTAGACCAGCTCGTCCTTGCGGGGCCGCGCCAGGCGGATCGCCTCTCGGATCAGGTCCTTGGCGGCGCGCTCGACCTCCTGCCGCTCGGCGTCGTTGCCATCGCTGTAGACGAGCACGCCCTTCTCGAGCGGCTTGAACATCTTCAGCGACAGGCGCTTCTCGAGCGCCTCCTTGCCGAACAGCACGTCTTTCTTGAGCAGCTTGCGGCTCACGACGTCCTTCGGGTAGCCGACGATCGAATACACCGTCTCGCGGACACCGTTGCTCGCCGACACGGACGTCCGTGACGTGCCGAGGTCCATGCCGATGTAGAGCACGCCATGGTCCTTGGTGTCGCCCGTCATCGCGTCGCTCGCCGACGCCGCGCTACCTTCGTCGCTCATCGTTTCTCCTCGATAGTGGCCCGCGGAGCCCTCCCTGCGCAGGTCCCCGGATCAGGACTTCTTCTGCAGCTGGAGATTGGCGGCGAAGATCCCCGCCATCAGCTCCTTCTTCTTCTCGGCTCGCTGACCTTCGTCGCGCAGCCCCTGGACCTCGCGATAGATCGACGAGAGGCCCTCTTCGACGTCCTTCATCGCCGAGACCTGCGTCAACCGCTGCTCGGTGGTCTCGAGCGACTGCGTCAGCTTCGAGATCCGCCGCTGCAGCAGATCGATCTCGCGGTCGCGGACGGCCGCCTGCGCAGCCTCCGACCTCGCGCCGCTCGCCGGCGACGACGTCCATGACGAGTTCGAGCACGCGCTCCTGGAGCTGGCGCGGCGGCAGCTCGTGCGCCTGCAGGCTGCCGACGACCATCCTCACCTTCTCGAGGATGGCGGCGTTCTCGCCGTCGTAGGACGACAGCGCCTGGACGCGCGCCTCCTCGAGCCGCTCGTCGAGCTGCTGGCGGAGCCGCTGCAGCTCGATGCGGAGGTTGTCGGCCTCCTCCTGGGAGCGCTCCTGCTTCTCGCGCAGCTCCTCGTTGCTCTTCAGGAGTCGGAGGAACTCCTCCTTGGTCGCATCGACGACGGCCTCGCGCTCGGAGCTCAGCAGCCGGTGCTGCAGGCTGCGGTGCACGGCCTCCTCGACGAGCGACACGATGCGGTCGAGGCCGAGCACGCTGACGCGCTTCACGCCGCGCTTCTTCAGCTGGTCGACCGACGTCGAGTAGGCGAGCTTCTTGACCGCCTCCTTGAGGCTACGCTTCAGATCGACCACGGCGACCTCCCGTCGCAGCCTTCCGCCGCCAGGACCGCGCTGTCGCGACCGCCCCGGTTCGGTGACCGCCGCCACCCGGGGTGTCGGACCGGTCGCCGACGACGGCGGCGCGGGTCACATCCCGCGGGCGGGCGGTCGATGGCGTCGCCGGTCACAGCTCCTCGGCGGTCCGGTATGCGAACCGCGGATCGTTGTCCGGATCGGTTCCGCGCACCTCGGTCACGAACACACCCAAGACGTTGGCGCCGAGGTCCTGCAGATTGCGGATCGCCTGCTTGGTCAGCGCCTTCGGCGAGTGCTCCAGGCGGACGGTCAGCAGCGTGCCATCCGCACGCGCGGCGATCACGCTCGCGTCGGTCGCCGACAGCACCGGCGGCGTGTCGATGATGACGTAGCGGTAGTCCTCCTTCAGGCGTGCGAACAGGTCCTGGAACCGCGTCGTCGTCAGGATCTCCGACGGCGACGTCAGCCGCGTGCCGGCGCCCAGCACGTCGAGATTGCGGACGCCGGCGTGGCGGATCGCGTCGGACAGCCGCACGCGATCCAGCAGCACGTCGGACAGGCCCGGCCGCGGGTTGAGGTTCAGGTAGTCCTCGACGCTCGGACCGCGCAGGTCGGCGTCGACGAGCAGCACCGAGTGCCGCTCCAACTCGGCGAACGCCAGCGCGAGGTTGATGGTGGTGATCGACTTGCCCTCGCCCTTGATCGCCGAGGTCACGACGAGCGTCTTCGCGCTGCCGTCGGGATTCATCGCGACCAGCTGGTTGCGCAGCGCACGGATCTGCTCGGCCCGGAAGCTGGTCGGGTCGTGGAACACGACCAGGTACGGATTCACCGAGCGGTCGACGATGACCAGCAGGTCGTCGCCGATCGTCTCGTCGGAAGGTGTCTCCTGCTTCGGGCGGAACCTGCTCACGATCTGACCACGCTGTGCACTACGGAGGTCGACGGCTCGGGGGTCGACGGCTCGACGATCGGCTGCGCGACGATCGACTGCGCGACGATCGACTGCGCGACGATCGGTTCGGGAGTCGGGCAGCGACCGCTCCGCCGTCCCGAGGCCCGGGCGCACCCGGACCCCAGGGGGTATCGACAGGCCGCCGGGAGGCCCTGGAGGGCCGCCCGCCGAGCGGGGTCTAGAAGACGAATCCGAGCGCGCGCTGGCAAGGAGAAAACGGTCGCCCCGCCGGAGCGGGTCAGCCGCCGAGATCGACCCCCCGCTCGGCCGCGATCTCGCGGGCGCGCTCGTAGCCGGCGTCGGCGTGGCGGGCGACACCGATGCCGGGGTCGTTCGTCAGCACCCGCTCGAGCCGCGCCGCGGCCGCCTTCGTGCCATCCGCGACGGTGACCTGCCCGGCGTGGATCGACCGACCGATGCCGACGCCGCCGCCGTGGTGGATCGAGACCCAGGTCGCCCCGCCGGCGGTGCTCAGGAGCGCGTTCAGCAGCGGCCAGTCGGCGATCGCGTCCGAGCCGTCGGCCATGCCCTCGGTCTCGCGGTACGGCGAGGCGACCGACCCGCAGTCGAGGTGGTCGCGGCCGAACACGATCGGCGCGCGGATCGCGCCCGTCGCGACGAGGTCGTTGACCGCGAGGCCGAAGCGGTGTCGCTCGCCGTAGCCGAGCCAGCAGATGCGCGCCGGCAGGCCCTGGAACGCGATCCGCTCGCGGGCCTTGCGGATCCAGTTCGCGAGCAGCTCGTCGTGCGGGAACATCTCGAGCAGCAGGTCGTCGGTGCGGTGGATGTCGGCGGGGTCGCCGCTGAGCGCGACCCACCGGAACGGCCCGCGCCCCTCGCAGAACTGCGGCCGGATGTACTCCGGCACGAAGCCGGGGATCGCGAACGCGTCGGCGACGCCGGCATCGCGCGCCTCGGTGCGCAGGTTGTTGCCGTAGTCGAACGTGATCGCACCCCGGTCCTGCAGCTGCCGCATCAGCCGCACGTGCCGGGCGGCCGTCTCGCGGGAGCGCTGGACGTAGCGCTCGGGGTCGCGCTCCCGCAGCTCGAGCGCGGCCGGGAACACGGCATGCCGTCCGGCACGTAGCCGTTCAGCATGTCGTGGGCGCTGGTCTGGTCGGTCAGCACGTCGGGCACGCGGCCGTGCTCGACCAATGCCGCGAGCAGCTCGGTCGCGTTGCACTCGACGCCGATCGACACCGCCTCGCGCGACGCGCGCTTGCGCCAGGCCAGCTCGATCGCCTCGTCGACGCTGCCGGCGAGATGGTCGAGGTAGCGGGTCTGCAGGCGCTTGTCGATGCGCGTGCGGTCGACCTCGGCGGCCAGGCACACGCCGCCGGCGAGGACGGCCGCGAGCGGCTGCGCACCGCCCATTCCACCGAGGCCCGCGGTGACCACGACGCGGCCGGCGAGGTCGCCGCCGAAATGCCGCCGCGCCGCCGCCGCGAAGGTCTCGTAGGTGCCCTGGACGATGCCCTGGCTGCCGATGTAGATCCAGCTGCCGGCGGTCATCTGGCCGTACATCGTCAGGCCGAGCGCCTCGAGCCGGCGGAACTCGTCCCAGTTGGCCCAGTCGCCGACCAGGTTGGAGTTCGCGATCAGGACGCGCGGCGCGTCCTCGTGCGTGCGGAACACCGCCACGCACTTGCCGGACTGGACCAGCATCGTCTCGTCGGGCTGCAGCCGCCGCAGCGTCGCCAGGATGCCGTCCAGGGCCGCGGGATCGCGCGCCGCCTTGCCGGAGCCGCCGTAGACGATCAGGTGAGCCGGGTCCTCGGCGACCTCCGGGTCCAGGTTGTTCTGGAGCATCCGGTACGGTGCCTCGATGAGCCAGTTGGCGCAGTGCAGGTCGGTGCCGCGCGGTGCGCGCCAGAGCTTCGTTTCCGTCACCATCCGGGCCAGTGTAGCGGCCGGTCTCGCCGCGGCGATCAGCCGAGCCGGCCGCAGCGCGCCTCGACGCGGGCGAGCAGGACTCCGGAGCGGATCAGCTCCTCGGCGGCGCGCAGGTCCGGCGCCAGGAAGCGGTCGTGGACGAGCGGCGGCACGACCTCGCGCAGGACCTGGTGGGCGACCTCGACGCCGCGACCGGGGCGCAGCTGCTCGCCACAGTCGAGCCCCGCACAGGCCGAGATCCACTCGATCGCGAGCACGCGCGTCGCATTGTCGACGACGGCGGTCGCGTGCCGCGCAGCGGTCACGCCCATGGACACGTGGTCCTCGCGGTTCGCCGAGGTCGGGATCGTGTCGACGCTCGCCGGATGCGCGAGCGTCTTGTTCTCCGACGCCAGCGCCGCGGCGACGACCTGCGGGATCATCAGGCCGCTCTCGACGCCCGGGTCGGCGGCGAGGAACGGTGGCAGCCCGGAGATGTCCGGGTTCACGAGGTTCTCGATCCTGCGCTCGCTGATGTTCGCGAGCGTCGAGACCGCGATCTTGGCGAAGTCGAGCGCCTGGCTGACCGGCTGGCCGTGGAAGTTGCCGGCCGACACGACCAGCCCGTCGGCGAACACGAGAGGATTGTCGGTCACCGCGTCGGCCTCGACCGCCAGCACCCCCATCGCGAAGTCGAGCGCTTCCTTGACGGCGCCGTGCACCTGTGGCGCGCAGCGCATCGAGTACGCGTCCTGCACCTTCCCGCAGCCGGCGTGGCTCGGGACGATCGCGGAACCCTGCAGCAGTGAGCGGAGGTTGGCGGCCGTGCGCAGCTGGCCGCTGTGCGGCCGCACGTCGTGGACCGCGGCCGTGAACGGCTTCTCCGAGCCACGCAAGGCCTCGATCGTCGCCGCGCACAGGACGTCCGCGGTGCGCGACAGCACGCCGGCACGCGCGACGGCGAGGATGCCGAGCGCGGTCATGATCTGCGTGCCGTTGATCAACGCGAGGCCCTCCTTCGCCGCGAGCTCGACCGGCGCGAGCCCGGCCTTGTCGAGTGCGTCGGCGCCGGCGATCACCGCGTTGCCGTCGTGTACCTCACCGAAGCCGATCAGCGGCAGCGCCAGGTGCGCCAGTGGTGCGAGGTCGCCCGAGGCACCGACCGAGCCCTGCGACGGCACGACCGGGACGAGGTCCTGGTTGAACAGCGACACCATCGTGTCGACCAGCTCGGTGCGCACTCCCGAGCAGCCGCGCGCCAGCGAGTGGATGCGGAGTGCGAACGCGAGCCGAACGACCTCGACCGGCAACGGGTCGCCCACGCCGGTCGCGTGGCTCAGCAGCAGGTTGCGCTGCAGATCGCCGAGCCGCTCCGGGGACACGGTCCGGTTCGCCAGCTTGCCGAAGCCCGTGTTCACCCCGTAGACGATGTCACCACGCGCGAGCACCGCCTCGACGACCGCACGCGACGCGCGCATCGCCTCGCGGGACTCGGACGGGATCAGCACGCGGCTACCCGGTCGGCTGAGCGCGACCCAGGTCTCGAGGGGATGGGAGCCGGAACCGAGCGCGATCGCGGACATCGGCGGGAGCCTCGCGGGAACGGGATGGTGCGGACGGGTCAGAACCGCGACAGCGAGAACAGGAACTGCCGCTGGTCGTCGGTGTTCTCGGAGAAGATCGGCCAGCCGAAGTCGAGCGAGATCGGCAGCTCGAGCACCGGGACGCGGATCCGGATACCGAAGCCGGCGCTGAGGCGCGGTGAGCCCATGTCGTCGAGGCCGAGCCCGAGCATGCCGAAGTCGGTGAACAGCACTCCGCGCAGCACCTCGGTCTGCCGGATCTGGCCGGCGCGCTTGGTCGAGAAGATCGGGAAGCCGTACTCGAGGCTGCCCAGCAGCCGCGCCTCGCCACCGACCGGCTCACCGAACTGCGATGGACCGGCCTGGCGCTGGTCGAAGCCGCGCAGCGTGCTGCCACCCATGTAGAAGCGCTCGGTGAGGAACAGGTCGCCGGAGCGCCCGTAGCCCGCGCCGTAGTCGAAGCTCGAGCGCCAGGTCAGGACGTGGGCGCGCTCGAGGCTGTCGCGGTGGATCGGGACGAACAGCGTATGGCTGACGCCGGCCTTCCACAGGTCCTCGTCGGCGCCGAACACACCACCGAGCAGCTCGCCATAGAAACGCGCCCGATATCCCGTCGTCGGGCTGATCGGCAGGTCGACGTCGTCGAGGTTGACATTGAGGCGCACACCGCGCAGCTCGCTGGTGCCCTCCGCCCGGTAGACGATGTCGGGTGCATTGGTGCGCGGGTTCTGCACCTCGACGGTCTCCTGCCGCATCGTGACACCGACCGCCAGCCGCTCGTCGAAGTTGCGCTGCAAGCCGACGTTCGCGCCCAGCGAGTCGAGATCGAAGGAGTCGAGCCGCGCGAGCCGCCGGTAGCCCTGCAGGCGCAGACCGATCGTGTCCTGGTGCTCGCGGAACACGTCGGGCTCGTAGAAGGACATCGAGAACAGGCTGATCTCGGAGCCGGGCGCCAGCAGCAGCTCGAGCTCCTGGCCGGCGCCGTGCAACGCCTCGCTGTCGCGGATCTGTGCGAACCACTCGAGCGGGTTCCACGACGTCGGTGGCCGCGCGAGGTCGAAGTTGCGCTTCGACAACACGAACTGCGCCTGCACACCGGCCGCGGTGCTGACGCCCGCGCCCCAGCGGAACGCGCCGGTGTCGCCCTCGACGACGTCGACGCCGAGATCGACCTGGTCCTGCGCCCCCTCGATCGGCAGCAGCTCGAACCGCACACCGCCGAAGTCGTTCGGATCCTGGAAGTAGCGCAGCGCGTCGAGCCGGCCGAGCGAGCGCTCGATCCGGTCCATGTCGAGCGTCTCGCCGGGCATCGCGAGCAGCTCGCGGCGGATGACGCGATCCTGCGTATCGCTGTTGCCCTTGATACGCACGCTGCGCAGCGACTTGGGCGTGCCCTCCTCGACGACGAACGTCACCCACACGAGGGCGTGCTCGATGTCGTAGCGCTCGACCATGTCGAGGATGCGGAACGCGTTGCGGATACCGCGGCCGTACTGGCCGTCGAGCGGGTGACCTCGCTTGCCGTAGAACGCCGCGATCCGTCGCTCGTCGAGCTTGAGCTGTTCGAAGTCGTAGAAGTCGTCGACCCGCGAGCGCACGTCCGTGAGCACATCCGACTTCGGGTAGGTCGGCTCGGCCTCACCGGGCGGTGGTTGCTGCAGCAGATCGATCCCCGCGATCCGATAGCGCCGGCCCTCGTCGATGCGGTAGGTCAACGCGACCTCCTCGCGGTCGCGGGAGAACTCGATGCCGGCGAGCTCGACGCGTGCGTCGAGGAACCCGTGCTTGCGGTAGAACAGCCGCAGGCGGTCGAGGTCCTCGTCGACGCCCTCGGCCGAATACGGATCACCCGACACGACGCGCAGCGAGTCCGGGCTCAGCTCGAGCTTCGCGCTGTCGACCAGGTTGTCGTAGAACCGGATCGGCGCCCAGCCGGGGTAGGAGTGGTTGCCGACGAAGTCGAGCGAGGTCACCCGGACGCGGGGCCCTTCGTCGACCCAGAACGTGAGCACGCTGTGCTCCTCGTCCTCGGTGATCCGCACGTCGACGAACGCGAAGCCTCGCAGCCGGTAGCGCTCCCTCAGCGTGGTCGCGTACTGCTCGGCCGCCAGCCGGTTGATGCGCTGGCGCGAGGTGAGCCCGAGCACGGTCCGGATCTCGGTCTCGGTGAAGAACTCGAGCCCCTTGAACTCGAAGCGGTCGAAGCTGCGGTAGGCCTGGACCTGGATGATCAGCCGGACGCCGTCCGGCTCCGACTCGACGTAGAAGTCGGCCCACAGCTTGAGCTCCTTCCACAGCGCCGACAGGTCGTCGCGGACGACCGCCAGGTGCAGCGGCTCCTCAGCCTTGGTCCGCAGTCGCTGCAGCACGGTCGCCGCGAGGTCGGGCGGCTCGACGCGGATGTCGAGCACCGTGCGCCCCTCGTCGGGATCCTGATTCGCCGCCACGCCGGGTTCCTGGCGACCGGGTTCCTGGCGACCGGCTTCCTGGCGACCGGCTTCCTGGCGACCGGCTTCCTGGCGACCGGCTTCCTGGGGAGCCGGGACCTGCCGAGCCGGTTCCTGTCCGGCCGGCTGCGCCGGCAGCGGGACCGCACCGACGAACAATGCCACCGCCAGCCACCGGACCGCCGCCGCGCGACGCCCGCGGAGCGGGCCACGGCGCCGCGCGCGGTCGGGGCGCGGACGGGCGCGGGCCGGGGCGCGCGCTGCGGTCGATCGCGGGGCCGGGAGCATCGGGTCGGACTGGTGCGCGGGCGCGCCGTGACACGGCGATCGCGCGGCCGGGCCGCGTAGTCGACTGGCGCTGCCCCGGCCGGTCAAGCGATCATCCGAGCGGCTCGCTGCGGCGCTGGTAGTTCTCGAAGCGCATGAACTCGCGGAAGAAGCGGAGCGTGACGTCGCCGGTCGGTCCGTTGCGCTGCTTGGCGATGATCAGCTGTGCGAGGCCGGCGTTCTCCTCGGTCCGCTTGAAGTACTCCTCGCGGTGCAGCAGGCAGATCACGTCCGCGTCCTGCTCGATCGCACCCGACTCGCGCAGGTCACTCATCCGCGGCCGGTGATCCTCGCGGCCTTCGACGTCGCGATTGAGCTGCGACAGCGCGACGACCGGGATCTCGAGCTCGCGAGCGAGCCCCTTCAGCGAGCGCGAGATCAACGCGATCTCCTGCTGCCGGCTCTCGATGCGGCGACCGCCCGACATCAGCTGCAGGTAGTCGACGACGACGAGCTGGACGTCGTGCTGCTGCTTGAGCCGCCGACACTTCGCACGCAGCGTGCTCGGGGTCAGCGCGGCGCTGTCGTCGACGAAGATCGGCGCCTCGTACAACCGCTCGGCCTCCTGCTGCAGCCGCGCGTATTGCTGATCGGTGAGGCGACCGCGGCGCACGGACTGGCCGTCGACCTGCGCGCGGCAGCAGAGCATGTTCGAGATGACCTGCTGCGCGGACATCTCCAGGCTGAAGATGACGACGCCCTTGTTGGTGCTCGCGACGCGCTCGGCGAGGTTCAGCGCGAAGGTCGTCTTTCCCATCGACGGCCGCGCCGCGATGATGACCAGCTCGCCGCGCTGCAGACCGCCGGTCATCTCGTCGAAGTCGTGGTAGTCGGTGACGAGGCCGGTCGGCTCCCCGCGCTGCGAACGGAAGAAGTCGATGCGCTCGAAGGTCTCCTGCAGGACGGAGTCGATGCCGCGGACCTCGTTCGCGACGTTCATGCGCGCGATCTTGAAGATCCGCTCCTCGGCCGTCTCGAGCAGCTCGCGTGCGTCGGCGGCGTTCTCGTAGCTCATCCGCGAGATCTCGAGGCAGGTCTCGAGCAGCTGGCGCTGGATCGACTTCTCGCGAACGATCTCCGCGTGGTAGGCGACGCCGGCCGCCGACACGACGCTGTCGAGCAGGTGCAGCAGCGCGGTGCGCCCACCGACCGCATCGAGCTCGCCGCGCCGCGACAGCTCCTCCTCGCAGGCCAGCACGTCGGTGTGCGAGCGCCGGTCGTAGGTGTCGAGGATCACCTGGTAGATCTGCTGGTGCGCGGGGACGTAGAAGTCCTCCGGCGACAGGATCTGGCTGACGTCCGCGGTCGCACCGGCGTCGAGCAGCAGAGCGCCGAGCACCGAGCGCTCCGCGTCGACGTTCCGGGGCACGCCGCGGTCCTCCGCGGCCTGGATGAACTCCGCCAAGCTTCCGCTCCTCGCTGCTGCCGAGACCTGCGCGATCGGGCCGACGCGCGCGGCCACGGGGTCCGCCGTGCGCCGTCCGCGTCGACCGCCACAACTGCCCGCCGGGCGCCGCCGGGCCGGCGCGCACCCGGTCGCTCACTGCCTGTCAGCTCACCTCGACCCCTCGGCTCACGGTGACCTGCCAGCTCACTGTGACCTGCCGACTCACTGTGACCTGCCGACTCACTGTGACCTGTCGACTCACGCGCGCACGCGCCCCTGAGCCGCGCCGCGCTCGTACTCGAGCACGCCCTGCGCCGCCAGCTGCACGAGCAGCTCCTCGGCCTCCTCCGGCGACACGCGCAGGCGGCGGCTCAGGAACGTGCGACTGGCGCGCCGGTACTCGGTGACGAGACGGCGCGCCTCCGCCATCAGCTGCTGGTCGTCGGTCACCAGCGCGAACAGCCGGCCCTGTCGCCCGCCAGCCCGCGGCAACGCGACGACCGGCTCGGACCCGACTTCCGCCGCGGTCGCGCCATCGTCTTCGTCAGCGGGCTCCGCAGGCGGCGCGCGCTCGGCCGTCGGCATCGCCGCCTCCGCACGCTCCGCGGCCGCCGGCTCGGCGGGAACCGCGGCTGCGTCGCGATCCGCGCGCGACGGCTGCTCGACCGGCTCGGCAGCCGCGTCGACGCTCCGCGGGGGCATCTCCGCCGCACTGGCGTCCTCGCCACCGGCCAGACCGCCATCGACGAAACCACCATCGACGAGCCCGCCATCGACGAACTCGTCCCAGCCGTCCTCGTCGGCCTCCGCCGCGACCCAGGCGTCGCCCGCCGCGGGCCAATCGATCACCGCCGGCGGCTCGCCAGCCGCGAGAGCATCCACCGCCGCGAGCGGGCTCGGCGGATCGGTGAGCACCGCGCGGTCCGCCTCCGTGGCGGGGGGCCGGTCGCTGGAATCGAGCACGTCGGCCGACACCGCATCGGCGTTCGGTTCGTCGACCGCTGCGGCCGCCACCCCGTCGGCCGGCGTCTCGTCGGCGAGCACCTCCGCGGCGGGCACCTCGTCGTCCGGTGCGTCCTCGACCGCCGTCCCTTCGACCGGCACAGCGTCGACCGGTGCATCAGGGAGCAGCCCCCGGCGGCGCATGCGCGCGAGTCGGCGCTCCCGCCTGCTCGGCACCGGCTCGTCGACGGACGGCTCCTCGGCCGGCACCTCGTCGGGCCCAGCCGGTCCGGTCTCGGCCTGCTGTTGCGCTGCGAACTCGTCGGCGACTGCGGACTCGTCGCGCACCGCGACCACGTCGGGAGAAGCGGATTCCGCAGCGTCGGCGTCGTCGAGCGCGACTTCGGGCACCGGCGCCGGCAGGTCGCGGGCCAACCGCAACCCGCGCAGCGCCTCGACGGCCGCATCCTCGACCGCCGCGTCCTCGGACCGGTCCTGCCCGGGGCCCGCCGCAGCGATCCGCGCGGGATCCGTGCCGACCTCCGACCCGATGGGATCGAGCAGCGGAGCCACCGGCTGGCGCGCGCTGCGCCGCGCCCCGTGCATGCGGACGCCGAGCGCCTCGAACGAGCGGTAGAAGAAGTAGTCGGTCGCGAGCAGCAGGGCCGCGAGCGTCGCCGGCGCGAGCAGGAGGACGGCGAAGCCGTCGCCGAACGCACCGGCGAAGCGCGCCGCGAAGTAGCGACCCACCTGCCCCGGCGCGTCCGCCGCGCCACCGAACGTCTCGAGCCCGAGCAGGATCGCGAGGCACAGCGCAAACAGCGCGATGCGAGCGATCCGCAGCCCGACCCGCTCCGCGCGCCCGGAGACGTACCAGATCGCGCTCCACGCCAGCGTCAGCACCGCGGCCATGAACGGCGACGCGAGTCCGAACCAGTCGTAGATCGCGTTCACCAGCGCCGCGAGGGTGCGGCCGAGCGCCGAGCCGCGCGGGGCGCTCGGGTCGTCGACCATGAACTGCCGCCACAGCAGCGCGGAGATCAGGAAGCACGACACCGCCGCGGGGACCAGCGGCAGCGCGATCCGCCGCAGCCGCTGCGACGTCGACGCGGCGGCCCAGCCCGGGTCGGGATCGCCGTCGCCGGGACCGTGCGGGCCCCGGCCCGCCGGCTCGCCCGGCGGCTCCGCCCACTCGCGCAGCGTCGCGCCGCCCCGCCTGGCGGGATCGTCACCCCGCGCCACCGCGTCTGCGTGACCCGACCGGCCTGCGTGTGCCGACCTGCCGGCTTCGACGAACGATCCGGTCATGCTCAACTCCCGTCGCCGCCCAGCGACCGGACGACCACCCGCGTCGGCAGCCGCCCGTGCGCCCGCCCAGGCGCCAGTGCAGAAGCCTACCGGCCCGCCGCGGCCGGCTCAACGCCCCGCTCCGGCGCGAGCGGATCCGTCGTCGTCGTCGGACTCCACCTCCCAGTCGTCGTCGTCCCCGTCGAGTTCGCCGTCGCCGAGCTCGACGTCGTCGGGCGCGCCGTCGCCGTCGGCGAAGCCATCGCCGTCCGGCTCGCCAGCCGCGTCGAGCTCCGCGGCGATCGCTGCCTCGCGCTCGCGCCACTCCTCGAGCGACATCATCACCTCGCGCGACTTCGACCCGACGAACGGTCCGACCAGCCCGTCGTCCTCCATCATCTCGAGGAGCCGCGTCGCGCGGTTGTAGCCCACCGCGAGCGCACGCTGGATCAGCGTCGCCGAGCCCCGCTGCTGGCCGAGCACGATCTCGACCGCGCGGCCGTACAGCTCGTCCTGGTCCTGCGGTCTCCGCCCCGAGCCGGTCTCGGTCTGCACCAGCGCCGGCAGGAAGTCGGGCTCCGGAGCATGCTGCTCGAGCCAGCTGCACACCGCCAGCGCCTCTTCCTCCGACACGAACGCACCCTGCGCGCGCACGATCTGGTGTGCGCTCGGCGACACGAACAGCATGTCGCCGTGCCCGAGCAGCTTCTCGGCGCCGTTGACGTCGAGGATCACGCGGCTGTCGATCTTGCGATTGACCTTGAACGCGATCTGGCACGGCAGGTTGGCCTTGATCACGCCGGTGATCACGTCGGTGCTCGGCCGCTGCGTCGCGAGGATCACGTGCAGGCCGACCGCGCGCGACTTCTGCGCGAGCCGCTGGATCGACTCCTCGACGTCCTTCTGCGCGACGTTCATCAGGTCGGCGAGCTCGTCGATGACGATCACCATGTACGGCAGGTGCGCGTCCTCCGCGGGCAACGGCCGTTGGCTGCGCTGCTCGATCACGTCCTTGCCGAGCCGGTTGTAGCTGCGGATGTGGTTGGTGCCGGCAGCGCTCAGCAGCGCGTAGCGGCGCTCCATCTCGTCGACCGCCCACTCGAGCACCTGCGGCGCCCGCTTCATGTTGGTGACGACGTCGCAGGCGAGGTGCGGCACGCGGCGGAACACCTGCAGCTCGACCATCTTCGGGTCGATCAGGATCAGCCGGCACTGCTGCGGGGTGCGGGTCGCGAGGATCGACATCAGGATCGAGTTCACGCACACCGACTTGCCGGAGCCGGTCGTGCCGGCGATCAGCAGGTGCGGCATCTTGGCGAGGTCCTCGACGATCGCCTCGCCCGCGACGTCCTTGCCGAGGAACAGCGGGATCGCGAGGTCGTCGCCGGCCCCCGCGTGCTGCTCGAGCAGCTCGCGGAACGTGACCATCTGCCGGTGCGTGTTCGGCACCTCGATGCCGACCGTGTCCTTGCCGGGGATCGGCGCGACGACGCGCACGCTGACGGCGCGCAGCGCGGCGGCGAGGTCGGCCTCGTAGGCGTGCACACGCGACAGCTTGATGCCCTCGCCGAGCCGCACCTCGTATTGGGTGACGGCCGGGCCGACCGACGCCGCGACGACCTGCGCGTCGAGCTTGAAGGACGCGAGTCGCGCCTCGATCGCCTGCTTGTTGCGATCGAGCACGCGCTGCGTCTCGCCGGTGTCGTGGTGGGGCACCGCGCGGAACAGCTCGAGCGGCGGGAACGGGTACGGGTGATCGAACAGCAGCTCCGGCTGCTCGGCCGGCGGTGACCGCCGGCGCTTCGGCGGCCGCGTCTTCGCCCGGCGCGGCTCGCCGGTGGTCGCGCGGGCCGGCGGCCGGCTCGGCCCGCGCGGTGCCCGCGGCGAGTCTCCCGCCGCGGGCGCCGCGGCATCGCCGGCGATCGCCTGCTCCGGCGGCTCGGAGTCGTCGGGCTCGCCGCCGTCCCCGGCATCGCCGTGCGGCTCGGGCGCTTCGATCGCGACCGGGTCGTCGGCGGCCGCTCCACCCTCGGCAGCCGCGCGCACCGACCGGTCGCGCCGGCGCCGCAGCCAGCCGAGGCCGCGCCGCTCGGGAGGTCGCGCGGCGGCGGCCGCCGCACCCGGCTCGTCGTCCGCGGCAGCCGCCCGGTCGCCGGGTGCGTCGGTGTCGCTCTCACCGGTCTCGCTCTCCTCGGCGTCGCCGGCGTCGCCCTCGCCCTCGACGGTGCGCGGCGCAGCGCCGGCCGCCGCGCCGGTGCGGAGCCGCCCGGGCACGCCGACCCGCGCGGCAGCTCCGGCGAGTGCGACCGCCGGGGCGCGCAGGCTGCGGGCACCGGTCTGCACACCGTCGGCGAGCTTCAGCAGCAGCTCCGACACCAGCCACTGAGTCGCGAGCAGCAGCGAGCACAACGCACCGAACAGCAGCAGCAGGATGCGGCCCGACCCGCCGAACGCGTGGTAGAGCTTCGGCGACAGGTTCGCGCCGAACGCGCCGCCCGGCCCGTGCGGGGCGAGCCGCGTCGGCGGCGCCGCGCCGTCGCTGCCGGCGAGCAGCAGCGCGACCATCGCGGCGAGCACGACGACGCCGAGCAGCTTCAGCGACGCGCCGTGCACGCGGCGGCCGACGAACATCAGCACGCCGTAGGCGACGCCCGCGACGAACGGGATCCACGCCGCGTAGCCGAGCAGGAACGTCATCGCGTCGGCGACCGCATAGCCGACCAGCCCGCCGAGATTGCGTGCGCCGCCACGCGGGATGCCGGGTGCATCGAGCGTCGACGCGTCGAACGTCGCGAGCGCCAGCAACGCGAACAGGCAGGCGCCGATCAGCAGCAGCGCGAGGAACTCGCGCGCGCGGTCGCTGAGCCCGTCGCCGGGCGCGTCCTCGACCGGCACGAAGCGCGGTCCCTTCTTGCGGGTCGCCTTCATCCGGCCGCCCCGGGTGCACGCCGGGGACCACGATCGACGCGGGCCGCTGACCACAGCGCGAGCGCGCGGTCGAGCAGCACCTGCGCGAAGCGCTCCTTCGGCATCGCCTCGAGTTCCTCGACGGCGACCTCGACCGCGCCGCCGGCCGGTTCCGCACGGCGCACGACGAGCGTCGCCCGGATCCGTTCGGAGCCCAGCGTCGCCGGCGCGTTGAGCACCACCATGTCGAGGCCCTTGCGCGCGAGCTTGGCGCGCGCCTTCTCGATCGCCCGCTCGCCGGCCTCGGCCTGCAGCGCGAAGCCGACCACGATCGCGCCGGCCGGACGTCCCGCAGCGAGCGTCGCGATCACGTCGGGGTTGGGCACCAGCTCGAGCGACCAGCTGCCGGCCTCCTTCGCCGGCTTGCCCCGCGCGCGCTGCGCCGGGCGGTGATCGGCGACCGCCGCGACACCGAACGCGAGGTCGCAATCGCGGAACGCGGCGGCGGCGCGGTCGCGCATCTCACGCGCGGACACCACGTCGATGCGCTCGACCCCGGGTGGCGTCGGCAGCGCGGAAGGGCCTGCGACGAGAATGGTACGATGCCCGGCGGCAGCCGCCGCGGCGGCCAGCGCGAAGCCCGTTCGACCCGAACTCGCGTTCGTGAGGTAGCGAACGTCGTCGAGATACTCGTGCGTCGGACCCGCCGTGATGAGGATCGCGGCCATGAACCCCTCCGTGCCACATCCGATGCGCACGGCCTTGTTGGGCGGGACGCTCGGATCGGGCACTATGCTACCCATCCGATCGTGGCCCACGCCACCGGCCATGCGCCCGACGCGGCACGAACCTCCCGGTTCGGGGGCGTCGCGCACGGCCGGCCTCGCACGCGCGGGCACACGGTCGCTGCACCCGGACCCCGCGCCAACGACACGTCGCCCAGCGGTCGCGTGTCTCGGTGCGCCCTCGTCCTGACCCTGCCCTCCAGAACCACGTTGCGCACCGCATCCGCACTCGTCGCAGTCGTCCCCGCGCTGCTCGCCGCCGGCTGCAAGTCGCCCGCAGACTACGTCGCGGAGGCCGACGCCGAGGTCTACGAGATCCTCGACGCCGCCTCCCTGGAAGTGACCGGCGAGGTACGGCGCAACGACATCACGCGCGGTACCGACACGCTCCGCACCCGCCTGCTCGAGCAGCCCGCCGATGTTCCGCCGCTGCACCTGTCGCTGATCGACGCGCTCGAGGCGACCGCCGAGAACAGCCGTGAGTTCCAGCGCCAGAAGGAGTCGCTCTACCGCACCGCGCTCAACCTGACGCGGCAGCGCTGGAACTTCGACTGGATCTGGTCCGGCGGTGCGGGCGGCGAGGTGTCGGGCGTCGGCGACGACTCCGCGCGGGTGTCGTTCTCCGACGACCTGCGCGCGTCCGCGAACTCGACCGCCGGCACGCGCATCGTCGCCGGCTTCGTCAACTCGTTCCTGCGGTCGATCACCAGCTCGGACAACTGGGACGGCAGCTCGATCCTGAACCTGTCGATCACGCAGCCACTGCTGCGCGGCTTCGGCACGACCATCGTGCGCGAGCCGCTGACGCAGGCCGAGCGGGACGTCGTCTACGCGGTGCGCACGTTCGAGCGCTTCCGCAAGACGCTCGCCGTCGACGTCGTGTCCTCGTACATCGCGGTGCTGCAGCAGCAGCAGAACCTCGACTCGGAGCGCGCGAACCTCGCGAGCGTCCGCCAGTCGCGCGAGCGCAGCGAGGCGTTGTTCGGCGCCGGCCGCGTCGGCATCGACGACGTCGACCGTGCGCGGCAGAACGAGCTGTCGGCCGAGAACCGCATCGTCAACGCCGAGAACCGGCTGGCGACTTCGCTCGACTCCTTCAAGCTGCTGCTCGGCCTGCCCTGCGACGCGCGCGTCGAGCTCGACCCGGAGGTGTTCCAGACGCTCGAGGCGCTCGGCGTCGCGGAGCTCGCGCTGAACGTCGACGACGCCGTCGAGCTCGCCCTGGCGCGGCGCTACGACCACCGCACGGTGCGCGACGAGGTCGCCGACTCCGCGCGCCAGATCCTGATCGGCGAGAACGCGCTGGAGAGCATCCTCGACCTGTCCGGCGCGGTGTCGGTGCCGACCGAGCCGGGCGAGCCGCTGAACTTCGACTGGTCGCGCGTCGACTGGTCGGCCGGCTTCAACCTGGATCTCGCGCTCGCGCGGCTGCCCGAACGCAACACCTACCGCAGCGCCCTGATCTCGCTGAACGAGGCGATCCGGCGCCGCGAGGAGTCCGAGGACCGCATCAAGCAGCAGATCCGGGTCGCGCTGCGCGACATCAGCACGCGCGTCGCCAACTACCGGATCCAGCAGCTCGCGGTCGAGCTCGCCGAGCGGCGCGTCGACAGCACGCGGGAGCTCTACGAGGCGAACCGCGTGCAGGCGCTCGCGGTGCTCGACGCGCAGGAAGCGCTGCTCGTCGCGCGGATCGGACTGACCGGTGCGATCGTCGACTTCGTGATCGCGCGGCTGGAACTGCTCCGCGACCTGGAGGCGATCGAGCTCGATTCGACCGGGCTCCGCTTCGACCTCGACCTGCCGCTGCCGACCGGCCCGGAGGACACCGAGGACGCCCGCCGTGCCGCGGAGCGCGCCGCCGCGGAGAGCACCCTGAGCCAGCCGACCCCGCCGTCGCGCCCCTGAATGGAAGCCCCCGCTGCGACCGGCGCGCGCCGTGCGCCGAACCAACCCGAGCACCGACCGCCGGACCACCGGATGCCGCATCCCCCGAGCCCCCGCGACAGCCTCGCGCGCGCAGCGACCACAGTGGGCTGCCGGGGCCCGGCGTCCCTGGACGACCGTCCCGACCGTATCCGTGATCGATCCGCCAACCCCATGAACCACCCGACCCAGCGACCCCGCCACCTCTCCCGCAGCGCGCCGCCCCGCGCCAGGGCCAGACTCGCAGGCGTCGCCCTGCTGACCGTGTGCGGCGGCCTGCTCGCCGCGTGCGGCACCGGATCGGACGGCGGCTCGGCGGCCGGCGACGCGCCGGACCTGTTCGTCGTCAAGCGCCAGGACATGCGGATCACGGTGGTCGAGAACGCGGAGCTGAAGGCCGCGGTCGAGACCAACGTGCGGTCCGAGATCGAGGGGCAGGCGACGATCATCTTCCTGGTGCCCGAGGGCGAGGTCGTCGAGAAAGGGCAGCGGCTCGTCGAGCTGGACGTCAGCGACCTGCGCGAGCGCCGCGCCACGCAGGCGATCTCGGTCGAGCGGGCGCAGGCGAACCTCGTCAACGCCGAGCAGAACATCGAGATCCTCGAGAAGGAGCTGACCGCCGCCGAGGCGGAGGCGCTCAGCCAGCTCGAGATCGCGCGGATCGACCTCGAGAAGTTCCTCGGGCGCCCGTCGGACGACGACGCGACCGGCGACGAGATCCCGACCGGCCCCGCTGGAGCGGGCCGGCCTGCGGGGGCAGAGGGTGGCGAGGCGACCGCCGCCGGGGCGACCCCGGGGGGCAAGGCTCCGCGCGGTTCGAACACGGACGTGATCGAGGCGTTGCGCGAGCTGACCGTCGACACCCACTACGTCGCGCTGCCGGCACAGCTCGTCGCGCTGATCGGGGAGGTCAACCTCCGCCGCGACCTCGGCGAGCTCGGCCAACAGGTGTTGGAGCAGGTCGACAAGATCACGCTGGCCCGGCAACGCGTCGCGCTCGCGCGCGACACCTACGAGCACAGCCGTGAGCTGGCCGACCAGAACTACATCACGCGCAACGAATACGACCGCGACAAGCTCGACTACGAGAGCCAGCTGTCGCAGCTCACGCTCGCCTGGCAGCAGCTCGACATCCTGATCGGCTACACGCTCCGCAAGCAGCAGATCGAGTACAACCTGCGCTTCGAGAACGCGCTGGTCGACCTGGAGAAGGTGCGCGCGAGCAACAATGCGCGGCGCACGCGCGAGCAGGCGGAGCTCGAGAGCACCCGGACCGAGTTCCAGCTCGCGAAGGAGCGGCTCGAGAACCTCGACAAGCAGATCGCCAATGCGGTCATCATCGCCCCGACGCCGGGGCTCGTCGTCTACGCGTCGCTCGACATGCGCGGCCGCGAGGTCGTGCAGGAGGGCAGCAGCGTGCGCGACCGACAGACGATCCTCGTGCTGCCGGACGTCACGCGCATGCAGGCGGAGCTGAAGATCCAGGAGGCCGACATCGACAAGGTGCGCGCCGGCCAGCCGGCGACGATCGAGCTCGACACCGGCGCGCAGGTCTACACCGGCCGCGTGACCCGCGTGTCGCCGCTCGCCGACTCCGGCTCGCGCTGGAGCAACAACAACCTCAAGGTCTACAAGACCTGGGTCTCGATCGACGTCGACAACTCGGGTGGCGAGCTCAAACCGAACATGGCGGCGCGCGTCGAGATCGTCGTCGGCGTGATCCCGGACGCCCTGCCGGTGCCGATCACCGCGGTGCGCCGCCAGGGCAAGGTCAACTACGTGTGGCTCAGCACGCCCGATGGCCCGCGGGCCGTCGAGGTGAAGGTCGGCCGCTCGACCAACTCCGAGGTGTCGATCCTCGCCGGGCTGAACGAGGGCGACGTCATCTACAAGGCGCCGCCGCCCGGCGTGGTCGCGCCGAAGTTCGAGCAGCCGCAGGCGGTCGAGGCGGCGACGCTGCAGGCGGGCGGCACCGCGGACGCTGGTGCGGCCCCGGCCGGCACGACGCCGGACGGCACCGACCCCGGCACTGACCCGGAGCTCGCCGCGAAGCTCGAGAACGTGACGCGCGAGTCGTACCTGGCCGAGGTCAAGGCGCGGCTACCGCAGTTCGCCGACGTGCTCGACGCGGACGGCATGCGCGCGATGTTCATGAACCCGGACATCCGCGCCGCGATCCAGGCCGACCCGGTGCTGTCCGCGATGAGCCAGAAGCTGATGGAGCAGCGCGGGCCGGGACGGCGCACGCCGCGCACCGACGGCGGCGAGGGCGGAGGCCCGCCGGGCTTCGGTGGCACGCCCGGCGAAGGCCGGCGGCGCCGCAATCCGGACGACGCCGGCGGCGATGCGCAGGGCGGCGGCTTCCCGGGCGGGCAGGGTCCCGGCGGGCAGGGTCTGGGCGGCGCGGATGGCGGCGCACGGCGGCGGTCGGGAACGGAGGGCGGCGACCGGTGACCGAGACGCGCGAGGTGATCGCGGAGTTCGTCGGCGTCGAGCGCCACTACGAGATGGGGACGACGATCGTCCGCGCGTTGGACGGCGTGTCGGTCCGCATCCGCCGCGGCGAGTACATCGCGATCATGGGGCGTTCCGGCTCGGGCAAGTCGACCATGCTGAATCTGCTCGGCTGTCTCGATCGGCCGACCGCGGGCGAGTACGTCCTGGGTGGCAAGCGGGTGTCCGAGCTCAGCGACGACGAGCTGAGCGTGCTGCGCGGGAAGACGATCGGGTTCATCTTCCAGTCGTTCAACCTGATCCCGCAGCTCACCGTGCTCGAGAACCTGGAGGTGCCGCTGTTCTACCAGGGCCGGGTCGGCGCCGAATCGCGCCGCAAGGCAGAGCAGTTGGCGACGCGGGTCGGCCTCGACGGGCGTCTCGACCACAAGCCGATGGAGCTGTCCGGAGGCCAGCAGCAGCGTGTCGCGATCGCACGGGCATTGATGAACGACCCGCTGTTCCTGCTCGCCGACGAGGCGACCGGCAATCTCGACAGCCGCACCGAGGCCGAGATCCTGTCGCTCCTCGACGAGCTCCACGGCGAGGGAGTGACGGTCGTGATGGTCACGCACAACGAACGTGTCGCCCGGCACGCCGAGCGGACGATCTGGCTGCGCGACGGCAAGGTCGAACGCATCGTCGAGAACCTCGACCGCGTCGACACCTACACGGGCGGTGCGCACTCGGGCGTCGCCCAGCCGTCCGTCGGCGCCGCGGGCGAGGAGGCCCGATGATCTCCGAGCTGATGCGGATCGTGCGGCTCGGCATCAAGAGCCTGCTGCTGCACAAGCTGCGCTCGTTCCTGACGATGCTCGGCCTGTTGTTCGGCGTCGCGGCGGTGATCGGCATGCTCGCGATCGGCGAGGGCGCCAGCTTCGAGGCCCTGCAGCGGATCAAGGCGCTCGGCTCGACCAACATCATCATCCGCAGCCAGAAGCCGCCGCAGACGCAGGAGAGCACCAGCGCCGACGTGTTCAACGCGGTGTCGTACGGCCTGACCTACCGGGACGCCGACCGCATCGCGTCGGTCGTCCGCGAGGCCGAGCTCGTCGTGCAGGTGCGCGAGAAGCCCGCCGAGATGCGGCAGGGCCCGTACTGGGTGTCGAGCATCGTGCTCGGGACCGAGCCCGAGTTCCTGCGCGTCAGCAACATGCGGATGCGCGAGGGGCGCTGGCTGACGCCGACCGATCTGGTGCGGCAGAAGAACGTCGCCGTGCTCGGCGCGACGCTCGCAGAGACGCTGTTCCCGCTCGATGATCCGCTCGACCAGACCGTGCGCGTCGACGCCGACCGCTACCGCGTCGTCGGCGTGCTCGACGAGCTCGGCCGCGCGTCGGGCAGCGTGGGCCCACCGCTCGACGCCTGCATGTTCATCCCGCTGACGACGTCGCGGGCGCGCTTCGGCGACGAGACGACGACCACCAGCGGCGGCAGCTTCTCGCGCGAGCGGGTCGAGCTGCACGAGATCCGCGTACGGCTGCGTGAAATCGATCAGGTGATCCCGGCGGCCAACGTGCTGCGCACGCTGATCGACGACGCGCACCGGAGCCAGAACGACGTCGTGATCACCGTGCCGCTCGAGCTGCTGCGCGAGGCCGAGGAGAGCAAGCGGCTGTGGAACTTCATGCTGGGTTGCATGGCCGGCATCTCCCTGCTGGTCGGCGGCATCGGCATCATGAACGTCATGCTCGCGACGGTGACGGAGCGCACGCGCGAGATCGGCATCCGGCGTGCGCTCGGCGCCAAGAAGAGCCACATCGTCCGGCAGTTCGTCGTCGAGACCGGTGTGCTGTCCGCGATCGGCGGCCTCGCCGGCGTCGGCGTCGGGATCGGCTTCCCGTTCCTGATCGAACGCCTGTTCGGCAAGCCGACCATCACGTTGCCCGAGCACGTGATCCTCGCGTTCGGGATCTCCGCGGCGGTCGGCGTCGCGTTCGGGATCTACCCGGCGTGGCGGGCCGCGAACATGGATCCGGTCGAGGCCCTTCGCCACGAGTGAGCCCTTCGCCACGAGTGAGCCCTTCGCCACGAGTGAGCCCTGCGCCACGAGTGCGCGGCGCGGCGGTCGGGTGCAGCGGCGCTCGCGCGAGCGCCGGCCGGCGACGCCCGCGCCCCGCGAACAGGCTCGCGCCCTGCCTGCTGTGAACCGCGGAACCGCATCAACCGCGGCGCTGGCCGATCGGCGCGTACAAGAAACCAGGCTTTCCACCTCGCCCCCGGAGCCACCGACACCGTGCCGGTGAACTCCTTGGTGGAAAGCCTGGCATTGCGTCCGGCGCACGGGCTGCACGCCCGGGCCCGGACAGCGCGGACTAGCCCGGCGTACCGCCGAGGTTTCCCGACCGTGCGTGAAATCTTCGCACCCGCACGGAACGCATCCGGCGCGCGGCGCGGATCCGCCGCCGTAGACTCCGGCCCGATGCCGAACCCGGATCGCGCCCCGCACCGGCGGATGCGCTTCGCCGCCGTCTCGCTCGCCCTGTGGATCGTCGCGTCGTTGGGCGCGCACCGAGCCGTCGCGCAACACGCGGCTGCGACGCTGCCGAAGGCCGACCTGCTGCTCGCGGGCGGCCTCGTGATCGACGGCACCGGCGCCCCGCCGAGGCGCGCGGACGTCGCGATCCGCGGCGACCGCATCGTGGCGATCGGCGACGCGCTCGCGGTCGAGGTCGCTCGGACCGTCGACTGCGCCGGCCGCGTCGTCGCCCCCGGTTTCATCGACGTGCACACGCACGCCGACACCGTCGCCGCGCGCCGCGGCGACGCGCGCAACTTCGTCGCGATGGGCGTGACGACGATCGTCACCGGCAACTGTGGCACGTCGGTCGACGACCTCGCCGCGCACTTCGCCGCCGTCGAGCGGCACTGCATTGCCGTGAACTACGGGAGCCTGGTCGGGCACGGCACGGTCCGCAGCGCGGTGCTCGGCTCGGCGAACCGCGCGCCGAACGCCGACGAGCTGGCGCGCATGCGCGCGCTCGTCCGCGCCGGACTCGACGCTGGCGCGTTCGGGCTGTCGACCGGACTGATCTACGTGCCGGGCACCTTCGCGGAGACCGACGAGATCGTCGCACTGTGCGAGGAGGTCGCCGCCGTCGACGGTGTCTATGCGACGCACATGCGCGACGAGGGCGACCGGGTCCTGCAGTCGATCGACGAGGCGCTCGAGATCGGCCGCCGCGCCGGTTGCCGTGTCCACCTGTCGCACCTGAAGGCCTCGGGCCGGCCGAACTGGGGCCGCAGCGAGCAGATCGCCGACCGCCTCGCCGCCGCGCGCGCCGCCGGCCAGCCGGTCACCGGCGATCAGTATGCGTACACCGCGAGCAGCACGAGCCTCGACGTGCTGTTCCCCAGCGAGGTGCTCGCGGAAGGCCGCCGCGCGTTCGCCCAGCACCTCGCGGACGACGCGGCATTCCGCGCCGCGATGTCCACCGCGCTGCTGCGCACGATGGAGCGCTCCGGGTTCGGTGATCTGTCGTACGCGCAGATCGCGACGGCCCCGCGGCACGCGGAATTGCAGGGGTTGCGACTCCCGGCCGCCGCGCGCGCGCTGTTCGATGCCGACGACGGCGACGCCCAGGCGCGCACCGCGATCGAGCTGATGGTGGCCGCGCGCGGCGCACGCGTGGCGATGATCTACCACAAGATGGACGACGCCGACGTCGAGCGGCTGCTGGCGCTCCCCTACCTCGGGATCGCGTCGGACGCCGGGATCCGTGACTACGACCTCGCCGACAAGCCGCATCCGCGCGGCGCCGGCAACAACCCGCGCGTGCTCGGCCGCTACGTGCGCGAGCGCGGCGTGTTGTCGCTCGAGTTGGCGATCCGCAAGATGACCGCGCTGCCCGCCGAGATCTTCGACCTGCGCGACCGCGGCGTGCTGCGCGCGGGCGCGTTCGCGGACGTCGTCGTGTTCGACGCGGAGCGGATCGCCGACCGCGCGACCTACGAGGATCCGCTCGCCGAGCCGGTCGGGATCGACCACGTACTGGTGAATGGCTGCTTCGTCGTCGAAGCCGGCGCGCACTCCGACGCACGGCCGGGGCGCGTGCTGCGCCGGGCGGCGCCGACCGAGCGAGGCTCGCGATGAGCGCGCGCTCGCCGCGGCTCGCCGCGGTGCTGGCCGCGGCGATCGCGCTCCCCGCAGTGCGCGCGCAGGAGCCGATCCCCGCCCCCGCGACCGGAGCGCGCGAGCTGCCGGAGCCCGCCGTGCTGCTCGAGCGCTTCGCGGGGCTCGATTTCCGGCGCAAGGCGGTGATCGTCCGCACGCTCCAGCGGCAGCTCGCGACGCTCGACGATCCGGCGCTGCGCCGCATCGCCGCGTGGCGCACGGACACCGCCGGGCTGCCCGATGCGCGCAGCGAGCCCTTGGTGTTCGACCCGGCGCGCTGGGCGAGCGAGGAGCACGCCGCAGGCCGCGCGCCGTCGCGCACTCCGATCGCCCGCGACGATCCGCGCTGGCAGCGTCTCGCACAGCGCTACGCACGGCCACCGTGGCTACCGGAGCTGCGGCGCGAGGTCGACTACGACTGGGCGGACGGCCGGCTCGTGCGACTCCAGCCACTCGACTACGACGCGCTGTTCGCCAATGCCGCGTACGGCTTCGCTCCGGGCACCGACGAGGCGCTCGCGGGGATCCTGCTGCGCCTCGACCGGGCGGGAGGCGAGCGGCAGCGCAAGCTCGGCACCTGGTTCGCGCACACCTACTGCGACCTCGAGGCGCACTGCTATCCGGGCATCACGCTCTACGACGCGTGGTACTCGGGCGAGCAGGTCGACGTCCCCGACGTCGACGCGATCCCGTTCGCGTGGGAGATCCTCGGCCAGCGCTCGCTGCGCTCGCCGTTGTCGGGCCCACCGCGCGACCGGCTCTACGAGGCGATCCGCGATGCGGCGCTCGAGTATCGCCAGCACCGCACGCTGCTGGAGGCCGCGGCGGCCGCCTACGTGCGCGCCGCGCCGACGATGGACCCGACCTACGCGCTGCTGGTGCCGCGCTTCCACTACCTGTTCGCGACGCGTGGCGACGACGTCGAGGCCGTCGTCGACGTCGTGCGCCGCGAGGGTCGCGACGGCGTCATCGACGAGGTCGACGCCGCGGTGCGCCGCCCCGACGGTGAGGCCTGGCAGATCCGCGAGGCGCACAAGACCGAGCTCGCGACGATGGAGCTGCGCATCCGCCGCCTCGCAGCCGACGCGCTCGAGCGCCTCGGCGGCTGATGCGGGCCGCGACCCGAAACCGCTGCGCCCCGAGCCGGCCGCGCCCCGCGACAACCGCGCCCCGCGCGGCGACGATCCGGCGCCATGGCCACCGTTCATCTGCTCGCGCTCTGCCTCGCCGCGCTGCCGCTCGGCTGCGCCAGCGCACCCGCGCCGGTCTCGACCACCGAGGTGCAGGCGCTGCTCGACGCGCAGCGCGCCGCCTGGGACCAAGGCGACCTCGAGGCGTTCATGGCCGGCTACTGGCGCAGCCCGCAGCTCGGCTTCGTCGGCAGCACGGGGCTGACCACCGGCTTCGACGAGACGCTCGCCCGCTACCGGGCCGCCTACCCCGACGCCGCGGCGCGCGGGACGCTGACGTTCGAGCTGGTGCGGGTGACTCCGCTCGCCGGCGGGCGCGCGGCAGTCGCGGTCGGGCGCTGGCACCTCGCGCGCGCCGAGCCGGCATCGGGATGGTTCTCGATCGTGCTGGAGCGGCGTCCCGAGGGCCTGCGCATCGTGCACGACCACAGCAGCTGAGCGGGTCCGTCGCGGCCCGACGGGCACTCCCGTATGCTGCTGGCGCGGAGCGGCGCGCCGCCCGCTCGAGCCCGGCGCCATCGACCCCGCCTCTCCCGAACCCGTCTCTCCCGACCCCGTCTTTCCCGACCCAGAGGATCCATGCAGACCGACGGTCCCGCCCCCGACCGGACGCCCGCGTCCCGTCGCAGCGGGGGCTTCTCCCGCCGCTCGTTCCTGAAGGGTGCGTCGATCGCTGCAGTGGGCGGTCCGGCCGGCGCGGCCGCGACCGCCGGCGGCGCGATCCTCACCGATGCACCGCGCGACACCGGGACGATCCCGGCCGGCCAGCTGCGCGAGATCGCGCTGCGCGTCAACGGGGTCGAGCGCCGCGTCGCGGTGGAGACGCGCACGACCCTGCTCGACGCGCTGCGTGACGGCCTCGATCTGACCGGCACCAAGAAGGTGTGCGACCGCGGCGCCTGTGGTGCCTGCACGGTGCTGGTCGACGGCCAGCCGACCAATTCGTGTCTGATGCTGGCGCACGACGCAGTCGGGCGGGAGATCACGACGATCGAGGGCCTCGCGAGCGACGCGGCGCTGCACCCGGTGCAGCAGGCGTTCGTCGAGCACGACGCGCTGCAATGCGGGTTCTGCACTCCCGGCTTCGTGATGAGCGCGGTCGCGTGTCTCGGCAAGCACGGCAAGCCGTCGCCCGCGACGCTGCGGCACGAGCTGGCCGGCAACATCTGTCGCTGCGGCACCTACGGGCGGATCTTCGCCGCGGTCCAGGACGCCGCCGGGAGGGCCGGCCGATGACCAGCCGCGACGAGCACGAGATGCGCGTCGGCTTCGCCGGCGACGCGAAGAAGATCACCGTCGACGTCCCGACCGGCGACGCGCCGCCCTGGGACCTCGACACCAGGCTGACCTCGGTCGGTGGCCGGACCCGGCGCATCGACGCGGTCGCGAAGGTCACCGGCCGCGCCCGCTACGCCTACGACGTCGACCTGCCCGGCATGCTGCACGCGGTCGTCGCACGCTCGCCGCACGCGGCGGGACGGCTCGCGAGCCTCGATCTGTCGGCGGTCGCCGCGCTGCCGGGCGTCGCCGCCGTGATTCCGCTGAAGGAGCCCGGCAACCGCGTGCGGTTCGTCGGCGACCCGATCGCGGCGATCGCCGCCCAACGTCTCGACCAGGCGCTCGACGCGCTCGCCGCGGTGCGCGCCGAGTACACGACCGAAGCCGCGGTCACCGACTTCCGCGACCACCCGGACGCACCGGAGCTCGTGCGCGGCGAGGTCGTCGGTCCGTGGCCCGGACGCGGCGGCGACGAGGTCGCGGCGGCGCTCGCCGCGGCGGCGCACACCGCCGAGGGCACCTGGATCTGCGAGGTGCAGACCCACTCGTGTCTCGAGTCGCACGGTCTGGTCGCGTGGTTCAAGGACGACGGCACGCTCGAGGTGTGGGCGTCGACCCAGGCGACGTTCGGGGTTCGCGGCGGCCTCGCCTCGGCGCTGGAGCTGCCGGAGGAGAAGGTCCGCGTGCACGCCGAGTTCGTCGGCGGCGGCTTCGGCAGCAAGTTCGGCGCGGACGCCGAGGGCGTCGCCGCGGCACGGCTGTCCCGGCTCGTGAAGTGCCCCGTCAAGCTGATGCTGTCGCGCTTCGAGGATCACACCTGCGCGGGCAATCGCCCGTCGGCGATCATCCGGATCCGCGCCGGCATCGACGCGCGCGGCATCATCACGGCGTGGGACTACGACGCCTGGGGCGGACCCGGCTACACCGGTCGCGGCGGCGGCACGCGCCACAATCCGACCTACTTCACGCGCGCGAAGACCCGCAACAGCCACCGCGATCTCGACTCCGCGACCGACGCCGGCCGCGCCATGCGCGCACCCGGGTGGCCACAGGGCAACTTCGCCATGGAGGGCATGGTCGAGCGGCTCGCGGAACTCGCCGGCATGGATGGCCTCGCGTTCCGCCTGCTCAACGACGCCGATCCGATCCGGCAGGCGGAGTGGCGGCTCGGCGCCGAGCGGTTCGGCTGGGAGCAGCGCCGCAACCCGAAGCCCGGCACGCCGCGCGACGGCGATCCAGCGCACCTGCTCCGCGGCGCCGGGCTCGCGTCGGCGTTCTGGGGGCAGATGGGCGGGACCGGCAACCAGGTCACCTGCCGCATCCATCAGGACGGCACCGTCGAGGCGCGCAACGGCGCGCAGGACATCGGCACCGGCATGAAGACCGTGATGGCCGTGCTGACCGCGGAGGAGCTCGGTATCGCACCCGAGCGCATCCGCGTGACGATGGGCGACACCAACGATCCGGTCGGTCCGGCGAGCGGCGGGAGCACGACGACGCCGAGCCTCGCGCCCACCGTGCGCCACGCCGCGTGGCTCGCGAAGGCGGAGCTCTGCGAGCGCGTCGCCGCGGCGCTGCGCGTCGAGCCCGGCAGCGTGCGCTGCGAGGGCGGCCGCGTGATCGCCGGCGATCGCGCGCTCGGCTTCGACGAGGCGTGCCGCCTGATCGGGCCGACCCCGGTCGAGGCGACCGGTCGGCGCTTCCGCAACTACGAGGGTTACCAGGACAGCGTCGCCGGCTGCCAGTTCGCGGCGGTGGTCGTCGACGCGCGGACCGGCGTCGTGCGCGTCGAGAAGATGCTCGCCGTGCAGGACTGCGGGCTCGTCATCGACACGCTGCTCGCCGAGAACCAGGTGCTCGGCGCGATGATCCAGGGCATGAGCTACGCGCTGCACGAGCAGCGCATCGTCGACCGCGCGACCGGTCGCATGCTCAACGGCGACTTCCTCAACTACAAGATCAGCGGTCCCGCCGACCTGCCCGACATGGAGGCGATCATGTTCCCGGTCGCGAACGGCAAGAACAACGTCGGTGCCGCCGGACTCGGCGAGCCACCGGCGATCGCGGCGCCCGCGGCGATCGCCAATGCGGTCGGCAATGCGATCGGCATCCCGCTGCGGCACCTGCCGATCACCCTGGACAAGGTCCTGGCCGCGCTCGCCGAGGCGAGGAGGAACCGATGAACCCGTTCGAGCTCCGCAACCCCGACAGCGTCGCGGCCGCGAGCGGCGCGGCGGGCCCCGCCCGCGTGTTCAAGGCGGCCGGCATCGACCTGCTCGACCGCCTGAAGGAGCGGATCGACGACCCGGACGCACTCGTCAACCTGCTGCCGCTCGGCGCCGAGCTCGGCGGCATCGGCCGGAGCGACGACGGCACGATCCGCCTCGGCGCGCTCGTCACGCTGCAGCAGATCGCCGACAGCGACGCCCTCGCCGCCCCTGGCCTGCGCGCGTTGCGCGAGGCCTGCGGCGAAGCGGCGACGCCGCAGGTGCGCTCGCGCGCGACGCTGGGCGGCAACCTGCTGCAGCGCAACCGTTGCTGGTACTTCCGCTCGGCGGCGTTCCAGTGCGCGCACGACGGCAAGGGCGACCGCTGCCTCGCCTGGCACGGCGAGAACCGCTACCACGCGATCTTCGGCGTGGTCGACTGCCTGCGCGTACATCCGAGCAACGCGGCACCGCCGCTCATGGTGCTCGGCGCGGAGGTCGAGGTGCAGCGCGGCGAGGCCCGCCGCCGCCAGCCGATCGCCGCGCTGTTCCCCGACTCACCGGCTGCCGCGACGGCCGAGCACACGCTCGGCGCGGACGACGTGCTGATCGCCGTGCACCTGCCGGCGGCCGCGGCGCGCGGCGGCTCCGCCTACCGCGAGAGCCGCGAGAAGCAGAGCTTCGACTGGGCGACGACCGCCGCGGCGGTCCACCTCGGGGTCGAGGGAGGCAGGATCACCAGCGCATCGATCTGCCTGGGTGCGGTCGCACCGAACCCGTGGCCGGTCGACGACGCGCAGAGCCTGGTCGGGGAGGCCCCATCCCGCGAGCTGTTCGAGCAGCTCGCGCGCCGTGTGTTCCGTCGCGCCACGCCGACGGAGCAGAACCGCTACAAGGTCGAGGTCGGCCAGGCGATCCTGGTCGACGCATTGCTGGCCGCCGCCGGACTGTGAGGGGCGCAATGGAACCGAAGCACGATGTGTCGACGACGAACCCGACGGCAGGCGCCCCACGCCGCCGCACGCACCGCGAGCTCCTGCCGCGCGACCTGTGCCCGCACCTGATGATGAAGCAGATCCTGGTGCACGGTCTCGATCAGACGATCTTCGACGACCGCCAATATCCGGGCGACGGCTACCACTGGTGTCAGCGCACCTGCACGCCGGTCGGCCCCGACGACGAGCTCGCCGACATCGACGTCTGCCGCCCGGGCCGCGGCTGCTTCGGCGGTGTGACGGGCTGAGCCCGGCTGCGGTCACGCCGGGCGCGATCAACGCCCGCGGACTGCACCATCGCGAGCTGCACCATCACGAGCTGCACCATCACGAGCTGCACCATCACGGACCCACCGGGTCGCGTCGACGAGCTCGCACACGTCGCCGAGGTCGGTCGCCGCCGCGACGCGGCGCGTCGCGGCGAGCCAGCTCGGCGAGGTGGCCGCGTCGGCAGCCAGCGCGGCGGCGGCCTCGCGCGCGATCGCCGCGAGGCGGTCGCGCAGCGACGGATCGTCGGTGCGGGCGGCGATCCGCGCGGCCTGGCAGAACACCGCGTAGCGCACGCCGCAGCCGACGCCGAACACGCCGCCGTGGGCCAGCGCCCGCTCGAAGCGCTCGCAGGTCGCGGCGAGATCGCCCGCGTCGGCGTCGGCGCAGCCCAGCAGGAAGTGCGCGAGCGGCTCGTCGCGCTCCGCCAGCACCCGCTCCGCGCGCTCGCGGGTCGGCCGGAACACCAACCGCAGCAGCGGCGTGAAGGAGCGGACGATCGCGGCCGGCACCCGGAAGCCCTCGCCGCCGCCGTTCGCCTCGACCCGGGCGGTCGCCACCAACGCCTCCGCCTGCGCCTTCGCGAGCTCGAGCGCGGCCAGCGCGCCGAGCCGGTCGGCGCGCGGCAGCAGCTCCGACACGCCGAGGTCGACGACCTTCCCGGCGGCGCTGGCCAACGCGCGCATGCACTGCACGAAGTCCCGCAGCGACGGGTCGACCGTCGCCGCGACGTCGCCGAGCTCGCCGGTCGCCTCCGGCGCGACCGCCGCGAGGACCGCCAGGATCGCGGTCGCGGCCGGATCGTGCGGGAACAGCGCCAGCACGGCGTGCAGGTCCGCGGCGGCCGCCCGATGCCGGCCGGTCGCCAGGTGCGCGAGCGCTCGCGACCGCAAGGCGCGGCGGTGACCGGGCTCGAGCGCGAGCACCGCATCGAGCTCGGCGGTCAGCTCGGGCAGGTCGGCGGCGGTCAGCGCGCGCGCGTAGTGCAGGTCGGCCGGCTCGAAGGACGCCGCGCGCGCGTCGACGTCGGCGCGGCGCACCGGGAACGACAGCGCGAGCTCGGCGCGCAGCACGAAGGCGCGACCGCCCGCGGGTGCGCCGGCGATGTCGGCGGGCAACGTCGCCAGCAGCGCGCGCGCGTCGTCGTAGCGGAGCAGGCCAGCGAGCGCGTCGGCGCGGAACACGGCGGCGCTGACCGCATCGAGTCGCCCGGCGCGCTCCAGCTCCGCGAACGCCTCGATCGCCTCGCCGTAGCGCCCGCCGCGCAGCTCCGCCCGTGCGGCGGCGACCGCCTCGTCGGTCGCCCGTTGCTCCGCCTCGCGACGCAGGCGCTGCTCGGTCCGGGTCGCTGCCTCCGCGCGCGCCAGCGACAGCGACACCGCCGCGAGCGAGCCGGCCAGCAGCACGACGAACGCGCAGGCCATCGGATTGCGGCGCGCCCATTTGCGCAGCCGGGTCCACGGACTCGCGCGGCGCACGCGCACCGGCACGCCAGCGACGATCCGGTCGAGCTCGTCGGCGAGCTCGGCCGCCGTCGCGTAGCGATCGGCCGGGTCCTTCTGGAGCGCCTTGTGCAGCACGAGGGACAGCTCGCGCGGCAGCCATGATCGCGTGCTGCGCGGATCCGGCGGCGTGCCGTCCATGATGCGGCTGTAGCGCGTGCGCCAGTCGATGCCGTCGAACGGCAGCCGCAGCGTCAGGCACTCGAACAGGCTGACCGCGAGCGAGTACACGTCGGTGCGGCGATCGAGGTGGCCGGTACCGCGCGCCTGCCGCCGCGGGTCGAGCTGCTCGGGCGACATGTACTCCGGCGTGCCGCACATCAGGCTGAGCGACGCGCCGGCACCATCGGCATCACGAGCGAGGCCGAAGTCGAGCAGCACCGGCTCGCCGGTCTCGCTGACCATCACGTTGGCCGGCTTCACGTCGCGGTGCACGAGGCCGGCCTCGTGCGCGGCGTGCAGCGTGCGCGCGCAGCTCGCGAAGAACCGCAGCAGGCGGTGCAGCGCGCGTCGCCGATCGCCGCTCGCCCCGCACACCTGCGTACCGATGTCGACGCTCTGCTGGCCGGCCTCGCGCGCCGCGCGGATCGCGGCGGCCAGAGTGCACCCGGGCACGAAGCGCATCGCCAGGTACGGCTGCCCGTCGACGACGCCGGTGCCGTAGACGGTGCAGATGCCCGGCAGGTCGAGCCGCGATGCCGCCTGCGCCTCGCGCGCGAAGCGGCGCAGCGCACCGGCGCTGCGGTCGCGCAGGAGCTTCAGCGCGACACGGCGGCCGAGCTGCTCGTCCTCGGCCAGGAACACCTCGCCCTGGCCACCCGCACCGAGCCTCGCGAGCAGGCGGTAGGCCCCGAAGCGGGTTCCGGCCGCATCGACCGGGACGAGCGGCTGCGTCGGCTCGAGCTCCGCGTGCTCGGCTTCGACGCGCTCGGCCTCGAGGGCGGCGAACTCCCGCGCGATCCGCGCATCGGCGCCCGGGAAGCGCGCCAGCCAGACAGGCAGCGGCTGCTCACACCCTGCGTCGACGGCATCGCAGTAGGCAGCGTGGAAGCGGGAGACGAGCTCGTCCTCGGACGCGGCGGGACCGCGAGGCCGGTCGACCGACGGAGCGGCGACCGCGGGACTGGAGGGAGGCGTGCTGGACACGGCGACGGGGGAGCGGGCGGAGCGGCGCGCCCGCCCCGGCCCCCAGCCGAGGGGAATCGCCGCAGCGACCGCAGCGGGAATTCCTCCCGCTCGCCGCATCAGCGCCCGAGCAGTTGGCGCTCGCAGGCGCGCCACATCAGCCGGCGCATGTGGCCGCGCTGCTCCGCCGACCGCACGCCGTGCCGCGAGCCCGGATAGAGCATCAGCTCGAAGTCGTCCTGGCCGGCGGCCTGCAGCGCGGCCAGCAGCCGGATCGTGTTCTGCAGGTGCACGTTGTCGTCGATCGTGCCGTGCAGGATCACCAGGTGGCCGTGCAGGTCCTTCGCGGCCTCGATCACCGAGCTGCGCCGATAGCCGTCCGGATTCAGCTGCGGCGTGCTCATGTAGCGCTCGGTGTAGATCGTGTCGTAGAGCTGCCAGTCGTGCACGCCGGCGCCGGCGAAGCCGAGCGCGAACGCACGGCTGTGCGTCAGCGCGTAGGCGGCCATGAAGCCGCCGTAGCTCCAGCCGCTGATCGCGACGCGCGTCGGATCACCGCCGCGCTCCGCACAGGCCCAGGCCACCGCGTCCTCGAGGTCCAGCAGCTCCTGCACGCCGAACTGCCGGTAGCAGGTGCCGGTCGCGAGCTGGCCGCGGCCGCTCGCGCTACGCACGTTGACCTGCAGCACACCGATGCCCTCCTGCGCCAGGAACTGGTGCCACGCCGAGTGCGACCATTGATTGCGGACCGACGGCGCATCCGGGCCGGAGTAGGTGTCGACGAAGATCGGGAACGGCGCCGACGGCTCGTCGGGTCGGATCAGCGTCGCGTCGAGCGGATAGCCATCGCGCGCCCGGATCTGCACGAGCTCCTGCTCGCGCAGTCCGTACGTCGCCGCGGCGGCCGGCAGCTCCCCCGCCCACGTCGCGAGCACCGCACCGTCCGCATCGCAAAGCCGCAGCTCGGGCAGCATGCCGATCGCCGACACGCTGTCGAGGAAGTGCGAACCGTCGTCGCCGAAGGTCGCGCGGTGCACACCGGGACCCTGCGTGAGCTGCGCGAGCTCGCCGCCCGCGAGCGAGGCCCGGAACAGGTGGCTGTCGATCGGTGAGCTGCCGCGCCCGGTCAGCCACACGAAGCCGCGGTCCTCGTCGATGCGCACGACGTCGAGCACGTTGAACGGCACGGCGGTGACCGCGGTGACGAGCGCGCCGTCGGCGTCGTAGCGGTACAGGTTCTGGTAGCCGCTGCGCTCACTGAACCACAGGAAGCCGCCGTCGCGCAGGAAGCGCGGCTGGGCGAGCACGTTGACCCAGTTGGTCGACGTCTCGCGGAACAGCTGGCGCAGCTCCCCGGTCGCCGCGTCGATCAGGTCGACGTCGAGCCAGGTCTGGATCCGGTCCTGCACCTGCAGCACGACGTGGCTGCCGGACGGCGTCCAGGCGACGCGCACCAGCAGGAGCTCGGCATCGCCGTAGCGCGACAGGTCGGCCGGCACGACCCGGCGACCGGCGACGTCGGCGATCGACAGCGTCGCGACCGGATTGGGGTCGCCGGCCTTGGGGTATCTCGTGACCTCCGCGACCACGGCCCGCTCGTCGTCGATGCGCGGCCGCGGCGCATGGTCGACCACCGTGAACGGCTTGACCCTCGACTCGTCGAGCGACAGGAAGGCGACGTGCGCGCCGGTCGGGCTCCACCAGTGCCCCTGGAAGTTCCCGCGGCCGTAGACCTCCTCCTGGTAGACCCAGTCGAGCACGCCGTGCAGCGTCTGCTCGCCACCGGTGTCGGTCACGCGCCAGGCCTCGCTCACACCGGCAGCGGTCGGCGCGATCCACAGATCGTTGCCGCGCACGAACGACGCGTGCGCCCCACCGGGCGCGAGATGCGCCTCGCGACAGCCACCGCCACTCGTCAGCGGCCGCGGCTCGCCCGCGCCGGTCAGCACGACGTCCCCGCCGCGCAGCTCGAGCCGGGGCCCGGGTGCCCCGCCGGCCCCGCGACCGCGACCGCGCCCCGGACCGCGTGGCTCGGCCTCGCCGGCCGGCCCGTCGACCGGCGCTCCCTCGACCGGCTGCAAGGTCGCGACGTCGACGACGGTCGGTGCGCCACCGCCCGCCAGCGAGATCTGCACCTGCCGCCCACCCCCGACGAAGCGCCCGCTCGGCGCGCGCGGCGCGAACGACACCACCTGCCCCGGCGGCGTCGTGTCCGCGAGCGTCAGCCGCTCCCGCCGCACCCCGTCCTGCGCGAACGCCACCACCGCGCTCGCGAGACCGACCACCAGCACCCTGCCGACAATCCGCATCCCCCCGTCCATACGCGATCCGAGACTTCCGATCGGTACCGCGTACGATTTTTACCCTTCGCGAGCCGTCCCCTGCGCTGCCCGCCCGCGCGACCCCGCTGAGCCGTGCCGCCGACACTGCCCCCGACGATGACGGCCGCGCCCGCCCAGCCCAGCCCAGCCCCGACGAGCGGATCGACGACAGATCGACGATCCACTGACTCTCGAACCGCCTCGTCGAGGTCGGCGGCATCCCGGTGTCCGACGAGATCGAGCACGGCTCGCACTGGCGCGACCAACGCCTGCGGCAACACCGAGCGCGGCTTCGACCTCGACCTGACCGCCGTCATCGACACCGACAATCGAAGCGCGTAACCGTCGCGGCGCGGTGTCGGCAGCCGCGGGCCCGGGCGACGCGCCAGCATCACCGCCGGGGTCTGCGGTATGCTCACCACCGCCTTGGCCGTCCTCTCGCGAACCACTCCGGGGCCGAGGGACTCGCGCCGAGATCGGAGCGCTCGCCGACGCATTGCCGCGGAACCGTGCCAGGCGTCGACTCCCGCCATCGCCAACGCTCGTCCCTGAGCCGGCATCCGACGCGATGACCGCACCTCCAACACCCCCGCGTCCGTTTCCCGACCTGCCGGACGACGCGTTCGAAGCTCTCGTCGATCTGGTCGACCGCAATCTGCCGATCGACGACCGCGAGCTGGAGCTTGCCACGCTCGAGCGCAGGTGGCCCACGCACGTGAGATCGCTGCGGCGCGCATTCGACGGGACGCACAGCCAGGCGACGTCCCGCAACCCCGCGGCTTCCCACTTCGACGACGACGAGCACGTCCGGAGCAGATCGGTCCGTATCGCGTCCTGCAACGCCTCGGGCGCGGCGGAATGGGCGTCGTCTACGCTGCCGAACAGCAGGAGCCCGTGCGCCGCCGTGTCGCACTGAAGGTGGTCAAGCGTGGCATGGCCACCCGCGAGGTGTTGAGCCGCTTCGCGCTCGAACGCCGCACGCTCGCGGCGATGTCGCACCGCTGCATAGCGAAGGTGCTCGACGCCGGAGCGACCGACATTGGCGAGCCCTATTTCGTCATGGAGCTCGTCCAGGGTCTCCCCATCACGAGCTACTGCGACAGGCACCGCCTGTCCATCGACGAACGACTGAAGCTGTTCCAGCAGGTCTGTGCCGGCGTCCAGCACGCCCACCAGAAGGGCGTCATCCACCGTGACCTCGAACCCGGGAACGTGCTCGTCGCTCGCGAAGGAGACGAGCACGTTCCGAAGATCCTCGACTTCGGTCTGGCCAAGGCGACCAACCAGGACCTGGTCGGCGCGTCGAACTACACGCGTCACGACCAGGTGCTCGGTACGCCGGAGTACATGGCTCCGGAGCAGGCAGCGGGTCATGGCGAGGTGATCGACGTCCGCGCCGACGTCTACTCGCTCGGCGTGATGCTCTACGAACTCCTGAGCGGGGCCTTGCCATTCGCCAGCGAGGACCTCCGCAGAGCGGGCATGCTGGAGGCGCTTCGCTTGATCCGCGAGAAGGAGCCGCCGAGGCCGAGCACTCGATTGTTGTCCACGCACGCGACGGCGATCGAGGAGGCCGGGCGCCGGCGCAGCTCCGTCCCGGCACTGGCGCGCGCGCTGCGGAACGACCTCGACTGGGTCGTGATGAGGGCGATCGCGAAGGAGCCTGAACGCCGCTACGACTCGGCCAATTCCCTGGCAACGGATCTGCAGCGGTTCCTGGACCACGAACCGGTCCTCGCGGGTCCGCCTGACGCGCTCTACCGACTCCGCAAGTTCCTGCGGCGATACCGCGTGCACAGCATCGCGGCGTCCGTCGTGTTCGCAGCGATCGTGTCCGGCGGTCTGGCGGTCTATCTGGCCCTCGCCCGCGAACAGGACAGCGCGGCCGAAGCCAATCGACAACGGCTGCTCGCCGCCGAGCGATCCGCCGAGCTCGAACGCGTGAACAAGGACCTGCTGGCCAAGAACGACGAGGTGGGCCGCAGTGCACGACTGGCTCGCGAGGCCGAGCGACGTGCGATGGAGGCTGCAACGGAAGCCGCGGCGCAGGCAACGCTGGCTGGGCGACAGGCCGCCGACCTGCAACACGCGAACGAAGAGCTGCAGGCGAAGACCGAGGAAGCGAGATCGCTGTTGGCCCAGGCGCGCGAGAGCGAGCGCCTCGCGCGCGACCATGCCGAACGGCTCAGGGAGCGGACCGAGGAGTTCGACCAGCTGTCCGGGGTCGTCGAGCTCGGCCGCGCGAAGTCGGCGATGCGAGATCTGTACCCGGCCTGGCCAGAGAAGCTCGCCGACATCGAGGCGTGGCTGGCAGGCCCTGTCGCACGGCTCCACGACCTGCGTCCCGGGATCGAGATCGCGTTGCACGAGCTGCTCGAGCGCGCGATCGCCGAGCAGGCTCGCGTACCTGCTCCGATCGAGCTCCGACCGGACTTCGGCGCTGCCCGAGGTGTGCCCTTCGACGCGGGCGCCGACCCGGGGGTCATGCCCGGACCAGAGCGTCCGTGGCCTCGGACTCCCGAAGCGGAGCTGGTTGCACGCAGCATGCGGCCATTCGCCGGAGAACGGGACCGCTTCCTCCACGACACACTGTCCGAGCTGCTGGCGGACCTGTCGACGTTCGAATCGCACGAGGTTGCCGAGCTGCGAGACGTCCAGCTTCGCTGGGCTCGACATCTTCGATCGCTCGAGGCCAGGCCGGACTGGATCGCCGCCTGGGCCACCGCCGCAGCCGTGATCCGGACGAGCCGCGTGTACCGGTCCTGCCCGGTCCCCGACCTGCGGCCACAGGCCGGACTGTGGCCGATCGGGGTCGACCCGGTGACCGGGCTGTACGAGTTCTACCACCTCCGCTCGGCGTGGAACGGCAACCGCGATCCGGACACGATCGAGGTCCCGCGTCACGATCCAGCAACCGGCCGCGTCGAGGTGACCGCCGGCACCGGGATCGTATTCGTGCTGGTTCCGGGCGGATCGACCACGATCGGCGCTCAACGGGAGGACCGCAGGCGACCGAACCACGACCCGGAAGCGGAACCTGACGAAACACCTCGGACACTGAATCTCGCTCCGTACTTCATCGCCCGTCACGAGCTGACGCAGGGCCAGTGGCGCCGGCTGGCGCTCCTGGACCAGAATCCGGAGCCCAGTCACTTCCGTGCGTGCACTCCCACCTTCGTGGGCGGTGCGATCCGCTCCACCCATCCGGTCGAACACGTCGACTGGTCGACCGCGCACGATCTTCTCGGGCGGCACGGTCTGGAGCTGCCGACGGAAGCACAATGGGAACATGCTTGCCGCGCTGGAACCTCGACTCCGTGGTGTACAGGTAGCGAGAACGCGTCGCTGCGAGGGCACGCCAACCTTGCAGATCGGACCCTGAAGGACGCAGGTCCGGACTGGCCGAGTGTCGCTGACTGGTGGAGCTTCCGCGATGGCTTCGTGCTCCACGCACCTGTCGATTCGCTGGCCCCCAATCCTCGGGGCCTGCACCACGTCCACGGCAACGTGTGGGAATGGTGCCGTGATCCCTACGGACACGACCTCGCCTCGCTGCGAGAAGATGATGGCATGCAGGAGTCGCCATCCGAGGCGTGCATGAGGGTCTGCCGGGGCGGGAGCTTCATCCGGGCAGCCCGCGACTCACGGTCCGCCGGACGGTTCGCCCTTGCCGAGGCCAACCGCTTCTACGACCTGGGCGTCCGTCCGGCACGGGCGCTGCACCGCTGACGCGAACCGAGCCGATCGCTTGTCGCCTTCCCCGCTGGGTGCTCGCGCCGTAGCCTGCACTCCGCACACGGTGTGGGCCCTTCCCACCGCTCGCCGATGAACGCGCTCGTCCGCCTCACCACCATCACCCTCACGTTCCTCGGTGCCTCGACCGCCCAGGATCACGAACGCCCGAACATCGTCGTCATCGTCAGCGACGATCAGGGCTGGGCCGATATCGGCTACCACAATCCGCGCGTGTACTCGCCCCGCCTCGACGCGCTCGCCGGCGAGGGCGCCCGCTTCGCCCAGGCCTACTCGATGCCGCAATGCACGCCGACCCGCGTGGCGCTGCTGACCGGCCGCTACCCGGGTCGGTTCGGGGGTGCGGCGCTCGAGGCGAGCAACGACCCCGCGATACCGCTCGGCACGGCGACGCTCGCAACCGTGCTGCACGCGCGCGGGTATTCGACGCACCTCGCCGGCAAGTGGCACCTCGGCTCGACCCCGGGGCACGGTCCGAACGAGTTCGGATTCGACACCAGCTACGGCTCCCTCGCCGGTGCCGTCGGCATGTACGACCACCGCTACCGGCGCGGCCCGTTCGAGCAGACCTGGCACCGCGACGGTACGCCGATCGACGGGGCGGAGAACGGCGTGCACGCGACCGACCTCGTCGCGGCCGAGGCGATCCGCGTCATCGAGGAGCCGCACGAGCGCCCGTTCTTCCTGTACGTCCCCTTCCAGTCGGTCCACACGCCGCTCGACGAGCGCGGACGATTCGTCGACCGGCCGACGCAGCCCGACCCGGAGGATCCGTCGCGGTGGCTCGACGAGGACGAGATCGAGTGGTTCCACGACCCCGCCGGCGTGATCCAGCGCGAGCGGGATCCCGAGAAGCGCCTGCTGCTCGCCGCGGTCCATCATCTCGACGCCGCCGTCGGCCGCATCGTCGACGCGCTCGAGCGCCGCGGCCTGCGCGAGCGGACGCTGCTGGTGTTCACGTCCGACAACGGCCCACAGGGCGTCTGGCCCGGCAATGCCTATCCCGACGATCTGAAGCTGACCGACTTCAACCAGCCGCTGCCGATGCGCGGCAAGAAGACCGACGTCTGGGAAGGCGGCATCCACGTGCCGGCCTTCGCGAGCTGGCCCGGCCACATCCCGGCCCGGACCATCGACACTCCGGTGCACGTCGTCGACTGGCTGCCGACCATCGCGACACTGGTCGGTGCCGACCTCCCGCCGGATGGCGACACCCCGCCGGCGCTGGACGGCCTCGACCTCGGCCCGCTGCTGCGGGACGGCACTCCGCTGCCCGACCGCGATCTGTACTGGATCTGGAGCCGCCGCACGAACCGCTGGGCGCTGCGCCGTGGCGACTGGAAGATCGTCCACTACGGTCGCGACGAGCCGGGCGATGCCACCGCCTGGGAGCTGTTCGACCTCGCGGCCGACCCGCGCGAGGCGACCGACGTCGCCGCACGGCACCCCGAAGTCGTCGCGGCCCTGCACGCGGGCTTCCTCGCCCAGCGCGCCCGCGACCGCCGCTGACCGCCCGCTCTGCAGCCCCACCGCACCCCGCTGGCCCCCGCCCGGCGCGCCCGTATGCTCCGCCGCCCATGCGCCCGAGCGCCGGCACCGCCGGCTACGCCCCCCACCTGCTGCTGCTCGCGATGATCGCGATCTGGGGCGGCAGCTACGTCGCCGTGAAGATCGCGCTCGCGTCGCTGCCGCCGCTCGCGCTGGTCGCCGCCCGCTTCGCGCTCGCGGTGCTGTGCCTCGCGCCGATCGTCGTCCCCGAGGGCCGCGACGCGCTGCGGCGGACGCGCGCGTCCGGCGGCCTGACCGGCGCGGTGCTGCTGCTCGGCTATGCGCTGCAGACGCTCGGCATGACCGAGACCACGGCGTCGATGGGTGGCTTCCTGGCCGGGCTGATCGTGCTGGTCGTCGCCATCGGCGGCGTGCTGTTCCTGCACGCGCCGCTGCACGCGACGACCGTCGTCGGCCTGCTGCTCGGCTTCGCGGGACTCGTTCCGCTCTGCATGACCGGCGCCGATCCCGACGTGCGGACCAACACGCTGCGCGGCGTGCTGCTGCAGGTCGCGAGCTCGATCGCCTATGCCGTCCACATCCTGCTGGTGTCGCGGCTCTCGCCGCGCGGCGCCGAGCTGCAGTTCTGCCTGTGGCAGCTCGCGGTCGTCGCGGGCGGCGCGGGCGCCCTGCACGTCGCCCTCGAGGACACCCCGACGCTCGCGCCGCTCGGCGATGCGACGCTCCTCGGCTGCGTCGCGTACCTGGGCGTGCTGGCGACCGCTCTCGGCATCGCCGTGCAGAGCCGCGTCCAGCCGCGGATCCAGCCGACGCACGTCGCGGCGCTGTTCGCGATGCAGCCGGTGTTCGCGGCGCTCGCCGGCAGTCTGCTGCTGGGTGACGTGCTCGGACCCCGGCAGGTGCTCGGCGGCGCGCTGATCGTCGGCGGCGTCCTGCTGGTCGGCTGGCGCCGCTGACGCACAGAGCCGCTATGCTCCGCCCGACCGGACGAACCCAGGAATCCCATGAGCTCCAGAAACCCGTACGCCTACGAGAGCGCCCTGCCCGCGGCCCGCGCGGACGTCAGCGAGCGCGCCCGCTTCCTGCAGAAGACCTACACGTGGCTGCTGATCGGCATCCTCGGCTTCTGCGGGGTCCTCGGCGCCTGGCCACACGTGCCCGCGCTCCAGTCGCTGTCGTTCGCGCTGTTCGGGAATCCGATCGTCGCGATCCTCGTGTTGCTCGGGCTCGCGTTCGGCGTGCACGCGATCGCCGAGAAGCACCCGATCAACATCGTCGGCTATGCGGCGTACGTGCTCGTATTCGGCCTCGCGCTCGCACCGCTGGTCGCGTTCGCCAACGCGACGGCACCGAACGTCGTCAGCCAGGCGAGCCTGATCACGGCCGTCACGTTCCTCGGCCTCACGGTCTACGTGTTCTCGAGCGGCAGGGACTTCTCGTTCCTCGGCGGCATGCTGCGGATGGGCCTGTTCGCGCTGATCGCCGTCGCGCTCGCGAGCTGGATCTTCGGCTTCGACGTCGGCATCTGGTACTCGGTCGTCGCGGCGCTGCTGTTCTGCGGCTACATCCTCTACGACACCGGCCAGATCCTGCACCGCTACCCGACGACCGCGCACATCACGGCGGCGATCGTGCTGTTCACCGACGTCGTCATCCTGTTCAAGCACATCCTGCTGTTGCTGCTCCGCAACCGGGATTGACGAAGCGCCGCTGCCACGGCCAGCACGCTGCCCGGCGGCCCCGCCGCCCGTCCCCGGCGCGAGCCGGGACGCTCCGGAGACACGCGCGCGATTCCCCGGAGCCGGCCGACGTGCTACACAGGGGGCTCGCGCCCGACCCTCGGGCGAACCCAGAGAATCCCATGATGCACGCCATCCTCCGTGCGTCGTGCCTCGCGAGCCTCGCGGTCGGCCTGCTGGCCGGCCCCGCCCTCGGACAGGGCGATGTCGAGGACCTCGTCAAGAAGCGCGACGAGAAAATGAAGAGCGAGTGGCTCCAGCAGGCCAGCTGGACCACCGACTACGACGCTGCGCGCGCGCAGGCCAAGGAGACCGGCAAGGTCATCTTCGCCTACTTCACGCGCAGCTACTCCCCTTGACCGCCCTGCAAGGCATTGGAGAGCCGTGTGCTCTCCACCGAGGAGTTCCAGGCCTGGGGTGAGCACGTCGTCCTGTTCTGCCACATCACGTCGCGGGTCCCGGACGACCCCTACCAGCAGCTGCTGAGCCAGAAGGGCGGCAGCGGCTTCCCGTATCTCGCGTTCCTCGACGCGGACGGCAACGTCATCGCGAAGCCCGGCGGCCGCAGCGTCGAGGCGTTCCAGACCGCGCTCGACGAGGACGTGGCGCAGTGGTACGCCCTGGTCAGCCGCGCCGAGCAGGGCGACGAGGACGCGAAGCGCGATCTGTTCGTGCGCCGCGTCGAGCTGCAGCACTTCGACGACGTCGAGGCAGCGCGCGCCATGATGGCCGGTCTCGGCCTCGACGAGGCGACCACCGCGCGGCTCGACCAGGCGCTCACCGAGCAGGAGTTCGGTGCGATCCTCGGCAAGCTCGCCGGCCCCGAGGACGCGGCGGAGGGCGGCCGGCTCGTCGCCGAGATGCGCGCCAAGGGTCGCATCGCCAGAGGCTCGACGGCCTTCTACTACTGGTTCCTGCTCGGCACCCACGCCGCGGAGACCAAGAACGTCGAGCTGCTGGAGGAGGTCGTCGAGACCATGGAGAGCTCTGACGACCGCCGCACGAAGCAGCTCGCCGCGCGGTTCCGCCCACAGCTCGACGAGCTGAAGAAGGGCGGCTGAGCGCCGCGCGCTGGCCGGCGCGCGGGCGATTCCCGCGCGCTGGCCGTCCCCGCAGCACGCCCGCCGGAGCGGGTGCGCGCGGGCGAATCCCGATCGCGCGCTTGACACGCGCGGCGCTGGTGCATAAACATGCCCGACCCTTCGCATGTTTATGCGCACCGCAGCCTCGCCGGCCGACAGCTCGCCGGCCGACACCTCGACGCGCGCCCGCCGCCGGACCGCGATCCTGGCGATCCTGCGTGCCGAGCACGTGCACAGCCAGGCCGAGCTGGCCGAGCGCCTCGACGAGCGGGGCCTCGGCGCCAACCAGGCGACGCTGTCGCGCGATCTCCGCGCACTCGGCGTCGCCAAGGGACCGAGCGGCTACGTGCTGCCCGGCGAAGGGGCGCCGGCGGCCGCGGTGACGGACGAGCTGTCGCGCGCCTGCCACGACTGGCTGCGCGAGGCGATCGCCGTGGCGCACCAGGTCGTCGTCAAGACGCCGCCCGGCGGCGCCGTGCCGATGGCGCTCGCACTCGACGCCCACGCCAAGGAGCTCGTCGTCGGCACCGTCGCCGGCGACGACACGGTGCTCGCGATCTGCCCGACGCCGCGCGACGCGAAGCGCCTCGCCCGGCTGTTGAACGACCGCCTCCCGACGGAGCGCACCCCCTGATGAAGCGCCGCATCGCCATCCTCGGCGCGACCGGCTACACCGGCCGCGAGGTCCTGCGCATCGCCCGCAACCACCCCGACCTCGAGGTCGCGCACCTGATGACCGCCCGCGCGGGGGTCGACCCGGAGCCGCCGGACCTCGACTACGACCCGCCCACCGAGCGGCTGGTGCTCGACAAGCTGCGCGAGGTCGACGGCGTGTTCCTGTGCACTCCGCACGGCGCCGCCGGACCGCTCGCGGCCGCGGCCCTGGAGCTCGGCTGCAAGGTCGTCGACCTGTCGGCCGACTTCCGGCTGCGCGACGAACGCGTCCACCGCGCGACCTACGGCGACACCACGCCCGGTGCGTCCGCCGGCCTGCGCGACATCGCGGTCTACGGTCTGACCGAGCACGCCCGCGATGCCGTGCGGGGCGCACAACTCGTCGCCAACCCCGGCTGCTACCCGACCGCCGTATCGCTGCCGCTGCTACCGCTGCTCGCGGCGAACCTCGTCGACCTCGACGCCGACGTCGTCGCGGACTGCAAGAGCGGCATGTCGGGCGCCGGTCGCACGCCGAAGCAGCGCACGCACTTCGGCGACGTGCACGAGAACTTCTGCGCATACTCGGTCGGCGACCACCGCCACGTGCCCGAGATGCACCAGATGCTCGGCACCGACCGGCTGCTGTTCGTGCCGCATCTGCTGCCGGTGTTCCGCGGCATCCTCGCGACGCTGTGGGTGCGGCCCGCCGCCGGCGTCGATGCGACGCGCGTCGTCGACTGCCTGCGGGCGCGCTACGCCGGCGAACCATTCGTCCGCGTCTACGCGCGCGGGCTGCCCGAGCTCGATCGCGTGCGATTGACGAACTTCTGCGACGTCGGCGTGCGCACGGTCGGCAACCGGATCGTGCTGATCAGCGCGATCGACAACCTGGTCAAGGGCGCGGCCGGCCAGGCGGTCCAGAACATGAACCTCATGCTCGGCCTGGACGAGACCGCGGGCCTGCTCGACGGGCCGGCCCGGCCGGAGGCGGTGCGGTGAGGGTCTGCGTCAAGATCGGCGGCGCCCAGCTCGAGCGTGCGGACGCCCGCGCGGAGCTGGCTGCGGCGTTGGCCGCCGCGCGCAACGACGGCCTCGAAACGGTCGTCGTGCACGGCGGCGGCAACCAGATCCGCGCATTGTCCAGGCGCCTCGGCATCGAGGACCGCTACCACGACGGCCTGCGGGTGACCGACGCGCCGACCGCCGCAGTCGCACTGCAGGTGCTCGCCGGCGAGGTCAACAAGACGCTCGTGCAGAGTCTCGTCGTCGGTGGCGTGCCGGCGGTCGGCCTGTGCGGCGTGGACGGCGGCCTCTTCACGGCGGCCCGCCACGCGCCCGGCGGCCACGACATCGGCTACGTCGGCACCGTGCACCGCGCCGACCGCCGGCTCTGCGATGCGCTGCTCGCCGCCGGCTTCGTCCCGACGCTGGCGACGATCGCCGGCCTCGACCCCGCGCAATCCGGCGATCGTGAGCACCTGTACAACATCAATGCCGACCACGGTGCCGGACCGCTCGCCGCGGCGCTGGGCTGCGACGCGATGCTGTTCCTCACCGACGTCCCGGCCGTGCTCGACCGGGATGGGCGCCCGCTCCGCCGACTGACCCCCGACGACTGCGCCCGGCTCCGGGCCGACGGCACGTTGACCGGCGGCATGATCCCGAAAGTCGAGTCCGCGCTGCTCGCGTTGCGGGACCTGCCGGACGGCACCGTGAAGATCGCCCCGGCCGCCGGCCCAGATTGCGTGCGGGCCGCAATGGGGGACGACGTCGGCACCCGCTTCGTCACTGCCTGACCACACCACCCGCCATCCCGATGGACGAACACGTCATCCGCACCTACGTCCGCCAGCCCGAGGTCTTCGTCGCCGGCAACGGCGCGCGCCTTCTGGACGTCGAGGGCCGCGAGTGGCTCGACTTCCTGGGTGGGATCGCCGTCTCGGCGCTCGGCCACGGCCATCCGCGCCTCGTCGAGGCGCTGTCCGACCAGGCGCGCAAGGTGCTGCACGTCAGCAACCTGTTCCGCCACCCGTACACCGAGGAGGTCGCCGGGCGGCTCGCGCGTCTCACCGAGCTCGACGCGGTGTTCTTCACGAACAGCGGCACCGAGGCGAACGAGTGTGCGATGAAGCTCGCGCGCAAGCGCCAACGCATGCTCGGCCATCCGGACCGGACCGGCTTCGTCGCGCTGGAGGGTGGCTTCCACGGCCGCACGCTCGGCTCGCTGTCGCTGACGGCCGGGGCCAAGTACCGCGATCCCTTCGCCCCGCTGATCCCCGGCGTGACGTTCGTCGGGCGCGGCGACCTCGACGCTCTGGAACGAGCCCTGAGAGCGCGCCCCGCGGCGCTGTTCGTCGAGCCGATCCAGGGCGAGGGCGGGATCTACGAGCACCCGACGGCGTTCCTGCAGACCGCCCGCCGGCTCTGCGACGAGACCGGCACGCTGCTCGTGCACGACGAAGTGCAGTGCGGGACCGGCCGTACGGGCCGCTTCCTGTGCGCACAACACCACGGCGTGCGTCCCGACATCGTGACGATCGCCAAGCCGCTCGCCGCCGGACTCCCGATGGGCGCCGTCGTCGTCGCGCCCGAGCTGCGCGAGACGTTCGTCCCGGGCGACCACGGCTCGACGTTCGCCGGCGGGCCGTTCGTGACGCGCGCGGCGCTCGTGCTCCTCGACGAACTCGAGAACGGGCTGCTCGATCAGGTCGTCGCACGGGGAGCACGCCTCGACGCCGGCCTCCGCCGGATCGCCGCGGAACGACCGATCGTCACCGAGCTGCGCGGGCGCGGCCTGATCCGCGGAGTGCGGCTCGGACGCAACGCTCCCGACGTGCAGAAGGCGCTGTTCGCCAACGGCCTGATCACCAATTGCACCTCAGGCGACGTGATCCGCCTGCTCCCTCCGTACGTCGTCACCGAAGCCGACGTCGATCGTGCGCTCGAGATCCTCGACGCCACCCTCGCCGCAATCTGATGCTCGATCGCACCCGATGACCCCCACCGACCAGGTCTTCGCCCCACTGCCCCACAAGGACCTCGTGACGGTCGCCCAGCTGGCACCCGCCGAGATCGTCCGCATCTTCGCCGCCGCCGCCGAGCTCAAGCGCAATCGCCGCGAGCACTGCGACGTGCTGCGCGGCAAGAAGCTGGCGATGATCTTCGAGAAGGACAGCCTGCGCACCCGGTTCACGTTCGATGTCGGCATGCAGGATCTCGGCGGCGGCGCGGTGTTCATGGACCACCGCGACGCGCGCATCGGCTCGCGCGAGTCGGTCAAGGACGTCGCGCGCAACCTCGAGCGTTGGGTGGATGCGATCGTCGCACGCACGTTCAAGCACCGCGTCGTCACCGAGCTCGCGGACAATTGCTCGATCCCGGTCATCAACGGACTGAGCGACTACCTGCACCCCTGCCAGGCGCTCAGCGACACGTTCACGCTGTGGGAGAAGTGGGACGGCCGTCTCGCCGGGCGGAAGATGGCGTACATCGGCGACGGCAACAACACGTGCCACTCGCTGGTCCACGCGGCGGCGAAGCTCGGCATGGAGATCACCGTCTGCACGCCGGAGGGCTACGAGCCCAATGCGAAGGTCGTGAGCTCGGCACTGCACACCGCTCACGAGACCGGCGGAGACGTGCACGTCGTCGACGATCCGGAAGCCGCCGTCGCCGGTGCGGAGGCGATCTACACCGACACCTGGGCCAGCATGGGCCAGGAGGACGAGGCCGAGGAGCGCGCGGCGATCTTCCACGAGTACCAGGTCAACGAGGACCTGATGGAGAAGGCCGCGCCCGGCGCCTACTTCATGCACTGCCTGCCGGCGCACCGCGGCGCCGAGGTGACGACCGGCGTCATGGATGGCCCGCAGTCGATCGTCTACGACATCGCCGAGAACCGCCTGCACGTGCAGAAGGCGATCCTCGTGCTGCTGATGAACCGCTGAGAGCACGACCCGGGCGCGATGCCCGCGAGGAATCACGAAGATGGCTGACACGCACAAGCACGAGAACAGGGTCGTCCTCGCCTACTCCGGCGGACTCGACACGTCGGTGATCATCCCCTGGTTGCGCGAGAATCACGGGCTGGAGGTCCACTGTGTCGCCGGCAACGTCGGCCAGGGCGACCACGAGCTCGAGGGCCTCGAGGCGAAGGCCGCCGCGACCGGTGCCGCGTCCTGCAGGGTCGTCGACCTGCGCCGTGAATTCGTCGAGGACTGCATCTGGCCGACGCTGCGCGCGCTGGCGATCTACGAGGGCCGCTATCTGCTCGGCACCAGCATGGCGCGCCCGATCCTCGCCAAGGCGCAGGTCGACTACGCGCGCGAGGTCGGCGCCGCCTGGGTCGCGCACGGTTGCACCGGCAAGGGCAACGACCAGGTGCGGTTCGAGCTCGCCTATCGGGCCCTCGATCCGGATCTGAAGGTCATCGCACCGTGGCGGCACTGGGAGATCCGCTCGCGCGAGGACGCGATCGACTACGCCGAGCGGCACGGCATCAAGGTCGCCGCGACGAAGACGAAGATCTACTCGCGCGACGCCAACCTGTGGCACATCAGCCACGAGGGCGGCGCGCTGGAGGAGCCGGCCAACTCACCGCCGGACGACGTCTGGACCTGGACGGTCGACCCGCGCCGCGCACCCGACACGCCGCGCGTCGTCGCAGTCGGCTTCGAGCAGGGCGTGCCGGTCGCCATCGACGGCCGCCGCTTCGACGCGGTCGCGCTCGTCGGCGAGCTCAATCGCATCGCGGGCGAGCACGGCGTCGGCCGCGTCGACATCACCGAGAATCGCCTCGTCGGCATGAAGTCGCGCGGCTGCTACGAGACGCCCGGCGGCACCGTGATCCTCGAGGCGGCCCGCACGCTGCGCAGCCTGACGGTCGAGCGCGACACCGCGCGGATGGCCGAGCGGCTCGCGATCGACTACGCCGACCTCGTCTACACCGGCCGCTGGTACCACCCGCTGCGCCGTTCGCTCGACGCGTTCTTCCGCGAGGTGACGAAGCACGCGACCGGCGAGGTGCGCGTCGAGCTGTTCAAGGGCCGGGCGACACCGATCGGCGCCGCGTCGCCGTTCTCGCTCTACTCCGAGGACCTCGCGACCTTCGGCGCCTCGGCTCGCTACGACCAGGCCGACAGCGCCGGCTTCGTCAAGCTCTACGGGCTGCCCGGCGCGGTCGCCGCGGCCCGGGATGCCGCCGCCGGCGAGGATCCGTCGGCATGAGCGGAACGCCCGGCAACCCGCGCGGCGCGCAGCTGTGGGGAGGTCGCTTCGAGGGCGGCCTCGACCCGTTCTTCGAGACCTTCAATCGCAGCCTGCCGTTCGACCGTCGCATGGTCGACGACGACCTCGTCGGCAGCATCGCGTGGGCGCAGGCGCTCGGCGCGGCCGGCGTGCTGCGGCAGCCCGAGGTCGACAAGCTCGTCAAGGGGCTGCAGAAGCTTCGCGCCGCCTGCGCCCACGATCCCGAGCTGCCCGCGCGCGCCGCCGACGAGGACGTGCACAGCTTCGTCGAGCGCGAGCTCGGCGAGCTGGTCGGCCCGCTCGCCAGGAAGCTGCACACCGGGCGATCGCGCAACGACCAGGTCGCCACCGACCTCAAGCTGTGGCTCCGCCGCACCGCCGCCGGTCTCGACGATGCGCTCACCGAGCTGATGCGGGCGCTCGTCGAGCTGGCCGACCGGACCGCCGCGCTGCCGATCCCCGGCTACACGCACCTGCAGCGCGCGCAGCCGATCACCGCCGGGCATCACGCGCTGGCCTACGTCGAGATGCTCGCGCGGGATCGGAGCCGCCTCGCCGACGCCCTGCGGCGCGCCGACACGTGTCCGCTCGGCAGCGGCGCGCTGGCCGGCACCGCGTTCGGCGTCGACCGTGCGGCGCTCGCCCGCGCACTGGAGTTCCGCGGTGGCCCGACGCGCAACAGCCTCGACACCGTCGGCGACCGCGACCACGTCGCGGAGGTGTTGTTCTGCTGCAGCATGGTGATGCTGCACCTGTCGCGCCTCGCCGAGGACTGGATCTTCCTCGGCAGCCACGAAGCGCGGCTGGTCCGCTTCGCCGACGCGGTCGCGACCGGCTCGAGCCTGATGCCGCAGAAGAAGAACCCCGACGCACTCGAGCTGATCCGCGGCAAGACCGGCCGGGTGCTCGGCCATCTGCACGCGCTGCAGGTCACGCTGAAGGCGTTGCCGCTGGCCTACGACAAGGACCTCCAGGAGGACAAGGAAGGCCTGTTCGACGCGCTCGACCAGACGGTGGCGTGCGCCAAGGTGATGACGACGGTCGTCGACACGATCGAGTACGACGAGGAGCGCTGCCGGACCGCGGCCAGCGGTGGCTTCCTCAATGCGACCGACCTGGCCGACCTGCTCGTGCGGGCGGGCGTGTCGTTCCGCGACGCACACGAACGGGTCGGCGTGGCGGTCCGGCGGGCGCTGGCCCACGGCTGCGAGCTCGAGGAGCTGCCGCGGCCGATCCTCCAGGAGCTGATGCCCGAGGTCGCCGACTCGCTGGCGCGCGAGCTGCGGCTGGACCGGGTGCTCGGCCGGCGCAACGCGGTGGGCGGTACGGCCCCGCAACGCGTGCGCACCGAAGTCCGCGCCTGGCGCAGGAGACTGGCAAGATGACCGACACCCGCTCGACCGTCGACGGATTCGTGATCCGTGACGCCAAGGTGACCGACGCCCCACGCATCATGCGGCTCGTCAACGAGCTCGCGATGCGCCACGTGATGCTGCCGCGATCACCCGCGTCGGTCATCGAGCACATCCGGGACTTCGTGGTCGCCGAGACCGATGGCCACTTCGTCGGCTGCGGCTCGCTGCACGTCGTGTGGTCCGACATGGCGGAGATCCGGTCCATCGCGGTGGACCCGAGCTGCCAGAAGCGGGGGGTCGGCCGCGCGATGGCCGAGCACCTGATCGACGTCGCCCGCCGCCTCGAGCTGCCGAAGGTCTACTGCTTCACCTACGTGCCGGGCTTCTTCGAGAAGCTGGGCTTCGAGGTCGTCCAGCACCAGGACCTCCCGCACAAGATGTTCAACGACTGCAAGAACTGCCCGAAGTTCACCGCCTGCGACGAGATCGCCATGCTGCGGGTGCTGCGCGACTATACGCCCGAGGAGAAGGCCGGCGGGCTCACGCTGCCGAGCCGGCCGATGCGGATCGGATGAGCGGACCGCGGTCCGCCGGTCGCGTATGCTGCTCGGCTACCCGGCCCGCACCCCGTACCTGCCGATGCACACCCGCTGCGCACGCGCTCTCCCCGCCGCCGCCGCCCTGGCGTTGCTGGCTGCGCTCGCCCCCGCGCCGCATGCCCAGGTCCCGGGCCGGCCGTCGTCGTGGGCCTGCCTGCAGACGACCGCGGCCAGCACGGTGTTCCAGCGCGGGAAGATGGCCGCGATCGTCGACCCTTCCGGCTGGCACGTGTTCTCGAGCGCCACGCGGCGGTGGTCGTCGTTCCCGCTCCCGACGCAGCCGCTCACGTCGATCTGGATCACCAACGACATCGTGCTGTTCGATGCTGCGCCGCTGTACGTCGCGCACGCGTCGCACGCGGCAACCGCCGCCGGCTTCGCGCCGCTGCTGCTCGGCGCCGGTGCGGCGATGGTCAATCCGGCCAGCAATCGCAACGACTCGGTGCTGGTGCTCCGCGACGGCGCGACGCTGCACACGTTCTCCGGGTTCGACGGCTTGTGGCGCAGCCGTGCGTTTCCGCCGACCGCGCGCGTCGTCGTCCAGCGCGACGTCGTGCTGGTGGCGGACGGCAATCAGCTCTGGGCGATGAGCGAGTCGGACCCGCAGTGGATCCCCCACACCGCTCAGGGCCCCGTGAGCGCGATCTACGCCGACGGCACCATCGGCATCGCCGAGGACGCGACGCACGTGCACGGCTTCTCCGCAGTGCTCGGCACCTGGACCAGCGCGCCGCGGCTTCCGAATTCCGCGAACCCGACCGTCTCGCGCAACGCCGCCGTGTGGACCAATCCCAGCGAGGCGCTCGCCTACGGAGCGACGAGCGGAGCCTTCGCGCGGGTCACCACCGGCGGCGGCGTCCTGGTGACGCCGTCGGACCAGTTCGTCGTGCTCGAGGGCGTCGCCAACCAGTGGTGGCTGTTCTCGGGAGTGACCGGTCGCTGGACGACGATCACGCTGAGCGGGCTACCGACCCTCGTCACCGACACGACGGTGGCGGCGCTCGTCGTCGGCAGCACCATCCACGCGTGGTCCGCGACGCGCGATTCGTTCGCGACGCTGACGGGAGTGACCGCGAACGTCGCCCTGGCCGCGGCGACCGGCTACGCGCAGGACGCCCGAGGTGGACCGTTCTGGCTGTACAGCGGGCTGACCGGCACCTGGCAGCGCGCCCCGGCGAACACCGGCGCGGCCCTGCCGGGTCTGACGCGCAATGGCGCGCTGCTGATCGATCCGACCGCGGGCCTCGCCTGGGCGTTCGACGCCCGTACCGCGCGCTTCGTGTCCGAGCCGCTCGGCACGAACGGTCGCGCGCTCTACAGCGATCCAAACACCTCGACGATCGCCGCCGAGGACGACGGCAAGGTCACGTTCTTCGACGCGCGCCGCGGCGTGTGGGTGCGCGTGCCGAAGAACGGGACGTTCCAGCAGACCGCGCTGTGGCGCACGACCTTCGTCGGCGCGCTCGGCGCGCACGTCGTCGCGCACGGCGTCCTGCAGGGCGAGCCGGAGCGGCTCACGATGCCGAGCGGTGCACCGACCGGGCTGATCGCCGCCTCCGAGACGCTGCTCGCACAGACCGGCGCGGAGATCTGCGCGTTCTCCGGCACGCCCGAGCTGCTGTCGCCCGCGCAGTTCCCCGAATTCCGCCGCATGGCGGCGGCGGCGGGCGCGACGCTCGATCTGCGGTTCTTCGGGTCGTTGCCCGCGGCCGGCCGACCGGCCAGCGGGGCGCTCGTGCTCGGGCGCCCGCTCGCACAGGGCGTTCCCACGCCGTTCGGCGAGCTGCTGATCGACACGGCTGGCGCGATCCCGCTCGGCCCGCTGTCACTCGGCGCGGCCGGCCGCGCCGACCTGCGGATCCCGATCCCGAACCTGCCGGGCCTCGGCGGCGCCGAGCTCGGCGCGCAGGGCATCGTGCTCGAGGCGTCCGGCGCGACGTGGCTGACGCGGCTCGCGAGCTTCCGCGTGCCGTGACGTCGCGTGCCCTGACGTTACGTGCCCCGACGTTGCGTGCCCCGACACTGCGTGCCGCGGGCCGCCGCGTCGGGCATGCTGCCCGCCATGCCTCCCATCCAGGTGTTCTGGTTCGGCTCCGCGTTGGTGCTCGCGGCCATCGCCGGGATCTCGTCGCAGTGGCCGCCGTTCGCGTGGACGCTCGTCGTCGCGGTGCCACTGTTCGCGCTGGGTGCGTGGGATGCATTGCAGCGCCGCCACGCCGTGCTGCGGAACTTCCCGCTGATCGGGCATTTCCGCTACCTGCTGGAGATGGTGCGCCCGGAGATCCAGCAGTACTTCGTCGAGTCGGACACCGACGGCCGCCCGTTCAGCCGCGAGATCCGCAGCGTCGTCTACCAGCGCTCGAAGGCACAGCTCGACTCGCGGCCGTTCGGAACGCTGCACGACCTCTACGCCAATGGCACCGAGGCAATCCTGCACTCGATCCGCGCGAAGTCCCCACCGGAGGAAGAGCCGCGGGTGACGATCGGCGCCGGGCGCTGCAAGCAGCCGTACTCGGCGTCGCTGCTCAACGTCTCCGCGATGAGCTTCGGCTCGCTGAGCCGGAACGCGATCCTCGCGCTCAACGGCGGCGCGAAGCTCGGCGGCTTCTACCACAATACCGGTGAGGGCGGGCTGAGCCCGTGGCACCTCGAGCCGGGCGGCGACCTGGTCTGGCAGATCGGCACCGGCTACTTCGGCTGCCGCACGAAGGCCGGCACGTTCGATCCGGACGCCTTCGCGGAGCGCGCCCGGCTCCCGAACGTGAAGATGGTCGAGATCAAGCTGTCGCAGGGTGCCAAGCCCGGCCACGGCGGAATCCTGCCCGGCCGCAAGGTCACCGAGGAGATCGCTGCGATCCGCGGCGTCGAGGTCGGTCAGACGGTCGTCTCACCCCCCGCGCACACCGCGTTCGCGACGCCGCTCGAGCTGCTCGACCTGGTCGCGCGCCTGCGCGAGCTGTCCGGTGGCAAGCCGGTCGGCATCAAGCTGTGCGTCGGGCTCGTGCGCGAGTTCATGGGCCTGTGCAAGGCGATGCTCGACAGCGGGCTGCGCGTCGACTTCGTCACCGTCGACGGCGCCGAGGGCGGCACCGGTGCCGCGCCGATGGAGTTCTCGAACTCGGTCGGGCTGCCGCTGACCGAGGGCCTGCTGGTCGTCCACAACGTGCTGGTCGGCACGAATCTCCGCGACGACATCCGTGTGATCGCGAGCGGCCGGATCGCGACCGGCTTCAACATCGTCCAACGGCTCGCGATCGGCGCCGACCTGTGCAACTCGGCCCGCGCGATGATGTTCGCGCTCGGCTGCATCCAGGCGCTGCGATGCAACACGAACCGCTGTCCGGTCGGCGTCGCGACGCAGGAGCCGGCGCTCGTGCGCGGACTCGACGTCGCCGACAAGCGCGAGCGCGTCCGTCGATTCCAGCGCCACACGGTGCAGGCCGCGCTCGAGCTGATCGCGGCCGCCGGGCTCGACCACCCGTCCGAGCTCGGGCCGGAGCACGTGTTCCTGCGCATCGATCCGCAGCGCATCGCCAGCTACGCCGAGATCTACGACTACCTCGCGCCCGGCGATCTGCTCGTCGGACGCTTCGGCGAGCGCGAGAGCGACTACGACGCGCTGTTCCGCCGCGAGTGGGAGGCGGCGCGGGCGGACGCGTTCGCGTCCGCGTGACGGTCAGCCGCCGATCGTCGTCTCCAGGCCGTCGGAGGCGACGACGCCCAGCGTGTTGACCCCCGGATCGACCACGAGCCACTGGTGGTACAGCTTCGCGCCGACGAGCGCGGGCAGCGTGGGGATCGTGTAGCTGCGAGCTCCCTCACCATTGCCGTTCGTGACGGCGCCCTCGTTGACCTCGGTGCTGGCGAGCAGCGAGCAGCCGGGCGCGCCGATCCCCGCCAGCGAGAACGGCAGGCTGCCGCCCTGCCAGCTCCGGTTCGAGAAGCCGGTGAACAGCGTCGCCTGCTGGTTCGGCACGGCCTGCGACAGCCGGACCTCGAAGGTCCCGCCGGTCTCCGGCGCACCGGTCCCGGCGATCGCAGGGATCGCGTTACCGGTCCGCTGGCACAGCACCTGGAACGACGGACGCGTGACGAGGCCGGACGTCAGCCAGTTGCCACTGCCCGGCGTCGACCGGTAGAAGGCGCGACCCGAGTCGCCACTCGTGACGTTCGCGAGGAGCGTGACGTTGTTGTGCCAGACGGCGACGTAGAAGCTCCCGGTCGGCACCGTGACCGGCGTCGGGAACGTCACGCTGTAGAAGCCGGGAGTCGTGCCGACGCTCATCACGCCGGTCGCGAGCGGCGCGGCGGCCGGTGCGCTGCCGGCGCTGCCGTAGATCGCGGCCGTCACGCTGACGGGGCTGCCGGTGTTCGACTGCGTGAGCACGCTGAAGCCCGTCACCTGCAGCGGCGCCGGCGCACTGGACTCGTAGCCGTATTCGTTGCCGCGCGTGACGTTCGACAGCGCTCCGCCGGTCGGATTGCGCGACGCGCACAGCGGCGGGAGCGACACCGAGCCCGGGCAGCCGAGCCCGAACGCCGTGAACGTCCCGGGCCGGATGCCCGACGCCAGGCGCCACGCGGTCTGCAGGTCGCCGCGGTCGATGCGCGTGCCCTGGTTGCAGCCGCCGGTCGAGGTGCACCCCGCGTGCGTGTGCACACCGATCGCGTCACCGGTGTTCTCGTGGATGATCGGCGAGCCCGAATTGCCGCCGGTCGTATCGGTCGCGTAGCACAGCGACGTCGGGCGGATCTCGCTGAGCGGGCCGAGATGCGTCTTCTGCACGAGGTAGAGCGTCGACGGCAGGTTCTGCCCGACGGCGCCGCCGGTCGACCCGTAGCCGGTGATGCGGATGTTCTGACCGCCGGTGCCGGCCGGAATCGAGCCGAGCCGGTACCACTGGCCGCCATTCGCCTCGGTCGGCAGGAGCCCGGTGTTGCTGTTGCGCCCGACGATGCTCACCGACCAGTCGGAGCCGACACCCGCATCCAGGAACTGCTGCACCGTGAACGGGTACTGGTCGTCGGGATGCGAGCGCACGATCTGGCCACTCGACGTCGACAGCGGCACGTTGAACTCGATGATCGTCGTGGAGCTGCCGCTGACGCAGTGGCCGGCCGTCAGCATGACGTCGCGGCCGGCCATCCAGCCCGTGCAGCCGACGAACAGGCGTCCCTGCCGCGGATCGAAGCTCTGCACGCGGTTGTCGTCCTGACCGCAGATCGACTCCGGCAGGCCGAGGATCAGACCGCGCGTCACCTCGTCGACGATCACGCGGTTCGCTCGCGTGCCCGGTGCGGCGACGAGCTCGAGCAGCACCTCACCGCCGTTGAACAGCGCCGAGTCGTAGCGCCACTCCGCGAGCGTCGCGGAGTCGTGGCGCTGTACGGCATTCTGGTGTATCGCGTCCTGTGTCGCTGTGATGCGCACGAACGAACCCGTGGGCAGATTCGTCGACGCATTGAACTGCAGCTGGAGCCACGGGGTATCCGCGTAGCTCAGGCGCTGCGCGAACACGACCATCTCGCGGGCGGTCGTATTGTGGAGGAAGCCGGTGTCGAGGTTCACCGGGAAGCGCGCGCTCGGCGGCGTCAACGGAGTCTGCGTCGGGGCTTCGGACGCCATGACGGCCGCGGCGCCGAGCGCGAGGAGCGCTGGGAAGGAGAGTCGCATGTCGAGTCTCGGAGTGGTGCCGGCGGAACGGGGCCGGCGGAACGGGAACGGCGGAGCGGGGAGGCCCACCCAGTGAACACGCTCTGCCGCGTCGAATCACCCCCCGCTGATTCCCGAATGCCGCCCGAAGCGAACCGTGCCACACCGCGAGCCGTACACGGCCGCCGACTTGGCCGTCCCGATCCCTCCGCCCCTCGGGTGGTAGCCGGTGGACCGCACGGGGCATCGCGGCGACGATGACGCGATCGCCCCGTTCCCCTGACGTGGAGGCTCGACCGATGCTGCGCTTCCAGAAGATCTTGGTACCGACGGACTTCTCCGACGCGTCGCGGGAGGCCTTCGGCCATGCGCGCGCCCTCGCGCAGGCCAGCGGCGGGACCGTCCTGCTGGTGCACGTCATGGAGATGCCGCACTACCCGACGCTGTTCGAGGGCGCCGCGCTCGTCGCACCGGCGATCGACGACGACCTGCGCGCCCAGCTCCGGCAGCAGCTCGACGCGCTCGCCCAGGAGCATTTCGTCGCGCACGGCATCCCGGTGAACGCGGTCCTGCGCGAAGGGCCACCGACGCAGGAGCTCCTCGATTGCGCGACCGAGCAGGGTGCCGACCTGATCGTCGTGGCCACGCACGGCTATACCGGCCTGAAGCACATGCTGCTCGGCAGCACGACCGAGCAGATCGTTCGCCATGCGTGCTGCCCCGTGCTGACCGTGCGCGCTGGCCAGCGAGACACGGCGGGTGAGTCCACTCCCGAAGCATGAGTCGCATCGCCGTCCTGCTGCTCCTCGCGCTCGGGCTGGTCGCGGGCATCCTGGCGTGGTTCCTGCCGGCGACGCGCACCGGCGGTGTCGACGTGCCGCCGATCGCCCACTCGCTCCTGCCGGTGGTCGGTTGCCCGATCACGCTGCTCGCAGCGCACCGTGCCTCGCGTGCACCGCTCGGCCGCGATGCCGCCAGCTTCGGCGCGACGCGCCTGCTGCTCTATCTGCTCGCCGCCGCCATCGCCGTGCAGGCATTGCGACTGTCGCCGTTCGTGCCGGCGACGTTCCTGCTCGCCGTGCACGCGTGCCTCGCGCTCGGCGCATGCCTCCTGCTGCTCGGTGCGCGGGTCGCGCGCGCCGTGCCGCCGCGAATGCGCACCGCGGTCGACCTGACCTGCGGCGTCGCACTGTTCGTGTTCGCCGGGTCCGAGGCGGGCCTGCGCCTGATCGCGTGGAAGCGCCCACAGCCGTTGTTCTCGCAGGTCGACGAGCTACCGCGCACGCGGCTCTCGCGCGATCGACCGAAGCCCGGCGCGCTGCGGTTCGGCTTTCCCGTGAATGCCGACGGCTACGTCGACGACGCGTTCCCGAGCGCAGGGTCACCGCGGCCGGTCGGCGAGCGCCGGATCGCGGTGCTCGGTGACGAGTCGCTGTGGGGCCACGTCCCGCACGCGCTGCAGCCGACGACCGTCGCCGAGTCGCTGCCTGGTCCGCCGGCCAGCTACCTCGACTTCGGGGTTCCCGGCGCCGGGCCGTTCGAGGAGCTCGCGCTCCTGGAGGACGACGTGCTGGGCCGCGGCGTGGACGCCGTCGTGCTGACGATCGACGTCGGTGACGACCTCACCGACGTCGATCGGCGCTACGACGACTGGCGGCCGCTCGCGCTTCTCGTCGACCGCGGCAATCTGCTGCTGACTGCCGTCGCGGACCGCGTGCTGGCGCGCCTCGATACGCCACCCCACCCACCGGAACAGGAACCCTGGAGCGGTGCCGACGGCGATTGGACGCGCGATCCGACGCTCGAGCATCCTTGGCTCGGCGACGACGCACTGCTGCGACGCGCGCGCGCTCGGGTGCTCGCGACCTGGGGCCCGGGTGCGGACGGACGCCGCGAGCGCCTGGTGTCGACGGTGGTCGCGATGCGCGACCGGTGTGCACGGACCGGCGTGCCGTTCGGCGTGCTGCTGCTGCCCGCCGCCGACCAGCTCGATCCGGCGCTGCGCGAGCTGTCGTCGCGGGAGCGTCCCGTGGACGCACCCTCCGGGACCTTCCAGGACTGGCTGTCGCGGCGGCTCGCGAGCTACGACATCTTGTGCCGCGACGCGCTGCCTGCCTTGCGCGCGACGGCACCGTGGTCCGACGGCCGCCTGCACGTGTTCCACGATCACGACACCGAGCTCAACGCGCGCGGTGCCCGGATCGTCGCGGGACTGCTGCAGAACCTGGCGCGCGAGCTGCTCGGCGAATCCTCGCGATGAAGACGGTCATCCAACGGGTGCAGAGCGCCGCTGTGCGCGTCGACGGCGAGGTCGTCGGGTCCGTGGGGCGCGGGTTCCTGCTGCTGGTCGGCGTCGAGGTCGGCGACACCGAGGCCGACGCCGACGCGACCGCCGACAAGGTCCTGCGGCTGCGCTGCTTCCCCGGCCGCACACCGATGGACGAGACGCTCGACGACATCGGCGGTGGCTGCCTCGTCGTCAGCCAGTTCACGCTCGCCGGCTCGGTGCGCAAGGGCAACCGCCCGAGCTTCACGTCCGCCGAGGAGCCGGCCCGTGCCGAGGAGCTGTACCAGCGCGTCGCCGATCGCCTCGCCGCCTGCGGCGTGCCGGTCGCGACCGGCCGCTTCGGCGCGAAGATGCAGGTGGAGCTCGTCAACGACGGGCCGGTGACCTTCCTGCTGTTCGTCCGCGGCGGCCGCGTGCGCGAGGTCGTGCACGGCGCGTCGCCGGACGCCGGCTGAGCGCCCCCTCAGGTGAAGCGCTCGACGGTCCGCTGCACGTCGTCGGCGTAGCCGCCACCGAACAGCACCGTGTGCACGAGCAGCGGGTAGACGTTGTAGAGGTCGCGACGCTCGGTGAAGAACGCACGGTCGGGTCCGCCGCGGTGCTCGCGGTAGCGCGCGAAGAAGCGCTCGCCGACGGTGCCGAACAGCGTCGCGAACGCCAGCTCGACCTCCGGATGCCCGTGGTGGATCGCCGGATCGAGCAGCCCGGTGATCCGGCCATCCGCGCTCAACACGTTGCCCGACCACAGGTCGCCGTGGAGCAGCGCCGGATGGGCCGGCTCGTCGAGCCACACGTCGAGCCGAGCTGCCAGCTGCTCCACGTGCCGACGCGTCCTCGCAGCGAGCCGACCGCGCGACTCGGCCAGGCGAGCGAAGTGGACGAGCCGCTGCTCCGCGAAGAAACGCAGCCACGACGCGTCCTGTCCATTGGGCTGCACGAGGCCGCCGATCCGCGTGTCGTAATCGAGTCCGAAGCGCTCACCGTGCACCGCGTGCAGCTCCGCGATCAGGTCCGCCAGGTGCTCCTCGGCACTCCCGCGACACCCGGTCGCACCCGGCAGCAGCTCGAGCAGGAGCAGCTCCGGCGCCGCGTGGACGACCCGCGGCACCGGCAGCGCGGTGCGCACCGCGAGCTCGCGCAGCATCCTCGCCTCGACGTCGAGACCCGACGCCACGGCGGGATCCCACTTGGCGACCAGCGCGTCACCGTCCCCGAACGTCACCCGCGCGACCTCGCCGACACAGCCACCCCCGAGCCGCCGCACTTCCGTCGGACGCCGGCCGCACGCCGCCTCCACCGCCCGATCGAGCGGGCCGGGCAGCGTCATCCGAGCCGCTCCCGGACCTCCGCGAGCAAGCCGCGACAGCCGGTCTCGACGAGGTCGAGCACGTGCTCGAAGCCGCGTCCACCGCCGTAGTACGGGTCGGGCACCGAGCGCACGCCGAGGCCGGGCGCGAACTCGAGGAACATCCGCAGCCGCTCGCGGTACGCCGGCGGGCACAGGCTGCGCAGGTCGTCGTGGTTGTCCTCGTCCATCGCCAGCACGAGGTCGAACGTCGCGAAGTCGTCGGCGGTGACGCGCCGCGCCCGGAGCGGCGTCAGGTCGTAGCCGCGACGCGCCGCGTGCTCGATCGCACGTTCGTCCGGCGGGCTACCCGCGTGGTAGCCGATCGTGCCGGCCGAGTCGACGCGGACGCGATCCGCGAGACCGGAGTCGGCGACGAGCTTGCGGAACACGCCGTCGGCGGTGGGCGAGCGGCAGATGTTCCCCGTGCACACGAACAGCACCCCGACCGACTGCGGCGTCACCATGCGGAGGCCACGATAGGACACTGGCCCCAGAGACTGGCGCAGTTCCGCCGCAAGCCTGGACAGAGCACCAACTTGACATACATATTGACGGATTGTCACGAGACGCTCCGAAGTCGTGGCTGCGGCGTGGTTCCGCGGCGCCGGGCGCCAGTCTCTGGGGCCACCATCTCCCGCATCCGGGACCGCGGGGTCGGCGTAGCCGCCCTCCATGCCGCGCCGTCACCGCGCCACCGCCACCCCCCACCCCACCCACCCCACCCGGTCGCTCGCCCTGCTGCTCGCCTGCGCCGCCCCGGCGCTGGTCGGCTGCTCGGCGGCGACCGACCGCGAACTCGCCAGTGAGCCCCTGCGCGGCACGACCGACGCCCAGACTGGCGCCGCGACCGACGGATCGGCGGCCGCGATCGTGGCGCGCGACCCCGCGGCTGCCGCACGCTTCTGGGCCGACGTGCTGTGGCTCGAGATCGCGGACGAGGACGGGGCGACCGTCGTCCGCCGAGCGGACGGCCTGCCGGTGCTGCGCTTCGTCCGCGGGCAGTCGAGCGCGGCCACTCCGATCGCGGTGAGCGTCGGCGATCTCGACGTCGCGCTCGCGGGCCTCGCGGCGCGTCGCTGGCCCTTCGAGTTCGACGCGCCCGACCAGGTGCGCTTCGTCGACCCGGACGGGCGGAGGGGGCTGGTGACGACCGGACGCTGACGACCCCTTCGCTCAGCGCCGGCCGCGGACCGGCACCACCGGGATCGCGCCGGCGAGCACGAGCGGACGGTTCGCATCCCGCGCGCGATACGACTGCTCGGCATTGCGCTTCAGGTTGCCGAGCACGCTGCGCAGACCCGAGCGCCGGTTGGAATCGGCCTCGGGCACGCCACGGATGTCGAGTCCGAACAAGCGCACCGCGAGCATCGCGACGAAGCGGTCGTCGGCGTCGAAGAGGGGAACGTAGACGTTCTTGCCCGCGATCCAGAGGAAGTCCGGGCTCGGTGAGTAGGTCTCGGTCACCAGGTGACCGTCCGCGTCCAGGGACTTGCGGATGCGAAGGTCGCACACGTAGCTCGAGAACGGCCATGGCAGGTCGGTCTCGAAGCGCACGCGCAATCCGGCGAATGGCCCGTCGGCGTCGGTGCCGCGCAGATTGCTGCCGGCGAGCGGGTAGATGCTGAGGTAGCGCGCGCCGACGTGCGCGAAGTAGGCGGTGTAGTCGTTCTCCGCGGTCTCGATCGCGTCCAGGTCGGCCTCGATCAGGCACGCAGCCTGGAACACCGACTGGGACCCGTCGACCGTGCGCCAGCCGGGGAAGTCGCGCGCGAGCTCCAGCGTCGGCCCGAACAGGAAGCCGTCGTCCGGCCGGTCGTCGTCCGGCACCCACGCGTCTCCGAGCACGCGCTGGTCCTGCACGAGCTCGAGCAGCACGTCGCCGACCTCCGCCCAGATCTCGGGGCGCTCGCGCTCGAGCCGGCGCGCGAGCAGCTCCTGCGCGCGCGGCCGCTCACGCAACGCGAGGAACGCGGCGACGAGGTCGCCGAACGAGCGCGCGTAGCGCTGGCAGTCGCCATCGGGCCCGGCGCGCGCGGGCCAGCGCCGCGCGGCGAGCTGGCCGAGTCGCGCTGCCAGGCTGCGCGACGGGTCCGCCGGCCACGGCATCGCCTGCGCCGGATCGAACACTTCGGTGCACAGTTCGGCGCGCGATGCCTCACGGGGCTCGACGGCGAACTGCTGGCCGACGCAGAGTGCCGTGGGAAGGACGATTGCGGCGAGCGAGAGGCGGATCACGCGGGCGGGCTTCGCCGCGCGACCGTCGGCGGATCCAGGAGCGCGAGTCGACGGTCGTCCCGGATGGACACCGCGCGGAGGCCCCTCGTCCGCTACCCCCTCCCGCGCGAGGGCGCCGGTCGCGTAACCTCCACGTCCCGCTCTCGCTCCCCGGAATCCGCACCAAGATGAGCCAACTCTCGTCCTCTCGTCCGCTCGGAGTCTGCCTGCTCGCCGTGGTCTGTGCACCCGCTGTGCTCGCCCAGCGGACCATCGTTGATCAGAACGTCAGCTTCACGCTCGGTGCGGTCACCGCGTCACTGGCCGATTCCGTCGACGTCGACTTCACTGCCGACGCCCCGTTCCAGCCGGACGTTCTGCGCGAGCAGTGGTGGTGGTTCCGCTTCGACGGTGACCCGGAGGAGCAGCCTTTCCACGACGACGGCACCTACACGGAGTCGTTCTCCGGCATGCGCGCCGAGCTCGTGTGGTCCGATCTCGATCACCGCGGACTCCTGTCGGCGCGGATCACCTACGAGGTGACGTCGACCGGCCCCGCGAGCGGCATCCTGCTGTCGCGTCTCACGCTGACGAACCTGACCACGCAGACCGTCCCGATCACGATCTTCCAATACGCCGACGTCGACGCCTGCGACCCGCAGGCGGACTCGGCCATCGGCTACGGCGGCCAGCACACGGTCGTCGGCTCCTGCCCGCTGCAGCAGGTTCGCATGCGCTCGACGCTCGTCGACCATTGGTGCGTGGAGCCCTTCGACGACAGCGAGTGCTCGCTGACGGAGCCGGGCGCGTTGACGCTGCCCGACACGGGGCTGCCGTTCACGCGAGCCGACTACACGAGCGCCTTCGAGTGGCGTCGCGTCGTGCCGTCGGGCCTGCCGGTCGTACTGCTGACTCGCATCGAGCACGTATCCGGACCGTGTGGCCCACCGCAGGCGATCAACTACGGCACCGGACTCGCGGGCATCAATGGCGTGCCGGTTCTGTTGACGCCCACGCTGCCGGCGGTCGGCCAGACGGCGGTCTTGCGCCTGACCAACGCGGCTCCGAATGCGCCGTCGTTCTTCGTGTTCGGCTTCGATCGCGCGAACGATCCCATCGCGAACCTGACGCTGCTCGTCCAGGTAGGGCCGCGCGGCGCGCAGTTCGACTTCGTCGGCGGCATGACGGACCCGACCGGGACGGAATCGCTGTCGGTCCCCGTGCCGGCGGATCTGCAGTTCTGCGCGGAGCGCCTGTACTGGCAGGGCTTCGTCTACGACCTGAGCGTCACCGGCGGCCTGCCGTTCGCGCACACCGACGCGGTCGAGTGGATCGTCGGCCGCTGACGCGACGCACGCCCGGGCCCGACCCCGGTCAGCCGAAGTTCAGCCCGCAATCCGGGCAGCGCGTCGCGGCCGCCGTCTCGAACTGCGCGCCGCAGGCGGGACACGACGCCTGCTCGGCGTCGAAGTCCACGACGGCGTCGGCCGCGGCGCACTCCTCGGGCGACATCGTCGACCGCTCGTAGGCGCGCAGCGCGGCGACGCCGCGCTCGGCATCCTGGCTCGCGACCGCGAGCCACGCGCGCGTGCCTCAACCGCCGCCGGGTCCCGGCGGCCGCACCAGCTCGGCCGGGACGCCTGCCGCGCGCAGCGCATCGCGGAGCTCGCGCAGCCGGTCGACACCGCCCTGCGCCAGAAGCACCGGACGCTCCTCGCTCATCGGCGGCGCTCCGGCGCGGGTTCGGCGGGGGGTGCCTCGACCGGTCCGGTGTCGGCCGGCACGTCATCGGGCTCGGGGCGCAGACCGAGCATCAGCACCTGCCCGATGCCGGCGAGCGCCCCGCCGCCGACGCCGAGCGGGATCTCGAGCACGACGTCCTTGGCCTCGGTCCGCACGGTCGCTGCGCCCAGCGCGTCGTGGAGCCCCCCCATTCGCGCGTCCTCGCGCAGCTCACCGAGCCACGCGGCCAGCTTGTCGTGGAACAGGTCGCGGCCGGAGTCACCGCGCGCGAAGCGCATGCGACCGCGCAACGTCAGCGCGAGCTCTTCGGAGCCCTCGACCGGAGCGCCGTCGAGGCGCAGCATCAGACCGCGGGGCGCGTCGTCGCGCTCGAGCCAGCTCGCCGGGATCGGGTCCATGCCGCGCCGCAGCACGATGTCCGGCGGCGGCAGCATGCCACACAGCCGCGCCAGCGGCTCGCCGCGGTCCGCGGCGAGGAGCGCCAGCAGATCGCCGCTCGGCACGCCGCCACGGAACTCGCCTGCGAGCGCACGCTCGATCAGCGCGCGCTCGGCCTTGACGAGCATGCCGTCGCAGACGCCGACCCAGGCCCCGCCGGGGGCGTCGACCGCCGGGCGCCCAGCGATCTGCTCGGCGGGACCGTCCTCCCCGCGAGCGCGGCGCAGCCCGTCGACGGTCACGCTCGCATCGCCGATCAGCACCCAGGTCTCGGCGCGCGACTCGTCGCTCTCGTCGACCTCGCCCTGGTCGTCGGCCCGGCCGTAGGTCTCGCGCATCGCCCAGCGCACCTCACGGAGCTCGTCGAACGTGAATCCGAAGCCGTCCTCGAACGCGCCGAACAGCATCCGCACGGGCGAGCGCTCGAGCGTCGACCACACGCCGGTGTCGACGATGCGCGCCATGTCGACGCGCAGCTCGACGGTGTACTCGTTGGGCAGGAACACGCGCGCGTCGAGCTGGCGATCGCCCTGTGCCGGCACTGCCGCAGCGAGCAGCAGACCGGCGCTGGCGGTCGGGAGGAGCCGGGATCGATTCGTCATGAGAGTCCTTCCAGCGGGCCGGTGGTCGCGAGCCCTGAGTATCGCCTCACCGCCCGGTCCGCGCAGCGGCGGGCAGGGTGATCGTCACGGGGACTCCCGGCTCGATGTCGCGCACACCGCGCACGCGCGTGCCGTCCGGTAGCTCGACCTCGAACGCGATGCGACTGGCGCGCAGGGATTCGAGCGTCCCGGTCCCGCCGTCAAGCACGATCGCGGGGGGCGGCGGCAGCGGCTCGAGCGCATAGGCGAACGTCATGCCGCCCTCGGCGGTGTCGCGCCAGGTCTCGTACATCGGGTCGGCGAGGCGCAGCACGGTGCCCGGCGGCGCGGCGCTGCCGTCGCTTCCGGTCACGCGCACCGGCAGGGCGCCCAGCGGCGCGGCCGACAGGTCGCCGTAATCGGCGGTCGCTCCCGCCTCGAGCGCGACCGCCACGCCACCCCAGCCCGGCACGCTCTCGGCGAGCGAGCCATCGGCAGCGAGCCGCCCGACCAGGTGGTGGTGCAGGTGGTAGCTGCCGGGCAGCAGACCGCGCAGCCGGTGCGCCGTGAGGTCGGCGCCGGGGCCGTCCGGCAGCGTGACGAGCATCGTCCAGCCGGGGTCGGTCGCCGCGCGGTCCTCCGCGCGGGGCACCAGCGCGAGCCGCGGTCCGGCCCAGCCGTGCTGCGCGGGATACCGCGGGCGCGGCCAGGTGGAGGACCTTCCGCTCGCCGCGGCGGTCGCAGCGGGCACGGTCAGCGACAGCATCTCGCCGGGGCGCGGCTCGACCAGGCGGACCAGCCGCGCGTCGAGCTCGCGGGCACCGGCGACGATCCAGCACGGTGCCGGACGCGCGAGTCGCACCGTGAACCGATGGTCGTCGAGCGGCTCGACGGTCGCCGGCACCGGCAGCGGCTCGATGCGTCGATCGCGCCCGCTCGCCGCCAGCCAGTCCGCGACCATGCCGCCCGGCAGCGATCGGCGCGCGACCACCCAGGGCTCGCGCAGGTCGGCCGCGAACGTGACCTCGACCGTCGGCCGGTCGTCGCGGTCGGGCTCGGCGGGGACGGTCACGCCCATGCCGGCCCCGACGTGCACGCGCAGCCCGCGCAGGGTCGCGTCGCCCGCGTCGAGCCAGGTCAGGTCGTAGCGGCCGGCCGCGACCGCGAGCTCCGCCGCCGCGCGCACGACCGCGACCGGCGCCGTGGCGCCGGCCCGCTGGACCAGCACGGCACCGCCGCGGGGGACATCGCCGATCGAGAGCTTCGCGTCGCGGGGCTGCGCGACGAGGCGACCCGGGGCGTCGGCCGCCACCCAGCGCAGCTGCGCAGCCGCGAACCGCTCGTCGAGCAGCGTCGCGAGCAGCTCGCGGTCCGGCGCGACACGCAGCCGCAGCTCGCCGCGCGCGTCGGTGAGCCGGAGGTCGAGCGGCTGTGCGTCGCTCGCGCCTGGCGCGCGTGGCTGCGCGAGCGCGACGCGTACGCCGGGCAGCGGCTCGCCCGCGGGCGTGCAGACCCGCAGCGTGCGCTCACCGTCCGTCGCACCGGGGTGATAGCCGATCGTGTGCACGCCGGGGCCGTCCGCCGGCAGCTCGGCGACCGCGAGCTCCGGTGCGCGGCCGGGCGCGTCGAGCCGCAGTGCGATCGTCGCGCCGTCGCGGCCCGCGGCGACGAACGACCGGCCGGCGACGAGCGGTTGCCAGCGCGCTCCGTTCCACACCGCCGCGGTCGCGCCGGCCACCGGCGACTCGAGCCGCAGCAGCGTGAGACCGCCCGCCCGGAGCTCGAGCGCCGCGGGGTCGGCGGCCCCGTCGAGCGGCACGTCGACGCGGTAGCCGGGTGTGTGGACGCGGGCCGCGGTGACGGTCGGGCCGCGCGTCGGGATCGCGAAGCGGCCCTCGCCGTCGGTGACCGCGAAGGCGGTCGGGTCGTCCCCGCGGTCGAACCGCAGCTCGACCAGCGCGGCCGCGACCGGCGGCGCGTCGTCGCCGGCGCCGGCGCGCACCCGCCCCGCCACGATCCGCGCCGCCGCCGCGGCTTCGTCGACCGTGGCCTCGACCAGCAGATCGCCGAGCTCCGAGTCGCGCCCGGCGACGAGCGTGATGCGCCGCATCGTCGGCTCCGGCGCGAACGGCGCCGGTGGCATCGCGCAGCACCAGACCGCGCCGGGCGCGTCGATCGCGTCGAACGCGAAGCGACCGCCGGCGTCGGTGCCGGTCACCGCGAGCGGCAGCTGCCAGACTCCGCCTCCGAAGCACAGCAGCGCGACCCGTGCGCCGGCGACCGGCTGGCCATCGGCGGCGACGAGGCGACCCGAGCAGCCCGCGGCGACCAGCCCGAGGCCGTCGCACGGCGCCGGCGGCAGCACGACGTCGCGCGACGCGAGCTCCGACTGTGCGATGGCGTGACCGACCACGAGGAGCGCACAGACCGGCGCCGACCAGTTCGAGGAGCGGAGCATGTCGCGCACCAGGATGACCGCGACGCGGGCCGACGACCACCGCTGCGACGCCCTCCCCGGCTCGTCATGGCGCGAGCGGCGTGGCGCGGCTGCCGCTGACGCCGAACGGTGTCCACAGCAACACCACCGCCTCGACCTTCGTGTCGCTCTTCCGCGGCGCCAGCTCGCGCGGCTCGAGCTCCAACGCGCCGGGCTCGAACTGCTGCTGCACGCGCGCGACCTCGTCCTGGAACTCGCGGTCGAGCTCCCGCTCCTGCCGCTGCAGCGCCGCAGCATCCTCCTGAGCGCGGCGCACGTCGCCGTGCTCGCTGCCGACGCGGCTCATGCCGCGGACCGCCGAGGTCACGCCGGTCGTCACCTTCTTGCGCCCGAACAACGCGCCGAGGATCGACGTGCCGACGTTCAGCACCGCGCCGAGGCCGGCACTGCGCCGCTGCGCCTCCTGCTTCCCGACCTCCTGCACGGCGTTGCGGATCCGCTCCTGCAAGCGCAGCAGCTTCGGCTGGTACTTCTGCTGCAGCCTGGCGACGGCGATGTCGCGCTCCTCGCGCAGCGCGAGCAGCAGCCGCGCACGGAAGTCGCCCTCGCTCTCGCCGGGCCGGCTGCCCTGCTTCAGCGCCTGGCACCAGAACGTCCGCAGCGTCTGCGTACGGTAGAGCTCGTCCTTCAGGAGCCTGCCCCAGCTTGCGTACGCCTTCGCCTGCGCCGCACCGGCAGGCAGGTCGGCGAACGTCGCACCGTCCATCGGCGCGTCGTCGAAGTCGAGGCGCTGCTCGGTGACGACGACGCCGTCGTCGTCCCACGGGTTGGAGTCCGGCTGGGCCTGGAGCGGCGCGATCGCGCAGACCTCCCGCCACAGGTCGATCCGGTCCTTGGTCGACTGATGGTGCAGCACCGCAGAGCCGAGCAGCGCCGGCCGATACACCAGCTGCTCACCGCTACCGAGCGCGCGGCGCGCGGCCTGGAAGCGCTCCACGATGCCGTCCGGCAACACCGGCCGGCCACCGGCGGCACCTCCGCCGGTGGCGCTCGTCGCCGCCGCCGCGGCGACGCCGCGGCGCAGGTCGGTCGGCGCGGTACCGACCGCGCGCTTGCGCTCCTGCATCACGGCTTCGATCTGCGACCGCGTCATCGGCCCGCGCAGGTAGCTCATCGCCCAGCGCGTGTGCAGCAGCACCGGCCCGTCGTCGTGCACGTTGTGCAGCAGGAACGTGCGCCCGTGCATTCCGGACAGCACCCGGTCGACCGCCGCGCGGTCGAACTTCGCCCCGGTCTGCACCGACGCACCCTCGAGCCCGTCGAGCACGCGCAGCTTGTCGCGCTCGGTCTGCAGCCGGCCGAGGAACCAGGTGCCCATGTTGGACAGCGCCTTGTAGTCGAGATCGACGGGGTTCTGCGTCGCCAGCATCACGCCGACGCCGAACGCGCGCGCCTGCTTGAGCAGCGTCAGCATCGGCAGCTTGCTCGGCGGGTTCGCGGTCGGCGGCAGGAAGCCGGACACCTCGTCCATGTAGAGCAATGCGCGCAACGAGCTGGTGCCGGCCTGCTGCCGCATCCATGCCAGTACCTCGCCGAGCAGCAACGACACGAAGAACATGCGCTGGTCGTCCGGCAGGTGCGCGATCGAGATCACGCTGACGCGCGGCCGGCCGTCGGCGGTCCACAGCAGGCGCTGTACGTCGAGTGGCTCGCCTTCGCTCCAGGCTGCGAAGGCCGGCGACGCGATCAGCGCGTTCATCGCCATCGCCAGCTCGAAGCGGTCCCCAGCGGGGAAGACCGACTCGACGTCCATCACGCCGACCCGCGCGAACGGCGGGCTCTGCACCGCGCGGATCAGGTCGGGGATGTCGAGGCTCCTGCCCTCGCGCCAGAAGTGGTCGAGCAGGTTGGCGACGAACAAGTGCTCGCGGCTCTTCAGCGGATTGGGGTCGCGACCGAGCAGCGACAGCAGGCTCGATGTCGCTGTCCGCACGCGCTCGGTGAATGCATCACGGTCGTCGCGGGTCGCCGGCGGCGGTGCGGCGAAGCCCGTGAGCACCGACAGCGGCAAGCCGGCGGACGAACCCGGCGTGTAGATCGCGAAGTCGGCAGACGCCCGCAGCCGTCGGATGCGCTCGCCGTCCTGCTGCCAGTCCGCGAGCCCCTCGCGCCACAGCCTGGCGACAGCCTCGGCGTGTTGCGCCGGGGTGCGGCCCTTGCGCGCCGCCTCCTCGGCGTCGATCCACGGCGCGAAGTCGGCCGGCCGCAGCTCGGGGAAGGTGAGCAGGAGATTGCCGAGGTCGCCCTTCGGGTCGATCGCGAGCACCGGGATGCCGTCGATCGCGGCCTCCTCGATCAGCGACAGGCACAGGCCGGTCTTGCCGCTGCCGGTCATGCCGACGCACATGCCGTGCGTGGTCAGGTCCTTGCTCTCGTAGAGGATCGGCTCGTCGGTGACCTGCTGGGCGTCCAGGTCGAAGCGCTTGCCGAGGTAGAAGACGCCGAGCTTCTCGTAGTCCATGGCGGAACGCTGCAAGTCGGCGCGGACCATTCGCGCGCCGCCTGCCGCGAGCGCCCAATCTCGCCGCTGGCTGCGCCGCAGACCAGGACCTGCCTGCGGCCGACCCGGTCAGCGCGCCGACTCGTCAGCGCGCGGAGTCGAGCGCCGTACGGAGCCGCGGCAGCAGCTCGCTCGCGATCAGGCGGTGGCCACGCTCGAACACGTGGAAGTCGATCGCGTACAGGCCGAGCGAGCCGTCGGCCCGGAACGCCGGCAGCAGGTCGACGACCTGCAGGCCGCGCTCGTTCAACAGCGCGAGCACGTCGTCGTGGATCTGCTGCTGCACGCCGGCATCGAGGAACTCGCGCGCGCGGCCCTGCAGCCCTGCCAGACGCTCGGGGAACACGAGGTCGGCGGACGGCAGCAGCACCCATTGGACGCGCGCACCGTGCGCGCCGGCCAGCGCCTGCATGGCGTCGATCGCATGCGCCGCCTTCGCGCGGATCGCGGGCCAGCGCTCGGGGTGATGCCAGAACCAGTCCGCCTGCTGGAAGCCCTGCCAGAACAGCTGCTCGAACGGCCCCAGGTCGAGCTCCTTCATGGCGCCGGCGTCGACCACGCGCTTCGCCTGCGGATCTCCGGGGACTTCCCGCAGCGCGTCGTCGAGATGGGGCCGGCGCGGATCCTCGAGCTCGAGCAGGTCGTTGCCGAGGAACACGACCACCACCACGACCGCCGGCCGGTAGCGCGGCACGAGCGTGCGCGCGCGCAGCACGTATTGCCAGAGGCTGTACAGTCCACAGCCTGCATTGAGCATCCAGACCGGCTGGCCGACCTCGCGCAGGTCGCGCTCGAGGATCGACGTCAGGTTGTCGGCGGTCGACACGACGCCGTCGAGGTGGCTGTCGCCGAGGAACAGCACGCGCGGGTCGGTCAGCTCGCTCGGCAGGTCGTCGTCGCGCAGGAAGCCGGCCGCGCAACGGCGCTTGACGACGTCCTGCGCCGCGAGCGGCTCGAGTGCCGACATCTTCAGGCGGATCACCGCACCGCGGCGCGGCCGGTGACCGGCGACCGGATCGACGACGTAGATCTGCGAATCCTCCCAGGCAGGGGCGGTCTCGACGCCGGCGTCGACCTCGACGACGGCTGCCGACATCAGCGGGCGCGTCGCCCGCCACGCGATCCACGCGGCCGCGGCGGCGATGCCGGTCGCGACGAGCGCGAGCGCGACGCGCGGCAGCAGGGCTGCGCGCCGCCCGGCGGCGCCGGACGGGCTCGGCATCTCGCTCACGCGCCGAGTGTCGCCGTCCACACGCCCGCGCGGCAAGCGCGGTTCACTGGATCGTGAGCGTGCGCACGCCGGTCGGCACGAGCGCCGTCAGCGCCGGATCGACGTCGACGCCCTGCAGGTGGAACGACACGCCGAGCAACGCCGGCTCGTTGGGGATCGTCAGCGGGAACTCGACGGTGCCGCCCGACGGCGACAGCGGTCCGACCGCGAGCGAGAAGATCGCGGCTGGCACGCCTCCACCGATACCGAGCTGGACGACGACGAGGTTGGTCGCACCGAGGTTCGGCGACAACAACACGATGCCGGTGTCGCCGGGCACACCGCCGAGACCGAGGCTGCCCCCCTCACCGAGACCGAGGGTCGCGGGCGCGCGCAGGTCGGGCGGCGCCGTCAGCACGAAGGTGAACGGCTGTCGGCCGGTGCCCTGCGGGTTGGTCAGCACGACGTCGACCGGCCCGGCGATCGGTGAGGTCGGCGTCGCGAACGCGACGCTGCCCGCCGTCGGCTGCGTGAACGTCACGCTGCGGCCACCGACTGCGACGTCGGTCACGGTGTCGAGGTCGGTGCCGGTCGCGACGACGGCGGTGCCACCGACCGTCGGTCCGCTCGCCACGTCGAGCGTGAAGCGCGGCGGCAGCGACGCCGGTTCGGCCAGGGTCGCGATGCCGGCGAGGACCGACTGGCTGATCAGCTCGGAGAGCTGGAAGTCGTTCGCCGAGACGCCGACCGTGTCGTTGGTCGTGTGGATGTATGGCGAGTAGTGATCGAGGTCCTCGAACGGGAACGCGGCCGGGAAGCCGGCGCGGAAGAACGAACGGTGGTCGCTGGTGCCACCCGACAGCGTGCCCGACACGATCGGCAGCGTCGGCACGTAGGTCTGTGACGCGGCCGTCAGCGCCTGGATCAGGCTCGGCGTCGAGTCGTTCGTGATGAAGTCGAGGTCGAGCGCGTCGCCGGCCGCCCGGTAGGCGTTCATGTCGGTGTTGACGTAGGCGACGATCCGGTCGCCGCGCGCCGCGGCGGCATTGGCGTAGGCGATGCTGCCGATCAGCCCGAACTCCTCGGCGTTCCACCAACCGAAGCGCAGCGTGCGGCGGAACGGCTGGCCGGCGAGGATCCGCGCGAGCTCGAGGACGGTCGCGGAGCCGGATGCATTGTCATCGGCACCCGGCGCACGCGTCGACGAGCTGCCCGCCAGCGAGTCGATGTGCGCGCCGACCATCACGATCTCGTTCGCGAGGTCGGTGCCGGGGATCTCGGCAATGAGGTTGGGGCCGTACGAGCTGCTGAACGTCTCCGTGCGGAAGGTCAGGCCCGGGATCGTCGCGAGCGCGTTCGACACGTAGGCGATCGCCTGCGCGTTCTCGGCGCGCGTCGCCCGCCGCGTGTAGATCGCGCTGAGCGCCTGCACGTGCGGGAGCAGCCTGGCCCGCTGCACCTGTGCGACCAGCGCCGCGATGCGCGGGTCGACCGACTCCGGCAGCGCGAAGGTCACGCAGCGACCGGCGGCAGCCGCGTACGGGGCGTCGAGCGGCACGACCTGCAGGCCGCCGTGGAAGGCACAGCCGCGCAGGTGCTCCGGAACCAGATCCGGCATGGCCGCCAGCAGGAAGTAGGCGCGCCGTGCGAACAGCAGCCGGCCGAACACCGCCCCCCTGCCGTGCGCGTCGCGGGCGCTCTGCACGAGCACCTCGCCCGCGCGCAGTGCCGGGATCGGCTCCGCGTGCACCCCCCGGGCGGCGAGCGAATCCGCGAGCTGCGGGCTCAGCGCGGCGACGCCCTGCGTGCCGAGGTCGCCGTAGAAGGTGCCGGTGCGGATCAGCTCGTCGCGCAGGCCGAGGTCGGCTCCGTATTCGACGAGGTGCAGGGGCGGCGGGGTCGGGGCGGGACCGTTCTGTGCGGTCAGGGACAGCCCGAGGCCGAGCATGGCCGCGGACACTGCGAGGTGGAGACTGAGCATGGGATCGGCCGGCGGACCCGGCTGGTTGAGGGAGCAGCGGCGCGGTCATTGTAGCCGCGCGTTCCGTCGCCCCATGCTCGACCCGGAGCAGCTCAGCGTCGTTCGGTGTTTTCCCTGACCGAGCGTGCGAGCTCCTCGAGCTCGGTGCTCGTCAGGTTCCCGCTGATCAGTGCCCGGCCCCGGATCCGCGACATGAAGCGCGGCGCGGAGACGACGCGACCGCGCACCACGATCGCCGCACAGCGACCGACGTTCGCCTCGCTCCACTCGGCGAACTGCTGCCGGTGCTCGACACGCATCTGGTACTCGAGCGCCGGACGGCCCATGTCATCGGTCGTCACGCGCAGGCTCTCCGGGTCGAGCTGGCTGCCGTCGAACGCGCCGCGCGTCTGCGACAGCGGGACGTATTCGAGGAGCCGGGACCGTCCCGCAGGAACGCCGCCGTCGTTCCAGTCGTCCGCGGCGAACGCCGCGACCGCGCCGTACAGCCCCTGCATCGCGTACGACCGGTCCCAGCGCCCGGGGGACTCGGCCGCCACGCCCACGACGTGCGGGGCCCAGCGCAGCGCGACGGTGCCGGGCCCACCCGCTACCGCCGGCGTCGCGTGGAACGCGACGATCGCAGCGGGATCCTGGCGGGCCTCGGGATGCTCGGCGAGCCAGGTCTCGAGGCGGCGCCGCTCGGCGGCGAGGTCGAGTCCGGGGTCCCCCGCTTCGGCGACGATCCGGAACTCGACCAGCTCGCCCGGCACAGTGGTCGGCGCAGCGGCCGGGCGCAGTGGTCGGCACCGCGCTCGGCAGCGTCTCGGCAGCTTGCCCGACCGTCCACAGCGGTGCGCCGTCGGCAGCGCACAGCTCGACGCGCGCCGACTGCCCGGGCGCCGCCGCGAACGTCAGCCGCGGCGTACCGTCCGGATCCTGGATCCGCACGCGTGCGAAGCCGGCGGCGTCGACGTCGAGCAGGATCCGGTCGTGGCCGTCCGCCACGATCGCCAGCGACTCCACCCGCAGGCGGTCGGGAGCGCGCGTGCCACCGTCGCCCCGCAGGTCGGTCGCAGCGAGCAGCGCCACGCCGCCCAGCGCGGCGCCGGCGATCGCCAGCCGGCGGTGATGCCTCTCGAGACGCGCGAGTCGCGCGGTGAGCTCGGTGTGGGTCGCATCCATGGTCGAAGGGCCACCAGGGTAGAACGGGTCGCGCCGCTATCGTCGCGGGTCGGCGTTGTTCGGAGGCTCCGGTCCAGGTGGTCCGAGTCCGGTCATCGGCACGTGAGCCGGGGTCGGACGATCTCCAGGACGGCTCCGGCCACCTGGGTAGGGCTCGAATCGGCATGACCGAGTGTGCTCCACGCGTCGCGGAGGCCCTCCGGCACGTCGACGGCGAGACGCGAATGGAGGTCACCGGCGCTGCCACCCGATCGTCCGACCGGAACGACCAGCGCGGCACGCGCGATCGCGACCCCCGCCTCGTGTTCCGTGCCGGGACCGCCCTCGACGACGACGTAGACGCCCGACAACCGTCCCAGGATCTCGCGTCGCTCGTGCAGATCGGACCCGGCGAACAGCGTGTCCCCGTAGTCCCAGGTGCGGCTGCCTCGCGGTAGCACGTGGTACACACCCCGCGCCCCCACGAGCCCCGGACGCGCCGCGAAGAAGCCGCGGCCGGTGGCTTCGCCGACTCCCTCCACACCGCCGGTCAAGAGGACGGTGCCCTCGAGTCCCGCGAGCATCGCTCCGATCGCGCTACATGTCGCGCTGCTGTCGCCGTGCCAGAACGACGTGCTACCGATGACTGCGACGCGCGGCCCGGCCGGCAGCAGGTCGCCGACGTGCGCCGCTTCGCGATCGAATCCACCGATGTCCATCGTCACTCGGACAGCCTCCGATCCGGGGCCGGCGGTCCCCGCGGCGACAACTGTATTCCGGAGCCCTGTCCATCGCGAGTCGCCCCTCCGCCCGCCATTGGTGGCCGCGGCGGAAGCTCCGAACGGAGCACCGAGGCGGACCTGGGAGGGCATCGCCTGACAGAATCGCCACCTGTCGCTCATCGCTGATCGGCGAGCTGAGGCCGGGTCCGGCCATCGCGCGGCTCGTCAATGGCTCCGCCCGGTCCGTGGTCGTCAGCCTGTGGTGACCCGAGCGCACACTCCCGCGCGGGCACCTCGCCCCGACCAGACGAGCGACCGGCCACAACCGCGCCGGTGCACCTCGATCCCGAACTTCACTGAAGAACTTCACCGTCGGACTTCACTGCCGGGCTTCACTGCCGGGCCGCACTGCCGGGCTCGACCGCGACACCGCGCTCGCTGCATCATCGAGACGCCGACACGCCGATTGCCGCAGTCGCGATAGCGCTCGGGACATCGACTCCCGCGGGGACCTGACCGCGCAATCGCTCCCCGAGCGTGAGCCGGGTCGCGGTGTGAGGATCCTGACACGGCTGCCTCCGGGCCGGAGGTTCGGGAGCCGCCCGCCACACGCGCGCGACGGTGCTTCGCGACTGGTCCAGGCCGGAGCCGACGAGCGCGTTACCCGTCTGCCTCCGCGACGGATACCGGTGGACGCACGGCACGTGTTCCCGTCGCGGACCGCGATGCGCGCTCGCCAGGGCTCCCCGGAACGACTACCCTGCGCCCTCCCCCACGGAGCCTGCCCCGATCCACGACCGCCCCATGAAGATCCGTGCCGCCGTCCTCGAGGAATTCGGCAAGCCGCTCGTCGTGCAGGACCTCGAGCTCGCGCCGCCGCGCGCGGGTGAGGTGCTCGTACGCGTGCACGCCTGCGGTGTGTGCCACACCGATCTGTACACGGCGAGCGGGGTCGATCCGTCCGGCTACGCGCCGACGGTGCTCGGGCACGAGGGCGCCGGCGTCGTCGAGGCGGTCGGCGAGGGTGTGACGTCGCTGCGGCCCGGCGATCACGTCGTCACGCTGTTCTCGCCGGAGTGCGGTGAGTGCGTGCATTGCAGATCGGGCAAGACCAACATCTGCCTGGCAATCCGCGAGCAGCAGAACCGCGGCTACCTGCCGGACGGCACGACGCGGCTGTCGCGCGGCGGCGAGCCGATCCGCCATTTCATGGGCACCAGCACGTTCGCCGAGGCGACCGTGCTGCCGGAGATCGCGCTCGCGAGGATCGATCCGGCGGCGTCGATGACGAGCGCCTGCCTGCTCGCTTGCGGTGCGACGACCGGGCTCGCCGCGGCGATCTGGAAGGCCGAGGTCGAGCCGGGCTCCACCTGCGCGGTGTTCGGTGCCGGCATGGTCGGCCTCGGGGCGGTCGCCGGCTGCAAGCTGCGCCGCGCCGAGCGGATCCTCGCGATCGATCCGTCGGCCGAGCGGCTGGAGCTCGCCAGGCGCTGGGGGGCGACCGATCTGCTGCAGCCCGACGAGCACATCGTGCAGCGGGTCGTCGAGATGACCGGCGGCTTCGGTGCCGACTACACGTTCGAGGCGACCGGCCGCGTCGACGTGATGGGCCAGGCCGTCGAGGCGGCGCGGATGGGCTGGGGGCTGTGCACGATCCTCGGCGTCGCCGGCAGGGGCGAGAAGCTCGAGATCGTGCCGCGCTTCCTGATCACCGGCCGCCGCGTGCAGGGCGGCAGCTTCGGCGGCGCGAAGGGCCGCACGCACGTGCCGCAACTCGTCGACATGTATCTGCGCGGCGAGCTCGACCTCGACGGATTCGTGTCGCACCGCGTGACGCTCGACCAGGTCAACCACGCGTTCGAGCTGATGGAGCAGCAGGACGGCATCCGCTCGGTGATCGAGTTCGACGTGCATTGACCGCACTCGGCACCTTCAGCAGGCGTAACGACGATGAGCGACGAATCCGGCCTGGGGCCGATCCACAATCGCCACGGTGAGCGCATCGACCACAGCTACCGCCCTGGGTCGAGCGACGACCGCAGGCTCGTGGTGATCGGTCACGGCGTGACGGCCAACAAGGACCGCCCGTTCCTCGTCGCATTGGCTGACGGCCTCGCCGCCGCCGGCATCGCGAGCCTGCGGATCTCGTTCTCGGGCAATGGCGAGTCGGACGGGCGATTCGGGGAGTCGACGGTCACCAAGGAGATCGACGATCTCGGCGCGGTGCTCGAGCGGGTGTCCGAGCACTGGCCGGACCGCTGCATCGCCTACGCCGGCCACAGCATGGGCGGCGCCGTCGGCCTGCTGCGCGCCGTGCGCGACGATCGCATCGGCCGCCTCGTGTCGCTCGCGGGCATGGTGGATTGCGCAGACTTCGCGCGGCGCAAGTTCGGCGATCAGCAACCGGGCGCGTCCTTCATGTGGGACAAGCCGGAGTGTCCGCTGTCGCAGGCCTTCATGGACGACATGGCCGCCCACGGCGACCTCGCGCCGCTGGCGGCGCGGATCGCGGTGCCCTGGCTCCTCGTGCACGGCGACGCCGACACTGTCGTCCCGCCCGACGACGCGCGGCGCGCCTGCATGCACGCCGACCCGGAGCGGACGCGCCTCGTCACGCTCGACGGCGTCGACCACGTGTTCGCGAGTGCGGACGGCACCGCGCGAATGGTCGCGGCCGCGGTCGCGTTCCTCGCCGAGGCGTGGTCCGCCTGATCCCTCCGGATATCGATCTCCCATGCTGCGCCGCCCATTCGGACGCACCGGCGTCACCGTCAGCTCGCTCGGCCTCGGCTGCATGAACCTCGGCGATGCGACGCCGCACGACGCGGCGCTGCGCATCGTCGACCGTGCACTCGACGCCGGCATCGACCTGCTCGACACCGCCGACTGCTACGGCAACGGCGCAGCGGAGACCCTGCTCGGCGAGGCGCTGCAGGGCGGCCGCCGCGACCGCGTGTTCCTCGCGACGAAGGCGCACTTCCCGACCTCGGCCGACCCGAAGGACCGCGGCAACTCGCGCCGCCACCTGGTGCGCGCGTGCGAGGCCTCGCTGCGCCGCCTGCGCACCGACCGGGTCGACCTGCTGCAGGTGCACCGCCCCGACTTCGCGACTCCCCAGGACGAGACCCTGGCCGCGCTCGACGACCTGGTGCGCGCCGGCAAGGTCGTCTACGTCGGCACGTCGACTCACCCGGCCTGGTTCGTCATGGAGGGGCTCGCGATCAGCGAGCGCCGCGGGCTGTGCCGCTACGTCTCCGAGCAACCGCCGTACAACCTGCTCGACCGCCGCATCGAGACCGAGCTGCTGCCGTTCGCGCAGCGTCACGGCATCGCGATCCTGCCGTGGTCGCCACTCGCGATGGGCATGCTGGCCGGACGCTACGCGACCGCCGGCGAGCCGCCGCCGGGCTCGCGGGTCGCGCGGCTCGGCGGGACCTCCGGCATCTACGGGCAGCGCGTCACGACGACCGCATTGGAGCGCGCCGCGCTCGTCGCCGACGTCGCGAGGGCGGCCGGCCTCGAACCGGCCCTGCTCGCGATGGCCTGGGTCCACCAGCGGCCCGGCGTGACCGCCGTACTCTGTGGTCCGCGCACCGAGGACCAGCTGGAGCTCGCGCTCCGCGCGACCGACGTCACGCTGCCGGTCGAGCTGCTCACGGCGCTCGACGCGATCCAGCCGCCCGGCACGGCGTCCGCCGACTTCCTGAACAACCGGGGCGTCGGCGGCCCACCCTGACGCGGGTGCCCGGTCCGCCGCCCGGCGCGCGTCAGGCGTGCTGGGGTGCGTCGTGCGTGACCACCAGTGCGCCCTCGCGCACGTCGACGCGGATCGTCGAGCCGTCGGGAACCGACCCGGCGATCAACGCCCGGCCGATGCGGGTCTCGACCTCGCGCTGCAGGAACCGCTTCAGCGGCCGCGCGCCGTAGACCGGGTCGAAGCCCTGCTCGGCGATCTGCCGCCGCGCCGCGTCGGTCAGCACGAGGTGCATGTCGCGCTGCGCGAGGCGCCGGCGGAGCTGGTCGGCCAGCAGATCGACGATCCGCTCGATCTCGCTCAGCTTCAGCGGCTTGAAGAACACGATCTCGTCGAGGCGGTTCAGGAACTCGGGCCGGAAGCTCTGTCGCAGCTCGGCCATCACGCGCTGCCGTGCCGGCTCGGCGACCTCGCCGTCGCCACGCAGCCCTTCGATCAGGTGCGGTGCACCGACGTTCGAGGTCAGGATCACGACCGTGTTCTTGAAGTCGACCGTGCGACCCTGGCTGTCGGTGACGCGGCCGTCGTCGAGGATCTGCAGCAGCACGTTGAAGACGTCCGGGTGCGCCTTCTCGATCTCGTCGAACAGCACGACGGCATAGGGGCGCCGCCGCACCGCCTCGGTGAGCTGGCCGCCCTCCTCATAGCCGACGTAGCCGGGCGGCGCACCGAGCAGCCGCGACACCGCGTGCTTCTCCATGTACTCCGACATGTCGATGCGCACGATGTGGTCCTCGCTGTCGAACAGGGCCTCGGCGAGCGTCTTCGCGAGCTCGGTCTTGCCGACGCCGGTCGGGCCGAGGAACAGGAACGACCCGATCGGCCGGCACGGGTCCTGGATGCCGGCGCGCGCGCGGATCACGGCGTCGGCGACGCGCTGGACGGCCTCGTCCTGACCGACGACGCGCCGGTGCAGGATCTGGTCGAGCTTCAGCAGCTTCTCGCGCTCGCCCTCGACGAGCCGGGTGACGGGGATGCCGGTCCAGCGCGCGACGATCTCGGCGATCTCCTCCTCGGTGACCTCCTCGCGCAGCAGCGCGTGCCCGTCGTCGCGCGCCGCCATCGCCTGCTCGGCCGCGGCGAGCTCGCGCTCGAGCGCCGGGATGCGACCATGCTTGAGCTCCGCGGCCTTGTTCAGGTCGTAGGCGCGCTCCGCCTCCTGCTGCTCGCGGCGCAGGGCCTCGAGCTGCTCGCGCAGCCCGCGAACGCCCTGGATCGCCGCCTTCTCCTGCTCGTAGCGAGCGCGCAGCGCCGATGCCTCACCGCGCACGTCCTGCAGCTCCTTGCGCAGGTCGGTGAGCCGGCGGCGGCTGGCGTCGTCCTTCTCCTTGGCGAGCGCGGCCTCCTCGATCTCCAGCTGCACGACGCGGCGCGTGACGGCATCGAGCTCGGCGGGCATCGAGTCGATCTCGGTGCGGATCGACGCGCAGGCCTCGTCGATCAGGTCGATCGCCTTGTCCGGCAGGAACCGGTCGGTGATGTAGCGGTGCGACAGCGTCGCGGCGGCGACCAGCGCGGCGTCCTGGATGCGCACGCCGTGGTGCACCTCGAAGCGCTCGCGCAGCCCGCGCAGGATCGAGATCGTGTCCTCGACGGTCGGCTGCTCGACGAGGACCGGCTGGAAGCGCCGCTCGAGCGCCGCGTCCTTCTCGATGTGCTTGCGGTACTCGTCGAGCGTCGTCGCGCCGATGCAGTGCAGCTCGCCGCGCGCGAGCATCGGCTTGAGCATGTTGCCGGCGTCGATCGCTCCCTCGGCTCGGCCCGCGCCGACGATCGTGTGCAGCTCGTCGATGAACAGCAGGATGCGGCCCTCGCTCTGCTTGATCTCCTCGAGCACCGCCTTGAGGCGCTCCTCGAACTCGCCGCGGTACTTCGCGCCGGCGACCAGGGCCCCCATGTCGAGCGCGAAGACGGTCTTGTCCTTCAGCCCCTCGGGAACGTCGCCGCGCACGATCCGCTGCGCGAGCCCCTCGGCGATCGCCGTCTTGCCGACGCCGGGCTCGCCGATCAGCACCGGGTTGTTCTTCGTCTTGCGGCTCAGGATCCGGATCACACGCCGGATCTCCTCGTCGCGGCCGATCACCGGGTCGAGCTGGTCGCGGCGCGCCATCGCGACGAGGTCGCGGCCGTAGCGCTGCAGGGCCTCGTAGGTCTGCTCGGGATTGGCACTCTGCACGCGCTGGTGCCCGCGGACCTCCTTCAACGCGTGTAGGAAGCGATCGGGTGTGACGTGGAAGGTCTCGAGGACCCGGGCCGCTCCGCTCTTCGCTCCCTCACCGAGGATCGCCAGCATCAGGTGCTCGACACTGACGTACTCGTCGCGCATCCGCTTGCCGTGCTTCTCCGCGTCGACGAGCAGCCTCGCCAACCGCTGCGACAGCAGCACCTTGCCGGGCTCGTAGCCCGGGCCGGACACGCTCGGCCGCCGGCGGACCTCGGCCTCGATCGCCTTCGCCAGCCCCTCGCGGGGAACGTCCATCCGCTCGCACAGCCTCGCGATCAGGCCACCCTCCTGCTCGAGCAACGCGAGCAGCAGGTGCTCGACGTCGACCTCCTGGTGGCCGAACGTCACGGCGCGCTGCTGCGCCAGCGCGACCGCCTCCTGGGACTTCTGCGTCAGTCTGCTCAGATCCATCGTTCGATGTCCTCCTTCTCGTCGGGCCACTCCCGCACGTCAGCGGTGCGGTCGCGCCGGACCGTGTGCCTCATTGCCGCTCGCCACGCGGCCGGAACCGGGACTTCGCCGCGAGTTCCTCGAACAACCGCCGCTCATCGGCCGTGAGCTCCCCCGGTACGACGATGCGCGTGCGCACGAGCTGGTCGCCGTGCTGGCCGCCCTTCTCACGCAGCAGGCCGAGCCCACGCAGCCGCAACGTGCGACCGCTCGGCGTGCCGGGCGGGATCGTCAACTCGACCTCACCGTCGAGCGTCGGCACCGTCACCCTCGCACCGAGCGCGGCCTCCCACGGCGCGAGGTCGATCGTCGTCCGCACGTCGAAGCCGTCGCGCTCGAAGCGCGGATCGGACTCGATGCGCACACGCAGGAACAGGTCACCGGCCTCGCCGCCGGTGCCCGCCGCGCCGCCCTGACCGCCGAGGCGGATGCGGGTGCCCTCCGTGGTGCCGGGCGGAATGCGCACGTCGTAGCTGCGCTGCGCGCCGTCCTCGGCGACGAGCGACACCGACTTGCGACCGCCGTGGCGCAACTCGGCGAGCGTCAGGGGCAGCTCGGCCTCGACGTCCTGGCCGCGCCGGCTACGCCGCGCACCGGCGCCGCCGAACGCCTGCTCGAACCCGCGACCGCCGCCGAAGCCGCGGCCGAACAGCATCTCGAAGAACTCGCTGAAGCCGGACGGCCCGCCGGTCCCGCCGCCGAAGTCGAAGTGCACGTCGCCGAAGCCCGGCGGCGGCCGGAACTCCTGACCGTCGTGGAAGCCGTGCCCGAGCTGGTCGTAGCGGGCGCGCTTCTCGGGATCCTTGAGGACCTCGTAGGCCTCGTTGATCTCCTTGAAGCGCGCGGCGGCGTCGGTCTCCTTGCTGACGTCCGGGTGATACTTCCGCGCCAGGTTGCGGAAGGCGCGCCGGATCTGCGCCGCGTCGGCCCCCCGCTCGACACCGAGGATCTCGTAGTAGTCCCTGAACCGCACCGCCATGTCGTGTCTCCGCGCCGGTCCGGTCGTGTCGGGCGCGGCTCGCGACGCCCGCAGGCACCTACCGTGCCGTGTGGAGACATCCTGGACAATCGCACGCGACATCCTGTCGCGCAACGATTTGCGGCGAATCGAGAGATGTGGAGACGCCGCCGGGGAACTGTCAGGATGACAGCCTGCAGCGACGCCTCACGGCGTGATCGTCAGCGTCGCGCCGTTGGTGAGGTTCAGACGGACCTGGTCGCCGGCGAGCGACTGGAACGCGTAGCTGGCGACGAGCGCGGGGTCGTTCGGGATCGTCAGCGGGAGATCGAACAACCCTTGCGCGTTCGCGCTGCCGGCGATCACCGGCACCAGCAGCCCCTGGTTCAGCTCGATCTGACCGAACGGCGGGAACCGCAGCGGCTGGACCGCGAGGCGGTCCGACGCGATCAGCCCGACCAGGTCGAAGGGCCGGGCCGCGCGCGTGCGGATCGTCGTCGCGGCGCCGAGCCGCACGGTGGCGGGCGCCACGACCAGCACCGGCGCGGGCATCAGCGACGCGCCGCGTGGCTTGGTGTCGGTCGACGACACCGTCTCGTTGTACATCTCCCAGGACTCGTTCGGATCGAGCGCGTCGCCGTCGCCGGTCAGATCCTGCAGAGCGACGAGACGGTCGGGAGTCTGGTCCTCGCACACGATCACGACGCCGTCCTCGCGGATGACGACGTCCCACCAGGTGGATCCGGCGGTCGAGTAGAAGAGCGTCTCCTCGGTCGCGTCGATCCGGTTGTCGAAGTTGAGGTCCTGCCCGCGCCAGATCTGCTCGTTGCCGTGGTCGGTCAGGTAGAACACGCCAGTGCGGTCGACCGCGAGGCCCCAGTAGAACGCATTGCCGAGGGCTGGCGGCATCCAGTAGGGCGTGACCTCGCCCGGGTCGTTGCAATTGCCGTTGCCGTTGCCGTCGTGCAGCCGGTAAACGCCGCGCGCGACCGCCGTGCCGGTGCCGACGTCCGAGTAGAAGAGGTCGCCGGTCGGCCCGACCACGACCTTGGTCGGGATCGAGTCACCGAGCGCACCCGACGAGTTCGGGATGACGCAGTAGAGCGACGACTCGCCGACGTCATCGGCATCCCCGTCGAGGTTCAGGTCCGTCAGCTTGATGATGCAGTCCTGACCGCCACCGGAGACGTTCGCAGCGGCGACGAACACGTTGCCGATCGCGTCGACCGTGATCCCCGACGCCGACGCCATCACGATGCCCGACGCGTTCGAGACGCTGGTGAAGAACACGGTGTGCTCACCCGGATTGAGCGCGTCGCCATCGCCGTCGAGGTCGCGCAGCGCGAGAACGATGTCGACGGTCGAGTCGGCGAGGTAGGCGACCCCGAGCGGCCCGGTGGCGATACAGGTCGGGTTGGTCAGCGCGATCGAGCCGATCGAGTCGTTGTAGTAGGGCGCGATCTCGCCCGGATCGTCGTAATCGCGATCCTGGTTGAAGTCGGACTTGCGCCAGACGCCGTCGTAGTCGCTGTCGACGACCAGCAGGTCGAGCGACCGCTCCAACGGGAACCGCTGTGGGAATTGGGCCGCGACGGGCGCGGCCGACGCCGCCGCCAGTAGCGACGCGAAGAGGGTCAGCCGGGTGTTCGGGTTCATGGCGAGATTGGTTCGGGCCGCGCGCGACGGACGTCGCCGCGCACAGTGAGGGAGCACAGGCTCGGAGCGGGGGGCGCGAGGCGCGGGCAACCGCACGAGCGAGCAACTTCACGATCGTTCGCGAGGCCGGTGATGTCGAGTGTCGGCAGCGGCCACTGCGGGAGTTCCGCTACCGGTCAACCGCATCGAGATCGGCCGCATCCCTGTCGATCCGCACGCCTGGTGCGGCCGACAGCAGATCCGCGGCGAGCTGGCCGAGGACTGCGCGCCGCCAGCCGGAGAACAGCGGGCCGTCGCGCCTGCCGCGGGCCGCCTCGGTGAGCTCGGCGGTCGTCGCCAGCAGCTCGGGCGCGAGCGCCAGCCGCTCGGCCACGGCGCGCGTCGCCGCCTGGAGCCGCTCGAGCGCCGCCTGCTCCGCGGCCGTCGAGCCGGCCTGCGCCGCGAGCTCCGCAGCGCCTCCCAGCCGTCGCGCAGCGGCGGCGACGGCGATCACGGCGCGCCCATACTGCCCGTGGCGGCCGACGTCGAACGCCGGAATGGAGCGCAGATCGGTCTCGGTGTGCGGCGGCCGCCGGGCGATCGCCAGACAGGCGTCGTCCGGCAGGATCCAGCGGCGGGGTCGATTGGACGAGCGCGCGGTGAGTTCACGCCACTGCGCGAGCTCCCGCAGCACGACGAGCTCGGCTCCCGACAGTCGCTCGTGCCCCCGGATGCGCCGCCACACCTGGCGCGGATCGACGCGGTAGCGCGCCGGGTCGGTCAACGCCGCGAATTCCTCCGCAGCCCAATCGGATCGACCGCGCGCAGCGAGCTCGGCGGCGAGCACGCGATGCAGATCACGAAGGTGGCGGACATCGTCTCCCGCATAGCGAACGGCGGCCGCCGACAGCGGCCGGCGCGCCCAGTCCGTCCGCTGCATCGACTTGTCGATGACGACACCGAGCAGCCGCTCGCACAGCGTCGCGTAGCCCTCCGAGGCCCCGTGACCACACAGGGCCGCAGCGATCTGCGTGTCGAAGACCGGCCCCGGCACGCCGCCGCACGGCTCCGCGAGCAGCCCGAGGTCGTTCTCGGCGGCGTGCAGCACCTTGACGATGCGCTCGTCGCGCAGGAGCGCCCACAGCGGACCGAGATCGATCGGGGCCAGCGGATCGACACACGCGACGACACCCGGCCCACCGATCTGCACGAGGCAGAGCCGCGGCACGTAGCTGCGATCACCGACGAACTCGGTATCCAGCGTGACGGCAGCGGCGCCCGCGAGACGGCCGAGCAGCCGTTCGAGACCTGCCGCGTCGCCGACCCAGAGCACCTGGTCGTCGGAATCAGACACGCGGCTCGTCCCCGGCGCCGGCCCGAAACTCCACCCCCCGCAGCCGCGGCTCGATCTCCTCGCGCAGAAAGCGGTCGACCTGCAACGGTGCCATTCCGACGAAACGCCGCGCGTCGACGATCTCGTCCAGGTGCTCCCGCACGGTCGCGAAGGCCGCGTCCTCGCGCAGCAGCTGCAGCAGCTCGTTGCTGCGCCCGTCCTCCTTGACGCGGCGCGCGGCCTCGCGGCTGTGGACGCGGATGCGCTCGTGCAGGTCCTGGCGGTCGCCCCCCGCGCGCACCCCGGCCATCAGGATCTCCTCGGTCGCGAGGAACGGCAGGTTCTCGGCGAGCCGCCGCTCGATCACGCGCGGGAACACGACGAGCCCGGCGGCGACGTTCTCGACCAGCGACAGGATGCCGTCGATCGCGAGGAAGCTCTCGGGGATCGCGATGCGCCGCACGGCGGAGTCGTCGAGCGACCGCTCGAGCCACTGCGTCGCCGCCGTGTGCGCGCTGGTCTCCGCGGCCGCGATCACGTAGCGCGCGAGCGAGTTGATCCGCTCGCAGCGCATCGGGTTCTTCTTGTAGGCCATCGCCGAGCTGCCGATCTGCTTCGCGCCGCTCGGCTCCTCCAATTCACCGTCATGGCTCGCGAGCCGCACGTCGTTCGCGAACTTCGCCGCCGACTGGGCGATCCCCGACAACGCCTGGTGGATCGTCCAATCGAGCTTGCGCGTATAGGTCTGCCCGGACACCGGCACCGAGCGCTCGAAGCCGATCGCCGCGCACACGCGCCGGTCGAGATCGAGCACGCGGTCGACGTCACCCTCGAACAGCGCGAGGAACGTCGCCTGCGTGCCGGTCGTGCCCTTCACACCTCGCGCCGGCAACCAGGCGGCGACGCGGCGTACCTCGTCCAGGTCGAGCGCGAGGTCGAAGGCCCACAGGCACGCACGCTTGCCGACCGTCGTCGGCTGCGCGACCTGGTAGTGGGTGTAGCCGAGACACGGCTGGTCGCGCCACCGCGCCGCGAACCCGCCTAGGGCCGCCAGACAACGCGCCAGCCGCTGCTCGACCATCCGCAGCGCCTGCCGGTACAGCATCAGGTCGCCGTTGTCGGTGACGAAGCAGCTCGTCGCTCCGAGGTGCACGATGCCGCGCGCCGCGGGTGCGAGTTCACCGAAGTGGTGGACGTGCGCCATCACGTCGTGGCGCAGCTCGCGCTCGAGCTCGGCGACGCGCTCCCAATCGAACGTGTCGCGCACCCGCTCGAGGGCCGCGATCTGCTCCGCGGAGATCGGCAGCCCGAGCTCGTGCTGGGCCCGCGCCAGCGCGATCCACAGGGTGCGCCAGGTCCCGTGTCGCGACATCGGCGAGAACAGCCGCGCCATCTCGCGGCTCGCGTAGCGTTCGATCAGAGGGTGGTCGAAGGTGTCGCCCGAGGCCATCGGCCCGGTTGTACCGCGCGCTCCGCGACGACCCAATGGCGGGGGTCGCGGACCCGCCTCGCGGTCGGGTTGGCTCGCGTGCGGACCGCGCCTGTCACAGCGAGAGGACAGCGCGACGCGAAACGGGCGCTGAAACGTCGTCCAGGGCAGCGGCACGCCATTCGCTCCGGACCGGGCACCATGTTCAGCTTCGTCAAGAGCTCGTTGTTCCTGGTCGGTGTGGGCGTCGCGCTCGTCACCGGCCTGCCCGCGCAGCGCGCGCCGCGCGTGGACGTCGGTGGCACCGTCGAGTTCGGCCGCGGCCGGGTCGAGGTCGGGGTGTCGCTCGGCGGCGACCGCGGCGGGCTCCACCAGCCGACGCCCGCTGCGCCGATCCTGCACGGCGAGGACGCCGGGTGTCTGCCGGAGTTCGGCGAGACCGGCTACTGGCGCGAGGTGAGAGAGCGCGTGTGGGTGCCGGGCGTCGAGCGCGTCGTCTACGTGCCGGCGCGCTACGAGTACCGGCGGGACGCCTGCGGTCGTCTGGTGCGCATCCTGGTCGAGCCGGAGCGCCACCAGATCGTCTGCGAGCCGGGCTACTTCGAATGGCGCGTCCGTCGCGAGTGGGTGCCGATCCACCGCCACCACCAGCACGCGCCGGTCGCCCCGCGCGTCGCCCCGCCGTTCGTCCGTGAGCCGCTCCGCGGCCCGTCGTTCCCGCGCGACACCACGCGCCACGGCGACGGCTGGCGCGACACCGGCCACCCCGGCGCGCGCGATCGCGACACCGGTCCCCCCGACACCGGCTCCCGCGACACCGGCCGCCGCGACACCGGCCCCCGCGACACCAACCGCGGGGACGTGCGGCGCCGCGGCGTCTGACGGTCAGAGCGACGCGCCGACGACGGTCGAGAGCGCGCCCAGCGCGGCGAGCGGCACCGCGCGGGCGAACCGCGACGCGCGGTCGCCGGCCGCGAGCGCGGTGAGGCCCACCGCGAGACACGCGGCGGCGAGATCGGTGCCGACGTCCCATGGATCGGCGCTCCGGCCCGGCACCGACGCCTGATGGAGCTCGTCGAGGATCCCCCACGCGACCGCCGCGATCACCGCGACTCGCTGCGCGCGCACACCGACGGGATCGAGCGCCGCCCGCACGAGAGCTGCCAGCGTGCCGAACAGCACGATGTGGCCGGCATTGAACAGCAGCGCGCGCAGCAGCGTCGGCGGGTGCCCACCACCGGGCCGCGACGAGCTCCACCAGATCAGCGCCGCCCAGCCGGCGACCGCCGCGATGCGCAGCCATCGTGGGCACCCGCGCCACGCACCCCAGAGCGCGACCCAGGCGCGCCACGGCAACGACGACAGCATCCGCATCGGCAGCCGGACCGGTCAGGTTCGCTAGCGCGCGATGTGGCCGCGCATCTGCATGCCCACGCCGCCGGCGTCGCTCTCGATCGCGATCGCATCGAGACCGTCGCGGATCAGGAACAGGCCCCGGCCGCGCTCGAACGTCGGTGGCGGAGCGGTGCGACCCACGCGCTCGAGCAGCTCGACGATCTCGGTGACGACGTCGCGGGGCACGGAGGGATCGCGGAACTCGATCTCGACCCGCCCCGCTTCGACGCGCACGCGCACGACGAACTCGTCGCCCGGTGCGCGGTAGGGCCGACCGTGCTCGATCGAGTTGTTGACGATCTCGTCGAGCACGAGCACCAGCGTGTCGACCTTTCGCTCGGCGACTCCGCGCGGCTCGAGGAAGGCGCGCACCGCGTGTCGCAGCGCGCGCACCTCGCCAGGCTCGGGCCGCAACCGGATCTCGAGACCGTCGCTCACCGTGCTACCTCGACGAGGAGCGACAGATCGAGCGCCGGCACCGAGTGCGTCAGCGCCCCGACCGAGATGCGGTCGACGCCGCACTCCGCGAAGCGCCGCACCGTGTCGAGCGTCACGCCGCCCGAAACCTCGATCGACACCGAGCGGCCCAGCACCTGAGCGAGCGCGCGCAGCGACGCGACGACCGCCTGCAGCCCGGGACCCGGCGCGAAGTTGTCGAGCATCACGACGCCCGCACCTCCGCGCACGGCCGCGGCGGCCTCCTCCGGATCGCGCGCCTCGGCGATCACCACCGGGCTCGGCGCCGCATGCGTGCCCACCACCCGCGCGACGACCTGCTCGTAGCTCTCCGGCGCCGCGCAGGCGAAGTGGTTCTCCTTGAGCAGCACCTGGTCGTAGAGGCCCCGCCGGTGCGGCGTTCCCCCGCCGACCTCGACCGCGTACTTCTCGAGCTGCCGCAGACCGGGAGTCGTCTTGCGGGTCTCGAGGATGCGGGCACCGGTCCCGGCCACCGCGTCGACGTAGCGGCGCGTCATCGTCGCGATGCCGCACAGCCGCTGCAGGAAGTTCAGCGCGGTGCGCTCGGCGGCCAGCATCGCCGCGGCATCCCCGTCGATGCGCAGCAGCTCGTCACCCGGAGCGACGCGCTCGCCGTCCCGGGTCATGCGCTCGATGCGCGCGTCGGCGTCGAGCGCCCGGAACGTCGCCTCGGCCACGTCGAGGCCCGCCACCGTGCCGTGACCCTTGGCGACGATCCGCGCGCGCGCGCGCCGCGGGTGCAGCAGCGCGGCGCGCGTCGTGACGTCGCCGGACTCGCCGAGATCCTCAGCGAGTGCGCGCCGCACGCGATCCTCGACGAGGTCTTCGGTCAGCAGCATCCCGCGGGAGGTTACCAGAACGGGGCAGGGCTCCGAAACCGTGCGCCGGCGGTCAGTTCGGCGACTCCGCCGCCTCGAAGCAGAGATCCGGCAACAGCGCGGCGACCGACTTCGGACCGAGCCCCGGCACCGCCGTCAGATCGTCCGCGGAACGGAAGCGCCCGTGGCGGACGCGGTGGAGCACGATCGCGCGCGCGCGCTCCTCGCCGATCCCGGGGAGGAGTCCGAGTTCGGCCACCGACGCGGTGCTCGGGTCGAGCCGGATCGGCACCCAGGGCGGGGGACCGGCGGCGGGACGCGCGAGCCCCGCCGCGAGCGCGTGGATCGCGGCGGCACAGCTCCAGACCACGAACAGCGCGCGGAGCGGTTCGCGCCGCAAGGCGCGAGCGCGCGCCGAGGCATCGCTCGTCGCATCGACCATCAACTCGAAGGTCACGCACGGACCCGATCGGTGCCGGATTCCGCGGGTTCCCGTTGCACTCGTCACGGGCGCACTCGTCACCGGCGCACTCGTCACCGGTGCACTCGACGTCAGGACCGGGCGGACGCGGCGCGCCGGGTCGGCGCCTCGACCAGCTCGTCGAGCGACACCTCCAGGTCGCCTGCGGGTCGCTGGCGCGCCCCGACGAACTCGCGCGGGCCGGCCGCGCCTGCACGGCGCGCGGGCTCCGTGGCGGTGCGCGCCGCGGCACCGTCCAACCCGGCCGATCGGCCGGCAACGTGCGCGCGAGGCTGTGCCGATGCGGGATCTCCGACCAGCAGGAAGTGGCGCGCAGCACGATCGAACACGTCGGCGACATCCGCGTCACCGCGCAGCTCGCGGAACCCGTCGCTGCCGACCGGCCGCGCCTCGACCGTGCGCCCGTTCCGCCGCAGCTCCAGCAGCGGACCACGGGAGCCGCTGAAGTAGCGGGTGTAGCGGTCGCCGACGGCGGTCAGCTCGGGATCGAGACGCCCGAGCAGATCGACGAGGCGCGCGACCTGCTCGCGACCGTCGTACGCATCACGTTCGTCTTGGGGTGACAGGCCAGCGGGCAACGCGGCCGGTGCGGCGGGCTCGCCGTCGAGCACCGGCACGATGCCGAGCCGCCGCTCGCCGCCGATCTCGAAGGGCTCGAGCCGGAGCACCGTGATGCGCCGGTCGTCCAGCTCGCGGAGCCGCCGCAGCGACGACTCCGACAGATCGAAACCGAGCACCAGCGCCCGCACACGGCCGTCGACGCGCGCGCCGACCTCCTGCAGCAGGCCGGCGAGCGCGGCACCGCTGGCGTCGAACCACGCGAGCGCCTCACCGACGTTGCCCGGCACCGGACGATCGTCGCCCGGCTGGGCGAGGAACACGAAGACCGGCACACCGGCCGCGTCGACGGCGAGCCGGTCGACCAGAGCCCCGCTGCCGACGCGCAGCCCGGACGCGCAGCAGCGCAGCCCACCCTCCACGTCGCCGAGGTGTCGATCCGCGACGTCGGACAACGCGTCCGCCGTGCGCGGCGTGATGGGACCGTAGATCATCGCGTGGATTCCTCGAGGGCCGCCCGCCCTGTGACTTCGCGACGCCCGGATTGTCGTCACGTCACCCGCCCCATGGCAAGCGGCTTTCCGTGATCGCGAGCACCCGGAGTCAACCGCGCAGATCGGGTGCGCGCCGCTCCTCGAGCCGCGTCAATGCGACGGCGACGGCATCAGCGACGTCGGCAGGCCCGTCGATCGCGGCGATGCCGAGGGCGTGGGCGGCCATCCGTGCGACCGCGGACTTGTCGGCAGCGCCCGACCCGGTCACGGAGCGCTTGATCCGCGCCGGCGGGTATTGGTGCACGGCGAGCCCACGCCGGTACGCGGTCGCGAGCACCACCCCACGCGCCTCGCCGATGCGCAGCGCCGCCTGCACGCTCTTGCCGCCGAACGCCTCCTCGAGCGCGATCTCGTCGGGACGACACTCGTCGAGGATCGCCTCGAACGCATCGGCGAGCTGCGCGAGCCGGACGCCGACCGCAGCGCGCCGGCCGAGCCGGATCGCGCGCGCGAGCACGAGGCGCGCCGCGAGCGCGCCGGTCGCGCCCCGGCGCACGACGTTGCTCGCGCGCAACGCGAGCGGGCGCGGACCCGCGGGTCGCACCGCGTCCGCGTCCGGAAGATCGACCTCCAGACACGCGCAGCCCGCGACCACCGTGCCCGGGTCGATACCGAGGATCCTGACCGCCACGCCCGGATGTTAGCGCCCGAGGCGCACCGTGCGGGTAGGCTCGGGCACGTGAACGTGTCGATGCTGTTGCTGGCGTCGGGTCGCGGCGAGCGGCTCGGTGGCGACATCCCGAAGGCCTACGTCCCCTGCCGCGGTGCCTCGCTCGTCGCGCGGAGCCTCGCGCGGCTGACGCGCATCGCGGAGCACCGCGAGATCGTGCTGGCGATCAACCCGGCGGACCGCGCGACCCACCTGCCGCCGCTCGCGGCCGCGCTCGACGAATACGGGCCGGTCGTCGTCGTCGACGGCGGCGCGACCCGACAGGAGTCGATGCGGCGGGCGTTCGCCGCCTCCCACCCACGCGCGGACGTCATCCTGGTCCACGACGCCGCGCGGCCATTCTTCCCGATCGAGGCTGCGAAGCGCGCGGTGGCCGCGGCCTACGAGGTCGGCGCCGCGCTGCTCGCGATGCCGGTGCCCGACACCCTGAAGCGCTGCAATGCCGACGGCCACGTGCTGGAGACCGTCGACCGCGCCGGTGTGTGGCTCGCCCAGACTCCGCAGGTGATCCGCCGCGACCGGCTGATCGAGGCACTCGCCCGCGCCGACGCCGACGGTTTCGAGGGCACCGACGACGTCTCGCTGTGCGAGCACGCCGGCCAGCCGGTCGTCGTCGTCGAGGGCAGCCGGACCAATCTCAAGATCACGACGCCCGCCGACCTGCGGCTCGCCGAGCTGATCGCGGCCGCGGAGGACGGCGCGTGAGTGTCCCGCGGATCGGCCTCGGCATCGACGTCCACCGCCTCGGCCCCGGCCGCCGCTGCGTGCTCGGTGGCCTCGAGTTCGACTGCCCGGTCGGGCCGCTCGGCCACAGCGACGGCGACGCGCTGCTGCACGCGGTCTGCGACGCCGTGCTCGGCGCCGCCGGGCTCGACGACCTCGGCTCGCTGTTCCCCGACCGCGACCCCGCCAATGCGGACCGCGACTCGACCGAGTTCTGCGCCGACGCGCTGCGCCGGGTCCGCGCCGCCGGCCTGCGCGTCGCATCGCTCGACGTCGTCGTCGAGTGCGACCTGCCGAAGCTCGCACCGCGGCGCCCGGAGCTCCGCGCGCGCCTCGCCGAGCTGTTCGGGCTCGCCGCGTCCCACGTGAACGTCAAGGGCAAGACCGGCGAGCGGGTCGGCCCGATCGGCCGCGGCGAGGCCGTCCGCGCGACCGCGGTCGCGCTGCTGGTCGACGCCGCGGACTGACGCGCGCACGGCGGGTCAGCGCACCTCCTGCAACTCGACCATCCGCGCGTAGAGCCCGCCGAGGGCCGTCAGCTCGGCGTGCGTGCCCCGCTCGACGATGCGCCCGCGGTCGAACACGAGGATCAGGTCGGCGCCGCGGATCGTCGACAGCCGGTGCGCGATGACGAACGAGGTGCGGCCGCGCATCAGCTCGTTGAGCGCGCGCTGCACGGCCTCCTCGCTCTCGGAGTCCAATGCGGAGGTCGCCTCGTCGAGGAACAGGATCGCCGGATCGCGCACGATCGCCCGCGCGACGGTGATCCGCTGCATCTGCCCACCCGACAGGTTGCTGCCGCGCTCCCCGCACAGCGTCTCGTAGCCCTTCGGCAACGTCAGCACGAAGTCGTGGATCTGCGCGAGCGTCGCCGCCTGCACGACGTCGTCCATCGTCGCGCCGGGGCGGCCGCACGCGATGTTCTCGCGGATCGTCGCGTTGAACAGGAACGGCTGCTGGGCGACCATCGCGATGTGCCGGCGGAACGACGCGAGCTCCAGCTCGCGCAGGTCCTGGCCGTCGATCAGGATCCGCCCCGCGGTCGGGTCGTGGAAGCGCGCGACCAGATCGAGGCAGGTCGACTTGCCGGCTCCCGACGGCCCGACCAGCGCGACCGTCGTGCCGGGCTCGACCGCGAACGAGCAGTCGCGCAGCACCGGATCCTCGCCGTATGCGAACGACACCGACTGCAGCTCGACGCGACCGGTGACCACCTCGATCGGCCGCCCGCCGCGGTGCCCGTCGTCGAAGTCCTCGCGCAGGATCGACTCCACGCCGTCGAGCGCGCCGAGCGACTCCATCGCCTGGTTGTAGACCCGCGCCAGCCGCTTGACGTGCTGGTAGGTCGTCGAGATCGGCAGCAGCACCATGCTGATCGTGCCGATGTCGTAGCGGCCGACGAGCATCAGCCAGCCGATCATCACCACGATGCCGGCGAACGCGAGCTGGTAGGTGATGAACACGGTCGCCTGCGAACGCCCCTTCGCCTGCAGCATGCGCCGCGTGCGGTGCAGATACTCCGCATTGCTGCTGCTGAAATCGCGCAGGCGCTCCTCCTCGAGCTGGAACGCCTTGACGACCTTGATGCCCGACAGCATCTGGTTCATCGACTCGGTGGAGTCGCCCATCGCCGCGAGGCTGCCGCGCGACCGCCGGTGGACCTTGCGCCCGAGCCGGATCATCGGCAGTGCCATCAGCGGAATCGCCGGCAGGAACAGCACGAGTGCCCACGGCGTGAACGACCCGACGATGATCACGTTGCCGAGCACCATCAGCGGATCGACGACGACGTGGTCGGACATCAGCGTGAACGACCGGCTCAGCACCATCGTGTCGTTCGTCAGCCGCGAGATCAGCTCGCCCATACGGCGCCGCCCGAAGAAGCGCAGCGGCAGCCGCAGGATGTGCGCGGCGAGCTCGTCCCGCAGCTCGACGACGATCTTGGACGCGAAGTAGCGGCTCAACAGCGTCGACAGGTAGATCGCCACCCCGCCGAGCAGGCCGAGGCCGGCGGCGACCACCGCGCAGGCGAGCACCACCGCCTTGCCGTCGGCATTGCCGGAGAACTCGATCCCCAGCAGGTCGCGCAGCCAGATCGCGAAGTCCATGAAGCCGCGCGTCAGCTGCTGGCCGAGGTCGGAGCCGACGGCGGGGACCAGACGGTGCGTCGGGTCCGCGACGGGCGCGGCCGGCGCGCCGCTCGCCGACTGCGGAGCGATCGCGTCGAACAGCGGCTTGATCAGCAGGAACGGCGCCTTCGTGAAGAACGCCTCCAGCGACGCCGTGGCGAGCATCGCGGCGAACAGGCCGCGATTGCGCCGGATGCCGCGCCCGATCAACGCGAAGAAGTCGCGCAGCGTCACGCCGCGTTCGGGTTCGGCACCCGGGGCGGCGGGCGGGCCTGGATTCGCCTGGGCGTCCGTCATGCGCAGCACGATGCGCGCGGGCTGCCCGGCGGCGCAAGCGCGGATCGGTGCCGATCCGCGCCGGCGCGCTCCGTCACTTCACTTCCGCGCGGGCCATGACCTCGTTGGCCCAGTCGAGGAAGCGGTGGCTCACGTAGTCCTGCCGCACCAGCTCACGGGTGCGCTCGTCGGCGACCGACACGCGGGTGCGCGCCGGCGTGCGGCTGTTGACCCGCACGATGTAGTAGGCGTCGGTCGAGCGCAGCGGGCCGACGACACTGCCCGGCTGGGCGTCGTAGTAGAGGTAGCTGCCGACCGAGTAGCCGAGCAGCAGGTCGGTGAACTCGCTCTCGCGCAGCAGCTGGCGCAGCTGGTTCAGCGACTTCGAGCCGAGCCGCCCCTGCTCCTTGTCGGTCGTGTAGTACTGCCCGTACTCCGCCTTGACCTCGTCGAACTTGCGGCCCGACTCGATCTCTGCCATCGCCTTCTCGGCGCGCTGGCGGGCGCCGTCCATGCCACCGGGGATCCACGCACCGGTCTGCTGGCTGCGGCCGAGGATCTGGATCACGTCGACGTTGACCTGCCCGTCCGCGAAGAACGAACCGTACTGGTCGGCGTGGGCCTGCAGGTTGTCGTCGTTGATGTCCTTCTCGATCATCCGCTCGAAGCTGCGGATCAGGCGCCAGCGCTGCCGGAACGCCTCGAGGCTCGGGTAGCCCTTGAAGGCCGTCGCGATCACCTCGGTGTTGAACGGCGTGCCGTCGAACTGGGCGCGATACTCGTCGAACTCCTTGCGGAACTCCTCGTCCGACAGGTAGGCGCCGGCCTTGACCAGCTCCTGGCGCAGCGCCTCGCGGACGACCACCTCGGTCACCGCGCGCTCGAGGTCCTGCACGTAGACGCCGGCCTTGATCTCGTCGAACGCCGCGGCGGTCTCCAGCGTGCGGTCGTTGACCGCCAGGCAGAACTGCGCGTCGAGCCCGTCCGACGGGTAGCGGATGTCGCTCCACGACTTCAGCTGCTTCTGCACCCAGCCGCGGCAGAGCTGCATCCAGAACGCCGGCAGCTCGCGCGCCTTGCCGGTCGCCTCGTCGATCGACGCCTTGACGAGGTTGTCCCAGAACGCCTTGCCGTCGCCGCCCTGCGCGGAGGCCATGATCGCCTCGCGCGTGACCTCGGGCCACTCGGTCGCGGGGCCCGGGAAGAACAGCTTGTCGAACAGGAGCGTCTGCCGGCGCTGCTCGAGGAACTGGTCCTTGTCCAGTCCGAACTGCGCGCGGATCGCCTCCCAGAACTCGATGCCCGGGTTCTTGAGCTGGAAGTCCTGCACGATCGAGCGGACGCCCTCGAGCAGCTCGTCCTCGCTGATCTCGAAGTCGGCCTTGTCACGGCCCTCCTCGATCGCGACCTCGAGCTGCTCCAGGACGAAGAACTCGGCGATCTTCGCCTCGACGGTCTTCGCCCCGACGAGGAACACCGCCTCGCGGCGGATCTGGTCGGCGGACAGCTGCACCCCGTTGATCGAGACCGGCCGGATCAGCCCGACCCGGGCGTCGACCAGCTCGCGCTGGCGCCCCTGGACCTCGCGGAGCAGCTGGGTCGCGTCCTCCTGGGCGCGCGGCGAAGCGGAGAGGAGGACCGGCACCAGGGCGGCGAGGGTGAGCCCCGCCGAGCGGCGGATCCCGGTGCGGGCCCGGGGACGGGCACAGTGGTGGGCGGACATGATGGACTCGGATTCGGTTCGGTCAGCCAGCGGGACGGGGGAGCATACCGACGCTCCTCCGCGAAGCGAACAGCGCGGCGGCCGGGAGCCGGCCCGGCTCCGGCGGAAGACGGGGTGGCCAGGGCCAAGACTCCCGGAATTCGCGGGCCGCGCCGATCGCCCCCACCGACGGGCAGCGACCCGGAGGCCCACCGCGGTTACGATCCTGCGCCTCCATGAAGAGCTACGAACCGCGCACGATCGCTCTGGGCGCCGAGCTGATCCACGCCCCGATCCAGCTCGAGGTCCGCCGCGTCCAGGCGATCCACAACGAGCTGTACCACCGGCCGGAGCTCTCCTACCAGAACTTCCAGGTGGCCCAGGACGGGGTGCACCTGAGCAACCCGGCCGCGCAGCCCGGGCAGGTCTCGGTCGCGACCTTCCGCCCCGACCGCATCATGCTCCGCGAGGAGTTCCGCGACGGCACGATCGAGGACTTCGCGACCCGGCTCGTCAACGTGGTCGGGACCGCGTGGCGGCAACTCCACGTCCCGCAGTCGTTCGTGCAGGTGCTGTGGGCGCGCTCGCTGGTCAGCCCGCAGCACTGGACCGACTCGCGGCGCCTGTTCGTCGAGCGCATCCTCGGCGGCGGCACCGATGCGATGGCGACCTTCGAGCGGCCGATCGCGCAGACCACGGTCAGCCTGTCGTTCGCCCCCGCCGATCCGTCGCAGCCCGCCGTCGACCTGCGAATCGCGCCCTGGCTGCAGGAGCCGCGCTCGGTCTGGTTCGAGGTGGTCGGCAAGTTCACGGCGCCGATCGCGCCCGATCGGGTACCCGAGCTCGGCACCGCGCTGTACTCCACCTACGCGTTCCTGACCGGACCGGCGCTGCGTTGGCTCGAGGGCTTCGACCGGCCGTGATGCGCTCGCCTGCCCGCCGAGCGGTCGGCCCGCTCGTCATCGCGCTGTGCGCCGCGTGGCTCGGCGCGCTCACCGGCTGCGACCGCGAGCCCGCGGCGGCGACGCCCGCGCCCGCCGTGGCGCCGGCGCCCGGCGTGCTGCTCCAGTTCGGGCCCTACCGCGTGCTGCGCGAGGACCTCGAGCCGCTCGACGCGTGGCTCGCCGGGTTCGACCAGACGATGGGTCGCAAGTACCGCATCCGTGAGCTGCTCGACCAGCACCTGCTGCCGGTCGCGATGGCGCGGGTGGACTTCGCCACGGAGCGCGCCGCGCTGCGCGCCCGCGCCGAGGAGCTGTGCGCGACCTGCGGCAACGCGCTCGAGCTGCGCCGCCGGGGCGCCATCGCCGGCGGCTACCAGCCGCCCGCCCCGCTGACGCGCTCGGATCTGCCGCTCGCCGCGGCGAGCTGGGCGCTGCGCGTCGAACACATCGGCGCCGTCAGCCCGCCGATCGAGACGCCGCAGGGCTTCCTGGTGCTCGGCCTGGAGGACATCCTGCCAGGGGTCACCTCCGTGCTGGACCGCGCGGTCGCGATGGTCGTGCCGTTCCTGCAAGGTGACCTCGCGTCGTTCGATGCCTGGCTCGCCGATCGCAAGCGGGCGATGGCCGGCCAGGTGACCTATTGCCACCCCGACCTGGAAGGAACGCTGCCCGCATGGCTCGACGCCCGTTGACGGTCGCGCGGCTCGCCGCCGCGACGCTCGCCGCCCTGCTGCCGGTCGCCGCGCCGGGAGCACAGGACCCCACCCCGCCGAAGCCCGACGAGAGGCCGGTCGCCTGGCCGAAGCTCGGCGCGAACGACGAGCTGCGCATCAAGCGGGAGCTGCGCCAGCTCGGCGACGCGGACCCCGAGGTCGCGGCCGCCGCCGAGGCCGGGCTCGTCGAGCACGGCGCCGGCGTCGCGCCGTACGTGATCCGGCGCCTGGACGACACCGAGGTCGCCAACGTCCCGGCGCTGCGCCGCGTGCTCGACACCGTCGTCGACTGGCAGTACCTGCCGCTCGTCGTGAAGCGGGCGGACGACAAGTCCGTCGAGCTCCGGCGCTGGGTCGTCCGCTGGCTGGCCCGCGCGCACGACGAGCGCGCCGCCGCGGTGCTGCGTGCGGCGTCGACCGACGCCGATCCCCAGATCGCGTTCTGCGCCGTGGTCGGGCGGCTCGGCCTCGGCGACGCCGACGCGCTCGAGCCCGTGCTGCGGGCGTGCAGCGGTGGCGACTGGCGCGAGCAGGTCTCGCTGTGCGCCGAGGTGCTGCCCGCGGTGCGGGGAGCGCGCTTCGCGGACGCGCTGATCCAGCGCATCGCCGATCAGGACGAGCTGACCCGCGTCGCCGGCCTGCGCCTGTTGCGCTACCTGGCCCCGGCGTCGCACGCGCGCCTGGTCGCGACCTTCCTCAATGCCAGCGAGCACGGCGTCAAGAAGGCCGCGATCAACGCGCTGCGGGTCATCGTCGACGGTGCCGCGCCGATGGAGGAGCTGTCGGTGTTCCAGGCGATCGACATGGCGAACGCGTGGAAGGAGCGGGTGAAGTGACCTGCGCACGGACCACGGCGCGTCCCGCGAGCCCCCAGCGCGGAAGGTCGGTCCGGTGCGCGCTCGCGTGCCTGGCGCTCGCGCTGCTGGCCGGCGGTGCGGCGGCCCAGCGCGACCAGACGCCGCGCTGGCGGATCGATCCGTACACGCGTAACGATCCGCGCCTGATGGAGCGGCTCGGCTACGTGTCGTACGGCCCGTTCGAGTTCGGCCAGCGGGGCACCAAGCCGGTGACGACGACCGACATCGACGCGCACCTCGAGGACGACCAGATCCTGTGGGTCGAGACCGCCCACTTCAAGATCGGCATGACGCTCGAGGAGTGGGTCGTCCCGCTCGATCCACCGATCAAGGCGAAGATCCGTGCCGAACTCACCGAGCTCCAGGAGCGCTCGGGCATCTCGCGGATCAATCCGAAGACCCGCAAGCTCGACCGCTGGCTGCGTCTGCACCTGTTCGCACAGCGCCTCGAGAAGCACTATGCGCGGATGTCCGCGCTGCTCGGCGTGACGGACGACAGCTTCCCGAAGGACCCCGAGGACCGGAAGCAGTGGACCGGTCAGTACGCCGGCGAGGGTCCCTTCCTGGGCCAGCGCGGGAAGTACCTGTTCCTGCTGTTCGAGCGCGACCGCGACTACGACGACTACCTCGCGTCGTTCACCGGCCGGCGCACGATCGGCGGGCAGCAATGGAACTTCATCGAGGTCGACTCGCTGTTCTACGGCTGCTCCGCGGACAATCCCGAGGAGGACGGTCGCCTGCGCGACGACACCGCCATGCACGGCCACGTCATGCACGCGGCAACACACTCGCTGCTCAACGGCTACCTGCACTACAACTACGACATGCCGGTGTGGATCCGCGAAGGGCTCGCACACTGGTTCGAGCGCGAGGTCTCACCGCGCTTCAACTCGTACACGCGCGGCGAGGGCGCCGCGATGTTCGAAGCATCGAAGTGGCGGTTCGACCTCGAGGCCCGCTCGATGGCCGCGAACGACGACTTCACGCCGATGAGCGAGGCGATGCAGTGGCGCGATTTCGGCCAGATGGACTTCGAGGACCACGTGGCGCTGTGGTCGCGCTGGGACTACCTGCTGACCTTCGGCCAGGAGAAGTTCGCGAAGTTCATGCGCATGGCGAAGGGCCAGATCGACCCGATCAGCGGCATGCTGAACGGCGACGTGCTCGACGGCACGCGCGAGGCGCTGCGCGAGGCGTACGGGCTGACGCCGCTGACCCTCGACGAGCGCTGGAAGGCCTGGGCGCTCGAGACCTACCCGACCCGCTGAGCGGCGACCGCGCGCCGGTCGCCTCACGGCGTCCAGAGGATCCACGCCCAGGTCGGCAGCAGCGACAACAACGACGTCGCGACCCACTCGGGGCCCTCGGCGCCCATGGCGAGCGCGTCCTCCTGCGGCAGCTCGCGCACGAGGTGCAGCCAGTGGTCACCGGGCGTGTAGGCGTCGAAGTACTCGCGCTGGTTCTGACGGTGCGCCTCGCTCGCCCACCAGATGTTCCGCCAGTCGTGCATGCGCAGGCCGAAGCCGCCGGGCAACGAGCGCAGCAGCTGGCACCACTCGGCCATGCCCGCCTCGGTCGCGGTGCGCTTCTTCAGGTTCTGGCCGTCCCACCAGGCCTGCGGGTGGATACGGAGCGCGGCCTCGACGACCTGGTGGTCCATCGAGACCTCGAGCACGGTCTGGATGTAGTGGGTCTCGGCGTCCTTGCCGAGCGCCTCGCCGAAGTAGGCCGCCAGCTTCTTCCGCTCGCGGCTGCCCCGGCACAGGTAGGCGCGCTGCTCGCGGACCCGGAAGCTGTTGAACGAGTACGGGTGGTGCAAACCCGCCATCGAGTCGAGCGTGTAGCCGGCCTCCTTCGCGCGCGCCTTGACCGCATCGGCGATCGCCTTGAGCTTGCGCCGCACGCCCAGCCGCAGCGCGTTGTACTCGGGGTCGTCCTGGCGGTGCCGGGCGTAGACCTTGAAGTCGCGTTCCAGAAAGGGCTCGAGGCTCTTCGCGGGCATCGGAAGCGACGATAGCGCCGGTCGGACCCGATGCGTATCTTCCAGCGCGGGCCGCGATCGCTGCGCTGCCGCACGGAGCGCGGAGGCCCGGAATCCCGTGACTCCCTCGACGCAGCACCGACTCCCGCGCGCCGCGCGCCGGCCGCACCGACCCGTCTCGGCCGCGCTGCTGCTGGCGCTGTCGCTCGCGCAGGGCTGCTCCTGGCTGCCCGGACTCGAGGACCCCGAGGTCGTGCTGTCGCCGCGCATGTACCTCTACCAGCACGAGGGCAGCGCGCGGATGCAGTCGTTCGACAGCGGCGGCGTGGTGAACAACGCCGCGATGGACGTCTCGCTGTTCGGCCAGCAGCGACGCGACGAGGACTACGGCGGCGTCATCTCGATCGGCAACGGGTTCTCGGGCGTCGAGCTGTTCTACCAGCGCGCCAAGATCGACGACTCGAAGCACGGCGTCCTGACATCGAACTTCGGGGCGCTGACCGCGGGCACCGAGGTCAACTCGGAGCTCGACTACCAGGAGTACCGGATCGGCTACGTCGCCGAGGTCTTCGGTCACGAGTTCCCGGTCGACGACGACGACGACGTGCTGATCCAGCTCGGCGTCGGCGGCGCGATCGACCACCGCACCGGCGACTTCATCGCCTACGACGTCGCCAATCCGACCAGCTACCAGGTCATCGACTTCAAGGACGACGGCACGCCCTACCTGTGGCTGCGCGGCCGCGCCACCTGGCGCAACGTGTCGTTCCAGGCCGACTGGTCGTTCAATCCCGACGTCGACTTCGGCGGGGACTTCGAGGGACACCGCCACGACCTCGAGCTGCTCGGTCGCTACACGCTCGAAGCCCAGGACGTCGCCTTCCTGCTCGGCTACCGGTGGTCGGACCTCCCGGCGAGCGCGTCGGAGCAGGGCCTCCGCTACGACACGAGCTTCGCCGTCGAGGGCTACGTCATCGGGCTCGAGGTCCTGTTCTGAGTCGCCGGCGGCCGGCGGACCTCGCGGTCGCTACCCATGGCCGGCCGCACCGACACCCTGCCGCGGTCACGCGGGACGCCGGCTGGAAGGCCGGCCGACGACCTGCCCGACCAAGCGACGGGATCCGGTGAGTCAGCCGGGCGGGTGGGACGCGCCGGCAGCGACGAGCAGGGCGAGCTCCTCCATCGCCGCGCGATCGAGCGGCTCCTCGCGCGCGTGGTGGATGCCGATCAGATTGCGCAGCATGCGCAGGATCCAGTCGCGGTGCGTCGCGAGCGGTAGCAGGTCGCGATCGATCGGCACCGCGTCACCCGTCACGCTGCGGATCTGCGCGACGGCCTCCGGCACGCTGAGCACCCGGCCGCCCGCGAACGGATCGACGAGCATCGGGCGGAAGCCCGCGTCGCCCTCGACGCGCGCGAGGAAATGGCCGGGCGCGTTGATGCCCTTGACGGTCGGACCGAGCGCCTCGAGCACCAGCTTGTAGACGAGCGTCAGCGTGATCGGCAGCCCGCGCCGTCGCTCCAGCACGGCGTGCACGAAGCTGTTCTGCGGGTCGTAGTAGTGCTCGCGATCGCCGCGGAAGCCCATCTCGTCGAACAGCACCGTGTGCGCGTGCGCCACGGTGGCGCGGGAATCCGACGACCGCTGCCGCGAGCGGATGCGAGCCACGAGCTCACCGATCCGCCGCGCGACCGCCTGCTCGTCGATCCGGGGATCGGCGTGCATGGCGATCGAGATCGCGGCCGCGAACAGACCGTCGTTGGTCTCGAGGTCGTGCAGCGCGTCGCGCATGCGCGCGAACGCCGCAGGTCGGCAGTGACGGGGTCGTCCGGGGGGCACGGTCGAAGCCTATCACGCCCGAGCGCCGGCGGCCGGCGCACCGCTCGCCACCGGAGATTCGGCAGCGCGCGCTCCCAGCGCGAAGCGGCCCGCGCCGGTCAGGCCGAGCCCGGCGGTCACGAACGCCAGCGTCAGCGGGTACTCCATGCCACCGGCCTGCGCCGCGAAGCCCTGGTGCGCGGTGAGGGCGGCGACCAGCATCGTCACCACCAGCGGCACCGCGACGAGCGGCTGCAGCAGGCCGGCGATCAGCAGCAGGCCGCCGCCGAGCTCCGCGGCGCCGGCGAGCAGCGCCGAGACGGTGCCGAACGGAATACCGATGCTCTCCATCCACTGACCGGTCGCCTCCAGGCCGTAGCCGCCGAACCAGCCGAACAGCTTCTGGGAACCGTGGAAGGCGAACACCAGGCCGACGAAGGCACGGGCGAGCAGGAGGCCGAGGTCGGCACGAACGCGGGGATCGGTGAGGTTCATGGGTCCGGGTGGGATTCAGGATCGTGGCAGTCGTTCGGTCGGATGTCGTTGGACAGATGTTCGTGACAACGACTTTCTAGGACAAGTCAGCCTGCGTGGCGGGCGCCGACCGCGCTCGGGTCGGCGCGTCGCCGGGTCGTCGGTGGTCAGTCCGCCCCTCGCGCCGCGCGGCCGCGCACCGGGGCGTCGGCGCCGGCGGGTGAACTGCGCAGCGCGACGAGCGCGCGGTTCAGCTGCGTCAGCCGCCGCTCGCCCAGATGGGTGAGCTGACGGCGCGCCAGCGCATCGATCGGCTCGTCGAGGTCGGCGAGCACGCGCAGCCCGGCCGGCAGGATGCGGACGCGCACGACGCGCCGGTCGGCCGCCCCCCGCTCGCGCGCCACGAGCCCGCGCTGCTCCAGCCGATCGACCAGTCGCGTGACGTCGGGCACGCGCGTGATCATCCGCACGGCGATCTGCTGGCTCGGCAAGCCGTCGGCGCCGGCTCCGCGGAGGATGCGCAGCACGTTGTAGGTCGAGTGCGAGAGTCCGTGCGGCTTCAGCAGCGCGTTCTGCCCGCTCGCGATCCAGTCCGCCGAGCGGAGCAGATTGAGGCTGACCTCCGTCTCGAGCGACCGGAACGGCTGGCTCTGCAGGATCTCGTCGCGAAGCGATCGCGCCATGGGGGCAGATGCTAGGCCCGCCGAAGTTCGTTGCAACAACAATCTGCGTACCCAAGCCGGCCGGACCGCGGTCGGCATCAGCTGGCCTGCTCGTGCGCGGCGCGCCGTCGCGCTCCGCGACACCGCGAACCGCAGAGCTGGCCGGCGAAGTAGGCGCCGACCAGCACCGGGTAGGTCGCCCAGGCGAAGCCGAGGCCGAACGCGAAGCGCAGGCCGACGACCATCGGGATCGGCCCGTGCACGGCGAGGAACCAGCGCGCCCCGAACCGGCGGCAGCCGGCCCGCCAGGCGCCGAACGGCAGGTTCAGCAGGAACACCGAGAACCCCGCGAGCGCCAGCATCACGCCCCCCGGAGGTGGTTCGAGCTCAAGGCGCCTCGAGCCGCTCGCCGGCGTCGACGAACACCGGCCGGATGTCGACCGGCAGGTCGTCGAGTCCGGCGAGCACGGCGGCGACGTCGTCGCGCACGACCCCGTAGTGGTCGAACAGCGCGATCGTGCCGGCCTTGTCGCCGCGCGCCTGCAGCACGCAGATCTCCCCCACCAGCTCGCCGATCAGCTCCTCGAGGCGCGCCGGATCGATGACGAACCGACCGCTGCTCGCGTCGCGGTGCGCGGCGCCCTTCTCGATGAACCAGCTCAGCTGCGCGGCGGCGCCGCGGCCGTGCGCCTCGGCGATGCCGAAGCGGATGCTGCGGAACAGCCCGGCGAAGTAGGTGGTCAGGAACGGCACGCGGTACTCGGCCGGCAGGTGACCGCGATCGATCATCGCGAGCGCATTGTAGGCGCCCATCACGTCCGCCTTGGCCTCCTCGCAGGTCGAGTAGATCTCCTCGAGCTCGAGGCGCACCTCGGTCGCGCGGCCGTCGAGCACGATGCGGCCGGGCCCGAGCCCGTGCGACAGCTCGTGGAACAGCGTCTCGTCGAAGAACGCCTGCCGCGCGAGGTCGCCATGGTGGCGATCGTCGAGCACGCGGCGCGCGAGCGGCTCGAGGATCGTCTCGAACTTGGCGTCCATCACGTTGCGCAGGATCACCTTCTTGCTGCCCTTCTCCTCGCGCACCCGCTCGTCGTTCGGCAGGTTGAACGCGATCGTCTGCACGCCGGCCCGCGTATCGCCGGCGGAGTAGACGAGGTCGGCGACGCGGATCGGCGATTCGGTGCCGCGGTCGAGGTTCTTGAGGTCGTCCGGGATCGGCAGGTTGCGCTCCATGAACGGCAGCTCGGCCTTGTAGACCGACAGCCGCTCCGACAGCTCGTGCGACACGACCGTCACGAACGACTCGAACGACGCCTTCTGGCCGAGCAGCCGATCCTCGTAGACCTCGTACGGACCGATCGTGATCTCGACGCTGCCACTCAGGTCCATCCAGTCCTTGTCGGACTGGTAGTAGTCGCCGCTCGCGTACGCGTCGGCACGCGAGCGGAGGAAGCGCGCCAGGGTCGGGTCGGTCGTCAGCTCGGCGGCGCGCCGGAGGTGTCGCGCGGACTCGTCGAGCCAGCCGCGGTAGACCTCGGAATACGGCAGCGCGCGCAGCCCGCCGCTCGCGTCGCGTGCGACGACGGTGAACAGACCCGTCAATGCGTCGCGCCGGTCGGGGTGCGCCTCGCAATACGCCTCGAACTGCTCCCGCGTCAGATCGCGCGGGTAGAAGCCCGCACCGGCCGCGCGCTCACCTCCGACACCGAGGAAGTCGGTCTCGTCGAGTCGGTCCCACGGACCGGCCATCACGCTGAAGTAGGTGCGCGCGGCGGCCGCGTGCGGACCGTCGTAGGCCTCCAGCGCCGTGCGGATCGCCACGTTGCCGGCGAACGCCTGGCGCAGGAACACCTCGCCGAGCGGCCGCGACGCCGCGATCAGCGCCTCGACCACCGCGCGGTCGACGGGCGTCAGGTCGGTCAGGTCGGCGCGGATCTCGACCGGTGCGAAGCGCGCGAGGCGCGCGTCGAGGTCCGGAGCGACGGTCAGGTCGGCTGGCTTCACGGTGAACGACTCCTCGGCGGGCGACCCCGCACAGCCGGCCAGCAGGATGGCGGCGGCAGCCCACTGGCGCGGCCCGGTCGAGCCGGGTCGGCGACGGGACGGACCGGACGGACGGCGATGGGTCTCGGTGTGCATGCGAACGGCCTCCGAGGTGACGTTCCAACGCAGTCCGGCCGCGCGCGCAAGCGTGGCGCCGCGAATTCGCACGGCTGGCTCGCCGCGTCGGTTCACGCCTGCGGCCCGAACTCCGGGCCGAAGTCCGTCAGGGTCGCCGCACAGATGCGCCGCAGCTCGGCGCGATTCTCCCGCAGCGCGTGGCGCACCTCGAACGCGTGCGGCTCGACCGCTCCGAACGGCGTCAGGACCTCCCAGCCGGTCACGTTCGCGACGTCGAGCCGGCGCCGGTCGCCCTCGCGCAGTCCGCGCGCCGACAGCGGGCGGTCGAGCAGCTCGCCCGCGAACCCCGCCTCGTCGAGCTCCCGGACGCGGAACCACAGCGCCTCGGTCGACCCGCCCGGCACCGGCAGCGCCGCCTGCGCGAGCACCGGGAACCGGAACTCCTCGACCTCCGCGGCGACCTCGCACAACAGCCGCCAGGTGCAGCGCGCGCGGTCGGCGAGCTGCTCGTGCGTGCGGCGGCTCAGCCGCAGGACCGTGCCGCCGGGTGGCGGCCCGTCGAACAGCGGGTGGCGCAGTGGCTCCTGCGTGCGGCGGCCCCCGCGGCGCAGCCGCCGGCGGGGATCGGCGCACAGCACGACGCGACCGGCCGCGTGGCTGCCGTCCGGATCGGGTCGCATCGCGAGCGTGCGCGGCGCGGCGCGCCGCACGAACTCCGCCACCGGCAGCAGGCGCAGCGGCGGCATCCGGTAGGCGAAGTCGAGCGTGCCACCCGGCTCGGCCAGCCCCTCGAGGATCGCGTAGCCGAGCGCGCGCAGGAACCCGGTCACCTCGCCGAGGAAGGCTCGCGCTGGCTCGAGCACGTCGAGGTCGAACGCGCCGACCGCCGCGAGCCCGTGCGTGTGCAGCCACGCGATCGAGCGCCCGGGCTTCCAGATCCCGAATCCCGGCACGGCGAAGTGCGGCAGCATCCAGTCGTCGCGCGCGCGGTCCGCGCGTTCGCCGGCGTGCTCGAGCCCAGGATCCGCGAGCACCGCGTGTACGCTCAGGATGCCGTCCACGTCGAGGTCGGCGTCGTGCGACAGCTCGGCCAGCAGCGCGTCGCGCGTCCAGAACGCGCCGCTGAGGTGATCGATCGCGGCGATGCTGCCGTCGTCGAACAGCGCGTCCAGGAACCGCAGCAGCAGCTTGCGGTCGCGCAGCACGTTGCCGGTCGGTGCGTCGGTCTGTACCTGCAGCGCCGTCGCGACACCGAGCAGTGCATCGACGTGCTCGCGCCGCAGGCGCGGCTGGACGAGCAGCGACTCGCGCGGCAGCGGGCCAGCGAGCGACTCGCAGGCGACGAGCGCGCGCCCCCATTCGCGGTGGCGCAGCTCCGCAGCCCAGCGCATCGGCGGCCGCGCCGCCACCGCCGCGACCTCGATGCGGTGGCGCGCGAGCCCGGCGAGCAGGTGTGGGCCCTCTGGCCCGGCGCCATGGAACAGGACCGCGCCCCGACAGGGCACCCGGTTGTGCAACGCGATGTCCAATACAGACCTCGCGAGAGGGGCAACGCGGCCCGCGGATCGGAGCACGAAAAATCGCGTCCGCTCAGCGCAGCCGTCGCAACGCGTCGCGCGCGCGCGCGGCGAGCGCACGGAGATCGACCCCGACCAGCTCGCCGTCGACCACCGCGCGCCGACCGCCGACGACGACGTGGCGGATGTGCCGTTCGGCGGCCGACCACACGAGCTTCGCGATCACGTCGTCGTGCGCGCCGAGCTCGGGTGCCTCGAGGTCGAACAGCACGAAGTCGGCCGAGGCACCGGCGCGCAGCACGCCACAGTCGTCGAGACCAATCGCGAGCGCACCGCCGCGCGTCGCGGTCCACAGCGCTTCGGCCGCGCTCCACGCACCGGGCTCGGCGGCGAGACACTGCAGCAGGGCGGCCTGGCGGAGCTCGGTCAAGGCCGACAGCCGGTTGTTGCACGGTGCGCCGTCCGCGCCGAGCGCGACCGGCACGCCGAGCTCGCGCAGCCTGGTGATCTCCGCGACCCCCGAGCCGAGCTTCAGGTTCGCCGACGGGCAGTGCAGAACGGCGGCTCCGCACATCGCGAGCAGGTCGAGCTCGGCCTCGGTCAGGTGCACGCAATGGGCGAGGGACGCGTGCGGGCCGAGCAGCCCCTGGGCGTCGAGCACCGTCAGGTAGTCGTGGCCGAACCGGGCGCGGACCACGGCGACCTCCTCGCGGTGCTCGCAGGCGTGCGTGTGCACGCGCAGCCCGTGGTCGCGGGCGAAGTCCGCGGCCTCGCGGGCGAGCGGCTCGCTGCACGACAGCACGAAGCGCGGCGTGATCGCGTAGCGCAGGCGCCCGCGATCGTGGAACGCGCGCCGAAGCTCGTCGCAATGACGGAGCGCCTCGTCGCGCGGCATGGCGAGGGACGCCGGCACGCCATCGCCCGACAGGTCCATCAGGCAATTGCCGAACGTGGCGGCCATGCCGCTGTCGGCGAGGACCTCGGCCGCGACCTCGGTGTGGCGCACGGTCTCGAACGCCTGCACCGCGGTCGTGCCCCCGCGGAGGAGCTCCGCGACCGTCAGCTCCGCCGAGACGCGGATCGACTCGGAGTCGTGGCGTGCTTCGAGCGGCCAGATGCACTCGCGTAGCCAACGCAGCAGTGGGCGGTCGTCGGCGAGCCCGCGAAACAGGGTCTGGCACAGGTGCACGTGACCCTGCACGAAGCCGGGCACCATCGTCAGCCCGCTCGCGTCGCGCACGACGTCACCGCGGCGCGGGGCCAGCAACCCGATCGACTCGATCGTGCCGTCGACGATGCGCACGTCGGCGACGCGCACGTCGCCGCAGGGTCGATCCTCGGGGCCGTCCATCGGGACGAGCCGCGCACCACGCCAGAGCTCTGCGGTCATCGGTTGGCGACCGCGCCCGCGGCGGCGGCCGGTCGGGCAGCGTAGCGCGGAGACGGCCGCGCGGAGCACCCACGTCGCGCCGGCGCCCGGAACCCCTCACTGCGCCGAGAGCCGCAGCACCGGTGCGCGGGTCAGGTCGACGTCGACCTCGCGGCCCGCGAGCTGCGACACGACCGCGATGCCGAGCCCCGGCACCTGCGTGGCGACCGTGCAATCGAGCGCCTCGGACGCGGTCAGCGCGGCACCGGCGAGCTCGAGCCACTGCGCACCGAGGTGGACGCCGAGCATGCTCTGCTGCGCCGGCAGTGGCACGCGGTGCTGCGCGAGCCCGCCGAGCTCGGGGCCGAACGGCGGTGGCGACACGACCGTGACGAGCGTGATCAGCGGATCGACGTGCAGCGTGCACCCCGGCGCGCCGACCAGCGCCAGATCGAGCGGCTGCGAGCGCAGCCCACCGCCGAGGCCGAGGATCGCGAACGCTCCGGGCGTCCCCCAGGTCGTGAACCGCGCGGTCTCACCCGGCACGAGGCCGCGCGGACCGACGCCGGTGCGCTGGCCGGAGGGGTTCGCGAACGGGCCGCAGGCGGTGCCGACCACCGTGACGATGCCGGTCGTGGCGTCCGAGACGGCGTCCGGATACCAGACGATCGGTGCCGTGCCGACCGGGGCGCCCGCGAGGTCGACGCACAGGTCACCCCCCGCGTAGGCGTAGGGTGTGGTGAACTGGACGCGCACGGCATTGTCGCCCGTCCACACCGCGGAGGCGGGCGCCGACGGGCTGGCGGCGGGCAGCGTCACGCGGCCCCGGAACACCTCGACAGCGCCGACGACGTTGTCGGCGAACGTCCGCGACGGCGCGGTGACGGTGCGACCCGCGGCACCGACGCGGACGACCAGGTCGATCTCGCCGCCGAGTCCGGTGAAGTCGGCCGTGTGGTCGCGGCGGAACGTCAGCGCGGTCAGCCGCCGGCCGGCGAGCGGCGCGAGGTGCGAAACGTGGACGAGGATCTGCTGGCGGCCGGCATGGCCGAGCCCCTCGACCATGCGGGCGCTGTCGCCCTCGGCACCGGCCTGCGCAGCCGGGACGACGACGTCGGTCTGCGCGACGACGGCGGCCGCCGCGAACAGGGCACACGGAACGATGAGGACGGGTCGCATGGGAACGGGCTCCTCGGTGGTTGGCAGAAGCGAGCTGCCGCAATGCGCGCGGCGGATGGAGACCCTGCCGGTTGCGCAGGGACGGGACGAGGGACCTCAGTCGGAGCCGACGACGTCGACGGTCTTCGAGCTGGGGTGGGGAATGTCGAGATCGGTGACGATGATCCGGTGGCCACCACGGACGTTCGGAGGCAGTCGCCATTCGACGCGGCCGTCCTTGGGTACCGGCACCGTCCATTGGCCGACGCCGGGCACGCACAGGCCGATCTCCTTCACGCCGCTGTTGACCTGGACGACCAGATGGCCACCCTCGGCCACCGCGTCGGGCGCCTCGATCCCGGGCGGTGGCTCGACGGGATCCTGGGGCGCCATCGCCATTGCGAACACGGCCAGACACGCGCGGCGCGCACAGCCGTGGACCATCATCGGATCGCCCCCAATGCATTGGCGAACGGCGCGAGCTCGGCCGGGGTGCCGTGCGTCGCACACATCGCGAGGAGCGACGCGGCGAGCGCAGCGCGCTGGCGAGTCGTGAGCGCCACGTCATCACCCGCGAGCAGTCCGCCGAGTCGGCCGAGCCCGGCCGCGTGCCGGCGCCACGTCGCCGCGGAGCGTCCGGCCACGAACAGGAAGGTCTCGGCGTCGGCGAGCAACCGCCGTGCGTCACCTCCCGCGAGCTGCTCGGCCCACCGGTCGAGCGGGTCGTCGCCGCGCGGTGGCGGCGCGCACAGCGCGCCGACGAGCTGGCCGCCGGCGAAGCCCGCACCGGCTGCGCCGGCCGCCAGCAGGGCCGCGCGAAGGAAGCGGCGCCGCCCGGAGCTTGCCGCGGCAGCGGCGGGCGGTCGCACGAGGTAGACGGGTTCGATGCGCATCGGATTCCGCGCGCCGGGGCGGCGCGCCCGGTCGACCCAGGGAGAGCGCCGCCGATGCTGTACGGGCTCGGGACGGAGGGCCAGCCCTGGCCGGATGTGCATCAGAGTTGCCAAAACGGCTACTCCCGGTCGCATGGAGCCCTCCCATTCCGAGATTTTTTTGCCCGATGCGCTCGGAACTCGCCGCTCGCGCATCGTCGCCGGTCCCGGCGACGCCCGGTCGCGCCGGCGGCGTCCGCCGCCAGCGCAGACCCGCGCCGCCTACCGGTTGCCGATCGCGAGCTCGAGCCCCTGCGACGCGATCACCCCGAGCGGGTTGACGCCGGGCGCGATCGCGACCGCCTGCGTGAACAGCGAGACGCCGATCAGGCCCGGCAACGCCGGGATCGCCAGCGCGCCGGTCGCCGTGGGGGGTGCGCTCTGCAGCGGGTAGCCCGGGATGTCGGCGCTCTGGAGCAGGGCGCAGCCCGGCATTCCGATCCCGTCGAGCGCCAACGGCAACGGGGTCGTGCCGATCCACTGGCGCGAGAGGCCGAGTTGCAGAACGACCTGCGCCGACGACGACGGCACCGACCGGACCGACACGGACAGCGGCTGGCCGATGATCGGCGTCGGGGTGATGTGCAGGTCGAGCGGCGCGCCGCTCGGGCAGCCGGCACCGTACGGAACGACCGCAGCGGTCCGCGGCGGGATGCCGTATTCGATGCTGACATCCGACAGCGTGTCGACACCGCCGAACGCGAACAACGTCCGCCGGTTGGGGTCCCACACGAACGGCCCGGTCTCGAACGTCGTCGTCGAGCTGATGGTGCCACCGGGCGCGAATTCGTGAACCGCGCTGGTCGTGGTGACCACGTTGACCCCGCGTTGCAGGTCGAAGCCCGTCGCCCACATACGGGCGAACAACCCGCTGGCGGGCAGCCATGGCGACCATTGGACGCCGTCCCATTCCCAGATCGCGGTGACCAGGACCGAGACCACGGACGCCTGGTTGAAGGCGACCACGGTGCGACGGCGCGCGTCGTAGCCCGCGAGCTGGGGTGCGAAGTAGAGCGAACCGGCGCCCGCGCGCAGGTTCCACGTCGCGCCACTCCACTCCCAGGTCTCCGCGCCGGAGCCGCTCGACGCGACGAGGACCGCGACGCCACGCAGCAGATCGGTCACCGCCTTCGCACGCTCCCCGGACGTCGGGGCCGCGGCCGGGCTCAGCGCGGTCCAGCCGTTCGCGTCGAGCGCCCACGTGTCGGCGCGCCCGCCGGTCGCATCGTTGCCGCCGAACAGCAGGATGCGGCCGCTGATCGGGTCCCACGTCATCGCCGCGTCGCGGCGCGGGCTCGGCGCGACGGGCGTGATCAACCGTTGCCAGTCCGCGCCGTCCCACACCCAGGTGTCGCCGAGCAGGCTGCTGCTGCCGATCCCTCCGAACAGCACCACCCTGCCGTGGGTCCAGTCCAGGGCCATCGAGTGCAGGCGGCGCGCCGGGGGTGCGTGCGCCGGGCTCAGCTGCTGCCACACGGGGGTCTGCGCCACTGCGGACGCGATGCACGCGAGCACGGCGACCAGCGGGCGGGTGACCCGCAGCGGATGTCGTCGTCGCACGATGAGAGCACTCCTTTGCTTCGAGCCTGGTCGAGACCGGTGAGGGCGACCGGCCCGCGATGGACCCCATTCGAACTGCCGACACCGTTCGGCGCGAGCCCCGGGGCGCGAGTCCGGCCGGCGGCCGCGACCTCCCGCTCGGGCCGTCCAACGGCCTCCAGGCCCCCCCGCCGAGCGCGCCCCCACGGAATCCGGTGGTCGCCTCTGGCACCTCGACGCCCCCCGGGTAGTCTCGAAGCCCTCGGACGCGGCGCGACCGGCCCCCTGCCCGCGGCAGGCCGCCGGCAGCGGCGCGCGCGAGACGCCATGCGGGCGTAGCTCAGTTGGTAGAGCGTCAGCTTCCCAAGCTGAATGTCGAGAGTTCGAATCTCTTCGCCCGCTCTGCACCGGATCCTCGCCGCCCCGGCGCGCGCTCGCGCGGCGGGGCGGTGCTGTTTCGGGGACGCGCGCGGCGACACTCCGCGCGCCGTCTGGTCGGGGACGCCCGCGACCCACCGACGACGGCTTCCGTCACTCGACGCGGCCTGACCGCGCGCGGATGCTGTCGTCGAGACCATGCACGCACATCGATCGATTCTGTCGGCCGTCGCGCTCGCCCTGCTCGCGGGCTGCGGCGCGTTCGGATCCCGCAATGCCGAGCTCGCCGCGGACGCGGTCGTCGCGGCCGGCGCACTGCCGGCTGCGCTCGCGGCCGCCAGCGAGCAGCGCACGATCCTCGACGTGCGCAGCGCCGAGGCCTATGCGCTCGGGCACCTGCCGGGTGCCGTGCGGGTCGACGAGAAGGAGTGGAAGGACCTGAGCACGCGCGCCGCGACCGGGCTCGACCACACGGCGGAATGGCAGGCGCGCATCGGTGCGCTCGGTATCGACGGCCGGCATGCGGTGTTCGTCTACGACGACGGGCGCATGACGGCCGCGGCGCGACTCTGGTTCGTGCTGCAGCACTTCGGCGCAGCGCGCGTGAGCGTCGTCGACGGCGGCTTCCCGGCGATCCACGAGATCGCGCGGGCGGGGCAGCTCGAGCTGGTGACCGCGCCAGCCGTCCCGACGCCGGTGACGTTCGCGCCGGACGACGATCGCGCCGCGCTGGTCGGCCTGGCCGATCGCCAGGCCGTGAAGGACGCGGTCGCCCGCCGCGACGCGCGCGTGCTCGACGTGCGCACCGACGACGAGTTCCACGGGATCGATCTGCGCACCAATGCGCGCGGCGGCCATATCCCGGGCGCCGTGCACATTCCACACGACCGGCTGCTCGACGCGACCGGCCATCTGCTGCCGGCCACCGAGCTCGCGAGGCTCTTCGAGCAGGCCGGGTTGTCGCCCGGCGATCCCGTCATCACGCATTGCGACGGCGGCGGCCGCGCCGCGCTGGCCGCGCTCGCCGCCGCGCGCGCCGGCTACGGCCCCGTGCTCAGCTACTACCTGAGCTTCGGCGACTGGGCCGCCGACGCGACCTGCCCGGTCGTGAAGTAGCTTCCGATCGGTACCGGGTACGAATCGGAAGTCTCCACCGCGCGACGCCGCAGCACCCCGAAGCTGCTTTGGACGCGCTGCCGCGCACCGCCCGTGCAGTGGCCATCGCGTCGTCGCCGTCGCGTCGTCAGGGCAGCCGCATCAGCAACTCGCGCGCTCCGCTCGGGACGTCGGGCAGCGCGACCTCGCGCGCTGGATCGGCGGGATCGAAGGCCATCAAGGTCCCGTTGAGTCCCGGCGGCGCCTCGAGACGGAACCGCCCCGCCGCATCGGTGTGCGCGACGCGCGCGGATTGCGGGCCCGCGAAGTTGAAGGTGACGACCACGCCCGCGACCGGACCGGCCGCGTCGAACACCACGCCGTCGATGACCGCGCACGGCACGAGCCGCAGCACGACCTCGCGATCCCCGGCCTCGACCTGCTGCGGCACGACGTCGAAGCCAGCGGGCTGGTCGGCGGCGAACAGCCGCCAGGCGCCGGCCTGCAACGGCGGGAACTCGAACCGACCGTCGCCACGCACCGCGACGCCGACCGCCGCCCGATCCTCGCCAACGGCGACCAGGTAGAGCTGCGTGAGGTCGACCGCGCAATCCGCTCGCACGACGCCGGCGATCGGCAGACCACGCCTGCAGGTCAGCGCCAGGTCGGCGCGCGCCTCGCCGTCGCCGAGCTCGAACGTCCCCCACTCCTCGCGGTGGGCATCGCCTGCGATACCGCCCGACAGCTGCCAGCTGCCGCGCGCGAGATCGTCGAAGCGGAACGCGCCATCGGCGCCGCTACGCGCCTGGCGCTCCGCGAAGCAGTAGACCGGCCGGGGCGCGGCAACCGGGTCGGCGAGCAGGTCCGTGAAGCCATCGGTGGTGCCGGCGAGCACGAGCTCCACGCCTGCGAGCGGCCGGCCCGCGGCGTCGACGACGCGACCCGCGAGGCTCGCCGCCGGCCGCATCGGGATCTCGCCGACGTCGAACCACTCGCCCGGTGAGAGACGCCGCGGCAGCGCCAGCACCCGGTCGCCGAGCCCGTCGCCGCGCACCAGCAGCTGGTAGTCGGCGGCCGCGCCGATGCCGTCGACCACGAACGTGCCGTCCGCAGCGACTTCGGCGGTGTGCAGGTCGGTGTGCACGCGGTGCGGCGGGATCCGCAGCAGGCCGGCGGCGATCACCAGCAGGTCCACGGCGGCATACCCGGCGGGCGGCAGCAGCCGGCCGACGACACAGCCGTCCCGGGACAGCTCGAAGTCGACCCGCGGGCTCTGGCCCGCGGGCACCACCTTCCGCTGCCCCGCGTGACCCGCCGCCCGCAGCACGAGCGATTCGTCGCCACCGATGTCGCGCAGCTCGTAGCGTCCGGCGTGGTCGGTCCGCACCGCACCCAGGAACGTCCAATCGGTGGCGATCTCGACGTCCGCGACGGGGCGGCCCTGCAGCGTGACCACGCCGGTCACGGTCCGACCGGGCTGCATCGCCAGCTCGAGCTGCTGCACCTCGCCCGCTCGCAGGTCGAGCGCCTGCCACCGCAGCGGCGCTCGCCCCGCCGCCTCGGCGCGCAGGAGCGCGGGCGCCGCCGGCAGGCCAGCGAGGAAGAACGAGCCGTCCGTCGCGCTCACCGTCTCGGCGATCGATTCGGAACCACGGACCGCAGCCGTGAGCTGGACGCCGATCCGAGCTTCGGCCACCGGCGCTCCGTCTTCCGCGCGGCGCAGCACGCCGGCGATCCCGGCGCCGCGCTGCAGCGTGACGACGATCGCCGTGCCGGCCGAGCAGCCGTCGACGCGGTGCTCGGGATAGCCCGCGGCACGGACGGACAGCCGCAGTCCAGCGCGCCTCGCGACGTGGAACGCGAAGCAGCCGTCGGCGTCGGTCGTCGCGACGCCGAGCTCGGCGACATCTCGCGCGAGCCGCGCGTCGGGCAGCTGGAGGTCGCCGACACGACAGCGACCGAGGCGCACCTCGGCGCCGGCGATCCCGGCGCCGCCGGCGGCCGCGATCACACGCCCGCGCAGGATGTCGGCCGGCGGCAACGCCGATTCTGCGGGCGGCAGCGCGACACGGGCTGCCAGATCGGCGACGGCCGGGACCGACGACGACCCCGGTTCGACCGTCCTGCCCGCTCCGGCGGCGGTCGCGACGGCGCCCGCTGGTGCGGCAGGTATTTCGCCGCCGCCATCGAGGAGCGTTCGGACGGAGGATGTCGCCAACGCCGCCAGGGCGACGAGGAGGCACCCGCCAATGCGGAACCCGCGCCGTGTTCGCGTGCTGGGCATGTGGTGACCTTGCAGTGCGCCTGACCCAAAGGCGCAGACCGATGCCGACACCGGCCACGAGTCCGGTACCCGCGCGAGAAACGTCGCCATCGACTCGCGGCCGGATCGGTGCGGTGCCCTCGCTCCGGACCGCCGCCACCGGCCATCCGACCCCGATGAGCCCGACCCGAGCGCTCGCCATCCGCCGAGCACGCCGTCCACTCGCACGGTCTCCGCGACGCGACCTGTGAATGAACCCGGGTGGTCAGCACCGCGCGGATGACGTCGCATCCGATGGGCACGCGCGCGGGTACACGAACGCGCGGGGCGGCTGATGTAAAAATCAGTCGCGGTACCGATCGGAAGCCAAGGAAGCGCGACGGCGGAACAGGCGCGCGAGCAGCACGCAGGCGATCGGCAGGATCACCGCGTAGCCCAGCACGCCGATCAGCTGCAGCCGCATGTTGCCGACCGCCGGCCCGACGGCGCCCGCCAGACACAGACCGCCGCAGAGGAACAGCGTGCCGCGCACCGCCCGCTCCAGTCGACCGTCGCGGAACAGCGGCGCCGCGAACGACAACGACAGTCCGAGGAAGACGTCCCAGGCGAGCAGCTCGGCCGCGTAGACGCGTGACGGCCAGACGATGCCCTCCTCGCCCACCTGGCGGGCAGCGGTCAGCTCCACGAAGTGGACCGTGCTGGTCACGCCTGCGCACAGCGTGGCGAACGCGAGGGCCGCGAGTCCCAGACCGCTCCGATGCGGAGCCGCCCGGTCCTGGATCGACGCCATGAGCGTCACGATCGGCACCGCCGACAGCAGGGTCAGGACCTCCATGACCGCCAGCACCGGATCGCCGATCGGCTCGCGGAAGCCGTGGCGCGCGAAGCCCGCCAGAAGCGCGAGGACGTAGCCGACCCCGATGCAGACGAGAGCCACCGCCGACCAGTATCCGAGTCTGTCGTTGGTCATGGTGAGTTCCGGTGCGGCCTGCGCTCGATCTGCTCCATGGCCAGGATCACGCTCTCGTGCCCGAGCGTCGCTACCGGGAAGCCCCGCCCGATGTCACCGTGCAACGGATCGGTGCCGGCCACTCGACTGGCCCGCGTGCCGTCCCCGCGACGGACGCGCGACCGGTTCAGCCAGGCTTCCGACCCGTCCGTATCGCCTGTCCGACTCGACCTCATTCGTGCCTGACGATATCGACCGAGATCTCGACCGCCGGGATCGCCCCCCGGTTCTCGAGCCAGTGGAGGGTGTTCCTGTCCTCGGGCCAGCCGACGCCCGGCCCATAGTCGGTCGCGGTTCCATCTCGGTGATCGGTGATCGTCCCCTGCAGCACATAGACGATACCGGGCCGGTCGCGATGGTCGTGGAGCGGACCGAAGACCCCTCCCGGCTCGATGGTCACCATGCGCATGCGCAATTGGCGCCCAGCCATGCCATCGATCTCGGGGCCGAGGTCGACGGTGCCCAGCAGCCGAACCTCGACACCCTTCGTCTCAGGAGCCGACCGTTCGTCACTCATACCACTCTCCGCTCCGTGATTCCGACCATGACCCGACCACAGCCGAGCCGCGCGCTAAGCCCGGTCGGCTGCAATCGCATCCGGGAACGCTCCGCCGAGAGGCTCACTGACCCGCTGGCGGCTCCCATAGCTCGACCTTGTTGCCTTCGGGGTCGATGACCCACGCGAACTTCCCGTACTCCGACTCCTCGATCTTCTCCAGCACGTCGCAGCCTTCGTCCCTCAGCACCTCGACGAGCGCACGCAGGTCCGCAACGCGGTAGTTGACCATGAACGGTGCACTGCTCGGCGCGAAGTAGTCGCTGTCGGCAGCGTGGATGCACCACACGGTCATGCCCGGAGCGGGCCGGCCCTCCGCGTCGGTCCACGGGAACGCCGCGCCTCCCCAACTCTGGACGTCGACACCGAGGTGCCGCTGGTACCACGCGCGCAGGGCCACGGCGTCCCGGGCCTTGAGGAAGACGCCGCCGATGCCGGTGACTCGCTTCATCCGTGCTTCCATGTCGTTCGTGAGGAGAGTGAGAAGAGTCAGCGACTGGGAGGAGTGCGTGAGTCAGACCAGCGCTTCGGGCCACCGACCGGTCGGGACGAAGCCTGCCGTCGCGGTGGCCGTCGCACGGTTGCTCGCGCCGCCCGCGCTGCCCGAGGGACCGTCAGTCGCGGAGGCAGCACTTCTTGTACTTCTTCCCGCTGCCGCAGGGGCATGGGTCATTGCGCCCGACCCGCGGCGCGGTCCGCACGGCGGGCGGTGGAGGGCCGAGCGTGAGGCCGGCGTGGCCAGCCGCGGTGCGATAGAGTGCGCGCAGCCGCTGCCGGCGCAGCCCGAGTATTCGCAGCAGATCCGGCCGTTGGGCGAGCGTGAGCTCACGCAGGCGATTCTGCTCCGGGTCCGGTGCAGCATCGGACCCGGCGTCCAGCCACTTGCGACGGGCGAGGTCCAGGCGCAGCGCCGTGACGAGCGTGGTCGCGGAGATCGAGGTCGCGTCGCCCACCACCGGATCGCAGGCGATCAGCTCGAGGAGGACGTCGCTGCAATCGCAGCTCGAGCGGACACAGTAGAGATCCTCGACGACCAGCCTGCGCTCACCATCCGTGACGAGCAGCGGCTCGTCGAAGGGGATGATGGACCCGTAGGGAACCAGCTCGGAGTGGCGCTCGATCTCGTCGAACGGGAAGCTCGCGAGCGTCTGCTGCGGATCCATCTCCGCGATCGCCCGGCTTTTCCCGGCCAGGAACGCCTTCACGAGGGTCTGCCAGCCGTCCGGGTCGAGCGCGGCCACGACCTCGTTCGCGATCGCCACCGAATCTCCCGACCCGGTACCCGTCTGTCATGCGACGCTGCGCGCGAACGGGTCCAGCCAGAAGGCGCGCAGCGAACGTGCACCGTCGGCCGCAGGCTCGGCCACCTCGTGGAAACCGAGCTCGCGGCAGTCGCACACCGGGCTCTCGCACGCCGACATCACGAAGCGGGCCCGCGGCACCGGCGCGGCCGTGCCGGCGGGCGATGCGTCATGGATGGTGAGAGCGAAGTCTCCCGCGTGCGGACTGATCGTGATCTGGGTCAACGGGTGTCACTCGTGAGCATGCGGCGAGTCGGAGAGACCGACGGTAGCGCCTTCCGAAGGCGTGCCGCAACTCCTGGGTCGCCGGCGCCGTGATCGACCCGCCGCACGACGGCCGCGGGCACGGTCGCCCAGCACGCGTCGCCCGCGAAGCGCGCGGCTCGAACCGGGACGGAGCACTGCGATCCGCGATCGGGATCGGGCGCGTCTCCGGGCACCGGACGGCGCATCGGTACCGCCGACCGGGCACCATCGCATCGATCGATCCACCGATGCCGCACTGGAACGGCGCACATTCCAGGAGCCGTTTCCGACGCCGGCATGACATTGAAATGACGCAATTCACTCGGGCTCACGGTTCGTTATCGGGGCAATGGTCGAGCTCACGCTGATCGGCACGGACTTCCGCGACGTGGCACCCTCGGAGCTGCGCGTCCTGTCGGAGCGGACGGAACAGATCCGCGCGCGGCTCGTCGAGCTGCGCGAGCAGGGCGCGCTGCGCGGTGCGGTGCTGCTGTCGACGTGCAACCGGGTCGAAGCGCTGCTCGACGTCGACGAGACGTCGCCGATCCGCACCGACCTGCCGCGGGCGGTGCTCGGCTGCGGGAGCGAATTCCCGCTGCACCGGCACGAGGGCGCCGCCAGCGTGCGCCATCTGCTGCGCGTCGCGGCCGGCCTCGAGTCGATGGTGCTCGGCGAGGAGCAGATCCTCGGGCAGGTCGGGCGCGCGTTCCAGACCGCCGAGGAGCTCGGGCTGATGAGCAAGCCGCTGCACATGCTGCGCACGCGGCTGCTGCAGGCGGCGCGCGACCTGCGCAACCGCAACGGCCTCGGCCGGGCGCGCAGCGTCGCCGCGCTCGCCGCCGACTGGCTGCTCGCCGCCGGCCCGCGGCTCGCGGTGGTCGGCGCCGGCGAGACCGGCCGCCTCGCGCTCGACGTGCTGCGCCGCCGCGGCGCGACGGACGTGCTGATCGTCAACCGCACGCTGGCGCGCGCCGAGGCGCTCGCCCAGCACATGGCCGGTCAGCCGGCGGGCGCCGAGCCGATGAACGTCCGCGCCTGCTCGCTCGCCGCGTTCCTGCAAGACCGCCCGCCGCTCGACGGGATCCTGTTCGCCGTGCAGAGCCCGAACCTGCTGCTCGACCCGGACGCCGCGCAGGGCCTGACCCGAGTCGTCGACATCAGCCAGCCCAGCGTGCTCGACCCCCGGCTGCGCGAGGTGCCCGGCCTGCAGGTCTGCGATCTCGACGACCTCGCTTCGATCGCCGCCGACGAGGCGCGGATCCTGCGCGAGGCGGCCGACGTCGGCGCGACGCAGGCCGCCGCGCGGGCCGACGCGATCTGGCAGGACATCCAGAGCCAGCGCGCCGACCTCGGCCGCGTCGTCGATCTGCACGTCGAGACCGCGCTCGCCGAGCTCGACCGTGCGATCCGCGGCCCGCTGCGCCACCTCGCCGACGCCGATCAGGAGGCACTGCGCCGCGTGCTCGAGAAGGCCGCGCGCCGCCACGCCCACTTCCACGTGACCGACATCCGCAAGCTGCAGTCGGAGCCGCTCGAAGCCTGCGCGATGCGCTGACCCCGAGTTGCCCGACGCCCCCGCGTCGCGACGCCTGCCCGCTCGTCCGGACGAGCCACGAGATTCCCGCTGCGGTCACTCGAGTCACCGGCTGGCGCGATCTCGCGGCGGGATCTCACCAATCATCCGGGCTAGAGTCCTGACCGTGACCGACCTTGACCCGAGCGCCGGCGGCCGCCCCGTGATCGTCTACGGAACCCGCGGCAGCGACCTCGCGCTGACCCAGACCCGCCACGTCGCCGAGACCGTCGCAGCCGCGACCGGCGCCGGCTACCGGCTGGAGATCATCCGCACGCGCGGCGACGCGATCGTCGATCGCCCGCTGCCGGAGGTCGGCGGCAAGGGGCTGTTCACGGCGGAGCTCGAGCAGGCGCTGCGCGAGGGGCGCATCGACGTCGCCGTGCACAGCCTGAAGGACCTGCCGGTCGAGGACCCGGACGGCCTGACGCTCGGCGCGGTCCCGCCGCGCGCGCCGGTGCACGACGTGCTGGTCTACGACCCGCGCCACGCGGACCCGGAGGGCGGCACGCTGCCGATCGGCGACGGGTTGCGGGTCGGCACCTCGTCGCCGCGCCGCGCCCGCGCGATCCAGTCGCTGCGCAAGGACCTCGCGATCGCCGACGTGCGCGGCAACGTCCCGACCCGCGCCGACAAGGTGCGCCGCGGCGACTACGCGGCGGTCGTGCTCGCCGCCGCCGGCCTCGGCCGGCTGGCGCTCGACCTCGCCGGGCTCGCGCGCGCCGAGCTGCCGACCGACCGCTTCGTGCCGGCGCCCGGCCAGGGCGCGCTCGGCGTGCAGTGCCGGCGGGACGACCGCCGCGTGCTCGACCTGCTCGCGGCGATCCACGACCCGGTCACCGCGCGCTGCGTGACCGCCGAGCGCAGCGTGCTCGCGCGGCTCGAGGGCGGCTGCTCGACCCCGCTCGGCGCGCTGTGCGAGCCGCTCGCCGGCGGCTTCCGCCTGCGCGTCGGCCTCTACAACCAGCACGGCGCGCCGGCCCACCGCGTGCTGTTCGAACAGACCGGTACCGACCCCGACGCGCTCGCCGCCGCAGCCGTCGAGCGGCTCGCGCCGCTCGCCGCCGAGCCGCTGCGCGGCCGCAGCGTCTGCCTCGTCCGGCCGGGCGGCTCGGACGTCGAGCTCGCGGCGTGGCTCGCGGTCGCCGGCGCGGCCGTCGACGCCGTCGCGCTGACCGAGGCGCTGCCGATCACGCCCGACGCCAGGAGCCTCGAGGCGGCGCTCGGCTGCGACACCTTCCTGGTGACCTCGGCGCGCAGCGTCGACCGCCTGTTCGAGGAAGCCGCGCTCGCCGGCGTCGACCTGCGCGAGCGACGCTTCTTCGCGGTCGGGCCGCGCACCGCCCACGCGCTCGCCGACCGCGGCGCGGCCGCCTCGGTCCCGGCGGTCCCCGGCGGCGGTGCCGAGCTCGCCGCGCACGTCCTCGCGCAGCTCGGCGACGCCGGCCCACAGCGCTTCGCGTTCCCGCGCGCCACCGACGTGCAGCCGGCGCTCGCCGAGCGGCTGACGGCGGCCGGCCACGCGATCGTCCACCTCCCCCTCTACCGCATCGAGCCGCTGCACGGCGTCGAGTGGCCGGGCGCGGCAGCGGACGCGATCGTGTGGACCAGCCCGTCGTCGGTCGCCGCCGGCACCGCGCTCGGCGACGTCCCGACCGCCCGCGCGCACGTCGCGATCGGCGCGACCACCGCCGCGGCACTCGAGCGACACGGGCTGCGCCCCGTGCACACGGCCCCGACGCCGGTGCCCGCGGCGGTGCTGGCGACCGTCGCCGGAGCACTCGGCGACCCCGCGAACCCCTCCCCGACCCGATGAGCGAGGCCTGGACGATTCCCGCGATGACGACCGAGGACCGCAACGCGACCCTGTTCGAGCGCGCCCGGCAGCTGCTGCCCGGCGGCGTGTCGTCTCCGGTGCGCGCGTTCCGCGCCGTCGGCGGCACGCCGCGGTTCGTCGAGTCGGCGCACGGAGCGCGCTTCGTCGACGCCAACGGCGACGAGTACCTCGACTTCGTGCAGTCGTGGGGCCCGCTGATCCTCGGCCACGCACACCCCGAGGTGCTCGCGCGGCTCGGCGAGGTCGCCGCGCGCGGACTGACCTTCGGCGCTCCGCACCGCGGCGAGCTCGAGCTCGCCGAGCGGATCTGCGCCGCCTACCCGGGCGTCGAGCGCGTGCGGTTCACGTCGTCGGGCACCGAGGCCACGATGTCGGCGATCCGCCTCGCGCGCGGCGTGACCGGCCGCGACCGCCTGCTGAAGTTCTCGGGCTGCTACCACGGTCACAGCGACGGCCTGCTGGTCGCCGCCGGGTCCGGTGCGATCACGTTCGGCGAGCCGTCGTCGCGCGGCGTGCCGGCGGCGGTCGCCCAGCTCACCTCGGTGCTGCCGCTCGACGACGAGGCGGCGCTCGAGCAGTACTTCGCCGCCCACGGCGCCGAGACCGCCGCGGTGATCGTCGAGCCGATCCCCGCCAACAACGGCCTCCTGTTGCAGCGCTGCGAGTGGCTCCGCCGGCTCGCCGGGCTCGCGCACGAGCACGGTGCGCTGCTGATCTGGGACGAGGTGATCAGCGGCTTCCGCGTCGGCATGGCGGGCGCGGCCGGCATCTACGGCATCACGCCGGACCTGGTGACGTTCGGCAAGATCGTCGGCGGCGGCCTGCCGTGCGGCGCGTTCGCGGGTCCGGCGGTGCACCTCGACAACCTCGCGCCGCTCGGGCGCGTCTACCAGGCCGGCACGCTGTCGGGCAATCCGCTGGCGATGGCGGCCGGCGCGAAGACGCTCGAGATCCTGCACCGCGACGAGGTGCACGCGACGCTCAACCTGCACGGTCGACGCCTCGAGCAGGGCGTGCGCACGCTGCTCGCGGATCACGCGCACTGGCGCGCGAGCTTCGTGCGGATCGGCTCGATCTTCTGGCTCGCGTTCGGGGCCCGCGACAGCGCACCGCGCAGCGCCGAGACGATCGCGCCGGAAGCCGCGCAGCTCTATGCGACGTTCTTCGGCGCCTGCCTCAGGCGGCACGTCTACCTGGCGCCGTCGGCCTACGAGGTGGGCTTCCTGTCGACAGCGCACACCGAGGCCGACATCGACCGCGCGGTCGCGGTGTTCGGCGAGGCGATGGCGGAGACGTTCGGGGGCTGAGGCCCGCTCGCCGGTGACGTCATGCGCAGACCGACCGCGATCGTGTTCGGACTCGTCGTGCTCCTGTGCCTCGGCCAGGTCGCCTGGTGGATCGTGTTCCAGCTCCAGGAGTCGGCGCGGCTCGAGCGCGCCGCCGATGCGCTGTCGGCCGGCGACGTGAACGGCGCACTCGGCACGTTCGGCGTCGAGACCGCCGGGGCGCTCGCCGACGCCGCGCACGACCGCCGCGTGATGTTCGCCTACGAGGGCGCGACGCTCGGACTGCTGGTGCTGGTCGGCATCGTGTTCTTCTACGTCGCATTGGTGCGCGAGCAGCGCATGCGCCGCGACCACGAGCGCTTCCTGACCGGCGCGACGCACGAGCTGAAGACGCCCCTGACGACGCTGCGGCTCGGCCTCGAGTCGATCGCCCGCGACACGCTGCCCGCCGAGCGCCGCGGCCGCTACCTCGATGCGATGCTGCGCGAGGCCGACCGGCTCGAGCGTGGCCTGACGAACGTGCTCGCCGCCGCGGGGCTCGAGGACAGCCTGCGCCGGCCACGCGTCACCGCCGACCTCGCCGACGACGTGCGGCGCGCGCTCGAGACCTTCGCCGACCGCTTCGCCGCCGCCGGCCTCCAGTGCGAGGCCGAGCGGCTCGACAGCTGCCCCGTGCTGCGCGACGAGGGCTCGCTACGCCTCGTGCTGCACAACCTGCTCGACAATGCGATCAAGTACTCGAAGAGCGGTGGGCACGTCTCGGTCGACGTGCAGCGGCTCGGCGACCATGCGCGCGTGACCGTCGCGGACACCGGCTGCGGCATCGCGACGCACGAGCTGTCGCGCATCTTCGAGCGCTTCCACCGGGCCGGCCCCGCCCATGTCGGCGGCACCGGGCTCGGCCTCGCGTTGGTGCGCGAGCTGGTCGAGGCGCACGGCGGACGCGTCCGCGCGGAGAGCGCTGGCGAGGGGCACGGCAGCCGCTTCACGGTCGACCTGCCGCTCGCCGATGCGGCGCGGGGGCGACCCGGCCACAGTCCCGGCGGCAGCGAGGAGGACGCCGCATGACGCGCTTCTGCCTGGTCGTCGAGGACGAGTCGCCGCTCGGCGAGATGCTGTGCGACAACCTGCACGCCGAGGGCTACCGCGCCGAGCTGGTGCGGGACGGCGTCGCCGCATTACAGCGGCTCGCGCTCGGCGGCATCGACCTCGTGTTGCTCGACATCATGTTGCCGGAGGCCGACGGATTCGAAGTGCTGCGCCGCATGCGCGAGCGCGGCGACCGGACGCCGGTGCTCGTGCTGTCGGCCCGTTCGGCCGACCGCGATCGCATCCGCGGCCTCGAGCTCGAGGCCGACGACTACCTGACCAAGCCGTTCAACCTGCGCGAGCTGCTGCTGCGCGTCGCTGCCCTGCTGCGCCGCACGCCCGCACCGCCTCCGGGGACCGACGTGCTGCAGGTCGGTCGCTGCCGCGTCGACTTCCGCAGCCACGAGGTCGTCTGCGAGCGCGGCGAGCACCGCCACCTGTCGGACTCCGAGCTCAAGCTGCTGCGCCTGCTGAGCGGCCGCGCCGGCGAGGTCGTGTCGCGCCGCGAGATCCTCGACCACGTGTTCGGCAAGTCGGCGAACCCGTCGACGCGCACGCTCGACAACCTGGTGCTCGGCCTGCGCCGCACGCTGGAGGACGACACCCGCCAGCCGCGTCACCTGCACACCGTGCGCGGCGTCGGCCTGAAGCTCATCCTCGACGCGAGCGCCGGCGACCCCGCATCGGCGCAAGACGACCTCCCCACCGAGCCCGGCCTCGACGCCGGGGCCCCCCCCCGAGAGCCATGACCCGCGCCGCTCCCGACGCACCCTACCTGCTCGCCGCCCGCGGCCTCGAGACACCGCGGCGCCCGGTCTGGATCATGCGCCAGGCGGGCCGCTACCTGCCCGAGTACCGCGCGATGCGCGAGCGCTACTCGTTCCTCGAGCTGTGCCTGGACGCGGACGCCGCGGCCGAGGTCACGCTGCAGCCGATCCGCCGCTACGGATTCGACGCCGCGATCCTGTTCACCGACCTGCTGATCCCGGTGCTCGCGATGGGTGTCGACCTGCGCTACACGCCGGGCCCGGTGCTCGACCGTCGCATCGACACGCTCGACGCGGCGCGCGAGCTGCTCTATCCGGACGTCGAGCACCCGTCGCTCGCACCGATGTTCGACACCGCGCGCAAGGTGCGCACGGAGCTCGACCCGCAGCGCGCGTTGATCGGCTTCGTCGGTGCCCCGTTCACGATGGCGTGCTACCTGGTCGAGGGTCGGGGCTCGAAGAGCTGGGACGACACGCGCCGGCTGATGGCGCAGGAGCCGCGCACGTTCGCCTACCTGCTCGAGCGCCTCGCCGACTGCCTCGAGCCGGTCGTCGCGGCGCTGTGCGCCGCCGGCTGCGACGCGATCCAGGTGTTCGACAGCTGGGCCGGCGTGCTCTCCCAGGACGACTACGCCGAGTTCGCGGCACCGATGACCGACCGCCTGCTACAGGCCGCCCGCCAGCGCGGCGCGATCGCCGTGTCGTTCGTCAATGGTGTCGCGCAGCACCTCGACCGCGTGGCGGACTCGCCCGCCGACATCGTCGCGGTCGACTGGCGCCTGCCGATGGAGACGGTGCGCCGCCGCATCCCCGACGACGTCGCCGTGCAGGGCAACATGGATCCGACGCGGCTGTTCGCCGACGACGACGCGATCCGGCGCACCGTCGCCCGCATCTGTCAGGAGGCGGGACCGCGCGGCCACGTGTTCAACCTCGGCCACGGCATCCTGCCGCAGACCGACCCCGCGAAGCTCGCCGTCCTCGTCGACGAGGTCCGCAAGTGGTGATCCCGCCGGAGCAGACGCGATGACGACCATCCACGTGCCCCATGGCCTGCTGCAGCGCTACGACCAGCCCGGCCCCCGCTACACGTCGTATCCGACCGCGCCGTCGTGGGTCGACTCGTTCGGGCCCGACGACCACCTGCAGAGTCTGCGCGCCGCGAGCGAGCGGCGCGGCGAGCCGCTGTCGCTGTACGTGCACCTGCCGTTCTGCGAGAGCATGTGCTGGTACTGCGGCTGCAGCGTGAAGATCACCCAGGACCACTCCCGCGCCGGCCGCTACGTCGACCTCGTGCTGCGGGAGGCGGATCTCGCGGTCGCGGCACTCGGCGACGGCCGGCCGATCCTGCAGCACCACTGGGGCGGCGGCACGCCGACGTTCCTGCCACCCGCCGAGCTGGTGCGGCTGTTCCGCGGCCTCGCAGAGCGGCTGCCGCACGCGCCCGACGCCGAGATCTCGATCGAGGTCGACCCGCGCGTCACGACGCGGGAGCAGCTCGAGGCGCTGAGCAGCGTCGGCTTCAACCGCATCAGCATGGGCGTGCAGGACCTCGACGAGCGCGTGCAGCACGCGATCCACCGCGTGCAGCCGTTCGAGCAGACGCAGCGCCTCGTCGACGCCGCGCGCGAGCTCGGCTTCGCGTCGGTGAACCTCGACGTCGTCTACGGCCTCCCGCACCAGTCGCCGGACTCGTTCCGGGCGAGCCTGCTGCGCGTGCTGTCGCTCGGTCCGGACCGGCTCGCGTGCTACGGCTACGCGCACGTGCCGTGGCTGAAGAAGCACCAGCGCGTGATCGACGAGGCCGCACTGCCGAAGGGCGCCGACAAGCTCGACCTGTACCTGACCGCCCTCGACGTGTTCCAGTCCGCCGACTTCGAGCTGGTCGGCATGGACCACTTCGCGAAGCGCACTGACGCACTGGCGATCGCCGCCAACCAGGGCACCCTGCACCGCAACTTCATGGGCTACACGACGTGGCCCGCCGAGGAGATGGTGTCGTTCGGCATGACGTCGATCTCCGAGGTCGACCGCGCGTTCGCACAGAACGAGAAGAGCCTCGGCGAGTGGACCGCGGCGATCGAGGCCGGCCGGCTGCCGGTCGAGCGCGGGCTGCGCCGCTCCGCGGACGACGACGCGCGCCGCCGCGTGATCCTCGACCTGATGTGCCATTTCCGGCTCGAGTTCGCGGAGCACGGCGGGCGCGACGCGTTCGTCGCCCGCTATGGCGAAGCCCTGCAGGCGCTCGAGCCGATGGCGGCCGACGGCCTGTGCTCGTTCGACGACGCGGGCATCACGGTGACGCCGCTCGGCCGGCTGTTCGTCCGCAACCTCGCGATGCCGTTCGACGCCTACCTGCAGGCGCAACGGGCGGCAGGGCGACCGGTGTTCTCGCGCACCGTGTGAGTCGGGGGGGGCCGATGACGACCAGTGACACGACGACCGGTGACACCAGGACCGTTGACACGAGGACCACGGTCGACCTGTTGGTGATCGGCGCCGGCCCGGCCGGGCTGGCGCGGGCGTTCTGGGCCACGCGCGACGATCCGGAGCGGTCGGTCGCGGTGCTCGAGAGCGCCACACGCACCGGCGGCTGGGCACAGAGCCTCGGTGTGGACGGCTACACGCTGGAGCTCGGCCCGCAGGCCCTGCGGCCGGACGACCCGCTCGACGCGATCGTCGCGGCACTCGGCATCGAGGCCGAGGTGCTCGCCGCGAGCCCGCTCGCGAAGAAGCGCTTCATCGGCCGCGATCAGCGCCTCATCCCGACGCCGTCGGGCCCGCTGTCGGCGATCGGTACGAAGCTGCTGCCGTTCGGCGCCAAGCTGCGGCTCCTGAAGGAGCCGTGGGTCAAGGAGCGCGCCGCGACCGACGACGAGTCGCTGGCGGACTTCGTCGGCCGCCGCTTCGGTCGCCACACGGTGCCGCTCGTGCAGGCGATGGTCAGCGGCATCTACGCCGGCGACGCCGCCAGGCTGGAAGCCGGCGCCGCATTCCCGCTGCTGGTCGAGGCCGAGCGCGCGCACGGCAGCGTCATCAAGGGGCTGAAGGCTCGCGCCAAGGCCGCGCGCGCCGCGCGCAACGGTGCGCCGCGGCCGAAGCGACCGGCGCTCGTGTCGTTCCGCGGCGGTCTGCACCGCCTGATGCGCGCGCTGACCGATGCGCTCGGCGACCGCGTGCGGACCGGCGCCGAGGTCGTCGCGATCACCCGCGATGGCGAGCGCTTCGCCGTCGACGTCGCCGGTGGCGGCCGGATCACCGCGCGCGAGCTCTGCGTCGCCGCACCGGCCCGCCACGCCGCCGCGATGTTCCGCAGCAGCGACCCGGAGCTCGCCGCCGAGCTGGCGGCGATCCCGTTCGCGTCGCTGGCGAGCGTCTACCTCGGCATGCCGCAGGACGCGCTGGCGGACGGCGTGCACGGCTTCGGCTTCCTGCTGGAGCCCGGCGAGCCGTCGCCCGTGCTCGGCGGCCTGCTCGCCTCCGATCTGTTCCCGGACCACGCACCCGCGGGGCGCCGCATGTGTCGCGTGATGATGGGCGGCGCACGCCATCCGCAGCTGCTGGAGCAGACCGACGCCGAGCTCGTCGACATCGCGATCGACACGCTGCGGCGCTACGCCGGCCTGCGCGTCGACCCGGACGTGCTGCACGTCGAGCGGGTGCGCTCCGGCATTCCACAATACGAGCGCGGCCACGTCGCCCGGCTGCGCCGGATCCGCGAACGCTGTGCGACGCAATGGCCCGGACTCCGCCTGGCAGGCAACAGCTACGACGCGATCGCGATGGTGCCGCAGCTCCGGCGCTGATGCGCGCGGCACTGGTCGCGTGCATCGTCGCCGTCGCGCTGCTCGCATTGCGACTCGGGCGAGGCGAGTCGCCGCCACCAGCCGGCATCGAGTTCCTCGACAGCGAGCTCGAGGTGGTTCCGACGGTCGACGACTGGGACCCGGGCGGCCAGCGCACCGCAGTCGATCCCCCGCCCGATACCGAGCTCGTGGAGCCGACGCCGGTGACCGACGCCGTGCTGACGCTGACCGGACGAGCCGTCGAACCGTCCGGCCGGCCGCTCGCCGGCGCGGTCGTCCGCCTCGAGCTCGTGCAGCGCGGCGGCCGCACCGTGCGACTCGCGCGTCACGCGACCACCGGCGCGGACGGCGGCTTCTCGTTCCGTGGCCCGCTCGCGGGTAGCCGCGCGGTGCTCGCGCTGCGCGCCCGCGGCTTCGCCCCGCTCGTCGTCGAGCGGGCAGTGCCGTGGGCCGAGGCGGCGGGCGCCGTCCAGGCGCTCGACGTCGGCACGCTGCAGCTCCGACGGGGCAGCCGGATCGTCGGCACGGTCGTGGATGGCGACTCCCGCGCGCTCGCCGGCGCGACGATCGAGCTGCGGCCCGGTGACGGCAACCGGCTCGACCTGTCGCGCGACTGGCGCGCGCTGCTGCCACCGGCGACGAGCGACCGCGGTGGCAGCTACTCGTTCGGCGATCTCGCCGCCGGTCGCTACCGGCTGCGCGCGCAGGCCAGCGGCTTCGTCCGCTACGAGCACGCCCGTCCGATCGAAGTGCCGGTCGCAGGCGGGCCGCCGACCGTCGTCGACATCCGCATGGTGCCCGCGACCCGCCTGACGGGTGTCGTCGTCGACACCGCGGGCCGCGCCATCGTCGGCGCCGAGGTGCGCGCGTCCAACGCCGCGCGCGACGCGGGCGCGCCACGGGTGCGCGCCATCGCGCACACCGCCGGCGATGGCAGCTTCACGCTCGACGGGCTACCGCGGACCGCGCTGCGGATCGACGTCGCGGCATCCGGCCACCTGAGCGAGGTGGTCGCGCCGGTCTTCCACGATCCGGCATCCCCGCCGTGGCGGATCACGCTGCGCGACGGCATGACGCTCACCGTGCGCGCGACCGACGCCGCGACCGGGATGCCGGTCGAACGCTACGCGCTGCGCGCCGCAGCGGTCGCGCCGGGCATGGAGCTGCCGGGCGACGATCCGACCGTACCGAGCGGTCTCGGCGAGCCGACGGATCGCGCCGACGGCCGCGCCGAGCTCGGCGGCCTCGATGCGGGCACGGTCCAGGTCGAGCTGCTGGCGCCCGGCTACCGGCCGGCGCGCTCGGCGGCGATCACGCTGGTGCCCGATCGACCGCCACCGCGCATCGAGCTCCGCCTGACGCGCGCGGCCGAGCTGACCGGCGTCGTCCTGGCGGCCGAAGACGGCGCGCCGCTCACCGGGCTGCGCGTCGCCCTCGCGGCGCCGGCGCCGGTCGAGCCGCGCGCCAGGACGATCGGCGCCGCCGCGGACCCGGCCGCGCGCGCAGCAGTCGTCGCGCAGGCCGTCACCGGCGCCGACGGCAGCTTCGCGTTCCCCCACGCAGGGGCAGGCAGTTGGTGCCTGACGGTCGGCGCGGCGGGGCGGGCGGCGCAGTCGATCGACCTCGACCTGCCCGCACCGCCGCTGCGCATTGCGCTCGAGCGCTGCGCCGAGCTACACGGCCGCGTGCTGCTAACAGCGGGCGAGCGGCCCGACGCCGTGCGCGTGATCGCGTACGGCGGCCCGGAGCTCGTGCGCGTCACCATGCCGGATGCGACGGCCGGGTTCGCGCTCGCCGACCTGCCCCCGGGCCGTTGGCTCGTGGACGCGGTCCGCGACGATCCGCGCGACCACCTGCTCGGCGACGTGCGCGCGCGGGTGGACACGCGGCTGCTTCCGGCCGCCGGCGACCTCGCGCTCGCGCCGGGGCAGGTCGCCGAGCTCGACCTGCCGGTCGCACGCGTCTGCACCGGCGCGATCGCCGGCAGCGTGTCCGCCGCCGGCCGCGCGCTGCCCGGCTGCCGCATCGCGCTGCGGCCGGTGGCGACCGGGGACCCGCGCTTCTCCTGGCCGGACCGCGGCTGGTCGACGCGCAGCGACGCGGAGGGTCGCTTCGCGCTCGACCGGGTGCCCTGCGGTGACTACGAGCTGCTGCTCGCGACGCCAGACGGTGCGATCGGCGCCGACCGGCGGCGCGTGACGATCGCGCCCGGACCGCCGAGCGAGCTGGCGCTCGAAGTCGAGCCCGCCGGCGGCCGTGGTCGCGCGCGCTGAAATCGCGGCGAATCTCCATAGGTCGTGGAGAAATTTCCGACCCAGGGGAGAAGTTCCCTGGTCGGCGTCGCTGGCTTCCAGAGTGCCGATCGGCACACGCCAGGGCGCCGGCGCGCGCCGCGCGGGTCCGGGGCGGTGTCCTCGAACCGGCGGCGTGCGTGCCCGAACCGCGATCGAGACCCACATGGCCCTGTCCGTCTCCGGCGGACGGTCCGCCGCGGCACTCGCCCTGGCGACCGTCCTTCCGCTCTCGGGGTGCGACAGCGACTCCTGTCCCGTGCAAGAGCCGCCCGCACCGTTCTCCCACACCGCGCACTTCACGGCCAATCCGTACGAGGGGCCGAACCTCAACGTGGCCTGCGTCGGCTGCCACGCGAAGGAGGTGCAGGACCTGCTGCACACCGGCCACTGGAACTGGTCGGGCGTCACGACCAACGTCGTGGGCGTGGAGACGGAGGTCCACGGCAAGACCGACATGATCAACAACTTCTGCATTGCGGTGCCGTCCAACGAAGGGCGCTGCACGCAATGCCACGTGGGCACCGGCTGGTCCAATGCGAGCTTCTCGTTCGCGGATCCATCGCACGTCGACTGCCTCGTCTGCCACGACACGACGGGCACCTACGTGAAGGCGCAGACCACGGCCGGCATGCCGGTCACGGGTCTGGACTGGCTCGCGATCGCGTCGTCGATCGGCATGCCGAACCGCGCCAATTGTGGCCAGTGTCACTACAGCGCGGGCGGTGGCGACAACGTCAAGCACGGTGACCTCGCCGTGAACCTGAACTCGACCACCAGGGAGTTCGACGTCCACATGGGCACCGACGGTGGCGACATGGCCTGCCAGGAGTGTCACGGCGTCGACGACACGCACGGCATCGGCGGCATGCCCTACCACTCGACGGACGAGGGCGACATGAAGCGCTGTGGTGACTGCCACGGCGCGACACCGCACCAGGCGGGAGGCACGGCCGCGACGCTGGTCGCCGCCCACCCGACGCTGTCCTGTCAGGTCTGCCACATCCCGGCGATCGCACGCGGGCGCACCACCAAGACCGAGTGGTACTGGTCCGCGGCCGGCGACCTGCAACGCACGCCGCAGACGGTGGTCGACGGCCGACAGGACTACGACCCGAAGAAGGGTGAGTTCGTCTGGGAGTTCGACGTCCGACCGGTGCTGCGGAGGCACGACGGCATGTGGCGACGGATGTTCCTCAACGTGAACGACACCTACACCGGCACGCCGTCGCCGAGCGACCCGGTCGTGTTGGGCGAGCCCGCCGCACCGAAGGACCGCGCGGCCGCCGGCAGCGCGATGATCTACCCGTTCAAGAAGATGGTCGGCGACCAGGTCGCGGACACCGTCAACCAGCGGATCATGGTGCCCCACCTGTTCGGCTCGGCCGGCGGTCCGAACGCCTACTGGTCGCGCTACGACTGGAATCTCGCACTGCAGGACGGCTCCGCGTACACCGGGCAGCCGTACAGCGGCACGTTCGGCTTCGTGGACACGGTGATGTACCTGTCCGTCAATCACGAGGTCGCGCCGAAGGAGCAGGCGCTCGGCACCGGCGGCTGCATGGACTGCCACGGCCTGTCGCAGGGCGGTGCGCCGCGCATCGACTGGACCGAGCTCGGCTACGCGAGCGACCCGCTGACCGGCGCGCGCGACTGACCGACCCGACGCGGTCCCGTCACGGGATCGCGTCGTACTTCGCGATCACCATCTCCTCGCGCTGCGCGCCCGCGTGCCACTCGACCACCGCGGGCGTCGCGAGCAAGCGCGCCGCATAGTCGCCCGCCGGGCCGTCGAGCTCGAGCGCGTAGCTACGCAGGCGGCTCGCCGGCGGTGCGAAGAACGCGTCGGCCGCGCAGAACGCGCCGAACAGGAACGGTCCGCGCGCGGCGGCGAAGATGTCGGCGAGCCGCGCGATGTCGGCGCGCGCGGCATCCGACGGACCGCTCTGCAGCGGCCGTCTGCGCTTGCAGTTGAGCGGCAGCTCGGTGCGCAGCGCGAGGAAGCCCGCGTGCATCTCGGCGCACAGCGCGCGAGCGTGAGCGCGGTCGCGCGGGTCGCGCGGCCAGATGCCGGCGTCGGGGAACAGCTCGGCCGTGTACTCGACGATCGCCAGCGAGTCCCAGACGGTCAGGTCGCCGTGCTGCAGGATCGGCACGCGGCCCGCCGGCGAGCGCCGCAGCTTCTCGTCGGCCGCGGTCGCGGTGTCGAGCCAGATCGTCTCCTCGGTGAACGGCACACCCGCCACCCGCAGCGCGACGAACAGGCGCATCGACCACGAGCTGTAGTTCTTGTTGCCGAGGACCAGGTGGAGGTCGGTCATGACCGGATCCGAGCCGACGGCCGCTCCGCTGGCAAGCGGAGTGCGGCGGATCGTCAATCGGCACCCCACACCGCGCGCAGCAGCTCGATCGCGGCCGGGTCGAGCTCGGCCAGCTCGCCGCGCACGAACGGCCAGAAGTCGTTCCGCCCGAAGAACGCCTCGGTCGCCTCCGCGAACCACTCCTTGGCATCGGTCAGCGCGTAGTGGTCGCGCGGTCGGCCGTCCGCATGCAGGGTCCCGTGCCAGCGTGGCTCCGCCTGCGCGCGCTCGAACGCCCCGCGGATCCGCGCGTGATCGAAGCCGAGCACGCGGTCGTGGTAGGCGTGCGCCAGCTCGTGCAGCACCATCCACGGCTGCTGCTGCGACCATTGCACGAAGCGCTCGGGGCTGCCGATCTCGACCGCCTTCGCCATCCGCGGATCGAAGCCGTCGTGCGTCTCCAGGAACCGGCGCGACGGGTGGTAGGCCGCACAGACGGTCGGCGACTCCGCGCTGATCCAGATCGGCACCTCGCGCAGCCTCGCGAGCGCCGCGGGCGGCACCGCACGGCCGATCCGGTAGAGCTGCACCTCGAGCTCCCGCAGCGCCACGGTCGCCGCCTCGGGCCGCTCCGCGCCCAGCCGTCGCGCGACGAGGACGGTGAAGCCCTCGAGCGTGCGCCGGTCGTGCGTACCGGCGACCGGCGGCGGCAGCCCGCCCGCCACCGGCGGGTCGGCCGGCGCGGAGCGCCCGGCCTGCTGCAGCGCGGTGAGCCTGGCGGTCAGCCGGGCGACCACCTCGGGCTCGTCGCCGTACCGGTTGCGCTGCTCGCCCGGGTCGGCAACGAGGTCGTAGAGCTGGCCGGCCGGTGCGTCCGCGGGCGGCGTGTAGCGCGTGAAGCCGCCGGAGCCGCGGCCGAGGATCAGCTTGAAGCGTCCCGCGCGGATCGCGAACAGGCCATTGCCGGAGTGGTGCACCAGGTGGTCGCGCAGCGGGGCCTCGCGCTCGGCGTCGAGCAGCACGGACCCGAGGTCGAAGCTGTCCTCACCGGCGTCGTCGGGCAATGTGCGGCCGGCGACGTGCGCCAGCGTGCGATACAGGTCGGTCAGCACGACCGGCTCCGCGTCGACACGGCCGGGTGCGATGCGGCCCGGCCACCGCACGATCAATGGCACGCGGTGGCCGCCTTCCCACGCGTCGGACTTCAGGCCGCGCCAGGGCCCCGACGGCCGGTGGCCGTGGCGTTCGACGACGCTGCCGACCGGCCCCGCCATTCCGGTGCCGTCGCGCGCCGGCGAGCCATTGTCGGACGTCACGATTACCAGCGTGTCGCCGGCGATCCCCGCGCGGTCGAGCGTCGCGAGCACCTCGCCGACCGCGCGGTCGACCTGCACGACGTAGTCCCCGTACGCGCCGGCCCCGCTCGCACCGGCGACGTGTGGGGACGGGGCGATCGGCGTGTGCGGAGCCGTCAGCGGCAGGTACAGGAAGAACGGTCGCGCGCGCTCGGACGAGCGCTCGTCGACCCAGGCACACGCGCGCTGCACGAGCGTCGGCAACACGGTCGCGAGATCCCAGCCCGGGCACGCCGGGCCGGCGTGCCCGAACATCCAGTCCGGCTTCGCGGCCGTCGGCCGCGCGGTCACGCGGTCGCCGTCGAGGAACGCGTACGGCGGGTAGTTCGGGACGTCGTCGCCGAAGTAGTGCGAGAAGCCGTGCGCGAGCGGACCGCCGCCGATCGGCCGGTCCCACGCGATGCGCACGGCCAGCTCCACCCGCCGCGCCGCGGGGATCGCGCCGTCCGGGAACTCGGCGCCGACCGACGCCCCACCAGCGAGCGGCCAGTCCCAGCCGAGGTGCCACTTGCCGATGCAGGCCGTGTCGTAGCCCGCGTCGCGGAAGATCTCGGCGAGCGTCAGTCGACCGTCCTCGAGCAACGGCGGATCCCAGGGCTGCAGCACGCCGCGCTTCAGCCGCGTGCGCCACGCGTAGCGGCCGGTCAGGATGCCGTAGCGGGTCGGCGAGCAGACGCTCGCCGGTGAGTGGGCGTCGGTGAAGAGGATGCCCTGCGCGGCGAGCGCATCGAGCTGCGGCGTCGGGATCTTCGAGTCCGCCGCGTAGCACTGCAGATCGCCCCAGCCGAGATCGTCGGCGAGGATCAGCACCACGTTCGGCGGCGACGAGGACTGCGCCACCGCCATACCGAGCGAGCCGATGGCGGCGAGGAGCGGGAGAGCGACGCGCATCGGCACATCAGAGCCGCGCGCGCGGCGACCGTCGAGCGCGCGCCGTCAACGCAGCAGGTCGCGCAGGTCGTCCGGAACGCGCGCAGGGTCGTCGATCGCACCGAGCGCGCGCCGGGCGTCGTCGTCGCGGCCGGCACTGCGCATGGCCCGCGCGACGCGCGCGAGCAGCTCTGAGCGCAGCTCGGGAAAGCTGCACGCGCGCGCCGCCTCGGCGGCGCCCTCCAGTGCGTCGCGGTCGCCACGGTCGACGAGCGCGAGCAGCGCCTCGACGCGGCGCAGCGCCCCGTAGGTGCTCCCCGGCATCGCGCTCGCCACGGCGCGCGCCTGGGCGAGACGACCCCGCGCGGTCAGGTCGGCGGCGAGCGCCGCCCCGAGCTCGATCGCGTCCCACGGCGCCGCGCCAGCCGGCGCGGTCTCGCCGTCGCGCGCGCCACCGAGCCCGGTCTCGAGCTCGATCGCGCGCGCGAGCGCCGGGCGCCCCGCCGCGCGCTGGAACGCGACCTCGCCCCGCGCGAGCCGCGCGCGCTCATCGGAGTCGAGCCGGGCCCGGGCCGCCGCCCACACGATGCGGAACGCGGTGAGACGCCGCGCGGCGTCGACCTCGCCGGCGACGGTGTCGGTGCAAAGGCGCCGGCACTCGGCCGCATCCTCGACCAGCGCGACCCGCACGCGCAGCTCGAACTCGTGCAGCTCGAGCCAGCGGCGCAAGGCGCGTTCCCAGCTCGCGACGACCGCGTCGCGCGGTGGGCCGAGGCTGCGCTCCGCGTCGATCGGAACCGAGACGTGCACGCTGGCACACGCATCGCGCACCGGCGGTGGCAGGTCGTCGGGCAGGCTCGGCGGCGCAGACCCGGCCGGCAGCTCGATCGCGGCGAGCACGGCGCGGTGCGCGCGCAATGCCGCCAGCACCACGCGGGGGTCGGCGCGCGGCTCCGCGGCTGCCGGCGCGCACAACCGCCGGACCGCGTCGGCGAGCGGCGCGGGTCCGGCGAGCGCCAGCAGCTCGCCGGGGCCGAAGCGCGATGGCCCGGGCGCGTCGGCGTCCCGACTCCCCTGCCAGCCGAGGGCGTCGACGACGAGCAGCTTCGCCGGCGCGACCGCCCACAGTCGGGCCGGGTCGTACACCAGCAGCCGCACGCACTCGGCGAAGTCCTCGCGTGGATCGAAGCGCCCGTAGCGGTTGACGAAGCGAGCGCTCGCCGAGGGCGCGAAGTGCGCCGCGTCACCGCGCGTGCCGTCGAGCAGCAGCCGGATCAGCACGAGCGGATCCTCCATCGTGAACATGCCGCCGACGACGCCGTCCGTCGGCGCGCCGTCGCTCACGCGCACCCAGCCATCGAGCGTCGCCCATTGCGCCGTCCGCTCCGCGTAGTCGTCACCGATCAACTGGACGGCGTGCGCCAGCTCGTGCAGCAGCAGCTGATCGAGCGGCGGCGTGCCGCCGAGCGACCGGTCGACCGCGACAGCGAGGAAGCCGTCGAGGAAGGCCGCGTCGCCCGGCGCGCAATCCGCGGCGATCCCGCGACCCCGCGCCTCCGGCCACGCCGCGACGCGCGCCGCGAACGCGCGCCAGGCAGCGGTGATCGACGCCGCGTCGCCCGGCGTCGGTGCCGCGACACCGAGCAGATCGGCGAGCGCCGCGAGGAACGTCGCGAGGCTCGGCGCGTCGGGGGGCGGTGCACCCCAGCGCGGCCCGCGCAACGCGGCGTCGAACACGACGACCCGGTTGGTCGCGAGGTCGAACAGCGCGTGCGCCCCGCGCCCGAGCAGCCGCTGCGCGAGCGGCGCCGTCGCCGGCACGCCCGGGTCGCTGCTGCGCACCATCGTGACCGGACCGAGCCGCGCGCGCAGCGGTGCCGGCAGCGCGTCGCACGCCGCCGCGAACGCCGCGCGGACCTGCGGCTCGACGAGCCCGGGTTTCGGGAGCTTCTGGGCGGGGCCGGGAGTCGGCAGCGCGGGTGCGAGCGCCAGGAGCAGGATCGGCAACGTCGGTCGCATGGGCGCAGGAGTCGCTCGACTCACCTCGCGATCGGCTCGCGGGCCGACCCGGCTGCAGCCGTCCCGGCACAACGCACAGCTTCGCGTGAGCGGCCGCCGACCACCGAGCCGGGCGCCATTCGGCCCCACTCGGCCGCACCCCTGAGCCGGCGGCGTCGCGGTCCGGCGGGTCCGCAGCGGGATCCGTGCAGGCCGCGGTCGTTCCCGCTGCGGTCGCGAGGCCGGACGACGGGTCGACTCACCGCACCGGCGTCAGCACGACCGACCGCAGGTTGATCGGCTTCCAGCCGACGGCGACCGGTCGCACCGCGAGCTGGTGGACGCCGGCGGTGGCGAGCTCGACGCGGCCGACCGCGACGTCCGCGTAGCGATCGTAGTCGCCGGTGTCCGGCGCGGTCGCGATCAGCTCGCGGCCGGCGGCCTCGACGGCAAATCGCACACCGGCCGCCGGCGACGCGACCCGCGCGCGGACCTCGAACGCGCCGGGCCGGTCCACGCGCACGTCCCAGGTGACGAACGCCCTTGCCTCGTACCAATAGCCGACGTTGTCCTTGCGGGCGCCGGCCTCGTATCTCGCAGGCTCGCCCGCGTGCGGATTGCGGATGCTCGCGGCGGCCGCGGCGAGCTCGATGGTGCCGTCCGGCTGCTGCCGGACGTGCTGCGTCGCGACCGCGGGCGCGCCGGCGACGTCGAGGACGACGACCGACGCGATCGGGTCCGGTGCAGCGCCTGCGAGCCGCACGGTGAGACCGTCCTCGCCGACCTCGGCGACGCAGCGGCGCTCCCGGTCCTCGAGCAGCCGGCAAGCGCGCACCGCGTTGGTGACGTGCACCGCGAGCACCCCGTCGTCGGGCCAGTCGAACACGTGCAGATAGAGTCGTGTGTCACCATTCTCGAGCGTCCGCCTCGTGCAGCGTCCCCAGCGGGGCCGCTGGAACGGGCTCGCCGCGGTGCCGTGGATCGCCTCGCCATGGACGCTCATCCACGCACCGATCTCGCGCAGCCGCTCGACGCTCGGCGCCGGGATCTCGCCGAGCTGGGTCGGCCCGACGTTCAGCAGGTAGTTGCCGCCCTTCGACGCGATGTCGATCAGATTGTGGATCAGCGTCGCGGTCGACTTCCAATGCTGGTCGTCCCGCTTGAAGCCCCACGTATCGTTCATCGTCATGCACGTCTCCCAGTCGACGTCGAGGCCGGTCGCCGGGATCTCCTGCTCGGGCGTCGAGAAGTCGCCACGGTAGCCACCGCCGAGCCGATTGTTGGTGACGAGCCACGGCTGGAGCCCCAGCAGCGGCCGCAACAGGTCCGCGCGCTCCTTGGTCATGCCGACCGGCGTCCCACCACAGCACGCCGAGCCGGCCGTAATGCGTCAGCAGCTCCTCGACCTGCGGCACCGCGATCTCGCGCAGGTAGCGGTCCATGTCACCGTCCTGCGCGGGATCCCAGTGACCGCCGGCCGCGGCACCGCCCGGGTGACACCAGTCCTGTGCCTGCGAGTAGTAGAAGCCGAGCACCAGGCCGTGCCGCCGGCACGCCTCGGCGAGCGGTGCGAGCAGGTCCTTGCCGTACGGTGTCGCGTCGACGACGTCCCAGTCGGTGACCTTCGAGTCGAACAGCGCGAACCCGTCGTGGTGCTTCGACGTGATGACGAGGTACTTCATCCCCGCCTCGAGCGCGAGCCGTACCCACGCATCGGGGTCGTAGTTCACCGGATCGAACCGCGTCGCGTACTCCTTGTAGATCGCGACCGGGATCCTGCCGCGGTTCATGATCCACTCGCCGATGCCGGGGATCGCGCGGCCGTCGTAGACACCCGCGGGAACCGAGTAGACACCCCAGTGGACGAACATCCCGAACCGCGCCTCGCGCCACCACTGCATCCGTGCGTCGCGCTCGGCGGGCGTCTCGGCCGGGGGACCTGACTGAGCCTCGAGCCCGGCGGCGAGGAGAACGAGCACGGCCGCACCCGCGACCGGAGTGAGTCGAGTGAGCTTCATCGCTGACCTCCGGGAGCTCCCGCCTCGGCGGGCGAGGTCGACAACGTGGTGCGCCGAGCGGGAATTCCGGCGTGTTTCGCGAACCCCTCCGCCGCGCGGTCGGAGCGCCCGGGCTCAGCGTGGCAGGACCCACACGTTCCGGTAGCGCACCGGGTTGCCGTGATCCTGCAGATGGATCGGGCCTGGAGCGGCGCCTTCCGACAGTGGGCTCGCGGTCGTGCGATCCGGGATCTCGACGTCGTCGTGCACGACGACACCGTTCAGCCGAACGGTCATTCGCGCATTGCTCGTCTTGTTGCCGTCCGCGTCGAATCTCGCGGCGGTGAAGTCGATGTCGTAGACCTGCCAGGTCAGTGGCGGCAGGCACATGTTGAGGTCCGGATCCCGCACCGAGTAGATGCCGCCGCACTCGTTGTGCTTCCCGTCGAGGCCGAAGCTGTCGAGCATCTGCGTCTCGTAGCGGGCCTGGACGTAGAGCCCGCTGTTGCCGCGGGCCTGCCCCCTCGCGGCCGGTACATAGGGCAGCCGGAACTCGACGTGCAGGCGAGCATCGCCGAAGGTCGCGATCGACGTCGCCCCCTGCTCGAGCAAACCGTCAGCGGTGCGGCGGGCACCCGGCTGCCAGTTCGCCATCGACCCCTCGCTGCCGTCGAACAGGACCGTCGCTCCCTCGGGCGGCGGTGCACCGAGCGTCGTGCTCTGCCGCGCGACGCGCTGGAGACCGGGCAGCAGGTCGCTTCGCAGAGCCGCCGTGTCGACCTCGCGGGCAGCGCGGTGCTCGCGATCCCAGCCGAGGCCGGGCAGACCGCCGACGTATTCGACGACCCGGAACCTGCCGTCGCCGAGCGCGACCACCTGCACGCCACGATCGTCGCTGGCGTACTCCCCCTGCAGCGCGAAGTCGGGATCCTCGACCCACGCCGCGTCGGCGTCGGTCCACACACGTCGAGTCGGCGCCTGCGCGGTGACTCCCGCCAGGTCGGAGAGCGACGGCAGCACGGACAGCGCGCCGACTGCCGCCAGAACGAGGAAGCGAGGCATCGCGTCAGTGTCGACACGGCAAGGCGGTGGTCAACTGTCGGCCGGCTCACGTCGGCGCGACGGAGGAGCCGACCCGGACCGCGAAGCCTGCACGCCTCGCCGCGGCTGGCTGCCTGGCCGACCGACAACGCAGACGTGGAATGCGAGAAAGCGGACATCCTGCCTCGCATTGCTCGCGCTCGCAGCCGGCCTGTCCGCACAGGCCGTGCGGCTCGCGCCGGTCGCCGACGCGACCGCCGACGAGGTCTACATGACCCGGAACTTCGGCGCGGACCCGGAGCTGCGCCTCGGCTCGCAGTTCTCGAGCTTCTGGTGGCTCATCGATCTGCGCGCCTATCTGCGGTTCGATCTGTCGGCCGTGCAGGGCCGCGGCGTGCCGCTGCGCGCGACGCTCGGCTGGTATCAGGCCGGCACGCGCGAGAACGGAGCGGGTCGGTGCGCAGACGCCGCGGGGCTGGAAGCAGTGCGACGTCACGCCGCTGGTCCAGGGCTGGCTCGACGGCCGGTATGCCAACCACGGCGTGGTGCTGCGCAACCCCATCGAGGCGAGCCCGGGCGGCGGCGACTCGGTCATCGCGACCGGGATCGGCCCGAGCCGCGAGGACGCGGACGCGGCCAACCGCCCCTACCTCGAGATCGAGTTCGGGACGAGCTTCGGCGCGGGATGCGCGTCGGCCGGCGGCCCGCCGGTGCTCGCGTTCGCGGGCGGCGCACCCGCGATGGCTCAGAGCTTCACGCTGCGCACGTCGGCGCTGCCCGTCGGCAGCCGTCCCACCGTGTTGATCGGCGGCAGCGACACCTGGTGGAACGGGCCACTGCCACTCGACCTCGGCTCGATCGGCCTGCCGGGCTGCTGGCTGCTCGTGGCACCGGACGGGCAGGTCCACTTCCCGCCGACGACGGCGACGGCGTTCGACGCCAGGTTCGTCGTCCCCGCCGACCCGAGCCTGAGCGGGCTAGGGCTGTTCGCGCAGACCGCGGCGGTCGGACCCGCGGGCTCGTTCCACATGACGAGCGCGTTCGGGTTCGACGTCTACTGATCCGCCGCGGCGCGCGTCAGCAGCACCCGCCATCGCGGGCGGCCAGGTCCGCAGGTGCGCCGGCCACGGATGACCAACGGGGGTGGTCAGCACTTCGACCGGGCGAGACGGATCGACCGGAGTCGATCCGCCTTGCCTGCAGCGTCAGCGAATGATCGTGACGATGCGGATGCAGCCGAACTGGTCACCCATCCGCAGCGGCTGGGAGCACGAGGTGTGGAAGCGCACCTCCTGCAGGCTGGCGCCCTGGGGGTCCATGACGTGAACGTAGGTATCGCTGCGCAGGTCGCTGCCGTTGCCGTCGATGTCGAACTCCTGATCGATGCTCACGGCGCCCCGGAAGTAGACGCGCGCAGTGGGATCGGCCGGATCGACCTTGTCCGTCACCAGCATCATGACCATCGGCGCGCCGTTGAGCGTGCCGGAGCAGCTGTATTTGCTCGGGTCCTGGCTGTTGCTGGTCGCGCTGCAGTCACCACCGGTGTAGGCGACGCGCAGGACCTCGGGGCGACCGAAGGTGTCGCAGAGGTTCGGGTTGCCGCCCGAGCCGCCACCACACTGGTTCTTCGGGATGTAGCCCTCGAGGCGGACCGCGCCGTAGCGATCGCCGAGGATCAACGGCTGCGAGCAGGAGGTGTGGAACTTGATCGACTGCAGGACGTGGTTGCTCGCGTCCAGGATGTGGACGTAGCTGTCGCTCGACAGCTCCGTCGCGCCGGCATTCCTGGCGAGCAGCTCGAACTGGTCGCCGAGATTCACGATGCCGTCGAACCACACGCGCACGCCGGTCCGGAACGGGTCCTGATTGTCGGTCGCGAGGATGCGAACGGTCGCGCTCGTTCCGGCGCTGCCCGTGCAGCTCCACTTGCCCGAGTCCTGCAGCGTCGACGTGCGCGAGCAGTCGCCGCCGAGGTAGCGCATGGTCAGGCTGCACGGCCGGTCGCCGCAGACCGACGGCTTGCAGAGCGCGCCACCGTAGCGGCTCGCGCCGCGCAGCACCGTGAAGTCGCCGAACACGCTGCCCGGACCGATCGGCTGTGAGCACGACGTGTGGATCTGGAGCGGCGCCCCGCCGTTCACCGCGATGCGGATGTCGTTCGTCATCGTGCCGTCGCTCTTCAGGCCGATGAACGAGAAGCTCTGGCCCGGGTCGACGACACCCTGGAACAGCAAGCGGCCGTCACGGTCGACGACGACGATGCTCGCGTGCGGCGCCGAACCGTTGTAGAGGAGCGTCAGGGCCGTGACCTTGCCGTCGCAAGGGTTGCAGTCGATGACGCAGAAGTCCGCGTCGAGGAACGTCTGCCCGGACTGGAGTCCGACCATGACGCTCACCGGGCAATTCGTCCCGGGCGCCTTGTTCGAGGGCAGGGAGACCGGATCGACCGTCACGCGGCAGTCGCCCGGATACACCGGATCGAACAGGTACTTGCCGTTCGAGTCGGTCGTCGTCTCGGCGGTGACGTTCGGGTCGCAGTCGAGTAGTACGCGAGCGTCGGGGATGCCGGGCTCGTTGGGATCCCGAATGCCGTCGTCATTGAGATCGCACCAGACGTCGTCGCCGATGGCGCCCGGGATGCACACCTCGATGTAGCCGTAGTCACCGGTCTCCGCGAAAGCCGGCTGCCCGGCCGGGTAGGCCAGCGACTGGTAGTAGAGGCGGAGCCCCGCGAGCGCGGGATCGTTCGGGATCGTCAACGGGGCGCAGTCGGGGCCGCCGTTCGGACCGATGATCGACTTGGCGTAGAGGAACGTGTTGGGGCTGACGTTCAGCGTCAGGCCGAAGATGGTGAACGGGCCCGGATCGAAGTCGACGAAGAGGCAGACATCGCAGCCGGGGGAGGCGTCCCAGCAGAACTGGAACGTGTCACCGATGCAGGTGCGGCCGCGAATCTCGACGGACGGCCGACAGCCCTGGGCCTCGAGCTGCGAAGCGGTGGCGAACAGCGCCACGACTCCGCCCAGCAGCGAAGTCTTCAGGAGAGAGGGAGTGCGCATGATCTGGCGATGGGTGAGATGAGACGAGGCCGACGCGGCAACGAGACGAGGCCGTGTCGGCAGCGGACTCGCGGAGTCTAGCACCTGACCGGCTGGCGGCCATGCCCACCGAACGGCCGCCAATATCCGGGCGAGTTACGGCCCGCCGAGCAGTTCGATTCGGTCGTTCATCATTCGCTGCTCTCGACTGTCTCACGCCAGACCGAACAGAGCGCCGACTCAATGCTCGCGCTCCACTCGACCAGACGTAAGCATCCACCTGCGACCACGTGGACCGGGACGGACCGCGTTTCGCGACGATCGTCGTGGAACGGGGCCGTGGACCCGCGGGAACCCGGCCCCGACGGCGACCATCGATGCCGAGCCGATACCGAACCGACGAGCGCGCAGAGGCCTGCTCGGCGCATCCTCGTCGATCGCCTCTCGACGCGACACGGGTCGCGTGGACCCGGTGTCGCATGGAGGCGTCATTGTGAAGACAATGAGACGCCGTCCGGAGGTGCTATGCGACAGCGCTTCGCAACAGCAGCGTAGAGTCGTAGCAGCGAGCTCGGAACAGGGACGTCGGACTCGCGATCTCCGGACCGGCTAGCGACGAATACTGCCAATGGACCTCGATGGATCGGGCGCCTCGCCGGATGCCTGCGCGATTCGACCATCGCGTGCCGTCCGCGCAGAGCTCGAGGGACAACGGTCGCCGCCCGGGATCGCCACCGACGGTGCGACGCCGAGCGCGCAGCCCACCCAGCGCGATGGCTCCGCATCGCTGTCGGCTCGGACGGCGGAGCGACAGCCCGCGCGCCGGATCTCCATGCTCTCCGCCGGATCGCACCCCGCAAGCGCACGCGCGACCGGCACGCACACCGATCGGGGGCACGGATCGGTCGCTCGATCCGTCGGGAACAACGATATGCTGCGCGGGCACCGATCCACTGCACGAACGAGCCAGACCATGCGCATCGCTCTTCGCACCGTCTTCCTCGGCGCAGCCATCCTGTGCGCCGTGGCCCCGACCCAGCAGGCGCCCTCCGTCACCGCGGAGCAGACCACGGCCACGGCGGAAGCCCGGCCCGTCAAGGTGTTCATCCTGCTCGGCCAGTCCAACATGGTCGGCTTCGGGCGGGTGGGGCCGGCCGACGTCGAGGGCAGTCTCGCGTGGTACTGCGAGCAGGAGGGCAAGTATCCGGAACTCCGCCGCGACGACGGCTCCTGGGTGGTGCGCGACGACGTGTGGTGCGTGAAGACCACCGTCGGTCAGCGGCAGGGCTGGCTCGAGCCGGGCTTCGGAGCGCGGCCGCAGTTCTTCGGGCCGGAGCTCGGCTTCGGCGAGGTGCTGGGCGACCTGCTCGACGAGCCGGTGCTGATCATCAAGGCATCGCAGGGCAATCGCAGCCTCGGCTGGGACATCCTGCCGCCCGGCTCGGAGCGGTTCGAGTTCCAGGGCCGGACCTACGCGGGGTACCGCGACACGCCGGACTCGTGGGTCGAGGGTGAGGAGAAGAAGGCCGTCGACTGGTATGCGGGCAAGCAGTACGACGACTTCGTCCGGGACATCCACGAGGTGCTGAACGACCTGCGGCGGTTCTACCCCGACTACGCCGGGCAGGGCTACGAGATCGCCGGCTTCGCCTGGTGGCAGGGTCACAAGGACCAGAACGCTGCGCACGCCAGCCGCTACGAGCAGAACCTGGTCCGCCTGATCCAGTGCCTGCGCGAGGAGTTCGAGGCGCCGAATGCGCCCTTCGCGATCGCGACGATCGCGTTCGGGGGCATGGGACTGAAGGGGCACGGCCTGACCGTCCTCGAGGCCCAGCTCGCCGTCAGCGGCGAGACCGGCAAGTACCCCGAGTTCGAGGGCAACGTGAAGACGGTCGATGCGCGGCCGTTCTGGCACGCCCGTGAGGGGTCGCCGAGCAACCAGGACTACCACTACTTCCACAACGCCGAGACCTACCTGGAGGTCGGCCGCGCGTTGGGTCGGGCAATGGCGGAGATGCTGCCGCAGCGGGCCCGCGGTTCGCAGTCGGGTCGCCGCGTGCGCCGGTAGCGCCCACAGCCGCGGTGGCCCGGGTGCGCGAGCCGCCGGGATCAGGACGCCTGACGCGCGTCCGGACCGGCCGGCCGTCGCGCCGCGCGGCACACTGATCCCGGACCGCCGGCCGACTATGATCCGCGGTTCGTGCCGGCCACGGCGGCCACGGGCACGGCTATCCGGACTCCACGCGGGCGATCAGCCCGCAACCACGCGATGGGCAGGGCCTACCAGAACCGCAAGGAATCGATCGCCAAGACGTCCGACGCCAAGGCGAAGCTGTACAGCAAGTTCGGTCGCGAGATCTACGTCGTCGCGAAGACCGGCACCCCCGATCCGGTGACCAACGCGATGCTCAAGGCCGTGATCGACCGCGCGAAGCGCGAGCAGGTGCCGACGCACGTGATCGACCGCGCGATCGACAAGGCCAGGGGCGGCGGCGGCGAGGACTACGCACCGGCACGCTACGAAGGCTACGGGCCGGGCGGGTGCGGCGTCATCGTCCAGTGCCTGACCGACAACCCGACGCGGACCTTCAGCGAGGTCCGCAACTGCTTCACCAAGACGAAGTCGAATCTGGGCACCGCGGGCTCGGTCAGCCACATGTTCGACCACTGCGCGATCCTGTCGTTCCGCGGCGACGATGCGGACCGCGTGCTCGAGGCGCTGCTCGGCCACGACGTCGACGTCACCGACGTCGAGCAGGAGGACGGCATGATCACCGTCTTCACGCCCGACACCGAGTACGGCAAGGCCAAGAAGGCGCTGGCCGAGGCGTTCGGCGAGCTCGACTACGAGGTCGACGAGATCCAGTACGTGCCGCAGAGCACGACCCCGCTGAGCCCCGAGGACGCGGCGACCTTCCAGAAGCTGCTCGCGATGCTCGACAACGTGGACGACGTGCAGAACGTCTTCCACAATGTCGACCTCTGAGTGTCGACCTCTGAGTGTTGACCTCTGAGTGTCGACCTCCGGGTGTCGACCTCCGAGTGCCGATCTCTGGGAGCAGGGCTCGGTATGCCGGGCCGCGGCGTGCGCGGGCCGCTCGACGCCCGGGCCCGCCCGCTCACATGACGAGCTGGAACGCGACGACGTTGGACGCGGTCAGCCCGAGCGGCCCGCACGGATCGGCCGAGACGAACTGCGTGGCGACCGGCAGACCGACCGGCATCGCGGCCGGCACGGACAGCCCCATGCGAGCCGTGCCGAGCGCGTCGACCGGCACCGAGTAGCCGCCGACCAGCGACCCGATGTCCAGCCAGATCGCGATGCCGGCGATCGGCAGCGGCGCGACCGACGGTCCGGCCGAGATGGCGCAGATCGTCGGAGCACCGACCGCACCTCGGTGCGCGACGACCGCAAAGCCGGCATTGCCGACCTGCGGCAACGCCGTCGGCGCCGCCTGGATCGCGCCGAAGCAGCCCGGCGTGCTCGCGCCCGCGGCGATGCCCGGGAAGACGTGGCTCGTCAGCGTCGGGGAGACGCCGGTGAACTGAACTGCACCGCTCATAGTCGCATTGCGACCGGCCGAGGTGTCCAGCAGGTGGCCATTGAAGTTCCAGGTCGACACGCCGCCGGGCACCGACAGCAGCTCCTGGTTCATCGTCGCCTGGATCTCGGCCGCGGTGCGCGCGTATGGCCACAGCCGCACCTCGTCGATCTCGCCGTTCCACACCTCGATCGGGGTCGCGACATCCGAGCCCTTGCCGATCCGCAGCACGTCGCCGAGGTCGGCCAGCGCGCCGGAACCGACGCGCGACGCCATCTCGGTGCCATTGACGAACAGCCGCGCGGTCTGGCCGTCCCAGGTCCCGGCGAGGTGCGTCCAGTTGAGCAGCTGACCGGGCGTGAACGTCCAGTCGACCGTCAGGGTCGAGTTGGCGTGCACGAGCCAGCGGACCACGGTCCGGTTGATGTTGTCGGCATTGATCCGCAGGAAGAACGACTCCTGGCCGGCATTGCGGTTCTGCCGGACGACGGTCGGGTAGCGCCAGCCCGAGCCGAGCGTCGACTCGTCGTAGGTCACCCAGGCCTCGACGGTGATGCCGCTCTGCGGCACGACCGCGGGCGAGTAGGGCACCTCGACGTAGCCGTCGACGGCGTTGCTGAACGACAGCGCCGCATTCTGGGCGGGCAGGGCGGCGGCGAGAGCGAGGAAGGAGAGGAGCGAGGAGCGCATGGTGCTGTGGGGGAGAACGACGCCCGACACCTCGTCGGCGCGCGGCCCACCATCCTACGAAGTCCCGCCGGCCGCGGCCGGGTGCAGTCCGGGGACCGACCGGTGCCCCACCTACGGGTCTTCGCGGCGATCCTCCGCGACCCGCGGGCGCCCGCCCCGCGATCACCCCGTACGCGAACCCGCCATCGCAGCGCGGCGAGGTCGGGAGCGCTGATTTTCGCGACGCTGCTCGACCGATGCGTGCAGAGGGGAATCGGGGATTCCCCGGGAGAACGCGAGCGCCATGGAAGCCCACGATCGGTCGTGCCCGGAGTTCGAGGAGATCGCGCAGGCCGTGCTGCGGATGGAGCCGCTCGACGAGGACCAGCTCGAGCGGCTCGCTCGCCGGGCCCGGCACGGCGACACCGACGCGCGCCGGCGGGTCGTCGAGGCCACGCTGCACCGTGTCGTCGCCCGGGTCCGCCGCCACGCCGAGGTCGGCGCCGACCTGATGGAGCTGTTCGAGGTCGGCGCCGCCGAGCTGGGCGAGGCCCCGCAGCGCTGGCGCCCGCGCTTCGAGCCGTTCGTCGAGCGCGTCGACCGCTGCCTGCGCGATGCGATGCAGCCGCTGCTCGACGAGGCGACCGCGCGTGCGCTGCGCGAGGCGGCGGCTCGGATCCACGGCCACGCACCGACGCCGCACGGCGCGGCGCAGCCCTCGTCCGCAGGCCGGTGACGGCGCGGCGTTCCGGCTGTCGAACCGGAGCCTTGGATCCGCGACGATGCGCGGGTCCTGGGGACCGCGCCGCTGAGCGGCCCGCCGGGGATCCCGCGATCGTTCCATGGGCTTCCGCTTCCTCCACAGCTCCGACTGGCAGCTCGGCATGCGCCGTCACTTCCTCGACGACGACGCGCAGGCCCGCTTCACGCAGGCGCGGATCGACGTCATCCGCACGCTCGCGCGCGTGGTCCGCGAGCGCGAGGCAGCCTTCGTGGTCGTCGCCGGCGACGTGTTCGAACACAACCAGGTCGGCGACCGCACCGTCGACCGGGCACTCGGAGCGCTCGCCGAGATCCCGGTGCCGGTGTTCCTGCTGCCCGGCAACCACGATCCGCTGGAGCCCGGCTGCCTGTACCGCCGGCCGGCGTTCGCGGCGGCGTGCCCCCCCCACGTCGTCGTGCTCGACGACGCCCTCCCGCGCAGCGTGCCCGGCTGCCCCACCGCCGAGGTCGTCGGCGCCCCGTGGCTCGGCAAGCACCCGCGCGAGGACCTCGTCGCCGCGGCGCTCGCCGGCCTGCCCGCGCCCGCGGCGGGCGTGCGCCGCATCGTCGTCGGCCACGGCGCCGTCGACGTGCTGCAGCCCGACCGCGAAGCCGAGGCGACGATCGCGCTCGCGCCGCTCGAGGCCGCGCTCGCGGCCGGCACCGTCCACTACGTCGCGCTCGGCGACCGCCACTCCGCGACCGCCGTCGACGCGCGCGGCGCGGTGCGTTACTGCGGCGCGCCGGAGCCGACCGACTTCGACGAGCAGCGCCCCGGCCGCGTGCTCGTCGTCGACCCCTGCAGCGCGGTTCCGCAAGTCGACGAGGTGACGGTCGGCACGTGGCGGTTCGTCGACCACCGCGCCGAACTCGAGCAGCCCGGCGACGTCGATGCGCTGCTCGCCGAGCTCACCGGGCTGCCCGACAAGGAGCGCACGATCGTACGACTCGCGCTGGTCGGCTCGCTGCGCATCGACGACCTCGCGCGCCTGGATACCGAGCTCGACCGGCTCGCCGGCGCGTTCGCCAGCCTGCGCCGCTGGGCGCGGCACGACGACCTGCGCCCGCGTCCCGACGCGCTCGACGAACGAGTGCTCGCGCTGAGCGGCTACGCGAAGACCGCCTGGGACGAGCTGTGCGCAGCGGCCCGGGACGAGGCCGACGGCCCGGACGCGATCGCGGCGCGCGACGCGCTCGTGCTGCTGCACCGCTTCGCCGCGCGCGGAGGTGACGCGTGAGGATCCACCGCATCCGCGTCCGCAACTTCAAGGCGGTCGAGGATCGCGAGGTGCGCTTCGCGGCCGGCGTGACCGTGCTCGAGGGTGCCAACGAGACCGGCAAGACGACGCTCGTCGACGCGCTCGACCTGCTGCTGCGGCGCGAGATCAAGGACAGCTCGACGGCGCGCGACGTCACCAATGCGAAGCCGATCCAGCGCGACGTCGCACCGGAGATCGAGGCCGAGCTCGAGTCCGGGCCATACCGATTGGTCGTTCGACGCCGCTGGGGCCGCGGCCGCCAGCAGCGGATGACCGAGCTGGAGATCAGCGCTCCCGAGCGCGAGAACCTGACCGGCGACGCCGCCCACGACCGATTGCACGCGATCCTCGACGCGACGCTCGACACCGCCCTGTTCCGGGCGTTGCGCGTCGTGCAGGGCGCCGGCATCCATCAGGCGGCGCTCGAGCGCGGGGGCTGGCTCGGCCGCGCACTCGACGAGGCCGCCGGTGGCGCCGGCGGCCGCGACGAACACGAGCAGCTGTTCGAGCGCGTCCGCACGCGGTACGAGGAGTTCTTCACGCCCAAGACCGGCAAGCCGCGCCGGGAGCTCGCCGACGCCGAGCGCCTCGCCGAGGACGCGCAGCTGCGGCTCGACGAGGCGGAGCGCCAGCTGGCCGAGCTGAACGACTCGATCGAGCAGCACGCGGCTCTCGGCGTGCGGATCCGCGAGTGCGAGGCGCGACTACCCGAGCTGCGCGCGCGGGAGGGCGAGTCGCAGGCTCTCGTCACCGAGCTCGAGAAGGCGCGGCTCGAGGTGGACGCAGCCCGCCAGGACGTGCAGTTCAAGCGCTACGAGCTGCGCGCGCTCGAGCGCGAGCTGGAGGCGCGGAGCACGTCGCGCGCCGAGCTGGCGCGCAGCGCCGAGGCGGTGGCGGCCGCCGAGAACGCCCTGCGCGAGGCGACCGAGTCGGCCGCGCGCGCCGAGCGTGACGCCCAGTCGGCGCGCGGCGAGCTCGAGGCCGCCCGCCGCGAGGCGTCCGACTCGCGCAGCCTCCTCGATCAAGCGCGTGCGGACCGCGATCTGCTCGCACGCCGAGCACGGCTGCGGCTGCGCGAGACCGACCTCCAGCGCGCGCGCGAGCTGACCGACCGGCTCGCCTCCGCCGAGCAACTCGCCCGCCACCGACTCGACGACGAGCGGGCGAGCGCGATCCAGGACGCGACCAAGGCCGCCGAGATCGCGCGGGCAGCATTGCGCCGCGAGGGGCCGCGCGTCGCGCTGACCGCGCTCGGCGCGGTCGACGTCGACATCGGCGACGAGCGTATCGAGCTCGAGCCGGGCGCACGGCGGGACCTGCCGGTCGGCGAGGGCCTGACCGTCGCGCTCCCCGGGCGGCTGGCGATCCGCATCACCCCGGGCACCAGCGGCGACGCGCTGCGCGACGAGCTGCGCACCGCCGAGCAGCGGCTGCGCCAGGCGCTGGACGAGACCGGTCTCGACAGCGCGGCGGACGCGACGCGACTGTGGCCGCAGGTGCAGGCGGCGCGCCGCGAGGTGGCCGACCTGCGCGCGCAGCTCGAGCGGCTCGCCGGCGAGCTCGCGCACGACGAGCTCGGCGTGGTCGGGTCGCTGACGGCCTGGATCTCCGGCGAGTCCCGCGCGCTCGCCGAGCTCCAGGCGCGGCGTGCACCCACCGCCGGCGAGCTGCCGGGCGACGCGAGCGCGGCGGAGGACGCCGTCACCGCCGCCGCCGCTCGGGTCGAGGTCGCCGAGGAACGACTGCACCGCTCCGGCGCGCACGCCGAGCGCGGCACCGCGACGCTGCGAGCCGCCGAGCTGCGCGCGGTCGAGGCCCGCAGCCAGCACGACGCGAGGCGCGCGAACCACGATGCGCTCGCCCGCGAGCTCGAGCAGCACGTCGCGGAGCGACCCGACGACGCGCTGCGATCCGCCGCCGGCGCTGCGCGCGACGCACTGCGGCATGCCGAAGTCCGGCTCGCCGCGCTCGGCGGCCGGGTCGACGAGGACCTGCTCGAGCAGCGCCAGATGCTGCTGCAGACCGACCGCACGCGCCGGCAGCGCGCGGAAGACCTGCTGAGCGAGCTGCGCCAGGATCGCGACCGCTGCGAAGGCAAGCTCGACGCCCTCGGCGGCAAGGGCCTGTTCGAGCAGGTCGAAGCCCGCCGCGCGGAGCACCGCGCGCGCGCCGACCAGCACGAGCGTCTCGCCCGGCAGGGGGCAGCGGCACGCGTGCTGTTCGAGACGCTGCACCGCCACCGCGAGGCCGCCCGCAGCGCCTACCGCCGGCCGCTGCGCGAGCAGATCGTCGCGCTCGGACGGCTGGTGCACGACCGCAGCTTCGACGTCCACCTCGACGACGAGCTGCGCATCGTGCAGCGCATCGACGCCCGCGGTCCGATCCCGTTCGAGCTCTTGAGCTCGGGCGCACAGGAGCAGCTCGACCTGATCCTGCGCGCGGCGGTCGCGCGGCTCGTCGCGAAGCTCGACGGCAGCGCCGGCGGCGTCCCGATGATCGTCGACGATGCGCTCGGCTACGCGGATCCGGAGCGGCTGCGGACGATGAACGCGCTGCTCGGCCAGGTCGGCCAGACCGTGCAGGTCATCGTGCTGACCTGCCACCCCGATCGCTTCGCCGCGGTGCCGGGGGCGACCCTGGTCCGGATCGACGGCCCCGCGGCAGGCTACCCGCCGAGCAGCTCCGCGTAGCCCTCGCGGTAGCTCGGATAGCGGAAGCGGAAGCCGCTCGCACGAAGCCGCGCGCTCGAGCAGCGGCGGTCACCGCCTCGGGTGCGCAGCGGATCGTCGGCCACCGCCGGTGGCTCGACGCCGAGCCGTTCGGCCAGGAACCGCACCACGTCGTCGCGGCGCGCGGGCTCCTCGTCGACCGCGACGTAGCACGGCGCGGGTGCTGGGAGCATCGCGACGTGCAGCAGCGCGCGCGCCGCGTCGTCGGCGTGGATGCGGTTCGTCCAGCCGCTGCGGCCGTCGACGGACACACCGGTGCGCCCGGTGCGCACCGCATCGACGAGCCAGGTGCGGCCGGGCCCGTAGATGCCGCCGAGCCGCAGCACCACCGCGGGCCAGGGTCCCGCCGCGAGCTGACGTTCGGCCGCGAGCATCACGCGACCGCGGAAGTCGACGGGCTCGGTGGGTGACTCCTCGTCGACCAGCGAGCCGTCGGTCTGCCCGTAGACCGACGTGCTCGACGTGAACACCACGCGCTGCGGCCCCGGGCCCGGGCGCGTGGCGATCGCCTCGCACAGGTGCCGGGGTCCGTCGACGTAGGTCCGCCGGTAATCGTCCTCCCCGCTCGCCATCCCGGCCGACACCGTGACGAACAGCAGGTCGATGCCGCCGGGCAGGCCGTCGAGCCCGCGCCCCGTCGCGAGGTCCGCCGCGATACCGATCAGCTCGCCCGGCAGCTCGGCCGGGCGCCGCCGCAGCCCGAACACCTCGTGCCCGCCGGCGCACAGCGCGAGTCCGAGCCGGGTCCCGACGTCGCCACAGCCTGCGATCAGACACCGGAGTGAGCGCGTCGGCGTGTCCATGGCGCGCCGCGTGGGGCACGCCACCCCGACACACAAGAGCGTCCCGTCATTCCGCGGCACGCAGCGTGAGCGCCTCGATCCACGCGGCGCGGTCCGCCGGCGGCAGCTCCGCGTCGGCGCGGACCCGCGTGAGCACGTCGCGCAGCGTGCGGCCGTCCGCCAGCGCGGCGGCGAGCTCGGCGCTGCGCGCGGCGCGCGACGCGAGCGCGGCGGCACGGTCGGCGAGCCGCTCGCGCAGGGGACGCGGGTCGAGGATCGCGATGGTGCGGTCGGTCGAGCACGACGCGAGGCGCAGACCCGCGCGGTCGAACGCGACGTGGTACGGCCGGTCGGCGTGTGGGCGCAGGCGCCCGACGACGCCGCCGTGGGCGAGGTCGACGAAGGTCACCGCGTCGCTCGCCAGCACGAGGCGCGAACCATCCGGCGACAGCGCGAGGTGATCGAGACCGTGCCGGTTCCGCAGCACGTCTCGCTGCCTCGCTCCGGTGTGCGCGTCGAACGTCGCGATGTGTCCGTCCCTGCCGCCGGCGACGATCTGCGTGTCCCCGGAGCAGAACACTGCCTCGGCGACGTCGTCACCGACGCCGGTCATTTCGCAGCGCTGCTGTGCATTGCGCGCGTCCCACACCCGCGCGCGACCATCGCGACCACACGACACGCAATGCGAGGAGTCCGCGCTCCAGTTGACGGTCAGGACGTTCGAGGTGTGCCCCTCGAACGTGCACACGTGCTCGCCGGACTCGACGTCCCAGACCCACACGGTCTTGCCGCGCACGACGGCGACCGCCCGACCGTCCGGGCTCAGCGACAGCCAGTACAGGCCGCCGTCGTGCACCAATCGCCGGAGCTCCTCGCGGGTGACGCTGTCCCAGATCGCCACCGTGCCGTCGTACGAACCGGTGTAGAGCCGGGCGCCGTCCGGCGACCAGTCGAGCATGTGGCACGACCGGTCCTCCGGGTGTGCCTGCCACGATGCGAGCAACTCGTGCGTCGGGACGCTCCACACCGACACGCGACCGTCGTAGCCGACGCTCGCGAGCCGCGCGCCATCGGGGCTGAAGCGCACCGTGTACGTCGCGTGCGAGGCCCGCATGGTGTCGCCACCGTACCAGCTCGTCCGCGCATCCCAGCAGCGCACGGTGCCGTCGCGCGCGCACGACCACACGCGGTCGCCCGCGGGCTCGAACGCGACACCGACGATGGCGCCGGAATGGCCGCGGAGCGTTGCCCGGAGACTCCAGTCCGCGGTGCTCCAAAGCCTGACCGAGCCGTCGGCGGACGCCGTCGCGAGGATCGCGCCATCGGTGGAGGCCGCGGCGGCCGTGACGGCATCCGTGTGGGTGCGCAGGGTCGCGACGAGCATCCCGTCCGCGACACTCCATACGCGCGCAGTCCGGTCCTTCGAGACCGCGGCGAGCCAGCTGCCGTCGGGAGCCCAGACGACGCCGTCCACGGCGTTGTAGATGCCGTCGTCCGGCACCGTGAGCGCGCGTGCCTCGCCGCCCGCGACGGGCCAGACGAACGCACAGAAGTCCCACGAGCCGGCGGCGATGTGCTGACCGTCGGGCGAGAACGCCAGGCCGACGAGCGGCTTCCGCCCGCCCTGCATGCTGCGCACGGCGGTGCCGTCGGCCGCGTTCCAGACGTGCACGGTGCCGACCACCGCACCGGGCGGCCGCTCGTACGAGCACGATGCGACCAGCGTGCCGTCGGGCGAGAAGTCCGCGCCGCCGACCGGATAGCCATGCCCGTGGAACTCGGACACACCGGCGAGGTCCGCGGCACTCCACACTTTCACGGCGCGGTCGAACGAGCAGGTGACGAGCCGCACGCCCGCACGGTCGAAGCGCAGCTGTGTGATCGCCTCGGTATGTGCGGCGCTCGACGCGAGTAGCTCGAACGTCCGCGCATCGCGCAGCTCCAGTCGGCCATCGTTCCGGCCGCACGCGACACGGCTTCCGTCGGGTGACACGGCGAGCGAATACACTCCGCCGTCGACCGGCCAGCTCGCGAGCGATGCATCGAGCGCCGCGTCGAACAGCCGCCACTCGGGACCGCGCAGGGCGGGCTCGGTGGCGTCGAGCCAGCCGCGCGCCTCGGCGTCCTCACCGAGGCGGAGCGCGGACTCCGCGGCGGCGAGCTGGGCACGGTAGGCCTCGAACGCCAGGTCGCGCCGCGGCTCCTGGGGAGGAACGACGGTGACGAGGAGCGCAAGCACGAGCATGGCGGAGGCCTCGGGTTCAGGCGGATTCGACGTGCGCCTTCAGAGCGTCGAGCGCACGGGCCCAGGCGGCGCGCAGCACGTCGGCGTCGCGGCGCTCCTGGATGCGCGTGTGATTGAGGGTCACGCCGGTCTTGCCCTTGCCCTTGTCGGCGAAAAGGACCTCCACCTTGGTGCCCGGCGCGAGCCCCGGAGCCTCCCAGTCGAGGCGCAGGTCCTTGTCGGCGCGGATGCGCGTGAACGTCGCCCGGTTGCCGTCGCCATTGTCGAGCGAGCCGCCGTCCTCGAATACGACACGGGTCCCTGCACCCAGCCACGCATCGAGATCCGCGGAGTCACCGAACGCCGCGAACACACGCGACACCGGCGCCGTGATCGTCTTGGTCGAGCAGATCGCGTAGCCCTTCGGCAGGCCATCCTTCTCGAGCGCGCCGCGCGCGTTCTCGAACTCCACGGCGATCGTCGTCGCCCACCACTCGTTCTTCTGCGTCTCGCTGTAGACGTGCTGGACGAGCGCCCGGCGTCCCGCGGCGACCCCACCGAGGCCATCGAGCTCCGCGAACCAGTCCTTCAGGCTGCGGCCGGTGGCCTTCTTGCAGGCGGCGTCGGTCAGCGGGGGAGTGTCGGTGTCGGTCGGTCTCATGCGAGCCTCTGTCCGGTCCTGGGTGTCTCCCGCTCGGCCAGGCCATCGGCGAGCAGGCGCTCGATCCAGTCGCGGAGCTGTCGCACCGCGACGTCGTAGCTCTCGAAGTTGCGGTAGGCGCGCGCGAGCATCACGGCACCCTCCATCGTGATCAGCACGAACGACGCGAGCTCACGGGGGCGACGCCGGCCGGCAGCCGGTCGGTCGACTCCGCGAAGCACCGCTCGACGTGGTCCAGCCAGTTGTCGAAGTTCTGGACCAGCAGGCGGCGCGCATCCGGGTGCGTCTGCGACACCTCGATCACGAGGTTGCCGATCGGGCAGCCGTGCGCGAAGTCGGTGAGGTCGAGCATCCGGCGGTAGCCCGCGAGCAGCCCGAAGACGCGCTCGATCGGATCGTCGTGCTCGGCCCAGATCCGCTCGAGCACCTCGTCCCACAGCAGTTCCTTGCGCCTCTCCAGCGTCGCGTGGAGCAGGTCCTGCTTGGTCGGGAAGAAGTAGTGCAACGAGCCGGGCAGCACGCCGGCCTTGCGGGCGATCTGCGCGAGACCGGTGGCGGCGTAGCCCTGGAAGGTGAACAGCTCCATCGCGGCCGCGATGAGCTTCTCGCGCGTGACGGAATTCGCGGGGGTCATCGAGGTCTTGGTTGGTCGACCAACCAAGACGACCGCCCACGGCGCCCCGCGTCAACGGGCCGTGCGGATTTCGCCCGCGCGCGTCGCCGCGCCGCTCATCCCGGCTCAGAACAGGATCGGCGCGACCGACGACGACAGCCACGGCTGCCCCGCCGGGGGGAACACGAGGTCCTGGAAGTGCAGCCGGGTGCTGCGAAGGGCCGGGTCGAGCGGCACCGGGAGCGCCAGCTCGGCGAGGCCGGCCGCGCTGACCGGCGCGCTCCACGGCAGCGAGACCAGGCCGACCGGGTCCATGTAGAGCCGGCCGAGCGTCGGGCCGAGGTCGATCCAGGCGGGCGCGAAGCCGAGCACGACGGCGAACGCGCTGCCCGCCGGCGCGGCTTGGTGCAGGCGCAGCGTATTGCCGAGGTTGATCGCCTGCGTGAACTCGGGGAAGCGCCCGGTGTACGTGAACGAGCCCTGCACCGAGTAGACGCTCACCTGGTTGCCGTGGATCACGGTGCCGATCGAGCTCGAGGTGCGGAACGACGACGGCGCCGCCGTCAGCGGGACCGTGTACCACTCGCCCGACGGCTGACCGAAGCCGTACGCGTGCCGGCCGTCGTGCGCCATCGCGGTGTGGCGCGAGATGTTCACGGTGAGCGGCGCCTGGCCGACGATCGTCGCCCACCGGTCCAGGCGGGCATCGAACACGTGGGCGGTCTCACCGGCGCCATCGAGCGCGACGAAGGTCGAACCGCGCCTCGACGTGAGGTAGCTCGACGGCAACGTCGTCGTCAGCGGAATCCACCGCCCGTAGCGCGCCGACAGCGCGCGGTAGCCGCTCGGCTCGACGAGCACGACCGCGTCCCGCACCAGCTCGACCGCGCTCGGGCTCGCGATCGGCACCGCGGACCACGCATTGAGGATCGGGCTGTAGGCGTAGCTCCCCGCGGCGCCGCCATCCGCGTAGGCGATCGCGTCGTTGGAGTCGAGCGTGTAGGCGCCGGTGATCGACGGGCCGTAGGCGCCGAGCAGGGCCGAGAACGGCGTGTATTGCGCGCCGCCCTCGGTGACGATCGCGAGGTGGTAGGCGACGTGGAACGCCGCATTGGGGGTCGACACGCGCGGCACGAACCGCCCGGTGCCGGAGCCGTAGCAGACGACGAACGGACCGTCCTGGAAGGCGATGATGCCCGCGGTGAGCTGCAGGTTGGTGATCTGCAGTGCGACCCGGTAGCTGTCCAGCGTGCCGGTGATGCCCGAGAAGGCCCACGCCTGCGCGCCGTCGTAGACCATCGCGACCTCGGCGTCCTGCACCGGCGTCGTCGTGACCGGCACGGCCTGCGTAGCCCACCTGTTCTGCTGCGCCGAGAACGCTCGGAACACACCCGGGCTGCTGGCCGTGCCGACCTCCGCCTCGCCGACGACCACGATCTGCGCCTGCGGGTCGGCGACGACCGGCACGAAGGTGCCGTGGTGCGCACTGACGCCGTAGATGGTCGAGCCGTCCTGCAGCAGACCCGTCAGCCGGCTGGCGACCATCGCGGGGCTCGGCTGCGACAGCGTCACCGTCTCCCAGCGGCCGTGGAAGGCCCCGAACGCCCAGGCCTGCGTGCCGTCGGCGACCAGCGTCACCCACGACGAGCTCGCCGACCCGCTGACGATCTGCGGGGTGGCGCTGGGCGTGGTGATCGTATCGACGGTGCCGACGTGCGTCGCAAAGCCGTGGAGCCGGTTGCCGTCCTGGATGACCAAGTAGTCGTTCGCCTGGAACACCAGCGACGGGTTGGTGACCGGCAGGACCGACCAGGTCTTCGTGATGCCGGAGTAGAGCCAGACCGAATCGGTCGTCTGGATGCTCGCGGACGTACCGATCTGGCTCGGCGCACCGATCGCGTTGGCGGGCAGCGTCGTCGTCGTCCAGTTGGACGGCGGCTGCGCGGACAGCGACCCGGAGAGGACTACGAAGCTGGCGCCGACGAGTGCGACCCGCGCACCACGGAGAGAGTCGGGCATCATGCGGGAGGGAGAGTCGACGAGGATGGCGGCGCCGACGCCGCCGGGACGCAGACCAACGCCCCGCTCTGCGCTCGGTTCAGTGGGAATCCCGAACTGCCGGCGTCGGTCGGCGCTCAGCCGACCGGCGTGTGGCAGACCGCCTCGATGTTGTTGCCGTCCGGGTCGAAGACGAACGCGCCGTAGTAGCTCGGGTGGTACATCTCGCGCAGCCCCGGCGGCCCGTTGTCGCGGCCGCCGGCCTGGAGCGCCGCCGCGTGGAACGCGTCGACACCCGCGCGGTCGTCGCTGCGGAACGCGACGTGGACTCCGCTGTGTGCGCCAGGCCGCGACGAGATCCAGAACTCGGGCTTGCCCGCGATACCGAAGCCGACGCCGCCGGGCATCTCCATGACGATCTCGAAGCCGAGCGGTGCGAGCGCCCGCGCGTAGAACCGCTTGCTCGCGGCGACGTCGCGGACGTTGAGGATGACGTGGTCGATCATGGCTGCTCCGGGGCTCGCGAAGGGAGACGCTGCGGTCCGACCGGGTCGGACCCGGGGATCGTACGGCGTGCGCGCCCCGGTGTCGCCACGATCAGCGCCCGGCACCGAGCGGAGCACCGAGCAGCGCTCGCACGGCGCGCAGCTTCGGCGCCTCGTCGAGCGGCTGGCCCTGGTATTCGACCAGCCCCCAGCTCCCCCACTTCGACGGTCGGCCGCACAGCGAGAACGCGCAGTGCAGACCACCACCGAGCTCGACCCATTGGCGCAGGTCGAGCGCGTACAGATCCGCCATCCGCGGATCTCGGTTGGCCGCAATGAAGAGGTCGCGGAGCCGGGCGTCGTCGACGTGCGGACCGACGCCGACGAGGTGCTGCCCGCCCTCGTAGGCGACGAGCTCCATGCCGTGCTGCGCGGCGAGCTCGCGATGGCGGCGGATGTGCGACGCGTTCGCGCGGATCGCGTCGCGGCAAGCCGACAGCAACTGCTCCACGCTCCACTCGCGCACGGCCTCGGCCCGGTTCGAGCCGAAGGCATGGCCGAAGTACGGCGCGATCGCGAGCGCGTCGACCGCCTCGTCGACGCCGTCGACCGCCAGGAGTTGCTCGCTGGTCCACGGATTGGCGGCCTGCGCCGCGAGCACGCCGACGACGCGTCCACGCCCGTCGCCGAACACGTCGCGCCAGACCGCCAGCATCTCGATCGTACGGCGGGCCTGCTCGCGGAGGCGCGCCAGGTAGCGGTCGTCGGCGAGCCCGTGCGCGACGCCGCGCTCCTCGACCCACGCGCCCTGCCGGAAGCCACCGTTCCAGATCTCGTTCGAGTACTCGACCCACACGCGCCGCTCCGCCGGCAGCAGCTCGTGGACCCGCTCTGCGAAGCGCCGCACGAAGGCGTCGTCGGCGCGGTGCGGCATGCAGAACCACGGCTCCGCTCCGGTGCGCACACACAGACCGACCGCCAGCTCCACCGCGACGCCGCGCTCGGTCGCCTGCGTGGCGTCGTCGGGCCGCGGCGCGTCGTCGGCGTGCTCGACCGGCGAGCCATTGGTCCGCATCCAGTCCATGAAGCGCAGCACACGGAAGCCCTGCAGCAGCTCGACGAAGCCCGGATGGAAGGGGTCGTTCGCGCGGTGGAAGCCCGGCAACCACAGGTGCAGGTCGCGGATCGGATCACCCGGTGCACTGCGCAAGACGCGCAGCAGGATGCCCTGGTCGGTCGGCGACGCCACCCGCGCGACGCAATGACGCTCACCGCTCGAGCGGGCACCGCGCGAGACGATCGCGGCGTCGAGGCCGAAGTCGACATCGGCGTCGCCGCGCCACGTGCACAGGTAGTCGCCGGCCGGATAGCGGCCGTCGACGTCCCGGAACATCAGCGTCGCGGCGACCTGCCCGTCGCGCAACCGCGGGAAGCCGTGTGCATCGACGTCGATCGCCGCGCCGGTGTTCCAGCTCCCATCGCCCGTGCGCTGCGGGATCCATGCGCGCGCCGTGCGGACTGCGTCGACGAACGGGATCGCTGTACTCCAGTCGACGACCGCTGGGAGGTTCACGCCGAGCGTGGGTCGCGGACCGTCCTGCGCTGGACTGCCGCCGACCATCGCGCACAGCAGGGCTCCCAGGATCGGACCGGCGGGACGGAGCATGCCGAGCATGAGCGCAGCGACCGCGGCCGATGTAAAGCCCGAGGTGTCCCGAATCCGTCGACGGTGTCGGGCATCGCACCTCGGCCCTGCTGCCGCCGGTCGTCCCGCTCGAGCACGGCCGCGACGATCACGCCCCCCGGACGGCGCGCCCACACCTCCTCCACTCGCGGTCGCGGCGGACTTCGACCCGGCATCGGCGGTCCTGGCGATTCGGACGGCCAGGTCGTCTCCAGACGAGGCACGGCTCCGCCAGGAGGCCACTGCTGTCATTGCGCGCTCGTATCGCCAGGTGTGCGCGACGTCGGCCCCTCCGTGGTCGGACGCCCTGCCAGATGCACTCGCGGTGCCCGCGGCGCGCGCATCGTCACCACCACGCAGAAGGCAGCGAGGACGAGGAGTGCGAGCAGGAAGCGGCGTTCGGCGAGCCACCGGAGCGCAGCGAAGCGCTGCGTGGGCAGGTGGCCCGCGAGCAGTGCGGCGGCGGCGGCGGCCTCCGCGTGGTGGTCGGCCGGCCGATCGAACCGCTCGCCTTCGGCGGCCGCGCGCCGCAATGCCGGGATCATCGCGGCGACGTCGATCCCGGACGGGACACCGAAGTCGTCCATCAGCAACGCGGCCTTCAGATTGGCGTCCTCCGAGCGTGCGAAGTAGCCGCCGTCGCCGCGCTGCACGCCGTTGGTGAAGCCCGGCTCGGCGCCGTCCTGCAGCGCCGGCAACCAGTGGGCTACCAGCAGTGCTCGGATCGCGTCGCTGCGGGCGAGGATCGTCTCCCCGTGGCCCAGGCTGCAACAGAGCCACCCCAGCTTGCGAGCGTCGTCGAGGGCGCCGAACCGGAGCCGCTGCGGGATCGCTTCGGCGAGGCGGCGAGCCGCGTGGAGTCGGTCGGCATCGGAGACCTGCGGCGACAGCGCGAAGGCGATGACGGCCGGCTCATGGAGCACGAACGGCGGAAGCGGCTGGTCTCCGGTGAGCAATCGCTCGAGGTCGTCACGACGGTGGCGATCGAGCTCGCCCGGCCCGACCAACCCGAGGAAAGCGGCGTCCCAGAGCGGTGCGGCGGACGCGTACTTCTGGTCGCGCTCCGCCACGAAGCGCGCGCGTACCGCCGCGACGTTCCGGTCGTGCGGCGCCGACGCGACGATCTCGGCGAGCCGGCGCGCGGACCGCCCGCCGTCGTCGTCGCGCAGCTCGAAGCCGACCTCGTCCTGCAACCGGTCGAGGATCGGTCGCCGCCCGAACCCGAGGGCGACCGGCAGGACGATCGCCGCCAGCACCGCCAGCGCAGCGGGCGTCAGCAGCACGGCGACGAGGATCCGTTCGCCACGGCCGAGGCGCGGACCGGACCGCCCGCCACCGGCGAGGGTGTGACCGAGGCGCCGCAGGTCGAAGTCGATCGCGGCGAGCCCGCAGAACAGCGCGGTCGACATCAGGATCAGCGCCCCGAAGCCTTCGAAGCCGGCGCGCAACTCGACCGGGAGCGTCAGCGGGCCGATCTGCGCGACCTGGAGCGATGCCCAGAACAGCATGCCGCAGCACATCCGTCCGACCGTGAGGCGAGTCGCACGTCCCTCGCGGACGAGCGACTGGATCGACAGGCCGTAGAACACGATCAGGGACGCCGCGAGCACTGGCACGGACTCGGTCGCGCGCAGTGCGAGCAGCAATGCCACGCTCGCGAACAGTGCTGCGAGCCGCAGACCGTGGTCGCGCATCCACCACTGCAATTGACGTTCGAGTCGCGAACGCGCGACCCGCGCGCGGGTCGCGTCGGGCGTCGCGACCGCTCGGAGCGCCCACCATGCGGTCACGACCACGCCGAGGAGCGCCGCGATGGGCAGAGCCAGGATGACCAGCGGCGCCGACTTCCACGTCAGCTGCGCACCGAGCGCCTTCGGGATGCCCAGCTCGAACAGCCCGGGCGGCACGACCGATGCGGCGGCGCGCATCCAGCGCGGACGAGCCCGTGTGGTGCCGTCATCCGACCGGTCGGCGCCCGGTGCGGAACCGCCGCTGCCCGGCGTGGCCGGGTCGGCCGGGTCGGACGGTCCGCCGCCCGTACGCCGGACGAGTTCGGCGCGCAGGTCGGCCAGGAACCGAGCGCGGTCGCGCGCCGGTGCCAGGGCGTCGCGCAGCATCGCATCGAGGTCGTCGGCGGGAACGTCGCCCGCACGGGTACCGGTGCCGGTCATCGTCCCTCCTCTCCTGCCGTCGTCGTCCGCTGCGGCGCGAGCAGCGCGCGCAACGCGCGACGCGCGCGGTGCAGCCGTCCCTCGACCGAGCGTTCGCTCGTGCCGAGCAGCGCCGCGACGGTCCGCGTGTCCGCCGCGTCGAAGTAGAACGCCCAGACGACCTCCGCCCACGCGGGCGGCAGGCGGTCGACCGCGGCGCGCACGCGCGCGCGCTCGTCGGCGCGCGCGATCGCCTCGTCGGGGCTGCCGCGCGGATCGACGACGCCGTCGTCCGGCAGGGCCGCAGGCCCGCGGCGGCGGCGCAGCTCGCGCAGCTTGTTGCGCGCGATGCCGCGCAGCCAGGCGCCGAGCCGGCCGGGATCGTCCCAGCCGTCGCCGAGGCGGTCGCGGCCGAGCCAGGCGTCGGCGAACACGTCCTGCGCGAGGCGGTCGGCCCGCTCGGGATCGAGCCCCTGAGCGGCGAGCCAGCCCGCCACAGGGCCGCGCCAGCGCGTGATCGTCTCGTCGAGGTCCATGGGGCGGTCGTCGGGCGATCAGTGCCGCGAACGGCCCCCACCCCACGCGCCAACGTCAGAAAAATGGTCGCCCAGCCGCAGCCGGCGTCAGCCGGCGATGAGCAGCGTCAGCGCCATCACGGCCATGCCACCGACGAGGCCGTAGACGGACAGGTGACCCGGCTCGTAGCGCTTCGCGTTCGGCAGCAGCTGGTCCATCGACAGGAACACCATGATGCCGGCGACCGCCGCCAGCACGCCGCCGGTAACGGCCGGCGACAGGAACGGACCGAGCACGAGCCACGCACAGGCCGCGCCGACCGGCTCGCTCAGACCGGACAGCAGCGAGTACCAGAACGCCTTCCGCTTGTCGCCGGTCGCGTAGTAGATCGGCACCGCCACCGAGATCCCCTCCGGGATGTTGTGCAGCGCGACCGCGAGCGTGATCGCGACGCCGCGCGCGGAGCCGTCGAGCGCACTGAAGAAGGTCGCGGCTCCCTCCGGGAAGTTGTGGATGCCGATCGCGAGCGCGGTGAGCACGCCGAGCCGGTGCAGATGCTGGTCGGCGGCGCCGGGCGGCGGCCCGGCCATGTCCTCGACGAGGTTCGCATCGTGCGGGTTCTCCGGGGCGGGCAGGATCCGGTCGAGCAGCACCGACAGCAGCACCCCGACGAAGAAGCAGCCGACCGCCTGCCAATCGCCGAGCGCCCGCCGGGCCTCCGGCAGCAGCTCGACGAACGACACGTAGATCATCACGCCGCCCGAGAAACCGAGCGCGGCACCGAGCAGCCGCGTATTGGTCCGATGCGCGAAGAACGCGAGTGCGCTGCCGATCCCCGTCGACAGCCCCGCGACCGCGCTCATCCCCAGTGCCCCCCACATGAGACTTCCTATCGGTACCGCGTACGATTATTACATTAGCCGGCTTCCAACCGGGCGACCGACCCGCTTGATGTAAGAATCGTACGCGGTACCGATCGGAAGCTCACGGGTAGGCGGGGGGGGGCGGGAGGATCGGGGGGTGTTGGAGGGCAGACCACAGGCGACGCTCGGCGCGGGCGAACAGGTGGGCTGCACGGCGCGTCGGAGCGACGGTCGGCGGCAGCGGTAGCGGGCCGTGTGCGCCTGATCGCGCTTCGCTGTAGCGGGCCAGCAGCGCGGCGGCCTCGCCCGCCGGGGTCGGGAGCATCGGGTCAGCCGGCTCTCGCAATGCACTCAAACGCTGCTCGTCGCACAGGAGCATCGCCAGCGAACCGGGGTCGTTGGGCTCGAAGAACGCCGTCGCCGCGGGATCGCAATGCTCGCGGAAGGCGGGCAGGTCGCTCGCGAGCACCGGCAGGCCCAGGCACCGCGCCTCGTCGAGCACGAGGCCGTAGCTCTCGTGACAGATCGACGGCAGCACCGCGTAGTCGCCCGGCGCAGACGCCAGATCACGGACCTCGAAGCGGCCGTGGAAGGTCACGGGCATGCGCGCACTGCGGCGCTGCAGACGCTCGCGGTAGGCCACGTCGTGCGCCTCACCGAACACGTGCAGCTCCCAGCCGGACTGCACCGAGAACAGGGCGTCGAGCACGACGTCGAGCCCCTTGTCGGGATAGACGCTCCCCCAGAACAGCAGGCGTCTGCCACGCTCCGCCCCCACCGCGCGCCGGGCAGGCCGGTCCAGGAGCGGCGGCGGCGACACGAACACTTCGCCCAGCGGGCCGTCCGCGAAGCTGGCGAGGCCGTCCGCATGCGCACGGCTCGGCGCGAAGCGCAGGTGCGCGGCCCGCACCTCGTCGAGCAGGTCGGCGCGGTGCAGCGCGAACGCCTCGGCCCGTTCGTCGTCACCGACCCACGCCGCCGCGGGCGGCGCGACCGGCGCATCGTCACCGACGAGCCGGGCCGGATCGACCGTCTGAGTCCAATAGTCGTGCAGCGTGCACGCCACGACCGGCACGCCTTCGTCGCGCGCGAGACGCACGAGATCGGTCGTCAGCCGGATCCAATGGTGCACGTGCACCACGTCGGGGCGCTCGGCCCGCAGCACGCCGCGGAACGCCTCCCCCACCCGTGGCGACCACGCCTTCTCCCAAGACTCGAAATGCACGTCCTGCCGGTGCATCCGCAGCACGCGCAATGCAGCTCCCGTCCCGTCGTCGAACCGCTGCTCGTCGATCCGCGACGACGGTGCGACCGTCAGCGACCCGGCGATCACCGCGACGTCGTGCCCGGCTGCCAGCATCGCCCGCGCGAGCGCGATCACCGTGCGCTCCGTCCCACCCGGTGCCGTCTCGGGCGGGAACGCGTGCAGCACGTGCAGGACCTTCACGGCGCGGTGCGAGCCTCCAGCTCGGAGTCGAACTTGCGCAGCAGCTCGGTGTAGTCGGGCGTGCCGTCGGCGGCGTAGTTGAAGTTGCGGAACAGGCCCGACAGCCGCGTGAAGAAGTCCCTCGCCTCGTCCTTGTCGGCGAACCGCAGCTGCCGCGCGGCGAGCTCATGCATCTTCCCGAACGCGAGCTTCTGTCGCTCGAGCGGGCAGCTCACGTCGACCGCGTCGAACGCGTCCTGCTGCAGGTAGCAGAGGTCGATGAACCGGGCCTTCTGATAGACGACGAAGTCCTCGAGCGTGATGCCCTCCTCGCCGGTCACCTGCATCATCCGCTCGACGGCGTCGCCGCGCGCGAGCAGGTCGTGTACCTCCCGCACCGACTTCGTCCAGCGCGGGTCGACCTCGCGCTCGAACCACGGTGCGAGCTGCTCGCGATAGCGTGACCAGGACAGCAGCGGGTCGACCGCCGGATAGAAGCGCTTGTAGGCGCGGTCGGAGCTCAGCCCGAGGAAGCACTTCACCGTCGCGAGCGTCGATTGCGTGACCGGCTCCTCGAAGTTGCCGCCGGCCGGCGACACCGTGCCGATCATCGTCAGGCTGCCGAGCTGCCCGGCCGTGTTGCGGATCACCCCGGCGCGCTCGTAGACGGCCTTGATCGACGAGTCCAGATAGGCGGGGAACGCCTCCTCGCCGGGGATCTCCTCGAGGCGCCCGGACGTCTCGCGCATCGCCTGCGCCCAGCGCGACGTGGAGTCTGCCAGCAGCAGCACGTCGAGACCGGTCTGGCGGTAGTACTCGGCGAGCGTGATCCCGGTGTAGATCGACGCCTCGCGCGCTGCCACCGGCATGGACGACGTGTTGCAGATGACGATCGTGCGGTCCATCAGCGACCCGCCACCACGCGGGTCGGTCATCTTCGGGAACTCGGTGAGCGTCTCGACCACCTCACCCGCCCGCTCGCCGCAGGCGACGACGATCACGACGTCGACGTCCGCATAGCGAGCGACGAGTCCCTGTAGCACGGTCTTGCCGGCGCCGAACGGTCCCGGGATGCAGCCCGTGCCACCGCGCGCAATGGGGAAGAACGTGTCGATCAGCCGCATGGTGGTGACCATCGGCCGCTCGGGGTACTTCCGCTCGCAGATCCCGCGCTCGACCATGCCGGCCGGCAACGGGCGCCGCACCGGCCAGCGCCGCAGCATCGTGACGGGTAGCTCGTCGCCACCGGCGGGCTTCAGCCGGGCGATCGCCGACTCGACCCGGAACCGGCCCTGCCCGATCCAGGTGACCTCGGCCTCGCCGTCGAGATCGAAGGGTGCCAGGATCCTGTGCTCGAGGCGCTTCTCCTGCACGACGCCGAGCACCGCGCCCGCCCGCACGCGCGCGCCGACCGCGACCTTCGGCGTGAACGCCCACTCGGCGTCGCGATCGACCGCGCGCAGCGCGATGCCGCGCGGCATGAACGCACCGTGCAATTGCGCGAGCCCCTCGAGCGGGTTCTGCAGGCCGTCGAAGATCTGCCCGAGCAGCCCGGGTCCGAGCTCGACCGACAAGAGCCGTCCGGTCTGCTCGACCGGATCGCCGATGCCCACACCGCGCGTGTTCTCGAATACCTGGGCCTCGGCGGTGCGACCGTGAACGCGCAGCACCTCGCCCTGCAGCCGCTCCGTGCGCTCGCCCGGCTTCGCCGGTGGACACACGAACACGACCTCGTTCTTGGTCAGCGGCCGCCCGCCGGACTGCGCCATCTCGATGGTCACCAGGTCGTCCTGCACGGCGACGACGCGCGCCGGCGCGGCCTCGCCTGCGACGTGCGTCGCGTCGTCCGTCATCACGTTGGGTCCTCGCGTCACGGCTCCTCCCGTCACTGCGAATCCTCGCCGCCGAACTCCAACCGGAGCCCGGTCAATGCCTGCGACAGCAGCCGGTCGAACCGCTCGGTCGCCGGCTGGGGAAGCTGGTGCGCGCTCCGATCGACGAGCCCCCAGCGCAACACGTAGGCGACGACTGCCTCGAGGTCGAAGCGGTGCTCGTGCCCGAGCGCGTCGTCGAGCATCTTCCAGGCGACGCCGACGAGCAGCCGCTCCAGCCCGATCGCATCACCGATCCGCAGCAGCCGCTCCGCCTCGCCGAGCCACGGCAATGCGCCCTCGAGCCGGAACGCTGGCGCCTCCCAATGGACGCGGGCGGCCTCGACGCCACGCCCCCAGCCGATCGCACCGGTCGGCGGCGGCATGCCGAGCCGCCGCCTGCGGAGGTTCGCGATCAGCGTGCGCATCTCGAGACGGTCGCCGACGATCCTCCGCAGCACCGGGCGGCCGTCGAGGTCCGCCCACAGTCGTTCGAGCCGGAGCTGGACGTCACGATCGCTCGCCTCGAGCGCCAGCCGCTCGCCGTGCACGACGTAGTCGATGCGCTCGACCAGCGAGCGGTCCGCGGGTTCGAGCCACGCCAGACGCTGACCGAGCCGCAGCCGGTTGATCGGCGGGCGGTCGACGCCGAACGGCCTGCCGAGGTGCGGCAGGCTCGCCAGCAGCATCACGTAGCGGTCGGAGCTTCCCATCGCGAGGCTCGGCCGTCAGCCGGACACGTCCTGCAGGTAGGCCCGGAACCGCGGCTGCAGGTGCTCGAGGACCACCGCCGCGACGGTGTGCTCGTCGAGCTCGATCCGCACGGCATCGCCGTCCAGACGGATCGACAGACCGTGCGCTCCGCGCTCGGCCGCAGGTCGCAACGCGACGCCATCGCGCAGCACGTCGCGTGCGACCGCCCGCACGAAATGGGTCAGCGTGCCGCGGTCGAGCTCGCCCTCCTCGCGTCGCAGCGCGTCGAGGTCGAGCGCCTGCTGCGGCAGCAGGATCTCGACCTCGCCTGCCGACTCGACGGCCGGCCGCACGCGCCCGGCGACCTCGACCACCATGCGCTCGAGCACGCTCTGCGACTCCAGGGCCTCGCCCACCATGCGAGCGACCTGCGCACGGAAGCGCTGCTCGAGCGATTCGACCAGCGACAGCACCGCGTCGCGCGACGCGACGCGCAGGGCCTGCTCGCCGGCGCGGCGCATCTCCTCGGCCTCGGCGCGCGCGCGCTGCACGATCGCTTCCGATTCGCGCTCGGCTTCACGCCGCAGCGCCCGGGCCCGCTCCTCGGCGTCGCCGACGATGCGCGCGGCCTCGTCGCGGCCCTTCTGCACGCCGTCGTCGCGCAACCGCGCGATCAACTCCTCGACGCCCTTGCTGACGACGTCTTCCTGCGGATCGGTCATCGCTCGCTCCTCGCGACTCGGGCCTGCGGAGCCATCGGGCTCACGCCTTCGGGATTCCCGCGCTGACGACGAGCGCGAAGATGAACGAGAACACCGCGAAGCCCTCGACGATCGCGGCAGGTGCGAGCGACAGACCGAACACCTCGGGCTTGCTCTTCGTCGCCTGGATCGACGATGCGCAGCAGTGCCCCTGGCGGATCGCGCTGAGCATCAGCGCGAGGCCGGTCAGGATTCCGATGCCCGCGAGCCCGCCGGCGGTCGCCTCGGTGACGGCGCGCTGCAGGCTGAACATCACGACGATGCCGTAGACCGTCTGCGAGCTCGGCATGGCCGACACGCCCACGAAGCGGCCATGGCCGCCGTCGGTCTCGAGCATCGCCCCGATCGCGGCTTGCCCCGCGACCGCGCAGCCGATCACGCTGCCGATGGCGCCGAGGGCGATCGGCGCGTAGAGACCGGCCCATCCGAGCACGAGCAACAGGTCGTTCATCGTTCGACTTCCCTCTTGGCGAAGGGGCGGAACGGCCGCCCCTCCTCGCTGAGGCCCCACTGATAGAACTCGATGAAGTTGAGACGGAGCCCGTGCACGAGGCCGCCGATCAATCCGAGCACCAGATTGATCGCGTGGCCGATCACGAGCAGCACGATGGCGAACAACAGGCCGATGCCGGGCATCGCATCCTGGATGTCGCTCGCGAGCGAGTTGAACGTCATCGCCAGCGACGAGCTGGCGAGCCCCAGCGCGAACAGCCGCAGGTAGCTGAGCACGTCGCCGAACAGGCGCGTGATGTTGGTCAGGCCGAGCGCGCCGGCCGCCAGGCGTTTCAGCACGTCGAGCGGTCCCGCGATGCGGCGGTCGCTCTGGAAGAACAGGATCCCCAGCAGCCCGAGCGCGACGAGCCCGTAGCCGAGCGGACGTTGACCAGGACCGGCGAGCCACAGCACGAGGCCACCGGCGAGCACACCGACCCAGCCGAGCGGCGGCACCGCACGGGCGCGCGTGCGCGCGCGCGACGCGACGATCGTATTGGCGAGGGCAAGGTGTGCCGCGCCGATCAGCACCGATACGCGCATCATCGAGTCGAAGTCGTCGAGCGGCAGCACGTGGAGCTTCGCGAGGAATCCGTGCTGCGGCGTGACGCCGAACCAGCTCCCGACGATCGCACCGTAGACGACGCCCGCCGCGAGCATGCCGCCGACGAGCAGCCGGATGCGCGCGCCTTTCTCCGTCCGACCGAGCTTCCGCCAGCCGATCAGCAGCCCCGCACCGAGCAGCAGCGCGTAGCCGGCGTCGGCCAGGATCATCGCGAAGAAGGTCGCGAACGAGAACGCCACGACCGGCGACGGGTCCCAGTCGCGGTAGCCCGGCGTCTGGTAGAACTGCACGAGCTCCTCGCCACCGCCGAAATGGCGCGGATTGTCGAGCAGCGTCGGCGTCCGCGACTCCGGCGCCGGCTCGGCGGCGACCAGTGCGGCGCCGGACTTCGCGGCGAGCGACTCCAGCCTCGGCAGCTCCGCCGAGGGCACGAAGCCGCGGACGACGAATACCGCACCGTCCGCATCGCGCGCGCAGGCGTCGTGGGCGGCGTCGAGCGAGGCCCGGTCGGCAGCGCGGGCCAGATTGCGGACGATCGCGCTCTTCCAACGCGTCAATGCGTGCAGGTTGGCAGCGATCTCCTCGAGCTCCTGCTCGACCGACTCGAGCTCGCGGCGGAGCTGCTCGAGCGACACCTTGCCGGTGCGCGTCCGCAGGACCGGCATCGCGTTCGCCGGCGGCTGCGTCGGCGAGACGACGACGACCCAGCTCGTCCGCGCATCGCGGTGCACCACCTGCCACGGCAGGTCGAAGCCGCGCTCGGGCAGGTCGTCCAGCTCGCGCATCCGTGCGTTCGGCACGCGGTAGAACCACAGCCGGTACGGGCCGATCTCGCCGGGCTCCGGCAGCCGGAAGTCGCCCCAGTGCCGCAGGTCCTCGATCCGATCCTCGAGGAAGTCGCGGCGATCCTCGAGGTGCAGCCGCCGGCTCTCGAGCGCACCGACGCGGTCGACGACGGCGTCGAGGTCGAACGGCTCGTCGGCCCAGGCCTGCCGACGCGGGTGGTCGACACGCGCCAGCACCTTGAGCGCATCGAGGACCTCGCGGGGCGGCCGCCCGAGGTCGAGCTCGCGCGGCGGCGCGTCGCTCGGATTCGCGCGGGTGCCGGCGCCCGGCTCGACGTGCGTGCAGCCGAGCCGCTGCAGTTCGGCGAGCGTGTGGGTCCGGTCGACATCCCGGCCCACCAGCGCGAACTGGTGCAGGCGGACGATCGTCACGACCGACCTCCGGCGCGGCTCTTCGCGATCTTGGCGCGGACCACACCCGCCCGCTCCGCATCGGACAGATGGAGCTGGATGCGGCGGACGTTCGCGCGCGTCTGCGGGATCAGCACCTTGTCGAACAGGTTGACGCGCTGCGTGATGACGCGCACCGCACGCTCGAGGCGCCGCGTGCGCTCCTCGGCGACCCGCACGCGGATCTCGGACTCGATCGCGCGCCGCAGGCGGTCGACGAGCGGATCGACCCAGTGCGGCTTGGTCAGCAGCGAATAGTGCGCGACCTGGACGTCGACGCGCTCGAGCAGCGGCAGCTTCGTGCCGAGCCGGTTCTCGGTCGTCAGGTGGCAGGCCTTCACGCGCACGAGGCCGTCGAGCGCGATCCGCTCGTCGGCGAGCATCGGCAGCTGCTCGCCGACCGACCGCGTCGCGGCGATCAGCTCGGCTCGCAGCGACGCGAGCTCGGCGCGCGCGGCGGCGCGCTCGGCGAGCAGCTGCCGCCGCTTCAGGTCGAGCGACGGCAGGAACTGCCGGTACGTCTTCAGCGCGCGCTGCTGTCGTTGCAGCTCCGCCTTGTTGAGCGCGATGCGGCTCACGCCGATGCAGCCTCCGCGTCGGCGCGCACGACGTCCTTCGGGTAGTAGCGATCGACGATCGACTGCTTCATCACGAGCTCCTCGGGGGCGAAGCACTCGGCCAGCGTGCGCCAGCCGAGATCGAGCGCGTCCTCGAGGCCGATCCGCACGTCGACGTCCATGAACCGCTCACGGAACAGCTTGCCGTAACGCAGCAGCTTGTGGTCGAAGGGCGACAGGTCGAACGCCATCGCCTGCTTCTGCTGCGCGTCACGGGCGCCCGCGTAGAAGCGGATCATCGCGTTCATCACCTGGCCGTGGTCCTCACGGGTGACGTGGCCGATCACGTTCTGCTTCAGACGCGACAGCGAGCCGAACGGATCGAGCACGCCGTCGTGGAGGTAGAACTGCCCCTCGGTGATGTAGCCGGTGTTGTCGGGCACCGGGTGCGTCACGTCGCCGCCCGGCATCGTCGTGACCGACAGGATCGTCACCGAGCCGCGGCCGCGGAAGTCGCAGGCCTTCTCGTAGCGGCGCGCGAGCTGCGAGTAGAGGTCGCCGGTGTAGCCGCGGTTGCTCGGCACGCGGTCCATCGCGACGCCGATCTCCTTGAGCGCGTCGGCGAACGCGGTCATGTCGGTCAGCAGCACGAGCACCCGCTTGTTCTCGTCGTGGGCGATGCGCTCGGCGACCGCGAGCGCGAGGTCGGGCACCAGCAGGCGCTCGACGACCGGGTCGCTCGCCAGATTGACGTACATCACCGTGCGCGACAGCACGCCCGCCTCGTCGAACGCGGTCCGGAACAGGTGGTAGTCGTCGAAGATCAGGCCGATGCCGCCGAAGATCACGACGTCGGCGTCGGCCTGGATGCCGATGCGCGCGAGCAGCTTGTTGTACGGCTCGCCGGCCACCGAGAAGATCGGGATCTTCTGGCTCTCGACGAGGCAGTTGAACACGTCGATCATCGGCACGTCGGTGCGCACCATGCGCGACGCCATGTCGCGCCTGACCGGGTTGACGGACGGCCCGCCGATCGGCACGCGGCGGTCCTCGTCGAGCGCCGGCCCGCCGTCCATCGGTCGCCCGTTGCCGCGGAACACGCGGCCGAGCACGTTGTCCGAGCACACGACGTCCATCGGTCGCCCGAGGAAGCGCACCGACGACGCGGTCGACAGACCCGCCGTGCCACCGAACACCTGCAGCGTCACGACGTCGCCGGCGAGGTGGATCACCTGGCCGAGCGAGGTGCGCCCCTCCGAGCCCTCGACCACGCCGAGGTCGTGCAGTCGCGGTGCGAGCTCGGCGCCGCCCGCCGTGAACCCGGCGCGGGGCACGCGCACGCGCAGGATGTCACCGACGATCTCGAGGACGTCGCGGTAGCGGACGAGAGTCTGGGACATGCGAGGGCTCCGGCTGGGGCGCACCGAATGTAGTGCGCAGGCCGCCCGATGCCAGCGCGAGGATGTGACCCGACGCGGCGCGCGCGGCAGCGTCGGCGGGCGTGCGGTGCACCCACCTCGCGGGGCGCGACCGCTGCTCCGCAGCCCGTAGACTCCGCAGCACATGGCGCTGCACGATCGAGCCCGGCTCCTACCGCTCGCCGTCCTCGCGGCGACGGCGCTCGTCTACGCGACGGGTCTCGGCAACGGCTTCGTCTGGATCGACCACAGCGAGATCGCCGGCGCGACGAAGGTCGTCACGTCGTGGTCGGAGCTGTGGCGGACGTTCGTGACGGCCGACAACGGTGCCGGCTACCACCGGCCGGTCTACGACCTGATCCACACGCTCGACCGCGCGCTGTGGGGTCTCGATCCGCTCGGCTTCCACCTGAGCTCGCTCGCGCTGCACGTGGTGAACACGGGGCTGTTCATGGCCGTGCTGCGGCGGGCCGGGCACGGTGCGGGGCTCGCCGCCCTCGGCGGGATGCTGTTCGGACTCCACCCGCTGCATTCGGCGGTCGCCGGGCTGGTGCACGCGAAGGCCGACCTGTTCGGGCTGTGCTGCGGTCTGCTGACCGTGCTGTGCGCGCAGCGGCTCGCGGCTGCCGGCGGCGCGCGGCGCGGCGCGACGTTCGCGTTCGGTGTCGCGGCCGCGACGCTCGGCATGTTGACGAAGGAGCTGGTGTTCCTGCTGCCGGTCGGCATCGCGGCAGGCTCGATCGCGCCGAGCCGGCGCACCCTGCGACCTTTCGCCACGGCATTGTTGCTCGCGGCGGCGGCCGTCGGCGCACTGCACGTCGCGGCCACGGCGAGCATCGAGCGCGTGCAGTCCCCGCTCGGGCTCACCGAGCGGCTGGCGACGTTCCAGGCGGTCTACCTCGACGGCCTGTCGCTGCTGACGTGGCCGGCGCGGCTCACGCTCGCCGACACCGTGACGCGCTTCGCGGCGCGCCCGCCGTGGGAGCGGGTCGCGATCAGCGCAGGCTTCGTCGCCTGCGTGTGGGCGCAGTTCGCCGCTGCCCGACGCTGGCCCAGCCTGCGCGTGTGGATCGTCACCTACAATGCCGCCCTGCTGCCGGTCGCGCAGCTCGTGCCGACGCTGCATTTCCGCGCCGATCGCTACTTCTACGTGTCCGGGCTCGCGGTGGCCGGTGCAGTCACCGAAGCGGTGCGGCTCGCCGGGCGAGCGCAGCTCGCCGGCGAACGTGCGCGCCGCCTGGCCGCGGCCGTCGCCGTCTTGGTGGCGCTCGCGTACGGCGCGCGGATCCTCGCGCGGCTGCCGAAATTCCACGACGACGTCACGCTGTTCACGCACGAGCTGGCCGGCACACCGGACTACCTCGAGGGCCTGAGCCATCTCGGTCGCGCGCGGGAGCGCGGCGGCGATCTGCGCGGCGCGGAGCGCTGCTATCGCGCCTGTCTCGCACCGGACCCGGCACGCGTCAGCTACGTCGACCGCGACGCGGTGGTCGTGAACCTGACCCAGAACCTCCTCGTCCAGGGGCGCAGCACCGAGGCGCTCGCGCTCGCCGAGGCCGCCGACGCGCACCTGCGCTCGGCCGCCCACCGCGCGGAGCTGCGCTACAACCGCGCGGTCGCCGCCTACAACCTGGGCCACGACGCCGACGCCGTTCCACTGCTCGCGGAGTACCGCGCGCTGCACCCCGACGACCCCGTCTGTGCGTTCCTGCTCGGCATGGCGGCGGCGCGCTGCGGCCAGCGCGACGTCGCCCGCGCCGCGCTGCGCGCCTACCTGGACTCCGGGCACCCCGACCCGGCGCGGCGTGCCGCGGCGGCAGCGGCGTGGGACCGGCTGTGATCGACGCCGGTCGCCGTGCGGTCACCGACGAGCGGTGCCAGCGCCGCATCCGCGAGGCCGTCCGCAGCGCGGTGGCCCGCCCGCGCCGTCCGGGCGCGGTTCGGGGTAGGCTTGCGGGGCCCTGTCGGCCGTCCGCCCCCTCCGTTCCGATGCGCGCCGCCCTGCTGACCGCCCTCGTCCTCGCCGGATCACCGCAGGCCCAGGATCCGGAGAACGCGGGGCGGCCGGAGCGCGAGCTGTCGAGCGACCGCGTCGCCGTCGACACCGTCGCGCGGTCGGCCTGGCGGCTCGCGGCGCCGCGCCAGGCGCTGCCGGGCGACGCCGGCCGCGGGCTCGCGCCGACCGCGCGGGTCGTCTACGCGCTCTTCCCCGATCGGGACGCCCGGGGCCGCGACGCACTGTTCGTCGCACGCTCGACCGACGGTGGCTGGTCGTGGCCGACCCCGGCAGTCGCGGTGTTCGTCGCGGACCCCGGGCTCGGCGAGTGGCTGGCCGACGCGCCGCAGATCGTCGCGGACGGCCACCGCGTGTTCGTCGGTCTGTGCAGCAATGCGGGCCGACCGGCCGGCGGCGATCGCGCGCTGGTCGTCGCATCGGCCGACCAGGGGCGGACCTGGCAGACGGTCGACGTGTCGGCGGGAATCGGGCAGGCGCTGTCGACGGGCGACACGCTGAACGACTGCGACGACCTGCAGCTCGCGGCGAGCGGGGACGGCCGGGCCTACGTCTGCTTCACGGCCGACTACACCGACGTCGGTGGTCAGGGCCGGGCCTCGAGCCGCGAGGACGTGTTCTTCCGGAGCGTCGGCTTCGACGCGAACGGCACGGCCGCGACGCTGCTCCCGGAGGAGCGTCGAGTCGGCAACGTGCCGCCCGGCTCGCTCGACTCCGATTCGCCGAGCATCGCGGCGGATGGCGACCGGGTCTGCATCGCGTGGCTGCGTGCCTGGCGCGGCGCGGACATCCCGCTCGTCGCGACCTCCACCGACGGTGGCATCACGTGGCGGCCGGAGACCGGGCTGGCCGGTCGCGCCAGCGGAGTGCGATGCGCCGTCGACGGCCAGGGCGTGTTCGTGCTCGTCCAGGACGACGCGCTGTGGATGACCGTGAGCCGGGACGGCGGCGCGAGCCTGCACGCCCCGGTGGCGGTCGCGTCGACCCCGGCCGGCGTCCCGGTGCTCGATGCGCGACTGCTCGCGAGCGGCGGACGATTGGTCGTGCTCTACACCGACGCGCGCGCCGGCGACGCCGACCTCTACGCGGTCGTCGACCGCCGCGCCGGCAGCGACCTGCTGGCCGGCACGCCGACCCGATCATTGCTGCTCGACGTCGCCGGCCCGGTCGTGCTGGACCAGCTGGCGGGCACGCTCGACATGCGCGGTCGCGGCACCCTCGCCGCCGCATTGCGGACCGGTCCGTTCCCGGCCGACGCGACGTTCCTCGTCAGCGTCGACGACGCCGCGAGCTGGCACCGATTCGACGCGGTCGACAACGCCTCGCGCGGGGCGACCGCGGACGTTCGCGAGGTCGACGTCGTCACGACCCTCAACGGCGACGTCGACGTGCTCTACGTCCACGACGGCGACGGCACGCGCGACGTGTTCGTGCGCGGCTCGCGGCTGCCGGACCTGCGCCTCGACGCCCAGGGCTTCCTGGTCGTGTCGCTGTCCGACCCCGCGGCGGTCGGCAGCTGGCTGTGGTTCCTGCCGTCGCTGACCGCGCCGGTCTCGAACGGCATCGTGCTGCCCGCCGCACCGGCCGGCGTGGTCTACGACTTCGCGGTCGACCGGCTGACCTTCGCGGCGCTCGCGCAGCCGACCTTCTTCGCCCGGACGATCGACGCGCGCGGCGAGGCGCGGCTCGACGTGCGCGGCTTCAGCGCGCTGCTCGGCGCACCGATCCACTGGATCGCGATCGGCGCCGATGCCGCGACCGGCCTGCCGACGCGCGGTTACTCGGACCCGTTCGAGCAGCGCTGAGGAGGCTGGGTCGCCCGGCGGGGCGACGGCGGCGCGAAGGGCTACCGCGCGACGCGTTTCGCGAGCACGAAGCGCTCGGCGAGCACGCTCGACCAGGCCGGGTCGCCGGGGTCGAGGCTGCCGACCGTCACCTCCGGCGGCGTCGCGTGCACGAAGCGCGCGCCGCCGAGCGACATGCCGACGTGGCTGATGCGGCCCGCGGCGTCCCCGAAGAACAGCAGATCGCCAGGCTCGAGCGGGAGGCGCTGGTCGGCAGTCGCGACGAGGCGCCCCGCGAGCACCTGCTGGCGGGCGTCGCGCGGCAGGTAGGTGCCGGCGGTCGCCCATTGCGTGCTGACGAGGCCCGAGCAATCGATGCCGTCCGGGCCGCGACCCCCGAACAGATACGGCGTCCCGACCATCGCCAGCGCGCGGCGCGCGACGAGCACGCCCGTGTCGCCCGCGGTGCCGAGCCGGGCGCGGAACGCGGCCTCGTCGAGCGGCCGGATCGCCGCGGCCTGCACCCAGCCGAGGTAGCCGGACGCCGCGTGCACGAGCAGGTGGTCACCGTCGCGGTCGAGCAGCCAGACCGGCTCGCCGCGCAGCAGCTCGGTCTCCTCGAACTGGCCGACCGGATCGACGCCGGCGAGGCCGGTGGCGCGCCCGGGCCGGCTCCAGGTCTGCGCGGACGGCGCGACGACCTCGCCGAACGGGGCCGGGCCGACGCGCTCGGGGTCGGGCAGCGCGCGCAGCGCGCCGTGGATCGGCTCCACGCCCACGCGCGCGAGCGCTCGCCGCAGCGCGCGCTCGAGCACCGGGAGCTCGGTCGAGCCGCTCAGCACGACGCCGCGGCCGTCCGGGGCGGGCACCACGTCGACGTCGAGCCACACCTGGGTCGCGTCGACGACCCCCGCGCGCCGCCACGACTGCACGAACGTCGCGAGCTCGTCGACCGTCGCGGGCGGGCGATCGAGCGGCCAGAACGGGTGGGGTCGCGGCACGGCGTCGACCGGCGGCGGTGGCGGCGCGAGCGCGGCCGCCGTCGCGCGCTCCGCCGCCCACCAGTCGGCGATCGCCCGGAGCATTGCATGGACCGGCTCGCGGTGTGCGCGCGGGCCGTCGGCGCCGGCGAGTTGCAGTCGCAGCGCGACCACCGGGGGAGCGCCGTCACGCGCGGCGACCGCGCCGCGGCCGACGACCCGCGCCTGGACGATCCGGGCCACGAGCGCGGCCTCCAATCGGGCGCGCTCGGCGTCGGCGGCGGTGCGGCGCGGCACCTCGACCCGACCCGCGTCGTCGCCCCCGCGCCAGCCGATCTCGAGCAGCAGCGCCGCCCCGGCCGCGACGGCGACGGACGCGGGCCGCTCGTCGACGGGCACCGTCGGTAGCACGGCGACGCGGGCGCCTGCACTCTCGCACAGCCGCGCGAGGTAATGCAGCGCGCGGCGCGCGGGATGGTCCAGATCGCCTTCGCCCAGCGCAATGCACAGCGTGAGCCCGCGCAACGCATCCGCGGCATCGGGTGCGCGCAGCGGAGCCGCGTCCGCGAGCGCGGGAAGCGGCTGCGGCTGCAGGCAGCCCGCGTGCGCGTGCGGGACGGCGAGGGCCAGCGCGACGACGGTCGCGAGTCGGTGGAGCATGTTCGGGTCCTGTCCCTCCCGACCGGCCCTGGTCGACAGGCGTGCCATTCTGCCAGAATCCCGCGGCGCGGGCAGCGACGTTCGCCGCGCCCGCGCTGCACTCGATGGACCACCCGCCCCCGCCGTCGCGCGACGCGATCCGCGCGCGCTTCCCCGCCCTCGCCGGCCCGACCGTGTTCCTCGACAACGCGGGCGGCTCGCAGGTCCCGGTGGAGGTCGCCGACCGGATGCGCGCATACCTGCTCGGCAGCTACGTGCAGCTCGGGGCGGACTACCGGCTGTCGCGGGAGGCGGTCGCGACCGTCGACGCCGCGCGCCGGTTGCTCGCGACGCTGTTCGGGGCGACCGCGGACCACGCGGTGGTGGTCGGACCGTCGACGTCGCAGCTCTGCGCGATGCTCGCCGACGCCTACGCGGCGTCTGCCGCGCGCGGGCGCGACGAGGTCGTCGTGTGCGAGGCCGGCCACGAGGCGAACATCGGGCCGTGGACGCGGCTGGCGGAGCGCGGGTTCGTCGTGCGGCACTGGCGTCCGCGGCCGGGCGACGACGCGCGTTGCGAGCTCTCCGATCTCGACGCGCTGCTGAGCGAGCGCACGCGGGTCGTCGCCGTGCACCACGTGTCGAACCTGCTGGGGCGGATCGAGGACGTGGCGGCGATCGCGGCACGCGCGCACGCGGTCGGCGCGCGGGTCGTCGTCGACGGGGTCGCCGGTGCGCCACACCGGGTGATCGACATGCACGAGCTCGGCGCCGACTACTACGTGTTCTCGACCTACAAGACGTTCGGCCCGCACCTCGCGGCATTGTGCGGGCGCCTCGCCGCATTCGCGGAGCTGGCGCGCGGACCCAACCACTACTTCACCCAGTCGGCCGGGGCACCCTACGCATTCGAGCTCGGCGGCGTGTGCCACGAGGGCTGCGCAGCGCTGCTCGGCGTCGGTGATCTGCTGGCCTTCGTGGCCGGCGACCCGGCCGCGCCGGTGAGCCGCGACACCGTGCGGCGCGCCTACCGACGCTTCCACGAGCTGGAGGACGAGCTGACCGCGCCGCTGCTGCGGTTCCTGCGCGAGCGCGACGACGTGCGCATCGTCGGTCCGGCGGAGCCGGGTCCGTCCCGCGTGCCCACGGTGTCGTTCGTGCATCGCACCCGTTCCAGCCGCTCGATCGCCGAGCGGCTGAACGCGCAGGGGCTCGCGATCCGGTACGGACACTTCTATGCCCACCGATTGGCGACGGCACTCGGGCTCGCTCCCGAGGACGGCGTCGTGCGGGCGAGCCTGCTGCACTACAACACGCCAGAGGAGGTCGGCCGGCTGTGCGAGGCGCTCGCCGACGCGTTCGACGCCGGCTGATCCGGCGCCGGCTGATTCGGGACGGGCTGATTCAGGACGGGTTGATTCGGGACGATCGCGCGGGATCGTGATGGCATGGCGATCACGAGAGACGAGGCCTGGACCCAGCTCTGTGCGTGGACGGCGACGGACGCGTTGCGCAACCACGCGCGCGCGGTCGAGATCGTGATGCGGGCGGCGGCGCACCGCTACGGTGCCGGACCGGACGACGAGGAATGCTTCGCCATCGCGGGGATGCTGCACGACGCCGACTACGAGCAATGGCCCGACGAGCACCCCGCCCGGATCGTCGCGTGGCTTCGCGAGCGTGGCGAGGAGGAGATCGCGCACGCGGTGTCGGCGCACTACACGAAATGGGGCGTGCCCTACGAGACTCCGCTCGATCGGGCGCTGCTCGCGTGCGACGAGCTGACCGGCTTCGTCGTCGCCTGCTGCCTGGTGCGACCCGACGGCGTACGGTCGCTCGGAGCGAAGAGCGTGCTGAAGAAGCTGAAGGACCGCTCGTTCGCCGCGAAGGTCGACCGTGGCGAGGTGGCGGCCGGAGTCGAGCTGCTCGGCGTCGAGCTGGCCGACCACGTCGGCTTCGTCATCGAGGCGCTGCGGCCACACGCGGAGGAGCTGGGGATCGGAGGCGCGGCATGACGACGGCCGGCAGTCAGGCGTTCGGATCCGTCCACGAGGCGACCGCGGCGTTCTGCGGTGCCATCCGGATCGCCATGCAGCGACTCGGGACGGGCGACGACGCGCCCGCGGCGACGCTCGTCGAGATCGACCTGCGCAGCCGACGCGGCGTCGTGCTGCACGGTGCCGGACCGCTGCGGGAGGCGGCGGCCGCGTGCGCCGCGGAACGTCGCGGCGGCGATGCGAAGACCTGGCAGGCGGTGCTGCGGTACGCGCACGTCGTCGGGTCGCCGCGCGTGCCCCCCCTGCTGTACACGCCGGTGCCTGCGCTGCAGCGGGCCAGCACCGTCGGCGGTCTCGCCGTGGACGGCGCGGAGCGGGCCTTGCGAGCCCTGGACGACGAGGGGCTGTTCGGGCTCGGCGTGGCCAGAGCGGAGGTCGTCCTGGCGATCGTGCCGCCGGCGCCGTGGTGGGAGCAGGCCCGCGACGAGTGGCGGGCTTCGGTCGCCAGACTGAACCCCGGCGTGGTCGCGCAGCGCGTGGATTGGGAGCTCCGCCACGCGCAGCTCGCCGGGCTGTTCCTGCTGGGGCTGATGGGGTGACGCGGATCGGCGACGTCGACCCCACCGCGCCCCGGTTCGGAGCCCGACGTGGATCGGCGCTCTCGACGATCGCTGCCTCCCGATCCTGGGCAGCTCCGCCGTGACGTCCGCTTCCACCCCGACGCGCCTCGGGCGGTCCTTCGAGCTCTCGCTGCGGGCAGGCACGTTGCGAACGCGGAGACGAGCGGGGTGGCTCCCGCCGCACCGAGCCGACGCCGATCAGCGCGTCCCCGCGAGCCGCTCGCCGATCTCGGTCGCGAGGAGCCTGAAGTCGTCGCGACGGGCGCGCGACAACGATCGATTGGCCGCCGCGAAGCGAGCCGCGAGCGAGGCAGTCTGCCGCGCCCGTTCACGATCGCCGCGGCCGGAGTATGCGAGGGCGGCGACGTAGAGGTCCAGCGGCAGCGCCTCGTCCGCTTGCGCATCGAGGTTGTCGGCGAGCACGTCGAGGGCATCGACGTAACGACCCGCCCGACACAGTGCGAGTGCCAGCGTGCTCCGATACCCGGCGCGAAGCACGCCGTCGGGTGCATTCGTGACGGCACGCACCGCGAGCTCGAGGGCGAGGTCCGGCTCGCGCAGCTCCGCCGGTGCGATGGACAACAGCCAGGCGAGCTCGTTGCAGGCTCGAGCGCCGTGCGGCTCACTCTCCCACCTTTCCCGCGCCGCGGTGATCGAGTGAGCGGCGCGGGCGACCGGATCGTCGGCCTCGCCGCGCTCGACTTCGATCGCGATGGCGACCGGATGCGAGGCTGCCGAGGGTGCGTCGACCGCGAGCTTCCAGCTCAGTCCGGCTGCCCGGAGACCGTCACCGAGCGCGGGGAGATCGAACACGTGCAGGGCCCCGCCGAGGTCGACCGAGATCGCCATGAGCCGAGCGCCGTCGGTCGAGAACCTCAGCGCGTTGGTGCGACCGCGACGAGGCTCGAACAACGTGGCGAGGTGGTCCCCGGTGCGCGGATCCGCGAGGAGGAACCGACCGTCCGGGCCGGCGAGAGCGAGCATGTCACTGCCCGGGGCGAACGCGACGAACGCGCCCTCGGCGATCGAACCGCTGAGCCCGAAACCGCGCACCAGCTCCCAGCTACCCGTGCGCCACAGACGACCGCCGTCGACCGTCGACGCGAGGTACGCGGCATCCGGGCTGAACTCGACCTGGCACTGCGGGCCGTCGCCGAGCTGAGCGACGAGCGATCCGGTGGCACGATCCCAGACGCGAATGCCGGCGACCCAACTCCCCGTCGCGATCCAATGACCGTCCGAGCTCAATGCAGTGTACCGGACGTCGTCGTGCGGCCCGTACCTGCGGGCCTCCCGGCCGTCGGAGAGATCGACGGTGCACGCACCGTCGACGGTCGGGATCGCCGCAATGCGCGAGGCCGGATCGATGCCGAAGTGGGCGATCCCGGCGGAGCCCGCGATCGGTCGCGTCGTTCGCACCGGTCCGACGCGGATCCGCTCCGCTCCGTAGGCTGCGTTGACGCGGGCGATCGGCCAGATCTGTAGCCCGACCGACGTGTTGACGACCAGCGTGGCGTCATCGACGAACCGCACCGTCCCGCCGTCACCCGGCACGAACGCGCGCGGCAGCCACGTCCGGGTATCTCGGATCTCGAATCCCCGCTCGGCACTCACGACGAGCAGCCGGCCATCGGGACTCGTCGCACAATCGATGTAGAGACCGCGCTCGTCGGACCTCGACGCGAACGTGCGGAGCTCCACGCCGGAGTCTGCCACCCACAGCTCGACCGAGTCGCCACTCCTCCCGACGAGGAACAACCGACCATCGTCGGCACACCTCCCGGCGAGCCACTTCGGCCACCAGACGTCCCGCAGGATCGGCGTGTCCAGATCCGCATTCCAGAGCTGGAGGCTGTGGTCCCACATCGAGTGGGCGAGCAGCAGCTCACCGCAAGCCCCGTGAAGCAACCTCACGCCACCTCCCGAGTAGTCGATCCGCTCGACGCGGACCCCGGTCTCGACGTCGAAGACCTCGATCCCCGCGGATCCGGCCGGAACAGCGATGCGCCGTCCGTCCGGGTGCCACGCCGGGTGAGCATCCTGCCCCGCCTCGCACGCGATCCGCAGCGTGACGGAATCGACGGACACCACCTCGACGACGCCGGTTGCTGCACGGAATGCGAGGTATCTCGCGTCGGGCGAGAACGCGAGCCAGTCGACCACTGCACCAGCGGGCAACTCGGTGACCCCGCCGCCGTCGAGTCCGAGGACTCGACGGCGACCGTCCGCCATGCCGACCGCGAGACGAGAGCCATCCGCCGAGAATGCTGCGGCGATGGCGCCGTGGATCACGAGCGACGTGACCGACGGGCCAACGCCGATCCTGTGGACGGCGACCCCGTTCGCGTCGACGAGGGCGAGCCGCCGACCATCCGGAGACAGGACCGGGGCCACCGCGGCACCCTGCCCGGTGCCCCTCCATGACTCCTCCCCCGTTTCGATGCGCATCACGCGTACGGTGCCGTCCGCCTCCGACCAGGCGATCGACTCGCCGCGCGCATCGACGTCGGCGCCGCTGATCGTCGAGCCGCCGACCCAGGTCCGAACCACTCGCAGGTCGGGCTGCGCGAGCGCGGCGAGCGCGCGATCGCGCAGCTCGGCGAGCAGCCCGGGGTCGGAGTCGCCGATGATCCGACGGGCCGCCTCGATCGCGCGGAGCGCGTCGTCCCGTTGTCCGATCCGCCCGCCGCCCCGGCGCGCCTCGGCCTGCTCGAGGTAGCTGCGCAGAAGCCGGTCGATCGCATCCTGCTTGGCCGCACGTTCGGCGGACTCGGCCGCTCGGGTGGTCTCGAGCGAGGCCGAGAGCTGGCGCGAAGATCGCCAACCGATCACGGCGACCGCGACCAAGGCGGCCGGGACGACGACGGCGAGGGTCGCGGCCACCTGGTGGCGCCTCGCCCAGCGCATCGCGCGCGCCCACGGCGACGGCAACCGTGCCGCGACCGTCCGCCCTCCCAGCCACGCGCGCAGATCCGCCGCGAAGGCCGCGGCGCTCCCGTATCGCTCCGTCGGCTCGAGCGCGATCGCCTTGAGCAGGATCGCCGCGAGGTCTCCGGGGAGTTCCGGACGCAGCGTCCGCGGGTCCGGTGCCTGGTCCCGAAGCCGTGCGAGCAGGACCTCCTCCGCGGAGCCACCGACGAACGGCCGACGCCCGGTGACGAGCTCGTACAGCGTCACGCCGAGGGAGTACACGTCGCTCCGACCGTCGAGGGACTCGCCCCGCGCCTGCTCCGGGGACATGTAATAGGGCGTTCCCGCGAAGCCACCGACCGTCAACGACGGCAGCACGCCATCGTTGGCGAGCCCGAAGTCCGTGAGCACCGGCTGGCGGTCGCGCCGGACCATGATGTTCGATGGCTTCACGTCGCGATGCACGATGCCGGCCTCGTGGACGTGCTGCAGCGCGTCCGCGATCCGGGCGACGAGCTCGACCTGCTCACGCAGCGGCCGTGGCTCGGCGTCGATCGGCGCGCCGTCGATGTGTTCCATCGCGTGTCCGACGACGTCGCCGTCGTCGACCACCGCGACCACGCGCACGATCGCCGGATGGTCCAGCCGGGCCAAGGTGCGCGCCTCGCGGATCATGCGCGCTCGCGCGCGCATCGAGAGGGCCATCCCGGGCGATGCGAGCTTCAACGCGACGACGCGATCCAGGCTGAGCTGCTGGGCCTCGTAGACGATTCCCATACCGCCGCGGCCGAGCTCACGGAGGATCCGGAAGTCGCCGATCACACCGCGGCCATCGGCTGCCGACGGTAGCTCGGCTCCGGCGTCGGCCAGATCCCCGGCGTCGAGCAGCTCCCCGTCGTCGACCAGATCTCCGGCGTCGACCAGATGCGTCAGGACGTCGGCGAGATCGGGATGCTCCGCGACGAGCTCCTCGTCGCTGCGGTCGCCCGCCGACCGATGATCGAGCCACAACAGCAGCGCACGCTCGAGCCGCGAATCCTGCGTCACGCCCCACCCGTCGCTGCGTCCCCACCATCGCTCGCCGAGAGCGCCCGGGCCAGGTCGCCGCGGCGAAGCTGCTCGAGCTTCCTCGCGAGCCGTGGCACGGCACGAGCAAACCGCATCTGAGCGGCCTTGACGCCGATACCCAGTCGTTCGGCGCACTCGTGGAACTCGAGCTCCCGGTAGCCGCGCAGCACGATGATCGCGCGGTCGTCCGGCGCGAGCAGCTCGACCGCGAGTCGGATCAAGGCGCGCTCCTCGTCGCGTGCGGCGGCGTCACCGGGCTGCGTCGCGGACCGGAGCGACGGGTCGAGGACGATCGACGAGCGACTCGACAGGGGAACCTCGCGTCGGACGTCGCGCCGCCCCGCACTGTGGCGGTCGTGCGCGTCGCGGAGGTTGTTCTCGACGATCCGCGCCAGCACGGCGCGGAACTCGGCGCGCTCCCGGACGATCAACCGCGGTCCGTCGCGCAGCACGTCGATCACCGCATCCTGCACGAAGTCGCGCGTGTCGCCGCGCTGTCGCAACAACGGCCCCAGGCGGCGGCGGACGATTCCCTCGATCCACGGCAGCTCACCGCGCAGCAACTCACCGAGCGCGGCCGGGTCGCCGGCGCGCCACCGGCCCAGCAGCTCGACGAAGGAATCGCCGGACGACATCGGCCGCCATTGGAGCAGCCGAAGTCGTGGACCGACAGGGGCCACCCCACCGCAGCGGCTGACATCCGAGCCGACCATCGTGCAGGTCACCTCAGCAGGAACGTGACCGGTGCCGGAGCGATACCGAGGATCTGGAGCTGGGTCAGGTCGACGAACAGGCCCGCGAAGTCGACGTAGATACCCTGGATCGGCGCGAGCCAGGGGCCGCCATCGATCACCGCCGTCGAGCCCGCGGCCGCCGTCGCGAGCGGGCCGATCGCACCGTGCAGTCGGATACCCTCCAGCGCCAGCCCGATCTCGGTACAGGGGTCGTAGTTCAGCGGCAGGACACCGTACGGAGGGAGCGGGAAGCCGGGGGACGTGCCCGAGCACGTCCATAGCAGGAAGTATGTGGTGTTCGGGGGGACCACGCCGAGCGACTTCGCGCACAGCTCGGTCGTGTCGTTGCCGATGGTGTCGAGGAACGTCTCCGTCTGGCCGATCGCGAAGCCGGGCCCGGCCTCCCAGCGTGGCACCATCGACGCGTCACGCCAGTTGTTCGTCTCGTCGTGCTCGACGACGACGTTCGCCGCGTCCGCGGTCGCGAACACGTAGGAGATCCGCTCGGCGCACAGCACCGCCGGGATGACGATCTGGGCCTGGACGATCGTCGACTGTCCGGGCGCGAGCGCCGGCAGTACCTGCTGCGAAACGGGCCAGCCCCAGATCGCGTCGACCGCACCGGGGTGCGACTTGACGTAGAAGTCGGTCGTCGTCCCCGCCGGCACCGGTGCGCCACCCGCGTTGCGCACGCTCGCCGTCACCGTGGTGACACTGCCGCGCACGGGATTCCGGTCGGCGAGCGTCATGCTGTCGATCACGAGGTCCGGTCCGACCGGCCCGGTCACCGTGATCTCGCCGATCCGGATCGCGTTGTCACCTTCGTAACGCTCCGCGAGCGTGTCGTCCCAGTCGATGATACAGCCGACGTGCCAGGTGCCCGGCGTCGTGCCGGGCGGAATCGACACCGTGAAGGTGTAGAGCTGCTCCGCGTGGAACGACCAGTTGCCCGCGAACTGCACGCTCGCGATTCGCGTATCGAACGTGCTGATCTGGGTGTTCTGCGACAGGTAGATGCCGAGCTTCTGCGTGGCAGGGAACGAGTTGTTGCTCTGATTCTCGATGTAGACGGGAACCTGCAGTGTCGCTCCCGGCGGGTAGGTGCCGCCCAGTGTGAGGCGCTGGGCCTGGCCGGCATTCGGCACCCAGCACGTGGCCATCAGATTGTGCACCGTCGTGGCGTTCGTGTAGAGGAAACGAGCGCCGAACTTGTCGTCGGTGTGCGGCAGCTCGCCGGACGCACCGGTGTGTGACACCCCCGTCCCGGGCGAGTAGATCGAGTTCATCGTCGCCAGGAGGTTGTCCTGGTGGTCCAGCCCGATCGCGTGACCGGTCTCGTGACGCGCGATGGCTCGGAAGTCGATCGGCCAGTACGGGTGGTTCGCGCCAGGATCGATCAGTCCATTGGTCCACGTGTAGTCCGGGCGCGAGTTGTAGACGATGTCGGCCTCGAGCAGGTTCTGACCGCTGTAGCGGTAGTAGGTGATGCCCAGCCAGCTCTGCGTCGGCTGGCTCGACCACGCCCACGCGTTCAGACCGTCCGTGTTCACGAACGGGTTCGCGTTGCTCCGGCGGAAGCCGGGTGCGAATGCGGTCGAGCCGATGTCGCGCCAGTCGGACAACGCGAACTGGGCGTGCTGATCCCATACCGAGCCCACCGGGAACGACGTCGTATTGAGATCGACGACGTAGTGGAAGCCGCCGTTCAGCGGCCATCGGGGCGCCCCGGGGTAGACGGTGAACGCGGCGACCACCACGGTGGCTGCGGTGACCAGCCCGGTGACGATGAAGGAACGACGATTCATGTTGGTGCCCGCTCCTCAGCGCGACTCGAGGCCCAGGGTCGACAGGAACGCTGCCAGCGAGACGCGTCGACCACCGTCGTCGTCGCCGGTGACGACGATCGGCGCCACGTCGCGCAGCTCGGAACCCGCCGCTCCGGCGGGCGCCGCGATCGGCGGCGGGGAGGCCGCTGGCACCCCAGCCGGCGTGCGCGCCGTGGTCCTCGGGAGCTCGGCGAGCGGTGCGACGGTACGGGAACGCTGGCGGGCCAGGAGCTCGCGCTCGCGGGCCTCGACGTCCGGTGCCGCCGGCACCACGGTGTGGTCGACCGAAGCGACCGCAGGCCCGCTCGATGGTGGCAGGACCGGACCGGTGTGCTTCCGGGCCGCAACCACCAGCCGATCATCCTGAACGCCGATCAGCTCCCGACCGGCGGCATCGACCAGGCGGTCGTCGCGGATCGCGAAGCAGCCCTGGTCGAAGCCGACGATCGGGCTGACGTGCCGCCCATTGCCAGCGACGAACAGCAGGTAGCGCGAGCCGACGGCGAGGCGCGGCATGCAGGGCACGACGATGTGATCGTCGCCCACGGAACCGCCATCGAAGCGCAGCACGATCGGGCCTTCGACCTCGCCCTTGCGGACGTCCACGTCGCCGAGCGTGACGAAGGTGCGGATCGTGGTGCGCTCCTCGTTCCAGCGGCAGTCGCGCGCCACTACCGAGGCGACGACGACGAGGTCCGCCTGGGCGACGAGGTCGGACACCGCGAGCGGCGGGCTGATTTGCGCGAGCGCTGGCACGGCGAGTGCGATCGTCGCGGCCACGAGCCGCGGCGAGGGGAGGAGATGAGACATGACCGTTCGGAGTGTTGGAGATCCGGGGGTGGGGCAGGCGGGGCGCCGCCGGGGAGGCAGCGGGACCCGGGTTCCGCGTACCACAGCCCGGCGGACGATTCCGGACTCCGCCGGCCGGGCCGCGACGAGGACGCACCGATGCGGCCGCTGCCAACGGTGCGGGAACCCGGACGTGTCGGCCGGCTGTCGCGTCGGCGCACCCGTCGACGGGCGCACTCCACGCCGCTACGCGAGCCAGCCGAGTGCGCGCCCGTCGACCTGACGGCCGCGCAGGCCGTCCCACAGGCCGCGGCCCTTGGCGAGTGCGGCGCGCGGGCCGGTGCCGGCCACGAAGGTCAACGGATAGAGCAGCACGTCGCACAGCCAGAACGCGAGCCAATCGCGCACGCTGCCGTGCTGGCGTAGCCAATGGACCGTGTTGACGGCCGACGCGTACTTCCGCAACGGCGATCGGCCGCCGCCGCTCGAGCGGCTGCCCTCGTGCACGATGCGCACCCAGGGGATCCAGGCGACCTTGTGGCCGGCGCCGCGCAGGCGGTCGCCGAGATCGACGTCCTCCCAGTACATCCAGTACCGCTCGTCGATGCCGCCGGCCGCGACGAGGTGGTCGGCGCGGTAGAGCGCGCAGGCGCCGGGCAGGAAGCGGACCGCTTCCGGTCCAGCGGTCGTCGGGGCCGGCTCGCCGCCCTGGTTGCGCAGCCGCACGAGATTCGGTCGGAACACGACGTCGCCACCCTGGCTCCAGCAGCGGCCGTCGGGCGACACGATGGTCGGGCCGACGACGGCGAGGTCGGGGTCGTCGCGCAGACAGGCGACCAGCGGGGCGAGGAATCCCGCGGGCAGGCGGACGTCGTTGTTGAGGAACAGCACGAAGCGGGCGTCGAGCTCGCGGGCCCGGGCGATGCCCGCGTTCATCGCGGCGCAGTAGCCGCGGTTGGCCGGGAGCGCCAGCAGCTCGGCGCGCGGTAGCTCCCGCAACGCCACGGCGAGGCGCTCCGCGGAGTCGTCGCCGGAGCCATCGTCGACGACGACCGTGCGCAGGTCGGCGTGGCCGCATTGCGCGAGGTCGGCGACGACCTGCAGCGTCGGCTCCGGCTGCCGCCAGTTGGGGACGATCGCGACGACCTCCACCATCAGCCGCACAGCCTCCGGACGAGCCGCCAGTTCAGCGCGACGAAGCCGTCGAGCGCGCGCCGCAGCCAGGCCTTCGGGCCGGACTCGGCGAGACCGGGGTTCGCGGTCATCGGGGCGGCGCTCAGCAGGTGGCGGTCGGCGACCTTGCGGCCGCGCTGCACGCGCCGCGCACGGACGACGCGCGGCAGTGCGGCGACCGCGGCGAGGTGGCCGCGCAGCGCGGCGAGCAACCCACCGCGGCTGGCCGCGAACACCGTGTAGACGAGCGCATAGGCGACGTGCGACGGCGCCATCAGCGCGAGCGTGCGCCAGCGCGCGTCGCGCAGCAGCACGAGCCAGCGATTGCGGGCATGCAGGAACGCGCGCCGGGATGCGTAGCGCGCGCCCGGGCTGCGGAACGACAGCCCGGCCGTGCCGCCGGCGTGCTCGACGATCGCGCGCGTCGCGAGCCGCAGGTGCCAGCCGTGCATGCGGAGCCGCCAGGACAGGTCGTTGTCCTCGTACAGGATGAACAGGTGCGGATCGAAGCGGCCGGCGGCGTCGAACGCACGCCGCCTCATCAGCAGGCACAGCGCGATGACCGCCCCGACCGGCCCGCTCGGGTCGCGCACCTCCGCCAGCGGCCGGAACCAGTTGTGCAGCACGAGTGTGCCGAGCGCGTGCAGGTCGGCGGCGTCGTAGTGCACGACGTCGACGCGGTCGGCACAGACGCTGCGCGGCTGCACCGCGCCGATCCGCCGGTCGGACTCGAGCTCCCGGGCGAGCTCGGCCAGCACGCCGGGACGCAGCACGACGTCGTTGTCGAGGAACAGCAGCCGGTCGCCGCGCGCGTGCGCCGCGCCGAGGTTGCGCGCGGCAGCAGGGCCGAGGTTGCCGCCGGCGGCGACGACCCGCACCGCCGGCCACTCCGTCCGCACGAGCTCGACCGAGCCGTCGTCGCTGGCGTTGTCGACGAGCAGCACCTCACCGGGGGCCGGCTCCTGCGCGAGCAGCGCAGGCAGGCAGCGGGCGAGGTGCTCCCGCCCGTTCCAGTTGACGACGACCGCCGAGATCAAGGTCGCGGCATGCTAACGGCCGGTCGCGGGCTGCCTCGACCGCGAGTCGATGATTCGCGGTGGCTCACCACGGCGCGAGGTTGCCAGGTCGACGAACCAGAAGTCGGCGTCGTCGGCGTCGTCGACGTGGCCGCGCAGGGGGTCCTGCGTCGCGCTCCCCGCGAAGCGCGCCTGCAGCGCGGCCTGGATCGCGAACGTCGACACCGGCTCGGTCCGTGCGCGGTCCAGCGCGTCGAGGAGCACCTCGCAGTACGGCGAGTGCTCGCCACCGCCGTCCGCCGCGCTCTGCCCGGCCTCCGACGACGCCATCACGATGTGCGCCGTGTGCTCGAGGTCCTCGCGCATCTCGCGCTCGCCGAAGCTCGGGTCGCCGCCACGCAGGAGCCGCAGACCGGCGCCGGCGAAGCAGCAGTCGAACACCGCGAGCACGTGCCGGCCCTCGGTGCCGCGGAACAGCTGGCGCAGCACGTCGAACGCGATCCAGCGCTCGCCCTGCGGCAGCCCCCGCTGGCGACGCGCGGCGTCGAGCGGCAGGATCCAGCCCTCGGTGGTCTTCGGGTCCGGTCCGCGCTGGCCGTGGCCCGCGAAGTAGAGCAGCGTCTGGCTGCCCGTCGCCTCCCGTGCCCGCGCGACGAGCTGCGCGAAGCCCCGCTCGAGGTCGTCGCGCGTCGTGTGCGGATCGACGAGGAGCTCGACGCGGTCGGCAGGCCAACCGAGCGCCAGCAGCCGCTGGTGCACCGCGCGCGCGTCGGCGACCGCGTTGCGCAGCCGTAGGTGATCGGGACTGCCGTCGTAGCCGATGCCGATCACCAGTGCCTGGGCCGTCGTGTAGCGCTCGAGCTCTCCGGCGGTCCGCGCGCCGGGGCGCGGCACCGCCTCGGGACCGCGCGCGGAGTCCACGGGTTCGACCCGCCCGCGATCCGCGCGCGCACCGCTGCCGAAGGGACCGAGCAGCAGAGCGGCACCCAGCACGACGAGCGCGCCGGCACCGGCCAACCACCAGCGGCGCGCCGGCGCGACGACCGGCGCGGCGCCGGGCTCCGCGAGCCGCAGCTCGACCGCCGCCAGCGCGTCGTCGAGCGCCGCCATCGACGGGAACCGCGCACTCGGCACCCGCCGGAGGCACTGCATGACGAGGTCGTCGAGCACGCGCGGCACTCCGCTCAGGACCTTCCGGCACGGTGCCGGCTCGACCTGGTCGAGCGAGCCGGCCTCGAACGCGTCGCGGCCGGTCAGGCAGCGGTAGAGCACGCAGCCGAGTGCGAACACGTCCGAGCGCGGCGTCGCGGCGTGCCCCGCGACCTGCTCGGGCGCCGGATGGTCGGGGAGCGCCGCCGACAGATCGTCGCCGGACCCACCACCCCGTACGCGGTAGTCGATCGAGCTCTGACCGCCCTCGGGTTTGGCGAACGCGAAGCCGCCGAGCACCACGCGATCGGGTGCCCCGCCCGCCACGCCTGCGTCGGCGAACAGGCTGGCCGGGTGGACGCGTACGTTCGCGACCTGGATCGCTCGGTGGACCATGCCGGCCGCGTGCACGGCCTGCGCGGCCTGCGCCAGCGCGCGCCCGATCCGCACGACCTCCGCCGGCTCGAGCCGGCCGCGGCGCGCGAGCACCTCGTCGAGCCCCTCGCCGGGCCGGTGTTCGAGCACCAGCAGCGGGCCACCCGGCGCGTCCTCGTCGACCTCGTAGAGCACCTGCACGCCGGGGTGCCGCACGCCGGCCCGCGCGCGGGCCTCGCGCAGCAGCCGCTCGCGGTCGTGGCGGCTGGTCGCCAGCAGCGCTGCGACACCGGGGCCCGGCAGCTCGAGCTCGACCTCGCGACCGAAGCGCCGGTCGCGCGCGTGGCACCGGATCCGCTGCGCGCTGCGCTCGAGGACGGCCAGCACCTCGAAGCGCTCGGGCAGGCTCGGCGCGGGCGGGTCGTTCGCGTCGGTCATCGGGACGGCTCCGGACGGACCGCCATGATCGTGGCTCGCCGGCCGGGCGCCAACCCATCCGACCACCCCACCGGGCGCCGCATTGCCTATCATCCGCCACCGATGCGACCGCTCCGCTCCAAGCTCGCCCGCGCGGCGACGCTCGCCGCGCTCGTCGCCGGCCTGCCCGGCTGCGGGCCGGAATCGACCGGCGCAGCCCCGGGCGGCCGGGGCGCAGACGGCAACGAGGATACCGCCGCCGACGCGCGCGGCGGAGGCGCGGACACCCTGCGGCCGGTGGCCGCGCCGGCCGACGGGCGTCACCGCCGCGCCCTGGTGATCGCGATCCAGGACTACCAGCCGCGCGCCGACGGCCGCTACGGCCCGCTGTCCGGCACGCGCAACGACGCGGAGCTGTTCGCCGCGCTGCTGACCGCGCGCTTCGGCTTCCCCGCCGAGGACGTCCGCACGCTGTTCGACCGCGACGCGACGCTCGACGGCATCGTCGCCGCGTTCCGCGAGCACCTGCTCGCGCGCGCGCGGCGCGGCGACGAGGTGGTCGTCTACTACGCCGGTCACGGCTCGCGCGTCCCCGACCGCAGCGGCCTCGAGACCGACGAGCTCGACTCGACCTTCGTCGCGTGGGACAGCCGCCGCGACGGCCGCGACGGCGAGGCCGACCTGACCGACGACGCCGTGCACACGCTGGTGCGCGACCTGATCGAGCGCACCGGGTGCCAGGTGACGGTCGTCACCGACTCCTGTCACTCGGGAGGTGCAATGCGCGGGGACGACGACGCGATGACGGCCCGGGTGCGCGCGCTCCCCGACGGCCACGTCGCCGGATCGCCCGCGACGTGCCCGAGCTGGCCCGCCGACCTCGCGCTGATCGACGACGACGAGCGCGCGCGGCGCGGCGAGTTCGACCGCGCGCACGGCTACGTGCACCTCGCGGCCTGCGGCCCGCGGCAGGAGGCGCGCGAGACCTCCGTCGACGGCGTCGCGCACGGTCTGTTCACGTGGAGCCTCGTGCGCGCGCTCGAGGAGGCCCACCCGGGCGAGACCTGGCGCACCGCGCTGGAGCGCACTGCGGCCGTGCTTCGACAGCACCCGGCCGGGCGCGGGCAGATCCCGCACATCGACGGGGAGGCCGACCGGCTCGTGTTCGGCGCCGGCTTCGGCGAGCCGCTCGCCGGCCACCGCGTCGAGGTCCGCTTCGGCGACCGCGTCGACGTGCGCGCGGGCTCGGCGCAGGGCGTCGTCGAGGGCGTCGTGCTCGCCGTGCGCACGCTCGACGGCGCGGACGTCGGCCGGGTCGAGATCCTGCGCGCCGGGCTCGGCGAGTCGCTCGGGCGGTGGGTGGAGCGACCCGAGCGATCGCTCGACGGGCTCGCGCTGCGCGGCCGGATCGTCGACCGTCCGGCAGCCCTGCCGCGGCTCGCGGTGCACGTGCGCGACGCAGCGCTCGCCGCGTGTCTGCGCGACCACGCGTGGGCGCGCGCCGAGCCGGATCGCGACACGGCCGACTACGAGCTGGTCGCGGTCACCGGCGAGCCGGGCCAGGTCGCGCTCCGCACGACGCTCGGCATCGAGCTCTGGCGCGGCCCGCGCCCGACCGACCCGGGCGACCGCGCGCACCTGGCGACGCTCGGCGACGCATTGCGCCGCGAGACGCAATGGCGAGGTCTCTGGGATCTCGCGGAGTCCGGTGCGCGCGGCAAGCTCGGCGACCTGCGCGTGCGCTTCGAGGCACCCGAACCCGCGTTCCTCGCCGCGCTCGAGCGCGACGCCGACGCGCGCAGCGCGCGCGGTGAGACGGCCCTGCGTTTCGACGGCATCGCACCCGAGCGCGTCGCCGACGCGCCAGGCGGCCGGCTCTACCAGATCACGGTGCCGACCGCCGCGAAGCAGCGGGAGCGCGGGCGCGGCGTGCTCACCGAGCTGGTCGTCGACAACGAGACGCTCGAGTCGGTGCACCTGCACGTGATCGCGCTGACCGAGACGCGGGGCATCGTGTTGCTGTGGCCGACCGCCGAGGACGAGCAGGTCGCGGGCGACGGCCGCCAGCCGCTGCGCGTCGGCGTGCACCTGAGCAGCGACCGCGCAGGCTTCCCTCTCGACCGCCCGATGCGCGAGCGCTACCTCGTGCTGGCGACCGCGAAGCCGATCCCGCTCGACTTCTTCCACGAGCGTGTCGCCGACGCACGCGGCCCCGACGACGCAATGCCCGGACCGCTCGCCGCCGCGCTCGACCGCTCCCGCGAGCGCCGCACCGGGACGATCGCCGACGCGCCGGGTGGCTGGGGTCTCGCGTTCGTCGACCTGCTGGTCAGCGAGGCGGACTGACCGGCAGGTCGCGCAGGCGCCGCTCGACGGCGTCGACCGTGTCCGGCAGCGCGGACGTGCCCGCGGCGAGGCCGACGACCGCGTGTCCCGCGAACCACCCCGGCTCGAGCTCCGCCGCGGTCGCGACGCGGTGCGCCGCGACCCCGAGCCGCGCGAGCCGCGCGACCAGCTCCCGCGTGTTGTTGGAGCCCGACCCGCCGACGACCACCGCGACGCGCACCTCGCCCGCCAGCTCGTCGAGCGCGCGCTGGCGATCGCGCGTCGGTGCGCAGATCGTGTCGACGACGCGCAGATCGGCGGTCGGATTGAGCAGCCGGATCTCGTCGATCAGCTCGGCGGCGCGGTCGGGCGGCGTCGTCGTCTGCGCGAGCACGCCGAGCCGTGGGTACGGGTAGTGCGCGACCTCGTGCCGCTCCCATACGACATCGGCGCGCGGCAGGTCGCCGACCAGCCCCTGCACCTCGACGTGACCGCGCTTGCCGAGCACGACGACGTGGCGGCCCTCCGCACTCAGCCGGAGCGCGACGTCGTGCGCGTGGCGCACCAGGGGACAGGTGGTGTCGATCAGCTCGTGGCCGTGCGCACGCAGCCGGGCACGCTCGCGGTCGCTGACGCCGTGCGCGGTGATCAACACGCGCGCCGTGTCCGGGAACGCGATGCGGGACTGCTCGCCGCGCTGGACGAAGCCGCGCTCGCCGAGCTGCGTGATGACCAGTGGATTGTGGACGAGCTCGCCCCAGACGGTCACCGATCCGGCGTCCCGCAATGCGAGTACGTCGCGCAGCGCGTCGCGGACGCCGAAGCACATGCCGAGCGCGCGTGCACGGATCACCCGGAGGGTCGCCTGCGCGCGAGGCGGCGCCATGTCTCTGCGTTGCAGAGTGGAGGGTCGGAACGGAATGGTGCTCATCGTGGTGGGATCCGGACCAGGTGACGGGCCGACGCAGCGCTCCCCGCTCAGGCCGGGGCGGTGCCGGGCGACGAGCGCTCGTCGCGCGCGGCCTCCGCCGCGCGGTCGCGGGCGTCGCGGATCACCCGCTCGAGCTCGTCGAGGTAGCGCAGGAAGCTGGTGCGGCCGCGCGCCGTAAGCCGCACCGTCGTGCGGCGGCGGCCGCCGGCGACGTGTTTGCGGACCGTCACGAGCTGGGCATCGACCAGCACCTTGACGTGGCGGTTCAGGTTGCCGTCGGTCAGATCGCACAGCGCCCGCAGCTCGACGAAGCCGAGGCCGTCGGGGTGCGCGAGCAGTGCCGTCAGCATGCCGAGGCGCGCCTTCTCGTGCAGCGCGCGGTCGAGGCCCTCGTAGGCGAACGCGCCGTCCTGCAGCTCGTCGGAGTCGGGGCGCACCTTCATCGCAGCACCTCCCTGTGGCGCTCGACGCCACGGTGGATCACCGCGGCCAGCAGGGTCTGGCCGATGCCGAACGGCACCCCCATCGTCCACGGCGACGGCGATACGCCGCGCGCCGTCGATGCCAGGATCGCGATACCGAAAGCGAGGTAGAACGCGGCGACGATGCCGACCGCGCGCGGCAGGAACGGTCGCGCCGACAGGATCGACAGGCCGAACAGCAGGATCCAGATCGCCGGGAGCCACACCGCCTCGGGCGTGCCGAGCCAGACCGCGCTGAGCGCGGCGCCGAGGCCGAGCGCCGGCAGGGTCTGCAGCAGCACCGGCAGCGTGCGCCGGCGCCAGGCGCCGAGGGCCCCCGAGCGCTGTACGCGCCACACGTCGATGCCGCACAGGACGGCACACCCCGCCCCGATCACGAGCCAGCTCCGCGCGAACGCCGACGGCTCCCGCGGCGCGCCGAGGGCGACCTGCAACAAGGCCGCGAGCGCCGCGATCGCGCCCGTCGCCCACAGCGGCCGGGAGCGGTAGCCGCGGTAGACCTCGCTCTTCAGGACCTGGGCGTGGATCTCCGCGACGTGATCGAGGGCGTCGTCGAGGCGCATGCCATGAGCTTTGCTTGGCAAAGCAGACTTGTCAAGCCACGATTCCGGCGGCGGTCCCGCGGGGGCGACCGGTGCGCCACGGCGGTCACGCCGAGCACAGGACGACCTTCAGGGGCGGCCGGCCGTCGGGCGACGGAAAGTCCGCGTCAGGCTCGACGATTTCCAGTCGGGCGATCGGCCGGCCGGCCTTGTCCGCGCACCGCCACAGCGAGGCGACCCAGACGTCGCGGTCGACCGACGCGACGTTGTTGGTCGCGAGCAGGTGCCCGCCGGGTGCCGTCGCCAGCCACGCCGGCTTGAACAGCGACTGGTAGTCGCCGACCAGGTCGACGGTCCCGAACGCCGACTTCGCGAGCCGCGGCGGGTCGAGGACCACGAGGTCGAAGGTCCGCGGCGCGACGCGCCGGAACGTGCGTCGCTGCGAGCGGCGCGCGACCGGCATGCCGGCGAGCTGGCGCAGCACTGCGAGGCAGTCCTGGCGGAGGAACCGCACGCGGTCGTCATCCACATCGTTCAGGCGCGCATTGCGGCGGCCGACGTCGAGCCAGCCCTGTGAGAAGTCGACGTTCAGCACCTCGCTCGCCCCGCGCTGCGCGGCCGCGATCCCGGCGGTGCAGGTGTAGGCGAACAGGTTGAGCACCGACCGCCCGTTGGCCAGCGTGCGCACCATCCGGCGCCCGGCGCGCAGATCGAGGAACAACCAAGGGTCCTGGCCCGCGTGCTCGGCGCGCACCAGGCAGCGCATGCCGGCCTCGCTGCACACGAACTCGTTCCGCTCCGCAGCAGCACTGACCCGCACCGCGCTCGGCCCACCGCGGCGATCGACGACGACGAGCACGTCGCCCGCCGCGGCACGCTCCCGGAGCGCGTCGGCGAGCGGCTCCTCGACCCCGTCGGGCGCCGCGCGGAACAGCTGCACGAGCACGAGCTCGCCGTAGCGATCGACGGCGACTCCCGGGAGCCCTTCGGTGGCCCCGTGCAGCAGCCGCCAGCAATCGGTGCCCTCGGCGCGCAGCCGTTCGAGCAATGCACTGCGGCGCGCGCTCGCACGTTCGAGCAGGTCGTCGAGATGGACCACGCGCGGAGCGTAGCCCGATCGCCGCAGCGCGGAGAGCCACGATCCCCGCCTGCGAACCCGCGCTCCCGGGATTCGAGCCCGGCGAGCGAGCTGGCGTCGCTCGCACGCGAGGTCCCCGCGCCCATCTCGGGCTTCGCCCGACACCCAACCGGTAGCCCGGTCGACGCACGAACGTGGATGAAGCAGCCGGTCGTCGTCAGGGGATGAAGACGGCGCCGCTCTCCGCTACGACTCCAGCTTGCAACAAGTAGCCAAGCGGAGGCAGCGCCGTGCGTCAGTTTCTATCGCGTTTCGCCGGTTCGATCATGGCGGTCCTGTCGGGTTTTGACCGGATCGTGTTCAGGGGCTCGCACCGGAGCCTGGCGTTCAACCACGGGATGGAGGCGTTCGTGAACAGCATCGGCGTCCTCCGCAAGGACTTCGGTGCCTACGCCCGGCAGACGACCGAGGAGTTGAAGTCGGCGTCGCTGGCCAAGTGCCACGAACTCGAGCGGCCGTACCGGTACCTGACGTCGAGCCGCGAGCGGAAGGAAACGCTCGTGCAGCGGATCCTCGAGCGATCGCCCGTCGACGAAGGCCTGATCTGCGTTCTGTCCTGCGTCGAGCCCTGCACGACGTTCAACTTGTTCAGGTCGCGCGAGACGAAGAGGCGCGAGTTCCGCAGACAACCCGGAAAGTGCCAGCACCTCTACCACTACTTCCTCCATCCCCGCTTCGGTCTGATGCACGTCCGCCTGCAGACCTGGTTCCCGTTCACGGTTCAGGTCTGCATGAATGGACGCGAGTGGCTGGCTCGCGAGATGACGAAATCGTGCATCCGCTTCGTCAAGGAGGACAACTGCTTTCCGTACGTCGATGATCCGTTACGGGCCCAGCGTCTTCTCGCGAAGCAGGTCCACGTCGACTGGCCGCACGTGCTCGACCGCCTCGCACTCGAGGTCAACCCCGCGCTCCCTTCGATTCTCCGGCGAGATGATCCGCACCACTACTGGTGTGCGCACCAGCTCAGTGGGCAACCGACGTCCTCTTCGTTGATCACCAGTCGCTCGCCGCCGTCTATCAGCCTCTCGTGCAGCACGCGATGACTCAGTTTTCCTGTGCAGACGTCATGCGGTTCCTCGGCCGCAAGGCGAGCCACGCCTTCCTCGGCGAGGTCACCAGCGACTTCAAGAACCGCGTCGAAGGCATCCGGGTCATGCACCGCGCAGGCCGCAACTCGGTCAAGACCTACGACAAGAACGGCAGCATCCTCCGTGTCGAGACGACCATCAACGCGCCGACCGAGCTGCGCGCACCCAGGCCGAAGGGCGAGTCCGGCGAGCTCGTCGTCCAGCCGGTCCGGAAGACCGTGGCGGACCTCGAGCGCCTCACGGAGATCGGCCAGCGCGCCAACGAACGCTACCTCGACGCACTGGCAGAGATGCACCAGGACGCTTCGTTGCACGAAGTCATCGCCCCGATCTGCAAGCACGCCACCTTCCGCGGGAAGCGCGTGCGCGCGCTTCGGCCGTGGGATTCCGATGACCTTGCCCTGTTCCAGGCGATCGCGGACGGAGCCTTCGTCCTGCGTGGCTTCACCAACCGCGACCTCGTCAACAGGCTCTACCAGAAGCCGGCTGCCGATGACTCCGACCGTCGCCGACGTCGGTCCCGAACCTCGCGCCAGCTCCGCCTGCTCCGCGCACACGGCGTCATTCGCAAGCTCCCCAAACAGAACCGCTACCAGCTCACCGGGAAGGGCCGGCGCATCGTCACGGCCATCCTCGCAGCCCGCGATACTCCCGTATCTGCTCTTCTGCACGCCGCTTGAGATGTTTGCGCGGCGCGTACATGTTGGGCCTCAGGGACCCAGGGTGCGAAACCGCACCGCGCCCGGGATCGCGGCAGACTCCACCCGCCCGTCCGGCCTATGCTGCCCGGGGTCCGCGGCAGCGGCTCGGCAGCCGGCTGCCACACCGTCCGAGGAACCACCATGAGACACACGAGCCGGATCGCGCTGGCCCTGCTCGGCCTCGCAGTCGTCCTGCCAGCGCAGGACGAGCAGGCCGCAGCTGCGCCACCGCAGGGGCCGGTCATCCCCGCGATGACCGACGCGACATTGGACGAGGCGATCGAGGCGATCGAGACCGTCCTGCAGAGCGACGCGTTCGCCGAGAACCCGGCGCGCGCACTGTCGAGACCGCTGTACGACTTCAGCGGCAAGATCCTGCGTGGCGGCAAGCTCAGTGAGGAGCAGGAAGCCCGGCTGGTCGCGTTCCTGGAGAAGGTGCGCGAGCAGGCGCCGTCGCAGACCAGCGCGATCGACACGCATCTGTTCCAGGTGCGCAACCTGACGATCGGCAAGACGGCACCCGACATCGTCGGCGAGGACCTCGACGGCGTGCAGTTCAGGCTGTCGGACTACCGCGGCAAGGTCGTGGTGCTCGACTTCTGGGGCGACTGGTGAGGCCCCTGCCGGGCCATGTACCCGCACGAGCGGTCGCTCGTGGCAGAGCTCGCCGACAAGCCCTTCGCCCTCATCGGGGTCAACAGCGACAAGGACAAGGAGAAGCTGAAGCAGCGCATGCAGGAGGAGCAGATCACCTGGCGCAGCTTCTGGAACGGTCCGAACGGCACGACGGGCCCGCTGTCCAGCGCGTGGGGCGTGCGCGGCTGGCCGACGATCTACGTGCTCGACCACACCGGCGTGATCCGCTTCCACGGCGTGCGCGGTGAGGCCATGAACGAGGCCGTCGCGACGCTGCTGAAGGAGATGGAGACCGCCAAAGACGGTCAGGAGTGACACCGGCTACGCGACCTCCGCGACCTTCGTGGCGCGGAGGCGCGCGGCGCCGGCGCGCTCACCGTCCGCCGGCTGCAGCGTCCCCCAACGGTGGCGTGTGCGCTTCCTCCATCCACACGGAGATGTGGCCGCGCGGCGGGATCGGGCCGCCGGGGTTGTTGTAGCGCAGGAAGCTGCACACCGCGATCGTCACCGGCCCGCCGCGGAACTCGTCGCGGAAGCCCTCGTCGATCATCGCGCCGCGGGGCTGTCCGCCCTGGCGCCTGCCGACGCCCGACGTCGACTCCGCGAGCAGCCGGCCGTTGACGTAGATCGCGAACCCCTCGCCGGCATTGACGTGCGCGCTCCCGCCGACGACCAGCCGATAGCGATGATCGGCCTTCAGGGCCGGGAACTCGAACGTCCCGCGCAGCATCAGCACCTCGTGCGACCACAGCGCACGCGGCGGCTGGCTGCAGCCACAGAACGGTGCAGAGCACGACGTCGACAGCGGTGCGAGCTCGCCGTCGAGCTGGCCGAACGGCGGCAGTCCCCTGCGCCAGCCAGCCCCAGCGGCGTCGAAGCCGGGCGCGAACCACTCGGTCATGCCGTCCGGCCAGGTCACCTTGCGATAGCGGTCGCCGCGCTCGCGCGGCAGCACTTCGGGCGGGTCGAAGCTGAAGTAGTCCCACTCCAGCTCCCGCAGGTCCGGCCCGAAGCCGTGCCAGTCGAAGTCGTCGATCCCCGCCGCGCCGTAGATCGACGTCAGCCCGTACATCGCACCGCGTAGGAACTGCGAGAAGCGTTCGGGCCGCTCGCTGCGCGCCTCGCGAAGGAGCCGATCGCGGTTCCGCGCGTCGGCGACGTATGCGCGGGCAACGCCATCGAGCAGGATCGGGGCCAATGCGCGTTGCGCGGCGGCCTCGTCCTGCACGCTCGGCGCGGGCACCGGCTCCGGAGTGATCGCGCGGGGCCGGTCCGACCGCGGCAACGGCTCGGCCTCGCCGCCGCGGAGTCGCACCATCGCGCGGCCGAGCGCGTCACCGACCAGCAGGTAGGTCTCGGCGTTGCGGTTGTAGTGGTAGCCCTGGTTCGCGGGGGACTCGTCGATCTCGCGCCAGAAGTCACGCGTGTCGACCGACGCCACCGTCCCCGCGAGCTCCGGGTGCCGCTCGGGGTCGCCGACGGCGAGCTGCGCCTGCAGGATCTGCAGGAAGGCACCGCTCATCGCGTGTCCATCGAAGCCGACGGTCGCGACGGCGACCGGCAGGTCGGGCACGCCGAACTCGGCGCGCACGTCGCGGATCAGGTGGACGAGGTTCTGCTCGTATTCCGCCACCAGCTCCGGTGAACCACTGTCCTTGTGCCCCTGCCACCAGACGAAGCCCGCGAGCTCGTAGCCCTGACCCTGGTAGCCGGGGACGATCTCGCCGATCCGATCGAGGGTGTCGCGGACGCCCTGGATCATCAGCTGGTACTCCAGGGACTCCCACTTGTTGGCGGGGTCGTTGCGACCGCTGGATGGCGGCCGGAAGTCGAAGCCGAGCGAGCGGTTGCCCTGCGCGGTCTTGATCAGCAGGACCGGCGCGTCGTGGAAAGTCCCGAGCACGTGCCCGAAGCCCAGCTCCGGCCCGATCGACCGGCCGTTCGACGTGGCGCTCAACCACGAGCCGCGCCCGCCCTCGACGAGCCTCGCCTCCTGCAACCAGACGTCGTGACGGACGGTCCAGTTGCCGTCGTCGTCGATCAGGTTCGGGAACTTCCCCTCGCGGCGCACGACGGTCTCCAGGTCGCCGTGGCCGACGAGTTCCTCCTGGCTCATCCACAGCGCGGTCGAGCCGCCCGCGCAATACGTGATCGTGAACCGGTGGCGCACACCCGTCTCGAGCTCGACCACCGCAAGGACGCAGTCCGATCCGGAGTCATTGCGGTAGACGACCTCGCCGTCCAGCTCGGTCACGTTCCGGGCGCTCTCGCCATAGCCGGGGTGGATCGAGTAGCGGCCCGACTCCGGCACCTCGACGCAGCCGCGCACGACGACGGTGTGCGGGCGATCGAGGCTCGGGAGCACGCCCCGGACGACGCCGAGCGCGACCGGCTCGGTGCGCACCGGCCGCAGAACGTCGTAGTCGGTCGCCGGGTCATAGGCACCCTCGTAGAGCGAGGCCACCGCGCCGCGCGACGCGTGCGGCTCGTCCGACACGAAGACGTCGAGCGGCCGGATGCGGTAGCTGCCCACGGTGTGGATCGCGAGCGTACCGAGCGGCGCGGCCGGGTCCGGGCTGAGGAAGACTCCCGCGTAGTGGCTCCGGGCTCCGCCGACGTCACCCATCCCCACCATGTTGGACTGGCCGGCGAGGATGTAGACCTGGACCGGCTTCGTCGCGTCGCCGGGCCGACCGTCGGGGTCGGGAAGCCGGGCGGGAACCTGCGCGGGCGACAGGCTCGCGCCGAGCGTCACGGCGACGCCCAGACATGCGAGTGCGGCGCGGGCGCGGCGGACTGGATCGCTGGTGCTCGTGTTCATGTCGCTGCCAGGTCGGGGAAGCGGGATCCCTGCCATCGTGGTGATCCGTCACCTCGGCGCTCGTCGCCGCGGTCCCCGTAGCGGAGCGACCACGTCGCCGCAATCAACACCTCACCGCGATCGGGTAGCCAGCGTACCCTGCGGCTCCGTGGTGCCTCGCGCGGAGCGAGCTCAGACGCCGATCTCGACCTTCATGCCCGGGGTCATCCAGAAGCCACCGGGAGCGTTCGGGTCCAACTCCAGCGCCTGGAAGTAGAGCGCGACTCCCGGCGTGACCGGCACGGTCAGCGGGATCTGCAGCTCGTGATCGTGCACGTACGGAGTCGCCGGCTGCGGAATGGGCACCGCGAACGCCGACGCCGGAGTGACGAGCAGCGTGCCGCCGAGGATCGGCAGCGAGGCCGGGGCGAGGCCGACCACCAGCACGCCGGTGCTGGCGACGTCCTGCGAGTTCTCGATGGTCAGCAGCACCGCGGCCCCGATCCGCGGGTGGCCGACGAACGCGATGCCCGGTGAGCAGCTCGTGCCACCCAGGTTCGGCTGCGTGTTCGTGCCCGGCGTGCCCTCACCGTAGTAGGTGGCGCGCGGAACCAGCGCACCCGGCGTGAGCTCCCGCACCTGGATCGCGGAACAAGCGTTATTGGTCTCCGGTGCCGAACCGATCACCGGGTGCTGGTAGTTCGAGAACGTCTGCGTCCCCGACGCATCGGCTGTGAAGACGCCTGTCGCGACCTGGCCGAAGTGCGGGCCGCTCGCCGCCAGGTAGATCCCGCCAGCGCCCGGAGGTGCGCCGAGGCCGTCGTCCCATTCGGTGATCCGAGTCGGCCGGGTAGCGTTGCCGTAGAAGATCTGGATCTCGTAGCTGTTGCCGGGCGTCAGCCCGCTCACCGAGCACGTCACGGTCCAGGTGCCGGGGCTCGAGTGGCGCCCGTCCTTCAGGATCGCGTCGTACTCGGGCTCGGTCGTGTGCCGCGCGCCGATGTTCGGGGCGGTCCGGTTGTAGGGCGCGGTCAGCGTGTAGCCGCCGCTCGTCCACGCCGGGAAGTACATCACGCCGCTCACGGCGGTGCCGCCACGGACGAGGATCTTCCGCGTCCAGTGCGAGCGGTCGGCCTGGAAGTGCACGCCGTTGACGACGCTCTCGCAGACCTCCGGGCCCATGTTGACGGCAATGCACGGAGCGCCGCGGGTGCTGACATCGGTGTGATCGACGATGTCACGGACGGTCCAGGTGATCGGGTTCTGGGCCGACGCGGATGCCAGCGTCAGGCCGAGGGCGGCCGACGCGATCGTGACGAACAGGATTCGCGCATTGCGCGGTCGGAGGGCGAGATCCATCGTGGCTCCTGGCGGTTTCGGGTCGACCATCCGACGGAGGACTGCGCGCGAGCGGCCCGTCGTCGTTGGCGGGGCGATCCATCGATCGGACGCAATCTAGCAATCCGTGTGGACGCGTGGGCCGCTCGCGCCACGCGGTCGACGGAAACCCCCTACCGACCGCGCGAGCTGCAACGACCCGATCGGCGTCGGATCGCGCTTCACGCGGAGCGTGCTCGGTCGGTCGCGCTCACACGCGACGAGCCCGCAGGGCCGTTGACGATGGGGCGCCGGCCCCGGACGATGTCTCTCCCGCGTCTGCGGCACCCGCCGCGTAGAACGGCCCGTTCCCCAGGGGCGAACCGCTCCATTCCCCCTTCTCCTCCGATGGTCCTGCGCCCGGTCCACGTCCTGCTCGCGCCAGCGCTGGTGCTCGCCTCCGCCGCCCTTCGCGGCCAGTCCCCGGTCCATCCGGACGAGCTCGCGATGAAGCCGGAGATCGACGCGGCGATCGATCGCGGCGTCGAGTACCTGATCGACGCGCAGTTCCGCGACGGCTCATGGGGCCTGCACGGCAACTACGTGGGCGGCCGGGCCGGGCTGTGCCTCTACACGCTGCTGCAGTGCGGGGTGCCGCGGGAGCATCCGGTCGTGCAGCGCGCCGTCGCGTATCTCGACTCCGTCGAACCCCAGCAGACCTACGCGGCGACCTGCATGATCCTCGCCTACGACGCGCTGCGAGACGGCCGCGAGGACCGCATCGAGCAGTTCGTCGCGAAGCTGCTCGACTGGCAGAAGTCGAGCGGCGAATGGGCCTACCCGAGCAGCGTGCCGGACCTGTCGAACACGCAGTATGCGGCGCTCGGGCTGTGGATCGCCTACAAGCGTGACATCCGGATGGACCCGTCGGTCTTCCTCCGCCTGGTCGACCGGCTCGAGGACTATCGCGCCGAGGTGCAGCGCATCCCCAATCCGTATCTCGAGGAGGGTCGGACCGGCGAGACCGAGGTGGAAATGGCCGGCTACCACTATCGCGCGAGCGGCGCGAACCAGAAGGCGACCGGCTCGATGACCTCGGCAGCGATCGCCGTGCTGGCGATCTGCAAGGCCGGACTCGGCGGCCGCCTGCCGGAAGCCCTGCGCCGCAGGATCGACAACCGCCAGCAGGCCGCGATGCTGTGGCTCGCGCAGAACTTCTCGGTCGCACGCAATCCGAACGGGAGCCACAACTACTACTACCTGTACGGCCTCGAGCGAGTCGGCGCGCTGATGCAGACCGAGCAGATCGGCGAGCACTGGTGGTACGTCGAGGGTGCGAAACAGCTGCTGCGCACGCAGCGCAACGGAGCCTGGGGCGACGTCACCGACACGTGCTTCGCGCTCCTGTTCCTGCGCCGCGCGACGAGCGGCAACGCACCGACGACGGGCCGCAGCGGAAGTGCACAACACCTGTTCGCCGCCGGGCAGGGCGACGCGGACGTGCGGCTGCGCGGTGCGGGACAGCAACCGCTGTCGTTGTGGATCGACGGGTTCGGCGAACCACTGCAACAGCTGCACGCCCAGTACGGCCTGCGGGTGGTCTCGGTCGAATACGTCGACGAGGCGGGTCACGTGCTCGGCAAGGTGCCCGGCGAGCCGACCCAGGCCTGGCGCACCGCGGCCTTCCTCTACCGCGAGAAGGCGATGCCGCGCGGCGATCACAAGCTGCGCGCCCGCGTCACCTTGATGGCCAACGACGTCGGCCCCGGCCAGGAGGGCGACGTCGAGGTGGTCGAGTCGGACTGGATGGAGGTCCGCATCCGCGACGTGATCGAGCCGTGGATGGAGACGGTGAACCAGTCCTTCCAGGACAACCTGCTACGCCTCGTCGAGCCCGAGATCGTCGCGAGCAGCGAGCTCGACAAGAACAGTGCTGCGAGCAACCTGATCGACGGCAGGGACAGCACGCGGTGGATCGCTGCGGCGGACGACGAGGAGCCGAGCGTGCTTCTGAGATGGCGCAGGCCGGTTCCCGTCTCGACGATCGTGATCATGCACCCGGCCCAGAACGATCGCGCGCTGGCGGAGTTCGATCGGATCGGCGGCGTCGAGATCCGATTCGGCAACGAGCGGGACACCTGGCAGCGCATCGAGATCGGCGCCGACCCGCTCGCGCCGATGCGCTTCGAGCTGCCACGCTCGCGTCGGCTGCGCGAGATCGAGGTGCGGTTCTTCGGCCGGGTCCGCAACAAGGGCCGCATCGGCATGTCCGAACTCATCCTGCTCCGGTAGGGCGGCCGAGCATTCTCGGCACCACCACGCCGTCGTGCGGCCTGACGATCAGGCACCGCCTACCACGCTGCGCCACGACGCCAAAACCGCGGATCAGGTCGGCCCTCGCCATCGGCGCAGATCTCCAGCAACTCGGCTTCCGGGTCTTCCAGAAACACACGCACCCGTTCAGTGGCCCAAGCCAGGATCTGACAGAGTTGCCCGGTGGTCCGATTCCCGACCCTCAGCCAGATTACCTTCGGCGGCGCCGAACGAAGGCCGACGAGGTCGGCGAAGTCCGCGTCCTTGGTGACGATGCTCAGGCCCTTGCGCTTCGCGTAGTCCCACAGTCGGTGATCTTCGTCGGCGCCGAGCCCGACATCGTGGACATGACGCCACCCTGGGAACGCGGTCTGGAGTTCCCTTGCCAGGCGCGCGGCAGGTTCTCGTCGAACGGCAGGCTCACGCGCGAATCACCCGGGTCCGATCGCTGCGGTCGGCCGCGAAGCTCAGGCAGGCGAGGATGTCGCCGCGGGTCAGATACGGGAAGTCGGCTAGGACCTCGTCGATCGTCATCCCAGCCGCAAGGTATGACAACACGTCGTGGACGGTGACCCTCAGGCCGCGGATGCAGGGCTTGCCGCCGCGCTTGCCGGGTTCGACGGTGATGATCTGCGAGTAGTCCACGAACGGAAGTCTACTCGACCGAACCTGCGGGAGGGCCTCTTCCCGTCCGCTAAGACGGTGCTCGCCCCGCTCCGATACCAGCCCCTCCGCGTCATCCTGACCGCCGTTGCCGGCTGGGTCCACCGCGAGCAGGCGCAGACCACCGCCGACCTGCTCGAGGAGAACCACGTCCTCCGAGAACAGCTCGGTAGCCGGCGACTCAGCCTGACCGATGACCAGCGCCGCCGTCTCGCGGCCAAGGGCGCCGCACTGGGCCGGCGACTCCTCGCCCGCGTCGCAACCATCGTCACACCCGACACCATTCTGCGCTGGCACCGCCGACTGATCGCCGCGAAATGGACGTAGGCGTCTCGCCGCGTCGGTCGGCCCGGGATCGTGAAGGAGATCCGGACACTGATCGTCCGCATGGCCGCCGAGAACTCGACCTGGGGCTACTGCCGCATCCAGGGCGAGCTGAGCAAGCTCGGACACTGCGTCGCCACATCGACGGTCGCCAAGGCGCTGAAGGAGCACGGCATCAAGCCGAGCCCTGATCGGCCGACCAGCTGGCGCGCTTTCCTCCGCTCCCACGCCGACGTCATCGCCGCCATCGACTCCTCCACCGCTGAGGTGTGGACGGCTCAGGGGCTCGTCACCCACTACGTGCTGTTCTTGATCGACCACGCGACGCGAGCCGTCGAGATCGCCGGCATCACGACGAACCCTGACTCCGCGTTCATGGCGCAGGTCGCGCGCAACCTCACCGACCACGTCGACGGATTCCTCCGCGCGAAGCGGTTCCTGGTCCTCGATCGCGCCGTTCGGGAGTTCGTCACTCACTACCACACCGAGCGTCCGCACCAAGCGTCCGCACCAAGGCATCGGCAACGAGCTCATCGCCGGGATGCCCGCTTCGGAAAACGGGGACGTCGTTGCGCGCCAACGCCTCGGTGGCCTGCTCCGCCACTACGAGCGCGCGGCCTGACCACGGTCGCGTCGCGGGAGGGGAACGGAGAACAGGCAACTGATCACGCCGCAAATCGCGCCACCGGTCTGCCCGTCCCGGTCGTTGCTCCGCCCAACTCGCGCCGACCCGATCGCAACGACACGGCCTCGAGATCGCGTTCGGTTCCGAAACGACCGGGCCGCGTTCTCGGACACCACGGCCAACACCGCCCCCGCCAACCCCGACCGTCGCAGCCCGCATCGCGCCCCACTCAGTTCGGCCCAGCATTCGGACACCACGCGGTCGGAACGTGGAGGAGACAGCACCCTCCAGCGATTCCAAGGTGGAGGGTCGCGCACCCGGCTCTCGTTGCTGGCCTGCCTCGTGATCACGGGCAACGGATCGGTGCGAGCGCGAACTTCAGGGGCGCTGCACGACGACCGCGTATCCCGCACTGAACGACAGGCCGAGGGGGTTCGCCGGCGCATCCAGCGCGAGAGTCTGAAAGTAGACAGTCTTATCGATCAGTCCAGCAGCGCTCGGAATCGGCAGCGCGAAGTTCGCCTCGCCCAGCGAATCGGTCGTCTGCAAGGGCAGCGGCACGTCGAGGGACGCGAGGAGACGGCACCCGGTGGCGCCGAGTGTGGACAGATCGAAGGGCAGAGACGCGCCGTTCCACCAGGAATCGGACACGCCGAGGATCGTGAAGGTCGACATCATTGGAGCGCGCGTCGCGATGCGCACGTCGAGACTCCCACCGATCCGTGGCTGATTGCGCATCGAAAGCGAGGGCGGTGGATCACCGCAGCCGGAGTCGTAGACGAAATAGGGCGTGCACGGCGAGATCGAGAGGCGGCAGCTGTATAGAACTCCACTGTAGCCACCGCCCAGGTCGCGGTTGTAGACGTACAGCGTATTCGCTCCGGTCTGGATCCAGCTGCTCGGGATCATCGCCGTGAACGAGGTCGAATTCGCGTAGTTGCCGAAGGTGTCAGCCAGAGGTACGGCGTGACCGTTCACGTAGATGCCGCACTGATTGCCACCTCCGGAGAGCGGTGGATCACCGAGCTGGTCATCGGTCGCGAAGCAGATCTCGAGCTTCACTCGACGGATGCTCGATGAGCACGTGGTGACCGTGAAGGGGTGCGAGTAGAGCGCGGAGTACGGGGTGCGTGGGTTGTCGACCCCCATCCACACTGCCTGGTTGTCGCAAGGCAGTGACTGCAGCCAGACGCCGGGATCCGCACCGATGACTGCCGGCAACCCCACGTCGGCCAGCGCGAAGTCGCCCGGCGTGAAGGGCACCGTGCTGAGCGGCTGCATCGAGGGACCGTGCATGTAGCGTATCCCTTGGTTCGGCGCGCTGCGGAGCACGATCGTCTCCGGGCTGACACACGGTACCACCGTGAGCTCTGCGGCGTAGATGACGCCACCGAGCGACGCACCGAGGTCGCGCTGATAGACCTGTAGGTGATTGATGCCGGGTGCCAAGTACGGCGCCACGTTGCCATGGAAGAGCGAGGTCTCGGAGCTGTAGTTGCCGCCCGAGAAGCCTGCGATCGGCTGGCCGTTGAGATACACGCCGATCGGGTTGGGCCCGTTGGGGTCACCGAGCTGGTCGTCGGCCGCGAACCAGAACCGCAGCGTGGCCGCGTGCAGCGCGCAGCTCGGAATCCAGAAGGGCTGACAGAACAACGTCGAGCGCGGGGTTCGAACCGGATCGACCGAGATCCAGCGCGCGGCGGGATCCGAGGGCAACGACGGCAACCAGGAGTTCGTCGAGGTCACCGCGGCTGCCGGTGATCCCGCGCAGGCACTGCTGAACGTCGACGGATCGAAGGGCGTGGCTTGCAGCGGAACCATGGGGGACTGTGCCGCGACGAAGGTGATCCCCTGACCTGCACCGCTGCGCAAGCGTACGACCTCGACCGGCTGACACGGCAAGTAGCATATACGCGCGCTGTAGATGACTCCACTGAGGCTCGCCGCCATATCACGCTGGTAGATCTGCAGGTGATTGGTGCCCGCCACCAGGAGCGGCGCCACGTTCGCTTGAAAGAGGTAGGTCTGCCCACCGTAGTTCCCGCCGGAGAAGCCTGGCACGGGCTGACCGTTGAGATAGACGCCGACCTGGTTCGGGCCGCCGACGGGATCGCCCAGCTGGTCGTCAGCCGCGAACCAGAACTGCAGCGAGGCCGACTGCAGGGTGCACGCGGGCACATCGAAACTCTGGCAGAACAGGGTCGAGCGCGGCGTGCGCACTTGATCGACCGCGATCCAGCGCGCCGTGGGGTCGGCGGGAAGACCGGGCAACCACGAGTTCGTCGAGGTCGGCTCGACGGCAGGCAGACCAGCACACGCTGCCGCGAAGGTCGCGGGATCGAAGGGGGCGTTGAGGAGTGGGGCGAGCGGACCCTGCGATGCGAGGAAGGTGATCCCCTGGCCCCCCCCGCTGCGCAGTTCGATGCACTGATGGCCGATCGCCGGTCCCTGCGCACTGGTCGAAGCGATCGTGGCGAAGGGGAGGAGCATGGCGAGAGCCGCCGCAGCGATCGGATGGCGGGGACGCTCTCGCGAGTTCCCGGACAGGAGGGTATGGAGGGAGGGCATGACGGGTCGGGGGGTGCTGGTTCGCGATCTGGAATGACCGAATAAGCGACTTGGTGGACAACGAACCGTGGGGGCCAAAGTGGTGCGCGCGCGGAGTTCGTCGCGCTGGGCCGACGCTCGCCCGCCGGCGATCACCACGGGTGTCGATCCGCGATCGAGCGCAGCCACTCCACCGCACGCGGGTCGTGGTGCTGTCGGAGGCCTCGGCCACAAGCAACCGTACGCAAAGCACTTGTGTGAGCGAGCGCCCTCCCCTTCGGATGCAGAATGCCAACCGAGCGTGCGGGGAGCGGCCGTGCTGTCCGAAAACCCGATCGCCGCCGCGAGACTCGACTTACGACGTTGCGCTCGACCGCTACGACGCTGCCGATCGTGCGCTCCGTCCAGCCCCTCCTCCTCGTCCTCGCCGCCGGCTCCGGCTGGGTCCACCGCCAGCAAGCCGACACCATCGCGTACCTCATCGAGGAGAACCGAGTGCTCGAGGAACAGCTCGGCAGGCGCCGGCTCCGGCTCACCGATGAACAGCGCCGCCGACTCGCGGCCAAGGGCCAGGCCCTCGGCCGTCGCCTGCTCGGTCGCGTAGCCACGATCTTCACACCCGACACGATCCTGCGCTGGCAGCAGGTAGGAAGGACAAAGGCGTTTCCGACGAGCCGCCCTGGGAGGGTCGGCGCCTTTGAGGGCTCGGGGAGCGCGAAAGCAGGCAATCGAGGCGAGGCAGGTCGCGGAGGTCTTGCCGACTTCGAGGCGGTCGAGACGGTGTGGGGCAGAGCCCGGGCCAGGCGGCAGCGACGAGGTCGCCCTCGTGTCCCGAGGAGCGGAGCGGATCGAACTCCTCCGCCTCTGCCGCGGGCAGCGCCACCGAGTCCACCACCACTGCCGCAGGGCGGATGCCGACGCTGGCCGGCCGGGCCAGCAGGCGCGCCCACACCGACAGGGAAGGCGCCCGCTCGAGCGCGCAGCGCACGCCGAGCGGCTCGCCGTCGACGCGCGGCGCCTCGAAGGGCGACCGCCCCGTCTCGTCGTCGGGGCAGAAGACGATGCGCGCGTCGGAGGCCAACTCGGTGTGCAGCGCCGGCGGCAGGAACACGCCGGCGGCTGCATCCAACGCCACCCACGGCGCGGGCGTCGGGGTGGCCACGGCGAGGTGTGCATCGCGCACGCGCGCGCGCAGGTCGACGGCAGACCCCAGGTCCTCGACCCGTGCCCTCCCTCCGCGCGCCCACACCGGCCAAGCGCGGTCCTCCCCCCACCCAGTACGAACACAGGGTCGCCGGCACGACCTTGGCGAGCTCCTGCAACCCCGTGGGATCGAGCGGCCGGGCGTCGATCTGCGGACCGGCCTGCGCCGCACGCAGCCGTTCGACCTCGAGGCGCGCCGCCGCCACAGCCTCCTTGTCGGTCGCGCGCGCCAGCCGGCGCACGGCCGCGAGCAGGGCCGCGCCCGCTGAGGCGGCCCACGCTCGCCGACGTGCCGCCGCGGCCCTCCGGCCCGCCCCCCTGGGGGCGCCTTCGCCACACGCGCGCACGTGCGCCTTCGTGCGGCCCGACGCGCAGCCCCCCTCCGCGACGCCGCGCGAGTTGGCTCTGCAGGATCCGAACAGGATCGTCGCTGAGCCTACCTCGCGACCCGATCAGTGCCAGCAGCCGCGCCCACGGCTCGGCCACGGTGCCCCAGCATCGCAGGGCCTACCTCGCGATTCGCGCCCCATCGCCCCGTGCCAGATCGTGCCAGACCGTGCCCCCGTGTGGCCAGGCCGATTGCACAATCCATTGCACACTCGCCCGCCGCGAAATGCAGATCGGCCGCAAGCCGGCGATTCTCGGCCGAACTCGGGCACCTGGAGTTTAGGCCCTGCAGGACTCGAACCATGAGCCGGTCATCGTGCCAGGTCGTGCCAGGCTGCGTCAGAGAGTGCCCATGTGTGCCACACGGCGGAGGTTACGGCGCTTCGGCGAGCGCGCGATCGTGCCAGATCCTGCCAGGCCGTGTCAGGTTGTGACGGAGGCCATTGCACACTCCATTGCACACTCGGCCCCCGAATCCCGCGCGCGCGGCGTTCACCGAGCGCCAGCACCAGCAGAGCCGCCGCCCACGAGCGCCTCGACGGTCTGCTCCGCCACTACGAACGCGCGGCCTGATCACGGTCGCGTCAGGAGAGGGGATGTAGGTCACGGATCGAACCGCAGTTCGCGGCGCCGGTGTTGCGCGAGGTGGAAGGCGCGGGCTCGCCGGCCGAATCGCCGAACGGGGACGGCGGTCGCCCACCGGCTTGGCCTGTCGGTGCACCCAGCTGCGATGCGCCGGAGATGCCAACGGTTCTTCGGATCGGGCCGGCGCGGTTCTTCTTCTACTCGAACGAAGTGTCTGAACCGCCGCACATCCACATCGAGCAGGCGGGGGCACTCGCCAAGTTCTGACTCGAACCGGTATCCTTGGCTGCGTCCAGTCGTCTTGGCGCCCGAGAGCTTCGTCGGCTGGAACGCCAGGTTCATGAGCACCGCTCGACGTTCCTGAGGGCATGGCATGACTACTTCGGATCCTAGCGTCGACCCGCGCGCGACAGACGTCGTGGTTACCGAGGATGAACTCTCAGTCGAGCTAGCCGATGGGCGTCGCATGATCGTTCCGTTGGCTTGGTTCCCCCGCCTACTCCACGCAACGAACGAACAACGCCTCAACTGGCGGCTGCTGGGCGACGGTCACGGCATTCACTGGCCGGACGTCGACGAGGATCTGAGCGTCGCAGGGCTGCTCCGCGGCACGGCGGCTCCCGGCACGTCTCGACGGGCGATCTGACGCAGCATTGCCGGGGTGTGCGCACGAGGCGCGAAGACTCGAGCGCGCTGCGGGCGGTTCACGTGAGGGCCTGCGCTTCACCGGAACGATCGGCGCCCCGTGCCCGGATTCCAGCCCCTCCGCCTCCTCTTGACCGCCGTTGGCGGCTGGGTCCACCGCGAGCAGGCGCAGACCACCGCCAACCTGCTCGAGGAGAACCGCGTTCTCCGAGAACAGCTCGGCAGCCGGCGACTCCGCCTGACCGATGACCAGCGCCGCCGTCTCACGGCCAAGGGCGCCGCACTGGGCCGGCGACTCCTCGCCCGCGTCGCGACCATCGCCACGCCCGACACCATCCTGCGCTGGCACCGTCGACTGATTGCCGCGAAGTGGACCTACCCGTCTCGCCGCGTCGGTCGGCCCGGGATCATGAAGGAGATCCGGACACTGATCGTCCGCATGGCCGCCGAGAACTCGACCAGCGGCTACTGCCGCATCCAGGGCGAGCTGAAGAAGCTCGGACACTGAGTCGCCACATCGACGGTCGCCAAGACGCTGAAGGGGCACGTCATCAAGCCGAGCCCTGATCGGCCGACCAGCTGGCGCACTTTCCTCCGCTCGCACGCCGACGTGATCGCCGCCATCGACTTCTTCACCGCCGAGGTGTGGACGGCTCGGGGGCTCGTCACCCACTACGTGCTGTTCTTGATCGACCACGCGACGCGAGCCGTCGAGATCGCCGGCATCCCTACGAACCCTGACTCCGCGTTCATGGCGCAGGTCACGCGCAACCTCACCGACCACGTCGACGGATTCCTCCGCGACAAGCGCTACCTGATCCTCGACCGGGACTCCAAGTTCACTGGTCAGTTCGAGCGCATCCTGACCGACGCCGGCGTGTGTCCGGTGACGACCTCGTACCAGGCTCCGAACATGAACGCGATCGCCGAGCGCTTCGTGCTCTCGATCAAGCCCGAGTGCCTCGATCGGCTCATCCTCTTCGGGACTGGCCACCTCGATCGCGCCGTTCGGGAGTTCGTCACTCACTACCACACCGAGCGTCCGCACCAAGGCATCGGCAACGAGCTCATCGCCGGGATGCCCGCCTCGGGAACCGGGGACGTCGCTGCGCGCGAACGCCTCGGTCTGCTCCGCCACTACGAGCGCGCGGCCTGATCACGGTCGCGTCGGGGAAGGGACAGCGGGCAACTGATCACGCTGCAAGTCGCGCCACCGGTCTGCCCGTCCCGGTCGTTGCTCCGCCCAACTCGCGCCAACCCGATCGCAACGACACGGCCTTGAGACCGCGTTCGGCCCCGAACCGACCTCGGCCGCGTTCTCGGACACCACGCGCCCGGCCTCCCCGCGCAGGGCGCCGAAGTCCCCTTTGTCATTCCTACGGACCCTCTTCGGGTATTCCCGAATTGACGACGATACGGCGACCCGCCTAATGTGCGCTCATTAAGTTTCCATTTCCTGTTTGCCAAGTAGCGATGTGGTCGCGTGTTCTTCTCAGAAGCCGTTGAGATCCTATCGTGAGACGCTTTGACTCGGTCTTGTTAGCGCTTGGTTGCCTGCTTCTCGTATCGTCCGGCGCCTCCGCGCAGTGCAGTCCTGTCTATATCCCCGGGGCCACGCGACAGCCAGGATGCGGCGGGGGACAAGCTGCGTGTGGGACATGCGTGACGTATCCCGTGCGGGGACAGGACTTCGTGGTTGGAGCCATATGTCAGGCGAATGGCTCCAGGTTCCCAGCAACCTACCTTCTGTTGGGTCACGGGATGAACATGGGGTTGTTTCGAGTTCCATACGCGCCCAACACTGGCATGTGCGAATGGGTGGACATCGACTTCGACTGGATATTTCAAGCCGGTCCAATCCAGTATCCAAACACATTCGGATACAGAATACATATTCCGGACCACCCTGCGCTCATAGGAGTCACTTTCTATCATCAGCAGCTCATGGTGAGCGGGCCGTGGATGGGAACTGCAGGGGTCTATAGTTCGCAAATCCAATAGTCCGGGCGCTTCACGTGCGTCCCACTCCTCGACTCGAACGCACTTCGGTTGCGCCGCCCGAGCCCACCTAAGACCGGAGCCTTATTCTCCGGTCCTACGGGGAGTCACGGCGAACAATGGGAGCCGCTTGGCGAGTCGGGCGGCGGCGCTCGCCGGCGAGTTTCCGACCGCCGCCCCACCGTCAGGGCTCTCGCAGCACGGGAGTGAGTCCAGTCACCGGCCGACGGTCCGCCGCCCCGCACACCGCTCGCCAAGCCCGTGGTGCCCGGAATCTCGGACGCGAGCCGATCGCTGGACTCATGGATTCCGCGCGGCCCGCGCGTTTCGTCGCATCGTGCCGAGACCCGAACCCCTCCGCCCGTCCGGTCCTGAAGCTCGGCTGACCTGCTACCCCGGGTGTGACGACGTGCCGGCACGACGAATCTCGCTCGCGGTGCTCGCCAACACATCGAGCCGACCGGAGTCCGTCGTGATGGCCGAGTCACGGAGTAAGCGTTCGGTAGCCCCCATCTACTTTCCGCCGACGCGCCGCCCAGGCTGTGGCGCATGGCGAAGCACACCCCAGCGCGGATCGCCGAGATCCGCGAACACCTGTCCAAGCTCGCGGCCCGCCGCATCGCGGTAGCCGACTACGCGCGCGAGATCGACGTGGCGGACTGGACGATCTACTCGTGGCTGAAGCAGCACGGCACCGACGCGCTGGCCGAGCAGGTCGCGCCGCGGGCCGCGCGGTCGGCTGCGGGCGTCGACCTGGTCGAGGTCCGCGTCGGCTCGGGATCGTGCATCGAGATCCAGGTAGGCGACGTCACGGTCCGCGTCCCGCCTGCATCGACTGCCGATGACGTCGGTGCCGTGCTGGAGGCGGTGAACTCATGCTGAGCCTGCCTCCCTCGGTCATCATCTTCCTCGCGCGTAACAACACCGACATGCGCAAGCAGATCGACTCGCTCGCGGCGCTGGTGGCGCACGTCCTCGAAGAGGATCCGATGAGCGGGCATCTGTTCGTGTTCTGCAACCGCGCGCAGATGTTCGCGACCCGGGGCGAGCCGAAGAGCACGGACCGCGCTGGCTGACCTCGGCCGACTCCGCGAGCGCGCTGCTGGCTCGACGGGTCGACGGCACCGACGGCCTCGACTGCGACGCGCCCGCTCTGGCGGCCCACGCTCGCCGACGTGCCGCCGCGGCCCTCCGGCGCGCCCCCTGGGGCGCCCTCGCCACACGCGCGCACGTGCGCCTTCGTGCGGTCTGACGCCCAGCCCGGTGCGCCACGCCGCGCGAGTTGGCTCTGCAGGATCGTGCAGGACCGTCGCAACACGAGGATCGTCGCGAGCATGACGACAGCCGCCAGGAGGTCCTCGCCGCGCCGCCACGTGAAGCCGCGGCGTTCGCCGGCGCGCTGGAGCGACCGCAGGCCGGAGGGGCGCGTCAGGCCGACGCGCAGCGCGTCCTCGGGGCAGGCGGCGATGCAGTCGAGGTCCTTGAGGCACCCCGGGTCGACGACGCTGCCGAAGCGCTGCACCTCGCGATGCACGACGACGCCCTACTGACACACCGCCGTGCAGCGGCCGCAGTCGGTGCAGCTCCCGCGCAGCGCGATGCGCACCGGCGCGAGCCGATCGGCCAGCGCGAACACCGCGCCGTACGGACACGCCGCCGCGCAGAAGCCGCGCGAGCCGAGCATGTAGACGATCGCGAACCCGCAGACGAAGAACGTCAGCCCCGCGATCCACGCACCCGGCAGGTTGCGCCAGAGGTCGTCGGTCGCGAACGAGGCCCAGTACTCGCCCGGCTGCTGCACGCGCAGCGTCGGCAGCGGCTCGCCGTGCCAGACCCGCACGAGCTGCGGCCAGACGAACATGTAGAACAACACGACGAACGGCGCGACCCGCAGCACGCGCGAGCGCACGGGCTTCGGCCGGATGCCGACCTTGCCGAGCAGCCAGCCGCACAGGTCCTGCAGCGCCAGCAGGTGGCACGCCCAGGAGCAGAAGAAGCGCCCGAACACCGCGGCGGCGACGACGGTCAGCGCCATCAGCAGGAAGCCCGCCGTGACGATGCCGAGCTCCGTCGTGTACATGACCTCGTTGAGCTCGACCGGCGCCAAGGTGCGGCCGGCGAGCTGCCAGTGCACGATGTGCGCGGCGAACAACGCGTGCACTCCGATCAGCGTCCAGGCGCGGCGGCGCCCGTAGCGGCCTTCGTCGATCACGCGCGGCGACGTGGACGGGGAGGCGGATTCGACGTGGCTCATGATGAGTGGCGCGCGCCGGACGGAGCGGACGGCGGCCTCACGATCATCGGGCGCGGAGCGGCCGATGGATCTTCGCAGAAGGACCCGGTTCGCCGCGATCACCCGTGACAGGGTGACTTCCCCATCGTCACCGCTTCGCCGTCAGCCCACGTCCTCGCCCGGGCGCCACTGCTCGCCGACGCCGTCGACGAAGAACTCGATCTTGCCGCAGGTACGGCACATGTAGACGTCGTAGCGCTCCCGCCCGACGAACAGCTCGCCCAGGTCGCCGAGCCAGAAGTCGAGTCGGCCGCCGCCGACGTGGAACTGCCGCGTGCCCAGGTATTCGAGCCGAGCCTCGCAGCGCAGGCAGCTCTGCATCCTGGCCAGACGTTCCTGTCGTTGCCGGACCTCGGCCTCGGAGAGATCACGTGGCGAGGTGCACTTCCAGCAGGTGTCCCAGGTGTCGTCGTCGATCTCGACGTTGCAGGTGCGACAGGTCCACATGCGCGGAGTCTAGCCGAGGCGAGACCGACGATCTCGCGCCTGACACCTTCGGCGCCGTGCCCTCCGTCGCCGGCGGGCAGGTCGAGACGACGATCGTCACGTCGCATGCTCGCGCCACGCCTCGCCGGGGTCTTCCTCCGACCACAGCAAGGCGACCGGCAGCGCGAAGACGAGCCCGCCGATCAGCGTCAGCATCACGAACCAACCCCAGTGCAGCCGGGCGAGCCGGCCGCGCGCGAACGTCCAGGCGAGCAGCGGCGCGAGCAGTGCGGCCGCGCACGAGAGCGCGAGCCCGGCCGGATCGGTCAGCACCGCGACCAGCTGCTCCCGGTGCACCAGACCGTATGCGCAGGTCAGGTTGAGCCCCCCGAAGCCGACGACGGCGGCCGCGAGCAGCCAGCCCGTCCCTGTGCCTGTCGGTGCCGCCTTGCCGCTCATGTCCACGCTCACGACACGAAGGCGCAATCCGCGCCGGGAACCGGCCATCGCGATCACGTTCTGTCGACGCGACCACGGCACAGGGCTCGGAGAGCGTCCGGTCCGCGGCGGGGATGCCGCCGCGCGATCGCGGTCCCGGTCGCTGCCTCGCGCGGCGCCTCAGGGTGCGACGCGGAGCCGCGCGGCGAGCTGCACGAAGCGCGGGTCCTCGCGCACGGCGTCGAGGTTGCTGTCGTGATCGATGTAGTGCGCGTTGGCGAAGCCGTGTCGGACGGCCTCGTCGAGGCACTGGACCGCGTCGTCCGGTCGGCCGGCGAGCGAGAAGATGCACGCCAGGTTGTAGAGCAGCATCGGCTCCTCGGGGTCGAGCTCGCGCGCCGGGCGCGCCCACTGCAGGCCGCGTTCGGTCTCGCCGAGCGCGACGAGCCCGTTCGCGCCCATGTAGAGGGCGCGCGCGTCGTCCGGGCTGAGCCGGCAGCGCCGCTCGACCCGCGCCACGCCGACGCGCCGCGCCTCCGCCGCGTCAGCCGGCCGGCCGAGGTCGTCGTGGACCTGGGCCATCAACAACGGTGGCTGGTTGTCGTCGGGCCGCAGCGCGCTGGCGCGTTCGTAGTGCCGGAGCGCCTCGTCGAGGCGACCCCGCATGAAGCAGTGGCGCGCGTAGTGCAGAAACCGCGCGCGCTCGCGCGCCCGTCGACGGTGCTGGAGCGCATGTACGCGGCCGGTGGGCGGGCTGGGGCCGCGGAGCGGCCACGCAGGACCCTGGCGAGTCCCACGATCGAGGCGCCACCTCGGAGGGACGGGTCCCTCGGCGTTTCGCCGGGGCTCGGGAAGCGGGCCGGGATCCGGGTCCTGCACGAGGCTCTTGCGAGAGGGTCGCTCACCGACGCCCCACAGCCGGCAAGATCTCCTTGGCCTGGCTCCGCCGGAGAGCCCTCGGCGAGGACCTTCGAGTTCCCAAATGCACTTCGGCTACCCGGTCGCTGCGCCAGAAGCCCCTTTGAACTTCCTACGGGCCTCTCTTCGTCCCGTACTCTGTGACGAAGAGCGTCCTGACCGCTCTACCAGTCAGTGTGTGACCGTCGCCCTCGGGCCTCCTGGCCCGGGGGCGACGTCGCTTTCTGGGGTCTACGTAACGTCGCCACGCGTGGTCGGATGCGGCGACGGGGGGCGTGGTGGGGGCGGCGACCGGACGGGCCTGGTTCAGGCGATCCAGAGCCAGATCCGGCTCCGGATGCTCTCGAACTCTGAGAGCACGAGGTGGGTCATGAGCCCCAGGGCTGATGACCGGTAGGCGGTCGGGACGCTCCTCGAACACGACCGGCAACGACGCGACGTGGTTAGGCCACGCGATCGGTCTGCGCCCTGCGTCCCCGGTCCGTGCGCGGGCTGACCGGCCGAAGCCGGATCGAGCGTCGTGGTCCTCGCGGTATCCTTGCCTCGAGGACGCCGGCAGTGAGTAACGGCAGCCTGCGCCTCCTACGCGCCCAGGGAGAGTGCTGCTTCCCTGCCGACGCGTGACGATCACGCTCCACCGCGGAACCGGCCCATGGGGACTTCGGACACGACGCGCATGCTCGAGCGATGGCACGCGGGTGACCCGCGTTGCCTCGACGACCTGCTGAAGCAGCACCTGCCGTGGCTGCGGGAGCAGATCCACCGCCAGCTCGGCGACGTCCTGCGGCGCAAGGGTGAGACCATGGACTACGTGCAGGACGCGATGGTCCAGTTCCTGCAATACGCGCCGCGGTTCCAGGTCGAGAGCGAGGCGAGCTTCCGCGCCCTGCTCCTGCGCGTGGCGAGGAACGCGTTGTGCAACCGCTATGACTGGTTCACCGCGCGCCGTCGGGCGATCGCGCAGGAGCGGCCGCTTCCGGCCACCACGATCCTGAATCTGAGCGGGGCGTCGCGCTCGGCCGTCACGCCGAGCCACGTGGCGATGCGCCACGAGAGCGAGGCCTGGGTGCGGCTCGGCATGGAGCTGCTCGACCCCGAGGAGCGCAACCTCCTGGTCTTGCGGCAGTGGGACGACACGCCGTTCGCCGTGATTGGCGAGCAGCTGGGCATCACCGAGGACGCGGCGCGCATGCGCCACAAGCGCGCCGTCGTCCGCCTCTCCGAGTGCGTCTGGCAGCTGCGCACCGGCAGGCTCGACAAGCTGCTCGCGGCGTCGGCGGACGCTGCCGGCGAGCCATGAGCGCCGACCCGATCGCCGACGCGATCGCCGAATTCCAGGAGGCGATCTTCGCCGGGAAACACCTGGACCCCGCGGCGTTCTGCGCCGATCACCCGGAGGCAGGACCCGAACTCGCAGCGCGACTCGACAACTTCCTGCAGGTGATGTCAGCGCTGGCGCCAGACCGCACGACCGAACCGCCCGAGGAGACCGAGGCCTTCGCCCTCGCCGGCCGAACGATCGGTGACTACCGCATCGTGCGTGAACTCGGCCGCGGCGGCATGGGCGTGGTCTACGAGGCCGAGCAGCTCTCGCTGCAACGCCGCGTCGCACTCAAGCTGATCCGGCCCGAGAACCTCGGTCTCCGGTCCACGCGTGAACGATTCCACCGCGAGGCGCTGGCCGCCTCGCGCCTCGACCACCCGGGCATCTGCCCCGTCTTCGACGTCGGCGATCTCGAGGGCATGCCCTACATCGCGATGCGCCTGCTGACCGGCGAATCGCTGGCGCGGTGCATCGAGCGCACGCGGGCACACCGCGGCGAACGAGCGGGCGTCGTCGACCTGCCAGGTGCGGCCGGAGGCGGAGACTCGTCTCCGCGCTCCGGCGAGAGTCACGGCGGCCGACAGCGAGGCCTGTTCACCATCGTGCAGCTGATCGAAGAGGTGGCGCGGGCACTGCACGCCGCGCATGAGGCGGGCCTCGTGCACCGCGACGTCAAGCCGGGCAACGTTTTCGTGACGCCCGACGGCCGGCCGGTGCTACTCGACTTCGGACTCGCCCGTATCGAGGGTACCGACGCGGCGCCCCTGACCCGCACCGGCGACCTGCTCGGCACGCCGGCCTACATGTCGCCCGAGCAGCTGCAGCCGAAACACGGCGCACCGTCCGACCGCCGCACCGACGTGTACTCGCTCGGCGTCACGCTCCACGAGTGTCTGACCCTGCGCCATCCCTACGCCAGCGACTCCCAGGAGCGTCTGTACCGCCGCATCCGCCAGGGCGACGCGACGCCCGTGACGCGACATGCCGCGATCCCGCGCGACCTCGTCGCCGTGCTCGAGAAGGCGATGGAGCGCGACCCGCGCCGTCGCTACCCGACCACGCTCGCCTTCGCCGAGGACCTGCGCCGCGTGAGGACGTTCGAGCCCGTGCACGCGCGGCGTGCCGGACCTTGGCTGCGCACGCGCCGCTGGACCCAGCGCAACCCGGTCGCGGCGGGCTTCCTCGCGGTCCTGAGCATCGGCCTGGTGGCGGTGAGCTGGTTGTCGTTGGTGGTGCAGGAGAAGCGGCGGGAGGCCGAGGAGGCGTTGCTCGAGGCGAGGATCACCGCGCTGCGCGCCGAGTCGGGCAGGGTGATGCCCACCGACCCGGCGAAGGCACTGCGCCTGGCCTACGAGGCACTGATCCTCGACGTCGATGTGCACCCGGAGACGGTCTCCCAACTGCAGGTGGCGGTGGCCTCGAGCCACGAGGTTCTCCCCGGCATCTACCCGGGCCACGGCGTGGACATCGTGCGCATGTCGCCCGAGGGCGAGGCCTTTCTCGTCCACGTGAGAGAGGCAGTGCCGACGCCGGCATTCGGCATTTGGCGCGCCGTCGACGGGACATGGGCGGAGCGCCACTTTCCGAGTCCCCTGCCTCGTTTCGTGACACAGGACCTCGAGTTCGGACCGGCCGGTGACTGGTTCGCCGTCGCCATCGGCAATGGGGTGCGGAGATACGATCTTCGCGGGACCCCGATGGGAGAGGCGCTGACCCTTCGGGCAGTTCTTGCCGGTCTCGAAATCGACCACCTCGGACGCATCCTGACCCACCTCGACAACGGCAGTGCCGTGCTCTGGGTCCCTGAGGCCCAACATGTACGCGCCGCGCAAACATCTCAAGCGGCGTGCAGAAGAGCAGATACGGGAGTATCGCGGGCTGCGAGGATGGCCGTGACGATGCGCCGGCCCTTCCCGGTGAGCTGGTAGCGGTTCTGTTTGGGGAGCTTGCGAATGACGCCGTGTGCGCGGAGCAGGCGGAGCTGGCGCGAGGTTCGGGACCGACGTCGGCGACGGTCGGAGTCATCGGCAGCCGGCTTCTGGTAGAGCCTGTTGACGAGGTCGCGGTTGGTGAAGCCACGCAGGACGAAGGCTCCGTCCGCGATCGCCTGGAACAGGGCAAGGTCATCGGAATCCCACGGCCGAAGCGCGCGCACGCGCTTCCCGCGGAAGGTGGCGTGCTTGCAGATCGGGGCGATGACTTCGTGCAACGAAGCGTCCTGGTGCATCTCTGCCAGTGCGTCGAGGTAGCGTTCGTTGGCGCGCTGGCCGATCTCCGTGAGGCGCTCGAGGTCCGCCACGGTCTTCCGGACCGGCTGGACGACGAGCTCGCCGGACTCGCCCTTCGGCCTGGGTGCGCGCAGCTCGGTCGGCGCGTTGATGGTCGTCTCGACACGGAGGATGCTGCCGTTCTTGTCGTAGGTCTTGACCGAGTTGCGGCCTGCGCGGTGCATGACCCGGATGCCTTCGACGCGGTTCTTGAAGTCGCTGGTGACCTCGCCGAGGAAGGCGTGGCTCGCCTTGCGGCCGAGGAACCGCATGACGTCTGCACAGGAAAACTGAGTCATCGCGTGCTGCACGAGAGGCTGATAGACGGCGGCGAGCGACTGGTGATCAACGAAGAGGACGTCGGTTGCCCACTCGAGCTGGTGCGCACACCAGTAGTGGTGCGGATCATCTCGCCGGAGAATCGAAGGGAGCGCGGGGTTGACCTCGAGTGCGAGGCGGTCGAGCACGTGCGGCCAGTCGACGTGGACCTGCTTCGCGAGAAGACGCTGGGCCCGTAACGGATCATCGACATACGGAAAGCAGTTGTCCTCCTTGACGAAGCGGATGCACGATTTCGTCATCTCGCGAGCCAGCCACTCGCGTCCATTCATGCAGACCTGAACCGTGAACGGGAACCCAGGTCTGCAGGCGGACGTGCATCAGACCGAAGCGGGGATGGAGGAAGTAGTGGTAGAGGTGCTGGCACTTTCCGGGTTGTCTGCGGAACTCGCGCCTCTTCGTCTCGCGCGACCTGAACAAGTTGAACGTCGTGCAGGGCTCGACGCAGGACAGAACGCAGATCAGGCCTTCGTCGACGGGCGATCGCTTCGAGGATTCGCTGCACGAGCGTTTCCTTCCGCTCGCGGCTCGACGTCAGGTACCGGTACGGCCGCTCGAGTTCGTGGCACTTGGCCAGCGACGCCGACTTCAACTCCTCGGTCGTCTGCCGGGCGTAGGCACCGAAGTCCTTGCGGAGGACGCCGATGCTGTTCACGAACGCCTCCATCCCGTGGTTGAACGCCAGGCTCCGGTGCGAGCCCCTGAACACGATCCGGTCAAAACCCGACAGGACCGCCATGATCGAACCGGCGAAACGCGATAGAAACTGACGCACGGCGCTGCCTCCGCTTGGCTACTTGTTGCAAGCTGGAGTCGTAGCGGAGAGCGGCGCCGTCTTCATCCCCTGACGACGACCGGCTGCTTCATCCACGTTCGTGCGTCGACCGGGCTACCGGTTGGGTGTCGGGCGAAGCCCGAGATGGGAGAGCGACGCCACGGGCGAGTGGCACGCGACCTCACGGACGCCGTTACACGCCGACCAGTGGGCTTCTGTGGCGGCATTTGCGCCCAAGGCCTCGGACGGCCGCTTCGCTTTCGGGGTCGGTGATCGACCCTGGAGGAGAGAAGGCGAGGCTGGCCCCGAGAGGAGGTTCCCGGTGCGGGTCTACGACCAGGAAGGAACAGCGCTTCGCGAGTTCGACGAACACACCGGTCCGATCGCCGCGATCGCCTTCTCGCCGACGGATCCCGACCTGCTTCTTTCGGGATCGCTCGACCACACGGCGCGGCTGTGGAACGTCCGATCCGGGGAATGCCTGCACCTGTTCCGCCACCAGGCCGCCGTGAAGTCGGTGGCCTTCTCGCCGGACGGCAACCTCATCGTCACCGCCGCCCTCGATCGTCGCGCCAAGGTCTGGAGCACGACCAGCTTCGAGGAGGTCGGTGTCTGGTCGCATCCCGACGAGGTGGTCCAGGCCAGCTTCCTGCCCTCGGGTGCGTACGTGGTGACGTTTTGCAGGGACGGCGGGGTGAGACTCTCTTCGCCTTCTGGGCAGCCCGTCCTCTCCCTGATGCGCCCTTGGCCCAGCACGGGAGGTTCGATCTCCGGCGACGGCAACCTGATCCTCGGCGCCAGCACGGGAGGGACGCTCTGGTGCCTCGTGTGGCCCGAACTGCCGATCTTCCTCGGCCACGGAGCTGCATGCCACTGCGTGCGGTTCAGCTCCGACGGCCAGGTGGTCACCTGCTCGGACGATGGCACGGTGCGTTTCTGGAGCCGGGACGGTCGTGAGGACATCGACCGCCGGGTGCGCTGTCCGGGTCCGGTGCGCCACTTCGACCTGTCGCCCGATGGTCGGCACCTCGCCTGGATCGACGACCGCAAGACCCTGCGCATCCGGGATCTCACCGGACCGAACCGGAGCGACCCGAGCCGGGACCTGGTGCGCCCCTCACCCGGCAACGACTCCTACCTGCGCGTCCGCTTCTCTCCCGACGGCGACCGGCTGTTGATCGCCAACTCGGCCGCAACCGGCGGCGCGGTGGTCATGGGCATCGAAGGGGAGGTCCTGGCGGATCTGAGGCACGAGCCGGTGGGGAGCTGTCTCTGTGCCGTCTTCGAGCCGCACGGCCCGCGCATCGCGACGGTCGGCAGCAAGCCTCGAACGGCAAACGTATGGGCCGACCTGAACGCCACCGAGCCGGTCGTACTGAGACATGAGGGCTACTCCTACGTGACGTCCGTCGCCTGGACACGCGATGCCTCCCGGCTCGTCACGCTGCAGAACGGCGGCATGGTGAGATTCTGGGACGTCGACGCCGAGCAGGTCGTCTGGCAGCACCCGGACACGTCCCACGGGGCAAACTGGCTCGCTCTGTCCCCGGTCGACGATCGGCTCTTTTTGACCTGCCACTACGAGGCGGTCTACCTCTGGTCCACCGAGAGCGCCGACCCCCTGATGGTGCTGCGCGAGCCCCAGGGCTGGATGACCTGGGCCACCTTCGATCCCGAGGGGCGCCATGTGCTCACGGCCTCGGAGCACGGCTTCGTCCGCACCTGGCCGCTCGACGTCGAGGAGCTGAAGCAGATCGCCGAGGAGCGACTGCGGCAGCACCGATAGGGGTGGCAGGTCCGGCGGGTGCACGAGCCGCGACGGGTCCGCGAGCGGGATCCCCCGCTGCCATGGCGAGACGGTGGGAATCTCGCGGTTCCTCCGTTCGGTCCGGGACTGCCTGCTTCTCCTCCTCCTGACCGGCCAGATACCGGAATCCAGGAGACCGAACATGAAGCCCGCCATCCTCCCGTCCCCGACGACCCCCACCGGCCGTTCCCGGCACCGCGCCGCACGACTCGCCGTGGTGCTGGCACTCTGCTCTTCGCCGGCATTCGCACAGCTGCAGTTCGAAGAGCTGCGCAGGCAGCACCTGCCGGTAGGGCCGGATCTGCGCTCCCAGGACCTCGCGATCGGCGACGTCGATGGCGATCAGGACCTCGACGTCGTCTTCGGGTCGATGGCGCTCTACCGAAACGAAGGGCACGGGGTCTTCACCGACGTCACGGCGACCAGCCTGCCGCCCCAGAGTGCCCACGACGGAGACCGCCCGGTGTTCGGCGATGTGGACAACGACGGCGACCTCGACCTCGTGTTGGCAGTCCGCGGGCAGCGGAACCGGCTCTTCCTCAACGACGGCGCGGGCGTGTTCACCGACGCTACGACGACCCACTTGCCCCCGGACGCCGACGGGACGGTGGCGGTTGCTCTCGGCGATATCGATGGCGACGCCGACCTCGACATCGTCTTCGGCAACGGTGGGCTGCAGCAGAACCGCGTCTATCGCAACGACGGTCCGGGGCCGTTGGCTGGGACGTTCACCGACGTCACCGCCAACTCCCTGCCACTGGACGCCGAGCCGACCGCCGACGTCGTCCTCGGTGACGTCGACAACGACGGCGACCTCGACCTCGTCGTCGGCAACGGAGCATGGAACGCGGTCTCGCATCCCGATCAGCTCTACCTCAACGATGGGTCAGGCATCTTCACCTGTGTGACGCCCTCGCAGATGCCGTCGATACCGGCTCAGGCCACGACGTCCCTGGAGCTCGGTGACGTGGACGGCGACGGCTACCTCGACCTGTTCCTCGACAACGGTGTAGTCGACCTCCTCTTCCTCAACGGCGGCGCCGCGAACCCTGGCCACTACGCGGACGTCAGCTCGACTCACCTGCCGATGAACGCCGGCTGGACCGGCGACTTCTCCCTGGGCGACGTCGACGGTGACGGCGATCTCGATGCGGTCCTCCGCGGTACCGACCAGTTCCGCCTCTACCGCAACGTAAGCGTCCGGTAGAGCCCATCTGAACACGGGCGTCCGCCAGTGAGCGCCTGTCGCGCTCGGCAAGCGACTGGACCGGGCGGGCCGCGAGCACCCCCGGACAACTCGGCAACCTCGAACGGCGAAGGGTTCCTTCAGCTACCGTTCGGCCGCGGGATCGTCGACCAGGCGGAGTCGGCCAACTGCCACCGGCGCTCGCTCCGGGTTCCGTCGCGGTTGCGTGGACGAACCTACGCTCGTGCGCCCGAGCGGCTGACCGGATCGACGTCGCCGTCCAACGTGTTCCCGTCAGCCGACCCGGCGGTCGCCGCGCAGATGCGGGCGCTGCGCTCAGCCCTGGCGCGCCGCCAACCAGCCGCGCGGCGTGAGCTCGCCGATGCGGGAGTTCGGCGTCGACCCGAGTCGCTGAAGCACGTCCTTCAGTACGTGAAGGGATCGATCTTCAGCTCCCAGCAGCCGACCGTCAGCGAGTAGAGTGGCCGCGGTCCGACCACCAGCTTCACTGCCGGCGAACAGCCAGTTCTTCCTGCCCACCGCGACCTTCCGGATCGCGCGTTCGCAGCGGTTGTTGTCGATCTCCAGGCGTCCGTTCTCGAGGAACCGACCGAGCGCATCCGCCTTCCGGTCGAAGTACCCGACGGCCTTGCCGATCGGGCTCTTCGGCAACACGTGGGCCTTCAGCTCGGCGAGCCAGCTTCGGAGGGAATCGAAGATGTCTTGCGATTCGGCAATCCGAAGTGCGAGTCGCTGGTCGGGAGTGAGGTCCTCCACCTTGGCCTGGCGTTCGACCTGGTAGAGGTGCTTGAACGCCCGCAAGACCGGCTCTGAGTGTTCCGAACAGCTGTCCAGCGCGTCGTAGAACTTGCGACGCGCATGCGCCATGCAGCCCGCCTCGAGGATCCGGCGATCGATGAAGAGCCGGTGGTAGCCCGAGAAGGCGTCCGCCTGCAGATAGCCCTGGAAGCCCGCCAGGATGCGCTCAGGGCCTGCACCGCTGCGACCCGCCGTGAAGTCGAACACGACGTCGCCCGGCTGCTCGCCGACATAGACCCAGAGGTGCGACCGTTGGCTGTTCTTCGGCGCGCAGCCCTTCTGCAGCAGCGTGACCGTCGTGTCGTCCGTGGCCACGTAGCCCGAGGCGATCGCCGCCTCCAGCATCGCGTCCACGATGGGTTGCGTCGCTGCAGCCGCATCTGCCATCCAGTCGCACAACGTCGACCGCGCGAGATCGACGCCGTGGCGAGCAAAGATGCCGGTCTGACGATGCAGCGGCAGGTGGTCGCTGTACTTCGCGGTCACCACCTGCGCCAGCATGGACGCGCCGGCCAGACCCTTCTCGATGACTTGTGCGGGCAGCTCGGGCGTGACGATCCCGGCTTCCTCATGTAGCGGACACGCGAGCTTCGGCCGGCGGATCACTCGAACGAACACGCTCGCCGGCTCGTACTCGAGCCGCTCGGTCTCCTCGTAGCCGATGACATCTCGCTCGCGATGGTTGTCGCAACACGGACAGCGCATTTCCTCTGGGGTCGGCTCGATCACTTCGACCACGCGGCGGATGTCTGCCGGGATCCGCGACGCACCGCGACGGCGCCGCTCTTTGGCGCCCCGACCGCGCGGCTCGTCGTCCGGCTCTTCCGCGTCCGGCGCCTCGTCGACATGTGGCGGCGGAGGCGCTTCCGGGTTCTCCAGCCCCGCGAACAGCGGCTCCTCGCCATCCACCGAATAGCGCTCGCTCCGCTTCCCGTACAGCTTGCGCAGCTGTAGGCGTCATGCCGCGCGCTGAGGATCTCGTACTTGTTGCGGAGCGCTTCGAGCTCGACGCGGAGCCCTGCGATGACCGCCGCGGCGTCGATGTCGACGTCTGTGTGCTGCTGCTCGTGAACCGCCACTCGCCGCAGACTACGAAGCGAAGGCGGCGGGTGGCTCGGGAGGTTTCGAGATCTTCGCGATTCGTGGTAGCCGTTTCGCTTGTCGGAAGTCGAGCCCACCGAGCAGCGCGTGCAGCTCGGTCGCACTGAGCTGCAGCGCAGGCGTGTCCGCATCAGGCCATGCGAACCGACCGCGCTCCAGCCGCTTCTGCAGCAGCCAGTACCCGCCCTCTTCCCAGCAGGATCTTCAGATGACTGCGCGCCCGGTTGCAGAACACGAACAGATGGCCGCTCATCGGATCCTCCCTCGGAGGACGTGCGCCACCAACCCGGCGAGCGAGTCGATCTGCTTGCGCATGTCGGTGTTGCCACGCGCGAGGAAGATGCGGACCGAGGGAGGCAGGCTCAGCATGACTTCACCGCCTCCAGCACGGCACGGATGTCATCGGCAGTCGATGCCGGCGGGACGCGGACCGTGACGTCGCCCACCTGGATCTCGATGCACGATGCCGAGCCGACGCGGACGCCGCGGACCTCGACCAGGTCGACGCCCGTAGCCGACCGCGCGGACCGCGGCGCGACTTGCTCGGCCAGCGCCTCGGTACCGTACTGCCTCCGCCACGAGTAGATCGTCCAGGCCGTCACGCCGATCTCGCGCGCGTAGTCGGCTACCGCGATGCGGCGGGCCGCGAGCTTGGACAGGTGTTCGCGGATCTCGGCGATCCGCGCCGGGGTGTGCTTCGCCATGCGCCTCAGCCTGAGCGGCGCGACGACGGAAAGTAGATGGGGGCTACCGGACGCTTACGGTTCGAGAAACGTCGCGAGCGGCCTCTGCTCGACGACAACGGCGTCGACAACCTGCTGCGCGCGCTCAAGAGATACGCGAAACTCCTGCCCGCTGACTCCGACGCCCACGATGTGGTTAGCCGCGCGATCAAGCACTTCGCAAGGAACCGCGAACGCATGCGATACGGCACCTTCCTCGCGATGGGGCTCCCCATCGGGAGTGGCCACGTCGAGTCCGCAGCGAAGAACATCGTCGCCCACCGACTCAAGCGCAGCGGCATGCGATGGTCCGCCCGTAGGAAGTTCAAAGGGGTTTCTGGCGCAGCGACCGGGTAGCCGAGGCGCGTTCGGGAACTCGAAAGCCCTCGACGAGGGCACTTTGACGAAGTCAGTCCAAGGAGATCTCACCGACCTCAGGCCGTCGGCGAGCGACAAGGGCAGATCCCGAGCGTGAGTCGACCGCGGATCCGACCCCGACGGAGGGCGTTGATCAGGTTCAGTCCGGCCACAGGCCCGCCCCACCGGGCGGTGCCCGGGGCGGGGCAAGCGGCGGGAGTCGGGCCGGCAGATCCAGGTGGGTCAGGATCCGAACGATGGTGCGCGGGTCGGTGATGAACGTCAGGAGCTGACGGCGGGTCTGGCAGCGAGGGCACACCAGAACGTCTACCCCAGAACAGCGCAACATAAGCTGAGCCCAGGAGTAGCGTCGTCGCGTTCGCTTCTTGCCATCACGTTCCCCGCGCGGAGTCGAAGGGCGTTGCTGGATCGACCGGAACGAGGTTGGCGACTCGTCTTCAGCGGGCGGAGGCGGGACGACCCGATCCCGATACGACGCACCCGGTGCGAATGCCCCGTGGTACGTCACCAGGTTCTTCCTCGGACGCGGCACCAACGCAGCAAGCCGCTCGATCAGGACCAGCGGCTCGAACACCACCAGGTTCGTGCCGTCCTTCCACGGCCGCTTGAACCGGTAGACCACCTGGCCGTCGCGGGTCCAGGCCAGGCGATCCTGGTCGATGGCCGGGCGCAGGACGTATCGGCACAGCCGCTCCAGGGCTTCGCGACGGCCGGACTCGACCGCGGTCGCCGCGTGCAACGAGAAGCCCCGGTAGCGCGCCTGCTGATCGAAGGCATCCACGCCGTCACGAATCGCGTCCGGATCGCGCCAGCGGGGCACCGCGCGACCAGCATGTTCGCCGAACGCTATCCGACCCCGGACCGCGGCGGCCTGACAAGCGTCGAGGGCGCTTCGCTCGTCGTCCAGTTGCAAGCCGCCCCCGTCGTCCCGCAGAAGTCCTCGGCCACGAAGCAGCGTGAGGACGCGACGGACGATGCGTGCCGTGACCCGGGCGAGCTGCTCGTCGGTCGGTGCCGGCAGCGCGTGGAAGCTCGCGCGGTCACGATCGGCCGTCACGACGAAGACCCCATCGACAATCAGAGCATGGAAGTGCGGGTTCAGGCGGAGGGCCGAGTCGTAGAGCTGAACTGCGTTCACCCCCGCCGGCCGCGGCTCGACGATCCCGAGCTCCCGCGCCTGGCGGCGCTGCAACGCGAAGTCGCTCCGCCCGACGATCTTCCGCACCGCGAGCAGCAGCTCGGGGTCGCGGGCCAGCAGAAAGCGGAGTTCGAACGGCAGGCTCAGGACGACCTGGCGCACGGGGACCTCGGGGAACACCCGATCGACGAGCCATGCAGCCGTGTCGGCCATCCGACGACCGCCGCAGGACGGGCAGAAGCCACGCCGCTTGCAGCTGAAGGCCACCAGCTCGTCGACGCGGCAGCCGGGGCAGTAAACCCTCGCGAAGCCGGCAGCGAACTGCCCGCAGCGCAGGTGGTCCTCCAGCTCACGCCGCACGAAGCGGGGGATGGAACCGGCGCAGGGACCGCTGCCCGCATCGGTACGCGCCAGGAAGGTCGCGAGGTGTTGCTGGAGGACCTGGTAGAGAACGCCATCCTCCGGCCGCCTCCGTCGACGTTCGTTCAGCCATGGATGGGCCGCCACGCGGGCCTGTGGCGGGAAGGGTGGCCCGGGTCACGCCCGCTTCCACGAATCCGATCGAACACCGCCCGAGTTGCGAAGGTGTAGACCGTCCCCCGCCGGCCCTGCGATCTGCGGTCGGGAGGGACCCGGTCGATCGCGCGCCAGTCGTCAATCGAATCCGGCGAGCGGCACCGGCAATCGTATTACGCTGCGCATCGCATTCCCTCTGGTATCGGACCACGACGAGGGTCTGCGATGGGGCGCGAGATCATTGACCAATGTCTCCGCCATGACGGGCGCGGCGCGTGGGCGGCACGCAATTCGTTCGCCCGACATGCGGGAACTGCCGCGCTCGCCGCTGAACTGCTTCCGTGCAGACCGATCGCCAGGGCTGCCGTCACCCATTCTTCCGCCCCATCGACGATCGCGCGCGACGCGCCCTCGAGGCGGCGATCTTCGAGGCCCTAGACATCGGCGCGGAGGAGGAGCAGCACGATGGCCGCTGATCCCCGCAACCAGCCGCCTCCGTCCGAGCCCGCAGCACGGCGCGGAGGGAGCGACATCCACCCTCGGGCGCGCACATCAGGCGGCGAGTCGGAGATCTTGCGAGGACCCGAACATCTCCTGATCACGGTGCCGGAAGCCGCTTGCCTGCTTCGCGTCGGCAAGCGAACTGTGTGGAGGTTGATGGCCGACCCTGAGTCCGGATTCCCGAGTCCTCGCCGCATCCGCGGGCGCACGCTGCTCGTACGCGACGAGGTGCTCGCGTTCGTCGATGCGGAGGCGTCGCAATGAAGCAGGCCGGGCAGAGCCCATGGAATGGCAATCCGTATCGGCGGCCGAACAGCCCGTTCTGGCACATCGTGTTCACCGATGCGGATGGCGTCACGCGGCGCCGGTCGACGCAGACCAAGGACGTGCGCGTCGCCCGCGAGCGGCTGGCCGAGACCCTGCGCGCGGTCGAGCAGGCGAGGGCCGGCCATGTCGATCGCTTCGCGCGCAACCGCTCCATCCCGATCCAGCAGTTCATCGACGAGTACCGGGCAACGCTGGAGGCGAACCAGTCGGCGCCGCGGTACGTGGCGGGCACGATCCGGCAGATCCGGCAGTTCCTCGCCTTCGCGAAGGTGAAGCACCTGCCCGAGATCCACATCGCCGACGCCGAGCGGTTCCTCACCTCGATCCGCGCCGAGCGCAGCGCGAAGACGCGCGACCACTACGCCGGCGCGCTGCGCGGCTTCAGCAAGTGGCTGGAGCGCACCGGGCGCTGGGAGTGCGACCCGCTGCGGAACCTCGCGGTCCGGACCTCGAACCGCGACAAGTTCCGGATCTTCAAGCGCGTCGGCTTCCGCTTCGAGGAGGCCGAGCGGCTCGTCGAGGCGGCCTGGACACGCTACGTCGCGGAGCGGCCGCTCGGCGGCTTGCAGTCGCGGCCCGACTACTGCGAGGCGGTGCGCGACCGGCAGGTGCTGTACTGGTTCGTGCTGACGACTGCGTTCCGCGCCGGGGAGTGCGCGTCGCTCTGCTGGGACGACCTGTGCCTCGACAGCGCACGGCCCTCGGTGCGGCTCGACGGGCGGTTCACGAAGAACGGCGACGACGCCGTCATCCCGCTGCAGGGCTTCGTGGTCGACTCGCTCAGGGAGATGCGGGCGCGACGCGATGCGCTGCACGCCCGGCGCGGCGACGACCCCGTGCGCGATGCGGACCGCGTGTTCCGCCTGCCGTCGAAGATCGCCACGATCGTGCGCAAGGACGCCGAGACCGCCGGCCTCACCGCCGAGCGCGGCGCTGGACGGAAGCGGGTCGACTTCCACTGCCTGCGCAAGAGCTGCGCGCGGATCCTGATCGAGCTGAAGGTGCACCCCATCTCGGGCTTCGCCCGACACCCAACCGGTAGCCCGGTCGACGCACGAACGTGGATGAAGCAGCCGGTCGTCGTCAGGGGATGAAGACGGCGCCGCTCTCCGCTACGACTCCAGCTTGCAACAAGTAGCCAAGCGGAGGCAGCGCCGTGCGTCAGTTTCTATCGCGTTTCGCCGGTTCGATCATGGCGGTCCTGTCGGGTTTTGACCGGATCGTGTTCAGGGGCTCGCACCGGAGCCTGGCGTTCAACCACGGGATGGAGGCGTTCGTGAACAGCATCGGCGTCCTCCGCAAGGACTTCGGTGCCTACGCCCGGCAGACGACCGAGGAGTTGAAGTCGGCGTCGCTGGCCAAGTGCCACGAACTCGAGCGGCCCACCGCAGTCTGACGTCGAGCCGCGAGCGGAAGGAAACGCTCGTGCAGCGGATCCTCGAGCGATCGCCCGTCGACGAAGGCCTGATCTGCGTTCTGTCCTGCGTCGAGCCCTGCACGACGTTCAACTTGTTCAGGTCGCGCGAGACGAAGAGGCGCGAGTTCCGCAGACAACCCGGAAAGTGCCAGCACCTCTACCACTACTTCCTCCATCCCCGCTTCGGTCTGATGCGTCCGCCTGCAGACCGGGTTCCCGTTCACGGTTCAGGTCTGCATGAATGGACGCGAGTGGCTGGCTCGCGAGATGACGAAATCGTGCATCCGCTTCGTCAAGGAGGACAACTGCTTTCCGTACGTCGATGATCCGTTACGGGCCCAGCGTCTTCTCGCGAAGCAGGTCCACGTCGACTGGCCGCACGTGCTCGACCGCCTCGCACTCGAGGTCAACCCCGCGCTCCCTTCGATTCTCCGGCGAGATGATCCGCACCACTACTGGTGTGCGCACCAGCTCGAGTGGGCAACCGACGTCCTCTTCGTTGATCACCAGTCGCTCGCCGCCGTCTATCAGCCTCTCGTGCAGCACGCGATGACTCAGTTTTCCTGTGCAGACGTCATGCGGTTCCTCGGCCGCAAGGCGAGCCACGCCTTCCTCGGCGAGGTCACCAGCGACTTCAAGAACCGCGTCGAAGGCATCCGGGTCATGCACCGCGCAGGCCGCAACTCGGTCAAGACCTACGACAAGAACGGCAGCATCCTCCGTGTCGAGACGACCATCAACGCGCCGACCGAGCTGCGCGCACCCAGGCCGAAGGGCGAGTCCGGCGAGCTCGTCGTCCAGCCGGTCCGGAAGACCGTGGCGGACCTCGAGCGCCTCACGGAGATCGGCCAGCGCGCCAACGAACGCTACCTCGACGCACTGGCAGAGATGCACCAGGACGCTTCGTTGCACGAAGTCATCGCCCCGATCTGCAAGCACGCCACCTTCCGCGGGAAGCGCGTGCGCGCGCTTCGGCCGTGGGATTCCGATGACCTTGCCCTGTTCCAGGCGATCGCGGACGGAGCCTTCGTCCTGCGTGGCTTCACCAACCGCGACCTCGTCAACAGGCTCTACCAGAAGCCGGCTGCCGATGACTCCGACCGTCGCCGACGTCGGTCCCGAACCTCGCGCCAGCTCCGCCTGCTCCGCGCACACGGCGTCATTCGCAAGCTCCCCAAACAGAACCGCTACCAGCTCACCGGGAAGGGCCGGCGCATCGTCACGGCCATCCTCGCAGCCCGCGATACTCCCGTATCTGCTCTTCTGCACGCCGCTTGAGATGTTTGCGCGGCGCGTACATGTTGGGCCTCAGGGACCCAAGGTGATCCAGCAGGTGCTGCGGCACTCGGACATCCGGCTGACGATGGACCTCTACGGCGAGCTCGGCGACGGCGACCTGTTCCGCGAGCTGCCGGGGACGTTCCCGGTGCCGCGGATGTTCGCGACGGGGGGCGAGCCGACGAGCACGGATCGCGCTGGCTGAACCCGGCCGGCTCGGCGGTCGCGCGTCCGGCCCGGCCGGTCGACGGCACCGACGGCCTCGGCCGCGACGCGCCCGCTCAGGCGGCCCACGCTCGCCCACGTGCCGCCGCGGCCCTCCGGCGCGCCCCCTGGGGCGCCTTCGCCACACGCACGCACGTGCGCCTTCGTGCGGCCCGACGCGCAGCCCCCCTCCGCGACGCCGCGCGAGTTGGCTCTGCAGGATCCGAGCAGGACCGTCGCAGGGCCTACCTCGCGACTCGATCAGTGCCAGCAGCCGCGTCCACGGCTCGGCCACCGTGCCCCAGCATCGCAGGGCCTACCTCGCGATCCGCGCCCCATCGCCCCGTGCCAGATCGTGCCACGCCGTGCCAGACCGTGCCCCGGTGTGGCCAGGCCAATTGCACACTCCATTGCACACTCGCGCGCCGCGAAATGCAGATCGGCCGGAAACCGGGGTTTCTCGGCCGAACTCGGGCATCTGGAGTTCAGGCCCTGCAGGACTCGAACCTGCGCGCGGCGCCGGATCGACCAGCACGCACGGGCGGTCGCCGCGTGACTCCGGGGTGAGCGGACGGACGCGTAGGGCCCGCGCTGCGCCCTTGGTAGACTCCGCCCATGGCGCACGACGGTACGGACGCGAGGCTCCCGCTGTTGACCTGGATCACACGAGCAGTGACGGCGCTCGTACTCGTCTGCGCCATCGCGCCCGCCTGCGCGGTGCCGCGCACGTCGCCGGGCGAACCTCCACCGAACATCCTGTTCGTGATGATCGACGACCTCGGCTGGATGGACATCCACCCGCAGGGCAACGACCGTTTCACGACGCCGAACCTCGACCGCTTCGCGGCGCAGGCGACGCGCTTCACCGACTACTACGCGGCGGCGCCGGTCTGCTCGCCGACGCGCGCCGCGTGCATCACGGGGCTCGCGCCGGCGCGGCTCCACGTCACCAACCACATCCCCGACCGCTGGAGCTTCTACGACGCACCGGCGCCGGCGGGCACTCCGGCCGACGAGCGCGAGGGGCGCATCTGGGGCCCCGCGCGGTCGCGCAACGAGCTCGGTCAGGAACAGCGGACGATCGCGGAGCGCCTGCGTGCGGCCGGCTACCGCACGGTGTTCGTCGGCAAGTGGCACCTCGCCGGCGCCGACTGGCGCACGACGGACACGTCGCTGTTCCCGGAGAGCCACGGCTTCGACGTCAACATCGCTGGCAATGCGATGGGTGGTCCCGGGACGTACTTCGGTCCGTTCGACATGCCGAACTACCGGAAGGGTGAGGCCGGCGACTACCTGCCGGACCTGCTGGCCCAGGAGGCGATCGAGCAGATCGCGGCGGCGCGCGACGCCGGGGAGCCGTTGTTCCTGTGCCTGTGGACCTACACGGTGCACTACCCGATCGACGCGCCGGCGGAGCTCTACGCGCACTACCACGACGGCGCCGACGAGCCGGACCTGCCGACGCGCTACCGCGCGATGGTCGAGGGCATGGACCGGGCCGTCGGCCGGGTGCTCCGCGCGCTCGACGAGCTCGACCTGGCGTCGAACACGCTGGTGGTGTTCACATCGGACAACGGTCAGATGCCCGGCGCCTCGGTCGCGACGCCGCTGCGCGGTGCGAAGGGCCACCTGCACGAAGGCGGCATCCGCGTGCCGATGATGATCCGCTGGCCCGGCCATGTGCGGGCGGGCACCGTCGAGTCCACGCCGGCGATCGCGATGGACTTCGCGCCGACGTTCCTGGCGGCGGCCGGCGTGCCATACGACCCCGCCGAGTTCGACGGCGTGAACCTCTTGCCGGTCGCCACCGGCACGGGCACGCTCGATCGCGACGCGATCTACTTCCACTACCCGCACTACGCCTACCACGGTGAGAACCACATGGGCTCCGCCGTGCGCGCCGGGCGGTGGAAGTACATCCACCACTACGACGACGACGAGCACGAGCTGTACGACCTCGAGACCGACCTCGGCGAGCAGGTCGACCTCTGCGCCGCCGAGCCAGAGCGCGCCGCGGCGCTGCGGGGGAAGCTCACGGCCTGGCTCGCGGCGACCGGCGCGGAGCTGCCGCGCCGCTACGCGGACATCCCCGCCGGCGAGCTGCCCGGCAGCAAGCGCGCGACGTTTCGGCCGCTGCTCGTGCCGGGCTCGTTCGACGGCTGGCACACGAAGCCCGGCGGCGCCTGGTTCTGGGACGGCGACGTGCTGGTCGGCGAGAGCCCGAAGAGCGAGCCGCGCCACGGCCTGCTCGTCAGCGACGCGCGCTACCGCGACTTCGAGGTGCGCTTCGAGTTCCGCGCGGTCGCCGGCGACAGCGGCTTCTACTTCCGCGTCGACGAGGTCGACGGCGCCGTCGGCGTGCACGGCTTCCAGGCCGAGGTCGACACGACACCCGAGACCGGCGGGCTCTACGAGACCGGTGGACGGGCCTGGGTCGTCAAGCCGGACGCGACGGCCATGCAGGACGTCTACCGGCCCGGCGAGTGGACGCGCATGACGCTCCGCGCGCGGGGCGGCGACGTCGACGTGCGCGTCAACGGCACCGAGACGGCCCGGCTGCGCGGCGACCCGGGACGCCGCGAGGGCCATCTCGCGCTCCAATTGCACGGCGGCCAGGATCTGCACGTCGAGTTCCGGGGACTCGAGATCCGCGAGCTCGACGACTGACGACCGCAGCCGCGGTGTCGCGACTCGCCCCGCCGCGCGCGATCGCCGCGCGCTCACCTGGCGCCCGGCTTCGCGCGACCGACGTCACTCCGCCGGCGCCCCGGCCGCGAGCTCGGCATGGAGCTGGCGGGTGCGGCGCGCGGGCGAGCCGGTGAACCGCGCGACGAAGCCGTAGACGCCCGGCACGACGAGCAGCGTCGTCAGCGTCGCGATCGTCACGCCGGCCAGCACGACGACGCCGATCGCCTGCCGGCCCTCGGCGCCGGCGCCCGTCGCGATCACCAGCGGGAAGGCGCCGAACGCGGTCGACAGGCCGGTCATCAGGATCGGGCGCAGGCGCAGCGCGGACGCCTCGACGACGGCCTCCAGGTGGCCGAGGCCCTCGTCGCGGAGCTGGTTGGCGAACTCGACGATCAGGATGCCGTTCTTGGTCGCCAGCCCGATCAGGATCACCATCGCGATCTGGCTGTAGACGTTGAGCGTCGCACCGGCCAGCGACAGGCCGAGCAGACCGCCGAACAGCGCGAGCGGCACCGTCAGCAGGATCACCATCGGCTGCAGGAAGCTCTCGAACTGCGCCGCCAGGGCCAGGTAGACGAGCAGCAACGATGCCAGGAACACGAACCACAGCGAGCCGGTCGACTCGACGAACTCGCGGCTCTGCTCCTTGTATGCGATGCCCGGGGCATTGCCGAGGTCGTCGCGCACGACGCCACGCAGGAAGTCGAGCGCCTGACCGAGCGTGTAGCCTGCGGCGAGGTTCGCGCTGATCGTGATCGCGCGCAGCCGGTCGAAGCGATTGCGGGTCGCGGAATCGGCGAACTCTCGCACGCGCACGACGTTGGCGAGCGGCACCAGCTCACCGGTCGTCGCCGAGCGCACGTAGACGGCCTGCAGGTCGCGCGGCGAGCGCTTGTCGGCGTCCGCCGCCTCCAGCACGACGTCGTACTCCTCGCCGCGGTCGACGTAGGTCGTCACGCGGCGCTCGCCCATCATCGTCTCCAGCGTGCGCCCGATCTCGGTCGTCGACACACCGAGCGCCGCGGCGCGGTCGTCGTCGACGACGACCTCGAGCTGCGGCTTGGTCTCGCGGTAGTCGGTGTTCACCGCGACGAGCCCGGGGTTCTCGGCGGCGCGTGCGAGGATCACGTCGCGCCAGCGGGTCAGCTCCTCGAACGTCGCGCCGGTGATCACGAACTGGACCGGCTGACCGCTGCGGCGCAATAGCCCGGTCTGCGTGATCGTGAACGCGCGGTAGCCGGCCAGCGCCTGGAGCTGCCCGTCGATCTCGGCCTGGATCTGCGCCGTCGAACGCGACCGCTGGTCCCACAGCACGAGCAGCACGGTGCCGAACCCGGTGTTGACGTCGCCGGCGCGGTTGAACGCGCCCGGCACGCGCACCAGCACGCGCTCGGCCTCGCCCGACTCGATCAGCTTCAACAGCACGCTCTCGACCTGCTCGGCATTGTGCAGCGCGTCCTGGAACGACGCCCCTTCCGGACCGGTGATGCTGACCCGGAACTGCCCGCGATCCTCGGATGGTGCGTACTCCTGGGGAATCGAGCGGTACAGCCCGCCGATCGACACCGCCAGCCCGCCGACGATCAGCAGTGCGGCGAGCGGTTGGCGCACGAGCCCCTGCAGGAGCCAACGGTACGCGCCGCGCAGCGGCCGGAATCCGCCATCGACCGCGCGCGCCAGCCAGCCCGGCCGGCCGCCGCGCAAGAGCGCTGCACACATGACCGGCGACAGCGTCAGCGCGGTCAGCGTCGAGAACACGATCGCGCCGGTGAGCGCGAGCGCGAACTCCGCGAACAGCCGGCCGGTGTTGCCCTCGAGGAACGCGATCGGCACGAACACGGCGACCAGCACGACGGTCGTCGCGACCACCGCGAAGCCGACCTGCCGCGCGCCGAGATAGGCCGCGCGCAGCGGCGGCTCGCCGTCCTGGATCCGCCGCGCGATGTTCTCCAGCACGACGATCGCATCGTCGACGACCATGCCGATCGCGAGCACCAGCGCGAGCAGCGTCAGCAGGTTGATCGAGTAGCCGAGCTGGTCGAGCACGAAGAACGTGCCGATCAGCGACACCGGCACGGTGACGGCGGGCACCAGCGTCGCGAGCCCGCTGCCGAGGAACATGAAGATCACCAGCACGACGACGCCGGCGGTGATCAGCAGCGTCTGCCAGACCTCGTGGATCGCCGCGTCGATGTAGACCGAGTCGTCGGAACTCGGGTAGAGCTGCATGTCGGCGGGGAGCTGCGCATTGAGCTTCGCCATGCGCTCCTTGACGCCGCGGATCACCTCGAGCGTGTTGGCCTTCGCCTGGCGGATCACGCCGAGGCCGACCATGTCCTCGCCGTTGCGGCGGAACGCCAGCCGGTCGTTCATCGGCCCGACCTCGACGTGCGCGATGTCGCGCAGCCGCAGCAGGTGGCCGTCCTGGCCGCGCCCGACGACCAGCCCACCGAAGTCGGCGGCGGTGCGGTAGCGGCGCTGCACGCGCACCGTGAACTCGCGCTCGACCGACTCGACGCGGCCGGCCGGCAGCTCGACGTTCTCCGCGCGCAGTGCGCGCTCGACGTCCTGTGCGGTCACGCCGGTCGCAGCCATCGCCTGACGGTCGAGCCACACGCGCATCGCCTGCCGGCTACCGCCGCCGATCTGGATGCGCGCGACGCCCGGCACCGTCGAGAGCTGATCGACGAGGTAGCGCTCCGCGTAGTCGGTCAGCTCGGTCGAGCTGCGCACGCTGCTCGCGAGGTTCATCCAGAACACCGAGTCGCTGCCGGAGTCGACCTTGACGACCTCCGGCGGGTCGACCTCCTCCGGCAGCTCGGCGAGCACGCGGCTGACGCGGTCGCGCACGTCGTTGGCGGCGTCCTCGACCTCGCGGTCGAGCAGGAACTCGACGGTGACCTCCGAGCGGCCGTCCGTGGTCGACGACGACACCGTCTTGACGCCCTCGATACCGCTGATCGCGTCCTCGATGATCTGCGTGACGCGCGTCTCGACCACCGACGCCGCCGCACCCCGGTAGGTCGTCTCAACGCTGACCACCGGCGGGTCGATGTCCGGCAGCTCGCGCACGCCGAGCCGCGACAGCCCGAGCAGACCGAGCGTGACGAACACCAGGTTCAGCACCGTCGCGAGGACCGGCCGCCGGACCGACAGATCGCTCAGGATCATCGCATCGCCTCCCGTCGCACGCCGTTCGGACGGACGCTCACGAGTCGGTGACCTCGACGACCTGCACCTCGGTGCCGTCGCGCAGGTCCACGCCGCCCCGGATCACGACGCGGTCGCCGGCACGGATGCCGTCGAGCACCTCGACCACCCCGACGCGCCGCCGGCCGATCCCGACCTGCGTGCGCCGTGCGATCGAATCGGCGTCGACGCGCAGGACGTAGTGTTGCGCCGACTCTGCGACGAGCGCGCTCTCCGGCACGGTCAGCACCGGCTCCTCGCCGCGGTCGACGCGGATCTTCAGCAGCATGCCGGGCTGCAGCAGGCCGTCCGGATTCGGCACGATCGCGCGCACGGTCGCCGAGCGCGTGCGCACGTCGAGCCGCGTGTCGACCGCGTGCACCTCGCCCGGGAACTCGTGGTCCGGCCAGGCATCGCAGCCGGCATGGATGCGCATGCCGGCGCGCACCTCGGCCAGCCAGGTCTCCGGGATCGTGAAGTCGGCCTTGACCACCGACAGGTCGTCCAGCGTGCCGACGACCGTCTCGGGTCGCACGTAGGCACCGACGCTGACTCGACGCAGGCCGAGCGTGCCGGCGAACGGCGCGCGGATCTCGTGGTCGGCGATCGCGGCCTGGAGGCTCGCGACCCGGGCGGTGGCCGCCAGCAACTGTGCCTGCGCCGTGTCGACCTCGCTCTGCGCGCTGATGTCGCGCTCGAACAGATCGGCAACGCGCTCGAACTGCGCCTGCCGCTCGGCGAGCACCGCGCGCGCCTCCGTCAGCAGCGCCTGCTCCTCGGCGGCGAACAGCTCGACGAGCAGATCGCCCTTCTCGACGTGCTGCCCGTCGTCGAAGTGCAGCGCGGCGACGTGGTCGGAGCGGTTCGGCGTCAGCTCGACCGACTCGTTGGCGCGCACGGTGCCGAGCGCCTCGAGGCTCTCGGCGAAGGGCGTCTCGCGGACCTCGGCGACGACCACCGGCCGCGCCGCGCTCCCCTTCGTGGCACCCGCCGCCGTCCGCTCGCCGCGCCACCACTCCGGATACTCGAGCGCGAGGCCCGTCAGGATGGCCAGGGCGGCGAGCAGATAGGCGGCGAAGCTGCGCATCGGTCGGCGGATCCTACCCGATCGGCGCCACTGCCCGCCCGCCGCGCCGCGGCATGGATCGCGCGTGTCACGCGGACGGTGCCGCGGCGCACCCGGACCGCGGTGCCGCGGCGACCAGCCCGAGCAGCAGCACCGGGAACTCGACCCAGGCGTGGACGACCGCGAGCACCGCGTAGCCGCGCCGCGCGTCGCGGAACGACCACGCGAAGAACGCGGCGGCCGACACCAGTGCGAGCGCGACCAGCAGGCCCGCGAACACCCGCGCCGGTGGCCACGGCAGCAACGGGCGCAGCGGTGCGTCGCCGTGGTCGAGCCGCGGCAGCACGCCGAGCACCGCGACGTAGTGCATGCACTGCAGGAACGCCGCGGCCCGGAACACGTCGAGCGCCCAATGCTCGGTGTGCACGCTCGCGGGCAGGAACGCGCCGAGATGGTCGGCGACATCGCCGATCGCCGGCAGCGCATCCGGCCGCGCCGCGAGCCAGCTCGCCGGCTGGCCCGACGCGATCCACAGCGGCACCGCCCCGAACGCGACCACGCACGCGAGCAGCGCGCGGCGCCGCGCGCGCCCGCGCAGCCGCTCCGCCAGGAAGCCGACCGGCGTCACGTTGTGCAGGATCGCGAGGACCGCGAGCGTCGGGAGCGGCCAGCGCAGCGCGGCGAGCGTCAGCGCCGCGGCGACGACCGCGGCGAGCGCGCCGCCCGGCCCGAGGCCGAGCCGCGGCAGCGCGACCGCGCTCAGCGCGCCGAGCGCCAGCAGCTCGAGCACGGCGCCGCCGAGCCCGGGCCGCGCGAGACCGAGCGCGTCGACGCCGAGGTCGACGCCGGCGAGCGCGGCGAGCCGCAACAGCGCGACGCCCGCGAGCAGCGTCGCCAGCGCGAGGCCGACCCCGCCGCCGAGTCGCGCGCCGAAGCGGCGGTCGACATAGCGCAGCTCGGCGAGGGCGTGCGGAGCCCCGCAGCAGCCGAGCGTGATCGCGTAGGTGGCGAGCGGCCACACGACGGCGAAGCCCGCCGCCAGCGGGACCGCCGCGAGCAGGGGCCACGTGGCCCGCTCCGGGCGGGTCGTCACTTGCCGCCCGACCGTTCTGGATCCGGCTCGGGCACGGGCTCCTCCTCGGGCTCGGTCTCCTCGTCGCCACCGAGCCCGACCCCGGCACCCTGGCCGGCGGCAGGCGCGATCTCGACCACCACTCCCTGCTGGCCGAGCGCCTCGCGCACGGTGAAGAACAGCGAGAGGAGCAAAATCGCCGCGCTACCCGGGACCGCGCCCGCCGTGCCGGCCGCCAGCTCCCGACCATCGGCGAAGTGCAGGTCGACCACCGTGTCGGTGCCGTCGGCGCGCGGCGCGACCTGCCGGAGCAGCAGCCCGAAGATCTGCATCTCGCTCGCCTCCAGCGCGGTCTGCAGCTCGCGGTTCCAGTTGTCGACGAGCTGCTGCGCGGAGCCGTCCGCGCTCGCGAAGCGGATCCGGAGCCGCACGTCGTAGCTCCCGTCACTGCCGCGCGTGATCCGCAGCGAGCCGCCGCGCGGCGTGCTGCCCTCCGGCATGAGCTCGTTGCCGAACTCGACCCCGCGCGCGACCTCGGCCGCGGTCCAGCGCCACGCGAGCGACAGCACCGCCGGCGGGCCGGCCCCGAGCTCGGTGACGTCGGGGTGCGGGACCCCACCGCGCGCGTCGGGTGCGAGCGCCGCGTCCACGAGATCGCGCGCGCCACACACGATCAGGCCCGCTGCGGGTGACGCATAGGCCTCCTCGTCGGACAGCAGCGCGGCGCGACCGTGGATCCGGCCCTGGGTGAGGTCCTCGCCGAGGATCGGCACGGACAGCGCCGACGCACGGACCGCGTCGGTGCCCTGCAGCACGACGATCGAGCGCGAGTCCCCGGTGTCCGGATCGGTCACCGACGCGATCTGCACGTGGTCGACGGCATCGAACGGGAAGCCGAACGCTCGTTCGAACCAGCCGCCGAGGACCCGCACGATCGCCTGCCGATCGAGCTCGTCCCAGGTGCCGTCCGCGTAGAGCGGTCGCAGGTCGATGCTCAGCTCCAGATCGTGCTCGGGCGGCAGGTAGCGCCGCGCGACCGCGACCGGATTCGACTGCGCGGCGGCGGGCGCTGCGAGTGCGAGCAGGGAGACCAGGGTTGCTGCGACGCGAGTGAGGTCGGCCATCGTGCGCATGGGCTCGGCGAGGGTGGTGCGGAAGGCCGAGTCTATCCGCACCCCGCAAGCAGTATTCGCGACGCGACCCGGGAAGGTCTCCGCGCGTAGACTCCGCCGCATTCCGAGCCCGCGAGCCGAGCATGACCCGTACGCCGAGGATGCGCCCGACCTTCGAGCTGCCGCTGCCGATGGGCGGCAAGCCGCTGCTCGACCGGATCGAGATGCACCTGCAGTCCGGCACCTGCCGCTACGAGGGTCAGGTCGTGCGCGACCACGCGGTGCTGCGCCGACCCGCTCGCGAACGCTCGCTGCTGTCGCCGTACCTGGCGCTCGACGTCTGCCAGCAGGACGGCCGCACGCTGCTCCGCGGCCGCTTCAGCCCCGCGCCGAACGTGTGGACCGGCTTCATGGCGATCTACGGCCTGCTCGGCATGATCGGCCTGGCCGGCTCCATGTACGGCATCTCGGAGCTGATGCTCGGCCGCGACAGCCTCGCGTGGCTGGCCGGCCCCATCTCGCTCGCGCTGATTGCGTTCGTCTACGGCGCCGCGGTCATCGGACAGGGCCTGACCTCGGACGAAATGTACGAGATGCGCACATTCGTCGATGGCCTGATCCGCGACGCCGCTCGCGATCAACGGCCGGCCGGATATTGAGTCCCGGAGCGGACTGCGCGGACCCGATCGCATCGCGGCGCGACGTGCTCCGGCGCCGGCCGGGTGGTCGTCCTCCTCAATCTGCGAGTTCGCCGGCGGTGTCGGCGTTCGGCCGGGGCGCACGCCGCCCCGGTCGCAGCACCGCGAGCCACTCGTCGACGGACACCAGGCCATCGATGGCGCCCTCGCTGAGACCGTCGATCACGGTCTCGTGCAGGATGCCCTTGCGCGACAGCAGCTCGTGGACGCGCTCCTCGATCGTGCCGGCCATCCACAGCGAGTAGACGTTGACCGGCTCGGTCTGGCCGCGGCGGTGCGCGCGGTCCTCGGCCTGCCACATCCAGGCCGGGTTCCACCAGTGGTCGAAGTGGATCACGTAACTGGCCTCGGTCAGCGTCAATCCGACCCCGGCGCTCTTGACGGTCGCGACGAACGCGGTGATCGAAGGATCGTCGCGGAAGCGCGCGACCGCGGCCTCGCGCTGCGGTTGGGACAGCCGCGCGTCGAACGTCACGACGCCGTACGGCGCCAGGGCCGCCGCGATGCGGTCGACGCCCTGCTTCACGAACTGCGAGAAGATCAGCACCTTCTTGCCGCTGTCGCGGATCTCCTGCACCTTGTCGACCGTCGCGCGCAGCTTCGGGCTGTCGTCGCGGCCCGGCACGAAGTTGCACAGCATCTTCAGGCGCCCGATCAGCGTGAACACGTGCACGCGCGTCACGCGGTCGCCGAGCCCCTCGAGCTCTTCGACGCCGCGGTCCTCGAGCTGGCGGTAGGCGCGCCGCTGCGCCGGGTCGAGCTCGAGCCACTCGTCCTGCCGGATCTTCGGCGGCAGCTCCTTCATGACGTCGCGCTTGGTGCGGCGCTTGACGAACGGCGCGACCAGCTCGGCGGCGTCCTGCGGCGTCAGGCCGTCCTCCGGCAGGAGCCGCGGCCGCAGGAACGCGAACAGGCTCTGCAGGTCGGCGAGGCGGTTCTCGACCGGCGTGCCCGACAGTGCCCAGCGGAGCTTCGGAGCGAGCCGCAGCACCGCGCGCGTCCGGCCGCTGTCGCGGTTCTTGATCGATTGCGCCTCGTCGAGAAGCACCAGGTCGAACGACGCCTGCACGGCGGGCGGGCACAGCGGCTCGCCGCCCCGCGCGCCGCCCGGTGCCGGCGGCAGCACGTCGCCGCGCAGCGTGTCGAACGTCGTCAGGTAGACGTGCGCCGGGCAGCGCCAATCCGCCCAGCGGGTGCGCGCGCCGCCGTGCACGACGGTCACGGCGAGCTCGGGAGCCCAATCCGCGAGGTGCCGGTCCCAGACGCCGATGACGCTCAATGGACACACGACCAGCGCGCGCCGCACCCGCCCTTCGCGGAACAGCACGCGCATCGCGACGGTGCTCATGACCGTCTTGCCGGTGCCCATCTCGTCGGCGAGCAATGCCGACCGGCTGTCACACAGGAACCGGATGCCGTCGACCTGGTAGTGGTAGAGGCGGTGCGGCAGGTCGAGTGCGCCGCCCGGCTGCTCGAGCGCGAGCGGCGGCTGCAGCATCGGCAACAGCAGGTCCCACGTCGTCAGCGTCTGCCGCAGCACGTCGCCGGGCACGCGGTGCTCCCGGTAGGCCTTGCGCGGCCGCCGCCCCGCCTCGCGCCGCTCGCGCTCGCGCGCCTGCTCGACCGGCTTGCCGACCACGAAGCTGCGTCCGCGCACCGGACCCGGCGGCAGCGGGGCGAGCCGGTCGGCACCGACGGTCGCCGGGCCGCGGAGCGCGGGCTCGGGCTCGCGCACGGCCGGCCCGAGGGCACCGAGCGGCACCGCCCGGACGCGCGGCGCTCGCAGCGGACCCGGCGAGCAGTCGCCGACCCCGACCACCTGGAGGGCCGGCGCCGCGGCGACGCGGGCGCAGTCGAACTCCCGCACGTCCGGCCGCGCCTTGCGCAACAGCCGCCGCAGGCTGCGCGCGTGCGCGGCATCGCGGATCGGCGCGGGCTTCACGAGGCGGCCGCCACCTCGCCGCGGTGCACCTGCGCGACCGCGGCCTGCATGCGCTCGAAGGGCTCGAGGAGGTCGTAGCGCTCGGAGATCTCCCGCAGCGCGAGCCGGACCGACTTCAGCGCCTCGTCCTCACCGTCGCCGTGGTAGCCGAGCAGCACGCCGGGAGGTCGGTCGGCCTCGTCGGTGGCGCCGGGCTCCGCATCCTCGTCGCGGCCGATCCACAGCACCGGCACGTCGCGCAGGTCCTGGAGGCCGAGCAGCGTCTGGTCGCGCACCAGCACGGCGTCCGGCGCCTCGCGCAGCGCGTCGAGCAGCGGCACCGCGCACAGGTCGCCCAGTACGTGCTCGTCGAGGACCGCGCCGTAGAGCAGCCGTTGTAGCTCGGTCGGCACGACCGGATCGGTCAGCCGGAATTCGAGCGGTCGCGTGCGCTCGTCGGTGACCAGCGCGGAGCCGCGCACCGCTCCACCGTCGAAGGTGTGCGCATCGAGGAAACAGAGCTTCATGCCCCCTCCCAGGGGTTCGTCGGCAGCGCACCGGCCGACCGTCCGGCGCGCGCGAACGGCGATGGTGGCCCGGAGCCGCCCGCTGCGCAAGAGCGCGACGCACCGTCGCGAGCCGGCACCGCCTGCGCGTCGACGATCGAGACGGGCACCGGGAGGATCGCGGTACCCGACCGCAGCTCGCTGCGACGGCGCCGGTACCAACGACGCCCCGCGCGCGCGTGACCCGCACTTCGCACGCGCCGCGCGCGCAGGTTGCCGGAGCCGTCGCTCCGCACCCGCACCGCACCCCGTCCGGCACCCGTGCGGTGCCGGCGTTCGTGCCGTAGGCTGCTCGGTGGCGTGCCCTCCGCAGCACTCGGGCCGCCGCGCATCGATCGCGCGGCCCGACCGCACGCACCCGTCCTCCCCGGCAGCTCCGCTCCCGTCTCCGTCCCCGCCCTCGCGCCACCCCGGATCAGGCATGAGACTCCCCGTCCTCACCACGGCCGCGCTCGCCACGCTCGCGACCGCATCGCTCGCCCAGAACAGCAACCGTTCGTTCGGCCCGCTCGACGCCGACGCGGTCACGACGGTCACCGGCAGCCTCGGCGTCCAGTTCCTCAATGGCGAGATCTACATCTCGCACCGCGGTCAGGCGGGCGGCTCGGTCGCTCCGCACGGGATCACCGTCGTCGACCGACAGGGCAACTTCGTCCGCACCTTCGCGCAGGACCCGTTGACCAACACCTCCGCGTGGGGCGTGCGCGACATGGACACCGACGGCACCTACATCGCCGGTGGCTTCGAGAGCGGCATCATCGTGTTCGACACGAGCGGTGCACTCCAGTCGACGTTCAATGGCCAGCCGATCGTCAACCCGATCGTGTCGACCGGTGTCGTCGGCGTGCATCGCGCGCTGGCCTTCGATCCGACCGGTAACGGCGGTGCGGGCTCGTTCTTCGTCGGCAACTTCGGCGTCGACATCGAGGAGATCGCGCTCGACGGAACGCTGCTCCGCTCGTTCGCCAACGCGATCGGCACGCTCGACGAGTGGTCAGCCTACGGCCTGGCGTTCATGCCACCGGCGTTGAGCGGCACGCCCGAAGGCACGCTGTGGATGAACTCTTCGCCCAACGCGGGCCTGCTCCGCGAGTATGCGATCGACCGCGCCACCTCTGCGCTCGTGTCGACCGGCCGCACGTTCGAGCGCCAGGTGCCGGGCTCGGCTCAGGGCGGGCTCGATCTGGTGACCGGCGGCCAGCTCGAGGGCCGCGGCTGCGGCTGGGACCTGCTCGGCCTCGACCAGGCGACCCCGGACCTCGTCACCGGCTACGTCGGCGAGCTGTGGACCGGCTACGCACAGGGGCCGCGGATGCTGACCGGGAAGAACGGCGGGCCGCTCGCGCCACGCGACAACAGCGTCGACCCGAACTTCGACTCGTCGTGGGAGTACGACATCCAGGCAGCGCCGGGCACCGGTCACGCGATGTTCTTCAACATCGGACCGCTCGTCACCCGCAGTCGCGGTCCGGTGGCCCTCTACAAGTCACTCTGGGAGTTCGGCCTGCTGACGGGCTTCACGACCCCGTCCGGCCCCTCGTTCGACGTCACGCTGTCGGCCGGAATGCCGATCTCGTTCCCGATGCTACCGGTCGTCGCAGCCGTCGCACCGATCGACATGCACGCACAGTCGATCGTGCTCGATCCGAACGTGCCGGCCGGCCAATGCGGCCTGCGCCTGCCGCTGGCTGTCACCGACATCGCGTCGACGCGGATCGAGACCCAGCCGCGCTGGGTCGTCCGAACGAGCGGGCCGAACTCGTTCAACGCGGTAACGACCGAGGGGTTCTTCCAGGTCACCTGCAATGCGAGCAATCCCAACGACGCGATCGCCGAGCTGACGTTCGACTGGCTGAATTCCTCCAACCCTGCCCAGGCGACCATGGTGTTCGACGTCGACCAGATCAGCATGGCCGACGTGTTCTGGAACGGCAATGCAGCGTTGACCGGCTGCGCCGGCACCTACCGGAACGGCTCGGACATCGCCGCGGGACTCGACTACGCACACCCGAACAACAACCTGGTGTCGACCTGCGCGGTCGCGCCGGAGAACGCCGGCTGCCAGGCGACGAACCTGACGACCACCAGCAACTACAAGACGTTGACCTGGCGGTTCACCGGCGGCTCGTTCCTGGCCGGGGTGAAGTTCGAGGTCGACATCGACACCGACGGCGGCGCGGGCATCACCGGCGACGCGATGGCCGGCATGGTCGTGACGATCCGCACGGTCGGCGGGAACGTGATGACCGGTGAGATCGCGGCCGCCGGACCCGAGCTCGGCCTGCTGGTCTTCCCGTGAGCGCTGGCCGCCGAGGCGGCGCCGCGCCATGGCGGGCGCGGGCGCTTCGTGCGGCGCGGACCGCACGCTACGCTGCCCGGTCGCGCCTTCGGGCGCCCCGACGACGATGCTCGACAAGCCGTACCTGGTGTTCCTCGCCGATGTCCGCGAGCCCGCCTCCGCCAAGACCGCGGTCGGCGTCGCCTACTGGCGTCCCGCCGATTGCGTCGGCGAGCTCGCCTACGACGGCTGCGCCGTGACGACCGGCCTGCCGCGCCTCGCGCTCACCGAGGCGAGGGAGCGAGGTGCCAGGTCGTTCGTGTTCGGCATCGCCAATGCCGGTGGCTACTTCGAGCCGGCCTGGATCGACACGATGCAGCAGGCCCTCGCGCACGGGCTGGACGTCGTCAGCGGCATGCACACACGGCTGCGGAGCATCCCGGCGCTACGCGACACCGCCGAGCGGCACGGCCGGCGACTGATCGACCTGCGCGAGCCCCCCGCGACACTGCCGGTCGGCACCGGCCGCGCACGCGCCGGTCGGCGGCTCCTGACCGTCGGCACCGACTGCTCGGCCGGCAAGATGTACACGACCCTCGCGCTCGAGCGCGAGCTGCGCGCGCGGGGCGTCGATGCGACATTCCGCGCGACCGGCCAGACCGGCATCCTGATCGCCGGTGAGGGCATCCCGATCGACGCCGTGATCGCGGACTTCATCGCCGGTGCCGCCGAGACGCTGACACCGGCGATCGCCGCCGACGCCTGGCACCTCGTCGAGGGTCAGGGATCGCTGTTCCATCCCGCGTTCGCCGGCGTGAGCCTCGGCCTCCTGCACGGCTCCGCGCCACACGTGATGGTCATGTGCCACGACCCCGTGCGCCGCACGATGCGCGGCGGTGGCGACTATCGCCTGCCCGACCTCGTCGAGTGCATCGAGCTCAACGAGCGGCTCGCCCGCCGCGTCAATCCCGACGCGAAGGTCGTCGGCATCTGCCTCAACACCAGCCAGCTCGACGCCGCCGCGGCCGAGGCGGCGCTCACCGACGCGGAGCGCCGCACCGGGCTGCCGGCGGCGGACCCGGTGCGCACCGGCGTCGCGCGCATCGCCGACGCCGTACTCGGCGCCTGACGCCACCTGCCACCGAGCATGACCTCGATCCGGATCCGGACCCTCGAGCGCCAGTCCTGGCCGCTGCGCGGCACGTTTCGCATCTCGCGAGGCGCGCGCACCGCGGCGGAGGTGCTGTACCTGGAGCTCGGCCGCGGTACCCGTCGCGGACACGCCGAATGCGTGCCGTACGCGCACTACGGCGAGACCTTCGAGTCCGTGCTCGCGCAGGTCGAGCATGCCGTCGCAGCGCTCCACGGCGACGACCCGCGCAGCATCCTGCAGGAGCTTCTGCCGGCTGGTGCGGCGCGTAATGCGGTCGACTGCGCCCTCTGGGATCTGCTGTGCAAGGAGCGCGGCGTACGAGCCTGGGAGCTCGCCGGCCGGCCGGAGCCGACACCCGCGATCACCGTCGAGACGGTGGTCATCGACACGCCCGCCGCGATGCGCGCCGCCGCGCACGCCGCGAGCCACCGCCCGGTGCTGAAGATCAAGCTCGATGCCGAGCAGGTCGTCGACCGCGTCGCCGCAGTGCGCGACGGCGCGCCGCGGAGCCGCCTCGTCGTCGACGCGAACGAGGCCTGGAGCATCGAGCGGCTCGCCGACGTGGCCCCCGCACTCGCCGAGCTCGGCGTCGTGATGATCGAGCAGCCGCTGCCGGCCGCTGACGACAGCCCGCTCGCCGGCTTCGTGAGCCCGGTGCCGCTGTGCGCGGACGAGTCCTGCCACACGCGCCGCGACCTCGACCGCTGTGCGGGTCGCTACGCGATGGTCAACCTGAAGCTCGACAAGACCGGCGGGCTGACCGAGGCGCTCGCGCTCGCGGACGCGGCGCGCGCCCGCGGGTTCGGGTTGATGGTCGGCTGCATGCTCGGCACGTCGCTCGCGATGGCACCGGCGACTCTGGTCGCGGACCGCGCCGACGTGGTCGATCTCGACGGGCCGTTGTGGATCGTCCACGACCGGCAGCCCGCACTCACGATCGACGACAGCCGCGTCGGTCTGCCGGCCGCCGCGCTGTGGGGCTGAGCGGCGGACGACCGACGCACGGCTGCGCACCGTGATCGTCCCGAGACGGAGCGCGCCGCCGGGGCTTCCAGCGCAGGCGGACGGCGGTTGGAATCCGGAGCTTCCACGTCGACTGATGCGCGCGCTCGCGCACCGCGATGACACCACGGCGCTCTGCGGTCCTCTCCTCGCTCCTCGCGGCATGCGTACTCGCGTCGCTCGCGACGGCCCAGTCGCTGGTCCGCGACATCCGTCCGCCGGATCCGTCCCAGCCGTCGAGTTCGCCGCAGGGCTTCGTCGAGCTCGGCAATGTGGCGATCTTCACCGCGCAGGCCGGACACGGCATCGAGCTGTGGCGCACCGACGGCACCGGTGCGGGCACCTATCCGTTGAAGGACATCCAGCCGGGCCCCGCGTCGTCGAGCCCGCGCTCGCTGACCGTCGCCGGGAACCTGGTCTACTTCGTCGCGACCGTGCCGGGCATCGGCGCGGAGCTATGGCGCACGGACGGCACCGCGGCCGGTACGTTCCTGCTCGCTGATTGTTACCCGGGTGACCCGAGCAGCTCCCCCGCCGACCTGACCGATTTCCAGGGCCGCCTCTACTTCAGCGCGTTCGACGCGACGGCAGGGCGCGAGCTGTGGGTCTCGGACGGCACGGTCGCCGGGACACATCGATTGGTCGACCTCGTGCCCGGACCGGCCTCCTCCAATCCGAGCTCGCTGTGCGTGTTCGGCTCGCGGCTGTGGTTCGGTGCGACGATCCCCGGCTTCGGTGCCGAGCTCGTCTCGACCGACGGGACGGCGGCGGGCACGAGCCTCGCGGTCGACGTGCAGCCCGGCCCCAACGGCTCGTCGCCGGCGAACCTGACGGTCGCCCAGGGCGCGCTCTACTTCTCTGCGAACACCGCCGGTGTCGGCACCGAGCTGTGGCGCACCGACGGCACCCCGGCCAATACCGCGCTGGCCGCCGACATCCGCCCGGGCGCCGCCGGCTCGAACATCACGTCGGTCACGGCGCTCGACCACCGCGTCGTGTTCGTCGCGGACGACGGCGTCGCCGGCGCCGAACCCTGGGTGTCCGACGGCGCCCCGGCCGGCACCGTCCTGCTCGCTGACATCTACCCCGGCGTCTCGGGCTCGGCGTGCCTGCAGCTCACGCGCATCGCGACCGGTGTCGTGCTCTTCTCGGCCAGCCAACCGACCACCGGCACCGAGCTGTGGCGCACCGACGGCACCCCGGCCGGCACCGCGCTCGTCGTCGATCTGCAGCCGGGCAATACCGCCGGCCAGCCGCTCGACATCACGCCGGCATTCGGCGGTGCGGTGTTCCGCGCGTCGCTACCGGCAGTCGGCGCCGAGCCGTGCTTCAGCGACGGCACCGCCGCCGGCACCCGCTTGCTGGTCGATCTCGTTCCCGGCGCGGGAAGCTCCGCACCACGCGACTTCGCACGCTTCGGTGCGCGAGTGCTGTTCGCCGCGAGCAACGCGACGGTCGGCACCGAGCTGTTCGTCACGGACGGCGCGGCAGCCGGCACTGCACTGGTCGCCGATCTCGCGCTTCCGCAGGGCGACTCGTCGCCGGCCGGCTTCACGGCGACCGCGAACGGCGTGGTGTTCGGCGCGTCGGACGGGATCGGCGGACCCGAGCTGTGGGTCAGCGACGGCACCGCCCCGAACACCACGGTGCTCGATCTCGGCGTCGGCTCGGCAGCGCCGACCGATCTCACCGCGTTCGGCGGCCAGGCCTGGGCAGGGGCCTACGCGCAGACCCTCGGCAACGAGCTGCTCCGCAGCGACGGCACGCAGGCCGGGACGATCATCGCGATCGACGTCCGCGCGGGCGCGCCATCGTCCTCGCCGACCGACCTTGCGGTCAGCCAGGGTCGCCTGTTCTTCGCCGCGATCGATCAGGCCGGACGCGAGCCGTTCGTGACCGACGGCACCCAGGCGGGCACCGTGCAGCTCGCGGACGTGTACCCGGGCAGCGGCAGCTCGACGCCGATCCGGTTCGTGCCCGCTGGCACCCGCACCGTGTTCCTCGCGATCAGCCCGACCGCGGGCCAGGAGCTGTGGACGACCGACGGCACGCCGGGCGGCACCGCGCTGCTGGCGGACATCCTGCCCGGCTCGGGAAGCTCGGGGATCACCGAGCTCGTCTCCGACGGTGCACTGGCCTACTTCGCGCCCTCGCAGACGTCGATCGGACGCGAGCTGTGGCGCACCGATGGCACGCCCGCGGGCACCATGCCGGTCGTCGACCTGCTCCCCGGTGCGGGCGGCAGCAGCCCGACCCGACTCACGCCATTGACCGGCGGTGGCTGCGCGTTCCTCGCCAATGACGGTGGCGGAGCCGGCCAGGAGCTGTTCGTCACCGACGGCACCGCGGCAGGCACGCGGCGCGTGTCCGACGTCGTCCCGGGCACCGGCAATGCCTTGATCCAGGACCTCGTCGACGTCGGTGGCGCGGTGTTCTTCACTGCCGACGACACCGTGCACGGCCGCGAGCTGTGGCGCTCCGACGGCACGCTCGCCGGCACCGCGATGGTGAAGGACGTCTACCTCGGCGCCCCCGACGGCGTCCTGGCCGGCACCGTGCGCGCGGTGCCGAGCCTCGGCCTCGCGGCGTTCGCGGCGTCGGACGGCACCGACGGCCTGCAGGTCTGGCTGTCCGACGGCACCGCCACCGGCACGCGCCAGGTCGGCAAGATCGGCCCGTGGGCCGGCGTCGGCGCCGTCGAGCTCGGCGGCTTCACCGCACTCGGCAGCGACATCTGGTTCGAGGCTGACGACGGCATCACCGGCCGCGAGCCGTGGCTGCTGCGCGTCGGCGGCGGCACGGTCGCGTACGTGCAGCGGTACGGCATCGGCTGCCGCGGCACCGGCCGGCTGGTCCCGGCGATCGCCGGCATCGGCACACCGCGGCTCGGCAATGCCACCTTCGCCACCGAGCTGACGCTGGCGCGCCCGCTGTCCCTGACGGTCCTCGACGCCGCGCTGTTCCCGAGCAACACGATCCTCGGCAGCTGTCGCCTGTTGCTCGGCCTGCCGCTGTACGACCTCGGCACGGCGATGACCGACGCCAATGGCCGCGCGACGACGCCGGTCCCGATCCCGAGCCTCCCGAGCCTCGCCGGCGTCCAGCTCTACGGCCAATACGTGACGCTCGACCCGAACGGCGACCTGTTCGGCCTCGCCACGCTGAGCGACGGGTTGCAGATGGTGCTCGGCAACTGACCGCGGACCCGGTCACGACTCGGCACGCACTCCGGCGCCGAGCCGCACCACCCGCCGCGGCAGCGGCACGGCTCCGTCAACGGAGCAGACCGCTCTCGCCGAGTCCGGTCAGGAAGGCCTCGAGGTCCAGCTCGGGCCAGGGCAGCGTGATCGTCACCAGGTCGTCCGCGGTCGTGATCCGCAGCGACTCGGAAAGGTCGAGCATGGGATCGAGCTTCGGCTCGTCATCGATCAGTTGCTGGACCATGCGTGGCAGGCCGCGCAGGACACCGGTGACGGCCCGGGCCGCGGCGTCGTTCTCGAAGCGGCTCGTCAGCACGACGTCGCCGCCCGGCGTCTTCGGCACCGACAGCGTGGCCATCGTCGGCGCGAAGCGGCGCGCCCCTTCGTCGAGCTCCCAGGCGGGATTGCGGCAGGCGACGACCGGCGCGGACCCGGCAGTCAGGATCCTCGCGATCGCATCGGCCACCTCCGCGGTCAGCCGTGGCGACTGGCGCGGTCCGCTGCGCAGCACGAGTCGGCTCGGAGCGATCTCGAACGCGAATCCATCCGGGTCCCCGGCGCTGACGTACAACGTGCCGTCGTCACCTCGATGATGGTCGATCGCGTACTGCTGCAGCCCGCGCTCCACTGCGGCGACGTCGAACTCGCCCTGGTGAACGAGCAGCCCCGGCCAGCCGGCGCCGGGCGGCTCCGAGCTCGGGGCGAAGGCGAGGAACGTCCGGTCGACGCGGTGGTTGCCGAAGCGCTTGACCAGCTCGTAGCCCATCACCCGTGAACCGATATCGACCTGCCAGGCGCGTCGCAGCATCGCCCAGGCGAACGGCTCGTTCCGACCGGAGTACGCGTTCAGAAGCGACACCCGCGCGAGATACGCGACCCAGCCCGCCAGCGGTGACGTGTTCGGGAGTCGGTGTTGATCGATCACGGCGAAGACCGTGGCGTCCAGCGGTGACTGTGCGAGAAGCGACCCGAGATCGAGCTGGTCCGCCACGCTCGCCTGGGGCACGGTCCCGCCGCGCAGCTGCACTGCGGCTCGCTGCGCTGCACGCCGGAGCTCGGGATCGGCGGCCGCGTCGGCGCCGATCCGATCCAGGAGTCCGAGTGCGGGGCGAAAGCCGCGCTGGGAGGCCGCGCGGATCGCCAGTCGGCGACGCAGTGCGGCGCCCGGCAACGGGTCGTCGAGGCTCCCACCGATGCGCTGCAGCAGCTCGGCGTCGTCCGTGCCGAGCAGCGCGAAGAACCGATCGGCGTCGGTCAGGCCCAGCAGGTCGGTGTCGCCCGGCGCGATCGCGAACAGCAGTGCGAACGGAATGACCTGCGACCACGCGCTGTTGCTGAGGGGATCGAACGCGTAGGGGATCGCTTCCGGGTCCGGATCGAACGGATCCTCCAGCCGCAGCGGGGTGCCGTCCACGGCATCGACCACGTCGAGGCGCAGCGAGCCGTTGTTGCCCAGTCTGCAGCGGATCTCGACCTGCGGTGGGGAATCCCGCCCCGGCTCGCCCTGGGCCGGGCTCGCGGTCGGGAGAACGGCCCACAGCGAGCCGACGAGCATTGGTCCGAATCGTGCCATGGAGCCGGGATCATAGAGGCCGCGCCGATCGAGGCGACGCCCGGCCGGACGCCCTGCGCTGATGACCCGGTCCGAAGCCTCGGGAAGTACTCCCTCGGCTCCGCTGCGGTCAGCGCTCCCGGCTGGCTCCGGTCGTCGTTCCCGTCTCCCTGCCACTCCCCGGCGCATCGCGATCGGGAGCCGCGACCTCGCTCTGCAGTCGGATGTCACCGTCGATCGGGGTGTAGACGAGGGTCATCGGCTGGAACGAAGACTCGCCACTGCGCCTGAATTGGAGGATGACGGTCTGCGAGCGCGACTCGTCGGCATGCACGTACCACTGCTTGCCGAAGCTGTCGGTGTCGATCCGGACGATCGGGCTCCAGGGCCGACCGTCCGGCCAGGAGCCCACCATGTCCGGAGCACCGTAGGCGCCGTTGAGCACCGGAACGCGTGACCCGTCGGGCAATGCGATGGAGCGCTTCTCCTCCGGGACCTGATCGTCCAGTGGAACGTCGCGCCGATACTCGTCGATCGGGACCGAGGACACGATCCGAGGGGAATCCGCCGGGTCGGAGGGGCGGCTCACCGGAGCGGGCGTCGCCCCGTCTCCCGCGTCGCTCGATCGAATACCGACTGCAGGCGACGCCGGTATCCGGTCCGGCCCGTGCCGGCTCGCCAGGTAGGCGACCGCGCCGGCCGCCAGGAGAGCGACGATCGCCAAGGGCACTCGGAGCATCGATGAATAGGCTGCACAGGAGAGGCGGAGGCGGAACCGACCCGGGTCATCGGTCCGAGGGCGCGATGGTACACTCCCGGCTGCGCAGGTGCCCGACAGACCGCACGCGAAGGGTCCTCGGCACGCGCGCCTCTCTCTCCCGTCTTCTCGCTTCGTCGGGCGCGCTCGCCAACGCGCCCTGGTCCATCAGGAGGCCCATGCGACTCCAGCCTGCGATCCTCGCTTTCACCGTGGCCCTCGGAACCGCGGCATCCGCGCAGAACGTCATCAACGAGTACGTGATCTACCCGGGCAGCCTCGGTCGCTACTACGACCGTGGCAACCTCGGCGTCAGCCAGGGTGAGGTCCTCCAGGGCTACCACAAGAGCACCCTGGCCGGGCTGGGCGACGACGGATCCGCCGCACGGATCGAATCGATCGTCACGCCGATCGCCGACTTCCGCAACAACACGCAGGAGACCTACGACGTCGTCGTGCGTGGCGGCTCCGACGCCGCGGGACCCGACCTGACGGTCGCGCCGCTCGGCGAGGTGCTCGGCCTCAACACGCCGCTGCTCACCAACGGCAACCGCACCGCCTGGTATCTGAATGCTCGGCTCTCGGTGCCGATCCCGATCCCGCAGAACGACTTCTTCACGGTCGGGCTGCGCTTCGAAGCCGAGCCGACCTGGCCGAACGACGGCAATGCCGTCATGGTCAGCCCGATGGCCTCGCACGGGAGTGGCATGCAGCAGGAGGATCAGGTGTGGAACGTCGTCGGCGACGCCTCGAACGGCAACGCCGGCGGCGCTGTCGTCTCCCAGCCGATCGGCAGGGTCTCCTACCACATGCGGGTCGGCACGTCACAGCCCGTCTTCCAGCTCGGCGTGGACGATCTCGGCACGCTTCGCTTCGGCTATGGCGGCATGTTCCCCCAATCGGGCGTGTCGACGCTCGCCGCAATGGTGCAGCACCGTTCGGCGGCGGCCGCCGGCCAGGGGCGCGCGTTCATCCTCGCCGCCATGCCGATCTGGACCCTCAGCCTGCCGATCCCGGGGATCAACAACCGGCTGTGGCTGAACCCCACCGTCCTGATACCGCTCGGGAGCTTCCCGCTCGCGGCGAGCGACGGGATCGGGTCGGTGTCCCTGTTCCCGATCCCCCCCGTCCTGCCGGGAGCGACGGTCGGGTTCCAGGCCCTGACGACCGATGGCGCGAGCTTCTGGCTGACGAACGCCCAGAACTGCCGCATGTGACGCCACGGCGGACTCACCGCCGGCAGCTCGCTCGCAACGGATCCAGTCGTCTTCCCGACCGGACCATGCCGCTGGTCACGGATTCCGCTCGTCCGTCGCCGGGCACCCCTCGTAGACGCCGCCCGTCGTCAGCCGCTCGTGCTTCATGACGACGGTGTGAGGCTCGACACGGCAATGCGCGCCGAGCTCGGCGCCGTACATCAGCACCGCGTTCGCGCCGACGCTCGCGCCGGGATGGATGGTGACGCGGTCGATCTTCAGCACGCGATCCTCGAAACTGTGGGCCTGGAACAGGCCGTCGACGGTCGCGCCGTCGCCGAACGACAGCATGTCGGGGTCGACGACCTGGGCGAAGCCGCGGCCGAGCACGACGCGGCGGCCGATCCGCATGCCCATCGCGCGCAGGTAGGGCGTCAGCAGCAGCGTGCCCTCGAGCGCTGCGAGCACGTTGCGCGCGAGCCGCTGCCACGCGACGTAGACGAAGTCCCAGCGACTGCACCAGCATGACCACAGCGCGTGGCGGCCGGGTTGCACTCGGCCGAGCAGCGCCCACTTGAGCACGAGCACGATCGCCGCGGCCGACGCGCCCGTCACCAGCGTCGCCGCGACCGCGCCGGGCAGCGTCCAGTCCATCGCGGCCGCGACGGCGATCCAGCCGACCAGCAGCGCCAGCGAGACGGCTGGCAATGCGAAGCGCAGCAGCTCCCACAGCACACGGTTCACGCGACGCACGAGCGAAGGCGCGTGCGTCAGCCGCCGGTCCATCGTGACGACCTCGCGGCGCGGCAGCTCGAACGGGGGGTGACCGAACCACGACGTGCCGGCTCGCACGACCGTGGCGTCGGCGACCGTGCACACGCCGAGCAGCACGTCGCCCGGCAGCGCGGTGCCCGGCGTCACGACGACGTGGTTGCCGAGGAAGGTGCCCGGGCCGAGCGCGACCGGTGCGACGGTCACCGTGCCACGGTCGACGCGCGGGCCACCGAGGTAGATGCCGTCGGCGAAGAAGCTGCCGGCGCCGATCGTGACCTGCTCGGGCAGCACGTCGACGATCGTGCTGATCTCGCAGCCCGGCCCGACGCGCATGCCGGCGAGCCGTAGCCAGCCGGGCCACAGCACGCTGCCGCTGAGCCACGTACCGGCGTCCTCGAGCACCCGCGTGCGCAGCCAGACCCGCAGCCAGGTCGCGCCGAACCGCGGATACACACCGGCCGACACGCGCCCGACCGCGCGCACGACCACCGCGCTCGCGCACAGACCCAGTGGGAGTTGCAATGCGACCAGCACCAGGATCCAGCCGACCGCCACCGGCGCCGCCAGCGGATCGAGCAGGAAGCCGATCGCCGTCGCCGTGTCGACGTCGAACCGGATCGCCGCGGCGACCGCCAGCACGACCGTCGCCAGCGAACGCGCGACGCCGCGAAGACCGCGCAGGGCGACCAACGCGACGCCGTGCACGAGCGGCGACCAGGCCCGCTCGCCGCCGCTCGGCGCGGGCGGCGAACCGACCTTCCCGGCCGGCCGCGCCGGCACCCCGTCCCAGCGCTCGCCAGCCGGCACGCGCGCCCCGCCCGGCAGCGATGACAGCGCAGCCAGCTCTGCACCATCGCCGAGTTCGGTGTCGCCGGCCATGCCGGCGCGCACGTCGAGCACGGCGTCGCGGCCGACCCGTACGGCGGCGAACGCGATGTGCCCGGCGCGCAGCTCGACCGTGCGGACGGCCGCGTCCCGCGCGAGCGTGGCACCATCGCCGATCTCGAGGAGATCGAACGCGGCGCCGGTCAGGTCGACGCCGCGGTGCAGGTGCACGCGACGGCCGATCCGCGCGCCCAGCGCGCGCAGGATCGCGGCCTGGAACACGGTGCCGACGAGCAGTCCGAACGGGACGAGCCGGACCGCACGAGTGACGATCCAATGCCGCAACCACAGTCCGCCCCAGACCGGCGCGAGCGCCGGCCGGTAGGTGCCGATCAGAGCGCGCTTGGCCACGACGGCAACGGCGACCGACACCGGCAGCCACGCGAGCGCGAGCAGCCCGGCGAGGAAAGGTGCGACCAGCAGGAGCGGCACGACGCCGAGCGTCGCGACCAGCCAGGGCAGCACGCGGAACCAGCCGAGCCACGCGAACGCGCTGCCTGCCAGCACGGCCGTCAGCAGCACGAGCGCTTGCAGTGCGGTCGTCAGGAGCGGCCGCGCGACCCCCGCGCTCGGCGCGGCGGTGGGTCCCCGCCCGCCGGCCGGGCAGCCGGCGTGCGGAGTCCGCAGCCGCCCGGCCAGCCCGCGCGCGGTGCGCAGCCGGTAGACGTCACGGACGGTCGCGGCGGCGGTGGCCGGCTCGCCCCGCAGTGCGGAGACGAGCTCCGCCGCGCGCACCGAGTCACCGCCGGCGTCGAAGAAGTCGACGTCGGTGCCGACCCGCGGCAGCCCGAGGCAGCGGGCGAACGCCGTGGCGACCTGCCGCTCGAGCTCGTCGCGCGGTGGCTCGCCGTCCGCGGCGAGGTCGTCGGCCGGCGCGTCGAGCACCGGCAGGCGTGCGCGGTCCAGCTTGCCGCCGACCGTCGTCGGCAGCGCGCTCAGCACGGCGATTCGACTCGGCACCTTCACGCCTGGCAGCTCCCTGCGCAGCGTCGCCAGGATCGCGTCGAGGTCCGGCGGCGTGGCCGGGAGGGCCGGCACCACGTAGCCGGCGAGACGCGCGGCCGCACCGTCGCCATGCACGCGGCACGCGGCGGCGGCGACGCCGGGCAAGGCGGCGAGGCGGGCCTCGATCTCCTCCAGCTCGATGCGGTGGCCGCGCAGCTTCACCTGCTGGTCCGCGCGGCCGAGGCAGGTCAGCGCACCGTCCGGACCGCGCCGCACGAGATCGCCGGTGCGGTAGAGCCGGCCGCGACCGGGCACCTCGACGAAGCGCTCGGCGGTCAGCTCCGGCCGGCCGAGGTAACCGCGCGCGACGCCGACACCGCCGATCCACAGCTCGCCGACCTCGCCGTCGGCCACCGGGTGGCGCTCGGCGTCGAGGACGTGCGCGACGTTGCCGTCGACCGGCCAGCCGATCGTCACCGGCTCGCCTGGCCGCAGCCGCCCGCGCACCACCGTCACCGTGCACTCGGTCGGGCCGTAGCCGTTCTCGAGCCACAATGCGCGCGACCAGCGGTCGGCGAGGTCCTGCGGCATCGCCTCACCACCGGCGTAGACGAGCCGCAGCGCGGGCAGCTCGCGCGCCGGATCGGTGCAGCCGGTCGCGCGCAGCAGCGTCGGCGTCGGCATCAGGACCGTGATCCGCTCGCGGCGCAGCCAGGCGACGAGGTCGGGGCCGAGGCGGGCGGCCTCGTCGTCCAGGACGACCAGCGTCGCACCGGTCGTGAGGGCCGCGAAGCCCTCCTCCAGCGACGAGTCGTAGGCCGGCGACGAGCCCTGCGCGATGCGGTCGCCGGGTCCGAAGCCGAACCGCCCGGCGTCGCTGCGCAGGAGGTTCACGATCCCGCGGTGCTCGACGAGCACGCCCTTCGGACGGCCGGTGGTGCCCGACGTGTAGACGGCGTAGGCGAGCGAGCCGGGGCCGAGCCACGCCGGGCGCGGCAGCGGGCCGCGGGGATCGGGCAGCGCGTCGACGTCCAGCACGACCGGCACCGCGCCGGCGAAGCGCGCACAGCCGGCGGCGTCGGTCACCAGCGCGACCGCCCCGGAGTCGGCGAGCAGCTCGCGCAACGCCGCATCGGGGTGGGCGACCTCGGCACAGACGAAGGCCGCCCCCACGCGCAGCACTCCGAGCCAGGCGGCGTAGAGTGCTGGCCCGGTGCGTGGCAGCGCGATCGCGACGAGGCACTCAGCGGTCACCAGCGGCGCGAGGCGCGCGGCCACGCGGCGGGCGAGCGCGTCGAGCTCGGCGTAGGTCACCGTGCGTCGCGGGCGGCCGCCGGATGGCGGCACGTCGACCGCGATCCGCTCGGGGCAGCGAGCGGCCGCGATGGCGAACAGATCCGGCAGCACCGCGGCGGCGGGCGGGGTCATCAGCGGGAGGGTCCGGGCGCGGCGTCGCACGCCGCGAGCGCGAGCAGGTGCGGCGCCACGGTGGCGTCGAGCCGGCAGCGGGCCTGGGCGTCGAGGTGACGATAGCCGCGCACGACGCCGACGCAGCAGTCCGCACCGCAGTGGCAGGCGAACGGGGTGGCCAGCTCCCACTCGGTGGTGTGGTAGTCGAAGGTCACCTCCTCGCCCGCCGCGATCGCTCGGAGCGCGATGAGCTCACGGCCGCGCAGCGCGGCATTCGGCGCGCAGGAGTGGTTCAGGAAGCGCCACGGGAACCGCTCGATCTGTTGCTCGAGGTCGAGGCCGGTGTCGCCGGCGACATGCTCGTCCTTGCCGACCTGCACCGTGTGACGCGCCGGCCTGGTCACGATGCGCCCCTCGATCCGCAGCAGCGGGTCACCGGGCGCGACCGTGGAGCGGGCGACGACGCACAGCGCGTCATCGCGGCGCTCGACACGGACCTGGGCCTGGAGAGAGGGACGGGCGGTGAGCCGGACATCGGTCATTGCGGATCTCGGACGGGTGCTGCGGACGGGATCGCCGCGTCGATCGGGTGGTCCGCACGCCGCAGGCCGGTGAGCACCGACCGAGACGTACCGACGTCGTCCCGGTCCGGCGCGAGGCTCCGGCATGCGACGATTCGGACGCGGATCGCGGGGCGTCCCCCGTTGCGCGGATCACCGGATGTCGCCATCCTGCCGGGTGGGTGGAATCAGACATGGCGAATCGAACGATGGCTCACGCCGGCACCGTGAGGGTCCGGCCGTGGTGAGGCGGATCGGTCTGGAGACACTCTGGTCGCGGCGCCCGCGGCCGGAGCCGAACGCGGAGCTCCGCGCAGCACCACCGGCGGCCGAAGCCCCGGCACTGCGGCGCAGCCCCGCGGAGCGCGGCCTCGGCGCGCGCGGGCAGGCGATCCTCGAGCGCCTGTTCGGCGGCGCGCCGGCGGCGGCTCCGCGCGCGACGGCCGAGCGCAGCGAGGCACCGGTCCTGGCGATCGGCAGCGGCAAGGGCGGCACTGGAAAGTCGTTCGTGTCCACGAGCCTCGCGATCGAGCTGCACCGCATGGGGCATCGCGTCGCGCTCGTCGACTGCGACTTCGGCCTCGCCTGCCTGCACCTGCTGCTCGGCGTCCAGCCGAAGCGCCACGTGCGGCACCTGGTGACCGGCGAGTCGACGCTCGACGACGTGCTGCTGGAGACGCCGCTCGGCCCGACCCTGCTGCCCGGCGTGACCGGCGTGCGGCAGATGACCGAGCTGACGGCTGCGCAGATCGACCTGCTCGGCCGCGCGATCGGCGAGCTCGCCGCGACGCACGACGTCGTGCTGCTCGACTCCGGCGCCGGTCTGACGATGCAGACCTGCGCGCTGTTGGCCGCGGCAGACCACGTGATCCTGGTCGCGCAACCCGAGATCGCGGCACTGACCGACGCCTACGCGGTCGTCAAGACGCTGACGCAGCTGCGCGCCGAGCCGCGCGTCGGCGTGATCGTCAACCGCGTCCACGACGAAGAGCACGGCCCGGCGACCCACGCGAAGCTCGACGAGGTGTCGGTCCGCCACACCGGCGTCGCGCTCGACTGGCTCGGCTCGCTCGCCGACGACCCCGAGGTCACGCAGCGCCGCCTCGACCAGGCCCCGCTCGTCGTGACCGACCCGGACCGTCCGGTCTGCCGCCAGGTCTACGCCGTCGCCCGCGCCGTCGCGTCCTGCTGCGCCCCACTCGCTCCGCGCCCCCGCGCCGCCCACACCGCCTTCGCCGACCGCCTCCGCCTCGCCTGACTTCCGATCGGTACCTGGCACGATTTTTACATCAGCGCCGCGGCGCTCGTGCGGCGACTGCCGAGTCCAGCCCGCGACTTGCGTCACCGCGCCAGGGAGCGCGCGCTAGCATCGGGCAGCGCTGTCGTCATGTCGCCCACGTCAAGCTCGCGCCGCCGCGTCCTCGTCTCGATCGGCACGCGCCCCGAGGCGATCAAGCTCGCGCCGGTCGTGCGCGCGCTGGCCGCGCGCCCCGAGTTCGAGGTGCTGACGGTCGCCACCGCACAACACCGCGAGCTGCTCGACCAGATCCTCGCGTTCTTCGAGCTGCGACCCGACCTCGATCTCGACCTGATGCGCGCGGGCCAGGGCCTCGCCGAGCTGACGGCGCGCATGACGGCGGCGCTCGACCGCGTGCTGTCCGACACCTCACCCGACCTGGTGCTCGCGCAGGGCGACACGACGACGGTGTTCGTCACGGCGCTGTGCTGCTTCTATCGCGGCATTCCGTTCGGCCACGTCGAGGCCGGTCTGCGCACCGGCCGGCGCCGCTCGCCATTCCCGGAGGAGATGAACCGCGTGCTGACCGGCCGCCTCGCCGATCTGCATTTCGCGCCGACCGCGCGCGCGGCCGCCAATCTGCTCGCCGAGGGCCTGCCCGAGGCGGCCGTGCTGGTCACGGGCAATACCGTGATCGACGCGCTGCGCTGGACCGTCCCGCGCGTCGACGCGAGCCCCTTCACGGCGCACGACGGCCGGCGAAGCCTGCTCGTGACCACCCACCGCCGCGAGAGCTTCGGCCCGCCGTTGCTGTCGATCTGCCACGCACTGGCGGACCTGGCGGCGCGCGGCGACGTCGAGATCCTCTACCCGGTGCACCCCAATCCAAAGGTGCGCGAGACGGTCCGACACCACCTCGGCGACCACCCGCGCGTGCGGCTGGTCGAGCCGCTCGGCTACCCCGAGTTCGTCGCCGCGATGACGGCCGCCCACCTCGTGCTGACCGACTCCGGCGGCGTGCAGGAGGAGGCCCCGAGCCTCGGCAAGCCGGTACTCGTGCTGCGCGACGACACCGAACGGCCCGAGGGCATCGAGGCCGGCACGGCCCGACTCGTCGGCACCGACCGTGCCGGGATCGTCGCAGCGGCGACCGCCTTGCTCGACGACGACGACGCCTACGCGGCGATGGCCCGACGCGCCAATCCGTACGGCGACGGCCACGCCGCGGAGCGCATCGCGGAACGCGTCGCCACCCACCTCGCCTGCCGCCCGGCGCCCTGACGCACGTCGATCCCGGCGTCCCGCGCCCCGTCCGCTGCGGCCCATACCCCGCGACGCGTCAGCGGATCGGCAGGTCGAAGTCCTCGTGCCGGCACACCTGCCGGTGGCGCAGGCAGTAGCGCAGGTTCCACAGCGCGTTCAGCGTCGCCTTGAAGCAGATCCAGTAGCCCCCGGGCACCGCCTTGATGTTCTCGAACAGGCCGATCGTGCCGACCGCGTCGGTGACCTCGCCGCCCTCCCCGCGCTTCTTGCCACCGAGCCCCTTGCGCAGGAACACGAACGGGAACGCCAGCACCTTCGACCACGGCAGGTACTTGAACGCCCACAGCCAGAAGTTGCGCACGTGGTAGTAGAGGCTGCGCTTGCCGTGCCGCATGCCGAACGGTGCCTTGTGGAACACCTCGATCGCCGGGACCATCTTCACGCGGTGGCCCAGGTTCAACAGCCGCGTCGTCAGGTCGCGCTCGTTGCCGAAGATGAAGAAGCGCTCGTCGTAGTAGCCGGCCGCGCGCAGCGCCGCATTGCGTGCCATGCTGCCGCAGCCCCGGAAGGTCGACATGTAGCGCGGCGTGTTGACCGCCGGCGAGTCGAGATACCAGTCCGGCATCTCCGGCTCGACGACCTTCGGCGACAGGATCGCGGTGGTCGCCGGCTCGCGGGCGAACTCGGCGAGCATGTCCTCGACGAAGGTCGGCGGTAGCACGACGTCGTCGTCGAGAATCCCGACGAACTCGCCCCACGCCGACGCGAACCCGATGTTGAAGGTCTCGCAGGCACCGTAGCGCGAGTGCGGCATCCGGATGAGCTGCACGTGCGGGAACTCCGCCAGCACCATCTCCGGCGTGCCGTCGTGGCTATCGTTGTCGACCACCACGATCTGCTGCGGTGGTACGGTCTGCCTGGTGATCGCGTACAGGTTCTCGCGCAGATCGTCCTTCCGGTTCCACACCGAGATGACCAGCGAGACCGTCGGGCCGCCCACGGCCCCGCTCGCCTCGACTACATCGCTCATGCGTCGTCCCTCAACAGCCTGCAGAACAGCCGCTCGGCGAGCTCGCGCACGTCGGCCAGCTCCGCGGGGCGCAGGTCCGCAAACAACTCCGCGTGCTGCACTGCCGGGTCCTCGACATTGACGGTCGCGGCGTGATCGCGGCCGCGGATCTTCGCGCGCCAGTCGTTGTCGACGAGCTGGCTGGCGAACGCCGACAGCGCGCGCTGCTTCTGTTCGACGAAGGCGCCCATCTCGAACATCGTGCCGCCGCACACGACCTGGTTGACGCCGTACAGCAGGCACCGGCAATCCGGTGGCAGCGCGTCCGCCGCCAGGGCGGTCGCCGCCGCGAGCGCGCGGTGGTCGCGGTGCGCCTCGGTGAAGAAGAACGAGTAGACCGTCCGCGGCTGCAGCTCGGCGAACAGCGCGCGCAGGGTCGCCGCAACCGCGTCGAGGTGCTCCGGCACGCTGCCGTCGGGGAAGTCGTGGCTGCGGACGTCCCGCACGCCGAGGATCGCGAGTGCGTCGCGCCCCTCGCGGCGTCGCACGGCGCGGATGTCGGTCTCGCGGTGGTGAGGATCGCCGAGCGCGCCGTCGGTCAGGTGTACCACCGTCACCGGATGCCCGACACTGCAATGCCACGCCAGCATGCCGCCGGCGCCGATCACCTCGTCGTCGGGGTGCGCCGCGAGCGCGAGCACGGGTGGCTGCAACGCCTCCTTCGGCAGCAGCGGTGGGAACAGGTGCTTCACGATGCCTCCTCCGTGACCCGCCGGTAGAGCGCATGGTAGCGCGCCGCGGCATCGGCGATCGTCCGGAACGTCGTCGGCACACCTCGCCGCAGTGCATCGAGCCGGCCGCGGTCGGTCGCGAGCCCGCGCAGCGCGTTCGCGAGCGGCCCGAGCTCGTCGACCGGCACGACCACGCCACCCGCGCCGATCCGCTCGGCCAACGCACCGCGGTCCGACACGACGACCGGCGTGCCGCGCGCGAGCGCCTCCTCGACGACGAGCCCGTAGGTCTCCTCGCACAGGCTCGGGAACACGGCCAGATCGAGGCCCCGCGCAGGGTGTGGACCCTCGCTGCTCGAATACGGGCCGTGGCAGGTGAGCGCGACCCCGAACTCCGCTGCCTTGGCGTGCACGAGCTCGGCGAACCGCGCCTCCAGGAACGGCCCGTACAGGTGCAGCTCGATCCCGGGTATGCCGCGGCACGCCCACACGAGCAGCATCACGCCCTTCTCCTCGACGAGGTTGCCGAACGTGCCGATGCGCAGCGGCGTGCCAGCCGCGCCGCCGGTCGCCGTGCGCTCCGCCACGCCGACCGGCTCGAGCAGACCGTGCGGCACGATCTCGAGCGGTGCGTCCCAGGGTAGGTGGCGGCGGATCCGGTCGCCACACGCGGCGCTCGGGACGGTCAGCGCCCGCGCCGCCGCGAGCTCGGCTCGCAGCTCGGCGTCGCGCTGCGCGATCCCGTCGCGCGCACCGACCTCGCCGAGGTGCGGCAGGGCCTGCAGCACGCAACCGACGCACTCGTCGCGGCCGTCCGCCGGCGGACAGGTCACGCCGTCCGGCGGCCTGCGGAAGAAACGTGGGCAGGTCGACCAGACGTCGTGCAGCGTCGCGACGCCGGCGATGCCGGCCTGCCGCGCACCGCGCAGGAGCCCGGTGGTCAGCAGGGCCCAATGATGGACGTGCAGCACGTCGGTGCGCTGCTCGCCGAGCAGTGCGTCGACCACGCGCTGGAGTCGCGGCCGCCGCAGATCGAGGCCGTAGACCTCGTCGGGGTGGCGCGGCAGCCGGAGCACGGAGAAGCCGTCCCAGGTCTCCCGCTCGACGTCCCGCCCGCGGTGCGGCCGGTCGGAGCCGGTGACGACGGCGACCTCGTCGCCGAGCTCGCGCAACGCCCTGGCGAGCGCGAGCACGACGCGCTCGGTGCCACCGAGGAACTCCGGCGGGAAGTTCGGCGTTGCCAGCGCGACGCGCACGTCAGACCTCCAATGGCTGCAGTATCTCCTGCACGGCCTCGCGCAGATGTGCGCGCTCCGCGGCGATCGCACCCGGATCGGTGTTCCTCCGGGCTGCCCGGCGCCACTCCTCGTAGGCACGCATCCGCACGACGAGGCGCAGGTACGGCAGCACCAGCGGCCCGTAGTGCTTGCGGTAGTAGGCGAGCCGATTGCGGTGCCACATGACGACGAACTTGCGGAAGCCCCGCGTCGACGCCCCGACGTGGTGCATGACCTCCGCCTCGGCGACGTAGCGGATCCGCCGGCCGCGCCGCCAGAGCCGCCTGCACAGGTCGACGTCGTTGAAGAACAGCCATAGCCGTTCGTCGAGCCCACCACCGTCACGGTACTCGGCCGTCAGCATGACGCAGCACGCGCCGGGCGGCTGGTCGACGTCGCGCGACGACAGATGGTCGAAGTCGCGCATGTGATAGCGCCGATCGATCCAGGACCCCGGCCAGAAGCGGCCGAGCCAGGTGTCGAAGCAGGCGGCCGTCAAGAGGCCCGGAAACCGCATGCAGGCGGTCTGCACGCGACCGTCCGGATGCACGAGTCGCGGCGCGGCCATGGCGTACTCCGGGTGTTCGACGAGCCAGTCGACCAGCGCGTCGAGGGCACCGGCGCGCACCTCGGTGTCGGAGTTCAGCAGACACAGGAACTCCCCGCGGGCGAGCGCAGCGCCCTGGTTGTTGCCGCCGGAATAGCCGCGGTTGTCCGCATTGCACTCGAGCCGGACCTGCGGGAACGCTGCAGCGATAGCGTCCGCCGAGCCGTCCTCGCTGCCGTTGTCGACGACGATGACCTCGCGCGTGTGACGCGGAGCCTCCGCGAACAGCGCGCGCAGGCACGCCAGCGTCAGCTCGCGCGTGTTCCAGGACAGCACGACGACCGACAGCTCCGGGTGGTCGTCGGCCGCCGCCGGACGGTCGATGCTCCCGTCGGCCGTGCTCACGCGCCCGCCTCCGCGCGCGCGGCCCGCTCGACGATGCGCTTCGCCTCCGCGCTGGCCTCCGGGCCGTTCTCCAGCGCGACGATCGGGTAGCGCAGTGCGTAGCGCCAGACACCGATCACCGGCAGGGTCGGCTGATCGAGATCGACGACGCGGAACCAGTACGTCGTCGGCCCGAAGCTACCCATCATCGTGTGTGGCGGAACCCAGCGGCGCCCGCTCGTCAGCACCCCCGCCGCCAGGAAGAACTTCGGGTCGAGCGCGAACTCGACGAGCAGCCGCTGCCGCGGAACCTCGATCTCGATGACCGGCCAGCCATGCCCATCGCCGAGGTCGTTGCAGCCCTTCTGCGGGAACACCTGACGCCGCCGCTGACCCCAGCTCGACTCGAGCGCTTTGCGGCAGGCGTCGTAGACGAGCGCCCCGAGTCGCCCATACCACTTGCGGAAGTACAGCCGCCGGCTGGTCCAATAGCGGCGCATCTTCTCCGCGTGGTTGGTCTGGCCGGAGCGGTCGTAGAAGTGGATCAGCTCGGACCCGTGGACCTGCACGATCCGTCGTCCTGCGCGACGGATGCGTACGGACAGGTCGGTGTCCTCGTAGTAGAGCGGGAAGCGCTCGTCGAAGAACCCGATCTCGTCGATCAGCGAGCGGTTCATCAGGAAGCACGCGCCGGACAGCATCGACAGCTCGACGTCCCGGTCCGCGGTCCAGATGCGCACCGCCTCGACGGTTCGCTTGTGCGAGTAGCGGCGACACCACCACGGGAACAGGTCACCGAGCGTGTTGCCGATCAGATCGCGCAGCGTCGGCAGGATGTTCGGCGGCAGCCGTCCGGTCATCGCGCGATCGAAGAAGCCCGCGGGCATCGCGGCACCGATGCTCGCATCGCGCTCCATGGCGCGCAGCAGGCGGTCGGTCGTACCGGCGCGGTACTCGACGTCGGGGTTGCTGACCAGCAGCCACTGCCCCCGCGCGTGCCGCAGCGCGAGGTTCATGCCCTTGCTGTAGCCCGCGTTGTCGTCGTGCTGCACGAACCGCCCACCGCTCGCCTCGCACAGCTGGCGCAGCTCGGCCTCGGCGGCCGGATCGCGCAGCGGCGACGCGTTGTCGACGACGATCGCCTCCCACCCCATCGGCGAGCCGTCGGCGCGCGTCGGCGCGTATTCCGCGAACGTCCGCAGCGCGGCGACGCACAGCTGCCACGTGTTGTAGTTGACGAGCAGCAGCGACAGCTCGACCGGCGCGTCGCCCGACGTCCCGCTCACCGGCGCGCTCCCCCGCCCGGCGGCGGCGTGCGCACCTCGACGTCCCATTCGCGATCGGTCAGGAACAGCCCGAGCTCCTTCGTGCGGTTCTTGACGATCAGGTTCTGTCGACACGTCGTCTCGTGGAAGCGGTGCACGCCACGCGCGTCGAGCAGCCACACCGGCACGACGAACTCTCCGGACAACAGCCGGAGCTGCGGGATCCGCAGCGTCACGACGCCCTCCTGGAACTCGAGCGGCACGGCGTCCATCTCGGTGGTCGGCGCATAGCAGAGCGTGCCGTCGGCCCGCGTGAACCCGATCGCCAGCGCGAGCGGCTCGTAGTCGCGCCCATTGACGATCTCGACGCGCACACCCATCTCCTCGCCCGGTGCGAACGTGTCCCGCGGGTCGCCGGTGCGCGGGTCGACCAGCTCCGCGCGGACGACCCGCGCCAGGTCCTCCGGCCGGCGCTCCTTGCGCGGCTCGGACACCTCGACGATCTGCAGCGACTGGGCGGCCTCCGCCTGCTCCTCGATGATCTGGTTCTCGTAGGTCGCGTATTCGTTGGTGACGGCGACCGCGTCGTCGAACATCTCGACCTTGCCGTGGCGCAGCCACAACGCCTTGTCGCAGATCTGCCGCACGTCGTAGAGCGAGTGCGAACAGAAGAACATCGTCTTGCCGCGCTCGCGGAACGACAGGATCTTGTCCACACACTTCTTGCGGAAGTGCATGTCGCCGACCGCGAGGATCTCGTCGATGATCAGCACGTCCGGGTCGGTCGCGACCGCCACGCTGAACCCGAGTCGCGCACGCATGCCCGACGAGTAGGTCGCCAACGGGTGATCGATGAAGTCGTGCAGCTCGGAGAAGTCGAGGATCTCCTTGTACTTCTGCCGCGTCTCCTCGCGCGAGCGGCCGAGCAAGGCGGCGTTCATGAAGATGTTGGCGCGCCCGGACGCGGCGGCCTGGAAGCCGGCGCCGAGCTCGAGCAGGGCCGCGACCTTGCCGCGCAGCGAGTAGGAGCCCTTGGTCGGCCGGGTCGTGCCGGTGAGCACCTTGAGCAGCGTGGACTTGCCGGCGCCATTGCTGCCCACCAGCCCGATGCACTGACCGTGCATCGCCTCGAAGCTGACGTCCTGCAGCGCGTGGACCGACCGGTGCAGCGTCCGCTTCTCCCAGGGCATCCGCTCCTTGAGCCGGTCCCAGGGCCGTCGGTACAGCCGGTACGACTTGTAGACGTGCTGCACCCGGATCGCCGGCTCGGTGGAAGCCGTCTCCGCGGGCGCGGGCGCGGCGGCGGGCGCAGCGGCCGGTCGCGGTGCAGCCTGCTCGTTCGTATTCGTCGTCATGGGTGCACTCCGCTCGGGTCGTCAGACGAGGTCGGCGTGCTTGTCGCGGTGCACCATGTAGCTGCCGTACCCGACGATCAGGAAGACGAGGGCCCAGAGCGACGCGATCGCCAGGTTGTGCCAGACCGAGCCGGTGATGCCCATGCCGGGCACCACCAGACCGAGCACCTGGCGCTCCGCGATCAGCAGGTGGTATGCCGGATTGAACGAGAGCACGTCGAGCATCCACTGCTTCTGGCCGGCGATCTGCTGCGGCCACCAGAAGTTGGGCGACAGGAAGAACCACGGCGTCGCGATGATCGTGTACAGGTTGCGGACGTCGCGGACGAACACGTTGAGGTTCGCGAGCAGGAGCCCGAGCCCCGACGCGAACGCGGTCATCGCCACGACGAACCACGGCAGCGCGAGCAGATCCCAGCCGATCGACGCGCGCCCGGTCGGCACGGCGATCAGCATCACCAGCACGATGCCGACGAGCGCGACGGCGACCTCGACGAACACCGGCACGACCGGCAGGATCTCGCTCGGGAACGACACCTTGCGGATCAGGTCCGCGTTTCCCGTCGCCGCCGTCAGCGCCTGCGTCGTGCCGTTGACGATCGCGTGGAAGCAGACGATGCCGGAGAACAGGTAGAGCGCGAACCGTAGCGTGTCGCCGCTCCCCGAGCGGTCGAGGAACAGCGAGAAGACCGCGAAGTAGACCAGGAACAGGAACAGCGGGTGGATCAGCACCCACGTGCTGCCGAGGAAGCTGCCCCGGAAGCGGTTGACCAGCGTGCTGCCGAAGAAATGGGCAGTGAGCGTCGGATTCCCGAACACGACGCGCACCAGGTTCGGGAAGCGGATCGCGTGGTACAGGAAGCCGCGCGGCGAGGACTCCGCCGAGTAGGTCTGGTAGACGTCCAAGGTGTCGCTCACGGTGGTGAGATCGGAATCGTCACGGCCCGATGGTGAGAGTCCAGCATCGAAATCGACCCCCGGCCCGGCACCCGGCCCGACCTCACCGCCGTTCGTAGCTCGGCTGGATCCCGAGCTCCTGCCCGAGCCGCAGCCGCAGCATGCCGAACAGCCGGTCCTCGAGACCGGCGTCCTGACCGGCGGCGTCCCAGTCGGCCTCGGCCGGGTTCAGCCCCTTGCCGATCGTCTGGATGTCCTGCTTCTCGACACGGAACTCCAGCCGCCAGCCAGCGCCGTCGTCGGGCAGCTTCGTGAACTTGCCGTGCAGCCGCGTGCGCACCGCCTGGCCGAACGCCGCCTCGCGGGTCCGCCACTTCGACACGAACACGCGGGTGCCGCGGTCCGTGCGGGCCGGGTCCTCGTCGTAGCCCTGCCGCCACGCGACGTCGGTGAACTGCTCCCAGAGGTCGCCGAACGGCAGCGGCGAGTCGACCGTGCGCCAGCTCGCGGGGGCCGTGCAGCCGGCGAGGAGCAGCGCGAGGAGGGCCGCCGGACGGACGGCGCGGCAGGTCACGGAACTGTGGTTTCGGGTCGGCACGGAACCGGGGACTATAGCGATCCCATGCTGCGATCCGCGATCCTGCTCGACCTCGACGGCACGCTGGTCGACTCGCTCGCCGACATCGCGGCGAGCGCGAACCACGTGCGCGCCGCGTTCGACCTGCCGCCGCTGCCGGCCGCCGCCGTGCGCCGGATGATCGGCGACGGTGCGCGGAAACTCCTGGAGAGGAGCCTGGCGGACGCGGCCGCACCACCCTCGATCGAGACCGCGCTCGGCGTCTACGAGGCCCACCACGCCGAGCAGTGCACGGCCGCGGTCCGGACCTACCCCGGCGTCGCCGAGCAGCTCGAGCGGTGGCGCGGTGAGAACCGAGCGCTCGCGGTAGTCACCAACAAGCCCGAGCGCTTCGCACGCCGCATCGTCGAGCACCTGCACCTCGACCGCTTCGTCGGCGTGATCGTCGGCGGCGACACGACTCCCGAACGGAAGCCCTCGCCGGTGCCGCTGCGAGCGGCACTCGCGATGCTCGGGCGGCCTGCCGGCGTGCTGTGGGCGGTCGGCGACGGACTCCAGGACCTGCGCGCCGGCCGGGCGGCGGGCCTGCGCACGGTAGCGGCGCTGTACGGCTTCGGCGACCCGGACGCATTGCGCGCCGAGGGCGCGGACGTCTACTGGGACCGCTTCGGCGCCACGGAGCTCGCGAGCGACCCATCGCACCCGCATCCGTAGACTGGCGCCGATGCCCGCGACGCGCTTCGACCGCGCCTACTACGACCGCTTCTACCGCGACCCGCGCACGCGCGTGGCGAGCCGCGAGGAGACCGCCCGGCTCGCGCGCTTCGTCTGCGCCTACGTCGGTTTCCTCGAGCTGCCGCTGCGCCACGTGCTCGACCTCGGCTGCGGGCTCGGCGCGTGGCGCGATGCGCTCGCCGTCTGTGCGCCGAAGGCGCGCTACACCGGCGTCGAATACAGCGAGTACCTGTGCGACGAGCTCGGCTGGGAGCACGGCTCGGTCGTCGACTACCACAGCGACCGCGCGTTCGACCTCGTCGTCTGCCAGGGCGTGCTGCAGTACCTCGGCGACCGCGACGCCGGCCGGGCGCTCCACAACCTCGCCGGGCTGTGCCAGGGCGCCCTGTTCCTCGAGGTGCTGACGCGCGCCGACTGGGAGCGCAACTGCGACCGCCGGCGCACCGACGGCGACGTCCACCTGCGCACCGGCCGCTGGTACCGGACCCGGCTGCGCCCGCACTTCGTCAACATCGGCGGCGGCGTGTTCGTCCACCGCGGCGCCGGGCTCCGCCACTTCGAGCTCGAGACGCTCGACGGCGGCGGGTGACCCGGGCGCGCCGATCCGGATTCGGGATCGCGCGGCGTGCACGCTTCAAGCCGCGCTGCGCGGCGGACGATCCACGCTGCTACCGGAGGTCCGCGATGGGCGACAAGAAGCACGACAAGAAGAAGGGCGGCAAGGGCGGGTTCGGCGGCAAGCTGCTGGCCGTCGTCGCGCTGCTCGCGATCGGCATCGGTGCGCTCTACTACTTCCAGCCCGAGCTGGTCGAGCAGCAGCTGCACAGGCTTCGTGAGCTGACCGGCCTCTGAGCTGACCGGTCGCTGGGCTGACCGGTCTCCGAGCTGACCCGCCTGCGGTCCGGGTCGGTGCACGCGATCGCTCGCGGGGCGGCGCGCCGGTCGTCCGGCGCGGCAGCGTGTCGGGGTCGGAGGTTGCGGCGAGCCCGAACGAGCCTCTACAAAGCGGCGGATGTCGATCGCCGCGGTCCTGCTCGCCTCGTTCGCGGTCGCCGCAGGCTGCCCGCAGCAGCCCGCGCCAGGGAGTCCGGCCGAGCCCGAGCACGTCACGCCTGACGGCTTCGCCCGGCACCGGGACCCGCTGTTCGCCATCGACCTGCCGGCCCACTGGCGCGCGGTGACGCCGGACGAGTCGCTCGACCTGCAGCGGCTGCTGCCCGCGGACGTGCCGCGCGTGCAGACCGGCCGCGTCGCGCTGTTCGGCGACGTCGACCGCTGGCTGGCGGGCGACTTCGACGGCCGCTACCTGCTGGCGCTCGTCGCCTCGGACTTCGAGGCACCCGAGGACGACCGCCGCCTCGCGACGCTGCGCCGGCACTGGGAGGAGACGACGTTCGCCGGCGGCGCGCGGCGCGAGGTCCTCGCCGGGCGCGTCGCGACCGTCGGCCTCGAGGCCCACCCCTGCGTCGAGCTGGAGCTGTTGGGCCTGCCGGACGCCGTGGGTCGCCGCGACCGGGCGCTCGAGATCTACGCGTCGACCGCCGGCCACGAGCTGATCCTCGGCTTCCGTTGCTTCGCCGACGACTGGGACGCGGCTGCTGACACCCTGCGGCGGATGGCGGCGAGCCTCGCGTTCGCGCGCCCGGCGGCCCCGCCCGAGCGACTCGGCGACCGCCTCACCCGCGCGCTGACGGTCGGCGCGATCGTCGGCCTGGCGCTGCTCGGGCTGCGCCACCTCGCCCGGGCGCGGCGCCCAGGCGGACCCGCCGCCGGCCCCGGCGGCCGCGGCGCCGCGCCCGGCATCGACTCGCGCGAGTCTTGACTCGGGTGCGGAGCGGTTCGCGGTTATCCTGGGCGGGGACTCGACCCCCACTCCCGTGGTGCTCCTCCGCTGCGGGTGGGCGACCAGACCGCTGCGGCGGCCGCGATCGACGGCCCCCGGCACGATGCGGCCGGTCGCGACAAGACGACTGCGGCTACCGGCCGTCCCCGCGCTCGAACGGTGCACCGGCGAGGCGGTGCAGGCGAACCCGCGACGAACACTCCAGAGCGCGTCCCACTCCCTGCGACACGGCCCTGGCGATCGGCACACCCTCTTCGTTTCCCCGTCCACCAGCTACCGAATTGAGCGGGAACCACGCCGACGAGAGCGACGCACCGCGCATCGACAAGCGCCTGTTCGAGGCCGGTCTGCAGTGCGCGAAGCGTCTCTATCTGACCTACCACCATCGCGCCGACGAGCCAGAGCTGAGCGAGCACCGGCGCGAGCTCGTCGAGATCGGTGGCCGGCTCGTGCAGCTCGCGAGCGAGGCTTTTCCGAAGAGCCTCGATCTGGCGGCCGACCCGATCCACCTGGCCGCCGAACGGACGCGCGAGTTCCTCGCGCGCGGCACGCCGGGCGTCGTGTTCCATGCCGCGTTCGTCGCGGCGGGCGTCGAGGTCCGCGTCGACATCCTGCTGGTGCCGACGCCCGGGCAGCTCGACCTGTTCGAGATCAAGGCCGGCACGACGATCAAGCCGCGCCACCTGCTCGACGTCGCGCTGCAGATCCATGCGATCGAGAGCGCCGGCCACACGGTGCACGGCGCGACGGTGCTCCACCTCGACCCGCACTACAAGCACGACGGCAGCGCGAGCTACCCGCCGCAGAAGCTGTTCAAGAGCGTGGACGTCACCGCGCGTGCGCGGCGGCAGCTGCCGCGAGTGCAGGAGTGCCTCGAGAGCTTCGGTGCGATCCTCGGTGACGAGGGCACGCTCGAGCTGCCGACCGGAACCTGGTGCCGCAATCCACTGCCGTGCGACTTCCTGGCGCGCTGCGTCGCCGAGGGCCCCGAGCTGCCGCTCGTCGCGCTACCGCAGCTCACGCCTGCGCAGGAGGCGCGCTTCCACGAGCAGGCGATCGAGACGATCGACCAGCTCGACGCGGAGCAGAAGGGCCTGTCGACGCTGCAGCGGCGGGTCGTGCGGGCGGTCGAGCGCGACGACCTCGTCGTCGAGCCGTTCGTCCCCGACGAGCTCGACGATGTCGACTGGCCGCTCGCCTTCCTGCACGTCGGCTGGCACCTCGATGTGCTCCCGAGGCTGCCGGGCACGCGGCCCTGGCTCAAGCTGCCGTTCGCGTGGTCGGCCGTGTTCGTCGACGGCCCGGACGCGGCACCGCGCGTCGAGTCGATCGTCGCGACGACCCCCGACGACCCGCGCGAGCAGGTGTTGACGCCACTCGCCCAGCGATTGAAGGACGTCGGCACGCTGATCGTGTTCGATCGCACGTTCGAGGAGCGCCTGCGTGCGCTGCTCGACGACGACGCGCCCGCGAAGCCCGCCGTGCGCGCATTGCTGCAGATGCCGTTGCTCGAGCTCGGCAATCTGGTCTGGCACGGCGTCTACCACCCGGGCTTCGCCGGCGAGTTCGACCTGTGGACGGTCCACGACCACGCGACCGCCGCGCGCGTGCACGCGATCGGCGGGCCGGTGCCCGGCTGGGCCGAGCGCGGCGAGATCGAGATCGCCGACGACGTCGAGGCACAGTCCGCCTACAAGCGCCTGCTCAACCGCCGGACCCGCGCGACCACGCGTGACAAGCTCGGCACGCAGCTCACCGCGTGGGCGAAGCGCTCGAGCGCCGCGCTCTACCGGCTGTTCTGCGCGCTGCGCCACCGCGAGGACGCGGGCGCCGCGGCGGACACCGACGCGTGAGCGCCGCGCGTCCGCGTCAGCTCGACGCGTGGACGCTGCGCAGCCGCGCCCACACCTGCTTGGCCATCGGGTGCTCGTCCTCGATGACGATCACCGAGTAGGGGTGCTCGGCGCGCAGGTTCTCGCGCTCCTCGACGCGGATCGCACCACGGTTGCGCAGCTCGTTGACCAGCGCGCGGCGTTCGGGGTGCACGATGTGCGCGAAGTGCTGGCTCATCGGCCCCTTGAGGAACGGCGACAGCCACACCTCGTCGCTGCCGTGGCGCATCCGGGCGCGCATGATCAGCTCGAGGCACTGCAGCAGCAGCTCCTCGCGCTTCTCGGCCGACTTCGACGTCTCCCAGGTGACCGGGATGTGGCCGACGACGACCGCCGCGCTGCCCTCACGGAGGTCGGCGAGACCGTCGCCGTCCGTGGTGAATGGGGTCGGAGCCGCCACCCCGCCCGGCAGCTCCCCGCCGTCGATCGGCGGCACGCCGACGGCGGCGCGACGGACGAGGCCCAGCGCGTCGACGAAGCGGGCGTCGCCGATGCGCTGCCGGAGATCGCCGCTCGTGAGCTGCGCGATCGCACACATCAGGAGCTCGCGGCCCACCTCGAGCACCTCGCGCGCGAGGGGCAGGAAGTCGCGGTCGCCGGTCAGGATGACGATGCGGCCGATGTCGGGACGGCGGAACAGCACGCGGGCGACGTCGAGCGTGAGCTGCACGTCGCCGGAGTTGCGACCGGTCGGGCCGACCAGCACGTACTGCGGGTCGACGCCGAGCAGCGCGAGCTCGTGGGCGACCTCGTTGCCCGGGAACGTGTCGAACGCCGCATAGCTGCGCCCCATGACGAGCGTGTCGCCGTCCTCCTCGCGCAGCCGGCGCAACAGCCCCTCGACGATGTCGATCGCGATCTCCTTGGGGCGCGGACCGGCCGGATCCGCCGGGGCCTCGAGAGCGCGATGCAGATTCTCGAAATCGACGAAGACTGCTGAGTTCATTGCACACTCCGACCGGATGTCGGTGCCCGCCGCCCCGCCCGCAACGCGTCCCCGGGAACATTCCGGGAGTGCCGCGGCACGCGCGACGCGCCGTGGCGCGACACCGATCTACCGAGCGTCGCCGCCGACCGGACGCGGTTCAAGTGCGGGTCGCCCGCAGCCCGCGGTCGGCAGCGCGGAACCGTCGATCACGCCGGGCCGCCGTTCGCCTCGGCGGACTCGCTCGGGACCGGCCCGGACGCCGACTGGCCAGACAGCGACTGACCCGACAGCGACTGACCCGACAGCGACTGACCCGACAGCGACTGACCAGACAGCGCCGGACCGGATCCCGGCTGCGCCGAGACGAACCCGCGCGACGCGAGCGCGTCGACCGGCTCGCCGTTGCCCCGCGACAGGTAGGTGTAGCCGGACAGCGCCTCGTCGTAGCGCCGCATCAGGAGCGCGAGCTCCTCGAGTCGCAGCTCCCCGCGCCGCACCGCGCGCTCGCCGGCCTCGCGCACGCGACGCACGAGGTCACTCCGGCCGTACTGCACGTAGCCGAGCACCTCGTTGACCGAGTCGCCCTCCACGACGCGCTCGATGTCGTAGCCCCCGTCGGGGTCGAGCGACACGTGGATCGCGTGCGTGTCGCCGAACAGGTTGTGCAGGTCGCCGAGGATCTCCTGGTAGGCGCCGATCAGGAAGAAGCCGAGATGGTACGACTCGCCGGCGGGCACGTCGTGCAGCTCGAGCACGCGCTTGGTGTCGTGCAGGTCGATGAACTCGTCGACCTTGCCATCGCTGTCGCAGGTCAGGTCGCACAGCACGCCGCGGCGCGTCGGCTCGCGGTCGAGGCGGTGGATCGGCACGATCGGGAACAGCTGCTTGACCGCCCAGTGGTCCGGCATCGACTGGAACACCGAGAAGTTGCAGTAGTAGGTGTCGGCCAGCAGCCGGGCGAGGCCCTCGAACTCCTCCGGCACGTAGTCGACCGTGTCGAGCACGCGGCGGCAGCGCTCGCAGATCGCCCAGAAGATCGACTCGGCCAGCGCGCGTCCGGCAAGGTCGAGGTAGCCGAGCGTGAACAGGCTGACCGCCTCCTCCTTGAGCTGCACCGCGTCGTGGTAGCACTCCTGGTAGTTCTTGCGGTTCAGGCTGTGCCACGCCTCGTAGAGCGAGCGCACGACCGGATTGGGGTGCTTCGCGGCGATCTCCGGTGGCGGCTCGATCGGCAGCCGCACCGAGCCCAGCACGTCGACGACGAGCAGCGCGTGGTGCGCGACGAGCGCGCGGCCCGACTCGCTGACGATGTCGGGGTGCGGCATGCCGCGCTGGTCGCAGGCCTCCTGCACGGCGCTGACGACGTCGTTCGCGTATTCCTGCAGCGTGTAGTTGGTCGACGAATGCCAGTTCGTCTTCGAGCCGTCGTAGTCGACCGCGAGCCCACCGCCGATGTCGAGCATCCGCAGGCCGGCGCCGAGCGCCGACAGCTCGACGTAGATCCGGCTCGCCTCGCGCAGCGCGTCCTTGATCGCGCGGATCGACGTGATCTGGCTGCCGATGTGGAAATGCAGCAGCTCGAGGCAGTCGAGCAGCCCCGCCGCGCGCAGGCGTTCGGCCGCCTGCACCAGCTCGGCGGCACCGAGCCCGAACTTCGAGCGGTCGCCGGTCGACTCGACCCACTTGCCGGCCCCGCGCGCCGACAGCCTCGCGCGCACGCCGATGTGCGGCCGCAGATCGAGGCGCTGGCTGGCACGGATGATCGTCTCGAGCTCGTCGAAGCGATCGACCACCAGGATCGCGTGGCGGCCGAGCTTCTTCGCGAGCATCGCGGTCTCGACGTAGCCCACGTCCTTGTAGCCATTGCACACGATCAGCCCCTCGGGGTTGTCCATGTGCGCCAGCGCGACGAGCAGCTCGGGCTTGCTGCCGGCCTCCAGGCCGAGCGCGAACGGCCGCCCGTGCTCGATCAGCTCCTCGACGACGTCGCGCTGCTGGTTGACCTTGATCGGGTAGACCGGCCGGTAGCGCCCGCCGTAGCCGTACTCCTTGATCGCCGCCGCGAAGCTCCCGCACAGCGACTGCACGCGGTGGCGCAGGATGTCCGAGAACCGCAGCAGCACCGGCAGGTCGTAGCCGCGCGCGACGAGGTCGTTGACGAGGTCGTCCAGCCCCATCCGCGGCCCGTCGGCGCCGTCCGGATGCACGACCACCTGGCCGTCGCGGCCGACCGAGAAGTAGCCCTGGCCCCAGTTGTGGATCTGGTAGAGCTCGGCACCGTCCTGCGCGGACCAGCGGTGGAGGTCGGGGGCGTTCTTGCTCAACAGGGTGCTCCGGCCCGCGTGCGGGCGCTGTGACGAACCCGACGGCCGTCGGGGTGATAGGGGGAAACCTGAGGAGGCCGTGCGGCGGCGCGGTGGCTCCGCCGCAGGATCGGCGTCCTGCTCGGGACCGCCCGCCGGCGGTGAGCGGTGCCGCGCGGCGGAGTCGGGTCGGGCGTGGGCGCGCCCGCGATCGAGCCGGTATTGAACCAAGCGACGGGCTCGCCGCGGAGGGGCTGGTCACCGGAAATCCACGCGCGACCGCCGACGGCAGCGGCACGCGTGATCGCTCCGCGGGCCACCGCTACAGTGACCGGGTGACCTCGGCATCCGACACCCCCCTCCCGCTCCCCTCGATCGACGCCGTGGACCCCGAGCTGGCCCGCCTGCTCCGCGCGGAGCACCGGCGGCAGGCGACCACGTTGACGCTGATCGCATCCGAGAACCACACCTCCGCCGCGGTGCGCGAAGCGTGCAGCTCCGTCCTCACCGACAAGTACGCGGAGGGCTACCCGGGCGCCCGCTACTACGGCGGCTGCGAGATCGCCGACCAGGTCGAGGACCTGGCGCGCGAGCGCGCCCGGAAGCTGTTCGGCGTCGCGCACGCGAACGTGCAGCCGCACTCCGGCACGACCGCCAACCTCGCAGTGCTCGAGGCGCTCGCCGGTCGCGGCGGCAAGATCCTCGGCATGTCGCTCGCCGAGGGCGGTCACCTCAGCCACGGCCACAAGGTCAGCTCGACCGGCCGGCTGTTCGAGGCGGCCCACTACGGCGTCGACCACGCGACCGGGCTGATCGACCTGGACCGCGTGCGCGAGCGCGCGCTCGAGTTCCGGCCGCAGGTGCTGATCGTCGGCGCGTCGAGCTACCCGCGCCAGATCGACTTCGCGGGCTTCGCGGCGATCGCTCGCGAGGTCGACGCCTGGCTGATGGCCGACATCGCGCACCCCGCGGGGCTCGTCGCCGGAGGCCAGTTCCCGTCGCCGGTCGGCCACGCCGACGTCGTGACGATGACCACGCACAAGACGCTGCGCGGACCGCGCGGCGGCCTGATCCTGTGCGACACCGAGGAGCTGCGGAAGAAGCTCGACAGCGGCGTGTTCCCCGGCGGCCAGGGCGGCCCGCTGATGCACCAGATCGCCGGCAAGGCAGCGGCGTTCGGTCAGGCGCTGACGCCGGCGTTCCGCGCCTACACGGCGCAGGTGGTCGCCAACGCCCGCCACCTCGCGGCCTGCCTGAGCGAGCGCGGGCTCGACCTCGTCACGGGCGGCACGGACAGCCACATGCTGGTGGTCGACCTGCGCAACCGCGGCGACGTGACGGGCGCGGACGTCGAGGACCGCTGCCGGGAGGCCGGCCTGGCAGTCAACAAGAACGCGGTGCCCGGCGATCCGCGGCCGCCGCGGGTGACGAGCGGCATCCGCCTCGGCACCGCCGCAGCGACGACGCGCGGCATGCGCGAACCGGAGATGGAGATCATCGCCGACGTGTTCGCCGCGGTCGTCGCCGGCGAGGATCCGACCCGGCTGCGCAACGCGATCGACGAGCTCACGCGCGCGCACCCGGTGCCGTGACGATCACTGCACGGTGACGATCACCGCACCGTGACGATCACCGCACCGTGACGATCACTGCACCGTGACGCGGTCGACGTTCGAGACCGCGACCGGGTTGCCCACGGCGTCGACGACGTAGACGACGGCGTCGAGCGTCACGCCGCTGAGCGCGACCGCGATCGGGGCCGGGAACGAGTACGGCGCGGCCGGGTAGCCGGGGCTCGTCGGCGAGAACTGGAACACGGTGTCGATCGGCTGGCTGAGCGTCGCCTCGGTCAGGCCGTCGAGCTCGAGGCCGAACAGGTTGCCGTTGCCGGCGATGCGGCCCGTCGACGCCGAGAACAGCGTGAAACCGCGCGTCCAACCGCTGCCCGGCAGGTTGGTGGTCGTGACGGTGAAGTCGCCGGCCTGGCTCGAGCTGAGGTCCAGGAGGATCGACTCGCGGTTGCGGCTGCCGCCGATGCCGTTGATGACGAGGCCGAAGTCGACGTCGAGCTCGGCGGTCTCGACGTGGCCGTCGGTCCGCACCGCCGGCGCCTGCACGCTCACCAGGTAGGCACCGCTGGCCGGATTGGCGAGGAACACGTTCTCGGTCGTGTCACGGTCGTTGGCGGCGCCACCCGGCGCGGTCGTGTTCGTCGGGCTCGAGCTCGTCAGCGCCGTCATGCCGTTGTTGCCCCAGTAGATCGTGCCGTTCGGGGCGCGGACCATCAGGTCGACGCTGTTGATGCGCGTGATCGTGACGGCCGGATTGGCCTCGGGATCCGCGTAGCTCATCGACGCGCGGAAGTCCGCGGTGCCCGGCGGCACGAACACGAGGTAGTCGCGCTGCTGGCCCTGCTGCAGGACGGTCTCCTCGTCCGCGACCAGCATTCGCTCGCGCTGGTCGTACATCGTGTCGACCTGCGGGAAGCCCCAGCCCTGCCGGTTGCGGGTCTGCGCCGGCGTGCCGAACTTGGTGGTCGGGTAGATGTACGACGTCGCCGCGAGCAGCGCCTTGGTGGTCGTGAAGTGCGGTCCGAACGCCGTGATCTGCTGCCAGCTCGGCGCCCCCGGGTGACCGAACGTGCCTTCGGCGAACAGCTGCACGGTGAGGCCGGTGTAGCCGTTGCAGATCGGCGTCGCGCCCGACGTGCCACCGAAGCTCGTCGTGTACGACGTGGCGGTGCCGCCCGTGGTCCCGATCTGGTCGTAGTAGGCGCACAGGTCGGGCTTCATGCGCAGGTCGGTCGACGGCCCGAAGCTCGCGCCGCTGGCCGAGTCGTCGGCCGGGTTCGCGGTATTGGCATGCGTGAAGCCGCCGATCGCGATGATGTTCTTCGCCCAGGCCTGCGGGCGCGACGACTGCGAGTTCAGGTTGCTCTGCGACTGCGTCGTGGCCACGTCGAGGTCGAAGATGATGTCGTCCATCTCCGCCGAGCGGGTCGTGTAGGCAGTCGTCTGCGAATAGCCCCACGACGCCGTCTCGATCATCTGCCCGTAGTTGCTCACGCCCCACTGCGTGACCGACTTGCGGTTGTTGTTGTTGTAGACGTAGTTGTAGTTGCAGTACAGCGCCTGGGCGAAGGGCATGATGCCGCGGTAGAGCGGGTTCGCGCCACGCGCATAGATCTCACCAGCGGTCGAGTTGCCGTGGCTGCTACCGGCCGCACCACTCGGGTGCGCGATCGGCGTCGTGCGATACGGGGCCTGGGCCGCGAACTCGGGGTGCGTCGGGTAGATGCCCTCCATGATCATGCCGACGACGCCCTTGCCGTCGAAACCGGCGACGGACTCGATGTAGTTCGCACCGCCCTGGATGCGGGCCTGGTCGATGTCCGTGCTGACTTCGGTCAGCCGGTCGATCCACAGCACGGTGTCGTCCGCGGCGAGCGAGGCGAGCTGCGCGTGGTCGAGGTAGGCGACCTGCAGGATGCCCATGCCGGAATCCGGCTCGAAACGCGCGCCGACCGATTCGATCGCGGCGAGCGTCGCGGCGCGGTCGCGACGGTCGTCGACCATCATCACGTTGTAGGGACGTGCGACGGACTCGTTCGCGCCGCTCGCGAGGTCGGCGAGGATCTCCGGCTCGAGACGGTATGCGGGGTGGTAGGCACCGACCCAACGCACGAACGGCAGACCGCGCGCCGCGTCGGCCGCCGCGCGGTCCATCCGGACCACGAAGCCCTGGTGCGGGACGACGTAGCGCAGCTCGGCGCCGAGCCGCTCGAGCGCGGCGCGGTACTCGGGCAGCGATTGCGTCTCGTACTGGACGATCCAGAGCCGCGAACCGACCGGCGCGCGCAGCGCCTCGGGGACGGGTGGCTCGCCCGAAGCGACCGGGTCGAACTGCGCGTAGCGCAGGCCGAGGGTCGTCTCGCGGTCCATCAGGCGCGCCCAGTGCGAGCCGCCGTCACGGCTGACGAAGGCGGAGCGACCGTCGATGCGCACCTGCACGGTGCTGCCGTCGACGAGGATGATGCGCTGGCCTGCCGTCTGGGCGAGCGGCGTCGGAACCGCGGACGACTGCGCGAACGAGAGCGTCGCCACGGTCAGCGCGACGACGGAGGAGATCGTGACTCGATGCATCGGTGAGAGCCGGGATCGGCCTGGGGTGGAGAGGGGGACGTCGACCGGGGGTCGACGGGGGCGAGCGACACCATGTTCCCCCCGTTCCGAGCCCCGCACAACGCCTGTCGGCCACGTTCGTGTCCCGCCGTTGTCGCCGATCGTTCCGTCCGATGGGGGAATGTCCCGCCCGCGCCCGGAACGGGACGAAGCCACGCGGAGACGCGTGAGATCCGCTCGGGTGACGGTTCGCGACCCGGCGTCAGGGCCGGGCGCCGTGCGTCGCGGTCACCGTCGTCGTGATCCCACCGCGCACATTGAACAGCCCGCGGACCTCGAGGAATCGCGGGGCGCAGCATGCGACCAGGTCGTCGAGGATGCGATTCGTCACCGCCTCGTGGAACGCGCCGACGTCGCGGTAGCTCCACAGGTAGACCTTCAGCGACTTCAGCTCGACGCACCGCTCGGCCGGCACGTAGCGGATCTCGATGCGGGCGAAGTCGGGCTGGCCCGTGCGCGGGCACACACAGGTGAACTCCGGGCAGTCGAACTCGATCAGATAGGGGCGCTCCGGGCGGGGGTTCGGAAAGGTCTCGAGCATGGCACCATCATCCGCGTTGTGCGGTCCTGGCTCACGCCTGCGTCGCGGGAGCCGATGCCGCGCGCGGTGCAGAACACTGCGCGCCCTGCTTCGCGACGCCGGGTGTCGGGACGGCGGCCTCCGCGGGCGTGAAGTCCATGCACACGGGCCCGATCGGATTGCGACAGCGACGCCTGCCGCACGGCGCGCAGTCCGGGCCGCCGGTCGCCCGCAGGCACGCGCCGGCCGTCGGACCGGTGCGCACCGCGTCGGTCGGTCCGAACAGCGTCAGCGTGCGCGCGCCGCAGGCGGCGAGCACGTGCATCGCGCCCTTGTCGGGACCGATCGCACAACCGCCGCTGCGGGCGCACAGGACCCCGAGTCCCACCAGCCGGCGGAGCTCGCCGGGCGCGTGCCGCATGACCGTCAGGCCGGCCGGCGCGGCGACGTCGCGCTCGTCGGGGCCCGCGACGAGGAGCGGCACCGGGCCGTCCGCGCGCGCCTCGCGCTCGATCGCTGCCGCGGGCCAGCCGCGAGGGTCGTCGGGCCGCGACGAGACCAGCAGGCGGAACGGCAGCGATGGATCGATGCCCAGCGCCGCGAGCGCCGCCGCCTCGGCGTCGAGCTCGGCGGCGGTCGCCGCGAGCTGCGGTGCCCGCGGCTCGACCTCGGGCGCCAGGCGCCGCACCAGCTCCGCCGCGATGCGCGCCGGGTGCGCAGGCTCGCCCGGACGCAGCACGATCGTCTCGTTGCACGCGATCGCACTGCCCCGCTCGCGCCGCAGCTGCGCGGCGGGTCCGATGCGACGTGCGGCACCCGAGCCACGCACGAAGCCGGCGCTCTTCCAATTGCCCTGCAGGTCGAGCACGACGTCCGGCCGGAAGCGTCGCAGCACGGCGAGCGTCCGCAGGTAGGCAGGCACGCCACCGCGGCGGTCGTGGCGGAGCACGTCGACGACCCCGTCGAGCAGCGGCGCGAAGCTCCGCTGCACCACCCACAGCACGTCGAGCTCGGGCCGCGCCGCGCGCAGCGCCTGGACCGCGGCGACGCCATGGACGACGTCGCCCATCGCGGACAGCCGCACGACGGCGACGCGCGTCACCGGCCACCTCCCGCCATCGTCGGCCAGGGCGGCCCCGCGAAACACCACGCGGCGACGATCGGCGCGGCGAGCGCGGCGGCGACGAGCGCCCAGCGCCGCCACGACGCGAACGCGGCGAGCGGGAGTAGCAGAACGGCGAACGCGAGCTCGCGCGCCGCGACGGCCGCTCCGCCGCCGAGCGCCCGGCGTGCGACCGCGGCGAGCGCGAGCGCGAGCGCGGCCCCGAGCGGCAGCGTGCGCTGCCAGCGCTGCAGCGGGCGCGCGACCCGCGTGAACGATGCCACGCCGGGACCGACCGCGAACGCGAACAGCAGCGCCGCGGCGAGCGGAGCGAACGGCGCCCGCAACCGACCGGCGAGCGGTCCGAGCAGCATCACGCCGACGATCGCTCCGGTGCACGAGCGCAGCACGAGCTGGCCGGGGCTCGGCAACGCCTCCCGCGCACCGCGCCCGCGATGCTCGGTGAAGGTCCACAGACACAGCGGCAGCGTGGCGACGAGCAGGTGACCGAGGAACGGCAGCGAGCCGGTCGCGACGTCGGGTGCGGCGGACCCGCGGTCGCGCGCCGGCCCGAGCCACGCCGCGGCGACCGCGGCCGTCAGCGCGAGCGGCACCGCGACGTCGACGGTCCGCGCTCCCGAGCGTCGGCGCAGCCAGATCAGCGTCGGCCCGAAGAAGAACGCGGCGCCCGCGACTCCGGTCAGCCACGCGGCCGCGGCAGCGAGGACGACCGCACCGCGCAGCTCGCGCGGTCGCGCCGCGGCCACGCCCACCGCGAGCGTCACGACCGCCGCCGCGACCACGGCGGCGTCGGCGAGCGCCTCGGGCTGCCGCCAGGCGCCGAGCACGACCAGCGGCGCGGTCAGCGCCCCGGCGCACGACAACGTCGCGGCGCGCAGGCCGAAGCGCGGCCGCAGGAGAGCGAAGGCGAGCCCGACCGCACCGAGCAGCGCGCCGAGTGCCAGCAGCGTCGCGCGTGCCCAGTGGGTGGCGACGACGGCCGGAGCGTACGTGACGACGGCGATGGCGCCCAGCGCGGCGACGAGCACGGCATCGCGCGACCACACCGGTCGCACGCCGACCATCGCTGCCGTCGCGCCACCCTCGGTCACGACTCCTCGGCGATCCGGTAGACGATCACCCGCGACCGCATCCAGCGCACGGCGAGGCAGTCCTTCAGCCCGCGGATCGCGCGGTTGCCGATGCCGTACTTCGCCTGGCCGGCCACGCGCGGGCGGTGGTTCACGTCGATCTCGGTGACGCGGCCGCCGCAGTAGCGCACCAGCGTCGCCATGAAGCGGTGCATGCCGTGGAAGCGCGGCACCGCGAGGAACAGCTCGCGACGGTAGGCCTTCGCGCCGCAGGCGCTGTCGGTCACGCGGTCGCCGGTGATCCAGTTGCGCACACCATTGCCGATCGCCGACGAGCGGCGACGCACCCAGGTGTCCTTGCGCTTGCGGCGCACGCCGGTCACGCCGTCCCACGCGCCGCTCTCGATCATCGCGATCATCTTCGGCAGGTCGGCAGGATCGTTCTGCCGGTCGCCGTCGAGCGTCGCGATGATCGGCGCGCGCGATTGCATCGCGCCTGCCAGCACGGCGGTGCTCTGCCCGCGGTTCTGCTCGAGCGTGACGATGCGCAGCCAGTCGGCGGTGTTGCGCTCCTTCCAGGCCTTCATGCGCTCGAGGCTGCGGTCACGACTCTTGTCGTCGACGAAGATCGCCTCGAACGGGCCGTGCGGGAGCAACGTATCGCGCACCTCGTCGAGGAGCGGCTCGACGTTCTCCTCCTCGTCGAACACGGGCACGACCAGCGTGAAGCGCAGTCCGGATCGGTCGGTCATGGTGGTCTCGGTCGACTACCTTCGAGCGGGTCGCCTGGTTCGGAGTGGCGTTCGGAGTGGCGTTCGGAGTGGCGTTCGGGGTGGCGTGCAGGTCGGCTGGCGGCGGGCAACGGTCAGCCCTGTAGCCGCAGCCGCGCGTCGACCGCCAGGCTCTCGCCGCCGGGTTCGGCCAGGATGAACGGGTTGATCTCGACCTCCTCGATCAGCGGGAAGTCGAGCACGAGGCGCTGCAGACGCAGCACGATCTCGCAGGCGAGCGCGACGTCCGCTGGCGGATCGCCACGGAACCGACCGAGCAGCGGCGCGCCCTTCAGCTGCGCGAACATCTCGGCGGGATCACCGCCGTCGAGCGGCGCGATCCGGAACGCGACGTCGCGGAGCACCTCGACGTGCGTGCCACCGAGGCCGACCGCGAACAACGGTCCGTAGCGCGGGTCGCGCGTCATGCCGATCAGGATCTCCCGGTGGCCCGGCGCGCGCTTCTGCACGAGCAGACGCAGGCCGCGGAAGCGCCGCGCGAGCCGGCGCCGCAGGTCTTCGGCAGCGCGGTACACCTCGTCGCCGTTGCGCAGCCCGTTGACGACCGCGTGCAGCTCGCTCTTGTGCACGAGGCTGCGCGCCTCGGCCTTCAGCACGACCGGGAACCCCAGCTCGTGCGAGGCGCCGACCGCATCGCCGGGCGTCGTCACGCGCCGGCTCGGCGCGAACGGGACGCCGTAGGCGGCCAGCACGGCTTCGGCGTCCTCGACCGCGAGCCAGCCGGGCGCCGCGCGGTCGAGCACCGCCGCCGCGGCGTCGCGGTCGACGCGCAGGCGCGGCAGCGGCTTCGATTCGCGCTCCAGCATCCGCGCGCGGCGGCACAGCGAGCGCATCGTGCGCGCGGCGTCCTCCGGATAGCGGAACACGGGCACGCCGCTGCGACGCAGGAGCTCCTGGGCCTCGCGCCCGCGCTGGCGGCCCATCAGACAGACCAGCAGCGGCTTGTCGGTGGCGGCCTCCTCGACGATCGCGGCCGCGACCGCCTCGGCGTCGATCATGATCGGCGACACGAAGAGCACGATCAGGGCGTCGACGTTCGGGTCGCGCACGACGAGACGGAGCGCACGGCGGTAGCGCTCGGCGTCGGCCGACGCGATCAGATCGACCGGATTGCGCACCGAGGCCTCGACCGGCAGCGCGCGGACCAGCGCGGCCTTGGTGCGCGGCGTCAGCTCGGGCACCTCCAGTCCGGCGCCGTCGAGCGCGTCGGTGGCCAGGATGCCGGGGCCACCGGCGTTGGTCACGACCGCGATGCGCGGGCCCTGCGGGAGCCGCTGGTGCAGGAGAGCCGCGGCGAGCGCGAACATCTCGCGGAACGACTCGACGCGCAGTACGCCGCACTGTTGGAACAGCGTGTCGGCCGCGACGTCCGCACCGGCGACGCTGCCGGTGTGCGAACCCGCGGCGGCGGCTCCCGCCGCACTGCGACCGGACTTGACCGCGAGGATCGGCTTGGTGCGGCCGACGCGGCGGGCGACCTCGACGAACTTCGCGGGGTCACCGAGGCTCTCGACGTAGAGCAACACGATGCGCACCGAGTCGATGTCGGCCCAGTACTCGATCAGGTCGGCGGCCGTCACGTCGGCACGGTTGCCGACCGACGCGAACATCGAGACGCCGAGACCGGCGGCGCTCGCGTCGGCGAGGATCGCCTCGCCGAGCGCGCCGGACTGCGACACCATCGCGACCGCGCCAGCCGGCGTGCGCGTCGCCGCGAACGACGCGTCGAGGCACACGTCGGGTTCGGTGTTGATCACGCCCATGCAGTTCGGGCCGACGATGCGCATGCCGTAGTGCCGCGCGACCTCGCGCAGCTCGGCCTCGCGACGCTCGCCCTCGCCGCCGATCTCCTTGAAGCCGGCCGTGATGACGACGAGGCCCTTGACGCCCTTCTTGCCGCACTCCCGCGCGACCTTGACGACCTCCGGCGCCGGCACGCACAGCACCGCGAGGTCGACCGGGCCCGGGATCTTCGAGACCGTCGGGTAGGTCGGCATCGAGAGCACGACGTCGCTCTTCGAGTTGACCGGGTAGACCGGCCCCTGGAAGCCGCTCTCGACGAGGTTGGCGACCACCTGCCGGCCGATGGCGCCCGGCCGCCGGCTCGCGCCGACGACAGCCACGGCTCGGGGTCGGAAGATCGCGTCCAGGGAGTGGCGTGGACGACGGGCAGGGACTCTCGTCACGGGCGCCGACGGTACCGGACCAACGTGGCAAAGAGAAGCGCGAGGCTGCGCTCCTACGCACCCGGCACACGGGGCCTCCGGGCATTCCCGGCTGCATTCGGTCGGTGGTCGCCGCATGATCCCCGCATGTCGCCGACCGCCCTGCTCGAAGCCATGCGGCCCTACCAGTGGGTGAAGAACCTGCTGGTGTTCGCCCCGCTGCTGTTCGCGCACCGCACCGGCGACTTCAGCGCGCTCCGCGCCGCGGTCGTCGCATTCGCGTCGTTCTGCACGATCGCGAGCGCGATCTACCTGCTCAACGACCTCGCCGACCGGCACGCCGACGCCCAGCACCCGCGCAAGCGGAACCGACCGATCCCGTCCGGCCGGCTCGGCCCGCGCGCCGCCGCTGGTGCGGCGGTCGTGCTGCTCGCGGTCGGGCTCGGACTCGCGGCGATCCCGGCGCCACCCGATGCCGTCGTGCCGTTCGCCGTGTGGCCGGTCGCGTACTTCGTGCTGAACGTCGGCTACTCGCTGCGCCTCAAGCACATCGCGATCGTCGACGCGCTCGCCATCGCGTTCGGCTTCCAGCTCCGCGTCCACGCGGGCAGCGCCGCGATCGGGGTCCCGTCGTCGGGCTGGCTCCTGCTGTGCACGTTCTTCTTCGCGACGCTGCTGGCGTTCGCCAAGCGCCGTGCCGAGTTGAGCGCGCTCGGCGGCGACGTCGCCACGCGGACCAGCCTGCGCGGCTACGACACCGCGTTCCTCGACCAGGCGCTCGCGGTCACCGCATCGATCAGCCTGCTGTCCTACGCGCTCTACACGCTCGACCCGGCGACGGTCGAGAAGCACGGCAAGCTGCTGCTCGCCACCGTGCCGTTCGTCTGCTTCGGCGTGTTCCGCTACCTGTGGCTGGTGCGCGCGACCGACGCCGCCGAGGACCCCGCGCGGCTCCTGGTCCGCGACGTCCCGCTGCTGGTCGACGGCATGCTCTGGCTCGGCACCGTCGTCATCGCGATCCGCGCCCCCTTCCTCCACTGACTTCCGATCGGTACCGCGTACGATTTTTACATCTGCGGCTCCGCCGCAGATGTAAAAATCGTACGCGGTACCGATCGGAAGTCTCAGCCGGAGCGGCCGGTGATGAAGTCTTCGGTCTCGCGGCGCGACGGGTTGGAGAACAGCTTCGCGGTCGGCGCGAACTCGACGAGCTCGCCCTGTACGAGCAATGCGCAATGCTCGCTGGCGCGCGCCGCCTGCTGCATGTTGTTGGTCGCCAGCACGATCGTGAAGCGGCTCTTCAGCTCCGTGAGCAGGTCCTCGATCACCGCGGTCGACTTCGCATCGAGCGTCGAGCACGGCTCGTCCATCAGCAGGACATCGGGATCGCTCGCGATAGCTCGCGCGATGCACAGCCGCTGCCGCTGGCCGCCGGACAACGTCAACGCCGACCGACCGAGCCGATCGCGGACCTCGTCCCACAGTCCCGCGAGCCGCAGCGACCGTTCGACGATCTCCTCGGCGTCGCCCCTGCCGAGCCGCCGCGCGAGGCGCGGGCCGAACGCCACATTGTCGTGGATCGACTTCGGGAACGGATTGGGGCGATGGAACACCATCGCCACCTTCCGGCGCAGCTCGACCACATCGACGTCCGGCCCGAGGACGTCGATTCCCTGGATCCGCAGCGCCCCGGTCGCGCGCGCGCCGCGCACACGATCGTTCAGCCGGTTGCACCAGCGCAGGAACGTCGACTTGCCGCAGCCGCTCGGCCCGATGAGCGCGGTGACCGCCCGCTCCGTCACATCGAGACGGATGCCGCGCAGCACGTGGAACTCGCCGAACCACGCATCGAAGCCACGCGCTTCGATCACGGTGGCCTGGACGCCGGGCGCCCTCCCGTCCTCGCTCATCGCCAGTCCCTCCGGAATGCCCTGCGCACCAGCGTGGCCGTGGTATCGAGCACCACGTGGATGCCGAGCAGCACGATGCACGCCGCCGCAGCGAGTTCACGGTAGCCCGGCTCGCTCCGGTTGGCCCAGTCGAAGACCTGCAGCGGCAGCGTCGTGAACGGCTCCACCGCGTTGCTCGGTGCCTGGTAGACGTAGACGAGCCCGGTGATGACGAACACCGGTGCGGCCTCCCCGACCGCCCGGCTGACCGCGACCAGCGAGCCCCCGAGCAGCTCCGGCAGTGCAGCCGGCAGGGTGACGCGCGCGACCACCTGCAGCGGCGATGCGCCGAGCGACGCGGCGCTCTCCCGCATCGACTGCGGCACGGCCCGCAGCGCGAGCTGTGCACTGCGGATCACCAGCGGCAGCGCGACCAGCGCGAGCGTCAGCCCACCGGAGAGGATGCCGCGCCCCGGCGGCAGGTGCAGTTCGAACGGCGTGTCGGCGAACACGCGCACCGCGGGCCCGACGGGGTCGCCGAACAGGCCCCAGGCCCTCACGAACACGGTGAGACCGAGGATGCCGTAGACGATCGACGGCACGCCCGCGAGACCGGCGATGTTCGCGCGCACGAAGCGTTGGACACGCCGCCAGACACCTCGGCGCGGCTCGACCTCCTCCAGGTAGACCGCCGCGCCGACGCCGATCGGCAGCGCGATGACGGCGCAGATCAGCGCGGTCCACAGCGTGCCCGCGAGCGCCGGCCAGATGCCGGCGCGCTCCGGATGTCGCGAGACGGTGCCGCCGAGGAAGCCGGCATCCAGATGGCTGGCGCCCAGCCAGACCACGACGCCCGCCACCACCGCGAACGCGGCGACGATCGCGACGGTCGCCGCGCGGCACGCGACGACGAACAGCCGCTCCGGCAATCGGCAGGTGGTGCCTGCGGAAAGGCCCGTGCCGCGCTCGGCGCGGCTCATTCGAACGACCTCCGGAACCGGCTGCGCAACCGCATTGCGGTCACCGTCATGCCGAAGGTGAGCACGAACAACAGGAACGCGACCGCATAGCACGACAGGTAGGCGGGGCCGACGTGGCTCGCCTCGCCGAGGAACACCTGCGCGACGTAGCCGGTCAACGTCTGCGCGCCATCGCGTGGGTCGAGCGTGTATTGCGCGGTGAGTCCTGCGGCCAGTGTCACGATCATCGTCTCGCCCAGGCAGCGGGCCGCGGCGCCGAGAAGCCCGGCGACGATGCCCGGCGCGGCGGCCGGCAGCACGACCCGCACGATCACGTCGAGCCGCGACGCACCGAGGCCGAAGGCGCCGTCGCGCAGTTCGTCGGGGACCCGGCGAATCGCGTCCTCGACCGCCGCGCAGACGGTCGGCGCGACCAGCAGGCCGACCATCAGCCCGGCGCTCGCGACGCTGAACGTGCCGAAGCCCAAGTGTGATCGGACCAGTGCGGGGCTCAACACGTGCAGAGCCACGAAACCGAGTACGACGGTCGGCACGCCGGCGAGCGACTCCAACACCGCGCGCACGGCGCGGGCCACGCGGGGCGACGCGAATTCCGCGAGGTGGATCCCGGACAACACGCCGAGCGGTGTCGCCAACGACAGTGCGATCCCGGTGACCAGCGCGGTCCCCGCGAGCAGCGCCGCGACCCCGTAGCCCGGCTGCGTGGCGTGCAGGGGGCTCCACGAGTCACCGAACAGGAACTCCGTGAGACCGACGTGGGCCGACGCGAAGAAGCGCAGGGTCTCGCGCAGCAGCACCCCGAAGATCAACAGCGTCGTGACGACCGAGGCGAGGCCACATGCGCTCAGCGCGAGGCCACCGAGGCGCTCGCGGGCGGCCGTCGCGGCGACCGGGACCGCATCGCCGTAGGCAGCGAGCGGCAGCTCTCGGCGCGGACGGGTCACCGGTAGCGCTCCAGCAGGGCCTCGACGCCGACCGCCGGGATGCCGGCGAAGTGCGTTCCGATGTCGCGCGCCTGCAGCTTGCGCGCCGCAGCGGCGGCGACCGCGTCGGGCAGCGGTACGAAGCCGAGCTCGGTCGCGAGGGTGCCGGCCCGCTGCAGGTAGTCGGCGACGAAACCCCGGACGGCCGGGCGGTCGAGGCTCGCCCGCCGGACGTAGAGGAACAGGGGTCGGGACAGCGGGACGTAGCGGCCCGCGCGGATCGCGTCGAGCGTCGGCGCGACGGGCCCGGCTCCGGCGTCGATCGGGATCGCCCGCAACGACGATTCCCGAGCGAGGAAGTAGGCGCGGCCGACGAACGTGATCGCGTCGGGATCGCCGGCGACGTTGGCGACCAGCTGGTGATCGTCCTCGGACGTCGCCGCGTCGCGTCGGATCGCCTCGCCGGGCTGCAGCACGCGACGCGTGAAGTAGTCCTGGGTGCCCGAATCCGTGCCCGGCGCGAACGTGTGGATCGGTCGGCGCGGCCAGCCCGGGCGCACGTCGGCCCAGGTCGGCACCCCGCGGTCGCCGGAGAACACGGCGGCGAGCTCGCCGAGGTCGAGGTCCTCGACGAAGTCGTTGCAGCGACCGACGACGACGCAGATGCCGTCGATCGCGATCGCCAGCTCGACGAACTCCACACCGCGCGCGGCGGCCTGCGCGACCTCGCCCGGCAGGATCGGCCGCGAAGCTCCGGTGACGTCGATCTCGCCGCGCGTGAAGCGCTCGAAACCGCCGCGCGTGCTCGACACCGCGACCATCAATCGCGCGCGGGGCTCACGCCGCGCGAAGTCCTCGGCGGCCGCCTGCGACATCGGCAACACGGTGCTCGAGCCGTCGAGCTGCACGACGGTCGACGGGTGGCCGGGGGCCGGACCGCAGGCCGCACACAGCGCCGCGAGCAGCGCGAAGGCAGACACGATTGTCGACAGGGCGCGCACGCGGATCCGATCGCCGTCAGGTGTCGTCGCAACGGGGATGACGCGCAGGTGCGCTCCGGCCCGCGCGAGCTCCAGAGCGGCGAGAGAGTCGCCAGCCCGGTTCGCCGATGCTCGCTGCGCAGGGCCACCGGCGCAAGGTTGACACGTTCTGGAGGTCGCCAGAAGATCCGCCGTTCTGCGAACCGCGTCGGGCCGGTCGGAGCAGGTCGGCGACGACCGCACGCCGGGCGTCGATCGGCTCGTCGCTCGTCGTTCGAAACCCAGGCGGAGCCCAGCCTTGCCTCAGACGGACCGGTCCCGGACCGACGCGTCGCAGAAGTCTGCGATCGCTCAGCTCGCCGATCGAGAGCCCCTCTGCTCGATCCGCGGCCTCGGACGCCACCTGCCCGAGCGCCAGCTCACCAACAAGGACCTGGAGAAGCTCGTCGACACCTCCGACGAGTGGATCGCCCAGCGCACCGGCATCCGCAGCCGCCGGGTGCTGCCCGACGACTGGATCACCAGCGACCTCGCCGCCGCCGCGGGCGAGCGCGCGATCGCCGACGCCGGCATCGACCGCAGCGACATCGATCTGCTGATCGTCGCGACGGTCACACCCGACCACCTGTGCCCGTCGACCGCCTGCGTCGTGCAGCGCAAGCTCGGGCTGACCGGCATCCCCGCCTTCGACATCTCGGTCGCGTGCTCCGGCTTCGGCTACGGGCTGTCGATCGCCGCCGGCATGATCAAGTCCGGCCTGCACCGCAACGTGCTGGTCATCGGCGCCGAGGCGATGACGCGGTTCATGAACTACGAGGACCGCGGTGTCTGCATCCTGTTCGGCGACGGCGCCGGCGCCGCGGTGTGCTCGAAGGACGGCCGCTACGACGTCCTCTACACCGACAACGGAGCAGACGGCTCGATGGCCGACATGATCGAGATCCCGGGTGGCGGCTCGCGGGAGCCCGCGTCGCCCGAGACCCTCGAGAAGCGCCGGCACTTCGTGATCCTGCGCGGGCGCGAGGTGTTCAAGTCGGCGGTGCGGCAGATGTCGCTGTCGACGGTCGAGGGCATGGCGGCGCTCGGTCTCGAGCCGACCGACCTCGACTGGATGGTCCCGCACCAGGCCAATGCACGCATCATCGAGGCGGTCGGCGAGCAACTGGGGTTGCCACCGGAGCGGGTGATCGTCGATCTCGAGGACAAGGGCAACACCACGGCGGCCTCGATCCCGATCGCGCTGTGCGGGCTGCACGAGGCGTCCGCATTGACGCCGGGCCAGCTCATCGCGTTGGTCGGCTTCGGCGCCGGCGCCGCGTGGTCCTGTCAGATCCTGCGCGTGCGGGGCTGAGCTAGCGTTTTCGTGTCCGACTTGCGGAGCGATCCGACGGCAGAGTCCGGTAGAGATCCGACCCGGCACCGCCCCCGCCACACTGCACCGCGCATCGGCGTGTGGCTGTTCGGCGGTCTCGGCGGCCTCGCGACGACCGTCGTCGTCGGCGCGCGCGCACTCGCCCGCGGGCTGTGTGCGCCGCGCGGACTCGTCTCGGAGACCGAGCTGGCCGCCGGTCTGCCCCTGTGTGGGCTCGACCAGCTCGTGTTCGGCGGTCACGAGGTGCGCGAGGGCACGCCCGCGGAGGCCGCGCGCGAGATCGACGATGCGCAGGGCACGCTGCGCCGCGCCGACCTGCGGCGGCTCGCGGGCGACCTGCGCGCCTACGGCGCCGAGCTGCGCACCGGCTGCCTGCCGAACCCCGGCCGCACGATCGCGCGGTTGGCCGACCGCGAGCTGCCGACCGACGAGCCGCTGCGCGCGCAGGTCGACCGGCTGTGCCGGGACTTGGACGACTTCCGGGCGCGCAATCGCCTGGACACGGTCGTCTGCGTCAACCTGACGTCGACCGAGCCGAAGCTGCGGCTGGGCAAGGCACACCGTTCGACCGCGGCGTTCGACCGCGAGCTGGACGCGGATCGCCGCGCCGCGGTGCGCCCGTCGACGCTGTACGCCTACGCCGCCGCGCGCCTCGGCCTGCCGTTCGTGCACTTCACGCCGAGCAATGCGGCGCTGATCCCCGCCGTGCGGGAGATGTTCGACGAGCGCGGGGTGCCGTATGCGGGCTGCGACGGCAAGACCGGCGAGACGCTGGTGAAGTCCGCGCTCGCCGCGATGTTCCGCTACCGCGACCTCCGCGTGCTCACGTGGCAGGGCTACAACATGCTCGGCGACCGCGACGGCGCGGTGCTCGCCGATGCAGAGAACAAGGCGTCCAAGGTCGAGAGCAAGGATCGCCTGCTGTCGCGCATCCTCGGTCACGAGCTGCACACGCACGTCGCGATCGACTTCGTGCCGTCGCTCGGCGACATGAAGACAGCCTGGGACTTCGTGCATTTCGAGGGCTTCCTCGGCGTGCGGATGGCAATGCAGTTCACCTGGCAGGGTTGCGACGCGATCCTCGCGGCGCCGCTGGTGCTCGATCTGGTGCGCTTCCTCGACCTCGCAAGGCGGCGCGGCGAGGGTGGTGCGCAGACCTGGCTCGCGTGCTACTTCAAGAGCCCGCTGGACGTCGACGAGCACGACCTCCACCGGCAATGGGACCGGCTGGCGGCGTGGCTGGCCGCGTGCCGCGACGCGTAGCGACCGAGCCCGAGGTCGGAGAGCGAGATCCGAGAACGAGACCCGAGCCATGCCCGATCCCGCACCGCAGCGGAAGCGCATCCTGTCCGGCATCCAGCCGTCCGGACGCCTGCACCTCGGCAACTACTTCGGTGCGATCAAGCGCCACATCGAGATGCAGGACGCCGGCGAGTGCTTCTACTTCGTCGCCGACTACCACGCGCTGACGACGGTCCGCGACCCGGCCGCGCTGCACGAGTTCTCGCTCGACGTCGCGACGACCTACCTCGCCGTCGGTCTCGATCCCGCGCGCACCGTGCTCTACCGGCAGAGCGACGTGCCGGAGGTCTGCGAGCTGACCTGGCTGCTCGAGACGGTCACCAGCATGGGGTTGCTCGAGAAGGCGCACAGCTACAAGGAGAAGGTCGCGCGCGGCATCACGCCCTCGGTCGGGCTGTTCACGTATCCGGCGCTGATGGCGGCAGACATCCTCGGACCGCAGGCCGACGCGGTGCCGGTCGGCGGCGACCAGGACCAGCACGTCGAGCTGACGCGCGACATGGCGCAGGCGTTCCACGCGGCGTTCCCGACCGACGAGCCGGTGTTCCGCATCCCGGAGTCGCTGATCGGCGAGGCCGCGCGCGTGCCGGGCACGACCTTCGAGAAGGGTGCAGTGCTCCACGTCGTGACGGACGTGCGCGCCCCGGGCCTCGAGCCGGACGACTACGCGGCACGGTTTCGCGCGCTGGTCGCGGACCTCCAGGCAGCCGCGACGGATCCCGGCGCATTGCAGACCACCGAGGACTGGGAGGCCGCGATCGCGAGCGCTCACGCGACGGCGATCGCCGGCGTCGAGGTCGTCGGTCGCACGTTGCGGACGGTCGCCGAGGACCCCGGCCGCCGCGTGCTGGTGACGCCGCGCCCGGGCGGGATCGCCGGGCTCGAGTTCTACGTCCCGGTCGACCGCGTCGTATTCGTGACGAAGGCCGGCAAGCGGCAGGCGGCGAAGATGTCGAAGAGCTACGGCAACACGATCGAGATCTTCGCCGCGGGCAAGCCGCTCAAGAAGCGGGTCATGGGGATCGAGACGCGGCTCGTCGACCTCGCGGATCCGCTCGACGCCGACGAGGATCTCGTGATCCAGCTCTATGCGTTGTTCGCGACCGGCGCGGAGCTCGCCGAGATGCGCGCGCACTACGCGGCCGGCGGCTTCGGGTTCGGCCGTGCGAAGCAGGCGCTGCTCGACAGGATCGACGCGCACTTCGCACCGTTCCGCGAGCGGCGCGCCGAGCTCGAGCGCGAGCCGGACCGCGTGCTCGACGTGCTGCGCGACGGCGCGCGACGCGCGCGGCCCGTGATCGCCGACACCGTCGACCGCGCCCGCGCGGCCTGCGGCCTCGGCCGCCGCGCTTGATGTAAGAATCGTGCCCCGTACCGATCGGAAGGGTACCGATCGGAAGGGTACCGGTCGGAAGTCAGAGGGAGATCGCGCGGCCGCCGTTCTCCTCGGCGAGGCGGCGCATGAACTCCTGGCCGCTCATGCCGACGATGGCGGCGGCCTGGCGCTCCAGCTCGGGCGGGCCGCTGATGTAGACAGTGTTGATGCGGAGCTTGGAGAACCGGTTGGTCTCGCGCACGAGCCGCAGGATCTGCACCGGATCCTGCACCTCGCCGACCGACGGCAGACCGTCCGACAGCACGAAGACCTCGTCGTAGCCGGCCCCGTAGCGCTCGCCGTAGACCATCGACTTCCATTCGAGGCCGAGCCGCAACGCCTCCCACAGGTTCGTCCCGCCGTCGGCGCGCATCTTCTCGACGAACTTCTCGAACCGCTGCCGCACCTTCGGGCTCGCCTCGACCATGTCGCGCTGCCAGGACTCCGCGCCGTTGCTGAACGTGACGCAGTTGAAGAAGCAGTCGACCGTCAACCCCGACACCGCCTTCCACAGCTCGGCCTTCGCCGCCGAGATCTTGTCGGCATGGCGGCCCGACGGCCGACCGGTGCTGGTGCCGTCGTCGTCCTTCGCGACCATCGGCTGGGCCATGCTGCCCGACACGTCGACGATGAACAGCACGCGGCTGCCGCGCACCGGGATGCCGAAGAAGTCCGCGGTCACGGTGCGTCCCGGGTCCGCGCCGGCGCTGTCACCCTCGCGCACCGGCTGCACCTCGAACGTCGACTTCACCGACTCCCACCACGAGCGCCAACGCTCGGGGTCCTCCATCGGCACGTTGGCGCCGGTCAGCGACTTCAGCGTCTCGAACACCTCGACGCGCAGCGTGCCCGACCTGCCGTCGTCGCCGCGATCGCCGCGTCCGCGGGCTGCGGCCCAGCGCTCGAGCACCGCGATGAGCGCCGGCACCGACTGCGCGCTGCGCACGTGGCGTAGCAGCCGTGCGGCGACGAGATCGGTGCGCCACGTGCAGCGGCCGAGCACGCCGATCGCCGCGTCGGCACAGCGCCGCAGCTGGTCCTCCTCGATCGCATCGCGGTGCCTGCCGACGATGTCGAGCATCGAATCCAGCGCCGTGCTCGCGACCGCATCGTCGGCCTCGCCGCCGAGCAGCACGCACAACGGCTGCAGCGAGTTCCGCGACGCGGCGCGCCCGACCGCCTCGGCCGCCGCGAGCCGCACGATGCGCACCTTGGCCTTCAACGCCTCGTCGAGCGTCGGCCGGAAGCGTTCGTCGGCGCGCCGCCCGAGCCCGCGCAACGCGGCGGCACGCACCTCGTCGCCGGCGCCCTCGTCCGCCGCGGTCTTCTCGAGCACCTCGATCGCGCCGGGGCTGACGAGCCGGTCGAGGGTCCGGTCCGCGAGCACGAGCACGGCGGCGGGCATCTGCTCCGGCGCGTCGACCGCGCCACCGCCGAGCGCTGCGGCGGTCAGGTCGAGCAGCACGGCCGCGGCCTCGGACGAGTCTTCCTCGGCGACGATCTGACAGATCTCCTCGAGCTCCTTGAAGTGCGAGATCGCCTGGGCGCGCTCCGGGGCGACGATCCCGTTGCGCACGCCCGGCGACGACGCCGGGATCCGCGGAGCGGTCAGGTCCAGCCGGCCCTTCGCGTAGGCGGCGGTCCATTGGGCGAGCGCGCGGCGGCCGCGGTCGGTCTGGGCGGCGAGCGACGGGACGGCGCAGAACCAGACCACGACGGCGCACAGCGCAGCCGCGATCGCCTGGGAGGGGCGAGCGGGAATCATGTCGGCCGGGGTGCGTGAGCGAGGCGAGACCGCCGGCGCCGGGGGTCGGCGGCGCCGGCGAGGACCGGCCACGCAGTCTACCAGCTCGCTCCACCCGGCTGCTGCCGCCACAGCAGATCGACGAACAGCCGCGCGGCGCCGGCGTGGGCGATGCGGAGCTGCCGGTAGAGCGCGAGCGAGCAATACACGAACTCGCCGCGGCCGTAGCGCGCGGCGAGCAGGGCGCCATCGAGCGGTGGCTCGCCGGCGTCGTGCATCTCGAGCAGCGGCACCCAGGCGGGATCGCGCGCGCTCGGGAAGTTGAGGCCGCGCTCCTGCACCCAGCCGTCGAAGTCGTCGATCCCGATCGCGAACGGTGCGCTCAGCAGCGGGTGCGCCGGCGCGAGGATCGCGACCGGCGCGTCCTCCTCGCTGACGCGCGCGCCGCCGATCTGGAGCTCGAACGGCGCGAGCGCGGGCCGCCCCGGCGCCTCGTTCCACTCGGCCTCCTTGTGGTAGAGCGCCAGGATCCGGCCACCGGCGCGGCAGTAGCGCAGCAGCCGCTCGCGGTGCCCCTGCAGGTCGGGCCGGTGGTAGCAGGCGCGGATGTCGAGCACGATCGTCGAGAAGCGATCGAGCTCGGCGACCGCCAGGCCGGTCGGATCGAGCACCTCGAACGGCGCGCCCAGGTCCTCGAGGAAGCGCTGCGTGGTGTCGTCGGGGCCGCGGACGAGCCCGATGCGCTGCTGCCCGGCGCCGACGACCGGCAGCGGCTGCAGCGTCGCGCGCGCCGCGCCGGCGTCACCGACGCGCGCCAGCACGTGGATCGGCCCCGTGTCGAGCGACGCGCCGTCGCCGTCGGTCGCCGCGGCCAGCCGCTCGACGCGGACCAGGACCTGCGCGCTGCGCTGGCCGTCGTCGAGCACGACGCGCGCCGGGATCGCCTCGACGCGCAGACCGGCCGGAGCGCGCAGCGACACGTCGCCCGCGAAGCGCGCCGCGCCGTGCCGCTCGACGAGCAGCGACAGCACGCGCCGCCACGGCTGTCCGGACGGTACGTAGGCGTCGGCCCGCTCCCACGCGACCTCGCTCGACGGCGTCACGCGGACGTCGACCCGCGTCGCCAGCCGCAGCGGTAGGCCGTCGACCGCGAAGCGGGCCTCGACCCGCACGCCGAACACGCGGGTCAGATCGAGCAGCGGGTCCGGGCGGGCGTCGTCGGGCAGCCGCAGCGCGAGCTCGGCCCAGCCATCCTCGCCGGGGGCCACGGCGGCACCGGCATCGGCGCTGAAGGTCGGGGCCTCGACCGCGGCGCCCTGCAGCGTGACGCGCAACGGCAGCGAGCCGCCGAGCGGCAGCTCGTCGTCGGGCAGGAACGTCTCGAGCTGCACGCCCACGCCGAGCGCGACGACCCGCTCGAGCGCGTCGATCCGACGCTCGACGCGGCGCCCCATCTCGCCATCGCCGAGCCGCGCGCGCAGCTCGCGCAGCGCCGCGAGCAGGCGGCGCGCCGTTCCGACGTGCGCGCTGCGCGGCGCCTCGGCGCCGAGCGTCGCGAGCTCGCGCGCGACGCCGTCGAGCTCGCTGCCGAGCAGCTCGCGCACGCGCTCGTCGGCCAGGAACGAGCCGAGGCGCGCGAGCGGGTCGACGGGTCCGCCCGCCGGCGCGACCTGCCGCCAGCGGTCGGGACCGACGCGGGTCGGGTCGTGGGCTCGCCACGGGCCCTGGCTCTCGTGCATGACCCAGGCGTCGTGCGCCTGGCGAGCGAACGTGATGCCGCGCAGCGGGTCGAGCTCGCGCGGATCGAACGCGAACGTCCCGCCCGGGTCGCCGTCGCCGAACGCGCGCTGGTAGAGCGGCAGCCCGCGCGCGGCGCAGACCTGCTCGGCGGCCCACGCGACCGCGCGGTGGTGGCCGTGACCGCGGTCGACCGCGTGGTTCGTCAGCACGATGTCCGGCCGCACGGCGTCGACGACGGCGGCGATGCGCGCGAGCGTCTCCTCTCGCCCCCACGCGGCCAGCGTCTCGTCGAGCGACTTCGAGTAGCCGAAGTCCGCGAAGCCGAGCCAGCGCACCTCACTGCCGTAGCGTTCCGCGGCGCGCAGCGTCTCGCGCACGCGGATCGCCGCGAGCCGCCGGCCGATCTCCGGGCCGATCGCGTTCTGACCACCCTCGCCGCAGGTCGCGTACGCGGTCACCGTGCGCACACCGAACTTGTTCCGCAGCATGACCATCGTCCGCGCCGCCTCGTCGTCGGGGTGCGCGGCGAGGTTCAGCACCACGGCGTCGGTCGTCGCGTCGAGCAACGCCTGCCGGAACGCGACCTCCCCGCCCTGCGGTCGGGCGGGGTCGGTCGGGGCTGGACCCGACCCGGCGGCGAGCGGGACGGCGACGAGGACGGCGAGCGAGCGGAGCAGCATCGCGGCGCATGGTAGCGTCGCGCGCGCGGTCGTGTGGCGCTGGCCCGCTGGCCTGGCGCTCCCCCCGCATACGATGACCGGCCACGACCATGAACACACTCCTCCGGCTCGCGGCAGTCTGTTCGTTCGCGGCGCTCCCCGCCCAGACGACCGTCACCGAGCAGTCGGTGCTGACCGCCGAGGACTGGCGCGGCGCATTGATCCACCGCGCGACGTCCGGCGTCTGGTATGCGCGCGTCGAGCAGGTGGTCGACGACTACGGTCCTCCCGAGGCGATCGTCGCCGACGACGAGGGCCGGCTGACGGTCCTGTCGGTCTACAGCGGCAACTGGACCGCGCGCTCGGTCGACCCCGACCATCAGTGGCTCGCACCGTCGCGACCGGCAGACGTCGACCCGCGCGTGCCCGGCAAGGAGATCTACGCCGGGGGACGCGCCGGGAACGTGCATCGCGTCCGGATCGTGACGGAGGCGGCCGCGGGCTTCCGACTCGAGAGCGTCGAGATCGCGCACGTCGCGGGCGAGGAGTTCCACACGATCGTCGCCGCCGACCTGCAGCCCGCGCGAGCGGGCGACGAGCTGCTGGCATTCGGGATCACCGGCGCGGTGTTCCGGCTCGAGCCGGCGCTGCGCGATGACGATCCGAGCGGCTCTGCATTCGCACTGCACCGCGTCGCGACGCTGCCCGGTCGCGTCCGCGACGCCGTGCTGGTCCCCGGGTCGGCAGCGATGTCGCCGCGCCTGCTCGGCGTGAGCCGCTCGGGCGACGTGCTCGCCATGACGCTCGCGGACGACGGTCTGCATTGGCAGGTGCTGGCGCACGAGGCGATGGGCCTCGGCCGGATCGCGCTGCGCCCGGTCGCGGACGGCGACGCCGGAGTGCTGTACGTCACCCGCGACGACGGCGTGCTGCTGCGGCTCGCGATCGGCCGCGACGGCACCCTCGCGCGCGAGGTGATCCTCGCCGGCGACCAGGGTCTGCGCGGCGTCGCAGCGGGGACGTTCTTCGACGATCCCGCCCGCGAGGCGGTCGCGGTGTACGGCTACAACGCGAGGGTGCAGCTCGTGTCGCGTGCCGGGGCCGGGCCGTGGCAGGTCGAGACGATCTTCGCGAGCGAGGACCGCGGCCACTGGCTGACCGTCGGCGAGCTCGACGGCCGCAACGGCACCGACGAGCTGCTGGCGACCGGCTTCGGCGGGCAGGTCGTGCTGCTCGCACGCCCGCCCGGCTATGCACTGCCGGGCGCCGCGGTGCCGGACGAGCTGCGCAGCTCGCGACTGCCGGCTCGCACGCCGAAGTGATCGAGCCGCTCGAGCCGGCGACCGCGCCCCCGTCGCCGACGCGCTCCGACGGCTCGGCCCCGGCCTGGGGTCATCGGCAATGACCCGACAACCCGGGTCCGGGGAGAATGACGGTTCGCCGTTCCACGACTTCCTCAGGAGGCATCGACGATGCGCTGGACGATCGCTCTCCTCGCGCTCGCGACGCTGACGCCGCTGTCCGCTCAGGTCGGACCCTGCGTCGCCGCGCACGACAATCTCGTCTTCGACGACGGCTCCTCGATGGGCGGACCGAACCTGCTGATCGGGTTCCGGCAGCGGAGCGGCAGCACACCGCTCACGATCCACGGTGCGCAGTTCTTCACCGGCGAGCGCACCGGTACCAACACGATCGGGATCTGGTCCCACGACGCGCTGCGCGACCAACCGCTCGCCGACCTCGGCACCGGCTCGTTCGCGATGTCGACCGTCAACTCCTGGCAGGGCACCAACCTGCCGAGTCCGGTCACGGTCCCCGCGAACACCGACTTCTGGCTGGTGTGGGGGCCGATCAACGGAGCGCAGGCGTCGATCGAGGACCGCTGGCTGAGCTCGCCGACCGTCTACCGGGGCAGCTTCGACGGCGGCCGGACCTGGAACGGGCCGTACACGGGCAAGAGCTGGAAGTTCCGCGTCTGGTGCCATCCACTCGGACCGCCGGCCGTGAACACGTTCGGTCTCGGGTGCATCGGCTCGACCGGCAGCACACCGCAGATCGGCGCGACCGGTCTGCCGCGCCTCGGCCAGAGCCTCACGCTGACGCTCGACGGCGCGCTGCCGCGCGCGCAGACCTGGCTGTGCCTCGGCTTCAGCGACACGCTGTGGGCCGGCGCGATCCCACTCCCGCACGAGCTGCTCGCGCAGGGAGCTCCGGGCTGCTTCGTGCTGGTCGACCTGATGGTGGTGTCGGCCGTGCGGGCCGATGGCCGTGGCAGCGCCTCGCTGGCGATCTCGATGCCGACCCACCCCGCGCTGGTCGGCTACGGCTTCTACGCGCAGTGGCTCGCCGCCGACGCGAGCGCCAACGGGCTCGGCCTCGTGACCAGCGACGCGGCCGTCGTCACGCTCGGCACCTGAACGCCCGCGGACGACGGTGGGCGAGCCGGAAAAACCCGTCGCGGGATCGACGCGACGCCGGAGAATCCCCGCCATGTCGTCGGCCGGTTCCGGACTCTCCAGTGCACTCGTTCGCGCCACACTCCTGTCGCTCGTGACGAGCGCGGCATCGCTCGGTGCCCAGCAGACCTACACGCCGCGGATCGAGGATGCATCGAGCGCCGGGCAGGACGCGATCGCGGGGTTCGCGCCGGCGGACGGGCTCGAGGTCACGCTGGTCGCCGCCGAACCGATGCTGGCGAACCCGGTCGCGTTCGACGTCGCGCCGGACGGCCGGATCTACGTCGTCGAGACGTTCCGGCTGCGGAACGGCGTGATCGACATGCGCAACCACGCGGCTTGGGTGCTCGAGGACCTCGCCGCGCGCACGGTGGCCGACCGCGTCGCGAACGTGCGCAGGCACTTCGCGGACGACCTCGCGGCGTGGACCCGTGAGCAGGAGCGCGTGCGCTGCCTGATCGACGACGACGGCGACGGGCGAACCGACCGCTCGACGGTGTTCGCCGACGGCTTCGCCGAGCTCGCCGACGGCATTGCCGCCGGTGTGCTCGCGCACGGCGACCGGGTGTTCTTCACCGACATCCCGCACCTGTGGGAGCTGACCGACGCCGACCGCGACGGCATCGCCGAAGCGCGCCGCGCGCTGCACGACGGCTTCGGTGTGCACTTCTCGCTGATCGGCCACGACCTGCACGGCCTGCGCATCGGACCGGACCAGCGGCTGTACTTCTCGATCGGCGACCGCGGCTTCCACGTCGAGACGCCGGACGGCCGCACGCTCGACCATCCGAACGAGGGCGCCGTCCTGCGCTGCGAGCTGGACGGCTCGGCGCTCGAGGTCGTGCACCGCGGCCTGCGCAATCCACAGGAGCTCGCCTTCGACGACGCCGGCGACCTGTTCACGGGCGACAACAACAGCGATGGCGGCGACCAGGCGCGCTGGGTGCACGTGATCGAGGGCGCCGACTCCGGCTGGCGCATCGGCTTTCAATGGCTCCGCGACCGCGGCGCGTGGAACCGCGAGTCGATGTGGAAGCCGCGCCAGGACGGCCAGCCGCTCTACGTCCTGCCGCCGGTCGCCAACGTCGCGAACGGCCCGTCCGGCCTGACCGCCGATCCCGGCACCGGCTTCGACCCCCGCTACCGCGGCGCGTTCTTCCTGTGCGACTTCCGCGGCACGCCGACGCACAGCGGCGTGCTCGCGCTGCGCACGGCGCGGCGCGGCGCGAGCCACGAGCTGGTCGGCACCGAGCAGGTGCTGTGGAAGGTCCTGCTGACCGACGTCGAGTTCGGACCGGACGGCGCGCTGTACGCGCTCGACTGGGTGCGCGGCTGGGGCTGCACCGGGCGCGGCCGCGTCTACCGCGTCGCGCCGCCGTCCCTCGCGACCGACGCGGCCGCGCAGCAGACGCGGGTGCTGCTCGGCGCCGGCATGGGGGGACGCGACGCTGCCGAGCTCGCGAGCCTGCTGGGCAACCCCGACCGGCGCGTGCGGCTGGCGGCGCAGTTCGAGCTCGCCGACCGCGGCGACCTCGCGACGCTCGCGGCGCTCGCGCGCGGCGACGGCGAAACGCGCGCGCGGCTGCACGCGGTGTGGGGGCTCGGCACGCTCGCACGCCATGGCCGCACCGAGGCGGTCGCAGCGCTGCGCCCGCTGCTCGACGACCGCGATCCCGAGCTGCGCGCCCAGACGCTGCGCGCGCTCGGCGACGTCCGCGACGCCGAGGTCCGCGAGCGCGCGGTCGAGCTGCTCGCCGACGCGGAGCCGCGGGTCGCGTTCTTCGCCGCGCAGGCGCTCGGGCGGATCGGCGGCGCCGAGCTGGTCGAGCCGCTGTGCGAGCTGCTGCGCCGCAACGACGACGCCGACCTCGCGCTACGGCAGGCCGCGATCACGGCGCTCGAGCGGCTCGGCGACGCCCGCGCGCTGCGGGCGCGGATGGGCGATCCGTCGCGCGCGGTCCGCGCCGGCGTGCTCGTCGTGCTGCGCCGCCTCGGCGATCCGATGGTCGCGCGCTTCCTCTCCGACGTCGACCCGTCGCTGCGGACCGAGGCTGCGCGTGCGATCCACGATGTGCCGATCCGCGAAGCGCTGCCGGCGCTCGCGAGCGCGCTGCTGACGACGACCTCGACCGAGCCGGCGTTCGTGCTGCGCGCGCTCGGCGCGCGCCGGCTGCTCGGCCGCAACGAGGATCTGCGCGCGGTGTGCGCGTTCGCGGCCAACCGCGACGTCGCCGAGGAGCTGCGCCGCGAGGCGCTGGAGATCGTCGCCGAGTGGACCGCGCCGCGCCCGCAGGACCGGGTCCACGGCAACGCGATCGACCTGCCGGCGCAGCGCTCGCGCCTCGCGTTCGACGGCATCTGGCGCCGTGCGCTGTCGGTGCTGCTCAGCGCCTGCAACGGCGACCTCGGCCGGCGCGTCTGCGAGATCACCGAGGGCACGCAGGTCCCCGAAGCGCCGGGACTCTTGCGCAACCTCGTGCTCGATCGCCAGCGCGACGCCACCGTGCGCGCGGCGGCGCTGCGCGCGTTCGGCCGGCTCGCGACGCCGGCCGAGCGCGGCACCCTGGCCCGCGCGGTCGGCCCCGAGGACCCGGTGGAGCTGCGCCGGCGGGCGGTCGCCGAGCTGGCCGAGCTCGACCCGCCCGCCGCGGTGCCGAACCTCGCGTCGCTGGTGCGCGACGGCGAGCCGGCCGACGCGCGCAACGCGGTCGACACGCTGGCGGAGCTCCGTGGCGACGATGCCGACCGCGCGCTCGCCACGCTGGTCGACGACCTCGACGCGCTGCGCGACGCGGTCCGCCTCGATGTCGTCGAGGCGGCCCGCGCGGCGCGCGGAGCCGCGGTCGCGGCGGCGTTGGCGCGGCTCGACGCGGCGCGCGCGGCGAGCGGCGATGCGCTGGCCGCCTGGCGCGACGCCCGCGTCGGTGGCGACCGGGCGCGCGGCGAGCGCCTGTTCCGCGAGCACGTGACCGCGCAGTGCACGCGCTGCCACGCCTACCGCGGCAGCGGTGGGTCGACCGGCCCCGCGCTCGATTCGGTCGGCACGCGGCACGACCGCGACGGCCTGCTGGTCGCACTGCTCGACCCCGGGCGCGCGATCGCGGCGGGCTACGAGCAGGTCGTGCTGACGCTCGACGACGGCAGCACGGTCGCCGGCACGTCGCGCGGCGTGCGCGGCGACGCCGAGGTGCTCGTCGACGCCGACGGCAACGAGACCCTGGTGCCGTCGGCACGCATCCGCAAACGGGAGACGTCGGGATCCGCGATGCCGCCGATGGGCGAGCTGCTGCAGCCGCGCGAGGTTCGCGACCTGATCGAGTTCCTCAGCGCGGCGCGCGACTCGTGACGGCCACGGCTCGCTGGCCACGGCCGTGGCGAGCGCATCAGCCCTTGAAGCGCTCGTGCGACGGCTTCTTGAGCTCGCCGATCGCCGTGTAGGCGGCCTGCGCCGCCTCGGCGTCGCCCTGGATCAGCGCCGCCTCGAGGTCGAGCAGCTTGCGCGAGAACTCGATCATCTGCAGCGCGTAGGCCTTCAGGAACTCGGGGCGGTCCGCCTCCGGGACGCTGGCGGCGAGGTGCGGGGTCTCGCCGCGCGCCTTGACGACGAGGCCGGCGATCGCGCGCACCGTCTGCAGCGAATCGGCGGTGCGCTCCGCGTCCTGCAGCGACGACCGCAGCGAGCGCAGGCCGCGGTTGATCTCCTTCATGTACTGCGCGAGCTGCGTGTCGTCGTCGTCGTCCTGCACGCGGACGGTCGACGCACGCGACGTGAGCTCGGCAGCATCGGTCTCGGGGCGAGCGAAGGCGGAGGCGAGGAGCGCGAGGCCGGCGAGCGCGCCGGTCAGGATCAGTCGGTTCTTCATGCGCGGTGTGGAAGTGATGGTCGTCCGGGGTCGCGATTGTCCGATCGGACCGGAGCGACGCAAGCCCGGGGCAGATTCGTCACGTCGATCGAGCGCCCGAGCTCCCCGGCGAGGCCGGCGGAGCTCCTGTTGATCCGCCCCGCGAGCGCGGCCACAGTGGCGCTGTCGCGGCGGCGCCGGTCGCCCCCGCGCGGCCAGGAGGCTCGATGGAAAAAGCACTGCGCGACCACGTCGCACAGGACAAGGAACGGCGCGACCGCGTCGCGCAATGGGCGTTCGACACGCGCGGCATTCTCGGCCGCTTCCACCTGTGGCTCGAGGACGTCGACGAGCACCGCGTGAAGGGCTCGCCGCTGACGCACGGCGCGTTCACCGGCTCGGCGCTCGAGCGGGCGTTCGTCGTCGCCAACGCGGTGACCGCGCTGGGCACCCGGCTGTTCGGCCGCTACGGCGAAGGGGCGGGCAAGGACAAGGCGACGATCAACCAGGTCAAGAAGGACGCCGACGCGGTGTCCGCCTACGCATTGTCCGAAGCGCTCTGGTACCTGACGCGCAACCTCCCCGAGAACCACGCGTTGATGGTGAGCCTCGGCGAGGGACTGATGCCGAAGGCCGGTGAGACGCCGGAGATGGGCAGCAATCCGCTGCTCGGCTTCGGGCGCGTCTACGGGCGCCCGCAGGTCGCAAGATTCGTCGACCACCGCGTGCATCGCCTGCTGAACGACGACGGCTACGAGTGGCCCGAGTTCTGGGCGGAGCTGCAGGACGCGGGCATCACCGTGTGGGGCGCCGCCGTCGACACGCTCGAGAACACCTCGCGCTTCGCGAAGGGCGAGCCGACCGGGCCGATGACGGTGCTGCACGTCTTCGACCAGCCGCTCAGCATCGCACGGCCGTTCGAGGGCTACATGGGCAATCTGGTGCTGCCGCGCGAGGTCGTCGACCACGCCGCAGAGCGCTCGATCCTGCTCGACTTCCTGACGCCACGGAACCTCGTCATGGAGGTCCTGCAGGGCACCTACCCCGGATTGGTCCCCGAGCACGTCCACGTGTGGACGCTGCGCGGCCGGTCACGCGAGCACCGCATCGGTGCACTGTGGCAGACCTGGCGCGACCTCGGCGCGCATCTGGTCGAGGACGGCTGGCAGGTCCCGGGCACCGGTCACGGCGCCTTCACGGACTCCGGCACCTACGCACCGACCTATCGAGTCGGCCGGTTCGACGACGACGACGGCCGCCCCCACGTGCTGATCTGCGACGGCTACGCGGCATCCGCGGAGGCCGTGCAGGCCGCGACGCTCGACCCGGTGCTCGACACGCAGTCGTCGATGTGCCTGTTCTCGTCGCACTTCGAGGTCGGCTTCGACCGCGAGCATCGCATCATGCGGCTCGACCCCGACGCGACCGGATTCGCCCGCGAGCTCGGCACGATCCTCGGTGGCGAGGTCGCCGCCGACAAGGTCGGCCTCTACCGCGACAACATCCGTGACGCGCGCGCCGCCGGAATGCCGGTCGCGCGGCGCACGTCGACCGCGCACGACTTCTTCCCCAAGAAGGAGTGGCGCGTGCTGAGCCTCGCGTCGTCGATGCTGCCGGATCCCTACACCGGCATGAGCGGCGTCGAGGACCTCGGCGACGGCGTGTATCGCGTCACGACGCGCGCGTCGACGCGACGCCGGATCGTCGAAACGACGCTGACGCTACGCATGATGGAGCCGGCGAACGAGATGCGGATGGCGTTCTCGCCGCTGCTCGACCGCTTCTACGCCGGCGAGGACTACCGCAGCCGCGCGGTCAAGATCTCGGACTCGGGCCGGATCCGCAACGAGCTGCAGACGCTGTGCTCGGAGGTGATCGAATACCTGCCCGACGATCGGATGATCGTGCACTTCGACCGGCTCGACGACGCCGTGCTGCCGCCGGACAAGAAGCGGTTGATCCGCGAGGTCCTCGATTGGTATCGCCGGAATCACCCGGTGTGGTTCCGCTGGCTCGCCGAGGGCTGACACCTCCCTGCGGCAGCACCGGCACCGAGCCCGGCCCCGGCGCATCGACGAGCCGCGCCGCACCGCCGGCGGCGACGACGTACGCATCGAACACGGCGGCGCGCGGCGCGCGCTCCGCGGCCGGAAAGCGAGCGGTCCAGCCGCGGGCCGGATCCAGCACGCCGAGCAGGGCGTTCCACACCGCGGTCGCCACCGGCAGCGCGCCGGCGCCCTCGCCGATCTGCACGATCCCACCCTCGCTGCTCGACTGCAGCACCACCACGTGATTGCTGCCGCGACCGAAGCCGCCGGCGGGCTGGCGGCGGCGCAGCGGGCGCGACGGCACGATCGACAGCTTCGGCGCCGCGGCCCAGCCGGACAGATCGAGATCGGGATCGACCTCGGTGACCTCGAGCAGGATCGCTTCCTGCAGCGCCTCCTCGAAGCCGTGCCGGCTGCCCTGCGTTCGAGGACGACGTTGCCGGTCGACGCCAGGATCGCGCGCACGCCGGTGATGTCGCCACGGACCAGCGGGCGTTCGAGCGCGTACCTCAGCGGCCAGCCCGCGGCGATCGAGTCGTGCTGCGCAAGCCGCACGCCGTGCTGGAACGCGACCCGCTCGAGCTCCGCGCCGTGGTTGCGGACCAGCCGCTTGTTCGGCGTGACGACGGGCCGGCGCCGCTCGAGCACCGCCCTGACGAGCGCCGACGAGTCGGTGCGGCGCGCAACACACGCGATCCCGCTGCGACGGGACGACGACGGCGCGGAGACCCAGGAGCGGCCGACACCGCCGCTCGCAGAGTACGTCGCCGCACGACCCGAGGCACGTCGCGACGGTCACGACGAACTCGCGTCGGCTCGCGGTGGCGATGCTCGACGGCGTCGTCCTCCAGCCCGGCGACACGTTCGTCGAGTTCCGGCCTGGCGCCGGTACGCACACCGAACTCCTCGCCGGGACCCGCCGACCGGAGCACGGTACCTCGGCATCGAGCGAAGCGCCGTGTTCGAAGGCCGCGGGATGCGGGACGAAGAGGACCCGGGCCCTCCCGCCCGCGGCATCCGCCCGTCGCCGCAGCGAACGCCACGCGGTCGATGCCGACAGCCCGCACTGGCGTCGCCCGAGCATCTTGGACCATCCATGCGTCCGGTCGCGGCCCCCGATGCTCGACGACCTGCAGGCGACCATCCTCGACTTGCTGGTCGTCGACCACGAGAGGCTGACTGTGTGCCACCTCCGCCGCCGACTGCCGCCTCACCGACGTCGGCGGCCGAGCCGTGCCCGGGCAGTTGGCGTGACCCGCCACGCGAGGGGCGGATGGCCCGGGGTCGTGGGGACGCGGCCGAAGGCGTGAGGCCCGTCCGCCCGACCCGGGTGGCGAAGGCCGTCGCCAGAATCCCGGGTTTTCTGCGGGGGCTTTTGCGGGATTCGACGATCCAACGCGGCGACACCGATGCACCCTCCGATGGTCCTTCCGGATGCAGCTGTCCTGCTCTGGGAACCGCCCTGACGGAACCGAGCGAAGGAGCCCTGACCGGCAGCCCTCTCCATGGCCGACGTCGAGCCCCACGCGGCGCAAGTCGAGCAGTCCGACCTCGTGCACCGCATGGTGCACGGAGACGGGGATGCCGTGCGCCAGCTGCTGGCGGCCCACGGCAGCGCATTGCTGCGCTTCGTCCGCCGCCGGCTCGGCGGACCGATCGAGGATGCCGAGGAAGTGGTCCAGGACACCTTCGTCACCGCAACACGGATGGCAGCGTCCTTCGAGGGATTGTGTAGCGTCAGGACCTGGCTGTGTGCGCTGGCTCGCACACGCGTGGCCGACGTCGTCCGGCGCCGTATGCGCCGCAAGCGCACCCCTGACGGCCCACTGCTCCAGTTCGACGCGCTGGCGCCCGACGTGAGCGCGATGCTCCACTCGACGGAGACCCCGATCGACGAACTCGTCGAGCGCATCGAGCGCGAGCACCTCGTGCAGGCGCTGCTCGACGCCATGACGCCCGACCAGCGTGAGGTCATGCTCTTGCGCTACGTCGAGGGATTCTCCGTCGCCGAGGTCGCGCACATCACCGAGCGCAGCGCCAAGGCCGTCGAGCGCCTGCTCGAGCGCGCCAAGGAGAAACCGCGGCGCGCGATCGTCCGCTGGCTCGGCGAGCCAGCCCCCACCCTCCGCCCTGACTCGACCGCACCGTGAACTCCACCGCCTTGCGTTGCGGCTTCGTCGAACTCTTGACCGAGGTCCGCTCGGCCGGCCCGGCTGCGCCACCCGAGGCGATCGAGCGCGCCTTCGATCGCTGCTTCCCCGCGCTACTCGTCGCCGCCGACCCGTACGACCAGGACGAGCTCGGCGACTCCGCGCGCGAACGCATCTGCGCTGCGATTCTCGCTACGGCCACGGCGAGCGCTCCTCGCGCTCCCGCGCGCCGCTGGCCGTGGTTCGCCGCACTCGCCGCCGGCCTGCTCGTCGCGCTCACACTCTGGCGGACCGGCGTGCTCATGCGCCAGCGCTCCGAGCCCGGCGCGCTCGCCCTCCAGGCCGCCACCTTCAGCCTGGTGACGGGCACTCCCGGCATGCTCGTTCCCGGCGCCGGCACGGGCGTCCAAGCGCAGCCCGGGCTCGCGGTCCCGTACGGCGCCCGCGTCTCGACCGGCGACGCCGACCTCGCCGAGCTGCGCTTCGCCGACGGCACGACGCTCCGGTTGGGCTTCAACACGACCGTCGAGCTGCCCGCGCCGCGGCAACTCGGCCAGCCGCTGCCACGGCGCCCGTACGAGGTCCGCCTGACTGCTGGCCGCATCCTCGCGCGGGTCAGTCACCTCGATGACGAACCGCGCTTCGCGATCGACACGCCGGTCGCGACCGCGGAGGTGCTCGGCACCGAGTTCTCGCTCGCGATCGACAGCGATACCGGCCCGAGCGCGTCGCTGCGGGCCGTGCTCGACGTCCGCCGCGGCCGAGTGGCGTTCTCGAACGCGCTGGGCCGCGTGCTCGCGACTGACCTGATGCGCAGCAGCGCGACCGAGGGCGAGGCGCCGACGGAGCCGCAGCGCGTGCGCGCCTTCCGCTCCTTCCACCACCTCGAAGACGCCGGGCTGAGCTGGACCAACGCTCCGCTCGCGATCGGGGGCGCCTGCCAGTGGACCTCGCCGCCACCGGGTCTCGCGAGTCTCAGCTTTCGCGACACGCCGGACGGCCGGGTCGTTCTGCGCCGCGTGCTCGGCGGGTCGAACGCCGCCACCGCCGGGCTGCGCGCTGGCGACGAGATCCGCGCGATCAGCGGCGACACGGTGACCGACGCGTGGTCGGCTACCGTCGAGGTCCTGCGCCGGCCCGAGCGGACGGTGACCGTCGCGGCTGCGCGCGACGGCATGCCCTTCTTGGCCACGTTCCGGGTCCGCGCGCCGAGCCCGGGCGACCTCGACGACGGCCTGCGCCTCGAACAACAGATCGGCACGGAGGCGCTGCTCGCGCTCGGCCGCGACCGCGAGCCCGCGCGCCGCGCGCTGGAGCAGCTCGTCGCGCGCGCCCCACACCCGGCCTACTGGAACAACCTCGCTCTCTTCTGGCAGACCGACGACCGCATGGGTAACGCGCTGCGCTGCTTCGCACAGGCCGTGCGGCTCGCGCCCCGGACGGCGCTGTTCCACTTCAACTACGGCGGGGCACTGCAGGCGATCGGCAACCTCCAGCGCGCGGCCGCGGAGCTACGCGAGGCGGCTCGGCTCGAGCCGCAGTGGCCGACGCCGCGCCTGGCACTGGTCGACACGCTGCTGCTGCTCGACGACCCCCAGGCGGCGCTCGATGCGCTCACCGGGCTCGCGCAGTCGTCCCCGGAGGACGCGACGAACGTCGCCCTGCGCCGGTCGAAGGCGCTCGTGCGCCTGGGCCGCACCGCCGAAGCGCAGACCGAACTGGAGCACGCGCTCGAGGTCGAGCCCGACTCGCCCGCCGTGCTGGGCGCGCTCGCCACCACCGCGGATGTGCGCCGCGACGTCGACGCCGCGATCCGCTACCTGGAGCGCGCGTACGCGCTCGATCCGGACTCGGCGGTATACGCCAACAACCTCGGTAGCCTGTATTGGCGGGAGGCTCGCTTCGCCGAGGCCGAGCCGGTGCTGCGCCGCGCGATCGAGCTCGAGCCGACCGACCCGGTCGCGTACATGAACCTCGGGCTGGTGCTCCAATCGACGGGCCAACTCGGCCAGGCCGAGAAGCAGTACCGCCTCGCGATCGAGGTCAACCCCGAGTACGCCAGCACCTATGTGAACTACGGCTACCTGCTCCTGGGCACACCGCGCGTCGACGAGGCCGAGCGCCTGCTGCGCAAGGCGCTCGAGCTGGACCCGCGCCACACGATGGGCTGCGCCAACCTGGGCACTCTGCTCTCCGACCACGGCCGCCGCGAGGAGGCGGTCGCGCTGTACCGCGAGTTCCTGCGCGTGACGCCAGACGTAGGCACGATCCAGAACAACCTCGCGGAGGACCTCGGCAGGCTCGGTACGGACCTCGACGAGGCGCTCGACCTGGCCCGAGCCGCAGTCGCCGCCGCCCCGCAGCGACCGACACGCCACAGCACACTCGGAATCGTGCTCGCGGCACGCGGTGATCTCCAAGAAGCCGAGACGGCACTCACCGAGGCGGTGGAACTGTTCGGCGAGGTCGAGGATGCCGCCGGATGCTGGCACGAACTCGGCTCGGTCCGCGAGCGTAGGGGTAATCCAGAGGGTGCGAGAGAGGCCTATCGCAAGGCCGTGATCCTCGACCCCGCGCTGGACGCGGCGCGGGCGGCGTTGCAGCGTCTGGGTGGATGACCCGCGGGCGCTCTGGGATTTCGCGGGGTGCTCCGCCGGCAGACGGCGAACCAACGTGCGCCGTCCCCACGGCTCCCTCGCCGATCGAACCCAGCCGACTTCCGGAGGCTTGCCATGCGCCGTCGTCGTGTCCGACGCCTCTCACTTCGCTCAGCCCTGTTCCTGAGCGGCAGCGCGCTCACCCTCGGCGCCGCGGCATCCGCACAGGTCGCATCCGACTACGCAATCAGCTTCGTGCGCACCACCGGTGCCACCGGGCTGGCCGTGGTGAGAGCGGACGGCAGCGGGCTCACGACGTTGGTCAGCGGTACCAGCGGCTCCGTGGAGTCGTGCTGGTCGCCCGATGGCCAGGCCATCGTCTTCACGCACTCCGTCGGCGGCGACCCGTCCGGGACGGCAGTCGCGGTGATCGACGTCGCCTACTCGCGCAGGGGCCAGCCGTACGCGACGAATTACCGCCGCGTCCTCACTGGCAGCATCGCGTCGTCCCCGGTCTGGTCGCCCCTGGGAGATGAGGTCGCCGTCTACGCAGAGGAGGTCAACGGCCCCGGCGGACCGAGCGGCATCGTGCTCGTCGCGCCGGTGGCGAACGCCCCTGTTTCCGCCGTGTATCCGGTAAACGCCGTGAACGGCCTCGCCTGGAGTCCGGACGGCGACCGGCTCGCCGTCACGACGCGGGGCTCGGACGTCGAACTGCTCGAAGTGGCGACGGGATCGACCTCGACGTTGTGCTCGTTCGCATCCAGCGGCACGGCGATCGCGGGGATCGACTGGGGCCGTACCAACGACACGCTGGTGCTGGGTACGATCAGCCCTACCCGCGAATACGAGATCCACACGCTGGGCGTGTGGCCCGGCGCGACGCCGCAGTTGGTGTGCAACGGCCGCTTTCCGACCTGGTCCCCCGACGACGCGAGCGTCTGCTACACCTACGGAAACTGGTCGATGTACGTGCGTACGTTGGCGACCGGCGCGACCAAAGCGCTCAAGGTCCACGGCCTGCGCCCGAACTGGCGACGGTGACGGCGTGGTTGGTTTCCGGCGTACGATCCTCTGCAGCCCGGACGCGACCGGTCCAGTAGACAATGGATCGGTCGCCGTCGGCACGTGTTGCACCCGACCCGACGGGTACGATGCCGTAGCTGCCGTCTGTCGTTCCGCTTCTGAACCTTGGTCTCGAATCAGAAAGAGGTTGCGATGATTACGCGAGCGAACCTCGGCGCCAGGATTGCCTCAGCGTCCAGATTGGTCCTGCGATCCGCAGTCGGGTTCGCCGGAGCCCTCGCGCACGCGCGGAAATTCGCAGCGGCAAGGCTGATCGCAACCGTGCTTGTCGCCAACCTCGGAGCCCTGCTCCCGAGCCAAGCCACGTGGCAGATGCGCATCTGGGGTGGCAGACATGGCCACGCCCTCGCCTACGACAGCGCGCGGGACAGGATCGTCCTCTTCGGTGGCATAGCGGACGAGTTGAACTTCGTATACCTTTCCGATACGTGGGAGTGGGACGGAAACACCTGGACCGAGCGGACGCCGGCGGTCAGCCCGCCCGCCAGGGTTGACCACGCCCTCGCCTACGACAGCGCGCGGGGCAGGATCGTGCTCTTCGGTGGGCAAGGGGGGTCCGGCCGCCTCTCCGACACGTGGGAGTGGGACGGGACGACCTGGACGCAGCGGACTCCGACGGCGAGCCCGCCCGCCCGCAGTGGCCACGCGCTCGCCTACGACAGCGCGCGGAGCAGGATCGTGCTCTTCGGTGGGTTTGCCGGCCAACCCTCCCGCCTCTTCGACACGTGGGAGTGGGACGGGAGCACCTGGACGCAGCGGACTCCGGCGGCGAGCCCGCCCGGCCGCAACGGGCACGCTCTCGCCTACGACAGCGCGCGGAGCAGGACCGTCCTCTTCGGTGGGTTTGACTACTACTCAACTTCGGGGACCTTCTCCGACACGTGGGAATGGGATGGGAGCACCTGGACGCAGCGGACTCGGGCGGCGAGCCCGCCTGCCCGCAGTGGCCACGCCCTCGCCTACGACCCGATCCACCGCGAGACCGTGCTGTTCGGTGGCTGGGCTCGCGGCACCAGCTTTGGCGACACCTGGGCGTTCGACGGGACGACCTGGACGCGGCGGACTCCGGTCGCAAGTCCGCCCGCCCGCGAATACCACGCCCTCGCCTACGACAGCGCGCGGGGCCGGACCCTTCTCTTCGGCGGAGTAGGTCCCGCCAGCTCATTATCCGATACGTGGGAGTGGGACGGAAACAACTGGACGGAGCGGACGCCGGCGGCGAGCCCGCCCGCCCGCGGCAACCACGCTCTCGCGTACGACAGCGCCCGGGGCAGGACCGTCCTCTTCGGCGGCAGGAAGAGCCAAGGGTTCTTCTCCGACACGTGGGAGTGGGACGGGAACAACTGGACGCTCCGCACTCCGGTGGCGAGCCCGCCCGCCCGCGGCGACCACGCCCTCGCATACGACAGCGCCCGGGGCAGGACCGTCCTCTTCGGCGGCAGGATTGGCCAAGGGCTCTTGTCCGACACGTGGGAGTGGGATGGAACCACTTGGACGCTCCGGACTCCGGCCGCAAATCCGCCCGCCCGCGCTTACCACGCCCTCGCCTACGACAGCGCGCACGGCACAACCGTCCTCTTCGGTGGGTGGGATGGCCAAGCGGGTCTCTCCGACACGTGGGAGTGGGATGGAACCACCTGGACGCTCCGGACTCCGGCGGCGAGCCCGCCCGCCCGCGCCGAGCACGCCCTCGCCTATGACGACGCGCGGAGCAGGACGGTGCTCTTCGGTGGGACCGACACAGGCAGCCGCTTATTCAACGACACGTGGGAGTGGGACGGGAACACCTGGACGCTGCGAACTCCGGCGGCGAGCCCGCCCCCCCGCGTACTCCATGCCCTCGCCCATGACACCGCGCGGGGTAGGACCGTCATGTTCGGTGGATTGGTTTCCTTCGGGGCGAGCACTTCCTTCACCGACACGTGGGAGTGGGACGGGAACACCTGGATGCTGCGGACTCCAGCGGCGAGCCCGCCCGGCAAGAACGGCCACGCCCTAGCGTTCGACAGCGCGCGCGGCACGACCGTCCTCTTCGGCGGGTTTTCCTCCGACACGTGGGAGTATGCCCCCGTCAGCCCCGCCAGCTACGTGACCTTCGGCAACGGCTGCCGAGGAAGCAGCGGAACGCCCGCACTCGCGGCGGTTCCGGGCCGGCTGCCGTGGATCGCAGACAACTTCGCGATCCAGCTCACCAACATCCCCAGCAACGCGGCGGCGTTCGCGCTCCTGGGCTGGTCGCGGACTTCGTGGCCTCCGGTGACGCTGCCCTTCCCGCTCGACGCACTGGGCATGACGGGGTGTACGCTCTTCGTGAGCGGCAACATGAACCTGAGGGTACCCACTGCCGGCAACACCGGCACGCTGACCCTGCCCATCCCCAACAATCCGTTGCTGGTGGGAGCCCCGTTCTACAACCAGGCCTTCGTCCTGGACCCTGTCGTCAACCCGGCGGGCATCACCGTCTCCAACGCCGGCGAAGCGCGGATTGGCGCCAGGTAGGCCCGGTGGCATTTCCCGTCGCCAGACGCTGATCGCGTTGCGCTTGCAAAGGTGGAGTTGGCACGCGGCTCGCGCCAGCCGCAGGACGACGCGCTCGCCCTCCGGGAGCGACTGCGGCTGGAGGGCACGTTCTCGGTCCTCGGCGCAGGCGAGCCGTCGCGCCCCGGGATCGAGGACGAGTTCGTCGGAGGCGTGGTCGTCGGCGTCCGCTCGGTGGCGAACCGCCCCACCGGGAGGATCGCCCTGACCTGTGCCAGGATCTGCGACGTCGACTCGAGCCGCATGCTGTTCGCCCACCTGGCGGTGTTCCTGCTGCGCGTCGCGGCCGGCGCCGAGGTCACCGATCCGGACGTCACCGAGCTCCTGAGGTAGGTGGTGGCGACGGTCGGGGGGTGGAGTGGAAGTCGGACGCGCGGTCGCCGGGCGAACGGATCTCGTCGTCGATGCGTCCCGCCAGGCCGTGGGCGACACGGTGCGCGAGGAATGCCCGCGTGCGTCCGGTCCGATCTCGCTGAGGCAGCGCTTCGGCACCTCGCTGCTCTCACCCTCCGCGACTCGGACGACATTCCCGACGTCGGGACCACTGTTGTGACCGGCCTCGTGATCCGTCACCAAGGTGACCGCTGTCAGGTAGCAGTACCAATTGCGGAAGCCGAACTGGTCGACACCGATGCTCCGCGGGCCGCACACGCGCTCGCCGTCGCGCCGTGCGACGACCACCCGGCCCGCGAGCCCCCCGACGGTGACCCACGAGATCCCGAACACCCTCTCGACCACGGTCGCGTCGGTCTGCTGCGCCATCAGCGGTACGGCGTCCTCGAACGCCCCGCGGGTCGGTCGACAGCTGGCCGGTCGTCAGCGCGGTGCGACCGGCGGTAGGCGGCGGCCGCGTCCTCGCGCCGCCGGCCGCGCGCCGCTGGCCGCGCGCGGCTTCGGTGCGGTCGGTGCGCGGCACCGCGGGTGGCTGGCCTGGAAACATCGGCGGTCGTCGTGCCACGGGACGCGCGCAACGTGTCCGAAGCCGCCTGACCGTCCCCGCGGCTCGCCCGGCGGCGGGACTTGCGGAGGCGGCGCGCGCGGACCGACCGGAGCGCGCCGGCCCGCCGCCGCGCCCAGGCCGAGTCTGATGACTTGCCGGTGCGCTCCGTCCATCATGCGGGCGCCCCGGTGGTCGCCCAGATGCCGCACCGCAACGAGCCCTCACGCAGACGCTTCGGGACCTTCGGTGGAGTCTTCACACCGTGCACGCTGACGATCCTCGGCGTGATCATGTTCCTGCGCTTCGGTCAGGTCGTCGGCCAGACCGGAGTTGCCCGCGCGCTACTCGTCGTGCTGCTCGCGAAGCTGATCACGACGCTGACGGCGCTGTCGCTGTCGGCGATCGCGACGAACACCCGCGTCCGCGTCGGCGGCGCTTACTACCTGATCAGCCGCAGCCTCGGGATCGAGTTCGGCGGTGCGATCGGCATCGTGTTCTTCCTGTCGCAGGCCGTCTCGGTGTCGATGTACGTGATCGGCTTCACCGAGGCCCTGCTCGCGGTGTTCCCCGACCTCGGCGACAGCCCTCGGCTCGTCGGTACGGTCGTCAACGTCGCGGTCTTCGTATGTGTGTTCATAGGCGCCGGCTGGACGATCAAGGTCCAATACGGGATCCTCGCGGTGCTCGGCGCGTCCATCGCGGCATTCGCGATCGGTGCAGCCAGCGACGCGAGCCTGGCCAACCTGAGAGCGAACTGGGAGCCCGCGTATGCCAAGGGGTCGGGCTTCCTGGTGATGTTCGCGCTGTTCTTCCCGGCCGCGACCGGGATCATGGCCGGCGCGAACATGTCCGGCGACCTGCGCGATCCCGGCCGCGCGATTCCGCGGGGAACGCTCGCAGCGATCGCGGTGACCGGCATCGTCTACCTGATGTTCGCGGTGCTGCTCGGCGCGGCAACTGATCGTGATGCGCTGCTCGACGACCCGATGGTCGTCTCGTCGCTGGCGGCATCGTCGTTGTTGATCACGGCTGGCGTCTTCGCCGCGACGCTGTCGTCCGCGCTCGGGAGCATGATGGGCGCTCCACGGATCCTGCAGGCGCTGGCGCGCGACAAGGTGTTCCGCTCGCTCGGGTTGTTCGGCCGCAGCAGCGGCGCGAACCAGGAGCCGCGTCGCGCGACGGCTCTCACGTTCGTGATCGCGCAGGGCGGCGTGTTGCTCGGCGACCTCGACCTGGTCGCGCCAGTGATCACGATGTTCTTCCTGATCACCTACGGTGCCCTGAACCTCGCGACCTTCGTCGAGGCCATCGCGAACAACCCGAGCTACCGGCCGACGTTCCGGTACAGCCACTGGAGCACGTCGCTGCTGGGAACGCTCGGGTGCTTCGGCGTGATGTTCCTGATCGACGCAGTCTGGGCGGCGGCCACGCTGCTCGCGATGGCGGCGATCTACTCGTTCCTCGTGCGCCAGGACCTCGAGGCGACCTGGGGCGACGCGCACGGCGGCGGCATGCTCGAGCGGTCGCGGCGCAACCTGCTGCGGCTCGAGCTCGAGCGCTACCACCCGAAGAACTGGCGGCCGTCCGTCCTCGCGCTCGGTGCACTGAAGGAGGACCGCAAGAACCTCGCGGCGTTCAGCCGCTGGTTGGCCGGGCCCCACGGCCTGCTCGTGATCGGGCAAGTCATCGTCGGCGACCCCGAGGAGTTCGCCGAGCGGCAGCGCAGCCACGAGCGTGTGCTGCGCAAGCTGATCGCCGACCAGGGGCTCGAGGCGTTCCCGGCAGTCACGGTCGCGTCCAGCTTGTCGGCGGGCGTCAACGCGCTCGTGCAGTGCACGGGCCTCGGTGCCTTGCGGCCGAACCTCGTGCTGTTCGGCTGGAGCGAGGATCCCGCGCGGCGCGGCGAAGTCAGCGCCGCCATGCGGGCAGTCGGGCGGCTCGGCCGCAGCCTCGCGATCCTGCGGGTCGAGGAGGACGAGACCGAAGCGTGGGAGGCACCGCCCGGGCCGATCGACGTCTGGTGGCGCGGGCAGGACAACGGGCCGCTGATGCTCTTGCTGGCGCACATCCTGCGGAAGAACGAAGGCTGGCGTACCCACCGCATCCGGCTGCGGCGCGTGGTCAAGGCCGAGGCCGGCCGCGCCGACACGCTCGCGCACCTCGCGGAGCTCGCCGCGCGCGCACGCATCCCGGCCGAACCGGAGGTGTTCGTCGACGACGACTTCCGCGAGCTGCTGTCGTCACACAGCGCGGATGCGGCGTTCGTGATCCTCGGCTTCGTGTTCCCGGAGGACGACACCGACACCGCATGGCTCGACGGGCTCGACCGGATCAGCAGCGGGCTGCCGCGCGTGCTGCTCGTCAGGAGCGCGGGCGACATGAGCCTCGAGGCTTGAGCACGGTGGTTGCGCGCGGTGCTTCGCGACCGGTGGATTCGGTCCGCGTGATGCTCCGGACGCCCGTTCCTCGCACGCACATCGCGAGGCTGCGCACGACGGCGCTCTGGCCCGGACGATCCACTATCGCCCTGCTGCGGTCACGCAAGGCGCTGGCCGGCTTCGCGGCAGCACGGCGCACCGTCCTCATCGACGTCGTGCGCGAGCAGCTTCCCATCGGTCGCGTCCGGATCGGCAGGCACCGGGCGTTCGATGGCGTCGGCGAATGCCGGATCGACGTCGGAGCCGACCATCTCGCCGCCGAGCGTGGGACGCCCGCGGGTGAACACCGGCACGCGCTTCGTGCCGTGCCCCATCTCGCCGACCGGGCTCGACACGTCGCGGATGTCGCGAGGTGTCGCCGGGGTCCGGCCGAGGCCCTGCCGCCGGGCCCTGCCGGCGCCCACCGGGCGGCGCGAGCGCACCAGCGCGGAGTGCCCCCGGCAGCAGCACGTGCCGGCGCAGGTGACCGACCACGCGCTCGTGAGGCGCGTGCCATCCGATCGGCCTGGCGAAACGCGGCACCGGGAGCTCGTGGGTCTCGACGTGACAGAGCCGTCGAGTTTCCCCGAACAACGGTCGATCCGTCGTCGCACTCGAGGAGGCTCGAGAAGGCCGAGTTCATGACGATCCGCAGGGAATTCGTCGGCGCGAAGCCGTGCACGACACCGGCCCTGACCGAGACCGGCCGCGACGCCGTCGAGAGCTGTCCGACCGCGCTGCGTGCCCTGCTACGGGTGTTGGACGGTGCGGGGCGCTGAACGACACCAGCCGGGAGTGACCGCATGAAACGACCCGTTCGTTCCTACCTCGTCCTCGCCGTGTTGGCCGCGGGCACGCTGGCCTTCGCGCTCCCGCTCAGCGCCGGCGACCGCGGCCCGGTCGACCATGCGGTGCTCACCGCGATCTCCGCGGCGATCCTCTGGAACCTGGTGCAGCTCGGCCGTCGGCTGCACGCGGCCGGCGGCGCGAAGGCGGTCTGGCACCTGATCCGCACCGTCGGCTTCTGGGTGATCGGCCTGGTCGACACCCTGCTACGGCGCCCCGAAGACTTCGGCACCTGGCGACCCTACGTCGGCTGGATCCTGCTGCTGATCGCCGTGGCCGACACGATCGCACTCGGGGTGCAGGAGCATCGCATCGTCGCCAGCCTGCGCGACCGACCGGCGCAGGATTGACGGCCCGCATTGCGCTCACGGCAAGACCGTCGACGTGTCGTTGGAGCGAGTGCGGGAGTCCGAGGATCGGATCGGCGGAGACCCGTGGCGGTCAGCCACCTCACTCCAACCCGGCCGGCAGGCCGGTCTCGCTGGCGAGGTCGTTCGCGGTGAAGAACACCGCCTCGCCCGACTGCGGATGGTCTTCGTGGAAGGCGTCCAGCGACTTCAGGTGGCGCGGCTTCGGCTCGTCCCAGGTGACCTGGATCGGGATCGGCACACCGTCTCGCAGCACCACGAAGTCGACCTCGCCGCGATCCCGCCAGTAGAACACCTCACCGAATCGCTGCCGGAGCCTCACGAACGCGGCACACTCGAGAGCCTTGCCGCGGTCGTCGCTGCCCGACACCACGCAGGCGCGGCGCAGGCCGGGGTCGACCGGGTAGTACTTCTTGCTGCGCGCGGCGCGCTTGCGTTCGGAGAACGCGAACCACGGGCAGCCGAAGACGAGGTAGGCGTCCTCCAACCCCTCGAGATAGAGCGACGCGGTGTCGGCCGAGACACCGACCGTCGCCGCCGCACGGCGGAGACTCAATTCCGACCCGGCGGACTCGAACAGCAACTGCGCGAGCTGCCGCAAGGGTCGCGTCGAGCGGGCCCCGACACGCTCGCGAACGTCGCGCTCGACGATGTCATTGAAGTACGCGCGGAGCAATCGATCCCCCTCGCCGAAGAGCAGCGGCGCGGGGAAGCCGCCGACGCGCAGGTAGCTCTCCACCGAACCCTCCCGGTCGACCTCGCGATATTCGGCGAAGTCGAACGGGAACAGCTCGACCCGCAGGTGACGCCCGGTCAATGACGACCCGAGTTCGCCGGAGAGCAGGTGGGCGTTGGAACCCGTGACGATGAACCGACGATCGGTCGCGGTGTCCAGCTCGGTTCGCAACCACGCGTGCCAACGCTCCACGTGTTGGATCTCGTCGAGGAGGTACACCGCCGGTCCCGGCCCGACCTCCTGCTCGAACGCGCCGACGAGGCCATCGAGCGTCCGATGGTCGAGGTGATTGGCGAGCCGCGGGTCCTCGAAGTTGACGAACAGGCACCGCGCGGGATCCAGGGCGAACCGATCCGGCAGTTGCGTGAGGAGCGTCGACTTGCCGCAGCGCCGCACGCCCTGGACCACCAGCGCGAGCCCCGGGACCAGTGCGCGCGGCAGTTCGATGCGACGCATCACCCGGGCGGCCTCGGCGCCGGCGTTCGGGGCCCATCGACGTGCGATGGAGAGGAGTTCGCGGCCTTCCATGCTCGTGTCGAGCCTACTCGACAGAACCATCTTGTCGAGTTCGGTCGACACGGACGCATCGTCGAGTTGAGTCGACGATTTCCGATCCATCCGTAAAATAATGACTTACAACAACTTGCGCCATCCGCTCGGATCGGCCCGGCGGCTCGGCCCAGCTCCCGCGACCCCGACCTCCTTCCTCAGCCGACGAGGTCGTTTCTCGTCCCGGCCCTCCGCCACCCCCCGCTGCGACAACCCGGCTGGCTCGCCGAGGGCTGACGCCTCAGTGCGGTAGCACCGGCACCGAGCCCGGCACGGGCGCATCGACGAGCCGTGCCGCACCGCCGGCGGCGACGACATGCGTGTCGAACTCCGGCGCACGCGGTGCGCGCTCCGCGGGCGGGAAGCGGCCGGTCCAGCTGCGGGCCGGATCGAGCACGCCGAGCAGGTCGTTCCACACCGCCGTCGCGACCGGCAGCGTGCCGGCGCCCTCGCCGATCTGCACGATCTCGCCCTCGGTGCTCGACTGCAGCACGACCACGTGATTGCTGCCGCGATTGGCGCCGAGGTGGCTGTCGAGCGGGACCGCCATCGGGCGCACGGTCGCCTCGACGTCGTCGCCGTTGATGCGCGCCCACGCGACCGGCTTGATGCACAGCGCGAGCTGCCGCGCGGTGCGGACGAGCACCGGGTCGACCGAATCGAGGCGGGCGACGTCGATGCCGTCGACGGGCTGGCGGCGGCGCGTCAGCCGCGACAGCACGATCGACAGCTTCTGCGCCGCGTCCCAGCCCGACAGATCGAGATCGGGATCGACCTCGGTGATCTCGAGCAGGATCGCTTCCTGCAGCGCCTCCTCGAAGCCCGTGCCGGCGGCCATGCGGTCGAGGATGACGTTGCCGGTCGACGACAGGATCGCGCGGACGCCGGTGATGTCGCCGCGGACCATCGGCCGCTCGAGCGCGTACATCAGCGGCCAGCCCGCGGCGATCGAGTCGTGCCACGCGAGCCGCACGCCGTGCTGGAACGCGACCCGCTCGAGCTCCGCGCCATGGTTGCGGACCAATCGCTTGTTCGGCGTGACGACCGGCCGGCGCCGCTCGAGCGCCGCCCGGACGAGCGGCGACGAGTCGGTGCCGCGCGTGAGGTCGATCACGACGTCGACGTCCTCGCGCGCGACCAGCGCTGCCGGGTCCCGCAGGATCTCGGCACCGGCGAACGCGGGATCGATCGGCCGCAGCGGGTCGATCTCCGCGACCGCGGTGAGGTCGAAGCGGATGCCGCGCCGGGCGACGAAGTCGTCGCGGCGCTGTGCGACGAGGCGCGCGAACGACTTCGCGACGCGCCCGGCACCGAGGATCCCGAGCCGCACCACGCGCAGCTCGCGGTCGCTGCGGACCGGCAATGCAGGGACGGCGCCCGCCGGCATGGTGCTCTCGCGCAGGATCGCGTCGAGCTGGTCGGTCTCCAACAGGAACGCATCGTGGCCGTGCAACGAGCGGATCTCGGCGTAGCGCACGTCCTTGCCGAGGTGACTCAGCATGTCGGCGCCGGTGTGCACGTCCTGGGGCGGGTAGAGGTTGTCGGTCGAGATGCCCGCGACGACCACCTCGCAATCGACCTGCTGCAATGCGGCGACGAGATCACCGCGCCCCGCACTGACGTCGTGCAGGTCCATGGCGCGCGAGAACAGCAGGTAGGTGTACGGGTCGAAGCGCTTGGTGATGCGCTTGCCGTGGTGCCGCAGCCACGACTCGATGTTGTAGATGCCGCGCTCACCGAGCGTCGCGCCGGGCTGCTTGAACCACTCGCGGCCGAACTTCTCCTCCAGGCCGAGCGGGGAGCGATAGCTCAGCATGCCGACGCCGCGCGCGATCATCTGCCCGAACTTCTGCGCGACCTCGTTGTCCTCGGTGATGTCCAGCTCGATGCCGCGGCGCTGCAACCAGTTCATGCCGATCTGATGCGCGGTCGTCACGAGCGGTGCCGCGACCACGACCGCCCGGTCGACGAGGTCGGACGCCTCGATCGCCCATTCCCACGCGATCATTCCGCCCATCGACGGCCCGATGACCGTGCGCAGCCGACGGATGCCGAGCTGCTGCACGAACAGCCGTTGCACGCGCATGATGTCGCGCGGCGTGAGGAGCGGGAAGCGATCGAAGTACGGCCGGCCGTCGGGCGCCGGGAAGCGCGGGCCGGTCGCGCCGTAGCAGCCGCCGAGCAGGTCGGGGCAGACGACGAACGTGCGATCGGTGTCGATCGCACGGCCGGGCCCGATCAGGTCTTCCCACCAGCCCTGCGGCTCGCCGCGGAACGCGCCGGTCGCGTGGCAGTCGGCCGTCATCGGATGGACGATCAGGACGGCGTCGTCGCGGTGCGCGTCGAGGTGGCCCCAGCTCTCGTAGCTGATCTGGATCCGCTCGAGCACACCGCCGTGCTCGGCCCGGAAGGGCTCGTCGAGCTGCAGGTGCAGGACTCGCCCCAGTTCGACGGTGGGCGACTCCCACCACAGTTCGCGTCGTTCGTCGGACATCGGCCGGCCCGAGTCATCCGGCGAGCGCCCGCAAACGTCAAGCGGCGCGGCGTGGAGTGTGGAAATCAGTCGCGGTAGCGCTCGACAGCTTCGGCGAGGGTGGCGCGGAGGTCGGCGAGGCGGCGGACCCAGGCGGCGCGGGGGCTGGCGGCGACCGCGGCGGCGGCGAGCTGTTCGCCGCGACGGGCGAGGGCGATCGCCCGGGCGGGATCGCCGGCGTCGAGGGCGGTGGTCGCGGCGTTGCAGTAGGTGCCGGCGAGGCGGTGCTGCAGGCGGTGGTCGTCGGGCTCGATCCGCAGGAGCTCCTCGCGCACGTCGATCACCTCGGCGTAGTCGGCGAGCGCGCCGTCGCGGTCGCCACCGCGGGCGCGCAGCAGCGCGAGCACGCCGAGCGAGTTCGCGAGGCTCTCCCGGACCTCGACGTCGTCCGGGCAGGCGGCGACCGACGCGCGCTTGAGCTCGACCGCGCGCCGCGCCGCGGGCTCGACGTCACCGAGCTCGCGCTGGTAGCGGACGACCGCGATCGCGTGCAGCGCGCGGCCGAGCTCCTGCGCGTCGCGCGGGTCGAGCGCCTCGACCTGGTCCAGGTCGTCGACCGCCTGCACGGCGGCGACGAGCGCCGCGAGGCGCTGCTCGACGTCCGCGCCGTCGAGGTCGCGCTCGAGCCGCAGCCGCGCGATCCGCACGCACAGCAGCGCGCGCGCGAGCGGCGCCAGCCCGAGCTGCTCGGCGTCGGCGGCCGCGGCCGCGAGCAGCGGCGCGGCGTCCGCGTCCGCGGCGAGGCTCGCCGCGCGCAGCCGCAGCTCGACCAGCGTGTCGCGGAACTGCACGACGCTCGGGAACTCCTCGACGAGCCGTGCCTGGATGTCGATGCCGCGCGCGAGCGCCGCGCGCGCCTCGGCGAGATCGCCGCTCTCCGACAGCGCGCTGCCGAGCCGGCACAGCACCTCGGCCGCCATCGCGGGCCACGCCGGCGGCGCGTCGGGTCCGCCGAGCCGCGCGTCGAGGATGGCGAGCGCCCCGCGCAGGTCGGCGATCGCCGCGGCCGTGCGCCCGATGCGCGCGCGCACCGTCGCGAGGCAGCGCAACGCGTGGGCATGCGCCTGTGGCACGTCGGTCACGACGGCGTCTTTGGCGGTGGCGAGCTCCGCGAGCGCACCGACCAGCTCGGCCTCGGCGGCGCGGCTGTCGCCGCCGTCGGTCAGCGCCCGGCCCAGCTCGATGCGCGCGTAGGCGCGCGCGGCGCGCAGCTCGGGGTCCGGGTCGGCGGCGTCGAGCGCGCCCACCGCCGAGACCAGCGCCGCCCGCGCCGCGGGCAGGTCGCCGCGTGCACGCTCGATCGCGGCCATGGTCCGCAGCGCGAGCGAGCGTTGCAGGCGGGCGCCGGGGGTGGCCACCTCGCCCGGCAGCGCCGCGAGCGCCGCCAGCCCCGCCGCTCGGGCCGCCGCGAGGTCGCCGGTGCGCTTGTCGACCCAGGCCGCCCGCCGGGCATACGCCTCGGCCCGCGCGACGGCGACGCGCGGATCGCCCGGCCGCTCCGCCGCCAGCGCGTCGTAGAGCGGGATCGCCTCGGCGAGCAGCGCGCGGCCGGCCGCGTCGAGCCCCGGCGTGTAGGCGAGCTCGTCGGCGCCGAACCCGGCGACGAACCGCTCGAGCGCGCCGAGCGCCGTGTCGAGGTGCTGCTCCGCGGCGCGGCGCTGGACGTCGACCGCGACCCGCGCGCGCGCCTGCACCACGCCGATCGCGGTCGGCAGCCCGATCGCGAGCACCAGCACCGCCGCGAGCGCGACCGTCCGCGCCGGACGCCTCGCGGCGACGCGCCGCAGCCGCCGCCACGGCCCGGGTCGCCGGGCGCGGATCGGCTCGCGCGCGAGTGCACGCTCGAGGTCCGCGCGCAGAGCCGCTGCGCTCGCGTAGCGGCGGCGCGGATCGACGTCCATTGCGCACGCGACGACCGTCTCCGCATCCCACGACACCGCCGGATTGCGATGTCCGAGCGGCACGATCTCGCCGCGCAGCACCTGCTCACGGAGCGCGAACGGATCGCGCGCCGCGAACGGCAGCTCGAGAGAGAGCAGCTCGTACAGCGTGGCACCGAGCCCGTAGACGTCGGTCCGCGCATCGACCGGGTCACCGCGCACCTGCTCGGGCGCCATGTAGGCGGGCGACCCGACGCTGTCGCCCGACCGTGTCAGCCGGACGTCCTGCTGCATCGGCAGCGCCAAGCCGAAGTCGAACAGGAGCGCGTGGCCATGCCGGTCGACGAGCACGTTGGAGGGCTTCACGTCGCGGTGCACGATGCCCGCCGCGTGCGCGACCTCGAGCGACTCGGCGATCTGCGCCCCCAATTGCAGGCACGCGTCGTTCCACGACGCCGAGAACAGCGGCGACGCCCCGACCGGCACACCGAGCACGCCGGCGAGGTCGGCGCCACGCAATGCAGCCGCCCGTCGCTCCGCGAGCGCCGCGATCTGCTCGGCGAGCGTCCGCCCGTCGACGAGCTCCATCGCGAGCCACGGCAGGCCGGCCTCCTCGCCGAACCCGAACACCGGCACGATGCCCGGGTGACGCAGCCGCGCGATCGCCTCGGCCTCCCGCCGGAAGCGCGCGCGCGCGGCACCGATCGCCGCGCGCTCCGCCGGCAGCAGCTTGACCGCGACCTCGCGACCGAGGCTCGGCTGCCAGGCGCGGAACACGATCCCCATCCCCCCGCCACCGATCCGCTCGCGCAGCTCGTATTCGCCGACGAACCTCGGCAGACCCGCCGTGTCGGACTCCGTCGAGCCGTCGTCATCCGGCTCCGGCAGCGGCGCCAGGAGCCCCGCCGCGCGCAGCTCGCCGAGGTGCACTTCGAGCTCGTCGCGCTCGGCGGGATGCGCGGCGAGGAAGCCGCTGAGGCCGACCTCGCCAGCCTCCTCGTAGATCCGCAGGCTCTGCGCGATCAGCTCTTCCATGACGACGACCTCGCACTCGGCCGCCAGGCGACATCGGCGGCGCGGCGAGACCGCACCGCGGTCGCCCAGCGTAACGCGACGAGCGCACGGCAGGAACGACCCGTACAATGCCCGGCACGCCGACCATGGACTCCTCCGCATTCGCCCGGGCGACGCATGGCGACCGCAGCGCGGTCGAGGAGCTGCTCGCGCGGAACCTGCCACGCCTGCGCGCCTACGTGCGCGCACGCGCGGGTCGTCACCTGCTGGCGCGCGAGTCGCACGGCGACCTCGTGCAGACCGTGTGTCGCGAGGCGCTGCAGGACCTCGACCGGTTCGAGTTCCACGACGAGGTGCGGTTCCGCCATTGGCTGTGCCAGGTCGCCTGGCACAAGCTCGCCGAGCGCGCCCGCCGCCTCCGGGCGGAGCGGCGCGATCCGGCGCGCGAAGCACACGTCGACGTCCATGACTCGGCCTTCCAAGACGTCTGGTCCACGCTCACACCGAGCCGCGACGCGTGCGCCCGCGAGCAGGCCGCGCGCGTCGAGGCCGCGCTCGACGAGCTGACCGACGAGCAGCGCGAGGCGATCGTCCTGCACCGCGTCGTCGGCATCGACTACGCGACGCTCGCCGCGTCCACCGGCCGCAGCGAGAACGCCGCGCGCAACCTCGTCCACCGCGGCCTCGCCCGCCTCGCGACGCTCTTGCGACAGCGCCGCGCGGCGGATGACGGTGCGCGGTAGACGACCTCACCGCACCGTGAGCACCAGCGTGTCGCTGACGCGCAGCGCGGCGCCGGCGCACGAGCCACCGAGGAGATCCCAGCCTTGCACGGCCGCCTGCACGCCGACCAGGCTGCCGATCGGTGGGATGTCGATATGGATCGTCGCCGGGAACGACGGGCCGTCGACGCCGAGCAGGCAGGGCTGCGAGCACATCGGGATCGGCAGGGCCGGCGAGCGCAGCAGGCCGAACAGGATGCCGGAGTGCACGATGCCGCCGGTCGGCCCGGGCACCTGCACCGTCACGCGCTGGCCGATCAGCGGCCGGCCGAACGCGTCGATCGGGAAGCCGTGGCAGCCGTGCGGGAGCCGGGTGATGCCGCCAGGGCCGGCACCCTCGTAGACCGCGCCGCGGATCGAGTTGGTCGACCCGCCATTGCTGTCTTCCCATGCGACCATGTAGCGCGCGTCGGCACCGCCGAGCTGGCGCGCGGAGACCGCCACGGCGCCCTCCCATTGTGAACCGGTCGCGACCGCGATCCGTGACTCGGACAGACCGATCCTCGGTACCGGCGTGTACGTCGCGTGCACGGTCGTGACGAAGACGTCGTAGTCGTTGCCGGTCGCCGATACCAGCTCGCTGTAGGAGACGACGAAGCGGCAGCCGTCGCTGTCCACGGCCGGCTGCGCCTGGATGCGCGTGTGCGTCGGGCCCTCGAGCACCGACAGGTTGTCGAGGCTCTCGGTCAGGCCATTCGTCACCAGCGCACACAGGATGTCGTCGTCCGTCGCGCTGAAGACGTTCTGCCAGCACACGAGGTGGTGACGCGCACCGTTGATGACCTCGGTCGGCGACGACACGACCGGCGACCACACCTCGCCGAGCCCGGCGCCGACGTAGTACGGGCCCAGTGCCAACGTGCCATCGGGCATCAGCGAGCAGCCGTAGACGACGCGCTGCATTGCCGACAGGCGCCGGGCGAACACGACCATCCACCGCTGGGTCGCGGCGTCGCTGATCCCGTTGAGCTTCGAGATGCCCGGCTCGCGGTCGTCCGCCGCCGATGCCGTCAGCTGCCGCGTGCCGCCGAGCAGCGTGCCGTCACCGTTGACCATCTGGTAGTAGATATCGGTGTCGGTGGCCGAGTACCCGTACTCGAACACGACCGCCCAGCGGGTCGTCCCATTGGGATTCCCATCGCCACCGACGTCCGGCCGACGCGCCGGCTGGACCCACGTGTCGCTCAATGCCAGCTCCGGATACACGGTGCCGGTGCCCCCGGCGTCGCGCACGCGCCCGCGGATCCTGAGCTCGAGCGTCGACAACGGCTGCACCTGCGCGACGGTCAGGAAGCGCCCGGCCGCGCGGTTGGCCGCGACCTTCGGCATCGTCCAGTCGTCGGTCGACACGTCGATCCACAGACCCGTGCCGGCGATCAGCGCACCCTGCTCGTCGCGGTACTCGCACCAGACGTCGCGGTCCGTCACGCTCCACCAGCGCTCGCTGACGACCGCGTAGCGTGCGGTGCCCGCCTCGTAGGCGACGTCCGGCGCCGCGAAGTCCCAGGCCCCCGCGTTGGTCCCGAACCCGTACAGCACCGGATCGACGACCAGCGGCAGCGCCGCGTCCGCGACGGCCTCCGCCGGCAGCCGGTGCACGATCCGGTCGCCCCGCAGCTCGGTCGTCAGCGCCGTGCGGCGCCCGGCCGCATCGATCGCGACCGCCGCACCGTAGCGCACGCCGCCGTCGGGCCCCTCGAACGCGAGCCCGGCACCGTCGCGCACGCCGACGAGCGGCGACTCGACGACCAGCTCGATCGACAGCTCCCCGCGCGCCGGCAGCGCGTCGAACACGAAGGTCTGCTCGGCCTCCGCTCCGCGCAGCAGCCAGCGCTCGACGAGCCCGCCGCGCCGGATCTCCACGGCGTCACCGCTCACCTGCGGAGTGCCGCCCGCCACGGCAACCTCGCTCGCGCCAGCGGCGACCGCCGCGATCCGCAGCCGCAGCGGCCAGTCGCGGCTCGCCGTCCGCCCGAGGTACGGCACGAACGTGACGCCGACGGCGTCGAACTGCGCCTTGTAGCTGCCGGTCGCAGCCCACACGACGCCCGCGCGCGGCGCGTCGAACAGCACGCGTCCCGGCTCGAACCCCTGCGGTCCCCCGCCACCCGGCAGCGCAACCGCCACCGGCTCGACCGGCTTCTGCGCCGGACCGGGGGCTCCACACAACCCGACCGCAAGAAGCGCGGCACCGATCGACGACCACGACGACGACCTCGACATCAACCTCGGCATCAACCTCGACATGGTGACTCCTCCGGAGCAACTCGGCTCGGACGGAAGAGCCAGTGCGCGGGCGCGGCGGTTATCACGGGTCGACCGCCGATTCCCCACCCCGCTGGCCCGCGGCATGCGGGAGATCCCTCGCCGGCGGGTGGCGCGGCGTCGGCGTCGGCATCCGCGCCCGACCCGACGGACGGCGCGACAGGGCACGGAGCCACGCGCCGTCACGGCATGCGCTGACGCGTGTCGCCGCGACCGCCGAGCTGCACCTCCAACCGCTGCTCGACCGTGCGCAGCTCGATGCCCAGCGCGCTGCGGTGCCAACCGTCCGCGTCGGCGAGTCGCCGCTGCGGCTGCAGCTCTCCGTCGGGCGCGTAGATCTCGATCGCGCGCGTGTCGCGGTCGATCACCCAGATCTCCCGGCAACCGACCGCGCAGTAGAAGCCGAGCTTGTCGTAGGTCTCGTCACCCGGCGAGCGCAGCTCGATCACCACGTCGGGGCCGCCCTCGAGGTGCGTGTCACCGACCTCCCGGGCGGCTCCTTGCGACGTCAGCAGCGAGATGTCGGGCACCCGGTAGTCGTGGACCCAGGACCGCACGCCCGGCCTCGCGACACCGACTCCGTGGAGGAGACGATGGCCGGCGCCTTCCCAGTGCGCTCCCAACCACATGAGCAACCGTCGCTCGAGGTCCTGATGGGAGATCGAGGGTTCAGGCCCCATGTGCAGCACCCCGTCCCAGACCTCGTCGTGACGATCCGCGCCGATGTGCCGGCGCCACTCCAACAGCTCGGGGGGGACTTCGCTCATCACGGCCTTCATCGCGCGCCTCCGGCATCGTAGGTCTCCTCGCGCCGGGAGGGACAGCCCCGGCCGAGGACCTGTGGTCCGGGCGTCCGCCGGGGTCGCACCGGAGATGATCACAGCCCGGTCGAGCACATCGCGCGAGGTGCGCCTGGAGGCCGTCGAACGCACACCGTCGTCCCTGCCGAGGGACCCGTGACCGGCATCCTTCCCGCCAGGTTCACTCACGTCGGCTGCCGGACCGGCCGCTTCGACCAGATGGTCGGTTGCTATCGACAGGAGTCCGGCGCCGGTCAGCAGCACCGGGATCCCGCATTGGCGTTCCTGCCGTACGACGACGAGCTCCACCGATTCGCGGTCACCGACATCTGCGCGCTCCTGCCGGACCGAATCGAGTGCTTCGAGTCCCGGCAAGCAGGTGAACGCGTTCATGACCGGGCCCGGCTTCGCACAGGACCCGATCGGCGTCGAGTTCGATCCCGACGAGCTGCTGACGCGCCGCCAGGCGGGTACGCTCGGTCGGTTCCTCCGGCGCGAGACCAGCCAGCGGGTGTCGCCCGTCCGCGGGTCGTTCAGCCGCGGTAGGTAGCAGACCGGGACGTATCACGGCGCACCGCTCGCGAGCGTCGACAAGGACGGACGCATGGCACTCGTGGTCTTGCTGAGGGGCATCAACGTGGGCGGTCACCGGGCCTTTCGACCGACGACACTCGCCCGCGAGCTGCGACACCTCGACATCGTCAACATCGGCTCGGCAGGGACGTTCGTCGTCCGCGCGCCGATCACCGCGGCTCGCCTCCGCGCCGAAGTGGCTCGCCGGCTTCCGTTCGATGCGGAGATCGTGATCTGCCGCGGTCAGCAGCTCGTCCGCCTGCTGGCCGAGGACCACTTCGCCGCCGAGCCGGCGCGACCCGACGTCGTCCGCTTCGTGAGCGTGCTGGCCGGTCGACCGCGCGCAGCGCCGTCCTTGCCCGCACGCATCCCCGCCCGCGGCCCGTGGCTGATGAAGATCCTCGCGCGCGACGGCCGGTTCGTGGTGGGCGTGCACCGGCGCGAGATGCGGGCGATCCGTGGTCTGGGGACCTTGGACCGACTGTTCGGCACGACGTGCACCACGCGCAGCTCGACCACGATGGCCGCCGTCGCGAAGGTGCTGGCGAGCCGCGCGACGACCTGAGCGCCCGCCGCGCGGCGCGTTCGCGGCGTCGGGCATCGATAGACCGACCACGCGGACAGCGAGCCTACGCATCGCGACGATCCGCAAGCCCCTGCGCTACCCCGGGCGGCGGGAGCTCGGAGCGCGAACCGAGGTGCTCCCGGAGCTTCCCGCGGTGTGCGCAACACTCCAATCCTGCATCGGCGCGGGGCCCGCGATGACGACCCGGGACCATGAGAGCCTTCCGCCGCACGATCCGGCGCAGCGATCGCGTCCCGAACGCACCGTTTGCCACTCATCGAGTTGGCGTGGGATCGCGGCCCGAGCTTCCCGACTCACCCATTCGTCCCGAGCTGCGTCCCGTCGCCCCCCGGCCGGTGCGAGCCTGACCGCGTGGCTGCCGTTCGTCGTGGTGCGGATCTCGCCGAGGGCGGCTGAGCCCCTGCGCGCGAGCCGTATCGACGGCCGCAGTCCACGTGTTCATCCAGCCGCTCACCACCGGGCTCCCGGGCGTGGCCCCGCTCGCCGGGGCGCTCGGCATGAGCACGACCCTCCGCGCGGCGCGCATTTTCGACGAAGTCCGGCGACTATCATCCCGGGCGTACCGGTAGCCCGGCGGCGTCATTTGCGACACGGAGCGACGAGTCGCGAGCGGCCGATCCGAGGAGGCGCAGCGATGACGCCAGCACGAACGAACACGGCGGGGACGAGGCGCGGGAGATTCGTCCACACCGCACGGTCCGGCCGAAGCGAGCGCAAGGGCCGGCTGCCACGACCTTGGCGCTGGCTCGCCCTCGCGAGCGTGTGCCTGCTGGCGATCGGTTCGATCGCGTGGTTCGCCGTCGGCACGGCCCGTGATCTCGGTACCAGAGCGAGCCTCGAATCAGCCGTCGCCCGTCTCGACGCGGCGGGCCTGCCCCGCACGTGCGAGCAGGTCGACGCGTGGTTGGAAGCGCGCTTTGGTCCACTCCCGCCGGATGCCCATGCGATCGACGAGCTCCTGGACGTTCTCGCTTTCTTCGAGGCCTACAGCAACGCCGGGGCCTACTTCGACCACGACGGCCTCGCCCGGACGCCCAGCTTCTCGGATCGTTCGCGCTTGGAAAGCGACGCGGAGTCGTACGAACGGTTGCGTGTCGTCGCTCGCGGCAGGTTCCGCGCGCGCTTCGCACCCGACGCCGAAGCGGTCTCGCAGGAAGGGCACGACGCCGGCCGCGACGGGTCGCGTGACTTCCGGGCGGAGCAAGCGAGGCTGGCCCGCCACATGCTGGCGGCGTGGTCCTTCTGGAATCCAGGCGCCAAGGCCGCCTTCGGCGCGTTCGACGCGAGCCGGATGATCGAGATGCGGATCGCGGTCCGGCTGACCGACGGAGATCTGCAGGGCGCCGTGGCGGACCTTCGCGAGTTCGGTGTGCTCGCGGAGGCGCTGCACGAGATTCCCGGCCCGACCGCGCAATTCGTTCGAGCCGAGCTGAGCCGGAGGGCAATCACGATCCTCCGCGGACTCCTGCCGCGCGCGGAGGAACCGCGCGCGATCATGGCCGAGGCGGGCGTCGCGCCGGTGACCGACGCCGCGGTCCTGGCCCTCGCGACCGCGTCGGCTCGCGAGCTGGACATGCTCGGATCCCTCCTCGCCGGGGCCCCTCTGCTGGCGTCGATCACCATGCCGGAACTCGCCGCCAAGCGCAGCTCGCTCGCCAGGTGGATCGACCGGATGGTCGCCGCCTACGAGATCGCGAGCATGCCGGCCGCCGACGCGACCTCTCGTCTCGCCGAGCTGGAGGAAGCCTGCCGCGCAGAATCCAGCGCGGGGCTGCTCTGGAGTAGCCAGACGCCATGGGAGGTCGTCGACGCCGAGCTGGACCAGCGGCGCGCACTGCTGCTGACCGAGGCCGGCGCCGAGGCGTTCGACTTCCACCGGCGAAACGGCCGCTGGCCGAGCATCGAGGAGCTGGCGACCAGGCCCGTCGATCCGGTCTCGGGGCGGGAGCTCGTCGCGTCCGTCGTCCAGGATGCCCTCGAGCTGACCCTCGGCCCGGCGTCGTGGCGGCTCGAGCCGCCACGCTGAGTCCGCCGCCATGACCGGGAGCCCGTGGATCATCCGGGCTAGGAGGCGGGGTCATGGGAGGCGAACCGACACGGTGCGCGGGTTCGGGACCCGGTCGAGAGCCGAGAACGCAGGCGAATCGGTGAATTCGGCGAGGCTCTCGGCCGCTGACCGGGGCTCGAAGACGCGTGCCGGGCGGCCTCGTCTCCCGTGACCCAGCCTCCTAGCGCGCCGGCAGCGCGACGCGCGGTGTGAACGCGGGCAGCGCCGCGACGTAGGTCCACGCCGAGCACACGTTCACCGTCACCTCGACGCTGTCGTCGAAGGTCCAGACGTTCGCATAGCGGCCCTAATGCTCCGTCTGGTGGTTGTGCCCGAGCTCGTGGAACATCCCCCAGGTCGACCGACCGAGGAGCGTGGAGCGACCGCAGTCGGGTTCGCGTCGGCCGACGTGCCGGCGCGTGCAACACTCGGCGCTGGCGCGCTTCCGAACCGCCGCGCGGCGTGCGCCCGCCGCTGGGGAAGCCGGGCGTCGATCCGAGTCGCTCGAGCTCGTCCTTCGGGTCGGTGAAGAGATCGAATTCAGCCCATGGCAACCCATTGTCCTCGGGCGGGTGATGCGGAGTCCACGACGCGAGCCTCGGTGGCGCCGCCATCCGAGCGCACGGAAGCTGATCGGGATCTGGCATCGCATCGAAGCGACACCACGTCGGCGAGTCTCGCTGCGATCGACCGCGTGGCTTCGGGCCGATCCCGCAGCAGCCATGCCTCGTCATCCCTCCCGCTACCGGACCTCCTGTGGCTGGCGGCAAGTTCGGACGGATCTCGCGGATCTCTGCGATCCGCGCTGGGGTTTGCTTCGCAAGGCGCCACCGCCCGGGCGGCGCAACGGCCGGGAGTGGATGGGGTCGCCGGACGCTGACCGGACGACGGAGAGACCGATGCCGGGATGCGTGACGCACGCCGACCGAGGCCGCCGGGCAATCAGACTTCCGTGCGCCGGGCCGCGCCACGACGCGGCGTCACGCGGAGCCGCGCGCCGTCACGGCATGCGCTGACGCGTGTCGCCGCGACCGCTGAACTGCACCTCCAACCGCTGCTCGACCGTGCGCAGCTCGATGCCGAGCGCGCTGCGGTGCCAACCGTCCGCGTCGGCGAGTCGCCGCTGCGGCTGCAGCTCCCCGTCGGGCGCGTAGATCTCGACCGCGCGCGTGTCGCGGTCGATCACCCACATCTCCCGGCAACCGACCGCGCAGTAGAAGCCGAGCTTGTCGTAGGTCTCGTCTCCCGGCGAGCGCAGCTCGATCACCACGTCGGGGCCGCCCTCGAGGTGCGTGTCACCGACCTCCCGGGCGGCTCCCTGCGACGTCAGCAGCGAGATGTCGGGCACCCGGTAGTCGTGGATCCAGGACCGGACGCCCGGCCTCGTGACGCCGACTCCGGGCAGGACCCGATTCCCCTCCGCGTCCCAGTGCCTCCACAACCACGCGATCAGCCGCCCCTCGAGGTGCTGATGGGAGATCGAGGGTTCAGGCCCCATGTGCAGCACCCCGTCCCAGACCTCGTCGTGACGATCCGCGCCGATGTGCCGGCGCCACTCCAACAGCTCGGGGGGGACTTCGCTCATCACGGCCTTCATCGCGCGCCTCCGGCATCGTAGGTCTCCTCGCGCCGGGACCGACAGCCCCGGCCGAGGACCTGTGGTCCGGGCGTCCGCCCGGGTCGCACCGGAACAGAGCGATTCCCCCGTTCCGAGCCCGTCGCACGCGGGGTTCGCGCTAGCGAGTCGGGAACCGCGCGAAGATCGCGCCGACCATGTCCTCGACGTGCCACTCGCGCGGCGCGTCGGTGCTCACGTAGCGCCTGGCCGAGACGCCGACGGCCCGCGCGGTGTAGCGCAGACGATCTCTCGCGACACCGCGCCACACCAGCTTGCCGGTCGCGCGGTCGACGAGGTCGACCGCCATCGTGCCGAGCTCGTACTTCTCGAGCGGATAGACCGCGTAGTACGGGTCGTTCGTCTGCAGCCGCTCCTCGACGGTCACCGCGTGGCCGACGAGCAGGTCGGCGTCCGCGACCGCGACCTCGGTCAGCCGCAATGCGGCGAGCTGCTGGTCGATCGCCCGGCGCACCGTGCGCCCGAGCTCCGGATCGCCGACCGGATCCCCGGCGAGACCGGCCGGCGTGGCCCCGGTCGACCACGCGTAGGTCCGGTACGCCGACAGGTCGATCGTCTCGTCGGTGAACGCGTCGGTTCGGATCCCCGAGCAGCCCGCGACCCCGAGCAGCATGGCGACCGCCCATCCGCGCGCCGTCCGGCGCGTCCCGCGTGTCGCTACGCGATCTTCGTTCACCCCCATGCGTCCTCGTCCTCGCTGGCCCGCGTCGCCGTGTCGCCCGATCACCGCTCGTCGGCCCCGGCTCGTCGCGCCGATGGTAGCCGACCGCGAACCGTACGCGACCTCCCGGCGGCCGTGGCCGGTCGTCCGCGGTGTCCGCGCAACGTACGGCATGACGACGGCGCGGTGAGTCAGACGATCCTGCCGGCGATGCTGCGCAAGGTCGACGGTGTGGACACGATCGTGGCGATCGACCCCAGCGTCACGTTCGCGAACGACGGCTCGCCGGAGCTCGTCGAGCTTGCGCAGCTGCGCGACGTCGGCGTCGAACCGGTGCCGGGCCGCACGGACCTCGACCACTACGGCCGCGCGCCCACGAGCCGCACGACGCTCAGCCAGACCGTTGCCGCCGTGTCGCCAGCGGGTGTGCCGAGACCGCGTCGAGGCGCTGGTGCCCGGTCACCTCGAGGCGCACTTCGCCGAGTGAGCGGGCCAGGTCCTGCAGCCGATTGAGGAACGTGTGATCGACCAGCCCGACCCTCTCGAGGTCGACCACGACCCGACGGGTGCCGGCCGGCCGCACGCGGATCTCCTTGCGCACCGCCAGCAGGCTCGTGAACGTCGCGGTGCCGCGCAGCCCGAGCGTCATCGTGTCGCCGTCCGCATCGACGTCGATACGCGGCTGGAACAGATCGCGCAGCGACGCACCGTGCCACAGGTGCTGGAGCATCAGCAGCAGGAGCCCCGCCCCGACGCCGATCAGCAGGTCGGTCGCCAACGTGACCAGCAGCGTGGTCGCGAACAGCGCCAGCTGGTCGGGCCCGATGCGGCGCATCGCGACCAGCTGGCCCGGCGATGCCAGCCGCACGCCGGTGTAGACCAGCATCGCCGCGAGTGTCGCCAGCGGGATCCGGTGCAGCAGCTCGGGGATCAGCGCGACCGCGATCAGCAGCAGCACGCCGTGGGTCAGGTTGGCGCGGCTCGAGCCCGCGCCGGCGTCGATGTTGGCGCGGCTGCGGACGATCTCGGAGATCATCGGCAGGCCGCCGACGATCGCGCACACCAGGTTGCCGGTCCCGGTGGCGAGCAGGTCGCGGTCGAGGTTCGACGGGTGGCGGGACGAGTCCATCGCGTCGACCGCCAGCACGCTGAGCGTCGACTCGATCGACCCGATCAGCGCGAACATCACGACGAACTTCCAGCCTGCCGCGGACGCCAGGCCCGCGAAGTCGGGGAGCGTGACCGCGTCGAGCAGCGAGCCCGGCAGCGTGACCAGGAAGTCCGGGCCGACCAGGAACTCGCGGCCCAGGAAAGTGTGGCTGTGCCAGTAGCCGAGCTCGAACCAGGTCGCCAACGGGATGGTCACCAGCAGCGCGACCAGCGCGGCCGGCACGCGGCGCAGCCGCCCGACCCGCAGCCGCGGCCAGCCGAACAGCACCAAGAGCGCAGTGACGCCCAGGACCAGGATCTCCGGATTCGCATTGGCGACGCTGTGCGGGATCTCGGCCAGCAGACCCAGCGGCGTATCCGCCTCGGTGCTGACCCCGACCAAGGTGTGGACCTGCTTGGAGACGATGATCACGCCGATCGCCGCCAGCATGCCCTGGACCACCGACGGCGAGATCACGATGCCGTACGACGCGGCCCGCAACAGTGCCATGCCGATCTGCAAAGCGGCGGCGACCACCAGCACGCCGAGCGTGCGACGGTAGCCGAGCCCGTGGTCGCCCGCACCGAGCTCCTGCACCGAGGCGAGCGCGATGACGATCAGCCCGGCAGCCGGCCCTTTGATGGTCAGCCGCGCGCTGCCGAGCAGACTGACCAGCGCACCGCCGACGATCGCGGTCAACAGCCCGGCGACCGGAGGGAAGCCGCTGGCCATCGCGATACCGAGCGACAGCGGCAGTGCGATCAGCGCCACCAGTGCACCGGCGCGCAGATCGTGCCAGAGCGGCGGGCGGGGCGGCGGCGGCGGAACAGGAGCGTCCGCGAGATAGCGGAACAGCGGCATCGGTGAGGGGCGGCGCCCGGGGGAGCGTCGTGCGGATGACAGCAGGATGCCGGGCCTCGCCTTCGATTCCAGCACCTCGACCCTTCGAGGTCGTCGATTCTCGAATGTCGCTCGATGGCCGTGGGCGACGCGGACCGTCGGCTCCCGAGCCCGGTGGCCCGACGACCGTCGGGAGCTACGTTGGGAGCGCGGTGCTTCGGTCGGCGTCGGGTCGGCGCGCGGTCGACAGCGGCGCAGCCCACGCACGCGAGGCGACCGATCGACACGGACCGCGCGGCGGGTCCACGGCCATCGGTCCGCTGACCCGAGCTCACGACCGCGAGACCACGCATGCCACCGATGCCCGATTACGACGTCATCATCGGAGCGATCGTCGCCGGGGACATCGACGCACTGGAGGACTGCGCGCTCATCGTCGAGAGCTTCCCCGCCGGTCGTGACGACTTCACGAACCGGACGTGGATCGCTCACGCAGTCGACTGCGGTCCGCTGCCGGTCATCGCCTGGATGCTCGCGCGAGGTGTTCCACTCGACTTCGAGTCGGACGAAGGCTGGCCGATCCTGCACTGTGCGATCGATCGCGCTCACCCGGACAAGCACGAGGTGTTGCGCGCGCTCATCGCTGCCGGAGCACCTCTCGATGTGCATGGCTTCAACGACTGGACGCCCGCCCACCTCGCCGCCGCCAGGCACGATCTCGAGTCCCTTCGGATCCTCCGCGCTGCAGGCGCGGACTTCGGCGTCCGCACCCGCATCGACGACTTCGCAACGCCCCTCGAGGAGGCGAAGCACCTCGGTGCCCCGGACGAGATCGTCCGTTTCCTGGAGTCCATCGGCTGAGCGTCGTCGTACCCGGCGTGGGCCCGCGCCCGGTCGACACGCACGTGCTGCATCGACCGGGCGGGCCCACGGTGCACGTCGACGGTGAGGCTTCGCGCGTGCTGATGCCCGCACAGCCGCCGCCCGGCTTCCAGAGCGAGGTCGGTGGCAACCGGCGCGCAGCGCGTCCGGAGTCCGGCGGGCCTTGCGAAGTCGCGGACGGCGGTCCTCGGCTCCGCTTCCGTGCGCCTCGCCTCCCGGACGCGGCCGGCGCGGCGGATCGCCACGGGAGCTCCGGCTCGGATCGGTCCGCGGCGCGCGAAGAGCGAACCGACCATGCCACGGCGTCCTGGCGCTGCGGGACGGCTGGCGCTCCCGGCGCGCGGCGGACACGGCGGAACCGTGAGACGTATGCGGCGTCCACCGCGGCGCTTCCGACGGCTCCCTGTCCAGCGGCCGGCACCGAAGCGCCGATGCAACCACGGAACACCGACATGGCCACGTTGTCCTTGATCCTCGCTCTCCCGCTCACCTTCCTGCTCGGCGCGACCCCGCCCTCGGATGCGGCGGACAAGGCGCGCGACGATCTCGCGAGGCGACTGCGCGTCGACCCCACGACCGTCACCCTGGTGAGCGAGTCACCGGTCACCTGGACCGACGGCGCGCTCGGTCTCCACCGCCCGGGTGAACTGGTCACCAAGGCACTGGTCGCAGGCACGCTGATCACGCTGCACGCCAGGAACACCGACTGGATCTACACGAGCGGCGGCAATGCAATCCGCTTCGGCGGGCCCAGGGTCGAGGACGCCTCGCTGCTGTACCTGCAGCAGATCGACGGCGAACCCAACCTCAACGGCAACCTGGTGCAGGTGTCGCTGGCCGGACACAACCCGCGCGTGCTGATCCCGGCGGTCACCGAATATGCCGCCTTCGCCGATGGCTCGATCCTGGCGACGCGGCGCACGTCGCGGTCGGGGTTCGATCTGCTCTGCCTGCGGCCGGGGACGGGCGAAGCGTTGCGGCTGGGTGGAGCGCTCGCCTACGGCGCCATGGCGATGGACGACCAGGGCCGGCACTGGGCCGCCGTGCAGAAGACGATGCTCGGCAGCGGTTGGAGCGTGGCGCTCGGCGAGGTCGGCGGCCAGGTGCGCAGCGTCGACCTGCCGGATGGCAAGGTGGTGCGCATCCTGTGGCTCGAGGGCAGCCTGCGAGTGCAGCTCGAGTCGGGCTGGCTGGAGCTGGCGGATGGTTGGCAGAAGACCGGCGCTCCGTTCGTGCCGGCCGATCACGAGTTCGTGCTGAACAAGAGCCAGAGCCTGGATGCCCGCACCGAGACGGTCGACGGCAAGCCGGTCACCAAGGTCGCGGTGGTGTGGTTCACCGGCCAGGAGGATCCGATCGCCGAGGTGCCGGGGCTCGAGCTCGAGCGCTGCGAGCTGATCGCCGGGCGTTGGATGCTGCTGACCGGCGTGCGGGCAGGCGAGGGCGTGGCGGTGGTCGTCGACGTGGCGACCGGTCTGGTGATGCCGGCATTGCAGGGCGACTGCCAGTCGGTGCACGGCTGCCGGCGCTCGCCGGCCGCGCTGCTCATGATCTGATCCTCGACCGCACTCGGCGCCGCACCGACGACGAGCGCCACCCCGGCGCCGCGACCCATCCGGGCATCGGCGGTGGAACTCCTCGAGCACCTTGCCGGGATCTGCTTTCGATATGGGGTCGGCCCGCCCCGCGCGCAGCTTCGCGCGACCGAATGCTGAGCCGACGGTCGGGCGCGACGCGGTCGCCAACCCTGATCCAGCCCCGCAGTCGACGACCTCTCGATGTCGTCCGTCCCGGAATCGTGTGCCCCGGCAACGCCGTCCAGCGCGTTTTCGGAGGCACGTGCGAGACGACCGCGAGGCGCGATGGACCCGAGCCGTCCGGGGCCGCCCACGACCCGCTGCGCGGATCCGGGACCCGGTCGAGAGCCGGGAGCGCAGGCGAACCGGTGACTTCGGCGCGGCTCCCGTGACGTGGCTTCTAGCGCGCGGGCAGCGCGACGCGCGGTGTGAACGCGGGCAGTGCCGCGACGTGCGCGGCCGCGGCCTCGGTGACCTCGATTCCCCACGCCGCGAAGAGCGGCCCGAGGTCGTGACCGACCTGCCGCGACCAGACCTCGAGGAACAGCGAGCGCTTGCCGAGATCGTCGCGGGGCAGCTGGTCCCGCGGCATCTCCGCGTAGGTGCCGAACACCGCGCGGACCTGGTCCCAACCGAACTCCTCGATCAGGTGGACCCAGAACAGGCAGCGCTCGCGGTGCGACTTCTCGCCGTACGGCTTCGCGGTGAAGCTCGCCGCCAGGTTCTCCGCGAGCAGATCCGTGCGCCAGTGCTGGTGGCCCATCACCGCGGGGCGCTGCAGCGCCGCGACGTAGGTCCACGCCGAGAACACGTTCACCGTCACCTCGACGCTGTCGTCGAAGGTCCAGACGTTCGCATAGCGGCCGTAGTGCTCCGTCTGGTGGTTGTGCCCGAGCTCGTGGAACATCCCCCAGTTGCCCTTCTCCCGCAGCGTCGCGACGTCGACCGCGGCCGCCGCGGCCGACACGGGCCCCATGAGCGGATAGCCCGAGTGCATGTAGCCGACCGAGATCTGGCGATCGAGCACGAAGCGCTCCGGAGAGGCCCGGGTCGCGTGCGCGAGCTGGTCCTGGACCGAGACCACCTCGCTCCAGAAGCGGAGCACCTCGTCGGGGTCGTCACACGAGCGCAGCACGCCCGCCGGCAGCGTCCAGACGATGTGGTCGCAGATCAGCTCGCCGAACGGCGCGGGTCGATCGCGGAGCGCCGCCCGCCAATCCCGGATCGACGTCGCGCCCAGCTCGAAGACCGGCGCCTCGACGGCGCCGCGGATCCTCACCTGCAGCACGCCTGCGTCGGTGCGGTCGCAGGCCACGTAGATCAATCCGCCGAACGCATTGCCGACCTCGTGGTCACCGGCAGCGTCGATGCGGAAGCGACGTGAGATCCGCGGGAACCGCTCCCAGCGCGGCCGGCCGACCACGCTGTCGGTGTGGCTTCCGACGACCACGGTGAGGGTCGCGCCCGCGGACAGCTCTCGGACCTCGACGTGCACCGTCTCGCCAGCGGGCGCCCACAGCGCGGTCGAATGCCAGCGCGGCACCTGCGTGTCCACCTGCAGGGTCCGCGCGACGCGCGGCGCGTCGTCCGGCACCGCGCCGGGGAACGCGGCCGCCGCCGGGTGCGCGCGGAGCTCGCGCACCGGCAGGGTCTGGTGCAGCTGGCTGTCGATCGCCACCAGCAGCAGCGTGCGCGGATCGCCCTTGCGCTTGTCGAGCGCCCGGCTGCCGTCCCAGGTGTGCTCCGCGCGCAGCGCGTCGACCTGCCGCACGAGGTCGCCGCCGCGCGGTCGCGCCTCGAGGTAGGCGCGGAGCACCGACCGGAGGTCCGCGGCACGGGTCTCGAGTCCCGACGCCGGCACGGCGCACAGACGCTCGAGCGCGGCGTGTGCCTGCTCCGGCGCCGGCGCCCCACCGCGGCCAGGTCCACGGCCCGAGAACAATGCGCCCACGTCACGGTCGTAGGCCTCGGCCACGGCCTCGGGGTCAGGGGCGGCCGGCGCCGCGGGGCGCTGGCAATCGACCGGTCCCGGGAGCAGCGCGAGCGCGAGGAGCAGGGTGCGCATCTGCGCAGGCTAGGAGCCTGGGCCACGGAAGGCCAGCGCGCCACGCGCCAAGGCGCGTGGTAGCGCGGAAGGCATCGCGGGAACTCGGAGGCCGCCAGTCCGGCGGGGAGGTCACGGTCGAGTTCGGTCGGTCACGGAGCGCACGCCGGTCCTCGGCGGGCCTCGCGACGAAGCGAGACCCCGGAGACCCCGCTCACGCGGAAGTCATGCCCTTCATCCTGCGCAGGTTGAGCGCGAGCGCCACGAGATTGAGCTCCGCAGTGACCTTCGAAAGGCCACGTAGGCTGAAGCCCCTGAAGCCGAGGATGCTCTTCAGCCACCCGAACGGTGGCTCGGCGACGTGCTTGCGTTGTCGGTAGCGCTCGCGACCCTCCTCGGTACGGAGCTTCTCGCGCATGCGTTGCGTCGCCTCGTTCTGCTCCCCTGGTTCAGGCGCATCCTTGCCCTCGCGCCCGAGTGCGATGTAGGCGTCGATGCCGGCAGCTTCGAGCACGGCGAGGTCCTCCTCCTTGCGATAGCCGGCATCCGCGAGCACCTGGTTCGCAGGCAGGCCGGTGTTCTCCATGGCTGCCTCGATCACCGGGATCAGCTGCCCTGCATCGGACGCGCAGTTGTTGACGACGTTGGCGACGATCAGCCGGGAGTCCCCGTCGACGGCGATCTGAACGTTGTAGCACTGCTCGAAGCCCTTCGAAGTCTTCATGATCCGGCTATCCGGGTCGGTGAAGTTCTCCTGGTCCTTCGGCTTCGGTTCGCCCTTCGGTGTCTTCCGCGCTCGAGGCCGCTCCCGGGGCGGCTCGCGTTCTTCACTCTCCGCCTGCGCCTTCTTGGCCTCGTCCGCCGCCTGGGCTTCCTCGGCCTTGCGCTTCTCCAGTCGAGCCTTCGCCGCCCGGATGCGCTCAGGCGCTCTTCGCGGCGCCGCAGTTCCTCGGGCAGTTCGTCCCCGCGGAAGTCAGGACCAAACTCGACGTCCTCGCCTTCGTCCTTCTCCTGCGCCAGCCTCATGATCGCGGCAATCTCGCGCTCCAGCTGCTCCTCCTCCTTCATGCGCGCGTAGCTCATCGCCTTGTGCTTGCTCGCGTTCGCCTTCAGCTTGCTGCCATCGATGGCCAGCGTACCGATCCTCGCCAGGCCCGCTTCCGCTGCCATCTTCACGACCTGCGCGAACAGGTCGCTGAACTGCTCCAGGTGGTTCGCACGGAAGCGCCTGATCGAACGGTGACCCGGCACCTGGTTCTCCGCGAGCACCCGGAACGCCACGCTGTCGCGGAGCTGGCTCTCGATCTTGCGCGAGGAGAACGTGCCGGTCGCATACGCGTAGATCAGCACGCGCAGCATCATCCGCGGGTGGTACGGCAGCTCGCCCTTCCCGCAGACCCGGTAGGCGTCGACCAGCTTGTCGATGTCCAGTTCGTCGACCGCGTCCTTGATGAACCAGGCCAGATGGTCCTCGGGGAGCCAATCCCGTAGCGAGGAGGAAGGAGCAGACCCTGGTCGATGTCGAGACCCCGCTTGAACCGCGCCATGCCCTCCCTACGTACCAGCACCCAGAAAGGGTGAGACAATCCACCGAAACTTCAGCGCTCCGGGGTCATCCCGTGACCCAGGCTCCTAGCCCGACCGATCCACCAGATCCCGTCGCAGGTCTGCCCGGGCCGCTGGCCGGCGCGGAGCCGGGTCGGTTCCGCGCACAGTCGTGCCCGGACCACGCGTCGCGCCCGGGCTCCGCACACGCGGTATCACCGGCGCGTGCTGCCGCGGCTCGCCGTTTCCGCAAACCCGGTAGCGGTCGGAACCGTCATTTCCGTTCGCCGAGCTCCGCGAGTCGGTCGCGCACGATCGCCGCGGGGTGGTTGCGGCCGATCGTGACCTCGAGGCTGCGCTGGTAGGCAGCGCGCGCGGCTTCCGGATCGCCGTCGAGCTGATGGCGCACGCCGATGTGGAACCACGCATCGTTGTCGTAGAACACGCTCGACCGTCGCGCCGCGGCCAGATACTCGTCCGGGCCGAGCCCACCGAGCAGGAAGCGGGCGGCGAGCCGCTCCTCGACGAACTGGTCGTCGCCGCGCGCCGCGAGCGAACGGAGCAGCTCCATGGCGGCATCGCGGTCGCCGCGCTGGAGCAGGATCAGGCTCCGCGCGAGGATCGCCTCGTCCAGCGTGATCCCGCCACCGAACGCGCCGTCGGGGCACGACTCCAATTCTCGCAGTGCCGCGTCGAGCTCGCCGCGGTACCAGAGCGCCCGGCCAGCCAACGCTCGGACCGTCAGCACCTGCCACGGTGCGGCGTTCGGCACGTCCGAACGAAGCTCGCGACATCGTGCGAGCGCCTGCTCCGTGTCGCCGCGCTGCAGCAGGCAATCGACGAGCTGGGCGCGCGCCTGGAAGACCCACACCGGGGGAATCTCGGGCGCGGCGATCAGCCGCTCGTACTCCCGGCAGGCGTCGTCGAACCGTTCTTGCCAGCCCAGAATGCACGCGCGCTGCATCCGGACCACGATGTCGTCGGCCGCGCCGGCGAGCGCCGCCTCGACCCGCGCCAGGGCGAGCGACAGATCGCCGCGTGCGACCGCCACCTCGGCTGGCAGGATCGGCCCGGGCTGTTCGACCGGACCAGCGGCATCGAGCTGCTGGCAGGCGGCCTCCGCGGCATCGAAGTCGCGGAGCTCGAGGAGCGCGCGCACCAGTTCGACCCGCGCCGCCCGCATCCCACCATCGAAGCCGATCGCCTGCCGCATGGCTGCCGCCCGCGCGGCGGAATCGTCGATCAACAGGCCGTCGAGATAGCGCGCTTCGGCCGACGTCGGACTCTGCGCGAGCCGCTGGCGATACAGCGCGCGCGCATCGTCGAGATCTCCCGTGCTGCGGCACAGGCCCTGATATCGCTCGTGGATTTCGACTTCGCTCGTGCCCCGATCGATCAGGGTGCGCAGGTACCGGCGGGCCGCGGGCAGGTCGTTGGAGAACTGGCACGCCGAGGCGAGCATTTCCAGTGTGTAGTCGTCGGCGGCGCCATTGCGCAGAGCCCGCTCCAGATGCGCGCGCGACTTCCCCGCTGCGCCCAGCTGCAGGTGCGCGAAGCCGAGTAGCTGCTGGATCGTCGCGGATCGTGGAGCGCCCCGTTCCGCGATCTCGAGGTGACGGATGGCGTCTTCGGTGCGACCCGCTTCGAGGAGCCGCTCGGCCTGCCGGAACTCCCGCTCGACGCCCACCGACACGAGATCCCCGCGCCCCTCGGCTTCGCGCCGCTCTCCGGCGGACCGGCCGGCGCGCTGCCCGATGGAGAAGACCCCGAAGCCGACCAGCCCGACCAGCAACAGCGCGGCGAAGCGACCGAATGCCGTGCTGCGGAGGAGGCTTCTACCGTTGATGAAGATCGCGCCGAACGTCATCAGGCCCCACGGAATGCCCCACCAGCCGAGCGTGCACGAGATCGCCAACTCGCGGGTTCCGTGGCGCGCGATGCACGGCGGACAGAGCAGCGCCGACCAGCGACGGAAACGCGTGAAGACGAGGAAGCTCATCACGCGCATGAAGCTGGCTTCCTTCGCTCCCGGGCTGCCACACTCGAGGCACAGGCCGTGCTGCAGGCGTCGCTCGACCTCTGCTTCCACTTGCGCGATGTCCAGGTCGCTCACTACAACTCTCCGGATGGACCGTTGCGGCCGGCCGTTCGCCGGCACGCGATGGGGAGGGAGTATGACGGGGGCGGTCCCGACCGTCGAGCAGACTCGCTCCCGATCCGGCGGCATGGTCAGCTCCCCGCGAGCCTCTCTTCCCACGACGGCCCCGAACTGCACGACTCATGACCGCGGGCATGCGCGCGGCCGCGGGTACGGATCGGTGACGGACGCGAGCAGCGGCCGGCGGATGGGGCAGCGTGGACACACCGGCACGTCGACCCCGGGGCAGCACGTCATCGTCACCGCCCGACCGTCGCGGCGTCGCGCGCGCCACCTGGCGTGACGCTGCTCGGGTGCACTCCAGGGGCGCCGCTCTAGCGCGCACGACAGCCCCGTCAGCGCCCCAGCACGACGAACGACGCCGGCGTCGATTCGAGGTCGGGCAGATACGGGCCGCCGGCGACGACCGCCTGGAACGCCGCGCGGAGGCCGTCGAGACCGGGCAGCGCCGGGATCGGCAATGTGGTCGACCACGCCCCCGCCGGGTCGGTGGCGAACGACGCGAACAGCTGCGGCGCGGCGAGGAGCAGTTCGCAGCCATTGCCGATCGGCACGGCGGAGCCCGGCAATCCGAGCAGCAGGATGCCGGGCCGCGACGGGGCGGCGCCGGTGACCGCGATCGACATGACCTGCCCGAGCACCGGGTCGGTCGTATCGAGCCGCAAGTGGCGCATCCCGCGCGCGCACGGGATGCCGACGGGGCGCACCGAGGCACCAGGATCGAGCGCCCACAGCTCGAGGCCGGTCGCGCCGTCGTCGGCGCTCAGCATGAGCGCACTGCCGACTGCCCCGATCACGCCGGCGTCCGAGCTCGCCGGCCCCGGCCGCAGATCGACGACGCGGGACGTGCCCGCCGGCGTGCCGTCGCTGCGCCACAGCTCGCGGCCACCGGTCGCCTCGCCGGCCGTGAACCACACGTAGCGCGAGCCGCTCGCGAACAGGTCCGAGGGCCCGCCATCGAGCGGTCCCGGCCAGATGTCGCGCAGCAGGGCGACCGCGCCGCCGGGTGCCACGCGGTAGAGCTCGCGCCCCGTCGCGGGCGAGAACGCCGAGAAGAACAGCATCGTCGACATCGGCGTCAGCGACTCCGGACTCGCGGAGTCCGGACCGGGTGCGAGGTCCGCGACGAGCGCCGTCCCGGCGGGCGTCCCGTCCGTCGACCACAGCTCGAGACCCTCCGCCAAGGTCGTCGCGCGGAAGTACGCGCGACCCTGCCACACCGCGAACCGCCCCGGACTCGAGCCCCGCGTGCCCGGCTCGATGTCCCGCACCAGGTAGGTGCCGGCGCTCGTGCCGTCCGTCGACCACAGCTCGATGCCGTGCGCCCCATCCGACGCGCTGAACAGCACGCGGTCGCCGAGCACGGCGCTGACGAACGGATTGGAGCCCGCGAACGGGATCGGCGCCGTCCCGGCATCCGTGCCGTCGGTGGACCACAATCGGCTGTCCGCACCGAATAAGACCCGCTCGCCGGCGCGGACGAACGGTCCGCGTGCCGTATTGCCCGGTGCGAGGTCGCGGACCAGCTTCGTGCCGGCCGGCGTGCCGTCGGTCGCCCACAGCTCCACGCCGTGCACGCCGTCCGCAGCCCAGAACAGGACGCGATCGCGCAGTCGGATCGCGAACCGAGTCGCATTGCCCGAGCCCGTCGCCCCGGGCCAGACGTCGAGCAGCAGCCGCGTCGTGGCCGGCGTACCGTCGGTGATCCACGGCTCGTTGCCGTGCACGCCGTCGTCGAGGAACAGCAGCGTCCGCCGGCCGAGCGCCACGCTCGTGCCGACGCCGGATCCCGCCGCTCCGGGCCGCACGTCGCCGAGCGAGCCCGTGCCGACGCTGGTGCCGTCGGTGATCCAGGGCTCGTATCCCGCCACGCCATCGTCGATCGGCAGCACGAGCGGTTCGTTCCCACCGGGCCGCGGCGCGCCGTCCGCGGTCGTGCCGGCCGGATTCGTCGCGATATCGATGAACAGCTGCGTGCCGGCCGACGTGCCGTCGGTCAGCCACGGCTCGACGCCGTGGATCCCGTCGTTCGCGCGCAGCAACAGCTGGCTGCCGCCGAGCCACGGGCCGAGGACCAGCAGATTGCTCGGACCGGGTACGCTGACGAAGTTCCGCAGCACACCGGTTCCGGCGGGCGTGCCGTCGGTCACGAACAGCGATCCGGCGACCTGGCCGATGGCGCTGAACACGAGTCGGCCGCCGAGCACGGCGCTCGATTCCACCAGCAGGCTGACGGGCCCCGGCGCCAGATCGCCGAGCAATACGGCACCACTCGGAGTGCCGTCCGTCGACCAGTACTCGCTGCCGTGCACACCGTCGCTGGCGCGGAAGACCAGCCGGCCGCCCAGCGTCGCGGCGATCTGCGGGTCGGAGCTCGTGAAGCTCGGACTGAGGTCGTGGAGCAATGCGGTTCCCGCCTGGGTACCGTCGCTCGACCACAGCTCGCGACCGTGGATCGGATCGGACGCGCCGAAATACAGCCGGCCGCCGAGCACCCCGAACGAGATCGGCAGCCCACCGCTGGCACCGGGGACGAGCTCGATCATCCGGGTGCCCGCCGCCGTGCCGTCGGTGAGCCACAGCTCGCTGCCGTGCGTCCCGTCGTCCGCCGAGAAGGCGAGGTCGTTGCCGAATGCGGAGAAGCCGGACGGCCGCGAGCTCTGCGTGCCCGGACTGAGGTCGGCGACCAGCCGCGTGCCCGCGACGGTCCCGTCCGAGAACCACGGCTCCAGACCGTGCACCGGGTCGGACCAGCGGAACACGAACCCGTTGCCGAACGGAACGAGCGGTCCGGCGGTCCCCGCGCTCGACGGGCGTCGCAGGAGCTCGACCGTGCCGGCTGCGGTGCCGTCGGAAGTGAACAGCACGACGTCGCCGGTGGTGCCGTCCTCGACGTGGAACCAGAACCTGCCGTTGATGCTGATGCCGTAGGTGTTCGAGACGTTCGGCGAGCCGGAGCCCGGCACGAGCTCGACGACGAGGTGCGTGCCCTGGACGGTGCCGTCGGTCGTCCACAGCTCCACCCCGTGTACGAAGTCGAACCTGAAGAAGTAGCCGCGCCCTCCCGACACGTGCATGCCGCCGCTCCCGATCGGGACGATGGCGAAGCCCCCATTGCCGGGCTCGAGGTCGCCGAACAGCGCCGTCCCGGCAACGGTGCCGTCGCTCCGATACCACTCGTTGCCGAGCGCCTCCGTCCCGGCCGTGAAGTACATCGAGCCGCCGAGCTCGAACAGCGAGCCCGGGAAGCTGTCGGGCGGCGGTGCCGGTTGCCGGTTGACGTCGCGGACGAGGGTCGGGACCTGACCGGACGCCAGGGTCGCGAACAGCGCCAGCATCGCTGCGGACGAGAGCAGCCCGCGAGGCGAGCGGGGCGGGTGTCGTGGACTCACGGGGGCGGCTCCATGCACGGGTGGGGATGGTCGTCCCCGCCAACCTGACAGGTCCCCGGTAGGTGCCGGAATGTATCCGGCGGGTTTGAAAATCGGGGGAGACCCGGTGCGGCGTGCGCGCGCGGTCCCGATCCGCGAGCGGAACTCCCGCCAGCATTGGCATTCCGGCGGCACGAGGGCCGCCAGCGCGGCCGCGCTCCGCAACGGCGCCAGCCCCGCGACCGCGGTCCGACGCACCGGGGAGTTCCGACACCGCTGCTCCCGTCTCCCGCGGATTCGTGCAACAGACTCCCCCCGGCCGTGAAGTGGACGACGTGAGCCGCGACCACGACAGCACGGAGCGTCCCCACGACGCGCGCGCCGCGCGGCGCGAGCGCGAGGCGGACGAGGCGTTCGCGCGCTTCGTGGGCGCAGGCCACCCGGACGACCTCGCGGTCGTGTTCGACTTCGCGGCGCCGCGACTCCTGCTGATCGCCGCGCGCCTCGCGCCGCGCGCCGCCGAGGACCTGGTCCAGCAGGTGTTCGTCGAGGCGATCCAGGGTGCGGCGCGCTTCGAGGCGGGCCGCCCGGTGATGCCGTGGCTGACGACGATCCTGGCGCGACGCGCGGCCCGGTTCCGGCGCCGTGCCGCGGGCGACGTCACGGCGGACGACGTCGCGGATGCCAGGACCGGCAGCGACCCGCACGATGCCGCGACGCTGCAGGAGACGACTGCCGAGGTCGCGCATGCCGTGCGCACCCTGCCGGCCCCGTACCGCGAGGTCGTCCACCTGCGCGTGCTCAGCGGACTGCGTCCGGTCGAGATCGCGTCCGCGCTCGACCGCCCGCTCGCGACCGTCAACTCGCAGCTCCATCGCGGGCTCGCGCAGCTGCGGCGCCGGCTTCCCGCCGGCATCGCATCCGCCTGCATGGCCGCACTCGTCGGGACCGGGCTCGAGCGCGTCGCCGCCCAGGTCCACGCCGCCGCGACGCAGGCAGCCGCGACGACCGTGCCGGCCGCCGGCGCGACGCCGATCGCCACCACTGCCATCGGAGCCCTGACCGTGAAGAAGACGCTGTTGACCGCCGCGGCCCTGCTCGTCGCAGCCGCCACTCTCGTCACCCTGTCGCCGTGGGGCGGTGGATCCGGTCAGCCGGGCGATCGCGGAGCGGCGGAGCTCGCCGTCACCGCCGTGCCGGCCGATGCCCGCGCCGCGCCGGGCGGCGGCGACCTCTCGGCGAGCTCGCCGCCCGCGCGCGAGGCGCTCGCGGGTATTGCGGACGCCGATCAGATCCGGGTCATCGGCCGCGTCGTCGACGCCGACGGGGTCGGGCTCGCCGGCGTGCCGATCAGGTCCGGGTCGTTCGATGCGCGACTCGGCCTGCCGACGGCACCGGAGCGCTCGACGACGACCGCTCGCGACGGTCGGTTCGAGCTGATCGTCGCCGAGCGCGCCGGCTTCCCCGCACTGGTGCCGATGCGCCTGACGATCGCGCCGCCCGCCGCCGCGGACGTGCTCGGGGTCGTCACGCTCCGCGCTGCGCGCGATCTCGACATCGGCGAGATCCACACCTTCGCCGGCGCGCGCGTCGCCGGCTCCGTCGCGGGCCTCGGTGGGCCGTTCACGGCGTCCCCCGATGAGGCACCGGCGATCGACTGGCGTCGCCTCGGCGAGCCGGACGAGCTCGCGACCGCGGAGGGCTTCTCGACTCGCACCACGTCGCGCGCGCATCCCGACGCGACGGGCGCGTTCGCGACCGGCGACATCCTGCCGTTCGGCAGCTACGAGGTCCGCGTCGAGGGGCACGACGTGCTCGCGCCGCCGATGCCGATCACGATCACGGCCGACACCGGCGCGATCCACCTGCAGGTGCGACCGTTCGCCCGCCCGACGATCGAGGGCATCGTCGTCGATGCGACCGGCCAGCCGCTCGCTGCGAGGATCGCCATCGCGACCACCGGTAGCCTGCCGGGCGCGAGGGCCGGAACGGTCGCCGACGCCGACGGCCGTTTCGAGTTGCTCCGCACGGAGCGGGAGCCCGACGAGCAGGTCGACGTCGTCGCGACGCTCGACGGCTACGAGGCGGACCGTCAGACGCTGCAATGGGGTGTCGCCAATGCGCGCTTCGTACTGCAGGCGCGCGCGATCACCCGCGTGCAGGTCGTCGCGGACGACACCGGCGAGCCGCTCACCGACTTCGGTCTCGGCGTGACGAGCGGCGACGAGCCACTCGGCGGCCGGCCCGGACTGCGGCGCGTCGAGCACCACGACGGCGGCGTGCTGCTCTCGGATCGACTGGTCGGCGGCACCTTCACGCTGCAGGCGGAGCCGGCCCGTGCGACCGGCTACGCGGCAGGCCTGCGAGAGACGTTCGACCTGTCGGTGCCGCGCGACCTCGTGTTGCGCGTGCCGCGCGCCGCGTCGCGGACGATCGAGGTGGTCGACGCGAACGGCGACGCGGTCACCGGCGCTGTCGTGCAGCTGCTGGAGGTCGCCAGCGACGGCGACCTCTCGCCCGGCATGCCGGTCGTCGTTCCGCCGGCCGCGCGCGGCGGCCCGCACCTGGTCGAGCGCCAGCGCGCGACGTCCGGCGCGTATGGCCGCGCCGAGGTGTCGGGCTCGCCACAAGTCCGCCACGGGCTGCGCATCGAGCACGGCGGCTTCGCGCGCGCGGTGGTGCCGTACGTCGCGCTGGGTGTCGCCGAGCCGTTGCGCGTGATCCTGTCCGAGGGCGGCGCGGTGCGCGGGCGCGTGGCCACGAGCGCGGGCGAGCCGGTGTCGGGCAGCGTCTACCTGCAATCGCCGGCGCACGCCGGACCGCGCGAGCAGCTCCCGCGCGAGGCGCGCGTCGACCCGACCGACGGCTTCCAGTCCGCCGACCTCGGCGTGCCGCTCGACGGTGGCCGCTTCACGATCCGCCACGTGCCGCCCGGCGATTGGGAGCTCACGCTGATCGCGAAGCGCCCGGGCAGCATGTTCCCCGATATCTTCCCGATCGCGCCGGTGCCGGCGCTCCGCGACGGCGAATCGCGCGAGGTCGACGCGACGGTCGCCGGGTCCGCGGACGTGCGCGGCGTCGTGCGGATCGACGGCGAGCCGGCGCCCGGGACGGACGTCGTGTTCATCGATCGCGACCCGCGCATGCCGACCGCGGAGTGCACGACCGGCGCGGACGGCAGCTACGTCGCCACCGTGCGCGAGGGCGGGCCGTACCGCATCGCGTTGCGCGACCGGAACGCTCGCTGGCTCGCGGTGCCCGACGACTTCACGGTCGTCGGGACCGTGCCGTTGCGGCTCGACCTGGAGTTGCGCACGCGCGAGGTGACGTGGCGGTTCGTCGACGCGACCGGTGCTCCGGCCGCGCGCATCGTCGTCTGCACCGCGGGCGTGCTGAGCGGCGTGCGCGCCGACGCCGACGGCCGCCTGACACTGCGCGTCGTCGACGGCGTGCAGCGCGTCAGCGTGCGCCCGCGATCGCTCGTCGACGACGACGCCTGGTCGCGCTTCACGCGCGACACCGTCGGGCAACCCGACCGCTTCGAGCGCGTGATGATCGAGCTGCCCGCGTTCGACTCGACCGGCGTCGCCCCCGACGCCGAGCGGACGTTTCGACTCCCGCCGGCCTGGGGCCAGCGCTGACGGCGCGATCGCGAGGACGTCGCACGACCCGATGTGCCCGGTCGTCGATCGGTTGCTCGAGGTCGTGCGCGTCGACCGATTCCGCGGAACGCAGGGTGGGCGGGCCAGCCTCCGGCATCCCTGATGGGGCGTCGGTGGCAGTGCAGGAAGATCGCCCGGGAACTCAGCCATGGTGGGGTCCATTGACCGAGCGAGTCGGCTGGACTTCCAGCGAGCAGGGTGCGCAGTCCGCTCCAGCCGGGTGCGGGGAACAGTGCGCGTGACAATAGACGGGCACCGGCAACGAACTCACGCCGGAGGGTCCGTGATACGGTCCCGTTCTCCTCGAACCTCTTCAGATCCGTCGCCAGGCCGAGACAGACATGAGAGCTACCTCCCCCCGGCCCGTCCCTCTCGTCACGGTCGCTCTGCTCGCCCTGGCCGTTTCGCTGCGCGCGCAGGCCGGCACCGTGGCGAGCCAGCAGCCCTACTTCCCGCCGCGCGGCGAGTGGGCGACCCGCACGCCGCAGCAGGTCGGCATGAACGCCGAGCGGCTCGACGAGGCCATCGCGTTCGCGGTCGGACACGAGAGTCGTGCGCCGCACGACCTGAGGGAGTTCATCGCCACGACCCTGGCCAACGAACCCCACGGCGAGATCGTCGGCCCGGTCGTGGACCGCGATGCGCCCAACGGCTGCGTCGTCCGGCACGGCTACCTGGTGGCGGAATGGGGGCCGACGCGGCGGGCCGACATGACCTTCAGCGTCACCAAGACGTACCTGTCGACGGTGGTCGGACTCGCCGTCGATCGCGGGATGATCCGCAACGTGACGGACCCGGTCTGCGACTACGTGCCGACGGATCACTTCGCCTCCGAGCACAACGCCCGGATCACCTGGGACCACCTGCTACGGCAGACCAGCGACTGGCGCGGCACGCTGTGGGGCAAGCCGGACTGGGCCGACCGGCCGCCGCGGTCGCTGACCCTGGAGCAGCTGCCCGAGCAGCCGCTGCGCGAGCCCGGTACCTTCTACAAGTACAACGACGTGCGCGTGAACCTGCTCGCACTCGCCACGCTGCACGTGTGGCGGAGGCCGCTGCCGCAGGTCCTGCGCGAATACGTCATGGATCCGATCGGCGCGTCCAGCACCTGGCGTTGGCACGGCTACGACAACTCGTGGGTCGTCGTCGACGGCCTGCAGGTCCAGTCGGTCAGCGGCGGCGGCCACTGGGGCGGTGGCATGGTCATCAGCTCGCGGGACCAGGCGCGATTCGGCTACCTGTTCCTGCGCAACGGCGTGTGGGATGGCCGTCGCATCGTCTCCGAGCAATGGATCGGGATGGCGCGCAGCCCCGGACCGGCGAACCCGAACTACGGCTACATGAACTGGTTCCTCAATACGGCTCGCCGCGCGCCCGACGGGACGGAGCATCGCCCGTTGCCGCAGGCACCGGCGAGTGCCGTGATGTTCATGGGTGCCGGCAGCAACATCGTCTACATCGACTGGGACCACGACCTCGTCGTCGTGGCGCGCTGGATCGACGACCAGTTGAATCAGTTCCTCGCGAAGGTCCTGGCCGCAATCGACGAAGCCTGAGCCGGACGCTGAGCTCGCGATCCAGACCGACGACCACCTGCCGGACGGACACTGCAGGAACACAGTGTCGATCGGCCAGTCCGCAGGGTCGGCCATCCAGCGGTCACCGCAGGACCGACAGCGGCCGCGGCGCACGCCGGACCACCTGCCTGGCGCGGGTCGCAGCCACTGCGGAGTCGCCTTCGGCTCGCGTGGCACGGAGCGCGGGATCGATCCGGTGCGTGCCACGGATTCACGACCATCCGGGCCAGACAGGTCTCCGTCGTGGACCGGCGGTAGCTCCGCGCCCGCTACCTGGCCCACCCGACCGGATCCACAGCCCGGCTTCTCGACCGGCTCGAGGTCGAACGGCCGCGCAGACGGACCGCCGCCCAGGCCCCTCGACACGCACGTCGTGTCGTGCAACAGACCGACGTGAGTCCTTGCTCCACCGTCCCACGCCCTCCGAGCTGCGCAGCGCGGGCCCGGCGCTTCGGACGATGATTCGACAGTGGCGTGGCACGTCGCCAGGGTTCTGACCGCGGCGAGGAGTCACAGATCCGCGGTCCTGGCATCTGCCGGTGTGGAGGCTTCTCTCTTCACCCCCCCCCAAGGAGACCGATCCGATGACCGAGATGGCCGGACGCAACACCGACTCCCGTACCCACGCTCGACCACGGCTGCGCGCCGTGGCGGCCTTCTGCTCCATGGCGGTGCTGGCGTGCCTGCCGGACCTGGCCGTCGCCCAGGGGGGTGGCGGCAACGTGGTGCAGGCCGACATCGCCGCCGAGCTCACGTTCGCTGATCTTGCCGGGCCCACCGGCGTGACCGGCGACGGGGCCGAATACTCGGACGCCAACTCGGGCGAGATGTGCGCCGTCGGCCGGCGGCGGACGATCTCGATGGCGCTGGCCCAGCGCAGCCCCCGCTGGCTGTCGTTGCAGCTGGGACCCGAGCTGCCGCCGGTCGACGGCGACGACAGCAACAACCCCAGCAACAACGAGTTCCTCGACTTCTTCGCGACCCACGACGTGCCGGATCCCTCCGGTGTGGTGACCGAGGTGGTCGTGCAGATCGCCGGACGCCACAACGTGTCGGGCCTCGGCTGGACCATCGTCGACGGGGTCCCGTACTGCAATCCGAACCTGGAGCCGATCGAGCCGACGCCCGGGCTGCCCGAGACCTACAGCTGGATGTGCACCGACGCGCGAATCGACTTCAATTCTGGACCGCACCAGTGGAGGCTCTACTTCGGCGTGGGCGCCTGGGCATGGACGAACCCCGCGAATTCGCCCGTGCTCATCCACCGCAATCCGGTCACCGACCCGACCGATACGACCGAGCCGTGGGTCACCCACGCCCTGCCGTGGTCGACCACGCCGGTCACCAGCGACATCGACGAGCTGCTCCGGCTCGACAAGGTCGTCGGGTTCCTCTACTACCGCGGCACGAAGAGACAGGACCCGTACCAATACGCGGGTGCGTTCGAGGTGCCGTGGAGCTGCGTGACCTTCGCGCTACCGCAGTGACGGCGCACACACACCGGTCGAGCGGACTCCGCGCGCGGCTGCTGCCGCGTGTGTAGGAGTTGGCCGGGACGTCGGGTCTTCCAGCTGCCGGACGACGGCACCACGCACGACACCGGACAGGGGACGTGCAGAGCGAGTGCGCCGGAGGATCCGCGGGGGCTCCGTGGGCGTTCGCATCGGGCTCCGGCGGAGCCGCATCGACCATCAGCCCGAGGTCGTGACAGCCTCGACGGCCCCCCGAGTCTCCACGCCTCCGCATCGCTGCGGGACGCGCGGCTCCGCGGGCGGGCGGACTCGAGCGAGGATCGACACGCACGCGGCCGCGCACGATGCCGAGGAACCCCGCGTCCCGGTGCGGCGGGTCGCGCCGAGCGCAGCGCACCCGATCGTCTCGACACGGCAGCGCCGAAGGACGCCCCCGCGCGACTCGCCACGCAGAGATCGCGCGCGGCCCGGATGACCATGCCGCTGTCGCAGGCAGTCGCCGCCGCTGCCGGGAGCCGGACTGCATTCGGCCTGCCGGTCGTCGTCCCGACCGCCGCCCCGATCTAGACTCGGCCTCGAGCGAGGGGGCGTCGCCCCGCCGCTTCACAGAGAGCCCACATGACGATCGACCTCGCCGTGATACCCGTCGCCGGATTCGGAACCCGGCTGCTGCCGCTGACCAAGAGCCAGCCCAAGGAGATGCTGCCGGTCGGGCGGAAGCCGGTCGTCCAGCACGTCGTCGAGGAGCTGGCCCGCGCGGGTGTGCGCCGCCACCTGTTCGTCACCGGACCGGGCAAGACCGCGATCGAGAACCACTTCGACGAGGACGCCGAGCTCGTCCAGCGCCTGCGCGTCGGTGGCAAGGAGGAGCTGCTGCAGGAGCTCGAATACGAGAGACAGAGCCGCGAGGTGTTCTACACGCGCCAGCGCCGCCAGCTCGGTCTCGGCCACGCGGTGCTCTGCGCGCGACCGCTCCTGCAGCAGCAGCCGTTCGTCGTCGCGCTCGGGGACTCGATCATCGGCCTGCATGCGCGATCGACGATCGTCCGGCGGCTGATCGACGTGTTCGAGTCCGAGGGTCCCGCGGCGGTGATCGCATTCGAGGAGGTGCCGCGCGCCGACGTGCATCGCTACGGCATCGCGAGCCCGCGCGGAGCCGCGGGCGACGTGTTCGAGCTCGCCGACCTGATCGAGAAGCCACCGGTCGACGAGGCGCCCAGCAACCTCGCGGTCGCGGCGCGCTACGTGCTGAGTCCGGCCGTGTTCGACGCGCTCGCGAGCACCCCACCGGGACGCGGTGACGAGATCCAGCTCACCGACGCGCTGCGCACGATGATCCGCGACGGCCGACGCGTGTTCGGCGTGCGCCTGCCCGAAGACGAGCCCCGCTTCGACATCGGCAACTTCGAGAGCTACTTCAGGGCTTTCGTCGAGTTCGCGATCAGCGACCCCGACCACGGCCCGCGCCTGCGGTCGCACGTCCTGAAGCTGGTGGAGGGCGGTCGATGCAGCTGATCCGCGAGCGCGCCCACGCCCGCGCGGGTTTGATCGGCAACCCCTCCGACGGCTTCGGCGGCAAGACGATCTCGTTCGCGCTCGCCGACTTCTCGGCGGAGGTCGTCCTCTACGAGTGGGAGGACGTGGAGATCGTGCTGAGCCGGCAGAGTCAGAGCCGGTTCGGCTCGGTCCGGGAGCTCGTCCAGGACGTGCGGGCGCACGGCTACTACGGCGGCATCCGGCTGATCAAGGCGACGATCAAGAAGTTCGTCGAGTTCTGCGATCAGCAGGGGCGGACGCTGCACGAACGGAACTTCGCGGTCCGCTACGACTCGGACATCCCGCGCCAGGTCGGGCTCGCGGGGTCGAGCGCGCTGATCACGGCGACGCTGCGGTGCCTGATGCGCTTCTACGACGTGGAGATCCCGCTCGAGGTGCAGCCGTCGCTGGTCCTGTCCGTGGAGACCGACGAACTCGGCATCCCGGCCGGGCTGCAGGACCGCGTCGCGCAGGTGTTCGAGGGCCTGGTCGCGATGGACTTCGCACCCGAGCACATGCGCAGGATCCGCGGCTACGACTGCGGCGTCTACGAACGACTCGATCCGGCCACGCTGCCGCCGCTGTACCTCGCCTGGCGTCCTGCCGCGAGCGAGCCGACCGAGGTGCCGCACAGCAACCTCCGCGCGCGCTTCCAGCAGGGCGACCGCGTCGTCCACGCCGCGATGGCCGAGCTGGCGACGCTCGTCGACGAGGCGCGGCGCGCGCTGGAAGCGGGCGACGCCGAGACCCTGGGCCGCCTGATCGACCGGAACTTCGACCTGCGGCGGAGCATCGTCCCGATCGCGCCCGAGCACCTCGAGATGATCACGGTGGCCCGGCAATGCGGAGCGACCGCCAAGTTCGCGGGCTCGGGCGGCGCGACAGTCGGCACCTACGGGGGCAGCGACGCAGCGTTCGACGCGTTGACGCGGGCATTGAACGCCGTCGGCTGTCGCGTGATCCGGCCGCGCATCCGCACGCCGGGCTGAACGACCGGGCGATCCCCTCCCGTCCCCGCCGGCGCTGGTGCAAACGAGAGCCAACGCGCGGGTGGAATGGACGACCACGACGGTCGCGCCCGAGGTCGAGTCGAGGTCGGGCCGTCGGCGAAGACCGCCTGGAACGCGGCCCGGACATCGTCGTGACCGGGCGGCGTCACACCCACGCGCGCGCCGCCCGAGAGCCAGGGCCGCTCAGGCCTCGCCCAGGTTCAGACCGCAGGCAGGACAGCGCGGGGCCGGCTCGAACTTCGCGCCGCAGGCCGGGCAGCGGCCCGGCAGGTCGTCGCCGATATCGCTCGGCTCGATCGCTTCGTGCGGGCGGTCGGCCCGCGCCACCGCCGCCGACGCTCCGCTGGACACGAGCGCCGACGAGGCGCTCCACAGGCTGGCTGCGGCCACCCCGAACAGCAGCGCGACGAGGAGCTTCGCGGAGACGAGCAGGAGCTGTCGCGTGTCCAGGTCGTCGACCCGCGCCAGGTAGACGTGGAGTTCGAGGATCTCCAGCAGGCCGAGCACGACGAACAGCCACAGCGCACGCCGCAGTCGGGGCGTGGCCGCCTCGAGCGGCAAGCAGCGCGCCTTCGCGTACAGCCGCATCGCGACCACTCCGAGCACACCCAGCACGGCACACACCGGCAACTCCATGCGCGACCTCCCGTCGTTGGGGCGCCATCCTAACCCGACGACGGCAGCCGCCCCGGGGGATCGGGCGCCATCCTCGCGCACGCTGGCGACCGACTCCGCACCGGTGCGACTCGTCGGATGCGGCGGCCTGCTCCAGGTTGCCGGACCGCCGGTCGACCGCCAGCGGGTGGGGTCCCGGGCCCCACCCCCGGCCTTTCCCCAGGTCCACGCAAGAAACCGCGCTCGTGCCGCGTTGCGCGGATTCCGACCGGCGACGCCGGGCGGCACTCCTCCCGAGGAAAACCCCCGTGAGCAACATCGGCAGCTACGAGGAACGTCTCCGCGACTTCGACTGGGGCATCGCCAGGCAGGTGCTCGGCTGGCAGGACGGCGAACTCCTGAACATCGGGCACATCTGCTCGGACCGGATCTGCGCGCGCGGCAAGGGTGCCAAGACCGCGCTGATCTGGGAGGGCTTCGGCGACCGCAAGGCGCGCTACACGTTCGACGACCTGCGCGTGTGGTCGAACGGGTTCGCGAAGCTGATCCGCGACGACCTCGGCGTCGGCGTCGGCGAGCGGGTCTGCGTCTTCATGGACAAGATCCCGAGCCTCTACTTCTCGTTCCTCGGGATCCTGAAGGCCGGCGCCGTCGCGCAGCCGCTGTTCAGCGCGTTCGGCGACGAGTCGCTCGAGGTGCGGCTGAAGAGCGCCGGGACGACCGCGATCCTGACGACCCAGAAGCACGTGAAGAAGGTCCGCAAGCTGCGCGAGCGGCTGCCGGCGCTGAAGCACGTCGTCGTCGTCGACGGCGATCCGACCAAGGTGCAGCCGGGCGAGACCTACTTCGACGTCGAGCGCGCACCGCGCGTCGAGGAGTTCGAGTCGTTCCGCGCCGAGCCGGAGTCGCGGTCGGTCATCCACTACACGTCGGGCACGACCGGGCAGCCGAAAGGCGCGCAGCACGTCCACAGCTCGATCTGGAGCCAGGCGCTGACGACGAGCTGGGTGCTCGACCTGCGCGACGACGACACCTACTGGTGCACCGCCGACCCCGGCTGGGTCACCGGCACGAGCTACGGCATCATCGGCCCGTGGGCGCTCGGCGCGACGCAGGCGGTGCTCGACTCGGGCTTCGTCGCGGAGCGCTGGTACCGCTTCATCCAGGACAATCGCATCACGGTCTGGTACAGCGCGCCGACGGCGATCCGCTCGCTGATGCGCGAGGGCGAGGAGCTGGTCCGCAAGTTCGACCTGTCGGCATTGCGCCACCTCGCGTCGGTCGGCGAGCCGCTCAATGCCGAGGCGGTCGTGTGGAGCCAGAAGGTGTTCGACGGCAAGCCGTTCCACGACACGTTCTGGCAGACCGAGACCGGCTCGATCATGATCTCGAACTACCCGGGCATGCCGGTCAAGCCGGGCTCGATGGGCAAGCCGTTCCCGGGCATCACGGCGACCGTCCTCGACCTGAAGACCAAGGAACCGATCCGCGAACCCGGCCGCGTCGGCCTGATCGCGTTCCGGCCGGGCTGGCCCGCGATGTTCCGGATCTATTGGAACCAGGAGGACGTCTACCGCTCGAAGTTCGCGGGCGAGACCGCCGGCCGCACCCCCACCGAGCTGCGCACCGCGGACGACCTGTGGTACGTGTCGGGCGACCGCGCGAGCATCGATCCGGACGGCTACTACTGGTTCGTCGGGCGCGACGACGACGTCATCAACACCGGCGGCCACCTGGTCGGCCCGTTCGAGATCGAGTCAGCCCTGATCGAGCACGAGGCGATCGCCGAGGCCGCCGCGATCGCGAAGCCCGATCCGGTCAACATGGAGGTCGTCAAGGCGATCGTCACGCTGAAGCCTGGCTTCGCGCCGAGCGCCGACCTCGAGCTGTCGATCATGAACTTCATCCGGAAGCGCCTGAGCCCGCTGGCGATGCCGCAGGAGATCGAGTTCAAGGACAAGCTCCCGAAGACCCGTTCTGGCAAGATCCTGCGTCGCTACCTCCGCGCCCTCGAGTGGGGCGAGGAGGCCGGCGATCTCTCCACCCTCGAAGACGACTGATCGCCGCCCCGGCGGACCGGCACCCCGGCGGACCGGCACCCCGGCGGACCAGCGCCGCCGCGCGCGAACGCACCCCAACCCCGCGGAGAACCCACGCATGGCCGACATGAAGGAAGTGATCAAGGAGTACATCGTCGACGAGTACCTCGACGACGACGACGACATCGAGCTCACCGACACCACGCCGATCATCTCGTCGGGAATCGTCGACAGCTTCTCGATGGTGTCGCTCAAGGCCTTCCTCGAGAAGAAGTACGGCATCTCCCTCCCCGACTCCGAAGCGACCCCCGAGGCCTTCGACACCGTCCAATCGATCTGCGCCCTCGTGCAGAAGCACCTCGCGAAGTGAGCGCCGCGCCGCGCGGCGCGACCGCCGAATCGGCGATCAGGAGACGAACGACACATGGTCTACAGCGACCGCACCCGCCAGCTGTTCGCGGACGAGCTCACGTCGATCCGCGGCAAGGGACTGTTCAAGGAGAAGCGGTTCATCTGCTCGGCGCAGGACGCCGAGATCGAGGTCGAGTACCCCGAGGGCGCCCCGCGGCGCCGCGTGCTGAACTTCTGCGCCAACAACTACCTCGGCCTGTCGTCGCACCCCGAGGTCGTCGCGGCCGCGCACCAGGGGCTCGAGGAGCGCGGCTACGGCATGAGCTCCGTGCGCTTCATCTGCGGCACCCAGGACATCCACCGCGATCTGGAGAACCGACTGACGGAGTTCCTCGGCACCGAGGACACGATCCTGTTCCCGTCGTGCCTCGACGCCAATGCGGGCGTGTTCGAGGCGATCCTCGGCGCCGAGGACGTGATCATCGCCGACCGCCTGATCCACGCATCGCTGGTCGACGGCATCCGCCTGTGCTCGGCCGAGTACGACACGTTCAAGCACATGGACATGAAGCACCTCGAGAAGAAGCTCGAGGCGCACCAGGACAAGCGGCACCGGCTGATCGTCACCGACGGCGTGTTCAGCATGGACGGCGACCTCTGCCCGCTGGGCGAGATGGTCGCGCTCGCCGAGAAGTACGACGCGATGGTGCTGGTCGACGAGTGCCACGCGTCCGGCTTCATCGGCAAGACCGGTCGTGGCACGCACGAGCACTTCGGCGTGCTGGGCCGGATCGACCTGATCACCACGACGCTCGGCAAGGCGCTCGGCGGCGCGTCGGGCGGCTGCGTGTCGGGCCGCAGGGAGCTGGTCGAGCTGTGCCGGCAGAAGGCGCGCCCGTACCTGTTCAGCAACGCGATCGCGCCGTCGATCGTCAGCGCGTCGATCAAGGTGCTCGACATCGTCAGCGGAAGCACCGAACGGCGCGACCGGCTCGAGTGGAACACCAGGTACTTCCGGGAGCAGATCGTCGCGGCTGGCCTGAACATCCGCGAGGGCGAGACGCCGATCGCGCCGGTGATGCTCTACAACGCGAAGCTCGCGAACGACATGTCGCGCGACATGTACGCCGAGGGCATCTACGTGGTCGGGTTCTTCTTCCCGGTGGTGCCGGCCGGCGCCGCGCGGATCCGCGTGCAGCTGAGCGCCTCGCACACGAAGGAGATGATCGACCAGTGCGTCGCGGCGTTCCGCAAGGTCGGTGAGAAGTACGGGATCCTCGGCCTCGACAAGCAGGGGATCATCGACAAGTACGGCATGTAGGCGGGCTTCCCGCGCGCGCCGCGCGGTTCCGCGCCCGCGCGCCGGCCGGATGGCAGCGGGGCGGGGATGGAGCGGCGGCGAGAGCCCCCTGGGCAAGCCGGTTGGTTGCCCTAGACTCTCGGCCGCCCCAGGTCGCTGTCTCGACCTCGAGCCCCGCCACCCACCATGCGTTTCTCCAGCCTCCTCTCCGCGTCCCTCGTCCTCCTCCTCACGCTCCCCGCCGCCGCCCAGTTCCGGGCCCGGCCGCTGGTGTCCGGTCTCAGCGGAGCGCTCTACGCAACCTACGCACCCGGCGACCCGAGCCGCCTGTTCGTCGTGCTGCAGAGCGGGACGATCCGCGTCGTGCGCGACGGCGTGCTGCTGCCCGCGCCGTTCCTCAGTGTCACGACCCGCATCCTGACCGGCAGCGAGCGCGGGCTGCTCGGGCTCGCGTTCGCCCCCGACTACCAGACCTCCGGCAGCTTCTACATCAGCTACACCCGCAGCGGCGACGGCGCGTCGATCGTCGCGCGCTACCGCGTCAGCGCGAATCCCGACGTCGGCGACGTCGGCAGCGAGCAGATCGTCTACGGACCGATCGCGCAGCCCTACTCGAACCACAACGGCGGCTGCATCCAGTTCGGCCCGGACGGCTACCTGTACTTCGGCCTCGGTGACGGCGGCTCGGGGGGCGACCCCGGCTGCCGCGCCCAGAACCTGCAGACGCCGCTCGGCAAGATGCTGCGGCTCGACGTCTCGACGACCCCGGCCTCCGCACCGGCGACGAACCCGTTCTTCGGCAATCCGGCCGGGCTCGACGTCATCTGGGCCTACGGGCTGCGCAATCCGTGGCGCTTCTCGTTCGACAGCCTGACCGGCGATCTGTGGATCGGCGACGTCGGCCAGAGCGCGCTCGAGGAGATCGACTTCCAGCCCGCCGCGAGTGCAGGCGGCGAGAACTACGGCTGGAAGATCATGGAGGGTACCAACTGCTACTCGACTGCGGCATGCCCGAGCGGCGTGCCGACCTGCAACAGCCCGGCGCTGACGCTGCCGGTCTACGCGTACGGCCGCACCCTCGGTCAGGCGGTCACCGGTGGCTACGTCTACCGCGGCTGTGCGATCCCGAGCCTGCGCGGCACCTACTTCTTCGGTGACTACAGCTCCGGTCGGGTCTGGTCGCTCCGGCTCGTCAATGGGACGGTCACCCAGTACACGGACTGGACGTCACGGCTCGGCACGATCGCCGGGCTGTCGTCGTTCGGCCAGGACCTCGAGGGCGAGCTCCTGCTGGTGTCGATCGTCGGCACCGTCTACCGCCTCGAGTCGACCATCGTGACCGCCAACGACCTCGGCTTCGGCACCGCCGGCCAGAACGGCATCCCGGCGTTCTCGGTGTGCGGCCTGCTGACCGCCGGCGAGAGCGCCGAGTTCCGCGTCGACCGCGGGCTGCCCAATGCGCCCGGCGCCCTGCTGTTGGGCCTGCAGAACAACCCGACGACGATCGCGCCGTTCGGCATCGTCGTGCCGACGCCGCTGATCGGCTCGCTGCCACTCGCGACCGACGCGCTCGGCCGCGTGCGATTCACGCTTCCGGGCGGCACCGGCGCGGCGACCGTCTACGCACAGACGGCGATCGCGGATCCGGTCGGTCCGGGCAACATCGCGCTGAGCAACGCACTGGAGGTGTTCTTCCGGTGACGGCACGCGGTGCCCGGGCCGCCGTCCTGCTGCTCGCCGCAGCCTGCGCGGCTCCGCACCGGAGCGAGCCCCCTGCGGCGCCGGCGACCGCGCGCTTCGAGCTGATCGTGCTCGGCCGCGCGCAGGACGGCGGCCTGCCGCACGTCGGCTGCGAGCGCCCGTGCTGCGCGGACGCACGCCGAACCGGCCGCGTCGAGACGCCCGCGTGCCTCGGCGTCCACGACCGGTCGACCGGTGCGCTGCTGCTCGTCGAGGCGACGCCGGGCATCGAGCGCCAGCTCGCGCTGCTGCACGAGCTGACCGGCCAGCGCGGCACGCGCGGGCGCCGGCCGGTCGACGCCGTCGTGCTGACGCACGCTCACATCGGCCACTACCTGGGACTCGCGCAGTTCGGTCGCGAGGTCGCCGGCACCCGTGACCTGCCGGTCTACGCGAGCCCGCGGATGGGAGCGTTCCTGCGCGACCACGGCCCGTGGTCCCAGCTCGTCGCGCTCCAACAGATCCGCCTCGAACGGCTCGGTCCCGGCGAGTCGCGCGAGGTGCTGCCCGGGCTGACCGTCGAGGCGATCGCGGTCCCGCACCGCGACGAGCTCTCCGACACGCTCGCATTGAAGCTGCACGGGCCACAGCGGACCGCGCTGTTCGTTCCCGACATCGACCGCTGGGACGCCGCGCGCGAGGACTTCGAGCCCGGCCTGCTCGAGCGTCTGCTCGAACGTCTGCTGGATGGGGTCGACGTCGCCTATCTCGACGCGACGTTCTACGACGGCAGCGAGTTGCCCGACCGCGACCCGCGCGAGATCCCGCACCCGTTGATCGTCGACACGATGGATCGGCTGCAGGACCGCGCCCGACGACAGCCCGGTGCGCTGCGGTTCATCCACCTCAACCACACCAACCCGGCGTTGAACGACCCGGAGCTCGCGAAGCGGATCGCCGCGCGCGGCTTCCGCGTCGCGGAGGTCGGCGAGCGCACCGCGCTGTAGGCGTCAGCGCGGTGCACCACCGGTGGCCGTCTCGATGCGCAGCGCCCAACCGTGCGCGCAGGGCGGCGTGGCGCGGAGCGTCGCGGGCACGTCGACGACCATGCCCCGCTCGCCAGCCGCCCGCCAGACGAGCGGGACGTCGCTGCCGAGCAGCCGGACCTCGGTCCCCGGCGCCGGACGCACGGCGCCGATCTCGAGGCGTGCGGGCAGCGCGTCGGGCGCGGACTTGCCGGCGAGCAGTGCGTAGCGCAGGCGACCGTCCTTCGACGCGGTGAAGTACCAGTCCCCGTCCGCGTGTGGCGCGGCGGCACGCGTCGAGTAGATGGCCTCGCCATTGATGCGCAGCCAGCGCCCGAGCTCCGCGAGCCGGTCGTACGCCCCGTCGTCCCAGCGCCCCTTCGCGTCGGGTGCCACGTTCAGCAGCAGATTGCCGCCCTTCGCGACCACCTCGACGAGCGTCCGCACGAGCTCGCGCGCGGGTCGATACTGCGCGTCCGGCACCCACGACCAGCCGCCGCCCGAGATCAGACACGTCTCCCACGGCTCGGCGATCGGCTCCGCCGGAACGAAGTTCTCCGGCGTCAGGTAGTTCTGGTGCGGGCCGGGCACCGCGCGGTCGACGACGATCAGGCCCGGCTGATTGCGGCGCGCCTCGGCGACGAGCCGCGGCATGTCGATGTCCTGACTCTGTGGGCGCCCGAACGAGCGCTGCGCGAGCAGCTGCCGGCGGATCTGCTCGTCGGTCAGCGTGCATACCCAGCCGCCATCCAGCCACAGGATGTCGATCGGTCCGTAGTCGCCGCCGGTCAGCTCGCCGATCTGGGCATGCGTGAACTCGACGAACCGTTGCCAGCGCTCGGGGTAGCGGGCGAGGTCGTAGTTCGGGTTGCGGTCGGGCGTCGCGAAGTTCCGCCACCAGTACGCGTCGCAGTGCCAGTCGGGCTTGCTGAAGTAGGCACCGACCCACAGACCCTCCGCACGGAACGCGTCGAAGATCTGCTTCGTGACGTTCGCGCGCGGGTCGTCGTGGAATGCACAGCCCGGCCCGGTGATCCGGTACTCGGTCTGCTGCGTGTCGAACATGCAGAAGCCGTCGTGGTGCTTGGTCGTGAACACGACGTAGCGCATGCCGGCATCGGCCGCGGCCCGCGCCCAGCGGGCCGGGTCGAATGCATCCGGTGAGAACGTCTCCGGCAGCCGCTCGTAGCGTCGGACGTACTCGGCGTAGTCGTCGATCGACCGCCGGCACCAGTCCTCGTCCTCGGCGCAGATCGACCACGACTCGACGATCCCCCATTGCGAGTAGGGTCCCCAGTGCATCAGCAGCCCGAGCTTCAGGTCGCGCCAGCGCTCGAGCTTCGCGAGCACCAGCGGATCGGTCTCGGGGACGTAGTGGCGTTCGGGTTCCTGGGCGCAGGCGCAGGCCGCCGACAGGAGCGCAGCGAGGAGGACTCGGGGCCGGTGGGATCGCGGCTTCACGGCCTCGATCATCGCCGTCCGCAGCGGGCGGTCCAGCACGCGCTACGATGAGCGGTCGGCCGCCCCGGCTCGGTTCCCCCCACTCCGCAGACCGCCATGAGCCGTCCCACCGCTCTCGTCGCTCTCGTCGCCCTCGCGACCCTCGTCGGTTCCGCAGCGGACGCCGCCGTCGCCCAGACGCTCCGGCTGACGCCGCTCGCCGACGCCCACACCGACTCGTCGCAGCCCGCCGTGAACTTCGGCGCCGACCCCGAGCTGAGCTTCGGCAAGGACCGCGATGCGGCCGGCACCGCGTTCTATCGCCGCGGCCACGTGCTGTTCGACCTGACCGGCCCGCAGAGCCTCGGCCGCACGCCGCTGCGGGCGACGTTCCATTGGTACCAGAGCCGCTCGAGCGCCGCGGGCTGCCTCGACGTCTCGCTGCACCGCGTGCTGCAGCCGTGGGCGGAGGCGAGCGTGACCTTCGCCACGCAGCCGCCGCACGACCCCGTCGTCGCCGCGACCGCCTGCGTCGGCGACTCGTTCTCGCTCGGCTGGAAGTCCTTCGACGTCACCGACCTGCTGCGCGACTGGCTGACCGGCGTCGCCCCGAACCACGGCTTCGTGATCCGCGACCCGCGCGAGTCGAGCGCCGGGGCGAGCCGGCCGGGCTTCGGACACAGCCGGGAGAACGGCAATCCGAGCCTCGTTCCGTACCTCGAGGTCGAGTACGGCGACCGGTTCGGGAATCCCTGCTCGATGCGAGGCGCGGTGCCGCTGCTGGACGTCGGCGGTGGCCGCGCGGCGCCCGGCGCGAGCGTCGTGCTGACGACGGTCTCGGTCATCACCGGATCGCAGCCGTTCGCGATCTTCGGCGTCAGCCGCACGACCTGGGCGGGCGGCGCGCTGCCGTTCTCGCTCGGCTTCGCGGGCTTCCCGTTCTGCGACCTGAACGTCTCGCCGGACGTCACGGCCGGCTTCCCCGCCTTGGCCGCACCGCAGTTCGACCTCGCGGTGCCGCTGCCGAACGTCAACTCGATCGTCGGTCAGACGCTCTTCGCACAGACGCTGTTCGTCGGCGCGCCGGTCACCTTCGAGGCCAGCAACGGTCTCGGCGTGCTGATCGACGATTGATGCCGGTGCGGAGGCCGCGACGGCCGCGCGTCAGCGACCGTCGACGCGCAGCCACGCACCGTTCGACACGAGCAGCACTCCCGACGGATCGATCGCGACGAGCTGTGCCGCGACGTCGACACCGCTGAGCGCGGGCGGCGGCGGGACCGGTAGCACGACACCCGACGTCGACGGCACCCGCTGCCACCGCGATCATCGGCAGCCCGCTGCCGACGTGCAGCCGGCAACCGGCGAACGCCGGGCCCGCCGCTCCCGGGATATCGAAGAGGAGACCCCGAGCGCGAGCGCCCCGATGCTGCCGCTCGACAGGGTGCCGCGCAGCCGTACGACACGGCCGAGCAACGGCGCACCGACCACCGCCAGCCGTGGCGCTGTGTTCGAGCAGGATCCGCCGAACGTCGATGCCGACGCACCCGGGCGGTCGATGGCGTAGAGCTCGCGATCCGCATGGAACAGACGACCACCGCTCAGTGCGAAGTCCTCGACGTCGAAGCGGCCGGTGGACACGAGCTCGACCAACCCCGTCGCCTGCGAGATGCGCCACGACGGCGAGCGATCGAACGCCCGATCGCAGCGCGTGACGCCCCACACGTTGTCGCCGGCGACGGCCGTGACGCCGTCGATCGGTATCGGCAACGTCGCGATCGGCGTCCGTGCGGCCCGCGTGGCGGGATCGGACCGCCAGAGCTGACCGTCGCCGTGCGTGTCGAGCACTCCACCGTGGATGCTCGCAGTGCCCACCCCGGGCAAGGTGCTGGGGCCATTGGCTGGCACATGGTGGATCTGCCCGAGCCCCTGCACGACGAAGTTGCCGGCGAACGCGTCGACCCTGAGCCCGGTCGCCGCCCCCACGACGACGTCGGCGATCCGCACCAGCGAGGGTGGCTTGGCGCGCAGATCGTAGATCGCAAGGTCGTGACCCGACTGCGTGTCGAGCACTCCGAGGCAGGCGAAGTCGCCTGCCAGGCCCACATGACCGGCGAACGCGAGTCGCGTCTGGCCCGCGAAGTCGAACACCGTGCGTCGAGTCCCGCTATCGACGATCAGTGCCGTGGACGAGCCACCCCCGTCGAGGAACAGGACCTCCCACTCGCGGCCGAGGCCGAAGCGACCGTTCACCGGGCTGCCGAGCGCGGAACGGGTGCCGTCGACGATCCGGTACGGGGTGATGTTGCCGGTGTTCAGCGTGGTCCGCTCGCCGACCAGCACGGCGTCGTCCAGCGTCAGGAACGCGCGCGCGATGACCTGCGGCAACGTGACCAATGGTCGCGTACCGGCCTCCATGCCATCGGTAGTGAGGACGATCAGCTGTTGCGCGGCGTCCGGCCCGGCCACGGCGAGCAGACCACCGGCACTGCCGATCAGCACCGGATTCGAGTCGGCGTTCGCGGCACCCGGTGCGAGGTCCGTGAGCAGGCTCCAGGATCCGGCGCGGTAGACCCGGCGCTCGACCCCACCGGCAGCGTCGCGAAGTCCGATCAGCAGCGCACCATCCGGCGCGAAGTCGAAGCTCACGCCGAGTCGATTCGTGATGCCGGAGTCCCGCCCGACGATCGCCGGATGGACGCCCGTCCCCGCCGCCGTGCCGTCCGAGCTCCACAGCTCGTTGCCTTCCTCGTAGGTCCAGGCGACGAACCACACGCGACCGTCCGGTGCGCTGCGGAGGGCGGGCGGTTCGCTCGGGTCCCGGCCCGCGTTCGCGTCGGCGACGAGGCACATACCAGGTATCGTCCCGTCGGTGCCCCACGGCTCGGTGCCGTCCGCCACGTCGGTGCCCGGGAACCGGATGCGCCCGTCGACCGCGCGGTGGAGACTCGCCGCGGTCAGCCGCGCCGTGTCGTGGAGCACCTCGACGGCGACGAGGTCCGTCGCCTCGAGCCGCGTGCCGCGAGGAGCGGCGGGCTCGACCAGCGCGACCGACCGCAACGACAGCGTCACGCCATCCGTCTCGTGGATCACGCCGCCCTCGACGGCGACGACCGCGCGCCCTGCGGAGAGCCCCGGTGCCAGCCGTGGCGCCTGCAGCGAGCTCAGATCGAGCATCCGGCGAACGCTGGTTCCGTCGGTCGCGTACAGCGCCGTGCCGGCCGGTCCGTCCGCCACGAACCACGCCTCGGATCCGACGCGCACGAACACCTCACCCTCGCGCTCGACGAGCGCGGGCAACGGCTCGAGATCGGAAACGTGTCGCGTGCCGGGCACCGTCCCGTCGGTCACGTAGACCCCGCGCCCAACGACGCCGTCGTCGGCCACGATGTGGGTGCTGGCGACGCCGGAGCCATCCGCGTCCCTGCGGATCGCTCGATCCGACTGCGCGGCCGGGCCCGATGCCAATCGCACAGGGTCGCTGCCGTGGCGGAGCGTCACGCGTGAGGAACGAACGAGTCCGGGCTCGCGACGAGCTCCCGGGACCATCGACGGCGAGCCGCCCTCACGGCGTCAGCGTGACGGCCACCGGATTGGTCGCGGTCACCGGGACCAGCCCATCGACGACCAGTGCGGCGTGGTGCAGATGCAGGCCGACCAGGCTCGGCAGCGCGAGCGCGGGGAACACCAAGGCCGACGACGCCCGGCCGTTCGGGTCGAGCGTACCGAAGGAGCTCGGCAACCATGACGAGTTGGCGGCCGAGAGCGTCGCGGACCACCACGGATCCTGGTTCAACGGCACATGAACGCCGAGGACGCCATAGCCCGGGCTCGTGCCGCTGACCGTTCCCGCCACGATGTAGACGTTGCCGGCGCGCGCCGCACCGAGATCCAGACGCCAGTCCTGCCGCCCACCGCGCGACACCGAGATCGCCGCGAGATCGCGGGCGAGCGTCTGCTGCGGCCCCTTGACGATCTGGAAGCGATCGAGCACCTGCCCGAGATCGTCGAGGAACCGGGCGTCGAGGGTATCGCCGTCGAGGTCGAGGACGAGCGAGCCGAGCCGGTTGAGACCGACGCGCATCGCCGGGTGGTTCAGCGCCCCGCCGCTGATGAGGCCGGAGCTGCCTGCGACCACGTAGACGGCACCCTCGTGCGATCCCGGGCCGAGCGTGCCCTTGCCGTAGCTGCCGTCACCGAGCGGCGCACCGTCGCCGCCATCGAGCACCATCGAGCCGATCAGCGTACTGGAGACGTCATAGTGGCCGTCGAGCAGGAACGATCGCTCGTAGCTGTGGCTGTGGCCCGTCAGCACCAGATCGACGCCGTGCGCCTCGAGGATCGGTACGAACACCTCCCGCATGTCACGCATGCGGCCGCCGCTGTCGGCGACGTTGTCCGAGTCGTGCGAGCCCTTCGTGTACGGAGGGTGATGCCAGTAGGCGATCAGCCAGCGCGCGCCCGTGCTGGCGGCGAGATCGGCGCGGAGCCACGCGGCCATCGCACCCGTCGACGTGCGGGTCGAGTCCTGGCTGTCCAGGCAGACGAAGTGCACGTCGCCGTAGTCGAACGAGTAGTAGGCCTCCGTGCCCGACGGCACGCCACCCGACTCCGCGTTCTGCGGCAGAGAGAACGCGTCGAAGTAGGGACCGGTCTGGCTCGCCGCACTCGCCGAGCCGGCATCATGGTTGCCGAAGGTCGGCCACACGAACGTGCTGCGCAGGATGTCGGGGTAGGTGTCGAACACCGCGGCCTGGAACTCGGCGTCGGTGCCGATGACGTAGGCATTGTCGCCGAGCATCAGCCACACGTCGGTGTCGCTGCGGTCCGCGAGCCCGGTGTAGGCATCGCGAACGCGCCGCGCGTTCGCGTCCGCCGTCCCGGAGTCGCCGATGGCCCAGATGCGCCGATGGCCGGTCGTACCGGGCAGCGGATGCGTGCGGAAGCGATGCTCCGGGTCGCCGCCGGCCAGCGGCCCGGACGAGTCGCCGATCGCGTAGTAGTAGAGCGTGTCGGGCGAGAGACCCTGCAGCACGGCGACGTGCTCCGTCTCCTGGACGGCGCTCTGGTAGGCGAGCGCGAGGCTGCCCGGTGACGCGCCGAGCCAGACGGCGCTCGTCGCCAAAGCGTTCGTCCGCCAGCGCACGATCGCGGCGCGTGGCGCACCGCGCTGGAGATACGGCCCGCGAATGATGCTCACCGCGACATCGGATGCGATCAGCTCGAGGTCGAAGGAGATGTCCGAGCTGGTCGGGTTCGCCTGGTGGATCTCGACCGCCAGGACGTTCTGGCCGGCCGCGAGCTGGCCGATCGGGACGCCGAACTCGTAGAACGTGTTCTCCGCCGTGCCGCCGATCGTGGTGCTCGCCCAGGTCGAGAAGCTGACCGCGCCTGCCGGCATGTTGTCGCGCGCGATCTCCACGCCGTTCAGGTAGACGACCGCCCCGTCGTCACGCAGGATCCGCAGGGTCAGCGACCGGAACGCGCCCGGATCGGCGACCTGGAACGCGTGCCTGAACCACGTCGTCGCATATTTCGCGGACGGGTTCGGGCCGAAGCTGACGACGGTCGCCTCGTCGCCGTCGCCGTAGCCGAGCTGCGCGGGCCCGCTGGCCCACCCCGAGTCGTCGAATCCCGGCGCGCGCCACGCGGTGCCCTGATCGCTGCCGTCGTCCAGGTAGCGCCAGGTCGCACCCGCCGCGACCAGCGTCGTCTCGGTCCGCGCGGCTGGCAACGGCGCGACCCACGGCCCCGCGAGCGAGGGGCGACCCTCGGCACGTGCGCTGCCCGGATCTCCGGCGGGCAGGTCACGCCCACACTCCGCGACGACTTCGGCACGCAGCACGGTCAGCGAGGCGAGCGGTCCGAGCGCCTCGATGCCGGCGTCGAGCACGCGCAGCGCGCGCGCCGGATCGACCGCTCGCCAGGCGCTCGCACACTCGAAGTAGTCGTCCGGCAAGCGCACGGCGGTACGGTCGAGCGCCTGCTGCGCCTCGACCGCGGCGGCGCCGGGCTCGCCGGCCGCGACCAGTGCCTGCGCCAGCAGCCGGTGCGAGTCGGCAGAGTCCGGCTGCTCCGCGACCGCGCGACGCGACTGCTCGAGCGCGGCGGGCACGTCACCGCGCCGCAGCGCGATGCGCACGAGACCGAGCCGCGCGGACGCACCGGCCCCGAGCCCGAGCGCGAACGTGAAGTCACGCTCGGCGAGTGCGAGGTCGCCACGCTCGAGGAACGCGACACCACGCGCGCGGTAGCCCTCCGCGAACGCGGGCTGCGCGGCGATCCGCTCGGTCAGAGCGCGGATCGCGGCATCGGGATCGTGCGGCAGCGGCACCGCCAGCAACGACGAGACGAACACCAGCGAGAGCGGGGCGAGGGTCATGGCGGAGTCCCTGAGCGCGCAGACTCTACGCCAGTCCGCCGAAGAGCGCTCGGGCACACCTCGGTCCGACGCTCTCGACGCGTCCCGATGTCAATCGAACGTCTGCACGGTCACCGCGTCGTACCGCGTGCCGTCGCCGGGCGCCGCCCACACGCCGGCCCGCCCGTCCGTGACCGACTCCGGATCGCTGCAGCTGAATTGCAGCTCGCCGTCGACGATCACTTCATATCGAGCGCCGACCACCGACAGGGTCGCGTCGTGCCAGCAGTGCTCGTCGTAGCGCGTGTGATGGCGCTCGCCGATCAGGGTCCGGCGCCCGTCGCGCACCCGGTACAGCCGCAGGTTGCACTCCTCCGGATTGATGCGCAGGTTGACGTAGTCGTCGGGTCCGCGGTACCGGACGACGAGGCTCGCCAGGTGGTTGCCGGTGCCGGTAGTGCCGACCTTGAAGCGCGCCGACACCGCCACGTCGGTCGCCGCGGGCAGCGCCGCGAGCAGGAAGCTGCCCGCGCGACCGGCATTCGCATCGCTCACGTCACCCGGCGTGACCGCCAGCCGCCCGGCGGCACCGTCGCCAGCCGCGACGACCCGCCACGGCACGTCGAGGCCTTCGACACCCGCGTGCGTCATATCGCGCGGTGCGGAGCCCTCGACATCGCCCTCGAAGTCCGCGCTGAAGTGCTCACCCGGTCCAGAGACGACGAGATCGTCGAACGACGTGACGCTGTCGCCCTTCAGCCACAGACCGACCCGTCCCGGTCCCGCGAACGTCGCGTCCCGGGCCTCGAACATCAGCGCGCCGTTGAGCCACAGCCGGAACCGATCGCCGCGCGCCTCCATGCGCATCGATTGCCACACGTTCTCCATGATCGGCACGTGGTTCACACCGGCGATCTCGATGCGCCGACCCTCGACGACACGGTAGAAGCGGTAGTTGTCCTCGAGCGAGTTGACGCGGCAGCAGTAGTAGTTGTCGCGATCGAGGTAGCGGACCACGAGTCCCGCCGCCCGATCGATCTCGCCGGTCATCGTCTTGAAGCACACACCGACCGACACGTCGCGGGCCTCGTAGCCGTCGACGAGACACATCGGGAAGCGCCCGCCGATCTCGCTGGACGTGTCGACCTGCGTCAGCACGTTGCCGCCGCTCGGGGCGGTCGGATCGGCGGTCACCTTCCACGCGCACATCGGGCCGTCACGCGTCTGTGCGACGGTCATGCCGGTGGGCGCCTCGTCGACGGCCATGTCGTCGAAGTCGATGCGCAGCGGCTGTGCTCCACGCCCGGTGACCTGCTCCTGGCCGGGCGCCCCGAAGCGCCGGAGAAGCTCCGCACCGAAGGTGTCGAGCAGGTCGGCAGCCCGCGCCACGTCGGCGTCCATGACGCGCAGGTCCGTGATCCGCGGGGTCGGCGGCAGCGGTGCGACGCCCTGGTCGAGCGGCATCTGCCCACGCCCCTGCGCACAGATCGCGCGCTCGGCGTCGGCGGACAGCAGGAACTCGATCAGCTGCCGCGCGCCGGCCGGGTTGCCGGACGACGCCAGCCACGCGAGCGTGTTCGGCTCGACGAGCGTGCCGACGCCGTGCTGGTCCGGGTAGATCATCGCGACCGGCTGACCCGCTGCGGCCACCCCCAGACAGTCCGACGTGTCGGTCATGCCGGCGAGCACCTCGCCGGAGCCGATCCGCTCGGCGAGATCGCGGTCGCCGCGCGCGACGATCACGTCATTGTCCACCAGGCCGTTCAGGTAGCGTGCCGACTCGGCCTCACCGAGCGACGATCGCAAGGCCAGCAGGTGGAGGATCGCGGTTCCCCACGTCGGGCTCGCGAGCCCGACCTTGCCCTTCCAACGGGGATCGAGCAGATCCCACATCGACCGCGGCCGCGCGGGCTCCGGTACGAGGTCGGTGTTGACCATCAGGATGCGCGCGCGCGCCGCGAATCCGAACCACGTCCCATCGGGGTCGTGGAACCGGGACGGGATCCGGTCGGCACCTGCCGGACCCGGGTCGAGTCGCGCGAGCGCACCGGCGCGCTTCAAGATCTCGGTCGTCAACGGCTCCTGGCACCACCAGACATCACCCCGCTCGGCGGTGATTTGGTCGATGACGGCGGCGACCTGCTCCGGCGACGGGCGGCGTGAGCGCACGACGCGTACCGCGAACCCCGTCCGCGCCTCGAAGGGAGCCACGATGCTCCGGACGAATGGTTCGCGGAGCGACGTGAACAACACGACGAATCGTGGGTCTGCCCGCAGGGGCAACGCGGCCTGCGATGCGAGCGGAGCCGCGAGGAGACAACCGGCGAGGGCGGCGGACGCGACGAGAGACCGGGAGTGGATCACGACGACGACACCGTGGGTTCGGACGCGACGGGAGGAGACGGATCGACCGTAGCCAGGCGCCGCTGCCGGCGAGACCGGCCCGGCGCCGACTGCACATTGCGAATCGGGCGCGGCGAAGTCCGCGCGGCTCACATGATCGTGGACTCGAAGTACCCGCTGAGGTAGATCGAGCGCGAATTGGGGTTCGTGAAGATCCCCTGCGCGAAGAGCGTCACGCCGCGCAGGCTCGGAAGGTCCGGGACAGTGACCGAGAGCGACGCGGTCCCCATGGCGGGGATGGTCAGCGGCACGAAGACGATCGCACTCGGGTCGATACGTAGCGTTCCGAACGGCGTCGGGATGTTCGCGAGGTTGGCGCCGATCGCCAGGATCGCGGCCGCGCCAGGCTCCGCGGCGACGTCGTAGTGCAGCCTGCCGCCCCGGGCGAGGATCCGCCAGTACTCGGGGATGTTCGCCCATTCCGACACCTGGCTGCTGCCGCTCCAGACGTTCACGGTGGTGCCGTCGTAGCACCACGCGCACTCGTCGCGCAGCTGGCTCCGCGTCGCCGCGCAGGCTTGGCTGGACCAATCGTCCGAGTAGCAGGAGTAGCAGTACGCGAACTGTCCGTCGAGAGCGATCACCGACATGTCGAAGCAGGTGACGGTCGCCTGCGCAGCGGTCGTCACGGTGGCCCACTGCCCGGTCCTACCATTGAACGTATCGAGACGGTTCCCGCTGCGGGCGCAGAACGCGGCCTTGTGGTCGTAGTAGCTGTCCGCGACCGGCGCATGCTGCGTGGTCCAGGTGCCGCGATTGGCGCTGAAGCCCTGCAGCGTGCCGGACGCGTCGACGAGGATCGCACCGTTGTAGGTGACGAAGGTCGCCGTGTAGTTCCCCGCGGGGGCGCGCTCCCACGAATTCGTCATGCACGAGAACGCATGGTAGTCACCGGACGGCAGCTCGACCGCGAGCGCGGCGCCGGTGTCCGCGTCGACGGTGAAGCCGGGCAGCGCCGGTGCGAAGCGCCCCTCGAGCAGACCGAAGGCATACACGCTACCGCCGTCGTCCGCGACGATGATCTCCTGCCGCACGTTCACGGCCATCCACGCGTTCGGCGTCGTCACGGTGTCGAGCGTGCCGGTCGCGCACGAGTAGGCGATCAGCGTGTTGCCGTCCTGGACGACCGCGACGTCGGCCTCCGTGGTGAGCTGGACCTGGGCCGAGCCGTGGTACAGGAGCACCTGGTTGTCGGTCAATGCGCTGTAGAAGTTCAGGCTCGTCGGCTCCCGCACGATGACGTATCCCGCACGCGACGGAGGCTTCAGCAGGAGCGCCTGCGCGCTCGCCGGAATGCTGCGCCAGGTGTTCCGGTAGGCGCTGAACACGCGGTAGTAGCCCGTGTCACGCACGATGCCGCAGTAGCCGACGGCATCCAGCTGCGTCGCTCCTGCAATGCCGAGCTCGACCGCCTCGCCGAAGTGCGCGCTGACCGCGACCGTCTTCGCACCGTCGCTCAGCACCGCGACCATCCGGCCGATTGCAACCGACGGCGTCGAGGCGAACGGCACCGTGGTCCAGGTTCCGAGCAGCCCCGAGAAGACGTGGGCATTCCGACCATCGAGCAGCGTGGTGACCCAGACCGCGCCCGAACTCGGTGTCGCGACGATCGGGGTCCCGCCGAGGGTGAGCTGCGACCAGACCGCGCGGCGGGTCGCGTATCCCCACGCCGTGCCGCCATCGACGATCACGACGTGGTCGTCGAAGCCGTGGAAGGCCGCATTCGCACTCACCTGCAGGTGCGACCACGTCCGGGTGTACGACGAGTAGACGTGATAGCCGCCGGCATCCTGCACGACGACGATGCTCGACTCGGCCCACAGCCGCGTCGGGTTCGTGCTCGGCAGCGTGACCCAGTCAGGCAGCTGCGCGACGACGGGGGCGACCATCAGCAGGCTGGCCACCGAGAGGTACGGGAGGAATCGCATGGCGCGTACGGGTCAGGGGTTCGGAGACGGGCGCGGACTCGGGCGAGGTTCGCGCGGGTTCGCTCCGGACCAAGCAAGTCGGATGCCTCGCCGCAGGCGACCCGGCGTGGGCACGACGGCGCGCCGGCGGAGTCGCGGCCGACCGCCCGCACCGACGCCGGAACGGTCTTGCGCGCCCCCTGATGGCCGCGTTCCCCGACCGCCGGATGGCGCCGTTCCTCACTCCGGGGATACCCCTGCTGTCGCACATCCGGCACGGGTGGTCGCGGCCCCGGAACGTCGCCCCGGCAGGCCCGACCGAGGGTGCTCGATCACACCAACGGCCGCGCACTGACGTACGGTGGTGACAGCGGTCACGGCCGTGAAGCGCTCGCCCGACCGTGGCCGCCGCGCCCGCGCCGCGTTCACCCGATGCGGCCGTCGCGCTGCGGCTACCTGCCGCCCGACCCGCCGAGGAACCGCAGGTACTCCGAGTCCGCGCCGAGCATCAGGACCGTGCGCTCGCCGAGCGTCTCCTGGTAGCTCTGCAGCGTGCGGAAGAAGCCGTAGAACTCCGGATCCGCGCCGAACGCCTCGTTGTAGATGCGCGCCGCCTCTGCGTCACCGCGACCACGCACCTCCTCGGCCTCGCGCTTCGCATTGGAGCGGACCTCCGCGAGCTGCCGCGCGGTGTCGCCGCGGATGCGCGACGCCTCGCCCTCGCCCTCCGAGCGGAACTGCTCGGCGATCCGCTGCCGCTCCGAGATCATCCGCTCGAATACGCGCTGCTGGACCGACGGGATGTAGTTGAGCCGCTTGATGCGCACGTCGTGCAGCTCGATGCCGTACTGCGGCATCGATTGCCGCGCCTCCGCGAGGATGCTCGCCTCGAGCCGCTCGCGCCCGACCTCGACCCGGCGCGTGAGCTGGTCCTCCTCGCTGGACCGCGGTCCGCGCTCGAGATCGACCTGCGTGACGTCCCAGGTCGACGAACGCACGATCTCGACGAGGTCGGTGCTCGAGATGTGGTCGCGCACGACCGAGTCGAGGATGTCGTCGAGGCGCGTCACGGCGCCCCGGACGTCCTTGACGCTCTGCAGGAACTTCAGCGGATCGACGATGCGCCAGCGCGCCATCGCGTCGACCTGGATGAACTCGCGACCCTTGGTCGGGATCTCGTTCGGCTCGCCGTCCCACTCGAGCAGGCGCCGGTCGAAGAAGCGGACCTCCTGGACGAACGGCGTCTTGAAGTGCAGGCCGGGCTCCGGGACGGGGCCGCCGACCGGCTTGCCGAACTGCAGCACGACCGCCTGCTCGTACTGGTTGACCGTGTAGGTCGACGACCACAGCACGATGACTGCGATCACGGCGACGACCGCGACCACCACGCGCGTGAAGACGGTACGGATCTCGTTGCTCATCGCCCGTCACCTCCCTGGCGCGCGCCGGGCAGCGCCGAACCGTCCAGATTGAGCAGTGGCAGCGGACTCGTCCCGTTGGAGTCCATCACGTAGAGCGAGCGGATCCGCGGCAGCACCGCGTCGACCATCTCCAGGAACAACCGCTGCCGGGTGATCTCCTCGGCCTTACGGTACTCCTCCAGGAGCGCCACGAACCGGGCCGTCTCGCCGCGCGCCGCATTGACGCGCTCGGTCGCGTAGGCCTCCGCCTCCGAGACCACCTGCTCGGCCTCGCCCTTGGCCCGGGGCAGCACCTGGTTGCGCTCCTTCTCGGCGAGGTTCACGGCGCGCTCCTTCTGCTGGCGTGCCTCGTTGACCTCGTTGAACGCGGGCGCCACGACGTCCGGAGGCGTGACGTCCTGCATCTCGACCGCGGTCACCTTGACGCCGATGCGGTAGCCGCGATCGGCGGGGTCGGCGGGATCGCCACGCAGGATGCGGTTCATCTCCTCCTTGACCGCCGCCGCGATCGCCGGTCGCCCGACCGTCAACACATCGCTGCCGATCCGATTGCCGACGACCCGCCGCATCACCGACTCGGACACGTCGCGGATCGTCTGCGTGGGATCGTTGACCTGGAACAGGTAGTCCTCGGGCTCGGCGATCTGGTACTGGACGACCCACTCGACGTTGATGACGTTCAGGTCACCGGTCAGCATCAGCGCCTCGTCCTGCCCGACGCGACCGCGCGCGTAGCGGTTCGCGGATCCGGGCCGGATCTCGGGATCGGTGCGGAAGCCGAATTCCTCTTTCAGCACCCGTTCGGTCGGCACGAAGTGCACGACGTCGATCCCGAACGGCAGCTTGAAATGCAGGCCGGGCTCCTGCACCGCGTGCACGGCGCCGAAGCGGGTGACGACCGCCTTGCCCTCGGGCGCCACCGTGTAGTAGGCGGACAGCACACCGATCAGCGCGACCAGCAGCGCGATGGCGGTCAGGATCAGCCGTCCGCTCGGCTTGCCGATCGATCGTCCCTTGCCCACCGACCGGAGCCTGCGCTCCCACTCCGAGAAGTCATCGGGGATCTTCATGGACCCCAGGCTTCCGCTCCGCGCAGCGTCGATTCAAGAGTTTCCCGCCAGATGCGGGAGCGACGGCTCACCGCACCGCTGGCGACCGGCCGATCCGCGCGTGGACGTCGTCCGGAGCGCGCACCAGCAGATAGCCGGTCTCGGTCACGTCGATCGTCGCGTCGCCCTCCGGCTCCCACAGCTCGGGTCCGGTCGCGTCCTTGATGATCGCGATCAGCGCGTCGGGGTCGAGCGCTCGCGTCGGCTCGTCGAGTTCGCCACCGCTGCGCCGCGCGTACTCCGCGTCGCCGCTCGGGATCGACCGGATCGTCGGTGCCACGAAGCCCGGGTGCGCGGCGAGCAGGTCGCGCACGTCGTACACGTGGAGCCGCGACGCGCTGCGCAGTTCGTCGCGGGTTCCGACGTGCAGCAGGCCGTCGCGTTCGGCCACGCGGAGCGCGCCCGAGCCGCCGACCATCAGCTCCAGCGCGCGCCGCACGGACAGCGGGACGTCGAGGTCGAACGTCACGCGGAGATCGCCGCTCGAGATCGCCTCGCGCGCCGCCGGCGTGACGATCACCGGCACGCCGCCGACCACCTGCAGGCGGCGCAGCGCCTCGTCCAGCGGCTCGTCTTCGAAGCGCAGCCCGCGGACGGTGCGCGGCGCCGGCGCGACCGCGACATCCCGCGCGATCGGGTGCGGCACCGGCTCCCGCGCGCTGGCGTCCACTCCCCCGTGGCGCGGCCAGGCGGGGATCGCGTCGAACGGCAGCCGGTCGACCGGGCGCGGCGGCGGAGCCGAGCAGGCACACAGGCAGAGCGCGATCCAGGACGCGGACACGGACTTCGGCAGGCGCATGACGGAACCTCTTCCTCGACGAGGACGGCGGGCGCGGTGCCGGGGGCGGTAGCAGCGCGACTGTAGACCACCGCGACGACGCGCCGCCGGTGAAAAGCGCCCGCACCGCGGCGACTCCCGTGGGGGCGAGTGCGGCGAGCGGGCATGATCTCCCGAGCAGCCGGCACCCTCCCTGCACCGTCATGACCGCGAGCCGCGGCCTCCGCATCGTCCTGTCGTCCCGCCTCGAGCGCCTGCTCGACGACCTCGCGGAGCAGCTCCGCGCGGAGCGGCGGGATCCTGCGCGCGACGCGTTCACGGCCGACGTCTGCGTCGTGCCGAGCCAGGGACTGCGCCGCTGGGTCACGCTCGGCCTCGCCGATCGCTGTGGGATCACCGCGGGCATCGACATGCCGTTCCTGCTGCCGTTCCTCGACCGCCTGCAGGATCGCGCGCTCGGTGCACGCGTCACGGCGAGCGCCGGGCTCGCGGACGACCTCGATCCGGACGTGCTGCACTGGCGGGTGTTCGCCGCACTGCGCAGCGCCGCGGAGGGAACCGCCCCGGCGTCGTTCGCGCCGTTGTGCGACTACCTGCGCGGCGACGCCGGCGACCAGATCCGCCGGGCGCAGCTCGCCGCGCGCATCGCGGATCGGTTCCTCGAGTACCGGCTGTATCGCCCCGCCGAGCTCGCCGCGTTCGAGACCGATCGACCGCTGCCGGACCCGGTGACGCGCGACGCACTCGGCCCCCACGAGGCGTGGCAACGCGCGCTGTGGCGCGGACTCGCCGGGCGCGACGGTCCGGGCACACGGCACGCGCGGTTGCTCGAGGCGCTGACCGACCCGCGCCAGGACCTCGAGGTGGGGTCGCCCGTGCACGTGTTCGGCTTCGGCACGCTGTCCCCGCCGGCGCTCGAGGCGCTCGCCGCGCTCGCGCAGCGGACGCCGGTCACGCTGCACGTCGTCGTGCCGACGGCCCACCATTGGGACGACCTCCGCACGCGCGACACCGCGACGGACGACGGCGAGAGCGAGCACGGACTGCTGGCGAGCCTCGGCGGCCCGGCGCGCGACACACTGACCGCGCTGGCCGAGCTCGAGGACCGCGCGCGCGCCGACTTCCCGGTGACGATCGACACGTTGGACGACGACGACCTCGGCTGGGAACCGCCCGCGGGGCTCGAGCGCGGCACGCTGCTGCACGCACTGCAGCACGACCTGCGCCGCGCGCTCGCGCGCCGCGCGCGCGCCGCCGACGGCGCGCCGCGGCCCGACGACGACCGACTCGCCGCCGAGGCGTTCCGCGACGACCACTCGGTCGAGGTGCACTGCTGCCACGGACCGCTGCGGGAGCTGGAGATCATCCGCGACCGGCTGCTCGCCGCGTTCGCGGCCGATCCGACGCTGCGCCCCGACGACGTCGTCGTGTTGGTACCCGATGTCGCGACGCACGCACCGTTCGCCGAGGCGGCGTTCGGAGCGCTGCGCGACGCCCACGGCGAGCCGCTGCTGCCCTACCGGATCGCCGACCGCACGACGGTCCGCAGCGACGAGTGTGCGGCGGCGTTCGCACGGATCCTCGCGCTGGTCGGCGGGCGCTACAGCGCGGCCGAGGTCGCCGATCTGCTCGAGCTCGCGCCGGTCCGCGATCGATTCGGCATCGCGGCCGAGGAGGTCGAGGACGTACGCGAGCTGATCCGCCGCGGCGGGATCGCGTGGGGCATCGACGGCGCGGACCGCGAACGCCGCTTCGCACTCCCGGCGATCGCCGCGGGCACCTGGGCCACCGGGCTCGACCGGCTGTTGCTCGGCTATGCGATCGGCGCGCGCAGTGCCGCCGACGACGGCGATCCGGACGACGACCGCGAGGAGCTCGCCGGCCCCGCTGCGCTCGGCGGCGCGACCCCTCCGCCGGCGGCCGGACCGCGGGCCGCGCTCGTGCCGCTGCCAGGCGACGCACTCCTGCCCGCCGCCGACGTGACGACCGCACGCGCCGAGCTGCTCGGACGCTTGGGGCTGTTCCAGGCCGAGTTGCTCGGCGCACTCGCGGCGCTCGACGGCGCTCGTCCGCTCGCGGAGCACATCGCTGCGCTGCGCGCCGCCGTCGATCGGCTGCTGGCCAGCGACGGCCCGCACCGCGACGGCGTCGCTCGCCTGCGCGACCACCTCGCGCGATGGGGCGACATCGCGGCAGCCACCGGCGGCGACGAGCGCATCGCGCTGCCGGCCGTACGCACGTTCGTGCTGGCGGAGCTCGAGAGGCAGGGTGGGCTCACCGCCGCCGACTTCCCCACCGGCCGCATCGCGATCTGCGCGCTGCGCCCGCTGCGCACGGTGCCGTTCCGCATCGTCTGCATCGCCGGCCTCGACGACGGTGCCTTCCCACGCAGCGACCGCGAGCTGCCGTTCGACCTGATCGCGGCCCGACGCCGCCGGGGCGATCGCTCGACGCGCGCCGACGACCGGCTGCTGTTCTTGGAGACGCTGCTCGCGGCGCGCGAGCGGCTGATCGTCACCTACACGGGCCGCTCGGCGCGCGACGACAGCGAGCTGGCGCCGTCGAGCTGTCTCGCCGAGCTGCTCGACCAGATCGATCGCACACTGCGCTGCGCGGAGCCCGGCACGGCAGCGCGCGAGCGCGTGGTCGTGCGCGCACCGTTGCAACCCTTCGACCCGCGCCACTTCGACGGCTCGGAGCCGCGCCTGGCCGGCTTCTCGCCGTCCGACTTCGACGCCGCGCGCGAGCTGGGCCGCGATCGCGGCGTCCCTCCCGTCGCTCCGCCCGCACCGCGCGCTGCCCCGCCCGGAGCGCAGCCGCGCGAGATCCCGCTCGATACTCTGGCGACGTTCTGGACCGCCCCGGCACGACGCTTCGTCCGCGACGTCCTGCAGGCGCGCCTGGCGACGCGCGAGAGCGCCGGCGTCCTGGAGCGCAGCGAGCCGCTCACGCTCGACGGGCTGGAGCGATTCCGTGCGCGCGCGCAGCTGCTCCGGCCGGGTCCCGATCCGGACGCCGAGGCCGAGGTCCCCGCTCTCGTCCAGGACGGCCTGCTCCCGCCGGGCGCGCTCGCGCAGCCCTGGTTCACCGCGATCGACGCCGAGCTCCGCGACTGGCGGGCGCAGCTGCCCACCGGCGCGAGCTACCGCACCGTTCCGATCGACCTCGTGGTCGACCTGCCGGACCCGGGCGGGCAGCCCGTCCGCGTGACGGGGGAAGTCGGCGGCGTCTGCGAGCACGGCCTGGTCGCCGCCCGCCCCGCGAAGCTCCGCCACGACCTCGCGATCGGCGCCTTCGTCCAGCACGTCGCGCTCACGCTCGCGGAGCTCGCGGCCGGGCGACCGGCCCGGTCGACGTGGCTCGTCGGCATCGATCTCTGCTGGGAGCTGCAGCCGCTCGATCCCGACGCCGCCCGCCGCACGCTGGTCGATCTCGTCGCCGGCTACCTGTGCGGCGAGGTCGGTCCACTACCGTTCCTGCCCGCCGACGCCCTCGAGGTCGCGCGATCCGACGATCTGGGCGCGGCGCTCGTCGGATTGCGCCGGCATTGGCTGCGCGGCGCGTACGGCGGACCCGACGGGTATGCCACGGCGCGAGCGACGGACCTTCGCCTCGCGTTCCGGCACGCACCGCCGTTCGACGCCGATCCCGAAGGGTTCGCGTATTGGACCACGAGTATCGCAGCACCGCTCGTCGAGATCCTCGACGAGAAGGCCACGGCACCGTGGCACGCCACCGATCCCGCGACGTGAAGCGCTGGCCAGTGTGCGGTCACCCGGCAGCGGCAGACCGAACACCAGCACCCAGTCGGCGCGCCGATCGGGGCTGCGCGCCCGTCGCCACAGCGACGCGACGCTGCCACGCGACGCCGGGCAGGGCGAGCAGCGCGAGTACCAGGTCGACATGCAGGAGCTGGCTGATCAGCAGGACCTGGAGGTCGAGACCCGCGGTGTCCCGCACGGCGGCGAGCCGTCGGAGCAGCTCCCGGACGTTGCCGGCCTCGCGCCAGGTCGGCACGACGATCGAGACCCCGTTCGTGCCGGGCCGGGAGAGGCCTCGCCGAGGAGCCTCGTCATCGACCATCCGACCGAAGGGCGCCGACGCGCATCGGGGACGCGACCCGCTCGCGATCGCCGGCAGCGTCCCGATCCGACCCCAGCGCCGCCTGGAGCGCTCCGGCCGGCGCACAGGCCGTCAGCCGATCCGCGTACCGGCCTGGAAGTAGATCTCGACGGAGATCGCGCCGTGCTGCGCCTGCAACGCGACCGCGCGCGACTTGTTGCCCTGGTTCCACGCGGTCTGCGCCTGAGCGCACAACGCACGCAGGCCGAGGCCGGCGCAATTCGGGCGCTCGACGGTGTCGGCCCAGCCGGCACCGTTGAGATAGGTGTCGATGTTGCTGCCGGCCGTCGTCGGCTGGAACTGCAGATAGACGTGCGGCGGCAGGTTGTCGCGGTTGGGGATGTTCTGGCCGGCGAGCGCGGCCTTCAGCGCCGCCTCCGAGTTCGGCGTCCAGCCGACGTTGGCGTGCTGGACGGCGCTGATGGTGCCGCCCTTGGTCTTCGCGACCGTGACGTCGCTGGTCGTGATGCTGCGCAGGATGAAGTGTCCGGCCATGGTCGTGCGGAGAGTCGTCGGGCGAGCGGACGCCACCGGGGCGGACCGCCATGGGCGCGCGAGCATACCGGCCGACGGAGCTCGCAGCGGCCGGCCGGTCACGGCCGCCTGGACCGGACCGACGGGGCGAGGATCCGCGGCGCACCGAGCGACGCGCCCTGGACCACGCCCGGCGGGCGCGTAGCCTGTCGGCGACCGCGCGCCCGCGGTCGTGCGAGCGCCAGATGACGACCCCGCCCGCCTTCGACGTCGCGACCACGCCCCTGCCGGCGGGCCGCGCGCTGATCGAGGCGAGCGCCGGCACCGGCAAGACCTACACGATCGCCGGGCTGTTCGTGCGCCTCGTCGCCGAGCAGGGTGTGAAGGTCTCGCGCATCCTCGTCGTGACCTTCACCGAGGCCGCGACGGCCGAGCTGAAGATGCGCATCCGCACCGCGCTGGGCGCGGCGCTGGCGGCGTGCGAGGCGGCGGACGGGCCGGACGCCGAGCCCGACGATCCCCTGCTGCGATCGTTGCGCAGCGGAGACCGTCGATCGCACGCGCAGCGGCTGCGGGCGGCATTGCGCGGCTTCGACGAGGCGAGCGTCGCGACGATCCACGGCTTCTGCAAGCGCGTGCTCGATCGCGCTGCGTTGCAGTCGGGCGCACCGTTCCAGGTGGAGTTCGTCACCGACGACGAGCCGCTGCTGCGCGGCGCGGTCGAGGATTTCTGGCGGCGCACGTTCGTCGGCGGCCCGCCCGAGCTCGCCAAATGGGCGGTGGCAGCCGAGCTGACGCCAAACGCGCTGCTATCGCTCTACCGCGAGCTGCGCCGCGACGCCGACGCGCGGATCGAGCCCGCGGCACCGGACCTCGCGACCGCCGTCGCGGCGCTCACACAGACCACTCCGGCCGTCGGGTCGACATTCGATCGCGCACGGCTCGAGCGCCTGCTGGCGGAGGTCCGCTGGAACAAGGACGGCGTGCTGGAGCACCGTGACACCGGCGCGATCCTCGACGAGGTATCGAGCCTGCTGGCCGCCGGACGGCTCACCGCCGTCGCCGAAGCGATGTCCGCGCCGGCGCTCGAGCGCGTGATCTCGAAGCGTGGCAAGGCCGGCAACATCGCAGTGGCCGCACTCGCCGAGGAGCCATTCTGCGTGGCCTGCACCCAGGCGGTCGCGGCGCGCGACGCATTGCACGGCGCAGTGCGTCGCGCGTTGCTGGAGTCGGTCGACGTCGACTTCGCGCTCGCGAAGGAGCGGGCGACGGTGCTCACCTTCGACGACCTGCTCCGCCGCCTGCGCAGCGCGCTCGACGACGGCCCGCGCGGCGAGCGACTCGCAGCCACGTTGCGGTCGCAGTACGAGGCCGTCCTCGTCGACGAGTTCCAGGACACCGACCCGATCCAATGGGGGATCTTCGAGCGCGCGTTCGGTGCCGGCCGGCTGTATCTGATCGGCGACCCCAAGCAGGCCATCTACGCATTCCGCGGCGCCGACCTGCACACCTACCTGCGCGCGCGCGACACCGCCACCGACCGCTTCACGCTCGACGCGAACTACCGTAGCCGACCCGGGCTGCTCGATGCCCTCAACGTGCTGTTCGGGCAACCGCGACCGTTCCTGGCCGACGGGCTCGGCTACCACGCGGTGCGCGCCGGCCTCGGCGACCGGGCCGACCGGCTGCGCGACGAGCGCCCGGGGTCGGTGCACTTCCTGTGCGTCCAGCCGCGGGACGCGGACGTCGGCCGCACCAGGGACGGGCGCCCCAAGCCACCGCCGATCGATGCCGTGCGCGACGCGATCGTCCGCACGATCGTCACCGAGATCCAGCGCCTGCTCGCGCACGCGCGCCTGCGCACGCGCGACGGCGAAGGTGAGCAGCCGCTGCGCGCCGGCGACATCGGCATCCTGACGCGTACCAACGCGCAAGCCGCGGAGCTGCGCGACGCGCTCGCGGCGGTCGGCATCGGCGCCGCGGTCGGCAAGGGCCGCGAGGTGTTCCAGACCGACGAGATGGAGGAGCTCGTCCGCGTGGCGGCGGCGATCGCGGCACCGCGCGACCGCCTCGCGCAGCGCGCCGCGTACACCACGCTGATCTGGGGCGACGACCTCGCCGCGCTGCGTCGGCTCGACGCTGCCGACGGCGAGCTCGACGAGCGCATCGCGTTCCTCGACGATTGCCGGCGCGCGTGGCTGCGGCACGGCTTCGTGCGCGCAGCAGGACTGGTGTTCGACCGCTGCGGAACCCGTGCCCGCCTCGCGGGCCTGCAGGGTGGCGCACGCCGTCTGACGAACCTTCTGCACGCGGTCGAGCTGCTGCACCGGCTCGGCGAGGAGCGGGATCTGTCACCGGCCGCCCTGGTCGCCGCGGCTGCGGATCTCGAGGAGCAGCGGGGCTTGGACTCGAGCGAGCGCGAGCTGCGGCTCGATACCGACCGCGATGCGGTGCAGATCGTCACCGTGCACCGGGCGAAGGGGCTCCAGTACCCGGTCGTGTTCTGTCCGTACCTGTGGGAGGGCTCGGACCCGCCCCGCAACAAGTTCGTTGTCTTCCGCTGGCACGACGACGACGGCACGCTGCGCGTGTTCGTGAAGGAGCCGGGTGTCGATACCGGCGCATTACAGAGCGCGACCGAGCTGCACCGGCTCGAGCGGTTCGAGGAGCGATTGCGCCTCGCCTACGTCGCCCTGACGCGCGCCGAGCAACGCGTCTACGTCGCGATCGGTGCGGCGAGGGGCTCGGAGGACAGCGCGCTCGCATGGCTGCTGCGGCCCCCCGGCGAGGCCGCAGCCGGGCGCTCCGAGCTCACGAAGCAGGCGGCGGACCAATGGGACCGGCACCGCTCGCCCGTGCAATGCGTCCGTGCGCTGCTCGAGCGCGCCGGGGACGCCGCCGGCGCATTCTCGCTGCGGGAGGTGACGATGCCCGTCGAAGCGGCGGCACCGCGCGCGGCGGGCGCGACGCCCGGTGCCGAGCGCTGGCGCCTGCAGGCGGCTCCCGCGGCGGCCGCGCGGCTCGCGCCGTGGCGGCTGACGAGCTTCAGCGGCATGCTCCGCGGCGCGCAGGACGCCACGCGCGTCGTCGACCACGACGACCCGGCCGCGCCTACGCCGGCCGAGGTGACGCCCCTCGGTCCGGCCGGGGGCATGCTCGCCTTCGCGCGCGGTGCGGAGGCCGGCATCTGCCTGCACGCGATCCTCGAGCGCATCGACCTGCGCGCTCCTGATGCGCCCGCGATCGAGCGCATCGTCGGCGAGGAGCTGGCACGCGCCGGTCTCGCCGACCCTCGGCGACACGCCGCGTCGATCGAGCCGGCCACGGTCGCGAGCACGCTGGTCCGCACGCTCGCCCGGGCGCCGCTGCCCGGCGCGTTCGGCACGGGTAGCGACGGTCGCGGACGGCGGCTGTGCGAGCTGCCGCCCGGCCGCGCCGTGGCCGAGTGGCGCTTCTGCCTGCAGCTCGCGAGCAGCGGTGGCCCCGAGCTGGCGTCGGCACTGCGGGCCGGGCCCGCCGACGGCTTCGGTGCGCGCTACGCCGAATCGCTGCGCGGGTTGCCGGCGGAGAACGTCTCGGCGCGGTTGCGCGGCTACCTGTCGGGCTCGATCGACCTGCTGTGTGCATTCGAGGACGACCGGCATTGGGTGATCGACTGGAAGTCGAATCACCTCGGCGAATCGCTCGACGCCCACCGCGGCAGCGCATTGGAGCCGGCGATGTTCGAGCACCACTACGTGCTGCAGTACCATCTGTACCTGCTCGCGCTGCACCGCCACCTTCGCGATCGGCTGGCCGATTACGACTACGAGCGGCACGTCGGCGGCGCTTGCTACGTGTTCCTGCGGGGCGTCGGCGCCGACGGTGGCGGAATGTTCGTCGATCGGCCGCCGCGCGCCGTGATCGAGGCGCTCGACGCGTTCGCCGGTCGCGCTCCGGGGGCACGACCGTGACCGAGCCACGCACGTCCTGGCGGGCGCTGCGCGAGTCGCGCGCCATCGAGCCGATCGACGAGCAGCTCGCGACGTTCGTACTGCGCCGGGCGGCGCTCGCCGGCGGCGACGCGGCCGCGCACGATCTGCTCGCGCGCAGTGCTGCGCTGGTCAGCCGTGAGCGCGCGCGCGGCCACAGCTGTGTGTTCCTCGCCGACTGGGCCGGGCTGCCGCTCGACGTCGACAGCGCGGCACCGCGCACTGCACCGTTCCCGCCGGTCGCGGCGTGGCGGGAGCAGCTGCGGGCGAGCCCGCTGGTCGGGGACGGGAGCGCGCCGACGCCGCTCGTGCTCGCGGGCGATCGGCTCTACCTGTTCCGCTTCCACGCCGCGGAGCGCCGCGTCGGGGCGCGGCTCCGCGAGCGCGGTTCGGCGCCGACCGGCGCACCGCACCGCGCCGGCGTCGAACGCTGGTTCCCGGACCCGGCGGAGACGTTCGCGGATGGCGTCGACTGGCAGGCGGTCGCGGCGTGTGCGGCGTGGTCGCGCCGGCTGGCGGTGATCCTCGGCGGGCCGGGGACCGGCAAGACGACGACCGTCGCGCGGCTGCTCGCGATGCTCGTCGCCGCCGCACCGCAGACGCGCATTGCGCTGGCCGCTCCGACCGGCAAGGCCGCCGCGCGGCTCACCGATTCGGTGCGCTCGCAGCTCGAGCTGCTCGAGCTGCCGGCACCCGCGCGCGCGGCACTCGCTGCGGTCGAGGCGAGCACGCTGCACCGGCTGCTCGGCTTCCTGCCGACCGCCGGCGTGTTCCGCCACCACCGGCGGCGGCCGCTCCCGGCCGATGTGATCGTCGTCGACGAGGCGTCGATGGTCGACCTGGAGCTGATGGACGCGCTGCTCGACGCCGCACCGCCCGCTGCCCGACTCGTCCTGCTCGGCGATCCCGACCAGCTCGCGAGCGTCGCGACCGGCCACGTGCTCGGCGACCTGCTCACGGCGGCGGACCCCGATCGAGGCGTCGGACCGCACCTCGCGGCCGTCGTCGCGGCATCGACCGGCCGCGCGATGCCGGGGGCGTGCGACGACGACGTAGCGCTGGCCGACGCGGTCGTGCGGCTGCGGCACACGTGGCGCTTCGGCGGCGGGATCCGCGACCTCGCGGCGGCGGTCCGCGCGGGCGATGCCGACGCAGCCGCAACAGTGCTCGCGGACCCGGTGCGCAACGACGTCCGGGCTGCACCCGCGTTCGATCCTGCCACCGCGGCCCGCTCCCTCGCACCGCTCGACGGGTGGCTGCGCGCGGTGACGACCGCGGCGTCACCGGAGGCCTGCCTGCGGGCGCTGGCCGACACCCAGATCCTGTGCGCGGTGCGCGAGGGACCGCAGGGCGTCGCGTCGCTCGGCGCGGCGATCGACGCGCGGCTCCGGACGCTCGGACTGCCGTCGCCGGCGACGGACGGTCCCTACCACCGCGGCCGGCCGTTGCTCGTGACGGCGAACGATCACGCTGCGCGCCTCTACAACGGCGACGTCGGCGTGTGCTGGAGCGCGCCGGGCGAGGCGTCGCGCGCGTGGTTCCCGGGCGAGGATCGCGAGGCGCCGCGCGCCGTCGGGATCGGCCGGCTGCCGCCGCACGAGCCGGCGTGGGCGATCACGGTGCACAAGAGCCAGGGCTCCGAGTACGGCAGCGTGCTGCTGGTGCTGCCCGAGCGCGACTCCCCGGTCGCGACCCGCGAGCTGGTCTACACGGGCGTGACGCGGGCGCGGCGGGACGTCACGCTCCTCGCCAGCGAGGGCGCATTGCGGCGAGCGATCGGCCGGCGGACCCGACGCGTATCAGGTCTCGTCGAGGTGCTGCGCGGCGCCGGGGACGACCATCGCCTGATGTAATAATCACACCCGGTACCGATCGGAAGTCAGGCGGCGCTCGAGGGCGGCGGGGATCGCGCCGGTCAGGAACTCCGCGTTCTGCTCGCCCGCGACCCCGACTTGCTGCTCGCGGTGCGGAAGATCTTCGTGCGGAGCTACTTCGCGTCGCAGCGCCGCCAGGCGCGAGAGCTCGGGATCGTCGAGCCGCGCCCGGCGACAATGGTGGCCGCGCAGTTCTTCGACTCGGCGCTCCGGCTCGACCCCCACTTCCATGCTCTGTTCGCCGACGGCGTCTGTGTCGTGTCTTCCGCCCATGACCGCGCGACCTTCCACCCGAGGCCGGCACCGACCGACGAGCAGCTCGCCCGGGTGACGGCGCGCATCGATAGGCGCGTCCGCGCGCTGCTCCGTGACCGAGGACTACTGCAGGACGATGGGGGCGGTTTGCAGCTGGACGGCGAGCGACATCCGCTCGTCGTAGTCGTCCCGGGTCTGCCGCGGCCCGTCCGTGCACAGCGCGATGATGCCGAACGGCAGCCGCGGGTCGCCGCACGCAGGAGGTCGTCGCCGTCGACGACGGAACCGGTCACTTCACGATCGCGAGCCGCGACTTCTTCCCGGCCATCCCCAACAGCATCGTCCCGCACCACGACGTCGCGGACGTCGACGGGGACGGTGATCCCGACATCGTCTTCGGCGACATCGGCAGCGGGCCGACCACGCCGTGCCGGATCCGCTGCGACGTCAACCGCACGCGACAGGTCTACGCCTCCGCCGCGCCGAGCGCCGGAGCACGTTGGACCCTCCGAGCTCCGAGGCCCGACACAGGGTCTGGCCGTCCCCGCTCTCGCCGCCCGCGAGGCGACGACGCCGCGTTCGGCGCGCTCGGCACGTTCGGACTCGATCCTACGGCGATCATCGTGTGGCCCGCGGCCATCGCGCTCGACCCGCGCGGCTCGGCGATGATCGATGTGAGGATCCCAGCCGGCTTCTCGATCGGTGCTCGGCTCTTCGCCCAGGCGCTCGTCATCGACCTGACCAACTCCCGGTTCACCCATCTGACCAACGTCTGGGCCGACGCCGTCCGCTGACGGCCCGACGGTCCACGCGGCCATCGGACGCCGGGTCGACCGCGATCCGGCTACCGCGCACCGAGCCGCGCCTCGAGCGCGTTGCTCGTCGTACCCCCGAACGGGTTCGCACCCGGATCGAACGCGAACACCTGCATGAACACCGACCGTCCCGCGAAGACCGCGTCGTTCGGGATCGTCAGCGCGAGCGTCGCGGTGCCAGCACCGGTCGACGCACCGATCAGCACCTCGCCGCTCGTGTACACGGTGCAGCCGGTCATCCCGATCGGCGTCAGGTCGAACGGCAGCGGCAGACCGAACCACGACTGGTTCGAGAACCCGACCTCGAAGTACGCGAGGCCGCTCGGCGGCAGCCGCGTCGCCTCGACGGTGTAGCGATCGCCGAGCCACGGCCGGCTGCCCGGTACCGCGGCCAACGTCGGCGTGCCGGCGGTGCCGGCGCAACCGCTGCCGAACAGGCGCGTCGACGCGACCGCATCCGCCGCGTAGGTCCAGGTCATGTACGGCTGCCCGCCGAACAGCAGCGACTCCCCGCTGGCCGGATCGAACGTCATCGCGATCTGCGCTGAGAGCCCCGGGTTCGCCGCCGGCGTGCGCAAGAGCCACGTCACACCGTCCCACTCCCACGTGTCGACGAGGAACCCGTGCGTGTCCCGTCCGCCGTGCACGACGAGCCGGTCGCGGACCGCGTCGTAGGTCATGCCGTGGTTCGTGCGCTCGCCCGACGGAACCGTCGCCGCGAGCTGCGTCCAGTCGTTGCCGTCCCATTCCCATCTCGGGCTTCGCCCGACACCCAACCGGTAGCCCGGTCGACGCACGAACGTGGATGAAGCAGCCGATCGTCGTCAGGGGATGAAGACGGCGCCGCTCTCCGCTACGACTCCAGCTTGCAACAAGTAGCCAAGCGGAGGCAGCGCCGTACGTCAGTTTCTATCGCGTTTCGCCGGTTCGATCATGGCGGTCCTGTCGGGTTTTGACCGGATCGTGTTCAGGGGCTCGCACCGGAGCCTGGCGTTCAACCACGGGATGGAGGCGTTCGTGAACAGCATCGGCGTCCTCCGCAAGGACTTCGGTGCCTACGCCCGGCAGACGACCGAGGAGTTGAAGTCGGCGTCGCTGGCCAGGTGCTACGAACTCGAAGCGGCCGTACCGCATGCTGACGTCGAGCCGCGAGCGGAAGGAAACGCTCGTGCAGCGGATCCTCGAGCGATCGCCCGTCGACGAAGGCCTGATCTGCGTTCTGTCCTGCGTCGAGCCCTGCACGACGTTCAACTTGTTCAGGTCGCGGGAGACGAAGAGGCGCGAGTTCCGCAGACAACCCGGAAAGTGCCAGCACCTCTACCACGACTTCCTCCATCCCCGCTTCGGTCTGATGCACGTCCGCCTGCAGACCTGGTTCCCGTTCACGGTTCAGGTCTGCATGAATGGACGCGAGTGGCTGGCTCGCGAGATGACGAAATCGTGCATCCGCTTCGTCAAGGAGGACAACTGCTTTCCGCACGTCGATGATCCGTTACGGGCCCAGCGTCTTCTCGCGAAGCAGGTCCACGTCGACTGGCCGCACGTGCTCGACCGCCTCGCACTCGAGGTCAACCCCGCGCTCCCTTCGATTCTCCGGCGAGATGATCCGCACCACTACTGGTGTGCGCACCAGCTCGAGTGGGCAACCGACGTCCTCTTCGTTGATCACCAGTCGCTCGCCGCCGTCTATCAGCCTCTCGTGCAGCACGCGATGACTCGGTTTTCCTGTGCAGACGTCATGCGGTTCCTCGGCCGCAAGGCGAGCCACGCCTTCCTCGGCGAGGTCACCAGCGACTTCAAGAACCGCGTCGAAGGCATCCCGGTCATGCACCGCGCAGGCCGCAACTCGGTCAAGACCTACGACAAGAACGGCAGCATCCTCCGTGTCGAGACGACCATCAACGCGCCGACCGAGCTGCGCGCACCCAGGCCGAAGGGCGAGTCCGGCGAGCTCGTCGTCCAGCCGGTCCGGAAGACCGTGGCGGACCTCGAGCGCCTCACGGAGATCGGCCAGCGCGCCAACGAACGCTACCTCGACGCACTGGCAGAGATGCACCAGGACGCTTCGTTGCACGAAGTCATCGCCCCGATCTGCAAGCACGCCACCTTCCGCGGGAGGCGCGTGCGCGCGCTTCGGCCGTGGGATTCCGATGACCTTGCCCTGTTCCAGGCGATCGCGGACGGAGCCTTCGTCCTGCGTGGCTTCACCAACCGCGACCTCGTCAACAGGCTCTACCAGAAGCCGGCTGCCGATGACTCCGACCGTCGCCAACGCCGGTCCCGAACCTCGCGCCAGCTCCGCCTGCTCCGCGCACACGGCGTCATCCGCAAGCTTCCGAAACAGAATCGCTATCAGCTCACCGACAAGGGCCGGCGCATCGTCACGGCCATCCTCGCAGCCCGCGATACTCCCGTATCTGCTCTTCTGCACGCCGCTTGAGATGTTTGCGCGGCGCGTACATGTTGGGCCTCAGGGACCCAGGACGCTTGGTTCGCATCCTGCATCCGATAGGGAGGGGCGTCGTTTTGTACAAGTTCTTTTTAAACAGGATCTTGTGATCGCTCCCCGCCCCCGCCGCACCGCTCGGTGTCAGCGCCGCGCCTCACTCAATCCGGGAGCCACACCCGATGGGGCCGGTAAGCAGCCACGTAGGGACATCCCCCAGAAGGATCGGTGGGCGAGTACACGCCCCTGGTCCTTCCTGCGGGCTGTGAAACCGCAGACATCTCGGATATCATAGACTCACTGTTCTCGTCACGCGCAAACTTGTCTACGTCTTTGGCTGCGTGGCTCGACCACGCGGAGCCATCCTGTTTCCTGCGAGGTAATCGCATGACAACGGTCGAATCAGCCGGCCTATGTTTGGCCAGCGCCTTCACTTGGCTCGTCTTCGCTACCGGCGCTCACGTATCAGCCCAGACCCGCTTGACCACTTTCGACACGAGCCTTGATGGATGGCAGGGCTGGACATCCACCGGTGTCGCTTCCGGTGTGAGCTGGAGGGCGACATCATCGCCCGGATTGGCGCCGGGATATTGCCGTTTCCAAGATCCCGGGTCGCCGACCACCTGGATACGCACCACATCTCAGGCCTTCATAGGGCACCCGGACTGGACTTCCCTCGGCAATGCTGGTGTTATCAGATTCGACTTCGCGGTATTGCAGGTAGACCCAAGCTGCAGGATCTACGAAAACCAGGTCCAGCTACTCGGGTCTCGCAATGCAGTCAACAGCGTTGCAACATGGATTGGCTCTGTTCCCGCAACCACCACCTGGACCACCCAGTTCGCGCCAATCGTAGAATCTCATTGGCGCGTTACCTCGGGGTCGTGGGCAGAATTGCTTGCAAACGTCACAGAGGTCCGAATCCTGGTAGAGGTCGTCGATAATACGGGATGCTCAGGCACCGAGATTACGGGCATCGACAACATCCGGGTGGATCCCTGCGGTGGGGTTTCCGGCACGGCAAACAGTGCCGCGGCGACGCTCACAATAAACGGCCCCGTTACTGGCTCGGCTCCGCACAGGGTTGCACTTCAGCCCGGAGGGGCCATGACCGTCGACTGGTCCAGTCAGCTTCTTAGTGGGCAGCCGAACGCCGGCGCGGCAACGGTGCTTTTCTGGAGTCCCAGCACGTGTACCGGTTCGGTCTATCTCGGTTGTGCGGGCACGGTCGATCTTAATTTCGCGCAGGGAATCGAAGTGCTCTTCGACGGCATCACGCTTCCGCTGTTCGTGCTTGGCGCGAACGGGACTGCCAGGCAGACTTTTTCGGTACCTAATAGCTGGACCCCGGGCATACTGAGCCTTCAGGGCCTGATCCTCCAGCCGCCGGGCGGCTGTGCATGGGGCTTTACACTCACGGCGGCGTTCGATCTCTGAACACACCCGACGGCGAAGTCGGGGAGGGGGCTGTTACCCCGCGCGCTCCACCAGGTCATCCGCGTCGCTGAGATCGACATGCTTGTAAGGGGCCAGATCGAGCGGCTACCGCTCGGCTGAAATCCGGCACAGCTGGTGGGATCATCGCGGCGGTTCGGAGAGCCTCTCGAAGGGCTCAGAGCGCTGCCCGGCGACAGTCTCGGGTGGGTCGGAGCGCTCGATCGTTGTCGCCAGATTGTCGCCACTCGGTGGGGGGTAGGTTCGACTTCGGGCAGGATCATGCGGCACGTCGATCGAGGTAGTCTTGCCACGCCACAGGCCACCGCTCGTCCTTGACGAGCACGCGCAGGTTGAGCACACGCTGACCGCCTTCGTCCGACCATCGCATGCCGCTGCGCTCGAGTCGGTGGGCGACGATGTTCTTCGCTGCGGACTCGACGTGACCACTCCCGATGGGGAGCCCCATCGCGATGAAAGCGCTGTATCGCATTCGTTCGCGGTTCCTCGCGAAGTGCTTGATCGCCCGGCGAACCACATCGCGTGCGTCGGAGCCAGCGGGCAGCAGCTTCACGTATCTCTTGAGCGCGCGCAGCAGGTTGTCGACGCCGTCGTCGTCGAGGAGAAGCCGCTCGCGACGTTTCTCGAACCAGCGTGAGGCCTCGGGAGTGTCTGGTCCGAAGCTCGCCTGCGCGGCGCCGGAGAGACTCTGGGCGGCGTGGTAGAAGTCGAGGATCAGCACCGCACCGACGAACTCCTCGCGTTTCTCTGCGGTAGTACAGATCGAGTCCTTGCCGTCGCAGATGATCGCCACCTGGCCAGGCTGGCGCTCTTCACGGAGTGCGGCGACGCGCGCCGCTACCTGATCGATCAGCGTCTTCATGCCGGTTTCCGGCATCCGTGCGAAGTAGCGACTGTCCCGCAATTGTGGTCTGGTCTCCCCGTCGGTCGGCGGGTCGTAGGCAGAGATGCGCCCGATTCCAGCCTCCTTCCACTCCGTCTTGCCGTCTCCGCGAACGGGGACCATCACGCCGTCCCAGCTGATCACGAGGTTTGCGCTGTCGGCCAGAGGAGCATCGCGAGCGATGACCTCCTCGACCTCGTCTCCGCGCTTCTCGAAGAAGTCGCCGACGTCGCGGATCACCCGCTTGATCGCCGTCGACGACGGCGCAACAGGCAACGCCTTGGTCATCAGCTGCTCGACCTCGCAAGGCGTCAGAGCGCTGCACGAGAACGCGACCATCTCCTCGATCTCGGGCGTCATGAAGCGGTCTGTCATCCCGCAGCGCTCGTCGAGCGGCACGACTCCGCCGGACTCATCGTCCGCCGCGTAGTACCGCCGCGACACCGTCGCCAGGCCGAACGCCGTCAGCCACTGCTTCGGCGCGGTCCCCTTGAACCGATGCTGTCGCCCTCTGTGTTCGACGGACGCGTGCGCCACGTCCGTGGCCTCCAAAGTCGCGACCAGAGCGCTCAGCGCCACCGCCGAACTCGCCGCCCTCAGCCCGGTTGCCAGGTCCTGAAACGCGGACGGCTGCGGACCCGACCCCTCGAACGAACTGACCAAGCGGTCGAGTTGTCGTCGGAACTTGACCAGTGCGTCGTCCAGGCGTTCACTGAGCTGGGCTGCGGAGAACGGCGCGTTGCCGCACGCAAGTACCGTGTTTGTTGCCACTTACCTGGTACGAACGACTCCGCAGCCCACTCCCAACTTTCTGCCAGAACTGAAATCCACCCCCGACGCTTACCGGGTGTGCGGGAAGGGCGAGCTGCCGTACCACCCGCGGATGATGCTACGCGTGCTGATCTACGCGTATGCGACCGGCACGTTCTCCTCTCGCAAGATCGAGAGCCAGCTCCGCGACAGCGTGGCGTTCCGGGTGCTCGCGGAGAACCAGGTGCCAGGTCACCGTTCGATCAGGCGCTTCCGTGCGAACCACCTGGAGCAGTTCAGCGACCTGTTCGCGCAGGTCGTGAAGGTGGCAGCGGAAGCGGGCCTGGCGAGGATCGGCACGCTGGCCATCGATGGCAGCAAGCTGAAGGCGAACGCGAGCAAGCACAAGGCGATGAGCTACGCGCGCATGAAGGAGGAGGAGGAGCAGCTGGAGCGCGAGATTGCCGCGATCATGAGGCTGGCGCAGGAGAAGGACGAAGGCGAGGACGTCGAGTTCGGTCCTGACTTCCGCGGGGACGAGCTGCCCGAGGAACTGCGGCGCCGCGAAGAGCGCCTGGCGCGCATCCGCGCGGCGAAGGCTCGACTGGAGAAGCGCAAGGCCGAGGAGGCCCAGGCGGCGGACGAGGCCAAGACGGCGCAGGCGGAGAGCGAAGGACGCGAGCCACCCCGGGAGCGGCCCGGAGCGCGGAAGACGCCGAAGGGCGAACCGAGGCCGAAGGACCAGGAGAACTTCACCGACCCGGATAGCCGGATCATGAAGACCTCGACGGGCTTCGAGCAGTGCTACAACGTCCAGATCGCCGTCGACGGGGACTCCCGGCTGATCGTCGCCAACGTCGTCAACAACTGCGCGTCGGATGCGGGGCAGCTGATCCCGGTGATCGAGGCCGCGATGGAGAACACCGGTCTGCCTGCGAACCAGGTGCTCGCGGATGCCGGCTATCGCAAGGAGGAGGACCTCGCCGTGCTCGAAGCTGCCGGCATCGACGCCTACATCGCACTCGGGCGCGAGGGCAAGGATGCGCGTGAACCCGGGGAGCACAACGAGGCAACGCAACGCATGCGCGAGAAGCTCCGCACCGAGGAGGGTCGCGAGCGCTACCGACAACGCAAGCACGTCGCCGAGCCACCGTTCGGGTGGCTGAAGAGCATCCTCGGCTTCAGGGGCTTCAGCCTACGTGGACTCGCGACGGCAAGGTCGTCTGCAGGTTCGAGCGGCCGTGGCAGGACGGGACGAAGCCGATCGTCCTCGAGCCGCTGGTGTCGATCGAGCGGCTGGCCGCATCGGTGCCTCACCCGCGGCGAAACCTGGTGACCTGCCACGGAGCGTTCGCACCGGGCGCGTCGCACCGCGATCGGGTCGTGCCGTCTCCGCCTGCTGAAGACGAATCGCCACCCGCCTTCCGTTCGACTCGACGAGGGTGCTCGGCCCCGCGCGACGAACGTGATGACAACAAGCGCGCGACACGACGCCACTCCTGGGCGCAGCTCATGTCGCGCTGTTTCGGGGTGGACGTTCTGGTGTGCCCTCGCTGCCAGCCCGACGTCAACTTCTGACGTTCATCACCGACCGGCGCACGATCGTCCGGATCTTGACCTGGCTGGACCTGCCGGCCGAACTCCCTCCCTTCGCCCCACTCCGGGCACCGCCCGCTGGGGCGTGCCTCTGGCCGAACGGAAACTGATCGACGCCCTCCGTCGCGGTCGGATCCGAGGTCGTCTCACGCCGGGGTCTGCCCTGGTTGCTCACCGACGCCCCACGGTCGGCAGGATCTCCTTGGTCTGACTCCGGCGGAGAGCCCTCGGCGAGGAACTTCGAGTTCCCGAACGCGCTTCGGCTACCCGCTCGCTGCGCCAGGTACCCCTTTGAACTTCCTACGGGCTACGGCGAGCGATCGGCCGGCGGACCCGACGCGTATCGGGTCTCGTAGAGCTGCTGCGCGGCGCCGAGGCCGACCGTCGCGTGATGTAAGAATCAGCCCCGGTACCGATCGGAAGTCAGGCGGCGCTCGAGACGGGCGAGGGCGAGGTCGGCGAGCAGGGCGAGCAGGGCGGCCGGGATCGCGCCGGTGAGGATCAGGTTGGTGTCGTTGAGGTTGAGGCCGGAGACGATCGGCTGGCCGAGGCCGCCGGCACCGATGAAGGCGGCGAGCGTCGCGACGCCGATGCCGATGACGGTCGACGTACGGATCCCCGCGAGGATCGTGCGCGCGGCGAGCGGGAGCTGCACGCGCCACAGGATGTCGCGATCGCGGAAGCCGAGGCCGCGGGCGGCCTCGATCAGGTCGCGGTCGACCTCGACGATGCCCGTGTAGGTGTTCCGCAGGATCGGCAGGATCGCATAGAGGAACAGCGCCGCGATCGCCGACGTGACGCCGAGGCCGAGACCGGGCAGTGGGATCATGAACGCGAGCAGGGCGAGGCTCGGGATGGTCTGCACCACGCCGGCGGCCGCGAGTGCGACCTTGCGGAACAGCGCGCGCCGCGTCGCCAGGATTCCCATCGGCACGGCGACGAGCGCCGCGAGCAGCACGGCGAGCAGCGTGAGCTTCAGATGCTCGAGCGCGAGTTTCGCGGTCTCGACGCGGCGGAGCCACAGCACCTGCAGGAAGCTGCGTTGGTCGCGGCGCAGCGTCGGCGCCCGTCCCGCGGGAGCCGCGCTGCCGGTCTGGAGCAGACCGCTGTCGAGCAGGAACTGCCGCGCGGCACGCGCCGGCGTCCAGGCATCCCGCTCGACGCGGAGGTTCAGCTCCTGGATGGTCGCATCGGGCACGCGCAAGGCCAGCTCCCGCACGACCGGCTCGAGCTCCGGGTGGCGGGCGAGCGTGTCGCCTCGGAACAACGGGGCCGCGTCGTACGGAGGGAAGAAGCGCCGGTCGTCGTCGAGCAACCTCAGCGGATAGCGCAGCAGCTTGCCGTCGGTCGCGTAGGCGTCGACGACGTCGAGCTCGCCGGACCGGATGGCCTCGTAGGCGAGGCCGTGCTCCAGGTTGCGGACGCTCGCGAAGTCCAGGCCGTAGGCAGCGCGCAGGCCCGGCCAGCCGTCCTCGCGGTCGAAGAACTCGACGCTGAACCCGGCGCGCAGCTCACCGGCGTGCGCGGCCAGATCCGAGATCGTGCGCAGGCCGAGACGCTCCGCGGTCTCCGCGCGGACGGCGATCGCATAGGTGTTGTCCAGCCCGAACGGGCCGAGCCACTGCAGTCCGAACTCGCTGCGACAACGCTGTGCGACGCGCGCGAACACGGTGTACGGATCGGGGACCGGCCCCGGCTCCTGCAGCAACACGGCCCACGCCGTGCCGGTGTACTCCACATAGGCGTCGATCTCGCCGTGCCGGAGCGCGTCGAAGCAGATCTTCGTGCCTCCGAGGTTCTGCCGCCGCTCGACGCCGATGTCGGTGCGCGCCTCGACGAGCTGCGCGACGATCTCGGCGAGGATCCAGGACTCGGTGAAGTTCTTGCTGCCGATGACGATCCGCCCACCATCTTGCGCGCGGATCACCGCGCCACCGAGCGACGCGACGCACGCGAGCATCAGGAAGAGCGCCGCACGCAGCGCCGTCACGGCTCCCCCCCGCCGTCGTCGCCGCCGAGGTGGCTGTCGAGGAAGCGTGCGACGAACCGGCTCGCCGGCCGCTCGCGGAAGTCGTCGAGGGTGCCGATCTGCACGATGCGGCCGCGGTCCATCAACGCGACCCGGTCGCCGAGCGCGAACGCCTCCCGCGTGTCGTGCGTGACCAGCACGACGGTCTTGCGCACGCGCTCCTGGAGCAGGTGGAACTCGCGCTGCAGGTCGGCGCGCGTCAGCGGATCGAGCGCGCCGAACGGCTCGTCCATCAGCACGTAGTCGGGATCGAGCGCCAGCGCCCGTGCCACGCCGACGCGCTGTCGCTGGCCACCCGACAGCTCGCCCGGCCGCCGGTCCGCGAACTCGGCCGCCGGCAGGTTGACGAGGTCGAGCAGCTCCTCGACGCGCGCGCGGGTCTTGGCGCGCGTCCAGCCCTCGAGCTCGCACAGCACGCCGACGTTGCGCGCGATCGTCAGGTGCGGGAACAACCCGCCGCTCTGGATCACGTAGCCGATGCGCCGCCGCAGTCGGATCGAGTCGAGCGTGCGCACGTCCGCACCACCGACGTGTACCGAGCCGGCGGTCGGCTCGATGAGCCGGTTGATCAGCTTCATCGTGGTGGTCTTGCCGCAGCCGCTCGTGCCGATCAGACAGACCGTCTCGCCGTCCGCGACGTGCAGGTCCACGCCGCGCACCGCGTCCACTGGCCGGCCGTCGGGACCATCGAACTGCTTGTGGACGCCGCGGAGCTCGATCACCGCGCGCCGGCCCTTGCGGCACCTGCCTGCGGAGCATCGTCGCGGACCAGCTCGTTCAGCGAGAAGAAGCCACGCCCGTCGAGCCACTGACGCCTGACGCGCATGCCGGCGACCTCGGCGAGGCGGCGCACGTCCTGCGGCCGGAATTTGCGCGACGTGCCGACCTGCACGGCCCCGCCGGCCGGCAGCTCGAGCTCGAGGTCGAGCTCGCGGACGTAGACCCGCTGCGCGGTCGTCGTCACGACGCGCAGGTCCACGCTCCACGAGCGCAGCCCCTCGATGGCCGATGGCGGCTCCTCACGGTAGGTCGAGCCGAGCTCGAACAACCCGAGATCGAACGTACCACCGAGGTCGTCGTTGATCCGCCGCACCATGTTCAGGAAGAACGACAGGTTCTCGGGACCGGCATTGTAGGCCGCCAGCAGCTCCTGCTCGTCCTTGTGCAGGTCGACACCGACCACGAATCGATCCGCCGGCGACAGCCGGTCGCGCACGCGGCGCAGGAACGCGACAGTCGCGTCGATGGTCTCGAGGTTGCCGAGCGACGAGCCGAAGAACAGCACGAGCTGCGGGGCGTCGTGCGACAGCCGCTCGAGCACGTCGTCGAACATCCCGTGCTCCGGCCGGACGACGACCGCGCGCCGGAAGCGCGCCTCGACCTCCTCCCGCGTTGCCTGCAGCGCACCGTCCGACACGTCGATCGGCACGTAGAGGACGCGTCGCCCACCGTCGGTCGCCGCCTCGAGCAGGTGCGTGACCTTGCGAGCCGAGCCGCAGCCGAGCTCGACGATCCGCGTCTCGCCACCGACGATCGCCGCGGCATTGTCGCGCAGGATCTCCTCCTCACAGTCGGTCAGGTAGTACTCGGGGCGGTGCGTGTAGCGGTTGTAGAGTCGCGACGCCGTGGCGTTCCAGATGAACGCGTGGTCGAGTCGCAGCACGCCGCCGTGGTCCTCGGCAGCGGCGCGCACCGCGGCGCGGAACGCGTCCTTCGCGATCGGATCGTCGGCCTCGACGACGCGGTACGCGAACGCCCGGAACATCGCGTCCGGGTCCTTCTTCGGCAGGTACGGTGCGGGCTCGGTCGCGTCGAGGCGCCGCCAGCGACCGTCGCGCTCGAGGAACTCCGCGCGCGAGCGCACGCCCATCGCGTCCTCCGCCCAGAAGTCCGTGCGCACGGTGAACACGACGACGCCCCCCGGCTCGATGATCCGGAGCAACTCGTCGAGCGCGTGCGCCGGCGCCTGCCCGTAGCTGAACACACCGACCAGGATCGCCGCGTGGAAGTGCGACCGCGGGAACACGTCGAGCGGCTCACCGAGGTCCGCCTGCAGCAGCTGCGCGTAGACGCCCTTGGTCGCCGCGACGTCGAGCATCTCCTGCGACAGGTCGATCGCGGTCAGGTTCTGGAAGCCGAGCTCGCGCAGCGCGACGCCGGCCGCGCCGGTCCCGGCGCCGGCGTCGAGCACCGGGCGCACCTGCGGATTCGGCACGTAACGGTCGAGCAGCGCGGCTGCCGCGAGGTGCGCCGCGAAGCCGATCGCGTCGTGATCCTCGTCGTAGCTCCGCGCCCAGTCGGCGTAGAGCGCGCGCAGGTCGGCTCGGGTGCGCGCGCCGTAGGCGCGCTTCCAGATGCGGTCGAGACGGGCGCGGACGTCGGCAGGCAGCGCTGGTGCGCGCTCGGTCCCCGGGTGTGGAGAGCTCTTCACTCGGATCCTCGGGCGGTGGCGTCGACCGGGTCGTCGACGCCGGGGGAAGCGACGGGACCGGCAGCGAGGTCCGCTCCCGGCACGAGGTGTGGTGAGGCCCCGAGCTCGCTCGCGTCCATCATGGCCGCGACGCGCTGCAGCGCGGCGAGGAGCATCGTCTGCTCCCACGACTCGAGCCCCGCGAGACGCGCCCGGAAGCGGTCCTGCAGCAGCGACGGCGCCCGCGCGAGCGCGACGCGACCGGCAGCGGTGATCTCGACGACCACCGAACGACGGTCGGCCGCGGACCGCGCGCGCTCGACCAGCCCGCGCTGCACGAGGCGCGACACGATCCCGGTGACGGTCGGTTGGCTGAGCTGGACCTCGCGTGCGAGCGCGCCGGCAGCGAGCGGACCGAGCCGGTCGAGCGCGCGGAGCAGCGCGACCTGCGGTCCGGTCAGCCCGTGCAGCTCGACGAGCCGGCGGGAGTGCAGGTCGACGGCGCGAACGATGCGCCGGAGCGCGGCGACGATGCGGTCATCCAGAGAGCGGTCGAAGTCCATCCGAGGCGATGCTTCGTATCGAAAGCAATCATCCGGCTCGGATCAACCTCCCCACTCGCGTCTCCGCTGCGTGTTTCAGGCACAAGCGCCCGCGACCAGTCGACCTGCGCGATTCTCACCCGGGCCGAAAAGCTTCGTATCGACAGCGTCATCCCCGCCGGGGAGCGGTGCCGACCCACCGTTCCCGACCGCTCACATGCCCACGCGCTCGAGCGCGCGCACCATCTGCTGCCAGCGCTGCTCGATCGAGCCGCTGTAGCCGATCGAGACGCGCAGATAGCCCGGCGCGATGCCCGCGGCCTTCTGGCTGTCGGGATCGAGCTCGCTCGACGTCGACGCCGCGGACAGCGACATCAGCGTGTCGAAGTAGCCGAGGCTGACCGCGATCCAGCCGAAGTTCTGCTCGTTCTGCAGGCACTGCATCAGCCGGTTCGTGCGCTCCGGGTCGTCGATCTGGATGCCGAAGATGCCGCCGAATCCGAACTCGGGGTTCATCAGTGTCCGCAGCAGCTCGTGCTGAGGGTGCGACGGCAGACCGGGGTAGACGACCTCGAGGCCGCGCTCGGACAACCGCTCGGCGAACGTCTGCGCGCGTCGGGAATGCTCCATCATCCGGATGCCCAGATGCGGCAGTCGCATGCTGATCTCGAACGCGGCGCGCGGATCCATCGTTGGACCGAGCAACATCAGGGCGCCCGTGTGCACGTCCATCATCGAGTTGATCAGCACCTTCGTGCCACACACGGCGCCCGCGATGAAGTCGGATGCTCCATTGATGAACTTCGTCATGCTGTGCACGACGACGTCTGCTCCGAGCCGCGCCGGCGACACGATCAGCGGGCTGAACGTGTTGTCGACGACCAGCTTCGCGCCACGGCGGTGCGCGATCGCCGCGAGCTTCGGAATGTCGGCCACGCGGAGCGTCGGATTGCTGAGCGTCTCCACGTAGAGGATGCGGGTGCGATCGGTCATCGCAGCCTCGACGGCGGCGAGATCGCAGGTATCGACGAACGTCGTGGTCACCGCGGTCTTCGCGGGCAGGAAGTCGTGCAGCAATGCAAATGTGCCGCCGTAGATCGTCGCCGACGACACGACGTGGTCGCCGTGCCCACACAGCTGGACGATCACCGACGAGATCGCGCCGAGCCCGCTCGCCGTGCAGTAGGCGGCCTCCGTGCCCTCGATCGCCGCGAGCTGCCTGCCGAGGACGTAGACCGTCGGATTGAAATGGCGGCCGTAGAGATAGCAGCCGTCGCGACCGGTCTCCGGGCCAAGGTGTCCAGAGAACAGCTCGGGCATCTGATGCGGGTCCAGCACGGTGAACGTCGTGCTGGTCTCGATCGACATGTTGACGCCGCCGTGCTCGCCGAACTCGTGACGGGCCCGGGCGAGTGCGGCAATGGGATCGAAGCGTTCCATGGTCTGCTCGGGACTGGGGTCCACGCGGAGGGGAATCACCCGGATCGGGTTCATCCGGAAGCCGGCCGTGCGGCCCACGGTCGGGCCTCGGTGGCCACGCCCTGGTGGAACCCGCGCGACGCACGACGAATTGCCGCTCGGCGCCGCTCAGGACGAACGGTACGCAGCGCGGCCCGGTCGGCTCCGCGGAACCGACCGGGCCGCGTGCGGCTCACCGGCTCATCCGAGGATGGCGATCCCCGGCTCGACGAGGGTCAGCACGCCATCGCCGACCGCGTCAGCGGCACGCGACGTCGAGCGTGTTGCTGGTGCCGAAGCGCAGACCGCGCGGCGTGACGAGCACGGTCATCTGCTGCACCGAGAAGCTGCCACCGGCGCGCATCGGGAAGGGCACCAGCGTGCGGGCGTTCCCCATCGCGTCGGTGCGGAAGACCTCGTGCAGGATCGCGGTCCGGAAGAACACGCAGTTCGACATCGCGATCGGGAAGGTCTGGCCGTCCGGCGACACGATCGTCAGGCCGATCGCGTCCGGGAGCGCACCCGTCAGACCGAGACCCAGCGCCGGGCCAGCGCCGTTCGGATCGCGGACGATCGCACCGGCGAGCACGCCACCCTCAGGGCAGCTGCGCTGGCCGACGGTCACCGTGCAGCCGGGGCCGGGCGCATCCGGGACGAAGAACACGTTCAGGTTCATCCGGAACGTCGCCGGCGTGCCGCCCGTCTGTGGATGGGCCTGCCCGCCGATCCCGATCGCGATCGTCAGGCCGTTCGCGTCGACCGTCAGATCCTCGAAGGCGTCGCGCTGCGGATTGCCGTCGGGCGTGAAGGTCTTGACGACCCGGCCGACCCGCACCTCCGCCACCGCACGGCTGTCGCGCGCGTCCCCGCCGAAGTGGATGACGAGGTCTCCCTGGACGGCCTGGCGCGCGCTGAGGGTCAGCTCGTAGGTCTGCAGGCCCGGAGCCCAGGGATTGCCCGCGAGCGTGCCGGCGACGTTGCCGTCCGCAGCGAACGCGCCGACGTCGAAGCGGGCGCCGACCCCCGGCCCCTGCGGGGTCTGCAGCATGACGAGCCCGGCGGCCGACTGGGCGAACGCGCTACGGCCGTCCTCGGCACGGAGGACGAGCGGCCGCTCGATCGCGGTCTGACCGCGGGCGCCATCGATCTGGCGATTGGCGTGGACGGCGATCGCGTCAGCCGTCTGGAGCGCCGCGAGCACCGGCGCCTGATGGCCGGACTGCGCGACGAGGGACACGGCAGTGCCCAGCAGGGCACCCGCACACAGGAGGCTTCGGTTCATGAGAGCAGGAGGGGTTGCGGGGCGGGCGAGGCGATGTGTGTCGTCGACCCGAGGACGCTGATCGGTGATTGTCCGTCGTGCGCCGGGACGCCGGCACGGCGCCGTCACGAAATCGTCGGTGCGGTGCCCCCGTTCTTCCCGGGCGAAACGGAACCCTCGCCCGGACGGCCGCCGGGCGCTCGTGTCACGCTGGCCGGCGGGGCGCGGCGCCGTCCCGGGTCCACCGCCAGCCTCGCACTCCCTCCGCCACCTCCCACCCGGGAGAACCCGGGTCGGTGGCTCCGGACCGAACTCCGGGAGCAGACCGATGAACTTCGACGCCACCGACCTCCTGCGGGCGCTGATCGGTGCCTGCCGCGAATGGAACCGCTCGGACGATCCCGACGCGCGCGACGCCGCCCGCCGCGACGTCATCGAATCGCTGGAGGAACTCCTCGAGCTCGCGCGCGGCGGCGAGGACCTCCCGAATCCCGACCGCGTGCACGGCCATCTCGACACCTGAGCCGCGCACGGGACCGCCCGCTCAGCTGCCCTCGAAGTCCTCCGGCGGGTTGATCGGTCCGTACGGATGGACGTCCCAGATCCACTGGAACGGGAAGGTCACCACATCCCAGGCGAGCGCGAACGGGAACGCGACCACGGTGCCGCCGGCGCGCACGTAGATCGACTTGTTGCGCGAGGGCCTGCTGTAGGTGCTCGGCCGACCCTGCGACCATTCGATGAGGTGCGACGTCGCGCAGCTCGAGCAGAGGAGCGCGAGGACGAGCGCGAGGCCAGGCGCGAGGCGGCGGAGTCGGGTCATGGACGGGTCCGGTTCGATCGGGGCGACCGGCAAGATACCGGCGGGCCGGCCGCACCGCGACGGCGATCGTGGCGCCGGCGACGCTGGGACGGCGCGGGTTCGCGGGATCTTCCCGTCCCGCAGGATCCATGCGCCGGACGCGGGCAGCAGAGCGCCGACCCGGACGCTGCGCGAGCTCCGGTCGCGAGGTCGCGACGGGATCTCGTGCAGCGTCCGGGCTAGAGTGCCGGGCCCCCCATGCGCCTCCTCGTGCTGACTCCGTTCCTGCCCCGGGACGCCGCCGAGCACGGCGGTGGCGCCTACCTGGGCGCGCTGCTCGGCGCGCTCGCGGCGCGCGCGACCGTCGACCTCGTGAGCTTCGTGACCCCCGCCGAGCTCGCGGCGCGCCACCGGCCGGACCCAGGTCTGCGGCAGGTCGATCTGGTCGCGCGCGCCGAGCGTTGCGACCGCGCCGGTCTCGCCGCGATCGGGCACCGCGCGCGGATGCTGAGGAGCTTCGCGCTCGCCGGCCTGCCGGTGGTCGCCGCGAAGTTCGCGTCGCCGACGCTGCGGGCCGTGCTCGCGACGCGCCTCGCCACCGAGCGCTACGACGCCGTGCTGTGCGAGATGAACCTGATGGCGCAGTACCTGCCCGCGACGCGTGGGCCGGACGGTCCGTTGCGCGTGCTGACCGACCACGAGGGCGGCGACCCGGTCGTGGCGGCGATCGGTCCGCTCGGGCTGGGGCGCCGCCGCGACGCTCGACTGTGGCGACGCTACGTGGAGCGCTTCTACCCGCGCGCCGATCTGCTGCAGGCGCTGAACGAGGTCGATGCGCAGCGCCTGACGGAGCGACTCGGCCGCAGCGTCGCGGTCCGGCCCGCGAGCGTGACGACGCCCGTGGCGGTGACCGATCTGGCCGCGGCGGAACCGGTCGCGCTGTTCTTCGGCGACTTCCGCCACGGCCCGAATCCGGAAGCGGCCCGGTTCCTCGCCGAGCGGGTCGCGCCGCTCCTGCGACCCGGCACGGCTGCAATGTGGATCGCAGGCCGCGATTCGCAGCGGGCGCTTCCGGCCGCGACGGCGGCCGTGTCGGTGCTCGGCTTCGTCGACGACCTGTCGGCACTGCTCGGGCGCGTGCGGGCCGTCGTCGCCCCGGTGTTCTCCGGCAGCGGCACGCGCATCAAGATCCTGACGGCATTGGCGCACGGCGTGCCGGTGATCACCAATGCGCTCGGCGCGCGCGGGCTGGGGACGCAACCGGCCGGAGTCGTGCTCGCGGAGACGCCCGACGCGATCGCCGCGGCGATCATGGATCTCACGACGCGGCCCGCGACCGACCTCGGTGCCGCGGCGCGCGCCGCGCACCTTCGCGAGCACGTGCCCGCGGCGGCCGCCGCGCGACAGCTCGCGCTGCTCGAAGGCGCGCTGCGCGGGCCCCCGCGTGCCGTCGGCGCACACCCCTGACGGACGGTCCGCGCGGCCTCAGGTCGCCGCGCCGGCGCCGATCGGCTGCTTGCCCGCCTCGCGCGCCTGCCGGGCCGACTTGCGCCGCATCGACGTCTTCCGCAGCGTCTCCTGCAGGAACGACTCCATCTTCGAGGTCTCGCGACCGCGGACGAAGTTCCACAGGATGCGGAACACCTTGCCCGGGTGGAACAGGAAGGAGTTGAGGTAGAAGTTCGCGACGATCCAGTACTTCCAGCGCGTCATCTGGCGCGCGCTCATGTTCGGATTGTAGTTCCGGTCGTCCGACATGTACTTGTTGTGCACGTAGATCGGCAGCTTGAGGAACGCGTCGTCCAGGTGGACGCGCCCGTCCTTCTCGAGCTCGCGGTAGATCTCCGTATTGGGAAGCGGGAAGAAGAAGCCTGCCGAGACGTCGTCCACGCCGACGCGCGCCAGCTTGCGCACCATGCGGACGGTCGCCTTCATGTCGACCGGCTCGTCGGTCGGATAGCCGAGCACGAGGAAGATGCCGACGTTGAGCCCATTGCGGACCGCGGCGCGCGCAGCCCGGAACAGCTTCTCGTCGGTGAGCATCTTCTTCATGTGCTTGCGCGTGCGCTCCGAGCCCGACTCCGGCGCGAGGTTCAGCGACCGGCAGCCCGACTTGACGAGCAGGCTAGCGACCTCGTCGTCGATGATCTCGGAGCGCGTACCGGCCGGAAGCTGCCACGTGATCTCGAGCCCGCGGCCGAGGATCTCGCTGCAGAACTTGACGACCCAGTCGCGCTTGAGGATCGCGGTCAGGTCCTGGAACGGGAAGTTCGTGGCTCCGTAGGTCTCGACGTACTTCTGGATCTCGTCGACGACGTCCTCCGGCGCGCGCGCGTACCAGCGCGTCGTCCACATGCCCGGCGAGCTGCAATAGGTGCACTGGTAGGGGCAGCCGCGCGTGGCGAGGATCGGCACCGTCAGCCCGTAGTGGATGCCGGTGACGAGCTTGTTCTCGTCGTAGGCGCGAACGTCGAAGAGATCCCACGCGGGCCACGGGATCTCGTCGATGTTGCGGATCCGGTCGCGCCGAGCGTTCTTCACGACCTCGCCGGCGGCGTTCCGGTAGACGATCCCCGGGATCACCGCCACGTCGAGACCGATCTCCAGCGCGCGGAACAGCGAGATCGCGGTCTCCTCACCCTCACCGGTCACGATGTAGTCGATCGGCGCCTGCGCCATCGACACGTCGGCCACCGCCGTGAAGTGCTCGCCGCCGCAGACGATCGGCTTGCCGGGGAACCGCGCGCGCAGCTTGTGCAGGAGTTCCCGGACGATCGGCCAGGCGTAGCTCCACATCAGCGTGACGCCGATCGCGTCGGTGTCCGCATCGATGCGCTCGACGACCTCGTCGGTCGACAGGCCGATGCGCCAGATGTCGCCGTCGGGCTCGCTGCGGTCAGGTGCTTCGCCGAGCGCGTCGACGACCGACACCTGGTGGCCCTCGTTCCGCAGCACCGAGGCGATGTAGGCGAGACCCAGCGGCAGGCTCGGCCGGAGCGCCGTCAGGCCCGAGTCGTTGATGTAGACCGGAGGGTGGACGAGCTGGATCTTCATCGCCGGGTGTCGAGCTGAGGGTGAGCCCGCGAGAGTGTAGCACGCCGTCCGCCGCTGGGCGGTGTCCGGCAATCGCGCCCAAACCATCGGTTTCCACGGGGTTAGAGCTGGAGCGATTCGGTGGCTGGCGCGCGGGACCGCGAGCGGGGCCGAATATCGCACCGATGTGGTGCTGGATCAACCGGCACCGGGACCGCCCGGCGCCGCGACTCGCGCGACCAGCGCGCGCACCGGCAGCCCTCCGTGCTGGGTGGCGAAGGCGGTGCGCAGCGGCAGCCCGGTGCGCAGCGCGAGGCGGCGGTCGGCGGCGAGCAGCGCGATGCGCCAGCCCGGCGGCAACGCGCGGCAGCGCGCGCCGACCGCCTGCCACAGATGCACGAGCCGCGCGGCTTCGCCGACGCGGGCGCCGAACGGTGGGTTCGACACCAGCGCTCCGGCCGGCGCCGGGTCGGCCAATCCCGGCGCATCGCGCCAGCTTCCCTCGCACCACTCGATGCGGTCGGCGACGCCGGCGCGAGCCGCGTTCGCCCGCGCGGCCGCGATCGCGCCCGCATCGCGATCGGCGGCACCGATCCGCGCTGCCTCGCCCGGCCCGGCCGTGCCGACCTCCGCCCGCAGCGCATCGCATCCGGCGGCCGCCGCGCACGCGAGCCGCTCGAACGCGAAGCTCCGGCCGAGCCCCGGCGGCAGCCCTGCCGCACGCAGCGCGGCGGTGATCGGCAGCGTGCCGGATCCGCAGAACGGATCGACGAACGGCTCCCCCGGCCGCCAGCCGGACGCGCTGACGAGCGCCCAGGCCAGATCCTCGCGAAGTGGTGCCTTCGCCGCGGCGAGCCGCCAGCCACGGCGGTGGAGCGGCGCACCGCTGACGTCGAGCGAGACCGTGCAGCGGTCGTGGAGGAGCCGCGCGACCACCGCCGGCGCACCGTCGTCCGCCGCCGCGATCGCGTCCTCGGCGGCGACACCGAGCGCTGCGCCGACCGCAGCGCCGATCCGCTCGGCGACCGCGCCCGAGTGGTAGAGCCGCGACTTGCGACAGCTCGCACGCACCGCGAACGGCTCGCCCGGCGTGAGCCAGCGTCCCCACTCGACCCGCTCGGCGAGCCGCCGCAGCTCGCGCAGATGAACGCAGTGGAACTCCGCGAGCCGCACCAGCACGTGGGTGCCGAGCCCGCTGCACAGGCAGATGCGCGCCGCGTCGCGCAGCGAGCCGGCCAGCTCGACACCGCCCTCGGCCGGCGCGCCCGCGAGTCCGAGCCCGCTCAGCTCGTCGACCAGCAGGGGCTCGAGTCCCGGCAGGCACGCGACGAACAGCTCGCTGCGCGAGCCGCCGGGCGCCGTCGGCGCGCGCTGACCGTCGTCCGTGCGCATCGAGCGCGCGAGCGTAGTCGACGCGGGCCGCCGCCGGAACGACGCACGGGCCCCGTGTTATCGTGCCCGCGCTTGGACGATCGGGTCGACCTGCTGGCGACGACGCGCGCGACGCTGCTCGACGCGGCGCACGTGCGCCTCGGCGGTGCGGCCGCGCGGCACGCTCCCGCCGTGCACCGGCGCGCGCACCGCAACGGCACGTTCGCGCCGGAGCTCGACGGCGCGGGCCCGGCCGACGCCGACCGCTGGCGAGCGGCGTTCCGCCTCGACCTGCCGACCGTCACGGCACGGCTCGATGCACCCGGCCCGGCGGGCGGTTCGACGGCGAAGGCCGTCCTGCGCCTCGGCGACGGACGCAGCATCGAGACCGTGCGGGTGCCGATCGGCGACCGGCGCGAGAGCCAGTGCGTGTCGACGCAGGTCGGCTGCGGCATGGCGTGCCGGTTCTGCGAGACCGCCCGCATGGGGCTCGTGCGCTCGCTGACCGCCGGCGAGATCGTCGGCCAGGTCGTCGCCGCGCGCGCGACGCTCGGCTGGCGGCCGGCGAGCATCGTGTTCCAGGGCATGGGGGAGCCGCTCGACGACGCCGACGCGCTGATCGCCGCGCTGCGCGCGCTGACCGACCCCAACGGTCTCGCCTTCGCGCGCGATCGGCTGACGGTCTGCACGGTCGGACACGTCGACGGACTGCGGCGCCTCGCGACACTCGGCTGGTCGCGGCTCGGCCTGTCGCTCAGCCTGACGGCCGCCGACGACGGCGCGCGCCGCGAGCTCGTTCCCATCGCGCGCCGCTGGCCACTCGCGGAGGTCCAGCGCGCATTGATCGAGCTGCGCGGCCGCCGCAACTGGCAGCTCGGGATCCACTGGTGCCTGCTGCCCGGGGTCAACGATCGGCGCGAGGACGCCCGCAAGGTCGCGATGTTCTGCGCGCCGCTGGGCCGCGTCATGGTGCACGTGATTCCATACAATCCCGGCAGCGTGCCATTGACGCGCCCACCGACCGACACGGAGGTCGCCCGGTTCGTCGGCTGGCTACGCGACGAGGGCCTGCCGGTGCGCCGACGCATCACGAAGGGGCGCGAGCTCATGGCCGCCTGCGGGCAGCTCGCGACCGACTCGCGCCGCGGTAGGTGATCGACGTTCCCGCAGCGCGCATCAGCGCTCCGTGGCAGATTCCCTGCGAACGAAGTCGACCGCTCGCGCGAGCTGGAGCACGCAGGGATCGCAGCCGCCGAGACAGCAGGTCCGCCAGTCGTCGTCGCCGCGTGCGAGCAGTCGCTCGAGCTCGCCACGCCACACCGCGTCGAGCCCCGCGGCCCGCAATGCGGCGTCGAGCACCACGGCGCGACGGCTGCGGGAGTCCGCGCCGGTCTCCGAGCCCGTCATCGCAAGTCGTCCGTCATGATCCGGGTGACACGGCTCGAGTCACACGGCGCGGGCGGCGTGAGGCTGAGGATTACCCGGCCAGGACTCGAACCTGGAATAGCTGGACCAAAACCAGCTGTGTTGCCGATTACACCACCGGGTAGCGAGCCGCCCCGATCCGCGTCGGCGCCCGACGACCGGAGCGACCCTACCGCCGCGACGCGAACCGCGCAGCGCCCGATGCCTCGGAGCGCGACGCCGAGCCGCCTCGACCGGATAGCCGAGCGGCCGGCCGACGATCCCGCCGGCCGGCCGCTGAGGTGCTTCGGTGTTTCGGTACCTGGACTTGAACCAGGACTAACAGAACCAGAATCTGTCGTGCTACCAATTACACCATACCGAAGCACGACGGCTCCCCGGACCGCGCGGTGCACAGCGCCGCTCGGCAGGGGAGGAAGAAGTGTAGCGGCCCGCGCGCGGCTGTCACCTCCTATTTTGGGTGGGCGCCGCGGGCGCCGCGGCGGCGGGTGGCGGCGCCCGGCCCGTCACGCCGGCGCGCTGAGTTCGCGGAGCACGGCACCGAGCGCCTCGTAGGCCGCGCGCTCGCGCACGAAGCCCCGGCTGACCGGCGGGATGCGCCGCGTCCAGGTCGCGACCCGGCCGAGCGCGCGCAGCCCGAAGCACACGGTTCCGACCGGCTTGTCGGCACCGCCGCCCTCGGGCCCCGCGATGCCCGTGATCCCGATCCCGACGTCCGCGCCCGTGCGGACCGTCGCGCCGAGCGCCATCGCGGCCGCGACCGGCTCCGACACCGCGCCGTGCTCGGCGAGCAGCGCCGCGGACACCCCGAGATCGGCACTCTTGCGCGGATTCGAGTAGGTGACGAAGCCGCCCTCGAAGACCGCCGACGAGCCGGGCACGTCCGTCAGCATGACGGCGACGAGACCGCCGGTGCAGGACTCCGCCGTCGCCAGCCGCAGGCGTCGCGCACGCAGGCGCTCGACGACGACCTCGGCGAGCTCCTGCTCGCCGCGGTACAGAAGCTCGGGCCCGCACAGCTCGGCGACGACCTCGCTCTCCGCGTGCGCGGTCGCCTCCGCCGCCGCGCGGTCCACGCCGCGCGCGACGATCCGCACCGTCAACAGCCCGCAGTGTGCGGTGATACCGACCTGCACGTCCGGGCGCGGCAGCATGCGCTCGCGGAGCCGGACTCCGAGCGCCGCCTCCGACGGCCCGAGCACGCGCAGCGTCTGGTGGGCACTCGGACGCAGCCGCGCGCCGAAGCTCCCGCGCAACCACGGCGCGACCCACGCATCGGTCATCTGTCGCATCTCGACCGGCACGCCGGGCAGGGCGAACAACGTGGCGGAGCCGATCGGCAACGAGAACCCGGGGGCCGTGCCCCAGCGGTTCTGCAGCGCGCGGGCACCGCGCGGCAGCAGCGCCTGGCGCCGGTTCTCCTCGCCGGCGTGACGGCCGCGCGACGCGAGGAACGTCTCGACGTCGCGCCACGAGGCGTCGTCGAAGGCGAGCTGGACACCCGCCGCCGAGGCGGCCGCGTGCCGCGTGCGATCGTCCTCGGTCGGACCGAGTCCGCCGGTCGCGACGATCAGGTCGGCCCGCGCGCTGGCGTCGCGCAGCGCCGCCGCGATGTCGGCCTCGGCATCGCCGACGACGCCGAACCGCGCGACGAGCGCGCCGAGCTCGGCGAGCCGCGTCGCGAGCCACGCCGAGTTCGTGTCGACGCAGCGACCGTGGATCAGCTCGTCGCCGATCGCGAGGATCTCGACGCACGGCGCGGTCTGCTCGGCCGCGCCGCTCATCGCGAGCCTCCGCCGCTCACGCCTCGACCTCGTGGTGGCCCGCACCCGCCTCCGCCCGCCAGGTCAACACCAGCCCCACGCAGTAGAGGAGGATCATCGGCACCGCCATCAGGACCTGCGTGAACGGGTCGGGCGGCGTCACGACGGCCGCCAGCACGAAGAAGCCGAGCACGACATAGCGCCAGTTCCGGCGCATCTGCCGGTGCGTCATGATGCCGACCTTGTGCACGGCGAGCATCAGGAGCGGTAGCTGGAACACGACGCCGAGCGCGGCGGTCAGCGTCAGCAGGAAGCTGAAGTACTGCTGCACGCTGAACAGCGGCTCGACGTTGCCGAAGTCCATCACGCGCGTCAGGAAGAACAGGCCGGTCGGCACGACGAAGAAGTAGCCGAACGCCACGCCGATCAGTGCCAGGAACAGCGCGAACGGCAGGAAGCGCATCACGACACGTCGCTCGTGCCGGTAGAGCCCCGCCGCGACGAACGCCCAGGCCTGGTAGAGGACGATCGGCAGCGCGAGCACGAGCCCGAACAGGAACGTGGCGGCCATGAAGACCCAGAAGTCCTCGAGGCCGCCGAGCGCCTTCAGCGTGCGCGGGATCCGGAAGGCACCGACCGTGTAGATGTCGCCGTAGGACTCCTCGGGGAACCGGCCCGACAGGATCTCCTGCCGGTACTGGTCGTGGAACTCGAACACGCGCTGGCGCGTCGGGTGCGGCGTCTCGCCGCGCGCCACCAGCTCCGCCCGCTCGGCATCGATGTCGTCGAGGAAGTTCCGGTAGGCCTCGGTCCACATCTCGTGGTAGGGCTCCACGTAGATGTCGGTGACGGTGCCCTTGAACGGGACGACCATCACGATGCCGAGCACGATCGCCAGCAGCGACCAGATCAGCCGCCGGCGCAGTTCGTCGAGGTGGTCGCCGAACGACATGCGCGGCAGCTCCTCCTCGTGCGGGGGCCCGCCGGCGCGCGCCTCGGGTGCGGTGCTCGTCATCGGCACACGACTGTAGGCTGTGCGGCGTCCGGTTGAAGCAGCCCGGCTGCGCGGTGCGGCAACTCCCGCACGCAGCACGGCGCGCGCCGACCGTGGCCGGCGCGCCGGGGACGCGTCGACGTCAGCGGCTCACGGTCGACGACGCCGGCTCGTCGCCCAGCTTCAGGAACTGGCGGACGCGCGACAGCGGCGCCATCTCGATCCGCAGGAACTCGGCGCGCTTGTACTCCGCGGTCTCCTCGATGTTCGTGAAGCCGGAGCCGTCCTCGTTGATGATGTCGCTGCCGACCAGCACGAGGTCCACCGACGGGCTGAGCTCGTCGACCACGTGGTTGCCCAGCTCCTCGAGCAGGGTCTTGAGCAGCGGCCGCGGGAACGGCGCGCCGAACCGACCCAGCAGGTAGATGTTGTGCGACATCTCCGGGCTGTAGAGGTCGTTGCGGACCTGGTCGCCCGGCTGGATCGGGTCGAAGCGGTCCTTGACGCTCGTGACGCGCAGCATCGCGCGGGTCTGCTCGAGGCGGGTGACCACGCCACTGCCCTTCACGGTGCCGGTCGACTGGCTGACGATCTCGAACGGCGTGCCGACCGGGAGCATGTCGCGGCGGCCGAGGTTGATCCACGCGAGGCCCGCGGCCTCGGAGGCCTCGAGCACCATGCCGTCCGGCGCCTGCTTGGGATTCACCAGCCGCGTCTTGTTGGCCGCCGCCTCGATGCGCGCCTGGAGCGTCTCGATCTCCTTGCGGAGGCCTGCGACGACGCGCTCGTGGTTTGCGGCCTGGTCGGCCATCTGCTCGCTGATGCGGGCGACCTGCGCGTTCGCAGCCTGGATACGCTGGTCCTTCTCGGCGAGATCGGAGACGTAATCGTCGTCCTTCTGCCGGAGCTGCGCGTTCAGATCCCGCTCGCTGCGCTGCGCGTTGTTCGTGACGGTCTGGACCGCATCGCGCAGGTTCTTGATCTCGGTGTTGAGGCTGGCCTCGTGCGAGTTCGCCGTGTCGGCCTCGCTCTTCACCTGATCGATCCGCTGCAGCACCGCGGCGAACAACCCGGACAGATCGGCGCGCGACGGCACACCGGCGCGGTCGGCGAAGCCGTCCATCGCCTCGCGGACCCGCGTCGGCAGCACGGCGTTGTCGATCTGGATGTCGGCGATGTCCGGATCCGTCGAGCGGACCTTCCGCCCGTTGACGTCGTAGCTCCAGCCATCGCGGCCCTTGTAGGTGCCGACCTCGCCGAGCGCCTTGGCGAGGTCCTCGACGTAGTGGCGCACGATCTCGTCGTCGGTCTGGGCGGCGACGCGCTCGGCGATGGCCCGATCCCGGATGGTCAGCGCGTTCTTCTTCTCCTTCCACTGCAGGTAGGCGAGGAACGCGGACCCGATGAACAGGACGAGCGTCGCAAGGAAGGCCAGCATCGGGACGCGCGAGGCGCCTCGTTCGCGATCGAGCTTCACCGCGTGATCGTGCATCTCTTGGCTACTCCGGGTGTCGAGGGCCCAGGGGGTTGCTGGGGCCGTTGAGAGAGGGGTCCGGGCCCGTCAGGTGTCTGAAAGCAGCTGTTGTCCGAACGCAGCTGTCGTGTGAAAGCAGCTGTCCGCGAGCAGCGGGCCGGTCGCGATGGTGACCGACGGCTCCTCGGCTCGGCGGCACCATCGCTCGCGGACTCGACCGCTCGAAGACTCCACGGCTCGGAAGCTCCATGGCTCGCGTCAGCGAGCGAATCCGCAGGCGCGTCCGCGACGGCGGGACCACCGCAGTGTCCAACGGGCCGTCGCGCCGCCTCGCGTCGCGCGCATCAGGCGCACGGCGGGAGAGAGCGACGACTCCGGCGACCGCCAGGGCGAGGATGGCGCCCCGGGCGGAGCTGCTGGTCGTGGTCCGCGAAACGGGTCCGCGAGGGGTTCGGAGATCGCTGTGCTGTCGAGAGGGAGGGGTCTTCGGAGGTATCGGGCCGGATTCTAGGTAGCCTCGGTACCCAGGGTCAAGGCAGGAACCGACCCTGCTTCCCGCCGGCCCCGAGGTCCCGACCGCCGGCCCGCACGATGCCACCATCCGATTCCGAGCCCCCGTTGATCGTCGGCCTGTGCGGGGGCGTCGCCAGCGGCAAGTCGACGATCGCGCGGCTGTTCGAGGAGCACGGCTTGGAGCGTATCGACGCCGACGCGATCGCCCGGGCGGTGTCCGCCGAGCCCGCCGTGCTGCAGGCGATCGAGGCGCGCTTCGGGCGCGCTGCGCTCGACCCGGCGGGGACAGCGCTCGACCGCGCGGCGCTCGGCCGCCTCGTGTTCGCCGACGCCGCGGCGCGGCGCGATCTCGAGGCGATCACGCACCCGCGGATCCGCGTGCGGATCGAGGCCGCGCTCGCGGCTGCGCGCGCGTCCGGGCGACCGGTCGTCCTCGACGTGCCGCTCCTGTTCGAAGGAGGATTGTGGGAGCGTTGCGACGAGATCGGCTTCGTCGACGTGCCCGACGCCGTGCGCGGCGCGCGCGCCGCGGCCCGCGGCTGGGACGCCGGGGAGCTGGCGAGGCGCGAGGCAGCCCAACTTCCACTCGCTGTGAAAAGGTCCCGATCGACGTTTATCATCAGCGCCGCCGGGCCGGTCGAGTACTCGCGTCGCCAGGTGGCCCGGTTGATCGCATCGTGGCGTGCCGCTGGCCGCCTCCCCGGGCGGTGAGAGGTCGGTCGACTCCGGCGGAGCGCCTCGCTGCCGCCGCGCCTCGCTGTCGATCCGCCTCGCTGTCGATCCGCCTCGCTGTCGATCCGACTCGCTGTCGATCTGCCTCGCTGTCGATCCGTCTCGCACGCGGTCCGCGCCACGCCCTCGCCAGCGCGGTCCGCACCTGCACTCCCTCGTCCGCTCGCCCCGCAGGCGGCCGCACCCGCCTCCAGCCGATGTCCAAGTCGCGTCCCCCCCAACGGGCGCGCACGCGCCCGCCGCGTGCCCCCGCCTCCACTCCACCCGAGCTGATCGTGAGCCCTGATTCCCCGGCTGGTGACGTCGACGATCCCCAGATTGGCGGTGATCGCCAGGGCGATCGCAACGCGGTCTACGAGCGCGCCAAGAAGGCCGACTACGAGATCCCACGCCTGCAGGCGATGCCGATGGCGGACCTGATGGAGCTCGCCGCGCGCACCGGCGTGACCGACACGGTCGGCCTGACCAAGCAGGAGCTGATCTTCCAGATCCTGCGCCAGAAGGTGACGAGCCAGGGCCTCGGCTGGGGCGAGGGCACGCTCGACATCCTCCCCGACGGCTTCGGGTTCCTGCGCTCGCGTCGCTACAACTACATGGCCGGCCCGGACGACATCTACGTGTCGCCGAGCCAGATCCGGCGCCTGAACCTCAAGCAGGGGCACGAGCTCGCCGGCCCCGTGCGTCCGCCGAAGGACGGCGAGAAGTACTTCGCGCTGCTGCATGTCGAGGCGATCGACGGGCAGCCGGTCGAGACCCTGCGCGAGCGGATCCCGTTCGAGGACCTGACGCCGCTGCTGCCGTCGACGCGGCTCCTGCTGGACCACGAGGGCGCCGGCATCGACGTGCGACTGATCGACCTGCTCGCGCCGATGGGGCGCGGGCAGCGCGCGCTCGTGCTGTCGCCGCCTCACTCGGGGCGCAATGCGCTGCTGATCCACCTCGCGCAGGCGATCCTGGAGAGCAACGACGACGTCTACGTGATCCTGCTGCTGCTCGACGAGCGCCCCGAGGAGGTCACCGAGGCGGTCCGCGCGACCGGTCCGGATCACCGCCGCGAGGTCGTCGCGTCGACCTTCGACGAGCCGGCCTCGCGACACGTGTCGCTCGCCGACATGGTGCTGCACAAGGCGCGTCGCATGGTCGAGTCGCACCGCCATGTCGTGCTGCTGGTCGACTCGCTGACCAGCCTCGTGCGCGCCTACAACACCGAGGTCCCGCCGTCGGGGAAGCTGCTGGCCGCGGGCCTCGACGCAACGGCGCTGCTGGAGCCCAAGCGCCTGTTCGGCGCCGCGCGCAACATCGAGGAGGGCGGCTCGCTGACGGTCATCGCGATCGCGTCGACCGACACCGGCTCGCGGACGGATGGCGTGATCGCCGACGAGTTCCGCGGCAAGGGCAACTGCGAGATCGTGCTCGACGAGCGGCTCGCGGGCCTGCACGTCTACCCGGCGCTCGACGTGTTCGCGACCGGCACGCGCCGCGAGGACAGCCTGCTGTCGCCCGCGGATCTCGAGCGCCTGCGCCGGCTGCGCAAGGACATCGAGCGCGACTCGCTGCGCGACAGCCTCGAGGCGCTCATCGAGCGCGTACGGTCGACCCCGGGCAATCGAGCGCTGCTCGACAGCTACGACGCGAGCTGATGCGCTGCCGCCGCCGCAGCCCGGATCGACGCCAGACCGGCGGCAGGTGATCCCGTGCGCCGCCACCGGATCCTCGTCGCGCTCGCCATTGTCGCGCCCGCGGTCGCGAGCCTGCTCGCGTTCGGCGACACGCTCGCGGGAGGGCTGCTATCCGACGACTACCTGCTGAACGTCTACCGGCTGCGCGGCGGAGACGGGCTCGGCGTCGACTGGAGCGTGCCGTTCGCCGATCTCGCGCGCCCCTGGCTGGGCTTCGGGGCGCCGTTCTACCGGCCGCTGCTGTCGTTCACGTTCGCGATCGATCTCGCGCGCGGCGGCGCCGACCCGACCGCGCTGCACCAGACCAACCTGCTGCTGCACGCGCTCGTCACGTCCGCGGGCGCGCTGCTGTGCGCGCTGCACGCCCCCGCGCCGCGGCGCGCGCTGGCGGCGCTGCTCGGCGGTGTGCTGATCGCCGTGCACCCGGTCGCCGTCGAGCCGGTCGCGTGGATCGCGGCACGCAATTCCGGCCTCGAGGTCGCCGTGCGCACGCTCGCGCTCGCCGCGTTCGCGGTACATCTGCGCTCGCGGAGCCGCGCGAGCGGCATCGCCAGCTTCACTTTCGCAGCGCTCGCGCTGAGCGCGAAGGAGTCGGCGATCGTGTTGCCGGTGGCGTTCGTCGCGCTCGATCTGCTGCACCGACCGCGGCGGCGCCTGCGCGAACGCGCCGTGCTGCACGCGCGCTACGTGCCGCTGTGGGTCGGCTACGCCGGGCTGCGCATCGCCCTGCTCGGCACGTTCGCGGGCGACGGCGGCAGTGCCGGGCCGCGCGACGCGGCGACGCTGGCATCCAACGCGCTCGGCAAGGTGGCGGCACTGCTGACTCCGCACCTCGCCGCGCGGACGGCCGCTTTCGACGCGGTGACGATCATCGGCGTCGCCGCCGGCGCGGCGCTCCTCGCGCTCGCGCTCGCGCGGCGGCCGGCGCTCACGCTGGTCGCGCTGGGCTGGGCGGCGCTCGACGTGGCCCCCACGTTCGCGCTGCGGATGCAGGGCGGCTTCGGTGGCAGCCGGCTGATCTACGGCGCATTGCCGGCGCTCGCGGTCGCGACCTGCGCGCTGCCGCTGCGGACCCGCGGCAACGGAGCGGCCGGGGCGCGCACGCCGCTGTGGCTCGCGGTCCTCGTCGCGCTGTTCGCCGCGACGCTCGTTCCACTCGCACGCTCGCGCAGCGACGACTACCGGCAGGCGTGGTCCGCGATGCGCGCCGCGACCGCCGAGCTCGCACCGCTCGCGGCCGCCGCGTCCCGCGACCATCCGCTCGCGATCGCGGCGATGCCCCAGGCGACCGCACCCGGGCTGCCACCCTGCAATCCGAACGCGTGGTTCCCGTTCGTCGAGCGCCCCCAGCAGCCGGTCGACGCACCGATGGTGTCGCTCGGCTTCGTGACGGTGGAGGTGCCCGGCAGCGAGTCCCTGCTCGGCGATCCCGGCACCGTGCGGGCACTGCGCGCCGCCGGCGCGACGATCGCGTCGTGGGACGCCGCCAACGACCGCTTCCTGACGCGCGGGCCGACGCCGGCGCCGACCGCCCTGCCACCGCTGCGCACCACGCCGGAGGGCGGCATCTGGCGTGCGCGCTTCGCGACCGCGGTCGACGCCGAAGCGGTCGAGCAGGTGACGATCGTCGCCGAGCTACCGGCCGGCTCGAACGGCGACGCGCGGCTGTCGTGGTTCACGCTCGACCCGAACCTGCCGCTGCCGTACGCGCTCGAAGGCGTGTCCTTCGCGGTCCCGACCGCGGGCCCGGCCGACCACCGCGCGACGCTGGTGGTCGACCTCACCCGCGAGCTCGGCCCGACCGCGCTCGCGACGATCGGTCTGCCGATCCAGGGCTTCGTGCTGCGGCTGCCGGACGGCGCGCGGCTGCTCGAGCTGACCGCGGAGTCGCGCCTGCCGGAGCTGCCCGCGCCGTTCCCAGCCGCCGCGGCAGCGCTCGACTTCGCCGACCTCGCCGCGGCGTTCCGCGCGCCGGCCGAGCTCGCCGCCGGCACCCGGTTGCGGCTCGCGCTGCTCGACCCGATGTCGGCGCACGTCATCGAGATCTCCGCCGGCGTGCCGCTCGCGTTCGACGACCGGCTCCGCACCGGCCTGGCGACGGCGCTGCGACTGTCGCGCGCCGGCTACGTCGCCTGCTATCTCGAAGCGCGCGCACCGCAGGGGCGCGCCGGGCACGCGCGGTCACCGCTCGTCGCGCTGCGACTGACGGGCCGGTGACCGCGCAGCGCGGTCACAGCACCGTGACGCGGAACACCTCGGTCGCCGCCGTGGTGTCGTTGCTCGTGTCGGCGTCGGACGTGACGAGGCGCACGCCGACGTAGTGGGTGCCGGTGCCGAGCGAAGTCGGCACGGTGACGGTCACCGTCCGCGAGTCGACGTCGATCGAGTCGATCGTCGGCGAGAGCACGTAGACGATCGGCATCGCGCGCGCGTCGTAGGTGGAGATGAAGTCGTTGGTCGAGAAGCGCACCTCGTAGCTGAACGACGACGTGAAGTCGGTGCGGCCGTAGTTCAGGATCTTGAAGCTGACCGCGACCGAGCCACCGCGGGTCACCGTCGTCGACGGCAGGTCGACGGCGAACGGTACGAGGTCCGCTCCCGATGGGCGCGCATCGCGCAGGAAGTCCTGCAGCGCTTCGAACTTGTCCTCGCCGAGGCGCACGATGTCCGATACGTCTCCGTGCCAGACGGTCCAGGTGCCGTGCGACATCACGCCGTGCACGTAGCGGCTGCCGTCATTGATGTAGTAGTAGCCGCTGCCGCTCTCGCCACCGTAGCCGCGCAGCCAGAAGCGCGTCTCGAGGCTCGTCGGGCAGTAGTCGAACTGGCCGCTGCGCCAATACATGTCGTTGCCGGTGTAGGAGCCCTCGACCGGATACGAGCCCGAGTACCAGGTGTTGTCCTTGTACTTCGAGCAGCTCGACGACCAGCCGTAGCCGAACCAGGAGGTCAGCCCGCCGATCGGGCGGTCGAGGCGGATGATCGCGATGTCGTGCTTGAACGTCCGGCTCGACACCCAGTCGCTCCAGATCAGCACGGGGTCACCGCGGACCCAGGTCGCGCTGCCGAATGGCGCGGGATCGCTGCGATCGTCGTCGTACGCCGGCGTCACGGTGATCGAGTCGGCGTAGCCGCCGAGATCGTGGTCGTAGACGCAGTGGCCGGCCGTGATCACGTGGTAGGGGTCGATCAGCGCGCCCGAGCCCTGCCAGGTCGAGCTGCTGCCGGGGAAGCTCATCTGCAGCCGGCAGTTCATCCGGTACGGGTAGTCGTCCGAGGTCGACGACGACAGCGACGACAGCCCCGACATCTCCGGCGGCGGCCCCTCGGGGGTCAGCGGCGGACTGCCGACGATGCGGCCCGGGCGCTGTCCTTCGACCGCACCGGTGCCGTTCTCCAGCATCCACACCGACAGCTTCAGCTCACCGGGGCGCGCGCCCTGCGAGATGGCGACCGGCGCGCGGTCGTCGGGTGGTTCCTGCTGGTCGGGGACGCGCGGAAGACCATCGACCCGCGGATCGACGCGGTTCGGGTCGCGCAGCAGCCGGCGCTCGCCGTCGCGGTCACCGAACACCTGGAACGGCGCGACGAGGCGCGTGCCCTGCGGCCGCGCGGTCAGCACCTGGCCGAAGAACGGGATCTGGTCCTGGATCCCGACCGGCAGCGGCAGCGCCAGCTGCGAGCGACCGGCGGGGCCGAACGGCTGCAGCGGCACGACGATCGCCTCGCCGAGGTCCAGCTCGAGCTGGCCGGCGATGCCGGCGAACCGGACCGGCGGGACCAGGCGCGGGGCCAGCATCAGGACCGGCGTCTCGCCGGTGTCGCCGCGCATCTCGATGCGCAGCCGGTCGAGCGGCCGCGGCCGGTGCGGTCCCGGCGGGACCTCCTGCGCGGCGAGGTGGGTGACGGCGGCGAGCGCCAGGGTCAGGGTCAGCGGGCGTGCGAACTTCTGCTCCATCATGTCCTCCGGTGTCGGGATCACCGGTCGGAGCAGCGTGCGCGCACCGCCGTCACACGAGGCGAGCACGATTCCCGCGTGCGGCCCCACCGCGCGTGGGAGCCGGCCGCGGCGTCACTGCAGCGCGACGAGCACGGCGGAGGAGAACGCGAAACCGGTGCTCGGCTGCGGTGGGGTCCCGATCGCGGCCATCGCCTGGAACACCAGCATCACGCCGGTCGCCGAGGCCGGCGTCGGCAGGCTGCGCACGGCGAAGCCGTCGTAGCAGAAGCGCGCCCCGTTGGGTTGATCGATGGTCCCGGCGAGCACCGGCAGCAGCGGTGCCGACAGGACCAGCGCGTTCCAGATACCGGGCACCCGCAGACACGACGCGCCGGCCGGCGCGACGGCGATCGCGAAGGGTGCTCCGAGCGGTGCGCGCACGGTGAACTGCAGCGGTGCACCGGCGGGGGTATCGAGCCGCCGCGGCGTGCAGTCGAAGCCCCAGCACACGTCGCCGGCGGCCGCGACCGGCCCGGCGATCACGAAGCCGAGCTCACCGAAGCGGATCTGGGCGCGCGCAGGCGTCGCGACGGACACCGCGACGAGCAGCGCGAGGGCGACCAGAGCAGGGCGGAGCGAGGCAGGGACGGGAGCCGACATCGCGAGGATCCTCGCGGCGCGGGCGGGGGCAGCGCGCCGATGCAGCGCAACGTACCGCGCCCGACCAGCGCAGCGGCCGGGGAAATCTCCGGACCGGAATTCGGTGTCGACCCGGGAGCGCCGCTCAGCGGCGCCCACTGCGCGCCCGACGTCGACCGGCAAAGCGACGTCTCTCCGGGGATGCCCACGCGGCACCCCGGCGGCATCGCGCCGTGCGGCTGGCACGGACGCCCGAGCGCGCGGGCCGGCGGGTCACGAGCGCCGGATCTGGCCGAGCAGCCACGCGAGGTGGTCGCGGTAGCCGAGCGGGTCCGCGTCGAACACGCGCCCGTGCTCGGCGTCCGGCGCGATCCACAGCTGCTTGCGGTCCGCGAGCGTCGGCAGCGCATCGAAGACGTCGCGCACGACGGCCGGCGGCATCCGGTCGTCGATCCCCGCGCCGATGATCAACACGGGCAGCTCCGGCGGCACCCCGCACAGCGCGTCGATCGGGCGCACCTCGTCGAGCGACACGTCGGAGAAGAACTCCAGCGCGGCGAGCGCGAGCGAGCGGAGCGGCTCCGGGAAGCGCAGGTGTCGACCGGCCCCGCTCGGGCTGCCCGCCCCGCCGAGCATCCGGGCCGCGGTGGCGGCCGCGGTGTCCATCGGTGCGTCGAGCACCAGCCCCGCCAATCCCTCGATGCGCGGTGCCGCGAGCGCCACCGCCGCACTGCCGAGGCTGACGCCGTAGAGCACGAGCGGCCGCGCCGCGCACTCCGGCCCGCGCGCGCGCGCCCACTCGGCAACCGCGACGACGTCGTCGCTCTCCCGCAGCCCGAACGTCGCCGGCGCACGCGTGCTGCCGCCGTGGTTGCGCATCTCGACGAGAATCACCTCGCAGCCGAGCTCCCGGAACATCCGTCCCGGCGTCTCGATCTCCAGCGCCCCGCGGAACAGCCCGTGCACGAGCACCGCGGTCGCCCGCGGTGGACCTGCGAGCACCGCCGGCACGACGAACGCGCGGACCACCACACCGTCGGACGACGGGACGTGCACGGCTCGGTCCCGCGCCGCCTGCGCCACCACGCGGTCGACGCTGTCGTCGCCCTCCCGCTCGTCGCGCAGCGTCTCCCGCGACTGCGCCAGCCAGCTGCCGTCGTCCGCGAGCCGCGGCCCCGCGTAGTCGCGCTCGTCGCCACGCGTGCCGACGAAACGCGAGCCCAGCCAACCGAACAGCACCGGGCTCGACAGCAACGCGTGCACGGGGACCGCGAGCGCGAGCACCAGGACCACAGTCCGCCAGCCCGGTCCCGGCCGGCCGAGCCCGAACCGGACGAACCGCAACAGCGCGAGGCCCAGGGCGGTGGCGAGCGTCAGCACCAGCGTGGCGAAGAGGATCGGCATGGAGCAGCGGCCAGGATGCGGTCGCGACCCGCGGTCTCCAACGGACAGTTGATCGACCGGACCGGAGCGGCGGGATCAGCGATGCGCTCGCGGACGCGCGGCCGGAGGACGAACACGAGCAGCGACCAGGGAAACATTCCTCCCAACGAGACGAAACGCCGGGGGAATGGCCGCATTGGCCCGATGCGGGACCCGGTTATCGAGATCGAGTCGCGGTTCCGACGGTCGCCCGGCTCCGCGGAGCCACTGCGCACCGCACTTGAGACCCGATCGCAGCAAGCTAGACTCGCGCGCCATGATCAGCATCGCGGACCTCGCGACCGCCGGCTCCGGCCGGTTGACCCGCCTGACCGGCGAGGGCGGGCACCGCCGTCGCCTGCTGGAGATGGGCTTCATCCCCGGCACGCCGATCCGGTTGGTTCGGCGGGTGGACGTCGGCGGGGTCCTCGAGCTGGAGCTGCGCGGCTGCCGGGTCACGCTGCGCACCGCGGAAGCGCAGCAGATCCTCGTCGAACCCCTCGACTGACGCGCGCGGGCGCCACCCTCCCGGCCGCGCCCGCGGACCCGGCCGACCGCCACCCAGTCCCGGTACCCGCGCCGGGACGCCGCTGAGGCACCTCGCGCGCGCTCTCGATGACGACCACCTCCCCCCCCGCGCGGCGCTCCGACCGCGCCGCGCTCCGCATCGCGCTCGCGGGCAACCCGAACGCGGGCAAGACGACGCTGTTCAACCGGCTCACCGGCAGCTCCGCGAAGGTCGCCAATCACCCGGGGATCACGGTCGACATCGAGGAGGGCAGATGGGCGCTGCCGGCACGCGGCGTGGCGACGCTCGTCGACGTTCCCGGCGCCTACAGCCTGTCGGCCCACTCGAGCGAGGAGCGCGTCGCCATCGCGGCGATCGCCGGCCTGCCCCCCTGCCAGCGGCCGAACGCCGTGGTGGTGGTCGCGGACGCCACCGAGCTCGCGCGACACCTCTATCTCGTGCTGCAGATCCTCGAGCTCGACCTGCCCTCCGTGCTCGCATTGACGATGGTCGATCGGCTCGAGCGGGGCGGCCAGGACGTCGACACCGACGCGCTGTCGCAGGCGCTCGGGGTCCCGGTCGTGCGCGTCTGCGTGCACCGCGACCGCGGCATCCTCGAGCTCGGCCGCGCGATCGAGAGCGTGCTCGCGGAGGGTTGGCGACCCGCGCACCGCGACCCGTTTCCCGAGCCCGCGCCGTTGCACGCGGACGTCGAGGCGATCGCCGCAGCGGTGCCACCGGACTGGCACGCGCAGGACCCGGTGCGCGCGCGCGCGCTGGCACGCTGGGCCCTGTTGACCTCGGACGAGCCGGACGCGACGTCCGGTCTGCCGCCGCAGCTGATCGCCGCCGCGCACGCCCGGCGCACCGCGGCTCACGCCGCCGGCCGCGACGTCGACGCCGAGATGATCGGCGCGCGCTACGCCTGGATCGACGAGCGCCTCCGCCGCTTCGTGCGGACCGCGCCGGGCGCAGGGCGCACGCGCAGCGAGCGGGTCGACGACCTGCTGCTGCACCCGGTCGCGGGCTTCACGATCTTCGCGGCCCTGATGACGCTGGTGTTCCAGGCGTTGTTCGTCGGCGCGGATCCGTTCATCGGCTGGATCGAGGACGGCGTCGCCGCGCTCGCCGCGAGCGTCTCCGGCTGGCTCGGCGACGGCCTGCTGCGCGACTTCCTGGTCGGCGGCGTCATCGAGGGGGTCGGCGCCGTGCTGGTGTTCCTGCCGCAGATCCTGCTGATGTTCCTGTTCCTCGGGCTGCTCGAGGACACCGGCTACATGGCGCGGATCGTGTTCCTGATGGACCGCGTGATGAAGTCGGTCGGATTGCACGGCCGGGCCTTCGTACCGCTGATGTCGGGTTTCGCGTGCGCGGTGCCGGCGATCCTCGCGACGCGCACGATGGAGCGGCGCCGCGACCGCCTGCTGACGATGCTCGTCGTGCCGCTGATGACCTGCTCGGCCCGGCTGCCGGTCTACGGGCTGCTGATCGCGGCGCTGTATCCCATCGGCTCCGAGCGGCCGCTCACGCAGGGGCTGCTGATGGCGGCGATGTACGTGTTCAGCGTCGTCGTCGCACTCGCCGCAGCCGCAGTGTTCGGCCGCACGCTGCTGCGCGGCAAACAACCGCCACTCGTGCAGCAGATGCCACCGTATCGATTGCCGAACATCGGCACGGTCTGGAAAGGCATGCTGCGCCGTGCCGGCGTGTTCGTGCGCGAGGCCGGCACCGTCATCCTGCTCTGCACGATCGGCATGTGGGCCCTGCTCAGCTTCCCGCGCGAGCTCGCTCCACCGGTGCGCGGCGCGTTCGACGCGCAGCGTGCCGAGGCACGCGCGCAGGCCGCGGAGGATCCTTCGGACACCACCGAGGCCCGGCTCGTCGCGCGCCTCGGCGCAATCGACGCGGAGGAGGAAGGTGCACGCCTGCGCGCGAGCTGGGCCGGCCGGCTCGGCCACACGCTCGAGCCGGCGATCGCCCCGCTCGGCTTCGACTGGGAGATCGGCGTCGGCCTGATCGGCGCGTTCGCCGCACGCGAGGTGTTCGTGTCGACGATGGCCATCGTGTATGGGCTCGACGGCGACCAGGACGAGACGTCCGTACCGTTGCGCGTGAAGCTGCGCGAGCAGCGCCGCCCGGACGGCACGCGCGTGTTCACGCCGCGCACGATCCTGTCGCTGCTGGTGTTCTTCGCGCTCGCGTGCCAGTGTCTCAGCACGCTGGCCGCCGCGCGCCGCGAGTCCGGCGGCTATGCGTGGCCGCTGTTCATGTTCGGCTACATGACCGTGCTGGCGTGGGTGACGAGTTTCGTCACGTATCAGGGGCTCGGATTGCTCGGCGTGGATTGACGCGCGCCGGGGGCCTCGTCGCGGAGTGCGGTCACCCACGCGACGACGGCCAGCGCGAGCTGCGAGGCACAGAACGCGACGAGCAGATCGGCCGCGCCGGTCGCGAAGCCGTAGGAGTGCAGCCCGACCCCCATCAGGTTCACGCCCCACCACGCGAACGCGATCACGACGTTGCCGAGGACGGCGAGCACCGCGATCCCGCGCTCCCGACAGAGCCCGGCGGACCGCGCGTGCACCGCGATGAGCTGCCACAGCACGATGGCCAGCGCGCCGTTCTCCTTCGGGTCCCAGCCCCAGAAGCGACCCCACGCGTCCTGCGCCCACAGGCCGCCGAGGATCGTGCCGACCGTCGTGAGCGCGAGCGCGACGAGCAGCGTCCCGCCGATCGCCGCGCCGAGCCAGCGCGCGCGCGCCCGCCTGACCTCGTCACCGCGCAGCCGACCGAGCGCGTCCAGCACGACGAACACGGCACCGAGCGCACCGGCGAACAGCCCGGCGACGTAGCCGAGCGCGACGGTCGTCACGTGCACGGACAGCCACAGATCGGCGTCGAGCACCGCCTGCAACGGCGCGAGCGTGTCGGTGCCGAGGAAGCTCTCGTAGCGCCCAGCGAGCAGCGCGCCGACGGCGCCGAGCCCGGCGGAGAGCGCCAGGGTCAGCCGTGCGGCGCCCGGCGGTCCTCGGCGCCGTGCGCGGCTGGCGAGCCACGCTCCGGCGGCGACGCAGCCGGTGGTCACCAGCAGGACCGACTCGTACAGCGTCGTCACCGGTGGCCGCCCGCGCAGCACCGAGCGCACCGCGATACCCCAGGCGAGCAGCATCAGGCCCACGCCGGTCGCCAGCGCGGCGGCGCGGCCCGGCCAGCACGCGCGCCGGCCGAGCGCCCCGCCGAGCAGCGCGAGCAGCGCGACCGCGAACGCCCACGCGGCGCGCTCGAACGGCGCGACGCGAAGGAGCCGTAGCTCGAGATCCACGCTCGCGACGAGGCCGGGATCGGGGACGGCGTCGCGCAGCGTGTCGACCAGCGCGGCCACCGCGACCCGCAACGCGGTCGGCTCGTCCTGCGCCGCAGCGACCGCCGCCAGCCGCTCGCGCACGCGCCGGGCCAGCTCGTCGCCGCGGCTGCTCGCGAGCTCGCTGCGGTCCGACCAGTCGGCGGCCGCGCCCGGCACCTCCGGTGGCACGAACGCGAGCCCGTCGCCGGTCTCGGCAGCGCCGTCGAGCAGCAGCCCTCCCGCCAGCCGCGCGTGGTCGCGCAGCGCGTCGCGCAACCGCGCGAGCTGGCGGCCGAGGCGCTCGCCGCCACCGCCGCGGGCGGCGCTCGCAGCCGCCGCCTCGATGCGCGCGACGCCCGGCCACAGCTCGTCGAACGCATAGCGGGCGCGGCGGCCGCGCTGCACGTCACCGATGCCGGCGAGCTCCAGCGCGCGGGCGTCGTCGACGACGAAGACCGGATAGCTGTTCGCGAGCGCGGGGCGCAGCAGCACGTCGAGCAGCCAGGCCGTCGGTCCGAGCCGCGTCCCCGCCAGCGAGCCGAACCGCGCGTCGTCCGGCACCTCGACCGACTCCCGCCCGCTCGCCTGCAGCAGTCGGACGCGCGCCAGCGCGCGCAGCGGCTGCACGCGCCCGTACGCCTGCACCGGCAGGCCGTCGAAGCGAGCGACGACATCCGCGGGCCAGGGCGCGGGCGCTGCGACGCCCGGCACGCCCGGCACGCCCGACACGACGACCGCCAGCAGCGCGGCGCAAGACCAGCGCCGGGTGGCGCGGGATCGGTTCACCCGGCGACCTCCGCGCCGGTCCCGCGCGTCACGAACACTGCGGCGAGCATCGCACCGAGACCGACGACGACGAGCCCGAGCGCGACACCGAACCCCGCGCGGGGCCGATCACCCACCACGTGCAGTTCGACCTGCGCCGGCAGCAGCGCGCTCGGATCGCCCTCGCGCCAGCTGCCGAGGTAGATCGTCAGACCGTCCCGGCGCAGCGGCGCGCCGGGCGCGATCGTGTGCGCGGCAACCAGCCCGTCCGCGCTCGTCACCGCGAGCCGGGCGAGGATCTCGCGCGGCACCGGCGTGCCGGGGTGGCGAGCGACGTCGAATCCCGTCAGTCGAAGCTCGAAGGGCAGGTGCAGCCGCGCGCGCACGAGTCGCAGCCCGAGCTGTCGATCGCCGTCGGCGAAACCCAGCGGCGCCCGGTCGAAGCCCCACAGCACTCCGGACGCGAGCTCGGTGCCATCCGCGCGCGACACCGCGACCCGGCATCCCGCGACGTTGCGGCGCCACTCCGCGTAGGGCTCGACCGGCAGCAACCCCGCATCGCGCCGCACGGCATTCGGCTCGAAGCCGGCGAGCTGCGCGCGAAGCCCGCTGCCGCCGAGCGCGGCCTCGACCACTCCGCCGATGGCACTCTCGAGCCGCTCGGACGGGACGCTCGCCACCCGCACCCCGGTCGCGACGTCGACCAGCTCGAGCGTCCACCTCCCCGGTGACGGGCAGGCCGCAACGGAATCCCCGACCCGCAGCTCGACCGCGCCGTGTCGCTCGTCTCCGCCGGTGAGCAGAGCGGCTCCGAGCAGCGCGAGCAGGCCGGCGTGGACGACGAGCACGCCGGTGCCGCGCGACGCCGCGCGCCAGCCACCGCGCGCCGCGCGTCTGCTGACCCGCACGGCGAGTCGCAGCCCACCGCCGACCGCCAGGTTGACGGCCAATGCCGCGAGCAGCAGCCGACCGCCCGGCAGCGTCGGCACGTCGACGCCACCGATGTGCGCGACGATCCACCACGAGCCGAACAGCTCCCGCTGCGCCCGGTACAGTCCGATCCTGCCCTGCGCGAGCGTCCCGGCGCAGGTGACCGCGAGCAGCAGCGCCAGCAGCGCGATGGTCAGCCGCACCGAGCCGAGCGCGGCGGCGACGGTGCTAGGGATCGGGCGGCGGGTCACTGGGGGACGGAGCGGGGTCGGTGGCACCGGGCGGCGCAGCAGTGTAGCGGCAGCGCGGCGGCCAAAGAGCCCCGAACCCGCGCACATTGCAGGCCCACGGAATCGGCGAGGCGGGGTGCGCGTCCCCGCCTGCGAGCGGCTAACTTCGCCGGACCATGTCGCGATTCCTGCTGCTGCTCCGCTCGAACTGGATCTCCGCGGCCGGCGCCCTGCTGACCACGCTGTCCTTCATGCTGATGGTCACGACCTACGTGTACCTGTCGCTGTACGGCAGCAGCCACAACGCCTACGTCGGGCTGTTCGCATTCGTGGTGCTGCCAGGGCTGTTCGTCGTCGGCCTCGTCGTGATTCCGATCGGCCTGCTGGTCTACCGCCACCAGCTGAAGAGCCGGATGGCCGAGCTCACCGGCAGACCGATCCGCCTGCTGCGCGTGCTCGCGATCCTGACCGTCGTGAACATCGCCGTGGCCGGCACGGCCGGCTACGAGGCGATGCACTACATGGACTCCCAGCAGTTCTGCGGGACCCTGTGCCACGAGGTCATGTCGCCCACCTACCAGGCCTACGTCGATTCCCCGCACGCGCGCGTCGCGTGCGTCGACTGCCACATCGGTCCCGGCGCGTCCTGGTTCGTCAAGTCGAAGCTGTCGGGCCTGCGGCAGGTCACCGCGGTGATCTTCGACTCGTTCAGCCGGCCCGTGCCGACGCCGGTCCACGACCTGCGCCCGGCGCGCGAGACCTGCGAGCAATGCCATTGGCCCGAGCGCTTCTCGGGCGACCGCCTCGTGGTGCGCAAGCACTTCGAGGACGACGACGCGGTCACGCCATCGACGAACGTGCTCGTGCTGAAGACCGGCGGCATGCGCCCCGACGGCCAGGCGACCGGCATCCACTGGCACGTGCACCGCGGCGACAGCGTCGAGTACGTGACGACCGACGACCGCCGGCAGCACATCCCGTGGGTGCGGCTGTCGCGGGCGGACGGCACGGTCCAGGTCTTCACGTCGGGCGGCCTCGACCAGGATGCTCCGCCGCCCCAGGGCGAGCGGCGCACGATGGACTGCGTCGACTGCCACAACCAGCCGAGCCACGGCTTCCGCTCGCTCGACAGTGCGATCGACCAGGCGATCGCGGCCGGCTTCGTGTCACGCGAGCTGCCGGCGGTCCGCAAGGTCGGTAAGGATCTGCTCCAGCAGGAGTGGACGCGCGACGGTGTGCGCGACGGCATGCGCAAGAAGCTGGAGGAGCACTACGGCGCGATGGAGGGGCTGTCGGATGCCGCGCGCGCAACCATCCCCGCCGCCGCGGAAGCGCTCGCCGATGCGTGGCTCCGCAACGTGTACCCCGACATGCGCATCACCTGGGGCACCTACCCGAGCTTCCAGAACCACGACGGCTGCATGCGCTGCCACGACGGCGAGCACGTCAACAAGGACGGCGACGAGATCTCGATGGAGTGCGAGAACTGCCACGCCATCCTCGCGATGCAGGAGGAAGAGCCGGACATCCTCGAGCAGCTCGGGATGACCTCCAAGTAGCCGACGGCGCCGTCGCATTGCGCATCGTCTGCTGCGCGAGCGACCGGCTCGACACCCTCGCACGCGTGGCGACAGGCATCGATCCGCCGGTCGCCCCCACGGATTTGCGAGCCGCGGCGCGGTCGTGCGGACGGGAAAGGGCACGCGACGTCCCCTTCCCCGCTCCTCCCATGCGAACCGCCAGAGCCTGGTATGGCCTGCTGATGGGCGTGTCCGCCGTCGTCGGTGTGCACCACGCGACGAGTCCCCATCCCCGCATCCTCGGTCTCGACGATCGACTCGAGCTCCGCGGCGCCCAGCTCCTCGGGTCCGGGCGCCTCGAGGCCGCGTCACCCGAGCTGACCGTCGCCATCGATCTCGATCGTGACGGCACGCCCGATCGCGTGCTGCGACCGGATGCTCGCGGCCGCTTCGTCGAAGCGATCCCGGCTCGCGATCTCGGCCTGACCGGCGACGCTCCGCGCCAGATCGAGGTCCTGGTGTTCGGTGCGAGCGACGAGCCGCTGCTCCGCCACGACATCGAGGTCGTGCACGGCGCAGCGTCGGCACCGACCGACGCTCTCGCCGACGCCTCGTCGGGCGAGGTCCCGACCGCCGGCTGTCGCTGCAATGCGCTCGGCAGCGGCGCGTTCGCGTTCGGCAACGGCCTCGACTCCGGTGACGAGCCGTGCGTCGACGGAGTGTCGCTGGTGGACGGCTCGACCATCCTCGAGCTGCCGGTCGTCGCGCTCGAATCCGTGGGTCTCCACCTCGAGGTCTCGCTGTACCACCGCACCAACGTCGACTACAGCGGCCCGGTCGGCAACGCGATTTCGCACACCTACCTGTCGTCGATCACACAGGTCGCAGCGGACCGCGCGATCTACGTGTCGCCGCGCCTCGAGGTCTTCGACATCGTGCTCGCGCAGGGGAATTGGGTGCTCCCGGAGGGCTTCTTCGCGAGCCTCGAACGCAACACCCTGACGCAGCGCTGGGTCATGACGCACTACACCGGCCTGCGCTACGAGTTCCTGCTCGGCGGCGAGGAGCTCCCGGGCCCGCTGCTCGGCATCTCCGACGCCAACGGAAACACCCTCAGCCTCGCCTGCGGACCGTCCGGCGAGCTGCGCACCGTGAGAGACGATGTCGGCCAGCAGCTGACGTCGACCACGACGGCACCGGTCGTGTCCGCTCGATCGCCGATCCGATCGGCCGCACGTGGACGCTCGGCTACACCGGCAGCCTGCTGACGACACTCACGTCGCCGCCCACCGAGACGCTGGCGCTGCCGGTCGGCGAGTCGCCCCCCGCAGAGGCTGCGCTCTCGACCTCGGCGATCCGCGTGCTGACGACGACGCTGCGCTACGACGACCCCGCACACCCAGACCAGGTCACCTCGGTCATCGATCCCCGCGACGTGACCGTCCTCGCGCTCTCCTACGACCCGGCCGGCCGCGTTCACGGCCGCAGCGCGGACGGCGGCACGACGACGTTCGTCTACGCGGACCAGCTGGCGGCCGGCGGTATCGCGCCACAGCCACTCGGGCTGCTCGAGCCGACCAACTTCGTCACCCGCGTCGTCGACGGCGCGGGCAAGGTCGTCGACAGCGAGCTGCATGGCAGCGCGGGCGGCCCGCTCGGCGGCAAGGGTGCGTTCGGATTGCGGCGCCGGGTGGTCTGGACCCGCAAGGCCGTCGACGGCACCGCGCCGCGCACCGCGGCTCCCGTCTACTACGAACAGCGCTTCCTGCACGACTCGGACGCGCTGACCCCGGTGCGTGCGACTCGGATGTTCGCCGCCGGTGAGCCGGCAGGCTTCGACCCGTATCGCATGCCGGTGGGCATCCCGACGGAGGAGCTCACCTACAACGCGGTCCGCCAGATCGAACGGTGGCGCTACTCCGACGGCGCGGACGCGATCGAGTGGCAGCGGACCTACCCGCCCCACAACGCGCGTGAGCAGCTCCAGACCGTCACGGACGGCAACGGCAACGTGACGACCTTCGAGTACTTCACCGACACGACGCCGAGCACCGACATCGATCACCAGGGGCACGCGCTCGGCTACCTGGCGGCCGAGACGTTCGGCGCCAACGGCAGCGCGCAGCAGGTCACCGCGCTCCGGACCGAGTATTGCGTGAACAACCTCGGCATGGTGACGCGCGTCACCGATCCGCGCGGCGCGACGTTCGCGCGTCGCTACCGCGCGCTGGGCGCGCCCCGCGAGGACGTCGGGCCGGCGGTGGTGCACGACGGCGGCATGACCGCGAACTACGTTCGCCAGTTCCATCTCGACCGCACCGGCCGGCTGACGTTGACGCGCTGGCGGAACCTCGACCACACCGGTGGAGCGCGCACCAACGGCCGGGTCGACACCGTGGTGGCCCGCGACGCCTGGGGTCGGACGATCGCCGAGCGCCGCGAGGTCGACGCCGATCCGACACACGACCTCGTGACCCGCACGGCGTACGACGCGCTCGGTGGTCCGATCGCGTCGATGAAGCCGGCGGGCAACCGCGAGTTCACGGTCTACGACGAGGGCGGGCTGGTGCTGCGCACGTTCGCAGGCGTGTCCGCACCGGTCTCGCGTGACCCGCTCGAGTCGTATCCGGGTCCGACCGCCACGACGCTGCCGGGTGGTGCGACGTTCCTCCGCATGCGGAGCCACGACTACGATTCGCGTGGCAATCGCGTCCGTGACCGCGACGGTCGCGGCTCCGTCTGGACCCGCGCCTTCGACTTCCGCGACCGGGAGGTCCTGCGGAGCTCTGCTCGAGTTGTCCGTGCTGCGAGACCCCGGTGGCCTGCGTGCAGCCGGTCCCGACCACCTGCTACCCCCCGGACGGCGACGGCCAGGGCTACGCCGCCGCCGGCACGATGAGCGGCGCGTCGTACTGAGACCGGAATCGACGCGGCCGGCGCGGTGGGCGCCGGCCGCGCGGACTCCGGGTCCGGTCGGCCGAAGGTCCGCTGGCAGCGGCCGGTCGGGCCGGGCGCCCGGGGCTTTCGCGGATTTCCAGAACCGGCAGGCTGTGCGCGGACCCGTCCCCTCGCAGCCGGCCCGGCCCGGCGATCCCGTATCCTCCCTGAGCCGATGAAGCCCACCTCTCCGATCCACTCCTGCTGCGTCGCAATGCTCCTCACGGCGAGCGCCGTCGCGCAGGTCGTGCCGCTCACCCAGCGATCCTGGTCACCGCAGACGATCGACACCGACCGCATCGTCGCCGCCGACCTCGATGCCGACTTCCGCGACGACGCCGTGCTGGTCACCGCCGCCGGCCAGCTGATCCGCGGCGTCAACCCGGGCTCGGCGAAGGGCTTCTTCGCGCTGACCGGCGTCAGTGACGTGCACGACGCGGTGGCGGTGAGACGCGACGTCGGCGGCGACCTGATCGTCTCGGTCGACCCGACGCAGGGTCTGTGCGTGACGGGCCTGCGCCCGAATGGCTCGTCGCTCACGGTGCCGAGCCGCCCCACGCTGTGGACCGACGTCGTGCGCCTGCGCGTCGGCCACTTCGGCGGCGTCGTGCTCGCGGGCATCACGGCGGACGGCTCGACCGTCCGCCTCGCCGGATTCGACCCGACGACGCTGGGGTTCACGTCCCTCGGGAGCGTGCCGTTCACGGACCCGGTGCTCGACCTCGGCTTCGCGAAACGCGACCAGGACACGCGACCGCACCTCGCAGCCCTGACGGCGACGGCGCTGGTACGCAGGGACCTGAACGGCGCCACGCTGTCGTCGGTCGGCTCGACCGCACCCGAGGGCTCGATCGTCACGATGCCGGGCGGCCGCGACGTCGCCTGGGTCCGCCGCCAGGACGAGGAGTTGCCGTGGGAGCTGGTGCTCGAGCGCGACGGTTCGACCTCGGCGCCGGTCGCGCTCGTCTTCGCGAACCCCGCGATGGACGACCTGACGGTCGTCGACATCGACGTCGGCTACCTCGACGCCGACCCGCTGCCCGATCTGGTGATCGGTCAATCCGCGGTGGGCGCGCTCGCGGTCCTGTTCGGCACGCCTGCGGGCTACTCGCCTTCCTTCAGCAGCGTCGTCGATCTCCAGGACCTCCATTCACCGTCGACCACGATCCCGCCGGCACCGATCGTCGCGCGCGTCGACGGATCGCTGCTCGACGGCCTGTTCTGCATCCAGCCGGGCAATCCCGCTCTCGACGTGGTCTACGAGGTGCCGCTGCCGAACCACCAGCTCCGCGGTGGCGACTGGGTCATCGACGTGACGGTCGAGCCGGAGTACACGCCGGGCAGCATCGGTGAACTCGACGTGGAGCTCACCATCCCGACGTCGCTCCGGAGCTGGGCCGAGCAGAACCAGCTCGACTCCGTGCAGATCACGGTCTGGGCCGGCACCGGGATCGTGGACAGCGCGGGGAACTACGAGCCCCAGACCGCCGAGATCGCGCCGCAGATCGTCAGCGACAGCTACTGGATGCTGCGCGGCTTCCAGTTCGAGGACCACGTCGTCAGCGTGCCCATCGACATCGGTCCCCGCGCTGCGACCGTCGACTGGGACGGCATGCACCTGCTGCTGATGGTCCGCCTCGCGCGGATCTCGACCGGCCCGCATCCCGAGGTCCAGAACGCGTCGTTCACGGTGCCGTTCTGGGCGGCGATGGACCTGCCGGCGCCGAGCGGCTTCTTCACGTCACCGGTGACCGAGGGCAGCGTGTTCGACCCCGGCGACCCGGTGCGCGAGGTCACCACCGGCAACAACAAGAACATCGGCCGCTATCGCCGCGCGAGGCCGGTGTTCCCGGGCCTGCAGGGGCCGCCCTCGGGAAGCCCCCTGGTCGGGCGGGGAACGACCGCCCCACCACAATGAGCGCCACCATCGGCGGCAGGTGACCGCGATCACCGCACCTGCCCATTGCCGATCGCCTGCAGGCGGATCTCGCGCAGCAGGCGCGGCGAGCGACTGCCCTGCGCCAATGCGAGGCGCGCGCGGCGCAGCGCCTCGGCCACCGTGGCTCCACCGTTCCGAGCCGCGTGGAACGCCGCCGCGAGCGTCATGTGCTCCTCGAGCCGGAGGTCGCCGCCACTGAGGACGACGGCGCGCGCTCCGGCGCGCAGGAACGCGCCTGCGAGCGTGTTGTAGTGACCATCGCCGCGGCGCGGGTGCGCGCTCGCGGCACGGCACGCCGACAGCAGCACGACCGGCGGCACGCGTGGCAGGCGTCGGATCACGTCGGCCGACACGATGCCCAGAGGATCCGTATCGTCGCCCGCGACGGCGAGCACGGCGCCGATCTCACGGGCGTCGTCCCAGATCCCGTGCGCGAGCAGGTGCAGGCAGGCGACCCCGCTCAGGTCGGCGCGCAGGAGCGCGCCGACGGTGAACGCCCCGTCCAGGTCGACGTCGAGCGGGTGCTGTGCACACGCCTCCCGAAGCATGTCGACGTGCCGTACGGCGAACGTCCGCGCGGGCTCGGTGACGCGAGGTGATGCAGGCTGAAGCGTGCCCCAGAACGACGTGCGGCCGCCGCCCGGATCACCCACCGTCGCCAGTCGCAACCAGGCGCCGAGCGACTCGCAATGGTCGATCGCCAGCCGCTCCCCGAGCGTCCGCGGAGCGCCGACCGCACCGGCATCAGCACCGGCGTCGGCGCCCGGGAGTTCGAGCACCTCGATCGGTGGATCGCCGACCAGATCCGCTCCGACCACCGTCATGCCGCTCCAACGTGCCATGCGCTCAGCGACGTCGTGCGGGAATGCGAGCTCCGCCAGCTCCACGGCGAGATCGTCGCAGCGCCGATCGCGCTCGCGTCCCGCGTCGAGCAGCGGTGTGAGCTCGCGCACCAGGATCTCGAGATCGCCCTTGCGCACCGTCTGGCCGACCACGAGTTCCTCCGCGTCGAGAGCGAACACCAGGGTCTCGCGAGCGGCCGGCAGGTAGACGAGCACGCCGTGGCCCGCCCCGAGCGCCGCGCGAACCGCGCCGGCGGTCGGTCGCTCCGCGGCGAGCGCGCGAGCCAGCGATGCGCGCGCCTGCACCGCCAGCGCGACGTCGAACGCGCGCTGGCGTCCCGCCGCGGTGTCGCCAGCCAGTGCGAGGCGCAGTCGGGCCAGCTCACCGACGACGCGCCGCCAGCGGTCGAGCATCAATCGCCCCACCCCTCCGTCGCGGAGGTTCAACGCGTCCCAGCGGCGCAGCAGCGCGCGGAACGCCGCCTCGTGGAGCTCCGCGCAGGCCGCGAGATCGCTGGCCCCGGTGGCGAGCGCAACGCGCGTGCTCAGCGCCGCGTGGTCGAAGTCGGCGAGGTCGGCGCGGTCCCGGTCGAAGCGTTCGACCGACAGCGGGGACTCCGCGTCCAGCTCGGTGAGATGGGACTCCGCGCCGTCGAGGTCGCCGCGATCGAGCGCGATCAGCACGCGCATCTGCATCGCCTCGCGGCGCAGCTCCGCCGGCAGGCGCTCGTCCGCCAGCGCGCTGGCGAGCAGCTCGTCCGCCTCGTCGGTGCGCCCGGCGAGATTGCGGAGCGCGAACGCGCGATACACGCGGATCGTCGCCGCGGCATCCGGTCCGTACGCCTCCACATCTTCCGTCGCCCGCACGACGCGGTCGAAGCGGCCGAGCCCGAGGCCTTGATCCAGCCGCAGCGTGTAGATCTCGAATGCCTGCTGTGGATCGCCCGCGAGCTCGGCATGTCGAGCGGCACGCTCCAGCTCCCGGTAGGCCCGGTCGAACAATCCGTTGTCGAATCCGATCTGCGCGCGCGTGCCGTAGAGCTGCGCGAGCATGTCGTGACGACCGTCGCGCTCGGCGTGCGAGATCGTGCGATCGAGCAACGCGAGCGAGTCTTCGATCCGACCCGTCTGCGCGAGGAATTGCGCGAGCAGGCTACCACGCTCGAGCACCGTCAGCTCGTCGTCGGGAAAGCGCGCGGCGCATTCCTCGAGCACGTCGATCGCGCGCGCGATGCGCCCTTCGTCGACGGCGACCCACGCCAGCAGGTAGGCGAGCGAGCCCGCCGCGCGCGGCGGACCTCGGCGCAGGACCGGGGTCGCGAGCTCGTCGATCGCGTCGACGCTGCGCACGTCGGGGAGCCCGGCATAGAACGCCAGCCCGACCGCGCGCGACAACGCGAGAGCCGCGGCGTCCAGATCGGCCTCCGGACGCGCGGGGTCCGGCTCGGCGAGCGCCGCCGACAGCTCGGCGAGCAGCTCCCGCAGCCCGGCGGCGAACGCCTCGAGGTCGTCGGCTCGCGACAGCTCGAGGCGATCGAGACGCTCGCGCCAGGGGTCGGGCTCCGCCGCAGGGACGACCGCGGCCGGCTCGGGCCGCGACGCCGGCCCGTCGCGGGAGCCGCAACCCGGCACGCTCGCGAGCAGCGCCGCGGCGGCGAGCGAGCCGAGCGTCAGCGCAGCACGGCCCGCGACACGACCACGCGGACGCCCGCCGGCGTGTCCTCGCGCACCTCGACCCAGATCGGATTCGGCCATGTCGTCAGCGCGGTCTCGACCGGACGCGGGCCGTCGACCGGGTTCCACCGCGGCGCGTCGAGTGAGCCACTGCTCGCGACCAGCGCACCGCCGTCGGCGGGGTCGCGATCGTACAGCCGGACCTCGTAGACCGCGTCGGTGCGGTCGCTCGCTTCCCACTCGAGTTCGAGCAACCCGCCCGGCAACGGTCGCCAGCGCAGCACCGCGGGTCCCTCGCCGCTGAGCCGGTACGGCTCGTCCGGAGCGACCTCGGGTGCCCCGCGGTACTCCGCGGGATCGCTGCGGAACAGCGCGAGCCACAGGCCGAGCCCGAGCAGCAGCACCGCCGCGAAGGCGTAGGAGAGTGGAGCCAGCGGGCGCCGGCCGCGCGGCCGCGCCGCACCGCTCGCCACCGCCAGCCGCTGACGCGCCGCGCGCTCCACGCGCTCCTCGAGCGCCGCGAGCGACGGGTCTTGGGTCTCCAGCGCGCGGCGCTCCACTGCGCCGAGCGCATCGAGACGACGCTGCAGCTCCCGGATGTGCGGCACGCGCGGGTCGCCGCCAGCCGACTCGCGGTCGCCGGCGTCCGCCGCATCGTCCTCCCGCACGAGGCGCGCGATCAGCTCCTCGTCGCGCGGATCGAGCTCCGGCTCGTTGGATTCGCTCATGCCCTGCCCCCCTCGTCGTGTGGCTCGCGACGTGCGGCGAGGATCGACTCCAGCCGGACCATGCCGCGGTAGTAGCGTGTCTTCGCCGTGTTGGCCGACAGGCCGAGCCGGGCACCGATCTCCTCGAAGGTCAGGCCCTCGAAGTGCTTGATCCGGATCATCTCGGCCTCCACACCACCGACGCGCTCGAGCGCGCCGTGCAGCAGCTCGGCGTCCGCGATCGCGGCGTCCGACTCCGGTCCGGCCACCGCAGGCAGCTCGTCCGTGGCGACGTCGATCGCGACCCGCCGCCGCAGCTTGCGGCGAACCCCGTTGAGCAGCTCCAGCCGACAGATCCGACAGACCCACGCCTCGAAGGGCGCGCGTCCCGCATAGTCGCCGAGCTTCCGCAGCACGACGACCGTCACGTCCTGCGCCAGATCCTCGAGATCGTGCGCATCGAGCGGCCGCCCCAGGCGGACGTTCCAGGCGCTGACGATCCGAGGCACGCAGCGGAGTCTGTAGGCGAGCTCTTCGATGGCTGGAAGCTCCCCGCGAAGCGCAGCGGCGACCAGCGCACGGTCGGCCTGGACCTCGGGACAGGGTTGTTCCATCGACGCGTCTGCAGCTCGGCGGGCGGTTCCGGAAATCGCGCCGCCCACGAGGGTCGAGGTTAGCGCCGCACGAGTCCGCGGCACCATGCGCGATCTCGCGGTCCCGCGCCGGGCCCGCCGGGCGCGCGGGGGGGATGGCCCGATCCCCGCTGCCAGCGAGGCGCCGCCTGCCGCCATCCGCCGCAGCGACCACCCGGGCGATGCCCGGCCGCGCGGCAGTGCACTCTGGCTGCCGACCAACCGGCAGCCCACCAACCGGCTGCCCACCGAGCGCCTGCCCACCGAGCGCCTGCCCACCAAGACAAGAGGGCCGGCACCATTACGGCACCGACCCTCTGCGTGTGGCATACCCGTCAGGACTTGAACCTGAAACCTCCTGATCCGTAGTCAGGTGCTCTATCCAATTGAGCTACGGGTACCCAGGACGGGCCGCAGAGTCTAGCCGGCCGCCATGGAGGCGCAAGGGCGCGACCTGAGAAACCCGTGCTGCCGCCGGCTCAGCGCGAGGCGACGGCGGCCTCGATCGCAGCGAGGTGACGGGCGAGCACCACCTCCAGGGCGTGCAGGGCGCGGGCGTGCGGCACCAGGTTGGCGCGGGCCCGGCGGAAGATGACGGCCGACAGGGCGCCGCGCAGGAACTCGATCGCCGGACGGCCGACCGCCCGCAGTGCGGCGGCAGGGTCGTCGTCGGACGCGGCGAGCTGCGGCAACCACGCGTCGGTCACCATCCCGCAGGTGCGGGCGCTGACGTCACCCGCGAGTATGGCGTTGATCCACAGCCGCGCGGCACGCAGGCGACGGTTGACGTCCCCAGGTCCCGGCTGGTCCGCACGCGCGATCCGCTGCAGCACGCGCTCGACGAGCAGGCGGGCCGTCGCACGGCCGGCGGAGACGGTGGCGCGCTGGAGCCAGACCAGGTCGCGGCGCACGGACTCCGGAAGCTCGGTCCCGACCTCGTCGTCGGCGGCCGCGAGCCAGGGGCTGTGCCGCAGGATCAGCGGCGGGGTGGGCCGCGACGCGGGCGGCGTAGGGGTCCGGACCGACGCCGCCGGGCGGCCGATCGACGACTTCGTCTCCATGGGGCCGGTTATCGGCCAGCCCGATGCCACCGCTGAAACCGGGACTGGCCCCAGAGACTGGCGGCCCACGTCTGGAGCCAGGCCGCGGGCCGCGGTGCTCGCGCCGTGACGTGTTGGCAAACCCACGGTCAAGTCGGTCCCGCTCGTCGACTTACGCCGAGGGACCGCCAGTCTGTGGGGCCAGTCTCCAGCCGGGGGCGTCAGCTCCGCTCGCCAGCCTCGAGCCCGGCTTCGAAGGCCGCCCGCAGGCCGGCGAGCGCGGCGTCTGCACGCGCGGGCGGCGCGGTGCCGACGACCGCGGCGAGCCGCGGTCCGCGCAGCGCGTTGACGAGCGCCACGACGGCACCGGGTGCGATCAGCTCCGCGGGCTCGATGCGGCGCTCGCCGAGCGCGAGGCCGCCGGCCCACAGCGCCGCGCGACCGACGCCGGGCAGCAGCGAGCCGTCGGCAGCCGGGGTCACCCAGGCGTCGCTGCCGGCGGGCAGCAGCAGCACGTTGGCGGTGGCGGTCTCGGCGACGCCGCCGTGCGTCGCGAGCACCAGCGGCTCGTCGCCGCCGCGGGTGTGCGCCTCGCGGGCGGCGAGTCGCCAGAACATGCGGCTCGTGGTCTTGACCGCGGCGGTCGGATCGCGCGGGTCGCGGCGTGCGCCGACGAGCGCGATGCCCACCACGGCGTCCGCCCCCGCGGCGAGCGGTTCGGCCGTCGCGACCGCGTGGGATTCGGTCAGCGTGAGCCGCAGGCGCAGCACCGCGCCCGGTACCTGCGCGGCAGCGGCGCGCAGTGCACCGAGCAACGCTTCGTCCGGCGCGGGCAGACCCGCGCGCCGCGCGGCGTCGCGAAGTCGCGCCAGGTGGCGCGCCCACAGCGGCATGGTGATCCGACCGGCTCCGGCGGCGTCGCCGCGCACGCCGCGCAGGGTCTCGAACAGGCCCTCGCCGCGCGTGAAGGACGGGTCGTCGCACGGCACGGACGCCGCCTCGACGAGCTCGCCCGCGCCGTTCGCACTGCCGAGCCACACGCCGCGCGCGCTCACCGTCGCACCGCATCCACGTCCGTGCCGAGCGCGCGCAGCATGCCGGCGGCCTTGTGCAGCGTCTCCTCGTATTCGGCGGCCGGGTCGCTATCGGCGGTGACGCCGCCCCCCGCATTGAGGCGCAGCCGGCCGTCCGCCGTCGCGACCATCGTGCGGATCGCGATGTTCAGGTGCAGCCGGGCGCCTGGGCCGAACCAGCCGACGGCACCGGTGTAGACACCGCGTCGCACGACCTCGAGCTCCTCGATGATCTCCAGACAACGCAGCTTCGGTGCGCCGGTGACGCTGCCGCCGGGGAACGTCGCGCGCAGCAGCTCACCGGTCGTCACGCCATCGCGCAGCTCGGCGCGCACGGTCGCGAACAGGTGATGCACCTGGGCAAAGCTCGCATGCTCCGGGAACGGCCCGACGTGCACGCTGCCGACTCGCGCGACCCGCCCGAGGTCGTTGCGCAGCAGGTCGACGATCATGGCGAGCTCGGCGAGGTCCTTGTCGCTGGCGAGCAGCTCGGCGAGCAGCCGCTCGTCGTCCGCGGGTGTCGAGCCGCGCCGGCGCGTGCCCTTGATCGGCCGCGTGCGCACGCTGTTGCCGTCGCGATACAGGAACTCCTCCGGCGAGCCGCTGAGGACCGCCAGCCCGTCGCCGGTCTCGAGGTAGGCCGCGAACGGTGCCGGCCCGACGGCGCAGAGCTGCTGGAACAACGCCCGCGGGTCTCCGCGCCATTGCGCGGTGAACGGCTGCGTCAGATTGACCTGGAACACGTCACCGGCGCGGATGTGCTCGACGACGCGCGCGACGCGCCGCTCGTAGTCCGCCCGAGCGACGTGCGGGGCCACGGAGGTGCAGGCCGGCAGGCCGGGCACCGGCGCGGGTGGTGGCGCGTCCGGGAAGCGCTCGACGCGCCGATGTGCGACAAGATCGATCGCCGGCAATGCCAGGTCGTCCGGGATCGAGCGGGGCAGCGGCTCGACGGCGTCGCGCAGATCGAAGCCGAGGAAGCCGACGACCGGCAGCTCGCGATGGCGGTCGAGGAACGCGTCGATGCGCGCGAATGCGCCATCGAGCGCCGGAGCGTCGCCCGGGATCGTCAGCCGGTCGATCGGGCTGCCGAACCACAATGCGGGCCGTTCGCCGCCGTCGGGGCCGGCCATCCCACAAGAGTGCAGCAGCGCGACCGGCTCGCCGCGCGGTGCGGCGCGCAACCGCTCGAACGGATCGGCCGGGGCGCCCGCCAATGGCGTCACCAGCTCGGCTTGCGCTTCTCGAGGAAGGCGCGCATACCTTCGCGCATCTCCTCGGTCGAGCTGATCATGCCGAACAGATCGGCTTCGAGGCGCAGGCCGTCCGCGATCGGCATGTGGATGCCGCGGCGCACCGCCTGCTTGGCGAGCGCGAGCGCCGTCGGCCCGCGCTTCAGCATGCGGCCGGCGACCGCCTTGACCTGGTCGAGCAGCTCTCCCGGCTGGAACACGCCCTGCACGAGGCCGATGCGCAGGGCGTCCTCGGCGCTGATGTGGTCGCCGGTCAGCACCATCTCGAGCGCCTTGCCCGCGCCGACCAGTCGCGGCAGCCGCTGGGTGCCGCCGTAGCCGGGGATGATGCCGAGCGACACCTCCGGCAGGCCGAGCTTCGCGTTCGTCGACGCGTAGCGGACGTCGCAGGCCAATGCGAGCTCGAGACCCCCGCCGAGCGCGAAGCCGTTGATGGCGGCGAGCACCGGCTTCGGCGCCGTCTCGATCGCGGCCGTCAGGCCCTGGCCATGGTGCGCATTCGCCTGGCCGTCGAGCACGCCCTGCTCGGCGAGTTCCGCGATGTCGGCACCCGCGACGAAGGCCTTCTCACCCGCACCGGTCACGACGATCGCACCGACCGCCGCGTCCGAGGCCAGCTCCTCGATCCGGGCACGGAGTAACGCGATCGTGTCGCGGTTCAGCGCGTTGAGTTTGTCGGGGCGATTGACCGTCACCACGGCGATGCGCCCGTCGCGGGCGACCAGCACCGACTCGCTCATGCGTCACCTCCGTCGCCGTCACCACCACCATCGCCGTCGCCATCGCCGTCACCGTCGGCCCGGTCGCCGGTGTCGGGCTCGCGCGCGGCGTCCGGCGCCGCGAGGTGCAGCTCGACGCGCTCGAGTTCCACGCGCTCGCGCGGCTTGCTGCGCTCACGGCCGCTCAGCACGCACTCGACCGAAGCGATCTCGTCGAGCACGTCGTGGCCGGACCTCAGCGCACCGAACACGGTGTATTGACCGTCGAGAAAGTCGGCGTGCTCGGCGTGGACGACGAAGAACTGGCTGCCGGCCGAGTTGGGGTCCTGTCCTCGGGCCATCGACAGCACACCCCGCGTGTGCGGCAGCTCGTTGAACTCGGCGTGCACGCGATGACCGGGGCCACCGGTACCCGGGGTGCCGCGCCCGCCCTCCTTCGTGTTCGGGCAACCACCCTGGATCATGAAGTCCTTGATGATCCGGTGGAACGCGGTGCCGTCGTAGAACCCCCCCTGTGCGAGGGTCAGGAAGTTGCGCACGTGCGCGGGCGCCTTGTCGGGCCGGAACCCGGCCACCATCGTGCCGTGGTTCGTCACGAGATGCGCCTCGACCTGGGCCAGGTCGACGGTGTCGAGATCGATCATGGTTCCTCTCGAGGCCCGCTGCACGGCGACGCGCAGCGCGCGGTTGGTCGTTCTTCGCGACGTCGATCGCCTCGGTCGACGCCACTCCTACTGCTTGAACACCGGCTCGACGACCGCGGCGTAGACCCACACGTCCTCGACCGGCACCGACGCTTCGCCGGAGCCGGGGTGCAGGCGCACCGGCGTGTCCGCGATCGAGTCGAGCACGTCGAGCCCGGACTCGAGCTGGCCGAACGCCGTGTAGTGCTCGTCCAGCGCCGGCGCCTTGCCGTGCATGATGAAGAACTGGCTGCCGGCCGAGTTCGGATCGCGGCTCCGCGCCATCGACAGCACGCCGCGCACGTGGCGCAGCTCGTTGAACTCGGCGTCGATCGTATAGCCGGGTCCGCCGGTTCCGGGCGTGCCGGTCGCGCCGCGCTTCGTATTCGGATCGCCGCCCTGGATCATGAAGCCGCGGATGATCCGGTGGAACCGCGTGCCATTGTAGAAGCCGTCCTTGGCGAGCTTGACGAAGTTCGCAACCGTATTGGGGGCCATGTCGGGCCGGAAGCCGATCACCATCTCGCCCTTGCTGGTCACGAGCTTCACGCGCGTGCGGGACAGGTCGAGCATCGACACGTCGAGGCCGGTCTGGTCGGGCACCAGGCGCAGCGTCGTGGTGGCACCCGGTACCCCTGCCCAGTCGAGGCCCAGCACCTGGTGCTGCTCGAGCTGCGCCGACTCCCACAACGTGGCGGCATCGACGTCGACCGTGCGTTCGAGCCGGGTGCCCGCCGCGATTCGCACGGTGCCGGTGACGGAATGGTCGAGCGTCACCGAGCGCTGCCCGTCGAGGTAGGTCTGCACGTAGTGGCCCGCGAGCATCGTCGCCGGGACGTCGACATCCTCTTTGAAGGACACGGTCAGCGTGATCGAGAACGACGAGCCGACCGTCAGCACCTCGGTGCTCGCAACGAGCTTCGCCTCGACGGCCTGCTCGGGGATCGCAGCGGCCGCCGTCTGAGTCTCGCCCTGGGCAGGGAGCAGCGCGGCCACGCCGAGCACGGCGGTGAACAGTGTGGGAAGGAACTTCATCGGCGGAAACGGGACGGACAGCAGATGCGCGGGGGCGCGGGACGGTCCCTTGTACGGGCGCCCTGCGGAGCGCTCAACCACGGGGGCGGACGAACTCGACCGACATCCCCATCCCACCGCTCATGCACAGGGTGGCGAGACCGCGGTGGACATCGCGCCGCTTCATTTCGTGAAGCAGCGTGGCGACGATCCGTGCCCCGGTCGCGCCGATCGGGTGACCGAGCGCGATCGCACCGCCATTGACGTTCAGCCGGTCGGTCGGGATCGGCAGATCGCGCAGCACCGCGAGCACCTGCGCGGAGAACGCCTCGTTCAGCTCGACGAGGTCGAAGTCGTCGAGAGCCAGGCCGGTGCGCTCGAGCAACCGGCGGGTGGCGGGCACCGGTCCGATGCCCATGGTGCGCGGGGGGCAGCCCGCGACCGCGCTCGCGCCGAGCTCGGCGAGCGGCTCGATACCGCGCCGCTCCGCCTCGTCCCAGGACATCAGCAGCGCGGCCGACGCGCCATCGGTGATGCCCGAGCTGTTGCCCGCGTGCACCGTGCCGCCCTGTTGCGCCGGCCGGAACACCGGCGGCAGCTTCGCCAGGTGCCCGACGTCGGCGTCGTGACGGATGTGCTCGTCGGCGTCGATGCGCACCACGCCGCCCTTCGGCGTCGGCACGTCGACCGGCACGATCTCGTCCGCGAAGCGGCCCGAGCGCTGCGCGGCGCTCGCGCGGCGGTGCGATTCCACCGCGAACGCGTCCTGCTCGTCGCGGGTGATCCCGTAGTCCTCGACGAGGTACTCGGCGGTCATCCCCATCGGCTCGCCGAGGATCCCGCAGGTGAAGCCGTCGAGGAAGTTGCCGTCGTAGACCTTCTGGTGGCCGAGCCGGTAGCCCTGCCGCATGCCGGGGAGCAGGAAGGCGATGTTGGACATCGACTCCATCCCGCCGGCCACCACGATCTTGCGATCGTCGAGCAGGATCGCGGCGCGCGCCAGGTCGATCGCCTTCAGGCTCGAGCCGCAGGCCTTGTTGAGCGTCATCGCCGGGGTGGTCTCCGGGAGGCCGGACCGGATCGCGACCTGCCGAGCCGGGTTCGGGCCGGACCCGAGCTGCCGGCCGTGGCCGAAGATCAGCTCCTCGACGTCGGCCGGATCGACGCCGGTCCGGCCGAGCAGCCCGCGGACGGCGGCGACGCCGAGATCGACGGCGAACAGCGGGCTCAGCCCGCCGAGGAACTTGCCGATCGGCGTTCGGCAGACGTCGACGACCGCGATGCGCTGCATCGGGCGGAAGATAGCGGCGGGACTGCGCGCTGCAAAACAGCCCGGATTCGGTGCAGTCGAAGACGCGACGCCATCGCAGCTACGGGAATGCCCTTGTACAGCTCTCAGTCGGACCGGGCCGGGATGCCGAGAAAACCCGCATGGAGCGCCCGAGCCGCTGGTCGACACCGAGGCCACCCGCGACACCGCGGACCCGGCTCGTACCGCCCCCCGACGGCTTCGCCGCCGGCGAGCAGGCGTCGTCGCTCCCGACCAGCACGTTCGGGGCCCGCGATCCGGAGGTCGAGCGGGGGCTCAGCGAGGCGGCGGGCGACGTCCTGCTGCGCTTCCTGGCACGGGAAGCCGCGGGCCAGGACGACGAATCGGCAACGCAGAGCGCCACGAGCGGCCGCCGGGAGGATGCGCGGAACGCGGTCGGTCAGGACGAGCTGACCGCGCTGTTCGAGCACCTGCACGCCGCGCCCGCCGAGCCGCCGGACGACCTGTCGGCCGACCTGGAGGCGGAGCGAGCCTTCGTGCTCGCGGACGTCGCCGCCGCCGGGGACGGTCTCGCGCGGCAGATCGCCTCCCGTGAGCTGCAGGCGTTCTCGACCGACCCGCTGCGACTCGTGGACCTCGGTCGCGAGGTGCTGGTGCGGCTCGCCGACGGCATCGACACGCTGCCGCCAGCCGGGTTCGGGAGCTGCGCGCTGCTGCGGGTGCTGCGGATCGCCGCACGCCGGGCGTTGGCCGAGGCGACGCGATCACCGGCACCGCTCGAGGTTCGCGAATGAACCACCACGCATCGCACGCGGATGCCGCCCGTTTCGTGCGCGGGCTGGACGAGGCGCTGCTCGACCTCGAGCTCCTGCCGCCGGGCGACCCGGAAGCGGAGGCCAGGCGTGACGCGACCGTCGCGGTCCTGTCGCGCTACATCGAGGCGCGCGGGGTGCTCGAGCTCGAGCTCCACTTCGCGGCTGGCCTGGTCAAGGTCGACGGCGAACCGCTGATCGAGCAGAGCCTGCGCGGCTCACGGCTGCTCGGCCGGCTGCGCGCCCGGAACGTGCGGTCGCTGCGGTTCGAGCGCGGCACGACGGCGCGCGAGCTCCGCACGCTCGCGGAGCTGCTGCTCGACGAACGGCAGGTGGACGCGTTCAGCCCGGCCAACCTCGGCGCGGCGTTCTTGCGGCTCGGCCTGACGCACGTCAGCGCGCGGTGCGAACGGCGACCGGGAGTCGAGTCGCCGCGACCCGACGCGGTGCGCGGCTACCAGCAGCTCGCCGCGGTGGTCCAGGACAACCACATCGCCGCCGCGCGCGGCGACGAGCTCGAGCTCGCCGACACGAGCGGTGCGGTCGAGGGAGCCATGCGGTGGATGGCGACGCGACCGAGCGATCTGCTCGCGCTCGCCTCCTACGAGGACGTCGACCGGTTCACCGTCGGACACTCGGTGCGCGTCGCGCTGTTGGCGATGCTGGTCGCGCGCTCGGTGGGAGTCGACGACGAGATGCTGCGGCTGGTCGGCAGCGCGGCATTGCTGCACGACATCGGCAAGTCGAAGGTCCCGTCGTCGATCCTGTTCAAGCGCGGCCGGCTGGACGACGACGAGTGGCGCGCGATGAGCGAGCACACGCGCCACGGCGCGGAGATCCTGCTGGCGCAGAAGGGCGTGCATCCGAGCGCCGTGGGAGTCGCCTTCTCGCACCACCTGAGCCCGGCGGGGGCCGGCTACCCGAATGCCGTGCTGCCGTTCATGCCGAGCAGCATGAGTCGACTCGTGCGCGTCTGCGACGTGTTCGAGGCGCTGACCGCGATGCGGCCGTACAAGCCGGAGCTCACACCGGCGGAGGCGCTCGCGATCATGCACCGCAACCGGGCGGACTTCGACCAGCGTTGGTTGCACGCGTTCGTGGCGGCGATCGGCGCGTATCCGGTCGGTAGCTTCGTCGAGCTGACCGACGGGCGCTTCGCCATGGTCGTCGCACACGGCCCCCGCGCGAATCGGCCGGTCGTGCGCGTCGTCGGCGGCGAGTTGAGCGACGCGGTCGTCGGCGTTCCCGGCGAGCTCGAGGACGTCGGCGTGCTGCGCGGGCTGCGGCGCAGCGAGTCGGTCGTCGCGGGCCCGCGGCTGCTGGTCGGCTGACGGCGGCGGGCGGGTCGCCGCTCAGCCGTGCCAGAGCCCGTTCACGAGCCGCAGCAGGAACGCACAGGCGAGGCCGCCGAGCGTGCCGAGCACGTAGCCACCGATCGCGAGCAGCACGCCGACCGGCGCGAGGCCAGGGCTGAACGCGGCGGCGACGATCGACGTCGAAGCGGTGCCACCGATGCAGGCGGTCGAGCCGACCGCAGCGAAGAACACCGGCGCGCGCGCCAGGCGGCGGACGCCGAGGATCACTGCGGCGTGGAAGGCCATCCACACGGCCGCGACCGCGAGCAGGGGCAGGTTCGCGAACGTGAACACGCGCGCGAAGTCGGCCTGCGCACCGATCGAGCCGATCAGCAGATACAGGAACAGCATGCCGAGCCGACTGGCGCCGCGGCCCTCGAGTCGGCGCGCGGGCGTGAACGACAGCGCGACGCCGAGAAACGTGACCGCGAGGATCTTCCACGCGTAGCGGCCGAACACGTCGAACAGCCAGTGGTCGGGCGCGAGCGAGGCGCGCAACCACCCGTGGATCGAGGTCGCCAGCAGGTCGCTCGCATAGGTGCCGCCGAAGCCGAGGGCGAGGATCGCGAGCAGCGCCGGCAGGTCGGTCGGCGCGGCGACCGCGCGCGCCTCGTCGGTCGCACGGCGCTCGACCTCGTCGACGGTGCGAGTGTCCGCGCCGAGTCGCGCGTCGAGCTCGCGGTGGCGCGCGGCGAGATACAGCAGCACGACCATCCAGACGTTGAGGACCATCACGTCGACGACGACCATCACGCCGAGCATCTCGGCCGAGATGCCGACGTTTCGCCCGATCGCCGCGAAGTTCGCACCACCTCCGATCCAAGATCCCGACAGCGCGGCCAGCCCGCGCCAGACCTGCTCGCCCTGCTCGGCGTCGAAGGCCCAGCCGAGCAGCAGGTAGGCGAGCGGACCACCCAGCACGATGCTGGCGACCGCCGCTCCGAACAGCAGCACCGCGCGCGCGCCGAGCCGGACGATGCCGAGCACGTCGACCGCCAGCACCAGCAGCAGCAGGCTCGCCGGCAGCAGCCAGTCCATCACGAACGGGTAGAGCGGGAAGTCGGGCTCGCCGGCCGCCGGCGCACCGCCCGGGATCACGCCGGTGTTCGACAGTGCGGTCGGCACGAAGTAGCAGAACACCAGCACGGGCACGAGCCGGAACACCGGCCGCAGGACCCGGCTGCGCTCCGCGGCGAACAGCAGCGCCAGCACGACGACCAGCACGGTCAGCACCGGCATCGGCTCGCTGACGAGCGCGGCGCCCTCCCACCACGGCGGGCCCGGCAGACGGAGCGAAGCGATCACGCTCCCGAACCCTATCCCCGACTTCCGATCGGTACCGCGTACGATTTTTACATCTCCGGCGGGGCGCTCCCGACGTGGCGAACGACTGCCGCCGGAGATGTAAAAGTCGTACGCGGTACCGATCGGAAGTCGGCGGGGGCGGGGGGACGGGGCAATCACCGGCGCGGCTGCCCTGCCGGCCTCGTCCCTCATCTCGGAGTGTCATGAGATCCTCGCTGTTGATCCTCGGTGCCGCGATTGCGGCTGGTTCCGTCGCCACCGGTGACCTCACCGCGCAGAGCACGGTGCGCGGCAACCTGATCGGCTACACGGCCGCGACCGCGTCCCCATCGACCACCCCGCCGCTGATCCAGCGGCAGCGCGTCTGCGGTCCCGTCGAACGGGTCTGTCCGGCCGGCAACCTCGCACCCGCGACGGACTGGGCGGGCGGCCTCGCCTACGACGGCACGATCGCCGGCTACTGGTTCACGCAGGGCACGCGCATCACGCAACACCGGCTGCAGGGCTGCCAGCTCGAGTGTGCGTTCCCCGCGGAGCTCACGCTCGGCGCGCAGAGCGTCGCCACCGGCCTCGCGTTCGTCGAGTCGTCCCACACGCTCTACCAGCTCGAGTCCGTGCCCGGCGCCGCGGCGCTGCACACGTTCTCGACGCTCCCGTGCCCGCCGTTCCGCACCGGCACCTGCAACCTCGCGCTGCCGAGCCTGCGCCACATCGCAGGTGCCGTCGCGATCGACCAGCGCAACGGCTACGTGCTCTACGGCGCCTCGGTGTTCGTCACGCCGACGCCGACCAACAGCAACATCATCCTGGTCGCGCAGCTGACGGATCCCTGCAACGTCGTGTGCCGCATCCCGGTCGGCGACTGCTCGGCCGCTACGCCATTCGGCGCGATCCGCGGCATGGCCTACGACGACTGCGACGGCGTGCTGTACGTGACCGACGGCGATCGGACCATCGTCCTGCGCCGCAGCGGCTTCGGCCCTGCGCGTTCGACCAGGTCGGCTGCTGCCCGGTCGGCCCGGCCGGCTCGAGCTGGCGCGGCATCGACATCGAGCCGTTCCACGCGACGCCGATCGGCCAGAGCTGCGCGGGCGCCGGCTGCCCGAGCTGCGGCAGCATGGCGATGGTCCCGCACGGCGACCCGGTCGTCGGCAACCCGAGCTTCGCAGTCAGCATCGTCGACGGGCCGGCCAACGGGCGCGGCTTCCTCGCGTTCAACGTCGGCGGCTGCCGCCCGCAGGTCCTGCCGATCCTGTGCGGCCCGTTCTACCCGGCCCTGGTCCCGCCCCCAGCGCTGATCGGGATGGGCCCGCTGGTCGGCAGCGGCTGCAACGCCCGCGTGACCTATCCGGTGCCGGTACCGCTCGACTACGCGCTCTGTGACGGCGTCCTGTGCTTCCAGGGTGTCGTGCTGTGCGTCAACGCGCCGGTTCCCGGCCTCTCGCTGACGAACGCGCTGCAGATCGTCGTCGACTGACGGTCCGCAGCGTTGACGCGAAGCCCGAGCCCGCGTCTCCTCTTCGCGCATGCAGACGACGCGGGGCATCCCCCTGCGCTCCGTGTGGCTCTACGTGCAGGCCGCCGTCATCGGCCTGTTCGGCGGTCTGCTCGGCGCCGGGTTCCGCAAGGGCACCGACCAGCTGCAGGCCCTCGTGATGGGACCGCAGGGGCCGGTCGACGTACGGCTCCCGCTCTGGCAGTGCGTGCTGATCCCGACCGTCGGCGCCGCGCTGGCCGGCATCACGCTGCAGCTGGTCCGCGAGCGGCGCGGACCGTTCGGGATCGGTGACGTCCTCGAGCTGGTCGCGGCCCGGCGCGGCCGGATCCGCCCACTGGATTCGCTCGTGCAGATCCTGTCGTCGGGCTGCAGCATCGCGTCGGGCGGCAGCATCGGCCGCGAGGGTGCGAACTCGCAGTTCGGAGCGACGATCGGCTCGCTGCTCGCCCACCTGATCCCCAACTCGCCCCGCTCGCGCAGTGTGCTGCTCGGTTGCGGAATCGCCGCAGGCATGGCATGTGCCTACAAGGCGCCGATCGCAGCGGCGATCTTCGTGATGGAGGTCGTGCTCGGCAACTTCGCGATCGACGTATTGGCACCGCTGATCGTGTCGTCGGTCGTGTCGACGCTCGTGATGCTGCAGTTCTTCGAACGCAGCCCGCTGTACGAGATGGGCGTCGACCTGGCGATGACCGAGTGGCCGCTCGTGCTGTCCGCGTCACTGCTCGGCGCCTGCTGTGGGCCGGGTGGTCTGCTGTTCCGCTACACGTTGACCGCGGGCCGAACGCTGTTCGAACGGGTCCGGATCACGCTGCCGCTACGCATGGCGATCGGCGGCCTGATCGTCGGGCTGATCGGCATCCAGTATCCGGAGACGTGGGGCAACGGCCAGAACACGATCGAGGCGATCGCCGGCACGACCGCCGACCCGAGTCTGTCGCTTATGGTCGCGCTGCTGTTCTGGAAGCTCGTCGCGACCTCGTCGACGGCGGGCTCCGGCGCGCTCGGCGGCGTGTTCACCCCGAACCTCGTCGTCGGGGCCGCGTTCGGAGGTGCGTTCGGCCAGCTGGTCGACCACCTCGCCGGCGGCGACCATCGCACGCAGTTCGCGCTGGTCGGCATGGCCGGGATGTGCGCGGCGACGACTCACGCGCCGATCACGGCGATGCTGCTGATCTTCGAGATGACCGGCGACTACGGTCTGATCCTGCCGCTGATGCTGTGCAGCATCCTCGGCAGCATGTCGGCGCGCCTCCTCGACCGCGACTCGATCTACACGGCCCGCCTCCGCGCGCGCGGCCACGACGTCGATGCGGGCCTCGAGGCGCTCGCGATGAAGACGACCTACGTGCGCGACGTCATGCGCCACGGCACGGCGGCGGTCCGCGACACGACGCCGCTCGACGAGGTGCTCGAGCGCTTCCGGGCGACGCGCCACGACGCGCTCTACGTCGTCGACGGCTCCGGACACCTGACCGGCTACATCGAGATCCACGACGTCAAGCAGTTCCTCCACGAGCAGAACCTCGGCCCGGTGCTGATCGCCGCCGACTGCACGCGGCACACCCCCGTCGCACACCCGGACGAGAGCCTCGCGACCGTCGTGCCGCGTTTCGAGGGCCAGGAGAGCGACGAGCTGCCGGTCGTCGACAGCGACGGCGAGCACGGCCTGCTGCTCGGCCGGCTGACCAGGAAGGACGTCGTCGCGAGCCTGAGCGAGGAGGTGCTCGGCACGCGCTCGATGCGCGCGAAGCTCGACACCGGCGGCCGCACGCGCGCGGTCGAGCTGCCGCCGGAGGCCGCGATCGTCCGGCTGCCGGTCCCCGACGCCTTCCGCGGTCGCTCGCTCGATTCGCTGGAGCTGCCCGCCAACGACGGGATCTCGGTGCTCGTCGTCATCGAGCGCGATGCGCTCGGCGTCGAGACCCGGCGGCTGCCGCGCGGGACGACCGTGTTCCAGAAGGACAGCGACATGGTCGTGATCGGCGAGCGCGACGCGATCGAGGCGTTCCGCGGCCTCCACGGCATCGAGGAGGCGAGCCCGGAGCGCGCGTGACCGCCGCGCCTCAACCCGGGCGTGCGGCCGGTTCGATGAGAGCTGCGGAGTCGGATCGCCGCGAGCGACGCGGCAGGCCGCAGAGACCATGGAGCCCATCCGTTCATCCCGTGCCGACGATCCGCGCGTCGCGCCATTGCTGCAGCGGTACTCCGAGTCGCTGGCCGCGACGATCGCGAGGATCCACCTGGCGCGCAATGCGCGCGACCTCGACGGACTGCGCATCCTCACCCACCAGCTCGTGGGCTCCGGTGCGAGCTACGGTTTCGAGGTGATCACGATCGCCGCGCGCGCGGTCGAGCACCCGCTCCGCGACGGCGGCACGCTCGATGCGCTGAGCGCCCGCATCGACGAGCTGCTCGACGTGCTGCAGGCAGCGATGCTCGGCGCGCGCTGCTGATCCCACCTCCGCGCGCGATCGCGAGCCGCCCCCTCCCCCCCACCTCTCCTGCGGGAGCGACCGCCGGCAGCGACGTACCGCCCGCCGGATGCCGTGCTGGCGCAGGGTCGCGCGCCGGTGGACACTGACCGGGCCGCTGTCGGCCACTCGAGGCTCTCCCCGATGCACGCGCTCCTCCCCGTCCGCCGTCCCGCGCCAGCGCTCGGCCGCGCCGTCGCCACGCTGCTCGTCGCCGCGATCGCCGGCGCCGGCCCCCTCGCCCCGCGCGCTGCCGCCCAGCGCCTCGCCGACGTGTTCGGCCCCGGCGATGCACCCTGGGAAGCGCTCGGTCTGCACCGCTCGCTCGACTGGGTCCTCGACCCGGAGCGGTTCGTCGACTCGCGGGCCGCGAAGCGAGCGATCCGCGGCGCGTTCGACCGCGTCGCGGCGCTCGACGCCGCGATCGAGCGCGCCGGCAACTACCGGCTCGTGCTGTGGTACGTGCCGCGCGTCGTCGAGGACGAGAACCGCGGCCGGCAGATGTACCGCGCGCCGGTGCTCGACCTCTACGCGTGGCAATGCCTGTTCAACGACCCCGACGTCGTCGACCTGATCGCGAGCCGCTTCGTGCCCGTCCGCCTGCATTGCGACGAGCCGCTGTCGGCGCGCTTCGGGCTCCGCCCGCTCGACTTCGTCGAGCCCGCGGTCGTGGTGATCGACGGCACTGGTGCGGTCGTCCACGTCTGCGAACGCATGCGGACCTTCGATCCGCTCTGGTTCGTGACCCAGCTCCGGCTCGCGCTGCTGAAGGCGGGCGACCCCGGCGAGCCCCCGGCCGACGTCGAGGGTCTGCTCGCGCAGGGGCGCTGGGACCGCGCCGCGCGTGCGATCGCAGCGCTGCCGGAGGACGGGCACAAGGCGTACCTGCTGTCGCGTCTGCATCGTCTCGAGCGCCGGCCCGACGAGGCGCTGCGCACGCTGGCGCTCGCCGCGGAGCGCGGTGGAGTCGATCCCGGCGACCTGGCCGCCGAGCGCATCCGCGTGCTGATGCTCGCCGGGCGCGACGCGGAGCTGCCCGATACCGCGCCGGAGTCGGGCGCGCGCGCTGCCGAGGCACACTACCTGCTCGCGCTCGCGGCGCTGCGAGCGGGGCACGAGGACGCGGCCCACGAGCGCTTCGAGCACGTGGCCGCGACCTGGCCCGACACGCTGTTCGGCCGCCGCGCCCGCGCGAACGTGACGCTCGGCAACGACTCCCGGCCGCTCGGCGCGGCGTTCACCGCCTTCGAGTCGCTGCGCTATCTCGACGACGCCGCCTACCGCGAGCTCGCCCCCGACACCGAGTGGCACGGCCCCGCGCTGTCGTCACGCGAGCTCGCCCGCCGCGGCCTCGAGCACCTGCTCGAGAACCAGCGCGACGACGGCGGCTTCAAGGACTGTCGCTACGCATACTGGCCGTCGCCGTCGATCACGCCCAATGCGTGGATCGCCATCACGGCGCTCGCGGCAACGGCGATGCTCGAGCTACGCGACGTGGCTCCCGATTCGATCCCGCCGGAGCGCGTCGACGCGGCGATCGCGCGCGCGGAGCAGTACCTGTTCGCGCCCGAGCACGTCGCGCGCGGCCAGAACGAGGACGTCTACGCCGACGCCTATCGGCTGCTGTTCCTGTCGCGGCGCGCCGGCCGCAGCGACGGCGACGAGCGGGCCCGGCTGGTCGCCCGCATGAACGAGGTCGTACGCGAGGCGACGCAGCGCCAGAAGACCAGCGGCTTCTGGGCACACGAGTACGAGAACGCGTTCTGCACCGCCGCCATGTTGCGCGGCCTGCGCCTCGCCGAGCTGGCGGGTGCGGAGATCCCGCCGGAGAGCTTGAGCAACGGCGTCTCGGCGCTGCTCGCCGCACGATTCGAGACCGGCACGTTCGTGTACGGCGGTGCCGCCGGCCGGCGCGGCCGGCCGACTTCGGAGAAGGACTCCGCGACCCGCATGCCGCTCTGCGAAGGCGTGCTGCTGGACCTCGGCCAGAGCGATCCAGCGCGGCTGCGCAGGGCGGTCGAGATCTACTGGGAGTACATGGACCGGATCGAGCGCGTCCGCCGCAACGACTTCCACTCGGACGGCGAGATCGGTGGCTTCTTCTTCTTCCACTCGCTGTTCCACGCCGCCGAGCTGACGCCGATGCTGCCCGAGGATCTTCGGGAGATGCAGCGCGAGCGCACGATCGCGCTGCTGCAGCGGATCCCGGAGCTCGACGCGAGCTACCTCGACAGCCACGAGATCGGCCGCACCTACGGCACCGCGATGGCGATGCTCGCATTGTGTGACGTCGGAGCGCTGCGCGACGAGTGACGGGCCGCGCACACCGGAACGGACCGCCATGACGATCGACCGAGCGAAGGAGCGCGTCGCCGCCGCGGTGCTGCTCGTCCAGGGCCGCGGCGACGAGCTCCGCGCGCTGCTCGTCGAGCGGTCGCCCGAGCTGCGCTTCTTCGGCGGCTACGCCGCCCTGCCCGGTGGCACGCGCGACGCCGAGGACGGACCGGACGACGCCGAGGGCGGCGACGAGGGCCCATTGCGACGGTGTGCGGTCCGCGAGTTGTTCGAGGAGACCGGCGTGCTGCTCGACCCCGAGCTGCGCGCACGGTTCCCCGTCGCGCGCCGCGGCGAGCTGCGCCACATCCTGCTCGGCGAGGATGCGGACGCGGCGGCGGACGCGTGGAGCGCGGCAGCGCGCTCCGAACTGGGCGTGGCCGAGGTCCGCCCACTGTGCCGGATCCGCACCCCGCCGTTCGCGCCGGTGCGCTACGATACGTTGTTCTTCATCGCCGAGCTGCCGGACGGCGAGTCCGTCGACATCTGGCCGGGCGAGCTGGTCGGCGGCGGCTTCGAGCGCCCGCGCGACGTGCTCGCGTCCTGGACGCGCGGTGAGCGCCGCGTCGTGCCGCCGGTCCTGCTGCTGCTCGAGCTGCTCGCCGACGGCGACGTCGAGGCGTTCGAGGAGCGCGCTGCGCGGGTCGCCTCGACCTACGCGGACGGCGCGCTGCACCGCGTGCGCTTCGCGCCCGGCATCCTGCTGGCGAGCCTGCGCACACCGACGCTACCGCCGGCGACGACCACGAACTGCGCGCTGGTCGGCGAGCGCGCGCTGTGGATCATCGATCCCGCGACACCGTACGAGGATGAGCAGGCGCGCCTGTTCGCACTGCTCGACGAGCTGCGCGCCGAGGATCGCACCCTCGCCGGCATCGCGGTCACGCACCACCACCCCGACCACGTCGGCGCCGTCGTGGCCACCAGCCGGCGCTACGGGCTGCCGGTGCGCGCCCACCCGCTGACGCTCGAGCGCCTCGCGCCCGGCTTCCGCGCCGGCGCGCCCCTGCACGACGGCGACCGCATCGAGCTCGGCGCGGCGCCCGACGGCAGCCCCGGCTGGCAGCTCGAGGCGATCCACACCCCCGGCCACGACCGCGGCCATCTGTGCTTCCGCGACACGCGCTACGGCTCGCTGATCGCCGGCGACATGATCTCGACGGTGTCGACGATCGTGATCGACCCGCCCGAGGGTCACCTCGCGACCTACCTGCAGAGCCTGCAGCGCCTGGAGCGACTCGAGATCGACACGCTGCACCCGGCGCACGGTCCCGCGGTACCCGACGCGCGCAAGATCGTCCGCCGCTACCTGCGTCACCGCGCCCAGCGGGAGAGCGCGCTGCTCGCCGCCCTCGACGCCGGACTGGCGACCGCCGAGGAGCTCACCGCGCGCGTCTACTGGGACGCCGACCCGCGACTGCTGCCACTCGCACAACGCTCGCTGCGCGCGGGTCTCGACAAGCTCGTCGACGAGGGGCGCGTCGTGCGCCGGGGCGAGCGCTGGTACGCGAGCGGTCGCTGAGCGGCGGTGCCGCGCAGGCAGGTGCGTTCGTCACGAATCGCGACGCCGGTCGAGCTTCTCCAGCAGCTTCTCGAGCGCCTCGAGCTGCACCTCGATGCGCGTCAGCCGCGCGTCGAGATCGCCGGGGCCGCCCTCGACGATCGCGGGCTCGGGAACGGGCGCGGGGTCGACCGGCGCCGGCTCGCCCTGATGGCCGACGCGCCAGCCCTGCGTCGCGAGGAGCCACTGGGCATACCGACCGGTATCGGCCGCGTCGCGGAGCTGCGGCCAGAGCCAGTAGGTGCTGTCGTCGGGGCGACCGAGCAGCCATCCGGCCGCGCCGAGACGCGGGTATCCGGGCAGACCGCTCGCCCCGGGCGCGCGCCCGAGCTCGACCGGGATCTCGAGCGTCTCGCCACGACGCATCACCGTGAGCACGACGCGGTCGCCGGGCTGCCTGTCGCCGAGGATCTCGCGCAGCCGCGCATCGCCGAGCGGCCGCTCGCCGTCGAGCGCCACCAGCACGTCGTGCTTCCGGAGCCCGGCCACGGCGGCCGGCGAGTCGTCGGGCAGCGCGACGATCACGCAGCCTTCGCCGGGGTCGATGCCGAGATGGTCGGCGAGCGCCTCGTCGACCGGCTGCACGTCGACGCCGAGCCAGGCGCTGCGCGAGCGATGCTCGAACTGCACCGTCAGGCCCTGCGGGTCGGTGCGGAGCCACGCGACGCGCGCGCCGTGCTGGTCGCGCAGCTCCGTCGCGTCCGCGATCGACAGCGGCCCGGTCACCGTGCGGAGCCGGTCGCGGCCGAGCGGCTCGCCGCCGACCGACGCGGTCACCTGGCCGCCGTCGACGCGGATCTCGACCCGCTCGCCGTCGAGCTCGAACGACAGGGTCAGCGGCGGGCGGGTCGCTTCCGCACGCGCGCCCCAGACGAACGTCTGCACCGGTTCCTGGGCTCGGCCCACGGCGCAGCATGCGACGAGCGCCAGCGCGGCGCCCGTCCGGTGAAGTCGGTCGGTCTTCATCGCAGTCTCCGTGCTCGGCTCCGCGGGCGTCGCAGAGCCCATCGGTCAATAGGAACTCACCCGCGCCGGCATCGCGGACACGGCGCGCAACGGCGCGACGAACGGTTGACCCTGCTCGTCGTGGCGCAGGATCTGCAGGCCATCACCGCTGCACCGCTCGACGCGGCGGCGCAGCACGACGACGTCGAAGCCGCCGTCGCTGCGCGGCTCGGTCGCGAGAACGACATCGGGGAGCTGGCCGAGCCCCGCCGCGAGCGGACCCGCGGGGTCGGGCGACGCCGACCGGCCGGTGCCTGCAGCCGGAACCGTGGCCGGCGGTCGCATGCTCGACCCGTGCTGCACCCGCAGCGACGCGAGCGGGCTCGGCACTCCCGCGAGCCAGGCGACGACCGCGGCGGCCGCCAGCGCGAATGCCGCGCGACCGCCGGCGCGACGCACCCGCGCGGCGCCCCCACCCGCGTTGCTGCCGGCTGCGATCGAGTCCGTCGCCACCCCGACCGCCACCGGCAGCTCGGCGCCGGCCGGCAGGGCAGCGCCGACCGACGCGCGCAGCACGGCGTCGTCGTGCAGTGCATCGACCAGACGGTCCCACAATGCGGGGTCGCCGGCCGCCCGCCCGCGCAGCAGCGCCCAGTCGTCGGGTCGGTCGTCGCGGCCGAGCACGCGCTCGATCGCGCATTCGAGGCCGGCATCCATGTCGATCGGGTCGTCGTTCATCGACGGATCTCCTCTGCGCTCGGGGTTCGTGTGAGGTCGCGATCGCGATCGGCGGTCCGCCCGGCGCGCCGCCGCAGCTCGGCGCGCAGCGCGCGCCGCGCCCGGGCGAGACGACTCTCGACCGCGCCCGCCGTGCAGCCGGCGCGCAGCGCGACGTCGGCGGGCGTCAGTCCGTTCATGCAGCGCAGCACGAGCACCTCGCGCAGCGCGACCGGCAGCCGCCGCATCGCGGCGAGCACCTCGTCGAGCTCCTCGCCCTGCGCGCGCCGCGCGTCCGCGCGCGGATCGGGCCACTGCTCGGCGGCATCGCCGGGCGCGGCGTCGAGCCGGATGCGCGCCACCAGCGACGCACGCCTCCCGGCACTCCGGGCGCTGTGCAGCGCGATCCGCCGCAGCCACGACACCAGGCAGTCGGGTCGCTCGAGCGTGTCGATCGCGCGCACGAAGCGCAGCGCGACCTCCTGCAGCAGGTCCTCGAGGTCGGCGCCGCGCGGAGCGTGCGCGAGCAGCAGCCCGGCGACCCAGCCGCGGTGCTGGCTCCACAGCGCGGCCTGCGCGACCGTGCAGCCCCCCCGCGCGCGGTCGATGGACGCGAGCTCCGCCGCGGCGGGAGCCGCCGCCTGCGGCTCGGACGGCGCGGAAGCGAGAGGTTCGGGGCGAGCGGTCATCGCGCTGCGGAACAGGACGCGCGACCGCCGCGTCCTCGTCGGGCCGGGAGAAGTTCCCCGGCACACGGCCGACCTGCACCGGCCCGCGCGCGCCGCCGACGGGCGCTCGACGCGCGAGGTCACGGCGGGGCGTCGCGCGGACATACTCTCGCCATGTCCATGTCCGCGACCCTCGCCCCGCTCGCGCTCGTCGCGTGCCTGAGCCTCGCCCCCGCGTCCTTCGCCCAGCGGAGGATCGCGGTCGCCGACAGCGCCGCGCTGCGCAGCGCGCTCGCCGCCGCGGAGCCCGGCACGCGCATCGAGCTGGCGGCGGACGCGGTGTTCGAGGGGGACATCCACGCACAGGACGTCCGCGGCGAGTCGAGACGACCGATCGTCATCACGTCCGCGGACCCGGAGCGGCCGGGGATCATCCGCGGCGGCCAGGACGTGGGTCTGCACCTGGGCAACGCGGCGTGGGTCGAGCTGCGCGATCTGGTGGTCGAGAAGGCCGCGGTCAATGGCATCCACATCGACGACGGTGGCCCGGAGTCCGACACGCGCGCCGAAGGCGTGCTGTTCGAACGCGTCACCGTCCGCGACATCGGCTCGGACGGCAATCACGACGCGATCAAGCTGTCCGGGCTGAGCGGCTTCCGGGTGCTCGACTGTCGGATCGAGCGCTGGGGTACCGGTGGCTCGGGCATCGACCTGGTCGGCTGCCGCGAGGGGCGGATCGCCGGCTGCACGCTCGTGCACGCGGCCGGTCGCGGCGTGAGCGGCATCCGGATCAGGGGCGGCAGCCGCGAGATCGTCGTGCGCGCCTGTCGGCTCGAGAACGCCGGAGCGCGCGCCATCCAGCTCGGCGGCAGCACCTCCCAGTCGTTCTTCCGTCCCGACCCGGACAACGCCGCCCCGCAGCGCTTCGAGGCGAAGGACCTCACCATCGAGGGCTGCACGGTCATCGGCTCCGAGGCACCCTTCGCGTGCGTCGGCGTCGACGGCGCCGTCGTGAGGATGAACACCGTGTATCGGCCGCTGCGCTGGGTGCTGCGGATCCTGCAGGAGTCGGTCGAGGACTTCGTGCCCTGCCGCGACGTCGCCTTCACACGCAACCTGTTCGTGCTGGACACCGAGGTGCTGCGGCGTGGCGTCAACATCGGCCCGAATACGGATCCGGAGTCGTTCCGCTTCGAGGCGAACGCCTGGTGGTGCACGGACTCGTCGACGTCGCGGGGGCCTGTGCTGCCGGCCGAGGAGCTGCGCGGCGTCCACGACCGCCGCCCGCGCTTCGTCGACGAGACCGCCCTCGACCTCACGCAGCACGCGCGCAGCCCGTTGCGCAAGTACGGCACCGACGCCCTCCGCTGACGGATCGGGCGCTGCGCGAGCGCCGGGTGATCGTCAGCGCCGGGTGATCGTCAGCGCCGGGTGATCGTCAGCGCCGGGTGATCGTCAGCGCCACGTGATCGTCAGCGAGTCGAGCTCGGGCACTTCGGCCGTGGCCGGGTTCGCCCGGAACACGACGCGGTACTGCAGGAACTCGTGACCGTCTGCGAAGTTGATGTCGGGAAGCCACGGCGTGGCATTGCTGCCCGAGGGATCGTCCGCGCCGCGGAAGGCGATGGTGTGGAAGCTGCCCGCCGGATTCCGGCGCGCCGTCGCCACGCTCACGTAGTCCGCTCCGGGCCGCGTCCGGAGCCAGGGCGAGATCGCCTCGGTGAGCACGCGGAGGAACTCGACCTCGAAGTCGTAGAGCGCATTGTCACCACGACCGCTGGTCGCCAGGAACGGATCGACCGGCGCTGACGACGAGCCCGCCGCGACGACGCGGGCGTTCGGGTCGGGGCTCGACTGCACCATCAGCCGGACCGACGCACCATTCGCGCCGGTCGTTCCCGGACCCTGCGGTGGCACGAACACCTCGACCAACAGGCTGTCGGTGCCGTTCCAGGGGAAGTGGCGGGAGAACGCCGGGAACGGCAGGTAGCCGCGCGGCGTCAGGTCGGCCGGCCGGACGTCGTAGGCGCCGCGGTAGACGGCGAACGGAGCCTGGACCGGATCGTAGTTGGCCGCGAACCGCGTGCTCAGACCCGAGTTCGGGAACGCGGGGAGCGCGGTGAAGGGATCGACGGTGTAGTCCGGCACGACCGGCGTGTGGCCGATGCGGATCTCCATCTGCACGAACCGGTCGGCGACGACCGGTCCCAACGGTCGCCAGCGCATGGCGACGATGTCCTCCACCGAGCCATCGCCGCCGAGGTCCACTGGGCGGTAGACGATCTGGGTGCGCGCGCCGAACGGGTTCAGCGGATTCTGGATCGGCTGCGGGAACGGGACGCCCTGCGGATCGACCGTCTGGTGGACGCGGCGCCGGACCGGGCCACCCGCGAGCACACCCCGCCGCGCGGTGTCGTAGTCGCCGGTGAAACCCGCGGCCGCGGGGTCGTCGAAGCGCTCGGCGATCACGTGTAGCCGGCCGTCGTGCGGGATCGTGCTCTCGCCATTGGAGACCGCGAGGCCGCTGATCGGCGCCAGCTGCGGGTCCGCGACCAGCGCCTGGAAGTAGACCGGCACGCCGGTCGGTGTGCCGCTCGGCACCGACAGCACGAAGGTGTCGACGCCGCGGGTCGAGCCGCCGACGACAGTCACCAGGCTGGGTGACAGGTCGAGCAGGATGTCGGCGCCGAGCACGCGTCGAGGGCCGCCGCCGAGGTCGGCGAGCAGCGCGAATGGCCGCGCCGGTGGTGCCGCCAGCGACACCTGCAGCGGCGACGACACGCCAGTCGGAAACACCGGCACGGTCGCCGGCACGCGCAGACTCGGCTGCTGAGCAAGGGTCGGAGCACACAATGCGGCAGCGATCCAGATCGACCGAACGGTCGATTGAGGGACGGTCATTCAGGGTCTCCTGCGAATGAGGGGTCGGTCGGTGCCGGACGACCGGTCGTAGATCCGGCGGCGTGCGTGGTCACCCGGGCGAATCGCCCGGTGGCAGCCGCGCGACCGGACGATCGGCCATGACGAGACAGCGGCGTAGATCGACGCCTCTCGCTGTCCCGACGACGCCCCTTTCCGACGACTCGGGAATCGGACGTCACCCCCGCCGGCGTCTCAGCGCTCGCGATCGCCGGCCATCTCGAACGCGGGCCCCTGGTCTTCGGGGTCGTCAGCGCCTTCGCCCGCAGTGAACTCGGGCGTACCCCCACCATCGGGGCCCGCCCACGACCACTCTCGCAACACGGTGCCGTCGCGTCCGCGCAGAAGGATGTGTCGGATCTCGGTCTGGCCAGCATCGGCGCTGACCTGGACCGCGACCGCCGCGACCGGACGCGTCGCCCGGACCGGGACACTGTACGACCAGAACGTATCGTCGTGGATCACCGCGAAGGCTGTCGACTGCCCCGGCTCGAAGTCGCTCTGCTCCGGATAGCGCCACGCCACTGCCCCCGGTCCGGCGCTGCGCGAGCGGGCGAGCATCTCCAACACGGCGGGCGGTCCCATTACCGAGAGGTCCTCCTCGGGGACGATCGTCGGGCTGAATCCGTTCGACGTCACCTGGAGCGCGTTCGCGATCGGGCGGACCATGCACTGCGACAGCGGCACCCAGCGGGTGTCGATCGGTCGGTAGTCTGGATTGGGAAGAGGGACGAGTGCGTCGCAGTCCGCGAGGTGCCGCGTGATGAGCCCGTCCAGACTGGCGACGAGGTCGGGCCTGGAATCGGCGAGATCGAGCCGCTCGCCGGGATCCACCGCGAGGTCGTAGAGTTCGTAGCGATGCGAGAAGCCACCGCCGTCGTGGAAGAACCGGATGAGCTTCCAGTCACCCTGGCGGACCGAGCACGCGGGGAGGTTGGCAGACGGCACGATCGTGTGGGGCATGTAGCAGAACGTCTGGTGCCGTGTCGCTCCGAGCCTCTCGATCGCCGGACGCAGACTGACGCCGTCCACGACCGCGCCCGGCGCGGAGGCGGCATCGGCCATGTCCAGGATGGTCGGGAACAGGTCGACGGAGGACACCAGCTGTGTGTTCACGCTCCCCGGTAGGGTCTGCCCCGGCCACACGATGACGCAGGGCACCCTGGTGCCACCCTCGTAGATGGACGACTTGCCCTGCCGTAGTGGCCAATTGGACGTCGGCAGCGCGTCGTCCTGCCACTCGTACATGTTGCCGCCATTGTCCGAGTAGAAGATGATCGCGGTCTGCTCCCGCAATCCCAGGGCCGCGATCGCGTCCAGGAGTCGACCGACGCCGCTGTCCATCGTCTCGATCATGGCGCCCATCGTCGGGCAGCGCTGACGATCGTCGATGCCGAGCCGGCCTTCGTATTTCTCGACGAGATCCGGTCTGGCCCGGAACGGCGAATGGACGTCGTAGAACCACAGGTTCATCAGGAAGGCCCGGTCGCGGTTGGCCTTCATGAACTGGATGGCGGAGTCGACCAGCAGGTCGTTCACGTGCGTCCCCGGGGCCGACGGCGGCAGGTTCGAGTCCGCGGTGAAGGGCGAGAAGTAGCCCCCAGGTGGACCCGAGTGCTGACGCCCGCCGACCACGGTGTCGAAGCCCTGGTTCTCGGGCAGGTATGGATCCTCACCGAGGTGCCACTTGCCGAGGAACGCGGTCGCATAGCCTTTGCCGCGAAGGATCTCGGCGTAGGTCGTCAGTCCGTCGGGCAGACGAGTGCGAGTCTGCGGCTCACGCAGCTTCGGGCGGGAGCCGACGTCGCTCGGGACGATCGGGTCGAGCAACACCTCGTCGAGGTGGCCATTCGGGAGCGTCAACCGCAGCCGGGCGGGATACTGACCGGTCAGGATCGACGCCCGCGTCGGCGAGCACAGTGGACTGGCCGAGTATGCATTCGTGAATCTCGTGCCCGCGGCGGCGAGACGAGCCAGGCTCGGCGTCTGGTAGAACGTCGAGCCGTTGATGCTGGTGTCGCGCCAGCCGAGGTCGTCCGCCAGGATCATGATGATGTTCGGCGGCCGCGAGCGGCTGCCGTCGCCCGGGTCCGGCACGCCCGATCCGTCCGATCGGGAGTGCGACGGGCAGCCGAGGAGGACCGCCGTCGACGCGCACAGGACGAGCGACGAGAGGAGCCGTGGCGCGGGGCGTCGCGCGGCCCTGGCAGTGGCAGGGGTCATGGGGGAGGACTCCCGACCCGTTCACGGGTCGGGGGGAATCGGATCGTACGTGCTCGGAGCCGGTCCCGCTCGGGCGGGGCCGCCGTCCCTCCAACGCAGCGGTTCGGGCATCGATTTCCGCAGCCTCGCGTCGCGCCGGGCGCCCGGGAGACCCGGTTCCCGTGCCGAGCCGGACCGTGCCGATGCCCTCCCGGCAGCCCGTGCTCGAGCAGCGAATCGTCGACGGCACCGGGCATCCCCCACGCCGGGCGGAGTGCAGCGGATCGCCCAGCGGGTGCCGGCGGACGGTCCCACGGCCCGGCGTTCGCCGGGCTTCTCGCGCGTGCGCCCGCTCCAGCCCGACCACGATCGAGCGGGTCCCCTCCCGGGCCGCGTCCGGCGGACGACCCGTGCCCACGCTGCCACGGGCCGCACCCACCCGCACCTCGCGGGTTCCGGCAGCGGCGGCGGCGAGCCCGGTCCGCCAGCGAGCTGCGGTGCTCGCAGCGCGACGTGTCGGCCGCCGACTACTGCCGGCCGCCGACTACTGCCGGCCGATGACCAGGCGCACGGCGTTGCTGTACGCGATGTTCGAAGCGTTGTTGCGGACGGACAGCGCCGCCATCTGGAACCACACCTCGATGCCCACGAGCCGCGGGTCGTTCGCGACCGGGATCGGTGTCAGTACGCGGCCACTCCCGTCGGTCACCGAGTTCAAGGTGACGATCGGATCGACGTACCAGAGGCAGTTGCGTAAGCCGACGAAGCTCAGGTCCAACGTTGTCGACCGCACGAAGCCGGCGTCGAGGTTCACTCCCACGTTGGGGTCCAGCGCCCACATGCGCAGCGTGAACGAGGATCCGATGTCACCTCGTCCGACTCCCTCGGCGCGGGGCATGTGGCCCGCCGTAGTCGTGCAGCCGCGCTCGAGCAGCGACACGATCGGCGGATCCGCGAGGGTCGCGCCAGCGTAGAGCCACACGCAGCGGTTCGCAGGGTCGGAAGCCGCGAGATCAGGATTGCCATCGCCGTTGCTCCCGACCACCGCAATCCAGGCCCTGTCCGCGGACGCGATGCTCTCGCTGTACGCGACCCGCGCGGTGCGCGTGACCGTGCGCTGATGCCGACGGCGTCGGTCGGTGGCGCGCGCGGTCTCCGGCTGCGGGACCGGCCGCTCCGGTGACCGGTCCCGGGCGACTCAGAAGATGCTCGCCGGCAGCCCGTTCACGTCGAAGTCCTTGCCGCCGAGGATCCACGCCCCCCCGATGTCGTAGTCCTCCTTGCCGTCCTGCGGACGCAGAGAGGAATCGACGCCCCTGGTCGTCCGGGTGGTGATCCGGAACGAGGTGAAGGTGCGCTCGACGGCCGCCCTGATCATGCTCCACGGCACTCGATTGATGCCGCTGAACGACGCATCCTCGGGGTAGATGAAGGCGATGACCTGGTCGAGGACCTCGGGCCGCAGCTTGCCGGTCAGTTGCGCACGCATCTCGTCTCTCGTGTAGCGGAGGTGTCCCCAGTCCGGGATCACCGAGCCGTCGTTGCGATAGTCCTCGTCCCCCCAGGCAGCCATCATGTCCTCGTGGATGTGGTGACCCCGAGGGCCGCTCCAGACCGGGTAGAACTCGATGATCGCGATGCCGCCCTTCCTGAGCACGCGCATCATCTCGCGCAGGTAGGCCTCCGGATCACCGACGTGCTCGAGGACGTTCGCCGAGAGCACGACGTCGAAGCTCGCGTCCGGGAACTCCAGGCGCGTGCCGTCCATCCGGAGCAGCTCGCAGTTCCGGTCCTTGCAGTACTCGAGGGCCTCCGCTTGCGGGAACCAGTCCTCGGGACTGATCCCGACCATCCTGCCCTGGACGAGCCGCGACAGATGCCAGATCTGCCGCCCGGTCGTGTCGCAGCCCGAATCGAGCATGTCGATGGCCGGCTGCGGTGTCCCGTGGATCGCCGTGATGACGCCCTGGATCCTCTCGACGAACTTGCGCTGATACGGGGCCAGCTCCGGTCCCGAGCCGTAGGAGCCGGACGACGGCTCGCAGCCCGTCGCAAAGGCGAGTGCGAGCATCAGAATCGCCAAGCGGATCTTGTGATGTGTCGACATGAGATCGCTCCTGCGGAATCGGAGTGAGTGCACGGGCAGAGCATAGGGTGAGCGTCCAGCGGATTGGCCGACCCTTCGGTGCCGATCGAAGGTGAGCGTGCCTGTACGGCGCCGTGGCCTCCGGACCAGATCGCCGGCTCCGCGAGGGCGTCGCGCCATCCTGCCCCCTCGCGGCGATCTCGCTCGATGTGGGCGCGTTCCGGAGGGACTCATCCGAGCTCGAGGTCGGATTCCGGCCGATGCCCCAAGCTTCACGAACGGCGCCGGCCCGGTCGATCGACGAGATCCGGTTGCGAAGTCGCACGCGAGGCCGCCTCCCCGCAGCTCGTGCGCGACCGCGACGCCTGGATCGTCGAGCTCCTGCGCGAAGTGCGCCAGCCGCGCCTACACCGCTGGCCGTGGCGGCGGCTCGAGCCGGTGGGGACCGGGTTCCTGCGCCGGCACGGCGGGTAGCGCGACTCACTACTGTACGCCGAGCTCGACGACCGGCGCCCATCCCTGCGTGATCGACGGTGCCCGTCCGCCATGGTTGAACACGGTGGCGGCGCGGAACTCGACGGGGTGTGGCGCCACCGTCATGGTGAGGCCGGGCGAGGCCTGCAGGCCGAGGCCGCCCTGCGACGCGTCGACCAGGAAGCCTTGCGCCTTCAGCTCGACGCCCGCGAGCCCGGCGTCGAAGGGCATGGCCAGCAGCGGGATGCCGGTCTCGGAGTTGGCGTAGATGGAGATCGACAGGATCGGGTCGACGCGCAGGCGGGCGCACAGGCCGGGGACGGCGAGGTCGGGGTCGCGCACGCCGACCAGCAGCGTGCCCGGCGCGTTGCGCGGTCCACCGCGCGTCTGACAGGCCAGCGCGAGGTCGGTACCGGTCGCCGACGCCGTGTACTTCACCAGCCCGCGCACCTCGTAGGGATCGATGGCGCCCGGGCAACCCTCGCCGACCATCCGCCACGCGCCGTAGGCAGGTCCTCCACTCGACCACGGCGTGGCGACGTCCACGTGGTAGCTGTCGTTCGAGGAAGGTTGCGAGCCGGCGTAGGTGCGAATGTCGAGCAGCAGGTCGCGGAGGCCGGTGTGCACGTACGGCTGGTCGAACTGGACGGCGATATCGAACGGCGCCGGCGATTGCCGCGGCGCCGCCCGGTGGTCGGGGTAGGACACGTCGCGGCGCGCGAAGACTGTCACGGGTGGCGTGATCTGGTTGCGTGCGAAGTCGGCGACCAGCGCCGAGGCGTCGCCGTCGCACACGTTCACTTCCGTGCTGACCGTGCGGGCCGCGTAGGTGGCGACCGGGATGGCATTGCCGTCGCCCCGCCACGCAAGGTGGCGCAGCGTCATCGGGCGACCACGGGCATCGCCGTAGACGAACTGCATGCGCGCGGGCCACATCGCCGGCGCAGGCGTGCGGTTCTCGCCCTCGCGGACGTCGTAGCCGGCAGGGAGGACGACGCTCTGGGCCGAGGCGCTGGCGCCGAGAGCCAGGAGCAGCGCGAGCGGGCGGAGCGCGGGACGATTGGAAAACGGGTGGGAGTTCGCCATGCAGGGTCTGGCGCAAGGCGTCGCACCCAGGGGACGTCCGGTTCGCGATTCTCCGGCCCGGCTTGCCCTGCCCCACGGTGCCGCCTCACCCCGGCGTCTGCAGCAGCCGGGCCGGCGCGGATTCCGGTCGGCGCACGTGGTCGTTGCTGCTGGCTCGCACGCTCGCTCGAGCAGCTCCTCGGCATCGAGGTGCGTCCGCCACGAGCGGATCGGCCGGGTCGTGACTCCGATCTCGTGCGCGCATTTGGCTACCGCGATGTCGCGGGCCGCGAGCCTGGGCAGTTGGTCGCGGATCTCGGCGTTCCGCGCCCGGGTGTCGTTCGCCATTCGCCACCGCCTGAGCAGCGCGACGGCAGAAAGCAGCCAGGGGCTACCGAACGCGTACGGCCGGTCGAACTCGTCGTCCCGGACGTCCCCTTGCGGCAGGCGGTCCTCAGCCAGCCGTTCGAGCTCCGCTCCCTGCTCGCCCGCCACCCCGAGCTGCTCGATGGCGTACGACGCATGCTCGTCAGCAGCGTACTCGCGCTGCAACGCGGCGCTGTCGCGCTGCGCGGGAGCCTGGCATCCATCTCGCGTAGCCTTCGGCAGTGGTCACCGTCCAACCCTCGACTCGGCTGTTCGCTCGAGCCGGGATCTGCACGCGCTCTTCACGGACGGCATGTTCGCGACGCGCGCGATCGGTCGACGCACCGACTTCCACCCGCTGCCCGAAGCGACCGACGAGCGGCTCGCCCGGATCACCGCGCGCTTCTTCCGCCCCGTCCATTGCCTGCCCTGGGCCGAGGGCACGCAGCGCGTCGACGACACCGGTCTGCAGTTGGACGACCGGCCGACCGCACTCTGGGTCTGCCAGTCCGCCCCGGTCTGGTGCCTGATCGCCTGCGGCGAGGATGCCCGTCGAACGGCGACGAGGAGGGTCGATCTCCTGGCGAGCCGCGACGACGTCGAGGTGGGCGAATGCAGCCCGGCCACCGGGGGCCTCGTCGCTCGCGGCCACGACGGTCCCGGTGGGAGCACCGACCCGCTACAGCGGCTGGCGCGCGGTGGGCTCCCCCCGACCTTCGACGAGGACCGCCTCGGTCTGGACGCGCGACGGGAACGTCGTGTACCGGTTCGGAGGTCGGTGGAGCGAGGGGAACGCGCCGGTGGTCTTCGAGCAGTCGGCACTCCCGACAGGATCGATTGGTTCGAGACGGGCAGTGGAGCGGAGCCACCGCCTGGTGGAACCGGCCCCAGGATCGTGACCTCCGAAACGGTGTATGGCGTCGCCAACCCTCCGAACAGTGCCAGCGTCGCCGGAGCGCTTCCGATGGCGACGACGCCGGAGGTCTGGAAGGGACTGGAGTTGCCGTGGGGCATCTGCACGGTCTGACCCATGACCAGCGGGTCCGGCGTGAAGCTCGGTACGCCGAGAGTGCCGGGTGTCCCCTGGCCGAACGTCAGGTTCGTGGCGCAGCCGCCGACGTAGGCGATCGATCTGGATGCACTCGCAGGGAACCAGCCCCCATCCTCGAGCAGATTGCCGTCGACGTGGTAGACGGCTTCCGCGCGAGTGCCGACGGCGCTGAGCCGTGAACCCATGGTCGCCCGGATCTCGGACTCGGTTCGGCTGACACTCCAGATGCGCACCTCGTCTATCGCACCGGCGAAGTTCTGATTGGAGAAAGGGGGGCGTCGCTCCCATGTCGAGCGGGTGGGTCGACTGGCGGATCGTCTGGCCGGGCGGCGCGCTGCCCAGCTCCCCGAACACTCCATTGACGTACGGTCGCACTTGTCCTGACGTGGAGTCGTAGGTGGCCGCGAGGTGGCTCCACTCGGCGTCCGGAACGCGCAGGGCGGAGTCGACCGCGACGGCCGGGCCTGTGCCTGTCGCGCCCAGGTAGGACCATGCGATCACCTGACCATTCGTGATCCCGAGGTCGTACGCCCGGTCCGAAACGGCGTCGACACCGTCGCCCATGCTCAGGACACGGCCTCCGCCACGCGGCAGTGGCCTGGCCCAGGCCTCGATCGTGATCGCGGTGGGGTTCCGCAGGCTCGCCAGAGCGGGGACCTCGGCAGGCTCACGTAGCCGGCGCTGTCGAGAGCGAGGTAGGCGCTCGCTACGGGCCGTGCTCCAGATGCGGACCTGGTCGATCTGGTCCGCGAAGTAGCCCGTCGAGAAGCTCGGCTGGGCACCGATCGTCACGTGCGACGCGGACTGGACCATGGTCGCGCCGACGAGGGATCCGCCGACCCCGGTCGTGTCCCGCGCGACGCGGTAGCCATTGATGTAGCAGCTCGCCTCTCCGGCAGCGCTGTCGAAGGTCATGGCCAGGTGAGCCCACTGACCGACGGGGATCAACTCGCTCGCAGTGTGACTCGCGACGCCGGGCCCGCCCGGGTAGTCGACGGTGAACGCGAAGAAGGGAGCTCCGTTGCTCTCGAACCTGAGGTCGTAGGAGCGTGTCCTTGCGCCGGCTCCGAGGCCCCTCTCGACGATCGTGCGGGTGCCGTTCGCAGCGCGCAGCCCCCACGCTTCGACCGTCATCGCCGTGGCGCTCTGCAGCTCGGCGGCGCTCGGGATCGACAGGTAGTCGTTCGCCCCGTCGAAGACGGCTGATGAGCGACAGCGAGGCGTCGGCGGAGTCGGCACGCGCCGGTCACGTCGATGTCGGGGTCTCGATCGAAGGAACCCGTCGACCGCCGCCCGCGGAGCGCCGGCCAGCACGTGAACGGCGCATCGCCGGTCGCCGGGCACGCGCGCATACCGCTCCGACGCAGGCCGGAATACCGTCCTCGTTCGGCGTGCGTGGCTCCCGAGCCACGCTCGCAGCGTTCCTCAGGACCCTCCACACCCGCCGCGCGCCATCCCGATGGATCTCCCCGAACTCATCGACGCCGACCGCAGCGTCGTCGTCGTCATCGATCTCCAGGGCAAGCTGATGGACATGGTGCACCGGCCAGCACTGGTGCTCGCGGCCACGCAGCGCCTGCTGCAGCTCGCCGAGCTGTTCCGGGTGCCGGTCCTGCTGACCGAGCAGTACCCGCTGGGCCTCGGCCCGACGCATCCGGAGATCCGCGCGGCGTTCGACGCGCTGACGGCGCCGAAGCGCGAGATGACCAAGGTCAGCTTCGGCTGCTGCGGCGATCCGGCATTCGAGACCGCGCTCGCCGCTCTCCGGCCCGGCCTCCCACCCGAACGCCGCCAGCTCGTGATCGCCGGCATCGAGGCGCACGTGTGCGTGATGCAGACCGTGATCGAGCTCCTGCGGCAACACAGCCAGGTCCACCTGTGCTGGGAGTGCATCAGCGGCCGCGGCGAGGAGTACCGCCGGCACGCCCTCGACCGGATGACGCAGGCCGGCGCCGTGCTGACCAACCACGAGTCGGTCGGCTTCGAATGGGCGCGGACGAAGGACCACGCCGCGTTCCTCGCGATGAACCGGATCCTCCGCAAGGGCCAGATCGCATAGGCGGCGCGCGGCCCTTCACAGTCGGAGGCACTTGCGAGCGGCCGCTCGAGGGCGGCCTCGCGACCGGGTTGTCCGCCCCGCGCCAGCCCTCGCCGGCTCGCGGCGAACTGGCTCCAGTCGTGCGGCTCGGACGGGCGTCGCGTGAGAGCCCAAGGTCGGATTCGAACCGACGACCTACGCTTTACGAAAGCGTTGCTCTACCACTGAGCTACTCGGGCGAAACGGGCGGCGGACGATACCGCCGCCAGCGCTCCCTTGCAAGTTCGAGTCAGTCCCCCTCCGCCGCGCGCTGCGCATCGTCGGCGCGCGCGCGGCGGGCGTCCGGCGGGGCCGGACTGCGGATCAGAGGCCGCTCTCTTCGGTGGCGATCGCGGCGAGCGCCTTGGCGAGGCGGGCGCGCGAGCCCGGGGCGAGCTTCGCCTTGCCGAGCGAGGTGGCGACGGCCTGGCGCAGCTCGGCGTCCTGCGTGCCGTCGACGGCGACCGCGAGGAGCTTCTCGAAGTCCGTGGACTCGATGCCGCTCAGCCGGGCGAGCACGCCGCCGAGGCCCTGCGCGGCGGCGGTGCGCATCTCGACGCTGCGCGCCTCGTCGCCGATGACGGCGATCAGCGCATCGGCGTGCTTCTGCGTGCTGCCGGCGTCGCCGAGCGCGATCGCAGCGGGCGCCGCGACGTCGTCGGGACGCGCGAGCTGCTCGACGAGACGGTCGGCGGCCTTCGCGGTGTCGACGCCCTTCACACCCAGCGTGTGCAACGTGGCTCCGGCGGCCTTGGCGATGCGGTCGGCGCGGGCGCGCAGCTCGCTGAGCTCCTCGACGACACCGTCGATGCTCTCCATCAGCGCGTCGCCGGTCAGCGCGCCCTCGGGGCGCAGCACGGCGTCGACCTTCGAGCCGAGGCGCTCCTCGCCCTCGTCCGACTTCGCGAGCAGGACGATCTTGCAGTTCGGATTGCGCTGGCGGACCAGCGCGATCACGTCCTCCGGCAGCGCGTCGGGCAGGTCCTCGCTGACGACGACGACGTCGAAGTTCGGGAAGTCGTAGAAGCTCGACACGCCGGCGCGGCCCGACGAGGCCTCACGGATCTCGAAGCCCGGGCGCACGCTCGCCTCGCGGGCGACGCGCTGGGTCATCGGGTTGCCGTCGACCACCAGGATCGCGCGGATCGACTCCTCCTCGACCGCCTGCGACAGGACCTCGACGATCTTGCCGGCGAGCTCGGTGCCGGGCTGCACCTTGTCGGCGAGCAGCAGCGCGGCCTTGTAGCGCAGGCGCGCGTTCGGGCTGTCGAGCAGTGCGCGGGCCGACGAGTTCTCGAGATCGACCTCGACGTCCGCGAGCGTCTCGAGCGCCGCCTCGGCGACGTCGACCTGGCCGGCGGACACCGCCGCCTCGACCGCGCCGTTCAGCGCGTCCGAGCCGAGCGCCATCGCCGGCAGGCGCAGCTCGGCCACGCGGCCGGTCAGCGCCTCGAGGGCAGGGTCACCACCGTCCTGGATCGCGGCGACCTCGCCCATGTAGGCGCGGGCGAGCAGCGTGCTGGCGGCGCCGTTGTCGGGGTCGAGCGCCAGCGCGGCCTCGGCGCTCTGCTTGGCGAGCTCGAGGTGGTAGATCTGCGGCGGCACGTCGGACGCCACGAGGCCGTTCGTCGTCCAGGTCCAGACAACCGAGGACCAGTCGCCGTCGCGCACCGCGCCCTCGTCGACGTAGGCCGTCGCGTCGCGCAGCAGCAGGTCGGCAGGATCCACCGAGCCGCGCAGCCCCATCGCGTCGAGCCCCGACTGCGCGGCGAAGCGCACCGCGTCGCTCGCGTCGTTCTGCGCGAGGCGGGCCAGCGGGCCGGCAGCGCGGCGGTCGGCGATGTTGGCGAGCGCGGCAGCCGCATTGCGACGCAGCAGCTCGTTGTCGCTGTTCAGGGTCTGGATCAGCGGCATCACGGCGCCGCGGCCGATCTCGAGGAGCGCGACCATCGCGCGGTCGGCGCGGGCGTCCTCGTCCTCGTCGCCGAGGAAGCGGATCAGCGACGGCACGGCGAACTCACCGTGGTTGGCGGCGAGCTCCTGCTGCGCGGCGTTGCGCGTCGCGAAGTCGGGCGACATCGCCTTGTCGACGAGCTCGGCGATCAGCCGCTCGTCGCGCGACAGCTCGATGCGCTGCGACCGGGCGAGCCCGAGCAGGTGGCGCGCGATCTTCTGCGTCCGCTCGTCGAGGACGAGCATCTGGAACACGGCAGGATCGGTCGACTTCCAGATCTCGAACGCATCCTCGGCGGTCGGCGAGGAGTCGAGCAGCTCCTGGAGCTTCGCGACACCTTCCTCTTCCTTGTTGATCCGGATCAGCCGGACCGCCTCGTCGAACGTCGCCTTCGCGTCCTGTGCGAAGGCCGCGCCATGCACGACGCAGGCGGCAGCGAGGCCGATGAGGATCTTGGCGAACGGCTTGGCCATGGGCTCTCCCAGGGGGTTTCGTCGGGACTGTCTTGCGAGGGGGTCCGGCCCGGAGGGTGACGGGACCGGGGGGTCTGCAGGGGAGCGACCCGCAAGTCGGGAGCGTGAGGGAACTTGGGAGCGACCGACTAGCGGGTCATACTAGGTGCCCGTCCAGGCGCGTCAAGCAGGCGGCAAGCCTGCCTGGACACGCTCGGGCGTCGAAGCATACACCGACCTGCCCGAAAAGCGCGCTCGCGCCGCCGGGTTGCAGTCCCAGGCTCGAAGCGGGACACCGCTGCCGCGCCCGACCCCGACGAATCCCCGCTCGCATGGCCGACTCTCCCAGGATCCTGATCGTCGACGACCAGCAGGCCGTCCGCGACGAGCTCGCCTACGCCCTGGAGTTCGAGGGCTACCGCTGCCGGCAGGCCGCGGACGGTCCCGCCGCGCTCCACGTACTCGGCGAGGGCGACATCGGGCTCGTGCTGCTCGACGTGAAGATGCCCGGCATGGACGGGCTCGAGGTGCTCGACAAGGTGCGTGAGCGCTGGCCGCAGATCCCGGTCGTCATGATCTCGGGCCACGGCGACATCGAGACCGCCGTCGCCGCGATCCGCGCCGGCGCCTACGACTTCCTGCCGAAGCCGTTCGACGCCGACCGCGTGCTGGTCTCGGTGCAGAACGCACTCAAGATCGCATCGCTCGAGAGCGAGAACCGCAACCTGCTGGAGGAGCTCGCCGCCGAGCACGAGATCCTCGGCGAGAGCCCGGCGATCGAGGCGCTGCGCAAGCTGATCGAACGTGCCGCACCGACCGAGGCACAGGTGCTGATCACCGGCGAGAACGGCACCGGCAAGGAGCTCGTCGCGCGCCAGATCCACGCGCGCAGCCGGCGGCGGCGCGGCCCGTTCGTCGCGGTCAACTGCGCGGCGATCCCGGCCGAGCTGATCGAGAGCGAGCTGTTCGGTCACGAGAAGGGCGCGTTCACCGGCGCCCACCAGGCCCGCAAGGGCTGCTTCGAGCTGGCGCACGGCGGCACGCTGTTCCTCGACGAGGTCGGCGACATGGCGGGCGATGCCCAGGCCAAGCTGCTGCGCGCGCTGCAGGACCGCGTCGTCACGCGCGTCGGCGGCCAGCGCTCGATGCAGGTCGACGTCCGCGTGCTCGCCGCGACGAACCAGGACCTCGAGCAAGGCATCCAGGACGGCTCGTTCCGCGAGGACCTCTACTATCGCCTGCGCGTGGTGCCGATCCACGTGCCGTCGCTGCGCGAGCGGCTCGACGACGTGCCGCTGCTCGCCCGCCACTTCCTGGTCGAGTCGGCGCGTCGCAACGGGCTCGAGCCGCGCACGCTGCACAAGGACGCGATCGACTGGCTCCGCACCTGCGCGTGGCCGGGCAACGTGCGCGAGCTGCGCAACCTGTGCGAGGCCGCGACGATCCTCGCCGACGACTCGTCCGCCGCGCTGACCGCCGCCGACTTCCGCTCGGTCGCGACCGGCAGCTCGCGGCCGCGCGACGGCGACTTCTTCGCGCTGCCGACGATCGAGGAGTTCCGCGCCGCGACCGAGCGCGAGTTCATCCGCCGCAAGATCGCGGAGAACTCCGGCAACATCAAACGCACCGCCGAGCGGATCGGCATCCAGCGCAGCAACCTCTACAAGAAGCTCGACCGCTACGGATTGAAGTGAGCGCGGCGTCGCGACCGAACCGCTCCACGCCGCGCCGCGTTGCCACCGACATGCGCGCCGCCCTGCCCATCGCGTTGCTCACGCTGCTGCCGGTCGCCGCGGTGCCCGCACCGATGCGGGCGCAGGAGGCCGGCCGGTCGCGAGAGGCGTGGGTGACGCGCGTGCAGTGCGCCGATGGCAGGTATCCGGCGGCCTGGGCCGAGCCGTCCACCGAAGCGCCGCCGGCCGCTGCCGGCGATCTGCTGGCCACCGCCCTCACCGTCCTCGCGCTGCTCGGCGACGGCACGACCACGAAGGCCGGGCTGTTCCAGGCCGAGCTCCAGCGCGCGCTCGGCTGGCTCGTCGCGCAATGCGACGACCGCGGCCGGCTGGCATTGCGCACCGATCCGGACTGGCTCCTCGACCACGCGGTCGCGACCGCCGCGCTCGCCGAGGCCGCGCGGCTGTGCTCCGACCCGGCACTCCGACAGCGGCTCGACGCACCTCTGCGCGTGCTGGCCGGACATCTGCAGCGCGCGGGACGCTCGGTCGCCCCGGAGTGCCTGCTGTGGTGTCGCATCGCCGCGCGCTCGGCGCTGCGGTCGGCGGAGCTCCGCGGGGATGCCGACGACGACGACCCCGCCGGCGCGCTGGCGGCGGCCGTCGACCGGCTCGCCGCGGCCGTCCTCGGCGTCGACGCGGACCGCGACACCGGTGCTGCCGACGACGACGCGGACGCCCGCGCGCTCGCGGTGCGGATCCTGCTGCGCTCGCTCGCCCCGGACCGCGAGCCCGGCGCTCCCGTCCCCGAGCTCGAGCGTCTCGTCGCACGGCTCTCGGAGGGTGCGTGGCCGGAGCTGACCGACGACCCGCTCGCGCTCTGGTATGCGACGCTCGCCGCCTACCGCCAGGGCGCCCCCGCATGGCGAGCGTTCGAGCGCGGGCTGGACGAGCTGGTCGTGCGCACCCAGCTCCGCGACGGTCCGCTGCGCGAGAGCTGGGCGCCGCGCGGCGCGCTCGGCGAGCGCACCGGCCGCGTCGGCACCACCGCGGTGCACGTGCTGATCCTGGAGCTGTACTACCGCTACAGCGCGCTCGAGCCGGCGTCCTGAGCCCGTGCGGGTGGCGAACCGGCGACGCACGGTGGACGCAGCGGGGTCGCGGCGGGAGATTGCCCGGCCATCCCCACCATGGACGTCCTCGGCGAACGCTCGGGGCGGCGCGGCCGCTCGTTACCGACCCGGATCCTGATCGGGTTGCTCGTCGGCGCGGTCGCCGGCAGCGCGCTCAATCTGGCGTTCGCGCCGCCGATCGGCCAGCCGGACACCCCCGAGTACGCGACCTTGAAGTGGTGGGCGGACGAGGTGGTCAAGCCGTTCGGCGACCTGTTCCTGCGGCTGCTGTTCATGGTCGTCGTGCCGATCGTGTTCTGCTCGCTGTTCCTCGGCGTCGCCGGGCTCGGCAGCACGCGGACGCTCGGCCGGCTCGGCGGGCTCACGCTGCTGTGGTTCCTGACGACGACGGCGGGCGCCGCGCTGCTCGGCCTGACACTCGTCACGACGATCGCGCCGGGCCGCCGGCTGAGCGCGGACGTCGCCGAGCGGCTGAGCATCGAGTACGGCGGTGATGCACAGGCCAAGATCGAGCTCGGCAAGCAGGCCAAGGGCTTCTCCGCCGACACGCTGCTCGAGATCGTGCCCGACAACGTCGTCAGGGTCGCAGGTGACAACAAGGCGATCCTCGGGCTGATCTTCTTCGCATTGATCCTCGGCGCCGCCTCGACACGCCTGCCGCCGGACCGCACCAAGGCGCTGCGCGAGGCGATCACCGCGCTCTACGAGCTGTGCATCGTGCTGGTCGGCTGGGCGATGCAGCTCGCGCCGCTCGGCGTCGCGTGCCTGATCTTCCACGCCAGCAGCAAGCTCGGCTTCGACGTGATGCGGCTGGTCGGCTGGTACTTCGTGACCGCGATGGGCGGCCTCGTCGTCTACCAGCTGTTCGGCATCACGACGCTCGCCTGGGTGTTCGGCGGCGTGCGGCCGGGTCGGTTCTTCCGCGGCTGCAAGGCGCTGTTCGCGACCGCGTTCTCGACCAGCTCGTCGGCCGCGACGATGCCGACCACGATCCGCACCGCGGTCGAGGAGTTCGGGGCACCCGAGGAGATCGCCGGCTTCGTGATGCCGCTCGGCGCGACGACGAACATGAACGGCACCGCGCTGTTCGAGGGCGTCAGCGTGCTGTTCCTGGCGCAGGTGGCGGGCATCGACCTGACGCTCGGCCAGCAGGCGCTCGTGCTGACGATGGCGTCGCTGACCGCGATCGGCGCGGCCGGCGTACCCGGCGGCTCGCTCCCGCTCCTCGCCGTGGTGCTGACGCAGGTCGGCGTGCCGGCCGAGATGCTCGCGCTGATCCTCGGCGTCGACCGCCTCGTCGACATGACCCGCACCGTGCCGAACGTGTCGAGCGACCTGGTCTGCTCGCTGTGGCTCGCCCGCCGCGAGCGCGCGCGGGTGGCGCGCGCATACCAGCCGCCGGACGCGTGAGCGCCGACGCGCTCGCTGCGGTCGAGCGGTCAGCGCGACGGCCGCGGCAGCCCGCGCAGCAGCTCGGCGACCGCGAGCGCGTCGGCGAGGCGCTGCGCAGCGCGGCCGGCGAACGGCAGCGGGCGGACCGCGAGCCGCTCGGCGGCGACCACGTCGCGGAGCTCACCGCAGCGGCCACCGCGGACGTTGGCGTAGGCGGCCTTCAGCAGCACGGTCGGCCCGCGCCAGCCGAAGTGCTCCGCGGCGAGCTCGAGCGGCAGGCGGTTCCATGCGGCGAGCACCGGGACGTCGGCGGCGAACGCGGCGAAGGCGGCGCGCGCAGCGGCGGGACTCGACCAAGGCGGCGAGGCATCGAGCCCGAGGTGGTGCAACGCGGCCAGGTCGGGGGCGCCTGCGGGCGGCCGGAGCCACGCCTCGAAGGCCCGCCGGTCGCCGCCGACCCGTATCGCGACGAACTGCAGCAGGTCGCGGGCGCCTCCGACGGCGCACGCGCTCGGCGCCAGCTCGGCGTAGACCAGCGCGAGACCGTCGTCGAACAGCCCGGCCGGCAACCGTCGCGAGGGCCGCTGCCTGGGCTGCTGCCAGCGCGGCGTCCGGTCGGGGCTCCGCATGAATGCCGCCTGCCGCGCATTCATTGCGTCGAACGCGACCAGCAGCGCGTCGAGGCCGGCGGTCTCGGGCTCGAGCAGCCGCAGCGCCTCGACGATCGACTCGAGCGTCGACAGGTGGCGCGCGCTCGGCGGGCGGCGCACCCGGTAGCGGCTCGGCCGCTCGGGGTCGAGCCGGACGTGCGGCAGCTGCGCGAGCCACGGGTTCTCGTGGTAGAGCCGCTTCGCCTGGCGCCAGGTGCCGTCGAGCACGACGAGGCTCCGCGGCCGCTCGTCGGCGGCGAGCGCCGCGAGGTCGACCGACGCCGGCGACGGGAACAGCAGCGCGGTGCCGTCCGGGTCGGACGGCGCGCAGACCAGGTCGCGGGCGACGTCGACGGTGCAGCGCGCGAGCCCGAGCTCGGCGATCGCGGCGCTGCCGACCGGATGGAAGCGCTCGCGCGGGTGCTGCAGGATCCGGATGCAGGTCCGATTGCGGATCCGCGGCAGGTCCGCGCATACGCAGGTCGGCGCCGGGCGGTGGCAGCGCGGGCAGCGACGGCGAGCGTTGCGGTCGGTCATCGCGCGACCGCTACCCACCGCACCGATCGGGAACGCGCGATGATCGCATTGCAGGTGCCCGATTCACGGCAGGACCACGCGGACCGCGTTCGCGATCCGACTGCTGGGAGACCACCGGCGCCGACCGCGGGCGACGACGTCGGCGAGGGGACCGGACCTCGCGCGGTAGCGGACCGGAAGCGACGCGGACCACGGCGAGCGAACTCGGGAACGGAATCGGTGGCATGGGGTCGGGCTGGGTCGAGGGACTGCGACCCGCGACGCCGACCGTAGCGCGCGCGCCGGAGGGATCACCGGGGCCGTGATCCGGAGCCCTCCGCCGCCGAGGAGGTGCGCGTCCACACCGCACCGGGCCGCGCGGTGATCGCGTCGCTCGACGTGCTGGCCCACCCTGGCCAGGGCCGCGACACCGCCGGATCGACGCCGCGGGTCTGCTCGGATGACGATGCGCCGGGGTCCGGCACCGACCTGATCGTCCTCGTGCTCGGCGGCGCCTACCGACGGACCGTCGTCCAGTGAGACGCGGCCGCGAGGCCCACAGCGGGACACGAGGTCGTCCACGTCGATCCGCGGTCAGCGGCCACCGTCCGCGCTCGCCGGCGCGGCGCCGCGCACGCGCCACCCGGCCAGCAGCCGTTCGAACGGCTCGGCGTCGAACGACGCGGGTGGCTCCGGCAGGCCGGCGAGCAGCTCGTCCAGCGTCGGGGTGGCCGACGGGATCCCGCGCTCCGGCACCTCGATGCCGGCGAGCCACGCGACCGCGTTCAGCACGATGGTCCGGTAGTCGTCGTGCGCCCAGTTCCAATGCCAATGACCACCGGTGAAGCCGAAGCCGCGCCCGCCGCCGGCGCGGGTCGCCGCCCACGCGAGGTGCTCGGGCTGACCGTCGCGCGCGGCGACGTGCTCGTTGCCGCTGTGCGGCCCGCTCTCGCGGTGCCGGGTCGAGTCGGGCGGGACCGCGGTCAATAGCGGGACGACGCCGCGCAGCTCCGGCCGGAACCGCATGTGGTAGTACCACTCATCGTCGATCGCGAACGGCCTGACTCCGCGCGTGACCGGGTGCGCCGGCAGCGCCGTGACGTCGGCGCGCCAGATCGGATTGACCGACCACCACGGCTCGTAGTAGCCACCGATCCAGTCGAGCATCCGCGGATGGCAGCGGTCGTCCGGCGGGATCAGCGCATAGTGCAGGAAGCCGAGGCCCACGCCGCGCGCCGCGAGCCGGTCGACGAGCTCCTCGTGCCCGGCCATCGGGTGGTGGTCGTCGCCGTCACCGTAGAACACGACCGCGTCGACCCCGGTGAACGCGTCGTCGTCGGGCCAGCCGCCGGCGAACACATCCGCATGCACCCCGCCGGACGCCGCCAGCCGATCGGCGAGCAATCGGCAACCCGCCTCGTGCTCGTGCTCGCCGAAGCCGTGACTGCGGGCGCCGGCCACGAACACGACGCGGCGCTCGCGCGGCGCAACCTGCAGACCCGTCCGACAGCTCGTCGCGATCAGGCCACCGACCCCGGCACCCGCCGCGCGCAGGAACGCGCGCCGTGACGATCGCCCTGCCGCGAGCGGCCCGTCCTCGATCCGACGGTGCATCATGCCGCGGATCGTAGCGCGGTGCGGACTCGGACGATCGCCGAACGACGCCTCCCGCACCGCGGCGAGCTCCCCGGCAGCCGCGCGGCGGCGCGTCCCGGCCGTGGCGCCGCTCGGCATGGTGCGACCCGCGCCGGTCCGCGCCCGACACACGGGCATCGGGAGCCTCGCTCGCGACACGCGGCGATCACTGCTTCGAAACCGCCGGCTCACCGCGGTCCGAACCGCCGCCACAACACCTCGGACAGCGGCACCCGCAAGTCCCACCGAACCGTGATCGGCGCATCCCCCTCCCAGTCCGCAAAGTCCACCTCACCACAGTAGGTGAACGGCGCAGCGGTCCTACCGCGCAGCTTTCCTCGCCGCACGAACAGGTGAACGGCCAACCCCCGCGCCCGGTGGTCTCGAAGCCGCTCACCAGCCGGCTGGTCACGCCGGGACTTGCGCTGGCTCTCCCAGACGAAGCGAGTCGGGGTCTCGAACCCGTCCACATAGCGGTGTTCGGCCGCCTTCCCGGACTTGTCGAGAGTCACGAGGAGCACCACGGCGCCCTCGACCGACACCACGCCGCTGTGCCACTTGCCCTGGTTGAACTCCTCCCCGAACGACGGGGGGATCTTCTCGCGCGGGTAGCTGTGCCCCACCACCAGACCGGCTCGCGTAGCTTCCGCCGAGGGACGCACTCGGACCTCGGGCGTCAGCCGGAACCGATGCCCACCTCCCTCCATCGCCACTCGGGCTCCCGACTCCAACACGCCGTGATCGCTGGTGAACCAGCGCTCCAGCACGTCCGGCAGCTCGTTCGCCCCGTCACCCTCCGGCCGCCACAACCGCGTCAGCCCGATCTCACCCACCTGCCCGGCGTAGACCTCGCCTTCCACCTCGAACGAGACGCCAGGACTGGTCATCCCGCGTAGCGACCCGACTCGGAGAGGCCGGAGTACCCAACCTCCTGGCTCCCCCACGACATCGAGCACGACCCGACGGTCGGCACCGAGCCCGGACACATACTCCGCGAGCCGCCAGTCGATCAGCTCGCGAGCCAGCTCCTCGAACACCGCGACGTCCTCGCCTGCCACGTCGAAACGAGTTCCGAACCGGTCGCCGCTCAACGCGAACCACTCCGGCTCCGCCGCACGTTCGGTCCCCGCCCAGGCGCGCAACGGCTCGCTCTTCAGCACCGCCTCGGCGCTGCGCCCGGCGGACACGCTCGCCTGCCACTCCGAGCGCAGCAGTTCCACGCGTCCCACGGCCCGCTCGAAGCGCTCCGCAAGCTCGCCGACTGCGACCTCGCCGGGCAGTCGCCCCAGCTCGAGCATCGCCGACAGCACCATCATCTCGTGGCTGCGCTGCATCGGGGTGCGCTGCAGCTCCGACAGGAACGCCCGGTGACGCCCCAGCACGCGGTGCATTTCACGCGACAGATCGCCCCGCTCGGCCACGAAGTCGAACCACGAGCCGTCGCTGCCGAGCCCCCGCCGGACGTCGGCTCCGCTGCGCAGCAGCTCCGCGGCCGTGGGACGTCGCCCGTGCCGAAGCCGGAGATCCTCATAACTGTCCACCAGGTCGGCCACGCGGGGCGATGGCGCGATGAGCCGCTCCAGGATCTCGATTGTCTCGGTCTCGTAGACGACCTCGCAGCCGGGTGGCAGCTCGGCCTTGCCGTCGATGACCCGCCGTAGTGCCGTACGCAGCCCCGTGAGTCCTCCGCCGACGTCGATCAACGCACCGAGCAATACGCGCGGCTTGTCGAGGAACGAGCGGTGATTGCCAATGTAGTCGATCACCCGGAGATGCGACTTGCCCGTTGCCACGCGCAGCCCCCGCCCGAATTGCTGCAGCCACAGGATGCGCGACTGTGTGGGCCGCAGCATCAGCACGGTGTCCACGGCGGGCACGTCGACGCCCTCGTTGAACATGTCGACACTGCATACGACACGCAGCGAGCCGTTCCGCAGTCGCTCCAGCGAGTGGGCCCGAGGCGCGCTCGTGGGCCCCGCGTGTACTGCCACCGCAGCCACGCCTCGGTCGCGCAGGAACTCGGCCATGAAGTCCGCATGCCGCTGGGAGACGCAGAAGGCGAGCACCCGCTCGCCGCCGTGCTCCTGCAACTGCTCGAACGCGTTCTGGGCGCGCCGCTGCGTGGCCCACGCCTGGGTCAACGCCTCCTCGTCGAAGCGGTTGCTCCGCCATGGAATCTGGGCGTAGTCCACGTCGTCCGGCACACCCCGGTAGTGGAACGGGCAGAGCAGCCCCCGCCGCACGCCCTCACCGAGGTCGCAGCGAAACACCAGGTGGTCGCCGCACAGCCCCATCAGATCGGCCGCGTCGGTCCGCTCGGGAGTCGCAGTCAGACCGAGCAGGAAGCGCGGCTCGAAGCGCTCGATGATGTTGCGGTAGGTCTGCGCTGCGGCGTGGTGGAACTCGTCGACCACGATGTAGTCGAAGCGGCGAGCATCGAGATCCCGCAGGCGCGGCAGCCGGCCGAGGGTCTGGACGGAGGCGAAGAGCACGTCGGCCGCAGGGTCCTGCTCCTTGCCGGTGAACATCCCGAGTGCCGCCTCGGGGCGGATCCGCCGATACGTGGCGCGCGCCTGCTGCAGGATCTCCTCCCGGTGGGCAACGAACAGGACGCGCTCGAACCCGCGCGAGTCGAAGGCACTCAGCCAGGTCTTGCCGAGGCCGGTGGCCAGCACCACGAGGCCGGCGCGGCTCCCGTTCTGTCGTGCCTCCTCCAGGGCCCGCAGAGCCTCCCGCTGCACCGGGTTCGGCTGCGGGGGTGGCTCCCACTCCGGCGCAACCCCGACGAGAGTCCCGGCATTCGACCGCCGCCGCTGTCGGTACTCGGTGATCCAATCGTGGTCGAGCTCGCGCGTCCGCGGATGCAGGAACAGCGCCTCGAAGCCCTCGACCACGGCCCGGAAGCCGGCCAGGTCGCGCTGCCCGACGACGCGGTAGTTCCACTCCACGCCGTCCCCGAGTGCCTTGGCGGATAGGTTGGAGCTGCCCACGAACGCCACACCGGACGCGGCTGCGTCTGCCGCCTCGTGGAACAGGTAGGCCTTCGGGTGGAAGCTCGATCCGCCGCTCTCGAACACCCGCAGCTCGCGCGACCCCTCGAGATCGAGCAGCCGCTCCAGCCCATCGGGCTCGGTGACGCCGAAGTAGTCGCCGGTGAGCAGGCGGAGTTGGCCGTCGCGCGCCAGCAGGTCTTCCAGGAACGGCAGCAGGCGCTCGACGCCGCGGTCCATCACGAAGGCGACGGCGATGTCGACGCGACGAGCGGCGGGGAAGTACGCCTTCAGATGGGCGAGCAGGCCGTCGTCCTCGCCGCGCACGAGGTTGCGAGCGTGCGGGGGACCTTCGGCAGGGAGCGCGCCTCCGAGTGCGTCGACGGCAACTTCGAAGGGCCCGTTGCCGTCGGCTCGATCCGACCAACGGATCTCGCAGTCATCGGTGCCGCAGCGAGCCCGGACCCATGCGCGTGCGCGATCCAGCGCTTCCAGAAACTCGGAGCGCTCGACGACCGACAGACTCCAGAAGCTGCTGACGGGACGGATCGGCCGCACGACGACGTCGAACCGCCCGTGCACGGCACGTCGTCGAACGACGACGCAGTGCCGTCCTTCCCACAGCGCGCCCCCGAGACCGTGATCCATGCGAGGACCAGGCTACCCGGCGCGCTCGAAGCGTTCCGCACGCGAGCTCCGGCCGAGCCGACACCCGAGCGGCTGGAGTGCGTCCCTCGCCGCGGCCGGACCGCGGGACATGTCCCGCCCCCTATGCACACCAGGCGATCCGCGCTGGAGCCGATCGCACTCCAGGACGGACGCCGTCCGCCGCAGCGATTCGCCGGTGAGGAGAGTCGAGGGGGGAGTCGCGCGCGCTCAACGCAGCCGCAGCTCGCCGAGCTCGCGGTGCTCGCCGTCGGTGAGGCGGACGCGCGGCGTCTCGGCCCGGTGGCCGTCCTCGGTCAGCGCACACACGCTCAGCGCGCAGCCCGACGGCAGGTGCTCGAAGCGGAAGCGGCCATCCGTGTCGGTGCGGTGCGAGGGCCGTGACCGGCGGGCGAGCACCGCGAAGTGCTCGGCGTCGCTGACGCCGTCGCCGCGCTCGACGCTGCGGCCGGTGGCGCGACCGGCGAGGTGCACCAGCGCGCCGGCGACCGGGCGCCCGGAGGCGTCGACCACGCGGCCGCTGACGGCGGCGCCCCGCTCCAGCGCGACGACGATGTCCGCGCACAGCCGGCCGGGGCCGACGTCGAACGGGCCGGCGCGGCCGACCGCGTAGCCGTCGGCCCACGCGAGCATCAGGTAGCGGCCTTCGCCCAGCCCGGTCGCGTGGAACGTGCTCGCGACCGGCTCGACCCACTCGATCGCGCGGGTGAACGAATCCGAGACCGCACGCGCCATCACCTGGACCGGCGGCGGCACGATCAAGCCGGGCAGCACCTCGTCCGGGTCGTACGGCACCGCGGGATCGAGCCAGAAGGTGCGGATCGCGTACTCCGACACGTCGACCGGCTCGCCATTGCGCGCGTCGACGATGCGGCCGTGCAGCTCGCCGAGGTGCAGACCGAGCGGGCGCGGATCGTCGCTGCGCTTGACGAGCAGCACGAGGCCCTGCGTGCCCGGTCGCACGTCGGCGATCTCGAAGTCGCTGTAGTCGACCGACCACGTCCTCAACGTGACGGGCTCGTCGACGAGACCGGCGAGCTCGAACCGACCCTGCTCGTCCGACACGGCGCTCGCGAGCTCCGCGGATCCACGCGCGGCGGCGATCGGCAGACCGCGCACCGGCTGCAGGGACTCGGCCAGCGCGACGGTGCCGGTGATCGTCAGACCGCGGTCGAGCGTGACGCTGTGGCGGTGCGGCCCGGCGTCCGCGACCGCGATGCGGACGACGGCGGGCGTCAGCCCGCTGCCGACCGGCGGCGTCACGCGCAGGCGCTTCTCGCCGAGGTGCCCCCCGGCGAGCGCCGCGATCCCGACCGCATCGGTCTGCGCGCGCGCCTCGTCGGGCAGTCTCCCGGCACCGGCCGGCGCGGTCGCGACGCGCTCGACGACGACGATCGCATCCGGCAAGGCGCGCCCACCGCCGTCGAGCACCTGCACCACCATCGTCCACGCGCCCTCGCGGTCGTCGACGAGGCGGCGCAGGTGCACGGCGGGCGCGTCGACGACACCCCCCGCCGTCACGCGGAACGAGCCGGTCGGGTCGCCGACGTGGTCCTGCAACCGCGCGTGCACCGCGTAGGCCTGCCCTGCCGAGTAGGCGACCGGCACGTCGACCGCGAAACGACCGGCGGCGTCGGTCCGGCCGCGCTCGGCGAAGCGCGTCTCCTTGCCCGAGAACTCCATCGACGCGACGAGCACCTCGGCATCTGCGAGCGGCGCACCGTCCGCGGCGGCGAGCACGAGGCCGCGCACGGTACCGCGCGGGAAGTCCTCGCCGCCGACGACCGGCGGCGCGACGACCGCCTCGCGTGCGCCGGGCGTCACCGCACGGCGAGCCGACGGCGAGAGGTCCGCAGCGACGGTCGGTGCGCCGGCCGCCGGCGCACCGAGCGCGACGGCGGCGGTGGCGGCTTCGCTGCCGAGCGCGGGCGACGGCGCCGCCGCGCCGCGCGCGTCGAGCTGCCACCATGCGACTCCCCCGCCGAGCAGCACGACGGCGGCGAGCGCGAGCTTCGCACCGAGCCCCGCGCCGATCGCCGTCGGCGTCGCCTCGAGCACCTGGTCGGCGAGACGCGCGGGCACCGCGGCCGGCGCGGGGGCCGCCGCGGCCAGCGCGTGTGGCACATCGAGCGCCACCGCCGCGAACCCGGCGTCGCGCAGCCGGCGCCGCACGGCGTCGAGCCCGCGCTGCACGTGACCGTGCACGGTCGACGCGGAGCATTGCAGCGCCTGGCCGAGCGACGCGAAGCTCATCCGCTCCCAGTAGTGGAGCACCAACGGCAGGCGCTGGTCCTCCGGCAAGGCCTCCACGGCGCGCCGCAGCGCGCTGCGCAGATCGCGCTCGGCGAGCTCGTCCGCCGGCGCATCGTCGTTCCGCTCGTCCCTCATCTTCGCTCGCTCCTCCTCGTGGTGACGGCGCCGGCGCCGGCTGCGATCGTGGTTGCGAGCGAGGCGGACCGCCACCCAGCGCAGCGTGCTCTCCGCGTCGTCCCCGGCGCGCAGCCGGACCCGACCGGCGAGCAGGCGCGCGAACACCTGCTGGACGACGTCCTCCGCGTCGGCCGCCCCCACCACGCGGTGCGCCGCGCGGTAGACGGCGGCGTGGTGACTCCGCACGAGATCCTCGAAACGCCGGCCGTCGGGTCGCTCCATCGCTCACGTCCATCGCAGCGCCCGAACCGGGCGCTCGCTCCACGACACACCGCGCGTGCGGCGACGTTCGGCGAATTCGCGACCGCGCGGCGCGGCGTTCAGTTGCGGTACTTCTCGGCGAAGTCGCGGTGCCGCACGTCACAGCGCGCGCAGCGCGGCTCGCTGGCGCGCAGGTCGTTCCAGAACGCGTCGCGGATCCGCTGCAGCGCCGGGCCGTTCCAGATCTCCTCGACGCTCTGCTCGCGCACGTTGCCGAGGTCGATCTCGCCCTCCGCGTCGACGCAGCAGGCGGTCGCCTGGCCATCGACGAGGATGCCGAGCTGTCGCCACGGGAACGAGCAGAAGTGCTGGTTGCCCTCGAAGCCCTCGCCCCAGTTGTGGTAGGGCGTCACCTGCATGTCGAGGCCGTCGCACATCGGGATGATCGTCGTGCCGTTGTTCTTGTACTCCTCGGTCACGACCATCCGCTCGATCTGCGGCGCCTCGAGCTCGGGCTGCCCCTTCGCCTCCCGGATCACGTTCATCCATTCGCGCACGACGCGATTGACGCGCGCGATCTCGTCCGGGTGATCGCGCCGCTCGGGATCGAACAGCACCTTGAGCCACACCTTCGGCGGCGCCCCGCGGCGCGCGATCTCGTGGATCATCCGGCGGATGCCCGCGGTGTAGGCATCGAACGTCATGTCGGTGCCGCGCTGCGCGTCGTAGGTCTCGCGCTCCGGCGTGTTCAGCGAGATCGCCATCTGATCGAGGCGCGTGCGGTAGATGCCCTCGAGCGTGCGGTCGTCGAAGCGCGAGCCATTGGTCACCAGGAACACGGTCTGGCCGTGGTCGTGCGCCATGTCGACGAAGTCGAAGAAGCGCTTGTAGAGCAGCGGCTCGCCGAGCAGGTGCACCCGGATCGGGTAGTGGTGCCCCATGTCGGCGAGGTCGCGCACGACCTTGGTCGCCAGCTCGAAGTCCATCGGCCTCTGCTTGCGCTGCAGCGTCGTCTGCGGGCAGAACGTGCAGCGGAAGTTGCACGCGTTCACCAGCTCGACGAAGGCCTCGAAGATCTGGTTCTTGACGCGGAACGCCGCGGCCGGGCTGTCGGTCGGGATCGGCCGGGCCGCGCAGCCCGCGCCGGACGCGTGGCGCTCGAGCCCGAAGCGCAGCCGGAACTCGCCGCCGAGCAGCGTCAGCCCGAGCTTCGCCCGGAACACGCGCGTCTCACCGAGCGGCACCGGTGCCGGCAGCGGCTCGATCGCGACGCGGCGGATCGGCTGGTCGCCGCGCAGCACGTCGGCGACGTAGCGCAGCTCGCCGAAGCGCGCCGGGTCGGCCAGCTCCGGCAGGCCGTCATTGCGGATCGAGAACGAGAACGCCTCCGTCGGCTCGAAGCTCCACGCGAAGGCGGGCTGCTCCTCGACGGCGAGGCGGGCGGTCACGGCGGTGGGCACGGAGCTCTGGAGGTCCATCGGGGTGCGCGTCGGTCGGCCGGGCGCGGCGACTGTAACCGCTGTCGCGCGCGGACGCCGGGCGCCCGGCCACGTCGGGGCCCGTCGGCCGGGAGGACCGCGACCGGCGACGATCGCTCGGAGCGCTCGCCGGCCGCCGCGACCGCCGCTGCGCACCGCTCAGGGCAGGATGATCTGCTGGCCGGCCCGCACGCGGCCGGCGTCGGGGATCGACGGGTTCGCGGCCAGGATCCGATCGACGTAGGCGGCGGCACCGCGGGGACCGACCCGCTTCTCGGCGATGCGCCACAGGCTGTCGCCGGGCTGGACCGTGTAGCTGGCGCCGGCCGCAGCGGCTGGCTGCGGCCCAGAGCGCGACGGCTCCGAGCGCGACGGCTCCGAGCGCGACGGCTCGGCGCGGCTGCGCAACGGTGCGCCGAGCGGCGCGCGCGGGCTGCCGCCCGACTCGGCCGACCCGCCGGAGCGCAGCGCGCCGGGCGCGTTGGCGAGCAGGATCTCGGGGTCGATCCACGGCAGCATGATCTCGGTGCCGGCCGGGATGCTGTCCGGCTCGAGCGACTCGTTCAGCGCACGGACGTCGTCGAGCAGCTCGCCCGAGCCGGTCCAGCGCCGGACCAGCGCGTTGAAGGTGTCGCCGCGCTGTAGCCGCACGAAGCGGTAGCGCTGCCCGTCGACCCCGGTCTCCTCGCGGAAGTCGCCGAAGCGCTCGCGCAGCCGCGTCGCGGCATCCGCGCGCGGCGCGGGCTCGCCCGACGAGCCCTCGGTCGAGTCACCGGTCGGCTCGCCGCTCCCGCCGTCCGGCGTGTCGCTCCGATCGACGAACTGGCCGCCGTCCGACGCGAGCTGCGTCAGGTCGACGGCGCCCGCGGGCGCGCTGGCGCCGTTCGAGCCGGGCGTGCCGGGCCCCGACAGGGTGCTGCCCTGGGCACCATCGCCACCGAAGACCACGGCGACGAAGACGATGACCGCCAGGATCGTCGTCACCGTGTAGACGAGTACGGACTCACTCCGATTCATGCGACCTCCCGTTCGCTGGGATCGACGCCGCAGCAACCGCCCGCTGTGACGTCGCGCCCCATCCTAGTGACGTCGCGCGCGCTTTCCAGCGTCGATCAGCGCGCGAAGCGCGGCGGTCGCTCGTCGGCCGCGAGCGCCCACAGCGCGGTCGCGGTCGCGCACGCGGCGAGCCGCAGGTCCATGTCGACGATCTTGTCGACGCTGTCGGCGCGCGTGCCGGTGAGCAGCTCGCGCTCGGGAGCCTCGACGATCAGCTCGAAGATCGGCACCCCGCGCCGGCGCAGCGCGGCGGGCAACGGCGAGTCGCCGTCGCGGAAGCCGACGTCGGTGACGCCGAGGTCGGCGAGCGGTGCGAACCAGCGTTCGGCTGCCGGCAGCACGTCGCGCTGCAGCGCGAGCCCGACGCCGCGCACCATGCCGCCGCCGCCCGGCAGCACGAAGCCGCCGATCTGCGCGTCGATCCGCTCGGCGACGCGCGCCGCGTAGGCCTCGGTGCCGAGCCCGATGCGCGCGCCGGCAGTCAACACGAAGCGGAGCGTGCGCGGCGGCGGCAGCTCGAGCGCCGCGCACAGCCGCGCGGTCTCGAGCAGCACCGCGACCGCGGCGCCGTCGACCGCGCCCTGACCGACGTCCCAGGAGTCGAGCGCGGCGATCAGCAGCACCACTTCGTCGGCGTGCGGCCCGACGCCGCGCAGATCGGCGACCACCTCGGGGACCTCGGCAGGACCGCCGCGAACACAGTCGAGCGTGGCGGCGACGGCGACGCTCGCGCCGCCGGCCGCTGCGCGCCGCAGCAGCTCGGCGTCCTCGTGCGCGACGAACGCCGTCGGCACCGCGTCGGGTCGGTCCGGTGCCGCCGACGCGGCGAGGCCGGTCGCCAGCGCGGCGAACGGTCGCGCCGCATCGACCAGCACCAGGGCTGCGCCCGCGAACGCGCGCCCGTCGCCCGGCCCGCAGAGCACGGCGCGAGCCTGCCAGTCGTCCGGATCGAGGTCCGCCGCCGGGTCGACCAGCACGTCGAGCGTGCGCGGCGCGCCGTCGTCGCCCGGCGGCAGCGGCGGCGACCAGCCGGCCGCACACAGCGGTAGCTCGGCGACGAACGGCGCGACGATGCGCGCGCTCGCCGCGCCGCGCGTCCAACCGCTCGGGATCTCCCGGGTCGCGAGCCCCGCGCGCAGTCCGAAGCGCTCGAGGCGGTCGCGGGCCCAGCGCGCCGCGTGGCGGTGCGCGTCGCTGCCGACCAGCCGCCCGCCGAAGCCGTCGCACAGCATCGTCAGCGCGGCCGACGCACCGTCGCTGTCGAGCGCAGCGATCCGCAGCCGGTCGGCGACCGGCGCGGGCTCCTGCGCGGCGAGGCCGATCGCGGTGGCGGCGAACGACACGAGGGCGAGCGGGCGGGGTCGCATCATGGCGGGCGGCGCGCGCGTGATCTCGCCCCGCGCCGCGACCCGCATCGTCGACCCGCGCGGCGCGGTGCGCCAGCGCCGATCACCGCACGGCCGCGGGAAAGAACGCCTGGCGCAGCCTCGTTCTCCAAGGTGCGAGAGCCGCATCGCCGCCGCGAACCCTCCCCCCCTCCGACCCGACCCCTCGGACGACCCATGGCCGAATCGACGCTGACCCCAGACACCACCGCGCTCCAGATGCTGCTCGGCGACGAGGCCGTGGCGTTCGCCGCCATCGACGCCGGCATCGCGGCCGCATACGCGTACCCGGGCACGCCATCTACGGAGATCACCGAGTGCCTGCTCGCCGAGGCGGAGCGGAGCGGTGCGTTCCACGCGAACTGGTGCGCCAACGAGAAGACCGCGATGGAGGCGGCGCTCGGCGTATCGATGGTCGGCGGCCGCGCGATCGTCTCGATGAAGCACGTCGGCCTGAACGTCGCCGCCGACCCGTTCATGAACGCCGCGCTGACCGGTCTGCGCGGCGGCGTGGTCGTCGCGGTAGCCGACGATCCCGGCATGCACAGCTCGCAGAACGAGCAGGACAGCCGCGTCTATGCCGAGTTCGCGCGCACGCTGTGCCTCGAGCCTGGCGACCAGCAGGAGGCCTACGCGATGACCCGCGAGGCGTTCGAGCTGTCGGAGCGGTTCCAGGTGCCGGTCGTGGTGCGCCTCGTCACCCGGCTGTGCCACGGCCGCGCCCCGGTGCTCCGCGAGCCCCCGCGCGCGAAGAACCCGATCGACGGCGCGCCCGACCCGCGGTCGTGGATCCTGCTGCCCGCCAACGCGCGCCGACTCTGGCGTGGGCTGCTCGACCGACAGCCGGCGTTGGCCGACTACAGCGAGCATTGCGGATTCAACACGCTCGTGCTGCGCGGCGACGACGGCGGGCTCGGCATCATCACGACCGGCGCCGGCCGCAATCACTACCTCGAGAACCTGCCCGACCTCGAGCGCGCGCCGTCCCACCTGCACATCGGTGCCTACCCGCTGCCGAAGGCGATGATCCGCCGGCTGTGCGCACACGTCGAGCGCCTGCTGATCCTCGAGGAGGGCTACCCGGTCGTCGAGCGCGCATTGCGCGGTGTGCTGCAATCGCCGCTGCCGATCTTCGGCAAGGAGGGCGGGCCCGGGGAATGCGTGCTGCCGTTGGACGGCGAGCTGACCCCCGGCACCGTGCGCAAGGCGCTCGGGCTCCCGCCGCGCCCCACGGTCGATCCGAAGCAGGCCGGTGCGCTGCCGACGCGCCCACCGCAGCTGTGCGAGGGCTGCCCGCACCGCGACGCCTACGCCGCGATCAGCGAGCTGCGCGAGGAGCTGCACGACGTCGTGGTCGCCGGCGACATCGGCTGCTACACGCTCGGTGCGCTGCCGCCGTACCGCGGCATCGACTCGTGCGTGTGCATGGGCGCGTCGATCGGCATGGCGAAGGGCGCCGCGGACGCGGGCCACCAGCGCGTGCTGGCGGTGATCGGCGACAGCACGTTCCTGCACTCCGGCGTCACGCCGCTGATGGATGCTGTCAGCGCCGACACGAACATGACGCTCCTGATCCTCGACAACCAGACGGTCGCGATGACCGGCACGCAACCGACCGTGCTGTCCGACGCGCGGCTCGGCCCGGTGATCACGGGGCTCGGCGTCCCGCCGGAGCACTGCCACGTGGTCCACGCGCACCCGAAGCACCGGCACGAGTTCGCCGAGCTCGTCAAGCGCGAGGTCGCCCACCAGGGCCTGTCGGTGATCGTCGTGCAGCGCGAGTGCATCGTCGCGGCACGCCGCCACAAGGAGGAGCGCCGGCAGCAGGCGCACGGCGAGGAGGCGAACCGATGAAGACGGACATCGTGCTCGCGGGTGTCGGCGGGCAGGGCGTGCTGTCGATGGCGGCGATCATCGCGGCCGCCGCGCTGCGCGAGGGACTGCAGGTCAAGCAGGGCGAGGTGCACGGCATGTCGCAGCGCGGCGGCGCCGTGCAGGCCGGCCTGCGCCTCGGCGACGCGCCGATCCACAGCGACGTGGTGCCGGAGGGCGGGGCGCAGCTGATCCTGTCGCTCGAGCCGGTCGAGGCGTTGCGCTACCTCGCGTGGCTCGCGCCCGACGGCGTCGTGATGACGGCGGCCGAGCCGTTCGAGAACATCCCGGACTACCCGCCGCTCGAGGACATCCATGCCCGCATCCGCGCGCTGAACGGCGGCCACCTGATCGAGGCGGCGCGACTCGCGAAGCAGGCCGGCTCGCCGCGTGCGACGAACATCGTGATGGTGGGCGCGGCGGCCCCCTACCTGCCGATCGACGCCGCCCACCTCGAGGCCGAGATCCGTGAACGCTTCCGGTCGAAGGGCGCCGACGTCGTCGAGCACTGCCTGCGCGCGTTCGCACTCGGCCGGGAGGCAGGCGCGTGCATCGAAGCCTGACCGAGCTCGTCCGCGCCGCGCGCGCCGAGGGTCGCGCGACTTTGCTCGAGACGGAGGCAATGACGATCGCCGCGGAGCTCGGCATCGACGTGCCGCGGCACGTCGTCGTCGCCGGCGCCGAGCGCGTCGCGCGGACCGAGCGGTTGCCGGGCGACCGCGTCGTCGTCAAGGTCATCGCAGCGGACGTGCTGCACAAGACCGAGTTCGGCGGCGTCGCGGTGGTCGCCAACGAGCCGGCGCAGATCGCCGCCGCCGTGCACGCGATGGGCGAGCGCCTCATCGGCCACGACGTGCGCGGCTTCCTGATCGCCGAGTTCGTCGATCACGACGCGCGCCTCGGTGGCGAGCTGCTGCTCGGCCTGCGCTTCACCGAGGACTTCGGGCCGGTCGTCACGCTCGGCGCCGGCGGCACCGACGCGGAGTTCCTCGCGCGCAGCCTGCGCAGCGGCGAGGACGTCGCGATCCTGTCGGCGGAGGTCGCCGCCGCGCGCGAGGTCGGCGCCGCCCTGCACCGTGCGGCGATCGCGCGGCTCGTCACCGAGCCGCAGCGCGGGCAGCCGCCCCGGCTCGCGACCGAGCGGCTGGTGGCGGTGCTGCAACGCGCGCTGGCACTCGGCGCCGAGGCGATGCCGCAGGACCTCGCGGAGCTCGAGTTCAATCCGCTCGCGCTGACGGCCGACGGCCGCCTGGTCGCTCTCGACGCGCTGGCGAAGCTCGGCACGCAGCGGCCCGCGGCACCCGCGCCGCGGCCGGTCGACAAGCTGCCGAAGCTGCTCGAGCCAAGCTCGATCGCCGTCGTCGGCGTGTCGCGGCGCATGAACCCCGGCCACGTGATCCTCGGCAACGTGCTGCGCGAGGGCTTCCCGCGCGAGCGCGTGTTCGTGGTCAAGCCCGACGAGACGGAGCTCGACGGCTGCGCGTGCGTGCCCGCGGTCGAGGCGCTGCCCGAGAAGGTCGACCTGCTGGTCGTCGCGGTCGAGGCCGCGCAGGTTCCGGAGGTCGTCGCGACCGCGATCCGCCACGACCGCGCCGAGACGATGATCCTGATCCCCGGCGGGCTCGGCGAGAGCTCCGGGAGCGCACCGCGCGTGGCGGCGATGCACACGGCGCTGGCCGAGGCGCGCGCGACCGCGGACCGCGGACCGCTCCTCAACGGCGGCAACTGCCTCGGCATCCGCTCGCGGCCGGGCCGCTACGACACGCTGTTCATCCCAGAGCACAAGCTCGGCTTCGCCGAGGGGCGGCCCGCGCCGCTCGCATTGCTGTCGCAGAGCGGCGCGTTCGCGGTCGCGCGGTCGAGCACGCTGGGCGCATTCGCGCCGAAGTACGTCGTGACCGCCGGCAACCAGGTCGACCTGACGATCGGCGACTACCTGACGCACCTCGCCGACGACCCGGAGCTGACGACCTTCGCGTGCTACGTCGAGGGCTTCCGGCCGCTCGACGGCGCCCGCTTCCTGGCCGCCGCGCGGCGGATCGCCGCGAGCGGCCGCAGCGTGGTGCTCTACCGCGCGGGACGCAGCCCGGCCGGCGCGAGCGCCGCGTCGTCGCACACCGCTTCGATCGCCGGCGACTACGCGGTGACGCGCGCGCTGTGCGCCGCGGCCGGCGTGCTGGTCGCCGAGACGCTCGGCGAGTTCGACGACCTGACGCGCCTGTCGCTGCTGCTCACGGAGCGGCCGCTGCACGGCCTGCGCCTCGGCGCGGTGTCGAACGCCGGCTTCGAGTGCGTCGCGATCGCCGACCACCTGGGTGCTCTCGAGCTCGCCCCGTTCGGCGACTCGACGCGCACGCGGCTCGGCGAGGTGCTGGAGGCGGCGCGCATCGCCGGCTTCGTCGACGTGCGCAACCCGCTCGACCTGACGCCGATCGCGAGCGACGCTGCCTACGAGGCCGCGCTACGCGCGGTGCTCGCCGAGCCCGACGTCGACCTGGCGGTGGTCGGCATCGTGCCGATGACGCCGGCGCTGCAGACGCTCGCGGGCGGGCCGACCCGCGAGGACGTCGCCGGCGCGGAGGCCGTCGGACCGCGCCTGCTGCGCGCGGCGGCCGACGCGCGGAAGCCGGTCGTCGCGGTCGTCGACGGCGGCCCGCGCTACGACGCGCTCGCACGGCTCCTCGAGCGCGGCGGCCTGCCGACGTTCCGCCGTGCCGACCGGGCGTTGCGCGCGCTGACCCGCTACGCGGGCTGGCGGCTCGCGCGCACCTCGCGCTGACGTCGTCGAGGGCGCGCCCGGCTTCGCCGTGCGCCGGCCCGCGCGCTCGTGATAGGCTCCCGCGGCGCCCTGCGGTGCGACCTCTCCCATGGACCGAACCGACATCGAGCGCGAGATCCGGCGGCTGGCGCCCTGGTACTACGACCTGGAGCTCGGCGGCGTCCGCACGACGATCACGGCGCCGTTCGACGACTGGGGGCACCGCCAGCTCTACTTCCCGCCGGTCCGGCCGGGCTTCTGGAGCGGGCGTACGGTGCTCGACGTCGCGTGCAACGAAGGCGCGTGGTCGTTCGGTGCGCGGCGCGCCGGCGCCGTCCACGTCGACGCGTTCGACGTGCGACCCGAGAACATCGAGAAGGCGCGCTTCGTGCAGCGCGTGTGGGGCATCGACAGCATCGACTTCCAGGTCGCGTCGTGCGACGGCTGGCTCGAGAACCACCCCGGCCGCCAATACGACGTCGTGATGCTGTGCGGCATCCTCTACCACCTGCCCGAGCCGTGGCGCACCATCGAGCAGTACGCGGCGGTCGCGCGGCAGCGCGTGTTCGTGAGCTGCGTGCTGTACGGCGGCGGCGAGGACGGCTACACGCAGTACCGCGAGCTCGACAACATCGGCGCCAGCGAGAACTCGTTGCCGTCGTTGATGCCGAACACGGTCAACACGCTGCTCGGCGAGTTCGCGAAGCACGGCTTCCGGCCGACCCACGTGCAACGCGGCGGCTACGGAGCGTTCGGCGGCGGCTGCTACCTGCTGCTCGAGAGCCAGCGGGAGTTCCCGCACGTGCACGTCGAGCGCGAGACGCACAGCGGGGCGGACTGCGAGGCGTACCTCGCCGCAATGCCGGTCGAGGAGCCCGGCGATCGGCGGCAGCCGTTCGACGTCGCGGTCACGCTCTACAACCGGGCGGCCGGCAAGCGCACGCTGCGCGCGACGCTCAGGGCACACGACCGCGCCGGCCGCATCCTGCTGCAGGAGGGCCCGCTCGACGTCGCCCTCGACGCGCGCGTGCCGAAGGGCGTCGCGGCGTGGAACGCGAGCACCGACCACGTCGCGCGGCTCGAGCTGGACGGCGCCGACCTGCCGGTGACGGTCGACGTGCTGCTGCAGGAGCTCGACGGCCGCGTCGCGGCACAGAACGCGCTGCGCATCGACGGTCGGTGACCGGCGCGCAGCTCAGCGATCGTCGATGACGGCGAGGTTGCTCAGCCGCTCGTTGCCGAACAACCCGGTGATCGCCTGCACCGAGATCACTCCGAAGCCCGACGCGCCGAGCGTGAACGGGTAGCCCGCGTAGACGGCGATCGCCTCGCCCTGCGCGTCGAGCGTGCCGGCGCCGAGCAGGTCCGGGAACACCAGCCCGGGCGTCAGGAACACGAGCCCGCCGAGGCCCGGCAGGCGGAACGGTGCCGGGTTCGCACCGAGCAGCTGGCCGAGGATCGCGAACTGCTGGCCGACCGCACCGCCGTCGCGCACGCGGAACGCCAGACCGTCGCCGGCGGCGCGGTCGGGGAACGCGCCGCGGATCCCGAAGTTCGGGTTCGGCTCGCCGTGCCGCAGGGCGGGGTCGACGTCCGCACCGGCCGACAGCGTCGGGCCAGTCACCAGCGCCTCGATACGGTGCGCACGGTCGAGGCCACGCACGACCAGCGTGCCCGCGGTGCGGTCGTGCGTGAACGTCAATCGCGGGGCCGCCGGGTTCGTCACATTGGCGGACAGCGCGTATTCGGCCGCGTGGACGGACAATCCGTCCGCCGGCCAATCGCCATTGGGCGGCAGCTCGACGCCCAGGTAGAAGGTCGCGCCCGTCGGCACCGCGACCGGCGTCGAGAACGTCACCGACACACGGCCGGCGCCGGGGCCGACCGCGACCGGCGAGCGCAGCTCGACGCTGCGGAACAGCTCGCCCGCGGGCGTGATGTCGGGGGCGCCACGGCCGTCGTCGCGCAGCACGACGCAGCGCCAGGCGTCGGGCGTGCCGCGGTCCTGGTCCTGCAGCACGAGGGTCAGCCCGACGATCGACCCGGTCGGATTGCCGACGCCGGCGAGCGCGGGCCCGGGCATCTGCAGCAGCACGGCGCCGCGATGGTCGCCGCGCAGACCGCTGCGCGAGGTGAGGTCGCTGGCGCCCGGATCGAAACCGAGCGCCTGGAGCGGCAACTGGGCGAGGGCGCCACCGGTGAGCAGGGCGGTGGCGAGGACGACGGGGAGCGGCGGCAGGCTGGGCATGGTCGGATCGCAGACACCGGGCAGGCGCCCGGTGACCTGGATGGAGAGGAGGGAGCTGGCCGGCCGAGTGAGCCGACCGCGGTGCAGGGGACACGCAACCGGCCGCGGTGTCCAGTGCGCGCTGCCGCACGGGGTCGCCGCGGCCGGTCGGACCACGGACCCGCGGGGAGGCGGCGGGGAACCGGCGCCGGGCTGGGATGGTCCACGCCGGCTCGGAGGCGGCCACGCCGCGGCCGGCGACCGGCCACACGCTTCCCCGGGCGCGCTCGCGGCGCCACACTCGGACAGCTCGTGGCGCGCGCCCCGCACTCCCCCGTCGCACCGGAGACTCCGCCCTGATCGCCCCCCGCCTCGCGCTGTACTACGTCGCCGTGTTCGCGGTGCTCGGCGCCTGGCTTCCGTACTGGCCCAAGTGGCTCGAGGCGCGCGGCTGTGACGACCGGCAGATCGGCTGGCTGCTCGCCGTCGCGATCTGCGTGCGCACGGTCGCGACGCCGTGGATCGCGGCCCGCGCCGACCGCTCCGGGCGCAGGCGGCGGGCACTCGCGCTGCTGTCCGCGCTCGCCGCTGCGAGCTTCCTGCCGTTCGGCGCGATGCACGGCTTCGCCGCGCTGCTCGTGCCGAGCTTCCTGTTCGGGCTGTTCTACCCCACGCTGATCCCGCTGTGCGACAACCTGACCGTGCTCGCGGCGCGCGAGCACGGCCTGCGCTACGGGCGCATGCGGTTGTGGGGATCGCTCGCGTTCCTGGTCGCAGTCGTCGCGGTCGGCCGGCTCGTCGACGTGCGTGGACCGGAGATCGTCTACGGCGTCGTGCTCGGTGCGCTCTGCTTCGCGGCGCTCGCGGCGCCGCTCGTTCCCGAGTGCGGTGGCCGCGGTCACGTGCCCGCGCCCGGCGAGCGCCCGATCCGCACGCTGCTCCGGGACCCCGCGCTCCTGCGCGTGCTCGCGGTCGCCGGCGTCGTGCAGGCGAGCCACGGTGCCTACTACAGCTTCTCGACGCTGCACTGGACCGCGCACGGCATCAGCGAGACGACGGTCGGCTGGCTGTGGGCCGAGGGGGTCGTCGCCGAGATCGTGCTGTTCGCGGTCGGCGCCGGGTGGGCCGACCGCATGGGCGCACGCCGGCTGTTCCTGCTCGGCGCGGGGGCCGCCGTGCTGCGTTGGGTGGTGCTCGCGAGCAGCGTCGACCAGGGCGTGCTCGCGGCGACGAACTGGCTGCACGCGCTGAGCTTCGGCGCGACGCACCTCGCGGCGATCGGCCACCTGCAGCGCCACGTGCCGCCGGCGTTCTCGGCGACCGCGCAGAGCCTGCTGTCGGCGTTGTCGACCGGCGTCGCGATGGCGCTGTCGACCGCGCTGTCCGGCGTGCTGTTCGCGCGCTTCGGCGGCGGCGTGTTCTGGGCGATGGCCGCGATCGCGTCGTGCGGCGCGGTGATCGCGCTGCGCACGGTTCCACCGCGGCAGCGCCCGACGCCGGCGTAGGCTACCCGGCCCCGCCGCCGCACCGCGCCGGCAGGTCCGCGGCGTGGATCGTCGGTGGCGTGCCGACCGCGACCGCGTGCTCGATCGCGTTCTCGAGCTCGCGGACATTTCCCGGCCACGCGTGCGCGGCCAACGTCCGCAGCGCGCCCGACTCGAAGCCGGTGAACGGCCGGTCGGCGACCCGCGCCTCGCGCTCGAGGAACGCCTCCGCGAGCTTCGTCACGTCGTCGCCCCGCTCGCGTAGCGGCGGCACCGCGAGCGACACGACGTCGAGGCGGTAGAACAGGTCCTCGCGGAAGCGGCCGCTCGCGACGAGCTGCTCGAGATCCGCGCTGCTCGTCGCGATCACGCGCACGTCGACCTTGACCGGCGTCTGCCCGCCGAGGCGACGGAACTCGCGCGAGTCGAGGCACTGGAGCAGCTCCGCCTGCATTCGCGGGCTCATCTCCTGCACTTCCTTGAGGAGCAGCGTGCCGCCGTCGGCCATCTCGAGCTTGCCCTTGCGGCGGAACCGCGCACCCTCGAACGCGAGCTTCTCGTGGCCGAACAGCTCGCCTTCGAGGTGCTGGTCGTCGGACGCGCCGCAGACCAGCGGCACGAACGGGAAGTTGCGCCGGCCGCTGTGCGCGTGCACGTGGCGGGCGAGCAGCTCGCGGCCGGTGCCGTGCTCACCGCGGATCAGCACCGGTGCGTCGGTCGCCCCGGCGGCGCGCGCCGCCGCGACGAGCTTCCGCATCTGCTCGCAATGCGCGACCAGCGGTGGGCAGGTCGCCTCGCCGGCCGGTGCCCCGGGCACGGCGCGGCGCGCGCGACACTGCTCGAGGCCGCGCACGACCAGATGCGACAGGTTGTCGGGGTCGATCGGCTTGGTGACGTAGTCGAACGCCCCCTCCTTGAGCGCCTGCACGGCGGTATCGACCGACGCGAAGGCGGTGATCATGATGACCACGAGCGTCGGGTCGATCGCGTGGATGCGCCGCTGCAGCTCGAGGCCGTCGATCCCCGGCATGCGGATGTCGAGGAGCACGACGTCGAACGCGCGCTCCTGCAGCGTGCGGAGCGCCTCGGCGGCGTCGGCTGCAGTGGCGACGTCGTACCCGTCGAGCCGGAACCAGCCCTCCAGCGAGTCACGCACGGAGAACTCGTCGTCGACCACCAGGATGCGGCCGGCGGTCGCCGGGACGTCCGGTGCGGGAGTTGGCGTCGCCATCTGAAAGCCTCCAGTCGCGCGATCCCTCCATTCAAGACGACAACAGCTCGGAGGCAAGCTCGTCCCACTCGTCGCCGGCCAGGACGCGGGCGATCCCGGAGACCGGCACGCCACCGTCCTGCATCAACAGGCCGAAGCTCGGCGACATCCGCCGCCGCAACGAATCCTCGAGCGAGTCCATCCAGGCGCGGGCCGCCCCGCCCTGCAGCAGCTGCTCGAAGTTCGCGTCGAGCCGGCTCGGCCGCACGCGGAACAGCCAGCCGCGGCCGTACGGATCGTCGCTCATCAGCTCGGGGTGCTCGGCGAGCACGTCGTTCCGCTCGACGATCTCGCCGTCGAGCGGTGCCTGCACGTCGACGCCCTTCGGTCCGACCGACAGGCGCGACATCCGGTGCCCCTGTTGCAGCCGGGCGCCGACCTTCGGCAGCGCGATCTGCTCGGCCGGGCCGACGACCTTCTGCGCGAAGTCGTCGAGACCGACGGTGACGAGGCCGTCCGCGTCGGGCCGGACCCAGGCGTGCCCGGGGTGGTAGAAGCGCTCGAGCGGGAACCCGAACCAGCCGCTCAGGGTCCGCGCGAACGGCCCCTCCGGCTGCGCCGTGCCGGCCGGCGTCGGCCGCTTCGCCAGCAGCAGCTGCCAGAACAGCACGAGCGCCGCGAGGAAGCCGAGCACGAGCACGTATTCGAGCCCCTTGGTGAGGAACAGGTCGGTGGGAAGCGGATCGTTCATGTCAGTTCTCCTTGACGAGCAGCCTGTCAGCCGGGCGCTCCGCGGCCGTCGGCTCCTCCTTGCGCTCGCGCTTCCACGCGGGCTCCGCGTCGAGGACCGGCATCCGATTGACGACCCAGCGGAACACCCAGATCTGGGCCGAGATGACGCCGAGCGTCACGACGACCTCCATCCACGACGGCACGTAGCGCACCGCGGCGTGTGGCATGAAGGCGACCACCGAGACGTTCAGCCGGTTGAGGACGATCCCGAACAGCGCCATGACCGACGCGATGCGGGCGAGACGTGTGTTGCGGCGACGCCAGGCCAGCACGTACAGCGCGCACGGCACGGCGACGAAGCCGAGGTTCTCGAGCAGGAACCAGGCGCCCCAGCCGCCCCCCATGTAGCGCCAGTCACGGCCGTGCACGAACACCACCGTCTGCAGGAACATGTAGACGAACATCGAGCCGGCGCAGATCCGCGACAGCCCGACCAGGATCCGCTCCTGCGAGAAGTGGTATGCGGCGCTCGCCCGGGCCCGGAACACGCGGCGGCTGATCGTGCCCTCGAGGATCACCATCGACAGGCCTGCGAACACGCTCGACACCAGGAACTGGATCGGCACGAACTCCGAGTACCAGAGCGGCTGGATCTTGGGCTTCGCCATCAGGTACAGCGCGCCCAGGCCGGACTGGTGCAGCATCGACAGCGAGATGCCGAGGATCACGGCACCGAGCGTCATCGCGGACAGGATCCGGCGCAGCCGCTTCATGCCGAGCCACTCGGCGACCGCCGGCGAGAACTCGACCGCCGCGGCGATCATGTAGAGCATGAAGTGCCAGGCGACGAGGAACAGCACCGAGCTCAGACCGAAGTCGTTGCCGATGACCGGATTGATCACGTTCCACGGCCGGCCGAGGTCGAGCACCAGCGCACCGGCGTAGAATACGTACGCGAGCAGGCCATTGAGGATCGTCACGCGGACGATCGGCCGGTAGCGCTGCAGCCGCAGCACGTGGACGAGGAACACCATCACGTAGGCGCCACCCGCGAACGCGACGCCGGTGATGACGTTGAAGCCCTTCCACAGGCCCCACGGCTGCTCCTGCGTCAGGTTCGACACCGCGCCGAGGCCGTAGGCGAAACGGAAGCCCAGGATGACCGCGGTGGCGAGGATCACGAGCCCGGAGATCACGTTGAAGGGCGTGAGCAGCGGGCCGCGCGGCTTCAGCTCGGCGCGCAGGAAGCGCAGCAGGCGCTGGCGCTCGCTGATGGCCTCCGGAGCTGCCTGCCCCGGCAGGTTCTGTTCGATCGTGGTCATCGGGCTGCACCTCCCTCGGGCCGCTCACTGGCGACCGCCTTGCTGATACCGAGCAGCAGCGGTGGGACGAGCGTCAGCACCACCGGCACGCCGTACAGGAACTCCTTGGTCATCGCCGGGTAGCTCTCGGTCTCGACCTCCTTCGGGAAGCCGAGCTCCTCGAACGGGACCTTGGCGAGGTATAGCCACGACGTGCCGCCGGCCTCGCGCTCGCCGTAGATGTGGTGGTAGTAGTCGTCCGGTGCTTCGGCGATCCGCCGGTGCGCCTCCTCGATGAGCTCGCTGCGGCGGCCGAACGTCAATGCGCCGGCCGGGCAGTTCTCGACGCAGCGCGGCGGCTGCCCCTCGGCCAGCCGGTCGGCACACATGTCGCACTTCTGGATGCGGGGGTTCGGGCTGTCGTACTCGAACTTCGGCATCCCGAACGGGCAGGAGAGCATGCAGTAGCGGCAACCCATGCACTTGCTCCCGCGCCATACGACCGGGCCCTCGTCGGTCTTCAGCAACGCCTTCGTGAGGCACGCCGACGCACAGGCCGGCTGCAGGCAGTGCATGCACTGCCTCTTCACGAACACGCCGCCCATCTCGACGCGCTCCTCCGGAAACGTGTAGCTGTCGACGACCGACAGCTGTGTCGTCGTCGTGTCGGAGCGGCAGACCTCCTCCGGCGCCGGGAGGCCGTGGCCCTCGGCGCAGACCTTCGTGCAGGTCTGGCAGCCCATGCACATCGTGGTGTCGACCAGCACGCCGTACGGATCACCCTCCGCTTCGGCTTGGGCCATCGCCGCGGGCGTCAATGCGAGGCCGGCGCCCGCGGCGCCCAGCACGCGGAGGAATCCGCGCCGGTCGCAATTCGTCACCGGTTCTCTCCGGTCGTCCAGTTCGTCTTCTCTCGGGGTCATCTGGGGTTCTCCTCGTGGCCACCGGCGCGACGGCGCGGTGCGCCAGGTCGAAGCTCGTTCGTCGTCATGGATGCGGTTCGCGAACCCGGTTCACGTATGCGGTCAGGACGATCGCGCCCACCGCAGTGGGTGGGCACGACCGACAGGAGCGCCGCGGACCCGGGCGTCACGGCAGCGCGTCGCTCGGCTCGTCTGCCCGGTCGAACAGGTCGCTGCAGAGCTGCTGCCAGGTCGGCTCGTCGATCTGGTCGTGCAGGTGGCCGACCAGCGCACCGCCGTCCGCCACCGCGTGGCTCATCGCGTGGCCGCTGCCGAGCAGACCGACCAACCGGTCGACCTCCGTGCAGAACCAGTCGCGCGCTCTCCGGCCGTGGCGCAGGAATGCCCGCTCGGCGCGCGACACCTCGCTGCGCAGGCGGACCAGCCAGCCGTCGGCGTACGGCACGTCGTTGACGAGCTGCGGCCGCCAGTGCAGCGCGTCGTTGCGGCTCACGACGACGCCGGAGACCGGCGCCCGCAGCACCACCATGCGCGAGCCGCGACGCAGCCGGGCGATCGGCTCGCCGCGCTGGAACCAGCGCCCGACCTCCGGGAGCTCGACCGACGACACCGGCCCGAGCACGGTCGGCGCGAGATCGTCGGTCCCCACGACCACCTCGTCGCGATTCGGCCGCGCCCAGGCGTGACCGGCCGCGACCGCCACGTCGCTCGCGAGGCGCAGGCCCTTGTAGCAGAGCTCCGCCGGCTCCCCGCTCACCAGCCACGTGCGAAACCGCGGGCTGAACATGCTGAGCAGGAGGCCGGCGAAGATCGCCGGCACCGCGACCGCCAGCACCACGAAGCGGGCGAAGAACACCAGCGCCGCGAGCGCCGGCAGGGCGATGCACACGAGGGCCAGGGCGACCCCGATCCGGAGCCAGTCGTACTTCTGAACGCGGGTGGTTCTCATCGTCTGCGAACGCTCCTCGGGTGCCTGTCGCGGCACCCGCGGGCGTGCAGAGCAACGCGCGGTCCGGACCCGCCGACGAACCTCGCGCATCGCCGGATCCTCCCACGGCAGCGGGAGTTACAGGTCAATCGGTCCGCCGGCCACGAAATCAGCGCGCGCCCGGTGGGTTGAGGACTTCAACGGTCCGTGGAGATCTTCAGCGGTGGCGTCCTCCACAGCGGGGGCCGCCGCGCCGGCCGCGGCCGTCGAGAGCACACGATGACCTCACCCACCGGTGCCCGGATCGACCGCTCCCTGGTCGGCTCGCTGGGATTCCGGCTCCTGCTGCCGTTGTTCCTGACGATCGGCGCGGTGCTCACCGGCTACGCCGCGCTGAGCTTCGACTCGACCCGCAGCCACGTCATGCGGCTCGTGCGCAGCGAGATCCAGCGCTCCAGCGGGCTGATCCAGCAGGCCACCCACGACGGCATGTTGCTGAACCGCCTCGACGAGGTGCAGACGACGATCGAGCGGCTGTCCGGCGCTCCCGACCTCGCGGCGATCCGGATCTACGACAAGGCCGGCGAGATCGTCATCTCGGCGGACCGCGCCGAGATCGGCAGCCGGATCGAGGTCGCCGAGGAGCCGTGCCTGAGCTGCCACGGCGACGGCGAGCCGCTGACGCGCGCGAAGCTCGAGGAGATCCGGCTCGCGACGCGCGGCAGCGACCGCGAGGTGCTACGCCACCTGACCGTGATCGCGAACGCACCGAGCTGCGCCGCGTTCGGCTGCCACAGCTCGCCGGAGGAGGAGAAAGCCCTCGGCGTGCTCGACGTCGAGATGTCGATGGCGCCGATCGACGCGACGATCGCGTCCGCGCGCAGCCAGCTCGCCTGGGCCACGGTCGTGCTCGTGCTGATCGTCGTCGCCAGCACCACGATGCTGATCCGGCGCCTCGTGCAGCGGCCGGTCGAGACCCTCTACCGCGCCACGCAACGGATCGCCACGGGCGACCTCGACACGCGGATCGAGGTGACCGGCCGCCACGAGATCGCGCGGCTCGGCGAGGCGTTCAACCGGATGGCCGAGGACCTGCAGCGCGCGCACGACGACCTGCAGGGGTGGTCGCGCAAGCTGGAGGCGAAGGTCGTCGAGAAGACCGACGAGCTGCGCCGCGCACAGCGCCACGTATTGCATTCGGAGAAGATGGCGTCGCTCGGCCGGCTGTGCGCGACCGTCGCGCACGAGATCAACAACCCGCTGAGCGGTGTGCTGACCTACGCGCGCCTCGTCGAACGCTCGATCGCGGCGCAGCCGATCGAGCGAGCGACCGGCCAGGAGCTCGGCCGCTACCTCGGACTGATCCAGCGCGAGTGCGCGCGCTGCGGCGACATCGTCAAGAACCTGCTGCTGTTCGCACGGCAGAAAGGCGCCTCGCTGGCGCCGATCGACGTCAACACCGTGATCGACCGCTCGCTGATGCTCGTGCGGCACCACCTCGAGATGGGCGGCGTGCGCATCCACAACGAGCCGCTCGCGGGCGATGCCGAGATCGTCGCCGACGCCGGTCAGCTCCAGCAGGCATTGATGGACATGTTCGTCAATGCAGCCGAGGCGATGAGCGGCCCGGGCCAGGAGGGCGGCGACCTGACGGTGCGCACGACCGGCGACCGCGACGCCGTGCAGATCGACATCAGCGACACCGGCGTCGGCATCCCCCCCGACGTCCTGCCGCACGTGTTCGAGCCGTTCTTCTCGACCAAGGGCGACACCAGCGGCGTCGGGCTCGGGCTCGCCGTCGTCTACGGCATCGTCCGCGGGCACGGCGGATCGATCGAGATCGAGTCGGAGCCCGGCCGGGGCACGACGTTCCACGTCCGGTTGCCGCGCCGGCCCGGCCCGAGACCGGAGGAGGCGTGATCGCGTGACCGAGCGTCGCCCCAGCATCCTGATCGTCGACGACGAGTTCTCGATCCGCGACTCGCTGACGCACTGGTTCCGCGCGGACGGCTTCGACGCCGTCGCCGCGGAGGACGCCCAGGCAGCGCTGCGGGCCATCGGCGTCCGCAGCTTCGACGTCGCGCTCGTCGACATCCGCATGCCCGGCATGGACGGCGTCGAGCTACAGCAGCGGCTGCAGACGGCCGCACCCGAGATGGCGGTCATCATGATGACGGCCTTCGCGTCGGTCGACACCGCGGTGCTGACGCTGAAGCGCGGCGCGTTCGACTACGTCACGAAGCCGGTCGATCCCGACGAGCTCGGCCACCTGGTGCAACGCGCGCTGGAGCAGCGGCGCCTGCGCGAGGAGAACGTCCGGCTCAAGGGCACGATCGACGAGCTGGTCGACGCCGATCCGATCGTCGGCGACAGCGAGCCGATGCACCGGGTGCTCGAGCTCGTCCGCAGCGTCGCGGCGACGGACACGACGGTGCTGATCCGCGGCGAGAGCGGCACCGGCAAGGAGCTGATCGCCCGCGCGATCCACGCGCTGAGCCCGCGGCGTTACTTCCCGCTGGTCCCCGTCAATTGCGGTGGGCTACCCGGCACCTTGCTCGAGAGCGAGCTGTTCGGCCACGAGCGCGGCGCGTTCACCGGTGCGCGCGAGCGGCGCAACGGCCGCATCGAGATGGCCGACGGCGGCACGCTGTTCCTCGACGAGGTCGGCACGATCGACGCCAAGATGCAGGTCGACCTGCTGCGCGTGCTCGAGACGAAGGAGTTCACGCGCGTCGGCGGCAACCGGCCGATCAAGTCCGACTTCCGCGTGATCTGCGCGACCAACGAGGACCTCGAGCGGGCGGTCGCCGAGGGCCGCCTGCGCGAGGACTTCTACTATCGCATCAACGTCGTGACGATCGTCGCGCCGCCGTTGCGCGAGCGGCCGTCGGACATCCCGCTGCTGGTCGAGCACTTCGTCCGCAAGTTCGCGCGGCAGATGGACAAGCGCATCACGGGCGTCAGCGACGAGGCGATGGAGGTCCTGCTCCGCTGGCGCTGGCCGGGCAACGTCCGCGAGCTGTCGAACGCGATCGAGCGCGCGATGGTGGTCGGCAAGCCGCCGCTGATCCAGCCGGACGACCTGCCGGTGAACCATGTGGCGGCGCCAGCGCACGCGCCGGGCTCCGGTTCCGCCCCCGGCGCGGCGCCCGCCGGATCGGCGAACGACTCGCTGGCCGACGTCGAGCGGCGCCACATCGCCGCGGTGCTCGAGCGGACCGGCTGGAACATCACGCGGGCGGCGCAGATCCTCGAAGTCGACCGGGTGACCGTCTACAACAAGATCAAGAAGTACGGCCTGCAGCGGTCGTGAGCCGGGCCGGCGGCGACGCGAGCGGGCGCGAACCGAGGACGATGGCAATGCTGCACGTGGTGCCGATCTTCTGCGGAGATCGCTCGGACGTGCTCGGCCCGCTCGCGCAGCGCATCGCTGCGACGTTCGAACTCGACGTCGAGCACCGCGCGCCGGCGTTCGACCCCGAGGTCGCCTTCGATGCCTCGCGCGGCCAGTACGACTCGCGCGTGCTGCTGCAGCACCTGCGCGACACGACGCCGCGGGAGGCGACGCGCGTGCTCGGCGTCGCGTCCGTCGACCTGTTCATCCCGGTGCTCACCTACGTGTTCGGCGAGGCCGAGCTCGACGGCCGCTCCGCGCTGATCTCGTCGTTCCGGCTCGACAACGAGCTGTACGGCCTCGAGCCGGATCCGCAGCTGATGTTCGAGCGCCTGGTCAAGGAGGCGATGCACGAGCTCGGCCACACGTTCGCGCTGCTGCACTGCCGCCGCAGCGACTGCGTGATGAGCAGCTCGACCTACGTCGAGGGGATCGACCTGAAGCCCGACCGCTTCTGCGACCGCTGCCTGCGCGCGCTGCGCAGGAAGCTCGGCAACTCGAAGATCGGGCGCCGCCGCTGAGCCAGACGCCGAACGACGCGCTCGCACCGGCGGCGCCGGCGCGTAGCCTGTGCGGGACCATGGACTCGAAGTTCTCGGTGGCGGGCCGCGTCGCGATCGTGACCGGCGGCGGCGGTGTGCTCGGCGGCCGCATGGCCGAGACGCTCGCGGGCGCTGGCGCGCGCGTCGCGCTGGTCGGACGCACGCGCGCGAAGCTCGACGCGGTCGCCGCGCGGATCGCCGCACAGGGCGGCACCGCCGCGGCGATCGACGCCGACGTGCTCGACCGCGCCGCCCTCGAGCGCGCGCGCGACGCGATCCTGGCGCGGCTCGGCGAGCCGACGATCCTCGTGCACGCCGCCGGCGGCAACGTGCCGGCCGCGACCGTCGGCCCCACCGCCAACGTGTTCGACCTCGGCATCGAGGCCTTCGAGGACTGCGTCCGGCTGAACCTGACCGGCACCGTGCTGCCGACGCTGGTGTTCGGTCCGGCGCTCGTCGCGGCCGGCGGCGGCTCGATCGTCGCGATCTCGTCGATGGCCGCCGCCCGCCCGTTGACGCGCGTGGTCGCCTACTCGGCGGCGAAGAGCGCGGTCGAGTCGTTCACCCGCTGGCTCGCGGTCGAAGCGGCGACGAAGCTCGGCGGCCGCCTGCGCGTGAACGCGATCGCGCCCGGCTTCTTCGTGACCGAGCAGAACCGCCGGCTGCTGACCGAGCCCGACGGCACGCCGACCGCGCGCGGCGCGACGGTGCTCGCCCACACGCCGCTCGGCCGCTTCGGCGAGCCGGAGGACCTCGACGGCGTGCTGCTGTGGCTGTGCTCCGACGCCGCGCGCTTCGTGACCGGCATCGTCGTGCCGGTCGACGGCGGCTTCAGCGCGTTCGCAGGCGTGTGAGCACGACGCGCGGCCAGGCCCCAGGAGCGCCGGCCGGCACGGGCGGCGGCACCGGGCCGACCGGCCGCGTCGAGTCGAAACCGAACCAGCCGAAGCCTGGCACACGCCAGGGTGCTGGCAGCCGCGCGGCGGCGATCCACCAGCCGGAACACGAGGACGGCGAAGTCCGAGCGTCGGGATCGTGCCCTACTTCGGGCGACGGACCGGCTCCTGACCGCCGCCGGCGGCGAGGTCGAAACCGGCACGGTGCGCGTGGACGGTGCGCTCACGGCGAGGGTCGCACGGCTGGATCCGCCGTGGCGGCTGCTCGGCATCGAACCGCGCGTGGCTCAGACATCGATGTCGCGCGTCTTCACTGCCCACCGGTCCGCCGGGCCTCACGAGGTTGGCCGCGTTGCGCATCGCGATCCGGTGACCGGAAGCGGGCGCGGCGCGGCGCGGGCGGCCGCGATCGGGTGACGCGCCGAACGCCGCCGGTGGCAGGTCGGACGGGTATTCGGGAACTCGTGCGTCACCGCCCGCACGCACCGCTCCACGGTGGATTGCAATGCGGACCGCGAGGCGAGGCGGGGTGTTACCATGGGATCGATGGTCGACAATGCGAAGCTCACGCGTGCCGAGCAGCTGCTCGAGCTGCCTCGCGACGGGCAGCGCCACGAGCTCGTCGAGGGGGAGCTGCGGGCGATGAGCCCCGCCGGGGCCCGGCACGGCGCCGTGGCAGCGCGCGCCCTGATGCTTCTGATGCAGCACGTCGAGGAGCGCGGGCTCGGGACGGTGTTCGCCGCGGAGACCGGTTTCGTGCTGGCGCGAGATCCGGACACGGTCCGCGCTCCCGACGCGGCCTTCGTCCGCGCGGGTCGCGACGCGACGAGCGAACGGGGGTTCTTCGAGGGCCCGCCCGACCTCGCGCTCGAAGTGCTGTCGCCCGGGGACGCGTTCGGCGACGTCGAGGGCAAGGCGGTCGGCTGGCTGCGGGCCGGCTGTGGGCTGGTCGTGGTGCTCGATCCGTTGGCGTGCCGCGCGACCGTCTACCGTGATCCTGCCGACGCCCGCCTGCTGAGCGGCGACGACGTTCTCGACGCCAGCGACATCGTGCCGGGCTGGCGCGTCCCGCTCGCCGCGTTCTGGCCCCCCGCAGCGCGCCGCAGCGACGGTTCCGCCTGACGCACTTCGGGCGCGCCGGCTGGACGACGGTCGCGTGACTGCGTGGTATCCGGAAGCTGCACCGAGGTCGCTCGGGGACTCCGGGCAAGCCCGCGGCCCTGTCGTGTCCGAGCAATTCGGGTGGGCTCGGGGGCATCGAACGATTCCGGAGTTCCCCTCGCCGCTCGCCAGGAGACCTCGTCGAGCTTCCTGCGCGCCGAGGTCCGGTCGAACGGCCGGCCGATCACCGAGGAGTCCACGATCGCGCAGTACCGCCCCGACGACCAGGCCACGACAGGAGCCGCGACCTTCCTGCTCCGCCTGGTCGTCGTGCCCTCGGTGATCTCGGCCCTGACGACTGTCTTCTGCAGCTGGGCGCTCGGGCGTCAGCGGGAATTCGGCTCCGGCGGCGACTCGCCGGGGGCGCCTTGGGTAGCACTCGCCGATCGTGCCCGCGCGGCGCGGACACGGCGCGGCGAGCAACGACTCGAGGACTTCACTCCGTGAATTCCCCGATCAGGCTCTTGGCGTCCAACCTCGCCTTCGCCTGCACCCTGACGTCGTTGGCCACCGCCCAGGCCGACCTCTTCGTGCTGATCGAGTCGCCCGCCGGATCCGGTGTGCGGTCGACCCTCCAGTACGACTTCACCGGCAGTGTACTGACGACCGGCCCGGCCGTCGGGCAGCTGCCGACGAGCGTCACGGACAACATGACGGCGCTCGGCGTCGCCAATACCGGATTCCTGACCGGCAATCGAGGGCACCTCGTCGTCGGCACGACCTCGACCGATCAATCCGGGCGCGCCGAGTAGCACGTGTTCGCGATGGACGTCAACGGCAACAACGACATCCCCGGCAGCCAGACGACGATCCGCCTCGACAACACGTCGGGCGGCGTGCTCGACATCTACCGTTCGTTCCCACGCACGCCGTACGGCGGCGGCGGCCAGTCGAGCAACTCCGTCAACCAGTACGCGCTGTGCGAGAGCACGACGAGCGGCCAGCCGGCGGTGTTCAAGATCTCGGTCGTGCCGACGCCCGGCGACGTGCCCGGCGGTGTCGTGGTCGGCCAGGTGCCGACCGGCGTGCCGACCTCCGACCCCGTGTTGAACTTCCAGTCCGTCGCCGTGGACGGCCTCGGGAGCATCAGCGTGCTCGCGCAGCTCTACGGTGCGCCTCAGCGGTCCACGGTCTACCGCGTCGCGCCGAGCGGCGGAGCCCACGACAACAGCCTGGGGGTGCGACCGAGCGTGCCCGGCAGCAGCGCACTGACCATGCACGCCTCGTGCATCGAATACGCCGACCCCAACGCGATGTTCGGCTTCATCGGCGGCATCCCGGCAATCGTCGGCGGCGGCCTTGCCAACTCCCTGTGCTCCGGCGCGGCGCCCCGCGGGGCCGAGAGCTGGAACGCCGGTCAGTTCGGACCGCTGGCGACCGGCGGCCCGCTGCCGATCGCTCCGACGGTGCGCGACGCGGTCTACGAGTACCTCAGCGGCAGGATGATCCACGGCCTGCAGGGCGGAGGCATCGGTCAACCGAGCGCGACCTTCCCGAACGCGGAAGTCCGGATCCACACGCCCGGCTGTGCTTTCGGTACACCGGTCGCGAGCGCGATCATCAGCGACGCCGTCGTGTTCAACATCGCGACGCGCGACGCGACGCCGTTCTACGGTTCGAGCGTCCCCGTCGACGGTGGCAGCGAGCCGATCCTGGCGATGAACCAGCCGGTGATCGGGGCAGACTGGAACGTGACCTTCGACCTCGACGCGGCGACGTCACCGAGCATCGCGAGCGTGACCTTCGTCGGCGGCGCTGCGCCAGTCGCGGTCCCGCTGTTCCCGGCGAGTCTGCCCGGCGGCACGCTCCTCGTCTTCCCGGACCTGCAGATCCCGTTCGGCAGCCTGTCGCTTCCGTTCACGCAGCCGTTCCCGATCCCCAACGATCCGACGCTCATCGGCGGACGCCTGTTCGCCCAGTGGATCTACACGACGGCGTCCGGCACGACGATCGGCGCCACCTGCGGCGCTTCGGCCGTGGTGATGTGAGACCGGCCTGGCTCACGACGCTCGTTTCGACCGACCGTCGACATGTCGAGGCGACGATCCGGCGGGCGGCCGTCGAGGGCTTCGCTCAGCCGGCCCGCTACCGCCCCGCTGCGCCAGGTTGGTCGCCGCCGGCCTCGAAGTAGTCGAAGTGGTCCCGATCGCCGGGGATCGGGTATTGGCATGACGACGATGGCCGGACGGGGCGTCAGACCACGTAGGCGGACGAGGCCGTATCGCCTCCGCGACCCGTCCAGTTGGTGTGGAAGAACTCGCCGCGCGGACTGTCGAGGCGCTCGTAGGTGTGCGCGCCGAAGTAGTCGCGCTGCGCCTGCAGCAGGTTGGCGGGCAGCCGCTCACAGCGATAGCCGTCGAAGTACGCCAGCGCCGCACCGGTCGCCGGCATCGGAATGCCCAGCTCGGCGGACTTCATCACCACCCGACGCCACGAGGCCTGCGCGTTCTCGACCGCGTTCTTGAAGAACGGGTCGAGCAGCAAGTTGACGAGGTTCGGATCGGCGTCGAAGGCCTCCTTGATCTTGCCGAGGAAGACCGAGCGGATGATGCAGCCGCCACGCCACATCAGAGCGATCTCGCCGTAGTTCAAGCGCCAGCCGTGCTCCCCGGCCGCGGCGCGCATGAGCTGATAGCCCTGGGCGTAGGAGACGATCTTGGACGCGTAGAGAGCGAGCCGAAGGTCCTCGATCATCGCGGCCCGGTCGCCATCGAACGTCGCCGCGGGACCGCTCAGCACCTTGGATGCGGCGACACGCTCGTCTTTCAGGGCGGACAGGCAGCGGGCGAACACGGCCTCCCCGATCAGCGTCAGCGGCTGCCCACAGTCCAGCGCGGACACCGCCGTCCACTTGCCCGTTCCCTTCTGGCCGGCGGTGTCGAGGATCTGATCGATGACGGCTTCCCCGCTCGCGGACTTGTAGCCGAGGATGTCACGGGTGATCTCGATGAGGTAGGAGTCCAGCTCGCCTTCGTTCCAATCCCTGAAGACCTCGTGCATCTCCTCGTTGGAGAGGCCCAACCCGGTCTTCATCATGTGGTAGGCCTCGCAGATCATCTGCATGTCGCCGTACTCGATGCCGTTGTGCACCATCTTCACGAAGTGCCCGGCACCGTCGGCTCCCACCCATTCGCAGCAGGGCTCGCCGGCATCCGTATGCGCAGCGATCTTCTGGAAGATCGGCTTCACGGACTCCCATGCAGCGGCCGAGCCACCCGGCATGATCGACGGACCGAGCAGCGCGCCCTCTTCACCGCCGGATACGCCGGTGCCGACGAAGAGCAGGCCCTTGCTCTCGACGTGCTTCGTGCGGCGAATGGTGTCCGGGAAGTGGCTGTTGCCGCCGTCGATGATGATGTCGCCCGCTTCCAGGTGCGGGATGATCCGATCGATGAAGCTGTCGACCGCCACCCCGGCCTTGACCAGCAACATGACCTTGCGTGGGCGCTCCAGACTCGCGCACAGTTCCTCGATGCTGTGGCAGCCGATGAATTTCTTCCCGGCGCCGCGGCCGGCGACGAAGCGATCCACCTTGTCGACGGTGCGGTTGAACACCGCCACGGTGAATCCCTTGCTCTCCATGTTCAGGACGAGGTTCTCGCCCATCACCGCCAGGCCGATCAGCCCGATATCTGCTCTTGCCATCTCGCTTGGTCTCCACTCGACGAGCCACGCTCCACCCCGGGCCCTGCCCGAGCACGTGCTCCACGGCGGATCCGCATGGGCCGCCCGTGCGTCGTCTGGCAGCATGGTGGCCGCGAGCTCGCCGCGAGCCAAACCGAATCACGCGCACCGCCGGACGTCCCGGCGCTTCACGACCTCGTCCAGCAGGCCACCCGCTAGGACATGGCCGCCACCGACCCCGTCGAGCGCGACGATCCTGCGCGGCTCGATGACTACCCATCGCCCGTAGTCGGTCATCGGAGCAGCTCGCCGAGGCGGCCGCCCCCGACGACGTCCCCGGTTCCTGCAGCGAGCATCCCGGCGACGCGCTCGTTGCCGATGCCCTGGCGCGGGCGTCCGTCAGGATGCGCTCGAACTGGCGGCTGGACCCCGTATCGCGATCGAGGACCAGGAGCCGCTCGGCGCGGAGGAAGCGGTCGACATGGTCGGTCAGGTCGCGCGCGACCTGCACCATGGAGGCATCGTCGGGCTTGGTGTGATGCCCGCGATCTCGATGGCGCGCGTCGCACGATCGATCACGAGCCGCAAGCAGTGCGTGACCGGCCCGCGCGCGGTCCAGACCTCGGCGGCGAGTGAGTCGGCGCCCCTGCGCCGCGTCGGTCGCCGCGAGACGTCGGCGCTGGTCGTCGGTCAGGCGACGGCGCCGGCGGCCGAACTGGTCTCGGAGAGCCCGGTGCTCCTCGTCAGCCAGGTGATGGGCGGGGCCTGCTCGCGGTGGCCCCAGCCTGCGGCGGCGATCAGGAGGAGGTGGACCGGCCGAGAAGGGGCACGGCGCGCACGGTCGTGGCGGTCGAGTGCAAGTCCTCGAGTCCGCCGACCGAGGGTCGTTCGAGTGTCGAACGGCTCCGGCGAGTTCGAGGACTTCGCGAACCGGAGCCACGCGCCGGGACGGAGTCTCCCAGCACGCCGCGCAGCCCACCGGCCACCGGCCGATCCCTGCCCACCCCGGACGCTCCACGATGGTGCGTCCGCGTCGTGTGATCGCCCTGTTCGCCGTGTTCCTCGGCGCGTCGCCGAGCGCCCAGTCGATCGCCGGTGACGACGACCGGTCCACCAGGCCGAACACCGAGGTCGACATCAGCCCGATCCCCACGACGCCGCCGTTCCTCGGCAGCGTGCCCCGGAACGGGCAGCCGATCGAGGGCGACGCCTTCGTCCTGACGCCGCACATCCAGGGCGCCTACCAGCGGCGGAACGCGCGCGGGCACACCGGGCGCATGACGCCGCTGCCCGACGGCAGCTTCAGGAACGAAGTGCTGGCAGGGCCGCACACCGGGCAGGCACGGCTCCGGCCCCCCTGCGGGTCCCGAGCATCTCGGGAGCGCTCGGCACCGCTGCCGATTGTCTCGCATGTCGCCAGCGGGCCCGTCCGCGGCGGCGCGGACGGTGGCCCCGCCCGACAGTCCGGGTAACGAGATCGGGATCGGGAAGGTGGCCTGGAGGCCTGCGGCGTCGGGCGACGGCGTCTCCGGCAGGACCGGCCCGCTGGCCGGATCGACGTGCAGTTCGGACCGGGTCCTGGTCCTCCGCGCGCCCGGACGTCAGCAGCCCGGCAATGGGTCGATGCGCAGCGGCACCGGAGCCACCGGGCTGGAACGGGTGGCCCGCGCCGCGCGCTCCCACCGAGCGCCCGGGCCTCTGGGCGGCCCGAGCCAATCGAAGCCCGACGCGGCGACCCCGATCGAGGTGGTCCACCGTCCTCGATCTGCCGTCACGGTCGTGAGTGACCCGGAATCGGGCGGTCCTGACGAACCTGACTGCCTGCGATGGCCCTCGTCGCCGTTCCACCGTCTGGATCCGACGCTTCCGGCCGGAGCACCACAGACGCCTCTGGTTCCTTCCAAGGGCGTCGGCGGCGGGGTCCCACCAGGGATCCCCGCCGGGAAGTCCATTGCGATTCTCCGCGCGTCCCTGAACGCCGTTCGATCAATTGTCGATCGTGATCGAGAGCGCTCCGCTCAGGCGAACGCCCGATGCGATGGCACAAGTGCCCGGCGCCGGCGGACCGACGGTGATCCACTGCGCGTAGACCTGCACGCCATTGAGCGGGTTGTAGCACGGCAAGGCCAGACGGAACTCGCTCCCGCCCTGAATCAACGGAACGCCCGCCACCGCCAACGGGACGATGATGTCACCACACGCACCGCCACAGATCGAAAGCGGCGGAGTGCTCCCGTCACCGACCAGAAGCGCTGCCGAGAACGCCTGCGGATCGGCTCCCGTGAGCGTCAGGGTGAAGTCCTGGTTGCCGACCGCCGCAGGGCCGCGGGTGCCGGCAGTCGCGCCGCTCGCGCACAAGCCCGTGTTCGGCAGCGTCGAAACCCGGCCACCCCTGAAGGTCTGGATGAACGTGACTCGGGGCGTGCCGTTGCCAGGCGTGCTGCTGGAGGAGTCGGAGTTCTGGCGCCGACGAACGAACAGACCTTCATCGGTACCGGTCTCGCCACCCGAGAGCCGCGACGCGATCGCGGGACTGTAGTTGATCTGCGTGTCGCCCTGCGCGAGGACCAGCGGGTTGCCGCAGGGGGCAGCGCTGTCGAGCTGCAGGTTCTGGATGACGACGTCGGATCCCGGGACGTTGATGAGCGGGTTCGACGAACCGGTCGTCGGGGTCCCGCCGTTCGGCACGGTGAGGGCGGTGGTGTACTTGGAGTCCATCCGCGCGATCACCGGATCGTTCTCGTCGACGCCGGGCAGGTTCGAGATCGTCCCGTTGTCGACGATCAGGATGGCGTTCGAGAGCCAGACACCGTGGGACGAGAGCACGTCCCGGTCGTTGGTCGTGCCGGACTCGCGCACTTCCGCGACGATCGAGAACTCGGTGCCGTTCCCTGCGATGTCGCTCCGCACGAAACCCGTCTGGGTCCCGGTGAAGGCCGGGAACGGAGCACCGACGACGTTCGCGGACGCGTCCAGAGCGAGGACGAGCAACACACCGCCGGCAACGCGGAACGACACGAAGTGGCGTCGTGCCGACCCGCCGCTCTTGGTGATCGCCGGCAGATCGGGCGCAAGCGCGTTGAAGATCGTGACCGGAGTGCCTGGGACGGCGGGGACGACCGAGAGGTCGAGGATGCTCGCCTTGAGCTCTGTAGGAGCAGCCGGTACGGCCGCCGGACCTTCCGCCCAGACGATCGTGACCTGGCCGGGGTTGTTCGTGATGTCGCCCCCCACGTCCGGAGTCACTTCGTCGACGCCCAGTTGGGCAGAGATCGGGAACGGCGGGCTGCTGAAGGCCCACGGCCCTGGAAACGCGGTCGCCGCATCGAGGACGGCGCCGTAGACGTCCCAGTCGCCGTTGTTGGCAGGGTTGTTGGGATCGACGACGCGCTCCTGCCAGACGATCACGAACTGGTCGGTCGATGCGCAGTTCGCGACCTGCACGTTGCCGATCTCACGGGTGCTCGACGAGCTGCGGATCCCGAAGCTCGAACCCGAGGACGGGCGTTGCGGTGCCGTCGGGAAGGAGCCCCGGAACGCGGCAGCCCAGATCGTTCCGTACGTTTCGCAGTAGACACCATTCGTGGCGTCGTATGCGACATCGAACTCGACGTCGCTGAACGACCGGCCGCCGCCGCCCTCCGAGCCGAGGCTCTGTGCCGACAGTCCAGGCGCCGGAAGACCAGCGGTGAGCAGAACAGCTGCTACGTTGGCGAACGAGTAGAGGCGATTCGTCATGGGAGTTCCTGTTGTCGATCTCCGGAAGTCGAGCGATTGCGCGGACATCATAGCGCGTTGGTTTCGCCGCACGTAGGCAGGATCCCGAGTCGGCCGCATCGGGCCGGCCGTGCTGTCCGGAAACTGCGCAGATGTCGTTCCGGGGCCCCGAGCATGCTCGCGGCCGTGGTCAGGCGGCGCGCTCGCCATAGCGGAGCAGGCCGGCGACGCGTTCGCGCGCGATGGCGTCCCGAGTACCTGGAGCGGACATCCCGGCCATGAGCTCGTTGCCGATGCCCTGCTGCGGGCACTCGGCGTGGTCGTGCGCAACGAGCTCCCGTATGGCTCGCTCGACGTGAGGAGTTCCGAGCAGGATGAGCCGATCGATACACCCGCGCCTGGTCGAGCGCTCGAAGCGCGCGGCGGTCGCGTTCATGTTCGGCGCCTGATACGAGGTCGCCATCGGTCGCACGCCGACGGCGGTCGGGTTGCGCGCGACCTGCGCCGTGCCGGAGTCGTCAAGGTCGGCGGTGATGTCCGCGATCTCGACGGCGCGCGTCGCGTGGTCGATCACGAAGTGCACGTGGTGCGTGACCAGCCCGCGCGCGGTCCAGACCCCGGCGATGAGGAAGTCGGCGGCACCGCCGGTCGTCGGTCAGGCAATGGCGCCGGCTGCCGAGCTGTTATCGGAGAACACGGTTCTCCTCGATCAGTCAGGTGATGGCCAGGGCCTGCTCGCGTTGCAACCAGCCGGCGACGGCGGTCAGGAGAAGGTGCAGGGGCTGGACTCGGCGCACGGCGCGCACGCGCGGCGCGGTCGAGCGCAGGTCCGTAGGTCCGCTGACTGAGTGACGTTCGAATCCTCGTACAGCTCGGGAACGGATCTGTCGCGATCGGAGTCCTGCAACGACAACGACGGATCCGGCGGCGCTGAGTGCTCCCCAACGTTGCAAAACCCGCGCGCGAGGCGGGCTGACGCGTTAGGCCGCTTGATTCTGCCAAGGAGCGAGCAGGCGCTGGAAGTCGGCGGCAAGCGCATCGTCGGTCGACATCGTCAAGGTCAGCCGTCCTTGCGGCCGAGTCAGTCGTCCTGCGCGCTGAATGACAGCCCTGCGCAAGGTGTCGAGGCGCTCGAGCACCCATAGGCAGGGACGAGTACGTCCCGTCTTTCGACTCGACAAGGTCGCCCACATCTGCATCTCACGACCGAGCGTATAAACCAGGACGCACGCGAGCATGTAGACGCGATTTCCGATCTCACAACGAGTCGAAATGTAGTCCAGCGAGCCGTGGGACTTCAGCTCGGCGAAGATCCCTCCTGCGAACCTCGACCGTTGTGGAAGTGAAGCACGGTGCCCGGAGTGCCGCGCTTGTTCGTCATTACCACCTTATGCTCGTTATGTCGCTCGATCGGCTCGAAGAGGTCCAGCTGAATCGGGCCCTTCCGGGGAGTCTTGACCCGACGTCGGTAGACGAGGCACCGCATGCCGCGACTCCACTTCTGCGGCTTCCAGTCGCACTCGAACCAAGCCCACTCTTCGTCGATGCTCCGCCAGCGCGCTCGCTGCTGGATCAGCGACTTCAGCTCTGGAAGCGCTCAAACGGCACGCTGACTGAAAACTCGATGCCCTCGTCGCGCAGCCACGCGCACGTCGCCTCGCTGAAGTGGGCGCCGTCGAGCCGCGCCTCCAATCGGCCGCGAAAGCCTCGCGCGAGGAGCGTCGCGAAACACGACCGAATGAAGTCCAGCGCCCCGTTGGAGTCGTGGACGTTCCCAGCACGATGCAACACATCGAAGACCGCCCGTCTGTGCGATGGTCGCAAATAGCGGATAGTAGCTGCGCTGCCCCTTCTTCTTGTTGTAGCCGACTGCAGTGCCTGTGTTCGACGGCTCTTGGTGCTGATGACAGAGCCGTCGAAGTCCATGGTGATGCGGGATGAACAGGAATCGAGTATTCTGTCGATGACCAAGTTCCTTTGAGCGTGCGAAGGCCCTCGACCACCCGTTCGTCCATCTGGACGAGTCGACGCGATAGCGTGGAGACGTCAGGGATGCGTTCGAGTCCGAGGAAACGCTTGAGAAGTGGGTCACCCCGGTAGTAGTCGATATCACGAAGGCGTCGCCAACCCAGAAACGAGTGCGTTACCAGGATCAGAAGAAAGGTGCTGGCCGAGTAGCTCGCTGACTTCGACAGATGCCGGACACACTCTTGGAGACGAGCCCGCAGCCCCATGCCGTTGACGAGAGCCTGCAGTATGACCAGGCCGGAGAACGACGTCAGGTACTGATCCTCAAAGCGGATCTCCGGGATCCCGACACTTGACTTCCGGACTTCTTGGCGTGACAATCGCACTGGAGCCTGCTCCGTGTTGTTCGTTGTTGTGGTAACTTCGCAACGGCACGGATGTCAGGCTCTTTCACTTGCACGAGATAAGTGTTGCTGCGGATCACCAGCGGTGAGCTCCGTCCGCAGGCCATCACCCCAATCGAATCGATCGCTCGCTTTGGCGAAAAATTGAATGGCCTCTCGGAGGAGGCGGTTCTATTGCAACGAAGGGGTGCTCCCGCATTTCCATCACGAGCGGTGCCAGGCACGGAAGGTGAGAAGCCCGGTATCTGTTTCCTGTCCCGTGCCCGGCACCGAGCGGGGGAGAACCGGCTCAGCGGATCGACCGCAGCGCCACCATTGCCGCGGCCGTGGTCCAGCTCTCCATGCCGGCTGCGCTCCACGCGTCGACCGCCGGCCAGTAGCCCGCCTCGGTCTGGTGCTCGGCGAGTTCGCTGACCAGACGCTTGCGCCACAGGTCGCGCTGGAATCCTTCGAGGTGGTGGAGGGCCTCTGCCGCGTACTGCCAGTACGAGTAGTCGATCGAGCCCTTCTCGCGACTCCACAACGGCGGTCGGTTCACCAGCAGGCCCACCGCGCGCTGCATCTCCTGGGACTCCACCAGGTCGTCGCCGCTCTCGAGCGAGACCAGCAGGTTCATCGCGGTCGGCTCTTCGGAGTACTTGCGCGGGAAGTCCTCGTTCTTCCAGACGAACCGCGACATCTCGGAGCCGCGTGTCACGAAGCCGGTGCGGCCGGTTCCCGGATCGGTGAGCTGCTCCAGCAGCATGCGGCCCAGCTCCAGCGACCGCGAGGGTATCTCGGCGCCGGCCCGCTTCGCCTCGAGCAGCGCGAGCAACATCAGGCTGGTGATCTTCGAGTCGTTGTCGCCATCGCGCGGGTGGTAGCGCCAGCCGGAGTACGGGTTGCGGTGGTATTCCGCGTACTCGACGCCCTTCTGGATTGCCGCGAGCAGCGGATCGGCGGGCGCGACCTGCTGCAGCATCGATAGACCGCGCAGTGCCTGCGCGTGGCCGTAGGCCATCGTCATCGGGTCGTCGCCGCCGATGCGGCCCTTGGCGTCCTGCTGTGCGAGCAGCCAGGCGGCAGCGCGCTCCAGCGCGTTGCGAACGCGCTCGGCATCGGGACCCTGCAGTTCGGGCAAGAGGGCCTGTATCGCGAGGCCGGTCGTGAACGCGTCGTTGTGGTCGCGTGGCTTGCCCTGCGGAGTCGCGCCGAGGCCGAAGCGGCCGTCGTCCTCCTGGCGGTCGAGCAGCCAGCGGGTGCCCGCGCGGAGGGCGGCGTCGATCCGGACCCGCTCCGCCGAGGCCGTCTCCTGGTCGATGGAGGCGTCGCGGACTGCGGCTGGGGACTCGGTCGGCGGGTTCGGCACCTGCACCGCTTGCTGGGCGCGGGCCGCGGTGAGCGCAACCCCGCACAGCACGGTGACGGCGAACAGTCCGCGGTTGTCGAGACCGGTGCGGGGCCGGCGGCTCGGATCGAGAAGTCTGTGGATCCTGGTCTTCATGGTCTCTCCGTGGTCGAGCAGATGGGCGACCGCGACTCGGTCGCGTGCGAGGTCCCTCGCGGGGGCGGCGAAGGTGAGGAGCGCGTGGGCACTCTGCGCGCGGTCCGTGGAGCCCGTCCGCGCGAGGGCTGCCTCGTCACAGGCCAGCTCGCGCCAGCGGTGCACGAGCGGAACGGTGAGCCAGGCGGCCGGGTGGAAGAAGAACGCGGCGCGCAGGCAACGGAGCAGACCTTCGACGAGGACGTCGGCGCGACGCACGTGGGTCAGCTCGTGCAGCAGCACGAAGCGGAGTTGCTGCGCACTCAGCCGGTCGACCTCGCCGCCCGGCAGGAACACCGCGGGGCGGCGCAAGCCGGTGGTCGCGGGCGACGGCAGCTCGTCGGAGGTGCGGAGCTGCACGACGCGACGGATACCCAGGGCCGATCGGCAGTCGGCGAGCAGCGCGCGGAGGTGCGGGCTGGCGGGCTCGCTGGTCTCCTTCAGAAAGCGCTCGACTCGACCTTGTCGGCGCATCAGGGCGACGGCGTAGCCAAGGCACCAGAGGCTCCAGGCGAGCAGTGCCCAGGTCGCCGGACCTACCTCCGCGGGGGGCCATGCAGTCGGTCCGTCGGCCGCGAACCGCGCGTTGGGGGAGCCGTGGTTCGGTGCCGAGCGCGCAGGGACCGGCGTGCCGTCGGGCGCCGGGAGTTCGAGCGATCCGGCATCCAGCGCCGTGGCGATCGCCGCCTCGGCGCCGTTCCCGGTCAACTCGTGCACCGCGGCGGGCAACGTCGTCGGCCAACCTGCCGGCAACCAACGCTCGAGTGGCAGCAGCGACGTCAGCACCGGCAGCAGAAGTGCCAGCGACACGGCGTGGGCACTGAGCCAGCGCAGCCGGCTGAGCAGCAGCGCCGGGGGGACGATCACTGCGAAGGCCACCGCGAAAGTGAGGCTGCGCGCGAGCAGCCAGCCGAGCCAGTCGTGGGCGAAGCCGTCGAGGGAGAGAAGCAGATCAGCCATCGCCGCGACCCTCCTGGCGCTGCCGATCGATCGACTCCTGGAGCTGGTCGAGTTCCTCGTCGCTGAGCCGGCTGCGCTGCACGAGGTACTGCAGCAGCGGACCGATCGCTCCCTCGGTCGCCCGCGCCAGCAGGGCATCCGCCGAGCTGCGCAACTCGGTGTGGATCGGCCGGCTGGGACGGTAGAGGAACGACGTGCCGATCCGCCGCGCCCTGAGGTGGCCCTTGTCGACCAGCCGGCGCAACAGCGTCTTCACCGTGCTGGCCGACCAGCCGCCGGATGCCTGCGCCCGCTCGATCACCTCGCGGGCCGCGCAGGAGCCGAGTTCGTAGACGATCTTCAGGACCTTCCACTCGGCGGCGGTCGGACGGTCGTTGGCTTCAGGAGACATGCGGGTGGTGCTCGTCGGCAGCAAGACGATCTACGTCTGTAGACGATCGATGACTCGTGTCAACGTGTGCGGATCGGGCCGGTTCAGTCGAGGAACCGGGGATTCGTGGCAGCCGGGGTTACTTCGCCACGCAACGCCGTCGGGCGCGCTCTGGGAGCCGTCGCCTCTCCGCCGCCGCCGGTGGTCGCGGTGCACCGCGTCGAGTCGGCCCTCCGACTGAACCCCCCTCTTCCACGCGCGCTTCGTCGACGGGGTCTTCGTCGTGACCTCGGCTCGCGAACGCGCGAGCTTCCAACCGTTGCCCCCACCTGGGATGGGCAGCTCGCCACGGTCAACGCGCGCGTCGTTCGCCGGGCCCTCGCGCCGCTTCGCGACCGGGGTCTGCTGCGCGCAAACGGCCGCGGTCTGCATCTGCAGGGCGAGCGGAGCGCGCTCGGCGCCTGTCAGGCTGCCGCCGGCCAGGGTCGGATGGCCTTCGGCGAACACGCCGGTCGAGGGTTGGCGCGCTGGCGCGATCCCGACGCGATCCGAGCTGCCGTGGAGGCCTGCGATCAGCAGGCACGCTGCCGCGACTTCTCGTTGCACGCAGCGACCACGGTCGACGCAGGGCGGAGCGACGCTCTGGAGCGGCCGCGGCGCGTCCTGGTCACCTACCACGGAGCGCTCGCACCGAGCGCCTCGCACCGCGATCGGGTCGTGCCGCCCCCGCCCGACGAAGACGAGTCGCCGCCGTCGCTTCACTCGCTGCAGAAACGGCGTCCCACTCGGACGAAGACCCGGCAGACGAAGCCTCGTTCGCGACGACGCTCCGCCTCGTGTGAGCTGCTCGCCCGCGGCTTCGGGGTGGATGTCCTGCGCTGCCCGCAGCGGGGACTGCTCAGCGACGACTACTGCTGTGCACTGACGACAACTGGAACTGTGCAGCCGAGCCGTCGCCGCCGGAGTTGACGTCCCTGCGCTTCGTGGCCTTGAACTGATTCATCTGCGAGGTGCCGAGTGGCAGTGGCGGATGCGCACCTGCGCAGACTGCGCGCGGAGGTGGCGATGGGCACGAAGGCCGGCGAGGCGGCGATGCGCGCCGCCTTGGGCCGGGGCACCGAAGCCAGGTTCAAGACGGGAGCGCTGCCGTCAGAACGGCGGCGATGGCGTCGGCGTGCGCCCGGAGGAAGCGACGCCAGGACCTCGGCCGCGTGGTGTCCGGAAACTGCGCAGACGTCGTTCCGGGGCCCCGAGCATGCTCGCGGCCGTGGTCAGGTGGCGCGCTCGCCATAGCGGAGCTGGCCGGCGACGCGTTCGCGCGCGATGGCGTCCCGAGTTCCCGGAGCGGACATCCCGGCCATGAGCTCGTTGCCGATGCCCTGCTGCGGGCGCTCGGCGTGGTCGTGAGCAACGAGCTCCCGTATGGCTCGCTCGAGGTGACGAGTTCCGAGCAGGATGAGCCGATCGACACACTCTCGCCTGGTCGAGCGCTCGAAGCGCGCGGCGGTCGCGTTCATGTTCGGCGCCTGATACGAGGTCGCCATCGGTCGCACGCCGACGGCGGTCGGGTTGCGTGCGACCCAAGCCATGCAGGAGTCGTCAAGGTCGGCGGTGATGTCCGCGATCTCGACGGCGCGCGTCGCGTGGTCGATCACGAAGTGCACGTGGTGCGTGACCAGCCCGCGCGCGGTCCAGACCCCGGCGATGAGGAAGTCGGCGGCGGCGATGGCGACGGCCATGCGGACGATCAGCTCTCGAATCTCCTTCATGAACCCTGGCCGGCCGGCGCACCGCGCCGGCCGGGTCCACTCCGCCGCGAGCGGCCGTCGGTGCCAGCGCAGGACGGTGTCGGGAGTGACGATCGTCGCCACACGAGCGAGGAGTCGGCGCCCCACCGCGGCGCCCCTGGCCGCGCGACGTCGGCGCTGGTCGTCGGTCACGCGAAGGCGCCGGTTGCCGAGCCGTTGTCGGAAAGCGCAGTTCTCCTCGGCGACGTGTGCGATGGCCCGGGCCTGCTCGCGGTGCAGTCGGCGGGCGACGGCAGCCGGGAGGAGGTGGAGGAGTCGGACGCGGAGCACGGCGCGGACGCTCGGGGCAGTCGAGCGCAAGTCCGCTGGCTGAGGGGCGTTCGAATCCTCGGACGGTCTCGACCCCGGTCGCCGACCGTCGGCGCGGTGACCCCGGGGTCGACGCGTCGATCGAGCGGACGTCCTGTGCCAGAGCTGCTCCGCGCGCCGGGCTCGGTCATGGCTCGGGACCGCGGCGGCGATCGGACGCCTGCACCACGGCAGCTGCTACGCCACCCGAGTCCACGCAGCACGCCGGACGTGCTGGTGAAACGAGCCGTCGCGAACGTCGTTCCCGTCGTGGGGTCGCGGCCGATGGGCGCATCGCTCTCGGCCGTCGACGCCACCCTGCCCTGCGGCACGAAAGGGCGACAAGACTCGCCGCGCAGCCGAATTTCGCCCGCTGGCGAGCGCCGGATCGCCGCAGGATCCGATCAACCGACCCCACGCCGACCGCTACTCTGGCGGCACTTCGAACCCGAGCCCGAGCGAAGTATGGAACCGGTAGCTTCGATCCTGGCCGAGCACGGCACCCAACGCGACGACTGCATCAAGCTGCTGCAGGAGATCCAGCTCGCCTACGGCTATCTGCCCAAGGACGTGCTGCGCTACGTCAGCGCCAACAGCGACATCACGCTGCGCCAGATCTACAGCGTGGCGACCTTCTACGAGTGGTTCCGGTTCCAGCCGGTCGGCAAGCACACGATCCGGACCTGCAGTGGAACGGCGTGTCACGTCAACGGCGCCCGACAGACCACGCGGGAGGTGCAGCAGATCCTCGGCGTCGACGACCGCCAGACCACCGAGGACGGCATGTTCACGCTCGAATCGGTCGCCTGCCTCGGCTGCTGCAGCCTGGCACCGGTGATAATGATCGGCGAGGAGGTCCACGGCCGCCTGTCGCCGAAGGATCTCAAGCGCGTCATCCGCCAGTACCGGACGAAGCACGGCACCGGGGAGGTCACGCAGGCATGAGCTCCGACAACGGCAATTCCCGCTGGCGCGTCGCCGTCGGCCTCGGCTCGTGCGGCGTCGCCGCCGGTGCGCGGGGCATCTATGAATTGCTGCAGGAGCGCACCGATCCGGAGCGCGTCGACCTGCAGCAGACCGGCTGCTCCGGCCTCTGCCACCGGGAGCCGATGCTCGAGCTGTACTCACCCGCGGGCGAGCACTGGACGTACGTGCACCTCGACGCCACCGGGGTCGAGCGCATCGTCGACGAGCACCTGGGCCAGGGCCGTGAGGTCGACCAGTACCTGCTCGGAGGCGCGGGCCGCGCCGAGGGCGTGCGCGCTTTCCACGAGAAGCAGCGGAAGATCGCACTCGAGAACTGCGGCTACATCGACCCCGAGTCGCTGTCCGAATACGTCGCCGCGGGCGGCTACGAGGCCGTGACCACGGCCCTGACCACGATGACTCCCGCCGAGGTCATCGACCTGATCGGCAGGAGCGGCCTGCGGGGCCGCGGCGGCGCCGGCTTCCCGACCGGGAAGAAGTGGCAGCTCTGCGCCAGCGCCTCGGCGGGCGAGAAGTACATCATCTGCAACGGCGACGAGGGCGACCCGGGTGCCTTCATGGACCGCGGCCTGATGGAGAGCGACCCGCACCGGATCGTCGAGGGGATGATCCTCGGCGCCTATGCGATCGGCGCAGTGCGGGGCTTCGTCTACGTGCGTGCCGAGTATCCGCTCGCCGTCAAGCGCATGCGCCTCGCGATGGCACAGGCGCGCAAGGCCGGTCTGCTCGGCCCCGACATCAAGGGCACCGGCTTCGGCTTCGATCTCGAGGTGCGCGAGGGCGCGGGCGCATTCGTCTGCGGCGAGGAGACCGCGCTGATCCAGTCGATCGAGGGCGAGCGCGGCGCTCCGCGCGTGCGCCCGCCGTTCCCCGCGCAGTCGGGTCTCTGGGGGCGGCCGACGCTGATCAACAACGTCGAGACCTACGCGAGCGTGCCTTGGATCGTCCGCCATGGTGCCGAGGCGTTCGCGGCGTTGGGCACCGAGAAGAGCAAGGGCACCAAGGTGTTCTCCCTCGCCGGCAAGGTCAATCGTGGGGGGCTGGTCGAGGTGCCGATGGGCATCACTCTGCGCGAGATCATCGAGGACATCGGCGGCGGCAGCTCGACGGGCCGGCCGATCAAGGCCGTGCAGACCGGCGGGCCGAGCGGCGGCTGCATCCCGGCAGCCCACTTCGACACCCGCATCGACTACGAGGAGCTCGGCAAGCTCGGGGCCATCATGGGCAGCGGCGGCATGATCGTGCTCGACGACAGCGCCTGCATGGTCGACTTCGCGCGCTACTTCCTCGCCTTCACGAGCAAGGAGTCCTGCGGCAAGTGCGCGCCGTGCCGCATCGGCACGCAGCGGCTGCTGGCGATCCTGACCCGGATCACCGAGGGCAAGGGCACCGAGGCCGACCTCGACACGCTGCAGGAGTTCGCCGCGAGCATCCGCGACATGTCGCTGTGCGGACTGGGCCAGACGGCGCCCAATCCCGCGCTGACGACCATGCGCTACTACATGGACGAATACGTGGCGCACGTGCGAGACAAGAAGTGCCCGGCGCACTCGTGCCGCGCGCTACTGACCTACGAGATCGACGAGTCGCTGTGCAACGGCTGCACGCTGTGTGCCCAGGCATGCCCGGTCGGGGCGATCGAGGGCGGGCCGAGGAAGCCCCACGTCCTCGACTACACGCGCTGCACCCACTGCGGCTCGTGTCTCGACGCATGCAGGTTCGGCGCCGTCAAGACCGACTAGTTGGAGACCACGATGGAAGCGGCAACCCGGAACCCGGCGACCCTCGATTCGGTAATCCTCACCATCGACGGGCGGCAGGTCAGCGTGCCCGCCGGCACCGACATCCTGACCGCGGCCAAGAGCGCGGGCATCGACATCCCGCACCTCTGCTACGACCCGCGCGTCGAGGCGATCGGCGCCTGTCGGATGTGCAGCGTCAAGGTCGAGGGCGCCCGCGGTCTGGTCGCAGCCTGCGGCCAGAGCGTCGCGCCGGGAATGCAGGTCATCACCGAGGACGAGGAGCTTGCCCGGCGGCGCAAGCACGTGCTCGAGCTCTTCCTGTCCGAGCACTGCGCCACCTGCTCGGGCTGCGACAAGTCCGGCGCCTGCCGGCTGCAGGACTACGCCTACCGCTACCAGGCCGACCCGCACCGCTTCGGCGTCTACCGGCCGAGGTACGACGGCGACAACTACACCACGCTGAACAAGGGCATCCTCTACGACGCCGACAAGTGCATCCGCTGCGGCCTCTGCGTGAAGTACTGCGAGACCGTGCAGATGGCCGAGGCGCTGACGTTCACCTGGCGCGCCGACCGCATGGTCGTCAGCACGCCGGGCGACGACGACCTCAACGACACGTCCTGCGAGCTCTGCGGCGGCTGCATCCGCGTCTGCCCGACGAGCGCGATGCTCGACAAGCGCGCCTTCCACGCCGGCCGCAACTCCGACCTCCAGCGTGTGCGCACGACCTGCTCCTACTGCGGCGTCGGCTGCCAGATGGACCTGATGGTCGACCGGCAGCGGAACCGCATCGTGCGGGTCACGGCCGAGCCCGGGTCGCCGATCAACGACGGCAACCTGTGCGTGAAGGGGCACTTCGGATTCGAATTCGTGTCGTCGCCCGAGCGCCTGACGCAGCCGCTGATCCGCAGGAACGGCGCGCTGGAGCCGGCGACCTGGGACGAGGCGCTCGCCCTGATCGGCTCGCGCATGCAGGAGATCAGGAAGCAGCACGGCCCCGACGGGCTCGCCTTCATCTCCTCGGCGCGTTGCACCAACGAGGAGAACTACCTGGTGCAGAAGATCGCGCGCGCAGTGGTCGGCACGCACAATGTCGACAACTGCGCCACGAGCTGCCATGCGCCGACCGTCGCCGGGCTCGCCGAGTCGTTCGGCAGCGGCGCGATGACCAACAGCACCACCGAGATCAGGGACTGCAAGGTGCTGTTCCTGATCGGCGCCAATCCCACCGAGGCGCACCCGATCTTCGGCCTCGAGATGAAGCGCGCGCTGCGCCGCGGCGCGAAGCTCATCGTCTGCGATCCGCGCGAGACCTGGATGGCGAAGCACGCCGACATCCACATCCAGCACCGCTCGGGAAGCGACAACATGCTGCTCAACGCGATGATGCGCCACATCATCGACGAGGGGCTGGCCGACCGGAACTTCATCGAGAGCCGCTGCGAGGACTACGAGGCGTTCGCCGAGAACCTGAAGGGCTACACGGTCGAGGCCGCCGCCGAGTGCTGCGGCGTCGATGCCGAGCTGATCCGCGCAGCCGCGCGGATGTACGCCGAGGGCGAGCCGAGCGCGATCTACTACACGCTGGGCATCACCGAACACGCCTGCGGCACCGACAACGTCAAGAACGTCGCCAACCTGGCGATGCTCTGCGGACAGATCGGCAAGTGGGCCAGCGGCGTCAATCCGCTGCGCGGGCAGAACAACGTGCAGGGCGCGTGCGACATGGGCGCCATGCCGGCCAAGCTGCCGGGCTACCAGCGCTGGAGCGACGCCGAAGTGCGCGCGCGATTCGAGGCCGTCTGGGACGCGCCGATGCCGCAGACCGAGGGCCTCAAGATCCCGATGATGATCGCCGCCGCCGGGGCTGAGCTGCGGGCGCTGTACGTCATGGGACAGGACATCGTCGCCACCGAGCCCAACCAGGCGGAGGTCATCGAGCGGCTCAAGTCGCTCGACTTCCTCGTCTGCCAGGAGATCTTCCTGACGGAGACGGCGAAGCTGGCGCACGTGGTGCTCCCGAGCACGACCTTCGCCGAGAAGGACGGCACGTTCACCTGCTCCGAGCGGCGTGTGCAGCTGGTGCGGAAGGCCGTCGAGCCGCCCGGCGAAGCGAAGGCCGACTGGGAGATCCTGTGCCTGGTCGCCGAGGCCCTCGGCAAGCCGATGCCGTACCGCGATCCCGCGGAGATCTACGACGAGCTCGCCAGCCTGTCGCCGATGTTCGCCGGCATCAGCCACCGGCGCATCGCCGAGCACGGTGGCCTGCAGTGGCCGTGCCCGAGTGACGATCATGCGGGCACCCGCTTCCTGCACGAGGGCAGGTTCACACGCGGTAAGGGCCGGTTCCACGCGATCCGGCACCAACCGCCGCGCGAAGAGCCGACGCCGGAGTTCCCGCTCATCCTGTCCACCGGCCGCACGCTGTACAACTACAATTGTGGCAGCATGTCGCGGAAGTCGGCGGTGATCAGCCAGAAGGAGTCCGCGAACTTCGTCGAGATCCACCGCGACACGGCCGCCAGGTACGGCATCGCCGACGACGAGAAGATCGTCGTCCGCACGGCTCGCGGTCGGGTCACCGCTCGCGCTGCCGTCGGCGAGCGCGTGCGCCCGGACACGATCTGGATGCCGTTCCACTTCGCGGAGGAGTCGGCCAACGTCCTGACCAACGACGTGTTCGATCCGGTGACCGCGACGGCCGAATACAAGTGCTGCGCGGCGGAGATCGAGAAGCTGCCGGCGGCGGGCACCGAACGGCTCGGTTCGAAGTCGCACGCCGCGCACGCGACGAGGTAGCGCCCGCCGACGGTAGGCCGCCACCGACCCGGACGTCGCGAAGCGATGTCCGGGTCCGGAGACCGCCGGACTCGTTCGGTGGTCCCCAGCACGCCCGCGACCGTGTCGCGTCCGAGTAGCTCGCGTGGCTTCGGTCGCGGAGAGATGGACCGGAGCACATCGGTGCCGCAGGCCGCCGAGGCCCACGCGCGCAATGACGTCCCCGGTTCCCGAAGCGGGCAGCCCGGCGTCGCGCTCGTTGCGGATGCCCTGAGCCGGGAGCTCGGTGTCGTCGTGAGCAACGAGCTCCCGTACGGCTTGCTCGAGGTGGCGCGCCCCGAGCGGGATGAGCCGATCGAGACACTCGTGCCCGGTCTGGAGCACGAAGCGCTCGGCGATCGCGTTCATGTCCGGCGTCTGGCAAGGGGTCGCCACCGGACACCCGCCGGCGTCGCTCAGGATGAGTTCGACATGGCCACTGAGCTTCGCGCCACGATCGAGGATCGGGAACCGCCTGGCGCGGACGATGCCGTCGACATGGTCGGTCTGCCGGCGCGCGAATTGCACCATGGACACGTCGTCAGGATTGGTGGTGAAGCCCGCGATCCCGAGGGCGCGCGCCGCGGAGTCGATCACGAAGAGCAAGTAGTGCGTGGCCGGTCCGCGCGCGGTCCGGACCTCGGCGGTGAGACAGTCGGCGGCGGCAATGGCGGCGGCAATGCGGACGAGGAGCGCTCGGATCTCCTTCATGATCCGTGGCCGGCCGACGCGCCACGCCGGCCAGGTCCACTTCGCCGCGAGACGTCGGCGCGGGTCGTCGGTCCGGCGAAGGCGCCGGCTCCGAGCGGTTCCCGGAGAGCGCGGTACTCCTCGATCGATCAGGCGATGACCCAGACCTGCTCGGGGCGGACCCAGCCGGCGACGGCGGTCAGGAGGAGGTGGAGAGTCGGAGCACCGCGCGCACGATCGCAGCGGTCGAGTGCGAGTCCTCGTGCCCGCTGACTGGGGGGCGCTCGCATTCTCGGACAGCTCGGGTGCGACGATGCTCGCCGATACGCCGCGCGCCGGCCGCTCACCGGACGAGCGGCGCCGACACCGTGCCGGTCAGCCGCCAGTCGGCCGGCCCGCCGGCACCGAGCAGCAGCGCCTGCGCGTGCACGACGGCACCCGCGAGGCTCGCGACGTTCGGCACGCTGACCGCGAGCCGTCCGGGCGCACCGGCCGGCACGAGCAGCGGCACCGAGTCGACCAGCTGCGTCACGTCGAGTCCGAACCAGCCGAAGCCCGGCACGCGCTGCGGTGCGGGCAGCCGCGCGGCGGCGATCCAGACGATCGCGACCTGCGGCTGAGCGGCCGTCGCCGCATCGACCCGGAACCGTGCGAGCCCGCCGACCTGCGGCAGCAGCGGCATCGACAGGTGGCGCTGCAGGCTGCGGTAGAGCGCGTAGCTGCCGATCACGTCGAGGTCGCCGTCGCGGTCGACGTCGCCGACCGCGTACGGCCGTGCCGGCGTGCTGCCGAACAGGTCCGGCACCTCGACGAACCGACCGCTCGCGTCCTGCAGCAGCGCGGCCTGGTACGACAGCAGATCGGCGTCGCCGTCGCCGTCCGCGTCGACCAGCACGGCGCCCACCCCGGGCGCGCGGCTGCAGCGCTGCGCCGTCACGTCGGTGAACGTCCCGGCGCCGTCGTTCGCGAACAGCGCGAAGCCGCTGACCACGTCGACGTCACCATCGCCGTCCGCATCACCGACGGCGATGCCGCCCGGGTAGCCGGGCGCCGGGGGGAACGCGCCCGGCACCGCGACGAACCCGCCGCGGCCGTCGTTGCGCCACAGGTGCACGGTCGTGCCGGCGATCCGGCTCTGCTCCTCGAACAGCAGGTCGGCGTCGCTGTCGCCGTCGACGTCGGCGAACGCGACGTCCTGGACCAGCGCGCTGAGCACCGGGATCGAGCCGCCCGGCGCGTCGGTGAACACGCCGCGGCCGTCGTTGAGCAGCAGCCGGCAGGCGAGTGCCGGCGAGTTGTTCGCGAACACGCCGAGCGCCACGTCGACGTCGCCATCGCCGTCGACGTCGGCGACGTCGAGCGACCCGACCGGCTCGACGCGGTTCGGCATCGCCGCCGGTGCGGCCGCGAAGCGTCCTGCGCCGTCATTGACGTAGACCCGCACCGGGCGGGTCGACTGCGCGAGCAGCACGTCGAGGTCGCCGTCGCCGTCGAGATCCGCGAGCGCGAGACCGTAGAGCGACGACTCGTCGGCCGCGGCCGCGGCGGGGAATCGTAGCTGCTCGGTGAACGTGCCGTCTCCGGCATTGACGAACACCCGCGGGCCGAGCCCGCGCGAGGTGACCGGCTCGGTCACGACGTCGAGATCGCCGTCGCCGTCGAGGTCGCCGACGACGCTCGCGCCACGGATCGCGCCGAGCTGCAGGTCGAGCGCATCGACGAACCGGCCGCCCTCGTCGATCCACAATGCGAGCGCGCCGCCGATGACGAAGGCGTCCTGGTCGCCGTCGCCGTCGACGTCGAGCACCGCCGCGACGTAGCCGCGCCCCTGCGGATCGGGCACTGTGACACCCGGGAAGTCGACGAACGTCCCGGCGTCGTTGCGCAGCAGCCGCGTCCCGGACTCGGACGTAAGCAGCAGGTCGTCGTCGCCATCGCCGTCGCGGTCGAACGCGACGAGGTCGGTGACGACCGGAAGGTCGAGCGGCATCCCGGCCGGCAGATCGGTGAACCGGCCCCGACCGTCGTTGACGAAGCGCCGCAGCCCGGGCGCCGGCGTGCGCACCAGGACGTCGAGGTCGCCGTCGCCGTCGACGTCGGTGGCGATCCCACCGAGCTGATTGCGGTCCTGGGTGGCGACACCATCGAGGAGCGGCGTGAACACGCCGGTGCCGGAGTTCAGGTCGATCTGCGGCGCGCCACCGCCGGTGCCGTCCGACAGCCGCAGCAGGTCGAGATCGCCGTCGCCGTCGAAGTCGCGCAGCAGCGTGACGGTCGTGCCGCCGAGCTGCGAGAGCCCGCGCTGCGGGTCCGCGGTGAAGCGGCCGGCGCCGTCGTTGAACAGCAGCCGGTCGGTCGTGGTCGCGCTGCCGAACACGGCGTCGAGATCGCCGTCGCCATCGACGTCGCCGAGCGCGACCGCCCGGGTGTCGTCGTAGAGCGGGCCGGGCAGGGCAGTCGCGGTCACGTCGATCAGGCCTGCCGCGCCGTCGTTCCGATACACCTCGTCGGGCCGGAACGCGCGGGCGAGCACGACGTCGGGATCGCCGTCACCGTCGAGATCGCCGACCGCGACCTGACGGTCGTACAGGCCGCCGCGCCGCGGCCAGCGGTCGCTCGCGAAGCGGAAGCGATTCGGTGCGGTCGCGAGCAGCAGATCGCGGACCTGGCCGACGACCAGCACGTCGCGCCGGCCGTCGCCGTCGAAGTCGCCGACCGCGAGGCCGAAGCCACCGCGGCACAGCGGCACGTGCTCGCGCGGGAGCATGTCGAAGAGCTGCTGGCCCGGCGCGGGGGACGCCGCCAGCGCGGAGAGCAGGGCGCAGCCGAGAGCGAGTCGGGGCAGGCGCCGGGACTGGGGTCGATGCATCGGGGAGGTGGGCTCCTTCGAGAAGGACGGCCGCGGGAGAGGCTCGCCGGTCTAGCCGTGGCCAGGTGCCGAGCAACCGACTCGGGCACGGCGACCGCGCGTCACGGCTCCGCGTCGAGGTCGCCCGGCGGGGCGGTGCTCGCGGTTGCCCCCGTCGCCGGCGGCCGCGTCCGGTAGCGATCGTGGATCCACAGGTACTGCTCCGGATGGCGCCGGATCAGGACCTCGAGCGCGCGGTTGATCGCCGTCACCAGTGCCAGCACGTCGGCCTCGTGGTCGCCGGTCGGGGCCGGGCGCAGCACGGTCTCGCAGTCGATGCGGAAGCGGAACCCGTTCCCGATGCGCACGCTGGCGCCGACCGCGATCGGGTAGCCCTTGCGCAGCGCGAGCGTCGCGGCGGCGCGCTCGCAGCTGGCGAGCTCGCCGAAGAAGGGTGCGAACACGCCGCGCAGCCGCTGGTTCTGGTCGACGACCTGCATCGCGATGCAGCGCTCCTGCAGCGCCCGCGCGAGCCCACGGATCCCGCCGCGCCGGTCGTGCACGACGACGCCCGCGCGCCGCCGACTCGCCTTCAGCCAGCGCTGCGCGAGCGGGTTCTTCATCAGCCGCGCCGTCACGTGCACCTGGTGGCCGAGGATCGCCGCCGCAGCGGCGCCGCACTCCCAGCTCCCGAGGTGGCCCGTCACGCCGATCCACGGCGGCTCGAGCCCGAGCTCGCGGTAGCCACGGATGTCGACGCGCTCGGCGAGCCGGCCGCTGTCGACGAAGCGCGCGAGCCGGGCGACGTCGAGGCTGACCTTCAGCAGGTTGCCGGTCCCCTGCCGCGCGAAGCGCAGCAGCTTCGCGTCGGACTCGCCGGGAAACGCATTGCGCAGGAGCCGCAATGCGTAGCGCCGCCGCCGCGCGGACAGCCGCACGAACAGTCCGCCGAGGGCACCGGCGAGCCCGTAGCCGAGCACCTCCGGAAGCCGCGCCGCGAACGCCATCGCGCCGCGCATCGCCAGATACTCGATCCGCTGCAGCAGAGTCGCGCGCACGCCGGGCTCGTCGTCGGCCGGCGCGCCGCTCATCGCGCTGCGATCCCCGCGCATGGCATCGTCGATCCGCTCCCCCCTCAGACCGGCCGCGCGTCCTGCGGCGCCTCGCCGGGGCGCGCGCGCGTGCGCTCCCTGAAGATCAGCTTGATCGGAACCTCGGGCAGGTCGAAGCGCTCGCGGAGGATGTTCGACAGGTAGCGCTCGTACTGGCCGCGGAACAGCTTGGGGTCGTTGACGAACACGAGGATCGTCGGTGGCCGGACGTCGATCTGGGTGCCGTAGTAGAGCCGGGGGACCTTGCTGCGGCTCTTCGGGCTCAGGCGCGTCTTGGCGTCCTGCAGCGCGTCGTTGAGCTCGGCGGTGCCGATGCGGCGGCCCGCCTGCTCGTGCAGGTCGACCAGCAGGTCGAGCGTCTCGACGACGTTGAAGCCATCCTTCGCCGACACGAACGCCACCGGTGCGAACCGCAACCCCGAGAGCTGCTGCCGGATGTAGCGATCCCACTTCTCGAGGTCGAGATCGGGCACCAGGTCGATCTTGTTGCCGACGATCACGACCGGCTTGTGGTGCAGGCTGTAGTAGTGCGCGACCTTCTTGTCGACCTGCGAGATCTCCTCGCGCACGTCGAACAGGTGCAGCACGACGTCGGCGCGGCGGATGCTCTCGGTGGCGCGCGTGTAGCTGAACAGCTCGATCGCGTCCTGGAGCCGGCTGCGTTTGCGCACGCCGGCGGTGTCGATCGCCATCAGCCGGCGCGGGCCGCTCTCGAGCGTGACGTCGAACACCACGTCGATCGCGTCGCGGGTCGTGCCCGGGATCTCGGAGACGATCACTCGCTCGGCGCCGGCGAGGTGGTTGATCAGCGTCGACTTCCCCGAGTTGCGCTTGCCGACGACGGCGAACTTCAGCACCGCTTCGTCGGCCGGCTGGTCCTCCTCGGCACGCCGCTCCGGCGGCAGCAGCTCCGAGACCACGCGCTGCAGGACGTCGGTGGTGCCGAAACCTTCGAGCGCGCTGGTCGGCAACGGCTCGCCGAACCCGAGCCGCTGCCACTCGTGGACGCCGAGCTCCTCGGTCCGCGACTCGACCTTGTTGACGACCAGCGCGACCGGCCGGCCGAGCTTGCGCAGCCGCCTCGCGACCAGCTCGTCGCCCGGCACCAACCCCTCCTTGGCATCGACGACGAACAGCACGCCGTCGCAGCTCTCGAGCGCGACCTCGATCTGGCTCTCGATGTGCTCCTTGAGCCGGTCCTCGTCGACGAGGCCGAGGCCGCCGGTATCCATCACCTCGAAGCGCCGGCCGAGCGCCTCGACAGCGACGATCACGCGGTCGCGCGTGACGCCGGCGGTCGGCTCGACGATCGACACGCGGCGACCGGCGAGCCGGTTCAGGAGGCTCGACTTGCCCACGTTCGGGCGGCCGACGATGGCGATCAGCGGCAGGCTCAAGACGGGATCTCGAAAGAAAGCGGCGCGACAGGTTACGGAGCGCGGCACGAGGGTCAAGCAGTGCGCCGCGGGATGCGCTCCCGCGCCTATACTCAGGGGCCGCCTGCCCGACCCCCGACCGAGCCCTCCTCTCCTCCCATGCGCTTCCGCCACCTCGCGTTGTCGCTCGCGGGTGCGGTCGTCGCCGTCGTGACGCCCTGCACGGCCCAGACCGGCCCCGCGCGCGCCACTTCGGACGTCCGCCACCTCGTGCACGTCTTCGTCCGCGACGCCCGCACGCTCGCAGCGCTGCAGGCGCTGGAGCTCGACCTCGCCGGCTGCACGGCGCTCGAGCTGCCGGCGAAGGAGATCGAGGTCATCGCCTCCGACGACGACCTCGTCACGCTCGCCAACAGCGGGCTCGAGTTCGAGATCGCGATCCGCGATCTCGCCGCCTACTACGCCCGGCAGCTCGCCGGCTACGGGGGTGCGGTGGCGGCCGGCCTGACGCCGCCGATCGGCCAGGGTGGCATGGGTGGCCACTACACCCTCGCCCAGATGGAGGCGATCCTCGACTCGCTGCACCAGCGCTTCCCGGCGCTGTGCTCGCAGAGGACGAGCATCGGCCGGTCGCACGAGGGCCGCGACCTGTGGATGGTGAAGATCTCGGACAACGTCGGCATCGACGAGAACGAGCCCGAGGTCTTCTACGACGCGGTGCACCACGCGCGTGAGCCGCTCAGCATGACCACGACGCTGCAGCTCATGGTCGAGCTGCTCGAGGGCTACGGCACCGACCCCGAGGCGACGTTCCTGATCGACGAGCGCGAGCTGTTCTTCGTGCCCTGCGTCAATCCGGATGGCTACGAGTACAATCGGCAGATCCAGCCCGGCGGCGGCGGGATGTGGCGCAAGAACCGCCGCAACAATGGCGACGGCACCTACGGCGTCGACCTGAACCGGAACTACGCGACCGGCTGGAGCGCGCCGAACGGCGGCAACTCGACGCAGACGTCGAGCGACGTCTACCGCGGGCCCGCTCCGTTCTCGGAGCCGGAGAGCGCTGCGGTCGAGGCGTTCCTCGCGGGGCGCAGCGCGACCGCCGTGCTGTCCTGCCACACCTACCAGGAGGTGCTGCTCCGCCCCTGGGGATATCAGCCGGGCGATCCCGCCAACGTCGCCGATTACGACGCGATCGGCGATCGCATGACGCAGGCCAACGGCATGGCGCACGGCAGCGTGTCGGGCCTGCTCTACATCGCCGCCGGCGGCTCGGTCGACCACCACCACGCGGTGCGCGGCTCGGTGACGTGGACGCCGGAGCTCGGCCGCTCGAACGAGGGCGGCTTCTGGCCGACGCCACCGCTGCAGATCGCGATCAGCCAGCGCCACCAGCGGATGTTCCGCGAGCTCGCGCTGACCGCCGGTGCCCTGCTGGACTTCGGCACGATCACCGTGACCGAGGCGCCCGGCGGCAACGGCAACGGCCGCGTCGAACCCGGCGAGAGCGGGCTGGTGACGCTCGCGATCGACAACGCGGGCCTCGGATCGGTCGCGGCCGCGGCCGGGCTGGTCACGCTGCAGGCGACGCAGGCCGGTGTGAGCATCCCGCAGGGCAGCTTCGTGATGCCCCAGGTGGCGCGGCTCGGCAGCGTGTCCAACGCTGGGAACCCGCTGGTGTTCGCGCTCGCGCCGACCTTCGCCGACCCGTACGTGACGCTCCGGCTGACGCTGACGGGCGACGGCCGCACGACGGTGCGCGACGTCGACGTGGTCGACGTCCGCGAGCTCGTCGCGACCGACATGGAGACCGACCACGGCCTCGCGCGCGATCCGGTCGGCACCGCGACGACCGGCCGTTGGGAGCGCGCCGCACCACAGCAGACGACCTCGGGCGGCGCGGTCATCCAGCCCGGCAACCAGGCGACGCCCGGCGGCAGTCTGTGCTGGATCACCGACGGCCGTGCCGGCACGTCGGCGGGCACCTACGACGTTGACGGCGGCTACACCGATCTGGTCACGCCCGCGTTCGACCTGCGCCACGTCATCGCTCCCGAGCTGCGCTTCCGTTACTGGTTCGTCGACAGCACCGCGGACGACCCGTTCGACATCGCGGTCTCCGCCGACGGTGGGAGCTGGCAGCCCCTCGCGACGACGCGCAATGCGACGACCGCGTGGAGCGAGTGGCGCATCCCGCTCGCCGGCGTCACGCTCGGCGCATCGACCCGCTTCCGCTTCCGCGCGCAGGACCTCAATGCGTCGCTCGTCGAGGCCGGCCTCGACGACCTCGGGATCTGGGGCGCCGCGCTCGACGGCGACGTCACGCTGCTCGGCTCCGGGGTGCTCGGCACGACGCTGCGCGTCGGCATCGCCGGCGCACCCGGTGCGCAGTCCTGGGTGCTGCTCGGACCGGCCCTGGCCGCCGCGCCGATCCCGATCCCGGGCATCGCCGGCGCCCTGCGGCTCGATCCGGGGCTCGTGTTCGCGTTCGGTGCGCCGCCGGGAGCCGGCGGCATCGGCACGGTCGACCTGCAGATCCCGGTGCTCGCGGGCCTGAGCGGCGCGCCGCTGCACTTCCAGGGCCTGCACCAGAACGGCGCGGCACTGCGGCTCGGCAACCTGCAGAGCACGGTCCTGCGATGAGGAGCGCCGCCGCCGCGCTGCTCGCCGGGCTCCTGCTGCACGCGGCCACAGCGCAGGAGCCCGCGGCCGCCGACGGCGTGCTGCTGCGGCTCGCGGACGGCACCGCGGTGACCGCCGCCGGCTACCGCGCGCACCTGCAGGCGGTGATCGGCGACGCTCGACTCGAGGAGTACGTCGTCGACCTGCTGCTCGAGCGCGAGGTCGAGCGGCTCGGCCCGGTCGCGGTACCCGCCGCCGCGGCCAGCGTGCTCGCCGCCCCCGACGCGGCCGCCATCACCCGCGTGCGGCAGCGGGTCACGGAGCAGTTCGGCGGGGATCCGGCGCGGTGGCAGCGCTACCTGCAGCAGACCGGCCGCAGCGAGTCCGACGAGTTCGCGACGGCGCGCGTGGAAGTGCTGCGGGACGCGCGCGCGCAGATCCTGGTCGAACGCCGCCGCACGCCGGACGACGCGCTGCTGCGCCGACTGTTCGAAGAGCGCTACGGCGTCGACGGCGCGCGCGTCTCGATTCGCCACGTGCTGTTCTCGTTCGCCGAGGCCCGCGCGCGCCTGGTCGCCGCCCACCCGGACGCTCCGCCTCCCGACGAGGCCGCGGTCGACGCGCTCGCCCAGCGCGAGGCCGCGCAGGCCTTCGCCCGCCTCGCGGCCGACGCGGAGTTCGACGCGCTGCACCCCGAGCCGATCCCCGGCTACGTCTACCAGCGCTACGGCGTCGCGTTCGCCGACGCGGTGCGCGAGACGGCAGTCGGCGCGGTGCACGACCCGGTCAGGAGCGACGCCGGCTGGCACCTGGTGCGCGTCGACGCGCGCATCGTCACCCGCTTCGACGACGTGCGCGAAGAGCTACTCGCGCTGGCACGCACGCGGCCATTGACGCTCGCGGAATGGCGCTCGCTGCGCGACGACCTGCTCGACCGCTCCGGCGCACGTGCGGCGCTCGAGGCGCGGCGCACCCGATCGCGCTGACCGGCCGGGTGCGTCCGGGTCGTGGGGTGCCGGGCGACGCCAGGACCTGCTCCACGACCGTGTCGTCGCCGGGCCGACGCGGCCAGCACCGGACCGGGTCGCACTCACTCACCGACGATCAACGCGCAGACATCGCGGAAGTCCAGCAGTCCGGCGTACGATCCGCCGCTGCGCGCCAGGCCACCGACGACGTATCGCCGAGTGCCGATCAGCGCCGGGTCCGAAGGGATCGTGAGGGCGAGCGTCGCGCGTCCGCCGGCGTGCGTCATCAGCCCGGCGCTCACGCTCACGGCGAACCGCGGCAGGCCGGCTGTCGCGACCGGCAGCAGCCCGGTTCCGAACGACGGCACCCCCATCGCATCGCCTTGGTTGCCCGCCAGATCGATCCGGAACGACGGGTCGCCGCTGACCGGCGGCGGTGACGACAGCCCGACCGCTCGGGCGTTCGGAGCACTGGACTCCGAGATCGGCTCGAGGGCGGCCACCCCGGCGAGGGCGGCGGGCATCGCGAAGAGCTCGGTATGGGTCGTGGGGTCGACGGCACTGAAGAAGACCGGACCGGCACCGCGAAGTTCGCGCAGGAGGGCGAAACCGGCGGTGTTCGACGAACCGCCACCGCTCGCGACGTCGACGACGAACCGGGTGCGACGGCCATCGGTGGTCCAGGGTTCGATATCCGCTCCCGGACCGGGAGCCGAGAACATCACGCTGTTCGGACCGACCGCGACCATCGCCGAGATGGGCGCACTCATCGGCGTATTGGCTGGCCGCCAAACGCCGATCGCGCCACCGCCGGTGCCGTCGGTGCGCCAGACGCGACCCGTCGGCCGGCCGGTGCCGAGCCAGACGTGGCCGTGCGCGTCGAGCAGTCCTGCAGGCGGCTCCCCGAGCGAAGCGAGCAGGCTGCGTGCCGGCCTGGAAGCGTTCGATCACGAGCGCGTAGCCCTGGCCCAGCGCGGCGAGGTCGCCGGACCAGCCGGTCGGGGTCGTCGGGACGGCGGCGAGGCGGGTGCCGGCCGGCGTGCCGTCGCTGTGCCACAGCTCGCGGCCGTGGGCGCTGGTGTTCGCGAGGAACACCACGGCACCGGCGATCGGCACGAGCTGGTCGGGCGACGAACCGGCGGAGCCGGGTTCGAGGTCCGCGACGCGGGACCGGGCGGTAGGCGGAACGGCGAGACCGACGAGCCGCAGGGCTGCCCGCCGCGCGGAGCGGGAGAGGGTCGTCATGATCGGCGGTGGGTCGCCGAGGGGCATACCACGAACCCGCCACGTCCGGCCGACCAGGCAGCCGGCAACGATGTCGCGGATCTCGGTCGATCGGGTAGCCGCGCGGTCGGCACACGCCTCTCCGCGTCCGAAGGCCCACCTCCAGCTCCGCGAGGTCGCGCTCGTTGCGGTCGGTGATCTCCCGCACGTCCGGCGCGGCAGCCTCTCGCGGCGGGCTGCCCGACGCGCCAACGGTGCCCACCATCGATCGTGGGTCCGGGCACATCACAGCGCCCGACCGGTCAGCGTGACGCGCGGGCCCGTTCCGCTGCACGGCTGCCGGGCCGTCGTTCCACGGCCGTCGATGCGGGTCGTGGCAGACGATCGGCGTGGCTGCTCGCTCATGTTCGGTCTCCCGCGGGCCGCGCGTCGCCAGTCAAGATCGTCCGCTCCGCAATCAGGCTCGACGCAGGCGGTGAGAGCATGATGCTGCGGATCGCGGACCCGGACCGGACGCTGCGATACCGAGTCGACCCAGGGCGCTGCGCCCGTGCGCCGCGGAGGGGCCGCATCGGGATTTCACCGAGGTGCCCCGCCGCGCGCACCGCGCTCTCGGAATCCCACGCAACGAAGTTCCGCCCCGGACGATCTTGCGTCAGACGCGGTGCGACGCGCCGGTCTGCACCTCGCTCCGAGGTCGGCGGCGCGTGCGCTTCGCGCGCATCGAGGAGGTCGCCATGAGAGGATCTTCCGGAGGTGCGGATGGGACCGCACTTCGCTGGCCGCAGCTCGCCGCGCTCGCACTGTGCAGCGCGACGGCCGCGTTGACCGCCCAGGCCCCGAGCTGGATGAAGGAGCGGGAGTGGTGCGGCGGCATGCTCAGCCCGATGGCCTACGACGCGGGACGTGGACGCATCGTCATGTTCGGTGCGCGGTCCGGCGAGACGCAGCTCGAGCCTTGGGGCAGCTACTCCGACGAGACCTGGGAGTGGGACGGCACGCGCTGGATCGAGCGCAGCCCCGCGCACCGCCCGCCACCGCTGTCCGGCGTCGGCTTGGCGTACGACATGGCCCGGCGCCGGATCGTGCTGTTCGGCGGCGCGGTCGAGGTGCCGGGCGGGATGACGACCGTGAACGACACGTGGACCTGGGACGGCGTCGACTGGACCCGTCAGGACCCCGCGACTTCACCACCCGTCCGCTGGGCCCACTCCATGGCCTACGACGCGCTCCGGCAGCAGGTCGTGTTGTTCGGGGGCAGCACGGGCTCCGACTTCCGGGACGACACCTGGACCTGGGACGGTGTCGACTGGACCCGCCAGAACCCCGCGACCACCGTGCCGCCCGCCCACGCACTCAGCGGCATGGTGTACGACGAGGCCCGACAGCAGGTCGTGATGGTCGGCGGCTGGGCGGCTGGCGGCCCGATGGCCGACGTCTGGGCGTGGACCGGGACCGACTGGACCTCGATGCCCAGCCTGCCGCAGGCCCGCGACCTGCTCGGCATCGCCTACGACTCGGTCCGGCAGCGCATCGTGCTGTTCGGAGGCGAAGGCCCGGGCGTCTCGTTCGGCGACACCCTGGAGTGGGACGGCACCGCGTGGCTCACGCTGTCGCCGGCGACACGCCCCTCGCCTCGCCAATACCACCCGATGGCCTACGACGCCGCGCACGGCACCGTCGTCATGACCGGCGGCAGCGCGTCGAGAAGCGGCCAGAACTGGTCGTCGTTCCCGCGCGAGACCTGGAGCTGGGACGGGACCGACTGGAGAATCCTCGCGAACGCCGACACACCGCCCGCCAGATCGATGCTCGCGATGGCGAACGACGCCCGGCAGCAGTCGATCGTCGTGTTCGGCGGGATCGGCCCCGAGGGGCTGCTCGGCGACACCTGGATCCGGGACGGCTTCGCCTGGTCGCGGCCGCAGCCGGTCACCAGCCCGCCCGCGCGGCAGTACCACGCCATGGCGGCCGAGCCCGGCAGCGGTGGCGTCCTGGTGTTCGGGGGGTTCGGCGCCGCCGGCCTGCTCGGGGACACGTGGATCTGGAGCGCCGGAAGCTGGACGCAGGCAGCGCCGGGGACGAGCCCGCCCGCGCGCTACATGCACGCGATGGCGTTCGATCCCGCGCGAGGGCAGCTCGTTCTGTTCGGTGGCATCGGCGCCCGCTACCTGTCCGACACCTGGGTCTGGGACGGTGCGAGCTGGCGTGACCTGACCGGCCCCGGCCCCTCTGCGCGCCGACTCCACGCGATGGCCTACGACCCGACGAGCGGGTCGGTCATCCTGCACGGTGGCTATGCCACGACCGGCATCCTCGGCGACACCTGGTCGTGGAACGGCACGTCCTGGACCCTGGTCGCGAGCACCGGTCCCCGTCCGCGCCACGCGCACGCGATGGCCGCCGATGCGAGTCGGGGCCGCGTCGTCCTGTTCGGTGGCATGACCGACACCAGCGGCACCAGCACCAGCTACCCCACCGACGCCTGGGAGTGGGATGGCACCGCCTGGAGCCCGACGACCGCCCCGTCGATCATGCTGCGGCGCGCGTACCACGCGATGGCGTACGACGGACCGCGGCAGCGGCTCCTGATGTTCGGTGGTCGCACCGGATGGACGGAGTATCTCGGCGACACCTGGTACTTCGGCACGATGAGCCCGGCCCGGACCGTGCCGTACGGCACGGGCTGCAGCGGCGTCGGCGGCGTCCCGCTGATCGGCAGCGGTGTGTCGTACCTGGGCAACGAGTCCTTCACCCTCGACCTCGTCGCCGCCAACCCCGACGCCGTGTGCCTGTTCGGCATCGACTTCATGAAGTACTCGAGACCGTTGATGGGCGGTTGCACGGTGTACCTCGGCACGATCCCGATCCTGCTCCCCGCCGTCGCCAACCCCGGCTGCTACGCAACCGTTCGCTTCCGCGTCCCGCGCGAGCCAGCGATGATCGGCGGCTCCGTCTTCGCACAGGGCTTCGTCGTCGATCCGACCTTCGGACTCGCGCTCACGGCCGGCCTGCAGATCGTCGTCGGCGACTGATCGTCAGCCCGCACGAAGGACCAGGCGGTTCCGGCGACCCGCCCGGGACGCCCGAGCGTCGTCCACTGATACCGGAGGCCCGTCGGAGACACTCGCCCGGAATGTCGCCGGCGGGTCGCCGCAAGTCAGGACCCGCAGGAGCGTGCGCGGATTGCTGCACACGCATGCCATCCGCCTCCGCAGGAGGCTGCAGCAGCACGGCTGCGACGACGTGAGCAGCCGCCGCCCCCCCTGACGGTCCGGGCGCACCGGAACGTCCGACCCGAAGCTGCGCGCCATGGGCGCACTCCACGTGCGCGCCGCCGCGAGTGAGACCTCTCGTGCTCCGACTCCGCACGCGTGGGCCGGCGTCCGCGCAGCGCAAGGTCGTCGGAGTGCGGTGACAGGACCAGCGCGGTCGAGGCGCGCGCGAGGAAGCCGGCGAGGACGCCGCCGAACACCAACTCACCGACGTGCACGTGCACGGACCGACGCTCGAGGCGACCAACTCGAGCGACCTGCAGCGTGCGCACCGGCGCGTCGATCCGTTCCTGGTTCACGTGGTCGCCGCCCCACCGCCGCTCGACCTCGCGCGCCCATTGCTCCGCGGAGGTCTCCACACCGAGCACCACGTCGCGCCCGCGTCGTGTGGGCCTCGCGCGCGGCTGAGGGGCTCGATCCGAGCGTGGCAGCTACTCGATGTGCACCACCGCCTCCCCCGTGTGCGCCGCGACCCACTCCGCGACCAGCGTCCGGTGGCAGTCGCTGGCGCGACGCTCCGCGCACAGCAGACACACCGGGCCGGCCAGCTCCCGCAGGCGCGCGGTCAGCAGGTCGCCCGAGCGCGCGAGCAGCTCGCGATACGGCTCCCGCCAGTCCGGGTGCTCGAGGAACAGATTGCCGAGCTCGACCAGCGACTGGTAGCCGATCCCCGCGGAACCGAGCACGCGCTCGATGCCCTTGTCAGACGTCCGCGCGCGGACCCAGATCCCCATCGACGCGCGATCCGGGCGCAGGCGGACATCCGCGATCGTGCGGACACCGTGGTCGTGGAGGAGGGCGAGGAGCTCGTCGGCGGTCCGGCCACCGTAACCGATCGTGAAGAGGACCATGTCGAGGGGAAGTCGAACATCGGGTCGAGACTGTCGCCAGACTCCGGTGTCGCCCCGCACGCTCGGCCACGGACCCGAGCCGCGCGCGACCGAGGCCGGTCGGGGCCACGAGCGCGAGCCACCCGCCGCGCTCGTCCAACACCGGTCAGACCCCGAGCTCCGGCAAGCCGAGCGACACCAGGTAGTCGAAGGTCCCGTCGTAGAACTCGGGTCGCCTCGTCGGATCGGCGGGATCGCCCCTCGGCACGAACACCGCCATTCCCTGCCGCGCCCGCGTCAGGAGCACCCGGTAGGCATTGCACAGGTAGCGTCGGTGCTCGACCTTGTGCACCTGCTTCCAGCGGCTGCCGTGGAACTTCCGGAAGTTCCACTCCCCGCGAACGAGCCGCAGATCGGCGTCCCAGGTCACACAGACCCAGTCCAGCTCGAGTCCCTGCACCTGGAATTCCGTCGCGGCGTCCTCCAGGTAGAACGACGATCGGGTGTCCTCCCGCGGCCCGAGGAACCAGTGCACCGGATCGATCTTCGCGCGTACGTCGATAGCGTGCGGCTTCAGCCGCTCGGCCTGCGACGAGGCAACGAGGCCGTAGCGTTCGGTGCCGCGAGCCTGACGCCGGATCCAGCGTCGCGCCGCGTCGAGGTCACGCGTGACGACGAGTGGGTAGCGATCGCGGAGTTCGACGAACACCCGTCGAGCCGCGTCCGCGTCGAGGTCGAGCAGCGCCTTGACGAACCCCGACAAGCGCTCGGCACGAAAGGAACGCATCGAGACGGCGAGATGCAACCGCTCGTCCCACACCACCCGGTCGAGCCTCCGCAACGCGTCCAGCGCGCGACCCTCGCCGTACTCGGAGTCGGTCAGCCTCGGCGAAGCGTAGACATCCCATTCGGGGAAGCCGTCATGCACGGCGTCGACCCACGTCTCGATGCCTGCCTCGCCGTCGTGGATCTCCTGCCCTCCGCCAACGAGGCATACCGCGACGGCCCAGTCGCCGTGCCGGTTCATGTAGGAGAGCTGGAACTCGGGCTCCGACTGCGTGAAGTCGTTGATCTTCTTGCGCGACTTCATGAACCGCGCGGTCTTCGAGCGGTCCCAGGCTCGCTGCGCCTCGTCGAAGACCACGACGTGGTCGGCCGGCGGTTCGACCCGCGACCGAAGCCCCTCGTCGCGAAAGTGGTGGACGTTCTGGATGAACGGCTTGACCTGCTGCGCGACGTCGCCTCTGCGGAACTTCACGCCTCGCTCCCGCAGCCGCTGCAGTTCGTCGCGGGTCAGCGCTTCGCGCAGCACGGTGACCAGTGGTCCGTTGCCGGAGAGGAACACGGCGTGAGCAGGGTCCTGCTCGACGGACCGACGGTGTCGGGTCGCGACGTTGAGACCGACGAGCGTCTTCCCGGCGCCGGGCACACCGGTCACGAGGACCAGAGCCTTGCGGCCATCGCGGCGCGATCGGTCGATGACCGCTTCGATCGCCTCGGCGGTTTCGCTCAGGTTGCGCGCGCTGGCATCGCTGCGGGAGATCTCGCTGACGGAGTGGCGCGCGTAGAGCGCTCGCGCCGCCTGGACGATCGTAGGGGTGGGCTGATAGGGGTGCCGCGCCCAGGGCGCGCCGTCGACGTGTGGCCCATGGGCGGCGTTGACTGCATCGCGCAGCGCATCTCCGAGTTGGGCACCGCCGATGCGGCGCGGCGGGCGCACACCGTCTTCGTACGGGGACTCCCAGGTCGAGTCGGCGTCGACGGCCTCGGTAGCGACGAGCAACGGGAAGATGTCGGCATCGTGAGACCCACGATGGAAGTTCTTGAGGTCGAGCGCGTAGTCCCAGACCTGGTCCTGATCGGCGCGCAGGAATCCGGATGCACCGACCTTGAACTCGATCGTGACGACTGCGGCACCCGCAACGAGGACGGCATCGATGCGGGAACCGAGCCGCGGCACCACGAATTCGAGGAAGAGATGCCCGACGACACCGCGGAGTGCCTGCTGCAGCAGTTCGACCTCGACGCACCAGGCATCGCATTGCGTCTGCTCGGCGCCGAATTCGCTGTGCCTCGCGAGCTGACCGACGATGTCGCAGACGGAGCGCCGAAGGAACCCGGAGACGGTGTCCTCGAGGTAGGCAGGAGCTCGCGCATCGCCACTCATACGAACGCCGTCGATTCTCGAGCAACTGGCTGCTGAACGCGAGAGACTGGCCGCGCCGTTGGGTTCGAATTCCACGCCGCTTCGGCACCGAGCAGCGGACGCTCGTGACGATCGACCTGCATCGATTGCCCGGTCCCACGATCACGATCCGAGAACGAGACCCGGCGTCCGATCCTCGACGCACGCCGGGCGGGCGGCGCGACTCGAGACATCCCGCCACTGGCTCCGCGCGATCGGAAAGCGCGCGGCGGCGCGATCCCGAGCGGCAGGCAGCCGGCCTGGCCCCACCCGCTGCCGGCCGGGCTGCCGGCACTGCAGACTCAGTCCGTGGTTCGCGTTCGAGCGAGGGAGGTGGTCGAGGGTAGGTCGCGGAGCGTGTGCCCCGAATCGCCGCCGGTCCACCGCTCGGTCCGGATGGCGGGCGGCTCGCGGGCACGGCTCGACGAGTCGGTGTGGACCGCTTATCCCGAGGCGCGGCGGTTGACGGCATCGGGATCAGGGGTACCATCGGCGTTTTCGCCGAGATACTCCTCACGGAACGATTGGGGAGCGCTTTCCCACTCGCTGCCGAGCGCGGAGGCCTCGTTCGACCGGTCGCTGCGCTGGCAGAGTTCGAGCTCCGGGCGCCCGTCTCCCGCCCGGTGTGGCCTCGCGATCTCGAGACGACGACAGGGACCGATCCCGGGCCCTCGCGTCCGGGGGAGAGGTGGCGATGGCTGTCTCCGAACACGCGCGCGCCCTGCTCCTGCTCGCGCTCTGTGCTCCACTGGGCGCGCAGATGACATGGAGCAGGATCGACATGCCGCCGCGCAGCGGCTCCGCATTGACGTTCGATCCAATGCGCCAACGCATCGTGATGTTCGGCGGCTTCGACGGATGGAGCCACCTCGGCGACACCCTGGAGTGGGACGGGCGCCGTTGGCTGCGCATCGCCGATCGCGGTCCTGCGCCGCGGCGCGGGACCGCGATGGCCTACGACCCCACGACGCGATGCGTCGTCCTGTTCGGAGGCACCGACAGTCCTGCGCCGGGCCAGGGCACCTACTGGCGCGACACCTGGGAATGGGACGGAATCAGTGGCACATGGAGTGTCGTGTCGCAGGTGGGACCGCCGGTGCGCGATGGGCACGCAATGGTCTGGGACCCGACGCGCCAGCGAGTTCTGCTCCACGGCGGAAGCGACGCGCAGGGCCGCGCGCTCGGTGACACCTGGGAATGGGACGGGGCCCGGCGCAGCTGGACGCAGGTGTCGCAGACCGGGCCGCAGCCGATGCGGCGGGGCTTCGCGATGGCCTTCGACGGGCTCGCGGGGCGCGCCGTTCTGTTCGGTGGCTTCGCAGCGGGATATCTCGCGGACACCTGGCAATGGGATGGCTCCACCGGTCGCTGGACGCTGTCGGCGACTGCCGGGCCCTCGGCGCGCGCGGGTCACGCGATGATCTACGACCCGATGAGCCACCGCGTGTTGCTGATCGGCGGCGGCGAGACACAGGCGATTCCTCCGCGGCTCGTAGGAGATCTGTGGGCCTGGGACGGCACCACCAATACCTGGACCCGCGTCGCGGATGCGGGACTCACCCCCCGTGCCGGACACGTCGCGGCATACGATCCGACGCGGCGGCGCTCGTGTGTGTTCGGCGGCTTCGTCGGCTATGCATCGGAATGGCTCGGGGACACCTGGGAGTGGGACGGCAGCCGCTGGCTGCTCGGCGCGCCGAGCCCCCGCCAAGAACTCGCGGCGGCCTGGGACGTCGGCCGACATCGCCTCGTGCTGTTCGGGGGCGCCGACGTCTACCTCGGCGCACAGGCCGACACCTGGGAGTGGGACGGTGAGGTCTGGGAGCTCCGCGTCGCCGGATCCGCGCCACCGCCGCGCCGGAACCACGCGATGGCGTACGACGCCGGCCGCGGAGTCAGCGTGCTGTTAGGCGGTTCCGATGCGGCCGGTGTCGTCGGCCCCGAGGCCTGGGAGTGGGACGGGATCCAGTGGACGCGTTTCGTGAGGTCGGCGGCACCCGGACCGCGCGAAGGTCATGCGATGGCGTACGACGCCGCAAGGCGACGAACCGTCGTGTTCGGCGGCTACGACGGGAGCACCTGCCTGGGAGAGACGTGGCTCTGGGACGGCGCGGCCTGGACCTTCGTGGCCGGCTCCGGACCTCCTCGGCGGACCGCTCACGCCATGAGCTACGACGCATCGCGAGAGCGTGTCGTGATGTTCGGCGGTGCCTGCGGCCGCACCCACTTCGGTGATACCTGGGAGTGGGACGGGAGCGCGTGGTCGCAGGCGGCCTCGTCGGGGCCGAGCTGGCGTTGGAACCACGCGATGGCCTACGACGCCGAGCGCGAGCGGGTCGTGATGTTCGGTGGCGCGGACGGCGTCGGCAGCCCGAACGATACCTGGGAGTGGGACGGCAGCAGCTGGACGCAGATCCTGGCGTCCGCGCCGAACGTCCGCACCGGTCACGCCCTGGCCTACGACCGTCTGCATGGCCGGGTGGTGTCGATCGGCGGCCTCCAGCCGGTCCCGGAACAATTGAAGGGCGATATGTGGAGCTACGAACCGACCGTGCGTGGCGGCGCGGCGAGCGTCGGCTTCGGTTGTCGGGGAAGCGCCGGCACGCCGACGCTGACCGCGCTCGGACCGCCGGTCGTCGGCAATGGGCGCTTCCGCCTCGCGATCACCGCCGTGCCGGCGAATGCAAGCGTGTTCGTCGGCCTCTCCTCGCAGCTGCGGGGCACCTCTCTGGCTCCCTGCTGGGTCTACCCGGCCCTGCCGTTCCACGCCGTGTGCTCCGGAACAGCGAACGCGGTGGGGATCGCGGAGCTCTCGTTGCCGATCCCGTGGCTCGCGCCCCTCGGCGGGGCGAGCCTGTTCGTGCAGGGCGGTGCGCTCGATCCCGGAGGAGTGCTGCTCGGTGCAATGTCATTGACTCCGGGAATGCACATACGAGTCGGAGATTGAACGGAGGAACGGGAATGCGCACCCCATGGATCGCGCTCGCCTGCGCGTTCGTGGCGCCGCTCGGTGCCCAGATGGTCTGGCGGCAGGTCGGGACGAGCGGGCCCGTTGGCCCCGGGTCCCAGGGCATGCACGTCATGGCCTACGACGACGCCCGTCAGGAGATCGTGCTGTTCGGGGGCGACCTCGGCGGCAACGTGCCCTCGGGTGAGACCTGGCTGTGGGACGGAACGCGCTGGCGCATGTCGGCCGCTCGCGGGCCGTCGCCGCGCCTGGGACACGACAACCTCGCGGTCGATGCCGGCCGCGGGGAGCTGGTGCTGTTCGGCGGTTGGATCCAGGGCCAGCGCTTCGCCGACACCTGGCTCTGGGACGGCACGACTTGGTCGCAGGCGACGAACGCCGCCGCGCCGACGGCGCGTGAATGGCACGCGATGGCGTGGCACGCAGGCCGGCAGGAGGTCGTCCTGTTCGGCGGCACCGACACGACCGGTCCGCTCGGCGACACCTGGGTCTGGGACGGCAGTCAGCAGACCTGGACCCGCCTGCGGCTCGCCGGGCCGCCGGCGCGGCAGGGGCACTCCATGGTCCACGACCGGGCGCGGGACGTGATCGTGCTGTACGGCGGTGCCGACAGCTCGCAGATCTTCGGCGATACGTGGGAGCTCGACGGTAGCTCCTGGCGGCAGGTTCCCTCCCCCGGCGTCGCGCCGGGCCCGCGGGTGAGTCACCAGCTGGCATACGACGCGCAGCGCGAGCGCGTGGTGATGGTCGGCGGCTGGAACGGCTCGTCCGTCGCCACCGGCACCTGGGAATGGGACGGCACCGCGTGGCATCAGGTGCTGCAGGGTGGTCCGAGTGCGTCCGGCCAGGCGATGGCCCACGACGCAGCGCGCGGGGAATGCGTGTTCTACGCGCGCTCGACCAACCAGACGTGGGCCTACGCTCCCACGATACGGGGAGCGACCGCACCGATCGGGTTCGGCTGTGCCGGCAGCGTCGGTGTGCCCGATCTGATCGCGCTCGGGCCGCCGATCATTGGCAATGGCGACTTCGCGCTTCGGGTCTCGTCGGTCCCTGCCGGCGTGCCCGCATTCCTCGGTCTGTCTCTCGAGCTGGCCGCGACGCAGATGCCACCGTGCTGGGTCTACCCGGCGTTGCCGTTCCTGTATGCGACGACCGCCACCACGGGCACCGCAGGCACGGCAGAATTCGGCGTCGCGATTCCGTGGCTGCCCGCGCTCAGCGGCGCCGCGCTGTTCGCGCAGGGCGGCGCGATCGATTCCGGGGGAGCCCTGCTCGGCATCGCATCGTTGAGCCCGGGGCTGCAGATCCGTATCGGGGACTGACCGCGCCGCGCGGCGGTGCGACCGGCTCCGCCCGGTGCGGCGCCGCGAGACCTCGACCGGACGCTCCGGCTCGAGCGCTGACCACGCGCCCGGTTCCGTGACGAGACGGGGCTCGGCCCGCGGGCGGTGGAGCACGTGGAGGTCTGTGTGGCGCTCGCCGTGTGCGCGCACGCTGTCGCGCGCCACGCTCCGCGGCGTCTGACGCGCCGTCACGGATGCCCCAGGTCGGAGCGGTCCGCGGTCTCGCCGAGGACGACGAGACGCGGTAGCGCGGTCGTGGCGCGCGCGAGGAAGCCGGTCGCGTCGCCACCGATCACGAACGCACCGAGGTGCACCGAACGGCCCGACTCTCGAGGCGACCACTTCGCGCGACCTGCATCGTGCGCACCGGACCGTGTGGGTCTCGACGGCCAACGCCGTGCGCGTGCCACGTTCTTGGAGAAACGGCTCAGTCGAAGATCAACGGCGTCGCGGGGCCGATCCGCAACGCGCCGGCCAGCGACAGCGAGAGGCCCTGCACGACGAGCGGCACATCGCGAAGGCCGGCGGGGACGCCGGACCTCGCGGTGAGCTGACCGGTGCCGTCCGCGCTGCCGCCGAACAGCACCGGTGCGTCGTAGGTGGTCCAGAGGAGTTCACCGAGCACCGACGCCGGCACGACGGGCACGCTGACCAGCACCAGCACGAAGCTGTGCGGCTCCGAGTTCATCGTCACGCGGATCAGCTGGCCGGCGGTGTGGCGGGCGACGTCGAGCCAGGGAACCGGCTGCCGGAGGACCGTCCTCGGGCCGGTGATCGGGTTTCCGGTCGGCGACTGGATCGTCGTGGACGGATCGATGACGAGCGTGCCGCTCGCGACGTAGACCGTCGGCGGTTGCGGCCACATCGGTGCCGCGGTGACGGCGGTGGCGCCCGTCAGCCGCGGGCGGCCCGATGATCGGATCGCGCTCTGGCCAGGAAACGGCAACGACGGCGCGAGGTCGATCCTCGACCCGGTGACGGTCGTGGCGCCGCCCACGATCTCCAAGGACGGACGCATGAACACCGTTCCGCCGATGCGGCAGTCGGCGAGGACGACGATCGCGTTCTCGATCCGCCGTGAGCTCGTGAACTCGCAGTCGTGGAACATCACCCCGAGGCTGTCGGTGACGATGTTCTCGGTAGCTGTATTACCTGCCGGCCGAATTGCCCCGGCGGAACGTCTGGCAAAGTGCGGCGCTGGCCGTCGGTGCGGTCGCTGCCTGAGACACGCAAAGCCGTCCCACCCGCACACAGAATCAGGGCGAGCGGTGGCTCGTCGACGGCCTCTGCACGTACCGACCCAGCGTTGTGCGGCAGGATTCGGCCTCCGAAGCTCTGCGGACGACGGCGAGCACCCTTGCGCCGACTCTGACTCGCTGAGAATCTCCACGTCGCTTACCCGATCCCCCGGAAGGGCGACCGAACGAGGTCTGCGCGAGCCACGTCATGAATCATCCGGGCTGCGATCTCGACGGTCACCTCGTTGCATCTGCTCCAACGGCAGACCACAGCGATCGCGCCCGACCGCCGGTGGGCATTCGCGATCCAGCGCGCGGTCGAACTCGAACGCCGGAACCCCGAAGAGACCGCAGGCACCCTGCGTGCCGCACGCGAATGACGGCCCCGACCTCTGTGCAGTCCCAAGAGTCATCGCGCTGCTCCCCTTGACACACCTCGTCTCGCAGCTAGGGTCGGCGACCTCTCGCGTGCTTCCGTCCGAGGGCATTCGACGGAATCACATCGCCGGCTCCGCGCCGAGGCGCCGCCCGACCGACGGAACGCTCAGCTGTCTCGCCACCTGGACGACAGCCGAGTTGGATGGCTCGGCCAGGCTCGCGCGTCACGGTGCCTCTCTCACCATGATCTGATGACGTCGACTCGATTCTCCTTCTTCGCCACAGTCTCCCTGTTCTGTTCGATGGCCGCCGCGCAGCCACAGCTCGCGACGAGCGTGACGCGGATTCTCGGCGCCGCCGGTGGCCATGCGTGGTTCGACCAGGGCGGCACGGTGTGGGCGACCGACGGCACGGTCGCGGGAACCCGCAACTCGCGGGTCTACAGTGGCTTCCCGTTCACGGTGCGCGGGCAGTCGATCCTGCTCTACGGCCCGCAACACGCCTACCGGATCGACGGCGGGGCCGCCGTCGAGGCCATCCCCCTGCCGATCGCCTGGGACGGGTTCGATTCGGCTTCGGCCGATCCCCGGGTCTGGCGGCGGATCCCCAATCCGGTCACCGAGATCCTCGAGATCTGGACCTACCGCAATGGCTCGTGGAGTGGTGATTACAGCGCTGTGTGGGATCCGACCGGTTTCGGCTTCGTCGAGCGCGTTCACGTGCGGCCTGACCGCTACCTGGTGCAGTACACCGATTCGAACCTGACCACGGCGACCCACGACCTGCTCGGCCGGATCTGGCATGGCGGAACGAGCACGGGCACGTGCTCTTGGTCATGGAACTGGTCGAACGGCGTGATCACGTGTGCGGAGGACGGGGCCAATGCCGCAGACGCGGTGACGTTCTTCGAGGACGGAGGACCTGCCGTCGAGGTGCCGCTCCCCTCGAGCTGGGGCTGGGGTGTCTACGACTTCACGGTCCGGGAAGTGAACCCGGGATTTCCCTTCCTCGAATCCAACCGCCGGCACGAGTTCATCGCGCCGCAGGTCGACACGCGTGTGCGGCCCATGCCGCCTGCTTTGTATTCCGGTGGCCAGACCCCCGGTTTTCTCAAAGGCATGTTCTGGGCCGGTTCACCTGCGGTCTTCTTCGCGGCCTACGCGAGGTCCGACCGCGGCGCCGATGACTACGTCTATCTCGACCGCTCCACGAACTCCTGGGTCATCTTCGAGCAGGACTTCAGTTGGAACTCCATTGTGGAGTTCGGCCTGCTCGGCGAAAGGTCCGGGGAGATCTTCATAGGTCAGGTGGGTGGGGTCCGGATCGCGGGGCGTCGGTTCGAAGCCGCGAATCCTGCCAACAACTCGGTCTTCTGCGACGGCGGCCCGCTCGGCTTCGCGCGGATCGGCAACGGCTTCCTGTTCCACAACCAGGGTCTGACGACAGCGCACCCGGGCGACGGGGAGCCCTGGTTCTACGAGGCGGGCTCGAGCCACCTGTTCGCAGCCATCGCCCCGGGATCCACGAATCGCTCCCGACCTCGGGAGTTCACGGAACTCGGCAGCCACGTGGTGTTCCTCGCCGACGACGGCACCGGCACCGCGCTCTACGGAGTGGACACCGTATCCGTCCAGTGGCGGCAATCTCCAGTCAACCGGCATTGGTACACCCTGGCGACCGCGGGGAGCTGGAACGACGTACGGCGCCGGGCACTGGAGACCGGCGGTGATCTCGTGACGATCCGCGACGCTGCCGAGCAGGCGTGGATCATCGGCGAGTTCCCGAACGAGCAACTCTGGATCGGTCTCGAAGACTTCGATCGCGACGGCGTCTTCCGATGGACCTCCGGTGACCCAGCCTCGTACCGGAACTGGTGTCCCGGCGAGCCGAATCGCTCGGTCCCTGACGAAGACGTCGTCCATATCGGCAACTGTGCCAGTGGTGGCTGGAACGACATCTCGCCGACGCTGCCGTTCTTCGGCACCGCACGTGGCATCGTGGAGCGCGCGAGCCTCCCCAGCCCGGTCGAGCAGTACGGTTCCGGCTGCTCCCCGTCGGGTTTCGCATGCCAGTCCTACGGGCCCTCGACGCTGGAACATCGGCGAGGCTATCCCGGCCTGGGCCAGACGATCGAGTTCGACTACCTGGCCCGCGAGCTGCCGACGGGCGCCAACCCGACGGCGACGGTCATGTTCGCTTCACGCAACGGCTCGTTCGCGGGACTGCAGCTACCCTTCAGCCTCGGTTCCTTCGGGTGGGACCCGAGTTGCTCGCTCTATGTGGAGCCGACGCTGTTCGATCCGGTCGTGCTCGACGCGTTCGGTCGCGGCTCGTGGAGCAACACCGTGGCCAACGTCCCGGCTCTGGTGGGTTCGACCTGGTTCGCGCAGGGCCTGACGATCTCCACGACCGGTGTCCTCACCTGTTTCGAGTCGACCAACGCGATCCGTTTCACCGTCGGGCTCTGATCTCCCGTCGGCGCAGCAGACCGGCCTCCCCCCGGCAAGCCGACCCGAGCCGGTGGGTCCGATGCCTGGCGTGCTGCGCGCCGCCCGGGCGCAGGAGTGCTCGAGGGCGTCCGATTCCCCGGCGACGTGCGAACCTCGCCTCGATCGCCGGCCCCACCGCTGCATTCGCGCATTGGACCCACCAGGGGTTTGGCGCGACCCGGCCGGGGAGACCGAGCGCCGTGCGGTGGTGCCGGAGGCTCGTCAGGGACATCCGCCGGAATTCAGATCGCGGAGATCTCGCCGACCTCGTTGCGCTCCCGAGCCTGACCGGCAGAGCCCGGGCGCGCGCGACCTCACGATCGCTCGCAGCAATGAGCGCCGCCGGGTTCGGTCGGCCCACCGGCCCCTCCCACCGGGCGGGGCCTGAGGTGGGGCGAGCTGCGGGAGCGCCGGCGTCAAGTCGCGGCGGGTCAGGACCCGCAGGACCGTGCGCGGGTCGGTGATGGTCCCGTGAAGCGCGTCGCTGCGTCCTCGGTCCGTCGGCCTCCGCTGTTGGCTGCAGCTACACGGCTGCGGCCAGATGAGCAGCCGACACCGGGCCCTGCAGTCCTGGCACAGCATGGCGGGGGTGGATTTCAGTTCGGGCAGAGAATCGGGAGTGGGCTGGGGAGTCGGTCGTACCAGGCAATTTGGAACGAACAAAATACTCACGTGCGGCAACGCGCCGCTCTTCGCAGGCCAGCTCAATGAACGCCTGGACGACGCAGTGGTCAAGTTCCGACGACAACTCGACCGGTGGGTCAGTTCGTTCGAGCGCTCGAGTCCGAAGCCGTCCGCGTTTCAGGACCTGGCAACCGGGCTGAGGGCGGCGAGTTCGGCGGTGGTGCTGAGCGCTCTGGTCGCGACCTTGGAGGCCACGGACGTGGCGCACGCGTCCGTCGAACACAGAGGGCGACAGCATCGGTTCAAGGGGATCGCGCCGAGCAATGGCCGACGGCGGTCGGCCTGGCGACGGTGTCGCGGCGGTACTACGCGGCGGACGATGAGTCCGGCGGAGTCGTGCCGCTCGACGAGCGCTGCGGGATGACAGACCGCTTCATGACGCCCGAGATCGAGGAGATGGTCGCGTTCGCGTGCAGCGCTCTGACGCCTTGCGAGGTCGAGCAGCTGATGACCAAGGCGTTGCCTGTTGCGCCGTCGTCGACGGCGATCAAGCGGGTGATCCGCGACGTCGGCGACTTCTTCGAGAAGCGCGCAGACGGGTCGAGGAGGTCGTCGCTCGCGATGCTCCTCTGGCCGACAGCGCAGACCTCGTGATCAGCTGGGACGGTGTGATGGTGCCCGTTCGCGGGGACGGCAGGACGGAGTGGAAGGAGGCTGGAGTCGGGCGCATCTCTGCCTACGACCCGCCGACCGACGGGGAGACCAGACCACCACTGCGGGACAGTCGCTACTTCGCACGGATGCCGGAAACCGGCATGAAGACGCTGATCGATCAGGTAGCGGCGCGCGTCGCCGCACTCCGTGAAGAGCGCCAGCCTGGTCAAGTGGCAATCATCTGCGACGGCAAGGACTCGATCTGGACTACCGCAGAGAAACGCGAGGAGTTCGTCGGTGCGGTGCTGATCCTCGACTTCTACCACGCCGCCCAGAGTCTCTCCGGCGCCGCGCAGGCGATCTTCGGACCAGACACTCCCGAGGCCTCACGCTGGTTCGAGAAACGTCGCGAGCGGCTTCTGCTCGACGACGACGGCGTCGACAACCTGCTGCGCGCGCTCGAGAGATACGTGAAGCTGCTGCCCGCTGGTTCCGACGCACGCGATGTGGTTCGCCGGGCGATCGAGCACTTCGCGAGGAACCGCGAACGAATGCGATACAGCGCTTTCATCGCGATGGGGCTCCCCATCGGGAGTGGTCACGTCGAGTCCGCGGCGAAGAACATCGTCGCCCACCGACTCGAGCGCAGCGGTGTGCGATGGTCGGACGAAGGCGGTCAGCGCGTGCTCAACCTGCGCGTGCTCGTCAAGAACGAGCGGTGGCCTGTGGCGTAGCGAGAATGCCTCGATCGACGCGCCGCATCATCCTGCCCGAAGTCGAACCTACCCCCTCCGACTCGACCGCCCTGCGCACCTTCGATACGAAGCGACCACCGGCGACACGTCCGCCGGAGAAACCTCGGGTCGGCGAACGAAGCGCATGAATCCGCTTCGCTCGCTCTCATTCCCGCAATCCTCGTTCGCCTTGGCAGCCGCACGAAGGCTTCCCCGGCTGGGCGCTCACGCCGCACGGAACGACTCCTGTGTTCGCCTCGCGCCGTCCGGCTGCTACCGTCGCGGCACCCGGCACGCAGATCAAGAGCGCGGGACGCGCCGGGCAGTATGCGACCCACACCGCGGCCGCCCGCGGCTTCGGCTGGCGTTACGCCGCGCCGACCGCACCCGGCGAGCACCGCATCTTCGCTATCGGTACGGCCGCGAACGAACGTCAGGACAACAACGGGGACGCGATCGCGTTCCACGGCAGCGATCCGACGTCGAGGCGGAGTGCATGCATCTACGTCGGCGCCAACGCACCGGCCGACACGCGGCTCGGTAACGGATGGCCGGCAGCTTCGGCAACCGGCCGGTGCTCCACTCGGACGAGACGCCGCCGACAGGCATCCAGAACTACCGGCTCGGTGTGACCGGTGCCGCGACGCCGTCGTGTCGCGGAGTTCTTCGTCGGAGTCCTTCGAGCGACTCCGCTCACGCTCGGCAGCGGGCTGGCGACGCTGCTGGCCTCGCGCAGAGCCGGGTGCTCACCTGCCCCCGCGCACCGGCTGACCGTCGTCGTCGAGTCCGTCGTTCCAGTAGACGCGTGCCAGCCAAAGCCCGCCGCGCCCGTCGCCCGCGTGGCTCGCGTACCATCGGCCTGCTGCATCGCGCACCAGCTCCGTGCCGTGCACGCGAAGCGTGGCGACCAGATCACCAGGAGCCCAGCTCGTGGCGTCGCGGCTGCGGAACACGCGCGTGGTGTCGTACTCGGCCGGCACGCTGCTGCCGACGAACAGCCAGGCGTACTCGCCGCGGACGACGACGAACGGTGACTCCGTGGGGCCGAAGTCGGTGCCGATGCTCGGGTCGCGATAGGCCTCGGTCGCGTCGCTCCAGCCGACCAGGTCCCTGCTACTGCGCACGGCAACCGTGTGGTGTCCGCCTGCCGCCGGGAAGGTCGCCGTGTAGTAGAGCCACCAGCGGTCACCACCGCGCAACAGGAACGGGTCGCGGGCCTGGAAGCCGTCGACCACGATCGGGTTGGCCGCGTGCCGCCTCCAGGTCTGCAAGTCCGTCGACGTCGCCAGGTGAAGCAGCGACCTGCGTTCGTCGGCTCCGCCGGCGTGATAGCACATCCAGAAGCGGCCCGCGTGGCGCACGACGTGCGGCGCCCACAGCCGCGTCTCCCCTGCGGCCGGATCGATCTCCAGCGTGTTCGGCTCCGGCTGCCACGGGCCGGTCAGCGCGGGAGCCGTGGCGTGCGCGAACAGCCGGCCGTCGATCTGCGGGGTCCCCGGTTCGGTGAACAGGATCGCGAACAGGTGCCAGCCACCCTTGTCGTCGCGGACGAAGCAGTGGTCGTTGAGTGCGAAGCGTGGCGCGCCCGGTGCTGCGGGTGGCACGTAGATGTGGCGGCGTGGCCCGATCGACAGCGGCGGACCCGCCAGGAGATCGTCGGTCAGCACGAAGTGGTCCGCGGTCAGGTGGCCCCATGGCCCGGTCGCGTCGTCGAGCAGTTCGAGGCGCGCCTGCCTGCCGCGATACGCGTGCAGGTCCCAGGTCACCGGTCGCAGCACCTCGCCGTCGTGACCGGTCGCCTCGAACGCCACGTCGTCGCCGACTCGCAGCCGCACGACGAGGCGGTGGTCGTCGCCGCCGCCGACGAAGAAGCGCAGCCGCCGGTGGGTGATCTCGAACTCGGGGCTCAGCAGCCGCCCGACCGCAGCGTCTCCGCCGACGAAGCTGTTGACGAGATGGCGACCGCAGAAGCCGCTGACCGGCTGCTGCCCCGGCAGGGCACCGATCGCCGGCTGCCGGCCGAACGCCTCGCCCTCGACGCGCCACTTCTCGAGCCCGGTGACCTCGAAGTCGAACAGGACGCGGTCGGGCGCCTGGCCGCTGGCCGCGGCAGCGAGGCAGGTGGCGAGGCCGACGCAACGGATCACGGACATGCTCCGTATCGCATTGACGAGGAGTCGTCGAGCCCCCGGAGCTGTTGCATGACACGATTCACCAGCCGCTCTCCCAAGCCGCCAGAGTCGACGGCACGAAGCCATGGAACAAGAAGCCCGCGGCCAACGCCGCCGCGAGCCGGCTTCCCCGTTGGAGACACAGGGGGGGGCCTGTGGCGTTTCGCCCGGGGAACCTCGGAGTCGTTCGGAGCTGCGGCCAACTGCCCATGGCGCAGGTGGTCCCCCGACTCACCGCGCACGAAGCTCGAGCTCGACGACACGCATCGCCCATGACCTCGGCCCGCTCCAGGCAGGTCGCCAGCTGACGCTACAGCGCGTGGTGGAGCGCCGCGGACTCCGGTCCGCGTCTGTGCGGTGATGGTCGCACACTTCTCGATGCCGACCCGTGGCTGCGATTCGTCTGACGGTCGCCGGCTGCACACCGGACACGTTCGCGAACGGAGCTGCGAACGGGCCCTGCCTTGCCGCTCCAGGTCGGTTCGCCTCCCGCTGCCCCGCAGCCTGGAACGGACCTTCCGCTGACCGGGCTCGCGAAGCGTCGTGCCCACCCGGATTGTCCTCGACGGCCAGCTCGCCACGTTGCGCGACCTGCCGTGGACGCCGGACCGCTCGGCGCGGTGAGCGTCGCGACCACGACGGGTCGACGGGATCCGGGCGACATCGACGCCGCCGGAGGCCGGAGGCGAAGTACGCGGCGTACCGCTCGGCAGATGCACGCGGATTCGGGAGAGCGATGTCCGCGGCGATCCCGGTCCTGGCAGAGCAGCCCGGCTGGCGGTCGATCACGTGGAGGTCGGTGTGACGCTCGCCGCATGCGCGCACCGCGCACAACGCTCCGCGGCGCCCGACGCACCGTCACGGATGCCCGAGGTCGGAACGGTCCTCGGTGGCGCCGAGGACGACGAGACACGGCAGCGCGCGGTCGTCGGAGTGCGGTGACAGGACCAGCGCGGTCGAAGCGCGCGCGAGGAAGCCGGCCAGCACGCCGCCGAACACGAACTCACCGAGGTGCACGTGGACGGGCCGACTCTCGAGGTGACCACCTCGAGCGACCTGCAGCGTGCGCACCGGCGCATCGATCCGCTCCTGGATCACCTGGTCGCCGCCCCAGCGCCGCGCGACCTCGCGCTCCCATTGCTCCGCCGAGGTCTCTATGCCAAGCAACACGTCGCGGCCCTCCTGACCCTCCGCCGGCTTCAGGACGAACCGCTCGCGCTCGGCGAGGGCGAGCTCGCGCAGATCCCGGGTCCGGCCGCCCCACAGCGTCGTGCCGGCGCGGAACATCCGCGTCCACGGCACGTGGGCATCGATCAGGGCGCGCTCGGCCGGCGTGAACAGATTGCGCCAGCGCTCGTGCGTCAGGACCGCGAACAGCCGCTTCGAGTGCGCGATGTCGGCCGCGAAGGGACCGACCACGACGACGCGGCGATCCGCAGCGGCGCGCAGGAGTGGTTCGAGCTCGCCCGAGCGGTGCAGCAGATCGACGAGCGTCAGGCGCCGGTAGACGACGTCGATCGGCTCGCCGCGCGCGCGCAGGCGGGCGCCGTCGTAGTCGAGCTCGGCGGGGCCCGCGAGCACGGTCGGCATCCCCGCATCGGTCAGCGCCTCGCCGAGCTGCGCCTGCTCGCGCGTGGTCGGCAGGCCCGGCCAATCGACGATCGCGACGCGTGGCCGTGCGTCGGGGCTCGCTCCCGTCGCCTGTGCGAAGCACGCGCGGATCGTCGCGACCAGCGCAGCGACGATCGGCATGACCTGGACGCCGTGTCGCGCGGCGATCGGGGCCACGTGCGGCAGCTCGCAGAACAGCGTGCCGATCCGGTCCGCGAGCGGGATCGCGGCAGTGCCGTTCGTGTTCAGCTCGATGAACCGCACCTCCTTGCCGTTCCAGAAGCTGTCGAAGCGGCCGATCGGCACCAGCGGCCGGTAGCCCGGATCGAGACAGGCGAGCTGCTCCAGCGCGCGCGGGAACCCGAAGTACGCGCGCATGGCCTCGTCGTCGCGGTAGTGCCCGATCACCTTCTCGATCGTGCGCATCAGACGCTCCGCGACCCAGCGCACGTATTCCACGTCTTCCTCACCGAGCGCGAGGGGGAACGGCCACACGTCGTAGGGCCGGTCGCCCCAGACCAGCCCGGCGTTCGCGATCGCGGCCTCGAACGCGCGGCGATCCCGCTCGGCCTCATCGGGTCGCGCGGTCACTTCTGCAGCGAGATCCGCGTGGAAGCGACGCACCGAATGCGGAAGCAGCTCGGCTCCGGCCGTCGCCGGCCGCGCCGGCCGGGCGCTCGGGGCTACCGCGGCGCTCAGCGCGGGTGCGGCCTGCCCGGTGAACGCGGCGACGAACGGATCGAAGAACCTGGCCAGCACCTCGGCGGCCGGCGTGTGCAGCAACACGGCCGCGCTCTCCTGCGCCAGCGCGAAGCGACCGAAGTGGAACCCGAAGTAGTAGTCGCAGCAGTCCGGCGAGTCGGAGGTGACCGAACCACGCACGTAGAACGTCCGGTAGTCCTCGCCGTCGTCGAGCGCGCGCCGCATCCGCTCGGCGATCGTCGCGCGATGGGCCTCGCACCAGGCGTAGTCGACCTCGTCGAAGTAGACGTAGCGCGGCGCCGGTTTGCCCGGCCAGACGCGCTCGGAAATCGCGGTCGCGAGGCCCTCGCTGACGAGATGCTCGCGGAACGGATGCCGCGCGACGAAGTCGTCGTGGCTCATCGCCGGCCAACCGCCGTAGCAGGCGAGCACGGCCGGTGCCGGATCGCGCACCGCGTGGGTCAATTCGTGCGCGAGGATGACGTCGAAGTGGTCGTCCTGCGTGAGGCTGTTCGGATGGTCCAGCGCGAGGAACACCGTGTTGCGACCGCGGTCGAACCGGCTGTAGCCCTCCGGGCGGCGCAGCCCTGCGAACAGCACGACGGTCGTCTCCGGCTCGTGTCCCGCGACCTCGACGAAGCGAGCGATCACCCGGCGCGCGCGAGCGACGCGCTCGACGCGGTCGGGCGACTCGAGCCGGTCGGCCACCGAGCGGGCGACCGCGAGGTCGTGCGCGTTGCCGACGCCGGACCAGAGCCGGACCATGTCGTCGAGCAGCGGCGCGAGCGCGCCGTCGCGCTGGCGGTCGACCCAGTGCCAGAACCGCGCCTTGAACTCGATCGCGGTGCGCGACGAGCGGACGATCGCCACGAACTCGGGGACCAGGTCGACGACGTTCACTGCCGTATGCCCATCCGCCGGGTTCGGCCTCGATCGGTGCCCGGTCGCCCGGATGTTCACCGCAAGGGTGAGCGTGCGCAACAGGACCGAACGGGATCCACCGCACCCCACCCCGAGGTCCACGGTCGACGCGATCGGCCCCCTTCGAGACACGGTCGGGTCGGGAATGGACCATTGGAAATGACGGTGACCGACGAACACCGCAGCGTCCGGCAACGGCGTCGCGACGACGACGCTGCGCGCGCTGTCGAGGCGGGCGTGGACGCGATCGACGATCGTGCCGATGTCCGGGTCACTCGGCCCGCGGCCGACGCGCGGGAGAGAGCTCGCTGCCGCGGTCGCGCCGAGGACCAGCGCCGCCGCCTCGTCGGCCGCATCGCAGGCCACCCGGCGGGGTTCGGGTCCGACCCCTCGGCCGCGGCGTGCCGCCGGATCGTCGATCCGAGGTGCGGGTCAGCGCTCCGACTCGGAGCTGGCAAGGGTCGGAGCGTCGTTCGACGGGCGGACCGTGTGGTTGGAACGGAGGTAGGTGCGCGGCGTTCCGCCGCGGCAACGGCGATGCGTGGGGTACGTCGCCGCGCGGGCACCGTGGCGGCGACCGATGCCGTGGTCTGTCGGGATGGGCTGCGCGGATTCCGGCGGTCGTCGTGCTGGGGCGACGCGGGCGAGTCGCTCGGCCGTCCGACGTGGGCGAGGAGCGTCCCGACAACGAGGGTCGGTGACGAACGCGGCGAGCCCGCTTGTGCAGCGACGATCCGGGCGGGTCGTGACTTCACGGAGGACGACGCGCTGGAGGAGTGCCGCCCGGATGTGCCGCCGCCGCGGCCGACGGACCGACGACGGACGATTCCGTAGCGAAGGCTGCGTCCCGCACGTGCGTGCGCAGTGTGCGGTCGACCAAGCCCATCGACCGGTCGCACCCGCGGGCAGGGCACCTCCTCTCACAGATCGCCGATCGTCAGCCGCAGGGCATTCGAAGACAGCGCCGAGGTGATCGTGAACGACGCGTCCATCGCCAGCGCGATCACCTGGTGGTGGAGCTGCTGGCCGATCAGCGCCGCGATTCTCGGCAGGACCAATACCGACGACGCTGAATCCACGATCGGCACGACCACTTCGAGCAGGTCCATCGACGCGCGCAACGCGCAGCCGGCACGCGCCTGCGGCAACACCGCCAGCAATGGCAGCGACACCGGCTGCAAGCCGGTCACCGCGACACCCAGGCCCGACGGCATGCCGGTCGTGCGCGCCCGGAACGTCGTGCCGATCCATGGCCGGCTCGCAGGCTGCATCACGACCGGCCCCGCCGGTCCCGTGCAGCCCCCGCCCGTCGAAACCGCCGTGGCCACGCACGGCGACACGAGCCGCGCGAAGTTGCCGGAGTTGCGCACGCCCGACAGCAGCGAGACGAAGTCGAAGTCGCCGCCGACGAAGAGTTCGCCGGTCTCGCCGAACGCGAGTGCCCGCACCGATGGATCACCCTGCAGCCTGTACGTCGTCAGCAGGAAGCTCCACCCGGCACCGTCCCAACGCCGCAGCGCCAGCAGCGGCGAGAACTCCTTGCCGGCGAACACGTCGCCGTTGGGCAGCACCGCCAGCGACGTGACGTCCGTGAGGCCGATGTCGAACGGCGACCACGCGGTGCCGTTCCACTCGGCGACGCCGGAGATGGCGGCGCCGCCCGCCATGCTGAAGCGTCCGCCGGCGATCACCCGTCCGTCGGGTCGCGCCGCCAGCGCCGTCACGATGTCGTTCAGGCCGGCGCCGAGTGCGCTCCATGTCGTGCCGTCCCAGCGCGCGATGCGGGACGCCGGCTGACCACCGGCGACGTCGAACGCTCCGCCGGCGACGACATCGCCGTTCGGCAGGCGGACGAGGGCCCGCACCGAGTGGTTGGTACCGAACGACAGCGGCGCCCAGGTCACGCCGTTCCAGCGGGCGACGTTGGCGGCCGGCACGCCGCCGGCGCTGGCGAAGTCGCCGCCGGCGATCACGCTGCCGTCGGGCATCGCCAGCACGGCGCGCACCGTGCCGGCGATGCCGGCGCCGAGCGGCGACCACGCGGTGCCGTTCCAGCGCGCGATGTTGCTCGCGGGCGCGCCGCCGGCCGTGGTGAAGCCACCACCGGCGACGATGTCGCCGTTCGGCATCGTCGCGAGGCTGAACACCCCGCTGCCGCCGGCGACACCGCTGCCGAGCGGTCGCCAGGCCGTGCCGTCGAGCCGCGCCACGTGGTTGGCGACCGCTCCCGGCACGGCGACGAACGCGCCACCGATCACGGGTTGCCCGCCGGCGATCGTGATCGCGAACACTTCGCCGTCGATCGCGTCGCCGCGCACCGGCGACCACGCCGTGCCGTCGAAGCGCTGCAGGAGCCCGGGCGTGCTCCTGCTGCCGCTGTACAACGCGCCGTCGAAGAACAGGAGTCGCGGCCCGACGACCGCGAGGGCACCGAGCGGCTGCCAGAGCGTGCCCGTCCAGCGGAACGCGTGGGGATTGCCGCTGCCGGCGGCGAACAGCTCGAACGTCGTCGCCCCGGTCGGCCGCACCAGCAGGTGCTCCCCGGGGAGCGGCAGCCCCGCCCCCAGCGCCGCCCACTGGCCCGTCGCCAGATCGCGGCGCGCGACACGGTTGGCAGCGACGCCGCCGATGCTCGTGAAGTCGCCGGTCGCGAACAGGAACGTATTGGACTGGCTGGTGCCGGCGCGCACCGCGAGGTGTCGCACCGGCCGATTCGCACCGGGCGTGCTGACCCAGGTCGAGCCGTTCCACTGGGCGAGGTGGGCCGTCTGGCCACCACCAGCACCGGCAAGATCGCCGCCGACCCACAGGTTGCCGCCGAACGACGCCATGCACAGGGGCGTGCCGTTGAGCCCCAGGCCGAGCGGAGTCCAGGCCGCGCCGTCCCACCGCGCGATGCGCGCCGCAGCGGTGCCACCGATCGTGGCGAACTCACCGCACGCGTACAGGCTGCCCTGGTGCACCACGAGCGCGCGCACGTCGCCGTCGGGCACGCCCATCGCGAGCCACGACGTCCCGTTCCATCGCCAGACGTTGCCGTTGGCACGGCCGGCGACGACGAGCTCCCCGTTCCACACCACGATCGACAACAGCGTCGGAGCAGCGGGCGGCACACCGAGATCCGTGGCCTGCTGGCCATCCCACAGCAGCAGCCTCCGGCCATTGACCACCCCGGTCGCCAGCGACGACCCGGCGAGCACCATCACCACCGGCGCCGGACCGGCGCCGTCGGGATCCCACGCGGCCATCGCCTCGATCTGGCCAGCGATCTCGGCGATCGGCGCGGCGGGCACGGGTTCGATGGGACACTGCGCCGCGAGGTGATCGGCGAGGGTCGAGGTCGCGGCGAGGAGCAGCAGGGTGGTGGTGTCGAGACGGGGGCGCATGGCCGTCCCAACGGCAGGCGACGCACGCCGTGACGCACGCACGGCCGACCGCGCGCCAGGAATGGGGATCGGCGCGCTGCGGGAGGTCACCGCGGCGAGCGGGCCACCGACCGGCCAGCTCCTGGCCGGCCACCGGGAGGTGGACGGACGGTTCGACCAGGGAGCTGTCGCCGGCACCACCGCCACGGAGTCGATCACGCCGCCGGCGTCGCAGACCGGCACGTGGCCTGGAGCCGGGACACCGCGAGTTCGGTCCGAGCGCGCCCACCCAGCGGACTGCTGGCCCGCTGGGCGGATTCTCGGGAGGGGCTGCATGGGCGCCGGTTCGCGCGTCACGTCCGCCGCGAAACATCGTCTCGACGGCGGAGCCACCTCCCATGCATGCGATCCGCATCCTCGCGCTCGGTAGCCTCGCCGCCACCACCACCGCCCAGTGCCAGAACCTGCTGCAGTCGGTACACCCGTTCGCCGAAGTGCGCGGGATCCTGCACGCGATGACGACCTGGGATCCCGACGGGCCTGGCCCGCTGCCGGTCCATCTGGTCGTGGCCGGCAGCGACCTGTCGGCCGGCTCGGTGCTCGACAGCTGCCTGTTGGTGCACGACGGAACCGCCTGGAGCGACCTCCGGTTCGGCCGCGTCGGCAGCATCCAGGCGCTGGCCGTGTTCGGTGGCGAGCTGCACGTCGGCGGCGCGTTCTCGTTCACCGCTGGCGGCGGTGATCGGCTCGACGGCGTCGCGCGCTGGGATGGCACGCGCTGGCGGCGGCTCGGCAACGGCGTGATCGGCACCGTCAACGCGCTGGCCGTGCACAATGGTGAGCTGATCGCCGGCGGCTTCTTCCAGGCCGCCGGCGCGACGGCCGCGAGCAACATCGCCAGGTGGAGCGGCACGACGTGGTCGCAGCCGGGCAGCGGCGTCACCGGCATCGTGCGCGCGCTGGCATCGTTCGGCGGAGTCCTGTGGGTGGGTGGCAACCTCTCCGCCGCGGGCGGCGCGCCGGCGAGCAATCTGGCGCGCTGGAACGGAACCGCGTGGCTCGCGACCCCCGGCGCCGACGCCGAAGTCCGCGCGTTCGCCGTGCGCGGCACGACCAGCGCGACCACGTCGTTCCTGTTCGCGGGCGGTGACTTCGCGACGATCGGCGGCGTCGCGGCTGCCAAGGTGGCGCGCCTCCAGCAGTCGACGGGCGCGTGGAGCGCGCTCGGCGCCGGGCTGCCGGCAGTCTGCACGACGCTGTCGGTGCGCCCGACCGGGCAATCGACATTCGAACTGGTGGCCGGCATCGACGATCCCGGCAACAACCGGCGCGTCTGGTCGTGGAACGGCAACGCCTGGAGCAACCTCGGCGCCCTCGTCGAGGGCTCGCTTCCGCAGGTGCCGCGCGCGCTGGTGGTCTGGAACGGCAGCCACGTCGTCGGCGTGCAGCAGTCGCGCAACGGCGTGCGACGGTTCGTCGGCGGCACGTGGTCGCCGGTGCGCGGGCTCGGGATCGACGACACCGTGCTGGCGGTCGCGGCGGACGGCGCGGACCTCGTGGTCGGCGGCACCTTCCGCGCGATCTCGGGAACGGCGATGAACGGCATCGCGCGTCGCACCGGTGCGGCGTGGGCGCCGATCGGGGCCGGGTTCGACGACGGCGAAGTGCGCGCCGTGGCACGGCTCGCGGCGGGCAGGCTCGTCGCGGCGGGCTCGTTCACGTCGTCGCAAGGCGTGCCCATGCGGGGCGTCGCCGAGTGGGACGGCGCGGCGTGGCGAGCGCTCGGCGGGGGGACCAACGGCGACGCGTTCACGGTGCTGGTGCTGCCGGACGGCGACGTCGTCGTCGGCGGCGAGTTCACGGCCGCAGGCGGGATCCCGACGCTCCGCATCGCCCGCTGGAACGGCACCTCGTGGTCGGGGTTCGGCGGCGGGCTCGGCGGCGCGGCGTTGGTGCTCGCGCGGCTGCCGGACGACACGATCGTCGCGGGCGGCGAGTTCACGACGGCCGGCGGCGTGCCGTGCGTGCGCGCGGCGCGCTGGGACGGCACCGGCTGGCAACCGCTCGGCAGCGGTCTCGACGCACGCGTGCGCGCCCTCGCGGTGCTGCCGAACGGCGACCTCGTCGCGGGCGGCGAGTTCGGCACCGCCGGTGGCGTGCCGTGCCGCCGCCTCGCGCGCTGGAACGGCGTCGCCTGGTCGCCACTCGGCGCGGGTGCCGACGACACCGTGTACGGCCTGCTGGCGCTGCCGGGCGGCGATGTGCTCGCCGGCGGCGCCTTCGTGCAGCAGGGCACGACCGCCAGCAACCGGCTCGGGCGCTGGGACGGTGGCGGCTGGACGGGATTCGGCAGCGGTCTGCAGGACCGGGCGGTGCGGACGCTCGCGATGCTGGCGGACGGCCAGGTCGCGGTCGGCGGTGAGTTCTACAGCGCCGACGGGATCGCCGCGGGGCGCCTGGCGACGCTGTCGACGGACTGCCCGCCTGTCGTCGCCACCTACGGCGCGGGCTGCAGTGGCTCCGGCGGCACGCTCGCGCTCGGCAGCTCGTCGTTGCCGTGGCTCGGCACCGTGTTCCGTGCGCAGCTCACGAACTCCGGTCCCGTCGCGCTGCCGCTGGCGATCTGGGGGCTGCAACCGACGGCGGTGCCGATCGCAGCGATCCTGCCACAGGGACTGCCAGGCTGCGATCTGCTCGCGACCCTGGAGCTGACCGATACGCCGCTCGCGGCCAGCGGCGTGGTCACCTCGGTGCTGCCGTTGCCGGCGGTGTCGGCACTGGTCGGTGCGCGGCTGTTCCACCAGATCGCCACCCTCGAGTTCGACCTCGGCGGCAACCTCGTCGGCATCGCCTCCTCGAACGGGCTCGCGCTGACGCTCGGTGCGTTCTGACGGTCAGGAACCCAGCTCGACGCCGCGCTTCCGAAGTTCGCGCGACAGCTTGAGCAGGGCCCGCACCAGCAGCTGGCGCACCGCTTCCTCGCTGCGTTCCATCGTCTCCGCGATCACCGCGTGCGGCACGCGCAGGAAGCGAGCCAGCGTGATCACCTCGCGATGCTCGTCGCTGAGCGCCGCCATTGCCTCGGACAGGGCGTGCGCCGTCTCGCCACCGATCGCATCGAGGCTCGGCGTCAGCAGGCTGGCGGCTTCGCGCCACACCGGGTCGTCTTCGTCCGCCACGCATTCGCGGTCGAGCGCACGCTTGTCGCGGCCGTGGAAGCGCAGCTTGTCCCGGATCTTGTTCACCGCGGCGGTGAACAGCCAGGCCCGGAAGCGATCGACGCCGAGGAACGCGTAATCGCCCGGTGCGGCGAGCAGCTCGCGGCACACCGACTGCACGACGTCCATGCTGGTCTCGCGAGCGCGCAGCGACGGACCGAGCCGCATGCGTACGAACGCGTGTAGCTGCGGCAGATAACGGGCGAGCAGCTCGTCCAGGGCCGCGCCGTCGCCGCCGCGGGCGCGCTCGAGCATGTCCTGATCGCCATCCGGCACGGGCCGCATGATAGAAGCTCGGTATCAGCGACGCAGGGACTGCTGCAGGCTGCGCACCCGCGCCAGCGCTGCCGACCGCTCCGCCGCGTCCGCGTCGGGTCCGCCGGACGTCGCCGTCAGCAACCGCACCGCGCGGTCGCAGACGGCGCGCGCGGCATCGGCGAGGACCGCCGCCGCGGGGCCGTCGTGACCGCGCGTCGCGAGCCCGGCAGCCAGGGACTCGGCGGCCTCGGTGGCGGCGCGCCAGTCGTCGACCACCGGCAGCGTGCGGTCGACCCATGCGGCGATGCGCGCGGGGACGTCGGCGTCGGTCAGATCGGCCGCCGCGTCGACGATGTACACGAGCGTCTGCGCGGTCTTCCGGGCGCGGCCGTCGTGCGTCGGCGGCAGGGCACCGAGCACGGCCAGCGCAGCGTCGCCATGGCGCAGCGCGGCGGCCGCGTCGCCGCGAGCGGCGTGCAGCTGACAGAGCTGGTCGTGGATCAGCGCCAGCGTCTCGCGCAGCGGCTGACGGCGCGGGTACCGCGCGAGCAGCGCTTCGTGCCAGCCGACCGACTCGGCGAAGGCGGCGATCGCCTCGTCGGTGCGCTCGCGCGATGCGTGCACCGAACCGAGCCGATTGCTGACGATCGCGCGCTCCTCGTCGGTGACGAGCGGCAGTGTCGCCACGAGGTCGCGCGCCGTCTGGATCGCGCGGTCGGCCGCCTCCCCGTCCCCGCGGCGGCGCAGGATGTTGGCCAGACCGCAGTGGAAGCGCACCAGATCGCGCTGGCTCTCGTCCTGGTCCGGAGCGAGCCGCAGCACGGCCGCGAGCACGTCGATCGCCCGCTGCTGGGCCACGAGCTGGCCAGCCGGGTCGCCACGGCGGCTGGCGACGAAGGCCTGCTCGACGAGCGCCTTGGCCAGCAGGTTCGCATGCGGGAGCGGATCCGCCCCATGCAGCGCGGCGAGCAGCTCGATCGCCTCGTCGCACGGCGCGGCGGCCCCTTCGACGTCGCCGCGCAGCATGCGGAAGCGGGCGACGTTGCGCAGCGCCTTTGCCAGTTGCAGCCGGCGGTCGGCCGCTGCGGGCGCAGTCGCGACGAGCTGCCGGGCCACCTCCGTCGCCGCTTCGGCGACCCGCTGCCCTTCGGCGCGCTGGCCGAGCACATAGTGGATGTCGGCCATCGTCAGCAGGCACCTGACGTGCGCCGCGCGGCCGCCGTCATCGTCGCCGCGATCGGCGAGCGCCCGCTCGCACAACGCCAGCGCGTCGCGCGCGAACTCCTGGCGCAGCTCGTCGCTGTCCGGAACGTCCTCGAGCCGCGGATCGCGCGCCCGCTGCGCGAGCCGATCGACCGCGACCAACGTGTCGGCGAGGCGCCGCGACTCGCTGGTGACCGCCTGCGACCGGAACTGCAGGGCGACCGCGACGCCGAGCGCGCCGATCGCGAGCACCGCAGCGCAGGCGACCAACCCGGTGCGGTGGCGCCGGGCGAACTTCCGCCACCGGTAGGCGATGCTCGGGGGCCCCGCGTGCACCGGCTGGTTGCGCCGGTGCCGGTCGAGGTCGTCGACGAGATCCTGCACGGACGCGTAGCGGCGCTCCGGTTCGAGGCGCAGGCACTTCAGGACGATCCAGTCGAGGTCGCCACGCAGCTCGCCGACGCGGCGCCGCGATTCGGTCGCTGGCTTCTCCGCACTGCGCGCCGGATGCGTCAACCCGAGGCGCTGGCTCGGGCGTTCCGCGTCGGTGTGCGGACCGGTCGCGCTCGGCGGCCACGGCAGCGTGCCGGTCAGCAGCTCGTACAGCATCACGCCGAGCGCGAACACGTCCGAGCGAGCATCGACTCGATGCGAGTGCCCCTGCGCCTGCTCGGGGCTCATGTACCCCGGGGTGCCGACCACGCGGCCGCCTCGGGTCGCGGACACCCCGTGGTCCGGTTCGCGGTGCAGCAGCTTGGCGATACCGAAGTCGATGATGCGCGGCATGGGCCGGTCGTCGAGTTCGACGACGAGCACGTTCGCCGGCTTGAGATCGCGGTGCACGACGCCGCGGTCGTGCGCATGCTGCACGCCGCGGCACAGCGCGACGAACAGGTCGACGCACGCGGCGGTCGTGAGCTCGCGTTCGCTGCAGTAGCGGCTCAGCGGCGTGCCGTCGATCAGCTCCATGACGAAGAACGGCCTGCCATCGGGCAGGCTGCCGGCGTCGAGCACCTGGGCGATCGCAGGGTGCTGCAACGACGCCAGCAGCTGGCGTTCGGCGGCGAATCGCTCGTGCGTGGTCGCGTCGGCGACGCCCGCGCGCAGCACCTTGACGGCGACGCGGCGGCGCAATGGCGTTTCCTGCTGGCACACGAAGACCTCGCCGAATGCGCCCTCGCCGAGGCGGCCGAGCACGCGGTACGCACCGATCTGGCTCGGCGCACCGGCCTCCTCCGGCGGCGTGCCACCGGCGGCGAGCAGGCGCTCGGTCGCCGCGAGGTCCCGAGCCAGCCGCAGCAGGGTGGCGGCATGGGCCGGGTAGTCCCGCTCGAGCGCCCGCAGGGCCACGACACGGTCCGCGCCCTCGCGGGACAACGCCTGCGTGGCGGCATCCTGCACGTCTGCCGGCAGTGCGTCGAGTTCGTCCGGCTGCACCGACATACCGCGCGGATGCTAGCGCGACGCCGTGGGACCGGGGTAGCGGGTGATCCACGACGGTCGCGCGATGGCGTCGCGGCGTATGTCACCGGCCTGGTGGACGATCCCGTCACCGCACGGCGCGGCGTGGATCGGCCAGCGGCTTCACCACCGGACGATCGCGCCGGCGACCGGTGAGCCAGCCGGCCCTGACGACATCCTCCGGGTGCCGCGTCACGGCGCGCCGCGGCTGTCGTTCGAGCGGCCATGCGCCCCTCCACCGCGGTCCTGGCCCTGCTGCTCGTCTGCGGCACCGCCACCTTCGTCGCGCCCCTCGTAGCGCCCCTCGTAGCGCCCCTCGTAGCGCCCCTCGTAGCGCAATGTCAGCTCCCGCCGGTACTGGCTGCGCCGATCGCCGAGTTCCGCGGCAACATCAAGGCGATGGCCGTCCGGGATCCCGACGCCACCGGCCCGGCGCCGGGGGTGATGGCGCTCGGCGGCGCGCAGCTCATGACCGGCATGATCGGGATCCGCCCGCTGCTGCTGTGGGATGGTGCGCAGGCGACGGATCACGGCGTCCAGCCGCCCCTCCACGCCGTGGCGGCGATCGCGGTCTGGAACGGCGACCTCGCGATCGCCGGCAACGCCAGCGGCGACATCCGCCGCCGGGCCGGCTCGTCGTGGGTCACGCTCGGCAATGCCGATGGCGATGTGCCCGCGCTCGTGGTGCATCAGGGCGATCTGTATGCCTGCGGCGAGTTCACGGCGGTCGACAGCGTTGCCGCGGCACGCATTGCACGGTGGAACGGCACCGCGTGACGCCGGCTCGGCTCCGGGTTGGTCGGCACGCCCGAGACCATGGCGTCGTTCGGAGGCAGCCTGTGGGTCGGAGGCGAGCTCACCGAAGCAGGTGGCGGCCCGTGTGCCAACCTCGCGCAGTGGAACGGCTCGGCGTGGATCGGCACGATCCGCGCCGACCGGCGGGTCTGCCACCTTGCGGTGCGCGTCGGCACCAGCCAGGCCAACACGTTCCTGTTCGCCACCCGCGACTTCGGCGCCAGCGGCGGGGTGGCAGCCAACCGCGTCGCGCACCGCGACCTGGACCAACATGAACAGCGCGGGGAATCGAAGGGCGATTTCAGGGTGGGCGCCCATCGACAATGAGCCCCATTCGGCGATTCGCGCGCTTCGAGCGTGCGAAACCCCATGTAGTGCCGACCTGACCCGTTGCGGGGCGAGTGATCGGCATCGAGAGTGTGGTCGGTCAGGGCAGTCGATTCGTCTCCGACACTCGAAGGCCGAGAAGAACGGCAAGACGCGCACCTACTGGCGGTTGGTGCGTCGGAGCGCGTCGGCAGCAAGGCCGGCAGGTGACCGTCGCGCAGCTCGGCGAACCGGATGCTGACGGACGGGCGCAGACGAGGGAACTCGCCGAGCACTGCCTCGGACCGCGGTCCCGGCAGCGCGACCTGTTCGAGGACACTTCGAAGGTCGGTCCGCTGAAGGTCCTGATCGACGAGGTGCGAATCGAACGGAGCCGTTCCTTCGGCGATGTGTGGCTGGCCTGGCAACTCTGGGAGCCCCTTGGCCTGGACGCGTTCTGCAATCCGGCGTTCGAGGACGGACGCGTGCGGGTGCCATGGCCGGAGGTGGCAGCCATCCTCGTGCTCGCACGACCGTGCGAACCGTCCAGCGAGCTTCACATTGCCGAGGACCGGTATCGGCGGACGGCGTTGGAAGACCTCCTCGGCGTCGACCCGGAGCTCGTGCACCACCACGTCTGGCTGTGTCGACCGGCTGGCCGCTTCCCCCTGGATGGAGCGTGTCCGCTTCCCCGACCCGAGCCGGTGCCTCCTCGGATCAGGCAATCGGGGTCGCTGATCGAAGTACGGCCGCACACGGTCGGGACGTGCGGGGATCGACACGATGGCGTCGATCCCTCACGTCCGTCGAGGAATCGGCGATGACGAGTTGGCTGGAGTCGTCGCACGCCAGCTCGTCGACGGTCGGGAACCGCCCAAGGACGGCGGCCCGGACTGATCGCAAGAGCTTCTGATCCTCCGGATCCACCCGGTCGAAGAAGGGCGGGAGCATGGCCTCCGGAGCACGCTCCGCACTTTCGTGCTTCGCTGCCACCACATACGCGCGGTCGCTCTCGGCAGTCCGGTATCACACCCGCCCAGCGCATGCTCCGCATCCAGCGAAAACGCCACTCGGAAGCGGGTCGGCCTCAGAGTCCGAGCTGCATCACCATGCCGCCGCCGAAGAACAAGGTGCCGGAGCTCCCGCCCCCGGACGCCCAGTGGTAGACGCAGGCGTGGGACAGCGTGGAGGGGCCCGCCGGCATGGTCGCCTGGCGGCCGTCCGACAGGATGATCGGGATCTGCGGTTGGGTCGGATCGAACGACGCCAGCTGCGTGACGAGCTGTACACCGACGAGGACCGGGTGATAGACGAACGACAGCGAGGTCTCCGGGATGCTGCCCTGAGTGTCCGAGACACCGAATGGGAACGCGAGCAACGGCAGCGCGTGCACCGTGGTGCAGAGGCCCGGAACCGAGAGGTTGGCGTCCTGCAAGTCGATGTTCAGCAGGACCGGGGTGCTGGGAGGGGCATTCGAGGCGTCGACCCGGAGCCGCATCCCGTAGGGACCAGCGCCGACGCCGTTGTCCTCGAGTCGCATGCCGTGACCGAAGGCACCGCCACCGGCGCCGCCTGCCGAGCAGCCCGTACCGATGCTGACGCCGGTCGTGGTTACGGCACCGGTGTACTCGCGGTCGGCCGACGAGCCGCCGCTGACGCCCGGCACCGACCACACGAGGTTCTGGTAGTCGAAGTCGATGACCAGCGAGTCGCTCCCGGCGTACGGAAACGGAACGTCGAGCGGGACGACGAAGTCGAACGGCGACGGCGTGCCATTGAGTCCGGTCCAGTCCGGCATGTTGACCTGCCGGCGGACGAAGCAGACCTGCCGGGAGCCGGCGATGAAGTTCGGGTCGAACTCGCGCGACAGGACCGCCATGTTCGCGAGTCCGAAAGTGATCTCCAGGTCCATGCTGCGGGGCGGCTCGTTGGTGCCACCTCCGGTGCTGGTCCCGTTGCGCCGGAAGCCGAGGGACTGCACGACGAACGGGTTGCCGAGGTGGGTTGCGTCGATCTGCTGGTAGCGGCGATCGGCGCTGCTGTCGAAGTGGTTGAACGACGTCGAGCCTTCGATCGTGTCGAAGCCGCGCGGCGAAGTGATCGCGAGCTGCGCGGGAAGGAACGACGCCGTGAGCAGGACGGCGACGGACACGCGTGACTGCATGAGGAAGGCCTCCGAGTCTGCGGAAGAAGAAAGGCAGGGGAGCCGACGAGATCCATGTATACCCGGTCACCGCAGAGTCCGAGCGGATCGCGCAGATTCCGATCCCTCGAGGACCATCGCAGCTCGTCGGTCCGAGCGACGCCCGGTCGAGGAATCGCGGTGGCCGCATTGGGCATGACCTCGCACCCGAGCCGAGTGTCCACGCCTGTCTCGAACGGCGGGGCGACGTCCACGCGGGGAACACGGACGAGCTCTTCGAGATCGGGTCCGGCGGCCGGCGCGAAGGATGTTGCGCGGCCGGGACCGGCCCGAGCGCGACGCCATCGTCGTGGCGGCTTCCGATCTCGCCTGCCGCCTCCTTCGGCAGCCGAGATGCCGATGGGCCGGTCGCACGACTCTCGTGTCCCGCTCAGCGCCAGCGGGCGGCTTCGTCTTCGCGGCCCCAGGCCTCGTAGAGCTCGACCAGGAACTCCGCGGTCCGGCGCTGCTGCGCAGCGACGTCTACCGCCTGCTGGCCGGCCAGCCGATGGGACTCGAGGAGTTGCGCCTCCGCCTCCGCGAACTCACCGATCGCGGTCAGACACCTGCCCAGGTTGCGACGGAACACCACGGTCCGCGGGTCCGCTCGCGCGCCGTCGGCCAGCGTGCGATCGAGAACGTGCCGCAGGAGCTCCGCGGCCTCCGGCGCCCGGTCGAGGTCCAGGAGCAGCATCCCGAGGTTGTTCTCCAGGAGGAGCGTGGCGGGGTGGTCGCCCCCGAGCACCTGCCGGCGGCGCTCCAGGACGTCCTGCATCAGCTCGAGCGCCGACTCGAGCTCGCCGGAATCGTGCAGCGCCGAGGCCAGGTTCAGTCTCGCGGTCCAGGTGTGGGGATGGTCGGGACCGCGGGTCTGCTCCAGGAGTGCGACCGCTCTGCGACCGAGCCCCAGCGCCTCCTCGGTACGGCCGAGACGCAGGAGCAAGCTGCAGTGATTGTTGAGCGCGGAGATCGTTTCCTCGTGCGACTCGCCCAGCAGCCGGACGCGATCGGCGAGGACCTTCTCGCTGAGCGGCAGCGCTTCGTCCGGACGTCCCAGCGACGCCAGCAACGATGCCCGGCTCGCGCGGGCCGAAATCAGGGCCACGTGTTCCGGTCCCCAGACGCGCTCGCCGATGGCGATGACCTCGGCGAGGAGTGCGTCCGCTTCGTCCAGACGGCCCAGCCCCGCGAGCGCCTGGGCCAGGTTGGCCCGCATCGTGAGGACGCTCGGATGGTCGCTCCCGTGGCTGCGGGAGAGAACGTCGAGCGACTCCTCGATCAGGCTCGACGCCTCCTCGTACTTCATCCGGTCCAGCAACAGGACGCTCAGATGACCCATGGCCGTGAGGGTCAGCTCTGCTTCGGGACCGATCACTTCCCGGCAAGACCGGACCAGCTCCCGAAACTGGCGCTCCGCCGAGTCCAGGTCGCCGCGGACATGGGTCAGGCTCGCCTGCACGTCGCGCGCAGCGAGGAGACTCGGGTGCTCCTCGCCGAGCTGCTGCGCCGACACCGTCAGCGAGCGCGCCGTGAGCCGTTCCGCATCCTCGATCCGATCGAGGTGCAGCAGCACGTTGGCCCATCGCGTGCGAGCGTCCGTCGTCTCCCGCGCGCTCTCGCCCAGCTCGTCCGCGTACAGGGACGTCGCGGCGCGGAGCTGCGCCTCCGCCGCTGCAAGATCCCCGAGCCCGAACCAGGTCCAGCCGATGATCGAGTGGAGCTCCGCGCGCGTCATCGGATCGCCGGCGAACGCCGTGTCGACGTCCCGCGCGTAGAACTCGAGGAGCTCGGTGGCGCCCGCCTGCCGGCCGAGGATGCCCGGCGCCGCGGCTCCGACCATCTTGCCCAGGTAGTCATTGAGCGCACGTGCCCGATCTCGCTCGTCCGCAGCGCGCATGAATCCGATCGAGGAGACGATCACTCCGGCCATCAGTGCGACGAGAAACGCGGCGAGCGCTGCCACCGGTCCCCGATGCCGGCGGGCGAACAGTCTGATCTGGTAGACGGTGGTCGGCGGGCGCGCGCTGATGGGCTCGTGGCGGAGATGGTGCCGGAGGTCCGCCGCCAGCTCCGACGCCGAGGCGTAGCGTCGCTCCTTCTCCTTCGACAGCGCCTTGCCGACGATGGTCTCGAGGTCGCCACGGAGCGACGGCACGATCGCACCGAGCGGTTCCGGATCCACCTCCTCGATCGTCCGCAGACTGTCGACCATCGACTTGCCGTCGAGGGGCAGCGGCAGGCGCCCCGCGAGCAGCTGGTACAGAATGACGCCGAGCGCATAGACGTCCGTCCGCGTGTCGATGCCGGCCGGATCGCCCAGCACCTGCTCCGGGCTCATGTAAGCGAGAGTCCCGAAGAGCTCCCCCGAGGAGGTCTGTGCCGTCAGCTGGGTGTCGGGGCCGATCGTCCTCGCGATTCCGAAGTCGAGGATCTTCGGCCGCCCCTCGTCGTCCACCAGCACGTTGCTCGGCTTGAGGTCGCAGTGGATGACGCCGCGCTGGTGAGCGTGCTGCACCCCGTCACAGATGTCCGCGATCAGCTCCAGCCGCCGCTCGCGCGACAATCGACGCTTCTCGACGTGTTCGGTCAGCGAGCATCCCTCGACATATTCCATCGCGAAGTACGGCAGCGCGGAGCCGGAGGCATCGGCGTGGATCTCCGCCTCGTAGACCTGTGCCACCGCCGGATGGTGCAGGCGACCGAGGATCTCCACCTCGCGTCGGAAGCGGCGCCGGGCGGCGGCGGAGAGGAAGGGAGCCCGAATGAGCTTCAGCGCCACCCTGCGTTGCGGCTGCTCCTGCAACGCTTCGTAGACGACCCCCATGCCGCCCTCGGCGATCAGGCGTCGAACGCGGTAGCGGCCGACCGAACTCCCGATCAGGGTGGCGCGCGCCTCGACGGCGACCGGGTCGAGGCCGTGAACGAGCGGCCTGTCCAGGATTCCCCCGACGTCGGCGGATGCGTCCAGGAGCTTCCGGACCCGGGCCAGCAGAGCGCCGTCCTCGCCGCAGCGATCCGCGACGTAGCGAGACCGGTCGACGAGGTCGAGTTCGAGCGCGTCGGCGACGATCTCCTTGATGCGAACCCAATCTGCGGAGGGGTCAGCCATCGCTCGTGCGGCCAGCGGGCGCGGGATCGTCAGGACCGGACAACCGCCCATGCAGCCAGGCCCGCGCGACGGCCCATTCCCGCTTCACGGTGCGCGGCGACAGGTCGAGCGCTGCGGCAGTGTCGGCGACGCTCAGGCCCGCGAAGTAGCGGAGCTTCACGATCGCTGCCATGCGCGCGTCGCGCTGTTCGAGCCGTAGAAGTGCCTCGTCGAGCGCCAGCAGATCCTCCGGCGTCGTCTCTGCTGCCGCGTCGATCTCCTCGAGCGGTAGGCGGTGCCGGTCGCCGCCACGCATCGGCCCGGCCACGCGCCGAGCCCTCTCGATCAGGATGCGTCGCATCGCCTCGGCCGCCGCACCGAAGAAGTGCCTCCGGTCGCGCCACATCGCCCCCTGATCGGCCACGAGTCGCACGTATGCCTCGTGCACGAGTGCGGTCGGCTGCAGCGTGTGTCCTGCCGGCTCGCGCTGCATGCGGGCGCGGGCGAGCTGATGGAGCTCCCGGTAGAGCACGGTCATCAGCGCGTCGGCGGCCCGCTGCTCCCCGCGACCCAGCGCGGCGAGCAGCACCGTCACCTCGTTGCACCGTTCGTCGCTCACGTCGGCACCCGTCCGACCACCGGATCAGTCTATCTGTCGCGCGTCTATGGCGTCGCCAGATGGACTCGGATTGCGCTCGACCGGAGTCGCAGGGTCCCGCCGTGCACGGAATGCCGCGCCCCTCTCCGGTGGTGGCGGTCCGCGCCGGGAGACCCTCCGCCACGGCATGGCCGAGTCCGAGGTGTCGCGTTCGAAAGCGCGATCCGCCTGGCCCCGTTCGGTGCCCGCTCTCGCATGTCCTTCACGGAACAGCACCGGAGCAGCAACGATGACCAGCGACCAGCCAGCACGACACCGGCCCGTTCTTCGAATCGTCCTCCTGTTCGCAGGGCTCGGGCTCAGCACGACCCTGGCGGCCGCCCCGGCACTCCAGGGATTCCCCGAGAGCCGCGGCGTTCGCCAGACGGCGCCGCTCCATCCGCTCTTCACCGGCGTTGCCGGTGCGGCCGACGCGCCCGCACCCGACTGGGTGCGCCCCGGCGCGAGGATCACCTTCCACTCGACCAGCGCGGCCACCAACGACGACGCCGGCCGGACCTCCTTGGAGCCCGATCCGAACGGCAGCTGGGTCGACGAGTCCGGCCAACGCTACTCCGAGTCGACCGTCGGACTGGGCGCCAGCGGCGCGGGCTACACGCAGATCGACGTCGTCGCGGTCGGCGACGGGGTCGTCGTCCTCGACCTGCGGTTCTTCCTGCTCACCGACTCGGGGACGGGTCCGACCAAGCTCGGCTTCTTCTGGTCGGACGTCGTCCTACCGTCCGGATGCGAGTGGTGGGTCAACCCCGCGCTGCTACGGCGCTACGTCGGCACTCGTGCACAGGGCGTCAGCGTGCAGCGGATCGCCTACGAGCTGAACGGGCGTCGCTATCCGGCGATCTACATCCACACGAGGCTGCGGTCGGGATACGTCTCGTACGCCTACGACGAGGAGACGGGCGTCCTGCTCGGACAGACCGGGGCCTCGAGCGCAGTGCGCTCCGACCTCCTGCTCGAACAGGACGGCTGGGGCCAGGGCAGCACCAGGCGCGGCTCCGGACGGAACATCGTCGTCCACCGGTTCGCGGGCTCCCGCTCCGTCGCCCTGCCATGGGCCGGCCAGCCGGCTCCCGATTGGGCGATGCGGCTTCGTGAGTTCCAATACGAGGGCGCCGTGACGGCCTTCGCGCCCTCCATGCTCAGCCCCTTGCGCATGGCCGCCAGCAGCACGCTCCGTGTCCTGCGTCGCGGCACCGACTGGGTCGAGCTGGAGCAGACGTTGACGACCCACATGCCGGATCCGAACCTCACCGCTCCGCCCGCCAGGCTGGTCCGCGCGTCCGGGTCGAGCCAGATCGGCGGGCTCTGGGTGGCGCCCGCCGTGCTGCGCGACCTGCGCCAGGGGCAGATCATCGACAGCGACCCGATCACCGGAGGCCGTGTCTGCGTCGACCGGGTCGGACAGGGCGCGGACGGCCGCTCCGTCGTCGTCCTGGTCGAGACCGCCCAGATCGGCCATCACGCCTACACCTACGACCGCGACAGCGGCATGCTGATCGGCGTGGCGAAGAGCGAGACCTTCGGTCTCACCGGGGCGCGGATCGATGCCGAGATCAGCCTGGTCAGCTACCGCTGACTCGACCGCGTGAGCTGCCCGATCGCAGCGCGCTCGAGCTCCCGGCGCGTTGCGCCCGACCGTGACCGGCCTCGACGACGCCGCGCGGGCGTCGATCAGTTCAGGTCGAGCAACATGTCGAGGCCGTTCGACGTCGCGATGCCGAGCGGGTTCGACGTCGGAGCTGTGCTGACCGCCTGCGCGTACAGGTGCTGGCCGGCCAGTGCGGTGTTCGACGGGATCGGCAGCGAGAAGCGCTGCGTCGCGCCGGTCACCATGAACCCGAACGCCGCCTCGATCGACGCGTTCTGATAGCACTTCGGTGCGCCGATCACGCCCAGGTCCACCGGCGGGTTCACCCGCTGGATACCGAACGACATCGCCGCCAGCGACGCACCAGCCGGGAAGTCCCCGGCTTCCAGCGTGAAGCTCGCGCCGAGCTTCGGTCGGTTGACCGCGCCGAGCGACAGCGGTGCGGTATCGACGTCGGTCGCGAACGGCAGAGACGCCGAGATGTCGATGTCGCCGGGATCACGCGCATTGTTGCCCGGCGACCAGCCGACGATGCCATCCGCGTTCTGGCAGGCCTGATAGCGGTACTCGATGTGGTTGTCGGGGAAGATCGCGAGCTGGATGGTGTTGAGCGCTCCGAGGTTGCCGAACAGCGGCACCTGGTCCCAGGTGACGTAGAAGGCCGACGTCACCGGGTCCTGGTCGACGTGGACCGACCCGCCCGCGGACGGATCGAGGTCGTTCCACAGCGGTGCGAACCGCGGGCCGAAGGTCACCAGCCCGGCCCCTGAGCCGCGCGCGGACGTCGAGGTCTGTGCGGTGTCGAGATACACGAAGCCGTTCGAGCACACCAGGATGTCCGTCGCGCTACCGCCCGGGTAGCTCAGCGTGAACGGCAACGTGATCGGGGTGGTCAGCTCGTCGTCGCCGAGCGTGATCGAGACGGAGGTCGGCGTGAACCACGCGTTGGAGCCCCGCGCGACCACGTAGCCTCTACCGAGAGGGATCAGCGCGATGCTGTTCGGACTGCCCGGCCGCCCGGCGAGATCGAAGGCTCCCGGCGTGAAGGTCTCGTAGAAGCTCTGTGCCTTCGCGACACAGCCGTCGCCGTACGACGTCGCAGTGGCGGCGTTCGGCTGCCGCGTGTAGTCGAGCATCACGACGCAGGTGAAGTACGACAGCGCACCGGTCGCCGCTCCCGCGGTCGTCGTCGAGAGCCTGCGCGCGAGGTGCGACGCATTGCTGGAGGACGCCATCGACGGCACGCCGGCGGGGATCGGAGCGTTGGGTGCATCGACGTCGATCACCAGGTCGAGGCCGCTCGTCGGGTCGTAGACGAACGGCGTCCCGAGCGGAATGTCGATGATGTAGGTATTGGGGCTCGGGTTGCCCGCCGCGGCCAGGCAGGTGATGGTGCCCGTGAACACCGTCGTGACGTCGCCACCCACGTTGCTGGCGAACGCCATGCTCGGCGCGCTCCAGTCGCTCGGGCTGGACGACATCTGCACGGTCACGCCGGAGTACGTGTCGCCGCCGGCGCTGACCTGGCCGCCGGACGCGCGGTATTGCAGGCGATTGATGACGATCGGGTAGTTGATGCCCTGCGAGAGGAAGTGGCTCTCGTCGTAGAGCATCTGGAACCGGAAGTTGGTGTTCCGCCAGCCGAGCGTGGTCGAGCCGGGGTTCGAGTTGGCCATCCCCGCGGGGACGACGATGGTCTGGGTCGAGGCCAGCGCGGCGACGGCCGCGATGCCGAGGCAGAGGTGGGGGAGCTTCATCGAGGAGCGTGCTTCGGAGACACGACGGGCCGGGACGACCGGCCGAGACGCCGGCCGATCGGGCGTCCAGGATGATCACACGCACATCACCCCGTCCATCCGGGTGATCCGGGATCGCCGTGGGCGACGCGCGGGACGACGCGCGGTCGGACCTCGCGATCAACGCCCGCTTCCGCGCTGCGCAGGGCGCCGGCTGGACCGCTCCGATGTCACCGGACGAACGAGCGCGATCGGTCACCCGGCAACGACCCCACCGACACCGCCCACCGATTGCGTCAATCCAGGCGGGCGTGGACCTTCACCGGGACCACGAACAGCCCGCACAGGAGCTGATCGACCTTCGCGGTGAGTTCGTCGCGCGTCAGTCCGTCGACGTGGACGGGGCCGACGTACGGCACGAAGATCGTGCCGTCGCGCTGCACCCGCTGTGGCTCGCACAGCAGCACGAGTTGCTCCGCGCCCGGTCGCGCCATGACAGCCGGATCGACCACGAAGCGCACGCGCACTCCCGGCCGCAGCGTCAGCGGCGGCAGCTCGTCCGGCAGCTCGGGCACGGTCACGACGTCGCCATTGCGAAGCTGCAGATTGTGGGTGGTGTCGCCCGTCGCGATCATGCGCCGGACGTCGACGACCACCGAGATCGGTGGGTCCGCGCGGTCGCGCGTGACGCGGACCGCTCCGAGATCGGCCGATCCGGTGAGCGGCAGCCGCGCGGTCAGCTCGAGGAGCGTCTGCCCGTCGCCGATCGGGACGAGGCCCGGCATCGTGACAGCACCGCGCACACGGATCGTCGGCCGGTCCGCAGCGGTCCCGTCCACCGGATCATGGCCCCCGACGTAGAGGCGTACGGCGTTCGGGCCGATCATCTCCCAGCGCACGTCGGTCAATGCGGTGATGACGTCGAGCACTCGGTGCACCGACGTCTCCGGCAGCGCCAGGTCCCGCAGCGCGTAGGCGTCCGGACCAGCATCGACGAGCGTCCGGTCGACGACGATGTTCAGACCTGCGGCCTGCGCCAACGTGTTCGCCCACTCGCCGATCGGCGCGCCGGCGACCGCGAAACGGATCTGGATCCGCTCGAGGCTCGCCAGCGGCGCCTGGGGCACGGCCGGAGCCTCCTGCCCCATCGCGAGCGGCAACGTCACGATGCCGAGCGCGAGCGTCAGCGCGCGAGCGGCGAACGAGGGACCGGGCGAACGATCGACGGTCATCACTTCCTCCAATCGGTGCTTCCACCCGGCCATCCGGCGGCGACGAGCGCGGACGGCAGGGCTCGCGAAGTCGGGCACCCGGCCATCGCAGGTCGCCGCGGCGAGCAGCGCATCCGCGTAGGCGCGGCGCACCGCCGGCTCCGTTCCGGCAGTGACGTAGGCATCGCACGCCCGCTCCTCGGCGGCGCGCAGCTGGCCACCGAGCCACCGGCAGAGCGGATGCCACCACAGCGCGACGCGGATCGCCGTCTCCACCCAGCGCAGCCACACGTCGCCCCGGCGCACGTGCGCGAGCTCGTGGGTCAGCACGGCGACGCGAGCGCGAGTGCCGAGGCGCGCGAACAGCGGCTCGGGCACGACCAGCGTGGCGCGTCGCCCGGCGACGAACACCAGCGGCGGAATCGACGCGCCGAGCACCAGCACGCGCGGCATCCGAAACAGACCGACGCGTCGCATCGCGTCGCGCAGCTCGCGCTCCAACGTCTGGTCCGGCGCCCTCGCCATACGGAGCAGCCGGTGCATCCGCCGCACACGGCTCGCGACGAGCGACGCACCGATCAGCGCACCTGCCAGCCAGATCGCGACGCACACCGTCCACGGCGTCCAAGCGCGGGTCGCCCCGGATCCCTGTTCGGGCGCCGGAGCGCGCTGCGCTGGTGCGATATCGGCGTCCCGCAGGGTGACCAGCGGGCTGCGGTCGTCCGGCACAGCGATGCCGACGACGACCGACCCGCGCGGTGACGGCGACGCGACATCCCGGCAGGCGAGATCGAGCTGCCACAGCGGCGGTGTCACGAGCTTCAGCAGCGCCAGGACGAACACCATGTGCGCCGATGCGGGCCGGTGGGCGAGATGAGCGAGGCACCACCCGAGACCACCGAGAGCGCTCGCGACCAGGGTGTTCGAGACCAGGGTGTTCGAGACCAGGGTGTTCGAGACCAGGGTGTTCGAGACCAGGGTGTTCGAGACCAGCGCGGCGAGCAGCGGATCGCTCATCGCTCCCTCCGGCGCCGCGGACGCACAGCGCTCTGCTGCAACCGGTCGAGGAACGCTCGCAGTTCATCGCGCTCCGACGCTGACAGCTCCCGCGCCGCGAGGTGCGACAACAGCGGCGTGATCGACCCGTGGCACAGCTCGTCGACGACGCGCGCGAGCCGCCGCGCGACGAGCGCATCGCGGTCGACGAGTGCGCGGAACCCGATCGGCGCCGTGTCGGGGACCCGCTCGACGCAGCCCTTCTCGCCGAGCCGCTGCAGCAGCTTCTGCACCGTCGCGTAGTGGGCCGCGGCGCCACCCGGGTACAGCCGATCGGCGAGGACGCGGACGGTCGTCTGCCCGAGCTCCCACAGCGCCTCGAGCACCGCGAGCTCGGCGCCAGTGACGTCACGGTCGGGCTGGGGCTGACGAGACATGCTGTCTTGCCGATGGACCGAGAGGCTAAGACAGCTTGTCTCGAATGTCCAGCGGGCGGCTCGCCTGGCGGCGACAACTACCTCGCCCAGGCCCGCTCCACGACCGCCTTCCGGATGGCTCGGGCCGGGCAGCGGTCCCGGCTCCACGCCACCAGCCACCCGAGCCCGCGCGGGATCCGTGCGTAACGACCGCCGCTGGATCCGGATGACTCCGCGCATGCAACTCCGCACCGCACTGTTCACCTTGCTCGTCACCCCTCTGCTGGCCGCCCAGGACCGTCCGGGCGTCGCGCCAGCCCCGGCTGCATCGCAGCTCGACCGCGTGCTCGTCGACCTCGGCCGCGACGCCCCAGCCGCGTGCGCCGACGCCTGGAAGGCGTCGTTCGAGCCGGGCGGTCCACGCTTCGTGCCCTTCTTCGGCTCCCGGGCGCGCACCGACCATCCACTCGACCTGCACCTGCGCCGCATCACCGTGGCCGACGCGCCGCTGCCGCTCGCGGCGGCCGCACCGCGGCTGCACGGCATGCGCGTCACCTACGCCCGCGGGTCGGTCGACGAGCGCTACGACCTCGAACCGCAGGGTATCGAGCAGAGCTTCGTGTTCGCGACGCTCCCGAAGCGGGGCGAGTTGACGATCGAAATGGAGTGGAGCGGCGACTACGTCGCCCGCGCGAACGACGGTGGAATCGAGTTCGAGTGCGATGAGGGCGCCGTGCGCTACGGGCGCGCATTCGCCATCGACGCCGACGGCCAACGGCGCACGCTCGCCAGCCGGATCGACGGCGAAACGCTCCGGCTGGTCGTCCCGGCGGAGTTCGTCGCCGCAGCGGCACTGCCGCTGACGATCGACCCGATGATCGGCACCGCCGTCGGTGCGGGCGGCTACACACTGGAGCTCCGCTCCCTCGACATCGCGTACTCCGGACCGCTGTCGCGCTACGTCACCTGCTACGAGCGTGTCTGGTCGCAGACCGACAGCGACGTGTTCGCGACGGTCCTCGACGGGTTCATGGCGGAGATCACCACTCCGCTGGTGATCGACATCTCGACGACCTCGTGGCGGAGCTGCGCGATCGCCTGCCTCCGCTACGCCTCTCGCTTCCTGATCGTCGCCGAGGTCAGCACCGCCAACGCTTCACCGTTCTCGATCCGCGGTCGCCTCGTCGACTTCACCGGTGGGCCGGTCGCCCTTCCGGCCTTCGACATCGCGAGCGCCACGATTCCAGGCATGGGCTCCGGCGACCGCATCCATCCCGACGTCGGGGGTGATCCGTATCCCGGACAGGTCTGGTTCACCGTGGTCTGGGAGCGCGTGTACGGCAGCACCGATCACGACATCCAGGTGATCCAGGTGGCGCCGGACGGCACCCTGCAGTCCGGCACGTATCGGTCGTTCGACACCAGCCTCGACCTCGACCACACCCCGCACATCTCGAAGTCGAACGGCGTCGGCGATCGCGCCTCGCAGGGCTGGGCGGTCGCGTGGCGCAGAGAGAACGGCGCAGGTGGCGGCCACTATCGCGCGGGAGTGGTCCACCACGACGGCACGCTGCGGACGTTCGGAGCCATGCAGGCGAGACACGTCGCCGTCACCCAGACCGCGCCGAGCTCGGGCGCGCTGTTCGACATCTCGTCGCCCGACTCCGCAGAGCTCGGTCGCCGCTACGTGCTCCTCGAGCGCCGAGCGGGGCCCGGCGCGACGCCCGACCAGGTCCACGGCACGGTTTTCGACCGCGACCTGCACAATGTCGTCCCCAGTACGCTGCTGTTCTCCGGCTCGCCGAATCCCGGCGCCGGAGCGATCCGCTCGCTGTCGATCGACTGCGAGGGCTGCCGCTTCTCCGCGGTGTCGACGCACTCCGTCTCCGCCAGCGACGACGACGTACAGGTCCGGACCTTCGCGATCGCGGGAAGCACGCTCGCGCAGCACGATCTCGATACCGTCGCGGCCTCGCCCGACACGGAAGGCCCCGCGTGCATCGTGGCGTTGTGGAGCGGTTTCGGCGCCGGTCTGCGCTACGGGATCGCGTGGGCCCAGCGGACGGGTTCCACGGCCGTCGGCCTGGGCTACGGCCGCTATCAGGGCACCGCGGGTGGCGCGCCGTGGGTCGTGCGCCAGACCGGCTGCGGCACGCTGTTCCTCGGGGTCTCCGGCAGCCCCTCGCTCGGCTCGAATTTCGTCGTCTCGCTCTCCGGCTCAGCGAGCTACACGACCAAGGGCATCCTCGTCGGCCGGCCGATCCAGGTGGCGGTTCCCGGCTGCGGCTCGTGCGTAGTGGGCGTCGACGGCTTCGTCGAGACCAGCACGTCGTTGCCGCTGACGGTCCCCTGCGACGCCGCGCTGTTCGGCGTGGTCATCGCGTTCCAGGGCTTCGGACTCGGCGGTGGAACCTGCCTCGGCACCCTCGGCCTGTCGAACACGTACGACGTGTCGCTGCGCTGAGCCGCCGTGGCGTCGACCCCCGCTCACCGTACGTCGAGCACCAGCACGGTGATGCTCAGTGGCGCGACCTCGACCGCTTCGCCGAGGGCGCTCATGGCGCTCTCGGCGATCGTCACGCGCATGCCCGCATCAGGGTCGTTGAAGGCCAGCGGATCGTCGCCGGCGATCACGAAGCGACGGCCGCTCCCGCGCGGCGCCGCACCGTCGATCCGCAGCGGGATGCGCATCGGCTCCGCGGTCGCGTTGACGATGCCGAGCGTCAGGGCCGAGCCGTCGTCGGACCAGGCCGCGCAGGCGTCGACCAGACCTTCGGTGTCGACGCGCACCGGGACGCTGCCGAACCGGTGGCGGTAGAGCTTCAATACGAGACCGGTCGTCTCGAAGGCGGCGGCGCGAGGGGTCGTCTTGATGCAGCCGATCACGTTGACGGTCTGCGCGTAGTTGGCCATCCAGAACAGGTCGGAGTTGCGGAAGAACTCGTGCAGGCCGGCCGCGACGCCGAGCGCATCCTTCAGGTAGTAGCGCGTGCCTAGCTCGCCGAACACGTGCGGGCCGTACCAGTGGTTCCACTCGTCCATCGCGATCCGCACGTGGTCGCGCGCGACCCAGTCGAAGCGTCGACGGTAGCCACGCCACGCGTCGGCGACGTGGCGGATCGCATCGGGCAGCAGCCGCGAATGCGAGTACACTCCCGGGCGCTCCTGCACGTAGATGTGCTCGGAGAAGTGGTCGAGCGCGCCTTCGCAACCAGCGAGCATCGCCTCGTCCCAGCCCCCCACCGCGCCGACCGCCACCAGCGTGATGCGCGGGTCGACCGCGCGCATTGCGGCGGCGAAGTCGGCGTGTTTGCGAACGTAGTCGGCGACCGGCATGTGGCCGATCTGCCAGCCACCGTACATCTCGTTGCCGATGCCCCAGATCCGCACGCCGAACGGCGCGACGTCGCCGTTCGCCGCGCGCCGACTCCCGCGCTCGGTCTCCGGCGCGTCGTTGCAGTAACCGACGAGCTCTGCCGCACTCGCGGCATCGCCCGAACCTGCATTGACGGCGACGTACGGCTCCGCACCGACCAGGCGGCAGAACGTGATGAACTCGTGCAGGCCGAAGTCGTTGCTCTCGATCCCCTGCCACGCGGGGTTCTTGCGCGCCGGGCGGACATCCCGGTCGCCGATCCCGTCGTGCCAGTCGTAGCCGCTGACGAAGTTGCCGCCCGGCCACCGGTAGACCGGCGCACCGAGCTCACGCAGCAGCTCGAGCGTGTCGCGGCGCATGCCGTGCACGTTGTCGGCCGGCATCAGCGAAAGGGGGCCGAACCACAGCTCCCCCGCGCCCTCGGCACGGATCGTCAGCTGGCCGTCGTCGGTCGTCGCGGTGGCGGTCAGCGTCACCTCCCGCTGCGCCCAGGTCCCGGCCGGCGCCGGCAGCTCGGCGGACGCACCCGACAGGTCGACGGTCACCGCCCCACATCCGGGCGCGCCACGGATCCACAGCCGCAGCGCATAGGCGCGTCCCTCCGTCAGCGGCAGGCCGCCGTGCCGCAGCCCGCCGGGCTCCCCGCCGCGCAGCTCGAGCGCGGCGATGCAATCGCCGAACCGTGCGTCGACCGGCACGCCGCGCGGCGCCCTGACGTCGACGATCTGATCGGGCCGCCCGAGCAACGACCACGGGCTCGTCGAGCCGCCGAGCGGGTGAAGGAACTTCCGGTCCGGCAGCAGCTCGGCCCAGATGCCGCCCTGGATGCAGCGCCCGAGGTGCTCGATGAACTGCCCGTAGACGTACGGTGAGATCGGCGCGAGACGCTCGTCCGCGTGCACGACGATCGACGGCGGCGGCAAGGCACCGGCCTCGATCAGATCGACGGACACGTCGTCGTAGAAGGCGGTGCCGGTCGAGCTGCCCCAGCCACCGAACAGGCAGTTGACCATCACGACGTCGTCGGTCCCGGTGTCGAACTCGAGCTCGACGCGCCGCCAGCCATCGCTGTCGCCGGTCACCGCCGGCGTGCACGCTTCGCGACCACGACCGTGCAGGTTCAGCAGGGCCCCCATGCCGGTGCCCGCCGCGACGCCGACCGTGCGCACCCAGCCGGTGAGTCGATAGCGCGAGAACGGCCGCACCGGCCATTGCGACGACCACGCGATGTCGGCACCGCTCGCGCTGCGGATCGACACGCAGGCGCTGCCGCCGCGGCCGGCGTCGGCCACGAGCGTCTGCTCGCCGCGGCCGGCCCACGCCGAGCGGAACCAGCCGCGGGGCGCGTCGCCCGCGCGCGAGTCGAACGAGCCATCGGGACCGTCGGGGTCGGCCTGGGCGGCGGCGAACCCGGCGAGGAGCAGGACGAGGGGGAGGATGCGGAGCACGGTCCGCGCAGCGTCGCCGCAACGGCCCGGGCGTGCCACCGTCCGCTGGCAACCTCGCCGCGTGACTGGAGGCTGGCGGCCGGCCCGGCAGACGGGTACGCCCGAAGCTCGGAATCCCGACGCCCCGGAGCGACACGATGATCCGCCCGCACCGCCTCCTCCTCCCGCTCGGCTGCGCGCTCGCCGCGGCCGTGCCCGCCCAGGCACCGCAGCGCGACTACCCGTTCCGGCCGGTGCCGTTCACCGCCGTGCACCTGAGCGACCCGCTGTGGGCGCCGCGCATCGAGACCAACCGCGCCGTGACGATCCGCTACGCGTTCGAGCAGTGCGAGGAGACCGGCCGCATCGAGAACTTCCGCGTCGCCGGCGGCCTGTCCGACGGCCGCTGGACCGGCGGCTACGGCTTCAACGACTCCGACCTGTCGAAGATCGTCGAGGGCGCGAGCTACGCGCTGGTGACGGCCGACGATCCCGAGCTGCGCGACTACGTGGCCGGAATCGCCCGCCTCTACGCTACGGCACAGGAGCCCGACGGCTTCCTCTACACGCTGTGGACGGCCCGGAAGACCGTCGCCGACTACGCGCGCGTCGGCTGCCGCCCCGAGCTGTCGGATCGCTGGTCGAACATCGCGTCGGCGCACCAGCTCTACAACGTCGGCCACATGTACGAGGCCGGCGTCGCGCATTGGCTGGCGACCGGCGACCGCACGCTGCTCGACGTCTGCATCCGTAACGCGGATCTCGTCTGCGCGACGTTCGGGCCCGACGGCCGCCGCGATCCACCCGGTCACCAGGAGATCGAGATCGGGCTCGCGAAGCTCTACCGCGCGACCGGCGATCGCAAGTACCTCGACCAGGCGCGCTGGTTCCTCGAGGCGCGCGGACGCCACGAGGGCGGCTCGACCTACAACCAGGACCACCAGCCGGCCCGCGAGCAGAGCGAGGCGGTCGGGCACGCGGTGCGGGCCTGCTACATGTACGCCGGAATGGCGGACGTCGCCGCCCTGACCGGCGACGAGGACTACCTGCGCGCGGTCGACCGGCTCTGGGACGACGTCGTCCGGACCAAGCTCTACGTGACCGGCGGCGTCGGTGCGAGCGGCGCCGGCGAGGCGTTCGGCGGCGCCTACGACCTGCCGAACCGCACCGCCTATTGCGAGACCTGCGCGGCGATCGCCAACGCCTACTGGAACCACCGCATGTTCCTGTTGCACGGCGACGCGCGCTACGTCGACGTGATGGAGCGCGCGCTGTACAACAACGTGCTGTCCGGCGTCGCGCTCGACGGAAGACACTTCTTCTACCCGAACCCGCTCGCATCGAATGGCGAGCACGAGCGGAGCCCGTGGTTCGGCTGCGCGTGCTGTCCGAGCAACGTGACGCGCTTCCTGGCGAGCCTCGGCGGCTACGTCTACGCGACGCGCGGCGACTCGATCTTCGTCAACCTCTATGCGCAGTGCGATGCGACCGTGCCGATCGACGCCGGCGACGTGCGCCTGCAGCAGCGCACGCGCATGCCATGGGACGGCGCGGTCGCGCTGACCGTGACGCCCGACGCCCCGCGCCGCTTCGCGCTGCGCCTGCGGGTGCCCGGCTGGGCGACCGGGCAGCCGGTCCCGAGCGGCCTCTACCGCGTCACGGGCGGCAGCCAGCCGGCGTTCCGTCTGCGCGTCCGCGTCGGTGACGGCGGAGCCTTCGCGCCGCCGGTCGAATCCGGCTACGCGGTCGTCGACCGCGAGTGGCAGCCCGGCGACACGGTATCGCTCGAGCTGCCGCTCGACGTGCTGCGGCTCGACGCGGATCCGCAGGTGGAGGCGGACCTCGGGCGCGTCGCACTGCAGCGCGGGCCGGCCGTCTTCTGCGTCGAGCACCCCGACGTCGAGGGTGGTCAGGTCCACGCGCTGATGCTCCCCGACGACGCGACGCTCACACCGACGTGGCGACCGGAGCTGCTCGGTGGCGTCGTGACGCTCGATACCGGCACCGCGTATCTCACGCGCTTCGTCGACGGCACCGAGGGGCGCGAGATCGCTGCGGACAAGACCTCGATCCGCGCGATCCCGTACGCCGTCTGGGCGCACCGCGGCCGCGGCGAGATGGCCGTGTGGCTGCCGCGCGACCGCGAGCAGGTGACGCCGCTCCCGCTGCCGACGATCGCGTCGCGCGCCCGTGCGTCGGCGTCCGATCCGCGCGGTAGCCTCGCCGCCGTGCAGGACCAACGCGAGCCCAAGAGCTCCGGCGACCACACCTGGCCGTTCCTCCACTGGTGGCCGCACAAGGGCACCGAGGAATGGCTGCAATACGACCTCGCCGAGCCGACCTCGGTGTCGCAGGTCGCCGTCTACTGGTTCGACGACACCGGCCGCGGCGAGTGCCGGCTCCCGGCGTCGTGGCAGCTCCTCCACCGCGACGGCACGCAATGGCGCGAGGTCCGCGCTGCCGACTCCTACGGCTGCACGTTGGACCGGTACAACGTCGTGCGCTTCGCCCCGGTGACGACCGACGCCCTGCGCATCGTCGTCCGCCTGCAGCCGGGCTGGTCCGCCGGCGTGCACGAGTGGCGCGTCGAGTGACGGCCCGGCCGCCACGGTGCGATCACGCCGGATCGCACCCTCGAGGTCGACGCGTGGCGTGACGAGTCACCACCTGCGACGCGAGGCGGCGCAGGCCGCCGGCTCGGGTGACCGCGGCCGGAAGCTCTCGAGTCGTCCAGGTCAGTAGCCGGTGGCCAGCTTGGGTAGCTGCATGGCGACCGCCCGCGCGGTGTCCGGGCCGGCTTCGGCGTCGTGCTGGATCGTCACTCGCACGCCGACGGTCTGCGAGCGCCGCTCGATCCTGACCCAGTCGACGGCGGTCACCCCCTGCAGCAGCGCGCTGGTCCGGTAGTCGGCATCGAGCAGGTGGCCGCGCGCGCTGAAGCGCGGGCTGGCCACGGTGTCGAGGCGGAGGGCGTCGGCCTTGTTGGTGGCGTCGGTCGCGCTGGCGCCTTCGATCCGGTGCAGCTCGTCCCGCCTCGGTGTGACGGCCCACACCACCGCGGTACCGTCGGCCGCGACCGCGACGAGGCGATCGGACTCCACGGCGAGGTGCTCCGCGTAGCCGACGTCGCGACCGAGCAACCGCAGGGCGCCGTCGATCTCCAGGTCGGTGTCCGAGCGCCGCGACGTGCGCGCGTCCGCCTCCGCCAGCATGCCGAGGGCCGCGAACGCGGTGGTCAGCACCAAGGCCGAGATCGCGATCGACACCAGTAGCTCCAACAGGGTGAAGCCCCGTTGCCGGTGGGTCATTGCGGCCTCCACAGGAGCGCGTAGTCCTCGGCGACGTCGATCCCTCGCAGGCGCACTGCGATCGTGACGCGCAGCAGGGCGGTCGACCCCGCTGCAACGGTCACACGCGGATCGGTCAGGTCGACCGAGGAGACGGCGAACTTCCTGGACCACTCGGCACCGAACATCTCGCCGCTGCGGTCGACGACCTGGGTCTCGATCAGGCCGTCGAGGTCGTCGACGTCGTCGATCCCGTCCGGGGCGACCTCTCCGGCCTCCAGGCCGAACGTGCCGGGAGACGTGGGATCGGAGCGCGCCAGCATTCGCACCCAAGCGAAGCCGTCCCGGAGCAGATAGTCGGCCGTCGCGATGCGGGGAGCGTCGGTCCCGATCGTCCGGGACTGCTCGAGGACGAGTCCCATGCTGGCGACGGCTCCCGCCAGGATCACCACGGCGAGCAGGACCTCGACGTAGGTGAAGCCACCGACGCTCGTCGCGCGCCGACTCACGACTGCTTCCCCGTCGGATCGCTCGCGGGCAAGGTCAGCGTGAAGATGGCGCCGTGCGGCCGCGCATCGCGGTAGCACACGCTGCCACCGACCCGGGTGGCGATCTCCTGCACGATGCCGAGACCGATGCCTGCGCCCTCGACGCTGCCCGTGAAGTCCTCGTCGTGCTGGTAGAACGACCGGAAGATCTGCTCGTGCTCGTGCGCGGGGATACCCGGACCCCGGTCCTCCACCTCGATCTGGACCTCGCCGCCCGCGGTGCGCCGGGAAGACACGCGGACCCAGGCACATCCGGGAGGACCGAACTTGATCGCGTTGTCGACCAGGTTGTCGAGGGCCGCGCGCAGACGAGCGGCGGGCACCTGCAGCGCGGTGGCGTCGGCCGCCAGATCCCACTCGATCTCGAACGAGCGGCCGGGATAGCGCCGGGCGAGCTGGTCGGGGAGTTCGTCCCGCAGCCTACACAGATCGCCCTCGCCGCGCGCCGACCAGGAACCGTCCAGCAGCTCGGAGAAGTAGAGCAGCCGGTCGACCAGCGCCGTGAGCTCGTCCGTACGGCGGGTCGTCTCTTCGACGAGTTCGGCACGCTCGGCCTCGTCCACCTCGGTGAACAGTCTGATGGCACAGCACAGCGCCGTGATCGGCGTCCGGAACTTGTGCGAGATCAGCGACAGGAAGTCGCGCTTCAGCCGTTCCTCACGCCGGATCCTCGTCAGGTCGCGGAGCGTCAGGATCATCGTGGCGATCGCTCCGTCCTGGCCGTGGATGGCGTTCGCGTGGATGCCGACGATGTGCCGATCGTCACCGGTGTCGAACTCGAGCTCGCGCTCCGTGGAATCTCCCGCGAGGCTGGCCATCGTCATGCCCGGATCTCGGCTGGCGAGGTGCGCCAGGAAGCCCCCCGGGCCGGCGGCCGCGGCGTCGTACGAACACAGCTGGCACGCTTCCGGGTTGCAGAGCACCGTCGCGCCTTCGTGATCCAGGACCACGATGCCCTGGGAGTGATTGTCGATCAGCGACCGCAGCCGCGCGCGCTCCAGCTCGACGTCGCGGTAATGGATGGCGCTGCTGAGCGCAATGGCGGCCTGCGAGCAGACGGCGGCCACCAGGTTGGTGTCGAGCGTGCTGAACGGCAGCAACTGCCGAAGCACGACGACCAGTCCGAGACCTCGAGACCCCGCTCGGATCGGGGCCATCAGGACGTTCCACCCGGCGTCGCGGTCCACCAGCCAAGGGGCCGCCTTCTCGCCGTTGTAGAACACTGCGTGCGTGGAATCCTGTTGGCGAACCGCGTCGATGTCCAGCAGCGCAGCGCCGTCGTTGTGGCTGCAGTGCAGCTCGAGACCGCGATCCCCGTCCAACAACAGGGCGCCGACCAGGCCGTTGGCCGCCGCGACGCATCGTCCGAGCGCGTAGGCGGTGATCGCCGCTTCGCCGGGAATGTCGGCGAAGAACTCTGCCGACTCGTAGACCGCCGTCAACGCGTCGAGCGTCTCGAGGAGATGCAGGCCCACGCGTTCGTAGTCCGTGTCGCCCACGGTCGCCCCGCGCGGCAGGCCGATCGCGCTGAAGTCATCCAGGCTGGAGCTCATGAGACGCCGTCCTTCAGGTCTGTGACATCCGGAAGATGGGCAGCATGATGGACAAGGCGATGAAGCCGACGATCCCTCCCATCAGCACGATCATTGCCGGCTCCACCAGCGTCAGCAGATCGCGAATCCGGCGCTCCAGCTCTCGTCCGTAGCGCGCGGCCGTCTTGAGCAGCGCCGGGCCCAGGCACGCGGTGGCCTCACCCGCGGCGACCACCTGCTCCAAGGTCGGCTCGACCAACGGATGACCGCGCACTGCTTCCCGGAGCGAGCTGCCGTTGACGACGCGCTGTCGGACGTGTTGCCACAGTCGGGCGTGCGCCGGGCTCGAGACGACGCCTTGGGTGTGCTCCAGGGACACCAGCAGGGTCACCCCCGCCTCGGTCAGCAGACCCAGGGTCTGCACGCTCCGCGCCATGTTGGCGGTCCGGTACAGCGACCCGATCACCGGCAGTCGCAGCAGGACCTGGTCGAGAGAGCGGATGCCGCGGGAGGTCCGCAAGAACAGGACGGCTGCGATGACCACCGCGACGACCCCGGCGACCAGCCAGGGCCAGTTGCCCGTGAAGAAGTCGCCCACCGCGATGAGGATGCGGGTCGGGCCGGGCAGCGTACGGCCCCGGAACAGCTTCTCGAACCGCGGGACGATGAAGGCCAGCAGGAACGTCACCACCGCGACCATCAGGCCGAGCATGATCGCCGGATAGAGCATTGCCGAGCGCAGCTTCCCGCGGAGCACGGCGTCGTTCTCCATGGCTTCGACGGTCCGGCGCAGCATGTCGCCGAGCGCACCCGATGCCTCTCCGGCGCGCACCACCTGCGTCATCGTCGCCGGGAACGAGCGCGGCAGCGTCGCCATGGCGGACGACAACGACATACCCGCCGTCACTCCCCGCTTCAGCGCGTCGAGCACGGCGGCGATCCGCGGCTGCTGGCACTGCTCCCGCATGGACTGCAGGGCATTGGCGATCTGGATGCCGCTGTCGATCAGGCTGGCCAGCTGCTCCATGAGGAGGAGCCGCTCCTTGCTGGACAGGCGGATCGACGACTGCATTGCCGGGTCGATCCCGACCGGAGCGGATTGAGGACGATGCGGGTCGTGACCGGAGCCCGTCCTGATGACGAAATCGGAAACGAGGGTCATGTCCACACCACTCGCAACAGCTCGTCCAGGGAGGTGATGCCTTCACTCGCCTTGCGTAGGCCGTCGCTGAGCAGCGTCATCAGGCCATCCTTCTGTGCGGCCCGACGCAGCTCGCCCAGCGACGGTGAGCGGCTGATGAGATCGGAGAAGTCGTCCGACACCACCAGCAGCTCGTAGATCCCGATCCGACCGACGTAGCCGGTGCCGCGGCAGCTGTCGCAGCCGCGACCGGTGTAGTACTGACCGTCCGGCAGGCTGCCGAAGTGCCGCACCGCGCTGGACGGCGGGTCGATCGGTTCGCGGCACGACGGACACAAGCAGCGGACGAGGCGCTGGGAGAGGACCCCCCGCAGCGCGGCGCCGATCAGGTAGGGCTCGATGCCCATGTTGATCAGCCGGGTGACGGCGCTGACGGCGTCGTTGGTGTGCAGGGTGGCCATCACCAGGTGGCCGGTCAACGATGCCTGTACGGCGATGGTGGCGGTCTCCTTGTCGCGGATCTCGCCCACCATCAGCACGTCGGGATCCTGACGAAGCAGCGACCGGAGGGCGTCGGCGAAGCCCAGGCCGCCCTTCTGGTTGGCCTGCACCTGATTGATGCCGCGGAGGTTGTACTCGACCGGGTTCTCCACCGTGCAGATGTTCTTGCCCGGGGCGTTGATCTCCTCGATCGCCGCATAGAGCGTCGTGGTCTTGCCGCTTCCCGTCGGGCCGGCAACCAGGAGGATGCCGTCCGGGCGGTGGATCAGGTCGCGAAGGGCCTGCAGCCGCTGGTTGCCGATGCCCAGACTGCCGAGGTTGATCCGCAGGGCCGTGCGATCGAGGATCCGCAACACGACCTTCTCGCCCTGCACGGTCGGCAAGGTGGACACGCGCACGTCCACCGCACGATTCTCCAGGCGGACCCGAAATCGGCCATCCTGCGGTTGGCGACGCTCGCTGATGTCGAGGTCGGCCATCACCTTGAGGCGCGACACGATCGCCGGGTGCATGCTGGCCGGCGGTCGCATCAGCTCGCGCAGCTCCCCGTCGACACGGTGGCGGATGCGGAGCACGTGGTCGTCCGGCTCGATGTGGATGTCGCTGGCCCGGTCACCGATCGCCTTGAACAGGACGTAGTTGACCAACCGGACGATCGGCGACATGCCCGCGATCTCCGCCAGGTTCAGCATGTCGTCGACCTGCTCCTCGATCACCTGGACGTCGCCTTCGATGGCCTCGCCGACGAACTCGTCGATGTCGAACGACTCGCGGCCATCGTCAAGGACGTCATCGAGCAGCGAACGGATGCACGCGGCACTGGTGACCACCTTCAGCACCGCGCAGCCGGTCAGCCGCTCGATCTCGTCGCCCATCCACAGGTTGGTGGGATCCTCCACCGCGACGGTGATCTCGTCCTCGATCCTGAACATCGGCACGACCCGGTGCCGGGCGAGGAACGTGTGCGGCAGCAGGCCGAATACGGCACGATCCACCAGCCGGCGATTCACCAGCAGGAACGGCAGCCGGTATTGGATCGCCAGGGCCTCGCGAAGATGCTCGTCGGTGACGAGGTTCAGCCGGAGCAGCGCGTCGCCGAGGCGCTCGCCGGGCAACCGCACGTCCTGCGACGAGGCTCGCTGGAGTCCCTCGCGCGTGACGCGTCCCTGCGACAGCAGGATGTCGCCGAGCTTCCCCGTCATCGTCGAGAGGTCCGCCATCTCAGATCTCCGCCCGCATGTTCCGCAGGGCCTGCTCGGTGGATTCGAACACCGCGAAGCGCCGATCGAGACGCGTCGCACGGAAGATGTCCTGCAGCACCTGATTCGGCCCGACCAGGGCGACGCGCCCGCCGGCAGCGGTCACCGTGCGGGCCAGGTCGACCAGCACCGTCAGCCCCGCGGAGTTCGCCTGTCGCGCCTTCTGCAGGTTGACCAGGAACCGACGGCGGCCGGCGGCCAGGGCGACCGAAGCCTCCGTGCGCAGGGACTCGCCCAGGGTCGAGTCGATCGCCCCGTCCACGAACAGGGTGATCAGATTGCCGTCTTCGACAGTGGCGACGGACATCGTCAGGACTCCGCGGCGTCGAGGAGGTCGATCACGACCTCCACCAGCTTGCGGGGGCTGAACGGCTTGGTGAGGAAATGGTGGGGTCCGATCTCCGGCGCCACGTCCGTCGGGATCTCGATGTCCTGGGCGGTCAGGATGACCACGGGCATCGCCTGCGTCGCGGGCCGTTGATGCAGCGTCCGCGCGACCGTGTAGCCGTCCATACGCGGCATGCCGACGTCCAGGACCGCGAGGTCGACCGAGCCCGACTCGAAGAATTCCAGCGCCTCGACTCCGTCGGAAGCCTGGAACACCTCGTAGCCGGCACCGCGCAGCTTGAGCGAGACGGCCAGACGGATGCCCGGATCGTCGTCCACCACCAGGATGCGATGTCTGTCCATGGTTCCCTCAGCTCGTGGCTGCGTCCACCGCGAGTAGCGTCGAGCCGATACCGTCGCCGTCCACGTCGCCGGTGCTCACCGGCAGGTACACCGCGAACTCGGTCCCGACCCCGACCTCCGAGGTCACCTCGATACGACCGTGGTGTCGCTCGACGATGTAGCGTGCCATCGGCAGCCCGAGTCCTGTGCCCTGGATCCGAGAGTGCTCGGCATTACCCGCGCGGAAGAACTTCTCGAACACGCGAGGCAGGTCCTGCTCCGCGATACCGATGCCGGTATCACGCACCCGAATGACGAGGTCACTGCCCTCCAGGCGGCCGGTCACGGTCACCTCGCCACCTTCCTTCGTGTACTTGATGGCGTTGCCAATGATGTTGACCAGGGCCTGGCGCAGCAGTCGTGGATCACCGATCATGTCGGCCAGATAGTCAGAGATGTCCCAATGAAGGGCGACCGACTTGCGCTCTGCCAGCGTCTCGTGAAGCTCGCGAAGGCTGGCGAACAGGGCGTCCATGGCGACCGACTCACGCTTGAACTCCGTGATGCCGGCCTCGACCCGGGCGAGGTCCAGCAGGTCGGCGACCATGTGCGACAGCCGCATTGCCTCGTCGTACGAGGATCGGATGAGCTGGTTGCGCTCGTCGGGGGTCAGCCCGTCGTCATCGTTGACGATCTCCAGCGATGCCTGGATCGCGGTCAGTGGAGTCTTCAGCTCGTGCGACACGCCGTAGATGAACTCCGACTTGGCGCGCGATTCCCGTTCGGCCGCAGTCAGATCCTCGAGCAGCACGACCTGGGCGGCGCCGACGTGCTCGTGACCAGCGAGGGTCAGCGACCGGATCACGTAGACGAAGCGTTCGCCGTCGTGATCCCACTCGATCCGCCGGGTCTTGACGGTCCGGGCGAGGTCGGCCCCCAGCACGGAGCGGACGCCTTCGACGATCTCGAACCGGGTGTCGGCCTGCTCGAGACAGACGTTCGGCTGGTCGCCGAGACCGAGAATGCGTCGGGCGGTCGCGTTCGAGAACAGCACCTGCTCGCTCCGGTCGAACACCAGGATTCCGTCCTGTTGCGAATCGAGGACCGAGACCGCCAGCCGGTAGCGTGTCTCCAGCACGCTGGACCGCAGCTGCAGGCGCTGGGACTCGCGAGCCAGGTCGCGATGCCGGGCCACCTGCTCCAGGGCGGTGGTCCAGGAGTCCTCGGTGAGATCCGGCTCCGGGCGGTCCAGGGCGGTCCACAGGGCGAGCACGCGCTGGCGGTCCGAGCGTGGTCGGAGGCGGGTGAGCAGCAGGCCGACGAGGAGGCCGGCCAGGCCGGCGGACCACGCCGGCAGCTCGGCGAGGGCTGACAGGACCGCGTTCATCTGCGTACCTCCGCCCGCTCCCTCAGGGCCGGGAACAGGCGCTCGACCTCGGGCACCAGCCGTGCGGCGTCCGGTAGCTCCCGCGCGCGGGCCAGCTGGAACGCGGCGCCGGTGGAATCCCCGATGCTGGCGAGACCCGCGGCGAGCAGTGCACGGGTCACGCCATTGCCAGGCTCGCGCTGCACGGCCAGCTGCAGGGCGCGGGCAGCCTCCTGGTGACGCCCCTGCTGCAGGTAGACCCGGCCGAGCCCGGCATGGGCGCGGGCGGCCCCCGGCTCGGTGGCGAGGGCGGCCTCGAATTCCTCCCGAGCGGCGTCCAGCCGGTGCAGGTGGAGCAGGATCTCGCCGCGCAGGATGCGCACCGCACTGCGACCGCCGAGCTGGCGCTCGACCGGCTCGAGCTCGCGCAGCGCCGCCTCGGGTTCGCCGGCCCGCAGCCGGGCCGTGGCGAGGATCAGGGCGAGATCCACGTGCCCGGTCCGCGCGCGCGGTGCCAGCTGGTCCCCGATCGTCGCCGCCTCGCCCGGTCGACCGCTCAACACGGCGCTCAGAGCGCAGCTCGTGGCGGCGTCGACGTTGTCGGGCTCGACCGCGAGGGCCGAGCCGTAAGCCACCGCCGCGTCGCTCCAGCGCTGTCCGGCAGCGAGCTGCGCCCCGCGGTCGAGCCAGACCTCGGCATTGCGCGGGAAGCGCTCTGCGATCGAGCCGCGCAACAGCTCGGCGTCCGCTTCGCGACCCTGGTTCAGGAGCAGGCGATGCAAACCGATCGCGGGCCGGGGATCGTCGCGGGTCAGCTCGAGAGCGCGCCGGTAACCGGCCTCCGCAACGTCGGTCCGGCCTTCGTCCTCGGCGACTGCCGCCAACGTGCACTGCGCGGTCACCGAGGTCGGATCCAGCTGCAGCAGCATCTGTGCCGCATTGCGGGCCGTCGCGAGCTCGCCGTCACCGTAGGCGAGCCGGGTCAAGAGCTCCAGCGTGCGGGGCTCGTTGCCGTCGAACTGGACCGCCTGCTGCAGCAGGCTCCGGGCCCGCTCGTGATCACCGCCGCGCAGGCATTGCAGCGCGAGATCGTGGTACATGCGAGCCTTGCTGCTGCGCCACGATCCGGCATCGAGCGTGGCGCCCCGATCGCCGGTGACCGAGCACCCGCCGAGCAGGCCGGACAGCAGCAGGCCCGACAGCAGCAGGCCCGACAGCAGCGGGCCCGACAGCAGCGGGCAGGGCAGGGGTGCACGCGACATCAGCGACCTCCGATGGGCGGCGGGGTGCGCATCCCGTCGCTGTTCCAGTTCTGCAGGATCGACAGCGCCGAGGTGGCCTCGTCGACCGGTAGCGACCGCAATGCGAGCTCCTCCAGCAGGTCGGAGCGCAGGACCGCCGAATCGGCGTCGGTCGGGTCGAGGGCCAGGGCACGCTCCACCGCTCCCAACGCCCGCAACGGCTCGCCGCGGGCGCGCAGCACCTCCGCATCGGCGCGGCTGCCGCGGGCGAGGACCGGCCGGATGTAGGGCGACAGGGAATCCCAGTGGCTCCCGCGCACCGCCTCGAAGCGACGGCGCACCTCCTCGGCCCGGGCACTGGCGTCGACCGGATCCAGGATGTGGGGCGTCAGCAGGATGACCAGCTCGCGTCGACCGACCGTCTCCTGGGTGCGGCCGAACAGCCAGCCGACCAGCGGCAGGCTACCGAGCAGCGGAATCTGGCTCCGCACGGTCGAGACCGACTCGTTGATCAGGCCGCCGAGGATCAGGGTCTGCCCGTCGCGCATCAGGATGCGCGTGGTGATCTCGGTCGTGCTCTCCGAGGGGATGCCGGATGCCGGGTCGACGACGCCGGTGCTGTTCTGCGGGTGGACCTCCATCCGGATCCAGCCGTCGTCGCCGACGAAGGGCCGGAACACCAGCTGGGTGCCGGTGTCCAGGAAGTGCACCTCCTCGATCGTGCTGGTCTGGTTCTGCACCAGGGTCCGGTAGCCGAGCCGGCCACCGACGATGATCTCGGCCTGCTGGCCGTTCAGTGCGATCACCCGCGGATTGCTGACGATCGTGGCGTTGGTGGTCTCTTCCAATGCCTCGACGAACGCCGCGACGTTGTTCTGGATGAAGCCGATCGACAGGCCCTTGCCGGTCGGTCCGTTCGTGAAGCCGAAGGTCCGGCCGCTGATCAGCAGATCGTCGAGGACGCCACCACCGACCGAGTAGCTGCCCAGCCGGGTCAAGTCCGTGACGACGCCGGCCTGGTTGAAGTCGATTCCACCGAGCACGTTGAAGTCGATGCCGAGGCGATTGTCCTCGCCGAGGTCGATGCTGAGGATCGTGGCCTCGAGCAGGACCTGCTGCGGAGGTCGGTCGAGTTCGGCAAGGGTCCTGGCGATCGCCGTCACCCGGCTGCCGTGGTCGCGGACGACGATGGCCTGGCGCTGGCCGCTCGATCCAGCGTCGTCGATGGCGCCCGACGAGGTCGCAGTGCCGGCCTGCTGGCTGCCAGGCGCGACGAAGGTCAGCTGGCCGTCGCCGGACAGCAGCGGCTGCAGCAGCTGCCGGGCCTCGGTGCCGGTGAGGTGGTTCAGGCTCAGGACACGCGTCTCGATCGCGTCCATCTCCTGGAGCGCCGCTTGCTGCTCGGCGAGGGTCATGACCCGGTAGAACCCGTCCTCATGGACGAAGCCGAGGCCCTGCGTCGCGAGGATCTGGCGCATCGCCTCCCGCAGCGGGACGTCGTACAGGTTGATCGACACGCGCCCCTTGACCTGGTCGCCGGTCACGAGGTTCAGGCGGTGCTGGACCGCCAGGGCCCGCAGCAGATTGCCGAGGTCCTCGTCCTGGACGTTCAACGTGATCAGCGGGTCCGCCTCCTGCCCGGTGGCTGAACCGGCCGGCGAGAGAATCGCGGCGACGACGACCAGCATCCGGAGACATCGGTGAGGGTCCGTCACGAGGGGGCTCCTGGTCATCGGTTTCCTCCGAACGCGGGCGCCGGCAGGGTCGCGCTGCAGATCCGATCGCCGTCGCGGAACAACACCCGTCGCTCTTCGATGGCGATCACCACGAGTCCTTCGACTTCGTCTCCCTGTCGGCAGACGCGCCCGCCGATCACCGCGATCGGCGGCTGCGTCCGGCTCAGGACGATGCTGCTGGGTATCGGAATGCGGGAGGCGGGAGCTGCGACAATGGGCTCCACGGAATGCTCGACCGGGGCGAACGGATCCCGGCGGGTGCCCTCCGACCACCGCGGACGGAACGGTGCGATCAGGCCGCCCAGACGGGGCGCGAGCTCGGCGGTGGGCAATGTCCAGAGGCCGGCTGTCGGAATCGGTAGCGACGCAGCGGTCTCGCCCAGCGGCGCGGCCGGCGGCACGTACGCGGGCGCGGCGGCTGCGGCCAGCGGCACGGGCGCGCGCATGGCGATCACCGCCGGCGGCTCGGAGTGCGATGCGTCCGTCAGAATCGGGATCCACACCGCCACCAGCACCGGCAACAGCGCAATCAGCAGCAGGTGACGACCGGCGGGACGGCGCCGGCCGGGAGCAGCATCCGGTCTCGCGCTCATTGATCCGAGCTCCAGGTGCGCAGAACGGTCAACTCGGCGCGCACCCGATCGGGGCCACCGCGACGCACGTCGAGATCGGTGACGCGGGTCGGCAGCGGCGCGTTCTCGAGCGCCTCGATGGCGGCGAACAGGCTCGCGAATCGACCGACGACCGTGAACCGCAGCCGTTCACCCGGCAGACCGCGGCCGCTTCCGCCGGGTAGTACGGTCGCCCGCTCGACGTCCAGACCGGCGCGCTCCAGTTCGGTGGAGGTGACGAACAGCGGTGGTGTCGACACCGGGTCGAAGGCCATCCTCGGCTGCAGGCGGGCGTGCCAGCCGGTCAGCTCGGCGACGCGTTCATCCAGGAGCCGGGTCGCCTGCTGCCGTCGCTCGACGGCCTCCACGCGGGAGTAGGCGGCCTCCGTCTGCTGCCGCAGGTAGTCGATCTCGCTCAGGTGCAGCCGGCCCAGCAGCCCGTAGTAGGCACCGGCCAGACTCCCCAGCAGCGCCAGCGTCGAGACGTACTGCTTCATCGCGATCCCTCCGTCGGGTCGCCGGTCGCGAGGCGGAACACCAGCGAGCCGCCGACCTGGCCGAGATCCGTGTTGCGGCACTGCAATGGCGGCAGAACGGAACTCGCCCGCAGGATGGCCTGGTAGCGCGAGAAGGCGTCGATCACGTCGCAGCTCGCGTCGATCTGCAGCGTCGGCGGCCCGGTGGGATCGAGGTGGCAGTTCACCTGCTGCAGCACGATCTCCTCCGGCTGGGTCGCGAGCACCTCGTCGAGGACGGCGATCATGCGTGGTGCTGCCAACGCGTTGAGCCAGGCGTCGAGAGTGCGCTGGAGCCTGACGGCCTGCTCGGCTAGCTGTCGGGACTCGAAGCCCCGGCGTTCGCCCAGCTCGGCGTTCTCTTCCGCGAGGCGCACGATTTCCTGCAGACCGCGGATCCGGAAGCGGAACATGAGGTCGGTGAGGACCAGGCCGAGCACGATCGGGATCGCCATCAAGAGTCGTTGGCGACGTGCACGCCGGCGCGCGAGGCGTTCCCGGTACCAGGGCGGCAGGAAGTCGATCGCGGTGCTCACCTAGAGACCTCCCGAATGGCCAATCCGACCGCCGTCGCCCAGGTAGCGGAGCCGAGCCCCGCCCGATGCGGAGGCGCCGGCAAACCCAGAGCGGCGAACGGATCGGCCAGCTCACAGGTGATGCCGATGCGGCGGCCCAGATGTGCCACCAGGCCAGGCAATCCTGCGAGGCCGCCGGCGACCCGCACCTTCGTGACCGCGCGGCCCTGGAACAGGGAACCGCAATAACGCACGCAGTCCGCGACGCGCCCGAGGATCCGATCGAGCGGCTCGGCGAGCGCCCCGACCACGGCATGCTGCACCTCGAGCCCCGCGTCGTCGACAGCGCGCCCCAGGTCGAGCAGCGAGTCCAGGTCGAGGTGCAGGTGTCGGTCGAGCGCCGTCAGGAGATCCTCGCTGCCGATCCGCACCATGCGCATCAGCACCGGCACGCCGGACCGGACGATCGTGATCCGCGTGGTGGCAGAACCGATGTCGAGCAGCAGGAAGCTGGCGTTGCTCTGCGCAGACTGGAACGGTCGCGCCTGCGCGCTGGTCTCCAGCTCGATGGCCTCCGGGACCAACCCCAGCGCTTCGGTGATCGCGATCAGCTCTCCGACCGCCTCGGCGCCCGCCAGACAACAGAGGAACTCGGACAGCTGCTGGCCATGGTCGAGCAGCTCGGCGACCGGGATCGCGCAGAGGCTGTGTTCACCGGCCCCCGGCAGCTGCTCGCGCACCTCACGGGCGAGGTGCTCACCCGCGTGCTCGGCGTCGTCTCGCGCGATGCGCACGTGCCGGACCGTGACGTCGGTGAGCCGCAGCGCTACCGCGGCGCCGCGACCACGGAACGGGGCGGACGTCAACGCGCGGCCGGCAGCATCGACCAGCCGCTGGCGGCGGGACTCGACAGGGCCGGGCGCGACCGTGGCCTCACGCGCGGCACGCAAGCGCAGGTGCTTGCCGCTTCGTTCCAGCTGCACGGCCTTGACGGCATGGTCGCCGAAGTCCAGCGCGATCAGGCTGCGCCGGGAGTGGCTCACGGCGCGGCCTAGTAGTCGTAGTAGTTCTGGCCAGCCGGAGACCGGCCGGTCGAGTTCGCGCGGATCTTGCCGATCTGCGGCTGGTAGATCCAACCGGTGCTGTCGTCCGCCGCGGGGAACGCAGCGCCATCCGCCACCACGGTCACTGTATTGAGACCGTTCACCGGATTGGCGGGCAGCTGCTCCTTGATGTAGGGTCCGAGCGTGAACCCCGCTGTGCCGAGTGCCGCAGTCGAGCCGTCCGGCTTGCTGGCCTGGAGCAACTGATTGCTCGTGGCCGCCGCCGTCGGTGCGCCGCCGCCCGACGGGTAGCCGGGATACTTGCCGAGGTGCTGCATCTTGTAGTATTCCATCGCGTTGCGCAGCACGGACAGGTTCGACTGCAGGCTGGAAGTACGCGCGTCCTCGGTACTGTTGGTGAACTGTGGGATCGCGACCGCGGCGATGATGCCGAGGATCACGACCACGATGAGCAGTTCGACCAGGGTGAAGGCGCTCTCGGGCGTTCGCTTCATGTTGGTTTCCGATGCCCGCTCGGGACACCGCTTCTTCGTCCACCGCACGTCCCACGCTTGAGTCGCCGTGGGGCGGCGGCTACGGAGCGGTGATCACGATCCGGCCGGTTCCGCCCTGGACCCGCACCCGCAGCCAGCCTCCTGCCAGGGAGAGCTCCGCCAGACCCCCGACGCGAGCGGAACCGTCCGGATCGAAGATCACGTCCTTGCCGCCCGCGAAGTCCACCGTGCCGAGCACGGCCGGAGCCAGTCCGGCCTCGCCGTTGGTGCGCGCCTCGAGCAGCCGACCGACGTCGGCAGCGGTCAGGTCGGTCCGGGCGCGCAGAGCGCTCTCGGCGGCGCGCGGAGTCTGCCCATCCGCCAGGACGAACCAGTAGCGGTTCTGACCGGGGTCGAATCGCACCCCCAGCGGCTCGGCGGTGTCGATGGCGAGCCCGCGAGCCTCCTGCAGGTCGGCTTCGACCGCCCGTGCCGCTGCATCCAGGACCAGGTCGTCGGACCGCAGGGCGGGTATGGCGACCGCCGCGAGGATGCCGAGGATCGTGACGACCAGCAGCAGGTCGATGAGTCCGAAACCGGCGGCTCGCGCATCCGGTTTCACGTGCCGCCTCCCACCCAGCGGATCGCGGTACGCCAGGGCGTGAGATCCGGACCGAGGGGCAGGTCCGGCTGCCAGCCGTCGGGTCTGGTGAAGCTCGCCGAGTCCACCACCGCATAGGTGCCGCGGAACACGACCGCACCCGTATGCTGCAGGTTTCCCACGACGAGGCAGCCACATATCAGGATCAGCCCGCTGGTCCTCGCAACGGCGCTCCCGTTCGGCAGGGACAGCTGACAGCCGGGTGCCAGGATGCACAGGTTGCCCGTACGGGCGGTGCCGCCGTTGATCACGGTATTGCCCTTCAAATACAGGGCGGGCAACAGACTGACGGCGAGCGAATTGCTCAGGCTCGCGGTCGACGGGATGGTCGGAGAATGCACGACCACGCAGCCATTGATGGTGCAATCTTCGAACGTGAAGCGGCCGCTCGCGCCGGTGGCGTCGATCACCACGATCCCCTCGTAGGTGGAGCGTCGTATGGTCTGCCCGCTGCCCCAGGTCAGGTGATGAACCGGCGTCGTGTCCCCGACCATCGTCAGGAACCGGGCGGTGTCGTAGGTCGGCTCGGTCAGCGGAGCGATACCGTTGTTGTCGTGGCCACCGCCGCTGTATGTGATGACCTGCCAGGCCGGGATCGGTCCCGAGTACACGCGATCCAGATCGCCGCCCAGGGTCACGGGACAACCGCTGACGGAGAAGATCGAACCGTTCGGTTCACCGATGTAGAGCGAACCGCCGGAGACGGCCAGCGGTGCATACAGCTGCGCGAGGCCTCTGTAGTTGGCGAGGGCGTACTTCCAGGGCAGCAAAGTGGATCCGACGTGCGCACGGACGGTGACCTCCGTCCCCAGGCAGCTGCCGCGAGCGACCACGTTCGGATCGTCGCCGGTCGTGACCGTCACCTGCACCGACCGGTCCGGCCCCAGCACCGCGTCGATCGTCTCCGACGCGAGACCGCTGGTCGCGATACGGGCGGCAGCCAGCTCCACGCCGGAGCGGGCCGCGCGCTCCGCGCGGGTGAGCGCCTCGACGTTGCTCCGGGCTCGCAACGCGCTGCGGACGGAGTGGCCCAGGCTGGCGGCGAGTGTGGCGAACACTGCGGTCAGCACCAGCACGGCGAGCAGCACGACGCCGCGTTCGCGCGCGGCGCGGGAGCAGCGGTACGGACTGCGGCGGGCGGACATCCGACCGGTTCATCGGCAGCGCCGGGCCCGGTCCGTGAGGGCGGCGCCGCCCGCGGGCCCGACCGCACCGCGGCGACGAGCCCGTCCGACCGGCCGGGGCGCGTCACGCCGGCGGCGCTGCCGCGCGCAGCTCGGCCGCCTTGTCCTCCGGGCAGGTGTCGCTGAGGAACGATCCGCCCCCGATCTCGGGCCCGGCCAGGTACTTCAACAGCCCCGGCCGGCGCAGCGGCGGGTGCAGCTCGACGTGGAAACCGAACGCGGCGTGGTCGCGACCGTCGGTCGGCGCCTGGTGCAGCGCCATCACGTACGGGAACGGCATGTCGAACAGCCGGTCGAACCGCTGCAGCGTCGCGCGCAGAACGCGGGCGAGCGCGAGCCGCTCCACGTCGTCGAGCGCGGCGATCGACGCGACGCTGCGGCGCGGGCCGACGAACGTCTCGTAGGCGTAACGCGCGAAGTACGGCACGAACGCGAGCGCGTCGGCCTCGACATCGAGCAGCCGGCGGCCGTCGTCGAGCTCGGTGCGCACGCAGTCGTCCCACAGCGTCCGCCCGTGTGCAGCGAGGTGCTCGTCGCAATGTGCGACCTCGTTCTCGATCGTCTTGAACACGAAGTTGGTCGCGTAGATCTGGCAATGCGGGTGCGGATTGCTGACACCGACCACCTCGCCGTTGTTCTCGAACACCAGCACGTGGCGCACCGCGGGCCGCGCGCCCAGCTCGCGGTATTGCTGCTGCCAGCACGCGAGCAGCGCATCGACCGCGGCGACGTCGAGCGACGCGAGCCGCAGGTCGTGCCGCGGGTGGTAGCAGACGACGCGCGCGAGGCCGTCGGCACGGCGATTCCGGTAGCTGCCGGGGGCGGGCTGCAGCTCCGCTGGCGCGTCCGGCCCGACGCAGGGGTGGTCGTTGTCGAACGCGAACACTCCGGCGTAGTCGGGGTTCCGCACGCCGCTCGAGCGACGATTGCCCGGGCAGAACGTGCATCGAGGGTCGTACGCCGGCAGCGCGGGGCCGCCGTGGCGCACCGTCTCGCCGATCCACGGCCGGCGGTCGCGATGGGCGGCGATCACGACCCACTCGCGGCGGAACGGGTGCCAGCGCTGCTCCCAGACCCCGCTCACGGCGGACCCTCCGCGACGCCGTGGTGGAGCTCGGCGCCGGGCCCGCTGTCGACGAACAGCCGCCCGCCCGCGCCGGTCGCCGCGGCGTGCTCGTCCGCGATGCGCCGCGCCGTGGTGAGCCCGCGGCTGTCGACCAGCAGGCACACCGTCCCGCCGCTGCCCCCACCGGTGATCCGGGCACCGAACACGCCTCGCACGGGGCCGGCCGCACACGCGCGCTCGACGAGCGCGTCGGTCGCGTCACTGCCGAGCCCGCAGCTCCCGTAGCCGCGGTGCGAGGCGAGCAGCAGCTCGCCCGCGCGCGCCGCGACGCCCGGCTCGGCGAGCCGCGGCAACAGCTCGGCGAACTCGGCGACCCGCGCGTGCTCCTCGAGGCCGTGCGCCGCGGCAGCGCGCACCGGGTAGCTGCGCTCGGACCGCACGCGTGCGACGCGGTCGGCGATCCCGCCGTAGCGCGCGAGGAACTCGGCGCCGCGCATGCGCTCGGGCAAGCGCTCGCGCAGCCGCTCGAAGGCATCGCGAGGCACGTTCGCGAGGTAGCCGCCCGGCGGCGGTCCCGCGAGCGACTCGAGGATCCGCAGGCCCATGAACGCCGCCGCGCGCGCATCGCCGTACGGATCGCCGGCCACCGCGTGGCGCACGCCGGAGTCGATGCCCACGCACCAAAAGCCCGGCGGCAGCGCGTGTGCGCCGAGCAGCGTCGCCGGCTGGCAGAGCAGATCGAGCAGCGCACCGGCACGCCCGCAGGCCGAGGTCACCTGGTCCATCGCGCCGCACGGCGCCCCGGCGACCTCGTTCTCGGCGCGCTGGCAGGCCAGCGCGAGGCGCAGCGGCTCGACCGCCACGCCGGCGAACCCGGCGAACGCCGTCGCCGCCGCGACCTCGACGGCGGCCGACGAGCTGACGCCGGCGCCCTCGGGAACGTCTGAGCACAGCGCGACGCCGAGGCCGCCCGCCGGCAGCGCGCAGCCCTCGGCGGCGAGCGCCGCGATCGGCCCGAGCACGTAGGCCGGCCAGCGATCCGCGCTGGTCCCGGCGAGCAGCTCGCGGCACGCCGGCAGCCCCGCCGCGGCCGCCTCGGCGAAGGCGCCCGCGTCGAGTTCGACGAGCTCGGCGCGCCCCGCACTCCGCACGCGGAGCCGGCGGTCGTGCCGCGGCCCGACCGCGACCCACGCCGATTCGCGCAGCGGCAGCTCGAGCACGCGCGCACCCGAGTAGTCAGCGATCCCCCCCAGCACGTCGAGCCGCCCCGGCGCCCGCGCGACGCGTGGCGCCACCGGACCCGGCTCGAACAGCTCGCCGTCGCGCAGCAAGCGCGCCAGCCCCGGCGGCAGGGGAGCAGTGACGGGAGCGTGCGGATCGGCCATCGTCGCGCGCCAGCGGACGCCAGGACGGCGCGATCTTCAAGAGCTCGCCCTCCGCCCGGTCTCCGGCAGTGGAACGCTGCGGAGCCGCGGCCTAACGTAGCCGGGCTGTGCCCGGGCCAGGGAGTTCCCCTAGGAGGGCCGCCTGCTGAAGCCATGACCGACGTCGACTTCGACCTGCTCCGCCGGATCGACCGCCGCGCCCTCGCCCAGATGGTCGCGATGATCTGGCGCGCGAACCACCGTGACGACGCCACCGAGGGCGACCCGAAGGTCGGTGGCCACCCGGCGGCCTGCGCGTCGTGCCTCGAGATCCACGCGGCGCTCCACTTCGTCGCCAAGGGCCCGGCCGACTTCTTCTGCTCGAAGCCGCACGCGGCGCCGATGGACCACGCGCTGCTGCACCTGCTCGGGCTGAACCGCCACCGCGACGGCCGCTGGTTCGACGACGCCGAGTCCGAGGCCGTGATGGATCGGCTGCGCTCGTTCCCGCACGACGGTGCGCCGGTGTTCCAGAGCTACCACTCGGAGCTGGACCCGGACAACTGGCGCACGCTGCCGTCGGGGACGGTCGGCATCCCGCCGGTCAACTCGGTCTACCTCGCGCTCGCCTACCGCTACGCGCGGCAGCACGGCTGGAGCGAGCTCGAGCAGCCGCATTTCTGGTCGATGATGGGCGACAGCGAGTTCCGCGAGGGCTCGTTGATGGAGGTGATGCCCGAGGCCGCCGAGCGCGAGCTGGCCAACGTCACCTGGATCGTCGACTACAACCGGCAGAGCCTCGACGGCACGCGGACGCCGAACGCGCGCGGCCTGGAGGGCACCGACGCCGACCGCATCGAACGCACCGCGCGCGCCAATGGCTGGCAGGTGATCAACCTGCGCCACGGCGGCTTCCGCGAGTCGGTGTTCGCACGCGAGGGCGGCGCCGCGCTGCGGAAGGTGTTCGAGAGCGGGCTGACCGACTTCCGCTTCCAGACGCTCCTGTGGAAGGCGACCGCGGACAGCGCGAGGTCGACGCTGTTCGAGCTCGCGCCCGAGGCGACGAGCCTGATCAGCAGCCTGAGCGATACCGACATCACGCGGCTGTTCCGGGACGTCGGCGGCCACGATCTCGAGAAGCTCGTGCAGGCCTACGACCAGAGCCGGCGTGACGAGCGGCCGACGTTGATCATCGCGCACACCGTCAAGGGTCGCGGACTGCGCTGCGAGGCGGCGACCGGCAACCACTCGGCGATCCCCGAGCGCGACGAGGTCGAGGAGCTGCTCGCCGAACACGGGCTGACGCTCGACCGGCCGTTCGCACGGTTCGCACCGGAGTCGCCCGAGGGCCGGTTCCTGGCCCGCCGCGGCGGTGAGCTCCGCGCGGGCATCGAGGCGCTCGGCGCGGCTCGCGAGCGGAACCTGCAGCGCGTCGACGATGCGATCGCCGCGGTCGACGGTCTTCCGGAGACCCTCGACATCAATCTGAAGCTCGCGCCGCTCGCCCACACACAGTGGATGTGGGGCCAGCTCGCCGCGAAGCTCGTGCGCATCGGCGTCTACGACGAGTTGCAGCGGGCCGGACGGCCCGCGGGCCGGGAGCTCGACAGCGACGAGCGGCGCTGGAACGCGATCGCCGACCTGCTGCTGACGATGGCACCGGACGTCGGCACGTCGACGAACATCAACCCGGCGATGGACGAGAAGGTGTTCGGCCCCGGCTTCGAGAAGGACTGGGAAGCGGTCCTCGAGGTGCGCGAGCGGCTGCGGCCGAAGGTCGCGCCGACCGACGAGGCGTGGAGCCGCCACATCCGCTTCGAGATCGCCGAGGCCAACTGCATGTCGGCCGCCGGCTCGTTCGGCAAGCTCGGCGACTTCTGCGGCGTGCCGCTGCTGCCGCTGATGACGGTCTACGACTTCTTCATCAAGCGCGCCCTCGACCAGCTCTATTACGACCTCTATTGGGGCTCGAGCTTCATCCTGCTCGGCACGCCGTCGGGCGTGACGCTCGCCCCCGAGGGTGCGCAGCACAGCTGGAAGTCCGACATCCAGATGCCGAACCTGATCACCTGGGAGCCCTCCTTCGCGATCGAGCTCGACTGGATCTTCAGCGACGCGGTCCGGCGGCACTTCACGGGCGACAACGACGGCCGGAGCGGCGTGCTGATCCGCGCGGTCACCCGCGCATTGCGCCAGCGTACGCTGTTCGACCACCTGCGGCGGCAGGCGCGATTCAAGCGCGACCTGCCCGCAGGTGCGATGCTGGCGCCCGGGCACGCGGGCGGCGGGCTGCCACAGGACGAGGTGCCGGCACTGAGCGACGAGGAGATCCTCACCGCGGTGCGCGCCGACGTGTTGAAGGGCGGCTACCGGATCGTCGACTACCGTGGCTACAAGGGCTACGAGCCGGGCGAGAACGTGGTGACGATCGTCACGATGGGCGCGCTGGCCCAGGAGGCGCTCGAGGCGAGCGACCGCCTGCTGGAGCGCGGCATCTACGCCGACGTGATCATCGCGTCGTCGCCAGAGCTCCTGTGCGGGATCCTCGGCGAGCGCGACGGCCACGCGCATCTGCGCAAGGGCCTCGGCGTCGACGGCCGGCTGCACCTGAAGCCCGTCGGCGAGGACGGGCTCGCGCCCCTCGACGCCATCGACCTCGCCGGCCGGCGCGTGCCGATCGTGTCGGTGCACGACGGCGAGCCCGGTCTGCTCGACAACCTCGGCTCGATCGTCGGCACGCGGCAGCTCGCTCTGGCGACGCGCAAGTTCAGCAAGTCCGGCACGCCCGAGCACGTCTACCGCTACCACGGGCTCGACGCCGACTCGATCGTCGCCGCGTGCGGTCGCGCACTCGCGGAGACCGCGCTGGAGACCGTGCGGCTGTCGCCCGCCGCGCTCGAGCTGGTCCAGAGGCAGCAGTCCGCAGCGCCGGTCGCGTGGCCCGCGCTGTGGCCGGACCCGGTCCGGTGAGCCGGACTCGGGAGGAACCGACGCGGATTCCGCGTCGCGGATCGGTATGAAGGGGATGGCGGCCGCCGGCACCGGCGGGCCGCAGCGATCCGATGAGCTACTCGAACCCGACGCCGTACCGTCGCCCCTCGATGGCCCCGCTGATCCTCGCCGGAGCGGCATTCGCCGTGGTGGCGTGGCTCGCGTGGGACCGCCTGGGCCCGCAGCAGGTCCACACCGATGCCACGCCGCGCGCGATCGAGCCGCGCGGTGAGCTCGCCGACTTCGAGAAGGCGACCATCCGCATCTACGAGGAGAACACGCCGTCCGTCGTGTTCATCGTCAGCCGGGCGCAACTCGGCTGGCAGGTGTCGGAGGGCGCCGGCACGGGCTTCGTCTGGGACGACCGCGGCTACGTCGTCACCAACTTCCACGTCGTCAAGGACGTCGTGCTCGCGCACCAGGACCGCGTCTCGGTGCGCTTCCAGGGCTTGCGCGAGCTCGATGCGGTGATCGTCGGCATCGAGCCGACCGTCGACATCGCCGTCGTCAAGATCCTGCAGCCGCCGGACGCGCTGCGGCCGATCCCGCTCGGCACCAGCAAGGACCTGCGCGTCGGCCAGGCAGTGTTCGCGATCGGCAATCCGTTCGGCCTGACGCACACGCTGACGACCGGTGTCGTCAGTGCGCTCGACCGGGTGATCGAGTCGCCGCTCGACACCCCGATCCAGGGCGTGATCCAGGTCGACGCCGCGATCAATCCCGGCAACTCCGGCGGTCCATTGCTCGACAGCGCCGGCCGGCTGATCGGCATGAACACCGCGATCGTGTCCCCGTCCGGCGCCAATGCGGGCATCGGCTTCGCGGTGCCCGTCGACACGATCAATCGCGTCGTACCGCGCCTGATCCAGGGCGACCCGGGCCGCCGGCCGGCGATGGGCTTCGAGTCGTCGCGCTACCCGATCACGCTCGCCAACAAGCAGCGCCACCCGGTCGTCTCCACCGTGCAGCCGGACACCGGCGCCGCGGAAGCCGGCCTCCGCGGCACGTCCGGCGACCGGCTCGGCGACATCCTGCTGTCGATCGACGGTGTCAACGTGCAGAGCATCGAGGACGTGCGTGCGATCCTCGACCAGCACGAGGTCGGCGACACGGTGGCGGTGCGCGTGCTGCGCCACCAGGGCGGCAACTCGTTCGAGGAAGTCGAGCTGAAGGTGCCGCTGAAGACCGAGCTGCAGCGGCGCTGAGGGCCGGCGCGAAAGCCACGCGACCGGGCCGCCCCGCGCGGTCACCGCGCGGGGACTACCGCGTGCGGCGTTCGGTCGGCTACGTTGCGCTCGGCGTGGCCCCCCGAAACCCGGGGCGCGCGCACGCGGAGATCGACGCATGATGCGGAAGGGAACCGACGCGAGGCCCGGTCGAGCAGCGAGGCTCACCATCGCCGTCACGGCCACGGTGCTCGCCGGTTGCGCATCGCCCCGGCGGGAGCTCGAGCAGGTCGCGAAGGACTGGTGCCTGACGATCCGCGCCAGTCAGGTGATCCCTGTCTACCCGCTGTCGGAGGACATCCAACCGGGCGACGTGTTCCTGGTGCCGACGTCGATCCGGGACCAGGCAAGGGACTACAAGAGACGGGGCTTCCTGCCGCTCGACCAGCTCGTCACGCGGATCGGCGACCTGCCGTACGCAGCCTTCTACGGCGATGCCTATTGGCAGGGCAGCTATGGCGCAGTCCCCCACGACCGCCCGCTCCCGGCCGTCGGCGCGGCACCGTCCGTACGAGCGCCGCGCGCCGCGTTCCCGTCGTACACGTTCGAGGTCGACCGGAGCACCGGCCTGGAGATCGCGCTGCCGATCCACGGCGTGCCGGTCGGGCTCGGCATTCTCGGTGCGCGCCGCGCCCGCGGGTCCGTGACGATCCGCGATGCCTACACCTACGCGGTCGACGCCGAGAGCCTCGTCCGCCTGCTCCGCAGCTGGGCGGCGGCACCCGACGTCAGGTTCGAGCTCGCGAACGTCGCCGCGCAGACCGCGCGCCCGCTGTTCCTGCGCGTCGTGACGCGGGTGTTCCTCGCCGGTGGCGTCACGGTGTCGCTGACCAACCTGGATGCGATCGGCGCCGGTATCGACGCCGCAGCCGCTCCCGAGCTCGAGCTGCTCGACCTCGCCGTGCAGTCACCCGAGCAGATCGACGCCGCCGTCGACGCCTATCGCAAGGCGCTCGGCGCGCTCGCCGACGCCACGCCGGGCGCCGCGTTCCGCATCAGCCAGGCCAGCCGCCGGACCGTGACGCTCGACGAGGAATTCGATCGCCCGCTGGTGATCGGCTACCTCGGCTTCGACGTCCTGGTGTCGGACGACGGGCGGCTGAGCGCGCCGATCCCGAGCTTCGCCGCGCTGTCCGGCGACGAGAGCGTGTTGAAGCTGCTGCGCTTCGTGGTCGCGTCGGCGCCGGACCGGAACACCGAGCTGATCGACGCGTGGCTCGACGCGGACCGGGCGAATCTCGCGCGCCTCGCCGAGTACCTGGGCGGCATGGGTCACGCCGAGCTCGATCCCTCCGACCTGCTCGAGGGCGAGGAGTATGCGGCCCTGCGCGCCGCGGTCGTCGCCCGTTTCGACCTCGCTGTGCACTGACGGAGATCCCGCATGCCGACGTTTCCGAGCCCGAAGAAGGACGTCACCCGCGCGCGGGTCCCGACCGTCGTCAAGGGGATGCTCCGCAATCCCCTGGTCGGAGACGTCGACTGCATCGAGCAGCTCGACCACAACTACACCGTGAACCCCCGCCGCCGGATCCCGCCGCCGCCCGTCGCCGCGCCATCACCCCGACGGAAGAAGAAGTCGAGCTGAGCCTCCCGCGACGTCCGCGTCGACGCGGACGTCAGTGGTGGACCTCGCCGCCGGCGCAGGTGAACGCGACCGGATTGCCGCCGAACGCGTAGCCGAGCGCGCGCCACGACGGCAGGTCGAGCGCGACGAGGTCGGCGCGCTTGCCCGGGTGCAGCGTGCCGATCTCGGCGTCGAGGCGCAGCGAGGCCGCCGGGTTGATCGTGATCGCCGCGATGCACTCCTCGGGCGTCATGTGCAGCAGCACGCAGGCGAGCGTGACGATCAGCGGGAGCGATTGTGTGTAGCAGGTGCCCGGATTGAAGTCGGTCGACAGCGCGACCGCGGCGCCGGCCTCGAGCAGGCGCCGGGCCGGAGCGTGCTTCGGCTTGCCGAGGTAGAAGCTGGTGCCGGGCAGCAGGACCGCCGTCGTGTCGGAGCCGGCGAGCGCCGCGACGCCCGCGTCGGAGACCTGCGGCAGGTGGTCGGCCGACTCGGCACCGAGCTCGACCGCCAGCTCCGCACCGCCCATCGGCTCGATCTCGTCCGCATGCACCCGCAGTCCGAGGCCACGGGAGCGCGCCGCCGTGAGGATGCGGCGGCTGCGCGCGAGGTCGAACACCTTCGGCTCCGCGAACACGTCGCAGGCCTCGCACAGCCCGTCGACCGCCGGCAGCATCTCGTCGACCACGAGCGCGACGTAGTCGTCCTGCCGGCCGCCGCGATACTCCTCCGGCACCTCGTGCGCGCCGAGGAACGTACGCCGGACGCGCACCGGATGCCCCGCCGCCGCGCGCGTCAACGCGCGCAGGCTCTTGACCTCGTCGGCGGTCGACAAGCCGTAGCCGCTCTTGCCCTCGATCGTCGTGGTGCCGTGCCGCAGGAAGCCGTCGAGATGGGCACGGGTCTGCACGGTCAATGCGTCCTCGCTCGCCGCGCGCACGGCGCGCACCGAGCTGAGGATGCCGCCGCCCTGCGCGGCGATCGCCATGTAGTCGGCACCCTGACAACGCAGGTGGAACTCGCCCTCGCGCGTCGCCGCGAACACCGGATGGGTGTGGCAGTCGACGAGGCCCGGCAGGACGACACGACCGCCGACGTCGATCTCGTCCGTCGCCGCGAAGCGACGGCCGAGCTCGTCGGTCGTGCCGGTCGCGACGATCCGTCCACCGCGCACCGCGACGGCGCCATCCGTGATCACGCCGAGCCGCTGCATCGCGGCGCCGCGCCGCGCGCCGGTCGGCGGCCCGTCGGCCAGCGTGACGAGCTCGCCACAATGGACGAACAGCCGATCCACCGGCGCCGCGGTCGCGTGTCCCATGCCCGGATGTTCGCGCCCGGGCAGCCCGCGATCCACTCCGGCCCGCTCACGCGGCGATGCCGGCCTGCGCGAACGTGATCGTCAGCTTGTCCAGGATGCGGCGCCGCGCGCGGAACACAACCATCTTCAGCGCCTCCGGACGGATGCCGAGCACCTGTGCGAGCTCGGCGTAACGCATGCCGCGGACCTCGACCATCTGCAGCACGAAGCGCTCGCGCTCGGTGAGCTCGTGGTAGGCGCGCAGGTAGCAGCCGAGCAGCAGCCCGAGGGCCTGCAGCGCGCGGCGACACTCCTCGGTCTGCTCGACGGTCTCGCTCGGCTCCTTCGCGGAGCGGTCGCGCTCGCAGGTCAGCAGCTCGACCGGGCGCAGCTGCACGTCGGGGCCGCTCCGCGCGCGGCGGAGCTTCCGGCGGATGGCGTTGTCGACGATCGTCGACGACCAGGCGCGGAAGGCGCCGGGACGCGACGCATCGAAGCGATCGGGGTAGCGATAGACGTTGACGAGCGCGTCCTGCAGCAGCTCGGCTGGGTCGAACGGCAGGCCGAGCTGCCTCGTCCGCACACCGACGCGGCGCTGCAACGCCGGACCCACCAGCTCCACGAGTGCATCGAAGACCTCGGCCGATCCCGTGCGCCGGAACAGGTCCATCAGCAGCGTGCCGAGCGCGTCGACGTCGTCGGCCGCCACCTGGGCTCCGAAGCGGGCGTCGGGGAGCGGCTCCCCGAATCCGAGCAGCATCGCGCGGGCCCGCTCGACCGCGCGCAGGCCGACGGCGCCGAGGCCGGTCGCGCGGACCGCGCTCGGAGGGACGGCGAGCGCCTCGGGGGCGACGGACCGGCGGCACCGCGCGCCGGCGCCCGGCGGGGGCGCGAGGGTCACGGCAGGGGCCCGGGCGGCATCGTGCGAGATGGCCATGGCGGACCGTGGAGCGAATCGCGGGCCGCGGCCTCCGGGTTCGGGACGATTTCTTGACAGCGACCGGAACTGGCGATGCAGGCCGTGTTTGCAGGGGCTCGCGCCGGCAGCCCGCGGTGCGAGCCCAGCTCGTGCGGAACCGCACGCAGCCGACGCGAGCCGAATCGAACACGACTTGAGCGCTCTCCCACCGTCGGTCGATGGAGGAGACGCGCCGGTGTCCGAACGCGGCGCGAACCCGGCCGCCGGCCCGGCATGACAGCGCATCCACTCACGACCCTGCCGCACGCGACGGTGCAGCCGCTGCAGTCGCTGCCCTCGATGCTCGCGATCCGCGACATCCGGCGGCGGATCATCGCGAGCCGCCCCGATCTCGACGATCTGCGCTCGGTCGCCGCCCTGCTGAGCCTCGACCCGCTGAGCTGCCTGCGCGCGCTGCGCCTCGCGCACGCCCCGATGCTGCAGTCGCAGCTGTCCGCCGGCGCCGGGGTGCCACAGCTGGTCCGCTTCCTGGGCTCGGCAGCCGTGCTGCGCATCCTCGACGTGCCGGTCGTCGACCCCGAGCGCACGCGCCGGCTGCGCCGCCTGTGGCTGCACTCGATCGCGACCGCGGTCGCCGCGCGCCGGCTCGCGCTGCGGTTCGGCGGCATCGAGCCCGAGCTCGCGTGGTTGCGCGGCCTGCTGCACGACCTGACGCACTGGCTCCACTACCTCGGGCTGCACCACAACGGCTCGCCCAGCCAGCTCGACGGCTGGGACCTCGCGCGCGCCTGGAACCTGCCGATCGGCGGCGAGACGCTCGACCCCCCGTCGCTGCCGCTCGACGTCGGTCTGAGCGCGACCCTGACCGACCACCCCGAGCGCATCCTGCCGATGGCGGAGGCACTCGCGGTGCTCGCATCGTTCCGTCACCCCGACGATGACACCGCGCCGCGCGAGCGTTCGGCGACGCTGGGAGCGTCGCATCGGGAAGCGTTGATCGAGGCGCACGAGATCAGCGACGAGGTCGCGGGTCGGCTCGCGGCGTTCGGGCTCGATCTCGGCGCGGACGACCTGCCCGACGGCACGCCGCCGGGGGACGAGGAGCAACCGCTGTTCGCGGGCCGCACGCGCGGCGACGCGACCGAGCTGGTGCTCGGGTTGCTCGCCTGCCGCGGTGGCGGCAGCTACCGGCAGGTCGAGTCGGTCGCGTGCGCCGCGGCGCTGCGCTACCTGGACTTCGACCGCGCGTTCCTGCTCGCCATCGAACCCGATCAGCTGGCCACGGCGTGGCTCCGCAACTGCGCGGACCGCACCATCGTGCGCGTGCCGCGCCAGGCGATCGTCCCGACCCGCGCCGAGCAGCTGTCCCTCGGCGAGGTGCTGCGGCGGGGCGAGCCGCGGATCCTCGTCCGCAGCGAGCCGCCGGAGGGCATCTGTGGTCGGCTCGCGGCCGACCGGATGCTGGCCGTCCCGGTACCGTCCGACCGCCACCCCGCCGTCGTGCTGCTGCTCGACCGCGCTCCGACCGGCCGCCCGATCGAGCTCGAGAGCGACGGCACCCCGGCGCGCGCGCTGGCCGGCTGCACCGCGATGCTGCTCGAGAACCTCGAGCTCCGGCTGCGCCGCCGCCGCGCCGAGGTCGACGCGATGATCGACCCACTGACGCGGCTGTACAACCGCGGAGTGGGGATCAGCCGCCTCGAGGAGGAGATCTCCCGCGCCCGTCGGCAGTGCCGCATGCTGTGCGTGATGATGGCGGACCTCGACGAGTTCAAGCGGCTCAACGACGAGCTCGGCCACCTGCGCGGCGACGAGGCGCTGCGCATCAGCGCCAGCGTGCTGCGTCGGACCTGCCGGCGCGAGGACACCGTCTGCCGCTACGGCGGCGAGGAGTTCCTGATCGTGCTGCCGGACACCGACCCGGAGAGCGCGGCGGTGCTCGCCGCGCGACTGTTCACCGAGGTCGAGTCGTCCGGCCAGCAGGCGGGTCTGCCCCTGACGGTGTCGATCGGCCTCGCCGCGCTGCAGGAGGGCGACAACCTCGACTCGCTGGTCGGCCGCGCCGACCACGCGCTCTACGCGAGCAAGCTCAGCGGTCGCAATCGGTTCTGCTCGGCTGTCGAATGAACCCGCCGGGCGCTGCCGCACCGCGCCCCGGCGGGCGCCCGGGGCGCGCCGCCGTTCGTTCCGCTGCGGGCGAATTCCGATGCGAAGTTGCGTGCCGCGCCCATAGTCTGTCGGGGTCCGTGGCCGTCCCCGAGCCCCGGCCCGACCGGTCCCTGGCCACCGCCCGATGAGCGACCCCGCGTCCGCAACGAGCCTGCTCGCGTCGACCGCGAGCCGTGCGCCGCTCGCCGCCTCCGCGTGCATCGACCGCCTCGGCATCCTGGCGTGCGCACCGTTCCAGGCCCACGCCGGCGGTTCGGAGGCCCTCGACACGGCCACCGAGTCGAGCCTGCTCGCCCTGCTCGGGACGATCGTCGCGCTCGGCGTCGCCGGGATCGGAGCCGCGGTCGCCGCCGCGCTACTCGTGTACTCGCCGACACGGATCGCGCGCACGCCACGCGGCGAGCGCGTGCTGGAGCACCTCGAGACCACCGAGGCCGACTACCAGGTGCTCGCTCGGCTGTCGACGGTCGTCGGGTTGCTCGCCGCCGCCATCGGCGTGTGGTCGGGCGCGGGCAGCGACGGGCGCACGTCGGCGGTCGTGCTGACCGTGCTGGTCGCGATCCTCCTGTGCGGCGTGCTGCCCGCCCGCCTCGCGGACCGCCACGCGGAGCTGGTGCTCGCCTCGCTCATCCCGGTGTTGCGCCCCGTGCGCGCGGCGCTGCGGTACCCACTGCTGCTGCCGCTCGGCGCCGTCGGGACCGGCCTCGTCAAGCTGGCGCGGATTCCGGAGCACGACGACGAGCGCAACGGCGACCGCGTCGCGCGCGACATCCTCGAGGCGGTCAGCGACTCGGCATTCGAGGCGGACCTCCCCGAGGAGGAGCGGCATTGGATCGAGAACATCGTCGAGCTGAAATCGCGCACGGCGATCTCGGTGATGACCCCGCGCACCGACGTCGTGTTCCTCCCGGGCTCGATGCCGATCAAGGACGCGGTGCGCCGCGCGCTCGAGACCGGATACTCGCGCTATCCGGTCTACGAGGAAACCTACGATCGCATCACCGGTGTCTTCTATGCGAAGGACGCGCTGCGCGTGATCGTCGAGGACGAGGCGAGCCTCGCGCGCACGGTCGGCGAGCTGGCGCGCGAGGCCGCGTCCGTGCCCGAATCCATGAGTGTCGCGGAGCTGCTGCGGCACTTCCGCTCCTCCAAGAAGCAGATGGCGATCGTCAGCGACGAATACGGCGGGACGTCGGGCATCGTCACGCTCGAGGACGTGCTCGAGGAGATCGTCGGCGACATCGAGGACGAGTACGACCCGGAGAGCGAGCAGCCGATCCGCGTGCTGGTCGAGGGCCGCAGCCTCGAGCTGTTCGGCCGCGCGCGCATCGACGAGACCAACGAGCACGTCGACGACCGGGTGCCGGAGGACGACCACTACGACACCGTCGCCGGCTGGGTGTTCACCCGTCTCAACCGCGTGCCGCGCCCCGGCGAGACGCTGCTCATCGACGGGTTGCGGATCGAGATCCTCGAGGCCGACGAGCGCCGCATCGTACGCATGCGGCTCGAGGTCCCGGACGCGGAGCTGGCGGGCGACGACGGCGTGCGCACCGCGAGCGAGGCGCGCGCCGAGCCCGACGCCGAGCCGGACCGCGAGTCGTGAGCGGTCGCGCGGCGCGCCCGCTCGAGGCCGTCGTGTGGCGGCGCCAGGACTGGAGGGAATCGAGCCGCCTCGTGACGCTACTGACGCGCGAGCGCGGGCGGGTCGTCACGCTCGCGAAGGGCGCACACCGCTCGACCAGCGCGCTGCTCGGACGCATCGACTTCCTGAACCGTCTCGAGGTCCGGCTCGCCGGTCGCGAGGTCCCTTTGCTCGGCGACGCCCGACTGCTGCACGAGCCCCGCGCCCTGCGCGAGCCGCGGCGCTTCCTGACCGTCAGCCACCTCGCCGATGTGCTCGACGCCGCGTGGATCGTCGACGGCCCGGATCCCGAGCTGTTCGACCTGACGCTGGGGGCGATCGCGCTGGTCGAGCGCGCACCGCTCGACCGGCTGCGCGTCATCGTCGCCGGCGTCGAGCTGCGGCTGCTCGCCCACCTCGGCGCGCTGCCGGCGCTCGACCGCTGCACGGCCTGCGGTGCAGCCGAGGCAGCGGAGCGACCGCTGTCCGTCAGCGCGCGGGAGGGCGGCCTCGCCTGCCGCGCGCACCGACCGCCCGACGCGCGCACCGTGTCGCCGGCCGCGCTGGCACGCCTGCGCGAGCTCGCGGCCACGCCCGGCCGCGGCTGGCCGACGCTGCCGCCGGCACCGGCGCACGGCGAGTCGCTCGCGATCCTCGGCGCCTGGCTGCAGCTCGCGCTCGACCGCCGCACACCGCTGCGCGCGCTCGCCCTGGCGACGTGATCCGCTCGCGTACGGATGCGCGACTCGCCACGGCGATCGGCTATCCTCCTGGCCGATGCTCGCCGCCCGTCGTCTGCTACCGCTGTCGCTGCTCGCCGCCGCCTGCGCGAGCGGACCGCAGCTCGAGGTGCCGCAGACGCCCGCCGCGGCGCTCGACATGGCCCGCGCGCTGCTCGACGCGGATCGGCCCGCGGACGCGCGGCGGGTGCTGTCGGACTTCGGCACCAGCGATTTCGTGGACTTCCAGCTGGAGCGCTACAAGCTGCTGCGCGCGCTCGCGCTGTTCCGGACCGACGACCCGTGGGACGCGTTCGTCGTGATCCGCGACTTCACCGAGGACCACCGCTTCAGCGACCTGTCCGCCGAGGTCGAGGAGCTGCACTTCCAGATCGGCCACACGCTGATCGAGAGCGACGGGGGCGTCTGGATCTTCCAGTCCGACCGCGACGACGGCGAGATCGTGCTGCAGGAGTTCGTCGAGCGCTATCCGACGAGCCGTTTCGCAGCCGATGCACTGCACGACCTCGGTGAGCTCGCATTGACGGAGGAAAGCTGGTCCCTCGCGCGCCGGCGCTTCGAGGAGATCGTCCAGTTCCACCCGAACAGCGAGTGGGTAGCGCTCTCCCGCTTCCGGATTCCGCAGACCGCGTTCGCCGACCTGGTCGGTCCCGCCTACGACCTCGACGCGATGGAGCGCACGCGCAACGAGCTGCGGGCCTACCTGCAGACGGAGCCGGAGAACCCGACGTTCCGGAGCGAGTCCGAACGCATGCTCGCGGTCGTGCTCGGCTGGATCGCGGAGCGCCACCTGCTGGACGCCGACTTCTACCGGACGCTCGGCAACGAGCCTGGGGAGCGCTTCCACCTGGGACTCCTGCTGATCGACTACCCCGACGACCCGCTGACCGACGTGGCGCGCGCCCGGCTCGCCGAGCTCGACGCCGCGGCCGCCCTGCGAGGCGCTCCATGACGCGGACTCGAGCGGGGCTTCGACGCCGGGCAGCGCTGCTCGCGCTGGTCGGTGCGGGGTGCGGCGCCTGCGGCTACACGGTCGGCTACGCGGACTACGGTCCCGACGGCCGTACGGTCGCGCTGCGCGTCGTCGCCAACGACACCTTCCGGCAGCGTTTCGAGCTGCCGCTGACGCGCTCGCTGCAGGAGCAGCTGCCGATCCACGCGAACCTCGTGGTGGTCGGCCCGGACCGCGCCGACACCGTGCTCGACGTCGAGCTCGTCGACGTCCGCAATCGCTCGATGGCCGGTCAGGCGCGCGGCACACCCGTGCGCGAGGGTGCGCTCGAGTTCGCCGTGCGTGCACGGCTGCGGGACGCGCGGACCGGCGAGGTGCTGCGCGACGCGCGCGTGGTCGACCGCGCCGAGTTCCGCATCGCGGTCGGCGAGACCGAAGCGAGCGCGCTGGACGAAGCCGCGTACGATCTGGCGCGGAAGATCGTCCTATCCTTGGAGGGACCGATCTGACGATCTACCGACCGTCCGCCTCCGGCCACGCCGAGGTCGGCGAACCGATGCGCTGATGACCGACAAGCCTGACAATCCGCAACGCCCCCCGCGCCCCCCCGAGGAACGTGGACCGCTCCGTGAGGGCTCCGGCCGCGACGGTTCGGGCCGCGACGGGCCCGGTCGGGGCGATTCGCCGGGCCGCGACGCGCCCGGTCGGGACGCCTCCGGTCGCGAGGGGCCAGGCCGCGAAGGGAGCGGTCGCGACCGGCAGGGCCGCGCCGGCGGCGGGCGGGACGCGAACGCGCCGAAGAAGCCGCGCGGGATCGGCGGCGTCCTGCTGGTCATGCTGCTGCTGTTCGCGCTGTTCGTGATGATCTCGCGGGCCGGCCTGCAGCAGGAGGCGACCGTCTACGACTTCTACCACCTGCTGTTCGACGGCCGCATCGTCGCAACGAGCTGGGAGGACGGGCGCGTGGTCGCGACCTGGCGCGACCCGACACAGGAGGGCGCCGAGCAGCGCCTGGAGATCGTCGTCGACCAGAGCGTCGTGCGCGACATCGACCAGATCCGCGATCTGCTGCCGCTCGCCCATCCGGACCGCATCGATCGCAGCACCTACTTCCAGGGCGCGGACAGCTTCCAGGCCGACCTCGCGAGCGGCTCGCTCGCCGTGCAGCACGCCTTCTTCGTCTCGGTGCTCCCCGGCCAGGACCCGGCGCGGCCCGGTGCGACGCCGACCGCGTCGCCGCGCAGCCCCGAGGCCTTCCTCGGCGTGGTCGCGGACCGCGGCGCGGGCCCGACCTACTACAAGGTCACGCCGCGCCCGTCGGACTCCGCCGCGAACCTGCTGACGCTCCGACGCGCGCTGTCGACGGCCACCGTACCGATCGACGACTTCTCGATCTCGCTCGACCCGCGCACGCTGCGCATCGAGCGGCCGAACACGGCGCTGATCTACTTCCTCGGCACGATCGGCCCGTGGCTCCTGGTGATCGTGATCGTCTGGTTCTTCATCATCCGGCAGATGCGCGCCCCGGGTGGCTCGGGCGGCGTTCTGTCGTTCGGGCGCAGCCGCGCCGCGCTCTACACGAAGGAGAACCGCACCAACGTCACGTTCGAGGACGTCGCCGGCATCGAGGAGGCGAAGGCCGAACTCAAGGAGATCATCGAGTTCCTCAAGAACCCGGGCAAGTTCGCGAAGCTCGGCGGCAACATCCCGCGCGGCGTGCTTCTGGTCGGTGCGCCGGGCACCGGCAAGACGCTGCTCGCGAAGGCGATCGCCGGCGAGGCCGAGGTGCCGTTCTTCAGCATCTCGGGCTCCGACTTCGTCGAGATGTTCGTCGGCGTCGGCGCGAGCCGCGTGCGCGATCTGTTCAAGCAGGCACGCGAGAACAGCCCGTGCCTCGTGTTCCTCGACGAGATCGACGCGGTCGGTCGCAAGCGCGGCACCGGCATGGGCGGTGGCCACGACGAGCGCGAGCAGACGCTCAATGCGATCCTCGTCGAGATGGACGGGTTCGACAGCGACAAGGGCACGATCCTGATCGCCGCGACGAACCGTCCCGACGTGCTCGACCCCGCATTGATGCGCCCCGGCCGATTCGACCGGCAGGTCGTGATCGACATGCCCGACGTCAAGGGTCGCGAGGAGATCCTGCGCGTGCACGCGCGCAAGGTGAAGCTGCGCGGCGGCGTCGATCTCAGCATCATCGCGCGCGCGACGGTCGGCTTCTCCGGCGCCGAGCTCGCGGCGCTGATCAACGAGGCGGCGATCCTGGCGGCGATGCGCAACAAGGACGCGATCGACCTGGCCGACCTGGAGGAGGCGCGTGACCGCGTGCGCTTCGGCCGCGAGAAGCGCTCGCGCGCACTCGACGAGGCCGACAAGCGCGTGACCGCGTACCACGAGGCCGGCCACGCCCTGGTCGCGACGCTGGTCCCGAACCAGGACCCGCTGCACAAGGTCACGATCGTCTCCCGCGGCATGGCGCTCGGCCTGACGATGTCGTTGCCCGAGCGGGACGACTACCACCAGCGGCGCGGCAAGCTGCTCGGCATGATCTCGGTCTGCTACGGCGGCCGGATCGCCGAGGAGGTCGTGTTCGGCGAGATCTCGGCGGGCGCGCAGAACGACATCGAGCAGGCGACCAACCTGGCGAAGATCATGGTCTGCGAGCTCGGCATGAGCGAGGTCGTCGGGCCGCTGAACTACACGGCGCCACGCGAGTCCAACTTCCTCGGCCGCGACCTGATGCTCGCGCCCGACCTGTCGCAGGAGACGCTGGCGATGATCAACAAGGAGGTCCGGCGGTTCTGCGACGAGCAGTACCAACGTGCGCGGAAGCTGTTGGTCGAGCACCGCCCGACCCTCGACGCGATCGCGGAAGGACTGCTGAAGTTCGAGACGTTGAGCGGCGAGGAGATCGCCGCGGTGGTGCGCGGCGATGACCTCGCGGAGTTCCGCCGCGCGCGCGAGCGGGAGCGCGAGCGCGAGGCGCTCGCCGCCGCCCCGCGACCGGCGCCGCAGAGCGGCGATGTCACCGAGCCCGGACTCGGGTTGTCAGGAGCGGAAGGGCTGGCCCGACCCTGAGGAGCACGGTGATGTGGATCGACGAGCCGCGTGGTCGTCGCCTCGAGGTCGGCGCGGGCCGCACGCGACTCATGGGCGTGTTGAACGTCACGCCCGACTCGTTCCACGACGGCGGCCGCTGGCTCGATCCGGAGCGCGCGGTCGCGCAGGGACTCGCCCTGGTCGCAGCCGGTGCCGACCTCCTCGACGTCGGCGGTGAGAGCACGCGCCCTGGCCACGAGCCGGTTCCGCCAGCCGTGCAGATCGAACGCGTCGCTCCGGTGATCCGGGCGCTCGCCGACCGCGTCGCGGTGCCGATCTCGATCGACACGACGCGCGCCGAGGTCGCCTCGGCAGCGCTCGACGCGGGGGCTCACTGGGTCAACGACACGACCGCGCTGCGCGCCGACGACGCGCTCGGACCGCTGTGCGCGGAGCGCGGCTGCCCGGTCGTGCTGATGCACCGCTTCGAGCCCCCTCGCCGCTCCGCCGCCGCCGGTGCGCCCGGCGGGCGCGCGCTCGTCCGCGCGATCGCGACGGTGCTGGCGGAGCGAGTCGACCACGCGGTGCGCTGCGGCATCGACGCGGCGCGGATCGTGCTCGATCCGGGAGTCGGCTTCGGCACGCTGCCCACCGACAACGTCGCCATGCACGCGTTCGTCGACGAGCTGCGCGCACTCGGGAGGCCCCTGCTGTTCGGCACGTCGCGCAAATCGTTCCTGGGCCACCTGGCCGGCCGCGGCGACACCGCCGAGCGACTCGCCGCGACCGCCGCGAGCGTCGCGTGGCTGGCCGCCCAGGGCGTCGAGATCCTGCGCGTGCACGACGTCGCCGAGATGCGCGACGTGTGCGCGGTGATCGACGCGATCCGCGGTGCCGGGGAGGTGCCGCCGTGAGCCGGATCTCGGCATCGATGCTCATCGAGATCGCGATCTTCGCGATCGGCATCTACGCGGTGCTGCGCTTCCTGCGCCGCACGCGTGGTTCCGGCGTGATCCGCGGGCTGAGCATCGTCCTGCTCGTGCTGATCGTGTCGTTCCAGCTGCTGATCCAGGCGATGAACCTCGAGCGGCTGGGGTTGGTGTTCCAGAGCCTGCGCGACATCGCGGTCGTCGGCCTGATCATCGTGTTCCAGCCGGAGATCCGCCGCGGCATCGTCCACCTCGGCGAGTCGCCGATCTTCAGCCGCTTCCGCCGCCGCGAGGCGAAGGTCGCGAACCGCCTGCTGCGCGCGGTCGCCCGGCTCAGCAAGGAGCGCATCGGTGCCCTGATGGCGATCGAGCGCGAGAGCTCGCTGCAGTCGGTGTGCGACACCGGCGTCAAGATCGACGCCGAGGTCAACTCGTACCTGATCGAGTCGATCTTCCACCGCGGCACCACGCTGCACGACGGAGCGCTGATCGTGCGCGGGGACCGGCTCGTCGCGGCGAGCTGTCTGCTACCGCTGAGCCAGAGCCAGAACCTCGACCGCCGGCTCGGCACGCGGCACCGCGCGGCGCTCGGTCTGGCCGAGGAGACGGACGCGCTGGTGATCGTCGTGTCCGAGGAGACCGGCAAGTCCTCGATCGCGCTGAACGGCCGGCTCCGCCACGGCGTGTCCATGGAGGAGCTCGAGCACACCATCGAGACCGCGCTCGGCCTCGACGCCGATGAATGAACCGATCCGCATGAACGCCCCGGCCCTGCGCGGGCCGCGCCCCGCACGCTGACGCGATCCACACCTCCCGACGAGTTCCCGCGATGCCCTCCCGCACCGACCGCCGCACCGGCAACCGCCTGCTCGCGATCCTGTTCGAGGATCCGTGGCGGAAGCTCGCGTCGCTGGGGCTCGCGGTACTGCTCTGGTTCTACCTCGACTCGCAGCTGTCGGCGCCCGCCACGCTCGAGCTGCAACCGGTCGCGGTCGACCACGACGCGATCGAGTCCAACTACGCCCGCGATCGGCTGACGCTCGGCATCGATGTCGAGCGCTTCAGCGCGATCGAGATCGTCGACGCGGTGACCGGCGGCCCGATCGATCACATCCTGCTCGAGATGTACGGGCCGCGGAACCGGATCGCACTGCTCGGCACGAACCCGGGCTTCCACGTGGTGCCGTCCGTCAGCCAGGTCGGCGATGGCTGGGTCGCGGAGTTCGCGGCGGAGAACGTACGGCCCGCCGACGAGCGGCTCGACGGCCTGATCCGCGCGATGGTGCCCGAGCGCGTGTCCGTGCGGCTCGCGGAGAACTCCGAGACCCGCATGCTGCTGACCCCGGAGCGCATCCGCGTGGTCCCGCCGCCGGAGGTCCCCGATCTCGGCACGCGGCTCCTGTGGGACCGCGCCCGGTTCGAGCCCCGCAACGAGGTCACGCTGCGCGGGCCGAAGGGCCGCATCTCGGATCTCGCGACCTCCCAGCGGCCGCTGTTCGAGTTCGCACCCCCCGCGCCGCGGCCGGATCAGACCGAGCTGCGCGCGGTGCTGATCGCGCGCACCGGCGACCCGACCGTGACGACCAGCACCCCGCCGGCACTGACGGTCCCGCTGCGGTCAGCGGCGCGCGAGTTCACGCTACCCGCCGTGCCGGTCGTGCTGTTCGAGCCCGAGGACCTGCGAGGACGGTTCCAGCCGCGCCGCGCCAACGAGGACATCCGTATCGCCGCGACCGGGCGGCTCGCCGGGCGCCTCGCGACGCTCTCCGATGAAGGCGAGCTGCGGCAGTGGGCCGAGGCCAACTGTCTGATCGTCGCGCGCCTGCCCGCCGATGCATCCGGCCCGGACGTCATCTCGCGACCGAACGTGATCATCGGGCCCGACTTCCAGGAGGGCCGGGACTACAAGATCACGCTGCCGCTCACGATCCAGTACGAGCTGCGCAACCCGTAGACCCTCCCCGACCCATGAGCACGAAGTCCGACTCGCCCGAGTCGTTCCAACCGCCTCGATTCGGCACCGACGGGCTGCGCGGCCGCGCCGGTGAGCCGCCGCTCGATCCCGAGACACTCCGTCGCGTCGGTGCGGCGCTGGGGATGTGGGTGCAGCGCAGCGGCCCCGAACGCAAGCGCGTGCTCGTCGGCAACGATGGCCGCGAGTCGGCGATGTGGATCCTCGAGGCTCTCGCACAGGGGCTCGCGACGGCGGATTGCTCGACGGTGGACATCGGCCTGACGACGACGCCTGCGCTGGCGTGGCTCGCCCGTCACGAGCCGGTCGTCGCCGGCATCATGATCAGCGCGTCCCACAATCCGGCGCACGACAACGGCGTGAAGATCTTCGACCACTCGGGTCACAAGCTCCCCGACGAGGCCGAGCGGGAGATCGAGGCCCTGACGGCGACGCTGGAGTTCGCCGAGATCCCGCTCGGGCGCGCGTCGGAGGACACGCGGGTGCTCGACCGCTACGTCGAGGAGCTCGCGAATCGATTCGCGCACGTCGACCTGACCGGGGCGACGGTGGTCGTCGACGGCGCGAACGGTGGCGGATCCGAGCTCGCGCCGATCGTCCTGCGCGGCCTCGGCGCCGACGTCGTGCGGGTCGCCTGCGAGCCGGACGGCTTCAATATCAATGACGGTTGCGGATCGCTGCACCCGGAGTCGATCCGCGACATCGTCCGGCAGAGCGGTGCGGTGCTCGGCATCTGCCTCGACGGCGACGGCGACCGCAGCATCTTCGTCGACGACCGCGGCGACGTGCACGACGGCGACGACCTGCTCGCGACGCTCGGTCCCCATCTGCTCGCGGCGGGGCGCCTCCCGCACGCGACCGTCGTCGGGACGATCATGAGCAACCTCGGCCTCAGGCGGGTGCTCCGCGAGGCGGGCGTCCAGCTGGAGATGACACCGGTCGGCGACCGGCACGTGGCGCGGCGCATGCGCGAGGGCGGGTTCCGACTCGGAGCCGAGCAGTCCGGACACGTGCTGTTCGACCTGGACGGGCACTTCGTCGGCGACGCGCTGCACACGGCGCTCACGGTGCTGTCCCTCCCCGGCGTCGTGCGCAACGGATCCGCGCAGGCGTTCCGCTCGTTCACCCGTTACCCGCAGCGGCTCGTGAACATCGCGGTGTCCGCCAAACCGCCACTCGACACCGTCGGTCCGCTGCAGGATGCGTGTCGACGGATCGAGGCGGACCTCGGAGAGGAGGGCCGCGTCGTGCTGCGCTACTCCGGCACCGAGCCGCTGTGTCGCGTGATGGTGGAAGCGCCGACGCACGAGCTGGTCGACCGCTCCTGCGACGAGCTCGCCGGGATCGTGCGGCGGGAGCTCGGCGCGTGAGCGGGGCTCGCGGGTGCACCCTGGCGGTCTCCGCGAGCGGCGCCCGGCTGCTGTGTGCGCTGCAGGTCGCGCCCGAGCCGAACGAGGCGACCGGCGCCCGCATCGAGGTCGCGACACCGGCGAACCCGCAGCGCGGGGCCGATCTCGTCCAGTGCGCGCAGCTCCTGCTGGAGCGATGTGGGCTCGAGCTCGCCGCCGTCGACGAGCTGATCGTCGACGTCGGTCCTGGCAGCTACACAGGACTGCGCGTGGCGGTCACGTTCGCTCGCTTCGTGGCGGCGTTCGGTCGCGCACGACTGCGGAGCGTGACCAGCACCGAGCTGTTCGCGCTCACCGCGTGGCGCCGCGGCCTCGTCCGGCGAGACCGCGCGATCCGCTGCGTGCTCGACGCGCGCCGTGGCCGCGCACACGTCGCGCGACTCCATTGGGACCACGACTCCGTCCGGCCGGATGACGGCCCCCGCTCCATCGAGCTGGCCGCATTGCACCGCATCACCGACGGACCTGACACGACGTGGGTCGTCGACCCGGCACTGCGCTCGGTGGAGGCGGTCGCGGGCACACCGGATCTCGCGGGAATCAGCCGCCACGAGACGATCGACCTCCCGATGCCCGCGCCGATCGACCTGTTCGATCCGGCGCTCGCGCCGCTCGAGGCCGAGCTCGACGCGCTCGAGCCGCTCTACCTCATGGCGTCGTACGCCGAGGACTGACGCCCGAACGTCGCTGACGTCCCGACTTCGCTCACGCCGCATGGCGGGGGCACGCATTGCGGCGAGCCGGCCTCGCACCGCCCTTGGTCGAGGTTCGACCGGCTCGCTCGCGTCGGTCCGGGGCACGCCGCACGGGCGGCCTGACAATGCGACACGCGGTCGCTCGACGATCCGGACCGACATCCGCCGCCCGTGCGACCGAAGGACCGAGAGCGGAGCAGTGGACCTTCGGATGCAGTGCTGTCCGAGCTCGGCCAGCGGGGCGACACGCCGTGACCCGAGCCCAACGACTCAGTAGTCGTGCGGCTCAGGGGTCCCGCGGCTCAGAGGTCCTGCGGCTTCAGCGTCTTCCGGTTGTTCGCCATCGCGCGCGACTCGGCGCTGGCGATCATCGCCCGCACCTTCTCGTCCAGCGCGGCGTAGAACTCCGACGAGACGTTGCACTGCTGGACCGAGTCCTTCGTGCGCGACTTCGAGATGATCAGGTCGCCTGAGGCGGCCTTCTTCTTGGCGGCGGTCTTCTTCCTTGCGGCCATTTCGGTTCCTGGATTCTTGAACTGAAGCACCTGCGAGACAGCCCCCTCGGCAATCTCGTGGCTTCGCCCGGATGTTGGATGCCTCGGAATGACGTGTCAAAGGAAAACAGCCGGCGGAAACGCCGAAATCGGCTTCCCCAGGGCCTCTGGGGCCCGGATCCATGGGTCCCGGGTTCCGCGTCCCGAGCCCCGACGTGACCTCACGGGGCACACCCGCGGACATCGATGCGCACTCCCCGCGGATGGCACCCGGGTCGATGGTGCCCGGGACGAAGGTGCCCGGGTCGATGCGGAGCTCCAGCGGCGGCTCGGTCGCCGCTCGGCGGCTCGACCGCTATCCTGACTGCGCCTCGGCGGCGGTCGCCGCCGGCCGGCGCGGAGCCGGCCGGCCTGCACGGTCGCCGTGGCGTTCGGCGGTCGCACCGCACGCGGGGCGGCCGCCGGGGCGGCGGGCCCGGCCCGCGGAGGACTCTGCATTGACTCGCACTCGGATCGCGCTCCTCTACGTCGGCCTCGTTGCGCTGCTGCTCGCCGGTACCTGGCTGGTTGCGCGCGAGACCGATGCGCTGACGAGCTTCGTCCGGACCCGCCTCGCCGAAGTGTTCCGTCCGGAGTGCTTCTCGCTCGGCGGCGCCGGCGTCGATCTCGGCACCGGGCGGATCGAGCTTCGCGAACTCCACCTGTTCCCGCAGGACCCCGCGGAACAAGGGCGCTTCGATCTCCGGATCCGGCGGCTCGAGATCGGCTTCGCTACCCACCCGTTGCGCGACCCGACCAACTTCCGGTCGTTCGCGGCGCACGACGCGGTGCTCGATCTCGTGCTGGTCGACGGAGCGCTCCCCGACCTCGCCGACGTGTTCCGGCCGAACTGGTCGTTCGGGTCATCGTCCACGTCCGGCAGTGCCCCGCGCCCCGCCGTGTCGCTGCGCGACGTGCTGCTGCGCCTGCACTCGGCGCCGGGGCGCGATCCGTTGGAGCTGCGGCTGGCGTCCCTGGACATGTCGACCGCCACGGCACCGGCCACGGCGGGCAACCCGGAGGAACCCGGGGCGGCCGGTTATGCGATCTCGGTGGACGGGTTGGAGCTCGTCGGTGGCCCCGGGGTCGCGATGCACGGCACCTTCGATCCGGCGAGCCAGCGCCTGAGCCTGCGCGGCACCTCGCCGGAGGGCGAGACGTCCCCATTGGACCTGCGGCTGGTGCGCCGCGCGGATCCCGAGTTGGCGGACACACTCGCGGGATACGGCCCGCTGGGCGAGCTGTGCGCGCTCGCATTCGACGTCGAGACCGGCACGGACGGAGCCGTCTCGGCTCACGCCAACGCCACGCTGCGCGAGGTCTCGCTGACCGGCCCGCTGGTTCCGTACCCATTGCTGGGCATGGCGCTCGAGCTCGAAGTGTCGAGCGGTCCCGACGGCCACCGGATCCACTTCGCGGCGGACCAGCCCGACCACGGCGACGGGCGGATCGCCGCGGATGGCGATATCGGATTGCGCGTCGGTGAGCGCCCGCGATTCGACATCGGCTTCCATGGTCGCGCCGTCCGGGTCGATGACCGGCTCGGCAGCGCGCTGCACGACGTCGACGAGGCCCGCGCGGTGTGGGAGGCGTTCCAGCCTGCCAGTGGCCGCGCCGACGTCGACGGCCGCATCCGAACGGCGCCCGGAGACGCCGACGAGGCTCCCGAGTTCACGATGGAGCTGACGCTCGACGGCGTCGGCGCTCGCTACGTCGGCTTCGTCGACTCCCAGAGCGGACTCCGCACCTACGGATTCCCCCACCCGCTCTCGGACGTCCGCGGCCGCATCGCCGTCGGCGGCGGCCGGGTCACCGTCGCCGACGTCACGGCGAGGCTCGACGACGCGATGGTCGGGATCGGCGGGGAGGTGGACGTGCGCGGTGACGGACCACCGACCATCGGTCTCCACATCGGCGGCGAGAACCTGACGTTCTCGCAGCGGATCCGCTCGGCGCTCGCCGACCTGCACGCCCCGTCTGCACACGTCTGGGACGAGTATGCGCCGAGCGGCCGCACGGACCTCGACGTGCAGATCGACGTCGGGCCCGCGGCCGCGAATCCGGGCGTGCAGGTGCGCCTGCGACCGCGCGGCGCGTCCGCGACCTACGCCGGCTTCCCCTACCGCGTCGACGGTCTGACCGGTGAGATCGCGATCGATCCGACCGAGGTGCGCATCGGGCTCGAGGGGCAGCGCGACGATGGCCAGGTCGAGATCCACGGCCGCTTCGTGACCGTCGACGAGACGCCACCCGACCAGTTCCACTCCGATCTGTTCGTGCGCGCGAGCGGGATCGGAACGAGCACCGACCTGCTGACCGCATTGCAGAGCTACGTCGGCCCGGCGCGCGCGCAGATCGATGCGCTCGCGCTGCGGGCCGGTGCAGACGTCGAAGTCGCGATGTGGCGCCAGACGCTCGCGGCACCGTTCAGCTACGACGTGCGCGTCGACCTGCACGAGGGCAGCGCGCGGGTCCGCCCCGACACCTCGCCCGACGGTCCGCCGGCCCCCGAGCTCCGCCTCACGGACATCGAGGGGTCGGTGTTCATCCACGGCGATGGCGAGGACGCGACGATCGACGTCACGCACGTCGCGGCACGGATCCCCCAGGAGGACGGCGACGCCGAGGTCTCGATCAGCGGGCGCGCGGACGTCCGCGACGCTGGCGGTCGGCTGCGCAGCGACCTCAGCGCGGTCGTGGAGAGCCTCCGGCTGACCGATCGGATCGCCGCGGTCGCCGTCGGTTTCGGGGCCTTCGACATGGGCACCTGGCAGATGCTGCAGCCGTCGGGGACCGTCGACCTGATCTGGCGACGCTGGGAGGGCAGCGGCGGTGACGTACGCCAGGAGCTGACGGCGGAGCTCCGCGACGTCGGCATCGAAGCCGCATTCCTGCCCGGCGACGCGAGCGGGATCCGCGGGCAGGTCCGCATCACCGACGGCACCGTCGACGTGCGCAACATGACCGGCCACATGCTGGACGCACAGTTCGCGTGCCCGGAGGTCCGCGTCTGGCAGGGCGACGGCGGTCTCCACGTCGTCGCGCGTCACGTGCGGAGCGACGACTTCCCCGTCGAGCCGCTCGGTCGGATGCTCAGCGGCCCGATGCGGCGCACGTTCGAGGAGCGCGATCCGCGCGGCCGCTGCCGGATCGAAGAGCTGGAGCTGACGTTCGTGCTGCCGGACGACGGTGGCGACTTCACGACGACCGTCACCGGCCGCGCGCAGGCGCTCGGATTGTCGCTGCTGGTCGGCTCACGCCTCGAGCGGTTGTCGGGCACTTGCACGATCGAAGCGGCGCGGTTCGACGGAGCGGGCGGCGCGATGTCGGGCCACGTGCGCGACGCGAGTGTCGTGGTGTTCGGCCACCGGCTGACCGACGTCAGCGCGTCGTTCACGAGCACGCAAGACTACGTGTTGTTCAACGACCTCGCGGCGCGGCTGCACCGCGGTCGCGTCGTCGGCACGGACTCGGTCAGCAGCATCTACTACGCGTTCGCAGACGCCGGCGAGCTGCGTGCCGATCTGCGCTGGGAGAACCTGAGCCTGCAGGAGCTGCTCGGCTCGACCGCGGCAGAAGCGCGCGACGGGATGAGCGGCAATCTGTCCGGCGAGCTGCACCTCGCGCGGATCCTCGGCACCGATCTGTCGACGGCGATCGGCAATGGCTCGGTGACGATCCGCGGCGGACGGCTCGCGAACGACCCGATCTTCCGGTCGATCTACGCCTATCTGGAGCGCCCGCGCCGGCCGATCTTCAGCGACCTCGATGCCCGCTTCACGTTCCGCGACGACGCGCTGCAGATCGAAGAGCTCACCGTGAAGTCGCAGCAGGCCGAGATGCGAGGCAAGGGCCGCGTCGGCTTCGACGGCTACATCGATATCGATCTCGACCTGCCGGACTTCTTCGGCCGCGAGAGCGACTGGCTGTTCCTGCCGTGGGTCGCGCGCACGACCCTGAATCAGTTCGCGGCCGCGCACGCGTACGGCTACCTGCGCGCGCCGGTCGTCGAGATCCGCTATCTCGGCGACGGTGATCCGCGCCGCGTGCCACTCCGCCCGCTGCCGCCGGCAGGCCCGGGGGGTGCGCCGTGAACGAGCCGCTGCGGCGCGTGCTGGCCGTCGACCTGGGCGACCGGCGCACCGGCCTGGCGGCCACCGACTGGACCGGGACGATCGTCGTCCCGCTCGACGCGATCGTCGCGCGCGACGACGCGGAGCGCATCGCCGCGATCGCAGCGGTCGTGGCAGAGCGGGAGAGCCAACTCGTCGTCGTCGGCATGCCGCTGTCGCTCGACGGTGGCGAGGGCCCGCGCGCACAGCGGACGCGCGCGTTCGTCGAGAAGCTGCGCACGCGGGTGACGATCCCCGTCGACACCGTCGACGAGTCGCACACGACCGACGAGGCACACGAGCGCCTCAAGGACATGGGAGTCCGCGCAGCGCAGCGCAAGAAGGTCGCGGACAGCATCGCGGCGCTCGTGATCCTCGAGCGCTGGCGCGACGGTCAGCGCGCGCGCTGCGCGCCGCGCGCACGAGCCGCGCGCCAGCGACGCCCCCGACGCGCCGCACGCCTGACGCGGCTCCCTCACGCGTTGTTGCCGCGCCCCAGCGCGCGACGCCAGCGTCGCGACGACACCGCGAGGCCGACGAGACCGGTGCCGACGAGGAACAACGTCGCCGGCTCCGGCACCGGCGCGCCCGGGTCGTCCGTGCCGGCACCGTCGCGGCGCTCGTCGCGAACGACCCCGAGCCCCGGGGCCTCGGCGGACCGCGTGGTCGGTTGCGCGCCCGACCCGGCAGGGTCTTGCGACTGCGGCCGCCGCTCGGTCACGGTCGCCTGTTGCCGCGCGGACCACGCGACCTGCACGGCGCTGCGCACGAACTCGGAATCGACGGCGCAACCGAGGATCGGACTCGTCGTCGCAGCGTGGATCGGTGCAGGCGCAGCACCCATTGCGGATGCGGCCAGACCGAGAGCGGTCGCTAGGATGGCCAGAGGCGAGGACACGGCTGGGGTATCCGGGGTGAGGCGACTGAGGTGCGGGAGAGGAGCCGTGGGCGTCCCACGGTGGCGCGGGATGCCGTACCCATGCGCAACCCTACCACCGCTCGGAGCTTCGGCAAGTGCGGTAACCCACAAGGGCCGGCAAAGAGATGAACGTAGGACGAAACGTGACTCTCGCGCGCTGGACCGCACTGCTCTACCCTGGCCGAGTCCGATCCCCGGACGATCGCCGGTGCGTTGCACGGGAGGAAAGTCCGGGCTCCACAGGGCAGGGTGGCGGGCAACGCCCGCCGGGCGGGGGCTCTCGGGCCCTCCACCCAGGGAAAGTGCCACAGAGATCACACCGCCGGCCGGCCGACTTCGCGTCGGCGACGGCAAGGGTGAAATGGTGCGGCAAGAGCGACACCCGGATGCGGGAGACCGCATCCGTGCAGGCAAACCCCACCCGGAGAAAGACCGACAGAGGGGTGCGTGGCCCGCGCCGAACCCTCGCTGGCGTCGTTCGACGCGCGCCGCGAGGCGCGCGCTGGAGAAATGATCGTCACCGCCCTCCGGGGCGGCACCAGAACCCGGCTTACGGGGATCGGACACCTTCCCCCGCACGGCGCCGCGCGCTCACGGTGCACCGCTGTGCCGCGGTACGTGCGCTCGGATGCGCGCGGCCTTGCGGAGCACCGCTCGCAACAGGCGGCGATCGAGCCGGCCGTCGAGGCGCACGATCAGGCGCGCCCAGGTGCCGACGTCACCTGCGATCGGCCACGACGAGACCAGCGCGGCGAGGTCCTTCACGCGCCAGCGGCGCCGCCGCCACCGCGCTGGCTCGATCATCCGCTCGACGTCGATCAGCTGCGGCTCGATGTCATCGAGAGAGCGCGCGAACCAGTGGCTCCAGTACAGGTCGCGGTGGAACAGCCCGGCGCCGTGCAGCCTTGCGACGACGGCGCTGGCGACCTCCAGGACGAACCGTCGCCGACGACCGGGATCGCGCTCCGCGGCGAGCAGACGATCGACCGGCTCGCCGGGCACCTCGAGCATGCCCACCGCGCTGTGCTCCCCGACCGTGGCGAGGAACACCGGCACCGGAGCGCGCACTCCGAGGCCCGGAAGCTGGTGCAGCCGGTGCCATTCGTTGCGTGCGTCCGCCACCCGGCCGCGGCGGAGCTTGCGGAACACCACTGGTCCCGCTCCGGCGAGCGGGTGGCGTAGCGTGATCCCGCGAGGCAGCCGACGGAGCACTTCGCCCCGCTCGTCGGCCACGGCATCCGCAGCGGTCGCGTAGCCGAGCGCGCTGACGAGCGCCGGATCGACCGCCCGCGCCCAGATCAGCATGGCGCTCCGCCCGCGCAGGGGATCGCCTGGGCTCGTGTTGCCCACCTGCGCGCGCACAAGTAACGTGCGGCCCCCACCACCGCTCGACTGGCGCGCGAATCCGTCGGACGCACATGAACCCCAATCAGGTCCTCGGCGAGGACAACCCGTTCGAAGCGATGCACGCGAGGTTCGACCTCGCCGCCAACAAGCTGGGTCTCGACGCGGGGCTGTACAAGATCCTCCGAACACCCGATCGCGAGCTGACGGTCGCAATCCCGGTGCTGATGGAGGACGGCTCGACCGAGGTGTTCACCGGCTATCGCGTGCAGCACTCGCTCGCGCGCGGTCCGGCGAAGGGCGGGATCCGCTTCGATCCCAACGTGACGCTCGACGAGGTGCGCGCTCTCGCGGCGTGGATGACGTGGAAGGCGGCGGTCGTCAACGTGCCGTTCGGCGGCGGCAAGGGCGGCGTCGTCTGCGACCCGAGCAAGCTGTCGCGTCTCGAGCTGGAGCGGATCACGCGGCGCTACACCGCCAGCATCCTCGACATCCTGGGGCCCGATCGCGACGTCCCGGCGCCCGACATGGGCACCGACGGACAGGTCATGGCGTGGATCATGGACACCTACTCCATGCACGCCCGCCACGCGGCGACCGCGGTGGTCACCGGCAAGCCGGTCGGCCTCGGCGGCTCGCTCGGGCGCGTCGAGGCGACCGGTCGCGGCCTGATGATCTGCGCGCGCGAGGCCCTCGCACGCCTCGGTCGCAAGGCGACCGAATGTACTGCGGCAGTCCAGGGCGCCGGCAATGTGGGACAGGTGACCGCCTCCTACCTCGGCAAGATGGGCGTGAAGGTCGTCGGCATCTCCGACATCACTGGCGCGATCGTCGACGAGCGCGGCCTCGATATCCAGGACATCTGCAGTCACCTGGCGCGGGTCCGCACGCTCGATGGCTACGGGAAGTGCGACCGCGTGTCCAACGCGCAGCTGCTGGAGCTGCCCGTCGACATCCTGGTTCCGGCGGCGACCGAGAACGTCATCACGAGCCGCAACGCACCGAACCTGAAGGCGAAGCTGATCGTCGAGGGCGCCAATGGCCCGGTCACGGCGGCCGCCGACCGCATCCTCGACGAGAAGGGCATCTTCGTCGTGCCCGACATCCTCGCCAATGCCGGCGGCGTCACCGTGTCCTACTTCGAGTGGGTCCAGGACCGCATGGGGTTCTTCTGGGGCCAGGACGAGGTCAACGACAAGCTCGAGACCATCATGGTCCGCGCGTTCCACGACGTCGTGGACATGGCGCAGCGCTTCGAGGTCAGCAACCGCATCGCGGCCTACATGCTGGGCATCGATCGCGTCGCGACGATCACGCGGATGCGCGGCATCTACGCGTGACCGAGCGGCGGCGCGCGACGCGGTCTCACGACAGCTTCTTGCGCCGGATGCGCTGGATCAGCTTCGACGTCGAGTGCGCCTTCTTGTCGCCGACGAAGACCGGCTTGATGCCGAGCTTCTTGAGCGTCTCGCGCTCCGGCAGCGTCGACGCGGTGTAATCGGTGCCCTTCGCGTAGATGTCGGGCTTCAGCGCGTCGAGCACGCTGTCCGCGGTCTCGCCGTCGAAGCTCGTCACGTAGTCGACGAACCACAGGGTCGCGAGCAGTTCCATGCGCTCCTCGCACGGGACCATCGGGTGTCCCTTGCCCTTGTTCGCCTCGGCCGAGCGATCGCTGTTCACCGCGACCACCAGGAAGTCGCCGCGCGCACGCGCGTCCTCCAGACAGCGCGTGTGACCGACGTGCAGGAGATCGAACACTCCGTTGCTGAGCACGACGACCTTGCCCTGAGCCTGCAGTCCTTGCAGGACCGCACGCAGCACGGCGTGGTCGGCGTGGATCTTGTCTCTCGACCGTGCGTTGCGCGGCTGGACGACCACGAGGACCTCAGGAGATCGGACGGGAGGGCAGGGAACCGGCGGGATGCTAGCCCCGGACCGGCGTCGAGGGCCAGCCTTCTGCCGACCGGAACCACCGGTGTCACCGCACGGCCGCGCGGATGCGGTCGACGATCGCGGTGGTCGAGCAACCGGGCCGCAGGGGCACCAGCACGACCTGCCCGCCGTGGGCCTCCACCCACTCCCGGCCGACGACGCCCTTGTCGCGCCAGTCCTCCCCCTTCACGAGCACGTGCGGGGTGATCGCGCGGATCAGCTCGAGCGGCGTGTCCTCGTCGAACGGCACGATGAAGTCGACGGCCTGCAGGGCGGCGAGCACGTCCATCCGGTCCCGCAGCGTGTTGATCGGTCGCTCCGGCCCCTTCTCGAGCCGGCGGATGCTCTCGTCGGTGTTCAGGCCCACGATCAGCGCGTCCGCATAGCTGCGCGCCCGCGCCAGGTACTCGGTGTGGCCCGGGTGCAGCAGATCGAAGCAGCCGTTGGTGAACGCGAGGCGCTTGCCGTCGGCGCGCATGCGGGCGGCGACCGACACCGCCTCGTCGCGGTCGAGGATCTTGCCCTGCGGTTGCTGGCCGAGGATCGTCAGCACCTCGCGCCGCGACACCGCCCAGGTCCCGAAGCGCCCGACCACGATGCCCGCCGCGGCGTTCGCGAGCCGCAAACTGTCCTCGAGCCCGACGCCACAGGCGCGCGCGAGCGTCAGCGCGGCGACGACGGTGTCGCCGGCGCCGGTCACGTCGAACACCGCCTTCGCCTCGGTCGGGATCGTGCGCGCGTCGCCGTTCTCGGTCTCGAAGAAGATGCCGTCCTTGCCGAGCGTGATCGTCGCGGCGCGCACGCCGGTCAGTTCCTTCAGCCGCTGCGCGACGCGGTGCAGGTCGCTCTCGACGCGGATCGTCACGCCGGTCGCGGCCTCGGCCTCGGCACGGTTCGGCGTGAGCAGGTCGACGCCACGGTACTTGGTGTAGTCGGTGCCCTTCGGATCGACGACGACGATGCCGCCTCGGGAGTGCGCCGCTTCGATCGCGGCCTCGACGACCGAGCGGTCGAGCACGCCCTTGCCATAGTCGCTCAGCAGCACCGCGTCGAACGGGAACGGGCGCTGCCCGAGGCGCTCGAGGAGCGCCGTGCGCGTGTCGCCGACCAGCGGGTGGCGGCGCTCCTCGTCGACGCGCAGCACCTGCTGCGTGCGGCTGACGTAGCGGGTCTTGCGCGTGGTCGGGCGCGTCGGGTCCTCGACCGTCCAGCTCGAATCGATGCCGACCTCGTCGAGCAGCGCACGCAACCGCCGGGCGGTGTCGTCGCGACCGACCACGCCGAGCACCGCGGCCTTCGCGCCGAGGCTCACCAGGTTGGCGGCCACGTTGCACGCGCCGCCGAGCAGCGCGCGCTCGTCTTCCTTCTCGAACACGAGCACCGGGGCCTCGGGGGAGACGCGCCGCGCCGCGCCCTCGATGTAGCGGTCGAGGATCAGGTCACCGACGACGAGGACCGAGGGCGAGCCGAGGTCGCGGAGGATGCGGGCGAGGTGTTGCATGTGGCGGACGGCGGCGCGCTGCGGGACGCCGCGGCTCGGTCGAAAGTTAGCCCGGATGAGTCACGAGATCCCGGCTGCGGTCACGCATGTCGCTGGTCGGGCAACCCGGCGACGGCATCGCTCGGATCAGCCGGGTCAGGGCGGTCGGTGCCGGGGTTCACCTTGGCGTCGCCGGGACGGGGCCGAGGCCGAACGCGTCCGGCCGCGGCGCCGGCGCGAGGAAACGCAGGCCGATCCGCAGCACGGCGAGCGGCTCGGCGAGACCGCGGAGCTTCACCGCGTCCTTCTCCGTCGTGAGCAGCGCGGCGCCGTCGCGCGCGGCGTCGCGCGCCAGTGCCGCGACCGCCGTCGGGTCGTGGCGATGGTGGTCTCGGCGCACCGTGTGCCGCACGACGTCGGCGCCGAGCTCGGCGACCGTGCGCTCGAACGCGGCAGGTCGCGCGATCGCGCTGAGCAGATGGACGCGCCGACCGCGCAGCGACGCGGCCGGCGCGACCTCGCCGGCCGGCAGCCAGCACAGGTCCTCGGCGACGTGGTCGCAGGCGTCGACCGGCAGGTCGTCGCGCTGCGCGAGCTGCCGCACGCGCGCGGCGCGCTGCTGGAGGGCCGCGGTGTCGAGCGCACCGGCGCGCGTCAGCACGACGTGGTCGGCGCGCCGCAGCGCGGGCCCCGCGAGCTCGCGCAGGTCGCCGGTCGGCAGCAACCGGAAGCCGTCGAAGGGATCGCTGGCGTCGAGGCACACGACGTCGACGTCGCGGCGCAGGCGGCGGTGCTGGAACCCGTCGTCGAGCAGGATCAGGTCGACCGCTCCGGAGGCGGCGAGACGGCGCGCCCCGGCGACGCGGTCGGGATCCTGGACCTGCGGCAGGTCGGGGAAGCGGTCGCGGAGCAGCAGCCCCTCGTCGTTCAGCTCGGCGCCGGGCGCGCGTCCGTAGCCACGCGCGAGCACGCCGGGACGCAGACCGAGCGCACGCGCCCGGCGCACCAGCTCGACGACGAGCGGCGTCTTCCCGGTGCCACCGACCGTCAGGTTGCCGACCGAGACGACGCGCACGTCGACGCCGTGCACCGGCCGCAGCTGCCAGTCGAAGGTCGCGTTCCGCAGCGCGGTGACCCCCGCGTAGACCAGCGACGCGGGCCACAGGCTGCGCCGCACGACGCGCAGCAGCTCAGCCGCGGGCGCCGCCATCGCCGCATCGGACCGCCGGGGGGACCCGCCGGCGACGGCTCACGGCCGCGCCGCGCCCGCGCCGCCGACGAAGCGCTCGACCTCGTCGGCGCTGGTGACGCCCTCCGCCTGCACGCCATCGATGCCCAGCGGCGCGAGGATCTGACCGACCATCCGCATCAGCGTCGGCTTCGGCCCGAACTCGACGAAGCGCTTCACGCCGGCATCGCGCACCATGCTCTCGATGCTGTGCTGCCACAGCACCGAGCCGGCGAACTGGCGCTTCAGTGCGTCACGCACCTCCGCAGCGCTCGTCACCGGTCGGGCATCGACGTTGCACCACACCGGGAACGCCGGATCGCGCACGTCCACGTCGTCGAGCAGGGCACCGAAGCCGTCCGCCGCCGCGCGGAGCAGCGAGCTGTGGAAGGGCACCGACACGTTGAGCCGCACCGCCTGGCGCGGTCCGAGCTCGGCGACCACCGCGTCCATCGCCGTCGCGCTGCCCGACAGCACGATCTGACCGGGCGTGTTGAAGTTCGCGAGGTCGCAGACGCCGTGCCCGGCGACACGGACTGCGATCGCGCGCGCCTCCTCTTCGCTGGTCTTGCGCAAGGCGACCATGCCACCGGTGCCGTGCGGCACCGCCTCCTGCATCCGGCGCGCGCGCTCGCGCACGAGTCGCAGGGCGTCCGCGAACGCGAGGCTGCCCGCGACCGTCAGCGCGCTGTACTCGCCGAGCGAATGCCCGGCCGCCAGCGCCGGGCGCTGCGCACCGGCCGCCCGCCAGGCAGCGATCGACACCGCGAGGGTCGCCGGCTGGGTGTTCTCGGTCATCGCGAGCTGCTCGTCCGGCCCCTCGAAGCACAGCGTCGCGAGGGGGGAGTCGAGCGCCGCGTCGGCCTCGGCGAAGGTCTCCCGCGCCGCCGGGAAGCGCTCCGCGAGATCGCGGCCCATGCCGGCGAACTGCGATCCCTGACCGGTGAACAGGAAGGCCGTGACCATGCGCGCAGGATCGCCGGGCCGCAGCGACGCGCAAAGCGAAATCGGCCGCGGCCGGCTGCGGCGCTGTTGTCCGCACGCCGCTCGCGCGGGACGTCTCAGCGGCGCCGGCCCGGCGCGGGCGGACCGACGGGCGTCCCGGTACCGGGCTGCGGCAGCGGTCCGGCGGGCGGCGGACCCTGCTGCGGCAGTGGCGGGAGTCCGCCGGTCGGCGGCGTGCCCTGCGAGCGCTCCTCGATCTCCTTCTGCAGCCGGAAGGCCTCCTGCCAGGCGGCGAAGTTGTCGATGAAGCGCTTCTCCTTGTCGTTCGGGAACACGCCGATCACGATCTTGCGCCGCTCGAGCTCCTGGAGCTTCGCGAGCCCCCAGCCGGCGTCGGGCGGGAACTCGGTGAGCAGCGCCTGCTGCTCGGCGGTCAGCGTCGGCACCTCGGCATCGGGCGTGCCCTCCGGCCCACCCGCGCCCGGGGCCGCGCCGTCGGCCGGCGACTGGCTCTGCGGGGCCGCTCCCGGCGGTGCGGCCGGCGGGGTCGGCGCCTGGCGCAGCTTGCGCTCCTGCTCGGCGCGCTCGAGCTCGAGGCCGATCTGCGCGACCTCCTCGTCGGTGAGCACCTGACCGATCGTGTGCTCCTTGATCTGCTCGAAGGGCAGGAACACGTAGCTGTTCGAGCGGCTGAAATACCACAGCCGGATGCCGGCGCCCGGCGTGCGCACGTCGGACGAAACGAACTCGAGCCCGTCGTGGCGCTCGACGAAGCGGCCGTTGCGGATGATGCCCCGCATGCGGCTGCCATTGGTCAGGCGCACGGTGATCCGCACGTTGCTCTCGACGACGCGCCCCTCACGCATCTGCCGCTCCCGCTCGGCGATCTCGCGCTCGACCCGCTCGCGGTGCTGCCCGCCGGTCTCCGGCAGCTCCTGCGCCAGCGCGAAGCCGGGGTTCAGCACGGCGGCGAAGGCGACGAACACGGCAGTCCTGGCGATGCGACGCATGGTGGCTCCTCGGCTCGGCCCCCCGCACGGAGACGGGAGTGGCCCCGTCGCGACATCGGCGCGCGCCGGCCCGCGACCTGAACCCGCCCTCCCGGATCGGGACGGTCCGTCGGGGCCGAGGGGTCAGGGCCGCAGCGTCAGGCCGGCCTCGACGCGCGCGAACAGCGCGCGCACCGCCGGCTGTGCCGCGCGGTCCCGCACCGCGGTCGCGTCCGAGCCGGTCACGCGGAACCGCACGAGCACGGCACGCGGGGGCGCGCTCAGGAACGCCCAGCGCTCCCGGCTGACCGCACCGTCGTCGCCCGCGAACAGCCACTCGCTGCACAGCGCGGTGCGACCCGCTCCCACCGCCCCGAACGGCAGCTCGGCGGGATCGCTCCCGAGGCGCGCCCCCGGCGCGGCGAACGCCCCCGCGGACAGCTCGAACAGCGCCGCCCAGCGGTCGGCCACCGCCACCTCCGTGAGGCCGGTGACGATCACGTCGACGTCGGGACCGACCGTCGCGTTGGCGACGCGCACCTGCAGATCGGTCGCGAGCCAGCCGAGGCGCGCGAGCTGGTCGCCGGTCGCCGGCGCGAGCGCCAGGTCCACGCCGAGCGTCTCGTGCGCGTAGCCCGCGCCCGTCGCGCGCCCGCCATCGACGCAGTCGATCGGCTCGACGGCGAGCAGCTCGGGGCGCGGACTGCGGCCATCGAACCAGGCGACGAGCCCTTCGCGGACGCCCGGCGCCGGCCGGCCCTCGGGATCGACGAAGGCGCGCTCGACCTCGAGCTCGGCGACCAGCAGCGCACCGACCGCGCCGACGTCGACGACGGTCGGCGCGCCACCGAGCTGCGGCGCAGACTCCTGCACGAGCCGCTCGAGCGTCGCGCGGGCCGGCCAGCGCTCGGCCCAGTGGCCGTCGATCAGCAGCGCGACGCGCGGGCCGTCGGCCTCCGCCGCCGATGCTGGCACCCAGGCGGGCTGGCGGAAGGTCAGCACGAGACCCTCCGGGCCGTGCTCGACGGCACACGGCTCGGGCCAGGCGCTCAGCAGGCGCACCGCCGGCGGCACGTGCAGCAGCTGCACCGCGCCCTCCCCACCGAGCACCGCAGGCAGGCGCAGTTCGACCTCGCCGGCCCGCGCGCGGGCGAGGGCGATCGGCTCGAAGTCGAGCTCGCAGCGCACGCGCGCACCGGGCGGTGCAGCGGGCAGGCGGAGCACGGTCGCGCCGTCGCATCGCGCGACGACGCCGACCGCACCCTCGCCGGCGCGGACCCGCGGCGCGGCGGCAGTCGACAGGCGCTCGCCGAGCGCCAGCTCACCCGGCGCGGCGTCGAGCGCCAGGCAGATTCCGCCGCGCGGCGACACGCGCCACACGAGCACGGCCGCGTCCGCTCGCCGTGCGGCGGCACAGGCGTCCGCCGAGGTCCGCACCGCAGCGGGGTCGGCGGCGGCGGGCGGGGCGAACCAGGCGAGTCGCAACCCGAGGTCCGCGCGCCGCTCGGACCACGGCAACAGGACTCGCGCGGCGGCCAGCAGGGATTCCGGCTGCTCCGCGGCGAACGACCCGCCGGCGAGCCACGCCGACCCGTCGGCGACGACGAGATCGCCCGCGTTCCCGCACAGGTCGCGGACGCCGAGCGGCGAGGCCCCGGCGACGCCGGTGTCGACTGCCACCGGCACGCCACCGGCCGCGACCCACCCCGGCCGGAACGCGTCGCCCCACGGGAACCGCCAGCCGAGGCCACCGGGGTCGGCAGCGGCGGCGTGCGTCGCGGGGTCGGGCACGTGTCCTCCGCGCAGGGCCGCGTAGGTGCGCGCCAGCGCCGGTGAGAGGCCGACGACGGGCAGGTCGGCGGCGCGCACGACGTCGGCCGTGCGCCAGCCGAGCGGCTCGAGCTCGGCGCGCAGATCGGGGTCGTCGAGACCGCCGAGCAGCCGCGCCCAATCGTCCCGGCGCTCCTCCCCGACGGCGAGCCACACCGGTCCAGGCGGCGCGTCGACCAGCGCGGCGTGCTCGGGTGCGCCGTCGAGCTGGACCGCGCCGAGCATCCAGCCGGTGCGGCCGTCGCGCTCGATCCGCGCGATCCGCCGCAGGGTCGCACAGTCGCGCGGAGTGGCCTCCACCAGCCAATCGCCGATCTCGAGGGACGTGCGGCTCGCGACGCTCTGCCAGGTGGCAGCTGGGTCGCCGAGCCGTCGCACCCGGCACGCGGCGAGCGGACGACCGGAGCGCACGTCGACGACCAGCTCGCCGACGCCGCGTGCGCGGCGGAGCCGCTCCGCCCAGGCCGGGTCGCGGGACGACGCATCCCAGGACTCCAACCAGCCGGCGAGCTGGCCGAACAGCCCGCGCGCGTACAGGCGCTCGAACAGCGCGTCCGCGCAGGCCGAGCGCGCCTGCCGTACCATCTCGTCGCCGAGCAGCGCACCGGCGCGGGCGAAGCTCGACTCGGCCTCCAGGAAGCGACCCGCCGCGATCTGCGCGCGCGCCAGCTCGAGCGCCTCGCGGCCCGCACGCTCGTCGCGCTGGTCGCGCACGGCGGTCGCGGCGAGGCCGGCGGCGAGCCCGACCGAGAGCGCGACGCCGAGACCGATCAGCGCGCTCCGCATGCGCCGCAGCGCGCGGCGCGACGCACGGCCGAGGTCACGCGGGATCACGCGCTTCGGAAGCTCGGCACCCGCGGCGAGCGCACCCAGCCCGTCCCGCAATGCCACCATGTCGGGCGGGCGATCGCTCGGATCCTTCGCCAGGCACGCGTCACACAAGCGGGCGAGCGGCTCGGGCACCGCGGGCGCGAGGCTGCGCACCCGCGGCGGCGACTCGGTGACGATCCGGCGCAGGATCTCGGCGGCGTGCGCACCGTCGAACGGCGGCCGCAGCGTGAGCATCTCGAACAGCGTCGCACCGAGCCCGTAGACGTCGGTGCGCGCATCGATCGTCTGGTCGCCCCCGAGCGCCTGCTCGGGAGCCATGTAGGCGGGCGTGCCGACGACGTCGCCGCTGCCCGTCAGCCGGGCGCCGGCCTCGTCCCAGGCGAGCCCGAAGTCGACGACGACGACCCGGCCGGCCGGATCGAGCAGCAGGTTGCCCGGCTTGACGTCGCGGTGCACGACGCCGACCCGGTGCGCGGCCGCCAGCGCGTCCGCAGCGTCCGCGATGATCCGCGCACAGGAGCGCGCGTAGCGGTCCGGCCCGTCGGCGACGCGCGGATCGCGCGGCGAGCCGAGCACCTCCGCGAGCGCGGTCTCCTCGGCGAACGTCCCCCGCAGCGCGCCGGGCTCGCGATCGACGAGCGAGTCGATCAGCGCGTCGAGGGCCACGCCATCGACGTAGCCCATCGCGATCCAGTGCACGCCGTCCTGCTCCCCGAAGCCGTGGATCGGGACGACGCCGGGGTGGCTGACGCGCGCCGCCGCCTCGGCCTCGCGGTGGAAGCGCGCGACCGACTCCGGCGTCAGGCCGACGAGCGACGGCAGCATCTTGAGAGCGACGCAGCGACCGCTCGGAGTGTGCGCGGCGCGGTGCACCACGCCCATGCCGCCCCGGCCGATCTCGCCGAGCAGCACGAACTCCCCGAACTGGTCGCCGGCCTGCGTGAGGGTCCCCACCGCGGAGTCTTCGGCCCGCGGGGCCCAGGGCCTGAGCGGTGGCCGGCCGGGCGTCTCGCGGCGACACCCCCGGCCGTGGCGCGCGCGCGTCACCGCACGCCCGCGCCGCCCCCGATCACAGCTCCCGCCGCTCTTCCTCGTCGGGCACGAGCTCGATCAGGCCGCGCTCGAGCTCCTCGGCAGCGATCTTCATGTAGTTGCGCTCGCGCGTCTCGAACAGCGGCTTCTGGCCGCGGACGAGCTCGCGGACGCGCTTCTGCAGGAGGGCGGTCAGACGGAACGAGCCGCCGACCTGGCGCACGAGGCGCTGCGGGAGCGTGTCATCCATAGGCACGGCCACCGATGGGTGGAACCGCGCACACTAGCCACCCCGGTCCCCCGAGGCAAGGGGCAGTCGGGCCGCGCGGCCGGGGCGCGTCACATGTCGCGCACGTCGGCGATCAGCTGGATGTCGTAGAACGCGCGGTGGTCGTCGGTGCGGGTGCTGACGACCGACAGGTGCAGCAGCACCTGTCGCGACGATGACGGCCCGACCACCTGCACCTCGAGCCCGTTCGGGAAGCCGTCGCCAGTGGGATCGACGATGCCGAAGCGACCGACGCCCATCGCCCGTGGCGCGAAGCACGACGCGATCGAGTGGTGGCGGTAGTCGAGGATGTCCGAGCGGCAGTGCGACGGCTCGGCCTCGATCTCCCAGGTCGTCGTTCGCGGTGCGTGCGGCGTGTTCGACAGGTCGCCGACCGCGTCGATCTGACGGAGCGTGCCGTCCACGGCGGGGTCGGCGCCGACCAGCCAGATCACCGAAACCGGATCGTGTTCGAGGCCGTGCCGGTCCGGTGTGCCCTCGAACATGTGGATCAGCACCTCCGCGCGATCGGTCGGATCGGCGATCCGATCGATCTGCGTGCCGTCGGCGAGGGGTTCGCTCGCCCACTTCGCGAGGTTGATGCCGTCCGGCCGGTCGCGTTCCGGGCCAGTACCGGCGATCGTCAGATACCACCACTCGAGACGATAGACGTCGACGCGGTAGACGTTGCCCGCCGCGGACTCGAACTCGTCGGTCCAGGCATAGCGGGCGAACATCAGGCAGTTGCCGGTGCGCGGATCGGCTGCGACGTCGGGCTCCAGCAGGGCGGTCGCCCGCACGGCCGGCAGGCGTGTCGAGTCGATCGCCCCACGCATGTCCGCGGGGATCGCCAGGATCGCACGGTAGTTCTCGCCGACGGTGTCGTTGCCGAACACGCGCACCGACGACGTCAGGCCGCCGCGCATCTCGTCGATCACGTCCTGGGCGATCTCGGTTACGCGCGCCATGCGCTCCGTGTAGCGCTGCGATCGCATGCCGGTCGTGCTCAGCGTCGCGACGAGCCAGATGAGTGTCATCAGCATCGCGGTCGCGATGGTGATCTCGATCAGCGAGAAGCCGCCCTCGTCGGGGCGGCCGTGCCTTGCACTGTTCGGGTTCATCGCGGGGCCTCAACGCTGGATGAAGACGCGGACCTGATGCACCGAGTAGTGCAGTGCCATGTCCTCGCGGTAGGCCTCGACGCGCAGCAGGTAGCCGCCCTCGGGGAAGCGCGCGGCCGGCACGCTCCAGCGCACGACCTCGGCGCCGACGCCGCTGTCGCGGAAGAGCAGCTGCGGGTCGGCCGGCTTCTCGCCGACGAACGCGATGCTGTCGTCGCGCAGGTTCCGCCACGAGACGCCGTTGTCGGGCGAGTAGAGCACGACGTAGTCGATCTTCTCCTCGTCCTCGGCGAAGTTGGCCGGCGTGGACGTGGTGTACGGCAACCGGTCCCAGCGCAGCCACTCGAGCTGGATCTGGATGTCGATCGAGGTCGGGTTCCGCAGCTCCGTGATCTCGGTCGGCGACACGATCTCGACACGCGGCGGCTGCTCGATCCGGTAGCGGAGCGAGCCATCGCCGAGCTCGAAGAACGACTGGTACATCGACAGCAGGCAGTACTTGCCGAGGAAGTCCGAGCCCGTCTCGGTGGTCTGGCCGAGGCCGTTGACGACCAGCCAGGCGGCGTCGGTCCCGGTCGGATCCACGAGCTGGACGAGGCCGGAGCCCGTGTAGCCACTCGGGTGGTTGTAGAACTGCCGCAGCAGGGCCGCCGAGAAACGGCGACTCGCATACGGATCCAGAGCGAACTCCGGCGGCACGTTGCCGCTCGTGTTCAGGCTGAACGGACGGTTGATGTAGGCGGTCGACGGGATCGGGAAGCCGTAGTTCGTCGCCAGCTCGATGCCCGGCCCCACGAGGCTGCCGTTCCCGTTCGAGAAGTGGTGGTTGAAGTGGTTCGACGACGTGCCGTTGTTGAAGAAGCTGACGCAGCCCTTCTCTGCCGTGCGGTGATGCGCGGAGAGCATCTCGCTGCCGAAGCCCCGGAAGCGCGGCTGCCCGTCGTGCACGGTACGCATGCTCTGTCGGAAGAACTGGTCCCGGGCGGTGCCCGCCGGCAGGTTGCCCCGCAGGCGGCCGGACAGATCGGACGCGATCCACGACGTCAGGTACGCGTCGTCGGGGCACAGCTCACCGAGCCACGGCATCCCCCACCAGTAGTCGACATCGCCGTCGCGCACGAGGCAGCGCTCGCCGGTGATGTTGTTCACGTAGCCGGTCTGGGTGTCGGCACCGCCCCACGGCTTGCGATTGACGGGGATCGAATTCGGGTAGCCGTTCGACGAGTCGTAGCCGATCTCGTTGCCACACCCGACGTAGTAGTAGGAGTAGCCCGACAAGGTCGTGTAGATCGCACCGGATCTGACGATCGCGTTGCGGAACAGCTCCATGAACCTCGGTACGTCGAAGTTCGGGCCGACATTCCAGCGATCCCAGCAGTTGGTGAGGCCGGGGAAGTCGGCACGCGCATCCTCGCCCAGGCGATTCAGCGATTCGTGGAACCAGTTGTAGCCGTCGCCGAAGTCGGGATCGCCATGCAGCAGGTCCCGGTACGGGTTGTGACGCGGGTCACCGATGAACTGGCATCGCTCCGTCCACGGCACGACATCGCGTGTCGGCGCCCACCAGCTGTAGGTCCTCGACAGATTGCCCGGCTCGAACCACAGGCCGATCGTGCCCGACGGCGACAGGCCGGACAGGAGCGCGGCGTTGTAGTTGGAGAGGTTCCAGAACTGCGTGTGCACCGTCAGCATCACGTCTTCGCCGACGTCCCGGGGATCGTAGAAGTGCGGCGGCGTGCTGGTGTCGCAGAAGCGCTGCTCGTCCCACACCGAGCCGGGAATCGTCAGGATCCATCGCGCGGTGTTCTTCGGGCCGTCGCCGGGCGTCGCCAGATTGCGGCCGAACGGCGCGGTGGCGCTCATCGGCGAGGGGTTGTACTCGAGCCCGTAGAGTCGCGACCGCCGGTTCGAATACAGACCCTTGTCGTTGACGACCCGGCACGTCGTCGGGGTGTTCAACAGGTAGATGCGCGTCGACTTGCGCATGCCCGGACCCGGATCCCAGAAGAACGCGGCGTAGCACATCGCGTTCGTCGGATACACGTCGTAGTAGCTCGGCGCGGGTGCCGGTGGGTAGTAGTCCTTGTTACCCCATATGTTGATGCCACCCGGGACCGACTCGAGCTTGACGCCCGGAGCCAGCCGCCCGAACCCGTCGGTCAGATTGACGTCGAGAACGTGCAACACGATCGAGCGCTCGAACGGGACGATGTCCGGGATGGTGGGATCGTCCGGGTCGGTCTTGTAGGCGTAGACGCGGATGCGGACCGACGTCTGCTCGGTGCTCGACGGCGGGCTGGCCGTGCGCAGCTCCTCCGGATGCGACACGCAGCGCAACCCGGGGAGGGCCTCCGGACACTTCGCCGCATCGGAGTAGTTCCGCAACGGCGGCACCGGCAGCAGCTCGCCGTGGAGATTGACCAGCAGCGCGTGGCGGTAGGCGTCGGGGTCGGAGATCATCCCCTCGAGCAGCACCTGGAGCGTCGGCTCCTTCGACATGTCGCCGAGGCGCGGCGGCACCGGTGTGCCCTGGAGCTGCGCGAGTCGGATCGCCTCCTCGCGGGTGGTCGCCTCGGTCACGCGCCGCTCGTTCAGGTCGCTCGCCTCCGGCCAGCGTGTGCAGTGGTTGTAGTAGTCGGCCAGCGCGTACGGATATGGATTGGTCGTGCCGTCCCAGCCGTTGAGTTCCGTCGTGTCGACGAGCAACCGCCCCTTCATGATGTCGGCGACGTAGTAGGCGGTCGACGCACTGCCTGCGGGCATCGTTCCCGGGTAGTAGTAGACGTGGTTGACGGTCGCGTAGCTGTCGAGTTCGTCGTTGACGAACGGCCGATAGACGCTGTCACGTCCGAAGCCGAGCTTGGTGATCCAGTGCGTTCGTACCGAGAGACCCGGGTTCCGGTTCTCCAGGTCGGTGATCGCCGACTCGACGAACGGGACGATCGACTCCATGAACACCCACCAGCCCGGCACGTTCTCGGCAGCCAGCAGGTAGACGTCGAACACCTGCGTGGCCGGGAAGGCCGTGCTGACCGAGTTCACCACGGACGACAACGATGCGAGCTCGTTCTCGCTGCCGTTCGCATCCCGCTTCAGGATCCGCACCGTGACGTAGCGCACGTTGCGGTTGTCGAGTCCGGCGAACGGACGCACGCTGAGGCGCCGCGACCACACCCACGCCCCATCGCGCCAGGTGTTGCCCGAGATCGCGTGGTCGGGTGTGAGCAGGTTGCCGCTCGAGTCGGTGGTGACCGTGAGCTGTGGCCGTGGCGTGATGCCGTCGTCGAGGATGTCGAGGTCGACGGCCGCCTCGACGTCGCCCCGGTCGACCAGCGCATGGATCTCCGACAGGATCGCCTGCGCCTTCGCGTAGGCGAACACCTTGTCGCGCTGCGAGTTGGTCGCGTTGTAGTTCGTCGTGATGTGATTCCCGAGCACCACCGCGGCGATGAGGAACACGACGACTCCCATCAGGAGCTCGACCAGCGTGAAGCCGGCTTCGGCAGGAACGGGCTTGAGTCGCATCGACTGACTCCCAGGACGGTTCTCGACGGTGGTGAGCCCGGCGACCACGCACGGACCCGAGCCTCGTATCGGCGGGGGGCGGTGCGCCACTGATTCGAGTCCGAACGGTCGTCCAGTTCCTGGACACCGCGGGGCGTTCGGCGCGCCGCGGCCGGAGCGTCGGTGACATTCCGGGCTTCGCCGCCGATCATCGACTGGCCCGTGCCCGCCGACTCGTCCGCCCACGACCGGAACGCCTCTGCCTGGCGCGCGTTGCTGCGCGTCTGGCGGGCCTACCTGACCCCGCCGGGGCGCCCCCTGCTCGGCGGCGCCTGCACCGCGCTCGCCGCCGTGACGCTGCTGCTGCTCCCGGGCTTCGCAGCGGGCGCACTCGACGCCGCGGTGCAGGGCGACCACGGTCGGGTCCTGCGGCTGGCGGGCGCCTTCGGTGGCGGGGCGGTCGTCGAGGCGCTGCTGCGGCGCGCCGGCCGGCTGGCGTTGATCGATCGCTCGCGCCGCACCGAGGAGCAGCTCAAGGACGCGGTCGTCCGCCACCTGCAGCGGGTGCGCATCCCGGCGCTCGACGCGCTGCGCTCGGGCGACGTCGTCAGCCGGCTGACGCAAGACGTCGAGCTCCTGCGCTTCGCGACCGGGCCGGCGGCGCTGTACGGGCTGCAGGCGCTCGTGCTGCTTCCGGGCGGGATCGTCGCGCTCGCCGGTGCGTCGCCGCGGCTCGCGCTGGCCGCGGCCCTGCCGTTCGCGGCGATGGGGCTCGCGCTGTGGCGACTCGCACCCGCGATCCATCGCCATTCGCGCACGGTCCAGGACGAGCTCGGCGGCATCGCGGCACTGGCGGGCGACGTGCTCGCGGCGTTGCGCTTCGTGCGCGCGGCCGGCCGCGAACAGGCCGAGGCAGAGCGGATGCGATCCCGCAGCAACGACCTCGCCGACCACAAGGTGGAGCTCGCCCGCGTGCGCGCGCGCTCCGACCTGGCGATCCACCTCGGCGTCGAGCTCGCCGTCCTCGCCGGGCTCGCGATCGGCGGGCTCGACGTCCTCGCCGGCCGCGCGACGACCGGCGAGCTGCTGCGCCTCTACGCGCTGCTCGGCATCGCGCTCACGCCGCTGCTCGCCGCGGGCTTCCTGCTCGGCGCGCTGCCGCGCGCGCTCGCCGCCGCTCGACGCGTCGACGAGCTGCTCGCGCTGCCGGTGGAGACCGTCGGCGCGTTCTCGGTGGCGCGCGCGCCGCGCGCGCCGCGACTCGAGCTACGCAGCCTGACGATCGCACGCCCGGGGAGCGACGCACCGATGCTCGACGGGCTGTCGTTGACGATCGAGCCCGGTGCGACGCTCGGCATCGTCGGCCCGGTCGGCGCCGGCAAGTCGGCCCTGCTCGACGTGCTGCTGCGTTTCCGCGAGCCGCCGCGCGGTACGGTGCTCGTCGATGGTCGCGACCTGCTCGACGTCGACCCGCGCGAGCTGCGTGCGCTGTTCGGGTTCGTCGCCCAGGAGCCGTTCCTGTTCGCGGACACGATCGAGCAGAACCTGCGGCTCGCGGCCCCCGATGCGCCGCATGATGCGCTGCTCGGCGCGGTCGAGGACGCCGGGCTCGCGCCGGATCTCGCCGAGTGGCCCGAAGGCCTGCGCACGCGGCTCGGCGAGCGCGGCGTCACGCTGAGCGGCGGCCAGCGGCAGCGGCTGTCGCTGGCGCGCGCGCTGCTCGCCGGACGCCCGGTGCTGCTGCTCGACGACGCGCTGTCCGCGGTCGACCACGAGACCGAGCGCCGCATCCTGTCCGCGCTCGCGAAGCGTCGCGACGGTGGCACGCGGATCGTCGTCACGCACCGGCTGTCCGCCGTCGCTGCGGCCCACCGCGTCGCGGTGCTCGAGGACGGTCGACTCACCGCCTGCGACACCCCCGCCGCACTGCGCGCGCAGCGAGGCTTCTTCGCGACCTGCTGGCGCCTGCAGGCCGAGACCGCGGCATTCGACGGGAGGCTGCCGTGACGCCCGCCGGCGCGCCGACGCGGAAGCGCTCGGACCGAGCCGAGCTCGCCCGGCTGTGGCCGTTCGTCCGCCCGCACCGCCGGGCGTTCGGCGTTGCGCTGCTGATGCTCGCGGCCTCGTTCGCGATCGAGCTCGTCGGCCCGTGGATCGTGCGAAGCGCGGTCGACGGGCCGCTGCGCAGCGTCGGCGACGGCACTTCCGTGGCGCTGCGCGAGCTGCTCGCGTGGGTCGCGGCGCTCGCCACCGCGGTGCTCGCGAGCACCGCGCTCGGCTACGGCTACGCGCTGACCACGGCGCGCGCGGGCCAGTGCGTCGTGAACGAGCTCCGCTCGGCGCTGTTCGCTCGACTCCTGCTGCTCGAGCCGCGCTGGCACGATCGACAGCCGACCGGCCGGCTGGTGACGCGCGTGACGACCGACGTCGAGAACCTCGACCAGCTCGTGACGACCGGCGCGCTGCAGGCGCTGTTCGACCTGAGCCGCATCGCCGGGGTCATCGGCGTGCTGCTGTTCGTCGACCTGCGGCTCGCGCTGTACGTCGCGGTCGCGGTGCCGATCGTCGCGGCGATCGCCGTGGGCTTCCGCACGCGCGCGCGCGAGGCGTACGGCACGGTGCGCACCCGCGTCGCCGAGCAGAATGCGCTGATCAACGAGCTGATCGAGGGGCTGCGCACGACGCGCGCGTTCGGCCGCGAGGATGCGCTCGACGACCGTCACGCACAGCGCAACGCGAGCACCCGAGAGGCGTGGGACCGGACCGTCGACTGCTACGCGAACTTCTTCGCGAGCGTCGACATCGCCTTGCGATTGACCCAGGCGGGACTCCTGGCGCTCGGCGGCTTCGGTGTCGCCAGCGGTCGGGTCAGCCCCGGTGTCCTGCTGCAGGGCTGGCTGTACTTCCAGCTGCTGTCGCGGCCGATCCGCGAGCTCGGCGAACGCTACAACGTGCTCCAGGCGGCACTCGCCAGCAGCACGCGCATCGCCGACGTCCTCGACACGCCGCCGGCGCCGCCGCCGCCCGCCCGCCCGGTGCGCTCCCCGCGCGGACCGGCGCGGCTCGAGCTCGATGCGGTCGAGTTCGCCTATCTGCCGGACGTGCCGGTGATCCGCGGGGTGTCGCTGAGCGTGGCGGCGGGATCGACCTGCGCGCTGGTCGGTCCCACGGGCGCGGGCAAGACGACGCTGCTCGCGCTCGCCGCGCGGCTCCACGACCCGGGCGCGGGCGACGTGCGGCTCGACGGCGTGCCGCTGCGCGAGATCGATCCGGCCGACCTGCGCCGGCGCGTGGCGCTGGTGCCGCAGCAACCGACGATCGTCGAGGGCTCGCTGCTGGACAACGTCAGGCTGCTCGCACCCGCAGCGTCGCGGGGGGACGTCGAGGGAGCGCTCGAGCGCCTGGGAGCACTCGAGCGCCTGACCGCGCGCGCCGGCGGACTCGACGCGCCGCTGGACGCGAGCGGTCGGGCGCTGTCGCGCGGCGAGCGACAGCTGGTCGCGTTCGCGCGCGTGCTGGTCGCCGACCCCGATCTGCTGCTGCTCGACGAGGCGACCGCGAGCGTCGACAGCCGCACCGAGCTGTGGTTCCAGGCCGCGCTCGCCGCCGTGCTCGCGCAGCGCACCGCGATCGTCGTCGCCCACCGGCTGGCGACAGTCCGCCGCGCCGACCGCATCGCGGTGGTCGCCGGCGGCCGCATCGAGGAGTCCGGCAGCCACACCGAGCTCGTCGCGCGCGACGGTCGCTACGCGCGCATGCTCGATGCGATCGCGGCGGGCTGATCGTCAGGTCGCCCGCTGCGGACGCCGGCGCAGCGCACGGTTCGCGGCTGCCTCGCGCGCGATGCGCGCGCCGCTCGCGGCCCACGCGCAGATCGGGCAGCCGCGCAGGTCGTGATAGAGCGCGGGGCAGTGCTCGCGGCCGAACCAGATGATCTGCAGGTGGACGCGCGACCACGCCTCGCGCGGGAACACCCGCTTCAGGTCGCTCTCGGTGCGCTCGACGGTCGTGCCGCGCGACAGCCCCCAACGCGCCGCGCAGCGGTGGATGTGCGTGTCGACCGGGAACGCCGGCACGCCGAACGCCTGCGCCATCACGACGCTCGCCGTCTTGTGCCCGACGCCGGGTAGTCGCTCGAGCGCGGCGAAGTCGGCGGGCACCTCACCGCCATGCTCGTCGGCCAGGATCTGCGCGAGCCGCCTCAGGTTGCGCGCCTTGCCGGGCGCGAGACCGCAGGTGCGGATCGCCGCCAGGATCTGCGCCTCGTCGAGCCGCGCCATCGCCGCCGCATCCGGCGCGAGGGCGAACAGCCCGGGCGTCACCAGGTTGACGCGCGCGTCCGTCGTCTGCGCGGACAGCAGCACCGCGACCAGCAACGTGAACGGATCGACGTGCTCGAGAGGGATCGGCGGCGTCGGGTAGAGGCCGTCCAGGATCGCCTGGATGCGCGCTGCTTTGTCGGCTCGCTTCACGGCGCGCCACAGTGGCGCGCGGCACGGTTCAGGGGAAGCCCGCAGGCCCGCGAGCCAACGCCACCACGATCGCGCAGGCCGTCGCGACGCTCGCGCGGCCACAAAAAAAGGAGACCGAAGGCGCGAGCGCCTCCGGTCTCCTGCTCGCTCTCTCTTCTCTAGCTCGTTCTCTCACCTGGCCAGGTCGCTCTCCCCAGAACTTCCTGACCGGGCCTCGTGCGACACGCCGCGTTGCACGGCGCGTCACACGGGCAGTTATAGACGAAGCCACCCCGTCGGTTGCGACCGGAGTCAGATTTTTGTTGCTTCGGGACGGATCGGACGGAACCCCGGCCACCCTCTTCAACGTCTGCGAGCCCCCCCCATGCGGATGGACCTTCGAGCCGCCGTGCGCGGTCTTGCCGCCCTGCTGGCGCTCTTGCTGGCTGCCGCCTGCAACTCGGACAAAGTGTCCTGGACCTTCGTCTCGGACCCCGGCGGGAGCGGTTCCTCGGGTGGATCCGGCTCGGGGAGCGGCTCCGGAGGGGGGTCGTCCGGCGGCGGGATCGTCGTGATCCGCTACCGGGCGGACGGCGGCAGCGCGGCCCTCGGCGGCGGATCGGCACGCGTCCCGACCTACGGCGGCGTTCGCGCGGACGGCGAGCCCGTCGAGGTGCTGCTGCCCACCGGCGCCGACGTCGCCCTGCTGCGCGGCCCGGCCGGCATCGAGCTGCGCTGTCCGCTGCTCGGCGAACCCGGCATCGTGGCCCTGCCCGATCGACAGGTCGTCTGCCACGGCGACGGTTCCGCCGCCGTCGAGGTCCCGCTCGGCGACGTCGCGCCGATCGACCCGAGCGCTGCCGGCCCCGGGCGATTGGTCGTCGCCGCGGCGGGCACGCTGCTGCTCGTGGAGCACCCGGGCGGCGTGACCGCGTTCGAGGCAGGTGGCAGGACGCGCAGCCCGGCCGGCTCGCGGCTCCGCTTCGACGCGGACGCAGTGCGGATCGTCGAGCCGTCCGGACGGCTGCGCACGCCGCTCCCCGCAGCGACCGCGGACCCCTCGCAGCGCCTCCGGCGCGTCGGCCCCGGCCGCATCGAGTTGCTCGGGCCGCGCGGCGACGTGCTCGCGCGGTTGCCGGAGTCGGCCCTGACGCTCCACGGCGGCGCCGGTGGACTGTTCCTGACGGCGCGGTTCCCGCAGGGCCTGCCGGGCGCGGGTCGCGAGCCGTTCGGGCTGACCGCAGTCGACGGCAACCGCTACCTGCTCCGCGTCGACTTCTGAGTCGCGGTCGGCTGCAGTGCGGCGCCGCCACGAACCGATGGACGGCTCATGAGGTGGTTCGTCATCACCGGCGTGCTGCTCGCGGCGGGGCTCGCCGCGATCGTGATCCGCCACGAGGCCGGGAGCGATGCGACCGGCGCCCCCACCGCCGCGGTCAGCAGCGCAACGGTCGCGACGATCTCGCGCGGCGAGCGCGTCGACCTCGCGCCACACGTCCGAGACGGCACGACGGTCGTCGAGTTCACCGCCGACTGGTGACCGGGCTGCCGCACGCTCGGCCCTCAGTTGGAGCGGCTGATCACCCGGACCGGCGGCATCCGCCTTCGCCGCATCGACATCGACACCTGGGACTCGCCGGTCGCGCGGCAGTACGGCATCCGCTCGCTCCCGACCTTGTGGCTCTACGTCGACGGTGAGCGCACCGCGTCGGACCCGCGCGCGGTGCTCGCGAAGCTCGCGGCGCGCTGAGCCACGGCGCCCGTTGACCGCCGCGCAGAGGCCGCGGAGAATCCTTCGCCCTCCAACTCCGGGGGAGCGCTCCGAACGTTCCGCGCCCCCCGTCCGCCGCCACCCCGCCCATGTCCGCCCGCCCGATCCGCAACCTCGCGATCATCGCCCACGTCGACCACGGCAAGACCACGCTGGTCGATGCGATGCTGAAGCAGACCGGCATCTTCCGCGAGAACCAGCAGGTCCAGGAGTGCGTGCTCGACTCGAACGACCTCGAGCGTGAACGCGGTATCACGATCCTCGCGAAGAACACCGTCATCCACTACCGCGACGTCAAGATCAACCTGATCGACACGCCCGGCCACGCCGACTTCGGTGGTGAGGTCGAGCGCGTGCTGTCGATGGCCGATGGCGTGCTGCTCCTGGTCGACGCGGCCGAAGGCCCGATGCCACAGACGCGCTTCGTGCTCGGCAAGGCCTTCAAGCATGGCCTCGTGCCGGTCGTGATGGTCAACAAGGTCGACCGGCCGGACGCCCGCTGCCAGGAGGTCGTCAACGAGGTCTACGACCTGTTCATCGATCTCGACGCGCACGACAAGCAGCTCGAGTTCCCGGTGCTGTTCGGCTCCGGGCGCGATGGCTGGGCGAGCCCCACCTACCTGCAGGACGGCCAGCGCGGCCGCGACCTGCGACCGCTGTTCGACGCCGTGCTCGACCACGTGCCGGCGCCGACCGACCTGCCCTGGGAGCCGCTGCAGTTCCGCGTCACGACGCTCGACTGGTCGGACTTCGTCGGCCGCATCGCGATCGGCCGCGTGCACCGCGGCACGCTGCGGGTCGGCGACCGCGTGTGCCGGGTCGACCTGAAGGGCAAGCGCTCGCAGCACACGGTGCGCGGCCTGCTGACGTTCGAAGGCCTCGAGCGCCGCGACATCGATGCCGTCGAGGCCGGCGACCTGTGCGGGATCTGGGGCATCGACGAGCTGTTCATCGGCGAGTCGCTGACGCACCCCGACGTCGTCGAGCCGCTGCCGGCCGTCGCGATCGACGAGCCGACGATGTCGATCCTGCTGCGCGTCAACGACTCACCGTTCGCGGGCCGCGACAAGGACGGCAGGTTCCTGACCAGCCGCCACCTCGCAGCGCGCCTCGACCGGGAGCTGCGCACCAACGTCGCGCTGCGGGTCGAGCCGGCCGGCGGTCCGGACCAGTTCAAGGTCAGCGGCCGCGGCGTCATGCACCTCGGCTTCCTGCTCGAGACGATGCGGCGCGAAGGCTACGAGTTCTCGGTCGGCAAGCCGGAGGTCATCTACCACCGCGCCGACGACGGCTCGCTACTGGAGCCGATCGAGCTGCTGACCGTCGACACGCCCGAGCGCAGCGTCGGCAAGGTGATCGAGATCCTCGGCGACCGCCGCGCCGAGATGGTCTCGATGGAGCCGAAGGGCGCGTTCCAGCGCGTGCAGTTCACGGTCCCGGCGCGCGGCCTGATCGGCGTGCGCAACCGCATCCTCAATGCGACGGCCGGCGAGGCCACGATGCACCACGTGTTCCAGGAGTACGGCCCGCACCGCGGTCCGATCCAGGAGCGCGTCGCCGGCGTGCTGGTGTCGATGGCACCGGGCAAGGCGACGTTCTACTCGCTCGACTCGCTGCGCGACCGCGGCACGTTCTTCGTGCTGCCCGCCACCGAGGTCTACGAGGGCATGATCGTCGGCGAGCACTGCAAGGAGAACGACCTGGTCGTCAACCTGTCGCGCGAGAAGAAGCTGACGAACGTCCGCTCGAGCACGAAGGAGTCGTTCGTGAAGATCCCGCCACCGCGGATCTTCGGCGTGGAGGAGGCACTCGAGTACGTCGCGAGCGACGAGTATGTCGAGGTCACTCCGAACTACGTCCGCCTGCGCAAGATCCTGCTGAAGGAGAACGACCGGCGGAAGGTCGACCGCGCGGCCAAGGCCGGCGCGAGCTGAGCCGTCGCGGACCGTGCGCGGATTCAGCGCACGGCGACCTCGACGGGCCGGGTGAAGGTCGGCACGCCGTTGTCGAACACGAGGGCTTGGAAGGTCAGCGTCGCGCCGGACGCGACCGGCAGCAGCACGAGGCCGCGGATCGCGGTGGCGACCCCGGTCGTCGTGCAGATGCGGTTGCCGGGGGCGAGCGCCGGAACGCCGACGGCGACCAGGAAGTTCGGCGGCAGGATCAGCAGGCTGTTCTGGATGCCGGGGATCACGATGCCGGGGCAGAACGACAGCGCGGTACCGCTGCCGATCGCCACCGCTGCGGGCAGACCGGCATCGCCGAACACACGGACGTCGACGCTCGCGCCGACGAGACCGCTGGCGCGATAGGTGTTGCTCGCGCTGCTGCAGTCGAAGCCGCAGGGCACCGCGACCGAGGTCGACAGCACGCCGCCGACCGCGATGCCGACATTCTGTTGCGCGAGCGCCGCGCCGCCGCCGAGCAGCAACGCAGCAGAGAGAGAGCAGAGCACGCGGAGCATGGAGACCTCCCGGGATGGGACCCACGCTACCGGTCCCGGCGCGCACCGGGGAGCCCCGGCGCCGGCGGCACCGGCGGACCGGTCACTCGCCGCGTCGCGTGTAGGTGCTGTCGAACGTCTTCATCGGCGGCGCGACGCCGAACGCCGTGTGCGACACCGCGCGCACCGGGCCGTGCTCACCGACGGTCGTGACCGACGACGACACCGCCGGCTGCCCCATCATCAGGCCGCTCCAGGTCGTGACGAGCGCGTCGTCGCCCTGCCACCGTGCCTGCATCCGGCCGACCTGCCCCATGTTGTCGAAGTAGACGGCGTCGTAGCAGCGGTCGTGGGCGTTCCAGGTCCAGAACGTGTCCGCGTGGTACTCGCCCTCCTCGCCTTCGGAGAAGCCGACCACGGCGGAATGGACCGCGTGGCCACCGAGGATCGGCGTGAACGTCTCGGTGCCGTGGATCTTCTGCTCCGGCATGCCGGGCATCATGATCATCGAGCCCTTGACGTCGAACGCGCCGGCGATGCGACGCGCCAGCGTCTCCATCTCGGGGGCGACCGGCGGGTCGATGAACGACGCATCGACGACCTGCGGCGGCGTGGCATCGGCGCGCTCGAACGCGCCGTCGACGTAGACGCGCATGTCGCCGGTCCCCTCGGCGACCTCGCTCCGGTAGGTCAGCCGGTTGCGTCCGGCGATCCGCCAGATGCCGCGCGACAGCCAGGGCGTGTCGTGTCGGAACCCGGCCGAGTTCATCTGCAGCACGCCGCGCTCCGGGAACGAGTACTCGCCGAAATGCGAGCTACCGTCATTGCCGACCGTGTAGCAGACGTAGCGCTGGTTCTCGGTGTCGTAGCCGTAGATCGTGCGGTAGGCGAGCGGCATCGGCGCACCGACCTCGATGCGGACGTTCTCCTGCACGAAGAAGCCGTCGTGGATCTGCTCGACGCTCATCGTCGCGGTCCACGGCATCGCATCCGCGCCGGCGACGGGAACGGTCGTGCCGGAGCCGGACCAGGTGCCGAACAGGGGCCGGAACTTCGCGAGCTGGGTCGGCGGCTTCGGCAGCTCCTGTCCGGCGGCGACCGCCGGAATCGTGCACACGAGGAGAGCGAGCGCCACAGGGGCGCGGAATTCGATACGCATGGTTCCTCCGAACGCGAGAGTGGGGGAGCGGCATGGTAGCGACCGCCTCGCAGGCCGGCCCGCGGACTTCTTCCCGACCGGATCCGGGCAGACCGACCCGTCATGCGCTCCGCAGGCGGAACAGCCATCCCGCGCTGACGAGGCACACCGCACCGACCGCGAGCATCGGCACCAGGAAGCCGACGACCGTGCCGAGCTCCGCACCCTCGAGCAGCACGGCGCGCGCTCCGGCGACGGCGTAGCGCGCGGGATTGGCGACCGTCGCCGCCTGCAGCCACCGCGGCATGTTCTCGATCGGGGTCGTGAACCCCGACAGGATCACCGCCGGCATCGTGACGACGAACGACCCGAGCAGGCCCTGCTGCAGCGTCGCCGACAGCGACGACACGAACAGGCCGATCCCGAGCACCGCCAGCGCGTAGACGCCCAGCACGGCGACCAACGCCGGAACCGTGCCGGTGAACGGCACCCCGAACCACGCGACCGCACCGGCCGACAGCAGCAGGCCGTCGACGAGTCCGAACAGGAACGGCGGCACCGACTTGCCGATCAGGATCTGCACGCCGTTCAGCGGCGCGACGAGCGTCTGGTCGAACGTGCCCTGCTCGCGCTCCCGGGCGACCGAGAGGCTCGTCAGCAGCATCACGACGACCAGCACGAGCTGAGCCGGCAGGCCGCTGACGATGAACCACCGGCTCTGCAATGCCGGGTTGTACCAGGAGCGCTCGACGACCTCGACACCGCCGCCACCACCTCCACCACGCGTGGTCGCGAGCTCCCGGTTCCAATCCGCGACGATCGCCTGCACGTAGCCAAGCGCGATGCCGGAGACGTTCGAATTGCGCCCGTCGGCGACGACCTGCAGCTCGGCCGGACGACCGCTGTGCAGTCGTTCGGAGAAGTCGGCGGCGATGCACAGCCCGAGCCGCGCATGCATCGGGTCGATCCACGCGCGCAGCTCCGCCGGGCTGTCGAGCGTCGCGACGCACTCGAAGTTGCGCGAGCCCGCGAAGCGGGCGAGCAGGTCGCGCGACTCCGGTGAGCGGTCCTGGTCGACGACCGCGTAGGCGACGTCCTGGACGTCGAACGTCGCCGCGTAGCCGAACACGAAGAACTGGATCAGCGGCGGCCCGATCACCAGGAAGCGGCTCCGCTTGTCCTTGAGGATGGTCAGGAACTCCTTGATCGCGAGCGCCCACACCTGCCGGAGCCAGATCATGCGCGGTCCTCCGCCAGGCGGGTCGTCGTCTTGCGCCGGGCGATCGCCAGCAACACGAACGCCATCAGCGCGAGGACGCCGGCATCGCGCCACAGCACCGCGCCGATGTCGCCGGCCATGAACAGCGTGTGGCTCGCCTCCACGAACCAGCGCGCCGGCACCACGTGGCTGATCACGCGGATCGCGGGCGGCGTGCTGCCGAGATCGAACAGCAGCCCCGACAGGAAGAACGCCGGCAGGAAGCCGGCGAGGATCGACGCCTGTGCGGCGACGAACTGCTGCCGCACCGACGACGAGATCACCAGCCCGAGCCCGAGCGACGCCAGCAGGAACAGTGAGCTGATCGCGAACAGCGCCGCGAACGAGCCGCGCAATGGCACGCCGAACACGGTGACACCGATACCGGAGGCCAGCAGCATGCCGCCCATGCCGAGGGCGTAGTAGGGCAGGAGCTTCGCCAGCAGGAACTCGCCCGGTCGCAGGGGCGTGACGAGCACCGCCTCCATCGTGCCGCGCTCCCATTCGCGGGCGACCACCAGCGCCGTCAGCAGGATGCCGGTCAGCGTCATCACGAGCGCGACGAGCCCGGGCACCAGGAAGTGCGTGCTGCGCAGCGCCGGGTTGAACCAGGTGCGCGGCACGGCGGTGACGAGGGGAACTCCGGGCGCCTCCCCGCGCAGCCGCCGGATCGCGGCGGCCCGGCCGATCGCGGCGTCGACGTAGCTGCCGATCAGCCGGGCGCGATTGCTGTCCACGCCGTCGAGCAATAGCTGCACCGGCGCCGGCCCGCCGGCGGCGAGACCCTCGCCCAGCTCGCGGCGGATCCGCAGCACGGCCTCGGCACGGTGCTCGCGCACGAGGCGCTCGGCCGCCGGCATCGAGTCGGCGCGGACGACCTCGAACTGCGGCGAGCCCTGCAGGCTCGCGACGAGGTCGCGCGCGGCGTCACCGGGATCCTCCAGCACGACCGCGATCGGGACGTCCTCGGCGTCGAGCGACACGCCATAGCCGAACAGGAAGGTCAACACGACCGGCATGACGAGCGCCAGCGCGATGCTCGACGGGTCGCGCACGATCTGCAGCGTCTCCTTGCGCAGGAAGCCGAGCGTGCGCCCGAGCCCCGGGCGCGCTACGAGCCAGCCACGGCGCGCGCTCATGCGGCGTCCCCCTGCCGCTCGGCCAGCAGGATGAACGCGTCCTCGATGCTCGGCTCCGGGTGCGCCGCGGTGCGCGCCAGCGTGCGGATCTCGTCCGGCGTGCCGAGCGCCAGCACGGCGCCCCGCGCCATGATCAGCATGCGGTCACAGAACTCGGCCTCCTCGAGGAAGTGGGTCGTGACGACGACCGTCGTGCCGCCGAGCGCCACCGCGTTGATGCGCTGCCAGAACTCGCGGCGCGCGAGCGGATCGACGCCGGAAGTCGGCTCGTCGAGGAACAGGATCGCGGGCTCGTGCAGCAATGCCGCAGCCATCGCGAGCCGCTGCTTGTAGCCGGCCGGCAGCCGCCCGGCCTCGTCGTCGCGGCGTTCGACGAGCCCGAACTCCTCGAGTCCGACCTGGATGCGCTCGCGCAGCCGGCGCCCGCGCAGCCCGTAGGCCCGGCCGAAGAAGCGCAGGTTCTCGACGACGCTCAGCGCGCCGTACAGCGAGAACTTCTGCGCCATGTAGCCGAGCTGCAGCCGCGCGAGCCGTCCCGCCCGGCGCAGGTCGCGGCCGGCGACCGTCGCCTCACCATCGCTGATCGAGGTCAGCCCGCACAGCATGCGGAACGTCGTCGTCTTGCCGGCACCGTTCGGACCGAGCAGTCCGAAGATCTCGCCGCGGCGCACGTCGAAGCTCACGCTGCGCACCGCCGCGAAGGCGCCGAAGCGCTTGCTCAGGTCTCGCACGCGGACCGCGACGTCGTCCGCGGCGGGCTCCACGGCGCGCTCCCGCCTGCCGACCGGCAGCCGCTCGTGACGCCCGGCGAGCTGCGCCATGAAGGCATCCTCGAAGGACGGGGTGACACCGGCGTGCGATCGCGCGCCGCGCGCGGCGGCGAGTTGCTCGACCCGAGGCGGGCTGGCAGTGACGACGCGCACGCGACCGGCGCGGATCGTCGAGTCGATCGTGCCCGGCAGCTCGGCGCAGGCGACCTGCAGGGCGCGCGGCGGCTCGCCCGGCGCCGGCTCGAGCTCGAGCACGCGGCCGCGCTGCTGAGCGGCGAACCCGGCCGGTGCACCGGTCGCGAGGACCTCGCCACGGTCGAGCACGACGACCTCGCCGCAGCGCTCGGCCTCGTCGAGGTAGGCCGTCGCGACGACGACGCCGATCCCGCGACCGGCGACCAGCCCGTCGATGATCTTCCACAGCTCGCGGCGCGACACCGGATCGACGCCGACCGATGGTTCGTCGAGCAGCAGCAGGTCGGGCTCCTTCAACAGCGCGCAGGCGAGACCGAGCTTCTGCTTCATGCCGCCGGACAGCCGGCCGGCGAGCCGGTCGAGGAACGGCCCGAGCCCCGCGATGCGCATCAGCTGCGCGAACCGGTCGGGTCGCGCGGCGTGGGGCACGCCCTGCAGGTCGGCGAACAGCCGCAGGTTCTCACCGACGGTCAGGTCCTCGTAGAGGCCGAAGCGCTGCGGCATGTAGCCGATGCGGTCGCGCACGACGCCGACCTGCGCGACAGGGTCGAGATCGAGCACCCGCACGGCGCCGGAGTCCGGCGTCAGGAGGCCGGCAGCCAGCCGCAATGCGGTCGTCTTGCCCGCGCCATCCGGGCCGACGAGCCCGGTGACGACGCCCGCGCGCGCCAGCCAGGTCACGCCGCGCAGGGCGGTGGTGCGCCCTCCGTGCCGATCGGGGAAGCTGCGCGTCACGCCGTCGAACGACAGCGCCGCCGGCGCGTCGATCATCGCCCGTCTCCCGGCTCGGGGGCGGTCGCGGCGCCGGCCTCGAGATCGACCGTCACCGGCATGCCGAGCCGCAGCTCGTCGTGCGGGTCGTCGACGAGCACACGGACCTCGTAGACGAGCTGCGTGCGCAGGTCCTCGGTCTCGACGCTCTGCGGCGTGAACTCCGCCACGGGCGAGACGAAGCCGACGCGGCCCGCATAGCGCCGCCCGCCGAACGAGTCGGAGCGGACGGTCGCGGCCATGCCGAGCGCGACGCGGCCGAGGTCGGGCTCCGGCAACCAGGCGCGCACCCATTTCGGATCGGTGCGCGCGAGCGTGACGACCGGGCGGTCCGGCCCGGCCATCTCGCCGGGCTCGAGGATCCGGCTGCGCACGACGCCGGCGTACGGCGCGCGGAGCTCGGCATCGGCGCGCTGCGAGCGCAATGCCGCGAGCTCGGCGCGCAGTGCGCCGAGCGTCGCGCGGGCCTGCTCGCGATCCTCGCTGCGCGGCCCCTCCTCGGCGAGCGCGAGCGACGCGCGCTCGACGCGCAATGCGGCCTCGGCGACCTGCACGCGCGCGTCGGCGGCGTCGAGGGCCTGCGCACTGGACGCACCCGACTCGGTGGTCTTGCGCAACCGGTCGAGATCGCGCGTGGCATTGGCGACGTCGACCTCGGCGGCCGCGACGCGCTCGCGCACCTGCGCGAGCTCCTGCGCGCGGGTACCGTGCTCGAGTCGATCGACGACCGCCTGTTGCGCGGCGAGGCGCGCCTCCGCCGCGGCGATCGCGGCATCGAGGCGCTCGGTGCGCAGCGTCGCGACGAGCTGCCGTGGCGCGAGGCGATCGCCCTCCTCGACGTCGACCGTGGCGAGGCGCTCGCGATCGGGGAACGCGAGCTGCGCGTCGCGCAGCTCGACGTTGCCGTACAGCCGCAGCGCACCGAGGTGCGCTGCGCGCTCGCGCGCGAGGAAGCGGCGGTGGCCGGCGACGCCGAGCAGCGCGCCGATCGCCAGGAGCAGCAGCACGGGCAGGACCTTCTTCATCGAGAGTCTCCGTCGGTCGGTTCGGCTGCGGCTGGTGCGGGCTCGAAGCCGCCTCCGAGCGCGCGGTAGAGAGTGATCGTGCTCGCGAAGGCCGCCTGCCGGGCGACCAGCACGGCGTCGTCGGCGGCGAGCTTCTGGCGCTCGGCATCGAGGACCTGCAGCAGGCTCTGCGTGCCGGCGTCGTGGAGCTCGCGCGCGAGCCGAGCGGCGCGCGCCGCGGCGGCCGCAGCACGCTCGAGCTCGGCGACGCGCTCGCGCGTGCGCACGACCGCGGTGGCGGCGGTCTCGACCTCGCCGATCGCCTCCAGCACGCTGCGCTCGAACGCGAGCCGCGCTTCGCGTACGCGCGCCTCGCGGAACGCGACCTCGGCGTCGATGCGCCCGCCGTCGAGCAGCGGCACGACGAGGCTCGGACCGATCGAGTAGCTGATCGCGTCGCGACCCCCGACGAGGGTGCCGAGGTCGTCGCTGCGCAACGCGAGCGAGCCCGCCAGCGCGATGCGCGGGTAGCGTTCCGCCTCCGCGGCGCCGACGCGCGCGACCGCGCCGGCGAGCGCGCGCTCCGCACGCCGCACGTCGACGCGCCGCTCGAGGAGGTCGGCAGGCACACCGACACCGAGCACCGCGGGCAGCTCCAGCGGCTCCGCCGCGCCGGCCGCCACGAGACCTTCGCGCGGCCGTTCGCCGATCAGCACCGCGATGCGGTTCTCCGCGCCGCGCCGCGCCTGCTCCAGCTCCGGCACGCGGGCGCTGGCGGTCGCCAGCTCGCGGTCCGCCTGCTCGACGTCGAGGCGCGTGCCGGTGCCGGCGTCGAGGCGCGATCGGGCGAGGCGCAGGGTCTCGCGCTGCAGCTCGAGGTTGCCGCGCAGCACGTCGAGACGGCGGCCGAGGGTGTGCGCGTCGACGTACGCGAGCGCGAGCTCGGCGAGCAGCGCGACCGCCGCTCCCCGGTAGTCTTCCATCGCGACGTCGATGTCCGCTTCCGCACCCTCGACCAGGCGCGCGACGCGGCCCCACAGGTCGAGCTCCCAGGCGGCGCCGACGCCGAGCGAGAACACGTCGATGTCGCGGCCGGGCGGCGGCCCTTGGAAGTTCAGGCTGTCCGCACCGGTGCCGGCGCGGAGGTAGCCGGCCTCGGCATCGAGCCGCGGCAGCCGCTCGGCGCCGACGACGCCGGCGCGCGCGCGCACCTGGATCGCGCGTTCGCGCGCCTCTCCGAGCGTCAGGCTCTGCGCAATCAGTTTCTCCGCCAGCGCGTCGAGCTCCGCCGAGCCGAGCCGCGCCCACCACTGCGCGAGTCCCTCGCGCGCCACGGTCAACAGCGCGCCATCCGGACCCTGCCGCCAGTCGGCGGCCACGAGCGAGCGGGCGGCGGGCGGCGTGTGGTCGGGGCCGACGTGGCAGCCGGCGAGCGCGGCGAGAGCTACGGCCACGCGCATCCTCGGTCGGCCACCGGTGCGGCGCCGCGCGGACCTGGGTCGCGGGCTTGCGAGTGCTGCCATGGCGTCTCCTGGCGCGGCTCAAACACGCGTTTGACGGCCGCGTCCGAAGACTCTGCAGCGCGCTCTCCGACTTGTCAAACATGCGTTTGAGATTCTGGGTCGACCCCCGTAGGCTCGCGCTCCCGGTGACCGAGGCTGCCCGCGACGACCCTGACCCGCGCGACCACCGCGCTGCACCTGGCGCGACGCGCGACCGTCTGATCCGCGTCGCCGGCGCGCTGTTCGCCGAGCGCGGCTTCGCGCGGGCGAGCGTGCGCGACATCTGCGCGCGGGCCGCGGCGAACGTCGCGGCGGTGCGCTACCACTTCGGCTCGAAGGAGGCGCTCTACCGCGAGGTGCTGCTCGGCTCGCACCGCGAGCTGCGCGACCGTGAGCCGATCCCGCGGCTCGCCGACTTCCGCCGCCCGACCGATGCGCTGCGCGCCTGGCTCGGCTTCGTATTGCGCTTCCTGCTGCTGCGCCGTCCCGCACACAGCTATGCGGGACAGCTCATCGCGCGCGAGCTCGAGCAACCGACTGCCGCATTGACGGACCTCGTGCGGCTCGTCATGCAGCCGGTGCGCACCGAGCTCGAGCACATCCTCGGCGCGCTACTGGGAGATGCCGACTCGCCCGCCCGCCGCGCCCAGCTCGCGAACTTCGCGCTCGGCCTGTGCGTCTTCCACGAGTTCGGCCGCCCGGTGCTCGAGCGCTTCGGCCACCCGCCACCGACCGACGAGCCCGGCGTCGACGCCCTCGCCGACGCCCTCGCCTCCTTCATCGCCGCCGGCACCCGCGCCCTGCGCCACCGCTGACTTCCGATCGGTACCGCGTACGGTTATTACATCTCGGGTCGCGCGCCGCCGCGGGAGTCCGACTTCCGATTCGGTAGTGCGTACGACCGAGAAGTCAGGAAGTCCGGGAATTCGTGACGGCTCCGGGCCGCTCCGGCGCTGGACCTCGCCGGACCCTCGAGGAACCCCGGATGGACTCGACCAGAAGCCCTCTCCCGCAATCGCCCTTCTCGCTGCTCGCCACGGTGGTGCTCGCCACGGTGGTGGTCGCCGTCGACCTGGCCGCGCAGGCACCGGACAAGCCGGCCCCCGCATCCAGAGCCGTCCATGTCGACTGGAAGACGGGGCCTGCCGAGCCATGGGTGCCGCCCGCGGCCCCCGACCGGCGCGCGACGGCGTCGCGCACCGCGGACAAGAATGCCGACGCCGGCGCGCGTTCCGTTGCACTCGACCCGTTCGCGGATCCGACGACGATCCTGTTCGACACCCCCATCGAAGGCACCGTGATCGTGGCGGCAGCGAGCTACAAGGCGGAATTCGCCGCCGGCGAGGTCCGGTTCGTTCCGTTTCTCGGCAGCGCCGCGTCCCGGGACTGGCCGCTCGGTCTCCACCTCGGTGACGTGACGATCGCCGGTGAGCCGCTGCCGCTGCGCACCGCTCCCGAGCCCATCCGCCAAGAGGACGTCGTCAGCTTCGATCACGGCACCGCCGTCGTCCGCTATGCGGTACGCTCCGAAGGTGTCGAGCAATCGTTCGTGTTCTCCGCTCTACCGCGCCGCGGCGAGTTGAGGATCCAACTCGAGGTAGACAGCGACCTGAACGCGACTTCCGAGGGCTCTTCACTGCGCTTTGCCGGCCCCGACGGTGGGGTCGACTACGGCACGGCGACCGCCATCGACGCGCGCGGGCGCAGGCTCGGGCTCGCTCGCACCCTGGTCGACGGGCGGATCGAGCTCACCGTGCCGGCCGACTTCGTCGCGGCGGCCGCGCTGCCGCTGGTGGTCGACCCGTTGATCACCACCGCAACGCTGCACTCGTCGACATCCGGCCGGACCGTCATCGAACCCGACGCTACGTACGACGGTACCAGCGATCGATACATGCTCTGCCTCGAGCTCGTCTACAGCGCGACCGACTCCGACATCTACAGCTACGAGGTCGACTCCATCGGGAACACGGTCAGCGGCAGCTTCGCGGCCATCGACATCACGAGCACCGAATCCTGGCAGCGCCCGCGCATCGCGAACAACAACATCGCGAACCGGAACCTGATCGTGGCGCAGGTGAGCGCCGGCAACGTGTCGCCGTTCTGGATCGGAGGCCGCACGCGCGACGTCGGCTCCACGACGACCGGAGCCCCCTTCATCGTGTCTTCGGCAGCGACCGGCAACGTCGGCGACAAGCTCAACCCCGACGTCGGCGGCGATCCGCACCTGATAAGCCCCACGTATTTCACCGTCACCTGGGAGCGGGCCTACTCGTCGACCGATCACGACATCCACGCAAGGCAGTTCACCGCCACGTCGACACCGTCGCCACAGGGCGCAACCGAGATACTGATCGACAACTCCTCCGCCTACGAAGGCTCGCCCGCCATCAGCAACAGCGCGGGCGCGCCGGACCCCAATGAACTCACGCAGAAGTGGATGATCGCATACCAGCGCAACTCCAACGAGATCCGCGGCCGGACGATGCGCTGGGACGGCGCGCTCGACCCGGACTTCCTGATCCACTCGCGCGGCACCCTGGGCAATCCCGACGTCTCCACCGTCACGCACCCCAGCCACGGTGAGTATTTGTACCTGGTTGCGTGGACCAGGACGACGATCGGGCCCGTCGATACTTCCCAGGTGTTCGTCAAGCTCTGCAGCCAGACTGGAACGCCGCTTACGCCTGCCTACGATCTCGATGCGCTCGAGTCCGGGCAGCCGCTCGGCTGGAACCGCGGTTCTCCGCGCGTGTCGACCGACGGCTGCCGATTTGCCGTCGCCTACACGGAGGACTACCGCAACTACGGCGACCTGGACGTCCGTGTGACGACGCTGCATGCGGGCTTCAACGAGCCGGCTCAGGTCTGGGGGCTCGACGTGACCGAGGGACGCGCGTGGCCCGCCTATCAGTCGACCGGCGAACGCGCGGGTGGAATCTGCTCTCGATTCGAGTGCGCGGATCCCGGCGCCAGCGGTTCCGCACGCTACTTCATGACATGGAGCGACGACAACAGCCCGGGCTCCCCGGGGATCCACGGAGCTCTGTACGACGGTCGTTCACCAGGCACGCATTTCACGGTGCTGTTCACCGGTTGCGGCGCCGCGGCGATCAATGCTACCGGCAACACGACGCTCGGCATGGACATGACGATCGCTACGGGCACCGAGTACCTGCTGGTCGGGTTCCCCCAGCCGCCAGTCCCACTGTGCCCGACGTTCCCGAGCGCGGCGTGTCAGATCGGAATCGGCGGGCAACCCGGCCTGCTGCCACCCTCCATCACCATCACTGTCCCCTGCGACCATCAGCTCATCGACTTGTCGCTGGCCTTCCAGGGTGTCTCGTTCCTCGGCGGCCCCTGCTGGAACAGCGTCTCCGTCACCGACACGGTCATCACGACCTTCCGCTGAGACTTCCGATCGGTGCCGCGTACGAATCGGAAGTCAGGAAGTCCGGGAATCGGTGACGGATCCGGGCCGCTCCGGCGCTCGACCTCATCGAACCCTCGAGGAAGCCCGGATGGACTCGATCAGACGCCCGCTCCTGCAACCGCTCGTCACGCTGCTCACTCCCGCGCTGCTCGCCGTCGGCGTCGCGGCGCAGGCACCGGCCAAGCCGGCGCCCGCTCCCAGAGAGGTCCAGGTCGACTGGAAGACCGGGCCTGCCGAGCCCTGGGTGCCGCCTGTGGCGACAGCCCGGCGCGCGACGCCGTCGCCCACCGCGACCAAGGATGCCGACGTCGACGCGCATGCCGTTGCGTTCGACCCGTTCGCCGATCCGACGGCGCTGTACTACGACAGCCCCAAACCTGGCACCGAGATGGTCGCCGCCGCCCGCTACAAGGCCGAGTTCGCCGCCGGCGAGGCGCGCTTCGTGCCGTTCCTCGGCAGCTCCGCGTCCCGCAACTGGCCGCTCGGCATGCGCCTCACCGAGGTGACCATCACCGGCGAGCCGCTACCCCTGCGCGCGGCCCCCGACCCCGCTCGTCAGGACAGCCTCGTGACCTTCGATCACGGCGGCGTCGCGGTGCGCTACGAGGCGCGTCCCGAGGGACTCGAACAGTCATTCGTCTTCGACGATCTCCCCCGCCGCGGTGAACTCGAGATCCGGCTCGACGTCGACAGCGACCTCCAGGCAACCACGGAGGGCTCCACACTGCGGTTCGCCGGCGCCGACGGCGGCGTCGACTACGGCTCCGCGACCGCCATCGACGCGCGCGGGCGCCGCATCGACCTCGCTCGCGCCCTGGTCGACGGGCGCATCCAGATCACCGTGCCGGCCGACTTCGTCGCCACCGCCGCGCTGCCGCTGGTGGTCGATCCGCTCGTGTCCACCGCGACACTGTACTCGTCGTCCTCCAGTCGGTCCGTCATCGAACCCGACGCGACGTACGACTACACGAACAATCGATACACGATCTGCTTCGAGCTCGTGTTCAGCGCTACCGACTCCGACGTGTACAGCTACGAAATCGACTACACCGGGAACACGATCAGCGGCAGCTTCGCGGTCATCGACACCACGTACAACGAATCCTGGCGGCGCCCGCGCATCGCGAACAACCTCATCGCGAGGCGGAATCTGGTCGTAGCGCAGGTGAGCGGCGGTAATGTCTCGCCGTTCTGGATCGGCGGCCGCACACGCGATGCCGGTAATACGACAACCGGTTCACCGTTCATCGTCTCTTCCACAGCGACCGGTAACATCGGGGACAAGATCAATCCGGATGTGGGTGGTGACCCACACTCCATGAACCCGACCTACTTCACCGTCGTCTGGGAGCGCGTCTACTCCTCGACGGATCACGACATCCATGCGCGGCAGTTCAGCGCCGCGCAAGTGCCGTCGCCACAGGGCGCCGCGGAGATCCTGATCGACAACTCCGGCACATTCGAAGGATCTCCAGCAATCGGCAACGGCGCAGGTGCGCCGACTCCCAATGCGCTCACACAGAAGTGGATGATCGTCTACAGACGTGGCTCCACCGAGATCCGCGGCCGCCTGATGCGCTGGGACGGCGCGCTCGTCCCGGGCTTCCTCATCCACTCGCAGGCCGGGATCCTCGGTGATCCGGAGGTGTCGACCGTCACGCGGCCCAACAACGGGGAGTATCTCTACCTCGTCGCCTGGACCAAGACGACCATCGGGCTGCTCGACACGTCACAGGTGTTCGTGAAGCTCTGCAGCCAGAACAGCACGACGCTCACGCCCGCCTACGATCTCGACGCGCTCGAGTCCGGCCAGCCGCTGGGCTGGAACCGGTTCTCTCCGCGCGTAGCCAGCGACGGCTGCCGTTTCGTCGTGGCCTACACGGATGACTATCAGAACAGCGGCGATCTCGACGTCCGGATGACCACCCTGCACGCGGGCTACAACCAGACCGCACGGGTCTGGGGCCTCGACGTGTCCGAAGCGCGCGCCTGGCCCGCAAGTCGCACGACGGTCGAACGCACCGGTGGGATCTGCTCGCAATTCGACAGCCTGCATCCCGATGCCCCCGACGGACCGCGCTACTTCATGACGTGGAACGACGAACGTGGCGGGTTCTCGCCGCAGATCCTCGGCGCGCTGTACGACGGGCGCTCGCCCGGCAGTCAGTTCACCCTCCTACCGACCGGCTGCGGCCCCCTCTCGATCACCTATGGCGGTAGCACGAACATCGGAACGATCATGAGGATCGCGACGACCGCCCAGTACCTGCTGGTGGGCTTCCCGCAAACGCCGGTCCCGCTGTGCCCGACCTACCCGGGCGTGACCTGCCGCTTCGGCGTCGGTGGCACGCCCGGCCTCCTGCCGAACTCGTTCACGGTCACGGTCCCCTGCGACCATCAGCTGATCGATCTGTCACTCGCCTTCCAGGGCGGCTCCTTCCTCACCGGCCCCTGCTGGGGCACCGTCTCCGTCACCGACACCGTCATCGCCACTTTCCGCTGACTTCCGATCGGTACTGACTTCCGATCGGTACCGCGTACGAATCGGAAGTCTCGGGCCGCGCGAGCGGGCGACCGCTCTGCCGCCGCCGACCCGCCGCGGGGTTCCAAAGGACCCCGGTTCCGCGCTAGCATCCGTGCGGTTCGTTCACCGCGGCGGTCAGCGCGGGAGGCACATCGTGAGCACGGCGGTTGAGGCGACCGCGGCGATCGCGCCGGTCGCGGGCACTGTGGCGTCGGGTCAGCCCGCCGCCGGAGTCGCGTTCGACGAAGCGGAACTCGTGCGCCGCATGCGGCACGCCGACGTCGCGGACGAGCTGTTCCTGCCGATCGAGCACAGTTCGTGGCACGGCGGCCGGCAACGGCTCGAGCGGCAGGACCGCGCTCGGGCGCGGACGCGGATCACCGGGGTGCGCCTGCTGGCGGCGGACCTGGAGCGGCGCAACCTCGAACCCGAGCGCGAGGTGCAGACCGACTTCCGCCGGCTGTTGCAGAGCTTGATCCGCCTGCGGGAAGCGCCTGGCTGCGCGGCATTGTGCCTGTCCGGTGCCACCTTTCGCACCTCCCCGCGCGGCACCGTGCCGCGGCTGCGCTTCGGCCTTTGTAGCGGCGCCGCGCAGGGACTCGCGGACGGGCCACGCGCGGCCCGGCAGGCCTATCGGACCGTACGCCGGGCGATCCGCCGCGCCGGGTTCGGCGTCGTCGAGCCGCGCGAGCGCTTCGCGCAAGAGACCGGCCTGGAGGGCCTGGTCGCCTGGACCGACCGGCTCCTGCTGCGCCGCCGCCGTGCGATCGCTCCCTGGCTCCTCCTGCTGCTGCTGCCGCTGCTCGCGCTGATCCCTCGCTGCGACGCACCCGCCAGCTTCTTCGGCGCGCCGATCGAAACGCGCAGCTTCCTCCTGCTGGTCGACCGCAGCGGGAGCATGGAGCCGCACTTCTCCGCTCTGCGCGCCGAGGCCGCGCGCGTCCTCGGCCTGCTCGCCGCGGTCGGCGGCTCGAGTGGCGACGTGATCGCCTACGACGCGCGCGCCGAGTGTGCGCTCGGCGGCATCACGCCCATCGACCCGGTCGCTCGCCAGCGCATCGACGCGTTCCTCGCCAGTCTGCAGCCAGGCGGTGGCACGAACCTGCGCGCCGGCCTCGAGTTCGCGGCCCGACACGTGTCCGCACACGGGCAGCCCACGACGCTGATCGTGCTGACCGATGCCGAGGACAGCAGCATCCGCGAGATGCTCGATGACTCGCCGGTTCTGCGCGCATCGTTCCACGGAGTCGAAACGCACACGTACGCATTGACGCCGACGTTCTTCGCGCAGCCGGGAGCTCTGGTCCCCAGTGCCCAGCCCGGCAGTCAGGCAGAGCGCGACCTCGCCGCGCTCGCCGAGCTGCTCGGCGGGCGCTTCGGCCCCGCCGACGCCCGCTGAGTCACGCAGGCACCGCCCCACCAGGACGAGCACCATGATCCCGCAATCGACGATCGACGCGATCAACCGGGTCCGCGACGCGTTTCTCACGGCGGTCCGCACGCTGCCGGACGTGCCGAGCTTCGCGACTCTGCGACAATCGTCGCCCGAGCTCGGCGGCGAGTTCCAGCGCCTCGCCAGCATCGCCTCACGCCGCCACGTCGCCGAGCCCTGCACCGGCCGATTGACGGTCGCAATCGTCGGGTCGAGCGGCCACGGCAAGACGACCATACTCGACGAGATGTTCCCGGCGCTGTCGGCGCGCGGCTGGCTCGAAACCGATGTGACCGACACGACCTCGCAGGCGCTCGCACTCGAGTACGCACCGCCCGGAGATCCGATCGCCGCTGCCGCCACGGTCCGCTCGTGGTCGATCAGCCAGGTCAAGGAGCTCATGAACCATGCCGACGTGCGCGATCAGAACGCGCGCGACGGCATCGAAGTCGCCTACCACGACGACCTGGTCGCCGTCGACGGCACGCACGCAACGCTGGACGCCAAGGACCTCGCCGCCTGGCGCTATCCACGGCGGGTCGAGCTGCGCCCGTTCGCCGAGCCGTTCGAGGTGCCACCCGAGCGTGCCGCAGACCGCAAGTTCATCCGCGCCCTGACCGTCAAGGAGCAGAGCTCGGTGCTCGACCCCGCACCGGTCCTGCAGCATGCCGGCCACAGCTACGACGCGCTGCAGCTCCGCGCCGTGGTGGAGTCCGTCACGCTGCGCGACGACTTCGAGCAGGTGCTGCAGTGGGCCGGTGCCGACGCCGACCAGGCCCGTAAGCTGACGTTCGTCGACACCCCGGGCCTCGCCGTCAGCAGCGTCGCCAAGGACGAGGTGCTGCGGCACTATCTCGGCCGCAAGAGCCACCAGCTCGCGCTCGACCTGCTGCGCGACGACCGGCTCGACATCGTCGTGCACCTCGTGCTGTGCGGGCAGAAGTCGCAGTTCGACACCCTGTGGCGCGAGATCGAGCGTGCCTGCGGCCGCGCCGAGGCCGAGGCGCTCGCCGAGCGGATCGTGCTCGCGATCAACGGGATGAACGTCTACCTGACCAACCCCGACGTCCGCGCCAAGTACACCGACCGCGCGACCATGTTGCGCGAGGGCGACCATTTCGCTGCCACGCTCGAGGACAACGTGCTGCAGCGGATGAGCCCACGCGGAAACCTCCGTCCGGCACGGATCGCGTTCCTCGATAGCCGCCGCATCGTCGACGCGTTCGCCGATTACGCGGAGTTCTATTCCCGACACCGGAGGACGATGGAGACGTGGACCGAGCCCGGCGGCCCCGGCCACCAGACGCTGGCCCGACACGGCCTCGTCGAAAGCTTCCGTGAGAACATCGACGCCATCGCCGATCCGTCCGACCGCGGCCAGGGCTTCCTCGTCCGGCAGGTTCTGGGGCTCGCAGCCGACAAGGGCGCCACGATCCTCGCCCGCAAGCACCTCGTGCGGACCGGGCTGCTGCAGGCCACCGGCGAGTTGCATGCTCTCCTCGGCCGCTTCTACGACTCGCAGGGCGCGCTCAACACCGATGCCGTCCGCGCGGCATTGTCGCAATGCCTCGGGTTCCTCGACGCGACCGACCCGCTCGCGATCGACCGCTTCGCCACCCGCGAGATCGACCGCTTCGTCGACGGCCTCATCCCCAGCGAGGACGAGACCGCGCGCGACGACTGGGCCGCCGAGGCGTTCCTCCGACTCGGCGAGATGGTCAAGGAGGCGATCATCGAGGCGAACGGCAGCCGCGTGCCCGGAGCGGTCTGGCACGAGTTCAGCCGCTTCTTCGATGACCGCATCGAGAGCTGGACGGAGCGCTGGGGCTACCGGGCCGTCGACTGGCCACCTCCGCCGGACGCCGCGGTCGGCACGCGCGAGCTGCTCGGGCACTGTCTGAGGTTGCATGCGCGCGAGCTGCTGTTCCAGCTCATGAGCGCCGAGGACCTGGGCGCCGACAGCGGCGCGGTGATCGCCCAATCGGAGGCCGACCGCGAAACGATCGCGGAACTGCTGCGCCAGCTCGAGGACGCCACCGCCACCGGCGTGCGCACCTGTGCGCAGGCCGCGGTTCCCACTCACGCCGTGCCCGGCAACCAGGGAGCGACGCGATGAAGCCCCAGAGCCCCGCCCACGCCGACGTGCAGAGCTACCACTGGATCGTGCTGCCGAACACCGGCGTGCAGATCTGCCGCGGCTTCCCGATCGCCCGCTCGGTGCGCGACGACGCAGAGAAGCTGTTCGACGCCGCACACCGGCAGGCGAGTCGCCAGCCGGACCCGACCGAGGCGCTGCGACTGATCGACGAGCACATCGCGTGCAACCGCGAGATCGACGCGACGCCGTGGCTGCAGGCCGACCCCAACGAGTTCGTGTTCCACCGGCTGCGCCGCGCCGGCGGCGAGCTGCAGCTCGACCTCGTGATCGACACCTGCAACGGCGCCGGCTCCCAGGCCGGCAACCGCGTGCCGCTGCGCGTCGGCGAGCCGTCGCGGTTCTCCCTACGCCGCAGCGAGCCGCTCGCCGAGGTCTACGTCGAGCACCACCGCAACGCGCGCAACGAGATCGGCACGCTGATCGTCGACTTCGGCAACACCGGCAGCGCGTTCGTGTTCTCGCGCGACGGCGCCGGCCCACTGCAGGCACGCGTGGTGGAGGCGAACAACCCGTTCGACCCCGACTACCGCGCACGCGACCGTAGCGAGGCGCACGTGCTGCGCTCGAACATGATCGTGTTGCGCGTCAGCCCGAACGAGCACGAGACGCCTTGGATCGTGCTCGGCGAGCGCGCCGAGGAGCTGATCCGCCGCCATCCGCTGACGAGCTACCTGTACGCACCCAAGAAGTACGTGCGCGACTGGCCCGACATCCAGCGCGCCCCCGAGCCGACGATGAAGTTCCGCGGCATCGCCGGCCAGCGCGTCGGTCTGCACCCGATGCTGACGTTCGTGCGCACGACGCTCGACCAGATGTTCCAGCGTGTGCTCGCATCGCTGACCAATCCCCAGTTCACGTCCGACGCGCCCGAGCTGTACCCGCAGATCCGCCGCGTGATGCTGACCTACCCGCTGACGTGGCGCGAGGTCGACCGGCGGCTGTTTGCGGACATGGTGAACGACACCGCTCTGCGGCTGTTCGCACACGACGACGAGCACCGCGAGCAGTTCGAGGTCGAGCTGATCTGCAGCGAGCCGGTCGCTGTCGCTGCCTACGTGCTGTGGGAGACGATCTTCCAGTTCGAGTCCCAGAACCTCATGCTCGCAGCGAGCTCGCTCGGCAACGTGGCCGGCACGCCCGAGCTCAGGATGCTGGTGCTCGACATCGGCGGCGGGTCGACGGACATCGCCTGCGTCGACATCGGCTGGACTGTCGAGCCGGCCGACGGCTCGGTCGACGTCTCGTTCCGCATGATCGAGTCGATGCGTTTCAACCGCGCCGGCGACCGCATCAGCCACCTGATCGCGACGGTGATCGTCGCGTTCCTGGAGTCGAAGCACGGCATCGACGAGCCGCTCGACTTCCTGCACGAGTCGCGCGAACCGGCATTCACGTTGACGCAGAAGCGGCTCGCCGTATCGACGATCTCACGGCTGGCCGAGGAGTGCAAACGCGCGATCGCCGGCCCGGCGCGGAGCTGGACGCTCGCCCCGCACGACGAGACCGAGCTGGTCGCCTGCTTCGCGCCACTGCTCGACGGCGACGTCTGGCGCGAGCGGGTCGGCCGCGGCCCCGAGCTGACGATCGACGAGGCCGCACTGCGCACGTGGCTGACCCGCGATACGCAGACCGCGTCGCCGGAGACCAACGGCGAGCCCGGCTTCCAGGACGTGTTCGTGTATCTCGCGGAGCTGCGCCGCTCGCTCGCCGAGAAGGGCCGCGAGCCCCACTGTGTGATCCTGTCGGGCCGGACGACCCGGCTGGGCTTCCTCCGCGAGCTCGCCGCGAAGTCCCTGAAGCTCCCAGTCCACCGCGTGCGGACGCTCGGTGACATCCTGCCGAGATCGGCGCAGCGCCATGGCGAACGCAATCTCGACAAGCTCGCCGTCGTGTTCGGTGCGCAGCGCTTCCGGTTCGGTGACCACATCCGCTTCCAGGCCTTGCCGGGCGAGGCGATCTTCAACCGCTTCATCGGCACCGTGCGCGAGAGCCGCACCGGCCTGCGGCTGAACCAGATCATGATCCGGCCCGGCGACGGCACGCCGAAGACGATCTCGGTCCGCATCGAGCCCGCCCGCGACGTGCGCATCGGCCACGCGTTCCGCGAGAAGGGTAGCGCGCAGGTCATCGCGAACCTCTCGAACCGCTCGCACACGGAGGCCTTCGACATCGAGCTGGACGTGCTCGACGACTACTCGGTCCGCATGCCCCCGCACCCCCAGGTCGTCCTCACCGAATGGGTCCCTGGCGGAAACGACTTCGTCGTCGACAACTTCAACGACACCGGCCAGATCGACCAGGAGCCCCGCGGTCTCCTCCGCCACCTGACTTCCGATCGGTACCGCGACTGATTTCTACAGCTCGCGACGCCCGCCGCCTCGATCGACCATCCACAGTCGCGCGTCCTCCTGCGCCGCGACCTGCAGCGCGATGACGCACGCGACGAGGTCGAACCCGAGATACGAGTCACCGCCGTTGTTGCGCTTGCCGCCGATGTACCGGAGCCGGTCGTCCGGCCCGCGTGTCAGCGCCAGGTACCAACGCCACTCGGCGAGGAAGCGCTGATACGCCGCCCCGTCCCAGGCCCGCAGCGCCGGCGCCTGCAGCAGCATGCCGAGCGAGCCGACCGCGTGCGCCTCACGCACCCGCGCAGCGTGCGCGTCGAGATAGCTCATCAGCGTACCGTGCAACTCCGGGCGCTGTCCGGTCAGAGCGAGGGCCAGCGCCGTCGCGCTCGTCCGCAGCGACGCGTCGCCGGTGCCGGTGCCGCGCATCGTCCAGTAACGCACACCGCCGTCCGGATCGATCGACGCCGCGAGCTGATCGAGACTCAGCGTCCACGCCCGCTCGTCGACCTCGACACCGATGCCCATCGCCATCGCCCACGCCAGCTGGGCCTGTGCGTTGATGACGTTGAAGCCCTTGCCGGCGTAGCCGACGGTCACGTCGTGTCCGAATCTGCCGTCCTCGGACATGCGCGCGACCAGCGCGCGGCAGCAACGATCGACCACGGCCGCATCGTCCGCATCCGCATCGAGGTGCCAGTGCTCCGCGAGCGCGATCGCCGTCGCCGTCAGGGCCCAGTTGCCGAGCCCGTCCGGGCCGCGTCCGAGGTCTTCGGGCAGCCACGCGCTCCGGTCAGGCCCGTGCAGCCAGGTCGCGGCACGGTCGATCGCGTCACGATGCGCGTCGTCGCCGTGCGCGAGCAGTGCCACGAGCGCCCAGGCCGTCAGCACGCGGTCGCCGGTCAGACCGACCGGCGAATCCCACATGCCGTTCGACCGCTGCGCGGCCAGCAGCTGCGCCGCCGCCGCGCGCCGCAACGCGAGCCGCGCCTCCCGCGCATGCGGACCCGCGAGCGACGACCGCTCCGGCAGAGCGACCGTCACCTCGACGTCGCAGTCCGCGTCGTCCGGCCCGCGTCGCACCTGCAGGACCACGCGCCGCGGCTCCGCCTCGCCCGCCGCGTCGAGCGCCTCGCCGAGCGCGCGCTGCGGCCCGTCGCCGCCGGCGTCGATGCGGTCGCTGTAGGCAGCGAATGCCACACCGCCGACGCCGAGGATCCGATCGCCGACCGCCAGCCCGGCCACCGCTCCCGGCGCACCCGCGTCGAGCTCGACGACCGTCGCCGCGCTCGTCCCCACCGTGACCGTCGCGACGCCACCGAGCAGACCGAGCGGGAAGCGGTCCGCACGCGGCGGCTGCGCCTCCTGAGGAGCGCAGAGCGTGAGCAGGGCGAGGATCGACAGCGCGGTCGGCATCGCGCGCGAGCGTAGCGGAGGCGACCACCGCTCGCCGCACGGCGTTCGGGCGCGAGGCTCCGGCATCGAAGGTCTGCGGCTTCGCGGTCCCGCGCTCGCGGACGGCATCGGCCGGCGGGTCGCGATCGAGGTGCTACCGAACGCACTGCACGGATTCGGTGACCGGATCGATCGCGACGGCGGCAGTCCCCGTCGCCCGCGGGAGCAGCCGCGCATTGCACCGCCCGATGATTCGGACAACCGGAACCCATGTCCCTGCCCCATGGACGCCTGCCGGTCGATCCTTCCGATCGGTACCGCGTACGGATCGGAAGTCAGGAAGTCGGGGAATCAGTGACGGATTCGCGCGGCTCCTTCGCTTGGCCCTGCTGAACCCTCGAGGAAGCCCGGATGGACTCGACCAGAAGATCGCTCCTGCACTCGTTCGCCACGCTGCTCACTCCCGCGCTGCTCGCCGTCGGCCTCGCCGCGCAAGCACCGGCCGGGCCGGCGCCCGCCCCCAGGGAAGTCCAGATCGATTGGAAGACCGGCCCCGCGGAACCCTGGGTGCCGCCTGCGGCGCCGGCCCGGCGCCCAGCGCCAGGCCTCGTGACGACCAAGGACGTCGAGGGTGGCGCGCGAGGGGCGACGCTCGACCCGTTCGCCGATCCGGCGACGATCCTGTTCGACACGCCCGCCGAAGGCACGCTGATCGTCGCAGCCGCGAGCTACAAGGCGGAGTTCACTGCCGGCGCCGCCCGGTTCGTGCCGTTCCTCGGCAGCGCCGCGGCGCGGGACTGGCCGCTCGGTCTGCACCTCGGCGAAGTCACGATCGCCGGCGAGCCGCTGCCGCTGCGCGCAGTCCCCGACCCGACTCGGCTGGAGCACGTCGTGACGTTCGACCACGGCAGCGTCGCAGTCCGCTATCACGCGCGAGCCGAGGGTCTCGAGCAGTCGTTCGTCTTCGACGATCTCCCCCGCCGCGGCGAATTGAAGATCCGGCTCGACGTCGACACCGACCTACAAGGGACCATCGAGGGTTCCGCACTGCGGTTCGCCGGACGCGATGGCGGCGTCGACTACGGCACCGCGACCGCGATCGATGCGCGCGGGCGTCGGCTCGATCTCGCGCGCACCCTGGTCGACGGACGGATCGAGATCACCGTGCCAGCGGACTTCGTCGCGACGGCCGCGATGCCACTGGTGGTCGATCCGTTCGTGAGCCGCGCATTGCTCTATCAATCCACGGTGAACCGTGTCGTGACGGAGCCCGACACGACGTTCGACTACACCTCCAACCGCTACATGATATGCTTCGAGCTCGTATACAGCGCGACCGACTCTGACGTCTACAGCTACGAGGTCGACTCGGCGGGGAACACGATCAGCGGCAGCTACGCAGCGATCGACGTCACGAGCGGTGAATCGTGGCAGCGCCCACGTATTGCGAACGACAACATCATGGGCCGGAACCTGGTGGTGGCGCAGGCGAGCGCCGGCAACGCCTCGCCGTTCTGGATCCGAGGTCGTACGCGCAACGTCGGCAGCACGACGACGGGTTCGCCGTTCATCGTCTCGTCGGCAGCGACAGGCAACATCGGCGACAAGATCAATCCCGACGTCGGCAGCGACCCGAGCGTCTTCGCCCCGACCAACTTCACGGTCGTCTGGGAGCGCGTCTACACGTCGACCGACCACGACATCCATGCACAGCAATTCTCGACCGCTCTGACGCCGTCCGCGAAGTTCCCGACCGAACTCCTGATCGACAACTCCGGATCCTACGAAGGCTCGCCGGCGATCAGCAACACCTGCGGCATCACTGATCCGAGCATCATCTTCCAGAAGTGGATGATCGTGTACCAGCGTGGCTCCGCCGAGATCCGGGGGCGGCTGATGCGATGGGACGGGGTGCTCGACCCGGGCTTCGTGATCCACTCGCGCGACGGCATCCTCGGCGCTCCGGTTGTCTCCACCGTGACGCGCCCCAACAACGGTGAGTATCTGTACCTCGCCGCCTGGACCAAGACGACGATCGGGCTCGCCGACACTTCGCAGGTGTTCGTCAAGTTGTGCAGCCAGAACAGCACGACGCTGACGCCCGCCTACGACCTGGGTGTACTCGAGTTCGGTAGACCGAGCGGCTGGAACCGTGGCTCTCCGCGTGTCGCGACCGACGGCTGCCGCTTCGCCGTCGCCTACGTCGAGGACTACCAGAACAGCGGCGACCTCGACGTGATCGTGTCTACGGTTCACGCGGGCTACAACCAGACGGGTGGCGTGTGGGGTCTCGATGTGACCGAACCTCATATCGGCATTGCGAGGCGCACGACGACGGAGCGCTCTGGTGGCATCTGCTCACGATTCGAGACCTCGGACTACACCGCGAGCGGCTCGGTCCGCTACTTCATGACGTGGAGCGACGACAACGGTGGGAGCTCGCCACAAATCCACGGGGCGCTCTACGACGGCCGCTCGCCCGGCTCGGAGTTCACCCTGCTTCCGACCGGCTGTGGCCCCGTAACGATCACCCACACCGGCAGCACGGCGCTCGGCATGAACATGACGATCGCGACCTTTGCCACCTACCTGCTGGTCGGCTTCCCGCAGCCACCGACCCCATTGTGCCCGACCTTCCCGGGCGCGACGTGCCGGATCGGGATCGCGGGCCTCCCCGGCCTCCTACCACCCGCATTCTCGATCACCGTCCCCTGCGATCATCAGTTGATCGACCTGTCGCTCGCCTTCCAGGGCGTCTCCTTCCTCGTCGGCCCCTGCTGGAACAGCGTCTCCGTCACCGACACCGTCGTCACCACCTTCCGCTGAGACTTCCGATCGGTACCGCGTACGATTTTTACATCTCGCGGCGACGAGGAACGGAAGCAGCGCTCGGACCATCGGCGTGCACCATCGGGATGGCCCGGAGCAGGGAGTCGATCGAAGCCCGGCGCTCACGCCCGTGGCTCACCGCACGTCGATCAGCCGCAGGGCGTCGGCGTCGAGCTTCGGTGGCTTCGCGGTCCCGTGCTCGCTGAACGCCACGTCGAACTCGAGCCGGATCTCGTTGTCGCCCAGGCGCCGCAGCGGCAGGCCGTCGCGCCATAGCACCTCGCCCTCCTGGAGCTCGGCGAGTTCCTCGAGCTCCGGATCGGGCGCCGGCTGGATCCCGTTGATCTGCACGATCGCCCGCCCGACACCGACATTGGCCGCGGGGTCGTGATAGAAGTGGAACCGGACGCGCTGCACGTAGCCGGTGATCGGATCGATCGTGAATGCGGCGTGCCCGGACACCTGCGGAAGGGCCCTCGCATTGCCGATCCCCGCGATGCGGATCACCGAGAATCCCATCCTCGCCTCCGTCACGTCCGGCACGAGCCCGGACCACGCCAATTGCAACGCGAGAGCCTGGGGTAGATCGACCGTCAGGATCTCGACCGGCCGGCCCTGGAATTCGCCGACGTCCGCCCGTTTCACTTCGAGATCCGCGCGGTCGAGGAGGCGGAACAGCAGGACCGGGTCGGGGATCACCGGCAGCATCTCGCCCGCGAGATCGCGGTCGCGGCGCAGCTCGAAGTGCGTCCCGTCGCCGACGATCTGCACCCGCCCATAGCGAACGACCTGCTGGTCGCCGATCTCGGCCGCGAGCATCCCGCCCGCCAGCCGCCCCGTCACCGCGATGGCACCCTGCCCCCCGCCGGCGCGCGCGGGCGGCACCGGCATGCGCTGCTTCTGCTTGGTGTCCTGCGTGCACGAGAACGCGACCGCGTCCAGGTCGGCCATCGTGCGCAACGCCTTGCGCAGGAGCGCCCCCTTGCGGACCGCGAGGTCCTGGGCGGGCCGGTCCTGCGCCGGTGCGAGCGCGAGCACGCAAGGGAGGACCGCGGCGAGCGAACGGACGAGGCTTGCGAAGGTCATGGAACTCCGAGCCGGTAGCGGCGGGTGGGAAGTGGCCAAGGTAGCCCCGAGGGCCCACGACCGTGGCGGGAACTCCCCAGCCGGGCACGACTCCGCGACCCCGCGCTACCCCGGATTCCCCACCTGCAGTGACCAGGAATATCGTCGCGAGTCGACGGCAGCCGCGACGATCGCGGCGTGCTCATGCCCGCCCACAGGGCAGGTCTCGCTGCGGCCCCCACGCGCCGGTCGCGGACCGGTGCCGCCGTCGTTCACCGCGCTACCCCCGGAGACCTCTCCATGCCCGCTCCTTCGACGACCCGCCGCCGGGCTCCCACCTCGCTCGGCGGGCACCTGGGCAAGCTCGCCCTGGTCGCGCCGCTGCTGCTCGCCACCGCCCCGGCGGCCGCCCAGCAGTCGGTGCCGCTGCTGTGCGGCGTCCCCGCCGACGTCTGCTTCGTGGTCCACGGCGCCGACACGCCGACGCCCGACCCCGCCTGGCGCGCGTTCGAGTCCGCGGTCGGCCAGCTCGCCGACAGCGGCGTGCACCGCGACCTGTTCGAGCTCATCGCCCTCTCGGAGCCGCGCTCGGCCCGCGCGAGCTTCATGGCGAGCGTCGACGAGTGGTTCGCGCTGCTCGGCAAGGTCGACTGGCCGCTACTCGTGAGCAAGGAGGTCGCGTTCGCCTACCGGCTGGCCATGCCGATGCCGGAGTACGTCTACCTGTTCCGCGTACCCGAGCCACACGCCGCGACACAGAGCGGCGCCCTGCGCGAGCTCCTGACCGCCACGGCGGAGCGCCTGGAGCTCGGCGCCGACGCGGTGACCTCGCAGCCGCTCGACGGCGGCGCCGGCGAGTTGACCACTCTCACGGTCCCCGGCTCGCCGCTGCAGCTCGTCGCCGGTCGCGCGGGCGACGTGGTGCTCCTGTCGACGTCGGCGCGGCTCGCACGCAGCAGCGCCAATCACCTGGCGAGCGGTGACACGGCCGGCACGCTCGCCGGCGACAGCGCGCTGCGCGCCGACCTCGCGCTGCTGCCGCAGGCGAACGAGAGCACGGTGTTCGTCGACTTCGGCACGATCCTCGAGTTCGCCACGCCGCTGCTTCGCCTCGCGAGCGGTGCGCTCGCCGACGCGCCGGAATCGCCCGAGTCGGCCTGGGCCCGCACGCTGGTCGGCGCCGGCACCACGCTCCTCGAGGACCTCGGCGACCAGCTCGAATCCGTGCTGGTGGTGACGACGAGCGACGGGTCGACGGTGACCTCGACCTCGCTGCTGCGCCATCCGCCGGGCGCGGACTCCGCGCGGCTCGCCGCCCTGTGGGCCGACCGCCAGCCCTGGCGCGACTGGGCCCGCCTGGTGCCGTCCGACGCGACGCGGTTCTGGTTCGAGCCGGGACTCGACCCGGCGGAGGTGGCGGACTACCTGGCGGAGCTGGCCGAGACGCACGCCAGGGGGAGCCTCGAACTGCCACCAGGCACGCGCGCGCTGCTCGACGCCATGTCCGGCGAGCTCGGCGCGATCGACCTCGCACCGCGCGCCGGTGCGACCGACGCCTGCCCGCTCGGCGAGACGATCGTCGCGCTGCGGCTCGACGACCCGCAGCTCGTCGCGGCCCGGCTGCCCGGGCTCCTCGACGACGCGGTCGCGTTCCTGCACAGCCGCGAGCAGGCGGCCGCGGTGCAGTCGCTCGACGACCTGTCGGCCACCACCCTGGCGATCCGCGCGCTGCCGTGGCTCCGCCCGACCTTCGCGGTGCGCGGCGACCTGCTGCTGGTCGCGACGTCGCCCGACGCGCTGCGCCGCGTCGACGCGGCAGGCCGCCAGCGCAGCCCGGCGCCGCACATGCACGAGGCCGTCGCCGGTGGCGGGCTGCTGGCGTTCGGAACCGACCAGGTGCAGACGCCCGCATTCGGCCTGGGCGACCTGCTCGGCGCAGCCGGCCTGACGCTGGCCCTGCTGCCGGACGAGCTGCGCGCCGAGCCGGCGATCCCGATCCTCGCCCGCATCGCGACCAAGCTGGCACCGGCGCTCCGCGCGCTCGAGTCCGGCTACCGCACGACCTGGACCGACCTGCCGGCACCCGCCCCGGACGTCTCGCTGTCACGCGTCGTCTGGCGCTACGACGTCCGCTGACGCCGGGGCTACGCTGGGCGGCACCGCATGTCCGCCCAGCCGACCCGCTCGCTCGCGCTCGCCACGCTCGCAGCCGCCGTGCTCGTCTCCTGCGGCGTCGCACCGGCCCCGGCACCGGTGCCCGCGGCGCCGGCCCGGACGTCATCCGGCACGCCGTCCCCGGGCGAGCTCGAAGCGCTCGCCACCCGCGGCGACGTCGACGCGTCGCTGCAGCTCGCCGCGATGCACCTCGACGGGAGCGGCGTCGCGCGCGACCACGCGGCGGCCGCGCATTGGTTCCGCGTCGCGGCCGAGCACCGCGCGTCGGCGGCCCAGTTCGCGCTCGGCGCGCTGCACGAGGCCGGGCATGGCGTGCCCGAGAGCCAGAGCGAGGCATTCCGCTGGTATCTGCTCGCGGCCGAGCAGGGCCACGCCGGCGCGCAGGGACGCGTCGGCTTGATGTACGCCCAAGGTCGGGGCGTCCGCCGCGACGATGCCGAAGCGGCCGCCTGGCTGCGGCGCGCCGCCGACCGCGGCGACGCCGTCGCGCAGCACAATCTGGGTCTGCTGTGCCTGAACGGGCAGGGGCTGCCGCAGGACGCCGGGGCTGCCGCGCGGTGGTTCCGGCTCGCCGCCGAACAGGACCTCGCCCCGGCGCAGCTCCACCTCGCCCACCTGTGCGCGCGCGGCAGCGGGGTGCAGCAGGACGACGCCGAGGCCGCGCGCTGGCTGCGGCGCGCGGCCGAGCTCGGGCTACCCGCAGCGCAACACGATCTCGCGCTGCTCTACCTGCGCGGCACCGGCGTGATCGCTGATGCGGCGGAGGCCGCACGCTGGCTGCACCGCGCAGCCGAGCAGGGACTGCCCGCGGCACAGGTCCGGCTCGGCGTGATGTACGAGACCGGCCGCGGCGTCACGCAGGACGACGTGCAGGCGAGCATGTGGTACGGCATCGCCGCGACGAACGGCGACGCTGCGGCACGCAGCCGGCTCGCGACCCTGCTGGCCCGGATGCCGGCCGACCAGATCGAGCGCGCCGAAGACCTGCAGCGCGCCTACCTCCAAGCGGCGCCGCGCTGACCGGGCTCGCGCCCCCCATCGCCCGTGCCATCGACTCAACCGGATCGGCCCGGCGACCGATGCTCCGGTATGAGCCTCGCCGTTCGCCACTGCCGCCGGGCCGGTGCTGTCCTCGCGCTGATCGCGCTCCTCGGCTGCAGCGCTCCGTCCCACCTCGCCATGACCGACTACGAGCGCGGCGACTACGCAGCGGCCGTCGCCCGTTGCCGACCGCTGGCAGAGCAGGGTGATCCGGCCGCCAGCTACCTCCTCGGCCTGCTGTACGACGAGGGCCGCGGTGTGGAGCGCGACGCCGCGAGCGCCGCGCGCCTCTACCGCGCCGCCGCCGAGCGCGGCCACCCCGCCGCCCAGAACAACCTCGGCCTCCTCTACTACGACGGCCGTGGCGTCACGCAGGATCGCGCGCAGGCCGCCGAGTGGTTCGGCCGTGCCGCCGAGCGGAGCTTCGGCCCGGCGCTGACCAACCTCGGCGTGATGGCATTGTTCGGACACGCCATGCCGCGCGATCCGGTCCGCGCCCGTGACCTGCTGCTCGCAGCCGCCGAGCAACGTGACGCACGCGCGCAGCGACTGCTCGGGATGCTCTACGAGCAGGGCGTAGGCGTCGAGCGCGACGACGCGACCGCGGCCCGCTGGTACGAGCTCGCCGCGGCCCAGCACGTCGCCGCCGCGGAGCACCGGCTCGGCGTGCTGCACCACGAGGGCCGCGGCGTCCGGCAGGACGGCGAGGTCGCCGCCATGTGGTTCCGTCGCGCGGCGAAGCAGGGCATCGCCGAGGCCGCACTCGCGCTCGGGTACATGCACCTGCACGGGGATGGCGTCGCGAACGACCACGAGCAGGCCGCGAAATGGCTGGCGCAGGCCGCCGCACAAGGGCTCGCTGCCGCACAATACCAATACGCCAGGGTGTGCATGAACGGCTGGGGCGTGCCGGCGGACGACGCCGAGGCCGCGCATTGGATGCGGCTCGCCGCGGAGCGCGACCTCGCACCGGCGCAGACGGACTTCGCACTGATGCTACTGCGGGGCCAGGGGGTGGCCCAGGACGAGCGTGCCGCCGTGACGTGGCTGAATCGCGCGGCGCGCCAGGGCGACGCACTCGCGTTCGCCCGGCTCGGCGCGCTGTACGAGAACGGTCGCGGGGTCGCGCAGGACCAGGTGGCCGCGCACGTGCACTACCGGCTGGCGGCCGAGCTCGGCGACGACACCGCCGGTCAGCACCTGAGCCGCGTCGCCCACTCGATGAACGCGCTCCAGCTCGCGCAGGCCGAGGAGGGCGCGCGGAGCTGGGCAACCGAGCATGCGGCAGCGCTGCCCGCGCTCGCTGCGCCGTTGCGCTGAGCTCGGGGCCGCGCCGGAATCAGCGGCCGCCCGACGACTCGACGCGCATCAGCGGCTCGCTCGGCGGCAGCACGGGCAACGGCGCGTCGCGCTCGAGGCGCCGGCACAAGGCGGACGACGCCGACGTCCACTGCCCCTTCGCATCGTTGGTCGGCTCGTCGCCCGCGAAGGCGAGATACGAGTACTTGCCGTAATGGGGCAGCTTGCGCGCGAGCCCGGGAACGGCGGCCGCGCGGTCCGCGCCGATCCAGCCGATCGCCAGCTCCGGATCCCGCGGGTGCGGGCCGACCACCGCGAACGCGTGGTCGGCGCGCGTCACGCGCTGCGCGCCGAACTCGATCCGCTCGCCGTCGATCGCGGCCCCGAAGCCCGCGATCGACGCGCGCACGGCCTCGCGGTAGCGATTCGAGTCGCCGAGCACCCACACCGCGCGGTCCACGGGCAGCTCGCCGAGCTCGTCGGCGGAGACCAGCGCGACATCGGCCGACTCACCGCGCGACCAGCTCTCCGCCAGCGCCCGCCACGCGTCGGCGAGCGGATCGTCCGCACCGGGCAGCACGATGGTCACGCGCGGCGCGCCGAACAGCTGTCCGAGCGTCGGCGGCAGCTCGCTGCGGTCCAGGCGGCGGAACACGTCGAAGCCGGGATCGACCTGCAGCGACACCGGCGCGCCCGGCACCTCGATGCTGGCGCGCAAGGCACGATCGTCGAGCGCGATCACGTCGCGCACCGCCTGCTGGCGACCCGCGACGCCGATCGCGACCGGCACGCGCAGATGGTACGGACCGTCGGCCTGCACCTGCCGAAGCTCGAACGTCACGCGCACCGCCTCGGGCCGACCCGCGTCCTCGATGGTCACGTCACCGAGCTCGAGCTCCGGAGCACCGGTGCGCTCCAGCCACTGCGCGAACCACGGGCCCAGATCGCGCCCCGCGACCTCGCCGAACACGGCCGTGAGATCGCCCCAGCTCGCGCGTTGGAAGCGCTCGCGATCGTAGAGCTGCCGCAGCCCGCGCGTGAACGTCTCGTCGCCGAGGTCCAGGCGCAGCATGTGGAACAGCATCAGCGCCTTGCCGTAGCCGACCGCCTCGGTCGCGGAGCTGTGCCGCGATCGGAACTGCGTCAGCGGGAAGTCGACCGCATCGCGCACGAAGTCGCGATAGCGCTTCAGCGTGTCACGCCGGTATGCCTCCCCGCGGCCCTGCGACTCGGCGATCAGGTGGTCGGCGAGATACGCGGTGAGACCCTCGCACCAATTGCCCTGCTCGACGGCGACGAACACCGAGTTACCCCACCAGTTGTGCAGGATCTCGTGCGGGTAGCTCGACTGCAGGATGAACGGCAACCGGATGACCTGCGAGCCGAGCAGCGTGAACGACGGCATGCCGTAGCCGGTCTCCCAGAAGTTCTCGACGAGCGCGAACTTCGTGAACGGATACGGGCCGATCAGGCGGCCGTACAGATCGAGGTATTCCGCGGTCGCCGCGAGGTAGCGCTCGGCGAGCTCCGGGTCGGGCTGGCGCAGGAACGCGAAGGCGGTCACGTCGTCGCCAGCGGGACGCGAGTACTCGGTCCATTGCCCGGCGACGAGGTAGGCCTCGTCCATCGGCTGCGCGCACAGCCACGTCACGCGCCGCCCGCCGCGCGCGATCCGGTCGCCCTGGCTGACGGCCTGCCAGCCCTCGGGCAGCTCGACGTCGAGCCGGAAGGTGACGAGCGCCCCACCGAAGTCCGGGATCCAGAACGAGCTCCCCGACAGCACGACGCCCTCTGGCCCGATCGTCCCGGCGCTCCGCGCGAAGCTCCGCGCGTACTCCTGCTCCTCCGCCACCAGCTCGTGATCGATCGCTCCGCCGTAGACGAGCCGCACGCGCCGGTCTGCTGGCCAGGTACCACCACCGGCCGGCCGCAGTTCGAAGGTGCGCACCGGCGCAGCGCCGTGCTCGCCGACCCCGGCGGTCGCGGCGGACGCCGATTCGGCGTCGATCGGCAGGACCTCGATCCCGTCCGGAGCGGCGGGCGCGCCGAGCTGCGCGTGCAGGCGGAGGCGCACGGGACCGCCGGCCTCCAGCAGCGCGGCCGGCAACGTGACCGCGTCCTGGACCTCGAGGCGGTGCTCCTGGGGCGCGATCCGCACGCGCAGGTCATGGTGCACCGCCGACGGCTCCTGGACGCGCGGCAGCGCGGCGAAGACCAACAGCGACAGCGACATCAGCATGCCTGCGTTGTACCCGGCGAGCGGCTCGGCGCACCGTCCGCTGTCGTCACGGTGGTGTTCCGTCCGCCCACCCGCAGCGGGATCGACCGGGCACCGGGGGCCCGCCGGGCGCCGGGCCCACCGGGACGTCCACCCCGCGAACGGGCGCGGGCCGGGCGCCGGCCTCCCGCCCGCCCGGCCGCGGCGCGCCGGCCGACGCTCAGCGAGGTGACTCGCCGCCGAGGCGCAGGTACATGTCCAGCAGGTCCTTGTAGGCCTCCTCGAACGCTGCGGCATTGACCTCGTCCATCGCGTAGGGCGCGAGGCGCTCGATCAGCTGCATGCGCGCGAGGATCAGCGGCAGGTCCTCCCGCGTCGGGTGGCTGTTGTCGAGGTAGCCCTCCTGATTGAGGTCCTCGATGAGGTCGGAGCGGACGCCGGCGGGCATCGACGGATCGTCGATGGCCCGCCGCCAGGTGCGCTCGGCCTCCGGGTCGACGCCGACGTATTGCAATGCCCGGAACGCGAGGTCTGCCGCGACGGCCGGCTCCCCGCTCGGCACCGCGCCGCCGCGACGACCACCACCCGCCCGACGCCCGGTCGGCCAGGCCGGACCCGCCGCGCCGGGCTGACGGCCGGCCGCACCGGTCGCGGGATCATGCGGTGCAGCGGACGCCACCGTGCCATCGGCGCGGGCAGATCCGTCGCCGAGGCCGGCGACCGTCTCGATGCCGACCGACGGCGACGCCTCGCGACCCGGCATCGCCACCGGCACTCTGGCGGGCCCGCTCGCCACCGGCAGCCGATCGTCCGCCGGGCCGCGCCCGCCGGCGCGCCACACCCAGCCGGCGACTGCCCCGCAGGCGATCAGGACCAGCAATACCGCGAGCAACGGAGTCCGCGACGTCGATGCGCTCACCATGGGTCCGATCTCCCTACCGATCTCCACCTGCCATCGGTCCGACCAGCTCCGTCGCCTGGTGCTCCTCCGGCTGGACGTCAACGCTGCGTGCCGCCGAGCCGCCGGTACATCTCCAGCAAGCTGCCATACGCGTTCTCGAACGCCACCCGATTGACCTCGTCCATCGCGTACGGCGCATGGCGCTCGAGGATCTCGAGCCGCGCGAGGATGGTCGGCAGATCGACGGCGGTGGGGTGGCTGTTGTCCGAGTAGCCCTCGTCGACCATGTCCACGATCAGGTCCGACCGCACTCCGGGTGGCGAGTTCGGATCGTTGATCGCGCGACTCCACGTGCGCTCTGCCTCCGGGTCGACACCGAGATACCAGAGCGCCCGGAACGCGATGCGCACCGGCACCTCCGGCTCGACGTTCGCGGTCGTGGCGCCGGTCGCATGCGCAGCCTGCCGGACGCGCGTGACGGGCCATTGCAGGCCCCCGCGATCCACCGAGGAGTGGACGCTCCACACTCCGGCCGCGTCCGCACGACCGACCAGCGCATTGGCGTGTGCCTCCGACACCACGCCGTCGGGAACACTGTCCAAGTTCCCGGCCTGCGCGGCGACGATCTCCGGTCCCATGACGCGACGCGCCGCGGAGCCAACCTGCTGCGCGCCGTCCGTCGTGCCGACCGGCCGGGCCGACGAGGTCTCCGCCGCGCTCGTCGCGAATCTGGCGACCAGCGCCAGACCGGCGAGGCAACCCACACCGAGGACGATCGTAGCGAGCGAACGCATACGTCGTATGCTCGGCAGACCGTCGCAACCGGTCAAGCTGGCGCATACCCCCTGCGCAGACCACCGGCCCTCGCACGCGCCGTCGGGCAGGGTAGCCCTACGCATTTCAGCATCGCTTCACGGACGTGCCTAGGCTGACGCCCGTGCCGGTATGACGGAGTCAGGACGACCGGAGCCACCCATGGACAACTCGCAACGGAGCGGCTCACCATCGTCCGCGCGCACGGCGGTCCTGCTCGGCGTGATCGCGGTCGTGGCGATCACGGTGTGGCAGGTGTCGTCGCGCGGCCGGGACGTGCTGCCGGCGGACGTCGAGGCGCGCGACGCGCCGTCGCGATCGGACACCGACGAATCCGCGCAGCCGCGCGCGGCGAGCGAACCGCGCCGTGAGATCGCCGACCTCGACGCCGGGGCCGACGACCGGCCGCTGCGCGTGCGTGGCCGCATCGTCGACGCCTGGGACGAGCCGCTCGCCGGCGCGCTGGTCGGCGATGCCGGGTCCGAGCGCCCGGTGCGCAGTGCGGCAGACGGCACCTTCGAGCTGCTCGCACCGCGCGATCGCCGCACGCTGCCGTTGCTCGTCCTCGCGGCCGACTGTGCGCCCGGCCTGTCCGCACACGAGCTGGCGCCGAGCGCCGGAGTCGCGGAGCTCGGCGACATCCGACTGCTGCGCGGCGGCGACCTGCTCGGCACCGTGACGGAGCCCGATGGCCGCGGCATCGCCGGCGCGACGCTCAGGGTGAGCTCGCAGCAGGGCGGGCCGGCGCCCGGCGCGCTGACGCTCGACGACCTGGTGCCCGCCGCGACGACCGACGCGGCCGGCGCCTTCGCCGTGCGCCACCTGCCGCCCGGCACCTGGCGGATCACCGCGTCGGCTCCCGGGCGACAATCGGCGCGCTCGTCGTCGCTGACGGTGCGGGACGGCGCGGCGACGACCGTCGATCCCCTGGTGCTCGCGGTCGGCCACCCGCTCGCGCTCCGCGTCGTCGACACCGCCGGCGCGCCGATCGCCGGCGCCGACGTGCAGGCTCGAAGCGTCGGCGGTGGCACGGGGTTCCGCGGAACAGCGACGTCCGCCGGGGACGGCCGCTGCAGCCTGGACGGCGTCCCGCCCGGTCGCGTGCGCATCGACGTGCAATGCGGCGGCCACCTGCGCACCACCTTGGACGGTATCGACGTGCCGCGCGACGGCGAGCTGTCCATCACCCTCGAGCGCGGCCTGCGGATCAACGGCACGGTCGTCGACGCGACGAGCGGTGCGGCAATCGAGCGATTCGCGACCGTCGTGCGCCGCGTCGGCGATCTCGATCCGTCGTCCAATGGCACGATGGAGCAGCAGCTCGAGCGGCAGCTCGCATCGTTGCGCGAGCAGGTCGCCTCGGCCCCCGACGCCGACGAGCGGGCGCGCCGCATGCGGATGCTCGACGAGCTCCGACAACGCCTCGAGCGGGTGCGCGAGCAGACCGCGGCGCGCCCGCTCGCGCTCCCACCGGACCTCGGCGCGGCGCTGCCGCACGAGGCCGGGCGGTTCTCGATCGACGGGCTGGACGAGGGTCTCGTCGTCGTCGGCGTGTCGGCGCCCGGGCACCGCTATGCGGAATCCGCGGTCGTCGAGCTGCGCCGTGGCACCGCGCCAACCGAGCTGTCGTTCGCGCTCGAGGTCGGCCACCCGCTGGCGGGCCGCGTCGTGGCACGTGCGGACGGCGCGGGCGTCGGCGGCGCGACCGTCGAGCTGAAGCACGTGCTGGACGTCGCTCCGGAGGCCGCGCTACCGGGACGCTCGCTCTACCCGTGGGTCTTCGAGCGACCCGGCCCGCGCGGCGTGACGGTCTGCACGGTGCGCAGCGGCGACGACGGCCATTTCGAGTTCCCCGAGCTGGCGCCCGGGCGCTACTTCGTCGCGGTCCGCCACCCGCACCGCGCCGACGCGGAGACCGAGCCGTTCGAGCTGCGCGGCGCGGCGCCCGAGCTGCGCATCGCCGTCGGCCTGCGCGCGTCGTTGAGCGGGCGGGTGTTCGGCGCCCCGGCCGGCTCGAAAGGCGCGATCGAGGTGCTCGCGCTCGGCGGACATGGCGTGCAGCGGACCACCCGCTGCGGCACGGACGGCAGCTTCCGCTTCGACGACCTGCAGCCGGGCGGCTACCTCGTGCGCGCCTGGCCCGCCGACGCCCCCCAGTTCTCCCGCCGCCTGTTCGCCGAGCTGTTCCCGCTGCACGCGGGCGCCGTCGACCCCGAGCGGATCCCGCCGCTCGACGTCGCGCTCGGCGAGGGCGAGCACCGCACGTTCGACGTCGCGATGGACCTGCCGACGACGAGCGGCGTGCACGGCACCGTGATGCTGCTGGGCCAGCCGGCGAAGGGCTGCCGCGCGGTGCTGCGGCCGGTCCCCGGCGAGGCGCCGGGCTCCGGCGGATTGTCGCTCTACGCGAGCTGCGACGCGTCGGGCCGCTTCGAGATCACCGACGTGCCGGTCGGCAACTACGTGCTGTCGTTGTACGGGCCGAGCCAGCAGGAGCTGCAGCGCGACGGCGTGACGATCGCCGCCGGCACACCGACCTTCGTGCAGGCCGAGCTCCGCGCCGGTGGATTGCAGGGCCGCGTGCTCGCCCCCGACGTCGCGTCGCCCGACGAGCTGCTCGGCTACGTCTGGGTCCTGCCGGGTGCCAGCGCCGAGCCCGACGACCTCTACGCGTGGCGGCGCGACAACCGCACGCACCGCATCCGCGTGCGGCAGGGCGCGTTCCGCGAGGATCACCTCACCCCGGGCCCGGCCCTGCTGGTCGTCGACCTCCGCGGCCGCCAGCGCACCAGCCTGACCGTCACCGTACCCACGGGTGACGCGCTCACGCTCGACCTGCAGGCCGGCGCCAGGTCGCGGTGATGCCCGGCGCCGGCGCGCCCCACGTCGGGCCGGGCTACGCTGGCAGGCCGATGTCGACGCCCGTGGACCAGATCACCCTGCGCACGAAGGTGCCCGCCGACCAGGCCGGGCGCACGCTGCTCGAGTTCCTGGTCGGGCGGTTCCGCTACCACGACGAGGCGGGCTGGCGCGCGCGGATCGCGGACGGGCGGATCACGGTGAACGGCCTGCGCACGATTCCGACCCACCGCCTCGCGCGCGCGGCCGTGGTCGCCTACGTGCGGCCCGCGGCCGAGCCCGACGCGCCGACCGACGTGCGGATCCTGCACGACGACGACGGGATCGTCGCGATCGACAAGCCGGCCGGATTGCCGTTCCACGCCGACGGCGCGTTCCTGACGCGCACCGTCGTCGGTGTGCTCGCCGGCGTGCTCGGAGTGAAGCTGCGCCCCGTGCAACGGCTCGATCGCGAGACCAGCGGCGTATGTGTGCTCGCCCGCGACGCGACGACCGCACGCGCATTGAACGAGCAGATCGCGGCCCACGGATTCGACAAGGTCTACGAGGCGATCGTGCGCGGCGTCATCGCGGCGGATCGACTCGAGCTCGACGGCGCGATCGGCCGCGACCCGCACAGCGAGATCTCGATCCGGCGCGCCGTGCTGCCGAGCGACGCGATCGGTGCCGAGCCTGCGCACACCGACGTCGAGGTGCTCGCGCGCTGCGCCGACCGCACGTTGGTCCGCTGCCGGCCGCGCACCGGGCGGACGCACCAGATCCGCGTGCACCTCGCACACGCCGGTCACCCGGTGCTCGGCGACAAGCTGTACGGGCGCACCGATGCCGAGTTCCTGGCGTTCGTCGCGCACGTCAAGGCAGGCGGCGACGCGGCCTTCGGCAATCGCTGCGGCGCCCCGCGCCACATGCTGCACGCACGCTGGCTGTCGTTCACCGACCCGCGCACCGGCCGCCGACTGCGATTCGAAGCCGAGCCGCCCGCCGACTTCCTCGCCGCCGGACCTTCCGATCCGTACCGGGTGTGATTTTTACATCACGGCCCCGCGCGGACGGACCCGACGGGCTCAGGCCGACTGTCGAGACCTGGCACGGCCGCGACCGCGCGACCGCCCGCGGCGCTTCCCGCCGGCCCGACCGCGCTGCTCGCCATCGACCTTCGCAGCGCCCGGAGCCGCCGCCTTCGTCGCCGCGCCACGGCCCTGCCGCGGCGCGTCGGCGACCTGCGGGGCCGGCACGGAGCCGGCGAACGGGTGGTCGTCGACCGCCGGGATGCGCCGGCGGATCAGCTTCTCGATGTCGCGCAGGAAGTCGCGCTCCTCGACGTCGCAGAACGACAGCGCGATCCCCTCGCGCCCGGCGCGCGCAGTGCGGCCGATGCGATGGACGTAGGTCTCGGGGATGTTCGGCAGGTCGAAGTTCACGACGTGCGACACGCCGTCGACGTCGAGCCCGCGCGCGGCGATATCGGTCGCCACGAGCACCGGAGCCGAGCCGTCCCGGAACGCTTCGAGCGCGCGCTCGCGCGCGCTTTGCGACTTGTTGCCGTGGATCGCGACCGCACCGACGCCCGCGTGCACGAGGTGCTTCGCGACGCGGTTCGCACCGTGCTTCGTGCGCGTGAACACGAGCGTGCGCGACATACGACCGTCGTCGAGCAGCCTGGCGAGCAGTGCGTTCTTGTCGCTCTTCGCGACGTGGTAGATCGATTGCTCGATGCGGTCGGCGGTCTTCGCCGGCGGCGTGACCTCGACGCGGATCGGATCGCGCAGGATCGTCTGCGTCAGTGCGACGACCTCCGCCGGCATCGTCGCGGAGAACAGCAGCGACTGCCGGTCCTCCGGAAGCTCGGCGATGATCTTCCGCACGTCGCGGACGAAGCCCATGTCGAGCATGCGGTCGGCCTCGTCGAGCACGAAGACCTCCACGTCGCTCAGATCGACGGCGCGCTGCCCGACCAGGTCGAGCAATCGCCCGGGCGTCGCGACGAGCACGTCGACACCGCGCGCGAGCGTCGCGCGCTGCGGGCCGATGCCCACGCCGCCGAACACGACGGCGTAGCGCAGACCGAGGAACTTGCCGTAGCGGGCGAACGACTCGTGGACCTGGGCGGCGAGCTCGCGCGTCGGCACGAGCACCAGCGCGCGCACCTCACCACGCCGCAGGTCGACCCGCTCCTCGGCGAGGAAGTCGAGCGTCGGCAGCGCGAACGCTGCGGTCTTGCCGGTGCCGGTCTGCGCGATACCGAGCAGGTCGCGGCCCTCGAGCAACGCGGGAATCGCCTGCACCTGGATCGGGGTGGGCGTGGAATAGCCGCTCTCGGTGAGAGCGCGAAGCAGCCGGTCGGGCAGCCCGAGCGCGGCGAAGGTAGCGGATGTCATCGAAAAGGGGGCCCGGCGCGCGACGGCACGAAACAGGCGTCGCGCGCAGCGCGGGCAGGGTGGGCGTCCGTGGACGGATCGCGAGACGGATCGGGTCGGTCGGCCGCAGCCCGGCGGGCGCGATGCGCCCGCCTCGTCCGAGGGACCTCCGTGAGCCAGCGACCGCCACGGCATTCGCCGGGCGGCGGGAAGCTGCGACGATTCCGGCGGCCTGCGCGCTCGGCATCCTGCGCGAACGGCGACCGCCTCGAGCCACGAAGCGAGCGAGCAGGGTAGCGTCGCCGTGCCGCACGTAAAGCCCGTCGACCGAAAAGTCTGCGGTGCGCCGAGACCGCCACGTGACCGTGCCGTGCCCGCAGCGGCGTTCCGCAGCAGCCGTCGGGAATGGACACTGGGGCACATGGCAGCCCGCCTCGCAACCGTCCTGGCAGCCGTCTCCGTCCTGCGCCTTCCCGCGCAGGCCCCTCCCGAGCTGGACGCCTACGACGTCGTCTGGCGGACTCCGAGCGCGGACGCCGCCGGCTCGATGCCGATCGGCAACGGCGAGGTCGGCTGCAACGTCTGGGTGACCGCCGACGGCGTGCTGCACGGCTACGTGTCGCGCACCGACAGCTTCAGCGAGGCGGCGCGCCTGCTGAAGCTCGGCCGGTTCGAGATCGCGGTCCGCCGCCCGGTCGACGGCGAGCCGTTCGAGCAGCGGCTGTGCCTGCGCGATGGCCTGCTGCGCGTCGTCTGGGGCGCGGGCGAGCGCCGCATCGAGCTGCGCCTGTTCGTCGACAGCGCGGCCGACGTGATCCACGTGGTCGGCGAAGCCGCGCGATCGGAGCAGATCGCCGTGTCTGCCGCCACGTGGCGGACGACGACGCGGCGGCTGACCGGCGAGGAGCTGAAGTCGAGCTGGACGATGCAGGACGCGCCGGAGTCGATCCAGGTGATCGAATCTGCCGACCTCCCGGTGCTGCGAAGGACGCCCGCATTCGCGATGGGCTTCCATCACCACGATGCCACGTCGATCGTCCCGCTCACCCTCCGCCACCAGGGCCTCGAGACCGCGGCCGACACGGTCGCTGATCCGCTGCTGCACCGCGACTTCGGCCTGCTGATCGGTGGCACGGGGCTCGGCACCGGCAGCATCCGCGATCCACACGAGCCGGTAGCGATCGTTTCACGCGCGACGACGTTCGCGATCGCGATCGCGGCACCCAGCGTGCAATCCGAGGCTCCGGACGCCTGGGAGCAGCGCGCGACCGAGCTGCTGGCGGCCGCCTGTGCAGACGGTGCGGCCGCGGCCGCCGAGGCCCGCACGGCCGCCTGGTGGCGCGCCTTCCACGCGCGCTCCTGGATCCTCGCGCGCGGCGACGGCATCGGGACCGCCGGCGTCCCGGTCAATGCACATCCGCTGCGCATCGGCGTCGACAGCACCGGCGGCAATCGGTTCGTCGGGACCATCGAGCGCGTGCGCGTCGAGCGGGACGGTGAGGCACTGTTCGACATCGCGCCGACGTCGCTACCGGTGGTCGACACCGAGCAGGCGGGCCTCGACCTGCGGGCCGGCTTCACGATCCGCGCCACCGTGACCCAGGATCCCGCGCACGGCGTCGGGCGCATCGTCGACAAGGTCACCGCCGGCGGCGGCGACGGCATCCTGTTCGACACGCACCCTGGCCACGCGCTGCGGCTGATCGTCGGCGATCGCCAGCTCGTCGCACCGGCAGCACTGCCGGGCGGCGAACGCCACGAGGTCGAGGCGAGCTTCGAGCCGCGCACCGGCCGCATGACGATCCGCCGCGACGGCGTGGTCGTCGCGACGTCGGAGCCGGCCGCCGGCGCCGACCCCCGCGATGCCCCGCCGTCGCTGCTGACGCGCGCGCTGCTGCTGCAGCGCTTCGTGCAGGCCTGCGGCGGGCGCGGACGCTACCCGATCAAGTTCAACGGCTCGATCTTCACGGTCGACCCACGCTTCACCGGCGGTCCGGACTTCGACGCCGACTGGCGTCGCTGGGGTGACTGCTACTGGTGGCAGAACACCCGGCTGCCGTACCACCCGATGCTCGCGCAGGGCGACTACGACATGCTGCGGCCGTTGTTCGAGCTCTACCTCGACGCGCTGCCGCTGGCGCGCGCGCGGACGCGCATCTACCACGGTGCCAGCGGCACGTACTTCCCGGAGACGATGACGCTGTTCGGCACCTACTCGAATCGCGACTACGGCTGGGACCGCACCGGACATGCGCCGAACGAGGTGCTGTGTCCGTGGTGGCAATACGCGTGGAACCAGGGCCCCGAGCTGGTCGCGCTGATGCTCGACCGTCAGGACTACGCCCCGGACGATGCCTTCGTCCGCGACGCATTGCTGCCGATGGCGGACGCGGTGCTCGAGTACTTCGCGACGCGCTTCCCGCGCGACACATCGGGCCGGCTTCGGATCACCCCGACCCAGGCGCTGGAGACGCATTGGTACGGCGTGGTCGACGATCTACCGACCGTCGCCGGGCTCCACGACGTCCTCGACCGGCTGCTGGCGATGCCGGCGGACCGCCTGGACCCGGCACGCCGCGAGCGCTGGACGGGGCTGCGCGATGCGCTACCGCCGATCCCGCTGCGCGACGTCGACGGCGTGCGCATGATCGCGCCGGCCGCGGAGTACGACCCGAGCCGCCAGAACGTCGAGAACCCGGAGCTCTACGCCGTGTTCCCGTTCCGCCGCTACGGTCTCGGTCGCCCCGATCTCGACGTCGCCCGCGCCACCTTCGCGCGTCGCGCGCAGCGGATGACCCAGGGCTGGACGCAGGACGGCCAGCAGGCCGCGCTGCTCGGGCTCGCCGACGAGGCGGCGGCGAACCTCGCCGCGAAGGTCCGCAATGCGAATCCGCGCCACCGTTTCCCGGTGATGTGGGGACCGAACTTCGACTGGCTGCCCGACCAGGACCACGGCAGCAATCTGCTGACCACTGCGCAGTGCATGCTGCTGCAGCCGGTCGGCGGCCGCCTCCTCGTGCTTCCGGCGTGGCCGCGCGACTGGGACGTGTCGTTCCGGCTGCACGCCCCGGGGCAGACAGTGGTCGAGCTCGAACAGCGCGGCGGCGAGATCGTGCATCTGGAGGTGTCGCCGCCGGAACGCCGCGCCGACGTCGTGCTGCCAGCCCGGTGAGACCCGCCTCCGCCCGGGTCGCGGCACCGGTATGCTCGGTGCTTCCGGTGCTCCCATGCGCTACCTCCCTACGCTCGTGCTCCTGCTCGCCGTGCAGCCGATCTCCGTAACGACAACCCAGATCGTCTCGCCGCATCCGCAGTTCGCGTTCCAGGAGGGTGACCTCTCCACGCCGTACCTGTTCACGCGCTCGTCCCGCCTGCAGCAGATCCACGAGGACCTGAACGGCACGCCGATGCTGATCAGCGGGATCGCGTTCCGCCGTGACGGCATCCTCAATGGCGATCCGCACCCCGCCGTCGCCCCGAAGACGATCACGCTGTCGGTCTCGATGGCCGGCGCCGTGCCGTGCGCCCAGGCCACCGCGACGTTCGCGAGCAACGCGACGTCGACGCCGACGCTGGTGTTCCAGGGCACGATCTCGACGCCGGCGTCGTGGCAGCTCCCGGCCCGCGAAGCGCCGGCGCCGTTCGACGTCCGGATCCCGCTCGTACCGTGGCCGTGGACCGGCCAGGGCGCGTTCCTGTGGGATGCCGACGCGAGCGCGACGTCGACCGCCGACCGCGTCAGCGTCGACTCGGCCCAGCCGTCGTTCCCGCTGTTCGCGTGGTGCAGCTACACGATGCGGGGATTCGGCTGCACGACGCCGAACGGCGAGTTCTCGCTGCGCGGCAGTGGCCAGACGCTCGGCGCGCCGATCCAGCAGCTCACGGTGCGCGCCTCCGCGCGCGGCGGGCCCGCATCGGCGCCCGCGGCGTGGGTGATCGGATTCGTCGCCCCGGGTGGCTCGCTGCCGGGACTGTGCGCGCCGGTGTGGCCGGTGCCGGCGGTCAGCGCGGGCGGGACCACCGACGCGGCCGGCTCCTGGGACCCACTGTTCCAGGTGCCGTACAACCCCGCCTGGCTCGCCCTGCCGCTCGAGATGCAGGCCGCCGCGGCGGACGCGTCGCAGCCCGGACTGCCGGTCGCCCTGACGAACGGTCTCACCTACGCCGCCCAACCACTCGGCCCGGCGTTCAGCGTCTGCACGGTGCAATCGTCGACGTCCGGATCGCCGACCGGCACCCTGCTGCAGCGCGCTGCCGTGGTGCGCTTCGACTGAGCCGGCGGATCGGCCACCTCGCCCGCCGGTCCGAATCCGGCAAGCCGGTGTCCACCCCGAGCCGGTCCCGGTCATGTCGACCGCGCGCCCCGCGCGACCCCGCCGAGGAGTTTCGACATGACCGACCGTCCGTTCCCCGTCCGACCGACTGTCCGGCCTGCTGCAAGTCGGCCGCAGCTCCGCGCCCGAGCGACTCTCGCAGCACTCCTGCTCGCCACCGGCGCCAGCGCGCAGATCGGCATCCTGACGCTGCCGTCGGGCATCGGCGACGACCCGCGCAGCGTGCGTGTCATCGGCAGCAACCATGTCGTGGTGTCGAACCAGGTGGATGGCTGGCAGCATTTCGTCAACGTCTCGATTCCGTCAGCGCCATCGCTGACCAGCAGCCTCGACCCGCCGTACGGCGATCAGTGGTTCGAGGCCGAGTATACGCCGACCTGGGGAGGCCGCCTGTTCACGGGTCACCGCTTCCAGGGCGTGAACATGATCGACGTCTCCAATCCGTCCCTACCGGTCGTCCTCGACAGCCAGCCCGCGGGCTACCACTTCCGTGGCCTGCGCTACCAGCGCAATGGTGCGAACGGACGCTTGTTCTACAACGCGACCAACCAGGGCCTCCAGGTCTGGGACGTGCTCGGCAACGGCACGACGCTGTCGGCGGGCTGGAACAACTTCGCCACCAATCAGGATGGCAACGGACTCGAGCTGATCGGCAACGAGCTGTTCCAGCTCGGCGCGCCACCGTTCTCGCCCGGCACGCGGGAGCTCCGCACCTTCGCGGTCGTGCCGCTCAGCAATCCGGCGCAGTGCTTCCTGCAGACCCAACTCGGCCAGCAGGGAGACGGTCACGCCCTGCTGCGCAGGTCGCTGCTGCCGGCCCCGCGCATCGTGGCCTGCAAGTGGCTCGCGGGCCTCGACCTGGTCGACGTGACGAACCCGTGCAATCCGGTCGTCACCCAGCTCTTCCCCTCGGTGATCGGCCCCGTCTCCATCACCTACTGGGGCGCCGCTTCCCTCCCGAGCACGCCGGTGTTCGTCGTCTACGGCTCGATCGTGCTGAACAACAACCCGCTGACGCGCACGTGGTTCTGGTGGTTCTGGACGGTGCCGGCCGTCGGCCCGGCGTCGCCGGGGCTGCTGGTCACGCTGCCGCTCGACACCCACGACATCGAGGCGGATCCGAACACCGGCAGGATCTACGTGGTGGGCAGGAACACCAACACCAACACCGGCGAGCTGTGGATCTTCTGACGGTGCTGCGCGGTCCGACTCCAGCGGCTGTCGGGCGCCCGGCGGGACGGTTAGTCTCCGCTGCGGCCCACCATGCCGCCGATCGACGATCCCAGCACGCCGGACGACGCCTTCACGGCGCGCTACGAGGCGATCGCACCGGCGCTGTTCGCGTGGGCCACGCGCCATGCGAGCCAGACGCTGCGCGCCCGCCTCGAAATCGAGGATCTGCTGCAGGAGGTCTGGTTGCGGGCCTATCGCCAGCACAAGGGCTTCATCGGCGACGCTGCCGCCTTCCGCTCCTGGATCTTCGCGATCGCCAAGCTCGTCATGCTGGAGATCCAGCGACGCATGCATCGCCTGCAGCGCCTCGGCATGGGGGCCGGAGCCACGAGCCGCTGGATGTCGGTCGAAGCGTTGCCGGCGTCCATCACCCGGATCACGCAGCGACTCAGCCGCGACGAGAGCGTCCGCGCACTCCTCGACCACGTCGCCGGGATGTCGCGCGAGGACCAGGAGCTGGTCTCCTATTGCGGATTGGAGGGCGCGACCTGCGCGGAAGCCGCGCGCAGGCTCGGCATCCGGGAGGATGCCGCCATCAAGCGCTGGCAGCGGCTTCGCGCACGGCTCCGTGACAGCGGGTTCGCCCATGCCTGGCTCGGCTGAGGAGATCCGGTCCGCCGCGGAGCTGTTCGACTTCGTCAGCGCGTTCCTGGCCGACCGCGCGGCAGGCCGCGTCCTGCCTCTCGAGGAGTACGCGGCGCGGTTCCCGACCGATCCGGGCGCGATCGAGGCGGAGTATGCGCGGCTGTGCGCGGACGACCGCGCAAGCGGCGCGCCGCTCGACAGCTTCGGCCCGTACCGGATCGAGTGTGAGCTTGGTCGCGGCGGGCAGGGCACCGTCTACCTGGCCGAGGACACGCGCCTCGGTCGCCGGGTCGCCCTCAAGCTCCTGGCACCGGTCTTCGACTTCGGGACCGGCGAGCGCCTCCACCGGTTCCGGCGCGAGGCCGAGATCCTGTCGAAGCTCGACCACCCCGGCATCTGCACGGTGTTCGAGGCGGACGTGCTCGACAACGTCCCGTTCCTCGCGATGCGCTTCGTCGAGGGGGCGACGCTCGCGAGCATGCTGCAGGCGAAGCGGGCGGCCGGCGACCTGCCACGCTCGCGCGATGCGGTCGACGAGGTACTCGGCTGGATCGAGAGCGCGGCTCGTGCACTGCACGCCGCGCACGAGGTCGGCGTCGTCCATCGCGACATCAAGCCCGGCAACATCTGCATCACTCCGGACGGCAGCCCGGTGCTCCTCGACTTCGGCCTGGCGCGCCGCGAGTTCCAGGATGCGTCGGTCGTCACGAACTCCGGCGTGGTCGTCGGGACGCTCGCCTACATGGCCCCGGAGCTGCTCGGCCCCGTGCCGGAGAACGCCGATCGCCGCTCGGACGTCTATGGCCTGGGAGCGACGCTGTTCGAGTGCCTGACGCACGCGCTGCCGTTCGCGGCGAAGTCCCACGCGTCGCTGTGGCGGGCGATCGAGATCGGCGATCTGACCGATCCGCGCAAGCACAATCCCTCGCTGCCGCGGGACCTGTCGGCCGTCGTGCTCACCGCGATCGCCCGCGACCCCGCACGTCGCTACGCCACCGCCGCCGAGCTCGCCGACGACGTCGCGCGAGTGCGCGCCCGCGAGCCCGTGACGGCGCGCCACGCGCCGTGGCACGAGCGCGCGATCCGGACGGTCCGCAGACACCCGACCACGAGCCTGGGCGTCGCGGCGCTCGTCGCCTTGTTCGGCGTCATGGCGTTCGCGCTCGCCGAGCTGCGCGCACGCGAGCACACCGCCCGGGCGCTGTATCGCTCCCTGCACGCGGTCGCCAGCGACGACGCCGCGGCGACGGCCCTCGCGGACCTCGTCGATGCCACGCGAGACGGGGTCGATGCGAGCCTGCGCTCGGCGATCCTGCAGGTGCTGGACGGCTGCCACCTCGCCTATCGGATCGACCGCACCCGCCCGCCGCCGTTCGTCGTCGATCCGACCCCCGTGCTCGATCCGCGCGGCCAGCGATTCGCGCTCGGCGATTCGCAGGGGCTGGTCCGGATCCACGACGCCTTGTCCGGCAGCGCGATCGCGGAACGGATCGTCGGCTCGAGCCGGATCGCGGCGTTGACGTTCGCCGGGCCGGACACCCTGTGGGTCCTGACGAGCCCGGGCGATCTCGTCGCGTTGCGCAGCAACGATCTCGTCGAACGATGCCGACTGGCGGCGGCGAGACCCGGCCACGGACTCGCGCGCTCCGCGGACGGCTCGACGATCGCGGTCGGCCGTACCGGTTTGCTCTCGCTATGCCGTGCGACGGACGGTGCGTCGATCGTCGACATCGAGCTCGACGCGGACAGCGAGCCTCGCACGCTGCGCTACTCACCGGACGGCGCCCACCTCCTCGTCCTCGCTCACGTCGACTCCGACGACCCGGACGCGGCGGACCGCGCCTACGTCGTCGACGTGCAGGCCGCCCGCGTCGAGCACCGCCTCGAAGGTGGCGGCGAGGGGATCCTCTGCGCCGATTGGCACGGCGACGGCCGGAACCTCGCGCTCGGGTTCAACGGTGGGCGTGTCGAGGTCCGCGAGCTCGACCACTTCTCGATCGCCTTCGCGACGCGCGTCGGCCAGGAGGTGCACTGGTGCGGCTTCGATCCGAGCGGCGAGCTGCTGCTCGTCCCGTGCGACGACGGCACCGACCTGTGGCGCTGGCGCGACGCCCCCGAGCGGCCCGACCGCCGACTTCCGCACGCGGTCTGCCGCACCTGGGGTGCCGCGGCATTCGGTGCCGACCATCGCTGGCTGGCCGCGGTGCACCGGGACGGCACGGTCGCGGTGCTCGACACGCTGACCTGGCGGGTGGTCCGCACCTTCCGACAGCGCATGGTCGCGGTCCGCTTCCTGTGCTGGGTGCACGACCCCGGGATCCTGCTGACGGCCGACATCGACGCGGTGTCGGCATGGCACGTCGGAGCACGACCGTACGGCCCGGAGCTGCTCGGCCACGCCGGACCGATCCTCGACCTCGACATGGACCCGTCGGCATCCCGACTCGCGAGTGCATCGGGCGACAGGACTGCTCGCGTATGGTCCATCGACCGCGCGACGTCGCTGGCCGTGCTCGACCACGGTGGCGCCACCGTGACCCGAGTCCATTACGCGGCGGCTGGCACGCGCCTGCTGACCGCAGCGGACGACGGCGTCGCCCGCCTGTGGGACGCGACGACGGGAACCCTGCTGGAGGCCTTCGAATCGCACGCCGGACCGCTCCAGGACGTGCTGGCCCTGCCCGGCGATACCGCCGCGCTGACCCTCGGGACCGATGGCGCGGCACGGGTCGTCGACCTGGCCAGCGGGCGCAGCGTCCGGACGTTCGGACGCATCGGCGCACCGATCCGCAGCGCCGATCTCCACCCGGACCGGCCGTGGGTCGCGCTCGGCGGCGCCGACCGCTGGCTCACGGTCTGGGATTGGACCAGCGGAGAGCGGGTCTTCGAGCGGCAGCTCGGCGATCCCATCGCCAACTGGCGGACCAATCCGGTGCACCAGATCCGCGGCGTGCGCTTCGACGCGCGCACGGGTCGCGTGGACGCATCGCTCGTCAACAACATCCTCGCGTCCTGCGACCTGAGCGGCAGCACCCCCGACCGCCTGGCCGTGACCGACCGGTTCGGCGGTCCGCTGGTTCGCGATCCGGTCAGTGACGCTCTGCTGTGCGCCGACTTCTCGTTCGGCCGGTTGACGCTGGTCGAGGACATGCAGTTGACGCCACTGACGAGCGACGGCGTCCAGCCCCATACCAACCGGATCAGCGCGCTCGCGATCGCGCCCGGTGGCGGGCGCGGACTCTCGGCCGGCTGCGACGGTCAGCTCTGGGTCTGGGACCTGGCGCGCCGGGAGGTCGTCTGCGGGATGCGCGTCGACACGGCAATACTGTCCGCGCAATTCAGTCCGGACGGGCGGTGGATCGCGGCAGGCACCGCGGACGGCCGCATCAAGCTGTGGCCGACCGACCCGATCACGGCCGCGCAGGACTATCTCTCGGTGCGAGAAGCGGGGCCGAGCCGCACCGGCTTCCGGTGATCCGGACGAGCAGGCACCGATGCGACCGCCGCCGCGGCGCGGGTCGGGTGGTCGGGCGGGCCGAACCGTGACCGACCCGCGCGCGGCACCCCACCTCGACGGTCCGGACCGGAGCGCTACTCTTCGCTCCCCATGCTCGCCTGCCTGCGCTCCGCTCTCCCCTGGTAGCCGCGTCGCTCGTCGCCTCGCCGTCGGCTGCGCAGAGCGTCGTCCGCGATCTCGCTCCGCCGGGTAACAGCAATCGTTCCGGTATCCCCGAGTCGATCGTCACGGTCGGAAGCTCGGCCGTGTTCATGGCGGTCGACGACTACGGCGCGGAGCCGTGGCGGACCGATGGCACGACCGCCGGCACTGCGATGCTGCGCGACATCCGGTGGGGATCGACATCGTCGTCGCCGCAGAACCTCACGGCGGTCGGCACCGACGTGTTCTTCACGGCGATCACGCAGGGCGTCGGCCGGGAGCTGTGGGTCACCGACGGCACGACCGCCGGCACGGTGCTGCTGGCCGACGCCTGGCCGGGCGAGATCAGCAGCGGACCTGCCGAGCTGGTCGCGTGGCAGGGGCGCCTGTGGTTCGCGGCGCTGACGCCCACCGCCGGCAACGAGCTGTGGAGCTCCGACGGCACACCGGCCGGCACCGCGCTCGCGATCGACGTCCGCCCCGGTGCGGCGGGCATCGGCCCCCGCGAGCTGACCCCGCTCGGCACGTCCCTGCTGTTCACGGGTGCCGACGCTAATGGCCGCGAGCTGTGGACGACGGACGGCACGCTCGCGGGCACGTCGCGGCTGGTGGACCTGCAGCCAGGCAGCGCGAGCTCCACTCCGACCGATCTGACGGTCGCCGGAAATCGGGTGTTCTTCGTCGCCGACTTCCCCGGCGTCGGCCGCGAGCTCGGCGTGACGGACGGCACGCCGGCCGGGACCCTGCTGGTGACCGACCTGCGCGCGGGCTCATCGGGCAGCGACGTCGCGCAGATCGTCGCCCTCGGGAGCCTCGGAGTGCTGTTCGCGGCCGACGACGGGATCCACGGGCAGGAGCTGTGGTTCAGCGACGGCACGGCGGCCGGCACGCTCCTGCTGGCGGACATCGCTCCTGGCGCCGCGGGCGCGTCCATCGTGTCGCCGACGCCGGACGCATCCGGAGCCTACGCGCTGTTCGGCGCCAACGACGGCGTGCGCGGCCAGGAGCTGTGGGTCACGGACGGCACTGCGGCCGGGACGCAATTGCTCTTCGACATCGAGCCCGGCGCCGGGAGCTCCGCGCCGCAGCGGTTCGTGGCGGCACTCGGCGGCGTGGCGTTCACCTGCAATCCGGTGGCGACCGGTGACGAGCTGTGGGTCAGCGACGGCACGCCCGCCGGCACGAGGCTCGTCGTCGATCTGCGCGCCGGCCTCACCGGCAGCAGCCCGCGCGAGCTGACCGCATTCGGGAGCGAGCTTCTCTACGCAGCCGACGGTGGCAGCGGCCGGGAGCTGTGGCGCTCGAACGGCAGCGTGACCGGCACGTTCCAGGTCGCCGACCTCGCCACGGACGGCGGCGATTCGAGCCCCGCCGACTTCGTCGAGATCAACGGCCGGTTGTGGTTCACGGCGGACGATCTCGCCAACGGCGGCGAGCCGTGGCTCACCGACGGCACGCCGACCAACACGGTGCTGTTCCTCGACCTCGCACCCGGTCGATTCGGGTCGTTCCCGCGCGAGCCGGTGGTCGTCGCGAGCGGCGACCTGCTCTTCAGTGCGAACGACGGCACGCGCGGACGCGAGCTGTGGCGTACGGACCTGACCGCAACGGGCACGAGCCTCGTCGCCGACCTGTGGCCGGGCGGCCTCGCGAGCTCGCCGCACGAGCTGGTCCCGTTCGCGCAAGGCGCTCTGTTCGGGGCGACCGACAGGACCGAGGGAATCGAGCCGTGGTTCAGCGACGGCACCGGGGCGGGCACGGTCATGCTGCCGCTGCGTCCGGGACCCGGCAATTCGAACCCGACCGGCTTCACGTCGCTGGGCGCCGTCGCCGTGTTCTTCGCCGACGACGGCGCCCACGGCCAGGAGCCGTGGGCCACCGATGGCACCCCGGGCGGCACGATTCCGCTCGCCGACATCTGGGCCGGCACCATCAGCTCGTCGCCCCGCTCGCCGGTGCGGCTCGGCAACGACCTGCTGTTCTCCGCGAACTCGCCGACGAACGGCCGCGAGCTCTGGATCACCGACGGCACTCCCGTTGGCACGCGGATGCTGGTCGACCTCCGCCCCGGCTCGCTGTCCTCCGGCGTGGACCTGCTCGTCGCCGACGGGACGTTCGTCTGGTTCACCGCGAACGACGGCGTCCACGGCGAGGAGCTGTGGCGTACCGACGGCACGGCGGCCGGCACCACGCTGGTGGCCGACATCACGCCTGGCGTCAATGGCACGAACATCGCCGAGCTGGTGACGGCCGGGAGTGTGCTGTTCTTCGTGGCTGCCGACGACCAGTCTGGCAACGAGCTGTGGTTCAGCGACGGCACGGCGGCCGGTACCCGGCGCATCGTGGACCTGGCCCCCGGGCCGCTCGACGGCGTAGCGCTCGGCTCGCTGACCGCACTCGGCACCGCGGCCCGCGTCGCGTTCGCGGGTTTCGACGGCACCGACGGCATGCAGCTGTTCACGTCGGATGGCGTCACCATCACGCGCGCAGGTCGCATTGGTGCGTCCGCCGCGCGCGGCGCGGCCGCCATCGACGACATCCGCGCGCTCGGCAGCTCGATCCTGTTCGTCTGCAACGACGGCACGCTCGGGCGCGAGCTCTGGGTCTACTCGCTGAGCGGCTCCGGCGTCGCGTTCTCCCAGAACTATGGGCGCGGCTGCTTCGGCACCGGGTTCGTCGTGCCTGCGATCGCGGCCGGCGGCGGGCTGCCCGCGCTCGGCAATGCAGCGTTCACGATCGACCTGAGCGGCGCGCTGCCGTCGTCGCTCGCGGTCGTCAACCTGGGCTTCGGACCGACCGCACAGCTGGTCGGTTTCTGTCGGATCCTGACCGCTGCGCCGATCATCCCGCTCGCGACCGTCGCGCTGGATCCCGCCGGGACCGCCTCGGTGCCGTTGCCGATCCCGAACGATCCGGGACTCGTCGGGATCGGGTTGTACGCTCAATGGGCGATCGCCGACCCGGGCGGCGCGCTGTTCAACCTCGCCGCACTGAGCGACGGCCTGCAGCTTCTGCTCGGGTACTGAGCGCCGACGGTCCCTGCCCCGGATCCCGCGACGTGACCCCACCGACCACGACAGACGACCGACACGACGCCGCCGAGTCCGACCTCCTGGCACGGCTGCGCGCCGGCGACGACGCGGCGTTCGCGGAACTCGTCGAGACGCACGCCGGCCGGCTGCTGGCGCTGGCGCGCCGCATCGTGCGCAGCGAGGCGGACGCCGAGGACGTCGTGCAGGAGGCATTCCTGTCGGCCTTCAAGGCACTGTCTCGGTTCGACGGTCGCTCGAGTCTGTCCACCTGGCTGCACCGCATCACGGTGAACGCCGCGCTGATGCGGCAACGGCGCAAGGCCGCGCGACCGGAGGCCCCGATCGACACACTGCTCCCGCAGTTCGAGGACGGGCGCCACGCGGCGCACCCGATTCCGCTCGCGGTGGTCACGGACGGCGAGGGTGAACGCATCGAACGCCAGGAGGCGTTCTGGCACGCGATGGCGCGACTGCCGCAGGACTTCCGCGACGTGATCGAGCTCCGCGACATCCAGGGCCTCGATTCGAAGTCCGCCGCGCGGGAGCTCGGCATCAGCGACGCGCTGGTCCGACAACGCCTGCACCGCGCACGACAGGCGCTGCTCACGCTGCTGACCCCGATCCTCGGAGACTCACGATGACCGACCCGAACGACTCCCCGTGCCAGCACGCCCCCGGCGCGGTCACCTGCGAGGAGTGCACCGGGTTCCTGCTCGACTACGTCGACGGCACGCTGCCGGCCGAGCAGCGCGAGCGCTTCGAGGCCCACCTCGGCGCGTGCCCCGACTGCGAGGTCTACCTCGCCAACTACCGCGAGGCGACCCGGCTGGCGCGCGCGAGCGGCCGATCCGATCGGGACGTCGGGCCGCCGCCGGTGCCGCGCGCTCTGGTCGACGCGATCCTCGCCGCACGCAAGCGGCAGGGCTGACGCAGCCGGGCCCACCGCGCGTGTCACACACCGGGTGGCCGCCGCATCGAAGCCGGGTCACGGGCGCCGGTGCGCCCGGACCCGAGAACCCGATCGATGAGCAGCGTGAATCCGACCTCCCATCCTGGCGCCGTCCACGTCGATGCAGCCGGTCTCGACCGGCTGCTGTCCCTGCCCGACCAGCTGGTCCTGGTCGACTTCTGGGCCGGCTGGTGCGGCCCCTGCCGGGCGTTGGCGCCGACGATCGACCGGCTGGCCGCGCGGTTCGACGGCGACGTGATCGTCGCGAAGCTCGAGATCGACGGCGCACCAGCGGTCGCCGGGCAGCTCCGCATCCACTCGATCCCGACGCTCGTGCTGTTCGAGAACGGCCAGGAGATCGACCGACTGGTCGGTGCGCTGCCCGAGCCGGCGATCGCGGCACGGCTGAGCGCCGCGGTCGCCCGTCGCAGCGCCGCGCGGTGAGCGCAAGCTGGCCGCGACGGTCGCCGCGCGCCCGTGCTGGCCACCCCGCGGTCTCGGTTATGGTGCCGCCCTCGCCGTCGCCCTCGTACCCCGGCGACCGGGACCAGCATGGCAGACAGCACGGAATGGCTCGACGCCGGCGACGCCGGCGAGCTCGCCACGCGTCCGCTCCAGCAGGTGCGGATCGGGCGCAGACAGTTCGCGGTGTCGTTCGTCGACGGCCGCTTCCACGCGATCGACGGGCGCTGCAATCACGTCGGTGGTCCGCTCGGTGACGGCACGCTCGACCCCGCCGGCTACGTCACCTGTCCCTGGCACGGCTGGAAGTTCCATTGCGCGACCGGCCGCGGGGAGCCGGGCTACGAGGGCGACGCGGTGCCGAGCCACGCGACGAAGGTCGACGGCGGCCGCCTGTGGATCGCCAGCGAGCCGTCGACACCGCGCACGCGCCTGCCGCACGAGCCGCATCCGCTCGCGAAGATCCGATCGCGCGGTGAGGCAGGCGGCCCACCGGCCGACGCACCGCTGCGCGTGCTCGGCATCTCGACGACGAACATGAACGAGGCGCTGCCGCGCTATTCGACGTCGGACGCGCTGCTCGCGACCGCGATCGAGCACGCGGCGGCGCGCGGACTGGACACGCGGCTGATCCGTCTGTCGGAGCTGTCGTTCCGGGCCTGCGAAGGCTACTACTCGAAGTCCGCGCGGGCGTGCACCTGGCCCTGCTCGATCACGCAGATGGACCCCGCGGACCAGATGGACCGGGTCTACGAGGGGATGGTCGCGTGGGCCGACGTCATCCTGGTCGCGACGCCGATCCGCTGGGGCGCGGCGAGCTCGCTCTACTACCGGATGGCCGAGCGCCTCAACTGCGTGCAGAACCAGGAGACGATCGCGAACCGGCACCTGATGAACCGCAAGGTCGCCGGCTTCGTCATCACCGGCGGCCAGGACAACGTGCAGGGTGTGGCCGGGCAGCTGCTCGGCTTCTTCGCGGAGCTCGGCTGCCAGTTCCCCCAGTTCCCGTACGTCGCACACTCGCGCGGATGGTCCGCCGAGGACATGGAGAACAACGTGCGCGTGGTGCAGCGCAGCGCCGCACTGCACGACGGCGCGCGGTCGCTGGTCGACCGCTGCGTCGAGACGGTCCGCGCGCTGCTCGACGGCCATCTGCGCGCCACCCCGCCGGCCCGCGGCGGCCGCAAGGCTCACCGCCTGGATGGCGACGAGCCGGCCCGGGAAGGCTGATCCGTAGAGACGACCGCCGCGCGCGTCACTGGTTGCCGATCACGCCCGCACCGCCGTTCGTCATGGCGTAGCCGAATGCGTTCGCCGTCGGATCCGCGATCATCACCTGGTGCCAGGTGCGCACGCCGAGCAGGTAGATCGTGTTCGGGATGTCGTAGACGAACGACCCGTTGCCGGCGGAGTTGATCGCGAAACCCTGCACGTCGTCGAGCGACGTCAGCAGCGTGCAGCCGGGTGCGCCGAGCCACCCGAGATCCATCGGCAGCGCGGAGCCGCCCCAGCTCGTGCTCGAGCCGCCGAGGAAGACGAACGCCGCTGCCGACGCGCGGGCTTGCGACACCCGCACGCGGAACTGGTCGTTGATCATCGGCGTGTTGGTGCTGTAGAGCGCCGGCACCGCGGTGTGCGTCAATGCGCGGAAGCCCATCACGATGCCGAGGTTCCTCTCGAGCGTGCCCGTCGCCGCGGTCGGTGACGAGCTGTAGAGCCGCGCCATGGTCGGATCCGACCCGGCGTCGAACGCGTAGCCCGACGCCACCCCGCCGTAGCTGTTGCCGAACACCGTGACCTGGATCAACAGGTTCCGGCCGGCGGCCGGGATCCAGTCGAACGTCACCGGCCACGGGATCGTGAGGAGGAAGTCGGCCGGGCTGGTCGGGCCGGTGGCGACCATGTCGGGGATCGTGATCTGCGCCCGTGGCACGACGGCGACGGGAGCACCGGCATCGAAGTTCTGGGCGAACGTCGTGCTCATCGTCAGCGGCGTCCGCGTGGTGTAGCCGACGCTGATCTCCAGATCGATCGTGAACCGGTTCGACAGCGGACCGCGATTCGGCTGCCGCAGGCTGAGTCCCGCCATCGTGAACGCGGCGGGCAGCTCGCTGCCCGACAGCACCTCTTGATAGCGGTGCGGCGTCCAGCCGAACGGGATCGCATTGCCGCTGCCGAAGCGGGTCGCCATGCTCGCGGGCAGGATCTGGATGCCGCTGTCCAGACCCGTCCCGGTGCCCCGACAGCCGGTTCCGAACGTCGAGAAGGAAGCGTTCACCTGCGCCGGGGCGAGCCCGGCGAGGAACGAGATCGCGAGGAGCGCGATCGCATACGGCCACAGGCCGACGAGCGAAACGATGCGTCGATGCATGATCCGGTGAGGCGCAGCAGAAGGCAGCGCACTGCGCACACCACGGTGTAGCGTCCGCGACAACATAGCGTCCGACTGCCAGCGCGTCGTCGTGGCGAGCTCGTCTCGACAATATGTGCGGCGCGCCTGAGACCCGATCTCGCACCGACCGGCTACGTCACCGACCACACCGCGGCCCGGCACCCGCGCTCGCCGGGGATCTTCACCGCGGCAAGTACGACACCGAACGCGCACAGCGCCCACCGCGTCCGCTGGCCAGTCGGTCGCGCGCATCGGGCGATCCCAGGGACACTTGCCGCTGGACCTCGCCCGTCGACCACGCCACGCTGGCGCCGACGAAGCGGCCCTCGCACCGAGCGCAGGCCCGTGACCGTGCCCTCGGATCTCCCGTGCAAGCCCAGCCCGACGCCCACCGGAGCCGCACGGCCCGCCGGCCGTACGCCGCCACCAGCGGCGCGATGCTCGCGGCGATCCCGGTCCCCTGGGCGGTCGCCTGCTGGGCCCACGGCGGAGCGTTCGGGCACTTCCCGGCCTGGGTGGTCGGAATCCTCGCCACCGGCACGCTGGCGCTCGGCGCCGCGGGGTTCGCACTGCCGCTGCGAGCGCGGCTCGGGCGCGTCCTCGCGACGGTCGGCGTCCTGTCTCTGCCGGCACTCGCGGCCCCGCGGCTGTGGCAGTCGCCCGGGCTGACGCTGCTGCTCGCCCTCGTCGCGGTGGTCACGCTGGGTGCCTTGTGGGGATTCGGCAGCGCGCTCCTGGTCCCGCGGCTGCACCGCGGCCCGCTCGGCTCGGCCCGCGTCCGGAGCTCGGCGGCGGTCGCGCTGATCTTCTGGCTCGCGGTCGAGAACGTGCGCGACCATCCGACGACGGCCGAGCTCGTCACGGTCGGTGCGTCGATGCTGATCGCACTCGGGCTCGGCGTCGCCTGGATCCTGCGCACCTGGCGCCGCAGCGGCGCCCGCACCCGCATCCTCAGCGGCGGCGTGCTCGCCACCGCGAGCCTGTCCGCGGTGACCTGGAGCGACCCGTGGTCGCTGGTCGGCAGCGGCGCGGTCTACGCGGTCATCGCCGCGGTGTTCGGCCCGCGTACCAGCCGCTCGGACTCCCCGCAGGGCTCGTGGTGGGCCGGCCTGCTCGAGCATCCGGAGCGGATGCTGGTGACGACCTTCGCGATCATGGCGGCGGTCGGAACGCTCGTGCTCGCCCTTCCGCAGAGCTCGGCGACCGGCACCGGCGTCGGCGTCCTCGACGCCGCGTTCACCGCCGTCAGCGCCGTCTGCGTCACCGGTCTGGTCGTCCTCGACACGCCGACCGACTTCAGCCCGGTGGGCCACGTCGCGATCCTCGCGCTGATGCAGCTCGGCGGTCTCGGCATCATGACCTTCTCGACCGCGGCATTGCGAATGCTGGGTCGCCGGCTGAGCCTGCGCGAGGAGTCCGCGGTCGCCCGGCTGATCGGCACGAAGGACCGCAGCCGCCTGATCACGTCGGCGCAGGACGTCCTGCGCATCACGTTCGTCGTCGAGGGCGCCGGCGCGCTGTTGCTCACGATCCTGTTCCTGGCGCACGGTGACGACCTGGCCGACGCCCTCTGGCGCGGCGTGTTCACCGCGGTGTCGGCGTTCTGCAACGCCGGCTTCGCGATGCAGAGCGACAGCCTGGTGCCGTACCCAGCACGCACCACTCGTGCTGCACGTCGTCGCGCTGCTGATCGTCGTCGGCGGGCTGTCGCCGGCGGTGATCCTCGCGCTGGCGTCGCTGCGCACGCGCCCAGCCCGACCGCTGTCCGTGCAGGTCCGCATGTGCCTGGTCGCGGCCGCCGCGCTGCTGGTCACCGGCTTCGCGTTCTTCCTGGTGTCGGAGTGGGACAGCTCGCTGGCCGGCCTGTCGCTCGCCGACAAGCTGCACAACGCCTGGTTCCAGTCGGTGACCCTGCGCACGGCCGGTTTCAACTCGGTCGACATCGCGGCCGTGCACCCCGCCACCTGGTTCATGATGCTCGCCTTCATGTTCGTCGGCGGTAGCCCCGGCGGCACGGCGGGCGGCATCAAGACGACCACGGCGGGGGTCCTGCTGCTGTCCGTCTTCCACACGATCCGCGGCAGCTCCGCGGTGACCGCGTTCGGGCGGCGAATCCCCGAGCAGACGATCCAGCGCGCGTCCGTCATCGCCATCGTCGGCGTGGCCGGCATCGGAATCGGCACGCTCGCATTACTGCTCACCCAGCAGCTGCCACTGACGGCCGTCGTCTTCGAGGTCGTGTCCGCGCTCGGCACCGTCGGTCTCAGCGTCGGGGCGACCGGCGAGCTCGACGAGATCGGCCGGATCATCGTGCTGGCGTGCATGTTCGTCGGCCGTGTCGGCGGTCTCTCGCTGATGATGCTGATGACGCAACGTGCGAATCTCGGCGACGTCCGGCTGCCGCTGCAGGACATCGACGTCGGCTGATCCCCGGAGCCACCATGCCTCGCCAGAACCAACAGGTCATCGTCATCGGGCTCGGCCAGTTCGGCACCGCGGTCGCCCGCGCGCTCGCCGAGCGCGGTGTCGAGGTGCTGGCCGTCGACACGGACGAGGACCGCGTGCAGGCGATCGCCGACCACGTCGCCGAGGCCCTGTGCTTCGACGCGACCGACCTCGACGCGATCCAGCGCACCTCGCCCGACAAGCGCGACGTGTGCGTCTGCGCGATCGGCGACGAGTCCAAGGACGCCTCGATCATCTGCACGGCGCTGCTGCGTCAATCCGGCGCGAAGCGCGTGATCGCGCGCGCCAACGACGACGTGCACGCGCGCATCCTCCGCCTGGTCGGCGCGCACCAGGTCGTGAATCCGGAGCGCGAGTTCGGCGAGCGCTTCGCGAGCCGGATCGTGCACGAGGGGATCCGCGGCGAGCTGCTGCTCGGCGAGGGCGTGCTGCTCAGCGAGGTCGAGACACCGAAGTCGTTCCTGTCGCAATCGCTCGGCGAGCTGCGCCTGCCGAACCGGTTCGGCGTCACGATCGTCGCGATCCGCAAGCAGGGCTCCGGCACGGTGATCCTGCCCGAAGCCGGCACGGTGCTCGAGTCGGGCGACGTGATGGTCCTGGTCGGCCGGCAGGGTGCCGTCGCACGCATGATGGAGAAGAGCTGAGCCATGCAGCTCCGGTCCGAGCTCGGTGCCGTCGTCCTCGGCTTCGTCGCCCTCAATCTCGCCCTCGTGTTCGGCGCGATCGGGCTGTTCCGCCGCATGGGGCCCGCCATCGAGCGCATCCTGCTGCGCAACGACGCCACGATCATGGCCACCGAGGACGTGCTCGAGGTGCTCGCCCGGTCGCCGGCGGCGGTGCCGACCGACGATCGCACGCGGGTCGAGGCGGCACTCGCGCGCGCGCGCGACAACGTCACCGAGCCGGGCGAGGCCCCGATCCTCGACGGCATCGCGGCGGCACTCGAGCCGGCGCTTTCGGGCGATCGCGCAGCCCGACACGAGCTGATCGGGAAGCTCGTGCAGCTCATCGAGATCAACCGCAGCGCGATGAAGCGCGTCGACGCCGACGCTCAGCGCATCGGCAAGGCCGGCGCCTGGGCCGCGACGCTGATCGGCTTCGTGTCCCTGAGCCTCAGCCTGCTGCTGATCCGGCGCCTGGCGAGCCGCATCGTGCGCCCGATCGACGAGCTGCGCGACGTGTTGACCGCGGCCCGGGCGGGCGATCAGTTCCGCCGCTGCGGCTCGTTCCCCACCGCGCCCGAGCTCCGCCACGCGATGGAGGTCGTCAACGAGCTGCTCGACCAGACGACCCCGACCGACCTGCCGGAGGAGCTCCGCGGGCCACCGTCGCCGCGCCCGGGCGAACGCACGGCGAGCCTCACGCCGACGGATCCCGCGCCGGACGAGGAGTGACCGCCCGGTGCGCCGCGCTCAGCCGGTGCCCTCGCGCACCGCCCCGACCGGCGCCGTACCCGTCTCGCTGCTGCCATTGCCACCGTCGGGCTCGGCTTCGTCGAGCGTCGCCAGGATCGGCCGCTGCATCGCACCGCCGCCGCTCGGCCGCACCGCGATCGTCCGCAATTCGATCGCGTGCGTGACCCGTGCAGGCCGGATCCCGCGCAGGAAGGCGAGCGTGGCCAGACGAGCGGCCGCCGACAGGACGAACAGCGCGGTGAACGCGAAGGTCCCGGCGCCGAGTCGCGTGAAGATCGTCGCGGCGATCGTCGCGCCCACCGCGATCGCCACCGCATTGCCGAAGTTGTAGAGCGACAACACCGACGTGCGGTGCCGGTCGGGGATGCCGTCGAAGAAGACCAGCAGCATCGCCAGCTCGAGCGATGCCCACGCGGCGCCACCGAACAATTGGATGGCGAGCAGCCACCAGAAGTCGTCGAACGCCAGCCACAGCAGCGGCAGTGGCGCGGTGCAGACGGCGCCCAACCACAGCGCGGCGCGCGTGCCGCGGGTCTGGGCCCAGCGTCCGAGGTGCGGCAGCGCGAGGACGCGGGCGACGTAGGCGGTCGTCGTCAGCACCGTGAACTCCGCGAAGTCGAGCCCGAGCGGCCCGAACATGAACGGCGTGAAGAACGGCGCCGACAGGTAGACGCCGAACTGCATCGTCAGCAGGTAGACGAACACGCGGCCCGAGCCCGCGTCGCGGATCACGCGGAGCACGCCGCGCGGCGACAACGCCTCGTGGGTCGCCGCGAGGCCGGGCGCCTCCGACTGCGATGCGATGAAACTCGCCGACACGGCGCGCGCGAGCCCGGCGACCACGAACAGCCACCCGAAGGTGACGAGCACCTCCGGCACGACGATCCCCGCGGCGTGCTCCACCGGCGTCGCGGCACGGCGGCTGTGCTCGAGCACGAGGCCACCGGCGAGCACCGCGACGCACAGGACCGCCTGGCAGACGAGCGAGCGCCGGGCGAAGTAGCGGGCGCGGATCGACACCGGGACGAGGCTGCCGGCCCACGCGTTCCACGGCGGGCTCGCCGACATCGCCGCTGCCCAGTAGCCGGACGAGCACAGCACGACGAGCAGGAACGCGACCTCGCCCGACCACGCACATGACGTCAATCCGGCGAACGCCGCCACCTGCAGGCAGGCGCACGCGACGACCCAGCGCCGGTACGAGCCGACCTGCCGCACGCCCCAGGGCGTGACGAGCTGGACGATCGCGCCGACCAGCAGCGGGAAGCTCGCGATCAGACCGGCCGCGACGGCGCCGAGCCCGGCGGCGAGAACGAACGCCGGCACGTAGGTCTCGCCGAGGCCGACCATCGCGCTGAAGAACGCGCCGTCCCAGACCATCGCGCGCAGGTCGCGCCGCGCGCCGGGTGGGCAGCAGTCGCCGGGTCTGTCGGGATCGATCGCCACGAAGTCGGATCGGCTGGTTCGTTCCCGGGCTGCGTGCGCCCGGGCGCCGAACCGCGAGAGCATGCCTGCGATCTCTCCTCGGCGCACGTCGCTTTCCTGCGGCCGCTCCGAACCACCGCTCGCACGGTTCGGAGCGCGGCGCACCCGACCGATCCCGGCGCCCGGTGAAGCACGCGGTCCGCGCTACGCCGCCCGCGGGACCCCGCCCATGCGCCACCGCTCCGCGACCGCGCCCCTGACCGCGGTCGCGCTCGCCGCGCGCGGTTCCCGCAGCGCGTGCGGTGACCCGCAGCACACCGTCTCGACCCGCCACCGTGGCGGTGGGTCTCGAAGCTCGCGGCGGGAGACGACCGGGCTGTGGCTGCGCAGGGAGCGGCTCGATCCCGCGGCACGGTGGCTCGCGCTATGGATCCTGCGCAATGCGATGGGTGCGGTGCTGCACATCGCCGCGGGATCCAATCCAGACCTCGCATTGCTCGATCTCCGCGTCCTCGCGTCACTGCGGACCTGGGTGTCCGCCCAGCATTGGATTCCGGCCGGGCTCGACCCCGCCATGAGCGCCGCAGCGGTCGACCCGGCGCGACCTCGTCGACGCCTCGATCGCGCCCCCACCCACACCGTCGGGCAGCTGCGACTCGAGGACCTGCCCGCGGCTGAGCGGCGGAACCGCCGGAACACGAGTCCTGCCTCGACGGACACCGCCAGGCGTGGCTCGACCAGAAGATCGCACGATCGCCGGGAACCTCGGTCGCTCCGCTACGTCGTGAGCGCACCTCGACCGTCCCCTGCATCCGAAGAACCCGACCGTGATCCAGCCCCACACCATCTTCCTGTCCGTGTTCTGCTGCCTGACCGCTGTCGGCTGCTCGAGCGCGCCGGATCAGCCGCCCTCCGAGCCTGCCGTGGACCGCATCGTCGTGCACTACGGCCCGTCCGTCGGGCTCGCCGTCGACGTACCCCAGCTCGGCGCCGAGGACGCGCAGTGCGTCGAGATACGCACCCCGGAGACGATCTCCCTCTGGCTCGCCGCGCTCGATGCAATTCCCGAGATGCCCGCGCAAGGCGTGCGCCTGGTCTCGTTCGTCGGCGACCCACCGGAGCACCGCATCGAGCTCTACTCCGGCGACGAGCTCCGCCGGGTCTGCCGGATGAAGGCGGGTCTGCTCGACGTCGCCGCGTACGACGGCTGGGCCTTCTACAGCGGCGAGGACCGCGCTTTCACGAGCCTCGTCACGGCGCTCGTCCCCGGCACGTGACCGGCTCCGTCGGTCGCCTGCTGCACCCCCGCGCGCCCGATATCGAGGGCCAGGACCGCGCGGTCCGAGGCCCGGTTCGGCCACTCGACGAACGCGGACCGACGGAGGACGACGCGAACTCCCATGTCGTGGGACCCGTGCGTGGGGAGCAGCGCCGCAGGCGATCGTCGCGTTCGCTCCGATCGTCGACGTCCCGGCCGGGATCGCCCGCCGGCTCACCGCGCCGACACACCGAGCTCGGTCGCCTTGATCGCGACCCAGACGACGCGACCGGGGGCGAGGCCGAGCTCGGCGACGGCCGCGGGCGTCACCTCGGCGACCAGCGGCAGCACACCACCGAGGCGGACGCGCACGCGGTCGAGCGACGGCTCGAGCCCATCGACCGGCGCCGACCAGACGTTGCGTGGCGAGCCCGCGGGCCGCGCGGGGAACAACGACACCGCGCGCGGGTGCACCGTGACCACGACCTCGCCGTCGAGCGGTGAGACGACCGTCAGGTGCGCGTCGCCCACCTCGACGACGCCGCCCCGGCACGTGCCGACGAAGCAATTCAGGCCGACCAGATCGGCGACGTACGGGGAGCGCGGGCAGCGCACCAGCTCCTCGAGCGTGCCGCATTGCACGACGCGCCCGGCCTCCAACACGACGACGCGGTCGGCGAGCGCGAGCGCGTCCTCGACGTGGTGCGCGACCAGGATGCGTGGGCCGCGGAACCCGGCGAGGTGCGCGCGCAGCTCGCGCCGCAGCTCGAGCCGCGCCGAGGCATCGACCGCGGCGAGCGGCTCGTCGAGCAGCAGGAGCGCGGGCGCCGTGGCCAGCGCGCGCGCGAGCGCGACCCGCTGCGACTGGCCGCCCGACAGCGTCGCGGGCCGCGCGTCGTGCCAGGGCTCGCCGACGCCGACGCGGTCGAGCCAGTCGGCGGCCGCGGCGCGCGCCTCGGAGCGCGGCCGGCCGCGGCTGCGCGGCCCGTAGGCGACGTTGTCGAGCACGGACAGGTGCGGCAGCAGCAGGTGCTGCTGGAACACCACACCGATGTGCCGCGCGGCGGTCGGCACGAACGGCCCGCCGGCGCCGCCGTCGAGCAGCCGACCGTCGAGGGAGATCGCGCCCCGGTCGATCCGCAGGAGCCCGGCGATCGCGAGCAGCAGCGACGTCTTGCCGGCGCCGTTGGGCCCGACCAGGGCCACGGTCTCGCCGGACTCGACGCGCAGCTCGGCTCGCAATCGGAGCGGGCCGCGGTCGACCGCGATGTCGGCGACGAGGCTCATCGCACCGGGAACCACTGCCTGCGCAATGCGAACAACACGGCGCCCGCGGTCGCGACCAGCAGCAGGCTGAGCACGATCGCCGCATCGGGCGCGGTCTCGAGCGCCGTGTATACCGCGAGCGGCAGCGTGCGCGTCGCGCCGGGGAGGTTGCCGGCGAACGTGATCGTCGCGCCGAACTCGCCAAGCGCGCGCGCCCAGGCGACCAGCAAACCGGCGCGGAGCGACGGCGCGAGCATCGGCAGCGTGACGGTCCGGAACACGCGCCACGGGCCGGCGCCGAGCGTGGCGGCGGCATCGGCGTAGCGATGGTCGAGGGAGCGGAGCCCACCCTCGAGCGTCAGCACGAGGAACGGCATCGCGACGTAGGTCTCGGCGGCGATCACGCCGCCGGTCGTGAACGGCAATGCGATCCCGAGAAGCTGCTCGACGGGCGCGCCGACGATGCCATTGCGGCCGTAGGCGAGCAGCATGGCGACGCCGCCGACGACGGGCGGCAGCACCATCGGCAGCGTGACCAGGACGCGCACCGCGGCGTGGGCTCGCGAATGGCCATCGGCGAGCCACACGGCGAGCGGCAGCCCGAGCGCGAGCGACAGGCACGCCGCGGCGAGCGAGCATTGCAGCGACAGCAGCAGCGCATCGAGCACCGCCGGGCTCAGGGTCAAGCCGGCGAGGCGACCCCACGGCGCCCGGAGGCAGAGACCGACGAGCGGGAGCAGGAAGAAGGCTGCCGCCAGCACGGCGGGCAGCGCGAGGAGCCTCGGCGACGTGGGGCGGGTCGCGGTCACGGGGGAGAGAAGCCGAAGCGGCCGAGGATCGCCTGGCCGTCCGCCGAGCGGACGAACTCGAGGAACGCGGCGCCGGTCGCACGGTCGCGGCCGGCCGTGAGCAGCACGATCGGATAGCTCGCGACGACATCGTGCTCGCCGGGGAGCGCCACGGCCTCGACCGGCGCCGCGGCACCGGTCGCGTCGGTCGCGTAGACGATGCCGGCATCGACCTCGCCGAGCGCGACCTTGCTGACGACCGCCTTGACGCTCGGCTCGTCGGAGACCGAGCGCACGGCCACCCCGGCCTTCGCGAGCGCCTCCCGTGCATAGCGGCCCGCCGGCACCTCGGGACCGCACAGCACCACGCGCAGATCGGCGCGCGCGAGATCCGCGAGCCCGCGGATGCCGTGCGGATTGCCGCGCTGCGTGACGATCGCGAGCCGGTTGGTCGCGAACACGACCGGCTCGCCGATCGCCGTACCGGTGTCGACGACGCGCTGCATGTTGGTCCGGTCGGCAGACGCGAAGACGTCGGCGGGTGCCCCTTCGCGCAACTGGAGGGCGAGCCGGGGCGTGCCGTCGAAGTGCAGCTCGATGTCGCTGCCGGGATGGCGGCGCTCGAACTCACCCGCGAGCGCCTCGAACGACGCGGTCAGCGAGGCCGCCGCGAAGACCAGCGCCGTAGCGCGCTCCGGCCCGGCGTGACCGCAGGCCATCGCGACCAGCAGCGGCGCCGCGCAGAGCCATGCGCAGCGCCCGGCGACGGCGCGCCCGGTCACGACGTCGCCCTCGCGTCCGCCAGCTCGACGACGACGTTGGTCGCCTTGATGACGGCGTGCACCATGACCCCGGGCGCGAGCCCGAGCTCGTCGACCGACTCGCGCGTCAACAGCGACACCACGCGGAACGGCCCGCAGCGCATCTCGACGTGCGCGGCGACCTTGTCGGTCACGACGCGCGTGACGATGCCGAGCAGGTGGTTGCGCGCGGACGAGCCGGCGCCGGACTCGTCGTCGCTCTCCAGGCTGTCCGCGAGCCGCGCGAGGTCCGCGCCGTCGACGAGGCGCTGCTGTCCGGCGCTGCGCGTGCTCGCGAGCCGCCCCGCGTCGACGTGCCGGCGGACGGTATCGACGCTGACGCCGAGCAGGCGCGCGGCCTCGCCGAGGCGGTACTGGACCATGCGAGCCGTTGTGACCGAAGAACCTCGCACGCGCAAGGGTCTGTGCGGTTCGGAGCTGGCATGCGGGTCCGGGCCCGCCGCGTCTCACCAGCCGTGCACGTAGCTCGACGGGTTCGACAGCAGCCCGGAGCCGATCGCCTGCCCGCTCCACGCCTGCCACGTGAGCTGCACGCCGAGCAGCGCCGGATCGAGCGGGCTCGGGAACGTCCAGGCTCGCACACCCGAGCCCGGCTGAGTGCCCGAGGCAGCGAGGACCGGCCCCGCGGCCGGGTCCAGCCACAGAGTCCCGACGGACGACACGATCCGCGGCGCGCCCAGCGTGCCTGCCAGCAGCAGCACCGTGTCGCCCGCGGTCGAGATCAGCTCGACGGTCACCGGCCGGCCCGGCGCGCCAGCGCTCGCCGCGAGCCAGGGGATCGGCGCTCGCGCGACCCGGACACCGCTGGTCGGACCCGCACCGCCGGACGACACCAGCGTGACGCCAGGGTGGATCGTCACGGTGCCCCCGCCGGTGATCGCGCTCTGCGCGGCGAACGGCTGGATACCGGCCACCAGCGAATCCGCTGCCGTTCCCGTGATGGTCCAATCCGTGAGGTAGCTCCGCAGTGCGGGCTCGCACACCGCGGGGAGGCCGGGCCCCGACAGGCCGTCGAAGTCTCCGCCCCGCACCGTGCACCCGGACAACGCCAGCGTCGAGGCGATCGCCGCGATCCCGGGTCCCGGGCTGATGTTCGCGTGATTCGCCGTGCCCTGCATTCCGACCAGGGTGCACCGGTCGGCCGCCACGGCGCTGCTCACCACGGCCAATGCAGGTCGTCCCCCGGTGAACCGACACCCGGACAGCGAAACGCGGGCGGACTGATACACGTCGACCAGTGCGTTCACTTCCGTGCCGGTCCGGGCCAGCCACGTCGAGTCCCCGACGAGATCCTCCAGTTGGACGCCGCCCGCGCAGTTCAGGACCTGCACGGCCGGCCCGAAGATCCAGCCATTGCCGAACGTCACGTTCTGGATCGCGACCCGCTCCCCGGCGGGCAGATTGGCGATCTGCACGAGCGGCTCGTTGCGGTAGGCCAGCCACTGGATGCGCGTGCCCGGCTCGGCCAGCAGCGACACGCCGCGCTGGATCGTCACCCGCTCGACGTAGGTCCCCGCGCGCACGATCAGCACCTGCCCCGGCGGCGCCGCCTGGACCGCTGCCTGCACGCTGGTGAAGTGCGAGCCCGGCCTTCCGAGGCTGTCGACCACCCATGGCGTCGACTGCGCGACCGTCGTCAGAGCAAGAACGGCGCCGCTGATCGCGACGCGAAGGGACAGACACATGCGCGTTGACTCCACCGTGCTTCTTCGCCTGCTGTCCGCCAGGGGCATCGACGTCAGCAACGTGGCCGCGAGCCTAGCACGCCCCGCGCATGGTGCACAGGACCTGACGTGCACTGGGCCTGACGTGCTTCGCAACGCGCGGCCGCCGACAGCCAGCTCGCCCCGTGCCCACGGACATCCCGGCTGCAGCCGGTCATTTCGCCTCCGGTCGCGTCGCCGCTCGACGCCGGGCCGTGACCGACCTGAATCGTCACGCCCGCGCCGCATCCGGCACGCGCCGCTCGACTTCGCTGCTCGGCGAGGAGCCGACAATCATGCTGCTCACGCTGCTCCGCGGAGCCGCAGCAATGACCAGGTCGACCATGGTGGAGGCCGGCCCCGGCGGGCCTGGATCGCTCCGAGATCAACGCTCCAGTGTCGCCCCCCCACACCGCGGGCCGCCTGGACGTCGCATCAGGGCCGATCTCCCGCCTCGCGTCGAAGACCGGGCGAGGCACGGGGTCCGGCAACCGTTCGGTGCCATCGACCCCGGCCGCCGGAGTGATCCAGAGCACGCGCCTGAGCAGGCGGGCGCCGGCCGACGAGGAGTCCGGCGCAAGCGCATCGGACCTGTGAGCGACGACATGGTTCGCGCGCTGCCGGACACTCGTCGCCGTGCTCGGAGCCGAAGCCCTCTGCGAGCATCGCTCCGGGCGATGGGACGAGACAGGATCGCACCCCGACCTTGGGGGCGTGGCGAGTTCACTGAGCAAGAGACCGGAGGGCTACGAGGATCTCCTCCGAGACCTGCAGGACCGGGTCCGGGCCGCCCGCGTTCATGCGGCGCTCGCGGTGAACCGCGAACTCGTCCTTCCCTACTGGTCGATCGGCCGGGACATCCTCGAGCGGCAGGACGAACTCGGGTGGGGGGCGAAGGTCATCGACCGGCTCGCCGCCGATCTCCGGAAGGAGTTCTACGAGAGCAAGGGCTTCTCCAGCCGCAACCTCCAGTACATGAGGAGCTTCGCAGAGGCGTGGCCGGACCCGGATACCGCGCAAGGGCCCCTTGCACGGATCACGTGGTCGCGCAACCTGGCCTTGCTCGAGAAGGTCAGGGACCGGGAGCAGAGGCTCTGGTACGGCCGCAAGACGGTCGAGCACGGCTGGAGCCGGAACGTGCTCGTGATCCACATCGAGCGCGAGCTCTTCGACGCCCAGGGCGGGGCGAGCACGAACTTCTCTACCACGCTCCCGGCTCCGCGGTCGGACCTTGCCCGGGAGACCCTGAAGGACCCTTACGAGCTCGACTTCCTCGGCCTCACCGAAGACGCCGCGGAGCGCGTGATCGAACTCGGGCTCGTTCGGCACATCCGAGACTTCCTGCTCGAGCTCGGCCGAGGGTTCGCGTTCGTCGGAAACCGGGTCCCGCTCCGCGTGGGGGAAGAGGAATTCCGGATCGACCTCCCCCTCTATCACCTGAAGCTCCGCTGCTACGTCGTCATCGAGCTGAAGGCCGCGCAGTTCCGGCCTGAGCACATGGGAAACTCGACTCCTACCTGTCGGCGGTGGATGACCTGCTCCGGCACCGGGACGACCAGCCGAGCGTCGGCCTGCTGCTCGGCAAGGACCGCGAAGCCACCGTCGCCGAGTATGCGCTCCGCGGGACGACGCAGCCGTTGGCGGTCTCGCAGTACGAGCTCACGAAGGCGCTGCCCGAAGACGTGGAGGACAAGCTACGGAGCGCCGAGGACCTCGAGGCGGAGCTGGAGAGCGACCAGCTCCCGGGAACCGGAACCGAGAGGGAAGGGGATGCGACTTCGTCGATTCGGGATTGAACGGTTCCGAGCAGTTCTCGCGCTCGACTGGCAGGACACCGGGGACACAGGCACAGCCGTCCTGCTGACGGTCGCGCAATAGACTCGTCCGCAGCAGAAGAGAAGCCACTTGCTCCGGCGGGCGAAGCCGCACGCACCGGCCGAGAACGCAGGTCGAAAGAGCGACGGGGGCGCGCCCGTGAGCGGTTGCCGATGTCTCACCTGAAGCCGGAATCGGGCAAGGGCAATCTGGACGGCCAATGCTCGACGAAACCACCGACCGTGCCGAGGGACGCGAAGTCGGGGGCCGTTCCCCCGGATGACAGGAGCTGCCGCACGGCACCGAAGGACCCGCTCATCCGATCTCGGTCACCCACCGGCTCCACCGTCGGGTCGCCGCTGAGCATCTCGTGCGCCCCGCTCGCACGATTCGCGGTGACGAACGCATCGCCCTGCCGACGAGGTAGTCGACCTCCCTCGTGATCCGGAGCTACGACGTCACGGGGATCCCGATCACCGTCCGGCGCCGGCACCGCGCGCCGGGCCCGCACAGCACTTACCGTACTTGCGACCACTGCCGCACGGACACGGGTCGTTGCGGCGGATCTTCACGCTCCTGCCGCGGGGCCCGGGCCGGTTGCCCTTCTCCACGTCCTCCCGGAACATCGCATAGTGCCGCTGGATCCGGGCGACGTAGGCCGTGTCGCGGAGCACGAGCTGCTGCGCGAGGTCCAGGAAGGCGTCCGCGTGCCGTCCCTGCGCCGGGCCCAGGTGGAGGGCCGGCCCCTTCAGCTCGGCCACCATGTCCGGATCGTCCTCGCGCAGCCATGCCGCGTAGAAGCTCGCGTCCTCCCAGCCGAAGTTGATCACGGCCTCGCAGCGGCCGTTGGCCGTGTCGATGACCCACAGGAGGACGCGCCGACAGTCGCAGCCGGGCTCGTCGCAGAACATCTCGAGGAACGCATAGTGGCCGGCAGGGGGTCCCGGTTCCGAGCCGTGCAGCCGGATGATCGTGCGGGTCTCCCGATCGGCAAGGTCGCGGAAGCGGTCGCGGAACAGGGTGAAGGGCATCGGTGGTGAGCCTACTCCCTCGCGACGCTCGAGCCAGCAGGGGCGTGCGGCGGGGAGGTCGCTTCGTCGCTCGATGCCGCGGGTGCCGTCCGGTAGCCCTCCGCGAAGGCGAGGGAGCACATCTCCCCGATCCGGTCGAACGCCCCTCGGTCCCGGCCGGCGCGGTCCTCGTCCGACCGGACCCGCGCCGCCCTGAGCTCGTCGCGCAGACCGGCGAACTCGCTCCACAGACTCGCGAAGAAGCCCGCTGACGCGCGGCTCCGCCGGGCGAGGAAGCCGCGGATCGAGCCGTGCAGGACCACGCCGCCATTGTGGTCGTTCACCTCGTCGTCGCCCTCGGGGTCGGGCAGGCGCTGACCGACGATCCTCGCCGCGCTGCGCGGCACGTTCATCATCGCATGGACGAACCAGACCCGCGCGTCGTCGAGGCGCCCGAGCTCGTGGGCGGCGAGCGCGGCGATCAGGCTCTCGCGCGGTGCCACCCGGTGGACCCGCAGCGCCGCGCGCAGGGCACCCAGCCAATCGCCGAGCGACAGACACGCCGCGGCTCGATGTCCGGCGGCGTGCAGGTGGTCGTGACACTCGCGCTCGAGCCGCTCGCAAACTTCGAGCGACTCCTCGTGCTCTCCCGCGCAGTTGTAGGTCAGGGCCAGGTTGCGGAGGCCGCGCATATAGGGCCGGGTCGCGTCGTCGCTCCACCACCGATCCTCCGCCACGCGCTTGGGCAACAGTCTACGCCCGAGGTCGATGCACTGACGGAAGCGCGCGATCGCCAGCGGATAGTCCCCTCGATCGAACGCGATCAGCCCGAGGAAGTTGTGGCCCTCGGCATAGCCTTCGAACATATCCGTCAGCATCACGAAGACCGCCTCGGCCATGTCGAGGTCGCCCTTCTCGTAGTAGCCACGCGCGAAGTCCTCGGCATCCGGCGGCACCTCGCGACTGGACATCGCATAGCGCCAATGGAAGGGATTGTCGGCCATCCACTCGGCCGCCGCGGGCGACGGCTTTTCGATGGCGAGCCGCCAGTCGATCAGGTCGCGCAGGAACTCGAGCTCCTTCCGGTGCTCGTCGATCAGCTGCCACGAAGACGACAACCATTGCGGGTCGGTCAGCAGCAGGCGGCGCACGAAGCGCCGCAGGTCGGGGCGGAAGCCGTCGCGCAGGCGCGTCCCGACGTAGTCGTAGGTCTCGGGCAGTGCCTCGAGGTTCTGCGCGATCGCGGCGTCGATCTTGTCCCAGTCGAACCGCAGCCCGGGGTTCTGCGCCTCGAGGGCTCGCCGGAATTGCGTCGGGCCCCCGGGCTGTCCGCGCCCGAGGATCTCGCGGGCTTCGCGCTGCGAGTAGATCGTGAACAGAACCTGCTGCTCGACCTTGCTGCTGTCGGGGTCGCGGGCTCCGTGGACGATCGCGAGTTGGTTGCCGCGCCGGCGGACGTAGGCCATGGAGATGCTCCTCGGTCGTTGTGTCTTCGGATTTATGCCACACAACACTGCGTTGTGCCAGCACCATCTCTGTGCACAACGCGCCGGGCTCGCCCAAGGCACCCGTTCGCGCGAGTGGGGACCGCGAGCGTGGCCGCGCGGGTCCCCGACCCGCCGGCTCCCACGGCGGGATCCTTCCGATGCCATCGACGCGTTCGCACGTCGCCGAACGGCGACCGAGCGGACGTCCGGCAAGCCTGGGCAAGGGGGTCGGGGCGCGGCGGCGGTCTGCAGTCGACGCGACTCGAAGTCGACGGGCACATCCCGCCGCCCCCTGCGATCGGTTTGGTGGTCGGGCGTTTCGCCGCGGCTCGCGCTGCGTCGCACGGTCGGCCCGACCCGGCGCGCCGCACGAAGACGTGGCGGGAGGGAGACGCTGTACTCGCGGCCGCCCCCGGAAGACGGACGTCGGCAGACTCGGTCAGGTGGCGACGACGGATCGCCGCGGCGGGCCCGGTCACGTCGTGGCCGTCCGGGACCGGTGCGGACCAGAGTGCGACGTGGGACGACTCGCTGCGGAGACCGGAAAGGCGCCGAGCGCCGCGTCGGTTCGCCTTCCGCGACCCAGCCATCGACCGGGTCCTCGCGACCTGGGGTGGACTCGCCCGGTCGACGCGCGAGGAACGGGATCTCGAGGCAAGCCGGATCGTCGAACCCGTGCTGTCGACGCACCGGCGCACGGATCAACGGTCGCCTGATTCGTGGCTCTCATCACGCCGAAGGTGAGCGCTCGGCAGACCGGGTCCGGCCGCGGCGCGGCTCTCAGCGAGACGCCAGCAGTTGCGCGAGCGACTTCGCGAGCTTGTCCAGCGACTCACGGCCCGGGAGCGTCACGGTCAACTGCAGACGGCCTCGAGCGTCCTCCTCGATGCACCGCGTGAGCCGGCTGCGCAGTTCGTCGACGACCTGACCGTCGGCTCCCTCCGATCCGACCGTCTCTGCTGCCGGCAGCAGCTCGCCCAGGAACTCGAACGCTGCCGCCAACATCCGGCCGCCGGCCTCGGCAACGCGCGCACGCTCCTCGCCGAGACGTCCCGCCGCGCTCGACTCGCGCTGCTTCTCGCTCTCGTCGATCGGGGCTGCGGCCCGCTTGCCGAGCAGCACCTCGAGCCGGCGCTTGAGCTCCTCCATCCCGCTCTGCAGCTCGACCTCGTCGATCCGCGAATCGGGATCGAGGACCGCCTGGAACAGCTGATGTTTCGCCGACAGCGTGCCGAGCATGTTCTCTTCGATCGTGCCCTCGGTGACCATCACGAACACCTGCACGTGCCGCTTCTGACCGAGGCGATGCGCGCGACCGATGCGCTGTTCGAGCAGCGCGGGGTTCCACGGCAGGTCGACATTGACGACCGTATTTGCCGCCTGCAGGTTCAGACCGGTGGCACCGGCGTTGGTGGTCAGGAACACGCGGCATGCCGGATCCTCGCGGAAGCGACGCACGAGCTCGTGTCGCTTCTGCTGCGGCACCTTGCCATCGAGGCGGACCATGGACGCCGGCGGCTTGCGCAGCCTCGGCGCGAGCACCGTCTCGATCTCGTCGAGCATCGTGGTCCACTCCGAGAACAAGACGACCTTGCGCCCCGCCTCGGCGAGCAGATCGTCGAACAGCTCGGCGAGCCGCTCCAGCTTGCTCGAATACGCGGGCCGCTGCTTGTCGACGAGGAACGTGCTGTCGGCCGCCATCCGACACAGCAGCAGAGCCTTCTGCAGCCGCAGCAGGTCGACCTCGGAGAGCCAGGCCTTGCGCACGATCGTGGCGACGACCTGCATCGCCCCGTCGTGCAGCGACAGCTGCTCCTGGGTCGGCTGCACGCGGACGATCTCCGTCGACCGCTCGGGCAACTGCTTCATGACCTCGTCGCGCGTGCGGCGCAGCAGGACCGGCGCCAGCGTGGCACGCAGCTTGTCGAGGTTCTTGAAGCCCAGCACGCGGCCGTTCTCGTCGACTACGCGGTGCGCATGGAAGAAGCGGAACGCGGGCCCGAGTCGGCGGTCGTCGATGAACTCGACGATCGAATAGAGCTCGTCGAGGCGGTTCTCCAGCGGGGTACCCGTCAGGACCAGCGCGAACGGCGACTCGAGTGTCTTGATGACGCGCGCCGTCTTCGCTTCCCAGTTCTTGATGCGCTGCGCTTCGTCGAGCACGATCAGGTCCCATTGCTGTGCCTCGATCGCGGCGAGATCGCGCAGCACCTGCTCGTAGTTGCAGACGGTGAAGAACTGCTCGCCGCCGTACTGCGCGGCGCGCCCCGCCGCCGCGCCGACCACGGTCCTGGCCGAGCGACCGGAGAATCGTGCGATCTCGCCGATCCATTGCGACTTCACGGACGCCGGGCACACGACCAGCACGCGCCGGATGTCGGCTTCGCGCGACAGCAGCTCCGCCACGCCGATCGCCTGGATCGTCTTGCCGAGCCCCATGTCGTCGGCGAGCACCGCGCGGCCCGACGCGACGGCAAAAGCGATGCCGTCGAGCTGGTAGGGCAGCAGCTCCACCCGCAGCAGCGAGCGGCGCAGCGGGTGCTCCCCCGGGTCGCGCCGGATCGCGGCGCACAGCCGCGCCAGGCGGCGACGGAGGAGCAACCCCTCGATGAGCGCCTCGGCGTCGGGGAAGATCACGACGTCATGGCCGAGCTGCTCGATGCGCCGCACGGCCTCGAGCAACTTCAAGGCGTGCGCGGCATCGACCGGGATCCGCTCGAACGGCCGCGCGAGCTGGGCGATCGCGGGGCTGCAGCGCTCGGGCAAGCGCATCCGGAAGGTCAGGTCCTCGGCGTAGTCGATGCCCAGCGAGATGCGCTTGCGCCGGTACGGGCGGGTGAGTTCGGACTTCTTGAACCGACGCTTCACCTTGGTGAGCACGTGCAGGATGTGCTTGCAGGTGCCCAAGGTGTTCTTGCGGAAGTCGGGACACGAACAGTACGAGTCGCCACGCTCGCTCCCGCGCAGCACCACGCGGTAGCTCCGACCACTCTCGCGGCTGGTCACCTCGTACGTCGTCCACGGCTGCCTCGGATCGGTCGAGCTCACCTGCATGCGCTCGTCCCGCGCCCGCTGTGCGCGATCCTCCAGCGCTCGGGCGACGAGCTCCGCGTCGCCGAGCGCCTCGTTCGGGGTCCGCGGTGACGGCGGCGCCGCGAGTCCCAACGCCAGCTTCTCCTCCAGGACGACGCGCAACGCCGTAGCCACGTGCAGACATGGGCGCGTGCACCGCGAGCAGCTTCGCGCCAGTCGCCCCCGCGCGGACTCCGCCAGCCGAAGCGTCGCGACCGCATCCGACAGGCGCAGCTGGAACGAGCTCCTGGTCAGCTTCGCCTGCGCACCGATGTCCACCTCGACGCGGCGGGACTCGCTCAGCAGCTGCTTGCCGCGAGCGCCCAGCAGCTTCTCCGCATCGGCGGTGCTCAGGTGCGCGAGCAGGTCGCGGAACGACGGCACCACCCGCTTCTCGACCGGTCCGCGCGACGCCCGCGGTGCGTTCTCGGCAGCCATGGAGTCGAAGCGTGCGAGGAAGCGCCGAGCCGGGCAAGTTCGGCGACGCTTGCGGAGGAACGGAGCCCTCGGATCGTCGCTCCTCGCGCGCGTGGATCCGCGGTGCGACGCTCGACTCGTGCTGCCGGCGAACGTGGCGGCGCGGGTCGCGCGCGTCGCCCGAGCCGCCGACGCCACGGCGCGCGAGACGGGCGACACCACCGCCGACGGTAGGCGAGCCCGGGTGGCGACCACGGCGCAGGTCTCCCGTTCCGCGAGTTTCTCGGGCGCGCGCGGAACGGCACTTGGGAGCGTCGGACGTCCGTGCCACGATCGACGCTCGGGAGTCGGTCACCGACCGCGACGCGGCAGCGGCCGCCGGCGGCGATCGCATGTCCGCACGACGTTCGCGCAACCTCGCTGGGTCGCAACGGCTCGCGCGTGGTCGCGCCCGGTCGCGCGGGCTTCCTCGTCGGTCGAGAGACGCCGTGCGACCGCGTGAGAGTCGACACGACTCCGTCCCGGGTTGCATGCAGCCGCCCGGGCCGACCTGCAGCGAACTGAACTGCCGGTTTTGGCTTCGTGCGCTGCCGGCCACTCCCCGACGTGGCACCCGCCCGATGCCACGTCCGCCAGCTCGGGATCGCGCGTACCAGATCGCCGCGGCCCAGGCCGGCCTGCTCACCCTGACGCAGGCCGAGGCCTGCGGATGATCCCAAGAGCACCTGGAGCAGCACCTCCGCGTCGGACGGATCCTCCGCATCCGTCGCGGCAGCCACCGGCTCACCCAGTGCCCGGCCGGCGAGCACGAGGAGCTCGTCGCGCTCGGGCTCGGGTCGGGCCGCGCCGGGGTACTGTCGCACGGGACGAGCCACTCCCTCCACGACCTCTCGGACGCCCTGCCGACGAGGGTGCACATGACGGTGGCTCGGGCATGGCGGACGCGACGCCTGCGGGTTCCGGAGGGGCTCGTCCTGCACCACGATGGCCAGCGACGCGGCGGTCGTGAGAGGAGGGCTGGTCCCCGCACTGCGCCGGCGACGTGCACGAACGACGACGGACGTCGACCTCCGCATGACGGGAACGTCGGCCGAGCTGCGCGATCGCCCGCAGGCCGCCGGCCGCCTCGAGCTCGGTGACCTCATGTGCTTGGAGGTCCAGCGCGATCGACAGCATCCCGAGCTGCGCGTCGAAGGCACGAGGTACGCCGGCCACCGCACCGCCGCCGAGTGTCGCCTGGCCGGCAACATCCGAGGTCGCCGCGTCGACGTCGGTGTCGACGTCGGCTTCGGCGACCCGCTGGTCGGTGAGCCCGACCAGATCGTCGGCGACCGCCTGCAAGACTTCGCGGGCATTGCACCGGCGCGCATGCGCCTCCACCCGGTCGTCTCCCAAGTCGCCGACAAGCCGCACGCCCGCTCTCTGACCCCGCGTGCGGCCCGACTCGCGCATCGAGGACCTGCCCGATCCGGCGTTGCTGGCCACTACCGTGGAGATCAATACCAAGCAGCCGTGCACGGCGCTGAGCACGACGTTCGAGTTGCGGGCGACGCATGCTCTGCCGGAGTCCTTCGTCGAACCGCCGTCGGCATGGCGCACCTGATACGAGGTGCTGGCGGCGGCCGATGAGCTGCCGTGGTCGAAGCCGCAGGATGTTCACGCAGCAGTCGCGGCGTCCTCGATCCCGTGCTCACGGCGCGCGGATTCCGAGCGCTCTGGGTGCCGTCAGAATGGCGCTGGCGCGGCGCGTAGTCGGCGACGTCCGACGACCGGCGGACCCCGCAGGGCGTCGTTGGCTCGACCGTCGCAGGTCGTCGCCGTGAGTCACGACCACGGAGCGAGCGCAGCGCCACGACCAGGGACGTGGTAGTCGGGCGTCCAGCCTCGGTCCACACCCCCCACGCCACCGACACGAACTCTCGTCCAGCCGGGAGAGCTGGTCGGAGCGAGAGGATTCGAACCACCGGCCCCCTTCACCCCATCGCGCCCAGGCGACGCGGTGAGCCACTGCCGCAACACGCTGCGGCGGACGAGAACGATGTGGTGACGGACGTCGACGCCTGCCCGGCGCGTCGGAACCGCTCCCGCGCAGGAGCGGCAGGTCGCACCGGTTTCGTGATCGTCGTGCGCCAGCGCGAGAGCCCACGCGACCGCGAGCGATTCCCACGTCCCGGTCGTGTGAGCGATCGGCTCGGTCGCTGCAGCGCGCCGCACACCCTGCCCGCGCGACGCGACGACGACCCGCTACAGCGACTCCACGACCGGCCTGCCGAACTTGACGTGGAGGTCATGCACCAGCCGCAGACCGATCTGCCCGTCGGTCGGTAGCTCCTCGCGCTTGCCGCGGTGCACCTCGGTTCCGTTGACCAGGAAGCGCACCTCGTCGCCGCGGACCTCCACACTGAGGCGGTTCCTCGTCACTCCGTCGTCGTCTTCCGGCGCGACGGCGGCGTGCTCGGTCCAGTTGACGACGTCTTCGGTGTCGTCACCGCCACGGGTCTTGATCAGGAAGTTCCGGTCGCCGCGGACGAGGAAATACGTGTAGCGCTGGCCCTCACCGTGCACGTCCTGCCCACCGAACGTCAGCCCCGCACCATGCGGGTGGAGACCGGAGTCCAGGTGCGTCACGTCGACGGACAGGCGGTAGTCGCCGGTCGCGCGCAGGTCCGGGTGCCATAGGCAGGCGTTCGGGCCCGGCCCGGCTTCGACGCCATCCGCGTGCTGGACGAACCGCATCGCCGCGGACTGCTCGGCGGGGTCATCGGGACGCAGCGACCATCCGGCCGCCAGCGCATCGCGCGGCTCGGCGACGGTCTCGGTCTCGGTCTTGGTCGTGGTCTCGGCCTCGCCGCCGCAGCCGGCGACGGCAAGCGTCAGCAATCCCGTAAGCAGGGTGCAGGTCTTCATCGCTGTTCCTCCGTGGGTGCGGCTCAGTGGGAGTGCGGCTTCAGCACGAACTCCTCGGACGCGAACGCCTGCCCGCCTCGCGAGAAGCGCACGATCACGATCGACTGGAACTCCTTGCCCGTCAGCCAGCTCGCGTCCTCGCCATCCTGGCTCGGGAAGATGAAGTAGTGAGTCTTGCCGTCATGGATGTTCGGCGTGCCGTCCTCGTCCTCGTTCGTCGTCGTGTCGCGCGGCCGCAGCGTGACCTTCCGACCTTGCACGTCGACGAACTCGATCTCGACGACCGCGTCGAGCGGCAGGTCGAACGGCCTCTCGCGGCCGGCATCCTCGGCCAACCACAGCTCGAGGTCGCCCTTGTCGTCGTGGAGCTTGAGCTCCAGGTAGCCCTTCGTCTCGCCGCCCGAGAACGTGGCCGGGACGCCGTGGTGCGGGCCTTCGACGTGCTCGTGCCCGTGACCGCTCAGCGGTAGCGACGCACGTTCGTCGGTACCGTCCGCGCGCAGCCGCAGCACGACCCGGAACGGCGTCTTGTCGCCCTTCCGCGGCGTGACGTGGAAGTGCAGCCGGCCGCCTCCGGGCAGACCCTTTTCGGAGGAGCTGAGCTGCGTGCCGTCCTCGCTCTCGACCCACAGGTAGGCGTTGAGGCTCTGGAGGTCCGTGTCCGACATGCCGGTGCCGTAGACCTCGAGCGCGCCCTCCTTGCCGGGCACGAGCTCGCCGAGACGCACGATGCGGAACTCCCTGCCGGCCACCGTCAACTTGCCGAGGTCGGTCGCCGTGCCGTGGCCGTCGCCGGGTGGCGTCCGGGCCTGGCCGGTGCCCGGCTGGCCAGAGCCCCCCGGCGCAGGCTGCTGCTGGTCGTCGCCGCACGCGGCGAGCAGCGTCGCGAGCAGCGTGGCGAGGATGGGGGACAGGGTCGGGTGGCGCTTCATCGCGGGTCTCCTTGGGGAACGGGTTGCTCGAGGGTCTCGGTCGTGCGCGTGCGGGGGCCGCCGCCGAACATCTGGAACGCGACGGGCACGACGAACAGATTCAGGAAGGTGCTGGTGACGAGGCCGCCGAGGATGACGACGGCGATCGGGTATTGGAGCTCGCTGCCGATCTCGCCCTTGGCGAGGACGAGCGGGATCAGCGCGAGCGCGGAGCTGAGCGCGGTCATCAGGATCGGCACGAGGCGCTCTCGAGCGCCTCGTTGCACGGCGTCCTGCTTGGGCACGCCCTCCTCTTCCATCAGATGGTAGTAGTGCGAGATCAGCAGGAGGCCATTGCGGCATGCGACACCGGCAAGCCCGATGAAGCCGACCAGCGCCGAGATAGAGACGACCGGCGCCACGTAGCCACCCCCGCCGAACAGCCCCGTGATGTTGCCGAGCAGGCTCGGGGAATCCGCGATGAACAGCGCCGCCACCCCGCCCACCAGTGCCAGCGGCAGGTTCAGCAGGACGAGGAGCACGGGGCGCACCAGGCCGAACGCCGAGTAGAGGATGACGATGATCAGCGCGAGCACGCCGATCGACGCCCACAGGATGCGACGGCTGGCTTCCTCCTGCGCCTCGAACTGGCCGCCGTACTCGACGTAGACGCCCTCGTGCCGCGCGACGATCGGATCGACGCGGCTGCGGATCGACTCGACGAGGTCGCCCAGGTTGTGCCCTTCTGCGACGTTGCAGGAGATCACCGCCTTGCGTCGGACGTTCTCGCGCGTGATCAGGCTCGAGGCCTGCTCCTCGTAGACCTCGGCGACGGTCTCGACGCGGACGATCGCGCCGGAGGGCGCCTGCAGCGGGAAGCGCTGCACGTCCTCCAGCGTCTGCCGCGCGGTGTCCGCGAGCCGCAGCACGATGTCGAGGCGGGCCGAGCCCCGGTTCACGACGCCGACCGTGCGGCCCAGGAACGCGGTCTCGAGCTGCTCGGCGGCGTCGGCCGGCGTCAAGCCGAAGTGCGCGAGCCGGTCGCGATCGAAGCGGATCGGCAGCGTGTCGGACAACACCTCGCGATTCGCGACGAGATCGCGGACCCCGGGCAGCGGACGCAGCACACGCTCGATGTCCTTCGCGATCGCGCGGAGCTCGTCGAGATCGTCCCCGAACACCTTGATCGCGACGGCGGCGGGAGTGCCCGACAGGATGTGCGACAACCGGTGGCCGATCGGTCCACCGATCTGCGAGGTCACGCCCGGCGTCGCGTCGAGCAATTCGACGAGCGCGCGGCGCACCGCCTGGACGTCGGCGCCAGGGCGCAGCCGGATATCGACCTCGCTGGCGCTGACCGGCTCGGCGTGCTCGTCCTGTTCGGCGCGGCCGGTGCGGCGCGTCACGGCCGCGACGCCGTCGATCTGGCCGGCCTGCAGCTCGATGCGCTGTGCGATGCGGTCCGACTCCGGCAGTGACGTGCCCGCGGGAGTGTTGAGGAACAGCGTGATGCTGCCCTCGTTGAATTCCGGCAGGAACGACGAGCCGAAGCTCGCGGCCAGCGCGAAGGCGAGGGCCAGCAGGGCTCCCGATCCGCCCAGCACGACCGCGCGGGCACGGAGTGCGCGCTCGAGCGCGCTGCCGTAGACCCGCTTCAGCCACCGCACGAGCCAGCCTTCCCGCTCGCCGTGGATCGCCGGAGCGTCGCGCAGCAGGAAATAGCACAGGACCGGCGTCACGGTCATCGCGACGATGAGCGAAGCACCGAGGCTGATCACGTAGGCGGCGCCCAGGGGCCGGAAGAAGCGCCCCTCGACGCCACCGAGAAAGAACAGCGGCACGAACACGAGGATGATCACCGCCGTGGCCAGCAGGATCGCCTGGCGGACCTCGACGCTGGCCTCGTAGACGACGTGCAGGATCGAGTGCCGGTCGCCCTCCGGTCGCGCCGCGTTCTGACGCAGCCTGCGGAACACGTTCTCGACGTCGACGATCGCATCGTCCACGAGCGAACCGATGGCGACCGCGATGCCGCCGAGCGTCATCACGTTCACGGTGGCGCCGAAGCCGTCGAGCACGAGCAGCGCCGCGCCGAGCGACAGCGGCAGCGCCGTGAGCGTGATCAACGTGGTGCGGACGTTGAGCAGGAACAGGAACAGGATGATCAGGACGAAGATCGCCGCATCCAGCAGCGCCGACATTACATTGTCGACCGCCACGCCGATGAAGTCCGCCTGCCGGAAGATCGCGCGCTCGAGCTGGGCTCCCTCGGGCAGCGTCGTCTCGAACGCATCGAGCACGGCGTCGATGCGAGCAGTCAATTCGAGCGTATTGGCGTTCGGGTTGCGCTGCACGGTGAGGATCACCGCCGGCTGGCCGCCTGCCGATCCGGTGCCACGCCGCGGCGCCCCGGCGATGCCGACCTCGGCGACCTGGGACAGGCGCACCGCCGTGCCCTTCCACTCGCCGACGACGGTCGCAGCGATGTCCTCCGCATTCCGGACCCGTGTCTCGGGACGCAGCGGTAGCTCACGGCCACCGACGTTCGCAAGGTAGCCCGCGCCGACCGGAGCGTGGGCGGCCGCGGTCGCGCGCTCGACGTCCTCCAGCGTCAGCCCGTATCGCAGCAGGCTCTCTGGCCTCACCTGGATCTGGAACTGCGGCAGCTCGCCGCCGAGCGCCGTCACCTGTGCCACGCCGGTGACCGCGAGCAGACGCGGCCGCAGATCGAACTCGGCAATGCGCCGTAGCTCGAGCGGCAAGACCTGCTCCTCCCGACTCGTGAGGCCGAGCAGCATCACCTCGCCGGCGATACTCGCCACCGGCGTCATCTCGGGCGGGTGGATGTTCTCCGGCAGCACGCCCTGTAGCCGCGTCAGTCGCTCGGCGATGAGCTGGCGGTTGCGGTAGATGTCGGCGCCGAAGTCGAACTCGGCCCAGACGATCGACAGACCGAGCGCCGAGCTCGAGCGCAGGCGCCGGAGGCCAGCGATGCCGTTCAGCGCGGTTTCGATCTGGAACGTGACCGCGCGCTCGACCTCCTCGGGCGCGTAGCCCGGCGCCTCGGTCATGATCGTGACCGTGGGTGCGTTGAGCTCCGGGAAGACCTCGACCGGCATCTGCGGCACGCGCCACGCGCTGAACGCGACGAGTAGCACCGCGAGACCGAGCACGAGGCCACGCCGTTTCAGGGACCAGCGGATCAGGGCGTTGAGCATGGCGATCTGCGGCTACTTGTGATCCCCGTGCCAGGTGCCGTCGGCGTGGAAATGCACGCCTTCGGGCGCCTTGCCGAGCCCGGTCTGCTTGAGCTGGTGGATCCCGTCCGCGACCAGCTCGTCACCATCCAGGACACCGGCGATGACCTCGACGAGGTCCGTGGCCCGGGCACCGAGCTCGACCGGCGTGCGGATCACGACGTTCGGATTGGACGCGTCGCGCTTGAACACGATCGCTTCGAGCCCGTCGAAGACGACGCAGCGCACCGGGATCAAGACCTCCTCGCTGTTGCCGCGCTCGACCAACACGTGCGCCATGACCGACATGCCGTGAGCGAGAGCGCCGTCCTCGTTGGGAACGACGGCCTCGACGTGCACCATCCGCGTGCCCGCATCGGCGACCGGGATCGGCGCTGCCAGCTCGGTGTCGACTGGCTGCAGCCGGCGTGACGGAAATTCGAGCCGCACCGGACTGCCGGCCGCGAGCGAACCCTGGTCACCCTCGGGAAGGTGGCCGCGGAAGCGAAGCTCGCGGGTGTCGAAGACCTGCAGGACCGGGGTACCGGCATCCGCGATCTCACCCTGCGCAGCCGTCAGTTCGACGACGACCCCGGCAGCCGGAGCGCGGATCGTCAGCTTCTCGATGTCGCGCCAGCGGGGACCTCGCGGGGTGTCCGCGCCGAGCTCTTCCGCGGACACGCCGGTCAGGACCGCGAGCGCGTTCATCTGCTCGTTGACGGCCAGCCTCGCCTGGTCGGCCTCGAGCTGCTTCTGCGCGACTCGTGAGACGAGGTCGTCACGGGCGACGGCGGCGTCCAGCCGGGCCTTGCTCGCCTCCGTGACGTTCCGCCGCGCCTCGATGAGCTCCCTGGCCGGCAGCGGGTTGCCCTCCTCGTCGAGGGCGATGAGCTCGTCGAGGCGCTTCCGACTCGCCTGCTCGAACGCCTTGGCTTCGCCGAGGTGGATCTCGCTCTCGGCCAGTCGCTCCCGCGCTGCCGCCACTTCGTTGGTGGCCCGCTCCAGCGTTCGCTCGGCGAGCGCGATGGCGCTCTGCGTCCGCTGCACCTCGGGTGAAGCGAGGGTCGCCAGCACCGCGCCCTCCTCGACTGCCTGCCAGCGGGGCACGACCGAGAGGATGCGCGCACGCGCCGGCGCTCGCAGCGTCCAGCGATGGCTCTCCGGCACCTCGAGCTCGCCGGGGACCTCGCGCCAGACACCCAGCCGACCCCGCGTCGCGGACTGATACGTGATGCCGAGGTTGTTGACGACGTCCGGAGGGACATCCAGTCGGTTCGTCACCGCTGGGGCCGCCTCCTGCTGCTGGTTGTCGATCTGCTTCTCGGAGCAACCCGGTAGCGCGAGGATGCCACCGCAGAGGCTCAGACCGGCGATGGTCCGCTTCATCTTGTTCATCGGTTCGTCTCCTCGTCGCCGACTGCGGGCGCTTGCAGCGCGAGCCCGCCAGCGACAGCCGCGCGGAGCCGTGCGACAGCGACCTGCTCTTCGAGCTGCAGCACGCGCGCGCGCGCCCGCCCGATGGCGCGCTGCGCGGCCAGCACCTCGACCACGCTCGCCTGCCCGGTGCGCAACCGGACCTCGAGCGATCGGGCAGCCGCCTCGGCGTCGCCGAGCGCGCCGCCCCGATGGAGCTCGAGCACCCGCTCGGCAGCGCGCACGTCGTCGCGGGCCCGCGCCTCCCGATGGGCGGCGCCGAGCAGCGTGCGCTGATAGCTCTCGCGCGCGAGATCGCGCGACTCCTCGGCAGCCGCAATGTTGCCGCGATTGCGATCGAACAGCGGCAAGGTCACGCCGATACCTGGACCGACCATCGGATCGCCGCGGTCGCTCTCGAACTGGACACCCAGGTTGATCCCCGGGTACTGCTTGCTGATCTCCAGTCGCAGCCGAGCCTCCGCGGCGGCATGCTCCGCTTCGGCGGCGCGAAGCTCAGGCAGACGCAGCAACGTCTCGCGCGCGGGCTCGCCCAGATCCGGAAGCTGCCCGGCCCCGTCCACGGCGAAGTCCACCGGCGCATCGGGCAGCAGACCGAGCAGCTCGAGCAGCTCGCGGCGGCTGCGGATGGCCTGGCTGCGCACGTCCTCCACGGCTGCGGCCGCCTCGTCCCGCTCGGTCCTCGCCAGGAACACCGCGGCGGAATCCACCTCACCGGAGTCACGCAGGCGCTCGACCCACCCAACCACCTCGCCGCTCACGGTGGCGACCTGGTCCAGCACGGCCTGCTCTCGACGCAGACGCGCCAACCGCAGGAACGCAGCTCGGACCTCGAGCAGCGTGTCCACCTCGAGGTCGATGAGCTCCAGGCTCTTCGCCGTCAGCCGGGCCTCCGCGAGGTCGCATTGCGCGTCCCGTGTGCCCCACAGCGGCAGCTGCCAGCTGAGGTTGATCGGGAAGATGACCTCCGAGTTCCGCACGGAAACGCGTGGCCCGACGAACAGCTGGGGATTCTCGAGGATGCCGGCCTGCAGGACCTGCGCACCAGCGATGCGCGCATCCGCCCGCGCCGCGCGCAGCGTGGGCGAGAAGAACAGCGCCAGCGCGTTGGCCTCACCCAGGCTGAGGCCGTCCTCGATGCGCACCGCGGCCTCGAGCGGGAACCACTCCGCCCGCCAGGGCCCGACGGCGTCGACATGGACGTCCTGCTCGGCTCGCTGACTCAGCGCGCGCAGGACGTTCTCCGGCTCCAGGGGATCCGGCTCGTAGCTGACGCACGCGGACAGTGCGAGCACGGCGGCTCCGACGAGCGCACGCCGGCGCGCCCGGCGACGACACGTCGTCGCGTGCCGCCCGATCTGCGAGGGCTCTAGGAGCCCGGAGAGTTCCGGATCCACATGCTGCTCCCAACTTGATCGTCGAGTTCACCCGGTCACGACAGACCGGGTGCGGTCGGCGCAGCCGGGCTGCGCCTCGAGCTCAGACGATCGCGGGAGGAGCCCTGGGCTGGGCTGGAGCGCGAGGTGGTGGTCGACCTCGGACGCGCCTCGGCGTCTCCAGGGGGCGAACGACGACGACGATGTCCCAGGCGCCCAGGTCGCCGACCGGCAACGCCGGCTGCGCATGGAAGTCGACCGACGACGATGGTCCGGGCAGTTGATCCAGCTGCTTGCCCAGGTGGTCTTCTGCCGGGTGCGGCGGATGCGAGTCGTCGTCGGCGTCACCCGCAGCGAGCTCGCCAGCGGGAGCGTGCGGATGGGAATGCGGATGGGCGTGCGCGTGCGCGTGATGGTGCGCGTGGTCGTGGTGATGGTGCGCGACCAACCCGGTGACCGCATCTGCGTGCCCGTGAGTGTGATCCTCACGGGCGAGATGGAGCGGAACGAGCAGCGGTTGCAGCACGAGGCACACGCTGACGACGACTCCGAGGAGCCGCTGCATCGCGCTGGTTCTCGATCCGTGCTGCATCTTCGTCGTCGGGGTCGCCGCTTTGCTGCTCTGACAGCATCCGCCGCGGCGCGGACCTTCGTGGAACCGGAACCGACGGGCAAGCGAAATCGCCTCCCAGCGGTGCGGGGTTCCTCGACGGCCTGGTCGCCCCGGCCGGGCCGACTGTCTGCAGTTCGCCGGCACGCACGGCGGTGATCGAGTCGTCCGCCCTCCGGGAACGTCGGGCTCTGCGAACCCGGTAGGGAATCGGTGGTCCAACGGCCGCAAGTCCTTGTCGCCGCTCGAGGGCTTCCGGCTGGACGAGCCGTCCGACGCACTTGGCGGTAGTCGGGCGCTCTGCCCCGACTCCCTCCGCGGCGCATCACCGACGCAGACCCTTGCTCAGCAGCAAGAAGTGGTCGGAGCGAGGGGATCCGAACCTCCGACCCCCGCACCCCATCGCCTCCACGGGGCTCCACCGGGTGGCCGCCGCAGGTCGAGCAACAGCCGGAGATGGCGTGCCTACCCGAGGCTGGCGACGTCTCGCCAGGTGGCAAGCCGTCGCTCGTGATCAACGTGGTGAACGTGCTCGACGAGCTCGTGGAACGTATGCAGCCGGAAGCGCTCGCGAACTGCGCCGGGTCGCAGCCGGTGCCGGATCCGCAACGGGTCGGCTACCTGCTCGATCAGCTCGGCCAGCCAGAGCTCGCCGAGAACCTGCTCCGTGCGATCGCCGCCCAACGGCTGCGCACCGTCCTGCCGGCGCCCGAGCGCGCCCGCGGTCGACGCAATGCCGATCCGCGCTGGCGCGTGATCCCCAACTGGAAGTCCGAGATCGACCGATGATCCCCCGCGCCAACATCACCGCCTGGCGCGCGTCAGCCCCGTGGCCGACCGATGCCCAGGTCGAGCAGGATCTCGTGATCTCGCGCGCGCTGGCCGAGCTCTACTCGCATCCTGCGCTCCGCGATTCACTGGCGACCCGCGGCGGCACCGCGCTGCACGAGCTGTTGCTGGCGGCGCCGGGACGCCACTCGGAGGACATCGATCTCGTGCAGACTGCGCCCGGCCCGATCGGTCCGGCCCTCGACGTCATCCGCGAAGCGCTCGATCCGTGGCTCGGCACGCCTGGTGTCGGTGCACTGGCTCGCCGCGGGTTCCGCGTGTCGAGTCCCTGATACTCCGGCGCCGCGCAGATCCTGACCTACTCGCCGACCGAGCCGCTGGGCACCAAGCTGCGGGCCCTCTACCGACGCAAGAAGGGGCGCGACCTGTTCGACCTGCGGCAGGCCCTCACGCAGTTGCCCGTGGACGATGCCGGCGTCGTCCTGGTCTTCGGCGAGTATATGGAGCGGGCCGGGCTTCCAGTCACGCGGCGCAATTCGAGCGCAATCTGGCGCAGAGGGAGCGTGTGCCCGAGTTCCTCGGCGATGTGTTGCCGCTCATGCCGGGCGACGGCGCCTACGAACCCGCGACGGCGTTGTCCCTCGTCCGGCATCGCCTCAACGAGCGCCTACCCGGCAAGCCGTGGCGCGCGAAGGCAAACGCGGAGTCCTGACCAGCGATCGGATCGACGTCACCAAGCTGCGCCAGGAGGTTCGTGGCCTGGCACGAGTCCGTACGGGCAACGCATCTGGAGCACGACCCCGTTGGACAGTCGCTCGTCCCGCCGCGCCTGGCGGGCTCCGGCCGCGGGCATTCGTTCCGCGACGTGACGCCCTGCGAACCCGCCTAGGGGGTCAGTGGTCCAACGGTCGCAAGTCGTTGCGCAGCGCGCCGACCGAGTACGTGGAAGTCGCCGCCAGACGAGCTGAGTGGTAGTCGGGCGATGCACCCGAGGGACGGGCAAACTCACGCAATCGCCACGACCTCCTCCCCGGCAGCCGATTGAATGGTCGGAGCGAGAGGATTCGAGCCTCCGCTCCCCCTGCACGCCATCTCACCCGGCGACTCCGTCGGGGAGCGCGCGCAAGGTGTCGAGAATGCACGAGTACTCGCGATTCCAGCAGGATACGGAGCGTCTCGAGAATCTCGAGAGTCTCACGAATCTCGCGGGAAAGGGGTCAGGCGGCTCGTTTCGGGGTCAGCGAGGCGACCGTTGTGTGCGCACGTTCCAAGCCAGAAGGTCTTACACACAACTAAACTCCTGGTTTAGTTTCGTGCGAGGTGACCAAGCGACGCAAAGACCGCGGCTCCCCCGACTGGGACGAACTTTACCGAACGGCGGCGGCCCAGGCCGGCCTCTTCACCCTGGCCCAGGCCGAGGCCAGCGGCTACTCGTCTCAACACCTGCAGAAGCACCTCGCGAGCAAGCGCGTCGCACGCATTCGACGCGGGATCTACCGCCTGGCCCACTTCCCTGCCGGAGAACACGAAGAGCTGGTCGCGCTGTGGCTCTGGTCCGGCCGCGACGGTGTCTTCTCACACGAAACGTCGCTCGCCCTGCACGACCTGTCCGACGTGCTTCCGGCCATCGTGCACATGACCGTGCCGACAGCCTGGCGAGCGCGACGCCTCCGCGTGCCCGACGGCCTGGTGCTGCACTACGCGGACCTACCTGACCGGAGCCGGACCTGGTTCGAGGTCGTCCCGGTCACCACGCCAGCTCGTGTGCTCGCAGAGTGCATCGAGGAACACGTGTCGCCCGACTTGATCGAGCAAGCGATCCGGCAAGCTCGCCAGCGAGGCCTTGTCTCCGGCAAGGAGGCAACCGACCTCGGCAGGCGCCTTCGAAAGTCCCTCACGGAACCCGCGTGACACCTGTTGGACCTGCAGCGCCGCGCGCAGCGCACCCTGCCAATCGCCGAGCGACAGGCACGCCGCAGATCGATGCACTTCAGCGTGTAGGTCGTCGTGGCACTCGCGCTCGAGCCGATCGCAGATTTCGTGCGCCTCGTCGTGCTGTCCCGCGTGATTGTAGGTCAGGGCCAGGTTGCGCAGGCCGCGCATGTAGGGCCGGGTCGCGTCGTCGCTCCACCACCGATCCTCCGCCACTCGCTTGGGAAGGAGCTTGCGCCCGAGGTCGATGCACGTCCGGAAGCGCTCGATCGCCAGCGGATAGTCCGCTCGATCGAACGCCTTCAGCCCGGGGAAGTTGTGGCCCTCGGCATAGCCGTCGAACATCTCCGTCAGCATCGCGAAGACCGCCTCGGCCATGTCGAGGTCGCCCTTCTCGTAGTAGCCACACGCGAATTCTTCGGCATCCGACGGCACCTCGCGACTCGACATCGCATAGCGCCACTGGAAGGCATTGTCGGCCATCCACTCGGCCGCGGCGGGCGACGGCGCCTCGATGCCGAGCCGTCAGTCGATCAGGTCACGCAGGAACTCGAGTTCCTTCCGGTGCTGGTCGATCAGCCGCCACGACGACGACAGCCATCGCGGGTCGGTCAGCCGGACGGGGCGCACGAAGCGCCGCAGGTCGGGACGGAAGCCGTCGCACAGACGGGTCCCGACGTAGTCGTAGGTCTCGGGTAGTGCCTCGAGGTTCTGCGCAATCGCGGCGTCGATCTTGTCCCAATCGAACCGCAGCCCGGGGTTCTGCGCCTCGAGGGCTCGCCGGAATTCCGCCGGGCCTGCGGGCTGGCCGCGCCCGAGGATCTCGTGGGCTTCCCGCTGGGAGTAGATCGTGAACGGGACCTGCTGCTCGACCGTCGCAGGTCGTTGCCGCGACTCACGACCACGCAGCGAGCGCGGCGCCACGACCAGGGACGTGGTGGTCGGGCGTCCAGCCTCGGTCCGCTCCCCCCGCGCCGCCGACACGAACTCTCGTCCAGCAGGGAGAGCTGGTCGGAGCGAGAGGACTCGAACCACCGGCCCCCTGCACCCCATCGCCTCCGGGAGGCTCGATCGAGTGACCGCCGCATCTCGTTGAAACAGCCGGAGATCGCGCGGCGGCTCAGGTCAAGACGAGCGCGCCCGGTTGCAACGCGCCGCGGCTGGTCGCCGGCACTCTCGCCGGTTTCGTGGTAGTCGCGCGACCACGCGACAGGCCGTGCGACCGCGCGCGACTCGGACCCAGCGCGGCAGACAGAGCGGGAATCGAGCGTCACGCAAGGCGCGAAGCCCGCAATCGCAACGCGTTGCCGATCACCGACACCGAACTCAGGCTCATCGCCGCGGCCGCGATCATCGGGCTCAGCAACCATCCGTTCAGCGGGTAGAGCACGCCTGCCGCGAGCGGGATTCCCGCGGCGTTGTAGCCGAACGCGAAGGCGAGGTTCTGCTTGATGTTCCGCATCGTCGCAGCGCTCAGGCGCCGTGCACGAGCGATCCCGCGCAGGTCGCCCTTGACGAGCGTGACTGCCGCGCTCTCCATGGCCACATCGGTGCCGGTTCCCATGGCGATGCCGACGTCGGCCTTGGCGAGGGCTGGCGAGTCGTTGATGCCGTCGCCCGCCATCGCGACGCGTGCACCTTCCCGCTGCAGCCGTTCGATCGTCGCCAGCTTCTGATCCGGTAGTGCATCGGCGACGACCTCGTCGATGCCGAGTTCGCGACCGACGGCCTCGGCGGTGGCACTGTTGTCGCCAGTGAGCATGACGATGCGCAATCCCATGCCGTGCAGCTCCTCGATCGCTGCGGGAGTGGACTTCTTGATCGGATCCGACACGGCAAGCAGGCCGACGAGCTTCCCGTCCGCGGCAACGAACATCACGGTCGCACCCGACTGCCGCAGCTGGTCGGCTTGCGCGCGATCGGACTCGGGGATCGTCACGCTCGCACGCTCCATGAGGCCAACGTTGCCGAGCGCGATGTCCTGTTCATCGACCTGGCCCGTGACTCCCATGCCCGTGACGGAGTCGAATTCGTGAACGTCGTGAAGTGACACGCCACGCTCTTCGGCACCGCTGACGATCGCGCGTGCGAGCGGGTGCTCGCTCCTCGACTCCAGGCTGGCAGCCAACCGGAGGACCGTGTCCTCATCGGCGCCGTTGCTCGGCACGACGCGTGTCAGCTTCGGCTGCCCGAGCGTGAGCGTTCCGGTCTTGTCGACGACCAGCGTGTCGACGTCGCGCAGGCTCTCGATCGCCTGCGCGTCGCGGAACAGGACGCCGAGCTGGGCACCGCGGCCGGTGGCCACCATGATCGACATCGGCGTGGCGAGTCCCAAGGCGCATGGGCAGGCGATGATCAGCACTGCAACCGCGTTCAGCAGGCCGTAGGCAAGTCGTGGCTCCGGCCCCCAGACGCTCCACGCGACGAACGCGAGCACGGCGCAGGCGATGACGGCCGGCACGAACCACGCCGCGACCTGATCGGCGAGTCGCTGGATCGGTGCGCGGCTGCGCTGCGCTTCCGCGACCATCTGGACGATCCGCGCCAACAGCGTCTCGCTGCCGACCTTCTCGGCGACGATCGTCAGGCTCCCGGTGGTGTTCACGGTTCCGCCCACGACCGGATCGTCAGACGCCTTCTGGACCGGCACGGGCTCACCCGTGACCATCGACTCGTCGACCGCACTACGGCCCTCGACGACTCTACCATCGACGGGGATCGCCTCGCCCGGACGCACTCGGAGATGGTCGCCCACTCGCACTGCATCGAGCGGGATGTCCTCTTCTGCGCCGTCCACGCCGACGCGGTGCGTCGTCTTCGGAGACAGGTCGAGCAGTGCCCGGATCGCAGCGCCCGTGCTGCTGCGGGCGCGCAGCTCCAGCACCTGCCCGAGCAGTACGAGCACCACGATCACCGCCGCGGCTTCGAAGTAGACGTCGACGCCGTGTTCGCCGCGGAAGCCGTCGGGAAAGCCGGCCGGGGCGACGACCGCGAGCACGCTGTAGAGGTATGCAACCGACACGCCCAGGCCGATGAGCGTGAACATGTTGAGCTGCCGGCGGACGATCGACTTCCAGGCCCGGGTCAGCAACGGCCAGGCTGCCCACAGCACCACCGGCGTCGCGAGCGCGAGCTCGAGCCAGCGTGCCGTCGCGCCGAGAGATTCGTGCAAGTGCGCTCCCGGCAGCACCATGTCGCCCATCGCCAGGACCAGGATCGGCAACGTCAGCGCTGCCGCCCAGACGAAGCGCCGCAGCATGTCGCGATACTCCGAGTCGTCCTCTTCGACGGAGGCATCGACCGGCTCCAGGGCCATACCACAGATCGGGCAGCTTCCCGGCCCGGCCTGGCGGATCTCGGGGTGCATCGGGCACGTGTAGATCGCGCCCGACTCGTCAGGCGCACCGCTGTCCGGTCTACTCCGGTGTGCTGTGTCGTGGTGTTGGGCGTCGTGACCGTGCGCGTGGCAGTGAGGTCCGTGGGGTGCTCGTGGCTTGGGGTATTCGGTCGTCATCGCGTCCTCCGATGGTATCGAGACGCTTCGCTGACGCTGTGACCGGGGGACATTACATGCCGTTTTCGAGAACCACCGCAGCACGCGGCTCGAGCCGCAACACCCACTTCTCCGCGCTCCGCCTGTAAGGGAGCGAGAGCCACGGCGTCGGTGGATCATCCGATCCACTTCGAAAGGAGCCCGCATGACAACTCCGAGCACCGACTCCGCGACCGAACCCAAGACCACGCTGCTCACCATTGATGGCATGACCTGCGGCGGCTGCGTGCGCCACGTACAGCAGGCCCTCGCCGCTCTCGACGGTGTCCAAGGCGCCGAGGTCGACTTCCCCCGCAAGCAGGCGCTCGTCGTGCACGAGCCGACCGTGGCGGTGGGCGACCTGCTTCGAGCCGTCGGCGACGCTGGCTACCACGCGTCGGAGCTGACGCCTTGACGACCGGCCCGGTAGCCCGCGCGCTTCGCGAGCCCCGGGATGACCGCACCGCGGTCTGGTAATGGAACCCCGGCGCGCGCGTCAGCCGGGCATGACCACGCTGCTCCCCGTGTCTGCCCCCGAGGGGCGGACGGTTCTCGACCTCACCGGCATGACCTGCGCCGCCTGCGTCGTTCGGGTCGAGCGGGCGATCCGCAAGGTGGACGGAGTCATCGACGTCTCCGTGAACCTGGCGACCCAGCGGGCCTCGGTCGCGTTCGAGGCTGGACTCGCGACTCGCACCGACATCGCAAACGCCGTCCAAGAAGCTGGTTATGGCATCCTGGAGGCGACGCCGCAGGCCGCGGTTGCCGCCGACCGCACCGAGCACGAGCGCCTGGAGCGGCGGTCCCTGCGACGAGATCTCCTGGCCGCCGCCGCCGCGACGCTGCCCCTGCTGGTGCTGGGGATGTCGCACGGCACGCTGCCGTTCGCAGAAACCGAGGCCGGGCGCACCGTGCAGTTCGCGTTGGGCTCCATCGTCCTGTTCGGACCCGGGCGCCGGTTCCTGCGCGGCGGCTTGACCGCACTGCGCCACCGCAGCCCCGACATGAACACCCTGGTGTCGCTCGGGGCCCTGGCTACCTGGCTGTGGTCGACGGTCGCCACGTTCGCCCCGAGCTGGTTCCCGCATGGCGCGCACGAGACTCCGCACGTGTACTTCGAGGCGGCCGGCGCGATCATCGCCTTCGTCCTGCTCGGCAAGTTCCTCGAGTCGCGCGCTCGCTGGCGGCTGGGTGACGCGGTCCGCGCCCTCCACGCGATGGTGCCTGCCACCGCCCACCGCATCGACGACCTGGAGGAAGGTACCGACGCCGAGGTGCCGGTCGCGGCGCTGCGGCCCGGCGACGTGGTCCGCGTTCGGCCGGGAGAGCGCGTTCCGGCGGATGGCGTCGTCACCAATGGCGATTCGGCGGTCGACGAGTCGATGCTGAGCGGCGAGAGCGTGCCGGTCGACAAGACCGTCGGCGACCAGGTCGTCGGCGGGAGCATGAATACGACCGGGGCGCTCGTCGTTCGGGTCCAGCGCACCGGCGCGGAGACCGCCCTGGCCCGGATCACGGCTGCGGTCGAACAGGCGCAGGGCTCGAAGGCTCCAATCGCCAGATTCGCAGATCGGGTCAGCGCCGTGTTCGTGCCGATCGTGCTGGGTCTCGCGCTGCTCACTTTCGCCGCTTGGTGGCTGATCGATCCGACCTGGGCAGGCGTCGCCACCGCGGTGGAGTACATGGTCGCCGTGCTGGTGATCGCGTGCCCGTGCGCGCTGGGTCTCGCCACGCCCGCGGCGATCGCCGTCGGTGCAGCCCGAGGCGCCGAACTCGGCGTGCTGTTCCGGACCGGTGCAGCGCTCGAGGCGGCGAGTCACATCGACGCGGTCTATCTTGACAAGACCGGCACCTTGACGAATGGTCGGCCGTCGCTCGTCGCCATCGAACCGAGCCCGGGCACGACGGCGGAGGAGCTCCTGCGCGTCGCGGCCTCGGTCGAGCGCGGCAGCGAACACCCATTCGCCCGCGCCGTGGTCGAAGGGGCCCATGAGCAGGGGGTGCGGCTGGCCATCGTCGCCGACTTCACCGCGATCCCCGCGATGGGTGTGCGGGGCAGGGTCGAGGGCGCGGAGGTCCTGGTCGGCAAGGCCGATTGGCTGGCCGAGCGGGGTGTCGACGTCGCGGCAGCGACCGATGCGGCCACCGAGTTGGCGAACCGACGGGTGACGCCGTTGCTGGTCGCGAGCGACCGTCGGCTGATCGGGGTGCTCGGGGTTGCCGACGAACTGCGCGTCGATGCCGCCGATGCCGTTCTAAAGCTGCGCGCGGCGGGGGTTCGGGTCGGCATGTTGACCGGCGACCGGCGCGGCGTCGCCGACGCGGTCGCGGGTGACCTCGGCCTCGACGAGGTCGCGGCGGAGCTGCTCCCCGACGACAAGGCAAGGCACATCCGAACGGCTCAGGCAGACGGGCATCGGGTGGCGATGGTGGGCGACGGTGTCAACGACGCCCCGGCCCTGGCCGCCGCCGACCTCGGAATCGCGATCGGCACGGGGACCGACGTGGCGGCCGCGGCCGCCGATGTCGCGCTGCTGCGCGGCGGGATCGCTGGCGCGCCGATCGCCCTCGGGCTGGCCCGAGCGACGATGCGGACCATCCGGCGCAACCTGGTCTGGGCGTCGCTCTACAACCTGCTCGGCATTCCGGTGGCTGCCGGCGTCTTCGCGGGGCTGGGCATCGGCCTGTCGCCCGTGTATGCCAGCGCCGCCATGTCCCTGTCCAGCGTGTCCGTTCTGCTCAGCAGTCTTCTGCTGCGGCGCTTTCGCGATCATGACGCACCGGATGTCCGATGAGCTGCGACGGGCATGATTCGGGCAGCTCGGGCGGCCTGTCGGAGCACGTGCTGCACGAGCTGGTCGCGATGCACCGCGAGTTCCTCGGCTTCGTGGACCGGCGCGTCGGCGACCGGGCACTCGCCGAGGACCTCGTGCAGGATGCGTTCGTCAAGAGCCTCGAGCGGGGTGGTGAACTGCGCGACGATGAGTCGGCACGGGCGTGGTTCTACCGGGTGCTGCGCAACGCGATCGTCGATCGACAGCGACGCACGAGCAGTGCCAGCGGTCGGCTGGCGAAGCTGGCCGACGAGCTGCAGCGGGCCGAAGAGGACCGCACCGACGCCGCCGACCGCGAGATCTGCCAGTGCGTCGCGCGGCTGATCGACACCCTGCCGGCCGACCAGGCCACGGCCCTGCGCCGGATCGAGTTGGACGGGATCCCGGTCAAGCAGTTCGCCGCTGAGTCGAGCATCGGCGAGAGCAACGCCGGAGTGCGCGTGTTCCGGGCCCGCAAGGCCCTGCGCGAGCGGGTCACACGATCGTGCGGCACTTGCGCCGAACACGGCTGCTTCGACTGCTCGTGCGGCAGTCCGAAGCCCCAGGCCTGAGCCCAACCGCCCGGACGCCGGGCAGGCCGGCGGTCGCCGCCGCGGACCATTCTCGGGCCGCCTTGTAAGGCGGGGGATTCGGCTACGTCAGCGCTCGCGTGCCTGACGCAACTCCGCGCGGCGCACCGGGCCCAGCGCCCGACCGACGACCCGATTCCACCGAGACCCTCATGCCCGCGATACTCCCGCTGCTGTTCCTCGCCACCGCGCTGGCCGCCCAGGCGCCCCTGCCGACGCAAGATCCGGCCCCCCGGGTCAGCGCCGCGACGGCCACCACTCCGACCTTCCCGAACTCGACCTGCCCGATCATGGGCAAGAAGGCCTCGCTGCCGCTGTTCGCAGACACCGAGCTGGGTCGGATCTACGTCTGCTGCAAGCCTTGCATCCGCAAGGTCCACGCCGATGTGCAGACGGCCTACGAGACGGCGTACCCAACGACCAAGGACCTGCCGAACGAGATCTGCCCCGTGTCGGGCGAGCCGATCGGCGAGCAGCCTGTCTCTGTCGTGCTGCAGGGGCTGCGGATCCGGCTCTGCTGCGAAGGGTGCCTCGCCGAAGCGCGACAACACACGCAGATCACGCTGGCGAAGGCAAACGAGCCGACACTCGACGACGTGCAGAACCGGCAGTGCCCGGTCGACGGCCAGCCCGTGCAGCCGAACGCATTCGCGGTGATCGGCGCGACCGTCGTCCGGCTCTCGTCGCCGTCCCACCTGGCCGACGTGCAGGAGAAGCCGCAGGCGCTGCTCGACAAGGCGCGCGCGGATCGCAAGGCCGACGGGCCGATTCCCGCGCACCGGCATACGCCGACACCGCAGCCGGGGAAGCCCGCTGTCGAGGAGCAAGGTGCGTCACCGACGGGCAAGGAGGGCATGTGACTCGCCGTCGCCATGCGGCGAGCTGCCTCGCCGCGTTCGTGCTCGCGAGCTGCGCCGCGAGCCCGCCCATGCCAGACCCTCCGTCGAGCCACCCGGCTTCGGTGAGAGGCGAAGGCTCACCACGCGTACCACGATCCGAGGCCCTCTCGATTCCCGATCCGGAGAACAAGCGATGAGAACCTCGGTTCTTCTCTTGGCGTCGGTCATTGCGGGTTTCTCCGCCTGCACCAACGTCGATGCAACCCGCCGCGCATCGACGCTCGAGGTGCAGGGTTCCCTCGCCGCCCGCACGGGTATCACGCCGGAACGACGCGCGGATGACTCGGATGTCGTCATCCGTTCTGCAGTGGACGAACTGCTGCGCGACGACCTGACCGAGGAGAACGCCGTGCGCATCGCGCTGCTCAACAACCATGACGTCCGCTCCGGATACGAGCGGCTCGGCGTCGCTGCGGCCGATCTCGTGCGCGCCGGCCTGCTGCGCAATCCCGTGTTCGATGGCGAGGCCCTGCTGGGCTTCGGCGGTGGAGCCGAGGTCGCGCTGGGTCTGGCGAAGCCGTTCGTCGATCTGTTCTGGCGCCCGCTGCGCCAGCGCGCTGCCGAGTACGAGTTGCAAGCCGTCGTCGCGTCATTGACGCGCGAGCTAGTCGAGCTGACCTTCGCCGTCCGCCGCGAGTTCGTGCGGGTGCGCACGGCGGAGCAGTTGGTCGAGTCCCAGCGACGTTCGCTGGCGGCGGCTCAGGCCGCGCACGAACTCATGCAGACGCTCGCCACCGCGGGCAACGTCGTCGGAGCCCAGCTGTCGGCCGCACGCCTCGCCGAAGCACGCGCCCGACTCGACCTGGCAGACGCCGAGCGGGCTGCGATCGAAGTGCGCGAACCGCTGAACACACTGTTGGGCCTGTGGGGCAGACGCGTCGCATGGCACGTCGCGGAAGACGCCGCGCCGCCAGCTGTCGACCATGTCGAGTGGGAGCAAGTCGAGGCGCGAGCGATCGCAGCCAGCCTCGCGCTGGTCGAGAACCGGGCCCGCATCGACGCGGCCGCCCAACGTGCGCAGATCCAATCGTGGTCTCGGTGGCTGCCAGACGGCGTGGTCGGTGTGTCGGCTCAACGAGATCCGTCGGGTCGGGAAACGCTGGGCCCGGCGCTGGCCTTGGAGTTGCCGGTGTTCGACGACGGCACAGCTGCCGCCGCCGCCGCTCAGTCACAGGTCAGGCTACTCGTGCACCGCCACGCGCAGATCGCCGTCGAGGTACGTGCCCGCGCGCGCGTGCTTCGCGAACGCATCGATCGCATCGAGGCACGCGTGCGATTCGTCGAACTCGAGTACCTGCCCGCTCAGGACCGGCTGCTGCACGAAACGATGCAGAACTACAACGCGATGCAGATCGGCGCCTTCGATGTCATCGCGCAGAAACTCCGCCAGCTCGACGCGTTCCGCGAAGCCCTCGTGGCCTCGAGCGATGCCCGGCTGGCACGCCTGGACCTCGAGGAGCTCCTGGCCGGCGGCCAGTCACAAGGCGTCGCTACACCTGATCTGTCGACCGGCAAATCCCGCTCGGACGACGGCGACCGAGGAGAACACTGATGAGAAGCAACCGAAGACAGTTCCTTGCCAGCCCTGTACTGGCCGGCCTCGTGGGCATGTTGCCCTTGACTGCTGCCAACGCCCAGGCCGCCGCGAACGACGCCGGTGTGCTGCCGCCCGGAATGCCGGGCGTGCACTATCGCCCGGTCGAAGTCCCGGACGGCGTGAAGCTACCGTGGCACATCGTCGACGGCGTGAAGGTGTTCCACCTGACCGCCGAAGAAGTCGAGCACGAGTTCGCACCCGGACTGACGACGCGCTGCTGGGGCTACAACGGTCGCGTGCACGGCCCGACCATCGAGGCGGTCGAGGGAGACCGGCTCCGCCTCTACGTGACCAACCGCCTGGACGTCGCCACGTCGGTTCACTGGCACGGCCTGTTCCTGCCGAACGGCATGGATGGCGTTGCAGGTCTGACGCAGCGCGCGATCGAACCGGGTGAGACGTTCCGCTACGAGTTCACCTTGCGGCAGCACGGCACCTTCATGTTCCACTCGCACCATGACGAGATGACGCAGATGGCGCTCGGCATGATGGGCATGTTCGTCGTGCACCCGCGCAAGCCGGATGACCCGCTTCCCGACCGCGACTTCGTCTACATGATCGGCGAATGGTCCGTGCGACCTGGCATGCGTCGCCCCGACCCCAACGAGATGACCGATTTCAACGTGTTGACGATGAACGGCCGCGTCTTTCCCGGGACCTCGCCGATGGTGGTCAAGACCGGGGATCGCGTGCGGGTCCGCATCGGCAACTTGAGCGCGATGGACCACCACCCCATGCACCTGCACGGACATGCGTTCGAGGTCGTCGAGACCGACGGCGGCAGAGTACCTGTGACTGCGCGTTGGCCCGAGACGACCGTGCTGGTGCCGACCGGCTCGACCCGGACCTTCGAGTTCGTCGCGGATGCTCCCGGCGACTGGGCCTTCCACTGTCACATGACGCACCACGTGATGACCCAGATGGGGCACGGCATGCCCAACCTGATCGGCGTCGATCCGAGCCTCTTCGACCAGAAGCTCGCCGAGGTCGTTCCTGAGTTCGCCGCGATGGGCCACACCGGTGGGCACCACGAGGAGGACACGACGATGCCGCCCAACAGCCTGCCGATGATGGGCGGTACCGCCGGCTTCGGCTACGTCACGATGGGTGGCATGCTGACGGTTGTGAAGGTGCGCGACCAACTCACGGATCACACGGATCCGGGTTGGTACGAACATCCGGACGGCAGCGTCGCGCGACCCGCGACCGCGGCAGAGCTCGAGAAGGACAGCATCCGCATGGAGGGATCGTGATACCTGGCGAGCGCGCGGCTGGCCGTGTGGCGACCCTGGGCGTGGCGCTGGTGGCCGGAGCCCGCGCCGGAACGCCGAGTCAGCCGAGCGAGCAGATCCAAGCCGAGGTCTACCGGGAGGGGCTACTGTTCGTTCGCGGCACGATTGTCACGCAGCGCGCTGTACGAGGTCATCCGCGTCACGTAGATCGAGGTCGATGGGGCGTCGCACGTCGGCCAGCAGGTCCGCGGACGAGAGCGGTGAGTGCGCAGGTGGGGCGGTCCATCGCGAGGCGTGGTGTCGAGGCTTCGTGGCGGCGTGACAGCACGGCCGACTTCTGCGAGTCAATGCGTCGATCATCACTGCGAGACCCGACTTGACCCGACTCCGCCGGGGCTCCGCCCCGGCCCCGACGTTGTCCAGGCATGGCTCCGGTGTCCAATGGACGCATCGGAGTGGCGAGGGAAAGTGGCCCCCGGCAGTCACGACTTCCATCAGAGCCGCTCGCTCGACGGCACGCCGACCGCGAAGGTGCAGACCGAGACCGGCACCATGCGGGTAGCCACGCCCGAGGCAAGCGCGTTCGACGTGGTTCGATACAAAGCGGCGGCGGGCTACCCGGACAACGTGGTGACCGTGCTCGGCGAGTTCGTGGAGCGTATGCGGCCGGAAGCGGTGGCGAAGTGTGCCGGGTCGCAGCCGGTACCGGATCCGCAATGGGTCGGCTACCTGCTCGAGCAGCTCGGCCAGCCAGAGCTCGCCGAGAACCTGCTCCGCGCAATCGCCGGCCAACGGCTGCGCACCGTCCTGCTGACGCCCAAGCGCGCCCGCGGTCGACGCAATGCCGATCCGCGCTGGCGGGTGATCCCCAACTGGAAGCTCGGGATCGACCGATGATCCCCCGCGCCGACATCACCGCCCGGCAGGCTGCGGCCGCGGGCATTCGTTCCGCCACGTTGACCCCCTGCGAACCCGCGTAGGGGGTCAGGGGTACAACGGTCGCAAGTCGTTGCGCAGCGCGCCGACCGAGCACGCGGTAGTCGCCGCCAGACGAGTCGAGTGGTAGGCGGGCAATGCACCCGAAGGACGGGCGAACTCACGCAATCGCCACAGACTGTTCCCCGGCAACCGGTTGAATGGTCGGAGCGAGAGGCTCTGAACCTCCGCCCCCCCTGCGCCCCATCGAGTCCGGGAGGCTCGATAGGTGCGCCGCCGCAGGTCGTTGCAGCAGCCGGAGGTGGCTTGTCCACAAGAGGATCGCGGCGTCTCGCCGGGTCTCGACCAGTCGCTCCGGATTCCGCCTGGGCTCAGCGGATTCGTGGTCGTCGTGCGACGCCGTGAGACCGGGCGAGAGCCCGCGCGACGGTCGATCCGGCTGTTGACAGCCGGTGGAGTCGGGTCTCGAGAGGAACCGCCGCGCCCCCCGATTCTGTTTCACCGGTTGCGCTTATCTACACAGAACGTAGACTTCTGCAACCAACGCATCTCCCATGGCCTCCGCAGCCGACTTCCTGGACCAGATGGCGCAGGCCGGTCGCTACCACTTCGCGACCGCCGATGCTGCCCGAGAAATGGGCCGCAGCCTGCCAGCTACCCGCGCCGCACTGGGGCGCCTCGCCACCCAGGGTCGGATCGCCCAGCCCCACCGCGGCTTCTACGTCATCGTCCCTCCCGAGTATCGCGAGCTCGGCTGCCTGCCCGCGGCGCAGTTCATCCCGCAGCTCTTCGACTACCTCGGCGAGAGCTACTACGCCGCCCTGCTCACCGCGGCCGAGCTGCACGGCGCCGCGCACCAGCGACCCCAGCGGTTCCAGGTCATGTGCGCGACGAGGCGCCGCCCGATCCGGTGCGGCGCGGTGAGCGTCGAGTTCGTGCTGCGGACGGACCTCGAGCGCACCGCGACCGTCTCGAAGAACACCCCCCGCGGGACGCTGCGAGTCGCGTCGCGCGAAGCGACGGCGCTCGAGCTGGTCGGCTACGCGGACCGCTGCGGCGGTCTCGATCACGTGCTGGCCGTCCTCGAGGAGCTGGGGCCGGAGTGCGACGGCGCGCTGCTCGCGGCGGAGGCCAACATGGCGCCGAGCGCCTGGTCGCAGCGACTCGGCCACATGCTCGACGTGCTTGAAGTCGACGACGCGGTCACGGCCCCGCTGGCCGCGCAGATCGCCGAGCGCCGCCCCGTCTTCGCCGCCCTGTCGCGCTCCCGGAAGCGCGCCGGAGCACCGAGCGATCGCCGCTGGCGCCTCGTGCTCAACGTCGATCTGGAGCCGTCGTCGTGATCCCCCGCGACTACATCACCGAATGGCGCGCCCACGCCCCGTGGGCCGACGACGCGCAGGTGGAGCAGGACCTCGTCATCAGCCGCGCGCTCGTCGAGCTGTTCTCCGACCCCGTGCTCGGCGAACGCCTCGCCTTCCGCGGTGGCACCGCGCTGCACAAGCTGTTCTTGCGGCCGCCCGCCCGCTACTCAGAGGACATCGATCTCGTGCAGGTCCGCCCCGCGCCGATCGGCGAGGACCTCGATCGCATCCGCAGCGTGCTGGGAGCGTGGCTCGCAGAAGGCCGATGGAAGCAGACCGAGGGCGGCGTCACGCTGACCTTCCGGTTCGACTCCGAGGAAGAGCCGTCGCGCCTGCTGCGGCTGAAGGTCGAGATCAACACGCGCGAACACGGCACGAGGCTCGGCTACCACTTCGAGGAGCTGGCCGTGGCCTCGCGGTGGTTCACCGGGCGCGCGAACATCCGCAGCTTCCGACTCGACGAGCTGATGGGCACGAAGCTGCGCGCCCTCTATCAGCGCCGCAAGGGCAGGGATCTCTTCGACCTGGTCAGGGCGCTCGACGATCCGCGTGTGTCGCCCGCCGCCATCGCCGCGGTCTGTGTCGACTGCATGGCCGATGCCGGCACACCGATCACGAAGGCAGCGATGGTAGCGAACCTCGCAGCGAAGCGGTCGCATCCGCTGTTTCGCAGCGATCTCTCGCCGCTGCTCGCGCCCGGCGCGCAGTTCGATGTCGACACCGCGCTCGACCGGGTTCTCGCAGAGCTGATCGCTCTCCTGCCGGAGAAGTGAGGTCCGTGCCCGCCCGACCCCCACGACACCTGGCGAAGGCACGGCATGCCGCGCCCGAGGCGAGCGGTTGCGACCGGCTTGAACACCGCTCCTGCGATTCCTGCGCGGGGTCAGTGGTTCAACGCGCGCAAGTCGTTGTCGCTGCTCGCGACCACCGAGCGAGAAGAGCCGCTCCGGCGAATTGAGTCGTAGTCGGGCATTTCGCCGCGACTCGCACCACCGCGACTCGCCAACCTGAGCCGATGCGAGACAGGGAGTAATGGTCGGAGCGAGAGGATTTGAACCTCCGACCCCCTGCACCCCATCTCACCCGGCGGCTCCGACCGGGAGCGCGTGCAAGGTGTTGAGAGAGCACGAGTACTCGCGTTGGCAGCAGGTTACGGAGCGTCTCAGGAATCTCAAGAGTCTCACGAATCTCGCGGGAAACGGTGTCAAGGGGTCGTTTCGGGGTCACATCCCAGGTCCCACCCACGCCCGGATCAACGGATCACGCCGACGCCGAGTTCGTCCGACCGGCGCATGGGATGATGGACTGGAGCCGGTGTCTCTTTCTGCGAGCGACTCAAATGGCACAGGGTCCGCTTGAACGGTGCGCATCGGAGGCCCTGGGCCTCGGCGCGTCCGCCCTTGAGGTCGAGTACAGGGACGGCCATGAGGAAGTGGTCGCCATGAGCGCCGGCGTCGGCGCCGCGATCGCTCGCTTCCCATCCGGCAGCCGGGAAGCTGCTCAGCTGCGAGAAGAGCTGCACGCTCTGATCCGGCGCAAGCGGCGATTGGCCGTCGGCGGCGAGGAATACGAACTGCGGGCCAGCCATCGCGACAGCTTCGGCGAACTCCTCTACCGGATCGAGTTCCACCGCCTCGGTCGCTGATGCCCACTCCGTCTCGGCCGGTCGCATAGCTCGCCGAGGACGCGGGGCACCAACCCCAGACTCGCACCGGCACAGCAGGCACAGCGAGGTTCTTCCGCATCGTGCCGCCGCCGGGTTCGCGACGCGCTGACTGCGCTGCCTGCGACAGGGTCGAGACGGGCAGTTCGGGGTCCGGCAGCCGCCTACTGAACTTCGTCGATGTCCCTGTCGCCGTGACCCGCCTCGGTGTCCGGCAGGTCGTCGTACTCGACCACGAGCTGTCGATGCGCTCCCTGAACCGACGACGGCTCGCGTAACCTGTAGCCCATCGATCGATACCCCGCTTCGCGACGCGCGAACATCCGGGCCAGCATGGGTACCTGGCGATCGACGTAGTCGAAGACGCGGACCTCGTTCTTGCCCGCCAGCGCGCGGTGCAGTCGACCGGCGTACTGCACGAGCGTTCCCTTCCAAGAAACCGGCATGGTCAAGAACAGGGTGTCGAGGCGTGCGTCGTCGAAGCCCTCACCGATGAACTTGCCGGTGGCGATAAGGAGGCGCTCTTCGTCCGCGGGGATCGCCGCCAGCTGCGCGCCCAGCTCGCGGCGCTGCCGTGGCCCCATGCCTCCGCGCAGCACGATGAGGTTGCGCGCCGCTCCCTGGATCTCCTCGACCAGGAACGCCAGGTGGTCACGCCGCTCGGTCAGCACGATCGGCGAGCGCTTCTCCTCGAGGGCCTGCAGCACGTCGTCGACGATCATCCGATTGCGAGACTCGTCCTCTGCGAGCAACCGGTAGATCTCTTGGATCGGCGGCATGGTAGGTCGATCCTCGAGGCGAAAGCTCGTCTCGCGGACGATCAGTCGATGCTCGAATATCGGCCTCGCCACCCGCCGCTTCGGATCGATGATGTGGCGCACCGGGCCGAGCTGGAACTCGAGGATCGGATGGTGTCCGTCCCGTCGACGCGGCGTCGCCGTCAGTCCGGTGACGAAGCGCGCGTGCGCGGATCGCATGACGCGCTCGAACGACACGGCGGACACGTGATGACACTCGTCGACGACAACGTGGCCGTAGTCGGCGACGATTGGGTCGACCTCGTCGCGCCGGACCAGACTCTGCAGCATGGCCACGTCCAGACTGCCGGTCACCCTTCGCTTGCCGCCTCCGATCTGCCCGATTTGCCGCAGATCAAGGCCTGTAGGCGGCGGTCGGGATCCGCGCCTATTCGGCGGTGTGGCCCTGCCGGGGCTGGAAGCCGAGGGTGCGTAGCACCTCGGCGATCGACAGTTCCCTGTTAGCGCCGGACCGCGCGTTAGCCGAGCGAACCGGCAGCGGCAGGAGCTGCCAGACGCCGTCCTGACCACCGGCCCGCCAGGGCCGGAAGGTGACGAGGCCGAAGTCGAGGAGACGCGCGAGCGCAGCGTCGACGTGCTGCCGTGTGATGCCGAGCACGCCGGCCATGCGATCACGACCGTAGAAGGACGCGCCGTGGCGATCGGCAGCGATCGCGAGCAGCACGAGGATCGCAGTCGCGTGTGGCCCGAGGTCGGCGAGCCAACGATCGTGGAGCAGTTCGGCCGCGAGCCATCCGAAGGCGCCATGCGGCCGTCGCACGAGTTCCGGTCGCGGGGGCTTGGGTGGCGGCCGCCGCGGGGTGCCGCTCACGACCGCGCCTTGGCGGCTCGCGACTTCCGTCCCCGTTCTGCCGCCCTGCGCGCGTTGCGTTCGTGGGCCTCCTTCTCCCGGTAGGACCGTCCCTCGATCTTGACGATCTCGGCGCGGTGGACCAGGCGGTCGATCAGCGCGGTCACGCACGAGGCGTTCGAGAAGACCTCGGTCCACTCCGAGAAGGCCTTGTTGGTCGTCAGCACCGTCGACCGAAGCTCGTGGCGACGGCTGACGACCTCGAAGAGCAGGTCGCCGTACCGGCTGTCGTAGCTCAGGTAGCCGATCTCGTCGACGATCAGCAGAGCCGGGTTGCAGTAGCGCCGGAGCCGCCGCGCGAGCGCGACCGACGACTCCTGCGCGGCGAGGTCGTTGAGCATCTCGCTCGCGGTCACCCGCAGCACGGTGTGGCCCTTCATCAGCGCCTGGTAGCCGAGGTTCTGTGCGATCGTCGTCTTGCCGACTCCGTTGGGTCCGGCGATGACGACGTTGGCGTTCTCGTCCATGAAGCCGAGGCCCAGGACGTCGTCGACGTGATCGCGGTCGATCTTCTCGGGCCACTGCCAGTCGAAGTCGGCCATCGTCTTGAAGCGACCGAGCTTCGCATTGCGGACGCGCCGCTCGAGGCTGCGCTGCTGCCGGACGTCGTCCTCGGTGTCGAGGTAGTCGCGCACCCACGACTCGCGCCCCAGCGTCTCCCAGTTCGCCAGCAGGCCCCACAGGCCCAGTCGCCGGGCCTGCTCCTTCAGCGCCTCGTCAGTCCGTCGTGACATCGTCGGCCTCCTTCGAGGTCTGGTCCTGCGGTCCGTCGAGCAGCGCGTCGTAGCTGCCGAGCTCCGGTGGCCGTACCGCGAGGTCGCGCACGCGCGGATCCTCCGGCAACTTCGCCGGCACCGCGGGTGGTCGCCCCTCGTCGTGGCGCATCCGCTCGAGGATGTGGCGCAGGGCGTGGTGGCTGTGGGTACCGGCAGCGAGAGCTTCGCGGATCGCCTGCTCGAGACGGACGGCGCCGTGTCGGTCGAGCAGCTGCACGATCAGCTGCGTCGACCGCCCGAGGTTGAAGCCCTGCTCGGCGATCCGGACGAACAGCTGCTGGCTGCTCGGTGCCGCCTGCGCCAGCCGGTCCTGCGCACGATGCCGACGCAGCTCGCCCTTGGCCTTGCGCAGACCGTGCACGTGCGCGAGATCCTCGATCACCTGACCGCGGTCGAACGACCGCGGATGCGTGGCGACGACCTGGCCCTCGTGCAGGATCCGCACCTGCTCGAGCGAGGCCCGCAGCTCGACGGACCGCTGGGCGAGCTCGTGCGGCACCGAGTAGTCGTTGCCGTCGAAGCGGACGTGCGGGGTCTTGCCGACGCGCACCTCGTTGCGCTCTTCGGTCAGTACGCAGCCTCCGGTAGCGAGAGCAGACGCGGCTGCTCCTCGGCGAAGACATCGGCCACGGTCCGGGTCCGGTCGCCGGGCCAGGCACGGTCCATCGCGTGGCTGTCGCACCAGTCGGTGGCCTGGTCGTTGAGGTCGTCGAGATCGCGCCACGAGCGCGCCGGCCAGAAGGACGTGCGGATGTAGCGGATCGCGCGTTCGACGCGGCCCTTCTCGTTGCCGCGCGCAACCGCGACCGGCCGGATCTCGTAGCGGTGGTGGCGCGCGAAGTCGACCAGCAGCGGATTGAAGCGGATCGCATCACCACGACGCTCGAGGACGGCGCTTTTGAGGTTGTCGTAGAGCAGGGTCCTCGGCACGCCGTTCCATGCATCGAAGGCCGCGACGTGGCCGCGCAGGAAACTGCTGGTGCGCTGGTCGAGGTAGAAGCGCAGGAAGATCCGGCGCGAGTAGGCCAGCACCATCACGAAGGCCATCAGGGCGCGCACGGCGCGCCCGATCTGGAGCTTGCCGAAGTGACCCCAGTCGACCTGCCCGTACTGGCCGGGCAGCGCCGTCATGCGCAGAAACGCCTCCTTGGGGCGCTCCGGACGATGCCGCGCGATCATGTGCCGGAAGTGGTCCGGGTTGCCGCGGTAGCCGCGCTCCCTGCACATCACGTAAAGACGGCTCGCCGGCAAGCGCGGGTAGCGATGCAGGGTGTCCAGGATGAAGGGCAGGTACGGGTCGATCCGACTCGGCCGCTGTGGTCGTGACTGCGGCATGCCGTCCTGCTGCAGGACGCGGCGGACGACGTCGTGATGCACGCCGAGCTGCGCGGCGATCGTGCCGACCTTCCACTTCTCGACGTGGTGGAGTCGGAGGATCTCGGCCTCGAGATCACGCGGGATCATCCGGCCCTCCTCGTCGCGTCACGGCCATCGGCGCGGCGCGCTGCGGCGTCGCAGGAACGACGTGCGCACGAACGGGCTGTGCAGCTCGCGGCAGAAGCTGCAGGGAATCGACTCGGTAGACGGCGCCACGTCGGGCGCCACGGGCTTGGGGTGGTGTTCATCGGGCGAGGCGACCTGCCTCGCCGGACCTTGTGCCGCGACCGGCGGCGAAGGTGGACCCTGATGCGTTACGCAATCCCGCTCGCGACGGCGGCGCTCGCGATGCCGCCGCTGCCGGGCCGCGTTGTTGCGGCGTCCGAGCTCGCTCGTCCGGTAGCGGTGCTCGGACCGGCGCTGGCTCTCCCGGCGTCTCTGCACGGCGCAGCCGTCACCGCAGTAGATGTTGCCGCGGTCGCACCGGCGACAGATCGCGACCCGTGCGTCGCAGAGCGCGCACAGGAAGACCCGGAGGCTGCCCAACTCGATGTCCTCGAGCCACCGGGGACTGGACGCGCACAGGGTCAGGGCGCAAGATCCCGCCACCCATGAGGAGACGGCTCACGCCCGATCCCCGTGCGTTGGGAAGCCCGGCAGGTTGCCACACCTGAGAAGCCGGGCTTCCGTCTGCACGGAGGTCGGTGGCCGGGCGAGTTGTACCGAGCGACCGCGCCGCCGCCCGTCGGGAAAACGGCGGTGAGCGTCCTCGTCGCCATCGCCGGGAACCACAACCAGGGGCGGTGCCCTGGTCGGGGAACCAGAACTACCTCACGCGCGGATCAGAACGCCGAAATCGCGCGGGACTCGGGCGCCGTCGACAAGGCCCAGGAACGCGGCGAGTTGATTCCTCCATTGGTCGAGCAGCTGGTTGCGATGGACCAGCACCAGCGCGCTGCGCTTGCGAGCAGCGATCACGTGTGCCCCGACGACCGTCTTGCCCGACCCGGGCGGCGCGACGAACACACCAATCTCCTCATCGAGCAAGGCCCGCGCGGCAGCCTGCTGCTCGACCGTCAACTCACCGCGGAAGTCCGCGAGGAGATCAGTGCCAGCCTGGCGCTTGTCCTCCAACAGGAGCTCGACGCCGTAGTGCCGCAACAGGTCCTCGAGAGCCTGCCGGCAGCCACGCGGCAACCCGATGTGATCCGACGTTTCTTCGGCGCACCCGATCAGGCGTGGCGTCGTCGCCGTGGACAGCCGCATCGCCTGCTTCTTGTAGAACTCGGGATTCGAGAACGTGGCGAGCCGTTTGATCTGGTTCAGCAACGGCGACGGCAGACGAGCCTTCTCGACGAAGACTTGCTGTGCGATCACGGCGCGCACGCTGCCCGGCATTTGGCAATCGATTCGCGGAGGCCGGTCGCGACGAGCCACCGGTCGGCGCCATGGTTCGCTCTCGTCCTCGCTGTTCGCGTCGACGATGCAGGTTCCGATCACCTGTCCGCGTTCGGCGGCCTGGCGGGCGAGTTCGTCGACCCGCGACGCAGCGATGCGTGGATGCGCCGCCAGGAACATCCACTGGTCCGGAATCGGATCCCACCGATCATCCACGAACAGGGTGTTGCCGGCCTTCCGCGCCTCGTGCTGCAGCGGCAGCGCGATCAGATTGCCGAAGCCCCCGCGCGGCATCGTGTCCTGGTTCGGGAACAGCCGATCGTAGGACGACAACTGCAGCTCGTGGCGCCGCGCCATCGTCTCGGTGATGAGGTAGCACCCCATCCTCCGCGCCGTGCCCGCCAGCACAGGGCTCTCGAAGAAGAACCAGGCGTGCGCCCCGTTGCCCGACCGAGACCGCTCCACCGCCACCGGCACCCCGATGGTCGCACAGGTTTCCTTGAGCGCCGCGATGTCGTCCTGCCAGCCATCCTTGTCGAAGTCGACCGCGAGCAGCCAGCAGGTCTCGTCGGCGAGCAAGGGGTAGACACCGATGACGTGGCGACCCTGGAGGTGGTCGCGAACGACACCGTCGTCGACGGGCAAGAAGGCCTGGTTCGGGCATTCGCCGCACTTCATCCTGGGCTTCTCACAGATGCCACGGACGAAGTCGTTCGAACATGCCGGTGAGTAGCCGCGCTTGTCCTTCTTCGCGTTGATCCAGAGTCGAGGGTAAACGTCGTCGCGCCCACGGAACAGCCGCCGGAACAAGGCGATCTTGCCCGCTGGCGTCATGTTGCCGACCGCCTCTGCCGAGACCATCGGCGGAACTGCCGCGCCCGACAGCCGCGCCAGATCTGCCCGCAGCTGATCCACGCGTTCCCGAACACCAGCCTGTTCGCGTGCCAGCTGTGCAAGCCGAGCTTGTTCCTGCCTCAGCTCCGCTTCGAGTCGCTCGCGCTCGCCACTCATCGCCGGGCCAGGCTCGGCTACTCGACGACTCGAGGTCGCCAGGGTCCTGGCGCCACCCAAGAACTGTCGAACGCCCGACCGGCGGCCAAGGCCTCGACCACCGGCTTCAGAAACCCGCTCACACATCGAACGACCTCGGCGAAGTTGGCGGGAACACCGTCGATGCGGCTCTTGCGGACGAATGCCTGCCACTGCTTGCGCTTCAGCTCGTCTCGCGCGAACTCGGTAGTCAGAGCCACCGGCTCTGCAGGGATCACGTTGTCGCGGCGCTGGAATGTCGTGCGGATCGCCTCGGCGAGCACTCCGCCGTCGAAGGAGAACTGGCGCGACAGCAACCAGATATCGAAGAAGTCCCGCATCCTGCTGTTGAGCAGGCCACGCTTGACCATCGCGTGGAGCTTCTCGGCGACAACGCTGTCGCGTGTGTAGCCGCGCACCCGCGGAGCAGGCAGCGAGAGCAGCGTCGGGTACTCGGCCATCTCCGGCCGGGGCACGACCTGGTCGCCGAATCCGATGTCGAGCTGCATGAGCACGCGAGCAGTCCCCAGGTTGGCGCGGAACCGGACGCGCACACCATGGTACCCCTTCGTTGCAATAGAACCGCCTCCTCCGAGAGGCCATTCAATCCTTCGCCAAAGCGAGCGATCGATTCGATTGGGGTGATGGCCTGCGGACGGAGCTCACCGCTGGTGATCCGCAGCAACACTTATCTCGTGCAAGTGAAAGAGCCTGACATCCGTGCCGTTGCGAAGTTACCACAACAACGAACAACACGGAGCAGGCTCCAGTGCGATTGTCACGCCAAGAAGTCCGGAAGTCAAGTGTCGGGATCCCGGAGATCCGCTTTGAGGATCAGTCCCTGACGTCGTTCTCCGGCCTGGTCATACTGCAGGCTCTCGTCAACGGCATGGGGCTGCGGGCTCGTCTCCAAGAGTGTGTCCGGCATCTGTCGAAATCAGCGAGCTACTCGGCCAGCACCTTTCTTATGATCCTGGTAACGCACTCGTTTCTGGGTTGGCGACGCCTTCGTGATATCGACTACTACCGGGGTGACCCACTTCTCAAGCGTTTCCTCGGACTCGAACGCATCCCTGACGTCTCCACGCTATCGCGTCGACTCGTCCAGATGGACGAACGGGTGGTCGAGGGCCTTCGCACGCTCCAAAGGAACTTGGTCATCGACAGAATACTCGATTCCTGTTCATCCCGCATCACCATGGACTTCGACGGCTCTGTCATCAGCACCAAGAGCCGTCGAACACAGGGCACTGCAGTCGGCTACAACAAGAAGAAGGGGCAGCGCAGCTACTATCCGCTATTTGCGACCATCGCACAGACGGGCCAGGTCTTCGATGTGTTGCATCGTGCTGGGAACGTCCACGACTCCAACGGGGCGCTGGACTTCATTCGGTCGTGTTTCGCGACGCTCCTCGCGCGAGGCTTTCGCGGCCGATTGGAGGCGCGGCTCGACGGCGCCCACTTCAGCGAGGCGACGTGCGCGTGGCTGCGCGACGAGGGCATCGAGTTTTCAGTCAGCGTGCCGTTCGAGCGCTTCCCAGAGCTGAAGTCGCTGATCCAGCAGCGAGCGCGCTGGCGGAGCATCGACGAAGAGTGGGCTTGGTTCGAGTGCGACTGGAAGCCGCAGAAGTGGAATCGCGGCATGCGGTGCCTCGTCTACCGACGTCGGGTCAAGACTCCCCGGAAGGGCCCGATTCAGCTGGACCTCTTCGAGCCGATCGAGCGACATAACGAGTACAAGGTGGTAATGACGAACAAGCGCGGCACTCCGGTCACCGTGCTTCACTTCCACAACGGTCGAGGTTCGCAGGAGGATCTTCGCCGAGCTGAAGTCCCACGGCTCGCTGGACTACATCCCGACTCGCCGCGAGATCGGAAACCGCGTCTACATGCTCGCGTGCGTCCTGGCCCACACGCTCGGCCGCGAGATGCAGATGCGGGCGACCCCGCCGAGCCGAAAGACGGGACTTACTCGTCCCTGCCTATGGGTGCTCGGAGCGCCTCGACACCTTGCGCAGGGCTGTCATTCAGCGCGCAGGACGACTGACTCGGCCGCAAGGACGGCTGACCTTGACGATGTCGACCGACGATGCGCTTACCGCCGACTTCCAGCGCCTGCTCGCTCCTTGGCAGAATCAAGCGGCCTAACGCGTCAGCCCGCCTCGCGCGCGGGTTTTGCAACGTTGGGGGGGTATTCGGCGTCCTCGGCGATGCGGCCACCCTCGACAGTAGCTGGATCGAAGACTATCCCGTCTGCTTCGACCGGCTGGCCGCAGACCGCCTTGCAGATGTCGACGAGCGTGCCGATGTCGTTGTCGACATAGCCGAGCAGATCGATGTCCATGGTGGGTCGCGAGACGGGCACCTTCCAGACCAGCATCATGAGCGCACCCTTGAGCACGAACCGGTCCGCGTGTGGGGACTTCGCGAGCCGGTAGAGGAACCGCTCCATCGCGAAGTGTTGCAGCAGCTCGTTGAAGGGCCGGTTCGTGGCATGCGCTCGGTTGAGCAGCTGCTGCCTGACGGACGCCGCGACGTTCTTGATCTCGCGAGGCATCAGAGCAGGGCCTCGACGTACGGCCGGATCACGGCGGCGACACGGCACACCACCGCGCACCGCATGAGCTCGTCGACGCTGCCCTGCCTGCTCTTCAGGTACTGCTTGAGCGCGTCGATGCACGCGTCCATGCCGACCACGTTCCTGAACTTGAAGCAGTCGGCGATGGTCTTCGCGGGGCCATAGACCTTGACGTCGATCCCGTCGACCTTGTGCCGCCCGACGCCCTCACGAAAGGCTCGCTCGCCGAACCGGTAGACCCGGATCGGCGGATGCTCGAGCCGCGGCGCCTGGGCACCGCGGCCGATCGCGAGGTGCACCTCGTGCGGGATCTCGGTCGTCAGCTCGTGGAACGACAGCGCCGAGATCAGGCAGATCACGCCGGACGGCACCCGCTTCGCCACCGTCACCAAGTCCGGCGTGCCGAGCGGTGGAAGGTCGCTCAGCCGGTAGAGTCCGCGAGCCAGTTGCTCGATGTCTCCCCGATCACGCATCGCGTAGAGGGTGCGCGGATGGATCCCGAGCCGGATGGCCTGCATCGTGCGCAGAACGCCCCCGTGCCGTCGGAACGTCTTCGCGGCGCGCTCGAAAGTTGCTGAGTCGTTGGAGCCTTGGATACCCATCACCACACTTATCGAGATGTGTTGATGAATCTATCCCACCTCGCGAGCGCCAGCAACCGGGACGCAACGAGCGCGGCCGGCAAAATCAGCGGGACCGCGGGAGGCACCTGAGTTCGACCGTGCGCAGCCAACTCGGGCACGGTTTTCCCGACGGGGCGGCGAAGGGGATCGGTCGCGGGGCCGAACAGGTCGTGGCTACACCCATCCCAGACACCGACCCGAACCAGCCAAACTCCCCCGACATGAATGGTCGGAGCGAGAGGATTTGAACCTCCGACCCCCTGCACCCCATCGGCACCGATGGGCTGCCGGCGGCGTCCACAAGTCATTGTCCTCCGCTATGATACCCCGAGCCCGCCAAGAAGGCAATTCGCACCATCTCGCACTCCTCCGCAACGTTCCCGCACACACACTATTATCTACTCACCGCAAGAAGGTGACCCTCAGCCAAGCTCTTGTTCAAACCCGTCCACACCGTGACCGGCCACTACGACGGGCCGCTCGAAGGCATCGCCAAATATAGAGGCCGCCGGCACCACTACAGGGCAGACTCCTCGCGCCAGCCCTACGACGGCCCAGACAGTTTCGTACTGACGCCACTCAATAATCCACGCACTTGCTAGCCCGCGAGGACCGGGAAATCTGGTTGCGTCGGCACGGGGCCTTTCGGAGCGGCGACGCGCCCAGCGGCTTCCACCCCGCCCTCCGCGGGGACAGCAAGTCGAACACCGCACAGCATCCCCGACTTCGACTCGTCCAAACCCTCCAACCCGCTGCGCACATCCACGAAGCGTAGTCGACCCCCGAGTGCCGGCAACACGCCCGGGAGCGAGCGTACTGCCGTAATTGCAATGACTTGCCGCAGAGTAGCACGCTCCGCCCCAGCTCAAGGGACTCGCCCCCCAATCTTGAGGTGCAGCATCAACCGTCGACGTCTTCAATCCTCATTGAAGTAGTCGCTATCCACCGCTGGCACCTGGCGCGTGACCGAGCTAACACCCACACCGTACTCGATCATCAGATCCGCGAGCTTCGCACCATCCACAAGCACGATGCTGTCCGAAACCCGTGTGGCATACTCCCGGGCGTCCTTCGTGAACCCGCTGGTCGTGATGACCACCCCCTTCGTGGCTCGGCGCCCGGCCAGGGCACCGAAAAACGCCTGGATCTGCGGCCGCCCCACGTTGTCCTGCCACCTCTTGGCCTGCACGTACACCTTCTCCAGGCCAAGCCGGTCTAACGATATCACCCCGTCGATGCCCCCGTCCTGCGAAATCGGTGTGCGGGCGACCTGATCCCGATTCAGCCCGTAGCCCATCTCGTGGAGTACATCGAGGACCAGCTGCTCAAACCGGCCTGGGTCCACCTCCATCACCAGTCGCAGCAACTCGGCGCGGACGGAGTCCCTGATCGCCCCGAGAGCCTCCTCTAGCTGCTCGTCAGGGGTGGCCACGGACGCCGCAACAGAGGGCGATCCGACAGAAGCCCCCCGTTTCTCACCTGACTCCTTGGGCTCCGGGCTGAGCCGTACGTCATGAGCCGTCCGGTGCATCTCTAGAACCAGTTCCTCCGGCAGGCCCGAGGGGTGCTGAGCCGCGAGTGCGACACCAGCCTGTGTAAGCTGCCACAGCCCACGCCGCACGCTGCTGGAGTAGCCACATCGCTTCAGACGATCATGGGCCCAGCCGCACCGATTCCGGTACACGGCCCCCTTCCCGCTCGGGATAGTGAGAGCGCGCTCCTCCTCCGAGAGCCGCATCCGGTCGGCGACCAACTCCCGAGCGTCCCTGGCAGCAATACCGTCGGCGTGATCTGCCATTACCCGCAGGAGTGGCTCGATGAACATGTAGTAGGGCGGAAGCGTCGTCTCGCTCATCCCCGTCATCCTCCTCAGACACCTGCCACAGCGCCGGGAGACTCCACGACCTTCCCCCGACCTGGCGGCCCGCCCCGACACCCAACTCCGGGCCTCTCCAGCACCGGACACGAGTCCAGCAGCGGTATCCGCGCCTTCACCCCAGCGCACCGGCCTCCACCTGCGTGATCGGGTACACGAGCTACTCCTCGGTCAATCTCTACCGCCATTCCGATTCCTCGCCGAACACGCATTTTCATTTCAACGCTCGAGATCTCCGGCTCTTTCGCGCATTTCACTCGCACGGAACTGGCTCACCACGATCCTAACCCACTCCCGCGGAGCGACTCCCCTTCTATTCCGCTTCATTTCCAGCCGTGACCTCATCAGAACAGATCCACCGAATCGAGGATCCGGCGCTGCGCAACCTCCAGGAACCTCCCTAGGTCACTGGCATCGTCCTCAGCCGCTGGGTCCCGCTCCAGAAACTCGATCACTCCCGCATGCAGGAAACCGGACCGAATCTTGTACGGGTCGCAGGTCAGCCCGCCGTACCACGACTCCAACATCGCCTCTCCCTGACACACGAACTCCCGAATCATTGCAGTCTTGACTCGCGTGCTCCCAAGCACGTTCGCCATTCGAGCATCCACGGCACGGTATATGCCGCGTTTGTCCGGCCGCAGGTACACGGACTCGATCGCGCTACACGCCATCGCCCACGCTTCAGACACGTCGCCGCGGAATCGCGCCTTCTTCGCGAGCAACATCGCGTACATAGCGGATCGGAGATGCCCCCGATCCTCTGCTGGCAGGGCGTCCAGCTTTCGGCAGAACCCCACCACAAGACTCCCGTCTACTCGGACATCCGGAATCGGAAGGCCCTTGCAGTCGACGCGGACCCAGTGTCCGTCCCCACGGGGGAACGCCTCGTCCCTTCGGTTCCAAGTCATGCCGCCCGGAAATGTGTAGGGCCCGAACGGGCACATGTCGAACACGAAAGAACCCACGAACATCGAGAGCATCGCCCAGGCATGTGCCCCCTCCCGGAATGCCTTGCGAGCATCACCATCCGAGTCCAGCTCCATTCGCACCCACCTGAACTCGGTCTCCATCGAACCGTCAGCGCCGTATGTTGCGGAGCACGCCCAATGTCGGCAGCCGAGCGTTCTCGTTGCACGTTCCGTGGCGGGCCGCGCGGGGGTGAAATCGGCGCTGCCGGGCGTCGGCATCGACCGGTCCGTGGTGGAGTGACCGGGATCGGGCGCGGGCCGCGCGGGCGGCGGCTGGGGGCGTAGGATCTCGCCCCGTTTCACTTCCCCCAGAAAAGCCGAAGCCCGCGGTGTAACAGCACCGCGGGCTTCAAGTTCGTGCCGCCGTCTCACCGTGTCGCGGGGCCGGCCGCACTTCGCACAGCTGCGATGTCCGGATCCTACTCGGCGCGACGGCCGTCGTGCATCCCCTTCTTGGTCACCCCGTACGTCGCCGGCGCCGATGGGCGGCTGACGGCCGAGCTGCCGACCTGCTGCCCACGCTGGGTGGCTGGTGAGACCTGCAGGGTGTCGGTGCACCACCTGCGCCACCGGAAGTCGGGGCCGGGGTACCCGCTGACGGTGGCGCGGTGCGCGGCGCACCGGATCGCCTTCACGCTGCCCCACCCGCGTTTGCGCCGTACCTTCGTCGGTCGCTCCAGCGGCTGTCGCCCGATGGCCGCGAGCCCGTCGCGGCCGCACCGGAGTCCACCGAAGACCCCGCTCACCAGTGGCGCGGCACTCTGTTCGAGGCCGCGGTCGACGCGGAGCAGGGACGGGCGTGGTCGCGATCCACGGACGCGGCGGTGGAGGACGACTCGTGGGGGACGCAATGCCGGCAGCTGCGGGCCGCGGCGCTGCTGATGGGTGTCGCGGCGACCATGAGCCACCGCACGCGCGAGGCGATCGCCGCGGTGCTGTCGGTCGGCGTGCTGGTGCTCCGTGAGCTGTCCAGGGGCAACGGTTACCGCGCCGTCGGTCGAGCGGTGTGCGAGGTCCTGCGGCGGCTACGCGGCGGTGCGCGCCGCGCGGTGCAACTGCTGGTCTGCGGTCACCTGATCCGGCGCTGGGGCGAGCCGTGGTGCTGGGATCCGGGGCGGCAGGTCGTCGAGCGCTCGGCGTTCCGGCGCGGTGGAACGCCGCCGGGTGGGTGAGGTCCGATCCGAAGTCGCGTCTTCCACGACTTCGGGACCTGCGCCGCGACGGACCCGGTTCCTACCGTGCCGCGCCACATGACCGACCCCACCCCACCGTCGAGCGAAGCGCTGTTCCGCTTCGTGATCGTGTCCGAGGTCCTGGCCAGGATCGCCGGCGGCGAGCAGCGAGCGGATGTCGTCCGCGCTGCAGCCAGCCGCCTGCACACCTGCTTCGATGGCTCGTTCCGCGAGATCTCCGAGCGAACGCTGCAGCGCTGGCTCGCCGCGCACGCCGGACATGGCATTGCCGGACTCGAGCCCAAGCAGCGCGCCGTTGCGCCGTGGACGCTCTCCGCCGAGATGATCGACTTCCTGCGCGGCGAGCACGGCGCCGGTGAGCAGGCATCGATGCCCGAGCTGATCCGCCGCGCGAGGGAGCGCGGCATCATCCGACCCGGCGAGCGCGTGCACCGCGCCACCGTCTACCGCGAGTGCATCGTCAAGCACGGCTACATGGGTGCTGCCTACCTCGATCGTGGACCGGGGTTCATCAGCACCGGCACGGCCGCGGTGTTCGCCCAGCTCGGCATCCCACTGATCCACGGCCAGGCCGGCTACAAGGAGGGCCGCGGCAAGATCGAGCGGTTCAACCGCACCGCCAAGGCCGACGTGCTGCGCGCGCTCGACGGACGCCCCGACGTCGATCCGTCGTGCGATGCGCTCGAGCTGCGCCTGCGTCACTACACCGAGCAGCGCTACGCGCACCAGCCGCACGAGAGCCTCGGCGGAGACACGCCCTGGCAGCGGTTCCATGGCGATCCGCGTCCGTTGCGGCTCCCCGACGATACGGTGGTGCTGCGCCGCAAGTTCGAGATCTGCTTCGAGCGCCTGGTGTCGAAGGACAACATCGTCCAGGTCGACGGGCTCGGCTACGAGATGCCGCGCGGCCACGCCGAGGAGAGGGTGCTCCTGCGCCGCCGACTGCTCGACGGCGCCATCTGCGCCATGCACGACGGCCGGCTCGTCGAGCTGCGCGTGGTCGATACGGCTGCCAATGCGCGAGCACCGCGGGCGCGCACGGCGAGCGGCGACGAGCCTCCGCTGCCCATGCCTCGCAAGAGTGCCGCAGACCTCGCTTTCGAGCGCGACTTCCGCCCCGTCGTCGACGCGCACGGCGGCGTGCTCCCGTCCATCCCCGACGACTTCCCCGCGGACGACTGACCCATCACCCGACCATGAAGATCCAGGACTACCGCAGCCGCTTCGGCTTCCACACCACCCCGTTCACGCGAGGTCGCGATCAAGGACCGCTTCTCCCTGCCCGAGCTCGACGAGGCGATCGACGCCGTGCTCCGCACGCTCGACGCACGCATGTCGTGCGCCATCATCGCGCCGGCCGGCACCGGCAAGACCTCGGGCTCCGCGCCGTCGTGGCAAGACTCCCCCGAGGCGCGCTACTCGACGCACTACGTCAAGGTCACCGGCCTGTCCAAGCGCGACATGTGCCGCGAGATCGCCTACGCCGCCGGCGTACCGCCGGCCGGCTCCTTCCCGAGCCTCGTGCGCAACCTCCAGGGCCGCTTCGTCGAGGATGTCGACTCGGCTGGTCTGCGGCCCGTGCTCATCCTCGACGAGGCACACGACCTCCGCGTCGAGACGCTCGCGATGATCCGACTGCTGACCAACTTCGACATGGACAGCCGCCTCGTCCTCAGCGTGGTCCTCGCCGGCCAGCCGCCGCTGCGCGACATGCTGCGACGCGACGAGCTCGAGGACGTCACCCGGCGGCTGTCGCACTGCGCGACCTTGCGCGGGCTCTCCCGCGAAGAGACCGACCGCTACATCGAGCACCGCTGCACGATCGCCGGCGCGGTCGAGGGTGCGTTCGACGCCGGCGGCATCGACGCACTCTTCGAGATCGGCCGAGGCAACCTGCGCGCCACCGACGAACTCGCCCGCAAGACGCTCGAGATCGCGCACGACCAGGACCACGACGTGTGCCAGGCAATGCACGTCGTCCAAGCACGGAAGCTGCTGTGGCCGTGATCTCGCCCCCGCTTCCGGTCGTCCGTGCCGCCTGTCTCGAGTCCGAGCCAGCCGAGCAGCGCTGGCTCATCGAAGGACTTGGGCCCGCGCCGCCATCGGCCTGATCGGCGGGGCGCCCAAGTGCTGCAAGACATGGTTCGGCCTCGACCTCGCGGTCAGCGTCGCAACCGGCACCAGGGCGCTCGGTCATTTCGAGACCAGCACCCGCGGTCCGGCCCTCATCTACCGGCCGAGGACGGCCTGCCCCAGGTCCGCTCGCGCATCGACGCGCTGTGCCGCCACCGCGGCATCGACATCTCGGCGCTCGATCTCCACGTCATCACCGCACCGGTCCTGCGGCTCGACCTGCGCAGCGATCAGGAGCGGCTCGCCGAAGCCGTCGAACGGCTCCGACCCCGGCTCCTGCTCCTCGATCCGCTCGTGCGGCTGCACCGCCTCGACGAGAACAGCGCCGCGGAGATCTCCGGACTGCTCGGCTACATCCGCGACCTCCAGCGCCGCTTCGACGCCGCCGTGGTGCTCGTCCACCACGCCAGCAAGAAGCAGCGCTCGCAGCCCGGCCAGGCGCTGCGCGGCAGCAGCGATCTGCACGCGATCGGCGACTGCAATGCCTACCTCGCCCGCCACGGCAACCACATCGTCCTGACCATCGAACACCGCGCGGCCAGATCTCCCGAGCCGCTGACCCTCGACCTGGTCGCCGATGCCAATGGCAACGCCACACATCTTCGCGTGCGCGCCGACACCGCTGCGGCGCCGCCGCAGACCCGGCCTCTCGAAGAACAGGTCCTGGCCCTGCTCGTCGCTGCCGACGGCCCCATGACACGCACGGCGCTACGCGCGCGTCTGGGCATCAACAACCAACGCCTCGGCATCGTGCTCAACCAGCTCGAGCACACCCGTCGCGTGTCGCGGACCGAGCGCGGCTGGACGACTCATGCCGTGAGCTGAGGACATACCACGAGACTTGCCCGGCGAAACGGAGGCAGGCTCTGCTGAGGAGCAACCTGCCAAGGGATAGCCGGGTCGACGGTGCGCTGATGGTGCATCAGGGGGCCTCTGGCAGCCCAGGCTGTCAGGGGCCCCTTCCTTTTCATCCACCCTGATCCACCATCAGACACCGGAGCCATGCCTCGGAAAACCTCGGGGCCTGGGGCAGCGCCCCAGTCGTGGCTCGCCACGGCCCCGCTACGACCGTTCCGTTCCGTGATCCCCCGGGGGGCGCTCGGAACGGAACACCAGAACGTCAGGCTTCCGTGCCAGATTCAATGCAACCAACCGCGTCAACGGGCACGCAACGCAACACCGTAGTTGACTCGCACGCGCTCGCTCTCGACCGTGTTGAACACGCGACAATTCAAGCAACACCACGGAAACTCAAACTTCAGCTCCGCCCTCGGAAACCGAAAGCCCCGCCGAAGCGCCGCACTAAGGTTCGCTACGTTCGCCAACTTTCGCCCCCGAGTTCCTCCGGACCTGGACCCTGAACCCCCCTACTAGTGAAGGGGGGTTGGTGGGCAGTCTGCCGGACCTTCGGCACTTGCGCTAGAGAGAATCTGGCGGATCGAAGGCGCCGACGTTCGCGCCGCCGTGCCTTCAACCGTCGCGCCCGGGCCTCGACGCGCCGCGGCTTCGCTCGCGGCGCGTCGAGGCCCGGTCACGCCGGCTGCAGGTTCCACGGCGGCTGAGGTCCCCGTCACGATCCTGGAGGGCCGGGGCACGGGGGCGAGTCCCGCGCCTTTGAACCCGGGGCCTGCCGGCCCCGAGACCCCGGGTTCAAAGGCATGACTCCCACGAGGCGACGAAGGTCTACCCACTCCTCGGGAGTCACCAAGCCCCTCGCCACCGCCTCCACGTGGCGCTGCAGCCTCCGGTTCTTGAGGGGCCCACCCGCGCGCCGGACCAGCAACTCAGCCGCTTTCCCAACCGAGCCGCAGACCGCTACCAGCACGGCGAACGGCCCAGGCATCTGCTTCAGCGTGTGCTCGATCGTCCGCACGAGGTCGCCCCCCGTCTTCGGTCCGATCCTAGCCGCGTCAGCTGCGCCGACCAGGTCGGCCCACCAGGCACACCGGCGCCGTCGACGGCTCCCACGCCCCTCGCAGGGCACCTCGCGGAAGTCGACGAACCCGACCAGGTGCGACACCGCCGCCGACACCGCATCCGACACCGACTCCGTCGCGATCAGCGCGCTCAGGAGCGCATCCGCCGCTCGATGCCGCGTCTGCAGTTCGAGCCGCATCGCCTTGACCGCGCCGTTCGACTGCGCCTCCTTGTCGTAGTACCGCATCATCCGCTCGCTGGTGCGGGTCCCGAGTTCGCAGCACGCGCCCTTAGCGTCCCCGAGGTTCTTGTGCAGGCAGCCCTTCCGCGCCTTCGACATGACCTCGGGTCGACGGTCGGTTCCGTTCCGCTCCCACACTCGCGCCGCGAACTCCTGCGGTGCGATCCGCTTCGCGTGGTCGTCCCAGGCCACGTCGACCCGCGTCGGCTTGAACCCCCCGCCGCATCGCGCGCGACTCGCACGCGCGAACGAGAGCAGCTGCTCGGTACCGATCGCCGCACACGCCTGGCCCTTCAGCGAGACGTGCACGTAGTCGCGCGAACGGTCCCTCTCGAGGTACGCGCCGTGCGGCCCCTGCACCTTCAGCATCCGCTCGTCGTCTTGCAGCACGGGGTTCCAACCAGCTGGCTCCCAGTCCGGACCGAACGCTTCCCCGAGCCATCCCCGGACATCGTCGTCGGAGCAGCCATGGAACGTCACCGCGAAGTAGTCGATTCGGAACTCCACTGCGCCGATCGACACCTCGCCGACCTGTGCCGACTCCAGCCGACTCACGCGACCGTCTCCTCCGACCCGCAACCCGGGTCGGCGATCCCGGCCTCTCGAAGCGTGCGCGTCGCGCCGTCCGACACCCGCAGCTCTGAGCTCCCCCTACCCGCCATCGTGCCGCGGCCCACGGCTGTACAACGGACGATGAACCGCCCCAGCGCCTCCTTGCTGGTACAGCGCACCCCGCCCACCAGTACGGTTTCAAGCCGCTGGCCCCTCAGACCTCGGCTGGCCCACCGCCGCAGCGTGTTGACGTGTACGGGCTTGCCACGCCGCCGAATCGGAAGGTACCGCGCAGCCTCGGCGAGCGTCAGGATCGACTCCTGCTCGACATCGATCCAGCCGACGTCGACTTCTTCAAGTGCTTCCATGCGCGCACGCTCGCGTGCATGGAGCACCAACGCGCGCTCGCTACCGTTCGCTTCGTTCGCGCGAACGTTGCGAACGCTGACGGCACAACACTCTCTGACCCTCGTCCGTCAACTCGTACGGTTTGCTCGACGCACGCACATACCCAAGTTCCCTCAGCTCGGCGATCCGACGTCGGACGCTCGACTCCTTCAGGCCGGTCGCTATCCCAATGACCTTCGCGATGCCATCGCCCCCCTCGATGCGCCGGAGGATCTGGACGTCCTTCTCGTCGGGACGGGCCTTCCGTGCCGCTCCAACGCGCCGACCCATATTCGCAGCCTGGCACATCGCCTCGCCGACATAGTTCACGAAGCGGACGATCACCGCGTGCCAGCTCGCCGCCTTGAATTCTCCGAGCCGCGCAACTCCGCCCGACACACGGGCGGCTTGTTCCTCGTCGTGCTCAATGCTCGCAAGAAGTTCGCGGCGCACACGATCAATGGCGACCGCAACCTCCACCAAACGCGCATCCCGGATTCGCAGCCACTCCTCTACACCCTCCCCCGAGATGTTCAGTTCGCTAGTCGGACGCTCCCTGCGGAGTTCGTTCAGCAAGTCGACCGCCTGTCCCAGGTACTCGCTCGTTCTGAATGCCAGGCCCCGGTCCCGCCCTCTCACCTGTTCCAGTCTTAGCCCTGCGGCCGCTTCGTCGAGATCCACGCCGCGGAAGACCTCGACCAGCCCACTGCGCACCGCCTCACGCCGAGCGGAGCTCTCCCGCAGCAGATCCTCGCGCAGCGAGCGGGCCGCCAACCATCGCCATCGAGAAGGACGTCCGGCACCGTATCCCACGGCGCCGGACTGTAACCCTCACCCCAGCCGCGCCATCGCGTCGATAGCGCGCGCCTGGCTCACTTCGGCGTACACCTGCGTTGTCTCGATCAGCCGATGACCGAGCACGGCCTGTGCCGCCTCGATCCCTAGCTCCCTGCGGATTCGGGTGGCCGCCGTGTGCCGCAGTCGGTTCGGGCTCCACGGTTCGATCCCCGCGGCCTCGCATCCGCGCGCGATCGCCCGCCGGTAGCTCGACACGTCGTAGCGGTCGCCGTACTCGCGCGGCGACTGACCACGGCGACGCCGGCGAGCGACGGTCGAATGTGATGGCCAGCGCGGCGACTCACGTCCGGCCCGACGTTCGGCGTTCCGGCACGCTTCCGCATCCGCGGGGGTGAACAGGAACGCGTCGGGATCGAGCTTCAGCCAGGTTCCCAGCACGGCCTGCGCCTTCGGCCCGAGCGGGACCACCCGCTCGAGCTCGTGGTGCTCGTTCTTGTGCGACTGCGGCCGGTACAGCCACACCGCCCCGCTCCGGTCGAGGTCTCGACCTCGCATCTGGACCACCTCGCCGGGCCGCATGCCGGTCCAGAGCTGCAGCTCAACCATCGCGGCGATCGCCGGGGGCAGGTGTGGCAGCACGGCCTCGACCTCCGCATCGCCCACGGGTCGCACCGGCTGCGGCTCACGCGCCCGGGTCCGCCCACGTGCCAGCCCACGCACGGCCTGCAGACCGTGGAACACCGCCGCGGGCACCAGCTCGTTCTCGACTCCCCAGCGGAACGCTTGCTTGATCCGCGCGACGTAGCCGTTGACCGTCGTCCGCGTCAGTCCATCTTCGATCATCCGCTCCCGCACCGCCTTCAGCTTGAGCGGACCGAACTCGCTCGCGGAAGTCGACCCGTAGATCCGGTGCAGGTAGCGGCACGCCAGCCGCAGCACGGACAGCTCCGAGGTCGGCCGCCCGTCCTTCCGGTAGTACTCCTCCGCGTGCTTCCAGTAGCCCGCGATGAGGTCGTCGACCGCGATCCCCGCACGCAATCGCGCCGAAGACACGAACCGACCACGCGCAGCGTGCTCGCCGAGGGCTCGCTCGTAGCGCTGGCGGCTCTCCGGCGAGCCGTAGGGACCGAGGTAGATCGTCCGCCCGGCGATCGTCACGATCGCCTGGCCGGACGGAGCATGGAGCCGGTAGGAAGGGCCGTCCCTTCGCTGCGCAGCCATCGGCGTCTCCGTGTGTACGTACACAGTTCGGCGACTTGCGATGCCGCACCGCCCGGGCTGCGGGCGGGAGAACGGAAACCCGTTCTCGGCAGGAAGTTGTGAGTTGGTCGGAGCGAGAGGATTTGAACCTCCGACCCCCTGCACCCCATGCAGGTGCGCTACCAGGCTGCGCCACGCTCCGACACGCCGGTGGCGACCTGGTGGGGCGCGACCGGGCCCCGCAGGGTAGCGGTTCGGGGGCTCGAGGCAAGGGTCGAGTGGGGCGGCGCGCGGGGCACGGTGAGGGCGGGCAGCGAAAGAGTCGGGCGGTCGGGCCGGTCGCGCGGGCGCCGGGAGCGGGGGGCGGGGATGATCGGGGGCGGCTCGAGCGCGGGGCTCGGGGTGTGGCGGGCACCGACAGACGACAGGGACGCGATGGACGAGACGGACGACGTGGACGAGATGGCCGACCAGGGTGGCACGGGCGACGAGTGGGTCGTGCTGCGGGTCGCGCGGAGCGGGTTCGAGGCGCGGGTCATCGGGGCGGTGCTCGAGGACGCGGGGATCCCCCACCAGAGCGACGGGGGGGATCTGCGCACCGACGAGTTCGCGATGGCCCAGAAGCTGATGAACGCGGCCGGGTCGACGGTGCGGGTGCCGGCGCGGCTGCGCGAGGCGGCGGAACGGGCGCTGGCGGCGGCGCGAGAGGCGGCGGAGCTCCTCGAGGACGACGCCGAGCTCGCGGACGGCGGTCCTGGCCAAGAAGGCCTGGAGCGCGAGTCGCCGCCACCGCGGTCGCGGCAGGCGGGGGCTGCGGGATCGATGATCGAGGGCGGGGTCGCGCGGGGCGATGGCAATGGGCTCGGCATCTCGCGGGCGACGATCGTCGCGTGGGGTGTCGCGGTGCTGTTCCTCGTGATGTGGCTCGAGGCCCGCTCGTCGCACATGCAGCCGGACCGTCCGGGGCCGGCGGGTCCGCAGGACGATCCGATCTACGCGACGTTCACGACCGAGACCGGCTACGGGTCCACGTGGCGCGACAGCGGGCGCCGGGCATTCGAGTGCTTCGACGAGGACCACGACGGCGTGCCGGAGCGGTGGCTCTACTACGACCGCGACGGAAAGCCCGCGACCGAGCTGTTCGACGCGGACGAGAACGGCGTCTACGAACGGTCGCGGACGATCGGGCGTGACGGCAGGACGCTGACGCTGTCCGACGACGCCGACCAGGACGGGCGCTACGACAGCTTCGTCGAGCACTTCCCCGACGAGCTGCGCCTGCATTGGCGCGACGACGACGGCGACGGCCGCTTCGAGCACGTCGTCGTGCGGCAGGGTGACGGGCCGGAGGTCGTGCAGGTGCTGCGGGGGGCTACGGGATTCGTCGACGAGCGGTGATCCGGCGGCACATCCCCGTCGCGCCGCGGCCGCCGAGCGGGCACGATCTCGGCGTCCCTCTCTCCCTCCCCGTCACGAGCAACCCATGCTGCCCGATCCCTCGCAACGTGCACGCCTGTTCCTCGCGAGCTGCATCGCCTTGATCGCGACCGCCATGAGCTTCGCCGTCCGCGGCGACATCATGGGCGCACTCGGTACCGACTTCCGCCTCGACAAGGAGCAGCTCGGGTGGATCGGCGGCACGGCGTTCTGGGGCTTCACCGTGTCGATCGTCGTCGGCGGGCCGCTGTGCGATTGGCTCGGCATGCGGCTGCTGCTCCGCCTCGCGTTCGTCGGCCACCTCGCCGGCACGCTGATCACGATCTTCGCCGGCGGGTTCTGGGCACTGTTCGGCGGGACGCTCGCCATCGGTCTGGCGAACGGCCTCGTCGAGGCCGCCTGCAATCCGCTGATCGCGACCGTCTACCCGGATCAGAAGACGCAGAAGCTCAATCACTTCCACGTCTGGTTCCCGGGCGGCATCGTGATCGGTGGCGTGCTCGCCTACCTGATCACCAAGGCGATGGGACTCGACGCCGCCGTCGTCGAACCCGGCACGCTGTCGCTCGGCTGGCAGATCAAGATGGCGCTGCTACTCGTGCCGACGATCGCCTACGGCGTGCTGTTCACGGGCGTCACGTTCCCGCCCACCGAACGCGTCGCGAGCGGCATCGGCGCGGGCAGCATGTTCAAGGAGTGTGCGCGTCCGCTGTTCCTGCTGATGCTGGTCTGCATGCTGATGACGGCATCGACCGAGCTCGGCCCCAATCAGTGGATCCCCAACATCCTGACGCAGACCGCCGGCGTCGCGGGCATTCTCGTGCTCGTGTGGATCAACGGCCTGATGGCCGTCGGCCGGCAGTTCGCGGGGCCGGTCGTCCACTCGCTGTCGCCGACCGGCATGCTGCTCGGCTCGGCGGTGGTCGGCGGCATCGGCCTGTATCTCCTGAGCATCGCCGATTCCGGCGCCGCCGCATTCGGCGCGGCGACCGTGTTCGCGCTCGGCATCTGCTACTTCTGGCCGACGATGCTCGGCTTCGTGTCCGAGCGCCTGCCGCGCACGGGCGCGCTCGGCCTGGCGCTGATGGGCGGCGCCGGCATGCTGTCGGTGTCGTTCGTGCTGCCGCTGATGGGCGCCCGCTTCGACACCGAGACCGAGCGCGCGATCCCGACCGATATCGGCTACCCGACCCTCGCGGCATTGCGCGAGGCGGCCGGCTCGTCCGAGGTCGCCGCCGGCCACCTGCGCGAGGCCGAGGCTGCCGGCGGCGCCGCAGCACTCCAATACGTGCTGGTGCTGCCGCTGGTGCTGGCCGTGGTGTTCGGCCTGCTGTTCCTGCGCGACCGGGCGCGCGGCGGCTACCGCGCGGAGCGGCTCGGCGCTGCCGAGTGACGCCCCGCGCGCGACCGGGCGTCGATCAGTTCACGTCGAGCGTCCAGCGCAGGCCGTTCGACGTCGCGACGCCCAGCGCGTTGTAGCCCAGGTTCGCGACCGCGGCCTGCTGGTCGAGGACGACGCCGACGAACGCCGGGTTGTTCGGGAGCATGATCCCGATGGGCGCCGTGGCACTGCCGACCGGGAAGCCGAGGCTGAACAGCGGTCCGACGCGGATCGCGCAGCCCGGCGCACCGAGCGGGGTCAGATCGATCGGCGTCGGGACCTGCACGCCGAAGTTGAGCGCGCCGGCCAGCGAGTTGCCCGCGATACCGGTCACGCGCACGCCCGCCGTCGTGCCGAGCACGGGGCGGTCGACGACCTCGAGGCCGAGGTCGGCGCGCGCGAAGCCGGTCGCCAGCAGGAACGGCGATGCCGCCGACAGGTCGATGCCACCCGGGTCGGTCGCACCGTTGCCGGTGCTCAGACCGACCAGCGCACCGAGCAGCGCGACGCTGCCGTACTTGACCTCGATCGTGCCGTTGCTCTGCAGCGAGATCTGCACGTCGTTGGAGTTGGCCAGACCGAACTCCGGCACGCCCGTGAACGTGATGTGGAACACGCCGTTGTTGTCGAACTCGGCGTCGATCGTGCCGCCGGCGCTCGGGTTCAGGTCGTGCCACAGGAACGCGAGGCGCGTCGGGCCCGCAAGCAGATCGAGGACGTCCTCGATGTAGCTCGTGTCGGTCGTCGGCTCGAACGACAGGAAGCCGTTGGAGCACAGGTACACGGTGTCGATGAAGCCCGCGGCGCACGGCATCGTGAACGGCAGCGCGATCGGCTGCGTGTCGTCGTCACCGAAGAACTGCGGGCCGGCGCCGGTCGGCGGGAAGATCGCGCTGGCGCCCCGGTTGAACGCGTAGCCATTGCCGGTCCAGTTCAGCGTGAAGCCGGTGTTGGACAGGTCGAACGTGCTCGTCGCGCCGTCGAACAGCTCGTAGAAGGTGGCGTCACCCAGCGCGACGCCTGCGCAACCGCTGCCGAACGTCGACGCACTGGCGAACGTGACGTTGCCGACGCCGTAGTAGACCGCGATGTTGCACACGCGCGGATTGAACACGCTGCCGCTGAACAGACCCGACGTCGCCGAGCCGAGGTCGAGCCGGAGGTTGGCGTCGGCGACCTGCTGGTTGCCGGGCACGCCGTTGCCGTTCGTGTAGGCGGGAGACACCGCGCGGTAGTGGATCGCGACGGCGTAGCTGCCCTGCGGCAGGTAGATCGCGCTCTGCAGCACGGCGTTGGTCGGCACGTCGAGACCCTGGCCGACGAACGGGAGGCTGCTGGCCGTCGGGGTGGCGGGCCACGCGGCCGGATTCGTCTGGTTGCCGACGTAGGTGCCGCCCGGCTGGACGTACAGATCGATCGTGCCGGTCGTGGTCTCGAAGACGTTGACGTCGACCCACGGAATGGTGATCCCCACAGGGCTGAGCACCGTGAGGTCGAACATGTTCATCCACTCGGCGGCGCCACCGTTGTTGCTGGTGAACGTCGTCGTGAGCGACTGGAGCTGGGCGTTGGCCAGCGTGGAGAGGGCCGCGATCGCGGCGAGGGTGTACAGGGAACGCATCGACGTCCTGACGAGAGGGGAGAGGAAGGACGCAGGGCGAGGCCGCGGACGGATCCGAGGACCTTGCACCGGAGTCGGACGGACGACGCACGCGGCGTGACGATCCGAGCACCGGGTGCCCCCTGGAGCAGGCAGCCCAGAATCATCCCACGTCCGCTCCGGCGGAGCCTCCAGGAGACGAACGAGACACACACCAGGGTCGTCCCGATTCGCGACCGCGCGCGGCGCCGGACACCCGACCGCAGGGCGGATGCGGCGGAACGCAGCGCGACGACGTTGTGCGCTCGGGACTCACATCAGCGCGAGCGGGTCGACGTCGAGCGTCACGCGCAGCGCGTGCGTGCTCCGGTCCTCGACGTCGCGCAGCCGCTCCATCACCGCGCCGAACGCGTCGGGCGTGAACGCCTTGACCAGCAGGTGCAGCCGGAAGCGGTCCTTGATGCGCGCGAGGATCGCCGGCGCCGGACCGAGCGACTCGGCGTCGGCGAGCCCCTGCAGCTCGCGACGCAGCGCGACCGCCGCCGCCTTCGCCTCGGCCTCGCGCCGCGCCTCGAACAACACGCGCACCAACCGGCTGAACGGCGGGTAGCCGGTCACGCGGCGGAAGCCGAGCTCCTGCCGCACGAACTCGTGGTAGTCGATCGCCGCGGCCGCGCGCACCGCGTAGTTCTCCGGCGCGAGCGTCTGGATCACGACGGTGCCGGGCTTGTCGCCGCGGCCGGCACGGCCGGCGACCTGGTAGAGCAACTGGAAGGTGCGCTCCGCCGCGCGGAAGTCCGGCACGAACAGCCCGGTATCGGCCGAGATCACGCCGACGAGCGTGACGTCGGGGAAGTCGAGCCCCTTGGCGATCATCTGCGTGCCGATCAGCACGTCGATCTGCCGCCGCCGGAACGCCCCCAGCACACGCTCGTGCGCGCCGCGCCGCCGCATGGTGTCGGCGTCCATACGGGCGACGATCGCGTCGGGGAACATCCGCCGTACGGCCACCTCGACACGCTCGGTGCCGGCGCCGAGCTCGTGCATCCGCGGGTGCTCGCAATGACCGCAGACCTCCGGCCGGCGCTTCTCGTTCTGGCAGTAATGGCACACGAGCCGCCCGCGCGTCGCGTGCCAGGTCATGCTGACCTCGCAGTGCTCGCATTGCACCGCAGAACCGCAGCTCGGACAGACCAGCACGGGCGAGTAGCCGCGCCGGTTGAGGAACAGGATCACCTGGTCGCGCGCGCGCAGCCGCTCGTGGATCAGCGTCTGCAGCGTGCGCGAGATCGTCACGCCCTCGATCGTCTGCTCGCGGCTCTCCTTGCGCAGGTCCTCGACGATGACCTTCGGCTGCCGCCCGGCCCCGGCGCGCTCGGGCAGCTCGATCAGCCGGTAGACGCCGCGCTTCGCGCGGCCGTAGCTCTCGAGCGTCGGGGTCGCCGAGCCGAGCACGACGCACGCATGCTCGAGCTCCGCGCGCGCGATCGCCACCTCGCGCGCGTGGTAGCGCGGCGTCGAGTCCTGCTTGAACGACGACTCGTGCTCCTCGTCGATGACGATCAGCCCGACGTCCCGCAGGGGCGCGAACAACGCCGAGCGCGCGCCGATCGCCACGCGCGCCTCGCCGCGGAACAGCCGCTGCCATTGCCGCGCGCGCTCGCCCTGCGTGAGTCCGGAGTGCAGCACGGCGACGTCCGGGAACCGCGACGCGAAACGGCCGACCGTCTGCGGCGTCAGCGAGATCTCAGGGACGAGCACGATGCCGGCGCGGTCGCGGGCGCGCACCAGCTCCAGGATGCGCAGGTACACCTCGGTCTTGCCGCTGCCGGTGACGCCGTGCAGCAGGAAGGTCTCGTGCCGCCGCTCGGCGACCGCCTGCCCGACCAGCTCGACCGCCGCCTGCTGGTGCTCGTTGAGGTCGTGGCGCGCCGCCCCCTCGCGCACGTCGGGCTCGAGCGGCTCGCTCTCCTCGGCGATCAGCACACGCTTCAGCGCGCCGTGCTTGACCAGCGTCTTCCACGGGCTGTCGCTGGTGCCGGTGTCGCGCTGCAGCTGCAGCGTCGGCATCGGTCCACCCCACTCGAGCACCGCGCGCAGCACGCGGGCGCGCTCGCCCGCGCTCTTCTCCTCGAGCTCGTCGGCGAGCGTCACGGCGTCGTCGGGCGGGATCGCGAGCTCGAGGTGCGGCAGCCGGCGCACGCCGCGCTGCTTCGCCGCGGCCGGCAGCATCGCGTCGAGCGCCTCCCCCAGGCTGCAGCCGTAGTCGAGCGCCATCCGCTCGGCGAGCTGCAGCAGCGAGTCGGGCAACGCGATCTCGGCGTCGAGCACCGCGGTGACGCCGCGCACCTTCGCCGGCGGCACGGCACCGCAGTCGTCGCGCAGCGCGGTGACGATCCCACCCATCTCCTTGCCGCGGAACGGCACCCGCACGCGCGAGCCCGGGCGAGCGTCCAGCGCTGCCGGCAATCGGTAGGTGAACGTCGTCTTCAGCGGCAGCTTCAACGCCACCTCGACGAACCGGCCGGCCGGCAACTCGGGCGCTCGCTCGTGCTCCTCCATCGCATCGCTCGGTGCCCCGCGCGGGGCCCGCGGTCGCAGGCGCAGCCGCGGAATCAGCGCCGCTCGGCGGACCGCCCGGGCGCCGCGCGCAGCCGCGCGATCGCCTCGCGCAGCGCGGCCGGCTCGAGCGTGAAGCGGTCGTCGCCGCGGCTGCGCTCCGCCGCGAGCTGGCCGGCGACCTCGGCGTGGTCCGGCAGCCCGGCCTGCACCATGCGCCACGGCTGCCACCACACCGACGGACGGTGGCCGACGACGTCGAGCCAGCTCGCGACCAGCGGCCGCCAACGCGGGGCGTCGACGTGGCGCGCGAGCTGCGCGAGCGTCTCGCGGACCGCGCCGTACTCGTAGACGTCACCGCGGCTCTTCACGTCGCCGAGCAGCGCGCGGAACCTGTCGAGGTCGCCGAGCAGCGCGGTCGCCGCGAGGCGACCGATGCGCGCGACGGTCTCGCTCAACGGATCGAGCTCGCCGCGCGGGTCGCACAGCTCGACCGCGCGATCGAGCCCCGCGAGCAGCCGCTCGACCTCGGCGCGATCGGGCCGCTCGCTCCGGCCCAGCAGCGTGTCGAGCTCGGCGACCCAGTAGAACGGCGACACCAGGGCCCAGCGCAGGAACGTCGACTGCCAGACCCGGCCGGCGTCGCCGTCGAACGCCGTCGTGAGCTGCGTCACCTCGCCCGGCCACTCGATCGCGGCGGCGGGCGTGCGCAGCTCGGTCGCGCGCCCGCGCCGCGCGAGCAGCAGCGCGACGTTACCGACCGACTCCCAGCGGTAGGCGCTGCCGAGCTCGGGGTCGGCGGCGACGATCCGCGCGTAGCGCTCGCCCAGCGCGTCGACCTCGGCGGGGAAGCCGGCGCGGCGCTCGCCTTCGCGGTCGACGACCTGGATCGCGCAGCGCAGCAGCCGGCCGGCGTGGTCGATGAGCTGCTCGTCGCCGTAGTCGTCGCCGAACGCCCCGCTGTCGCGTGCATCGCCGGTGCCGTCGCCGCCGTCGGGCGTCAGATCGCTGCGACGGCGCCAGAGTTCGTCGAGCACCGGCGCCAGCGCCGGCACGAGCGCCGCATCGACGACGCGCGCGAACAGCTCGGCCGTCTCCTCGCGCGAGCCGAGCGCGTCGGCGACGTCGAGCAGGAACCGGCCGCGGACGAGCGGCTTCTCGTCGACGGCGAACGCGCTGAGGTCGATCGCGAGCAGGCGATCGAGATCGCGGCCGGCGCGCGGCAGGTCGCCCGCGAGCGCGAACGCGCGCAGCCGAGCGGCGCGCGCGTGGGCGCGGGTCGCTTGCTCGGTCGCACGCTCGAGCACGCGCGTGCTGTCGGCCGCGGCACCGGCGAAGTCGCCGATCGCCTCGTGGAGCCCGGAGCGGTAGGTCAGCGGCTCGAGGACGTCCGGCCACTGCGTGACGGCGTGCTCGGCGGCCGCGTGCGCGGCACCGGCAGCGCCCCAGTAGGCGAGCTTCGCGCGCTCGACGACGTCGTTCGCCAGCGCGAGGTCGCCGAACGCCTCGAGCGGCAGCAGCACGTCCATCACCGGGTCGTCCGGCGCGAGGCGGTAGTAGCCGAGGATCGACTGCGGATCGAACGGCCGCGTCGCGTCCTCGCTGCGGTAGGCGAGCGCGAGCGCCTCGGCGAGCGTCGGCGCCTTGAACTCCAGCGTCGGACCGGTCTGCGCGATCCACGCGGTCACACCGTCGCTCCCCGACTCCACCCACAGCGCCGAGACGTGCTCGGGCGTGCCCATCGGCACCGCGAAGCGGCCCTGCCGCCGGAGGATGTCGATGTAGAGCGCGGTCAGGTCGTCGCAGTCGCCGCGCAGCTCGCCACCGCACGCGGCACCGACCGTGTCGAGCGCCGAGTTCTGCTGGTCGCCGCAGTAGACCTCGGTGCCGATCAGCTCGGGCCGCGCCGGATCCGGGCTGTCGAACGCGTAGGCCCAGAGGTACTGGCCGAGCAGCTCCAGCGTGCGCACCTCGGAAAGCAGCCGCGCAGCGTCGGACAGGAAGCGGTCGGCGTCGCTCACGCCGGTCGAGGTGCGGAGCAGACCGGTGGAGACGGCCAAGCCGTGCAGGTCGGCATCCGGACCGAGCAGCACGATGTGCGGTGGCAGCGCATTCGCGAGCGCATTGGGGTGCGCGTCGGAGTCGGTCTCGCTCATCCAGTCGGCCCAGCGCGCGCCGTCGGCCTCGAAGCGGCCCGGCCGCCAGGACGCGAAGCTCCTGCCCCACAGCCGGAGGTCGACGGACATCGCTGCGCGCACGGCACCCGGCGCGAACGGATCGACGCCGACCGGCAGCTGGTACTCGAGCCAGGCCTTCGACAGGTTCGACCAGATCGACAGGTGCCACGGCTCGGGGTGCAGGACCGCGATACCGTTGGCGCCGCTGCCGCCGCGACGCTCGGTGCGCCGCCACGCCTCGCGACCGAACGCGTCGGTCAGGTGCTCGAGGCGGCCGCCGTCGCTCGTCTCGTAGGCGCGGTCGACGCGCAGCGTCTCGGCGTCGAGCACCGCATCGCGCACGGCATCGGCCGCAGCCGCGTCGCCGAGCGCGCGGTGCAGCCAGCCGTGCCGGACGAGCCGGCGCAGCACGTCCGGCCGCATGTCGACCGACGGGGCCATCAGCAGGTTCGGCGGCAGCAGCGCGCGCTCCTTGTCGTCGTCGGGCATCTCGACGAGCCCGGCGAGCACGCCCTGCACGGACTTCAGCCGGCGGTCACCGCGGATCGCGCTCTCGAGCCCGCCGGCCGCGCGCGACGCCTCCATCCACACCTCGTAGCGGAGCGACTTCGCGTCGGGCGCCGCCGGTGCATCGACGCGCCGCCAGATCCGCCCGCCCGGCCGCGTCTCGACGAAGCCCTCGTCGGTGCCGAAGGTGTCGCCGACCAACGGGGTGGACCAGAACCGGGCGCGGTTCGCGAGGTTGCTGAGGTTCAGGGCGTCGACCTCGGTCGCTCCCGCGGCGCGCGCCCGGCCGAGCCACAGCAGGAGCGTCGGGCTGCCGCCGTCCTCGAGGCGCCACAGGTCGATCAGCGTCCGCCCGAGCGGGGTCCAGATCACGAAGTCGCCGCCGGCGAAGTCGATCACCTGGAAGCGGCAGCCGGACAGACCCGCGAGCACGACCATGCCGCCCTCGCGGCGCACGCCGGGGACGTCTGCGAGGTTGGCCCACAGCTCGTCGGTCTTGGCGACCGGCACACCCTCGGGCGCGCGCACCAGCTCGCCGGCGTTCTGCGCCCGCAGCGTCGGGAGGGTGACCAGGAGCAGGACCGGACCGAGGAGCTTCGTGGTGCGCAGCATGACTCGTGCGAGGCATCGTGGGAGCACCCGCGGGGTCGGTCAACGCCCTTGCAGCAGCTCGGCCGTTCGCCGGTTCGCGGGACCCCACAGCGCGGCCCCACCACGCGCACCGTGCCCCATCAGCACGCACAGGGCGCAGCGCCGCACTTGGGGCAGCCGGCGCCGTACTTCGCGAAGCCGAGCGCGTCGAGCCGCAGGCCATGCAGCGACGCGAGCGTCGCGAGCCACGCGTAGACGTCGGCGAACTCCTCCTCGAGGTTGTGGCGCTCGCCGCGGCGGATCGCGCGGACCAGCTCGCCGACCTCCTCGACGAACCACAGCAGCGTGCCCTGCGTGCCGCGCGCGCTGTCGCGCTCGAAGTAGATGCGCTCGATCAGCGACTGGAAGTCCTCGCCGCGCTCCGCGTTGCCGTGCTCGCTCATCGCCTGGGTCCGCTCCCGGGAATCGCCGTCCCTCTCGTGCCCGCCGGTCAGGACACCCGCTTGACGGTCGCGAGCAGCACGTCTTCGCGCAAGCCGTCCGGCCCCGCGCCCGACTCGAGCTGGCCGACGACGAGGTGCATGAACGGCGTGGTGTGCTTCGGCGAGTGCTCGCGCACGAGGTCGAGCAGCTCCTGCATGCGCACGCCGGCGTCGTTCGTCTGCACGAGGCGCACCCCGAACTGCACCGGGATGCGTTGCGAGCGCAGGCCCTTCTCGAACACCGGCCCTTCGTCGAGGCCGAGCGCGATGCCCTCCGCCGCGAGCTCCAGCACCTCGCCAGCCTGGCAGATCCAAAGCGGCGCACGGTAGCCGGCCTGGTAGAGCTTGACCTCGCCGTCGCCGAACTCGAGCAGGCTCGCCTTCGCACAGGCGCCGCGCGGCAACCGCTTGTGCATTGCGCGGTTCGTGTGCGCGAGGGCCTTGCGCGCCGGTGCGCCGGTCTCCAGCGCGCGCACCAGCTCGTCGCGCGCGAGGCGGCAGGCGAGCACCGACATCGACGTCGCACCCTCGGCGCTGACGACGTAGAGCGCGTTGCCCACCGAGCCGAAGTAGTCGAGCCCCCCGCGCGTGCCGGCGGCGACCGTGCCGTCGACCTCGTAGCCCTGCGGCTGGTGCATCGCCTCGCCGAGCGTGCGGTCGCGGAAGTCGCGCACCGCCGGGTCCATCGTCGCCGCGGTGCCGGCGCCCGCCTCGATCTCCTTGAACACCTCGTCGAGATCGTTGGCGAGGTTCTGGATCTCGTGGCCCAGGGCCGCGAGCTCGTCCTTGCCGGACACGCGCAGGCGCAGCTCGACGCGACCGCGGCCGAGCTTCGACAGCGCGAGCCGCAGCTCGGTGACGCGGCCGCCGACCTGGCCGGCCTGCGTCCACGCGAGCACGCCGACCACCGCGGTGACGAGCACCGACATCGCGGTGCCGAACACCCACTCGCGCGAGTCGGCAGGGCCGGTCAACACGACCGTGAGGAAGGTCCCCGCGAAGGCGGCGGCGGCGCACACCAGCGCGATCCGCGTCGCGAGCCGGGCAGCGGTGCCACCGCGCGGTCCGCGCCGGCTCAACGCGGCCACTCCTGGTCGTGAGGGGTCATCGCCGCGGATGGTAGCGCGGCGCGGGCCCGAGGCCAGCGCGGGACCTGGCGGGCGCCGCGATCGAGGACGATCGCGGGACTTCGTCGGTTGCAACGATGTCCAGGACCCGCGACGCTGGCTGGATGAACGCGCACGGCCAACCGCGCGTCGCGTTCGTCGTCGGCTGCCAACGCTCGGGGACGACGCTGATGATCGATCTCCTCGACCGGTCGCCGGACGTCGAGGCGCACGGCGAGGGCAGCCCGCAGGCGATGCGCGGATACCGCCTGGTGTCGGTCGACCGGCTGCGCGACCTGATCGGAACATCGCCGCGGCCGGTCGTCGCGTTCAAGCCGATCTGCGACTCGCAGTGGACCGACGTGCTGCTCGCCGAGATCGACGGCTCGCGCGCGATCTGGCTCTACCGCAACTGGTGGGAGGTCGCGCGCTCCGCCACGCGCGCGTGGCCGGGCCACTTCGTGGAGACCGCTGCACGCTTCCGGGCGGGCGACGAAAGCTGGCTCGAGTGGCGCACCGAGCGGGTCGACACCGCGACGCGCGACGGCTTCGCCAGGCTGCTGGAGCACGCGCAGGACGACTTCACCGCGGCCGCGGCATTCTGGTGGCTGCGCAATCGGTTGCCGTTCGACCTCGGCCTCGACCGCCATCCCGAGCTGGTCTGGCCGGTCCGCTACCGGCGGCTCGTCACCACGCCCGACGTCGTGCTCCGGCGGCTGTTCGGGCGGCTCGGCCTGTCGCTCGACCCCGCGATCGCCGCCGACGTCCACGCGAACAGCACGCGCGGCGGTCCCCCGGCGGGTGTGCCCGCTCCGCTCGCCGACGCGTGCGACGAGCTGCTCGAAGCACTCGACCGATTGCCGCGGTAGCGCGGCGGGTGGACCGGCGTCGGCTCGATGCCGATCACCGGATGACGCCGCGAGCCGCGTCGGACAGGCTCGCGCCGAGCGCATTGGCCGGTGGATCGACCTGCACGAGCTGGCACTCGAACACGGCGCCCGGGGGGATCGCCGGGATCGTGGGCAGGTGGAGCGTCGCGCGGCCGGCGGTCACCGGCAGCGGGATCGCGACGAACGCCGCCGGGTTGGCATACAGGTGGCAGCCGGGCGCACCGAACCTGGTGAGATCGGTCGCCACACCCATGCCGATCGTGAACAGCATCGAGGCCGGATTGGTGCCCAGGTCGCGCACGTCGAGCGTGAACGAGCTGCCGATCGCCGGCACCGAGCCCGGCGCCGGAGTGATCTCCGGGTAGCCCACCGAGCCACGGCAGCTGCGCCCGTAGGTCATGACCTTCGCGGTCGACCCGCCGTAGGTCCAGGTGTGGTCGTTGGCGTACCCACCGTAGGCGACCACGGTCATGGTGTTCATGTGCAGCGCCGCCACCCGACCCTGGTTCTCGGCCGCACCGCTCGGCGGCGACGTCTGCGGGAAGACCTGGTACCAATCGACACCGTCGAACTCCCAGGTGTCGTTGTAGTACACGGACCCCTGGTAGCCGCCGTGCAGGACGAGGGCGCCGAGCAACGGGTTGAACACGAGCTGGGCCGCGCCACGCGCGGGCGGCGCATTGTCGGTCACCACCCGGGTCCAGGCGGTGCCGTCGTATTGCCAGGTGTCGTCGAAGTACGTGCTGTTGTCGTAGCCGCCGAACAGCACGCAGACTCCGCGGAAGGCATCGAACGCGATCGCCGCGTCGTACCGCGCCGCCGGGCCGCCGGTCGGGCCCGGCGACCAGCTCGCGGTGGCATCGTTCCACTCCCAGGTCTCCCCGGTCGGGCTGGAGCCGAGGTCGCGGCCACCGAACGCGACGGTGCGCGCGCGGGCCGCGTCGTAGCACATCGCCGGCGCGATGACCCCGCTCGGCGAGGTGCCGCCGGGCACGCTGCCAGGATGCCGGAGCGTCCACGCCGCGCCGTCCCAGGACCACAGCTCGGGGTAGCCGAAGTTCGCCCGCGGCGGGAACGGGATGCCGCCGTAGAGCAGCACGCGGCCGGTCGCCGTGTCGAGGACCATCGCCGCCGACCACCGCGCCGGCGGGTTCGCCGTCGCCGGCGACTGCAGGGTCCAGTTCGTGCCATCCCACCGCCACAGGTCACCGTGGGCGATGAACGAGCTGGTGTCCCAACCGCCGAAGAGCAGGACGTCGCCGTTCTGGCTCGGCGCGGCGGCGGCGAAACCGCTGGGGCCCGGCGTCGTCGCAGGCGTCTGCTGCGTCCAGGTTTGGGTGGAGAGCGGGACGGCGATGGCCAATGCCGAGCCGGCGAGCGCAAGGAGGTGCTTCATCGACTGCTCGAGGGTTGCGGGAAGCGTCTGGGGATCAACCGTTCGGGGCGGGCCGGAGTTGCACCGCACCGATCTTGATACGAGGTCTCGGACGCGAGCGGCGACGCCGGAACATCCGCCCGGACCTCGGGTCCTCCCCGGGGCGACGGCGACCTCACCGCTCGGTGTGGTTCTCCGGACCCGCCGCGGGTCGTGGCTCGTCCAGCTCCGTGCCGGCCCGCAGCCCGTCCACGTAGCGCTGGTAGCACCACGAGCGGTCGCGTCGTCTACCGGTGGTCTCGACGAGGACACCGGCCGCCTCGAGGATCTGGATCGCACGACCGGCGGTCGGCTTGGTGACCCCCAGCCGGTCGGTCGCGACCGCCACGGAGATCACCGGGTGGCGGGGGAGCAGTTCGAAGAGGCGGAGCGAGACGACCGACGCGTTGGCCTCGGCCAGCACGCGCGTGCGGTCGTCGGTGACGAGAGCGAACAACTCGCGCGCGGAGGTGGTCGCCTCCTGCGCGATGGTCGCGACACCCTCGAGGAAGAACCCGAGCCAGGCCTCCCAGTCGCCCTGGGTCCGGACCGCGCTCAGGCGCTCGTAGTAGACGCTCCGGTGCCGTTTGAAGAACAGGCTCAGGTAGAGCAGGGGGTTGGGAGAGCTGTCGCCAGTGCTCGAGCAGCAGCGTGACCAGCAGTCGTCCGATGCGGCCATTGCCATCCAGGTACGGGTGGATCGTCTCGAACTGGACGTGGAGGAGGCCGGCGCGGATCAGCGGCGGCAGGTCGTCATCGCGATGGATGTACCGCTCCAATGCCGTGAGCAGATCGCCGAGGAGGTGTGGCGGCGGCGGGACGTAGGCAGCATTGCCGGGCCGGGAGCCGCCGATCCAGCTCTGCGTGCGGCGGATCTCGCCAGGCAGCTTGCCCGCACCGCGCACTCCGCGCATCAGGCGCGCGTGCGTCTCGTTCAGCAACCGCATCGAGAGCGGCAGTCCCGACGGTGAGGCGAGTTCGCCGCGGGCATGGGCGAGGGCGCGAGGTAGTTGCAGACCTCTTCGACATCCGTGGTGGCTGCGTCCGCGTCGGCCTCGTAGGTCAGCAGGCCGACGAGCGTGGCCTGCGTGCCCTCGATCTATCTGCCAGTCTGTCGGCGCCTCATCTGCGAACGACTCCTTGCCCTGCGGCGGGGCCTAGTAACGCCATCTTTACCAGTCGCCCGGACTGGTCAAGGAATCGTTACCTGGGACCGCGACGCACCAGGACGCACGCGGCTCGCAGTGGACGTAGCCAGTCCGGTTCGCGGTCCGACAGGGGATGGTCCGAACCGGATCGCACCTCGCCTGCGGACCACCCGCGAGCGGCGACCATTCGGCCCGCTGCGCGGTTCCATCGCGCGACGACGGCACGACGTTCGGGCTGCCGCGCGGGGTGCACTCGCAGCGCGAGCGGTCACTCGAGCACCGGCGGGCGGGGAGCGAACGACCGTCCATTGGCGAGGCGGCGTCCATCCTCGCAGCGTGCTGCCGCGGCGGGCGCTCGCGTGCTGCCGTGAGTCGTCGCGCTCGCAGGCCGGCCGGAGCTCGGCCAGCCCGGCCGATCGGTCCGGCCGCCATATCTCTCGCCGTCACGTGCTCGGTGCGTCACCGATCTCCACGAGACGTTCCCCCTCGGCGAGCAGTTGCAGCACGCGAGGCATCACGGCTGCGAGCACCTTCCGTAGCCGAGCGTTCGACGTGTTGCCGCACGTGACCCAGAGCACCTGCGGAGGCGGGCCGTGTCGGTCGAGGAGGCGAAGGAAGTCGCGGTCCTTCGTCATGACCACGGCCTCTGCGTCGCGGGCAGCACGGAAGATGTCGTCATCCGACGCGTCTCGGAGGCCCAGGTCGCGTACGGCTCGGACCTCCACGTCGAACGAGTCGTGGATCCAGGCCGCGAGTACCGGCTACAGCTGCGCATGGAGCCAGAGCCTCGAGTCCCGACGACCTTCATGCCACGACGACCTTCATGCCACGACGACCGGGTGGTCGAGCCGGCGGCTCGCGAACTCGATACAGGCCCTGATGTCGTCTTCCTCGAGGTCCGGCAGCTCCGCGAGGATCTGCGCGACCGTCAGCCCGGCGGCGAGGAGTTGCAGCACGTCCACGACCCGGATCCGCATGCCGCGCACGCAGGGACGTCCGCCGCACTGGCGCGGATCCACAGTGATGCGCTCGGCGAGATTCGTCATCGCGAGGAGTGTAACCCGGGTGATGCGCGGCGTCCCAGCCTCGCTCATGGGGTCGCCAGCTGGATTCGTCGACGCGCGCTGGACGCAGGATGCGGATCCAGCCGGAACGTGCGGCACGAGGTCGGTGGCAGGCAGATCGCCGATTCCGCGAGGGTCGACGGCGTGGAGCCAGGTCGGATTCAGAGCGGAGTCCCGGGATCCGATCGCGTGCATCGCGTCGCGAAGCACGGACGTCCGCTGGCCCGAACCGAGCGGACGAGGGGCATTGCGGGGAATCGCCAACGGGAGATCGGTCGTCGATCCCTGGCGAAGGAACTGCGAGCCAGTGGGGCGTCGGTCGTCAACCCCGTCACCCCGATCGCCGGAGGGCGTCGCCGGCCGCTGGCCTCGATGCCGGCCGCCCACCTGCTGCCACGACGCCGTGCGCCCGCAGCGTGAGTCCCGGTCCCGCACGGCATGCGTCCAATGCGCGACACTGGTCTCGACAGCATCGCCCGCGGAGAGTCTCGACCGCGGTGGCCGGTCGCTCCCGCGACCGGCGCTCAGACCAGCGCGGCGAGCAGCCCGGCGAGCGGTGCCGCGTAGATGCCGGCGAGCACGTCGTCGGCCATGACGCCGAGGGCGCCGGGCAGCTCCTCGAGGCGCGGGATCGGCGGGGGCTTCAGGATGTCGCAGGCGCGGAAGGCGAGGAACAGGCTGACGGTGCCCCACGGCGCGGGCTCGCCGAACAGCGGGACGAACAGGGCGAGTGCGACGAGGTAGCCGACGATCTCGTCGAGCACGACGGCGCCCGGGTCGAGCTCGGCGGTCGGGTCCGGGCCGCCGAAACGGCGGCGCAGGAACGCGGACTGCGACGCGCCGAACGCGAACAGCGCGGCGGCGAGCGCGAGCGCGGTCCACGCGAGCATGCCGCCGTCCAGGAAGTGGCCGGCGACGATGCCGATCACCACGCCGGGGAGCGTGCCGAAGGTGCCCGGCGCGAACGGCGCGAGGCCGCTACCGAACCCGGTCAGCAGCGCGTAGCGGACGGCATCGAGACGCGAACGGCTCATGGCTCCGCGAAGATCGGTCGGGCCTTCCAGACGTAGCTCGCGCCGGAGCCGACCGTCGCGGCGAGCGTCGTCCACACGCCGACCGAGGCGACCGTGCCGAGCGTCGCATTGTCCTGGTCGATCCGCGCGACGATCACGATCAGCAATGCGGCGGTCACCGACTGCGCGACCATCTTCAGCTTGCCGAACCGATCGGCCGGGAACGGCACGCCACGCGTCTCGGCGAGCCCGCGCAGCGCGGTGACGAGGAACTCGCGCGCGATCAGCACGGCGACGACCCAGTGCGGCAGGCGCTGCTGCACCTCGGGAAACTTCAGCAGCACGACCAGCACGCCGCAGACCAGCACCTTGTCGACGAACGGATCCAGCACGCGGCCGAGCGCCGTCACCTGGTTCAGCTTCCGCGCCAGCCAGCCGTCGACGAAGTCGGTCAGCGCGGCGACCAGGAACAGCGCGAGCGCGACCCACGCGAGCGGCCGGGCGCGCTCGTAGATCAGCGCGATGCCGGTCTCGCGGATCTGCGGCTCGAACGACGCGTCGAGGATGCCGATGCAAGCCGCCGTGATCGCGAGCCGGCCGAGCGTGATCGCGTTCGGAGCGTTCATGCGAGGCGCTCCGTCACGCGACCGGCTGCCGCACACGACCGATCAGGTCGTACTCGTCGAAGCCGGTGATCTCGACGTCGACGAGCTGCCCGGCGCGCAGCTCCGCCCCGGCCGCGGTGTGCTCCGGCAGGATCACCAGCGCGTCGACTTCCGGCGCATCGGCGTGGGTCCGACCCACGTAGTGGTCGGCGTCCGGCGCGAGGCCGTCGACCAGCACCGGCAGTACGTCGCCGACGAGCGCCGCATTGCGCTCGACGTGCACGCGCTTCTGGATCGCCATCAGCTCGGCGCGACGTTCCTCGGCGAGCTCCGCGGGCACGAGATCGGTACGCTCGAACGCGCGCGTGCCCTCCTCGTGGCTGTAGGTGAACACACCCATCCGCTCGAAGCGGTAGCGCTCGACGAACTCGCGCAGCTCGCGCTGGTCGGCGTCGGTCTCGCCGGGGAAGCCGGTGATGAACGTGGTGCGGACCGCGATGCCCGGCACCTCGTCGCGGAGCCGCCACAGGATGCCCTGCACCTGCTCGGCGGAGACTCCGCGCCGCATGCCCTTCAGCATCGCCGAGCTGACGTGCTGCACCGGGATGTCGAGGTACGGCACGACGTGTGGGTGCTCGCGGATCACGCGCGTCAATGCCGGCTGCACCGTGTGCGGGTACGCGTACATCAGCCGCAGCCATCGGACGCCCGGGACGCCTGCGAGAGTCTCGACGAGCTCGTGGATGCGGCGTTGCCCGTACAGGTCGAGCCCCCACGCCGTGCTGTCCTCGGCGACGACGACCACCTCGGCGACGCCCTGCGCGACGAGCGCCTCGGTCTCCTCGACCAGCACCTCGAGCGGCTTGCTGCGGTTGCGACCGCGCATCGACGGGATCGCACAGAACGAGCAGGTGTGGTCGCAGCCCTCCGAGATCCGCAGATAGGCATAGCTGCGCGGCGTCAGCAGCATGCGGCCGACGTCCGACCGCGCCGCCTTGGGGCGGCCGCCATCGACGGTGGCGATCATCCGATCCGCGGTGCCGTTGACGATCCGCCGCACGACGCCGGGCACGCCGCTGTAGTCGGAGATGCCCATCACCGCATCGAGCTCGGGGATCTCCTGGCGCAGGTCGTCGGCGTAGCGCTGCGCGAGGCAGCCGACCGCGACGACGCCCTTGAGCCCGCCCTCCTCCTTGAGCTGGCACACCTCCAGGATCGTGTCGATCGATTCCTGGCGCGCGGCGTCGACGAAGCCGCAGGTATTGACGACGACGACGTCCGCCCGCTCGGGCTCGCGGACGATCGCGAGCCCCTCCTGCGCGACGTGGCCGAGCAGCACCTCGGAGTCGACGAGGTTGCGCGCGCAGCCCAGGCTGACGACACAGACGCGGATCGCCTCGTTCACGGCATGCTCCTCGGGACGGACGGCGGCGGCCGCCCGGCGGACCGCCGCCGGCGCTCGTACGCGGCCGGGCCGGTCGGCGCGGCTACCTGGCCGCGCCGCCGGCGGCTCACATCGGCTTGGCCTGGACGACCCAGACCTTGGTCGTCGCGTTGACCTCGGCGTGCAGGTGCAGGTCGACCGTGAACACACCGATCTCCTTCAGCGCCTGCTCGAGGCGCACCTGCTTGGCCTCGATCGGGAAGCCCTTCTGGCGCAGCGCCTCGGCGATGTTCGCCGCCGACACCGAGCCGAACAGGTGACCTTCCTCGTTCGCGCGACCCTCGATCGTGACCGATGTCTCCGCGAGGCGCTGCGCGAGCTCCTTCAGGGTATCGACGCGCGCGCGCTCCTCGGCGAACGCCGCGGCGCGAGCCTTCTCGATCTCGACCAGATTGGCCTTCGTGATCGGCACCGCCAGCCCGAGCGGCAACAGGTAGTTGCGGGCGTAGCCCGGCGCGACGTTCACCACGTCGCCGACGCGCCCCAGCTTGTCGATCGTCTTCTTCAGTAGCAGTTCCATATCGGCTCCGTTGGTTCGCCGGCTCCGTTAGCTCGCCGGTCCCGCTCAGTCGTCGTGTCAGGCCTTCCCGACGAACGGCAGGAGCCCGATCATGCGCGCGTTCTTGATCGCCCGCGCGAGCTTGCGCTGGTTCTGCCCCGAGAAGCCGGTGCGGCGCGACGACATGATCTTGCCGGTCGGCCCCACGAACTTCTGGAGGTAGGCCACGTTCTTGTACTCGAGCGGCTCCTCGGGCTCGACGATGCGCCGCCCGGTGCCGAAGCGCGCGAACTTGCCGCCGCGCCGCCCGCCGGAGCCACCGCGCCGGCCACCGCCGCGACCACCGAAGTCGTCACCGTCGCCGTGCAGTCCGGCGTCGCCCATGCCGTGATCGTTGTCGTTGCGCATCACTCTTCGTCCTCGTCGTTGCCATCGTCGCCGGAGGCATCGGCGCCGACCGACTCGCCCTGGTCCTCGCCGGCTTCCTCGTCGCTGGTCTCTTCCACGGGCTCCGCAGCGGCACCGCGGCGCGGCCTGCCCGTCGGGACCTCGCTGGCGACCTCCGCACGGCGGTCGGCCGAGGTCTCGACCCGGACCTGCGACTCGTCGAAGGCCTCCTCCGGCTGGAACGCGGCCTCGGGCACCACGTCGCAGGTCATCGTCAGGTAGCGCATGACCGGCTCGGCGTAGTCGAGGTCACGCCGGATGTGGCTGAGCTGCTGCGTGTCGCTGTCGAAGTAGAGCAGCAGGTAGGTGCCACGCAGCTGGTGGTTGATCGCGTAGGCGAGCCGGCGCTCGTCCCAGCGGCGCGCGCTGCGGATCTGGGCGCCGTGCTTCGTGAACATCGCACAGACGCTGTCTTTCAGGGCCTGCCAGCCCTTCTTCACCTCCCGGTTGTCCAGGAGGACCATGGCTTCGTAGGTTCTGTTCAAGACTCACATTTCTCCCGGATCACCACCGCCGTCGCACGGCTCCGCGATGGAGACGAGGAAGGCATTGTGGCGACCCATCAAGGACTCGAGCGATTCACCGCGCAGCCACTCCGCGCAGATGTCGGCGCAACGCTCGAGGACCAGGTCGAGAACCTGCCGTTCCTCTGGGAGAAACCGAGCCAGGACGAAGTCGACCGCCGTCTCGGAGCCGGAGCCCACGGAGAGGTACGGATCGATGCCTGCAGGCTTCCCGATACCGAGACGGAGACGGGGATACCCGGACGTGCCCAGGGCCTGCTCGATCGACTCGAGGCCATTGTGCCCGCCCGAACTCCCCGCCGGCCGGACTCGAATCCGGCCCAGCGGTAGGTTCAGATCATCGACGACGACAAAGAGCGACTCCGGAGCCAGGTCGGCCGCGCGCAGCAGCGGGCCGGCCACGTCGCCGGAGAGATTCACGTAGGTCAGCGGCTTGACGAGCAGCGCGGGAGCGGCATCCGGTGTCTGCGCGACCCCGGCAGGAGTGGCCCCGCCGAGCAGTGCGACCTGGGCCTTCACCCTGCCGCCGAACAGCTTCCGGCCGTCAGGGTCCTTGCGCTCGAGCCGTTTGAACGTGACCCCTGCGCGGGCGGCGAGGCGGTCCAGGACCATGAAGCCGGCGTTGTGACGGGTGTCCTCGTAGTCGGGTCCGGGGTTGCCGATCCCGAGAACGACGCGGCCGTACTGCATGGTCGGGGAACGCTGTCCACCAGCGAGGGGCGGAAGACGTTAGCGAACCGGAGCCCCGGTGCCAAGCCCGACCCGGCCCATGGGGGCCCGGGCGGGCCGCCGGACCGGGATCAGGCGGTGCTCAGGCCGGGACCCGGCAGATCAGGGTCTGCGGCGGCAGGTCGAGGGTGACGCCTGCCGGCAGCTCGATGTCACGGGCGCGCAGCTCCTCGCCGACGTCGAGGTTGCCCACCTTGACCTCGATCTCGTGCGGGATCGCGGCCGGCAGCGAGGCGACGCGGAGCTGGGTCGCGTCCTTGACGAGCGTGCCGCCCTTCGACGTGCCCTTCGGGACACCGATGAACGTCAGCTCGACCATCAGGTGGATCGGCTGGTCCATCGAGATCCGCAGGAAGTCGACGTGCAGCGGCCGGTCGGACAGGACGTCGTACTGGACGTCCTGCAGATAGACGGGCTGCTTGCTGCCGTCGACCTCGAGCTCGAACACGCGGTGGTGCGCGCGCAGCTCGCGGGCCATCTCCTGCTCGTCCACCACGATGTGCTGAGGGCCGCCCTCGCGGCCGTACATCACCGCAGGCACACCGCCGCGCGCGCGCACCGCGTTCACCTCGCGCTTGCCGGTCTCGGCGCGCTTGTGCGCGCGAATCGTCGTCACTTCCATCGTTCGGTCTCCGTGATCTCAGTTGGTCGGGGCGGTGCCGGACGGCCGGACCGCGCGCGACTCCTGGTCGCCAGGCTCACCCGGTCACCGGGCTCACCTGAGGTCGTGGTCCCTCATCGAGGTCTCGAACAGCGAGCTGACACTCTCGCTGCGGTGGATCCGGTCGATCGCCCGCGCCAGCAGCGGCGCGACGGACGCCTTCACGAGCCGCGCCGGGGCCTCGCCGCGGATCGGGATCGTGTCGCTCAGCAGGATCGTCTCGGCCGGACAGTCGTTGAGCTTCTTGACCGCCTCGCCGCACAGGACTCCGTGCGTCGCGACGATGAACACGCGGTTCGCGCCGCGCGCCTTCACGATGCGCGCCGCGTCGGAGATCGACCCGCCGGTCGAGATCATGTCGTCGACCAGCACGACGTCACGATCCTCGACCGCGCCGACGATGTTCTCGATGACCGTCTCGTGCCCGCTGATGCGGCGCTTGTCGACGATCGCGAGGTCGGCCTTCAGCTCCTTCGCGTAGGCGCGCGCGAGCTTCGTGCCACCGACGTCCGGCGACACGATCACCGGGTTCTCGGCACCGAGCTCGCGCACCTTCTCCATCAGCACCGGACGTGCGAACAGGTGGTCGACCGGGATGTCGAAGAAGCCCTGGATCTGGGCCGCGTGCAGATCGATCGCGAGCACGCGGTCGGCGCCGGCCACCGTGATCAGATTGGCGACGAGCTTCGCGTTGATCGGGACGCGGCCCTCGTCCTTCCGGTCCTTCCGGGCGTAACCGAAGTACGGAATGACGGCGGTGATCTTCTCGGCCGACGCGCGCCGCAGGCAGTCGATGAACGACAGCAGCTCGAACAGGTTGTCGTGCACCGGCGGGCAGGTCGGCTGCACGACGAACACGTCGGCGCCGCGCACGTCGCACTCGACCTTCAGGTCGATCTCGCGGTCCGGGAAGTCGCGCACGGTGACCTCGCCGAGCGGGATCCCCATGTGGGCACAGATGTCGCCCGCGAGCTGAGGATGGGCCCGCCCCGAGAACACGCGCAGTCGCTCGCCGCGTTTCACGTCCGCTCCTCCCGTCCGCCGTCGTCGGCGGAACGTAGCCGCCGCGCCGGCACGCCGACCCAGACCTCGCCGGGCCCGATCGCCGTGTGCCTGCGCACGATCGCGCCCGCGCCGGTCATCGCGCCATCGCCGACCGTCGCCGGCGCCACCAACACGGTGCCGCTGCCGATGAAGGCGCGGTCGCCGATCACGGTCCGGTGCTTCGCCTTGCCGTCGTAGTTCGCCGTGATCGTGCCCGCACCGATGTTGGCGTGGGCGCCGATCTCGGTGTCACCGAGGTAGGTGAGGTGCTTGGCCTTGGTCCCCGCGCCGATCGTCGTCTGCTTGACCTCGACGAAGTTGCCGACCTCGGCATGCGGCTCGAGCCGTGTCCCGGCGCGCAGGTGCGAGAACGGCCCGACCTCGCAATCCGGACCGACGACCACGCCACGCCGGATCACCGTGAACGGCAGGATGCGCGCATTGGCGCCGATCGTCACGCCGTACTCGATGACCGTCGTCGTCGGGTCCTCGACGACCACGCCGGCCAGCATGTGCTCCTCGAGGATGCGCTCCTGCATCACGCTACGCGCGATCGCGAGCTGCAGCAGCGAGTTGACGCCGAGCGCCTCGTCGACGTCCTCGAGCTCCAGCGTCTCGACCCGCTCGCCGGCCGCGAGCAGCAGGGCCGGCGTGTCGGTCAGGTAGAGCTCGCCCTGCGCGTTGTCGTCGGACAGCTGCTCGAGCGCCGGCCGCAGGCGCGCGGCGTCGTAGCAGTAGATTCCGACGTTGATCTCCTCGATGTCGAGCTCGAAGTCCGAGCAGTCGCGCTCCTCGCGGATCGCGCAGAACCCGCCGTCCTCGTCGCGCAGGATGCGGCCGAGCCCGCTGGGATCCGGCGGACAGGCCGTCAGGATCGACACCGCCGCGTCGCCGCGCGCCTCGCACAGGTCGTAGAGGGTGCCGGCGGTCAACAGCGGCATGTCGCCGTAGCAGACCAGCACGTCGCCGTCGAAGTCCGCGAGCTCCGCCATCGCGACCTGCACCGCGTGGCCGGTGCCGCGCGGCTCGCCCTGGTCGACGACGGTCAGGCCGATGCGCGCCGCGAGCGACTTCTCGACCAGCTCGCGCTGGTGGTGCAGCACGACGACCGTCCGCACCGGCTCGAGCTCGGCAACCGCGTCGAGCACGGTGTCGAGCAGGGTACGCCCGCACAGCGGCAGCAGGACCTTCGGGAAGCGGACCTTGGTGCGCTTCCCGAGGCCGGCGGCCAGGACGATCACGGCGAGCGGGCGGGACATCGGGAGAGACCGGGGGCGTGGCTGGAAAAAGGGCCGCGCATTCTGGGGATCGCACCGGGGATGGTCAAGGGCGCGGCGGCGCGCTGCTGATCACGCCGCCGCGCAGCAGTATCTTGCCGCACATGCACCCGGCGGCCACCGCTGACCCGACCGCGCTGCGCCGCTCGCTGTGGGCGCTGCTGACCGGCGCGGCCCTGGCGGCCGGTTGCGGCGCACCGCGCCCCGCCGACGACTGGGTCGGCCCCTGGTTCGACGACCTCGCCGCCCGCCAGCCGCGCCCCGACGCACCGGCGCGGGCGCTCGCCCCGATCGCCCGCGCCGGCGCGCGCGGCGAGCTCGGGCGGGGCGACCGGCTGGTGTTCGGCTGGCAGATCGAGGACGAGCCGCCGCAGCGCCTGGCGGTCGAGATCTACGAACCGACGCTCGCCGAGCCGGCGAGTGGCCAGCCCGTCGCCACCACGCTGCGGCTGGCACCCGCGGACGCCGCCACGCCGGGACCGCCGCCGGAGTCGACGTCGGCGGTCGCGCTGCTCGCGCTCGCGCTGCGGCCCGCCCTCGACGTCGAGCGGAGCGCGGTGCCGACCGCGCCGCTCCGCGACGGTCCGGCCAGCGAGCTGTTCGCCGCACCCGAGCCCACGCCGGCGCCCACGCCGGAGCCCACCCTGGGCCCGCGCGCCGCCATCGCGCGCGGCGCGCTCGCGCAGATCGTCCGCGACTCGCCGCTGCTGCGACGATTGCTGCAGCGGGTCTACTCGCCGATCACGCCCGACCTCGACGTCGACCTGCGGCTCGACGTCGCGCTGACCCGCGCCGAGCCCTGGCCCGGCCTGCCGCACTGGGACGCACCGTCGTTCCGGGTCCCGGTCCGCGTGCGCATCGACGACCGCGGGGTCTGGCTGTGCAGCGTGCACGTGACGGTGCCGTGCCGGCCGCTCGCCGGCAGCGGCGGGGTCGTGTCGGTCGTCGCGATGCCGGTGCGGTCGACCGCGCGCGGCTTCCGGCTCGAGCTGCTCGAGGCGACGCTCGGCGAGCCGGTCGTCGGTCGCACCACCGAGCCGGCGGCGACGGAACCGCGCGGGTCCCAGGGCGCGGCGAGCCGATGAACGACGAAAGAGTCGCACCACCGCGGCACTCCCCGGAATGCCGCACCGCCGCGCCTGCGGCGGCCGGGCGCGCACCGTCCCGCGAGATCGCCCCCGTGACCACGAGCCCCGCCCGAGACCTGCCGAGGAGCGCTGCCCGGACCCGCGCGCTGTACCGCGAGATGCTGCGGATCCGCCGCTTCGAGGAGACCTTGTACCGGCTGGTGTCGGAGGGCCGGATCGGTGGCACCACGCACCTGTGCATCGGCCAGGAGGCGGTGCCGGTCGGCGTGTCGGCGTGCCTCGCGGCCGAGGACCTGGTCGTCAGCACGCACCGCGGCCACGGCCACCTGCTGGCGAAGGGCGCGCGGCTCGACCGCGCGCTCGCCGAGATCGCCGGCCGCGAGCTCGGCTACTGCGCCGGCAAGGGCGGCAGCCAGCACGTCGCGGTCCCCGCGCTGGGCCACCTCGGCAGCAACGGCATCACCGGCGGCGGGCTGCCGATCGCGGCCGGGCTCGCGCTGGCGCAGCGGCTGCGCGGGACCGGCCGCTGCGCGGTCGCCTACCTCGGCGACGGCGCGGCGGACACCGGCAACTTCCACGAGACGCTCAACCTCGCCGCGCTGTGGCGGCTGCCGGTCGTGTTCGTGCTGGAGAACAACGGCTACGCGATGTCGACGCCGGTCGAGCGCAGCTCGGCGTGCGCGGCGTTCGTCGACTGGGCGGACCGCTACACCGGCATGGCGACCGCGCGCGTCGACGGCAACGACGTCTACGCGGTGGCGGACGCCGCGGCGCCGCTGCTGGAGCGCGCGCGCCGCGGTGACGGGCCGGCGCTGCTCGAGTGCCTGACCTACCGGCAGTCGGGCCACTCGAAGAGCGACCCGCGCGTCTACCGCAGCCGCGACGAGGAGAACGCCTGGCGCGCGCGCGACCCGCTCGACCGGCTGGCGACCGGGCACGGTCTCGACGCCGCCGCGGTCGCGGAGCTCGGCGCCGACGTCGAGCGCGAGCTGGACGCCGCGATCGCCGCCGCGCTCGCGTCGCCGCCGGGCGGCCGCGAGCTGGCGATCGCCGATCTCGACGTCCCGGCGCTGCCGCGCGCCCCCGCGGTCCCGCGGCGCACCGCGGCGGTCGCGCCCGGCACCGAGGTCAGCCTGATCGAGGCGCTGCGCGAGACGCTGCACCAGGAGCTCGCCGCGGACGACACGGTCGTACTGATCGGCGAGGACCTCGGCTGCTACGGCGGTGCGTTCGGCGTGACGCGCGGGCTCGAGGAGGCGTTCGGCCGCGAGCGCGTCCGCGAGACGCCGATCTGCGAGAACTCGTTCACCGGGCTCGGCGTCGGCGCGGCGGTCGGCGGATTGCGACCGGTCGTCGAGCTGATGTTCGGCGACTTCGTGACCTGCTGCATGGATGCGCTGGTCAATCACGCGGCCAAGCTCCGCTACATGTACCGCGGCCAGGTGACGGTGCCGTTCACGCTGCGCATGCCGGTCGGCCGCCGCAAGGGCTACGGCGCCACGCACTCGCAGAGCCTCGAGGCGTGGTTCGTGCACGTGCCGGGCCTGCAGGTCGTGTTCCCGGCGACGGTCGCGGACGCGGTCGGCCTGCTGCGGACGGCGATCCGCACCGACGCGCCGGTGATCTTCTGCGAGCACAAGCTGCTCTACCCGGTGCGCGGCGCGATGCCGGAGCTCGACCACCTCGTGCCGCTCGGCAGCGCGCGCGTCGACCGGCCGGGTCGCGACCTGACGCTGATCACCTACGGCAATGCATTGTCGCTGTGCCGGGCCGCGGCCGACCACCTCGCCGGACGCGGCCACGACGTCGAGATCCTCGATCTGCGCAGCCTCGCCCCGTACGACCGGGACGCCTGCGTGGCGTCGCTGCGGCGCACCGGCCGTGGCGTGTTCGTGCAGGAGACGAACGACGTCGGCGGCGTCTGCGACCGCGTGCTCGCCGACGTGCTTCCCGACGTGTTCGGCCGGCTGCGCGCCCCGCTGCGGAAGGTCGGCGCGGCGCACGCACCGGTGCCGTCGTCGCCCGAGCTCGAGGAGGCGATGATGCCCGGCGTGCGCGACGTCGTGCGCGCCGCATTGCCGCTGCTCGAGGAGTACTGACCCCCCCTGCCTGGCCCCCCGATGGTCGAACTGCTCAAGGTCCCCTACCTCGGCACCGCCGAGGAAGACGTCGTGGTCGCGAAGTGGCTGGTCGCGGCAGGAGCGCCGGTGCGGCGCGGCGAGGCCGTCGCCGTGGTCGAGACGCTGAAGGCGGCGTTCGAGGTCGAGGCCGAGCGCGACGGCGTGCTCGTCCGCACGCTGGTCGACGAGGGGGCGCGGGTCTCCGTGCAGGCGCCGCTCGCGGTCGTCGCGGCCGCCGGCGAGGCTCCCGACGACGGCGCGATCGACGCGCTGCTCGCCGACGCCGCACTCGGGGCCACACCGGTGACGTCCGCGCCGGCGCCGGCCACGCCGCGGACCGCCGCGGCGCGCGCGCCTGGCGCGGAGCCCGAGGCCTCGCCGGCCGCGCGGGCGAAGGCGCGCGAGCTGTGCATCGATCTGGCGCAGGTGCGCGGCACCGGCCCGGGCGGGCTGATCCGCGTCGAGGACGTCGAGATGGCGGTCGCACTCGCGGCCGACGGCAATGGCGGCGGCACGGCCGATGCGCGCGCTGACGGCGAGCTCGACCCGGAGTTCGTCGCGCGTCTGCGGCACGAGGCCGACACGTTCGCCGCGCTGTCGTCGCCGCTGAAGATCGCGATCTACCGCCGCTTCGGCGCGCGCATCGGCGACGACGTCGAGATCGGACCGGGCGCGTGGCTCCGCGCGCGGCGCATCGTCGTCGGCGACGGCAGCCGCTTCGGAGCCGATACGACGATCGAGGCGGACGAGCTGGTGACCGGCCGCCTCGCACAGTTCGCCGCGCGCTGCAAGGTACGCTGCCGCCGGATCCGGCTCGGCGACAATGCGTTCTTCGCGCCCGACGTCGAGATCGGCGGCGGCGGCGCGATGGACCCGGAGGCCGAGCTGATCGTCGGCAGCCACGGCTTCGTCGGCGAGCACGTGCACCTCAATCCGTGTCGGCGGCTCGAGATCGGCGACGAGGTCGTGGTCTCGCGCAGTGCCATCGTGATGACGCACTCGTTCGGTGGCAGCATCCTGAAGGGCTATCCAAATCGCTTCGCGCCGGTGCGCATCGGCCACGGCTGCCAGGTCGGAATCTCCGCAATGCTGTTCCCCGGCGTCGAGATGGGCGACGGCTCGATCCTGCTGTCGAACTCGACGCTCGTCACGTCGATCCCACCGGGCCGGATGTTCGGCGGCGTGCCGGCGACCGACCAGCGCGCCGCCGCCCACCCACCGACGGCCGCCGGCCTGCTCGCGCTCGCCGCGGACCTGGTGCGCGAGCTCGCCCGCCAGCTCGAGCTGCGCGGGCGGGACGTCGAGCTGCTCGACCGCCACGGTGCGCTGCAGCTCACGGTGACGGCCGACGGCCGCGCCCACCGACTGGTGTACGGAACCACGCCGCCGCCGCTCGGCGGCGACCTGCCGTGCGAGGACATCTGGGTGGCGCCCGGGATCGACGACGCCACGTTCGCCGCGGCCCCCGCCGAGCGGACCGTGTTCGACCTCGGCGCACCGCGCCTGCGCGGCCCGTCCGGGCCGCTCGCCGACGCACTGCGCGAGTTCCTGCGCAAGCGCGGCGTGCGGCTCGAGCCGCGCACCTGGACCTACCCCGGTGGCTGGCTGTGACGGCCGACGCCGAACCGCGGCAGCCGGAGCCGGCGCCGCCCGCCGCGATCGAGTCGCCGTGCAGCTACAGCGTGCCGCACTTCCGGCACGTGCTGCGCAAGGCGCGCGCGCTCGGCTACTGGACCCCGCGGGTGCGCGACGTCGCTTTCGGCGTGCCCGAGCGCCGGTTCTTCCTGATCCGGCACGACGTCGACATCAATCCGTGGGCGGCGCACGAGCTGGCGACGGTCGAGCGCGAGGAGGGCGCGACCGCCACCTTCTACTTCCGCCTGCACGCACCGTACTACAACCTGCTCGAGCAGCGTGTGCGCGATCTCGTGCTCGATATCGCGGCGATGGGGCACGAGGTCGGCTTCCATTACGAGCCGGGTTTCTTCCTGGAGCGCGGCCTCGACCCGGTCGAGGGCACGCGGCGCGACATCCGGATCTTCGACGAGCTCGTCGGCTTCCGCACGCACACCATCGCCCAGCACCGGCCCGCCGAGGGACCGCTGCTGCAGGACATCGACCCCACCCGCCCCTGCGCCTACCAGAAGGCGCTCGTCCGCGACCTGCCGTACTTCGGCGACAGCGGCCATCATTGGCGCGAGGGCTGCATCTGCACCAAGCTCGGCGTCCACGAGCGGCTGCACACGCTGCTGCACCCGCACGCATGGGTGATGGGCGACCGCGCGTGGACCGAGGTGCTGCGTGCGAACGCAGCGGGTCTGAATGCGCGGCTGACCGCCGAGATCGAAGCCTACATCGAGCACGTGCGCGCCTACCTGGCCCGACGCGCGGAGCTCGACGCCGAGCGCGAGGCGCGCTACCGCGACGGCTGAGCCGCGGGCCGATACGGCGACGGTCGGCAAGCGGGCACGGACTCGCCGCTGCGTACCGGCGGGCCAGACGATCGACCGGAGCATGTTCTGGGGTCGCGGACAACGTTCGGGAGCGTGACCCACGACCGCCGCCCGGGCAGCGCCGCTGGGCCGTCGCTCGCGGTGCGGACGCTGTCACGCCGTTCGATCCCCACGCATCCACCGATGCGGCACTCCCCTTCGCCATCGCCGCTCTCGCCGGTGTCACGGTCGTGCAGGTCGACGTCCGCCCCTGAGTCATCCTCACGGACATCGACACAGACATCCATCCGTGCATCAATACGACGATGTCGGTTGTGGGCTTTTCGAACGACATCCCGACCGAGGACGACGTCGGTGGCGTGCAGGCCTCGAATCCGACGGCCAGACGATCGCCTCGAACGGCCGGGGCTCGATCGATGCCAACGTCAATGCGCGCACGCGCACCGGCCCACTGCAGTTCGCGCTCGACGGCTTCGGCCCCGACACGGCCGCGGTCCTGCTGCTATCGCTCACGCCCCCGGGCGAGCGGTCCGTCCCTCGGCGACCCGCTCGGCCGCTCGAGCGAGTTCGTGCCCGACGGCCTGTCGCCGGCCCTGCTCTCCATCGGCGGCCTGACGAACGGCGCCGGCACGACCGCCCGGTCGGTGTCCGAGCTGCAGCGGCGGCGCGCCGCGAACCGGCGGTCAGCCGCCCGGCCGATCCGGGCAAATTCGGTCCGCGCGCCCCTCGTTGCTCCCGGCGAACCGCGCCCCCGCGCGGGGCGCCGACCTCGTCGGAGCAATCGACCATGACGCGCAATCCCAGCCGCGCCGGCGCCGTCCTCGCGTTCGCGTTCGCCCTGCTCGCGCCCGCCGCGGCGCGCGGCCAGGAGGACGGCTCCCGCATCAGCGAGGCGACGCAGGCCTGCCTGTTCTGCCACGAGAACCTGCATCCCGGGCTGGTCGCCGACTGGCGGCTGAGCCGCCACGCGCGGACGACGATGGCCGAGGCCCTCGCGGTCGACGAGCCGGCGCGCCGCGTCTCGACCCCGGGAGTTCCCGAGGAGCTGCGCGACGTCGTGGTCGGCTGCGCCGAGTGCCACACGCACGCGCCGGACACCCACCCCGACACGGTCGAGCACGGCGAGGCGCGCGTGCACCCGGTGGTCACGCCGCGCGACTGTGCGCTGTGCCACCCCCGGGAGGTCGACGAGTACGGGCAGAACCTGATGGCGCACGCCTACGAGAACCTGCTCGGCAACGACCTGTTCAGCGACCTGGCCGACCGGATCAACGGCGTCGAGAGCTGGACCGACGGCGCGCTGGCGCCGCGCACGCCGCACGCGGCGACGACCGACGACTCCTGCCTCGCCTGCCACGGCACCGACGTGCAGGTCGTGCGTCGCGAGACGCGCGACACCGGGCTCGGCGAGATGGAGTTCCCGGTGCTGACCGGCTGGCCGAACGTCGGCGTCGGCCGCGTCAATCCGGACGGCAGCCGCGGCTCGTGCTCGGCTTGCCATACGCGCCACGAGTTCTCGATCGCGATGGCGCGCAAGCCGTACACCTGCGCGCAATGCCACAAGGGCCCGGACGTCCCGGCGTTCAAGGTCTGGGAGGTCAGCAAGCACGGCAACATCTACGCGGCGCGCGGCGAGGGGTGGGACTTCGAGGCCGTCCCGTGGCGGCCCGGGCGCCACTTCTCGGCGCCGACCTGCGCGACCTGCCACATCAGCCGGCTCGTCAACGACTGGGACATGACGCTCGCCGAGCGGACCCACCGCATGAACGACCGGCTCGACACCCGGCTGTTCGGGCTGCCCTATGCCCACCCGCATCCGAAGGACCCGCGCACCAGCACGATCCGCAATCGCGCCGGCATGCCGCTCCCGACGGAGCTGACCGGCGAGCCGGTCGCCACCGCACTGATCGGCGCCGACGAGCGCGCCGCGCGCCGCAACGCGATGCAGGCCGTCTGCCTGAGCTGCCACAGCCGGAGCTGGATCGGCGGCCACTTCGACCGGCTCGACCACTCGATCGCGACCACCAACGAGTCGACGCGGACGGCGACCGCGATCCTGCTCGACGCCTGGCGGCAGGGCGTCGCGACCGGGCCGGCGAACGGCGGCAGCCCGTTCGACGAGACGCTCGAGCGGATGTGGGTCGACCACTGGCTGATGTACGCGAACTCGACGCGCTTCGCGTCGGCCATGATGGGCGCCGACTACGGCGTGTTCGCCGACGGCCGCTACGCGCTGGCTGCCAACCTGCGCCGCATGCAGACACTCGTCCGCCTGGACGGCGGGCGCCGCTGAGCCGCCGCGCCGCGAGGCCCGGCGCCGCCGGCCGGGAGAGCTCCACGATCAGCGGCGTTCCCGCGCGCGATCAAGCGCGGGCGCCGCCACGGTCGATGAACGCCGTGGAGCACCCAGGACGACGGCATGAGGATTCCCCAGCAGCGCGCTTTCACGCTCGTCGAGGTCATCGTCGTGATCTCGGTGCTCGCGTTGCTGGCGGGCATCGCGCTGCCGATGCTCGGGACGACGACGAACGACGCTCGGGTCGCGAAGCTCGTCGCGACGGTCGACCAGCTCCGCAAGGCGTGCCAGCGCCACCACGGCGACACCCGGCAGTACGCGATCGAGCAGACCGGTGCGACCGGCGCGGTGAAGCACTCGCTGTCGGCGCCGCAGCAGGCGGAGGGCTGGCGGGGCCCGTACCTCGACCATGCGCTGTCGGCCGCGGACAACCCGTTCGAGTCGTTCGTGCACGTCCACGACGAGCTCGACGTGAATCGCGGCGGCTTCGACCTCGACGGCAACGGCGACCTCGACCTGCGCGGCCGAGGCAACGTCGCGATCTTCGGCAACGTCGACGAGGAGTCGGCGCAGCGGATCGACGCCGCGCTCGACCGCGGCATCCCCGGCGATTGGAACGAGACCGGCCGCGTGCAGTGGCGCCGCAACACGCTGTTCGTGCTGCTGTACGTCGAGGGCACGGCACCGCCGCGCGCGCCGCAGGGCGGCTGAGCCGCACGACCGGGCGCGCGCCGGCGGCCGGCGCACGCCGCGCGATACGGTGCGTCGGTCAGACGCCGACGCGGATCTTCAGGCCGGGCGAGAACGCCGCCAGCGACAGGAAGTCGCCCTGCGGGTCGAGCACGGCCCACTGGAAGTAGAGCGAGATCCCGTTCAGCGACGGTGGCGCCGCCGGGATCGGCACGATCACGCCGGACTCGCCGAACACGTCGGTCACCGTCAGCCAGGTGACGTCGATGCTGCCGAGCAGCAGCGTGCACGGGCCGAGCGACGCGCCGGGCAGGAACGACGCGTTGAGCACCGCGACCGCGAACGGCCGCGCGTCGTCGAGCGCGATGCCGAACGTCGCGTTCGGCTGGTTCGGCACGGCGGGCGCGCCGACCGCGCGGATCTGCGGGATGCGGTCCGCGGTGCCCGGGCAGCCCAGGCCGTAGAGATCGGCGCGGGCGGTCGCGACCCCGTCGTAGACCAGGACCGCCGACGCGGCGGCGTCCGCGACCAGCAGGTCGAGCAGGCCGTCACCGTCGACGTCGCCGAGCGCGATCGACCGCGGCGTCAGGCCGAGGCCGCAGGTCGAGCCGGTGGCGAACGCCACGCCGTCGAACGCGAGGTGCAGGCCGACGGTGCCGCCCGCCAGGTTCAGCACTGCCACGTCGAGGCGCACGGTGTCCGGATCGGCGTCGGCCGCCAGGTCGCCGGCCGCGAGCGCGGCGGGGCCGCGGTCGGTGCGGAGCGTCTGCGCCGCGAAGCCCGCGGGCAGCTCGTTGCGCAGGATCGTGACGGTTCCCTCGTCGACCGGCGCGGCGGCACCGATCGACGCGACGATCAGGTCGAGATCGCCGTCGGCATCGAGGTCATGGGCGAGGATCGCGTTCGGGTTCACGGCGACCGCGACCGGGCTCGCGGCGTGGGCGGTCAGCCCGCCCAGGCCGTCGTTCGCCCACAGCAGCACGCGGCCGATGGCGCCGTCGCCCTCGGTCGCCGCGACGTCGAGGTCGAGATCCCCGTCGAGATCGGCGACCGCGACGCCCTGCACCTGCGTCGTGAACGTGCCGGGCAGCGTCGCGAACGTGAAGCTCGTGCCACCGCCACCGTTCGTCAACACGTGCGCGGCACCCGGCGTCACGAAGCCGCCGAGGTCCGCGATCACCAGGTCCGCGCCGCCGCTGCCGTCGAGGTCGCCCGCGGCGAGATCGGTCGGGCTGACGACCGCGGCGGGCAGCGACTCGGTGTGGATCAGCGCGAGCGCTCCGGCCGTGTTGCCGAAGACGTAGACCTTGTTCTCGGTCGTGATCCCCGGCCGGTTGACCGTCAGCACCGCGACGTCCGTGCCGGCATTGCCGTCGAACTCGCCGGCCGCGATCGCCACCGGTCGGCCGTTGGCGTTGCCGAACGCGACGTTGGTGACCCCGTAGGTGCCCGCCGTGTTCAGGCCGACCGCCAGGCTCGGCGCGAGACCCTCGTTGACCGCGACGAAGTCGATCCCGGTCGCCCCGTCGAGCTCCAGCGCGATCAGCTCGACCGGCACGCCACCGAGGCCGACGCTGGCCGCGGCGGCCAGCTCGTCACAGGTCCCGCGCGGCGTCGCGTCGACGTTGCCGACGCCGTCGACCGTGTAGGTGCCGCTGCCGCCGTAGTCCGAGTAGTTGTTGCTCGACCAGACGTTGCCCGCGGTGTCGTCGTACTGCAGGTTGTCCGTGCTGAGCAACGCGTGCAGCGTGTTGTTCGCGACGATGGCACCGCCGTTACCGACGATCAGCATCGTGCCACTCGCGGCACCCGCGACGTTGTTGCCCTGGAACGACAGCGCGCGGGTGGCGGCCGGATCCTGGATCGCGTAGCAGCCCGACTCGCACTGGGCGATCGAGTTGCCCTCGACCACGGTGTTGGCGGCCGCGTTGTAGAGCAGGATGCCCGTCGCCGTATATGTATTGACGGTGTAGCGGGAGTTCGTGATGCGGTTGAAGCGGATCACGCCCCGCGCGTCGTAGCTGACCTGCACGCAGTTCTGCGCCGGGAGGCCGAGGCCGACCGGGCCGGAGCCGACGACCGTCGAGTGCTCGAGCGTCAGCACCGAGTTGTACAGCGCCGTGATGCCGTTCTTGCCCCACTCGTGCACGAGGCACTCGCGCAACGTCACCTCGCAGGGATCGGTGGCGCTGGTGCCGTAGATCATCGCCGCGACGGGGCCCTGCGCGCCGGTCAGCGGGTTCGCACGGCAGTTGACGATCTCGACGTCCTGCAGCGTGCCGTCCGCGCCCTCGCGGTAGTAGATGCCGTGCAGGCGGCCGGTCGGGGGCATCCGGAACGCGCCGTCGATCGTCAGGCTGCGGATGTCGACGCGCGCCGCACCATCGACCAGGAACACCACCCGGTGGTTCTCCGGGGTGGTGGGCGGGAAACCCCTGAGGATCGAGTTCAGCAGCGTCGGGTGCGGGCGGACGACCGTCGCTCCCTGGCCGGCACCGACAATCGTCAGGTTCTTCGTCCCGAGCACGATCTGCTCGTCGTCGCCGAACGTGCCGGCGCTGAGCAGCAGGGTGTCCCCGGAGCTCGCCTGCATTGCGGCGAAGGAGATCGTCTTGTACGGATTGCCGGCTGAGCCATCGCCGGTCAGGTCACTGCCCGTCGGATCCACGTGGATCTGCGATTGGGCATGTGCGACCGCAGCGAAGAGCACTGCAGCCACGAGAGAGGAAACACGGCCCCAGGTCATATCGAGGTCTTCTCCTGTCGAGAACGCGAGATGGGAGCCGAAATGGGGTAGGAGCGTATCACTCCCCTTTCCGACGGGGGCAGCATGGCCGGGAGAGCGCGTCGATTCCATACGGGATCACCCGATATGCACCCTGGAAACATTGCCGTGGCCGGCGGCGTCGAGTCCGAATATGATCCCGCTCCACCCGCTGCGGCGGGTCTGCTGCCGGAGTGAGAGTCCATGTTGATCCCCATCGCCGTATTGCTCTCGCTGCTCGCCTGCGCGCTCCCCGGACAGACGATCGTGCACATCTCGCCGACCGGCTCGGACGTGACCGGCGATGGCTCGGCGAGTTCGCCGTTCCGCACCGTGCAGCGCGGCCTGGACGTGGTCTCGACCGGCGGCCTCGTCCGCGTGCTTCCTGGCGACTATCCGCAGCCCCTCACCGTCTCGCGCAGCGTGACGATCGAGGGGTTCGGGGGTCGCCCTCGGCTCGGCCCCCTCGCGACCCCCGGGGTCATCGCGCTGATCCTCGCGGCGGACGTCACGCTGCGCGAGCTCCGCTTCGACGGCGGCGGCGGCAGCCAGCTCGGCGTGCGCGTCTCGAGCCCCGCGGACCGCACGACGATCCGCGCCTGCGAGTTCGCCCGCCTCGGGGTCGGCGGCGCGGAGATCGTCGTCGCGGGCGGCAGCAGCTACACGGTCGAGGACTGTCGGTTCGAGGCGATCCGCAACGCGACCGCCGACGCGGTCGCCCTCGCTGCGAACGGCGCCAGCGGGCTCTCGCTCGCCCGCAACCGGCTCACCGGGGGCGACCTCGGGGTCCGCCTGCAGTCGTGCCCGGCGCCGGAGCTCGCGGACTGCACGTTCGAGGACCTGCACCAGGCCGCCCTGCTCGCGATCGCCTGCGCGAACCTGGACGCGATCCGCTGCCGCGCGACGCGCTGCGCGCAGCTCCCGCGCCCGAGCCTGCTGAGCTCACCGCCCGATCAGCTCGGCGCGCTGTCGCTGTCCGGCGGCACCGATGCCGCCCATCTCCGCGAGGTCGTCGTCGAGCAGTGCGGCGGCTTCCTCGGCTTCGATACGTTCCGCAGCGGCGCGAGCCAGCGCTTCGACGGCCTGTTCGGGATCGGCGTCGGCGACTCCCACGGCGTCGTGATCGAGCGCTGCACGATCCGCGACAACGAGTTCGGCGGGGTGTACGCGATCGGACCGGCCGGCGGCCCCCAGCTGGTCGACAGCAACCTCGTCGGCAACGGCGCGCGCAACCGGAGCGCACCGGACGTCGCGGTGTTCACCGACGGCCCACCCGTCACCGCGACCGGCTGCTTCTGGGGGCTCGCGCAGGGTCCCGCGAACGACGGTGCGGGGCCGGGCAACGGCATCGCCGGCCATGGCGTCGTCACGGTGGCGAGCCCGGCGCCGCTGCCGCACATCGCACCGGCGTTCCGCTTCTCGCTCGATGCGACGCTGCCGATCGGTGGCCCGGCGCGCGCGATCGCCTGCGCGGACGTCGACAGCGATGGACGCGATGGCCTCGTCGCGGTGCTCGGCAACCCCGGGCGGATCGTGGTGCTCCGCCGCGACGCGACCGGGTTCCGCCCGCCGGTGACGCTCGCGATCGGTGGCGACCCGGTCGCGATCGCGGTCGGCAAGCTCGATGCGGGCGAAACGGTCGACCTCGCCGTCTGCGACCAGGCGCAGGATCGCGTGCTGCTGCTGTTCGGCGACGGCAAGGGCGGCTTCCCCGGCATGCAGTCGATCGCCGTGCCGCGCCGCCCGGTCGCCATCACGGCCGGCTACCTCGACGACCGCTCGGGCACCGACCTCTGCGTCGCGAGCCAGGGTGACGTGTTCCGCGCCGGTGGGATCACCGTGATCGCGACCGACGGCGCCGGCGCGATCCTGCCGTTCGCACTGCCCGGCGCGGTCGCGCCGAGCGACGTCGCGTGGCTCGACGTCGACGGTCAGCGCGGCGACGACCTCGCGGCCTACGACGTCGACCCGGCCCAGCCCGGCCTGCGGCTGTGGCGCAGCCGCAACGACGGAGGCTTCGATCCTGCCGTGACGGTGTTCGGCGACCCGGCGCCGGTCAGCGATGCGAGGCTCGAGCCGATCCACCTCGGCGGCCAGCCCGCGTCGCTCGCGGTCGGCACGTTCGCGCTGGTGCCGGCGCTCACCGGACAGCTCCGGCTGCTGCGCAACGACGGTGCCGGACACCTGCTCGCGCCGGAGCCGCTCGGCGCGACCAGCGGTCCGTTCCACCTCGCGGCGGGCCGCTTCGGGCTGCGCCCCGACGCCGGCCTCGCGTTCTCGAAGCCCGGCGACGGCCGCGTCGTCGTGTTCGGCGATCTGCTCGCGGCGGGCCCGCCGGGCGCGCCGCACCAGGAGCTCGTGTTCGAGCGCACGTATCCGGGGGCCATCGCCGTCGGCGACTTCGACGGCGACCGCGCGGACGACCTCGCGATCCACGACAGCGTGCTCGGCACGGTCGAGATCTGGCACGGTCGCCGGGAACCGGCATTGTCGACCTACGGCAGCGGCTGCGCTGGCGTCGGGCCGGTGCCGTCGATCCGTGCGCGCGCCACGCCACTGCTCGGAGCACGCACCTTCGGCATCGGCATGGTGGACGCGCCCGCGAACGCGCCGTCGTTCCTCCTCATCGACGTCGCACCGCAGGACTGGAACGTGTTCGGTGCGTGCCGGCTGCTGGTGCTGAACCCGTTCGCACTCGGGACGCTCGCCGACGGCGTGGGCGACGCCGACCTCGAGATCGGCGTGCCGGTGATCCGCGCGCTGGTCGGCGGCGAGCTGTATTGCCAGTGGTGGGCGATCGACCCGCTGCTGTCGGGTCTCCTGTCGCTCCGCTCCTCGAACGGATTGCGGCTGCGCGTCGGCGGCTGAGCGGCCGACCTCGCCTCGCGGCCCCCTGGCTCGGCGCCCGTTCGCGAACCCCGGGCCTCGCCTGCACGCTCGACCGGATCGCGGGCGGGTTCCCGCAGATATCCTGGGACGCCGCGAAGCCACGCGGCGGAGCGAAGACGTCCGCGCAGCGCGAACAGCGGTCCCCAGCGCACCCCGGTTCGAATACCCTCCGCCCATGCGTACGCTCTCTCCGCTCGCCGCGGCCCTGAGCCTGGCCGCGATGCTCCCCGCCCAGTCGGCGTGGTCGCTGATCACGCCGTCGACGACCACGAACCCGGCCGGGGTGGCCAGTCTGACCGGTGCGACCGACGGCACCGGGCTCTACGTGTTCGGCGGCCGACTCGGCTCCCCCGCCGTGTTCGGCAACGGCCTGAACCTGTCGCAGGAGCTGTGGCGCTTCGACGGGCTCGGCTGGACGAACCTGACGTCGCCGACCGGCAACCCGGCGCGGCGCGAGTTCTTCGCGATCGAGTGGTTCCCGCCCACCGGGCGCCTCGTGCTGTTCGGCGGCAAGGACCCGGCCGGCGGGAACCTGGGCGACACCTGGCTCTGGGATCAGGCGAACGGCTGGGTCCAGCTCACGCTGCCGGTCGCACCCTCGGCGCGGCACTGGTGCTCGATGGTCTACGACGACACCGTCGGCCGCCTCGTGCTGTTCGGCGGCTACGACGGCACCAGCTACTTCAACGACACCTGGACGTTCGACGGCGTCGCGTGGCAGCTCCAGACGCCGGCGACCTCACCGTCGGGCCGCGGGCGACACGGCATGGCATTCGACTCGTTCCGCAGCCGCGTGGTCCTGTTCGGCGGGACGAACGCGAGCCCCAATCCCAACGGCGAGACCTGGGAGTGGAGCAGCGCGGCCAGCAACTGGACCCGGGTGACGACCGCGACGATCCCCTATGACAACACCACGCGGCAGGGGTGCGTGTCGCCGGGCATGGCCTACGACTCGCTGCGTCGACGCGTCGTGATGGTCGGCGGCTACGACGCCGTCAACACGAACACCGGCGGCGGCGGTACGACGTCCGACCTCTACGAGGACAACACGTGGGAATACGACGGCACCGACTGGGTCGACCGCGGTACGTTCGCGAGCCTGCCCGGCCGTGGCGGTCCGGCCTGCGCATTCGTCCCGGCGCTCGGTGCGACGATCCTGTTCGGCGGCTTCAACGACGCCTACGGTGGCAACGCGTTCCCGACGAACCCGATGTTCCCGCGGATCGACAACCAGACTTACGTCTACCGGACGACCACCTACGCGGGGTTCACCGAGAACGCGACGCTGCCGGGCTGCCCCAATGTGAGCGGCCAGCCGTCGATCAGCGCGACCGCGCTGCCGTGGGCCGGGACGACGGCCGCGTTCCGGCTGACGAACATCCCCGGCGGCAGCCTGCCGTTCGTGCTGTTCGACTTCTTCACCGGCTCGACGAACCTCGCGCTCATCGGCTATCCGCAGTGCACCGTGTACCTGGCCGCCCCGACGACGTTCGGCGCGGTGCCGGGCGGCGGCAGTGCGTCGTGGACGCTGCCGATCCCGGACCTCCCGTTCCTGTACGGCGGCTCCTTCTACCTGCAGGGCGGCGCGCTGACCGGATTGGCCATCTCGCTGACCGGCCGGGGTGACGGCGTGTTCGGAGCGCTCTGAGCCCGCGATGTCGCACGCACTCACCGACGAAGCGCCCGCGCGCATCCGGCGCGCGCGGCGTGGCGCGACCGCCGCGCTGGCGGCCGCCCTCCTCGCTCTCGCGTTGCCGGCCCAGTCGCGCCACAACGTGCTCGTGCTGGTCGCCGACGACCTCGGCGTCGACATCGTCGGCGCCTACCACGAGGGCAGCAACCCACCGCCGACGCCGAACATCGACTCGCTGGCCGCGCGCGGCGTGCTGTTCCGCAATGCCTGGGCGAACCCGAGCTGCTCGCCGACGCGCGCCAGCCTGCAGACCGGCCGGTTCCCGTTCCGCCACACGGTCGGACGCTGGATCGCCTACCCCAACAACGTCGACCCGATCGGCACGCTGCAGCCGGAGGAGGTCACGCTCCCCGAGCTGCTCGATGCCGCCGGGACCGGCTACGCGCACGCGCTGATCGGGAAGTGGCACATCAACGACATCACCGAGGGGCTGTGGACGCCGAACGTCCGCGGCGGCTGGTCGCATTTCATCGGCCATCTGTGGGGTCAGATCCCGAGCTACTACTCGTGGCCCCAGGTGACCGGCGGGGTGGAGACGACGTCGACGAACTACGTGACGACACAGCAGGTCGACGACGCCCTGGCGTGGATCGGGGCGCGCACCGGCCCCTGGGTCTGCTACCTGTGCTTCACGGCACCGCACCTGCCGTTCGATGTGCCACCGGCACACCTGCACACGTGGCCGACGGGCACGCGCACCGACAACTACAAGGCGATCATCCAGGCGCTCGACACCGAGCTCGGACGCCTGTTCACGGGGCTCGGCAGCGAGCTGCAGAACACCGACATCCTGTTCCTCGGCGACAACGGATCGGTCCAGAACACCGCCGAGCCACCGTTCGACGGCTCGCGAGCCAAGGGCACGCCGTACGAGGGCGGTCTGAACGTCCCGCTGCTCGTCGCCGGTCCGTCGGTCACCGCCGGCGGCCGCGAGGTCACGGCGCTCGCCTGTGCGGTGGACGTGTTCGCGACGGTCGCGGAGCTGACCGGCGCCGACGCGGCAATGCCGAGCTGGGTCGACGTCGACGGGGTCAGCCTCGTGCCCTACCTGCGGAACCCTGCGCAGGCCTCGCTGCGCCGCTACGCGTTCGCCGAGGAGTTCATCGGCGACACCTGGCCGGCGCCGAACACCAACGGTCACGCCTGCGTCCGCGACGATCGCTACAAGCTGATCCACCGCTACAGCGGCGGCGGCGACGAGATGTTCGACCTGGTCGCCGATCCGTTCGAGCGCGTCAATCTGCTCTCACGCGGACTCTCGAGCGCCGAGCAGATCGCATGGGCCGGGCTACTCAACGAGCTGTCGCGGCTGCGCGGACGCGCCGCACGCATCGCGACGCTCGGCGCTCCCCGTTGCACCGGGTCCAATGGCACACCCGCGATCGGTGCGGCGCGCGTGCCGAGGATCGGCGGCAACTACGACGTGCTGTTGACGAACGCGGCCAGCGCGGCGCCTGCGGCACTGCTGCTCGGGTTGTCGGCGACCCAATGGGGCGGCCGGCCGTTGCCGCTCGATCTGTCGGCGCTCGGCGCCGGCGTGGGCTGCACGCTGTGGTGCTCCCCGGACAACGCGATCGCAGCGGCGACGTCGCCCGCCGGTGACGCCAGCACGACCGTCGTGCTGCCGTACCGTCCCGAGCTGGTGGGGCGACCGCTGTTCCACACCTGGCTCTGCGTCGATCCGGGCGCCCCGGGCAACGTGCTCGGCGTGACCACCTCGGACGGCATCGCTGCCGTGATCGGCCACTGACGCCAGCCCGGCCGGGGTGGTCGTCCCGCGCGGCCGGTATCCACGGTGGCGCCGCACTCCGCGACTGCGGGCATGCGCATCGCATCCTGCCCCGAACCCGTGGAGCTCCGGCCGGACCCGACGACGGACATGCACGGCGCCATCGTCTCGCTGATGGAGGCGCTCGAGGCCGTCGGCCGGTAACGACAGCGCCGAGGCCTGCACCGATCCCGAGCTGCGCACTTTCCTCGCACCCCACCGCGACGAGGAGATCGAGCGCACGATGATGGTGCTCGAGTGGCTGCGGCGCCGGAACGCGAAGGTCGACGCCGAGGCGCGCACCCGAGTGTCCGGCTCCGTTCCGATCCCGACCCGGTCGTGCGCGCCGCCGAGCGCAGGGCGCCCGCCGGGGCCCAGACGGTCCTCGGCGGCGTCGGCGCAGCCGGCATCACCGGCATCGCCCCGGCGAGCCGACCGCGTCGACGGACCGGCTGCCGATCCACCGGCGAACTCGTCCGCGCGGGCGGTGCTGCCCGGCGCCGGCATCGACGGGCCGTTCGGCCTGATCCTCGGTCCGAGCGCCCGCCGCGAGCTGCTCGCGGCGACCGCGCACGGCGATCCGGTCGGCGAGCTCCTCGGCCACGCTCTGATCGACGGACCGATCCCCCGCGACGCCGCGGGCGACGACGTGACGGCCGTCTCGCCGCGCGGCGGGGACCACGCGCTGAGGCAGCCAGCGGCAGCCGGTGCCGATCGTCGGATCGACTTTCGCGATTCGATACCGCTCCCTCCCCGCTCGTAGCGATGGCATCCGGGCGGACCACATCCGCAGGGCTCCAGCGCCGGACTCCCGGACGCCGACCGATACCGTCCGCGACGCCGGACCACCGGCAGGCTGCTGCATGATATTGCGGTAACGAGCTGCATCGAATCGCCGGCCAGCCTGCCCCGGCCGCGGGTGGGCTCATTACACGCGTAGCACCCCTCGGGATACCATGTGTATGATTGCGTCGTACGATATGCGCTGACACGCGACCGCGACGACATCGATACACGAATGTAATACGCGTGGATCGGGCCGCGTTGGATCGGCGTTGCGGCACGGCAAACCGCAGTCCTGCCCAGGCCACCGGATCGCATCGATCCGGTGGCGCGCCCCTGACCCCGAGCCTCGCATCGTGCAGGCGCTCCGGCCGTGCCGGACTCCCCTCACACGCTGCGGATGCCGGGGTCCCGCGAGCGAAGGGCAGTGATCGGACCTCGCGCACGCGAGGTGAGTCCACGCGAACCCGAAGCTCCATGACCCCGACACGAGTTCTCATCGATCGATCGGGCCTCGACGCGCTCATCGCGACGCTCGCCGCGCAGGGCTATCGAGTGCTCGGACCGACACTCGGCCGCGATGCGATCGTCCTCGGCGACGTCGCCGGGACCGACGACCTGCCGGTCGGCTGGACCGACGAGCAGGAGGCCGGTCACTACCGGCTGCGCCGACGCGACGATGCCGCGCTGTTCGGCTACGTGCTCGGCCCTCACTCGTTCAAACGCTTCCTGTATCCGCCGCGGCAGCGGCTCTGGTCGGTCTCGCGCGGCAGCGGCCCGGATCTCGAGGTCCGGGCGGAGCCGCACGACGACCGTCCGCTCGCGTTCCTCGGCGTGCGTCCTTGCGAGATCGCCGCCATGCGCATCCAGGAGCGCGTGCTGACCGGCGGCGAGTTCCCCGACCCGAGCTACGCGGACCGCTACGGCCGTGCGTTCGTGGTGGCCGTCCAGTGCACCGAGCCCGGCGGCACGTGCTTCTGCGCCTCGATGCGGACCGGACCGCGCGCCGGCACGGATTGCGACCTGGCGCTCACCGAGCTGCTCGGCCCCGATCGCCACGACCTGCTGGTCGAGGTCCGCACCCCGCGCGGCGAGCAGATCGTCGCCGGGCTGCCGGCGCGCGAGGCGACCGACGCCGACGTCGCCACCGCCAACGAGGCGCTCGCTCGCGCGGAGGCCAGCATGGGCCGCAGCCTCGACACCGAGGGCATCGTCGAGCTGCTCGAACGCAACATCGAGAGCCCGGCGTGGGGCAAGGTCGCGGACCGGTGCCTCGCCTGCGCCAACTGCACGAGCGTCTGCCCGACCTGCTTCTGCACCACGGTCGAGGACACCACCGACCTGACAGGCCAGCACGCCGAGCGGTGGCGTCGCTGGGACTCCTGCTTCAACCGCGACTTCTCGTTCATCGCGGGGTCGCTGATCCGTCACTCGACGCGATCGCGATACCGCCAGTGGATGACCCACAAGCTGTCTGCCTGGCACCGGCAGTTCGGGACCAGCGGCTGCGTCGGCTGTGGCCGCTGCATCACGTGGTGTCCCGTTGGCATCGACATCACGCACGAGGTCGACTCGATCCGCAACCACGAGCGCAGCGCATCCACCTTCCACACCGTCGGAGGCCGCTACCGATGACCCAGATCCCCACGTCGAAACCGTCCATCGTCGACACGCTCCGCAAGCATCAGGTGTTCGAGGGCATCTCGCCCGACTGCCTCGAGGCGTTCGCCGCGACCGCTCACCACGTCTCGCTCCAACCGCGCGAGGTGCTGATCCAGGAAGGTGCGCCCGCCGAGGAGTTCCTGCTGATCGACTCCGGCCGCATCGCGATCGAGATCTTCGTCCAGGGTCGCGGCCACGTGTCGATCGAGACGCTCGGCCCCGGCGAGCTGGTCGGCTGGTCCTGGCTCGTCGAGCCGCACCGTTGGCACTTCGATGCGATCGCGGTGACGCCGAGCGACCTGATCGCCTTCCCGGCCGCCGCGGCCCGCGAGCTCCTGGCGAGCAACCACGAGTGCGGCTACGGCCTGCTGAGCCGCTTCCTGCCGCAGATCGTCCAGCGCCTGCGCGCGACGCGCATGCAGCTCCTCGACTTCTACACCCTCGAGCAGTGACGCCGTGACCGAACTCGACACGACCCCCGCGGTGCTTCCGCGCACCGCTGCGACCGCGCGCGACCCCATGTCGCCGGTCTGGTATCGCGTGCACCGTGTCCGCCGCGAGACCCACGACGTGGTCACCCTCGAGCTGACCCCTCCCGAGGGTGCCCCGCCCTGCTCCCCCGAGCCGGGGCAGTTCAACATGCTGTACGTGTTCGGGACCGGCGAGGTCCCGATCTCGATCAGCTCGCTCCCGAGCGATCGTGGCGAGCTCGTGCACACGGTGCGCGGCGTCGGCGCGGTGACCAACAAGCTCATCGCGCTCCAGCGAGGCGACGTGGTCGGCGTGCGCGGCCCGTTCGGCCGGCCCTGGCCGGTCGGCGAGCTGCGCGGTCGCGACGTCGTCGTCGTGACCGGCGGCATCGGCCTCGCGCCGCTGCGCCCCGTGCTGCAGCACCTGCTCGCCCACCGCAAGACGTTCGGTCACGTCTCGTTGCTGTACGGTGCGCGCACGCCGTACGACCTGCTCTACCGCAACGAGCTGCTCGCATGGCGTGACAGCCGCGAGATCGACGTCGAATGGACCGTCGACCGCTCCAGTGGCGTGTGGAACGGCAACGTCGGTGTCGTCACGCGCCTGATCTCACGCGCGACGTTCGATCCGGAGCGCGTGACCGCCTTCGTGTGCGGCCCCGAGATCATGATCAAGTACGCGATCGAGGCGCTGCGCAACCGCGGCATGGCGACGAGCAACTGCTACGTCTCGATGGAGCGCAACATGAAGTGCGCGGTCGGCTTCTGCGGGCACTGCCAGTACGGCCCGACCTTCATGTGCAAGGACGGCCCCGTGTTCCGGTTCGATCACATCGAGCCGCTGTTCCAGATCAGGGAGCTCTGATGCCACCGATCACCACTGCCCCCGTCGCCGAGACGCGCGTGCGGACGGCGAAGCCCAAGCTGGCGGTCTGGAAGTTCGCGTCCTGCGACGGCTGCCAGCTCTCGCTGCTCGACTGCGAGGACGAGCTGTTGACCGTCGTCGGCGCCGTCGACATCGCGTTCTTCCCCGAGGCGACCAGCACCGTGCTGCCCGGCCCGTACGACGTCTCGCTCGTCGAGGGCTCGATCACGACGCCGCACGACGCGACGCGCATCCAGGAGATCCGCGCCCAGTCCAAGGTGCTGGTCGCGATCGGCGCCTGCGCGACCGCCGGCGGCATCCAGTCGCTGCGCAACTACGCGGACGTCAAGGAGTTCACGAGCTACGTATACGCGTCGCCGCAGTACATCTCGACGCTGTCGAGCTCCACGGCGATCGCCGATCACGTGCCGGTCGACTTCGAGCTGCGCGGGTGTCCGATCTCGAAGCAGCAGCTCCTCGAGCTGCTGAACGCGTATCTGCACGGCCGCGCCCCGACGCTGCCGAATCACAGCGTGTGCGTCGAGTGCAAGAGCCGCGGCATCGTCTGCACGATGGTGTCGCACGCGACTCCGTGCCTGGGGCCGGTCACGCATGCCGGGTGTGGTGCGCTGTGCCCGGCCCACGCGCGCGGGTGCTACGGCTGCTTCGGACCGAAGGAGGCCGCCAACGCGATGTCGCTCGGCTCCTGGTTCACGGACGCGCTGAAGGTGCCCGATCTGGACGTCCAGCGGGCGTTCCGTTCGTTCAATGCCGACGCGGCGGTCTTCGCCGAGGAGAGCAAGCGCCATGGCGAATAGGACCATCGAGGTCGACTACCTGGCCCGCGTCGAGGGCGAGGGTGCGCTGTTCGTGAAGATCGAGAACGACGTGCTGCGCGACGTCAAGCTCCGCATCTTCGAGCCACCGCGCTTCTTCGAGGCGTTCTTGCGCGGCCGCAAGTTCACCGAGGCCCCCGACATCACCGCACGCATCTGCGGCATCTGCCCGATCGCCTACCTGCACGGCGCCGCGCAGGCGATGGAGGATGCGTGCCGCGTGACGATCCCGCGCCACATTCGCGAGCTGCGCCGGCTGGTCTACTGCGGCGAGTGGATCGAGAGCCACGTGCTGCACGCGTACATGCTGCACCTGCCGGACTTCCTGGGCTACCCGGACGCCATCACGATGGCGAAGGACCATCCGGAGGCCGTGCAGCGCGCACTGCGGATGAAGAAGATCGGCAACGACCTGATGGTGCTGTTCGGAGGTCGCGAGATCCACCCGATCAACATCAAGGTCGGCGGCTTCTACAGCCTGCCGTCCAAGGCCGAGGTGCGAGCGCGCATCGACGATCTGCGGTGGGGGCTCGACGCGTCGCTGGAGACCGTTCGATTCGTCGCCGGGCTCGAGTTCCCGGACTTCGAGCAGGACTACGAGTTCGTCGCGCTGCGGCATCCGAACGAGTATCCGTTCAACGAGGGCCGCCTCGTGTCGAGCAAGGGCATCGACGTGCCGATCAGCCAGTACGACGACGTGTTGGTCGAGGAGCACGTCGCGCACTCGACCTCCCTGCACACGCGGGTCGTCGGGCGCGACACCTGCCATGTCGGGCCACTCGCGCGCTACTCGCTGAACTTCGGTCACCTGTCGCCGCTCGCGAAGGAGGCGGCCCGGGACGCCGGGCTCGGGGAGACCTGCTCCAATCCGTTCCGGAGCATCGTGGTGCGCGCGGTCGAGACGGTGTTCGCGTTCGAGGAGGCGCTGCGGATCGTCGACCACTACGAGGACGGCATGCCACCGAGCATCGAGGTCGCGCCGCGCGCCGGCACGGGCTACGGGTGCACCGAGGCGCCGCGCGGCATCTGCTACCACCGCTACACGATCGACGACCGGGGCACGATCCAGGATGCGAAGATCGTGTCACCGACGGCCGTCAACCAGCCGCAGATCGAGAAGGACCTGTGGGACTACGTCGAGCCGAACGTGCAGCGCGGCGACGACGAGCTGCGCGCGGTTTGCGAGCTCGCGATCCGCAACTACGATCCGTGCATATCGTGCTCGTGCCACTTCCTCGACCTGACGGTGGAACGCTCGTGATGGTCGGCGCCGACCGGGAGCCCCCGGCCCACGCGCCGCTCGTGGTCGGCGTCGGCAACGCCTTCCGCCGCGACGACGGCGTCGGGCCGCGCGTCGTGCAACGGCTGCGCGAGCTCGACGCGCGCGGCGAGCTGCGGCTCGTCGAGGCGTCGGGCGAAGGCGCGTCGCTGATGGCGACGTGGCGCGGCGAGCGCAGCGTCGTGATCGTCGACGCCGCGCGGTCGCACGCCGCGGCGGGCACGGTCCATCGCTTCGACGCCGCGGAGGTCCGGCTGCCGTCCGACTTCTTCCACTACTCGTCGCACGCGTTCGGCGTCGCCGAGGCGATCGAGCTGGCGCGCGCGCTGGGCGAGCTGCCCGAGCGGCTCGTCGTCTGGGCGGTCGAGGGCGGGTCGTTCGGCGCCGGCCGGGACCTGACGCCACCGGTCGAGAGCGCCGTCGACGACGTCGCGCGCCGCATCCTCGCCGAGCTCCCCGCCGATCTCCTCCCACCCGGGGAGGCGTGACGTCGTGGCGCGCGAGGACGCCGAACCCGCGGCGGTCCGGCGCCCGGCCGCAGCGCCCGCCCGCGCGCGGCTCGAGCTGCGCGGCAGCGTCCAGGGTGTCGGATTCCGCCCGTTCGTGCACCGGCTGGCGGCGGAGCTCGAGCTCGCCGGAGCGGTCTGGAACACCCCGCGCGGCGTGACGATCGAGGTCGAGGGCGACCCGTCGGCGCTCGACGAGTTCGCGCGCCGCGTGGTCGCCGACCGCCCAGCGGTCGCGGCGATCCGCGACTGCGCGCGCACGGACCTCGCGGCGCTCGGCGAGCGCGGCTTCCGCATCGCGCCGAGCCGAGGCCACGGTGGGCGCGCCGTCGACGTGCTCCCCGATCTCGCCACCTGCCCGAGCTGCCTGGCCGAGGTGCTCGATCCCGGCGACCGCCGCCACCGCTATCCGTTCACGAACTGCACGCACTGCGGGCCGCGGTTCACGATCATCGAGTCGCTGCCGTACGACCGGTCCGGCACGTCGATGCGCCGCTTCACGATGTGCGACGCGTGCCGGCACGAATACGAGGACCCCGGCGATCGACGTTTCCATGCCCAGCCGATCGCCTGCCCCGCGTGCGGCCCGCAGCTCGCGCTGTGGGCGCCGGACGGCGCGGTGCTCGCGGTGCGCGACGACGCGCTACGGGCCGCAGCGGACGCGGTCCGCGGCGGCCGGATCGTCGCGATCAAGGGGCTCGGCGGGTTCCAGCTCGCCGTCGACGCGACCGACGCGCGCGCGGTCGCGCGGCTACGGCAGCGCAAGCACCGCCACGAGAAGCCGCTCGCCCTGATGGTCGCCACGCTCGACGTCGCGCGCGAGGTCTGCGCACTCGACGTCGCATCGACCGACCTGCTGACCGCGCCGAGCGCCGCGATCGTCATCGCATATCGCGCGGCCGGCGCCGACCGCATCGCGGACGCGGTGGCGCCCGGCAATCCGACGCTCGGCATCATGCTGCCGACCACGGCGATGCATCATCTGCTGCTGCGCGCGGTCGACCGGCCGGTCGTCGCGACGAGCGGCAACCTGTCCGAGGAGCCGATCTGCACCGACGAGCGCGACGCCCTGCGACGGCTGGCGGGCATCGCGGACCTGCTGCTCGTGCACGACCGCGCCATCGTGCGGCACGCCGACGACTCCGTGGTGCGTGCGCTGCCGGACGGCCCGCTGGTGCTGCGCGCCGGTCGCGGCTTCGCGCCGGAGGCGATCCCGCTGGCAGAGGACGGCCCCACGGTGCTCGCGCTCGGCGCCCACCAGAAGAGCAGCGTCGCGCTGGCGACCGGCGACCGCGCGGTGCTCGGGCAGCACATCGGCGATCTGACGACCGCGGAGGCGGTCGACGCCTTCGCGCGGACGACCGCCGACCTGCCGCGGCTCTACGCGGCGGCGCCGGCGGTGGTCGCGCACGACCTGCATCCCGACTACCACGGCACGCAGCACGCCGGGCGACTCGCGCTGCCGCGGATCGCGGTCCAGCACCACCACGCCCACGTCGCCGCCGCGATGGCGGAGCACGCGCTCGACGGCGAGGTGCTCGGCGTCGCCTGGGACGGCAGCGGCTACGGCACCGACGGCACGATCTGGGGCGGCGAGCTGCTGCGCTGCACGCGGCTCGGCTTCACCCGCGCCGCCCGGCTCCGCCCGTTCGCGCTGCCGGGCGGCGACGCGGCGATCCGGGAGCCGCGCCGCGCGGCGCTCGGCCTGCTGCACGGGCTCGGCGAGGACGTCGATCCCGCCGCCGCGCTGCCCGGCGCGTTCGAGCCCACCGAGCTCGCCACGCTGCGGGCGCTGCTCGACCGCGGCTCGCTGTGCCCGCGCACGTCGAGCGTCGGACGGCTGTTCGACGCGGTGGCGGCGCTGTTCGGCCTGCGCTTCGTCACCCGCCACGAGGGCCACGCGGCGCTCGAGCTCGAGCTCGCCGCGGAGCGCGCCGACGAGACCGCCGGGCCGTACCGGCTGCCGCTGGTCGACGAGCCAGGCGACCAGCCAGGCCACGGCGAGAGCGGCTCCGCGACCGCGGCCCGGTGGCAGCTCGACTGGCGCCCGCTGGTCGGCGCGCTGCTCGCCGACCGCGAGCGCGGCGCCGCAGTCGGCGCGCTCGCGCGCGCGTTCCACGTCGCGCTGGCCGACGCGATCGTCACCGTCGCCGAGCGGTGCGGGCTGCCGCGCGTCGTGCTGACCGGCGGCTGCTTCCAGAACGCGCTGCTGACGCAGCTCGCGACCCGCACGCTCGGCCTCGCCGGCTTCGCGGTCTTCCGCCATCATCTGATTCCGCCGAACGACGGCGGCATCGCGCTCGGCCAGGTCACGGTCGCGCGCGCCCGACTCCGAGGAGAACGCTGATGTGCCTCGCCATCCCCGGCCGCGTGGTCGCGATCGACCCCGGCGACGACCTGCTCCGCATGGGCCGCGTCGACTTCGGCGGCGTCGTCAAGGAGGTGTCGCTCGCCTGCGTGCCCGACGTCGCGCTCGGCGACTTCGTGCTCGTGCACGCCGGCATGGCGATCGCCCGGGTGGACGCCGCCGAGGCGGAGCGCATCTTCGCGGCGCTGCGCGAGATCGACGAGCTGGGTCGCGCGCAGGAGCGGGCCGCCGGCGGCGGCGCCGACTCCACGCGATGAAGTACGTCGACGAGTTCCGCGACCCCGCCGGCGTCGCGACGCTGTGCAGCGCGATCCGGCGCGCGACGACGCGGCCGCACACGCTGATGGAGATCTGCGGCGGGCAGACGCACGCGATCATCCGTCACGGACTCGACCAGCTGCTGCCGCCCGAGCTGCGGCTCATCCACGGCCCGGGCTGCCCGGTGTGCGTCACGCCCCTCGAGCTGGTCGACGCGGCCATCGCGATCGCGCAGCAACCGGGCGTCGTGTTCTGCACGTTCGGGGACATGCTGCGCGTGCCGGGCTCGGCGCTCGACCTGTTCGGCGCCCGGGCGCGCGGGGCCGACGTCCGCATGGTGTTCGGTCCGCTCGACGCGGTGCGGCTCGCGGCGGAGCTGCCCGAACGCCAGGTGGTGTTCTTCGCGGTTGGCTTCGAGACCACGGCGCCGGCCACGGCGCTCGCCGTGCGCGCCGCCCACGCGAGCGGACTCGACAACTTCACGATGCTGGTCAGCCACGTCCGCGTGCCGCCGGCGATCGACGCGCTGCTGTCGGCACCCGACAACCGCGTCGCGGGCTTCCTGGCCGCCGGACACGTCTGTGCGGTGATGGGCTACCACGAGTACCGACCGCTCGCCGCGCACCATCGCGTGCCGATCGTCGTGACGGGTTTCGAGCCGATCGACATCCTGCAGGGCGTGCTCGCCTGCATCGAGCAGCTCGAAGCCGGCCGCGCGGAGGTCGAGAACCGCTATGCACGCGCGGTGACCGACGCCGGCAACGAGGCCGCCCAGGCGTTGCTCGCCGAGGTCTTCGCCGTGTGCGACCGGAGCTGGCGCGGCATCGGTGAGATCCCCGGCAGCGGCCTCGCCCTGCGCGCTCCGTACGACCGCCACGACGCACTGCAGCGCTTCCCGATCGCCCGCGTGCGGGCGGCCGAGCCGGCCGAGTGCATCAGCGGGCTCGTGCTGCGCGGCGCGGCGACCCCGCACGAGTGTCCGGCCTTCGGCGTCCGTTGCACACCCGAGCGCCCGTTGGGCGCACCGATGGTCAGCTCCGAGGGCGCCTGCGCCGCCTACCACCGCTATCGCCGCTCCGACCATGGCTGAGCCGATCGTTCCGTCGCCGTCCTGCCCGGTCCCGCTGCGCGACCAGGGTCGCGTGCTGCTCGCACACGGCGGTGGCGGCCGCCTGATGCACGAGCTGCTGGAGTCGGTGTTCTTCGCGGCATTGCGGGGCAGCGCGACCGCGCCTGCGCACGACTCCTCCGTCCACGCGCTGCCGGGCGGTGCGCGCATCGCGTTCACGACCGACAGCTACGTGGTGCACCCGCGCCGCTTCCCCGGCGGCGACATCGGCTCGCTGGCGGTGCACGGCACCGTCAACGACCTCGCGATGAGCGGAGCGCGGCCGCTGTGGCTGTCGGCCGGCTTCGTGCTCGAGGAGGGTCTCGAGATCGCCGAGCTGCGCGAGCACGTGCAGTCGATGCGCGACGCCGCGGCCGCCGCCGGGGTGGCGATCGTCACCGGCGACACCAAGGTCGTCGAGCGCGGCAAGGGCGACGGGCTGTACGTCAACACGGCCGGAATCGGGCTCGTGCCCGACGGTGTGACGATCGCACCCGATCGGATCCGCGCCGGCGACGCGGTGCTGGTCAGCGGCGACCTCGGCCGCCACGGCATCGCGATCCTCGCGGTGCGCGAGGGCCTCGCGTTCGAGACGACGATCGAGAGCGATTCGGCCGCCGTGCACGGTCTCGTCGCGACGCTGCTCGATGCCGGGATCCGCGTCCATTGCCTGCGCGACCTGACGCGCGGCGGACTCGCGAGCGCATCGAACGAGCTCGCCGCGGCGAGCGGCCTCGCCATCGAGCTCGTCGAGGGGTCCATCCCGATCGCGGAGCCGGTGCGCGCCGCCTGCGAGCTGCTCGGCCTCGACCCGCTCTACGTCGCCTGCGAGGGCCGGTTCGCGGCGTTCGTCCACCCTGCCGACGCCGAGCGTGCGGTCGCGCTCCTGCGCGCGGACCCGCTCGGCGCGGGCGCCGCGCAGATCGGTCACGTCGCGGCCGACGGCCCGGCGCGCGTCACGCTCCACAGCCGCCTCGGCTCGACGCGGGTCGTCGACATGCTGAGCGGCGAGCAGCTCCCGCGGATCTGCTGACCGTCAATGGCCGACGAGCTCGCCGGCCTCGACCCGCTCGACGAACGCCGCGAGCGTCGCTGCCGTCAGCTCGGGCGCTTCGGCCGCGAACGCGTGGCCGAGGCCCGGCAGCTCGACGAGCTCGGCGGTGGCGAGCCCGCCGACCAGCGCGCGGAGCGGTGCACCCGGAAAGAAGTCACGCCCGCCGCGCAGCACGAGCGTCGGGCAGCGGAGCGCTCCCTCGCGACCCCGGATCGTCCAGCCCGCGCTGCCGCGCAGGCACGCGCGGTAGGCGGCGCGGTCGACCAGCGACCAGCGCGCGACGAAGTCGTCGCGCAATGCGCGCTGCCCGGCGAAGGGGAACAGCCGTCCGGCGAGCCAGCGGGCGTGCAGTCGATTGCCGAGGAGGTCGAACGCGAGTCGACGGACTCCGTAGACGAGGCACGCCCGCCAGGAGCGCAGGCGGGTGTCGATCGCCGCACTCAGCAGCGCGAGGCTGCGCACCTCGCTCCCCTTGCCCGCGACGAGCTCCAGCGCGACCATCGCGCCGAGCGACATGCCGACGACATGGAAGCCGTGCCGCACACCGCGCGCGGCCAGCCACCGCTCGACGTGGGCCGCGTGGTCCCGGATCGTCACCCGGCGACCACGGTACGGTACGCCGGCGTGACCCGGCAGATCGGGCGTGAGCACGGTGCGACCTCCGCGCGCGAGTGCCCCCACCAGCGGGGCCCAATCCGCGCCGCACGAGCCGAGGCCGTGGATGCAGACGACGGGCGCCGGGTGCGCGTCCGTCACGGTCGGCGCGGCTCCCCCGCTGTCTCGACACCACCCGTCAACGGCTGCCGGATCCGGAAATGGCGTTCGATCGCGAGCTCGGAGAACGGCACGCGGACCATGTCACCACGGTTCCAGCGCTCGGCCTGGTCGATCAGGTTCGCGCTGCCGAGCCAGCCGTCCTGCCCGCCGAGCAGCAGGAACCAGTTCTCGTCCGGGTCGCCAAGGTCGGCGACGTGCCGGGCCTGCGCACCGTAGAAGCTCGCGTGCGACTCGGCCGACACCGCGTGCGCGCTCTTGGCGATCGTCGTCGTCGAGCCGGCGATCGGCATCTCCAGGAAGGTATAGGAGCCGCCGATCAGCGGCGCGAAGCCCAACGGGTGGCGCAGCCGCACCCGGTGCACGTCACCCCAGGTGGTGGCAGGCTCGACCGCCGCGGCCGCCGCCTCGAACGCGCTCCGCAGCTTCGCCGCGTCGATCGCACCGCCCGCCACGTCGTCCTGCAGGAACACGTTGAGCGCCGTCGACGACGCGAGGCTCTTCGCGATCGCGTCGCCCCAGTACGGCCGGTAGTGCGCCTCGAGCAGCGCCGCGACGACCGCCTGGAACGCGACGGCGCCGACGCTGTCGATCGCGTAGTCACCATCCCACCCGGCGAGTCGATCGCGGAGCGCCCGCGCGCCGGCCGACAGCGCCTCCGCGTCGACCGCCGCGAGCAGCGCGGCGGCCGCGGCGGCGCTCGACCGCGAGTGCACGTCGCGCTGGATGCGGCGCATGTCGGCGACGCCCAGCGTGCCCTGCTGCTCGATCAGCTCGCGGATGCGCAGCACGCGGTCGTTCGAGTTCCGGTATGCCGACACCGGCGGCTCGGTGAGCACCGGCGTGTTGTTGGCCGACACCAGATACCCCTCGGGCGGGTCGACGACCGCCGGCAGCCGCGTGCCCGGCACCCCCGGCTCGCGCACCGGCCCGGCCGGATCGCTGCCGTCCTGCAATGCCCCCTCCGCACGCGACGCCGCCGGGACGAGCTCGGTGGCGAGCAGCTGACCGATGTGCCCGTGGGCGTCGGCGTAGAGGAAGTTCTGGCCGCCGGTGGCGTACGTCTCGAAGGCCGCGCGGAACGAGTCCCAGTCGGTCGCGACGCCGACGCGCAGGAACGCCGTGATCTCGTCGCTCGGCCGGTGGCCGCGCCAGTCGAGCGCCAGCGGCGGAAGACCGAGCTCGCGCAGGAGCGGCGCGTCGCTGATCAGCGGGCCGTACGGCGTCTCGCGCAGCTCGATGTCGTGGTCGAACCACCAGCGCGTGCGCAGTGTCTCCGACCGCGTCGAGACCGCGTCGGCCGGCAGGCCCGCGACGTCGTAGAGCGAGCTGCTCCACGCCCCCATGTTGGTGCCGCCCCACGCGATGTGTCGGTTGCGTCCGACGACGACCGCGGGCACCCCTGGCAACGTCAGTCCGGCAACCTGCTGCGTCGGCGTGCGCCACGCGACGACGCACCAGACGTTCGGCAGCAGGAAGCCGAGGTGCGGATCGCTCGCGATCAGCGCGGCACCGCTCCGCGTGCGTGCCCCGCCGACGACGAACGCATTGCTGCCGCTCTTGCTGCGCTCGACCAGGAAGTCGAGCGGCGTCGGCTGCTCCGGGCCGTAGCTGACCACCCCGTCGCGGTCGTAGCGCTCCATCCGGGCCCGGTATTCGGTGTAGCGCTCGGCGGTGGCGACACCCTGAGCGCCCAGGAAGCGCGCGAGGTTGATGTCGATCGAGCCGAGCCGCGCGACCGCCAGCACGTCCGCGACCGTCCAGTCGGCACGCACGTCGATGCCGAGCAGCCCACACTCCGGTGGCGCCGCGACCGCCCGGCTCGCCTGCAGGTTGACTCCCTCGACGTAGCGAACCAGCCACGCGCGCGTCGGCGCGGGCAACGTCGCTTCGATCGCCGGCACCGCGCGATCGATGTCGAGCGCGCGCAGCGTGTGGTCGACATCCCACGCCAGTGGACCACCGAGCTCGCTGAGCCGACCCTGCGCAATGCGACGGAACAACTCCATCTGCGTGCGGCGCAGGTGCGCGTGCACGATGCCGAGCAGCAGCGGCACGTCGCCGTCGTCCTCGCACAGCAGGTACGGCACCTGCTCGCCGTTCCAGCGCAGCTCGGCGGCCCCGTGCAGCGGGAGCGCGGCCGTCGGTACAGCCAGCAGCCGCTCGCCGGTCGGCGCGCTGCCCGGATCGGGGGGAAGCACGCGACAGCCGGCGAGGGTGACCGCGACGAGCACGCAGCCGCTGGCGACGAGCGTGGCGCCAAGGCCCCGCAGCCGGCGAAGGCGGCGCGTACGGGAGCTGCCGATGGTGGGGTCCAATCCGGTGATCTGCGTGCCTGGTTCGATGCTCGCGCCGCCCCGAGCCATCGGGCTGCGGCCCGGGATCGTAGGCGGAGGCACCGTGTCGCGCATTCCACACCTCGCCGCGCGGCCCCCAGGGCGTCTCCGGGGGTTGCGCGTCGCCGGGTGCACCTCGATCATCGCGATTCGTCCCGGAAGCAGGTGCCCCCAATGCGCTCTCGAATCCTCGCTCGTTCCGTCTGGGCAGGCGCGTCGCTGCTGCTCGCATCCTGTGGACCCGCGATCATCGGCGCTGGAATCGCCTCGGGAGGTGGCGGAGGCGGGACAACCCGTACTCCGGGCGTGACCATCGACATCACGCCGCAGGCGACGGGCAGCCGCGGCACCACGACGCTCCAGGTGACGCTCAACCGCGATGCGAAGGTCGACGCATTCGACGTCCGCGTGCAGGTCGGCTACGGCATCGATGCGCTGGCGACCGCCGGGGCACGCCGGATGCTCGCCCCGCCCGATCTGGAGCTGATCGGCGGCGACACCGGGGCGACGCTCGAAGGCGACGCGTGGCGCGTCCGCCTCGCCACGTCCAGCGCCCAGCTGAGCTTCCGCTGGAGCCACGAGCAGACGCTGACGGCACATCATCCGCAGCTCGCCGGACAGCGGGAGTTCCCTGGCGTCACGCTGTACGCGCGCGCGGAGCACGCCACGGACGCCGCGTCGAGCCACGAGGCGTTCGAGCGCGACGTCGTGCTCGGCCAACAGACCGGCGTCCTCACGGTCGAGGCGATCGAGCGTCCCGCGAGCGCGAACGGACCGGAGGATCCGATCCGGGTGTCCGGCGTGTACGCGGACCGCTTCCGCAAGGCGGACGGTACCGACGACGACACGGATCTGCTGCGCATCGACCTGCTGGAGGTGCTCGTGCCCGCCACGAACTCGGTCGACCCGCCGTTGCGCTTCGCTGTCGCACCGTCGACGTTCACCGTGGCCCGTACGCCCCGCAATACGCCCAATGCCTACGGCGAGGCATACGAGTATCCATTCGAGCTGACGTTCACGCCGCTCGACAACGTCCCGCCGGGACGCTACGCGAGCGACGACCGCATGCAAATCGGGATCCGGTATTCCGAGCTCGCTGCCGAAGCCTCGCGCGTGCCGTCGGGAACCGCCCTGGAGCAGCGCACCGCCACCGGTGAGGCCGGCGCCGACCTGGACGTCGGCGCGCTCCCGGTCGTGAGCAACATCGAGATCAACCGCGCCGCGTACGATCCGCTGCAGCCGACCTTCCGCCTGCCGATCCGGTTCGACGTCGAGAACGAGAGCAGCTACTCGACACCGCTGCGGATCGGATTCGAGGTCCGCTTCGATCCGAGCAGCGGCGAGTCGTTCACGTGCGAGCTCGTCGACGCGGCCGGCACGATCCCCGCCGACGGTCTCGTCGTGCAGCGCAACCAGCAGCTCTCCGCCTACATCGTGTGGAACGCGGTGCGGGACGTCGGCTACGGCATCCGGCGCGACGACCCCGACCAGGGGCTCGACGGCCGCATCGAGATCACGCCGTCGCTGCTCGGCTGGAGCACCGGCTCGACGGGGCTGGCTCCGGTGCCCGGCGTCGCCGGCAGGTCCGACGTGGTGCAGCTCGACACCAGCGTGTTCCTCGCCGAGCCGGACCCGCTGACGGCGGGGCGGCGCGCGATCCGCCGTACGCAGATCACCGCCTCGGACCAGCGGGTTCGCGACAATCTGATCGTGCTGCGCGGCTCCGACCTCATCGGGACGCGGGTCGACCGCCAGGAGCTGCGCCGCACGCGCGACATCGTCTACACCGCGACGCTCCCGGCGCCGTCGTCCGAAGAGCGGTTCCTCGGCGCGAACCAGTCGTATGCGACCCTCGCGCGCTTCCTCCCGGCGGGCGGCCAGTTCTCGAACAACCTGAACACCTTCGTCCAGGACGTCGCGTCGCTCGATCTGAACGCCGACGGTCCCGACGCGCTCGCCCTGCTCGGCAGCAACACGCAGTACGTCGCCTGGCGGTCGACTTCGGCGACCGGTGATCCGTTGGCCGGTACCGCGATCGCGGCGCACGGACAGCCGTTCAGCTTCCTCGCCGGCGGCTCGAACGCGGAGTTCGACGCCGTGCGGATCCGGGCGATCGCGCTCGGCGACGCCCAGAACCGTGCCGTGCTCGGCACCATCCTCACCCGGTTCACGCGGCCGAACTCGCGCGGGAACTTCGACGTTCCGTTCGAGCGGTTCGACATCGGGATCGCACAGCCGACCGGAGACCCGCTGACGACGCCGTGGCGCGTCACGCAGGAGACCTTCAGCCTGGCGAGCGCGGTCGGCGACCTCGGCGACTCCGATCAGCACCGGCACGTGCCCGCGCTGGTCGCCGGCGAGTTCGACGGCGACCCGCAGACCCTCGAAGTCCTCATCGGTGCGAGCGGCTCGGAGCGGCGCGACCTGAACCCGGGCACGCGCAGCTTCATGCACCTCGTGCAATACGGCTATGACACGGCGAGCGGCCAATGGAGGATCACCCCGCGCTCGACGTTCTTCCGCTGGCTGCCGGTGCCCCCGATGCTGGAGTCGGACGACGAGTACCTCGCGGAATGGCGGATCGTGCGCGTCGGCAGCCTCGTCCACCCGGGTCACGACGACGCCCTGCTGGTGCGGTACCTCCGGCAGGTCCGGCGGGTCGGCGGCGTCGCGCAGCCGGCGGACGGCGGTGACCGCCCGGCGCGCGTCCAGATGTTCCGGCTCGCCAATCACGGCGACGGACTCGGGCTACCCTACTTCGAGTCCGGTCAGCTGCACCACGGCACCGGCTGGGAGCGCTTCACCGAGGACCTCGTACCCGGCGCCGATCCGGCCCCGAACCCGGACCAGGGCATCCCCGACGTCGGCCTGCCGCCGACCTCGGTGTGGGACAACAGCGGCTCGGCGGGCACCGTGCGAATGCAGCTCTACGACGTGGAGGTCCACGACCTCGACGGCGACGGCTTCCTCGAGCTGTTCCTGATCTTCGCCGGCGCCCGCGGCCGCAACACCACCGACCCGCGCGCCGAGCTGTTCGGCCTGATGACCACCTCCACCGTGCGCGGCATCCGCTGGCGCCGCCTGATCGACCTGCAGGAGGTCGCATTCGGTCCGAACGAGGACGTCAAGGGTCGCGCCGCGCTGCTCGACCTCGTCGACGTGAACGGCGACGACGAGCTCGACTTCCTGTTCAAGCTCGAACCGCTGCCGGCCGGCTCCTCGACCGAGATCGGTGGCGAGCTGTTCGCACTGGTGTCGTCGCGCTCCGGCGTGGCCGGCGGGACGTCGACCCCGGAGGTCGCCGGCTCGACCAGCACGTCGCGCCGGCAGATCGAGTCGAACGGGCGGCCCGCCGCGCTCGATCTCACCGGCGATGGGGTGACCGACGTGTTCGCGAACGGACGGTTCCTCGCCGGCCGGGTCGAGGGCGCCGACGACTACGCGGAGATCGCGTTCAGTCTGATCGGCAGTGGCGCCGCGTGGGCCACGTCGCCCGCGGTGGGCTACGTCGCGGAGCAGGTCACCGACCGCTCCGGTGCGGGCGGCCCACGCGCGACCACGAGCGTCGATCTGCTCGCGTTCGGGAGGAAGAACAACCTCGCGACGATCGAACGGCAACGCCTCGACTACGACCCGGCGACCAACGCCCTGCAGCGCGGTGCGACGGTGACGGTGCTGTCCGGCGGCGACGACATCGTCGACGTGTTCACGATCCTCGCCCGCCCGACCGACCTGCACCGTTGGCTCGGCGTGGTCCGGCGCACGACCGCGGGCCAGCACCGGCTGGAGCTGCTGCAGCCCGACGCGAGCGGCGCCTACACGCTCGCGCGCACGGTGGCGGACGTCCGCTGTGCGGCCGCGCTCCGCATCGGCACGGTCGGTGATGACCACACTCCGCCGTGGCGCGATGCCGCGCCGGAGCTCTTGATCGTGGCCTCCGGCAACGACAATCGGATCCGCGTCCACGACCCGAACCGGGGCGCGCCCGGGTTCGACCTCGTCGAGAGCCTGTGGATGGGTGCGACGCAGGCCAACCAGGAGCGCGTGTTCGGGATGATCGCCGGCCAGTTCGTCGGCGCGCAGCACGACGACGTGCTCGTGCTGACGCGGGCCGCGGAGACGGGCACCAACCAGGACCGCATCCGCGCGTTCGCGCTGATGCAGACCGTGTCGGCGACCCAGCCGCTGCAGAAGCTCTCCGACACCGGCGACATCAACCGTCCGGTGATGCAGTACTACGAGACCTCCGCAGCGCCCTCGCCGATCGGCGCCGGCAACCCCTACGCACAGGCGAACGCCGAATCGGTGCTGGTCGGGCCGGGTACGGCGCGCTTCATCACGCCGGTCGACGTCGGCACGCAAACCGCCCCGCGCATCCGCCTGCGCGTCGCGCGGTCCGAGCTCGCCGGCATCACGCCCGCGGAGGTCGTCGTCCTCGATGTCGACGGCGACGCGTTCACCGAGGTGTTCCTGACCCAGCAGGCCAATGCGGACCTGCTGCAGATCGACCGCGGCTTCAAGCGCTGAGCTTCGTGCGCCGGAGCCGCAGGCTGTTCGACACGACGGTCACGCTGGACATCGCCATCGCGGCGGCAGCGATCATCGGGTCGAGGTAGCCCGCGGCCGCCAGCGGGATCGCGGCGACGTTGTAGAAGAACGCCCAGAACAGGTTCTGAGCAATCGTTCGGTAGGTGCGGCGCGCCAGTGCGAGCGCGAGCGGCACACGCGCCGGGTCGCCGGACACCAGCACGACGTCGCCGGCGTCGACCGCGACGTCGGTGCCCGTACCGATCGCGATGCCGAGGTCCGCGCGCGTCAACGCCGGTGCGTCGTTGATGCCGTCACCGACGAACGCGACGCGGCGGCCGCGGCGCTGCAGCTCCGCGACGTGCGTGGACTTGTCGCCCGGCAACGTCTCCGCGAACACCGCGTCGATGCCGAGCTCCCGCGCGACGGCCTCGGCCGTGCGCCGGTTGTCGCCGGTGACCAGCGCCAGCGCGATTCCCGCGTCGCGCAGCCGGGCGACCGCCTCCCGCGCGGTGGGCCGCGGCGCGTCCGCGACCGCGCAGAGCCCCTGGATGCGGCCATCCCAGGCGGCGCCGAACACCGTGAGACCGGCCTCCTCGAGCTCGCGCAGGCGCGCGCCTAGCGACGGCGGCAGGCTCGCCCCCTCGTCGGCGAGCCACGCCGGGCGCCCGACCGTGACGACCACACCGTCGACCTCGCCACGCACGCCACGCCCGTCGACCGACTCACCGCGTTCGGCAGGCCGCGCGTCGACGCCGCGCGCGCGCGCACCCGCGACGACCGCCTGCGCGATCGGGTGTGCGCTGGTCGCCTCGACGGCGGCGATGCGCCGCAGCAGCGCGGCCTCCGCCCCGGCGTCGTCGCCGTCGGCGACCACGGCCCGCAGCTCCATGGCGCCGGTCGTCAGCGTGCCGGTCTTGTCGAACGCGACGACGTCGATGCCGCGCGCGCTCTCGAACACCTCGGCGTTGCGGAACAGCACGCCGAGCTCCGCGCCGCGGCCGCTGCCGACCAGGATCGCGGTCGGCGTCGCGAGCCCGAGCGCACACGGGCATGCGACGATGAGCACCGCGACCGCGCGCTGCAATGCGACCGGCGCCGCCCAGCCGGCGACGAGGTAGCCGGCGAGCGTCGCCATTGCGATACCGACGACGACCGGCACGAACACCGATGCGACGCGGTCGACCAGCCGCTCGACCGGTGCCCGCTGGGCCTGCGCGTCCTCGACGAGTCGCACGATGCGCTGCAATGCGGTGTCGCTGCCGACGCGCGTCGCGCGCACCACGATGCGCCCCGAGCGATCGATCGTCGCACCGCTGACCTCGTCGCCCGGCCCCTTGTCGACCGGCACCGACTCGCCGGTCAGCATGCTCTCGTCGATCGATGCGTGCCCACTCTCGATCACCCCGTCGACCGGCAGCTTCTCGCCCGGGAGCACGACGACACGCTGGCCGACCGCGACGGTGTCGGCCGGTACGATCACCTCGCGTTCGTCGCCCTCGGCGTCCTTGCGCAGCAGCCGCGCGTCCTTCGCCGACAGCTTCGCGAGCCGCGCGATGGCATCGGTCGCACGGCCCTTCGCGCCGGCCTCGAGCGACCGGCCGAACAGGATCAGCGTGACGATGACGGCGCCGGTCTCGAAGAACACCGGCCCGCCGCTCCACAGGGCCCACACCGATTGGCCGAGCGCCGTCAGGGTGCCGATCGACACCAGCGCGTCCATGCCCGCGTCGAACCGCCGGAGCCCCTGCCACGCGGCGCGGTGGAAGCCCGCGCCGGAGCCGAGCACGACGACCGCGCCCAGCACCGCCTGCACCGCGCGCGACCACGGCGCATCGACGCCGCCCATCGCCAGGGCGAACACCGGCAACGTGCACGCGGCAGCCACCCGCAACCGGCGCCGCAGCCGCCGCGCCTCGGCGCGCAGGCGCGCCCCGACCTCGCGGTCGGCGGCCGGCGCGCGCTCGCGCAGCGCGAAGCCGAGCCGCGCGACCGCGCCGGCCAGCTCGGCGCTGCTCGGACCGTCCGCCGTCGCGACCACGGTCGCCTCCGCCGACGCGAAGTTCACGGCGGCGGAGGTCACGCCGGGCTGCCGGTCGAGCACCTTCTGGATGCGGGCGGCGCAGCTCGCGCAGCTCATGCCATCGACGTCGAAGCGCAGGGTGCGGGAGGCCCGCAACGAGTCCTCGGTCGCGGTCGCCATCGCGCTCATCCCTCCGCCCGCGGCACCGGCGCACCGTCCGCCGCAGCCACGTCGAAGCCCTGCGCCTCGATCGCCGCGACGATCCCGGCGAGCGGCCGCTGCGCGGCGTCGTAGCGGACGACGACCTCGCGCTCGTCGAGGTCGACCTCGCAGTCGACTCCGCCGAGCGACCGGAGCGCCGACTCGATCGACGCCTTGCAGTGGCCGCACGTCATGTCGGGAACGGACAGCTTCGTCTGGGTCATCGGTGCTCCTCGCTGGTCGCCGCCGATCCGCGCCGAGACCGGCCGGCGGCGGCACCGCCGTCGAGGATAGGCCAACCGGCCACTTGTACCGAACCGGGGCACGGCGGCGATGCCATCGGTCGCTTCGTCCCGCACGTCGCACGCCCCACCCGACGTCCGTCGCTGCCGAGGCATTCCCAGCCCCGGACCCGACATCTACGCTGGCCGGGTCTCCCTCGGCCGGCTCCGCTCCGGCACCGCTCGCTCTCCCGAGGCCCGATCCCGATGCGAACCACGCTCCTCGTCCTCTCGACACTCGTGTTGCTGGGCGCTGCCGCGCCGACCGCCGCACAGAGCTGCGGGGCCGGTCAGATCCTGCTGAAGAACGACGTCCTGCCCGACGTGCCGAGCGGCGCCTACCCGGTCGCGCCGGTGCGCGGCCTGTGCGACGGCGAGGCGGCGATGTCGGTGTTCCAGACCGGCGGCCCGGTGACCGTCTACAGCGTCGCGGTCCTGTTCGCGCACCAGCAGGGCACCAACGGCGCACAGGCGGCCGCGGACGTCGAGATCTACGACGGCATCACCGCACTCGGCGGCGGCCGCTGGCAGCTCGGCCCGCTCGCCTACCGCCTCAGCAGCGGCGGCAGCAACATCCAGATCACCAGCACGGGCATCAATGCGTTCACGCTGCCGACGCCGGTGCGCGTGACCTCCGGCCAGCTCGTCGTCGGCTTCCGCATGGTGCAGAACATCAGCGGCGGGAGCTGCCAGAACGGCTACTTCGCGAACTTCGCCGTCGACGTCAGCGGCCGTTGCACGCCGGGTCGCAACGTGCTCGACGCGACCGGCCACGGCCCGGTCGACCCGGCGACCTACGCCGGGTTCGGACTGCCGCTGTGCCCGCTCTTCTTCAATGGCGACTGGGTGATCCGCGCCTGCGTGCAGCCGGAGCTGACGGTGTCGTGGGCCGGCAATCCGACGCCGGGTGGCTTCGTCAACCTGACGCTCAATGCGCCCGGCCACGGCAGCGAGACCTACCTGGTGATGGTCAGCAATGGCATCGGCACCGGCACCGTCACCCCCTGGGGCCGCATCCCGCTCGACTCCGACTGGCTGTTCAGCTGCTTCTTCGACATCTGCCGGACGGCGATGCTGCTCAACGGCTACGGCACGCTGACCGGCACCGGCGGGGGCTTCGGCGCGCTGCAGATCCCCGCGTTGCCGGTGCTCGCCGGATCGGGGCTGACGATGCACGTCGCGTTCGTCACGTCGCTGAGCCCGGCGCTGCTGCCGTTCAGCGGTATCTCGACGCCCAGCTCGGCGATCGTCATCAACTGACGGGCGCGACGATCGCCGGACCGCGTGGGCGACTCAATCGTCCGACGAGCCGCCGAGCAGCCCCGACCGCAGCAGCCAGTAGACGAGCTCGGCGGCGCTGACGAGCGTCGCGGCGAGGTAGGTGAAGCCGGCGGCGTACAGCACCTTGCGGACCCCGACCAGCTCGTCGCCGACCGCGAGCCCCGACGCCTCGACGATGCGGATCGCGCGCGCCGACGCGTCGAACTCGACCGGCAGCGTCACGAGGTGGAACAGCGTGGTGACGCCGAACAGCGCGACCGCGAACCAGGCGAAGCCGGTCCAGCCGAGAAAGATGCCGGCCAGGAACATCGGCAGCGCGGCCGAGCTCATCAGGTTGACGACCGGCACGAGCCCGGCGCGCCACGCCATCGGCGCGTAGCCCTGCGCGTGCTGGATCGCGTGGCCGCACTCGTGCGCGGCGACCGCGGCCGCCGCGACCGTGCGGGCCTGCAGCACGTCGGCAGACAACCGCACCGACTTCGCCTGCGGGTCGTAGTGGTCGGACAGCATGCCGGGCACGGCCTCGATCGAGACGTCGTGGATGCCCGCGCCGCGCAGGATCAGCTGCGCGACCTCCGCGCCGCTCAGCCGCTGCCGCAACGGCATCTCGGCGTAGCGGGCGAACGTGCCCTTGACGCGCCACTGCGCCCACAGCGCGAGCAGCATGAACGGGCCGACGAACAGGAAGTAGTTCGGGTCGAAGACGATGAGGCTGAGCATCGGATGCGATCCTCCGCCGGGTCCGGGCGGGGACCGGCGAATCAGGTGCGCGGGTACGCTGGTGGCGGGATTCCTTTCAAGTTCGCGCCCGGCGAGGGACGCCCGCTACGCGCGACTCCCGCGAACGATTCACCGGCCGCGGCGACCCTCGCCGCGCGCGGGCCTCGCCTCGCCGACGCCGGCGCCGAACCCGGCCGCCTCGGGCTCCGCCCCGGTCAGCTCGCGGCCGAGCGCAACCTCCTTCTGGGCCGCGCGGCGCGGCCGCTGCGGCTGCCGCTCGGCGCGCGGCGGCGGCTCGATCCGGGCGCGATCGTCGCGCTCGCGGGTCGGCCGCTCGCGGCGCTCCGCGCGCGGGCGTCGCGCCTGCCCGTCGCCCGCCACACCGTCGCGCGCGGGCGCGGGCGCGGGCGCCTCGGCCTCGTCGGCCGGGCGCAGCACGACGCGCCCGTCGACGACGGCGCGGGCGCGCCCCTGCGAGGACTTCTCGAGGTGCCTCAGGATCTGCTGCATCAGGTCCTGGTCGGACTTCGTCACGACGCTGACCGCCTCGCCCTTGCTGCCGGCGCGGCCGGTGCGCCCGACGCGGTGCACGTAGTCGTCGACCTGGAACGGCATGTCGAAGTTGACGACCAGCCCGATGTCGCTGACGTCGATGCCGCGCGCCGCGACGTCCGTCGCGACCATGAAGCGGTTCTTGCCGCGCGAGAACGCCTGCAGCACGACGTGCCGGGACTCCGCGCTCTTGTCGCCGTGGATCGAGTCCGCGGGCAGGCCGGCGCGCTGCAGCCGGCGGCCGAGCTCCTCGGCGCGCTTCTTCGTCTTCACGAAGATCAGCACGGTGCCATCGCGGTCGCGCAACAGCCGCTCGAGCCAGGGCTCCTTCTCCGCGGGCCGCATCGTCTCGAAGCGGTGGGTGATCGTGATCGCGGCCTGCGAGCGCTGGCCGACCTGCACGCGCACGGTGTCGCCGAACGAGTCGCGGATGAACTTCTCGACCTCGTCCGGCATCGTCGCGGAGAACAGCCAGTTCTGCCGTCGCACGGGCAGCCGCGACACGATGCGCCGGATCTGCGGCATGAAGCCCATGTCGAGCATGCGGTCGGCCTCGTCGAGAACGAGGACCTCGACGCGCGACACGTCGATGTTGCCGCAGGTCAGGTGGTCGATCAGGCGGCCCGGGCAGGCGACCATCACGTCGAGCCCGCGGCGGAACGCGGCCTCCTGGATCGCGATCGGGATGCCGCCGAACGCCGTGCGCACGTGCAGCTCGGAGAAGCTCGCGTAGGCGCGCAGGTTCTCGGCGACCTGCACGCACAGCTCGCGCGTCGGCACCAGCACGATCGCGCGCAGGCCGGGCTCGCCGCCGAGCAGGCGTTCGAGTATCGGCAGTCCGAAGGCGGCGGTCTTGCCGCTGCCGGTCTGACCCAGCCCGATCAGATCGCGGCCCTCGCGGGCCAGCGGGATCGCGCGTGACTGGATCTCGGTGGGGTGCTCGTAGCCTGCGGCGGCGACGCCCCTCAGGATGGGCTCGCTCAGGCCCAGGGATTCGAAACTCACGTTCTGAAGGCTCAACGGGTCGGTCCGAGCCGGCCGGTCGATCCCGGCGGGCTGGTGAGGTGTTCTGCGGATCTCATCGGCTGCCCCGGTAGCCGGGCGCCAGCGCACCCGGCATCCACCGGGGCCGACGCCCGGGTCGGGCGGCGAGACCACCCTGCTGCCCGCGTCCCCGACCGGGCACCGCGGGCGCCTCGGGCGCGCGCCGTCCGCGGCCCGCGGGCCGCTCCGGACCGGCGGCGCGGAGACGCTCCCGCCTGCCGACGAGGCCGGGAGTATAGGCGGACGGGCCGGCGATGGGCAGCGGGTTCTGCGGGGATCAGCCGGAGCTCGCCGCGGGGACCGGCAGCGCGGTCAGCTCGGCGTCGAGGCCCGCGTCGCGCAGCGCCTCGGCCCAGACCGGGTCGGCGACGCGGCCCTGCGCGCGCAGTTCGAGAAGCTCGCCGAGCCGGTCGAGGTCGAGCGTCAGGCCGCTGCCGTCGCGGCGCTCGACGCTCCACAGCCGGCCCCCGAGCGCGAAGCGCGACGGCCCGAAGGCCCGCTCGCGCGGGGCGCGCAGCCGCAGCGCGAGCGCGTCGCCGGCCGCCCCGACCCGCAACAGCGTCCAGGCGGAGCCGTCGCGCGCGCCGGCCGCGAGCCACGCCTCGCTCGCGTCGTCGGCGACGCCGCCGGCGGTCAGCAGCGCGTCGTCGACAGCGAGCGGCACCGCGATCGGCCCGTGCCACGCGGCGCCGCGCCGTTGCCACAGCGCGAGGTCGCCCGCCGCGTCGCGCGCGGCGACGAGCGCGGCGCTCGAGACCGCCGGGAGCAGCACGGCACCGTCGGCGCGCAGCGTCGGCGTGATGCCCGCCGGCGCGATGGTCCACACGCCGAGCTGCGCCTCGTCGCCGCGGCCGGTCGAGACCGCGACCCAGTCGTCGCGACGCGCGATGCACGGCTCGCCGAGCGCAGGCAGGTCGAGCTCGACCGCCGCCGGCAGCTCGGGTGCGAGGAGCCACAGCCGCCCGGCCCGCGCGACCGCGAGCGCCGACCCGGTCGCCGCGACGGCGATCTGCTCGGCGTCGAGCTCCTCGACCGCCGGCTGCGCGGCGCGGACATCGACCCGGCACAGCCGCGCGCGCGCGGGATCGAAGCGCAGCAGCCAGCCGGCGGGCGCCGGGGCGGGCCAGCTGCAATCCGCCGCCACGGCAGGCCACGACAATGCGGACTCGACCCATTGGCCATCACCGCCGCGGCGCAGGAGCGCGGCGTCGTCCGCGCGCACGACGACGGCGAGGTCGTCGACTCCCGCCACCGCGCGCAGGCTCTGCGCGGGGCCGCGCCACACCTCGCGTGCGCTGTCGTCGTCGAGCTCCCACAGCACGCCGACACCCCGCGTGACGCCGGCGACGAACGCACCGCGCGGTCCGACCGCGGCGCCGTCGAGGGGCATCGGCAGCCGCGCCAGCACGCTCGGCCCGTCCTCGTGATCGAGGCGCAGCACGCAGGTCTCGCCGTCGCCCGTGGCGCGCTCGACCACCGCGACGCCGACCCCGGCATCGAGGTCCGCGGCGCGCCAAGTCGCGCGGTCGTCCGGCGCGAGCGTCGCCAGATCGCACAGCGCGACCGAGCGCAGCGAGTGCACCTGACAGAGCCCCGACTCGCCAGCGTCGGGCTCGTCGGTCGCGGGCGCGGCGAGCGCCCAGTCCGCGCCGAGCATCGCGGCACCCGGCTCGACGCGCAGCCCCGGCCCGAGCAGCCCGATCGCCCAGGTATCCCCGAGCCCGAGCCGCGCCCGCACGCCGCGCGTGCGCCCCCACGACAACAGCCCGGTCGGCTCCTGCACGACGGCGCGATCGTCGCTGTCGCCGACGATCCGCGCGGTCGCCGAGCCGCAGCCCGGCCAACGCAGCCGGTCGCGCTGGTCGCGCCCCGACTCGACGAGCCGCAGCTCCAGGCTGAGCTCCGGCCGCCGCGGGCTCTTCAGCCGCAGCCGCCGCAACCCGAGGCTCGGGCCGTGGCCGCGCGCCGGGCGGAACGTCTCGACGTCGGCCGACAGCAGCTGCAGGTGACCGAGCGCGATCACCACCGGCAGCCGCCAGCGGCGTCCACCGAGGTAGCTGATCGCCGCCTCGTCGACCCGCACGGTGCCGAGCGCGATCTCGAACAGCCGCAGCGGGTCGAGCGCCGGCAGCTGCCCGGCACCGAGCGCGGCGAGCCCGAGGTCGAGCGTGCCCGGCAGGAACTGCATCCGCTCGGCGACCGCCCACAGCTGCGGGTGCTCCGAGATCGCGAACAATCCAGCGAGCATCGCGAGCGAACGCCGCCGTTGCAGCTCGGCAGCCGGGTCGGCGGCGTCGGCCAGGGCACCCGGCCCCTCGACGACGGTGGGCGCGAGGGCGCCGTCGAGCCCGAGCCGCGCGAGCTCCGACGGCAGGTGCAGGTAGGTCGAGCGCCGGTCGTCCGGCGCGCCGGTGGGCGCCACGGTGATCTGGCACAGCACCGCCCGGTAGCTCGACCCGAACAGCGCGCGCCCGCCCGCCGCGACCTCGACGGGGCGCTCGACGCCGCACGCGGTGATCTCGATGTCGAGCTGCTCGAGCGGGCCGTCCGGACCCTCGAGGCGCAGCGCGAAGCGCGCGAAGTCGCCGGGTCGCAGGTCGACGTCGACGGCACCCGCGCCGCGCGCCTCCCAGGGGAGCGCGACGTCCTGCGCGGCGAGCTCGTCGGTCGGCGGCAGGCGCGGGAACTCGTAGCGCGGATACGAGCACGCGGCAGCCGCGAGCAGGGCGGCGCCGAGCGCCGCGCGGGCCGCGGGGTGGAACCGGTCGCACAGCATCGGGTCGCCGAGCATCGGTCGGCTGCGCCCGGCGCGCAACGTGCGCGACGCGCTCGGCCGATCCCCGGAATCCCGGGCGTCTGCGCGCCCCGAGTGGCTAGAGTGCCCGCCCATGAGCGGGACGCAGATCGTCTCGGCCGGCAAGGTCGTCTCCATCCACTACAAGCTCAAGCTCGACGACGGCGAGGTCGTCGATAGCTCGGAGGGCAGCGCGCCGCTGAGCTACCTGCACGGCGCGGGCAACATCGTCGTCGGGCTGGAGCGCGCGCTCGAGGGCAGCGCGGTCGGCAACGAGGTGTCGGTCGCAGTCGCGCCGGGCGACGGCTACGGCGAGCACGAGGACGGGCTGGTGCAGACCGTGCCGCGCAACGCGTTCCCGGACGGCGCGCGGCTCAAGCCGGGCATTACGTTCCAGGCCGTCGACGAGGACGACCACGCGATGATCGGGACGATCACGGAGGTGCAGGGCGACCAGATCACGGTCGACTTCAACCACCCGCTCGCCGGTGAGACGCTGCACTTCGAGGTCACGATCGCCGGCGTCCGCGACTCGACCGACGAGGAGCGCAAGCACGGCCACGCGCACGGCCCGGACGGGCACGGGCACCACCACCATCATCACTGAGCGCGCGCCGTAGCGTGCGCGCCGGCGGCTCCGCCCTTCGGGCAGCGTCCACGCCAACAACGGCGCTGGAATCGTGGGGGCCGGCTCCTGGGACGGCTCCGGGAGCCGGGAATCGGACCGGCGTGCCGGGCAGCGCGTTGGAACGGCGCGGCCGCGAGCACCCTCGGGACCTTGGAAGATCCGGACCGAGCACCGGCTCGGATCAGGGCAGAACCGTCTCTCGGAATCGGGGATTCAGGCTCTGACATGCTGCGAGTGGCTGCCATGCGAACGCTGGGCGAGGAGGTCCCGCGCCTCGCGTCGTCGGCAAGTCGACGCTGCTCCGCGCACTCGTCCGCGACGTGCTCGACCTCGACGATGTGACGACGCGGCGCGCGGTCGCTGCGGGTCCGGTTCGCTTCGTCGACGCGCTGCGGCAGCGTTCCGGCCTGGCCACGGTCGCAGGGCGGGCTGGCACAGCAGCGCGAGAGCTTCGTCGACCACGACACGCGCGGCATCCGCGCGCTACCAGCCCATCCGTACCGCGGCGGTGATCGCCGCCACGACGGCGAGCCCGCTCAGCCAGATGACGAGGCCGCTCGCTCCGGTGAGCGGCAGGACCATGAGGATCAGCCCGCCGGCCATCTGCGGGGCGCGGCGTTGCTTGCGCCCGTAGACGAACATGCCGAGCCCCACCGTGCTGACGACGAAGCCGGCGATCAGGCCGGCCGTCATGGAGTCCGTCGGCGAGTCGAGCGCGAGCATGTCCGGCTCATCGACCGGCCGCGGCACGCGAGTCGAGCGACTTCGCGCTCAGCCCTCGAGCAGCGCCATCGAGGCCTCCGGATAGCGCGTGCCGACCACTGCGTCGGGCGGGAACGCCGTCTCGATACGGGCGAGCAGGTCCGCGGACAGCGCGATCGCAGCGGCATTCGCATTCTCCTCGAGCCGCGCGACCGAGCGCGTGCCCGGGATCGGCACGACCTCGCGCCCCTGGTGCAGCACCCAGGCGAGCGCGAGTTGGGCAGGCGTGCAGCCCTCGTCGCGCGCGATCGCCTCGATCTCGGCGACCAACGCGAGGTTCTTCGCGAAGTTGTCGCCCGCGAAGCGCGGGTTGTGGCGACGCCAGTCGTCGGCGGCGAGGTCCTCGGGCCGGCGGATCGCGCCGGTCAGGAAGCCGCGGCCGAGCGGCGAGTAGGCGACGAGGCCGATGCCGAGCAATGCGCAGGTCGGCAGGATCGCGGGCTCGACGTCGCGGCTCCACAGCGAGTACTCGGATTGCAATGCGGTGATCCGGTGCACGGCACTCGCGCGGTGCAGCGTCTGCGCGCCCGCCTCCGACAGGCCCAGATGCCGCACCTTGCCCGCCGCGACCAGCTCGGCCATCGCGCCGACGGTGTCCTCGATCGGCACGCGCGGATCGACGCGGTGCTGGTAGTAGAGGTCGACATGGTCGACGCCGAGCCGCCGCAGGCTGCGGTCGCAGGCGTTCCTCACGTAGTCCGGTGTCCCGCTGACGCCGACGAACGAGCCGTCGTCGCCGCGCACGATGCCGAACTTGGTCGCCAGCACGATGCGGTCGCGCAGTCCGGGCGTCGTGCGGAACGCCTCGCCGAGCAGCTCCTCGTTGGCGCCGCAGCCATAGATGTCGGCGGTGTCCCAGAACGTCACGCCGAGCTCGGCGGCCCGCCGCAGCGTCGCCAGCGACGCCGCCCGATCGCCGGCACCGTAGAACTCCGACATGCCCATACAGCCGAGGCCGAGGGCGGAGACGGTCAGGCCTTCGCGGCCGAGAGTCCGAGTGTGCATCGCGGTTCGTGGTCCTCGCGCGTCCGCCCACCGGGCGCGCGGGGCCGATGGTCGACGATCGCGCGCCGCGCCGCCAGCCGACGCGAGCGCGGAAGTCCCGCTCGACCCGCGCACATCCACGGGACGGTCCTCGCAACGCCGCACGGGACCCATTGCGGACGTGACTGGCTGGAGCCTCGGCTCCCGCGCACCCCCGGGTTCACCCGGGGTCGCGACCGACGATCAATCTCGGATCAGGACGAAAGTCCTCGTCGCGGATCGATGTTCCCTCGACGTCGCCGCAAGCGACCAGCGCGAGCGAGGAAGGGCTCCCCGCATCGAGCGGCTCGCGGCGTGCTACCCTCGGAGAGTCTCATGCTCAGGTCCCCCCCCGGGAAGGAACGGCGGTCTGACCTCGCCCGCGCGTTCGCTCGCACGCTCCTCGTGAGCGGCATCCTCGTCGGCAGCGCGTTCGCGCAGCAGCGGACGGCCTTCGTGTTCCACGTCTACGTGGACCCGATCTACGGCGACAACCTGCTCGCCACGCAGTTCAACCCGTCGAATACCGCCGGGCCGTCGAACGTGCCGCTGCTCGGGGAGCATCCGCATCTCGATGCGCAGGGCGTCCGACGGATCCAGGGCCTCCTGCAACACGCGCCATACCCCTTCCGCACCCTCACCACCCCCGCCGGATCAGGGACCGCCCTCGGCGCCATCGACTGGATCGAGCAGACGATCGGGGCGCTACCACGAAACGGCGCAGGCCCGACCGGCTACACCATCGACCATGTCATCGTCCACTGCCTGCCCGGACTCTACGGCCCGCGCAGCAGTCAACCCATCGACCCACAGAGCGGCCCTGGCGTTCAACGGCGAGCAGTTCCCGATCGTCATCGCGCGACACCGCGTCTCCTCCAGGGAACGTCCGCTCTCGACACGATCTTCGACGCGCGCGGTCAGTCCACGCACATCCTCGAACTCCGCCAGGACGTCCAATCGCTCACCAACCACGACTTCGTCGACGGGATCACCTTCCGCAACGCCGCCACCCGGTCGGCACCTCCCTTCACGCCGGGCTCCGGAGCGGCGATCTGGATCCGCGGCACCCGCGTGCCCGAGATGATGATCCCCGTCAGCACCGCGATCACGAACTGCTTCTTCCAGGGCAACGCCGTCGGTATCGCGATCGACGCGACCGCCGTCGTCGAGCCGATGCTCGGCCTGTGGGCGAACCACCGCATCCGCGTGTTCAACAACACGTTCGCCTGGAACGTCATCGGGGTCTGGCAGGGCAACACCGGCGACACCGTGCCCGCGCCGAGCGTGCTCAGCTCCGTCTTCGCGAACAACATCTTCGACGTCGGTAGTCCGAACGGCTTCCCGGCGGGTGCGTCGGCCTTCGAGGGCATCGACACCTTCCAGCGCGAGGTCACGATGCACGGCACCCACCCCGTCAGCCGACTCGACTTCAACGCGTTCCCCGACGAGCGCACCGGTGCCGGCGTGCCGGTCTGGTTCAACAATGGAACGACGATCGGTCCCTGGCAGACTGCCTGGCCGACGTTCAACACCCCGGAGACCCCGCGCGCGTCGACCTGACCGTCTTCGCCCAGCAGCCACGGGTCCTGTTCATCGCCGACGCCCTGCGTCTCGGCGGCTCCGGCGTGACCTCCGAGCACGACCTGCGTCTGTGCCCCAACGTCAGCACGGCCATCGATCGCACCACGCCCTCGACGACGGCCTTCAACCCCTGCATCGACCGCGGCATCGACGCCGATCCGAACCTGCGCCCGGGCTTCGGCTGGGGCACGATCGTCTTCGGCAACGTCACCTCCGTGCTCCTCGAGGACCTCGGACTTCCGCCGGGCTCCGAGGAGGTCCCGATCACCGGTTGGGACGTCGACGCCGAGGGCTTCGGCAACCCCCGCAGCGTCCCGGACAGTGACCTGCCCTACCCCCAGGACCAGCGCGGCTTCGTCGATCTCGGCGCCGACGAATGCGACGACCTGATCGTCGCGGGCTTCGTGCCCGGCACCCGGTTGTTCACCGTCACGCCCGTCGCACCGATCCGGGATCACACCCGCATCTTCTTCTTCGGCGAGATCGGCACCGTCGCTCCGCGACCCGTCTTCAACAGCATCGTCGGCGGCGTCGCCACGCTCGGGATGATCTTCGATTGGTACCCGCACGCGACGAACCCGGATCCCTCAGAGGCGACGCTCGGGAACTTCACCGACACGCTGGCCTGGGGAGCAGCACTCCAGCAGCCGCCCCTCCGAGCAGACCAGATCAACGCCGGAATCCCACCGCGCAGACAGATCCCTCGCAATCTGAGATGCGACTTCAGCCCGCACCTCATCACCGATTTCCATCCGCTTTGGGGCAGCCCGTTGTTGGACAATCTCGCGCCAAATCTCCACGGCGATGGATATGGATGCAATCCTTGGCATGTCAACGATCCACCTGATCCGATCATGCCCTCGCAACCAGCACCAGACTTGATGCCGAACATGCTGCTGGACAACCAGTGCCTATTCTCCAATCCAGGACAACTTCCACATACAACCTACTTTTCGACTATTATCCCACCGAAAATCCCCAATGTCACATATGTGGCCGCCGGCCACCTCAATCCGCCGGGCGCTTTCATACCGGCGGCGCCCGATTCGACCTGGCTAGTCCAGGCCCTCGGCGTGAGCACCTTCGGTCCCTTCGGAACCTGTGCACTGCCAGATCTCTACTTCGGATCGTTCTGCTACAACTCGCTGCCGGTGGGGTGCCCTGACACCGTTGTCGAGCTGCCTAACGAGCACGGGCTGGGCAGACGATTCAATCTCGAGATGGACGTCCCGAGCGGAGTCCATCGCAATCTGCAAACCTTCCTCTGGATCTTTCCCAACTTCCCGCCGGGTGAATACGACGAAGACGATGGCTTGCCTGGCGACGCAGCGAGCGAGATGAGCAGACGCTCAGGTTGAGGCCTTCACCATGACGCCCCCCGAGTTCGCCAAACAGTTCGGGACAGCCCATCTGGTCCTCCTGGCGCTCCTCGCGTCCGAACCGCGAACCCAGCGTTTTATTGCCGCACGATTCCAACCGAATCTGACATACGCGCTCGGTCAATTCAGTCCGTTTCGTGACGTCGACCTGAACGGCGGACCAGAGTTCGTGTTCACCAGCTACCTTCATCCGAACTCGTCCGAGCTCACCGTGACGTGGAACGACGGCTCGGGCATGCTCGGTCCGGTATCGCGGTTCCCGGCGCACGCGTCGACGGTCGGTTGGACCATGACATACCCGCTCATCGTCGCCGACATCGACGGAGATGGACGGCTCGATGTCGTGTCTGGGACGATGGGTGGCGTCTTCACGAATCCACGGCTACGCTGTCCGTGCCCGGTGCTTGTCTTCATGGGGCTGGGCAACCACCAGTTCGTTGGCGAACCGTTTGGCAGGTTTGGAGGAGTTCGCCTCCCGGGAAGTGGGTACGGAGGCGCCGCAGACCTCAATGGTGACGGGGCGATCGACTTCCTGTTCTACGATTCCGGCCCCAAGGTGTTTCTGAACGATGGGACGGGACGCTTCGCACAGCTACCGAACGCGTTCCCTCCCGGTGTGTTCGGGGGCCAGTTCCGGTTCGCCGATCTCGACGGCGACGGCGACCTGGACTACGTCGCCACCGGCGCCAGCAGTACTGCGGCGGGAGTCTGCCTCAACGATGGCACGGGGCATTTCCCTCAGCAGTTCCTGCTCACGACCTCGGGCCTCTACCTGGAGACCCTCGACGTCGATCTCGACGGCGACCAGGACGTCGCTTTCCTGTTCCCCAACGTCAACGCCCTGCCCCCGTCTGCAGATCTGGATCAACGACGGTCACGCCGGCTTCACGAACGAGCCTCAGCGGCTGTCGGGCATCGATTGGACGAACGTCTCCGGCTACGAGTTCAACATCGCGGACCTCGACGGGGACGGCGATCCCGACGTCCATCTCGGGACGGTGGTCGTTCCCAACCGGTTCCTTCTCAACGATGGGCGAGGCTTCTTCTCCGATGGTGAGCTGGCGCTGGGCACCCAGGGTATCTCCTGCTCGCTCGTCCTGGACCTCGACCGCGACGGCGACCCCGACCTGCTCCAGAATCGGGGAGGCAATCCCGCCGGCTGGTACGTGAACACCACCCGCCAGATCATCGCCGCCGACCCCGTCGTCGGCGGCAGCCTCGATCTCGACCTCTACAGCGACCCCGGCAACACCGTCGGCTTCGTGCTCGGCTACGTCCGCCGCGACTTCGCCGTGCCCGGCATCGGCTGGCTCGCGATCGATCCAGCCAGCTCCGCCGTCTACCCCGGCGTCTTCACCGTCCCCCCCGGCCGCAAGGTCCGCGTCTCGATGCCCGTCCCCAACGTCAGCCACCTCCGCGGCCTCCAGCTCCAGGCACAGCTCTTCGAATTCGACCGCGCCGCCCGCCCCCGCCTCGGCAACGTCTGGGCCGTCACGATCCAGTAGGCCCCGGCCGGTCCCGGCCGCGACCGCCATGCGAGTCGGATCGGCCACAGCGGCGGCCTCTGTCGCACTCCGTTCGACCTGCGGTGCGGGGCGGCAGCACCTCGATGCCACGCCACACGAAGGCTTCGCGACCACGACCCTCGGATCGGCACGTCGTGTGGGCGCGCTCCCCGGAGCCGGGCGTGTCTGGCCGACCGCCAGCACGCCCGGCCTTCGAGGTGCACACGCGACTCGCGCTCCGCCCATCGACCGGCGTGCCGCTCACGGATCTGCCGGGGCAGGGCCGTTCCGCCCGCCGATCGACGCGCAGGTGCACTGCCTGCTCCGGCTCGCGGACTCGGAGGACCAGAGCCACCGCGTCGTCCAGGCGGTCCGCCGTCCGCCGTGTCGAGCACCGGTGATGGGTGCGACCTGTCCGTCGCCAACCTCCAGTGACGCGTTCGCCCGGCTGGAACCTCGGCTCCCGCGCACCCCCGGGTTCACCCGGGGTCGCGACCGACGATCAATCTCGGATCAGGACGAAAGTCCTCGTCGCGGATCGATGTTCCCTCGACGTCGCCGCGACAGACCAGCGCGAGCGAGGAAGGGCTCCCCGCATCGAGCGGCTCGCGGCGTGCTACCCTCGGAGAGTCTCATGCTCAGGTCCTCCTCCCTTTTGGGAAGGAACGGCGGTCTGACCTCGCCCGCGCGTTCGCTCGCACGCTCCTCGTGAGCGGCATCCTCGTCGGCAGCGCGTTCGCGCAGCAGCGGACGGCCTTCGTGTTCCACGTCTACGTGGACCCGATCTACGGCGACAACCTGCTCGCCACGCAGTTCGACCCGTCGAATACCGCCGGGCCGTCGAACGTGCCGCTGCTCGGGGAGCATCCGCATCTCGATGCGCAGGGCGTCCGACGGATCCAGGGCCTCCTGCAACACGCGCCATACCCCTTCCGCACCCTCACCACCCCCGCCGGATCAGGGACCGCCCTCGGCGCCATCGACTGGATCGAGCAGACGATCGGGGCGCTACCACGAAACGGCGCAGGCCCGACCGGCTACACCATCGACCATGTCATCGTCCACTGCCTGCCCGGACTCTACGGCCCGCGCAGCGGTCAACCCATCGACCCACACAGCGGCCTGGCGTTCAACGGCGAGCAGTTCCCGATCGTCATCGCGCGACACCGCGTCTCCCTCCAGGGGACGTCCGCTCTCGACACGATCTTCGACGCGCGCGGTCAGTTCACGCACATCCTCGAGCTCCGCCAGGACGTCCAATCGCTCACCAACCACGACTTCGTCGACGGGATCACCTTCCGCAACGCCGCCACCCGGTCGGCACCTCCCTTCACGCCGGGCTCCGGAGCGGCGATCTGGATCCGCGGCACCCGCGTGCCCGAGATGATGATCCCCGTCAGCACCGCGATCACGAACTGCTTCTTCCAGGGCAACGCCGTCGGTATCGCGATCGACGCGACCGCCGTCGTCGAGCCGATGCTCGGCCTGTGGGCGAACCACCGCATCCGCGTGTTCAACAACACGTTCGCCTGGAACGTCATCGGGGTCTGGCAGGGCAACACCGGCGACACCGTGCCCGCGCCGAGCGTGCTCAGCGCCGTCTTCGCGAACAACATCTTCGACGTCGGCAGTCCGAACGGCTTCCCGGCGGGTGCGTCGGCCTTCGAGGGCATCGACACCTTCCAGCGCGAGGTCACGATGCACGGCACCCACCCCGTCAGCCGACTCGACTTCAACGCGTTCCCCGACGAGCGCACCGGTGCCGGCGTGCCGGTCTGGTTCAACAATGGCGCGACGATCGGCCCCTGGCAGACTGCCTGGCCGACGTTCAACACCCCGGAGACCCCCGCGCGCGTCGACCTGACCGTCTTCGCCCAGCAGCCACGGGTCCTGTTCATCGCCGACGCCCTGCGTCTCGGCGGCTCCGGCGTGACCTCCGAGCACGACCTGCGTCTGTGCCCCAACGTCAGCACGGCCATCGATCGCACCACGCCCTCGCCGACGGCCTTCAACCCCTGCATCGACCGCGGCATCGACGCCGATCCGAACGTGCGCCCGGGCTTCGGCTGGGGCACGATCGTCTTCGGCAACGTCACCTCCGTGCTCCTCGAGGACCTCGGACTTCCGCCGGGCTCCGAGGAGGTCCCGATCACCGGCTGGGACGTCGACGCCGAGGGCTTCGGCAACCCCCGCAGCGTCCCGGACAGTGACCTGCCCTACCCGCAGGACCAGCGCGGCTTCGTCGATCTCGGCGCCGACGAATGCGACGACCTGATCGTCGCGGGCTTCGTGCCCGGCACCCGGTTGTTCACCGTCACGCCCGTCGCACCGATCCGGGATCACACCCGCATCTTCTTCTTCGGCGAGATCGGCACCGTCGCTCCGCGACCCGTCTTCAACAGCATCGTCGGCGGCGTCGCCACGCTCGGGATGATCTTCGACTGGTACCCGCATGCGACGAACCCGGATCCCTCAGAGGCGACGCTCGGGAACTTCACCGACGCGGTTGCCTGGGGAGCAGCGGTTCAGCAGGCGACCCTTCGAGCCTATCAAGTCAACGCTGGATATCCTCCCCGCAGATCGATTCCTCGCAATCTGCGATGCGACTTCAGCCCACACCTCATTACCGACTTCCATCCGCTGTGGGGCAACCCGCTGTTCGCGGGCCTCGTGAACAGCACGGATGGGGACGGCTATGCTTGCAATCCATGGCATGCCAACGATCCGCTGCAGCTGAGTCCTCCACTGCCTCCAGTGCCGCAGCCCGATGGCTACGCAAACATGCTGCTGGACAACCAGTGTCTCTTCTCTAATCGAGGACAACCTGCACACACAACTTACTTCTCGACCGTCATCCCGCCACAACTCCCCAGTGTCACATATGTGGCCGCCGGACACCTCAATCCGCCGGGCGCTTTCATACCAGCTGCGCCTGATTCAACCTGGCTGGTCCAGGCCCTCGGCGTAGGCGCCTTCGGTCCCTTCGGAACCTGCGCACTGCCGGATCTCTACTTCGGACCGTTCTGCTACAACTCACTGCCGGTGGGGTGCCCTGACACGGTCGTCGAGCTGCCTAACGAGCACGGACTAGGAAGGCGATTCAATCTCGAGATGGATGTCCCGAACGGAACCCATCGCAATCTGCAAACGTTCCTCTGGATCTTCCCCAACTTCCCGCCGGGTGAAGACGACGAAGACCACGGTCTGTCTGGCGATGCAGCGACCGAGATGAACAATCGCTCAGGCTGAGGACTCGATGATGACACGAATCTGGCTGATGGCGCAACCTACTCAAGTCGTCGTCTTCTTGGCGGGTGTCGCATTATTCGCGACTCCGGCGCCGTCTCAGCGGTTCGTGCCTGCGCGCGCCCAGATGAACCTGATCGCATCCCTACCTGCGTTCCCCACGTTGGACGTCGACGGAAACGGCGCACCCGAGTTCTTTTCTACTGAATTCGTGTACCCCGATTCGAGCGATCTATTGATCGTGCGAAACGACGGCTCGGGCCTTCTCGGGCCGGTCTCGCGATTCCGCGCGCATACGTCTACTCTGGGATGGATCATGGAGCGGCCGCTGCTTCTCGCCGACATTGACCGAGATGGGATGGTCGACGTCGTGTCGCATACTGTCGGCAGCCTCTTCATCCATCCCGCACGTCCCTGTCCGTGCCCGCTGATGGTCTTCATGGGCCTGGGCAATGGCCGATTTGCCGGCGAGCCGTTCGGTAGATTCGGAGGACTCCGTCTTCCTGGAACTAGCTACGCCGGCGCAGCAGACCTGAATGGCGATGGAGCGGTCGACTTCCTATTCTACGATTCTGGCGCCAAGGTGTTTCTCAATGACGGAACGGGTCACTTCGCGGAGCTACCCAATGCGTTCCCCGTTGGTGCCACCGGTGCCGCACTCCGGCTCGTGGATCTGGACGGCGATAGATATGTGGACTACGTCGCCACGAACGCAACTACGACGGGAGCAGGGGTTTTCCTGAACGACCGGACAGGTCGTTTTCCACAGCAAGTCTGGCTCACGACTCCGGGCCTTCTCCTCGAGACCGCCGACTTCGATCTCGATGGCGACCAGGACATCGCCTTCCTGTTTCCCAACCTCAATGCTCTGCCTCGCCTGGAGATCTGGATAAACGACGGGCGCGCGGCGTTCACGAACGAGCCGTTGCGGTTGCCGGGTGTCGATTGGACCGACGTAATCGGATATCCCGGGCATCCCTTCGTCGTCGAAGATCTGGATTGCGACGGCGACCACGATTTCATACTGAGTCGTGGGTCAAGGCCATCCCTGTTCCTGCTCAATGACGGCCACGGGTTCTTCTCCGACGGCACGACGGCTCTCGGCGCCCAGAATGTCGTCGGCGACCTGGCCGTCGACCTCGACCGCGATGGCGACCCCGACCTGCTCGACTTCAGACAGTCGAATCCGGCAATCTGGTACGTGAACACCACCCGCCAGATCATCGCCGCCGACCCCGTCGTCGGCGGCAGCCTCGATCTCGACCTCTACAGCGACCCCGGCAACACCGTCGGCTTCGTGCTCGGCTACGTCCGCCGCGACTTCGCCGTGCCCGGCATCGGCTGGCTCGCGATCGATCCAGCCAGCTCCGCCGTCTACCCCGGCGTCTTCACCGTCCCCCCCGGCCGCAAGGTCCGCGTCTCGATGCCCGTCCCCAACGTCAGCCACCTCCGCGGCCTCCAGCTCCAGGCACAGCTCTTCGAATTCGACCGCGCCGCCCGCCCCCGCCTCGGCAACGTCTGGGCCGTCACGATCCAGTAGGCCCCCGGCCGGTCCCGGCCGCGACCGCCATGCGAGTCGGATCGGCCACAGCGGCGGCCTCTGTCGCACTCCGTTCGACCTGCGGTGCGGGGCGGCAGCACCTCGATGCCACGCCACACGAAGGCTTCGCGACCACGACCCTCGGATCGGCACGTCGTGTGGGCGCGCTCCCCGGAGCCGGGCGTGTCTGGCCGACCGCCAGCACGCCCGGCCTTCGAGGTGCACACGCGACTCGCGCTCCGCCCATCGACCGGCGTGCCGCTCACGGATCTGCCGGGGCAGGGCCGTTCCGCCCGCCGATCGACGCGCAGGTGCACTGCCTGCTCCGGCTCGCGGACTCGGAGGACCAGAGCCACCGCGTCGTCCAGGCGGTCCGCCGTCCGCCGTGTCGAGCACCGGTGATGGGTGCGACCTGTCCGTCGCCAACCTCCAGTGACGCGTTCGCCCGGCTGGAACCTCGGCTCACGCGCACCCCCGGGTTCACCCGGGGTCGCGACCGACGATCCATCTCGGATCAGGACGAAAGTCCTCGTCGCGGATCGATGTTCCCTCGACGTCGCCGCGACAGACCAGCGCGAGCGAGGAAGGGCTCCCCGCATCGAGCGGCTCGCGGCGTGCTACCCTCGGAGAGTCTCATGCTCAGGTCCCCCCCCCCGGGAAGGAACGGCGGTCTGACCTCGCCCGCGCGTTCGCTCGCACGCTCCTCGTGAGCGGCATCCTCGTCGGCAGCGCGTTCGCGCAGCAGCGGACGGCCTTCGTGTTCCACGTCTACGTGGACCCGATCTACGGCGACAACCCGCTCGCCACGCAGTTCAACCCGTCGAATACCGCCGGGCCGTCGAACGTGCCGCTGCTCGGGCGGCATCCGCATCTCGATGCGCAGGGCGTCCGACGGATCCAGGGCCTCCTGCAACACGCGCCATACCCCTTCCGCACCCTCACCACCCCCGCCGGATCAGGGACCGCCCTCGGCGCCATCGACTGGATCGAGCAGACGATCGGGGCGCTACCACGAAACGGCGCAGGCCCGACCGGCTACACCATCGACCATGTCATCGTCCACTGCCTGCCCGGACTCTACGGCCCGCGCAGCAGTCAACCCATCGACCCACAGAGCGGCCTGGCGTTCAACGGCGAGCAGTTCCCGATCGTCATCGCGCGACACCGCGTCTCCCTCCAGGGAACGTCCGCTCTCGACACGATCTTCGACGCGCGCGGTCAGTCCACGCACATCCTCGAACTCCGCCAGGACGTCCAATCGCTCACCAACCACGACTTCGTCGACGGGATCACCTTCCGCAACGCCGCCACCCGGTCGGCACCTCCCTTCACGCCGGGCTCCGGAGCGGCGATCTGGATCCGCGGCACCCGCGTGCCCGAGATGATGATCCCCGTCAGCACCGCGATCACGAACTGCTTCTTCCAGGGCAACGCCGTCGGTATCGCGATCGACGCGACCGCCGTCGTCGAGCCGATGCTCGGCCTGTGGGCGAACCACCGCATCCGCGTGTTCAACAACACGTTCGCCTGGAACGTCATCGGGGTCTGGCAGGGCAACACCGGCGACACCGTGCCCGCGCCGAGCGTGCTCAGCTCCGTCTTCGCGAACAACATCTTCGACGTCGGTAGTCCGAACGGCTTCCCGGCGGGTGCGTCGGCCTTCGAGGGCATCGACACCTTCCAGCGCGAGGTCACGATGCACGGCACCCACCCCGTCAGCCGACTCGACTTCAACGCGTTCCCCGACGAGCGCACCGGTGCCGGCGTGCCGGTCTGGTTCAACAATGGAACGACGATCGGTCCCTGGCAGACTGCCTGGCCGACGTTCAACACCCCGGAGACCCCCGCGCGCGTCGACCTGACCGTCTTCGCCCAGCAGCCACGGGTCCTGTTCATCGCCGACGCCCTGCGTCTCGGCGGCTCCGGCGTGACCTCCGAGCACGACCTGCGTCTGTGCCCCAACGTCAGCACGGCCATCGATCGCACCACGCCCTCTCCGACGGCCTTCAACCCCTGCATCGACCGGGGCATCGACGCCGATCCGAACGTGCGCCCGGGCTTCGGCTGGGGCACGATCGTCTTCGGCAACGTCACCTCCGTGCTCCTCGAGGACCTCGGACTTCCGCCGGGCTCCGAGGAGGTCCCGATCACCGGCTGGGACGTCGACGCCGAGGGCTTCGGCAACCCCCCGCAGCGTCCCGGACAGTGACCTGCCCTACCCGCAGGACCAGCGCGGCTTCGTCGATCTCGGCGCCGACGAATGCGACGACCTGATCGTCGCGGGCTTCGTGCCCGGCACCCGGTTGTTCACCGTCACGCCCGTCGCACCGATCCGGGATCACACCAGGATCTTCTTCTTCGGCGAGATCGGCACCGTCGCTCCGCGACCCGTCTTCAACAGCATCGTCGGCGGCGTCGCCACGCTCGGGATGATCTTCGATTGGTACCCGCACGCGACGAACCCCGATCCCTCCGAGGCGACGCTCGGGAACTTCACCGACGCGAATGCCTGGGCAGCCGCCGTCCAACAGGCGCCTCTCCGAGCAGACCAGATCTATGCCGGCAACCCACCGCGCAGACAGATCCCCCGTAATCTACGGTGTGACTTCAGTCCGCACCTCATCACCGACTTCCATCCACTATGGGGGAACCCTCTGTTCGATAACGCCGTTTCCAATCTGTTCGGCGACGGCTATGCATGCAATCCCTGGTACCGCAACGATCCACCGAACCCGTACATCCCGTCGCAACCAGCACGGGACGGGACACCGAACATGCTGACGGACAACCAGTGCCTATTCTTCAATCGAGACTGGACGCCACACTCTTCGTATTTCACGTCCCAGGGCGTTCCGGGGCTCACATACGTTGCCTCCGGACACATCAACGCACCTGGAACATTCACCCAACTAGCTCCCGGCACAACTTGGCTCGTGCAGTCCTTCGGAGTCAGCGTATTCGGACCACTATCCCCCTGCTCCCTTCCCGATATCTATTTCGGTCCTTTCTGTTACAACGCCATTCCGTCAGGCTGCCCGGATTCGGTCATTGAGTTGCCCAACGAACACGGCCTCGGCCGACGCTTCAACCTCGAGGCGGACGTTCCGGATGGATCACACCGCAACATGCAAACTCTTCTATGGATATTCCCGAACTTCCCGCCCGACGAGAATTCCGAAGACGAAGGCCTGCCCTTCGACGCAGCAGGAGAAATGCACCTCCGCTCGAGATGAGGAATTCGCGATGGTTCTGATCCGCTCTGCGGCACGGGCCGTGTGCGCCTTGTTGGCAATTGCGGTCTGCGGAGCTCCGGGAAGCTCCCAGCGATTCGTCCCCGCACGGTTTCAACCCAATCTGACCGGTGCGTTCGGCCCACTCTATCCCGCGCAGGACGTCGATCACAACGGCGCGCCAGAGTTTGTATTCGGCACCTCCGTGTACCCGGCGTCGTCGGAAATCAAGATCATCTGGAACGACGGGTCAGGCCTGCTAGGTCCGACTTCGCGATTCCCGTCCCACGCGACGACCGTGGGCTGGTTCATCCAGACACCGATTCTGTTGGCAGACATCGACCTCGATGGACTGACAGACATCGTGGCAGGAACTCACGGCAGCGTCTTCGTCAATCCGCCTCTGTTGTGTCCCTGCCCTGTCATCGTCTTCATGGGTCTGGGCAACGGCCGATTCGCCGGTGAGCCGTTCGGCAGGTTCGGGGGAATCCGTCTCCCGGATGGTGCACACGGCGGCGCAGCGGATCTGAATGGTGACGGGGCGATCGACTTCCTGTTCTACGATTCCGGACCCAAGGTGTTTCTGAACGATGGGACGGGACGCTTCGCACAGCTACCGAACGCGTTCCCTCCCGGCGTGTTCGGGGGCCAGTTCCGGTTCGCCGATCTCGACGGCGACGGCGACCTGGACTACGTCGCCACCGGCGCCAGCAGTACTGCGGCGGGAGTCTGCCTCAACGATGGCACGGGGCATTTCCCTCAGCAGTTCCTGCTCACGACCTCGGGCCTCTACCTGGAGACCCTCGACGTCGATCTCGACGGCGACCAGGACGTCGCTTTCCTGTTCCCCAACGTCAACGCCCTGCCCCGTCTGCAGATCTGGATCAACGACGGTCACGCCGGCTTCACGAACGAGCCTCAGCGGCTGTCGGGCATCGATTGGACGAACGTCTCCGGCTACGGGTTCAACATCGCGGACCTCGACGGGGACGGCGATCCCGACGTCCATCTCGGGACGGTGGCCGTTCCCAACCGGTTCCTTCTCAACGACGGGCGAGGCTTCTTCTCCGATGGTGAGCTGGTGCTGGGCACCCAGGGTATCTACTGCTCGCTCGTCCTGGACCTCGACCGCGACGGCGACCCCGACCTGCTCCAGAATCGGGGAGGCAATCCCGCCGGCTGGTTCGTGAACACCACCCGCCAGATCATCGCCGCCGACCCCGTCGTCGGCGGCAGCCTCGACCTCGACCTCTACAGCGACCCCGGCAACACCGTCGGCTTCGTGCTCGGCTACGTCCGCCGCGACTTCGCCGTGCCCGGCATCGGCTGGCTCGCGATCGATCCAGCCAGCTCCGCCGTCTACCCCGGCGTCTTCACCGTCCCCCCCGGCCGCAAGGTCCGCGTCTCGATGCCCGTCCCCAACGTCAGCCACCTCCGCGGCCTCCAGCTCCAGGCACAGCTCTTCGAATTCGACCGCGCCGCCCGCCCCCGCCTCGGCAACGTCTGGGCCGTCACGATCCAGTAGGCCCCCGGCCGGTCCCGGCCGCGACCGCCATGCGAGTCGGATCGGCCACAGCGGCGGCCTCTGTCGCACTCCGTTCGACCTGCGGTGCGGGGCGGCAGCACCTCGATGCCACGCCACACGAAGGCTTCGCGACCACGACCCTCGGATCGGCACGTCGTGTGGGCGCGCTCCCGGAGCCGGGCGTGTCTGGCCGACCGCCAGCACGCCCGGCCTTCGAGGTGCACACGCGACTCGCGCTCCGCCCATCGACCGGCGTGCCGCTCACGGATCTGCCGGGGCAGGGCCGTTCCGCCCGCCGATCGACGCGCAGGTGCACTGCCTGCTCCGGCTCGCGGACTCGGAGGACCAGAGCCACCGCGTCGTCCAGGCGGTCCGCCGTCCGCCGTGTCGAGCACCGGTGATGGGTGCGACCTGTCCGTCGCCAACCTCCAGTGACGCGTTCGCCCGGCTGGAACCTCGGCTCCCGCGCACCCCCGGGTTCACCCGGGGTCGCGACCGACGATCAATCTCGGATCAGGACGAAAGTCCTCGTCGCGGATCGATGTTCCCTCGACGTCGCCGCGACAGACCAGCGCGAGCGAGGAAGGGCTCCCCGCATCGAGCGGCTCGCGGCGTGCTACCCTCGGAGAGTCTCATGCTCAGGTCCCCCCCCCCGGGAAGGAACGGCGGTCTGACCTCGCCCGCGCGTTCGCTCGCACGCTCCTCGTGAGCGGCATCCTCGTCGGCAGCGCGTTCGCGCAGCAGCGGACGGCCTTCGTGTTCCACGTCTACGTGGACCCGATCTACGGCGACAACCTGCTCGCCACGCAGTTCAACCCGTCGAATACCGCCAGACCGTCGAACGTGCCGCTGCTCGCGGGGAGCATCCGCATCTCGATGCGCAGGGCGTCCGACGGATCCAGGGCCTCCTGCAACACGCGCCATACCCCCTTCCGCACCCTCACCACCCCCGCCGGATCAGGGATCGTCTTCGGCGCCATCGACTGGATCGAGCAGACGATCGGGGCGCTACCACGAAACGGCGCAGGCCCGACCGGCTACACCATCGACCATGTCATCGTCCACCGCCTGCCCGGACTCTACGGCCCGCGCAGCAGTCAACCCATCGACCCACAGAGCGGCTCGGCGTTCAACGGCGAGCAGTTCCCGATCGTCATCGCGCGACACCGCGTCTCCCTCCAGGGGACGTCCGCTCTCGACACGATCTTCGACGCGCGCGGTCAGTCCACGCACATCCTCGAACTCCGCCAGGACGTCCAATCGCTCACCAACCACGACTTCGTCGACGGGATCACCTTCCGCAACGCCGCCACCCGGTCGGCACCTCCCTTCACGCCGGGCTCCGGAGCGGCGATCTGGATCCGCGGCACCCGCGTGCCCGAGATGATGATCCCCGTCAGCACCGCGATCACGAACTGCTTCTTCCAGGGCAACGCCGTCGGTATCGCGATCGACGCGACCGCCGTCGTCGAGCCGATGCTCGGCCTGTGGGCGAACCACCGCATCCGCGTGTTCAACAACACGTTCGCCTGGAACGTCATCGGGGTCTGGCAGGGCAACACCGGCGACACCGTGCCCGCGCCGAGCGTGCTCAGCTCCGTCTTCGCGAACAACATCTTCGACGTCGGCAGTCCGAACGGCTTCCCGGCGGGTGCGTCGGCCTTCGAGGGCATCGACACCTTCCAGCGCGAGGTCACGATGCACGGCACCAACCCCGTCAGCCGACTCGACTTCAACGCGTTCCCCGACGAGCGCACCGGTGCCGGCGTGCCGGTCTGGTTCAACAATGGCGCGACGATCGGTCCCTGGCAGACTGCCTGGCCGACGTTCAACACCCTGGAGACTCCCGCGCGCGTCGACCTGACCGTCTTCGCCCAGCAGCCACGGGTCCTGTTCATCGCCGACGCCCTGCGTCTCGGCGGCTCCGGCGTGACCTCCGAGCACGACCTGCGTCTGTGCCCCAACGTCAGCACGGCCATCGATCGCACCACGCCCTCTCCGACGGCCTTCAACCCCTGCATCGACCGCGGCATCGACGCCGATCCGAACCTGCGCCCGGGCTTCGGCTGGGGCACGATCGTCTTCGGCAACGTCACCTCCGTGCTCCTCGAGGACCTCGGACTTCCGCCTGGCTCCGAGGAGGTCCCGATCACCGGCTGGGACGTCGACGCCGAGGGCTTCGGCAACCCCCGCAGCGTCCCGGACAGTGACCTGCCCTACCCGCAGGACCAACGCGGCTTCGTCGATCTCGGCGCCGACGAATGCGACGACCTGATCGTCGCGGGCTTCGTGCCCGGCACCCGGTTGTTCACACTCACGCCCGTCGCACCGATCCGGGATCACACCCGCATCTTCTTCTTCGGCGAGATCGGCACCGTCGCTCCGCGACCCGTCTTCAACAGCATCGTCGGCGGCGTCGCCACGCTCGGGATGATCTTCGATTGGTACCCGCACGCGACGAACCCGGATCCCTCAGAGGCGACGCTCGGGAACTTCACCGACACGCTGGCCTGGGGAGCAGCACTCCAGCAGCCGCCCCTCCGAGCAGACCAGATCAACGCCGGAATCCCACCGCGCAGACACATCCCCCGCAATCTACGGTGTGACTTCAGTCCGCACCTCATCACCGACTTCCATCCGCTTTGGGGGAATCCTCTTTTCGACGATCTCTGGCTGTGGACTTCCAAGTACGGAGACGGCTACGCATGCAACCCATGGTACGTCAACGATCCCCAGGACATGAACGTGCCTCCGCAGCCGCAACCCGACCGAACGCCGAACATGCTGCTGGACAACCAGTGCCTCTTTTTCAATCGAAATCAGCTTCCACATACGACGTACTTTGCGTCCACGACCAACCAGCTTCCTGATTTCACGTTCGTGGCCTCTGGCCACATGAACCCCCCCGGGTCGTTCCTTCAGGCTACCCCAGACTCCACTTGGCTCGTCCAGGCTCTCGGCGTAGGCGCCTTCGGTCCCTTCGGAACCTGCGCACTGCCGGATCTCTACTTCGGACCGTTCTGCTACAACGACCTACCTAGCGGTTGCCCTGATTCAGTCATTGATATACCGAACGAGCATGGGCTCGGCCGGCGATTCAACCTCGAGATGAACGTCCTGGATGGAGTGCATCGCAATCTCCAGACCTTCCTGTGGATCTTCCCGAATCTCCCGCCGGACGACGATCCCGGAGACGAGGGAATACCGGGAGACGCAGCACTCGAGATGAGCGGAAGGTCGGGATGACGACGCGATGATGACTCGACATTCAGCATTGGGACGTCTCGCACGGGCGGCGCTTGCCGCGTCCGCGATCGCGACCTTTGCAGCACATGTCAGCTCCCAGCGATTCGTTGCAGCACCATACCAAGCTAGTTTGCCTGGAGGCTTCGGCGGCCTCCTTCCGGCGCGGGACGTCGACAACAACGGCGGGCCCGACTTCGTTGCCAGCAGCTACCTCCACCCGAATTCGTCGGAACTCCGAGTGACTTGGAACGACGGTTCAGGGCTGCTTGGCCCAGTATCCACGTTTCCTGCAAACGTGGCGACAGTCGGCTGGGAGATGACATACCCGTACGTGGTAGCGGACATCGACGGTGACGGAGTATTCGACGTCGTATCAGGCACGATGGGTGGTGCCTTCACGAATCCCCGATTGTCCTGCCCGTGCCCGATCATGGTCTTTTTGGGTCTGGGTAACCACCAGTTCGTAGGTGAGCCATTTGGCAGGTTCGGAGGAATGCGACTTCCTCGGGTCCCCCACGCGGACGCTGGAGATTTGAATGGTGACGGGGCGATCGACTTCCTGTTCTACGATTCCGGACCCAAGGTTTTTCTGAACGATGGGACGGGACGCTTCGCACAGCTACCGAACGCGTTCCCTCCCGGTGTGTTCGGGGGCCAGTTCCGGTTCGCCGATCTCGACGGCGACGGCGACCTGGACTACGTCGCCACCGGCGCCAGCAGTACTGCGGCGGGAGTCTGCCTCAACGATGGCACGGGGCATTTCCCTCAGCAGTTCCTGCTCACGACCTCGGCCTCTACCTGGAGACCCTCGACGTCGATCTCGACGGCGACCAGGACGTCGCTTTCCTGTTCCCCAACGTCAACGCCCTGCCCCGTCTGCAGATCTGGATCAACGACGGTCACGCCGGCTTCACGAACGAGCCTCAGCGGCTGTCGGGCATCGATTGGACGAACGTCTCCGGCTACGAGTTCAACATCGCGGACCTCGACGGGGACGGCGATCCCGACGTCCATCTCGGGACGGTGGCCGTTCCCAACCGGTTCCTTCTCAACGACGGGCGAGGCTTCTTCTCCGATGGTGAGCTGGTGCTGGGCACCCAGGGTATCTCCTGCTCGCTCGTCCTGGACCTCGACCGCGACGGCGACCCCGACCTGCTCCAGAATCGGGGAGGCAATCCCGCCGGCTGGTTCGTGAACACCACCCGCCAGATCATCGCCGCCGACCCCGTCGTCGGCGGCAGCCTCGACCTCGACCTCTACAGCGACCCCGGCAACACCGTCGGCTTCGTGCTCGGCTACGTCCGCCGCGACTTCGCCGTGCCCGGCATCGGCTGGCTCGCGATCGATCCAGCCAGCTCCGCCGTCTACCCCGGCGTCTTCACCGTCCCCCCCGGCCGCAAGGTCCGCGTCTCGATGCCCGTCCCCAACGTCAGCCACCTCCGCGGCCTCCAGCTCCAGGCACAGCTCTTCGAGTTCGACCGCGCCGCCCGCCCCCGCCTCGGCAACGTCTGGGCCGTCACGATCCAGTGAATCGGAGCGGGCCGCCCGACTCGGAGCGCCGGGCCGGCGTCGCACCTCCGCGGTATCGTGACGTCGTGCAACGCGGCGCGCGCCCATCCGCATGTGCGGCCCCGACCGATGGAGCCCGAGCGGATCCAGGGGCTCCCGCCGCCGAGCTCCGGCGGCTGCGGCGCGGGGTGACCGGCCGCGGGCGCGCCCTGCTCGTCGCCACGCTCGCCCACCTCGCACTGATCGCCGGCTGCGCAGCCGCGTGGCGCACGGGCGCGTGGCCCGTGTGCCTGCTGCTGTGGCCGCCGCTCGCGTGGCTCGGGCACGCCGCGCTGACGCGGCTGCACGAGGCCGTGCATTCGATGCTGCTGCCGTCGCGCACGTGGAACGAGGTCGCCGGCATCGCGATCGGGACGCTCGCCTTCACGCCGATGAGCGTCTACCGGCACGTGCACGCTCGGCACCACGCGTGGCTCGGCGGGCTCCGCGATCCGGAGTTCGTTCCGTACAACCGGCCTGGCACCCCGCGCGCGTTGCGCCGTGCTTACGCGTGGGCCGAGCTCGTCGCGGGAGTGGCCGTGACCCCGGCGCTCTACTCGCTCCGGACCGCGCGCGCGTGGCGCGAGCTGCGCCGCGACGTCCGCCGCCGGCTCGCGCTGGAATGGGCGCTGCTCGCCGTCGCCTGGATCACCATTCCGATCGTGGCGCGGCGCCACGGCGGGCTGGACCTGCTCGCCGTAGCGTACCTCGTCCCCGCCTGGCTCACCGGCACGCTGCAGACCCTGCGCAAGTTCACCGAGCACCTCGGCATGGCCGGCGACACCATCACGGCCATGACGCGCACGGTCGTCTACCGGGGCCGGCTCGGCCGGCTGCTGTCGCGCACGCAATTGCACGTCGACCACCACGGCACGCACCACCGCTGGCCGAGGATCCCTTGGGACCGGCTGCCCGAGGCGACACCGCTCGCCTATCCGGGCCTGCACGGCGCCTGGCGTTCGCACGCCGCCGCGACCCGTGACGCGCTGCGCCACCTGCGTGACCCCTGGGTCGGTCCGCAATGGGCGCGCCAGGTATGACCTCATCCGGTGCGTGCGGGGGTCAATCGAGCGCGACCCAGCCTTCGGGATAGCGCCGCGCGAGATCCACGTAGACCGCCTTGAAGCGGGTCCATTGCTCCTTGTAGTCGTCGCCGACCGTCTTCTCGATCACCTTCGCGGGCACGCCGACCGCGATCCGGCCGTCGGGCACCTCGCCGCGCTGCTTCACGAGCGCGCCCTCGCCGACGACGCTCCAGACGCCGACCACCGCCCAGTCCGACACGATGCTGCCCATGCCGAGCACCGCCCAGTCCTTGACCGTCGCATTGTGGATGATCGCGCCATGCCCGATGGTGACCCACTCACCGATCGTCGTCTGCTCGCCCGGCCGCGCGTGGATGACGCAGTTGTCCTCCACGCTCGTGTGGCTGCCGATCACGATCCGGCCGTAGTCGCCACGGATCCGTGCGCCGGGACCGATCCAGCAACCGTCGCCGATGTGGACGTCGCCGAGGACGTCCGCCGACGGATGGACATAGGTGTGCTGGCCGAGCGTGGGAATGCGATCCTCGAAGCGCGCGACGGTCATCGGTGTCGGTGGTCGGGAGAGGGTAGGTCGGTCCGCAGGCTGTTTCGTGCGGCGCGAACAGTCAGCGCCGCAGCCGGCGGTCGTCGAGGCGCTCGCCGCGCGGCGGCAGCACCGGGATGCTGAGCGGCCCGGACGCGCCGAGCTCGTCGAAGAGCTGCTCGCGCAGCGCGTCGATCTGGTCCCGGTAGAGCGGCACGCGGATCAGGTTGCAGCGCTCGTGTGGGTCGGTCGCGAGGTCGTAGAAGCCATCGTCGTCCCAGATGCCGTGGTAGTGGACGTACTTGAAGCGCTCGGTGCGGATCGCGAATGTCGTCGGCGTCGCCGGGAAGTTCCACTCCCAGAAGTACTCGTACAGCACGTGGTCGCGCCACGGCACCTCGCGCCCGGCGAGCAGGGGGCGGAACGAGCGGCCGTCGACCGGGACCTCCGCCGGGAAGCCGGTGCCCGCGACGTCGAGCAGCGTCGGCGCCAGGTCGATGTTCTGGACGAGCTGCGCGGCGCGCGAGCCGGGCTCGATCCAGCCCGGTGCCCACGCGAGCAGCGGCACGCGGATCGACTCCTCGAACGCATCACGCTTGTCGTAGAACCCGTGCTCGCCGAGCGCGAAACCGTTGTCGCTCGTGTAGACGACGAGCGTCGACGCCGCGAGCCCGGACGCGCGCAGGTAGTCGAGCACCCGCCCGATGTCCTCGTCGAGCCCGTGGACGGTCTCGCAATACGACCGGAACAGCGCCTCGAAGTCGGGCACCGGATCGCCGTCGAAGCGGCCGGTGATCATGTGCTCGACGCCGTGGATGCCCTGGCGCCGCTCGCGGATCCAGGCCGACTGCGACCGGTAGTTCTCCTCGGTATCCGCCATTGTCTCCGAATACGGGACCTCGGCAGCGGCGTAGCGGCCGCGGTGCCGGGGCGCCGGCGTGAACGGGTAGTGCACGGCCTTGTAGGCGAGGTGCAGGAAGAACGGCCGGTCGTCGCCCCGCTCCCGCAGCCACGCCAGCGCCCGGTCGGTCAGCACGTCCGCGGTGTAGCCACTCGTCTGCTCGTGCTCGCCGTTCACGTTCAACAGCGGGTCGAAGTACGTGCCCTGGCCGCGGAAGCTGACCCAATGCTCGTAGCCGGGCCGCGGCAAGTCGTCGTCGTGTCCCATGTGCCACTTGCCGACGAACGCGGTCGCGAAGCCCGCTTGCCGCAGGAACTCCGGGAAGAACCGCGTGCCCTCCGGCACAGGGTTCTGGTTGTCCGCCACGCGGTGCCCGTGCATGTAGCGCCCGGTCAGGATCGACGCCCGACTCGGCGAGCACAGCGACGTGCTGACGAACGCGTTCACGAAGCGCATGCCCTCGGCCGCCATCCGATCGAGGTTCGGCGTCTCGAGGAACGGCGGGCAGCCCTCGGCGCAGCCGATGAAGTCGTGACGGTGGTCGTCGCTGACGATCAGCACGATGTTCCGCGGCCCCTGGGCCGGAACCACGGCCGCGAGGAGCGCGACGAGGGCGAGCTGGCGGAGTTCGATCACGGGCGGGATTGTCGCTGCCCGCATCGACGCGGCCGACTTCGAATCGTGCTCGGCGCGGGTGTCTCCCTCCGGGGCACGATTCGAGCACGACCGCGCATCACGCGTTCCGGGCCTCGTTGGCCGTCGCGGCGGCGACGTCGGCTGCGGAGCCGACGCACCACGACCTCGCAGCCGTGGCCCGGCGAGGCGATCGGCAGCGGGTCCGATCGCTGTCGACACTTCGCGACACGCTCCGTGCTTCCATCGACGAACGCCAGGGCGGCCTCGATGCGTGGCAAGACCGGTACGCCGACCGCCGCTCCGACCGGTCCCGCGCACCCCGCCGTCGGCGCGCAGTGGCCGTGGTCGATCCGGGACACAGGAACGACAGGATCGCTTCCCAGCTGCTCTTCCCCAGGGCATGGAAGCCGGACTCGACGGACAGCGAACCGACGGCGGACGGGTGCTCCGCATCGTCGCCAACGTGGTCGCCGCGCTGATGGCGCTGGTCCTCACGCTGCCGGGTCTCGGCTGCTGCTGCGAGCGCGGACCTTCCGCCGCCAGCGTCTCGGTGCGATGACCAACCGGATCACGATCACGACCGCCCTCGTCGACGACTTGCGCCGCCGCCTCGCCGAGAGCCCCGGCAGCGTCGTCGAGGTTCCCGCGGGGTTGCGCAAGGACACGCAAGGACTGGAGTTCCTCGCGCCGCTCGGTGCACGCCGCCCGGGTGGACGGCGCGGCCCGCCGGCCGTGCTCCGCTTCGCGCTGCTCCCGCACGCGCTGGAAGGCATCTCGCACCATTGGTGGGAGGGTTTCCCCAATCCACTCGGCGCGCGCCCGCGGGCGGACCTCGCGCTCTACGAGGAGCGCGGCTGCAGCGGAGCGGTCCTCGTCGACGGCGAGGTTCGGCCGATCGACGAAGTCGTGCTCGCGGGTCCACGCATGGAGCGATGGCGACCCGGGACGACGCCGGCGGACCTCGTCGGCACCGTACCCGAAGACGGTCCGTTCAGCCGCTACATCGGAGCCCTGGGCGGATGCGGCGCGCACGAGCGTCTGCGCGCGCTGAGCGCTGCGGGGATCGGCATGGCGCGACTGAACTCGCTGCAGGCGGTCGCGCTGGTCCGTGCCGGAGTGCGGCGACTCGCCTTGATCGATCCGGACGTGCTGGAGTCGCACAGCCTGGACGCGGTGGAAGCGTTGGCGGCCGGTTCGGTCGGTCGTCCGAAAGTCGGCGCAGTCGCGGACATGCTGCGCCGCGTCGCGCCGGACGTCGCCCTCGAGGAACTCGCGGTGCCGGCCGACCACATCCTGGCGGCAGCCGCGTGCGCGCGCGCCGACCTCGTGTTCTCGGCGCCGGACCAGAACCAGGCGCGGTTGCTCGCCGCGCTCGTGGCACGCGCGCACCACCGGGTGCACCTCGACGTCGGCACCGGAGTGTTCGGCGCCGGCGACGAGTTCGTCGCTGGCGCCGACATCCGCCTGATCGTGCCCGGCGACGGCTGCCTGCTGTGTGTCGGCGGCCTCGACCTGCGACGCCCGCGCGAGCGCGACTGGCGCCGGCAGCGCGCCGGCTCGCTCCGCTCGCTGAACGGCGTCGCGACCTCGCTCGCGATGTTCCTGCTCGAGCGCTTCCTGATCGGTGACCTGCAGCACAGCGTGTGGATGCAGGTCACGCTCGACCGCCGCGGTGAGCTGGCGTCCCGCCGCATGCCGCGCCAACCGGATCCCGACTGCGTCGTGTGCGCGCACGCCGGCGCGGGCGACGCCGTGCTCACGTCGGGCGTCGCGACAGATCGGAGCGCATCGCGGTCTTTCAGCTGATGTCGACAAGGAGGTTCGACATGCAGACCAGGCAGCGTCCGCAGCGGTCCTTTGCGAGCCCTGGCGAAGCCGCCAAGGTGCTCTCGCTCGTGCTCGCCGCGTACGTCCTCTGGCCGGTGCTCGCGATGGCGAGCCTCGGCTGATCGACTCACCCACCGCGCACGGCGCGGCCATCAAGGAAGGAGGGCAACCCAGTGAAGCAGCTGATCGAGGCTCCGGAAGCCACAACGGGTGGTGACCGGAAGCGAGCGAACCACGAAGACGACCGCTGGCGGCAGAAGACCGACGAGGTCGCGGCCGAACACGAACAGCGTCGGACGGAGCGGGAGCGCCGCGAGCGCGTCCGCTTCGACCTGGACTGAAGGGAGGAGGAGCGAGGGGTGACCCCCGGCGGTGCGCGAGCACTGCCGGGGGTCTTTTCTCCGACGCTCCTGACGCTTCGGTGCGCGCCAGCCGCCGATATCCACGCCGCCCGGCCACGCGAGCATGGTTCGCCCGCGTGCGGCTGGAGAACCGAGAGCCGGACGGACGCACCAGGAGGAGAACGGGAGCGGTACGACGCACCTCGAGGCCGCAAGTCGATGACGGGACGGAAAGCAGCGGTCGAAAGCACCAGAACGCATGTCGGATGGCGAGCCAGGCGTCCGTGTTTCCCCTCGCGCCGCACGCGGTTCCGTCTGGTGACCGACCTGCGCTGGGGCGGTTCGGGACCTGCAGGACCCCGACCACGGTTCGCGTGCCGCCGACTCTGGCTCGTGCTCCTGGTACAGGCTACGCCCGCAGCCGGGATCCTCCGTCAGCTCGCGCCGCCGACCGGGTGCGAGGTCGATCCCGGCACGGCGCGGCTCTTCCGGCCCGCGGCGCTCGCTCGCAACCGACGAGGACGAGGTGCCGCACTCGTTCTGCATCATTCGGCTGAAGCCGCACGACTTCGCCTTTGACGACCGCTGCCCCGAAGCCGGTTGCGGTCGGCATGACCGGCCGCGTACGAAACCTCGGGCGGCGATCGCCCTAGAGACCCGCGTCAGACGCTGCGCGGCTCCGCGCGGCACGGCCCAATGCTCGCGCTGTTCTCGTTGCTGGTGCTCGCTCATGCCGCGTCGCCCGCGGAGGTCTCCCCGCAGGAGCCCCAGGGGGCTCCCGAGGAGCGAGTGATCGAGCTGCGCTGGGAGACCGGAAAGGCGCTAAAGAAGTGGTTCCAATTGTCGACGGCGACGGTGGTGCACCGCGTCGACGGCGCCGGCGTCCTCGGGATCTGGGCGCGTGCGGATGGCTGTGACCTGCAGGTGGTCTGCAGGAATGCGGACAGCGGCGCGACATGGATGGTCCAGGAGAACGGAGCAGCGTGCCGTCTGCTGGAGTCGCCCGCAGCGTTCCCGCTCCACATCGTCGTGACGGCGCGGGGAGAAGTCGGACCGGGTGCAAACCTCACGATCCGCTCTGCGTACGAATCCGCGTCGACCCGGGCGCAGGCGGAGGCGATCCGCGCGGCGATCGAGCAGGCGATCGCTGCGGGTATCGACACCGCGGAGCCGGCCGGGTGGCGATCGCGCGTGCAAGGCTGGGCGAACGAGTTGGAAGCGCTGGAGGGCAGCACCTCGAGCATCGCCGTCGCGCAGTGCCGTGAGGCGCTCGGGTGCATCGCGGCGTCACACGCGGTCGACGATGTCGCTCTCGATTGCTGGCGAGCGAACGACCGCTTTCTTACCGCGATGCTGCCACCCCGCCATCCCGAGCTCTGGGGCGCGCGGTTCAACGCCGGGGTGCTCCTGCTGGGCCTGGGACGCCCGCGAGACGGTATCGCGGCCCTCGAATCCGCGCTGGCGTGCGATGCGCCGCCGGGCACGGCGGCGGCGCGGGAGGTGACGCGGCTGTACCTCGCACGTTGCGAAGAGCAGGTTGGCGCGGTGGACCGCGCAACCGAGCTCCGGCAGACGGCGTTGGCGCGCCTGGAGCAGGAGGTCGCCGCCGGGGAGCTCGACGCCGCCCCGCTGCAGCTGGTCGTGACGGCGCTCCCGGTAGTTCTGGGTCCCGGCGAGGGACAGACGCTCGTTTGCATGCTGATCGACCGTATCGACACTGCGCGCGACCACGACTTCGGTGCCACGACGATCGCGCGCCTGCGGGCGCTGTACGGCCAAGGGTTGCTGGTCGCAGGATCCACGCGGGCGGCGATCGTGGAGTTCGAAGCCTCGCTCGCGCGCCACTCCGACGCAGGGTCTGACGGCTCCGCGGAGGCGACCGACGTGCGTCGCCGGCTGGGGCTCTGCCTGCTGGCCGAAGGTGAGCTGATCGCGGCGAAGCACGCGTTCGAGGAGTGTGCCGCGGTCAGCGCCGAAACGCGGGCGGGCGAGCTGGTGGGCCTGCTCAGCGAGCTCCACCTCGCGCTGGTCGACGAGCGCCTCGGCGATCACGACTCGGCGTACGCGCTCGCGCGAGACGTCCGCGGGCGCACCCGGCTCTGGTTGCGCGCCGGCACCGTGACCGCGGCCGACGTCACGCTCCTCGTCGACTGGCTGCCAGCGGTCGGGCTGCCCGCGCGCGAGCGAGCGGAGGTTCTCGAGGCCGCGCTCACCGCACTCCGCAGCTCGGGTCATTCGCTCGAGCACGCGGTCGTCACGCGGCTCGCGTTGGAAATCGTCTCCCTCAGGTGCGAGCTCGGTCGCCACGCCGAGGTACTCGAGTTCGTCGAGGAGTTCGCGGGGACGTCGATCGCCGCACCGGTCGCCTGCCGGCTCGCGTGCCACCGCGCGCGGTCGTTGATCGCTCTCGGCCGGCCGGCCGACGCCGCGACGGATCTGGATCGGATGCTGCAGGCCAGTGTCGGCACGCTGGGGGCGGCGTCGGCCGAGCTCCTCGCCTTGCGGGTCGGTCTCGCTCACGCGTTGGTCGCTCTCGGGCGCGAGGACCGCGCCGCGAGCGAGGTCGCCGAGGTCCGGACCCGACTCCAGTCGCTGCTGCTGCGCGACGCGCGCGCCGGCATCCGGACTGCGATCGACCTGGCGAACGAGGGCCTCTGGGAATTCGAAGCTGCCCGTCCACTGTTCGACGCGGCGCTCGCGTCGGCCCGGTCCCTCGGCGACGAAGACGCGATCCGGGGGCTGCTCGATGCGGCTGCACGCGCGGCCACCGCGGCGGCGGACCACGAGTCTGCCGCCGCGTATCGACGCCAGTGTCTCGATCGCTGCGCAAAGCTCCTGGCGCCCGACTCGCCGTTGCTCCTCGATCAGCAACTCGAGCTGGCGTCGTGCCTCGTGCAGCTCGGCCGCCACACGGAGGCCATCGGGCTCGTCGAGGCTGTGCGGCACAGGCTGCCGGCCATGATGCTCCAGGACGACCCCTGGTTCTTCCGGACCGGCCTGCTGTACGGCTCGTGTCTACTGAGGACCGAGCGGTGCACGCAAGCTTACGAGATCAGTGACGCCGTCCACCGGCGCGCGTCGGAATCGCTACCAGCGAACGACGCCATCCGGATCGCGGCGGCGTGGAACCTGGCGTGGGCATGCGTTGCAACGGCGCGGCGAGAACGCGCGGGCGAGCTGTTCTCCGAGGCGTTCGTGGCGCTCCTGCCGGAGCAGATCGCACGCGAACTCCCCCAGTTCGAGCTGGTTCCCGATCAGCATATCGACGGTCGGGTGCTGCGGTTCACCGACCCGCCGTGGTCGATCGCGGCCCCGCGCGCCGGCTCGGTCTGGCTGCGGGCGTCCGGCGAACGCGTGGATCCCGGAGACTCGATCTACTTCTGTGTCGGACCCGATGGCGGATCCGTCCACGGCGTCTGCATGTCCCGCCAACGCGGCGTCGGGACCAACCGCAGGCGGCACGCCGACGTCGTCGCCGAGTTCCTCGGGCTTCCCGACGACCACGAGGGCGTCGAGATCGAGCTGGTGCCCCGACCGGTTCCGGCCGGCATGCCGCCACGCATCACGAGGGCATACTCGATCCGTCTCGGCATGCCCGGCGGACCCCGCGCAGAGCTGGACGGGATCGTCATCCCGTTCGAGGACGACACGGTCCTGCTCGTCGGCGTCGCGGGTGCGTCGGGAGGGAGCGAGTTCACCGAGTTCGCGCGGTCGCTGCGCTACGACAACTCGTGGCGGACCTTCTTCAACCTACTCATGGTGTGGTCGATCCTGCTCGTGATCGGAGCCGCGCTGGTCAATCTCCTCCTGCACCGCCCGCTCGTGAACGGCGGTGCGCTCGCGTTCTGGTTCTCGATCGTGTTCGGCATCGGCCGGCTCGCGGCCGCTGTGACGTGGCACGACGACGAGGCCATGGGCAGCATCCTCGGTCAGGTCGCGCTGTGGGCCACACTCATGTGGATCCTCGCGCGGTGGTTCCGGACGCGGAGACGTTCGCGGCATGCCGCACGCACGGCGCCGGTCCTCACATATCGCCTCGCGCCGGAGCACGACCCTGACGGGCAGTAGCCCCTGCCGCGATGAACGACAGTAGCTGGTTGCGCAGGAACTGCCTGTATCGGCCCCCCGTGACCGCGTTGGGTCGGACGTCCGCGAGGTAGAGCACGACCCGCAGCCCGGCGATCCGCGGCAGCCTCCGCCGGAGCGCGGCGAGAGCATCCGCTGCCAGCGGGTGGTCTCCCATCGCCGCGACGCCGTGCATCAGGAGGATGCGCTTCGGCCCGACGCGCGACAGCGCCCACTCGAGTTCGGCCTCGAGGTTGTCGGTCGGGAAACTGGTGTCGAGCACCACGAGCCGCGCCGCGTCGAGGCAGCTTCTCACCGCTGCCGGCCAGACGTCGGCCGGCACCCGCAATACGACGAGCACCCCGGACAGCAGCCGCCATCGCGAGAGCCTCGCCAGCCGCGCTTCGACCTCCGCAGCCGAGCCGGTCCGGACGTGGCTGAGGCGACGGTAGAGCCACCGTGGCACGAGCCACAGGCCGACCGCGGACAGCACCGCCACGGACGACAGAATCAGGGCGAATCCGGCCCATACCGGGATGCGCCCGCGAACCGCGGACGTCAGCTCGCTGAGCCCTCCCAGGCCCATCGCGAAAAGGAGGAAGAGCGGCACGAAGAGCGCGGACAGTCCCGCAAAACCGAGGATCCGCGAGCCCGGCACGCGGGGATCCTGCAGCGTCACCGGCGTGACGAGGTGCGCACAGGCGGAGAGCAGCACCTCGCGGGCGAGGTCTGCACCCGGATCCCGGCGCTCGAACTTCCGGAGCCACAGGAGCACGTCGCCGGAGCCGCCACCCGACCAGCGGTACGCCGGCAGGACCAGGCTCACAGCGATCAGCAGGCTCATCGAATCGGGGAGCCAGGCTCGGCACGCTCCGTAGACAGCTGCTGCGGTCAATGCCGCTACCACCTTTGCGCGGAGAGCCCGCAATCGTTGCCGTCGACGAAGTCGCGGTACGTGGCTGCCGGACTCCAGCTGGTTGACGACGGTCATGGTCGGGTGGTCGGGTCCCGACTCGTGCCAGCATCGAAGCTCCGCGGACGGCCGTCGCGTCTCCGAACGGACTCGCGGTACGGCGCGGAGCAGGGGACGAACAGGACGGTCTGGGGACGACCAGGCCGTGATCGAATCACAACGCCCGGGACTGTCGCAACGCAAGGACCGACGCGATCGGCCGATGTGGAAACAGCTGGACGACCGGAAGGAAGCGAGCGATCGCGCTCCGAGTCACGACTTCGGGACTCGACCGCCGACGTGCGATCGGCGCGGAGGATCGATTTCCGGCCAGTAGCCCGGGCCCGTTCGTGGACCGGCGCCGGCGTCCGTCGCACGGAGGGGCCAGAGAGGTCTCGTCGCGGTCGGCCGGGCGGTGCGTATCGACGTTCACTCGATGGCGGCGCCTCCTTGGCAAGGGGTATCTCCACGTTCGGCACGGGGGTCGACGACCAGGACCGTCAGGTGGTCCCTCCGCCACTTCGCGACCATCTCGCCAGTGCCGCCGACCTTGCCGGACGTTCCGTCCCACACGCAGATCAGCATCGGCTCGTCGTCGTAGTCGCGCGCCTTCGCGCGCGCGAGGTCGGCGATGCGGTTGTTACAGCTGCGGAAGGCCTCCTCCTGTTCGCTCTCGAGTGCGGGGAGCGAACCGAGCACCTCGAGCTGAACGCGAGGGTGGTAGAGGACTCGCTGGAAGCGCGGCCGCCACGCTGGAAGCACCGAGGTGAGCGCGAAGTCCTCCGGCGGGAACGGCAGGATGATCTGTGCCTCGCCGCCGCAATCCAGAAGGGCCTCGATGAACAGCAGATCCCCCCCGTCGGCGGCCTGGCTGAAGCCGAAACGCACGTCGTGCTCATCGAGGGTCTCGCGCAGCCGTCGGGCGACGTCAGCCTCGCTTTGCCGCGGGAACCTCGCCGGGCTTCGCCCCGGCCGGTCGATCATGTGGCCGGTGAACGCCGCGACGTTGCCGATGCCGAACGCCTGGTCGAGCGTGTTCCGCGGCTCGCCCAGCGCGACCAGATTCAGGCGCGCCTGCCTGCGCATGCTGGCATGGTCGCGGCGACGGTGCGGGCTCCGGGCGACGGCCTCGCGGTACAGGATCCGCGAGCGTTCGATCTCGCCGCTCAGCAACTCGACCTCCGCGACCGTCGCGGCGTACCAGTGATCCCGCTTCTCCTCTTCGACCGCGTCGAGGACCTTGCGCACGCGCTGCAGGATCGCCTCGGTATCGTGCGCCACGCCCCTCCAGTGCTGCTCCCACACCGCGGTCGCCAACACGTTCACGCCGAGGTAGTAGCTGCCCGGGTCGCTGGCTTCGAGAAGGGAGAAGCCCTCGGAGTAGACCTCGTGGGCTTCGTGCAGCAGCGACTCCAGCTCAGGATTGCTCCGGCCACCGATCACGCTGTCGACGAACGGGCGCTTCTTGATGCCGCCGAGGATCCCGTAGGTCTCGACGTCGAGCGCCCCCTCCGCCCGGAGTTTCTCGAGGAGCCGCTCCCCTTCCTCGACTTCGCTCTTCACGAGGGACTTTCCGAGCACCAGCGCGCGCAGCTGCGTGCAGCGCCGCGAGTCGCCAGCGTGCGAGAGGACGTCCAGCGCAGTGCGCTTCGATCCCCTCGCGATGAGCCGGTCGGCGAGCTGGATCAGCGCCTCGTGAGCCCCCCCCTTGACACGCGACGCGACCAGCAGCGCGGGCTGCGTCCACATCTCGAGGCTCTCCGACGCCTTGGGCCCCTCCAGGAATTCACGCATCGCCGACCCTGGGGAGGCCGCAGCAGCCAGCGACTCCTGCCACCAGTGCTCCGCAGTGAGTGCCTCCTGCAGATAGCGGTGCGCGAAACGCCAGCGGGTCTCGCCCGGATGCCGGAGGAGCAGACCCGTGTGCCGGAGGAGCAGACCCGTGTGCCGGGCGATGCGCCACAGCAGACCAAGCTCGTCGGTCTTCGCGTCGAGCACCAGCGCGCTCGCTCGCTCGTCTTTCCGGATGATTGCGGTCAGGGTCTCCGTGTCGGCAACGAGCACGCCACTTTTCGTCATGGTCCACGCGATCGTCGCGAGCAGCTCGCGAACCTGCACGACGGGCAGCAGCGGCTCGTGCGGCTCCGCATCCTCGTAGCGATGTGCCAGGAGGTCGCCGATCATATCGATCAAGACATCGAGACGACCGTGCAGGGTGGGCGCACCTTGCTGGAACAGCGCACGACTCACCAGGAAAGTAAGCATCAGCGGGTTGGACACCAACGGACCGTTGCTCGCGGAGATGTCCGCGAGCAGACCCGGCCCGTGCCGCTCGTCCGCTATGCAGCCCTCTCGTCGAGCGACGCGCATCCAATGCTCGACGAGCTTGAGCTGCAGGCTCCGATCGAGTTCGCAGACATCGACAGGACGCCACTCGTCCCCGAACTCGTCGCTGTTGGTCATTTCACGGCATGCGACGACGAACGTGCACGCCTTCCACTGCGAGACGAGTGCGTCCAGCCGCTTCCGCGCCAGCTTGCGCGGGTCCGCCGGCAGCTCGTCGTAGCCGTCCGCGAGCAAGACCAGCTCGCCGGCTTGCGCACGGTGCCGCAACGCTGTCGCGAGCGCTTCGATCCCGATGTGCTTCTCGAGAGACTCGACGACCGCGTCGAATCGATGGTCGCCATCCCCCGATTCGCCGAGCCAGTCGCGCAGATGGACGTACAGCGGCAGCCGCTCCGGCGTCGCCCGCAGAGCGAAACGCAGGAGGGTGGTCGTCTTGCCCGCTCCGGGTCCACCGCGCAGTACCCACAGCCGCTGCTCATGGCGGAGCATCCAGTCGAAGTCGACGTGAACCGACCGAGAGCTGGCGGGCCGGAACTGGACCGGCACGCAGATCTCGCCAAGCTCCACGCGCAGGCCGGCCCCGTGGCGTGGCCTTATCCAGCCGAGGTCTTTCGCCAGCCGGCGGTGGTACTCGTCGAGCGCCTGCTCGTGCCTCGCCACGAACACGGCCGAGTCGCACTGACTGCTGACGTGCTGGATCTGGAAGCGGCGAATCTTGTCGATTGCAGCGCGCGCTGCCTGCACGGCGTCATACACCCGGTTGCCTCGACCCCGCGCAAGCTCGCGCACTAGCCGACCGAGCGGTATGAACCAGTCGAACGGCTCGGCGAGTCCCTGCATAGCGACGACGTGCGGAGTCACGTTGAGCATGCGATTCGCGATCGACCCCGAGCTGCACGATATCGTGACGACCAGGCCGAGTAGCTTGCCTTCTGCGAGCGACTCGCGCACTTCGGCGTCGCGAACGTCCACGACCATCCGACGCATTGAGGTGCGGTCCTCGTGGAGACGGAGCCGCAGTGCTGTCGCCTGCCTGGAGCCCTCGGCATCCGAGTGGCCGAAGAACACGACAGCGTGCGGCGGCTCGTTGACCGGGTCACCGCTCGCGTCGCGATCCAGGCTGCCGTTCCGGAGCAGCCGACAGAACGAGGGGACATCGCGGTAGACGTCTTGCACCAAGGGAGCTCGCCCGTCTGGCTCGCCGCCGCCAGTCAACAGGGGGCGCCCGCCCGCGTCGGTCACGACGTCGCACGCCGACGCCGCGACTCGCAGCTCGACCGTCGCCTGGTACTCCGCGAGCTCGTTGCGCAGATTCGTCACCAGCTTCTGCGCCTCTGGCACGATGCGATGCCCCGGGTCCTCGAGCGACGTCAGTACGAGCAGCACGCGCAACGGCGGCACGAGCAGGGGCTCGCGCGTCGTCGCACCGGTGTCTCCCGCGTCGTGCAGGCGCTGCAATGCACACGGGTACGGCAGCATGCACTCCCAGGCGAGCTCCGCGGGGTCGCGTTGGCCCGGAGGGACGCCCGGCGGGAGTTGGAGGACGACGCGGCCGACAGGTGCCGGTAAGGAATGCGACACGAGGAGGGACTTCAGCCGGCACGTGAGGACCCTCGGTAGCGCACTCTCGAGTGCGGCACCGTGCGCGGTCTGGGCCGCCTCGCCACCGAGCGCGCCGTGCTCGCGCAGGTCGGCGGCCTGCTGCCACAGCTCCTCCGGCAGCACCAACGGCACGAACGGCTCGTCGTCGTGGAGTGCGTCCCCTCGGCGCAGCCGCACTTCGAACCCCGCGGCAGAGCTCCGGATCTCCAGCAAGACGTCCCTCTCGTCCATACGGTCCGGGACGGTACGCGACCTGCTCGGGCCCGACCATCAGGGAAAGCGCGCAGCGCTCACGTCGTCGACACCGACCGGACCACGAGGATCGGCACACCGTCGTGGAGCGCGGGTCGTACGGTCACCCGCTGCACGGTGCCGATCGGGATGCGCTCGCGCGCGCAGTGCTGCCGCAGCGCCTCGCGCGCCGCGCGGTCGAGCGAGTCGTCCGTCAGCGCCAGCGCCAGGTCGGTGGCCACGTCCGGCGCGACCTGCAGCAGGCTGCGGGCGAGCAGGCCCCAGTGCTGGTAGCGGAGGCGCCGACCGTCGCCGCCGCGCTCCGGCAGCCTGAGGAACCACGACGTCGCGTGCTCGAGCCGCTCTCCCACCGTCAGCCGCCCGGCAGCGTCGATGCGGACCGGCCACACGCTCGGCGGCTTCCGCGCCACGAGCACGAGCTGGAGTCGCATCGCATCGGCCAGCGTGATCATCGCGATCTCGTCGTCGGCATCGATGTCGACGACGAGGTCGTCGCGGGGCGTGCCACCCAGGCGCGCACCGTCGTCCTCCTCCGGAGCGTCGGCCGCGGGCGGCTGCCGGCCCAGCGCGGCGGCCGCCGCGTCCGGCATGACGAAGACGCCCGCGTCGCCCTTCTCCTTCGGTTCCTTGTCGGGCCGCGGGAGCGGCACGATCGTCTCCGACTCCGCGCGATCGAACGGTCGGAACAGCCACAGGTGCAACGCGGAGCTCGCGCCCAGCGCGACGGTGGCGAACAGCACGACAACTGCCTTCATCGATTCTCCTCGGGTCGAACGGCGATGCGGATGTGTACGAAGCCGGCGCGCCGGAGCTCGGCGAGCAGGCCGTAGAGCGACGCAACGACCGCATGAGCGTCGGCGAGGACCACGGCTTCGTCCTTGTCGCCCTGGCGCGCGGCACTCGCGCACTCGCGCAGCCCGTCGAGGGTGACCACGGTGCTGTCGACGGTGACCACGCCACCGGCGTCCATGCTCACGACGAAGCTGCGAACGTCCTCGGCGAGCCGCCCGTCGGGCCCAGGCGCGTCGGGCAGCATGATCCGGTCGTGCTGCAGCGCCTCGTCGAAGCCCTCCGCCATGACCAGCACGCTCCCGAGCATGAGGAACACGAGGTCGAACGCGCAGCGCGTCCAGATGGCGCGGCGGGTCATGGCCGACCTCCTACGCTCCGCGCGGTGACGAACAACACAGTCATCGCGAGAGCCGCGATGACCACTCCATAGCCGGTCGTGTAGAGCGCGGTCCGCAGTCCGCTGACGAGGAACCGGCGCGCATCGAGCTGACCGACGTCGTTCAGGCTGCACACGAGGCCGGCGACCGTGCCGTAGATGCCGCTCAGCGGTGCCACTTCGGTCGTCAGATCGAGGAGGCCACGCACGCGGCGCTCGCCCGGAGCCGGCGTCGACAGCATCCGGGCGAGCAGCAGGAACAACGCCGCGGCGACGGTCGCCCACGACAGGGCGACCATCCACCACATCAGGGCCGGCATCGCCTGCTCGTCGACGAGCCAACGCAGTGCGGCCCGCTCCGCCATCTGGATTGCGGCGTGGCCGGCCATGTCATCGCCTCGCAGTCGGCGGCGGCGAACCGGTGCGCGCCAGCATTGCGCGACGGCGCTCCTCGGGCGAGCGCGTCCGCGCCGGCGACGAGCCGAGGGCATCGCGGCCGCGGTCCATCAGCTCGCGGAGCTGGGAGGTCACTGCATTTCCGTTCTCGTCCGGGCGCACGATCATATCGGCCACTGCATGCAGCGAGCGGCTCACCTCGCGCAGGCCCTCGAGGTCTCGGCCCGACACCAGCAGCTCCTTCTGCAGCAGCTTCGACGCGCGCATCGTGCGCAGCCCCTCGAAGCTGCTGATGTCGTTGGCGAAGTTCGCGTAGACGTCCTGGCGGAGCTGCGCCAACAGCGACACCGTTTCGGCCCAGATCTCGCGCTGCTGCTGCGCGAGCTCGCTGTCGCCGTCCGCACTGGCTTCGAGCAGGTCGAAGGCGAGCTCGAACAGCGAGCGCCACTCCTCGGGCGTGTCGGGCGCGAGGGCCAGCTGAGCCGCCACGCGACTGCGCGCGAATCGCGCTTCGCGCTGCGCCTCACCGGCCGCACCGGTGGCCCCACCGACGACCGATGCGCGGCGCCACTCCTCGGTCAGCTTCCGCGACTGCTCCGTGAACAGCTTGCGCACGTCGGCCTCGTGCGCGAGGACCGCGTCGATCGCGGTCAGCACCCCGTCGGTCGACCGCGCGGCATTGTCCATCCGCTCGCGGTCCGACATGCCCTCCGCGGCGAGAGCCGCGTCGACCTCGCCGAGCGCGCGCTGCAGCGCCTCGACCAGCGGCGACATGCGCGACACGAGTTCCTCGCGCGCGGACTGGTCCTCCTCGAGGATCCTGACGACGTGCGCCAGCGACGTCGTCTGCTCGCCCTGCGGCGGCCGGGAACCGGCCTGCGCGGGGAGCGCCGCGGCCATCAGGACGGCCGCGGCGATGGCGGTGACGAGAGCCTTCATCGGACACCTCCCGCGTACGCGACGAGTTCGGGCGGCAGCGGCTCGGTCGTGCCGTCGATCAGCGCGCGCCACGCTGCGTCGTAGAGCTGGTCGCGCACCTCGCGCAGCTCGGCGAGCTGCTCGCCGGGGAACGTGCCGTTCGTGAGGGCGCTGCGGCGGATCTCGGCGACCAGCTCGCGCTGCCGCTGCTCCGCCCGGCGGAACTCGCCGATCGGATCGCTGTCGCGCTCCGGCGCGTCGGTGCGCGTCGGCGCCAGCTTCTTCAGCTCCTCGAGGAGGCGCTGCTCGAACGCGTCCTCCTGGACGAGGTCCGCGCCCGGCGGCTTCGGCGGCGCCGACTGCTCCGGCGCCCCGGCGCACGCGACGAGCGCGAGCGCGATCAGGCTGAGGAAGAGGGACTTCATGTCCATCTACTCCTGGTTCGGGTTCTTGGTCGCCCGTCTCGCGCTGCGCCGCGCGGCGCAAACACGCGGTAGGGCTCTCGGACCTGGGCGAGCTCGCCGACCGAGTCCGCTGTCCGCTTCTGGATTGGGCAAACCCAGGAGCCTCGCGGATCTGTCGGATGCGCGTCCGAGTTCGCCATCCGCACGATCACGGCCGCGCGTGCTCCACCGCGTCTCCGGTCTCCGCAATACTCTGAAGATCCCCGGTCGGGCGGATGGCAATTGATCGCAGGATGGCGCTGCCCGGGCACGCTGCGGCAGCGTGGCCGCGGGCCGTGATGACCCGCGCCGGCTCCGCTGTGCGCCCGGTCGCACCCGCGCAGACGACGCGACCGGCGCGTACGGCGATGCCCGCTGCAATGGTGACGAGCGGCCATGGTTCAGCGCGCGAGGCGGCTGGACCATTCGCGAAGCCGTTCCGCGGAAGTGCTGCTTGGATACCGCGTGCGCGCGCGCTCGAGCAACTCGCGCAACACCTCATCGACGTTGCGGCCCCCATCCGGCACGGGAAGCACTTCGCACGCCTCGCGGATCTGGCGGTTGATCCTCCTCAGCACCTCGAGTTGCCGGACGCATTCGAGCTGATCCCGAAGCGAGATCTGGGCGTCCCGGATCCTGCGCAGCGCCCCGAACACCTCCTGGTCGGCGGCGAGCCGCACGCAGGTCTGCCGCCAGAGTCGTGCGAGCCGTGCGATCGACTCGAACCACCGCTCGCGCTGCAGCCTCGCCAGCTCGTCCCCGCCGTCGATCCGCCCGAACGCCCGCGCGACGACGTGCAACCAGCCGTCGGGCAGCTCCGGCGCGAGCGCCAGCACCGCGAGCGGTGCCACGCAGAGCGAGCTTGCCGCTCCGGGCCCGGGATCGTCAGCCATGAGCTGCAGCGATGGCGCGCGCAGCGTCCGGAGCCACGCCAGCGTGGCCTGCCGGTAGCGTCGCTCCCCGGCGAGAACCGCGTCGAGCGCGGCGACGACCGTGTCCGACAGCTGCACGGCCCGCTCCAGGCGCGGATCGGAAGGCCGGTCGTCAGCGGCCGGTGGCTCGGTGAGCAGATCGGTCAGCTCACGCTGCGCATCGCGCGCGGCCAGCGACGACTCCAGCAGGCACGCGCGCATCGCCTCGCGCTCGCGAAGCCACTCCTCTCCGCGCCGAGCCAGGCCCGCGAGCGACGCGCTGCTACCGAGCGTCGCCGGCGGGTCGCCGCCCTGGGCCGCGAGCGTCCCGGCGATCGCGACCGCCACACAGAACGCGTGGACGACGGGGATCATCGGCCACCTACCGTGGAGGTGCCGGACGGCGTGCGACAAAGCACACCACGGAACGGCCGGAGCTCGCCGAGCAGGCCGGTTCGATCGGATTGCATGTGACGTCCTCCCGCGCGGGCATGCGAGCGCGCGTCGACACGATCGCGGTCCGGTGGCCCGTCGCTGGGACCGAAAGCGCGTGCACACCGCAGATCTGTTGCCGCCGGCACCGCGCGCCGGTCCCGACGCAGGGAACGTCGTTTTGCCGGTCGAGGCGTGCTCCCGCTCGCGGAGATGGCCGGCAACGTCGCTTGCTCGGAAGGCCCGCCACGCAGGGACCCCGCTCGCCGCGACAGATCCGCGGGCACGCCGCCGTTTCACATGGCGAGAGGTGACCGTGGGACGACTCGATGACCCTGCCGACCCGCAGCCCGGACGAGAGGTGCTCCTCGCGAGCCTGATCTCCGGCGTGCTCGTCGCGTTCTCCCTGCTCGTGGCGCTGCGGATCTCCGAGGTTCCGTGACCCCGAGCTGACCGACCCGAGGACCCCGCCGCGGAGGACTGTCGATGCTTCGCTTGCTGAACTGGCTGCTGCAGCTCGCCACGCGCCTCGTATTGCTCGGCCTGCTCGCCGTGGTCGTCGTGATCGCATGGCACGTCGCGCCGCCCGAGGCCACCGGCCAGATCCGTGCGCGTGCGCTCCAGCCAGCGGCCGGCGCGCTGCGCTCGCTCGCCGACTGGCTCGACCCGCCGGGCGAGCAGGCAATGCGAGATACGCCGCCCCCCGCGGTGGAACCGTCGCGTTGAACGATATGCGTCCGCCGGCCGCTCGCCCGGAGGTGTGCAGCTCAGACGCCGACCGGCACCGGACGCCTACGCCGTTCGCGATATCGCAGCGTTCCACCCGGCGGCAGGCGCGACATCGCCGTGGTCGACGTCGTCGCCGAGCTGGCTCGCGGCGAGCCAGCAGGCGTCACCGCCCCGGTGGGAGCCGCCGCACGGCAGCCGGCGGACGACCGTTTACAGGTAGCGTGGGTCTGGCTTCCGGGGGGTGGGCGCCGCCGTTCCAATGGCGGAACACCGCGAGCCAGGCATCTGGAACGCGTCGCGGCAGTCGCCCGATCGTCGCGGCACCGCCGGATATCTCCTCTCTCAGCCGGACCGGCCGGCTCGGTGATCACGGTGTACGGCCCGCCTCGAGCGCGCGGCGGATCGACTCCGCGTAGCGGAGCACGTCGTCGGGCGCCCAGACCATGTTCCAGGTGTGCGTCCATGGCGCAAGACGGCTGCCGCCGGCGACGTCGAGGGCCCGCGCGACGACGGTCGAGCAGTTCAGCTCGAGCGTGTCCCACGGCGGCAACGGTCCGGGCACACGGCCGCCATCGAGCGAGAAGCCCATCCACCAGCTCTCGAGGGCGACCTCGTCGAGCCCTTCGATGCGGACGACGTGGTCGGGTGGACCGCCCTCCTCCGCAACGTCGTGCAGGTAGGACCGATCGCGGATCGGGCTCACCGAGTACAGGCTCCGCAGGCCCGACAGGAGACCCGCGCCCGGCCAGTCGGCGGGGTAGCGGGACGTGAGCTCGGCCGCGCGATACGGGACGCGTCCATACGGCTCCGGCCACCAGCTCACGTAGGTCGTGCCACAGCGCAGCGCGGCGTGACCCCAGCGGTCGTGCTTGCCACGGAAGGTCCAGATCAGCACTTCGATCATCGTGGGTCTCGCTTCTCAGGGTGCGGGCCGTCGAGCGGGCCGCCGGCCCACGGCGTGTAGAGCGCAGCGTCGTCGAGCTCGAGGCCGTCCGGTGCCTCGATGTGGGTCGCGCCCGGCGCGACGTCTGCCAGCCAATGGAACCCATCCCGCTCGAGGCTGCCCAGGAACCGTTCGTCGCGCCGCCGTGCGCCGTCGCGCGGCGCGCCGACGAAGGTGCGGACGTCGCCCAGCATGACGCGCGCCGCGCCGCGCCAGCGGAGCGCCAGGTGCACGGCTCCGTGCCGCGGCGCGCCCGCGAGGCGGTAGATCCGCGTGGTGCCACTCGGGCCGGCACCGATCGGCGCGAGCTCCGCGACACCGAGCCGATCGAACACGCGGCCGTCGTGGTAGAGCCGATCCGGCAGGCGGGTGGGGTCCCCGCCGACCCCGCGCAGCAGCGCCTCGATCGCCGCCGCGAGCAGCTCGACGCGGTGCAGCGCGGCGGTGCAGCGGGCGTGGAACGGCTCGGCCCGCGGCATCTCGTGGTGCAGCTGCGCCGGTTCGACGCACCGGATCAACGCGAGGAGCTGGGCGTCGCGCAGCGCGGCCGCCCGGTGCTCGAGGTCGGCAGCGGCGTCGCAGCACATCCCGAGCGCGCCGAGCGCCGCTTCGGGATCCCGGTCGGGTGCGAGGTCTCGCATCGCCTGCGCGACGGCCAGCTGAAGGGGCAGCAGCAGGCTGTTCCAGGTAAGGATCGGTGCGCGCAGCCGGTCGACCCGCGCGGCGAGGCGGAGCAGCAGATCGTCGAGAGCCCGGACCTGCGACAGCGCATCGCGGCGCCAGCGCTCGTCTGCTTCCGTCGCGTCGAGGCGGTCCGCCGGCACGGGCACCGCGTCGAAGCCCGACGCCGAGAGTACGCCGACGACGAGCTCGCCGTCCTCGTCGCCTTCACCGTCCGCGAGAAGACGGACGGTCGATTCGCCGCAGGACACCGCGGAGCCGTCGCTGACGGGCATGGCCTGCCAGCCGAGACCCAGCCGCACGTCGATGGACTCGCCGTCGACGACGGCGGGCAGCGGCACGTGAACACGGTCCGCGACGTGCAGACGACCGCTCGCCCCGCGCGCGACCAGCCTGCGGACCAGCAGGCTGCGCCCGTCGTCCTCGCTCTCGAGGACGAGCGCATCCTGACCGAGCAGCGCGGCCGGGCCGCGGATCACGGCGCGGCCGAGGACGTGGTCCAGCGCCGTCTCGAGGTCGCCGACGAGCGCGGTCGCGCGCGGGTCGATGCGGATGGTCGGTTCGCTGTTCATGCTCCGTCCGCTGCGATCAAGCGCGTGCCATGGTCGGTTTCCGGATCGGTGTCGGCTCCCGGGTCGACGTCGACCTCGATCAGGTCGCGATCGTCGAACTCGACGTGGGCCGGCAGCAGCTGTCGAACCACCGCGACGACCACCGCGCGGGTCGCAGTGCGGAGCGTGCACACCGTGACGCGGGCCGCCGCGCGCAGCGGGATCCCGAACGGATCCGGCGCGTCGTCGATCGCGACCGCCACGAGCCGGACGCCCAGCAGCGCGTCGAGCAGCGCTCGCATCCGCGGCGGACGGCCGCGCAACGCCGCGAGCAGCAACGTGCACAGCCGCTCCGGCTGCACGATCGCGGTCGCCCCGCCGGCGAGCTCGACGAGGTGGGAGTGCCCCGCCGATGCAGCGATGTAACGGATGGCGTCCGGGTCCGAGTCGTGCACGACGGATCGGGCCAGCTTCCCGGTCGCCTCCATCCATTGGGAGTCGACGCGGTCGAGCAGCGCACGCAGCAGCGGACCGCCGCGCTCGACGAACGCCCACGGGAGCGCGCTGGACGGCGGCTCAAACACGACCGAACTCCTCCAGGTCGAATACCGGCCAGAACGTCGCGTCGGCGCGTCTTGCGTCGGCTCGCGGTGCATCGGTCCGCGCGCCGTCCACCAGCAGATCGGTGTACGGCCACAGCGGCTCGGCGGGCGTCGGCGCGCGTGGCACGCGGACCGTCGGCGGCCCGGCGATCACCGCGACGTCCTCGAGGACGCGATCGGCGAGGAACTGCTGGATCCGGCGGCCGGTCGCCAGACAGAGGTCGAGGGCCGCGGGCAGCGGTAGCCGCAGCGACGGCGTGAGCACGAGCTGGACCGCACGCCGGCAGCGACCGGCGATGCGCGCCCGCGTCGGTCGGACGGCGCGCACCACGACCGCTGGGAAGCTCGCTCTCACCAGGTCGCGGAAGTCCGCGGCGACGACAGCGCGTCCATTGTGTCTCGCTTCGGCGGCGACGCGCTGTCGCCAGCCGACGACGTCCTCCGCCGGTCGGCCGGGAGTGCCGTCGAATGGCTGCACGATCGACAGGCCCGGGAACCGCGGGTCGGCGAACGTGAAGGTGCCCGCGTCGGGTACCTGCTCCTCGCCGAGGCCGTGCTTCGACGCGGCGCCGAACGGCACTGCGTTGCACCACATCTGCCCCAGGTGCGCCAGCTCCCCCGGTGCGACCCGCAGCCGGATCTCGATCCGCGGCGCGCCCTGCATCGGCTGCGGCGGCACCACCAGACAACCGCGGTGGTCCAGCGACCAGTCGAGCGCCGCGCCGTCGCCGGACCGGACCGACTCGATGCGGACCGCGACCGGCGCGGGAAGGTCCCAGACCAACCCCGGGCAGCCGGTGCCCACGGAGAGCTCGACGTTCACCGCCTGCCATCCGTGGACCCCTGCGGACGAGGTATCGTTGCCGCCGTCCCGCAGCGCCGCGGTCACGTCCCACACGGACGGGCCGACCGCCTCGATGCGCTCGATCACACGAATCTGCATCGCGCACTTCGGGTCCCTGCGAACCGCGGTCCAGCAGCCGTCCGGGGACGTGACCGTGGCGTCGGCCGGGATCACACCGGTCAGGTCCCCGGCGAAGCACAGCAGCACCTCGGCCGGTCGTGCGACCCGCGGCGCGCCGTGGAGATCGGTCAGCAGCCGGGTCGTCAGCTCCTCCAGGAGACCGGCGCGCGCCGCGGCGAGCTGCGATGCCGCGATCGCCTCGATCGCGCGCACGATCACGAAACCGGGATCGAGCACGTCCGGTCCAGGCGTGTAGGGTGCCGCTCCCGCGGGCGGGGCCGGCGGCACCGGCTCGCGTCGTTGCATCGCGCGGAGCTGCTGGACGAACAGGGCGTACGCGTGGCGATCCCGCCGACCGTCGCGGCCGCCGTCAGGTGGTTGGGTCTCCGGACGATCGGACGGCGTCTCGTTCCCGTGGGCCATCGTCAGCAGATCTCCGCTGCGGTCAGGTCGAGGCCGAGGCGGGAGTCGCGCTGCTCGATCGGCACGCGGGCGCGCCAGCCGCCGACACCCGCCGCGGACTCACTCAGGATCACGATCGATCCGCGCACACCGGTCGCGGAGGCCCTCTCGCGCGCGGATCCGTCGTCGGCCTCGAAGACCGCCCGGATGTCCGGCCGCCCCACCGCGCGGAACAACGCACTGATCCGCGACGCGAGTTCCTCCAGGTCCAGCGCCTCGCGGAGCTGGTCGCAGGGGTTCGCCAGCTCCAGAAAGCCGGGGAACTCGCCGGGCGCGATGTCGCGGACCATCGCGAGCAGCTGGAGCGCGGCCGCGGACTCCTCGAACAGCAGGGCCAGGCGCTGGCCCTCGACGTCGAGCGGATAGCGCAGCCAGGATCCCATTGTCAATGCGCCCTCTCGATCGAGATCCGCCTGGCCGTCCAGGTCGCCGTGCCGGTGTTCTGCTCGAGCACGTCGCAGTGCGTCGTGACCCGACCGAGCCGGTGCTCGAGGTCGCCCTCGCGCGACAGCTCCAGTCGGGCGGAGTCGTCCGCGATCACGACGATGTCCCGCTCGAGCCACTCCTTCTTCATCGCGCAGTCGGGCACGGCCGCGCCGAGGTAGACGGCGCGTTCGAATGCGCCGTCGAAGCCGATCCGCCCGAGATCCCCGACGCCGGGGAGCACCGCGACCAACTGGCGAGCCCCGGCCCGCGGACTGTCGAGCGCAGCGCCGACGGCCAGGCCATCGTGGCGGGTCAGCGCGACCTCGACGCGGCCGGTCTCGCCGTCGAACCCGGCGACGCGCACCGGCTCGGCGATCGGCGGCCGGCCGCCGACGACGTCCTCCCACGGGTAGCCGCCGTGCAGCACGACCTGCCAGCCCGCGTGCTCGTTCCAGCACCGCTCGCGGCCGGTGACGAGGCGCGGACCCGCGCCGAAGTCGACCCAGTCGCCGGGTCCGATCTCCAGCAGCTCCGGTCCCCCATCGGCACGGAACTCTCCATCCCGCTCGACTGCGGCAATGGCCTCGGCCGCGGCGCGCAGCTCGCTGAGCGAGGCCGTGTGCACGAGGTGGATCGATCGCGCTGGCCGCATTGCGGCTCCGCTCCGCACGTGTCGCAGCGGGACGCTGCCGTGACCGTGGGGCATGGCGGTGAGCACGAGCGTCGGGGCGGCCGCGCGACGTGCGGTGGAGGTGCGCGGCTCGATCCGCTCGACGTCGGCCGGCTCGTCCGGGCGGGCGACCACCGCCCGTTCGCCGACGGCGAGCAGCAGCTGGCCGCCGAGCAGCGCGAGGAAGCGTCCCAGTCGCCAGCCCGACTCGAGGAGCACGACGAACTCGCGGTGGGTCTCGTCGCAGCGAGACCGTCGCGTCTCCGTCAACTCGATTCCCGGGAGCGATCGGCGGAGCAGCGCGGAGCGCCGCTGGTCGGTCGCGCAGAACGTCATGGGACCCTGCGCGGCGGCCACTCCCATCGGCGCGGTGATCGTCAGCGTCTCGGTGCTCTCGCTCGTCGCGTCGTCGATCTCGGTGACGACACCGCGGACGACGGTGTCCTCGATCGTGACCGTCAGGCTCGAGTCCAACAGTGCCGGTTGAGCGAGTCCCCGGCGCGGGAGCCGCACGGTGATGCGCGGGTCCTCCCCCGCAGGCTCGACGACACGCACGCTGCTGCAGCGCAGCTCCGTGCCGCAGCACGTCACGGCGGGGCGCAGGTTCGTCATGGGGTGGGCTCCGTACCGAGGATGTCGAGCATCGCCGTGCTCGCGTTGGACGCTCCGTCGGCGTCGACCTGCTGGCTCCAGCGGAGCGAGACGATGACGCCGCGGACCATCAGCTTCTGGGCCTGCGCCCGCAGCTCGACCGGGGTCGACAACATCGACTCGAGCGCCTGGCGGATGGCCGTGGAGTCGCCGTCTTCGTCCGTGAAATGCAGCGCGATCGTCAGGCGTGTCTCGATCGCCGCACACCGGTGGCCGCCGGTCGCATCGGGGTGCCACACCGGCCGCAGGGCCAGCGCCCAGCCACGGTTGCGCGCATCGACCCGCCCGCTCGCCGCGAGCGACTTCAGCACGATCCGATCCTGGTGGTCCGCCATCGTCTCGACCCGCTCGGCTCCGGCGACGGAAGGTGGCGCGCGACTCCGCGTCAGTCGTTGTGGGTCACGCTCCCGACGACCGCCATCAGCTCCTCGACCGGCTGCGCGTGCCCGTCGTGCCGCCGCTGGACCACCGAGGTGAACCGCACGTTGGTCAGCTCGGTCGTGGTCAGGGGCTTGTCGTCGTCGACCGCCAGCCAGCGGATCGTGATGGTGCGGTCCTTCCGCATCTGCTCCCGGTCCTTCCCGATCTCGCGCAACGCCGGGTTCCGCGTGATCGGGAACACCATGCGCAGCGAGGTCGGACGGTAGGCGACGAACGGACCGATCGCCGCGCCATTGTCGGCCGGCGGGCCATAGACGATCTGGTTGCCGATCTCGAGCTGGATGACGGGCGGGAGCTCCTCGCCGTCGAGGGTCACGATGGCGCGTTGCGCCGAGATGTCACGGGTGTCTGCCATTGTTCAGCTCCTTCCTGGATTCCCGGGTCCCTGGGTTCCTTTGATTCCGTGGGAGTCCTCGTAGAACTCGATCGCGATGTCGTCGATGCACTGGCAGGGCTCGAACTCGACCTTGATCCGGACCTTCAGATCCGCGTAGTCGACCGAGACCTTGCCGCAGCGGATCCACCCCGCCGCCTGGAGATCGCCCAGGAACGTGTTCATCTTCCCGGCGACGGCGTCCAGCGGACCGGCAGCGCGCTTGCCCGCGCCCCGGATCTCGTGCTCGGTCGTGCTGTGGAACACGGCCTGCACGAAGCTCCGTAGCCGCGTCGTCGACGCCCAGAGGTAGACGCTGCCACCCTCGCGCAGGCTGCGGTTGGTGACGACGACCGCATTGCCGACACCGGTCCAGCGGCGCAGGGTGTTGATCCCGAACGTCGCGAGCGTCGCCCGCTGCTCCTCGAGGAACTCGCGGCTCCGGCCGGGGACGCGGACGATGTGGACGCCGCGGAGCACGCCGATTCCGCCGCGGTCACCGTCGAGCGGCTCGGCGACGTGGTGGTACGCGTCGAGGTGGACGCGACGACCGAGCACCGCGCCGAGCGGCGAGTGCGCGGTCACCTCGTCCCGATCCCGGTCCTTGTGGACGAGCCGGTCGATGAAGACCTGGACCGACTCGCGGTGCGGCTGCGAGCCGAGCAGCGGGTGCTTCATGAACTCACGGACCGCGTCGGCGTAGGCGCGCGGCCGCACGGTCGCCGTCACGTGGGCGAGGACGCCGCGCTCGGCGCGCGACGCGATCGTCTCACAGACGTCGTCGACGGGATGCACGGGCGGCGCGTGCGGGTCGTTCGGGTCGAGCTCGGGATCGACGTCCTCGAGCAGCGCGATCTCCTGGAACTTGCTGTCCTCGCCGAGCTCGTCGATCACGCGGCCCAGCGCTTCGCGCGGCTTCCCGGCGTTGTGCAGCGTGATCGGCACGCCCGCCACGGTGTTCCCGAAGTAGTCGTGGACGACCAGGCCGTTCCGGACCACCCGGTGCTCGGCGAGGACCTGCTCGACCTTCGTGCGGACCTTCGCTCGCAGGGCCTGCTTCGTGCGCCGGAGCACGTCGCGGAGCAGCGCGAGCGCCTGACCCGCGGTCGTCGGCGAGACGATCGGTGCGGGACTCGGAACGAGCGCCGGCAGGGCGCTCGCGAACTCGGGTGCGACCTCGAAGGCGGTGTTCGTGGTCGTCGCGGTCGTCGTCGGCTTGCTCATGTCTGGTTCTCCTCGATCACGGCCTGGGCAGGGCGGCACACATCTCGAGCAGCGCACGCGGGCTCGCGGTCTCGAGACACGCCTCGAGCTGCTCCAGGGTCCGCAGCGGGCTGTCGGGCCGCGCGAGCAGGTAGTCGGTGAGGTCCTCCGGGAGCGGCAGACGCTCGGGCGAGAGCGGGATGTCCACGCCATCGACCTGGATGCTCGGCAGGAACGTCGCCCAGAAGGTCTCCTCGTCGGCAATGGAGAGGGTCTCGTCGCGCCGCGCGTCGCCGAAGTCACCGATGACCACCGGCGTCAGGGTCACGCTGCGCAGCTTCACGCCGCGCTTGTCGACGATCAGCACCTGCGGTCGATGTTGGGGTGTCGTCATGGCTGCCTCGAAGGTCACGCTGATTTGGCCGCCTCGCGCGGCCGGCACCCCCCACCAAGTGCGTCGGCTTCCCGGATTCCGGGCCCGCGGTCACGACCCGCCGCGCAGCAGCCCCTGGCCCTGCACGAACACGAACGCGTCGCGCACCTCCAGCACGCCGCTCTTGCGCGGCGCGAGCACGTCCGGCACCCGGCATGCGGAGGACTCGTGTGCGACCGGCCGACCCTCGATCGTGACGAGCGGGTCGCCCGACAACACGACGCACGTGCAGGGGAACGGGACCAGCGTCTGGCCGACCTTCGGGCGCTGGTGCTCCGCGGTGTTGTCGCCCTGCGATCCGACGACCGCCACGGGCGCGCCGTCGATCTCGACGAACTCCGCCAGCCCGTCCGTGAACACCGCCTCGGTGCAATGCTGCACCACCATCGGCACTCCGTGAGCCGAGAGCTCGATACGCGCGTCGGTGCTCTTCACGCGGTCCGCCATGGGCGCTCGGCCGGGGGCGATTCGTTGCCTAATCCGCGCGTGCCAGGTGCTCCGCGACCCAGCGCAGGAGGATCTGACGCCGCGCCTCCGGGTCCTTGTCGACGTTGTCGTCCACGAACACTCCGATCTCGGGATCGGCCAGGATCTCGGGGTGCCGGTGGTGCAGCGCCTTGCGCGTCGCGAGGTCCTCGACGCCGATGCGCAGTCGGATCAGCAGCGGGTCCTGGTGCTGGTGGTAGCAGCGCCGGAGGATGTCGCGCGCGCGCAGCCACGGGTCGCTGTCGGGCATCGCGCCGTCGAGCAGGATGCAGGCCGCGTCCAGGTAGTCGTCGACGCCCGGTCGGGCCTGCGCGACCAGCAGGTCGGCCAGGATCCGGCGGCGCACCTCGGAGCGGACCGACCGCGGGTCCGCGCCGAGGCCGCCAGGCTCGGTCAGCTCGAGCGCATGGCGGACCCGGAACGTGAGGATGCCGCGCCAGAGCTGCGCGGGAGGGACGGCGGGCTGGTCCGCCGCGCCCAGTCGCACGAGGCTCACCGAGAGCGTCGTCACGGCAGGTGACGTTCCGATCTCGAGCGGCCGCGCGAGCAGGACGAGCTCCGCGGCGACGAGGAGGCCGTCGCGCTGCATGCGCGGGAGGATCGGCAGCGCGCGCGGATCGAGCAGGCGCAGCGGGTCCAGGCACTCGGACGAGGCGCAGCACGTGTACGGGACGAACTCCGTGACGTTCTCGGGCGCGGCGCCGACCATGAACTCGATCAGCCGCGTCTCGAGCTCCTCGAGGCCCGGGCCCGTCCCCGGCACGACGACGATCACGCGTCGGTCGCCGAGCTCCCTGGCGACCGCCGGTGGCAACACCGAGGAATCGGGCAGGGCGCCGAGCGGCAGCTCGGGATCCACGGGCTCCTCCGGGTCGTCCGCGGGGCCCGGCGTGGCGACGAGCTGCGTGTCGCCCACGGCGGCGTCCGCGTCGCCCCGCGCCATTGTCGGCGGCCCCGCGGACCAGACGTCGATCGCGGGCGGCGCCGCGTCGAGACCGGGCGGCGAGGACGATCGCCCGGTGAACGCGCAGCCGACGACCAGCGCGAGGATCGCGACACCGAGGAACAGCGCGACGAACCGACCGGTGATGCGCCGGGCGGCGCGGACCCGAGCCGCGAGTCGCCTGTGGACCTCCAGCGCGAGCAGGCTCGCACCGCACGCCTGGGTCCACTCCGGACGCGGCCGGCCTGGACCGCTCGCGAGCAGCTTCTCCGCAATGCGCCTGGCCGCGCGCCCGGGCGTCGCCGCCACGCTCCAGCACCGCGCGAGCGCTTCGGGGTCGAGCTGGACGGCGCCGCTCAGGACGACCGGAACGTCGTGATCGCTGATCACGTCGACCTGCTCGAGCGCGATGCAGGTGGCGGCAGCGAGCCGACGCACCGCCTCCGCGTCCTCGGCGCCGTCTGCGTGCAGCCGTCGCGCCAGTCTGCACAGGTCCGCACAGGTTTCGCGCGGAGCGACCGCATCCGTGCCGGCGTCCGCGAGGATGTCCTCGAGGACCGCGCGGTCCGACGTGGAGACCGCCGGTCGCAGGCTGGCCGCGAGCATCTGTGCGGCACGTGCGACCTCCGGCCAGGGCGAGTCGGCATTCCGCCGCAGCGCTTCGAGGAACGCCGCGTCCGGCGCGCCGAGCAGCGCGTGGTCCATTGCGATCCGCGCGAAGCGCGAGAGCTCGCCGGTGTCCTGCGTCCCGGGTGGGCTCGCGGGAGCGGCGACCGATGGGATTCGTGTCATGGTCTGGACCGGTGGTGATCACCCTCCGGCAAGTGCTCGCCTTCGTCGCCTTTCCGGATCCGGCGTGGATCAACGCGCCGGATGACGACGCGCCGTGCACCGCCGGACCTCGCACGCGACCCGTGGATCCGGCTGAACTGATGTTCGATGTGCGGCGGCGGACGCGATCGTGCGGTCGCGCTGCACGGCGGGCTGCGCACGCGCTTCCGAGACAGATCCGCGTCACCACTCTCCTTCCGGTTCTCGATGCGAGCATCGAGAACACCTGCCGCCCGTTCGCCGAAGCCGACGCCTTCGGCCTCGCGACCCCGTGAGCCTCGGCTGGAGCGGCTCGCGGATGCTCTCCGACGCGCGTCCGATCCGACCGCGCTGGACGACCTGTGCTCGGCCTTGATCCCGTTCGCAAGTTCGCGGCTCAGGCGACACGGTCTCCTGGAGGCCGGCTTCGACGCGGAGGTCGTCGCGCACGACTTCGTCGTGGACCGGGTGCTGCCCCGCGTGCGGCGCGGGCGGGTAGACCGCGTTACGGCTGCCGCGGTCCTGGGCTGGCTGCGTCAGTACGTGTGGCAGCTGCACCGTCGGCACGATCCGTCGGGATATGAGGCCTGGCGCCTGCTGCTCGCCCTGGGGCAGGCCCATCCCGACGCTGCGACGTCGATGGTCTCGGTGCAGGGCGATTTGCGGCGTCGCCGCTGCCAGCTGCTGATCGGTCACGGGCCGGCGCAGCGGCCGGGCGACGTGCCACTCGTGCTCGAGCCCCGATCCGTGCTCGTCGACCTCGACGTCCGCGGCCCGCGGGAGGAAGTCGTCGGACGCGTCCGGCGCTCGCTCGCCCGGCTCGCGATCGCCGGAGCAACGATGGAGATCGACGGTGAGGCGCTGTTCCAGCACCTGCGCGCGCGCTTCGAGGTCGCCGCGGTCGGCGGGCCCGGTGATCGCGACGGTCGGCCCGCCGAGACCGATCCGGAGCACGCGGACGTCATGGACGCGCGCCGCCTCGCGTGCCGCGCCCCGACCGTGGTTCGCTGGGCGTGCCGGTGCCTGCAGCGCGAGCTCCGCGCGGCGGGACGCAGCTCGCGTCGCGTGAACCGGCTGTGCTGGATCGCGCAGGAGACCGGACGACGCGCGCTGGTCTGGCTCGCGGACGCGCGTGGATCCGCGGCCGATCCCACTGCAGCGGGGCGATTGGTGTCGACCTGCTGCGACCTGCTGACGAAGGGGATTGGCGAGCTCGGATTCGTGCCCACCGTCAGCGAGCTCGCCGTCCTCCCGCAGTGGTCCGGACTCGGCCAATCGACTTTCTACGACGACCTCGCGAAGGTCCGCGCGCACCTGGAGATCGTGCGCGCGAGGTTCAGGGCGGCGGCACGGGAGGTCGGCCGATGACCGCCATCGCGACCATCGCGAATCGCGGCAGCACGAACGCGCGCGCGACCGGGTAGGTCACGGCCAGCAGGCCGCATGCAAGGGCGACGAGCCGCGGTGCTTCGCGAGGAACTGCGCGTCATGCTCGACGCGAGCACAGCGGGGATCACGTCGAACCGGATCGGCACGCGCTCGTCGGAGGCACTGCGCATGTCCCGAGCTCCCCCTCGTCACCCCCACAGTCCGCGGACAGGGCCGGCCACCTGGAGCGCAGGAGAGCGCTCCCTATCCTCTCCCTCCGTGCTCCGGATGCCTGGACCAGAACGCGCGGGTGTCCGGCGCGAAGATCCTGACGCTGTACGTGACTTCCTCGCCATCCGCGACAGCCGACACGGTCGGCACGCTGCCCGCACGGCCGCGGACCTCGAACACGACCGCTCTCGATCGATCGTCGACGGTCGCCTCGGCCGGGAGGTGCTCGCGCTCGGAGCCGAACCGGAACGTCACGACGCACTTGCAGCTCCCGAGGTCGGGATTGGCGGCGAGGAACTGCGCGAAGGTCCCCTCCGTCGCGACCGGCTCGCTGGCCGGATCGAGCTCGATGCGGATCGCCCGCCCATCGTCCGGCGTGCGCACGATGCTGAGCGGTCTGGTCTCGCGCAGGTGGAACTCGGTGCCGAGGTTCTCGCGATCGAGCCAGCCCGGGAAGTACTCGACCAGGACCGTCTCCCTGAGCCCTCGCGCGGGGGCCTGGCCGAGGGTCGGCACGAGGCGCAGTCCTGCCATGCCCTCCAGCAGCGCCTCGACGACCCGCTGGATCCCGCGGTCCACCGCCTCGATCGGCGCGGACAGCCACGGGCCGAGTTCGATCAGCGCGGCGCGGGTGCGCGCGCTCAGGGCTTCCCACGCCGGGGCGGCCGCCGCGTGCACGGCGAGTGGAGGCACCTCGCGCGGCTCGAGCAGGGCGCGGGCCGCCAGCTCGCGTAGCTCGGGCACCTCTCCGAAGTCCTGCACGATCGCGGTGAGCGTCGCGAGAGCCGGCCCATCGCGCGTGCCCCGCAGCGACCAGGCTGCGGCGGCGCGGAGCGCCGGATCCACGGCGACGTCCGCGACCCGCTCGGCGAGCGCCCGCGTCACGCCAGGTCGATCGACGAGATCGCAGAGCGAGAGTGCCGCGACCTGCCGCACGTGCGCGCTCGCATCGGCGCGGAGCGCGTCGAGCAGCGCGGCGACGGCGCGCGGATCGGGGCTGCGGCCCAGCAGGCGCAGCGCCTCACAGCGATCGTCGTCGCTCGCCGCGGAGCGCAGCGCCAGCGCGCGCTCGACCTCCGCGGGAACGGGCGATTCCGTATACCAGCCCCGCCGGAACTCGGTCCGCAGGACCTCCATCACGTCCAACATCGGTCTCATTGCACCCTCCCCGCGAGGTCGATCAGGCGACCGTCCAGACCCTCGTCGAATCCCCGGCGCGCGGACTCCGTGGCCTTGCGTTTGTCCACCCCGTGGCGCGCCGGCGACGGATCCGGCGGCACCATCTCCTTGTTGATCCGCGTGCGCGTCATTTCGGACGCGGCCGCGCACGCCTCGAGCGCACCGCCGCGCACCAGCGCGACCAGGCGCCGGTCGTCGCCGTCGAACGAAGCCAGCTCGTCGCGGCCCGCGACCTGGAGCGTCCACAGCGCCGCGAGGAGACCCTGCGTCGTGGACTCGGGTTCCGGCGCCGCGAACGCCGCCGGCGAGAGCAGCAGCCGGTTCAGGTCGCACCAGCACTGCCATCCACCCGGCGCCGCGTGGATCGCGTGCCCGACTTCCCGCATGAGTGCGATCGACGGCGGCGACGGCTCAGCACCCTGGTCGTCGATCCACGAGCGGATCGCGCGCGCCTCGCGGCGCACCGACTCGTCGAGGCCGCCGACGAACCGCTCCTCCTGGGCAGCGATCTCCCAGAGCAGCGCCGTCGAGCCTGCCGTACTGATCGGATCCTGCCCGGCGGCGAGCAGGCGCTCGGCGACGACCGCGGTCCACGCGCGGCCGCCCGCGGCGCTGTGGAGCGCGTCGGTGATCGCGTCGATCCGCGTAGCGAATCCGGCGGCATCCACACCCAGGTCCCGCGCGAGCGTGCCGGGAGCCAGCGGCGCGACCGCCTGGTTGCTCGGACCTCGCACGTCGCGCAGGCGCAGGGCCAGGGCGTGGTCGCGCGGAGCCAGCGTCCGCACCGCCTCGTCGCTCGCGACATCGACGACGCGGAGCTGACGCAGCAGGTCGATGTTCTCGCCCGGCTCGTGCGCCTGCACGGGCAGGGAGCTCCTCATCCGGTTCCAGACCCGCACGAACGGAGTCTCGCCGTCCACGACCGCCTCGACGATCCACAGCCCCTCACGCGAGGGTCCGGTCGCGGCGAACCGCGCCAGCGCTTCGCGGAAGCGCTTCTGGTGCTGGTACAGCGTCTCCGGCTCCAGCCCTCGCTCGACGAGCGCGCCCGCATACCACACGGCGAAGCCCTGGAGTGTGGCCGGGAGAGCGAGCTCGTCGTCGACGGCGATCCCGATGGGATTCTCGACCAGCCGCCACAGCGGCATGCGGACCGGGCTCTGCGCGCGGTAACGGAGCACCTCGGCCCGGACGTCCGGATCGTCGAAGACCCTCGTGGCCGCCACGGCGGGCAGGTCGCGGGGCCGGCCGCCGGCAAGCACGACGCGGGCGTTGGCGTCCCGGATGAACCAGTGCAGCTCGTTGGCGACGTCGGCGACCGCCGTTCCCTGCTGCCCGTGCAAGCGTGCGATCTCGGAGACGATCCGCAGGGCGTCCCGCTGTTGCCCGACGTCGGCGATCGAGACCTCCGCCCGGTCGCTCTTCGGTTCGTCAGCCGGCTTCTGCGCGACCGGGTCGGGCTGGTCCGGGTCGCCGAGCTGCGAAGCGATGGCCCAAGGGTGGTGCCTGCGCGCGTCGCGCTCGTCGTCCAAATGGGCCTGGTCCAGCGCATTCTGCAGGTACGCGTCCGTTGCCTCGGGAAAGGCGCGATGGAAACGCACTTCGTCCAGTCGCAGCTTCCGTGCGACGTTGCGGGCAGCCCGGCTGGTCTGTTCCTCCCTCGTCGTCAACTCTCCCCCGTCCCGGCGCTTCGCCGACCCTTCCTTGGGTTCCGCCAACTCTGCCAGCCTACGACCGAGCGCGTCGCCCAGCAGATCCCAGACCCGGGACCGCAGCTCGGCCTCGCTCTGCGGGGGTCGCGAGCCGAGCTCGGCCGCGATGAACTGCGCGAGCGTCGAGTCGTCCTCGTGACGCAGGCCGGCGAGGTTGTCGAAGGTCACTCCGAGCACGCGACGCAGCTCGGTAGGATGGAATCCGGAACCCATGGGAGGTCTGCTGGAGCCGTCGTGGAAGACAAGGACAGCTCGAACCCGAAACTGTCATCCCCGGGAGTTCGCGTGAGACCCCTGCACCCGGACCGCACATGACCGGGCACGCCGGCTACGACCCTCGCGACCTCCGCCTCCGCTTCGCGCCGGCCGCCGGCGGCGGGTCGACGGTCTCCTGGATCGAGCCGGGCCGAGCCGAGCCCAGGTCGGCACACCTGCCGGACGACCCGGAGCTCACGCGGCTCGTCCGCGACGCGCGCGCGGCCGGTTCCAGCGCGGGGCTCGACCTCGGCTACCAGCTCCAGACGTACCTCGACACGCACGCGCCGGCGCTCGCCGAAGCGATCGAGAAGCGACTCGACGACTCCCGCCCGCGGATCGTCCTCGTGGGTGACGGCCGCGCGCCGGCCCTCGGCTTGCCGTGGGCGGTGCTCGGGCCGCTCAAAGAGCAGCCGTTCCTCGACGGGCGCGCGGCGCTCGCCTGGGAGCTGCCCGGCCCCGCCCGACCCGATCTGGCGCTGGCGGTCGACGAGCCGCTGACGATCGCCTTCGTCGTCGGCGACCTCGAGCAGATCGGTGGGGCGCGACCGAGCGTGGACACCGGCGACACCGTCCGCGACGGCCTGGCAGTGGCGCTGCGGATCCTCGCCGAGTGGCCGGGCCAGGTCCGCGTGCGCGTGGTCGGCTGCGGTGGCGCCGAACGATGGCTGCGCGACGCCCACGCAACCGCGACGCTCGACGTGCGCTGGGTGCCTGACCACGACGACTTCCTCGCGCAGGTCGAACGCACCGCGCGCGACAGCCATGTCGTCCACTGGATCGGCCACAGCGACGCGACCGCGGACCACCCCGCCACGGCACTCGTCTGCTGCGACGCGACGGGAATCGACCGCAAGGTGCCGCTCGCGGACTTCGCCGAGCGCGCCTGCGGCGGCGCGAGCCGGTGCCGTCTGCTCGTGCTGCACTCGTGCTGGACCGACCCGCTCGGCGCCGCGGCGCTGCTGCAGCACGTTCCGCACGTGCTGGCCCTGCAGGCGCTGGCCCGGCTGCCCTTCGTCGAGCCCTTCCACCGCGCGCTCTACGACGTGCTCACGCGGCCGCGCCGCGGCGGCATCCCCGCCGCGCTCGCCGAAATGCGCCGCGCGCTCCCTTCCGACATGGCTTGGCTGCCGGCCCTCTACACCACCGACGCCGGCGCCGCCGGCTTCGTCGACGCCGACGCGCAGAACGCGCACCGCTACGACGCACACCTCGTCGCCCGGCTCGACACGCTCCCCGACCACTTCGAACGCCTGCTGCGCGGCGGGCGCGTGCGCTCGCGCGTGTTCGTCGCGCTCGACCTGCTCGGCGGCACCGCCGACTCGCCCGCTCGCGATCCGTTGCGCGCAACGGCGCGCCGGCTCGCACCCCGCGAGCCCGCGGAACGGGACACGCTGGTGAAGCTGATCGCCGGCGCGCGCGACGAGCCGGCCTGGCGCCGGCTGCTGCTCCGCGGCGACGCCGGCCAGGGCAAGACCACGCTGCTGAAGGACGCGGGCTGCGAGTTCGTGCGCGCGGGATCCACGGTGATCTTCGCCAGCGTCACCGCGCTGCTCGAGACCGGCGGCCTGCTGGTCACCACCGGCGACGACCTCGCGCTCGCCCCCGGCCTGTCGCTCACGCGCGCGCGCGACGCGATCTCCTCCGGCCGCCTGCTCGTGCTGCTCGACGGGCTCGACGAGGTGCCGGCGAAGCTGCGCGAACGGATTCCCGCGGCATTGCAGGCTGCGGGCGACGAAGCCCTCGACGGCGTGGTCGTCGTCGCCTCCCGCCGCACGACGTTCGACAAGACCCCGGACGGCTTCGCCGAGTTGCGCATCGCGGGGCTCGCACCGGACGACAAGCGCGAGCTGGTCGGCAAGTGGTTCGCCGAGCTCTGGCACAACCCGGAGGATCCGGTGCGCTTCGCGGCGCTGCGGAAGAACTGGCAGTCGCCCGCGGCAGCGACGGCGGCGTTCGTCGCCGCGCTGCGCGCGCATCCGCCGCTCGACCAGACCACCAACGATCCGCTCGCACTGACGCTGGCGGCGCTGTGGTTCGCCGAGAAGGGCGGACGATTGGAGGCCGGCTTCCAGCGCCGCGACGTCCTGCGCCAGTTCGCCGACGGTTTGCTGGCGGCCCGGCACAAGCCGGACGCGGAGAAGCCGTTCGCGGGCGCAGAGCCCCACCGCGCGCGCGCCGGTGCGCGGGCGCTGGCGCTGTGGATGCTCGAGCGCGGTCAGGGCCGCCGCCTGGATCTCGGCGAGGACGTCGACGACCTGCACGAGGGCGCCGACCTCGGCACCGCGCTCCGCCAGGCGAGCCACACCGACCCGGCACTCCACGCGTGGTGCGCGAGCTTCGATCCGGATCCCGACGATCCCGCGGCCGGGTGGCGCTGGAGCTCGCCGTCCGCCTTCGTCTCGCTGCTGCGCCGCACCGAGCTGTTCGTGCCGATCGACAGCAGCCAGCGCGTCTGGCACTTCCCGCTCGCGTCGCTGCAGGACGTGCTCGCGGCGGAGGCGCTGGCCATCCGCGCTGGTCTGGCGAACGCGCAGGGGCAGTGCGCGCGGGGGGCGGACGGCCGAGCGAGCGTGGCAGCCCTGCTCGAGCAGGTGACGCGCGATCGCGCGCGCCTCCCGCTGCTCGGTGAAGCGCTCGCGCTGCTCGAGGCGTGGATCGAGGACGAGACGGCGAAGTCGGATTGGTTGGTCGGTCTCCATGCTGCCGATGCGCAGCTCGGTCTGCGCGCGCTGGGCTTCGCCCACCGCCCGCCGCCGACGGCCGTGCGCGCGATCCTCGAGCGGGCCGACGCCTGGGCGAAATCGAAGTTCTGGGACGGGTTCGCCGGACGCATCGAGGACAAGACGGTCGCGCTGGCGATCCTCGGCGTCGCGGCCGACCACCTGGACTCGGGTGTCGATCGCCTGCTGGTCGAGGAGGAAGCGATCGCGCTCCTGCACGCGGGAGCGATCGATGCGCCGACCGCGAGCGGCATCGCCGCGCGCGCGCGGCTCGGCGCGCGGGCCCTTCCTGCGCGCGGCGTCTTCGCCGCTCAGCCCTTCACGGGCGAGCCGTTGTGGCGGCGGCTGGAGCCAGGCTCGGGCCACGGGCCGCTGTGGATGATGGCGGTGGCGGTGACGGTGGGGATGTATCGCTGCTTCGATGCGAGCTACCGGCTGCAATGGCGTGACGAGTGGTACGATGCGGGGAGCATCGCTGCGTTCGTGTCTGACGAGTACCGAGGCCGGGGACGCGGGAGCAACAAGCGACCGACGATGGCGCACCCGGCGACAGTGACGTGGTACGAGGCGGTCGCGTTCACGCGGTGGCTCAACGCGGTGGCGGCGAAGTCGCCGGAGCTGGTGTGCGGAGCGGGTGAGCGCGAGGCGTTCGCGGCGCTCGTCGCGGCCGGCTGGCGGTTTCGCCTGCCATGGGAGGGGGAGTGGGAGCTGGCCTGTCGAGCCGGCACGACCACCGAGTGGTCCTGCGGCGACGAGCTGACTGCCGACTACGCCTGGTTCGGCGAGGGCCTTGAGGGGGCTCCGCATCCCGTCGGTCTGCTGGGGTCGAACGACTTCGGCCTTCGAGACATGCACGGGAACGTCTGGGAGTGGTGTCTGGACGCGTACGAACGGGAGATGAAGCCGGACGGCCGCCGTGGCGGGCGCGGTTCCGGCCGCGTGCTGCGCGGCGGCTCCTACTGGAACGAGGCCGATCTCTGCCGCTCCGCCTTCCGCGTCGGGTTCGACCCCGCCGTCCGCTTCGGCGACTTCAACGTCAACGTCGGCGTCGGCTTCCGGCCTGTGCTCGCCGCGCCGCTCCCGGGCTCGGGCTCGGGGATCGAAGATCGGTGGTTGGGTTGTGCGGGGGAGAGGCCGCGCGGTTACGGTGAGCCGCGTCTGGCCGCTGGCCGCGGCCATCTGCGGCCATCCGCCGCGGATCGCAGCGTCACGCACGCCTCGTTGTCTGGCGTGGCAGCCACTTGCGGCCAAGCCCGCCAACCGTGGGCCCTGGCCACCTCCGACCGCATCGGCGGCCGGCCCCTGCCGCGAGTGCGGCCGCGGGTGACCTGGAGTCAGGCGCGGCCGACGAATCCGGCCGGCCGGCCGGGTGTCGTTCCCGGTCCGGTCGTCGGTGGCCGCAGCGGGCGGCACCCGAGGTCGGATCCGGCCGGCGACGATCGCAGCGGCTCAGAACAGGAAGCCCTGTCCGAGCGAGGCGCGCAGCGATCGCTCCAGCGCGGCCAGTGAGCGCTCGCCGCGCGCGAAGCCGTCGACCCGCGCGTGCAGGCGGCGCAGCATCACCGGCAGCGGCTCGAGCCCGTCGCGCCGGATCCGCCAGCCCAGCGCATCCAGGTGGCCGCGGCACGACAGGATGCGGGCCGTCAGGTGCTTCAGCCGCAGGTGGCGTTCCGCGGCGAGCCACTCGCCGATGTCGGCGCGCCAGCGCCGCAGGTCGCAGCGCCGGTCTCCGAACAGGAACAGGTCGTCGACGTAGCGCGTGTACCCACCGACGCGCCAGCTCCGCATCGCGAGGTGATCGAGCTGCTGCAGATAGAGATGCGCTGCGAGCAGCTGGCTCGTGACGGCCCCCATCGGCAGCCCCTGCCCGCGCGGCGGCCACGCGGCCCCGAGTCGCGCGTGACGCCGCGCGCGCGGCGAGTCGTAGAGACCGCGCCCGGACTCCAGCACGCGATCGAGCACCGCGAGGAACGGTCGATCGCGGAACCGGCGGACGAGCAGCGTGCGCAGCACGTCGATGTCGATGCTCGGGAAGTACGCGCGCACGTCGAGGTGCAGCGCGAAACGGAACTGCCGCATTGCGCGCAGCAATCGAAGCAGGGCCCGGTGCTGGCCACCGCCTCGCCGGCACGCGAGGTCGCCGGGCGCGGCGGACCGGAGCAGCACCGGCTCCATCAGCATCGCCAGCGCGGTGTGCACCACGCGGTCGGCGACCGGCGCGCGCGCAATCACGCGCGGCTTCGGATCACGGAGGTAGAGGAGGTCGAAGCGCGCGGGTCGCCAGGTTCCGTCGGCGAGGCCGGCGCACAATCGCGCAGCGTGACGCGCCCGATCGAACAGGAACCACGCCACGTCCGGCCGGGCGTGCTTGCCCCGGCAGGTCACGTCGATCGCGGCATCGATGTGCTCCGGGTCGGCGAGCCGCGCGGCGGAAGGCGACCCTCCCGGCGCGACACACGCGTGTGCCGCGGCGGGAGGATCCGGGTCGGGCCCCGGGCGGGGCCGCCGGAGATCGGTCTGCTCGGGCTCGATGCCGGAAGATCGCATGGGGCTCGAACGTGAGTTCGGGAGCGGCGCGGCGAGCACAGGCCGGAAGCCGTTGTTGTCGTTGTCGTTGTCGTTGTCGTTGTCGTTGATGTCGAAGCGGATGGCGGGGTCGTTCCTGTTGCGGATGGCGGAGCGGCAGTGATCGGCCTCGTTCCAGTAGGAGCCGCCGCGCAGCACGCGGTCGGAACCGCGCCTGGACCGATCTCCTCGAAGTCGTTCAGCTCGCGGGGGGAGCGCGGGACCGGGCACGGCTCCTGCGCCAGCCGCCGAGCATCCGTCCGACCGTGTCGAGCTCCGCGAACAGCCAGCGCGCGGTGGCGCGCGGGATGAGGTGCGCGTCGGTGATCACCTGCAACAGCACGCGAACGCGGACGAGCTGGCGGTCTGCGCGGTCGAGCGAGTCGTCGCGGCCGACCGGGAAGGTCAGCGCCTCGGCGACCGCGACGAGCAGGTCTTCCACCGCGTCCCGGACGCCGGCGAGCTCGTGGCCACCGTGCTCGTCGCGGGTGCGGAGCCACACGCACAGCCGGTGCAGCCGCGCATGCAGCGGTGCCCGCTCCCGGCTCATCGGCCCCGACCTCGCTCGGCCCGCCGCGCCGACCAGCGGAGGAGACCGCCGACCATCGGCAGGATCTGCTGCTCGAACGGGGCGAGCTGCTGCGGGCCGGCTCCGGCCAGGTGCAGCAGCGCGACCGCGACCGCGAGGTCGCGCTGCGCGGCGAGCAGCGACTGCTGCCGTCGGTCCGGGATCCGACTGCTCAGGGCCCGGGCGAGGTGGAGCGCCGCCGCGCGCGACCGCTGGGCCGCGCGCCGCAGATCGTGCGCGGCGAGCAGCCGCGCGCTGTCGGCATCGAGTGCGGCGATCCGCTCGCCCAGCAGCCGGAACACGTCGAGGTCGAGCAGCGACCGCGCGTGGTGACCGCGCGCGGTGGCGGCGCGCGACGGCAGGGCGGCGTCGACGACGTCGCGCACCTGCTGGGCGCGCTCCTGGACGCGCTGCCGCTGGGCCTCGGTCAATGGCAGATCGGCAGCGCGCACCAACCAGCCGCGCGCGGACTTCCGCGCGGGCAGACGCCCGTTCGCGATCCAGGCGCGCACGGCGCGTGGGCTCCTGCCGACGAGGGGCGCCGCCTCGTGGACCGTGAGTTCCATGCGTGCGCGAACAACGCTGGCCGCGCGAGGTGCGTTCAGTGGTTCATTGCGTCATCGAGCATCGCGCGCCGCGGCCATTGGCAGCCGAATCGGGATGTGCACCCGACGGCGCGGCCGGATTCGTCGGTCGAATGCCGACCACGGCCTTCCACGACCGCAGCCGCGGCCAAGGCTGGCCGCGGACGCGGCGGGCGGCGACCAGGGTCCGCGGAGGGCGGAGATCACCGCAAGTCCGTGTCGCACGAGGGACATTGGCTCGAGCGCGGGAGCCCGCTCGTGAGCGGTCGGTCGCCGACGACCGCGCCCTGCCGCCGGAAGCTGCACGACCCGACCGCGCGGCCGACGATCACCACAACCCCATCACCGATGTTCGATCGACGAGCCCGGGAGCGGCGCGGCGAGCACGGGCCGGAAGCCGACATCGTCGACGCCGAAGCGGTCGAAGCGGAAGGCGGGCGTGACCCTTGCGCGGATGCCGGAGCTGCATAGGAGGGCCGGGTGCCTGAAAGAGCCGCCGCGCGCCATACGGCGGGAACCGCGGCCGCCGCGGCAACCATCCGGGTTCGTCTCCCGTTCGTACGCGTCCAGACACCACTCAAAGATGTTCCCATGCATATCCCGAAGGCCGAAGCCGTTCGGCGACAGCAGGCCGACGGGATGCGGTGCCCCCTTCCAGATCTCCCCGAACCAAGCGTATTCGGCAGTCAGCACGTTCCCACACGACCACCTCGATGTCGTCCCGGCCCGACAGGCCAGCTCCCACTCGTGCTCCCACGGCAGCCGAAATCGCCAGCCGGCCGCGACGAGCGCTGCGAACGCCGCGCGCTCGCCCGCTCCGCACACCAGTTCCGGCGACTTCGCCGCCACCGCGTTCAGCCACCGCGTGAACGCGACCGCCTCGTACCACGTCACTGACGCCGGGTGAGCAGCCGTCGGTCGCTCGTTGCTCCCGCGTCCCCTGCCCCGGTACTTCTTAGGCTCGAACGCAGCGACGCTCCCCGCATCGTGCCACTTGCGACGCCAGTACAACCGGTAGCTCGAGTCGAAGCAGCGGTACATCCCCACCGTCACTGGAACCGCCATCATCCACAATCGACCCCGTCCCGCCCCGAGAGCGACCTCCCGCCACAACGGCTCACCCGTGAATGGCTGTGCGGCGAAGACGCCCCCGACCTCGGCCGCCCCTCGACCGCGGCGGATGACGCTCACCACGCGCGCTGTTGCGGCTGCGGACAGCCCGAAACGCTCCGCCGTCAGCACGACCTCCTCCTCCATGAGACAGCGGTCGGTGCCCGAACTGAGGCTCGGCGAGGTAACCTCGATCAGGTTGAGCGCCCGCTCGGCATCGTCACGGGATTCGATCCTGAAGGTCTGGCGAAGCCGTCCCAGAAGTTCTGCTTCTCCCGGTGGCGCGCGCGGGACAGCAGTTCCACGAACACCTCCACTGGCGGATCGTCGGCGTGCCCCAGCGCGCGCAGGCCGAGCCGCGGATCGAGCGCGGCGAGATCCCGCAGCCACTGCCCCGACCGCTCCCCCTGCCAGCCCGCGCACAGCGCCAGCATCTCCGACCAGCGGGCGAGGTTGCTCTCGATCCGCTGCCGGCGTTTTCGCAGCCAGGTGCCGAGTCCCGCGAGGTCGCCTTCGAACTGCTCGCGCAGGCAATCCGCGGCGAGGAAGTCCGCCAGCGACAGGATCGGGAAACGGAGCTGGTAGCAGTCGACGGACAGGTTGAGCGGCTCGATCAGTCCCGCACTGCGCAGGCGGTCGGCCAGCGTGCGCGCGGCTGCGGCGGGCTTCCTGCTGAACACCCACGCAGTCGGATCGTCGACGCACCAGAGCTTCCCTCCCTCGTCGACGGGTCCGCCGAGCTCCGCCTCGCGCAGGTCCTCCGGCAGCGAAGCGAGAAAGTCACGGCCGAGGGCCGACCAGCTGCGGTCACTCTGCAGCAGCGCGCCCGACACGGTGCCGCGCTCCAGCAGGAACAGCGCCAGGTGACCGAGCAGGCGCCGCGGCAGCGCCGGCGCGTCGAACGGTCGGTCGTCACGATGCCGGCACTCGAGCAGGAAGTCGCACAGCCAGCCGAGGATGCCGTAGCGCGAGGCCGGTATGCCGGCGGGGCCCCCGGCCGCGATGCGCAGCACGCACAGCGTCAGCGCCAGTGGATTGCGGCAGACCAATGCGAGGGGACGCCGGCGCTCGAGCAGGCGATCGAGCTCCGAGCAGGCAGCTTCGAGCGGGTCTCGCGCGTCGGTGCGCGGGCGCCGCAGCCAGCGCATCTCCGCGAACACGCCAGGATTCTGCAGCAGCACCGCGAACCACTTGCGCGCGAGCGCGCGCTGGCCGTCGTCGTCGAGGTCGCACACGTGCGCGACCAGGAACCGATTGTCGAACTCCCGCAGGCCGTCGGTGCGCGATGCCACCGCGAGGCGGCCCGCGCCGAGCTGCGCAACCAGCAGGGTGATCAAGGCCTCGCCCGCCTTGCGATCCCCGACCTCGTCGAGGCCGTCGAGCAGCAGCGCGAAGCGTCCCGTCGTCCGCGCGCGGTCCACCCGCTCGGTGGTCAGGAAGCCGAATGCGATGAGCTCGCTCGCGTGCCCGGCCAGGCGCGCGAGGTCGTCGACGCGCTGGATCCCTGCGTCGAGCAGGGCCTGCACCGGCACGTAGACGGCCAGCCACCCCGCCTCGAGGAGCTCCACCGCGAGGTGCCGCAACAGCGTCGACTTGCCCGCTCCCGGCTCGCCGGCGAGCACGAAGCAGCGTTGCTCCGGCGGATGCTCGATCCAGTGGCGCAGGGGGCGCGGCCCGGTGGGGTCGAGCAGGCGCCAGAATCCGGCATGCTCGGCGTTCCGGCCGCGCTCGACCGACAGTTCGACGTACAGCTCCTGCAGCACCTGCGCCCGGCCCGCGTAGCGCTCGAGCGCCTCGGGCAGCAGCAGCAGGCGCGCGCGCACGGTGTCGCGGTAGCCCGCGAAGTCGCTGCGGGCGGGGTCGACGAACGCGGGCACACCGGCGTCGCGGACCTGGTGCACCCAGCGATCCGCCACCGCTGGATGCCGCAGGTACAGCCACCGCCGCGCGGCCCGCACCGCTTCGCTGACCCGCGCAGGGGGCGACGCCGCGAGCGCCTCGAACAGCGGCCCGTTGGCCGCGCAACACGCGGCAACGGGGACCGGCACGGTCCACGCCAGCACCTCGCCGACGCTCGCCGCGAGCGCGTGGATCGCGCTCGACGCGAGCTCGCAGGCGTACAGCACCAGGAGCCGGCTGCGGGTGGCGCGCAGGTCTGCCGCAAGGTCGCTGAGGGGATACTCCGGGGTCTTCTTACCGAAGCAGAGCTTCAGCGCCGTGGCCGGCTTCTCGCCGTGGTTGCTGTGGCCGACGAACGCAACCACGTCGAAGCCGCCAACCACTTCGCGTTCGCCGCGGAGCCACGCGCGGAGCTCGTCGAGGTCGCTGACCCCGACCGGCTCCGCCGCGAGCGACGCGCGGCTCCAGCCCGGCGCGCAGGCCCACACGCGCACGTGCGGCGCGAGCTTCGCGAGTCCGGCGACCGTCGACGACAGGACCTCGCGCGCGCCCTCGGCAGTGACGGTCGTCGCCACCGGATCGCGCCCCTCCCGCCTTTGCTGCTCGACGTCGCCCAGCACCACCAGCGCGCGCAGCGGCTCGCCCTCCGGCATCACGATCGACGGTCGAGCCGGGCCCGCTGACGGCCAGGTACGCACCAGGGCACAGCGCCCGTCGAGGAACGGCTGGCCGCCCTCTACGTCGATCCCCTCCCAGGGCAGCCCGGCTGCGGCGTGCGCTGGATCGACCGCGAGCACCACCCGGGACCAGCCCGCCTGCGGCCGCGGCGCGAGCCCGGCTGCCAGCGCGGTGTAGACCGCGTGCGATTCCTCGGCGCGCAGGAGGGCCGTCAGCTCCTGCGCATCGAGATCCTCGTCGACCTCCAGCTCACCCAGGACCTCCGGCGCACCCGCCACCCGCACTCTCAGCCGCACGCGCTGCGCCGAGCCGCTGATCGGCTCGACGATCCACACGGCCTCACCTGGCGCCGGCTGCGGGAAGTCCTTCGTCACGGGATCGCTCGGGAGCATAGCGAGCCGGCACGACCGGCGCGACGCGCGGCGCAGCGGCGCTCCGCCCTCCACTCGGAGCTACGGGAAGTCCCTGCAAGCCACGGTCGCGCGAGCGTGCACGACGCGAGCGGTGGCGATGGCGGAGCTATCCTGGCCGCGCGAGCCCAGCGTCCAGGCCGCCCAGCGCCAGGCCGTCGAAGAAAACGGCCCGCGGACGACAGTTCCGGGGACGGTTCCGACTCTACCCACTCGGCCCCGGAGTTCCGTCATGCAGCAACCCCTTCCTTCCCCCTATCCGAGCTTCGAAGCGCTCTACGCCGCCGAACATCCGCGGGTGATCGGCTGGCTGCGCACGCGAGGTGCCGACGACCCCGAGGGCATCGCCCACGACGTGTTCGTCGACCTGTTCCGGTCCTGTGGCCACCGACCGGAGACCTGGACCAAGGCCTACCTGTACACGGCGGCGCGAAACGCGCTCGGCAGGCACTGGCGGGACGCCCGGCTCGCGGTCACCGTGTCGCTCGACGAACCGCTCGCGGGCACCGAGGACCTCGGCCGCGGCGAGCTGCTCGCCGCCTCCGCCGCGCCGCTCACCCCCGCCGAAGCCGCCGCCCGCTACATCCGCATGCGCCAGGAGCTCGCGCGGATGCCGGCGAAGATGCGGGTGGCCTTCGCGCTGCCGTCGATCTTCGAGCTGTCGAACAAGCAGACCGCCGCAGTGCTCGAGCTGAGCGTCACCCGGGTCGACCACCTCCGCGTCGAGGCGCTGGAACGAATCTACCCGGTCTTCGGCGCGCGCCCGCAGCGCCTGGTCGTGCCGCTCTACCGCCCGCTCCCCGACGTCGACCGCGTCGACGCCGCGCTCGCCGCCACGCGCCCACCGAAATGCCACGCCGACGGCTCGCTCTCGGTGAAGCTGCAGCCCCCGGACCGCCTCGAGACCCCGCCCCCCTGCATGGCGATCGTCCACGTAGCTCCGGGCCCGGACGACGAGCGCGTGCCCGTCAGCGACCCCACGCCCGTGCACTGGGAGACGGACACCAACGGCCTCTGGATCGCTCGCCTCGCGCCGCACTTCCCGACCAAGGTCGCACCGCGCGCAACGCTGCTCGCGCTCTACCTGTTCGAGGGCGACTGGCTCGCCGGCGCGTGACGCGACCTCGCGAGCCCCTCAGCGGCCACCGCCACGCCGCGATCTCGAGGCGGGCGACTGCACGCGGCACTCCGGCGCTACGCACTCGCCATCACGGAACGGCCGCCAGGGCTGCTGAGTGCGTCATCCTCGACGCGACGCGCGAGGCGGGACCAGACCGACTCGCTGTTCGATCTCGCCGACCAGCTCGGCGAGGCCGTCGTTGAACTTCAACCTGAGGTCCGGCAGCAGCATCGCGTCACCGGGCGCGTGACGGACCTCCGTACCCTCCACCAGGTCCTGCAGCGCCAGCAATCCAAGCCCCATCGCTCTCATGGTTACGAAGTACTGCCGCAGGACGACGAGGAACGTCTCCGAAAGCTGCCTCGTGCTCCATATGGTGGGTGAGTATTCCCACAATGGGAGACCGCTCTGGCGTCGGGATCGATTCGCCCGGTCGATCGCATCGGCCGCGAGCGCTCGCTCGTGGGGGAGCGCGCGGTCCATTCGCAGGATCTCGCTGCACAGCCGAACGGCGTCTTCCGGCTGATCAAGGACGGCCAGGAACCGCGCAGCGAGCAGCTTGACGGCCGGGTATTGGGCGTAGTCCGTCACCAGCTGCTCGAGCTGCGAAAGGCATCGACGGTAGCTCTCGACCAAACCGCTGGCGACATCCTGGTCGTTCTCGCTGAGCAGACGACCAGGCCGCGTCCAACGCCAAAGATCCTCCTCCTCCACCGCCTTCAACCGGGCCACGAAATCCGAATAGCATCCTTAGACCAGATCAAGGTCGATCGATAGATCATGCGAACGTCGCCGCTGCGCATCCCGGAGGTGCTCGATTCGCTCCTGGATGGTTTTCGCCTCGGCCGCCCGGGACAGGCTGTCGTCGACTGTCGGCGTCCGGACTTCGTCTCGAAGCAACGCCAGATAGGCCTGTTCGAGCGATTCCAACGGCACGAAGATCAGCGGTAGCGGCATCAGCACGGACAGCACCAGGACCCCGATCGCTCGCCGGGCACTGCGCACGATCGCTTTCGCAGCGAAGAACGGGACAGCCATCACACAGTAGAGCTCCAGGTACAGGATCGGCCCGAGCAGAGCCATGAAGGTCCAGTTCGAGACGCCTTCGTGTCGGGCCAGGAGGTACCGGAGCAGGTGAAGGAGGTCGCCGGCGAGCGAAGCTGCCGCGAACGGCAATGTCAGTCGAGAGATGGCTTCCAGGAACCGCACGCGCACCGGAGTTGGTCGCGTCACCAGCCAGGCGGCCGCAGCAAATGTGACGGCGACGAATGCCAGCATGGCAGCATTGCGCATCCACTCGGCCAGGGACAGCACTCCGAACGCGTCGGTCATGGCCGTGCGCTCTGCCTCCGTCGCCAACGTGACGATCCAGCCGGCCTGGGTCTCCATGACGGGCGGCGCGATCCGCTGCACGGGGTAGGTGATCACCGTCTCGATCAGCGCCGACACCAGCAGGAATCCGGCCAAGTGTGTCGGACGGATGCTCGCGCGCGTCGCCGTCCGGGTGGGGCAGCTGAGCGCTCTCCAGAACGCGATCGGATAGTCCTTGAGGAGCAGCGGTCGCGCCTGCCGCTCCTCGACGAGCGATGCCTCGAGGCGCTGGCGAAGCTCGTCGTGGTCGTCCTTCCCGAGGAGGCAGACCTTGTGCTGCGCGCGAAGTCGTCGGCGCCAGGTCTCGATCCTCGGATCGGTGGCTCGGTGGTCGAGCATCGCCGGCCATGTGGCCCTGTCGTCGATCATGAAGACCAGGATCGGGATCCCGTGATCGCGCGCGCAGTCATACTCGAGCTCGGTGATGCTGCGTGCGCCACCCGGCGGAACGAAGCCCCGCGTGAATGCGACGATCAAGACGAAGACGTCGCAGCGAGCGACCTTGTCGAGGCACAGTTGCCGCGGGCGATCGTCGCTCGCGCCCCATCGCTCCATGGCCTCGACATCGAACCCGGATCGTTCGATCTGCGCAATGGCGGCCTCTCTATAGTCCCACAGGTCGCCGTAGGTCGACGACAGGAACACTCGCGGCCGGTAGCTACGCACGTTGGCGTTCATTCGCGGAACGGTTGCCGGATCGCCTGTTGGCTGCGGCCGTCGAGAGCCCCCAGAGTACAATGAGACCCGGGAAGACGAGGCGGTAGGACAGCGCCCTACGCTCTGGAAACAGAGAGCAGCCTGGCAGAATCGCAAGCAGGGCTCGTGGCGGAAGGAACGCGAGGTGCAGCGCAGCGTTCCAGAACCCCTGGGGCTTCGGGCCGTCACCGTAGATGCCCAGCCTCTCATCCCTCCTGCGGAACTCCTCGAACACCTCCGCAAAGCGGTCGTCGCTGCCGAAGGCTGCCGAGGACGATCCCGGCTGCGCGCTCGTCATTCGCCTGGTTCGCTCCGCGATCGCCCTGCACTCCAGGTTGTGCAGCGTCGCGCCGGCCGGGCTCAGCTCGACGAGCAGGCCGCCGTAGCAGTACGCCGCGAACGCGGTGATGGTCCAGAAACGGCGCCATTTGGCCTTCATGGGATCACACGGATCTGCCCGCGTCGTGCCGACATGCCTGCTGGCTCGTGTCCCAGCCGATCACGATCCGGCCCGTCGCACAAGTGGCGCAAGCCCGCACCGGCGACTCGGGATCCGCCGCTCGGAACCTGCAGCATCCGATCGTCCGAGAGCCGGCGCAGCGTGGCGCTCTCGGTCGGTCCACGCACAGCCCGCCCGGCGAGGTCATCTCGGGGCAGTCGGCGACGCCGAGTCGGGAAGCGCCGCGGGTGGGGGCTGTCGCGTATCACGACTGCGGACCAGCAGCCCGCGGAGCCGGTCCATGACGATCTCGCCGTGCTCGTCCGGGCGCAGGAGCAGGCGGCTGGCCTGCAACGACGAACTGCGCCACTCGTGCAGCACGTCGGGCAACTTCTCGACGTCCTCAGCCGACCGGAGCGACTCCCTCACCAACCCGGCCGACGCTCGCAACTCGCGCAGTTCGCCGAAGCCAATGGTGTCCACGAAATGCTCCCAGGACAATCGCTGGCGGCGTTCCGCGAACAGCACCATCGTCTCGTCCCAGACCTCGCGCTGCTGCTGCTGCTGCGCGAGCTCACTGTCGACTTCCGCATCGGCATCGAGCAGATCGAACGCGCGCTGGAACAGCGACAGCCACTCCTCGGGCGGGTCGGGCGCGATGCAGAGCTGGGGACCCACGACGTCGCGCACGTCGCAGGCCGCGCGCTGTGTTGCACGCACCGCGCCAGGGAGGGGCATGGTGGCGAGCAGACGATGTCTCTCGTCGTCCAGCCGCCACTCCGTCTCGGCGAACCGAGCGTCGACCTCGAGCTCGGAATCCAGGATGGCATCGATCGCGGTCAGCACGGTGTCGAGCGATGGCTCGATGCACCCGAGACGCTCGTCGTCCTGCATGCCGGCGGCGTCGAGCGCCGCGTCGACTTCGTCGATCGCACGCTGCAGCGCGTCGGCGTCCGGCGATGTGCGCGACCTCCACGCCTCGCGAGCCGACCGGGCCTCCTCGAGGAAGTCGATGACGCTCTCGAGCGCCGTCGACAGCTCGCACTCCGTCGTCCTGGCGATCGCCGGCGCGGGCGGCGTGAGCGGCACTTCGGCGGGCTTGGCGGGCGCGTCCACGCACGCGGCCAGGGTGACCGTGCACAGGCACTGGAACAGGGTCTTCATCTCGATCTCTCCGGGCTCGGGTCGGTGACCGCCCATCGCGCACGGCACCCCATGGCGCGGGACACGCAGTCGGGCGCGCAGCCGAAGCGGGCTGGCCAGGCGAGCACGCCGCGCTGCTCTGCCGGGCGGAAGCACGGGCGCGACGCCGATCTGTCGCCCCCACCTGGGCGCTCAGCCCTGGCGCAGCCGCACGGGCGCCCGCTCGGCGGCGACGCCGGCCCAGCCGGCGAGGCGCGCGATGCCGAGTCCGGGCGGGCTCAGCCGCTTGCGGAGCTCGAGGTCGCTGACGGAGCTCTCGAGGTCGGCGACCGACAACGCCTGGTGGATGCGACGCGCGAACTCGACGACCTCGCGCTGGGCCTCGGGTCGACCGGCCGCGCTGTGCCACAGGTCCAGCAGACCCGCCTGCGTGCCGATGCGCCGGGCCGCCGAGACGCGCGTCTCGCCGACCTGCTCGAGCGCGTCGAGCCGCGCGACGACCCAGGCCGCCGCCGGCGCCACGTCCTCGTTGTCGATGTCGGCGACGCAGCGGCGCGCGGCCGCGAAGTCCCCGGCCGCGAACGCGTCGAGCCCGTCGAGCAGCGCCTCGAAGTCGCGGAGCCAGGCGCGGTGCCCCTCGCCGCGCGCGACACCCTTCGCGGCCTGTAGCGCCCCGCGGGCGGCGGTCGTCCCGGCGACGCGAAGCTCGAGGACCGCGGCGGCCTTCCAGGTCAGGAACACGGCGGGCGACTCCTGGCACAGCACGTCGAGCGCGTCCCTCGCCTCGGCGACGAGGCCCTGGCCGAGGCGCGCCTCGACGAGCATCGCGAGCGCGCGGTCGTGTTTGCTGCCGTCGGCAGACGCGTCCAGCGCCAGCTCGAGGAACTCGACCGCGGCCGCGTGACGACCGCTGTCGAGGTGGGCCGCGGCCGCGGACACGTAGTCGGCGTACGACGGCCCCGACGCGCAGCCGCCGGGGAGCAGGAGCGCCGCGGCGACGCAGATCAGGGCGAACGGATGGATGGGAGCGTTCATGCGGACCTCCGCTGTCGGTAACGGCCGACGCGATGACGATCTGTCGCTCGCGGGTGGCACAGCCGATCGTCACTGCGCACCGGCGTCCGGTCGGTCGAGGCGCATCGGCACGATGGCGTTCGGCAGCACGACGCCGCACTCCTGCGCACCGCCCGCCTGCCCGGTCCCGAGGTCCACGATGCGCGTGACGGTGGAGGCGCGGCCCATCGTCGCGTCCTCGAACGCGACGACGACCCGGTCGCGCACGACGCCGAGCAGGGTCGGGTGCTCGGCGACGATCCAGGGCGCCAGACCCTCGCTCAGCGAGCTCAGCGCCCAGACCCGGCGACCGTCCGCACTGAAGCGCTGCACCGCGGCCCGCGGGCGCGCGGGGGAACCCGCCTCGAACGCGACGACGACTCCGCCCGCTCCGTCCGCCGCGAGCGACGGCTGTCGCGCAGCGTGGATCGTCCGACCGTCGCGGTCGAACAGGACGTCGCCCGCGCCGCCGACATGCTGGATCGTGAGGTGATCCTCGGGAGCCGGAGCGCTGCCGGTGCAGACCTCGATCGCGACCAGCACCCCGCCCGCACCGTCGGCGACCGCCGCGAGGCTGCGAGCGGCGGAGCCGTCCGCCAGGACCTGGGCCGCACGGCGCCACACCGGGGCTCCGCCGGACGCGAGGCGACGCACGGCCACGCTGCCCCCGTGAGCGCTGTCGCACGCGAACACGACGAACGCCCCGCCCGCACCGTCCCCGGCGACGACGGGCTGCGGCGTCACGCGGACGGCCGGGGCCACCTCGCGCTCGGAGCCGACGACGAGCGAGCCCGCGCGCACCTCGAGGGTGCGCGCCGCGAGGCCATGGCCACCGCGCGGCAGCTCGCGGCGGTAGACGACGAGCACGGTGCCGGGCTCCCCGGCGACGACCAGCGGGCGCGCAGCGGCACGCGCCACCTCGGCCACCGCGACGCGCCGGCCGAGGCCGTCGACCGCGATCGCGAACACGGCGGCGCTCGCTTCGGACTCGGCGACCTCGAACGCGACGATCGCCCCGCCGCGGCCATCGGCCGCCGCCGACGGCGCGCGCTCGATATGCTGCGACGACGCCAGGAGCGCAGTGCCGTCGGCCGTCTCCGCGGCGAGCTGACCGTTGGCGTGCACGCAGCGGACATCGATGTCGACGTCGAAGCGCGCAGCCGCGCCATACTCGACCTCGAAGAAGACCAGCAGGTCGCCGTTGCCGACCTCGACCGGCACCGCGTGGCTCTCGATCGTGGTCGCCTGCGACACGAATACCGGCCCGTAGACCGGTCGCCCGCTGCGTCCGCAGATCCGCTGCACGACAAGGTCGCGGTCCGTCGGCGAGCAGTCGACGACACCGACGAGCGGGGCAGTGCCGGCGATCGTCGCCGCCAGCGCGGCGGACCCGACCTGCGGCATGCGCCCGTCGACGAACTCCAGCACGGCCGCGATCGGCACGGCGAGCGTGGCGTGGACGTCCTCGCTCGCCGTGCTGCTGCGACGCTGGACCGCGACGCCGATCACGCGGCCGGCGGCATCGAGCACCGGCCCGCCCGAGTGCCCGTGGTCGCAACCGGGCAGGTCGAGATCGACGTGCTCGACGACCGCGCCGGTGACGAGCGCGCCCGGATTGGCGACGCAGCCGCGCACCGCGCGCAGCCCCGCCGTGCCGAGGCGCCCGGCGAACGGGGCCGGAAAGCCGACCAGCCGCACCTCGTCGCCGATGTCGGGGTGCTCCGCAGGCAGCAGCCCGCCGCCGCGCACCGGCGAGAGCACCCGATAGACCGCGACGTCGAGCGACTCGTTCGCACGCACGAGCTGCGCACGAACGGCCGCTCCCGACGCCAGCTCGAAGCGCGGCTCGCGGCCGACCGCGAGGCAATCGCGCACGACGTGGTCCGCGGTGACCAGGTGCAGCTCACCGCCGTGGCGAAGCAGGAAGGCAGTGCCGGTGCCGGTCAGCGCGTCGACGAACAACACGTTGTCGACGGCGGCGCGGGAGCCGGCGTCGGGCTGCGGCTGCGCCGCGAGCATGGCGCCGGTCACCAGCACCAGCGACGCGACGGTCGCGACGAAGCGCACGGCGACGCGGAGCGAAGGGACGAGGCGGACGAAGGCGATCACTGGATCCTCCACGGCGTGGGGCGGAGCGACTTGCTCTGCACGCACGGTGGAAGTTGGTGCGACCGGCGAATCTGTCTTCGTTGCGCCCGGGTCGCTCGGGCAGCGCCGCCCGCGACACCCGGCGCCGGCTCGGCGAGCGAGTCGCAGCGAGCCGGCCGTGCCGGCCATGCTTGCCCGCGACCGGGCAGCCGGGATGATGTCGGCCGGTGGCGTCCCGACCAGGAACCCAAAGCGCGCCGCGACCGACGCTGGCCGAGCTCGGGGCGATCGTGCATTGCCTGCGGGAGCTCGGAGGGCGTCACGCGGAGCAGCGCGAGCTGGTGCGCGAGCGGATCCGTGAGCTGTTCGCGAAGCTGGTCGCCGGCGGTCGGCTGCGGGATCTGACCGCGGCAGACGTCGAACGGCACTTCCGCTGGGTGCCGGGACGCGAGGGCGAGCCGTTGTGGTGTCGCGTGCCGCCGCGCGGCGATGGTCCGTTCCGGTGTCGCATGGGGAGTCCGACCGACGAAGACGGTCGCTTCGATAACGAGGGGCCGGCGTGGGTGGAGCTGAGCTCGCCGTTCTGGATGGCGGCGACACCGGTGACGCTCGGTCAATACCGGTCGATGGCCCCGGAGCACCGCCACGAATGGGGCGACGAGCCGCACCTGCCGGTCACGGACGTGAGCTGGTTCGAGGCGGTGCTATTCGCAGAGTGGTTGCAGTACCAGCGCGAGCAGAGGGACTTGACGGCGGTGTGGAACGACACGTTGGCCGGCGTGCCGCGGGACTCGCGGTTGCGTCTGCCGAGGGAGGCGGAATGGGAGTTCGCGGCGCGAGCGGGATCGATGGACCGTTGGTGTTTCGGGGACGACGAGCGGCGGCTCGGCGAATTCGCGTGGTTCTCCAGGAACGCACAGAACTCTGCACACTCCGTCGCTTCGAAGCGCCCGAGTGCCTGGGGTCTCTACGACGTGCACGGCAATGCCTGGGAGTGGTGTTCAGACTGGTACGAAGAGGAGCTGATTGCGGGGTCGGTCCCCTCCCGCTCCGCTCCCGGTCGCAGGCGCTCCGTTCGAGGCGGCTCATATTGGTTCGGGGCGGGGAGGTGCCGCGCTGCCGACCGCAGCTGGGGTGGCCCCGACAGTGCGAGAGGCAGCCTGGGCTTTCGTCTCTGCGTCGCCATCCCTGAGCCAGACGTTCGATGATCGAGGATCGAGATCGGTTTTCGTGCGCCGCCGCGGAGGCGTCCGCCGGACCCACGTGACCGCGAGCATGACCCCGGCAGCCAGCAAGCGCCGAAGGTCCCCTCCGCCGCTTCCGGAACGCGTTCGGCTTCGACCACACCTCGCGACTCCCCGTGGCCGCGGCCCACTGCAGTCCGACCGGTAGCGGCCACCAATCTGCCGAGCCGCGCATGCAACGGCTGCCCGGAGCACGGTTGGCGATACGACACCGCTCCACGCATTCGTGAGCGGAGCAGAAGGTGTCCGATGCCGCTGCAAGTCACCGCTCGAGCGACAGCGGACGACCGCGGTGCGGCTCTGCTACCGCGCAGGACGAGCACTCTCCGTCCTCGATCAGCGACCCTCTGGCTCCGGGGCGGCGATGCAGAGGCGAAAGCCGCGCCCGACCCAGGCGCTGTCGGGGACGACCCAGTCGCGGAAGGCCGCGCGGCCCCCCCCCCCCGCGTCGCCCCAATACGACCCGCCGCGGACGGCGCGCCCACGGCCAGACGCCGAGCCATACGGAGCCAGCCCCCCAATCGGCTCCTCCTCGTACCAGTCGTAACACCACTCCCAGACGTTGCCGTGCACGTCGTGGAGTCCCCACGAGTTCGGAAGCCGCGTCGCCACGGTGTGTGGTCGCCATTCCGAGTTGTCATCGAACCACGCAAACTCGCCGAGCTGCCGCTCGTCGTCTCCGAAACACCAGCGGTCCGTCGAGCCCGCTCGTACTGCGAATTCCCACTCAGCCTCCGTCGGCAGCCGCAATCGCGAACCACTCGGCACGCCGGCCAACGTGTCGTTCCACACCGCCGTCAAATCCCTCCGCTCGCGCTGGTACTGCAACCACTCTGCGAATAGCACCGCGTCGAACCAGCTCACTCCTGTGACCGGCAGACGTAGCTCCCAATCCCAGCGGTCGCGGTGCTCGGGGGCCATCGACCGGTATTGACCGAGTGTCACCGGTGTCGCCGCCATCCAAAGCGCCGAGCTCAACTCCGGCCACGCCGGCCCCTCGTTGCCGAAGCGTCCTACCTCGTTGTTCGGGCTACCCATCCTGAACCGGAACGGGCCATCGCCGCTCGGTGGAATGCGGCACCACAACGGCTCGCCGTCGCGCCCCGGCACCCAGCGGAAGTGCCGCTCGACGTCCGCAGCAGTCAGATCTAGGAGCCGGCCGCTCGCGATCAGCGTTCGGAACAGCTCACCGAGCCGTCGACGCACGAGCTCGCGCTGCTCTGCGTGTCGCCGCCCGAGCTCTTGCAGGCAGTGCACGATGGCGCCGAGCTCGGCCAGCGGGATCACCGTTCGACCGCCCTCGCGATCAACACGTCCAACACGGCGTCGAGGTCCGTCGCTCCAGACCTGGACGCAATAGCCTCGTACGCCAACACGCGCGGCCCCTTCTCACCGCGCCGCGCACGGTCGAGGTCGAACTCCCACGCGGGCAGCTGCGCCAGCACGCGCGCCCAGGTCTCCGGACGGACCCGGTCCAGTCCACGCATCACGCGCAGGCCGAGATCGAGGTCGAGCCGCTCGTGAGGATCGAGCAGCCGCAGCAGGAGCTCGTCGCTCTGCATCCAGCCGGCGAGCAGCGCGGTCGGCTCGGTCCAGAAGTCGAGCGCGGCGTCCTTGCCCTCGGCCATCCGATCGCGCAGGTGCCGCACGACGGCGTCGACGTCGGAACGCTGACCGAGCACGACGAACCACCAGTGCTCCGCCGCGAGCGCCTCCTGCAGCACGTTGTGGCCGAACCGCCAGTCGCGCGAGCCCTCGCCATACTCGGGACGGAACACACCGCCCTGCACGCCGAGCTCCCGTGCGAGCGCGTCCCAGCTCTTGAAGGGTCTGCGCAGCGACGCCACCGCGTCGCGGAGCTCCTCCAACGCATCGGCGTCACCTTCGGCGGGCCTCTTCTTCAGCAACTCCGCCACTCCCTCCACGCCGGCGATCGACCGCGTCGGCGCGCGCAACGACTGCCACGCGATCCAGCGCAGCGCGATGCGTGCGTGATCCAGGTCGAGCACCGGCTCGGGCCGGCTCTCCTTCGTGTAGCTGCGCGCGATCACGGTGCCGAGGATCGAGCTCACCAGCTCGTGCCGGCCGCGCTCGAAGTCCTGCGACGTCCAGCCGTCGAGGATCTTCTGCGCGATGAACGACAGCATCAGCGGGTTGCCGGCCATCTCGGTCACGCGGTCGTTGGCGCGTTGCAGATCGCGAGCCCAGCGCTTCGCGTCCGCCTCGGACTGCACCTCGCCCAGCCCCGCGCTGACGAACCAGTTCCTCAGCAATGCGGGCTGTTGCACGTGCGGGTCGAGCGGACGCAACCTGGCGCGCAGCCAGCCGGCCTGCTGGAACTCGTCGACGCGGGCGGTGTCGCGGGCGGCGACCACGAGCTTCGCCCGGTCCCAACCCGCCGCGAGGGACTTCGCGATCTCGACCGCGGCGCGGCGCTCATCGTCGCTGCGAAGCTCGTCGAAGCCGTCGAGCATCACGACCACGTCCGCCTGACGGTGGTGGAACGCGCGGCACTGACGCTCCCCGCTACGGAGGAACCCCACCATGCTGCGGACGAGGGGATCGAGTTCGTAGGTCGCGGGGCGGGCGATCGGATCCCGTAGCCACACCGGCAGACTCAGGTAGAGCGGCAGGGCCCCCGCGGGCGGCTCGAGCGCGAAGTGTCGGAGCGTCGTCGTCTTGCCGGCCCCCGCCTCGCCGAGCAGCAGGAAGCGCCCGGCACCATGCTGCCCGACCAGCTCCGGGAAGGTCTTCGTGCCGCGCAGCTCGCCGCGCTGCGCGATCGGCCCGGGCCGCGCTCCGCCGAGCTCCTCGCGATCGTGCTCCGGCTCGTCCGACAGCGTCAGGTCGACATGGATCTGCCGCATCAGGACCGAGCGCTGGCGGCCGTAGGCCGTGTGGATCAGCTCGTGGTCCGGCAGGACCCGCCCATAGTGCTCGACCAACGCGCCGACCTCGTCGCTGATCAGCTGCTGGTCGTGCACGGTCGCCGCGAAATGCAGGGTGCGCGACGCGGCGAGCAGCCGGGCCGCGCTCACCGGGATGTCCGCGACCGCCTCGCGCAGCGCCTCGCCGACGGTCCGGTCCGCGGCGAGACGCGCGACGAAGCGGCACGTGATGCCGACCTGGTCGTCCACCGGCACGACCGACGACGTCACGACCACATGTGGTGCGCAGGCGCGTAATGCCGCGCCGAAGCCGACGCTCGCACAGTTGGAAGCGACGACCACCTGCAGCGGGCTCCTCGCGTCGGGCTCGCGGTGCTTCGGGCCCGTCAACCACTGCGCGAGCTCCGCGCCGCTGACCGGCACGGGTACCTCGGCCCCCGGCAGCGCGAACAGCAGCGCGGTCGCCAGATCGCCGAAGCGAGGACCGCCGGTGGGCGCGTCCGAGTGGCCGAGCAGGACGACCGCGTGCAGCGGGCGGTCCGCCTGGCCCGGCAGCGCCCCGTGGCGGACGACGTGCTCGAGGATGTTCGCGTCCTCGAACCAGAGCTCGGCTCCCGGCTCGCCGAGCAGCCCACCCCGTCCATCGCGATAGCGCGTCGAGGCCGCGATCAGCACGCGCACGGCATCATTGCCGGCGAACGCGCGCCGCACCTCGCGGACGAGCGACACCGCGCCGCTCCGGAGCTGGCGGGCGACCTCCGGGTTCGAGTCCTCCAGCGAGGTCAGCAAGACCAGGACGCTCAGGGTCTCGAGCCGGAGCTTCACCTCCGGGACACCGTCGTCGAGGCCGTCGCGCAACAGCAGCGACCACGCACCTCGCAGGAACGGCAGGAAGCGATCGTCAGGCCGGTACAGGGATCCGGTCGCGTCCCGGAACGCGAACAGCGCCGGCCACAGCAGCTCGAACGCGTCCTTGGCCCACAGGTGATCGGGAGCTGCGGGGGACACCGGACGGCCGGGTGCCGGCGCGCCGGCGGCCAGCACCATGCGGCGGACGGCCCCGCTCTGCATCATTGCGCGCAGTTCGCCATGGAACGGCGCGAGTGCTCGCCAGAGCGCGCAGCCGTGCTCGAGGAGCGCCCTCGTCGCACCCTGATCGCCGGGCTGATGGCTGCGCAGGTCGCGGGCCTGCGTGAGCAACGCGCGTGGCAACACGATCGCCGTAGGCCCGACCAGCTCGCTCCACGCACCGTCGGCGCCGCGCGCCAGCCGCGCCATCACGACACCGCTCTCGTCCCACAGCTCGAGCCGGACGTCCCGCGCGTCGATCATGCGCGCACTTCAACCGCCGCCGTGCACGAAGACAAGGAGTGTGCTCGTGCACGGGCGCGGCCGACAGATCACCGAGCGCGCCCGGGTTCCAGGTGCGGCTTCACAACGACCTGGTGCCTCATGAACAAGCTCGAGTTCCTCCGTTCCGAACTGACCCAGGCGGGCTTCCGCCCGCAGGTGCACGACGACTACGTCGCGTTCCGCCACGCCGGCGGCAACTACGTCATCCCGGTCGACGACGAGGACGAGATCTTCGTCCGCGTCGTCTTCCCGAACTTCTGGAAGATCGGCAGCGCGGCCGAGCGCGGGCGCGCGCTCGAGACCGCGGCGCTGATCTGCGCCAACCTCAAGAACGTCAAGGTCTTCCCGCAGGGCGACAACACCGTCGCGAGCGTCGATCTGCTGCTGCCGGGGCTCGAGCGCTTCCGCGAGGTGCTGCCGCGCGCGGTGCAGGTCCTGCAGGCGGCCGCGCAGCACTTCTGCCTCGCGATGGCGGCGAGCGGCGCGGGCGGCTTCGCACGGCTGCTGCACGAGATGATCGAGCGCCTGCGCCGTGCTCAGCAGGGCGGCGGCTCCTGCTGAGCACTCCCACGGGGCCGGGGCCGCGCGCGAGGAACCCGAGATTTCCGGCGCGTCGGGTACAGATGGGTCCACGGCGGTCCTTCCATGGGGTGCCCCGACACCGAAACGAGCACCGCGATGACCCTCGACGCCATGCTCCCGGAGCGGCTGAAGAGCTGGATCCGCTTCCTCCTGGACCCGGACGGTTACCCCGACCCCGTCGACGTCGCAGCGTGGCTGGTCGCGGAGCGCGAGGTGCTCGACGCGGCCCGGCGCTTCCCTGCTGCGGGCGGCGACGCGTTCGCGTTCGCCGTGCGCGTCGCGGCGAACGACTGGATCTGGCATCGGCTCGCCGAGCGACTCGAGGACTGGGTCCGGACCTCGAAGCCGAAGGAGCAGAAGTCCAAGGAGCACCGCAGGGACCTCGAACGGCAGCTCCGCGAGATCCTGCGCGATCGGGTCGAGTCCGAGCGCGTGATCCGGGAGATCCAGGACACCTGCTTGTCGACGCTGGTCGACGCGATGCTGCGGAAGATCCGCGGCAGCCGTTCGTTCGATCTGCGCGACAAGAGGTCCCTGCGCGCCTGGATCCGCATCTTCATGTTCGAGCCGCGCGGTGGCCGCAACTACTTCACGCTGCTCGAGCGGTACCTGAAGGACCTCCGTGACCCCGACCGCGGTGTGGACGGTGCGGCTGCCGGCGTCATTGCGCCGGTCGACATCGTGAGCGTCATGGAGCCGTTGGGTGGACTGTGCGACGCGCTCGCGCTGATCGACCGGCGTGCGATCGAGCTCGGGACCGAGGGGCGGCTCGCCATCGCGTTCATGGAGGCGAACTACTACCTGCACTTCCGCCTCGCGTGCGCCGCGCACCTGTCCCGCCCGCTCCCGGCCAGCGCGCGCGATGCGGCCTACGCCTTCGTGTCCCCCGTCGGCGCGCCCCGCGCGGTGCGCACCGCCGTCGCACGGCTCGACGGCTGGCGGTGCTTCTTCCTGCGCGCCGCGGGCACGCCGGAGGCGCGCCGCGACATCCGCGAGCGGCTGGAGCCCGACGCGAACCTCGGCGGGAAGAACGGGACCTTCGGCGCGTGGCTGGTCCGTGCGCGCGCGGCGGCACGCGACCTCCGGCGCCCGGCGGACGCGAAATCCGCGAAGCGCTTGTACGACGATGCCGTGAGCAACTACGCGCCGATGGCGCGCGAGGCGATGGACGAGCTGATCGCCAAGACCGCCGACGCGGACCTCCGCAGCACGCTGAAGGCCCTGAAGAGCGCGCTCGCCGAGCGCGAGAGCACCGAGGAGTCCGACCATGACTGATCCGATTCGTGATCTCGCCGAGCTCGTGCTGGCGAGCGAGCCAGGAGAGCCACTGAACGACGCCGATCGCAGGGCCGCGACCGAGTGGCTGCGGAGCGGGAACGACCGTGACCGTGCGGCCGTCGTCCGCGCACTTCTCGGCTGCCACGACCCGGAGCTCCGCCCGCTGCTCGCGAGCGCACTGCGCAACGACCCGTCGTCCGACGTGCGACGACTCTGCGCGCTATGTGCGCTCGACGATCCGGACTTCCCGCGCGACGCGTTGGTCGCCGCAATGCGCGATGCGGATCCCGGCGTGCGTGCAGCCGCGGTCCGGGTGCTCCCCGGTACGGCTGCGGACGTCATCGAGCTCCGGATCCGCCTCGACGACGTCGACGCCGCGGTGCGCGTGGCCGCCGCCGCGCGTCTCGAGGATCTGGGGCGAGGCGCCGCCACGCCGCCCGCGCTGCCACGACGATTGGCGGAGCGACTCCGGAAACTCGGCGCCGCGTTCGCTCGCGTCGCCGAGCGCGGCGTCGCCGCATTCGTCGCGACGGCCGCCGAGGCGACCGAGCGCCTGCGCAGCGTCCATCGGGAGCTCGTCGAGGAGCTGGGCGACGAGTTCGCGTTCGCCAGGCTCGGCGCCGCGACGCTCGGTGGCGGCGACACGACCGACGAAGGCGAGTTCGTGCTGCCCGACGTGCCGATCTGGTACGACGACGGCGACAGGCACCTCGACCACACGAGCGTCACCGTCCGCGGCGGGAGGATCCGCGACGAGGCGGGTCGGAGCCGCCTCGTCGGCGAGCTGATCGTCGCGGATGCGCAGGCGGCACGCGAGGTCTCCGGCGGCTGGGCGCTGGTGCGCGTGCGCGGTCGGACGGTCGGGCTGATCAGGCTGCCGGCGGTGTCCGACGCGGCCAACGGCCTGACGGCGCCACTCGACGGTGAGCTGCTCGGCGCGGGATGCGGCGACGCCGCATTGCCCGCGGACCGCACGATCATCGAGCTGTTCCACCAGGACTGGGCGACCGGACGTTGAGCTCCGATACGCTCGTCCGAGCCCGGCACTCGCGTCGGCGCGCGGCCGCGGATCGGCACGCTGTGGATTCGTTCGGGTCCGGATGCGGCACGAGTCGCGCCTGGACCCTACGATGTGACCGGCATGGCCCGCTCCTACGGCACGTCGATCCTCGGTGCCGCGGTCGTCGCGGTGATCGCGTTCGCCCTGTACGACCTGATCCCGCGTGAGCCCGACGAGCCATTGTTGATCCGGCCAATCATCATCAGTGCATTCCTGGGACTGGTGTTCTATTGGACGAACGCGTCCAACAAGCGCGAGCAGGAGCTCGAGCAGCTCTCGCGCGATCGGGAAGCGGCGGCGATCGCCGCGCGCTTCACGCCGAGGGGAACCGATGCCGCACGCAGCTCACCGGCACCGCGCACGCCCGACGATTTCGTGCTGCTGCTGCGTCCGTTCGAGGGTGGCGAGAAGCTCCTGATCCGGCAGGCGGTTCCCTTGTGGGTCTGGATCCTGTTCGCGCCGGTCGCGTCCGCGATCTCGAACATGCGGGCGATGGAGCACCTGGACTTCGTGCTGGGCCGGGCCCTGGAGGAGACCGGGCCCCTGGTCGCGCTGGGGCGTGCCGAGAAGCACCCTGGTCCAGGCAAGGTGTGTGTTCCCGATTCCGAGTGGTGGGGGCGATTCACCGCATTGGCGGAACACGCCCGCGCCATCTTCCTCGTGCCCGGTACGGGAGAGAACCTGACCGCCGAAGTGGCCTTCATCGTGCCTCGCCACGCGCACAAGCTGTTCTTCGTCAGGCCCGGCAACACACCTGATCAGATCGGAGTGAACCGGAAGTCCTGGACCGCGATCCAGGCGCACTTCTCCGCTCTGGGGGTCCAGTTTCCTGGCCACGGCAGAATGCCGCTGCTCTTCCAGGTCGACACTGCGGGCCGACTCCTCGAGACCCGGCGCGCGAGCTTCCGCAGGCCGAAGCGGCTCGCGAAGCAGATCGGTCGACTGCTCGCGGACGTCACACCACGGAGGGATCCCGCGTCGCCGTCGACGGGTGAGACTCCGACGCTCGGCGCAGACTGCGGGTAGTCCCGCTGGCGACCGTGGCGGACCGCGGCAGAATCGCTGGCGTCACCCGCCCACCACCCCGACGACCGTCATGCTGCAGGAACGCTATCCGTACTGGCTCGCGAACCGGGCCGTCGCTCCCAACCACGACCTGGAGGTCACCGACAAGTTCACCGGGGTGGTCGCGACGCGGGTCGCGCTGGCCGACGCGGCGGCGATCGATGCGGCGATCGCGGCGGCGGCGGAGGCGGCGGGGCCGATGGCGCGGCTCAGGGCGTTCGAGCGGGCGGCGGTGCTCGAGCACTGCGTGGCGAGGTTCCAGGAGCGCGCCGAGGAGCTCGCGATGGCGCTGTGCGTCGAGGCGGGCAAGCCGATCCGCGACAGCCGTGGCGAGGTGACGCGGCTGATCGACACGTTCCGGATCGCGGCGGGCGAGGCGACGCGGATCCACGGCGAGGTGCAGCCGCTGGACGTGACTCCGCGGGCGGCGCAATACACGTCGATGTGGAAGCGCGTGCCGGTCGGGCCATGCTCGTTCATCAGCCCGTTCAACTTCCCGTTGAACCTCGCGGCGCACAAGATCGCGCCGGCGATCGCAGCGGGGTGCCCGTTCGTGCTGAAGCCGGCGAGTTTCACGCCGGTCGGCGCGCTGCTGATCGGCGAGGTGCTCGCGGAGACCGGCCTGCCGGCGGGCGCGTTCTCGATCCTGCCGTGCCGGCGCGACGGTGCGGAGCAGTTCACGACCGACGAGCGGCTGAAGCTGTTGTCGTTCACCGGCTCGCCCGAGGTCGGCTGGGCGCTGAAGGCGAAGGCCGGCCGCAAGAAGGTCGTGCTCGAGCTGGGCGGCAATGCGGGGTGCATCGTCGACGCCGACGCCGATCTCGACGACGCGGTGGCCCGCATCGTGTTCGGCGCCTTCTACCAGTCCGGCCAGAGCTGCATCAGCGTGCAGCGGATCATCGTGCACGCAACGGTCTACGAGGCGTTCCGCGACCGGCTGATCGCCGCGACGCGCGCGCTGGTCGCCGGCGATCCGAAGGACGAGGCGACGTTCGTCGGACCGTTGATCACGGAGGACGATGCGTTGCGCCTCGAGGGCTGGATCCGCGCGGCGATCCAGCGCGGCGGACGCCTCCTGTGCGGCGGCACGCGGCGCGGTGCCGTGCTCGACGCGACCTTGCTCGAGGACGTGCCGCGCGACGAGTCGATCGTCTGCCGCGAGGCGTTCGGGCCGGTCGCCGTGCTGTCGCGCTTCACCGACTTCGACGCCGCGCTGCGCGAGGTGAACGACTCGGCCTACGGGCTGCAGGCCGGCGTCTTCACGCGCGACCTGTTCAAGGCCCTGCGCGCGTGGGACACGCTGGAGGTCGGTGGTGTCGTCGTCGGCGACGTGCCGTCGTTCCGCGTCGACTCCATGCCGTACGGCGGCGTCAAGGCCTCGGGCCTCGGCCGCGAAGGCGTGCGCTTCGCGATCGAGGAGATGACCGAGCCGCGGCTGCTGGTCATCCGCGACCGGCGCTGACGCGGGCCGCGGCGAGGGTCAGCGGTCCATCCGGTACTCGAGGTAGCCGCCGTCCGGCGCGCGGTCGCCGCCGACCGGATTGTCGAAGTAGATCCGCAACCGCGTCGCGGTGCCGCCGGCGGCCTCGTCGATGCGCGCGAGCGGGATCGCGAGCTCGCACTCCTCGGTCTCCGCGCGCGGTAGCACGACGACCGGCTGCAGCACCGTGGCCAGCGGGGACGACGCCGTCATCCGGAACAGCTGCTCGCCGACGACCGCGAGCTCGCCGCCGACGTCGCCCGAGCGGAAGCCGGTGAACGGGTCGTCGTCGGCGTCGATCACGATGCGGAACGCATCGGCGCCGGCACCGTCGAGACCGAACTCCTCGTGGCTGTCGATCTGCACGTAGAGGTTCTGCTCGTCGTGCAGCAGGCGGATCTCCTTCCAGTCCGGGCCGATCTCGACGTCCTTGTCCTTGCTGTCCCGCAGCAATCGACGCACGTGCTGCCAGTCGCGGAGGTCGCCGTCGACCCGCATGCCGAGCGACTCGTTCCGCGTGCGCGTGCTCAATGCGACGCGGTTGTCGTCCTCGTTACCTGCGCTGTCGATCGCGCGGATGCAGAACCAGTAGCGCTGCGAGCGTAGCAACCCGGTGATGGTCGTTTCGTACGGCAGCATGCGCGGGCCGACGCCACCGGCGTAGCCGCCGCCGACCTCGGGCTCGAGCAGGATACGGCGTGGCGCGAGGAACTCGGGCGCCAGGTCGAAGTCGAACGGCTCCTCGGCGACGTAGAGCACGTAGCGCACCGGATTGAGATCGAGTGCGACGTCCCAGCGCACCGTCGCCGACTCGACTCCCCCGACGACCTCCTGGATGCCGACGCGCGGCGTCGGTGCCCCCGGCTGGATCGGGTACGGGGTCTGGTGGTCGTTCCAGGTGCTCGACCACTGCGGTGGCGTCGTGTCGGACCAGTCCGCGAACGTGCGCACGAAGTCGTTGACGAGCTGCCCACCTGCATTCGTCAGGTAGTGGCGGAAGCCGGCGACGTTCTGCGCCTCGTAGATGTCCTGCTCGAGGTAGTGCAGGCCGAGCGTCGACGTGCCGAGCAGGGTCCCGTGGTCGATACCGGGCCCCTCGGCGAAGCCCACCGACAGCACCTGGAACCCGCCGGCGCGATTGGCCTCGGCCTGCAGCTTCGGCACGAAGTTGAACTTGTTGTCGGCGAAGTAGTACGGGCTGAACGGCCGCGACGGATCGGCATCGAGCCGGTAGCTGGAGAACAGCACGAAGTCGAGCAGCTCGCCCGGCGTCAGCTCGTAGTGGCGGTAGCCGGGGTTGAAGAAGTAGAGCCCGCGGTTCTGCATCAGCAGCGCCTCGGGGTAGCGCACGCGCAGCCACTCGAGCAGCTGGACGTAGCCGGCCGCGGTCCATTCGAACTCGAGCTGCACCGGGTCGCTCGGCGAGGTCCACGAGTTCGGCTCGCAGGTGTCGAGACCGTCGAGGTAGAGGCCGTCGAAGCCGAAGCCGCGGCCGACGTCGAGGGTCAGGAGCTCGGCGAATCCCGCTATGCCGTCGGGACCGTCGACGGTCATCGCGTCGAGCACCGCGTGCCACGCGGGGTCGCCCATGTTGACGACGCAGGCGCCGGTGCGCCAATCGCGGTCGGGGTGGCCGTCGCCGACCCCGTGCACCTCGACGCTGGCGTCGTCCAGGTAGAACGACGCGAAGCCGCCGGCCACCGACGGCAGCCCGAGCGGGTCGAGACCGGTCAGCGGCTGACCCGACGCCCCCGGTCCGCGCGGATCGACGCGCGGACCGGTGCCGTCGCCGACGAAGCGCGGGTCGAGCAGGAGCTGCTGGTCGTCGAGCCCGATCGTGCGGTCGTCGAGACCGACGTCGCAGTAGGCGAGCACGATGACGTCGTCGCTCGGGTCCGCCGGGTCGACGCCGTCCTGGATCGCCGCGACGACCTCGCGGGTGAGGCCCGCCTGGTTCGGTTCGATCACGACCAGGTCGTGGGTCTCCGCCACCGCGATCTTGTCCGGGTCGAGCGGACCGAAGTACATCATCCACGAGCCGACGCGGTCGGCCGCGGCGGGCAGGTTGTCGATCTGCGCACCGGCCGTCGCGCCCGTCGTCGCACTCGCGGTCACCCTCGCGGTCGAGCCCGACGTCGCGCCGTCGGAGCCGTCGCCGACCATGTCCGCCACGAGGCGCACGCCGTTGCGGGCACGCGCGCCCAGGTCCGCGAGGGCATCCCAGGTGATGTGGTGCCGGGTGCCGGCGGGCGAGGTCGCGAGCTCCTCGCCGCCGCCACGCACCGTGCAGTCGTGCCAGGTCTGGCCGCCGTCGAGGGAGTAGCGCAGCGGCACGCGGACACGCCGCGAGCGCGCGTCGACCAGCAGGACCTCGACGTCGACGTCGCCACCACAGCTCTCGGCGACCGCCATGGCCGCGACCCCGGATGAAAGCGGCTCGCCGGGGTCGGGCCGCTCGTGCACCGCGTCCGCGCAGGCCGCGAGCAGACCTCCGGTGAGGCACGCGATGGTCCGTCCCGAGTGTGGTCTGCGGAGATCCATGCCGCGTGGATCGACACGGCGACCAGGATCCGTTCAGTGGTGAGCCTCGATACGGGACAGCGCACAGCGGCTCCGCAGCGTCAGCGCCGCTGGCGCCGGTCGAACGGCCGCACCCGGAGGCCGCAGCGAATCGCGATTCGTGCGCGCCGCATGCACGCTACTCTGCCGGCACCGCGCCATCAGGTCGGCGCACAGAGGTCCCCGATGAAGCCAGCGCTCGCCTCCGCCATCCACGTCGACTCGCCGATCGGAACGCTCGTGCTGGTGGCGGACGATCTCGCCCTGCGCGAGATCCGGCTGCCGAAGGGGGCACCGCCCGCCGCCGCCTGCGGGGATCCCGCCCGGCCGATCCTGCTGCGCGCGCGCCGGCAGCTCGACGAGTACTTCGCGGGCCGGCGCCGCGCGTTCGACCTGCCGCTCGACCCGGGGTGCGGCACGCCGTTCCAGCGACTCGTATGGCGGACGCTGCTGACGATCCCGTTCGCGGCGACGATCTCCTACGGCGAGCTCGCCGAGCGCGTCGGCCGGCCCAACGCGCAGCGCGCGGTCGGTGCCGCGAACAGTCGCAATCCGCTGCCGATCGTCGTGCCGTGCCACCGGGTGATCGGCAAGGACGGTCGACTGGTCGGCTTCGGCGGCGGTCTCGACGCGAAGCAGGCGCTGATCGAGCTGGAGCGACGCCACGCCGCGGCACCCGTCGACGGCGCGCTGTTCAGCCAATCCGCGCGCTGAGCGGAGGAGCGGCCGCGCACGCGTCAATCGCGCTTGCCGTCCCCGGGTGCGCCGTCGCGCACCTCGGCGCCCGGCACCGGCAGCGCCTTGATCCGCAGATTGCGGAACTCGCAGGGGTGGCTCTCGGCCTGCAGGGAGATCGACCCGCCGTCGAGCAGCAGGCCCGCACCTTCGCCGCGCGCCTCGATCATCCGCTTCGCGTCGCGGTCGCGCGGGTCGAGCTGCGGCTGCCGGTACTCGAGAACGACCTCGCCGTTGACGCGGTGGACGATCCGGTCGCTGCCGTGCACCTCGACCTCGACCGCGATCCACTCGTCACCGCGGAACGTCTTCGAGCGCGAGTCGATGCAATGGCGCTGCTCGAGCGCATCGCCCATCACGACATTGGTGCCCGGCGTACACAGGTTGGCGGTGTGGCGTTCGCCCTCCTCGCGACCGCCGAGCAGCTGCACCTCGATCGACACCGGGAAGTCCTGTTCGACCCGCATCGTCTCGGCCGGCTGGCCGTGGATCATCACGCCGCTGTTGCGGAAGGCCCAGCCGGGACCACCTTCGACCTGCTCGCCGACGAACCGGTATTCGAGCCGCAGCACGTAGTGCGAGAACGGCGTCGCGAAGAACAGGTGCCCGAAGCGGGCCCCGAACGGGTCGTGCCAGTCGTCGTAGCAGACCGCCAGCACGCCGTCGCGGACGCGGAACGTGTCGCGGAAGTTCACGCCGAGCTCGCTGCCGGTGAACTTCGGCGTCCAGCCGCGCAGCGTCTCGCCATCGAAGATCGACACGAAGCCGCGCTCGTCGTCGCGCGGCCGCTGCTGGGCGTCCGCGGCCGGCGCGGGTGCGTCGACCCGCGGCGGCGGCTCCTCCTGGGCCGGGACGCCAGCGGCGAGGACCGTGGTGAGGGCGAGGAGCGCGGTGAGCGGGACCGGACGAGGCGCGGTGGCGAGCATGAAGGCCACTGTCGCGCGCCGGAGCCCGCGCGACAACGGCAGGGCCGGGATCGTCACGATCCCGCTCGGTCCTCGCCCGCGTGCCGGCCTGCCATGGGCGTCACGGTCGCCGTGCCATCCGCGGCGAGCCGGACCGCGTAGCGCTGCGGCCAGTTGTGGTGCTTGTAGAGATTCGCATGGTGGACGCGGAGCTCGAGCGATCGGTCCGGTGATGCGTCCGAGCGCCACGGCGCGTCGGCCGTGACGACCTTCGTGGCCGGATCGAAGGTGGCGAACACACGGCGCCCGTCGACGTACACCGCGATGGTCGAGTCGAGCGTGCGCTGACGGTCGGCACCCCACCAGCCGGGCAACCCGTCGTCGAGCTTCGCGGTGATCGTCAGCGTGCCGTCGGCGAGCGTCACGGCGGGAATCGATTGCGTCGGCCGCCCGCCGTAGGCCCACTCGACGAGGCCGAGGTAGATCGCGTACGCCTCGCGCAGGTTGTAGGCGGCGTCGCGCAACCGCTGCTCCTCGTCGGGGTTCGAGAAGAACGACGCCTCGACCAGGAACGCGGGCACGCGCGCGTGGCGCAGCACGGCGAAACCCGACGCGTACATCTGCTGGTCGCTCATCAGGATGCCGGTGCGGCCGACACCGGAGCAGCGCAGCTCCGCGCCGAGGCGATGACCGACGGGCAGCGCGGCATCCAACGCCGGCTCCGACCAGTCGGCCTCGCCGTGGAACCACACGCTCGGGTAGTTCGCTTCCGGCTTGCTGGCTGCATTGTGATGCAGGCTGATGAACAGGTCGGCGCCGGTGCCACCGTCCGGGCGCGGATACGAGTTCGCGATCTCCGCGCGGCGGCGGTGTGTGTCGGGCAGGCGGTCGTCGGCCGCGTCGCTGACCTCACTCTCGCGGGTCAGCGCGACGTGCGCGCCGGCGTCTTCGAGCAGCCGGCGTAGCAGGTGTGCGACGCGCAGGTTGACCTCGGCCTCGCGCACACCGGTCGGGCCACGCTTGTAGCCGGGCACGTCGGCTTTGCCGCCATGGCCGGGATCGAGCACGATCACCTTGCCGGCGAGGTACTTCTCGGCAGGGTGGCGGGGTATCGACAAGGGGCGGGCGTGGTCCTCGAACGGGTCGCGCCGGTCGAGCCACGACATGGCTTCGTCGAGTGGCGTCGGCGCGGCGACACATCCGGCCAGCAAGAACGCGAGGAGCAGGGTTGGTCGTCGCATGACTTCCGATCGGTACCTGGTGCGATTTTTACACTTCCGCGAAGTGTAAAAATCGCACCAGGTACCGATCGGAAGTCAGAGGGCCAGGCGGCGGGAGAGGTCGGTCTGGAGCAGGTGGGACGGGTCGAGGCGGCGCTTCAGGGCGCGGAAGCGGGCGAGGGTATCGGCGCCGTGGATGCGTTGGAGGGCGTCGGTCGGCAGCGTCGCGTCCTTCGCGAAGTAGAAGCGGCCGCCGGCGTCGAGCACGACCTCGGCCATCGCGTGCGTCAGTTCCCACAGGCGACGGCGGCGGCGCGCACCGACCGGCACGCCGAAGTCCATCGCCATCGAGTAGCCGTCGAGGCCGTGCGTCATCAGGAACGGGTCCGGGCGGTGGCGCTTCAGCACGCCCAGGTAGGGCGCCATGCCCCAGCTGTGCGCCTTCTCCGTCACCTGGCGCAGCACGCGCGCGGCGGCGTCCTTCGGCACGAACGGCTGGAACTGGATCAGCCCGCCGGGCCGCAGCATCCAGTGCCAGCGCGGCACGTAGTCGAGCAGGAAGTGGAACGCTCCGTGGCTCTGCGGATAGGGGGATGCCAGCCCCTCCTTGAACCCGGCGTGGTACTTCAGCGCATTGACGAACGGCACGCAGCCGAAGTGGAACGCGCACCACATGCCGGGCCAGATCCAGCCCTTCGGCACGACCCCGAACAGCGTCGACGGGACGTCCTGCCGGGCCGCCGAGAGGAACCGCTCCCCGTCGGGGTCCTCGCCCGGCTCGAACTGATCGGCGCGGTGCATGACCCCGCGGCCGAGCCCCCGCCCCCGCGCATGCAGGTCGCACCAGCCGACCAGGTAGTCGGCGTGCTCGCGCTGGTCCTCGAGGATCGCGATGCCGTCCTCCAGATTGCGCATGGGAATGCCCCACACGCGCAGCCGACCGCTGTGGACGCGCTTCAGCTTCAGCTTCAGCTCGGTGAAGCAGCCGAGCATGCCGAAGCCACCGATCGCCGCGTGGAAGACGTCCGCATTGCGCTGCCGGTCGCAGACCAGCAGCTCGCCGGACGGCGTCGCGAGCGTGAACTCCAGCACGTGGTCGCCGAACGTCCCCACGGCGTAGGCGTTCTTGCCGTGGATGTTCATCGCGGCAGCACCGCCCATCGACACGTGCATGGTGCCGGGCACGACGGCCGGCCAGTAGCCGTGCGGGATCGCGTGTCGCCACAGATCGCGGATCCGCACGCCGGGCTGCACGTGCGCAATGCCGGTCTCCGGATCGAAGTCGAGAATCCGATCGAGCGCGGTCACGTCGAGGACGCGCCCGCCCGTGTTGGTCGACGCGTCACCGTAGCTGCGCCCTGCACCGCGCAGCGCGATCCCCCGCCCGTCGACACCCCCGCAGCTCAGCGCTTCGACGACCTGCTCCGCGGTCGTCGGCCGGCACACCTCAGCGTCCCCGCCGACGGCGCGCCCGAAGCCGAGCACGCGCGCGCGACTCCAGTGGACCGGCTCGGCCGGCGCACGGTCCGGCGGTCCGGCGGCGGGTGCCGCGCTCGGCGCGGCGGTCGACACCCCGCCCTGCGGAGCGCCCGGGCGGGTCGTGGAACGGACTTCCATCGTCAGATGCTGAGCCGGCGGAACAGGAAGGACGGGATCGAGCGGATCACCATCATGATCGGCCGCCAGATCCACGGCACGTGAGCCACCGCGGCCCGCCGGTCGCGCGCTCGGACGATCCCCTTCGCACAGCGCTCGGCGGTGATCGGCAGCGGCACCTTCATGCCCGCCGTCATCGGCGTCGTCACCGGCCCGGGCCGCACCGTCGTGACCCACACACCGCGACGCCACAGCCGGTTCCGGAGCGCCTCGAGATGGCTGTCCTGCGCGGCCTTCGACGCGTTGTAGCCCGGCCGGTCCATGCGCCCGCGCAGCGCCGCGACGCTCGACACGCCGACGATGTGGCCGCGCCCGCGCGGCACGAACCGCCGCGCCGCCTCGTTGCACCAGGCCATGCAGCCGAGCGCATTGACCTCGAGCATCTGCGCGTCCAGGTCGGTCGGGAACGCCTCGATCTCGACCATCGGCATGACGCCGGCCACGTAGTGCAGCTCGTCGACCGGGCCGAGCTCCGTCTCGATCCGGTCCCACAGCGCGCCGATCCCCGCGCGGTCGGTGACATCGTGCTCGTAGACGTGCACGCGTGTCGTGCCGACCTTCTCATTGGCGCGCGCGGCGATCCGCTCGAGCTCGTCGCGCCGGCGGGCGAGGATGGCGACGGGCCGCGCATCGTGCGCGAGGCGGACGGCGAGGGCTTCGCCGATGCCGGACGAGGCACCGACGACGACGATCGTTCCGGATAGCGGGCTCATGGTTCTGTGCCGAGCCTAATCGACCGGTGCACGACGCCGCGCGCACTCCGTGTGATTCCCGAGCCGCGCGCGCGAGCGTCGAGCGCCGCCGCGGCAGGTCCCGAGGCGGAGCTCGACGATCGTCCCGGAGCGGGACGGTCCCGCGTCGGGAACGACGACGCCGCCGCAGCGCGCGTCAGCGCAATCCCCGGCCGATGGCGTCGCCGCTTCGCGAGCGGCGACGCGAGCGTCGCGGGCACACGGCACGGCGGGGCACCGCCGCGCGCGCGGAACCGCCGTGATCGCCCCGGCCGCCGGCGACCGATGTCGGGGCTGCCGGCGGCAGCTCGCCGGCGCCTGGTTCCAAGGGAGGGTCCGGGTGGAAGAGCCGACACGGGGATCTCATGCGACCACAGCCCGCGCCCGCTGGCGCCCGCGTCCTGCGTGGGCCGCGCTGGCGAGCCTGTCGCTGGTGGCGGCCTGTGCGGTGCGAGCTCCCGCCGACCTGCCGGCGCGCCCCTGCCCGCTGCCGCAGGCGGGCGCCGCGCTCGCCCTGCGCGTCGGCGTCGAGGTGATCGACGACGCCGGCTCGGTTCCCAGCGCGACCGCGCTCGGGCGCCCCGCCTGGCGTGCCGAGCGCCCTCATCGCGCGCCGACCTCCGCCGCGGCGCGCGACGCGTCGGGAGCGCCGGCGGTGCGGCTGCGGATCGCCGAGCCCGCGGTCGCGGCGGAGGTCGGCCCGTTCCTGCGCGCCGAGCCGCCGTGGCAGCTCGGCCGCGACGACATCGAGCGCATCGCGGACCCGACCGAGCAGGCTGCGGTCCGCTTCGTCCAGGACCTGCTCGGCGAGGACCGCCGCCGCATGCAGCAGACGATCGGCGCGCCGATCCTGCTGGCCCGGGTCCCGCACCTGGACGACCGCTCGCTGTGGACCGGCTACGACGAGCGCCGCGCCGAGGAGGAGGCCGTCGAGCAGAACGACGTGATCCGCAGCCTGCTGCGGAGCCCGCTGCGCAAGGCCGCCGTGCGCCTCGCGTTCGGCGACGAGTTCGACGACCAGATCGACGACTTCAAGCGCGACCATCTGTCGCTGTCCGCGCCCTGGCAGGACGAGCAGAGCGGGATCGACCTCGGCCGGCTGTCGCTGCGGGCGCGGCCGTCGCTCGGCGCCGACGCGCTCGAGGTCGCCTGGGTCCATCGTGGCGTCCGGGTCGGCACGAGCGGCGCACGGCTCCGCGCGAGCGTCGGCGTCCAGCTCAGCGACAGCGTCCATGCCGGCGTCGCGTGGACGCGCAGCTACGCGAGCCAGAACGACCATCTGCGCGTCGAGCTCGAGTGGCAGGTCGATCGGCGCACCCACCTCCATGTGTCGGCCGCCGACCGCCTGGACTTCCTCCACGGCCTGTCGAGCTGGACGAACGTCGATTCTCCGTTCGGCCAGCAGGGCGGCGTGCTGTTCTACGTCGAGCAGGTGTTCTGACCCGCTGCGGAGCCGCCGGCGCGACCGCGGCTGCAGACGCTCCCGGGGCGTCGAGGCCCGCGCGACCCGGGCACTTTCGCGCGGGCCCGGGAGGGATGGGGCGACCCCGGGCGTCGTGGGGCGTCCGCCCTGGCCGGACCGGACCCTTGCAAGGCTCCGCCGCGCCGTGTTCGATCGCTCCCCCGCCAACCGCCTGAGCCGTCCCTCATGATCCGCACGACCCTGTCGATCGCGTTCTCGCTCGTCGCCACCCTCACCGTGGCCGCCCAGGGCGACGCCGCGGCGCCGTCACTCCCGCAGGACCCGATCACGCAGCAGGATCCGGTCCAGCAGCTGAAGAAGCAGCTCGCCGACATCGATGCGGAGCTCGTCTACGTCAAGAACGTCCGCGAGACCGGCGGGCTGCTCGGCCGCGTCCGGTCGTCCTACCTGAGCGACCGCCAGGTCGGCGGGCGCTCCTACGACCTCGGCATCGAGGTCCTGACGCCGCCGCAGCCGGGCCCCGACGCGACGGAATCGCAGTTCGGCCCGCAGCCGGGCGTCGCGCAGCCACTCAAGGGCCCGCGCCTGATGGGCGATGCCGAGAAGCAGCGCTACGGCGACGGCGTGGTGTTCGCGGTCGATGGCGAGCCGGTGACCGAGGTCGAGTACCAGCAGATGTTCGAGTACCTGTCGGCCAACCCGAACGGCCGCTCGCCCGAGGTGCTCGAGAAGGAGGCGATCCGCGCGCTCGTCACGCGCAAGGCCGCGCTGGCGGCGTTCCGCAACAGCGCCGAGAAGGCCCACGCCCGCATCGACGAGATCGCCAAGGAGCTGCAGAACGGCGCCGACTTCGCCGAGCTGGCCCGCGAGCGCTCCGACTGCCCGAGCGCATCGCGCGGTGGCGACCTCGACTTCTTCCCGCGCGGCGTGATGGACCCGAGCTTCGAAGCGCGTCGCGTTCACGACCGCCGTCGGCGGCACCTCGGGCGTCGTCGAGAGCCCGTTCGGCTACCACATCATCAAGGTGACCGGACACAAGGACGCCGACGGCACCAATGCGGAGCAGGTCCGCGCGAGCCACATCCTGGTGTCGTTCGACCAGGAGCAGCAGGCGGTCCGCGCGGTGATCGCGCGCGCGCGGCAGGGCGGCGTCGACCTCGCGTTCGTCAACGACGCGTGGCGCAAGAAGTCGCCGTTCTGACCCATCCGGGCCGCGAGGCGACCCCGGCGCACGGCGCCGGACGCCTGCGGTTCCGGACGGTCGGCGGGCACCGCCGGTAGCGGGCTCGCGCAGCCAGGTCGACGGTGCGGAGGCACCCGTCGAGGTCGGTCCAGGGAGGGTAGCGAGCGCATGTTCCGACGCTCGGGTAGCTTCGTCGCGTTCCACGTCGAGGGCCGGATGCCCGCGCCGCGCAGCGCGGACTTCGCCGGCGCAATGGCGAGCCAGCGCTTCCGCAGCATCGAGGACGCCGCGTCCGAGGAGGCGTCGGTCGGCTGGGTCACGCCCGGCGACCCGACCGGCGATACCTTCGAGCTCGAGGATCTCGACCTCGACCGCGCGCTGTGGCTGCGGATCCGCATCGACCGCAAGCGACTGCCGGCCGTGTGGCTGCGCATCCGCCGTGGCCAGGCCGAGCGCAGCGCCGGACGCAAGCTGTCCGCCGCCGAGCGCCGCGAGCTGAAGGACGCGCTGATGGACGAGCTGCTGCCGCGCGTGCTGCCGGCCGTGCAGCTCGTCGACGTGCTCTACGACCCCGAGCAGCGGCTCGCGCTGCTGTTCGGCACCGCGACCGGCCTGCGCGACGAGTTCCGCAAGCTCTGGTTCCGCACCTTCGCGAGCGACGTCGTCGAGTCCGACGCCGGCAGCCTGGCGCGGCGCGTCGGTCTCGACGCCGCCGCGGAGCGCTACCTGGACGAGGTGTCCCCGGTGCCGTGGCTGCGCGACCGGCGCGCTGCAGCGGCCGTGCGAGGCCCGCGCCGGATGGTCGCAGCGGGCGCCGCGGCGGCGGCTGACGATGACGAGTCCGCGGAGCGGACCGCCGAGGAGGCGCAGGCATGAGCGGCGGGACCGGCGACGGCGCGAGCCACGCGTTCCTCGGCGAGGAGTTCCTGACCTGGCTGTGGTTCCGCACCGAGACCGAGGGCGGCGAGTTCGAGCTCGGCGCCGGGCGCGTCGCCGCGGTGTCGTTCGACGACCTGCTCGAGTTCGCGCCGCTCGACGACGACGAGACCGAGCACACGCTGCGCAAGGGAATGCCGACGCGCAGCGTCGAGGCGCGCGCCGCGCTGCGCACCGGCCACCGGCTGCGCCGGGCGCGGCTGGTCGTCGCGCATGGCCAGCTGGTCTGGCAGCTCGTGCTCGACGGCGCGTCGATGCAGCCGCGCAGCGTCAGGCTGCCCGAGGACGACGAGGAGGCCGAGAGCATGGAGGAGCGCTCGCGCGAGCGCGCCGCGAACTTCCTGCTACTCAACGAGCTGCTGGGCCTGCTCTACCGCGAGTTCCTGCGCATCCGCCTGCGACCCGACTACCTCGGCTCGGACGCAGAGCGACAGGCGCGCTGGATGGCGAGCGAGGGCTGAACCGCTACGCGGCACCGCGCATCACGGCGCGTCGGGGAGCAGCGCGGCAAGCCGGCCGTGCACGTCGTCGGCCTGCTCGCGAGGCGTCACCGCCTCGATGTCGGTGCGCACGCCGCCGAGCTCGCGCGCGATCAGGTTCTCGTCCGACAGGAACGGATTGGTCTCGTAGGCGGACTGCGGCCCGGTGATGCGCCAGTCGACGATCCGCCCGGGTCCACCCGCGACGCGCTGCGCCCACAGCGTCAGCACGCCGGTCCCCCGCGGGTCGGCCGCCACCAGGTGCCATTCGACGACGTAGTCGTCGGCGCCGCGCGTCGACGTCTCGAGCCGAGCGCCACGCCACATCAGCGCGTCGAGCTCGAAGCGGCGCTGCAGCTCGTCGAGCACGGCACGCGGCGGCTCCTCGTCGAGCGCCGCACCGACCGCGTGCAGCATGTTGGCGGTGACGACCGCCGGCACCGCCTCGTAGCCGCGCGCCTCGATCGCGAGGTGAGCCGATTCGTCGAGCGCGGCGACGACGTCCGGCGGCAGGCCGACCGCTTGGATCGGCATCACGGCGATCCGCCGCGGCGCGGGACCGCGCAACGGGACCGGCTCCGGCGCACTGCTGCAGGAGACCAGCAGGGCGGCCCCGGCGACGAGCGCCGCGAGGCACGGCCCCGCTCCCGCCCGCCCGGCTACCGTCGGAGCGCGGACCATCTCAGCCCTCCGGCGGCGGGTCGATCTCGACGAGCGCCGCACCGCCGGCAACCGCGAGCCCTTTCTTGCAGAGCACCGAGCTGACGATGCCGTCGGCCTCGGCGGCGAGCGGGTTCTGCATCTTCATCGCCTCGAGCACGACGACCGTCTGCCCGGCCTCGACCCGCTGCCCGACCTCGACCTTCACGTCGACGACGATGCCCGGCATGCTCGCCTCGATGATCTGCCGGCCACCGGTGCGCGCCGACGCCAGCGCGTGCGCCGCGCGCTCGCGCTCGTCCTCGATGTCGATGACCATGCGCTCGCCGCGCACCTGGACGACCGAGTGCCCTTCCTCACGGTCGATCAGACAGTCGTAGCAGCGGCCATCGACGATCAGCGAGAACGCGCCGTCGCCGACCATCGCGAGGTCGACGTTCCAGGAGCGGTCGCCGCAGCTCGCGCGCAGCTGACCGCCGGAGCGGTCGAAATGGAACTCGCGCTCGATGTCCCCGAACTTCGCGAAGTACTTCACAGTGGCCTCCTGCCGAGACGCTCGACCCGATCGACGACCTTCCACATCGGCATCCGCGGACCGAGTCCGTCCGTCGCGGACGGCGCCGCCACCTCTTCGGTGTGCAGGTAGTGCCCGACCGCGGCGGCCAGCATGCCGACGTCGATCATCTCCGCGGGCGGGCGGCGGTCGATCTTCTCGAGGATCGACGTGTCGTAGTCGCCGCTCCGGAACAGCTCGCTCTGCAATGCGCGCAACGCGACCGGGATGGAGGTCGCGACGCCGACGAGTCGCATCTCCTGCAGCGCGCGGATCGCCCGCTCGATGGCGCGCGGCCGGTCCTCGGCATGCACGACGAGCTTGGCGAGCATGCTGTCATAGTATGGCGTGACCTCCATGCCACGGTACAGGCACGAATCGAGCCGCACGCCGGGCCCGCCCGGCATGTTCAGGCGCCGGATCGAGCCCAGCGACGGGAAGTAGGTCTCGGGGTCCTCCGCATTGATGCGGATCTCGATCGCGTGGCCGCGCGGCTCCGGACACTCCATGACCGTCTCGCCCGCCGCGACGCGGAACATCTCGCGCACGAGGTCGACCCCGAACCGCATCTCGGTGATCGGATGCTCGACCTGCAGGCGCGTGTTCATCTCCAGGAAGTAGAACTCGCCCTCCGAGTGGAGGAACTCGATCGTGCCCGCGCCGACGTAGCCGACCGCGCGAGCCAGGCGCTGCGCGGCGTCGCACATCCGCTCGCGCAGCTCCGGCGTGACGACCGAGCAGGGCGACTCCTCGACGAGCTTCTGGTGGCGGCGCTGCACCGAACACTCGCGCTCGCCGAACGCGGTCACGTTGCCGTGCTGGTCCGCGACGATCTGCACCTCGACGTGCCGCGGCCGCGTGACGAACTTCTCCAGATAGACACGATCGTCGCCGAAGGCGGCGCGCGCCTCGTTGCGGGCGAGCTCCGCGGCCTGCAGCAGCTTCTTCTCCTCGTGGACGATCCGGATGCCCTTGCCGCCGCCGCCAGCCGCGGCCTTCAGCATCACCGGGTAGCCGATCTCCGCGGCCTTCTCGATCAGCACCGCGTCGTCGCGCACGTCGTCCTTGAGGCCCGGCACCAGCGGCACCTCGGCGGCGTCCGCCGCACGGCGCGCCTCGACCTTGTCGCCCATCAGCCGGATCGCGTGGGCCGATGGCCCGACGAACACCACGCCAGCCTTCTCGCAGGCGTCGGAGAACGCGGCGTTCTCCGACAGGAATCCATAGCCAGGGTGGATGCAGTCCGCTCCCACCTGCTTCGCGGCGGCCAGGATCTTGTCGCCGCGCAGGTAGCTCTCGGACGGGGCCGACGGGCCGATGTGCACGGCGATGTCGGCGCGCCGGGCGTGCAGCGCATTGCGGTCGGCGTCCGAGTAGACGGCGACCGTCTCGATACCCATCTCGCGGGCGGTCCGCATCACGCGCATCGCGATCTCGCCGCGGTTCGCGATCAGAACCCGCTTGAACGGAGGCTTGCTCATCAGGTCACGCTCCTTCCGATCCGGATCTCGGGATCCACGCAGCCTCGATTCACAGTGGGATGTTGCCGTGCTTGCGCGGCGGATTGCGGTCGCGCTTGCGCCCGACGACCTCGAGCGCGCGGATCAGCTCGGCGCGCGTCTCGCTGGGCACGATCACGTCGTCGACGAAGCCGTGCTCGGCGGCGAGATACGGGTTGTTGAAGCGGTGCTTGTATTCCGCGATCAGCCGCTTCTCCTCGGAGACCGGGTCGCTGGCCGCGCCGATCTCGCGCCGGAACACGATCTTCGCGGCGCCCTCCGCGCCCATGACCGCGATCTCCGCACTCGGCCACGCGAGATTCAGGTCGCTGCGGATGTGCTTCGACGACATGACGCAGTAGGCGCCGCCGTACGCCTTGCGGGTGATGACCGTGAGCTTCGGCACGGTCGCCTCGCAGTACGCGTAGAGCAGCTTCGCGCCGTGCAGGATGATCCCGCCGAGCTCCTGGTCCTTGCCCGGCAGGAAGCCCGGCACGTCCTCGAACGTGACCAGCGGGATGTTGAAGGCGTCGCAGAAGCGCACGAAGCGGGCACCCTTGATCGACGCCTTGATGTCCAGCACACCGGCAAGGAAATTCGGCTGGTTCCCGATGATGCCGACGACGTGGCCGCCGAGGCGCGCGAAGCCGACGACGATGTTCTTGGCGTAGGCGGTGTGCACCTCCAGGAACCGCGCGTCGTCGACGATCATCTTGACGACCTCGCGCATGTCGTACGGCATGTCGCTCGACTCCGGGATGATGGTGTCGAGCTTCGGCTCGCGGCGCGCGGGGTCGTCCTTCGGCGTCACGAACGGCGGATCCTCCGCATTGTTCAGCGGCAGGTACTCGAGCAGCCCGCGGATCATCGCGAGGCACGCCGCGTCGTCCGGAGCCGTGAAGTGCGAGACGCCGCTCACCGAGCTGTGCACGCGGGCCCCGCCGAGGTCCTCCGACGTGACGTCCTCGTGCGTCACGGTCTTCACGATGTCGGGCCCCGTGATGTGCATGAAGCTGGTGCCCTCGACCATGAACGTGAAGTCCGTGATCGCGGGCGAATACACCGCGCCGCCGGCACACGGCCCCATGATCGCGCTGATCTGCGGCACGACGCCCGAGGCGAGCGTGTTGCGCAGGAAGATGTCGGCGTAGCCACCGAGCGAGATCACGCCCTCCTGGATGCGCGCGCCACCCGAGTCGTTCAGGCCGATGATGGGCACGCCCATCTTCATCGCCTGGTCCATGACCTTGCAGATCTTCTTGGCGTGGGTCTCGGACAGCGAGCCGCCGAACACCGTGAAGTCCTGGCTGTACAGGAACACCGGGCGACCGGCGATCCGGGCCGAGCCGGTGATCACGCCATCGCCGAGGATCTTGTTGCGCTCGCCGTCCATGCCGAAGTCGCGGCAGCGATGGGCGACGAAGCGGTCGATCTCGACGAACGAGCCGGGGTCGACGAGCATGTCGATCCGCTCGCGCGCCGACAGCTTCCCCTTGGCGTGCTGTTTCTCGATCTTGTCCGGTCCGCCGCCCTCGAGCGAGCGGGCCCGGTAGCCCTCGAGACGCTCGAGGGGGCTTTCGGTGGGCGTGGTCATGATGGGTGGGACGTGGGGATCGGTCGGTTCGGTGCGACGGACCGGCTGCGGCCCTGGCCTCCGGCCAGGGACCGAGGGTGCGCGTCGGTTCCGACGAGAGGGATTCGAGGACCGGAGCCGGCACGCTGCGCTCCCCGCGGCGGTCGGGCGGCGGGGCAGTCCGGTGCAACGCCGGGCGGCGCGGGCGCTTTCGTCACGACCGTCGGTGCGGCGCGAGCCCGCGCGGTGCGCGCCCGACGCCGGGCGACCGGCAACTTCGCGAGGCTCGCTCACGCCGGGTGCTCGACCAGCTCCGCCAGCACCCCGCCGAGGAACTTCGGGTGCAGAAAGGCGACGCGCGTGCCGTGCGCGCCGGGCCGCGGCTCGCGATCGAGCAGCGGGGCACCGCGCTCGGTCAGGACCCGGATCTGGGCGCCGGTATCCGCACAGCGGAAGGCCAGGTGATGCACGCCCGGGCCGCGCTTTTCGAGGAACTTCGCGATCGGTGAGTCGGGCGCGGTGGGCTCGAGCAGCTCGATCCGCGTGCGCCCGGCCATCAGGACTGCGACGCGGACACGCTCGGTCGGCACGACTTCGACGGAATCGAGCCGCAACCCGAGCCCGTCGACGTAGCGCGTCACAGCCTCGTCGACCGAGTGGACGGCGATTCCGATGTGATCCAGCTCCTCGATCATCGCGGCCCCCAACCTAGCCGGTCGGCGAGGGCGCACCACACGGGATCCCCGCGAATCCGGACCGCTCGAAGCCGCCCCGGGGACGGCCCGCTCGGCGCGCCCCGGTATCGCGCACGGCGCCGATCCGTCGCCCCGGGGCAACCGGGTCGATGAAAGCTGATGAGCACGCTCGGGGGTCCGGGTTACCCTCCGGCGCGCAGCCCGGCGAGCTGCGGGCCGGCCCGCCGGGTGCCCGCCGCGCTCCCTGCCGACCCTCTCGCCCGGCCCCTCCCGGTCCACCTCTCCTGCAGCATCGGACCTGCTCATGAATGCACGTCGACCGACACCCGCACGGCTGGGCACGCTGCTCGCCTGCCTCGCGCTCGCCGCGTGCGACGGCGGGGGCGGCCCCGTCGTCGCGCCGACGCCGCCGGACCCCGTCGCGACGCTGCAGGGTCGCATCGTCGACCAGAACGGCAGCCCGATCAGCGACGTGACGGTCGCGACGCTCGGCGCCGAGCTCGCCCCGCTCGCGGGAGTCTCCAACGAGCAGGGCTTCTTCGCGATCGACGGGGTGGCGCCCGGGGTGGTCGCCGTGCAGCTCGCGGCGCCGCGCCACGTCGGCAGCACGAAGCTCGCACGGATCGCCGACGGCGAGCTGACGCGCGTCGCGTTCGCGCTGCAGCGCGTCGGTGCGAGCCTGACGGTCGACCCGACCATGCCCAACACGCTGACGCACGCCGGTGGCTCGGCGACGATTCCGGCGGGCGCGATCGTCGATGGCGGAGGCGCGCCGGTGGAATCCGCGACCGTCGCACTGACGACGCTCGCGCCGGGCGATCCGAGCTTCACGGCGGTCGTGCCGGGCGAGTTCCGCGGCATGGACGACGGCGCGCCCGTGCTGGTGGAGTGCCTGGGCGTGCTCGACGTGACGTTCGCCGACCTGGATGGCAATGCCCTGCAGCTCGCGAGCGGCGCGATGGTGGATATCTCGTTCCCGATCCCGACCCCGGATCCGGCCGCGCAGCAGGTACCGCTGTGGTCGCTGGACGTGGAGAGCGCTCAGTGGAACCGCGAAGGCGACGCCGAGCGCGACGACCAGGCCGGGGTCTATCGCGCCCGTGTCCCGCACCTCGCGCCCTGGTGCCTCGCCACGGCGATCGACGAGGCGACGCAGATCGTGGTGCTGACCTACGAGGGCGCACCGGTGATCGGCGCGACGGTGCGCATCGACGGCGACGACGGCCGCTGGTCGGTGCACGACACCACGAACACCAATGGCGAGGCCTCGCTCCGCGTGGCCGCGGGACGCGAGGCGACGATCGCCATGCTGCTGCCCGACGGCACGTGGCTCACGCTGGCGACCGCCGAGCCGATGCCGCCGATGGGCGAGACGGCGACGCGCACGTTCACCGCGGCGGACGGCATCGTGCAGTCGCTCGCGACCATCACGCTGACCTGGGACGCGTTCCCCCGCGATCTCGACCTGCACGTGACGATCCCCCCGGCGACCGCGGGCGGTGCGCGCCGTCACATGTTCCACGCCGCGCGCGGCGCGCTCGCACAGCAGCCGTTCGCGCACCTCGACACCGACGACGTCACCTCGTTCGGCCCGGAGATCGTCACGCTCGCGCAGCTCCTGCCGGGCACCTATCGCATCGCGGTCCACAACTACTCGGGCAACACCGTCCACCCCCTGCAGGCGTCCGGCGCACACGTCGTGCTGCAGCTCCGAGGTCTCCCGACGCGTTCGTTCGCCGTGCCGACCCGCAATCCGGACCAGGCCGGATACTGGGCCGTGTTCGACCTCGTGGTCGACGCCCACGGCGCGCCGACCGTCGTGCGCCTCGACACGTTCGGACCCGAGTCGATCCTACTGGCGCCGATGTCCGCCGGCGCGGCCGCCGCGTTCCGCAAGTGAAGCGTCCGACCACGATCCTGCTCGCGCTCGCGACGGTGCTGGCGGGTCTGACGGCGCGGCTGGCGACCGCTCGCCCCGCACCGCCTCCGCCCACTGCCTCGCGACCGGCCGCGACCGCGACCGGCACGGTCGCGCGCCACGCGGCCGTCCCGCGCCCGGCGACCGGACTGCGCCGCACAGCCGCCCGGCGCGCGACCGTGGCGCCGGCAGCCGCGCCGGGACGGCTGCTGATCCGCGTCGACGGACCCGCGGGAGTCGCGCGATCGAGACCCCGCACGGTCACGCTCTGCGCGGCGGACGACGGTCGGCGCAGGTCGACCGGCGTCGACCTGCGCGGCGTGGCGACCTTCCGTTCGCTCCCGTCGGGCTCGTGGCGCGCGACGCTGAACATCGCGGACAGCGCTTACGTGGGCGAGCTCGGCGACGTCGCCATGCCGGACGGCGCCGACCTCGAGGTCGCACTGTCGGCGCCACCGGCGGCGGTGGCGACGGTCGACGTGCGCCATGCGGATCCGACCGTCCACGAGCTCGTCGTGCCGATCGAGGTCTGCGTGCTCGCACCCGGTCTCGGCGGTGGCGCGCCGATCCCGCTGCACCGCACCCGCCTGCGCCTCGGCACCCCGGCGGAGCTCGGCCCCCTCGCACCGGGCCGCTGGCCGGTGGCGATCCGCGTGCTCGCCGACGCGGCAGAGCCGGTGTGCGGCGAGCTGCGCGTCGACGGCGGCGACACACCGCGTCTCGACGTCGAGCTCCGAGCACCCGTCGCGGAGCAGCAGCTCGAGCTCGCCGTCCACGACTCCGCCGGCCGGCCGCTGGCCGACGCCCGCCTGTCGGTGGCACCCGCGGCGGGCCCCGCGGCGGGCCTCGGCGACCGCACGGCGATCACCGACGCCAGCGGACGCGCCCGCGTCGCGCTGTGGTCGGACGCACGCTACCGGATCCGCGTCGAGGCCCCCGGCCGGGTCGGACTCGACGCGCTCGTCAGCGCCCCGCGCGACGGCACCCCGCTGCAGGTCGGGATCCGGCTCGCTCCGCTCGCCGAGCTCCAGCTGACGGTCGCCGACCCCGGCATCGTCGCGATCCGCGCGTCGCGCATCGACCCGGACGGCGCGCTGCCCGTGCGGGTGGAGCGCGGCGTCGACGACCTCGGTGCGCTCGCCTTGCCGGCCGGGAGCTGGCGGATCGAGGGGCTCGGCCGCGACGGCGTCCGCCGAGCGCTCCGCGTCGAGCTGACCCCGGGCGCGCGCGTGCGGGCCGAGCTGCGGTAGCGATCACCGCGGCTGGATCGTGAACGTCATCCGCGGCGTCAGCGTGGCGGCGAACGGCGAGCCCGAGCCCGGGTCGGCGACGATCCACTGCGCGTGCAGCGTGACCCCCACCAGGGCCGGGTTGATCGGGAACGGGTAGCTGGCGGTGCCGGTGCCGGGCCCGCTCCCCGCGACGGGGGCGCCGAAGGTCACCAGCCAGCCGACCGACACGACGCAGCCGCCGCCGAGGCCGACGGGAAGGGGGATGCCGAACCAGCTCGACGTGTCCCAGCCCACACCGAGCCAGGCGAGCCCGGGCCCGAGCGCCTCGCTGAGGTCGATCGACCAGCTCCGCATCGTCGCGCGCGGCGCGCCGATGCCGGAGATCATCGGCACGTGGCCCCCGGTGCCCGGGCAGCCGGCGCCGGCGAGCGTCCAGCTCCGATCGCCGGCGATCACGTCGTCGAGCCACACGCGGTAGGCGAGGTTCGCCGCGGCGGAGTGCTGCATCGCGATCAGCGCCCGGTAGCTGCCGGCGACCGGCACGACGACCTCGCCCGTGAACGAGCGCCGCTCGAGCAGGTTCGTCTGCTGCGGCGCCGGCACGTGCCCCGTGAACACGGCTCGGCCCGACGGATCGAGCAGGTGCACCTCGGCGTAGTTGTTGGCCGGGTCGGTGATCTGCACCGGCGCCGGCTTCTGCCACATCACGGCGAACGTGACCGGCCAGCGGCCGGCGGGCAGCAGGAACGGATCGCTGCGCCAGTCGGCATGGGAGAGCCGGGCGGGCGATGCGAAATCGGCGAACAGCGCGCCGGACGCGCCGGCGCCGGTCACGTCGGCAGTGCCGACCCCGAAGGTGCCGAGCGGGTCGTCGAAGCGCAGCGACGTCCAGTGCGCCGCACCGGACTCGAAGTCACCGTTCGGAACGAGGCCCTGCGCGCCGGCCGGTGCGGCCAGGGTCGCGAGGAGCAGCGCGCCGAGCGGCGCGAGCGACGGGATCTGCGAGCGGATCATCGTGGCGTCCTCCTCTGCGTGAACCCGACTGGACCGGCGGTGATTTCCGGTCGACGCACGCCGCGCCCGGCTCCGTCGCGCGGCCCAGGGTCGACCCGAGCACCGGGCCGGGCGATGCTCCGCACACCATGCGCACGCACCTCCTCGCCGCGGCGACCGCCCTGCTGCTGACCGCAGCGAGCCTCGCCGCGCAGTCCACCGCAGCGTCGTCCGCAGTGTCGGCCGCAGTGTCGTCTGCGCCGGATCCGCAGCGAGACCCGACCCGCCGACCGAACGTGCTGCTGCTGTTCGCCGACGACCAGCGCCCGGACACGATCGGCGCACTCGGCAATCCGTACGTCCGCACGCCGACCCTTGACGCCCTCGCTGCGCGCGGCACCGCGTTCACCGACTGCCACTGCATGGGCTCCCGGCACGGCGCCGTGTGCGTCCCGTCGCGCGCGATGCTGCACAGCGGCCGCGCGCTGCCGCAGGTCCGCGACGACCTCGACGGCGCCACGACGCTCGGCCAGGTGCTGCGCGCCGCGGGCTACGCGACGTTCGCGACCGGCAAGTGGCACAACGGCAAGCCGTCGTTCGAGCGCAGCTTCGCGGAGGGGCGCTCGATCCTGTTCGGCGGCATGAGCGACCACAATGCCGTGCCGATCAGCGATCTCGATCTCGCGCAGCGGACGTTCTCGGCTCCGCGCGCCGGCGACCGTCATTCGAGCGAGCTGTTCGCCGATGCCGCCATCCAGTGGCTGGGGGAGCACGCCAACCGCCAGGGCGAGCGCCAGCAGCCGTTCTTCTGCTACGTCGCGTTCACTGCTCCGCACGACCCAAGGGACGCACCCATCGCATACCGTGAGCGGGCCTACGCGAATCGCCCGCCCCTGCCTCCGAACTTCCGCTCGCAGCACGGCTACAACATCGATCCCAACACGCTGACGGTCCGCGACGAGCAGCTGGCGGCGTGGCCGCGCGATCCCGAGGTCGTGCGCGATCAGCTCGCCGAGTACTACGCGCTGATCGAGCACCTCGACGACCAGATCGCGCGCATCCTCGCGCGTCTCGACGAGCTCGGGCTCGCCGACGACACGCTGATCGTCTACGCGGCCGACCACGGCCTCGCGCTGGGCAGCCACGGCCTGCTCGGCAAGCAGAGCCTGTACGAGCACTCGATGGGCTGCCCGCTGCTGTTGGCGGGCCCCGGAGTGCCCCGCGGCGCGCGTCGCGACGCGCTCGTCTATCTGCTCGACCTGCTGCCGACGCTGTGCGCAGCCACCGGCGCCACCGTGCCGGACGGCGTGTTCGGAAGCAATTTGTGGCCGGTGATCCGCGGCGATACCGCGGGCGTGCGCGACACGCTGTTCACGCTGTACGCGGCCAATCAACGGGCCGTGCGCGACGAGCGCTTCAAGCTGCTCCGCTTCACGCGTACCGGCAAGACGCTGCTGTTCGACCTCGCGAGCGACCCGCACGAGACCCGCGACCTCGCCGAGGACCCGGAGCAGGCCGCGCGCGTCGCCGCGATGCTCGCGGAGCTGTCCGCCTGGCAGCAGCGCGTGGGTGACGACTGCCCGCTGTGGCCGGCCGACCCACTGCCATGGACGATCGACCTGCGCGGCCACGCGCGCAGCCCCGATCGCTGGCAGCCGGCGTGGATCGTCGAGAAGTACTTCCGCTGACGGCCCGGCCGAGCTCGCTCGCGAGCCGCGGGCCCCTCGCTCCGCGAGCGCTCGAAGTCAGCGGAACAGCACGTCCGCCGTGACGTTCGTCAGCCGCACGGAGCGCACCGGATCGACCAGCACCGACTGCACGAACACCGGCACGCCGATCAGAAGTGGTAGATCCGGCACGCGGAAGCGGATCGTCGCGATACCGCCCGGCGGCGCGACGACCTGCCACGGCAGCGAGATCATCAGGGCCGGGTCGATGCCGAGCGTGCCGTACGGCGGAATCGGGATCCGCGCCGCCGCAGGTGCGAGATTCGGGACGACGAGCTGCGGGACCGTCGACAGACCCGGCGCGGCGTGGATCTCCAGCACGAGGTCCTCACGGAGGCGGGTGAGCAGCGGGACGTCGGATTGTCGCAGCAGGTTGACCATGAGCCGGTCCATCAGGACCAGGTCCTGGTCGCCATCCGCATCCACGTCCGCGCTCGCCACCGCCGTCGTGTAGGCCTCGTGCGGCGCGAGCCGGGCGGTGGCATCGGCGAACCGCCCCCGTCCGTCATTGACCAGCAGGCGATCCTGGCCCGAGTTCCCGAGCGCGATGTCCAGGTCGCCGTCGTCGTCGACGTCGAGCAGCGCAATCGCCTGCACGGTGTCGAAGAACGCCGGGAGCGACGATGCGGTGACGTCGGTGAAGACGCCGGTGCCGTCGTTCAGGAGCAGCAACGCGCGCAGGTCGATGACCCGGCTCATGACCAGGTCGGGATCGCCGTCCCCGTCCACGTCGCCGACCGCGACCGCGAGCGACCAGCCCGCGCTCGCCGGGAGGCTGCCGGCCGGAGCATCCACGAACGCCCCACTGCCGTCGTTGAGCAGCAGTCGATCGGACCCCTCGTTGCCGAACACGAGGTCGACATCGCCGTCCGCGTCGAAGTCGGCGGCAGCCAGTGCGCGCGTCCCGTCACTGCGCGAGGGTAATCCGGCGGCGGCAGTGAAATGACCGCGGCCGTCGTTGATGCACATAATGCTCTGCCCGAGGTTGCCGAACACGACGTCGAGGTCGCCATCGCGATCCCAGTCGCCGAGCACGACAGCCCGCGTCCGGTCGAGGCTCTGCGGCAGGCGCGCAGCCGTGACGTCGGCGAACACGCCGGCGCCGTCGTTCAAGTACAGCCGATTCTGCTGCGCTGGGCGACCGTAGTCGAAACCGTCGTTCCCGACTACCAGATCGAGGTCACCGTCGCCGTCGACGTCTCCTAATGCGATCGCTGCACTCTGCTCGCTTCGGGACGGGATGCTCCCGAGCGTGGCGTCGCTGAAGCGACCGCGACCGTCATTGAGGTACAGCCGGTTCCAGTCGTCCGCCCCGATGACGAGGTCCGGGTCACCGTCTGCGTCGACATCGCCGAACGCGAGGGCGAGCGTCTGTGAGCGAGGCCTCGGGAGCAGCTCGGCGGTCCCGCATGCGAACGTGCCGTGCGAGTCGTTCAGATACAGGTCGTCGTGGTCCAGCAGATTGCCCCGCACCAGGTCGAGGTCGCCATCCCAATCGACGTCGCACAGGACCAGTGCGTAGCAGTAGTCGTAGCTCTTCGGCAGTCGTCCCTCCGGCGCGAACGTGAACGTGCCCTGACCGTCGTTGAGGCACAGCCGTGGATAGCCGCGCGCCATCTGGAACGGGTAGTTCTCGCCGAGCACCAGATCCTGGTCGCCGTCGCCGTCCACGTCTCCGAACGCCATTGCAGCCGTATCGTCCGACTGCACGGGCAGGCGCTGGCTCTGGTCGGAGAACGTGCCGGAACCGTCGTTGAGGTAGAGCCGGTCGGCGCCCGAGTTGCCGACGGCGAGGTCGAGGTCGCCGTCGCCGTCGACGTCCGCGAGGCCGATGGAGTGCGTTCGGTCGAGATCCGCCGGCAGGCGCGCTGCCGTCACATCGGTGAAGTGCCCGGCGCCGTCGTTCGCGTACAGGCGATTCTGGTCCCGATAGTTGCCGATCACCAGGTCGAGGTCGCCGTCGCCGTCGACATCGCCCAAGCGCAGATCCCAGGTGTCGTCGCTGTCGGCAGGCAGGCATGTCGCGGTGACGTCGACGAACACGCCATTGCCGTCGTTCAGGTAGAGCCGGGTCGGCTGCGTGCCGCGGTTGCCGAGCACGAGATCCGGATCGCCATCGCCGTCGACGTCGCCGACCGCGAGGCCGGCGGTGCGATCCGCGTCGATCGGCAGCCGGGTCGCCGTCGCGTCGGCGAACGTGCCGGTCCCGTCGTTGATCAGCAGGCGGTTCTGTCCGTCGATGGCGACGACCGCATCCAGGTCGCCATCGAGATCGACGTCGACGAGCGCGACGGCGCGTCCCGCATCGGCGTCGGCCGGCAGGCGCACGCTCGTGGCATCGACGAACCCGCCGTGACCGTCGCCCTCGTAGAGGCGGTCCTGACCGCTGCGCGCGAGTAGCAGGTCGACGTCGCCGTCCCGGTCGACGTCCCCGGCGGCGATCGCGAAGGTGTCGTGGGCGTTGATCGCGGATGCGCGCGACGAGTTCGGCAGATGCCGCTTCGACAGCTCGGCGAATTGCACTTGCGCGCCGAGCGACGCGGCCAGCCAGACGGCGGCCGCCACCGAGCACCGGACGATCGACCTGCACATGGCGGGAACTCCACCGCGCAGTCGCCACGACCGACCAGGGGCCGCCGCGACCGCGTCACGGCGAGGGAGGCGTCATTCTAGCGCGTCGAAGACGACGACGCGGTCGAGCCACGGCTCGAACCGCTGCTTCAGCGCGACGTGGATCGGGTGCGACTGCCAGATCTGCTCGGCGGCGGAGTCGACGAACAGCGTGCAGACGCACAGCGAGAACGAGTCGTCGACGACGCTGCGCTCGCTCGGTCGCGGCAGACCCGCGAAGACACTGACGATCCCGGGCACTCGGGGCACCTCGGTGGAATAGAAGTCGGCGAGCTGTTGCGCCGCGTCGGGCGGTGCGTCGGACTTCATCCAGAAGCAGACCGTGTGCATCAGCCGGCCGGCGCCTGGCGTGAACACCTGCGGTGTCCCGCAACCGGCGGTGGCGAGGAGCAGCGCGGCGAGCAGGACTCTCGTCGGGGCGTGGATCATCCGGATCAGCTTCGCCCGGCGTGCGCCTCGGTGCCATGGCGGCGTCGACCGGACACCTCCGGTCGAGTCCCGTGCGTCCCGGGTCCTCGCGGGGCGCCCCCGATTGCCAGCGGGACGCCGGCCGCGGAGCATGCCTGCTCCCCCAACCCGCGGAGACACTCCATGCGCTCGCTGTTCTCGTCGGTACTCGTCCTGTCGCTCGTCCCGGCGGCCTCCGCCCAGGACTTCATCCACTACAAGTTCGACTCCGGCTGCACGTCGGAGGTCATCAACTACGCCACCGGCCCGCAGGCGCTCGGCGCCAACGGCGTGCTCGAGACCACGGCACCGGTCAGCCCGTGGATCGCCGGGCGCTTCGGTGCCGCGCTCGATGGCGGCGGCTCGGGCTACTACAGCCGCGTGCGCTCCGGTTGGAATCCCGGGACGCAGCCGCTGACCGGCGACCTGACGATCGCGTTCTTCATGAAGGAGGCGACCGCGACCACGAGCCTGAACTACCTGATGGGCGCGCCGTCCGGCGGGTTCCGGCTGTTCACGAACGGCATCGCCGGTCGCGGGCTGTACCAGCGCGAGATCGTGACGACGAGCAGCCAGGGCAACCGCGATCTGTCGCTGCCAGCCACCGTGACCGACGTGCAGACGCTGGCGGCTGCGGGTTGGGTGCACATCGCGATCGTGATCGATGCAACCGCGCAGACCGCCGACTGGTACGTCAATGGCACTTCGGTGCTGCAGGTGACCGGCGTCGTCGGCGGTGCCAACATCGTGTTGGCCGGGCCCTTCACGGTCGGCTACTACAGCAGCGCGTCGTACTACGCGTTCGACGAGTTCCTCATCAGCCTCCGAGCCTACTCGCCGACGGAGATGATGGCGTTGGCGCTGGCCCCCCACGCCGGCGATGGTGCGTTCTCGTCGGGGATCGCGAGCCAATGCGGCACGTCGACGCTCGCCGGCAACGGCCAGGCCCCGACGATCGGCAATGCCGGTTACGGCCTCGTGCTGAACTCGAGCGCGACGGGCGCCTGGGCACTGAACGTCGGCGGGAGCCGCTGCTCGATCGGCGGTCTGGTCCCGCTGCCGTTCGACGCCGGCACGCTCACGCCGCTGGCCGCCGGCTGCTGGCTGCTCGCGGATCCGGCGGTGTCGGTCGGCGGTGCCGTCGCGAGCGGTCCGGTCCAGATCCCCTTCGCTATCCCTCAGGACCCGCAGCTCGGTGGCGCCGTGTTGTTCACGCAGGGCGTGGTCCTGAGCTTCGCACCCGCGAACGCAGTCGAGGCGACCCACGGGCTCGCGATCGGGCTCGGCTACTGACCCGACCCGGCGGGCGCTGATGTAAAAATCGTACGCGGTACGGATCGGAAGTCAGGCCCAGCGGAAGAGGCGGCCGGCGAGGGTGGTGGTCGCGGCGGCGAAGGCGAGCAGGAGGGCGGTCGCGGGCCAGGCGGCCAGGACGTCGGTGGCGCCGAGCATCGCGGAGCGGAGGCCGTCGGTCAGCCACGTGAGCGGCAATGCGCGCACGAGTGGCTGCAGCACGGCGGGGAAACGATCGTTGCTGAAGAACGCCCCGCCGCACAGCCACATCGGCAGCATCACGACGTTCATCAGCCCCGACAGCGTCTCCAGAGTGCGCGCGCGCGAGGCGAGCAGGAGACCGAAGCCCGAGAATGCGGCGGCGCCGGCCAACACCAGCACCGCGATCGCCGCCCACGCCCCCGGCGCCACCGGCACGCCGAACGCGAGCATGCCGAATGCGAGGATCACGAACGGCGGCAGCAAGGCGAGCAGCAACCGGCTCGACAGGAACGCGACCAGGAACTCGACGCGCCCGACCGGCGTGACCCAGATCCGGCGCAGCAGGTTCTTCACGCGCATCTGCACGACGTTGTAGCCCACGCCGTAGATGCCCGCGCCCATCAGGTTGATCCCGATCAGGCCGGGCAGCAGGAAGTCGATGTAGCGGCCACCCGGCTCGTCGACGCTCTCGATGCGAGGCTGCACGGCGTCGGCCAGCTCACCGCGCGCGCGTCGCAGCGCGCTCTCGAGCCGCAGCTCGGCGAGCTCCGCATCCGGCCGGCTCGGATCGATCGTGACGACCGGAGCATCGAGGCTGCCCGACAGCACCGCGTCGATCGAGCCGAGCACCAGTCGACGCTGCGCGCGCTCGGCGGTATCGATCTCGATCTGCACCGCATCGCCGGCGACCGGCTCGAGCTGCGCGTGCAACACTTCCGCGCCCGCGACGACCGCGACGCGCGACGGCTGGGCGCCCCGCTCGCCGAACGCGAGGCCGAGCACCAGCGCCATGATCAGCGGGAAGCCGTAGGTCCAGAACACGGCGTCCGGCGTGCGCAGGTAGTCGCGCAGCGCCATCGCGCCGACCTCGCGCAGCACGCGCGCCCTCATGACGCCTCCTGGCCATCGCGCAGGTGACGGCCGGTCAGGTGCACGAACACGTCCTCGAGGCTCGTGTGGCGCGTCGCCAGACCGTCGAGCGGCAACCCGGTCGCCTCGACGATCCGCAGCAGGTCGGGCACGACGCGGTGCGGCCGTTCGACGGTCGCGACCAGGCGATCGCCGACCAGCTCGCATTCGACGACCCCCTCGGTGCCGGCGACGCGGCCGAGGTCGACGCGCCCGGCGAGCCCGGCCGCCTCCAGCTCGACGACGTGCCCGGCCCCCAGCGACGCGATCAGCTCGCGCGGCGTTCCCAGCGCGATCTGCCGGCCGTGGTCGACGATCATCAGCCGGTCGCACAGCACCGCGGCCTCGTCCATGTAGTGCGTGGTCAGCAGCACCGTGCCGCCCGCCGCCCGGAACGACCGCACGACCTCCCACAGGCTGCGCCGCGACTGCGGATCGAGACCGGTCGTCGGCTCGTCGAGGAACAGCAGCTCGGGGCGCCCGGCCAGTGCGGTCGCGACCGCGAGCCGTTGCCGCTGGCCGCCGCTGAGCTGCCCGTAGCGCGCGTCGGGCCTCGTCTCCTGCAGCGAGACACCGATCCGCTGCCGGATCGCGCGGGGGTCGTCGCTCCAGCGCCGGCCGAGGATGCGCACGTCGCCGGCGGTCGGCTCCACCAGCCCCTCGCAGATCTCGACCGTCGTCGTCTTGCCGGCGCCGTTCGGGCCGAGCAGCCCGAACACCTCGCCGCGCTCGACCTGCAGGTCGAGCTCGGCGACCGCCACGACCTCGCGACGCCCGCGGTAGACCTTGCGCAGCCCGCACACGTCGATGGCGAGCTCGCCGGTGCGCGTCATCGCGGGAACGCCTCGGGCAGGCCGCCGTCGACCGGCAGCACCGCGCCGGTGGTCGGCAGGCGCCCGCTGGCGAAGAACACCACCGCCTCGCCGACGTGGCGCGGCAGCACCGCGGTCTTCAGCAGGCTGCGGTCGCGGTAGTAGGCGCGCAGGCCCTGCGGATCGAGGCCGCGCGCGCGCATCCGATCGGGTCCGACCTCGGCCCACAGACCGCTCGGCACGTCGTCGTCACCGAACACGGCATCGGCATTGATCGAGTTGACGCGCACGCCGAGCGGCGCGAGCTCCAGTGCCGCGATGCGCGCGAGCTGCAGCGCACCTGCCTTGCTCGCGGAGTACGCGCCGAATCCCGCGCCCGGCGCGAACACGTTCTTGCTCGCCTGCAGCACGACGCTGCCACCGGTGCCCTGCTCCTCGAACACGCGCGCGGCCTCGCGCAGCACGCGCATCGTGCCGTCGAGATTGACGCTGACGACGCGCTCGAACGCCTCGTCGCTCATGTCGCGGAGCTTGGACACGTGCGCGACGCCCGCGTTGGGAACCAGCACGTCGAGCCCACCGAAGCGCAGCACGCAGGTGTCGAACGCCTCGCGCACGCTCGCCGAGTCGGTGACGTCGAGCCGCACGGCCAGCACGCGCGCGGCACCGTGCCGCGCCGCGAGCTTCTGCCGCACGTGCGCGAGGCGCTCCGGGTCGACGTCCGTCACCGCGACGTGCGCACCGGCCGCCAGCAGCTCGTCGGCGATGCCGTGCCCGATCGCACCCGCTGCACCGGTGACCAGCGCGATCCGCCCGGCGAGCGGCGGCGGCACCTTCCTGCCGAGCTTGGCGAGCTCGAGCGGCCAGTACTCCATCTCGAGCAGCTCCGGCCGCGGCAGCGCACGGTAGCTGCCGATCGCCTCGCCGAGCGCCTTGCCGCGCACGGTGTGCTCGGCGATGTCCGCCGCGATCCGCGCCGCCTTCGCATCGCCGCCGAAGCCGATCAGTCCCACGCCCTCGATCACCGCCACCCGCGGCTGCGGATCGAGCATCGTCAGCTCGCCGCCGACGCGCTCGCGGTGCGCCTGGAACCCGCGCACGTAGTCGGCCTCGAACGCCTCGACCGCCGCTTGCACACGACCCGCGGTCGCCACCTCGTCGGCGGCCAGGTAGAGGTAGTGCTCCTTGGTACGGATCACGTGGTCGGGCGTCAGCGGGCCGGTCGCGCACAGCCGCCGCGCGTCCGCGTGCCGCGAGAACGCGACGAGATCCGGCGCGCAGCGCAGATCGGCGATCGCCCGCACCGGCTCGGCTCCACTGCCGCGCCGCAGCGCGACCGCCCCGCGCACGCGCGGCAGCACGGCGGCCGCGCGCCGCCGCGCTGCCTGCTCGTCGTCGCGCCCCGGCTCGACGACCAGCATCGCCGGCCGTGCGCCGGGCCCCGCTGCGAGCGCACGCTCGGCTCGCGAGCACAGCTCGATCATCCGGTCGTACGAGTCCTTCGCGGTCGCACCGAACGTGAAGATGCCGTGGTGGATCAGCACGATGCCCTCGCAATCGGGCGCGCGCTCGTAGGCGTCGGCGACCGCCTCCGCGAGCGGATGGCCGGGCGGAATCCAGGGCAGCACCGGCACGCGCTCGCCGAGCGCGTCGCGCACGCGCCGCTCGCCGTCGGGTTGGTTGGTCAACACGACGATCGCGTCGGCGTGCGTGTGGTCGACGAACTTGTGCGGCAGGAACGCGTGCAGCAGCGTCTCGACCGACGGGGTCGGCGAGCTGGCATCGAGCAGCCGCGTGCGAACCTGGTTGACCATCTCCTCGTCACCGAGCCGCGGCACGCCACGCAATCGGCGCAGGGCCCCGAGCTGCAACGCAGGCAGGTCGCGCGGACCGAGGTCGGCGAGGTCCGAGCCGCTGCCCTTGACGCACAGCACTTCGATCGGCGTGCCGTCGATGCGGTCGGGCAGCGTGGTCTTGACCGACGTGTTGCCGCCGCCGTGCAGCACGAGCGACGGATCGCGGCCGATCAGGTGCGAGGTGTAGACGCGCAGCGCCACGTCCTCGTTCGCGCGCGGCGCGTAGCGGTCGATGTAGGCGGCGGCTTCGACGTCGTTCCAGGCGTTGTCCACGCCGAGCAGGGTAGCGACGGCACGCCCCCGATTCCCCCGCGCGGTCGGGACGGGCCGCTCACGCGCGCGCCGGCCGCGCGCTGCGCAGCCAGCCGAGCAGCACCTCGAAGTCGCGCGGCAGCGGAGCCTCGAACGTCAGCTCCTCGCCGGTGTGGGGATGGCAGACCGTCAGCGAACGCGCGTGCAGGCAGTGCCGGCCGGGATCGGGTGCGCTCTCGGGCAGCCGTTCGTGCTGCGCTCGCCGCGACACGGTAGACGCGGTCGCCGACCAGCGAGTGACCGATGCTGGTCAGGTGCACGCGGATCTGGTGGGTCCGGCCGGTCAGCGGCCGGCAGCGCACGTGTGCGAAGCCGTCGAAGCGCTCGACGACCTCGTAGAAGGTGCTCGCCTCCTTGCCGCCGTCCTGCGCGATGACCATCTTGTCGGCCTGCTTCGGATGGACGTCGATCCGGCGCTCGATCCAGTCGGAGTCGAAGCGCGGCACGCCGAACACCACCGCGCGGTACTCCTTCCGGACCGTGCGCGCACGGAACTGCGCCTGCAGCGCGAGCAGCGCCGGATCGGTGCGCGCGAGCAGCATCACGCCCGACGTCTCGCGATCGAGGCGATGCACGATGCCGTGACGGTCCTCGCCCGCGGCCGGCGCGAGCGGGCCGAACCGATGCTCGGCCAGCGCCGCGACGTTCGGCACGACGTCGCGCGGATTCGGCGGTGGGTGTGACGCGAGCCCGGCCGGCTTGTTCACCGCGACGAACAGCGGATCGTTGTACAGGACCGGCAGGTCGTAGCCCCAGCTGCCCGGGTCGACCGCGGGGGCGGCGTCCTCGGGGCGCGGGGCGAGGTCGACCGAGACGACCTGCCCGGGCTCCAGCACGGCGCCCGGCTTGGTCCGGCGTCCGTCGACCAGCACGCGGCCCTGCTGGACGAGCGCCTTGGCCCGGCTGCGCGACGGCAGCTCCGGGACGCGGGCGAGGAAGACGTCGAGGCGGACCCCGACGTCCGCGGAGCGGACCACGAGAACGAGCGGGCTGTCGGCAGCTTCCATCGCGCGCGCCGGCCGCGGCAGGCGTCCGGTGCCGGCAGGTTAGCGGACGGCGGGGTTCTGGCGGAGCGCGCCGGACGGCGCAACCCCCGGGGTTGTCCTTAGTTGCTCCTCACCGAATCATCCGGGAACTTCTTCGCGCACGAGCGGAAGTCGCCGCTATCATCCGGCGGCTCTTCTCCGCGCCGGCGTAAGCCGGACAGCTCGTTCCGAGGCCTCCCCATGACCCTCGTGGAATCCGTGCTGCGGGTCGACCCGCCTCTGTCGGCGGGGCGACGCGCGCTGATCGTCGACGACGACGCGCTCACGCTCGAGACACTGCAGTCGATCCTGGCTGGCGCCGGCTTCGACGCGGTGTGCGCGGACGACGTCCAGGCAGGTCGCGATCGACTGCGAAGCCAGCCGTTCGACGTCGTGCTGACCGACCTCTACCTCGCCGGGGGCTCCGGCTACGAGATCGCCGCCGCGGCAAGGGCGCTGCAGCCGCGCGCGCCTGTCGTCATGCTCACCGGGAGACCGAGCTTCGGTGCGGCAGCCGAAGCGCTCCGGTCGAACGTGCGCGAGATCGTGGTCAAGCCGATCGATGCGCAGATCCTGGTGGCGACGTGCGAACGCGCGATCCGCACCGCCGAGATGGAGCGACGGACGCGCGAGCTCGAGACGCAGAACCGCGTATTGACCAGCGTGCTGCCACGCCTGATCGAGGCGAAAGACCCGACCACCAGCGGCCACTCGGAACGGGTCGTCCAGTACGTGGACCGCCTCGCCCAGCGCTGCGGCATCGAGGAGTCCGACCGCGAGATGCTGCGGCTCGCCGCGCTGCTGCACGACATCGGCAAGATCGCGGTGCCGCAGTCGATCCTGTGCAAGGACGGGCCGCTCGCCGCCGAGGAACGCGCGGTGATCATGTGTCATCCGCAGGTGGGCCACGATGTGCTGGCGGGCCTCGAGGGCTGCGATCCCGTGCGCCGCTGGGTGCTGCAGCACCACGAGCGGTGGGACGGGCGCGGCTATCCGAACGGGCTCGCCGGCGAAGAAGTCGATCTGCCCGGCCGCATCCTGATCCTCGCCGAGGTCTACGACGCGCTCGCCGAGGCCCGTTCGTACAAGCCCGCGTGGCCGCTGCTCGACATCGTCGAGTTCTTCCGGAACCAGGCCGGCAAGCACTTCGACCCGTGCCTCGCGATGCTCGTCGCGGACGGCCTCGAGCGCGAGGGCCGCGCGTTCTTCGACGCCGACCTCGACGCGTTCGATGCGCCGGGCCTGAACTGAACCGCCGCTGCCGCCGGGCCGCTCCAGTGCGCATGCAGCGGGTCGAGCGCCCGCGCAGCGCAGGGCTTGGCAGAGGGCATTCCGAGTCGCACAATCGACAGGTCCCCCGGCCCGGAGGCCGGACCGACTCGCACCGGCCCGACCGCCCGATTCCCCTCGACCCCATGCGCCGCGCCCGCCCCGGTTGCGCGCAGCCACGCAGACCGTCAGACCCGATGCATCGACTCGCCCTGCATCCGAGCGTCCCCGCGGCCCCCCTCGCCGCGCTGACGCTGGCCCTCACCCTGTCCGCGTTCGCGCCGCCGGCACTCGCCGGCGCGCAGACGCCGAGCCAGCAGGCCCAGAGCCGGACAGGCAACGGCGCAACGACGCCGCAGTCCGGCACGCGCGAGGGCGACGACGTCCCCGTGCTGCCGCGCTCGCTACTGCCGGTCCCCGGTGGCCGCCTCGATCTGGGCCTCGATTGCGACCAGCTGATCGCGATCGAGGCCTCGCTCTACCGCAGCCCGCAGCAGCAGCTCCGCGACATGACGCGCCTGATGTCCGAACTGGGCATACGGCGCAACGTCGAGATCGCGCCCTATCTGATGTCGAAGCATCCGGTCACGAACGGCGAATACCACGTGTTCGTCGAGAGCACCGGACACCGCTTCCCCTTCCACTGGTGGAAGGACGGCCAGCCGCAGAACTACGAGGAGGCACTCCCGAAGGTGCGCGAGGCGTTCCCGAACGCCGACGAGGCACCGATCCTCTATTGGCAGCAGAACTGGCGCGACCTGCCCTGGCAGATCCCCCAGGACGCCGAGAACCAGCCGGTCGTGTTCGTGTCTTGGAGCGATGCGGTCGCCTACGCGGCGTGGGCCGGCATGCGCCTGCCGACGGAGGCGGAGTGGGTGTTCGCCGCGCGCGGCGAGCAGCCCAAGGAGTTCCTGTGGGGTGATTCGGCGGACGCGATCCCGATCCCGCGCGGCGCGAAGCACGACCGCATGTGGGAGGTCGGCCACTGGGGCGACAAGGCTGCCGGCGCGTTCGGGCACCAGGACATGGTGCTCGGCGTCTGGGAGTGGACCGGCGACCTCGGCTTCTTCCCGCTGAGCGACGAGAAGACCTGGCGCGCCGAGCGCGACCGCCTGCTCCGCGACAAGCTGCTGCGCGACGAGAACGACCACGACGTGCAGGGCGTCCGCGCCTACTTCCCGCGCTGGGCGGGCGACAAGGTCGTGTGCAAGGGTGGCATGTACTCCAGCGTGCCGAAGTCGGACCTGCGCATCGGCACGCGTGCAGCGGTCGAGTCGATCCAGACGTTGGCGGCTCTCGGCTTCCGCGTCGCCAAGTCGCAACGCCCGGGCTTCGACTACGCCGAGTCCGGCCTCAAGGTCGACTACGACTGGTCCTACTTCGGTGGCGACATCCGCCCGAACCTGAAGGACCAGGTCGGCATCGAGCGCTACGTGCTCGCCGGTGAGGACCACGATCGGATCGCCGGCTACCACGCCGTGTCGTTCGTGCCGGTGAGCCACGCCACCGAGGACACGAAGCTCAACCACGGCAAGCTCATGGAGCAGACGATCGAGGACAACCGACCGTTGATCCTCGGCACGCTGCTCGTGACGGACGAGCTGCGGACGCCCGCGGTCCCGCGCGGCACGTACACGCTGTGCTATCGCGCCAAGGGCTCGCCGGCGCAGCTCCAGCGCGCGGTCGCTGAGTGCAAGCGCGCCCTGAAGATCGCCGAGCGGAGCGGCGAGGCCCCGGCCGGCGAGGAGTGGCAGAAGGTGCTCAGCCGCTACGGCCTGACCGTCGACGACGTCAAGGCCGGCGACATCGACTATGTCCGCCTCGGCCCAGGCGACCTGAAGTGCCCGATCGAACAGCACAGCTTCCTGCTCCGTGACAAGGAGGGGAACTACGTGGCCGTGTGGCCCGCGGCTGGTGCACTCGAGACCAAGGCGAAGTACCAGGACGGCGACGCCAGGATCACGGTCGAGCCGACCAAGGACGGCTTCGAGCGCGTGACCATCGAGTTCGGCGTGCCGGTCGACAACCGCGGGCAGAGCCGCGCCTACACGCAGACGCTCGTGCTCGAGATCCCCGCCGAGTGGGCGGGCAAGGGCACCTGGCGCCTGCCCGAAGTCGCCGCGCCCGGTGGCCGGAGCAACGGCGGCGGCGGCAGCGGCACCCGCTGACGCCGTCGGCGCGCGACCTGCGCGGGAACTCCGCTTCCCGCCGGCCACCCGCCCCGCGACGATGCGCGCGATGGACTTCGAGCTCAACGACCGCGCCCGCGAGGCGTTCTCGCGGCAGGACTACGCGCCCGCCCCCCGGATCGACGGCATCCAGGTCGTCGAGCTGACCCGCTTCCACGACGACGGCGGGTCGATCACCGAGCTCGGCCGCTTCGCGTCCGGGCTCCATGCGCAGCTCGAGGGGTTCGAAGCCCGGCAGATCAACTTCAGCGAGGTCGAGCCCGGCGCCATCAAGGCCTACCACATGCACTCGCGGCAGACCGACGTGTGGTTCGTGCCGCCGACCGACAAGCTGCTGGTCGTGCTGCACGATTGCCGCGCCGGGTCGCCGACCGAGAACGTCACGATGCGCCTCGTGCTCGGCGACGGCCGCAGTCGGCTGCTGCGCATCCCGCCCGGCGTCGCGCACGGCTGCCGCAATCTGCGCGGCGAGGTGGGCCGGCTCATCTACTTCGTCGACCTGCAGTTCTCCGCCGATCCGCAGACGACCGACGAGGGTCGGCTGCCCTGGGACTTCCTCGGCCCGGACATCTGGGAAGTCGTGCGCGGCTGACGTCGCCGCAGGCCACCGTCACGACGCGCGCAGCATGTCGTCGAGCGCGCGCGCCAGAGCGACGTCGCTCCGCAGCGACACGTCCTTCGGTCGCGTCGGGTCGGTGGACCGCCCGGCCGTGAACCGCAGCGTGTCGAGCCCGTGCAGCGCACGGAAGCGCTCCGCCAACGCGAGTCTCGACACGCGTTCCGGGCCGGCGACGTGCAGCACGCGTGGACCGCGCGCGGCCGTGCCACGCGCGACGCCGAGCGCGACGTCGAGCAGCGCGTCGGCGGCGTCCTGGACGTGCAATGGCGTCCGGAACTCGTCCTCGAACAACGTCGGCGTGCGGCCATCCGCCGCGGCCGCGCGCAGCATGTCGGTCGCGCCGCGCCGGCCGTCGGAGCTCGGTCCGAACAGCAGCGGCACGCGGACCACCGTGCCCCGCGCCGCGAGCACTCCCAGCTCGCCGGCGCGCTTCGAGCGACCGTAGGCGCCGAGCGGCCGCGGCTCGTCGCCGCTGCCGTACGGCGCAGCCACGCCGTCGAACACGAGGTCGGTCGACACGTGGACGACCGGCACGCCGGTCGCGCAGAGCGCGGCGGTGAACTCCCCATTGCGCCGCGTCGCCGCGACGGGATCCTGATCGCAGTCGCCCATCCGCGCCATCGCCGCCGCATGCAGCACGACGTCACAGCCCGCGCGCCCGACCAGCGCAGCCGCACCGCGGACGTCGTCGAGATCGAGCGGCAGCTCGGCGCCGCTGCGGGCAGCGCAGCGGACATCGATGCCGCGCGCCACCGCACGCGCGACGAGATGGTGGCCGAGGTAGCCGGAGGTCCCGGTGACGAGCAGGCGCGGCGGCATCGTGCGGAGCCTCGCGGATCGGAGGCGGCGGGGCAACCGTCGGACGCCGCCCTGCGCGTGCTGGTGCTGGCGAATCCGATCTCGGGGCGCGGGCGCGGCCGGCGGCGCGCGGCGGCGCTCGCGCGGGTGCTGTCGCACGCCGGCTGTGCGGCCGAGGTCGCGCTGTCGGAGAGCCGCGCCGACCTCGTTCGGTTGGCTGGCCGCGCGACCGCGGCGGACTTCGATGCCGTCGCGGTCATCGGCGGCGACGGCACGCTGCGAACGGTCCTCGCCGGGCTCCCCGAGGCGCACCCGCCGCTGGCGCTGGTCGCGTGCGGCACCGCGAATTCGCTGGCGCGCGAGCTCCGGCTGCCGCGCGCGCCGCGCGCGGTGGTGCGGATGATCGTCGCGCGTCGCGGCCTGCGTCTCGCGACCGGCGTGGTCCGGATCGACGGCGGCGCGGCCGAGCGCTTCGCCTGCTTCGCCGGCGCCGGACTCGACGCGGCGATGGTCGCAGAGCTGGAGCGGCGCCGCCGCGGTGCGTTGCCGGGTCGGCTCGGCTGGCTGCGACCGGTCCTGCGCATCGCGCGGCGGCTGCCGCGCACCCGACTGGCGGCACGCGTCGGTGGGTCGGCGGCGACCCGAGGAGATCTCGGCGAGGTGCTGGCGACCAGGATCCGCAACTACGGCTCCGCGTTCAGGCTGCCGGCCGCGGTCGACCCGCGCGCCGACGCGCTGTTCGCGCTGACCTTCGCGCAGCGCACGCGCGCGGCCTGGCTGCGGGTCGCACTCGCAGGCTGGCTGCGCGGCCTGGACCCCGCGCGCGGCCACTGCACCTGCGAGGCTGCCCGCACGCTGACCGTCGTCGCGCCCGAGCCGGTGCCCGTCCAGGCCGACGGCGACCTCGTCGGCCGCGGTCGCCACATCGAGATCGAGCTGGCCGACCAGCGCCTGGCGCTGCTGGTCCCTGGTCAACTCCCGGGTGCGGCGCCCCTATGATCGCACCGTGAACCCTGCCGCGACCCGTCCCGTCGACGTCGGCCCGGTCCGCTTCGGCGGCGGCGCCCGCATCCCGCTGATCGCCGGGCCCTGCGTGATCGAGAGCCGCGAGCATGCGCTGCGCCACGCCGAGGCGCTCGCCCGGATCTGCCGCGATGCCGGGCGGCCGTTGGTGTTCAAGAGCAGCTACGACAAGGCGAACCGCACGTCGCTCGACAGCTTCCGCGGCGTGTCGCTCGACGACGGGCTCGCGATCCTCGCGGCAGCGCGCGATGCGACCGGCGCGCCGGTGCTGACCGACGTGCACTCCCCCGAGCAGGCGCGCGCCGCCGGCGAGGTCGTCGACGTGCTGCAGGTGCCTGCCTTCCTGTGTCGCCAGACCGACCTGCTGCTCGCGTGTGGCGCCACCGGCCGCGCCGTGAACGTCAAGAAGGGTCAGTTCCTCGCACCGGAGGACGTCGAGCACCCGCTCGCGAAGGTCCGCTCGACCGGCAACGACCGCGTGCTGATCACCGAGCGCGGCGCGACCTTCGGCTACCGCACGCTGGTCGTCGACTTCGCCGGCTTCCCGACGATGCGCGCGTTCGGCCAGCCGCTCGTGTTCGACGCGACGCACTCGGTGCAGCGCCCGAGCGGCGCCGGCGGCCGCTCCGGCGGCGACCGCACGAAGGTCCCGTTCCTGGCGCGCGCCGCGGTCGCCTGCGGCGTCGACGGGCTGTTCATGGAGGTCCACGAGGACCCCGACCGCGCGCCGAGCGACGGCCCCAACATGATCCCGCTCGCCGAGCTGGCGGCCCTGCTCGACGAGCTGCGCCGGATCGAGGACGCGCTGTGGGCGTGACGCGGAGGCCCGGCCTTGTCGCAGCACGGTGAGCCCGTCGCACCCGACTTCGGACACCGCTCCGAGTTCTACACGTTCGCGCCACAGACGCTCGAGAAGGTCCTCGCCGACTTCGAGCTCGTTCGCGAGGTCGGCAAGGGCTCGATGGGCATCGTCTACGAGGCGCGGCGCCGGAGCGACGCCGAGCGCGTCGCGATCAAGGTGCTGCCGCCGAGCCTGACGCTGACCGAGCGGGCGCTGGCACGCTTCCTGCGCGAGGCCGAGCTGATGCGCAAGGTCGAGCACCGCGGCATCGCGCGCGTGCACGAGCATGGCCGCCAGGACCGGCTGTCGTACTTCGTGATGGACTTCGTCGAGGGCGTCAACCTCGACGAGCGATTGCGCATCGGCCCATTGCCGGTCCGCCAGGCGGCCGACGTCGCATTGCAGGCCGCGCGCGCACTGCACTTCGCGCACGAGCGCGGCATCGTGCATCGCGACGTCAAGCCGGCCAATCTGATCCTGCGCGAGGACGGCTCGGTGGTGATCACCGACTTCGGCCTCGCGCGCGAGACCGGCACCGGCTCGATGACCGAGAGCGGCGCGATCGTCGGCACGCCGATGTACATGGCGCCCGAGCAGGTGCTCGGCGAGCGAGCCGAGGTCGGTGCGCGCTCGGACGTCTACGGGCTCGGTGCAACGCTGTACACGCTGCTCGCCGGCCGGCCGCCGTACGACGGCCCGACCGCGCAGAGCGTGCTGAAGCAGGTCCTCGACTCGGCGCCGCCGCGGCTGCGTCGGCATCGGGCGGAGGTTCCGCGTGCGCTCGAGGCGATCGTGTTCCAGGCGATGGAGCGGCGCCCGGAGCTCCGCTACGGCTCGTGTGCGGAGCTCGCCGACGATCTGGAGCGCTTCCTGGCCGACGGCCACGTCCTGGCACGGATGCCCGGGCCCGCCGGCCGCGCATGGCGCCGCGCGGCCGAGCGGCCCCTGCTGACGACCCTCGTCGTGCTGTCGGTCGCACTCGCGGTCGGCGCGGCCGCGCTGTGGAGCGAGCGGCGGCAGCAGCGTCTGCAGGCCGAGCTCGCTGGCGCGGAGCGCCTGCTCGCCGAGGCGTCCGGCGGCCGCGACGAGCTGGGCCGCACGCTGCCGGCCGAGGAGCGCCAGCAGCTCCTGTTCCAGGCGGTCGCGGCCGCGTCGCAGGTCATCGTGCGCGACAGCGGCTTCGCGCGCGCGTGGTTCGTGCGCGCGAAGGCGCGGCACCTGCTGCGCGAGCACCGCGCCGCGATCGCCGACCTCGACGCCGCCGAGCGCGCGTACGGCAGCGCGACCCCCGACCTCCTGCTGTGGCGCATCGATGCCCTGAGCCGCCTCGGCGACGCCGAGTCGCGCAAGGCATTGCGCCGCGACCTGTTCGCATTGCTCGACGTCGACCCCGGCCGCCACAGCCGCTGCATCGTCGCCGGCCACCTGCTCGACATCGCGCAGGCCCAAGCCTTCGAGGAGCGCCGCGAGGTGCTCGACTCGGTCGCTCGGATCGTCAGCCCGCTGCCACCCGACGGCGCACACGAGATGGTCATCCGCGCGCGCCTCGCCGAGCTCCGCGGCGAGCTAGGCTCGGCGGTCGAGACGATCCGCGCCGCGATCGACCGCTTCCCCGGCGACCTCGTCGTGCAGACCGCCGCCGCCGTCATGTTCCAGCGCCTCGGCTTCGACGCCGAAGGCGAGCTCGCCGCCGCCCGCGCCCGCATGATCGACCCCGCCTTCGCGCCCGCCGGCACGACCGAGGAGCCGAGCGACATCGACGTCGGCGAGATGGAGGGCTTCCTGCAGAGCCTCGAATCGCTGATGCACAACCTCGACGGCGAGCGGCGCTGAGCGACGGCCACGCTGGTCGCGCCGTCGCGAGATGGAGCCGATCCGGATGTCCGACCGCACGCGACACTGGGAGCTGATCTATCGCGACCGCTCGCCCGAGCGACTGGGCTGGTTCGAGCCCGAGCCCTCGCATTCCCTCGCGCTGATCGCCGCGACCGGTGTCGGGCCCGGCGAGCCGATCCTCGACGTCGGCGCCGGTGCCGCGCGACTCGTCGAGCACCTGCTCGACCGTGGCTACACCGACCTGACGGCGCTCGACCTCGTCGCAATGGCACTCGACAGCGCGCGCGCCCGGCTCGGCCCCCGCGCGGAGCGGATCACCTGGCTCGTCGACGACGTGACCCGGGTCGATCTCGGCCGCCGCTTCGCGGTCTGGCACGACCGCGCCGTGTTCCACTTCCTGACCGACGCCGCCGACCGCGCGCGCTACGTCGCCGCGCTGCGCTCCGCACTCCTGCCCCACGGCCACGTGATCCTCGCGACCTTCGCACCGGACGGCCCGGCGAGCTGCAGCGGCCTGCCAGTCCAGCGCTACGACGGCCCAACGCTCGTCACGGCGCTCGGACCCGGATTCGTCCTGCGCGAGGAGCGCCGCGTCGTGCACAGGACGCCGCATGGCGGCGAGCAGCGGTTCTGCTACGCGAGGTTGCAGGGGCCCTGACGGGCGGCCCCGCGCAACGGCGTGCCGCGCTCACTGGCCGCCCGCGAGCCGGCGGAAGTCGAGCGCGGAGAAGTCGAAGTCGTCGATCGGGCAGTCGATGCGGAAGCCGGCGACGCTGCCGTCGAAGCCGAGGTCGAAGCGGAGCAGGGCGAACGGCAGGAAGCGGTCGGGGAAGTCGACGCGGAAGGTGTCGTCGTGCCAGTGCGACAGCGTGCCGCACAGCGTGTCGGGTGAGCGCTCGACGGTGAGCTGCAGCGCGCCATCGCGCAGCTCGAGCGTCGCGTCGCCGAGCAAGTGGTCGGTGTAGCGCCCGGCGTAGTCGGGCAGCGGGCGGCTGTGCGTCGTGCCGGTACGGCGGCGGGACTCGCGCTGCGCGAGCTCCTCGACGGCGGCGAGGCGGCGGCGCGCCGCGATCTCGCCGAGGCGATCGAGGATCGCCATGCCGTCCTGGCCGCTGCGCTCGGCGAGCAACGCGCGGCGCAAGGCGACGTTGACGACGCCGTCCATGCCGTTGTTCAGGATCACGAAGCCGAAACGGTCAGCCGGCACCAGGGTGACCTTGCTGATGTAGCCGGGCATGCCGCCGTCGTGCTCCACGACCTTCTTGCCGTCGATCGCGTACAGGAACCAGCCGAGGCCGTACGACGAGAAGTCCTCCATCGCCGCCGGCGTACGGCCGCCGCGGCCGAGCGGCGTGTACGGGCGCCACATCTCGTGCAACGAGTCAGGCGACAGCAGCTGCGCACCCTCCCATTGCCCGTCGGCGAGCAGCATGCGGAGCCACGCGGTCAGGTCGTGGACCGAGGCCCAGATCGCGGCCGCCGGCTTGCAGGCCTCGAACGTCACGAGCCGCGTGCGTTGGCCGTCGATGTGCGGCATCGCGACCGACGCGCCCGTGGGCAGCAGCGCGAAGCCGGGCGCCGAGCCGGCCATGCCGAGCGGCCCCATCAGCTCGCCGCGGACGACGTCCTGCCACGGATGGCCGGTCGCGTGCTCGACCAGCATGCCGGCGACCATGTACATCAGGTTCTGGTAGCCGAACTGGTCGCGGAACCGCTGCGTGATCGGCAGGCGCTGCAGCAGGGCGAACACGTCTGCGTCGGTGCGGTCCGAGCCGTACCAGAGCAGATCGCCCTCGAAGGTCTTCAATCCCGAGCGGTGGCACAAGAGGTCGCGCACCGTCAGCTGCCGGGTGATCCACGGATCCGCCAGTTCGAAGCCGGGCAGGTGATCGACGACGCGGTCGTCCCAGCCGAGCGCCCCCCGCTCGACGAGCTTCGCGACGCACGCGGCGGTGAACGCCTTCGTGCACGAGGCGATGTTGAACACGGTGCGCGGCGTGACCGCTTCGTCGCCACCCACTTCGCAGACGCCCCGCGCAGTCTCCAGCACGACCGCATCACCATCGACGACCGCGACCGCGAGCCCGACCGGATGGAACACGTCGAACGCGCGCTGGACGAGCCGATCGATCGCTTCGCGGCCGAGCTGCGCGGGCGCGCTCGGCAGAGTGCGCGGCTGCGCGCGTAGCTCGGGCGCGGAGCACAGCGCGACGGACAGGAGCAGGGCGAACGGGAGAAGGCGGTTCGACGGCATCGCGGTGGGTGCAGGGTCCAAGGACGGCGTCGGATCGTATCGCTCTGTTGGCCAGCCGCACGCGCGCCCGACGCCCTGGCGATGAGTCGCCGCGGAGATAGTGCCCGGACCGCTCCGCGACGCTTCAGCGAGAGAATCTGCCATGTTGCGCGTCACGGGCCTCGCCGCCCGCGTCCTGGTATCCGTCCCACTCGCCGCGCAGGTCACGGATTCGGCGACCGACCTGGTCCGCTACGACGCGACGATCGCATCGGGGTCGGGTCCGCCCATCCAGGGTGCTGTGATAGCCCCCGCAGCGCCGATACCTCATGTGATCGCCCCCGCCGAGTCCGCCAGCGCGATCCTCGTCGCGACGGCCTCCGCCAGGACCGGCAGCTTCACGGCGCTGCTGGTCGAGGTACCTCGTCCGCCGCCACGGCTCGGACCGCTCGGGGGCTCTGCGTCGATACCGGGAGCCTCGTGTTCGGCGACGGCGTCGTCCCGGCGACGGGCCTGCGAGTCGCGCAGCTGCTTCGGCCGATGCTGCCGGCTGGCACCGGGCTGCTGCAGCAGCCCGCATCGATCGACGCGGCGTTCGGCACGCCGCAGGGCAGGGAGGGGGCCGCAGGAATCAGCCGTGTTGTCGTCGGGTCCGGAGGTGAGCGTGGCGTAGGCTGCTCCGGTCGATCGGCTCACCGATCGACCGCCCACCTGCCCCGTCCGTGGCGGGGCTCGCGGAGCGTGCTCGAGACGTCTCGATGGGGCTCGACATGACGAAACGGATCACGAGTCGGGTGGCGGCCGCCGCCTGCTTCGGCCAGCTCTCGCTCTTCGCCGTTGCTGCGGCGACCGCCCAGGAGCAAGCGATCCCGCCGGGGGCGGCCGAGGGGCCGGTGGCGTGGTGGTCGTTCGACGAGCGCGTGGGCGACACGGTGACGGACCGCGCCGCGGGGCGGCAGGACCGCGTCGACGGCAACAGCCGGATCATCCGCGGAGCGGTCGGCGGTGCGCTGCTGCTCGACGGGTTCACGGCCGTGCTCGACCGCCCGGCCACCGCCGCGCCGCGGCTCCACGGCGGCTTCTCGATCGAGGCCTGGGTCGCGCAGGGCGCCTACCCGTGGAACTGGTGCCCGCTCGTGACGCAGCGACACGACGATGCGGCCGGCTACGCATTGTGCGTCGGACCGCGCGGCGAGGTGCGGCTGGAGGTGGCCATGGACGGCGCGACGCGCACCTGCACGACCGCGGACTGGATCCTGCCGCTGCGCGAGTGGGTCCACGTCGCCGCGACCTTCGACCCCGCCGCGGGGATCGCGCTGTACGCCAACGGGGAACGCGTCGGCCAGCTCGACCTGCAGGGCGAGGCCACGTTCGCACCGGAGGTCGATCTGCGGATCGGTGCCAACCACGAATTGACGAAGCCCTCGCACATCCACCGCGAGCACGGCACGGTGGCATCGTTCTGGTGTCTGGATGGCGCGTTGGACGAGCTGAAGCTCCACGACTCCGTCCTGTCCCCCGCGGCCGTGGCGCAATCGTTCGCGAGCGCGGGCCCCGTGACCGCGTGCGAGATCCAGCCGCGCGTCATGCCGTCGGGTCCGAAGGGGCCGGGACGCTTCGGCGCGGTCTACTGCAAGCTCGACTACTACCCGGAGTGGGACGCGCTGTGGCGCGTGGACGACCACCCCGACGTGCTGGTCCGCTTCGACCTGTCACCGGTCCGCGTCGTGTTCTGGCGCGGCTCGCGCTATTCGCCCGCGTGGGTGACGAACGACGATCAATGGATGGCGGACCAGAGCGTCGAGGCCTGGAAGACCGGCGACGAGGACACCGACGGCTGCTTCGAGCACATGCAGGACCGGCTGTGCCGATACAGCCACGTGCGGATCATCGAGAGCCACCCTGCGCGCACGGTCGTCCACTGGCGCTACGCGCCGGTCAGCTCGAAGGACGATCTATGGAACGTCGACCCGAAGACCGGCCGCGCCTGCTGGGTCGACGAGTACTACACGATCTACCCCGACGCCCTCGGCGTGCGGAAGCCGACCTGGCAGCGCGGCACCCTCGGCCATCCACGACAGTTCCAGGAGTCCTTGCCCTTCACGAACCCCGGCCAGATGGTCGACGACGTGGTCGAATTGGAGTTCTGCACCGTCGCCAACATGCGCGGTGAGGAGCTGACGCTGCGCTTCGTCGAGAACCCGAGCCGGACGAAGGACGACGTGCCCGAGGACCTGACGATCCAACGCTACAACTTCCGCTCCGACTACGACCCGGTGATCGTCTACGAGCCGGGCAATCGCATGAGCTACGTCGCCGACCGCAACATCCGCGGCTACGCGCGACCCGGCGCCTGCAACCACTGGCCGGTGGGCCAGGCCCGCTGCGATGGTCGCACGGCGCAGGCGGCCGACCGTCCGACGCACTTCCTGGGCTTCCCGATCTCCTACCCGCCGATCCACGAGAGCGAGACCCGCTGCTGGTGGAACGCCCTGTACGGCATGACCGACCTGCCGATGGCCACGCTGGTGACCGTCGCGAAGAGCTGGAACGCACCGCCACAGCTTCGTCTCGGCGGAGGCTTCGACGACCTCGGCTACGACCGTGGACAGCGGGCGTTCGTGCTGAGCCGCAAGGGTGGCCCTGCAGCGCCCCTGCAGATCGGCTGCGCGGCCAGCGAGCAGAACCCCGTCTACAATCCCGCCCTGGTGATCCTCGGCTGGGGCGACTCCGGCGCGGAGCTCGAGATCGACGGCAAGCCGGTTCCCGAGGGACCGGACTTCCGCCTCGGCCATCGCTACGGGCTCGAGAACTCGGATCTGATCGTCTGGCTCCGATACGAGGCGACCGAGCCCTTCTCCCTGACGCTGACTCCACGTTGAGCCGCGCGCCCAGCATCGTCATGGGCGACGAGTCCCCGAACGACTTGCTCGAGGTAGCCGGTTGGCAGCAGGATCAGCCGGTCGAGACGCTCGAATTCGATCGGGTCACGAGACGCTCGATGCGGAGACGACCGTCGACATGGTCGGTCAGATCGCATTCGACCTGCGTCACGAATCCGGCGCCGTAGCTCGTCACGATCCTGGAGCCCGGGACGCGGCCCTCGTCGATCCGGCAGGTGAAGTCGGGACCCGCTCACGCGAAGCCAGAGGGTGACGGTCCGGACGACGTGACGGTGCCGCGACGTCGACACAGGAGGTTCCATCGTGTGGGCGGCGCGCAAACTCGGCGGTCAGGGGATCAGCGAGTGTGCGAGGTCTCGGACAGCGCGAGAGCCTCGCTTGCATCGCGACCTCCGAGCCCTTCGTCGCGGCGTGGCTCGGAATCGCGGCGCTGAGTGGTCAGCGCAGGCATGACCCGGCTCCGCCCGGCCTCGGTTCCAGGTGCTCTGGCGGTCCACACACGGACGACGACGACGGTGATGACCGCGGCGGCAAGGCTGCACACGTCACAACCTCCGGCGCAGCCGCGCATCGGACGCCAGTCACGGCTGAATGGTGATGCCCAGCCCCTCACTTGCGTACGACACGCGTGGAATGGAGACATCGATCGCGACGGCGGAGAAATACACCGTCGCGCCCGCGAGCGCAGGGGCGTTCGGCAGGCAAAGGTCGAGACCGATCCGACCGTTCACGTTGGGAGCTTCGACGAGTGACAGGATGTCGGGCAGCGCATGGAGCGTGCAGCCCGGTCCGCCCAGGAACGCGAGCGGTAACGCTGCCTGCGTGAGACTCCCGTTGAGCACCGCCAGCGCACCGGGTGCCAGATCGAACTGGGCAGCGATGCCGATGCCCGAGCCGACGCGGGCGACGCCACTGCAACGCAGCCGCGCCGGTGCCCGCAGCGGCACGTTCGCACACGCGCTCCCGAACAGCACGACGGCGCCCGGGGCCGGCGGACTCAGAATCCCGCTGAGTTCGTGCACGGCCTGCGTGCCGAGCGTGTCCGCCACGAAGACCGAGCCGGTCCGGGTGTCGACGTCCAGCCCCTCGGGGCTGATGCCCAGAACGGCCGTCGAGTAGCTGGCCAGCAGCACGCCAGCACGATCGACGACCAGGATGCTGTCGGCGGTGTCATCGCCGATGAGGAAGACGCGGCCCACCGGGTCGTAGGTGCAACCATCGGCATCGACGCTGCCGTACGGCCCGAGCGTGATCGTGCTCAGCGGCGTGCCGTTCTTGTCGAACTCCTGCACGAAGCTGCCCGAGTCGTTGGCGACGAAGACCGTGTCGGAGCACGGATCCCAGGTCATCGCCGAGACGTCGGTCACGGACGGTCTCGTCGACCAGTAGCGCAGCACGCTCCCCCAGCGATCCATCTCGTACACCAGCTCGGCCTCGTCGACGATCCACAGGTTGCCGCTCACCGAGTCGACGAACCCGCCGATCGGGGCCGGGGTGTACGCCCCGGGCGGCTGCGGTGCGTTGATCTGCCGAAGCAGGCTTCCCGATGTTCGGGAGTACCAGGTGATCTTCGCCAGCCCACCCTCGTCGACCACGATCAGCGCGTCATCGACTGGGTCGTAGGCGACGCCGCCGGCGAAGGTGCCCTGGTGAACGACGGTATTGACGATCGCCTGGGCGGACAGTGAGGTGGCCAGGAGGGCGCTGAGCAGCGGCCCCGCGGCCACACGCGGGAGAGGATCGATGTGCATGGAATGCAGCGGTTTCGAGAGGTGGATCGGAGGACCGGAGCGCGCACAGAGGCATCGCCGGCGCGGACCGCGCGTGACGCGACCGCGAACTCGCCGCCGTCCACACCGCTGCACGCGATGCTGCGTGTCCGGACCCAACGCAGGGCCGGCGAGCCGCATCCGGCGAAGCCATCGGTGCCACCGTGACGACCGGTCGCGAGGCGCGGACAGGACCGCCCGCGCCACGCGCGCCGCCGTTGGTGTCCGCGGGGCGATCCTGGTTCTGACCGAATCGATATCGCGGGTTCCGCCGACGGGATCAGGGCATTCGCACCGATGCGCCGCGTGATCCGCGGCGTTCGCGGGACGACCTCCGAACGGCGCGCGTCAGCGCTGGCGGCGCAGCACGACCGGTGGTGCCAGCATGTGCAGCCGGTCGTTCGGCTCGATCAGCAGCGTCGTGAACGCGGGGCCGGAGCTCGCGTCGTAGCCCTCGGGACGGTCGCGGGGCGCGGGCACGAGCACGATCTCCCAGCCGGGAGCCGCCGCGTCCCAGCGGCCGTACACGTGGATCTTGTCGCCCATCACGTAGGAGCCCTCGAAGTCCTTGCCGACCATCCGGTCGACGGTGAGCGTCAGGGTCTCGCCGCCGAAGTCGGTCTTGCCCTGCCACGTGCCCGCGATCCGGATGTCCTGCAGCGGATCGAGAGTGAAGCCGAACTTCACGGCGTCCTCGCGCCGGCCGTCGCGCCGGACCTCGACCAAGGCCTCGCACACCAGTGCTGGCTCGTTCAGCTTCGGACGGAACGGCGCGAGCTCGATCGTCGAGAAGACCCGCAGGCAGCGGTTCGGGTCGACCGCGATCGCGTTCTGACCGTGCTCGTAGAGCAGGTCACCGTTCGAAGCGGTGATCTTCACGACGACGTCCACGACCGCGCGATCGGTCCTCGACGCGTTGTGCAGCTCGATGCCGCCGATCGGGCTCTGGTCCGGTGGAGTCGCGCCGAATTGCAGGAAGTCCATGTCGGGCGGGATGCTCCGCGTCGGTGCCCCTACACCGCCGGAGGTCGGCTGGAACGAGTGGCCCACGCTCGCCGCTGCATCCCAATCGAACACCATGCGGTCGCCGCTCGCCGACACGAACCACAGGCTGCGCGTGGGCAGGTTGACGGAGACGCGCGGTCGCGCCGCGGACAGCGGGTCGGCGAACACGACCGTCGCGTAGGAATCCGCGAAGGGTGTCGCGCCGTCCAGGGCCAGCTGCTTCAGCGTGACCCGCTTGTTGCTCATCCCGCAGATCGAGCCCTCCTGCGAGTTGTGGGCGATGAAGCTCACGCCGTCGTCGTAGCCGATCAACACCCACGCGTGGCTGGCGCGCGCCGGGCTGATCAGGACCGGTCTGCCGAGCGAGAGCTGCGTGCGCAGGTAGGCGAGCAGGTTGTTCATCGACAGATCGCCCCAGTTGAACAGGCTCAGCGCGTCAGCTCGCCACAGCGTCGCGTGCGGCGCGAGACCGGTCCGGTCGGACAGGAGCTTCGTCATCGTCGACCCGGCGCCGATGTCGTGTGGGCTGAGCCCCTGCGCGGACCCGGCACGCCCGACGAAGTCGAAGACCCCGAGCTCGCCCGGAACCACCGCGCGCGACAGCATCTGGGCGGCGCCCGCCCAGCAATGCGGCGTCGGTCCCTGGCAGTAGTACGGGACGTCCAGCGGCGACACGGTCCCCGGTGGCGCAGCCGAGCAGGTGAAGCTGTGCTTCGAGAAGTGGTCGGTCGTCGCGACGATCCGACGCCCGCCGTCGTCGGCTTCGATGGTGCAGGGCTCGACGACCGTCCAGCCGTCCGCATCGACGTACCCCGCGGTGGCCCACACGAGATCGTCGCGCTCCGGCGGCAGCGGGATCCGGATCGTGAGCTCCCGTGCGAACTTCGTCCGGTCGCCGTCCAGCTCGAGCTCGACGACGTGCGCGTCACCGGCCCGCTCGCGCCAGGTCGGCTCGGTCTGCCGGGCGGTCACGGCGACCGCGTCGGCCACCGCGCCGGCCGGGAACTCGATCGTGACGCCGCTCGCCAGCGCCAGCACACCGCCGCTGGCGTCGATGGTCGCGCTCGCGCTGGCGACGATCGCGACGGCCACCCCGGCGGCGTCCGACCCACCGGCCACGGGCGGCGTCCGGTCGCCATCCCCGCAGGCACCGAGGGTGCCGATCGTCAGAAGGGCACACGATCGCAACGCGACCGCGAAGCGGGACATCCTGCCGGTCTCCATGTGCGCACCTCACGCGCCGGGCGGAGACGATCCGTCACCCGGCGACCGTACCCGTCGTCGGACGGCGCGCCCCCCGCCTTGTGCGGATCCAGCCGCCGCCTCGCAGTTCCTTCGGGCATCGCACGGGCCGGCGTCGGCCGCCGGATCGATCCGGCCGCTACGCGTCCAGCTGTGGTCGCGTCACGGTCCGATCCAGACCGCGAGCCCGTCGCTGCCGGCGAGTGGACCGGACAGCGACACCCACTGGGCGAAGGCACGCGCACCGTTCAGCGCGGGCAGGGCTGGGACCGGCACCGTCAGCGACGCGGCACCGGCGGCGTCCAGGGTCGTCGGCAGCGTCGCCTCGGCGGACACGAGCAACGGGCAGCCGCCGGGCATCGGCGCGGGCAACGGCAGCATGCCGAGCTGCAGATCGTCGAGCCCGAGCGCCAGGACCGCGGCGGCTCGCGGTGGGCCACCGCCGACTCCGATCGCGAACGTCGCGCTGCCGATCGTCGGGGCGCCGCTCCATGTCGCCACGCCTCCACCGCACGAGGAGGCGAACGGCACGACGCGTGCACCCGAGAGCGGAGCGTGCGCGAAGTCGACCGGGTCACCGGGCAACGGTCCCGCGAGCGTCTGCCAGGTGCCGGACGTCGCTCCGAACACCTGCATGCGGATCAGGTACGGATGCGCGCGCCCGCCGAGGACGATCGCATCGAGGCCCTCACCGTGCATCGCGACGGTGGCCCCCGCCGGCAGCGGTGGCATGACGCTCAGGGTCCTGAGCTGCGCGAGGAACTCGAACAGATGCACGCGACCGAGGTCGTCGGTCAGCACCTGCCGGATCGCCCCGGTCGGCAGGTCGTGGACGCCGGTGACGCGCGCCCCGGCGAGGCCCTGGATCCGCGCGACCGGGAACGTCGGCTGGCCGGTGTCGAGGTCGAGGACCGCGAGCTCGGGCCCGGTCGCCGGTTCGTCGACCAGGATCGCGTAGCTGCTGAGCGACGGCACCTCCAGCGCGCGGACCGGTCCACCGTTCCACAGCGGACCACCCTGCCCGCTGCCGCGGTCGACGCGGGAGAGGAAGCCACCCGTGCCCGCGAGGCTCTCGAAGCCCGCGACCAGGTCGCCGCGCGCCGCGAATGCGAGCTCGCGGATGGTTGCGGACCCGGCGACGAGCCCGCGGTAGCCGACCAGCGCGCCACCGCGGTAGCGCAGCCGATATGCGGATGAGCCGAGGCCGGCCGAGCTGGCGACCGCGACCGCCACGTCGCCGTTCACCGGATCGACGGCGACCGCCAACGGTCGCTCGCCATCGAGCGGAAACCCCGGCAGCGCGACGATGACGCCCGTCGCCGGATCGACGTCGTAGAGCCGGGCACGGGGCGTCTGACCGGGATGGTCCGAGACGACCACGACGTGGCCGGCCGGGATCTGCGCGGGTGTCGCACCCGCGAGCAGACAGATCACTCCGAGACCGAGTCGCACGGCAGACATCATAACGCCGCGCCACACCTCGGTCCCGCCGACGCACGGGCCCTCGCCGGGCTAGTCCAACCTCCACTCGAGCACGCCGCCGGAGAAGCCACTCTGCAGGCTCGCCTCGATGCGCAGCGCGTCGGTGGTCACGGGCTCGAACGTGACGGTGTTGTAGCGATCGCGCTCGACCCCGTAGCCGGCGCCGGCGAGCGGTGTGATCGCCTTCCAGTCGCTTCCGTCACGGTAGAGCAGCCGCCAACTCGCGGGCACGCGGCACTGGCCGCGACCGGTGTCGTCGAACCAGTAGACGGCCGTCGACGTCACGCGCGTCGGCGCCGCGAGGTCGAGCTGGACCCACTCGGTTCCGCCACGGTGGTCCCACCACGTGAGACGCGGCACGTCGTGGTCGATCGAGCTCGCCGGCTCGACGCCGTCGTTGACCGCGCCGACGTCGTCGCTCCCCCAACAATGCGAGGCACTGGCCCGCGCCGTCGTGGCGACGGTCGGCGGCGGTGCGACGTCGGCCTTGTCGAGCGAGCGCGGCAGCCATACCGCCATCTCGTTGGCGCCGCGGTGGCACCACGCGTAGTACGGGATCATGGTCAAGCCCGCTGGCCGGCTCGCCACCGAGCCGTCGTCCGCACGGTACGCCCGCCTCGCCCGACCGGTCAGCACCGTGACTCCGCCGAGCAGCTCGCCGCGCCATGCGGGCGTCAGCTCATCGCTGTCGTCGAGGCACAGGTCCATCACCCTGCCGTCGTGGTCGGCGCCCTCGACGCAGTAGACGAGCGGACCCCGCTCCACTGCCACCCGGCCGCGATCCGGCACGACCGCGTCGTGGCACAGCACCCTGCGAACCGGGAGCTCGAAGGCCAACTCGACGACGTCGCCCGCCCGCCACGTTCGGCGCAACACTGCGTAGCCGCTCTCGCGCGCGGCATCCGCCGCTTCGCCGTTGACGACGACCCGCATGCTGCCTGCGTTGTCTGATCGGTAGCGGTACAGGTCGCTCGGCACGGGTCGAGTCAGCCACCCCGGCTCGCGCACCCGCAGCGCGAACACGCCTGCCTGCTCCGGCACCACTGTGATCCGGACGCTGCCCTCCCACGGGTAGCGAGTCTCCTGCACGAGCTTCACCGATCGTCCGCCGACCTCGACGCGAGCCTCCCCGGCAATGAACAGGTTCACGTAGACCGAGTCGTCACGCGTGGCGTAGACGTAGCCGGGAATCGAGGGCAGGAACCGCACCACGTTCACCGGACAGCACGAGCAGCCGAACCACGGGCTGCGCTCGAGGCTGCCCTGGTTGAACCGGAAGCGCATGTCGCATGCCAACGGGTTGGGATAGAAGAACTCGTCCCCGGAGAGCGACACCCCCGACAGGAACCCGTTGTAGATGATGCGCTCCAGCACGTCGATGTACTTGGAGTCGCCGTGCAGCAGGAACATCCGGTGGTTCCACAGCGCCAGCGCGATCGCCGCGCAAGTCTCGTTGTAGGCCCGCAGGTTGTCGAGCTTGTAGGCACCCGCATAGCCCTCACCGGCACCGTGCTGCCCGACGCTGCCGATGAGGTAGAGCTTGCGGCTGACGACGTCGTTCCAGATGCGGTCGATCGCCGCGATGTAATCCCGGTTCCCGGTGATCGCGGCCACGTCCGCGACTCCGGCGTAGAGATAGCCGCCCCGCACCGCGTGGCCGACCGCTTCCTGCTGGTCGACGACGGGCTCGTGGTCCTGACAGTACGTGCCGTACAGAGCGCTGCGCAGATCCGCGCGCCCGCGCATGTCGATGAAGAACTTCGCCTGCTCGAGGTACTTCGCGTCACCGGTGGCGCGGTACAGCTTGACCAGTCCGATCTCGATCTCCTCGTGGCCCGGCACGTCGATCCGTTGGCCCGGACGCGGGCCGAACACCCGGCACACGAGGTCGGCATTCCGGATCGCGACCTCGAGGAGCTGTCGCTTGCCCGTCGCCTGCCAGTAGGCGACCGCTGCCTCGTACATGTGGCCGACGTTGTACAGCTCGTGCCCGTGCCCGAGGTGTGACCAGCGTCCCCCCGCCTTGCCGGGGAAGTCGTAGCTCGGGTCACCGATCGTGCGCGCGGTATAGAGGTAGCCGTCCGCCTCCTGGGCTGCCGCGATCTTGCTGATCAGGTCGTCGACGTAGGCCTCGAGCGTCGGATCGGGATGCAGCGCGAGCGTGTAGGCCGCCCCCTCGATCACCTTGACGACGTCGGAGTCGTTGAAGTAGATGCCCTGGAATCCACCCTCCCGCAATCCACCCGCGACTTCGAAGTTCGCGATGCGGCCGGTCTCCTCGCACTTGCGGAAGTCGTACCAGACCGTCACCTGCCGATTGGTCTCCAGGCGCTGCCCCCAGAACCCCTCCGCCACCTTCACCGCCGTGAACGGAACCGGGCGGACCGGGTAGTCGCGTGCCTGCGCTCCGACCGGCATCGCCATGCTGGCGGCAGCGATCACGAGGGCGACCGTGCTCGAGTGTTGCATCCGAATGACGTAACCGTAGGACTGGCGAGTAGCGATCCCGCCTCGAGACCGCCGGCCCACGATCGGTGGGGTACGGATCCTCGTCAAGTCGTCTCGTTCGGCCGCTCGGTTCGAGCCGGGATCCGTCGCGAGACCGCACCTGCCACCCGGGAGCCGAGACGATGTCCCCCAAGAACCAGCACCCGAACACTCGAGACACGCGCCGTGACTTCCTGAAGAAGTCTGCCACCGCGGCGGCCGGCTTCACGGTCCTGCCCGCGTATCTCGTCACCGGTACCCGCACCGAAGATGGCAGGTTGCCGCCGAGCAAGCGGATCAACCTGGCCGCCATCGGCGTGGGCGGGCGGGCTTCGCGCGTCGTCCCCGAGCTCTGCACCGGCGGCAAGGCCGAGCCGGTGGCGTTCTGCGACGTCGACTTCGCCGCCGCACGGGTCGAGGACAACCTGAAGCGGTTCCCCGGCGTTCGGCAGTTCAAGGACTTCCGCGTGATGCTCGAGGAGATGGGCAAGGACGTCGATGCCGTGTGCGTCGCGACGCCCGACCACACGCACTTCCCGGCGACGGTGCTCGCCATGTCGATGGGCAAGCACGTCTACGTCGAGAAGCCGCTGACCCATTCGTACCGCGAGGCGGACCTGCTGATGCGGGCGGAACGGAAATTCGGGGTGGTCACCCAGATGGGCAACCAGGGTCACACCTCGGGCGCAGCGGTCCAGTTCCGCCAGCTGGTCGAGCGCGGGGTGGTGCGTGGTATCACCCGGGTCGAGGCATGGAAGGACGCGAACATGTTCTTCATGGACGCCGAGAAGAGGTTCTCGGAGGACCCGAAGGAGGAGCCGATCCCCGCGACCCTGGACTGGGATCTGTGGTGCGGGCCGGCGGAGCGGAAGCCGTTCAGCTCGAAGTACCATCCGTTCGACTGGCGAGCGTTCTGGCCCTACGGGAACGGCATGCTCGGGGACTGGGGCGCGCACATCATCGACTTCGTGCACGACTTCCTGCAGCTGGGCCAGCCGACGAAGATCGTGCCGCTCCGGATCGACGACCCCAATGAAGTTCTGTTCCCGCTCAGCACGCACCTCGCGATGAGCTTCCCGAGTCGCGGTGAGCACCCGGCACTGGAGCTGATCTGGCGCGACGGCGCCGATTGCCGTCCACAGATCCCGGAGCAGTTCCACGACGAGCAGCCGGACGGCAGCCTGAAGGCACCCGATCTGGGTGGCGCCGGCACGGTCCTGTATCGCGCGGACGGGAAGCTCGCCATCACCCGCGGATCGCACTCCGGCAGGTCGAGCGTGATCCCAAAGGCCCGGACCGAGGAATACGCGGAGGCGCTGCAGGTCACCAACCCGAGCCTCGGCCATGCAGCCAGCTTCACCGCCGCGTGCATGGGCGAGGGTGAGACGCTCTCGCCGTTCCGCATCGGTGGCGAGCTGACCAAGACCCTGATGCTCGGCATCATCTGCCAGCGCCTGAAAGAGGGGCTGGAGTTCGACCGCGAGACCGAGCGCTTCGTCGGCAACAGGCAGGCCAACGCCCTGCTGGACGGCCCCCCTCCGCGACGCGGCTGGGAGGAGTTCTACACGATGGTGTGATCGGGGCGCCTCGCGCGCTCCGAACCGGGCGTCGTCGGGATCAACCCAGCTCCGGATACCTGTCGAGGATGATCCTCCGGTCCTCGTCGGGCAGTTCGCTCAGCGGAGTCGGGCGATCCTGCGGCCGGATGCCCTTCTGATTGAGCCGGTTCATCAGGCTCCAGTTGCGCCCGGGCTCCCGGGGTTCCGCGGCCGCGAGGTCGTAGCGGGTGAAATCGATCACCCGCTCGGGCTGGTCCAGCTGCCAGTTCCGGAGCAGCGCCAGGCGGAAGCGCTCGTTCATGAACCAGCGGATCTCGAGTTCGGCATCCGATCCGCCGATCCCGGTGCCGCGCTGCCGGAACCGGTAGTCGAGACCGTCGTTCGACCGGTGGGCTCTCCGCCACGCCTCGCCGAAGTCACCCAGCAGCAGGCACTCGGCCGCTGGCCAGCGCTCCCTGATCGCACGCGTCCAGGCGGTCAGGATCTCGAGGTGACCGACCTGCGGGACCAACGAGATCTCCCAGCAATTGGTGACCCACGCCCACCGATTGAGCTCGAACCCCGTGTCGAAGTGGACGGCGGTGGTCGCGAGCATCTGCTGCAGCCCGACCTCGGGCCCGAAGCGCCCGATGGTCTCGATCGGTCCGACGCCCATCCGGCTGTACTTGCGGGCTCTCCAGGTCTCTTCGCCACCGGGCCGACGGGCGGCCAGGAAGTCCATCGTCCAGCCGTCGAGATTGACGCAATCGACGAGGTCGCGGGCGGACTGGGCGGGCTTGCAGAAGTGCTCGGCGGACGGGTAGTAGGGATAGCAGATCGACCCCTCGCCGTCCTGGTTGTCCACCGCGTACTGGCTCCAGATGTTGCCCTGGCACACGTGGATGCCCTCTACCTCCGCGAGGTAGCGCTGATTGTCCGCCGCGAGGAAGCCGGCGATCACGCTCTTCGGACGGAAGCCGCCACCCATGATCGCGGACACACGGGCGAGGCCGTCGTGCAGGTCCCGATCGACCTGCTCCCTCGTGTTGTAGGCGTTCGCGAAGAAGGCGCCCGGGATGAACGTGACGTCATCCCCGTAGCGGTCGTGGAACTCCTGCGCGAGCTCGCGCAGGATCGCGTATCGCTCCCGCTCATCGTGCAGCGCGCGCCAGCTGAACGCCCAGGTCATCGGCGCCCCGGGCCAGCCGTCGGCGAGGGCCTGGCGCAGGGCGCGGACGTTCTCCGGCGTGTGCCGGTCGTACTCGTCGAACCCCTCGTTGCGGGTCCGCGTGACCTCGATCTGGTTGACGCGGATGACCGAGTTGAAGGTCAGGATGCGCCGGCCGGCGAGCGCGTCGGTCGGGCCCGTCGGCTCCTCGGCCGGATCCCGGTACGCGCAGGCCGGGTCGGCTGCGTTCAACAGAACGGCCCCCGCGGCACCGCGCAGAAAGTCACGTCTCCTCATTGGACCGTGATTCCTCCGTTCATTGTCGACGTGCCCGTTGGATCCGCACGCTCGTTCACCTGACAGGGTCGTCCTCACCGCGCTCGAGTCGGACTGGACCGAGGAGTCCGGACTCGAGGAGTGGCGTGTTCGGGGTGAAGGGACGGCGGATGTTCGTCCGCGTGATCCGGTCCTCCGGCGGCAGGGTCGAGTCGCCCACCAGTCGATTGTGCCAGGTGTTCGCGACCTCGCACTGCAGCTCGTTGTCGCCGGGCCGCAGCCGGTCGGTCACGTCGATCGCGTAAGGCGGCTTCCACACGATGCCGAGGACCTCGCCGTTCAGGGTGACCCTGGCGACGCCGGCCAGCCGACCGAGGTCGAGTCGCACGCGCACGTCGCTCACGAGCAGGTCGGCGGGCGGGGTGAAGCGAGCGCTGTAGGTCGCGATGCCGGAGAAGTGGCGAATGCCCTCGTCGACGTGCTCGCTCCAGGACCTCAGCGCGGAAAGCTCTACCTCCTCCGGCGCGCCTCGCCCAGCCGGGAAGCGGACGCGCCACGGGCCGGGGATCTCGACACCCGCTCGCGCGGGCGCGCGCAGTTCGTCCGTCGCCGGGTCGTGCGCGACGCCCGACGAGACGCCGTGGACCCTCACCTGCGGGATCAGCTTGCCTTCGGCGTCGAAGAACGCGACGCGGTTCAGCCCGACGTAGTCGGTTCGTCCCGACCAGTCGTCACCGTGGTTCGAGACGACGTCGAAGCGCACGAACCGCACACCTGCCGCAGGAAGGGGGACCCGCTGCTCGCAGTCGCGCTCGCCGATCGACGGGGCGCAACGGAGCTCGACGCGACCGAGGGGGTCGAACGCCTCGCCGTCGGCGGCGACGGACACGTCCATCTCGCGAATGCCCCGCGTCAGCAGCCCGCGCACCTGGTCCTGGAAGTTCGAGATCTCGGCGTGGCCCAGGTCGACCGGCGCGCCGAGGTCGTAGACGACGAATTCCCCCGCCGGCGGCCCTTCGCCGGCGGACAGCCAGGCGGGCCCGTTCGGCGCGTCGCCGTGCGCGACGTCGGGAGCTCCGCGGGGCGCTCGGGGCAGCCGCGTGCTCGTCCACGGCGCCGGCACGGGAGCGCCCGGTTCGCTCCGGAACACGACGAACATGGAGCCTCCGGGCGGGAGGCGCAGCGGGACGCGGGTCTGCTCGCCTTCGATGCGGTAGGCTCGCTGGGGAACACGTGCGCCGTCCGACGGATCCCAGAGCTCCGGTCGCCGGCCGCGGACCCGGAACAGGGCCTCGACCTCCTCCCACCGCTCATTGTCATTGACGACGAAGAAGATCTCGACGTCTCCCACGCTCCGGTGCACGTAGCTCAGGCGCGTCCGCGGATCGCCGCCGGTCCACGTGAGGTCCGGCGGCAGCCCGGCGAGCACGTCGAGCACGGTCCGACCCTGGACGATGCGTCCGCTGCCGACCCGATGCTCGGTCACCCGGACCCCGTCGATCCCGTCCCAGAGCTCGTCGGCGAGCGCGCGCACCTCGGCATCTCTCGCAGCCTGGTCCGCGAGGCCGCTCGCGCGGACCGGCCGCGGTCCGAGGACCGTGGCCCCGGCGCGCACCAGCTCGCGAATGCTGCGCAGCGCGACCGGGTCGATCGAGTCGCTGTCGGGGAGCACGAGCAGCGCGTAGCTGACGCCGTGGGGCAGCACGATCCGCCCGTCACGGACGCTCGTCGAACCGGTCAACACGCGCACGTCGACCACGTCGTAGTCGTAGCCGGCACCGCGCAGTCCCGGCTGCCATTCGACGGCGAGCGGGTGGAAGGACGGCGCGCCGTCGCCCTCGTAGAAGCACACGTCCGCGACCGGCAGCCCCTCCTGCAGCAGGAACGAGCACCGCGAGAGGTAGTCGATGAACGGCCCCGCCATCGACCACCACACGAGGTTCGGGCCGATGTGCGTGCCGGCGTGGTAGGCGTAGCCGGGGAGTCCGCGCTCCGCCGCGCCGTGCGTCGCCGTATGGAACGTGACGTGGTTCAGCCCATCGACGAACGCCTGGTCGGCGACGAGCTTCAGGTAGTACGGCAGATCGCGCCAGTGCCGCCACGACGTGAACGACTCCGCATCGACGATCGTGCGGCCGTAGGTGTGCGCGGCGCAGGCGATCTGCTTGACGTTGAACATGCTGCGCTGCTTGGCCCAGAACTCGCCGCGCATCAGGCTGACCGCACCGAGCGCGCCCAACGCATCGACCGGGCAGCTGTTCCAGATCGGTGGACCGGGCCCGCCCGCCTCGGCGGCGAGCAGCAGACCCCGCTCGCGCAGCAGCGCGTCGCCGAGCCGATAGTGGTTCTCGATCATCAGGTCGCTGACGAGCCGCGTCCAATCGTGGAGGAACCGCTCACCGCTTTCCCCGGCGCGCTCGGGCTCGAGGAGCAGCGACAGCCAGCGACGCGCGTCGTACCCGTAGCGGGCGCTGAACTCGTCGAGGATGTCCTCGGTCCAGGCACTCAGGCGCCCGCATTCGAGCTCGAGGCTGTCCACCTCGAGGTACCGGAGCGCCGAGTCGGCGAGCGGACCGAGTGCGCCCTCCAGCCGGTCGAGTACGTGCGTGAAGTACGCGCGGGTGTCGTCCGCGTCGAAGAAGTCGATCTGCAGGCCGTCCGCACGGGGGCTCGGCACGATCAGCCGCTGCCCGGTGTTCGCGAACACGAACCACCGGATCGTCCAATCGCCCTCCGGTGCATCCCAGCGCAGCCGGCCACCCTCGTCGATGCTCGCGGTCAGGTCGACGACGCGCTCGGGCAGGAGGACCTCGGCGTCGGCCGTGGGCGACGCCTGGACTGCGACCGTCCGCCAGTAGGCCGGCCGGCCGTCCAAGCCGCGCGGACAATGCTCGGGAACCTCCGGGAACGCCAGCTCCACGTCGAGCGTCGCCGGCCCCCGCACCTCCTGCGTGGACGCGTAGAGCCCCAGCCCCGCGCGCTCGGGTTCCACCCAGGTGCCGCCAGCGTTCCAGCCGCTCGCAGCGAGCATGCCGAGCTCGAGCCCGAGCCGCTTCGCCTCACGGTCGGCGTGCGCGAGGTTCTGCAACCACGCGTCGTCGAGGAACGCCGGCCCCACCGGGACCAGCCCCTCGGGGTCCTGGTTGGCCTTCACGTCCCACACCTGCAGGCGCGAAAAGCCGGCGGCCCGGAAGGCCTCCATCTCCGTGGTGATGCGCTCCCGGTCCGCGTTGCCGTTCAGCCACGGCCAGAACGCATCGGGGCGCGCCCGCGCCGGCGGGTCCATGAAGCCGTCGCACAGCCGCTCGTACGCCCCGGTCTCGGGACGCGCCGCGCAGCTCGCCACGACGAGCAGCAACAGGATCGATCCAGCCCTCGTCACGAGTCGCATGCGGTCTGACACGGTGAGCGCATGCTAACTCCGGGTCCTCGAGTCCGAACGTCGACGTAGCCGAGGTTCCCGATCGTCGCCAGCACACCGTGCGTCGTTTCGATCTTCACCCTGCTGTCCGAGGCCGCGCCGTCTCGGGCGCCCGGCGGCGTCGGGCCCGAGCCGGTCGCGTGATCGCGGCGGTCCACAGCCCACCAGACCTGCATCGCGCGGCCCGACGCTGGGTCGATGGTCGGCGGGTACCAGGTCGTCGACGACTCCCACTGCGTCGACAGAAGGCCACCGTCGGCTGACCACGCGAGGCGGCTCTGGTCGTGCAGACCCGTCCCCACGCTCCAGACCGCCGCGGAGCGGAAGTCGGCCATCGCGATCGCCTGGTTCGAGGTCCCACGCTCCGGCTTCCGGGTACCAGGTCACGACGAGCACGACCTGGGCAGCGAGGTTCGAGGCTGCCACGAGCCCGGCTGCCAGGACGACGGACCGGTGGAAAGTCAGGCGTGGGCCGACGTGAACGGCACGGCAGCCGCATCGACACACCGACCCGTACCGCGGAGTGCCGGGAGCTCCGGCGCGCGAACGACCAATGCGCTGTGCGCACCTGATGCAGCGTCGGACGGCGGCAATGCACCGCCCGTCCGTCGTTCTCCCGGTGCGGCCGGAATCCACGGTTCCGACGATCGTGCCGGCGCCTCCACCGCACGTGGCAAGCGGCGCTGCTGCCTCGTTGACCGCCGCGCCGGCGACGCGAGCCACACCGCAGCCCGCGACGGCTTCGTGGTGTGGCTACGACGTGGGCTCAGGACGGCACTGGCCGGATTCCCGGCCGGCCACGGCAGCGCGCCGGACGCGATGGACGTGGCGGCGCCGCTGGCCAGCGCGGTCGAGTCGCGACACTCCTGCCGAGACCGCGCAGGTCGCTGCCACGCCGATCCTCCTGGGCACGCCGGTCTCGGACGCGCCACTCTCTGCGACGTCGCTCGGACGACACGCCGCGGCGGGGAACATCGACTCGCGCGACCCGGTCGCGCAAGGTGGCATTCGCCGAGGCGATCGTACGGACGGTACGATGCCGGTCCGAGCACACCGCGTCCGTTCGCCCCCGATCGGTCCACCGACCGACTGCGAGAGGCCCTGGCACGTCGAACGGATCGCCGAGCTGCCCGTGCATCGCGATGACGAGCCCACGAGACGATCAGGCTCTGGGCAGCGACCCGGCGATCGTGTTCGAATACGCTGAGCAGGCTCCGGAACGTGGTCAGCCCTCCCAGTGACGCCCTTCCCGCCGTCCTGCAGCCCGACCGTGTCGCGCTGCTCGTCGGGCTCTCGTTCTTCCTCGGTCTGGCGTTCGAGGGCTTCTACACGGCGAGCCGTTCGAGCCGGCCGGGCGGCATCCGCACGTTCCCGTTGCTCGCGGTGACCGGTGCCGTCCTGTATGCGCTCGAGGCGACACACCTCGTGCCATTCACGGTCGGCCTCGTCGTGCTCGGTGCGTGGATGCACGCGCACTACCGCACCGAGGTCGGACGGCAGGGCCCGGAGTCGGAGCCGCCCGACGGCATCATGGTGCCGCTGTGCAACGTGATCGCGTTCACACTCGGCCCGGTCGCGCTGACGCAACCGACGTGGTTCGCGATCGGTGTAACTGTGCTGACCGTGCTGCTGCTGCGGGCACGCGAGAAGCTGCACACGCTCGCGCACAAGATCCCGAGCGGCGAGATCCTGACGCTCGTCCAGTTCCTGACGCTGACGGGCATCGTGCTCCCGTTGCTTCCGCGCGAGCCGGTCGTCACGGTCACGTCACTGACCCCCTTCCAGGTCTGGTTGGCGGTCGTCGTCGTCTGTGCAATCTCGTACGCGAGCTACCTCATGCGTCGTTTCGTGTCGCCGGCGAAGAGCGTGTTCTTCGCGGCGGTGCTCGGCGGCATGTACTCGTCGACGGCGACGACCGTCGTGCTCTCGCGCAGCATGCGGTCGGAGCCAGCGAGCCTCGACGAGATGCAATCCGGCGTCGTGCTCGCGACCGCCATCATGTACGTGCGCGTCGGGCTCGTCGTCGCGATCTTCAACCCGCCACTCGCCCTCGCGCTCGCGCCCTGGCTGGCCGGATTGTCGCTGCTCGGCTGCGGCATGGCCGCCGGCATCCTCGGGCGGCGATCCCGGCGACACGACGGACAGCCCGACGCCGTCGTGCACCCGCAGAACCCGCTCGAGCTCGGTACCGCGCTGGTATTCGCGCTGCTGTTCATCGTGGTCTCGGTGGTCACGACGTGGATCGTGCGACGCTTCGGCATGGTCGGTGCCTACGGCGTCGCCGCAGTCGTCGGTGTCACGGACATCGATCCGTTCGTGCTCAGCGTCGCGCACGGTGGCATCGCGGGTCTGGATCTCCGCGCATCCGGCGTGGCGATCCTGATCGCGACGTCGTCCAACAACCTGCTGAAGGCAGGCTACGTGTTCGCGTTCGCCGGGCGACGCGCGGCCTGGCGCCCACTCATCGGGCTCGGTGTGCTCGCCGCGGCAGGGCTCGCGGCGGCGCTCGTGGCGTGAGCGCTTCGAACAGCGGCACTCGTCGCCGCGCGTTCGCGCATCGCCGATCCTCGTTTCCGACGCGAATGCATCGCGGCAGGCCGCAGCATCGGGTGTCATGTGTGGGAATGGAGCACGCCGACAAACCGAGTATCCCGGGGCGACGACGTCTCTCAGGAGGAGCCGACCCGCCATGCTGATCTCCTTCCACGGTGCCGATCGGGATGTCACCGGCTCGTGCCACATGCTCGAAGTCGAGGGGCTTAGGGTGCTGATCGACTGCGGCCTCTTCCAGGGTGGCCGGGAGCTCGACGAGCACAACGCGGAGGAGTTCGGCTTCGAGCCACGGGCGATCGACGTCGTGCTGCTGACCCACGCTCATCTCGACCACTGCGGTCGGCTGCCGCTCCTGGTCAAGCGAGGGTTCCGCGGTGAGATCGTCGCCACGGCCGCGACCCGGGAGCTGGCGCGGCTCGTCATGCTCGACGCCGCCCACCTGCACGAGGAGGATGCCGCGCACCACCGGCGCCATCCGCACGGTCGCGCGCACGACGGTCGCCGCGGTCGAAACGACCGCACGTCGCACGCACCGCTCTACGAGACGGTCGATGCGCTCGACGCCATCGAGCGCTTCGCCCGCGTCGTCGACTACGGCGAGACGCTCGAGCTCGGGCACGGGCTCACCGCCACGTTCCACGACGCCGGTCACATTCTGGGCGCCGCGAGCATTCGTATCGTACGATCCGGACCGACCGCACGTTCGGTGGTCTTCTCGGGCGACATCGGCAACAGCGGCCGACCGATTCTGCGCGACCCGCAGCCGCCGCCACACGCGGACGTGGTCGTCATGGAGACGACCTACGGCAACCGGTTGCACAAACGATTGCAGCCATCGGTCGAGGAGCTCTACGACGCCGTCACCCGAACGCTCGGGCGCGGAGGCAACGTGGTCATCCCGACGTTCGCGCTCGAACGCGCGCAGGAGCTCCTGTTCCACCTGCGGGTCGGCTCCGAGACCGGCCGGCTGCCGCGCGACCTGCCGGTGTTCCTCGACTCCCCGATGGCGATCTCGGCGACGGAGATCTTCCGGCGCCATCCGGAGTGCTACGACCGCGAGACCACGGCCCTGTTCGCGTCGGGACACGACCCGTTCGCACTGCCGGGGCTCGAGTTCACGCGCGACACGGCGGCGTCGCGGGCGATCAACACGCACCGGGGTGGAGCCGTGATCATGGCCGGCGCCGGCATGTGCACGGGCGGACGCGTGCGACACCACCTGCGGCACAACCTGCCGCGACGCGACGCGAGCGTCGTGTTCGTTGGCTACGCGGCGGAGCACACCCTGGCGCGCATCCTGATCGACGGCGCGAAGCGCGTGAAGCTGTTCGGCGAGGAGATCCCGGTCGAGGCCGAGATCTTCACGCTCGGTGGCTTCTCCGCGCACGCGGATCGCGACGAGCTGCTGGCGTGGCATCGCGCCGTGGCACCGTCGCAGACGATCCTGGTACACGGAGAGCCGACGGCGATGGAGAGCTTTGCGCGGCACCTGCACGACCAACGCGTGCAGATGCCGCAGCGTGGGGACGTCGTGGCGCTCTGAGCCGCCGGCAACCGCTGTCGCACGTTTGCCCGATCACCATCGGACCTCACCCTGTTCGCTACGATGAACCGGCCATGCTCGGAGCTCTCTTGGTGGTGCTCCTCGCTCCGCAGGATGCACCGGACTCGTCCGCCAGGTTCAGGTGGCCGCCGCCGGCGTCGGCGCCGACGGCCAGCTACCGGATCGAGCTGTTCAAGGCCCGCACTCTCGAGCCAGGGTTGTCGCAGGCCGAGCGCGCTGCACGTCGAGCGGCCGGTCTCTACGCTCCGAGCCGACCGCCGCGGCAGGAGCTCACGCTCGTCGTGCGCGCCGAACTCACTCCGGATGCGGACCGCATCGCCGGTGCCTACTCGCTCACCGTAGTCCGGGAATCGCTCCGCTGGGAGCTGATCGACGAACCTGCCGGCGACAGCTCCCCGATCGCATTCGATCGTCTGTGGGGGCCGCCCGATCAGCAGCGGGACGCGAATCAGGTCGTGGCGCGCAACCGGATCGAAGGCGAGTTCCTGCACGCGACGCGGCGCAATGCGCCGCTCGCCGCCCCACCCGATGCGCCCGACGGGCACCTGCTGCCGGTGTTCTGGGAGGGTGCGCTACCCGCCTGGATCGAGCACGTGATCGCCGTGGCCGAGCTGGACGGTGTCCCGGTCGTGCCGGGCAAGCGGCTGATCCGCGAGTCGATCGTCAGCAATGCGCTGGGCCAGCGAACGTCACGGGCGGTCGTCTCGTTCGTCCGCGCGTCGCCCGGTGGCGTGGAGCTCGAATACGGGCTGACTGTCACGCAGCGCGCCGACCACCGGCGCTCCGACGGCTCGCGTCTGGACCGGCCTTTCGAGTGGCGGATCGAAGTGCAGGGCGAGGCTGCCTATGCGCCCGCCAGCGGCCACCTCGAGCGCCTCGACGAGCGCGTGAAGGGCTACCCGCTCGATCCGCCCGCGGACCTGCTCCTGGTGCTGCGCGACGAGGCGTTCGAGGGGCGGATCCGGCTCGAGCTGGTGCCGAAGGAAACGACGGGTGAACGCCCCGAGCGCAGGCGGCGGCGCAGCTGAGGTGACGTCGGAGACGACTGCACCGAACCTGCGAAGGGCGCGGGACCGCAGGACCGCACGGCGCGAGAGTCGATCGAGCCGGTGCCCGGTCGAAACCCATGGGACCTGCGAACGGCAGCACCGTTACCATTCCGCACCATTCGGAATGGTCTCGATGCTCCGCACGCTCGCCTGGCTCGTCTCCGTCACCTCCGCGCTTCCGCTGCTGGCTCAGCAGCACCCGAAGCTGGAGTCCTGGCAGGAGCGGCGAGCGCTCGATGCGTCCTCCCCGTTCGCCGCGCTGCAGTGGCGTGCGGTCGGCCCCCGCTTCTGCGGCGGCCGCGTCGAGTCGATCGCGGTCCCGCGCCAGAGCCCCTACACCATCTATGTTGCACCGGGTTCCGGGAACCTGTGGAAGACGACGAACGGTGGGATGTCGTGGACGCCGCTGTTCGAGCACGAGGCAACCTGCGCGATCGGACACGTCGAGGTCGCGCCGTCGGACCCTGAGGTCGTCTGGCTCGGGACCGGCGAAGCCCATCTCGGCGGCATGTCCTACGACGGCGCTGGTGTCTATCGATCGACGGACGGCGGCGCGACCTGGACGTACGCCGGCCTCGCGGAGGTCGACCGCATCGGCAAGGTCCGCGTGCACCGCAGCGACCCCGACACTGCGTGGGTCGCGGCCATCGGGCCGCACCGCGGCACGCCGAGCAGCGCTCGCGGCGTGTACCGGACCCGCGACGGCGGCAAGACCTGGGAGCACACGCTCGCGACCGGGGCGAACGTCGCCGCGATCGACCTCGTCCTCGCGCCCGACGACCCGGATCGCCTGTATTGTGCGACCTGGGACCGTGGCGGTGGACACGGCAGCGGCGTGCATCGTTCGACCGACGGCGGCAGCACCTGGCAGCGCCTCGCGGGTGGCCTGCCCCTGGGCCCACAGATCGAGCGTGTCGCCGTCGACGTCAGCGCATCTCGACCGCGAACCGTCTACGCATTGACCGTCGACGCGTCGAAGCCCGGCGAGGGGCGCTACGGCGTGGGTGGCGTCGTCTACCGCTCCGACGACGACGGCGACACCTGGCGGCGCTGCCACGCGGGATTCCTACCGGCCTACGTCGGCTGGGACTTCTGCGACGTGAAGGTCGCACCGGACGACCCGGACCAGCTCTTCGTCTGCGGGATGAAGCTGATGCGCTCGACGGACGGCGGCGCGACCTGGCAGCTCGCCGGCGAGCACGTGCAGCGCGTGCTCCCGTTCCATGCCAGGGACATGGACGTCGGAAGGGTGCTGCACCTCGACGCGCACGACCTCTGGATCGATCCCGTGCGCCCCGACCGCCTCCTGCTCGGCAACGACGGCGGCCTGTTCGAGTCGCTCGACCGCGGCTCGACCTGGCTGCACCTCAACCTGCTCCCGATCGCCGAGTTCTACACGGTCCACGTCGATCCCGAGGTCCGAAGTGACGAGGATGCCCCCTATCGGATCTACGGCGGCACGCAGGACAACGCGTCCGTCTACGGCCCTGCGCGCGCAATCGACCCGTTCGGACCCGACCCCTGGCGTCACGTGTTCCTCGACCGGTGGGCGGGTGGCGACGGCTTCGTGACCCTGCCGGACCCGACCGAACCCGGCGTCGTCTACTTCGAGCACCAGAACGGCGACATGCGACGCAAGCGGCTCGACGGACCGATCGAGAGCGGCCGGGGCGACCGCGGCATCCGGCCGCGCGGGGACGACCTGCAGTTCGCATGGAACACACCGCTGCTGATCTCGCACCACGCACCGGCGCGGCTGTATTGCGCGGCCCAACACGTGTTCCGCACAATCGACCGCGGTGACTCGTGGACCCGGATCGGCGACGACCTCGGGAACGGGCGTCCGATCGTCTCGCTCGCCGAGTCCCCGATGCAGGAGGGCACGCTCTACGCCGGCAGCGCGTCCGACCGCATCCACGTCACGGTCGACGATGGCGCGACCTGGCAGCGCGCGGCCGCCCTGCCGCCCGGACGGCTGGCGCGGATCGTCGCGTCCCGGCACGCTGCCGAACGCGTGTTCGCCTGCGCTGCCGGCCGCGGCGGTCCGGCTGCGATCGTGATGACGTCCACCGACCGTGGCGCCTCCTGGCACCCGATCGATGCGGGCCTGCCGAAGGAGGACGTGAATGTCCTGCTGGAGGACCCGCGCGATCCCCGCGTGCTCTACGTGGGCACCGACCGCGGCGTGTGTGTGTCGCGCGACAGCGGCGCGTCCTGGGAGTCGCTGTCGACCACGCTGCCGACGGTGCCGGTGCTCGACCTCGCGTTCCAACCGCAGGCGCTCGAGCTCGTCGCTGCGACCCACGGTCGCGGCGTGTTCGCGCTCGACGTGTCCTCGGTCGAGCCGCGCGACTGACGGTCAGCGCGCCGCCAGCGCCCCGCGCACGTGTGCCGCGACCTGCTGCGCCAGCGCCTCGTAGCCAGCGGCCGCGAAGTGCACGTCGACCCGCGGCAGCAGCTCGGCCTGCCGTGGCGCGACCAGCCCGTAGAGGTCGTCGATCTCGACGCCGCTCTCCTCCATGACCCGCCGCGCGATCGCGTTGTAGCGTGCGGGATCGTCGACGTCGCGGTGCGGACGCACGCCGCCCGGCGGCACCGGCGTCGTGGTCGCGAAGATCAGGGTCGCTCCGGTCCTCGCGAGCCGCTCGGCGATCTGCCGGAGCTGACGCTCGTAGATCTCGGGCTCCGCCTGGCGCGGGTCCGCGGGGTCGTTCGAGTTGCGCCCGGTCTGCGCATCCACGCGCTTCAGGTCGTGCAGCCCGAAGTTGAAGTGGATCACGTCCCAATGCCCGCCGCCGAGCGCGAGCCACCGCTCGAGGTGCTCGACGCCCCGCGTCGTGCCCGCGCAGTTCTCGGGCCGGCCGCGCTCGTCGGTCGGACGGACGACGACCGCCTCGTCCGCGAGCAGCTCCCTGACCTTCGGCGTGTAGCCGATCGAGATCGAGTCGCCGAGGATCAGCACCCGGGGCTTCGCGACGTGGTCGGGGTTCGCGCGCGGCAGCAGCGCGCCGGCTCCCGCGAGGTGGGCGTCGAGCTCTCCCCGCAGCCGCGCGACGACGTCGGCGTGCGCGGTCGCCACGTCGCGCGTCTCGCCCAGGTCGTCCTCCAGGTCGTACAGCTCGAGCGCGGGCCCCTCCCAGCGCACGATCAGCTTCCACCTGCCATCGCGGACGACCGAGTACGGCGTCACATCGGGCCCACGATAGTGGGGGAAGTGCCAGAACAGCGGGCGTTCGATCCCGGTGCCGGCGCGCAGGTGTGGCACGAGCGACACGCCGTCGAACGAGCGCTCGGCAGGGAGCTCGATCCCGACCGCGTCGAGCACCGTCGGCAGCAGGTCGACGCTCGTGACCGGCTGCTCGGACACGCGCCCGGCCTCGACGACGCCGGGCCAGCGCACGATCCACGGCACGCGGAGTCCACCCTCGTACGGGTAGCCCTTGCCCGACCGCAGCGGCGCGTTGTCGGTCGGCCCGATCAACCCGCCGTTGTCCGACGTGAACACGACGAGCGTCCGCTCGGTCAGCGCGTGCTCCTCGAGCGCCGCGACGATCCGGCCGACCGCCTGGTCGACGCTCTCGACCATCGCAGCGTAGCGCGCGTTCGTCTGGTTGGTCGTCTGCTTCGCCGCGTAGCGTCCCGCGACCTCCGGCCTGGCCTGGATCGGCGTGTGGACGGCGTACGGCGCGTAGTAGAGGAAGAACGGCCGGTATCGGTTCCGCGCGATGAAGTCGACCGCCTCGTCCGCCTCACGGTCGGTGAGGTATTCACCGTCGCGCCGTGGCGGCAGCGTCGGAATACCCTCGGGCAGGCGCCGATCCGAGTAGGGGTCGAAGTAGCTGGGTGGCTGGCCGAAGTCGCAGCCGCCGTGGTTCTCGTCGAAGCCCTGGTGCTCCGGATACCACGCGTCGTCGCCCAGGTGCCACTTCCCGACGTGGCAGGTCGTATAGCCGGCATCCTGCAGCAGCTCGGCGAGGGTCACCTCCTCGCGCTCCAGCCAATACGGATTCGGCGGGCACAGCAGCGCACGCGCGGGCCCGCCGACGTAGTCGGTGGGACTCCGCTCGGGAGTTCCGATCCCGCCGCGCTGGAATCGCGCGCGGATCCAGTCGGTCACGTGCGTGCGCGCCGGCGCACGCCCCGTCAGGATCGCGGCCCGCGTCGGCGAGCAGATCGCCGCCGCCGCGTAGCCGTTCGTGAACCGCACGCCAGCCGCCGCGAGCGCGTCGATGTGCGGCGTCTCGTAGAACCCGCTGCCCTGGCACGTCAGGTCGGTCCAGCCGAGGTCGTCGACGAGGATGACCACCACGTTGGGCCGCTGACCGATCGCGAGACCGACGAGCAGGCAGAGCACTGCGAGGACGCGGAGCATGGCGCGCATGTTCGCGCACGCCGCCGCCGAGGTCACGCCGGCGGGCGCTGCACGCCGCGGGTGCGACGCACGGGCTCCCGATGTGCCGACGCTCGTTCCGAGCCGGGCACCACCGAAGCTCGCCGCCGTCGATGTCGCGGATGGGGAACCTCCGACCCGGACCAGCCGGGTGGGTCACCGGCGGCTGGGTCACGAGAGGGTGGGTCACGGGGAGCTGGGTCACGGGGAGCTGGGCCGCCCGCAACCGAGCGGGCGATCGTCTGCGCATGGAATTCCCACCCGCTGTCGCGCAGCCCGCGCGAGCAACCGTCTGGAGCGCCGCAATCCATCGTTGAGACCGATGCGACCGGCGCGGAGACTGGCACGCGTTCCAGGACTCCGCGGTCGTCGCGGCTGCGCTCCCCGCAGCCACGAGCGGTCGGGATCCCTCTCTCGACCGGAGCCCACTCCGGCCCGCAACCTCGATCCACCGCCGTCGCCCATGACCGATTCCGTCTCCCTCGTCGCTGGGCAGCGCATTGCGCTCGCGGCCCGGCTCCACCGCTCCCGCCGCTGGGCCCTGTCCGCCGCCCTCCTGGTCGCTCCCGCGCTGGCCCAGGAGCCCTCCGACCAGCAGGCAGACCTGCTGCGCCGGCTGGACATGCAGGAGGCGCGCATCCGCGAACTCGAGACCCGACTCGATGCGCCACCCGCAGCCGCGACCCAGCGCGGGCCCTTCGAGTTCACCTACGACGACGGCTACGTGCTCCGCTCTACCGACCCGGAACGATCGCCGTTCTCGCTGCGGATCAACGGCCGCATGCAGTTCCGCTACACCGGCTTCTCGCCCGACGACCGCACCTTCGAGAACCTCGGGACCGCGGCGAGCGGCGAGCCGATCACGGTGACCAGCCTGAACGACTTCGAGATCGAGCGCGGCCGACTCGAGTTCACGGGCACGTGGCTGGACCCCGATCTGCACTTCTACATCAACCTCGACGCGGACACCGACGACGAGCACGCGACGATCTTCCACGACTTCTGGTTCGACTACGAGTTCGACGAGGCATTCCATCTGTACGTCGGCAAGGCATTCGTGCCGGGATCGCGCGACTGGATCAACGGGTCGACCAGGACCCACTTCGCGGACCGCTCGATGGCGACGACGTACTTCCGCCCCGACCGCTCGCTCGGAATCTGGGCGATCGGCGAGCCGGTCGAGGACTTCCATTACCGTGCGATGATCGCGAACGGCTTCGCGACGTCGGACGTGCCGCCCGACCTGATCAACGACGAGTTCGCCTATTCGGGAACCGTCTGGTGGGATCCGCTCGCCGGCTTCGGCAAGGGCTATGCGGATCTCGAGATGCACGACGAGGTCGCGCTGCAGGTCGGCTCGAGCTTCACGTTCGCGCAGGAGTCGGGGCTCGACGACAACAATAGTCCCGTGCTCGAGTCACGCTTCCTCAGGATCAGCGACGGGACTCGCCTGACGAGTCTCGGGGTCGACGAATACGATGTCTACCTGCTGGCCGCCGACGCGGCGCTGAAGTACGAGGGCTTCAGCATCCACGGGGAGGGCTTCTATCGCTGGGTGCGTAATGTCTCGCCCATCGGCTCCGCCCCGAGCATGTTCCCCCAGGGTGCGTTCGAGGACTGGGGCTTCTACGTCGACGCCGGCATGATGGTCGTTCCGAAGAAGATCGAGCCGATCGTGCGGGTCTCGACCGTCCAGGGCGACCAGAAGGACTCGTGGGAGTACGCGCTCGGCGTGAACTGGTACGTGGACGGCACCCACAAGAACAAGCTGGTGGCCGACGCGACCTGGCTCGACGGCTCGCCTGCGAGCAACCGTGGACCGAACTACCGGCTCGGCGACGACGGCGTGATGTTCAGGGTGCAGTGGCAGGTCGCGTTCTGACCCTCACCGTCGCGGTGCGGGAGCGGAGCACCGCGTCCTCCGGGCCGCGCACGGCGACGCCGAGGCGCCCCTGTCCCGGCGACACACGCCACGAGCGCCGTAGGTCGGCCCGGAGCGCTCGCGATATCGGATCGGCCGCGCAGGATCGAGTTGCCCGGTCGCGTCGCTAGACTGGCGCACCGTGGCCGACCTCGCGCGCTCCAGAACCGCCCTGCTGCTCCTCGCTCTCCCGCTCGCGGCCCCACCCGTGCCGTGTCAATCGACGGTCCGCTTCGACCGCGACGTGCGGCCGTTGCTCGCCGATCGCTGCTTCGCCTGCCACGGGCGTGACGCGGAGCAGCGCAAGGCCGGGCTGCGGCTCGACCTGCCGGACGGGCCGGACGGCGCCTACCGCGTGCGCGACGGCAGGGCGGCGATCCGGCCCGGCTCGCTCGCGGACAGCGCGCTGTGGGACCGGGTGACGAGCGCCGACCCGGAGTTCGTCATGCCTCCGCCGCGCTCGCACGAGGCGCGGCTCGACGACGCCGAGCGCGCCGCGATCGCGCGCTGGATCGAGGAAGGCGCGACCTACCAGGCGCACTGGGCCTTCGTCGCGCCGGTGCGCCCCGCCCTGCCCGACGTCGGCGACGGAGGTTGGTGCCGGCAACCACTCGATCGCTTCGTGCTGCGCCGGCTCCAGGACGGCGGCCTCGGGCCGAACCCCGAAGCCGATCGACGCACGTTGATCCGGCGGCTGACGCTGGACCTGACCGGGCTGCCGCCGACGCGCGACGAGATCCACGCGTTCCTCGCCGACCGGTCTCCGGACGCCTACGAGCGCCTCGTCGACGGGCTGCTGGCGCGGCCCACCTACGGCGAGCACATGGCACGCTACTGGCTCGACCTGGTGCGGTTCGCGGACACCAATGGTCTCCACCACGACCACTACCGCGAGATGTCGCTGTACCGCGACCAGGTGATCCGGTCGTTCAACGAGAACCAGCCGTACGACGAGTTCGTCACCGACCAGCTCGCCGGCGACCTGCGCCCGGACGCGACCGACGCACAGCAGATCGCTTCCGGCTTCCATCGGCTGCACATGATCATCGACGTCGGTACCGCGCTGCCCGAGGAGAGCCTCGCGCGCAACGTGATCGACCGGGTGACGGCGGTGGGAACGGCGTTCCTCGGGCTCACCGTGCAATGCGCGGTGTGTCACGACCACAAGTACGATCCGATCGGCCAGGCCGACTTCTATGCGATGTCGGCGTTCTTCAACAACCTGGACGCCGCGCCTGAGACGGGCGCGCGTGGCACGACGGAGTTCAAGCGCGGACTCCAGCCACCGTACCTCGAGTTCCCGACCCCGGAGCAGGCAGCCGCGCTCGCGCGGCTCGAAACCGAGCTCCGCGCGGCGAGCGCGCGGGTCGACGAGCTGAAGGCGGCGGTCGCCGCAGCGGCCGAGGACGCCGGGAGGCAGGCGCTCGACGAGGAGCGGAAGGTGGCGGAGCAGACCCTGCAGGCGCTCCGCACCGAGCTCACGAACATCCAGCTCGCCGTTCCCGCTGCGATGGTCATGAAGGAGCGCGCCGAGCCCCGTCCGGCGTACGTGCTGATCCGCGGCGACTACGCGCGACCGGGCGCGCGCGTCGAGCGCGGCACACCGGCGTTCCTGCCACCGCTGGCGGCGACCGCTGGCACTCCGACCCGGCTCGACTTCGCGCGCTGGCTCACCGCGCCAGACCACCCGCTCACCGCCCGTGTGGCCGTCAACCGGTTCTGGCAGCAGCTGTTCGGGGTCGGCCTCGTGAAGACCTCCGAGGACTTCGGCGCCCAGGGCGAGCCACCGAGCCACCCTGAGCTGCTCGATCTCCTCGCGGTGTCGTTCGTCGAGTCCGGCTGGGACGTCAAGCGGCTGCTGAAGGAGCTCGTGATGTCGGCGGCCTACCGGCAGGCGTCGGCGGCGTCGCCGGAGCGCTTCGCGCGCGATCCCGAGAACCGGCTGCTGGCCCGCGGCTCGCGGTTCCGCATGGATGCCGAGATGATCCGCGACCAGATCCTCGCGAGCAGCGGATTGCTCGTACAGCAGCTGTACGGAAGGAGCGTCAAGCCACCGCAGCCACCGGGGATCTGGGCGGCGATCACGCTCCCGGATTCGTTCCCGCGTACGTTCGCCGCCGACACCGGCGACGCGATCCACCGCCGCAGCGTCTACACGTTCTGGAAACGCGCATTGCCACCGCCGCAGATGACGATCCTCGATGCGCCGAGCCGCGAGTACTGCACCGCGCGGCGCGAGCGCACGAACACGCCGCTGCAGGCGCTCCTGCTGCTGAACGAGCGGGAGTATCTGAAGGCCGCGCGCAACCTCGCGCAGCTCGCGCTCGCGGACCGGAACGCGTCGACCGAGGAGCGACTCGAGATCGTCTACGAGACCATCACCGGGCGGCTGCCCGATGCCGTCGAGCAGGACGTGCTGCTGCGCACGGCGCGCGACCTGCACGCGATGTACGCCGCGGACCCGGCACGCTGCGCTGCACTGTGCGAGGGCGTGACGCTCGCCGACGGCATCACGCCGGCCGAGCTCGCCGCGTGGACGATGGTCGTCAGCGCGATCTACAACCTCGACGTGGCCAAGACCCGTGGATAGCGACATGCATCGGATCCTCGCAACCCACGACGTGCTGCAGTCGCGACGGCGGTTCCTGAAGGCCGCGGCGGTCGGGCTCGGCGCCACCGCACTCGGCGCGCTGCTGCCCGGTGCGCTCCGAGCGCAGGGCGGTCCGCGGCGCGGCGACCCCCACCACGCACCGCGCGCACGGCGCGTCATCTTCCTGTTCATGGCCGGCGCACCCAGCCAGCTCGACCTGTTCGACTACAAGCCGGATCTCGAGCGACAGTTCAGGCAGCCGTTGCCGCCGAGCGTCAGCATGGGGCAGCGCGTGACCGCGATGACTCGCGGACGGAGCCAGCTCGTCGCGCCATCGATGTTCGGCTTCCGGCAGAGCCCCGCGAGCGGGGTGTGGTGGAGCGAGCTGCTGCCACACCTGTCGGCGGTATCCGACCGGATCTGCGTGGTGCACACGCTGAACACGAACGCGATCAACCACGACCCCGCGAAGACCTTCATCTGCACCGGCTCGGAGATCCCGGGCAAGGCCAGCATGGGTGCGTGGCTCAGCTACGGGCTCGGCTCGATGAACCGCGACCTGCCCGACTTCGTCGTGCTGACGTCCGCGTTCTGGACCGGCGGCAAGCGCAACGTGCAGGGGCTGTACAGCCGGCTGTGGGGCAGCGGCTTCCTGCCGTCGCGGCACCAGGGGACGGCGTTCCAGACCGTCGGAGATCCGGTGCTGTTCCTGTCGAACCCTGACGGTGTCGACCCCGCGGTGCGGCGGCGCATGCTCGATGCAGTCGCGGAGCTGAACCACAAGCACCAGCGCGAGATCGGCGATCCCGAGATCCGCACGACGATCGCGCAGCAGGAGATGGCGTTCCGGATGCAGAGCTCGGTGCCTGCGCTCACCGACCTGTCCGACGAGCCCGACGAGGTTCTCGCGCTGTACGGTCCGGAGGTGCACAAGACCGGCTCGTTCGCGCGCAACTGCCTGCTCGCGCGGCGCATGATCGAGCGCGACGTGCGCTTCGTGCAGATCAACCACCGTGGTTGGGACCACCACTCGATCCTGCCCCAACAGTTGCCCGGCCAGTGCTTCGACGTCGACCAGCCGTCGGCGGCACTGATCCGGGACCTCGAGCGGCGCGGCCTGCTCGACGACACGCTGATCGTGTTCGCAGGCGAGTTCGGGCGCACCGTGTTCTGCCAGGGCCGGCTCGAGCGCGACGACTACGGCCGCGACCACCATCCGCGCTGCTTCTCCGGCTGGCTCGCCGGCGGCGGCATCCAGGGCGGGATCGCCCACGGCAGGACCGACGACTTCAGCTACAACGTCGTCGAGGATCCGGTCGGCATCCACGACCTGCACGCGACGATGCTGTATCTGCTCGGCATCGACCACGAGCGCCTGACGTTCCCGTTCCAGGGGCTCGACCAGCGGCTGACCGGTGTCGAGCCCGCGCGGGTGGTACACGAGATGCTGAGCTGACGCCGCAGACACCCGCGCTCGATGGCCGGCCGGTCATCCGGCGCACGATCACGTGCGCGTCAGTCGCTCAACACCATGCCGAGGATGTTGGAACCGGCCACACCCGGTGCAATCGGGCACGCGGTGCTCGACGGGGCGAGCACGATCCACTGCGCACCGAGAGCTGCGCCGATCAGGTTCGTATCGCACGGCAGGGGCAGCGTGAACGCGGCTGCACCATTGCTGACCCCACGGGTCACGGTCGCGAGCGGCGTCAGGAACGAGCACGATCCGCAGGGGATCTGCACAGCGCTGCGCTGAGCGAAGCTCAACGCCGCAACCGTCGCGAGCGGATCTGCCCCGCCGAGACGGAGCTGGAACCGTGCATTGCCGAGCGCGAACGGTCCGTCGGTGCTCGCCGTGCCGCCGCCCGCGCAGCCCGGGGCGATCGTCGTCACCGGTCCGCCGCCGTACGCGTCGAACAGCTGGCGCATCACGAGGCTGTTGCCGTTCGTGAGATCACCGTGCTCCCAGCAGAGCAGCGTGTGATTCTCGGCGCCCCCGCCGTTCAACATCGCGCAGATCGCTGGCTTGGAGTTGCGCGTCTGGCCGGTCTGCCCGGTCTCGTAGCGGACGCCACACGGCCGCCCCGTCACCGGCAGCATCTTGGTAACGATGATCCCGTACTCGGTCGGCTGCGTGGCGCGCTGATCGCTCCAGGTCACCACGTACGTCGTGCCGGCGAAGGCGACGTCCGGCTCGAGCTCGTCGTCGTTGACCTCGGCTTCGATCGCGCCACCCGGGAACAGCACGAGACCACCCATCGAGTCGTAGGCGACCTCGAAGCCGTAGATGTCGCCGAGGCTCGAGGTCGGTGACTCCATGCGCTGGTAGACGCACATCCACTCGGTGCCGTTGCCGTCGACATCGGGATGGACGATCGGGCGGCCCAGGCCGCTGAGCGTGTAGACCGGCGTCAGCAGCCTGAAGTCGCGATCGACCGCCCGGTAGCCCACGAGCCAGTCCGTCGCGGTCCGGGTCTCCCAGACGACCAGGTAACGATTGGCGACACCGCCGCTCTTCGCGATCTTGGGGTGGCCGCTCTGCGTCGCGCTGTCGATCTGCACGACGGCGCCGATCACGAACGGCACGCCGCCAGCCTGCACCTCGACCTCCACGCCTTCGATCCCGCCGCTCGCGTTCTTCCACACGATCAGCGCTTCGTCGTCAGGCCCGGTCGCGTCGCTGCCGGCATCCGGGGTGATCTCGTCAGCCGCAGTGCCGGCGATGGTCACGGGGCCGCTCGTCGTCCCGTCGATCGCGGCGACGCGTACGCCGACGATGTCCGAGCTGCCGGACCGGTCATCCTGCCAGACGACGAGGAACTGATCCGAGACCGCCACATTGGCGACCACCGGCCGCGACTGGATCCCGGAGCTCCTCACCGCGAAGACGATCCCGCCCTGGCGCGTGCCATCGCCATTGAGCCGCTGCCCCCACACGTCGTAGTCCGTCGCGGAGGTGCGGAACTCCCAGACGACGAGGTAGACGTCGTTGGTCGCGTCGTAGGCGATGTCCGGCTCGTAGTCGTCGAACGACGCCCCAGCGGAGGTGATCCCGCCGATCAGCGGGTCGAGCACCAGCGGGTAGGTCGCGTGCTCGACGAACCGATCGGGCAGGGACAGCTCGAGGTGGCGGCCGTCGTACGCCAGGCTGCCCGCCGCGCGCACACCGTCCGCGTCGATCCCGGTGACCGCACCGATCGACACGCCGCCGATGCCGGGCGTCGTCAGCTCGAGCCCGCCGAGGCCCGAGCCGGGCTCGGCACGGAGCTCGGACCGGATCGCCAGTCGAACGACCAGATCGCCACGACCGGCGGGACGCTCGCGCAGCACGAAGCTCTGCTCGACGCCGTCCGCACGCACGTCGTAGCGCTCGACGACATGCAGACCGCGCCGGTACTCGACGCGCAGTTCGCCCTCGGCGTGGATGGGTGACTCGGGACCTCCCGTGCAGACCTCGCGGTCGCCGCGCCGCACGGAGTCCAGCGTCAGCAGGAGCGGGTAGTCGTGCGGCGCGCGCTCGCCGAGCGCCGGCGTGACCTCGACCGCACCCGACAGGAAGCTGATCTCGTAGCTCGCTCCACCACCGACGAGCTGGCCATCGACCATGCCGACTCCGCAGCTCCCTGCGATCGCCGACCCCGGGTCGACGGCCGGGCGTGCGGTGGACTGTGCGACGGCGATGCCGGTGCAAGCCAGCAGCAGTGGCACCGAAAGAGAGACGGGGTTCCGCAGACGTACCGCGAGGGATCGAGAGCCGAGCATGGTGACCTTCTCCGGTCGTCGGACCGGGAGACGCGAGCACGACCGGCCGCGCGCGACCTGGCAGGGGTATCCTCACGCGCGACCGCTTCCTGAGTTCCCCATGCTACACCGCGACCCGGCCCGCGCAGCGCGGGCGCCGGTCTCCGCGGGTATTCGCCAGGACGGGTCTCGGAGTCCGCAGACAGCCGCGGGAGTCGCTACCGGGCACCCGCTGGCTCGAGACCGTCCGGCGATGTCCCGACACGGCGCTGCGACATTCGGCTCGTGGGCCGCGGCCATTGATCCGGTGACGTGCCCCTGCGCGATTCCCGTGGTCGCCAGGGTCCGTGATTACGGCCGCAGACCGGACGAACCTCGAAGTGCCGCCGTGCCGGAGTTGCGACGCGCCCCGCTGGCTGCTCACCTTGACGGCCGACCGCACCTCGTCACCGGCACGCGTCTCCGACCATGGGCACCACTCCGGGCTCGCCGTCCGCTCCTCTGTGCACGATCCGCGCACTGGCACTGGCACTGCCGTCGCTGGCTGCGAGCGTCGCCGGCCAGACAGCTCCCGATCCGGCACACGCGATCTGGTATCGCCATCCGGCGGAGGTGTGGCAGGACGCGCTGCCGGTCGGCAACGGGCGGCTGGGTGCGATGGTCTTCGGCAGGGCCGACGAGGAGCGCATCCAGCTCAACGAGGACACGCTGTGGAGCGGCGGTCCCTACTCGCAGGCGCGACCGGGAGGCGCAGCGCACCTGCCGGACGTCCGGAAGGCGATCTTCGCCGGCGACTACCTCCTGGGCCACGAGCTGTTCGGTCGCCACCTGATGGGCTACCCGGTCGAGCAGCAGAAATACCAGGCGCTGGCGAACCTGGTGCTGACCTTCCCGACCGAAGGCGAGGTCACCGGGTATCGCCATCAGCTCGACCTCGACGGAGCGATCGTCACCACCAGCTACACGCAGGGCGGCGTGCACCACACGCGCGAGGTCTACGCCAGTCCGGTCCACCAGGTCGTCGTGGTGCGGCTGACCGCCGACCGACCCGGCGCCGTGAGCTTCCGCGCCGAGCTGCGGGGCGTGCGCAACCAGGCGCACTCCAACTACGCCACCGACTACTTCCGCATGGACGGTCACGGAACCGACGGGCTGCGCGTCACCGGCAGGTCGGCCGACTACCTGGGTGTCCCGGGGCGCCTGCACTACGAGGCGCGACTGCAGGCGCTCGCGGATGGCGGCGAAGTGCGGGTGCTCCGGCACGAGCTGCGCGTCGAGGGTGCAGATTCGGTGACGATGCTGATCGCCGCGGCCACCAGCTTCCTGCGCTACGACGACGCCTCCGCCGACCCCGCCGCACGCGTCGATGCGGTGCTACGCGCGGCGGCGGGCGAGCGCGAGGACGAGCTGCGCGCCGCGCATTTCGCCGAGCATCGACGGCTCTACCGCCGTGCGTCGCTGCAGCTCGCCGTCACCGAGGACTCGCGGCTGCCCACCGACGAGCGCCGCGCTCGCTTCGCCGGCGCGAACGACCCCGCGTTCGCCGCGCTCGCGTTCCATTTCGGTCGCTACCTGCTGATCTGCTCGTCGCGACCCGGCACGCAGCCGGCCAACCTGCAGGGCATCTGGAACGAGAGCCAGAACCCGTCGTGGGACTCGAAGTACACGACCAACATCAACACCGAGATGAACTACTGGCCCGCCGAGGTCACGAACCTCGCCGATTGTGCGGAGCCGCTGTTCACGATGATCGAGGAGCTGGCCGTCACCGGCGCCGAGGTGGCGCGCGAGCACTATGGCGCCGGCGGCTGGGTCTTCCACCAGAACACCGATCTGTGGCGCGCGGCCGCGCCGATGGACGGTCCGGATTGGGGCGCGTTCACCACCGGCGGGGCCTGGCTGTGCACGCATCTGTGGGAGCACTACCGCTACGGTGGCGACCGCGCGTTCCTCGAGCGCTGTTGGCCCGTGCTCGAGGGCAGCGCGCGTTTCTTCCTCGACTTCCTGGTCGCCGACCCGCGCACGGGGCACCTCGTCACCAACCCCTCGACCTCTCCGGAGAACTTCCCCGGCCGGCCGGGCAACGATCCGTTCTTCGACGAGACCACCGGCTTCATCAGCCCCGGCACGACGCTCTGCGCCGGCTCGACCATCGACCTGCAGCTGCTGCGGGACCTGTTCGGCTTCACCGCAGAGGCTTCGGCGCTGCTCGGGCGCGACGCCGCATTCCGCGAGCAGCTCCTCGCCGCGCGCGCGCGGCTGGCGCCCATGCAGGTCGGCGCCGACGGCGCTCTGCAGGAGTGGCTCGAGGACTGGCCGCAGAAGGAGGCCAGCCATCGCCACATCAGCCATCTGTACGGGCTGTTCCCCGGGGGTGAGATCTCGCTCGACCGCACGCCCGAGCTCGCGCGCGCGGCGCGCGCCGTGCTCGAGCAGCGGGGCCTCGTCGGCAACGGCTGGTCCTCGGCCTGGAAGGCAGCCTGCTGGGCGCGCCTGCGCGACGGCGACCGCGCATTGGAGAACCTGCGCTACGCCTTCGGGCACTATGCGACGAACAGCCTGTTCTCGATCTGCTCGGGAGCGATGCAGGTCGACGGTACGTTCGGCATCACCGCCGCGATCGCCGAGATGCTGGTGCAATCCCAGGACGGCGACCTCCGCTTGCTCCCCGCCCTGCCCGCCGCGTGGACCGAGGGGAGCTTCCGGGGCCTGCGCGCCCGCGGCGGCTTCGAACTCGATCTCGACTGGACCGCGGGCACACCTCGACGCGTCACGATCCGCTCGGCGCTCGGCGGCCCGTGCACGCTCCGGCTGCCCCCGGGCATACGCGTGATGGGCAGCCTGACCGACATCGAGGCCGACCCCATCGATGCAGGGCGCTGGACCGTGCAGACGTCGCCCGGCTCCCAGCGCGTGCTGGAGCTGGCGCGCCAGGAGCGCGGCTAGGGCCGCTTACCGTCGCGGCCGGAGGGAGCGCGTCCGCACGCGCGAGGAAGTCAGCGGTTGAACAGGAACGCCGGACTGGTCGCGAGCGCCCACGCGAGGTCCTGAGCGGTCGCGAGTCGGATCCACTGCAGCAGCTCGGGATCGCGCGGCACGAAGGCGCGGTGGACGGCTGCGCGCTGCATGTCGTCGCGCTCGTCCTCCGGGACGCGCAGCGCCGCCGTGACCTCGGTGGGCAGGTCCGAGTAGCGCACCGGCCGCGGCGCGTCGGTGACCGACACACGGAACCGCCCGATCACGTGGCGTCCACCGTACGGCATGCGCAGCCGCAGCAGGACCAGCGCGCCGCCGTCGGCGCCAACGTCCTCGGCCAGCTCGAACACGGCCTCGTGTGCGGTGCCGGCGTTCGGGTGGATGCCCCAACCCTTGTCGTCGTCGACGATGGCGCTGGCGACCGGCCAGTCCCGCTGCGAGAAGTCGGCCGTCGCGGCGGCCAGCGCGACCGGCCGGGCGCCGGTCACGTCGGCGAGCGGCACGACCGACGCGGTCACGTGGGCGAGCACGAAGTTGCCGCTGTCGGCGCGGCCGGGGCCACCGCGCGGGAACGAAGGGTCGGGCAGGAGCTCGAGCCGGATGCCGCTGAGCCGTGCCAGATCGGTGCGGCCGACGAATTCGTAGACGTCCGTGTCCGCCGCGTTGCCGCCCGCGCGCACCGACCCGTCGTCGAGGACCTCGAGCGGCGCGCCGGCCGCGGAGCGGACGTTGCCGGGCGCCACCGTGTGCCAGAGCGCCGGCGCCTGCGCGGTCTCCCAGGCGCGCCGCCGCGCGGCGAGCTCGGCGAGCTGCGGACCCGGCAGCGCCGCGGCGTTGTCGGCGACCAGCGGATCGAGTGCGGGCAGCAACGTCGCGCGCTCCTCGGCGGTCGGCCGCCGGCACAGGAACCGCAGATACAGCTCCTCGAGCACGCGTCCCGCGTCGCGCTCGTACTCGACCAGCTCGGCGATCGCATTGTCGGGCGCATCGAGCACCTCGCCGAAGGTCGTTCCGTTGACCAGGTTCAACGCCTGGCCGAGCGACACGCCGTCGCTGCGCTCGCACTCGCAGACGCTCTCGCGCGGTGGCCGGCCGAACAGGCCGAGGAAGCCGTCCGGCGCTTCCACTTCCGGATCGACGAGGTCGCGAGCACGAGTGCCCGGCCGCGTGCCGGGCAGCCGCGGCCTGACGCCGGCCGCCTGGTGCAGCGCGTCGTAGAGCACCTCGGCGGGTAGCCGGCGTGCGATGGCCTTGGCGAAGTGCACGTCGTCGTCGGCGTTCCACGCATTGGCTTCGACCGAGCGCTGGTACGCACGCGTGTTGCAGATGCGCCGGATCAGCGCCCGCACGTCGAAGCCGCTGCGGACGAACTCGTCGGTCAGGCGATCGAGCAGCTCGGGGTGCGACGGCGGGTTGCCGGCGCGCAGATCGTCGACCGGCTCGATCAGACCGCGGCCGAGCAGGTAGCTCCAGACGCGATTGACGTAGCTGCGCGCGAAGTACGGGTTCTCGGGCGCGGTCAGCCATGCGGCGAGGCGTTCGCGCCGCGAGCCGTCGGCCGGGACCACGCCGGCGGGCTCGTACGGGAAGTGCGGTCCGTACTCGCGGCCGTTCGGATCCTGGACCACCCCGCCGGACCCGTCGGCGATCCGCTCCTCGACGGTCGGCGGCTGGCGGCCCTCCATCACCGTGCTGCGCGGCATGCGCTCGGCTCCGTCGACGTCGTGTCGCTCGACGTCGGCGAACAATGCCGCGAGCTCCCAGTGCTGGCGCTGCGTCCAGCGCTCGAACGGGTGATCGTGGCACTTGTTGCAATTGAAGCGCACGCCGAGGAACAGCTGCGTGACCGCCTCCATCGCCGCGTCCGGCTCGCGGTGGATCTTGAAGAACGCGGCCGGCGGATTCGCGAGCGTCGACCCGGTCCCGGTCATCAGCGCGCGCACGAACGCGTCGTACGGCAGGTTCCCGGCCAACGCGCCGCGGATCCACTCGCGCAGCGCCCGTGCGCCAGGCTGACCGAGGAACTTGCGGTTGACCTGCAGCAGGTCACACCAGCGGTTGGTCCAGTGGTCGACGAACGCCGGGCTGCCGATCAGCCGGTCGATCACCTCGGCGCGCTTGACGTCGCTCGCACGCGCGTCCAGCGTGAAGGTCGTGACGTCGCGGGGGTTCGGCGGCAGGCCGGTCAGGTCGAGGTGGACGCGGCGCAGGAACTCCTCGTCGGTGCACGGCCCGCTCGGCAGCGCGCGCACCTCCTCGAGCCGGGCATCGATCAGCGCGTCCACGTAGCTCTGCGCGGGCTGCGGCTGCCAGACGAAGCCGTCGCGGTCACCCATCACGAACAGCCGCGTCGCCGCGTAACGTCCCGCGTAGCGGGCCAGGATCGCAGCCTCGCCGCGGCGCAGCGTGCGCACCAGCCCACCCTCGCCGACCTCGACCACCTCGGTGTTGCCGGACTCGACGAACGCGTGCGCGGTGACGTCGCGGGTCGAGCCGTCTTCGTAGGTGGCCCACACCGCGAACTGCTGCGCCTGGCCCGGCTCGGCGAGCGTCGGATCCTCCGGGAACAGCTCGATCGACGCGACGCGCGCGGCGTCGGCATCGAGCCGCGCACCGCCGGCCACCCAGGCCTCGAGCAGCGCGTAGTCGGGCTCGGCAGGATCGAGGACCTTGCCGCCCTGGTGCGGCACGGCGCCGGTCGGCTTCAGCAGGAACAGGCTCTGCGCCGGCTCCGCGCGGTCGAAGCGCCGCCCGGCGAGCTCGTCGGTCAGCGCCGCGTGGTCGGCGAGCGGGTCGTAGCCGCGCAGCGACAATTGGAAGCCGTTCTTGCCCTGCGCCGCGCCGTGGCAGGTGCCGGCATTGCAGCCCTGGCGCGTGAGCACCGGTTGCACGTCGCGCAGGAAGCCGGGCGCGAACGCCGCCGCGCTATCGCGCACGGTCACCGGGATCGAGATCTCCAGCTCGTCGACGCGGAACCGCAGCTCGCCCGCGCCGTCGCGCCGTGGCCGCGCCAGTCCGCGCGCGTCGAGCGCCACGAGGTCGCCGCCCCCGACGAGCTCTGCGTCACGGGTCACGTCGACCCGGCCGCCGTCGGCCCGCACGCCGGTCAACACGACCTGGACGTAGGCGAACGGGTCGGCGAGCTCGATGCGCGCCGGGAACGCCTCGATCCGCGCGAACCGTGCCGGGCCCCGGCCGGCCGCGATGGTCGCGGCCAGCACGGCGAGCAACAGCGCGCTCCAGCCGATCCTGCGCCGGCTCATCGCACGTCCTCCACGTCCACTGGGCCGAGCGGTACCGCGACGAAACGGCGCAGCGGCGTGCCCGTCGCGGCGTCGAGGATCTCGACGCAGCCTTCGAACCCACCGACTGCGACCCGAGTTCCGTCCGGCGACGGCGCCAGCGCATAGAGCCCGGCAGCGGCCTCGTGGCGCCACAGCTCGGTGCCGTCCTCGGTGCGGAACGCCCGCGCCTCGCCGCCGCGCGCCGAGCTCGCGACCGCGACGATCCGCGCGCCGTCGGCGCCGAGGAATGCGACGTCGAACACCCGCCCTGGCAGCACCGCGAACGAGCGGATCCGGTTGAAGTCGTCGCCGATCACCCGCTTCTGGTCGCGGAACATCTTGAACAATGCCGGCACGCCGTCGGCGCCGCCGACCAGCAGCTCGTCGCGCTCCGGGTGGCGGGCGACCGCGATCAGCCCCCCCTTCAATGCGCCCGGCGTGATCGACGTGATGTTGTCGATGAACTGCTGGCTGTCGACCTTGGTGAGCTTCATCGAACGGTCGCGCCCGACGGTCACGAGGTGGGAGCCGTCGCAGGAGAACGCGGTATCGAGCACCCAGTCGTCGTGCGCGCCCTGGTAGAGGACCTGGCGTAGGGACTCCGCATCGAGCGCGCGCACCGCGGTGTCGGTCGCGCCGAACGCGACGAGGCGGCCGTCGGGCGACCAGCTGACTCCGAACAGGCAGTCCCCGGTCACCAGCTCGGCGCGCAGCAGCGTGGCGTCGGCGATCCGCCAGATCTGCACCTCGCCGAAGCGCCCGGGAGCACCACCGGCCACGGCCAGCCGTGCGCCGTCGGGCGACCAGGCGAGCGACTCGACGCGCACCGCGCGCCCGAGCAGCCGCACCGGCGCCGCGGTCCCGACCATGTCGTGGAGCAGGACCTCGTTGCGACCCGACACCGCGAGCCGGACGCCGTCCGGCGACCAGGCGAGGCTCGTGATCACCGGCGCCGTGCGGTAGACCGGCGGCCGCGCCGGCGGCGTGGGAGCGGCGTCGGCAGACGTGTCGTCGATCGCGCCCGCCGCGACCCAGCGGCGCAGCAGGTCGACCTCGGCCGCCGTCAGCGGCGCACCCTCCTCGGGCATCGCCGGTGCCGTGCCCGCGGCCTGCGGAACGACGACCTCGAGCAGCAGGCTGTGCTCGGGCGCGCCCGCGACGACGATCTCGGAGCCGTCGTCCGCGCCGCGCATCAGCGCCGCGAAGCTCGACAGGTCGACGTCACCCTTGTGCTCGTCGGGCCGGTGGCAGCCGACGCACCGCTCGCGCAGCAGCGGCAGCACGTCGCGCTGGAAGCTCGGCGCGTCCTGCGCGAGAGCGACGCCCAACGTGGCGACGGTGGCGAGAACAGTGGGGAGCAGCGCCGTCACGCGAACACCTCCGTGACCGGCTCGCCCTTCACCAGCTCGCGCGGCTGGTCGAGATGGTTGTGCACGATCGTCGCGGGATCGATCCCGACGGCGTGGTAGATGGTCGCCAGCAGGTCGGTCGGGTGGACCGGGTCCTCGAGCGGTGCCGAGCCGGTCGCGTCGGAGCGGCCGTGCACGTGGCCGCGCTTGACGCCGGCGCCAGCGAGCAGCGCGGTGAAGCAATACGGCCAGTGGTCGCGGCCGTCGGCATCGTTGTCGTTGCCCGAGGTGCTGAGCCCGCGCCGCGGGCTGCGCCCGAACTCACCGACCGCGACGACGAGCGTGTCCTCGAGCAGGCCCTTCTCGTCCATGTCCTCGATGAACGTGGCGAATGCGGGATCGAAGCGCGGCGCGGCGTCCTCCCGCATCCGCTTCGGCAGGTCCTTGTGGCAGTCCCAGCTGTGCCGGTCGCTGTTGGCGACCTTGGTCCAGTTCACCTGGACCACGCGCGTGCCGGCCTCGACGAAGCGCCGGGCGAGCAGCAGGCTCTGGCCGAACGTCGTGCGACCGTAGCGGTCGCGCAGCGCGTCGGGCTCCGCGCCAAGGTCGAACGCGGCCCGTGCGCGCCCGGACAGCACGAGGCTCATCGCGCGCTCGGTGTACTCGTCGAGCTGGTAGTCCTCGACGGCCCGCTCGAGCGCGGGCGTCGCGGCATCGACCAGGCTGCGCAACCGGTCGCGGCGCTCGAGGCGCGCCACCGACAGCTCGGGGCGCAACGCCAGATCGCCGGCCTGCACGCGGTCCAGCTTGGCCTCGTCGAAGTCGTCGCCGGGCGGATACAGCGTGTAGGGGTCGAACGCCCTGCCGAGGAACCCGGCGGTCCCCGCCTTGCCGATCACGTTGCTCTCCTGCAGCGGCCGTGGCATCTGCACGAACGGCAGCATCGCGACCTCGGGCGGCTTCAGGCGCACGATGTGCGTCCCGAAGTTCGGGTAGTCCTTCGGCGACGGCGGCTCGAGCTGACCCGACGGGCTGACGCGGTCCGCGGTGTAGCCGGTCAGCATCTGGTAGTGGGCCGCCGTGTGGTTGAACAGCCCGTTCGGCGTGTAGCTCATCGACCGCACGAACGTCAGCCGGTCGGTGACCTCGGCGACGCGCGGCAGCAGCTCGGTCACCTCCATGCCGGGGACCTTGCTCCGGATCGTCGCGAAGGGGCTCTTCACGTCGGTCGGGACGTCGTCCTTGGGATCGAACAGGTCGAGGTGGCTCGGCCCGCCCTGCAGGAAGATCAGCACCACGCTGTGGGCGCGGCCGAAGCCTCTGGCCGGCGACAGAGCGGGCGCCGGAGCACCGGCGCGGAGCAGGTCGGCGAGGCCGAAGCCGAGCACAGAGCCACCGCCGACGCGGAGCAGCTCGCGGCGTGAGGGGAGGAACATGGGGCCTCCGGACGAGGGCGAGAGGAGAGCGCCGGGGAGTGTAGCGGCTCGGCGCGCTGTCGGCCCGCCCCCGTAGCGCCGGTGCGGAAAGTCGCCGTCGAGCTACCCGACCGGGTCGGCCAGGAACGCCTCCAGCGTCTTGCGGATGCCATCGGCGAGCGGGGTCTTCGGCAGGCCCGGAAAGCGCGCCGTGACGGCGCTCTCGTCGAGGTCGCAGACGAACGGATTGGGCGCCGCGCCAGCCGCGAGCCCGAGGTCGACGGCATCGCCGTGGCCGAGCTCGACCGCCACACTGCCGATCGCGGCGAGGAACTCCTCGACCGCGACGGTGCGGCCGCGCAGGTTGAACGCGCCGAAGCCCTCGAACGGACGCGCCGCGCACTGCGCGAAGTGGGCGGCGACGTCCTCCACGAAGTGGTAGTTCTCGCGACCTCCGTACGGCATGCGGAACGGCTCGACGGTCCCGCGCAGCGCACCGCGCGCGACCGCGCGGATCGCGTGCGTGCCGGCCGCGGTCAGGCCGCGGTCGCGCCCCTTGCCGTAGGTCGTGTTCAGCCGCAGGCAGACGGTCGCGATCCCGGTCCGCTCGGCGAACTGGCGCGCGAGCTGCTCGCCGGCGACCTTCCACACGCCGTACAGGTTCGGCGGCGCGAGCTCGGCGTCCTCGGCGACGGTCGCGGTCGGGTAGCGCTCGCGCAGCCCGTAGACGGCGGCCGAGCTCGCGAACACGAATCGCTGCACCGTGCCGGCGGCCGCCGCGGCGTCGAGCACACCGAGCGTGCCGCCGACGTTGATGCGCATGCCGCGCTCGGGGTCGGCCTGGCAGTCGGGGCTCTGCAATGCGGCGAGGTGGATCACGTGGCTCGGGCGCGCCTCGGCGAGCGCCGCGCGGACCGCCGCGCGGTCGGCTAGGTCGACTGCCACGAACCGGAGCCGCGGCTCCGCGGCGACGTCGAGCCACAGGTCGAGCGAGCCGCGTCCGCCGGTGCGCGACGCGACCGTGACCGTCCCGGCACCGAGCGCCAGCAGGTCGCGGACCGTCGCGGAGCCGATGCAGCCATTGCCACCGGTGACGAACACGTGCGCAAGTGGCGCGTTCATGCGTCGTTCACGGCGAGCACCGCCTTGGTCGTGCGCGCCGCCATCGAGTCGTCCATCGCGTCCATCACGCGCGCGAACGGGTAGAGCTGCGTGTAGGGCGCCGGGTCGAACGTGCCGCGCTCGAGCAGCAGCTGCGCGTTGACGAAGTCCTCGCGGCTCGAGCCCATCACGCCGACCAACGTCTGCCCGCTGCGGACGAACGCCGTCGCCTCGAACGAGACGCGGTCAGGGTAGGTCGCGACCACGCACACCGTGCCCTCGGGGTGCACGGACAGCCCGGCCGTCGCCAGCGTCGGCGGCGCTCCGGAGCACTCGAGCAGCACGTCGACGCGGCCGTCCTCGAAGTCGTCGCCGAAGCGCTTGCCATCGAGCGCCTCGATGCCGTCTCGGAGCCGCTCGTGCAGTGGCCGGTCGGCAGACACGACGATCGGCGTGAAGCCGCGCTCGACGGCGAGCTTCAGGCGCACGTCCCGGTCGCGGTCGATGCCGGTGATCGCGACCCGCGCGCCGGCCGCGCGCGCGAGCTCGGCGGCCATCAGACCCATGATCCCGCAGCCGGTGACGACGACGTCGTCGCCCGGTCGGATCGTGCACTTGCGCTGCACGGCCTGCGCGACGACCGACAACGGCTCGACCAGCGCCCCTTGCTGCGGCGTCAGGCCGGGCCGCAGCGGCACGCAGCGATCCGCCTCGAGCACCATCCGGCGGGCGAGCGCGCCGTCGCGGTGGAAGCCGAGGATCCGCTTGCGCGGGCAGTAGTTCCAGCGCCCGCGCCGGCAGCCGCGGCAGCGCGGATCGCCGCAGCCGCGCTGCGGGATCGGTGTCACCAGATCGCCGAGCGCGAGGCCGCCGATGCCCTCCGCGCCGGGCCCGAACGCGACCACGCGCGCGCTGCACTCGTGGCCGATCGTGCGGGGGCGCTCGACCCAGCTGAAGTTCGGCTTGCCGAGGCCGGCGCTGCTGTCCGAGCCGCAGATGCCGACGAACAGCGGCTCGGTCACGATCTCGCCGGGGCCGGGCTCGGCGAGCGCGACGCGCTCGACCGCCAGGTTGCGGGTCAGGGGGCCGCCGGGGGCGTGCGGATCGATCCGCTCGGAACCGTGCAGGCGCAATGCGTCGACGTGGTCGGTCACGGGTCGCTCGTCGGGTTCAGGAAGTCGTAGCAGGGATGTCGTTCTCGGGCCGCCCCTCGAACCAGAGTCGGTTCTTCCATGGAGCGGCGAGGGCCTCGAGTCGCGGCAGCAGCCCGTCCGGGATCGGCCGCCCGACCGCGCGGAGGTTCGCGTCGAGCTCGGCGCGGGTCGCCATGCCGACCACGGTGGTGGCCGGACCCGGCCGCCCGATCGCATGGCGGATCGCGACGTCGGACAGCGTCGTGCCGTGCTCGCGGCACAGTGCGGCGAGCGCGGGCACCGCGGCGATCACGTCCGGCGGGCTGCGGTGCCACGGCGGCGGCGGGTGGTCGGTCAACAGGCCCTGCAGCAGCGGCGACGCGCTGATCAGACCGAGCCCGCGCGCGCGCGCCAGCGGGACCAGCTCGGTCTCGAGCCCGTCCGCCAGCAGGTTGCAGTGCGCCCAGCTCAGCACGGTGTCCAGCTCGGCCTGCTCCGCGAGCAGGCGCAGGTAGCGCACCGGCAGACCGGTCAGGCCGACGAAGCGGACCTTGCCCTGCTCCTTCAGCCGCTGCGCCGCCGGCAGCGCCTCGTGCAGCACCTGCTCGCGCGTCCCGAACTCGACGTCGTGGATCTGGAACACGTCGATGCGGTCGGTCCGCAGGCGCCGCAGCGACTCCTCGCAGCTCGCGGCGACGCGCTGCGCCGAGAAGTCGAACGCCTCGAACGTGTCGCGGCAGCACTTGGTCGCGAGCACGATCTCGTCGCGCCGCCCGGCGAGCGCGCGGCCGAGCCGCTCCTCGGCGAGCCCGAAGCCGTACAGCGGCGCCGTGTCGAAGTAGTCGATCCCACGGTCGATCGCGGCGCGCACGGTGGCGGCACCCTCGCGCTCGTCGATCGCGCCGAACACGTCGCCGAGCGACGCGGTGCCGAAGCCGAGCGCCGAGACCTGGAGTCCGGTCGAGCCGAGCGGGCGGTGCTCCATCAGCGGGCGTCCTGGCCCACATGGTGCCAGCGGCGGTCCGCTGCCGAGGCCAGCACCGCCTCGCAGACCTGCTGGGTGACCTGCGCATCGCGGAAGGTCGGTGCGACCGGCTGGCCGCGGTCGAGGCCGTCGAGCAGGTCGGCGACCTGGTGCACGAAGCTGTGCTCGTAGCCGATCTGCAGACCCGGCACCCACCACTTGCCCATGTACGGCATGTCACCGTCCGTCACGTGGATCGAGCGCCAGCCGCGCACGGACGAGTCGTCGCGGTGGTCGAAGTAGCTGAGCCGATGCAGGTCGTGCAGGTCCCACGCGATCGACGCGTGCTCACCGTTGATCTCGAACGTGTAGAGCGCCTTGTGGCCACGCGCATAGCGGGTCGACTCGAACGTGCCGAGCGAGCCGTTCGCGAACCGCGCGAGGAACGCGCACGCGTCGTCGATCCCGACCGGCTCGGTCCGGCCGGTCAGGTTGTGGTGACGCTCCTTGACGAAGGTCTCGGTCATCGCCGTGACCTCGTCGATCTCGCCGTTGAGCCACAATGCAGTGTCGATGCAATGCGCGAGCAGATCGCCGGTCACGCCGCTGCCGGCGGCCGCGACGTCCAGCCGCCACAGCGCGGCGCCGCCCTGCGGGAGGTCGGCGGAGATCGTCCAGTCCTGCAGGAAGCGCGCCCGGTAGTGGAACACCTTGCCGAGCCGACCCTCGTCGACGAGCTGCTTCGCCAGCGTGACCGCCGGCACGCGGCGGTAGTTGTACCACACCATGTTCGGCACCCCGGCGCGCTCGACCGCGGCAACCATTTCGGCGCCCTCGGCCACCGTGCGGGCGAGCGGCTTCTCGCACAGCACGATCTTGCCGGCCGCCGCGGCGGCGACCGCGATGTCGCGGTGCGTGTCGTTCGGTGTGCAGATGTCGACCGCGTCGATGTCGTCCCGGGCGATCAGCGCGCGCCAGTCGGTCTCGTGGTGCCGGTAGCCCCAGCGCGCGGCGAACGTCCGCACCGCGTCCTCGCTGCGCGCGCACACTGCCTGCAGCACCGGCTGGCGCGGGCAATCGAAGAAGTTGGCGACCTTGCGGTACGCGTTCGAGTGGGCCCGACCCATGAAGCCGGTGCCGATCATGCCGATCCGGAGTGGCTGGTTCGATTGTGCCATCGGTTCAGCTCCAGCCGTGTGCGTTCCGCACCGAGACCATGGCGGCGAGGATGTCGTTCCAGGTCTCGGACCGCTCCATCACCGCATTGGGGAACATGCAGCCGTCCCAGCACAGGTGCTGCATGGCGCGGGTCGGCGTACCGCCGTCGTCGCGCAGCCAGAAGCCGGCGTGGCGGGCGATGTCGAGCTTGCCGTTCGGGTCGTTCGGCAGGCAATGGCGGCCGGTCTTGTCGTGCGACCCGGAGCCGAACACCGTCGCGTCGTTCTGGGCGACGTGGAAGTCGATCGTCCACGGCCGCAGCGCCGCGCACAGCTCGCGCAGCGCGGCGTCGAGCGCACCCTGATCGCGCCAGTCGTGGCCGTCCGGCACCAGGCGGTCCTCGGGTGCGTTGTGGCCCAGCGCGTAGAGCAGCGTGTGCGCCATGTCGGCCTGGAAGCCGAGCACGCCCGGCCGGTCGACCGCTTCGAGGAGCTGCACCATCCGCCGCCACGAGTGCATGCCGCCCCAGCAGATCTCGCCCTCCGCGGCGAGGCGTTCGCCGTGATCGGCCGCGATGTCGGCCGCCTCGCGGAAGGTCGCCGCGATCCGCCGCTGGTGGGCGTCGGGGTCGGTGGCCCAGTCGGCGACGCCGCAGGCCGAGTCGATCCGCACGATGCCGTACGGCCGGATCCCGATCTCGCGGAGGCGCTGCGCGATGCGGCAGGCCTTGCGGACCTGCGTCAGGAACCGGGCGCGGTCGTCCGCGCCGCCCATCGCCGAGCCGCCGCCGGTCGGCGCCCAGACCGGCGCGACCAGGGAGCCGATCACCAGCCCATGGCCGCGCACCTGGTCGGCGAGCGCGTCGAGCGCGGCGTCGTCGGCGTCGATCGACACGTGCGGATCGAACAGGAACAGGTCGATCCCGTCGAAGCGCACGCCGTCGACCTCCGCCGCCGCGGTGAACGCGAGCATGCGGTCGAGGTCGATCGGCGGGTTGTCGGTGCCCGCCTCCTTGCCGACGAGACCCGGCCAGGCGGCATTGTGGAGCTTCGGGAACGTGGGCTCTGTGGTCATCGCAGGGACCTCGGCGCGGGGGTCGGAAGAGAGGTCAACGGGTCGCGTCCCAGGTCTCCCGGATGAACCGGATGCCACGGCGCCACACGTCGTCGGGATCGTCGAAGAAGTCGCGCCACACGTGGATCGCAGCCGCGAACTCCGGGCTCGCCCGGGAGAACGACTCGATCGTCAGCCAGCCCCGGTAGCCGGCGCGGTGCAGCGCCGTGAAGGTCTCGGTGAACCGCACCTGACCCGCACCGGGGATGCCGCGGTCGTTCTCGCTGACGTGGACGTGGCGGATCGCGGGCCCGCTGGCGGCGATCGCGGCCGCGGGGTCCTCGACCTCGATGTGCGCGTGGTGGGTGTCGTAGGTCATCCCGAAGTTCGGGCGGTCGACCATCCGGACGAGCCGCAGCGTGTCGGCCGCGGTGTTCACCAGGTAGCACTCGAAGCGGTTGAGGAACTCGGCGGCGAGCACGAGGTCCTGCGCCGCCGCGCGGTCGGCGGCGTCGGCCATCACCTCGGCGCTGCGCTCGAACTCGTCGGCGGTCGGGCCGCGGCCGGCGAACGTCTTGAACGCCGAGTGGAACGGCCCGCACAGCACTTCGGCGCCGAGGATGCCACACATGTCGATCACCCAGTGCATCCGCTCGCGGGCCTTGGCGCGCACGGCCGGGTCGGGGCTGATCGGGTCGGCCTCCGGCGGCGGTGCGGTGACCGCGGTGCAGCGCAGGCCGGCCGCGGCGATCGCCGCCTGCAGCGCGCGGAACTCCGCCTCGTCACCGCGGCCGATCGGGATCTCGACGCCGGTATAGCCGGCCTCGGCCAGCACATCGAAGACCGGGAAGTGCCGCGGCTCGACGTGGTCGGTCCACAGCAGCATGTTCATGCCGATCGGTGGCAGCTCCCGGCCGCCGGACCGTGCACCGACCGACGCACACGCGGGCAGCGCCGCGACGGCGGACAGCGACCCCGCGAGCTTCAGGAAACGACGGCGGTCGAAGCCCGCGGGCGTGGCGCGCGGAGACGTCGGGGCGGGGGATTCGGGCATGGGAGCGGGGGCGCGGGGAGAGCGGGAGGGCCGCGATTGCATGCTCCCGAGCGCCCCGGCGCAAGCACCTCCCGGTCGGGATCGCGCCCGCCGCCAGCCGGCGGGTCCGCTGGCGACACCCCGGGGGACTGGCTCCGCCGTCCGCCGCGACGCATCAGTCGATGATCGCGATGTCGCGCGGACCGCCCTCCACCCAGCCCACGCGAACGTCACACGGAGTGCCCGCCGGAATCCCGATCAGGTGCCGTCGCTCGACCGTCGGCCCGTCCGTCTCCACCGTTCGGGCGACGACCAGCTCGATCGACTCATCGCGATCGAGGCGTGCCCAGACGCGGTCGAAATGCTCGGCGTTGTAGACCTGGACGCCATTGACCGACATCACCCGGTCGCCATCGCGAAGACCGCATTCGGCCGCGTTGCGGTCGCCCACGGCGAGCAGGCACCACTGCGCGTCGGCATCCGGCCGCATCGCGAGCACGTAGTCCCGCCAGCCCCTCGAAGCGTCCTCGAATCGGGTATGGGTGGCCTCGCGCCAGATGTCTTCGACGCGCTTCGCACCCGCGCCGTTCGCCTCGTCCAGGAAGCGTGCAAGCCGGCTCCGATCGCCGGAGCCGCTGTCCTGCGACAGCAGGTAGTGCACGAAGGTCGCGGCGAGCGAGTACTGCGTCGCGCCGAAGCGGTCGTCAGGACAGTCCAAGATCAGCCGGCGCGGCAGGCTCGGGTCACCGGATCCCGGCTCGAACGTGCCCGACAGCACGCGCTGCGCCTCCTCCAGACGGCGACGCGGCATCCGCCCCGTGAACTCGACCTGCCGCCGCGACCGCGACCAGCGGCACGCCTCGAAGTAGGTGGCGATCCCCTCGTCGAGCCAGATCGGCAGATCCGCTCCGGGATACAGGCCCTTGACGAACTGGTGGGCACCCTCGTGGAACACGTTCGCGAAGAAGTCGTCGGGCCGGGTCTCGTCCCAGAACGTCACCAGCTGCGATCCGTCGACGATGAAGGCCGGGTTCGATCGCGGGCGTGGTGAGCCATCCGCCATGGGCTCGCGGAGAGCGTACTCCTCGTAGCTGCGGTAGATGCGGATGTCCTTCTGGTTGGTCCCTGCACCGCGCTGGCCGAACTCCTCGCGGAACACGCGCGCATAGCATTCGTACAGCGCGTCGAGGAACGGCTCGATCTCGAGCTCGACCAGGTGTCGTGGCAGGTCGGTGCGCACCCGGTAGTGCCGGGTGCGATACGAGCAGGCGTCCTCCCAACCTCGGGTGCGCTCGAGCGCCCGACGCCATACGCGGATCTTGCGGGCGTCGCGACGGTCGAGCCAGAAGCCCTCGAACTCGGTCAGGCCGCGTTCGCGCGCAACCTCGGGAGTCCCGTAGCTACCGTCGTCGAACAGCACGAGACCACGGAAGCGCGCGGGCAGCGCGGCATCGTCCGGGGTCTCGAAGTGCGCGCGCGGGGCGACGACCCCCTGCGGGCGGGTCGGGCTCTGCGCGGATGTGGGTGAGACGCTCAGCAGCGCGAGGACCAGAGCCGGGAGAACCGTTCCTCCGAGGGGCAGCTCCGGGCGGGGACGTCGTGTCGTGCAGCACATGGTTCGCATTCCGGGTCGAGGTCGTGTCACCTTCTCAGGTGTGGTCCCGCGCGAATCGTGACCGCCTGCCCCCCGGAACCCGCAGCGCGGCCCGCTGCCGCCACGAACGGGGCGCGGTCCGCGATGCGAACCACGCCCCGCTGCAGTCGACCACGCTGCCGGCGTCGCGAGGATCGAGCCGCCCGGCGCAGGCCGCCGAGCCAGGGGGTGACGACTGCGCGTCAGCCCGTCATCGCTCACTGGAAGAGCAGCCCCGTCGTGTTGCTGACCGCGGTCACGTCGCCGGCCGGCCCGATCGCGACGCCCGCCGCATAGAGCTCGATTCCGAGCAGCGCGGGGATGTTCGGAACAGGGACCGCGATCTGGCCGCGTCCGAGGTTGTCGAGGGTGGTCTGTCCCGCGAGCACGACGAGCTCAGGGGACAGGTCCAACTGCCGCACACCGATCGGGATCGGACCCCGGCCGGCGGACAGCAGCAGCGCGAACAGATCGCCGGCGCGAGCCACGCCGCCATCCGAGTCGAACAGGAGCCTGCTACCCCGCAGCGGGAGGTTCGACTCGGTCAGGGCGATCTCGGGGTAGGGGACCGCGTCGAGCGTCAGCTTGGCGCTCAGCGGCAGCCAGACCGAGTCTCCGACGCGGTCGAGCGTCAGGTCGACGTCCAGGCGGAGCCGGCTCACACCGGGCGGGGTGACCGCGTACGGTGACATGTCGAAGAACGGCCGCCACTGCGACGGGTAGGGCGGGGTGGACGGTGCCGCCGCCGCCGCGACCTGAGGCGCGAGCCCCGGGACGAAACCGGTCATCGCGGCCGAGATCTGACCGGTGCCTCTGCCGACGCCAATGAGCAACACGCGCGCGTACAGCGACCGCAGCGGCGCGAACTGCCCCGAGCCGAGGCAGACCCGCAGCGACCCGCCCGCAAAGATGCGGGTGACATTGCAGTCGGTCAGCGTGAGCTGTCGGCCGGCCCCCCACGGCACGCTGCGCGCCTCGGCCGCGATGGTGTGGCTCCCGGTCGTGACTCTGATCCCGATGTGTCCGACGCGGCGGTCGCCGTCGGGGGCGACGATCAGGTTCGCGCCGGGTGGGACGGGCGAGCCGGCCCACGGCGCGTCCTGGTCGGTGATCAGCACCGCGGGACCGCTCGGATCAAGCACCAGCGCATACATCTGCGCGCTGCTCGCGGCCCAGCTGCAGGTCACCGGAACGGGAGCCTGGTGGAGCGTGGCAATGAAGTTGTCGAATCCGTTCCGCCGGCGCTGGACGATCGGCACCGTGTGGCTCGTCGCGGCGTGGAAGCCGACGTAGATCGGAGCCGCGCTGGCGCTGAAGTCGGGCCGGCGGTTGTAGTCCCAGGTTCCGGTCGCCGTATCGAATCGACCGAAGTGCTGCGGCTGCATGCCGGTCAGCGACTTGACGGTCCAGTTGGGCTCCGGGGTGTTGAACCGGCCGGCACCGTAGATGTTGCCGCCCTGGTACAGCGCGAGCCCACAGGCGAAGCCGTCCAGGCCGAGGACCTCGAACAGCCGCGTGTGCATCTGCAGATCGATCGAGCTGAGCGGGCCCTGGACCGTCGGGACATAGGCGCGGTTCAGCCTGTGGAACGTGTAGATGAGGGACTGGAAGCCCGACGAGGACGGCGCGTGGTCCGCGATGACCTCCCGGTAGTTCCCCGGCGCCCCGCCGCCGGTGATCTGGCGCGCCGACGCGGTGCCACCCGGGCCGTAGACGAAGCTCTGGAGGGTCCAGGCGGAGTCCGGGAGGTCCCCGTCGCTGAACACGACCGAGGACTGTGCGGCGAGCGGGCTTGCCGTCGCGGCGACGATCACGAGGCCACACACGATCGCGGTGAAGCCGTGTCGAAGCGAACTGGTTGGCTGGTTCATGCTCTCCTCCTCTCAGTCGACGTGGCGCAGGAATGGCGCCCATCCGTCTGAAGAGAGCGGCGCGAACGCGCTCGGTTCGTGACCCGCGATGATCGGAAAAACGGCGGGTGCCGAGCGAAGGGTCAAGCGGACTCGTCGGCGCGTTCCAGCGCGCGCACGAGGCGCGCCAGCGCGCGACTGAGCCGCTTGCGCACGACCTGCTCGGTCGCACCCTCGTCGCGGGCGATGTCGGCGAACGGCACGTCGAGGAATCGGCGCAGCAGGATCACCCGCTGGTCCTCCGCTGACAACGACGAGAGTGCGGCTTCGATGGCTTCCACCTGCTCGCGCGACGATGCGATCCGGCTGGGTGTGCAGAGACTGTCGTAGGTGTGGAGCAGCGCGTCGAAGTCGATCGGGCCTGCGTCCGGGGACGGGGGTTCGATCCGATCGCGGTCGCGGCAGGCCGCCTCCCAGTAGCGGCCCCGCTCGAGGAGCTTGTGCTCCACGATGCGGTTGAGCCAGGCGCGGAACTGCTCCGGGCGATCGCCGCGAAAGCCGCTGAAGTCCGCGACCACGTCGCGGCAGGCGGATTGCACGAGATCGCTGGCTGACTCGAATCCGAGCAACCGTCCCGCGCGCAGCCGCACGAGGCCCTCGATCTGTCGCCGGTGGCGGGCGATCAGATCCCCCATGGCGTCGCGGTCGCCCGCGGTCGCCGCGCGCAGCAGCTCGTCGATCGGGCGGCCGGTCACGTCAATCGAACCAATCTGCAGGGAAGCCCTGGTCGACGAGATCCTCGACTGCCGAGGCACGCTCCTCGACACCCAGGCGTTGGAGCGCGGAGCACAGCAGCGCCCGGTCGGACTCGTGGGCGGACTCCACCGTCACGTGTGGCGAGAGGACCGCGATCGCCGCGGCCGGGAACGTCTCGACGAGGCTCCGGGCCAAACCGCGCGCCGCGCTGCCGTCCCCAGGATCGCGCATCAGGGCATCCGCTGCCAGGAACTCGAGCAGACCCTGGCGCAGCTCGAGCTCGAGATCGTCCGGAAGCCTCTCGCCGGCCAGCCCGCCGAGCACGTAGACGAGGTGGCTCCGGAGGAAGGTATTGCCGGGCTGGTTGCACAGCGACCCCAGCACGTGCAGGACCTGCCTCGGAAGATCACCCGCGAGGAACGCGCGTGCGAGGCCAGCGTTGGTCTCGGCGCCCGACGCGAGGTCGCCCGGCACCGAATCGCGGCGGGACGCGATCTCCTCGAGCGCAGCGGCAGCCCGCTCGAGCTCGGCGCGGCGGTCGCTCAGATCGGGATCGCGCAGGTGCCGCCAGATCTCGATGTCGGCGAGCACCAGCGTGAGCCGGTCCCCCTCGAGGAGCACGCGGGCACGCTCCTCGGCCAGCTCGAAATGGCCCGCGTCACGGAGCACGAGACAGAGCTGATTCGCGTAGCGCCAATGCGAGGGAGCCGTCTGTAGCGCTCGCGTCAACACGGCTTCGGCCTCTTGGAACTCACCTCGCAGGCGCAGGACCTTCCCGAGATTGTGCATCGTCGGCAGGTCGCCGGGGCATCGCTGCAGCACGAATCGAAGGGCGTCTCGCAGCTGCGGGGACACCTCTCCGCGCAGCTGTCGCACGGTCGCGTCGACCCAGGACACGAACGTCGTCTGCTCTCCGCGCGCCTCGCGAAGGAACGCAGCAGCGTGGCTCGCGAGACCGTCTCGCCCGAGCTGGAGGTACAGGATCGCTCGCATGCGCGCGGCGATCAGCGCCGCGGGGCGCTCGTACCCGGCCACCGGCGACGGGAGCTGCTGCAGGATCCGGTCCGCGTCCTGCAGCGTGACGGGGGCGTGGTCCCCGAGCGACTTGTCGCGGACTGCCTGGCAGACGGCCTCGATCGAGTCCGCGAACGGTGCGCCCAACGACCTCGTCATCACCGCCCGGTCGTCGGCTGCGGTCGACCGAGCAGGCACCGAGTCGTCGTCGCTGAGCGCGAGCCAACGCAGGAATCGGAGCTCCACGTCCTCCGGCTCCAGGTGAACGAGCTCGTGCAGGGCCGCGACGTCCCGCTCTCGTTGTGCGCTCCGCAGACGCTCCTGTCGGGTCCCGCTGAAACCGAGCGTGGGCGCCAGACCGGCGCGGAGCTCCACGACCCGCAGCCGGCGCGCCTCCGCCTCGGCCTGCCGTTCCGACGCTCGGGAATCGCCGAGCAGGTTCCCGATCACGAGCACGGCGATCGCGATCAGCACCGCGAGCCCGGCGGTGATCCAGCGGGGCGGGGCGTGGTGCCTGATCTCGCCGATCACCCGGCGGATCGGTCGCGGAATGCGGCTCGGCCTGGCGCGCACCGGCTCGAAGCGAAGCATGCGTCGCAGTTCCTCACCGAGCTCGGCGGCGGACGGATAGCGGCGGGACGGGTCCTTCCGCATCGCCCGCAGGAGGATCGCCTCGAGATCGCGGGGGACCCGGCTCCGGTACGTCCGGGGCAGCGCGGGCTCGCGGTAGCGGATCTCGTCCAACAGGTCGGAGCCGGGTCTGGCGAACGGCCGGGTCAGCGTCAGGCACTCGAACAGGGTGGCGCCGATCGCGTGGACGTCGGCCGCGGGACCGACCGCCGCGCCGTCGATCTGCTCGGGTGCCATGTAGGCGAGTGTGCCGATCAACGCCTGCGACATCGTGATGCGCGGATCGGACTCCAGTCGCGCGAGACCGAAGTCGAGCAGCACGATGCGTCCACTCCGCTCGATCATGAAATTGCCGGGCTTGATATCGCGGTGAACGACGCCGGCGTCGTGCGCGGCCTGAACGGCGTCGGCCATCGCCGCCCCGATCGACGCGACCAGCGCCGGCCAAGGTCGGGAGAAGAGCTGTGGCAGCTCGGCTTCCGCGAGCCCGAGCAGCTCCCGCGCCACGGCGCGGACCGCCATGGGGTCGGGCGGCACGGGCTCCTGCTGGCGGACCGCGAGCTCCGCCAGGAATCGGCCGAGATCGATGCCCCGGATCCGCTCCATCACCAGGCAGGCCGGTCGGGCTTCCACCAGATCGTGGATCGTGACGATGCCCGCGTGCTCCACCGCGGCCAGCGCCCGTGCCTCGCGGCCGAACCGCGTCAGGCGTTCGACATCGTCGCTCACCTCGGCCGACAACACCTTGACCGCGACCTCGCGGCCGAGCTCGAGGTCGGTCGCCGCGTAGACCACACCCATGCCGCCCCGGCCGAGTCGGTCCCCGATCCGGTAGCGGCCGTGCAGGATCGTGCCCGCGACGTCGCCCAGTCCCGTCAGGCCGCCGGGCAGCCCGCGGGCCCTGCCGATCAGCCGCCGCAGCTTCGGCTCGAGGTCGGGCCGCGATCGGCACAACCGGGAGACGTCGACCTCCTCCCCGGCCTCGGCACGCTGGAGGTAGTCCGCGAGCAGGCTGTCGAGGAGCGCGTCGTCGCCGGGTCGATCGGTGCTGCCGTCGTGCGCCGTCATGGGTCCCGCTCCGTCGGTGTCGTCAGAGCTGCAGCCGGACGAGGCGGGACGAGTCCAGGCAGCTGCTCCCGGGCACGAAGCCGACGAGCTGGAAGTCGAGCGCACCGCCCACGAAGTCGAACAGCGGAATGTCGATGTATGCCTCCTTCCCGGACGACGTGGCGGTGGTGAAGAGCAGGTACTCGAAGACCAGCCCGATCGGTGCCGGCAGGCCGGGCGCCGTCAGCACGACGAAGTCGACCGAAGCCGTCCGACGATTCGACCAGATCGCCAGGCCATCGGGGTATGTGCCGGTCCGCGAGCGCGTGCGGAACATCGTCATCCTGAGCTCGGGTGCACAGATCGTGATCGGCAGCAAGTTGATCCGGGACCCGTTCCTCGGGTTGCCGAGCAGGTGGCCTCGAGGATCGGTCACGCACACGCCATCCACGTCGTCCGTGCCACGCAGGCCGATCGCCGTCCCCATCGTGCGGCCCGTCGACCGGAACCGGTAGGCGGACACCGTTGCCGTTCCGGCCGCGGTGAAGCGCGCGAACCGGATCTGGTCGGCGGGAGCGGCTCCTTGCGTCGAGAACAGCAGGCACGAGTGCTCCTCGTCCACTGCCAATGCATCGAGTTCGTCGCCGGACGACAATCCGAGTGCCGAGTAGGCCAGAAATGGCAACGGCTCGCTCCACGCTCGGGTGTTCGGGTCCCAGGTCGTGGACAGGATCGTCGCGCCTGACGGCGAGGTGCCACCCCACCACCACAGCGGGACTCGCGTGAGACGGGCCGACGCCACCGAGAAGTAGAACGTCGGGGCGTAGTTCACGTCGTGATCGTCGCCGTTCATGGGCGAGAACGGATGCGTATAGGCCGACATGTTGATGTCGATCGCGTCGACTTCGGCGGTCTCGGCGAGGCCCATGTCGTCGTCGTCCTGACCGAGGCGCGGATGGTCGACGAGGTCCTCGGGAATCCCCTCGCTCCCCGGGTAGTAGTACCCGAAGACATCGGCACCGTTGTCACCGGACTCCCGCTCGATGTCGTCGCGAGCCACGGCACCACGCCGCACCGAGAGCGCAAGGAACGCCCAGCGTGGATCCGGCAACGGGTCCGGAATCCAACCGTCGCCGGTGGGCTCGACGACGATGAAATCGGCGCCGATCGACATCGCGTCGATGTCGATGCTGGCTCTCACGGCCGTCGGCAAGATGGAGAAATCGGCGAGGGTGGGGGGCAGGGAGGCGGTCGACGGGTAGGCGGTGACGATCGCCGGCGCACCGCCTGCCTTCTGGACGGGCCCGCCGGGTACGAGCGGCGGGAAGCTGGCCGCGGTCGCCTCGGACACCGAGATGCCTGCCGGCACCGCGAACAGCGGCTCGTTGGACTGGGCGGTCGCGCAGGAGATCAGCGCGATCAGCGCGATCGAAACGTCACGTAGCATCGACATGCCTCCTCTGGACACTCGGACAGATGCCGGACAGGGGCGGGTGTGACCGTGCGTTCCGTCCATCATCTCCCCCGCGCCCGGCGAGGTGGTGGCGCCTGACCGTCGCCGCATGGCGGAGGCGATCGCCAGTGTGCGCAAAGCACCCGAAGCTCGGGTGTGGCTCACACGATGAGCGAGAGGCGACGCGCGACTGATGCCCTCTGGACATTGCTGCGGAGTGCACGTGCGTGTGGCAGGTAATGCCTTCCGCAGCTCGCACGAGCAGACGTCGTGACGCACCGCTCGTCATATGCGCAACGAGATCGGGAATTGATGGCAGGATCGTCGTGGACGTCAGGGATGTTGATGCCAGCAGTGCTCGCGAGTTCACGTGTCCGTCGTAGAAAGCGAATGGCGCAGCAGTGACGAGGATTCTCCTTGCGTCGATGAGCATGGCGGGTGGATGGTGGATGAACTCGAGCGGCATGACAAGCCGCTGCGGCTCCGAGGCAACCCAGCGAAGCGGCGGCCCGAGTCGTTTCTCCGCGTAATCGTGCTCCGGCGCGATCCAAACGATCGTTCGATCGTGTGACCGCCGTGCCCACTCGAGCTGGACCCGATGCCGCACCGCACGCCCGGCTGCTTCGACGCTGTTGGAGCCGTGGCAGTCGACCATCGATCAGGCGCTGCAAGCGCGGCGGCCAGCGAGCGGCAGCCGCGCGCTGCATCCGCGTGGCGGTTTCGTTCGGCCGCCGTCGCCGCGTTCCTCCAATTTGGCCCGGCCGGACGTGCTCCGCAGCGCGATCAGCTGTGCGGTTCGCCCGTCGACGACAGCATCCGGATCTCGTAGGGCATGGCTGCATTCGCGACCACATCGATTGGCGCGACGTCAGCTCTCTGTTTGCGCCGCGGGGCTCGGACGCTGGAGTGGTGGGTGCACCACGTCGACGCCAGCTCGTCTACGGGTCGGCTGGCCAGCGGACAACCGGGACCGTCAGGTCGCCCGTCATGGCTTCACTCGATCACGGCGGGTGCGCGTCGGGTCCGAGGCTTCCCTGACCGATACGCACACGTCAGCGCGATTGCGCATGATCGGACGCCGGGCCCGGCGCGCCCACGTGTCGGTACCGGCGGATCCTGGCGGCCTGATCCCACGCCATCCGCAGCAGGTCGTCCTCGTGGGCCGGCCAGCGCCGCGCGCCGTCGAAGGACGCGCCGATGATCCACTTGCCGTCCAGGGAGAAGTACGCCGCCGGCGGCGTGTACGCGCTGGCCCGCTCCATCATCCGCCAACGGATCCGCTCCGTACCATCGAGGTCGGTGACGATCGCGGCGCCCGCCGCCGCGAGCAGCAGCTGCCGACCATCGGGCGAGAACGCGATCGCGCCGACCTCGCCGTCGCTCAGCCTCGCGCGCTCCGGCCGCACGCCGCGCGGGTCACGCAGCACGTCGCTCAACTTCCAGATACGAGAAGTCCCGTCGGTGAAGGCGATCGCCAGACGGTCGACGGCACGGTGGAGCGCGACGTACCAGATCCTCGCGGCGCCATCGCAGGCCTCGAAGTCGACCAGGAGGGTCCCGGAGGCATCGCACAGCCTGAGCAGGCGGTCGGAGATCGGTATCGCGATCAGCGTCCGATCGGTCGAGACGAATACCCGCCCGACGCTCGTCGATGCGGACGAAGACCTGGGGTCCGCGAGTAGCGTGTGTTCGCCGGCCTCGAGGTCGACGAGCCAGGTCGTCACGGTCGGCCACGAGTGCACGACCGCCAGTCCTTGCCGGGCGAGGAAGTAGACATGAGTCAGGGGGGCGCGACCGAGCTCCCGCTCCCAGAGCTTCTCCCCGGTGCTCCAGTCGAAGCCATGGAGACGCCCGCTGGCGCCCGCCACGACCAATGAACCGTCCGGCGACACCGCAATCCCGTAGAGCGGGGTCCGCACGCCGGCGTCGAAGGTCCGCAGGACACGGCCCTCGGCATCGAAGGCGACGGCTCGGCCGTCTTCGCCGGACGCGAGGATCTCCCCCGTGTGCCGACAGGCCACGTCCCAGGTGCGGTCCTCGGGGCCGACCAGACGGCCGCCCTCGGCACCGCCCAGCCGCCAGACGCTCAGCGTATGACGTTGTCCGGCCGTCAGGACCAATCCCGCGGACGGATCGCCATCGAGGTACCAGGTACCGTCCGCGTGGATGAACTCGGCGAGCGACCGCCCCTTGTCGTTCCACAGCTCGACGGACATGCCGTTCCGGGTCAGGACGCGGTGGTCGGTTCCGAAGAACGTCACGGTTGTCACTTCGGCGCCGCTGCTGAGGACTGCGGTCTGGTGCCCGTCTCGCGTCCACAGCCGCGCCGTGCCGTCGCCCGAGGCGGTCGCGATCGTCTCGCCGCTCGGCGAGAAGCACACCGCGAACACGCGGTACGAGTGCCCGACCAGCTCGGCCGCGACGGTTCCCTGCCGCGACCACAACCGGACGCCTCCATTCACGTGCACGGTCGCGACGAGCTCGCCGCGCGGATCGAACGCGATGGTGCGCCAGTCGGCGCGGTGAGTCCTCAGCGCGAACCGATCTTCCGGCCCGGTTGCCAGAACGAACGCTGCACCGCCATCCCCGGGCCAGACCGTGAGCGCTCGTGGCCCACCGTGAAGGGCGTGACCTTCCGCCGAGATGTGGACCATCCCGCCGTCGCTCGCAGGGAGGAGCTCCTTGTCGAGAACTCCGGAGGGATGCAACAGCGCGATGGCGCGACGCCCTTCCGCGTAGCCCACCAGCACCCGTGACCCGTCCAGGTCCCAGTCCGCGGACTCGATTCGAGGCTGACCTTCTCCGCCCAACTCGGCACGCAGGGTGCCATCGAGATCGTAGCTCCGCGCGACCTCTCCGCCGGCGCCGTTCGACGCGACGGTGAGTACCGAACGCTCGTCGCGCGAGAACCGCACGGTGACGACCGGACCACCCTGCGGCAGGACGAGCAGCTGCTCGCCGTCCTCGGTCCATACGCGCACCGTACCGTCCAGGCTGCCGCTCACGATTCGGCGGGACGTCGCACCGAGGTCGGCGCCGACGACGTCGTCGGTGTGTCCAATGAGCTCCGCGCTGGGGTAGAGACCGGCGAGGGCGTTCTGCACACAGCCGAGCGTCGTCGGGCTCCGGTCGAGGTCGACCGCCTCCAGCGCCAGCAGGAGGGCCCCGGCCGGATCGAACGCGACGGCACGCTCGGACTCGAGCGCGAGATTGACGGCGCGGCTGCGGCGGAGCTCGTCCTCGATGTGCTGCTCCGCGTCCCACGCGCGCCGCTCGTTCGCGACCGCGGTCTGCAGGTTGTCCGTCGCCTCGCGGTATTGCCAGACCGCGAGCCACAGACCGGCGATCAGCGCGAGAAGCGTCGAGACCGCCGCGGTGACCGGACCGCGGTGCTTGCGCAGGAACTTCCTGGACCGATACGCCAGGGATGGCGGTCCCGCCGAGACGGGTTCGTGGTCGAGGTGACGCTGCAGGTCGGCGGCGAGCTCGGAGGCCGACGGATAGCGGCGCCCGGGGTCCTTCTCGAGGCACCGCATCACGATCCAATCGAGGTCGCCACGCAGCAGACGAGCGAGCGAGCGCGGATCCGTACGGCGGTGGGCCGCGATACGCTCCGTGTCCGCCCCGAACGTGCTGCAGCGCGTGCTCGGCCGGACCGGCTCGTCCTCGCAGATCCGCCGCCGCAGATCGTGGTGGCCGACGCGCAACCCCGTTGCGTCGATCGGCATCTCTCCCACCAGGAGCTCGTACAACAGCACGCCCAGCGAGTAGATGTCGCTGCGGGTGTCGATCTGCGCCCCTGACGCTTCGAACTGCTCGGGCGACATGTACTCCGGCGTGCCGAGCATGATGCCCTGCTGCGTGCGAAGCGTGCGCTCGGTCAGGCGACGCTCGAGCGCCTTGGCGATGCCGAAGTCGATGATCTTCGGCTCGGCTCCCCCGTCACCATCGACGACCAGGATGTTCGCCGGCTTGAGGTCGCGGTGGATGATCCCCTTCTGGTGGGCGTGCTGGACGCCGTGGCAGACCTTCTGGAACAGCCGTACTCGCCCCGCGATGTCGAGTCGGTGCTCGTCGCAGTAGCGCGTGATCGGCGTGCCCGGGACATGCTCGAGCGCGAAGTATGGCCGCGCGTCCTGCGTCACGCCGGCGTCGAACACCGTCGCGATGTTCGGGTGGCTCATCACCGCGAGCGCCTGGCGTTCGGCCTCGAAGCGCGCGATCACGTCCGCCGTGTCCATGCCGGCTCTGATGACCTTGAGCGCGACCCGGCGCTGGAGCGGGCGCTGCTGCTCGGCGAGGTAGACCGTGCCCATCCCGCCCTCGCCGAGGACGTCCAGGATCGTGTAGGGGCCGATCGCCGCCGGTCGCGACAACGGCATCGAGCAACGCATCGCCGCCGACACCGACGCGTCCGAGCCAGGGCCGGTCGCAATCGCATTGGCAGCGGCCTCCCAGCGGTCGAGCAGTTCGGCACGGGACGGGTACTCTTCGCGCAACCTGCAGAACGCGGGAGCCTGCTGCTCGGACGGCAGCTCGAGGATCGCCGCCACACGTTCCTCGAGCTCGCGAAGGTCCGCCCGGTCGATGTCGGCGCTGCGGTCGGTCATGGTGCGGGGCTCCTGGTGAAGATGCCTGACGCACAGATTCGTGACCGGCGCTGCCGACCGGGACGGTCGTCGCACGCCATGCTTCAGCCCTCGTTCTGGTCGAGTGCGAGCAGGAGCGCGAGCCGAGCCCGCGCCCGCGACAGGAGCTTGCGGACGGCCGGCTCGGCCTTGCCCAGCTCCTCGGCGATCTCCCGGTGCGAGAGTCCGACGACGCACGCCAGGGTCAGGACCCGCCGCTGATCGTCCGGCAGCCGATCGACCGCGGCTTCGACCCGAGCGACCTCCTCGCGGGCCGAAGCGCCCTGGCTCGGCGTGCCGAGCGTGGCGTAGCAGGTGGCCAGCCGCTGGTAGGTCTCGGGATCGCCGCCACCTCCCTCCGCCAGGGGTCGCTCCCGACGGCGGTCGCGCCGTTGCGCGATCAGGAACCGGTGCCGCATCCGGATCTTGTGCAACACGACCTTCGCGAGCCAGCTCCGGAACTGCTCGAGACTCGAGCCCTCGAAGCCCCCCAGGCCGACGATGATCTGTCGGTAGACGGACTGCGCGAGGTCGGCGGCGGACTCGTAGCCGCGAATCAGCGGCCCCGCGTTCAGCCGGACGTACGCCTCGACCTGCGGGGTCAATCGGCGGGCCAGCTCCTCGTGCGCGTCAGCGTCACCACGCCGGGCGGCGTCGACCAGCACCATGAGATCGGTGGGTGGCGACGGATCTGCGCTCATGAATCGTCCCTCGCGAGGTGGCCCGGAGCGTAGCCGCCGGGCGACGTTCACGACAGGTGCCGAGGCCTCGCGTCCATCCGGCCAAGGCGCGAACCGGGGCAACGCGAAGATCCGCGCCGAGGACGCCACGGCTGCATCTCCCCGGTAGCTGGCCGAGTGCCCCCAGGATGCGCTCCCGAACGGACACCCGTTCCACGGAGCCTCACCGGAGCGAGATTCGCGAACGCCACGTCGTGCTCCCGGTGTCGCTCATCGTGCGGCCCCGGGGCGCGCTGGGACGCGGCGGGAAGGTGCCAAAGGAGGGCTGCGGCCACCGATTCTCGCGAGGCCCTCCACGACCTCGTCGAGCCGAACGGCAACGTCGGAGCCTCGTTCCTCGTCGCTCCTCGACTTGCCACGCGATGCGCGCCCGAAACCGTTGGGCGATGCCCTCACCTCGCCTGCCGTTCGCCGCGAGTTTCGGGAGACCGCTCGACTCACAGCGTCGGTGTCCCGTCGACGCATCCGACCGCATGACGAGCCGAGTCGAAACGCCCTCCGGTCATGAACGCGAGGATCCTCAGGTTCGTCGCCGTGTTCGTCTCGACCCGCACGCCGACTGTTCGTCAGCGTGTCCTCCCGAACCACCATTCGACTCAGCAATACGGCCTCGATCAGGATTCGTTGGGCAGAACCGCGATCGAAGCAGCGACCGCATGGGAGTCCGGGTGTATCGGTCGCCGGTCCGGGTTCCGCACTCCGCTCGGTTGCACGGCACGGTCGCCAGGCGACCGGACACACCGCCGTGCGCGTCGGCCCGGAGCTACAGCCCGTCGCCCGGCGCCAGGCGCCGGCCGAGGTTGCCGTAGTTGCGGTAGCTCGTCTCGCTCGGGGGGCCGGGTGCGTAGCGCCACACGAGGCCGTGGGTCGGGTCGCGCGGCACGGCGAGCAGCGAGCTCGACACGGTGCCGTAGTCGCCGCCGAGCTTCAGGATGCGGTGGCCGCTGCGGGCGCCCTCGTCGAGCAGCAGCGCCGCGATCCGATCGAGCCGCTCGTCGATCGTCAGCGCCGGCTCGGCGGCGGTCCCAAGCCCCGGGATCGACAGCTCGCCGAGCCGGTGCTCGTTGCTGATCACGAGCGGCTCGCCGACGACGCGCTGCTCGTCGAGCTCGCCGGCGCGGTGCGCGACGACATGCGAGAGCGCGCCGTCCGACACGACGAGCTGGAAGCCGCCGTAGCGATGCGCCGCGACCGCGTCGCGCACGCGCGCGACGGCGCCGTCGACATCGTCGGCGTCGAGTGCGAGGTGCGGGATCTCGCCGCGCGATCGGGCGCCGTCGGGCACCGGCACGCCGGCGAGGTTGGTCAGCCCGGCGAACAGCCCGGAGTCGGCGATCGCGATCCAGGTGCCGCCGGCACGGCGGTCACGCGGCGACAGGATGCGGCGCCGCTCACCGAGGAACAGGCCGGGCGGCGCGGCCGGACGGTCGCGCCGCTCGTCGCGGTTGCTGCCGACGAGGATCGGATACTCGGGATCGGCGCCAGGGATCAGGATCAGGAGGCACACGGTGCGGCTGCGCGTCTTTCGACGCAGCCTCCATCAGGTTCCCTGCCGCGGGTCCGAACGCAAGGGTGAAGCTGCGGTCGCGGCGACGCCGGCGCGCCGCTCGCCACGCCGCAGCGCGACGATCGCGAGCGCCGCGCCGAGCGACGCGAACCCGGCCGCGACGAACACGCCGGGCAGCCCGGCGAAGCGCGCGACCACCCCGCCGACCAGCGGCCCCGAGAACATGCCGAGCTGCATGAAGCTCTGCACGCAGGCGAACGCCATCGCGCGCTGGCGCGCCTCGATCCGCTTCTGGACGGCCGCGTACGACAGCGCCATGCCGCCGGCCATCACCGCGGCACAAACGCAGCGCAGCCCGAAGAACCACACGACGTCGCGCACCGAGGCGAGCACGACCAAGAGCAAGCCGAGCGCGGCCGAGCCGAACGCCAGCGCACGCAGAGGACCGAGCCGATCGCCGAGCCGCCCCCAGCGCGGCGTGAAGGCGATCTGGCCGAGCGCGACGACGACGAACATCCACGACACCGTGCGCTTGACCGCGTCCTCGCGACCGACGCCGTCGTGCGCGAGCCACGGCAGCGGACCGAGCCAGTCGATGTGCAGCGCGAGGAACGCTTCCACCATCACCTGCGCGAAGCGCACGGCGAACACCACCCCGAGCAGCGGCAGCACGCGCGGCGACACCAGGAAGCCGAGCACCGACGCGAAGAAGCCCGACACGCCGGCCCGCGCGCCGTCGCGCGCGAGCGTGTCGCGGCTCTCGCGGGCGAACAGCAGCACCGGCAGGCTCGACAGGAACGCGCAGCCGGCGGTCACGTGGAACACCGCGTCGAAGCCGAAGCGCAGCGCGATCTCGGCGCCGAGCCACGGCCCGCACAACATGCCGAGCGCGACCGCGACCTGCAGCTGGCCGAGCGTCCGCCCCTGCCGCTCCTCGGGAAGGTCGGCCGACACCAGCGCCATCGCCGGCGCGATGTAGCCGGCCAGCGTGCCCTGCGCGAGGCGCAGTCCCAGCAGCTGCAGCGGCGTCCGCGCCAGCGGCATCAGCCCGACCACCAGCGCGATGCCGAGCACCGCGCGCAGCGCCATCGGCTTGCGCCCGCGCCGGTCGCCGAGCACGCCCCACAGGGGTCCGATCAGTGCCGCCGACAGCGGTGCTGCGCCGTAGATCAACCCCGCCCACAGCTCGAGGTCGCCGCCGGCGAGGCCGAACCGCTCCCGCACGTACAGCGGCAGCATCGGCACGAAGGCCATCATTCCGGCCGAGACCACGAACAGGCTCGGCCACACCGCCCGGAAGTTGCGCTGCCAGTAGCTCAGGGGCGCGCCATTCTGCCGCACGGGTCGTGCCGCGTCGCGCGTCCCCGCGGTCGCGTGCCGGCAGGCGGATCTCCGGTCGCCACCGTGACAGCCTGCGGACGCCGGAGCGATCGCCGCCCCCGTCGAGCTCGGCGGTCGGCGGGCGCACGGCGAGCAGGCGGACGCGCGACGGTGCGCGACTGCGCCGGACGCCCAGCGACGCGGACGCAGCGCTCGGCGCAAAACGCCCGCACAGGCACTGCCGGGGCTCCCGGGCTCCGCACGACCCGCGCGCAGGCTCGCGACCCCACGCCAAGCGACCGACGCGGTGCCCGCTCTGCAGCACGACGACGCTCGCCCGAGCGGGCGCCACGCGAGGACCGGACGAGGTGCCGCGAACGCCGCTCGTCGCCGGCTCGAAGCCGGCCGCACCCGTCGCGACGCCAGCGCTGTGCCAGGACCCGCGATCGCACGCGTCGAGCACCGGCTGGCGGCAGAGCGAGTCCCGGCCCGGACTCCGCAGGCGAGCCCGGGCGCCACGATCGTCCGGCCGACGCCGGCGATGGAGCCAGCGTGGACCGCACCGGTCGCCCCGTCCGCGGTCAGGTCGGTCCACCACCGCTGATTCGATGCGCGAGCACTCGGATGTCTGCCCGGTCCCTCGCCACGGGCGTGCCCCGGGTTGACTCCCGATTCGTCGTCTCGCTACCGTCCCCGATGGCCGGTGCGAGAGACGGCCTCTCGCTGACGGGCGCGACGCCCGGACGTCACCATGATGGACGCCATCGCGAATCGGGCAGTGTTCGTCGCGCGGTGTGCGCCGGCGATCCGATCGCTCGCGTCGATCGTCCGCGAAGGCGGCGAGGCCCGGCCTGCGAACTCGGCCCGACCGGTGCGCCGCCACGCCCGTCTCGGCGACCGCGCCCGCGCCGTGATGCGCGTGCGTCACCTCAGCCGACGCACGGAGGACGCCTACCTCGCCTGGATGATCCGCTACTGGGAGTACTGCGGCCGGCGCGATCCGGCCGAGCTCGGCGCGGACCACGTCACGGCGTTCCTCTCGTCGCTGGCGACCGACAGCCACGTCGCGGCGTCGACCCAGAACCAGGCGCTCGCCGCGCTGCTGTTCCTCTACCGCGAGGTGCTCGGACAGGACCTGCCGTGGCTCACGGGCCTCGTCCGCGCCAAGGTCCCGAAGCGGCTTCCGGTCGTCATGTCGCGCGAGGAGGTCCGCGCGGTCCTCGACGCGATGCGAGGTCCGCCGCGGCTCATGGCCGTCCTCCTCTACGGAGCGGGACTCCGGTTGCTGGAGTGCTGCCGCCTGCGCGTGAAGGACGTCGACTTCGAACGCAACCAGCTCGTCGTGCGCCAGGGCAAGGGCGACAAGGACCGCGTCACGATGCTGCCCGCGGTCGCGAGGCCCGCCCTGATCGACTGGCTCGACCGGGTCCGACTCCAGCATGCGCGAGACCTGGCCGACGGCGCCGGCTTCGTCGAGCTGCCGCACGCGCTGGCGCGGAAGCTGCCCTCCGCCGCGCGCGACTGGTCATGGCAGTGGGTCTTCCCGGCGACCCGCACCTACGTCGACGCCACCAGCGGGGAGCGGCGACGCCACCACCTGCACGAGACCGTCGTCCAGCGCGAGGTCCGCCGCGCCGCGCTCGCGGTCGGCCTCACCAAGCGCATCACCTGCCACACCTTCCGCCACTCCTTCGCCACCCACCTGCTCGAGGACGGCTCCGACATCCGCACGGTGCAGGAACTCCTGGGTCACGCCGACGTGTCGACGACGATGATCTACACGCACGTCCTGGGCCGTGGTCCGGCGGGCGTGCGTAGCCCGGCGGATCGGCTTCTGGGAGGCGAGTGCGATGCCAGGAGTTAGACAGACCTGCCCAAGTCGGGGTGCCGCGGACGATCGCAGGCGTCGCAGCCGCACGATAGGCCGGTCGAGAGCGGGCAAGGGACGCGCGCACACAGGCGTTCGGCGGGCGTGCTCGCTGCCTAATTCCGTATTCTGCAGACCTGTCTAATTCTAGTTAGGCATCTCAGTCACCCCCTTCGCTACCACGCCACGCGCCAAGGAGTATCTCGGTGTCCGGTCTGAATCAGATTCGCATCAATCTCGAGGGGATCGCTCACGTCCTGGCCGACAAGAGACTACGAGTGCCGGTCTTTCAACGCTCATACGCATGGGAGACGGGTCATGTGAACGAACTGCTTCAGGACATTGCCGCTGCCATCAAGGCGGGCGCAACGGAGTACTTCCTGGGCTCGATCGTCGTCTCTACGGAGCATTCCGGAATGCTTGAAGTTGTGGACGGCCAGCAGCGCCTCGCTACAGTGTCTGTTGTGCTCGCACAGATTCGTGACTACTTCCTCGCCAATACCGAAGATGACCGCGCGGCCACCCTGGAGAGCGAGTTCCTTCTGAAGCGGGATCTACGCTCGCAGGAAGCCGTTCCCCGTCTGACCCTCAACGACATCGATCACGAGTTCTTTGCCAAGACGATTCTCGCTCGGCCGAGCGCGCCGACCAGATCTACCGCACCGTCACGCGTCTCGCATCGGCTACTCGCTGGTGCCGCTCATGCGGCCGGAAGGCATCTTACCGCAGTGGCATCGACATCGAAAACACCAATCGATGTACTTGTCGACTACGTCGAGTTTCTCTCCATGCGTGCGAAGGTGATCCTCGTCCAAGTCCCGGACCAAGCAAATGCATTCACGATTTTTGAGACGCTCAACGATCGGGGCCTTGATCTCGCGATCTCTGATCTCCTGAAGAACTACCTCTTCTACCGCTCAGAGAACCGCTTGTCCGAAGTGCAGGCCGCTTGGACCTCGATGTTGGGCGCATTGACGGCAGTAGACACCGATGCCTCTGTCGTGGACTACATCAGGCACTACTGGTCATCCCTTCACGGCGCGACACGCGAACGAGACCTCTACGCAGTCATTCGCAAGCGAACGTCCAGTAAGCAGGCTGCCGTGGACCTTGCCTTGGGTCTGGAGGCGGGCGCACGTCACTATGCTGCACTCCTGAGCTCGGGGCACGAGCTTTGGAACGAATACGGAGCCAGTACTCGTCAGCACATCGACACCATCAACCTGCTTCGGATGGTTCAAGTTCGCCCCCTGCTGCTTGCTATCTTGGCGAAGTTCTCCCGCTCGGAAGCGAAGAAGGCCTTTCGCCTGGTTGTTGCGTGGGGCGTTCGTTTCCTCGTGCATGGCGGGCTCGGCGGCGGCGTTCTCGAAGACAACTACTGCCAACGAGCAAGCAGTATCAACGCCGGCAGGCTCTCGACCGCAAAGCGGCTCTCCGATGCTATGTCCGGCGTCGTTCCCTCCGACAAGGCCTTCGAAGACGCTTTCGCAAGTGCCACGGTCTCTCAGGCTTACCTTGCACGGTACTACCTCCGCGTGCTTGAGAACCAGGTCCGTGGTCAATCGCAACCGGAGCTCGTGCCAAACCCCAACGAGGAGGAGGTCAACCTCGAGCATGTCCTCCCGTTGAAGCCCGAGTCCAACTGGCCCTCCTTTGATGACGACGCCGCCCGCGCGTATCAACGCCGCATTGGCAACTTGGTTCTAATGCAGCAGAAGCTGAACTCCACGGCTCGCAGCGCGGCCTTTGCCAAAAAGCGAGCCACATTGGCTGCATCACACTACAAGCTCACGGCAGAAGTCGGCGCGCAACCGACATGGGACCCAGCGGCAATTGGGCAGCGCCAACAACGGCTCGCAAAACTCGCAGTCCAAGCTTGGCCCGTCAAGTAGCCACCGCCGCCAGGGAGATGCCTAACACGCCCATCAACCTGACCCGCTACAGCCGGCTTCGCCGGCCTCCGCGGGCAGGTTATGGGCAACGTTAGCCTCACGAGGGAACAGGCATGACCCACGACGAGAAGCTACTCAAGCTCTACGAACTGGCTCAGCAGGAGGAGCATTTCTACATCGAAGGGCAGGCGAAGCGCCTTGGCTTCTACTCTGGCCTCCTCACCGCTATCCTCGGGGCCAGCGTTTTCAAGCTCTTTGACTGTGATCACTACGTTGAGGTGTTCGCCCTCACCATCGGTCCTGTCTTCGCTGTCGCGGTGTCGGTCCTGGGCATCCGCTCTGCTGGCCGATATTACCGTCGGCTGATGGAGGTGATCACGAAACTCGCCAAGCTCGACCAGCGGCTCGGCCTGACGACGCAGGCTTATGGCGGGTCGGATCCTGACGAAGGGTACTGGCCAGGTGAGGCCCTCATCCCCAGCACGCAAGTGGACTCTCGGAGGAAGAGCGCGACGGCCACCGCCTTCGTTGAACGGACGAAGACCGGTGGCGACTATGTCAACACGAAGGTCTTTTTCGTGATCGCGATCATCGTCTCCTCCGCTCTCGCAGTAGGCCTTGTAGGTCTGGGTATCCTGGTTGCCTGTGGAACCGTCAACATCAGCGGAGGCTAACAAGGCGATGCAGCCGGACGGCCGCCTCGCGGCCGCCGCTGATCGCCAACGCGTTAGACCCCCTCAACCGGCCCACGACGAACCATGCCTGAGATCTCGCGCTTCCTCGGCATCGTGATCCGGATGTACTTCCTCGATCACGAACCACCGCATTTTCATGCGACTTATGCAGGAGCTGAGGCTCAGGTCCGGATTCAGCCGGTCGGTCTCCTCGGCGGTTCCTTGCCGCCGCGTGCGTTGGCTCTCGTCGTCGAGTGGGCCTCGCTCCACCAGGCTGAGTTGCTCGAGAACTGGCGGCGGTTGCACAGCGACGAGCCACCGGAGAGAATCGCTCCACTGGAGTGACTCATGTTGCCACGCATCACACAAGCACGAGTGGTTGGCCCGTTCCGCGTCGCCCTGTCGTTCACCGACGGGACGAACGGAGTCGCCGACCTTGGCCCGTGGATCGCTGGTCGGGGCGGCGTCTTTGGCCCACTGCAAGATCCCGCGTTCTTTGCGCGAGTCACAGTAGACGCTGAAGCGGGAACGCTAGTGTGGCCCAACGGTGCCGATCTCGACCCTGACATGCTCTACGAGGCTGCGCACGCCACTCCGGCGGGTACTTCGCGCACCGGAGGGGTCTAACCAGCCGCAGCAGCCGACGCGCCGCAGACGGCGCGCAGCTGAGCGGCCGATCCGTTGGCCATGCAGATGCGTGCGCAAGGACGCTGCCGAAGGGCCTTGTCGAGTGGCTTGCACCTTCGGAGAATCCGGACGTGACCATTCCCAAGATCGACATCGAGCGTCTCAGCACGGCCGAGCGACTGGCCCTCATCGAGAGGATCTGGGACAGCCTGTCGCACGAGGAGGTGGGGCTAACGGACACGCAACTGGACGAACTCGCTCGGAGGGTGGACGACATCGAGCGTCGACCCGAGGACGTGGTCTCCTGGCTCGAAGCGCAGCGCCGGATTCGTGAGCGGAAGCGTTGAGACTGTCCATTCGGCTCGCGGCGCTCGAAGACATGAGTGACGCGTACGCGTGGTACGAAGCTCAGCGAGTCGGGTTGGGCGATGAGTTCCTTGCGGCAGTCGACGACGTTTTCTCGACGATCCTCGAGACTCCGATGCGGTTCAGGGTTCTTGTCCTGGACACGCGGCAGGCGCTGGTTCGGCGGTTTCCCTATCGGATCCTGTACCGAATCGCCGGGGATGAGGTGGTCGTGGTCGCGTGTTTTCACGCGAGTCGCGACCCACGCAGATGGGAGGATCGGCGATGATGGCCAACTAGCCGCAGCAGCCGACGGCGCTTCGCGCCGCGGCTGAGCGGCAACTCGTTGGGCGGACGAAAATGCAGGCACAGGCAAGACCTACGTTGTACATCAGAGGACTACTAGTCCCCGTGGTTCTTGGCCTTCTCGCCGGCAGTCTAGTGGGCGCGGCTGCGACGGGAGGCTACGCCCACGCTTCGTGGCCGATTCTGGCCGGCATGACACTAGGCGTGTTCGGCTACCTGGCGGCCCCGGCTCGGAAGGTGATCGTTGCCTTGTGCGGAGCTGCCGTCGCGGTCGTAACGGCGGTGGCCACGATGGCCGCGATTCATTACGGAAGCGGATCTTGGCCGATCATCGATGAGTTTCGGATCGCTCACTACGGTTCGGCCACGCATGCCATCATTCGGAGCACGCTGATCTACTGTGTTCTGATGGGCGCTCCCTGCTTGCTCGTCGGTGTCCTGGTCGCTGCGACCAAGCGCCGCCACCGTCGGGCCTCCCAACTAGCCCCAGGGGCTGACGAGCCGCGAGGAAGCCAGTAGAACAAGGGACCCCTCACGAGGCCGGCTCGCAGTTCAGCGGCCGATCCGTTGAAGGCACGAGGTGCGAGATCGATGTGGGTATGGAGCGACAACTTCCGAGGCACGCGATCAGACAACCGGTACGGTCACGCACACAAGGTGAGTTCCCGCGGAATCGACCCCGAGATCGACTACTCGGACAGTGCCGAATGGTACTTCACCCATTGTGGCGAGAGGCTGCCCGCGCACAGCTACCGGGGACAGTACGAGGCGGCGCAGACGGGCTCTGCGCACGACGCCGAGGCCGCACATATCCCGTTGTGCCCGGTCTGCTGGTCAGCGGGTTCCGGGCAGGCCCAACCAGGGGGCGTGTAGCCAGACGCAACATCCGATGACCTTCGGCCGTGGCTGATCGGCGACGCGTCCGTCGGGCTGTCCGACCAGTCCCGCCGCTGCACGTCGTTGTTGCCGGGCCACCGCGATCGTGATCCGATGTGTCCCATCGCATGACGGCCCAGCCGGAAGCCACCTTGATCGCGGGAGCCAACGGTCCGGGCGAGACGAACTTCGCACGCCAGTTCCTGCGAGTCCGGTATCCGGTCGCCACGTTCCTCGACGCCGATGAGATCCCGCGTGACGGCTCCGGCTTCGCACACCCGGTCCCAACTGGTCGCGAGCTGCCGTGTCGGCTCGACGAACTCGCGAGTCGGGGCAGGACGTTCGCGGTCGAGTCGACCCTATCGAGCCGTAGCTACGTCGAGCGGCGGCGAAGCCGGCGAGGTTCGGGCCATGAGGCCTGCTCGCACTTCATCGAGCTGCCGTCGGCGGGCCGCGCCGTGCAGCGCGTCGCAACTCGAGTCGCAGCGGGTGGGTATGTTGTCCCCGAAGCCGACATCCGCAGGCGATTCGAGCGGACCTCCGTCGGTGCGTCTGCCGTGGCCTGGCGATGATCGCGTCGGTCGACGAGCCTGGGTCGACGGTTGGTACCATTGGAACGACCACAGCCGAGCGCCTCGAGTTGACGACGACTCCAGCAAGTGACCAACGGTATCCGGTTCTCGGGCTGCTACTCGAGGCGGCGCGCTGTGCGACCTGGGATGCTGCCCATGGGCCACGGCACTCGAGAGCGGGCCGGTTCCGTCCGGTTGTCGATGGTTCGCCGGAGCCCGTTCCGACCACCCGACGAGCCCCGGCTGCCGACGGCGCTCCGTGCCGATGTCGGGCGACATCAACGAGCGACGGACGACGATGATGTACGGTTTCATCGGAAGACCACCTGATCTCGAAGCTGTCCGCAACGACTTCGATGAGTTCGTCACCGACTTGGAGTCTCGGCCGTCGGAGAAGGGATGCGTCGTCTTCGGCTTCGCCTGGGGAAACGAGACCTACGAGCACGACTGGCTCGAAATGGACCTGACGGGCAGCGAGCTTCGCTCCCGCGTTGCATCGGCCGAGGACGCCGGACTGGGGCAGATCGGGACCGACGACCTGTGCGTCGCGATCGCGGCACTCGGTGCCCAGCGGCATCATTGCCACGAGGCCGACATCCATGTTACGGCGGCGGATGCCGGGCACCCACACGCGGAGGCGGCACGGCATGAGTGGCTGGAGAGAGGCTGGGAGGTGTACCCATGCGCGGACGCCTGACAGCCGAGTGCAGCGGACGACCCGCCGCCCAGCGCGGCACTGGATCGGAGCGTCAATGAGTCATGCGCGTGTTCCTGGACGACATGCGAACGCCTCCCGAAGGGTGGACTCTCGTTCGCTGGCCCGATGAGGCGATCGCCCTGCTCGAACAGGGGACGGTCGAGGAGCTCAGTCTCGATCACGACCTCGGCGATGACGATCGAGGCACCGGCTACGACGTCATCCTCTGGATCGATCGCGCGGTCGTCGAGCGAGGCTTCGCTCCGCCGATCATTCGCGTGCACTCTGCCAACAGCTCGGCGAGGCAGCGGATGGAGTCCGGCGTCGCGGCGATTGCCCGGCTGGCGTCACAGCAGCATGATCGTGGCTGACCGTTGCCTGCGGACGCCGGCGTTTTCTTGCCACGGTCAGCGCGCAGTCCGCTGGTCCTCACGGAGGCTCGAGATCATGGAACCGAAGCGGAAGGCCACGAAGCGGGCAGCGGAGAAGCCTGGCGCGGAGACGGCCAGCACGGAGTCACCCTCCGCGCTGATCGACGCCAGGATCGAGGAGCTCGGTGACTGGCGGGGCGAGGTTCTCGCGCGTATCCGCGCGCTGATCAAGGCGGCCGATCCGCAGGTCCTCGAGGAGGTGAAATGGCGGAAGCCGTCGAACCCGATGGGCGTTCCGGTGTGGTCCCACAGCGGGATCATCTGCACGGGTGAGACCTACAAGGACCACGTAAAGCTGACGTTCGGGAAGGGCGCCTCGCTCGAGGATCCGGCACGGCTCTTCAACCAGCCGGGCACCGTCAGGCGCGCCATCGACATCCGCGAAGGCGATGCGTTCGACGAGAGCGCCTTCCAGGATCTCGTTCGCGCGGCCGTAGCGCTCAACGTCTCGAGAGTCGGGCGGTGAGTGCCATCAGCGGGATCCGACACGACAGCCCCGAGCCACACGCCCGGCCACAGCACCCGATGCCGAGTCGACCCGTGGCACCTGCGAGCTGAGGCAGGTCGATCGGAGGCCGGATCTCCAGATCGCGGAGACCTCCGTCGTGCCGACGTTCCGCAGGGGCGACGGGCGACGACGACTCCGGTTCCTGTCGCCGACCGGGCTCGGGTGCGGTCGTCGCTCGTGCGGTCGGAGCATCGGTCTCGCGGGCCATGGCACCAGGGAACCGTGGCCGGGCGGGCGTCCGACGGGACGTCGTCGACCTGGCCGCAAGCGAGGACGACCCGCTTCGTGCAGCGGCGGACGCGCCCCAGCGGGTGCGCGACTCGGCGACAGCAGGAGATGGCGGCATCGGTGCCCTCCCCCGGCAGCCTCGAAGCGTGGGCGCCGCGCTGCCACGCCGGTCGCACGTCACCGTGCGACGGGCCGGACGTAGGCAGTGCGCCGCGTGCGTGGCATCATGCGCAGCCCGACGCCATGGACGCCTCGATCGATCTCAGCGGTGAGTGGCAGGGCCACTACGAGCAGGAGGGCGGCCGGCACGCGATCCGCATGTCGGTCACGCAGCTCGGCGGTCGACTCCACGGGGCGATGAGCGACGAGGACACGCTGTTCTTCGGCGAGACGCCCGACGAGGACGGCGACGACGAGCAGGATCCCGCCGGCGCGGAGCCGATCCAGTACGCGTCGAGCCTGCCGAGCACGTCGCGCATCGACGGCAGCGTCGAGGGCGCGGAGGTCCGCTTCGTCAAGACCTACGAAGGTGAGCACGCGGTCGACTTCTGGAACGGCGAGCGCCAGGTGCGGGTCGTGTTCGAGGGCCACGCGGTCGTCTACGCCGGCCGGGTCGCGGCGGACGGTCGCCGCATCGAAGGTCGCTGGCACATCGGCGACGAGCGCGATCCCGACCACGACACCGGCTCGTTCGTGCTGGAGCGCGCGATCGGCCCGACCTGAGCCCGGGACCGCCCGCGCGCCGCAGGAGCACTGCGGCGATTCACACGTCCGAATCCGTCGCGCGATTGCCTTCCTCCCGGGTTCCGCTCCGACCGGCGAGCGGAGAGCATCGCGCCCCGCCGAGCCCTTCCCGCCATGACCCCCTCACACTGCCTGACGCCGTTGCTGCTCGCCGCCTGGCTCGCAGCGCAGTCGCCCGCCCCCGTCGAGCCCCCGCTCGGCGACCGCCTCCCCGCGCTGCGCGAACAGTCCGTGTGGGGGCAGGACCAGCGCGGCGGACCACCGTCGCGGCCCGGTGCGTTCGCGATCGGCAACGGCCACGCGTTCGCGCAGGCCGGCCTCGGGGCGCGCGCCAGCTCGCTGGGCAACCTGGTCGGTCCGGGCTACGGCGGCCCGTCGTTCGGCGGCCTCGACTGTGAGCTGCGCGACGCGGAGGGGCGGCGCATCGAGCTCCGCGACGGGCGGATCCGACGCGTGCTCGGGGCGGGCTTCGTCGTCACCGAGGGACGCTCGGAACGGCTCGCGCTGCGGACGCTGACGTTCGCGCCGGCCGGCGAGCCGCGCATCGTGCGCGTGATCGACGTCGTCGACCTTGCCGGCGACGGGCTCCCCGCGCTGCAGCTTGCGGTCGTGCCGACCGGCGCCGCGCGCGCGAACGGTGCCGCGCTCGCGATCGACGCGAGCGAGGGAGAGCGCCGCGGCGTGTGCCGCATCGCGCTCGGTGGCGCCACCGTCGCTCGCGGCGGGCTGGTCGCCGCGATCGCGCCGGGCACGGCCTTCCGCACGGTGCTCGAGCTGGCGTTCTTCGCCGGTGCGCACGGCGAGCGCGATGCGCGGGCGCCGGAGCTCGACCTCGACGCTGCGCTGCGCGCGGCCGACGCGACGCTGACCGCCGACCGCGCCGCCGGCGAGCGCGCGACGCGCTACGACACCGACCTGACGCGGCTGCGCGATCTGCTCGGCGACTGGCGGATCACGATGACGGCATTGCGCGACGCCGGCTCCGGAGTCTGCGTGCCGATGCTCGGCCGCCGCACCGCGAGCCTGCGCGAGAACAACGGCGCGCTGCTCGCCTTCCTGCGCTACGGGATGCACGCCGAGGCGCGCGGCATCCTCGACTACTGGTGGCGCGCCGTGCGCGCGACCGGTCGGCTCGACGCCGAGCTGCCGCTCGACCTCGAGGAGTCCGGGCGCAGCGAGCCGCCCGGCGGCTGGGGCGAGGTCGTCGTGCCACCCGCCGAGCTGCCGTCGTGGCTGGTGCTGCAACACCTCTGGTATTGGCGCGCGACGCGCGACGCCGCGTTCGTCGAGGAGCGCTGGCCGCTGATCGACGTGTGCCTGAAGCGGCAGGCGCGGCGCGACGTGCTGCTGCCGTTCTCGGGCACCGAGCCGTGGCTGCGCGGCGGGCTGTCGGCCAGCAGGGCGCTGCCCGACGACCCGCGGCTCATCGGCGACGATCCGGCGCACGGCCGGACCGCGCTGTCGTTCGCGAGCGGCGTCCTCTACCTGCTGGCGGTGCACGCCGCCGGCGACATGGTCGACGGCATCGACCGGGCGAAGCACCCGGAGAAGTACGCGGACGCCAGCACGCGGGGTCCCGGCCAGGCCTACGTCGAGCGCGCGTTCGGGCTCATGTCGACGCTCGAGAAGCGCTACTGGCTGGACGAGCAGGGCTGGTTCGCACCGGCGTCGTCGCCCGTCGACGACGCTCTTCACGCCGAGCCGCTCGCCAATGCAACGCTGCTCCCGCTGTGGGCGGGCTGGACCTTCCCGACCGGCGAGCGGAGCCGCGACAACCTGCGCAACTCGCTGGCGAGGCTGTGGCGCGACGATGCGCGCATCGGCACGACCGCGACGCTCGGCGCCGCGACCGGCGACCTGCAGGCGATGCTGCTGGTCGCCCTCAGCGAGCGCGACGGCGTGCGGCGGCTCGACGTGTTCGACTCGATCCTCGACCTCGCGTCGCCGGCCGGCGAATGGGCGAGCGTCTACGACGAGACCGGTACGCCGCTCGACGTGCCGGCGGCCGGGCCGACCCACCTCGCGCCGGGCATCGCGGGCGTGAACCTCGATGCGCTCCTGTTCGCGATCACCGGCATCCGCCACGCCGCCGTGCCGAACTGGGACGACGACGACATCCGGCTCGAGCTGCGCACGCCGCACGGCGCGAGCTACGTGACGGTGCGCGACACGCGCAAGGACGGCCGCCGGCTCGACATCTTCTTCCGCCGCACGGTCGCGCCGCTCGACGAAACGGAGCGCGCGGCCAACGAGGAGCTCGCACCGGAGAAGCGGCGCGATCCCGACGTGCCGCACGAGCGCGTGCGCTTCGTGGTCGACATGCTCGAGGGGGCTCCGCAGAAGGGCTACTACGACGTCGCCGTCAATGCCGCGGGAACGGTGTTCGTGCGCTTCCTGAAGCCCGACGCGCCGGCGTCGCCCGACGAGCACGACTTCCGGCGCATCGAGGAGATGGAGTTCGCGACGCCGGACACGCAGCGCTTCCTCCCCGACGCGGCCGGCGGCCCCCGACCGACACCCGAAGCTCTGCCGCGCACCGTGCGCGCCGGTGACGCCAGGACGCTGGTGCTGACGTCACGCAGCCTGCAGGCTCCGCAGGGCGCGGCGTTCGCGCGGTTCGACACCGGCCTGCCGATCCGCCCCGACGACCTCGCGGGACTCCTGTTCGACGACGCCGGCGCGCGCCGCTTCGAGCAGGTCTACCTCGACTGGCGCTACGACGCGGCGCTGCCGACCTCGGCCGCACCGCGCGGATTGTGGGCTGGTCCGGATTGGCGCGCGCTGCTCGAGCGCTTCGCGGCGTCGGGCGGCCGCATCGTGCACCCCGGCTTTGCGGCGGCAGCCGAGCTGCGGGTCGGCGGCGGCGCGGCGCTCGAACCGCCCGCGCAGGAGCCTGACGGCGCGCTGCGGGTGCCGGCCGGCGACGGGCGCACGTTGCGCTTCGCGCTCCCGGCGGCCACGGCCGGCGCCGGAGACCGCGTGCTGCGCATCGGCTGCGAGGTCCGCTACGCGGTGCGCGACGGCGAGCGGGAGCTGCTGCGCGCCGGCGGTCCCGGCGCGGTGCCCGACCGCGACGCGCTGCTGCTCACCGGGGCCGAACGCGCCTTGCGCGAGGTCGTCGTCGAGCTGCTGGAGCCCGGCCCGGCGACGCTGTGGCTGCGCACGACCGACGCCGACGGCCTGCCGACGGTTCGGAACTGACGCCGGGCCTGGGCCGGCGCGCGTCAGCGCCCGCTGCCGGCGGCCGGCGCGGGGACGCGCACGACGACCCACGCGCCGTCGACGCGCCCGTCGACCCGCTCCTTCCGCGAGCGCAACAGCTCCTGCACGCCGCGCTGGTCGAGGGCGACGAACGGTGCGACGGGGACCGGCGCGCGCTCGGCGACCGTGCTGTCGCGGCCCACCACCGCCCGCGCCGCGAACCCATCGTCGTTCTTGTCGGTGTCGGACCCGTCCGCTGGCGGCGGTGCCGCCAGCTGGCACACGGTCACGCTCGCCCCTTCGCCGCGGGCAGCGGCCAACGCATCGCGGAGCGTCGCGAGCACCGCGGGCTCGTTGCCCGCGACCCAGAATGCGACATCGCCCGGGTGGAAGGCGTAGATCGGCGCCCCTGCCGCGCCGGGCCCGGCTCGGCTCGGCTCCGCGCCGCCCCCGCCTGCCAGTGCACGTGGCGCACCCGCCGGACCGGCGGCCGCGGTCCCGGGCGCGGTCGGCTGGACCGGACCGGGATCGAGTCCCTCGGCGCGCGCCGGCAGGAGCTTCAGCCGGACCACGTTGTCTGCGGACCCGGCCCGCGCCGCCGCCATTCCCGCGAGCCAGCGCCGCGCTCGCTCGTCGCGCAGGACGGGTTCGACCAGCGCGTCGGCCGCCGGGCCGTACAGCGCCATGCGGAAGCCGTCCACCGGCGGGCTCGGCACGTCCTGCAGTCGCGCGAGCGACTCCTGCGCGTCCGAGGTGCTCCGCCCGGGAGCCGGCGGAGCTGCCCGCGAGTCGCCGGCGGTGCGCGCGCCACTCCCGTCGTCCGCCGTGACACCGACGCTGCGGTCGCCCGGCGCAGCCGCCGAGAAGTCGAGCAGGAACACCGGATCGCCCGATCGCACGACGGCGGTCAACAGCGCGCCGGAACCCTCGCCGAAGCGAGCCGCCTCGCCTTCATCCTGGCGCGAGAACTGCTGGGGACGGCCAGCCGACGGCTCGCCGGCCTGCTCCTCGTCGTCGCGCGCCGCCTCGCGCCGCGCGCGGGTCGCCGGGCCCTTCGGGTCGGCCACCGCCGGCACCTCCTCGGACGGCGCCACCTCGCGGAACTCGATCGCCAGCCCCGAACGGCCCTCCTCGCGCTGCAGGTCGCGCTCCGCACCGGTCGCGGGCGCTGCCGGCGCGGGGGCGCCCGGCGGCGCGACCCGCCCCACACCGAGCTGCGGTGTCGCGTCGTGCGTCGCGCCGCGATCGTCCGCCGGCCGCGGCTCGGCTGACTCCGATTGGACCGCCGCGCGACCGACCTCGGCGCCACCCGGTGCCGCATCGACGAACGCGCCCGGCTGCAGCGCCGCGCCGCCCTCGGCCCGGCGGGTTCCGCCCGCCGCCTGCAGATCGTCGCGCAGGGCGGACTTCGGCGCGTCGTCGTGCTCGTTGAAGTCGGCGGCGACGTCGTCGCGCCGCTCGACGCGCGAGTCCCGCTCGAGCACCCGCGCGCCGACGAACGCGACGACGAGCGCTGCCGCGGCCGCGGCGCTCCACAGCCACGGACGCAGCACGCGCCCGGTGCGGGAAGCGGGTCGCTCGGCGCCGCCTGCGCTCGACGCCGTCGCTGACGTCAGCTCGGCCATGATGCGGTCGGTCAGGTCGCTGCCGGGGCGATCGTCGTCGACCCGCGCGAACGCACCGCGCAGCGCGGTCACCGTGCGGCGGTAGTGCTCCGCCGCCGCGCGCAACTCGGGGTCGGCGCGCAGCTCGGCCTCGAAGCGCTCGAGGTGCCGCGGCGAGAGCCGACCGTCGACCCAGTCCGCCAGCCGCTCGTCGTCTCGCTTGTGACCGCTCATTCCACGAACCCCCGCAACGCGTCCTGCAGCAGCAGGCGACCACGGTGGATGCGGGACCGCACGGTGCCGGGCGGCAGCCCGAGCACCTGGGCGATCTCCTCGTACGACAGGTTCTGCACGTCGCGCAGCACGACGGCATCGCGGAAGTCGTCGGGCAATCCGGCGACCGCCTCGCGCACGCGGGCCGCGAACTCGGTCTGGTTGGCGCGCTCACCCGGGTCGAGCTCGCGCGACGGCGGATCGCGATGCAGTTCCTCGCCGCCGTGACCACCGCTCGCGACGAGCGGCGCGTCGAGCGACACCGTCCGGCGCGAGCCGCGCTTCAGCGTCCGCGACTTGCGGTACTCGCTGATGCAGGCGTTCATCGCGATCGTGTGCAGCCAGACCCCGAAGCGGATCTCCCCCTCGAAGCGTGCGAGGCCCCGGTATGCGCGCAGGAACACGTCCTGGCACAGGTCCTCGGCAGTCGTGCGGTCGCAGTGGAGCACGCGCATCGCAAGTCGGAAGATCGAAGCCTGATTGCGTTCGACGAGCTCCCGGAACGCCTCCCCGTCGCCCCCGCGCGCGCGACTCACGAGCTCGCGCTCCTCGGGATCGGCGGTCGGCGCGTCGGCCTCCAGGGCCGACTCGGTCGTCGTCACGCCGCGGCCGAGACGCGGCCCCCCGGGCACGGTTCCCGATCGGTCTCGGTTTTCGTTGAGCGCCACCAGTGCCTCCGGGCCTGCGGGCCGCGGCCCGCCTGCCGTCACTGCCACCGCGAGAACGGCCGCGCGCGCACGCGTGCGTGCCGGGTGGTTCCCGCGAGGATAACCTGCGGGCTCGTCACGCCTCCACGTCCCCGGAACTCCCGATGTCGAAGCACATCCGACGTTTCCGCTGCCCGTGCTGCCGCGAGCGGCTCGAGCTCGACACCCGCACCGGCGAAGTGCGGCGCCCCGAAGACACCGGCGCCGAGGGTCTCGACGACCTGCTCGAGGCGCAGCGCGGCGAGAGCGAGCGGCTCGACGCGATGTTCGAAGGCGCGCAGGACTCGCACAAGAGGGAGCGCGAGCGGCTCGACCGGCTGTTCCGCGAAGCGAAGCAGGAGGCCGACGACGACGAGGACGCCGGCCGGCCACGCAATCCGTTCGACCTCGAGTAGCGACGCGACCGGCGTCAGCACGTCGCCGGCAACGCTCCTTCGAGCTCGAGCAGGAACCGCTTCGCGTCGACGCCTGCGGTGTAGCCGACCAGCCTGCCCCGCGCACCGACGACGCGGTGACACGGCACGACGATCGGCAGCGGATTGCGCGCATTGGCGGTGGCGACGGCGCGGATCGCGGTCGGGCGACCGACGCGCACGGCGAGTTCGGCGTACGTGATCGTGCGCCCTGCCCGCACGCGCGCGACGGCGCGCCACACGGCGCGCTGCAGCTCGGTGCCGTGCGACGCCCCGCAGCGCGTCTCGAAGCGCGCGAGCCGACCGGCGAAGTAGCGGTCGAGCTCGCGGCGCAGCGACGTCAGCAGCCTGCTGCGACTCGCGGTCTCGGGAACGGGACGCGGGTCGCCGGGGAAGCGGAGCTCGCGCACGGCCGACTCGTCGGCGACGAGCAGCAGGGGGCCGAGCGGACTGTCGTGGCTCGCGGTGGAGATCATGGCCGGGCATCCGTCGCGCCGCCGGCACCATGCCCGCGGCGCTCCTCTGTGGCCCGCACCACCGCCGCGGTGACACCCGCGCACAAGACCCCGCGGATCAGCGCCGTAGCCGCTCGAGCACGCCCGGCTTCCAGGCCGGCGGCGCATCGCGATTCGCCAGCTCCTCGACCAGCGGCGCGAGCGCGCCGATCACGCGCGCGACGTAGCTCGCGTCGATGCGGTCCGGCTCGTCGGTGAGCTGGTGGTAGTCACGGTGCAGCTCGCCGGCGCTGAACGAGTGCGCGACGACCCCGGCGCGCGCGAACGACCAGTTGTCGCTCTGCATGAACAGCTGCGACGCCATCCGATGGTCGGTGAGCTCGACGCCGGCCGCCGCGAACAGCGGGGCCGCGATCTCGGCGACGTCCGACAGCTCACGACCGGTGATCCAGCAATACGGCTCGCGCCCTTCGGCGGGCCGCCCGATCATCTCGATGTTCACGTCGGCGGTGATCGCGGCGAGCGGCACCGGTGGATCGGCGACGAACGCGGCCGAGCCGAGCAGCCCCTTCTCCTCGGCGGCGAAGCACACGAACAGCAGCGATCGCCGCGTGCGCGTCGCTCGGCGCGCGAAGTGCTCGGCGAGCGCGACGACCGCCGTCGTGCCCGACGCATCGTCGTCCGCGCCATTGAACACGGCGTCGGCGGCCGAGGTCGGCGCGACGCCGACGTGGTCGTAGTGCGCGGAGACGACCACGTATCGATCGGCCAGATCGGTCCCGCGCAGCATGGCCACGACGTTGCGGAGCGGTGCGTCGACGATCGGCGCCTCGGCGACGCGCAGCACGGCGGGCGCACCGTCGAGCTGCCGTGCGACATCGTCACGCACCAGCACGACCGGCGCGGCGCCACCGCGGCGCCGCTCGAGCAGCAGGCGTCCGTCCGCCGCCTCGCGCCACGGTGTCGAATCGGGCGCCACCGCGACGAAGCGCGCGGTCCGCCCGGCCATCGCCCGACGCTGCCCCGCGCCACGTGGGTCGTCGGGCGACTCGAAGCCGAGCACCAGGTCGTCCGCCTCGAACATGCGGCTCGCGGACCACAGCCGGAATTCCACACCGGGCACCAGCTCGCGCTGCGCGCCCGCCACCGTCACCAGGAGAGTCGCGGACTCGGTACGCACGCTGCGCGCGGGCAATGCGAAGCGCTGGAACCAGTCCGCATCATTGGTGTCGATCCCGACGCCGGCAGGCTCGAGCCCGGCGTGCGCGAACGTCCACGCCAGAAACAGGGCGGCCTCGCGCTGCCCGCGGCTCGGTGAGTCGCGGCCGGCAAGTCCATCCGACGCGAGGTAGTCGAGTAACTCGCGCACGCGCGACGGCTCGACCACCGCGGTCGAGACCTGCGCCGGGGCAGGCGCCACGCAGACGATCAAGAGGCACGAGGCAGCGGTCCACACACGGCGCGGGTCGATCATGGATCGTTCAGACCGAAGGATGTCGGGCCGGTGGGGACCTGCACCGACGTTGCGCAACGACGCATTCCGCCGGCCGCTGCGTCGAAACCGGAGAGGGGTTTCGTGCACGGCGACCGCGGAACGCCCGGAATTGATACTTGATCGACCCTCCCCACGCGCGGCTCTTCGTGGTCGCCTCGGGGGGCACGGTTGCACCTGCCCCTCGCCCGCGCTCACCGCGCGGCTCGTTCCAGCCACCCCCCACCCCCCGAGCCTGACATGCAGAAGCTCTCCATCCTCCTCGCCACGCTGGCGGCGTCCGTCGGCCCCGTGTTCGCGCAGACGGTCGTCCCCGAGGGCCCCGAGCCCAACGACCCGAACGGCACGCCGACGCCGATCGCCTGCTACGACCAGGGTCAGGGCGCGATCGACGTCGCGGGCGACGACGACGCGTGGACGTTCACGCTCGCGACCCCGATGACCGTGCAGCTCACGGTCACCCCGGGCTTCACCGGCGGCATCGGCGACTCGCGCGTCGAGCTGTTCGACTCGCTCGGCACCAGCATCGGCTTCAACGACGACGGCGGCGACGGCCTGCACCCGCTGCTGACCATCAACCTGGCGGCCGGCACCTACACGGCGAACGTCGACGGCTTCGGCTCGGCGACCGGCTCGTACACGCTCGACATCGTGTGCTACATCGGCCCGGGTAGCCTCTGCAGCGGCACGCTGCCGACCGTCGCCGAGGGCGCCGAGCCCAACAACGATCCCAACGCCGGCGGCACGCCGACCGTGATCAACGTGTGCGAGCAGGGCCTCGGCGACGTCAACCCGGCCGGCGACTCCGACTGGTGGCAGATCCAGGTGACGGCGCCGATCACGCTGTCGCTCGAGACCGGCCCCGGCGCGTCGACGCCGATCAGCGACACCACGCTGCGCCTGCGCGACGCCACCGGTCTCGAACTCGCGTTCGACGACGACGGCGGCAACGGCCTCTACTCGCTGATCACCTACGCGGTGACGCCGGGCACCTACTACGCGGACGTACAGGGCTTCGGCTCGAACGTCGGCCAGTACACGCTCGACGTCACGGCGCTCAGCTCGGTGACGCTCGTCAACGCGACCTACGCGACGTCGGGCGCCGGCTGTCTGTCGAGCGCCGGCAGCGCGGTCACGATCTCGCCGCGCACCAACGAGCGCCCGTACGTCGGCTCGGTGTTCGTCGTGCAGGTGAGCAACATCCCCGGCTCGGTCGCCTACGCGATCCTCGGCTTCATCGACCTCATCCCGCCGGTCGACCTCGGCATCATCGGTGCTCCGGGCTGCCTGCAGTACACCGATCTCGCGCTCGGCGACCCGCTCAACGTCACCGCCGGAAGCGCCGAGTGGTACCTGCCGATCCCGTACCTCCCCGGCCTGCAGGGCATCCCGTTCAACCAGCAGGTCGTGGCGCTCGACGCCGCGGCCAATGGGCTGGGCGCCATCACGTCGAACTTCGGCGAGGGCGTGTTCGGCGATCGCTACTGATCGCACGGAGCGCCTCGGCGGCTACGGGCGGAGCGCCTCGTTGAGCGCTCCGCTGCGGTAGCCGGCGAGGTCGACCGCGACGTACGTGTAGCCGCAGGCGCGCAGCCGCGCGGTCACCTCGTCGCGCAGCGCAACGATCCGCGAGATGTCCGCAGCCGGCACCTCGATGCGCGCTACGCGCTCGTGGTGCCGCACGCGGAGCTGCGCGAAGCCGAGCTCGCGCAACGCATACTCGGCGCGCTCGATCTGCCGCAGCGTCGCCGCGTGCACCTCGTGTCCGTACGGAATGCGCGACGCGAGACACGCCAACGCCGGCTTGTCGGCGACGCTCAGACCGTGGCGCCGCGCATAGGCGCGCACATCCGCCTTCGTGAAGCCGAGCTCGGCGAGCGGGCCGCGCACGCCACGCTCGGCCGCGGCGCGCGCGCCGGGGCGATGGTCGCCGAGGTCGTCGGCGATCGCGCCGTAGAGCAGCGCCCAGCCGGCCGGCACCAGCGGACCGAGCACGTCGCGCAGCACGACGTCGAACAGCTCGCTCTTGCAGAAGTAGCAGCGGTCGGCGCCGTTGGCGCGATAGCCGTCGCGCGCCAGCTCGTCGGTGCTCACGACCCGCAGCGGGGCGCCGATCTCGGCCGCCACCCGCTCCGCGTCGGCGAGCTCCGTCGCCGGCAACGATGGCGAGCGAGCCGTGACCGCCAGGACGCGCGCCGGGCCCAATGCCGCGACCGCCGCGTGCAGCAGCACGCTCGAATCGACGCCGCCGGAGAACGCGACGATCGCGCCGTCCAGCGCACGGAGCTCGGTGAGGAGCCGCTCCTCGCTCACCGCAGCACCCCGTCGGCCGCGAACGCGATGCGGCCGCCGATCACGGTGAGCAGCACGCGCGCCTCGAGCAGCTCGGCGTCCGGACAGGTCAGCACGTCGCGGTCGAACACGGTGAAGTCGGCGAGCTTGCCGGTCTCGAGCGTGCCGAGCTCGCGCTCGAGGAACGCGGCCCAGGCCGCATCGCGGGTGAAGCCCTGCAATGCGCGCAGCCGGTCGAGCCGCTGATCGGGCCGGAAGCCCACGGCCGGCCCCGAGCCGTCGGTTGCGCGCGTCGTGCAGGCCGCGAACAGGCCGAGGCGGGGATCGGAACGCTCGACCGGAAAGTCCGAGCCGAACGGCACCGGCAGACCCAGCGCCTGGAAGCGGCGCCACGCGTAGGCGCCGCCGATGCGCTCGGGTCCCAATCGGTTCGGCGCCCACGGCATGTCGGAGGTCAGGTGCGTCGGCTGCATCGCCGGGATCACGTGCAGGGCCGCGAAGCGTGCGAAGTCGGCGTCGGCGACGACCTGCGCGTGCTCGATGCGGAAGCGCACGCGCGCCCGGTCGGCAGCCGGGACGACCGCCTCGTAGACATCGAGCACCGCGCGATTGGCCGCGTCGCCGATCGCGTGCACGCAGAGCTGGAACCCGCACTCGTAGCACAGCCGCGCGATCCGCTCGAGCTCGGCGCGCGGCGTCAGCAGGAGGCCGCGCTGGCCGGGCGCGTCGCTGTACGGCTCGAGCAGCGCGGCACCCCGGGAGCCGAGCGCGCCGTCCGCGTAGGCCTTGACGGCGCGGACCTGCAGCACGCGATCCGGCGTCTGCCACGGACCGCGGCGGATCGCGGCGGTCTCGCTCGCCGGCAGCATCGCGTGCACGCGGAGCCGCCAGCGACCCTCGACGTGCAGGCGCCGCAGGATGTCGATCGCGTCCTCGCCGATGCCAGCGTCGTGGACGGCGGTCAGCCCTTCGCTCAGGCATTGCCGTTGGGCCGCGAGCAGCGCCTCCTCGATCTCGGCCGGCCCCGGCTCCGGCACGCTGCCCCCGACCAGCGCCATCGCACGATCGATGAAGACGCCGGTCGGCTCGCCGTCGTCGTCACGGTGGATCGCGCCGCCGGACGGCGCCGGCGTCGCACGGGTCACGCCGGCGAGCTCCATCGCCCTGGCATTGGCGAGCGCCGCGTGCCCATCGATGCGCGTGAGCCACACCGGCCGGTCGGACACCGCGGCCGACAGCCGTGCGTGCGTCGGAAACGCGGTGTCGTCCCAGTCGTTCTGGTCCCAACCGCGCCCGATCACCCACGCGCCCGGCGGGAGCTCGCGGGCGCGCGCCGCGGTGCGGTCGATGACCTCCTGGAAGCTGCGCGTGCCGACCAGGTCGACGTTGACGAGGCTCCGGCCGAGCCCGATCAGGTGTCCGTGCGCGTCGACGAGCCCCGGCACGACGACGGCGTCGCCGCGCAACTCGGCCGCGGTCGCGAACGGCGACGGCTCGCTGCCGGGCGGCGCGATCCGGCCATCCGTGACGACGAGGTCGGCAGCGCCGAACGGGGCTCCGGTGCCCGTCACGACGCGCGCACCGCGCAGGTGCAGGTCCTGGGCGACGAGCGGGATCGCGAGCCCGAGAAGCAGGGACAGCAGGCGTGACAGCATCGGCGCCGAGCCTACCCGCCCGGGCGTTCCGGCGGCACCGCGTGCGCGATCCGGATCGGCGGCGTTCCGCTTCCGCACGCACGGCGGTTCCGCAGGCGGCGGCACGGTCCTCGTTGTGCTCCGCCCATCACCGCGGCGCGCCGCGTCGCGAGCAACCGGAACTCGACCCCGAACCCCAGGAACCGAACCATGAACCTCCCCCGCACGCTCCTCATCGCCGCACTCCTGACCGCCGCCCCCGCCGTCGCGCAGGGCACCCAGCTCGTCCGCGGCGACGTCGACGCCATCCAGAACACCGCCGGGCGCTTCCAGCTCGACTGCACCGACATCCCGCTGGTTAGCACGACCGTCAACCTGCAGCAGCTCCACGACGCGAGCCGCCAGCAGGACATCGACTACGAGATGCAGGTCCGCAACGTCGGCACGGCGACCGCGCCGATCCTCGACGTCGTCTCCGCCACGGCGATCCCCGAGTTCTTCGGGATGGGCAACCTGCGCTTCGGCCGCAGCGAGACCTGGGAGGTGTTCGGCACCCCCGGCGCGCGCACCTGGATCTTCGTCGACGTGCCCGCCAACGCCCTGTTCATCCCGCTCGGCGCCGCCGGCACCTGGCTCCTCAGCCCCGCTGCCCTGCCGCTCGCCGAGGGCACGATCAGCCCGCTCGGCCGCTTCCAGACCAGCTTCACGATGCCGACGATCCCCGCACTGGTCGGTCAGATCATCACGTCCCAGGCCGTGATCCTCGACGGCACCACGCTCACCATCTCGCACCCCGACTGCAAGGACGTGCGCGCCAACTGAGCCCCCGCACGGCGACGAACACCGACTGTCGTCGGCGGCGTCGGCCAACCCACTGTCGACGGAGAACCGCTGGGCCGGCTCTCCGCAAACGTCGAGCGTCATCGCACCGCGCGTTCGCGCTGCGCGAACACCGCGCCGGATTCGTCACGCGGCGTCGAGTCCCCACGAGCGGTCGGTTCGGAGTACGACACGTCCCCCGCAACGAGGCGCGCCAATGCCGGCGTTATGCGGCGATAGGCAGTCTGCGGTCGTCACTCCCCGAGCGCGCCGATCGTCACGGTCGTCTGGCCGACCCGAGGATCGACCGCGCGGCGCCATGCGACATCACCATCGGTGTCGACACACTCGAGCGCGAGTGGTTCGAGCGGCACGACGAGCTCCGCAGTCCACACCGGCCTCGCCACACCCGCAGCGACGACGAGTTGCCGGCGGAACGGTCGCGCGAGCTCGCCGACCGCCGTGGCGGCCGTGCACAACGCACCCGTCGGCCGACCATCCTGGCCCTCCCAGCGGACCGCCAGGCGCGACGCTTCGATCATCGGCACTTCGACCGCCGGCCCCGTGACGAGCACGGCCGTGCGGCTCAGGAACGTCCGTCCCCGCGCGAGCCCGACGATGCGCTGCGGACCGTCCAGCGACGGCACCTGCATGCGGGCCTGGCTCCAATGACCCGATCCCAGGTGCACGAGCGTCGGGTCCGGCGGACACACGCTGCCCTCGGGGAACGCGCTGACGCGCATCGGAAACGCGTCGATACCCACACCGCAGAGTCGGACCTCGGTCCACGCGTCGCAATCGGCGACGCGCACGGTGTGCTCGGTCGGGCCAGCGACGTCCACACGCTCGGTGTCGGCCGCGATCCTCAGCACGCCGGTCGGCACCACGCACACGCGATAGGAGCCGTCCGGCACGGTGATCTCGACGGTTCGGACTCCGGGCTCGACGACACCCGGCAGCGGGTAGAGATCGCCACGCCCATCGTCGCTGCGCTCGAGGAACAACTTCGGACGTCGTCCGGCGGCCGGTTCCACAGTCGCGTGCACCTCCATGCGCAATCGGCGGAGCGGCGGCGGCGCGACGAGCACGGCGAGCTGATCCGCGGGGATCTCCGGGTGGATCGTCACCACCTGGGTCGCGGGATAGCCCGAATCGTCCGTCGCCCCGGGGGCGAGCAGCACCCACGAGCCCGGCGCCAGTCCGGCGACAAAGGCGTAGCCATCGCCATCCGTGGTCACCCGTGATTCGATCGCGAGGTAGCCGCTCGGAGGGCCGGAACGGCGGGCGATCCGCACCTCGCCGCCCGCGCGACCGTCGTTCAGGTTCGAGTCGAGCAACAAGACGTGCAACCGCGGCGCCCCGAGCGTGATCGCGACCTCCCGCCGCCCGGACCAGGGCGGCACCAGCGCATAGCCGGTTGCGCCGGCGGAGCGGGCCCGGATCCAGCACCATGACCCGGCCGTGAGATCCATCTCCAGGGCACCGTCGTGACTGCATTCCGCTGCCGGCGAGAGTGGCAGCGCTCCGGTCATCGCGTCGACGGCACCGACGCCCTGCACGAGCGCCAGCGAGCCCGGTGCAGGCAGCGACCCTCGCAGCACGCGCACGCCGAGCGTCGCGCGCACCGGCGTCCTCGATGGCGCGGCGCCACGTTCGGGAGTCGACGCGACGCGCGACACCTCCATCGGCGCCACCACGGCGGCAGGCGTCGGTGCGTGAGGTTGGACCGGCCCCGCTCCGCTCGCCCGCCACCAGACAGCGATCACCCCGAAAACCAAGCACAGACCGAGCGCCGTACCCGGTCCCGGTCGTATCACCGCACGACCTCGCAATCGAGCTGGTTCGAGATCGTGCCGAACCAGGTCTGGTCGAGCGTCACGGCCGCAGCGTGGAAGGTCAGGTCGATCAGCGACGGATCGTTGGGGATCGCCACCGTGAAGCTGCCGTTGCCGTTGGCATCGAGTCGGCCGCGCAGGTGCGTCAGCGTCGCGATCAGCAGGTCGTCTGCGTCCAGCGGATACCGGCGCATGATGCCGAAAGGATGCCGGAGCAGCGGGATTCCCGTGCGGTCGCTCAGCGACAGGCCCAGCAGCCATTGCCGGTTTGCCTGCGTGGCATCCGCGAACCCGAACGTCATGCTGTCACCCGGGTGCGGATACGGCTGGTCCACGCTGAGCGTCGGCCCATAGAGCGCGTACGCCGGCATGTTCACGTCGCCGTCGAAGAACGCTAGCAGCCGGCCCTGCTCGGGGTCGTAGGACATGTATGCTATGCGAAGGTTGAAACTGCTGTTGACATGATACGGCATCGCCTGGACCGGGAGCTGGCGCCAATCCACGCCATCCCACAGCCACGTGCCGTCCGGGAAGTAGCCACCCAGCCAGCGCGGCAGACCGACGCACACGACGCCGCCCAGCTCGGGCACGTACTCGAGGAAGCAGCCCCCGAGTGCCGGCAGCGGATTCGCGGGGAAGACCTCCGTCCAGGACTGCCCGTCCCACTCGAAGATCCTGCCCGGGCTCGGCGCACTCCACGACGCCAGCACCAGCCGGCCACGCGCGGCGTCGAATGCCGCCCGCCCGACCATCGCCGGGCCCGGTCCGAGATCCTGCCAGCCGGACGACGGATCGAAGCTCCAGAGCCGACGCCGACTCTCGTCCCACATCAGGATCCGACGCGCGGCCGGGTCGTAGCTGGAGGAGACGCCGCCGCTCAGGTACGGATCCGGCGCGACCGTGTATCGCCGCCAGCTCCATTGCGAGCCGTCGAACAGCCAGGTCCGATCATCGAGTCGGCCGAGGACGTCCCCATTGCTCCCGTGCACGACGACGAGGCCAGAGGCGTAGTGGCACTCCAACATGCCATTGAAGCCCACCCAGGATCGGAACGACGTCCCGAGCTCTCCGAACTCCCCGTCGTCGTAGGCCCAGGTCCGCGTGTTCGAATAACCCCCGACGAACAGCTCACGGCCGCGATTCGCGTCGTGCACGACGCCGTACTGCCCCGCCGGCAGCCACGCGTGGTCGTTCACGATGCTCCAGCGCTCGCTCCACAGGTCGAACGCCCACGTCGCTCGCTTCGGCAGCAGGTCGCCATTCGCCAAACCGTTGGCATCCCAGCCGCCGAACCGCAGGATCCGCTGGCGCCCAGGCTCCAGATTCAGCAGTGGGCCCTCGTCGAAGTTCGCCGGCCAGTCGGCGAACGCCGTCGACGTCGGCAGGATCTCCGACCAGTCCAGGCCATCCCACGACCACATCCGCGGCGGGTAGCGCGACCACGGGTGCTCGAGCGTCAGCACGCGCCCGCGCACCGGGTCGTGGGCCGCGCAGTAGATCGTCTGGGGATACACCGTGCTGCGCACCGCCACCCGCGACCAATCCAGGCCATCCCATTCCCACATCGTGTCGCCGTGGAAATCGAATTGACTCGCACTCAGTCCACCGAGCATCAGCAGCCGAGAGCCGATCGGGGACGGCACGAGGCTCGCCCGGTAGCTCGCCGGTGGCCGCGTCGCCGGCGTCTGCAAGATCCACGTCGCACCGTTCCAGGTCCACGTCTCGTCGCTCTTCGTGGAGAAGAACCCCGTGCTCGTGACGCCGCCGAACATCACGATCTCGCCGGTGCGCGGGTCGTTTCCCATCGCCACGCTGCTGCGCGGGCTCGGCGAACGCGGCGGGCTGAGCCGGCGCCAGCGCTGCCCGTTCCACGACCAGGTGTCTCCGAACAGGATGTCCTGCGCGTACGCCCAGTCGTAGTCCATGCCGCCGAACAGCAGCACCTCGCCGCTGTGGGGGTCCCACGCCATCCCCGCGCCGTGCCGGCGCTCCGGTCCAGGGACCTCCCGTGGCAGCCACCGCGAGCCGGTCCACTCCCAGGTCTCGTCCGACTGGATCAGACCCGTTCCCGTGAAGCCGCCGAACATCACAATGCGGCCGCGGCTCGGGTCGTAGGCCATCGCATGCTGGTAGCCTGCTCGCGGACTCGGCAGCGCGCGCCAATCGAGCTGCGCCGGCAGCGTCGTGGCAGTGAACAGCCAGCAGACCAGAACGAAGACGCGGGTCGTCATGACGCTCCTCTTCTCAGCTCGACGACGCCTCGTCGCTCCAGATCGTGAAGGACTGCAGGTTGCTCGGCATGTCGAACAGCCTGGTTTCCAGGTTGGTGTTGTCGAACTCCACCGTGAAGCGCAGCGTCGAGGGCGTGTTGCTGCCGGTCGGGGTCGTGCCGGGATTCGTCACCACGTCGAGCGGCAGCTGCGGATCCACGCCCCGGCAGACGGCATCGAACCCGACGATCAAGGAGAAGCCCGACCATTGACCGAACGGGAACACGCTGACCGGCAACGTCTCGTCGATGAACTCGCGGCCGTCCAGCCAGGTGAAGCTCGGTAGCGTGCCCTCGGCTGCGGCGGGCGGGTTGATCCGACCGGTCACCGGGTCCTGGTAGACGGCCGCGTTGTGGAAGCCACCGAGGCACTCCTCCCAGAGCGTCAATGCTGGCGGCACGAACAGCACGCCACCGACGACGGCTCTCGTCGCCCACCACGGGTGGATGTCCGGAAGCAGGTGCGGCGTCACGTCGGCCATCGTGGCTGGATAGACGATCGCCAGCGGCTGCCCCGGAACCGGTGCGGCGGCGGCGGGAACCGGATCCGTGACACGCCGCACTTGAGAGGTGTGCCAGGTGGCGGGCGCGAAATACGTCGACGTCGGCCACGCGGACACCGGCAGGTGCGGGAGCGCCCGGTAGAACGGCGTCAGCGCGGTCGGGGGATTCGCACCCGAGATCGGGCCCAGATACCAGCAACGCTCGTTGGCGAGCGCCGTACCGGACGTCTCCTTGCGCAGCTCGGTCGTTCGATCCGCGTACCCGGCGATGATGAGCTGCCCGACTTCGTCTGCCCCGATGTCGATCGGGTCGCCGGCAGGAACTCCGGCGAACGGCGCGTTGGGGTACTCCGAGTGGTCGACGATCCGCGGGTTGCCGTAGCCCTCGAGATCGAACTCCCAGCAGTGGAACGCCCAGGAGGCCTGGGAGGCCTCCCCGAGGCTCAGGAAGCCCGGCGGATCGGCGAGCACGTTGCCGTTCTCGAACGTGATCGCGCCGGCGTTCGAGAACGCGCTGTCCGAGAATCCCGCATCGACGAGCGGGTTGAGCTCGGCCAGATTCAGCAGTTGGCTCGCGGCAGCGTGCGCGACGTTCGGCGCCAGTCGGAAGTCGTGCGGGGACCGATCGAAGTTCGATCCTGCGAACTGGGGCCGGCACAGCAGGTCGCGCACGAACAGCACGCCGCGGATTGCGAGCGGGGTGCCGAGGCCCTGGGCGCCGGTGAACGGCGAGAGGTTCACGCGCGGCATCGCCGGCAGCGCACCGCGCGGCCGCGTCGGTGCGAGACCGGGCAGGATCGAGCCACCGCCCGTCTGCGCCGTGAAGTTGTGCTTGTCGAGCTCCCAAGCGTTGGTGTCCTGCGCAACGCCACCGATCAGCGCCCGCAGATCGCTCTGCGTGACGCCCTCGAAATCGACACTGCCGTTCCGCGTCTGCGACACGCTGGGCGGCGAGCACGACAGCAGGCCGGCCGCCCACGGCGTCGCATCGAACAGGCAGTTCAGCACGTTGATCGCCGAGCGCCCGGTCTCGGTGCCGGTCGCGAGGAGCGGGTCGACGTCGACGCCGTTCCAGAGCCCGATCCGGTTCCACACGAAGGTGTCGTTCGCGAGGGTCAGGCCGTCGTGCTCGACGCCCGGGAAGCGGCTCGCGCCGACGCCCACGCCGACCCACAGCTCTCGGAACACGCAGTTGGTGATCGTCGGCCGGCTCGCGACGTCGCCCGCCACCCAGATCCCGCACACCAGATGCCGGCGGGCGCCGGAGCTGATCGAGTCGATTCCGCCGGTGATCGTCAGCCCGTCGATGAAGGTGTTCTCCCCGTTGATCGCGATCGTGCGGCCCGCCGAGGCGAAGAAGTGGTCGACGCCGAAGTGGAAGGCCGGGGAGTTGCCCGCATCGACGACCAGCGTCGTGTTCAGTGCGCTCGCGCCGCGGATGCTGACGTTCGGAGGCACGAACAGCGGAAACGACTCATCGTTCTGAGGCTGGCCGAAGGTCTGCGGGGTCATCGCGGGCCGAAGACCATAGACCCCCGGCATCAGGTGGATCACCGCATGCTCCCAGACGACAGCCGGACCGGACGCCGGCAGCGGCTGCCCCGCACCGGGGCTCGTCGCGACGATGTAGTCGATCGCCGCGGTGATCGTCTTGAAGGGGTGGGGCGCCCACAGCAGCACCTGGCCGAACGAGTTGATCACCTCGTGCGGCCGCTGCGGGATCGACGGCAGACACCACTGCGTCGAGCCGGGCGGAGGACCGTTCGGGTTCAGGGCAGCCGCGCCCCCCGCGAGGGCGTCGCTACCGAAACGGGGGTCGACGCACAGGTGGAGCACCCGCTTCGGGGCGGGAACCGGGCTCTGGGCGCCGGCCGTCCCGACGATGGAGGCCACCGTGCTCAGCGCGGCGCCGAGCGCACACGACATGGCAAGAAGCCGAGGGGCCGAGGGGCCGAGGGGCCGAGGGGCCGAGGGGCCGGATCAAGCGCATCGCGCTCTCCTCGAGATGGCTGCGAGAGATCTCCGCGGAAGGTCCACCTTCCGCCGACACGGACAACCCCGGCATGGCAGGCGAGTTTCCGGTCCACCACGATTTCCCGTCAAGCCGCTCGGTCGGTGTCCGCCAAGCCGAGGACCTGCCACCCGACCCTCGCAATCCCTCCGTTCCGGACCCGACCACCCGCCGCCATCGAGCCGATCGCCTTCGGAACGGGCGACGGGACGCGACCGGCAATGCCCCTGGCGTCCGCATGATGGAGGAGTCGGAACACCGCGTGCGCTGCCCGAACCGGATCGCCGTCGGAGCTGAACCGGACGACACCGCATCGGACCCGATGCCGACGCCGTATCGCGGTCGCTGCCGAATACCCGCATCATCCAGCGTGACCAGCGGCGGCCCCGGCCACGTGCGGGCAACGCCCCTGGGGCGAGTCGACCGCATGGGGTCGATCGATCACACCCAGGGGCGCGGGCCTCCGTGGCTCTCCGAGTTCGCGGCAGCGGCCAACGGAATCGCCCGAGCGCCGACGACGGCGTCGGACCAGGCGTGACCGAGTCTCCCCGCGCTTTCTTCGGCACGGGCTCGAGGTGCGGGTCGCCGACTGCCTCGACGAGCAGGGTCGTCGGCTCGCGAGGGAATCGCACGCCGAACTACGTCACCGGGCCCGGAATCTGGGACGCGGGAACCCGCCAGTGATTAGCGAGAGCATCCACACGAATGGAGATGCACATGCGAAGCGCAGTTCTCGCGATCCTGTTCCTGACTCTCGGCCTCTGCGGCACCGCAGCCGCGCAGGGCCCCACCAACCTCTACCTCGTCTCTCCGGGCGGCTACATCGGACCGTTCCAGAACACCACGGGGAACCCCGTCGGCGCGGTCCTGGAGGTAGGGCTCGGCAATGGTGACTACGTCGTCGTGTCGGTCGACGGAGTGTCACCGCTGGGATGGTGGTGGTTGGCGGTCGCATCGAACGCTCCGTGCGGGCTCATGCTCCGCCTGACGTTCTACGAGTTCTTCCCGAACGGCCAATACACGTTGCACGGTCCGGCCTACTACCGCATCGACTGCTGACGAGCCCGCCAGCTGCGATTTCGACTCCGGCTGCTCGCCGCGGACGCGCCGATCACCGTCGGGCTCGGAGCCCGCCGTCATGCGCAGCGTCGAGACAGCCGTGAGAGCGTCGTTCGTCCGCTACCGGGCCACTGGACATCCCGGGGCACTCGACGCCGTGCTCGGGACGCTGCTGTGCTACGCGCGCCGCACCGTGGCGGCTCGCGCCCAGGAACCACAAGCGATCGATGACGTCGTCCAGGACGCATTCCTTCGAGTCATCCAGCACGCCTCGAGCTACGACCCGTCCTGCGACTTCCGGTCGTGGTTCCGGGCCGTCCTCCTCAATTGCTGTCGAGCCAGCCATCGCGCGGTGCAGCGCCGGGAACGGACCGTTCCTCTCGAATGGGATCCGATCGACGCGAAGCTGCATGACGCCGATCGCCACGAGAAGCAGCAGCACGTCCGCGATGCGATCGCTCGATTGCCACAACCGTACCGCGAGGTCGTCGAACTCCATGTGACTCGGGAGCTACCACCGCTGCAGATCGCGGCACTCCTCGAACGCAGGCCGAGCACCGTGCGCACTCAGCTCGCCAGAGGTCTGGACCACATGCGACCGATCCTGAGGCAACTCAGCTGCGGCGGATGAACGTCGCGGCACCGCGTCACGCGGGGGCGGCCAGCCTGCCCGCGTGCGGTGCGGATCCCGCAGCGATACACTCGCGGAAGCTTCCCGCCATGACGAACGCACCCGATGCCGGCGGATCACGTTGGCGGGACGCCGGGCGGCGGGCCTCGCCTGCGGACGCGCCCGGATCGCCGGCATGAACGGCGGGGCCTCGTCCTGCCCGCCGCGTGCTGGGTGCATCGCGACCACCCGGTCGCTGCACTCGGCGGCGTCGTGCGGCATCGGGGCACGAGCCCGGTGGAAGGTCCGCGACGGGCGCGGCTCCGGATCACGGGCACGAGGAGTCGCAAACCTCCCACACGCGCCGGCGCCGGAGGATGTCGATCACGATATGGCCGAGTTGGGCGTGGTCGACGGCGACCAGGCCTTGGCTCGAGCATCGCGGCTGCGCCACCGGTTCGGGCACATGGCTGCCGGCCAGAGCCAGCGCACGATCTTGGACGCGGTGGCTGGCTCATCGTCGTCGTCGCTGCGGATCGGGCCGCTGGACGATGGCCTGGCCCCACGGGAACAGGTGCTGCGCAACGAGCGGAAGCGCGAGTCCGGGAGCGTGCGGCAGGAGGAGTCGTGACCACCGCCGCGGAGCCTGTCCGCCCGATCGATCCGGCGGCACCGCGTGCGCGATCCGGATCGGCGGCGTTCCGCTTCCGCACGCACGGCGGTTCCGCAGGCGGCGGCACGGTCCTCGATCTGGTCCCCGCCCACCGCGGCGCACCGCGTCGCGAGCAACCAGAACCCGACCCGGAAACCCGAGGACCCGAACCATGAACCTCCCCCGCACGCTCGTGATCGCCGCCCTGCTGACCGCCGCCCCCGCCGTCGCGCAGGGCACCCAGCTCGTCCGCGGCGACGTCGACGCCATCCAGAACACCGCCGGGCGCTTCCAGCTCGACTGCACCCACATCCCGCTGGTCAGCACGACCGTCAACCTGCAGCAGCTCCACGACGCCAGCCGCCAGCAGAACATCGACTACGAGATGCAGGTGCGGAACGTCGGCACGGCGACCGCCCCGATCCTCGACGTCGTCTCCGCCACGGCGATCCCCGAGTTCTTCGGGATGGGCAACCTCCGCTTCGGCCGCAGCGAGACCTGGGAGGTGTTCGGCACCCCCGGCGCGCGCACCTGGATCTTCGTCGACGTGCCCGCCAACGCCCTGTTCATCCCGCTCGGCGCCGCCGGCACCTGGCTCCTCAGCCCCGCTGCCCTGCCCCTCGCCCAGGGCACGATCAGCCCGCTCGGCCGCTTCCAGACGAGCTTCACGATGCCGACGATCCCCGCACTGGTCGGTCAGATCATCACGTCCCAGGCCGTCATCCTCGACGGCACCACGCTGACCATCTCGCACCCCGACTGCAAGGACGTGCGCGCCAACTGAGCCCCCGCACGGCGCGCAGCGCGCCGAGATCACGGCGCGCGGCACGGCGGCCACGCTCGCTCACGGGCCGACCTCGCCATCCAGGCGTCGGCGGATCGCGCGAGCGAAGCTCCGCAGGTCGCCGAGGTGATCGCGGGCAATCGCCGCGACGACTTCGTGATCGACGTCGACGTAGCGATGCACGACCACGTTGCGGAACGCGACGATGCGACGCCAGAGGCTCAGCGACTCCTCCGGAAGCCAGCCGTCGCCCGCGAGCTTCTCGAACAGCTCGCGATGAGTCCGCGCCGCGCCGCACCGGCGTTCGGCGACGATCAGCGCGGCGGCGTCGATGGCGGCCTGGATGGCGGTCTGCAGCGTGTAGGTGACGAATGCGAGCTGGACCGGATCGGTGGCGATGCGGCCCGGCTCGGCCCGCCGATGGAGCAACGCGACCTGATCCAGGATGTGGGCGAGATGACGTTCGAGAAGGGCGCGGTCCATCACGCGTCTGCCAGGATCTTCCGCCGGTAGGCCTCGATCACCGGCATGAAGTCGAAGAACTCCTGCTGGTGCCGCAGCTCGAACCGGATGCGGGCACGGTGGTCGGTCTCGTGCAGCAGCTCGCCGTCGCGGAGCGCGCGGTGCGTGAGCTCGAGATCGGCGTTGTTCAGCGGGACGACGTCGATCGGCGCTCCCAATCGCGGCGCGAGGTCGGCCTGGACGTCGTCGGCGATCATCTGCGCCTGTAGCGGATCGACACGGCGGCCCGGCAGCAGGATCGCGACGTCGACGTCGCTGTCGGGCCCGGCGTCGCCACGGGCGAGGCTGCCGAACAGCCAGGCCGCGACGAGGTCGCCACGCTCCTGGAGGTAGCGGCGCAGGATCGGCAGCGGGTCCACGCGCCGGATCGTAGCGCGCATGGCGATCCGGCGGGTGGCGAGCGCCTGGAACCCGCTCGGGCCGTCCACACCGGCACCGACCGCCGGAGCCGAGCGGTCCGGCGCGGTGTCGCGCGGCGGGCCGCGCACGGCGCCGGCGAGCGCGTCACCCGAGCTCCGGATCCCGCCGCAGCCGGTCGTAGAGCGCGGTGCGCGACATGCCGAGCAGCTTCGCGGCGGCGGTCTTGTCGCCGCCGGTGTGCCGCAGCGCCGCGCGGATCGTCCGGCGGATCGCCTCGTCGAGCGTCAGCACCGGCCAGCTCGCGGTCTCCTCGGCGACCGTGGTGCCCGACTCGCGCGGCAGCTCGTCGAGTTCGAGCTCGTCGCCATCGCTCAGCAGGAACGCCCGCGCGACGACGTGCTCGAGCTCGCGCACGTTGCCCGGCCAGCGCCACGCGCACAGCCGCGCCGCGGCGCGCTCGCCGAGCTGCACGTCGTGCCCGTGCTCCCGGCGCAGCCGCTCGAGGAAGTGCTCGGCCAGCGCGACGACGTCGTCGCCGCGCTCGCGTAGCGGGGGCACGCGCACGACCCCGGCGGCGATGCGGTAGTACAGATCCTCGCGGAACGTGCCGGCGTCGATCATTGCGGCGAGATCGCGGTGCGTCGCGGTCACCAGCCGGACGTCGAGCTGCACGGACTCGCTGCCACCGACGCGGCGGATCCGCTGCTCCTGCAATGCGCGCAGCAGCTTGACCTGCATGTCGGGCGGCATGTCGCCGACCTCGTCGAGGAACAGCGTGCCGCCGTGCGCGAGCTCGAACAGTCCGGGCTTGTCGCGGTCGGCACCGGTGAAGGCGCCCTGCACGTGCCCGAACAGCTCGCTCTCGATCAGCTCGGCCGGGATCGCGGAGCAGTTCTCCGATACGAACGGGCCGCGCCGTCGCTCGCTGGCGTCGTGCAGGGCACGCGCGACGAGCTCCTTGCCGCTGCCGGTCTCGCCCAGCACGAGCACCGGCAGCCCGCTGCGCCCGAAGCGCTCGATCTGCGCGCGCAGCTCGCGCATCGGTGGGCTCGTGCCGATCATCTGCGCGCGCTCGGACTGCCGGCCGCCACGGCGCGCGACCGCGAGGTCGCGCTGGCTGCGCTCGAGCGCGGTCGCCAGCTCCTCCTCGCGCGCCATGCGGTCGACGGCGATCGCGGCCTGGTCGGCGAGCGCCTCGAGCAGCTCGATGTCGCGCGGCGAGAACGCGTCGGCGCGGCCGCCGTGCTCGACGTAGAGCGCGCCGGTCAGCCCGGCGGAAGTGCGGAACGGCACACACACCGCCGAGCGCACGCGTAGCTGGCGCACGCTCGGCATCTCGAGCAACGCGCGGTCGGCCAGCGCGTCGTGCGCCGTCATCGTCCGCATCTCGGAGATCGCCTTGTTGGCGAGCGAGCGGCTGAACGCGCGGTCCCCGAGCGTGCCGTCGGCAGTGCCGAGCTCGATCCGCGCGTCATCGCCGCGCTGCACCAGCAGGTAGCCGGCGCGCGCGCCGGCGATCGTCTCGGCCGCGTCGAGCAGGTGCCGCATCGCGCGCTCGAGATCGCGCTCGGAAGCGAGCCGGCGATTGATCGACAGGAAGGCGCGGAACACGCTGCGCGCGACGGCGTCGGACTCCGCGAACACGGACGGGGGAGTCGCGGGTGCGGTGCCCATTGCGGCGACGGGTGCGGCGGGCTCCGCGACCGCGCGACGCGCGGCGTCGACCACGCTGGCGACGCGCGGATCGGCGCTGGCGTCGCCGACTTCAGCGAGGTCCTCGGCACAGCCGGCGCGATCGCCGATCGATGCGCGGGCGTGTGCCCGGCTCGCCAGCAGCAGGCGCTCGACGTGGCCGACGCCCAGCTCCCGCAATGCGGGCAGCGCGCGGTCGAAGCGCTCGATCGCCGACCGCGCGTCGCCGGCGGCGAGCTGCGCGAGGCCGAGATTGGCGTCGGCCAGCACCGCGCCGAGGCGGTCACCGACGTGCTCGAACAACGTCCGCGCCCGACGCAGCTGCGCGCGCGCCTCGTCGTAGCGGGCGAGGTCCTTGGCGACCACCCCGACGTTCGACGCGGCGGTGGCGACGTAGCGGACGTGACCGACGCGGCGGTGCAGGTCCTGCGCTTCGGTCAGGTGCCCGAACGCCGACTCCAGATCGCCGGCGCGGCGCTCGGCATCGGCGAGATTGATCAGTGTGACGCCCCGGAGGTACGGCGCCTCGTCGGCCGGCAGCGACTCGAGCGCCGTCCGCAGCACCTGCCGCGCCTCGTCGAGACGACCCGCCGCGCCGAGCAGCGAGCCACGGCAGATGCGGTTCTCGATCGCCGTGGGCTCCACGAAGGACTCGGTCGCCTCGATGGCCTCGGCCGTGCGCCCGGCGAGATGGCGCGCCATCGCGAGCATGCGCCGCACGTCGTCGCCGGCGTCGGCGCTGTCCGCCTCGCCGCCACGCGACCGTGACTTCGTCTGCGACAGGCGGCCGAGCTCCTGCGCGGCCTCGGCGGTCCGGCCGAGATCGAGGAGGGCGCGAGCGCGCAGCCGCGGCAGGTCCGGCGTCAACGGCAACGCGCGACCGGGCTCGCCGCAGCGCAGGAGCCCCTCGGCCAACGCCCTGCGCAGAGCCGGTTCGTCGGCGGGCCGCGCGCGCGACAGGCGTCCGAACGCGGCCTCCGCGGCGGCGACCCGGCCGAGCGACGCCGCCCGGCGCAGTGCATCCGCACCGTCGATCACCGGCGCCGCCGGCGTGCCGGCGGTCGGATCGAGCCGCCCGGCGACCGCGTCCGGCCAGCCGAAGCGCACACCGTCGGGCACGATGTCGCCGCTCTCCAGCAGCCGGGAGAGCGCGGCGGTCACGCTCTCGCAGGTCGCGTGCTCGCTGCGCGCCAGCACGAACCGCGCGGCGGCGAGCGCGGGCGGCCCGGCGTCGAGGCCGACTGCCGTGTGCAGGTGGGCGGCGACCTGTGCATCGGTCAGAGTGCCGAGCGCGAGTGTCCGCTCGCCGGCACCATCACGGCGGAGCACGAGCGCATCCGCGTCACGCTCGACGATCCGGCGCACGTCGCCGAGCCGGCAGGCGACGTGCAACGCCACGCGCCGGCGGTCGCCGTCGGTCGCGCCGGTCACCACCAGGTCGGCGCCGGGGCGAGCCCCCTGCAAGGCCGCGTCGATCGCGTCGCGGTGCGCGGCGGTCGGGTCGAGCGCGAGGCTCGCGGCATGGGGCCGCCCGCTGCCACCACCGCGGAGCGACTCGAGCGCGTCCTGGGCATCGGCGAAGCGATCGCGCGGATCGCGCGCCGTCAGGCGCTCGACGAAGCCGGCGAGCGCCCCTGGCAACGCCGACGCGTCGATCCCGGCCGCCGCCAGGAACGGCTCGGCCGGGAATCGCTTCGCGAAGCCGGCGAGATCGACCGGCGCCCTGCGCGCGACGGCGGCGAGCGTCGCGCCGAGCGAGAACAGGTCAGACCGCGGGCCGACGAGCCCGGCACCGCCGCCGATCCACACCTCGGGTGCCGCGAAGAACACCGTGCCGCCGCGCGCCTGCTGGGCGGTCGCGACGGCGTGACCCATGCCGAAGTCGACGAGGTGGACACTGCCGTCGTCGCCGAGGACCACGTTGGCAGGCTTGACGTCGAGGTGCAGCACGCCACGCAGGTGCACGAACGCGAGCACCTCGAGCAGCTCCCGCGCGACGGCGGTCAGCTGCTCGGCCGCGAGCGGTGCGCGCTTCGACAGCGGCTGCCCCGCGACGAACGTGCGCAGCACGAACGGCGAGCCGTCCGCGGCGCGGCCGACCTCGAGCACGCGCGGGATCCGCGGGTGCCGCAGCGCGGTCAACAGCGCCGCCTCGCCGAGGTCGACGCCCGGCTCCAGCACCTTCAGCAGCAGGGGCGTCCCGCGCCGCTCGGCGTCGCGCACGCGGTACGAGCGCCCCTCGCCACCGGCGAACTCCTCGTCGACGGTGAACCGCCGGGCCAGGTCTTCGTGCGCCTCGAGAGTCATCGCAGCCCGCGTCCGCGCAGCGGACGTGCCGCCCGCGGACCCCGCACGCGCCGTCCGGCCTCCGCACACCGCGCGTCCGGAGCGCGCACACGATACGGGAGCGGCGACCGGGAACGCGAGCCCGCCGTCGCTCTGCCGCTCGTCGTCCGCATTCGGGCGGCGAGGATCCCAGCCAGTCCGAGGTCTACAGGACCGGGCCGGTGGCAGACAGCAGGCGCGTTCGACGCGGTGCACGGTCGCGCTGGATGCGGACGGCGACGTCGTCGTGCCGATTCGCCGGATTGTCTCCTGTCTCCGAGGGCCGCTGCGCGCCTGAACGCCGTCGAGGTTGGTCCGGGCCTCGGTGCGGGCGGACTGGATGACGCTTCAGACTCCAGCAGCTCGGCCCCGAGGCTCTCGGGGCGGAACCCGGCGTGCACATGGCCTGGAGAGGAATGCCCAACAGCGGTCTGGCGGCATGCGCGTGTTCGCCCGTCGCACGGTGATTGCACCCACCACGCGACCGCGGTGAGCGGGCCAGCTCGCACGCTGGTAACGTCGTTCGCGCGGCAACGGGAGTCGGCGTGGTGCACTCGTTTCGCAGATCCTGCCGGTCGAGCGACGCCAGACAGGCGACCCGGTCCCGACACACCGCGCCGGTCCGAGGCTCGTGGCGCCGGTCACACCCGGCGGGCACGCCCTGCGATGGACTTGCCACGGAAGCTGTCGAGAAGCATGGTGACCGCCGCTCGCACCCACCATGGTGCATTCCACGAAGTGGCCACCTGACCACGACCCCGCCATGCTGCTCCTTCGCCATTGCCTGCTCGCGATCTCGATCACGTCCTCCGCGCTTGTCGCTCGATCGTATCCGAGCTGCGGCCTGATCCAGAGGCTGCGCATCGACCTCCTGGGTCCGAATCAACTCGGAGCCAACCAGTACCGGGTTCACATCACGGTGCCGGCCTGGCAGTCCTGCGGAGGCCCGTTCCCGGGATGGTCCTATTACGTGTCGGCCACGCCCGCCGACCAGTCCTCTCCCAACTGCGGTGTCCCCTTCGGATTCAGAGGCGGCTACTCGAATGTCGGTTGGTGTACCGCCAGCGGCGGTGGGACGTACGTTTCGGACCCGCTGACGATCACCGACACGTCGTTCCAGATCTTCTGCGGCACCCGGCCCCTGACGTTCATGGTCACCCCGATCATCACGGCGCCGGCTGGAGCACGGTATTGCACGAGCCCACGGCTCGGTCCGTTCCGAGCCTATCCCGTCAACTCCCGGTTCTCGCCGTACGGATCGACGACCCAGGACGTTCAACGGCTGACCTTGGACGGGACGATCAGGTCCTCCGGGTCCGCGGGCGTCACCGTGCACGGCGGCCTCGGTGCCACACCCGGCGTGCTCCTCGCCGGCGTGACCCCCGCGTCGACACCGTTCTTCGGTGGCACTCTGCTGGTCGCTCCATCCCCGAGCGTGGCATTCCCGATTCTCACGGATCAGCGCGGTGAGGCGAGCATCGTGCTGCCCGTCGCCGGCGTTTCGATACCGCTCTATCTCCAGGGCGCCTTGCTGGACACCATGGCGCCATTCGGCCTGTTGCTGAGCCATGGACTCGCCATCAGCCCTTGACTCGATCACGGAAGTACGGGGTTTCCGGATGCCATGGCCACGGCGAACATCGCGACTCCCACGCACCCGGAGCCGCGGCGCTACGCGGGCACGTGCGACCGAGCGGCCCGCCGCGCCGAGCCGCCTCGCCACGTGACGTCGCCTCGGGCCCCGCCGGCACACCCGTCCGGCAGCGCGCCGCCGCAGGGCGCGCCCCACCCCGGCCGGTGGGACGATGCCGGTGCGCACGGCGGTCTGCCGGCGCGCCTCAGCGTCCGGGATCCGCGCAGTCCGTGTGCGGGTTCCACACGCGCGCTTCCCGAGCGGTCCCGGCACGCGACTCGCCCGCGCCGGGTGCCGACGTCCGGCACCGGACTGGCGTAGACTCCCAGTCGCCTCGGCCCCCGCTCCCCGGAGCCATCCCCATGCGCCCCCACCTCGCCTCGCCCACCGCTCTCCTGACGCTCGCGCTGTCGTGCGCCGCGCAGGGCGGCCCCGCGCTGACCTGGGCGCAGGGTCCGACCGGCGCATCGCTCGACGTGCTGTCGGTGCCGGCTGCGACGCCCGGCGCCACACCGTCGGCGCTGCTGCGGAACGTCACCTTCGTCGATCTCGAGATCACGAACCGCACGCTGCAGCGCGGGCTACGGAGCGACGTGTCGCGACGCGTCGTGCGCGACGGTGCGGCGTTCGTCGAGCTGCCGGACGGCGGCAGCCTGCACCGCTATCGACGGGACGGCGGGCAGTGGCACGGCTTCCTGTGGATCGCGCGCGACGGCGTGGCGAGGGTCGTCACCGAGCTGGCCGGGGCGGGTGCGAACGGGACGGACGATCCGTTCGCCGACCGCATCGGCGTCGCGTTCGACGGGCGGCATGCGGCGCTGCCGCTGATCGCCGGCGGCCTGCTGCTCGCGCGGCTCGATGGCGGCACCTACGCGGGCACCGGCAACGCGCTGGTGCGGCCGGCGGGGCTGCCGGCCAACTTGGAGCCGACGACCTTGTGCCCCGGCCGGTCGGTGTTGATCTGCGGCACGAGGGACGACCGCGTCTGGCGCATCCCGTATGCCGCCGGAGCGGCACCGCAGGACGTCACGCCCGCCAACGCAACGGCCGGTGACCGGCTGAAGGGCGAGCTGGCGCCGTCGTTCGACGGTACGCGCGTCGTGTTCCTGCACGGGCCGCAGCGTGCGTTCACGATGTACCTGCTGGGCGAGACCGGTCCGGCGATCGCATTGCCGCCCACTCCCGCCAAGTACGAGGAGCCCGGCTACCTGCCGGAGACCCCCAACGGACCGCGATTGCTGCTCGACGACACCGGCGACCAGCTGTTCTACATCGACGCCACCATTCGCGACGAGGCGCACGTGCTCGACCTGTCGAGCTACGCGACCACGTGGGTGACAGGCGACCCGAACTTCCAGCCCTACATCGGCATCATCGTGCTGCCGATCGCGACGGCCTCGACGTTCGTCGCGGGCATCGGCGATCCGGCGCGGTTCGACGTCTACGCGACGGCCGCGGGCGTACCGACCGTCGCCAACCTGACACAGACCGCCGGCAACGTCACCGCACCGTGGGCACCCGGTGGGCTCGTGCCGCGTGCGATCGCGACGACGCGCGACGGCACACTGCTGCTCGAGGCGCAGCCGTCGGCCGGCGGTCCCGGCGGACTCGTCCGCTTCACGCCCGCAGGTCCGCTGCCGGTGGCCGTCGGCACGCTCGGCGCACCCGAGCTCGGCAGCGGGTTCGACGGTGGCGGCGACCTGCGCGTCGAGACGGCCACCGGCACCCGACTGCTCGCCGGGCTCGACGCGACGCTCCTCGCCGACGCGCCGGTGGGCGTGTCGCTCGCCGGCACGGTGGTCGCGCCCGGCGGGGCGTTCCGCGCGGCGCTCGCCGGGCTCGGCCCGGCGCGCGCGCTGCTGCTGATGCTGCCGGGTGGCATGGTCGTCGGCGTCGGGGCCGGCGCCGCGGCGCACGCGGTCGCGCTGACCTCCGACGGCAGCCTGCTGCTGGCGGGCACCGATCTGACCGCGTTCGGACCGGGCGGCGCGGCGACGCTGGCGAGCGGTCCGCTTGCGCTGCGCATCCTGTCCGGCCGCATCGCATCGCTGCCCTGACGCGCTCCGCGCAGCGGGGTCGGGTTCGACGCCCCTCGCCGCCACCGCGCGGCGGTGGTAAGGGAGTGCGTAGGAGGTCGCTGATGCTGCAGCGGATTCCGATCGCTCTCTGTCTCACCGTGGCCGCCGCCGCAGCCCCGTCGCTGCACGCTCAGGCCGACTGGTATCCCGACGCGCTCGTGCCCAAGCCGCGCGCGCTCCACACTGCTGCCTACGACCAGGTCCGCGACCGCGTCGTCGTATTCGGCGGCAACACCAACGCCGGCGTCCAGGGCGACACCTGGGCGTGGTCACCGACCGGCGGCTGGCAACAATTGCACCCCGCCGTGTCGCCGCCAGCATTGCGCGAGCACGCGATGGCGTGGGACCCGATCCGCGCCGAGATCGTGCTCTACGGCGGCTGGGACGGTACGCAGGTGACCGGCGACACCTGGCTGTTCAACGGCACCGACTGGCGCCAGGCCAATCCCACCGTGAGCCCCGGCCCACGGATGGCCGAGCTGGCGTTCGACCCGACGACGCTGCGCGTGCTGCTGTTCGGAGGTCAGGACGGCGGCGGCGCCCGCTACTCCGACACCTGGGCGTGGGACGGCACCAATTGGACGCCACTGACGAGCCCGCAGACGCCACCGGCGCGCTTCGACCACGCGCTGGCGACCGACTGGATCCGCGGCCGCGTCGTGATGTTCGGCGGCTGGGACAACGGCTTCCTGGCCGACACCTGGGAGTGGGCCGGGGGCGCGTGGACGCCGTTCGCCGGCACCGGCCCGAGCGCGCGCTCGGAGCACAAGATGGCGTTCGCCGGCGGCGACGTGTGGATGTTCGCCGGTGAGTCGGCAGCCGGACGGCAGCAGGACACCTGGGCGTTCGACGGCATCGCATGGCGGCAGCTCCCGTTCACCAACCCGCCGTCGGTCCGCGAGGAGGCGATCCTCGCCGACCTGCTCCCGCACGGCGCGGCATTGCTGTTCGGCGGCTGGCATTCGACGACCGGCCACCTCGCCGACACATGGCTCCTGACGCCGGGCGGCTGGACCGAGCTGACGCCGGCGACCCCGCTCGGCGTCGGGACCGCCGCGGCCGCGCACGACCCGACGACCGGCACGACGCTGGTGTTCGGCGGCTACTACGACAACGGCATCAGCGACCGCACGTTCGCACGCCGCAATGGTACGTGGACCGAGCCGAGCCCGGCGGCGCGCCCGGCCGCCCGCGTCGAGTCGGCGATGGCGTACGACCCGCTGCGCAGCGAGTTCGTGCTGTTCGGCGGCGTCAATGGCTCGAGCAACTACGCCGACACCTGGGTGTTCCGCGGCGGCAACTGGGTCCAGCGCTCGCCGGCGACCTCGCCGCAGGCACGCTGGGGCCACGCGATGACCTTCGACGCGTCGCGCGGCACGGTGGTCCTGTTCTCCGGCCGTCTCGGCGGGACGTCCGGCACGCTGCAGGACACCTGGGAGTGGGACGGCACGACGTGGTCACCGATCCTCGGCCAGCAGCCGCCGCCGCGAGAGGACGGCGCGCTCGCCTACGACCCTGGCCGCGGTGCCACCGTGCTGTTCGGAGGCTGGGTGACCGGCACCGGCTTCGCCAACGACACCTGGGTGCTGCGCAACGGCCTGTGGTCGTTCCTGCCGACCAGCGCGAGCCCGCCGGGCCGCTCCGAGCACGTGCTCGCCGCGGACCTCGCACGCGGCGGCCTCTTGATGTTCGGCGGCGAGACGGCGAGCGGCCGCGTCGCCGACACCTGGGAGCTGACCGACGACTGGCACCTCGTCGGCACCGCCCACGCGCCGGCGCCGCGCGAGGAGGCGATCATGGTCTTCGACGCGCAGCAGGGCGAGATCGTCATGAGCGTCGGCTGGGACCTCGGCCACTACCGCGACACCTGGAACTTCGGCGCGCGGCCGCCGGCGACGTCGGTGTCGTTCGGCACCGGCTGCCGGGGCTCCGCGCCGACCTTGCCGGTGCTGTCGTCGACGCGGCCGTGGCTCGGTGGCAACCTCGCCTACACGGTCGACGGCACGCCAGCCAATGCCGCAGCCCTGCTCGTGTTCGGTGCCCAGCGCACGCAGATCCCGCTCGACCCGATCGGCATGCCCGGCTGCATCCTCGCCACGCTCGTCGAGGCATCCAGCCCGATGGTCGTCAGCGGCAATCGGGCGACCGTCGCGCTGGCGCTGCCGAACCTGGCGAACCTCGCCGGAGTCCGGCTCGTCAACCAGTCGGCAATGGTCGTACCTGGCGTCAATCCGCTGGGGGTACTCACGACCAACGGCCTCGAGGCCACGCTCGCCCTGCGCTAGCGGGTCGACGGATCGCCGTCCGCCGTCCATGCTGGCGCAGCCGAAGACGATTCGCATCGCCACACCGGCCGAGCTCCGAACGAAGAGACACCATGCAAATCGCTTCCTCCTCCCTCCTCTGCGAACCTCAGGGCGATTCGTGGAGCCCGCTGGAGTTCGGCCAGTTCAATGCCTGGCAGCTGGCGGTGCCGGCCAACGTGCCGCGCGCCGCGAGCCCGAGCGTCCGCATGTGGCTCAAGGGCGTGAAGATCACCGGCACCGTGACGGCCAACGGTCCGGACGCCGCCAACTGGCACTTCGGGATCATCCAGATCATCAAGAAGGCCCCGGTGATGGTGGCCACCTACGAGAACAAGCTCTACCGGCGCTGGTTCCAGGTGAACACGCCGTGCTTCGACAGCGACAGCCCCAACAGCACGCCGTGGTACAACCTCGGATCGCGGGGTGTCCTCGCACCGGGAGCGGCGGTCTCGGTGACGCTCGAGGACTACCCGACGTCGATCGCGTCGATGAGCCACACCGCGACAGGGAAGAGCGGCCGGCTGCTCGAGGTCCGGAAGCGACTCGACTTCGACGTGTTCCTCGCGGTGCGGCCGAAGACGGCCGAGAAACGGGACGCCGGGCTGCTGATCCTCCAGCAGCTCGAATGGTCGACAGAGACCTGGGTGAAGCTGACCTGGAATGCGGCCGGCAAGTGGACCGCCACGGCCAGCACGTTCACGCGCAGTCCGGTGAGCGATACCGACGGCACGGCCGTGAGCGCGGACGAGTCCAAGGCGTTGATCGCGAAGTTCCCGCTCTCCAACTCGGGCGCCAACGCGACGATCACGACGCTCGATCAGTGAGCTGCTCGCGGGCGTCCATGGCTCCGATCAGCCGCCCGTCTCCGTGTCGATGATCTCGGTCTCGTTGGTCAGGATGGCGCGCCGCAGATCACGGTCGTGACGGACGCGGACGTTCGGGAACACGAGGCAGTCGCGCAGCTCGATCGGCTTCTCGATCACGACGCCGTCCATCAGCAGCGACCGCTCGACGCGCGCGCCCGACGCGAGCTGCACGCCGCGGCCGATCATGTTGCGGGCGCCGTGCTTGTCGAGCCAGTGCAGGTTGAGGTCGAGCAGGTCGAGCGGATAGGACAGGTTCAGGTCGTCCTGCACGACCTCGGCGGCCTCGACGCGATAGCCGTCCTCGATGTAGATCTGGATCGCGTCGGTGATCTCGTACTCGTCGCGCATCGCGGTGCGCGGCGTGCGGCGCACGGCATCGAAGAACGACTGGTCGAACAGGTAGATGCCGCAGCCCTTGAGATCGGTCTTCGCGTAGCGCGGTTTCTCGACCACGCGGTGCACGCGGCCATTGGCGTCGGTCAGCACGACGAAGTTGCGACGGATCTTCTCGGGGTCCTTCTCGCGCTTGACGGCGAGCACACCGTCGGCACCGCCGGGCCCCATCATCCGGGCCGGCATGGTCGCGAGGTTGTCGATCTCGAAGTAGATGTCGCCGAGGAACAGGAAGAACGGTCGGTCGACGTATTTCTCGAGCCGGTAGACGGCGTGGGCGATACCGAGCGTCTCGGTCTGCTCGACGTACGTGAGTCGCAGGCCGAACTTCTCGCCATCGCCGAGCTCGCGCACGACCTCGTGCCCGAGATGGCCGATCACGACGATCACGTGCTCGACGCCCAGCGACGCGAGGATCTCGAGCTGATGCGCGATCAATGGCTTGCCACCGAGCGGCAGGATCGGCTTCGGGTAGTGCTCGGAGAACGGACGCATGCGCGTCCCCTTACCGGCGGCCAGGATCACGCCCATCAGCTGCGGCGACGACATGGGCGTGAGCCTACCGCCGCCCGCCGGGCGGATCCCGCGGAGAGTCCGGCGGGTCGGTGCGGGCGAGCCGCGCGACCGTCTCGACGTGGTAGGTCTGCGGGAACAGGTCGAACGCGGTCACGTCGACGAGCCGGTAACCGCCGGCGACCAGCACGCGCAGGTCGCGCGCCAGCGTCGGCGGATCGCAGCTCACGTAGTGCACGCGCGGTGCCGCCAGCTCGACGAGCAGCGGCATCGCCGAGCGCGCGCCGGTGCGCGGCGGGTCGAGCACGACGAGGTCGGGGCGGGGCTCGGTACCGGCGGCGACCGCGCCGAGCAGCGCGCGCAGCGCGTGGTCGACGCGCGCCCGCCGCAGCTCGACCCGCTCGGCACCGGCCCGGGCCAGGTTGCCGCGCCCGATGCGGACCGCCTCGTCGTCGGACTCGACCGCGAGCACGCGCGCGTGGCCGCGCGCGAGCGGCAGCGTGAACAGCCCGACCCCGGCGAACAGGTCGAGCGCGAAGTCGCCCGCGCTGGCACCGGCGACCTGCTCGCACAGCTCCGGCAGCAGCGCACGGTTGCCCTGGAAGAACGCGCCCGGCGTGAAGGCGAGAACGTGCGCGCCGACCCGCTGGGTCAGCGCGCCGGTCGCGAAGCCCGGCAGCGGCGGGTCGGTCGCCGTGCCATCGGCGCCAGCCGCCATCTGCACGACGCGCGGCAGCGACCGGTCGGTCGCCAGCGCGCGCAGGCGCGCGAGGCCGTCGGCGAGCTCCGGCGCGAGCACCGGACAGCTCGCCACGTCGCATACGTCGTTGCCACCCGCACGGTGGAAGCCGACTGCGGGCGGGCGGCCAGCGCCGCGCGGCGCGACCTGGAGCTGCGCGCGGATCCGGTAGCCGAGCTCGGCACCGCTCCGGATCGGGATCTCCTCCGACCACGCGATGCCGCCGATCCGCTCGAGCGCGCTCTGCACGAAGCCGACCTTCGCGCGGAGCTGGGTGGCATGGTCGAGGTGCTGGAGCTGGCAGCCGCCACAGTCACCGAAGTGGTTGCACGGTGGCACGCGGCGGTCGGGCGACGGCCGCAGCACCTCGCACAGCCGGGCGCGCGCGAAGCTCGGCCGCAGCTCGGTGAGCTCGGCGCGGACCCGCTCGCCAGGCGCAGCCAGCGGCACGAACACGACGAATCCCGCGTGCCGCGCGACGCCGTCGCCACCGAACGCGAGGCGCTCGACCTCGAGCTCCAGCACGTCGCCGACCCGGAGCCGGGGGGTCCCCGCCGCGTCGCTCACCGGTGGCAGGCCTCCAGGGCCTCGCGGATCCAGCAGTCCGCAGTCTCGTCGTGGCTACCAGCGGCCAGCATCCGCTCGAGGCCGGCGGCCGCAGGGGCGTGCGGATGCCTGAGCAAACGCAGCGCGAAGCGCGCGGTGCCCGGCGTCGAGCGCTCGCCTTCGCGGAGCCGGACGGCGCGGAACCCGTGATCGCACGACCGCGCCCGAGCGAGCCCTGCATCCGGATCGACTCCGAGCGCGTCGCTCCACCACGCCGGCGAGACGCCGAGCAACCGGCCGCGTCCCAATCGCGCATGCTCGTCGGCGCACACGATGCCCGGCGGCTCGGCGACGCACGCCGGCGGCGGAGCGACACGATCGTCGCCGTGGTCCCCCGCGCCGAGGGTCAACGCGAGTCCGAACCCGATCGAGAGCAGCATGACGAGATCGTAGTCGTGGTGCCCCGCGGGGCGATCACGAAGGACGAGCGCCCCCGCGTCGTGACTCCGGGAGCCGCACCGACGATCAGCGGACCTCCACGCGCCTCGTGCGGAACTCGAACGGCGGCAGCGGTTCGACATCGCGGACCTGCTGGCCGTCGACCACGAGGCGCGGCTCGCTCGCGTAGCGCGCGACCTCGACGGCAAGTACGGTGACGACGGTCGCCAGACCGACGAGGATCGCGGCGCGGCGTGCGCGGTCACCTGTCGCGAGCCGCTCGGCGACGAGGCCGACCGCCGCGCCGACCAGCGGCGCCCACAATGCGCCCTGGCGGGCGTAGCCGAAGAACCCGACCGTCACGGCCGCGATGCAGAGGCCGTGCAGCAACCACGGGGCGAGGGCGGCGCGGCTGCGGCCGAGCACGGCGCCGAGAACCAGGATCGCGAGCAGCGCGATGCGCCAGGGCGTCGCGAGCGGGCCGTCCGCGACGACGAGGTCGACCGCGCGCCGCTCGCCACCCGCACCGAGCGGTAGTGCATTGCCACCGAGTCCGTGCGCCGCGCCGCACCACGCGATCGCGAGCTTGCGCGCCGCGACATCCACGAACGCGCCCGGATGCGCCGTGATCCAGTCGAGTCCGATGCCGTAGCCATCGGCGACCAGCAGTGCGTGCGGCGGATACTCGAGGGCCAGCACGCCATCGCGCGGCAGGCTCGCGAGCCAATCGGGTGGATACCGCGACGGACCGCCCTCGAGCGGCGGCGCTGCCGTCAGCGCGGCGGACGAGAAGCCGCCGTCGGCCTGGGGCCCGTTGGCGAGCGCGAAGTTGAGCGGCCCGTACAGCGCCACGAACACCGGGCCTGCGGGTGCGGGGATCGGCCAGGCGCCGAACGCCTCGCGGTGCAGCCGCGCGACGTCGCCGCCGGCGACGACCGCGCCGCCGCGGTGCGCGACGGTGGCCTCGATGAAACGCTGCGCGGGGCCACGCAGGTACGGAGCGAGCTGCTCGAGCTCGGCGAGGGCGGCGGGCTCCCAGTCGAGCATGCGCGGCGGCGAGGCAGCCCGCTGCCCGACGAAGCGTTCGATACCGGTATCCGCCCGCAGGTTCCACGGTAGCGTCGCGGCGAACAGGCCGACCGCGACAGCCACTCCGCGCAGCAATGCCTTCCGACCGCCGCGCGAGCGCGTCGTCCAGGCGAGCCAGCCGGCGAACGCGAGCGCGGTCAGCACGTGCTCCGCGCGCAGCAGGCAGCCGAGTCCCTGCACGGCCCCGAAAGCGAGCGCCGGCAGCAGCCCGCCGCGCTGCACGGCCGGCAGCGCGAGGATCGACGCCGCGACCAGCACTGCATAAGGGGCCTCGGCATTCGGGCTCGCGGCGAGGAACAGGGGTGCCGAGCCGAGCGCGACGAAGCCCGCCGCGCAATGCGCGACCGTCGCACCCGCCCGGCGCATCGCCAGGTAGGTGAGCGGCGCCCACAGCGCACCGATCAGCACGAAGCCAGACCGCAGCGCACCGACGCCCGCGGCGGTGCCGTCCCACAGCCAACCGACCAGCCAGCGCATCGCCGGCGGTCGCAGCGGCAGGCCGTCGACCGGCGCCGTGCCCGGACCGCGCGCGACCTGCTGCAGCCAGTACGGCGCGTCGCCCTTGTAGAACGACGAGAACGGTCCGGCAGCGTCGCTCGTGGCGTGCACGAACAGCCACCGGACCGCCAGGCCGACCGCGAGCCAGAGCCCGGCGGCCAGCCAGGGATGCAGTCGCGGCGCCGGCCTCGCAGGCGCCGGGGACCGCGCCGGCTCAGCCGCCCGTCGATCGGCTCGCATTGCGGAAGGTCGCGAGCCGCTCGCTGTAGAGGCTGCCGATCAGCAGGTCTTCGAGCCCGTCGCCGTCGAGGTCGCCGAACGCCGCGGTGACCGCCGAGTAGACGCCCGGGAACACCAGCGCCTGTGCGAAGCCGCCGCGGCCGTCGCCGAGCAGGACCCGGAAGTCGGCGCCGGCCATCGAGGCGACCAGCACGTCGGCATGACCGTCGCGGTTCAGGTCGCGGGTCAAGAGCGCGGTCGGCAGCCGGCCGGCGGGCAGCGTGGACGTCGACGCCCCACCGCTCTGGGCGATGCGGATGACGGTCAGGTCGTTGCTGGCGCCCCCGCTGACGACGAGGTCGGTGCGGCCGTCCTGGTCGAAGTCCGCCGTGCGGAGGTAGTTCGGCGATGCGCCGACCGGCACGTCGAGGGTCGGCTCCAGGACGCCATTCGAGCCCAGCTCGAGCAGCGTCACCGTCGACAGCTCGATGCGGCTGGTCGCCAGCTCGAGGCGGCCGTCGCCATCGAAGTCGCCGTAGGCCAGACCGGCCGGACGCCCGCTCAGCGGGGTCTCGACCGGCGCCGCGAACGTCCCGCCGGCGCCCGGCACACCGCGCACCAGCACCAGCTTGTCGTTCGCGTGGTAGGCGGCGACGACGTCGATCGCGCCGTCGGCGTCGAGGTCGGCGGCGATCATCTCGAACGGGCCCGTGCCCTGCGTCAGGTACTGCTGCGGGTCGGCCGGCACCGCGTCGAACGACACTGCACCCCCGCCCGAGCGGTTGAGCAGGACCTTGACGCCGCCGGCGAGCGCGACGAGCAGGTCGGGCCGGCCGTCGCGATCCACGTCGGCGGGCACGACGTTCTGGACGTCGTCGGCGAAGCCGAAGCTGCCGATCTCGGTGAAGCCCAGGTCGCCGCCGGTCTGCTGCTCCGGCCGCACGAAGCGGATCTCGCGCAGCGTGAAGCTCGACACCGCGACGTCCATGCGGCCGTCGCCGTCGAAGTCCGCGGCACCGACGACCTCCGGTCGCGCCACGCCGTCGATGCGGTGCAGCCGCCCGCCGGTCAGTCGTGCACCCTGGCCGAAGTAGATGTTCAATGCGCTGCGACCGAGCGCCGGCGCGACGACGTCGAGGTCGCCGTCGAGGTCGACATCACCGACCAGCGGGCGCAGCGGCGCCCCGGTGCAGCCGATCTGCTCGCCGTCGGTGACGAAGCCCTGCGCGGTGCCGCGGAACACCGCCAGTGCACGGTGGTCGACGAGACTGCACAGCAGATCCTCGAAGCCGTCGCCGTCGCAATCGGCGAGCGTCAGCGAGGTCGGCTGGCCATCGATCTGCAGGGTCTGCAGCACCTCGAACGCGCCGGTCGTCGTCTGCGACACCAGCGCGATGGTCTCCGAGCCGAGGCTGCCGACGACCAGATCCTCCACGCCATCCCCCGTCACGTCGCCCGCGGCGGTCGCGAACGGGATCGCGCCGACTGCCACGGCGTGCGGTCGCGCCGGCAACCCCGACGCGTCACCCAGCGTGATCCGCAGCTCGTTGGCGTCGACATCACACATCGCGACGTCGCGGCGGCCGTCACCATCGAAGTCCCCGCAGGTCAGGCCGAGCATCCGCGGTCCGTACGGCATCGCGAGCATGACCGCGCCGCGAAACGTGCCGTCACCCACGCCGGCGAACCACTCGAGGCCCGGCGCACCGCCGCGGCAGCACAGCAGGTCGACCGCACCGTCGCCGTCGACGTCCGCGAGCCCGAAGTCGAACACGTCGGGACCGGCCTGGAAGCCCGGGCCCACGGGCTCGAGATCGCCCTGGCCGATGCTGCGCAGCACGCGCACCTCGCCGGACAGGCGACCGACCACGACGAAGTCGTCGTCGCCGTCGCCGTCCAGGTCCGCGGCGCAGATCCCGGCAGGATTCGCCGTCGACTGCGCGGTGGCGCCCGGTGCGAACGCGCCGCCCGACTGGTGCAGCAGCACCGACACCGCACCGTCGTCGCCGACCGACACGATGTCGAGGTCGCCGTCGCGATCGAGGTCGGCGAGGCGGGCGCCGATCAACGCGGCGACGCCGGACTGGAGTTCGGCGCGGGTCTCGAACGCCACGACGTCGAGGATCCGTGACGAAGCGGGCGAAGAGCTGTGGTCCGAGCACGCCGCGAGCCACGCGAGCGACGCACAGCCGGCCACCCTGGCGAGGGATCGGTACATCGGGGTTGAAGATCTGTGGAGAAACCGGGGAGACTGCGGAAGTCTACCACACCGGTACGATCGACCGTCAGAAGCACCGTCGCCACCGCACCGTGTGCGCGCCGGGCCGCTCGGAGCGAGACGCACGACCGCACGCGGCCCAAAGACGCCCCGCGCGGTGGCAGCGACCCGAGCGGACCTCAGCGCGCCGGCGATGCGCCCGGGTCGAGGTAGGACCGCGCCCGGAGCACGTAGTGCCGCGCGCGCCAGCGCATCGTCTCGCACTCGGCGTCGGTCACCTGGCGGCGGACGCGCCCCGGAATACCGAGCACGACCGAGCGCGGCGGGATCACCGCGTTCTCGGACACGACCGCACCCGCACCGACGATCGAGTAGGCACCGATCCGGGCGCCGCCGAGCACCGTCGCGTTCATGCCGATCAGCGAGTAGTCGCCGATGTCGACGCCGTGCAGCACGACGCCGTGACCGATCGTCACGCCGCGACCGATCCGCTGCGGGGCGTCGACGTCGACGTGCACGCAGGTGTTGTCCTGCACGTTGGTCTCGTCGCCGATCTCGATCCACGAGTCGTCGCCGCGGATCGTGACGCCGAACCAGATCGACACGTCGCGGCCGAGCCGCACGTCGCCGACGACCACCGCGTTGACGGCGATCATCGCCCCGCCGCGCGTGCGCAACCGACCGACCATGTCGGGATGGACCACGAACTTCCGCTCGTCGAGCTGCGGCTGTCCGGGACGGTTCGCCCCGGGACCGTCTGCCCCGGGACCGTCTGCCCCGGGACGATGTGCGGAGTCGTTCATCGGGTCTGGGTCGCTTCGAACAGTCGCGGCGCGGCCAGCGCCACGCCGACCGTCCACGCATTGTGGATCGCGTGCGCGAGCACGGGCGCGAAGAGGGTGCCGGTGCGCTGTCGCAGCCAGGCGAAGAACGCGCCGAGCAGCGTCAGCGGCAACAGGGTGTGGATGCCCGCATCGACGTGGATCAGCCCGAACAGCACGGCGGTGATCCACAGCGCTGCTCGCGGGCCGGCCATGCCCGTGATGCCGCGCAGCAGGTAGCCGCGGAACACCAGCTCCTCGAACAAGGGGCCGGCGATCACGACCGTGACCAGCGCGAGCGCGAGATCGACGCGCGCGGGATCGGTCGCGAACCAGGCGAGGTGTGGCTGCGCCGCCATCTCGACGCCGAGCTGCTCGAGCAGCAGCGGCTGCAGCACGAACGCGACCGGGATCCAGACCAGCAGGAACAGCAGGTAGCGTGGCAGCGTCAGCCACGCCCGCGAGCCCGGCCGCCACGAGCCGGCGGACGCGAAGGCGAGCGCGCACGGGACCACGACGACGTAGGCGACGAGCATCGCGCGGAACGCGGCCGGAACCCGCACGGCGTCGTCGGTCTCGTCGGCCGCGGTACCGGTCAGCAGGAACACGATCCCGCTGAGCACGAACGCCGCGAGGAACACACCGATCCCCGTCGCGACCTCCATGCGGGCCGCGAGCCGCGCGCGGAGCACGGTCATCCGGTCGGGCGTCTCGACCGGGTCCGTCATTCGCCGGCGACCTCGATGCGTCCCGCGGTCGGCGACGAAGCGCTCGCATAGAGCCGCTTGCCCATCCGCCCCGCGAGCCACGCATCGCGGCCGGCCTCGCACGCGAGCCGCATCGCGCGCGCCATCCGCACGGGGTCCTTCGCCTTGGCGACCCCGGTGTTCAGCAGCACGCCATCGGCGCCGAGCTCCATCGCGATCGCGACGTCCGACGCCGTGCCGACGCCGGCGTCGACGATCACCGGCACGCTGGCGCGCTCGATGATGATGCGGATGTTGTTCGGGTTGAGGACGCCCTGCCCCGAACCGATCGGCGCGCCGGCCGGCATCACCGAGGCGACGCCGACGTCCTCGAGCCGCTTCGCGACGACCGGATCGTCCGACGTGTAGCACAGCACCGTGAAACCCTCGGCGACCAGCGTCTTCGCGGCCTCGAGCGTGCCGACCGGATCGGGCAGCAGTGTGTCGGGATCGCCGAGCACCTCGAGCTTGACGAGCTCCGACATGCCGGCCTCGCGGCCGAGCCGCGCGACGCGCACGGCGTCGTCCGCCGTGTAGCAGCCCGCCGTGTTCGGCAGCAGCGCGTAGCGGTCGGTGTCGAGGTAGTCGAGCAGCGTGCGGCCGGCGGGCACGCCGAGCGACAGCCGCCGCACGGCGACGGTCACGCACTCGGTGCCGGACGCGTCGAGCGCCTGCTGCATGATCGACAGGTCGTCGTACTTCCCGGTGCCGACGAACAGCCGCGACCCGAACACGCGCACACCGATCTGCAGCGGGCGGTCCTGCCGGGCGGGTTCGTCGCTCTGGAGCCAGGTCATGGGAGGGTGGGGCGGGAGGGCTGTCGGACGGGACATTCGACGCGGTCGCGGCCGGCTGGTCAGCCGCCGCCGACCAGCGTGACGATCTCCAGCACGTCGCCGTCGGCGAGCGCCACGCGCTCGAACTCGGGCTTGGGCACGATCTGCCGGTTGCGCTCGACCGCGGTGTGCGTGCGCGGCACGCCGAGCGCGGCGAGCAGGTCGGCGACGGTCGCCGGCGCTACCACCTCGCGGGGCTCGCCGTTGACGCGCAGCCGTAGCCTTGGCGGTGCGGCAGGACTCGGATCGGCGGTCGACATCGGCAGGGGAGAAACCGGACAGCTTAGCGCGGTTGCGCGGTGGTCCCAACCGCTGAGTGACTCCGCCCGCCGGGCGCTCGCCGCAGGGACCTACGACGCCGGACCGTGCGACGGGCCGACGTGCAGACGGAACAGGTCCGGGCGAGCGGAATGGCCACGCACGTCGAGGTCGAAGCGACCGCGCACGACCTGGTCGAGGTCGAGGTCGGCGACCAGCAGGTCGGCGCGGCCGTACAGCGGTCCCGCCAGCACGTCGCCGAACGGGTCGACGACGCAACTCCCGCCGCGGATCAGCACGGTGGCCGGGTCGTCGCCCTGCGGACACGCGTAGTCGGCCGGGTAGTCGGCGCGGGTCGCGAACTGGCAGGCGGACAGCACGAAGCAGCGGCCTTCGACCGCGATGTGCCGCATCGTCGCGATCCACACGTCGCGGTCGTCGACGGTCGGCGCGCACCAGACCGTGACGCCACGCTCGTACAGTGCAGCGCGGTAGAGCGGCACGTAGTTCTCCCAGCAGATCGCCGCGGCCAGGGCGCCGGCCGGCGTGTCGACGACCGGCAGTGTCGAGCCATCGCCCCGCCCCCAGATCAGCCGCTCGACCCCGGTCGGCACGAGCTTGCGGTGCCTGGCCAGCAGCGCGCCGTCGTCGCCGATGAACAACGCCGTGCAATACAGCGTGCCGCCGTCGCGCTCGACGACGCCACAGACGACGAAGAGCCCGTGCGCGCGGGCCGCCGCGCCGATCCTCGCGACGGCCGGCCCGGGCACGTCGATCGCGCCGGCGTGGTACCGGCGGAACCACTCGCGGCCCGCGTCGCTGCGCGTGCCGACGCGCGCACCGAAGTCGCTGCCCTTCGGGTAGCCGCCGACGAACGCCTCCGGCAGTACGACGAGCCGCGCTCCCGCTGCTGCGGCGCCCGCGAGGAGGTCGTCGAGCCGGTCGAGCGTCGCACCGGTGTCGAAAGCGACCGGCGCGGCCTGGACGACCGCGACGCGGGTGAGGGCAGCGGGCGGAGTGACCATCGTGTCGGTGCGCGGCAGGGTAGCGGTGATCACGCGCGACCGGGAGTATGCTGAAGTCGTCACTCCGAACCCGCTTCTCGACATGCGCGCATCCCGGCATCCCCTGCTCTGGGTCTCGATCCTCGTGACATGTGCGATCGCGCTCGCCGTCGTCGCGCTGCGCGACCGCGAGCAGCAGAACCCCGGACCGATCCCGAACTCCACCCCGCCCCCGGCGACGACCGACGCCGAGCAGCCGGCGCCACGCCAGGCCTCGGTACCGCCCCCCGCGCGCGACCTGTTCCGGGTCGACCCCGACACCACCCCCCGCGCGGACCGGGTCGAGCTTCCGGACGGGACCTGGGTCCCGGCGCTGAACGGCGCCAAGGACGCACGCGCTCCGCTGTGGCCCGAGGGCGTCCCCTACTCCCCGCTGGTCGGCCGGGAGCGGGCCTCGAACGGCCAGGACTGGTACGTCCACGAGGACGGCACCCGCTGGACGACGATCTACGGCTGGCGCGCGGATCTCGGCCGCATGGACGCGATCACGAACGTGGCCACGCCGACCGCACCGCTGCCGATGGAACCTCCGGTGCCAGGGCCGGATCCGAGCGGGCGGTGACGCAGGCCTGTGACTGCGGCCGGGCGGACGGTGCGCCGGACTCGACGAGCCCGTCAGCGCCGGTGTATTCTCCTGGAACGAGCGCCGAACGGCGCCTGCGGTCGATGATGGAACGGCGTGTGCCGCGCCTGCGACCCTGGCGATCGACGGCCGACGATGCCGGACCCGGCTCGACGCTCGTCTGAAGTGCCATCGCCCTGCTGCCCTGCGGAAGTCCGCCGGGCGCGCCCCTGCCGAGCGACGCGGTGCTCAGCTCCCTCTTCAGCTCCTCTCTTCTCCCTGTCCATGCGCGCGACATTGGCGCGCTCTCTCTCCTATGCGCAACCAGTTCATCCTCGCCGCCACCCTCGCGGTCGCGGCTCCCGCTTTCGCGCAGAACCACGTCCTCTGGTACTACCCTGAGGGCACGACCCAGGGCTCGACCTCGTTCACGAGCCGCCACGGCCTCGCGGCCGCCGACGACGGCGACGCCTGCATGTGGTACCACGCGGACTTCTTCGCGTCCTGCGCGCAGATGGTCGATTCGACGCTGCCGGTCGGGCAGCAGCTCGTCAATCGTGTCTACGGCTGGCAGTTCCTGCTGCAGGACCAGAACGCCGCCACGATCCAGAGCTACGAGCTCGTGCTGATCCCGAGCGACCCGGCGAACCCCGGCAAGCCGGATCCGAACGAGAACAACACGTGGCTGCGCACCGTGCCGGTCGCCGCACCGGGCGGCACCGGCATCGTCGCGTGGCGCATCAGCACGACGTTGGCGACGCCGTTCGACATGCCGAACAACGGCGACGACTTCCACGCCGGCGTCTTCCTGCCGAACGACGCCGGCTGGTCCGCGACGGACGGCATGTCGGTGCACATGACGATCTTCGGCAACGTGTCGGGTGCGACCGTGTGGGACCTGCCGAACCTGAATTTCCCGAATTCGGGCTACCAGTTGCCGCAGTTCGTCAACGCGGTGAAGCGCACGGCGGCGCCGGGCGGTCCGCGGATCAACCCGGGCGTCCCCGCCACGGGATTCAACAACCGGACGATGCACCTCGGCCTCGTCGTCAATAACCGCGCCGTCACGCTGAACATGGGCAGCGTCATCGATCCCGCTCAGCGCGGCGCAGGCGACAATCCGACGTTCGGCGCCGGTGGCTCGCTCCCGGATCACGCGGTCCGTTGGGACGGCATGGCGGCACGCATCTCCTCGCCTGCCCACGCGGGCGCGAGCTACGTGATCCTCGGCGGCTTCGGCTTCGGAGCTGGCTTCAACTGGGCGCCCGGCTTCACGCTGCCCGGGCTCGAGGGCGATCTGCGCGTCAACCCCGCGCTGGGTCTCTACTCGTTCGGCGCCGGCGCGCTCGACACCGCCGGCCGCGCGAGCCCGGTCATCGTCCCGTACCCGAACGGCTGGCGGTTCGCGGTCGGCTACATGGGCTTCCAGGCCGGCGTGCTCGACTTGGCGACCGGCACGGTCGTCGTGAGCAACGGCAGCGGCCTGTTCTCGGGCGACTGAGCCTCCGCTCGCCGACCGTGCGCGGCCGCGGGACTCCCGCGGCCTGCGGCTGCGGTCACCCCGGCTGCCGTTCGACCACGAGTACCTTCAGGTACTCCGATTCCGGCAGGGCCAGCCACACCGGGTGGTCCTCGCCCGCACCCAGCCGGGCGCGCAGCACCGCGCGGAACGGCAATCCCGCCGCGGCCTGGCGCACGACGTCCTCGAACGACGCGGGGGTCACGTGGTGGCTGCACGAGCAGGTGACGAGCAGACCGCCTGGCGCGAGCAGCCGCAATGCCGAGCGATTGAGGTCACGGTAGCCGCCCAGCGCGCCCTGGACCTCGCGGCGGCTCTTCGCGAACGCGGGCGGATCGACGATCACGAGACCGAAGCTCCGGCCCGCGCGACGCAGCTCGCGCAGGGCGTGGAACGCGCTCTCGGCGCGCGTCTCGAGGCCGGTGAGCCCGTTGCTCGACGCCGCGCGCTCGGCGAGCGCGAGCGCGCTGACCGACTCGTCGATCGCGAGAGCCGAGCGCGCCCCGCCAGCGAGCGCGTGGAGCGAGAACGCGCCCTGGTAGCAGAACGCGTCCAGCACGTCGCGTTCGCGGGCGTGCCCCTCGACGAACGCCCGGGCCGGTCGCTGGTCGAGGTAGAAGCCGGTCTTGTGGCCCTCGAACAGCCGCGCGACGTGGCGGACATCGCCCTCGCGGAACTCGACCTCCTCGACGCGCTGCCCGTGCAGCAGCAGCACGGTCTGATCGAGCCCCTCGAGCTTGCGCACCGCGAAGTCGTTGCGTGCGACGATGGCGCGGGGATCGACGCGCTCGACCAGCGCCTCGACGAGCTCGCCGCGCATCGCCTCGAGCACCGCCGAGCCGATCTGCACCGCGAGGCAGTCGGCGAAGCGGTCGACAACGAGCCCGGGCAGCCCGTCGGCCTCGCCGTGCACGAGGCGAACGCCCGCATCGGGGGCCGCCAGCTCGCCGGTCGCCCGCTGCGCGACCGCCGCGCCGAGCCGCTGCGCGAGGAACTCGTCCGGCGCGGGCGCAGCGGTGCCGGGCCAGCCCCCGCACAGCCGCAATGCGAGTCGCGATGCCGGCGACCACAGCCCGAGCCCGAGGTCACGGCCGCCGTCGTCGCACACACGGACGAGCGCGGGCTCCGGTGGCCCGCCGCTCAGCTCGTCGGCATAGAACCACGGCCGCCCCTTGCGCGCGAGCTTCGTCGCACGCTCGCCGAGCCTCACGGGATCCGTCATCGGGCCTCCTCCGCTCCGACCTCGACGAACACGAACGCCTCCCAATGACCGCGGCCGCGCCCGGACATCAGGGAGCGATAGGCATTGAGCCCGAGGATCACGTGCTGGTAGTCGACGTAGCGGAGCTGCGTGACGTGGCACGCGAGAGCGCGGCGCTTGCGGTCGACGACCGACGTCACGTCGAGCACGACGTCCGGGTCGAGCGGCGTCCACACCTCGTAGCCGAGCGCGAGACCGGCGAACGCCGCGCGCCCGAGCGCCGCTGCGACACCCGCGCACAGGGCACGGTGATCGCCGTTGCGCTCGCCGGGCCACGGTAGGTAGACGACGTCCGGCCGGAACGCGCTCAGCTCCTCGGCGGCGCGGCGCGCGACGGCTTCCAGATCCGCAGGTGCGACGACGCACGCGTCGCGGTAGCCCCAGAACGCGCAGTCCGTCACCCCGAGCTCGGCGAGCGCGGCCCGCGCCTCGGCGCGGCGGCGCTCCGCGTAGCCGTCGCGCGGGAACAGCGCGTCGGGGTCACCGGCGCTGCCGTCGGTCGCGAACACGACGCGCACGAGATCGCCCTGGTCGCGGTGCAGCGCGAGCGCACCGCCGGGCCCGATCGTCTCGTCGTCGGGGTGAGGCGCGAAGCACAGCACGCGGCCGCGCGGCGGCGTCGACCAGCAGCGGGCGTCGGGGGGCGGCGCGGGATCGTAGTCGGCGGGCAGACGCATCGATGGGGAACGGGCGCAGCGGAGGAACCCGGGTCGGGGCCGGCGCTCCCATCGTGGACGACAGAGCGCTCGGCGGCCAGCCGACGCATTCCACGAGGTGTCGTGTCGCGACCGCTCGGTGGCCCCGCCGGTGCTTCGACCACAGGTCACCGCACCGTGAGCTGGATCGCATTACCGATCCCGCGCACCGCGAACGGCCAGCGCGGGTCGAGCGTCAGCGCGGTGAACCAGAACGTCACGCCGACCAGACCGGGATCGCGAGGGATCACGAATCCGCCGCGCGCATCGCCACGCGCATCGAGCGTACCCGCGGTGTTCGGGAACACGCCGGGTGCGTCGAGCTGGAGCGCGGTCAGGAAGTCCGGCGTGATCGGGATCGAGCGGGTGCCGAGCGGCAGCGGCGGCGGCCCGAGCAGCGACACCGGCATGAAGTACGCGCGCCCGGCGTCATCGGGGCTCGCGAGGTCGAGCTGCACGGTCGAGCCGACCAACGGGACGCCGGTCGCGACCAGCACCGGCACCGACAGGTCGGGCTCCAGGACGACGTCGAGCTCGACGGTCGCGTCGGTGCGCGTCGTGACGCGCAACGTGCGCGGCAGGTGACCGGCGGCCTCGAACGTCACGTCCCAGGTGCCGGCTGCACACCACAGGTGGTAGCGGCCGAAGCGTCCGCCCGAGCGGATCTCCTGACCGTGCTGGAACGTCTGGCCGGCCACCGTGATCCGTGCGTCGAGCGGCACGTGATCCCGCAGCGACCGCACGTGCCCGCGCAGCGGCACCGGCTTCTCCAGGAACCGCCGCACGGCGGGCCACACGCGGTCGACCTCGAGCAGCGTCGCGGGCCACGGCGGCTGGAACGCATCGCCCATCTCGACGAGGAACGCCATGGTCCCGCGCGTCGCGTGGTGCCACTCCATGTGGGTGCCGCAGCAGCACGACGTGTTGGTCGCATAGCTCATCAGCTGCGCCAGCTCGGCGTGCCACGGCCCGTAGTAGCCGCTCACCATCGGTGGCAGGGCCGCCGACACGATCGGATTGTGCGGAGGCCGCACGTCGCGCGAGTAGCTGTGGAAGTCGAACAGCCGCTCGAGCCCCTCGGCATCCGCGAGAGCGATCATGCACCGGGTCTCCGGCTCGGACGCGGCCGACGGGCCCTGGTAGGTGTCGCTGGAAGTGCGCGTGCTGGCCCCGCACTGCCCCCACATGAACGGATAATTCCTGTTCAGGTCGACGCCGAAGGTGCCATCACCATTGTCGCGCCGGTTCTTGCGCCACCACTGGTTGACGTTCCACACGGCGTCGAGACCGTCCGGGTTCATCGACGCGACGATCCAGATCTGGCTGTCGTCGACGATACGCGTGAGCCCGGGATCGATGCCGTAGCCCTGGCACAGCTCGGTGGCGGTGCGCAGCGGGACCTCGATCGAGTTCAGCTCGCGCGCGTGGTTGTTGCCGCACACGACGAAGCTGGGCTCGTCCTCGTCGACAGCCGGATTGTCGGAGATCCGTAGCAGCCAGATGCGGCGACCGCCGTGCGTGAACGGCGCCCCGTAGCGGGACTGGAAGTCGTAGACCTTCGCGATCGCGGGGTAGGACGCCTCGAGGCTGCGGAAGATCTGCTCGATCTGCTGGGGCGTCTTGTAGCTCGGGTCCGGCGATTCTGGCAGCGGCGGCAGCAGCTCGCGCAGCGGCCGCGACCGCTCGACGACCTGCACGAGAGCACCCGGCAGCTGGGCGCGCAGCCAGGCCAGCTCCGGCTCCGGCACGATCACCTCGGTAACCACCTGAGCACCCGCGGTGTGGACGGCGTGGTCGTGGGCGTGGAAGCCGAGCGAGTCGAGGCGCGACGACATGTCGGCGGGAGCCAGGATCAAGCAGCGGAGCGAATCCTGTGCGGCGGCCGGGCCGGCGAGACCCGCTAGCGCACACATTCCGACGGAGAGGAGCGAGGTCACACGCATGGCGCGCTCGGTTCGAGGCGAGGGGAGCCGACCCAGGCTACCCGATGAGCAGCGTCACGTTGTCCACCGGTCGAAGGCGCGGAGCGTCGCAACCGCTCGATTCCGACTACGATCGCAGCGCGCCGCCCCGCGTCACCCCGCGTCACCAGACTCCCCTGCACCGGGCTACCTTGCACCGGGCTACCTCGCACCAGGCCCGCCGCGATGCACACCCTCCTACGCGTCCTTCCCATGGCGGTCGTGACCGCCCTCGTCGCTCCGGCGCAGGTCACCCAGCTCCCGGACCTCGTCTACGCGACGCTCGCCCCGCAGCGCGCACTGCACCTCGACCTCTACCTGCCGAGCGGTGCGACCCGGCCGACGCCGTGCGTCGTGTGGATCCACGGCGGTGGCTGGCAGACCGGCAGCCGGATGGCGGCGCGCGCCGACGCGCTCGCGCTCGCCGGCCTCGGCCTCGCCGTCGCGGCCGTCGAATACCGCCTGAGCGGCGAGGCGACGTGGCCCGCGCAGATCCACGACGTCAAGGGCGCCGTGCGCTGGCTGCGCGCGAACGCCCGGCAGTACGGCCTCGACATCGACCGCTTCGCCGCGTTCGGCTCGTCGGCCGGCGGCCACCTCGCGGCAGTGTTGGGCACGTCGGCCGGCTCGGCGTTCCTCGAGGGCGTCGTCGGCGGCAATCTCGCCCAAACGACGCGCATCCAGGCGGTGGCGGACTTCTTCGGGCCGACCGACTTCTTCCAGATGGGTGGCTTCCATCTGCTGCCCGGCTCGCCCGAGTCCAACCTGATCGGCGCGACGCTCGGCGACATCCTCGCCCACCGCAACGATCCGGCCTGGGCGCCGCTCGTCTACCTCGTCGAGCAGGCGAACCCGATCACCCACGTGTCGACCGACGATCCACCGTTCTGGATCGCGCACGGGACGGGCGACACGACCGTCCCGTACTCGCAGTCGACGTTGCTCCTCGACGCGCTGCTGCAGGCCGGACGGCAGGCGACGCTGCGCACGACGAGCGGTGGGCACGGCATGCCGCAGAGCGAGTACGACGCCCGCTCGCAATGGCTCGTCCAACAGCTGCTCGGTAGGCAACCGCAGCGGAGCTACGGCATCGCATGCGGCATTCCGGGCGCCGACCGACCCGGCGCCGGCTGGCTGGGCCTCGCGGTACCGGGGCAGAGCTTCGCGCTCACGCTCGAGCGCGGGCTTCCCGGCGCACCGGTCGCACTGCTGCTCGCGGCGAGCCGCAGCCTGGTTCCGCTGACACCGATCGGCGCACCCGGCTGCTTCGGCCTGGTCGATCAGCCGCTGGACCTCGCGCTGTCGGCGAACCCGGCCGGCCGGGCGCAGGTACGCATCGACGTACCGGCGGCCATGCCGCCGGGCTTCGAGGCGTTCTCGCAATGGGCGATCCTCGCACCGGCGGTCAATCCGCTCGGCCTGCTGACGACGGACGGGCTGGTCTCGCTGGTCCGCTGACGGGACGCCGATGCCGCACCACCCGCTCCTGCCTCGCGCCGCCGCCTGCCTCGCCGCGCTGGTCGTGATCTCGGCTGCACCGGGACCGGTCGCGCAGGCGCCGCCCGCCGAGACGACCGACGTGCTCGCGCTCGAGTCGCCGGATCGCGTCATCCGTGCCGAGCTCCGGCTGCCGGCGCCCGACACAGGCGCACCGCTGCAGTGGTCGGTGCTCGTCGACGGAGCTCCGCTCCTGTCCGACTGCCGCGTCGGGCTCACGCGGCTCGATGGCGTCGCAATGCTGGACGGCGCGCGGTTGGAGGACAGCGTGCGCAGCGAGCTCGACGAGCGGATCCCGGTCCGGTTCGGGCGGTCGAGCGAGGCGCGGAACCATGCGGGCGAGCTGCGCGCCCGTCTGCGCACGAGGACCGGCGGGCGCATCGATGTCGTGTTCCGCTGCTACGACGACGCGGTGGCGTTCCGGCTCGAGATCCCGATGTCGCCCGATGCGACCACGCTGCGACTCGCCGCCGAGACGACGTCGTTCCGGCTCGTGGGCGATCCGACCTGCCACGTCCAGTACCTGGAACACCACCGGACCTCGCACGAGCACACCGTCGCGACGGTCCGCTGGAGCGCGCTGCCCGCGGGCCAGCTCCTCGACATCCCGCTGACCGCCGAGTGGCCGGACGGGCGCGTCGCAGCCATCGCCGAGGCGGCGTTGCGGCGCTACGCCGGGATGGCGCTGCGCAGCGACGAACACGGGCTGCGCTGCGAACTCGCACCGCCCCCGGGAGCGCGCGCCGGCGACCCGGTCGTCGACACACCGCGGCCGATGGCGACGCCGTGGCGCGTCGTGCTGATCGGCCGGCGGCTCGGCAGCCTCCTGGAGTCGAGCACGCTGTATTGCCTGAACGATCCCCCGGTCGTCGGTGCGACGGACTGGATCCACCCCGGCAAGCTCACCTGGCCGTGGTGGAACGGCTACCTGTGCGACGCGGAGGGCTCGCCGCCGATCCTGTCGCTCGACGCCACGCGCCGCTACGTCGACTTCTGCGCCGACCACCGCATCGCGTTCCACGCGATCGTCGCCGACGAGTCCGACTCACCGTGGTACCACCAGCCCGGCCGTGGGCTGTTTCCGGTCGCCGGCACGGATGCGACGCGCGTGCGCGAGGACCTCGATCTCGCCGCCCACCGCGAGGTGGCCGACTCGCGCGGCGTCGGGCTGTGGACCTGGATCCACCACGCCGCCGTGCGCGGCCGGACCGAGGAGGTGTTCGCGAACCTCGAGCGCCTCGGCTTCGGCGGCGTGATGATCGACTTCCTCGACAATGCGGATCAGGGCACTGTCGAGTTCGCCGAGGAGGTGCTCGCCGCGGCTGCCCGCCACCGCGTGCTGGTGCACTTCCACGGCATGTACGCACCGACCGGATTGCAGCGCACGTTCCCCAACCTGATGAACCACGAGGGTGCGCTCAATCTCGAGTACCTGAAGTGGAGCGACCGCTGCACGCCGGAGCACGACCTCCACATGGCGTTCACGCGCCTGATCGCCGGGCCAATGGACTACCACCTCGGCGGCTTCCGGGCCGTTCCGCGCGATGGGTTCCGTCCCCGCCACGTGGCTCCGAACGTGCTCGGCACGCGCGGTCACATGCTCGGCATGTACGTCTGCTTCGACAATCCGTGTCCGATGGTCGCCGACTACCCGGACGCGTATGGGGACCAACCGGGGCTGGAGTTCATCGCCGCTGTTCCGACCTGGTGGGACGAGACACGGGTGCTGGCAGCCGAATACGGCCGTCTGCTCGTGACCGCACGGCGCCGCGGCGCCGACTGGTGGGTCGGCGGCATCGGCGCGGTCGAGGCGCGCGAGCTCGAGCTGCCGCTGACGTTCCTCGGCGATGGCACCTACGCGCTACGGATCTGGAACGACCCGGCGCACCCAGCCGATCCGAACGCCTTGGAGATTCGCGATCTCGATTGCACGACGACGGACGTACTGTCGGTCCACCTGGCGGTCGACGGAGGCTTCGCGGCGCGCCTCCTGGCGGGCAGCTGAGCCGCTCGCCGGGGCCGACTCACAACAGGCCCGACTCACAACAGGCCCGACTCACAACAGGCCCGACTCACACCAGGTCCGACTCACACCAGGTCCGACTCTCCCATCGTGAACGTCCAATGGTCGCGGAGCCAGACGAGGTCGGGACCGAAGCTCGCGGCGACCAGGAAGTAGCGCGTGTCCCACCACCGGAAGCCGAGCCGCTGCACCGCCTGGAAGCGTGGGTCCGCAGGATTGAGCACCATGGCCAGCACACCGGTCTCGTCGCGCCGTGCCAGGCGTTCGCAGGCACCGACGAGGGCGACCTGGGACTCGGTGTCACCCGCGTCGACGAGCCAGTCGACGAGGAACGACGTCCGCGGGCGCAGGAAGTCGCCGACGGCGTACACTGCGATACCGCGTAGCGCGCTGCCCGCGCCGCGGTCGCGGCAGGTGACGAGTTCGTAGCTACGCTCGGGATGCTGCGCGTAGCGCCAATCGAACCACGTAGCGTCGCGCACGATGGTCAGAGCGAACGAGCTCCGCAACCGCAGCCACAATGCGTCCAACTCGGCGGGCGTCACGAGCCCCGCCGTCGCACGCGCTGGAGCCACACGCGTCTCGACGCCGACGGGATCCTGCCGGAGCCGTGCCGGATCGACCTCGATCTCGCGGGCCAGGAAGCTCCAGTCGCGCACATTCTGGTAGTCGAGGTAGCGCTGGCCGACGCGCCACGCCGGCACCGGCCAGCCGTAGTTGAACAGCTGCCGGTCGCGCGCGCCCCCGCAGTAGCGTGCGTAGAAGGCGCGGCCGAGCTGCACGAACAGCCCCGGTCGTGGCCCGACGCGACGGAACGCGTGGCGCACCATCAGGTCGACGATCTGCGATGTGCGGCGCTCCTCGCCGTCGACCCAGGCGCGCAGCGGCTGGCAGGGATACGCGCCGAGCACCCCGTGCTCGGGATGCTCGGCGAGCACGATCTCGCGCCGCCCGCCAGACGGCGCGGGATCGAACTTCCAGTGCCAGAGCGCGAGGCTCTGCGGCAGCTGGGCGGGATCGTCGACCGGGAACACCGCGTTGTAGCAGGCGACCAGCTCCCGCTCGTCGCCCGGGCGCCACGTGCGCAGCACGACCGGCTGACCCGCGTGCGTGAACTCGGCAAGGCGCTCGCCGCCGGCATCCGCAACGTCGCCCGCCACCGCGCTCACGGCACGATCTCGATCGGTGGCTGCCGCTCCGCGCCGTGGATCAGCCGCTCGTAGCACTCGAAGCGGCGGGACTCACCGTCGCGCAGCTCGAAGCCGGCCGACAGGAACAGCTCGCGGGCCGCGCGGTTGCCCGGCTCGATCCACGCGACGAGGCGGACGCAGCCGCGCGCCAGTGCCTGCGAGCGCGCGTCCCACAACAGCTCGGTCCCGATGCCCGCGCGGCGCGCGGCGGGGTCGACGACGACGGTCACCTCGGCGCTCCGATCCGGGCCGATCTCGAGGCGCACGAAGCCGCGCGGCAACCCGCCGGACTCGGCGATCCGGCCGATCAGCCGCTCGTCGCGCAGGAGCCGCCCGACCCAGGCACGCCGCGGCACCCGGGCGACCTCGCTGAACCCGCCACGCCGCAGCCAGCGGTCGACGATCACGCCGTCCGCAGCGTCGAAGCCGCGCACGCGGACCCCGCTCGCCGGTCGCTGGCCGGCCGGACTCGGTGCCGGGTGGGTGGGGGTGGATTCCATCGGGCTGGGCCGGGTCGCGCCCCGGGGGTGAGGGGCGCTCGGACGCGCGCGGACCCGGATGCTAGTTGCGGGCCGGGCGCGAATCGAGGCCGTGCCGGGCGGCGGCGACTCGGCGACGAAGCTTGACCGCAAGTCGTGGCGGGATAGCATCGCCCGCCCGGATCACGGTGGTTCGAAGAGCGAGCGGAGTCCCGCTCGTTTTCTGTTTCGGCGTGTCCGCTCCGACGTTGGGGTGGGGCCCTCGCCCGCTCCCCTCGCGAGGGGCGCTCCGCAGCAGGGCGGACCACCGTCTGCCCGGAATCCCGGATCGGAAGGCTTCGCGGCCTCCGCGCCGCGATCGACACCAGGTCTCCTGCGCACCGTCCAGCGCCGCGCCAGCCGCGGACGCCTGCCGCCCGCTCCCGGGCGACACGCCGGTCGTGCCGGACCAGCGGTGTCGCTCCGCGGACGTCGGCCGCGCGGTCGGGTCCGCTCCGGGTCGCCGCCTTCCCCCGCAGATCCCCGCAGCGAGATCCCGTGTCCTCCGAAATCCTGCGCTACATCGACTCGATCGCTCGCGACAAGGAGATCGATGCCGACAGCCTGATCGCCGCGATCGAGACTGCCGTCGCCCAGGCCGTCGCCCGCAAGTACGGGATCGACGATCTGGTCATGCAGCTCGACCGCACGTCCGGCGAGTGGATCAGCAACTACGAGATCGATCTCGAGCGCGAGGGACGCATCCTCGCGCAGACGGTCAAGCAGACCATCTTGGGGCGCGTCCGCGAAGCCGAGCGCGACGTGCTCTACGACGAGTTCGAGCAGAAGCTCGGCGAGATCGTCATCGGCACCGTCCGGCGCGTCGAGGGCGAGGCCGTGTTCGTCGAACTCGGCCGCAACATGGAGGGCATCCTGCCCCGCGCGGAGCGCGTCCGGAGCGAGAACTACAACGTCGGCGATCGCATCAAGGCGATGGTGCTCGACGTCAAGAAGGCCGGCAATCGCGTCAAGGTCATCCTGTCGCGCGCGCACCGCGATTTCGTCCGCGCGCTGTTCGAGCTCGAGGTCCCGGAGATCGCGGACGGCGTCATCAACATCCGCCGGATCGAGCGCGAGCCTGGCTACCGCACGAAGCTCGCGGTCGATTCGACCGACGACAAGGTCGACTGCGTCGGCGCATGCGTCGGCGTGCGTGGCACGCGCATCAAGTCGATCATCGACGAGCTGAACGGCGAGCGCATCGACATCATCCGCTGGTACGCGGACGCGGAGCAGCTGATCCTGAACGGCCTCAAGCCCGCCGAGGTCGCACACATCGAGCTCGATCCCGAATCGCGCCGGGCACTCGTGCTCGTCGACGAGGACCAGCTCTCGCTCGCGATCGGGCGGCGCGGCCAGAACGTGCGGCTCGCCAGCAAGCTGACCGGCTGGGACATCGACATCATGACGCGCGCCGAGCTCGAGAAGTCGATCGCCGACGAGGACGACGGCGAGCCCGGCACCCGGCGAGCCAGCGAGGTGCAACCGGGCGAAGGGGGTGATGCGACCGCCACCCCGGACACGGACTCGGCAGCCGGTGGACCGGACGCTACGATCCCCGGCGCGGGGGTCGACGCGCCGGACGCGGGCACGGAAGATCTTTCGCCCGGTCCGGGCTCTGCGCCCGGGCCGGACGGCTCGACGACCTCCGTAGCGGAGTCATCCGCTACGGAGCCGGAGCCTGATCCGGAACCCGATCCCGCTGCCGAACCACCGGGTCCGGCGCCGGGCGAGCCGGAACGTCAGACCTGACGACCCGACCGCGGACGGGCGTCAGCCGGCCACCACGCCGACTGACGTCCGGAGTCCGCGAAACGGTTCGGGCTGGTGACGGTTCGGGCTGGTGACGGTTCGGCGACGGCGTCCGCGGGAGAGTCCCGCAGCCGGCGAACGGACGGATAGAGGCGAGAACAGACGACAACAGCGTTCCAGGTGCGAGGTTCCGGGTGCGAGGTACCGCGGCGCGGCGAGAACGGCCGAGGCGTACCCGGGTGCACGTGAGTGAGAGCGATTCCCCCGCAGGAGCAGGTTTGAGCAAGGTCCGAGTCTACGAACTGGCGAAGGAATACGGGATCAAGGGTCCCGACCTTGCCAAGATGCTCAAGGAGCACGGCTTCGAGAAGGTGAAGTCCCACATGGCGGTGTTGGACGACGCCACCGCCCTGCACGCGCGGGCCGTCATCGAAGCGCAGGGGATCGCGATCCAGGAGACCGACACCCCGAGCACACCCGCCGCGGGAGCGGACTCCGGCAGCGAGGCCACGGACGACAAGCTGCCACGCAAGAAGGCGCTGCCCTCGCCGCTCGGTGCCGCGACCGAGGAGTCACGACCGAAGCCGCTGCCCCGGCCACTGCCGGCGGTCGACGACCACGCGCCGAAGAAGAAGCTGCCGACACCGCTGGCCCGCAAGAAGCCCCTGCCGAGGCCGGCGGCGGACACCACGGAGAGACCGCGCTTGCCGGAGACGACCCCGAGCGACGCCGACGGCGCCGCGACCTCCCTGGACGCCGCCGCTGCGCCGACGGCGCCGACGAGCCCAGACACCACCGACGATCGCCTCCCGGTCGAGCTGCCGCGCCCGGAGCGCGCGGAAAGCGATCGACCAGACGCGGAGCGCGCGGCGTCGACGGAGGACGGCCCGGCCGCGAAGCCCGCACCGGCCGCGAAGCCCGCACCGGCCGCGAAGCCCGCAGTCGAAGAGACCGCGCAGCGTACCGATCGGGCGGCGCCCGCCGATCGTGACGAAGGTCGTGCGCCGGCCGACACCGCCGGCGCCGGTCGTGAGGACACCGTGAGTCAGAGCACCGTCGAGACCGCTCCCCCCACCCTCGAGTCAGCCGCGTCCGTGGAAGCGGACCGCGGCGCGCAGGCCGAGCGTGCCGCGCAGGTCGAGCGTCCTGTGGACGGGGCGGACACCGGGAGCCCGACGACTCCGGCCGAGCTGGTCGCCACCGGCGAGACCGCACCCGACGACGCCCCGGCAGCGGAAGCCGCCGCGACGCCCGCGGACGCGGCGAAGGCCGGCGGTGAACCCGAGCGCAGCGTCAAGCGACTGCTGGTGCCCGAGGCGAAGGCGAAGGTCGTCGGTCGGATCGAGCTGTCCCCCGAGGCGATCCGCGACGCCAAGCGCCGGTCCTCACCGGGCGCCGTCGGCGGCGGCGGTGGTGGGCCCGGTGGCGCGCGCAACCCGGGCGGAGTCAGCCGCGACCTGCGCCGGGCCGCGCTGCGCAGCACGCAGTCCCGCTCGGCGACCGGAGCGCGCGGCGGTGGCGCGGCCGGTGGCCGCAATGCGCCCGCGGCGCGTCGCGGCCCCGGCGTCGGTGGCCGCGTCCGCCCCGGTGGTCGCACCGGGCGCGGTCGCGGCTCGCAGAGCAACCTGAGCTCGACCGTCGACCCCAACAAGGTCATCGAGATCGAGCCGCCGATCACCGTGAAGGCGCTGTCGGAGGCGATCGGCGTCCGCGTCAACGACCTGATCGCGACGCTGACGTTCAAGCTCGGCGTCATCGGCAAGAACATCAACTCGTTCCTGACCAACGACGAGATCGAACTGGTCGGCCTCGAGGTGAAGCGCAACATCAAGCTCGTCGAACGGCGCGAGGCCGAGGAAGAGCTGCTGCAGACGATCGTCGATGCCCGCGAGGACGTCGAGATCGAGCTGCGCGCCCCGGTGGTGACCTTCATGGGTCACGTCGACCACGGCAAGACGACGCTGCTCGACGCGCTGCGTCAGAGCGACGTGGTCAAGGGCGAGGCGGGCGGCATCACACAGCACGTCGGGGCGTACAAGATCCACTGGCACGACGGCTCGCAGTTCGTCGTGCTCGACACCCCCGGCCACGCCGCGTTCACACAGATGCGCGCGCGTGGTGCGAGCATCACGGACATCGTGGTGCTCGTGGTCGCAGCGGACGACGGCGTGATGCCGCAGACCGAGGAGGCGATCGCGCATGCGAAGGCGGCGGACGCCGAGATCGTCGTCGCGATCAACAAGTGCGACAAGCCGGACGCCAATCCACGGCAGGTGATGCAGCAGCTCGCGGTCAAGGGCCTGCAGCCCGAGGCCTGGGGCGGCGACGTCGCGACGGTCGAGGTGTCGGCGCTGACCGGCGCAGGGCTCGACGATCTCGTGGAGCAGATCATGCTCCGCGCGGAAGTCGCGGAGCTCGGCGCGCAGCCGGACGCCCCGGGTGAGGCGGTCGTCATCGAGTCCAAGCAGACTCCCGAGCAGGGCGTGACCGTCAACGTGCTGGTGACGAACGGCACCCTGCGCCTGCGCGACCAGGTGTTGTGCGGCGAGAGTCTGTCGCGCGTGCGCGGCATCGTGGACGACCGCGGCCGCAACCTGCCCGAGGCAGGACCGTCGACGCCGGTGCAGCTGATCGGCCTGACCAGCTTGCCGATGCCGGGCGACAAGCTCTACGTCGTCAACGACAAGAAGAAGGCGCGCGAGGTCGTCGAGGACCGCGAGCGGCACGCGCGGCGCCAGCGGCTCGCGGAGCGCTCGAAGGTGACGCTCGAGACGCTGCAGGCCAAGCTGCAGGCCCGCGAGGTCGAGGAGATCAAGATCATCCTGAAGGCGGACGTGATGGGCTCGCTCGAGCCGATCAGGACCAGCCTGTCCAACCTCGACACCGAGGAGGTCAAGGTCAACGTCATCCACTCGGCGCTCGGCGGAATCACCGAGACGGACGTCTCGCTGGCGCAGGCCTCGGGTGCGATGGTGATCGGCTTCAATTCGACGGCCGATTCCTCCGCACGGCAGGCCGCGGAGCGCGGAGGCGTCGAGATCCGCTTCTACGACGTCATCTACGAGCTCGTCGACGACGTGAAGCAGGTGATGGAGGGCCGCCTCAAGCCGGAGGAGGTCGAGTCGCTGCTGGGGTCCGCGGAGATCCGCGCCGTGTTCCGGTCGAGCCGGTTCGGCAACATCGCCGGCTGCTACGTCACCGAGGGTGTCGCGCGTCGCAATGCGACCGTCCGGCTGTCCCGTGACGGGAAGGTCGTCTACAGCGGCACCGTGGCATCGCTGCGCCGCGAGAAGGACGACGTCCGCGAGGTGCGGTCGGGCTTCGAGTGCGGCCTGACCCTCAAGGACTTCAACGACATCAAGGAAGGCGACCGGCTGGACTTCTTCGAGATCCAGCTCGTCAAGCGCACGCTCGCGTGAGCCGATCGACCTCTGGCCCCGCCCGCGCGCGAACGCGCACGGGCCTCGGGTCGGACGGGCGCACAGGGCGCAGGAACGCTGCCGGAGGCGACGTGTTCATCGGCGTGCTGCAGTTCACCATGGCGATCCCTCACTCCCGCTCGCTGAAAGAGAAGCGCAGCGTGGTCCGCGGTCTGAAGGAGCAGCTCCGCCGCAACTTCAACGTGTCGATCGCGGAGATCGAGGACCTTGACGTATGGGACGTGGCGACCTTCGGCTGCACGATGGTCGGCAACGACGTCGCCCACCTCAACGGCGCACTCGACAAGCTCGTCGACGTGCTCGACGACTGGCGCGATGCGACTCTCGAGGACCACCAGCTGGAGATCCTCCGCCCCAACTGACATGAACGAACGACGGATCGAGCGCATCCAGAACCTGATCCGCCAGCGCGTCGCGAAGGTGCTGGACCAGGAGCTCGCGGACCCTCGGCGCGGTTTCGTCACCGTGACCCGCGTGAAGGTCGACCGCGAGATGCAGCAGTGCACGGTGTTCTGGAGCATCATCGGCGACGACAAGGCACGCCGGCTCAACGAGCAGATGCTGGCGGACGCCGCCCCCTTCGTGCAGCGCGAGGTCGCCGCCATCCTGCACACCCGGAACGTGCCACACGTGCGGTTCCGCTACGACGAGAGCCTCGCGGGCGCACAGCGGCTCGACGAGCTTCTGACAGAGCTGCGAATCCAGCGCGGGGACGGGCCCGAACCGCCCACGGCCGAGCGAGACAGGCCTCCCGTCGCAGAACGCGACACACCGCCGCCGCGTGACTGACTTCGCGACAGCCCGCGGCATCCCCGTTCTCAACAGTCTCTCCACACCACCGCTGCGGTCGACCGCGACGCGACGTCTCACGCCGTGCCACCCAAGGCGTGATCTCGCAAGTCGACCCGGTTATCCTGCCGAAACCTGACCCGCCAGTCGGGTCGGGCCCGTAGTGGGCCGCAACCCCGGATCGGCCGCGCGATGCCATCGCGCGACTCGTTCCTTGCACCCACTGTTCCACCACCATGATTGCCAAGACGAGTCGTCCCCTCGCCGCGGCAGCGCTCTGCTTGCTCCTCAGCGGCCTCGGCCGCGCCCAGGACCCCGTGTTCCCGGGCGCGACCTGGCCCACGGCGACGCCCGCGTCGCAAGGGCTCGACGGCAGCGTGCTGGATGCCGGAGTCCGCGCGCTGCCGTTCCCGCTGAACTACGGTCCGCTGGTGGTGATCGCCAACGGCCATCTCGTCTACGCGATCGACTACCCCGCCAACGCGGGCATCGGCGGCATCGACACGCCGAAGCCGCTGTTCTCCTGCAGCAAGCTGGTGACCGGCATGGTCGCCGCGAGCCTGATCCAGCAGGGCACCCTCGCCGGTCTCGACGCGCTGATCCCGAACACGGTGCCCGGCGCCTGGGGATCGCGCTACCCAGGCGACTCGTCCGTGCGCATGTTCCTGGCGATGACCTCGGACTACGGGCTGTCGCCGTACCATCCGAGCGGCGGACAGTACGCCTACAACAACAACGGGGTCGACTTCCTCGGTGAGCACCTCGCACGCACCCGGCTCGGGCTCGGTCCCGACCAGATGCATCAGGCGGTGCTCCGCACGCTGTACGCGACCATCGGGCATCAGGATCCGGTGCAGTTCGTCGGCCAATGGGGCGGCTGGGATGGCGGCCTCCACACGAGCGCGCGCGACGCCGCGCGGCTCGGCTATCTGCTGCTCCGCAACGGCACCTGGCATGGCCAGCGCGTGCTCGACCCGGAATTCGTCGACGGCCTGTTCCGCTGTCAGATCCCGTCGTCGGCGCGACGCTACCAGTCGTCGACGCCGAACGAGAACTCCCAGTTCAACCAGCAGCACGTCACCGATCAGCTCGGCGGCAACTGGTCGTTCGGCATGTGGAAGGTCGGGGCGGCGCGCGCCGACGGCACGTTCGAGATCGCCGCGGCCGAGGGATTCCGCGGCAAGCGCATCGTGCTGATGCCCCACGGCTCGCTGCCCGACCCGCTTCTCGAGGTCGTGCTGGTCACCCTGCCGTCGCCGAGCAACGAAGGTCCGAGCACGACGGTCTACGCCGACCTCGTGCGCCGTGCGGTTCGCACGCCGCCGTCCCATCCGGAGGAGGACCCGGCCGCGGTCATCGCGGCGTTCGACGATGGCCATCTGCTGCCGCTGCGGGCGCAGCTCGGCGCTCCATTCGTCCGCGACGGCCAGCTCGTCGTCGATGGCGAGGAGCGCCTCGTGCACGCCGCAACGGTGCTCGGCAGTGGCCATGCGTTGATCCGGACTTCCACCGGTCTCCCCCGCGGCGGCTGGCTCGGCGTGATCGGGCGCGCCCGCTCCGTCGCCGACGACTTCGGCACGCCGAACGGCCCACAGTTCCTCGTGCGCGTGCGCCGGAGCCCGCAGGGCAGCGCGCTGCGCGCGGAGGTCGTGGCGCCGTCGATCGGTCTCACCGACGCTGCACCGTTCACCGGGCAGTGGCTCACCGTCGCCGACGGCTCCCAGCCCGTGACGATTCTCACGTCGTTCGTCGGCGACCGCGTGACCTGCTCGGTCGACGGCCACGACCTGCTCGGCACGAACGGCTTCCGCGGAGTGCCCACGCCGTCGGGCGGCGGCTACGTTTCCCTGCGTGGAAGCGCGAGCGTCGACGAGACCGTCGAGGTCGACTACTTCCTGCTGCGCCGCGACGGTGGTGCGATCGCCCAGGTCGCGGTGAACAAGCGTGGGGAGCACTACGTCGCGATGTTCGGACCTCAGTCGGTCGCGACGTGGCAGGCGAGCAGCTTCTACTTCGAGATCGACCACGTCCGTTTCGATTCACGCACGTTCGGCGCCGCGCTGCCCTTCTTGTGGCCGAAGCGCTGGGGGCTCGACGAAGACCATTTCCTGGTGTCGTCCCACAATGCCATGGTGCAGCTGCCGCAGACCTCGATAAGCCTGCTGGTCGACTACCAGGGCCGCCGTGACGGCGTCGCCCTGCGGTGACCGTCGCCCTGCGGTGACCAGGGACTCAGGCGCGCACGCGCACCGCGTGCGTGCCGCGCGCGACGAGCGCGCCGACGTCGACCGCACACGGAGCGCCGGCATCCCGCAACCGGCGCATCGCCACCTCGACGTCGCCTTCCGAGATCGCGACGAGCAGGCCGCCCGACGTCTCGGCGTCGAACACGACCGCCGCGATCACCTCGTCCACGCCGGACTCGATCGCCACGACGTCGCCGAGGCGCTGCCGGGCGCGCTTGCCGCCGCCGGACACCGCCCCCTGTCGCACCAGCTCGGCGCAGCCTTCGAACAACGGCAATGCTGCCGACTCGAGCTCCAGCGTGAGCCGCGCACCGTCCGCCATCTCGCGGCCGTGGCCGGCCAGACCGAAACCGGTGACGTCCGTCGCGCCGTGCACTTCGAGATCGCGCAGAGCCAGGCAAGCCGCACGATTCAGCGTCGCCATCTGCTCCATCGCGCGCAGCACGAACGGCCCGTCCGGATCGACCAAGCCCTTCTTGAGCGCGGTGGACACGGTTCCCATGCCGAGCGGCTTCGTCAGCAGTATCCGGTCACCCTCGCGGCCGCCACCGTTCGGCCAGAACCGCTTCGGGTGCACGAGGCCGGTGACGGCGAGGCCGTACTTGATCTCGTGATCCTTGACCGAGTGCCCACCGCACAACGCGGCGCCCGCCTCGCGCACCTTGTCGAGCCCGCCGGCGAGCACTTCGCCGAGCAGCTCGAGCGACAGCTCGGCAGGCCAGCCGACCAGGTTCAGCGCCGTCAGCGCCTCACCTCCCATCGCGTAGACGTCCGACAGCGCATTGGCCGCAGCGATACGCCCGAACCAGCGCGGGTCATCGACGATCGGCGGGAAGAAGTCCGTCGTGAGCACGAGCGCCCGCTCGTCGTCGAGACGGAACACCGCCGCATCCTCGAACGCGTCCGACGGTGTCAGCAGCGCGGGATGGGACAGCGGGCCCAGCTTGGCGAGGACCTGCCCGAGGCCCTCTTGCGACAGCTTGGCCGCTCAACCGGCGGCCGATGACCAGCGGGTCAGTCGGCGGTCCTCGTCGGGTCGTTGCACGTCCATCGCGATGGCCACGGCGTACGGCCGCGGTGGTCCCCGAACTATACGGCGCGCACCCGGCTCCGCTCGACGGTCGCGGCGACCTCGTCGGCGGGCTCGTCGAACAGCGTGCGCAGGTCGAGGAGCAGCCTGCCGTCGGCCAGCCTAGGCCACAGCGGCAGGACGGGATCCGTGCGGAGCGCCCGCGCGAGCACGGCGCCCCCGTCGAGGGCGACGGCGAAAGAGGGAATCGGCCGGGCCGGGTTCGCACCGCTGCCGACGAACGACTCGCTCGGGACGACGACGCCACCCAGCCGCTCCCCGAGCCGCTCCGCCGCGGCGCCGAGTTCAGCCGGCTGACGCGCGATCGCGCGGAGCGTCGGGATCTCGGCGATCGGCGCACCGTCGCGGTAGATCCGCAGGGTCGCCTCGAGCGCGGCGAGCGTCAGCTTGTCGCAGCGGAACGCGCGGTACAGCGGGTGGCTGCGGCAGCGCGCGACGAGCGCCCGGTCCCCGACCAGGATGCCACACTGAGGGCCACCGAGCAGCTTGTCGCCACTGAAGCACACGAGCTCGGCGCCCGTGTCGACGCTGTCGCGGACGCGCGGCTCGCCGCTCAGCGGGGCCGGTGGCTCGTCGACGAGCAACCCCGAGCCGAGATCCTCGAACACCGGCACACCTACCTCGCGGCCGAGCTCGGCGAGCTCGGCGAGCTCCGGCGTGCCGGTGAAACCGAGAATGCGGAAGTTGCTCGGGTGGACCTTCACCAGCAGACCGGTGTCCGCTCCGATCGCGCTGCGGTAGTCGCGCAGATGCGTCCGGTTCGTCGCTCCGACCTCCACCATGCGGCAGCCCGCCTCGGCCATGACGTCGGGCATCCGGAAGCCGCCGCCGATCTCGACGAGCTCGCCACGCGAGACGATCGCCTCGCGCCCCCCGGCAATGGCGCGCAGACACAGGTTGACGGCGGCCGCATTGTTGTTGACGACGAGCGCGTGGCCGACGCCGAGCAGCTCGCACAGCAGTTCGCGGACGATCTCCTCGCGTTGATTGCGCTCACCGGACCCGGGTTCGACCTCGACGACCGCATACCCGGCCGCGTCCAGCAGCGCACGGCGTGCGGCCTCCGCGAGCGGTGCGCGGCCGATGCCGGTGTGCAGCACGACACCGGTGCCGTTCAGCACGCGACGGTGCCGCGGCGCGACGTCGGCCTCCGCAACCGCGGCGACTCGCGCGGCGACCGCCGGCAGCGTCGCGTCGGCGCTGGCCGCGAGACCGTCGCGCAGCGCGGTGCGGAGCTCGTCGAGGACGCGACGAGACGCGCGCAGCACCGCGGGCCGCGGCAACGCAGCAACGAGCTCGCTGCGCGCGATCGCATCGACGGCGGGCAGGCTGCGCAGGAGCTCGCGAACGTCGTGGGGGATCTGCGTTCCCATGGGTCGGAACCCGGTGGAGCGCAGCTCGAGAGGAGCCGCGCGCGCGGCACGGTGGGGCGCGAGCGATTCCTTCACATGCTCCCGGGTGTCGCTAGGATACCGGCGATGCCTTCCGAGCGCCTGCCGACGACCGTCCCCGAGCCGGACCCTCGGGAGCGGGCTCTCGCGAGGACCATCCAGCAACCGGACCTGGTGGCCCGCGTGCTGCTCGCACGCGGCTACGACGACCCCGACCGCGCGCGGATGGTGCTCCGCCCGGACCTGTCGTCGCTGTCCGACCCGTTCGCGTTCGCGCAGATGGAGCGCGCGGTGGAGCGGGTCCGGGAGGCGATCCGCGATGGCCAGCGCATCCTGATCCACGGCGACTACGACGTCGACGGCATCAGCGGCACGGTGCTGCTGCTGAAGTTCTTCGCGCTGATGCAGGCCGACGTGAAGCCGTTCATCCCGGATCGACGCGACGGCTACTCGTTCACGCGCTCGTCGCTCGAGACGGTTCGGGACGGCGGCTACCGGCTGTGCATCTCGGTCGACAACGGCACGAATGCAGTCGACCTCGTGAAGGAGATCGAGGCCGCCGGCTGCGACGTGATCGTCACCGATCATCACGGCACGTCCGAGAACGTCGTCGACTGTTGCGCGCTGCTGAACCCGCGGTTGCCAGACAGCGGCTACGCGGATCGCGACCTCGCCGGCTGCGGCGTCGCGTTCCGTCTGGCGGCGGCGGTCGCGCAGTCGTTCAGCCACGGCCGCCGCGTGGCCGAGGAGTTCCGGACGTTCCTCGTCGATGCGATGGCCTACGTCGCGCTCGGCACGATCGCCGACGTCGCGCCGCTGCGCGGCGAGAACCGCACGATGGTCTTCCACGGGCTGCGCGCGCTCGCGGTCAGCCGCAATCCCGGCATCCGCGCCCTCCTCGACTGTGCCGGGCTATCGAATCGCACACCGGACGCCGAGGACATCGCGTTCCGGATCGCACCGCTCATCAATGCCGCTGGCCGGATGGGCAGCGCGCTCGAGGCCGTCGACCTGCTGATGGCGCCGGGCTATCAGGAGGCCCAGCAGGCGGCGAAGGCGCTGGAGCGACACAACGAGCGGCGCCGCCGGGTCGAGCGAGAGCTGCTGGAACGTGTGCGGCGGGACGCCGAGTCCCGCGACGAGCCGATCCTCGTGCTCGGCGGCGACGACTGGCACCCCGGCGTGCTCGGGATCGTCGCGGCACGCCTGGCGGAGACCACCGGCAAACCGACGATCCTGGTGTCGTTCGACGGCGAGGTCGGGCGCGGCTCCGGGCGATCGCCAGGCGGCATCCATCTGCGCGAGGCGATGCGGGCGTGCTCCGACCTGCTGATCAACTCCGGTGGCCACGCGGCGGCGGCCGGCCTCGAGATCCGGCGCGACCGCCTCGATGCCTTCCGTGAACGCATCAACGGACTGGCGGACGAGCTCCTGGCGCCGCAGGCGCCGATCGAGACCGACGGTGCCGTCGAGTTCTCCGAGCTCGAGCCGCGCGACGTGCGGATGCTCGATCAGCTCGGCCCGTTCGGTGCCGGCAATGCCCGGCCGCGCTTCGTCACGCGTGACGTCCGATTGGTCGGCTCCCCGCACATCGACGCACGCACCGGCGACGTGCGGTGCCGCGCCGCGCGCGAAGGCATCGTTCTGCCAGCACGCCTGCGCGGCGGGATGCGACATTTCGAGACGATCCGCACGCTGCGCGATCCGCTCGACGTCGTTCACAGTCCGCGGCTCGCACCACGCACCGACGACGGCCCGGTCGAGCTCGTGATCTGGCAGGTCGAGCGACCCGCCGCGAACGGTGACGAGCGGCTCGTGTTCCCCTGACGCGCTCGTCGTAGGGGCCGCGCGGCACGCACTTCCGTGCGTGTGTGCGCCGCCCCGCTGCAAACGACTCCCGACCCGCCAACAGCGCGCCGGGGATCCACCTCCACACATGGCTCGACGCGATGTCCTCCAAGTCGTCCGCGGCTTCCTGATGGGTGGCGCGGACATCGTCCCGGGTGTCTCCGGCGGCACGGTCGCACTGATCCTCGGGATCTACGAGCGCCTCGTGCTCTCGATCAGTCGCTTCGACACCACGCTCGTCGCGCTGCTGCGGCGCGGCCGGCTGCGCGCCGCCGCCGAGCACGTCGACCTCCGGTTCCTCGCGTTCTTGCTGCTCGGCATCGCCACCGGGATCACGAGCCTCGCGGCCGCGATGCACCACCTGCTGCTGCATCACCACGAACGGACGCTGGCAGCGTTCTTCGGGATGATCGTCGCGTCGACGTGGCTCGTCGCGAGGCTGATCGACCGCGTGTCGCTGACCGCCGTCGTCGGCATCGGGGCGGGCTTCGCGTTCGCCTGGTGGCTCGTCGGCCTGCCGTTCCTCGCCGACCCACCCGACCATCCGGCGTACCTGTTCGCGTGCGGCGCCGTCGCGATCTGCGCGATGATCCTGCCGGGCATCAGCGGTGCGTTCGTGCTGCTGATCCTCGGCAAGTACTTCCACGTGACCGGCATCGTGAAGGGGTTGCCGCACGGCGAGATCACCGGCCGCGACCTGCTCGACGTGGCGGCCTTCGCCCTCGGCGCGATCACCGGGATCCTCAGCTTCAGCCGCCTGCTGCGATTCCTGCTCGCGCGCTTCCACGCGCCGACGATGGCGGTGCTCGCCGGCTTCATGCTCGGCTCACTGCGCCGGATCTGGCCGTTCCAGACCGATCTGTCGCCGGACGTCGACAAGCTGCAGCTCAAGCTCTACGTCAATCGGAACCCCGACTGGACGGCGGGCGCCACGTGGCTGACGCTGCTCGTCGCGGTACTCGCTGCCGGCTTCGTGCTCACGCTCGAGATCGTGTCGACCCGGGCGTCGCGCCGCGCGGCCGCCACCCACGCCGCAGTCCACCCGGAGGGCTGACCCATGAGCCGTCGCGAGACGCTCTACCTGATCGACGGAACGGCGCTCGCCTACCGGTCCCACTTCGCGTTCGCGTCGTCCGGCAGCGGCCTTACCCGGCGCGACGGTCACCCGACCGGTGCGACGTTCGGCTTCACGATCACGCTGCGTTCCCTGCTCGAACGCGAGAAGCCGGATCGCATCGCCGTGGCGTTCGACGGCCCACGCGAGGACCTCGAGCGAACGAAGCTCTATCCGGACTACAAGTCGACCCGGGAGAAGGCACCCGACGAGCTCGTCGCACAACTCGACGACGTGCGGCGGGTCGTCGAGGCCCTCGGAATCTGCATGGTCCACAGTCCGGGCCACGAGGCCGACGACGTCATCGGCACGCTGGCCGTGCAGGGTCGCGACGCCGGCTTCGACGTGTTCATCGTGACCGGCGACAAGGACTTCATGCAGCTCGTCGACGAACGCGTGAAGCTCTGGAACCTCAAGGCGAGCACGCGCGCACCGGAGATCATCGATGCGAAGGGTGTGGAGGAGAAGTTCGGGGTCGGGCCGGCGCGGATGATCGACCTGCTCGCGCTGATGGGTGACAGCTCGGACAACGTGCCCGGTGTGCCGAGCGTCGGCCAGAAGAAGGCTGCGAAGCTGCTCGCCGACTTCGGCTCGCTGGACGACGCGATCGCGCGCATCGACGAGGTGGGACCGCCGTCCGTGCAGAGGGCCCTGCGCGACCACGTCGAGCAGGCGCTGCTGTCGCGCCGTCTGGTGACGATCCGCACGGATCTGGCGCTGGACCGGACCGCTCTCGATCTCGGTCCGGCACAACCCGATCCTGATGCGCTGCGCACCCTGTTCCACGAGCTCGAGTTCGAGTCGCTGGTCAAGTCGCTGCCGAAGCCGAAGTCCGCGCAGATCGAGCAGGACTACCGCATCGTGACGAATGCGACCGAGCTGGACGAGCTGCTCGACGCCCTGCGGGCCGCCGGGCGCTTCGCGGTCGACACCGAGACCACGAGTCTCGACCAGCTGCGCGCCGAGCTCGTCGGCGTCTCGTTCGCGTGGAAGCCGGGGCTCGCGTACTACGTCCCGTTCAATGCACGGCCACCGATCCTCGAGGGCGGTCGGGAAGCGCTGCTCGATGCGCTGCGCCCGGTGCTCGAGGATGCGGCGCTGCCGAAGACCGGCCAGAACGCGAAGTACGACCTGCACGTGTTCCGCAATGCCGGCATCCGGGTGGCCGGGCTCGAGTTCGACACGATGCTCGCGTCCTACCTGCTCGCTCCCGGGATCGGCGCGCACAACCTGGACGCGCTCGCGCTGCGCTACTTCGACTACGAGAAGATCCCGACCAAGGAGCTGCTCGGAACCGGCCGCAAGCAGAAGACCTTCGACGAGGTCGACCTCGAGCTGGCGGGCCGTTACGCCGCCGAGGACGCCGACTTCACGTGGCGGCTCCGCGAGCGCATGGAGGGCGAGCTGCGCGACGCCGGGCTCACATCGTTGTTCGAGCGCCTCGAGATGCCACTGGTCGACGTCCTGCTCGACATGGAGCGCGAGGGGATCCGACTCGATCTCGATCACCTGGGGAAGCTGGGCAAGCGACTCGCGAAGCGGATCGAGGAGCTGCAGGCACGCATCTGGGAGCGCGCCGGCAAGGAGTTCAATCTGAACTCCCCGGCACAGATCGGCGAGGTGCTGTTCGACGTGCTCCAGGTGCATCAGGCAGCCGGCATCCGGCCCCGGCGCACCAAGACCGGTCAGTGGAAGACCGATGCAGAGATGCTCGAGCAGCTCGCGGGCCACCACGAGGTGCCGCGGCTGATCCTCGACCACCGACAGCTCACCAAGCTGCTCGGCACGTACGTCGAGACGCTTCCGCAGCTCGTCGATCCCGACACCGGTCGGGTGCACACGACGTTCAACCAGGCTGTCGCCGCGACCGGAAGGCTGTCGTCCGACAATCCGAACCTGCAGAACATCCCGATCCGCACGGAATGGGGTCGCGAGGTGCGGCGGGCGTTCGTGCCACGGCAACGCGGCTATGTGCTCGTGTCCGCCGACTACAGCCAGATCGAGCTGCGCATCCTCGCGCACGTCGCCGAGGACCCGGGCCTGATCGAGGCGTTCGCGAACCGTGAGGACGTCCACACGCGAACGGCATCGCGCGTGCACGGCCTGCTGCCGGGCATGGTGACCCCGGAGCTGCGCAACCAGGCGAAGGTCATCAACTACGGCATCGTCTACGGCATGGGTGCGTCGCGCCTCGCCCGCGAGACGGGCATGACACCGTCCGCGGCGCGGAAGTTCATCGACGCCTACTTCGACGCGTTCCCCGGCGTGAAGCGCTGGTTGGACGGCACGCTCGCAGCGGCACGCGAGGCGCGCGAGGTCCGCACGCTGTTCGGGCGGCGCCGCCCGCTTCCCGACATCGACGCGATCAGCATGCCGCAGCGCATCGCCGCCGAAAACATGGCGGTCAACACGCCGATCCAGGGCACTGCGGCCGACATCGTCAAGCGCGCGATGCTCACCGTGCACGGCGAGCTGGCGCGACGCGGGTTGCGCTCGCGCCTGCTGCTGCAGGTGCACGACGAGCTCGTGCTGGACGTGCCCGAGGACGAGCTCCGCGAGGTCGAAGCGCTGCTGCGGGACGCGATGCCCGGTGCGGCCGACCTGCGCGTGCCGCTCGAGGTCACGATCGGACACGGCGCGACGTGGCTCGACGCGCACTGACCGCGCCTGACTTCCGATTCGTACGCGGTACCGATCGGAAGTCTCGGAGCGGGACGACGGGTGTGGCGCACCTGCCGGGCGGTGTCGCGGCGGTCTACACTCCAGGGTCACCTCCCCCACCCCCGGCGACGACACCATGATCTTCCGCAGCGTCCTGCTTCCCGCACTCTGCGCCGCGCTGTGCGCGTCCGCCGCGCACGCCGACCGCTTCCATCTCGGACCCGCCGACCGTGCCGAGCAGATGACGGCGGGCGAGCCCGACATCGTCGAGGGCGTGCTGCTCCGCGAAGAGGACGGCCGCTACGTGATCCGGGTCGTCGGCGGCGAGATCCAGATCGCCAAGGCGCTGGTGCGCGAGATCGAGCGCGACGACCTGACGGTCGAGGAGATCGAGCGCCGCGAGCAGGCGGCGCGCGGCTCGCTCGCCGAGGCGAACGCGGAGCGCGAGTCGCGGCAGGCGCTCGCACAGGCCGAGCGCATGGAGCGCATCCGCGAGGTCCGCGCCGCCGAGGCGTCCGCGCGGCGCACCGCGGCGCAGCCGGCCGAGGCGAGCGTCCCGCCGCTCCCGCGCCAGGCCTACGACCCCGTGCTCGGGATCGTTCGGCCGGTGCCGAATGGCCCCGACGCGTTCGTCGTCAACCGGCTGATCCAATCGGAGCTCGGTGGCGAGATGCGCCGCGCGCTGCAGCGGCAGCGGCGGCGCTGAGACCAACGCGTCAGCGGGGCGGCCCGCCGTTCGCGAGGGCGCGGTCGGCGAGGCTGCCGACCACCGCGAGCGCGGCACCGACGCCGATCGGCGATTGCGCGGAGAACGTGATCCCGCCGCGATCGCGGTGCATGGCGAACACGACGTCCGTGAGCATGCCCTCGAGCTCGGCGGGCGTCGGCATGTCCTCCATCGTCAGCCCGAGCTCCGTATTCCGCTCGAGGAAGCCCTCCAGCAACGGCGCGTAGGCGTCGTACAGAGCTGCCAGGTTCCGACGCAATCGGACCACCTCCATCATCACCGCATTCTCGGACATCGCCCGCATTGCGGCGTAGTCGGGCTCGTCGGCGAGCGACGGGTCGGCGGGATCCGCCGCGCGACGGACCGCGGCCTTCAGCGCGCGCAGGTCGCTGGAGAACACGATCAGGTCGTCGACCTGCGTCATCGCCGGAGACAGCCGCAGACCCTCCTCCTGGATCGACGTGTACCAGACCGCCCGGCCGTCGAAGTCCACGGTCTCGAGCGGCGCGCCGCGCTCGATCAGGAAGCGCGCCAGCTTGCCGGCAGCGTCGGTGTCCTGCGCCTGCACGAACGCGAGGATCGGAGGCACGCCGGCAGGCACGCCGAGCGCGATCTGCGGCATGGTCACGGCCACGGAGACCTCCGGCCCGAGCTTCCGGAGGAAGTCGACCAGGTGCTGCGGGTCGATGCCCTCGCGGCGGAGCTCCTCGGCAGCATCCTGGAACAGCTCGCGCCGCACCTCGCTGCGCACCTCGCCGGGAAACGCATCGACGAGGTCGACGAACCGCGCAGCGATCGCATCGATGTCGATCGATTGCGACAGCGTCAACAGCGTGTCCGGCGGGCAGAAGCGGGCACCGCGCGCGGCGAGATCGTGGGACAGCAGCGCTGCCACGAATCCGGACTCGCTGTGGGTCACCTCGGCACGCATCCAGTCGAAGCTGCCGACCCCGCGGACACCCGCGCCCAGCCATAGTCCATCGACGCGCTGGATCCCGAGCGCGGTGAGGATCGGATCGGCTTCGTACGGGGCCGCCAGGAGCAGCGCATCGAACAGCGGGCCCGTGTTGACGAACACGCCGAGCAGCGCGTCGGACTGGCCACGCGCACGCGCGAGCGCCGGCACGTCGGCGAGCGACGACCCGCTGCCCCGGGCAGTGCGGACGACGTCGGCCAGGTAGTCGGGATTCGACGCCGCGACGGCCCATCCATCGAACACCGCGGTCGCGATCGCACCGTTGCTGCTGCCCGAGCGGACCGCGTCGATCGTGACACCGGCGACGTCGAACGAGTAGCGCTCCGCCCGCGGCGCTTCGTTCCCCACCATGCGGAGGAAGGTGCCGACCAGCTTCGCGCCGGCGTCGCCGCCGCGCAGCGCGAGCGCGAGGCTCGGCATCGGGTCCTCGTCGAAGAACGTGACGCGCGAGACACCGAGGGCGACCGGGCCGCGCAGGCCCTCGCGCACGTCGGCGCGGGTCAGCCCGAGCTCGCCGAGCCCGCGGTCGAGCTCCGGCACGACCTCGGTGGCGAGCATCCGGTCGAAGTCGGTGCCCTGCGAGCGGACCAGCAGGCGCTCGGCCAGCCCGAGCAGCTCGTAGCCCGCGGCCGCCTCGCGGCACGCATCGAGACCGGCGAACTCGACCATCCCGTAGCTGCCAGCGGGGAACAGCCGCGCCGGATCCGCGGCGCGCGGCGGCGGGTCGCCGGGTCCCGGCGCGAGGAGAGCGGAGAGCAGGAGCAGTTCGTTGAGCATGGTTTCGACTCCCGGAGTTGCGGCGCGCGGTTGCGACGGCCGAAGCAAAGATTCCCGGCCGAGCGAGCGGCGCGCCAACGGAAAGCGGTGCTGCGACTACAGTGCGCGGAGATGCGCCCGCTCCTGTCGTCCGTCCTACTCGCGCTGTGCGCCACCGCCTGTGCGAGCCCCCTGGGAATCGCTCCCGCGGCTGCGCAGCCCTGCGACGCGGGCGGCTGGCAGGATCCGCAGACCCCCGACGACCAGCAGCTCCGCGACCGGCTACTGAGCGAGCTCGGCGCGCTGTGCGAATCCGGTGGCACCGCGACGGTCGGCGCGCTGAAGGCGCAGCTCGACCGCGCGCACTGCGCGCTGTCGCTGCCGCCGGTCGCGACGCACCCCGGCACGCCGACGGACGTCCACGCCGCTGCCAGCGACGCGGTCGTGATCGTCGCGAAGCGCTACCTGTGCGACAAGTGCACGCACTGGCACCTCGGCACCGCCAGCGGGTTCTTCGTGTCGACCGACGGCGCGTTCGTCACGAGCCGCCACGTGATCGACGGGCGGCCCGACACCGGCCTCGCGATCATGGACCGGCACGGCGTCGTCCACGCGGTCACGGAGGTCCTCGCCGCGAACCGCGGCGACGACGTCGTGATCCTCCGCGCGGCGTGCGACGCCGCGGTGGCGGCATTGCCGCTGCGCGGGGACGTCGGCGTCGGCGAGCCGGTCTGCGTGCTCAGCCACCCGGCGAGCACCTACTGGTATTTCTCGAGCGGAGTCGTCAGCCGCCGCTTCCTGCGGTCCGGGCCGAACGGCCTCGCCGGTGAGCTCCTCGACATCACGGCCGACTTCGCACGCGGCTCGTCCGGCGCACCGGTACTCGACGCATCCGGCAATGCCGTCGGCGTCGTCCGTGCGACGCGGTCCATCTACTACGAGGAGGACGGCGGCGAGCAGCACAACCTGCAGATGGTGATGAAGCACTGCGTCCCTGCCGCGCGCGTGCGCGCGCTCGTCGAGTGACACGACCCCGCAGCGACACCGCCGCGGAGTTCGAGTGCCTGCTCGGACCGCTCGAGACGACCGTCGCCGACTGGCAGCGGCGGGCGGCGCGCGCCGGTGCGCTCGCCTGGATCGCGGCCGGCGCCACGCTGCGCGACGCGGTGGAGTCCGCGGTGGCCGTCGCCGCACACCGCGCGCTGGACGCGACGCGGCGCACCGCTGCCGACCTGCGCGCCGCGTGGCACGGCCGGGAGCTGGCGCACGGCACCGACGACTCCGTGCGCCTCGCGCTGGCGCTGTTCGTCGACGACCGGCCGGACGTCGCCCGCGCGGTCGAACGCGCCTTCCCCGACCCGGCGGACGCGCTGACGCGCGCGCTCCGTGCGGCGCGCGGACTGCTGCCGGGTCCGGCCGCCCTGCTGCTCGCGGTCCCCGACGGACGTGCGCTCGCCGCGGCGGTCTGGCTCGCTGAGCGGCTCTCGCCCTGGCCCGAGTCGCTCGCGCTCGCCGCACCGGCGACCGCCTGGGACGCGATGCTCCACGATGATCCCCGCGCCGCGGCGCGCTGCGCCGCCCGGGGACCCGGCGGCGCGCCGCCGGTGACCGCCCCCACAGCACCGACCGCCGCGGGCGCATCGGACGGGGCCCTCGAACCCGCGGCGCTGTGCGCCCGCGCGGAGCTCGCGCTGCGCGACGCCGAGGCGACCCGTGCGACCGGCACCGCCGACCCGCTGCGCGAAGGCGTCGCGCGCAGCGCCGCCGAGAGCCTGCTGGCGGCGCTGCTCGAGCGGCGCCCGGGCACGGCCGGGCGCTTCGTGCTGAACGGCGATGCCGGCTTCCCGTTCGGCGGCCGGCCCTGCCGGGTCGATCTGCTCGACCGCCGCGGCGCGATTGCGATCGAGATCGACGGTCCGCATCATTTCGCGGACGAGGAATGCTTCCGCCGCGACCGGCGCAAGGACCTGCTGCTGCAGCGGCACGGCTACGTCGTGCTGCGCTTCCTCGCTGCCGACGTCGTCCGGAGTGCGGAGTCGATCCTCGCGACGATCGACGACACGCTGACCTGGAAGGAGCCCCCGCACCATGAGTGAGCCCGGCCGTCCCGCCGACGAGACCGTCGTGCTGTGCCGCTGCCTCGTCGCTGGCGAGCAGGGCGCGACCGGTGCCAACCTCCGCGAAGCCCTGAAGGCGCTGCGCCCGCACGCCGGCCAGGCCGCGCTCGAGGAATCGCGCGAGCTCGTGCTGCGCGACCTGTTCCAGGCCGGGCGCGTCGAGCCGGACGGCCGCCGCTACACGCTCGCGCCGAGCGCCGCCGCCGCGCTGCGCCGCGAGCTGGGGTTGGGGCTCACCGAATCGGCCGGCACGTGGACCGCGTTCCGCGACGGGCGGCTGACCGCGCGGGCGCTCGGCCTGCCGCCGCCGGACGCACAGTCGCTGCGACGCTTCAGCCAGGCTCCTGGTCTGCGCGCAGCGATCGTCGCCACCGCCCACCGGCTGCCGGTCGCTCCCTACCCGACCGCGACCGAGGCGCTCGACGCGTTCGGCTGGCACGCTCTGTCGCAGGTGCTCGGCGACCCGCTCGACGACTGGCGCGGTCTCGCGTTCGGCCGCGGCGCGGTGGTCGCGTGCCTGCTCGGCCGCGACGTCGGCATCACCGAGCCGCTGACCCCGGCGAAGCTCCTCGCGCGGCTCGCGGCGGCGGCCGTCGGCGCCCCGGGTCCCGATCCCCGGGCGCTGCGCGCGACCATCCTGCGCCGCTGGCGCGCCGGCGAGCCGCCGGCCCTCGCACCCGTTCCGCGCGCCCCCGCGCCGAAGGTCGAGTCGTTCACCGAGGCGCTGCGCATGGCACTGCGCGGCGACGGCGCGCCGGCGGGAACGCTGGTGCTGATCTCCGACGCCTACGCCGCGCTGGCGCGGCGCGATCCCACCGCGGCCGGCGATCTGCCGACCTTCAAGCGGCGGCTGCTCGCCGCCGCACGCGAGCGGAAGCTCGAGCTGTCGCGCGCCGACCTCGCCGAGGCCGTCGACCCCGGCGAGCTGCGTCGCTCGGAGATCCGCGACCTGATCGCGACCTTCCACTACGTCCGCCTCTGACTGGTCCGCACCGCTCGACGACCCGCCACTACCATGACCTCGGAGAGCCACGCCGACCCGCGCCTCGCCGCCGTATTGCGGGCCGATGCGGCCGCGGTCTTCCACCCGATCCAGCACCGCGGCGACGTGTTCCGCCCCGATCCGCTCGACGTCGGACGGATCCACGCGGAAGCGCGCGAGGTGTTCGACGCGCTGGTCGCTCGCGCGTGCGACGCGCAGCCGAACGACTCGGGTCGCATGCTGCTCGTGCTCGGCGAGTCCGGCGCGGGCAAGACGCATCTGATGCGCGCGTTCCGCAGCCGCGTGCACGCCGAGCGGCGCGGCTTCGTCAGCTACGTGCAGATGACGTCATCGGCGTCGAACTACCTGCGTTACGTGCTGCGCAACGTCATCGAGTCGCTCGGCGTCGCCTACGATCCCGAGCACGGCGAGGCGACGGGCCTCGATGCGCTGTCGAACGCCCTGTGCGCACTCCCGGACGCGTGCTCCGACGCGGAGCTCGATCTGCTCCGCACCACAGACGACACCGGCACGCTGCGACGCACCGCGTGGCGCGTCGGCAACCGCATCGTGAACCGGATGCTCCCGCACGCGGCGCAGGACGTCGACGCGGACGTCGTGTTCCAGCTGCTGTTCCTGCAGCGGGGGCTGCCGACCGTGCACCGCGCCGTCACCCGGTTCCTGTCGTGCGAGGAGCTCGGCGCGCGGGAGCGCGAGCTGCTCGGCGGCGTGGCGTCGCGCACCCGCGATGAAGACCCGTTCGTCGTGCTGCGCAGCCTCGCCCGACTGGTGTCGGTGCTCGACGGGGGTGCCTTCGTCATCTGCGTCGATCAGCTCGAGGACGCGTACCGACCCGACGCCGACGCCGAGCAGCCATTCCGCCGCGTGATGCTCGGCCTGCGCGAGCTGACCGACGCCGTGCCGAACGCGGTCGCGGTGCTCGCTTGCCTCGGCGACTACTTCGAGCAGGTCAGGCACTCGGTCAGCCAGTCCGTGCTCGACCGGATCACGCTCGATCCGCAGCCGATCCAGCTGCGCGCGACGCTCGACGAGGACGAGGCGGCCGCACTGATCGGCGCGCGGCTCGCGTTCGTGCTCGAACGGCACGGAGTCCGACCGGATCCGGCGGACCCGCTCGCCCCGTTCCACCGCGAGCAGCTCGCCCGGCTCGGTGCGCTGCGCATCCGCGACGTGCTGGAGGCGTGCCGCCGTGCGCTGGAGCTGGCGCGCGCTCGCGGCACGGTCCCCGACCTCGCCTCGCTCGCGATCGGCGATCCGCAGATCCCGCCGACCGCACCGGCAGCGCCGGCGGAAGACTGGCAGCGCACCTGGGACGACTTCCGCACCGACCTCGATCGCGCGCCACCCGACGACGAGCAGGAGCTCGCCCAGCTAATCGCCGACACGCTCGCGGGCAGCTCGGTCGAGCTGCCCGACGGCGTCCGGCTCGACGTTTCGCGCGACGCGAACCGCATTCGCGTGTCGGGCGCCGGTCGCGAGCTGCTGATCGGCGTCTGCGAGCGCGCCGCTCGCGGCGGTGGGCTCCAGCGTCAGCTCGTGCAGCTGCAGAACAAGGCGGCCGGCCGCATCGCGGCGATCGTCCGCTCGTCGTCGTTTCCCGACAATCCGAGGACGATCATCGCGCGGATGCTCGGCGAGTTCGTCGCCGAGGGCAATCGCCGGGCGGTGTGCTCGGGCACCCAATGGAAGGCGATGCTCGCGATGTCGGAGTTCGCGCGCCGGCACTCGAACGCTGCAGGCTTCGATGCGTGGCGCCGCCGCGAGCGGCCAATGCTGTCGCTGCCGGTGATCCGCGACGTGCTGCGACTCGACGGGGTCCCCGGCGGCGTCCCGGGCACACCGACCGAGAGCCCCGCGCCGGTCGCGACACCGACGCCGCCCGGTGCTGCCGACATCCGCCTCGGCACGACCACCGGCCTGCGCGCCGCACCGCTGGAGATCCCGCTGGCGTCGCTGACGCGTCACGCCGCGTTCCTCGGCGGCACCGGCTCGGGCAAGACGACGCTCGCGCTGGCGATCGTCGAGCAGGCGCTGCTCGCCGGGGTGCCGGTCCTGTGCGTCGACCGCAAGGGCGATCTCGCGGCCTACGCGGACCCGACGCGCTTCGCGTCGAGCCACGATCCGGAGCGCGCCCGTGCGCTGCGCGACGCGATCGACGTCCGGCTGTGGACGCCCGGCGATCCCGCCGGCCGCGACCTCGCCGTGCCGATCCTGCCCGCCGCGGACGCCGGCCTGTCGGCACACGAGCGGGAGGTCGCGGTGCAGCACTACGCGGGCGCGCTGGCGGCGATGCTCGATCCCGGCCGTGGCCGCGGCGCGAGCCGGCAGCGGACGCTCGCGATCCTGCAGACCGGGCTCGGCGTGCTCGACGCCTGTCGGGGTGACGCCACGCTGGGACTGCGCGAGCTGTGCGACGCGTTCGCCGGCCCCGACCCGGCGATCACCGCAGCACTCGGCCAGATCGACCCGAAGCACCTGCAGAAGGTCGCCGAGCAGCTCGAGTGCCTGCGGATCAACGAGCGCGCGCTGCTCGACAACGCCGCCGGTGAACGGCTCGACGTCGCCGAGCTGCTCGGGCTCGGCCTTGCGCGTGGCGCGGCGACGCGGCTCGCGATCGTCAGCACTGGCGCGCTCGGTCAGCAGGAGCGGATCCTGTTCCTGGTGACGCACCTGCTGGTCGCACTCGGGCGCTACGCCGAGCGACATCCGAGCGGGCGGCTGCAGGCGCTCGTGCTGCTCGACGAGGCCGACCTGTACCTGCCGGCGGGCGCATCGCCGCCGACGAAGGCGCCGCTCGAGCACGGGCTACGCCGCTTCCGCTCGGCCGGCATCGGGCTGCTGCTCGCGACGCAGAGCCCCGGCGATCTCGACTACCGCTGCCGCGAGAACGTGCAGTCCTGGTTCGTCGGCAAGGTCACGCAGCAGACCGCGCTGAAGAAGCTCGAGACCTTGTTCGGGGCCGACCGCGCGGCGGCGCAGCGCGTGCCCGGTCAGTCGATCGGCGAGTTCCATCTGCTGCAGGACGGCCGCTGCACACCGTTCCGCGCGAACCGCAATCTCCTCGAGACGCGCCAGCTCGCGCCGGCCGGGATCGCGGCGCTCGCGCGTGGCTCGTCACCGCGCGCGTAGTCGCAGCGTCGCATCGCCGACGACCGACCAGAAATAGGAACGCTTGCGACCGATGTCGCCGCCGACCTCCGACCAGCTCGCTGCCATGGACTCGAGCTCGCCGTAGCGGCGCAATGCATCGCCGACGGTCGCTCCCGCCCCGAGCGCCTCGACGAAGCCGCCCGGCTCGTCGTAGAAGACCTTCGCGCGCCCGACGATCGCCACCGCCCGCGTGAAGAACAGGATCGACTCCGCCTGGGCGAAGCGACCGTAGCGCGGGTCGAGGTACGACAGCGTGCCGGAGCCCGGCGGCGACAGGGCCTCGCAGCCGGTGTGCAGCAGGATGAACGGCGCGTCGCCGGCGGCTGAGCCCTCCCACAGCCCGCGCCAGTACGCGTAGTCCGCGCGGCCGCGGCGGACCGACTCGACGAACGCCGCGCCAGCGTCGCCACCGAGCAGCCCGCGCGCCGCGGCGGTCGGATCGGGAGCCGCAGCGAACGCGGCGTGCAGCCCGTCGCTGTGCGCACGCAGCGTGCGGAGGGTCGCCCCGCGCTGCAGCCAGCGCGCGACCTCGACGAGGTCGACGCCGCGCATCGCGTCGTAGCCATCGGCGGTGAAGTCCGCCCATTCGGGCGCACCACGACGGACGATGCCGAAGCCGGACCCGAGCCCGTGGGCAATGGAGGCCGGTCGGAACGCGGCGCCAGCGGGCTCCGTCCGGTAGCGGTGGTTGCGTTCGAAGTAGTCCGCGAGCAGACGCAGCTCGAGCTCGGCGTCGGGCCGCCACGCCGGCGGGCCGTCGGCGGCGACCTCCGAGTACAGCGCGATGCCGCGCGCGTCGATCCTCGACACGAACACCTCGGCGCGCGCGAGCGGATTGCCGCGCTCGCGGTCCGCTGCCGTGCACTCGTGGTCGCGGTCGGCATCGTCGAGCACCACGTCGAGGCCCTCCACGGTGCAGCGACCGTCGGCGACCAGGAAGCAGTCGCTGCGCTCGATGCTGCCGACCTCGACGGCCAGCGCGGTCCCGCCGGCCGGCTCGGGCGGCGGGCCGTCGAACACCGCGACGACGGTCGGCAGCGGCATCACGGCCTCGACGTAGCACTCGGGCCAGGCACCGTCGAGATCGCCGAGCACGAGGTCACAGCGGTGCGCGACGATCTCCGGCACGCGTCGCAGGAACGGGACGTCGCCCCAGTCGTGCTCGCGCTCGGTGCCGCGGCCCGTCACGACGCGGTCGCGCTTGCGCCACGACACCGTGCGCACCAGCAGCGCGTCCGGGAAGTGGCCGACGAGCACGACGCCGCGCAGGCCGGGACGCAGCGCGGCGACCGCGCGCACGAGCTCGCGCAGCGCGAGCAGCGCGCGGCCGTCGCGCCGCGCGGCGTCCGGCGGCGGCACCACCAGCGTCGCGGTGACGAGATCGGCGCCGAGCCCCTCGGCCGCGAGGTCGGCCAGGTAGCGCCGCATCGGTTGATCGAGCCGCGCGCCCCACAGCCGCTCCTCGACGATCACCAGCACCCGCTCTGCCCGCTCCGGAGCGACCTCGGCGACCGCGCAGAGCGCGTCGAACCCACGCGCGCCGTCTCCCGCGACCATGGGATCGCGCGACGCCAGTTCACGGCACAGCGCCGCGAGCGGCGTCTGACCGACCGCCAGCCGCGCGCCGAGGAGCGTGCCGAGGACGAGCGTCAGCATCGGAAGACCAAGCCCGGCGTGCCTCATCGCGGGTGGCAGCGTAGCCCCTGCATGCGCCGGGCGCGCGCGACGCTCGGTGTATGGGCGCTTCGTACGATCCGGGCCGGGGGTCGGGCTCCGCGGGACCTCCCGGGCACCCCGACGAGTCGCTCAGCAGGTTCTTTCGCGAACGCATCACTCGCTTACCAAGAGACTTGCGACGGTATCAGCCGCGAATCCGAAGATTCTCCGGACAGCTGGCACTCCGCTCGCTCCTGGTCGGCCGTCGCAATCGCGAGAGCCTCGCGATGCGGTCGGTAGGCGCGGGACAGACCCGCCCACGCACCGCCCGGCTCTCGCCGCGCCACGCAGGTGGCATCTGACGGAGAAAGAGACATGGTCGCGGTCAGCAAGCGGGTGCTCGTGGTCGACGACGAGCCGGTCGTGTGCAAGAGCTTCGAGCGGGTCCTGACGGGAGCCGGCTTCGAGGTCGCCGAGGCGCACGACGGGCGCGAGGCGCTGGAGAGGATTCGGGAGGGCGGCTACGACGTCGCCGTCACCGATCTCAAGATGCCGGGGATGGACGGCTTGCAGTTCGTCCGCAAGCTGCGCGAGACGAACCCGGGCATGTCGGTCGTCGTCGTGACCGGCTTCCCGTCCCGCGACACGCTGCGGGAGGCCGCGCGGCTCGGCGTGGTCGACTACCTGACGAAGCCGATCACCCCCGAGGTGCTGACCCGCGCCACCACCGAGGCGCTCACCGCGAAGTCGTTGGCCGAGACCGGCCGCTGGCCGAGCTGGGCCGTCGAGGCGGAGGGCCCGCCGGTCGACGCCGACACCGCGAACACCGTCCCGATCGAGGTGAAGGCACCGCTGCCGGTCGCCAAGGTCGCGCCGCAGCCGACCCCGGCGGTCGCGAGGCCCGAGACCCCGGCGCTCGGCCGGCCGGCGCCGACCGAGACGACGCCGCCGAGCCTCGTGAAGTCGATCGGCGCGCTGATCGCGGCACCGTTCATCAGCCTCGCCTACGTGCTGTTCCTGCCGTTCATCGGCTTCGCCGTGCTGCTCGGCCTGCTCGGCAAGAAGTTCACCAGACTGTTCGCGGGGCAGGAGGCCTGAGGTGAACGCCGAGGTCACGTCCGGCAGAGGCGCTGGCCGCCTTGCACTCTTCGCCGCCCTGTCGTTGCTCGCCGCTTCCGTCGTCGCCCAGGGCGACGCCGAGGGCGAGGTGACGATGGAGGGCTGCTTCAATTGCCACTCCGATCCCGACAACACCATGGAGTGGGGCGACGGGACGGAGGTCAGCACCGGGATCGACCGGATCCTGTTCCTCGAGTCCGCACACGGCGAGCTCGACTGCATGGCGTGCCACCAGGGCCTCGATCCGATGGAGCACGCATTCGCCGATCACGAGAACTTCGCCGAGTACCGCAAGGGGCTCAATGCGCGATGCGCGGAGTGCCACGCCGAAGGAGGCCCGAACCCCGACGCTCCGCCCATCCACCAGCTGCTGCACCCGGCGAACGTCGACAAGGCACCGTTGTGCTCCGACTGCCACGCCGCACACGCGGCGCGCCGCACGCCGGCCGCACACGTATCGATGTCGAAGGCCTGCGCCACGTGCCACGAGAGCACCTACGCGGAGCTCGCGGGCAGCGCGCACGGCGCCGGGGTGCTCGACGACGGTGATCGTGACCTGCCGTCGTGCACGACCTGCCACAGCGGGCACGACGCGGTCGGCAAGAGCAGTGCGGCGCGCGACCTGCGCCTGGGCATGCCCTGCATGGGATGCCACGGCGACAAGGACCTGATGTCCCGCTACGACCTGTCGACCGATGTCGTCGACACCTACCTGCAGGACTTCCACGGCACGAGCCTGCACTTCTACAAGGCCGACGGCACCGCCGAGAGCTCGGACGTCCTGCGCACGCTCGTGTGCGCGGACTGCCACGGCGTGCACGACGTCGCCAAGGTCCGCGAGGGTGGAGCTGCGGCATTGAAGGCCAACCTGCGCCAGGTCTGCGCCAAGTGCCACGACGACGCCTCGACGACGTTCCCCGACGCGTGGATGTCACACTACCGGCCGACCCTCGAGTCGGCTCCGATCGTGTTCGGCGTGAAGACCGCCTACTGGATCTTCATCCCGTTCGTGATCATCGGCCTGTCGATCCAGATCTTCGCGCACCTCGTGCTGCTACCGCGCCGCCGCCGCCGCCTCGCGCGCGCCGGTGTCGCCGCCGAGCCACACGACGGCCCGCACATCCTGCCCGGCGACGAGCGGCGTTTCGTCCTGCGGTTCGGTCGCTGGCAGCGGCTCGAGCACCTGCTCGGTGCGGTGTCGTTCATCTTGCTGCTGCTGACCGGTCTGCCGCAGAAGTTCTGGGAGTCCGACTGGGCGACCAGCCTGATCGCGACGATGGGAGGCATCGACATGGTCCGCAATACGCACCGCATCGTCGGTCTCGTGTTCGCGGCACTGTGCGTCCTGCACGTCGGCATCGCGATCCTCAAGATCCTGAGCGGGCGCAGCCAGGCCAGCATGGTCCCGCAGAAGCAGGACTTCCGCGACGCGCTGCAGAACCTCCAGTACTACTTCGGGCTCCGCAAGCGGCCGCCGCAGTTCGACCGCTTCGACTACAAGCAGAAGTTCGAGTATTGGGGCATGCTGGTCGGCAGCGCCGTGATGATCGTGTCGGGCTTCGTGCTCTTCTTCCCCACGATCTTCGCCGCCTTCCTGCCCGGCCAGCTGATCCCGGCCGCCAAGATGGCGCACAGCTACGAGGCCATGATGGCGTTCCTGACGATCGTCGTCTGGCACCTCTACGGAGCGCTGTTCAACCCCGATTGCGCGCCGCTCGACAAGAGCATCTTCACCGGGAGGATCTCCGTCGCCCGGATGAAGCACGAGCACGCGCTGGAGTGGGCACGTGAAGCCGATCGACTCGAGGTCGTCGAGCTGCAGGACGCCGCCGAAGGTGCCTCCGACCGCGACGCGGAGGCCACCGTGGCACCCGGACGGCTCCCGGGCTGAGTCGGGCGGGCCCCCCTGGGTCGGGCCACGGGCCCGACCCAGGGACTTCACCTAGAACGCCGGGTCAGTCCCGTCGCGAGCCGGTCTCAGGGGATCCTGCCGGGGTGCAGGTTGTTCGCGGCGCGGCGACTCGCGACACTGGGAGGATGCGTGGAGTCAGTCCTCCGCGCCGCTACCAACGACCCCCCTTCAGCAAGGCTGTTCCATGAGTCCGCTGTCCCTTCTACCCATCGGTCTCGGACTGGCACTCCTCCCGTTCCTCTCCTTCGGACCCGCTCCGGCCACGACCGACGCGGTCGCCGCGTTCGCGGTCGGTGCCGGTGACGACGCGCTGGCCCTCGACGGCCCCGGCCGCTTCATCGGCGCGAAGGCCTGCAAGAACTGCCACAACGGCGAGGACAAGGGCAACATCCACGACAAGTGGGCCGCCAGCGCGCACGCTCGGGCCTACGCGACGCTCGGCACCCCGGAGGCGAAGAAGATCGCCGCCGGCATGGGCATCGACGACCCGCAGAAGAGCGAGAAGTGCCTCGAGTGCCACGTGACCGCGTTCGGCGTCGACCCGAAAGAGATCAAGAAGGGCTTCCTGATCGAGGACGGCGTGCAGTGCGAGACCTGCCACGGTGCGGGCGAGGAGCACTTCAAGGTCCGCTTCAAGGAGTCGATGCAGAAGGACAAGCCGCCATCGCCGATCGGCGAGAACGAGGTGCACGCCGTGCGCGACCCCGCGTCGTGCATCCGCTGCCACAACGAGCGCAGCCCGACCCACAAGGAGTTCTGCTTCAAGGAGCGCATGGCGGAGATCGAGCACCTCGATCCACGGCGCGAGCGCACTGAGGAGGAGCTCGCGAAGCTGCGCGAGACCTGCACTCCGGACTGCCCGAAGTGCAAGCGGGAGAAGGAGAAGAAGGACGGCGAATGAGCCGTCCGCGCTGAGCGGGTGAGATCCGCGCACACCGCGCGCGGATCCTGCCGCTCGCGCTCGCGCGCCCGCCTCGCACGACCGGGGCGCACGGTGCTCCGACCACGAGCAGCGCCGTTCCGAGCCACCGCGGCTCGCGGAATGCGTGCGGGCTCGGGGAATGGGTGCCACTCCGGCGCCGATCCACCGTGACCGCGGCGCGTGCCCCGGTCCGAGGGCGGAGCGGTCCCGGCCGTCGCGTGCTCGCGTATCACGCTGCGGCAGGCCCGACCCGTTCGGTCGCGCAGCGGCCGGCTCGCGTCCCGTGCCAATCGACCGGGCGTTTCGCCGCGCGCTGTCCTCGCCACCTCGATGAGCGATTGCCTGTTGTCATCCCCCATCGGGCCGCTCTTGACGTTCGACTGCGCGCAGCCGCTCTCGCCTTCTCCGCCCGGGCGCCTTCCAACCGCGGACCGCGCACTGCGGCCGAGAGACTCGGCTCCGACTGGCCGTTGCTGCGCGCCTCGAAGGCCTCCGCGCAGGCGGGACCGCCCCGCTCGGCGCGACGCCGACTGAGCGCTTCGACGTCAGCCTGGCCAGGCGGACTCGGATTCCTGGGAGGCTGGGTCACGGGAGGGGAACCGACGCGGTGCGCGGATCTGGACGACCGACTGCGTGCCCACCGCGAGGACTTTCGGGTCGCGGAGGCCGCCGACCGCATCGCGTTGCATCTCGGGGCCATCGTCCGGCGCGTGGTCGCAGCGATGCCGGAGAGCGACCGGGTCGCGGCGAGCATCCAACTCGCCCGCGCGCTGGTCCGGCAGATCGGCGAGCTTCAGGACAGCGACGTCGCGGCGGACGCCCCGGTTGATCCGGGCTGCGTGTTGCGGGCGGTCGCAGCGCTGCAGCCCGACGGCCGATCCGAGACCATTCGACAGCCGTTGATTCCGCTGCTCGACACCGCGCTCTTGACCAACGCGCCAGGCGAACCGCGGGTGGGCAACCAGCTCTCGAGCGAGATCCACTCCGCCGACCGGATCGACATCGTGATGGCGTTCATCCGGAGGTCGGGTATCCGACCGCTGCTGGACGCGCTGCGGAGCCACAGCGAACACGGCCGGTCTCTGCGCGTGCGGACCACGACGTACACCGGTTCGACGGAGCTCGCCGCCCTCGAGGCCTTGCGATCCGGCGGGGCCGACGTGCGCGTGTCGTACGACACCAGCATGACGCGCCTGCACGCCAAGGCGTGGTTGTTCCACCGACGGTCTGGCTTCTCGACGGCCTACATCGGGTCGTCCAACCTGACCCACTCGGCGCAGGTCTCTGGCCTGGAATGGAACGTCCGCGTATCAGGCGCCCGCAACGCGGACGTCGTCGAGAAGGTCAGCGCGGTGTTCGAGACCTAATGGAACAGCGCGGACTTCGTGCCGTTCGTGCGGGAGGAGTTCGTCGAGCGGACCGCGGCGTCGTCCAAGCCCGAGCCGACGTTCTTTCTCAGCCCGGTCGAGCTGCGGCCGTATCCGTTCCAGGAACGGCTACTCGAGCAGATCGAGGTGTCGCGTGAACGTGGCCACCACCGGAACCTCCTCGTCGCCGCGACCGGCACCGGCAAGACGGTCATGGCCGCGATCGACTACGCGCGCCTACGCGCGACCCTGCCGCGGGCGCGACTGCTGTTCGTGGCACACCGCGAGGAGATCCTGGAGCAGAGCCTCGCGACGTTCCGGCACGCAGTGCGTGACCAGGCGTTCGGCGAGCTCTGGGTCGGTGGGCGGCGCCCGACCGGGTTCGACCACGTGTTCGCGTCGATCCAGAGCCTGCACGCGTCGGGGCTCGACAGCTTGGATCCCGCGCACTTCGACGTGGTGATCGTCGACGAATTCCACCACGCGGCTGCGCCGACCTATCGGTCGCTGCTCGACCACGTGCACCCTGTCGAACTGCTCGGCCTCACCGCCACGCCCGAGCGCAGCGACGACCTGCCGGTGCTGCACTGGTTCGACGACCGCATCGCCGCGGAGCTTCGGCTCTGGGATGCGATCGACCAGTACCGACTTTCGCCATTCACCTACTTCGGCATCCACGACGGCCTCGATCTGCGCGACATCCCTTGGAAGCGCGGCCGAGGTTACGACACGACGGCGCTGTCCAACCTCGTGACCGCCAACGACGTGTGGGCCAACGTCGTGCTCTCCCAGCTCGACCGCTGCATCGACGATCGGAGCCGAATGCGTGCGCTCGGCTTCTGCGTCAGCGTCGAGCACGCGCGCTACATGGCACGGGTCTTCCTCGACGCGGGCATCCCATCGGCCGCGGTGTGGGCGGACAGTCCGAAGGCCGAACGCGTGGCGGCGCTCGACGACCTCGAAGCGCGCCGACTGAACGTCGTCTTCTCGGTCGACCTGTTCAACGAGGGTGTCGACGTCCCGGACGTCGACACCCTGTTGCTGCTGCGTCCTACCGATAGCCCCACGCTGTTCCTGCAGCAGCTCGGCCGCGGCCTGAGGCGCAGCCACGGCAAGACCGTGTGCACCGTGCTCGACTTCGTCGGCCATCACCGCAGGGAGTTCCGATTCGACCGCCGCTTCCGCGCGTTGCTCGGCGGAACCCGCAAGGAGCTGCAGGAGCAGGTCGAGCGCGGCTTCCCGTTCTTGCCGGCCGGCTGCCACATCGAGCTCGATCGAGTCGCCGCCGACCTGGTGCTGCAGAACATCAAGGAGTCCATCCCGTCGCGCTGGGCCGCGAAGACCGAGGAGCTCCGCATCCTCGCGCGGGCGACCGACCAGCCGATCGGCCTGGCCCGCTACCTCGAGCACTCCGCGCTCGTCCTCGAGGACCTCTACACCGGCAACCGGTCCTGGTCGGACCTCTGCGAGGCGGCGGGGCTGCCCGTGCGGCCGGCGGGACCGCAGGAGGCGACGCTGCGCCGCGCCTGCGGGCGGCTCTCGCACGTCGACGACATGCTCCGCATCGAGGCCTACCGGCGGTTCCTCGGTGCGGACGCACCTCCCGATCCGGCGGATCTGTCACCGTCGGACCAGCGGTTGTTGCGCATGCTGGTCGGCGCGGTCACGGACAAGGCAGTGTCCAAGGCCACCAGCCTCGAAGAGGGCTGCAGGATGCTGTGGGCGCATCCGCAGGTCCGTGCCGAGATCCTCGGGCTGCTCGAGGTCCTGGCCGACCGCGTCGATCACCTGCACCGCGCGCTCCCCACGCATCCCGATGCGCCGCTTCGCGTGCACGGACGCTACTCGCGCATCGAGATCCTGGCCGCGTTCGGCATCGGCGACGGAGCCAAGGTCGCACCCTGGCAGACCGGCGTCTTCTGGGCCAAGGAGGCCGCCGCCGACCTGCTCGCGTTCACGCTCGACAAGACGAGCGGGCAGTTCTCGCCGACGACGCGCTACCGCGACTACGCGATCAGCCGCGAGCTGATCCACTGGGAGAGCCAGTCCGTTACGCGAGCGGATAGCGAGACTGGGCATCGGTACGAGAACCACGTGGAGCTCGGGACGTCGGTGATGCTGTTCGCTCGACTGCGGGCTACGGACCGCGCGTTCTGGTTCCTCGGGCCCGCGACCTACCGGAGCCACGAGTCGGAGTTGCCGATGGCGGTTACTTGGGAGCTCGAATACACGCTGCCGGCCGACCTGTTCGCAACCTTCGCGGCCGCCGTAGCATAGTCCCCAGTCAACCGTCGATTCGAAGCTCTCCATGAGACACCGAGGCGAGCATAACCTCCAGGGCGACACCGGAGAAGACACTCCTTCAGCCCATACCCTTCGATTCCCTGGCTCGACCAGCGCACCGGCAACTTGTTGCGCGGCCACGTCGCGGCCATTGATGCCCGGGGCAATGTGCCGAGGACCTTGCTCTACGACGACCTGAAGAGCTCGGTCCTCGAGCGTCGTGGTGATGCGATCCGCTTCAACCCGCTGCTGGCCGACTTCGCGCGCCACCACCGCTACGAGATCCGGCCGGTCGCCGTTGCGCGCGGCAACGAGAAGGGTCGCGTCGAACGCGCGACCCGCTACATCCGCACGTCCTTCTGGCCGGTGCGCTCGCGGCGCGATCTCGACGACCGCAACGGCCAGGCCACCGAATGGTGCGACGGCCAGGCGAGGGACCGTGCCTGGCCGCGGCGTCGCCGTCAGATGCCGACCGTCACGAGCCCGTGCACCAGCAGCACGAGCACCGTGATGCCGATCGTCAGGGCGATCGTGCCGAAGATGCGGGCCCGCCGCCGGGCCCCCGGGGTCGACGCGGTGACGAGGTAGTCCTCGAGCTTCCCGGACGCGACCAGATCGTCGTAGAGCTGCGGTTTGTCGGCCTTCAGCTCTTCGACACCCATCCGCCCGGTGAACACCACGTCGTCCATCGGGAACTTCTCGGGACGCAGGTGGGTGTTGAAGAAGTGGACCGTGAAGATGAAGCCGGTCGCGAGCAGAGCTTCCTCGCTGTGGATGATCGTCGCGACGTTGATCGCCCAGCCGGGCAGGACCGCTGTCGCGGTGATGGGGAACCACAGCACGAGGCCGGACATACCGATCACGATCACGCCCCAGAACACGGCGAAGTAGTCGAACTTCTCCCAGTACGTCCACTTGCCGTAGCGCGGGCGCGGCCCGAGGCCCAGGAACCAGCGCAGTGTGCCGATCAGGTCCTTCAGGTCCTTGAGGTTCGGCACCATCGAGTTGGGGCCGAGGAAGAACTGCTGCGCGCTCTCGCCGCTGCGCAGGAAGCGCCTCGCGAGATCCACCAGGTGGATGCCCATGTAGCTGAACGTGATGAACGCGCAGAGGCGGTGCACCCAGCCCGCGGCGTCAGGACCGCCGAGCAGGTGCATCGTCGCCTTCGCCCAGCTCGCCTGCGCGAACTTGAGCGTCATTCCCGTCAGCGCGAGGCCGAGGAACGACACGATCACCATCCGGTGCAGGGCGCTCTGCAACGGCGTGAAGCGTTGGAACTCACGCCGCCGCTTGGCACTCGCATGCTCGGCGCGAATGCGCTTCATCTCGGCGCGCAGCGCCACGGAGCGCGGCAGCCACGCGACGACGTGCATGCCGAAGAAACCGAATACTCCGACCAGCAGCCACGTCATCGCGAAGAACGTCCAGTACAGCGCCGGGTAGCGCTCCGGATCGTCGTGGGTAGCGTGCGCGATGAACTGCGTGAACGACTGGTGCGCGCCATCGTGACACTTGGAGCACGTGTCGACGATGTTCGATTGGTTCAGCGACGACAGCGGGTCGTTCGGCGCGCGGATCCCGTGCGAGCCGTGGCAGTCGGCGCACTTCGCCGCGACCTCGCTGCCGAGCGCCGACACCTTGCCGTGATAGGTCTGGAAGTAGGTCTCGGCGATGTGCTCGTGGCAGCCGCCGCACTGCTCGATCATGCTCCGCTTGAAGTCGGGCAGGTCGGTGCGGACCACCGAGTGCGACGAATGGCAGTCGTTGCAGCCCGGCAGCTCGGGGCCACCCTCCGACGCGACGTAGTCGGGGTTGCCGCCCGGCGCGTGGATGCTGTAGCGGAACCGCTCCTCGATCCCGTCGTGACAGCGGCCGCAAGTGTGCACGATGCGCTCGTGCGAGACCGTCGACTGCGGATCCTCCGGCGGCAGGATGCGGTGCGGAGAGTGGCAGTCGATGCAGTTCGCCGAGGTGACCAGACCGCTCTCGAGCAGCCCCTTGCCGTGCACGCTGTCGCGATACTCCTGGACGACGTCGCGCTGGGTGTGGCCGAGACGGATTGCCGCGACCTTGCCCTGGGCGTGGCAGCGAGCGCATAGCTCGGGCACGTTGCGGCGCCCGGTCGGGGAGGTCCGGACCAGGTCGCGCAGCGCCTCGGGCACATCGGGTCCGTCGGGCAGATGGCTCTCGACGATGCCGTGGGTGCCGTGGCAGTCGACGCAGGTCGGGGGATCCTGGTCGCCGGTCGCCCGCAGGCGGCCGTGGACGCCGGCCTCGTAGTCCGCGACGTAGTCGGAGTGACACCCCGAGCAATCGACCTTGCGGGTCACGGTCCGGCACGAGCGATCGTCGACGGCCGGCCGCGCCTCCGAGTGGCACTGCGCGCAGGCGATGCGATGGCGGCCGTGCACGGAATGCGACGTCTGCTCCGAGTCGACGAACAACGTGGGCCGCCGGCCATCGACGATCGATCGCACGCTGTGGCAGGCGAGGCACTCGCCGTCGCTCATGTTGGTCCCGTACGTCGCGACGCGCGGCTGGTGCGGCGCGTGGCAGTCCACGCAGAGGGGCGCCGTCGCAGGGTCGGCCCACAGCGACGGATCGAACGTCGTGCCGTGCGGCGCAGCCGGATCCGCATGGCACTTCATGCACGTCGCGTTGACGTTCTCCCGCGAGATGCTGGAGTCCGGCTGGTCGTGCGGGAGCGCCCCGTGCGCGGAGTGGCACGACGTGCAGACCGGCGTCACGGTCAGGCCCTTGTCGGCGAGGCTCGCGTGGATCTGGTCGTGGTAGGGCGGGCCGGCGGCCGCGGTCTCACCGGGGGCGGGTCGCGCTGGTGGCTGCCCGGCCCGGTGACACGCGATGCAGGAAGTCTCGATGTTCGCGGGGTGCGTCCGCGACTGCCGCACGCTCGCCGACAGGATCTCGTGGCCGCCGTGGCAGTCGGAGCAGCGTGCGCCGTTCGGGTTTCCGGCCTCGACCGCCAGCCCGTGCGCGCTCCGCAGGTAGGCGGCGATCGAATCGAAAGAGTCGTCGTGGCAGCCGTCACAGCGTGCGGGCTGCAGGTCCGCCTCGTGCGGGAAGCTGTCGACGCCCTGCAGATCGACGTGGCAGTCGATGCAGTCGGAGGCACCATGTGCGCTGGCGGCCAGCTTGTCGGCGTCGACGTAGATCGAGAACTCGCGCCCGTCGCGTTCGATCGTCAGGTCGGCCTCGCCGTGGCAGCCCATGCAGTCCGCCGAGTCTTGCGCGGCGAGTTGGCCGACCGGGAGCGCGGCGAGCAGCGCGAGGCTCACCAGCCGAGCCATACGGCGGAGGGCAGATCGGAACGGGTTCTCGGCCAGCGCAGCGCCGGCTCGACGTCGTGCGGAGTTCATCGTCGCGAGAAGACTGGGCGACGCCCCGCTCGGCTGGGGAGATCCCGCAGACGGGTGGCCGCGCCGGACGCAACGTACCGACGCTGCCCTCAGTTTCGAGCACGACGAATGCGCGGCCCACCTCGGAATGGCGCCCCAAAGCGGTGCTGATGGTGGGCCGTAGCCTCGTCCTCGGCCGCTCCTCTGGCTCGGCGTCTCAGCGCCGGGTCGCCTCGGCGAGACCGGGGTCGGGGGCGACCTCCGACGTCCTGCGCGCGCTCAACGCCGCTGCAGCTTCAGCCCCTTTCCGGCCAGCGCGCGCTGGGTGATCTCCAGCAGCTGAGCCGGCTCGACCGGTTTGGAGAGAAACTCGAACGCACCCAGTTGGATCGAGCCCTTGGCATTGTCGACGTTGGCGTGCCCGGTCATCACGACGATCTGCGTCGCAGGCCGGTGCTTGCTGAGGTGCTGCAGCACGGTGAGTCCGCCGAGGCGGGGCATGCGTAAGTCGAGCAGCACGAGATCGAAGTCACGCTGCGCGAGCCGCGCCATCGCGGCCTCGCCGGACGACGCCTCCTCGACGTCCAGCGCCTGCCCCGCGAGGGCGCGGCGGACGCTGAGACGAACGACCGGGTCGTCGTCCACCACGAGCACACTCGCCATCTCCACCATCGGACACCTCGGATCGCCGCGCGCCGCGGCGCGCCGCGCGTCGCCAAGCAAGCCGGGTGCCAACCGCCGGGCGGGCGCGGTGCCGACCTTCTCTAGATGACTCAATACTCGGTCCGAAAGCGACTTACAGAGTCCACGACCAGTGCGCGGCAGCCCCGCCGTGACGGCCAGATGGCCGGATCCGTACGACTGGCCGATACGGTCCTGGCGCCGTCTCAGGCGTCGTCGCGCCGGACGTCGTGCTTCTTCATCAGCGCCTGGAAGTTCGGGCGCAGCATGCCGACCGCCTCGGCCGCGCGCGTCGCGTTGCCCCCGCAGCGGGCTAGCGCGTCCACGACGAACTGCCGCTCGACCTCCTCGACCGACTCTTCGCGGAGGCGCTTCTTGAGGTCGCGGAGTTCGTCCCAGGTTCTCGGCACCTCGACCTGCGGGCGTGGCGAGCCGTGGCGCACCTCCGGCGGCACGTCCTGCGCCCGCACGGTGTCGCCGCTCGCGAGCAGCATGGCGCGCTGGACGACGTTCTCGAGCTGGCGCACGTTCCCCGGCCAGTCGTAGCGGGCCAGCAGCTCCAGCGCGTCAGGATCGATCGCGGTGACGCGCCCGCCGGTGCGCTCCCGGCACCGTTCGAGGAAGTGCAGCGCGAGCTGCGGGATGTCGTCGCGACGCTCGCGGAGTGGTGGGAGCTCGATCGGGAAGATGTTGAGCCGGTAGTAGAGCTCCTCGCGGAACTCGCCGTCCTGCACCATCTTCTCGAGGTCGCGATTGGTCGCCGCGATCAGGCGGATGTCGGTCTTCATCGGCTCGGACGCGCCGACCGGCTTGAACTCGCGCTCCTGCAGCACGCGCAGCAGCCGCGCCTGCACGTTCGCCGACACGTTGCCGATCTCGTCGAGGAACAAGGTCCCGCCATTGGCGACCTCGAAGAAGCCCTTGCGCGACGCGACGGCACCGGTGAACGCTCCCTTGACGTGGCCGAACATCTCGCTCTCGAGCACGGTCTCGCTGAGCGCACCGCAGTCGACCGCCAGGAACCGCTCGGAGCGACGCGGGCTGTTGAAGTGGATCGCCTTGGCGATCAGCTCCTTGCCGGTGCCGCTCTCGCCGCGGATCAGCACCGTGCTATCGGTCGGTGCGACGCGCTCGATGAGCCGGTAGACCTCCTGCATCCGCGGGCTGGACCCGATGATGTTGTCGAAGTGGTAGCGTTGGCCCAGCTCGTCCTGCAGCCGGACCTTCTCCGAACACAGCTCGCGGTGCTCGAGCGCCTTCGCGACGACGACCAGCAGCTGGTCCGGGGTGAACGGCTTCTGCACGTAGTCGAACGCGCCGAGCTTCATGGCGCGCACGGCCGTCGAGACCTCCGCAAAGCCGGTGACGATCACGACCTCGAGCGCCGGACGCAGCTGCCTGGCCTGTCGCAGGAACTCGATCCCGTCGAGCCCCGGCATCTTCAGATCGACGAGCGCGACGTCCGGCTCCTCGTCGGTCAGCTTCTGCAACGCCTCGCGCGGGTCGAGGAAGCAGGTGACCCGATGCCCCTCGCTCTCCAGGATCCGCTTGCAGCTCTGACAGACGACGCGCTCGTCGTCCACGACCATCACGTGCGACGCGCCTGCCTGACCCGAAGTGTCCGTCTGCCCACTCGTGCTCATCGAGCCGCCGTCTCCTGCCGGAGTGCCGGGAGGACGATCGTGAACGTCGCACCCTGCCCGAGCTTGCTATCCACGCCGAACGAACCCCCGTGGTTCTCGATGATCCCGTAGCTGACGGACAATCCGAGGCCGGTGCCCTTGCCGACCTCCTTCAACGTGAAGAACGGATCGAAGACGCGGCCGATCGCCTCCTCCGGAATGCCGATGCCCGTGTCCTGGAAGCTGAGTTCGACGCGCTCGGGCGCGGCATCCGCTTCCGTGTCGGCGGCCGGGAGACGGCGGGCCCGGATCGTCAGGCGTCCACCGCCCGGCATCGCCTCGGCCGCATTGATCAGCAGATTGAGGAAGACCTGCTCCATCTGGCTGTCGTCGCAGGACACGAGCGGCAGGTCCGGCTCGAATTCGGTCCGGATGTTCACGTCGTGGAAGATCGACTGGTTCTCGACGAGTGCGACCGCGCGGCGCAGAACCGAGACGATGTCCTGCGTCTTGCGCTGCGGCGCCCGGTCGCGAGCCATGTCGAGCAGCTGCCGGATGATCGCGGCACAGCGGTTCGTCTCGCTGATGATGACCTCGAGATCCTCGTATTCCTGACTGCCCTTCGCATTGCGCTGCAGCAGCAGGTGCGCGAACGTCAGGATTCCGGTCAACGGGCTGTTCAGCTCGTGCGCGACACCGGCTGCCAGCACGCCGAGCGACGACAGCTTCTCGGCTCGCACCACCTGCGCCTGCGCGGCCTGCAGCTGCTTCGTGCGCTGCTCCACCTGCTGCTCGAGCGTCTGCGTCCAGAGCTCGAGCTCGGTCCGCGCGACGCGCAGCTCGGCGGTCATCGCATTGAACGACCGCGCGGCGTCGCCGAGCTCGTCCCGGCGATCGGCCGGCAGGTGCGAATCGAGGTCGCCGCGCGAGACGCGGTGCATGCCGCCGACGAGCCTCCGCAGCGGCCGGGTGACGAAGCGGAACACGCCGACGCCGACCAGCGTGCAGACGACCAGGGTCGCCAGCAGGCCGAACACGAACGCACTGGTCGCCGACTGCGCGACGCGCGCATCGACGTCGCGCAGCGACACCCCGACGTCGACGACACCGAGCAGCGACTGGCTCTGCTCGTGCGCATGACAGTCGGCGGTCCAGCAGCTCGGTTCGTTGCGGATCTCGGTCGTCGAGGCGAGCACGCGCGAGCCGTCGGGCGCGTCGAACGTGCGCCAGCGTCGCGGCTCGCGGATCTCGCTCGCCGTACGCTCGCCGATGTGGCACTGGATGCAGGCCTCGGCGGCCATGTCCACCTTCGTGCCGACCTCACTCCGGTTCGCGGAGTGCACGATCTCGCCGTCCTTGTTGAAGATCCGTACGTGCTCGATGCCCTCGAGCGTCGCGATGTCGCGGATCGTCGCCAGCACGTCCTCGCCGTGCGACCGGAGCATGCTGTTGCGCGTGCCGCGCCGGACGACCTCGGCGAGCCGGATCACGCTGGACCGCGCCTCCGTCATCAGCATGCTGCGCAGCCGCCAGGCGGTCAGCCCGGCGCTGGCGAGCCCCACGACGAGCAGCAGCGCTCCGAGCATCAGCGTCAGCCGCCAGCCCAGGCTCGCCCGCGGACGCCATGCGGCGCGCGGTGCGATCACGGGCTCGGCATCTTCCGGTGCGGCGGTCGCCATGCGAAGCTGCGGACGGTCGGCCGGAGGTACGGCCACGTCGCCCGAACGACGCCGGCCGGCCGCGGATTTCGCCGCGGGGCGCGCCCGGTCCAGGTCACCCGGCGGTCCAGCGCACGACCTCGAGCTCCAGCTCGACGCCGAATTCCCGGCGGACCCGGTCGCGGACCAGCTCGACGAGCTTCAGGAACTCCGCGCAGGTGCCGGTCCCGTCGTTCACGAAGTAGTTCGCGTGCCGGCCGCTGACCTGGATCCCTCCGACCCGCATCAGCTTGCATCCGGCGCGCTCGATCAGCCGGCCGGCCGAATCCTCACCTGGGTTCCGGAACACGCAGCCGACGCTGCGCTCGGTGACCGGCTGGGTCGCGTTGCGGCGCTCCAGCGAGTCACGGAACCGCTGGTAGATCCGCTTCGGGTCGTCCGGCTGCAGGTCGAAGGTCGCGTGCACGCAGATCCGGCCAGCGAGGCCGCCGTCCCGGTAGCGGGGCGCGAAGTCGGGCCGTCCGAGCACGCGCAGCTCGCCGGTCGGCTCGACGACGGTCAGCGACGCCAGCAGGTCGAAGGTCTCGCCGTCGCGGGTGCCGGCGTTCATCGCGACCGCACCGCCGACCTGGGCCGGGATGCCGGTCAGGATCTCGAGCCCGGCGAGCCCCGACTCGCGCGCGCCGCGCAGCAGGGTCGGCAGCGACGTGCCGGCCCCGGCGGTGAGCCGATCGCCGTCGCGCACGACGCGATTCAGGGCGCCCAACTCCATGACGACGCCGCGCACGCCGGCGTCGTCGATCAGCAGGTTGCTGCCCCCGCCGAGCACGCGCAGCGGCCGGCCGAGCTCGCGACACACGCGGACCAACTGCTGCACGGCCGACTCCGTGAGCGGCTCGACCAACCACTCGGCGGGTCCGCCGATCCGGACGTGCGTGCGCGGCGCCAGCACCACGTTCGCGAACACGCGGGCCTTCAGGTCTTGCAGGGCGAGTTGCAGCGGGTCGCGCATCAGCAGAGCCGGACGAGTTCCTCGACGACCTCGTCAATATCCCCGGCACCCAGCACGAGCACCAGCTCGCCGGGTCCGCGCAACGAGGCGACGCGCCGCACGAGGTCCTCGCGGCTGTCGACGGGCTCGCTCGAACCACCGCGCTCACGGATCGCAGCGACGAGGTCACCGTGGCCGATCGACGCCTTGACCTCGGCACTCTCGCGAGCACCGTAGATCGGTGCGATGAGCGCGCGGTCGGCGAGCGCGAGCGCGTCGGCGAACTCCGGCAGGAGCCGTAGAGTGCGCATGTGCTGGTGCGGCTGGAACACCGCGAGGAGCGGTCGCCCGGGGAAGCGCTTGCGCGCAGCCCGGATCACCACCGCGATCTCGGCCGGGTGGTGTGCGTAGTCGTTGACGAGCAGTCCGCCGCTCGGTCCCTCGTGCATCTCGAAGCGACGCCGCACGCCGGCGAACCCACTGATCCCCTCGCACGCGCCGTCGAGATCGGCGCCGATCGAAGCGACCAGCCCGATCGCGAACAGCGCATTGGAGATCTGGAAGCGGCCGGGCTGCGCGAGTCGCACGCGCGGCAGTCGCCGACCATCGACGAACGGCACGAACGAGTAGCGGCCGAGGTCCTCCGCCACGTCGAGCGCGCGGATGTTGGCGAACAGCCCGGAGCCGACGCGGCGCACGCGCACCTCGCGAGCGATCGAGTCGACGACGCGCTCGGGCACCGTCTCCTCGATCAGCACGGTACCGCCCGGGCGCACGCGAGACGCGTACGCGGCGAATGCGTCATGGAACTCGCCGAGCGACGGGTAGCAGTCGAAGTGGTCGTGGTCGAGGTTCAGGATCGCGGCGGCGGACGGCCGCAGGTTCAGGAACGAACGGTTGAACTCGCAGGCCTCGATGACGAACAGGTCGTCGCGGCCGCCGTAGCCGTTGCCACCGAGCTCGGGGACCTCACCGCCGATCATGTGCGACGGATCGAGGCCGGCGCCGCGCAGCGCCGAGACGACCAGCGCCGTCGTCGTCGTCTTGCCGTGCGTGCCGGCGACCGCGAGCGTGCGCTTGCCCTCGGACAGCCGGCCGACCACCTCGGCGTAGAGCAGCGACGTGAAGCCACGCCGGACGCATTCGACGACCTCGGGGTCGGTGTCGGGCACCGCGGCCGAGCGCACCACGTAGCCGTTCTCGCCGGTCAGCACCTCCGGGCGGTGGCCGGTCCAGATCGGGATGCCCTCCGCGCGCAGCTCCTCGACGACGGCGTTCGGGTGCACGTCGCTCCCGCTGAGCTGCGCCCCGATGCCCGCGAGCAACCGGGCGAGCGCCGACATCCCGGCGCCGCCGACTCCGACCAGGTGGACTCGATCGCTGCCGATCCGCATGCCGTTCCTCAGCAGCTTCCCTCGGCCGCCGGCGCGGGCGCGTCGCCCCGCTCCGCCGGCTCGCGACCCGCGTCGATCAGCTCGCGCTGCAGGTCGGCCACGATCGACGCGCACGCGTTCGCGGGCGCCGCGTCGCGAGCCCGCTCGCCCATCCGCCGCAGCTCGTCCGGATCGCGCAGGAGCTCGGTGAGCTCGGTGCGGAGCCGCTCGACCGTCAGCTCGGCCTGCTCCACGATCCGCGCGGCGCCGGCCTCCTCGAGCACGCGCGCATTGTGGTACTGCTGGCGGTCGCGGTGGTGCGGATAGGGCACGATCAGTGCGGCCCGCCCGCTCGCCGCGAGCTCCGCGACCGTACACCCGCCGCCGCGCGCGACGACCAGATCGGCGGCCGCGTACAGCCGGTGCATGTCCAGCGCGAGCGGCCGGACCCACGCCTCGAGCCCGTGGTCGAGGCCGCGGTGGTAGATCTCCTTGACGGCGCGCTCGTTGTCGGGCCCGGACAGGTGCAGCACGTGCAGCGGCCGCCGGAGTGCGACGAGCGCCTCGGGGACGCGCAGGTTGAGCACGCCGGCACCCTGGCTGCCGCCGGTCACCATCACGACGGTCGCGTCCTCGGGGATGCCGAGGTAGGCGCGCGCGTGGTGCCTGTCGACGCTGCCGATCTCGGGCCGCAGCGGCGTGCCCACCAGCATCGCGCGCGCACCGACACCCTGGTGCAGCAGGCCGGGATTCGGCAGGCCGAGGTAGATGCGCCGCGCGAAGCGGCCGAGGATCCGGTTGGCGCGCCCGGTCACGGCGTTCTGCTCGAGCACGACCAACGGGATGCGCAGGGACGCCGCCGCCAGACCGACCACCAGCGACGTGCGACCGCCGGTGCACGCGAGGGTGCCGATGCCGTGCTCGCGCAGCAGACGCCGCGCGTCGAACGCGCGCCGGAGCAGGCGCAGCGGACCGGCGCGGTGCGTGTCGACGACGACGGCGGGGAAGCCGTCGCGCTGCAGCAGTGCCCGCTCGACGGAGCGCCCCTCGGTGAACAGGCAGACCTGGTGCCCGCGCTCCCGCAGTGCGCGACCGAGCACCAGCGCGGGCCACAGATGCCCACCCGTGCCGCTGCTGACGAGCCCGACCCTGGCGACCACGGTCAGTTCCTCCGCTGCGACGCGAGCTCGGGCGGAATCCGGATCCGCTGCTGCAGCTGGAGCACGGAGGACTCGCTGAGACCGTTGTAGTCCGCCAACGCGCGCCAGTGCGCCTCGGTGCCGAACAGCTTCTTGCTGATCCGCGACAGCGAGTCGTTGGGCTGCACGATGTAGTCCGACATCGAGCCCGCGACGGCCGCCTCCCGCGGGGCGTCCGGCGCCGCGCTGCCCTGGCGGTCGGCCGCCGGGCGCGGCGGCACTTTCACCTCGGTGCCCTCGCGGAGCTCGCGCGGCTTGAGATCGGGGTTGGCCTCCGCGACGAGATGGTGGAGGTTCGCGTCGCCGTAGTACTGCTTCGCGATCGAGGTGAACGTGTCGCCGCGCCGCACGCGGTGGATGCGCACGGCGTCTTGGACCTCGGGCTCGGAAACCGGAACGCGGCGGGACGCGGCGGGATCGTCCGAAGCTGCCCCGTCGGCGGTCGACGGCGCGTCGACGAATTGCCCGCGAGCGGCATCCCGCGTCGAGCCGCCGCCGGCCCGATTCACCGGCAGGTCGACGAACATCGCCCCCGGATCGATGCGCGATGCATCCTCGGGCGCCCGCGCGAGCGGCCGCCCAGCCATTGTCGCAGCCTGCGCCACCGTGCCGTCCCCGATCGATGCGAGGTCGTCGCGTTCGACGCTGTCCCCGCCCCAGATCGCGACGCCGAGGATCAGGAAGATCACCACGACCAGGACATAGAGGCCGTACTTCTCGAGCTGGCCCATCGTTACCTCCCTATCTCGTCCGGTTCTCGTCAGTCGTGTTCTCGTCAATCGCCCATCGCGGACGCCGCCCGCGGGCGCCGTGCGCCGCCACCCCGGGCCGGCGGTCTGACCGCCACCGACCCGAGCCTGATCCACACCGACTCGCGCGCAGAACGCACGCGGGTCTCGTCGCCAGCCGTGCCGACCGTCATCCGTACCGCCGATCCGTGCGTGCTGCATTACCCATCAGACCGACCGCGCCGAGCGATGCCATCAGGTTCGTCCCTCCCGAGCTGATGAACGGGAGGTCGATGCCCTTGGCCGGCGCGGCGCCAGTCGTGACGAGCAGGTTGATCAGCGCCTGCGTGCAGAGCGCGAACGTGCAACCGAACACGACGTAGCGAAGGAACGGGTCGCGGACGCGCAGACAGAGCCTGCAGCCCGCGGCACCGATGAGCATAAACGCGAACACGACGAGCAGCGAGCCGACGAAGCCGAGCTCCTCGCCGATGATCGAGAACACGAAGTCGTTCTGCGCCTCCGGAACGAAGCCCATCTTGCGCCAGCCGGCGCCGATCCCCTCGCCGGTCAGCGAGCCGACCTCGAACGCGCGCATCGACTGGGCGACCTGGTACGGGGGGTCGCCGGTCAGCCATCCCGAGATCCGATCCTGCGCGTAATGGTCACGCGTCACGACGACGACCAGCACCGGCGCGAGCGCCGCGAAGAACCCGATCGCCCACCACAGGCCGATGCCCGCCGCGAGGACCATCGACGCGCCGATCGCGAGCGACAGCAGCGCGTTGCCCTTGTCGGGCTGCAGGAACAGCCCGGCGGCCAGCACGCCCGCCGGCGCCAGCGCGGCCAACAGCGCGAGCGGGCCGCGCCGCCAGTGCGGACCGGCGCGCAGCGTGCGCTCGACGACCGCCGCCGTGCCGACCACCAGCGCGAGTCGCGCGAAGTCGACCGGCTGGAACGAGTACCCGGCGACCGACACCCAGCGGTGCGCGCCGTTCCAGTTCGGGCCGAACAGGGCGGCGTAGAGCACGAGCCCGACGCCGACCCCGTACAGCAGCCAGGCGCGCGCCCGGACGACGTCGAGCGGCACGACCGCGAGCGCGAGGAACGCGGCGAGGCCGATCACGAGCTTGGTCCCCTGCGAGCGCATCGCCGTCAGGGCGGACGTGCCGGGATCGGCCGCCTGGACCGACACCGCCATCACGATCCCCAGGCAGCACAGCACGGTGACGGCGAGCATGATCCAGTCGAGCTCGCGGATCCGCTCGGAGCGCGCGGCGAGCGCGTCGCGAACGGTCGATCGGGAGGCGAGGCTGGTCATCGCGTCAGGTCCATCGGACGGCGGTCGCGCATCAGCGAATCTTGAACAGGGCGAGGCTCGCGAGCGCGAGCAGTGCGGAGATCAGCCAGGTGCGGACGACGATGCGCGTCTCCGGCATGCCGCCGAACTGATAGTGATGGTGCAGCGGCGCGCAGCGGAAGATGCGACGCCCGCGCTTGCGCCACGACCAGACCTGCAGGATGACCGACAGCGCCTCGACGACGAACACACCGCCGACGACGACGAGCACGATCTCGGTCCGGCTGACGAGCGCCGCGAAGCCGAGCCCTCCGCCGAGCGGCAGGCTGCCGACGTCGCCCATGAAGATCTGTGCCGGAGGCGCGTTGAACCACAGGAACGCGAACGACGCGCCGAGCAAGGCGCCCAGCACGACGGTCAGCTCGCCCGCTCCCGGCACGTGCTCGACGTGCAGGTAGGCCGAGAAGTCGCTGCGCCCGACGAAGTAGCAGATCGCCGAGTAGGCGAGCGTCGCCGTGATGACGCAGCCGATCGCGAGGCCGTCCATGCCGTCGGTCAGGTTCACGGCATTGGCGGTGCCGGTCAGCACGAGCACTGCGAGCACGACGAACGGCAGGCCGAACGCGACGCCGAGCGCGAGCACCGGCTCGGTCAGGAACGGCACGTGCAGCCACGGCCCGGGGCCCGCGGCGAGCCCCTCGGCCGGCACGCCGCCGGCCGGAGCGTCGCCGAGCCCCTCGGCGAGCACCCAGACCGCGCCGCAGACCGCACCGAGCGTCAGCCAGCGCTGCTTGATGCGACCCCGGATGCCGGTGCAGAACGGCACGAACGCCTTCGCGGCGTCATCGACCAGACCGACCACGGCGAACCACGCGATCAGCGCGAGCCCGGGCAGCGTGTAGTCGTTGAAGCGGTCGAAGCGCGCCCACAGCAGGCTGCTCGCGAGCATCGAGGCGATCAGGAACAGGCCACCCATCGTCGGTGTGCCCCGCTTCTTCGCATGCAGCGCGCGCAGCGTCTCGGACGGGCTCTTGCCGGTGTCCTCGCCGAGCCCGGCGCCACCGAACGCGCGGATCGTCACCCGGCCGAGCCACAGGGCGAGCAGGAACGCGGTCAGCACCGCGGCAACGCTGCGGAACGAGATGAACTGCAGGAGCCACACGCCGGGGACGTCCAGGCGCGGTCCGCTGATCCCGAACAGCAGCTCGTACAGCACGTCAGCGCACCCCCTCGACGGCGCGCCCCCCCGCGGCCAGCTCGCGCCCGAGCCCGTCGACCACGGAATCGAGCCCGATCCGCCGCGAGGCCTTGAACAACACGACGTCGTGGGGCCGCAGGATGCCGAGCACCAGCTCGAGCAGCTCGGCGCGGCTCCCGGCGGCGAACACCGCGCGCGCCGGCAGGCCGGCGTCGCGGGCGCCGTCCCCGATCCGTTCGGCGAGCGGACCGATCGTCACCAGCACGTCGATGCGACTCCGTGCGACGTGCCGACCGAGCTCGCGGTGCAGGCGCTCCGCTTCGGCGCCGAGTTCGAGCATGTCGCCGAGCACGACGATGCGGCGACCGGCCCCGACGTCCATCCCGGCCACGGCGTCGAGCGCGGCCCGCGCCGAGCCGATGTTCGAGTTGTAGGTGTCGTCGTAGACCTGGATGTCTCCGAAGCGCTTCGGCTCGAGGCGCCGAGCGCTCGGCGGCAGCCGGCACAGCGCGGCGACGATCGCGTCGACCGACATGCCGAGCTCGACGGCCGCAGCGACCGTCGACAGCGCGTTGTAGACGTTGTGCGAGCCGACCCGCGCGAGCGTGACCGGCTGCTCGCCGCGGAGCCGGAACGACGTGCCGAGCCCGTGGTGCGACACGTCGGTCGCGAACCAGTCCGCGGGCCGGTTGAGCGCGACGGTGACGACGCGCTGCTGCACGCGCTCGGCCATCGCCCGACAGCTCGCGTCGTCGACGTTGAGGATCGCGACGCCGTCGGCCGGCACGCCCTCGAACAGCGATGCCTTCTCGCGCGCCACGCCGCCGAGGCTGCCGAGCCGCGCGAGGTGGGCCTCGGCGACACAGGTGACGAGCCCGACGTCGGGCTGCGCGACGGCGGTCAACGCGGCGATCTCGCCGGGCGCGTTGGTACCGATCTCGACGACCGCCGCCCGCGTGTCCGGCTCGATCGACAGCAGCGTCAGCGGCACCCCGACGTGGTTGTTGTACGACTTCGGCGACAGCACGGTCGGCATCGCGGTCGCGAGCACGCCGCCGAGCATGTCCTTGGTCGACGTCTTGCCGCACGATCCCGTGATGCCGACGACGCGCGCCGAGCTGCGCCGCCGGTGCTCCGCGCCGAGCGCGAGCAACGCCCGACCGGTGTCGGCGGCGCGGATCACGAAGCCGCCGTCGGCGCTCGGCAGGTCGCGCAGCGGGCGGTCGACGATCACGCCGGCGGCGCCCTGCCGCAGCGCGACGCCGACGAAGTCGTGGGCGTCGAACTGCTCGCCGACCAGCGCGACGAACAGATCGCCGGGCCGCAGGTCGCGGGTGTCGGTCGACACGCGCAGGGCGCGGCGCCCGGTGCGCACGACACGGCCACCGACCGCCTTCGCGACGGCGGCGGGCGTCATCCAGCCGGCATCGGGGTCGGCGCTAGGAACGACCATCGGAGACCTCCTCGCCGAAGGGCGCCCGGCGGCTCGCCGGCCCGGACCACCCCGCTCGTGCGGACCCGCCACCATCCACCCGCGTCATGCGTCGGCCCCCTGCAGCGCCGCCGCCAACGCTTCGCGCACGTAGACGCGATCGTCGAACGGCACCACCGAGTCACCGAGGATCTGGTAGGTCTCGTGCCCCTTGCCCGCGATCAGCACGACACCGCCCGCGGCCGAGTCGCGCACGGCACGCAGGATCGCCTGCCCGCGGTCGGAGCAGCGCACGATCTCGCGCAGCGGAACGCCGCTCGGCAGGTCGACGAAGCCGGCCTCGACCTCGTCGAGGATCGCATCGGGGTCCTCGCTGCGGGGATTGTCGCTGGTGATCACGACGCGGTCGGCGAACCGCGCGACCGCGCGCGCCATGCGCGGACGCTTGCCGCGATCGCGGTCCCCACCACAGCCGAACACGACGGTCAACGGACCGGTGGTCAGCTCGCGCAGAGTCGAGCACGCCTTGGCGAGCGCGTCCGGCGTGTGCGCGTAGTCGACGAACACGCGCACGCGGTCGTCGCGGCCGGCGAGCTCCATGCGCCCACGGACCGGCTGCGCAGTCTCGAGGGCGTGCGCGATCGTCAGCTCGGACACGCCGAGCGCGTGCGCCGTCGCCGCCGCGGCCAGCGCGTTCTCGACGTTGTGCATGCCCGGCAATGGCAACCGCAGATCGACGGTGCCCCGCGGCGTGCGCAGCGTGAACGCGGTGCCGTCGAGCGTCGACCGGATCCGCGACGCGTGGAGCGTCGCCTCGCGGCGATCGCGACCGAAGGTCACGACGTGCACGCCCGGTGTCAGCGCCTCCGCCATCAGCTCGGCGACCGGCGAGTCGACGTTGAGCACGGCGACCGAGCCGGGCGCGAGCGCCTGGAACAGCCGTGCCTTCGCCGCCGCGTAGCGGCGCATCGTGCCGTGGTAGTCGAGGTGATCCTGCGTCAGGTTCAGGAACACGCCGGCGCGCCAGCGCGTGCCGAACGTGCGCTCCTGCACGAGCGCGTGGCTCGACGCCTCCATGACGCACGCATCGAGCCCGCGGTCCACCATCTCGCGGAGGTAGCCCTGCAGGCACACGGCGTCGGGCGTCGTGTGGTGCGCGGGGATCTGTCGCCCGTCGAACTCGTAGTGGATCGTCCCGAGCAATCCGACGCGCCGGCCGTCGACGCGCAGCAGATGGCGGAGCAGGTGGGCCGTCGTCGTCTTGCCGTTGGTGCCCGTCACGCCGATCACGTCGAGCGCGAGCGACGGATGCTCGTAGAACGCTCCGGCGGCGCGCGCGAGCGCCTGGCGCGCGTCACCGACGACGAACACCGGCACGCGGATGTTCATCGCGCGCTCGCTGACGACCACCGCCGCGCCGCGCGCCAGCGCGTCGTCGACGTAGCGCGCACCGTCGTCGAGCGTGCCCGGCACGGCGAAGAACGCGTAGCCCGGCCGCACCTCGCGGCTGTCGAACGCCAGCCCGGTGACCTCCGCATCGCGGAACCGGTAGGTCGCCTCGGGCGCGAGGATCGCGCGAAGTTCCTGCAATTGCATCGCACCCTCCCGCGGACGCAGGCCCGAGGGATACGCCAGCTCAGTCATGACCGCCTCTCGAAACCGAACGGGCTCACCCGTTCTCGCGGCCGGGTCCCGGCGCACCCGATCGCCCGCTGCGCGCGCGCCTCACCGAGGCCCGCGCGAAGCCGGTCGCCGGTCGCACCGGACTCCGACGGGTCCTGACCGACCCGCCGGAGCCCCCACTCACGCGCCATCGAGCGCGCGAAGCAGGAGCCGCACCGCGGCGGGGGCAGCATAAGCGCCCCCGTAGAACTTCGTAGCCCCGACCTTCTGCAGAACGCAGACACAAAGAAAGCGCGGCTCCTCCACCGGCGCGAAGCAGGCGAACGAAGCCGTGCGGATGCTCGCCCGGACGCGCGTCCCGTCCCAGCGGAACGCGTCGCCCGTGTACTCGGACGTGCCGGTCTTGCCACCGACGAGACCGCGCGGGAACTCGCGGCCGTCGAGATCGCCCCAGATGTGTTTCGCGGTGCCCTCGTAGAGCACGTCGACGAGCGTGGCGCGAACGTCGCGAGCCACGTGCGGATCGAGGAAGCGCGGTCCGACCGCCGGCGCCGCGTGCGCACGGAACGCACCGTCGCACGTGATGCCGCGGATCAGGCGCAGCTCGCGCTCCGCCCCGTGCAGGAACGACAGCCAGGCCCGCGTGATCTGCAGTGGCGTGACGTCGATCTGGTAGCCGAACAACACCGATGGCCCCGCGTAGATCGTCTGCTCGCGCGGGTTCAGCGTCGTGATGTCGGCGGGCCGGCTGCCCGCGCGCTCGCCCGGCAGCAGCACCGCGGTCGGCTCGCCGAAGTGGTAGTGCCGCAGGTAGTCCTCGATCCCCTGCGGCCCCATCGAGAGCCCGAGCCGCACCGCGCCGACGTTGCTGCTCTGCACCAGGATGTCGTGCACGTCGACGACCGGCAGGGGGTGGTCCTCGCGGATCGTGCGCGACCGCGACAGCGCTCCGTCGCGCGCCGGATCCACCGTCCGGTCCCAGCCGTAGTCGCCGCGGCTCAGGCCCATCGCGACGTGCAGGGGCTTCACGACCGAGCCCGGCTGGAACACGCGCGAGGTCGGCGCGAACGCGCCGTGCAGGTCGCGCTGTCCGTCCTTGCCCGCCGCCCACGACGCCCCGGCGAGCAGTTCGCCGGTCGGCACGTCGACGAGCAGCAGCGCACCCCACTCGGGTGGCGAGCCCTGGTACGACGCCCGCACCTTCTCGGCGGCCCGGTCGAGCTCGGTGTCGGCCTGGACCGACAGCCCGACGTCGATCGTCGTGTGCAGCAGGATCGGCGGCTCGGGCTCCGCCAGGTCGGCGGTCCAGAACAGGCGCCGGCCGGCGTCGGCACGCGCGCGCCGATGACCGGGCTCGCGCGGCAGCAGCACGCGCAGCTTCTCCAGACCTCCGACCGGGATGCGGTCGTCACCGGCGACGCCGGCGCCGTCGGACACCGCGCCGACCAGCCCGAACAGCACGTCGGGCGACGCGTAGTCGCGCTCGTAGCGGCGCGCGAAGTCGAACGTGACCTGGTAGCGCACCCGGCCGTCGTTCGCCCTGGTCGGCCCGCGCGGCGCGCTGCGGCAGCGCCGGTAGTCGAGCGCGCGCAGCTCCTCGAGCACCGCGCCGTGCTGGACGTCGCGCGCGACCAGCACGTCGATCCGCTCGACGTCGCGCAGCGGCGTCGGCCGGAGCGGATCGACCGTCGCGTCCCCGTCGGCGTCGTCGCGCAGCCCGAACCGGCTCGGATCGAGCCGCTCGCAGCGCCGGACCAGCGCGGCGTCGATCCGGTGGCGCAGGGCGTCGCGCAGCGCATCGCGCTGCGCGACGTCCATGCGCAGCTCGGCGCAACGGCTCAGGCCGAGCACGACGTCCGACGCGAAGCGGTCGCGTGCGGTGCAGAACTCGGCCAGCGTGCGCGGACGGTCGTCGCCGTCGGCGCGCGCGTCGCCCCACAGCGTGAGCTGCGCGCGGACCTCGACGACCGGCCGGTCGATCGCCAGCGGGTCGCCGGCGCGATCGACGATCGTGCCGCGCGGTGCGGCGATCGTGTCGGAGGCGACCTCCTGGCTCAGCGTGTGGCGCAGCGCGGCGGCATCGCGCACGACCTGCAGATCGGAGAGCCTCGCGACGAGCCCGAGCGCGATCGCGCCGAACGCGCCGAAGCACACGACGATCCGCACGCGTTCCCAGGCCTCGGTCACGACCCGCGCCCCTCGATGCGCTGCCGGCACTCACGCCAGCGCTGGATCAGCTCGCGCAGCTCGCACGCCCGCGCGAGGCGTGCGCGCTCGCCGGCAGCCTCGATCCGCGCCCCCTCGAGGCGCTCGGCGAGGCGCTGCAGCGCGGCGCGCTCCGCGATGTTGTGGGCCCGCACCGCCGCGGTGGCGACGGCGAGCCCGACGACGGCGGCGAACGCGAGTCCTGCGAGCAGCCACTTCACGATGCGATCTCCCCGTGCGTGGCCGGCGGCGGGGCCGAACCGGCGGACTGGCAATCGGGCGCGATGCCACAGCGCAGCCGGGCGCTCCGCGCGCGCGGATTGCGCCGACACTCGTCGTCGCCCGCCTCGATCGGCTTGCGGAACGGCAGCGTCGTGCGCTCGCGCAGGAAGCGCTTGACGATGCGGTCCTCGGCCGAGTGGAACGTGATCACGCACAGGCGCCCGGTGCCCTTGCGGAGCACGCGCAATGCGCCCTCCAGGCCGCGCTGCAGCGCGCCGAGCTCGTCGTTGACCGCCATGCGGATCGCCTGGAACGACCGCGTGGCGGCGTGGATGCGGCCGTGCCTGGCCTTCGGCGGCAGCGCGCGCACGACGACGTCGGCGAGCTGCCCGGTGCGGGTCAACGGCGCGCGGCGCCGCGCATCGACGATCGCCGCGGCCACGCGGCGCGCGTGGCGCTCCCCGCCGAGGTCGGCGAGCGAGCGCTCGAGCACGTCCGGCCGGACGGAGCGCAGCCACTCGGCCGCGGACGGCACGTCCGCCGAGCGGTTCATCCGCATGTCCAGAGGTCCGTCGCGCATGAACGAGAAGCCGCGAGAAGAGGTGTCGAGCTGGAGCGAGCTGACGCCGAGATCGAGGAACACGCGGTCGCAGACCGACAGGCCGACGCTCGCGAGCTCCGCCTCGATCGCGGCGAACGAGGCATGGCGGAGGACGATGCGCGGCGCCGGCGACGAGCGAGGCGCCGGCGCCGCGGATCCCTCCGCCGCGGTCGATCCGCCCTCCACGGCGGAGGACGACGCCCCCCCGAGCGCCGCCTCCGCATGGACGAGGATCTCCGCGTCCTGGTCGAGTCCCACGAGCACTCCCTCGGCACCGAGCCGGGCGGCGAACGCTCGCGCGTGCCCGCCCGCCCCCACGGTGCCGTCGACCACGACCATGCCGGGCGCGAGCTCCATGACCGCGAGGCTCTCGGGCAGCAGCACGGGCACGTGGACGCTGACCGGCGATCCACCACCCTCGTCTGCCGTCGAGCCCCTGGAGCCGGCACCCGTCACGGCGCACCTCGCCGCTCCGCCCGCCCGGGCGTCGACGCGGTGAACGCGTGGAACGATGCGCGAGTCGCCCGCCACACCCGCCGCGCGCGCGGTCGACGACGGCACGCGGGAAGGACGGGCGGGAGCCCCCCCGGACCCCCGCCCTGGCAGGCCTGCGACCGCGACCGAGACCTCCCGTCCCGGACCACGGTCAGCTCGCCTGGGAAACGACCTGTTCGGATGACAAAGAACCGGAGACCGCGCGGTTGCGGCGCTCGAGCCACTGCCTCGGGTGCCACAGCTCGATCCAGTCGCCCGAGCCGACCGCGACGACTTCCTTGCTGTCCTCGCCGAGCCCCAGGAAGCCGCGCAGGGTCTCGGGAATGAGCAGGCGACCGGTCTTGTCGGGCTTGACCTCCTCGGCGTGACCGAGGAGCATCCGCCGGACATCCCGTTCGCGAGCTACCTGGTCGAGGAGGTCGCCGCCGATCCGATCCGAGAGCTCCCGGAACGACCGCCCGTCCATCAGGAGCAGGCAGCCGTCAGGGTGGGCCGTCAGCACGAAGTCGCTGGCATCCGGCCCGAGCACGTCGACGTGCCGCTTGGCGATGATCAAGCGGTACTTGTCGTCGAGCGTGTGGGTCGAGGCGCCGAGGAGCGATCGACGTGAGATGGTCATGCCCGCACTCGTCGTGGGATCGCCGGAAGCGACTGCTCCCGACCAGGACGAGCTGGACTCTGACCTCCACCCGACTAGCCGTCAAGCGCGCGAAAGTGGCCGGCTGGGGGAACGAACCACCACTCAACATCCACTTGACATCCAGCCCACATCCACTTGAGTGGCAGGGCGGGTCGATGCGCAAGGTGTTGTGGCCGCCGCGCCCGGCGGCCTGCCGCGGTTTTTTTTCGCCGCAGCGCCGCGATTGTGCAAGGGGCTGCCACCGGGCGCCCCTGGCGGCGACGCAGCCCGCCAGCGTGGAGGTCGACGGGGCGATCGAGTGGGGAGACCGCCGCCCGCAGCAGGTCGGACGGCTGTGGAAAGTGGAGGTCGGGGGGAGCCGGCGGCAGCGGGCCGACTCGGACCGACGCTCACTCCTCGAGCGCGGCGACCAGCTCGTCCTTCAGGCCGGCGAGGCGGTCGGTGTCGAGCTCCGGCGCGAACAGCGCGATCGGCTCGGGCTGCTCGGCCTTCGGGTCGATGACGACGAGATCGGCGCGCTCCTGCTCCGGCGTCTTGGGGTCGCAGATGCGCAGCATGCGCTTGCGCAGCAGCAGCAGCGCCACGAAGTAGCGCAGCTCGCGCGCACGGTCAGCGCGCAGCGCCGACCCGCGGCCCTCCCCCGGGTCCGCCGACTCGCCCGCGGGCACCCCGCCCGCGGGCGCCGACTCCGCCACTTCGGCTTCGACCTCGCCGAGTCGATCGAACAGCGCGCGCAGCGACTGCAGGTCGAGGGTGGGTGCCCGCTTCTCCACCTGGCTTGCGCCGCGCCTTCCAGAAGATCGCGCGCTCCCGGTCCGGGGTCGGGAGCTGCTGGAAGCACGTCGCGCACAGGTCCCGGCGCCGGCAATCGGGAAGCTCGAGGATCGCGAAGTACTCCGCCGCGGTCGCGAGCGGACAGCCCGGTCGCTCACAGCGGCTGCGGTCGCGGACGATCTTCCAGGCTTCGAGCGACGTCATCGTTCGGTGTCGAGCAGACCGTCGGGTGCCGCCGTGGTCAAGGAGTCGACCCAGGCGCGCAGCGCGGCGAGGCTCGTCAGATCGCTGCGGCCGGCGAGGTCCTGCAGCGCGTCGCGGCTCGCCTCGACCATGCGCGCATCGTCCGCGGCGAGTGCGCGCTCGAGCTCCGTGAGCAGCGCGCGGGCGGAGTCGACGTCGCGGTGTGCGCCGAGCGTCTCGACGATCGCGATCCGCACGAACGGGTCGCTCTCCGTCGCCAGTGCAGCGCGCAGTCGCGCGGCGTCCTCAGCACCATGCACGAAGCCCCGCCAGGCCTGCGCGCGCACGCCGAAGCGCGGGTCGCGCGCGGCGGCGTCGAGGATCGCGCGCGTCTCGGGCGTCGGCTCCAGGCCGGCGACGACCTGCACGGCGGCGCGGCGCACGCGTTCGTCTTCGACGTCGAGCACGCGTCGCAGCGCGGGCAGGGCCGGCTGCCCGATCGCCGTCAGCAACTCGGCGCCGAGCTCGCGCCCGACCGCGTCGGCCGGACGCAGCAGATCGAGGACGACGCAGGGCGCGGCCGGCGCCCCGATCTCGACGACGGCGTCGAACGTGCGACGCCACGCGGGCTGCGCGATCAGCGCCGCATCGTCGTCGCGCCGCTCGAGCCGCCGCTCGTCGACCATCCGCAGGATCATCCACCGCGTCAGCCAGAACGCCGCGAGCGGGTCGCCGACCAGCCCATCGCGCAGCTCGGCGAAGCGGGCTGCGTCGCCGTCGACCCAGGTCTGCGCCGCCGTGCGCAGTCCGGCCCGGAGCGCGGGGCTCGGCTCGCGCGCGCGGAACGTCTGGTCGGCGACCGTCGGCCCGTCGGCCAGCTCCGGCCACAGCTCGTGCCAGCGGACGTCCACCGCCCGCAGCGACGCGGCACCGCCCCCCGCGCCGGCCTCGGTCGAAGCGCAGCCCGCGGCACCACACAGGCCCGCGAGCAACGACCACCGGAGCGCGCGCTCGATCGACAGCATCCGCGGGATGCTACCCGGCGACCGCCATGGGCCGCACGCGCGAGCCTGCCGCGCGACGCTGTCGTTCCGCACCCGAAACACCGCGGGCGCGGTGTCTCGAATCCGGGACATCCGAACGCGCGGCACGGTCCTCGCTCCAGCGCGCGCGGCCGGGTCCCGACCAGACGAGTTTCCTAGGGATGGAAACGCGTGAGAGAGGCGACCGGAGCGGGACCCGGCCACGTTTCCCCGGCGCGGAGCACACCGCGCGTGGCGCCGCACCGGGTGAGCGGTGCCTATCGGTCCCGCAGGAACGCCAGCGCACCGGTACGCACCCAGCCCTCGCGCTGCGGCAGGCGGACCCGGGTCCATTCGGGGCCGCGACCGGCGATGTCGACGCGGGCTCCCGGACGCAGGTGTGCGATGGGGTCCAGGCCGTCGGTCGGCTCGGCGCGCACCGGAGCATCGGGCGCGGTGACGATCGCGGCGGGCAGGCGCAGCGGCCCGAGCACGAGCAGCTCGAGTGCGAGCAGCAGGGCGGGGATCGCGACCAGGCCACCGAGCACGCGCACGGCACCCCGTCCCGCGAGCACCAGCACAGCGGCGAGCAGATTGCCGGCCGCGCACAGCCAGAACAGCTCCGCGTGCGTCAGCGCGTCGTGCAGCTCGCGCAACGCGGTGTGGAACGGCTGATCGGCACCGCTGCCCGTGGACGACACGCCGAGGCGGCGCTCGACGAGCGCGATGTTGGCGAGCAATCGCTCGTCGCGCGGCATGGCGGGACGCGCCATCGACCATGCCCACAATGCTTCGGCCTCGTGGCCGCAGCGGTACAGCGCATTGCCGAGGTTGTAGTACAGACGCGGGTCGGCATCCGGCTGCTGCAGGGCAGTGCGCCAGCGTTCTGCGGCGGTCTCGTAGTCGCCCTCGCGATACGCTGCCTCGGCGCGCGACGAAGCGGGCTGAGTCTGGGCGCCGAGCAGCGTGCAGGTCAGCAGGAGACCGGTGAGCGCCGCACCTGCCGGGTACGAACGGCGCTGCGCCAGGAACGGCTGCGCCTCGAGCTCGGCGGCCAGCTCGTCGACCGCCGCGGCAGTCGGCGCGGTGCCGCCGCCGTAGCGCGCAGCGGTACCGGCCTCGAGCAGGACCTGGGCACGCGCGGCCAATGAGCCGTCGCAGCCGGCGCGACCGAGCCGCTCGCCGAGGTCGGGCGTCAGCACGGCGGCCGCCGGGCAGCCGAGCTTCGACGCGAGGTACTCGGCGAGCGCGACGTCGGGGGCTGCACCGCCGTCCAGCGCACTGCGGAGCGCGCGGAGCGCACCGCGCGCACGCCGACCGATGACGTCCCTGCGGCGGGCACGGTAGGCGCGCCACCACCACAGGCCGAGCACGGCCGCCAGCCACGGACCGAGCAGCGCCAGCGCATCGACCGCGCGACTCCGGCGCACGACCTGCGCGGCCGGCGCGGCAGCCAGCTCCGCCGCCGGCACGATGTCGTGGATGTCGTCGACGCCGGCAACGAGGGCTCCCGTCGGCCGCTCGTCGGGAGCGCTCAGCCCGGCCCCCTCGGGGAGCGGCGAGACCGCGATCGGGATCGGCGCCGTCGCGGTCTCGAGGTAGCGCTCGACACCCGGCGTCGGGTCGAACCAGCTCCACGACACTGCCGGCAGTGGCCCGGCGCCGACCGACAGCGGCGTGAGGTCGATCGTGAGCGTCGCGCTGTCGGCGCTGCGGTTCTCGCTGCGACCGAGCACGTGGTAGCCCGGCACGTCGTCGACGTGCGGCAGCTCGAGGAACTCGACGTTGCCGCGCCCGGCGACGCGCAGCGTCAATCGCAACGTGTCGCCGACCCGCAGCGCGCTCCGATCGACCGACGCGCTCAGCGTGAACGAGCCGACCGCACCCGTGTAGCTCGCGGGGCGCCCGGCATCGGGCAGCGGCAGCACCTCGATCCGGATCGCATCGCCGCGCAACGAGAGCTGCTCGGTGTCGCGCTGCAGCGGCTCCATGAACATGCCGAAGCGGCGCCGCCCCGAGGTCACCGAGACCTGCAGCTCCTGAGCGCCGACTTCGAGCTCGCCCGGTCGCGTCGGCAGGAGCCGGCGGTCGAGCACGTAGCGCCGCCAGGTCTGCTCATTGCGCTGGAGGCCGGTTTCGCCGGGAACGTTCTGTGCGACCCCGTTGACGACCGCGGGCAGGGATCTCGGCGGCTGGTCGGCCTGTGCCGACCCGACCTTGACCGTGCCTTCCACGTCGTCGAGCCACGGGATCTGCAGCTGGATCAGCGGGACGTCGACGAATCCCGACGGTGTGGCGACGGTCGTGGTCGCGACCGGCACCCGCTCGTCGACACCGAAGGCGATGCGGACGTCGATGGGCTGATTGACGTAGACGCGCCGCGGCTCGATCGAGACGTCGAGGAACGCGTACTTCGTGGCGAGGTCGTCGCGGACGCACTCGACGCGGAATGGCCCGACCCGCTCCACCCCGGCGGCGGTGCCGACCTCGAACGCTGGCACCTCGAACACGCCGACCCGCTCGGGCCGGATCTGCAACGGGACCGTCACCGTGTAGGTCGATTGCCGTCCGTCGAACGAGAACTGCCGTGACACGCCTCCGAACTCGAGGCGCAGACCATCGACCCGCGGCAGCTCGCCGAGCGAGGGCTGCGCGCCCTGGCCCTGGAAGCGGAGCTCGACGACCGCCGTCCCACCGAGCCGGACGACCGGCGGCGTCGGTCCGGACACCTCGACGCGCGGCGACTGCGAGACAAGTGCCGCGGCGAGCGCGAGCACCGCACCGGTGCAACGGAGGCCCCTCACCAGTCCTTCTCCACCTTGCCGCGCGTCGCCCGCGCGCGGGCCTCGGCGCGCATCTGCTCGCGCTCTTCGAGGAGCTGCTCGAGCTGCTGGAGGATCTGCATCCGGCGCTCGCGATCGAGCAGCGCGTTCGGGTCTTGCTGCCCCGGGATCGCACTTCCGGTCGACTCGGTGGACGGCGGAGCGTCGCTCGGCGGCGTCTCGCCGGCATCCGGCAGTGGCGCCTGCTGCGCTCCCTGCTGCGGCGGCGGCTCACCGTCGGCAGTCCCCTGCCGGGCCTCCGGCGGCGCGGACTGCGGATCGGTGTCGGGCCGGGGCTCCGGCGACGCTTCGCCAGCTTCGGGCTGCGGTTCCGGCGGCGGCTGCGAAGCCTCTCCGGACCGCGGTTGCTCGTCGGGCGGCTGCTGTCCCGATTGCTGCTGCTCACCGGACTGCTGCTGCTCACCGGACTGCTGCTGCTCGCCGGACTGCTGCTGCTCACCGGACTGCTGCTGCTCACCGGACTGCTGCTGCTCGCCAGATTGCTGCTGCTCGCCGGACTGCTGCTGCTCGCCGGATTGCTGCTGCTCACCGGATTGCTGCTGCTCGCCGGATTGCTGCTGCTCGCCGGATTGCTGTTGCTCGTCCGACTGCTGCTGATCGCCGGACTCGCCACCCTCTCCGCCCGAGCCCTCGCCATCCTGCTTCTGCTGCTCCTGTTGCTGCGCCTCGAGCTCGTCGACCAGCCGCTGCGCGCGCTCCAGGTTCCGGCGCAGCTCGCCGCGCTCGGGTGCCGAGCAGGCCGCGTGCAGGTAGTGGTCGCGCGCGCGCCGCGCGAGGTCGAGCGCCGCAGCGGGGTCGGACTGTCGCGCCGCCCGCGCGGCGTCCATCCGCAGGTTGCCGAGCAGGCCGTCGCGCAGCGGGGCCAGCGCCCCGTCCGACAGCGCCGCGGCGCGCTCGGCCGCGCGCTCCGCCTCGTCGACCGCGCCGTGCTGCCACGCCGCGAGCGCGAGATTCCACTGCGCGTGCGGATCGTCGGGCCGCTCCGCGCACGCCGCCCGCTCCGCCGCGAGCGCCGGGTCGACCGCCGCTGGCGGCTCCCCGCCCTGCGGCGCGAGCACCAGCAACGACCAGATGACGACGGACTTCATGGCGGTTACCTCACGGCAGACATCTCACGGCAGGGACCTCCGCGCCGCGCGGCCGATCGCAGCGCCGCGCGCGACGATCTCGACGAAGACGAGCAGCATCGCAGGCATCAGGAGCCACTGGAACCTGGGTCGGCGCAACACCTCCTCGCCCGACTCGAACACCTTCTGCGCGCGCGGATCCAGACGCTTGTGCTTCAGCTCGACCAGCGGGAGCGCGAGCGTGTCGGCCCGCACGAAGGTCCCGCCGGTCGCCTCCGCCATCTGGCGCAGGCTGTCCGCGTCGAGCGAGCTGACCACCTCGCTGCCGTCGGGCCCGCGCAGGAAGCTCTGCCCACCGCTCGCATCGAGCGTGATCTTGCTGCCGCGGGCCGAACCGTAGCCGATCGTGTGCAGCACGATGCCGCGGTCGGCGACCTCGCGCGCCGCCGCGAGCCCTTCGCCGTCGAGATCTTCGCCGTCGGTCAGCAGCAGGATCGTCGCGGTGGGCTCGCCACCCGCGGAGATCAACTCGAGGGCCCGGCGCAGCGCCGCGGCGAGGTTCGAGCCGCCGCGTGGCACCGTCGCCGTATCGACCGTCTCGAGCAGCTCCCGCAGCGCGTCGACGTCGTGCGTCGGCGGCACGACCAGGCGGGCATCGCCGGCGAACGCGACCAGCGACGTGCGATCGCCGCCGGCGAGCTCGGGGAGCAGCGCCCGGATGTCGCGCTTCGCACGCTCGAGGCGCGACGGCTCCAGGTCGCGCGCGAGCATCGACCGCGAGGTGTCGAGGCACAGCACCACCTCCAGGCCGCGCCGCTCGAGCTCGACGGTCTCCTCGCCGAGCCGTGGGTCGAGCCACGCGACGCCGCCGAGCGCGAACACCGCCCCGATCCGCAGTGCGCGCAACCACGCGGGCCCGGGCGCGTCGCAGGGTTCCGCACCGTAGCGCGCGGCCTGGCGCCGCAGCGCACGCATGCCGAACGCCAGCGCGACGCACAGCGGCAGGATCGCCAGGAGCCACGGCCAGTGACCGCCGCGCTCGAACACCAGCTCGCTCATGCCGGGCACCTCCGCACGACGCCGAGCTCGAAGCCGAGCGCCAGCAGCGCGAGCAGGCCGGCGACCGCGAGCGGCGCGGCGAAGCGGTCGTCGGTCCGGTAGCGCGGATCCTCGAGCTCCGAGGTCTCGAGCTCGTCGATCGCGGCGTAGACGCCCGCGAGGTCGGCCTCCGAGCGCGCCCGGAAGAACCTCGCGCCGGTCGTCTCCGCGATGCCCTGCAGCGCCTCGAACTTGGGCTCGTAGTAGCCGCCGAGCACGCGCCGGAGGTCGCCGAAGCCGATCGTGTAGACGCGCACACCCTCGTCGTGCGCGAGCCGCGCCGCGTCGAGCGGGTCGATCTCACCGACCGTCTCGTCGCCGTCGCTCAGCAGCACCGCGAGCCGCGACGCACCGGTCGCACGGCCGAGCACCTGCGTCGCGCGCGCCAGCGCGGCGCCGATCGCGGTGCCGTCCTCCGGACCGTCCGGCACGACCGTGTCGACCGGCCGCAGGAACGCCGCGAGCGCCCGCTCGTCGAGCGTCGGCGGGCAGCGCAGGTCCGGGTAGCGCGCGAACGTGATCAGCCCGACGCGGTCCTGCGTGCGCTGCGCAGCGAACGCGAGCGCCTGCTCGCGGACCGCCTCCACGCGCCGCTTGCGCCGCATGCGGTCGACGTCGCGCTCGTTCATCGAGCTCGACACGTCGAGCACCAGCAGGATGTCGCGCCCCTGCGAGCGCAGCGGCAGCAGCTCGCGGGTGACGGGGCGCGCGAGCGCGACCGCCAGCGCGGTGGCCGCGAGGCACCACGCGACGGCGGGCAGCCAGGCGAGCCGCTGCCGCAGCGTCCGCGGCAGCCCGTCGAGCAGCCCGGACGCCATCGCGACCGGCAGCGCCGCCGCCCGCCGGCGCCGCGCCCACAGCGCCAGCCCGACCGCCACCGGCCCCGCCAGCAGGAACCACGGGTCGAGGAACGTGAGCGCGCCGGTGGTCACGCGACGTCCTCCAGCGGCGCGGCACGGACCGGCGCGGGGCCGTCGCCACGCGTGTCCTGCACCAGCCGCTCGGCGAACGCGAGCGCATCGAGGTGCTCGGGCTCGCCCGGCACGACGCGCGCGAACTTGACGAGGTCGCACGCCGACAGGAACCGCTGCAGGTGGCGCTGCCGCTCGCTGTCCAGCACGCCGCTGCGCTCGACCTCGGGCAGGAACTCCTCGGTGGTCCGCTCGGGCGCGTGGAGCCCGAAGCGCCGCTCGAGATAGACGCGCAGCACGTCGCTGACGCCGACGTAGAACGCGTCGACGTCGGCGGGCGTCGAGCGCGGCTCGTTGCGCAGTCGCGCGAGCGCTCTGAGCGCCTCCACGTGCGCCGGCAACGCGACCGTGTCGACGGATGGATGCGCGCGCCGCCGTCGCGCCCGCCACCACAGCCAGCCGAGGACCGCGAGCGTCGCCACCGCCCCGAGCACCGGCCAGAGCGGGAACGGGCGCGGCGCGGGGAACGGCGGCGCCGGTGGCTCCACCCCGTCGACGGTCACCCCCTGCGGCAGCGCGCCGTCGAGCAGGCTGGTCACCTCGACCGTGCATGCGGCCGTCGCGGCGCGCTCGTTCCCCGCGACGACCTCGAGCGCCGGCAGCTCGAGCGCGCCGACGCGCGCCGGCCGCCAGCTCGCCTCGAAGCGCGTCCAGGTGCCGCCGTCGATGGGGCGCTCGACGCGGGTCGGCGCGCGCTGCTCGTCGACGACGAGGCCCGGCGGGGGCGCCGGCTCGAAGCTCACCTGCCCGGCGAGGCGCGCCGGGACGAACAGGTCGATCACCACCCGCACGGCACCGAGCAGCTCGACGCGGTCGCGGTCGAGGTCGAGCCGCAGCTCGAGCTGATCGCGGTCGGTGGGCACGAACGTCGCCCGGCTCGGCTCGCCGCAACCCCAGAGGGCGAGGGCGACGGCGAGCCCGACCGCGCGGTGCGCTCGGCCACGGCTGGCCGGGCGGGCGGGATGCAGGCGCGCGGGGCTCATGCTGGGCGGCGGCGGGGCGGTCGGCGCGGGACGTTCACGGGCCCGGGAAACTCCCCGAATCGGGGCCGCGCCTCAAGCGCCGGGCGCACGTTCCGGGCAAGCCCGCCGGTCGCTCGGCCGGGTCGCTCAGCACTGGACGGTGCGCGCGTCGGAGAGCGACAGCTGCAGCGCCGGGGTGACGACCGCCGCCTGGAACACGCCAGCCGCTCCAGCCGGCGCGACGAACGCAGGGACGGACAGCACCGGCGAAGCGGCGAGCTGCCCGAACCAGACGACCTCCGGTCGTGCCAGATGGAGGACGCAGGGTGGCACCGGGAGTGGCGCAGCGGGGAAGCCGAGCAGCAGGAACACGGTCGAGCCGGGCGGCGCGTTCGGTGCGAACACCGAGAACGCCACCGTCCGGTCGCAGCGGACCTGGCGGAGCAGCCGCGGCGAGCAGCCGCTCGCCAGCGAGCCGAACGCGCAGGCCGGCGCGCGGGGGACGACCCGCACCGTGACCGAGCAGCTCCGATCGAGCGGGCCCGAGCCGCTCGTCGCGCGCACCTGGGCGCGGACCTCGAGCAGGAGCCGGGCAGTCGGCCCGGTCCGTCCGGGCCGGGCGATCACAGCGGTCGGCGCGCTTCCGCGCTGCCCGGCGACCGAGCTGCGCCACTGGAACAGCACGCTGCGCGCGAAGTCGCGCACCTCGATCGACGTCTCGTCGCCGTCGAGGCCGCCCCCGCCGCTGTTGCTGGCGTCGACCACGAGATCGAACGGGCACGGCGGCGGGTCGATCCAGATCGTGAACGGGAAGCCGCTGCCACACCCGGAACCACTGGGGTCCGAGACGATCGCGCGCGCCTCGGTCTGCGTCGGCGAGGAACCGCGGACCCGCGCCCCGAGCGTGAGGACGTCGTCCCCCGCGCGCACGTCGAGCTCGGCGATCGCGGCCGGGCTCGCGGTCGACGCCGTCCGCAGGACGATCGGCATCCACGGCACCGCCAGGGTCCCGGCCTGAGCGACCTGCGTGCCGCCGCAGCTGGGCGGGAGGAGTGGCGGCTTGCTGGCGACCGAGCACACAGCGTCGGTGCCGAGCGTGAAGGTCAGCTGCGCGCGCGCGGCGCTCGCCGACGCGAGCGCGGCGGCGAGCGCCAGCATGGTGAGACGGGGACGACGGACAGCAGGTTCGGACACGCTCTCCTCCTCGGGGCTCTCGCTCGCCGCACCGGCGCGGCGCCGGCACGGTAGCGCCGACCGCAGCGGCCGGACAGCCCCGCGCGTCAGCCGTGCGCGCTGCGCAGCTCGCGCATCCGGAAGAACCGCAGGATCGGCCCCGCGAGCCCCTGCGAGGGGTCGAGGTCGAGCAGGTCGACGCGGGCGCGGCGCAGGCTCTGGCGGAACGCCGCGCTGCGCTCTTCGAGGCGCGCCGCGTAGGCCGCGCGCACGCGGCGCGAGGCGGTATCGAGCGTGCGGAGCGCGCCGGTCTCGGGGTCGCGCACCCGCAGCAGGCCGGCCGCCGGCAGCGCCCGGGTGGCCGGATCGAGCACCCGTACGGCGACGACGTCGTGGCGGCGGGCCAGCAGCCGCAGCGAGCGGTCGTAGCTCACCGGGTTGGTCAGGAAGTCGGAGACGACGAACACCACCGCACGGCGGCGCTGCACGCGCGCCGCGTGGTCGAGCGCGAGCGCGAGGTCGGTGCCCCGGCCGGCCGGCTGGAGCGCCAGCGCGTCGCGGATCAGCCGCAGCACGTGCTGTGCGCCCTTGCGCGCCGGGACGGTCAGCTCGATGCGGTCGGTGAATGCGACCATCCCGGCCTTGTCGTTGTTGCGCTGCGCGGCGAGCGCGAGACACGCGCAGAACTCGGCGGCGACCTCGCGCACCGTCACCGGGGCGCCGCGGCCGTCGCGCCTGAACGTCCCGAAGCCCGCCGAGCCGGACAGGTCGAGCAGGAACAGCACGGTGAGCTCGCGCTCCTCCATGAACTGCTTGACGTGCAGCTCGCCGGTCCGCGCGGTGACGTTCCAGTCCACTGCGCGCACATCGTCCCCCTCCGCATAGTCGCGCACCTGATCGAACTCGATGCCAGCGCCGCGGAACACGGACGTGTAGCCGCCCGCCATCACGTCGGTGACCATCCGTTGCGTGCGGATCTGGATGCGCCGCACCTGCGCCAGGATCTCCGGTCGCAGTGGAGCCGCACGGCGCGGTGTGGTGTCGTCGCGGGCGGTCCTCATGTGTCGGGGAGCAGCATGCCGGCGCCAAGCGCGTCCGCAAGCACCCACGACCGTTCCGGGGTCAGCGCGCCACCGGTCCGTGTGCTCGATCGACTCCGGGATCGCCCGATCCGGAGGATCCAGCGCAGCGTCGTGACCGGACCCGGACCCCGGTGATTTCTGCAGAGATCCGCGCACGGGGAGGTCCTATGCTTCCATGTTCATTCAGGAAGTCAGCCCCACCGCCTGGACCGCTCGACCAGAGGCCACAGATGAACAAGCCGGAGGAATTCGCAGAACTCAAGTTCGACGGCAAGACCATCAAGCTGCCCGTCGTCCGTGGCACGGAGAACGAGATCGGATTGGACATCTCGAAGCTCCGCCCGCAGAGCGGCTGGATCACACTCGATCCCGGCTACACGAGCACTGGCTCCTGCCAGAGCGCGATCACGTTCATCGACGGCGAGAAGGGGATCCTGCGCTACCGCGGGTATCCGATCGAGGAGCTCGCCGAGAAGTCGACGTTCCTCGAGGTCGCCCACCTGCTGCTCTACGGCGAGTTGCCGACCGCCGAAGAGCTCGACCGGTTCACCGACACCGTGCGGCGACACACCATGCTGCACGAGGACTTCCGCCGCTTCTTCAGCGCGCTGCCGAAGGACGCGCACCCGATGCCGGTCCTCGCAGCCGCCGTCGGCGCACTGGCGACGTTCTACCCGGAGCACGACGACGCCGAGAGCCTCAACCACGTCCATGTCGGCGTCGTGCGATTGCTCGCGAAGATGCCGACGCTCGCCGCCGCGGCGTTCAAGCACTCGATCGGCCAGCCGACCATGTGGCCGCGCAACGACCTGGACTACGCGTCGAACTTCCTGCGCATGATGTTCGGCGTGCCGGCCGAGGAATACGTGATCGATCCGGTGATCGCGAAGGCCGTCGACCTGCTGCTGATCCTCCACGCCGATCACGAGCAGAACTGCTCGACGAGCTCCGTCCGGCTGGTCGGCAGCTCGCAGTCGCACCTGTTCTCGGGTATCGCGGCCGGCATCAGCGCGCTCTGGGGACCGCTGCACGGCGGCGCGAACCAGAAGGTCATCGAGATGCTGGAGCGGATCGCGACGGAGCACGGCACGGCCGATCGCTTCGTCGAGCGCGCCAAGGACAAGTCCAGCAATACGCGCCTGATGGGCTTCGGCCACCGCGTGTACAAGAGCTACGACCCGCGCGCGAAGATCCTGAAGAAGACGTGCAATGACGTCATCTCGCGCGTCGGTGGCTCGAGCCAGCTGCTCGAGATCGCGATGCGGCTCGAGGAGATCGCGCTCAACGACGACTACTTCATCAGCCGCAACCTCTACCCGAACGTCGACTTCTACTCCGGCGTCATCTACAAGGCGATCGGCATCCCGGTGAACATGTTCACCGTGATGTTCGCGCTCGGCCGCCTGCCGGGCTGGATCGCGCAGTGGATGGAGATGCGCGCGGATCCGACGTTCAAGATCGGCCGCCCGCGGCAGATCTACACCGGCGCGACGGTCCGGCACATCCCGGGTCGTTGAACGATCGGGTGCCGCGCATCCGTCAGGGCACCGGCACGTGGTCGAGGATCTCCTGGACCAGCATCTCCGAGGTGCGGTCCTCGGCCTCGGCTTCGTAGCTCGGGATCACGCGATGGCGTAGCACCGCGTGTGCGATGGCCTTGACGTCCTGCGGCAGCACGTGGCCTCGCCCGGCAAGGAAGGCGCGCGCGCGCGCCGCACGCACCAGCGCGATCGACGCGCGCGGCGAGGCGCCGTAGAGCAGGAGCGGTCGCAACTCCGGGAGGCCGACCTCCCCGGGGTCGCGGGTCGCGAACACGACGTCGACGACGTAACGCTTCACCTTGTCGTCGACGTAGATCATGTCGAGCAGCCGCCGGTCGTCGCGCAGCTCGTCGAGCGTCGTCGACGCCTGCAGCTCGGGGAGCGCCGCGGTCCTGCTCATGCGCTCGACGATCTCGAGTTCCTCGGCCTTGCTCGGGTAGCGGACCACGAGCTTCAGCATGAAGCGGTCGACCTGCGCCTCCGGCAGCGGGTAGGTACCCTCCTGCTCGACCGGGTTCTGCGTGGCGAGCACGAGGAACGGCTCCGGCAGCCGATGGGTCTCGCCGGCGAGCGACACCTGGCGTTCCTGCATCGCCTCGAGCAATGCCGATTGCACCTTCGCCGGCGCGCGGTTGATCTCGTCGGCCAGCACGACGTTCGCGAACACCGGCCCCCGACGCACCGACCACTGTCCGGTGTTGCGATCGAACACCGGGCCGCCGACCACGTCCGCTGGCAGCAGGTCCGGCGTGAACTGGATGCGCCGGAAGTGGGCGCCGACCGCGCGCGCGAGGGTCGACACGGCCAGCGACTTGGCGAGTCCGGGTAGCCCCTCGAGCAGGACGTGACCATCCGCGAGCAGCGCGATCAGCAGGCCGTCGAGCAGCTCCTCCTGACCGACGATGACCTGCTGGATCGTGCGGCGCAGCTCCTGCAGACGGCGGCCGCGGGCTTGGATCTTCTCGGCGAGGGCGAGGACGTCGGTCATGGCGGGACGAGCGGGGCAGGAGGGGCCGTGCGGAACGGATTCGCGGCCCGCGAAACTCCCCGAATCCCGGCGCGCCGGCAAGCGCGACCTGCCCCGACTCGTCGGTGCCGTCGCCTGCGGCGGCGCGCCGGCGGCGCCGAGCGACTCCATCCGGCCGGCCCATCCGGCCGATTCCCGAGCTGGCGGTTCAGCACGGCCGGCGCCTCGTCCTTGCATGCGCCGGACCGACCCCGAACACTCCGCGGACTGCGGCCGTCTGCCGCGATCGCCGGCCGCGGCGCGCCCGACCACCACACCATGAATCTCGGACTCTTCCTGATCTCCGCCGCGATCCTCGCCCTCGAGGTCCTCCACATGAGGATCCTGTCGGTGCAGATGTGGTACCACCACGCCTACGTCGTCGTGACGCTGGCGATGCTCGGGTTCGCGGTGTCGGGCACGGTGGCGACGCTGTGGCGCTGCCGCGACGCGGAGCAGGCGGCGCAGCGCGTGAGCTGGTGCGCAACGCTGTTCGGGATCACCGCGGTCGCCGGCCACATCGCGACGGCGGAGCTCGCGTACAGCGAGACGACGATCGTCGGGTTCCTGCTGCTGCTGGTGCCGTACTTCTTCGGCGGCATGGTCGTCACGCTGGCGTTGACCTATGGCGTACGCATCCACGTCCGCTACTTCTGGAACCTGCTGGGCAGCGCGCTCGGCGCGTGGCTGTTCATCTGGTGGATCCAGCCGCTGGGCGCCGAGCGGCTGCTGATCCGGCTCGCGACCCTGGGGCCGGTGACCGCGATCGCGTTCCTCCCCGGTGCGCGCGCAGACCGCGGCCCGCGCTACGCGGGAGTGATAGCCCTCGTCGGGCTGGCGGTGCTGCTCGATCTGAAGCCCGACTTCCTGCGGGTCCGCATCAACCCCGAGAAGCGCCAGCACATCCACGGCGAGCTGATCGACAGCCGCTGGACGCCGCTCACGCGCCTAGACGTATTCTCCGAGCAGCCCGACTACTGGAAGCGCCGCGCGAACGTGGAGCCCCCAGGCGTCATCCACATCGTCCAGGACGGCGCGGCAGGCTCGCTCATGTACTCCGAGAAGGGCTTCACCCCCTTCGATCTGTTCGATTCGCACGCGGTTGCCTACGTGCCGCATGCCGCACGCATGCTGGCCGGCGGGTCGGCACCGTCGGTCGCGATCATCGGCGTCGGCGGTGGAACCGACATCCGGACCGCGAAGACCTATGGTGCGGGTCGCGTGCTCGCGCTCGAGATCAACGAGGAGATGGCGCGGCTGACGCGTGACGACTACTCGCTCTTCAATGGCGACGTGCTCCAGCTTCCCGGCGTGGAGCTGGCGATCGGTGAGGGCAGGAGCACGCTCGAGCGGCGCGGCGAGAAGTTCGACATCATCATTCTCGCAGGAGCCGACACGTACACGGCGGGCGCCTACGGAGCGTTCGTGCTCTCCGAATCCTATCTCTACACCGACGAGGCCATCGACGTCTACCTCGACCACCTGACCCCGACCGGCACCGTCGGCATCCTCCGTTTCTACGACGAACCGCATCGCGAGGGCCTGCGACTGTTCGGCATGGCCCTGCAGCGCCTGCGCGCGCGCGGCGTCGAGAAACCGTCTCGACGCGTTGCCGTGTTGCGCAGCAACTGGAGCAGCGGCACGGTGATCTCGGCCGAGCCATTGTCCGACGAGGCGATCGCCCTCTACCGCAAGGCCGACGATCAGCCGTTCGAGGTCGACGACAACGAGGTGCTGTACTTGCCGGGCGACACCGACTCGGAGTTCGCGAAGCTGGCTGCGGCCGTCGAGGGCGGGACCGAGGAGGAGTTCTATGCCGCGTACGAAGCCCGATACGGACTGAACGTGCGGCCGGTCACCGACGACTCCCCGTTCTTCTTCAACTTCCACCATCTGTGGTCGCCGGAGAAGTACGAGAACTCGGCATTCGCCCGCGCGGTGAACACGGCATCGCCGATCGCGCCCAGCATCCTGCGGACGCTGTTCCTGCAGATCGGAGGTCTCGTCCTCGCGCTCGTCCTGCTACCGCTGTTCTTCTTCCGGCGCGAGAGCCTGCGGCGCCCCCACGCCGGGCGGCAGCTCGGCTTCTTCATGGCGGTGGGCGCAGCCTTCATGCTGCTCGAGATCAGCACGGCACAACGGCTCGTGCTGTTCCTGGGTCATCCGACCTACTCGCTGACGGTCGTACTGTTCAGCTTCCTCTTCTTCGCCGGCCTGGGCGCATTGCTGACCGGCCGGTTCGCGAAGGAGCCGAGCCGCGCGCTGCGCCGCGCCGGAATCGTGCTGTGCATTGCCGTCGCGGTGTTCACGGTCGCGATGCGCTCGAGCCTCCCGGCGCTGATCCACCTCGAGCTGGCCAGCCGGGTCGGCGTCGCGATCGCGATGCTCGCACCGCTGAACTTCCTGATGGGCATGCCGTTCCCGATCGCGCTGCGCCGGCTGCAGGACACCGAGCCGAAGCTCGTGCCCTGGGCGATCGGCGCCAACGGCGGCGCGAGCGTCATGGGTTCCGTGTTCGCTGTCGGCGTCGCGATGGAGACCGGCTTCACCGTCGTCGGCGCACTCGCGCTGCTCTGCTACGCCTTCGCGATCTGGGTCGGCACCTCCGGTCCCTTCTCCTCCCGCGCGACCAGCGACCCGTAGGTTCCCGGCCCCGTGATGTAAAATCCGTGCCAGGTACCGATCGGAAGCTACGCTCGCTGCCGGATGTCATCGACCGCGCTCAGCACGGCGCTGCCTGTTGTCCTGACGATCGGCGCGCTGGCGGCGCAGGAGCCCCCGCAGAAGCCGCCGTCGCTCGACGAGCTGTTGCAGGCGCTCGAGCCGCCGCTCACGGCACCGACCCCGTCGGTGGCCGGCGCGAGCACGCTCGGCTCGAACCGGCCACTGCTGCAGGCCGGCGCCTTCTCACTGTACGACCTGTCGTTCAACACGCTGATCGCGGTCGGCGCATCGACCGAGCGTGACAGCGAGCTCGAGTCACTGCAGGGCAGTGGCCACGACCCGCGCAAGCGCGGTTTCACGCTGCGCCAGTTCGAGGTCGCGCTGGCCGGCGCCGTCGACCCGTACTTCCGTGCCAAGGCGAACCTCGTCTACTTCGTCGATCCGATCGACGGAGAGTCCGTCTTCGAGCTGGAGGAGGCGCACGCGACCACGACCTGCCTGCCGTACGGCCTGGAGGTCCAGGCCGGCATGTTCTTCACCGAGTTCGGTCGCCAGAATCCGCGCCATCCGGACGCCTGGGTGTTCCTCGACGCGCCGGTCATCCACACCCGCGTGTTCGGCCCCGACGGCATCCGTGCTCCGGGCGCGCGGCTCGGCTGGCTGTTGCCGACTCCGTGGTTCAGCGAGTTGTACGTCGGCGTGCAGAACGCGAACGGCGAGCAGATGGCGAGCTTCCTCGCGAACGCGGACTACTACGGCGAGCGGCCGATCGGTGGACGACCGTTCACCGAGCGCGACCCGCGCAGCCTCGCCGACCTCGTCTGGCTCGCCCGCTGGAACCACGGCGTCGAGCTGACCGAGGACACGACGCTGCAGTTCGGAGCGTCCGCGCTGTTCGGGCCCAACGCCAGCGGCGGCCGTGCGTCGACCGCGATCTTCGGTGCGGACGTGCAACTGCGCTGGAAGGAGCCGCGCGGCGGCAGACAGGCGCAGGAGCTGATCCTCGAGGCGGAGCTCGTCCATCGCGACTACGAGGCCGCCGCGTTCGTCGATGCCGGGGACCCTTCCGACCCCGGCGACGACATCGATCTGCCGAGCGACACGCTGACGGACTGGGGCGTGACGACCCACCTGCTGTACCGCTTCGCGCCGACCTGGCACGCCGGCCTGCGCTTCGACTTCGCGACCGGCCGCGGCACCAGCTACGACGCGGACGGCACCTCGATCGGGCGCGCGGCCGACCCGTTCCGCGACGACCGCTACCGCGTGTCGCCGATGATCGGCTGGCAGGTGACGGAGTTCTCGCGCCTTCGATTGCAGTACAACTTCGACGACGCCGACCACCTCGGCGACGGCGGCGCGCACTCGGTCTGGTTCGGCGTCGACGTCGTCCTCGGTCAGCACCCTCCGCACGGACTGTGAGCCCTCTCCAGGACCAACCGCGATGATCCGCACCCCGCTGTCCGCACTCGTGCTCGCCGTGCTCGCGTTCGCGCTCGGGCTCGGTCTCGGAACGCCGCGCGCACAATCGCCGCTCCGGCTGGTCGCGACGACCCCCAATGCCGGCGCGATCGCCCGCGCGGTCGGCGGCGAGGACGTCGAGGTCACCGTGCTCGCGCGGCCGGGACAGGATCCACACTTCGTCCACGCGCGCCCTGGCCACGTGAAGGCCGTCGCCGAGGCCGATCTGCTGGTCGTCGTCGGCCTGGACCTGGAGGTCGGCTTCCTGCCCACCCTGATCGAGCGCTCCCGCAATCCACGGATCCGACCTGGCCAATCGGGCTACCTGGACCTGTCGACTGCGGTCCGGCCGCTGCAGGTGCCGCAGTCCCCGACCGACCGCGCGCAGGGCGACGTGCACCCGCGCGGCAACCCGCACTACCTCGTCGACCCGGTCTCCGGCGTCGCCGCCGCCGAGCTGCTGGCGGGTCGCCTCGCGACGATGACACCCGCGCGGGCCGAGGCGTTCACCGCACGCGCGACGGCGTTGCGCACGACGCTCGGCGAGCTGCTGGTGGGCCCCGAGCTGGAGCAGCAGTTCGGCGGCGTCAAGCTCGCGCGGCTGCTGCAGAGCGGCCAGCTCCTGTCCTTCCTGCAGCAGCAGGAGGCCGCGGCGCCGCTCCGCGGGCTCCTCGCGCGCGCACCCGGCTTCCGCGGCACGCCGGTGGTCGTCGATCACGACGGCTGGCCGTACCTGACGCAATTCCTCGGCCTGCAGGTACTGACGACACTCGAGCCGCTGCCCGGCATCCCGCCGACGACGCGCCACCTGGCCGGGGTCGTCGAACGCTGCCGCACGGCGGGCTGCCGCGCGCTGATCTCGTCGCCGTACTTCGACCCGAGCTACATCGACTTCGTCGTTCGGGAGGCGGGCGTGCGCGTCGCGACGCTCGCGCACCAGGCCGGTGCGCTGGATGGAACGGACGACTACGTGGCGCTCGTGCGGCACAATGTCGGCACCCTGCTCGACGTCCTCGATGCAGCTTCCTCCACAGGCCACTGACCCGGACGAGCCCGCGACGCCGCCCTTGCTCGAGCTCACCGACGTCCGCGTCGGGCGCGGGCGGCTGCCGGTCCTCGACGGCGTCGAGCTGTCGATCCGCGCCGGCGAGCACTGGTTCGTGGTCGGCCCGAACGGCTCCGGCAAGTCGACGCTGCTGATGACCGCGCTCGGACTCCTTCGCCCGCGGCACGGCCGGGTCCTGCGCTCGCCCGCATTGCAGGGGTCGCGCCACGTCGGCTACGTCCCGCAGCGCGTCACCCTCGACGCCGCGCTGCCGACGACGGTCGCCGAGTTCCTCGCGCTCGGGCTCGTCGGCAGCGGGGTGCGCCGGATGCAGCGGCGCGTGCAGATCGGCGCCGCGCTGATGCTGGTCGGGCTCGCGGGGCGGGAGGCACGCCCGTTCTGGCAGCATTCCGAGGGCGAGCGCCAGCGCCTGCTGCTCGCGCGAGCGCTCGCCCGCCGGCCGCGCCTGCTGGTGATGGACGAGCCGACCGCGTCGCTCGACCCGCGGACAGCCGAGGACTTCTGGAGCCTCGTCGCCCGCCTCGCGGAGGACGAGGAACTCGCCGTGGTCTGCGCGACCCACGACCTGCGCGCCGCGGCGCGGCTGGCGACCGACATCGCTCTGTGCACGTTGCCCGCGCCCGGCGAACGGACCGGCGGCGTGGTGCACGCACGCCGCGGCGGACCGGCTCCGCACGACGACTACACCATCGCGTTCGGCCGCGCCGGCGCACTCCTGTCGGGAGCGGAGACGGCGTCGTGATCCAGGCCTGGCGCGAGTTCCTCGACTCGTGGGCGTTGTTCGGCACCGCCTACCTGACCGGCTGGTTCGCGGCGCTGCTGCTCGCGCTGCTCGGCGTGCTCGTCGTCGCGCGCAGACAGGTGCTGATCGGTCTCGCGATCGCGCAGGCCTCGACCTTCGGCATCGCGCTGGCGATCTGGCTCGGCGAGCTGCTGCCCTCGGTATCGCACCACGCGCACCACGGCCCGCCGCTGCTGGCTTCGATCGGCGCGGCGGTCGTCGCGGCCTGGGCCACCCTCGGACCGGCGAGTCGCGGCCGCGTGCCGGATGCCGTCGCCGCCTGGATCTGGCTCGCGTGCAGCGCCGGTGCCGTGCTGCTCCTCGCCCACAGCCCGCACGGCACCGAGGAGGTCGAGACGCTGATGTTCTCGACCCTGCTCGGTGCCGACGACCACGACCTGTGGATGTTCGGTGTGGCGACCGTCGCGGCCATCACGGTCATCGCGCGCAACCGCCGCGCCTTGCTGCTGACGGCGACGGACCGCGAAACCGCGCGCGCGCTCGGCCAGCCGGTCGACTGGATCGACCGCGGCACGGCGTGGGCCGTCGGGCTCGCCGTCGGCAGCACGCTGCACGCGACCGGCACGCTCTACACGTTCGGCTGCCTCGTGCTGCCGGCGCTCGCGGCGCGCTACCTGTGCTCTCGCATGGTGCAGATGCTGTGGGTCGCGCCGATGCTGGCCTTGGCCTGCAGCTTCGCCGCATTCGTCATCGCGAACAGCGCCGACCTGCCGCCCGCGCAGGTCGCGATCGCCGCACAGGCGCTCGTGCTCGTGGTCGCGCGGCTCGTTCCCCTGCTGCGGGCAGACGTTCATTGATCGCAGCCATCGGGCCGTATTGCCGGCCCTCTACTCCACGGACCAGTCGACCTGGGTGTCGTGGTGGAACATGCCGGCACCGGACCCGATCTCGCAGGACCGGGCTGCGTAGGGATCGGCCGGATCGAACACGGACGCGTCCCGATCGCCGCTCATCGTCGGCCGACCGCGCGGCCTCGGTGAGTCGCGAGTCGAGCGGGGCCGCCAGGCCATGCGCTGGCGAAACGGCGGCGCACGACGGCTCCGGCCCGCGGGTCGTCAGCGCACGTCGCGGCAGCTCGCCTCGACGACGGCTCGGAACTGAGCGCGCGGATTGCCGCCGTTCTGGCATTGCGTGAACACGACGCCGACCAGCTCGCGACGCGGATCGACCCACGCCCAGGTCCCGTCGGAGCCCGCGTGCGAGTAGCTGCCGTCCGGATGCACGCCGAGACCGAGGCCATACAGCTCCGCGGGCGCGGCGCGCCCGTCCGGTGCACGCAACCGCGCGGTCTCCGGCGTCGTCATCGCCCGCACCGATTCCGCGCTCAGGATGTGCACGTCGCCGTACGCCCCGCCCTGCAGCAGCGCCTGCAGGAACACGGCATAGTCGCGCGCGGTCGAGATCATGCCACCCGACGCGCGGACGAACGGGTAGTCCGGCGGATCGCCCGGCTGCCAGCCGGCGCGCCAGGTGCCGTCGGGCTGCCGTCGGAACACCGCGGACATCCGCTCCGGGTTCGCGGCGGACTCGTGGTTGCAGGTGTCGGTCATGCCGAGCGGCTCGTAGATCGCGAGGCGGAGCTGGTCGGCGAGATCGAGGCCCGACGCCACCTCGACCAGCGCGCCGAGCGTGTTGTAGCCGGCGTTCGAGTAGCTGTAGGTCGTCCCCGGTGCGACCGCCGCGCCGATCGTCCCGAACCGGTCGACCTCGGCCCGCAGCGACGGCGCGTCGGGATGCTCGGGGGAGGGGCCGAGTAGCGGCATCAGGAAGATGGGCTCGATCCGCAGCCCACTGGTGTGGCTGAGGAGCTGCCGCACCGTGATCCAGCCGGCGCGGTGGTTGTCGAACGACGGCAGATGCCGACGCACGACGTCGTCGAGCCCGAGCTTCCCGCGCTCGACGAGTTGCAGCACGGCCGTCGCGACCACCGGCTTCGTGTTCGACGCCAGCCGGAACAGCGAGTCGCGCTGCATCGGCAGCGCGCCGGCCACGTCCCGCACGCCGAACGCCTCGTGCAGCACGATGCGTCCGCGCCGCGCCACCAGCACGACCGCGCCGCACAGCTCGTTCCGGGCGACCGCCTCGGCGAACAGCTCGGAACCGGCGCGCAGCACCGCGGCCGACATGCCGACCGACCCGGGCTCGCCGTCTCCCAACACCGGCGCCTGCGCCGGCAGCCACGCCGCGAACGCGAGCGCGGCCCAGACCGACCGGCGCGCGCTCATCGGACCACGATCTCGAGCTTCAGCAGTCGGTCGATCCGCTCGTCGCGCGCGAGCGCGTAGGCGTCGCCCGCCTCCGCGCGGCGCCACGCGAGCTCGCGCTCGACGTCGCCGAGCTTGCGCTGCAGCTCGTCCCGCGGCCCGGCGACATCGGCGATCGCCCGGCGGATCTCGTCGGCGACGCCCTCGAGCGTGAAGATCCGCGCGAGGTTCGCGTCGGCCGACGCCTCGGACGGCACCGCATCGAGGTCGCCCGCGAGCGGATCGTCGGGATCGGCCGCGCGCGCCTCGGTGCCCTGCGCCGGCGGCACCGAGCCGTCGTAGAGCACGTACTCGCGGTCGCCACGATACAGGTCGGCGAGCGAGCAGCTCGCGCCGAGGACGGCCAACGACAGGGCCGCGAGCCTTCGGGCGGCCGCGGGAGCGACGGATGGGTGCGTCTGGTTCATCGGAGTCGGCTACCTCGGCCAGATCCTGCCAGCACGGCGGCGCCGACGAAAGCCGCGAGTGCCCGCCGGTCGATGTCGCAATCGTCGGCAACCCGACGATGATCGGACTCTCGCGCGATGACCGCCGCCTCGCTGACCGCACTGACCATCCTCGGCGTCGCCATGGTCCTGTTCGTCCGGGGCACCTGGCGCCACGACGTCGTGGCGTTCGGCGCGCTGATGGCGGCGGTGTGCGTCGGCGTGGTCGACGCCGATCGCGCTCTGCGCGGCTTCGGCCACCCGGCGGTGTTCACGGTCGCCGCGGTGCTGGTGATCAGCCGCGCACTGCAGATCTCCGGCGCGCTCGACGGCATCGCGGAACGGCTCGCCCGGCTGGAGCAGCGGCCGGGGCTGCAGCTCGCCGCACTGACGGGGCTGGCGACCGGACTGTCCACGGTCATGAACAACGTCGGTGCGCTCGCGCTCGTGATGCCGCTCGCGATGGAGACGAGCGCTCGCAGCGGGCGACCACCGTCGCGCGTGCTGCTGCCGATCGCGTTCGGGGCGATCCTCGGCGGACTCGGCACGCTGATCGGCACGCCGCCGAACCTCGTCGTGTCGCTGTACCGCGCCGAGCGACTCGGCGAGGGCTTCGCGATGTTCGAGTACCTACCGCTCGGGCTCCCGATCGCGCTGGCCGGCGGCGCCTTCCTGCTGGGCGCAGCGCCGCGGCTGCTCGCCGGGCGCGACCGCGAGGGTCGGCCCACCGCGGTCGCGTTCGAGGTCGAGAAGTACGTGACCGAGCTGCGCGTCGCCCACGGCTCGCGGCTGATCGGCCAGACGCTCGCCGAGCTCGCCGACCCGGCGGAGCGGGACCTCGAGGTCCTCGGCCTCGTGCGCTCCGAGGTCCCGCTGTTCCAGTCGATCTTCCACCTGCCGCTGCGACCCGGCGACGTGCTGGTGCTGCGCGCCCACTCGCGGACCTTCGAGCGGCTCGCACGCATCCCGGGTCTCGAACACGTGCCGACGACGACCGATGCGGACGCCGAGCCGGCGGCCAGCGCGGAGACCGGCGTCGTCGAGGTCGTCGTGCCGGTCGGCTCGCGCATGGAGGGTCGGACGCCGCGCAGCCTGCGCCTGCACACGCGCATGGGCATCAACATCCTCGCGATCGGACGCCGGGGCCGCCCGTTCGCCGACCGGCTGGGCGACGTCGTGCTGCGCGCGGGCGACGTGCTGCTGCTGCAGGGCGACCGCGAGAAGATCGCCGAGACCTCGCAGACCTACGGCTGCCTGCCGCTCGCCGAGCGCGACCTGCGGATGACGAAGCCGCGGCACCGCCACCTGCCCGCGCTGCTGTTCCTGGCCGCGATCGCGTTGACGGCGACGCACGCGCTGCCGGTGCACATCGCGTTCGGGCTCGCCGTGGTCGGCCTCGTCGTCTCGCAGAGCTTCACGATCCGCCAGCTCTACGAGACGATCGACTGGTCCGTCATCGTGTTGCTCGCGGCGATGATCCCGCTGGGCGAGGCGCTCGAGACGACCGGCGCGACTGCGGCGATCGCCGGCTGGCTCGCCGGTTCGGGAGGCGGGGCGGGCGCCATCCCGGCGCTCGCGCTGCTGCTCGCGACCACGGCGCTGCTGACCAACTTCGTGAACAATGCCGCGACCGCCGTCGTCATGGCCCCGATCGGCTTCGAGCTCGCTACCGAGCTCCATTGGGACCCGGACCCGTTCCTGATGGCCGTGACCGTCGGCGCGAGCTGCGCGTTCGTGACCCCGATCGGCCACCAGAACAGCGTGTTGATCATGGGGCCCGGCGGCTATTCCTTCGGCGACTTCGCGCGGGTCGGACTGCCGCTGACGCTCGTCGTCTTCGCGGTGGCCATCCCCGCAATCGCATTGCTGTGGCCACCGACGCGCTAGCCCGGAGTACGGTGCGTGAGCCGGGTGCACCCCACGGCCGCTGTCACCGACGCTCGGCGCTCTGCGACGAGTCGTAGAGGAAGCGGTAGCGCTCGACGATCGCGGCGCGCTGCGCGTCGGTCGAGGCCGACATGATGGTGCCGAAGTCCTCGCCGGTGACGACGCGCAGCATCTTGCCGGCGAGCGCGCGCAGGTGCGGCTGTCCGCACTCCATCACCAGCCGACACAGCTCGGGTACCGCGGCGACGCCCTGGCCGGGCGCCAGGTCCTCGGGCTTCAGGGTGTTGGCGACCTCGGAGGCCGCGAGACCGTCCAGGAACCAGCGCGCCTGCGTCCGGTCGCGGTTCGCGCGCCACCAGTCGCGGAGGGCCCGATCGCGGTCGGTCGCCGCGAGCAGGTCGAGGCCGGTGATCCCGGCGATCAACGTCGCGACGCGCAGGCGCTCGCCGTCGACGGCCATCATCGACATCAGCTCGGGCAGCGCCGCAGCATCCTGGAACTCACCGGCGAGCAGAGCGATCCGCTGGCGGACCTGCTCGCTCGGATGCTCGAGGTGCGGACGCAGCGCCGGCGTCGCGAGCGCATCTCCCATGCGACGCAGGAACTCGCGCGAGAGCTGGCCGAGCGTGTCCTCGCCGCGCAGCACGAAGATCGCTGCGAGCTCGTTCGCCGCGCGCGGGTCGCGCATCTGACCGAGCGATTGGACGATCGCGCGGCGGTCGGCCGGATCCGGCGACGGGAAGGCCTTGCGCAGCACCTCGAACACGCGGTCACCACCGATGCGACCGAGCGCCACCCAGATCGTGCGCCGCAGCTCGGCGTCGAGGTCCTCGCCACCGGCGTCCAGAAGGCCGATCAGCGGCTCCAGGGCGTCGGGCGCACGCAGCCGCCCGAGCGCGAAGGCCGCGGAGCGGCGGAGACCGACTGGCTCGGCCTCGTCGCGGACCACGCCGAGCAGCACCGGGGTCGCGCGCAGGTCCTGCACTTGCGCGACCTCCTCGATCGCGGTGCGCCGCACCGCCTCGGCACCCTCCGACACCGCGGCGAGCAGGCGATCGGGATCCGCGAGTGCGAACACCCGGGCGACCGCGCCGGCGTCGGGGTCGGCTGCGTCGCGCGCCGCGGCGACTTCGAGCAGCCGCTGCCACACGGCATCGCCGGGCGCGAGCAGCGCGAGCTCGAGGATGCGGATGCAGGACTCGTCCCAGCCGGCACTCCGCGACACCGCGTCGGCGAGCCGCAGGCCGTCTTCGGTCGTCAGCAGCTCCGCGAGCCGGGGGAGCGCGGCGAGGTGCCGAAGCGCGAGCGTGCGGCGCTCACCGGTCAGCTCCGGCAGGCGAGCGGCGATGCGGTCCTTCAGGCGCCCGTCGAGCGCGCGCGCGTCGTCCGCGTGACGCTCGAGCCAGCGGGTCTCGGCACGCCAGAACGCGGTCGGATCGGGCTCGCCGAGCGGATCCCGGTAGAGCTGCCAGCGGTTGCGCTCGAGCGTCTGTCCGATCAGTGCCGCGAAGCGATCGAAGGTCGCGGCCGGCAGCTGCGGATCCGTGCGCGCGAGCACGCCGCCCACGTTGAGGATCAGCACGCGCGGCTCCTCGTCGTCCCGCTGACCACCGGCGGCCTCGCGCATGAAGCCGCTCCGCCGCAGCGAGTCGACCAGCCCGACCAGCTCGTCCGGTGCGAGCACGATCTCGAGCCGGCCGTCCATCGCCTCGGCAGGCGCGGCAGCGGGCCCGCGCATCAGCACCTCGAAGGTCTCGCCGCGCCAGGTCAGGAACGCGCTCTCCGCGAGCGCCGCATCGACCGCGACCTCGCGGCGCGCCGCCGCGAAGTGCGGGAGCTGGGACACCCGGCCCCACCATTCGCGCCACAGCTTCAGCCGCGGCCCGAAGTCCTGGCCCGTCAGCAGGGCGAGCCGGCGGCGTGCGAGTCGCTCGACGGTCGCATAGTGATCGACGAAACCGCGTGGATCGACGATCTCGATCAACGCCTGCACGACTTCGCGATCGTGCCAGACCTTCGGATCGCTCGCGCTCGAACGCCACGCGAGCCCGGCGAGCGCCAGCGCGACGGCGGTGCGCTGGAACGGGTCGGGCATGTCGAGCTCCGCGAGCAGCGGCTCGCGCATGTCGGCCGTCAGCAGCTCGACGCGCGGGTCGTCGACCTCCATGCCGACCAGGGCGAGCGCCGCGTAGCCGAAGCTCCTGCCCGTCGCAGCGTGTCGCAACACCTCCTGCAGGTCGCCGGCCGCGCCGGGTCCGAGGTCGATCCAGGCCTCGACCGCCGCGGCCGCGGTGCCCGGATCCTGGCCGAGCGCGTCCAGCAGGCGCTGCCGCACCTCCGGCGACGGTGGCACCCTGCCGAGCAACCGCAGGGCCTTGAGCTGCACGTCGACGCGCGCGTCGCGCGACAGCGTGATCAGCGGCTCCGCGTCGTCGGGGCCCACGCGGTCGGCGAGCGCCTCGGCGGCCGCACGGCGCACGACCGACTGATCGGCCGTCAGGCACGAGAACAGCCGGGCGCGGGCCTCGCCGCGGGCGAGCCGGGCCATCGTCTCGACGAGCACGTCGGTCGCGTCGCCGTAGCGGCGCGTGAGCAGCAGGAACTCGAGCTCCTCGGCGTGCCGGGGCTCACCGTAGAGCTCCAGCGCCCGCGCGCAGGCGTAGGCGACGTCGGCGTTGCTGGTGCGCAGGAGCCGCGCGGCGCGCTCGCCGACCGCGTCGAAGTCCTGTCCGAGCCGCTGCAGCAGCGCACCCTCGGTGACGTCGGCCAGGTGCAGCGAGCGGCGCAGCTCGAGGATGCGCTGCTGGAACGCTTCGTCGCGCCCCGAACGGACCGCCTGGGGCTCCTGGGGCGCGCTCGTCCCCGGGGGTCGGGCGGGCACGACCAGCCGGTCGCCCCGGCCGTGGACCTCGCCTTGGGCCGCGAGGGGGAGCGCGGTCAGGAGCAGCGTTGCCAGATGACGCATGATCGATCGGAGGGGCAGGGACCGCCCGGCGAGGGGAACCGCGCGGTCCGGAGAGCGCCGCACTATAGCCGGAGCCCGCGCGGGCATGTCACGCGATGGTCGGCCGGTGGGGCCGGCGGCCACCGCCGGCAGCGGTCTGCGCTCGGTCGGCGCCGCCCCCTCAGGTGTTCGCGGGCCGCACGACCACCCGCTCGGAGACCGGGCATGACGCTGACCCTGACCCATCGCTACCAGTCGGAGCTGCCGGACGCCGACCCGTCGACCCGCGTCGCACACCTGCGCCAGCTGCTCGCGGAGTTCCTGACCCGCGGCGACTGCTCGCGCTTCCAGATCGGCATCACGGACGACCTCGAGCGTCGTCGGCGCGCGCTCGAGCAGGGCGCCACCGGGTTCACGCTGATGTGCGTGATCGACCGCGCTGACCGGTTCCGGAAGCTCCCTGGCGCGGGGGACGACCGCGCCTGGCTCTACGTGCTGCTGGACCGCCGCGACCTCGCCTCGTGAGCGTGCTCGCGCGAGCCGGACGCGCGTCGGGTACAAGGTCCCGGTGCCCGACACTGCCCGCGTGGTCGCCCGCGTGTCCGCCCCGCTGCTCGCGGTGCTGCTGATCCCACCCGGCTGCGCGGCTCCGCACCCCGCGCCGCACGGCGACGTGCCGCTCTGCGTGGCCACGCACGCCGATCTGCCAGCCGCGCAGCGACCCGCGCCAGCCCAGCTCGCCGCGCTCGACCCGCGCCCGTGGACGGCGGCCGAGCAGCAGCGCGCCACCCGCGCCGTCGAGCACGGCTTCGCCGAGCTGTGCGCGGCCTTCGATGCGAGGCCCACGCTGCTCGACGAACTCGGGGAGAACGCCGTCGAGTGCTTCCTCGACATCAGCTACGGAGCGAGTGCCACGCCGCGGCTGCGCGACGCGGCCCGCACCCGCGCCCGCGCCGCGCTCGCCTCGCTGGTCGCGCCGTGGCTCCAGCAGACTGCCAGCGCGGCGCGCGCGGAGGACTTCGGCACGGCGTTGACGCTGGCGGTCTACGCACGCCAGCTCGAGCCGCGACCGGGCCTGTGGAGCGGTCCGCTCGCAGCCGCGGCGCAGGCGGCCCTGACGGACGCCGGCACGCTGTCGGCCGCGATGGGCATCGACGCGGACGACGTGTTCGCCCATCCCGGCAGGGCCGACGAGCGCGGCTACGAGCTCCTGATGTGGAGCATCACGCTGACCGAGGCACGGTCCCTCGACGGTCTCGTCCTCCCGCCCGAGGCCCGCGGACTGCTGCCGTCGCTGTGGCGCTGGCTCGCGCGGTATCCGCTCGTCGACGCCCGCGACCGTGTCGCCGGTGCGGACGACACCGAGTTCTACGACTGCGCCTATCTGGCGACCCACATCGGCTACGCGCCCACCGGCTACGGCCGGCATGCATTGCGCGTCGATCACGCGCCGTGGCTGTATCGCTACCTCCGCGAGAACTTCTATCCGGTGCTGGCGATGGGCGAGCTCGATCTAGTCGCCGAGTTCGTCGACCTGTTCCGTCAATACGGCTGCACGCCGGCAACCGACGTGATGGTGCGGGACGGCTGCCGTCACCTGCTGGCGCTGTACGCGACGGCGGGCGACAGCTTCCTCGCGCACCGCGAGAGCTACGAGGACGACGAGGTCGATGCCTACGATCTGGTCCACAAGGCGTGGACCGGCATCGCGGGGCTGCGCGACCGGACTCCGGAGCCGATCACGCCGGACAGCTACGGCGCCGGCCTCCCCGCCGAGCTTCGCTGACCATCGGAACATACTGTCCCCCCGACATCCTGCGCGCCCGTGACCGCCCCTCCGCCCCGCGGCCTCGTACACCTCGCGCTGATCGGCGTGTCGGTGCTGTTCGGCATCAACTTCGTCGGCATGAAGATCGTGCTCGACACGGTTCCGCCATTGACCTGGGCGATGGTCCGCGTCACCGCCGCCACCGCGATCCTCGTCCCGCTGACGCCGCGCCTCGTGCAGCGCGTACGCATGCCGGGTCGCCGAACGCTGCTGCTGCTGATCCCGGTCGGACTGCTCGGCGTCGGCCTCAATCAGCTGCTGTTCGCTGCGGGCCTCGACCTGACGACGCCGGCCCACTCGTCGGTGCTCGTCACCTGCGTGCCGATCCTCACACTCGTGTTCGCTGCCGGCGCCGGGCAGGAGCGGGTCACCGGTCGCAAGCTGCTCGCGATCGCGCTCGCGGTCACCGGTGTGCTCACGCTGCTCGGCGTCGACTCCTGGCTCGGCGGTGGCATCCCCTCAGGCGGCCGCGACGCGCTGCTCGGCGACCTGCTGACACTCGCGAACATGACCGGCTACGCGGCGTTCCTGGTCGCGATGCGGCATCTCGGCCGCGGTGTCGACGCACCGGTGTCGACGGCGATCTGTTTCGTCTATTCGACGCTGTTCGTCAGCGCCTGCGCGATTCCGTCCCTCGAGCTGGGCGATGTCGCGGCGCTGGCCCGCCCAGGCGTCTGGGGCTGGGCGCTCTACGCGATCCTCGCCGCGACGGTCGCCACCTACCTCGTCAACGTCTGGGCGCTGCGCCACGCGCGGAGCTCGCTGGTGGCGCTCTACATCTACGTGCAACCGGTCGTCGCGACGTCGCTGTCGGTCGCGCTCGGCCGGGACGTCATCGGCACGCGATTCGTCATCGCCTCGGCGCTCGTGTTCCTCGGCGTGCTGGTCAGCGCGACCGCGAAGGCCGAACCGGACTGACTCGAAGGTCGGCACGGCGCTCCACACGTCCGCTCCGCAAACGCGAAGAGGGTCACCGCGGCATCCCGCGACGACCCTCCGCGCACCGCCGGACTCGCTCGGCGAGTCGAGCGACTCCGGGCACCCGGATCAGAGACGGATCTTGACCCAGGTCGCCTCGGTGGTGTCCGCGACCGTCAGCGACGGATCGATCACGACCGCCTCGAAGCCGAAGTGGAAGCCCAGCGTACCGGCCAGGACCGGCAGCGCGAACGGCAGCGAGTCGACGTTGCCATTGCCGTCCAGGACCAGACCGAGCGTCGAGAACGCGGCGAGATTCGGGTCGAACGGCGCGAGCTCGATCGTCAGGATGCCGATGCCGGGCAGCGGCAGGCCGAGCGAACCGGGGAACGGCTGCGGCAGGAAGTTGAAGAGCACGATCGCACTCGCGCTCTGCAGGTTCGTGCCGGCGCGGATCGAGAAGCCGAACTCGTTCACCGCGGTGCTGTTGATGTCGCTGTAGAGGGAGCCGAGGCTGTTGCCGAGCAGCGGCGGCGACAGCGGGGCGATGCGGCGCTTGCCGTAGTCCGAGAAGATCGAGATGCTCGGGTTCTCGGTCAGCATCTCCAGCCAGGTGTGGAAGTCGGTGATCGTCTTCCGCGTGAAGGTGCTGTTCGTGGTGCTCCAGAAGCCGTCGTGGACGTAGCCGATGTCGCCGTCCTGCCAGGTGCCGAGGATGCTCTGCGAGAACTGCGACGCCGAAGCCGGCACGTCGTCCTGCTCGCCGCCGACGTACTCGGCGCCGATCGCGAAGTCCTGCAGGACCAGGTTGGCCGGGTTCGTGCTGCCGATCGTGATCGCGGTGGCGGGGAACGTGTGGTTGATGCGGAAGATGCCCGCACCGGCGCCGATCGACGGGCCGTTCGCACGCGCGATCTCGAAGAACTGGCCGGCCGGTGAGAAGTCGGGGTCGAGCTGCATGTTGGCGTTGGGCGCCGCCTTCATCAGCCGGATCTTCGGCAGGTAGGTCGGGCCGCCGGTGCTCGCGGCCGACAGGCGCCAGACCGTCGTGAAGCCGGACAGCTGGTACGGCTCACCGCGGCGAGACGTCTGCCACTCCATCGTGCGGACCACCCAGGTGCCCTGGGGGATGCCACCACTACCGGCCGTCGAGAACTCCGGCGGGTTGACCGGCGGCCAGTTGCGGTTGACGCCGGTCGTCGGGTGGGTCGCGGTGCTCTGGACGAGGTACGGCTCGTTGTTGCGGAGGTTGCGGTTGTCCGTCGTCTGGGCGACCGCATGGGCGAGCGGCAGCGCGGAGAGGGTGGCGATCAGTGCGATACGCATGGTGCCTCTGGGGTCTGTGAGGAGAGAAAGGGTCGGACAGGGGGAAGGAAGCGCGAGTTTCTGACGTCGGCCACGCGACCGAGGTTCCGACGACTCGCGCGGAGTAGGGTCAGGAAGCCGGCCCGACCAATCCGGGCTGGCGAATCAGGCTCGCGCCGGCCGGGCGAGCCCCAGGGATCAGCGGACGACGGGAGGCTGCGAGCCACCGCCCGGCGGCGTCTGCCGCGGCCCGCCTCCGATCGGCACGTCGCCGTTCTCATCGGGCTGACCGCGCAATCCATCGATGGGCTCACCGGGCACCATCTCCATGTGCGTGGTCACGACGTCCATGACCTCGACGAGCCCGTCACCGCTCTGGAAGGAGATCGGCATCCAGCGGCAGGTCGTGAACGAGCCGTCGGCGTGCCGATACCACTGGTCACCGCCGATGTCCTCGACCACCTCGACGACCGGCGGCAGCGGACCGGCCTCGATGGAACGGCTCAACGGCTTCGCCCACGGCACGCCGTTCAGCAGCGGCAGGAACGAGCCGTCCGGGCATTGGATGCCACGCCGCCAATTGTCGGGGATCGAATCGTGGTGGCGGGCGTTGGCCGGGATCCGCGGCTCGCGGGCAGGCGCGGCGACGGGCCCCTGCACAGCGGTGTCGACCGCCGCGGTCCGCGCGGTGGGCTCCGAGGGTGCGGCTGGCGTCGCGTCGCGCGCGCCGGTTCCCGGGGCGGGCGCCTCCGGGTGGCGGTCGGTCAGTGCGTAGACACCGAGCCCGACAGCGGCCAGCAGCGCGGCCGCGAGGAGTGAGCGTGGAACGAGCATGATCTCGCAGGAGGGGGCTCCGCACGGGCGGGGTGCGAAGCGGGCAGGGCCTGTCGAGACACCCGGAGCGAGGTGCGAGCCGCGGCTCCGCGTGACCCGAGGAACCTAGAACGCGTTCGGAGACGCGTCAACTCGGGCCGCGGGGATTCCCGCACCGTGCGGAACATCGGAGCTCACGTCCCGCGTGCGTGGTGCAAAGGAACCCCCGCCGCGATCGCTTCCTCGAGCACGACGGTCACGGCCTCTTCACCGCCCCGCCGTGGGACTCCCGGCGCGCTGCTGCGCAGGCACGCTGCGAGGCGCTCGGGTGTGCCGAGATCCGACCATCCGCAGGGCGGAACCTCGAGCACGCGCAACCCCTGCACTCCGGAAGCCAGGATCGTCTGCGAGAAGTCCGCGTGCGGGAGCGCCTCGAATACCTCGTCGAGGCCCGCGGCGCGATGGCAACGGGCGGAGCGTGCCGCGGGCCGGAGCAGCCATACCAGCTCGGGGAGCCGCCGCTCGATCAACGCACGCAGCGTGCGTCCGAGTGCGGTCAGCACGAAGGTGTTCCACAGCGCCCCGGTCGCGTGCAGCGCCGCCGCCGCCGACTCCCCGGGCTTCTCGATGAACTGCGCGACCTCGCGCAGTCGGTCGCCGGGGCAGCCCGGGACGATCCAGCCGTAGCCGGGGTCCGCGGATCCCGCAGCCATGCCGAGCAGCGTCGTGCACGACGGCTCCATGTCGATCGCATCGAACGCGGACTCGATCGCCGCACCCATGACCGCTTCGTGCTCGACGTGATGGTCCGACGGCAGCACGACGACCTGCGCGTCCGGATCGCGCTCGAGGATCAGCAGGAGCGGCAGCAGCAGGCCGACCGCCGTGCCACGATTGCAGGGCTGCTCGACGACGTTGTCGATGGCGACGCGGCCTGCGCAATCGCGCACCCACGCGTTGCGGTGCGCCGCGACGACCGACACGAGCACGTGTTCCGATGGAACGCACCGCTCGGCGCGCTCGAGCGCAGACGCGAGCAGCGTCGGACCGCCGCGCCGGAGCGCACAGAACTGCTTGGGCACCGGCGTGCCCGAACGATCGCGCGTCAGCGAACGCAGGCGAGAGCCATCGCCACCCGCGAGCACGATCGCCCAACGTGACGAGAGGTTGGTGGACATGAGAACCCCGTGGGCTCGCGCCCGGGTGGTCGCGCGAGCCACGGACACCACGACGGGGGTCCGGAGCGGCGCTCCAGGTCCGGGCGACGAGGGCATCGTACGCAGCGACGACCGACCCCGGAGAGCCCCCCTCGCCGGACCAGGCTGCCGAGCCCCACCGTCCAGGTGACCGGACCGGAACGTCGGCTGCCGAAGCGCAGAAGCGGCTGCCGAAACGCCGTGGAGATGCACAACCGCCGGGGCCGCTCTGGTCGCGCCTCGGCGTGACCTCGCGGTCACGCGGGCTGCGGGGCGGCGCGGTCACGACGCCCGGTCGCGCGAGCGTCGGACTCGGACTCGACCGGCAAGTCGGCGCGGCGGCGACCGTTCACCGTCGCGCGATCAGCGCGCGAGTCACGGCACGACCATGTACACGCCGTTGCTCGGGAAGTAGGCGACACCTCCCGGCGCGTCGAGGTCGACTTCGAGGAACTGCACGCGCGCATAGCCGCTGAACGAGCTCGACAGTGCGTGGCTCCACGTGTAGCGACCGGTCGCGTCGAGACGGTGCTGCTGCGTGAAGTACAGCTGGGTGAGCAGCAGGCAGCTCGTGCCCGGCAGCGGCGTGGCGGTCTCGTCGATGCCGACGACGAGCAGGACCCGGGCGCGCGGAGTGCCGTTGCTCACGGTGAACGCGAAGCGCTGCGTACCGCCATTCGGGACGACCTCACCGGACAGGACGGGGCCGCAGCTGGTCCCGTAGGGCGTCACGGTGGGGCCCTGTGCCACGGCAGTGCCGCAGACCAGCGACAGGACGGTGCCCGCGAGGAGCAGACGAAGGTGATGCATCATGGAGAATCCGATCGCGCCATTGCTCGGCGCAAAGTGGAACGTGGAGTCGGGGATGGGATGGGAACCGGGACGTGCATGCGCCGACCACCAGACACGGTCGGCGCAAACCGTCATGGGACGATCATGTGCACGCCGTTGCTCGGGTAGAACGCGAGCCCACCGGGCGCGTTGAAGTCGACCTCGATGAACTGGATGCGCGCGTAGCCGCTGAAGGTGCTGGCCAGCGCATGGCTCCAGGTGAACGAGCCGCTGGCGTCCAGCAGATGCTGCTGCGAGAACGCGATCTCGGTCAGCAGGAAGCAGCTCGTGTAGGGGAGCGGCAGCGCGAGCTCGTTGACACCGACGATCAGCAGCACGCGACCACCGGGAGTGCCGTTGGTGACGGTGAACGCGAATCGCAGCGTGTTGCCGTTCGGCGTCACCTGGCCCGTGAGCACGGGACCGCAGCCCTGGCCGTACGGAATGACGGCGGGAGCCTGGGCGGCGACACCGCAGGTGAGCACGGAGAGAACGATGGCCGCGAAGGCCAGACGGAGAGGTTGGAGCATGGGGAGGACGGTCGATCGTGCGACCGTGAGTGGATCTTCCCGAGACAGGCGTCGGAGGCGTCTCCGAACTCTACCACCGGTCGTCCGCCTTGCCACGCCGCGCGCCAGCGACACAGGTCCCACCGTGGGACGGCCCCCCATCCACGCGCACGAATACACCCATGCGCACGAGCGCCACCCGACATACGCAGCCCGGCAAATGGCGTATCCTCCCGGCCATGCTTCACACACTGGTGCTCGTCGTCGCACTGTCGCTCGCTACCGTCACTCCGGCGGCGACGCAGGGTGTCGGCAAGGACGCCCGACCGACCCTGTGGGTCGCCTTCCATTGCCAGGGCAACCCCGGCCTGGCGACCGACGGGCTGAGCCGGTTCCACGCCGCCCTCGACGCCGGCGCCACCTGGCTCGCGTGTGACGTCAGCGAACTCACGGACGGGACACTCGTGGTCGCGACCGGGACCGACGGGTCCACTGCCAGGGCGCCGAGCCCACCGGCACCGACGCTCGACGAGGTGTTCCACCTGCTGTCCGCGCACGAATCCGCACGTCTCGCGATTCGCGCCGAGCGGCCGGTGCTCGATCGCGCGTTGCAGCGCGCGGTCGAGCGCGGGACGGGAGCACGTTGCGGGGCGGTCGTCCACGAGCGCGCTCGCGTGGACGTCGCGCGCGAACGGCTCGGCCGCGATGCCGCCATCTGGTGGACGGTCGAGCGGGACGCGGACGTGGATGGAGTCCTCGCGGAAGCCGCGGCAGCGGGCGCCACCCTATTGATGCTGCATCCCGACGACGCCACCCGCACGCGCATCGTCGCCGTCCACACCGCAGGATTGCGCGTCGGCGTGATCGCACCACCGGATCGCGACCGCACCGCCGAGCTCATTGCATTCGGCGCCGACACGTTGCTCACCGACCGGCCGGCCGAGGCGCGTGAGCTCGCCGAGCGCCAGCAGCGCTTCAGCGCGCGAGTTGCCGAGCTGTGCGACGCGCACGAGCTGGCGAGCCTCGCGGTCGGAGTCGTGCACGGCGATCGCCTCGTGCTCGCCGCGGTCACCGGCGAAGCGCGGCCGGGCGAGCCGGCGACGCTGGAGACCGCCTACCGCGCCGGCTCGGTGACGAAGACCCTGACGGCTGCATTGCTCGCCACACTCGCCGCGGACGGCACGGTCGCGCTCGACGACCACCTGTCGCGCTGGCTGCCCGAGGCCGAGCTACCCGACGGCGGTGAAGCGATCACGCTCGAGCAGCTCGCCACGCACACGTCGGGGTTGCCCCGGATGCCGCCGCGCCTGCGCCCCGGGCCACGCGAGCCCTACGGGTCGCCCGACGCCGCGGCGCTGCTCGCGTGCCTGGTCGACACGAACCTCGACAACCCACCCGGTGTGAGCGTCGCCTACTCGAACTACGGCGTCGCGCTCCTCGGCCTCGCGCTGACGCGCGCGGCGCACGCGAACGACTTCGCGACGCTCGCTGAGTACCGGCTGCTGCGCCCGCTCGGGATGACGGCTGCGTGGGTCGGCGACCCCATCGAGGACGATCCACGCACCGCGCGCGGCGAGCTCGGCGCGCGCCGCGGCCAGCCTGCCTACCCGTGGCAGCTCGGCTCGTTCGCGCCGGCCGGTGGGCTCGTGGCGACGCTCCCCGACCTCGGGCGCTGGGTGTCGGCACAGCTCGCCGCCGAGCGCGGCGAGGATCCCGCTGGACTCGGCGCGCCATTGCGAGCCACCCATGTGCCGCGTCACGACGTGGCCCCTGGCCGGACGATCGGCCTCGGCTGGTTCCGCGTCGAGGCGACGGACGACCGCCCGCTGCTGGTCTGGCACAATGGCGCGGTCGGGGGCTTCCGCGCGCAGGTCGAGTTCGAGCCCGCCCGCGACCGCGGGCTGATCGCATTGACGAACCGTGGCTTCGCCCCCGACTCCGACCCTCCGGCCGCGATCCTCGCGGCGGTGCGCCGCCTGCTGGACGAACGATGACGCTCCACGCCTACCCGAACGAGCTCGCGACCTTCGTCGCGGCGCGCTGGCCCGACGAGGCCGAGCCGCTGCCGGCGCCGAACCTGCTGCTGGAGCTGCTTTCGACCTGCTACCAGGCCAGCCTGCTGCGCGAGGAGGACCGCCCGGTGCAGTTCCGGTTGCTCCTGGGTCCGGCCGGTGCATTGACCGCCGACGCCGGCCCCCCGACCGGGCTACACCGCCTCGAGCTCACTCGGCACCGCTCGCTGCACCCCGAGGAGCTGCGCCGGCTGTCACCCGCCGCGGACTTCGACCGCGCGCTGATCGGCGCCGACATCGACGAGGACGAGGAGCTGTTCATCTGGGGCCTCGCGCAGTCCGGGACGCGCTGGCTGCACGAGACGGAGGGTGGCCGCGACAAGCCGCCCCCGCTGCCCAGCTGGCTGGTGGTGCAGGTGCGCGGCCCCGGTCACCTGACCGTCGCCTGCGGCGACGAGGTGCTCGGGACGCTGCGCGAGGGCGTGATCACACCACCGCGCATCGACGTGTTCCGCTCGCAGTGGCTGCTCGAGATGTTCGCGGACGTCCGCGGCGAAGTCGCGCGCGTGCATCGCGACGCGCGGAGGGCCGATCCGGCGACGTGGTCGAACCTCGACCCGGAGTTCGTCCGGACGCTCGCGCAGAACGTGCTGCGCCGCTGCCTCAGCGTGATGCGTGCGCGACGCCACGGTGCGACGATGCTGTTCCTGCCTCCGCACACCGACGCCGAGCTGCTCGGCTCGTCGCTCGGCGTGCGCTACGAGTTCGAGGACGCCGCGCCGCGGCGGCGCTTCCGCGAGCTCCTGCAGACGGTGATGCGCGAGCTGGCGCGGGGCGGTCACGACGCGGCGAACAGCGTCGGCTGGGCGGACTACATCGACTCCGAGAGCCGGGCTCTCGCGCAGCTCGACGAGGCGCTGTTCGAGATCGGCCACCTGTTCGCATCGCTATCGGCGGTCGACGGTGCGCTGGTGCTCGACCGCCGTTTCGAGATCCGCGGCTTCGGGGCGTTCGTGTCGGGCGAGCTGCCGGAGATCGTCCAGATCGAGCTGGCGCTCGACGTCGAGGGCGAGCGGACGCGCTCCGAGCGGGTGCTCAATGTCGGCACCCGCCATCGCGCCGTCTACCGCGTGTGCGCCGCGCACCCGGGTGTGCTGGGCATCGTGGTGTCGCAGGACGGCAACGTGCGGTTCGTCACGTCCCGCGCCGGCGACGTCGTCTGCTGGGACCAGGACACCTGACTCGCCATCGCGACGCCGCTCACCGCTCTGGGACGAGCGGCAGCAGCTCGGCTCCCGCCGGCAGCTCGCGAACCGCGAACCGGAATACCATGTGCTCGACGCGGCCGGCCGCGTGCAGGTAGCGGTGGCGCAGGACGACGCCGTCGAAGGCCGCGTCGCACGTCGCGACGAGCTCGAACCACACCCGGCGCAGCTCACCTTCGCGACCCAGCAGCCGTACCTGGCCCCCGATGCGATCCCCCGCACGCCAGCAGCTCGCGTCGAGAACCTGCGGATCGGCTGTGCGCAGTCGCAGCTCCGCGCCGGCGACGTCGATCTGCACCGGGCTTCCGCCGAGTTCGACCGGCAGCGCGCCGCCGTAGTGGACGACGTCGGCGACGGCGGGCTCACCGGGCTCCTCCTCGACGAGCTCCTCCTCCTGCCAGGTCTCGTCCTCGACGGCCTCGCCGAATCGATCCCGGCGCAGTGCGCGATGCAGCTCCGCGACCTCGGTCGCCAGCGCGCGGTTGGTGAACGCAAACGCCATCGCACCGCCCTCCCGATACAGAAGCGCCACGCCGGTCACCCCGGGCACGCCCAGTTCGAGCTCGAGCACGGCGCGCCCCGCGACCTCCGACTCGGCCCACTCGTGGAACGGATCCGCGAGGCTCTCCACACGTTGCGCCGCCGACGCTCCGGCGAGACCGCAGAGCAATGCCGCGACGTCGCGCGCGGTCCCCGCCGCACCGCCCGCGGCCGGCACCTCGGCCCGCCACCGCGCCAATGGCGCGCCGCTGCGATCGAAGCGGGCGATGCTCAGCGCTTCGAGCTCCGGATCGGCGGCCCGCACCGAGTGGGCTCCGAGCTCGCGGGCGGCCCTCCGCAGCAGCTCCGACCAGGTGGCACCGGAGGCCTGCTCCAGTGCGCGCTGCAACAACGCCGGCGGCAGCATCGAGTCGGGCTGTGCACCGCCGCCGACACCGGCCGGCGGCAGGAACGCGTGGACCGCGAGGATGTCCTGCAAGGACCGCGGCACCTCACCGTCGCAGACGAAGCGCACGAACTGCGGTGGACCGCCGGCGACGCCCGGACGCACCGAGCCCCAGCCCGCCCCCGCGAGCGCCTCCGGCAATCCTGGCACCGCGGCTCCGATCGGCGCGCTCCAGTCGAAGCGACCGGCGGCGGCCGCGGAGTCGAGCGCGGCCCGCAGCAGGACGCGCGTCAGCAGGCCGAGCGGCACGAGCGTCGCCTCGGTGAACGGCACCTCCGGGTCGGGACGCGCGACGCCGGCGGTCCCGAGGAACGCGATCCCGTCCCGGTCGACCCAGATGGCGAGGAACGCCTGGCGCGGGCGGTCGATCGCGAGGTCGTGCAGCAGCCGGCGCGCCGTCGGGAACGGCTCGGTGCCGGTCTGCGCGACGATCCCCGCGGCGGTGGCGGCGACCACGCCGCCGACGACAACGGCGCGCCGGAGCGGCGACAGCGAGGGCTCGGGCATCGGGGTCCTGGCAACGCCGAGGCGGGTCCGACCGTTCGGAGCCTGGGCGACTTTCCGCGCACGGTGCGCGTCACGCGCGCGTCGGGATGCCGAGCGGCACGACGACGAGCCGGCCGACGAACGGCGCGGCCGCGGGCGCGACGAGGCCGTGCTTCGCGGCGGCGAACGTCGCGGTCACGTCAGCGCGCACGCACGCCGGCCCGAGTGGCACGCCGCGGTCGCCGTCGAGCCCGCTCGGCACGTCGACGGCGAGCCGCGGGCCATCCGCGGCGTTCAGCGCCGCGATCCAGTCCGCGGCGCGCCCCTCGATCGCGCGCACGAGGCCGGTGCCGAACAGCGCGTCGATCCACACGGCACCCGGCTCGGCGCTCGGCGTCGCCCCGCCGGGCGCGACCGCCCAGCCGGCGGCGCGGAGGATGGACAGCTGCAGCGCGGCGTCGGGACACCGCTGCGGGTCCGGCTCGGCCAGCAGGTGGATCGCGCAGCGCTCCGGTCCGAGGTGACGGGCGGCGGCGAGGCCATCGCCACCGTTGTTGCCCGGTCCGCACAGGATCACGAAGCGCTCGCCGAGCTCCGCGGCGAGCGTCGCGACGCCGCGCGACGCGTTCTCCATCAGCAGGATCGACGGCATGCCGAGCCGCTCGACCGCGTCGCGGTCGAGCGCGCGCGCCTCGGCCACGGAGATCGTCTTCATCGCGGTGGCTCCTCGCGGCGCACCGCCTCGCGCGCCGCGCTCAGGATCTCGAAGTCGTCGAGCGGATCGAGCGCGCGGAAGTCGAAGCTGCCGCTCTGCCGGTCGCCGAGCAGCTCGCCCGCGCCGCGCAGCCGGAGGTCGGCCTCGGCCAGCTCGAAGCCGTCGCGCGACGCGCACACGGCGGCGACCCGCGCGGTGCGCTCGCCGGCCAGGATGCACAGCCCGCGCGCCGCGCCGCGCCCGACCCGACCGCGCAGCTGGTGGAGCGTGGCGAGTCCGAAGCTCTCGGCCCCGGCGACGACCATCAGCGTCGCGTCCGGCACGTCGACGCCGACCTCGAGCACGGTCGTGCCGACGACGACGTCGACCTCACCGTCGCGCAGCGCTGCGAGCCGCGCGCTCCGCTCGGCGGGGTCGAGCTGCCCGTGCACGAGCGTCGCCCGATGGTCGCTCGACAGCTCCGCGTGCATGCGCACGGCACCGCCGAGCTCGCCGTCGGCGCCGATGCGCGGGCACACGACGAACACCTTGCCGCCGCGCCGGACCGCGGCCGCGATCAGTTCGCGCACGCGACGCCACCGCTCACGCGCGGCGAACACCGCCCGCGGCGGCGGTCGCCCCGACGGCCGCTCGCGCAGGACGACGGCGTCGAGATCGCCGAACAGCGACCACGCCAGCGTGCGCGGGATCGGAGTCGCGGTCGTGACGAGCACGTGGCAGTGCGGCCCCTTGGCGAACAGCCGCATGCGCTGAGCGACACCGAAGCGGTGCTGCTCGTCGACGATCGCGAGGCCGAGCGCCGCGAACTGCGTCCGCTCTGACAACAGTGCGTGCGTGCCGACGACGAACGGGACGCGCCCGTCCGCCACCTCGGCTTCGAGCGAGCGACGGGTGGCAGGCGACACGTCGCCGGTCAGCAGCTCGACGCGCACGCCGGTCGGCGCCAGCCATTGGCGCAGCGTCGCGAGGTGCTGCTCGGCGAGCAGCGCGGTCGGCGCGAGGAACGCGACCTGCATGCCGGCGCCGATCACCGCGAGCGCGGCGTCGAGCGCGACCGCCGTCTTGCCGGTGCCGACGTCGCCCTGCAGCAGCACGCCCATCGGTCCCCGATCGCCGGCGAGCAGCGCGCGGATCGTGTCGACCGCCCGCCGCTGATCGGAGGTCCACGCGAACGGCAGCGCCCGCGCGACCAGCTCCTCGTGCGCACGACCGAGCACCACGCGCGGCGCGGGCATCGCCGCCCGCCGCCGGCGCAGGGACTCGACGCGCCGGAACACGTCGACCGCCTCGAGCATCGCGAAGCGCCGCCGCGCCACCTCGTGCTCGTCGGCATCGCGCGGCCGGTGCATCGCGCGCAGCGCGGCGAGCGGCTCGGCGAACGGCAGCTCGAGCCCGGGTGGCAGCGACTCGGCGGGCACGCTCGCCCGATCGAGGCCGGTGAGCGCCTGCCACAGCAGCGCGCGCAACCGCTCGTCGCTGACGCCGTCGACGGGCGGATAGGCAACGACGCACGAACCCTCCGCGGTCAGCCGCGCCGACAGCACGCGAGCGCCGCTCAGCACCCATTGCCGGCCGCGCCGGTCGAGACGCCCCTCGAGCTGCCGCCGCGAGCCGGGCGGCCACGCGTCCTTGAGCCACGGCTGATTGAAGAACGGCGCCCGGAACGCGGTGCCGTCGTCGGTGCGCAGCTCGACCTCGACGAGGCTACGCCGCCCCGGCAGCCAGCGCCGGTGGCTGCGCTCCACCGCGCCACGCAACCTGACGAGCCGACCGAGCGCCGCCTCGGCGGGCGCGTCGAGGTCCGCGATCTCACGGTGGCGACGCGGGAAGAAGCGGAGCAGATCGCCGACGCGATCCCCGCCGAGCGCCGCGGCGAGCCGGCCGGCGAGCTTCGGTCCGATGCCGTGCAACGCGGTCAGCGGATCGCTCCAGGCGATGGCCGCGGTGGGCGCACCGACCGTCGCTCCGTCCGTGTCGTCCGCGCGCCGCATCGGGTCCCGATGTTCGCCCGACCGAAGTCTCCCTGCAAGCGATGCGGATCGGGCTTGGCCGCAGGCCACCCGCCGATACGGTGACCGGTTCCACCTCGGCCGGCCCCGCGGGGGATCAGACCGCCGTGTCCCGGAGCAGCCCTTGAAGTCCCTCTCGGAATCCGACCTCTCCTACCTGCGGCGCTACGGCTTCGACGCCGAGCTGTTCGAGTCGTGGCGCGACCGCGTGGCGAGGGGCGAGCTCAGCCTGGAGCACAACCAGATCACCGCGAAGCTCTGCGCACCGGCGTCGGATCAGATCCTCGACCTGCCCGGCGACGAGACCGAGCGCGCACGGCTCCGTGCGCTCGGCGAGGAGGAGATCCGCGCCGGCCGCTTCGGGGTCGTGATCCTGAACGGCGGCATGGCGACGCGTTTCGGCGGCGAGGTCAAGGGCGTCGTCGACGTGTTCGCGCACGGGGCCGGCGACGACGAGCCGCGGCGATCCCACTCCTTCCTCGAGCTGAAGATCCGCGACACCGCGCGCGTCGCGACGGCCGCCGGCGGCCGCATCCCGATCTTCCTGATGAACAGCTTCGCGACCGACGAGCGCACGAAGCAGCACCTCGCGGAGCACGACTGGTTCGGCTACGGCGAGGACCACATCCGCTGCTTCACGCAGTTCGTGTCCGTGCGGATGACCGAGGACGGCGACATCTTCGAGACCGACGAGGGCGGGATCTCGCTGCACGGGCCCGGCCACGGCGACTTCGCGCCGGCGTTCCGACAAAGCGGTGCGCTCGGCGCGTTCCTCGCCGACGGCGGCGAGACCGTGTTCGTCGCGAACGTCGACAACCTCGGGGCGCGCGTCGATCCGCTGCTGATCGGCTTCCACGTCGACGGCCGCTCGCAGGCGACGGTCGAGGTCGCGCCGAAGTGGCCCGGCGATGTCGGCGGATCTCCGTACCTCTACGAGGGCAAGCTGCAGCTCGTCGAGCAGATCCGCTACCCGCCGGACTTCGATCCGGGGATCGTCGACGTGTTCAATACCAACACGTTCCACTTCGACGCCGCGTCGCTCGATCGCGACTTCGACCTCGGCTACTACTTCGTCGAGAAGAAGGTCGACGGCCGCAAGGCGATCCAGATCGAGCGCCTGATCGGCGAGATGACACGCTTCTTGAAGGCCCGCTTCGTGCGCGTGAAGCGCACCGGCGTCGACTCGCGCTTCTTCCCGATCAAGACGCGCGAGGACCTGACGACCGGCCGTGAGGAGATCGAGCTGTTGTACCGCGACCTGCTCGACGGCTCGTGACGTCACCCGGCAGGCGCGACCCCGCGCCAGCTCGTCAGCGGCCGACACGTCACCCGGCAGACAGCAGCTGCACGCTGAACCAGCGGCGCTCGTCGGTCCAGACCCGCTCGACGCGGAGCCGTGCGCGCCGCGCGAGGCGGGCGAAGTCCTCCAGCGACGGCTTGTGCGAGTACTCGACGGTGATCGGCTCGCCGACCTCGAAGTCGTAACGCTCGTCCGCGACGCACACGCGCTGCGCGCGACGGCTGACGAGCTGCAGCACGACGCGGCTCGGCGTGCGCTCGTAGCTCGCGCGGTACGCGAAAGCCCGCTCGTCGAAGTCACCGCCGAGCTCGCGGTTGATCCGCGACAGCAGGTTGCGGATGAACGCCGCCGTCACGCCGCGCGGGTCGTCGTACGCCGGCAACAGCACGTCGAGCGGCTTGGCCAGATCGACGCCGACGAGCAGCGCGCCCCCATCACCCGCCCAGTCCGCCATGCGCCGCAGGAACGCGACGGCGTCGTCGGGCTCGAAGTTGCCGATCGTCGAGCCCGGGTAGTAGACGACCGTCCGCGCCACCGCGCGGTCCGCCGCGGGCAGCTCGAAGCCGCTGGTGAAGTCGGCGCAGATCGGGCGCACGCGGAGCGCCGGGAGCTCGATCGCGAGGATCCGCGCCTCGCTCTCCAATTGCTCGCGCGAGATGTCGATCGGCACGAACTCCCGCGGCTCACGCAGGTGCTCGAGCAGCGTGCGCACCTTGGTCAGGCTGCCGCTGCCCGGCTCGACGAGCCGCACGCGTGGACCGAGCGCGTGCGCCATCTCCCGCGCGTGGCGCTCCATGATCCGGAGCTCGGTCCGCGTCGGGTAGTACTCGTCGAGCGTCGTGATCGCCTCGAACAGGAGCGCGCCGGTCTCGTCGTAGAGGTACTGACACGGCAGGCTCTTGGGCTCGGCCGAGAGGCCACGGCGCACGTCGTCGAGGAACGTGCCTGTCGACGGCGCGAGATCGTGAAGCTGCGGCTCGGGCATCGTGGCACCCTAACACGATTCCGCCGCGCGCTGGTTCCCCGCGCGACATCCGGCCGGCGCCCGGCGGCTCATCCGCCGCGCTTGTGCATCTCGAGGTGCGGGTCGTCCGCGAGTTCGTCGCGCGCCGCGAGAGGCCCGCGCGCCTCGCGCAGCGCGTGCCGCTCTTCGGCACCGCGGTCGGTGCGCTCGCGCCACCGTCGCGCGACCAGAGCGTCGAGCTCGGCGTCGGTGGCGCCGCAGCGGACCGCGCTGCGCAGGTCGACGCCGGACTTCGCGTACAGACACGTGTACCACATGCCGTCCGCGGTCAGCCGCGCGCGGTCGCAGGTGCGGCAGAACGGCTCGGTCGTCGACGAGATGACTCCGAACACCGTGCCGTCCGGCAGCCGGAAACGGTCCGCGGGCGCCCAGTCGCGCTCGGCGCAGGGCACCGGCGCTCCGAACCGCTCGGCGAGCCGCGCGAGGATCTCGCGGCGCGACACGACCGTCGCGCCCGACCACGCCGTCGCGCCGCCGACGTCCATGTATTCGATGAATCTCAGCTCGACACCCCGCGCGCGCGCGAAGCGCAGCAGGTCCACCAGCTCGTCGTCGTTGCGGTCGCGCATCACGACCGCGTTGAGCTTCACCGCTCCGGGCCACAGCTCCACAGCGCGATCGATGCCCGCGAGCGTCGCGGCGAGCTGGTCGCGCCCGGTGAGCGCCACGAAGCGATCGGCGCGCAGCGTGTCGAGGCTGACGGTCACGCGACGCACCCCGGCATCCCGCAAGGCCGCGCCGAACCGCGGCAGCAGGACCCCGTTGGTCGTCAGCGCGATGTCGCGCACGCCGTGGATGCGCGCGAGCAGCACGATCAGCTCGGGCAGGTCCTGGCGCAGCAGCGGCTCGCCGCCGGTGATCCGCAGCTTGTCCACCCCGAGCCGGACGAAGCAGCTCGCGATCCGCGCGGTCTCGTCGAAGGTCAGGATGTCGGAGCGCGGAAGCCAGGTGTAGTGCTCCTCCGGCATGCAATAGCTGCAGCGGAGGTTGCAACGGTCGGTGACCGAGATGCGGAAGCTGCGGAGCGGACGCGCGAGGCGGTCGCTCGGCCGAGCTGACGGCGGGTCGGTCATCGTATGGCGCAGTCTCCCCGGCGCGGGCGGCGGAAGGAAGAGGTCTCGCGCGGGGTCAAACCGGCTCGACCAGCTCGCCACCGCCGACGAGCACGGCCCGCCCCCCGACGCGCACGGACGGCTCGGGTCCGGCCGCGACGTGCACGTCGATGCGGGACGGCCGACCGACCTCCGCGCCCTGCGCGACCACCACGCGGCACTCGGCAGCGCCCTTCGCGAACCGCGGCTCCGCCAGGTGCGCACCGAGGCAGCCCGCCGCGGAGCCGGTCGCGGGATCCTCGCCCGGCGTGACCGTGCCGAACCACACGTGCCGCGTGTGGACCTGCAGCGGCTCGCCGGCGGCACCCTCCCGCCAGGCGAAGGCGTGGATCAGGTCGGTGCCGGCGCGCGTGGCGAGCTCCCGGCACGCTTCGGGACGCGGACGCAATGCGCGCACGGCCGAGGAGTCGACCAGCGGCAGCAGCAGCCACGGAATGCCGGTGTCGACGACCCGCGCGCGAGCCCCGCCCCGAGCGAGCCCGGCCTCGTCGAGCCCGAGCGCCGCGGCGATCAGCCCGCGGTCGTCGATCGACGCACCGAAGCGCGGGCTGCGCTGCGTCATCGTGACGCGGCGGGCGCCGTCCGGCTCGCGCTCGACCGCCACCGGGAGCACGCCGACGCCGAGCTCACAGCGGACGACCCCGCCGGAGTCGGCGACCGCCAGCCGGCCGGTCTCCGCGAGCGCGAACACGGTGCCGACGGTCGGGTGGCCCGCGAGTGGCACCTCGCGATCGACCGTGAAGATCCGCAGCCTCACGTCCGCGCCCGGCGCTGCGGGAGGCAGGCAGAACACGGTCTCCGACAGGTTCATCTCGCGGGCGATCGTCTGCATCGCCGCGGTCGACAGCCCGGCTGCCTCTGGGAACACGGCGAGCGGATTGCCGCCGAACGGTCGATCCGTGAACACGTCGAGCCGCAGATAGGTGCGCATCGCCACGCCGGTCCGGTGTAGCGGCTCGGCGACGGCACCGGAAGTCCGGAGCCGCGCGCGGTGGCCCAAGCCGCGCAGCCTCCCTACAGTCGCGCGCTTGGAACGCGCGGAAGTCGTCGTGGTCGGAGCCGGTATCGCCGGCACGAGCGTCGCGTGGCACCTCGCCGGTGCGCGCGACGTGCTGATCCTCGAGCAGGGCGAGCAGCCGCTGAGCGAGGCGTCGGCGCAGAACGCCGGCATGCTGCGCCGCTTCGTGCTGCGCGCCGACGAGCGCCGCCTCGCCTGCCGCACCCACGAGCTCGTGACGGCAACGCTGGGGCCCGAGTGGGACGGCGCGGAGCCGTTCCGGCGCACCGGCGCGGTGATCGCGCTCGAGCGGCCCGACTCCCGCCATGCCGCGACCGCCGAGGCCCTGCGCGAGGCGGGCGTGCGCGTCGAGGAGCCGTCGCTCGGCACGCTCGGCGAGCTCGCTCCGGCGCTGCGCGGCGCGCCGATCGCCAGCGCCTACTGGCTGCCCGACGAGGGGCTGCTCGACGCCTGGCTGCTCGGCTCGGGGTTCCTGCGGGGTGCGCTCGACCGCGGCGCGCGGCTGCGCACGGGGACCCGCGCCACCGGCCTGTGGGTGGAGCACGGCGGCTGCCCCCGGCTGCGCGGCGTGCACACGTCGGCCGGAGACGTCGCCGCGGAGGTCGTCGTCGTAGCCACCGGCGCCTGGTCGCAACCGCTCGCGGCGACCGCCGGGCTCGCTCGCCCGCTGCTGCCGAAGGCGCGCCACCTGTTCCGTTCGGCGCCGCACGCGCTGTCGCGGCCGGATCACCCGTGGTGCTGGATCGACGACGCCGGGCTCTACGTCCGGCCGGAGGCCGGTGGCTTCCTGGTGTCGCCCTGCGACGAGACCGATCACCAGCCGGCGGCCGGCCCCGGCTCGGCCGGCGCCTTCGATCCGCTCGCCCGGGCGATCGCGCTCGACAAGCTCGAGCGTTCGATGCCGGCGCTCCGCGACCTGCGGCTCACGGACGGCTGGACCGGCCTGCGCACCTTCACCCCCACGCGTGAGTTCCTGCTCGGTCCGGACCCGGACCTCGACGGGCTCTACTGGGTCGCTGGCCTCGGTGGTGCCGGGGTCAGCTGCGCGTTCGCGATCGGCGAGCGCGCCCGTGACACACTGGCACCCGGCACTCCTGCGCGCACCTCCTGAGCTGGCGACCAGCTACGGGAAGTTCCGTTGTGAGAACGCGACGAACGGTCGACGGCAAAGGCCGACCGTCCGCAATGACGCGTGCGTCGCAGCGCATCGGACGCCCGATTGCCGGGGTACCCTCGCCGTGCTCCCTATCCGGGCGCATCATGTCCTGTCCTGCTCGCCGCCTCTCCGGTTCTCTCACCCGCCATGATGAAGCCACTCCGAACCCTGCTGCTGTCGGCCGTGAGTTGTGCCATCGCCGCGACGAACGCCTCCGCGCAGTTCGCCGAACGCGCGTCGATGCCCGGCTCCCGGCAACCCGACTGTGACGCGTCCGGCCGCTCCGTGAAGAACGGCCGGGTCCGGGCCATCCACACGACCGATCCGGCGCTGCCCGGCGGCACCGCGTGGTTCTTCGACCGCGACCCCTTCCTCGCCTACCAGCTCGGCCGCAACCTGAACTTCCGCGAGTTCCGCGAGCGTGACGGCGTGTTCGATGCGCGCGTGTCGAACCTCGCCGGCCCGATGCCCGACGGCTTCACCGCGAAGATCACGGCGAACAACCAGACCAGCTGCTCCGGTTGCCACAATCTGCCGCAGGGCAATCCGGGCGGCGGCGTGAACTTCCACAAGGACTCCGGCTTCGGCCGCAACACGCCGCACTACTACGGCGCCGGCATCACCGAGATGCTGGCGCTGCAGATCCGCCGCGAGATGCTCGCGCGGGTCGATCGCAACGGTGACGGCTGGGTCAGCGCGCGTGAGGCCCAGCGCTACCGTGGCCCGTTGCGGGTGCGGTCGGCGCCCGGGGGCCCGCGGATCGACTTCGGGTCGCCGCAGCTCTCCAATGGCGCGACCGGCAGACCGGCGCTCAACAACATCTTCCGCGTCTGGTACGTCGACGCGCAGGGGCAGCACGTTCCCGGCGCGACGCAGGTCGACGGCACGACGACGTTCGGCTACTCGTTCGCATTGACGGTCTACGGCTGGGGCCAGGGCCCGGGCCGCGCGGCGCTCAATCCGACCAATCGCACGTTTCTGTGGGACCCCTGGAAGACGCACGGCGGCCTCGAGGCCCACGACCCGTCGACGCTGCTGGATCCGGACGGCGACGGTGTCAGCGAGCCCACGCTGGCGGGCGCCGAGCAGTTCCCGGCCACGCACCGCGCACCGGACAGCGGTCGACAGCTCGATCCGCTCGGATTCAGCCTCGATGACCCGGACGGCGACGGCTACCTGACCGAGATCAGCGAGGGCGACCTCGACCTCGCCGAGTGGTTCATGCTCAACGCGCCGCGACCGGCGTTCGCCGGCACGCGCCAGGAGTATCGCGACGGCGTCGAGGCGATGACCCGGATGCTGTGCGCCACCTGTCACGTGCCCGACTGGCACATCGAGGGCGCGCGCGGGCCCGGCCACCGCGACGATCCCGACCCGGACGGCCCCGAGGACGGCCGCCGTGCCGACCACCCCGGCGACCGCCGCTTCTTCGATCTCGACGTCAGCTGGAACGAGCGCGCAGGCCGGCTCGAGGGGCACCTCGTGCCGCTGTTCGACCGCCGCGGTCCGCGCTACGAGCGCCGCTTCGACGCCTTCCGCGTCGAGGGCCTGTTCACCGACTTCCGCCACCACGACATGGGGGCGGACTTCGAGGAACTGGACTTCGGCGGCACGCTGAACCGGCTGTGGCGCACCGCCCCGCTGTGGGGCGTCGGCAGCGGCTTCCCGTGGGGCCACGACGGCCGCTCGTTGACGCTCGAGGATGCGATCCTGCGCCACGGTGGCGAGGCGGCTGCTTCGCGAGCCGCGTGGCTGGCGGCGCGGCCGCGCGACCGCGAGGCGGTCATGAACCTGCTGCGCAAGCTCGTGCTGTTCGACATCGAGTCGCTGCCGACCGACGTCGACGGCGATGGCCGGATCGCCGAGCACTTCACAGTCGCCGGTGCCGACACCGGCCCCGAGCGCTTCAACCCCGAGTGGCTGTTCCGCGTGCCGGCGCACATCCAGGGTCCGTTCGTCAACTCCGACGGCGTGACCGTGCGCAGCTTCGCGGTCACCAACATCGACGACGCCTACGGCCAGACCCTGCGGCTCCGCGTCGATACCGACAAGGACGGCTGGCCGGACTGGTGGGACCGCGCGCCGACGACGCGCGGCTACCACGACGGCGTGCGATGAGGACCGTGGGCATCCGCACAGGTGCGGTGCTCGAAAGCGGCGCCATGCGCCGTTCCGCCGCCGCCGTGGTCGTCCTCACCGCCGTCGCCGCATTCGCGGTCCTCGCGAGCTCCGGGTGCGCGACGCGCTACGAGCCCCGCGATCCGCTCGGCGAGCGCTTCCCGAGCGTGACCGGCGAAGCGCTGTCGGGTGAGGCGGTGCGCGTGCCCGAGGACTTCGCCGGCCGGCCACTGCTGCTGTTGATCGGCTTCGACCAGGACGCGCAGTTCGACGTCGACCGCTGGCTACTCGGGCTGCTGCAGGGCCAGGTCGACGTCGCGGTGCGCGAGCTGCCGACGATCCCCGGCTTCGTGCCGCGGCTGTTCTCCGGCACGATCGACGCCGGCATGCGCGCCGGCATCCCGTCCGAGGACTGGGGCGCCGTCGTGACCGTCTACGGCGACGGCGACCGGATCGCCCGCTTCACCGGCAGCGAGCGCGACAACAACACGCGCGTCGTGTTGCTCGACGGCGACGGCAAGGTCGCGTTCTTCCACGACCGCGGCTACTCCGCCGGCGTGCTGCTGCGGCTGAAGGATGCCGTCGAGGCACTGCAGGCCCGCTGACGTGCGAGGCGACCGCGTGATCGTCGGGCCGGGTGGTACTATGCTCGGGCGACCCGGTGAAGACCCGCGATCTGACAGTCCTGCTCGGCCTCCTGGCCCTGTGCCTCGCCGGCGCGTGGTTCGCGTTCTCGGCGGATCCGGCCGATCCCGAGCCCACCCCCGCCACGGAGCCGGCGGCCGCCGCCCCGACGCCCGGCGAGCCCAGCCCCCGGCAGGCGGACGTGCCGCAGCCGTCGGCGGGTCTGCGCGCGGCACCGGTGACGACTGACGCTCCGCGCCGGCCGCGACCCGCTGGCGCGCCCGAGCTCGGCATCATCGACGGCCGCATCCAGCTCGCGGCCGGCGTGGCAGGGACCTTCAGCGGCTTCCAGGTGACGGTGCGCGAGCTGATCGACGAAGGCGGCGACGGCCCGAGTGACGGCACCATCACCGAGGGGCCCGCGCGGCGGAAGCCGTACATGGAGACGCGGGCGTTCAAGGCCGCTCCCGACGAGTCGCCCCTCTACTTCGCCTTCGACCGCGTGCCGTTCTCGCGCTACGGCTACGACGTGTGGGTGTTCGTCCCCGGTCTGAACGGCTCGCACCAGGCGGTGGTCGTCGACGAGACCAGCTGGAACCCGCAGGTCACGCTGTCGATCACCAAAGGCTCGCCCTTCGCGCTCCGGGTGATCGATCCGCAACGCAGCCCGATGGCGGGTCGGCGGGTCCAGCTCCGGCCGCTCGGCTACCCGCTCGGCCGCCCCGTACTCGCGGGGGAGACCAACTCGTTCGGGAGCCTGACGTTCGAACACGCGCTCGCCGGTACCTACGCGATCTGGATCGACGACGTGCCGATCGAGGAAGTCGACATCGCGCTGCCCGGCGTCGTACACGACCAGGCCGACCTCGGCGTGCAGTCGCGCATCATCACGCTGGAGTCGGGCCAGCCGGTGCGCGTCGAGGTGTTCGGTGGCGGAGGCTGGGGGCTCGAGGGGGCCGCACTCGAGCTGTTCAAGATCGACACGACCGAGAACCTCCGGATGCAGGCGACGAGCGACCACGGCGGGATCCACGTCTTCGAGCACGTGCCGCCGGGGCGCTACCAGCTCAACGTGCAGGCCCGCGGCCACCAACCGACGAGCCGCACGGTGACGGTCGTCGAGGGGCGCGCCCCCGACACGCTCACGGTCCGCGTCGCCCCGCTGTGAGGTGCCCCGTCCGCGTCGACGGGGCCGTGGGCGGCCGAGCTGCCGACGTGCCGACCGTCGACCAGGCATCCGCGACAGCCGCCACGGCGAAGCCTCGCGCCATGGCCAGCAGCGTTCCCGACGTTCGCCTCAGCCGGCTCAACGACGCACCGCTGCGCGTCGACGGGGACCACGTGCTGTATTGGATGGTGGCGCAGCGCCGCACCACCCACAACTTCGCGCTCGACCGCGCGTGCGCCCACGCGATCGAGCTCGGCAAGCCGCTCGTGATCCTCGAGGCGCTGCGCTGCGGTTACCGCTGGGCGAGCGACCGGATCCACGCCTTCGTACTGCAGGGCATGGCGGACAACCGCGACGCGTGCCGCGAGCACGACGTCGCCTGGTACGGCTACGTCGAGCCGCAGTGCGGTGCCGGGAGCGGCCTGCTGCAGGCGCTCTCGGAGCGGGCCTGCGTGGTGGTCACCGACGAGTGGCCCTGCTTCTTCGTGCCGCGGATGCAGCGCGCCGCCGCGCGGCGCCTGTCGGTCGCCGTCGAGGCCGTCGATTCCTGCGGGCTCCTGCCGCTGCGCACTGCGCCGCGCGCGTTCAGCCGCGCGTTCGACTTCCGGCGCTTCCTGCAGAAGCGGCTCGCCCCGCACCTGCGCGAGCTGCCGTCCGCCGCTCCGCTCGAGCGCCTGCGCGGGCTGCCGCGCGCGAGCCTCCCACGGGGGATCACCGCGCGCTGGCCGCTGGCGAGCGCCGATGCGCTACGCGCCGCGCCCGGGTTCCTGGCGAGCCTCCCGATCGACCACGCGGTGGAGCCATCGGCGGTGCTGCACGGCGGCGCTCGCGCCGGGACGGAGCGACTGCGGACGTTCCTCCGCGACGGTCTCGGGCGCTACGCGGACGCCCGCAATCACCCTGACGACGACGCGCAGAGCGGACTGTCGCCGTGGCTGCACTTCGGCCACGTCGGCGCGCACCAGGTGTTCGCGGAGCTCGTTCGCCGCGAGCGCTGGACGCCGGCGCGCCTGGGGCTCGACGCCACCGGAGCGAGCGACGGCTGGTGGGGCATGGAGCGCAATGCCGAAGCGTTCCTCGACGAGCTGGTCACGTGGCGCGAGCTCGGGCTCAACCTCGGCTTCCACCGCCCGGACGACTTCGACCGCTTCGATGCGCTGCCTGGTTGGGCACGCGCGACGCTGGCCGAGCACGCCGGCGATCCGCGGCCACGGCTCTACACGCTCGCTGAGCTGGCGGCGTCGAAGACCGACGACGAGATCTGGAACGCCGCGCAGACCCAGCTCCGCACCGAGGGCCGCATCCACAACTACCTGCGCATGCTGTGGGGCAAGAAGGTGCTCGGCTGGACGCCCGACGCACGGACCGCGGCCGACGTGCTGATCGAGCTCAACAACCGCTTCGCGATCGACGGCCGCGACCCCAACTCCTACTCGGGCATCTTCTGGGTGCTCGGCCGCTACGACCGCGCCTGGGGTCCGGAGCGCCCGATCTTCGGCAAGGTGCGCTATATGACCAGCGACAGCACGCGGCGCAAGCTGCGGCTGTCGCAATACCTCGCCCGGTACGCGCCACGGGCAGCGAGCCAACGCTCGCTGCCCGGGCTCGATGTCGACTGACTCCGGCACCAGCGGGCGCCAGAGTCGTGCGACGGGCTCACGGCCAGTTGGTCGCGAGCTGCTGCTCGGTGGCGGCCATGATCTCGGTCACCCAACCCGGGTTGTGCACGCCCTTGCTGGAGTCGGCGTGCACCAGGTTGTAGTTCCAGCACACGCGGGCCAGGATGTCCTCGACGGACGAGAACGTGTTGGCCAGGAAACGGCCGTTCTCCACGCCGGCAGCGACGATACGGATGCCGGCGCTGAGCTGCACCTCCTCGTAGTGGACGCCGCTGATCGTGATGTTGATGGCCGTGCGGCCGTGGCTCTCGATCAGCTCGATCGCCGAGACGTTGGCGGTGTCGGTCAGGTCGACCGTCGTCGACGTGCCACCGACGCTGCCGGTGATGCGCAGCGAGCGGCTGTTCGTCGTGTGGAAGGTCATCTCGGCCAGGATGGTGGCCTGGATCTCCTCCTGCAGCGCGTGCAGGCGGGCCTCGACGACGCCCTGCAGCGCCGACGCAGTGAACGAGCCGTGGCAATCGCCACAGATCGACGTGTTGGCGGCGAACGAGTGGTTGGTGCCCGACAGGTTGTAGCTGAACTCCGCGGGCGGCGGCGACAGCGAGATGTGGCAGGTCACGCAGCTGTCCTCGATCAGCGCGTGCGAGCCGCGGACGCCGACCGACACGAAGAAGGCGTTGTAGCCCATCATCACGTCGCCCTGGGCGCCGCCGTGCGGAGCGCGGTCCGGGGTCGTCGTGATGACCTCGTTGGCCTCACCGCGACGGGTGTTGTGGCAGACGATGCACTGCGCACCCTTGCCGATGCCGTAGGCGGTGAAGCCGCCGAGCAGCGCGGGGCTGTCGCCCTGGACGCGCATCGGCGCGTTGGTCGAGTTGCCGGAGATCGTGCCGACGTTGTGCGGGTCGTGGCAGACCACGCAGGTGATCGGCTGGATCTCGTTGATGTCGACGGCCGGAGGGTTGTAGCCGGTGTCGAAGTCCTGTGCCGCCCAGTTCAGGAAGCCCTGCGCGGTGTGGCACTTCGCACAGCTGCCGCTGGTGCCCTCGTCGATCGCCAGTTGGAAGTTGCCGTGGCCGCTCTCCTGCCACTGCTGGTAACGGCCGTGCCGCGGCGGCTCGCCGTGGCAGGTCGCGCACACCGAGGCCGACGTGCTCGCGCGCGCGCCGGACGCCATCGGATTGGCGTGGGCGCCACCCGAGCCGTTCGGACCGTGGCAGTTCTCGCACTGGATGTTGGCGAGCATCGCCTGGTTCGGGTGGTTGGTCAGCACCGTCTCCCAGTTGTCGGGATCCGGGTGGCTCTGACCGTTCGGGAAGATCGCCGACAGGAAGTCCGCGTAGCCCGTCGAGTCGTCGATGCCGCCGTTGGACACGTCGGGGTCGTAGCCGACCGTGTGGCACGTGAAGCAGTTCGGGCCGTAGTGGCCGCCCTCGTTGACCTGGCTCGTGAAGATCTCGGCGTGGCCCGAGTTCGCCCAGTCGACGAACTGCTCGTTGTAGAGCGTCGCGTGGCAGGTCGCCGCGCAGGAGGTCTCCGGACGGCCATTGGCGTCCATGCCGGTGATGCCACCGACCCACGGGGCAGCGAACACTTCGATGTCGACCGTCTCGTTCGGCGTGACCGTGGTGTCAGTGACGCTCACCGTGAACGCACCACCGCGATCCGGCACGAAGTACGGGAACCGGGTCATGCCATCCGTCAGGGTCGCCGTCGAGCCCGTGGGCACGCTGAGGCTCCAGTCGTAGCTCGCCTGGTCCTTGCCCCCGAACAGCACCGGGATGCCGACCGGCACGTTGCGCAGGCCGCTGGTCGCGGACGCGAACGTCGCGGCGACGTGGACGTCGACGTCACCCTTGTAGGTGCCGCTGCTGGTCGTGACGGTGACCTCGAAGCTGGTCGCCGCGGCTTCCTCGAGCGCGAGCGGCTCGATGCCGAGCACTGCCCAGCGATCCTGGGGCGCGAGGTTGTCGAGCAGCGCCTGCTTGTAGGCGGCCGCGTCGGCGAGCGTGATCGTCGCGGTCTGCGTGGTGCCACCCGAGATCGCGGCGGCGGCCGCGTGCCCGGTCTGCGCCCACGAGTAGCTCTGGACCGCCGAGCCGTCGAGCGCGGTCGCAGCGGCGGTCAGCGAGAACGACTCACCCGGGTTGGCCGAGCTGGGCGCACCCGTGACGTTGACGACGACCATCGACGTCGGCGTGAGCGCGAAGTCGAGCGTCTGGGAGATGCCCGCGAGAACCGACAGCGTCTTCGCCAGCGGCTGGAAGTTCGGCGCCGCGCAGGAGAGCGAGTAGTTGCCGACCGGAAGGTTCGCGGTGAAGGTGCCGTTGGCATTCACGGTGACCGTGACGCCCGGCACGGCCGGAGACAGAGTGATCGTCGCGGACGCGACAGCCGCTCCGGAGTTGGCAGCGTTGGTCACGGTCCCCGTGACCGTGCCGGTGCTGGTGCCTGGCGCGCCGTCGCTCCCGGAGCAACCGGCGAACAGGATGGACGCGAGAAGCAGTACCGAGGCTCGAGCCAGTTGCAGGCTTCGAATCATGGATGCGACCTCAGGATGATTCGCAAGACTTGGGCAGACCGAGGGATCCGAGATCCCGCCCACAGCGCAACCACGCCGCCGATGACTTTTTTCTGACGCAAATAGAACGGTCGTTTGATCTCACAGCGAGTCGGGAAAAATTGCTGCAAATCCAGTGATGCGGCGCCTCGCATGCGCTTGGTCGGGAAACTTACCCGCCTCGGATTCCCGCGGTCAGGAGCCCCGGCGCGGCGCGAGGCGCACCGTGGGAGAGCGCGCGGGGCGCAGCCGACCGACCGCCGGCGCGAAGTCCGGGTGCTCCACCAGGATCGGCGTCACGCCCTCGCGCGGCCCGGCGAGCTCGAAGCGGCCTGCTGCGTCGGTCGTGACCGCCGCATCGCGGTCGTACTCGGACCAGCTGCCGAACTGGCGTGTCGGAGTGACCGTCGCGCCCGCCAACGGCCGGTCGGCGTCGTCGACGACGAAACCGACGTACGGCATCCCGCGGTCGACCGTCAGCGCCAGCTCCACCTCGCCGGAATCCCCGGCGAGCTCCCGATACTCGGTGAGCCGCAGCACCTGCGGTCCCGAGACGATGATCTGGTAGCGACCGGTCGCCACGCCCAGCGCGACGAACTCGCCACGCGCGTCGGTCTGCGCCGTGCGATCGTCGTCACCCGGGCCGTTCAGCAGGACGCGCACCGACGCGACCCCCTGGCCGCCGGCGTCGGCCACGAGCCCACGCACGTCGATGCGTCCGTTCGCGCGCGCCGCGCGCGGGGCGGGGTCCGGCGTGGTGTCGGGAGTCGGCGCGCGAGCCTCGGTCGGCGCCGGGCGCGGCGCGTCGACCACCACGTCCCGCAGCGGCGGCGCCGGCGCGGGGGACGCTGCACCCGACGGACCGCTCCACAGCGCGACCGCCGCGACCGCCAGCAGCAGCGCGACCAACGCGAGGGCGACGGGCCCGAAGGCCGGACTCTTGCGGAAGCTCATGACCGTTGACTCGCCGGGCGTACGGCTCCGGGCGAACCTCGCGCCCACCCCACCGAGCCTAGTGCCCCGACCGCGGGCTTGTCGACCGCCGAGCCGGCGCACAGGATCCGGTCATGCGGACACCGTGCAGCGGCACTCCGGCTCGTTTCTCCGACCGCGTCGCGCACCTCGCCACGGTCGCCGGGGTGCTGTTGCTGTCGTCCGCGCTCGGCGCACAGGCGGCGACGTCCGCGGCCGCGGTGCCTGCCGAGCGCGCACGCGCATCGATCACGGTGGCGGACCTGCGCGAGCACATCGAGTACCTCGCGAGCGACGAACTCGAGGGGCGCGCGGCCGGCACGCGGGGCAACGACCGGGCCGCACAGTACATCGCGAAGCTGTTCGGGAAGCTGCGGCTCGCGAAGGTCGCCGATCACGGCCGGAGCTGGTTCCAGGACTTCGAGGCCGAGAGCGACCACTACAAGACGGTGCCGACGCGCAATGTCGCGGCGCTGCTCGAGGGCACCGACGACGCGCTGCGCGACGAGGTCATCGTGATCGGCGCCCACTTCGACCACGTCGGGGTCGGGCGCTTCGGCAGCCGCGAGGGCGGGCGCGGTTCGCTCGACGACGAGATCCACAACGGCGCCGATGACAATGCGAGCGGCACCGCCGGGATGCTCGAGCTCGCGGAGGCTCTCGCGATGGACCCGCCGCGGCGCAGCGTCCTGTTCCTCGCGTTCTCGGCGGAGGAGCTCGGCCTGCTCGGCAGCGCGCACTACTGCCGCGACCCGCTCGTCCCCCTCGACCGCACGGTCGCGATGTTCAACTTCGACATGATCGGGCGCTCCGAGGACGACTACCTGTTCGTCGGCGGCACCGGCACGTCGCCGGCGTTCGACCCGCTGATCGCGGAGCACCTCGACGCCGCCGGGCTGCGCGTGGAACGGAACCCCGGCGGCCGCGCTCCGAGCGACAACACGCCGTTCTACGAGCGCGACGTGCCGGTGCTGTTCTTCTTCACGAACGTGCACGTCGACTACCACCGCGTCAGCGACGAGGCGCAGTTCATCAACTACGGCACCGAGGAGCGCATCCTGCGCGCCGCGTACGGCCTCGTCCGCGCGGTCGCCGACGCCGACGACCGGCCGCGGTTCGCACGGGCCGACGGCACCGCATTGCCGCGCACGATGGACGAGCTGATGCGGCTGCCATCGCGCGCCCAGGATCTCGCCGGCATGGCGCGCGCCCGCGCCCGGGCGCAGATCGACAAGAAGGGCTGCGGGCGCCTCGGCTTCGCACCGGCGACCGCCGCGCGCGGCGAGCTGATGATCGGCGAGCTGTTGAGCGGCGGTCCGGCCGCCGCGGCCGGGCTCGACTGCGGCGACGTGATCGTCGCGGTCGGCGATGTCGAGGTCGGCAATGCGGCGGACGTCGCCGAGGCGATGAAGGGCGTCAAGGCCGGCGATCGGGTCGCGGTCCGGGTGCGCCGCGGCGGCGCCATCGAGACCGTCGAGGTGATCGCCGGGCGTTGAGCCGGCCCGGCGCGCCGGCCGTCACTCGATCTCGACGTCGTGCGCGTCGCTCGCGGCGTAGAGCCCGTTCGCGGCCGCGTTCGACAGCGCGACGGCCTGCATCCGCAGCGTGTAGCCCTCCAGGCCGGCGCCGAGGGTGACGCGGGCCGACACACCGGCGGCCGGCAGGCTCGGCGTCGCGAGCTGCAGGTCGCTGCGGTCGAACCAGATGCCCGGCAGACCGCCGACCGGCGACGGCGCTCCGGACGGGACGATCTCGATCACCACGGCAGCGATCGAGCCGTCGAGCGATCCGTTCGGCGAGCGGAACGCGATCGTCAGATCCTGGCCGGCCGAGATGCTCTTGCGACAGCCGGTCGGGTCGCCCTCCTCGTCGACGATGGTGTGCAGCACCAGATCGTCGCCGGTGCCGCGCTCGCGACACCAGGTGGTCGTGGCGACGGTCACGGGCGCGGACATGCCCGTCTGCAGCCACGCGTCGAGCAGGTCGTCGTCGGCCTGCGCGAGGTGGGCGACGGAGCCGTCGTTCGCCTCGACCAGGAACTGCACGTACTCCCAGCTCGTGGTCTGGTAGAGCACCTCCACCTCGGCCCACCGCGCGCCGGTCGGCGGCGTCAGCGCCAGCTCGTCCCAATGGCGGTAGACACCGCCGGGCCCGGGGGCGCCGTATTGATCGGCCGGCACCGGAAGCGCCGCGCGGCGCTCGGCCTCGTCGCGGCGGAAGCCGTAGGGCGGGATGCGCGTGTCGCTCGCGAAGCGGTCGTTCAGCGCAAAGTGGAAGGTCGGCAGCACCGTGCCCGCCGGGCTGGCGGCGAGTTGGGCGAGCGTCTGGGTCACCGCGCCGGAGAGCCGGTCGAACGTCAGTGGCTTCGTGCCGGGCACCCCGGCCTGGACGAGGGTGGTCGCCCATTCCTTCGAGATTCCCGGCTTCGCCTCCCAGATCCGCGCATGCGGGTCGTGGAGATCGAGCAGCGAGTCGACCGTCGCGGCGCGCCCGCCGATCGTCACCTGCAGCGGGCCGTACGCGCCGTCCTCGCGCAGCACGACTTCGCCGGCCCCGTACCACGTCACGTGCAGCCACGCCCGGCGCCCCTCCGGGAACCCGGTCGAGAACTTGTGCCCGGTCAGGTTGTAGACGCGCAGCGCATCGCCGTGCCGGCGCAGCGAAACGGCCCGCGCCAGGTGCGCGCGCGCGCGGTCGGCGCCGTCGCGCAGGGCGACGATCTCCGCCGCCGACAGCGTCGACCCGAGCGGCAGCCGGCCCTGGGAGTCGAGATGGACGAGCGCGTCGGCGAGCCAGGCATTGCCACCCATCAGGTCGTGCTGTGGCAGATCGGCGCGGAGCGGCACGTTCGACTTGTCGGCACCGCGGCCGGTGATCGGTCGCATGTGGCAGGACTGGCAGCTGAACGTCCGCGGCGTGCCGTCGAGGTAGCTGCCGCCACCACCGGCATTGCTGGCCATCGCGGCCTCGTAGGCCCACGCGATCGAGCCGTCCTGCAGCTCCTCGGGCAGACTCGCGAACCCGGCGATCGGCAGCGCGGCGAACGCGCTGCTGGCGTGCTCGCTCGACGTGCGCTCGACCATGCCGTAGCGGAACGGCGGCAGGTTGAACGCGACCTTCTGCGTCACCGGCGCCCCGAGCGTGCCGCTGAACGTGCCGGGCGGGAGTGGCAGCATCGCGCCGTTGCCCGGTGCGAGATCGCCGACGACCGGATTCGACACGTCGTGGCAGGTGGCGCACATGCGGGAGTCGCGATGGAACGCCGACTGCGTCGTCGTGTGGCGCGCCACCGTCTGCGCGTAGGGGCCCATCATCCCGCCCGCGGCCCGGATCACGTACATCCCGCTGCCGTGGAAGCCCTCCGGCGGGGTGGTGGCCGAGTGGGCGAGGTAGGGGGCGAACTGGATGCCCGCATGCTCGCTGCCATCGGGATTGACGAGAGCGTGGCACAGCATGCACTCGACGCCACCGTCGTCCCCCGCGGCGAGACCCGACCCGTCGGACGGCGTCGAGCGCCCCTCGAGCCAGCCGCGCGGCGCGTGACACCGCAGACACAGATCGCCGACGCCGGCGAAGTCCTGCTCGGCGACCGCGACGGTCGCCCAGAACAGCGGGTCCTTGCCGGCCTGGGTCATCGGGCTGCCGATCACCTGGTGGCCCGGCTCGGCCTGCGGGTCGTAGCCGGCGTGGCAGTTGAGGCAGTTGCCCGGCAGGGTCCCCGCCTCGTTCGGCTGGGTGCCGGGCTGCTGGACGTCGGTCGGCGTCGGCAGGAACGCGACGAACCCGAGGCCGACCACCGAGGCGGCAGCGGACAGAGAGAGAAGGCGAGCAGCAGGCATGGCGAACCTCCGCTCGGGAAACCCCTGACTCGCCACGGAATTGCCACGGCCCTGCGGATGATCCCCGTTGCGCATCGCACGGTTACCCTCCAATCCGTACCGCGTCCGATCCTGAAGCCGAGTCCGATGCGCCCCTTCCGCCTCGCCGTCCTCCTCCTCGCGCTGATCACCACACCGGTGATCGCGCAGGGCGATCCCACCGTCGCGTTCGTCGCGACACCACCGGTCCCGCGGGACAGCTTCCCGCTCTACCCGCACGACCGCGCACCGCTCCAGCCGACCGGGCTCGTCCCCCTTCCGATCGGTGCGATCTCGGTACGCGGCTGGCTCCGCGCGATGCTCGAGCTGCAGGCCGCCGGTTTCCACGGGCACCTGACCGAGATCAGCGAGTTCCTGCGCAAGGACGGCAGTGCGTGGCTCACGCCCGACGGCAGCGGCACGCGTGGCTGGGAAGAGCCGGTCTATTGGCTCAAGGGCTTCGGCGCCTGCGCCTACCTGCTGCGTGACGAGCGCATGCTCGCGGAGGCACGCGGTTGGATCGAAGCGATCCTCGCGAGCCAGAAGCCCGACGGCTGGTTCGGACCGGACGCCGGGCGGACGGGCGCCGCGACGCGCCTGACCGGCCGCGACGACCTGTGGCCGAACATGATCGCGCTGTTCTGCCTGCAGGACTGGTTCGAGTTCTCGGGCGATCAGCGCGTGCTCGGGCTGATGGATCGCTACTTCGACTACCTGCGCGCGCTGCCCGAGGATCGCATGCTGCTGGGCTACTGGCCGAAGATGCGCGGCGGCGACCTGCTCTACAGCGTGCTGTGGCGGATCCAGCGCCTCGATCCCGACGCCCCCGGCACCGCCGAGCGCTCGCGGCAGCTGATCGCGCTCGCCACGGTCGTGCACCAGCGCACGGCGCCGTGGCAGGACGGCATCTGCAACTGGCACAACGTCAACATGGCGCAGGCGTTCGGCGAGCCGGCGACGTGGTGGGCATTCTCCGGCGAATTGCTGCACCGCGATGCCGCATATCGGAACTTCGATCAGATCCGCGACACCTACGGCCAGGTGCCCGGCGGCATGTTCGGTGGCGACGAGAACTGCCGACCGGGCTTCTCGGGTCCTCGGCAGGCCATCGAGACCTGCGGCATGGTCGAGATGATGCTGTCGCACGAGACGCTCGTGTGGCTGTCCGGCGACCCCGTGTGGGCCGACCGCTGCGAGGACGTCGCGTTCAACGAGCTCCCGGCCGCGACGACCGCCGATCTGCGCGCACTGCGATACCTGACCGCCCCGAACATGCCGCTGTCGGACGCCCGGAGCAAAGCGCCGGGAATCGAGAACGGCGGGCCCATGTTCCTGATGGACCCCCACCGTCATCGCTGCTGCCAGCACAATTTCGGCCACGGTTGGCCGTACCTCGCCAGCCACGCGTGGTATGCGACAGCAGATCGCGGCGCGGCGTCGGTCCTGCACACCGCGAGCGCCGTCACCGTCCGCGTGGGGGACGACGCCACGCCGGTGACGATCGAGACGGACACCCGCTACCCGTTCGAGGAGGAGCTGCGAATCACGGTGCGGACGGGCGGCAAGCCGGTCAGGTTCCCGCTCTACCTGCGCGTCCCCGGCTGGTGCGGCGCGGCGCGCTGCACGTTCTCGAACGACGAGTCTGCCGGCCCGTTCGCCGGACCGGGCTACGCGCGCATCCTGCGCACGTGGAACGATGGTGCGACCGTGCGGATGCACCTGCCGATGCGCGTGACCCTGCGTCATTGGGAGCGCAATCACGGCACCGTGTCGGTCGACCGCGGCCCGCTGACCTTCTCGCTGGAGATCGGCGAGGACTATCGCCGCGCGGGAGGCACCGACGAGTGGCCCGCCCACGAGATCTGGCCGACCACGCCTTGGAACTACGCGCTCGTGCTTCCCGAGCGGGATCCGGCGTCCGCGTTCGAGGTCGTCCGACGCGACTGGCCCGCGGACGATCGGCCGTTCACGCACGACAACACACCGATCCGGCTGGTCGCGCGCGGAGCCCGCATCCCCGAGTGGCAGCTCGATCGGAACGGCCTCGTCGCCGAGGTCGGTGACGGCCCGGTCCGCACCACCGGGGCGGTCGACTCCATCGCGCTGATCCCGATGGGCGCTGCGCGGCTCCGCATCGCGTCGTTCCCGGTCGCCGCAACCGGCGACAACGGGCACGTGTGGACACCGCCACCACTGCCGCTGTTCGACGCGACCGCGTCGCACACCTGGCAGGGCGACACCGCCGTCGCGATCGCCGACGGCGTCGAGCCAGCGAGTTCCAGCGACGACCGGATCCCCCGCCACACGTTCTGGAGCCACCGCGGCACCAGCGAGTGGATCCAGGCGACGTTCGCCGAGCCGCGGACGGTCGACGAGGTCGCCGTCTACTGGTTCGACGACGAGCCGCAGGCCGGTGGCTGCCGGACACCGCGCTCGTGGCGACTGCTCTATCGCACGCCGGACGGCTCCTGGCAGCCGGTCGGCGACCCGAGCGGCTTCGGAATCGCGAGGGACCGCTTCAACGTCGTCACGTTCGAACCCGTGACCACGACGGCGCTGCGCGCCGAGGTGCAACTCCGACCGGACGTCTCGGCCGGTGTGCTGGAGTGGCGCATCGGCCGCCCCCGCGACTGACATCGCTTGATGTAAAACCCGTACGCGGTACCGATCGGAAGTCACATGCGGCCGCGGAGCATGCCGTTCCAGTACAGCTCGGGGAGGCCGTAGGCCTTGAGGGCATACATGCTGTAGCGCTCCTGACGCTGGTCGAAGGGGAACGACTCCATCGGTACGCCGCCATAGCCGAACTCGGCGAGGATCAGCTTGCCGTAGCCGGTGACGAGCGGGCACGACGCGTAGCCGTCGTAGTGGCCGGCCAGCTCCCGCCCAGTGCGCAGCGCGACGAGGTTCTCGACGACGACCGGCGCCTGCTTGCGGATCGCCGCACCGGTCTTCGAGTTCGGCGCCGAACTGCAGTCACCGAGCGAGAACACGTCGGGGTAGCGCACGTGCTGCAGCGTGTGCTGGTCGACGTCGACCCAGCCGGCAGCGTTGGCGAGGGGACTCTGCTTGACGACGTCCGGAGCGCTCTGCGGTGGCACGACGTGCAGCAGCTCGTACTTCAGCGCCAGCTCCGCGCCGGTATCGAGGTTCTTGAACACGGCCTCCTTGGACTGCGGCCGCACGGCCACCAGGCTGCTGCGAAAGTGCGTCTCGACGCCCTTGCGCGCGATGACCTTGCGCAGCGGCGCGGCGTAGTACTCGACGCCGAAGATCCCGGCGCCGGCCGACGCGAAGATCACGTTGCACTGACCGCGCACGCCGCGCCGCCGCAGATGGTCGTCCGCGAGATACATGATCTTCTGCGGCGCGCCGGCGCACTTGATCGGCGAGTCGGGAAATGTGAACACGGCATTGCCCGAGCGCATTCCCTGCAGGAACCGCCACGTGCTCTCCACGCTGTCGTACGTGTAGTTGCTGCAGATACCGTCCTTGCCAAGGTGGCCCTGCAGGCCGTCGATCTTGTGCCAGTCGAGCTGGATGCCGATGCACACGACCAGCTGGTCGTAGGTCAGCGTGTCACCCCCGCGCGTCGTCACGCTCTTCGCGTCGGGATCGAAACCCGCCACGGCGTCCTTGATCCAGGTCACGCCGGACGGGATGTAGTCGGCCTGGTCGCGCATCGACACCTCGCGCGGGAATACGCCACCGCCGACCAGGGTCCAGATCGGCTGGTAGAAGTGCTTCTCCGAGGGATCGACGATCGCGACCTCCGGGGGATTCGGGAGGTTGCGGAGCCGGGCCGCGACGGTGATGCCGGCCGTGCCGGCTCCGACGATCAGGATCGGGTGGTGCGCCATGTTCGTGTGCCGTGCTGGGTTTCGCCGGGGTGAGCGCGATCAGGCGGGGCAGCCCGGTCCCGGGGCCGCGCCGTCCTTCAGGTGGACCGTGCGGCCGAACGCCTTGCCGAACGCGACGAGCGCGCCCAGCGAGCGTCGGATACACGGATTGCCGAGCGCGCGGAGCGCTCCGAATGCGCCGACCGGCTTGACTCCGGCGAGGTCCATCTCCGTCAGCGCGCCGGCCGCGCGGCCGACGACCGTGACCGCTGCGGGCTCCAAAATGCCCGATTGGAGCAGCGCGTGGATCGACTCGACGTTGGACAGGAACTCGCGGACCATCGCGAGCGCCTCCGGAGCCGTCAGCCGCTCGGCGACCAGCGCGAGGATGTTGAGGCGTTCGTCGACATCGATGCCTGCCGCGCCGAGGCGCGCGACCGCGTTGTCGAGCGTGTCGGCGAGCGTCGCGAGCGTCGCCGGTAACGTCGCGACCGTGCGCAGCGCCGCCTCGAGTTGGTCGAGCATCGCCGGTGCGGACAGCGACTCGAGCAGCGCGAGCAACCGGCGGCCACGCTCGTCGACGTCGACGCCGCGCGCCTGCAGGCGCGCGATCGTCCCGTCGACGGCATCGACCGCGGTGGCCAGCGTGCCCGGCACCTCGGCGACGATGTGCTCGGTGCGGCCGCCCTGCTGCTCGAGGCGCTCGAGGCGCTCCTCGATCCGTCTCAGTCCTGCGAGGATGGCCTCGTCGGCCCGTGTGGCGTCGTCGGTCACCGGCTGTCTCCCTGGTCGGTCGGCTGGGTTCCCCCGATGTTGCCCACACCGCCGGGAGCGACACCCGGGTTTTTCCCGGAATGCCGCGCTGGCAGCGCGCCGGGCGGTCAGTCGTCGGCGTCGAGCGCCCGGACGAAGGCCGCCCGCCGCGGCACCGGCAGCGGCGCGTCCGGCCCGCGGATCGAGCGCCAGATCAGCTCGTTGAGACGCAGGTCGTCCACCGCGTCCTCGCGCGTCCAGTCGAACGTCGCCGACTCGCCGCCGCCGTATGCGGTGCGGCCATTGCGCTCTTCGAGGTTCCAGGTCGCCGGCCGATGCTCGTACGGAGTCGGATCCGCCACGGCCTGGAAGCACTCGAACATGGGCCGCGCCGCGGCGTCGAACTGGCTCATCGGCGGCAGACCGAGGATCAACTCCATCGTTCGCAACATCGAACACGTCGAATACAGCACCGACACGACCGCGCCACGCCGCACGTGCGCACCCGCGACGAGCGCGACCGTGCGGTGCGCGTCGACATGGTCCGGTCCGTTCTGCGCATCGTCCTCGACGACGAACACCGCCGTCGAGGTCCAGAACGACGACCGCGACAACGCTTCGAGCACGCGACCGAGCGCAAGGTCGTTGTCGGCGACCATGGCGCGCGGCGTCAGCTTGCCGTTACCGGTGCCGGCGGTGTGATCGTTCGGCAGCCGCAGGACGATCAGCCGCGGCATGGCACCGGTCGCTTCGAACCGTGCCAGCTCGGCGAGGAAGCGCGCGGCGCGGTCGATGTCGAGATAGTCGGTGTCGAAGCTGCGGAAGTACGGGTCGAAGTTGCCTTCGAGCACCGGGATCCGCGGGCGTCCCGGGTCGGCCGGCGTCGGCCCGTTCGCGACGAACTCGCCGTAGCTGCGGAACGGCACGCCGTGCGCCGCACACAGGTCGAACAGGTAGCGCCCCTTCGGCGCCGCGATCTCGAACCCGCCCTCGGACGGATAGCCGAGGCTCTCGCGGCCGCCGTCGCCGAGCCGGCCGGTGCCCTTGCCGCCGTAGGTCACCGGCCAGGTCCGCTCGACGAAGTCGGTCGCGTAGCCGCCCATCGTCCACTCGTGCCCGTCCGCCGAGACCTCGGACTCGACGTAGAAGTTGTCGAGCAGCAGGAAGGTCTCCGCGATCGCGTGGTGGTTGGGCGTCACGTCACGTGGGAACAGGCACAGCGATGCGTCGCCGTTGCCCTGGGGGAGATCGCCGAACACCTGGTCGTAGGTGCGGTTCTCCTTGATCACGTAGATGCAGTGCCGGATCGGCGACGGATCACCGACCTTCGCGGGGATCGGGGAATCCGTGGGCCGCTCGGCGAGGCCGCGCACGGCCGAGGCCGGGTGCAATGGGCTGCAGTCGTAGGCCAGCGCCGTCGCGCGCCGCAGCTCCTCGGGGGCCGGAACCGGGAAGGTCGACAGCGAGCCCCCGTACAGCGCTCCGACGTAGTCGACCGTGCGGTCCGGTCGTCCACGCTCGGGCTGTGGGCCGTCGGGATTGGCGCGGCTGCCGACCGAGCCCTTGCCGTTCGCGACCCAGATCCGCGAGCCATCGAGCGAGAACCGGATCGACGTCGGATACAGACCGAGCGGGACGAAGCCGAGACTCCTGGCACGGCCACGATCCGCAACGTCGAAAACCGCGCAGTTGTTGTTGTCGGCATTGGCGACGAGCAAGGTCTCACCATCCGGCGACAGCGCGACCGAGTTCGGAGTCGAGCCCGGCGGGGCGACCGGGAACAAGGCGGAGCAGAGCGTCTCCTCGACGCGCATGCGCCCCAGGTCGATGACGCTCACCGTGTTCTCGTTCGCATTGCCGACGAACAGCCGGTCGCCGTCCGGGGTCGCACACAGCTCGCACGGGTGCTCGCCGGTCGCGATCCGATACGCGATCGCACCGGACTCGAGGTCGAACACGACGAGCTCCGAACGCCCCCACACAGAGACCGCCAGGGCCGTCCCGCCGCGCACCGGGACGCACTCGCACGGGAACGACTGCGCGTCGAGCTGCAGCGTGCGCAGCGTCGCGCCAGTCGCGAGGTCGACGACGGCGACGCGATCGCTGCGCTGCAGGCACACGAACAGCTGCCCGGCCGACACCGCCATGCCGGCGACGAGGTCCAGCTCGTTCGGGTCGCCCACGACGATCGCCGCCGGCTCGGGCTCGGCGCGGCCGGTCGCCGCGTCGAACGCGAAGGCATGCACGACGTCGTCCACGCCGCCGCTGACCAGCAGCCGCGCTCCGTCGGCCGTGAACGCCATCCCCGACCAGCTCCGCGGCAGTGGCAACGTGGCGACGACCGCACCCTGCGTATCGCCGTCGGCAGCGTCGACGATGCTCACCTGATGGGCGCGGTAGCCGACGTGCTGCACGGCGAGCCAGCGGCCCCCAGGGTGCCAGACCGTGCGGATCGGCAGATCCGAGCCGAGCTCGATCTGTCGGCCGTACGGCCGCACGCTCCAGCCGTTCGGCAGCAGGATCGAGCCGTCCGGGCGCGGACCCGGCCACTCCGGCGCGGGCCGAGGAGCCACCGAGTCCTGCGCGGGCAGCGCAGGTAGCGCGGCCCCGAGGACGAACGCGAGGGAGATCGACAGTCGCATGGCGAGCACCGTAGTCCCGGTGTCGCGGATCGCCGCGGCCGAGTTCGCTCGAGAAACGATCGGACCGACACCGGAACTCGGGAGATCCGCGCTGGCGCGCCCGACGTGCGCGTCTACCCTCGGTCGGCGCGATGCATCCGACCGGCACGATCCTGCGCTCGGCGACCCTGCTCGGCTGTGTCGCCCTGCTCGCCGCGGCCTGCGCCGGGCCGCGCGGTGCGAGTCCCGCCGATCGCCGCGCCTACGTCGACGACATGGCCGAGCGCGCGCTCGACCGACTCGCCGAGCTCGACTCCACGGCGCGCGCGAGCGTCGACATCGCACCGGGCTACGCGGTGTTCAGCAACGTGTCCGCGCAGGTCCTCTTCGTCGGTGGCGGCAACGGCTTCGGCCTCGTGCAGGACAACGACACCGGCCGGCGCACCTACATGCGCATGGCCCAGCTCGGCGTCGGCTTCGGTGTCGGCCTGCAGGACTTCCGGGCGGTGTTCGTGTTCGACGACCGCGCCACCCTCGAGCGTTTCACGGTCTCCGGCTGGGAGTTCGGCGGCCAGGCCCAGGCCGAGATGGCGGACGCCGGCGACGGCCCGTCCGCCCAGGCCGCGACCTCGATCTCGGACCCGCTCCACATCTACCGCATCACCGAAGCGGGCATCGCGCTGAGCGCGCGCCTCGACGGCACGCGCTACTGGCCCGACGACGAGCTCAACTGACGGCGCAGGCAATCAGCCGCGCCGCTGCCCGAGCGATCGTCCCCGGAGCGGCGTGCGTCCTGGGCGCGCGGTGCGACGAACGACGCACACGTGTCGACCCGATCTGCTTTCTCCCGAGCCCTCGCGGAGCGCCAGCCGCGCCGGTCGGCGCGCGCCGACCGGCAGCGGGCGTGGGTGTTCGTCGCCTACGACCAGCTCAACGAGCGCATCGGTGCGCTGCGGGGCGCGGAGCCGGGGGGCACCGGGGTGGTGCTGGTCGAGAGCCCCTGGAAGGCCGGGCGGCGGCCCTACCACAAGCAGAAGCTGGCGCTCGTGCTCGCGAGCCTCCGACACTTCGCGATCGAGCTGGCGCAGCGGGGCTTCGCGGTGCGGCACGTCGTGCACGACGGCCCCTACCGGGACGCGCTCGCGCCGCTCGCACGGGAGCTGGGGCCGCTGACCGTGATGGAGCCGGCCGAACGCGAGCTGCGCGAGGACCTCGCACCGCTGGTTCGAGACGGAGCCCTGCGGGTGGTGCCCCACGACGGCTGGCTGACGACCGCGGACCAGTTCCGACGCCACCGCCGCACGCCACCTTGGCGGATGGCAGCGTACTACGAGCTGGTGCGGCGCGAGACCGGCATCCTGATGGAGCCCGACGGCGAGCCGGCCGGCGGTCGCTTCAGCTTCGACACCGAGAACCGCGAGCCCTGGCGCGGTGAGCCCCCGGCCGCACAGCCGCCGCGCTTCCGGCCGGATGCGATCACGACCGAGGTCGCCGAGCTGGTCGAGCAGCGCTTCGGCGACCATCCCGGTCGGCTCGACCCCGGCGCGCTACCGGCGTCGCGCAGCCAGGTGGACCGCCTGTGGGCCTGGGCGCGCGAGTCCTGTCTGCAGCACTTCGGGCCGTTCGAGGACGCGATGTCGGTGCGCTCGACGACGCTGTTCCACACGCGGATCTCCGCATTGCTGCATCTGCACCGGCTGCTGCCGCGGGACGTGATCGCCGACGTGCTCGCGATGGACGAGCTGCCGCTGCAGAGCCGCGAGGGCTTCGTCCGCCAGGTGCTCGGCTGGCGCGAGTTCGTCCGGCACGTGCACCGCGAGACCGACGGGCTGCGCGACCTGCCGGGCGGCGCGAAGCCGAACGTGCTCGGCGCGGACCGTCCGCTGCCGCCCGCGTTCTGGGGTGCGCCATCGGGGCTCCACTGCCTCGACGAGGTCGTGCGCAACGTGTGGGAAGAAGGCTACGGCCACCACATCACGCGGCTGATGGTGCTCGCGAATCTCGCGACGCTGCTCGACGTCGACCCACGGGAGCTGACCGACTGGTTCTGGGCAGCCTACACCGACGCGTTCGACTGGGTGGTCGAGCCGAACGTGCTGGGCATGGGCACGTTCGCCGTCGGTCCGTTGTTCACGACCAAGCCGTATGTATCGGGCGCCGCCTACCTGGACCGCATGAGCGACTACTGTGGCCAATGCGCGTTCCACCCGAAACGTGATTGCCCGATCACGCCGCTCTACTGGGCGTTCCTCGCGCGCCATGCGGACCGGCTGCGCGACAATCCACGCCTGGCGATGCCGATGCGCTCGCTGGCACGGCGCGCGCCAACGGCGCGTGAGCGCGACGCACGCATCCACGCGCGCGTGGCCGAGCTGCTGGCCGCCGGTGAGCGCGTCACGCCGGACGCGCTCGCCGAGTAGCGGGCCGGGCACCGCGCGCGCTTCAGTCGATACGGCCGGGCTGCGCGGGCGTTGCGGGCACGACGACCGCGGGGAGCTCGATCGTCGGCACCGTGAGCTCGATCGCGATCGGGCTGCGTGGGCACCGAGGGGCGTCGAGAACGTCACCTGCGCGGGCACGGGCGGGGCGGGCTCGATGAACGCGGCTCGTGCGACCGACTCGGCGAAGTCGTCCGCGCCCGGCGCAGCCGCACGCCCGACGCGCCGCTGCTCGACGAGCTGGCGCAGCTTCTCGACCATCGCACGTGTCTCCTGGAGCTCCTGGCGCAGCTTCTTCAGCTCGGCGCCGAGATCGGCGCCCTGCGGCGTGCCACCGTAGATGTAGACCTGCTGGTTGCCCTGGATGACCGTCGCCGGCGGTGCCGCCGGGGCCGGCGCAGCCGGTGCGGTCGGTGCGGCGGGTGCCGGGGGACGGACCGCGACCGCGGGCGGGTTCGGGCCCGGCGCCGTGCCGGGCACCATGGCGCGCACGCGCGCGACCGCCGGACGGTCGGTCGGCGCGGTCGGAAGCGCGCGCGCCCGCACGCGGGCCGGCTCCGCGTCCGTCTGACCGAGCGGTACGGCCCGGTCGAGCTCGAGCCAGCCGGCCGCGGCGCGGCGCTGGGGTTCGGGAGCGGTCCCCGTCCGCTCGGCAGCGCCGGCACGCTCGCGCGCCATGCGGGCGATGCGCTCGAGCGCGGAGTCGCCGTCGCCGCCGTCACGGGCGCGGACCTCGCGCGGCTGCCCCTCGGCCTCTCGACGCGCGCGCTCGACCTGCCGGCGGGCCTCCTCGGCAGCCCGACGCATCGCCTCGGCCTCGGCCTGCGCACGCTCGACCTGCGCGCGCGCCTCGTCGAGCGCACGGCGGACGTCGCGCTGCTCCGCCCCGCTGCGCTGCTCCTCGGCCTGCGCCATCCTGCGGGCCTCCTGGAGCCTGTGCTCCAGCTCGGCGCGGTGCTGCTCGACCTCGGCGCGCTGTGCCTCGAGCCGCTGGCGCAGCTCGGCCTCGCGGCTCCGTAGCCGCTCCTCGAGTTCGCGCCGCTCGGCCTCGCGCTGGCCGGCCATCTCCTCGCGCATGCGCTCCATGCGCTCGCGCAGGCCGTCCTCCGCGCGGCGCATCGCCTCCTCGCGCTGGCGGAGCTGCTGCTCGAATTCGCGCCGCTCGGCGTCGCGTCGGCGATCCTCGTCGCGCGTACGCTCGACGTGCTCGCGCACGATATCCATGACCAGCTGCAGATCGCGCGCGACGCGCTGGCGCGCTTCGGCATCGACCTCGTCGCCGCGCAGCCGGTCGCGCGACCGCTCGAGCAGCTCGAGCACCTGGCGGGCAGCGTCGTCGCGCCCGGCCTCCTGCGCCGGGGCGCTGGCGAGGAACGCTCCGGCGCCGCACAGCGCGGCGAGGAGCACGGTTCGGAACTGAGGCATCATCGATGGTCTCCTGATCGGGTCGTCGGACGGGGTGCGCAGGGACGGTTCAGCGCGGGGAGCCGGCGCCGCGCACGGCGCCGGGCAGGGTGCGAACGTGGTCGGCGGTGCGCTGCACCGCCGCGGCGAGGTCCGCACGCCGCGCGTCGAGCGCGGCGAGCCGGGCGTCGACGCCGGCGAGCAGGGCGCGGATCTCCGGGTCGGCACCGGTGGCGCCGAGGTCGTCGCGCAACAGCGCGAGCTCCAGGTCGAGCGCCTCGCGCTCGAGCTCGACGAGCTCGAGCGTGAGCGCCAGCTCCGCGGGTGGCTGCGGCGCGGCGGGCGCGGACGGCAGCGCGCGAGCCGCCGCGGCGAGCGCTGGTGGCGCGGCCGTGCGGTCCGCGGCCACGGACACCGAAGTGGACGGGAGGTCCAGCTCGATCGCCGGCGCGGTCGCGACGGTCGCCGCGACCGCCGCGAGCGCGAGGGCGGCGACGCGGCGCGGCGACGGGCCGCGGACCGGCCCCTCGTCAGCGAGCAGCCGGTCGACGCGCGCCTCGAGGCCGCCGTGCCGAAGCGCCATGCCCGCGACCACGCCGAGCTCGACCGCGCTTCCGCGGCCGACCTGCCAGCCGGCGACCTCGACGAGGCACTCGGCGAGCGGGACGGCACCGGCGAGCCGCGTCGCCAGCGCGTCGCAGCGGTACTCGGCGAGCGCGCGCGCGCGCCGCAGCGCGACGTGCGGGAGCGGGTGCCAGGGGAACAGCGCGACGAGGGCGTGACCGAGCTCGAGCCACAGCGGATCGCGACGCTGGTGGTGGGCGAGCTCGTGGGCGAGCAGCGCCCGCTGCGCCGACGGCGAGAGCGCCGTCGCAGCCCGCGCCGGCAGGCAGATCTCGGGGCGCAGCACGCCGAATGCGATCGGCGAGGCGAGCGCGGTGCAGGTCGACAGCCGGGGTGGCCGGCGCAGACCGGCGCGCAGCGCGAGCTCCTCACAGGTGGCGAGCAACGCCGGATCGGTGACGAGGCGGCGGTCGGCGAGCGCGCGGCGAAGACGCACGCGGAGCAGGCCGAGCCGCGCGAGACCGAGCAGCGCCGCGAGCGCCGCGAGCCGGGCGCCGAGACGGATCGCCCGCGGCGGACCGACCGCGATCCACGCTACCCGGGCGACCTGCGGCGAGGCGTCGAGCGGAACCTGCGCGGCACGCTCGACCGCCGCGGGCGGCGGAGCTGCCGCCGGTTCGAGCGCCGGGCGGCGCGGTCTCCGCACGTTCGGCGCAGGGTCCGTTCCGAGCGCCGTAGCCTCCGCGACCGGCTCCGGACGCCCGCCATCCGGCAGCCGCGGGCGCGGGGCCGTCTCGCCGGCCGCCGCCGCGATCGCCCGCTCCGCGACGGGCGCATGCGGCGTCGGCACACCGACCAGTGCGCGCGGTCCCACACCGAGCCCACACTGGATCGCGGCCGTCATGAGCGGCGCAGCGAGCGCGAGCCGCCACAGCGCGTCGAGCCAGCCGTCGCCGAGGCGCGCCCAGCGCGCGGCCGCGCCGATCGCGAGCAATGCGACCAGCGCGTGCGCCGCCCAGGTGAGCACGAAGCCGCCGAGTGCCGCGCTCATCGGCCACCTCCGGACGCGCGCCGATCCCTCGCTGCCGCGACGCGCCGGCGGAGTCGCGCGAGGTCGTCCGAACCGAGATCACCCGCCTCGATCAGGTGGCTGACGAGGCGCGTCGGATCGCCGGCGAACACCCGATCGATCAGGTCCTCGACCATCGACCGGTGGACGACATCACGGCCGACCGCCGCGCGATAGACCAGCGTGCGGCCATCGCGACGCTGCGCCGCCAGCCCGCGGTCGGCCATCTTGCGCAGCATCGTCGCGATCGTCGTGACGGCCAGCCCGCGGCTGTCGACGAGCGCCGCGTGCACCTCGGCGACGGTCGCCTCGCCGCGTTGCCAGAGCACGTCGAGGATCGCGAGCTGGAGATCGCCGGGCCTTGGTCTGGGCATCGGAAGTCGCTCCGTCGATGCATGGCCGCCGTGGCTCGAGCCGCCGGACGGACGGTCCCGGTCGAACGGCTCGAAAGCCACCGACTACCGGGGTCGTCGGGACAGGACTACCGCGGTAGTCGACAGATGTCCCGCGAAAAGGTCGCAGCAGGGACTTTCTCCTCGTCCTTTGTGCGGGCTCCGCGCGCGGTTACCGTCCCGCGTCCATGCCGCGCCCACTGGTCGATCTCGGCGCGCTCGACCTCGAGCGGGACGTCGTCCCCGAGGACGAGCTCCGCAGCCTTCTCCCCCATCGTCACGAGTTCCAGCTGATCGACGGCATCTGCCACCTCGACGTCGAGGAGGGGGTCGTCGTCGGCTACAAGCGCTGGGACGAGAACGCGTGGTGGGGTCGCGGCCACATTCCGGGTCGACCGCTGATGCCGGGCGTGCTGCTGGCCGAGTCCGCCGCGCAGGTCGCGACCGTGCTGATGAAGAAGCACGAGGGCGCTTGGGCGCTGGAGCGATTCATCGGTCTCGCCGGCCTCGACTCGGTGCGCTTCCGAGGCCAGATCACACCACCGGCGACCATCTACCTCGTGTCTCGCGCCGGCCCGCGCAGCGGCAACCGCCTGGCGCGCTATCCGGCGCAGGCGCTCTGCGACGGGCAGATCTGCATGGACATGACGTTGCTCGGCGCGCTGCTCTGATCCTCGGGCAGAGCGCATCCTCCCCCCGCCGGGAGGCCCCGACTCCGACGCCTCTCGACACGCTGGCTCTGCTTCGCTCCACTCACGGCGGAGCGTGGCCTCCGCGCGCACGCGCGCGTCCGTCATGGCCCTGACCACAGACCTCGCGCCGCCGCGACCGCGACGCTATCGCGGAGAGCTACCCGCAGCGCCGCTGCTGTTCGCGCTGATCGTCGTGGCGTGGTATCCGATCCACGCCTACTGGCAGAGCGACGACTTCCTGGCGCTGCACTACACGCAGAGCCTGCGCGCAACATTGTCGGACTTCGTCGGTCCGCAATACGGGCTCGATGGCGTGGCGCTGTTCTACCGGCCGTTCATCACGCTGTCGTTCTGGATCGAGCAGCGTCTGTTCGGCACGGACCCGTGGGTGTCGCACATGTCGAACACCCTCGCGCACGCGGTGTCCGCCTGCCTGGTGGGCAGCATCGCCGCGCGCTTCGCCGGGTCGCTCAAGGGCTTCCTCGCCGGGCTCGTGTTCGGCCTCGCCCCGATCCACACCGGCTCGATCCTGTGGGCCGTCGGTCGTGTCGACAGCCACACGACGATGTGGCTGCTGCTGGCGTGCGTGTTCACGCTGCGGCGCTTCGAGCGGAAACGCTGCCGACTGTGGCCCGCGCTCGTGTGCGGCGTGCTGGCGCTCGGCAGCAAGGAGTCCGCCATCGTGCTGCCGGTCGTCGCCGCGGCGCTGGTGTTCGCCGACGCACCACGCCGGACGCGCTGGCACCGCACGCTGCGCACGTGGCCGCTGCTCGCGTGCACCGCAGCTTTCGTCTGCGTCCGCCGCCTGGCGCTCGGCCACTGGATCGGCGGCTATTCGGCGAAGCCGCCGATCGTCCCGACCGCCGCCGCCGAGGGCCTGGCGTCGAAGGCATGGCATTGCATGAACCCGATGCTGATGCTGCGCGGCGACCTGACGGACGCCCCCGAGTGGATCGTGCACCTCGGCCTGCTGCCATTCGTCGCCGCGACCGTCTATCTGCTGTGGCGCCGGCGCATGGACGCGCTCGCGTTCGCACTGGCGTGGTTCGCGTTCACCGCGCTGCCCGCCATCCACAGCTTCGGTGATGCCGACCCGGCGAACCTCAGGCTCTTCTACCTACCGTTCGCGGGGTTCGCGTTCGTGATCGGCGCGTCGGGCCCGATCGTGACGGTGGCGATGCTCGCGGCATTCGCCCTGCCGACGGTCCATCTGCACCGCGACTACTACGCTGCATTCCGTGAGGCGCGCCGCACGCACGACCAACTGCGCACGGCGGCCGCGGAGCTCGAGGGCGATCCGCTGTTCGTCGCCGGACTGCCGCGCACGAACGCACCGCGTAACACCGCGGTGATGTTCCAGGTCGGCGTCGACCGCCTGCTGCGCGAGCCGTTCGTGCCACGCCCGGCGCTGGAGCGCACGGTGCTCGCGCTGCGACCGCTCGACGCGCGTCCCGACAGTCTCCGCATCCCCTACGGTGAGTCGAGCGGATTGCCGTTCGACGCGCCCACGTTGCTCGTCGACGACGGCGGCCGGATCGTCGTCGGTCCGCTGCCGCGACCGGGCCCGCTCGCCGACCTGGAGCTGAGGTACGACGGTCCGGCGGCCCTGACACGACGCTTCCTCACAGACCTCGACGGCGGTCGCGCCAACGCGAGCATCGCGGTGGCCGGAGTGCGTGCGACGGCGTGGCGCGTCACGTTGTTCACCGCCGGCGGCTACCTCACCTGTATCGTGTCGGATCACGGCGACCGCGAGGCGGGGGACGGTCTCATCGCGCTGCGGGACGTGCTGCTCGCCCGTTACGTGGCCGCGCCCGGCGCCGACCGCGCACACGTGTTCCTGGCTCTCGAGGTGCCGATCGCGCTCGACCTCGACACCAGATTCCCCGTGCTGGTCGAGGCCCTCGACGCGCACGGCGCCCCGACCGGCGCGAACCGCACGCCGCTGTGGATCGGCTTCGACCGCGAGGTCGCCGCGATGCTCGGCACGTCGCACTCCTGATGCGGCCGGCGCCCGGGTCACGCGGGCGAGAACGCCGGTCCGTCGAGGATCTCGAGCACGTCGAGCCGCGCACAGGTCGCGGGGCCACCGAGCCACGCCGCGAACGAGGGCTCGGTCCGGCCGTCGTCGCCCGACACGAACTCCTTCACGTAGGTGCCGTGGTCGGTCTCGAGGTCGAGTTCGAGCGCCAGGCCATCGTCGCCCGGCACGCGCAGCGCGAGGATCCTGACACCCCGCTCGCGGATCACGTCGGCACGGCGATGCGCGACGCGCTGCGGTGTGCGCTGCCGGAGCGTCGCACGCCTGCCCGCGAGCTCCGCCGCGAGCCGCTCGGCGTCGAATGCGACGGCGGTCGCGACGCCGAGCCGATAACGCTTCGCGTAGTGGCCTTCCTTCAGCTCGGCGACGCGCGCACGCGGCACCTCGCGGAGCGGCTCGGTGAGCTGCACGCGCTCGCCGTGCTGCCGATGGAAGCGCTCGACGAGGTCGACGAGGTCGACGTCGAGCTGGCGAGGCCCGACGAGCTCGAACACGAACGGACGACCGCGGCCGAGCATGCGGACGTCGATGTCCTCGCGTCCCGCACCATGGAACTTCCCGCTCCGCGCCCGGAACGCCGGCAGCAGCTTGCGAGCGAGCAGCTCTTGCACGGAATCGTCCGCGAGCCGTCCTGCCCCGCCGCACAGCGTGCACTGCTCGCGGCGCCGGCGCCGGCCGCCGCACTGCGGACAGTAGTAGATCGTCTGCGGCAGGTCGCGGACGAGCTTGCGGTAGCGCGACTCCAGAAAGAGCCGGGGCTTCGTCGTCACGCCGGCGAGGATAGCGGATGCCGGACCGGGTTCGCTCAGCCCGGCGAGACCCGCGCGGCGGGCCGCGCCGACGCGTCGGCCGCGGCGTGCAGCCGATCGCGGATCCGCGCGACGAGCCGGAAGAAGTCCAGATCCTGGATCGGAGTCGACAGGAACGACCAGATGTCGAGGCGCGACTTCTCGCCGACGAGGTCGCGCGCGGTCCGATGGGGCGCGACGACGACCAGGTCGATGCTCTGGTCGAACGAGCGCAGGTACTCGATGGTCCGCCTGGCCTCGGCCGAGTCGGCCCGGACGCCGACGAACACGAGGTCGTAGCGCTGCTGGCGGAGCTTGTTCAGTCCGCCGTAGCCCTCGCCGGTCGTGACCTGGAACTCCGGGAACTGGTGCAGACCGACCTTGATCTGGTCTCGAACCAGTCGATCGCTCTCGACGAGGAGAATGTCCATCAGGGTCCCTGCTCGAGCCTCCGATCCGGCTATCGGCCGGCCGCGGCAGTCGCCTGAACCCGGCGTCCGGGGGCGGGACGATCGGTCGGACCGCGCGTCACAGCCCGGCCGCGAAGTCCATCGTCGGTGCGATCGTGTGTCGTCCGCGCCACGCGGCCAGCTCGTCCTCGACGTCGACCCGTTGCTCGACCGTGCACTTGCCGACGAACTGCCACGCGGCATCCGGCGTGATCTCGAAGCGCCAGCCGCCACCCGCCGGAGCGCCGCGTCGCCGCACCGGCACCCACGCGATCAGGTTGCTGCGAGGGATCGCGGGGAACGCCTTCTCGCCGGGACGCCACTGGTTGCTCTCGCCCAGCGCGAGCTGTTGCCCCTCGGTGTCGAAGCCGCTCAGGCTCGAACAGTCGACTGCCCACAGGCAGCAGAACTGCGAACCCGAGTGGTCGGTCTCCCGCTCCGGGAACGCGGTCCCACCGAACAGGTTGCGACTCACGCAGACGGCCGTCTCGTTGAAGATGTCGTGATTGCCGGTCCCGAATCGCGCCGAGCCGGGATCGGCCATCGTCGTGCCGGTGACGTCGAGGCCGCGCCTCCCGAGCATGAACGCCTCGTTCAGGCGCTGCTGGGTCGTGCCGTCGCGCAACACCCGCTGCAGCGAGCCCTCGTCCGAGCCGTCGATGCGGAACCCGACGCAGAGCTCCTTCCACGGAGTCACTCCCAACCGCTCGTGGTAGACGGTGGCGCCCGGTGTGACGGGACACCAGGACGTCGGCAGCGGCCTGACGTTTCCAGGCGCGGTCGAGTAGTCCGGGTCGTACATCTGCCGGGCGGGGGTCGAGAACGGATGGGCCGTCGCCGCCACGTTCCGGACCGACTCGACGAAGTTCATCTGCTGCGCCGCCCCGAGCTGTCGGAACGCGCGGACCGTCGTCGTGGCGAACAGCGCGCTGGACCTTCCGTTGTCGCCGCTCATCTTGGCCGACGAGATCGCGCTCAGCAGCCGCGCGACGATCTGCGGCGCGACGGGCGGCCCCTCGCCGGTGCCACCACCTCCGTACACCGCAGCGTGGCCGCCGGGCCAATACGGCTTTTTCGGGCGGCTGAACGCCTTGAATGGCAGTACGCCGGGCTGACCCGGCTCGCAGATCGCGTCGATCTCGTTGTCCAGCCCGCGCAGGCCCTGTTGCGCGGCCGCCGCGGCTCGCGGGCCGGCGGCGGGCGGACCCGGTGGTCCGGGACGCTTCGGCGGTCGTGGCGGGAGGTTCGGATCGGTCGCCATGGCGGTGTCGGTCAGGAAGCTCACCCCGGGGATGCGGCCCCCCGAGCGAGGGTCCAACCGCGGGACTGGGGGAAGGTGTCGAGACTCTGGCGAGCGGGGCGAGTCGTTCGCCTCGATGACATCGCCCGCAACGCGCGACACGGCCTGTGCGGGCGCGGCGCACCGGGGAATTGCGGGCCCCGACCAGGTCCGGCACCCCCCCTTCCCGCCGTCCGGAGTCGTTCGTAGTCTGCTCGAAGCTCCCGCTTCCCTTCCGCCCTGCGGATGCGGCCTGCCGCGCACGCGCCGGGCGGAGGTATGTGGCGAGCGTCGTTCTCACTCGCCGATGTTCTCCTGGAGCAACGATTCTCCGGAATCCGTGTGCGCTGCAGTTTCCGTTCGTCGCTCACCCGGCAGACGGATTCCGGACATCGGAATGCTCCCTGGCCTCGATCGCCCATCCATGAATCGCATCGCTCTTCCCCTGGCCGCCGTCGCGGCCCTGTGGTGCAACGCGGACTGCGTGGCGGCACACTCGCTGCCCCCGACTCCGCCGACCACCGTCCCCCCGCTGTTCTACTCCGAGATCGTCGCGAAGGCCGATTGCATCGTGACGTGCACGGTCGTCTCGAGCGAATCGCGCTACGAGAACGGCCGCGCGACGATCCGCACGTACGTGCAGCTCGGCAACCTCACCTTCCACAAGGGTGATCCGCGCAGCTCGCTGACGCTCCGCTTCGACGGTGGCCGCATCGGCGACGACCATCTGCAGGTTCCCGGCATGCCCCAGCTGCAGGTCGGCCATCGGTACTTCCTCTACATCGACGGCACGGCGCACCCGGAGAAGGTCTCGCCGATCGTCGGCTTCTACCAGGGCGCCTTCGAGATCGTCGACCGCGACGGTCGCGAGGTCCTCGTCAACATGGAGGGCCAGGAGCTCGTCGGCGTGCAGGCCGACCGCTTCGTGTTCCGCAAGGTCGACGCGCCGAAGTCGCGCGACGAGCAGGAGCCGGTCGCTCCGACGATCGGCGAGGAGAACCACGCCGTGAAGTGGGCGGAACCGAATGCGGATGCACTCGAGGCACGCATCGTGGCCCAGCAGCTGCTCGAGGCGCAGCGCCAGCGCCAGGACGGCCGGCTCACCGAGCTGCCCGCCGGGCAGTCGAGCGGTCCGGCGTCCGCCACGCCGCCCTCCACCGCGCCGGTGTTCGTCGATGCTCCGGTCATCGAGGAGCGCGACCGCACGTTGGCGATCCCGGTGGTCGTCGACGCGTCCGGTGACCCGGGCACGCGCGCCGGCGTCGCGGCGCTGATCCAGCTGGCCCGCACTGCACAGGAGGGTGGCAACCGATGAACTCTCTCCTCCGCAAGTCCCTGATCGTCGCCGGCGTCGCCGTGCCGCTGCTCGGCTGGCTGACCTTCTCCGGCTCCCCGCGATGGCCGCTCAGCGGCGGCTTCCACTACGTCGCCGACCTGAACACGACGTCGTTCCCGGCCGGCTCGGTGTGGGACAACAACGCGCAGTGGGCGCTGTCCGACTGGCGCGACATGGGCGACACGAGCTTCCTGCCCGCTTACACGCGCACGAACTCGGACTTCAACGACCACGGCAACGGTCGCAATTCGTGGGTGTGGCTGAACCGTCCGAGCGACACCTGGCTCGGCGTCACGTACGTCCGCTGGAGCGGCAGTACGATGGTCGACTGCGACATCTGGTACAACTCGCGGCCGGACTACACGTGGACGAACGGGCTGCTCGATCCCTGCGTCTACCGCTCGTACTGGCCGGTCGAGTTCCGCAGCGTCGCCCGTCACGAGGCCGGTCACGCGATCGGCTTCGATCACGAGAACGACACGCTCGCGAACATGAACTCCGTGTACCAGCACGGCAATGGCATCCCACACATCGTGAACACGGGCGTCATGCCGCACGCGGACGAGAAGGCCGGCTGCCGCACGCTGTACCCGGCCTCGGACACGGTGCGCAACGTGATGGCGACGAACTGGCGTGAGCCCGCGGCCGGCAGCGGCTCGGCCCGCCAGGAGACCGAGGAGACCGGCAACTGGGCGGCGGGCACCAGCCGCACGCTCGAGTTCTGGCTCTCCAACCAGTCCAACGTGACGATCCCGGGCTTCAGCACCGGCATCCGGACCGGCATCTACCTGTCGACAAACACGACGATCTCGACGTTCGACACGCGGATCTACGAGACGACGTACGCCGGCGACTGGGGCGCCCACGCATCGGGCCGCTACACCCCGACGGTCACGGTCCCCGACACCATGCCGGCAGGCAGCTACTACATCGGCGTGTTCTTCGACAACAACGCCAGCGTCGCCGAGACCGGCGCCGGCGCGACCGAGTCGGACAACACGTGCATCCTCGGTCAGGTGACGGTGACCAACAACCTGCGCACGCTGAGCATCGACTCGGTCAATGCGCCGGGCGTCGGGATCACGGTCAGCCTCGCCGACTCGAACGGCAACACGAACGGCAACACACCGTTCTCGCGCACCTACTGGGGCAGCACGCAGTCGCTGACGCTGACCGCACCGTCGTCGGTCGGCAACAACGACTTCCGCTACTGGCTGCGCGACGGCGTGATCCAGGGCACCGGAACCAACTGCAACGTGACGATGAACGCCAACCACACGGCCGTGGCCGTGTATTGGAACAACGTCGCGGGTCGCGAGCTGTCGTTCGGTCAGCGGGGCTGCCCGGGCTCGGGTGGCGTGGTGCCGGTCCACGACGTCACGCACGGCAACGGCGCGCAGGGCAACCAGATGGGCACGCCGACGCAGTACCGGCTGAGCAACGCGTTCGCGAACTCGCAGGCATTGATCCACTTCGGCCTGAGCTCGACCAGCTGGAACGGCACCCGCCTGCCGCTCGCGCTCGACTTCATCGGGATGAACGGCTGCTGGCTGAACCACGACATCATCACGTCGGAGTCGGTCTCGACGTCGTTCCTCGGCACGGCGACCTTCACCGCCACCTGGCCGGTCTCCCCGAGCGCGGTCGGCGCGAGCATCTACACGACGTTCGCGGTCCTGGACCGGCGCGCGAACCCGCTGGGCGTCGTGCACAGCAACTCGATGCGCACGGTCCTGGGCGGCAACATCCCGTGATCGGGAGCCGCTGACCCAGGCCAGCTGACGTCACGTCGACCCGCCCCCGGCCGTGCGGCAAGCACGCCGGGGGCCCGCGCGGCCATCGGCCCCCGAGCTGCCGGCCGCGCCGGTCGAATCCGCCGCAGCGGCCCGCGCGGGACGGACGCCGCGCGACCTATACTCCGGCGCTCGATCATGTCGCACGCCCCAGAGTCGGTCGCCCCCCGCTTCGTCCCCCCGCTCGATCCGGGCTTCCGTCCCGCCGCGCTCGCCTACCGTGCGTTCCACACGGGCGCGCGCGACGCGGGCGGTGAGCCGCTCCGGATCGCGCTGGAGCGCCCCGACGGCACCGTGTCGCGCTTCGACACGCTCGTGTTCCCGGCCGGCCATCCGCGCTTCGCCGAGAACCTCGGCCAGGTCGAGCGGCTCGTGAAGTTCCTGCTGTGGAGCCGCGGCGGCCACCGCGTGCACGTCGGCGGGCCGCACGAGATCGGCCGGCACGTCGAGCGCGCCTACCGGGCCGGCGGCAGCCGCGCGTTCGACGCCGAGTTCATGGGGCGACGGATCTACGAGCGGCCCTTCGAGGTCGTCGTCTGCGACGCCGACCGGGTCCCCGACGCACACGAGCGAGCGATGCCGCTCGGCCGGCACCTCGACGGCTGCCGGATCGGCTTCGATCTCGGCGCCTCCGACCGCAAGGTCTCCGCGGTGATCGACGGCGAGGCCGTCTACAGCGAGGAGGTCGTCTGGGAGCCCCGCAAGCAGCAGGATCCCGAGTACCACTACCGCGAGGTCATGGCCGCCCTGCGCACCGCGGCGTCGAAGATGCCGCGCGTCGACGCGATCGGTGGCAGCTCCGCCGGCGTCTACGTCGACAATCGCCCGATGGTCGCCTCGCTGTTCCGCGGCGTGCCCGAATCCGAGTTCCACCGCGTGCGGAGCATGTTCCTGCGCATCCGCGACGAGCTCGGCGTGCCGCTCGAGGTCGTCAACGACGGCGAGGTCACCGCGCTGGCAGGCTCGATGTCGCTCGGCGACAACGGCGTGCTCGGGATCGCGCTGGGCTCGAGCGAGGCCGGCGGCTACGTGACGCTCGACGGCAACATCACCAACTGGCTCAACGAGCTCGCGTTCTGCCCCGTGGACTACGCGGACGACGCACCCGTCGACGAGTGGTCGGGCGACCGCGGCTGCGGTGCGCTGTACTTCTCGCAGCAGTGCGTGTTCCGCCTCGCGCCGCGCGCAGGCATCGCGCTGCCCGACGGCGTCACGGACGCCGAGCGCCTGAAGGCCGTGCAGACGCACCTGGAGGCCGGCCATCCGGGTGCCGTGGACATCTGGCGCAGCATGGGGGTCTACATGGGCTACGCGATCGCGCACTACGCGACGTTCTACGCCCTGCGCCACGTGCTCATCCTCGGGCGCTGCACGTCGGGCCGGGGCGGCGACCTCATCCTGGAGGGCGCCAAGGAGGTGCTGGCGGCCGAGTTCCCGGAGCTCGCGCAATACGTCAACGTTCAGCTCCCCGACGAGAAGAGCCGCCGCGTCGGTCAGTCGATCGCGGCGGCGAGCCTGCCCGTCGTCTCGTGACGCCGCGACCGGCGCGCCTCCGCCGCGCTACTGCGAGCCGATCGTTCCCTCGAGCGCATTGGTGGTCGTCAACTGCGCCGGATTGGCGCTCGGGTCGAGCACGGCGCACTGCTGCTGGAAGCGCGCGCCCAGGAGCCGGATGTCGGCCGGCAAGGTGATCGCCCAGACACCGATGCCCCCCGCCGTGTCGATCGGGAAGTCCAGCAGCGGCTCGACGTACAGCCAGCAGCCCGGCATGCGCAGCATGGTGAGCTCGAGTGGCAAGGGCAGCCCACCGAGCGAGCTCCGGCCGAATGCGAGCAATCCGAACGCACCGAGCGGCGGCACGGACGTCAGCTCCGCCGTGAACGTGGTGCCGATGATCGGTCGCGAGCCGGCCTGCGGCGCGAGCCGCGGCACGCCCAGCACGCCACCGCAGCCGATGCCGAGCTCACCGTAGCCCGCGTCGACGTCGCCGCGGTACTCCCAGGTCTCGTCGTCGAACCGATCCGGATACGTCTCGCCGCCGAACAGCACGATCCTGGAACGCTGCACGTCGCGCACCATCGCCGTGCCGTGGCGCCGCCCCGGTCCGAAGACCTCGCGCTCGGTCCATTGGGTGCCGTCGAACACCCAGCAGTCGCCGAAGCGCTGCGTGTCGTCGTGGCCACCGAACATGACCAGCATGCGCGCGTTGACGTCGTAGGCGAATGCGTGACCGACGCGAGCCGGCGGGCCGCCGGTCGCCAGCCGCTGCCAGTGCGTGCCGCGCCATTGCCACGTGTCCGCCAGGTACGAGGTTCCATCGTGGCCACCGAACATGACGACGTAGCCGCCGGCATCCGTCGCCATCGCGTGACCCCACCGCGCCGGGCTGCCCCCCAGCCGGAACGTCCACTGCCCGGTTCCGGTGTCCCAGGTCCAGGTGTCGCCACAGGGGCCCGACGCATCCTCGCCACCGAACAGCAGCACGCGCCGCCCAGGCGTCGCGAGCTCGTCGAAGGCCATCGCAGAGCCGCGGCGCGGCGTCGGCCCGGTCGTCGCGCGCTGGAGCCACGCGGCGCCGGTCCACTCCCAGGTGTCGCCGCAGAGCGCGGTGCCGTCGTCACCTCCGAACAGGACGGTCGGCGCCGTTGGCGTGGCCCAGTCGTGCGCGAGCGCGTGGTCGCGCCGCGCGCTCGGCCCGACGACTGCGTGAGGCGTCCACGCCGAACCGTCGAACTGCCAGGTATCGCCGAACAACAGCGGCTGCTGCGTGACCGGGTCGACTCCCGCGCCGCCGAACAGCAGCGTCACGGGCACGGCTCGCGCCCGCTCGTAGACCATCGCGTGACCGGCGCGGGCCGGCGGTGACTGCGGCGGTGCCGCGTCCTCCCAGCGGATCGAGTCGGGCTCGTGGAGCGCCTGGACGACGCCGGCCGCAGTGACGGCGAAGACGTGCGCTCCGTACGCGGCCGGTGCGCTCGCGTAGCCGGCCGTCGAGCCGGACGCCCGATCGAACACGCGCGCACCGTCCGACAGCCGCAGACAATGCACCTCGAGGTCGCCGGCCTCGCTCAGCGCGTAGACCCGATCCCCCGCGATGATCGGTGAGTTCGCACCGAAGCTCGCGCCGGTCACGACCCGGCTCCACAGCGAGACGCCGTGCCCGGACGCCGCGGACGCCGCGAGGTCGACACAATGGACGGTGTCGCCGGTCGTCGTGAACACCAGTCGATTACCGCTGAAGGTCGGCGTGCAGCGAATGGCCGAGCCGGCCTCGAGCGACCAGATCACCTCGCCCTCGTCGTCGGGGACCCCGTTGCCGTCGTTGTCGAGGCCGTCCTGGCTCCCGGCGAGGTCGAGGGCGCAGAGTCGCCCGCTGTCGCAGCCGACGAACACGGCGTCGCCGCAGATCGAGACGGAGCCGCGGATCGCCCCCCCGCCGACCCGCTGGCTCCACGAGTAGGTGAAGTTCGCCGGCCGGTGGTCGGAGATCGCGTAGACCTTGCCGTCCAGGCAGCCGATCACCGCATAGCCATCGGTGACCGCCGGCACCGACCACACGTCGCCACCGGAGTTCGGGTCCCGGTAGATCTGGCCTGTGCTCGGCGTGCCGTACCAGTCGCCCGTCCGGAACGACCACAGATCCGAGCCGTCGGTCGCATCGAGCGCGCGCAGCGTGTCGCCGTGCGCGAGCAGGATCCGGCCGTCCGCGACCGTCACGCCGCGAATCGGCACGTAGGCGAGCTGGCGCGCGATCACCATGCGCCGGTCGGCGAGCTCGAACGCACCGAGATGACCGCGCGTCGTGCCGACGTACAGCCGTTCGCCGGCGATCGCCGGCGTCGCCGCGACCGGCCCGAGCGGATCGATCGACCAGCGCACGCTGCCGTCGGTCCAGCGGAGCGCGTCCAGGGACCACGTCGTCGCGCCGGAGTCCCGGCGGTCGGCGACGAGCACGAGGCCGTCGTCGACGACGGGTGCCGCCCCGGCGACCGGTCGGCCGAGATCGACCTCCCAGCGCAGACAGTCCGCGCGCCCGGGCCCCGTGCGCGCCGCCTGTCCGGAGTGCGCGGCCGAGCGCTGGAACGTCGGCCACTGCGGATGCTGAGCCTTGCCCGCGGCGGCGAGCGCGGCGGCCGCGGTGAGCGCCACGGCGAGTCGCTTCCTGACCATCGGAGACCTCCGTTGCGAGAGAGCGCGGAGGCCGTGCGGTGGCGCAGGGTGGCGAGGCCGGCAGCCGACCCCGGCGCCCGCGCGTCACACGCCCTCCGGCGCGCCACCTCAGCGAGGCGCGAGCAGGGCGAAAAACACCTCGCGGTGGCGCGAAATTTCTGGGGCGGTCGGGCACGGTGGGGGCGTGAGCGACCCCGACGCGATCCCGATCGCCGCGACTCCGACCGTCCAGCGCTGCCTCGCGGGAGTCGACGAGGCCGGCCTCGGGCCGCTCCTCGGGCCACTCGTCGTCGCCGGCGTCACGATGGCGGGACCCGCGGGGGTCGACCCGTGGCGCGCGCTCGGAGCGCTCGTCACGCGCGGCCGACCCGGCCCTTCGCAACTCCAGGTCGCCGACAGCAAGAAGGTGAAGCATGGCCCGCTCGGCCTCGCACGGCTTGAGCGGACCGCGCTCGCGTTCTGGACCGCCTGGACCGGCGACTGTCCCACGACCGTCGACGCCCTGCTCGCCGCGTGTGGCGCCGATCGCGACCGGCTGCGGCGCTGCCCGTGGTACGCGGACCTCGCGCTGCCGCTACCGCTGGCGGCGGACCGAGCGGGCATCGAGCTCACCGCGCACCTGCTGCGCAGGAACCTGCGTGAGCACACGGTCGCGCTGCACCGCATCGCGATCCGGCCGCTCGACGTCGAGGAGTACAACGCGAGCATCGCGCGCACCGACAACAAGAGCACGACGCACTTCGAGACCTACGCCGAGGTGCTCGCGGCGCTGTGCGTCGACCTGCCGCCTGGGTCGCACCTGCTCGCCGACCGCTGCGGCGGCCGCATGCACTACGTCGAGCCGCTGCGCGCGGCACTGCCGGACTGCCGCGTCCGGCGCCTGCGCGAGTCGCCCGAGCTGTCGACCTATCGATTGGAGCGCGACGGCGGGGAATTGCGGATCACGTTCGCGGCCGGCGGCGAGGAGCGCGCATTTCCGACCGCGCTCGCGAGCTGCTTCGCCAAGTACGTCCGCGAGCTGATGATGGCGGTGCTCAACCGCTGGTTCGCGGATCGCGTCCCCGGGCTGCGGCCGACCGCCGGCTACTGGGTCGACGGGACGCGGTTCCTCACCGACGTCGCGCCACTCGTCGACGCGGAGCGGTTGCCGCTCGACCATCTGCGCCGCTCGCGCTGACAGCGGGACGGGACGCGGATCGCGCCGCGGCCCGCGGCCGGTTAGGCTGCGATCGAGGCATCGCGCATGGACCTGAGCCGCCGACACTTCCTGCAGTGGACCGCCGCGAGCGGATTGGCAGCAGGCGGACTCCCGCAGGATCCACAGGCGCCGCCGGCCGACCCGCTCGACCGACCACTCCCGCACCGCCCGCTCGGCCGCACCGGGCTGACGGTCTCGCAACTCGCGCTCGGCACGCACCCGCTGAGCACGCTCGGCGACGAGCACGAGGACGACGCCGTCGCGCTGATCCGCCGGGCTCTCGACCTCGGCGTCAACTACGTCGACACCGCTCCGTCGTACACGCGGCACCGCGCCGAGCGCCGCATCGGGCGTGCGCTACGCGGCCGTGACCGCGACGGCGTGATCCTCGCGACGAAGAGCTACGAGCTACCGAAGCGCAAGGCACTCGACGAGCTCGACGCGTCGCTCGAAGCACTCGGGGTCGACCACATCGACGTGTTCCAGGTGCACGCGGTGGGCGACGACGACGATCGGCGCCGCAAGCTGGACCCCGACGACGGCGTGCTCGCCGCGGCGCTGGAGGCGAAGCGCGCCGGCAAGTGCCGGTTCGTCGGGGTGACCGGGCATCAGGACCCGGAGGTCATGGCGCGCTGCCTCGACGACCACGAGTTCGACACGCTGCTCGTGCCGGTCAATTGCGCGGACCGGCTGTGGGTGTCGTTCGTCGACCACGTGCTGCCGCGGGCCGCCGAGAAGGGCGTCGGCGTCATCGCGATGAAGGTGTTCGCAGCCGGCCGGCTCGTGCAGGGCGACACGCGCCGCGCGAGCCTCGAGGACTGCGTGCGCTACACGTTGTCGCAGACGGTCGCGACCGCGATCGTCGGCGTGCGCACGATCGCCGAGCTCGAGGCCGATCTACGCGTCGCCAAGACGTTCCAGCCGCTGTCGGCGGACGCCCTGGACGCGCTGGTCGCGGCGTGCGAGCCACATCCTGGGAACGCACTCGAGTGGTACAAGAAGGCGCCACCCCGCTGACGCACCGCAGCTCGCGTACCGCGAGGCTCGCGAGGGCCGCACTGTGGTCGCTCACCGCGGTGCCGATCGCCGTGTCGGTGCTCGCGTCGCCGCAGTGGATCACCGCGCACTACGCGCGCGGCGTGTTCCCCGTCTGGGAGCACGCCGCGGTCGCACTGAGCGGGGCGACCTCGATCCCGATCACGGCGCTGCTGCTGGGCGCGGCGGCGCTCGGCGCTCCCGTCGTCGCCATTCGCGGCTGGCGGCGCGGCCGGCGTGCCGGCCGGACCCGGGGCCGGCTGCTGCGCGCCGGACTCGCGCGCACTCTCGGCGCGGCTGCATTGCTGTACTCGGCGTTCCTGTGCGCGTGGGGGCTCGGCTACCGACAGCTACCGATCGAGGCACGCTGGGAGCTGCCCGCCGAGGTCGGCGATACCGAGCTGGCCGGCTTCACGGTCGAGCTGCTCGCGATCCTGCGCGAGCCACCGGAGCCGGCCGACAGGCACCTCGCTCCCGCGCTCGACGCCCTGCGCGCATCGCTGGCCGGGACGATCGAGCGCCGCGAAGGCTGGCGGCCGCGCGTGCCGCGCCGCGTGAAGTGGTTGCCCGCCGGCACGCTCCTGACCTTCGGCTCGACCGGCATCGCGTCGCCGTTCCTGCTCGAGGCGCACGTCGACGGCGCACTGCCTGAGGTCTGGCGCCTCGGCGTCGTCGCGCACGAGCTCGCACACGTCGTCGGCTGCTGCGGCGAGGCGGAAGCCGACCTCGCCGGCTACGCCGCCGGGTTCGCGAGCGGCGACCGCTACGTACGCTACGCGGTCGCGTTGCGCGCGTTCGTCGAGCTCGCCGGAGGGCTGCCCGCCGACGACTGGCGAGCGCTGCGCGACGGGCTGCCCGACGTGGTCCGCGCGGATCTCGACGACTGGAGCCGCGCGATCCGCGCCCACCGGTCCGCGACCGCCGCACGCTGGTCGGCGCGCGCCTACGACCGCTACCTGCGCTCGCAGGGCGTCTCGGCCGGGCGCGCCGATTACCAGCGGGCGCTCGAGCTCCTGCTGCGTGGCTGGCGGGCCGGCGCCGTCGCGCTGCACGGCACAGCACGCTGAGGCACAGGTCGATCGACCCGCGCGACCACGCGCGCGCGCCCGCCGGGCTCGCGGCGGACCCCGCACCAGCCGGATCGGAAGTCGACGCGCACTTTCGCTGCCGCCTCGAACCCGCCCCACGGCGGCACGTGGAGCACGACGTAGTCGGGGCGGTGGTCCGCGAACCAGGCGTCGAAGCGATCCGCGGCGACGTCGTCCACCAGGTCCGGAGCAACGAGTCCGCACGCATGGACGATCGGCCGTGGCCACACGCCATTGCCGATCGCGCCGATCTCGACGCGACCGACCGTCGCCTCGTCCGGTGCAGGCGCCCGATCCACGCGGCCACCGAGCGATCCGGGACGTAGCGCGCGGGACGCGCGGTCGGCGACGGCGCCTGGAGCGCGAGCAGGACCGCCACCGCCGCGACTGCCGCGACTCGAACCCGACGGGGGGCCGCTGCGCCACCCGATCGTGAATGCGCCGGCGACGGCCGGCACGTGACCGAGACGCGGCGGCACCGCATGTCCGTGGCAGATCGGCACGCCGAGCGCAGCGTGCCGGGCGGACACCGACGCCCCCCGGACGGCCACCGCGAGCGAGACGAGCAGGGCCACGCTCCGACGGAACCGCGCCGCCATCCAGCCAGGCCGCCGGCAAGGTCTCGACGAGCAGCGCGGCGTCGATGCCGACGACCTGCCAGCGGAGCGGTGCCGTCCGCAACGGCAGCGCGCCGACGATTCCGGGGACGCGCGCGGCGACCGGACCTGCGCCATCCTCCGGAGAGTCGTGACGGAGGCAGCACCACGGACAGGCCGCACCGCCACCAACCCAGGCGCAGACCCGCAGAGCTGCGCGAGGCCGGCGTCGCGGACCACCACGAGCAGCCCAACCAGCAGCAGTGTGGAGGGCCGACGTGGACGCGCTCGACGCGAACGGCGGTTGGCAGGCCCACTCCCCGCGCTCCACGATGGCACGGGCGTAGCGCAGCCAGATGTACGCCTCGTCCGGGGCCAACGCGCGATGCGCCGGCCGATCTCGCGCGCCGCCGCGATGCACAGACAGCCCCCGAGCGCATCTGCGACGGCGGCGGGGCGACGTCGACATCGGGGCGATCGGAGCGCACCCGCCCGGCGCACACCGGCGCTCGCAAGCGCGGGTTCGGCTCGACGACGACGCCCGCCGGCGACTCGGGCAACCTCGCGGCGGGATCTCTCGAACGATCCGGGCTAGACTCCTCGCCCCGCGGACCCGCCCGCGATACCGCGGCGGGGCGCGCGCGAGTGACGCCATGAGCGAGCTCCCGAAGAACTACGACCCCGCCGCGCTCGAGCCCGAAGCCATGCAGCTGTGGCTCGACGCCAAGGCGTTCGCCGCCACGCCCGACCCGGACCGCGACAGCTACGTCGTCATGATGCCGCTGCCGAACGTGACCGGCGCGCTGCACATGGGTCACGCGATGGACAACGTCATGCAGGACCTGCTGACGCGCTGGCACCGCATGCTCGGCCACGACACGCTGTGGCAGCCCGGCACCGACCATGCCGGCATCGCGACGCAGCAGGTCGTCGAGACGCGGCTGTTCGAGCTCGAGGGCAAGACGCGGCACGACGTCGGCCGCGCTGAGCTCGTGCGCCGAATCTGGGAATGGAAGGACCAGTACCAGGCCCGCATCATCGCGCAGCAGCAGAAGATGGGCTGCAGCTGCGATTGGGACCGCCAGCGCTTCACCATGGACGCCGTGTGCGCGCGGGCGGTGCGCTACACGTTCTTCCGGATGTTCGACGACGGGCTGATCTACCGTGGCGATCGGCTCGTCAACTGGGACTGCAAGCTGCACACGGCGGTCGCGGACGACGAGCTGTACAAGGCGACCGTCCAAGGTCACTTCTGGCACCTGCGCTATCCGGTCGTCGATCCGAGGCCCGGCGAGCCGACGCACGTCGTCGTCGCGACGACGCGACCCGAGACGATGCTCGCGGACACCGCGGTCGCGTGCCATCCGGAACCGCGCACCGCATTGGAGGCCGCGATCGCCCGTGCGGAGGACAAACTGCGCGCCGCCCCCCAGAGGGAGCGTGCCGCGGCCGAGCAGGAGCTCGCGGCATTGCAAGAGCGCCGCTCGACGCACCTGCCGCAGCTCGAGACCATCGCCGCGATGGCGCGGGACGGCCGGAGGATCCGGCTGCCCTTGATGGAGCGCGAGATCCCGCTGATCCTCGACGAGTGGGCCAAGCCGGAGCTCGGCTCGGGCTGCGTCAAGATCACCCCGGGCCACGACCCGAACGACTACGACGTCTGGACGCGGCACAAGGACCGGATCGGCCTGATCGGCGTCATGGCGATCGACGGTACCATCAACGAGCAGGGCGGCGCCTATCGCGGGCTGGACCGGTTCGTGGCACGTGAGCGGGTCGTCGCCGACCTGACCGCACTCGGACTCGTCGAGCGGATCGAGGATCGCGAGCTCGAGGTCGACCACAGCGACCGCAGCAAGTCGATCGTCGAGCCGTTCGTCAGCAAGCAATGGTTCGTCGCGATGGGCGACCGCGATGGCGGCATCGTCTGCGGGCGCGGCACGGCCAGGGAGTTCATGGCGGCAGGGCTGGCGCAGGCAGCGATCGACGCCGCGAGCGGCGTGTGGAAGTCCGCGACCGGTCGTGGCGTCGCGTTCCATCCGGACCAGGAGCGCTACCACAAGATGTACCACCAGTGGCTCGCCGAGAAGCGCGACTGGTGCATCAGCCGGCAGCTCTGGTGGGGCCACCGGATCCCGGTCTGGAAAGGCCGCTTCACCGGCCAGCAGCTCGCGAACATCGAGGGCATCCTCGCGCAGCGACACGACGGCCTGACCGCCTGGTGTGTGCTGCCGGACGGCACGCAGGTGCGTCCGCTCGAGGCGATCGGGTTGTTCCGCGCCGGCGATCCGCGCGCCGACGAGGTCGAGGCGCTCGTGTGCATCCGCGACGAAGCGCGCGAGGAGATCCTCGCCGGTGCATTGCGCGCGGCCGGGCTCGAGCCCGAGGAGGACGTCCTCGACACCTGGTTCAGCTCGGCGCTGTGGCCGCACAGCACGCTGGGCTGGCCCGATCCGACGACCGCTGCGATCGGCGCTGGCCAGACTCCGCTCGGCGCGGTGGACGGGCGGCCGGATTCGCTCTCGAACTACTATCCAGGGAGCTGCCTCGTCACCGGCCGCGACATCATCACGCTGTGGGTCGCACGCATGGTGGTGATGGGGCTCTACAACCTCGGCGACGTGCCGTTCACCGACGTCTTCCTGCACGCCACGATCCTCGACGGCAAGGGCGAGCGGATGTCGAAGTCGAAGGGCAACGGTGTCGACCCCAACGACGTGGTCGAGGCGTTCGGCGCGGACGCCATGCGCTACGTGCTGTGTGAGATGCAGACCGGCACGCAGGACATCCGACTGCCCGTGCAGGTGATCTCACCGGTCGACGGCGTCCATCTCGATCTCGCCGAGTGTCAGCCGGGACCCTACAAGGGGACGTTCGTCGATCCGCGCAATGGCCAGCTGTTCGACATGGTCGGCCAGATGGAGCGCGATGGCGTGCCCGGTGCGAAGGCGACCTCCGACCGCTTCGAGATCGGCCGTGCGTTCTGCAACAAGCTATGGAACGCCGCGCGCTTCGCGTTCATGAATCTCACCGGCACCGAGTTCGTCGCCCGCGACGGCGGCGAGCTCACGATCGAAGACCGCTGGATCCTGTCGCGACTGACGCACGCGATCCAGCGCGTCGATGCCGGTCTCGCCGCCTACAACCCGTCGGCTGCGATCGGCGCCGCGCGCGAGTTCTTCTGGAACGAGCTGTGCGACTGGTACCTCGAGCTGATCAAGCCGCGCATGCGCGATGCGGAGCGCGCTCCGCTCGCACGCCAGGTGCTCGCGACGTGCCTCGACCAGGTGCTGCGGTTGCTGCACCCGTTCGTGCCGTTCGTCACCGAGATCCTGTGGCGCTCGCTCGGTGAGCTGGCGCCGCGGCGCGGCATAGTCGCCGAGCTCGGCTCGACGGCCGGGCCGCTGGTACGGGCGAGCTTCCCGGCGGCGGACGCCGCGCGCTGGCGGAACGAGGGGCTCGAGGTGCGCGTCGCGCTGGCCCAAGAGGTCGTCGCGAGCCTCCGTGAGGTGCGCGCGCGCTACCAGGTCGCGCCGAGCCGCCGCGTCCCGCTGCGCATCCGCGCACAGGGCGCGTCGGCCGAGGCGCTCGCCGGGCTCGAGGAGCTGATCGCACACATGGCCGGCGGTGAGTCGGTGCTGGTCGGCGCGGACGCGACCGCCACCAAGGACTCGGCGACGGCCGTCGTGCGCGACGTCGAGTGCCACGTGCTCGGCGTCGTCGATCCGGACAAGGAGCGCGCGAAGCTCGAGACCGAGCGCGACGCGCTGCAGAAGCGCATCGCTGGCGTGAACGCGAAGCTCGGCAACGCGGGCTTCGTCGCCAAGGCGCCGCAGCAGGTCGTCGAGCAGGAGCGCGCGCGCCTCGCGGAGCTCGAGCAGCAGCTCGCGACGCTGCAGGCACGTCTGCGCGTGGTGTAGGAGTCGCGGTGTAGGAGTCGCGGTGTAGGAGTCGCTGATGTAAAAACCGTACGCGGTACCGATCGGAAGTCAGGAGCCGAGGACGGCGACGATCGCGTTGCTGAAGTCGGCGGTCGTGCCGGCGAAGGCGATGGACTGGAAGCCGACGCGGAGGCAGCCGAGCGCGGGGACGTTCGGGATCGGGAACGGGATCAGGCCCGGCGAGCTGCCGGTCGGGTCGAGCGCGCCGATCGTCAGGCACGAGCCGCTGGCCGGATACAGTCGGCAGCCGCCGAAGCCGAGCGGACCGAGGTCCAGCGGTGCCAGCGGGCCGATCCCCACGCACAGGAGCGCCACCGCGTTCGGCAGCCCGCCGCGCATCGCGAACGAGATGCCCGGGCCACCGAGCTGCGCACTGCCGAGCGCGTACAGATCGAGCGGTCCCGCGCCGCACCCCTGACCGTACGAGCTGAGGCTCGCGCGGCAGGAGGACACACCGCCACCCGACCGGATCGTCGCGACGTCCGCCGCCGTCAGCTCGTAGCCGAACACGCGCACGTCGTCGAGCTCGCAGGGCAGCAGGCAGCAGATCGTCGAGCGCACCACGGCGCCGAGGGTCAGCCGGTTCAGGGTGAACGTGCCGTAGTTCGGATTGCTCGGCCCGGCACCGCGGAAGTCGAAGCCCGCCGTGTCGCGAACGCCATCGACGTACAGGTTCGCACGGCCGGACGTCTCGCAGTAGGCGACGTGGTGCCAGGTGCCGTCGAACACCGTCTGATCGGACGACTGGTCGAACGACCGGTTCCCGTCGCTGCGAACGTAGATGCGGATGCGATCCGAGAGTCCGAGTGCGGTCTGGCCGGATCCGATCGTGAACAGCGGCGTGTTGCTCGCCGTGCTGCTCAACGACAGCACCCGGTCGTCGTCCGCAGCATTGGCGCGCACCCAGAACGTGACCGAGAACGCTGCGCCGAGCCCGTCGTAGAACGGCAGCCCGCCGTTGAACGCGATGTCGACGTAGTCGTCGATGCCGTCGAACGCGAGTGCGTTGCCGAACACGCCCGGGACCCATTGCGCGGGGTCGTTGGTGAACGAGACGAGCGTCCCGGTGTTGCCGATCGGACCCGAATCCGCGGCGACGAAGCCGGACGTCTCGTCGAGGCTCCATTGCCCGATGATCGGGGTCTGGGCGGGCACGGCGGCCACGCACCCGAGCGCGGCGGCCAGCGAGAGGTGTCGAGACGAGCAGAGCATGGTGCCTCCTCCGTACCGTGGCGAGCAGGACGATCAGGACAGGGTAGCGAGGACCGGCACGCGCGGAACGCCCTCCCCACCGACCGCTCACCCGACGTCGGATGCCTGAGGGGGGTTCGCGCGGAGCGCGTCGTCGGGTACCCTGCGCCGCAGCTCGTTCACCGTCCCGGGCAATCCGCCTGGGGAATCTCTCTCAGGAGACCTCGATGGGACACCTCCGCATCGCTACCGCTCTGTGCGCAGCGACACTCGCATTGCCGGTCGCCGCCCAGGGCGGAGCGCTCTCCCCGCTCGCGACCGGCTCGGCGTCAGTGACCGTGTCGTCGATGTCGTCGTGGCGGCGCTCGGTGGTCATCGCGCCGACCGGAGTCATGTGGGCGCTGCTTCGTGACGTCGATCCGGGGGTCGGCGACGGCCAGCTCTACCTGACGGCGTCGACCGACGGCGGCGCGACGTGGACCGGTCGCTTCGACCTGGCCACGGCCGGGGACGGCGCCGGAGCGCTCTGCGCCGACCGCTCGTGCGGAACGCTGCAGATCGCGTGGAACGCGCTGAACGGCGGCGCCTTCCAGGACGTCTACTACCAGGAGTTCGACACGCGCGCAGTGCGCTTCGTCGGCTCGCCGCAGCAGCTGACCACGGCGACCAGCAGCAACGACCAGTACTACGCCGAGGACGTCGCCGTCACCGAACGCGGGGCCGTCGTGCTGGCGATCTCGACGCACCGTAGCCCCCCGGTACCGCCGTGGCGATCCGGGTGGTCGTCGGGCCTGCTCGTCCGCCCGGCCGGTGCTGCGGTATTCGACCCGGTGCGCCCCGTGAACACCGACGCCTACGGCGTACGGATCGACCTGCAGGCGGTCGGCGAGGTCGTCCACGGCGCGTTCCGCACCAACACCGGGCTGTACGGCATCCGCTATCGCGGGTTCGACTGCGCGACCGGGGCGTTCACGACGACGACCGACGTCCAGGTCGACGTCGGCACGGCGAACGTGTCGCAGATCGCCGTGACCCGCAACGGCGACATGTACGTGCTGTACGTCGCCGGCGGCACGACCGCGGGGACCGGCGAGCTACGCGTCGGGTATTCGACCGTCGCGAATCCGACCCAGTGGACGGTCCAGCCGCTCGCGGCCGACACCGACCTGCTCCGCGGCAACGTCTCCTACTACCACTACTCGCTGGCGACCGACGGCCTCGGCAATGTCGTCGCCTTCTATTCGCGGAAGACCGGCGAGCAGCATCAGAACCTCTACTACCGCGTCCTGATCGCCGGCCAGATCGTCACGCCCGAGACGCTCGCCGTGCCATCGACCGACGCCGATCGGTTCCTGATCGTCGGCGGTATCCGCAATCCCGGGACCGTCGTCGCGCCGAGCTGCATCGTCGAGAGCCGTGCTGCGGTGCACGTCGGCAATCGGGTCGATCTCTTACGCCTCGGCAATGGCGCGCTCGCCGTCGAGCACGGCGTCGGCTGCGCAGGCTCGCTGCCGGTCGCGCCCCGGTTCGCCGCGGTCTCGCTGCCGATCGGCGGCGGCACGCTGTCGCTGCAGCTCTCCGATGCCCCCGCCAGCACTCCCGGCGCGCTGCTGTTCGGCTTCTCGTGCCCGCCCGCACCGATCGATCTCACGCCGTTCGGGCTGACCGGCTGCCAGCTGGACATCGCGGGTCCTGACTCGGTCGGCCTGCCGTCCGGACCGGCGGGCACCGCGCGCCTCGACCTGCCGATCGCGAGCAGCCCCGCCTACGCGGGCGTGCCGCTGCTGTTCCAGAGCATCGTCGTCGCGCTCGGCGCCAATCCGGCCAACGCCGTGACGACGAACGCGCTGACGGCCGTCGTGCGGTGACGGCCGAACCGGCGCTCGCTCGCGACGCCGGTGGCGCCGGGATATCGTGCGCGGCCATGAGTGGACCGGAAGCGAGCCGCGCGCCGGCGCAGGGAACGACCGCCCCGACCTGTTCCGGCTGTCCGCAGCTCCGCGGAGATGGCGCGGAGGTCCGCTGTGAGCTCCGCGGCGCGTTGATCTTCGAGCCGACCCGGGCGTTCTGCGTCAGCCACCCGGACTTGGGGGGCCGGCGCGACCGGGAGCCGCTCGGTCCGCTCCTGCTGCTGACCGAGCGCGGCACGCAGGTCCTCGAGACCGCCCCCGACTCGCCGCGCATCCGCGACGCACTGCTGGGCATCGTCGAGGAGTGCACGTCGCGGCACGCCGAGGAGCTGGACCCGCGCGCGGCGATCGCGCTGTGGCAGCTCCTGCAGTGGGGCGAGCGGCGCGTCTACGTCCATGCGGACGGGATCCTCGGAACGCCGCAGCTACCCGGTGCACCGGTGCTGCCCGACGGCACGGTGGCACCGGCCGCGGAGCCCGAGGGCGAGCGGCGGCTGCCGGTGATCCCGCGGGTCCCGATCCACGAGCGACGCCCGGCGGCCTTCCGCCGGGCGACGGGCCGCGCGCGCGCCACGACGGTGCTGCTCGGGCTCGGGGCCGTCGTGTCGGCCGTGTCGATCTGGTCCGACCAGCGGCAGGCCGAGTTGCTGCAGCGGTTCATGGACACCGGGTTCGTCGCCGAGGCCGAGGCGACCGCCAACGACGCCCGCGTCGAACTGATCGAACTCGTCGACATCGGCCTGTTCCTGCTTACCGCGATCGTCTTCCTGACGTGGATGTATCGCGCCTACTCGAACCTCCGCGCGCTCGGCGCCCGCCACCTCGTGAACTCGCCCGCGTGGGCCGTCGGCGGCTGGTTCGTGCCGATCCTGAACCTGGTGCGTCCGGTGCAGGTCATGAGCGAGCTGTGGCGGGAGAGCCTGCCGGCCGACCGGTCCGGCAGCCACGGCCTGCTCGGACTATGGTGGACCGCGTGGCTCGCCGCGAACCTCGTCGGCTTGACCAACTTACGCGCTTTCGGCAGCGCGCAGACCGCCGCGGAGTGGCTGCGGATGACGCGCGTCGACCAGGCGGCGAGCGCGGCCGCGATCGTCGCGGCCGTGCTCGCGATCCTCGTCGTGCGGAGCGTCGACCGCCGGCAGGGCGACGGCGCCGGGATCGCACAGGTGTTCGAGTGAGAGCCCGCCGCGGTGTGGCGAACTCTTGACAGCCCTTCCACAAGATGTGGTGGGTGCTGGCAGGGTGCACACCGGATCCCGTAGCCTCGCGCGCATGCGACCGACCGACGCCACCCGCGGCCCGTTCCGCGTCTACCTCGTCGGCTCCCACGCGACCGGCAAGACCACGGTCGCCCGCTGGATCCGCGACCACTTCGGCCTGCCGATGATCGCCGAGGTCGCGCGCAGCGTGCTCGCCGAGATGGAAGCGCACCTCGACGCACTGCGCACCGACGTCGAGCTGGTCAATCGCTTCCAGACCCAGGTGTTCCTGCGCCAGATCGAGGCCGAGCAGCGCATCGACGGACCGTTCGTGTCGGACCGCGCGTTCTGCAACCTCGCCTACGCCGCCCACCACGCGACGATCCTCGCCGACGTGTTCCGCGACCCGCGGCTCGTCGACTACATGGCGAGCGTGCGCAGCGGCATCGTGTTCTTCCTGCGTCCGCACCGGGAGCTCGTCCGCGCCGACGGCGTCCGGGCCGGCCTCGAGTGGGAGGAGGTCGTCCGCATCGACGGCATGGTGAAGCTGATGCTCGAGATGTTCGACATCCCGTACGTGCCGGTCGAGTCGCTGTCGATGCAGGAACGCGTGCGCTGCGTCGAGCGCGTGCTGACGCTCGCCGGCTTCGAGCCGACCGTACCGACGCGCGGTGGCGATGCCCTGCGCACGACCGCGGCCCGGATCGCCCCCGCGGAGCGCCCGCGCGCCACGGCGAACGGCGGGCACGGCAGCGACCCCGGGCGAGCGAACTGACCCGAGCCGGTGGAGCGCCACAGCACCTCGCGCCGATATCCTGCGGGCCGTGCCGAGCCCGTCCGACATCGCCCGCGCGACGCTGATCGCCGCCCTGTGCTGGCAGGCCGCGGGCGCCTCGCGCGCGCTGTGGACCAGCGCGCGCGACCAGGGTGAGGTGTGTGCGGGCGAGCTGCTCGGATTGTCGAGCGACGATCGGCTGCGCAGGACGCTGGGCGCCGACGCCGACGTCCTGTTCGCGCTGCGCGCGGTCCTGCCGCCCGACGCGATCGTGCTGACGCGCGAGCTGGTCGACATGCGGGAGTCGGCGCTGGTCCAGTCGCTGCGCCACACGCTGTATCCGGTGTGGCTCGCCGAGGTGCCGCTGGCCGCGCTCGCGGGCCCGCTGCCGACCGGGCACGGGCGGCCGGTGTTCCTGCTCGATCTCGATGCAGCTCCCCAGCCGCCCGGCGACCGGTGGACCGAGCCGCGCGCGGTCGGTCGCCTGCGGCTCTACCGCTACCGCGCCGGGTGACACGGTGACGACGCTGTCCATCGCACACGCGCTCGCCGCGATCCTCGTGCTCGGTACGGGCCTCGCCCGGCTGCTCGGCACGGCACCGCGCACGGACCGGCTCGCGTTCTGGGCCTGGGCGTGGGCCTGCGGCGCGCTCGCCGTCGCGCTCGGCACGCTCGGCTGGCTGGCGGCGGGCCGGCCGTTCGACGGCCGCGCGCTCGCCCCGCTGGCGACGGTCGCCGGGCTCGCTCTGTTGCGCGCAGCCCGCCGCCGTGACGCATTGCCGGGCGGCGGACCAGCGCTCGGCTGGCCGCTGTGGCTGGCGCTGGTCGCGGTCGTCGCGTGGACGGTGGACGCCGGAGCGCACGCCTGCCTGCAGCCGGTCCTGGTCGGCGACGAGGCGAACATCTGGGCCTCGAAGGCGAAGGTCCTCTACACCGCGAGCGGCTTCGGGCTGCCGGTCGCGCTCGAGTCGTCGTTCTACCCCGTCAATCACGCCGACTATCCGCTGCTCGTGCCGCTGCTGCACGTCTGGATCCACGCGGCGGCCGGCGACATCCAACACGTAGCACCCCGCCTGCCGTTGCTCGTCACGCAGCTCGCGTTCGTGCTGCTCCTCGCGAGCGCGCTGCGCCGCGCGGCGCCGTCGTGGCTCGCCGCGCTCGCGCTACTCGCGGTGGCCGGCAACGGCGTCGCGATGCGGGTGACCGGCGACGCGGGTGCGGATCTGGCCGTCGCGTTGGGGATCCTGCTCGCGACGGACGGCTTCCACCGCTGGTGGCAGCACGGTCGCGCTCCGGCCCACGGGGCGCTGGCCGCGATCGGGCTCGCGTTCGCCGCGTGGTCGAAGAACGAGGGCCAGATGCTCGCGCTGTGCCTGGTGATCGCGGTCGTGCTCGCCGCGTGGCTCGCGCGGCCGCGCACACCGTTGCTGCCGCGACCGTCGCGGGCCTGGCTGATCGCGCTCGTGCCGGTGGGCATCATCGCGCTGCAGCGCGGGCTCGACGCGTGGTGGGGCTTCGAGAACGACCTGTTCGCGGTCTCGCCCCACGACGGCTCGACGATCGCGCAGCGCGTGGCGCGCATTCCCGATCGCATCGGCACCGTCGCCAGCGCGTTCGGCCGCGACGTGCTGCTGCGCATCGCACCGTCCGCCGACCGCACGCTCGTCCCGATGCGCCTGACGCTGCCGATCGCCGCGCTCGCGTGCCTCGTCTCGCCACGGCGCGCGCTGCGCGCGCAGGTGCTGGTGCCGGCGCTGGTCGCGGCCGGCGGTCTGACCGCCTACGCACTCGTGTTCCTGATCACGCCGCACGAGGTCGACTGGCATCTCGTGACCGCCGCCCAGCGCGTGTCGTTCCACGTCGTCCCGCTGGCGGCCCTGGTGCTCGTCGCGCAGCTCGCCCGGTCCGAGCCGCTGCTCGCGGCGCCCCCCTCGACAACCCGAACCGAACCGCTCGCCCAGATGACCAACGCCCCGCCGCGGGACCTCCGCCTGTCGGTCGTCGTCCCGGTCTTCAACGAGGAGCAGACGCTACCCGAGATCGTGCGCCGGATCCGCACGATCGTGCCGGACGCGGAGATCATCGCGGTCGACGACCGCTCGATCGACGGCAGCGCCGCGCTGCTGCGCAACATGGCGGCGCGCGGCGAGCTCCGCGCATTGTTCCACGAGCGCAATCGCGGCAAGGGTGCGGCGATGCGGACCGGCTTCGCGGCGGCGACCGGCGACGTCGTCATCGTCCAGGACGCCGATCTCGAGTACGACCCGCAGGACTACCACGCGCTCGTCAAGCCGATCCGCGACGGCGTCGCCGACGTCGTCTATGGCTCACGCTTCATCGGCGGGGAGGCGCACCGCGTGCTCTACTTCTGGCACTTCGCCGTGAATCGCGCGCTCACGCTGCTGTCGAACATGGCGAGCAACCTGAACCTCACCGACATGGAGACCTGCTACAAGGTCTTCCGTCGCGAGGTGCTCACGTGCTTCGAGCTCGAGGAGGAGCGCTTCGGCTTCGATCCGGAGATCACGCTGAAGGCCGCGCAGACCGGCGCGCGCTTCTACGAGGTCGGCATCTCCTACTACGGGCGCACCTACGAGGAAGGGAAGAAGATCGGCTGGCGCGACGGCCTGCGCGTGCTCGTGTCGATCGCGCGCTACGGCGTGTGGCGCCGGTTCACCGGCCGCGTGCCGCGGCGCCTGCGGTGACGCGGACCGCTGGCGAGCGCAACCGACCTGGATCGCCCGCGGGGCTCGCGCCACGGCTAGACTCGGCGGACGCAGACCCCGAACCCCGAGGTAGACCATGCCCATCGTCCTCGCGCTCGCCGCGCTCACCGCCGCGGCCGCGCCCTCGCCCGCGGACCTCGCGCGACCACAGGAGCCGCCGACCTTCGCGACCCCGATCCGCCTGCTCGCCGACGGCAAACCGCTCGGCCAGCGGCTCCCCTACCCGTCGCCACGCCGCTACGACATCGACGGCGACGGCGAGACCGAGCTCGTCATCGGCGACCTCCCCGGCCGGGTGCAGGTCGCCGACAAGCTCGGTGACGATCCCGCCACCTGGAGCGCGCTCCGGCCGTTCGAGACCGACGGGCGCCCGCTGAAGTTCCACAACTGGTGATGCATCGGCATGGGTTCACAGTTCGTGGACCTCGACGCGGATGGCCGGATCGACTTCTTCAGCGCGACCTTCGACGGCTCGCCACACGTGGCGTACGGCGTCGACGGCGGCTTCGCCGAGCCGACACACGTGCTCGACCGCAATGGTAGGCGGGTCCTGTTGGACCAGTACTGGGACTACGACGCCAAGAAGTGGACCAATGTCGGCGGTGGCGCGGAGGGCCACTGCATCTCCGCCCTGCTGTTCGACTGGGACGCCGACGGCGACTTCGACCTGCTGCTCGGCGACAAGAACCACGGCAACCTGTACCTGCAGCTCAACGAAGGTCGGGCGGGCGAGCCCGCCTTCGCCGGTCACAGCGCGCCCGTGCTGGCCGACGGCGCCCCGTTCGCGTTGGAGGGGGGAATGACCGCACCGCAGCTCGTCGACTGGGACGGCGATGGGCTGGTCGACATCGTCGCCGGCAGCTTCGGCGACCCGTACGGCGGCAAGCCGCCGGGTGGCGTCTACCTGTACCGGAACGTCGGCACGGCCGGAGCGCCGGTATTCGCCGGCGCCGTGCCGCTGATCCCACCGACTGCGACCACCGGCCACGAGGCCGAGCGGCCGAACGTCGGTCTGTATCCGGACGCGACGGACTACGACGGCGACGGCGACCTCGACCTGGTGGTCGGCGGCTATGCGATCTGGACACCCGCGCCACCCGAGATGACCGACGCGAAGCGCGCACGGCTCACCGAGCTGAAGGACGAGCTGGCGAAGGTGGACGCGAAGGTCCGCGAGAGCGTCGAGGCGATGCGCCGGTCGACCGCCGGGCTCGACGAGGAGGCACAGTCGGCCCGGCTGCGTGAGCTGCTGCAGGGCGCCGAGCACCGCGCGCTGACCGCGCACCGCAAGGAGATCGCCGACGAGATCGAGACGCTCGACCCGCGCCAGAAGCGCGAGGCCGGCGTCTGGGTCTTCCTGCGGCAGTGACGGTCGGGCGGGCGTGGTCGCCGTCCGACCACGCCCGCACCACCGTTGCCAGCGCGCCCACCCGGACGCGGGCACCACCGCGGCTCGGGTCGCTCGCGGTCGTGCAGCGCGACCCGAGCCCGACTGCGAGGCCCTCCACGCGGCCCGGTCGGGTACGCTCGGGCGCTCTCGCCTGCCTCCTCCCCCGGCCGCTCTCCTCCCCATGTCCACCCGCATCGCCTGGGCCGCCCTGCTGGGCGCGCTCCTGTGCGGCGCTGCGCTCGGCTTCGGCCGCGCACCCGCTCCCGACCCGCAGGATCCCGCCGCCGCGACGCAGGCGCCGACCGGGAGCCTGCTGCTGACCGTCGAGATCGACAGCGCCGGCGTGCGCGTGCTCGAAGCGACGCGCAAGCCCGCGCTCGCGTTCCGCGCACCGCGCCACGCCGACGACATGCCGTTCCGCTGGACGCTGCGCGACGCCGAGGCCGAGAGCCTCGCGACCGGCGGCTTCGACCCGTTCCGCATCTGCCTCGATCCCGCCCACGCCGGCCAGGCGCCGCACTTCGAGGGCGACGTCATCGTGCCGCACGTCGCGCACTTCAACGTCAAGATCCCGGCGCTCGCCGGCGCCGCGACGATCGAGTTCGGCCACCGCGACGACGGTGGCGTCCGCCCGTTCGGCTCGGCGCGCTTCGCCGAGATGGCCATCCGCTGAGGAGCACAATGCGATGAAGACCACGCTCCTCACGTTCGCCGCGGCCCTCGCGGTCGCCCCGCTCTGCGCCCAGCACGTCCGCACGGTCGTCCAGAACGGCCCCAGCGACGAGCTCTACGACATGGTCATCCTCGGCGACGGCTACCTCGCATCCGACGAGGCCCAGTTCGACGCCGACGTCCTCGACATCGTCAACTACTTCCGGACCAACCCGACCAAGTTCCCGTACGGCGCCTACTTCAACCTCTACAACGTCCACACGGTCTTCCGCGCCTCCAACGAGCGCGGCGCGGACAAGCCGCCGCTGAACATCTTCGTCGATACCGCCTACGACGCGAGCTACTGGACCGGTGGCACCGAGCGCTGCCTGTACATCGGCAATACGGCGCGCGCCTCGGCCGACGCGGCGCTCGCGCCGGACACCGACGGGCGCGTCATCGTCATCGTCAACGATTCCAAGTACGGCGGCTGCGCGGGCACCTTCAGCGTCTGCTACAACGGCACGTCGATGGAGGAGGTGCAAGCGCACGAGTGGGGTCACTCGTTCGGGGGGCTCGCCGACGAGTACGACTACGGCCGGACCGGCACGTACAGCGGGCCGGAGCCGTCGCAGCCGAACATCACGGCCGACCCGACCGGCGCCCGCAAATGGGCACCGTGGCTCGGTTTCGCCGGCCCCCACGGCACGGTCGGAGCGTACGTCGGCGCGGGCTACTACCAGACCGGCCTGTACCGGCCCGAGCCCGACTGCGAGATGCGCTCGCTGAGCCGCTACTTCTGCACCGTCTGCCGGCAGCAGATGATCCTGCGCTTCAACCAGGAGTGCGTGATGTTCGCGCAGCCGACCCCATCGCCGATCGCCGCCCAGCGCGGCGGCAGCGTGCAGATCGGCTTCACGAACCGCATCGCCGGCCGGCCGCACGCGATCGATTGGCGCGTCGACGGCGGCCCCTGGCAGGCCGGGACCGCGAGCTTCACCTGGAACGTCGGTGCCGCGAGCTCCGGCGCACACACGATCGAGGCGCGGCTCACCGACACGAGCGCGGAGGTTCGCCAGGACCCGCGCGGCGACCTGGTGCACTTGCACGCGTGGCGCGTCGACGTCACGCCGAGCCTTCTCGACGCCGGCATCACCGAGGTGCTCCCGGCGCGCGCCGGGAGCGCGGAGGGCGACTCCGCGACGACCGATCCGTTCGCCGGCACCAGCGCGCTACGCGCGATGTACTCCTATGCGAGCGCCGCGGCCCGCAGGACGGCACCCGTGCACGTGCGCGCGGTCGCGCTGCGCCCGGACAGCTCCGCCGTGACGTTCGCCGGCGCGACCTGGGATCTGGCGCTCGACGTGTCGACCGGCCGCAACGCGCCGGGTGCGCTGTCGCGCACGTTCGACGCGAACCACGGCGGCGATCGGGCGCGCGTGTTCGACGGTCCACTGACGATTCCCGCACAGACGCTCGGTGCGACGCCGCGGCCGTTCTCGTTGATCGTGCCGTTCGCCGAGCCGTTCGCGTGGAATCCGTCATCCGGTCCGTTGCTGCTCGACCTGCGGCTCCGCTCGCGCCTGTCCGGCGCCGGCGTGACGACCGACGCGGCGACGGCGATCCGTGGTGACGTCAGCCGCATCGCGAACCTCGGCGACCCCAATGCGACGACCGCGAACTTCCCCGCCAGCGGCGTGGCGACGAGCGCGCCCGTCGTCGAGCTGATCCTCGACCTCGAGGTGTCGCCCGACGCCAACGCGCTGGTCGAAGGGCCGACGTGGAACACGCTCGGTTTCGCTTCGAACGTCCCCCAGCGGCTGATGGAGATCCGCGATGGCGCGACCTTCGGCGCGACCGGCGGCAGGCACCTGGTGACGGCACTCGCGTGGCGTCCCGACGCCGGCCAGGCGTGGCCCGGCGGCCGCGCCATCGACATGCGCGTCGAGATGTCGACCGGCGCGCCGAACCTGTCCACGGCGACGAACACGACGTTCGACCTGAACCACGGCGCCGACCGCCGGACCGTGTTCGAGGGCATCTGGACGCCACCGGCGTCGCCGTCCGGCGGGCTCGCGCCGTTCGTCCTGCGGCTCGATCTGCAGCGACCGTTCGAGTTCGACCCCGCGAGCGGCTCGCTGGTCGTCGACCTGCACATCCGCGGCGCGACCGGCACGGCCGGCGTCGCGAGCGACGCGGTGGCGCCGGCGACCGGCCTCCGCACGCTGTGGAGCTTCGGTGACCCGAACGGACCGACCGCGATCCTGAACCAGGTCACGACGTCGGTGATCGGCCTGGTCGCCGTGCCGCAGCCGGTGCTGCCCGAGTCCGCCGACGCCATCCCGGGCAATGCGCAGCTGTCGCGGCCGTTCGGCGTCGCCGGCGCCACGCGGTCGATGACCGCCTACGCGCCGGCCGTGCTCGGCGCGACCGAACCGGTCGAGATCACGCACCTGAGCTGGCGTGTGCGCACCGGGCCGGTGCAACCGGTCACCTGGCGCGCGCGGATCGACCTGTCGTCGGGCGGTGCCCTGCCGCTCGGCGCGACGTTCGATCCGAACCACGGCGCCGATCGCACGACGGTGTTCGACGGTCGGTTCAGCGCGACGCGCAGTGCCGCGGGCGCGTTCAGCGTGGAGGTCGCGCTCGACACGCCGTTCCGCTGGGACCCGAGCCGCGGGCCGCTGATCGTCGACGTCCGCAAGCAGGCCGAGCTCGGCGGCGCGGTCGCGTTCACGCTCGATGCCGTCGACTCGGCATCGCTGTCGTTCGCGGCGCACACGACGGACGCCAATGCGGCCGTGGCCGACCGCCCGATCGCGGCGCGCGGCCAGGTCGTCCGGCTCGGCGGCACGGTGCCCGCCAATGCGCTCGCGACGCCGTACGGCGCCGGGTGCGGCGGCACGACGCCCGTCGTGCACGGCTCGACCGGCCTGCCGTGGCTCGGCAATGCCGGCTTCGAGCTCGCGGCGTTCGACGCCCGCGCGCAGGCGAGCGCCGCGGTGGTGCTCGGGATCGGTCGGGTCGCCACGCCGCTCGACCCGCTCGGCTACGGCGGCTGCACGCTGCTGACCGACGCGGTCCTCGGGACGATCGCCGCCACCACCGATGCGTCCGGCACCGCGACCGCACCGGCCGCGATCCCGGGCGATCCGACGCTCGCCGGCGTCACGCTGACCAGCCAGTGGCTGGTCCTCGACCCCGCCGGCGTGCGCGGCCTCGCGCTCAGCGACGGCCTCGAGATCGAGGCGCGCTGACCGACGTCGGCGGCGCCTCCCGGCCGGCCGCGGGTGGCGGCCGGCCCGCGCTTGCGGCGGGCGCCCCGCCGGACGAGAACGGCGGCCATGACCATGATCGGCAAGCGCGCTCCCGCCTTCACGCTGCAGAACCAGGACGGCGAGAAGGTCCGGCTCTCGGGACTCTCCGGCCGCTGGGTCGTCCTCTACTTCTACCCGCGCGACGACACGCCGGGCTGCACGACCGAGGCCTGCGACTTCACCGCGAGCATCGCGGACTTCGAGGGGCTCGACGCCGTCGTGCTCGGCTGCAGCCCCGACTCGATCGAGAGCCACCGCAAGTTCGTCGACAAGCACTCGCTGCGGATCGACCTGCTCAGCGACCCGGACCATGAGGTCATGGAGAAATACGGGGCGTGGGGCGAGAAGAGCCTGTACGGCAAGACGTCGATGGGCGTGATCCGCTCGACGGTCCTGATCGACCCGACCGGCAAGGTCGCGCACCATTGGCCGAAGGTGCAGGCCAAGGGCCACGCCGACAAGGTCCGGGAGAAGCTCGCCGAGCTGCGGCAGGGCTGACCGCGGGCGCGCGCGTCAGCGCGGGAACGCCACGTCGGTCCGCGCGCCGGCGGCGACCTCGAACGAGCGGACGCGCACGACGTCGAGCGGTGCGCCGCTCCGCGCCGACTCGACGAGCTCGTCCTGCTTCGGTGCGCGCTCGAGAGCCGCAGCACCCGCGGGCACGTCGCGCAGCGTGACGGCGCCCGCCCCGTCGAGCGCGAAGCGCACCGTCGCTCCGCCGGGATCGCAGCGCAGGAACGCGAATGGCGCGACCCAGGTCGCCCGCACATCGGCGTCAGGGACGTCGGCCACGACGACCGTGCCGGTCGCCGGCCAGTCGAGGTCGGCGCGCACGACGCCGTCCTGCAATGCGACCTCCGCTTCGATGCGGAGTCCGGCGTGTTCGACGACCACCCGGTGCGGCCCCGCCGCCAGGTGCTCGAGTCGCGCGCTGCCGGCGGCGTCGAGCGTGCCGTGCGCCCAGCTCTGCGGCGCGTCGCCGACCGGCGTGGCGCTCGCCGCCACTTCGACGCGAGCGCCGGCGAGCGAGCGACCACCGACGCGCACGCGCAGATCGAGTGCTGCACTGCCCGCAGCGCCGGACGCCAGATCGAACACGGTGGTCGCCCCCGCGAACACCTCGCAATCCGTCGGCACCACGCGGTGCGGTGGCAGCGGCAGCGAGGTCGCGAACTGCTGGCCCGGCTGCTGCTCGACCGCCATCAGCCTCACCCGGTAGCGACCGGGCTGCACGCGTTCGAAGCGATAGCGGCCGTCGGCGTCAACGCGGGCACTGCGCGCGAAGCCGTCGCCGCGCGAGATGCCGACGGTCGGGCCGGCGCCCGCCGCGGCCCGGCCCTCCAACACGCCGCCCTGGTCGAGCCGCAGCTCGACGGCATCCGCGACGGCACCGACCGGCAGCTCCTCGGATTCGGCGACCGCGAAGCCGTCGGCGACCGCGCGCACGCACACCGCTACGTCGTCGCGCCAGGTCAGCTCGTAGCGGCCGTCCGCGCCGGTCAGCGCACGGTCGAGCGGCGCCGGATCGAGCCACACCGGGAAGCCGTCGATCTCGGTCCGGAAGCGCGCGCGGCGATGCAGCGTGAGCTCCGCCCCGGCGACCGGCATGCCACCGGCGACGACGCGGCCCGCGACCGTCGCACACGGCTCGAGCGCGACAGCGAGCCGCGCGCCGACCGCCGCCGGCGCGAGCGGGCCGATCCGGGCCGCACGGTGCCCGGGCGCGCGCACCGACACGACGAACGCGGTCGCCGGGACGCGCAGAGCGACGGTGCCCTCCGCCGGCACCTCGCGCAGCGACTGCAGCAGCTCGCCGGAGTCCGGGCCGCCGAACATCGCGCCGAGCGCACTGTCGGGCAACCCGCGCACGACGACCTCGACCGCTTCCGTGACGGGACCGCGCGGCGACCGCAGCTCGAGCGCCAGGGCGCGCGGCGGCGAGAAGCGCGCTTCGAGATCCGCGCCGGCCTGCACGTCCTCGATCGCGAGCGGCGCGTAGCGGTCACCCGGGTCGGTCACCACGACGCGGAACGGTCCCGCCCCGGCCGGATGCCAGAATACCTCGCCGCGCTCGTCGGCGGTCGTGCCCGTGGTCGACCGCCAGCCGTCCTCGAGCCGCACCATCGCCCAGCGCACCGGTGCACCAGCGGGCTCGCGCACCTGGATGCGGATCCGGCGGCGCGGGTCGACCGGCGGCGCGACGCGCAGCTCGACGCCGCGGAGCTCGCCGCCGTCGAGCGCGAGCTCCACGCTGCCGCGGAGCCAGTCGCGGTCCGTCGACGAGCCGAGCTCGGCGACGACCTGCAGGCCGCCGCGGGCGAGCCCGTCGAGGCGGAAGCGGCCGTCGTCGTCGCTGGTGTCGGAGGCGGCGCCGGTGCGGTCCTGGCTCGCCATCCGCAACCCGCCGCCGACGTCGATGTCGGGGCCGTGACCCGCGACCCGCACGTCGGCACCCGCGACCGGGCGGCCCGTCTCGTCGATCACGCGACCCGATACCGCGGCCCCGGGCTCGAGGCGCAGCGTGCCGAGATCGACGTGGGTCCCCGGCGCGAGCACGACCGAGCGGGCGATGCGCGCGAAGTCGACGTGCGTCGCGACGAGCGCCGCGCTCGCTGCCGGGCTGCCCGGCACCGACAGCTCGACCCGCCCGTCGGCATCCGAGCGCGCCGCGAGGTCGCCCGGCAGGTCGTCGCACGCGAGTCGCACGCCCGCGACCGCACGTCCGACCGGGTCGACGAATCGCGCGCGCACGACGGTCGGCGCTGCCAGCGCCGGCGCATCGGCCGCGGCCGGAGCGACCGGTCCACCCGGCGGCGCGGCGCCGGGCACCTCGCTGCGGCCGGGCGCCGGGTCGTCGCGCGACGGATCGATCGTCGCTCGGGCGGCGGCGTCGTCCGCCGACTCCGGTGTCGGCGCCGGCACGACGCGCACCACGGTGCCCGAGGCGAGCCACGCGAACAGCAGCAGCGCGAGTGCGCCGAGCACCTGCACGAAGGTCTTCATCGTCAGCAGTCCTCCCAGGGAAGTGGTCAGGAGGACTCCGGCGGCGGCCCGCGCGCCGGGCGACCATGCCGCGAGCGGCAGCAGCGCGCGACACCACGCGCGCCGGTCGCCATCCGAGCCGGCCTCGAGCCGCGCGCGCAGGAGCCGCCGCGCCTCGGCGAGCCGCCACCGCACGGTGCCCGCCGGCACACCCTGGCGCGCGGCGATCTGCGTCGGTGACAGACCGTCGAAGTAGCACCACAGCACCGTCTGGCGCAGCGGCTCGGCGAGCGTGAGCACCGCCTCGCCGAGCCGCTGGTGCGCCTCGGCGCGGGCGACGACCTCGTCCGCCGGCTCCCCGCCGGCGCGCTCCGCCGACGCGCGGGCGCGCTCCTCGCGCCACTCGCGTCGCAGCTCACCGCGCTGCCGGCGGCCGGCGAGCCGGCGCACCACCCGCGCGATCCACGGCCGCAGCGGCCGATCCGCCTGCGGCGGGCGGCGCAATGCCGCGAGCCAGAGCTCCTGCACGACGTCGTCCGCCGCCGCCGCGTCCTCGACGAGCCGGCGCGCGAGGCGCTGCGCCCAACCCGCGTGGGTCAGGAGCTCGTCGAGGGGCAGGGCCGGGGAGGGTGGGGTCGCGGAGCTCACGTCGGATTCGTCCTCGGCCTCCTGCTGCCCGCCGCGGTCGCGAGCGTTGGCAGAAAGTCGGGCCGCGCGCGCCGCGGCGCACGGATGACGGCCGACGCATCGTCCGGGATGATCCGGCCATGCCGCAAGCGCTCCGCGACCGCATCGCCATCGTCACCGGCGCCAGCCGCAACGTCGGCCGCGAGGTCGCCTGCCGGTTCGCCGCCGAGGGCGCGACGGTCGTCGCCGCCGCGCGCGACGCCGAGCGGCTGCGCGCGACGGTCGCCCGCATCGGGGCGACCGGCGGGACCGCGCTCGCCGTGCCGACCGACGTGACCGACCTCGCCGCGGTCGAGGCGCTCGTCGCCACCACGCTCGAACGCTTCGGCCGCATCGACGTGCTCGCCGCGATCGCCGGCGGCGGCTGCGTCTACCAGCCGATCGATGCGATGGACCCGGGCGCCTGGGACCGCACCTTCCGCACGAACGTGACGTCGACGTTCTACTGCGCACGTGCGGTGCTGCCGCACTACCGGACCCGCAATGCCGGCGTCCTGCTGACCTGCTCGGGCGGCGGTGGCTACTACCCGGTGCTCGGCAAGACGATGGCGGCCTACGCCTGCGCGAAGGCGGCGATCTGCAGGCTGACCGATCAGCTCACGGCCGAGCTGTGGGAGACCGACATCCGCGTCAACGCGCTCGATCCCGGCCTCGCCTGGGACGCGGACCGCCTCGCCGAGGTCGAGGCCGAGGAGCGGCGCACCGGTCAGCCGCACCCGCAGCGGCCGCAGTACCGGCCGGCGACGCACGCGGCGGACCTCGCGGTGTGGCTGGCGTCCGACGCCAGCAGACCGCTGCGCGGGCGCTGCCTGTCGGTCTACGACGAGTGGCGGCACGACCCGCAGCGCGTCGCCGAGGTCGACGCGACGGTGCACCTCTACCGGCTGCGCCGCTACGACGTGTGATGCGGCGACACGCGCGGCCTGCTTGCGATCCGCGGCGCCGATCCGGTAGTGTCGGACGGCGAGGCGGTCAGGAATGTCGACGAATCAGGCTCGCGCTCGGCGCAGGGCCGCGGTCCCGGCGTGGGCACCGCGGCGTCTTCGGTCACTGACGGTGGTGCTGTCAGGGATCGCTCTGGGTCTCGCGCTCGCCGGCTGCGGCGGCGGCGGTGCCAGCGGCTCCGGCGGTGGCCCGGGCACCGTGACGGGGGAATTGACGCTCAATGCGCGCGTGTCGTCATCGCCACCCGCGAACGTGTCGATCCTGTTCGAGGCGACGGACCGGCTGGGCCAGCCGGTCGCCGACCTGCTCACCCGGGGGTCGATCCAGCTGTTCGAGAACGGCCAGCGCGTGTCGCCGTTCGAGAGCCGCCAGCGCATCCAGCCGATCGGCCGGCAGATCGCGTTCTCGACGCTGCTGCTGCTCGACCTGTCGGGCTCGATCGTCCGCAGCGGCAATCTCCCGCGATTGAAGGACTCGGCGCGCCGCTTCGTCGAGACGCTGCTCGACCCGGCCTCCGCCAACGCGCAGGCGCGCGAGATCGCCGTCGCCTACTTCCCGGGCACGAGCACCGGCCGCGGCATCCGGATCGTCTCGGACTTCTCGACCGACATCGCGCGGATCCAGGCCGAGATCGACGCGATCCGCGGTGCGCCCGACACGACGACCAACCTGAACGAAGCGATCTTGCGCGGCTTCGAGGCGCTCGACGCGCGCCAGGCGGAGCTGCTGGCGACGACCGAGGTCGAGCTGACGGAGGGCTCGCTGGCGGTGTTCACGGACGGCACCGACCGCGCGGGCACCGTGCCGCTCGAGGACGTGTTGACCGCGATCGAGACCACGCCCAACCGCGTGTTCACGATCGGACTGCAGGGTGAGATCGACGAGGGCGTGTTGCGACAGATCGGCCGCAGCGGCTTCGTGCTCGTCGACGACATCCAGAACCTGCAGGCGCGGTTCCAGGAGGTCGCCAACACGATCCGCGCCGCGGCCAATCGCTTCTACGCGGTCGAGTACTGCTCTCCGAAGCGCGGCGGCGAGCACCAGCTGACGGTCGTCGCGACGATCGGCGACTCGAGCGGAGCGACGACCACGCGCTTCGACGCGAGCGCGTTCCGCGCCGGTTGCCGCGTGCCGGAGGGCGCCGCCGAGCTGTCCGGAGCGGACGATGCCCAGTTGACGGCGCTGGCGTTCGACCCCGCAGACGGCGGCTTCCTCGCCGCCGGGCGGGTGCGTGGGGCCGTCAGCTGGTTCGGGCGCGCACGCACCGCACAGTCGGGCGGCGACGGCTTCGTGACACGGATCCTGCCTCCCGCCGAGGACGGCACGCCGCCGCAGGAGGTGTGGTCGACGCTCCTGCCCGGCGCCGGCGACGCGGAGGTCCTCTGCCTCGCTCCCGACGGCGATGGTGCCTGCGCGCTCGGTGGCTCGTTCACGGCCGATCTCGCGATCGGCAGCGTGCCGCTGGTCGCCAATGGTGCCGACACCACGGCATTCGTCGCGAAGCTCGCCGAAACGGGTGCGCCGAGCTGGGCGAGGAGCTTCGCCGGCCAGGGCCTCCAGCGCGTCGTCGACGTCGCCTGGCGCGCGGATGCGGTGCTCGTGCTCGGTGAGTTCGCGGGCACCGTCCAGCTCGACGGCCACTCCGCCGTGTCGGCCGGCGACGTCGACCTGTTCCTCGCCGAGCTCGACGCCTCCGACGGCACCTGCCGCAGCATCCTGCGCGATGGTGGCCCCGGGGCGGAGCACCCCGCGGCGCTGGCGGTCGCGGCGGACGGCCGTGTCGCCGTCGCCGGCTCGTTCGAGGGCAATGCGAGCCTCGCCGGCGCGGTGTTCAGCGCCAGTGGTCCGGCCGACGCATTCGTCGCGCTGTGGCTCGCCGACGGCACCCCGCGCTTCGCGCGGGCGATCGGCGGCGCGGGCACGGAACGCGCGACCGATCTGCGGTTCGACCTCGACAGCCAGCTCGCATTGAGCGCGAGCTTCGACGCACAGTTCTCGCTCGACGGGGCCGACGTGACCCCCGCTGGCCCCGCGCGCAGCGGCCTCGTGCTGGTGCTGGCGCCGACGGCCGGCGCCCGCGTCCGACACACGGTGGTCGGCGACGCCAGCGGCGGCCTCGCGACCGACGCGATGTCGCTGGCCGAGGACGGGATCGGCAACCTGTACGTCGCATACTCGCAGACGGTGCAGGGCCAGCCCGAAGCCACGCTGCTCGGCTTCGCGATGATCGTGCCGAGCGGCGAGCGGCTACTCGACTACACGTACGCGACCGACGCGCCGGGCCCGGTCCGCATCGCGATCGGCCCGTTCGGCATCGACCAGGGTGCATTGTGTGGCCCGTTCTCGCGCGAGGCGACGTTCGGCCCGTTCCCGCTCCGCTACCAGGACCCGTTCGAGCCGACCGCACCGCTCGGCGGCGTGAACGCGTTCGTCGGCTTCATCGGGCCGCGGAGCTGACGCCCGGGTCCCCACGCCGATGCCGGAGCTGCCCGAGATCGAGACGGTCCGCCGCGGCGTCGCGCAGCACCTGCCGGGTCACCGCGTCGAGCGCGTCGCGCTCCGCCGTCCCGATCTGCGCTGGCGGATCCCCGCCGCGGCCGTGCGCGACCTCGTCGGCCGCACCTGCACGGGAGCCGAGCGGCGCTCGAAGTACCTGCTGCTGCCGTTCGATGGCGCGCGGGAGCCGTACGCCCTCGTCCACCTCGGCATGAGCGGCCGGCTGTTCGTCGACCTGCTGCGCCCGCGCGGGTCGGAGCCCGATTGGCAACCACACGAACATTGGCGCATGCGCTTCGCCGGTGGACGGCTGCTCCGCTACGTCGACCCGCGGCGATTCGGCGCGCTGGACGTCGTTCCGTCGGCCATGCTGGCCTCCCATCCGCTGCTCGCCGCGCTCGGCCCGGAGCCGCTCGGCGACGACTTCGACGGTGCCTGGCTGTTCGCGCGCTCACGCGGCCGGCGCGTCGCCACCAAGGTCTTCGTCATGGACGCCGCGCACGTCGTCGGGGTCGGCAACATCTACGCGTCGGAGTCCTGCTTCCGCGCCGGTATCCGCCCGGGCCGGGCGGCCGGACGCCTCACGCGGGCGCAGTGCGACGCGCTCGCCGGGTCGATCCGCGCGGTGCTGCGCGACGCGATCGCCGCCGGCGGTACGACGCTGCGCGACTACATCGGCGTCGACCAGGACGCCGGCTACTTCCAGCGTGAGCTGGCCGTCTACGGGCGCGCCGGCGAGCCCTGCCCCCGCTGCAACACACCGATCCGCGGCCGCGTGCTCGGCGGGCGCTCGACGTTCTACTGCCCGTCGTGCCAGCGGTGATTCGGAGTCGCGCCGCGCACGCAGCCGCCCGGCGAGCGCCGCGATCCGCCCCGGCAGCTCGCGGTGCGACTACGATCCGGTAGCCGCTCCGACGGCGAACCGTCGCTCCCCCCACCCGGATCCACCAGGCCATGCGCAGCTCGACCGCCCTCCCGTTCCTCACCGCGTGCTCGGCGCTCGCCCTCGTCGCGAGCCCCGGCGCCAACGCGCAGTCCCGCAGCGCAGCGTTCAGCAACCAGAGCCTCACCGGTGGTGTGATCGAGGTTCCGTACGCTCCGCAGCTCGTCCCGCAGAGCGGCATCACCGTCGAGGCGTGGGTCACCTACGACGACACGACACTCGGCACGTCGGTGCCCTACCGCTGGCCGACGATCGTGCGCACCGGGATCAACGGCATCGCGAACGCGTTCAACTTCCGCGTCGACGCGAGCAACAACAACAGCCGGATCCTGAAGTGGACCGTCAACGCCAACACGCGTGGGCAGGTCACCTGGAGCTTCGCGTCGGGACGCCTGCTGCAATGGACGCACGTCGCGGGCACCTATGATGGCACGACGATCCGGCTGCTCGTCGATGGCGTGCAGGTCGCGTCGGCACCGCTGACGGGCGCCATCCGGGACGTCGGCCAGACGATCCGGATCGGTCAGGGCGCGGACCAGGCGGCGCCCGACAGCGAGGTCTGGAACGGCAACATCGACGAGGTGCGCATCTGGCCGTTCGCGCGCACTGCAGGCGAGCTCACCGCCACCAAGAACCTGGAGCTGAGCTCCGTTCCGGGGCTGGTGTCCACGTGGAACCTCGACGGGAACGCGATGGACAGCTCCTCCGGCCAGCACGGCACGCTGCTGGGTGGCGCCGTGTGGTCTACCAGCGCACCCGCAGGGCTCGCGCAGGTCGTGTTCCCGGGCCTCGCATTGGGGACGTCGACCGCCGGCTGCCTCGGAGCGATCCACGCGACGACCACGTCCATCCCGAGCGCCGGCAATCTCGACTTCGCGTTCGCGGCACACCGGGCACCGGCCGGCGCGCAGGCCATCGGATTGCTCGCGCTCGCCCCTGCCGCCAGCCCACTGACGCTCGTCGGCGTGCAGATCTGGGTGGACCCGCTCAGCCTGCAGGGCGGCTTCGCCGTTCCGGTCGATGCGCTCGGCACGGTGCGCCTGCCGCTGCCGATCCCGACCGGCGTCCCGCCCGGCGTGCCGCTGTGCGTGCAGTTCGGCATCCTCGATCCGTGCGGCCCGCTCGGCCTCACCGCCTCGGACGCGATCGCCGTATCGACGACCCCGTGACGTCCTCGGCACGGTGGCCGCGCGCAGCGGCCGGTCAGCGCGCCCTGATCGCGCGCGCCTGATCGACCAACCGACGCCGCTGCAGATCCGAGAGACTCGAGTCCTCTGCAGCCCGCGCCAGCGCCGCTCCGAACTCGTCGTTGCGTCCGACGATCCGCGCCAGATCGACGATCGTCTGGAGCACCGCCGGGTCGGCTCCCGCACCCGCGGCCAGCAGCTCCATGCACAGCCGGGTCGCGCGGTCGTGGTCGCGGAGGTCGGCGAACTCATCGGTCGCGGTCGCACACAGCCACGCGAGGCTGGCCTTTCCGAGCCGATGATCGGGCGCCAGCCCAAGCAGCTCGACGTAGCGGTCGTGCGCCTGCCGGACACGACCGGACGCGTCGAACGAGTGGGCGAGATTGAACAGGTACCGCTCGTCGCGCGGGTGCTCTTCACACAGCGCGACCAGGACCGCCTGGGCCTCGTCGCCGCGACCGAGCAGGTCGAGCAGCACCGCACGCAGATTGCGCAGCGACTCGTCCCGGCCATCGCCGAGCGCCAGCGCCCGATCGGCAGCTTCCAGTCCTGCCTGGTGCTGCGCGAGCCGCAGGTGGGCGCGGGCCAGTCCACCCCACGACACCGGATCGTCAGGAGCCTCGACGAGCGCTTCGCGGAAGGCGGTGACGGCTTCGGCGAACCGGCCGTCCCGGTACAGCCGCGCAGCGCGCACCCGCGACGGCTCCGCGGGCCCACCACCCGACCGGTGCGCCACCGCGAAGACCACCAGTGCGACGCCGAGGAGAAGCGACACCACGGTGACCCGCTGGCGCCGAAACCGATCGACGGCCCGCAGAATCGCCCCCGGCGGTCGCGCCACCACCGGCAGACCGTTGCGGAACCGGCCGAGATCTGCGGCGAGCTCGCTCGCCGTTGCATACCGCCAGGCCGGACGCAGCGCCGTGGCGTGGGCCACGATCCGGTCGAGGTCGGGCGGCCAGCCATCGACCTTGGGAAGCCTGAGCCGGAGCCCGGCCGCGGCTTCGCGGAGCAACCCCTCGCGGTCGGCTGCGCGGCGCGCCGGGCTGCCGGTCAGCAGCTCGTACAGCAGCACGCCGAGCGCGAATACGTCGCTGCGCGCGTCCGCTCGCTCGGCGCGGGCCTGCTCGGGTGCCATGTAGCGCGGAGTGCCGAGCACCGCACCACTGCCGGTGAGGGACGCCTCCGTCGCACAGCTCGACAGGCCGAAGTCGAGCACCACCGGTCTACCGTCCGACCGCAGCATCACGTTCGCCGGCTTGAGGTCGCGATGCACGACGCCTGCGTCATGTGCGGCGCCGACCGCCAGCGCGAGGTCGTGCATGACGCGCAGCGCTGTCTCCGTGTCGAGGCGGACCGCACCCAGCATGTCTCCGTCCACCCGCTCCATGAGCAGGTACGGGAAGCCGCCGAACTCTCCGTGGTCGACGATCCGCACGATTCCGGGGTGTTCCAGTCTCGCGAGAACGGAGCACTCGCGCGCGAAGCGGGCGTGCGCGTGCGGGCCGGCGAGCAGCGCGCCGGACAGCCACTTCAGCGCCAATTGCTGGCCGCCGTGCTCGACCGCGTAGACGACGCCACTCGCGCCGCGACCCAGCTCCTGCCCGAGCCGGTAGGGGCCGATCGCCGCGAGCCGCGTCGGCGGTTCGGGGAGCGCCGCCTCCACCTCGCACAGCGCCGTGAGGGCGGCCCGCAGCTCGGCGGCCCGCGCCGGGTGTGCAGCGAGGTGATCCTCGATGCCGAGCTCGGGGTTCGCTTCGCGCGCGAGCACGAAGTCGGCGACCAGTGACTCCAGCTCGTCATCCATCACCGTGCTCCATGCGCAGGCGGCCCGCGAGGCGCGCCATCGCACGGGCGTGGAGCTGCGCCGTGGCCGCCTCGCTCCGACCGAGTCGCCGTGCGGCCTCCGCATTACCGAGCCCCTCGATCCGCCGCAGCAGGATCACCTCGCGCATCGGCTCCGGAAGTCTCGCCAGCTCTCGCTCGAGCCGCGCGTAGCGTTCGGACTCCACGTAGTCGGGCGGCGCGGCCGCGGCCAGATCGCTCGCGAGGGTATCGGTCAGGGGCTCGTCGCCCGCGCGCTTCTGCGCGCCGTGCCACGCGGCGAGGCCGCGGATCTTGTTGAGCACGCACACGTGCAACCAATGCTCGAGCGAGCCGTCTTCGCGTGGCTCGAAGCCCTGTAGGTCCTGCATCGCCTGCCGCACCACGCTCTGGAGCACATCCTCCGATTCGAGGCGTGCGCGCAAGCCGGCCCCGAGCCGGAGCCTGATCGTGAGCAGCAGACGATCGCGGTAGCGGCGATACAGGTCCGCGAAGGCCTCGCAGTCGCCGGCCTGGATACGTCGCACGAGCTCGAGGGAGAGCGACACGCGGACATCCTACGCGTCGCACGAATTCCGGGGATTCCTGTCATGGCCGCCCGCGGCCTGCTCCTTCCAAGGCTGGCGGGCAGGTGCCCGCGACGGGAGCCTTCGAGATGGACGACCGACTGATTCGCCGCACGACCGTGGTCTGCGCCCTGGCAGCCACGCTGTCCGCACAATCCGTGATCTACTCGCAACGCGGAGCCGACGACGACCGACTGGGCCGCGCCGTGGCCGACCTCGGCGACGTGGACGGGGACGGCATCCGCGACCACGCCGTCGGCGCGCCGCGCGACGGCCTGTCCCCGCCCGGGACCGGTCGGGTGGTCGTCTGCTCCGGCGCCACCGGCATGCCGCTCTACACGGTGTCGGCGACCACCGCCGGCACCGCATTCGGCCACGCCGTGCGCGGCTGCGGCGACGTCGACGGCGACGGCCGGCCGGACTTCCTCGTCGGGGCGCCCGACGACGCCTCGGCCGGCACCGGCGCCGGTGCCACGTTCCTGTTCTCCGGGCGGGACGGCCGTCTGCTTCGCCAGCTGCTGCCGCTCGCGGCCGGGGAGCGCTTCGGCCACTCGGTCAGCGGTGTCGGCGACACCAACGGCGACGGCACGCCCGACCTGCTCGTGGGCGCACCGGCCGCCGCGGGCGGCGGTGCCGCCTACCTGATCGAGGGCCGGGACGGAAGCGTGCTGTTCCGCTTCGGCGCCGATCTCGGTGACCTGGAGTTCGGCTTCTGCGTGCGCGGACTCGACGACGATGCGGACGGCGACGGTCACCCGGACCTGCTGATCGGCGCACCGCGTGGTCGAACGATGGTCAACCACGACGAGACGGGCTACGTACGCGTCGTGTCGGGTCACTCGGGCCGGATCCTGTGGATGTTCTACGGCACGGCGCCCGGCGGTCGCGCCGGGTGGTCGCTCAGCCCGACCGACGACGACGACGGGGACGGCGTGCGCGACGTCGTCGTCGGCATGCCGGGGCTCTCGCCGGGCGGTGCCCAGTCCGGCGCGGCGCTGGTCTACTCGGCGCGCACCGGCGCCTACCTCCGGTCGTTCCCCGGCGGCGCTGCACTCGATCGTCTCGGCACGCTCGTCGAAGGCCTCGGGGACATCGATGGCGATGGTCGTGGAGACCTGCTGCTGGTCGAAGGTCGAAGCAACGTCGCCGACGCCGTCGTCCACTCGGGCGCCACCGGCGCGCCACTCTTCACGCTGCCTCGGCTGACCGGCGACTCCACGTACTGGTCCGTCGCGGCGGCCGGTGACGTCGACGGCGACGGTCACGCCGATCTGCTCGTCGGCGGACCGAACTCCTGGAACGGTTCCGACCGCGGTGTCGCACACCTGTTCGCAGGCGTCACGCGCAGGCTGTCTGCAGACGTCTACGCAGTCCGCGTCCGCAGCACCGACCGCCAGGTGCTGAGCCTGCGCGCCGGCGCGGAGCATGCGGGCAGGACCTATCTGATGCTCGGCTCGTTGAGCGGGACCACACCGGGCGTGGCACTCGGCACGATCCGACTTCCCCTCAACTACGACTTCTACTTCGACCTGCTGGCCCAGGCCCCGAACGTGATCGTGACGAACTCGTTCGCGACGCTCGATTCGAGCGGAAACGCGACCGCGACGTTCGCATTCGCCGGCTCCCTGCAGAACTCGATGGCGGGACTCCTGCTGCATCACGCCTACCTCGTCTTCGGACCCCAGCTCGCGTCGATCGAGCTCGCCAGCAATGCAGTGCCCCTGACCACGCTGCCGCGCCGGTGAGAGGACAACGCAGGCATCGCTGCCGATACGGACCCGACGAATCCGACCAGGCGAGCGCCATCGGGCAGATCGAGCGGCGCGGGTTGCTCTCCGTCGTAATCGGAACGACGCGACCGCGGCCGGGACCACACACCCGACATACCCCCGATGTGGCCCCCGCGACACGGACAATTCCGCACCTCGCCGGTGCACCGTGGTGACGCTCGGCAACCGTAGCCACATCGCAGATGTGCTAGAATATGCGCCCGCAGCGCGCGCCGTCGCCACCGCCAGGCGATCGCTGCTCGCTCGCCTCTCTCCCGAGATCGGCCATGAAACAGCTCCTCGTCGCGATCACCTCGCTCGTCGCCACCGTCACCGCCGTGCCGGCCCAGAACGACATGATCGGAGTGTCGTGGACCGGCAGCGTCTACGGCATCGACTCGACCACCGGTGCGGGAACGCTGATCGGTACGACCGGCCTCGGCACGGGCGCCAATTCGATGGCGATCGACGGCAGCGGTACGGTCTACATCCACCAACGGAGCACCGGACTCGCAACGGTCGATCCGGCGACCGGCGCGGCGACCATCGTCTGCCGGCTCACCGCGCTGGACGTGCGCGGACTCGCGTACTCGCCGACGGGCGTCCTCTACGCGGTCGTCGACGGCGGTTCCGCGGACTCGCTCTTCACGATCGACGTCGCGACGTGCTCCGCGTCGCTCGTCGGCGCGACCGGCCTCGTCTCGCTGCAGGGCCTGACGTTCCTCGGCAACACACTGTACGGCTGGGACGTGTCCCGCAGTACGACGCAACCCGGCCTGGGCCTCGTCACGATCGACACGACGACGGGCGTCGCGACCGACGTCAATCCCACGGTCGGCGGCGCCAATCATCAGTTCCTGACGTCCGACGGTGCGGGCAATCTGCTCGCGGGCAACAACGCCCTGTACCGCATCGACGTCTCGACCGGTGTCGAGACCCTGATCGGCTCGGGAGGCTACACGGACCTGCGCGGCGCCGACCGGCTCGCGGGCTCGGGCGTCACCTACGGTGTGGGATGTCCGACCAGCACCGGTGCCGTCCCGACGCTGTTCGCGAGCGCGACGTCGCCCGGCACGCTGAACGTCCAGATCGGCAGCGGCCCCGCCGGCGCGGCCGCCGCGCTGGCATTCGGGGCCGGGCGGACGGCCTTCCCGATCGGCATCGGCTGCACGCTGCTGACCGCGCCCGCGATCAGCATCACGGTCGGACTCGACCCGAGCGGCCGGTTCGCGTTGAGCACGCCGGTGTCCGCCGGCTTCACCGGTATCGTGCTGAACACGCAGGCCTTCGTGCTCGACCCTGCGGCGCCGAGCGGCATCGGCATCGCCGCCTCGGCCGGCTTCGAGTTCACGATCGGCTGAGCGCGCTGGCGACGGCTGTCAGAACACCAGCACCTCGCGCCCCGGCGTCGCGGTGAGACCCAGCGCCGCACCCGGGTCGAGCACGAGGCCCTGGCAGTAGAGCGAGAGCACGCCGAGATCTCCGGGGATCGGGACGCCGAGCAGTCCGGTGCCATTGGCGTCGAGCATCAACGGCAGTGACACGACGAGCGCCCCGACCAGCAGCTCGCAGGGACCGATCGGCACGGCGGTCGGTGCCAGCCCGAAGTTCACGACCGCGACCGCGCTCGCGCGACCGCGGTCGATGACGAGCTCCGGTCGGGCACCGGGCGTCGGGCAGCCCGCGACGGTGAGCTCGGGCACGAGCCCGCCGGTGCCCGCACAGCCACGGCCGTACGCGGCGCCGTGCAATCCGCCGCCGAGACAGTCGGCGCCGGCGCTGACCCACTCGACCGTCGTGCTGACGAAGCGGATCGCGGCGTAGCTGTCGGCCTCGAACAGGACCCCGAATCGCCGCGCGTCCACCTCGGTCAGACAGCAGTATGCGAAGCCGCCCGCGTAGACCGTGCGCGGGGTCGCCCAGCGGGAGCCCTCGTCGTGGCTCACCCACACCGAGCCGTTCACCCGCGACGACGTCGACCGCGGACCGGCGAACAGGATCCGGCTGCGCAGACCGTCCGCCGGGTCCGTGAAGCGGAGCACGCTCGCCATGCACGCCGGATCAGGCAATGCAGGGTCGTCGCGCAGCGGGGAGAACGTCGCGCCGCCGTCGGTGCTGACCGCCACCTTGCGCGTCGCGGTGCCGACCGAGTGCCGCGAGTTCAGGAGCACCGAGCCGTCCGCGCGCTCGACGACCTGGCATTCGTTGCCCTGCAACGTGTTGGGGTCCCGCGGCACATCGCTGCCGCGCTGCCACGTGAGCCCGCCGTCGTCGCTGAATGCGCAGTAGTTGCCCCAGGTCCCGTCGACGTCGTAGCGGTTGAACGGCACCACGATGCGACCCGCGAACGGTCCGTGGCGCAATTGGATCGCCCGGCCCGGACCCGAGTTGACCGCCCGGGCGACGCTCGCCGGCTTCACCTGCGCGGTGACGTCGATCGGCGTCGACCACGTCGCCCCCTCGTCGTCGGAGAACGCCAACCACGACGTGACCACTCCCGCGCCGCTGATCCCGACCGGCGCGTTCCAGATCGTCGTGCCCAGCGGGTAGCGCTGATACATCACCAGCACGCGGCCCGCGAACGGACCCGCGTGCAGGCGGACGGCGCACGGATTGTTGAGAGCGTCGCGCCCGACATCGGCGATGAGCTGGACCGGTCCCCAGCTCGCGCCGGAATCGAAGCTGCGGCGCACGACGATGTCGTTCTCCGATTGATCGCTCCCGCTCTGCCGCCCCTCGGCGAACGCGAGCAGCACGCCGTTCGGCGCGGTGCGGACGATCGCCGGGATCCGATAGCGCGGGTACACACCATCACCGTTGACGAACACGTCGACCGGGGTCGGTGGCGGGATCGGGACGTGCCGGCCGTGCCGCGCGAACAGGTAGCCCTCCAGCGCGTCGACCTCGGCGGATGTCAGCACCCGGTCGTAGACCAACAGCTCCTTGACGTCGCCGTCGAGGAAGTTCGACACGCTGTAGCGCGCGCCGAGCACGATGCCGCCGAGCGCGCCGATCGACGGCAATGCCGCCGCGGTGACCGTGCCACCGCCGATCCGGTGCTGCTGCGCTCCGGGCGCGAGGACGAGCGTGTGGACCTGGAACGCGTCGGTCGCGACCGCGGGGCCGACCGGCAGCAGCGCACCGCCGCTGCCGTCGCCCAGAAAGACGTGCCAGCGACCCGGAGCGGCGGCCTGACCGGTGTGCAGCGTCGTGCGCCCGGCGGCGGTCGAGCCATCCATCACGTAGCCCCCGTCCGCCGAGCGGACCCGGACCACGGCGAGGATCGTGCGGTCCGTCGTCAGCGCGCCGATGTCGGACTGCGACGCCCACACGAGGTCGTCGCCGTCGAACGCGACGGCGGGCCCTGCGGTCGACGCATCGTCGCGGACCATCGGGCGCCGCACAGTGGTGCTTGCGACGCGGGTCAGGTGCCGGGCACCGGCGCCGCGATCGTCCCAGCGCAGGACGGGCGTGCCGTCCGGCTCGGGCGTCGCGACGCCATTGACGCCGCTCGCGGCATCGAGCCACAGCCACAGGTTCGCGAAGGACGGGTCGGGAGTGCCGTCGGGGCGGAGGATCCCCTGCGCAGCGAGGGATCCGCAGATCGACGCCAAGAGCACGGCGCGCACGACGAGAGCACGCCGCCCACGACGAGGGGGTGGGTGGGAACGCATGCCGGATCCCGATCGGGCGCCACGGCGGCGCGATTGCCTCAGAAGATCACCAGCTCGAGCCCGTTGGTGGCCGACGCGCCGAGCCCGGCCTGCGGATCGACGACGAGCGCCTGCGTCGGCAGGGTCAGCGCGAGCCCCGCGGGGACGGCGAGCGGTAGCCGGAATGCGCCGTTCGCGTCGGTCGGTCCGCCGACGCCGAGGACGATCGGCGAGATCAGCAGCGTGCACGGGCCGACCGGCAGGTTGGCGCGCATCAGTCCGAAGTCGATGACCGCAACCGACAGCGGCAGACCGTCGCGGACGACGAGATCGAAGCTCCCGCCCGGCACCGGGCAGCCCGCGTTGACGAGCTGCGGCACGAGCCCACCGGTCCCGGCGCAGCCCGCGCCGTAGACCTCGCCGTAGGCCAGCGGATGCCGTGCGACGAAGTACGCCTCGAGAAGCGAGCGGTTCGCCGGGTTGACGGCCTCGGAGTAGATCAGCAGCTCCTTGACGTAGCCGTTCAAGCCGTTGGCCGTGTTCGCGCGCGAGCCGACGATCAGGCCACCGAGATTGAAGACGGACGGGAACGTCGTCGTCGTCTGGAGCTGGCCGTTGATGTAGTGCTCCTGCACGCCGTTCGTCAGCACCAGCGCATGGATCTGGTAGCGGTTGGTGGCGACGGGCACGCTGAGCATCGAATAGCCGTTCGGCGTCGGCTGCGTGTTGTCGCCGAAGAAGCTGTGCCAGAGCCCCGGGTTCGCGGTCTCGCCGGTGTGCAGCGTGGTCCGGCCGGAGAACGTCGAGCCGTCGAAGACGTAGCCGCCGTCCGCGTCACGCACGTTCACAACCGCGAAGAACGTGCGGTCGCCGGCGAGCCGGCCGATGTCGGCGAACGCTGCCCAGATGTAGTCGTTGCCGTCGAAGCCCATCGCGACGCCGCACGACTCCGCGTCGTCCTCGACCGTGGGGCGGCGCAGCGGGTCGGTCGCGATGCGGGCGAGGTGCCGCGCATTGATGCTGCGATCGTCCCACTGCGTCACCTGCGTGCCGTCGGGGAGCGGGGTCGGGCTCGAGTTCGGGCCGTTCGCGGCGTCGTACCACGACCACAGATTCGGGTAGGCCGGGTCGGGCGTGCCATTGCCGAGCACGATCGACTGTGCACCGACGGAACCGAGGAGCGCGGAGAGCGAGACGAAGCAGAGGTGCGGAACGCGCATGGTGGACCTCGACAGAGCTGGAAGCGGTGTAGCGCCCTTGGTACCAGATGCCGCGGCCGCTGACCATCGTGGGCTTCCGAACGACGACGCCGAGGCGCCCCGGATCGCGCGCGGTCGCCGGTCTCGCCGGTGATCGCTCAGCGGCCGAGACACCGACCCTGTCGACCGGCGCGCAGATCGCGGGCCTCGCCCGGTCGTTCCATCCGCGCCAGCAGGAGCCCGCCCCGCACCGCCCGGATCCGCATGTCGACGATCGAGCCGTCGGTGCCTTCCCATCGCACGGAGGCTCCCGCAGGCGGGTCCGGCCAGGCGTCCTCACGGCGCAGCGCGACGACATCGCCGACGCGCGCGACGACGGTGACCGGGCCTCCCTCGACGCCGTCCGCGGTCACCGGCCCCGGCGCAGGCTGGCGGTGCTGCCTCATCTCGAGCAGCACGGCCTCCTCCAGCACGCTGCGCAGCGGCGCCGCTCCGAGATTCGACGCCAGCCAGGCGGCGCAGGCACCGGTCCAAGGCAGGAGTTCGTCGGCCCGGCGACCGGCCGGATCGCGCGGGCCGAGCCCGAGGCCGTGCCGACCCTCCGCATACACGTGCAGCTCGTGCTGCACGCCCGCGGTGGCCAGCGCATCGGCGAACGCGTAGCTGTTGCGGACGGAGACGCCCGCGTCCGCCGCCGTGTGCCACAGGAAGGTCGGCGGCGTGTCGCGGTCGACGCGCAGCTGCGTCGACAGCAATAGCTCGAGATCCTCGCCCGGATCGTCGCCGAGCAGGTTGCGTCGCGACCCGCGGTGCGCGATCGCGCCGTGCATGTCGATCACGGGATAGCACAGGATGCCGAGGTCGGGACGCGACGAGCGCCGCTCGACCGGATCGTCGGCCTGCGGGTCACCGAGATCCCACCAGGTCAGCAGCGTCGACGCGAGGTGACCGCCCGCCGACGAGCCGATCACGCCGACGCGCGCCGGATCGACGTCCCACTCGCACGCTCGCTCGCGGACGAGGCGCACCGCACGTGCGGCGTCCTGCAGCATGCAGGGATGCCGATAACCGTGGCTACCGAGCCGGTACCGACAGACGAAGGCCTGGATGCCGAGCCCGTTCAGCCAGCGCGCATAGCCCTCGCCCTCGTGCGCGGCGAGCCCTCCGTAGCCGCCGCCGGGAAGCACCACCACGGCGCTCCCGTTCACCAGCGCGTCCGGCGCCAGGTACGGCGTCAGCGTCGGCACGTCCTCCGACGCACTGCCGCGCGCACCCGGCGCATCGCCCGCCCACAGCCGGATCGCCGGCTGCGGAGCCGTGGCCGGGAAGGTCGGCTGCGGGACGTCCTGGGGAGCGAGCAAGATGGCGAGCGCGAGGCTGAGCATGGTGGGGCCACCAGGAATACCGCCTCTCCGGCAAGGAAGCACAGCGATGCGAACGAAGACGCGACCGCGTAGCCGCCGTGACGGTCCCGCTCCGACCTCAGCGCGAGACGAGTCGGCACCAGGGCACTGGCCACGTGCAAGCGCACGGTCGCGCGCAGACCGGTTGCCGGAATCGACAGCCTACCGAGGGAACCTATGTGCAACTCGCCCCGGTCACTTCGTGCATCGTTCGCGGAGTGCTCGCGCAGCTTCGAGACCGGGATCTGCAGAGCGATGACGACGGCGGTCTGCAGCTGGATGCCGAGCGGTGCGCGCCCGACGCCTGACCGGGCCGCCGCCGTCCAGGGCCGGATCGGCTTCGGCGAGCACTCCGGACTTGCGGTGCCACGCTGGCGTGATCCCGACGCGATCCGTCACCGGGCCGCGGCTTCCGATCGGCAGGCCCGCTACCGCGGCCTCTCGCTGCAGGCGTCCACCGCGGTCGAGGCGGGGCGTAACGACGCTCTGGAGCGGCTGTATCGACACGCCTTGCGCCCAGCCCTCGACGAGGACCGACTGGCCTGGACCCGCGACGGCAAGGTGGTCTACAGGTTCGCGCGACCGTGGCAGGACGGGACGGGGATGGACAACCTGCTGCGCGCGCTGGGAAGGGATGTCCGACTGCTCCCCGAGGAATCCGCCGCCCAGAGCGTCATGCATCGAGCCATCGAGCACCTCAGGAAGCACCACCGTCGCATGAGACAAGGCACCTTCATCGCGATGGGGCTCCCGATCGGAAGCGGGCAGGTCGAGTCTGCTGTCAAGAACCTCGCTGCCCACCGACGGCAACGCAGCGGCATCCGGTGGTCCACCGCCGGCGCACAGCGCGTCCTCGAGCTGCGCACACTCGCCGAGGACCGTCGCTGGGGCACGGCCTGTCAGTGCTGCGTCGATCGATGTTCGGCATGACCCTGCCCGAAGCCGGACCTGTCCCCGCTGTCTCTCATCGATCACCTCCGCGAGCCGACGCCTGGCACCGCCGGACCGTCCGGGGTCTCGAGCTTCAACACGCGTGGTCGATGCCCGGCGAGGGCAGCTAACCGCGCGGCCGTAGGAATGCGTACGCGGGCACGCCCGTCGCGATGATCGCGAGACCGATCAGGGCGTTGCGACGTTCGAGGGGATCGAGCAGCGTCAGCACGTCCACGCTGATCACGACGGCGATGAACAGGGCCGGTGTCACGGGATAGCCGAGACAGCGGAAAGGTCGCGGGCGGTCCGGCTGCAGCACTCTCAGCCGGTAGACGGCCGCAACCGCGAGCGCGTAGAAGAGCAACGCCGCGAACACGACGTAGACCGTGACATCGTCGAACTTCTGAAAGCCCGCGACCAGCGCCACGCCCCAGACCGCCTGGGCCCAGATCGAGATCGTCGGCGTGCCGGTCCGGCGGTCGACGTGCATCAGGGCCCGCAGTACGAGCTTGTCGCGGGCCATCTCGTAGAAGGCGCGCGGCGACGACAGCAGGTTCGGGTTCGCTGCGCCGAAGACCGAGATCGCGATCAAGAGCGTCAGCCAGCTCGCGAGCTGCGGATCGATGGCGCGGACGACGGTGCGCATCGGCACCTCCATCCGCTCCGTGTCGACGTCGAGGGCGAGCATCTCCGGCAGCGGCACGACCCGCAGGTAGACGACGTTCACGAGGACGTACGTAGCGATCAGGATCAGGAGGCCGACGACGAGTCCGAGCGGCAGGTCGCGCTCGGGCCGCTTCAGCTCGGCGGCGTTGAAGGGGAGCTGGTACCAGCCCTCGTACGCCCAGAAGACCGCGAGACAGGCCGTGACGACGCCTCCCGAAGTGATCACCGGTTCGACCGCGGCGGCTGCCGCGACGCCGTCGGACGCCGCAGGCTCGGCGAAACGGAGGCCCGCGAGCACGATCAGCCCGAGCGCGCCGAGCTTGCAGAACGTCGACAGGTTCTGGACGAGGGCGCCGTGCCTCGTGCCGACGTGGTTGACCACCGCGAGCAGGAGGATCATCGCGCTGGCGATCGCGACCTTGACCGTCGTGCGCGAGGCCTCGTCGACCTGCACCGTCGTGAGGACGTTGTCGGCAAAGGCGAGCGCGAGCGCTGCCATGGTGCCGCTGTTGATCACCCAGAAGAACGTCCAGCCGTACAGGAAGCCGACGAAGCGCCCCCAGCCCTCGCGCAGGAACGAGTACTGCCCGCCGGCCTCGGGCAGCATCGCACCGAGTTCGGCGTAGGCGTAGGCCCCGAACAGGCAGACCACGCCGAGGACGACCCAGATCACGTGGATCCAGAGCTCGCTGGGCACGGCGTGCGCCACGGGCACCGGCTTCAAGAAGATCCCCGACCCGATCACGGCTCCGACCGTGATCGCGATCGCGCTCAGCGGGCCGAGCACACGCTTGAGCTCACCCTCCGGGTGGTGCTTCATGAGCGGAGGCTACCCGGCGGTGCCGGAGCACACACGGGCGCCCGGGAGGCCCCACCCAGCGCTCCCCGTCGCGCGCCGGGCCGGCGTCGACCTGCCGCTCTCTCGCTCCGCTTCCCGTACGGCTTGCGCAGCAGGGCGTCGTGCCGCGCGCTGAGGATCTCGTACTCGCTCGTTGCGGAGCGATTCGAGCTCGACGCGGAGCCCTGCGATGACCGCCGCGGCGTCGCTGTCGACGTCTGTGTGCTGCTGCTCGTGAACCGCCACTCGCCGCAGACCAGGAAGCGAAGGCGGCGGGTGGCTCGGGCGGTTTCGGGGTCTTCGCGACTCGTGGTAGCCGCTTCGGTGGTCGGAAGTCGAGCCCACCGAGCAGCGCGTGCAGCTCGGTCGCACTGAGCTGCAGCGCAGGCGTGTCCGCATCAGGCCATGCGAACCGACCGCGCTCCAGCCGCTTCTGCAGCAGCCAGTACCCGCCGTCCTCCCGGTACAGGATCTTCAGATGACTGCGCGCCCGGTTGCAGAACACGAACAGATGGCCGCTCATCGGATCCTCCTCGAGGACGTGCGCCACCAATCCGGCGAGCGAGTCGATCTGCTCGAGCATGTCGGTGTTGCCACGCGCGAGGAAGATGCGGACGGAGGGAGGCAGGCTCACCATGACTTCACCGCCTCCGGCACGGCACGGACGTCATCGACAGTCGACGCCGGCGGGACGCGGACCGTGACGTCGCCGACCTGGATCTCGATGCACGATGCCGAGCCGACGCGGACGCCGGCCTTCCTCGCGTTGTCCCACCAGTCATTCGGCGACGCTCCCGAGTCTGCCCAGAAGGTCGCCGCTGGCACCGTGAATCGATCTGGTTCCTGATTCTCGGCGTCGCGACCGGCATCGCCGGGCGCGCCCGAGAGCGCAAAGGCCGCCCGCGCATCCGCCCCTCAGCGCGCGAACGAGACGAGCTGCCCGCGCGTGACGGAGAGCCCCGCGACGGCGACGACGCCGATCTGCGCGACCCAGAAGTAGCGCCCGAGACCGCCAGGCTCGGGACGCTCGTCCGGACGTCGAGCGCCGGGCTCGTGACGTCGATCCACAGCGTGCCGAATGGCGTCGGAAGCGGCGGGGTGTTCCAGTTCGGGATCGCCGCCGTCGATGTCCGGGCCAGTGCCAGCGTCGCAAGCGGAGCCGTCCCACCTGCCCCACCCCGCGCGGACGCCGGGCACCGGTTCGTGCACCACGACGACGCCCTGGATCGGCTGGAGCCGGTGCCCCTCCGACCGCACCGTCATCACTCCGCACACGAATCCCCGGACCCTCCGGCGGCGGGTGGCCCTGCCGATCGACCCGATCCCGCTCGCAGCCTGCGGCTGCCGCACCTGCACCGACTGGTTCGTGTAGACGCCAGTCACCGCCGAGGCCGCCGGCCAGCGGCGCACCGACCTGCGCGTTCCGCCATCGCCCGACATGTCGGGCGTCGCGCTCCGCACCCAGCCTTTCGTCGCCGACCCGGCGGCCAACCGGGCGGGGCTCGGCGCCGGCGGCGGCGGCCGCACCGTCGTCGAGGGCTGGCCGACAGCGATTTCGCGCGCGGCTGTCCGGTGCCGACCCGGCCCGGTCATTCACAGGTCGGAGAAACCACCGCGCATGAACTCGATGACCGCGAACTCCCCCGTCCTTCTCCTCCTCCGCTCGGCGTCGGTTGCCGCCATCCTGGCCGCGGCCGGCCACGCGCAGATCGCCACGCTCACGCTGCCGGCCAGCATCGGTGACGACCCACGCAGCGTGGTGCGCGTCAACGGCGGCACCCATCTCGCCATCTCCAACCAGGTCGACGGCTGGCTGCACATGGTCAACGTCACCAACCCGCTCAGCCCGAGCCTCACCACGAGCTACAACCCGCCGTTCGGCGACCAGTGGTTCGAGGCGGAGTACACCCCGCAGTTCGGGGGTCGGCTGTTCACCGGCCACCGCGGCGGCGGCATCAACATCATCGACGTGAGCAACCCGCTGTCACCGAGCGCGGTGGCCAGCATCCCGTCGATCTATCACTTCCGTGGCATGCGCTACCGGACCGTGGGCAGCGGTGGTGCGCTGTTCTACAACGAGACCAACAACGGGCTGGGCGTGTACCAGGTCAACAACACCGGCACCAACATGTCGCTGGTGTGGAACGACTACGCGCCCAACCAGGACGGCAACGGCATGGAGATCGTCGGCGACCTGCTGTACCAGATGGGTACGCCGGCCAACACCACGAGCACGCGCCTGCACCGCGGGTTCGACATCGGCAACCCGTTCCTGCCGGTGATGACGATGAACAACACGCTCACCAACCAGGCACCGACCGGCGGCCACTGCCTGCTGCGCAAGCAGCCCGGTTCGCCCTACGTGCTGGCGGCGCGCTGGAACGACGGTCTGCAGCTGCACGACTGTACGTTCCCCAACAACCCGGTGGTCTATCCCATCCTGCCGGCCAGTCCGGCGGTCGTCTGCTGGGGCGCGGCGTGGATCAGCCCGGTGTTCGCGGTCGCCTACGGCAGCTTCACCATCGGCAACATCAACTACTACTGGTGGCTGATCCTGCAGGTCACGGCCGGCCCGTCCATCCTCCCTCTCAACCTGGTCATGGTGCCGCTCGACACGCACGACATCACCGCCGACCCGAACACCAACCGGATCTACGTCGTCGGTCGGATGAACGGCAACGGCCAGGGCGTGCTCTGGGTGTTTTGAGCCGCGGCGCCGGGATCGATCGAGATGGTGAGGCGCACCCATCAGCCCGGCAGGTTGGGTGGAGGGCGGCTGCTGGCCCGACCCGCCGGCCGACGGACGGGGAGGTCTCCTGCGTCACGACGCGCATCGCTCGCAGGGTGCTCCCGCTGCTCCATCACCGCGGCCTGCTCCGCGACGACGGCCGCGGTCCGTAACTCGAAGACGAACGGTGCGGCATGACGGGCCGGTTCATGACGCCGGAGGTCGAGGAGCTGGTGGCATTCGGTTGCAGCGCGCTGACGTAAGGAGAAGTCGGGCAGCTGATGACCAAGGCGTTGCGGGTCGCGCCATCGTCGAACGCCATCGAGCCAGCAATCCGCGACGTCGACGCGTCGAGAGACACGGGAACGAAGTCGAGCAGAGCGTCGTACGTCGAGCCATCGGGCACCTCACGACGAGCCGCCGTCGCCTGGGATACGGCACGTTCATCGCAATGGGGATCCCGATCGATGACGGTGATGTCGCATCTGTGGCGAAGCACACCGTCGCCCACCGACTGAACCGCAGCGACATGCGGCCATCCATCGCGAGCGGACAGCGCGTCCTCGGGCTGCGCACACTCGCCGAGGACGGTCACTGGGATCCGGCCTGGCAGCGCTGCGTCGATCCACGTGCGGCGTGACCCTGCCCGAAGTCGAACCTACCCCCCGCGCCACACCCGTGACCTACCACGGCGCGGTCGCACCGACTGCCCCGCACCACGATCGCCAGGGTCCCGACCTGACTGCACCCGCCCCTGGAACTCCCGCCGCTCGCCTCACCGCGGACGCCGCCCCATGGGGCGGGACTGTGGGGCCACTGAACGGTTCGGCGCTCAGCGCCGCCCTCGGAATCCAGGTCGGGCGGCTCCCGAGTCCTGCCGCTCACCGCCGGGAGCGATCCGACCTCGCCATGATCTCCGCGACCTGACTCCCGGCCAGTGCCTCCGACCGGGCACTCGCTCCGCCACACGGCACCCACGCTCCCCGGGCGTATCGCCCACTCCCCCTCTCCTTGCCTACGGGCCGGCGAAGCAACCGCCGATCGCGACGTCCGGATCGGCGGCGGGGCCAACGTCATCGGGCGGTGTCTGCACGATGGGCCGATCGACGACTACACGTCGCACGTGGCGCCGCGGCTGCCGGGCCTGGCCGTACGCCTGTTCGAGGACGGGGCTGGGCGGAGACCAAGTTCGAATCTACCGGTGCGAGTCACTGGCGCCAGGTCACGCACCTTCGCTTCAGCGTCGTGCGCGAGTCGGTCCGGACGCCAGGTTGAGCGCTCGCCAGTCGCGGTGGCGTCGGCAGTCAGCCGACGCGCATACGGTGCACCGTTTCGTTGCGCACGTCGTCCATACGGCTGCGGTTCCGAGCCCGATTGTGATTCTGCCGCGCGACAGTAGACTCCCCCGGCCTCCCGAGAACTTCCGGGACTGGCACCGACTGGGGCGCGGACGGGTCCGCGGAAAAGCGTCGACCAACAACGACGCTCCGCCAATGAAGACCTCTCGCCCCCACGTTTCGAAGGCACTCCCTTGAACATCCGTCTCTTCGCACTTCCCCTCCTCGCAGCGTCCCTCGCTGCCCAGCAGTTCACGTCGGCGACCATCGAGGTCGCCAGCCCCAACGCTCAAGGCTGCCAGAGCAACCCGGGCCTCCTCACCGGCGATGTCGCGGCGAGTGCGACCGTCGAGTTCACCTACGACCGTGCGCTCGCCCGACTGACCATGATCGTCACGAACACCTCGCCGATCGTGGCCGGTGAAGAGAACCCGCAGATCACGGACTTGATGTTCAACGCGCCGCGCACCGTGACGGGCATGGCGCTCGAGTCGCAGTCGGCCGCAGGACCCACGCAGCCAGCGATGAACTTCTCGTTCGACAGTGGAGCGCGCGCCGGCTGCTTCGGCAGCTTCCGCTCGCACCTCGCGACGACCAATGGCATCCGTGGCGCGATCGCCAACGCGTCCGCGCCGCTGCTGGGCGGGCCAGAGCCCGTGCCGGGTCCGGTGACGTTCGTGTTCTCCGTCACCGGCGACGGTGTCGGCGCGCTCGTCGCGGAGTCGTTCGCACACGCGTTCGGCACCGGTTCCAACCTGGCGCCGGCCAGCGTCGGGATGAAGTTCCAAGCTGCGGGCCTCAATGGTGAGCAGAGCGGCTTCCTCGCCAATGGCGGCGACTGCCTGATCTCGTTCTATACCGTCGGCGAACCGCGCATCGGCAGCACGATCGAGTTCTGCCAGGCCGGTCCGCGTGGCTGCCACGACTGTCTGTGGTTCTCGCTGACGCCCGGACCGGTCACCGTCGCCGGCATCGAGCTCCCGATCGGCCTGCCGCTGCTGTTCGGCTTCGACTTCGGTCAGTTCGGGGCGAACCAGGAGTTCTGCCAGTCGATCTCGATCCCGAACGACCCGATGCTGATCGGGCTCACGCTGTACTTCGCGGTGGGGACGTTCCCGGTCAGCAATCCGGCCCAGGTGTCGCTGAGCTCCGCCTACGAGCTCACCGTCACCGGCTGAGTGCGCTGTTGCAGCGACCGCGGTCGCCTCGCCCGGCGTGGCGCCGCGGAATCGCGCACAGTCCGCGGCGCTCGGTCCGCTCGACGGTCGATCCGTCGACGCGCAGCAGCTCCCGCGGGAGCTGCGCCCGACGGGCCACGGACGCCGTCAGCGGATCCGCAGCCAGATCGCCGCTCCTCGGGAATTGGCGTCGCGGAGACGCGACCAGATCGGGTGCAGGTGCCCCATCAGCTCGCGGCTGGAGCCCATGTATGCGTTCGAAGGAGCGAAGTCGAACGTGGATCCCTCGGCGAGCAGGTAGGCAGGGAGCACGTATTGCTCCGATCAGAAGCGGTCGGTCCGGCTCGGCGGACAGTCATCGGGCGGCAGCTTGTCGTGGCTTTCGACGAGCACGCCCGACTTCAGCCGCGGCAGGACGTCGAGGAGCGCGGCCGTGGTGTCGGAGCTGGTGAAGACGCGGTGCGTGTTGTCGACGAACAGTCGCCCGCTGCCAGCTCGTCGACGACCGTGACGTTGCCGATCCAACGGTTGGCCGCGCTCGTGCCTCGCCCTCGGCGCAGCCCGGTGGCCTGCCACGGCGAGCTCGCACCGAGCGCTGCGCTGTTCCGAATCTCGTGGGTCACCATCGGGAGCGTCGCGGGCCGGGTGGTCGTCGAGCGGCTCGACTCCGGGCGCCTGCGCGGCCTGCGGCTTATCGGCGTCGAGGAGACCAGCTCCCGCAAGCGGCACTGCTGCCTGACCGCGGTCACCCAGCACGACACCGGACGCGATACGGGCATGTCGTCCGAGTCGCGGAGGGTGAGAGCAGCGAGGTGCTGAAGTGCCCCTTCACGGAGTTCGGACCGAAGGCCCGCGAGGCGATCCAGCTCGACAAGATGAACGAGTGCGCGACCTACGAGAAGGCCGTCGAGGAGGCGCTGCCGAACGCCGAGATCGCGTACGGCCCCACATCGCGCGCCCTTCCAACGCAGCGCTCGACGAGGTCCGACGCGTGCTCGTCCGCGCGGCCGAGGACATCGATGCAGCAGCCGCGAAGGACGTCGATGACGCGCGCTGGCCCAATTTCCATGGCTCCGACCAACTGCCGCGGGCGCGTCTCGACGCCGGCGCCCTGCTCAGGCCGAGCGAGCCGCCGGGCCGCGCGATCGTCGGGAGGGGATCTCTGCTCGATATTCTCGGGCCAGGTGACCAACGGGCAGCAGCTCCCGTCTTTGCAGAGTTGGCTCGACCAAGTCGCACGCTGCCGCCTTCGGCCAATCGTGCGTGCGAGCCGTACGATCCGATCCTACGTCCGTGGCGCTCTTTGGAGCGGCGCAGGCGATCGTCGGACAAGGCACACCGGAAGCCGCTTGGTGGTTCGAGCAGCACCGCGAACGGCTGCTCCTCGACGACGACGGGGTGGGCGACCTGCTGCGCGTACCGCAGAGGTATATCCGACTGTTCCCGGAGGAGTTTGGCGCACCGAGCGTCGTACGTCGCGCCACCGGGCACTTCGCGAAGGACCGCTGTCGCCCGAGATGCGCCACGTTCATCGCGGTGGGGCCCCCGATCGGAAGCAGGCACGTCGAGTCTGTGGCCAAGAACATCGTCGCCCACCGACTGAAACGCAGCGGAATGCAGCGGTCCACCGCGGGCCGACAGCGCGTCCTCGGGCTGCGCACACTCGCCGAGGACGGTCGCCGGGACCCGGCGTGGCAGCGCTGCGTCGATCAACGTGCGGCGTGACCTGCCCGAAGTCGAACCTACCCGCGGCGCAACCCGGTGACCTACCAAGGCGCATTCGCACCGAGCGCCTCGCACCGCGATCAGGTCGTACGTCCCCGCCCCACGCGCACGACTCGCCGCCCGCGTTACGCTCGCTGCAAGAACGCCGGCCCACTCGTGGGAAGGCACCGCACGAGAGGCCTGATTCGCGGCGGCGCAACACCTGGTGTGAGTTGCTCGCCCGCGACATCCGGCCTGGACATCCTCGTTTGCCCTGTCCGTTCGTCCCGCCGACAGCTACTGACCTCGCCGCAGGCAGCATTGCGGCAGCCTCCTGCGAAGGTCGATCGGCTGTGCGTGCAGCGACCCGCCTCGCGGGTCCGTCATCGATCCCCGCACGATCGTCAGGCTCCTGACCTGGCTGCACCTGCCCGCAGAACTCCCGAAGCTCGCCCTACCGCTGGCAATGCTTCATGGGCCGGGACTGTGGGCCCACTGAACCCCTCGATGCTCAGCGCCGCCTTCGGAATCCAGGTCGCGCAACGCACCGGATCTGCCGGTCTCGGCGGGCAGCGACCCTATGTCGGCATGATCTCCGCGATCCGACTCCCGGCCATTGCCTCCGACCGGGCACTCGCTTCTCAGGAGGCCGCAGCAATGCTGCCGCGGCCGGGCGAGCGGTTCAAACGCCACCGGGTTCGCACCGTCCTTCCCGCGTCGCCTGAACCCCTGGACCACCTTGTCGTCACGGGCTCCGCCCTGGAGCGCCCGGGTCGCGTGCCTTCGCGCGTGGTCCGACCCGTGGCGACGAACCGTCGGCACCGCGCACGGCGGGGTGCCGCGACCCGGCACGGGCGCGGCATCGGACGGGCGAAGGGCGGTGCCCCGTCCCGAGCGGTCGCAGCGGGGCGGACGCTGGCCTGGCGACCGACCTCGTCAGCGGGGTCAGCGCGTGCGGAGCGCGCACGCGATCCGCTCGTCGCCCTGCTCCCGCTTGATCTCGTGCTCCAGCTTCGATGCCTGCGACCGGCTCGCGAGCGGCCCACACACGGCGCCGATGCGCCACGGCCTGCCACGCCGGGTCGCGCGCGCGCCGCCGCGGTGCTCTCCATTGTGCTGGGCCAGGCGGCGCTCGACGTCCGTGGTGATGCCGACGTAGGTCCGACCGAGACGGTCGGAGACGAGCACGTAGACATACCAGTGCACGGTGCGAGTGTAGGCAGCGCGCCCGGATGCACGCGCAGCCGAGCCAGCTTCCAGCGGCGCCCGATGTGTTGCGTTCCGCCGACCGACCCTGGGTCTCGACCGGACCGGTCCGGCTGCACGCCGAAGGCGCCGGGAATCGCAACAGATCGGTCCGAGCCTTCCGAGCTGCCGGCCGGGTCTCGCTGCGGCGGGGCCCGGGGCTACGGGTGCGAGCCCTGCACGAGATTCCTCCGAGCCCGGGTCCTGCGGGCTCCACGAGAGCTCACGGTCGGGCAATGGCGGAGCGGCCAACAACCCGCTCCGCGGCTCGCTGTTCTACACCGACGGCACGACGATCTACGAAGTCGAGGCGGTCCGCGGGGCGTGGACCGAGCTCTATCGCCACACTCCGGCGACCGTGCTGGGCGGACGGCTGCGCGGTCTCACGTTCGACTACGCGCGGCGGGAACTGCACGCGCTGGAGTCGCGGGCCGGGGCGGCGGTCGTGCACACGTTCGCCTGGGACCCGGCGACCTGCCTGGTGCCGACGGGGCGCTGCACGGTCGGTGCCATCCCGAGCGCGGGACACGTGGCCGGCGGCATCGCCTACGACGCGAGCAACGACGCGCTCCACGTGGTGGTGTCCAGCCCCTCGGGCCCGCCGAACAGCGAGCTGCTGAGCTGGCCGCGCGCCGCGGGTTGTCGGACACAGTGCCGGACGTCGCTGAGCGGCTGTGCACTCGGCGCCGTGCAGGCGCTGGCGTTCGACCCCAGGTCGGACACGCTGTACGCATCGGACGGCCGCACGGTGGCCTCGTTCCGGCTGCCCGGGCTGTGTCAGACACCGCTGCCGCTCGGCTGCTGCTCCGCCGGTCATCCCGCGGGCAACACCTGGGCGGGCTTCGACGTGGTCCTGTGCACCTCGCTGGGCAGTGCCGCGCCGTTCGGGCCACCCGGCTGCCCGGGAACCAACGGCGCGCCGCCGGTCCACGAGGTCACGCACGGCAATGGCTCCTGCGGTCCGCTGCAGGGCGCGCCGGTCGTCTACTCGCTTCGCAATGCCCGCCCGTCCGCGCTGGGGGTGATGCACTTCGGCCTGGACGCGACCTCCTGGAACGGGATCCCGCTGCCGCTCGACCTCTCCTTCATCGGCATGCCCGGCTGCTACCTCAGCCACGAGATCCTCGTGAGCGTCGGTGTATTCGCCGACCCGGCGGGGAGCGCGAGTCTGTCGTTCACGTTCGGCGTGGCGCCGGTGGTCGCTGGAGTTCCGATCTACACGACGATCGCGGTCGTCGATTTCGGTGCGAACGCCATCAGCGTCGTGCACAGCAACGCGATGCGCGTCACGCTCGGTGTGCCATGAAGTCGGACAGAGCGCTACGCGAACGACGTCCGGATCCGCCGCATGGTCGCAACGTCTTCGTCGCGGCGATCGTCGTGCGGGCTCCGAAGGTGCGACTAGGTTCGACTTCGCGAATCGTGGCGGCTCGCGACGAAGCGGTGGGGCGGTGGCGAGGACACGCAGCGATCGGACCGCCCGGTGCGAGCGCATCCTCACGCCCCACGGCGAGCTGCGACGGAGCTACCAGGGAGCTTCGCGATCGCGCACTGCGCCTGCTCCGCACGTTGCTGCATGGCGAGGCGCCCCTGCCGTCTCGACCACTGCTCTCGTCACGCGGCTCGACATGCTCCCCATCGGCGCCTCGATCCTCGGCGTCTCCTCACCCGAGTACAGCGGCCCGACCCGCGCGCCGCGTGCTTCGTCGTCGTGCCGGCGCCGAGCAACGGGCCGGCGCCAGGCTGTTCGCGCAGTGGGACTGGGCCGGGCCCGACCTCGCCGCCGCCATACCCCGCGCTCGGTGTGTCGGCGTCCAACGCCCTGGAGGTCGTCATCCAGTGACGGACCGGGCATGGCATCGGTGCCAGGGCGTGGCCGAACCCGAGTCCGGACTCGAGTCACGTTGCCGGCGACCGTCTCACGGACGCCACCTCGCCATCGCATCAGCGCAGCAACGACGTCGCGCGATTGGTCAGCTGCGGGCCGGCGGTCAGGAGGGCGAGGGTCTGGAAGTGCAGCGACAGACCGTGGAGCACCGGACTGTTCGGGATCGGTAGCGACACCCGGTGCGGCCCGGACGTCCCCGGATACGGGACGACGCCGGTGACGGGCAGGATCGGCGTCGGACCGATGAGCAGCGTGCCGTACGGCGGCCAGTGCAGACTCTGCGCCGCCGTCGACAGGAACAGCACGAAGCTCGCGCCGGCAGGGCCGAAGTCGTCGATGTCCAACGTGTCGCCCAGCGATCGGCACGGGTTGCTCGCGACACCAGGCCCGCAAAGCACGCCGGTCAGGTGGGCGCTGTTCCAGCCAGTACCCGTCGCCGCGGCCGAGATCGACACCCGGCCCGAGCTGTTCATCGCCGGCCAGCCGTCGATCGCGCCATAGTTGCCGCCGGTGCCGGTCGGGCCGCCCTGGCGCGCCAGCACCGTCAGCGAGCCGTCGGCAGCGCTGAGCAGTAGCCGACCCCTGGTCTGGTTGGGATCGAGATCGCACCAGACGACGAGATCGCCGTTGTCGGCGAGCGGGGTCATCGGCGCGCGCGAGAAGCCCAGCACGATGCACTGTCCGCCGTCGACCGGGTCGTCGAAGCAGAGTGCCGCGCGCCAGCTGCCCGGTCGGCCCACGAACCAGCCTCCGGTCGGGTTGCCGCCCAGCATGAACTCGGCGAACACCGCGATCTCGCCGCTGCCGTTGAGCAGCGCGGCCTGGAAGTCGAAGTAGGTGCCGCCGCGCGGCGTGGTCATCGCATCGGTCAGATACCACGCGTCGGTGCCGTTGCTCCGCACGGCGATGCCGGTGTTGACCGGACCGCCCGTGGTGATGATGCGGAACGCGACCTGCCCGCAGTCGTTGATCGACGGCAGCGGGCCAGCGAACACCGTGGTGCCGTCGACGAAGCCGAAGCTCTCGCTGCCCAGCATCGCCACGGTGGCGCCGCCGGGCGCGGGATCACCGACGACGCAAAAGCGGCTCACCGTCCCCGACTGCCAGCGGAAGATGTCGGCCAGGTACGGGTTGCTGCCTGTGCTGCGCGCCAGGAACAGGACCTGACCGTCGCGGTCGAGCGAACCGGGTCCGAGCGCGGTGAACACCCCACCCAGGGGCGAGGGGTCGCCGACCGCGGCGACCTTGACGATGGTCTGGCTGCCGGCGAGGAAGAGAAACAGACCCCGCCCGGTGCTGCCGTTCACGATGTCGGCGAGGAAGAGCACGTCGCCGGCTTCGTTGATCGGTGGCGCGAAGACCGTGCTGCTGAAGAAACCAGCGAAGGTGCCGCCGACCGGCGATGGGTCGCCGCAGGTCCCGTGCCGGCCCGAACCGCCGCCCCCGCCACAGCCCATCGCGATCGCCCGCACGCCCGTGCTGTCGGCGACGAAGATGCCCTGGTTGCGCGCGCCGCTGGCTTCCGCGAAGAACGCGATGTCGCCATTCCGGTTGACACAGGCCGGGTTCATGAAGGCATTGGTGATCAGCGTCGCGCCGCCGCCGTTGACGATGGGCTGACCGTCGTAGGCGGCGACCAGCGTGCCGCACAGCGACGCCGTGGACGTCGGCGCCGATGTGTTGATCGACGCTCGATCCGAGCCTGCCCGGCCATGCGGCTCGACGATACCGTCGCGCACCCGCACGAAGTGCTGCGCGCAGATGGGCGCGATCAGGAGAGGAATCGTGATCCAGCAAGAGCGTGTTGACATGTCTGCGTCCTGCTCACGGTGTCGATGGCCTCGGAGGGAAGGCGGGACACCCGAACTCGGCGCGGCGCGACGAGGCGAGCAAGCAACGCCCTGCGCCGTCGGGCACGGGAGGTTGTCGGAGAGGATCGCACGCGTTCTCTTCGCGAGCGCCGAGCGTGCGGCATTCTATCCGGCCGCGACTCCGTGCGGCTGGCGCCGGTCCAGCGCCCGTCCTGTCCGAACAACGAGCCGACACGAGTCCGCCAGTCGGTCTGACGCGAACGGCCGATACCCGCGCGTCGACATCGTTCTTCTCGGCGTGGCCCGGGCGGTCCGGTTTCCCTCACCCACCCGACTCCCCAAGACCTGTGGACCACCTCGGGCCGCAGGGCTACGCGAGCGTCATGGTGCAGCCAGCCGCCGAGCCGCTCGGTCTCGAACCCGTCGCCCTCGCCGGCGCGGCCGGCTCCCGGTCGTCGCTCGATCAGCGCGTCGCCGAGTCCTGGGTGTAGCCGCTCGCAGTCGTCGTGCACGGCGTACTCCCGCAGCGCCCGGCGATCGCGTTGATGTTCGGCGCCTCGTGCGAGGTCGTCACCGGACACACGCCGGCGTCGTTCAGGATGAGCTCGAATCGGCCGCTGGACTCCGTGTCGCGACCGGGGATCAGGAACCGCCTGGCGCGGAGGAGGCGGTCGTCACGGTCGGTCAGGTTGCGCGCGACCTGTGCCGTGAACGCGTCGTCAGGGTTGGTGGTGATGCCGGCGATCTCGATGGCGCGCGTCGCGTTGCCGATCACGAAGGGCACGTAGTGCGTGACCAGCCCCCGATCGGGCCGCTCCCGGCCAGCGTGCGCCCGTGAAGGCGAGGCTCTTGCCCGGCTGAGCACGGTGAGCCCGTGAGTCGTGAACGACGTGTCCCGAACAGCGTGGCGCGCCAGGTCCGATCGCCGTGGCGCGCGACACGAGGCCGGGTAGCCACCGCGGTCTGCGAACGCGTTCACGATTTGCTTCACGGAGCGCTCGCGGAACTCCGGTAGGCACGCACTCCCCGGGCGGAGCGCCCAATCCCCCCTTGTCCTTCCTGCGGGCTGGCGGCGTCCAATCCTCCGCACGCGACGGCAGGCGACGTCGTCCCGGTTCTCCCCGACGCAGAGTGAGTCTGCGCCACGCACCCGACCGCTCGGATTCCGGCTACGATCCCGCCTCCCCCCAGCCCGCGCCGCGCCGACCCTCGGAGTCCGCTATGTTCCGTCTCCTCCGCTCGCCGCTCTCGACTTTCACGGTCTCGTTGCTCGGCCTCGCGACGGCCGCGCCCGCCCAAGTCGAGGACGGCGCCTACGTCGTGTCGCTCGCGCCCGGCGGCCTTGCCGTTGTCGACCGCGGCGGGACCGTCCGAGCCGTCCAGGGGCTCCCCGCGACCTCGACCACCGAAGCGCCGACGGTCGTCGTGCGACCCGACGACGGTCTGCTCTGGGTCGGGGAGGTCCGGCGGGGCGGAGGCGTGCCGATCAACCTGCACGAGGTGCTCGTCTCGGGCAGCACGGGAGTCGTCATGCGCACGATCGGGATCGGCACGACGCGCGCGCTCGGTGGCGAGGCCGGTGTCTCGAAGATGCACTCGCTCCCTGACGGCGGCGTCGTCGTGCTCACCAACGGACTGGCCGCAGACCAGCCACAGCACGTCGGCCTCGTGGTCGTCACCCGCTCCGGGGTTGTGACTCCCGTGGCACTGCCACCGGTCGGTGACTTCGTACCGAGTGCGATGGCCGTGGATCCGACCGGCGGCACCGCCTGGATCGCGGTGAGCCCGCTGCAGGGGCGATCCTCCGACCTCTACGCGATTCCTCTCGGCGGCGGCGGTGGGCGGCGAATCGGCACGACCGCCTTTCTCACCGGCTTGACCTTCGACGGCCACGGCAACCTGCTCGGCTCGTCCAACGACCGGATCGTGCAGGTCGACCCGACGACCGCACAGGTCAGCCTCGTCGCATGGCTGACCGACTTCGTGGCGGACGTTCGCGTCGAGGCAGCGACGGACCAGCCGCTCGTCGTGCGAAACTCACTCGGCCCGATCATGGGACATGTCGAGCGCCTCGACCCATCCGGCGCGCTCGTCACCGTCGCGACGTTGCCCGGTGCGACGCTGCGCAGCATTACGGTCCGCGACGATCCCCGCACGTACGGCGGTCGGACCACCGGCTCCTCGACGTACGACTGGGAGGTGAGCCCGGCGCCGGGAGGCGTCCCCTCGCGCGGCAATGCCGGGTTCGGCGTCCGCGTGGTGAGCCTCGCCGGATCGTTCCGCCCAGGGCTCCTGGTCGCCAGCACGGCTCCCGGACTTCTCGCCGTGGCAGGGCTGGAAGTCCTGCTCGATCCCGCCGTGGCCTTCCCCGCCGGAGTGGTTGCCGGCCCTGGCGTCGTGCCATTGCCGGTGCCGACGACGATTCCCGTCGGAACATACCTGTTCCTGCAGAGCTTCCATCCGGATCCCGGAGCACCGTCGGGCTGGGCGGCAACGTCCGGCCAGCTGATCGCGATCATGAACTGACACGCCGGGGCCGAAGCGGCCACTCGCCCCGTGCGCCCTCGTCTACCGCGACCCGGCCCCGTGGCTCTGCGCTCGCCGTGCGTGGCCCCGCACCCGACACGACGCCACACTCCGGCGTCCGCCTGGCCGCCGTCGCGGTCCAAGTCGTCGCGACGGTACCGTTCCTGCCGCTGCTACCGGACGACTGCGTCAACCGGAAGGACGACCAGAACTTCGTCCGCAACGAGGCGTGGCGCGGGCTGTCGCTCGACCATCTGCAATGGATGCTCACGACGTTCCATTGCGTTGACGATGGCCCGCTGTCGTGGCCGCCGGTCCCGGCACTGCCCGGGTCGCTGGACCGGCACACCAGCGTGGCCGCCGAGGACCTGCCGAGCGCGATCCGATCGCCGTCCCGCAGCCGGTGCTCGGTGACGGGCTGGTCGTTGCAGTAGGTGCCGGCCTTGCTGCCGACGTCGCGCAGGATGAAGTCGCTCTCGCGCCGCTCGATCTCGGCGCGGCACTTGGAGACCTGGGCGACCGCGATCTGGACCTGGTTGTCGTCGGCGCGGCCGATCCTGGTGACGGCGGCATGCAGGGGGACGACGCGGCGCCGGGAGGGGGCGGACACTCGAGCCGTGGTGGAGGAGCTGCGCGCGCTTCGGGTTCCATGGCAACGCCCGCGGGGCAGCGCACTCGCGGACCATGGCGGAGTGCCGCCATCCTGATGGTGCCAGGAGGGCAAACCACAGCGGGTGCCGGTGTCCGTCGTGGTTCGTCGTGCGGTAGGACCTGGCGACCGCAGAGCTGAGGAGTGTGTGGATGCGCCCCGTCGCCCAGTGCTCGTTTCCCGTTGCGAAGCTGACCGCGACCCTGATCGCGTCGTACGCGCTGCACCTACACGCTCAGCTTCCGGTCTCACCTTCCCTCGTCGCCGACCTCGAGCCGGGCCCCAACGACTCCAACCCCCACGCGTTCCAGCGCGTGGGAGATCGCGCGCTGTTCTTCGCGACCACCGTCGCGCTCGGGACCGAGCTGTATGCGACCGACGGGACACCGCGTGGTACCGAGCCGTTGCTCGACCTGGATCCGGGGAGGACGACTTCGCCGCCGTCCTGGAATGGGGGCCTTCGAAGGGATCGGCTTGTTCGTGGGGACCGATGGCGTGAGCAGCGGCATCTGGTGCACCGACGGGACGCCGATGGGAACCTGCCTTCTGCACGCGGTCACGGTCAGGCCCGTAGGAGGTTCAAAGGGGTGTCCGGCGCAGCGACCGGGTAGCCGAAGCGCGTTCGTGAACTCGAAGGTCCTCGCCGAGGGCTCTCCGGCGGAGTCAGGCCAAGGAGGTCTTGCCGACCGTCGGGCGTCGGTGAGCAACCAGGGCAGACCCCGGGCGTGAGACGACCTCGGATCCGACCGCGATGGAGGGCGTTGATCAGTTTCAGTCCGGCCAGAGGCCCACCCCGGCGGGCGGTGCGAGGGGCGGGAGTTCGGCCGGCAGGTCCGGCCAGGTCGAGATTCGGACGATCGTGCTCGGGTCGGTGATGAACGTCAGGAGTTGACGTCGGGTCTGGCAGCGAGGGCACACCAGAACGTCCACCCCAGAACAGCGCAGCATGAGCTTGGCCCAGGAGTGGCGTCGTGACGTGGGCTGCTCGTCATCACGTTCGTCGCGCGGGGCCGAGCACCGTCGCTGAGTCGAACGGAAGGCGGGTGGCGATTCGTCTTCAGCAGGCGGAGGCGGCACGACCCGATCGCGGTACGACGCGCACGGTGCGAACGCTCCGTGGTAGGTCACCAGGTTTCGCCGCGGGCGAGGCACCAACGCGGCCAGCCGCTCGATCAATACCGGCGGCTCGAAGACGATCAGCTTGGTCCCGTCCTGCCACGACCGCTCGAACCTGTAGACGACCCTGCCGTCGCGAGTCCAGGCCAGGCGGTCCTCGTCGATGGCCGGGCGCAGGACGTATGCGCACAGCCGCTCCAGGGCTTCGCGGCGGCCGGACTCGACCGCGGTCGCCGCGTGCGACGAGAAGCCGCGGTAGCGCGCCTGCTGATCGAAGGCAGCCACGCCGTCACGAATCGCGTCCGGATCGCGCCAGCGTGGCACCGCGCGACCAGCATGTTCGCCGAACGCTATTCGGCCCCGGATCGCGGCTGCCCGACAAGCGTCGAGGGCGCTTCCGGCCTCGCAGCGAATGTCGTGGCGCCGGCGCTCGACCTTCGAAGGCCGACAACCGGAGTCGTCCATGACCCGCCGGGCGGTCTGGACGGAAACTCGATGCGACGGCGACGCAGCTGACTGCGGATCTGGCTCGGTCCCGGACCAGGGTGCTTTTTCCACTCCGCCAGGATCTCACGGGCGCGCGAGGCATCGATGTCGTCCGGCGCCGGGCCGCTGTTCGGAGCCGGGTCGTCGCCACTCGCCGCGCGCTTCGCCAGGCGCTGCCACTCGTAGTTTGCGAAGCGGCTGACGCCGAGCCTTCGTGACGCGTCGCTCACGCTCTCGGAGGCGGCGAGCTTCAGCGCCTGGACCTTCTCCGAGGGCGCGCGACGGCTCGCCGGTCGCGCCGACCCGGAACTGCGATCGGCGAGAAGCTCCCCTGGCCGATCGTCGACGCCCGCCACCGGCTCGGTGGTGTCCGGCTGGTCGCCGGACGTCTGGTCCGTGTGCTCACCGACAGCCTCGGTCGATTGGCGCGCCAGGCGATGACGCCAGTTCAACACCGTGCTCCCGGTGACCTCGTGCCGGCGGGCGGCGGCAGCCCCCCGAGCTCCCACGCGTCAAGCAAGATCCGCTCCCGCTCGGCCGGCGCGTAGCTCCGATGACGCCGACGCGGGCCGTCGACTTCTCTCATCGATCACCTGCGCGAGCCGACGCCCGACACCGCTGGACCGTTCGAAGTATCGGGCTTCAACTCGCGTGGCCGATGCTCGGCGAGCGCACTTACGCTCGGCGGGCATGGGGTTGGCGCTCCGGTGCGGATTCGCTCGCGGAGACCACGCACGATCGATCCAACCTCTTCTCGATCCAGTGGCCATGGGGCATCCTGGTGCTCGTTCTCTCGCCAAGGCCGCGCGAATGCGTCGGCAAGCGACAACCACTCGAGACGACATGATGCGCAACCTCACGCTCCAAGTGACGCCGCTCTTCGCGGCCGCACTTCTCGCCTCCCCTGCCGCCGGTCAGCAGCCGCAGCTGCAGCAAGAGCCCGACTTCCAGAGCATCGTGCAGGACACGCACGGTGTCTTCGAGTTCGAAGGGGCGCTCTTCGCCATGGGCGGCGGCCTCGACACGACGTTCGAAGCGGGCCGCGTTGTGATCACGCCGATCCTCGGCAAGGCGGCTCCGCACAACATGCCGCTGATCCTCGAGTTCGACAGCATCGGCCGCGTTGGAGCGACGGCTTTCGAGGCGGGCGGCGACGCCAGGCCGGTGCGCGGCGTCAACCGCGTCGACTACCGCCACGGCGCCGGCATCACCGAGCGCTTCGTCCCTCGTGCCGACGGCCTCAAGCAGAGCTTCCTGATCGACAGCCCCCTGTCGGGCTCCGGTGACCTCGTCGTGCGCATGGACGTCACGACCGAGCTCCGCGCCGAGGTCGTCGAGCGCGCCCGCGAACTCAGCTTCCGCGCGCTCGACATCGGATTCGTCAACATCGGCACGGTCGTCGGCATCGACGCCAACGGCGCGCGCGTCGAGGGCACGATGAACTTCGACGGCGAGCACCTCGAGTACACCCTGCCGGCGTCGTTCGTCGACACCGCAGCCTACCCGATCGACGTCGACCCGCTGATCAACCAGACGTTCGCCAACCCGGGCCGGTCGTTCGGCGACTTCAACATGGACGCGTCGTACGACGCGACGACCGACACCTACATCGTCACGTTCGAGTCGGCGCCGTCGGCGACGAGCAGCTACCTGTTCTTCCGCTGCATCAGCGGCGCCAACCCGCCGCAGCGCCTGGCCACGCAGCCGACGGACACGATCTTCCGCCGCACGAACGTCTTCGCGACGGGCTTGAAGGTCGCCAACAACAACCAGCTCGACCAGTGGGTCGTCGTCTGGCAGGACAACTCCACGGGCGACTGGGATGTCCGCGGCGCCACGATCGACACGCTGACGCAGACGCCCTCGGCGGCGTTCGACATCTCGGTAGTCCTCGGTATCGACGAGGTCCAGCCGGACGTCGCCGGTGACAGCTCCGGAGCTTCGCAAGTCACCGTCGTGTGGGCCGAGGGCCCGGCGATGACTCCGGCGGCCCCGATGGGCGTCGCGGCTTCGACGATCGACCTGACGATGTTGCCGCCGCTGCCGAGCTTGCCGACGGTGATCTTCAGTGGCCTCCCCTGCGACAACCCGGCCATCACCCAGGACGGTGGTGCCCCGCAGCGCCAGTTCGTCGCGTTCCGCGCGAACCTGACGTCGATCGCCGTGTGCGCGCTCGACGCCACCGGCACGCTGATCAACCCGCCGATCCCCGCCGCGGTGAGCGGTTCGGGCTTCGGCCTGTGTGACATTGCCGGCAATGGCAACCACTTCACGGTGATCATGGAGGAACTCGAGCCCGGCTCGACGACCAACAACGACATCCGCACGACGCACGGCGTCTGGAACTCGGGCATCGTCCTGATCGACACGTTCATCATCGAGGCCGACCAGAACGCCAACGAGCGCGAGCCGAAGATCGTTCTGCTGAGCTCGAAGTACGCGGCGTGCTGGATCGATCCCAACGGGATCTTCAACGCCAACAACGTCGAGAGCTCGGACATCGAGGCGACCAACCTCCAACTCGACAGCGCGGCCCGCTGCGGCAATCCGGCGTTCGTCCCGGGCGACGCGACGAACTGGATGATCGAGCCGGGCTTCGCGTCGAAGCTCGCTGGCGGCGCCGCCGGCAGCGACGACGCCCTGATCCTCAACCGTCAGGAAGCGGTCGGCGGCGGCAACGGCGTCCTGCGCGCCCGCTACTACGCTCCGTTCGCGGGTGGCCCGATCACCCAGCTCGCGGGCACGGGCGGCTGCGCCAACGGTGCGACCATCGGCGTCGGCAGTCCCGCTGCGATCGGCAACCCGAATTTCAGCATCACGCTGTCCGGTGCGGACCCGTCGATTGCCATCGCCATCCTGCTCCTCGACACCACCCGGTCCACACCCATCATGCTGTGTGGTGCTGCGTGTGGCGACGTGATCGTCCCGCAGGTCACGGTCCAGGCCGGCGTCAGCGCCGGTGCGGCGTCGATCCGCCTTCCGATCCCGTGCTTCGCCGGCCTCGGCGGCGCCGGCATGTATGCGCAGTGGATCACGGTCGGTGGACCGACCGCGGGCTCGTGCGTGCTGGTCAGCGGCCTCCGCCTGTCGGATGCGATCGAGATCGTGTTCGGCGACTGATCGCCCGATCCGCCCGGCGCCGCGCTGCGGCGCCGGGGCACGCGCAGCCCCGCAGGCTCGACGAGTCCGCGGGCAGCGCGGCGACGCGCCGGCGACGCGCCTTCGAGTATCGTGCAGCCGCTCGCTCTCCGGCCGTTGTCCACCCTCCACGCGGTCGTCGGCGTCGTGCTGACCGCGGCAACCCTGCCAGCCTGGTCGTTCCACGACTGCGAACCTCCCAGCCCGCCACGAACGCGTCGCGGATCACGGTCTGCGGCCAGTGGGACTCGCAGAACCGGATCCTGCCGACGTCCCTGACTCCGATGCGACGGGGCTCGGTCCTGGTCTTCCGGCAATCCGGCACGAGCGGCCTGATCGCGTTCTCGGCCGGGTTCTCGAGCGCGGCGATCCGACTCGGGAAGGACCACCTCGTCAGCTGGCACGTCGAGCAGCGCTGATGGCCGAGAGCTGCTCCGGTTGCCGTTGCGCGGAGGCGGCAGCGCAAGCAGGCCCCGTTGCTCCATGCGGAGCAGCGCCACACGGCAGCTCATCGCCTTCGGACGTCCGCCCTCGTCGACCCAACCGAGCTTGCCGCAAGTCCGGCACGCGATCTCCGCCCGACACGCCTGAGACTCGTCCGCGATGATCGCACGGATCACTTCGAGCTCGCGCTCGGAGAACTCACGACCACAGACCGCCACCTTCGACGACTTCGCCGCCGCCGTCATCTGCGCCTTCCTCGAGCCGACCGGCTCGACCGCGTTGCATCACCGCCGCGACGGCAACGATCGGTCTGCGCTGTGTTCACTCCCTGCCCAAAGTCATGACGCCGGAGGTCGACAGCAAGCTGGTGGCGCTCGGTGCAGCGCGCTGACGCCAGGCGAAGTCGAGCAGCTCATGACCGAGGCGCTGCCGGTCGCGCCGTCGTCGACCACCACCGAGCGGGTAATCCGCGACGTCGGCGCTTCGTCGAAGACGGGGACGAAGTCGAGCCGAGCGCCGTACGTCGAGCCATCGGGTACCTCGCGAAGAACCGCTGTCGCTCGAGATACGCCACGTTCATCGCGATGGCGCTCCCGTTCGGAAGCAGGTGCGTCGAGTCTGCGGCCAAGAACATCGTCGCCCACCGACTGGACCGCAGCGGCATGCGGCCGTCCACCGCGGGCGGACAGCGCGTCCTCGGGCTGCGCAGACTCGCCGAGGACCGTCGTTGGGACCCGGCCTGGCAGCGCTGCGTCGATCGATGTGCGGCGTGACCTGCCCGAAGTCGATCCTACCCGCGGCGCAACCCGGTGACCTACCACGGCGCGTTCGCACCGAGCGCCTCGCACCGCGATCAGGTCGTTCCTCCCCGCCCGACGCACACGACTCGCCGCCCGCGTTCCGCTCGCTGCAAGAACGCCGGCCCACTCGTGGGAAGGCAGCGCACGACAAGCCTGATTCGCGGCGGCGCGACACCGGGTGTGAGTTACTCGCCCGCGACATCCGGCCTGGACATCCTGGTCTGCCCTGTCTGCCTGTCCCGCCGGCAGCTACTGACCTCGCCGCAGACAGCGTTGCGGCAGCTTCCTGCGAAGGTCAATCGGCTGTGGGTGCAGCGACCCGCCTCGCGGGTCCGTCACCGATCCCCGCACGATCGTCAGGGTCCCGACCTGGCTGCACCTGCCCGCAGAACTCCCGCCGCTCGCCCTACCGCTGGCAATGCCCCATGGGCCGGGACTGTGAGCCCACTGGACCCCTCGATGCTCCGCACCGCCGTCGGAATCCAGGTCGCGCGACGCCCGGGCTCTGCCTCTCGCCGCGGGGGGCGACCCGAAGTCGGCAGGAGCTCCGCGACCTGACTCTCGGCCAATGCCTCCGACCGGGCTCTCGCTCCGCCGGACGGCGCTCATGCTTCCCGGGCGAGGCGCCCACCCCCGCTTGTCCTTCCTGAGGGCCGCACATCCTGATCGCCTACCTGCCCAAGTCGAGTTGCACCAGCGACGAGAAGGGCAGCGTCCCCCCGTACCTGCACGTTCGAGTCGATGGTCGAGCCGTTCTCCGAGGCCGCCTTCGACCCCGGGGTCCGCAACATGCACGAGGGCGTCATGGCGACCGAGTGCGGCTTCCACATCATCCAGCGTACGAAGTGAGGCCGATCGACGGGGACCCGCCGGCTCGCGGCCACGAAGCGGCCCGCTCGTCACCGCGTCTCCTGGTTCTCGGCGGCGCGGTTCCGGGCGGCACAGTTCTCGGTGCGCAGCTCTCGGTCCGCAGGGAGTGTCGTAAGATCGAGAGTGCTCTCGGTCTCACGGCGCCGCGCCATGCCTGAGCACGAAGTCCCCGGTCGTATCGCCGTAGCGTGTCGCCGCTCCTTGGCCGCTGCGTTCGACGCGGGCCGGCGGCGTTGGGGTGAGCTCGGAATGTCGCGGGACGAGTTCGTCGAGCGCGCGTTCGCGGTGGTCGTGCAGCGCTCCGGGAGCCGGGCGCTCTCCCCGGCGCCCGGGCAGCTCCCGGACGCGTGCGCGCGCCTGGTCGGCGCGGACCTGTACCTCGCCGTGGCCTGCGACCGTCACAGCAACCGTGCTTGGGAGTGCTTCGTCCGCAGCTACGCACCGTTGCTGACGCGCATCGCCGTGCGGCACGGCGCGACCGAAGCCGAGGCCCAGGAGCTGGTCGAGTCGCTGCCCGGCCAGCTGCTGGCCGGCCGTGGGCAGGCGCCCGGGCACACCTTGCTGGCGGGCTACGACGGCAGCGGCCAGCTGCTGTCGTGGCTGTCGATCGTGCTGCTGCGGCGACTGTGGAGCCGTCGCCAGGCGACCGTGCGCGAGGCCGAGGAGTGCCGCGCGGCGGCGGCGCGACGTGCGGCCGCCGTGCCAGCGACGGCGGAGGACGCGGCCAGGCGCGAGTCGGGAGGGCGCTACAGGGAGGCGTTGCGGCACGTCTGGTCGACGCTGAGCGACCGCGAGCGGCTCGCTCTGAAGCTGCGCTACGCGGATGGGGTCAAGCAGCGGCAGATCGCGCGGCTGTTCGGGGTCCAGGACCCCCAGGTGAGCCGCATCCTCGCGGCCGCGGTGCGCAAGCTGCGCGAGGGATTCGGCGCCGCGCCCGCGACGCTTGCCGCACCGACGAGCGACGCGCTGTGGGCGGAGCTGCGGGACGTCCTCGCCCAGCAGCTGGAAACTTCCGCTGTCGAGCGAGCACATGGGGGCGAAGATGAGCGGAGCACGGACCCACGACGGCCGATCTGACGGTCGCGACGACGCAATGCTACGGGCGTTTCTCGGTGGCCTCTCGACCGGAACCCACCATCCGGCGGGCGCTGGCGAGGCGTGCCCCGACGCCGGGTTGCTGGCGCGCTTCGTCGATGGCGCGGTGGCCGACGAGGAGCGCGCCGCGCTCGAGGCGCACCTGGCGGAGTGCTCGCCTTGCCGACGGCTCGTCGTCTCGGTCACCGCAACGGACGACCACCCGGTCGGACCGCCCGGGTGGGTCGACGACACCGAGGCGGCCATCCGGCCGGTGTCGCGCTCCAAGTGGTTGCTGCTCGCGGCCTCGCTGCTGCTCGCGCTGGGGCTCGGCGCGCTCTGGCTGCGCGTCGGCTTCGGCAGCTCCGACCACACGGCACCGGTTTCGACCGACGAGGCGCTCGGGGTGCTCGCCGCCGAACTGCGCGCCGAGCACCCCGAGCTGTTCGGCGAATTCCGACCGCTGACGCACGACGAACGGCTCGCCACGCCACCCGCGTCGCGCCACGACGGAGTGCGGCTGCTCGCTCCGGCAGGGGTGGTTCTCGACCCGCGACCGGTTTTCCGCTGGGACGGCGTCATCGACATCGCGACCTGGCAGCTGCGGCTGTTCGGAGCCGACGCCCGCGAGCTGTGGTCGGTCGAGACGACTGCACCGCGGGTCGAGCCTTCCGCGGACCGCACACCGCTCGCGACGGGGGCCACCTACCTGTGGGAGCTGAGCGGAGTCGGGCGGCTGGGCACGGTCCGGGGCACGGGCGCATTCCGCGTCGCGACACTCGAACAGCAGCAGCGCTTCGAGCGTGCCGTCGCCGCGATCGAGGCGGCCGCCGACGAACCGCTGGATCGCCTGCTGATCGCGCACCTGGCGCTTCGCTGGGAACACTACGGCGTCGCGGAACAGGTGCTGCGAGACGCTCTGGCCGGCGGACGTCCCGATCTGGCGTTCCTCGAGACTCTCTACCTGTTGCTCGGTCGCCTGGGCGCGGCGGAGCGCGAGGTCGTCCGCGGGCAAATCGAGGGTCGGTGAAGTGACGGGTTCATGCTCAGGTCTGCGCTCGCTCCTCGTCGTCGTGCTCACCGTGCTGCCAATCGCGCCGACGGCCGCGCAAGACCCCGCCGAGCTCGCCAGGCTGTTCTTCGCGGCACATCAGGCCCGTGATCAGGCGGAGATGGAGCGCCTCGTCAGCGGAATGGCGTATCCGTTCTCCGTCGTCGAATCGCTGTGGCTCGAGGACCTTCGGGGGCGAGTTGATCCACAGGCCCCCTGGGTGCACCTCGACGCGGCCAGCGACCTCGCACGGATTGCCATCGACTCCGGATCGGATGAGGGCCTGCAGCAGTTCGTCGCCCACCTGATCACGAATCGCTGCGAGGAGCTCGCTACGAAGCGTCTTGTCGCGGGTGCATTCCGCCGCTTCCAGCAAGCTGGTGGGCACGAGCAGACCGCCGCGATATACCAGGAAGAGGCCGAGCGGCTCGACCTCTCCGCGGACGACTACATGTCCGCGCTGTTCCATTGGCACGGCGCCAAGGCCGTATTCGCGACCCGACGCTATCCGGAGGCGGCTGGAGCACTCCGGCGGGCTGCAAACGGATTCCGTGCAGTGCACAACGACCATCGACTCGTCGAGTGTCTGCAGATACTCGGGATCGCGGAGTACTATTCGAATCGGTCCAGTACGGCACTCGCAGTGTGGACCGAGGAGTTGAGCGTGCGTGCTCGAATCAATCAGCCGCAGATGCGTTGCTGGCTGCATCTCGGCAACGCCCACGCGACGCTCCAAGAAGACGAGGAGGCGATCGCGTGCTATCGGGAGGCGATCCAGGAGGCCGAAGCGGCCGGTCACCAGGAGACCCTCGAGCTCGCGCGAAACCACCTGAGAGACCTGGAGGAGGGTGCGATCGAGGTCTCCCCGGACGCGGGCCTGGAGCGCGTGGATGAACTGGCGCGACTGCTGGACGAAGCGATCGCCGCCGGTCGCACGCTCGATGCCGCCAGACTTGCCAAAGAGGCGAAGGCCATCGCGGATTCCTACCAGGGGCCCGATTGGCTGGCGGTCGTGATCGCAGGCTACGGGGTCCGGCGCCGCTTCTACGAGTCGCGCTCGCTGGCAAACATGGTCGCCAGCTGCGAGTTGTCGATCGCGCACGTCGAGCGCGTCTCAGGCCGCCTGCGCGCCGCAGAGCAGCGCCTTCTGGCAGTATGGAAGACGCTCGAGGCGACCGCGCCGTCTGCCGAAGCAGCGCGCGCGTGTCGGCAGCTCGGCGAAGTCTACTTGCAGCTCGCGGCTCGCGCCGAATCGGAGCGCTGGTTCACGCGGTCGATGGAGCTGTCGCGCGAGCTCGGCGACGCGTGCGGGGTCGCGGGCCGGCAGTTGAGCCTCGCCAAGTTGCACCTGATCGACGGGGACTACGATATCGCACGACAATGGGCCGAGAGTGGCCTCGAATGGGCGCGCGCGCACGAAGATGCGGAGCTGGAGGCGCTCGCGCTGGAGCTCATCGCCGACATCGAGTCGGCGCTCGGCAACTTGGGCGCCGCGTTGGCACAGATCGATCGCGCGTTGGAGATATTGCCGGGCGAAACGAGTCCGAGCATCCGGCCGGGATTCGTGCGGGCCAAGGCGCAGCTCCTGACGAATGCGGGAGACTTCGCTGCGGCCAGGTGCTGCCTCGAGGAGCACGTCGCCGAGCTGCGTCGATCCGGAAGCCGGAAGGAGCTGGCGCACGCCCTTCTCTATCTGGGAGGATATCATCAGTTTCTCCGCCACGCGCCGGAGGCCGCCGTGTGTCTCGAGGAGGCGCATCGTCTGTTCCTGGCGACGGGACTGCGAGCCGACGCTCTGGATGCGAAGCGCAAGCTCGCCGATCAGCTGATGTATACGGGCGAGACCCGGAGGGCGGTCGAGGCCTACCGCGAGATTCTCGAGGAGATCGAGAGTTCCCAGCTGCGGATGAGAGTTCGCCTTGGGCTGGCCGAAGCTCTTGCCGATGCCGAGCAGTTCGACGAGGCCCTTGCGGAGGCCCGGGAGGCGCTCGCCTTCGCTGCACAGCAGGGCAGCGCCATTTGGGAGAGCGCAGCGCTCAATACACTGGGCGGTGTGCTGAAGGTATCGGGCCATCCAGAGCAGGCGCTCCCTTTGCTTCGTCGAGCGGTCGAACTGGTCGAGGGCCGGGAAGGTTTCGTGACACTCCACGGACGTTGCCGTCTCACCCACGTGCTGTTCGACCTCGAGCGCTACGCCGAGGCGCTCGCTTCCAACCGCCTGCTTCTCGAGACGGGTGCACACTTCGATCGGGGCCTCACGGACGATGAACTGCTGCCTACCCGGGAGCACAACCACCTTCACTCACTGCTCGGGGTCCGGGCGGCGGCCGCTCTGCTCGACGAATCCGAGCCGCGCTCCGAGCCGGTCGAGCAGCTGTTCTGGCACCTGGAATACGGCCGGAGCCTGCTGCTCGCGCGTGACATCACGAATCGTGCTCAGGTCCTCGCCGCCCATGTTCCGGAGCCGCTCGTCGACGCTGTCCGGCGTGCACGGGCAGAGGTGCGGCGGGCGGCGGCGAAGGCGATCGCACTCAGGCAGCAGCCGGCGCCCGACCTCGCCGCGATCGAAGCTGTGGCGGGGGAGCTGCGCGGCACCGAGGTAACGCTCGATGCCGCGGTCTCGGCGATGCGGCGGTCGCGCTGGCTGGCGTCCGAGATCGCGCTCCCGGCCCCGATCGGACTCGAGGAGCTGCGCGCGTTGCTCGGGCGCGATACCGCCTACCTCGCCTTCCAGTTCCTCGACGACGAGCTGTGCGCGCTGTTCGTCGATCGCGAGGTGTTCGCCTGGCGTCGGCTGGGCAGCCGCGACCACGTCGAGGAGTTGCTCGAACTCCACGCACGACTCGTCGCGATGCCCGTGGTCTCGGATGTCGCGGTCGCACGGCAGCTCGGCGAGCTGCTGTGGGAGCCGTTTCGCAGCGAGTTGGCGAAGGTGCAGCGCGTGTGGTTGTCCCCGGACGAGCGGCTCTCGTTCCTGCCGTTCGATGCCCTCGTGATTGCGGACGAGGGCGCATCGCGACGGCTCGTCGAGCGCTGGGAGCTGGTGATGGTACCGTCGGCCACGGTGGTGTCGGCCTTGCTACAGGATGCGCCGGAGCGGTCCGGCGTGGGGCTGCTGGCTGTCGGCGATCCCGTTTACGAACTCGCCCGCGGCGAGCGCGACCTCGACGACGTGCGCTCGCGCGGACCCGAGGAGCTGCAGCGTCTCCCCGGCACGGCTGCGGAGGTCCGGGCGCTCGCCGAGTTGTTCGGACCCGGGCGAGCGACCGTGTTGCTACGCGAGGAGGCGAGCGTTGCGCGCCTGCTCGGCGCGCTCAGTGCGGTCGACGGTCGCCTCGCTGTTCTGCACCTGGCCTGCCACGGGGTGTTCGATCCCGAGCGCCCGTCGAGGAGCGGTCTGGTGCTCAGCGGCTTGGAAGTGCTGTCGACCTACGATCTGGGGCTGCGCCGGATTCCCGCCGACCTGGTCGTCCTGTCGGCGTGCCGCAGTGGCGCAGGCCAGCTTGCGGCGGGCGAGGGGGTGATCGGCCTGGCGCGCAGCTTCCTGCTCGCCGGTGCGTCGAGCGTCCTGGTCTCGAACTGGTCGATCGACGACAGCGAGACGCGCGACTTCATGGTGCGGGTCTACGGCCACCTCGTGCGGGACGGCATGGGCCCCGCGGCCGCGCTCCGCGCGGCGCGGCTCGAGCTGCTGCGGGCGGGCGGGCAGGTGGCACACCCGTCGCGCTGGGCGGCGTTCACGCTCTGGGGCCTGCCCGAATGATCGACCGAGCGTCGAGGAAAATCGGGCCTCGAGCGGAGCACCACGGGGACGGAACGCCGCACGCAAGGCGCGGCGGCGCACCCCACCTCGTCCCTCAGGAGTACCCCGATGCGACTCCGCCCCCCGCTGCTCTCCGCGGCCCTGTCCACCTGCGCGGTCGCCCTCCTCGGCGTATCTGCCGTCGTGATCGGCCAGCAGGCGCCGCTGTCGCGACCGACCTCCGACGCCGTGTCGCGGTTGCCGCTGACGTTCATCGAGAACCGCGGTCAGTGGGCAGCCGCGGGCCGCTTCCTCGCGCGCGACGGCGCGATGACGGTCGGTCTCGAGGACCGTGCCGTGGCGATTCGCATCGAGGAGCCGGACGGGCCTCGCGCTGCCGTCGTGCGCCTCGTCTTCGAGGGGTCGCACGAGCGCCCGCGCGTCGTGGCCGAGCAGTGCCGGCCGGGCGTCTGGAACTTCTTGCGCGGTACCGATCGGACGAATCACCACACCGGCGTGCCCGGCTTCGCGGCCGTGCGCTACCGGGATCTGTATCAGGGAGTCGAGCTGCGCTTCCGTGAGTCGAAGCGCGGTGGCCTCGAGTACGACCTGCTTCTGGCGCCCGGCGCGACGCTCGACCGCTTCGTGGTCCGGGTCGACGGAGCCGAGGGACTCTCGGTGGATTCGGACGGCTCCCTGCGGATCCAGACCGACCTCGGTCCGCTGGTGCAGAGCGCGCCCTGCACCTGGGAGGAGACGGCGGACGGAATGCGGCGCCCGCTGGAGTGCCGCGCGCGCCTGCTCGATCATCACCGCTTCGGCTTCGAAGTGACCGGTCGCGATCCGACCTGCACGCTGATCATCGATCCAGTGCTGTCGTTCGCCACGGGCTTCTCGACCTACCTCGGCGGGCCGGGCTGGGAGATCGTCAACGGCGTCGCGATCGACGATACGGGAGTGGTGACCGCTATGTTCACCACCGACTGGCCTCTGCTGCCGACGACCTCCGGCTGCTTCGAATCGTCGTTCAACGGTTCGAGAGACCTGGCACTGGTCAAGTTCGACGAGCACGGCACGTTGATCTATGCGACCTACCTGGCGATCGACGCGGCGGTGAACTGCCACCACGACCCGTTGGAGCTGGACGCTGATGGAGATGCCTGGATCGCCGGGATGACCGAGGGGGAGTTCGTCTCGCCCTGGGTCATCAACGGGGTCCAGCCGATCCCCGGTGGTGGGCTGGACGGCATCCTGCTCGAGCTGAAGGCCGACGGGGTCACGCCCGGCTACGCGACCTACCTCGGGGGATCGGGAGGCGATCGCTGCGATGGGATCGCGCTGGGCAAGCCCGATCCGGTCGATGGGCACCAGGACGTCTTCGTGACTGGAATGACCTGGTCCATCGACTATCCGACTACCGCTGGAGCGTACGACGAGACGTTCAACGTCGGAGATCTGAGCTACTACCCTGACGGGTTCGTTGCCCGCATCGATCCGGTCGCCAATGCATTCGTGTACTCGACCTTCCTCGGTGCATCTCAGTACGACTATCCCAAGGGGATAGCCGTCGACGCGGAGGGCTGTGCGCACGTATTCGGCTTCACGCAGCCTGTCTATCCCGGCCTGGACAACTTCCCGACCACTGGGAGCGCATTGGTGCCGTCCTTCTCGTTCAGGAAGAAGGACCCGGCCGTGGGGTCGCTCTTCGTATGCCGCCTCGACGCCACTGGGAGCTCGCTGCCCTACTCGACGCTGGTGACGAAGGACCTACGCGACGCATCGCCGAGCGGAGGTATCGCCGTGGATGAGCTCGGGCGAACCTGCTTCGTCTCGACGACCCGCTCGGCTGAGCTGCCGGTTACTGCGAATGCGCTGTCCGGAAGTCTCCAGGGCTACGAGGACGCGTTCGTCTGGCTGTTGGATACTCGGCAGTCCGGGATCGCTAGTCTCGCCTACGGCACCTACCTCGGCGGGGCGGGCACGGAAGGCGCCGTCGGCGTCGCGGTCGGCGACGACGGTTCGATTCTCGTGTGCGGGACGACCGCGCCGACGGGGAACTTGCAGCAGCCGCTGTTCCCGACCACCGAGCCGACGCTCCCGGCCGGCCACGTCGATGCCTTCGTGTCGATCTTCGTACGCGACGCGCCGACCGACAGCTGGGTGCTCGGCTACTCGAACCTGTTCGGTGGCGAGTACTTCGATGAAGCGAGGGGCATCGCCCTGTCCCCGAGCGGGGCGATCGCGGTCTCGGGATCAACCTCTAGCTACGGCTTCCCGGTCACGCAGGGTGCGTTCGATTCCCAGCTCGACGGCACGCAGGACGGGTTCGTGTTCACGCTACACCCCGCTTCCTCACCGACGATTCCCGCGGCACCGACCGCCCTTTCTGCGACGGCCGAGACTGCGTACCGCATCCGCCTGGATTGGACAGACAACGCCAGTGACGAGGACGGCTTCCGCATCGAGCGCGCGCAGGGCGGCGGGGCCTGGCAACTCCTCGACGGCGACGTGGCAGTCGACACGGTCGAGTACCTCGACGACACGGTGCTGCCGGACACGGCCTACGCCTACCGGGTACTGGCCTGGAATGCCGCCGGCGACTCCGCCTGGTCCAGCGATGCCGGCGCGACGACCCCGCCCGACTCCGGCGGAGGAGACGTCGTCGCGAACGGCGAGATCGCCGTCGCGGGCACGGTGGCCGGAACCTACGTCGACACGCAGGCCGACGACGGATTGTGGGAGTCGCTCACCGAGCAGGAGTCCGGTGGCAAGCCCAGCACGCGCTACAGCTACCTCGAGCACGTCTGGACCTTCTCGGTGACGGCTGGCACGAAGGCCATCGAGATCAATGCATGGCTCGCGGCCCAGTCGGCTGACGGCGACTCCTTCGAGTTCTGGTGGCGCATGGACGGCAGCACCTACCTGCCGCTCGTGACGGTCGACGGGAATCAGACGAACCCCGACAATGTCCAGTCCGCCTCGTTCACCGTCCCCGTTGGCGGAACGCTACACATCCGGGTGATCGATACCGACCGCGACCGGGGCAACCGAACGCTCGACACGCTCCACGTCGACTACCTGGCGATTCGCGACGCACCGTGAGATCCGCCCGAACTGCGGCGGATTGCCCGAGGGCCGTTCAGCACCGCTCGTCCGGTGACACAGCTCGCGCTGGCGTGCTCCAGCGTCGTGCAGACGGACCTGACGAAGCGTCGCAAGGACGAACGCAACCTCGTCCGAGAAGCTCACCGCGATCTCGACGGGATTCCGTCGCGCATGCGCCACGCACCGGGAGCGCCGCGCTTCGAAGTCACCGGCAGCGTCGTGGGACCAGGTGCCGCCCATGTGGATCGGACGGGGCAGGTCGGCTGCCCGCTGGAAGAGGACGTCGGCCAGGTTCCCGCCGACGTGACGCGGTCCGGTGAAGGACAGCACGATGTCATGCCCGTGGCCCGTCGCGACGACTCCCGACCTGGTCGTGCCGGTCCGCTCGGTCCCGTCGACTTCGGTCGCGGTCGGGACCTCCAGGATCATCATTCGCGTGTCGTCGTCGTGCAGGACCTGGCCTCGGGCTGCCTGCCGGATCAGCTCCTCATGAGCGAGCGCGATCAGATCGTCTACTGCATCGACGAGCTCTCACGGGGTCGCTGCGGGCAACGGGATGCCGAGGTCGTGCTGCAGCCTCTCGATGCGGCTGCACGGCACCCCCGCAGCCGTACTTCAGGAGCGCGATCATGCTCGCCGCGGCCTCGTCGTGATTGGCGCCGCCGACGCCCGGCGGTGCTTGCGCAGCGTAGATCGTGCCGCACGACGCGCAGCGCAGCCGCTCGAGCTCGTAGACCTCCGCGCTCGCGAGCGCCATGCCGGTCACCCGCACCAGGACCTTCGGCGTCGCCATCCGATGGAGCTTGCCGCGCTCGCGGTCGGGGCGGCGATCGCCGGGCTTCGATGACTCGCGACCGACGGTGATCCTCTTCGCGCCTCGATCGTGCGACGCCCCGTTGCGACCATGGCCCTTCGGCTCGCGCTTCGGGTCGGGCTCCGGCGTTGCCGCCGGCGGCGGTCCCGGCTCCGCGGCGGACCCCTGGGACGCGTCCGTCGCCGCGCCGGCATCTCGGCAAGGAGCCGACCGCTCGTCGCCGACCCGGTCGTCGGCGGCGGGCTGACACCGGGCGTGCTCGGCAACGGAGGCTCGGCGCGGGCCAGCCACCGGTACCCGAGTCGGGCGGTCCGGAACGGAACTCGGCACGTCCGCGCCGTGGTGTCGGCGATCGCCCCGGCCGTAGGATCCCGACATGTTCGATCCAGGGAACTTCCGTCTCGATGGTCAGGTCGCGCTGGTGACGGGCGCGGGCGCGGGTATCGGTCGCGCGATCGCGAAGATGTTCGCCGGTGCCGGCGCATCGATCGTCGTCAGCGACCTGAAGGCAGAGACCGCGAACGCCGTGGCCGCCGAGATCATCGAGGCTGGCGGCAAGGCCGTCGGAACCGAGTGCAACGTCCTGCAGGAGCAGGATCTGGTCGCCGCCGTCGATGCGGCACGCGGGCACTTCGGCGGGCTCACCATCCTCGTCAACAACGCCGGCGGCGGCGGACCGAAGCCGTTCGACATGCCGTTGTCCGACTTCCGCCGGGCGTTCGAGCTGAACGTGGTCTCGATGTTCCGCCTCTGTCAGCTCGCCGCACCCCACATGGAGGCCGCCGGCGGCGGTGCGATCGTGAACATCTCGTCGGTGGCGGGCGAGAACAAGAATCAGCGGATGGCGTCCTATGCGTCGTCGAAGGCCGCGGCGAACCACCTGACCCGCAACCTCGCGTTCGATCTCGGCCCGAAGGGCATCCGCGTGAACGCGATCGCACCGGGCGCGATCAAGACCGACGCGCTGGCGTCGGTGCTGACGCCGGAAATCGAGAAGACGATGCTGGTGCACACGCCCCTCGGACGGCTGGGGCTGCCGGAGGACATCGCCCACGCGGCGCTGTTCCTGTGTGTGCCCGCGTCCAGGTGGGTCAGCGGGCAGGTCCTGACCGTGTCCGGCGGCGGCGTCCAGGAACTCGACTGACGACCGCGCGCTGCACGGCGTCGCTCTGCCGGCGCCGGTTCCAGACGAGGCGCGCACGGAACCTGCTGCAGTGGACGAACACCGATCGATATCGCGCCGCACCGGATCGCCGCGGCGCTCGACGTTCGCGGCTGGACGCGCGGTTCCGCGTGCCTGCCGGATGATCCGGTCCGCCCCCGGCGACAACCCTCCGAAGCACCCATCCATGCCGCCTCGGGAACGGCCGCCCGCGCTCACCGGACGAGTCCCTTCATCCCTCGCCCCCGGGCCGACCAGGGTCGGCGACCTCGACGTCGTCGACGCTTCGACGACAGCTCGGCGGTCGGCGCTGACGGCCAGGTCGCCGGCCGCCTGCTGCTCGCCGACGGACAGCGGCTCTGCTCGACCGACAGCATCCCGGCCGGCGCCGCCGCGATCCACGATCTCGCGGAGTCGGGCAACGACATCGGTCCGGTGATCGTCGACGTGGGCGGCGTCGCCGTGTCCCGCGGCGACCACCTCGTGCAGGGCGACGAGCCCTTCGCCACCGGCGGCAAATCCACCGGCATGCGGCTCCTCGTCGACATGGACCCGAGCAATGGCTCGCGCATCGGCAGCTCCCGGAGTGCGGCCGGACGCGGCTTCCTCCCTTGCCGACGACGGCCCGCACGGCCACGAGCTCTCGCAGACCGACGGCACGGTCGTGTCGGCGTACCTGCTGGCCGACGTCCGCCCGGGCAACCTCTCGGGCGGTCCACGCGACGGCGCCCTGATCCGCGACCGCTGCGCGTTGGCCGCCGACGACGGCACTGCTGCACGACCGCGGCTGCTCCGGCCGGGCTCTCGCTCCGCCGCGCGCGTCGGCGCCGACTCCATCGCGACCTCACGGCGTCCCGCTCCCGCGGTCACTGCGGCCGCAGCCGCAGCAGCACCACGCCGTCGCCGGTGGCGAGCGGCTCGACGCGAAGGTCGCGCGGTGCCGCGGGAACTCGATCTGCAGGGGCGAGGACCAGGATTCCGGGCCGCGCCGGCAGGTCGCGCACGGTGCGGATGTCGTGGTCGAGGTAGAAGGCGTAGACGAACGCGTGGTCGAGCAGGCTGACGATCTCGTCGCTCGCGCGCACGTGCTCGGCGCAGCTCGTCGCGAACGCCTTGGAGGCCGGCGCGAAGTCGAGGTCGCGGTCGTAGCCGCGGCTGTCGAACGCGAACATCCACAGGCCGGCGGCGGCGATGAGGATCGCCGCGACACGGCGGCGCTGCGCGCTCAGCCGATCGAGCAGCTCCGTGAGCCCGAATGCGCCGACGATCGCGAGGCTCGGATAGACGGGCGTCAGATACCAGCGCAGCCGCGTCTGGGCGGCGTGCAGCAGCGCGAGCCACACGACCGTGAACAGGAGGTGCGGCACGACCGCGCGCGGGACGCGACGCACCCATCCGAAGCGCACGAGCGCGGCGCCGAACACCGCATACGGCACCTCGGCGTACTTGGCGAGCGAGCGGTGGTAGTAGAACAAGCTCTCGCGGTGCCCCTCGACCGGGGTCAGGAACCGCTCGAGCGTGTCGTAGCCGACGACGCGATCGACGAACAAGTCGGTCATCGCGAGCCACGCGAACGCGAACCACCAGCCGCCGCCGACAACGAAGCCGAGCGCGCACGCACCGACGACGCGAAGGCCACCGCGCCAAGGCCGAGCGCAGAGGAGCGCGACGAGGGTCAGCGGGTTCTTGACGACGGCGCCGAGCCCTGCGACGACACCGGCCGCCGCCGCCAATCGCCCCGCGCCGCACGGACCGCGCCGGCGCCGCTCCGCGGCGGCGCTGGCGAGGTGCAGGGAGACCACCATCGCGACACCGGTGGCGCTCTCGAGCCGCGCCTCGCGGGCCATGTTGATCCAATGCGGATTGCCGAGCAGCAGCAGTGCGGCGATCACGGCGACCGCGCGGGCGCCCCCGGCTGCGCGCACGACGGCGAACACGGCGACGACGCCGACCGCCCCGAACAGCGCCGACGGCAGCCGCACGGAGAGCTCGCTCAGGCCGAGCCACGCCGCCGACAGGGCGGCCAGTGCGTAGTACAGCGGCGGCTTGGTCAGGATCGGCTCGCCGTTGCTCTGCGTGAACCACGACGGGTGGTGCAGCATCTGCCGCGCACGCTCGGCGGAGAACCCCTCGTCCCACCAGGCGATCGAGCCGTGCCCGAGGTGATGCCACGCGACCAGCAGGGCGACGAGGCCGAGCGCGCTGCCGACCGCGACATCGGCGCGCAGCGAGCTCCGCTCACGCACGCGAGCGACCTCCATCGGGCCATAGCTGCGCTGCCACGCAGCCCGTGGCGAGCACGCCGACGAGACCGATCACGTTGTACCAGAGGTACTCGATGTGCAGCGTTCGATCGACGAGGATCACGCTCGTCATGCCGCCGAGGATGCCGACGGCCCCGACGGCGCCGCGGGCGCGCGGGAAGAACAGCCCGAGCACGAACACGCCGAGGAGCGTGCCGTAGAAGTACGATCCGACCCGGTTGACCTGCTCGATGATCGAGCTGCCGGAGATGAGCACGATCGCGGCGATCGTCGAGACGACGCCCCATAGAAGCGTGCACAGCCGACCGGCCCACAGGGCCTCACGGTTCGACGCGCGCGGGCGGAGCCAGCGCTGGTAGAAGTCGACGACGGTCGCCGCCGACAGCGAGTTCAAGACCGAGTCGACACTCGACATGGCCGCCGCGAAGATCGCGGCGAGGATCAGACCGAGCAGCAACGACGGCACGCGACCGCTCAGAAGCCATTGCGGGAAGACGTAGTTGGTGTCGCCCTTCTTGCCCGCTGCGCTCGCGTCGCGGGCCCGCTCGGCGCTGAACTCCTTCGCCGCCGTGGTCCGGATCTCGGCGACCGACCGCACTGCGTCCTGGTAGCGGGCGAGCAGCGCGCCGTCGTCACGCAGGTCGCCGTCGTGCCGACCGACTTCCAGCAGGGCGTCGCGCCGCTCCGCGAGCGCCTCCGTGTAGCGGGCGGACAGCTCCTCGTAGCGCGCGGCATTCTGGGGCTCCTGCGCCCGCTGCTGGTCGCCCGGCACATAGAGCAGCGGCTCGCCGCCGAGTCCGTGCGACAGCCACAGCAGCACGCCGATGGCGAGCACGCCGAGCTGCATCGGCACCTTCGCGAAGGCCGACAGCAACAGCGCGCGGCGGCTCTCGTTCGCGGTCGGATTGGTCAGGATCCGCTGCACCTGGCTCTGGTCGCAACCGAAGTACGACAGCATCAGGAACAGCCCGCCGATCGTCCCCGACCAGAAGTTGTACTTGTCCTCCCAGAACGTCTTTGCGCCGTCCGTTCCCAGCAGGCGCGGTACGTAGTCGACGTGCTCCGGCGCGAGCTGGAGTGCATCGAGCTTGCCGGCGGCGCCGGCGGCCCGGACGGCCCCGAGGATGCCGAGCTCGCCGAACACCTCCAAGGCCAGGATCGCGAAGCAGGCGAACAGCCCCAGGAGGATCACGGACATCTGCTTGACGTCCGTCCAGACGACCGCGCTGATCCCGCCGAGCACCGTGTAGGCGGTCGTCAACGCACCCACGACGACGATCGTCCACACCAGCGGCAGGTCGAGCATCGCCGACAGCACGACGGCCGGCGCATTGATGACGACGCCGAGCGCGAGACAGCGCGAGAACAGGAACAGCAGGCTGCCGAGCGCGCGGGTCGACGGGTCGAAGCGGCGCTCCAGGTACTGGTAGGCGGTCAGCACGGGCTGCTGGCGGTACAGCGGCACCATGAAGACGCACAGCAGGATCATCGCGAAGGGCAGCCCGAAGTAGATCTGCAGGAAGCCGAGGCCCCCCTCGTGCCCCTCGCCGGTCGTGCCGATCACGGTGATCGCCGAGGCCTGCGTCGCCATGACCGACAGTCCGGCCGCCCACCACGGGATCCGTCGTCCGCCGGCGAAGTAGTCGTCGAGGTCCTTCGACCCGGACGTGCGCTTCACGCCGTCCCAGACGACCCACGCGAGGAACGCGAGGAACACGATCCACGCGATCGCCGTCACCGGGCGTCCCCCAGCGGGATGTTGAAGGACCGCGTGAACCAGTGCAGCGCGAGCATCACGACGACCGCGGCCGCCGCGACCAGCCAGTAGACGCGCGCGGGGAGATCGGGTTCGTCGGGTCGGTGGTCCTGCATGCCGTCACACGTCATGGGGCCCGCATCATGGCTCGGAGCGCCGCGCGAGGCACGGGGCAAGCCCGGCGCCGCGCCGCTCCAGGTCAGTCGGTCCGCGTGCGACGTGCGAACCACACGGTGACCGCGATCAGCAGCGCGAACGCCGCAAGCTCGATCACGAACAGCCGATCGGCGGCGGACTCGGCGCGGCCCCGCACATCGCTCGCGAAGCGGTCGACCCAGACCTCCAGCGCGTCGCCCTCCGGCTCGAGCGGCGGTGCGTTCGCGAGGTCGGTGTGGATCGCTGCCGGCAGCGGCGCGCCGCCAGCGCGCTCGAGCTCCGCGCGGGGCAGTCCCGGCGCGAGCCCGCACTGCTGCGCGAGCCGCAGCGCGAGCGCGGGGGACAACGCCCACTCGAGGGCCGGCGCGAGCTCGGTCGCATCGCGCGCGGAGACGGCCGCGACCGCCACCGCGAGCCCCTGCAGCACCGGCAGTGGCTCGAAGGGTGCACTCGCGAACGGCGGCGCCGGCAGGCGGTCGGCGAGCGAGGCGGGCAGCACACCGACCCACACCTCGGGCTCGGCGCGCAGCAGCTCCGCGGCGGCGGCCGGCGTATCGACCCAAGCGCGCGCCGAGCGGTCGACGTCGCGCAGCGCGGTGAACGCGAGACGCTCGCCACCCTGCACGAGCCCGACGCGCAGCATCTCGACGAACACCGACGGTGCCACCTCCGGAGAGCACAATGCGGCACGCGCCCGCAGCCACACCTCGCCGAGCGCCGCGACCGAGCGCGGCGCCTCGGCCGGCGTCATGCGGCGGGTGTCCCAGGCACACAGCCAGCGCTCGGCGCAGGGCACCGCGTAGCGTCCGGACGGATCGGCGTAGAGAGGTGCCGCACCGGGCGGCGGCGTGACGCCTCGCGGGCGGAGCAGACCACGCCGGCCCGCGAGCGCGGCGAGCTGCAGGTCGACGAGCAGCAGGAGGTCGCAATCGGGCAGCCGCCCGGCGCGCACGTCGCGCCACAGCGCGGCGGGCGGCACGACGTCGATCCGCACGCCCGCGGGCAGCGCGGTGCGGAGCTCCGCCGCGACCGGTGCGGTGACCGTCGTGATCGCCGCGACCTGCGCGGCGACGGCGCCCGCGAGCCCGAGCGTCGCGAGCGCGGCCGCGGCACGCGCGCACGTCATGCCCGCGCGCGCTCCGGCACGAACAACCTGACGAGCAGCCACGCCAGCGCGACGAGCAGCGCAGCGACGCGCACGAACAGCGGGAAGCCGTGCCGTTCGATCAGGGCTCCGGCGAGCGCGGGGATCGTGCCGGTGCCGAGATTGACCGCGGCAGCGCGCAGTCCCATCAGCGCGCCGCGCGAGCCCGCGGGCACGAGGTCGGAGACGAGCGCGAGCACCGCACCGCTGCGCGAGGCCGACAGCACGCCCGTGGGCACGCCGACCCACACGACGAACGCGAGCGTCTCCGCTCGCGCGAGCAGCGCGAGCCCGATCGCGACGAAGGCCGTCGAGAACAGGACGTAGCGCAGCTTGCCGATCCGGTCGGCGACGCCGCCGAGCAACGCGCTGCCGGCGGCCGACACCACACCGAGCACGATCCACATCACGCCCTGGTCGTCGCGCGCGAGCAGCCCGCGCGCATCGAGCCACTTGCCGAGGAACTGCACCGTGGCGAAGAACGCCCCGGTGTAGAGCGCGACCGACAGCAACGCCGGCAGCACGGCGGGCGCCCTGAGCACGGCCCATTGCGCGCGGGGCACCGCGCCGGCCTGCGCCGCTCCGCGCGGCAGCGCGCGCGCGAGCCCGACCAGCGTCACCAGCGCCGCGGCGAGCTGCACGACGAAGATGCCGCGCCACGCGGCGAGCCCCGCGAGCTGGCCGCGCTCGGCGAGCAGGATCGCGACCGGCATGCCGACCGGCACCGCGAGCAGGATCGCCGCGGTCACGATCCCCATCGCCATGCCGCGGCGCTCGTACGGCACGAGGTCGGCGACCGCCGACGACGCCGAGGTCAGCACGACGCCGGCGACGAAACCGGACGCCAGCCGCGTCGCGAGCAACGACGCGAAGCCGTCGGCGAGCAGGTAGCCGCAGCTCGCGAGCACGAACACGGTGGTGCCGCCGAGCAGGGTCGGCCGCCGCCCGAGCCGATCCACCAGCGGGCCGAGCAGCAGTGCGCCGAGCGCCCCGGCGAGACCGGCCGCGGCGACGAGCTGACCGAGCTGGCTGTCGTCGAAGCCGTAGGCGTCCTGCAGGTACGGGTTGAGCGCTGCGAACACGTTCGCGTTGAGCGACATCGCGAAGCAGGACGCCGCCAGCGCGACGACGGCGAACGAGATGGCCTGCGGACCTCTTGCGGCGGATTCCACGGTGCTGCGGCCCCGGTTGTAGAGAGTCGCGACGGCCGCGCGAACGGAATCCGCGGCTCGCTTCCCGCGACGGCTCCGCGCGTTCGTGAACGAACGGTCGAAGCCCGCGCACACCCGGGTAGACTTCCCGGTCCGTTCGCCACCCACACGCCCTCCGACGTCCGGAGCCCCCGCTTGAAGATCGCCATCCTCGGCGCCGGCATCTCCGGCGTGTCTCTGGCCCGCATGCTGGCGGCCGACGGCCACGACGTCGTCGTGCTCGAGAAGTCCGAGCGGGCCGGCGGGCTGTGCAAGAGCCGCCAGGTCGACGGCTTCACGTTCGATGACGCCGGCGGCCACATCATGTTCAGCAAGCGGCAGGACGTGCTGCAGTGGATGAAGGACCGCTGCGGCGGCGACCGGCACCTGGTGCGGACGGAGCGGCAGACGAAGATCCGCTGGCACGACCGCTGGGTGCCCTACCCGTTCGAGAACGGCGTCGGGCACCTGACGAAGGAGGCGATCGTCGACTGCATGGAGGGCTACATCGATGCCCACGTGCAACGCAGGCTCGGCGCGCCTTGCCCCGAGAACTTCGGCGACTGGATCGAGTGGCGGATGGGCGGCGGCTTCGCCCGCCACTTCATGGTTCCGTACAACGAGAAGATCTGGAAGTGCGACCTGCGCCGCATGTCGTCGGCGTGGGTCGCGGGGCGCGTTCCCGAAGCGCCGATCCGCGACGTGCTGAGCTCGGCGGTCGGGCTCGACACCCAGGGCTACGCCCACCAGTCGGTGTTCTGGTTCCCTGAGCACGGCGGCTTCGAGACGATGGTCGTCGGCACCGTGAGGGACGGCGGCTTCGAGCTGCGCTGCAACGCGCCGGTCGAGAACGTGCGCCGTGACGGCGATGCGTTCCGCGTGAACGGCGAGCGCTACGACCTGGTGGTCAACACCGTGCCGCTCCCGCTGGTCGAGCCGGCGTTCGAGGACATCCCTGACGAGATTCGCGGCGACATCCGCGAGCTCGTCCCGATCTCGCTCGTCAACGTGCTGATCGGCGTGAAGCTCGACGAACCGATGCCCCCGCTGTCGTGGATCTACCTGCCGTTCCCCGAGCAGGGCCCTGCGAATCGCGTGACCTACTACAGCAACTACTCGCCGCACAACGCGCCGGCGGGACACGGCTGCTACATGGCGGAGGTGACGCACCGCGGCGAGCTGCGCGCGGACCGCGCGTTCGCACGCGACGTGTGCCGAGCGCTCGACGCGGCCGGCATCCTGGACGCCGACCGCGTCGTGACGATCGACCACGTCGACAGCCGCTTCGCCTACATCGACCAGGACCTCGGGTTCGACGCGCGCATCGGTCGCGTGCGAGGCTGGTTCGACACCTCGGGCTACATCACGTTCGGGCGCTTCGGCCGCTACGAGTACCACAACTCGGACCAGTGCATCGGGCGGGCGATGGAGGTCCGCGAGCACGTCCGGGACATCGCCGATACCGGTCGGCCGGCGCGCCCGCGCTTCGCGTGACGGGCGGGGATCCAGGTCGGGTCGCGGCGCGCCCCGGGGTGCCGCGCCCGGCGCCGCCAGGGCCGCACGCCGGCGGCCGCGCCGCCGTCCGAGAAATCTCCGAGCGCCATGGAACCTGCGGCCGCGGGCCCGCCGTCCAAGTGGCATTCAGCAGGCGACCCGTTCTCCTGCTTGCTCTCTCGAACATGGTCTTTCCGAGCCACGGCTCGACCCGGGCGAATCGGCAGCCGCCGCAACGGCGGCGTCAAAGGCATTCGTCTCAGAGGGGTCTAGTTCTGGGTGCAACGCCCGATGCTCGGCCGGTCCGCGAGGGCCGGTCGGTCGCACGGGTCGGACCGTGGTGACGAAGGACGGCTCGGCCGCCGCAGAGTGCGAGCTGCGCGGCTCTCAGCGAGGCGCATCGACCATGCCGATGCGCCTCGCCGTCTTGTACGGCACCCGTCTTGTGGGGCACCGGTCTCGTAGGGCACCGGTCTCGTAGGGCACCCGTCTCGTAGGGCACCCGGGGCAGATTCCGATCGGCGCCGCGCCCGGGAGCCGTGGGGCCGATCGGTCAGCTCGCGGCGACCGCACGCACGAAGGCCGTGCGAGCCACCCGACCGACCAGCTCGCGGACCGCGAGGCGATGCTGGCGGGAGCGCGCGGCCAGCTCGAACGTGCTGCAGCCGGTGGCCATCGCGCGCTCGCGCACCGCGTCGAACATCCGCCCGATGCCGCGCCAGGCCTCGTGACGGCTTTCCCAGGGCTCGGCCTGCAACGCTTCGGCATGTTCGAGGAACAGCTCGGCGACGCGCCGGGGGTCGTCGTCGCACACGGCCAGCACCACGTCGACGCACTCACGGGTCGAATGACCGGCGCCGCCGTTCATCTCGTAGCGGTCCAGCGGCGCCGGGAGCGGATCATCGGGGGCGAGCACGAGGGTCAGCGCCAGCATCTCGCGCACGCTGCGGTAGGAGCGGTAGCTGACGAAGGCGTCCTGGAAGCCCCGCAGCAGCTCGTCCTGACCGCGGCGGAACCGGCTGCGGTCGGCATGGTCGGCCGGCACGCAGTGGTCGAGCCACTCGTCGAGCATCGCGTCGTAGTGGAACACGCCCTCCTCGCGACCGGCGGTGCGATCGAGCGCGTCGAAGAACGACTCGGCGCCGTTGGTCCAGGCATCGAGGAACACGGCCTCGCGATCGAACCCGCGCTGGTCGTCGAGTCGAGCGAGCAGCGTGGCGAGGGCAGCATCGAGATCGGGTAGGCGACCGTCGAGCATCGCCTCGAGCTCGAGCTCGCGCAGCCGCGCCGCGCGCCTCGTTCGTGTCACCACGCGGCCGCGTTCGTCACGCAGCTCGAGGTCGTCGACCGTGCCAGCGCCGAACCGGTAGCCGCGCGCGGCGACGAACGGCAGCCGTGCGACCAGCGGCCGCGCCTCGCCGACGCCGGTCTCCGAGCCGCGACCGAGCCGTTGCTCGCGCGGTCCGCGCACGCGCGGTCGCTGCGCGCCGTCCCCGGCTGCCGCGAGCTCCGCGAGCGCGGTGACGTAACGGTCGTCGATCGACAGCACCGCATCGCGCACCAGCTCGACGACCCGCTCGCGGCGTCGCGTCGACATGCGGTCGTAGCGCGCGCTCGCCGCGTCGAGCTCCGCCGCGGTGCACTCCCCCTCTCCCGGGGCGCCGCGCCGCGAGGCGTCAGGCCCGCCCTGGGCGGGGCCGCGCCCGACGCTCAGCACGAGCATCGCGAGGATGCCCGCGGCTCGCCGGTAGCCGATTCCATTGCCGTTCACGTCGTCTCTCCTTGCTCGTGGCCTGCGTCGTCACGTCCCGGGGAGGGGAGCCCGGCGGTCGAGCGCACGCCTTCGGCTGGAGTTGCTCCGAATTCGCTCGACGGGCGGCACGACGCGAGCGATCGACACGGGATCCGGGAAGTCGGCCCGAGGTGGCGGGGAATGGTTCCACACCGGTCGCATCGCGCGCGGAGCGGCGACTCGCGCGGAGACGGCGACGATCAGCGGGCCCGCTGCGGGTAGCATCGCGCGGTCCGAAGCCCGCCCCGAACCTCCCGTGCGCACCTACCTCGACCTCCTGCAGCGGATCCTCGACGACGGCGATTGGTACGAGAACCGGACCGGCGTCCGGACCATCGGCGTGTTCGGTCACCAGATGACCTTCGACCTGCGGCAGGGCTTCCCGCTCGTCACGACCAAGAAGGTGCACTTCCCCGCGGTCGTCGCGGAGCTGCTGTTCTTCCTGGGCGGCTACACCGACGTGCGCTGGCTGCAGGATCGCAGGTGCCGCATATGGAACGAGTGGGCGACCGCGGAACATTGTGCGCGGCGCGGGCTGCAGGAGTTCGATCTCGGTCCGATCTACGGCTGGCAATGGCGCCACTTCGGCGCGCGCTACCGCGGCATGAAGGGCGAACGGGACGGCAGCATCGACTACGCGGGCGAGGGCGTCGACCAGGTCGAGTGGGCGCAGCGACAGCTCCGCGAGAACCCCGACAGCCGACAGATCCTGATCAGCGCGTGGAATCCGGTCGACAAGCCGAAGCAGGCGCTGCCGCCGTGCCACGTGTCGATCCACCTGCGTGCGCGCGCCGGTCGCCTGCACTCGTGCCTGTTCCAGCGCAGCGCCGATTGCTTCCTCGGCGTGCCGTTCAACATCGCGAGCTACGCGCTGCTGACGCTGATGTTCGCGCAGTGCTGCGGACTCGAGCCGGGCACGTTCGTGCACTTCCTGTCGGATGCGCACCTGTACGAGAACCACCTCGACCAGGTGCGCGAACAACTGCGGCGCGAGCCACGGCCGCTGCCGCGGGTCCGGCTGAACCCGACGGTGACCGACGTCCGCGAGTTCCGCATGGAGGACGTCGAGCTGCTCGACTACGACCCGCATCCGAAGCTCAGCGGCGAGGTCGCAGTGTGACGGCGCGCGGCTTCGTCGGAATCGTCGCGATGAACGCCGCGGGCTGCATCGGCCGGCGCGGCACGCTGCCCTGGCACCACCCGGAGGACCTCGCGTTCTTCAAGCGCACGACGCTCGGCGGGACGATCGTGATGGGACGCCGTACGTGGGACGGCCTGCCGCGCAAGCCGCTGCCGGGCCGCACGAACGTCGTGCTGACGCGGCGCGCCGCGGGCGTGGGCGACGGTGCGGTGGCGAGCGACCTCGCGGGGCTCGATCGCGCGCTGGCGGAGACTCCCGGTCCCGTGTTCGTGATCGGCGGTGCGGAGATCTACGCGGCCCTGCTCGATCGCATCTCGACGTTCCTGGTGACGCGCGTCGACGACGTCATCGCGGACTGCGACACGTACTTCCCCACGGCACTCGGCGACGCCTTCGACCTCGTCGAGACGACGCCGCTGTCGCCTGCGTGTCGCGTCGAGCGCTGGGAGCGGCGCGGATGAGACGGATGATCGCGCGGCTCGCGCCGGCGGCCGTCGTCTGCGCGGTCGCGTGCGGTGCGCAGGAGCCGGCCGCGGCGCTCGAACGGGTCTTGGCCGAGCCTCTCCCGGCGGCGCGCCGCCAGGCTGCGAGCGAGCTCGCGAAGCTGTCGCCGTCGCTCGACGACTGGGTCGCGCTGCTGCGGGCACGGCGGCCCGCGACCGCCTCCGGGCCCGGCACGCGCCGCGAGGAGTGGCCGCTATGGGACGGGGATGCGGTCGTCGCCACCGAGGTGTGGGTTCACGTACCGGCGCGCGACGACGGCAATGCGCCACTGGCCCTGCTGCTCGCGGCGCACGGCACCGGCGGCGACGGCCGGGGCATGGTGGCCATGTGGCGCGGCGTCGCGGACGCGATCGGCGCGGTGGTGATCGCGCCATCGGAGCCCGGCCCTGACGAGGGCTACCGCTTCAGCACAGCCGAGCGGACGCTGCACCTCGAGGCGATCCGGCGCGCGCAGGTCCTGTTCCCGATCGACGCGGAGCGCATCTTCGCGACCGGCATCAGCCGCGGCGGGCACCTGTGCTGGGATCTCGCGCTGCGGCACCCCGACCGCTTCGCGGCGATCGCGCCGATGATCGGCTCGCCTCGGCTCAATCCGGCCGCCGGCCAGAACAACCTGCGCTATCTCCAGAACGTCGTCGGCCTGCCGATCCGCGATCTGCAGGGCAGCCAGGACGACCCGCTGCTGGTGGCCAATCTGCGCCTCGCGTTCCGTCGCCTCGACAGCCTCGGCGCGCGCGATGCACGGCTGATCGAGTTCCCGGAGCTCGGTCATTCCTTCGACTTCGGCGCCGTCGACTGGATCGGGTTCCTCGGCGATGCACGGCGCGACCCGGCACCCACCGAGGTCGTCCGCTGCGTCGCGAACACCGCCGAGGGGCGCACGTCATGGTGCGAGGTCACCGCGGTCGACCCCCGCGAGGTGAAGGAGTCGTTCCAGCTCCGCGTGCGCGCGGAGGAGTGGGAGCGGCTCGACGAGCAGGGGCAGCGCGAGCGCATGCAGCAGGAGGCCGATGCACTGACCGCGCGACTCGCTGCGACGCGCACGGCGCCGGGAGCGATCCGGCTCGAGACGAGACACGTGCGAGCGGTCCGGCTGCTGCTGACGCCGGCGATGCTGGACCCCGCGGGGCGCGTGGCGGTCACCTGGGGCGGTCGCACGCGGCGCAGCACGCCACGGCCGTCCGCCGCCGTGCTGCTCGACGACTTCGTCGAGCGGCTGGACGCCGGCTTCCTGCCGGTCGCCGAGCTCGCGCTCCGGCAGTGAGCGACGGCTCAGCGCCCCCGCGCGGCGCGCAGGAGCTCGGTCACTTCGTCGATCGGCAGCGCTTCGCACACGTGGCCGTCGCGGCCGGTGACGGTCGTCGCGCGGAACAGCGAGTCGAGGATCGCGGCCTCGGTGGCGTCGGCGACCGCGGCGAACAGCGGGCTCATGCGGTCGTTGCGCAACACCGGGCCGCCGGTCGTCGCGGCACCGTCGGCGCGGACGCGCTGGCTCCCGGCATTGCAGAACGCGATCGCGTAGTCGCCGCTGCCGTTCGAGAAGCTGGCGCCCGTGCGGGCCATGCCGGCGAAGCTGCGCTCGGCGAGGCGGCGCAGATTGCGAGCGCACAGCGGCGCGTCGGTCGCGATCACGATCACGCACGAGCCGTGCTCGGCCGGTGGAGCGTCGCGACGGTCCCGGCCGGGCGACCGCCGCTCCCGTAGCAGCCGGCCGACCGGAACCCCGTCGATCGTCAGCTCACCGCCGAAGTTCGTCTGCACGAGCACTCCGATCGTGTGGTCGCCGACGCGCCGTGACGCCGTGCCGATGCCGCCCTTGAAGCCGAGGCAGCGCGTGCCGGTGCCGGCGCCGACCGCACCTCCGGCGACGGGGCCGTCGCTCGCCGCGGCGAGGGCATCGAGCAGCTGGTCGGTCCCGACCGGGCGCGCGCGGATGTCGTTCAGCCAGCCGTCGTTCGTCTCGCCGACGACGACGTTCACGGACAGCACGTCCTCGTTGCCGGGCTGCGCCAGCGACCAGGCGACCAGCGCGTCGGCGACGCGGCCCACCGACAGCGTGCTCGTCAATGCGATCGGGCTCTCGAGCTCACCGAGCTCGTCGATCTGCGTGGAGCCGACCAGCTTGCCGAAGCCATTGCGAGTCACGACCGCAGCCGGGACCTTCACCCGGAACGGGTCCTCGCCGTGCGGGAGGACGACGGTCACGCCACTGCGGATCGCGTCGCCGCGCCACAGCGTCGCATGGCCGACACGCACGCCGGGCACGTCGGTGATCGCATCGAGCGGACCGGCCGCGAAGGAACCGATGCGGATATCGCAGTCGGTCGGCCGCGGCCGCGGAGCATCTTGCGCGGCGGTCATGGTGACGAGGAGGGAGACCACCAGCTCGAGCCGCGCGAGCCGCCCGTTGATGTAAAAATCGTACGCGGTACCGATCGGAAGCTTCACGGGAGGGCGAGGCGGTCGGCGTCGGGGCGGGCGCGGCCGAGGGAGACGAGGAGGTCGAGGCCACGGGTCATCGAGGACTCGACGCGGGAGCCCATGCGCGAGAAGCCGAACAGGCGGGCGGTCTCGCGGGCGAGGTCGGCGCGCGGCATCGCGATCTGGGTGGCGAGGATCGACGCCGCGGCATTGGCGACCTCGATCGGCGGGATGTCGAGGGCGTCACGGTCACCGCCGGTGCGGAAACCGGTGAACTCGGCGGGCGACTGGTCGGGGCGCCACAGGAAGCCGTCGACGTCGTGTGGTCGCGCGTCGACGGGCAGCGCGGCGAGGCAGGCGTCGATGCGCTCGCGGACGCGCGCGGTCAATCGCGCGCCGAACGCCAGGGCGATGCGGCGGTGCAGCAGGTCGCGGGCGAGCGGCGCCTCGGCGGCGAGCACGCGCCGCACGAACCGGTCCAGCTGCTCGTCCGCCTTCGGCGTGTGGATCAGGTCTGCCTCGCCGGTCTCCGTGTCCAACGCGGCCACCTCGTAGACCGGCACGGCCGGGACTGCAGGAGCCGCGACGGTGACCGGAGCCGAGGCGATCCGCTCCGGCGCCCTCACCGCCGTCGGCTCGGCGGCCTCGGCAGGCTCGGCGACCTCGGCGACCTCATCGACCTCACCGACGGGCTCCGCGGGTGCGGTCGCCGGCTCCAGTGCAGGCTCGGTCGGGCGCTCGGCCTCGCGCTCGGCCACCGCGTCGCGCCGCGCGAGCTCGATCGCCGCCTCGACGCGCTGCAGCTCGCGCTCGGGGCTGCGCCACCAGTCGGTCGACCAGATCCGCACGAGCCGCCAGCCGAGCCCCTCGAGCACCGACTGGCGCAGCCGGTCGCGGTCCCGCGCCGTGCGCGCCGAGTGGTAGAAGGCGCCATCGCACTCGATGCCGAGCAGGAAGCGACCCTTGCGCTCCGGATCGCGCACCGCGAGATCGATGCGGTAGCCGGCGCAGCCGACCTGCACGGCGACGTCGTGCCCGCGCGCGACGAGCGCGTCGCGTACGCCCTCCTCGAACGGCGATTCGACCGCTGCGTCGCCGCTCAACGCGACCGCCTCCGCGAGCGCCGCCGGACCGCGCCCCGCGTACTCGAGGAAGGTCTTCAGGTGTCGCACGCCCACCGCATTGGTGCGGCTCAGGTCGATCCGGTCGGGGGTCAGCGTCGCGTGCACGACGACCTGCCGACGCGCGCGCGTCACCGCGACGTTCAGCCGCCGCTCGCCGCCGGGCAGGTTCAACGGTCCGAAGTTCATCGCGACCTTCCCCGCCGCGTCGGGCCCGTAGCAGACCGAGAACAGGATCACGTCGCGCTCGTCACCCTGCACGTTCTCGAGGTTCTTGACGAACACCGCCTCGTCGCCCGTGAAGTAGCGCTCGAAGCGACGGCTCCCTGCCGCGCGCCTGGTCGATCAGGTCCTCGACGAGCTCCTGCTGAGCCCGGCTGAACGTGACGACGCCGTGTGTGTAGCGGTCGCCGTCCCGCCGGATACGTGCGAGGAGATCACCGACGACCGACTCGGCTTCGGCCCGATTGGTCCGCGACTTCGACCGGTCGTAGACCCCGCCGGGCACCGGCACCAGCGACACGCCGAGGCGTGCCGGCTCGTCGATCGGCGACGGGAAGGTGTGCAGCCGGTTCTCGTAGTAGTGGTAGTTGCTGAACGCGATCAGCGATTCGTGCCGGCTCCGATAGTGCCAGCGGAGTCGCATCGAGCTGAAGCCGGCAGCATTGCACTCGTCGAGCACGCTCTCGAGCTCCTCGACGTCGAGATCGTCGACGGCCTCTTCGTCCTCGACCTTCTGGAAGAAGCTGGTCGGCGGCAGCTGGCGTGAATCACCGACGACGATCGCCGCACGGCCGCGCGCGAGCACGCCGACCGCGTCCCATGGCGTGATCTGCGACGCTTCGTCGAACACGACGAGATCGAACGGCGGCGTCGCCGGATCGAGATACTGCGCGACCGACAGCGGGCTCATCAGCACGCAGGGCTTCAGCCGCGGCAGCAGGTTCGGGATGCGCTCGAACAGGCGACGGATCGGCAGGTGTCGCCGCTTCTTCTCCTTCTCGCGCTTGAGCACGCCGACCTCGGAGCTGTCGGCGACGAACGCGCCGCCGTCCGGCAGGCGGCTCGCGAGCCGCGCGCGCACGAGCTTGCGCGCCAGCTCGATCGCCTGCCGGTCGAGCTTCGCGAAGCGCTCGATCCGGCGCTGGTGGTCGGGCCCGTGGAAGCGCCGCAGCACCGGCTCCGCATCGTGCGTCGCGTTCCACCACGCCTCGCGGAACGACCGCTCGAACGCGGGACCGAGCCGGTCGGCGCTCAGCTCGCCTCGCTCGACCGCGGCGAGCAACGGTCCGAGCCCGAGCGCGTCGGCGCCGTCGCGCGCCTCGCGCCAGAACATCCAGTCGCGCAGCAGCTCGCGGTGGCGCGCGCGCCACCCCGCGACCCGCTCGACCAGCGCGGGCAGCCACGGGCCGTCCGCGTCCCACGCCGCGTGATCGAGCTCGAGCAGCGCATCGAGCGCGCCGAGCGCGGCGCGCAGCCGCTCGGCCGACGCGGCGTGCTCCGCGAGCAGGCGACCGAGCGGTGCGCCCGCGTCGAGCTCGTCCTGGGCGTCGGATGCGAGATCGGCGATGCGCGCGGCGACGTCGTCACGCACCCCGTCGGGAAGCCCGTCACGCAGGCGCAGCGAGGCCGTGCGGAGCCGTGCCGTGTGCTCGAGCGCCTCGCCGAGGCGCTCGAAACCGCCGGCACCGGGGTCACCGCTCGCCCACAGGAGCGGGCCGAACAGCCGCGCACCATCGTGGTCCGCCGCCGCGAGTGCACGCGTGCGTGCACGCAGGTCGAGCGCCTGCTCGAGATGCCTGACCACCTCGCTGGCCGCACCGAGCCGCCCGCCGTCGGCGAGCACCGGCCGGAGCTCGGCGCGCACGCCGCGGCCGCGCAGCCACGACAGCGGCCACATCGAGCGCGCCGCGCGCCGCGCCCGGGCGAGCAGATCGTCGAGGTCGAGCTCGAGGACGCCATCGGCGAACGCGCGGCGCACGTGGGTGCGCAGCTCGTCCTTCGCCCGGCCGGCCTCGATCGCCGCCGCCGCCCGCTCACGCAGTGCCGTCCAACCGGGTGCGGCGACCAGCTCGCGCGCGATCCCCGGCGCATTGCGAACGGCCGCCGCGACGTCCTCGAGCCGCGCGGTGCGTTCGCGCGTGAGCGCGTCGACCGGCACCCCGAGCCGCTCGGCGACACGCTCGCACGACGACCGATGACCATCGATCGCGTCCGCTACGTGCGCGAGCGCGGCATCGACCTCGTCGGACAGCGTCGCGTGCCATTCGGTGCGTCGCACGGCACCGAGCGGGTGCCCAGCGACCCGGCCGACCGCGCGCAGCGCCGCCGCGGCGCGCTCCACCGCGCGCCGCCAGTCGGCGACCCGCCCAGCGCCCAGCGCGTCCGGCGGTCCGACGTCGAGCGCGACGCGCGGCGCATCGCGGAGGCCGACCAGCGCCGAGGTGACCCGATACACGCTGTCGCCGAAGCTTCGCGGCGCGTGGATCGCCCGCACGTAGTCATTGAGCGCGACGCGCTCCGCGCCGAGCTCGCCGGCGAGCCGCTCCCATTCGGCCGGCTCGCGCTCGCGCACGACCTCGAGATAGCTGCAGAGCTGCGCGACGACCTCCTGCCGGCTCGCCTTGTCGGAGTGCAGCTCGAGGCAGAACTCGGCGAGCCCGACGCGGCCGAGCCGCTCGCGCACGACCTCGAGCGCCGCACGCTTCTCCGACACGAACAGCACGCGCCGCCCCTGCGCGAGGTTCTGTGCGATCAGGTTCGTGATCGTCTGCGACTTGCCGGTGCCGGGCGGCCCCTCGAGCACGAACGTGCGTCCCTGCTCCGACGCGAACACCGCGGCGAGCTGCGAGCTGTCGGCGTCGAGCGGGCACAGCGTGTCGGACGGTGCATGCGTCTCGTCGAGCCCGGTCGGATCGGGGAACACCGCGTCGGCCTCGTACGGCTCGCCGGCGCGCTCGACGAGGTGCGCGACGACCGGATTCCGCAGCAGGTCGTCACTGCGCGCCTGCAGATCGCGCCACATCAGGAACTTCTGGAACGAGAACACCGCGATCCAGACCTCGTCGCGCACCTCGAACCCGTCGAGGTCGAGCACCGCGCGCCGGAAGCGCTGCAGGATCGACGGCACGTCGTAGCCGTCGTCGTCCTCGGGCAGCTCGTCGAGGCCGGCGACGTCCACGCCGTGCTCGAGCCGCAGCTTCTCCAGCAGCGTGACGTTGACGTGCGGCTCCTCGTCGGCGATCCGCAGCCGGAATCCCTCGCGCACCGAACGCCGCTCCATCTCGAGCGGCAGCAGCAGCAGCGGAGCGAGCCGCTCGACGCGCGAGTGTGCGGCCTCGCGGTAGCGCAGCATGCCGACCGCCAGGTAGAGCGTGTTCGCACCCGCCTCCTCGAGGCCCGCCCGGTGCTGGCGCCAGATCTCGAGGCTGCGGCGATCGAGCTCGGTCGCCGACAGCCCGGTCACGAGCCGGCGGCTCGCGAGCGCCTCGCGCGCGATGCCCACGCGGAGCTGCTCGACGGTGGCGGGACCTTCGCCGGGGACGTCGCCTGCCGCCTCGTCGACGCCGCGCTCGACCTCGGGCCGCGGCACGCAGACGAACCAGCTACCCGACGCCATCGCATCCTCCAACGCGGCGGCGTCCGTGCACAGGAGTGGCACCGTTCGCTTCGTCTCGCGGAACGCGAGCAGTCGATTGCGGAAGGTCAGATCGAGCAGCCGCCGCTTCCACGCCTCGATGCGCGCCTGGCGCGGTTCGAGCGGTGGCTCGGGTTCCGGTGCCGGGGCCGCGACGGTCGACGCCGGTGCCGCGTGCGATGGCTCGGATGGAGCTTCCGCGGTCGGCGCAGCGTGATCCGCCATCTTCTTCGCGGGCGCGTCGGCCCCGGCCGTCCGCGTGGGCAAGGGCCGGATCTTCTGCACCTGATGCGCCTGCCGCACGTCGATCGCGCAATGGAACGTGTCGAGATCGTCGAGCCTGCGTCGAGCGGCACCCACCGCATCGTCGAAAGACGGTAGGCCGTCGACCGTCACGCCGGTCGCCTCGAAGGCCACGACGTCACCGATGTCGACGCGCTTGCGGAGGCGCATCCCGTCGACGACGGCGCACTCCGGGAACGACTCGTCGACGAGCCACACGGCGACGAAGGCGTGCCCTTGGACCACCACGACCAGAGGATTGAGGCCGATCTGCTCGAGCAGCGCGGCCGCCAGCAACGCGAGGTCCAGGCAGGTGCCGAGCCGCGCGCGCAGGACGTCGTCGGGTAGCCGGACCTTCTGACCCTCGCTCTCGAAGCTCGCGGGCGGGTTGGCGTAGCGCAGCTCGCAGTCCTGCAGCGCCCGGTACGCCGCTGCGACCGTCGCGCGGACGCGCCCCGGGTCGCGGGCCTGATAGCCGAGCAGCGAGCCATCCCCGATCGCCTGCGCGAGGCGGGTCGAGGTACGGGCGAGTAGCCCCTCGATCGCCGGGTGGTTCGGCAGCACGAACGCGGCGAGCAGCTCCGGCAGCGTGCGCAACCCGCCCCACTCGCGGAACGCCAGCACCTCGATGCGGTGCGACGAGCGGCACAGCTCCTCTTCGGTCGGCCCGGCACCGGTCGTGACGGTCACGACGAGCTCCGCCATTTCGCGCTCCTCCTGGTTGCGCAATCGCTCCGGATCGAGCGCCAGGTCGGTCGCGTGCAGGTTCCACGTCGTGCCCGCTCGCAGTACGTCGAGCCGCCGCGTCCAATCGCGGCCGAGCACACCACCGATCGTCACGGTGACCGTCAGATCATGCAGGTCTTCGTCACTGCCGTTCGTCAGCCGGATCTCCTTGACCACCGGCACGTCGTTCTGGTGCAGTGCGTAGTGGACGCGCGGGTCGTAGTCGACCTCGATCGTCGGACGTTGCGGTGCGGGCGCGTTCATGACGGAGGCCCCGAGTGTAGCCGCCGTGCGCGGCCGCAGATGGCTGAGCAGCCGGGTAGTCGAACCAACATGGCAACTCGAAGACAGCGGAGGCGGAGACCCGCGCGCACGGCCGCCGGACTCCTCGTGATCGTCGGGCTGATCGGAGCAGGCTGGTACCTCCGAGAGTGGTCCAGACCGGCGCTGCCGGTCGAATGGGCGTGGCGCCCGTCACTGTCCGGGCAGGGCCTCGTGCTGCGGCTGCTGAACCGCTCCGATCGCTATCTGACCGTGCTGGCGACCTTCGAGAACCGGACGCTCGGTGAAGAGAAGCGGATGCCGCTGGATCTCGATCCGAATCGACCGCTCGAGATCGGGTGGAGCGACGGCTGGGTGTTCCGGTCGCACGAGCGGGTGACGCTGCGGCACGACGCTTATCGGGCCATCACTTTCCAGGTGCCGTGAGACTCCACACGCGCCGAGTCCGCGCTCACCGCACGGATTCCGCAGTGTGACCGCGACACGGGAATCGCTGACGGGACCGGGTGGGACAGGGACCGGTACAGGAATTCCAGACCCTCGACGCCCGACTCCGGTGCGACCGATGCCAGAATGCACTTGCATACGAATGCCTTATCGGTCCATAAAGGGCGTCCATGGCGAATCAGAAAGGCAAGGACGCGTTCGAGTTCGTTCGGCGCTACCTCGAGAAGAAGCCCGGCACCCCGTACGCGCAGGTCGCGGAGGCCGCGGCGGCCGCTGGGCACAAGATCTGGCCGATCGTGTTTGGCCGCGCACAGCTGCTGCTCGGACAGGCGAAGCCGAAGGGTGCGAAGTCGAAGGCCGGCAAGAAGAAGGCCGCCGCGAAGGCGCCGATGGCGAAGAAGCGCGCTGCCAAGAAGGCGCCGGTCAGCAAGGCTGTCGCGAAGCAGGGCAAGCGCGGGCCGGGACGGCCGCCGAAGTCGCAGTCGGTCGTCGCACTCGAGGGATTGATGACGCACATCCAGCAGGTGGAGCGCGAGCGCGATCAGCTGCAGGCGACGCTGGACAAGCTGCGGTCGCTGATCGGCGCCCACTGAGCTGCGCAGGCCACCCGGCGTAGGCCACCCAGCGCAGGCCACCCGGCGCGGGCCACCCAGCGCAGGCCATCGTTGACCAGGCGCAGGGGCCGTCAGGCTGCTTCGTCTCGGCCGATGCGTCGGCTCGAGCGCGTGGAGTCGTCGCCGATCGGCAGTCGGTCGGGCACCGCCCCGGAATCGTGACGGGTGATCTGCTACGGTCCTGGGTCGCGCTCCCCTGGAGCATCGCGGCGCGCCGGTGATCGACGCGCTGTCATCGCCGGCTCCACCCGAGTCCGCCTCCCTGCCGATCCCTCAGCGAAGGCCAGCCCGGGCCCGCGGAGACCGACCCTGACCACGATCGCCGACTGCGCGGTCCTCGCCGAGGACGTCTACAGCCAGACCTCGAACTCGCTGGCCGCGGGCCGGGGCTGGCGCCGCATCGATGCCCAGTGCTGGGGCGAGGGCTTCGCGGCCGGGCTGTACGTGAAGGGCGGCGAGGTCGTCCTCGCCTACCGGGGCACCGACGACCAGGCCGACGCGGTCGCGGACGCTCGCATGGTGCCGGTGCTCGAGCCCGGGGCCGCGGACCGCACGATCCGCGCGATCCTGGAGCGCTACGACGCGAACCGCGGCATGCTGACGCTCGCGCCGGCGTTGATGGAGACGATCTTCCGGTCGCGCCTCGTGCGGGGCGCGGTGCAGATGCTCGCCAACCGCATTCCACCAGGCCAGACCCGGCTGGCGCTCGACTACTTCGACCGCGCGCCGACGACGCCGTCGGTCGTCACCGGGCACTCCCTCGGTGGCGCGCTCGCCAAGATCCTCGGCCAGCGCCGCAACGTGCGCACGATCGCCTTCAACTCGCCGGTGATGGGCGGCCTGATGGGGATCGTGCCGCAGTCGTCACGGCTGATCACGAGCGTGAACACGAAGGGCGATCCGCTGAGCCTGGCGACCGCTCAGGCCGGCGGCGTCCCGCTCGGCGAGGTCATCGAGGTGCAGATCCCCGAATTCACGGCCCCGCCCCGCTTCGAGCGCCGCGAGATCGGCTGGGAGATCCTGCTGTCCCCGATCGCCTACCTGATCGGGCGCGAGGTCGAGGCGCACACCGACTACACGCAGAAGCTCGTGCAGCACATCGCAAAGGCCGCGCTGCACTACCACAGCATGGAGAACCTGCGGAAGGTCGTCGTCCAGCAGCTGCGCTTCCGCAGACCGCTCCGCTGAGGCGCGCCGCGCGGCGTCAGCCGACGCGCGGCGGCGCGAACCCGTCGCGGTAGTTGCGGCGCACGATCGTCGCGGTCGCCTCGGGGTGGTTCGTGAACGCGAGCTGCGACTTGTCCCAGCGCAGCTCGACGCCCGGGAACCGCGTGGCTTTGACCGCGAGCAGCGCGGGCTCGGTGATCCGCACGGCCTGCGTGAACGGCGTCCGCAGCTCGGTCTTCTTGCCGAGGCAGTTGTCCACCCAGGCGTGCCAGTGGTTCAGCGCCGGGAACTCGGGCAGGTACGGCATCTTCAGGCCTTCGGTCATGTGCCCGTCGCGCCACACCTCGATCCTGCCGCTGGCGCCCAGCACGATCACCCCACCCTCGCAGACGACCAGCGTGGAGTTCTTCTCGAACCAATCGCCGGCCGGCAGGCCGAGCGACGCCCGCGACGGAGCCTGGTTCGAGTCGCTGTAGTAGATCGGGAAGACCTTGCGGGCGAAGTTCGGCGAGTCGACCGCGTAGGTCACCGTCGACCGGCACGGGTGCACGTGGAAGTACTCGTTCGGGGGCTCCGGGCAGAACGTCTGCACGGCGATCGGCGAATCGAGCTCGTCGTAGCTGAACAGGATCACGTCGAGCACGTGGCAGCCCCAGTCGCCGAGGCCGTTGGTGCCGTACGGCCACCACGACCGCCACACGATCGGGCACAGCCCCTCGCGGTACGGTGCGTCCTCCGCAGGGCCGAGCCACAGATTCCAATCGAGGTTGTCCGGCGGGCTCGACGGCTCCTTCAGCTCGCGATCCATGTTGAAGTAGTAGCGCGAGTTCGGCGAGTCGACCCACGCGTACGCCTCGATCGCCTTGCCGAGCTGCCCGGCGCGCAGGATCTCGACGAACGCGCGGCGGCCCGGGAACACCATCCGCTGATTGCCGAGCTGCGTGACCAGGTGCGGCTTCGCGGCGAGCGCGCGCTCCATCATCACGAGCTCCTCGAGCTGGTGGACGAGCGGCTTCTGCCCGTAGACGTGTTTGTCGTGGGCGAACGCCGTCAGCATGATCGCGGCGTGCGAGTGGTCGGGCACCGACACGATCACCGCGTCGAACTCGTCCGCGTGGTCGGCGAAGGCCTCGCGGTAGTCCTTGCAGACGAACGCAGTCGGGTGATCGGCTTTCGCCTTCTCGAGCTGATTGGCGTCGACGTCGCAGAGCCCCACGATCTCGGCGTCCGGGTGGCTCTGCACCTGCTTGCGGTCGGTGCCGCCGATCGTGCCGACCACGCCGATCGACAGCACGCGCAGCTTGTCACCGCGCGTCCGCCGCCGTGGCCCACCCGCAGCGAGCGCAGTCAACCCGACGCCCGCAACCGCACTGGAACGGAGGAAGTGACGACGTGTGTACGACTCCATGCCGCCCACGATACGCCTGACTTCCGATCGGTACCGCGTACGATTTTTACATCAGGCGGCCTGCGGGGCGATCTGCACGCCAAGGTGGATGTCGCTGTTCGGCAGAGCGAGCACGTGCGTGCCGTCGGCACCGGGCAACGACGCTGGATGGAGCAACGGATCGAGCGGCGGCCCGCGGCCGGGAACGGCATTGGCCGGGTGACCGGGCAGGCCGATGAAGACGATTCAGCCCCGGGCCGTCAGCCCGCGACCGTCATCGCGAACCAGGCGACCCCCACGCCGACCGTGATCGCCCCGACGCCGGTCAGGATCCGCGGCAGCACGCGGGGTCCCATGCGGTCGGCGAAACGTCCGAGCAGCGCGCCGAAAGCCGCCATCGTCAGGAGCGTCGTCACGAGGTAGGCGCCGATGTACACCGCGGCGTCGGCCGGCCGCATCGCCGCGGACGGCAGCACGGCCCAGAAGTGCCCCGCACCAGCAAGGCCGTGCACGACGCCGATGCCGAACGCGGTGTGGTGGTGCCGGTGCCCCGGTGCCGCCCCGACGCGCGGGTGCACCGCAGCGGCGTCCTCCGCTCCGGAGTGCTCCGCGTCGAGTTCGCCGCGCTCGTGCACGTGCAGGTGCACGTGCCGGCTGCCGTCGTGCTCGTGCACGTGCTCGTGCACGACCAGCGTCCGGCCCTTGCGGATCGCGACCGCACCGAGCACGACCAGCACGAGCCCGACCAGCCGCTCCGCCCACCCCGATGCCACCTCGACGTCGGCGACCGTCATCACCGTCTGTGCGAGCACACCGAGACACGCGACGCCGATGCCGTGCCCGAGTCCCCAGCTCGCGCCCACGAGCGCGGGCCGCACCCGGGCGCTGCGGTCGACGGCGAGCGGCGCGACGCCGACGAGGTGGTCAGGCCCGGTCAGCACGTGTGCCGCACCGGCGAGGAAGCCTTCGATCGCGGTGATCATGGAGACGGAGAGGCCGGAGCCTGGTCAACGGCGGATGGCCGGTCCGTGTTTCCACGCGCAGCTTGGAAGCGCCTCCGGATCGACCCTGGACCCGCACCGCGCGCCCCCCGGAAGATCCCCGAGACGATGGAACCGGGTCCGCGGATCGTGATCGTCGGCGGCGGCGTGCTGGGCTGTGCGATCGCCTGGCAGCTGGCGCGGCACGGCGCCCGGAACATCGCGCTGCTGGAGCGCGGTGCGCCGGGCGCCGGCAGCACGAGCCAGGCCGCCGGCCTGCTGACGCGCATCCGCTCACCGGATGGCCACGTCCGACTCGCGACCGCCACGCGCGAGGCGATCGCCGAGTTGCAGCGTGCACTCGGCGACCGGCTCGACCTGCGTCGGACCGGAGGCGTGCACGTCGCCGCGTCGTGGGCCAGCGCGGCGGCGCTCGACGAGCTGTGCGGGCGGGCCGACCGCCACGGCGAGCGCTGGCACCACCTGTCGCAGGCGGAGCTCGCCCGCCTGCTGCCCTGGCTCCGGACCGACCGCGTGCACCGCGCGGTGCTGATGCCCGACGAAGCGTTCGTCGATCCGCACCGCCTGACCGACGGCTATGCGCGCGCCGCTGTGATGGCAGGCGTCGAGCTGCGCACCGGCGTCCGCGTCACCGGAATCGCGACCGCAGGGGGCCGGGTGACCGGAATCGAGACCGCCGCCGGCACGGTGCGCTGCGATGTGGCCGTGCTCGCCTGCGGGGTGTGGACGAACCTGCTGACGGCGCCGCTCGGCGTGCTGCTTCCGTACGCGCCGGTGCGCAGCCAGTACTGGATCACCACGCCCGCTCCCGATTTTCCACCGCGCATGCCGTTCGCGATCCTGCCCGACGCCGGAGCCTACGCCCGCCCCGAGCTGGGCGCATTGCTGTTCGGAGTGCGCGACGACGAATCGCCGACCCTCGACCCGCGCGATCTGCCCGACGCGGTCGACGCGCTGCCGTGGCCGTACGACCGCGACGGCCTGGCGACGCTCGAGGCCCGCGCCCCGGCATTGATCGACCTCTGCCCCCGGCTCGCGGACGCCGGCATCGCTTTTCATGTCTCCGGTCCGTCCGGCTACACGATCGACGGCGAGCTGGCAGTCGGTCACCTCCCCGGTGTGGAGGGCCTGCTGGTCGCCGCCGGCTGCAATGGCGCCGGCATCGCGCTCAGCGGCGGCGTAGGCCGCCTCGTCGCCGAACTCGCGCTCGGCTGCGAGCCTTTCATGGATCCGGCGCCCTTCGCGCCGGCGCGCTGCGGAGCAATCGACGCGTTCGCGGAGGACTTCCGCCGCGCGTGCAGCCGGACCCGCGCGCTGAAGCGGTCGGGGTGAGCGGCGCCGGAACGCCGCACGCCTCACTCCCCGTCCCGCTCGCGCGCGAGCCACTCGCGTAGCGTGCGTGCCTCCAGCCTCGAGATGCGCTGGTCGGTCAGCGCACGCCCGATCCACGACTCGAGCGCGCTGAACGCACCCGGGCGCCCCTGCCGCGAGGCGAGGTCGCCGAGCTGCTGCTGCACGGCCGAGAGCACGTCGGCGCGCCGGCTCAGGAACACCTGCTCGCTGACGTGGCCGGTGCGCAACGCGTCGTTGATCTGGTCGATCGCGGCGTCGGCCCACTCGGTCGTGCCGCGAGCCAGCGGGCTCTTGGCCAGCACGTCGTCGAGCTGCGCCGCGCCGATGCGGCGGAACTCGCGTCCGACACCCTTCTCCATCGACTCGAAGAAGCCGGTCATGCCATTCAGGACACGATCGCGCGTCGTGCCGATCGCCTGCAGCATCGCGTCGGCCTGCCGCGGAGTGATCGCGCCCGACTCGACGCGCCGGAAGATGTCGAGCCCGACCTGCAGGTCGGCCGGCACACGGATCTGCGCGGCGAGAGCGCTGTTCCGGGTGTATTGGGCCAATCGCGGCTCGATGATCCGGTCCCATTGCTTGGTGGCCTGCCGCATCCCTTCGGCGACCTGCTGTGCCGCGCGCGTCGGGTCCGCTTCGCGCGCCGCGAGGTGCCACCAGTGCTCGGACTTGACGGCGATCGTGTCGACGACGTCCTCGACCCGCGTGACCGTGCCGGTGCCGTTCAGGAACGCCCGGAAGCCCGTCTCGCCGGACGCGTACGCCTCCGGATGCCAGCGCGACGTCACCATCTGGTCGAGCGCGTCGGCGTTCGCGCGGATCGCTGCCGCGTCGGGCAGCGGCCCGCCACGGGTCCGCCGCCACAGCTCCTGCTCGTAGACCGGCTGCGACAGCGAGTGGTGCACGTCGTCGATGCGCCGCCCACCGGGCCCCTCGACCGCGAAGGTGACGTCGCGGTCGCGGCCGACGCTGCGCCCCGGATGGTTCGGATCGATGCCGGAGAAGTCCTGGCTGCGCACGCGCAGATCGCCGGGATCGACGCCCTGCCGGCGCGCCAGATCGTGCATGTTGTCGCGGAAGCGCCGCAGGTCGTCGGTGCTCCTGCCCATCGCCTCGGCGAGCTCGCCGAGCTCGTCGTCGCTGGCGCGCAACACTCGGTTCAGGCGGTCGACCGCGGCCTGGTCGATATCGTCGTACACGCGGCGCATCGACTGGTTGATGCGGGCGCGCAATGCGTCGGTCGCGGCGTCGCTGTTGACGACGCGCTGCGCCGTCTTGTTGGTCTGGAACGAGTCGATGACGAGGCGCTCGAACGCCTCGTCGTCCGCGACGTCGTCGAGCTGCCGGATCAGCCGCTGCGCGTCGGCGAGATCGTCGGCGTGCCGCGCGAGGTCCGCAGCGCCGTCGGCGGTCGCGTCGAGCGCACGGCGGGCCACTTCCGCTTGGCGGTTCAGCCGCCATTTGTCCAGCGAGATCTCGGTCGTCAGCGCGCGCTGCACGCGCGTCAGGAACGCGTCGATGTCGCGCGTCGGGATGTTGGTCAGATTCGACAGCGTCTGCCTGCCCCAGCGGCCGGCCGTCGTCAGCCGGTCGGACAGCGCGACGGCCGCGCGCTGTGCGAGGGTCGAGCGCTTGAAGATCTCCTCGAGCACCTTCGGCGCGAGCAGCCCGCCGGCGCGGATCGCCCGCTCCAATGCCGAGATCTCCTGGCCGTTGAGCAGCCGCTCGCCGGTGATCACCGCGTACAGATCGAGCGCCTCGCCGACCGCCGGCAACCCCTCGACCAGGTCCTCGACCAGCGTCTGGTGCGCGAGGATCGAGTCGATCGCGGCCTGCGCGTTCTCGGCGAGGCCCTCGTCGTAGCCCCGGAACGCCTCCATCCTGGCGCGCAGACCCTGCTCGATCAGGGCCGGGTCGCCCGACGCGAGCAGCCGCAACCACCACGCGCGCGTCTTGTCGAGCATCTGCTCGCGGTAGCGACGCAGCGCTTCGGGATCGCCGGTCGGCGGGCGGGCCAGCCCGAGCGACTCCAGCCAGCCCGGCAGCTCGCGGAGGTCCTCCATCTGCAGCGACCGCCGCTCGAGGAACTCCTGGAAGCGCTCGAGCCGCGACGTATCGACGCCCTGCGCGCGCAGCCGGCCGAGCAGCCGCTCGATCATCAGCTCGAATTCCGCGCTGCCGGGCGGCGGCAGCTCGAGGCGCTGCAGCCAGTCCGGCAGGCGGAACGGCACGCGTATGTGCGGCCGATTGGTGCAGTACTGGCTCGACTGCCGCTGCCGCGCCGCCACCAGACCTCCCGCCGGGCGCCGTGGCGCGGGCCCGGCCGTCGGCAGCGGGCGCGGCGCGGCAGCCGGCGCCGGCGGAGATGCGGTCTCCGGCGCGCGCTGCACAGCGCCGGCCCGGGGCCGCGCCGGCGGCACGAACAGCAGGTCCGGGTCGTCGAGCACGTCGACCGGCCCGAAGTCCGGCGTGTCCTCGAACGGCAGCCGCATGGCGTCGGCATCGAGCCAGTCGGGCCGGAAGCCGTCCGCGCCCTCCACCGGCTGTGCCGTACCCTGCACGCGCCGCCGGACGCTGCTGCGCGCTCCGCGACCGTCGACGACGGCCGCTTCGATGTCATGGGCGCCGAAACCGACCGGCACTTCGCCAGTCGCGACGCCATTGCGGATCGGCGCGCGGATCCACGGCCCGCCGTCGACGCGCAGCGCCGCGAGCTGCGCATCCGGTCCGGTGCGCAGCGCGACACGCGCGTGGTCCGCGTCGATCTCCGCGCCGTCCGCCGGTTCGACGAGCTCGGCCACGGGCACCGGCGCATCGACCCGCACCGCCAGCTCGCGCACGGTGACGTTGCCGCCACCGTCGATCGCGCGCACCGCGATCGCGTGCTCGCCCGGCTGCAGCAGGCCGCGGAGCCGGCGCTCGCCGCCGACTCCCGCCAGCGGCCGCCACAGCCCGCCGTCGACGCGGGCCTCCACGCGCGCGATGCCGCCGTCGTCGCCTGCGGTGACCCCGAGGTCGAACCGGGTGTCGTCGAGCCGGGCACCGGGGTCGAGTCCGGCGAGCTCCAGGCTCGGCGGCGCATCGTCGCCGGCGACCGCCAGCGCGATGCGCGCTTCGTCGTTCGTCGCGCTCCAGTCGTCGAGTTCGCCGTCCGGGTCGACGACGACGCGCAGCACCTGCTGGCCGGCGCCAGCGCGCCAGCGGAACCGCACGTCGCGGCTGCCGACCAGCGGCACGTCCTCCACGTACTGCCGCGCGAGCTCGACCGCCGCGTCGCCCTCGCCCGCGATCAGCGCGACCGCCACGTCGTGCGTCGCGGCCGCTCCGAGGTTGCGCAGCGGGACGGTCAGCTCGATCTCGTCGCCGCGCCGCGGGCGCTCCGGCGCCTGCAGCCGCAGCTCCGCGGACGACACCGCGAAGTCCGGCACCGCCAGTGCGACGTCCTCGCCGGCCAGCGCGCGCTCGCGCGCCTCCGCGGGGGTCGGTCCGGCGGCCCACACGCGCGCGCCGGTCATCCGCGTGCGCAATGCGAAGTCGGACGACACCACGTAGTGGCCGCCGCGCAGGTGCGTCGAGCGGATCTCGACCTCCTGCTCCTCGGCCCGGCCATTCGCGGCGAACCGCAGCGCCGCGGGCGGCACGGGGAACACGTAGCCGCCCTCGGGGATCTGGTCGCGCAGCCGCCCGATCACCTGCCCATTGAGCACGAGATCGACGTCGTGCCGCTCGTAGGCGTCGCGACTCCACGGCAGCGCGAAGCCCATCTCGAGCCAGGAGTCGACGAGGTTCGTGCGCTCCCAGCCGCCGTCGGCGCCGCGGAACGCCGCGAAGTCGAAGCGGCCGTCGAACCACACGTCGGCGCGCACGAAGTCGAGCTCGCCGTCGCCGTCGCCGTCGTCGGCGACCCACTCGATGCCCTCGAGCTCGTCGCGCAGATGCCAGCGGTCGGGCCGGCCGTCGCCGTCGACGTCCTCGGGATCGTGCCGCCGCGACCAGTCCACCGCGCCGGGATCGAGCCAGAACGCCGACAGCGTGCGCGCGGCGTGCAGCAGCTCGTCGTCGAACGGGTCGTCCGGATCGGGCTCCGGCGCGATCGACACCAGCTGCAGGCGATCGCCCTCGGCGAGCGCAATCTCGACCGCCTGCTCGCGGTCCTCGGCGAGCGCACCGGCGACGATCGCACCCTGCGCGCTGGTGAAGCCCTCGAACAGCCTCGGCCGGACGACGACCTCGCGCCGCTCGCCGCGCTCGATCATCCCGTGCTCGACACTCGGCGCGACGAGCAGGTCGGGCCCCGCCGCGCGGATCCGGAGATCGGTCAGCGGCGAGCCCGCATTGACGAGCTCGAAGCGCCGCCCGAGACCGTCGCTCGTGGGCCCGAGATCGTTCCATTGCAGGTCGACCGTCGGCAGCGCGACCACCAGCTCGACGCGCGCCTCGTCCGCCTCGCCGTCGCCATCGACCGCGTCGACGAAGATCGCGAATGCGTGCTCGGCCCGCACGACGTCCTGCGCGCTGATGCCGAGCAGGAACTCGCGCTCCTCACCGGGGCCGAGCTCGACGGGCGCGCCCTCCGAGCCCTCGCCGACGAAGCCGCACAGCAGGAGCTCGCTGGCGGGCGCCCCGCAGCGCAGGCGGACGACCCGCGATGTCTCCGCGTGGTTGCGGACCGCGATCGGCACGCGTTGGTCGTAGGCGCGCTCGATGTGCGCACCGTAGACCGCGCGCCCGAACGCGAGCCCCTTGACGCGCGTCACGGCCCGCACCGGGCCGGGAGCCGCACCGCCGAGCGGCTGGTATTCGTAGACGCGCCCCGGATCGAGCCCGGCGAGCAGCACGGCGCGCTCCCGCCCGCGCTGCCCGACGACCTCGCGCCAGTCCGTCTCGCCGCGCGCCCGCACCCGCACGCGGGCGTCACCGAAGGCGTGACCGCGCCAGGCGACCGTGACGGAATCGCCGCTGACCACCGCGCCGTCGGCCGGCCGCAGCTCGAAGTAGTCGGACACCGACACGCGCCGCACGGCGACACCCTCCTCGCCCCGCGCGTCGCGGGCGACGGCACGCAGCTCGTGCGCGCCCGTCGCCAGCTCGCGCCACGGCACGCTCAGCTCGAACGGCCCGCTCGCGGCGCTCGCGACCGTGCGACCGTCGACCTCGAGCCGGACCTCGCGGATCGGCGCCCCCGTGTAGCTGATCGCGCGCACGACACACGGCGTGTCGGCGTCGATCTCCGCTCCCTCGGCCGGCTCCTGCACGAGCGCGCGCACACCGACGCGCTCGTGCGGACCGCGCGCCGCCACCCACGACGCGGTCCGCGTCGACTGGCCGCCGGCACCCTGCCACACGCCGTACGCGAGCCGATCGCCCTCCTGCGCGAAGCGCCATTCGACCGGCGATGAATCCGGCAACGTGAGATCGACGCTGCCGTCGCCGTCGACGTCGACGCCCGCCGTCACCGCCGCCAGCGCGGCGCCGGGCCGCCACGGCAGCCGCTGGAACGCGATGCGGGTCGGATCGCTCGGGTCGGGCTGCGTCGCGCCGAGCCGCTCGGCGACCAGCGGTCGTCGCGCAGCGTCGACCAGCAGGAGCCCCGGCTGGCCGGAGCGCGCGTCATTGCCCCACTCGCACAGCTCGATGCGGTATCGGGTCGGTCCAGACGCGCGCAGCGTCCGGGTCTGGAGCTGGTCACCGTGTTGCGTCGCCGTCAGGACGCGTTCGCCGCTGCGGTCGTCGAACACCTGCCATTCGACCTGGAACGGGGCGAGCACCGTGAAGTCGACGTCGCCCGCCTCGGTGACGTCGACGGCGAAGCGATCCCGGTCGCGGATGCGATCGATGCAGAACGACCGCGCCTCGCCGACGCGCAGCGGCCGGACCGGCTCGTCGCCGAACCGCGCGAACTCCTCGGGCTCCGCGCGCTGCACCTCGGTGCGCAGCTCGTAGCTGCCGCCGAAGGCGTCGTCGCCGCCCCACTCGTGGACGCGGACGAACACCGGTCCGGCCGGGACGTCCGCGCCGGTCCGCAGCTCCTGCATCGCGTGGCTGCTGGCCTCCGCGAGCCGACCGCCGTTCGCATCGAGGATCGCGACCGTGAGCTGCGTCGGCCCGCGACCGCGCACCTCGACGTGGCCGGCGTGGTCGAGGTCGAGCCGGTAGTGATCGACGTCGCCGAGCGGAGCGATGCTGCCACGGAGCACGTCGTCGGGCTCGATCGGCGTCGCCGTTTCGAGCGAGTCGTCGCGGCCGAGTCGCTCGTTGTCGTCCGCTGGCTCCCACCAGGTCTGCAGCGTGTAGGGCCACGGCGACCAGTCGTCGTCGCCCCATTCGCGCACGTCGACGTAGACGACACCGGGCCCCGCGACCTCGCAATGGAACCCCAGCGGCTGCTCCGCATGGGCGGCACCGCCGGCGAGCCGCCGACCGCGGGCGTCGATGGCCGCGACCGCGAGCTGGCACGAGCCGCGCGCGCGCACCGACAACCGCCCCGCGCTGTCGACCGGCACCTGGAACAGGTCACGGTCACCGCGGTTCTCGATGCGCTCCGCGACGAGCTCGCGGAGCCCGAGTCGCCGCGCACCCCCGAGCGGATCGCGACCCGGCACCGGGTCGAAGGTCGCGTCGCCCGGAGCGAACTCGCAGCGCAGCTCGTACGGCTCGGTCGACTCCGCGTCGTCGCCCCACTCGTGCAGCTCGACGAACAGCTCGCCGGGCTGCACCGGCACGTCGAGCGCGAGCGGCGTGCCGCCGTGCGCCGCCGCCGTGCCGATGCGCTCGCCGGCGGCGTCGAACACCCGAAGCTCCCGCTGCAGCGCGTGCGCCGGGATCTCGAGACGCACGGTGCCCGCGACTTCGACCGCCAGCCGGAAGCAGTCGACGTCGCCGCGCGGCAGGATCGCGCCACGGACGTGCTCGCCCGCGCGGAGCCGGCGCGCGAATGCACGCGCATCGTTCGGCTCGAACGGATCCGGGGCCGCGTCGCGGGTCACGGTCAACCGGAGCGGCGTCTCGCAGGCCTCGTCGCGCCCCCATTCCTGGACGGCGACGTAATGGCGCCCGGCATGGACGCCGTGCTCGATCCGGACCGTTCCCCCGGCGTAGGCCGCATTGCGCGCGACGAGCTCACCGCGCGCATCGAGCAGCAGGATCTCGACCTGGCACGGATTGTCCGGCCCGACCTCGATCCGCAGGCGCGCTGGGTCCGGCACCTCGACCAGGAACACGTCGCGATCGTCGCGCGTCGCGAAGGTCAGCTGCACCGGCGCCCCCGCCGGCAGCGGCTCGGCCCGCTCGAGCGCGTCGTTGGGCTCGCGCTCGCTGCGCGGCGCGACCGGCTCGAGCGCGATCTCGACGCTCGCGTCCGTAGCGAGCGTCACCGGTACGACGGTCGGAGCGAAGCCCTCGTGTGCCACGCGCAACGTCGCGCGGCGGTGTGCGACCGGCAGGGCGCCGTCCGGAGCGCACGCATCGAGCAGCCCGACGGCGACGTCGGCGAACCGCGCGCCTCCCGACGCGTCCGTCGCGGCCGCCGCGATGGGCGCGAGGGGCCAGGCGCCGGCGAGCTCGACTCGCGCACCCGTGATCGGCGCACCACCGAACGCGTCGCGCACCGCGACGCGCAGCGCGGCACGCTCCACGCTGCGCTGCAGCGCGAGCCGCCACGGCGTCGCGGTCGCGTCCAGCGCGAGCTCCGCTGCGAGCGGCTCGCAGCCCGCTCGCACGACCTGCGCACGCCAGCGCCCGACCGGCACGTCGCGCAGCACCACGCGACCCTGCCAGTCGGAGCTCGCGCGCAGCACGCCACGGCAGGACGCCGGGACGTCCACCGGCGTGAGCTCGAGCACCGCACCCGCCACCGGCTGACCGGTATCGGCCAGCACCACGTCGCCGGCGCAGCTCGCGATCCGCACCGTCCGCGGCATCGCGATCGCGAGCGGCTCGCGCCGACCCGGCGGCAGCTCGATGTCACGCCGCACGACGTCGCCGTCGACGTGCTCGGCGACCAGCGCGAAGCGGCCCGCCGGCACGCCGTCGAACACGGCCCGGCCGTCGCGGCCGGTCGCGGTCCGGCGCGCGCCGATCGTGAGCCATGCGCCCGCCACCGGCGCGCCGTCGTCGGCCCAGCGGACCGCGATCTCGACCGGTCCCGGCGCGATCCGCGGCGCCTGCGCGGGAGCGGGTCCGGCGAACGCTGCAAGGGCGCACGAGATGGCCAGCGCGACGCGCGGGATGCGCGCGGCTCGCCCCGATCGGACGGTTCGGTTCATGGCGAGGAGCGAAGAGCGCGGGACTCCGTGGGCGTCGAACGCCGCCGGGATGCGCGGATTGCCTCCGGATGCAGGATCGTGCGTACCGCGCGGATGCCGCCTCACCCACCCCGGGGGTTCCCCCCAGTGCACCGTGCAGGGCGACGCCCAGAGCGACGTGGTGCACGCCGTGCCGGGTGGCCCGCCGCGCTACGCTCGACCCCATGGTGCCGTACCGCGCGTGGCCCCCGCTGCTCGCTGCGCTGCTGGCGACGACCGCGCTCCCTGCCCAGGGACTTCCCGTCGCCCGGCCGTTCCGCCTGCAGGTCGTCGATGCGGCGACCGGGCGCGGCGTACCGCTCGTCGAATTGGAGACCGTGCATCACGTGCGCTTCGTGACCGACAGCAACGGCCTGTGCGCGATCGCCGAGCCGGAGCTGCTCGGTCGGCGCGTGTACTTCCACGTCCATTGTCACGGCTACGCGTGGCCCACCGACGGCTTCGGCTTCCGCGGCTTCGCGTGCGACGTCACCGCCGGCGGCGAGCGCGTCGTGCGCATCGAGCGCACGCAGATCGCGGAGCGGCTCTACCGCGTGACCGGTGCGGGGATCTACCGCGACACCGTGCTGCTCGGCGAGCGAGCGCCGATCGCCGAGCCGCTGCTGAACGGCGGGGTGCTCGGCTGCGACTCGGTCGTCAATGCGATCTACCTCGGCCGGCTGTGGTGGTTCTGGGGCGACACCAACCGCGCCGCATATCCGCTCGGCAACTTCGCGGTCAGCGGCGCGACGTCGCGGCTGCCGGCCGACGGTGGGCTGCCACCGGCGACGGGCGTCGACCTCGACTACTTCACCGGACCGGACGGCTTCGCTCGCCGCTGCTGTCCGATCGACGGTCCCGGCCCCGTCTGGGTGTTCGGCCCGATGGTCGTCACCGACGCCGGCCGCGAGCGTCTGCTGTGCCACTACGAGCGCGTCAAGGACCTCGAGGTGCGCTACGAGCACGGCATCGCCGAGTGGAACGACGACGCCGCGCGCTTCGAGAAGCTGGTCGAGTTCCCGCTCGACGCACCGCTGTATCCGCACGGCAATCCGCTGCGCGTGCGCTCCGCCGACGGCGAGTGGTTCGTATTCGGCGGACCCTACCCGGTGTCGCGCGTGCGGACGTCCCGTGCCGCGATCCTCGACCCCGGTAGCTACGAAGCGTTCACCTGCCTGCCGACCGGCGCGCGCGACAGCGGCGACCAGACCGTCTCCGGATCCGAGCCGGTGCGGGACGCCGATGGATCGCTGCAGTGGGAGTGGCGCACGGATGCGCCGACCATGTCGCCGGAACGTGCGCAGCGGACCCCGGGCGCCGAGTGGATGACGCTTCGCGACGTCGAGACCGGCGCGCCGATCCGCGTCCATCGCGGCACGCTGTTCTGGAACGCCCACCGGCGTCGCTACGTCGCGATCGCATTGGAGGCACTCGGGCGCAGCATGCTCGGCGAGGTGTGGTTCGCCGAAGCCGACACGCCGCTCGGGCCGTTCGGCTATGCGCGCCGGATCGTCACGCACGACAGCTACTCGTTCTACAACGTCAAGCAGCACCCCTACTTCGACGAGGACGGCGGGCGGCTGGTCTACTTCGAAGGCACCTACACGACGACGTTCTCCGGCAATCCGGTGCCGACGCCCCGCTACGACTACAACCAGGTCATGTGCCGGATCGACCTCGACGACCCGCGCCTCGACCTCCCGGTGCCGGTCTACCGCGTGCGCGAAGGTGCGGCGCGCCGCTGGCTGACGCGACCCGCGGTCGCCGCCCGCGGCGCGTGGGCAGCCGTCGAGTCCGTGCCGTTCTGGGCGCTGCCGCCGGCACGCTCGGACTCCGGCGAGCACTTCCGGACGCTGCCGGTCACGGCGACCGACGCCCCGGAGACCGTCGCGCTTTACCGCTGGACGCGCGCTGCCGAGATCGCGTTCGTGATCGACGGCGAGGCCGCGCCGGGCCCGGGCTTGGTGCGCGACCCGGACCCGGTCGGCCGCGTCTGGCGCGCGCCGACCGCACGCCCGCCATTGTGGCCCGACGCCGAGCCGGTCGACCGCTGATGCATACACCAGCGCCGAAGCTCTGCGTCGCGACCGCGGCAGCGATGCTGTGCTGCTGCGCGCCCGCACCGCGGCAGCCGTGCCTGGGTTGGCTGCGCGTGGCGGCTGACGGTGCTGGCTTCGTCGCCGCCGACACTGGCGAGCGATGGCTCGCGGTCGGCGTCAACTACGACCACGACCGCGACGGCCGACTGCTCGAGGACTACTGGAGCCGTGATTGGGCGACGGTCGCGCAGGACTTCGCCGAGATCAGGGCGCTCGGTGCGAACGTCGTGCGCGTGCATCTGCAGCTCGGGCGCTTCATGCAGACTCCGTCGCGCACCGATCCGGCCGCGCTCGCTCGGCTCGCCCGGCTGGTCGAGCTGGCGGACTCGACCGGCACGTACCTGTGCGTCACGGGGCTCGGCTGCTACCACGCAGCCGACGTGCCAGCGTGGTACGACGCGGCCCCGGAGGCCGAGCGCTGGGCGATCCAGGCGCGCTTCTGGCGGGCGGTCGCGCGCGTCTGCGCCGACGAGCCAGCGGTGTTCTGCTACGACCTGATGAACGAGCCGCTCCTGCCCGGCGACGGCGAGGTCGCGACCGAGTGGCTCGCCGGCGAGTTCGCCGGGAAGCACTTCGTGCAGCGGATCACACTCGACCTGCGCGGCCGGTCGCGCGTCGCGGTCGCGCGAGACTGGGTGCGCACGCTGGTCGCCGCGATCCGCGAGTGCGACGTGCGGCACCCGATCACCGTCGGCGTCATCCCGTGGTCGATGACGTTCCCGGGCGCCAAGCCGATCTTCTATGCGCCGGAGGTCGCGGCGGACCTCGACTTCGTCAGCATCCATCTCTACCCACGGAGCGGCGAGCTCGACCGTGCGCGCGACACGCTGCGGACGTTCCGGATCGGCAAGCCGCTGGTCGTCGAGGAGATGTTCCCCCTCCATTGCAGCATCGACGAGCTGTGCGACCTCGTCGCGGAGTCGCAGTTCGACGTGGCCGGCTGGATGTCGTTCTACTGGGGACGAACGATGGGCGAGCCGCCGACGCCCGGCCGCGAGCTCGCCGATGCGATCACCGACGCGTGGTTGGCGCGCTTCGCTGGACTCGCACGACGACTGCAGGACGATCCCCGATCGCGGTGAGGAACTGCCGCCCGCGGCGTCATAGCAGCGCGGCAGCCGCACCAATGAGCGCACCGACGCCGACGAGGAGCGCCTCCCACGCGCGCGCGGACCAGGCCACGCGCCGCTCGACGTCTGCGCGGACCGCCGCCGCGAGCTCACCGGCGCTCGGCGGCCGGCGACTCGGCTCGGCGGCGATCGCCCGCGTGGCGATGCGGTCGAGCCGGCCACGCAGCCGTCGCGTCAGCGCACCGACGCTCACGCCGCGCGCACGCGCGACCGCTTCGGCATCGACGTCCGGCGCGCGCAGCCGCCGACTCGGCGCCGGCGCCGCGGCGTCGAGTTGCAGATCCCCGCCCGAGAACGGCAGCGCGCCCACCAGCAACTGGTGGAGCAGCACGCCGAGCGCGAACACGTCGGCGCGGTGGTCGACCGGCCGCGCCGGCCACGCGAGCTGCTCGGGCGCCATGTGCGTCAGCGTTCCGCACAGTGCGTCGGCGACCGTCGCCTCCCGCGGACCGATACCGCGCACCGCTGCGAGTCCGAGATCGACGATCTTCGGCACCGGCACGCCATCGCGCTCGGTCACCAGCACGTTCTGCGGCTTGAGGTCGCGGTGCTGGATGCCGCGGTCGTGCAGGTGCTGCACCGCGGCACACACGTCGGCGAACAGACCGAGCCGCGCGTCGATCGACAACGCACGCGCGTCGCAATAGGCGTCGATCGGCTCGCCGCCGACGTATTCCATCGCCAGCCAGGGCCGGCCTTCGGCGGTCGAGCCGACGTCCAGCAGGCGCACGACGTGATCGTGGTCGGCGAGCGCGAGCGCCTGCCGCTCGACGTGGAACTGCGCGTGCAGCAGCGGCGCGTCGGCCGGATCGACGTCACCGTGCGCGACCTTCAAGGCGACCTGGCGGACCACCGGCTCGCGCTGCTCAGCGAGGTAGACGGTGCCCATACCCCCGGCACCGAGCTCCGCGACGATCCGGTAGGGGCCGATCCGGAACTCGGACCCCGACTCCGCGGCCCGGGCGCCACCGGCGAGCAGGACGGGGAGCAGGGCGGCGCGCGTCAGCTTGTGGGTCAGGTCGCGGGTCATCGGCGGCTCCGGTGCGCGCGCCCCGCGCACACCGCGTGCCCCGGACCGCGGGCACGCCGACATCACCGCCATCCCGGGTGAGGTTCCCGGGCCGCGGCCCTCCCGCCTGCCAGCGTGACAGCGCCGGCGCCGCGTCACCTGCCGAGGGGACAGGCGCCGGCGGGGGTGTCACCGCCCGCTCCCGAGGAGCCACCGTGGAGCGAGGAGTAGACTCCATGCCCGCGAGGTTCCGATGTCCACGCTCGAGCCGGCCCCACAGCTCACCTACGCCGACTACCTGGCCTTCCCCGACGACGGCCAGCGCCACGAGCTGCTCGCCGGGGTGCACGTCGTGAACCCCGCCCCGCGCATGCGGCACCAGCTCGCTTCGACCCGGCTGTCCGTCGCGCTCGACCGGCTGGTGACGGAACGCGGTGCCGGAGTCGTGGTCGCCGCCCCGATCGACGTGCGCCTGTCCGACGAGGACGGCGTGCAGCCGGATCTCGCCGTCGTGCTGCGCGGCTCGCGCGCGCGCGTCCGCGAGCGCGGCATCGACGGCCCCCCCGACCTCGTGGTCGAGATCCTCTCGCGCGCCACCCGCCGCCTCGACCTCGGTCCGAAGCGCGACCGCTACGAGCGGCTCGGTGTCGGCGAATACTGGATCGTCGATCTCGACCGCCGCTGCGCGCTCCGCTTCGCGCGAGCCGGCGACCGCTTCGCCGAGCCCACCGAGCACCGCAATGCGCTCCCGTTCGCCGCGCTCGGCGGCGGCGCCGACGTCGACCTCCGCCCGGTCTGGGCGAGCGGCGACGCGGTCGACGACTGATCGCGTGCGGCGCGACCGCGACGCGTCGCGGCGGAACCGGGTGTCACCTGCGCCAGCCGCGGTGCCACTGGGCGGCGAGGAGTAGACTCCATGCCCGCGAGGTTCCGATGTCCACGCTCGAGCCGGCCCCACAGCTCACCTACGCCGACTACCTGGCCTTCCCTGACGACGGCCAGCGCCACGAGCTGCTCGCCGGGGTGCACGTCGTGAACCCCGCCCCGCGGACGCGGCACCAGCTGGCGCTGGTCGAGCTCCTCGCCGCGCTGCGCGAGCTCCTGCGCTCCCGAGCGGCAGGCTTCGTGCTGCCGGCGCCGATCGACGTGCGCCTGTCCGACGAGGATGGCGTGCAGCCGGATCTCGCCGTGGTGCTGCGCGGCTCGCACGCGCGCGTCCGCGAGCGCGGCATCGACGGCCCCCCCGACCTCGTCGTCGAGATCCTCTCGCGCGCCACCCGCCGCCTCGACCTCGGCCCGAAGCGCGACCGCTACGAGCTGCTCGGCGTCGGCGAATACTGGATCGTCGACCTCGACCGCCGCTGCGCGCTCCGCTTCGCGCGCGCCGGCGACCGCTTCGCCGAGCCCACCGAGCACCGCGATTCGCTCCCGTTCGCCGCGCTCGGCGACGGCGCCGCGATCGACCTCCGCCCGGTCTGGGCGAGCGGCGATTCCGTCGCCGATTGACCGCACGCGAAGCGTCAGCGGGCCGGCCGCTCGACTTGCATCACCGACCGCAGGCGATTCGCGGAGCGCGCGGCGCCGCCAACGTCGGGCTCCACCAGGCGTGGCAGATCTTCAACGACCGCACCTGTCCGAACCGCAACGTCGAGTCGCGGACCCAGGTGCTGTCCGACGCCGCTGACCTGCCGTCGCGCGCGCTGGTGCCGCGCTCGCTCGTCGTCGACGCGCTGTCCGAGCGCGGCACGCTGGAAGGCTGGCCCACGGCCCGCCACCTCGCGCGGGGCTCGATCACCACGGTGGTGGCGAACCGGAGCTGCGTCTCGAACACCGGGTTCGGCCCCGCGCTCGGCTGGTCCGGCGGCAATGGGACGGGGCTCGCGGCCGGCGGTGTCATGGACCTCCGGCTCTCGGCGAACACCGTCACGCTCGGCCCTGCCGAAGCGGCGATCGGACTCGGTGGACCCGGCGCGACGTTCGGCGGATTCACGCTGCCGTTCGCGTTCGCCGCCGCAGGGCTGCCGTCCGCACCGGGCTGCCGGTGGGGAGTCGACCCGCTCACCGTCGAGCCACTGCAGACGGTGGGCAGCTACGGCTTCGTACCGTCGCCGCCTCTGCAGCTGCCGCCCGCTGCCGGGCTCCTGAGCCTCGACACCTACGTGCAGGCGCTCGCCTTCGACAATGCCTTCCACCGGTGACCGCGCTCGTGACGAGCGAGGCATTGCGCATCCGGCTGGCGCCTGGCTACGCCGTGCGCGCCGGCACGGTCTACGCGCTCGGGGCAGCGTCGGGCCTGTTCAGCGGTGCGGTGACGACATCGATGACGCCGGAAGTGGATGACCTCGTACAGCGCGCGGCGTCACACCTCATGCCCTGCGCGCGGCAGAAGCCATCGGACGCGACGAATCCGAGCCAGCCGACCGGTTCTCCATCGTCGGTCGGGTGGTCTCGTCGGGAGACCAGGTGTGCTCCGGAGGCTGGTCTCTCAATGGCCGTCGCCGAGCGTGCTCAGCTGCTGCCGCCAGGCAGCGGCCTGCTCGGGCCTGTCCCAGTTCTCGTACAGCTGCACCAGCCGCTCGAGGGTCTGTCGCCGCGCACGACCGTCGGGCATCCGCAATGACTTCGGCAGACCCTGCCAGGCCTGCTCCAGCAGCGGCTCGGCGTCGGCGTAATACCCCTGCTGCACCAGCAGGCCGGCGAGCAGGCTCGACGCCATCCAGCGGTGGTAGTCGTCCGGTAGCTCCACACCGTAGAACTCCAGGCTCGCGCGGATCAGCGGCTCGGCCTCCTCGACACGGCCCTGGCCCAGGAGGAAGTCGGCGCAGTACACCTGCGCCTGGGCCAGGCTCGCGTCCGGCTCCGGCCTCGGGAGGCACAGGCCGAGCGCCCGCTGCACGTCCGCCTCGGCTTCGTCGAGTCGTCCGGCCAACAACCGCGCCCCGGCCCGCATGACCAGTGGGCGTGCGAGCAGTGGATGATCGCGGGGCAGGGATCGCTCGAGCGTCGCGAGCACCACGTCAGCCTGCAGCTCCGCCGCCTCGGCACGGGCTGCCCCCTGGTCGAGCAGCACCTGGCACAGCTCGGTCTGCAGCTGGATCAGCAGCGGGTTGGACCCTCCGCCGGACCTCTGCAGCAGGGCGACCAGTTCGGCGAAGGCCGCCTCGCTGGTGGACAGCTCACCGATCTCCCAGCTCGCCCGCGCCAACGTGGTCAGGGCGCGCGGCAACATGGGATCCTGCGGCGACCAGATCGACCGCCCGGCCTGCAGCGCCTCTTCGGCTGCGTCCCTGGCCGCTGCGAACCTGCCCTGCAGGAACCGGGCCCTGGCGAGGAGCGACAGCGTCGCCGCCGGCTCGGGATGGTGCGGCGGCAGATCGCGACGCAAGGTCGCCACCGAGGCCTGCAGCAGCGCCTCCGCCTCGGCAAGCCGGCCCATGCTCACCAGAATCCCTGCCAGCCCGGTCTGCGCCCTGGCCACCTCCAGATGGTCCTCCCGGTGGAGCCGCATCCGCATCGCCAGCGCTTCCTCGAGCAGCGGCACGGCCTCCTCGCCGCGGCCCAGGTCGTTGAGGGCGATGCCGAGGCTCTGCAGCGAGCGCGCGGTCGAGTCGTGGTCGCCGAGCTCCCGACGGCGGATCGCCAGGGCTTCGGTCCAGCCCGCGATCGCCTCCTGGAGGTGGCCCTGACGGAAGCTCACTTGCCCGAGCAGATTGAGCGCAGATGCCAGATCGAGCGGTCTGCCGCCGCGCTTGCGGAACGCCGCCACGGCCTCGCCCAGCAGAGCCTCGGCCTCCTCGGTTCGACCCGCCACGCTGAGGGCCCACCCCAACTGGGCCTGCGAAGCCGCCACCTCGGGGTGGTCGGGCTCATAGCGGTCGAGTTGACGCTCCAGCACCTCCTGGAACAGCTCGCGTACCTCGTCCACGCCGCCGAGCTGCCACAGCACCGTGGCCAGGTTGTTCAGGCTGGCGGTGATCATGGGGTCGTCGGCCGGCAGCCGTTCGCGCTGCGTCGCGAGGCACTCGCGGGCCAGCTGCTCCGCCCGCTCGAGGTCGCCCGAGTCGTTGCGGTCCATCAACGCCACGCTGAGGAACTGCTGCACCTGGGCCAGACCGAGGCACTGGTCGCCAGAGCGCGCCCCGAGCTCGGCGGCCAGCGCCTCGAGGACCTCGACCGCGTACTGGAAGTCACCCTGGAGGCGCGCGCAGTTGGCCAGCTGGCAGCGCCAGGTGTCGACGTCGCGATCGGAGGCCCGGCCCTGGTGGTGCTGGATGAGCGCGGCAAAGGCGGAGCGCGCCTCGACGTTCCGGCCCTGCTCCATCAGGCTCTGCGCCTGCAGCGACTCGATGCGGACGGCCTCGAGCGCGTCGACGCCGGGCGTGCCCGCCGCCAGCGCCTGGGCCCGCTCCAGGTGGTGGGTCGCCCGGTCGGGCAGCCCCAGCGCCAGGTAGCTGCGCGCCAGGGTGTGCCGCAGGGCCAGCTCGACCTCCGGCTCCGTCGCCAACTGGTTGCCCAGCCCGCGGTCGAAGTCGTCCAGCAGGTCCCGCACCCGGTAGTCCTTGTCCTTGGTCCCCTCCGGATCGCTACCCGCCAGCATCTCTTGCAGCAGGTCGACCAGGTGCTGGCTCTTGGTCGCTTCGCGGGTCGCGGCCGCCTCGCGCTCCTCGGCGCGCTGGCGCTGGGCCTGTTCGTCGGCGCGGGCCTGCACGGCGGCAGCCCGCTCGCCCGCGGCCTTGTCTTCGGCCGCGCGCGCCTGCCGCGCCCGCTCGCTCGCCTCGAGGTAGCCCCAGCCCGCCGCCGAGCCGCCGCCCAGCAACGCCAGCCCGATCGCGCTGCCCGCCGCCACCCCGATCCGGTGCCGACGCACGTACTTGCGCCACCGGTACCAGCGGCTCGGTGGGCCGGCCAGCACCGGCTCGTGGTGCAGGTGCCGCAGCACGTCGTCGCCCAGTGCCGTCGCGGTCTGGTAGCGTCGGCTGCGCTCCTTCTCGAGCGCCTTCATCACGATCCAGTCGAGGTCGCCGCGCATCAGGGTGCCGAGCGCGCGCGGGTTCACGCTGCGCTGCCTCGCCACGTCGAGCACCTGGTCGCCCATCGTGCTGATCCGGGTGCTGGGCTTGGGCGGATCGACCTCCTTGATGGTCCGCACGATCTCGGCGTAGCCGACCTGCAGCAGGGTCTTCAGCTCGAACGGCCGGGTGCCGGTGAGCAGCTCGTACAGGAGCACCCCCAACGAGTAGATGTCCGCTCGGGTATCGACGTCCAACCCCGACAGCTCGGCCTGCTCGGGGGCCATGTACTCCGGCGTGCCGAGCATCTGCTGGAAGCCGGTGAACACAGTGCGATCGGTGAGCCTCCCCTGGGTCGCCTTGGCGATGCCGAAGTCGATCACCTTGGGCACGGGCCGCCCGTCGTGCAGGGTCACCAGCACGTTGGATGGCTTGAGGTCGCGGTGGATGACGCCCTTCTGGTGCGCGTGCTGCACCGCCTGGCAGACCGGCATGAACAGCTCCAGTCGCTGCGGAGGCGTGAGGCCCGCCTCGTCGCAGTACCTGGTGATCGGGATGCCGTTGACCAGCTCCATCACGAAGTAGGGCCGGCCCTGCGGCGTGGCACCGCCGTCGAACACCTTCGCGATGTTGGGGTGGTCCATCATCGCCAGCGCCTGGCGCTCGGCCTCGAAGCGGCCGACCACCTGGGCGGTGTCCATGCCGGCCTTGAGCACCTTCAGCGCGACCTTGCGCACGACCGGCTCCTCCTGCTCGGCCATCCACACGGTGCCGAAGCCGCCCTCGCCGATCTGCTGCAGCAGCTCGTAGCGGCCGATACGGTCGCCGGGCTGCTCGACGACGGGGCCACTCGGGTCGGGCAGCAGGTCCTCGGCCTCCTGGTGCAGGCGCAGCAGGGATTCGAGCTCCCGGCGCAGTCCGTCGTCGCCCCGACACTCGCGAGCCAGGAACTCGTCGCGATCGGCAGCCGGTCGCCGCAGGGCCTCGCCGAACAGGTCGAGGGTCCGATCCGGCTCGCCGGAGGGGTTGCTCATGGGCTGGTCCTCGTCGGACTGGTGGATCCGCCGCCCAGACGACAGACGGCGCAGCGACCTGACACGATTCACCCGCGCAGCGCGCGTAGCAGCAAGGCCTTGGCAAAGTGCCAGTTGCGGTACGCGTGCCGCTCGGAGATCGCCAGGGTCCGGGCGGCGTCCTCGAGCGTCAGGCCAGCGAAGAACCGCAGCCGCACCAGTTCGGCCAGCTGGGGATGGGTGGCCTGCAGACGCTCGATGGCCTCGTCCACCGCCAGGATCTCGCCGGTCGCGCCCTGGCTCGCCAGCTCGACCGCGTCCAGGGGGATGCGCCTGCCGGGAGCCTGGCGCTTCCGCCTGCCACGCGTGCGCGCATGGTCGATCAGGATGTTGCGCATGGCCCAGGCCGCCACGCGCGGATAGCGGCCGGGATCGGTGAGCGCCGTGTCGTCGGCCTGTTGCATGCGGAGGAAGGCCTCGTGCACCAGAGCCGTCGCCTGCAGCGTGTGCCCCGGTCGCTGGTGGGCCAGCATCTGTCGCGCCAACTGTCGCAGCTGCTCGTAGACCCTCGGAAAGTCCGGGTCGCTCACGGGCGGCTCGACCGGCTCGCTCATGCAAGGAACGTATCGTGCCCCGGAGGGCGTGGACAATGGGCCTGACCATACCCGGCAGCGCCCTGGATGATCTTGTCAGGTTTCGCGGTCAGGTGTCGTCATGGCGGGCATGGAACCCACCGCACCCTGTCGTCCCTCTTCGTCGCCGCTCCTCGCCGTAGCGTGGCTGACGTCCCTGCTGGCGCTGGCTCCGACCGTTTCCGCCCAGCAGCAAGGGGTGGTCTACCTGGCCGAGACCAATACCTACGAGATCGCCCGCTACGACCTCGCCACCGGCGCGCGGCGGCCGATCACACCGGGCCTCGCAGAGCCGTTCCAAACCGCCGTGCGCGGCCGCACCGCGTGGGTGGTCGAGTACGTCAGCGGCGAACTCTCGACGGTCGATCTCGACACCGGCGCGATCACGTTGGTGGCCTCGGGACTCGGCCAACCGTTCGGGCTGGCCCTCGAGCCGAGCCCGGGCAACCAGCAACCCCGGACCGTCTACGTCGCCGAGGGCGACTACACCGGGGGCCGCCTGCTCGCGGTCGACACCGGGACCGGGGTGAGCACGACGATCGCCAGCGGCATCCCGTGGTCCGGTGGCAACATCGCCATCCGCCCCGACGGCACCGCGGTGTACGGTGCGGTGTACGACAGCAGCAGAAGCGTGATCGCGGTCGATATCGCCAGCGGTGTGGTTTCCACCGTCATTGGCAGCAATCTTGTCGGAACTCCTAGACGTCCTGGCGTTGCCCTGTCGCCGGACGGTTCGATCCTCTACTACCAGGACTGGCGCGGCATCTGGATGGCCCCGCTTGCGAACCCGACCTTGGCAGCCCCGTTCAGGTCCTGGGCTTCCGGCAGGAACCTCGCCATAAGCCCCGATGGTCTTCGCCTTGCGGTCATCGACTGGAATGTTTCGCAAGCGATGGTGTACGACATCGCAACCGGTTATGGCGTGGGCGGCGGTGGTCACAGCTTGCTTGCGGTGACGTTCCTGGACTCCGAGACGCTGCTCACGAGCGCCGGGGACCGTCTGGATGAACTCGACGTCCTGTCGGGTGCCCGCACCAAGGTCGACGGCTGTCTCGGGTTCACCCTCGATCTCGACGTCGTCGGTGGCACTGCCTACGCCGTGGAGTACAACGCGTACCCTCGGAAGGTCACCTCGATCGACCTCGCCACGGGCACCATCACCAGGGTGTACTCCGATCCTTATTGGACGGTACTCTCGGGCATGCAGGCATCGCACGACGGCACGCGTCTCTACTTCCGCCGCCAGCACGGCTCCGGAGCGGCGCATTTCGTCGAGTTCGACCTCGCCACGCGCGTTCCGCGCCCAATCGTCACATCCTCCAACTGGTCGATGGGTGGTTTCTATGTCGACGAGACGGAGGGGTTCGCGTACGTCGAACTTGGATCTCCGACACGACTCGCGCGAGTGGACCTCGCGACCGGCGTGACGACTCATGAGTTCTTCTCGGCAATATATCCCCTACCCCTAGGTATGAATGAATTCGGCGTCAACTTCGCGATGGGGTATCTCCTCGCCCAGGCTTTACCTTTCAATCCCCCGCACGTCGGCCGCTATGAAATCGCGAATCAGGCGATCTCGCTGCAGGAGACGGTGACACTTACGGACGGTTACACTGGACTGGTTCGTCCGACGGCTGATGTCCGCGGCCTCTACGCGTGGTCCAACACGACATATTATCCGGTCCGAGTGCCGGGCCGACTCGTCCACATCGACATGTTCTCGCCTGGCCGCCCACAGACGACGCTGCTGTCGACGGACACCCACGCCTCGGCCATGTGCATCCTCAACACCGCCGACGGCACGAATGTCGTCGCGACCCCGGTCGACCCGACCACCGGCACCTCGCCCGTGACGCTGACCTTCGACAACGTCATCGGCTCCGGCGACACCACGGTGACGACCAGCGCGACCGGCCCGGCGATCCCCGCGGGCTTCCAGCTCGGCGGAGCCGGCGTCTACTACGAGGTCAGCACCACCGCCGACTTCAGCGGCAACGTCGAGATCTGCATCGACTACACCGGCACGATGTTCACCGACGAGAACACCTTGCAACTCCTGCACTGGGAGAACGGCCGGTGGGTGAACGTGACGACGACACGCGATCCGGCGACCAACCGGATCTGCGGCGTGGTGCGATCGTTCTCGCCGTTCGTGGTGGTCGAGTGGCCGGCGATGAGCAAGCTGAACGACCTGATCAACCGGGTGCACAACCTCGACGTCCGCCACGGCATCGTGGTCAGCCTCGATGCCAAGCTGGCGGCGGTGCAGGACGCCCTGGCGTTCACGCTGCAGGGCAACCGCGGCTCGGCAGTCAACTGCCTGCGCGCCTTCGTCCAGGAGGCCCAGGCCCAGAGCGGGCGGAGCCTGCCGGTGGAGACGGCCGACGGCCTGATCGCCGACGCCGAGGCCATCATCGCCGTGCTGGGAGGCTGATCGGGACCGGCCGAACCGTCGGCTGCGTCCCGCCTCGGCAGCTCGTCCGGAGGAAGCCCTCTCCATCGACCATGGCGCAGCGGGCCGACACGACCCGGCCGCGGACGCAGCGCCGACGATGCTCTCGCCCCCGACCACGGGCTCGACGACCGCACCGCTCACGGTGATCGTCGCGAGGCCGTTCCGCGAGCTCCGCCAGCCTGGCTCTGCCACGCGATCCCAACGGTCGGCGGGCGTGCGTCGTGCCGTCGCGGCGGCGAGCGGCCGGCGGCGAGCAGGTGAACGGGATCATCCGGGTCGAACCCGGCACGCTCGATCGACGTGGAGTCGCCGGGTCCAGCCAATGGCGGCAGCAGTGCCGCGCCGGAGTGCAGGCTCATCGCCGGTGACGAGCGCCCGGAACAGGTCGTTCGGGACGGCGCAATCAGCTCCATCGACCATGGGGTCGCGGGGAGCAGGCAGTCGTTCGGCAGTGCGTCACCCATCCGAGTCGGATTGCGCGCGCGGACCGCATGAATGGGCGTGCCTGCGGGTCCGACTCGCACCGATGCGTCCCCGGCACCGCGGGATCGGCCGCGGAAACCGCGACGCGCGGCTCTCGACGTGGCGCGGGCCAGGCTCGATGGACAGGCCGCCTCCACCGGACCGGCCCTGACCCCGACCGCGCCGACTTCGGGTAGGCTCCGCCGATGCTCCGATTCAGCGAGGCGCGGTCTGCGGTGTGCGGGTGGCTCGTGATCGGTGCGTGCTCCGGCGTGGCCGACGCCCAGAACGACGTGTGGGTCATGCGCGAGGGCCTGGCGGGTCGGGCGGGCACCCGCGCGGTGTACGACTCGGTGCGGCGGCGCGTCGTCGCGTTCGGCGGTGTGAGCAACCTCACGGGAGCGAGCACCAATACGACGCTGGAGTGGGACGGCCTGCGCTGGGAGCTCCGTGAGCCGGTGACGACCCCGCCCGCGAGCCGGGGAGCCGGGCTCGCGTTCGACGCCGCACGGCGCAAGGTCGTCCTGTTCGGCGGGCTGTCGTCCTCGCCGGTCAGCGCCGGCGACACCTGGCTCTGGGACGGCTTCGACTGGGGGCTGCGCACGGGGCCGGCGCCGGCGCAGCGCTCGTGGCATGCGATGACGTTCGACCCCGTCCGGAGCCGGGTCGTGATGTTCGGTGGACGCGTTGCGGGGATTCCGGGCGACGTCGACGAGACCTGGGAATGGGACGGCGCGAGCTGGCGGCAACGGAGCCCGTCGACCGTGCCGCCGGCGCGCGAGCAGGCCTGCATGGCGTGGGACAGCGTCAGCGCACGCGTGTTGATGTTCGGGGGAATCGGGCCCAGCGGCACTGCCCTCGACGACACCTGGGCGTGGGACGGGAACGACTGGACACGGCTGCTCCCGAGCCACGTCCCACCGGCCGGTTTCTCGCCGCAGGCCGCGGCCGATCCGGTGAGGCAACGGATCGTGCTGCACAGCAGCTATCACACCGCGCCGGTCTCGTCGACCTGGGAGTGGGACGGCTTCGATTGGCGCGAGGTCGTCGTGCAGACGGCACCGCGGATCGACCTGTTCGCTTCCATGGCGTACGACGGCGTCAACGCGCGGACGATGCTCGCGTTCGGCGAGACGGGTAGCACGCGCCTCGCGCAGACCTGGCTGTTCGACGGCACCGACTGGCGACTCGCGGACACCCCGCCAGACTTCTTTCCACAGCCGTCGATCGTGTTCGATGCGAGCCGCGGACGTGCGGTCATGCTCGCCTACGGGACAGGGCTCCCGGTCCGCGTCTGGGAATGGGCCGGCAAGCGCTGGGATCCCGTCTTCACGACCACCTCGCCGACCAGCATCAGCGGGGAGGCGCTCGCATACGATCCGATCGCGCGGCGCGTCGTGACGTTCGGCGGCTTCAACGGCGCGACCGCGCTGGCCGAGCAGTGGGAATGGGACGGCTCCCGCTGGACGCAGCGGTCGCTGACGCTCGCTCCCCCGGCCCGGACTTCCGCGTCGATGGTGTTCGACGTCGCGCGTGGCCGCATGGTGCTGTTCGGCGGAGCGGTCAGCGGATCCTGGCGAAACGACACCTGGGAATGGGACGGCGCCGTCTGGCAGCAGCGGTTTCCGGCGTCCGCGCCGACACCGACGCGCCAGGGATGGATGGGATACGACGCCGCCCGCGCGCGGGTCGTGTTCGTCAACACCGCTCCGCTCGAGACGTGGGAGTGGGATGGCATGGCGTGGACTCGCGTGACGACCTCGACGGCCCCGCCGTTCGCCGGTTCGTTGACGTACGACTCGGTGCGCCGGAGGCTCGTCATGCTCGTCGTCGACGCCTTCTGGGAGTACGACGGTGTCGATTGGTCCCTGCTGTCACCGCCGGTGGACGGCAGCTCACAGGGAATCGTCTACGACGAGACGCGGCAGCGACTGCTGTATGCCGCCCAACGCGGCGCGCGCACGTGGTTGCGAGGCCCGACCGTGGCTGCGAGCGCGCAGGTCCGCGGCTTCGGCTGCCCGGGCACCGCCGGTGTCCCGTCGCTCGCGGTGCGCGGGCGACCGCGGCTGGCGAACGACGACTTCCGCTTCGAGCTCGGGTCGGCGCGCCCGAACTCACCCGGAGCGATCCTGTTCTCGCCGATCGTCACCGGGTCGACGTCCGTGCCGTGTTCGATCTTCGTGGGCAGCCCGAACGTCCCGCTCGGCCTCGGTCTCGACGGGAACGGGTACGGCGAGCTCCCACTGCCGGTTCCACACATCCCGGTTCTGATCGGATCGAGCCTGTCGACGCAGGGCGTCGTGCTGGACCCACAGGGCCTGCTCGGCATCGTGGCGTTGACGAACGGAATCGTCCTGTCCTTGGGCGACTGAATCCCCGCGCATGCCAGCGCTCCGGAAGGCCACCGGCTCCGCGCTGCACACCTCGTCCGGTCCGACAATCATCCCGAGGCTGCACGCCGCGGCGTGGGCTGCGTCAGGCGTGGTGAGAATGCCTACAGATCGCCGAACGTGATTTGCAGACCGTTCGTGCTCGTCACCGCGACGATGCCGGCGGCCGACAGCTCGAACGCGACGACCTGATGGAAGGCACTCGCGCCGATCAAGACACTCGCATTCGGGATCGACAGCTGCGTCGCGACGGCGTCGCCGGCCGGTTGGAGCACTTCCCACCAGTCGGGACTCGCCCGCAGCGCACAGCCGGGCACGCCCTGCGGCAGGATCGCCGGCAGACCGACGTTGACCGGGCTCAGGCCCCACAGCACGAGCGCGAGCGAGCCGGTCGGCATACCGGTCGCGAGACCGCGGAACGTGCTGCCGAGCCACGGCTCCGCCGTCGTGACCAGCAGCTGAGGACCGGCGCTGCCGGCGCAACCGGAGCCGTACGTCGTCGACGAGGCCCGGCAGGTCGTCGCGACGCGCGCGACGTAGGCCGAGACGGCGTGGTCCGCGACCTGGAACGTACCGCCGAGCATCAGCTCGCCGTTCGGGCGGAGTGCGATCGAGGTCACGCCCGGCTCGGTGCCCGCAAGCGGATTCCACGAGACGCCGCTCCAACGCCGCAGCTCGAGTGCGCCCGCGAGCAGGTCGCCGTCCGGCAACCGCAGCAGGCCGCGGACGTAGCCCGGGATGGTGCCCATCGTCTGCCACGCGGTGCCGTTCCAGCGCGCGACGTTGGTGACCGGAACGCCGCCAGCGCGGTCGAAGAGGCCAGCGGCGACGAGGTCGCCATTCGGCAACTCGAGCAGCGAATGGACGCCGCCGGGGAGGGTCGCGAACAGCCAGGTCCAGGTCATGCCGCTGCCGAAGCCCGACCACGTTCCGCCGCTCCAGCGGGCGACGCCGTTCACCGTCGCGCCACCGGCCGTCGCGAAGTGTCCGCCGGCGCACAGGTCGCCGTTCGCCAGCACGACCAGCGTTTGGATCACGGAGCCGTCGAAGCTGCCGCCGGCGACGCCGGCGCCGAGGCCGGACCATGCGATGCCGTTCCAACGGGCAATGTTCGCGGCCGGCGCCGAACCCGCGGTCGAGAACAGACCGCCGGCGACGAGGTCGCCATTCGGCAGCGCCGCGAGCGCACGGACCGTGCCGTCGGTGCCGCTGCCGAGTGGCGACCACGCACCGCCGTCCCAGCGCGCGATGTTGGCCGCGGGCGCGCCGCCCGCGGTCGTGAAGTCGCCAGCGGCGACGAGGTCGCCGTTCGGCAGCTCGATGACCGCGCGCACCCGGCCGTCGGTGCCGCCGCCGAGCGGCGACCAGGTCGCGCCGTCCCAACGTGCAATGTGCGCCGCCGGCACAGCTTCGATCACCGTGAACGAACCGCAGGCGAGCACGTCGCCGTTCCTGGTCGTCAACACCTGATCGACCACGTCGTCGGTGCCGGTCGCCAGCCGCGACCACGTCGTGCCGTCCCATCGCGCCATGTGGTTGCAGCGCAGACCACCGGCGTCCGAGAAGATCCCGATCACCGCGACCGATCCCGACGCTTCCGGCTCGACCGCGTAGACCACGCCGGCGGAGGGCGGCTGTCGGGCGCCGGACGAAACGCCGCCGCCAGCCAGCGACCAGCGGACGCCGTTCCATTGCATCACGTTGTTGCCGGAGCCGTTCAACGCCTCGCAGCCGGCGACGATGTCGCCATTCGACAGCACCGCGAGATCCTGGGGCAGCGCGTCCGTGATCGTGCCGATCGCCCGCCAGGCGGTGCCGTCCCACTCGACGACGTTGTCGATCGTCGTGCCCTGTTGGAACCAGCCGCCGGCGATCAGGTTGCCATTCGGAGCGACGTCGAACGACGTGACCTGCACCGTGGTGTAGCCGGGCATGCTCGACCAGGTCGTCCCGTCCCAGCGCGCGACGCCCTCGGCCACGGTGCCCCGGCGTGCGAGAACACACCGCCGGCGAACAGGTCGCCGTTCGGCATCACCCGCAGGGCAAGCACGCGCATGGTGACGCCCGTTGCGGTGATGCCGCCGCCGAGCGTCTGCCACGTCGAGCCGTCCCAGCGCGCGACTCCACCGGCGAACCAGCCCCCGGCCACGATGTCGCCGTTCGGCATGCGCGCGAGCGACGTCACCTGGGTCGCGAGTCCACCGCCGATCGGCGCCCACGCCGATCCGTTCCAGCGCGCGACGTTCGCAGCGGCGACGCCGCCGGCAGCGGAGAACGCGCCGCCGGCGATCAGGTCGCCGTTCGGCATCGCCAGGAGCGCCCTGACGAAGTTGTTCACGCCGACACCGAACGACTCCCATCGTCCGGTGACGGGATCGAGCGACGCGATACCACCGGCGATCGCCTCGCCGATGATGCGGGCCGTACCGCCGACGACCAGACGCGCTGCGGCCGGCCCGGGACCGTCCGGGTCCCACGTGGCGGCGGTGTAGAGCACGCCGCTGGCCCCGGCGAGACCTCGCCCAGGGGACCACACGAGACCGCACTGGCCCGCCAGACCGGCGCTGAGCGCGAGCGTGCCGAGCAGGACGACAGCGGTCGGGCGACGCGTGCACATGGCGCGGATATCGTCCATTGCACCGACGGAGCTGTCAATCGATCCGCCGAAGGCGGGACGGTCCGCTCCCGGCGACGGGAACCCGTGACGCGGGCCGAGGCGCTCCAGAATCTACCGGACGACTGCGGATCATGCTCCGCTCTCTCGGGAGGCAGCAGCGAATCCGCTGTGACAGGGCGAGTCGTTGCCGACAGCAATGGCAGAGAGCACACACCGGCACGTCGATCCGGAACGGCACATCATGGGTATCACCCACGCGTCACGGCGCCATCATCGTCGCCGGGGGTCACACTGCCCGGGCGAAATCGCATGGTGCGCCGAACGCGAGCATGCGGCGGACGGCTTCTCGTAGCCGGCGATCGCCGGCGGAACGACCCGGTCACACAATGAGGCGGTCGCCGGGAGCGAGCGGCCAGAGACCATCCGCCAGGGACCGCCCGACGGGTCGAGCCCGTCGGCCGACCGGGCGCGCCCACGAGCAGCGATCGACGATCGCGAAGCGGCAACTGCGAGGAGCAGGAGCTACGCTCGCGGTGTGAACCGTCGCGAGTTCCTGCTCACGTCCGCCGCGGCCGGAATGACCTGGGGGTGTCGCGGGCCGACGACCGCAGCTCGACAGGTGCCGGGCCTGCCCGTCCCCAGGCCCGCCCAGCTCGCCTGGCAGCAGGCCGGGTTCGGGATCGTGTTCCACTACGACCTGCACCTGTTCGACGACGTGCGCTACGTCCAGGCGCGTAACCGCCGCGAGCCGCCCGAGGATCCCGGCATCTTCGACCCGACCGCGCTCGACACCGATCAATGGCTCGCGGCCGCGGCTGCGGCGGGCGCACGCTTCGCGATCCTCACCGCGTCGCACGAGACCGGGTTCCGGCTGGGGGCCGTCGGCCGCGAACCCGTTCTCGGTGGCGAACACCCCGTGGCGCGGCGGGCGCGGCGACCTGGTCGGCGAGTTCGTCGCGTCCTGCCGGCGGCACGGCATCGAGCCCGGCATCTACCTCGGGGCACGCTGGAACGCCCGGCTGCAGGTGCTGGACTTCCGCGTGCAGCTGGCTCCCCGCTCACGCAGGAGGCCTACAACCGCCTGATCGAGCGGGAGGTCGAGGAGATCTGCACGCACTACGGCCCGCTGTTCGAGCTGTGGTTCGACGGCGGCATTCTCACACCGCAGGACGGCGGCCCGGACGTGCTGCCGATCTTCGAGCGGCACCAGCCGGACTGCCTCTACTACCACAGCGACCAGCGCGCCGACGCACGCTGGGGCGGCACCGAGTCGGGCTCCGTCGGCGATCCCTGCTGGGCGACGATCGATCTGGCCGCGGCCCGCTCGAAGGTGTGGGACGCCGCGAAGCGCGAGCTGCTGAGTCACGGCGATCCCGATGGTGCGGACTGGTGCCCGGCGATGGCGGACGCCCCGCTGCGCAATCACGAGTGGTTCTGGGAGCCGGACGACGAGCACAAGCTGTATCCGCTGGAGCAGCTCGTGGAGATGTACTTCGCGTCGGTGGGCCGCAATGCGACGCTGATCCTCGGTGCGACGCCGGATCGCCGCGGGCTGGTTCCCGATGCGGACTTCGAACGGCTCCGCGAGCTGGGACGCGCCGTGCGCGCCGCGCTCGGCGAGCCGGTCGCATCGCGCGCCGCCGAGGGATCCGAGCTCGTCCTCGACGTGCCCGGCGATCGACCGTTCGACGTCGTGGTCCTGCGGGAGGACATCCGCTACGGCGAGCGCGTGCGCCAGTACGTCGTCGAAGCCCGGCTCACCGGCGACACCTGGAACCCGATCGCCAGCGGCACCTGCATCGGTCACCAGCGCATCCACCGCCTGCCTGCGACGCGCGGACCGCAGGTGCGGGTGCGCATCGAACGCGCGACCGCGACACCCTTGCTCCGCAGCTTCGAGCTGCGCCGCAGCGTCAGCTGAGCCCGGCATTCGCCAACCCACCGAATCGGAAGGGCCACGGACGACCGCCGGGTCCGTCCTGCGCTTCTCGACCGATCGGTCGGCCCGGTTACCAGACTTAGTCTGGCTCGACGGGCGTCGCCGGATGGGGCTCGCTGCAGGCGGCTCTTCGCCTCCGGCAAACGACGACGGAACGCGCTCGGCCGCGCCGCCGCTGCCCGTGGCGCCGGATCACTCCCTCGAGACGTAGGCGTCGGGTAGCGCCCCGCTGCCCACGCCACTCGAGCCGTAGCGCAAGGCGAAGCACGCCCCGGTGCTGCCCTCCTAGCTGCGCGAACACCTGTCCGTGCTCGCGGTCCGCGACATCTCGGTCCCCGATGACGCCCGCGAGACCGGCGTGACGGCCGGGACGGTCGACTGGTGGCGGAAGCAGTTCGGCGCCAGGGCGTTGGCAAAGGATGTCGCGCCGCCAATGGCGCGGTCGCCTGCGCACTTCGATCGGATCGAGACCCGCGGCGTCCGACCGGGCCAGGCTTCCTTCCCCGAGATCCGGACAGGCGACGTCACGGTCCGCGTCCGACCGATTTCGAGAGCTCCTGAGCCCGGCGGCTCTCGACCCGCGGCGACGGCACCCGCTGGTCACGATGGACCAGATCTCGCGCGCCGGGCCAAGCGGGGGTCACGCCCTCCTCGCCTCCGCCGATGAACTCGACCAACTCGGACCGGAAGCCGGCTCCGGCGCCCGGATCGGAGGGCGGCGTGACTCAGGGACGATCGCGGTGGACCTGGCCGGCGGAGGAGGTCAGCGTGGGACGGAGCCGGTCGACTCGGGGTCCGGTGGGCCGGATCATGCCGCCTGGGCAAGAGTCCGTAAGTCGTTCCTAGGCATATTGTTCGAGTGCCTGGACGCGAACCGTTCGCCGTCGACCCGCAGCGCTCCCGACGCGCCCGGACCTCGACACAGATCCGGTGCACACATAACCTGTGTTCATGTCCAACCTGACGATCGCGGTCGACGACGACTTGCTCCACAGGGCCCGGGAACACGCCCGGGAGCGAGGCACGAGCCTGCAAGCACTGCTGCGCGACTATCTCGCGCGCATCGCGGGCGAGCGGTCGCCGGTGGCCGAAGCCAGCGAGCTACTCGATCTGATGGAGAGCGCCGGGGGGCGGTCGGGCGGTCGGCTGTTCCGCCGCGACGACGCCTACGAGGACCGACTGTGACCGCCCCGACCTTCGTCGATACCAACGTGCTCATCTATGCCGCGGACCTCGACGCGACGAGCAAGCGAGAGCGAGCACGCACGGTATTGCGCGACCTGCTCGCGCGCGACGAGGCCGTGTTCTCGACCCAGGTGCTGCAGGAGTTCTACGTCGTCTCGACGCGCAAGCTCGGGGTCGAGCCCGCGGCTGCACGACGGCAGGTCGAGCTCTTGTCCCGAGCGCCGCTGGTGGAGATCCGCGGCCTGGACGTGCTGGCCGCTATCGACCTCTCGCGACTCCACAAGGTCTCGCTGTGGGACGCGTTGATCGTCCGCTGTGCGCAGGTCGCGGGTTGCAAGCGAGTCCTCAGTGAAGACCTGCAGGACGGACGCGAGTTCGACGGAATGCGGATCGTGAATCCGTTCGCCTGAGAACGGAGCCCGGGACAATGCTACTGGGCTGTCCGGAGCCGCAGGTCCTGGGAGCTACGTTTCGCGGCGGTAGGTCGGACGTGGTTGACGGCTGACGCCCTGGAGATGGGGGAATCGGGACGTGCTGGAGCATCGGACCGCTCCGGACACGTCGGCCTTCGCTGCGACCGCGCTCGGGCAGCTGTCGAGTCGGACCCTCGCGATCGGCTGCGACAGCGAAGCCGCCGACGAGCAGCAATCGAGGGCCGCGAGGGAGTATCGCCGAGGAGGCGGAGCTACGCTCGCGGCGTGAACCGTCGCGAGTTCCTGCTCACGTCCGCAGCGGCTGGAATGACCTGGGGGTGTCGCGGGCCGACGACCGCGGCTCGACAGGTGCCGGGCCTGCCCGTTCCCAGACCCGCCCAGCTCGCCTGGCAGCAGGCCGGGTTCGGGATCTTGTTCGACTACGACCTGCACCTGTTCGACGACGTCCGCTACGTCCAGGCGCGCAACCGCCGCGAGCCGCCCGAGGATCCCGGCATCTTCGACCCGACCGCACTCGACACCGATCAATGGCTCGCGGCCGCGGCTGCGGCGGGCGCACGCTTCGCGATCCTCACCGCGTCGCACGAGACCGGGTTCCGGCTGTGGCCGTCGGCCGCGAACCCGTTCTCGGTGGCGAACACCCCGTGGCGCGGCGGGCGCGGCGACCTGGTCGGCGAGTTCGTCGCGTCCTGCCGGCGGCACGGCATCGAGCCCGGCATCTACCTCGGGGCACGCTGGAACGCCCGGCTGCAGGTGCTGGACTTCCGCGTGCAGCCTGGCTCCCCGCTCACGCAGGAGGCCTACAACCGCCTGATCGAGCGGGAGGTCGAGGAGATCTGCACGCACTACGGCCCGCTGTTCGAGCTGTGGTTCGACGGCGGCATTCTCACACCGCAGGACGGCGGCCCGGACGTGCTGCCGATCTTCGAGCGGCACCAGCCGGACTGCCTCTACTACCACAGCGACCAGCGCGCCGACGCACGCTGGGGCGGCACCGAGTCGGGCACCGTCGGCGATCCCTGCTGGGCGACGATCGATCTGGCCGCGGCCCGCTCGAAGGTGTGGGACGCCGCGAAGCGCGAGCTGTTGAGTCACGGCGATCCCGATGGTGAGGACTGGTGCCCGGCGATGGCGGACGCCCCGCTGCGCAATCACGAGTGGTTCTGGGAGCCGGACGACGAGCACAAGCTGTATCCGCTGGAGCAGCTCGTGGAGATGTACTTCGCGTCGGTGGGCCGCAATGCGACGCTGATCCTCGGTGCGACGCCGGATCGCCGCGGGTTGGTGCCCGATGCGGACTTCGAACGGCTCCGCGAGCTGGGACGCGCCGTGCGCGCCGCGCTCGGCGAGCCGGTCGCATCGCGCGCCGCCGAGGGATCCGAGCTCGTGCTGGATGTACCTGGCGACCGACCGTTCGACGTCGTGGTCCTGCGGGAGGACATCCGCTACGGCGAGCGCGTGCGCGCGTACGTCGTCGAAGCCCGGCTCACCGGCGACACCTGGAACCCGATCGCCGGCGGCACCTGCATCGGTCACCAGCGCATCCACCGCCTGCCCGCGACGCGCGCACCGCAGGTGCGGGTGCGCATCGAACGCGCGACCGCGACGCCTCTGCTCCGCAGCTTCGAGCTGCGCCGCAGCGTCAGCTGAGCCCGGCATTCGCCAACCCACCGAATCGGAAGGGCCACGGACGACCGCCGGGTCCGTGGCGAGCGAGCTCGACAACGACCCGTGCGGCCCGGGGGCGGCAGCAGCGCTCAGCCGCGCCGCCGCTGCCGGTAGCGGCGGATCAACGCATTGGTGGAGCCGTCGTGCGCGAGCGCCGGCTCGCCGGTCACCGTGAGCTCGGCGGCGATCTTCTTGGCCAGCACCTTGCCGAGCTCGACGCCCCACTGGTCGAACGAGTTGACGCCCCAGATGGAGCCCTGCACGAACACCTTGTGCTCGTACAGGGCGACCAACGCACCGAGCACCGCGGGCGTGAGCTCGTCGGCGAGGATGACGTTGGTCGGGCGATCGCCGGGGAACGTCTTGTGGGGCACCAGGTGCTCCGCGACGCCCTCGGCACGCACCTCGCCCGCGCTCTTGCCGAACGCGAGCGCCTCGGCCTGTGCGAACAGGTTCGCCATCAGCAGGTCGTGGTGCTCGCCGAGCGGATTGCGGCTGCGGCAGAAGCCGATCAGATCCGCGGGAACCACCCGCGTGCCCTGGTGCAGCAGCTGGAAGAACGCGTGCTGGCCGTTGGTGCCAGGCTCGCCCCAGACGATCGGGCCGGTGTGCCAGGTGACCTCCCGGCCGTCGATCGTCACGCGCTTGCCGTTGCTCTCCATGTCGAGCTGCTGCAGGTAGGCCGGGAACCGCGCGAGATACTGGTCGTACGGCAGCACGGCGTGCGTCGCGCAGCCCGCGAAGTTCGCGTACCACACGCCGAGCAGGCCGAGCAGCACCGGCATGTTGCGCTCGAACGGTGCCGTTCGGAAATGCTCGTCCATCGCGTGGAAGCCGGCGAGCAGCTCGCCGAACGCCGCGGGGCCGATCGCGATCATCAGCGTCAGGCCGATCGCGGAGTCGAGGCTGTAGCGGCCGCCGACCCAGTCCCAGAAGCCGAACATGTTGCGCTCGGCGTCGATGCCGAAGGCGCTGACCTTCTCCGCATTCGTCGACACCGCGACGAAGTGCTTCGCGATCGCCGCGGCATCGCCACCGCAGTGCTCGAGCAGCCAGCGCTTCGCGGTCTCCGCATTGGCCAGCGTCTCGAGCGTCGTGAACGTCTTCGAGCACACGACGAACAGCGTCTCGCCGGCGTCGAGATCGCGCACCGCTTCGGCGACGTGCGTGCCGTCGACGTTCGACACGAACCGCACCGTCAGCCGGCGGTCGGAATCGGCGCGCAGCGCCTCGCACGCCATCGCCGGGCCGAGGTCCGAGCCACCGATGCCGATGTTGACGACGTTCCGGACCGGGCGGCCGTCGAAGCCGCGCCAGTCGCCGCGGCGGACGCGCTCCGCGAACCCGGCACAGCGCGCCAACACCTGGTGCACGGCCGGCACGACGTCCTCGCCGTCGACGACGACCGAGCGGTCGCGCGGCACGCGCAGTGCCGTGTGCAGCACCGCACGATCCTCGGTCGAATTGATCCGGTCGCCCCGGAACATCGCCTCGATCCGCCCGCGCAGCCCGATCGCCTCGGCGAGCGCGACCAGCTCGCGCAGCGCCGCGTCGTCGACACGGTTCTTCGAGTAGTCGAGGAACAGTCCGGCGGCCTCGACGTGCATGCGCTCGGCACGCGCGGGGTCGGCGGCGAACAGGTCGCGGAGCGAGCGCCCGCGCAGCGCCTCGCAGCGCGCGGCGAGCGCCGCCCACTCGGGACGGCGATCGAGGGGGGTCGGGTTCATCGAGACGGTCCTGGTGTCCGGCCCCGACGAGACGCGAGCCGGGCCCGCGTTTCAACGTCCACGCGCGATCGATGCGCCATCGGCTCGGGGGGATCCGGCTCCCCCGCACCGCGACACCCCGCTGAGTCCGACGCACAATGCGCGCCACCCCACCGACCTCCGGACCACCTACCGACCCCGATGCGCTCCGCTTCCGTCCGCACCGTCCTCCTCCCGCTCGCGACCCTGCTGCTCGGCGCGGGCGCCGGCGTCACCGGCAGCCGTGCGCTCGCCGACGGCCCGACCGCGTTCACCCCGTACGGCTTCACGTTCGAGCTGCAGACCGAGGTCCCGGTCAGCCCCGAGGCCGCGTTCGACGCGTTCACCGGCGACGTGTCGGGCTGGTGGGACCACCACTTCTCGGAGCACCCGAAGTCGCTCGTCATCGAGCCCCGCCCCGGCGGCTCGTTCCTCGAGGTGTTCGACGAGGGGGGCAACGGCGCCGAGCACGCGCGCGTGACGCACGCCGTGCGCGGTCAGCTGCTGCGGATGAGCGGCCCGCTCGGCCTCGTCGGGCAGGGCGTGGAGACCGAGTCGATGCTGCAGTTCGCGGCGACCGACGCCGGCTGCCGGGTGACGCTGCGCGTCAACGGCATCGGCAAGGCGGACGCGAAGCTCGCCGCGGTCGTCGAGCAGGTCTGGCGCCACTTCCTGATCGAGCGATACACGGCCCACGTCCGTGGCGGCTGAGACCGTCCGCGGGTGCCGGCCCGCGCCTGGGCGATCGATCCGCGCGCCGCGCGCCCTGCGCCGATTCGCCGCACCGTCCTCGGTGCGCGTTCGCCGTACCGCGCCGCCGCGCCGTGGGGGGGATTCCCGCAGCAGGGGTTCTCCAGGATCCTGCGTCCGGTCCGCCGCCCCCACGGTCATGTCACGACCGCAGCCCTCGCCGTCTCTCGACCGGAGCTTCCGCCATGCGTCGCGCGCTCGCCCTCGCCACGACCGTCGTCATCGGAGCTACCACGCTCCCCGGCCAGCAGCAGTCGAGCCTCGGCAGCTCCCGCCCCCACTCGATCCTGCCCACGCTGACGCGCGTGTTCATGGCTGCGAACGACGGCGTCACCGGTGTCGAGCTGTGGGAGTGGAGCGCCGCGACCGGTGCCGTGCAACGCGCGAACGTGTTCGCGGACGGCAGCGGCATCCGCAGCTCGTATCCCGACGAGCTGACCACCACCCACGGGATCTTCGGCGGCGCGCTGCTGTTCGCCGCCACCGACGGCACCGAGGGCCGGGAGCTGTGGGTCTGGAACGGCACGTCGGCGCAGGCGCTACCGATCCGGCCGGGTCCCGCCGGCTCGCACCCCGCCGGACTGACGGCGGTCAGCGCCCGGGTGTTCCTGACCGCAGTCGCCAGCGGCAGCTCCGGCCGCCGGCTGTTCGAGAGCGATGGCTCGACCGTCGCCCCGGTCGCGGCGGCCGCGGGTCTCCGAGATCCCTACGGCCTGTCCGCCGCCGGCACGCGGCTGGTGTTCGCGGCGACCGCCGCGGGCGTCACGGAGGCGTACGCCCTCGACGCCACGAGCCTGACGATCGCGGCGGCCCGCCCCGCCTCGAACGTCCCGACCTACCTCGATCCCGGACCGTTCGTCTCGGCGGTGGGCGGTGTCTACTTCGCGGCGACGGTCAGCGGCATGCGCCGGCTCGTGCGCTGGGACCTGACGAACCCGCCCCAGCCAGTCAGCTTCCCGGGCGGTGTCGACGTTCACCCGGACTCGCTGACGACGGGCTTCTTCGAGGTCGCCACGCGCGCGCGTACGACGGCCGGCCTGCAGTTGTTCCTGGTGAGTGGGACGACGGCGCGGGCCGTCACGTCGTTCGCGCCCGGCGCGGCCGCGACGATCTCGAACGTCACCGGCAATCCGAGCGGCTTCTGGTTCACGGCGCGCGACGGCGGCAGCCGCGAGCTGTGGTTCGCGCCGACCGCCGGCAACTCCGCCAGCGCGTTGCCGCCGCTCGCGGCGACCGGCGACACGTTTCCACGCTTCCTCCACGCGACCGAGACCGGCGTGACGTTCGTCGCGGACGACCTGGACGGTCTCGAGCCGTGGACGGCCACCCCGACGACCGTGTCGAAGACCGCGGATCTCCGGAGCGGCGAGCTCGGCGCGGCGCCCGGCGATCTGGTCCGCGCGCTCACCGGAAGCTGGTTCGCGGCGGAGGTCGGCAATGGCCGTGAGCTGTGGCGCGACAACGGCGGTCTCCCGGCCGAGATCGACATCAATCCCCAGACGCCCGCCGCGGTCGATGCGCATATCGAGCCGAAGACCGACTTCCCGCTGCGGGTCGAGTTGACGCTGGTGCAGCCGCCAAGCACTCCCGGAGCGCTGATCGTGTCGTTGTCGCCGACCGCGCCGGTCGCCCTGCCGGCGCTCAATGGCATCGTGCGCGGCCTGCTCATGACCCTCGGCGGAGCGGCGCAGGTCATCCCGGTCGTGGCGCCGCCCTCGGGAGTGACGCGCCTCGACGTCGACCTCGCGACGTTCACGGGCACCTGCGGTTCGCCGGCGGCGCTCGCTGCGCAGCTGCTGGGCGGCTTGGTGCCGCCGTTCGACGTCAGCGAACCGAAGACGATCGTCCAGGGCTGCGCGACGATCGGCAACGCGCGGATCGACACGCTCGGCTCGTACGACGACAAGACCGGCGAGTACAAGATCCGGGTCGAGCGCAGGGTGGCCTCTCCGCCCGGCAGCCAGCCGGTGCACTATCTCGCACTGGCGAAGCGCATCACGCAGACCGGCGAGCTGATCCTGCTCCAGTCGACGGCGATCGCCGATGGCGAGACGCTCTGGCTGCAGGGGGAGATCGACCTGCAGCTCCCGATCGCCGACACCGATCCGCCCGGCAACCGCCTGTACCTGTTGTTCGTGCCCACCGCACCCACCCAGGAGAGCATCCAGACGTTCGCGCCGTCGGCGCTCGGGTGGTTCTCCTACTGCTGATCGACGCGACGCGGGGCACTCGACATGAACGACGACTCGCGCGATCCACTCGCTGCCGCGATCGAGGCCCACGGACGCTTCCTGGCGGGCGAGTTCGGCGACGACGTCGCCGGGTTCCTGGACGCGCACGCTTCGTTGCGCGCGGTCCTCGAGCCGCTGGTGGCGGACACGGCGCCCGACACCGGGCTGACCCCCGAGCGGCTCGGTGACTTCGAGCTCGCCCGCGAGATCGGCCGCGGTGGCATGGGCGTCGTCTACGAGGCCCGGCAGCGCTCGCTCGACAAGCGCGTCGCGCTCAAGCTGCTGGCGCCGCACGCCATCGGGTCGCCGCGCGCGCTGGCGAGGTTCCGGCGCGAGGCGGTGCTCGCCGCAGGGCTCGAGCATCCCAACGTCGCGCGCGTCGTCGCGTTCGGCGAATCGGACGGCGTCTGCCATCTGGCGATGGAGTTCGTCGACGGGGTTCCGCTCGACGCCGCACTGCTGCAGCTCGCCGGCCACCCGTTGTCCGATGCGCGACCGCTCGCGACGGCCCTGGCGCTCGATGCCGTCCCCGCCGAGTGGCGCGGCGACGGGAGCCGCGGCGCGCTCGACCTCGCGCGACAGCTCGCGCGCGCGCTCGAGCACGCCCATGGTCGCGGCGTCGTGCACCGCGACGTGAAGCCCGGCAACGTGATCGTGACACCGGACGGACGCGCCGTGCTGACGGACTTCGGGCTCGCCCGCGAGATCGGTCGCGAGGGCCTGACGATGTCGGGTGAGTTCGCGGGCACCTGGCAGTACGCAGCGCCCGAGCAGATCGACGGACGCACGGTCGAGATCGACGGCCGGGCCGACGTGTTCTCGCTCGGCGTCGTGCTCTACGAGATGCTCGCCGGCGTCCGCCCGTTCGACGGCATCAGCTACGACGCCATCCGGGATGCCGTGCTGCATCGCGAACCGCCACCGCTGCGCCGCATCGCCGCGAAGGTCGGGCGCGACGTGGCCGCGATCGTGGGGCGCTGCCTCGAGAAGCAGCCGAACGATCGCTATCGCAGCGCCGGCGAGCTCGCGAACGACCTCGACCGGGCGCTCGCCGGCGAGCCGGTCGCCGCGCGGCCGGTCTCCGCGGTCGGCCGCGTACGGCGCTGGGTGCGGCGCCGCCCGCGTGCGGCGGCGGGGCTCGCGATCTTCCTGATCGGCGCGGTGACGATCGCCGCGACGTCCTGGCAGGCCGCAGTGAACGCCCGTCGCGAGCTCGCGACGCGCGAGCGCTACGACACGCTGCGCGTCGGACGTCGGCTCGCCGAGCTGCAGGTCCGCGAACGTCTCGCGGTACCGGCGTGGCCCGGGCGCGTCGCCGAGCTGGGCGAGTTGATCCGGGACATCGAGGAGCTGAGCGCGGTCGGCGCGGACCTCGAGCACCGGATCCGCTCGCTGCGCACGGACGGACCGGGGAGCGCCGGAGCATCGCGCGGCACGCACCCATCGGCCGCGCGGCTCGCGTGGCTCGAGCATCAGCACCGCCGGATGACACACGAGCTCGAAGATCCAGGGCTGCGGCCGGATGCGGCCGCGACATTCGTCGCCGAGCTCGCCGCGCGCGATGCCGTCGTCGCCGCGTTGCGCACGCGCATCGAGGAGTCCGAGCGCGCGCGGTTCGCGACCGCGGAGGACCGCTTCGTGCACGACGAGCTCGAAGCGCAGCTCGCAGCCCTCGAAGAACTCCGCGACGCGGTGCTCCCCGACTTGCGCGCGCGCCGCGACTGGGCGGCACGGGTGCGCTCCATCACGATCGAGCGCCACGCCGCGGCGTGGGCCGCTGCAGCAGAGCGCGTGCGTAGCGATCCCCGCTACGGCTTCGAGCTGCGACCGCAGATCGGCCTCGTCCCGCTCGGCCCGGATCCGGACAGCGGTCTCGAGGAGTTCGCCCACGCGCGCTCGTGCGCGGACCCGGCCGCCGTGACGTCGTCCCGACCGATTCCGCACGGCGCGGAGGCCGGCATCGTGTTCGTGCTGATCCCCGCCGGCACGCTCGGCGGCCCGGACGGCGGCAACGTCGCGATCCCGCCGTTCCTGATCGCGAAGCACGAGCTGAGCCGGGCACAGTGGCTGCGCCTCGCGGGAGGGCTCCCGGGAATCGGGCTGTACGACGGCGGCATCCTCGACCTGCGCAATCTGACCGAGCTCGACAAGCCCGCCAACGGCGTGACCTGGGCGATGGCGTACGAGCTGCTCCGCCGCCACGGGCTGCGCTTGCCGACCGATGCCGAGTGGCTGTGGTCCGCGGCCGGTGGCTCGCGCTTCCCCACCGGGATCGACGACTGGATCGGCCGCGAGAACGTCCGTGACCTCAGCTACGCGCGCGCGCGTGGCCTGCCCGTCGAGCAGGTCGCACCGTTCGACGACGGCATCCGCGGTCTCGCACCGGTCGACTCGCTGCAGCCCGGTCCGTTCGGGCTCCACCACCTGCTCGGCAACGTCCAGGAGTGGTGCGCCGATGCCTACCCGGCCGGCGACGTCGTCGATCCGCGCACCGGCAGCGTGTTCGCGTGGTCGGCGACCGTGCTCCGCTCGCTCCGCGGCAGCGCGTGGAACGACACGCCGAGCTGGCCCTACGACTTCGCCGCCGTGGACCGCGCCGTGCAGGGCACCAGTGCGCGCAATGTCGGCGTTCGCGTCGCCCGCGCATTGACGACGGTGTCCATGGAGACCGACTGACATGGACGCCAACTGACATGGGCGCCGACTGACATGGACGCCGACTGACATGGACGCCGACTGACATGGACGCCGACCATCCACCGAGCGCGAACCGAGCGGACGACTCGGTCGAGCAGCTGCTGCAGGCCTGGGCCGCAGGCTCGGAATCCGCGCTGGCAGAGCTCGTCGCGCGAGTCGGTCCGAAGGTGCGCAGGCTCGCGAGCGCGCGACTCGGCGACCGGCTGCGCGCGCGCCTCGACAGCCAGGACATCGCGCAGGACACGCTCATGGCGTTCTTCCGCGATGCGCCCCGGTTCGTCGTGCGCTCGGAGGCCGAGCTGATCGGCCTGCTGGTGCAGATCCTGGTCAACAACCTCCGCTACCAGAATCGCTTCCACGCCCAGAAGCAGCGCGACATCGCGCGGCAGCAGGTCATGCCCGACCGGTCGACGGTCGTGTTCGGCGAGGGGCTGGCGGCGCACTCGGAGGGACCGTCGACGCAGGCGGGCAAGGCCGAGGAGGCCTCGCTCGTCCGCCTGGCGCTCGAGACGCTCGACGCGATCGACCACCGCATCGTCACGATGCGGGTCTACGAGAACGCCTCGTTCCCCGACATCGCGGCCGCCATCGGGTCGACGGCGGACGCGGTCCGCAAGCGATTCGAGCGAGCCATGCCCCGCCTGGCGCAGAAGCTATGCGCGTTGCGGGAGGGGCGCTTCACCGACTTCATCGCAGACGACGACGGTCGCTGAGGTCGCGGCGACCCCGCAGTGGGTGGCGCAGTCGGTGGCGCGGCCGACGTCAGCGCGCGTCGCGGGGAGCCCGACCGGCCGGCACCGCGACCACCCCGGGCGCTCGATAGAGGTACTCGAGGTGCGCGATGCCCGGCTCGAGGGTCTCCAGCCAGTGGAGGAAGCGATCGACCATCGCCTCGCCGCGCAGCATCGCACCGTGCTGGGGAGCGATCGTCTCGACGTCCAGCTCGCGCACCATGCGGAGCCACGGCCGGATCACGTCGCGGCAGGGCAGGTAGCGCTGGTGGAACGGGACGAGCGCGGGCACGTGCGCGTCGAAGTCGGTGACGACCCGCTGTTCGCTGTCCTGCAGCGACGCGCCGAGATCGCCGGTGTAGAGGATGCGGGACACCGGATCGAACACGTGGAAGTTGCCCGCCGAGTGCATGAAGTGCGCCGGCAGCACGTGCAGCGGTTGGCCGGCGAGCTCGAGGGTGCAACCCTCGTCGGGGATGCCGTGCAGCCGATCGAGCACGAGGCGGTCGAGACCGAAATGCGCGACGAACCGCAACCACAGCACGGAGATGTGCGCGTCCGCCGACGTGGTCATCAGCCAGCCGTTGACCGCCGCGACGACGTCGGGGTCCTGGTGTGACAGGAACACGTGACGCAGACGCGCGCCGCCGAGCGCGCGCAGCGTGGCGGCCAGCACGCGCGAGTAGAACCGCAGCCCGCCCGGGTCGAGGATCATCGCCTCGTCGCCGTGGATCACGAGGTGCTGGTTCGCCTGCACCGCAGGATCACCGGCCTCGGTCGCGTCCTCGAGGAGGATGTTGCGGTGGTCGGCGCTCTCGAACAGCTCGATGCGGGACAATCGATCACCTCACCGGGGGGACTGGTCGGCGGACGACTTCGTGACCAGGCTGCGGAAGTCGTGCCTCGCTGTCTCATCGGCAGCCGGGCCGCGGCACCCGAAGCGGAACCGTCGGGCCGCCGGATCCGCCCCGAGACCTCGACCGCCCGGCCCGGCGCGGCCACACTCGGAACGGGGTCGCCGCCGCGCCCGGTCCCATGCACATCGCTCCGCTCGAACTGCCCGCCGACACGGTGCTGCGCCTGCCCGGCTCCAAGTCGCACGCGAACCGCGCGCTGGTGCTCGCGGCACTCGGCGCGCGGGCGGGTCGCCGGGTGCTGATCGAGGGCGCACCGCCCGCCGACGACGTGCGGCTGATGGTCCGTAACCTCGGCCGGCTCGGCTACCGCGCCCGCTGGCAGGGCACCGGCCCGAACGCCACCGTCGCGGTCGACGGCCTCCACGCGCGCCCCGGGGCGGAAGAAGTCGAGCTCGACTGCGGGCTCGCGGGCACGACGCTGCGCTTCCTGTGCGCGGTGGCGGCGCTGACGCCCGGCCGCTTCGTGCTGACCGGCGACGCGCGCATGCGCGAGCGCCCGAGCGGACCGCTGGTCGCCGCACTCCGCGCGCTCGGCGCGCGCGTCGAGGACCGGCACGGCTTCCCGCCGATCCGGATCGAGGGCGGCGCGCTCCGCGGCGGCGAGGTCCGCGTCGGTGCAGCGCTGTCGAGCCAGTTCGCGAGCGCGCTGGCGCTGGTCGGCGCCGCGCTCCCGGGCGGACTGCGCGTGCAACTCGACGGTCGGCCGGCCTCCTTGCCCTACCTCGAGCTGACCTGCGCGACGCTGCGTGCGTTCGGCGTCGCCGCGCAGCTCGACGGCCCGTGGCTGACGGTCGCCGAGGGACTCGGCGACGCGCCGGCGTCGGTCGCGGTCGAGGCCGATTGGAGCGCCGCCGGCCCCTGGCTCACGCTCGCACGGCTGACCGGCTCGCGCATCGCGATGCCGGGGCTCGATCCGGCGTCGGCGCAGGGCGACCGGGCGCTGCCCGGGCTGCTGGACGCGCTGGACGCGCCGGGCGACCTCGCGCTGGACCTGCGCGACCTGCCCGATCAGGCCATGAACCTCGCGGTCCGTGCGGTGTTCCGCGGCGGTGCGACGCGCCTGTCGGGGCTCGCCAATCTGCGCCTCAAGGAGTGCGACCGGCTGGCGGCGACGGTCGCGGGACTGCGCGCGGCCGGCATCGCGGCGGACGAGACCGCCGACGGCTTCGTCGTCCACGGTGGTCGCCCGCGCCACGCTCGGCTCGACACGCTCGGCGACCACCGCATGGCGATCGCCTGGGCGGTGCTGGGTGCCAGCGGCGCCGGTGCGACCATCGACCATCCCGGCTGCGTCGCGAAGAGCTACCCGTGGTTCTTCGACGACCTCGCCGCGCTGCGCAGCTCGCCGCGCTGCATCGCGCTGTGCGGGATGCGCGGCGCGGGCAAGAGCGCGCTCGCCACCGCGCTGGGGGCTGCGCTCGGGCTGCCGGTGATCGACACGGACCGCGCCTTCGAGGCCGAGCGCGGGCCGCTCGACGCGTTCGTCCGTGCGCACGGCTGGCCCGCGTTCCGCGCTGTCGAGGAGCGGATCGTGGCCGCGGCACTGCAGCCGGGCCGAGTCGTCGCGCTCGGCGGCGGTGCGCTGGAGGCGGCCGCGACCCGCGCGCGGCTGGGCGAGCGGGCGCTGGTCGTCTGGGTGCGCGAGGATGCCGGGACGCTGATCGCACGGCTGCAGCACGGCGACCGTCCGTCGCTCACCGGTGCGCCGCCGGACGTCGAGGTCCCGGCGGTGCTCGCCCGCCGCGAGCCGATCTTCGCCGCCGCCGCCGACCTCGCGCTGGCACCGGGCACCGACCTCGCCGCGCGGGTCGCGGCGGTGCGTGCGTGGCTCCAGGCTCGGCCGCTGCCGCACCGGCCGCGTAGGATGCCGTCGTGACGGCCAACACGTTCGGCGACCTCTTCGCGGTCACGACCTTCGGCGAGTCGCACGGCGCGGCACTCGGGGTCGTGATCGACGGCTGCCCCGCCGGCATTCCGCTGAGCGAGGCGGACTTCCTGCCGGAGCTCGCGCGGCGCCGCCCCGGGCAGAGCGCGGTCACCACGGCGCGGGTCGAAGCCGACCGGCCGGAGCTGGTCGCCGGCGTGTTCGAGGGCCGGACCACCGGCATGCCGATCGCGGTGCTGATCCGCAACGAGGGCCAGCGCTCGTCCGACTACGACCACCTGCGCGACGTCGTACGCCGCGGCCACGCCGACGAGACCTGGGTCCGCAAGTTCGGCGTCCGCGACCACCGTGGCGGCGGCCGGTCGTCGGGGCGCGAGACGGTGGCGCGCGTGATCGCCGGGGTCGTCGCGCGGCGCGTGCTGCCGGCGGAGGTGCGGATCGTCGGCCACGCGCTGCGCATCGGCCCGCACGTCGCCGCGCGCTTCGAGCCCGATTCGATCGAGTCCAATACGGTGCGCTGCGCCGACCCGGACGTCGCGATCGCCATGGAGCGCTACGTGCTCGAGCTCAAGGAGCGCGGCGACTCCACCGGTGGTGTCGCCGAGGTGCGGGTGCTGAACACTCCTCCGAACCTCGGCGAGCCGGTGTTCGACAAGCTGAAGGCGCGGCTCGCGGCAGCGTGGCTGAGCGTCGGCGCGGTGACCGGCTTCGCCTACGGCGCCGGGTTCGACGTGGCGGGCATGCTCGGCAGCGATTACGTCGCCGACCGGGCCCACTTCGGCGGAATGCTGGGCGGGGTGTCGACCGGCGAGGAGCTGCGGCTGTGCGCGAGCATCAAGCCGACGACGTCGATCGGCGACGTCGCGCGCAAGGGTCGCCACGATCCGTGCATCGTGCCCCGCGTCATCCCGGTGCTCGAGGCGATGACCGCGATCGTGCTCGCCGACTGCTGGCTGCGCGACCGCGCGCGTCAGCGGGACGCGGCGAGCTCGGCGAACGCGCGCAGGTAGCGCACGACGTCATCCCGCTCGTTGCGCCGCAGATCCCGCTCGCCCGCCGGCAGCCGCGCGAGCACGTCCGGGTGGTCGAGCTGCTCGAGCCCCTGCACGTGCCGCCGGTCGCAGCCGACCGCGGCGAGCGTCGCGAACAGCTCCTCGACGTCGTGGCTGGTCTCGGCGCACCGCGCGCGGGCGTGCTCGCTCCACTCGGCGAGCTCCTGGCCGAACGCACGGAGAATCTGGACGTCGCTGCGCTCGGTCAGCGTCTGCACGAGGTGACCGCAATTGCAACGGCCGACATGCCCCCATTCGTAGCGCGCACCGGCCGCGAGGCGATCGGCGGTGATCTGCAGTGCGCGGGACAGCCCGGATGCGTCGTTCATGGCGTGGGTCGGAGGAGCGTGCGGAGGGCTTCGACGGGACCGCGCCGGCGGATCCCGTCGGCCGCGGCCGCGTGCTTCGACGGGTTGTACCGGGAGCTTCAGTGCCGACCCGCGAGTGCGCGCAGGACGGCCGCACGATTGCGCGGGGTGTTCCGCTCCGCGACCGACGGTCGCTCCGGCTCGAAGCCGACGAGCATGCCGTCACGCAACAGCACCGTCGAGCCCGAGCTCGACCGCTCGAAGATCGCCTGCAGCGGGGCCGGGAGCCCGGCCTCCGTCGTCTGCCGGACGATCTCCCACCAGGGTTCCCAGTCCGGTCCGAGCACGTGGTCAGGGATCGTGCCGCCGCCGGCTTCGTGCACGACGACTCGCAATCGGATCGCCACGCGACCGCGCAGCGCCCGGACCAGCGCGTCGAGCCGCCGGACCTCGGGCAGCGGATCCTGTCAACACAATGACGTCAGGTAGATCAGCTCGGTGCCCGCGCCGCCGAGCTCCTCCGTGTCGAGCCAGGCACCGAGCCGTGACGGCAGCTCGGGGTCGCTGACGCGCACGCAGATGGGGCCGACGGCCGCGCGGGACGCCGGCCGTAGGAACACCTCCGGATCGAGCAGCGCGACGCCGAGCCCCGCCGCGACGAACGGTGCGGCCAGCGCGATCGACGGGCGGATCAGCTGCGCGCCCCCGCCCCAGTCGACCCCGAGCCGTGAAGCGCGCCGGAGCGCACGATAGGCCGTGACCCGGAGCGCGAAGCACGCGGCGAGCGCGAGCGCCAGCCACGGCCCGACGCCGACGATCCACCCCCAGGACCGCGACAGGGCCAGCGTGCCGAGGACGAGCACCACCGAGCCCGCCGCCACGCTCCAGACCGGACCGACCGTCGCCCACCGCCGGCAGTGCGCACAGCGCCCCGCCATCGTCAGCGGCATCAGCCGCCCGACGATGCCTCCGCGGAGCTCGTGGCGTGCACAGCGGGCCATCGGCCGGGCAGTCTACGCGGACGCGGCCCGGCCCGCGCACAGCTCAGCGCGACGACGGCTCGGTCGCGGCGAGGTCGCGCGCCATGCGCACGAGGCGCGCGAGCCCGGCCCAGTCGCCGTCGGGGTCCGGGCCTTCCGCTGTCGCGAGCAGCGCCAGCACCGCGTCGTAGCCGTAGCCGGGCGCGAGGTGCGGCGAGCTGCGCAGCAGCATGCCGAACGCCGCGGCCGCTGCGGCGCGCACCGCGTCGCCGGAGCCGGCGGCGAGCGACCGCGCGGCGACCGGCACCTCGAACCGCTCGCTGCGGTCGGCGTCGGGGTGCTTGTAGCGCACCTTGACGAGCGCGAGCTCGGTCGCGAGCGCGGTCGGGTCGAGCCCGTCCCCCGCGGCCGCCGGCTGGGCGGCGGGCTGCGGCTCCTGGTAGCGGAGCGGGTCGACGGCAGGCACCGGCGGCTCGACGCCGACCGGCACGATCTCGTAGAGCGCCGTCACGCAATGGCCCGCGCCGATCTCGCCGCCGTCCTTGCGGTCGTCGTTGAAGTCCGCGGCGGCGAGCTCACGGTTCTCGTAGCCGACCTGGCGATAGCGCGCGACGAACCGCGGGTTGAACTCGATCTGGATCTTCGCGTCCTTGGCGACGGTCACGAGCGTCGCACCGCTCTGGTCGACGAGCACGCGCCGCGCCTCGTCGATCGAATCGATGTAGGCGTATTGACCGTTGCCGTGGTCAGCGAGCTGCTCGAGCGTCGCCTCCTTCAGATTGCCGGTGCCGAAGCCGAGCACCGTCAGGAACACGCCGTGGTCGCGCTGGTCCTCGATGAGCCGGAGCAGCTCGTCGCGGTCGGTCACCCCGACGTTGAAGTCGCCGTCGGTCGCGAGGATCACGCGGTCGATCGTCTCCGCACCCTTGCCCTCGCGCGCCAGGCGATAGGCCTCGCGGATGCCCGACGCGCCGTTGGTCGAGCCCCCCGCTCCAAGGCTGTCGATGGCGTCCTCGATCGCCTGCCGCTCCGCGCCGGCGGTCGGCGGCAGCAGCACGCCCGAGCTACCCGCGTAGGTCACGATCGCGACGTGGTCCTGCGGCCGGAGCTGGCGCGCGAGCAGCAGCAGACCGCGCTTCAGCAGCGGCAGCTTGTCCGCCGGCCGCATCGAGCCGGAGACGTCGACGAGGAACACGAGGTTGCACGGCGGCACCAGCTCGCGGGCCACCGGCGGCGCGTGCAGCGCGACCCGCAGCAGCTGGTGGTCAGGCCGCCACGGGCACGGCAGCAGCTCGGTCGCGACCGCCAGCGGGTGGTCACCGACGACATCGGCCGCGCCGGGGGTCGCATAGCGGAACCAGTTGACGAACTCCTCCACCCGCACCGCGTCCGCCGGCGGCAATCGACCGGAGTCGAGGAACCGCCGCGCATTGCTGAACGAGCCGCCGTCGACGTCGATCGCGAAGGTCGACAGCGGCTCGCGCCGGGGATCGCACCAGCCGTGCTCGGCGATCGCCGCGTAGTCCTCCGTGCCGAGATCCGCACGGCCGCCATACTTCCCACCCCCGCCGCCGCCCAGCCCGATCGCCGAGTTCCACTGGTTGCTGTCGAACGCGGATTCGCGGGTCGGCGCGGGGCCCTCCTCGGTGAGCTCCTCGACCTCGGTCTCGACGTCCTGCAGGACGGGCTGGCCCGCGACCTGCGGCCCCGCGTCCGTTGATTCGCCCGGAACCGTCTCCCGCCCGGGGGCAGCGCCGCCGCCGTTCTGCTCGGAGTGCGCGGGCACCGACGGCTCGGTTCCGCCGCGGTCGCAGGCGCCGACGGCGAGGCCGACGCAGGTCACGAGGGCGGCGAGCGGAAGGCGCGGAACGTGTCTCATGGGTGACCTCGCAGCGGATCGAACACCGCCGTCGAACGCCGGCGACCCGACTCCGGTTCAGCGAAGGTCAGTGTCGGCGCAGCGCGGTCGTGACCTCCATGCGGGCCGCGCGCCACGCCGGCAGCGCACCGCCGAACACGCCTAGCGCGACGGCCACGGCGACGGCCCCTCCGATCACCACGCCGGTGATGCGGAACGAGAACGCGAACTCGCTGAAGGTCGCGAAGTTCGTCGTGCCGGTCTGCACGCCGTCGAGCGGCAGCACCATCAGGACGCCCACGATGCCGCCGAGCAAGCCGAGGAAGCCGGCCTCGAGCAGGAACGACACGAAGATCGCGAACGGTCGGAAGCCGGTCGACAGCAGGATGCCCACCTCGCGGGTCCGCGCCGCGATCGACGAGTACATCGCGTTGATGCCGGTGAACACCGCGCCGAGGCCCATGACGAGGGTCAGGAAGATGCCGAGGCCGAGGAACACGCCGCTCAGCGCCTCGGTCTGGCCGCTCAGGTAGCTGCGCTCGTCGACGGCCTTGACCGACAGCCGCTTGTCGGCGGCGAGGCGCTCCTGCAGATCCGCGGCGGTCACGCCGTCCCTCAGCACCCCGATCACGCGGCTGTAGACGGGCCGCTCGAGCGCCGCGAGGATGCGCTCGGCATCGCCCCACACCTCGGACTCGAATGCGCCAGGGGCCTCGAACAGTCCGACGACCTTGAACGGCGTCAGGTTGAGCCGCAGCGTGTCGCCGAGCCCGCAATTGCGGATGCGCTCGGCGATGCGCCAGCCGACGATCACCTCGTCGCTGCCCGGCGCGAAGTTGCGACCGCCCTCGCGGACGCGGAGGTCGTCGCCGTGCACGCGGAACGTTCCCTGCTGCACGCCGCGGATCGGCACGTTGGTCTCACCGCCGTCGGTCTTGCGCAGCCGCACCGCGAGGTAGGACTCGGCGGAGGCCAGCGGGCGGCCCTCGGCGTCGACGGCGAACTCCGGCGACTCCTTGATCAGGAGCTCCGAGTCCTCGCGCGACAGACCGCTCTCGCTCTCCGCTCCCGCACCGGTGCGCAGGATGACTGCCACGTCCTCACGGCCGCGCTCGGTCAGCAGCGTCGCGAAGCCCTGCTGCAACGCGAGCACCGCGGCGAGCACCGCGACGGTCGCACCGATGCTCACGACGGTCAACGCCGTCGAGCTGCGACGGACGAACAGGCTGCGCCAGTTGTATCGGATCGGCACGAACGCCATCGCTCAGTCCTCCGCCCTCAGGGCCGCCACCGGCTTCAGCCGGCTCGCATTCCACGCCGGCACGCAGCCCGCCACCAGTCCGAGTGCGATCGACAATCCCATGCCGAGCGCGACCGATTCGCCGGCGATCTCGAAGCCCGGCACGAACGACGCGATCGCCTTGGCGACGCCCAGGCTCAGCACGAACGCGACCGCGATACCGATGGCGCCCCCGAGGACGCACAGGAGCAGCGACTCGACGGTCAGGCCGACGAACACCCACCGGTCGGTGAAGCCGAGCGCCTTCAGCACGCCGAGGTCGCGCGTGCGCTCGCGCGCCGCCATCAGCATCGTGTTGAGGATCGCGAAGAAGATCGCGAACAGCACCGCGCCGCCGATCGACCGCAGCAGCACCGGCACGCTGCCGAGCATCGTGACGAACTGCCGTGCGAACTCGGCCTCGGTCGTCGTCTGCACGCGTTGCGGGCCGTTCTCGAACAGCGCGTCGATGGCACTCATGACCGCGGTCGGCTCGGCGCCGTCCCGGAGATCGACGAGGTAGACGCCGACCCCCGGCTCCATCCGCACCGCGCCCTGCTCGATCGCCTCGCGCAGGTAGTCGAAGTGGAAGTACAGCGTGCGCTCGTCGACCGCAGTGGTCTTCGCGCGGTAGATGCCCTGGATCACGAAGTCCCAGGCCGAGCCATCCACGCGCGGGAAGATGCGCCCGATGATCGGCACGGTCTGCCCGACCTTCCAGCCGTACTGATCGGCGAGCGCCTGCCCGACGAGGCACCCGTCACGGCGTCCGGCGAACGCGTCGTAGCTGCCATCGACGACGTCGAGCTCCGGGTAGGCCGGCCCGAAGGTGTCGGCGTCGACTCCGAACTGCGCGAAGAAGCTACCGCCATCGCGGTACTCGCCGCCGAACCACTGGAACTTGCAGACGGTCTCGACGCCGGCGACGCCGGCGATCTTCGACTCGTAGCTGAGCGGCAGGTCGACGAAGAGGCTGACCGCCGACTGGACCCACAGCCGCTGGCTCGATGCCGCGGAGGTCGCCGACGACAGCGCGGTGACCACCGCCTGCAGCATGCAGACGAGGAACACCGCGAGCGCCACGGATCCGAGCGTCAGGATCGAGCGCAGCGGATGCGCGAGCAGGTTCTTGAGAATGAGCCTGGGGGACATCGCCGCCTCACCCGACGTCGGCTGCCGCCTCGGCGCTGATGCGCCGCGGCTCGTGGTTGTGGTCGATGCGCCCGAGGCGCCCCTTGTCCAGATGGATCACGCGGTCGGCGAACTCTGCCGCGACCGGATCGTGCGTGACCATCAGGATCGTCTTGCCGAGCTCGCGGTTGAGCCGCTGCATCAGATCGAGGATCTGCTCGGCGGTGCGCCGGTCGAGGTCGCCGGTCGGCTCGTCCGCCAGGATGATCGACGGGTCGGTCGCGATCGCCCGGGCGATCGCGACGCGCTGCTCCTGGCCACCCGACAGCTGCGCGGGGCGGTGGGTCATGCGGTCGGCGAGCCCGACGAGCGTCAATGCGCGCTCCGCCTGCGCGCGCCGCTGGCTGCGCGAGAGCGGCGTGAGCTGCAGCGGCAGCTCGACGTTCTCACGCGCGGTCAGCACCGGAAGCAGATTGAAGCCCTGGAACACGAAGCCGACGTGCTCGGCGCGCCAGTGGGACAGCTCCGCACCGCGCAGCAGGTCGACGTGCTCGCCGGCGACGATCACCTCGCCCGCATCGGGACTGTCGAGGCCGCCGATCAGATTGAGCATCGTGGTCTTGCCGGAGCCGGACGGCCCCATCAGCGCGTAGAACGCGCCAGCCTCCATCTCGAGGTCGAGGCCCTGCAGCACCGGCAGGATCTCGCCACCGCGGGTGTAGCTGCGCTCGACGTGGCGCAGTCGGATGATCGGGTCGGAGTCGGCCATCGCAGGCACGGGGTTGCGAGCCGCGCGGGAACGCGGCTCAGGATTCCGGAGGCACCTTGACGCGGTCGCCGTCGCGCAGGTCGGCAGGAGGATCGAGCACGATGCGTTCGCCGGCGTCGAGGCCCTGCTCGACGGTCGCGCGCCGGCCGTCGCGCGCGCCCACGCGCACCGTGCGGAAGGTCACCGCGCCGCGCGCGTAGACGAACACGCCCTCGCCGCGGGCCGAGTCGCGCACGACGGCGTCCTGCGGCACCAGGATGACCGGCGGGCCGCCCGGACCGGTGGCGACGCCGGGCGCCGCGTCCGGCGGCAGGAACACGAGCCGCACGCCCATCTCGGGTCGCAGCTTGTCGTCGCGCGTGTCGAAGCGGATGCGCACCTCGACCGTCGCCTTCTGGCGATTGGCGGTCGGCCAGATGCGGTCGACGTGCCCGCCGTACGCCTGATCGGGATAGGCATCGAGGAAGATCTGCGTGGGGCCATCGAGATGCACCGCGTCGAGGCTCGACTCGGGCACCTCGGCCTGCACCTCCAGCGATGCGAAGTCGACCATCGTGCAGATCGAGCCGCGAGCATTGGAGCCGCCCTGGGAGTTGGGAGACACCACCTCGCCGACCTCGGCGTCCTTCAGCACGACGACACCGTCGAACGGCGCGCGGATCTCGGTCTTGTCGAGCGTCGCCGCGGCGAGCTCGCGGTCGGCCTCGGCCTCGGCGACGCGGGCCTTCGCGACCTCGACGTCGGCGCGCGCCGTCAGCACACTCGCCTCGGCTTCGGCGACGCCGGCCTCGGCCGCGCGCTGTCGGGCGTCCGCCGCGCGCTGCCGCGCGGTCGCCGAGTCGATCGCCGCCCGCGCTGCGTCGAGCGCGTCCTGCGAGCTGATGCCCGACTCGAGCAGCTCCTGCTCGCGTTGGAAGCGCGCGTCAGCGAGCGCGCGCTGCGCGGCCGCGTCGCCGACGTCGAGGCGGAGCGCTTCCAGCGTCCGCTTCACCTGCTCGACCTGGACCTCGGCATTCGCGAGCGCCGCCTCGGCGCGGGTCACCGACACCTTCGCGGTCGCCAGCGCGGCGGTCGCGCGCTGCAGCGACGCGCGGTACTCGTCCTGGTAGAGCTTCGCCACGACGTCGCCGCGCTTCACGACCGAGCCTTCGGTCACGCTCAGCTCGACGATCCGGCCCGGCGTGTCGGCGCTCAGCGCGGCGCGGCGGGCGGCGACGACGTAGCCGTTCGCGGCGGTGCCGGTCACCGCGCCGGCCTCGGCCGGGCGGCTCTCGACGACGCGGTACAGCTCGACGCGCGGCAGGTTGAGCCAGTCGAGCCCGCGCTGCAGCGGGCCGCGCAGCGCGAAGCCAAGCCCGGCGAGGATCGCCAGCGCGGCGATCCGCCCGATCCAGGGGGAGCGCCGGCGCCGCGCTCCCGCGCCGCCGGCGCCGACCTTGCGGGCGCCGCGGTCGATCTTGAGGGATTGGACGTCCACGCGAGCCGCGTAGCCTACCGGGGCGCGGCTCCGCGGACACGGGCGAAGCGCCTGGATACCGGCGCCACACCGGCCGCTACGGCCGGCCCGATCCACCATGTCCGAGCCACGCCCGTCGATCCTGGCGACCTTCGGCGCCGCCGTCCTCTCCCTCGCCGCTGCGGTCCCCGGTCAGCGGCCGGGTCCGCAGCCGGCGGAGGGCGACCTCGCGCGCGTCGCGTGCCGCGTCGTCCGCGCCTGGACGACGCACGACTCGGTATTGCTGGAGGTCGAGGTGCAGAACGGCACCGCCGCGGCGTTCGAGCCGCTCCGGTTCGCGATCGAGGCGCCGCCGCACGCGCAGCGCGAGGAGCCGGTGACGGTGACCGTCGACCGCGCGCCGCTGCCCCACGTGCAGCGCGCGGGCCGGCCGGTCGAACCGCGCGGCCGCGCGCGCTACCTGCTGCAAGCGACGATCTGGCAGCTACCGCCGAAGCTGTCGGTCGAGGTGGACGAAGGCTTGTTCTTCGCGCCCGACAGCCTCGCCGGGTTGCTCCCCGATGCCGCGCCGGTCGAGCTGGTCGGCGCGCCCACGCAGGAGACGTTCGCCGATGCAACCGGCACGCGACCGCGGACCACCCTGACGCTGCGCAACACGGCCGACCGGCCGGTCGACGCGATCCTGCGCGCCACCGCGACGCGGCCACTCGACGCCGAGGTGCTGCTGACCGTGTCGCTGCCGGCTGGCAGCACACGCGCGGTGACGATCGAGGACCTGCCGGCCGCGCTCGGTTGGAGCGACCTGCCGGCCGGACTCGGCGCGAGGATCGAGCGCGCCGAGGTGGTCGATTGGACGCTGCAGTTCCCGCGCGACGAGGACGCGGCGCGCGAGGCGCTGCTACGCGCCTATGCCACCTGGGTGCGCTGGGACCGGCCGCGCGCGATCGCCGGCTCGCTGCGGATCCGCGAGCAGGAGCTCGACGGCACCGTGCACGCAGGGGTCGGGACCTTCGTGATGGCGGCCGACGGGACCCCGCGGGTCACATGGACCGAGGGCGACGCAGCGCGACTCGGCGCCGCGTCGGCATTGCGCAATGCGTTCGCGGACCTGCGGCGGCCGAGCGCCGAGGAGCTCGCGGCCGCCAACCGATTCGACCCGTTCGGGGGCGGCTGGGTCGCGATCGACGGCCCTGGCATCGACGGCCGCCCGCCGGGGTCGACCGAGATCCGCACGATCCGCCCCGACGGCGGCGAGTCGACCCGCATCGAGGGCCAGCGTGAGCTGCCGCTGTACCTGGTCGATGGCGACGAGCTGCACGGCTCGGGGTGGTCGAGCGGTCACGGACGGATCGACTGGCGCACGCAGCGGCTCGACGACGGCTTCGTCGTCACCGAACGGCGCAGCGCCGATGGCACGCAGCTCTGGCACTCCGTGTGGACGCGCGTGCAGGGCGTCGTGGTGCCAGCCGCCTACCGCACCGCGAGGTTCACGGCGACCGGCGAGCTGTCGCTGGAGACGGTGCTCGAGCTCGGCGACCTGCACGTCGCGGACGACCGGGCCGGCGAGCTGGCAGCGCCCGCGGGCGCTGGCGTCGACGCGCTGCGCGCGGCCTGGGACGCGACCTGGCGCTACCCCGACGAGCCGGTGACCCTGACCGCCGAGTTCGACATCGAGACGCCGGGGACCGACCTCGTCTGGGTCGGCCAGAAGCGCGTGCGCGGCAGCCTGACGCTCACGGGGTTCCGCGGCTTCCGCCACTGGGGCAGCGGCTGGGCGACGCTCACCTGCTCGTTCGACCCGTCGCTGCCGGCGACGCAGCACGGCGCACTGTCGGCCGCCATCCACGACCGGCTGATCCTGTGGGCCGGCCGCGATCTCGCCGGCCGCGGGCCGTTCGACGAGGTATTCGCCGGCGCGACGATCGACGCGCCCGCCGGCGGTCGCTTCGCGATCCACGGTGGGCGCTACGGCGGCGTGGAGATCGCCGACGGCCGCGTCGTCGCGCTCGAGATCGCGCCCGGTAGCTGGCGCCGCACGCGCTTCGCGAAGGCCGGCGATGCGCAGGTCCCGAACGTCGTCACCACCGGCATCGAGCGGCTCCGCGCCACCTGGCGCAGCGTCGACGGCTACCTGTGCCCGACCGCCTTCGTCTTCGAGCGCTCCTTCGGAACCGACTGGGGCCCCGAGAAGCTCACCCTCCGCAACCTCCGCCTCACGCGCTGACTTCCGATCCGTACCGCGTACGATTTTTACATCAGGGTGGGAGGGGCTTGCGCGCTCGGGCAACTCACGACATTTTGTCGTGGAACTCACGACAAGATGTCGTGACCCGAGCACAGTGAGCCGATGGACGAGACGATCCCGAACGTGAGCGATGCGGAGCGCGATGCGCTGCGCGCGCTGTGGGCGCGCGGGCCCGGGCGCGTGCGCGACCTGCTCGCGGCGCTGCCGGACCGCGGGTGGGCCTACTCGACGTTGCAGACGCTGCTGCACCGACTGGAGCAGAAGGGGCTCGTCGCTCGCGAGGCGGCGACCGGCGGCGCGATCTACCGCGCGACCGTGACCCGCGAAGAGCTGCTGCAGCGGCGGCTGACGGCGCTCGGGCGGGAGCTGGCGGACGACTCGCCGGTGTCGTTGCTGCACGGCATCGTCGCGGGGCGGCGGCTGCGTGCGCGTGAGCTCGCCGAGATGCGCGCGCTGCTGGACGAGCTGGAGGCCAAGAGCTTGCGGAAGGGCCGCGGGAGGTCCTCGTGAACGCGCTCTGGTCGGCACTCCTCGAGAACACGGCGGTCGCGGCACTGCTCGCGCTCGTGCTCGGCGCGTCGGTCGCGCTGTTTCGCCCGCGCGCCGCGCTGCGGCACCTCGGCTGGCTGGTCGTCGTCGTCGCACTGGTGCTGCCACCGGTCGTCGGCTGGCGCGAGCTGGCGCCGGCCCAGTCCGAGCGGCTCGATGCGCTGGTCTCGGCGGTCGTCGGCACCGGCGTGCGCACGGACGATCCGACCGACGCGGCGAGCGACCTCGGCGCTGCCGAGCTGTCTGAGCCGCCGTCCGTCGCGGACCACCCCGGGACTCGCGACCGGGCGCCGGCCACACTCGTCCCCGTGGCGCTGCCGGCCGCGGCACCGAGCTCGTCACCGGCGGGTGCGCCCCGTTCGGAAACCCGCGCGACCGCGTGGCTCACGCTCGCGTGGCTGCTCGGCGCCACGGCGTTCGCGTCGCTGGCGCTGCGCCGCACCCTGCGGCTGCGCGGCTGGCTCGCGCACGCGAGCGACGCGGTCCCGCCGTTCGTCGTGGCCGAGTCCCGCGCGCTCGCCGCCGCGCTCGGCATCCGGCCGCCGCTCGTGCTGGCGGTGCGCGGCCTGGCAGCACCGGCGACGGGGCTGGTCCGCTTCCGCAGCGCCGTGCTGTGGCCGCGCGACTGGACGGCGCGCTCGGAGCGCACCGTCGCGATCCTCGCGCACGAGCTCGCCCACGTCAGGCGCCGCGACCCCTGGATCGCGATCGTCACGCTCGCGGTCGGCGTGCTGCATTGGTGGAACCCGCTGTTCTGGCTCGCACGATCGCGCCTCCGCGAAGCGGCCGAGCAGGCCTGCGACTCGTGCGCGCTCGCATTGCGGACGCTCGCGCCGCGCGAGCTCGCCGAGGCCCTGCTCGAGCTGCGCTCTGCGGGGGTGGACCAGCTCGCGTGGACGGCCGCCGCCACGGCGAGCGGCAGTAATGCGTCGTTCCGCCGCCGACTGCGCGCGGTGATGACCGTACGGCCCACTGCCGGCGGCTCGCCAGCCATCGCTCGTGCTGGTGCGGCCGCATTGCTGCTCGTCGCGCTGCCCGGGTTCGCACCAACGCACCGCGACACCCGCCCCGATGAGCCCTCCACGCCGCTGGCGATGCAGGCGCAGCAGGATCCCGCCGGGCCGGCACCGATCGGCGAGATCACGCACGTCTCCGACAATGGTGCGCTGTGCATCGTCGAGCTCCGCCCCGATGTCTTCCTCGCCGTGGAGGATCGCGTGCGACTCGTCGACGGTTCGGAGCTGACGGTCGACCAGCGCATCGGTGATGCCCTGACCGTGTCGTCGGGCGACCGGGGCCCGGTGACCCTGCGGCGCGGAATGAAGGTCGTCGACGCGGCGTGGGGCCGCTCGCGGCTCGGTCCCGCGCGGCGGGGCGAGGTCGGCGAGCCCGTGCAGGATGCTCCGCTGACTGCGACCCGCTGGCTGATCGAGCTCGTCACCGAGCGCGCCGTGCTCCTCGCGGAGCGCGACGTGATCGCGATCGCACGCGGCGGCCGGTTCGTCGCCCGCGGCGCCATCGCCTGGCAGCGGAACGGGCAGCGGCTCGGAGTCTGGGTCGCGCCACGCGACGTCCCCGCGATCGGTGGCCCGGGTGCCGCGCAGCTCGAGCTCGTCGCCATCGACCGCCCGCGGCTCGAGACGAGACGCCCGCGGCCCGACGTGCCGCTCGGCGCTCCGCTCCCGCTGCCCGACGTCGGCCGTCCCGGCCACACGTGGATCGCGGACTACTCCGACAACCGGATCGTCGAGTTCGATGGCGACGACCGCGAGGTCGACCGCCTGGAGGACGCCTACGGCGCGTGGGACGTCGATCCACTGCCAGGTGGTCACCTGCTGGTCACCGAGTTCGCACTGAGCCGGGTCATCGAGCTCGATGCGGAGCGTCACGAGATCTGGCGCTTCGACGAATTGCGCAATGCGTACTCCGCGCAGCGCCTGCCAGAAGGCAACACGCTGATCGCCGACACGTTCGGCAACCGCGTCATCGAGGTCACCCCGGCCGGTGAGATCGCCTGGGAGCACGCCGGCATCCGACCGTTCGACGCGGAACGGCTCGCGAACGGCAACACGCTGGTCGCCGACACCAAGGCGAACTGCGTCCTCGAGCTCGATCCCTCGGGCGACGTGGTCTGGGAGCTCCGCGGCCTGCCCGGCATCCACGACGCCGACCGCCTGCCGAACGGCAACACGCTCGTCACACTCCGCGCCCAGCACTGCGTCCTCGAGATCACCCCCGACGGTGACGTCGTCGGCCGCCTCGAGCAACTGAACTCCCCGAGCGACGCCGACCGCCTGCCGGACGGCAACACGCTGGTCGCCGAGAACGGCCAGGTCCGCGAGTTCGACCCCACCGGCCACACCGTCGCCACCCTCCCCTGCACCTGGGCCGTCGAAGCCACCCGCCGCTGACTTCCGATCCGTACCGCGTACGGATTTTACATGACGCGGGGGGGGCGGCCGGGGCTGGTCGGGGGGCGCGCCACCGCGAGACGACGAGGCCCCGTTCGCTCGACGGCCGAGTCCCGCTCCCGGAAGCGTGATGAAGATCGACTCGATGCGCGTTCCCCCCCTGCGCAGCGCCGGCCTCCTGCTGGCCCTGCTGGCCAGCGCCCCGGCCACCACCCAGGCCGTGCCGGCCCTGAAGAACCCCCGTCCACGGGCGACGCCGCCCACCGCGCCGCAGCCCGGGGACGCCGCCGAACCGCGCCCGCTCGACTACCAGCATCCGCTCGGGGTCGGCTTCGACGTGCCGACCGGCTGGCAGGTCGCGGAGACCGCGATGGGCCTGCAGCTCACGCCTCCCGACGCGAGCCGCTCCGCCTACGGCCCGACCGAGTTCTACGTCGTCGCGATGATCGGCGCCGAGCCGTCGGTGCAGAGCCTCGACGACCCGCGCGCCGGCGCACTGCTGCTGCAGCTCGCGCAATCGTCGTTGCCGTTCCTGCAGGCCACGGGGGGCGCCGAACGCGTCTCGGGTCATGACGACCTGCGCGCCTTCACGTTCTGCGGCCGCAGCCCGATCGGCATGGACGTGCAGTGCCGCGTGACCGGCAAGCTCGTCAACGGCTGGTTCATCGCGCTCAGCGCGATCGCCGAGCCGGCGCGCCTGCAGCAGCGAGCGGCGGCATGCACGGAGATCACGGCCCGGCTGTCGCTGCACCCGGCGCAGGGCGACCCGAACCTCGCCGGCACCTGGTATGCACAGAGCTACTCATCCACCGGTCCGGTCAGCGACCGCATCAACGTGTCGACGACGACGGCGATCACGATGACCGCGGACGGCCGCCTGCTGTCGAGCACCTCGTCGGTCGTCACCGGTGCGACCGGCCGCCACGGCGGGCCCGGCACGAGCATCGCCGGGCAGACCGCCGCGCTGCAGGAAGACGGTCGCTGGGCGCGCGTCGGCGACGACCTGTGGGTGGTGTGGAAGACCGGTGGCGCCAACCGCTACCGGCTCCACGTGCAAGGGCCGCCCGGGCGGCGCGAGATGCTGCTGATGCCGGCAAGCGGCGGCGACCGCACGCTGTGGACCGAGTACCGACCGTGATCGCGCGCTTGACTCCACTACGCGATAGCGTAGCCTTCTACGCTCGATGCGAGGCTCGAGCCGAGGCACCCCTGCCCCCCGTGATCCGCCCGCCCACCGCGATCCGACCGACATCGGCGCCAACGTCCGGCGCCGTCGCCTTGCGCTCGGCCTGACACTCGACCAGCTCGCCGCGCAGAGCGGCGTCAGCCCGACGATGCTGTCGGAGGTCGAGCGCTCGGTGAAGAACCCGACCGTGCGCCTCGCCTGGCAGATCGCGCGTGCGCTCGGCTGCTCGCTGACCGACCTGCTCGAGGACGACGGCCAGCTCCCCCCGCACGTGATCCGCGCCACCGAGCGTCGCTCGCTGGTCGATCCCGACTCCGCCGTCGAACGCCACGCGCTGTCGCCGGAGTTCCTACGCCGTGGCCTCGAGCTCGTCGCCTACCACCTGCCGCCCGGCTCGACCGCCGGCGAGATGGCGCCCAATCGCGCGGGCGTCGTCGAGCACGCCTATGTGACGAGCGGCCGGCTGACGCTCGTGCTCGGCGCCGACGTGCACACCCTCGCCCGCGGCGACGGCATCACCTACGGACCGCAGACGACCGTCGAGTACCGCAATGACGGGCGCTCGGCCTGCGACTTCGTCCTGCTCTCCGACTCGACCCGCGCCCTTTGACCCGCGCCCTTCGACCCGCGAACACCGACACGAGGCCCCCGCCATGCGCCGCGTTCACGTCATCGACTCGCACACCGAAGGTGAGCCCACGCGCGTCGTCATCGATGGCGCACCCGACCTCGGGACCGGCACGGCTGCCGACCGCCTCGCCGTGTTCCGGAGCCAGCACGACGGCTTCCGCTCCGCGGTCTGCAACGAGCCGCGCGGCTTCGACGCGATGGTCGGCGCACTGCTGTTGCCGCCGTCCGATCCCGGTGCCATCGCGCAGGTGATCTTCTTCAACAACGTCGGCTTCCTGCACATGTGCGTGCACGGCACGATCGGTGTCGCCGAGACCTTGCGCCACCTCGGCCGTATCGACGGCGGCCGCCATCGCCTGCAGACGCCGGTCGGCGACGTCGTGATCGAGCTGCGCGACGACGGCAGCGTCGCGGTCGAGAACGTCGAATCGTACCGGCACGCGCACCGCGTCGCCGTCACGACCGACCACCACGGCACGGTCCACGGCGACGTTGCGTGGGGCGGCAACTGGTTCTTCCTGGTCGACGACCACGGCCAGGAGCTGCGCATCGACCGCCTCGCGGCGCTGACCCATTGCGCGACCGACATCCGCCGCTGCCTCGAGCGCGAGGGCACCACCGGCGCCGGCGGCGGGCTCATCGACCACGTCGAGCTGTTCGGCCCGGCCACGCGAGACGATTGCGACAGCCGCAATTTCGTGCTGTGCCCCGGACTCGAGTACGACCGCTCGCCGTGCGGCACCGGCACCAGCGCGAAGATGGCGTGCCTCGCCGCCGACGGCAAGCTCGCCGACGGCGCCGCATGGCGCCAGGAGAGCATCCTCGGCACCCGGTTCGTCGGCACGGTGAGGCGGACCGCGCGCGGCGTCGTGCCGACCGTGGCCGGCCGCGCCTGGATCACGGCGGAAGCCGCCCTGCTGATGCGCGAGGACGACCCGTTCCGCGAGGGCATCCGCCGGTGACCTCGGTCCCGCGCACGGCCGTCATCGTCGGTGCCGGCATCGTCGGCGCGGCGTGCGCGGACGCTCTGGCGACCAGCGGAGTCGCGGTGCGCGTGGTCGAGCGCGAGCGCCCGGGTACCGCCGGAGCGACCGCCGCGGGCATGGGACACATCCTCGTGCTCGACGACTCGCCCGCGCAAATCGCATTGACGAAGCTCGGCCGTGAGCTGTGGGACGCGCGCGCGGATCGCTGGCCGACCCGCGTCGAACGTCACGTCTGCGGCACGCTGTGGGTCGCCGCCGACGACGAGGAGCTGGCGGGAGCGCGGCAGCGTGCCGAGGTCTACGAGCGCTGGGGAGTCGCCAGCCGAGTCGTCGACGCCGACGAGCTGCGGCTCCTGGAGCCCAACCTGCGCGGCGGCCTCGCCGGCGGCCTGCTCGTCCCCGGCGACAGCGTCGTATACCCGCCGAACGCGGCGCGGGTATTGCTCGACGCGGCGGTCTCGGCCGGTGCGGCGGTCGTGGAGCGCGCGCCCGTCACGGCAGTCGGTGACGGCTGGGCCGAGCTCGCCGACGGCACTCGGCTCGAAGCGGATGTCGTCGTCGTCGCCGCGGGCATCGCAACACCGCGCCTCGTCCCCGGGTCCGGTCTGTCGATCGTCCCGAAGAAGGGCCATCTGGCGATCACCGACCGGTATCCCGGCTTCGTCCGGCATCAGCTCGTGGAGCTCGGCTACCTGAAGAGCGCGCACGGTGCCGTGCGCCAGTCGGTGGCGTTCAACATCCAGCCGCGCCCGAACGGCCAGATGCTGCTCGGCTCGTCACGGCAACTCGACGACGACGATCCTCGGGTCGACCGGTGCATCCTGGCAGCGATGGTCGCACGCGGGATCGACTACCTGCCCCGCCTCGCGGCGCTCTCCGTATTGCGCACCTGGGTCGGCTTCCGGCCGGCGACCCCCGACAATCTACCGGTCGTCGGCCCGCTCGCAGACCGCCCCGGGCTGTGGGTGGCGACCGGTCACGAGGGCGTCGGTATCACGACCTCGCTCGCCACCGCACGGCTGGTCGCGGACCGACTATGCGGCCGCGAGCCACCGATCGACCCGGGCCCGTACGACACCTCGCGATTGCGGGAGGCCTCCACGCATGCCTGACGCCGGCGACAACCTCCGTGTGACGATCGACGGCACGCAGATCCACGTCCCGCCCAGGACGACCGTCGCCGCGGCCTGCGTCATGGCGCGGGCGACCCGCCGCTCCGTCGCCGGCGAGCCGCGCACCGCGCTGTGCGGCATGGGCGTCTGCTTCGAATGCCGCGCGACGGTCGACGGTCGACTCGACGTGCGGACCTGCATGCTGCACTGCCGTGACGGCATGGAGGTGCACACCGGTGGCTGACGCCTCGCCCATGCGCGCCGACGTGATCGTCGTCGGCGCCGGACCTGCCGGTCTCGCGGCGGCGCACGCGGCGGCGACCGACGGCGCGCGCGTCGTCGTCGTCGACGAGAATCCCGAGACCGGCGGCCAGATCTGGCGCGCTTCCCACCGTGCGCCGCACCCGCGCGCGCGCGCGCTGCTCGCACAGCTCGAGCGCGACGGAGTCACCACGCTCCGCGGGACCACGGTGTTCGATGCCGTCCCGCCCGGCTCGCTGCGAGCCGTCGATGCCGGCGGTCACAGCGTCGCGCTCGAGGCGCCGGCGATCGTGCTCGCCACCGGCGCCACCGAGCTCCTGCTGCCGTTCCCGGGCTGGACGCTACCCGGCGTGTTCGGGGCCGGCGGATTGCAAGCGATGGTCAAGGGCGGGCTCGACGTCGCCGGCCGCCGCGTGCTGTTGGCCGGGAGCGGCCCGCTGCTGCTCGCCGTCGCAGCGGCATTGCGACGGTCCGGCGCCCGGATCGTCGCGCTGGTCGAGCAGGCGGATCGACGCGCGGTGCGACGTCTCGCCGGGACCTTGTGGAACCGGCCCGCGAAGCTCGGCCAGGCGGCGGCGTTGTCGGTCCGGCTATGCGGCGTTCCGCGCCATCACGCGACGTGGCCCGTCCGCGCGCACGCCGGCGGCGACGGCTGGCTCCGCGCGGTGACGCTGCGCGGGGCCGACGGCAGCGAGACCACCTTGGACGTCGACTTGCTGGGCGTCGGCTTCGGTCTCGCACCCGCCACCCGGCTGGCCCAGCTGCTCGGCTGCGAGCTCGACGGGGATCGCGTCGCGACCGACGACTTGCTACGCACGTCCGTCCCGGGCGTCCATTGCGCCGGCGAGGCGGCGGGCATCGGAGGCGTCGACTGCGCGCTGGTCGAGGGTGCGATCGCGGGGCATTCCGCGGCCCGCCGCGACGACCTCGCACTGCGCGCGCGGCGCCGGCTCCGGCGCGAACGCGGCTTCGCCGCCGCGCTCGCCGACGCGTTCGCGCTGCGACCTGAGCTGCGCGAGCTACCCACTTCCGACACCGTCGTGTGCCGCTGCGAGGACGTCGCGTACGGAGCGCTCGCCGATCACCGGGACGCACACGACGCGAAGCTCGCGACCCGTTGTGGCATGGGACCGTGCCAGGGCCGGATCTGCGGGCCGGCGCTGCGATTCCTCCGTGACTGGGCGGCCGACCGCGTGCGGCCGCCGCTCGTTCCCGTTCCGATGGCTGCACTGCGCGAGACGCTCGCCACGACCGACAGCACACCATGAGCCCGACCCCGAAGATGCAATGGCAGGGCGTGATGCCCGCGATCACCACACCCTTCGCACCGGACGGTCGGATCGACCACGACGCGGTGGCGATACATGTCCGCTGGCTCGCCGACCACGGCTGTACGGGCATCGTGCCGTGTGGATCGCTCGGCGAGGGGGCGACGCTGGATCCGGACGAGAAGGTCGCCTTGATGCGCACCTGCGTCGAGGCCCTCGACGGCCGGATCCCGGTCGTCCCGGGAATCGCGGACTCGCGCACGCGCACCGCGGTCTGGCTGTGCGAGCAGGCCCGGGCAGTCGGCTGCAGCGGCGTCATGCTGCTGCCGCCGTACGTGCACAAGGGCCCGGAGCACGAGTTCCGCGATCACTTCGAGGTCCTGCTCGAGGAGGCGGGTCTGCCGTGCATGCTCTACAACAATCCGATCGCGTACGGCTTCGACGCGCGGCCAGAGCTGATCGCCGACCTCGCCGCACGCTTCGAGAACCTGCGCGCCGTCAAGGAATCGAGCGGCGACGTGCGGCGCATCAGTGCCGTGCGCGCGCTGTGCGGCGACCGTCTGGCATTGTTCGCCGGCCTCGACGACATGATCGTCGAGGCCGTGCACATGGGTGCGTCCGGCTGGATCGCCGGCCTCGTCAACGCGCTGCCTGAGGAATCCGTCCGCCTGTTCGAACTCGCGCGGGCCGGCGAAGCCGACGCCGCGTTCGCCCTCTACCGGTGGTTCCTGCCGCTGCTCCGCCTCGACACCGTGCCGGAGTTCGTGCAGTGGATCAAGCTCGTGCAGAGCGAGGTCGGCCGTGGCACCGAGGTCGTCCGCATGCCGCGCCAGCCGTTGCGGGGGCCGGCGCGGGAGACCGGCCTGGCGATGATCCGCGAACGGCTCGCACTCCCGCGCTGACCCGGATCGACAGGAGCATCGCCACCATGGAACTCCACGGACAGCACCTGATCGGCCACGGCACGTCGACCGGCGACGGCCCCACCTTCCACGGCGTGGACCCGCGCGACGGGGCAACATTGCCGCCCGCCTATCGCGACGCGACCGACGCGGAGATCGACGCCGCATTGCAGCTCGCCGCGACCGCCCACCCGACGTTCGAGAACGTCGGTCGGCGGCGGCGCGCCGATCTCCTCGATGCGATCGCGACGGGCATCGAATCGCTCGGCGATGCGCTGCTCGAGCGCGCGTCCCGCGAGACCGGCCTGCCGCTCACCCGCCTGCAGGGCGAGCGAGCGCGGACCTGTGCGCAGCTGCGGCTGTTCGCCGCCGTCGTCCGCGACGGCGGCTATCTCGATGTGCGCATCGAGCACGCCGATCCGGAGCGACAGCCGATCCCGAAGCCGGATGTCCGCTCGATGCGCAGGGCGATCGGACCGGTGGTCGTATTCGGCGCGTCCAACTTCCCACTGGCGTTCTCGGTCGCGGGCGGCGATACCGCCTCCGCGCTGGCAGCGGGATGCCCGGTGGTGGTCAAGGCACACCCCGCCCATCCGGGGACCAGCGAGATGGTCGGCCGGACCGTGCAGTCCGCCGTGCGGTCGGCCGAGCTGCCGGAGGGTGTCTTCTCGATGGTGCACGGCGCGACGAACCGCGTCGGCGAGACGCTCGTGCGCCATCCCGAGACCACCGCCGTGGGCTTCACGGGTTCGCTGCGCGGCGGTCGCGCGCTGTTCGACATCGCGCAGGCCCGTCCCGTCCCGATCCCGGTGTTCGCCGAGATGGGCAGCACGAATCCGATCTTCGTCTTGCCTGGCGCGCTGTCGACACGGGCCGACGCGATCGCGACCGGGCTCGCGACCTCGGTGACGCTGGGCGTCGGTCAGTTCTGCACCAAGCCCGGTGTCGTCGTTCTCCCCGGTGGCGACACCGCACGACACCTGCTGGACGTGCTCGCCGCACGCCTCGCGGAGCACGACGACGCGACGATGCTGCATGCCGGCATCCACGCGGCCTACGAATCGGGGCTCGACGCCCGCAGCGCCCTGCCGGGCGTCGAGATCCTGCACCGCGGTCGTGCCCAGGCGGCTCGTGGTGCGCGTCCGGCACTCCTGCGCACGTCCTGCGCGGCGTTCCTGGCCGACCAGAGACTGCGCTCCGAACTGTTCGGCCCGACGACACTCGCTGTCGTCTGCGAAGACGTCGACGGACTGCGCGCCGTCGCCGCCGCGCTGGACGGGCAGTTGACCGCGACGATCCACGCCGACTCGGGCGATGCCGCGGATCTCGCGCTGGCAGCGGACCTCGCGGAGCTGCTCGCGCAGCGGGCGGGCCGGGTGCTGTTCGGCGGCTTCCCGACCGGCGTGGACGTCAATCACGCGATGATTCACGGTGGTCCGTATCCGGCGACGACCTGTAGCGCGTCGACGTCCGTCGGCACCGCCGCGATCGAACGGTTCACGCGGCGCGTGTGCTGGCAGGACTTCCCCGAGGCGCTCCTGCCGCCCGAGCTGCGCGACGGACCGCCGTCACGAATGCCGAGTCTCGTCGACGGAACCCGCTGGCTTCCCCGACCTGCCAGCGGTGGCACCGCGCGCTAGGATTCTCCACGCGGTGGAGCGCCCGCTCGCCCCGACGCGGCGCCGCCACGAACCCTCGAGAACCCGATGCGAACCCACTTCCTTGCCACCCTCGCCGCGCTCGCCGGCAGCGCGACGCTGCTGCCCGCACAGCTCGCCGTGACCTCGCCGCTCGGCTACGACAACATCGAAGGCAATACGACCTTCAACCACTTCGACAGCGGCGGTGACCGCCGCTTCCAGCAGATCGACGCGACCCATCTCAATCGCCAGTTCATCATCCGCTCGCTCGGCTTCCGCCGCGACGGCGGCACGAACGGCGGTGGCACCAACGAGCCACCGCGCACGATGGACCTGGAGATCACCTTCGGGCTCGCGAACATGACGATCCTGACGAGCGCGTTCGACCCGAACTTCCTGCCCGGCTCGTCGCAGGTGAGCTTCATCAAGCGTCAGGTCAACATGCCGGACTGGACCGGCAATGCCGGCACGCCAGGCCCGTACGATTTCGTGATCCCGCTCGACTTCGCGTTCCCCTACGCGGGCAACGACGCGCTCGTCATCGACTTCACCTACGAGAACCTCGTCTGGCAGGGCACGGCGACGGGCGGCTCGGCGGTCGATCGGCAGTACGTCGGCGCGACGACGGCGACCGGCACGGCGCTCGGCACCGGCTGCACCGCGTCCACGTCGAGCTCGGCGTTCTCGCACAGCATGCGGCTCGAGAACAACGGTCTCGGTGGCGCCGCCTACGGGATGCGCATGCGCATCGATGCCACCAATGCGCCGATCAGCACGCCGGTGCTGCTCAACATCGATCTGGCCGACCTCAACCTGACGGTCCCCGGGCTCTGCGCGACGGTGCACGCCGGCCCGACGCTGTCGTTGCCGATCGCGGTGTCCGACCCGCTCGGCGCGGTCGGTCAGACCTCGCTGTCCTGGGGCTACAATCCGGTGTTCGTCGGCGTCCAGCTCGTGACCCAGCTCGCCGCATTCGACGCCGGTCAGCCTGCCATCCCGGTCGTGCTGTCGCAGGGGCGCGTCGCGACGATGCCGAACGATCCGAGCTCGCTCGCCGAGAACTGCGTCTATCACTGGGCGTCGGGCACGAGTCAGTCCGGCACGCTGTTCTACGGCGGCGGCATGGTCATGCAGCTCGGCCTGTGAGGCCGGCCCGGACCGTCGGTCGAACACTCGTTCGACCGACCGGTCTCGCGCGCCTGCGGGCCGGTTCGGCCGGCTCCCACCCGCAGCCCCACACGTCGTGGCGCGGCAATGCGGGTCGTGCGTCAGGGGATGTTGCGCATCAGGGGATGTTGCGTTCCACTGCGCGCCCCCGTCGTCGGGTCGGCGTCCGGAGATCCCGGGCCCCGCGCGACGGCCTGCTCCCCGACCTCGGCTCGCGCAGCCAGCTCCGCATGGACAAGCTCGCTCTCCATTCCTCCGATCGCGCGACCGTCGAAGCGTACGTCGCGAAGAAGTTCCGCAAGTTCAATCGTGCGCTCTATCCGAAGGGCACGCGGATCAAGAAGGCCGTGCAATACCACGTCGCCGCGCAGGGATCGCCGCACGGCCAGGAGGTGGTCGAAGACTACTACCAGCACGTCTTCCACCAGCTCTTCCCGCTCGAGCTCGCGGCGGTCGAGGCGCGGCGTCAGGCGACGTTCCCGATCAAGAAGGAGTCGTCGCAGTGGATGGCTGACCAGCGTCGCTACATCCGCAAGCTGGAGGAGGCGCGCGCCGATCTGTTGCGCTGGAAGGAGGCTGGTGACTATCAGCTCGGCGACGACTTCTTCGATGCGCTCCGGAACCGGGTCGCCTTCATCGACGCGCGGATCTGCGACACCAGCGGGTTCAACGCCGAGTTCAGTGCGGAGTGTCTCGCATTCGCGCGCGCCTCGCACGAATCGTCGGCGACGAGTCGGGCGGCCAGCTTCGAGGCGATGGTCGGCTTCAAGCAGGACGCTTCGATCCGCTTCGAGGCGTGGCATCCGAACTGGGGCGAGGTCAGCGCGAAGCTGGAGCAGTCGCTACTCGCCGGCGCCTGGGCCAGCGGGAGCGCCAAGGCGCAGATGTCGAAGCTCGGTCTGTCGGCCGAGCTGCAGGCGGCGGTCGCGATCGGCGCGCAGCTCGACATCTCGGGCGAGCTGATGTGGACGAAGAACGACTTCGGTCTGAGTCTCGGTGGCGACGCCCAGGCGTTCTTCGGCGCCCGCGCGAGCGGCGAGGCGAAGCTGAGCGTGAAGGCGCGCCAGGGCCTCGCCGCATCGTTCAAGGCCGGCGCGTTCGCGGGCTTCTCGGCCGAGGCCAAGGGGCACTGCGCATTCACGTACCGCGGACAGGACATCGCGCGCGTCGAAGCGACGGCAGCGGTCAACTTCGGGGCGGGTGCCGAGGTCGAGGCCAGCGTGAAGGCACCGATCTTCGGGCCGACCGAGATCTCGTTCGCCGCCAACCTGACGCTCGGCCTCGGCACCAGCGTCGGCACGACGGCCGCGATCGACTTCACGGAGGCAGCACTCGCGGCCAGCTCGCAATTCCACAAGCTGGTCGCGCTCCCGACGCTGATGCGCGGCTACGAGATGACGCTGCAGGACATCGAGGCACGCAACCGCCACTATCTCGACAAGGCGCTGCGGCGCATCGAGACCGAGATCGAATCAGCGAGCGAGGAGCTGCGGGCCGAGGAGAAGATCCCCATGGAGAAGCGCTCGCTGCTCAAGTGACATCGCGAGTGACGTCTCGACGCTCGGCTCGCGGGCTGCGAACATGCCGGCGAGATGCGCGGATCGAACCTGCCCTGCGTCGTGCTCCTCACACTGGCCGCCTGCACGACGACGCAATACGACGTCGCCGTCGAGCCGGGCCCCGTCGCTGCTGCGGACGCGAGCCTGCGCGGCCTGTCGGTGGTCGATGCCGAGGTCGCCTGGGCGAGCGGCAGCGGCGGGACGATCGTGCGCACGACCGACGGCGGCCGCACCTGGCAGCGCCTGGCGCCGCCGGCCGACGCGGCCGACCGCGACCTGCGTGACGTCCACGCGTTCGACGCCCGGCACGCACTCGTGATGGCCGTCGGGGCCCCCGCGCGGATCTGGTCGACCGACGACGGCGGGCAGGCCTGGCAGCTCGTCCTCGACGACCCGCGCGACGGCACGTTCCTCGACGCGATCGACCTGCAGGACGACGGCTTCGGCGTCGCGTTCGGCGATCCGGTGGACGGCGAGTTCCTCTGCCACGCGACCGACGACGGTGGCCGCACCTGGCGCGCACTCCGCCGCCTGCCACGTCCCCTGCCGGGCGAAGCGGCGTTCGCGGCGTCGGGCACCTGCGTCGTCGTCGCCGACGACCGCGTGTGGGTCGGCACCGGCGGCGCCGCCGCGGCGCGCCTGTTCCGGAGTCCGGATCGCGGCCGCACCTGGTTGTCGATCGACACGCCGCTGCGCGCCGGCGCCCCGTCGCGCGGCGTGTTCTCGATCGCGCTCCTCGACGCCGCGCGCGTCGCCGTGGTCGGCGGTGATCACCTCGCGCCGACTGACCCGACCGACGTCGCGGCGTTCAGCGCGAACAGCGGCATCCTGTGGGTGACCGCGGTCCGCGGCCCGAGTGGCTTCCGCTCCTGCGTCGCGGCCGCGGCCGGCGATCTGCTGGTCGCCGCGGGCCCGACCGGAGTCGACGCATCCCGCGACGGCGGCCAGAGTTGGGAGACCGTGTCGACCACCGGCTACCACGCGGTCGGCTTCGGGCGCGACCGCTCCGCCGGCTTCGCGGTCGGTCCGGGGGGCCGCACGGCGCGGCTCCGACTCGTTCCGCGACCGTGATCGCGGCGAGCGGCTTCGGCGCGCGCACCGTGCGTGCCGATGGACCGCTCAGCGATGGGCCACGTCCTCCTCGGCAACCCCGGCATCGAGCAGCTCGCGCTCGCGACGGCCCTGCACCGGGTCTGCCTCCGGGAAGGTGAGCGGGTGACGGTCGTCGCCACGGACCCGGTCACGCACCGCTGCATGCGCGCGCAGGGCCTGAGCCCGGTCGCGTTGCAGGCCGGCCGCCCGATCCGGCTGCCGCGCATCCCGCTGGAGGACTTCGCCCGCCGTGACGTCCGCTGCGCGGGGGTCGCCGACGCATCGCCGGCGGCGCTCGGGCGGTGCACGGACGCGCTGGCGCGGCGCCTCGGTGCCGTGCTGCGGCTGTTCGAGACGATGCTCCCCGACCTGGTCGTGCTGTTCGATGCCCGCGACGGCTACGGGCGGATGCTCGACTGGGTGGCCCGGGAGTTCCGCTGCGAGGTCCTGCACCTCGGCGACGGGCTGCTGCCCGGTACGCTGCAATGCGACGAGCTCGGCGTCGACGGCGACGCGAGCACCTGCGAGCGGCCCGCCCTCGCCTATCGCGACATCTCGGCGGACGTCGGCTTCCTGGACGACGCGCTCGCCGCGACGCTGGCCGGAGAGTCGCTGCGGACCGACGGGCGCTCGCGGCCGCCGGTCTGGGCACCGGACACCCTCGACACGGCGCTCGCGCTGTTCGACGGCCTGTCCCACGGCCGCCTGCGCAAGGCGCTCGACCGGCTCGGCGCGTGGCGGCGCGCCGCCGAGCGCGCACCGACGACGACGCTGGTGGACCCCGATCCGAGCGGGCTGCCGCGCGAGCCGTTCGTCGCGGCGTTGCTGCAGCGCCCGGAGGACCCGCGTCTGCGTCTGGACGGCGGCGACCAGCCACACCCGGATCACGAGGTCGTGATCGCGACCGCGCGCCGAGCAGCGCTCGCGATCGGTGGCGGATCGGTGCCCGTCGTCGTCGTCGCGCCACCGGGAGCATCCGGACGGCTCGCGCGCGACGCGTCCGCCAGCACGACGGTGGTGCAGGTCGGTGCGGCAACCGCGCCGATCGCGGCGGCGCTGGCTGCCGCCGTCGTTACGGTCAACCATCCGCACGCGCTCGTCGGCATCCTCGCCGGCACGCCGGTGCTGCACTTCGGCCGCACGCCGTACGGCATCCCGGGCGTGGCGACACGACTCGGTGACCGACCGCTGGACGCCGTGCTCGGTGACGCGCTGGGTCGATCGCAGCCCGCGCTGCGCGCGCGCTTCGCGACCCGGCTCCTGAAGGACGACCACGTGTGGTGCCCCGCCGAAGCCCCCGACGCCAACGGCGTGCTGGGCCTGCTCGGCGCGATCCGCCGCCACCTGGCTCACGACCGGAGCAACGCGCCGGAGCCCGGCTACCGGCCGGGCCCCACGTGGCCGCTGGTGAGCCGGGGCACCGACGTCGAGGCCTGAGCGCCGCCGCGGGCGAGGCGGTACGCAGTGAGGGTGTCCGCCGCAGCCCGCTCCCAGGTGAACTCGTTGGCGCGCTGGCGGCCCGACTGCGCCAGCCGCGCGCGCCGCGCCGGATCACCGACGAGCTCGATGATCGCGCGCGACCAGACGGACACGTCCGCGGGTGGCAGCAGCACCGCAGCGTCGCCGCACAGCTCCGGCAACGAGCCGGCGGCGGCCGCCAGCGTCGGGACGCCTGCGGCGAGCGCATCGGCGACCGCCAGACCGAAGCCCTCGTAGCCCGATGGCGAGCCGAACAGCGTGGCACCGGCGTACAGAGCCTGCAGATCGTCTTGCGCGACCTCGCCCAACCAATGCGCGGTGTCGTCGGCCGCGATCTCGGCGAAGGCCGCCTCCGACCGCCAGCCGCGGCGACCGGCGAGCACGACACGCAGGTCCGGGAGCTCGGTGCGCGCGGCCCGCACCGCGCGGACGAGCACGTCGACGTTCTTGCGCTGCTGGATCGTGCCGACATGGAGCACGTAGCGCTCCGGCAATGCGAGACGCGTGCGCACGGCGGCGAGGCGCTCGGGCGCGACCGGCGCTGGAGCATCGATGCCGTGGTAGACGACGTGGACGCGGGCCTGGCAATCAGGGTGGAACCGCGCGACGTCGGCGGCGGTCGCGAGCGATGGCACCACGATGCACGCCGACCTGCGGACGGCGTCGCGCGTCGCCCGCCGCAGGAACAGGCGCGAGGCGAGCCCGAACGTCTCCGGCATCACGTGATACGCGAGGTCGTGCACGGTGACGACCGCCGGGACGCGCAGCCCGCGAGGCAGCGCGTTCTTGGTGTCGTGGTAGATCGTCGGAGCGATGCGCCGCAATGCGGCCGGCAATGCGAGATGCTGCCAGCGGAGCCGGTCCACGCCACCGCGCATCGGCAGAGCCACGACATCGCAGCCGATCGACGCAAACCGTTCGGGGCGATCGGTGACGATCGTCAGCCGCGGCGCATCGGCGAGCGCGACGAGGGCCTGGGCGAGTCGGATGCCGTAGCTCGCGGGGCCACCGGTGACCCCGCAGAGCACTCCCAGCGCGACGTGCAACTCGCTCACGGCGCGATCGTCACCCGCGCAGCGCGCAGGGTCCACGCGGAACCTGCGGCGACGGCTCCGATGCGGCCGGGCGGCGGCGCGCGCTCACAGGCTCTCGGCCGCGAGCTCGGACTCGCCGCGGCGCTCCAGCGCACCGCCGGTCGCGACCTCGCTCTGCGCCCGCTTGCGCGAGCGCGGCTTGCGCTGGGCGAGCAGCTCCTTGCGCAGCAGCTCCTCGAGCACGCGATCCTGGCCGGCTTCGTGACGCACCAGCGACTGCTCGAGGGCGACCGCCTCGTCCTTGCCGCGGCACAGCATGCGCTGCGCCTGCGCGGTGGAGTCGTAGAAGCGCGCGGACGCCATCACCGGGCACAGCCAGACGCCGTCGGCGGTCTTGATCGCCGCGCCGTCCGGGACCTCGAGCCAGTCGCCGCGGCAGATCACCCGGCTCCGCTCGCTCCAGCGGTCGCGCGCCTGGGGTTCGATCGGGCGCTCGTCGTCGAGCAGGTAGGTCGGCGTCACGTCGTAGTGCTGACAAAGCGCGAACAGCATCGGCAGCGTCGGCATCGAGCGGCCCTGCTCGAGGTGCGACATGGTGGCAGGACGCACACCGAGGGTCCTGGCGGTCACGCCCTGGGGCTCCCGCTTGTGGCGCGTGCGCAGGTAGAAGAGCTTGAGGTGCAAGCGGCGCATCGGAGGAATCGAAGGCTCGGGGAGAGAAGAGAGGGGACCTGCGAGAATGCCGGTCCGGAGGGAAGGCGGGCTTCGGACAAACGTATCCCGTCCCGCTGGAGGGGGCAAATCGGGGGCTCTCGCCGTCCGCACGAACGGAACGCCGATCCAGCCGACAGCACAGCGAACTACGCTGGACGGTGATGCGATACGCTCGGCGGCATGGGAACATCGGGCTCACGGCAGCCAGGCCGTCCAGCGCCGAGCGGCGCGCCGGAAATCTCGCGCCCGGCCGCGACGAACGGGCGCCCTCCGCGTCGACCGCGGCGCGGCTCGGTGCGACGATGCGGTGCCGCACAGCGACCCGATGGACCGTTCCAGCCTGCTCGGCCTGACCCACGGCCGCCGCGCTGGCGCCGCGGCGCGAGAGCGAGCCGCGGAGATCGCCGAGCGCCTCGCGCTGCCGCAGATCGCCGCCGACGATCCGCGCGAGGGCCTGCACCTGCGCTCCGACGACTCCGGGCTGTCGCTGGTCTGGCGCCGCGCGGGTGGCCTCGAGTCCGCGCTGCGGGTCGACCTCGCGGGGGCGGCCGCCCGCCGCGCCGGGGCGGGCCGCGGCCTGCCGTTGGTCGCGCGGGCCCTCGGGCTCGACCGCGGCGTCCGGGTCGTCGTCGACGCGACCGGCGGGCTGGGCCGCGACACCGCGACGCTCGCCGCCTGCGGCGCGCGCGTCACGGTGCTCGAGCGGCATCCCGCGCTGGCCGCGCTGCTCGCCGACGGTCTCCGCCGGCTCGCGGAGGTCGCACCCGAGCTCGCCGCCGCGATCACGCTGGTCCCGACAGACGCGATCCCATGGCTCACGAGGTGCGCACCCGCCGATCGACCCGACGCCGTGCTGATCGATCCGATGTTCCCCGCGCGACGGGGCAGCGCGCTGCCGAAGCTCGAGATGCAGGTGTTCCGCCTGCTGCTCGGTCCTGGCGACGCGGAGGATGCGCGGGCGCTGCTGGCGGCGGCGCGCGCGGCCTGCACGCGGCGCGCGGTGGTCAAGCGGCCCGCCAGGGAAGGTGCGCTGGTCGACGGAGCCGTGGCGACGCTGCGTGGCGAGCGAGCGCGGTTCGACGTCTACCTGCCGGCCGCGCCGGTCGCGGGGTCCGGCGCGTAGACCTGCGCGACGAACCCATCCCGCTCGACCCGCAGGCGCGCCACCCCGAGACCGCCGACGACGCGCTCGACCTCGGCGACCCGCAGACCCGACACGACGAGCGGCCCGCGGCGACTCCACAAGCGGAGCAACCCGTCGAGGCACCCGGTCAGCTGCGCCGCGTCGAGGTTGGCGATCAGCAGGTCGGCGCTCGCCGCAGCGAACGCCTCCGGCCCTCCGCAGCGCACGTCGGCGGCCGGCCCGAGCAGCTCGCGAGCCGCCCGCACCGCGGCGGGATCGACGTCGCAGGCCAGCAGCCGACCGGCGCCGCGGGTCTTCGCGTAGGCGGCGAGGATCCCGGAGCCGGTGCCGACGTCCGCGACCGTCAGCTCGGCCGCGTCCGCGGGCCAGCTCCGGTGCAGCGCGACGAGCGCGGCCTGCGTGCTGCCGTGCTCGCCGCTGCCGAACGCGCCGCCGCGCGGTACGACCAACTCGATGCCGCGGAAGCCGGGCAGCGGGGCGACCCAGGGCGGTCGCACGGCGAGGTCGGGCGCGATCCGCACGACGGCGTCGCGCTCGAGGCCGGTCGGCGCCTCCTCGCCCGGATGGGCGGGCGCGAGGAGCTCGCAGCGCAGCTCGCCGAGGTCGGTCAGCGCGGGCCATGCGCCGCGCACGGCGACCTCGAGCGCGTCGTCGGTCTCGAGCACGGCGGCGACGTCCGCGTGCACGAGCAGCCGGTCGAGCGCAGCGGCGCGCGCGGCCGCCGCACCGGTCAGGCGCAGCCGCGTGGGCGCGTCGCTCACGCGTCGACCTCGATCGCCGCCAGGATCGCGTCGGGCTCGACCATCCGGCCGACGGCCGCGTAGCCCTCGGCGAGCCAGCCGGTCGCGGGGCCCAGGACCTCGAAGCCGAGCGCGCGCAGGGTCGCGACGTTGCGCTGCACGGTGCCGTCCTCCCACATCGCGTCGTTCATCGCCGGGCACACGATCCGCCGGCACCGGCAGGCCACCGCGGCGAGGCACACGGCATCGTCGGCGACGCCGGCGGCGAGCCGGGCGAGCAGATCGGCGGTCGCCGGTCCGATCACGAGCACGTCCGCATCGCGCGTCGCGGCGATGTGCGGGACGGTGCCGTCCGGATCGACCTGCGTCGGCGACACGATCGCCGGCCGGCCGGTCAGCCCCTCGAAGGTCGCACGCCCGATGAACGCCTCGGCGTGGCGGCTCATCGCGACGCGCACGTGGTGCCCCTGCTGCACGAGCCGGCTCGCGACGAACGCCATCTTGTAGGCGGCGATGCCGCCGCCGACACCGAGCAGCACGCGGCGTCCGGTCGCCGCGCCGTCGACGCGCCGCGCGTCGGCGCTCATAGCCCGATCACCCGCCGCACTTCGGCCAGGGCGCGATCCAGGTCGTCGTTCTCGATCACGTGATCGTAGAGGTCTTTCGCGCGCAGCTCCTCCTCGGCGATGCGGAGCCGGTCAGCGATCTCCTCCTCGGTGTTCTGACCGCGCGCGCGGATCCGACGCTCGAGCTCCGCGAGGCTCGGCGGCACGACGAACACGTAGATGCCGTCGACGCCGCGCGCCCGCAGCTGGCGCGTGCCCTGCACCTCGATCTCGAGGACGAACACGCGCCCCGCGGCGAGCGCTTCCTCCATCGGCGCGCGCAGCGTGCCGTAGCGATTGCCATTGTAGGTGGCACTCTCGAGGAACTCGTCGCGCGCCAGCGCGGCATCGAACCCGGCCTGCGTGAGGAAGCGGTAGTCGACGCCGTCGACCTCGCCGTCGCGCTTCCGCCGGGTGGTCGCGGAGACCGAGAACTGCACGCGCGGGTCCCGGCGGAGCGCCCGGCAGACCGTCGTCTTGCCGGCTCCCGAGGGTCCGGAGATCACCACCAGCCGTCCGCGTTGCGTCACGTCGCCACCTCTGCCGCCGTCCCGGCAGCCGACCGCCTCACTCGAGGTTCGCCGCCTGCTCCTTGAGCTTGTCGACCAGCGACTTCATGTCCACGACCGCGTGCGAAACGGCGACGTCCGGGCTCTTGCTGCCGATCGTGTTGACCTCGCGCAGCACCTCCTGGAGCAGGAACTCCATACCGCGCCCGACCTCGCCGCCGGCCTCCAGCGTGTCGCGCAGCCGCGCGGTGTGGCTCCGCAGTCGCTGCAGCTCTTCGCTGACGTCGACGCGATCCGCGAACAGCGCGACCTCGCGCACGACGTCGCGGTCCTCGAGCGTCGCGCCACGGTCGTCGAGGAACTCGTTGACACGCGCCAGCAGCCGCTGCCGGTAGTCCGCCGCGACCTGCGGAGCGCGCTGCTCGACCTCGCCACGCAGGGCATCGAGCCCGTCGAGGTAGCTCGCGATCGCGGTAGCGGTCCGCTCGCCCTCGACCTCGCGCTCCTCGATCAGCGCGTCGAGTGCGGTGTCGAGCAGATCGGCGAGGTCGGCGTGCAACGCGTCACCGAGCTCCTCGGGCAGATCCTGCGCGGTGCGCAGCACGCCGGGCACCGCGAGCACGTCGCCGATCGTCACGTCGGCGAGCCCGCAGCGCGCGGCGAGTTCCTCGAGGCGGGCGGCGGTCGCGACGAACCGCTCGACGTCGAGCACCGCATCGAGCGCCGATCCGCCGCGCCCCACCGCCGCGACGACCGCCACACTGCCGCGCGACAGCCGCGCCCTGACCCGCCGCTCGACCTCCCGCTCGAACGGTTGCAGGGCGCCCGGGAAGCGCGTCTTCACCTGCAGGCCGCGCCCGTTGACGCTGCGGACCTCGACGGTGACCTCACCGATCGACGTCGAGCCTCGGGCCCAGCCCGAGCCGGTCATGCTGCGGATCGCCATGGGATCGCGGTCTCGCCGGACAGCAACCGCGCAGGGGCGTCCGCGTCAGGCCGCGTCCTGGCCCCAGGTCGCGTGCAGCAGCACGGCCGACGCCATGTAGACGCCGGCGAGGACGAACGTGACCTTGTTCACGCCGCCGCTCTTCACGCCGAACGTCTCGGCGCCGGCGCCGCCGAACGCCTCGGCCAGGCCGCCGCCCTTGCCCTCCTGCAGGAGGATCAGCACGGCGAGCAGGAGAGCGGTCGCGAAGAACACGACCCACAACAGGATGCGGACGAAACCCATGTCAGGAACCTTCGGAGCGGGAGCCCTCGCAGCGACCCCCGGTGTTACGTGTCGAATTCGATGATCGGGAGGAAGGTGTCGGGCTTCAGGCTCGCCCCGCCGACCAGCACGCCGTCGACGTCGTCGAGAGCCATCAGCGCCTTGACGTTGTCGGGCTTGACGCTGCCCCCGTAGAGGATGCGGATCGCCTCGCCCGCCTCGGTGCCGAGCTTCTGGGCGATCCAGCGCCGCACGAAGGCGTGGGCCTCGCCAGCCTGCTCGGTGGTCGCGACCTCGCCGGTGCCGATCGCCCAGACCGGCTCATAGGCGATCGTCAGGCGCCGGATCTCGCCGGCGACGACGTCCATCAAGGCGGTCTCGAGCTGGCGCTTCAGGACGCGATCGGTCTTGCCGCCCTTCCGCTCGTCGAGCGTCTCGCCGACGCACAGGACCGGTAGCAACGCCGCGTCGAGCGCAGCGCGCAGCTTGCGCGCCATCCAGTCATCGGGCTCGTGGAACAGGTGGCGGCGCTCGCTGTGGCCGATCAGCACGCGGTCGGCGCCGACCTCGCGCAGCATCGCTCCGGACAGCTCGCCGGTGAACGCGCCCTCGCGCTCGAAGTACAGATTCTGCGCGCCGACGCCGAGCGGCGAGCCCTGCGCGACCGCCGACACGTCGGCGAGGTAGACCGACGGTGCGAACACCGCGACCTCGCGGTCGTTGCCGTCGCCGAGCCGGCCCTTGATCGTCTTGATCAGGTCGAGGGCCCGGGACCGGTCGAGGTTCATCTTCCAGTTCCCGGCGATGTAGGGCTTCCGTCCCTCCTTCATGCGGTTCGACCTCTACGGACGTGCGTGCGTGGCCCGGCGAGCATGGGGCGTCCCGGCGCGACCGCTCAGTCGGCCACCGCACCTGCGGCGGCTCCCGAGCCGGCCAGCCGGCGCCCCAGCATCGGCGCGAGCGTGGCGATGTCTCGCATCAAGGAGGAAAAATCCGCGGGGAGCAGGGCCTGCGGCCCGTCGCTGAGCGCCTCGGCCGGGCGCGGGTGGACCTCGATCAGCAGCCCGTCCGCACCGACCGCGCAGGCCGCCCGCGCCATCGGCGCCACCAGCGCCCGCCGGCCGGTGCCATGGCTCGGATCGACGACGATCGGCAGCCCGGTCCGCAGCCGGAGCGCCGGCACCGCACACAGGTCGAGCAGGTAGCGCGTGGTCGGATCGAACGACCGGACGCCGCGCTCGCACAGCACGACGCGCTCGTTGCCCTCGCGCAGCACGTAGTCGGCCGCCGACAGCAGCTCGTCGAGGGTCGCGGCCGCACCGCGCTTCAACAACACCGGCATCCCACTGCGCCCGACCTCGCGCAGCAGCGGGAAGTTCTGCATGTTGCGGGAGCCGATCTGCAGCATCGACGCGTGCCGGGCGACCAGCTCGACCTCGCGCGGGTCGAGCACCTCGGTGACGACGGGCAGACCGAACTCGCGGCCGGCCTCGGCGAGCAGGTCGAGCGCCGTGGCACCGAGCCCCTGGAACGACTCCGGCGACGTGCGCGGCTTGAACGCCCCGCCGCGCAGCAGCACCGCGCCGGCCGACGCGACCGCCGCGGCGGTCTCGAACAGCTGCTCGCGCGACTCCACCGCGCAGGGCCCGGCCATCACCACGAACCGGTCCGGGCCGAACACGACGCCACCGCCGACGTCGACCCTCCGCGCCGCCGGCGCCGGGCGCGGCAGGATGTCATCGCGGGCCGCGGCAGGCACGCCGGGGGTCGCGGCGCTCGGCGCGGTGTCGGTGGGATGCGTGTTCGGGGCCAACGCGGGAGTGGGCGGGTCGGGCTCGGCCGGCAGACCGCGGCCGGTGAGAAGGTCGACGGCGGCTGCGCCGCGCGCACGACGTCGACTTCACCGACGGCGGAGGGCCGCGTTCGGGGGCGAGCAGGATAGGTCCGCGGCCGATGGGGGTCAATCGCACCAGCGTCGCCCCGCCGGATGCCGGCGGAGTCACCGGCATGGGCAGGGTCGACTGCCGGACACCGAGGACGCGCCGCTGTGCGGCTGGCGGATCCGACCCGGGGCGGGGTGCGCCGGAAGCCCGCCGGGCTCGTCGCGTCTGGCGACCGGGAGGTCGCTGCCGCCCCCGTCGCCCGCGGCCGTGCCGCCGCGACCTACGCTACCGCGCAACATCTTGCGTGCTGCGAAGTCGAAGCTCCGGGTCCGTCCCGGAACCGCGCGGCCTCGCGGCATCGCCGCGCGGAGATGACGGGCGACGCGGGCCAGGCTGCCCGGACGTCTCAGCGCCAGGCTCCCTCGAACTCGAGCACGGGTCGCAACGAGTCGGCGCTGCGCTGGCCGACCTCGGTGCCCGAGCCGTCCGCACCACCGACCTTCCAGATCGACTGACCGCTCATCAACGTGGCCGGGGCGAGGCCGAGCGTGATCCCGGTCGTGTCCGACACGATCAACTTCATCGGGCTCGTCACCTGGAGGTCGGCGACGATCCACTGTGAGTAGAGCGTGATTCCATTCCACGACGCGAGCTGCGGCAGCTGCCAGGTCGCGTAGGCGCGCGTCGCACCGGACGACAGCACGAACGCGTTCTGCGACGCGATGACGTCGGTCCGCATGAAGCAACTCGACGCGAGGCCGATGAAGCCGAGGCCGAGCGGCAGCGGTGTGCCGTTCCAGTTCGTCGTCGACCGGCCGATGAAGTTGCCGGCGTATTGCTCGGGTCCAGCGGTCGGCACGATCGAGCCTGCGGTCGAGAACAGCAGCTCGGCGCCCGGCACCGTCGTGACCAGATCGACCCCACTCGACGGGATCACGCCGTTCGAGCCCGGACAGCCCGGGCCGATCGACCGCGAGGTCCCGGCGCGGCCACCGTGCGACTCCGACACGGCCGAGATCGGCCAGTCCGTTCCGGTGCGGTTCGGCGCCGACGTGGTCCAGAACAGGTCGAGGACGAGGTTGTCGGTGCCGGGATCGAGATACGGATTCGAGAACGGGACGCGCACGGTTGGCCTGACGGAGTAGCCGGGCAGGTTGAGGCTGCCCTGGAACACCGTGCGAGGCGTCGATGCGAAGTTGTCGTCGAAGCGCGAGGAGATCTGCTCCGGCCACCTCGTCGTCGTTCCCAGGCGCGCGCGCAAAGTCCCCGCTCCGCCGACCGCGCCGATCTGGAGCACTCCTCGGAAGGTGACTGCTTCCACGGACGATCCCTGACTCCACGGAAGACCGTTGCGCTTCATCACGGTCAGCAGGCGACTCGAATCTCGATAGGGCGCGGAGAACGGCGCTCCGACCGTCGTGCCGCCAGCCGAGTACTCGTAGCCGATCGGCCAGGTCCGAGTGCGGCGGGCATCGAGGACCGCGACGAACCCGTCGTCACCACCGTTTGCCGATGGATCGAACGGATTCGCGAGCGGCAGGTTGGTGCTACTGGTCCAGCCACCGAGCGAGACCGAGCCGTCGGCGCCGAGGGCGGAGTCCATGACCCGGTCGTCGCCCGAACCACCATAGTAGCTCGAGTACAATAGCCGACCCGCATTCGACACGCGCAGCGCGAACCCGTCGACGCTGCCGTTGAACGTGCTGTCGTAGCACGCCGGCGTCGTCGGGAAGTTCGACGCGGTCGTCCAGCCACCGACGACCGCGGAGTCAGCACCGTCCCAATTCACGCCATGGACCTCCTCGTCGCCGAAGCCGCCGCAGAACGAGGACACGGTGAGCCCCGAGAGGGCAGGGACGAAGCGCGACACGAAACCTTCTGAGTTCCCGCTGAAGCCGACGTCGAATGCTGCGGTCGTCATGAACGGGAAGTACGGAGTCGTCGTCTTCCCGCCGACCCAGACCGAGCCGTCGGTCTCGGCGTCCAGGGAGTAGATCTCGATGCCGGTGACCGTGTCGCTGAGCGAGTCGAGGAAGGTCGATGCGACGAGCGAGCGGCCGTCCGCCGCGACACGGGTCACGAAGCCCGACACGCCACTCCGCTTCGTCGGCTGGAAGACCCGCGGTGTGGTCGGGAAGGTCGGCGACCGTGTCGAGCCGGCCAGGATCGTGGAGCCGTCGGTGAGCACGTCGACGGCGTACCCGATGTCCTCGTTGACCCCACCGAGATAAGAGGAGTGCTGCAGGGTGGAGCCGGTCGCATCCAGTCGCAGCACGAAGGCATCGAAGTCACCGTTCCAAGAACGGTCGAAGGCGAGGAACGAAGTCGGGAAGTCGGGCGACCACGTGCAGCCGACGACCGTGAGTCGGCCCGCTGCCGTGTCGAGGTGGATCCCACGGACTTCGTCGTAGCCCACACCGCCGACGTAGGTACCCCAATTGACGCGGCTACCGTCCGCCGAGAGTTGCAAGACGAATCCGTCACCCTCACGATAGACACCTCCACCGTTGTGGTAGGTCGGCTGGAACGCGAAGCTGGAGATCGGAATGCCACTTCCCGTCGTTACGCCGCCGATGGTCACGTTGCCATTGGATTCGACGTACAGGTCGTAAGGAGTCTCCACGACTCCCAGACTTCCGACATAGGTGCCGAAGACCAGCTGCGCCGAACCCGACGAGGTGGTACGCAGGCGCGCCACGAACATGTCCGCGTATGCACTGGTGCCCGAGAACGTCCGGTCATAGGCCGTGGGCGACGTCGGGAAGTTCGTCGAACGCGTGACTCCGGCGACGTAGACGTCGCTCCCCGACCGCTCGATCGCCACGATCCGATCGAGGCTCGAACCGCCGAGATACGTCGCCCACAACAGCGCCGGATCGACGACGGCGGCGCGCGCAGGGTCGCGCCCCGACACCGCGAAGCGAAACGCATCGTCGCCGTCGGCAACATATCGACACGCGAGCGGGCGACGCCCGCCATCCGGGAGGAGCTCGTAGGTGACCGGCGGAGGCTGCCGGAGGTCCCCGAGCGGCGTACCGATGCACAGCTCCCCGTCGGCGGCGACGCGCACGGCCCCGCCGGTGACCCGGATCCGAAGCCGGTCCAGCTCGGCGCCCGGCTCCAGCTCGATGTCGTAGTGCAGCGTGCCTCGATCGTCGCGCAGCACGACGTCGACACCGGCGATCGGCAACGGGAACCGGATACGGTCGAACGTCGCCACGTCGCGGTGCCATCCCACGCTGTCGGTGCCGAGCAGGAAATGGAGGACCCCGACTTGCCTGGCCTCGCCGATCGGAGTCACCGGTTCGATACCATCGAACGTAAATCGCACCCCGGAGACGCGTCCGGTCTCGCTTCGGCCGATGGTCCAGAAGCTGCTCGTGCCGACGCAGAGGGCCCCGGCGCTACGAAGGGCCGAGAACCGGACGTCAGCGGGCCATTGGCCGCGGTTCTCCGCGAAGACCGGCAGCGCGATCGGGGCGGGAGGCGGTTCCTGCGGGGCGACTGCCGCCGCGAAGCCGAACCCGCTCAGGAGGATGGACAGCATGGGTGGATACCTGAGGACGGAGGGTCGATCTGCCGGGCGCCACCGCGCTCCGACGCCGCACGGAGAAGGCGTCCGCCGACGGTGCCGTCCTTCTCGATTTCCCGATTCGCCACCCGCTCCGTCCCGGAGCTCAGGGAGCCACGAACGCGTTGCGCTGCGCCGCAGGTACTCGGACGATCGGGTGGCCGCGATGGCTGACGACCTCCCTCGAACCAGGGCCCTCGTCGATCGGCTCCGCGCCGAGGATGGCGCGGCGGCCGTCGAACTCGCGCCCGTGCTCTACCAGGAACTCCACGCGATCGCGGAACGGCTGATGCACCACGAGCGCGCGAGCCACACGCTGCAGGCGACGGCGCTCGTCCACGAGGCCTGGGTCAAGCTCGCCGGGGCGAATGCACGTCTGACCTACGACGACGACCGGCACTTCCTGAGGCTCGCAGCGCGCGTGATGCGGCAGGTCCTGGTCGACCATGCGCGCGCCGCGCGGCGCCGCGCCACCGCGCGGGAGGACGCGCTGGTCGGCCGCTATCTTCTGGCATTCGAGCGGAGGGCGATCGACCTGCTCGGCCTCCACGATGCACTCGGCCGTCTCGAGCGGATCGACGCGACGCTCGCCGAGTTGGTAGAGGTCAGGTTCTTCGCAGGATTGACGGTCGCGGAGACCGCAAAGGCGCTCGGGGTCTCCGTCACGAGCGTCGAACGCAATTGGCGGTCAGCCCGGGCGTGGCTCCGGCGCGAGATCGGGCCGGGGTGACCGCGGCCCCCGGTCTCAGCGGGCACGCGGCGCGTCCCAGCGTCGCAGATCACCGTCGATCGAGAGCGAATACAGGGCATCGCCGTCCGGACCGAACGCCACCTTGTCGACGCGCGCCGCGTGGCCGCGCAATGCGGCGACCTCCACACCTCGCTCGGTATCCCACAGGACGACGAGGAAGTCCTCGGCTCCCGTCGCGAGGCGGGTCCCGTCCGGCGAGAAGGCGGCGCAATACACCCGGCCCGAGTGACCCGCGAGCACGTGGAGCAGCGCACCATCCGACGCTCGCCAGATCCGTACCGTCCCGTCCCACGACGCCGTCGCGATCCGTTGACCGGTCGCGTCGAACACGGACTGCCAGATCTCCGCGGTGTGGCCATCGAACGTGACGAGCACATCGAAACTCGCGGCCGACCAGATCCGCGCGCTGCGGTCCCAGCTTCCGGTCAGGATCCGCTCGCCATCGGGAGCGAAGCGAACGGACGACACTGCCTGCGTGTGCCCCGTCAGGCGACCGAGCGGGCGCCCGCCCCGGGCGAGGTCCCAGAGCCCCACCGTGCCGTCGCGGGAAGCTGTCGCGAGGACTCCCCCGCCCGGAGCGAACGCGACGTCGAGAATCGGTGCGTCGTGACCCGTGACCTCGAGCACGCCCACCCCGGAGGTGCCACTCGACAACCGCCACGCGCCGACTTCCGTTCCGGTCGCCACCCGCGTCGCCCGGCTGTCCGCTGCGACGCAGTCGATCGCCGTGCCCGGCGTGGTCCGCGACCACGAACGTGCACCCGTCACCGCGTCCCACGCCGCGACGCACGGCACGCCGAGTCCCGGCCAGCCACCCGACGTGACGACCTCGACACCGTCGCGCGGGACCGCGAGCCCCATATACCAGCCCGGCTCGACCCGCCAGTGACGAACGTCGTCGGAGCCGCCCGGCCAGACGCGCAGCGTGCCGTCCCGCGAAACGGAGAGGATTCCGCCACCGGGTCTCCACGCAGCGCCCTCGACCGCGCCCGTGTGGCCCAGGAGCCGCCGCTCGGAGCCGTCGGCGGACCACACGTGAATCGCACGGTCGTAGCTCGCGGCGATCAGTTCGCGGCCGTCCGGGGAGAACGCGACCGAGGCCACGCGCCGGCGCAGTCGCGTCGACAGGAAGTCGACCTCCCCCGAAGCGAGCCGGATCCGCGCGACTCGTCCGTCGTCCAACGCGGCCACCAGGAGCGTGCCACTCGGGTCGAACGCAAGATCCCAGACGTTGGCGAGCCGCCACGCCGAACCGCGGGGCGGGTCCTCGGTCAGGTCCCACGACTGCACGACACCGTCGGCGCTACCACTGGCCAGCACCCGACCGTCGGCCGAGAACTGTAGCGCCTGAACGTCCGTGCCACCGGTCCGCCACCTGGCGAGCACGCGGCCATCGGCCGGGGCACGCAGCGTGATGCTGCCGTCCCTTCCACCGCATGCGATGCGTCGCGTCCCCGCGTCGACCGCGAGCGCGCGCGCTGTTGCGTCGGCGAAGCGCCAGATCTCGGCACCGGTCGCGAGGTCCAGGCCCACGAACGCCACGCCTTCCACGAGCACCGCCGCGCGGCCCTCGGTGACGTCGAGCGCGGCCGGGCGCACGATCCCACCGAGGCCTCGCCATGTGCGCCGCACCGACTGGCTATCGAGATCGACCCACGCGAGAGTGCCCCGCTCACCCCCGACGAGTGCGCCGGTCACGTCATCGTCAGCCACGAAGTCGACGAGTTCGTCTGCGAGTGGCTCGACCACCATTTCGCTGCGGTCGATCCGCGCGAGGATGTGGCGGAGTTCGAAGCCTCCGATGCCCTGCGGCGCGGCCTCGATGTGGCCGCGTGCTCGCACGACATCGCCAGCTTCGAGCGCCGCGAGAGCCGCTCCGACGCGCGCGTGGTAGCCGCTGCGTTCGGCGGCGGCACGCTGTCGCCTGGCGTCCAGATACAGCGCCGCGCTGATCAGAGTGGCGACCGTGAGGATGACCAGCACCACGGCACCGGCGACGACCCCGGCTCGGTGTCGCCGCGCGAAGCGCAGCGCCCGGCGCATCAAGTGCTCCGGGTGCGCGAGAACCGGCAACCCGCGCATGTGACGCTCGATGTCGTCGCGCAGCGTCCCGGCATCCGGATAGCGACGCTCAGGTTGCTTCTGCAGCGACTGGAGGACGATGGAGTCGAGATCACCCTCCAGCGCGGCACGGAGCTGCCGCGGTGAGGCACCGCGTAGGTCGGCGAGCGCCTCGCGGTCGAGGATCTGCGTGCGGCGCGGCAGTTCGACCTCCGCGACCTTCTGCAGGACGACCGTGCTCGGACGCGGAGCGTCGACCTGCCGTACGGCTTCGACCACGTCCGCAGTGCAGGCGCTCGCGGGCCGGAATGGTCGCCTTCCGGTCAGGAGCTCGAACAGCATCACTCCGAGCCCGTGCACGTCCGCGGCAGGGGTCACGGCCCCACCCTCGATCTGCTCGGGACTGGCATACTCCGGAGTCAGCAATCGCTCCGCCGGACTCGTGGCATCGAGTTCGTGCTCGGGTTCGTCTCTGAGGATCTTCGCGATACCGAAGTCGAGCAGCTTGGGTCGACCTTCGTGGGTGACGAGCACGTTGCCGGGCTTCAGATCACGGTGGACCACGCCGCACGCGTGCGCGTGCTGCACCGCACTGCAAACTCGGATGAACAGATCGAGTCGTTCGAACACGCCCAGGCGATGCTCGTCACAATACGAGTCGATCGGGACACCGATGACGTGCTCCATGACGAGGTATGGCAGTCCGTCGACGGTCGCACCGCCGTCGAGCAGACGCGCGATCCCGGGGTGATCCAGGCGCGCCAGCACCTGGCGTTCCACGCGGAATCGCCGCAACACGGCCTCGGTGTCCATGCCGCGCTTGACGATCTTGATCGCGACCTCGCGCTCGAACGACCCGTCAGCCCGGCTCGCGCGCCACACGCTCCCCATGCCTCCTGCACCGATCCGCTCCTCGATCCGGTACGGACCGAGGCACAGCCCTGGCTCGATCGAGGCGCGAGCCTCGAGGTCCTCGCGTAGGGGTGGCTCGAGCTCCTCGTCAGAACGGCCGTCGGCCTCGTGGAGCGCGATGACCTCCGCGAGGAGTCCCTCGTCGCCGTCGCACGCAGCCCGCAGTCGCGAGTTTCGCTCGGGCTCGGGGAGATCGAGCGTGGACTCGAACAGCTCCTTGACCCTCTTCCAGTGCGTCGGTTCGGATCGGGCCATTTCCGTCGAAGGCACAGACCGGGCGCCGGCCGCATGCTGCGCGTCGAGTGCGCGTCCGGCCACGGGCATGGTACGCGGCCGCAGCGACGCTTCGGCTGGCTCGGCTCGAACTTCTCGCCGAGCGCCCTCTCGCCCGCGTTCCCGCCACGTCGCGGCCGGGAAGCGCAGGCGAACGGTCGGATCGGCACCCGGCACATCTCCTCGTCCACCGCCATCGACGGATCGCGGCTCGGGGCTGCACCGAAGACGGTGGTGGGAATCGCCGCGCGGAGCGCGCAGGATGCACCGCGCGATGACCCTCGACCCGTCCCCGGAGGAGATGCGGCGCATCGGGCAGCGCGCCGTCGACCGGATCGTCGCGGACCGCGCCGCGCTCCGCGATGCCCGCGTGTTCACCGAGCCCGACGCCGCCGCGCTCCGCGAGCTGCTCGCCGAACCGCTGCCGCGCCAGGGGCTCGGTCTCGACGCGACGCTCGACCGGTTCTTCGACGTCGTCCTGCCGAGCGCGACGCGGGTCGACCACCCGCGCTTCCTCGCCTACGTCCCGGCGCCCGGCAGCTACGCCGGCGCGCTCGGCGCCTGGCTCGCCGCGGCGACGAACCTGTTCGTCGGCACCTGGCTCGGCGGGGCGTCCGCAGCGCAGCTCGAGGTGCAGGTGCTCGACTGGCTGCGCGAGGCGCTCGGCCTCGACTCGAGCTGGTCGACCGGCGTGCTGACGAGCGGCGGGTCGCTGGCCAACCTGCAGGCCCTCGCCGCGGCGCGCGACCGCTGCGCCGGTCCGCTCGCGCGGAAGACGCTGTACGCGAGCGCGGAGGCGCACGATTCGGTCCGCAAGGCGGCGCACGTGCTCGGCTTCGAGCCGCAGCAGCTCCGGACGGTCCCGGTCGGCCTCGCCCAGGAGCTACGCGTCGATGCGCTCGCCGAGCGGATCATGGAGGACCGCGCGCGCGGCCTGCGGCCGTGCGCCGTCGTCGCGACGGTCGGCACGACGTCGACCGGCGCGATCGACGACGTCGCAGCGTGCCGCGCCCTCTGCGACCGGCACGGCATGTGGCTGCACGCCGACGGCGCGTGGGGTGCCGCGCTGGCATTGTGCGAGGAGCGCGGCGACGTGCGCGCGGCCATCGCTGCAGCGGATTCCCTGACGATCGACGCCCACAAGTGGCTCTACGCGCCGATCGACTGCGGCTGCCTGCTCACGCGGCGATCCGGTGCGCTCGAGCGCACGTTCGGTGGACGCGGCGCCTACCTGCAGGACGTGCCCGAGGACGCCGTCAACTTCCACGCGCTCGGCCCCGAGCTGACGCGCGGCTCCCGCGCATTGAAGCTGTGGATGTTGCTGCGTGGCATGGGCATCGACGCGATCGCGGCCGCGATACGCGGTGACTGCGCGCGGGCGCGGCGGGCGCGCGACCGCCTGGTCGAGGACCCGCGGATCACGATCGTCACCGAGCCGCGCCTTGCGGTGTTCTCGTTCCGGGTCAGCGTCGGCGACGACGACGACGGCACGGCGACCCGCCAGACGCTGGCGCGGCTGCACGCCGGTGGCCACACGTTCCTGTCGTCGTCGCGGGTCAACGGCGGCTTCGTGATCCGCTTCTGCGTGACCAACCACCGTACGACGGACGACGACGTCGACGCCGCCGTCGACGCGATCCTGGCGGCGATCTGACCCGCGCCGCGTTCAATGCGCACCGAAGCGCGCGATCGCCTCGCGCACGACGCGCAATGCGTCGCCACGGCGTAGCCAACCGCGTGCCTCGACGCGGCGTTCCTCGAGCTGCTTGTAGGTCGAGAAGAAGTGCTCGACCTCCCGCAGGAAGTGCGGCGGCACGTCGTCGAGATCGCGGTACATCGCGAACAACGGATCGCTGTCCGGCACGGTCAACAGCTTCTCGTCGTCGTCGCCGTCGTCGATCATGCGGAACACGCCGAGCACGCGCGCGCGGATCAGGCAGCCGGTGAAGGTCGGCTGGCTGACCATGACGAGCGCGTCGAGCGCATCGCCGTCCTCGCTGAGCGTCGCCGGCACGAAGCCGTAGTCGCCCGGATAGTGCGTCGCCGAGTACAGGTAGCGGTCGAGCCGGAACAGCCCCGAGGCCTCGTCGAGCTCGTACTTGTTGCGGCTGCCCTTCGGGATCTCGACGACCACGTGGACGACCTCGGGGGCAGCGGGTCCGGGACCGACGTGGGCGAGGTGCGACGGTGCGACCATCGCCTGGATCATCGCTCCGCACTGCCCCGGCGCGCTACGCTGGCGCGCCGTGCCCCGCGCCCTCCGCATCGCCGCCGCCCTGACGCTCGCCGGTCTGTGCGCCCGCGTGGCGGCGCAGGGCGACCCGGACGCCGCGGTCGCGAGCGTCCGCACCTTCATCGCCGCCCACTGCGCCGCCTGTCACGCCGGTGACGAGCCGGAGGCCGGCCTCGACCTGCGGGCCCTCGCGGCGATCGACCCCGGCCGCTGGCGCGACGACGCCGCCGACTGGCGCGACGCACTCGAGGCGGTCGCCGGCCTGCGGATGCCGCCGCGCGACGCCGAGCCGCTGCCGGACCAGGCGGCCCGCGACGCGTTCGCCGGGGCGGCGCGCGGCGTGCTGCAGCGGCGGCGGCCCGGCGAGCCACGCGACCCCGGCCGACCGCTGCTGCGCCGCCTGAACCGCACCGAGTGGGGCAACGGGCTGACGGCACTGCTCGGCGTGCCGGTCGACGCCGCACGCGAGCTGCCCGAGGACCCGAGCGGCTACGGCTTCGACACCGTCGGCGACGTGCTGTTCTCGACGCCGATGCTCGTCGAGCGCTGCTGGGACGCGACCGTCGACGCCGTCGACCGCTTCCTGGCGACGCCGACCGCCGTCGAGCGGTTCGCCGCGCCCGGCCCCGAGGACGGCGACGACCGGCAGCGGGCCGACCGCCGCCGGCTGCGCGGTCTGCTGCGCGCGGCGTTCCGACGGCCGCCGACCCCCGCCGAGATCGACGACCGGGCCGCGCTGCTGGCGCGCGCCGGCGACCCGACCGCCGGCTGGCGCCAGGCGCTGCTCGCGACGCTCCTGTCGCCGCACTTCCTCTACCGGGTCGAGCGCGACCGGCCGGAGCGCGGCACGGCACCGTGGCCGATCGACGACTTCGAGCTGGCCGCGCGGCTGTCGTTCTTCCTGTGGTCGTCGCTGCCCGATGCGGAGCTCGCGGCGCTCGCCGACGCCGGCCGGCTGCGCGACGGGACGGTCCTGCGCGGGCAGGTGCGCCGCATGCTCGCCGACCCGCGCGCCCGGGCGCTCGGCGACGGCTTCGGAGCACAATGGCTGGGCTTCCGTGCGCTGCGAGACGTCGCGGTCGACGTGCGGCGCTTCGGTGGCTTCCACGACGGCCTGCGGCGCTCGATGTACGAGCAGGCCGTGGCGACGGTGCTCGCCGTATTGCGTGAAGAGCGGAGCGTCCTCGACCTCGTATCGAGCGATCGCGCGTTCCTCGACGCGACGCTGGCCAGGCACTACGGCATCGCCGGTATCGACGGCGACGAGCTGCGCGAGATCGCATTGCCCGATCGCCGGCGCGGTGGCGTGCTCGGGCTCGGCGGCGTGCTGACCGTCACGTCGTATCCCTTGCGCACGAGCCCGGTGGTGCGCGGCAAGTGGATCCTCGAGAACCTGCTCGGCACCCCACCGCCGCCACCGCCACCGAACGCGGGCCGCCTGCCGGCCGACGACCAGCTCGACGACGGGCTGAGCCTGCGCGAGCGCCTGTTGCAGCACCGCCGCGAGCCACGCTGCGCCGCCTGCCACGCTCAGATGGACGCGCTCGGCCTCGCGCTCGAGAACTTCGACGGCATCGGCCGCTGGCGCGAGGACAGCCAGGGGCGGGCGATCGACGCGAACGTCACGCTGCCGGACGGCACCGAGCTCGACGGCGTCGGCGGGCTGACCGACTGGTTGCTCGACCAGCGCGAGCGGATCGTCCGCAACCTCGCGGAGAAGCTGCTCGTCTACGCGCTCGGCCGCCCGCTCGACTTCGCGGACGGCGAGGCGGTCGACGCGATCGTGGCCGCGGCACGCCACGGCGACACCTGGCACGGCAGCGCACTCGTCGAGGCGGTCGCGCTGTCGTTCCCGTTCCGTCACCGACGGAATCCGCGCGATTGACCGGGCCGCGTCGCGCGCGGGACTTGCGCACCGGCGGTCGCCCCCGGAACGTCTGCGCCATGCCGACCCGTCCGCTGTCGCGCCGCTCGGTCTTGCGCGGGGCAGGTGCCGCGCTGGCGCTGCCCTGGCTCGAGGCGATGCGCCCCGGGCGCCGCGAGCCGGCCGCGCCGGTGCGCATGGCGTTCGTGTTCGTCCCGAACGGCGTGCTGCCGCAGACCTGGACGCCTGCCGACGAGGGCCCGGAGTGGACGCCGTCACCGACGCTGCAGCCGCTCGCACCGTTCCGGGACCGCACGCTCGTGCTGTCGGGCCTGTTCAACCGCAACAGCGACGAAGGCGAAGGGCACTACGTCAAGACGACCGCGCTGCTGAGCGGCGCGCGGGTCCACAAGACCGGTGGGCGCGACCTGCGCTGCGGGATCACCGTCGACCAGCTCGCGGCCGCCGCGCGCGGCCACCTGACGCCGTTACCGTCGCTCGAGCTCGGCCTCGAGCCGGTGCGCCACCAGGTCGACATGGGCTACTCGACCGTCTACGGCGCGACGCTGTCCTGGCGCAGCCCGACGCAGCCCGCGACCAAGGAGATCCATCCCCGGCTCGCGTTCGACCGGCTGTTCCGCCGCGCGCGCATGGGTGACGACGACCGCAGCGTGCTCGACCTCGTGCTCGCCGACGGCCGGCGCCTGCGCGACCGGCTCGGCGGCGCGGATCGCGCTCGCCTCGACGAGCACCTCGACTCGATCCGAGCGCTCGAGCAGCGCATCGACGCGCTCGCGACGACCACCGGCGCTCCGCGCGACGCGGTGCTCGCTGGCGCGACCCCACCGCCGGACGACCCGGCGGGCTTCGAGCAGCACCTCGACCTGATGCTCGACGTCATCGCACTGGCATTCCGCTCGGACACGACGCGCATCGTGTCGCTGATGCTCGGCAACGCCGTCTCCGGCCGGGACTTCTCGTTCCTGCCCGGCGTCCGCGGCAGCCACCACGAGCTCTCCCACCACGAGAACGACCCGCAGAAGCAGAAGCAGTACGCGCTGATCAACCGCTGGCACGTGACGAAGCTGGCAGCCCTCTGCGAGCGCCTCGACGCGGCCCGCGAGGGCGACGCCACACTGCTCGACAGCAGCATGGTCTTCTACGGGTCCGGGATCCGCGACGGCAACCGACACGACCCGCACGACCTGCCGATCGTCCTGGTCGGCCGGGCGGGTGGCCGCCTCCGCAGCGGCGCGCATCTGCGGTTCCCGCGCGACACCGCATTGACGAATCTGTACGTCGCGATGCTCGCGGCGTTCGGCTGCCCGGTGCCGTCGTTCTCGGACAGCACGGGCGCCCTCGACGTGCTCGCATGACGTACGGCCATCGGGCACCCGACCGGTGCTCGATGCCCGGAGCGGGACGAGCGCCCGGACGATTCGCGGGCGCGGAAAGTCCGCCAACGCCCGGCTGTTATCCAGATCACAGCGGGTGGAGCAGCCGGACGAACGACCGGCACGCGGCCCGCGTGGAGCGGTCCGATGCGATTCTCCGAGCCGATGGTCGAGCGACTGGCCACGTACCGGCGCACGTTGCGCCGCTGGCAGCGGGAGGGGCGGGAGCGGACGTTCAGCCGGGAGCTGGCGGATGCGCTCGGGCTGTCGGCCGCGCAGGTGCGGCGGGACCTGATGCTGGCCGGGTGCAGTGGGAGCTCGACGCAGGGCTATCCGGTCGACGCCCTGCTGGACAGGTTCTCGACGCTGCTCGATCCTCCCGAGGACGATGGGCTGTGCCTGTGCGGGGTCGGGCACCTCGGGCGCGCGCTGCTGAGCTACCTCGGGCGCCGGCAGCCGAAGCTGCGGGTCCGGGCGGCGTTCGACAGCGACCCAGCGACCTGCGGTCAGTCGGTCGGCGGCGTGGCCGTGCTCCCCGAGGAGCAGCTCGAGAGCGTGCTGGCGAAGCACCCGCTGTCGGTCGGCGTGCTCGCCGTGCCGGCGAGCGCCGCACAGCACCTGGCCGAGCGCCTGGTGCGCGCCGGCGTCCGCGCCATCGTCAACTTCACGGCGGCCTCGCTGCGATTGCCGCACGGGGTGTTCGTCGAGGACATCGACATCGGCGCATCGCTCGAGAAGGCCGCGTTCTTCGCGCAGGCGCGGCGCCCCCACCCCGTGCCACCCGCGCCGGAATCGGTGCCGGTTCCGGTGTCGGAGTCTCCGCCGCGACACGAGGCATCCTGATCGGCGGCGGCAGCTGGCGATAGCATTCCCGGCGAATGCGCAAGCTCCGCGCCCTGCTCACCCAGCTGCCGATCCCGCCGGTCGGCCCCGAGCCGATCCGCGGCAACGTCCCGCTGGCGGCTGCGTACCTGAAGCTCTACGCGCAGCGGCACGGCGCGGCCGAGCACTGCGAGATCCACATCCTGCCCGCGACGGACGCCAACCGCCTCGGCGACCGGGCGCTCGTCGACGCGGTGTGCGCGCGCGAGCCGGATCTGCTCGGGCTGTCCTGCTATCTGTGGAACGTCGACCGCTCGCTGTGGCTGGCGCGGCGGGTGAAGGAGCGGCTGCCGGGCTGCGCGATCGTCGTCGGCGGCCCGGAGATCACGACCGACAATGCCTGGGTCCTCGCCGAGCCGGCGGTCGACTTCGCCGTGTTCGGCGAGGGCGAGCGGACCTTCGCCGAGCTGCTCGCGTGGCGGACGTCGGGTGCGGAGCGCGCCGGACTGTCGCGCATCGCCGGGCTCGGCTGGCGCGACGGCCGCGAGCTGCGGCAGAACCTGCCGCGGACGCCGATGGCGGACCTCGCGGCGATCTCGTCGCCGTACGTCGAGGGCATCCTCGACGCCGGCGAGCCCGAGCAGCTGCTGCTCGAGACCGTGCGCGGCTGCGTGTTCCGTTGCAAGTTCTGCTACTACCCGAAGGCGTACGACAGCCAGCACTACCTGCCCGACGAGCACGTGCTGGCCGATCTCGCGCACGCCCGCGCCCGCGGCGCCCACGAGGTCTTCCTGCTCGACCCGACGCTCAATCAGCGCCCGCGCTTCGGCGAGTTCGTCGAGCTCCTGGCGCGCGGCAATCCCGACGGCCGCCTGCAGCTGCACGGCGAGCTGCGCGGCGAGGGCCTGGACGCGAAGCTCGCACGCCGCATGCGTGCGGCCGGCTTCGTCGAGGTCGAGCTCGGCCTGCAGTCGGTCGACGACACGACGCAGGCGTTGATGGACCGCCGCAACAACCTGAAGGCCTTCGAGCGCGGCGCACGTGCATTGCGAGAGGCGGGCATCCGCGTGAAGGCCGACCTGATCGTCGGATTGCCGGGCGACACCCCCGAGTCGGTGCGCCGCGGCATGCGCTTCCTCGCCGACGGCGGCCTGTGCGACATGGCGCAGGTGTTCCGGCTCGGCATCCTGCCCGGGACCGCGTTCCGCCGCGACGCCGAGCACCTCGGCATCACGTTCGATCCACGCCCGCCCTACTTCGTCGAGTCGACCCCCACGCTGAGCGGCGACGACATCGACGCGCTGCTCGCCGAGGCCGAGGACGTGTTCGATTGCACGTTCGACCCCACGCCCCCGCCCTGGCTGCCGGCCGCGGACGACACGGGCTGCACGCCGGTCACGTGCGTGGCCTTCGACCTCGATCGCGAGCCCGCTGCGCTCGCGCAGTGGCGGCCGCCGGCCTGCGCGGCGCACGTGTTCACCCTGCGCTTCCACGCGGCGGAGCCGTTCGAGCACCTGCCGGGGATGGTCGCCGCCGTGCGCGCGCTGCTCGCCGACGACCCGTTCACGCTGCTGCACGTCGCGATCGAGACCGGCGACGAGTTCCCGCTCGACGTGATCGACGCGCTGCGCGCCGCCGCGGTCCGTACGGAGCGCGTCTACCTGGAGCGCTGGCTCCGCGAGCCCCCCGGCGCCGCGACGCGCCTCAGCGTGGTGCTGCCGGCGACGGCGATGCACACGATCGACGCCGACTGGACCGACGCGCTGCTCGAGCTGGCGGATCTCGTCTGGTGCGACGCACCCGCCACCGGAGCAGCGCTCGCCGGCCTCGCGGCCGGCGCACGCGCCGGCGAGTGGCACGGTCGCGCGGTCGGCGCTGCCGCGGCGAGGCGCGGAGGCGTTCCGCATTGACGTTGCGGCCCGCGCCAGCCGCGGCGCGCGGGGGCGATCGGGTCACGTCGGCGGGCGGAACTCGAAGAACGCGAACGCGAAGTGCACGATCAATGCCCACAGCGTCGACCACAGGATCGCCGCCGTGATCCCGACGCTGACGGAAGTGGCTGCCGGCTTCGGGCGCGCGCCCTGGTGGTAGGTGATCGCGGCGATGCCGAGCGCGCAGCTCAGCACCTTCGCGAGAAGCCACCACGTCCCCTCGAACACGGGCTCGCCGGGCAGCATGAGCTGCGTGTGCAGGTGCTGCTCCCAGAACTGCCGGCCGAGCTCGGGGTGCAGGATCGAGAACGCGATGAGGCTCGCCCAGCGCGACGTCACGAACGCGACGCCGACGAGCACCGGGGTGCCGATCAGGAACGCCCACAGCACGCTGGTCAGCAGGTAGCGGCGCGGGTCCGCACCGAGCGAGCGCATCGCGTCGGTCTGGCGGCCGTAGGTCTTGTTGCCGATGTCCGACGCGACCGCGGCACCGCAGCGCGCCGCGATCAGGATCGTGCCGATCAGCGGCACCAGGATCCGATACAGCGCGTAGCCGATCGCCCCGAGCACCTCCTCGGTGATCAGCGGCTCGGTGTAGGCGGAGTACGGCATGTACTCGAAGGTGAAGTGCGTGGCGACGTAGCCGAGGATCGCCCCGGTCACCGCCAGGTACAGCCATGCCGACGGCCCGGCGACGAGCCGCAGGTAGTGCGCGAGATAGCGCCCGCCCCATCCGAAGCTGCGCCACAGCGGAAGCAGCGCGGCCGGGACGCCGGCGGCCGCCTCGGCGACACGGCTGGTGCCGGCCAGGAAGGCACCGAGGCGGCGCGATGCCGCCTGCGCGGCACCGAGCGGACGGCTCCGCGGCGGCGGCGCGGCGGTGCGCGGCGTGGCGGTGAGCTGCTCGCGCAGTGACGGCCAGTCGGCGCGCGGCACCTCGCGGAGCGCGTGGGCTTCGGCATCGAGCACGTGCACGCGGTCCGCGATGCCGACCAGCGATTCGTAGTCGTGCGTGACGACGATCGCGGTCTTCGGGTGCGCGCGGTGCGTGCGACGGATCAGGGCGGCGACCTGGTCGGCGGTCGCCGCGTCGAGGCCCGAGGTCGGCTCGTCGTAGAGCACGATGTCGGGATCCGACGCGAGCGTGCGCGCGATCGCGAGGCGCTGCTGCTGACCGCCCGACAATCGACTGACCCGCGCGTGACGCGGCACCTGCAGCTCGTCGAGCAATGCTGCTGGATCGACGACCGACTCGTCGTCGTGATTGCGGCGGCGGTGGGAGTAGGCGAACCGGACGTTGCGGGCCGGCGACAGCTCGTCGAACAGCGCGAACTGCTGGAACACGACTCCGACACGCGCGCGGGCACGGCGACCGAGGACCTCCTCGCCGCCGACGCGTACGCTGCCCGCGACGTCCACGCTCGCGTGCGAGCGGTCCAGCAGGCCGGCGATGACTCGCAGCAGCAGCGATTTGCCCGCGCCGCTCGGCCCGAGGATCAACGCGACCTCGCCCGGCCGGAACCTGGCCGCGGCGTTCTCGAGCAGCGTGCGGCCGCCGGCCCGCAGCGTCAGACCGCTGATCTCGACCGCGGCGCCCGTGGCGGGCGCGTCCTCGGACCTCGCGACGGCCGCGCTCACGTCAGCGCCCTCCCCCGACCGCGAACGGATCCGCACCGTCGTCGCCGAGCGCGACGCGCAGCATCAGCGGCGCACCGGTCGCGGCGCCAGCCGTACCCGCGCCGGGCCGGAGCACGAACCAGGTGCGGTCCTTGAACAGCAGCCGATTGCGCAGCACGGCCGCGAACTCCGGCGAGATCCCCTCGCCACGCCGCCCGAACAACAGCGCCGCGATCTCCTCGACGGTCGGCTGTAGGCGCTGGCTCGCGAGCGACAACGCCGCCTGCGTGCGCTCGCTCTGCCAGCGGTCCGCCAGCGCCTGCTGCAGACGCTGGTTGCCGACGACCGCCTCGCGGAACACGCTCCACAGCAGCGCGTGCACGCGCGCGTCCTCGAGCACGCGACCGTAGGCATCGCGCAGCGTGCGCCGCACGCGCTCGTTGCGGAACACCTCGCCGGACACCTGTTGGACGAGGCCGAGCAGGTCGTCGGTGTGCGACGCGATGACCGGCAACGCCTCCTCGGTCAGCAGGCGATTCCATTCGCGCTCCAGGCTCTGCCCGGAGGTCAGCGGCAGGCGGTCCCAGACCCACCGCGAGCCGAGCGACCACAGCGAGACCCGCGACCAGATCTCGCGGCCGATCGTGGTCACCAGCGGGCTGGCGCGCTCCTCGAGCAGCGGGAAGACCTCCTCCTTGACGAGCGGCACGAGCTCGCGGTGCACCAGCTCGTCCTGGTAGGCGAGACCGAGCGCCTGCAGCTCCTCGCGGTGCTCGGCCAGCACGCGGGGCAGCTCGATCTCCACGGCGTGCAGGGCGTCGGTCAGCGTCGCCTTGACGAGCGGCTGCAGCGATGCGAGCAGCTCCTCGCTGTGCGCCGCGATCGCCTTCTGCACGAGCTCGCGCAGCCGCTCCTGCCGCGCGGGCGGCAGCATCGTGCGGACGACCCAGGCGAGCGACAGGTCCGACCCGTACCAGGCGACCGTCGCCCGGCCGTCGATCGGTGGCGCGGTCGCGAACAGGCGGGCCGTCGCCGCCGTCGCGGGCGCTCCCCAGCGGGCCGGCCGCCCGTGCACCGGCCCGTTCGCGTCGGCCATCGCCGTGATCACGCCGATCTGCACGAACGGCTGGCCGTCGCCCTGCGCGAAGATCGGATCGCCGACGCGGGTCCAGTAGGTCCCGTCGAAGCTGAGCTCGAGCTGGCGTGCACCCTCGCCGGGCTCACCGCGGACCGCCGCGATGAACGTGCTGAGCGGGTCCTCGCCGGTCTCGCGCAGCGCGTCGACTCCGCGCCACGCCGCGGTGCCGAGGCCGCTCCAGATCGCGAGCCCCGCGACGACGCGCGCGGCGTGCGCGACGGCGCGGCGGCGGCGCAGGTCGCGCGGCCGGCGCGGGGTCCCATCCTGGCTCTGGGTCATGGCTGCATCACCGGAGCGGCGTCGCGGGGTCGGGGGTCGGGGGTCGGGGGTCGGGCGGAACCCCGGAAGTGTGCCGCGGCCTTCACGGCCGGGCCCGCGGGAATTCTCGGACGCCCGTCACGGCCGGTCCCGCGGCGGGATGCCGACGCGGCAGATCCACAGGCGCGCCGGGTCGAGCCGCCGGTCGCCGCCGCGCTCGTCGAACCACTCGGTGCGCTCGCCGATCCCGCGCGTCGCGCCCTGCGTCGACCAGTAGCGCATGCCGACGAGCTCGCCGCCGGACCGCTCCCAGCCGAGGAACACCACCGAGTGGCCGGAGCCGTTCGCCCGCCACAGCTGCACGAAGTCGCCGGCCCGCGCATCCGTGCGGTCCGTCACGCGCAGACCGAGCCGATTGTCGACGAGCGCCGTGTGCAGGCAGGACGGATCGCTGCTCGACCCGAACCACTGCTGCTGGAGCCGCCGAACGCCCTCGAGGTCGAGCGCCGCGATGCGCCACGGCCGCGCATTGCGCTGGCACCAGATGCGCCAGGCATCGAGGAACACCTCGAAGGTCAGACCACAGCAGTACGCGCGGCCCTCGGGATCACCTTCGCACAGCAGCTGGCCGCCGTACTCGAGGTCCTTCGTGCAGCCCTTCCAGGTGCCCGTCTTCGGCCAGTGGTACGGATGCGTGCCGTCGGTCGGGTAGGCGCGCAGCAGCTCGAGGACGATCGGGTTCAGCTCGCCCGGCGCTGGCACGACGACCGCGTCCGGCTGCGCGTCCGCACCGGCGCGCAGGATCAGCACGACGCCGCCCGGAGCCTCGACGCGGAGCCCGATCGCACCGCTCGGGGACGCGATGAGTCGCGACGGTGCGGGCCGCAGCTCGCCGAGCCGCTCCCCGGCGACGCCGACGTCGTCGACCGTCACCTGCAGCGGCCGGTCCGCGGAGCCGAGCGCCGGCGCTGCCGACCGCCCCTCGGCGCGCTGCGTTCGCGGCGCACGCCGGAGCGCGACCGCAAACGTGCCGCCCCGCACGACGACCTCCGCACCGCGGCGCTGGGCCTCGAAGCCGAGCCGCTCGAGCAGTGCGGCCGTGCGCGTGGGATCGGAACTCTCGATGGTGCGGACCGATCCGGGATCCTGCGCCGCGATGCCGCAGGCCGAGGCGAGCAGCGCCAGGCACGCCGCACGTCGCGACCGACGGGCGACGCCGAATGGCCACGCGGAGACGATCGCTCGGGTCATCCCGGCAGCATACGGCCGGTGCGCCCGCCGGCGCGGGTCGAACCGGGCTGCGTCGAGCACCCCTGGCCATCCGGTCGGACTCCGGCGCGAGCCGAGCACCTCGACGGGCCGAGCCACCGCGGTCCGGTACGCCGGGCGACGGAATCCGCGACGGCGACGGAGCGTACCCGTCGCGACCGGTCCGAGCCGGACTCACCGGATATGGGGGAGACCCCGCATCCTCCCTCCGCAATACCTGATACGGGTATGTCCGGACCATTCCCGCTTCGCCATCCCGCCAATGGCACGAGAGCTCGCTTCACACTATGTTCGGTTCCTCCTTCGGTCCTTTTCCTATCGACAAGCGCTCCGTGATTCACGGTCTTCGCCCTGCCAGGAGGAGCAGTTCATGACCGTTGCCCGATCGCTCGGAATCGTCTCTCTCGCGTTCACCGTGTGCGTCTCGCTCGCCGCCCAGGCGCCCGAGGATGGCACCGGCGCTCCGTCCACGCGCCCCGCGCCCGGCGCGTTCGACGTCCCGGTCCGGGCGCTCGAATCCCCGGCGCCGCAGACCGCGGATTGGCTCGTCCCGATCCACACGGGGGCGACGGATCCGGTCGGCGGCGAATACGGCGTCTGGGCCTCGGGACCCGACTACAAGGTCTCGTTCCACGACGGCTTCGCGTTCTATCCAGTGCTCGGCGCGGCATACGAGCACAACCTGCCGATCGTCTGGCACACCGAGACGGTCACGTCCGGCGGAGCCCCGCTCGACGTCACGGCGGACGCCGCACTCCGCTACGACACCTGGCGCGCCGAGCTCTCGCGCGGAGCCGTGACCGAGCGCTACGACGTGCGTCGCGACGGCGTGGAGCAGTCGTTCGTCGTGCACCGGCCGCCATCGGTGCCCGGCGATCTCGTCGTCACCGGTCGCATCGAGACCGAGCTCGAGGCCGTGCCGGTCCAGGCGAGCCACACCGACCTCACGTTCTGCGACGAGCACGGCAACGCGATCCTGCGCTACGGCAGTGCGGTCGCGATCGACGCGAGCGGCAGGAGCACGGCAGCGCTGACGTCGTACGACGGGCAGCGTATCGAGCTGACGGTCCCTGGCACCTGGCTCCGGGACGCGGTGTGGCCGGTCACCATCGACCCGCTGACGTCCGCGGTGGTCATCGCGAGCTGGGGCAGCAGCCTCGGGACGCCGTCGTACCCCGACATCGTGCGCAACGACGACACCAATGAGCTGTACATCGCCTACAGCCGGCTGACGTCTTCCGGCGACTACGACAGCTACGTCCGCGTGACCGCCGATGACTTCAGCGGCTCCACGCAGCTGTTCACCGACGTCACGACGACCTGGAGCACGCGCTACAACCAGGTCGCCTTCGTCAGCGGGTCGGACCGCTGGGCGGTGGCGCTCGGCCGTGAGTTCCCGACGTCCAGTCAGGCGCAGGTCCGCGTCTACGTGCACGACGTCGGCAACACGACGCTGAACAGCGGCACCACGCTGTTCCTGCTGCCCCCGGCGGGCCAGCAGGACCAGACGCCGAGCATCGGCGGGACCTGGGGCTTCGCGTCCGGCACCAAGGCGTACATGGCATTCCGGCGCGATACCGGCACCGGATCGCCGAACACGAACAACTCCGAGGTCTGGGGTGTGCTCGTCGACTGCGGCACGGTGACCCCCGCTGTCGCACCGTCGCTCGGCACGCCGGTCAACCTCGAGACCTCCAGCCTCCCCGACTACGATGCCGAGTGGCCGTGCGTGACCCAGTACTCGGGCGGCGGCACGCTGTCGTGGATCGTGGTCTGGCAGGAGTACAACAACGCGATCACCGGCGACGACTGGGACGTCATCACCCAGCGCGTCGAGAGCGATGGCTCGCTCGCTGGTCGCAGCTTCTTCGGTCCCGCGTCGGGCACGACTCACAAGGTGCGCCCCAAGGTCGCAGGCCTCAATCAGCGCTACGCCGTCAGCTACGTGGAGCTGACCAACAACGGCAAGACCGGAAGTCCCTGGGGCGATTCGATCTCGGTCCAGCGCTTCAACTGGTCGGAGACCTCCGCAGTCCCTTCGTCGCAGTCCCCGCACTACGTCGCCGCGTCGACCTCGAACAACCTGACGACGGGTGACGGGAACCGTTCGATCTCGTACGACGACAACACGCTGTCACACTGGGCGGTCGCGTTTCACTCGTCGGCCTTCGACGTGTACATCGTCCGCACCGGTTACACCGGGCTCGTGACCGAGTCCGCCGTCGTCTACAACACGGCCGACAGCGGCTTCTCACCGTCGATCACCTACAACAACGACGCCTGCGAGTTCCAGCTCGTCTGGGCGACGACGGAGACCTCGCCCATCGGCCAGCCGGTCTACGGTGCCCTCTTCCAGTACCGTGCCGCGTCGAACCTCAATTACGGCACGAGCTGCGCAGGCACGATCACCGGTGACAACATCGGCATCTGCAACGCGCCGTACAAGGGCTCGGAGTTCTATACGATCAGCCTGTCCGGTGGACGGGCCAGCACTCCGACGGTCCTGTTCGCGAGCATCGGTCAGGTCGATCGGCCACTGCCATTCGCCGGTAATTCCGCGTGCCGCCTGCTGCTGTCGACGTCGATCCCGCTGATCGACGTGGTCGCCGGCAATTCGTCGTCCACGGGTGCTTTCAGCACGACGTTCCCGATCCCCGAGTCGGTCGCGGACGTGAGCGTCTACTGGCAGTTCATCCAGGTCGACTCGCGGCTCGCGTTGTGGTCCTCGGACGCGCTCCGGACCGTGATTCGCTGACGACGTCCGGGCCACCGGGAGCGCCGCCGACCGGCCGCGCTCCCGGTGCTACCGATCCCGCTCGGCGACGAGCGCGCCACCGGTCACCGTGAGCTCGAACCCGGCGAGCGCCGGCACCTCGTCGCCGGCCGGGAGGATCTCGACGGCGCCGGAATGGACGTCGTACATCGCCCCGGCGATGCCGATCCGCCCCTCGCGCACGAGGCGATCGATCACGCCGCTCTCCTGCCGGATCGCCCGGATCGTGCGCAGCACGTTGCGCCGCGCGACGTCGTCGGCGAGCGCACGTCGCTCGGCGGTGCCCGGCGACGGCAACTCCGACACGCCATGGGGGATCGCCGCCTGGATCTCGCCGATCAACACCTCGAGGTTGTCGCAGCCGGTGACGTCGCGGATCGAGCCGCTCGCATTCCGCAGGTCGAGCGCCGCGTTGACGGCACCGCAGGACGTGTGACCCATCACCAGGATCAGCTTCGAGCCGGCGACCTGACAGCAGTACTCGAGCGACCCGATGACCTTCTGGCGCGCGACGTTGCCGGCGATCCGCACGCTGAAGATGTCGCCGAGGCCGAGATCGAACAGCAGCTCGACCGGTACCCGGCTGTCGATGCAGCTCAGGATCGCCGCGAACGGGAACTGCCCCTGCGAGGTGCTGGTCATCTGCCGCGTCAGGTCGCGCGTCAGCCGCTCGCCCGAGCGGAATCGGGCATTGCCCTGCGCGAGGATGTCGAGCGCGGCCTTCGGCGACATGCTCGACTGCACCTCACGGCTCGCGTAGTCGGCAAACAGGACGCGGTCGGACAGATCCTCGTAGTCGTCACGGAAGCCGCGCAGGCTGACCGTGATGGAGCGGCTCGGCGCGGCGTCGGTCTGGAAATCGCGGATCAGCACCAGCACGTCGGAGTCGATGTAATCCGTCGCTGCGGCGTCGATCATCACGTGACCACCGTCCGGCACCTCGTCGAGCGCCCGGCTGATCGCGGCACGATTGAGGAAGCTGACCTGGTTGGCGAGCTCGATGCGCATCACCTCGCCCCCGACGTGGCGCTCGAGCACACGCCGCAGCGGGCTCCGCATGTTGCTGCGCAGGATGAAGCCGATCGCGATCGCGAGTCCGATCAGGATGCCGGTCAGCAGGTCGGTCAGCAGGATCGCGAGGACGGTCAGGACGAACGGCAGGAACTGCCCGCGCCCCTGACGCCACATCTCCACGAACAGCTTCGGCGTCGCGAGCTTGAGGCCGGTCACCAGCAGGATCGCCGCCAGGGCGGACAGCGGAATGCGGTTGATCCAGTGCGGCAGGAACACGACGGAGGTGGCGAGCAGCACGCCGTGCACGATGGTCGACAAACGCGTACGGCCGCCGGCCTGGATGTTGACCGAGCTGCGGACGATGACGGACGTGACCGGCAGGCTGCCGATCAACCCGGCCGTCAGGTTGCCGACACCCTGCGCGACCAGCTCACGATTCGGGTTCGAGTGCCGCTGCTCGTGGTCCAGATCGTCGACCGCCTCGAGATTGAGGAGCGTCTCGAGCGACGCGACCAGCGCGAGCGTGACGGCCGCACCCCAGACCGGGCCGCGGGCGAACGCACCGGGCTCCGGGTGGACCAGGAAGTCGAGGACCCCCGCCGGGCTCCCCGCGACCGGGACCTGGACGAGGTGGGACGCGGTGATCACCCAGTCGCCACCGAGCTTCCCGAGGGCGTAGCTCGCCGCCACCCCGCCGAGCACGATGACGAGCGGCGCGGGCACCGGCGAGCGCTTCAACACCTTCGACCGCCCCCATAGCCACAGTGCCAGGAGCGACACGATCCCGATCAGCGCCGCGGCCGGCTGTACGTCGGTCACCGTGCGCCAGAGCTCCGAGAACGTGTTCTCCGCGTCCGGCTGCGCGAACGCCATCTCGCCGACCGGATCCGTGTCGTGACCGAACACGTGCGGGATCTGCTTCAGGACCAGGATCAGACCGATCGCGGCCAGGAGCCCCTTGATCACGCTGGTCGGGAAGAAGGCTGCGACGAACCCGCCCTTCAATACGCCGAGCGCGATCTGCATCACGCCGGCGAGCGCCACCGCGGCGAGGAACGCCTCGAACGAGCCGAGCGTCGCGAGCTGGGTCGCGACGATCGCCGTCAGACCGGCGGCCGGACCGCTGACGCTCGTGTGCGAGCCGCTCAGCAGCCCGACCAGCACACCGCCGATCACGCCGGCGAGCAGTCCGGAGAACAGCGGTGCCCCGGATGCGAGTGCGACACCGAGGCACAGCGGCAGGGCGACGAGGAAGACGACGAGGCCCGCCGCCAGGTCGCGGGTGAGGGCGTCGCGCAGCGACGTGGATCGGTGTGCCATGGCAGGTCTCGAGCCTCGACCGAGGATGGCGCACAGCGTCACCGCAACCGGCCGATGGTGTCGACCACCGCACGGGCGGATCCCGTCACAACCGTCGACCCGCGCGGAGGCTGGCCCGGTTCGACCGATGCAGCCCCCAGGGCCGGCCGAATCCGCGGCGCCCGCGACCGCGTGCCACCCGGTCGCAGCTCGCCCGGGATCTGGGGCGCGCCGGCGCGCGACCGCCGGCTTGCGCCGCCGACAGTCTCAGCGCCCGAACCGCGCCCGCACCGCGTTGGTGAACGCCACGCCGTGCGGGGTCGCCGCGTCGAGGAACACCGCCTGGAACACGAGATCGAAGGTCGGCGGTCCCAGACCGTCCACCGCCAGCCCGGCCCGCCCGCTGCCATCGGCGGTCATGGACAGCGGCGCCACGAAGCCGGTGAACGACACCAACGTGCCACCGAGCAGCGCGACGTCCGGCCGGCCATCGACGGACACCAGCGCGGCCCCGGCGGCTCCGGACGGCGCACCCTGGACGGCGAACCGGCTGCGCTGACCGGCGCGCAGACCGTCGCCGCACAGGCTCGCGATCGCCGAGCCCGGTCCCTGCGCGCCGAGGTCCAGCTGGCAGACCCAACCGGCGAACGGCAGGCACGCCGAGAGCTCGGAGGTCGCGCCGCCCGGCTCGGCGATCGCGGTCGCAGTCGCGACGTGGCCGACCGGCACGGTTGCGGCGACGGTGAGCTGGAACGTGGCGTTGCCGGCGGCATCGGTGGTCACCTGCGTCGTGCCGAGCGGCCGCGCCGCTTCGCCGAACCCGGACGGATCGCAGGTCGGCGAACTGAACAGCTCGATCGTGAAGGTCCGGCCCGGCGTGCTGTGCAGCGAGCCGCCGAGCTCCGCCCAGGCGCCATCCGTGCGCGCACGGTCGAGGACCGGATGGTTCTGCAGCCCGTTGCCACCGGAATCCGCGTCGAGCGGGTCGTTCGGCGTCGGTCCGAGCACCCACGCATCGGTGACGAGATCGATGCCGAGGCCACCGTTGGCGGAGATCGAGTTGCCCTGCAGCCGGATGTCGGTGCAGGTGTTCCCGACGACGACGCCCACGAACCGGTGTCCGGCGACGACGTTGCCGTCTCCCGCAGACGGCCCGCCGATCCGGACGTCGGTGAACGTGCCGCGACCTGCGTAGCCGACGTCGATCCCCCACACGCTGCCGAGCGACGGATTACCGCTCGCATCCAGACCGATCGTGTTCCCGACGATGTCGACATCGGAGCCGGTGCCGGTCATGTAGATCGCCCAGCCGAACAGCTGCCCGGCATGATGGGGCCCGCGCCCCTGGCCGAGGATGCCGGCGATCAGATTGTCGCGCACGACGGTGCCGACGTTGCTGCCCTCGAACGAGATACCCATCGTCGCCGCGGTGTTGCCCTGCGCCATTCCATCGACGGAGGTCCCGATCCAGTTGTTCTCGATCAGGGTGTCGCTGGTCGCGAACAGTTGGATCGTCGCCCCGGCCGGCAGCCCCTCGCTGTTGTAGGTGCCGTAGCCGGTCAGGTGATTGCGCTCCGCGACGAGCGGGCCGCCGATCCGATTGCCGCGCGCCGGTGCGGCAGGACCGAAGCCCAGCACGCGGACGCGCTGCGCGACGTTGCCGATCACGACGTTGTCGTTCGATCGATCGATCTTGATCGTCCCGCACCGATTGCCCTCGACCCGGCTACCGCCACCCTGGAACAGGGTGAGGTTCATCGTGCCGGTGTTCCCGGTGGCGAGCCCTTGTCGCCCGGAGAAGGTCACCGCGCTGCTGTCGATACTGGTCAGCGTGCAGCCATCCGCGACCAGGTAGAGCTCGACGCCGTAGAAAGCGACCTCCGCGCCGTCCGGATTGGTGTCGCCGGTGAATGCCGTCTGCGTGGTGCCGTCGATCGTCACGGCGTCGAACGCGCGGAAGTAGTAGCCGACGGTCGACGTGAGGACCGCCCGGCCCGGCAGGGCGAACTGCAGGATCCACTCGCTGCGTGGAATCGCGAAGCCGACCGTCTGGTGCCCCGGCGTGTTGTTGGTCGCGATCATCGCCTCGGAGAACGACACGCGACCGTCCGGACCGGGCAGATCCGCGACCGTCGCAGTCGCCGGATCGACGTCGATCACGTCCGCCGCGGTCGTCACCGTGACGAGCTGGCCGCAGAGCGGCGCGTGCAGGGCGAGCACGCAGGCGAGCAGCAGTTGCGAATGGCGCATGGGACCTCGCGGGAGCCGGGGTTCGGTGAGGAACTGTCCACGCCCCGTCGACCAAGACGGCACGCGACGCCGCGAGGAACCGCAGGTTCACGATCGACTTTCCGCGTCGGCGCGGTCGTGCGGAATCCGCGCAGCAAACGCGCGCCGGACACCCGCCGTCCTGCCGTCGGAACCAACGCCCCGTCCGCATCCCGTGCACCCGCACAGCAACCGTCCAGCGCCCGGACGCGGTCGCGGCGCTCCACCCGGCATCGACCGCCGACACTCGGGAGCGGCCCCTCCCGCTGCCCCGACAACCTGCGTCGGCGACCGGCCCGCGACCACCGCGGCGCGCCCGGGCACCCCGCCGTCAGCCTGCTCGGTCGCCGACCGACCACACGGATCCTCGACTCCGCGAGGCGTCGATGGGCGATGACGGACTCGAACCGCCGACATCCTGCTTGTAAGGCAGGCGCTCTGACCAGCTGAGCTAATCGCCCGCGAGTCCCCGCACGCGGGGGGCGCCATCGTGGCGCGGCGGGTCGCTGCGGGCAAGGGTGGCGACGGGCGCAGCGCCGGCGGCGGTCCAGGGCCGGACCGGGTGCGATCGGGCCGGCGGGCGACCGGCGGGCATCGGCGCGAAATCGGAGGATCCATGGCCGGGATGGCGGCCCGACGACGCCTGTGAGACGCGCTGGGGGGGCTCCCCTGGCGACCGCCGGCACGGTACGAGCCTGCCGGACATCCAGCCATGCACGACCATCGATCGCTCCTCGTCCCGGCCTTCCTGATCCTCGCGGTCGCGCTCGGGGCCGGCTGCTCGGGGCCGGTCTCGCCCGCATCGGAGGCTCCGGCCGCCGCCGACTCGGGTCCTGACGGCTCCGGGCGCCCGGTGCGCTTCGAGCGGCTCGGCACCTACTCGCGACCCGTCTCGATCCGCGGCGAGGAGGCCCGGTTCTGGTTCGACCAGGGGCTGCTGTGGACCTACGGCTTCAACCATGACGAGGCGGTGCGGTCGTTCCGCGAGGCCCAGCGCCTCGATCCCGACTGTGCGATGGCCTGCTGGGGCGAGGCGCTCGCACTCGGTCCCAACATCAATGCGCCGTTCGAGAGCCCCGCGGAGGCGCGCGAGGCGTTCGTCGCGAGCCGCCGCGCGCTCGCGCTGGCCGACCGTTGCACGCCGGTCGAGCGCGCATTGATCGAGGCGCTCGCGACCCGCTACGCCGACCCGAACCCCGACGACAGGAGCGCGCTGGACGCCGCCTATGCAGACGCGATGGCCGAGGTCTGGCGTCGCTTTCCGGACGACCCCGAGGTCGGCACGCTGCTCGCCGACGCGCGGATGAACCAGCGGCCGTGGGACTACTGGACGTCGCGATACTGGCAGCGGGACGGCGAGCCGAAGCCGGGCATCCAGGAAGCCCTCGACGCGCTGCGCGCCGTGATCAGCCGGCATCCCGACCACCCCGGCGCGCACCACATGATGATCCACGTCTGCGAGGCGTCGCCGCACGTCGAGCTGGCGGTGGCGTCGGCCGACGCGCTGGTCGGTCTCGCCCCCGGCGCGGGCCACCTGGTGCACATGCCGAGCCACGCCTTCGTGCGCGTCGGGCGCTACGCAGACGCCGAGCAGGCCAACGTGCTGGCGATCACCGCCGACCGCCGCTACTTCGCGAAGGCCGGTCCGCAGGGTGTCTACGAGTTCTATCGGGCCCACAATCACCACTTCCTGGTGTGGGCCGCGATGTACGCAGGCCGCTTCGAGACCGCGCTGCGCTCCGCGCGCGACATCGTCGCCGAGCTGCCGGCGCAGCTCGCGATCGACTGGGCGCCCGCTGCCGACCCGTTCCTGCCGGTCGAGCTGCACGTGCTGCTCCGCTTCGGGCGCTGGGACGAGGCGCTGGCCGCGGGCGAGTTCGACGAACGCTATCCGTACGCGCGCTCCTTCCGCCACTACGCGCGGGGCATCGCGTTCGCCGCGACGGGACGGGTCGCCGAAGCCCGTGCCGAGCAGCGGGAGTTCGAGACCGCCGCCGCGGCGGTGCCTGCGACGTTGATGATCATGTACACGCCGGCGGCCGACGTGCTCGTGATCGCCCGCCACATGCTGGAGGGCGAGATCCTGTATCGCGAGGCCCGCTACGACGAGGCATGGATGGCGCTCCAGCGCGCGGTCGAGGCCGAGGACGGGCTGCGCTACGACGAGCCGAGCCCGTGGATGATGCCGGTGCGCCACGCCCTCGGCGCATTGAGCCTCGAGCAGGGTCTCGTCGAGCAGGCGGAGCGCGCCTACCGCGAGGATCTGGCGCGGCACCCCGAGAACGGCTGGGCCCTGCACGGGCTGGCGGAGTGCCTCGAGCGCCGCGGTGCCGGCGAGGAAGCGACCGCGGTCCGGGCCCGGTTCGCCGCCGCGTGGGCGCGCTCCGACACGCCGCTGCAGCACGGCTCGTGCTTCTGCCGTAGCCGCCTCGCGGCCGGATCGGGAGCGGGCGACACCGATTGCTGCGGGAGCCCGGCGACCGCGACCCCGCCGCGCTGAACGCAGCGGATCGCGACGCGGACGCCCCTCCACCGGGCGACGGGCGGCACACCCCGGTGCCGTCGCCGCGCGGCGCCCGCATACTCTCCCGCCCATGGGCTTCCTCGACTGGCTCCGGCGCGGACGTGGCAGGATCGGGCGGAACGACTGGGTGTGGCTCACCGAGCCCGAGAAGCTCGCGGGCCTGGCCCGGGAAGCCCACGCCCGGCTGGCGGCCGGCGAGAGCGTGCTGCTCGTCGCGCACTTCCGCGACACGCTGGTGCGCGCCGCCACGGCCGTGGCCGGGTCCGGCGTCGCGCTGCAGGCCCGGCCGACGTGGACCGCACGCGACACCGCGGACCTGCTGCGTCCCGGCGCGGCGTTCGCCACCCTCGCGAGCGCGTTGCCCGAGCCGGACGGCGCTGCGGCCGGCACCGCACCGTCGGGCAACCCGGTGGCCGTGCTCGCAGCGGAGCTCCACGCGCTGCGCGCCGCGAACGACCGCATGGCCGCGTTCGTACGCACGCTGCCGCAAGGCAGCTCGCTGCGCGCCTTCCTCGCACTCGACGAGCCGCTGATGCGCCCCTTTGCCAATGACCGGGTCCGCAACCTGATGCAGACGCTCGGGCTGAAGCACGGCGACCGCATCGACAGCGGCATGGTCACCAGCGGGATCCGCCGCGCGCTCGCGAAGCTGGAGCAGGGTGCGATCGGCGACGGCCCGGCCGAGACCGCTCAGGAGTGGTACGACCGCTACCATCGGCATTGACAGCGCCGGGATACCGGGCCCGCACCATGGAACCGGTCATCGACCACATCCAGATCACCGTCCGGAACTGGGAGCGCTCCGTGCGCTTCTACGATCGCCTGATGCCACTGCTCGGCTTCGATCCGGCACGACGCACGAGCGCGTTCCTCGCCGAGCACGAGTTCCACGTGGTCGAGTACCAGCACCCACGGCTCGCGTTCGCCATCACGTCGCCGCGCAGTGCGGTCGCCGCGGCCGAGGTCCACCGCCGCCGCCCCGGCTCGCTGCACCACCTCGCGTTCCGCGCCGCGTCCCGCGCCGAGGTCGACCGGCTGCACCTCGAGCTGCAACAGATCGGCGCGACGATCGTCAGCCCGCCGCGTGAATATCCGGAGTACACACCGCCCGGCTACTACGCCGTGTTCTTCAAGGACCCCGACGGCATCAAGTACGAGATCGTCTGCGTCGAGCCTCCCACCAACCGCAAGCACGACGGTTGAGGCGCGGCGCCGGCAGCCGCGCGGGTGATCCCGAAGGGGATGCCGGCCACCCTGCCCACTACGATGCGGCGATGGTCAGGAGCCTGCTGATCCCGGTCGCCTTGCTGGCCGCGCTGTCGCTCGTCGGGGTTCCCGCGCAGGGGAGCCCGACCGTCGCGTCGCTGACGCCCGCCGACGAGGCGGTGGACGTCGATCCGGCGACGACCGAACTGGTCGTCACGTTCGACCACGACATGGACACCAAGGTCGGCTGGTCGGTGTGCGGTGGCGGACCGACGTTCCCGAAGGTCGGAGAGATCGCGTGGCGGGACGCGCGGACCTTGGTGCTGACCGTCACGCTCGCGCCGGCGACGCGCTACGAGATGCCGCTCAATTGCGCCGGAAGCTCGCAGAGGTTCCGCGATGCGCGCGGGCAGCGGCTGCCGCCGACGCCGTGGTCGTTCACGACGCGCGACGACCGCGTCGCCGACGCCGCACAGGTCGAGCGCAACACGATGGCGCTGGCGCGGCTGCGCGAGCTGATCGACTCGCGCTACTCGTATCGCGACCGCGTCGTGCCGGATTGGGACACGGTGTTCGCCGGCGACCGCGAGCGCATCCTGGCGGCGGCGGACGACCGGGCGTTCGCGGCGCGCGCCGCGCGCATGCTCGCGGCGGCCGAGGACCTGCACCTGTGGATCGGGCCCGGCGACGAGCGCGGCACGACGTTCCGCTCGACGTGGACGCCGAACTTCGACCTCGGCGTCCTCGAGCGGGCCATCCCGGGGCTGCAGAAGGAGAACGACGTCGTCTGGCACGGCGTGCTGCGCGACGGCCGCGCGCCGCGGAGCGAGCGCACGGTCGGCTACCTGCTGATCCGCAGCCTCGGCGACGAGCGGGCGATCGCCGCTGCGCAGGACGTGCTCGACGACCTCGCGGGCAGCTGCGACGCACTCGTGCTCGATCTGCGTCCCAATGGCGGCGGCAACGAGCTGCTCGCGATGCAGATCGCCGCGTGGTTCGTGGACGGGCGCAAGGTCTACGCCGGGCACGTGACGCGCGACGAGAAGACCGGCAGGTTCGACGAGAAGCACGAGCGCACGATCGTCGGCAATGGCGGGGCGCGGCGCTTCGACAAGCCGGTCGCCGTGCTGATCGGGCCCGGCTGCGTCAGCTCGTGCGAGGCCTTCGTCCTGATGATGCGGCAGGCGGGCAAGGCGGTGCTGATCGGTGCGCGGACGCGCGGCGCCTCGGGCAATCCGCAGCCGTACGAGCTCGGCAATGGCGTCACCGTCTGGCTGCCGTCGTGGCGCGCGACCGACACCGACGGCCACCCGTTCGAGGGTGCCGGCATCGCCCCGGACATCGCCGTCGAGACCTCGCCGCGCGACTTCGCCGACGGCGATCCGGTGCTGGCGCGCGCGCTGAGCGAGCTGGCACGGCGGCGTTGAGCCCGCGCGCCGCTGGCGACGTCAGCGCGGCCACGCGAGGTCGACCGGCCGCACCCCGCGGCGGGCGCGATCGAACCCGAACGGGCTCGGCTCGAAGTCCCCGACCAGTGCGACGTCGAGGTCCGGCTCGATCCGGTCCTCCATGCGCAGCGCCCACAGGCAGGCATTGACGAGCAGCCGGCGCGTGCCCTCGTGCACGAACGCCTGCGCCGCGCCGAGCGTCGTGGTGAAGACGCGCTGGCGCACAGCCCCGTCGAGACCGGCGGCGCGCTCGCGAACCCACGCGACCGGCATCGCCGGATCGTTCGGATCGAACGGGGCGCCACCGTCGTGCGCCGGCGGGACTGTTGGCGCCGGCGGGTCGGCGGGCGACATGCCCGCCAACACGATGCCGAACAGCAGCGGCTCGCAATCCGCCGGCAGCGGCAGCCGCACGCGATACACGTCGGCCGGGTCCCACACCGCCCGCTCGCCGCGGCCGTCGTTCGCGATACCCCGCAGGATCGGGTGTTCCGCCGCGCCCTCCGCCGCGATACCGCGCGTCGATTGGCTGCCATGCGCGCCGTGGTGCGCGATCCAGGTCTCGCCGAGCACCTGGCGGCCGAAGCCGCCGGGCCACGGGTCACCGGCGTTGAACGACCAGTGGCGGTACGCGCTCTCCAGCCCGAGTCGGAACGCATGGGTGGAAGTGCGCAACGCGACGATCGGCCGGCCGGACTCCACGTAGTCGACGAGCGGTGCCATCTGCGCGTCCGGCAGGTCGCGGAACCGCGTGAACAGGACCAGCAGGTCGGCAGCGGCGAGCACGTCGAGTCCCGGCAGGTTGCGCTGCGCGCCCGGGGCGATCGCGCCGGTCTCCGGATCGAGCGAGAACAGCACCGTGCAGTCGAATCCGAGTCGGAACGCCAGGATCCGCGCGAGCTGCGGCAGGCTCTCCTCGGAGCGGTACTCGTCGTCGCCCGCGACCAGCACGACCTTCCGGTCGCGACCGGGCCCATCGGTGCCGACGTAGCGGAGCGGGCCCGCATCGGCCGGTTCCTGGGCGGCTCCGCGGCCCGGCCAGAGCGACGTGAACGCGGCGATTAGGACGAGGGCGAATCGGGCGGGTCCGGTGTGCACGCCCCGACCATAGCGTGCGGTCGCCGACCGTCACCCGGCTCCGGGCGAAACGCCCGGCGCGCTGCCAGGAGCGCTCTGCAAGGGGCGCTCGCTACCATTGCGCCATGCTCACGCTCGTCGATCTGTGGCTGCCCGTTCTCGTCGCGGCGGTGTTCGTCTTCGTCGCCAGCTCGGTGATCCACATGGCGCTGCCGATACACAGTGGAGACATGGCGCCGCTGCCGGACGAGGATCGCATCGCCGACGCGATGCGCGAAGCCGGCGTGACACCGGGACATTACATGTTCCCGTTCCCCGCCTCGATGAAGGAGATGGGCTCGCCGGAGATGCTCGCGAAGTTCCAGCGCGGCCCGGTCGGCTTCCTGATCGTGCGGCCGAAGGGCGGCCCGGCGATCGGCAAGGCGCTGCTGCAGTGGTTCGTGCTGAGCGTCGTGGTCAGCGCCTGCTGCGGCTACGTCGCGACGATCGGCCTCGGCAGCGCAACGGCGAGCGGTGACGTGTTCCGACTGACGGCGACCGTCGCGCTGCTCGCATACGGTGGTGCGATTCCGAACGACGCGCTGTGGAAGGGCGGTCGCTGGTCGGTCGCGCTCCGCTTCCTGTTCGACGCGCTGGTCTACGGGCTGGTGACGGGCGCTGCGTTCGCATGGCTGTGGCCGGCCGCCTCCTGAACCGCGACACCGGACGGGTCATTCTCCCCGTCGCCAAGGAGTCTGTGCGCGAAGGAAACCTGGAACCAGGGCGCGGACGTCGAATTGCGGGCGTACCTGCCAGCGCCACGCTCCCTCTCCAGAGGACTCCTCCATGCATCACTCGCTCCGTCTCCTCGCGCTCGCCGGCGCGCTTCTCGCGCCGGCCACCCTCGCCCCCGCGCAGGGCTGCGGCTTCGGTGACGACGGCTTCGCCAGCGTCGCCTGCTGCTCGCCCGCCAACCCGACACTCCCGAATTTCCCGGGCTTCGCGCTCAGCGCCCAGTACGCCTGCATCAAGGATTGCTCGCTCGAGGCACAGTTCCCGATCCGCGTGCAGATCCAGAACGTGCCGGTCCTGTGCGACTACGCGATCATCCCGATCACGGTGCTGCCCGGCACGACCGCGTCGCCCGGCTTCAGCGGCGGCCTGCTGGCCAAGTACGCGCGCACCTGGCTCGAGCCGGATGCGACGGGCGCGCCGGGCCGGCAGGTCTGGCGCTTCCTCGTCAACGGTGACCTGACGCCGACCGGCGGCGCCCAGCCCTGCCCGGTCCCGCCGCTTCCCGCCGGAGTGCTGCCGAACTTCCACGGCCACATCGACTACGCCTGCGAACTCAACGCGGCCGGCCAGCCGTTCTTCTCCGCGGCGCTCAGCCTGAGCTTCCTTCCGGGCTGCATCGAGCACACGCTGTTCAGCTGCTATCCGCTGTTCGGCCCGCCGGCGCACAACGACCGGAGCTACCACATCGTCGCGCCGGGCAACTTCGCGTTCGTCCCGACGCCGATCCCGGCCGGTCCGATGCTCAGCGAGTCGGTGCGCAGCGCACGGTTCGCGCCGATCTACACGTGTGTGGGAGAGGCCCGGATGCTGCAGGGCGGCATCAACCTCGTCAGCCGCGACTGCCTGTGCGTGCCGATCCTGCCGCCGTTCTCGCACCCGTGGGTCCACTACAACCTGACTGGCGTGATCGGCTGCATGGGCCTGTCGGCCCCATTCAGCAGCGTGCCGACCGCAGCACCGCTGCCGCCGCTCACGGCGGGCATGACCGCGCTCGCGCTCGGCATGTGGACCGGTGCACCCGGCACGTTCCCCGGCAATCGCGAGCTGGCGACCCACTGGGGCCTGATCAACTACCCGGACCCGTGCAATCCTGGCGACGTGCCGTTCCACTTCGTGCAGGGCGTCGGAACGAGTGGCGCACCCGGCTTCCTGTTCAGCACCCCCGGCCTCGTCGCCAACACGTTCCTCGACCTGTCCGACATGCAGAACCCGTCCTCGCTCTGGGGCGGCCCGATCTTCCCGGCCTGGGGCTGCCTGTACATCTCGAAGCGCGTGTTCAACCTGAACCTGTGAGTCTCGCGCCGGGCCGGCGGCGCATGCAGCTCGGCGAACTCGACTCCGTCGATGGCGTCGACTTCGCGCTGCCGCCCTGGCCCGCGCCATCGCCCTGATCGGCGCGCTGCGACGCGCAGCACATCGGGCGCACCTCGCGCGAGCTGACGTCGCGGTTCGTCGACAGCCTCGGAGCGGAGAGCGACACCGGCGAACTCGACCGTCCGCCTGCCCCTGCGACAGCCCCACGACCGGCGTCGTTCGAGATGTAAGATCCGTACGCGGTACGGATCGGAAGTCAGCGAGCGGGAGACAGCGGGAGTGGGAGGCGCTACGCTCCGGGCGCGATGGTCACGGTCCACCGCCCCCTGGACGACGTGATCCGCCAACTCGCAGAGGTGCTGCGCGGCGGCGGCCTGGTGGCGGTGCCGACCGAGACGGTCTACGGGCTCGCCGCGGACGGCACCAACGCCGCCGCCTGCCGGCGCATCTTCGAGGTCAAGGAGAGGCCGACCAACGACCCGTTGATCCTGCACCTGCACGACGCCGAGCGCGTCCCGCAGGTCGCCGAGTTCCCCGAGGTCGGCCGCCGGCTGGCCGCCGCGTTCTGGCCCGGGCCGCTGACGATGGTGCTGTGGAAGCGGCCGGTGGTTCCGGATCTCGTGACGGCGGCGCTCGCGTCGGTCGCGGTGCGCGTGCCCTCGCACCCGGTCATGCTGCGGTTGCTCGCCGCGTGCGAGCTGCCGCTCGCGGCGCCGAGCGCCAACCCGTTCGGCTACGTCAGCCCGACGACGGCCGAGCACGTGGTCGCGAGCCTCGGCGGCCGGATCGAGCACGTGCTCGACGGCGGACCGTGCTCGATCGGCGTCGAGTCGACGATCGTCGATCTGCGCCGCCCCGACGAGCCGGTGCTGCTGCGGCCGGGCGGCGTGCCGCTCGAGGACCTCGAGGCGGTGCTCGGCCGGCCGGTCGCGCTCGGCCCGGCGGCAGGCACCACGACGCACGGCATGGCGCGCGACGACGAGGCACAGACCGCCCCGGGCCAGATGACGCGGCACTACAGCCCGCGCACGCTGATCCGGCTGCACGGGACGCTGACGACCGCCTTCGCGAGCCGGTTGCCTCCCGACGAGGCAGCGCTGTTCCTCGCGCGCCCGCCGGTCGAGCCCCCGCCGCGCAACTGGCGCTGGCTCAGCGACGGCGGCGACCTCCGCGAGGCGGCGAGCCACCTGTTCGCGGTGCTGCGCGAGCTCGACGCCGGCGGCTACGCGACGCTGCACGCCGAGCTGGCCCCCGACCGCGGCCTCGGCCGGGCGCTGAACGATCGCCTGCGCCGGGCGGCGGCGCGCGAGAGCCTCGCGGCGGGCTCGGGCGGCGACCCTCGTTCGCTGCTTTGAGCCGGGCGCGCGGTGCGGGATGATCGCGGGCCATGTTGCGCCGTCCGGTCATCGCTCTCGCCGCCGCGCTCGCCTGCGCGCTCCCTGCCAGCGGGCAGAGCGCGAAGCTCCGCTTCGTCGACGGGCGGCCGGTCCTGCACGTCAAGCTCCGCGCCGGCGAGGTGCAGTACGAGTGCCACCTGCTGGTCGACCTGGCGCGGCGCGACGCTCTGTTTCTGCACGCCAACGCCGCGCGCAGCCTGGGCGCCCTGTCGTGTGACGTCGTCGCCGGCGAGCTCGTGCTCGCCGAGCTGTCCTTCGACGCGAGCCGCGACCGCTGGCTCGAGGCCTTCACCGCACGCAACGCGACCGGCCTGAAGGAGGTGCCGCTCGCCGGCTATCTCGGGCTCGCCGCGTTCCGCGACCACACGTTGACGATCGACGGTCCCAGCGAACGCTTCGAGCTGCGCTCCGCCGCCGCGGGCTTCGAGCGTCCGCCGGAGTCGCCCGAGCGCGCAGTCGCCGACCTCGTCGGCACGCCGTCGCGCGACGGCCTCCGCGCGCGCGTCGATCTCGCGGCCGACCGCACCGCACTCCTGGCGCTGAACACGCGCGAGGCAGCGAGCCTGATGTCGCCCCGGCTGTTCCGCGACAGTGGCGGCACCGGCCGCCTCGCCGCCGCGCGGGTCGGCGCGCTCGACCTCGCCGCGCTGACGCCGTTCCATCCCGGCGATCCCGGCCGCGGCGTCGACCTGACGCTCGGCGGCGCGGCGCTCGCCCGGCTGCGGACGACGATCCAGACCGACCAGGGCTGGATCGCGTTCGAGCGCCTCGACGACACCTTCCCCGAGGACGAGGCGGCGTTCGTCGCCGCGCGCTACGGCTCCGACCCGATCCCGGCGCTCGCGACGTTCCTGGAGCAGTTCCCCGACAGCGCGTTCCGCGACGACGCTGCCCAGGCGCGCCTCGAGCTGCTCGCGAACTCCGGCGCCGGCCCCGAGCCGGTCGTCGAGGCGGCATTGGCTCGGATCACCGCCGCCGCGAAGGACGCGCGCGCGCGCACCGCATTGCAGATCCTGGATGCGCTGCCCACCGAGCCCTCGTGGAGCGAGGCGCGCCGCGCGATCGCCGCCGCCGGGCTCGAGCACGAGCGCGTGGACGAGGACGGCACCGCCGGCCCGAAGCTGCATCTCGAGATCGGTCGCATCGCACGCCGCGACGGTCACGGCGACGAGGCCTACCGCCACCTGCTCGCGGCGATCTTCGGCCTGCCGGGAGACGGCCCGGCCAACCTCGAGCTCGGCGGTCTGTTCGAGGATCGCGGCGAGCTCGAGCGCGCCGAGTCGCGCTTCCTGCTCGCGATGCTCGACATGGAGGACACCGGTGAAGACGGTCTGCTCGCGCTGAAGCGCGTGTTCACGAAGCGCCATGGCAGCTCCGACGGCCTGCAGCCCGCGCTCGCCGAGATGGCCGAGGGCCGCGTGCCCGCACTGCATCCGATCCCGCGCGAGCCCGAGGAGGTCGCTCCGACCGGCCGCGTCGTGCTCGTCGAGCTGTTCACCGGCGCGATGTGTCCGCCCTGCGCCGCCGCCGACGTCGCGGCCGACGCGCTCGATGCCTACTACCGGCCGGACGAGATCGCGCTGATCCAGTGGCATCTGCCGATCCCGGCTCCGGAGCCGATGGTGTCGGCGATCGCCCAGGAGCGCGCCCGCAGGTTCGGCATCCGCGGCACACCGACCGCGGTGTTCGGCGGCCGCGAGCAGATCGTCGGTGGCGGCCGCGCCGAGCAGGCGCCCGACATGTTCGCGAAATACCGCGACACGCTGACGCCGCTGCTGAGCGCGCAGCCGAGCGCGACGATCGATGCGACCGCCCGCCTCGAATCCGGCGCGGTCCAACTGCGCGCCAGCGCCGCGCTGAACAACGGCGTCTCCGCCTCGCCGCGCCTGCACGCGGTGCTCGTCGAGCGCACCCTCGTGTTCCCCGGCCGCAATGGCATCCTGTTCCACCACCACGTGGCGCGCGCCGGACTCACCCCGCCGCGCGGCATCGCGCTCACGGATTGCACGGCTGCCGCCCCCTTCGAGACCCGCCTCGGTCTCGACCGCGTCGAGGCGATCCTCGACCAGGTGGTCGCCCAGTTCGAGACCGAGCGCTTCTTCCAGATCCGCCCGGTGCGCCCCGACCCCGCCCAGCTCCTCGTCGTCCTGTTCCTCGAGGACCCGGACTCGGGCACCGTCCTGCAGGCGCTGACGGTCGACGTCGCGCAGTGAGGAGTCGCCCGCGTGGCGCGCCGTCGCTCGCATCGGTTCGGCTTACCGGCAGGTCGCGTCACCGCCGTTCTCTGCGTCGCGATCTCCCTGGCGTGCGCGCAGGAACCGCACGACCCGCGTGACGTCGCGGGCGGCCTGCCCATCCCCGACGAAGGCTATTGCGACCAGCCGCGCATCGTCGTGCTGGCCGACGGCACCTGGGTGTGCGTGCTGACGACCGGGCCGGGGCACGAGGGGCAGGCCGGGCAGCATGTCGTCGCGACGCGCAGTGCCGATCAGGGGCGAACGTGGTCGCCACTCGTCGACGTCGAGCCGTCGGACCCGGAGCGACCGGCGTCGTACGCGGTGAGCTTCGCCACGTCCTTCGATCGCGTCTACGCGTTCTACACCTACAACGGCGACGCGGTGTGGGCGCGACCGGGGCGCGACGAGCGGATCCGCGCAGACACGCACGGGTGGTGGTGCTACCGCTTCTCGGACGACGCCGGCGCCACGTGGTCGGAGCGGCGACGGATCCCGATGCGCGTGACGGCCTGCGACCGGGACAACGACTGGGGCGGAACGGTCCAGATGTTCTGGGCGATCGGCGATCCGGTGCGGACGACGGACGGCGCGGTCGTGTTCGGCTTCACGAAGCTGCGGCGCTACTTCCTGCAGGACGGCGAGGGCTGGTTCTGGCGCAGCGACAACCTCGACACCGAGCACGACCCGGACGCTCTGCGGTTCGAGCTGCTGCCGGACGGCGATCACGGCCTGCGCAACGACGCGTTCGGCAGCGTGCAGGAGGAGTTCAACGTCGTCCCGATGTCCGACGGCGGGCTGGCGTGCGTCTTCCGGACGACGCTCGGCTTCCCGGCGATCTCGTACAGCCGCGATGGCGGGCACACGTGGACCGCGCCCGCGGCAATGCGGTTCGCACCCGGCGGCCGCGTGATCCGCAATCCCCGTGCATGTCCGAAGATCTGGAGGACGCGCGCGGGGCATTACCTGTTCTGGTTCCACCATCACGGCGGCACGGACTTCCACGGCCGCAATCCGGCGTGGCTGATCGGCGGGATCGAGCGCGACGACGCGCTGGTCTGGTCGCAGCCGGAGATCTGCCTCTACGGCGCGGATCGCAGCTACGCGACGGGGCGATTCAGCTATCCGGATCTGATCGAGGACGGCGAGCGGTGGTTCGTCGCCGAAACGCAGAAGACCGTCGCGCGGGTGCACGAAGTCGATGGCGCGCTGCTCTTCGGCATGTGGGCACAGGTCGATCCGCGACTCGCGGCCAGCACACCCGGCGACGCACTCGACGTCGCTGCGGGCGAGCCGCTCCCCGAGCTGCCGGAGCTGGCGCTGGGCGGCGGGTTCTCGATCGCGGCGACGGTCGAAGCGGAGGGACCACTGGTCGATGGCCCCGGCCTGAGCCTGTGGGTCGCCGAACGCACGCTCCATGTTCGCGTCGACGACGGCACACGCGAGCTCGCGTGGTCCAGCGACCCGCTGCCGGACGGCCGACGCCACCGCATCGTCGTCACGTTCGACGGTGGCCCGACGGTCGCGACGGTCGTCGTCGACGGACTGCTCGACGACGGCGGCGACGCGCGCGCCCGGGGCTTCGAATGGTTCGACGCCGGGCTCGGCGCACCCGGCCCCGCGACGGCGCGCGTTCCGCTCCGCGTGTTCACCCGGCCACTGCGCACGGCCGAAGCGGTGGCACTCGGCGGCGGCTGACGCCGCGCGTGTCTCCAGGGCGCACACCGGTGCGGCAGCCGTGCCGAGCCGGCATGCGGGCTATGCTGCGGCGTCATGCTCGCACGCATCACGGCACTCGTGCTGCTCGGGATCGGCATTCGCGCCCAGGAGCTCGCGGTGCCGGAGTTCGCGATGCCCGAATTCGACGTCGCGGACATCCGCGCGTCGGTCGTGTTGTCGGTGCCCGAGGCCACGGGACCGCTGCCGCTGCTGGTCGACCTGCACGGTGCGATCGCGCCGTCGCGGAGAGGGGCCGTCGTCACGCACGAGCGGCTGTGGTCCGCGTTCGTCCAGCGCGAACCCTGGCTCGTCGCGGGCCTGAATGGTCGCACGCGTAGCTGGGGGCAGATCGACGGCGAGCACGACGACATTGCCTATGCGCTGCGCGCGCTCGCGCTGGTCCGCGATCGGTGCGACGTCGCCGCCGGCCGCGTCTACCTCGCCGGCTTCTCGTCCGGCGCCGACTTCCTGTGCCGCGGCGGACTGCAGGCGACCGGCGCATTCGCGGGCAGCCTCGTCGTGTGCCCCGGACCACCGAACGTGGTCGGCCTCGACGATGGCGCGCTGCTACGCGCCAAGGACCACCCGTTCGTGTTCGTGACCGGCGAGGAGGACTACATCCGCAAAGCCGGTGCGTGGCGAGCGTTCGTCGCGCTCGACGATGCGGGCGGCCGCGCGCTCTACCGCGAGGTGCCCGGGCTCGGGCACACGTTCCCGCCCGCCGACGAATACGCACGCGCGCTACACCGGCTCGAGGTGCTCGCCGGGCGCGCGGTGGCGGACCCGCTCGCGGAGGCGAACGCCGCACACGCGCGCGGCGACTACCTGCTCGCGACCACGCTCGCCGCCGACCTCGACGAACCGGGCGCCACCGAGCTGCGCTCGCGGATCGCGGCGACCGGGCGCGCGCTGCTCGCGGCCGCCGAGCTGTGCGATCCGGAGCGCGAGCCCGGCCGCACCTACGAGGCGTGGTGGCTGCTCCGCACGCAGTTCCACCGCTTCCCCGAGCTCGCGCGCCGGGCGCAGCGGGCGCTCGACGACCTCGAGCGATCCGTGTCCGGCGGCGACCTGCTGCGCGCGCGTCGCGCGTGGTTCGAGTCGCGCGGCGAGGCGCGCCCGTCGACCGGACCGTGGACGTTCGACCGCTACCTGTCGGCCGACGAGGTCGAGACACACCTGCGCGACCTCGCGGCACGCTTCCCCGAGCGCGTCCGGCTGCTCGAGATGGGCCGGTCGATCGAAGGCCGCGCGATCCTCGCGGTCGAGATCACCGACCGCTCCGCGGCGCGCGCGGACGAGAAGCCGGCCGCCTACGTGCAGGGTGGCCTGCACGGCAACGAGGCGAGCTCCGTGATGAACGTGCTGTGGTTCGCGTGGCAGATGGGCGCGAACGAGGACCACCGCCGGTCGGTCGACCGGCTGCTCCGCGACGTCACGTTCTATGCCGTGCCGGCGGTCGATCCGGACGCGCTGCAGCACTGGGCGACCGAGCCGCATTCGCCGTGGCGGCCGCGCTTCAACTACCGGCCCGACGACGCGGATAGCGACGGCCGCACCGACGAGGACGGCTGCGAGGACCTCGACGGCGACGGCGAGATCGGGCTGATGTACCGCCCGGACCCCGCCGGACCGTTCGTGCTGCGGGACGGCCGCCTCGTGCGTGCGGAAGGCGCCGAACGCTTCGCCCTCGTCGGCCGCGAGGGGCTCGACGACGACGGCGATGGCCGTTTCTCCGAGGATCCGGCTGGCGGCGTCGACCTGAACCGCAACTTCCCGGTCGGCTGGCACGACGGCCGCAGCTTCGGTGGCGACCGCGGCACCAGCGCCGGCTCGGAGCCCGAGACGGCCGCGGTCATGCGCTTCGTCGCGGAGCGCCCGAACATCGCGCTGTTCGTCGACTACCACAATGCGGCTCGCTGCTTGTTCTACTGGCTGGGCGCGGAGGGTGATCGCGACGCGGGCGACCGCGCGCTGTACGAGGCACTCGCCGGCCGCGCGGCGGAGCAGCTCGGCTACGCACCCCGACCGCTGACGCACGCGGGTGCCGGGCTCGCCATCGCATGGGCGTACGGGGCGCGCGGCATCCCGGCCGCGATCGTCGAGCTCGAGGTCGGGCCCGAGCCCGACGAGGCATACCTGGTGCGGGCGTGGCAGGGCGACGCGTTCGTGCCGGCACGACCCTTCGAGCACCCGCAGCTCGGCGCGATCCTGCTCGGCGGCGATCACCGCAAGGTCGCGAAGCGCAATCCGCATCCGCGCGACATCGTATGGCAGGCGAGCCGCAATTGGGACTGGCTGAGGGCGGAGCTGCAGCGCCTGCCACGGCTCGGGCTCGACGATCCAGACATCCGGCCCGACGGCGACGACTTCGTCGTCACCGGAGCGCTGCGCAATGTCGGCGAGCTGCCGCTCGACACCGAGCGTGCGGAACGCGTCGGAATCGCCGTGCCGGTGCGGATCCACGCCGAGGGTGCCCGCGCCGAGGGCGACATCGAGATCCCGGCCCCCAGCGGCGACCGACCACGGCCGTTCACCATCCGCCTGCGCGAGCCGCAGGCGAGCGTCACGCTCGTCGTCGCGCACCCGCGCGGCGGGACCCTGCGGCTCGACGTACGCCGCCCGCGGCAGGAGACCGTGCCGGTGCGACGCGACTACCGGATCGAGCCCGGCTACCGGACCGTCGACCACGCGGTGGCCGCCGACAACGACTGCTTCGTGAACGGCGTCGCCGCGGACGACCGTGGTCCGGCGTTCACCGTGCCCCACCGGAGGCACTCGCTGCGGGTCGGCGTGCTGCTCGGCGAATGGAGCAACCGGCGGCACTCGGTGCCGGCGGCGGCGTTCGAGGACGCGCTGTTCGCGAGCGGCGGGTTCCGCGGCGACGCCCCGACCGGCCAGCCGGTCTACGGCAGCCTCGACGACTTCTACCGGGAGATGTCGTACGGCACGTTCGGGGTCACCGGCCACGTGTTCGACTGGGTCGAGCTGCCCGGGAGCTACGACGATTATCGCGCGGCGAGCTTCGGCGCGTCGAAGACACGCGATGCGCTCGAGGCTGCGGTGCTCGCACGCGACGGAACGGATTGTCTCGACGGGTTCGACGGGTTGATCTTCGTCTGGGCCGGCAATCCGGTGAGCCGCGTCAGCAACCTGTGGCCGATGCGCGTTCCGCTGCGGCACCGGCCGGGTGTGGTCGCGTTCAAGATGGGCGAGCTCTACCGCGGCCATATGACACCGATCGGCGTCGCGTGCCACGAGCTCGGCCATACGTTCGGGGTCGACGACAAGTACGGCCTCGGTGCACCGGACGACCCGCTCGGCCCGTGGTGCCTCATGTGCCGTGGCACGCACGGCGCGGGCGACAGCGCGGAGCGCCGGCCGTTCCACCTGTGCGCGTGGTGCAAGTTCGTGATCGGCTGGGTCCACCCGGTCGTGATCGACCCGGCGGTGCCGCAGCGGCTCGCACTGCGTCCGATCCTGTTCGGCCCGCGCGAGTGCTTCCGCGTGCTGCTGACGCCGGACGGCTCCGAGTACCTGCTCCTCGAGAACCGCCGCCGCGAGGGCTTCCTGACCGACCTGCCGTCCGCCGGCCTCGTCGTGCTGCGCGTCGGCCCGAACGACCTGCCGGGCGCCCCGCAGAAGCGCGTGCAGCTGCTGCCGGCCCACGGCCTGCCGTCGCCGTCGCGCGCCGACGTCGCGGAGCCCGCGTCGGTCGCCTGGCCGCAGCCGGGCCACACCGAGCTCGTCGTCGCCGGCGTCCGCATCGGCGCCATCCGACTCGTCGACGACGTCGTCTACTTCGAGGTCGGCAGGGTCACCGCAAATCGCTGACGCCGTGCTGCCCGGCAGCTCGACCGCCAGGCCCCCGGCCGTGACCGGCTACTCGCCCGCCGGGAACAGCCGCTGGAGCACACTCGCGTCCAGCTCCGCGCGAGGCGCGAACCGCTCCGACCCGACGTAACGGAGCAGGCTGTGCAGCAGCTGGCGCGCGGCGGGCTGCTCCTGCTGGCCGAGCAGGTCGATCGCGCAGACCAGCAATGCGCCCGTGCCGACGCGGGTCTCGGCGATCAGCCCCAGCTTGTGGTTGCGGTCGAAGTTGTCGATCACCTGCACGATCGGGCGGTAGTCCGGCGGAGTCGCGTCGAGGACGAGCGGACGCGCGTGCTTGACGAGATGCCACCATTGCCAGTCGCTGTGGAACGCGGTCGGGAAGGCGGCCAGCGCCGGTGAGCTCGGATCACAGAGGATCCCGAGCGTCCCCGGTGGTGGCTCGAGACCGCGTCTGCGGGCGGCGGCGGCGAACATCGGCGACCAGAACTCGCATTGGAACGCGCCCGCGACGCTGAGCGGCAGGCGATCGAGGCGCGGCAGGAGCAGGACCCTGCCGCCGGCCGCGAGGTGGTGTCGAGTCTCCTCGGCAGCGTAGTCGTCGGTCAGCAGCACGCCGTCGGGCACGCTCGTGTCGACCTCGCTCGGGTAGATCCAGATCGGGTAGCGGTTGCGGTAGTCGGTGCCCTCGATGACGAGCGTGATCCACAGCTGCTCGGGCGCACCGACGCTGACCGATCCCACCGCGAACGTGAGCGCGCCGACGTCCCGCAGACCGCCCGTCTCGAGGTCCCGGACCGGTAGGTGGGCTGCGAAGACGACCCGACCCTCGCCATCGGCGACCGTGCCGACGAGATGCGCCTGGGGCAGATCGGCGGGCCCGTAGTGCGCCACCTCGACCCGCGCCGCGAAGGTCTCGCCGACCGTCCACACGTACTTCGCCATGCGCAGCAGCGGCACCGTCTCGCAGCAGGACTGCCGCCACTCGGCCGGATCGATGATCCCCTTGGACTCCATGAACACGTTCAGCATCCCGACCAGCGCGGTGCCCTGCCCGGGGAAGTCCTGCAGGTCGAGCAGTTGGAATCCTGCCAGCTCTGGCGTGCGCAGTGCGGCCTCGATGTCCTCCCGATAGAGGCGCGCGGACAGGGCGCCGGAGGCCCGCACGAAGTCGCGCGCCTGGTCCAGCATGCCGGCAGCATCGAGCCGGTCGCGGAAGATCTCGTAGCTGCGTGCGCGGAGCACACCGGTGAACTCCGGGATGTCGCGGTAGTCCGGGTACACCTGGAACTGCCCGGTCTCGTGACCGATCACCGGCACCGGGACGTCGCGGATCGACTCGCTGTAGTCGACCAGCGTCGACGGCGGACGGGTCTCGATGTGCGGAGTCGGGAAGTCGAGCGTGGAGAACGATCCGCGGACCGCGAGCGACTTCGTCGTCTTCGCAGTGACCCAGAACTCGTCGCCCCCGGCCAGTTGCGGGTTCCAATGAACGTTGTTGGTGCCCTGCGCGTACAGGCGCCGGGGGTCGAGCTCCTTGAAGCGCGCGACCAGCTCGAACATCGCGGGATCGCGCCCGAGCTCGTTGCCGAGCGTGAACGTCATGAACGACGGGTGGTTTCCGAACGCCGCGAAGATCAGCTCCGCCTCGCGCCGTGCATATTCGTAGAGCGTCCACTCGGTCGACGTCGTCGCGACATCCAGCCGATCGATGTTGCGCAGCGCGGCCTCCGGGTCTTCGGGGGCCCGGAATCCGCTGCGCTTGTTCGGCAGCTCGACCTGGAAGTAGACGCCGAGCTCGTCGGCCGCCTGGAACGCCGCCTCCGGCGGGCACCAGGAGTGGAATCGGTAGTGGTTGATGCCCCAGTCCTTCGCGATCGACAGCACGCGCCGCCAGCCACCGACCTCCATCGGCGGGTAGCCGGTCAGCGGGAAGAAGCAGCAGTCGTTCTTGCCGCGCAGGAAGACGCGCCGGCCGTTCACCAGCAGGTGCCTGCCGGATCGCACGAAGCTGCGCATCCCGACGTCGACGATGCGTCGGTCGAGCATCACGGTCTCGGCGAGCTGCGTCTCCAGGTCGAGCTGCAGCCGCAGCATCGCCGGGCGGAACTCGTCCCACAGGGGAACGTCGGTACCCGGTGCGTAGGTGAGTTCGACGACGGTCTCGCGCCCCGGTGCGTGGACGGCGAAATCGGCCGGCGCGAAGGACACGGGGACCGGGACGTCGTGGCTCTCGCAGCGGACCGTGACGCGACCCGACACCACTCGACCGGTCACGTTGCCGACCACGACGCGGACGCGCGCCGTCCGGGTCTCCACGTCCGGATACACCTGCACGTCCGCGAGCCAGACCGGGGCCGTTGCGCGCAGCTCGAGCCGGCCGATGACGCCGTTCCAGTTGGTCTGGGTGCGCTCGTCGACGGCGTGGGCGGGCCCGACCGGCGGCAGTCGCGCATTGTCGACCAGCAGCGTGATCGTGTGCTCGCCCGGCGTCATCGCCGGGGTCACGTCGAACACCTGCGGTGCACTGAGCGTGTCGTCCCAGCCGCAGAACTCGCGGTCGACCCACACCCGGGTGTGCTTGGACCTCTCGAGGAACAGCGTGATGCGTCGATCCCGCCACCCGGCGGGGATCGTCACCCGGCGTTGGTACCAAGCCGGCCCCTTCCAGTACCACGGCCGCGAGAGCCGGTCGGTGCGTCGCTCGTCCTGCTGGATTCCCCGGTGGTTCTCGTCGGTCGTGCCGGGTAGCTCGACGGTGTCCGCGAGGTCGTTCGCGAACCACTGCTGGTCGACCCCCACCCCGTCCGGATCGAGCGCGAAACCCCAGCTGCCGGCGAGCGGGATCGACTCCGGACCAGCCGGTTGTGAGGCCACCTGCGCAGCCCCCCGCGACAGGCCCATGCCGCACGCCAGCGCGAGCAGCCCGAGGCCGGCCAGTCGAACAGTGCGGATCCACGACCAAGCATCGCTCACGGCATGCGGTCGGGGAACGCGGCAGACGAGCTGATGGTGCACGCCGCCATCGTATTTGGTCAGCCCGTCGCCGTATGCTCGCGCGAAGACGTTCCTCACGGAGATCATGTCGATGGATCGGATACGCAGTGGCCGAGCCTGGCTCTTCTCGTCGATCGCCCTGTGCCTGGCAGCAGTACCGAGCGGCCTCGTCCAGGTCGCCCAGGCTCAGCAGCCGGAGGACGTCCCCGCCGTGCGACCGACGATCGCCGGGTTGCAGGAGGACTTCCGGGCGCTGCGATTCGGCATGTTCGTCCACTTCAACCTGGCGACCTACGAAGGCGTGGAGTGGGTGGAGGGCTATCACGACCCCGCCGAGTTCGATCCGGGCGGCAGGATCGACACGGATGCGTGGGCCGATGCGGCCGTCGCCGCCGGGATGAAGTACGGCGTGCTCACCGCCAAGCACGTCAGCGGCTTCTGCCTGTGGGACAGCGAGCTCACGACCTACGACGTCATGCATCCCGACTGCCCCTATCAGCAGGACCTGGTGGCGCAGTTCATCGAGTCCTTCCGCAGCCGTGGCCTGCGCGCGGGCCTGTACTACTGCTGGCGGCACCCTGGCTTCGACCGGGGCAACAATGCGGGCAAATTCAAGGTGCTCCCACCCGAGTGCGACCCGGCGAGCCACACCCCCGAGGAGCAGCTCGACTTCCAGAGACGGCAGATCGCCGAGCTCCTGCAGAGATATCCCGACGTCTTCTATCTCTGGAACGACGCACTCGACCCGCAGATCGCGCCCGCGGAGGACATCCTGCCGTGGCTCCACGACCTGCGCCCCGATGTCCTCTCCAGCTCCAATTGGTGGAACTGGGGCAAGAAGGGCACGCCCTATGCGGACATCGCGGTCAAGGAGCTGCGCCACTTCCCCGAGGACAACACCGTACCCGGCGAGACCTGCTGGAAGCTCGAGCAGACCTGGTTCTGGAAGCCGGACTCCCGCGCCGCGAGCGCCGCGAGCGTCATGGACCACATGACCACGGCCTGGTCCAGGAACTCGAACTTCCTGCTCAACGTGGGCCCGGACAAGAGCGGCCGGATCGTCGAGTCGAGCCTGCGGACCCTCACTGACCTCGGCCAGCTGCTCGAGTCGCGCCGCGACGCCCCCACCCGCGGTGGCGGGGTGCCCCGGGAGTGACCGCTGCGGGGCGCGCGGAGTAGCGTCCGCGTCGTGACGGCGGCGCCCGGCGCGCGGCGCGGGAGGCGGGATCGCAGCCGGGTCCCCTGGCTCCCCGCGCTGCGGACCCGTTGCAGTTCACGGCGCTCGGCTGCCGAAGATCCGGACGGTGTGCCGGCGCGCGCCACCACCGCGCAGAGTCGGTCCCGAGCACACCAGGAGTGCAGGGATGCGCGTCGAGCTGTTCGCCTTGGCCCTGTCGCTACCGTTCGCGTTGGCTCCGGAGGCCGCGCGGGCACAGGTCGCCCCGCTCGAGATCACGGACCTCGAGGCCACCAACCGCCAGCTGCAGGCGCTGCAGGAGGCGTTCGCCGCGGAGCGGGCGCACACGGACGCGGCGCTGCGGCGGATCCTGCGCCGGAGGATCGTCGTCCCGCCGCCGGGCAGCGCGCCGGAGCGCGTCGAGAGCGTGCGCGAGGCCTGGGCCGCCGTCGTTCCGCCGACGGTCACCGGACGGATCGCGCTGGTCGCCCAGACCGAGATCGGCCCCGCGCAGGGCCCGATCGCCTCGTGGACGCGCAGCCGTGGGCTCACGCTGTCGGTGAACGACCCGGAGGTGGCGTTCGGGGACGAGATCCGCTGGGAGACCGAGGACGACGTCTCCCTCGGCCTCGCGGTGGGCGCGTGCTCGTTCCAGCAGAACCACGACAGCGAGCGGTCGGTGGAGATCACCACGGGCAACGCCTGGCTGGGCCTGTCCCGGAAGGGAGAGACCTACGGCCTCAGCGCTGGCTCCGGCCTCGCGTTCGACGCCGCCCGCATGCTCCGCTTCAAGGTAGGCCTGGAGGAGTCCGTCTCCGTCTCCTGGGCGGAGGAATACGTGCGCGGTTTCGGTCACGCCGTCGCGTTGACGGGGCGCACGGCGTGGGCGTCGGGGAAGCGCGCGGCGCGCGCGGTGCTGGCCTCGCTGCGGGAGGCCACACCCTGCATGTATTGCGCGGCGCTCGGTGCGCTGTCCTGCCCCCAGTGCGCCGATGCGCGCACGATCACCTGCCCGACCTGCGCGGGCAGCGGCGACCAGACCTGCTCGCGCTGCGGCGGAGGCGGCCTCCTCGACTGTCCCACCACCGAGTCTTGCAGCGGCTGCGGGGGCAGTGGCTGCGACGACTGCGGGACGTGTGGCGGCAGCGGCCGGGTCACGGACTACGAGGAGTACACCGAGTGGCGCAGGGTGCTGCTGCCCGGCGGATTCGACTCGGCTGGCAATCCGATCTACTGCGAGGAGTATCAGTCCTTCCCGGCCACCCGCACGGTGCAGGTGACCTGCGGCAGCTGCGGTGGATCGGGTCACGGCGGGGCTTGCGGAACCTGCGGCGGCAGCGGCAACGTCGTCTGCTCCAGATGCGAGGGATCGGGCAACGTGTATTGCGGCCGCTGCAGCGGAACGGGGCGGGAGGCCTGCGGCGAGTGCGACGGTGCCAGGGTCGTCACCTGCCCGTTGTGCCGCGGCTCCGAGCTGGTGTGCCCGCTCTGCCAGGGCGCGCGCCGACTGCTCCCGCGGGGAGGCCGATGATGAGACACCACGTACGGGCCACGCTGATCCCGCCGCTCCTCGCGATCGCCGCCTGCTCGTCGACGTCGCAGGTACTGCTCCAGAACGGTATGGCCGGGTTCACCGGCGGTGATCCGATCGCCGTGCGCCCCGACTCCGAGCAGCTGACCTACCTGTGGACGGACGAGGTGATCGCCGTCGATGGCGACGAGGGCATGCTCGATCGCCTGCTGATCGAAGACCTGCCCGGGCTCGTCGACGTGGCCTTCCGCTCCGACGAGGAGATGCTGGTGCTGCACCGCGGCGGGATCTCCCTCTACTTCGCGGGCAAGCTGTTCCGGGCCTACGACCTCGACGTGTCCGCGAGCTCGCTGCTGGCCGCCGGCGAGGAGTCCGTCTGGGTGGCGCGCAACGAGCGCGATGGCGCCACGCTGCTACGGCTCGACGAGGAGCGCCGCGAGCTGCTGCCGGTCGCCGCGCTGGAAGACGGGGTCAGCGCGCTCGCCATCGCTCCCGGCGGCTGCTACTTCGCCGTCGGCGACGCGGTCTACCGGCTGCTCCTCGACGGCGAGGGCAGCGGCGAGATCCTGTTCCTGTTCGCCGTCCTGGACGCGCAGATCGGCTCGATCGCCAGCGATCCGGACCGCGGGCTCATCCTGGCGGCGACCCCCACCGAGACCTGGATCTACCACCAGGGCAGGACGCGGATCTTCGAGCCCCTCGGCGGACGGCTGGCCTACGCGGACGGCACGCTGTTCATCTCGAGCGCGGACCGCGGCCTGCTGCTCAGGGTCTCCCGGGTCGGCGCTCGGCTGGCCGAGCTCGAGAGCGGGGATCCGTAGTAGTCCCTCCGGCAGCGCTCGATCTCCTCCGGCGAACGTCCCCGGATTTCCTGCGAACCGCCGCGGCGGCGGACGCTGGTCCGGCCATGAGTCCCGCGCGCTTCCCGTTCCCGTCGTTCGGCCCCAGGCCGCGGTTCCTCGCCGCGCTGGTCGCCGCCTGCCTGTTCGGCCGTGTGCTGCCCCAGGAGCGCATCTACCCACTCGACGAGGGCTGCGGCGGCGTGACCTACGCGTACGGCTCGAACTTCGGAGCGTCGCTGATCCAGACCAACCGCACCGACACTTGGACGCCCGGCCGCTTCGGCACGGCGCTCCGCGGCTTCGACCGCGGCACACCGAGCACCGACTACCGCTACTTCTCCACCATATGGGGCAGGGCGCAGGACTATACCGCGGCGCTGTTCCTCCAGGAGCGCTATGCACCGACGCAGGGAATCGCCGTCCGGCTGCGTATCGCGGAGTGCAATCCGCAGAGCCAGACGAAGCTGCATGTGCTGAACGCGACCGGCGAGCTGGAGATCGCGCTCCTGAAAGCCAGCGGGGGTGCGCACTACATCGTCGTGCCGGGCTTCCAGGCGCTCGCCCGGGGCCGCTGGTTGCATGTCGCCGTCGTCCACGAGGCGGCCCCCTCGCAGGTGACCGTCTACTTCGACGGCGGCGTCGTGCATACGGAGATCGTGCCGCCACTCTCGAATGGTCAATTGACGTGCTTCGGCAGCGGCCCGTCCCGGCCGTGCATCTACGATCTCGACGAGATCACCTACGTGCCGCGCGCGATGACGGCTGCCGAGGTGGCCACGCTGAGCCAGCACCCGCGCGCGGGGACCGCGGTCATCCCGGGCGGTTGCGGCTCGCCGGTGCCGACGCTCACAGCGGCCGGATTGCCCCAGCCCGGCAGCTCGGCCTTCTCGCTCGATGTCGTCGGCTTCCGCCCCCACGTCGCGGCTGCGGTGACGTTCGGCAGCGACATCTGCTCGTGGAACGGAATGCCGCTGCCGGTCACGACCCTGGGCTGCGTCGTCGCGGCGAACCTGGATCTGGCGGCGGTGACCGTCTTGACCGACGGCGCGGGAACGCTGCGCCTGCCCGTACCGCTGCCGACCGGCCTCGCCCCGGGGACGATCTACGCGCAGGCCTTCTCGATCGATCCACCGGCGGGTGCGCTGCTCGGCACCAACGCGGTCGGCATCGCGATCGGGCAATGACCGGACGCGACGGCAGGGGCGTCTGCCCCCGGTTGCCCTGAGCACTGACGCCGCACCACGCTTTCGCCCGGGACGCGGCCGGGCCCGGGCAGTACAGTCGGACGGCCCGATCGGCCCCGACCTGCGGAGCCCGACCGGCGGACCTGGACCGATTCACCTGACCCCGTGGACCTGACCCCGTGAACCTGAACCAGGCGCGCGACGAACTCGAGGACCGGCTGACTCCGGCGGGCGAGGGCCTCGCGCGGCAGCGGCGGGCGGACGCGCTGCGGGCCGGGCTCGGGCACGGCGCGCAGACGCTGCCGCGGCTCGCCGGCGTGCTGGCGATCGCGTTCATCGGGGTCAGCTACGCGCTGGGGTCCGCACCGGTGAACCCCTGGGCGCTACCGGGGCTGCTCCTGGTCGCGCCGTTCGCCAGCGCCCTGGCATTCTGGTGGGACGCACGGCGGCGCGGCGTCGACTCGCGCACGGCGGCGCTCGCGTTCGACGAGCACCACCACACGAAGGACCGCGTGTCCGCCGCGCTCGACCTCGCCGAGCGCCCGAGCTCGACCGGCTCCGACCGCGCCGCCGCGCTCGCACGGGCGGCGATCGAGGACGGGCTCGACACCGCGCGCCGCCTCGACGCGCACGTCGCGACCGCACCGCGCACCGTCGCGGTCCGCGTCGCACCGCTGCTGCTGGGGATCGTGATCGCCTGTGTGCCGGCGGTGCTGCTGCGCGGGATCGGCGGGCCACGGCCGGACGGCGACGACGGCGACCGACCGAGCGTCGCGCTGCGCGCGCGCGACGCCGAGCCGGACGCCGAGGCGCCCGCGGACGAGCCGAATGCGAACGACGCGGTCGCCCGTCGCCCCGGTGCCGACAGCGCCCGCCGGCCGACCGCCACGGAACGGGCCGACGAGACGGCGGAGCGGCCGCGCGGCGAGCGCAGCTCCGAGCCTCCGCGCACGCGACGCGGCACCGGCGCCGGCGCAGCCGGGGGCGCTGCACCACCGGCCGAGCAGCAGCTGTCGCCGAGCGCAGCGGAGTCGAGCTCGGCGGCGCGCGGCGATGCACGCTCGGGCAGCGCCGGTGGCGGCGGCAGCCAGGGCGCCTCGCAGAGCGAGAACGAGCCGCAGCCGGAGCCGACGCGCGAACCGCGCCGCCCGTCGCGGCCGCGCCCCGGCGCGCGACCCGGCGAGACGCAGAAGGGCGACCCCCAGCAGAGCGCGGGCGCACCGAGCGGGCCGTCGAGCGGCGGCGGTCAGATGACGGCGGTCGCCAACGAGCGGGCCGGCATCGACCGCGGCAGCGAGCGGGACGACGACACCGACACCGACGACGAGCAGGTCGAGGACGAGGAGGAGGAGTCCGAGCAGCGCGGCGGCGTGATGCCGTCGACGCGCGACCGGATGCAGCCGCCGAGCCGCGAGCTGTCGATCAGCGGCAATGGCCCGCCCGGCGACGGCCGCGGCGGCCCGACGCCGCCGAAGAAGTCGCGCGGCACCGCGTCGCTCGTGCTCGGCATCCGGCTGCCCGATCAGGTGCGCGGCCAGCCGAACCCCGGCACCGCGAAGACGACGATCGAACAGGTCCCGCCGGTGCCGCGCGATGCGGCCGCGCACCCGACTACCCCCGCGCCGAGCGACGGCCCCTCGCCCAACGTGCAGAGTGGTGTCCCGGCGCACGCCGAGCTGGAGCGGACCGTGCTCCGCTACCACGAGCTGTTGAAGGACACGAACGACGGATGAGCACCGAAGCGCCGAAGGCCGTGCGTGAGCAGGTCGAGAAGTTCCGCGTCACGTTCGACGAGCTGCGCGACGAGATCCACAAGCTGATCGTCGGCCAGAACGACGTCGTCGAAGGCGTGCTCACCGCGCTGTTCGCGGGCGGGCACGTGCTGCTCGAAGGCGTGCCCGGCATCGGCAAGACGATGCTCGTCAAGACGCTCGGCGACGCGATGCACCTGTCGAAGAGCCGCGTGCAGTTCACGCCCGACCTGATGCCGGCGGACATCGTCGGCACGATGGTGCTCGACGAGGGCGTCGGCGGAGCTCGCGCGATCCGGTTCCAGCCGGGGCCGATCCACGCGCACGTCGTGCTCGCCGACGAGATCAACCGCGCGACGCCCAAGACGCAGTCCGCATTGCTCGAGGCGATGCAGGAGCGCCAGGTGACGGTCGCCGGCGAGACCCGCAAGCTGCCCGACCCGTTCATCGTGCTCGCCACGCAGAACCCGGTGGAGCACGAAGGCACCTATCCGCTGCCGGAGGCGCAGCTCGATCGCTTCCTGTTCAAGCTGCTGGTCGGCTACCCGAAGGAGCACGAATACGAGACGATCCTCGCGCGCACGACCGGGCGCGACCTGCCGGACATCCACGCGGTCACCAGCGCCGAGCAGGTCGCCGCGATGCGCGGCCTCGTGCGCGACGTGCCGGTGCCCGACCACGCCCGCGAGACGGCCGTGCGCCTCGTGATGGCGACCCAGCCGGGCAGCCCGTACGCGACCGAGCGCGTGTCGCGCTACGTGATGCTCGGCAGCTCGCCACGCGGCGCCCAGGCGCTGATCCTCGCCGGCAAGGTGCACGCCCTGCGCGACGGGCGCTACTCGGTCGCGGCGGACGACGTGCTGCAGTACGCGCACGCGTCGTTGCGCCACCGCATGCTGCTCAACTTCGAGGGGCTCGGCGACGGCGTGACGACCGACGACCTGATCAGCGAGATCCTCGAGACCGCCGCAGCGCCGGCGCGCTGACGCGACCCACCCCGCGGCAGACGACCCCGCATGGCGACGACCGAGACCGGCCCGAGGGCGACGAGCGGCAGCGAGCTGTTCGACGCCGCGTTCCTGCGCAGCCTGGAGGGGCTCCGCTTCGTCGCGCGGCGCGTGCCGGCGGGAGGGCGGATCGCCGAGCAGCGGTCGCGGTCGCGCGGCGGCGGCGTCGAGTTCACCGACGTGCGGCCGTACGTGCCCGGCGACGACTTCCGTGCGATCGACTGGCACCTTCTGCAGCGGCTCGACCGCGTGTTCCTGCGGCTGTTCCTCGAGGAGGAGGACCTGCCGGTGCACATCGTGCTCGACGAGTCGGCCAGCATGGGGCAGCCGCCGGCCGGCCGGCGCGAGCCCGCCGACAAGACGGTCACGGCACTCCGCGTCGTCGCGGCGCTCGCGTACGTCGCGTCGCACCGCCTCGACCGCGTCACGATCCACCCGTTCGCCGGTGAACCGCGGCGCCCGCTGCCCGGCATCTCGGGGCGCGTCGCGTTCCGGCGGTTGCTCGCCTGGCTCGGCCAGCGTCCCGCCGCCGGCGAGGGGACCGGCCTCGTGCGCGCGCTCAAGTCGCTGGCGACCCCGAGTGCTCGCCGCGGATTGTGCATCGTCGTCTCGGACTTCCTGGACCCCGCCGGAGCCGAGGCGGTCGTGCACGCATTGCGCACGGTGCGCCACGACCTGCTGCTCGTCCGCATCGCGCATCCGGGCGAGGAGCGCCCGGCATTGAGCGGCGAGGTGGAGATCGTCGACTCGGAGTCGGGCGAGAGCCTCGCCTTGCACGTCGACGACGCGCTGCTCAGCCGCTACGCCGCCGCGCACCGCGCGTTCGAGGCAGCGCTGGCCGACACGGCGCGCGCCCGCCGCGGTGGTTTCCTGTCGGTGCGCACCGACCGGCCGATCGTGCCCCAGCTCGTCCGCCTGTTCCGCGAAGGGAACTACCACACGTGATCCTGCGCGGCCTGTCCCCCACCGTCCTGCTCGCGGGCCTCGGCGTGCTCGCCGCGGTCCTGCTGGTGCTACACCTGCTCCGCGTGCGGCTGCGCCGCGAGACGGTCGACAGCCTGCTGTTCTTCCGCATGCTCGGCCAGGTGCAGCGGCCGCGCATGCTGTTCGGACTGCCGTCGCGCTGGCTCGCGTTCGTGCTCGCGCTGATCGCTTCCGCGCTGCTGTGGGGCGCGGCGGCCGACCCGAGGCTCGTCCCGGCGCGCCCGTCGCGCATCGTGCTGATCGACTCGACCGCGGCCGCAGTGGCGGTCGCGGACGACGGCCGTCCGCTGCGCGACCACTACGCCGATCGCGCAGTCGCGATGTGCGACGAGGCCGACCTGGGTCCGCGCGGGCGCGTGGTGGCGTTCGGTGGCGGCGATCCGACCACGGGCGTGCGGACCGTGCTCGACGCCGGCGAGCCGAGTGCGCTGCTGGAGCAGCGGTTGCGCGATCTCGACGTGGCCGGGCCACCCGACACCTTGTGGGCCGCATTGCGCAGTGCCGTCGCGGACCTGACCCCGGACGACGAGGTCGTCGTGATCGGTGGGCCGACGGTGCTGCCGGCCGCGTTCGACGGCGTGCCGGTGCGGCACGGCGGCGTCGCGACCGGCCGGCTCGAGACCGTCGGCATCGCGCGCGCGCGCTTCGTGCCCGGTGAGCCGACCACGCTCGAGGTCGAGCTGCTGCGCGACGCGGACGCGCCGATCGAGGTGACGCTCGACTTCGAGGGAGCGACGCCGGTCACCGCACACGTGCCGCAGGCGAGCGACGACCGCTCGGTGCCCGTGCGCTTCGACGGTCTGCCATTGCGCGCGGCGACGGGCACGCTCACCGTCCGCGTCGGTGTGGCACCACCGCGCACCGCACACATCGTCCTGCCGGACCGTGAGCCGATCGCGGTGTTCGTCGCCGAGGACGTCCCGCGCGCGGTCCACGTGCTCGTCGAAGCTGACGAACGCCTCGCACTCGCGCCATCGCGAGCCGCGGCGCGCATCGCGTGCACGCCAGGTGTGCCGGACGCGGAGCTGCCGAGCCTCGTGATCACGCCCGGCGTCGGCGACCCGGTCGCGCGGCGCCCGCGCGACACGCGGCTCGCGCCCGACCTGCCGTTGTCGCTGCGCGACCGCGCCCACGACGGCACGGCGTTGCCCGACGACGAAGCCTGGGACGCGGTCTGGCTGGAGGACGCGCTGACCGGAGCCCCGCTGCTCGCGGGCCGTGGCGCTACCGAGATTCACGTCGTCGACTGGCTGCTCGACTCGCCGACCCATCGCGACGTCCCGCTGCTGCTCGGCTGGACATTGCGCCGGCTGGGCCACGTCGACGACACCGTACGGATCGACGTCGCGCAGGCCGCGATCGCCAGCGGTGCGCCACCGCTCGACCCCGCGGACGACGCACCACGGCCGGGCCCGCCGGCGATCCCGGCGATCCTGCTCGGTCTCGCACTGCTGCTCGTCGCCGCCGACGCGTGGCTGCACGCGCGCGGGCGGCTGCCCTGACGCGTCCGCGCGGGCTATGATCCGCGAGCCTTCTCGCGCGGAGCCATCCGGACGCGACAGCCATGCTCACGACCCGAGGTCTCCACGGGCGGCCCGCAAGAACCGTCATCACGTCTGTCTGTCTGACCCTGCTCTCCGCCGGAGCCGGCCTGCCCGGCGCGATCACCGCACAGGCACCGCGCCTTCTGCTCGACGCGCTACCCGGTGCCGCAGGCTCGATGACCGCGACGAGCTTCGCGATCGCGCCGAGCCCGCGCGCCGGCGAGGTCTACCTCGCCCTCGACGACGGGGTCCACGGCGCCGAGCTGTGGCGCTCCGATGGCACGCTCGGCGGCACGTCGCTCGTCGTCGACCTGACGCCCGGGCCCGCCGGCACGACATTCTGGATGAACGCGCAGGTCGACGGGCTGTGGCTGCTCGTGCAGCGACCGACCGGCCCCGAGCTGTGGCGCTCCGACGGCACCGCCACCGGGACCGCGCGGGTGCTCGACGCGGCCGGCCTGGGCGCGACGACGCTGTCGATGCCGCAGCTGCACTTCGCCGACGGCAGCTTCGTGCTGGAGATCGACGGTGAGCTCGCGCGCTCCGACGGCACCGCCGCCGGCACCCGCAGGCTCGGCGTGCCCGCCGGCTTCGCCTACGACGCGGGCGGTGGCGCGCTGTGGGTGCTCGAAGGCGGCCTGCGCGAGGTGTGGTTCAGCGACGGCAGGAGCGCGAATGGGCAGCTCGTCGCGACCGGCGTCGGCAGCGTCGCGGCCGCGTTCGGTGGGCTCGCGATCGGCAGCTCGACGCCGGCCGGCGGCACGACGCTGACCGTGCTCGGCGTGACGCCGGCGCCGCAGGCGACGCTCCCCGAGCCGGTGCTGTTCTGGAAGCGTGGTGACGCGATCCTCGCGTTCGGCACCACGCGGCTGTGGAGCTGGAACGGCATTGCAGCGCCGGTGTTGCTCGGCACGTTCGCAGCCGTGCAGGATCCGATCGGGGCGCCGTTCTTCGCGTTCGCGCAGGACGACCGATCGACGCTGTTCTTCCCCGACGACGGCGTGCACGGACACGAGCCGTGGTGGACGGACGGCACGCCGGCCGGCACGAGGCTGCTCGCGGATCTGACGCCGGGCCCCGCATCGACCGTCGCATCGCCGGGATTCACGGTCGAAGGCCATGTCGTGTTCTGGGCCTTCCAGCCGAGCACCGGCAACGAGCCGTGGACGACCGACGGCACACCGGTGGGCACGACGCTGCTCGGCGACCTCGAGCCAGGACCGGACAGCTCGTTCGTCGACACGTTCAGCGGCGCCGGCGGCATCGGCTTCCGCCGCGTGGTGCTGCCGATCACGACCTCGGCGGCCGGCAACGAGCCATGGGTGTCGGACGGCACCCCCGCCGGCACGCGTCTGCTCGGCGACGTGAATCCGGGCCCGGCATCCTCCGGCCAGCCGTACGCGTACTGGACCTGGCACGCGGGCACGACGCTGATCGTCGCGCTCGACGACGGCTCGCACGGCTTCGAGCCGTTCGCGATCGACTTCGCGGCCGCGTCCGCGCCGCTGCTCGGCGGCTGCAGTGGCGAAGCGCGCTACCTGGCGCACGATCCGGTGCTCGGCACGCCTTGGCGCCTGGAGGCGTCGCACGTCGCGATCGCCGGTGCGGCACTCGTCGCCGCCCCGGCCGCGGGCCCCTCGCTCGTCGGTCCGACGTGCTCCGTGCAGCTCGATCTCGCGACGAGCGTCCTCCTCGCGACGATCGTCCCGACCGCGAACGGCGAGTGGACCGGCACCTATCCGCTGCCGAGCGCCGCCGGCCTCGTCGGCCTGCGGCTGGTCACCCAGGCCGCGTTCCTCGACCCCACCGCACCGCTCGGCGTCACGATCGGGCATGCCTGGTTCGCGACGCTCGGGCTGTGAGCCCGGCTGCACGCGATACGCAGAGCCCGACGTGAAGACCGTCGGGACGACCGCCGTTCGGGCCACGGAAGCGTCGGGTCGCAATGGCGAGTCTCCCATGTCGTCGGCAGTCTACGAACCTGCGGCCGGAGCGCTGACCACCGGGTGCGGCTCGCGCGGAGAAACGCGCGCTCAGTGACTACACGTACCACGCGAGCGCAATGGGATGCCGGTCCTCGGAATCCCGGTCCTGGTGACAATACCTAGCGCATCGGCGTACCGAGCCGACAACCCTCGGAACGCGACGCTCGCGCGCGGACGCTGACCGAGGCAGAGTTCCCCGCACAACTTGATCGTCGACCGCCGATCGGGCGGACATCCGGGATACGATTTCGCAGGTAGCGGACCGACGCGAGCTGTTGGCACGCTCTCCTCGGCGTGCGTGGGTGCTGCTCGGTACCCATCCGGACGACTGCTCGGACTTCGTCGAACAACGCGGTCGCGCAGCCCCTCGAACCCCCCTTTCTCCCGGAGACCATGAAGACTCTTTCGCTCTCTGCCGCAGCCGCGGCACTCCTCGCATCGGCCGCGCTGGGCCAGGTGACGATTCCCCCACACGCCTCCGTCTACAACGGCTTCAGTCGCGGCTTCAACTTCGTCGCGAACACCAACTTCCTCATCAACCAGCTCGACCTGCCCCTCGATGCCTTCCAGGCTGGCGACACCGCGAGCTACATGGTGCGCATCAACGGCATCGAGGTGCTGCGCAGCGTCGGCAATGCCGGAGCGATCAGCACGTCACTGCTCGTCTTCCCCGGCGACGTGGTCGACGTGATCGGCAACTGGTCACCTGCGGCGACGACCAACTTCACCGCGCACAACTCGTACGGCAACGGCGCGCCCTATGCGACGACGATCCTCGGCGTCGCCCACACGCTGAATCGCACCGGTTGGCAATGGGACATCGGCGATCCCTCGTATATGTCCGGTGGCTATCTGGCCCCGGGCTCGGGGCAGCTCGGCCGCGTGTTCATGTACGCCGTGCCGCAGACCGGCCTGTTCCCGTCGTTCACGGCCGACGTGCTGGTCGGCCCGTCGCCGCTGACGGTGAACTTCACCGACACGACCTACACGTCGGATCCGGGCGGTGTCACGTCCTGGGCGTGGGACGTCGACAATGACGGAACCACCGACTACACCACGCAGAACTGCACTCATACGTACAACACGGGTGGCAAGTTCAGCGTCAAGCTGACCGTCACCGACGTGATGCACGGCACGCAGTTCCTCACCAAGATCGACTACATCGTGGTCGATCCGATCACCGCCGACTTCACCGCATCGCCGACGCTCGGCACGGCGCCCCTGACGGTGTCGTTCACCGACACCTCGTCGGGGAATCCGATCGCGTGGCAATGGGACTTCGACAACGACGGCACTCCCGACTCGTTCGTGCAGAACCCGTCCCACACCTACACGACCGCCGGCCGGTACAGCGTCGCGCTGTCGGTGACGAACGGTGCGAACCAGGACTCGATCGTCAAGACCGACCTGATCACCGTCGTCGGGGCCACGAACAACACTGCCAGCGCCGGGATCCTGGAGTTCCAGTTCAACGAGCCGCGCGGCGTCACCGTGAACAACACCGCGAGCACGACGCTCGCACCGGCCACCGCGGTGGTCGGGCAGGGCAATGGCACCCCGGCCGCGAGCCCGTGGCAGGCCGATCCGGGTCGCCCGTTGTTCCAGGGCAACGAGCCGGGCTTCGGCTGCCTCAATGCTGACAACACGTCGCCGTACGAGGGTGTCATCGACACCGGATGGCCGATCGACATCGTCGGCTCGCACACGGTGATGTTCTGGTCGAACCTGGTGAACACGCTCAGCACGTGCTATCCGTTCGGTTCCGGGAGCGGCGGTTCGGCGCGCTGCTACTGGACGTCGTCGGTCGTCGGGTTCCAGCTCCGCGACTGGGGCACCCTCACGGGCTCGGCGAACTACGTGACCTCGGGCACCAACCCGTCGACCGTCACCGGCTGGAACCACTGGGCCGTCGTCATCGACGACACCGCGGGCACCGCGCAGTGGTACCTGAACGGCGTCGCCGACGGCTCGCCGACCCTGTTCACGCCGGGCACGTTCACGTTCACCGGCGGCAACTTCAAGATCGGCAGCTACAGCACGCTGACGACGAGCGGCTACACGCGCTACGCGCAGATGGACGACTTCCGCCTCTACGGCAGCGCGCTGACGCCGGCCGAGATCATGACGGCGATGGGCAGCGAGCACCCGACCACCGGCACCTTCGGTGACGGCTGCTCGGGACCGGTGACCACGCCCACGATCGGCGCCAGCGGCGGCGCCCCCGCCATCGGCAACGCGGCGTTCACGATCGAGCTCCGCGGCATGGAGGCCGGCGTGCCGCAGGCTCTCAACATCGCGGCGTTCGTCGTCGGTGGTGGCCTGCTGCCGTTCGACCTCGGCAGCGTGCTGCCGACCTTCACCGGCTGCTTCGCCGAGCTGTTCCCGGACGTCAGCGTGGGCCTCGCCGGCACCGCCTCGGCGTCGGTGCCGGTGGCGATCCCGGCGATCCCGGCGCTCGCCGGCGCGCACGCCTACGCGCAGGCGATCGTGCTCGGCTCGGTCGGCGCGGTCAGCCCCGCGCTCGACATCAACATCCAGTGATGTCTCGAGCCCTCGGTCGGAGCGAGCGCGCCGACCGAGGGCGCCGGGTGCGCACCGGGTGGAGGCCCGCCCCCCGCTCGGTCCGGGCGGCACCTCGGCGCGCCTACTTGACCACCGGCCGGTCCGCCGCCGCCGCGTGGTAGGGCAACGGACGACCGAGCCGCTCGGCGATCGCGCGGAGGTGGTGGTCGACGCCGATCTCCTGGCCGGGCACGAAGCCCGGGACGGTGATCACGTGGGCGAGCACCCCGCCGACCGCACGGTGCATGTCGCCGCGGCCGACGCAGACGAGGTCGCCCACCGCGACGGTCGTCTCGGTGAGCAGCCCATCGAGCTCGTCGGGCTCGACGTCGTCGGGACGCTCGATGCGGTGCACGCGGTCGCTCGTCCACAGCACGGCACCCGGCGCGACGTCCTGCACGAGGTAGAGCTCGTCGAAGCCGCCGTCGGTCGGATGGTAGTGCGAGAACGAGTCGACCATCCGCACACGGTGCGCATTGAGCCCATCGAAGCGGTACGGGCCATTGTCGCGGAGCCAGGTGAGCACCACACGGCGGTAGGCGTCCGCGGCGGTCGCACAACCACCCGGGGTGTCGGTCAGCAGCGGGTCGTCGTCGGGGCGCAGGAACCCGGGCACGTCGTCGCCGAGCGGCACCGGCACGGCGAACACCAGCAGGTCGAGCGGCGCCGCGCTGGCGAGCGCCTCGCCGGGACGCAGCGCGACGACGTCGCCGACGCGCAGTGCGCTGCGCTGCGCGCCGACCGTCGCATCCGGCGTGCCGCCGCCGTGCACGAACGCGATCCGCACCGGGGCCGTGGCCGCCGCGAGGGCGGTCGTAGCGGGGTGCCACGCCAGGCGGTAGCCGGGATTGCGCGCCTCGAAGTCGGTGCGCAGCGCGGCGAAGCCGGACGGATCGCCGCCGGGACGACCCAGGTGCGCGATCAACATCGCGATCCCCCGGCAGGTGGGCTCGGTGCTGCGGCTCGACTTGCGGGTTCCGGCATGTTCGTCCTCGACCGCGCGACCCGCGGCTCCGAGGATTGCAGAGCCGCGGCGGCCCGCCGTCAACCGGACGCCCGCCCGACCTCCGCTCGTCCGCTGCCTCGCTCCCCGACCGATGACCGACCGACGCGACGACGACATCGCGCGTATCCGCGCCGCGCGCGCCAAAGGCCCGCTCGCGACCTTCGCGGCCTGCGTCAGGCTGAGCGGCCCGGGCTGGCTGCAGTCGGCGATCACGCTGGGCGGTGGCTCGCTCGCGTCGAGCCTCTACCTGGGCGTGCTGGCCGGCATGTCGATGCTGTGGCTGCAGCCGTTCGCGATGCTGCTCGGGATCGTGATGCTCAGCGCGATCGCCTACGTCGTGCTGTCGACCGGCGAGCGGCCATTCGGCGCCATCAACCGGCACGTCAGTCCGGTGCTCGGCTGGAGCTGGGCGATCGCCACGCTGCTCGCGAACATCGTGTGGTCGCTCCCGCAGTTCTCGCTGGCGAGCGGTGTGTTGCAGCAGAACCTGTTCCCCGGACTGCTCGGCAGCACCGGCGCGCTCGGCGACACCGGTGGCAAGCTGGCGATCGTCGGCGTGCTGCTGGTACTCGCGGTGGCCGTGACGTGGAGCTACGACCGCGGCGCGCGCGGCGTGCTGATCTACGAGCGCACGCTGAAGGTGCTGGTCGGCCTGATCGTCGTGTGCTTCGCCGGCGTCGTCGTGCGGCTCGCGCTGGCGTCCGACGTCGATCTCGGCGCCATTGCAGGGGGCTTCGTGCCCGACGTGCGACAGCTCAGCGAGCCGGCCGCGACGTTCGCGCCGTGGCTCGGGCAGCTCGGCGACGGTGCGCGGCGGTTCTGGTCGGACCTGATCGTGCAGGAGCAACGCGACGTGATGATCTCGGCCGCGGCGACCGCGGTCGGCATCAACATGACCTTCCTGCTGCCGTACTCACTTCTGAAGCGGGGCTGGAATCGTGAGTTCCGTGGCCTCGCGCACGTCGATCTCGCCATCGGCATGCTGATCCCGTTCCTGCTCGCGACGAGCTGCGTCGTGATCGCCGCTGCGAGCCGCTTCCACACCGAGCCGGTGCCGGGGCTCGTCGCCGAGGCCCGCAGCGCCGCGGGTTCGGCGACGCCGGCGGCCCGGCTGGTCGGGGAGTTCGACCGCCTGTGTGACCGGCGGCTCGCCGACGAGCTCGGTGCGGAACGGTTCGCGGCGATCGATGCCACGACGCGCAGCGAGCTGCGTGACGCATTGCCGCGAGCCGACCGCGAGATCGCCGCGATGTTGGTGCATCGCGACGCCTTCGACCTGGCGCGCGCGCTCGAGCCGTTCACCGGCAGCCTGTTCGCCAACGTGCTGTTCGGTATCGGCGTGCTCGGCATGGCGTTGTCGACGATCACGCTGCTGATGCTGATCTCGGGTTTCGTGATCTGCGAGATGCTCGGCCTGCCGGCGCGCGGCTGGCCGCACCGGCTCGGATGCCTCGCCGGCGGCCTCGGCGCGCTCGGGCCGTTCGTCTGGAGCGGCGCGCGGTTCTACCTGGCGGTGCCGACCTCGGTGTTCGGCATGGCGCTGCTGCCGATCGCCTACTGGACGTTCTTCCTGATGATGAACAGCCGCCGGCTGCTCGGCGACGACCTGCCGCGCGGCAGCGCACGCGTCGCGTGGAACTCGCTGATGCTCGCCGCCGCGGGCGCCGCGACGCTCGCGAGCGTCTACAGCATCCGGTCGCTCGCCGGCTGGCCTGGCGTCGGCGGACTGGGCGCACTCGTCGCGCTCGCGCTCGTCGTCCGACCCCGGCGCTGAGCGCTGGCCGACCCGAGCGCTCCGCGGCGCGACGTCACTCGGGCCACGCGACGTCGGCCGGCAGCTCCGGCCGCTCGACACGGAACAGCCCATCGGCGATCAGCACCGGATTGCCTTGCTCGTCGATCGTGAGCGCGCCCGTCACCTTGACGAGGTCGCAGCGCCGCGCCTCGGGGATGACCGGTGTCGCGACGGGAGAGCCGTCCGCACCACGGAACTCGACCAGCAGGCTGTGCGCGAGCCGCTCCTCCTTGGTCTCGCAGCAGTAGTCCCACGGCGTCCGGCAGCGGTCCTTCTCGCCATCCTGGCCGCAATACGGCAGTGACGCGTCCATCAGCTTCAGGATCGCGAAGCCCTTGATGACGTCGTGGACGCGGCCCTCGACGGCGACGCGGGGCGTAGCTCCGGCCCGCTTGGCCTCGTCGACACCGAGCGACGGACCGGGATCCGCGCGCAGGACGAGCGCCTGCATCGCCGCGGCGGGCGCGGGGGACGGCCGCCCGCCGCTCTCCGCGGCGGGGTCCTTCGAGCAGGATGTCAGCGCCAGTGCGCCGAGCAGGATCGGGATCGTCAGCTTCTTCATGATTGGGGTCGCGGCGAGAACGCCGTCGGGAGAACGGTCAGATCCGCCCTCCGAGCGCGTCGGGTAGAGGCATCCGGACCGCACGGAGCGCGGGCGCGAGGCCGCCGAGCAGCCCCGACAGTAGCGCACCGCCGAGGCCGAGTGCGCGGCTCGCGAGGTCGGCATCGAGCTGCAGTGCGCCCATCGGGTAGCGAAGCGACCAGCCCCCGATCGCGACCGCCGCGGCCAGGCCGGCGGCGCCACCGAGAAAACCGACGAGCAGTGACTCCTGCACGAGGCCGACACCGACCGCCCAGGGCCGGTGGCCCAACGCGCGCAGCGTCGCGAGCTCGCGGATGCGGGCGAGCACCGCGGCGAACATCGTGTTCGCGCACGCGACGGCGCCGGCGACGACAGCCAGCAATGCCATCCACTGCGCGAGCGCCGCGATCGGTCGCAGGCTGACCGCGAGCGCGGCGAGCAGCTCGACTTCCGGAACCGCCGCGAGCTCGAGGTCCACTCGACGGGCTGCGAACAGGCGAACGCCCGGCAGTCCGGCCGGATCGGCGAGGCGCAGCGCCACGCAGGAGACGTCCTCGCGCCGCGTGGCGAGCATCACGTCGGTGAGCCGCCCCCACAGCTCGGCCTCGTAGATCGTGCCGGGCGCGGCGAAGTGGCCGACGACCTTGAACGTGCGACGCTCCAACGGCAGCGTCGCGCCGAGGGCCACGTCGACCGCGGTGAGACCCATCCGCGCCGCCGCCAGTGCACCGACCATGATCTCGAACGGCTCGCGCGGCTCCCGGCCCGCGGTGACGGTGACCTCGGGGTGGACCAGGTAGGCAGCGGGGGTGACGCCTCGCAACAGACCGATCCGGTCGCCATTGCGGGTCGCGATGTGGATCTCGACGGACGCGGCGCGCTGGCCGTCCTGCTCGAGCACGCCCGGCGCCGCGGCCGCCGCGACTTCGGCGTGCCCTCGCGTCAGAACCGAGCGAACGAGGTCGACCTCGTTCGCAGTGCCGAGCAGGAACACCCGGTCGGCGCGGGCCTGGCCACCGGACACGCGGTGCAGGCCGGTCGCGAACGCGGTCATCGCGATGACGAGCAGCGTCGTTGCCGCGACGCCGAACACCGTGACCAACGAGCGGAGCGGCCGGCGCAGCAGGTTCCGCACGAGGTAGCCGAACGGCAGCATCGCTCAGTCCGCCTTCACGGCCAGGGCCAGGGAGCGCCGCGCGACCGCGATCGCGGGCGGCAGCGAAGCGAGGACACCGACGACGACCGCGGCGAGCACCGAGACCAGGGCGGTATGCGCGTCGGCCAGCAGGTCGATTCCGTGCCCCTCGACACCGAGCGTGATCGGCCAGAGCATCAGCAACGCGACCACCGCACCGGTGCCGAGCAGGCCGCCGACCACGCTGAGGCCGATGCCCTCGCCGGCGATCAACGCCATCAGGGTGCGCTTGCGCATTCCCACCATCTCGAGCACGCCCATCTCGGCGATCCGAGACTCCGCGCTGATGAACACGGTGTTGGCGATGACCAGCGCGATCACGACGACGCCCAGGTAGCCGAGCCAGCGCGCGAACGCGACGACCTGGGCGATCTCGCCGATCGCCGCAGCGACGAAGGCCTGCATGCCCTTCGTGTCGGTCCGGGCCTGGTCGCTGCGGAACCGGTCGTCGATCTGCGCCGCGAGCAGCTCCGGATCGAGGGACGGGTCGACCTTCACGAGGAACTCCGTGGCGGCGCCCTGCCGCTCGCGTGCGAGGCTGAGGAGATCGATCGGGACGAACGCGAGGTTGTCGACCGCCGCGGTGTCGCTGCGCACGATGCCCGCCACGTGGACGTCGACATCGCCGAGCCTCACGCGATCGCCGACGACCAGTCGCCGGCGCTCGGCGAGACGCGCACCGACGAGCGCTCCGTCGCTACGGTCGCGCCAGTCGGCGAGCGAGCCGCTCAGCACGTCGAGATCGTAGAGCGACTCGAGCTCGTCGACCGGCACGCCGTGCACCGTCACGAGGTCGAGGTTCGATCGACAGGAGTTGATGTAGACGAGGACCGGCAGGACCTTCTGCACGCCCTCCATCTGTCCGATCTCGCGCGCGTAGCGCACCGGCAGCTCGCTGGTCAGCGGGCAGAAGCGGCTGTCCTGGAACACCACCAGCACGGGCCGCGTGGACCGCTCGACGAGTCTGCGGACACCACCGTCGACACTCTGGACGAAGGTGAACAGCATCATGCCGAGGACCGCGCTCGTCAGCGTGAGCAGCGAGCGGCTGCGCGCCCGCAACGCAGTCCGCAACACGTAGGGCAGGAACGCGAGCGTGCTACGCATGTTCGTCGACCTCCGATGTGGTGGCGGCGTTCGCTCCGACGATCCGCCCCTTGTCGAGCTCCACGACCCGGTCCGCGCGCGCGGCGGCCTCATGATCGTGCGTGACCATCACGAGCGTCTTGCCGAACTCGTCCACCAGGCGTCGCAACAGCTCCAGGGTCGCGCGCGCCGCCGTTCGATCGAGATTGCCGGTCGGCTCGTCGGCCAGCACCACCACCGGGTCGGCGACGATCGCACGTGCGATCGCGACGCGTTGCTGCTGGCCGCCGGACAGCTGCCGGGGCAGGTGGTGAGCACGGTCGGTGAGCCCGACCGCCGCCAGCGCCGTACCGATGCGCTGCTCGCGCTCGCTGCGGCTCATACGCAGCAGGAGCAACGGCACCTCGACGTTCTCGAACGCCGTCAGCACGGGGATCAGGTTGTATTGCTGGAATACGTAGCCGACCGCGCGGGCCCGCCAGCTCGCGAGGGCGCTCGCGGACAGACCGGTGATCTCGGCGTCGCCGACGCGAACGCTGCCCTTGGTCGGCCGGTCGATGCCAGCCAGCAGATGCAGCAACGTCGTCTTGCCGCTGCCGGACGGCCCCATCAGCGAGACGAACTCCCCGGCCCCGACCGTGAAGTCGAGGTCCTCGATCGGCGTGACGGTCTCCACGCGTCCTGCGAAGGTCTTGGTCACCCCACGAAGCTCGATCAGGGTCATTGCGCAATCTCCTGCACGCGCTCTCCGTCGGCGACCGGATCGAGTGCGATACGATGGGTCGGCGAGAGCGGTCCGCGCACCAGCACGAGCGCTCCGTCCTGCCCGACCCGCTCGACGGCGACGCGCCGCACGGTTCCGGAGCGCGGGTCGAAGACGTATACGGCGCCGTCCCGCACGGCGGCGTCGGGCACAACGAAGACGTCGGCGCCGGCAACGGCGTCCGACGCGGTCTCCGCCGACGTCGGGTCGGCCGGCTGCACCCCGACGAAACGCGCGCGGCAGAGGGTCTCGGGACGCAGCAGCCGCGGCGGATCGAGCAGCCCGATCTGGACCCGCAGCGTGTTCTTCAGCAGATCCGCCTCGTGCACGAGCCGCTGCACCACACCGTGGACCACCTGCTCGCCGATCGCGTCGCTACGGATCTCGACCGACTGACCGGCGCCGATCCCGGCGAGCGAATCGAAGGGCACGTCGATCCGAGCCCGCAGCCGCTGCGGGTCGTAGAGCGCGACGATCGCCTGGGCACCCTCGCCGACCGTGTCGCCGGGCATCGCCGCGAGGCGCAACACGACGCCGTCGACCGGCGCCGTCACCGTCGCCCAGGCGAGCTCCCGCTCGGCGATGGCGAGCCCGATGCGCGCCGCGTCGAGCGCGGCCTCCGCCAGCTGGGACCGCGCCGTCGCGACGGCGAGGGCACCGCGCAGGTCGACCGGATCTCTCGCGAGCTCCTCCTGGAGCGCGACCGTCGCCCGCCATGCGGCGGCCTCGGCCTCGAGACCGAGCACCTCGCGCTCCGCAGCTGCCGCGGCGGCGTGCGCGGCGTCGGCCGAGGCGCGGGCGCGCTCCAGCGCCACCGGATGGCTGCTGCCGGCCGTCTCGAGACGCTCCTGCGCCGTGGCGAGCGCCTGCGCGCTCGCCGCGTCGGCGCTGGCGACGCGCGCGCGCTCGCGTGCGGTGGCGAGCCGGGTCTCGACCGCCGCCGACCCGGCGGCCGCCTCGCGCAGCCGCGAGCGTGCTTCGGCGTTCTGGCGGAGCCGCTCGGTGGCGAGCTCCCGGTCGGCGCGCGCCATCGCGAGGTCCGCCTCGCGCTCGGCCGCTGCTGCGCGGGCGCGGTCGCGCGCGGCGAGGAGCTCCGCGCTCTCGAGCGTCGCGAGGACCGTCTCGCCGGCGTGGACCTCGGCTCCCTCGAGCACCAGGAGCTGCGCCAGGCGGCCCTTCACCAGGGGTCTGACGACGATCGGAAACGGGTCGGGCTCGACCCAGCCGACCGCCTCGACGACGGTGCCGGCCCGCGCGCCGGCCGCTCCGGTCACGCCGTCGGCGCGGCCGTTCCAGGCCTGCACGCGCGCCATCCGGACCGCGTGCACCGGGCGCAGCAGTGGCCACAGGAAGCTGGCGACCACGGCGAGCGCGAGCACCGCGATCGACCCCACCGCGAGGCGCGGGCCGCGCGGGCGGCGCAGTCCGCCGGCCGGCGGGCGGTCGTCGATGCGCAGCCGCGACAGGTCGACCCCGGTCATCGTCCGCCTCCCGCGACGCTCGCCGCCTCGCCCGCGGGATCGGCGCGGTCGGAGCTGGCCGGCCAGCCCCACGCTTCGGCGCGCCGGGCCCGCGCGCGCGCGACTTCCACCACCGCCTGCCGGTGCTCGCGGAAGTCGCCCAGCGCGCGCTGCGCTGCGCGGACGAAGGGCTCGAACGCATCCGGTTCGACCTCCAGTGCGACCCGGGAAGCCGCGAGCGAGGTCGCGCTGGCGCGCAGCGCGGTCGCGGTCGCCGCAGTGTCCGCCTCGGCCGTGGCGAGCCGGGCGTCCGCGCGCGCCACCTCCTGCTGCGCCGTGAGGAACGCACCGGCCAGCGCCTCGCGCGCCGCGCTGCGACGCTCCCGGGCGGCTGCCGCGAGCCCGTCCATGCCGAACGGGATCTGTAGCATCCCCATCGCGTTCAGCGGGTCGCCGCGCAGTGACACGTCCGGACCGATCCGCAGGCTCGGGAACTGCGCCGCGACGGCCTCGCGGAAGCGGGCGTCGGCGACCTCGAAGCGCGCGGTCGCGAGGCGGAGATCGGGTCGAGCCAGGAGCTCTCCCGGTGAGCCGTGCGGCTGCCGCGGCCAGTCGGGGTCGACCGGGAGGAGTTCGAGGGCTGCGCTCCGGTCGAGGCCGAGCAGGCGGCGCAGGTCTGCGCGGTTGTCGGTGCGCGCGCGCTCGAGCGCGACGGCCTCGCTGCGAGCGCGGGCCTGCGCGGCGGTCAGCTCGGCGACGGCGACCGGCGCAGCGAGCCCCGCCTGCTCGAAGGCGCGCACGTCGAGCGCAAGGTCGGGAACATCGAGCGCCGCGAGTGCCGCGTCGACCAGGAAGCACTCCGCCACCGCGACGAGCGTTCGCCACCGCGCGGTCGCGAGGTCGGCGAGCGCTTCCGCAAGCCGTGCGTCGGCGGCGTCGATCGCCGCGCCGCGCGGGCCGAGGCCGAGCAGCGCGATCGGATCGAGCGTCGGCGCCAGCGTCTGCTCGCGACCCCGATACTCGACGTTGAGCGTCTGCGGCACCGTGGTCTCCGCGCCCGCGGCGCGCGCCTCCGCTTCCCGCGCGCGGACCTCGGGATTGGCTCGGAGCGCGAGCTCGAAGGCGGCATCGACGTCGAGCGAGCCACCGGGCCGCGCCGCGACCTCGGCGGCGACGAGCGCGGCATCGGCCGCGTCGGCCTCGTAGCCGACGCAGGCGGGCAGGGTCAGGAGCAGGACGACGGGAAGCGCTACGCGTGCCGACATGGCGGTCGGGATCCGGCGGGAACGATCACTGCGGACCGAAGCCACGGCCAGGGACGCAACGCGGGCCCGCAGCCGAGACCTCGACGTCGGAGCGACCGTGGCTCAGATCAGGAGCACGGTGCAGGCGCGCAGCGCGGTGATGCGATCGGGTCTGGGCGGTGCGCGGCCGAAACGCCGCAGGCAGGGGCGAGCCGGCGGGGGCGACACGTTCGGCAGCGGCGTGCTGCCGAACGCCGCGAGACCACCCGGGTCGTCACCGGGTCCATGGACATCCGGCAAGCCGGGCTCGAGGCCGATCTCCAGGACCGAGCAGCACCCGGACCGCGCGGGGCGGTGGAAGCCGACCGGCTTCTGCTCGACATCGCCGGACAGCGCCTCGACGACGCCGGTCGGCGTGCAGCACGCACACGCGTGTGCCGTGATCGCCGGGTCCGCAGCCGCGCAGCAGGCGTCCACCACCGCCGGGGGCAGACAGCAATCACCGCGGCACACCGTCCAGCGCGTGTTCTGCAGCCCGCTGGCGACGAGCACGGCGACCAGCGCGAGGATGGCGCTCCAGGTTCGTCGCTCGGTCACGGTGGCGCGGGAGGTCACGGCGCCGATACCGTCGATCGGCGCGACCAAGCTGTCAAGCGGCGACCGCGCGGGAGACTTCCGATCGGTACCGCGTACGGTTTTTACATCTCGCGCTCCGCGCGAGATGTAAAAACCGTACGCGGTACCGATCGGAAGTCAGTCGCCGAACTTGATGCCCTGGGCGAGGGGGAGGTCGGTGCTGTAGTTGATCGTGTTGGTCTGGCGGCGCATGTAGACCTTCCAGGCGTCGCTGCCGGACTCGCGACCACCGCCGGTCTCCTTCTCGCCGCCGAACGCACCACCGATCTCGGCGCCGCTGGTGCCGATGTTGACGTTGGCGATGCCGCAGTCGCTGCCGGCGACCGACAGGAAGCGCTCGGCCTCCAGCAGGTTGGTCGTGAAGATCGAGCTCGACAGGCCCTGCGGCACACCATTGTGCATGGCGATCGCTTCGTCGAGCGTGTCGTAGCCCATCATGTAGAGCAGCGGCGCGAAGGTCTCGTCCTGCACGATCTGCCACTCGTTCTTCACGGCCGCGATGGCCGGCGTCACGTAGCAGCCGCCGCGGTACTTCGGCCCGTCGAGCTTGTCGCCGCCGCACAGCAGCTCGCCGCCGGCCTTCTTCACCTCGTGGATCGCGCTCATCATGTCGCGCACCGCGCCGGTGTCGACCAGCGGGCCCATCACCGTGTGCGGGTCCAGCGGGTCACCGATTCTGATCTGCGCATAGGCGCGCACCAGCCGATCGGTCAACGCATCCCGGATCGACTCGTGGGCGATGATGCGCCGCGTGCTCGTGCAGCGCTGACCGGCCGTGCCGACCGCGCCGAACAGGATCGCGCGCGTCGCCATCGCGAGATCGGCGTGCTGCGACACGATGATCGCATTGTTGCCGCCGAGCTCCAGGATGGTGCGGCCGAGTCGCTTGTGGACGACCTCACCGACGTGATAGCCCATGCGGCACGAGCCCGTCGCGCTGACCAGCGGGATCCGCCGGTCGTGCAGCAGCTCCTCGCCGACCGACGAGCCCTTGCCGATCACCAGCGCGAAGATCGCCGGGTCGACGCCGTTCGCGCGGCACACCCGCTCGGCGATCCTGGTGCAGGCGACGGCGGTCAGCGGCGTCTTGCTGGACGGCTTCCACAGCGTCGCGTCGCCACACACCGCCGCGATCGCGCTGTTCCACGCCCACACGGCGACCGGGAAGTTGAACGCGCTGATGACCCCCACCACGCCGAGCGGATGCCACTGCTCGTACATCCGGTGGCCCGGCCGCTCGGAGTGCATCGTCAGCCCGTAGAGCTGCCGCGACAGGCCGGTGGCGAAGTCGCAGATGTCGATCATCTCCTGGACCTCGCCCTGGCCCTCCGCGCGGATCTTGCCCATCTCGAGCGTGACCAGCGCGCCGAGCGCCTCCTTGTGCTCGCGCAACGCATTGCCGAGCTGGCGGACGATCTCGCCGCGCCGCGGCGCCGGCAGCATGCGCCACTCGAGGAACGCCGCGTGCGCGCGGCCGGCGATCTGCCGGTACTCGTCGGTCGTCACCTGCGTGACGGTCGCGATCCGTTCGCCATCGATCGGTGATACGGACTCGAGCGCCTCACCGGAGCCGAGCCACTCGCCGCAGAATCCGCCCGGGTTGACGTCGGCGAGGTCCAGTGCCTTGAGGATGTCGTGCATCGTTCGCTGTGACGGAAGCGCGCCCGGCGCTGCGGTGTGCAGAGCTTGTGGCGACGAAGTGAAACCCGGAGCGTAGCCCCCGTGCAGGGCCGTTCAAGCCGACCACCGGGAGGAACGACCGCGCGCGTGCCCGGCGTCTCCGAGCCGCTCAGGCGCTGGCGCTGAACAGCCCCGCGAACCCCATGAACGCCAGCGACAGCGTCCCGGCGATCAGCAGGTTCATGGCGGTGCCCTTGATGAGCGACGGGATGTCCGACAACTCCGCTTCCTCGCGGATGCCGGCCATCAGCACCAGCGCGAGCGTGAACCCCGCACCACCGCCGAGCGCGAACACGATGCCCTCGAACAGGCCGTAGCCACGACTGGTCTGGAACAGCGCGAGGCCGAGGATGGCACAGTTGGTCGTGATCAGTGGCAGGAAGATGCCGAGCGCGCGGAACAGCGTCGGGTTCAGCTTCTTGATCACCATCTCGACGAACTGCACGGTGCTCGCGATCACGACGATGAAGCTGATCAGCTTCAGGTAGGGCGCGTACGGCAGCACCCACCGCTCGAGCGCCCACGCGCACACCGACGTGATCACCATCACGAAGATGCTCGCGACACCGAGCCGGAATGCTGTACCAATGCGACTCGAGACGCCGAAGAACGGGCACAGGCCGAGGAAGTACGACAGCGTGAAGTTGTTCACGACCATCGCGCTGATGAAGATCCACATCAGGTTCTCCATCACGCCACCTCCTCGGCGCTCATTGCCTGGGCGCGGCGCGCGCGCGCGGCGCGGACGTTCGCGAACACCAGCAGGATCAGGCCGAGCATCAGGAACCCGCCCGGCGGCAGGATCATGATCACCCACGGCTCGAAGTGCGGGCCGAACAGCGACATGCCGAACAGCGCGCCGCTGCCGAGGATCTCGCGCGTGGCGCCCAGGCACAGTAGCGCGATCGCGAAGCCCGCGGCCATCCCGAGCGCATCCAGGACCGCGAGGCGCACCGGGTTCTTCGCGGCGAATGCCTCCTGCCGGCCGAGGATGATGCAGTTCACGACGATCAGCGAGATGAACGCACCCAGCTCCTTGTGCACGGCGGGCGACAGCGCCTGCAGTACGAAGTCGGCCACCGTGACGAACGTCGCGATGACGATGATGTAGGTCGAGATGCGCACCTGCTTCGGGATGAGCGTCCGCAGCATCGAGATCAGGAAGCTCGACCCGACCAGCACGAAAGCCGTCGCCGCGCCCATCGCGATCGCGTTGATCGCGCTGTTCGTGACCGCCAGCGTCGGACACATGCCGAGCACCTGGACGAACACCGGGTTCTCCTTCCAGATGCCCTTGACGAACTCCGCGTAGGCGCGCCCGGGATCCTGGTCGGTCATCGCTGCCCCTCCGGTAGCGGTGGCTCGCTGCCCGGCTCGAACAGCCTGCCGAGCCAGATCGCGTTGGCGTCCGAGATGATCCGCACGACCGACTTCGACGAGATCGTCGCACCGGTGATGCCGTCGACCTCGTTGGCGGCGTGCTTCGTGCCGTGCTTGACGACCTTGACCTCCGGCTCGACCGCCAGGGCGTCGAAGTTCTCGATGAACTTCGGGTCCTTGAAGATCTTGTCGCCGAGCCCCGGCGTCTCGCGGCTCTCGAGCACGCGCATGCCGACGATCCGCCGCGCGCGGGGATCGAACCCGAAGATCAGGTCGATCGTGTCCTGGAAGCCGGCACCCTTCGCCGGGATCGCGTAGCCGAGGAACGCGCCGTCCGGGCCGTATGCCGCGTAGATCGCCGAGTCGACGCGCTCGTCCTCCGCGACGACCACCAGCGCCCCACCGCGCCACGCCAGCTTCTGCATCGCGGTCGCGCCCGGGACCACCTCGAACACCGCGCGCCGCAGCGCCTCGCGACGGTTCTGCTCGATGCGCGGCAGGGTCGTGTCGTAGGCGAACGCCAGCGCGAGCCCGGACAGGAGCCCGGCGAGCGCGAGCGTGCCGGCGAGCCGCACGGGGTTCGGCTCGGGGACGACCGGCAGCAGGGCGTCGCTCATGTGGTCCTCCCGCGCCCGAACGGTCGCGGCTGGGCGATCCGTTCGATCAGCGGCGTGGCCGCGTTCATCAGCAGGATCGCGTACATCACGCCCTCCGGCAGCCCGCCCCACACCCGGATCAACACGACCAGCACACCGACGCCGATGCCGAAGATCCACGCGCCGCGCGGCGTCGCCGGCGAGCTGACCGGGTCGGTCGCCATGAACACCGTGCCGAACAGCAGGCCGCCCGACAGCAGCATGAACAACGGTGAGCCGTAGCGCGTGGAGTCGATCCCCCACAGCACGCCGGACACGACCGCGACCGTCAGCAGGATCGCCGCCGGGATCCGCCAGTCGAAGGCGCGCCGCCACACCAGCACGAGCCCGCAGACGATCAGCACGATCGCGCTGGTCTCGCCGAGCGAGCCGGAGATGTTGCCGAGCAGCAATGCATCCCAGGCCTCGGTGTGGCCCTCGAACTTCAGGCGTGCGAGCGGTGTCGCGGCGGTCAGCCCGTCGATGTGCGCCTGCATCAACGGCCACGCGAAGGTGCTCGAGCGCAGCACGAGCAGCTCGTCGCCGTTGGTATGCGGCACCCACGCGGTCAGCGTCGTGGGAAACGCGGCTTGCAGGAACGCCCGACCGACCAGTGCCGGATTGAACAGGTTGTGGCCGAGACCGCCCCACACGAGCTTGCCGAGACAGATGCTGACGGCCCCGCCGACGAACGCCATCCACAGCGGGATGCCGGGCGGCAGCGTCAGGCCGAGCAGGATGCCGGTCAGCACGGCGCTGAAGTCGCGCAACGAGCGGCCGCGCGGCAGGGTCGCGCTGCGCGGCCCGAACGTGCGCTCCGCGCCGACCGCGCCGAGCGTCGCGGCGCCGACCACCAGCAGAGCGGTGATTCCGAAGAACCAGGTCGCCGCGGCGAGCACGGGCACGGCCGCGAGCGCGACCTCGCGCATCAGACGCGGGGTCGACAGCGCCGCGTGCAGGAATGGCGCGGTCTGCACGACCAGCGGATGGCGGGCACTCAACGCACGCCTCCGATCATGAGCGCGCCCTCCGCGAGCGGATCGCGCTCTTCGAGGCGCGGATCAGCTGGACGATCGGGATGTTCGACGGGCACGCGAAGGAGCACGCGCCACATTCCATGCAGTCCATGACGAACGCCTGCTCGAGCTCCGCGTGGCGCCCGGCCTTCGACAGCCTCGCGAGCCGCGACGGATTGAGGAAGTTCGCACAGGCGTCGAGACAGCGGCCGCACTTCAGGCAGGCGTACTCGTTCGGGTGCGCGGTCTCCTGCGCGGTGAATGCCAACAGCCCCGACGTGCCCTTGAGCACCGGGACGTCGAGGCTCGCCAGCGACTGCCCCATCATCGGGCCGCCCATCACGACCTCGCGGGTGTCCTGGCTCAGCCCACCGGCCTGCCGCAGCACCTCGCCGACCGGCGTCCCGACCGGCACCAGCAGGTTCGCGGGCCGCTCGATGCCGGGGCCGGCGACCGTCACGACGCGCTCGATCAGCGGAACGCGCCGGTCGAACCAGTCGGCGAGCGACGCCATCGTGCCGACGTTGTTGACGACCATCTCGATGTCGAGCGGCAGCTTCCCGGCCGGTACCTCGACGCCGAAGATCGCCTTGATCAGCATCTTCTCGGCGCCCTGCGGGTACTTGACCTCGAGCGGCACGACGCGCACCTGCGGGTCGTCACCGATCGCGGCGCGCAACACCTCGACCGCGTCGGGCTTGTTCGCCTCGACGCCGATCGTCGACCGCTCGACACCGAGCTGCCGCGCGAGGATGCGGACGCCGCGCACCACGGCGGCCGGGCGCTCGACCATGGTGCGGTGGTCACAGGTCAGGTACGGCTCGCACTCGCAGCCATTGATGACCAGCTCGCGGACCTTGCGCCCCTCGGGCAGCGCGTACTTGACGTGCGCGGGGAACGCCGCGCCCCCGAGCCCGACGAGCCCGGCGCGCTGCACCTCGGCGACGAACTGCTCGCGCGGCATCACGTCGACGTCGAGCGGCTCGCCCTCGCGCACGGTCTGCGGCGAGAACGCGTCGGCTTCGATCTCGATCGCCTCGACGAGGGCGCCGTTCGGATGCCGGCGGCGATCGATCGCGGTCACGCGGCCGTCGACGGGCGCGTGCAGACAGGTCGACACGAAGCCGTCGGCCGCGGCGATCAGCTCGCCGCGCAGCACCGACTGCCCGACGCGCACGACCGGCTTGGCCGGCTTGCCGCCGTGCTGGCCGAGCGGCAGCACGTAGCTGCGCACGAACGGCATGCGCTCGATGCGCAGGTCCTCGGTCGCCTCCTTGTGCTCGTCCGGATGGACGCCGTGGCGGAACGTCGCAAGACCGAGCAGGCTCATGACATCCCCCTGAGCGCGAGCTCCACGAGTCGGGTCCGCAACCGGACCGCGAGCTCCTCGGCGACGTCGGCCTGCGCCGCTCCGACCTTGGTCTCCGCCTCGCGCTGCGCCGCATCGATGCGCGCGTCGCGCTCGGCCGCGACCTGCGACTCCAGCTCGGCACGCACGCGGTCGACGAACGGCGACTCGACACCGGCGAGCTCGCGCAGCACGCGCGCCGCGTCGAGGCGCCCCGCCAGCCCGACGGCGAGCGGTCGGGCGACGACGCGCTCGCCGCCGTCGCCGGTGACCGTCGGCGTGCGGCCACGCCGCGCCGCGACCGGCAGCTCGAGCCAGTCGGCGAGCGGCGTCGCGCCCGGCACCGACCCCTGCGGAGCGCGCAGCTCACCGGCGTAGCGCGGCTCGGAAATGACCCAGGCGGCGAGCGCCTTCGCGGACGGCGCGACGTCGCCACTGGGGGCATGGGCGGCGAGCGCGATCCTGGTCCCGAAGGCGCCCGCGGCGCCCGGGTCGAATACGAACGGCACGACGGCGCCGGCGGCGAGCGCGCGGTGCGCGGCCGCGAACGTCGCGTCGGGCGCGAGTGCGTCGGCGGCCGGGCGCGGTGCGTGCACGTGCACGAACACCGGCCGGTCGGCGCGCAGCGCCGACCGGAGGGCGGCGATCAGGTGATCGGGCATCGCGACCGACGACTGCACGACGAACACGTCGCGCTCGATCAGCGCGCGCAGCGCCGGCTCACCGTGGCGGGGGTCGGCGTCGCCGAGCGCCAGCACGACCACCGGCAGTCCAGCGTGCAGCAGCGCGGCGAGATCGCCCCACACCGGCGCGAGCTGGCCGGCGTCGACGATCAGCAGGAACCGCGGCGCCGCACGGCGCTCGTCGTCGGTCAGGTCGGCGAACGCGAGCTTGCGCAGGCGCGCGGCCGCGTGCCGCGCCTCCTTCGGCCGGTCGAGCTCGAGGCGGGCGCGCCGCGCGAGCCGCAGATCGTCGAGCCACGCGTCGAGCTGGCCCTCGCACAGGCCGCGCGCGGTCGCCGCGGCGTCCGCGTCGACCACCGCGGCCGGCTGGACGAACGGGTTCTGCCCGAACGCCGTCGCCCAGGCGGTCGCCGCACCGCGCTGGATCGCGATGCCGACACGCGCGCGGCCGAGGCCCTGCGCGCCCTGGGCGAGAGCGAAGCGGTGGTCGGCGACCTCGCGAGCCGTCGCGACGAGACGATCGAGCGCCCGGCCGTCGACGCGCCCGCCCTCCGCGGCCGCGGCGACGCGCTCGGCGAGCGCACCGAGCTCGACGTCGGAGCTGCCGAGTGCGCGCAATCCGGCGGCGAGCGCATCGAGGTCGCCGGTCGGCAGCGCACCCGCGAGCGTGTCGCGGATCCGCGCACCGAGCTCGTCCTGCAGCGCGTCGAGCTCGTTGATGCGGGCCTGCAGCTGCGGCTGCGCGTGGGCCTCGAGCACGCCGAGGGCGAGTCGCACAGCGAGCCGCGCACCCGAGCCGGGCTCGGTCGCGGGGCCACCGGCGGCGAGCGGCAGCAGCGCGTGCCTCGACAGCGAGAGCGCGGCGGCCGGTCCGGGGAACGGTGCGTCGCAGAGTCGCGCGACCTCGGCGCCGGCGGTGTCGGGCAGCTCCTCGAACACGCGCCAGACCGCGCGAGAAGCGGTCGACGCCGCGGGCGTCGCGTCGACCAGCGTCATCGCGGCGGGCTCGCACACCGCGGCGCACAGCCCGCACGCGGTGCAGGAGTCGGCGTCGATCGCGAGCGTCAACACGTCGCCGCCCCCGGCGCCGCTCGCACGCGGGATGTCGCGGGCGCGCACCAACGGCAGCGCGCCGATCGTGTCGACCACCGCGGCGAATGCCTCCTCGAGCGCGGCGCGGCGGTCGGGTGCCGGCGCCTGCTTGTCGAGCACGGCCGCGAACGCCGGTGCCGCCGCGGCCGCGAAGGTCGCCGGCGGGTCGTCGCCGCGCAGCGCGTCCGCGAGCTTCGCGGCGAGCTTGCCGGTCAGCATCCGCAGCGCATCGGCCGAGCGGCCGGCGCGCTTCGCGGTGTCGATACCCGCGTCGATCAGCTCGCGCAGCGAGGTCCACAGCGGTCCGACGGCACCCTCGGGGCAGGCGGTCCAGCACGCGCCACAGCCAGTGCAGGTGCGCGGGTCGAGCGCCGGCAGACGATCGGCGGCGCGGGTGGCCGGCAACAGCGCGGCGGCGGCCGGCGGCATGGCACCCTGCGCGAGCCACGGGTCGGGGCTCAGGGCAACGGCGCGACCGGCGGCGAGCAGCGCACCGGTCTGATCCCAGAAGCGCGTCAGGCTGTCGTAGCCGGACAGCGGTCGCGCGAGCGGCAGCACGAGCTTCGGTGGCCGGCGACCGGGCGCCGGCACGGTCCCGGACGCACCCTCGCCGGTCGCGCGGACCCCGCGACCGACCAGGTCGGGACGGTCGCGGCGGAGTCCGTCGAGCACCGCCTGGCGCTTCGGCAACGGGCTCCGCTCCGGCGCGAGATCGACGCCGAGCACGACGCGGCGCGGCGCGCGTTCGGCCACCACGGCGCGACACCACGCGACGACGTCGTCGACGCGCAACGCGCTGCCCGCCGCGGCAGTCGTGCCGACGAACAGCTCCGGCGCGTCGCGGTCACGCCACGCGACCTGGGGCACCCCGGCACACAGGTGGGGCCCCGCCTCCGGCGTGCCGTAGTGCGTGTTCTCGAGCGCGCGCCGCATGGCGGCGCCGAGCAGCCGCGCGAGCATGGGCTCGACGGTCCACGGTGCGCCGCTCGCGTCGACGACCAGCACCTGGCGACGGCCCCGCAGCCCGGCCAGCAATTGGTCGACCGGCAACGGGGACAGCGCCGCGATGCCGATCGCTCCCGCCGGGACGCGGTGCTCCGAGCGCAAGCGGTCGGCCGCCTCGCACACGACGTCGGCCGCGCAGCCGGCGCCGACGAGCACCAGCTTCGCGTTCTCGAGGCGGTGGGTGTGCAGCGCCTCGACCGCCGCGCCGAGAGCATCGGCGATCGACTGGAACGCCGCATCGGCGAGGGCCGCGAGCGGCTCGAGCGCGAACGCCTGCCGTGCGGCGCGCGCCAGCTCGCGCAGCCGGCCGTCCGCCCCCGCGCCGAGCATCACGGGTCGCTCGAGGTCGAACCAGCGCGGCAGGCGCCGCCGCGCGTCGGCACCGAACAGCGCGCGCTGCTCGGCGGTCGGGCAGGGCCGCTCGTCGTCGGGTCGACCGATCGCGCGCCGGAGCGCCTCCGCGCTCGGTGGCGCCACCGTGCAGGGCGCCGTCTCGTCGAGGTCGTGGGCCACCAGGACGGGCACGAGCGCCTGCTCGGCCAGTGCGCGCGCGACGATACCGAGCGCGATCAGCTCATCGGCGTGACGCGCGCACAGCACCGGGCAGCCGAGGTCGAGCGCCGGCTGCAGCGCGTCGAATCCGTCGCGACACGCGATGCGCGCGACCAACGCGATACGGCGCTCCACGGCGTCACGGAGCAGGTCGAGCACGGCGAGGAGCCCGCGATCGTCGAGCGTCACGAGCGTGCGGCGGCCGGCGGCGGCCGACCCGATGCCCTGCGCGAGCGCCGTGCGAGCGACTCCGCCGCTGCCGTCGATGCGGAGCGCGGTGCTCTCGTCGATGCTCGCGAGCGCCTGGGCCAGATCGAGCGTGTCGCTCATGTCAGCTCCTCTTCGAATCCGCGGTCCGCGCGCACTGCGGTGAATTGCCCGCGCGGCACCCATTGGATCGCACCGGTCGGACAGCGGAACGTGACCTCGGGGCCGAGCTCGGCCGGCGTGAACGGATCGAACACCGGCAGGTTGTCGACCATGCGGATCACGCCCTCCGGCGCGTCCTGCGCACAGCGGCCGCAGGCATCGCACGCGACGCGGCAGAGCTCGCGGGCGGCATCGCCTGCGAGTGGCGCCTTGCATTGCACGAGCAGCGGCTGCGACAGCGGCAGGATCTCGAACAGGTCGCGCGGACAAGCATCCACGCAGTCGCCGCAGGCCGTGCACTTCGCGACGTCGACGACCGGCAGGCCGTTGTCGTTCATCGCGATCGCGTCGAACGTGCAAGCGACCTCGCAGTCGCCGAGCCCCAGGCAGCCCCACGCACAGCCCTTGCCGCCACCGGCGACGACGGACGCAGCTCGACAGTTCGCGAAGCCCTCGTAGGCCGCGATCTGCTCGGCCTGTGCGCGACCGCCCGCACAGTGCAGCCGCGCGACCCGCACGACGCGCTCGCCAGCGGCCACGCCGAGGAAGCCCGCGATCTTCTCGACGCCGGTCGGGCTGGATACCGTGCAGCCGCTCGGTGCAGAGCGACCCTCGAGCAGCGCCTCCGCGAAGCCGCGGCAGCCCGGCTGACCGCAGGCACCGCAATTGGTGCCCGGCAGCATGCCCTCCAGCACGTCGAGCCGCGGGTCCTCGGGCACCTTGAGCAGCCGCGACGCGACCGCTAGCAGCACGCCGAAGAACAGCCCGAGGCCGCCCATGATCCCGGCTGCGATCGCGAGGTCGTTCATCGGCTGGCCCCGGTCTCGAGGATCCGCTTGCGCGACCTCACTGGTTGAACGGCGCAGCGCGCGCCATCAGCTCGTCGAGGTTCGGCTCGCCACGATTCAATGGCAGGCCGGGGTGGATGCATCGCGCAGGGCACTTCTCGGCCGCCTGCACGAGCTGGAGATAGGTGCCGGCACGCGGGTCGGCGATCCGCGCCTGCTTGTTCTCGTCGTAGACGAACAGCGTCGGATTGATGTTGCGGCAGTCGTTGCAGCTCGTGCAGAGCGGCGTGTCGATCCACGCCTCCTCGAAGGCATCGGACTCGGCGACCGCTTCGCCCGCCGGCGCGGGCGCCGCGGCGACCTCGGCGGCCGGCGCCACCTTGGCGGCGGACTCGGTAGGACGCGCTGCAGCCGGTGTGCGCACCGGTGCCGCGACCGCGCCGATCGACAGTCCCGGCCCGAGCTCGAGCAGCGAGCGGGCCAGGCCGTCGAGCGCCGCGGCCACCGCCTCCTCGCGAGCGCGGGCGAGTTCCTGCTCGTGCTCGCGCTGCAGCTCGTCGCGCTGCGCGCGCAGCGCGGTGTCGGCCTCCTGCCGCACGCGGTCGACCGCCTCACGCACGTAGTCGCTGCGCAGGCCGGCGAGCTCCTGCAACGTGTGCCACCACGCGAGCCGGTCGCGGCACGCCGAGATCAGACGGCGCGACACCGCGACGCGGTGGAGCTGCCCGTCGCGCGTCGCGACCCAGACGTACGGGACCCGGCCAGCGGCGTCGGCGGGCGCCAGCGCCAGATACTCGTCGACCGGCAGCAGCGCGCCGTCGAAGCCATCGAGGTGCGGCGGCACCGCGCGGAACTCGCCGCGCAGCGAAGGCTCCAGCAGCGCGTAGTCAGCGAACGTGAAGCGCAATGCGAGCGCACGCTCGAGGCCCTCGGCGTCGCGGCACGCGAGCTCCTCGGCGGGCCAGTCCTCGATCGCGGCCGGATTGCCGTCGAACGAGATGCGGCGCGCCCACGTGTCGCCCGCCTCGGGGTCGTAGCGGAACAGCGGGTGCGCGCGTGACTCGATCGCGGCACCAGCGCGCAGCCACGGACCACCGGAGGTCGCCCGCGCCTCCGTCGTGCCGGTCGCGACGACGTGCAATGCGGCGCGGGTGCCCTCGAGCGCCTGCACGAAGCCGCGCAGCAGGTGCTGCATACGCGCCGGGGTCGATTGCTGCACGAACACCTCGCGCAGCCCGACGCCCAGCGAGCCGAGCTCGAAGCGGAACGCCGACAGCGCGCCTTCGGTCGCGCCGAGCGGATTGGTGCCGGGCTCGACCACCGCGATGACCTGCACGGGCCGCCCGGAGGTCAGCACGCGGATCAACTCGGCGAGGCGCGCGCCGACCAGCTCGTCCGCCCGCTCGACGACCGCGATGCGCGGCACGAGGTGCAGCTCGTCCTTCTCGAAGCCCTCCCAGTCGAGCGCCTCGAGCCAGGCGTCATGGCGCTCGGGATCGTAGCGACCGGCGATCTCGAGCTCCGCGAGGCGCACCGCGCGGAACAGCGCGGCGCAGCTGGCGGCCTCCTGGTCGAAGCGCCGTGCCGCTGCGGCGACGCCGGCCGCGTCGTCGACGACCTGCACGCCCGTCTCGGCGGCGAGCGCGACCGCGTTCGGCCCGGCCGAGCCCCTGAGCACGATCAGCCGCGGCGCGCTGCGCTCGCGGCCGAGGTAGCCGTCGAGTGCGGCCGCGGCCTGCTCGAGACGCGCGCGGCGCCCCGGGTCGAGCAGCTTCGAGCCGCGGTGCGCACCGATGACGCTGGCGAGCGCGGCCGGGTCGAGCAGGGCCGCCCCGGCGGTCCCCATCGAGCCGCGCAGCGCCTCCGCGCTGCGGGATGCGGGGTCCTTGGCGCGCTCGACCGCGATCAGCTCACGCAGCCCGTCGCGCAGCTTGACGATGCGCGCGTGGAACGCCTCGCGGCGGGCGTCGGTGGCGACCTGGACCGCGGTCAGCATGAAGCGCAACGGCGTCGCGGCGTCGAGCGCGACGAAGCGGCCCGCGGGGATCACGGCGCACATCGCCGTCCAGTCGGCGGCGAGCTGCTCGCTCTGCTCGGCGCGCAGGCCGAGTTCCTCGCGCAATGCGGCGCCGGCGTCGCGCAGCACCTCTGCCGCGTCGCACTCCGCACCGCGCTCGGCGCAGAGCCGCCGCGCGATGCGCTCGGCGCGGCGCAGGTTGTCGGTCAGCACGCGCGCGCTCTGCGGACACGACTCCGCGAGCAGCGACGACAGCGACGTGCAACCGGCCTGGGGGCCAGCCGGCACCGCCGGCACGAACGCCGGGAAGCAGCCGCGGACCAGCTCCGGATCGCGAAACGGGTGCAGGAGCGCCGGGAGCGGGTCCTCGCCGAGCGCCTGCAGCCCGTGGCTGCCCGGCTCCGCACCGCTCCGGAGCTTCGGATCGCCGAGGTGGAATCGCCGCGCTTCCTGCAGCGCGAGCTTTCGCGCCGCGTCGTCCGCGGCACCGCTCTGAGGCAGGACCGGAATCGCTTGCATGGTCGGTTCGATGGGTGCCGTCGGTTCGATGGGTGCCGTCGGTTCGATGGGTGCCGTCGGGATGTGCGTCGGTGCGCCGCGGGGTCGCCGTCTCGCGCAGCGGACCGGCGCGGGTCGCGCCCGCTATACGGCGAACTTGTCGAGCTCGCGCTTCAGCCCGGCGAGCTTGTCCTCTGCGGAGATCCCGAGTCCCTGCATGGTGAAGTCCTCGTAGCAGGGCCGCGACGCGTCGCGGAACAGGATGCCGACCGGCACCTTCTCGCCCTGCGAGCCCGTCTCGGCGAGCGCGCGCGCGGCGCCGATGTCCGACGGGTCGTGTTCCGCCTGGTTCGGGAAGATCTTCATCACCGCGGGATCGACGGCGACGTTGTCGTCGCCCTTCAGCAGCAGCAGGCGCGACGGATCCCTCTGCAGCTCCTCGAACACCGCGGCCGTGTAGGTCGGGCAGCGCTGCAGGATGCGCACGAACGACATGCCACGGTGCTTGTGCGCCTCGCGCAGCGTCGCGTGCAGATGGACCGGGTTCCAGTCGACCGTCTGCGCGACGAACGACACGTTCGTGAAGCCGAGCATCGCACACAGCGGGTCGAGCGGCGGCAGCCACGATCCCATCGGGTGCGTATTGGTCTTCAGGCCCCGCGGGCTGGTCGGCGAGGTTTGCTTCTTGGTCAGGCCGTAGACGGCGTTGTCGAACAGCATGACCACCATGTCCATGTTGTAGCGGGTCGCATGGATCCAGTGGCCGGCGCCGATCGAGCAGCAATCGCCGTCACCCGTCGCCACCCAGACGTCCAGGTCGGGGCGGCGCGACTTGACTCCACAGGCGACCGGCAGCGCCCTGCCGTGGAGCCCGTGGAACCCGTACGTGTGCATGTAGTGAGGGAACCGGCTCGAGCAGCCGATACCCGACACACACACGGTCTTCTCCGGCGGCTGCTGCTCGTCGCGCAGGATCTTCTGCACGGCGGTGAGCACGGCGAGGTCACCGCAGCCGGGGCACCAGCGGGCGACGCCGCCCTCGTAGTCCTCGAGAGTGAAGTAGCGCTCGGGCAGCTCGAGCGACCAGTCCGACTTGAGTCCGAACATCAGTTCCCTCCCCGCTCCAGGCGACGCCCGATCTCCGCGTAGATCTGCCGCGGCTGCAGTGGCTGCCCGTAGACGTTCGACCAGCAGTCGATGTCGACCAGCGTCGTCGCACGCAGCAGCGTCGCGAGCTGGGCTCGGCGCCGGTTCTCGTCGGTCACCGCGGGTGCGTCGGGCTCGTCGCTGTAGTTGATCTCGATGGTCATGACCTTCGCGAAGCGCGCGAAGATCTCGCCGAGGCCGGGCTCGAGCGGCGACAGGAAGCGCAGGTGCAACGAGGACACCGACAACCCCTCCGCGCGCGCCCGGTCGACCGCCTCCTCGATCGCGCCGCGGGTCGAGCCCCAGCCGACGATCAGCAGCTCGCCCGACGCGTCGCCGTAGACCTCCGGTGGACGCAGCGTCGACTGCAGCGCCCGCAGCTTCGCGCTGCGCGCCTCGCAGCCGCGCTGGTTCGAGTCGGGGTCGTAGGCGACCTTGCTGCGCCGCGTGTGCGCGAGGCCCGTCAGCACGTATTCACCGCCACGCTGGCCGGGGATCGGCCGCGGCGAGATACCGGTCGTCGGGTCCCAGGCGAACGGCTCGACGGCCGGGTCCCACGCCGACTGGTCGACCGGCGGCGCGAACCAGTCCGGCGTGACCTGCGGCCGCGGGAACGGCGCGACGCCGGTCGCGAGGTTCGCGTCGGTCAGCACGATGACCGGCGTGCGGAACGCCTCCGCGAGCCGCCGCGCGGTGACCGGGAACAGCAGGCACTCCTCGAGCGTCGACGCCGCCATCACGATCTTCGGCGTGTCGCCCGGCTCGCCGAACAGCGACGCCAGCAGATCGCCCTGCTCGACCTTCGTCGGCAGACCGGTCGACGGCCCGCCGCGCTGCACGACGACGATCACGAGCGGAACCTCGGCCATCACCGCGAGGCCGACGAACTCGGTCTTCAGGGCGAGACCCGGCCCGGACGTGATCGTGCATGCGGTCTTGCCGGCGTAGCTCGCGCCGATCGCGAAGCCGATCGCGGCGATCTCGTCCTCGGCCTGGTGCACGACGCCGCCGACCTTCTGGATGGCGCCGGACAGGTAGTGCGACGCGGAGGTCGCCGGCGTGATCGGGTACATCGCGACCAGCTCCATGCCGGCCGCCATCACGCCGAGTCCGACCGCCTGATTGCCATTGGTCACGATCAGGTCGGTGGTGCGCGGTGCCGGCGGCACCTCGAAGCGCTCGGGCACGTTTTCCTCGGCGAAGTGGAAGCCGGCCTCCAGCAGCCGATGGTTGCGCTCGATCACGTCCTGGCCCTTGCGACCGAACACGAACGCCACCTCCTCCTTGGCCTTCTCGAGCGCGCGGCCGCACACGCGGCACAGCATGCCGAGCACGAACATGTTCTTGCCGACGCGCGGATCGGACGTCACCCCGAGGCAGGCCTCCTCGAGCGGCAGCTCTCGGACGACGAGCCCTCGCGCGCGGAAGTCGGCGACCGCCTCCGTGTACTGCCGCCGGATCAGCTCCTGCTGGTCGTCCTTCCACTTGCTCTCGAGCAGCACGACCGTGCCGGGGCGGTAGGCACGCTGCTCGATGCGCCCGTAGAGCACCTGCTCGTTCAATGCGACGACGAGTCCCGCCTCATCGCCCATGTTGGTCATCGGGCCCGAGCCGATCCGCACGCGGATCCCGCTCGCGCCCGCGCGCGACCGCGCCGGCGGCTTGATCTCGGCCGGGATGATCTCGACCGTCCAGACGCCATTGCCCATCTTGGCGCTGATCGCGCCGAGCGCCTGGCCGGCCTTCTGGGCGCCCTCGCCCGAGTCACTGACGATCTCGACGATCAGCTCGCCGAGCCGCACCGCGGTCCCCGCCTCGAGCGGCGCGGCCACGGGAGTCCCGGTGTCTCCGGTCATGCCTGTTCAGCTCCCGTCACTGGTTCCGTCTCTGGGTTCTCGTGTGTACGTCGCGGGCATCGCTCGGGACGGAGCCTGCGCTGCTCCGCCTGCACCGGCCCCGCACTGCGGCAATCGACCGGTCGCGCCCCACCGCCATAGCGGCTGGACGCCCCGCCGTCGAGCGTCACGGCTCAGTCCCCCGCACCGAGATCGGTGTTCATCGACTCGAGCAGGATCTCGTTCTCGCGGCCCTCGTGATTCAGCAGGCGCTCGGTCAGCGAGCGGACGCCACCGACCACCGTGGTGAGCTCCGCATCGGTGCAGGAGCGCAGCTTCGCGAGCAGCTCGGCGGTGTCGCGCAGCAGCTCGACGTGCTCGTCCTCGAGGTCGAGCAGCACGGCCTGGTGCCGCGGGGCCTGGGTGCGGACCGTCTCGTAGAAGCCGCCGGGCGCCTCCTCGAGCGCGAAGTGCTTCGCGGCAAAGGTCCGAAACTCGTCGAGGCACGCGGTCAGGTCCTCGCGGGAGCCCGCGGCGCGCAGGCGCTGGATGACCTCGCGGAGGAGTTCGTGCTCCTCGAGGACCGGACCGTGCTGGGCCTGTTCGCGCTCTGCCATGGGCTCGCTCCAGGGTTCGGGCCCCCACGCGGGCGCGCGGGGGCTGCCGTGGACCCCGGCGCAACGACCCCCTCCGGAAACGAATTTCTGGCGCTGGAGCGCCGGCCCGGCCGCGAGGCCCGGGCCTCGCGGGCGGTGGCACCGGCGCGGGCGGCGGCGCTCAGCGAGCGGCGAAGTCCTCGCGGATGGCGCGGAACGCGGCCTCGCCCGGCGTCGTCGCGAGACCGAGGGTGACCGGCAGCAGCGCGGCGAGGCCGAACGGCACGAGCGAGCCCGCCACCAGCGCGACGACCAGCAGCAGGAGCGCGGCGCCCTCGAGCACCGCGGCCCACAGCAGCGCACCGTGGCAGTAGGCCCGCACGGCGTCGAGGTCGTCCTCCGCTCGCCGCGCGCGCTCGACGTTGCGAGCCCGCACGCGCGCGCCGACCAGCACGATCAGGACGAGCACGCCGATCGCGGTGATGCCGAGCTCGTCGGCCCGAGCCGGGTCGCCCACGCGTAGATCCTGCCCGCCCAGACCACCGTCGGTCAGCAGGCCGACGACCGCGGCGGCCACGAGCACCGACGACATCAGGAGCAGGTGCAGGAGCCGGGTCGACGCGAGCTGTTTCATGGTGAGGCCTCCGCGCGCGAGACCCGCCGCTACCCGCGGCCGGCAGGTGGATTCACGCGTCCGCGAGCCGCTGCTTGATCGCCTTCAGGTCGGCTGCCTCGGGCAGCGCGCGGTAGTGCGGGTCGAGCGGGTAGCAGCCGCTGACGATGCCGTTGCGCGGCGCCGTCGTGCAGTCGCTGAAGGTACGGCACAGCAGCTTGCGCTGCAGCGGCCGGCCGGCGAGCAGGTCGCGCGGCAGCTCCGGGTAGGACAGCAGCATCCGGCCGAGCCCGACGAGATCGACGTGCCCACCGCCGACCTCGTGCTGTGCGACGTGGCCGAGCCACTCCTGGAGGTAGGTGTAGCCGGTGCCGACCGTCGTCAGCTCGGGCACGGCCGCTTTGCACGCCCGCGCGACGCGCAGGTGCGTCGCGACTGCCGCGAGCGGGTCGGCCGGCGGCAGGTAGCCGTCGCTCGGCGGGTAGGCGGCCGGGCGCTGCACGTGCGGGCAGTAGTAGGGTGAGCCGATCGTCAGGTTGACGACGCGGACGTCGAGCGCGCTGCACAGCCGCAGGAACTCGAGCGGCTCGCCGAGCTCGAACGCGCCGTCGGCCCCTGGCCGGCCGAAGCCGATGCCGGCCGCGCCGGCCACCGGGACGCCGACGCCATCGCCCGGTCCCGCCGCGAACGGGCCCGGGTCGACGATCGACACGCGCGCGCCGATGCCGAGCCCGGGGCACGCCGCGCGGATCGACTCGACGATCTCGCGGAACAGCCGCGTGCGACCGCGGAGCTCGCCGCCGTACGGCCCCGGCCGGCCGCGCGCGCCGAGCAGCTCGTGCAGCAGGTAGCCGTGGCAGACCTTGACGTCGACGAAGTCGAAGCCGGCGTCGTGGGCGATCCGCGCCGCGGCGACGTAGCGCGCCCGCAGGTCGATGAGCTCGGCGTCGCTCAGCAAGGCGCGGTCGTCGGTGATGCCGACGCGCGCGTCCAGCACGGCGTCGCGGGCGGCGGTCCGCGGCGCCGGCGCGCCGAGCGGGCGCGACCAGCGCCCGGAGTGGGTGAGCTGCAGCCCGACCGCGATCCCGGCCGGATCGGCGCCGAGCTCGCGCTGCCCGGCGCGCAGCTCGGCGAGCAGGCGGCGCAGCCCGTCGCGCGCGCGGGCGGGGTCGATCAGCGCGAGCTGGCGTGGGTTGGCGCGGCCGTCGGGGCACACCGCGAACGCTTCCCCGCCCCACACCAGCGCGGCACCACTGCGGCCGAAGCGCCGCCAGCGGCGCAGCGTCAGGTCGGTCGGCTGCCCGTCGGCGGTGCCGTCCCAGCCCTCCATCGGGTGGGTCGCGAAGCGGTTCGAAAGGCGGCGGCCGAACACTTCGAGCGGCCGCGACAACGGGCCGTCGGCGCGCACGGCGTCGTCGACGCCGAGGTCGGGCGCGACGGCGCGCCAGTGGTCGCGGAACGCGCCCAGCTCGCGGTGGTGTCCGGGTGGCGTGAAGCGCTCGCGGCGGGCGTCGGCCATCGATCGCAGACGATCGCCGATGCGCCGGCCGATTGCGATCGCCTCGCGAGACCCCCGGGACTTCCCGGGTGGACGGGACCCGCGCGCACGGCTATTCGGTAAGTATCCACTTCGATCTCCGGGTCACCGCATGCCGCGTCCCGACCGCTCCAACGAACGCCGCCGCGAGCTCCTGCCAGTGCTCGCCAGCGCCTTCGCCGAGCTCGGGTTCCGCCGCGCGACGACCGCCGAGCTCGCGAAGCGCTGCGGCGTGCAGGAGACGCAGCTCTACCGGCTGTGGCCGGACAAGCGCGCGATGTTCGTCGCCGCGATCGAGCACGTCTACGACGAGTCCAGCGCGCAGTGGGAGCGGCTCCTCACCGCGACGGCGGGCGACGGCCGGGAGTCGGCGGCGGAGCGGTTGTTCGACCACGAGGCACGCCACCACGGCCAGCTCGGCCTCTATCGCATCGTGTTCGCGGGGCTGAGCGAGACCGACGACCCGCAGATCCGCGACGCCCTGCGTCGCAGCTACGCGCGCTACCACGCGTTCGTCACCCGCCGGCTCGAGGAGCATGGCGCGGACGGGGCCGCCGCGAGCCGCGCGCTCGCGCTGCTCGGCCTCGGCACGATCTCTTCGATCGGTCGCGAGCTCGGGCTCTTGGACGAGGCCGAGCGAACGCGGCTGTGGCACGACGTCGGCCGCCTGCTGCTCGGCGAACGACGCGTGCATTGACCCCCCGTGCGGCGCGGTGCCGCACGACCTTTTTGTAAGTATCTACTTACCTGATACCCGCTCTGGAGGAGCCAAGGGATGCAGATGTCTGCCAGGTTCCTGCGGTCGACGACCGGGCCCGCGCTGGCCCTGCTCGCCGGCCTGCTGACCGCGTGCTCGACCGACGCGCCGGCAACGCCGGTCGCGCAGCCGCCGAGCGTCGCCGCGCCGCGCACGATCACGGTCTACCCGGTGCTGCTCGCCGAGCACCCGAGCCGCGACGTCGCGGAGGTCGTCGCGCTGATGTTGGAGCGCGCCGGGCTGCAGCGCATCGAGGTCCCGGCCGAACCGTTCACGGCGCCGACCGGCGGCTACGACGAGGCCGCGTTCGCCGCGCACGTCGCGGCGCAACCTCCCGACACCGATTGTGCGCTGCTGGCGCAGTACGACATGACGCCGGAGGGCGTCCGCGCCGTCCACGGCGTCCTGGTCGACACGCAGGGGCACGTGCTGTGGCGCGACCAGCAGACGCCCGCCGACGCCGCATTCCAGCAGACCGCACCGCGCAATCCGATGACGTGCTGCGTGCTGCTGCTCGAGCGGCTGCGCGGCCCGCTCGCCTACCGGGGCGATCCGTTCGCGGGCACCGGTGACGGGCCCTGGTCGCGGCACTGGGAGACCAAGAGTGCGCTGCCGCCGGACGCCGAGCGGACCGCGATCGAGAAGCGTGCGCGGCTCGCGGCGCGGCGCCACGACGCGCGGCTCGTCGTGCTGCCACCGCGCATTCCGACGCCGGACGGCGACCAGTGGTCCGCGGAGTGCGCCGAGCGGATCGCGCAGGCGATCGACGCGGCCGGTCTCTTCCACGCGACCACCGCGACCGCGCCGCTGCACTACGCGGTCGAGCCCGCCTCGAACGAGATGCTCATGCTGTGGACCGGCGCGCGGGCCGTCCAGGCGGCGGTGCGCGAGTCGCCACTCGCCGACGCCGACTTCGTGCTGGCCAGCGACTTCCTGTTCTCGCCGGTCGACGGGACCGTGCACGCCGTGCACTCGTGGCTCTGCGACGCGACCGGGCAGTGGGTCGTCGTCGACATGCAGAACGAGTACCACGACGACTTCCAGCGCGCTGCGCCCAGGTCGCGCGAGGACTGCAGCGACCTGGTCGTCACGCGGCTGCGGGAGCGGCTCGCCGAGTGACGCGAGGGCGCTGCGCTGCGGTTCCCGGTGGGCGCGGCCCGAAGGTCGACTACGATCGCGTGCGCCCGCTGCACGCGGGCGACGCCTCGAACGCCGATCATGAACCACGCCATTGCCTTGCTGCCGCTCGCAGCGCTCGCCGCCCTCGCCCTGCAGTCCGACGCCCGACAGGACGCCGATGCGCTGCCTCGCGCGTGGATCGACGGCGCCGGCTGGGATGCGCTGACGCTGACCGACTTCGTCAATGTGAACGGCGACCCCGACACCTGGACGGAGCGCGATGGCACGATCGCGTGCACCGGTCGACCGATCGGCGGCGCGCGTACGAAGAAGGTGTATCGCAACTTCGAGCTGGTCCTCGAGTGGCGCCACCTGCGCTTCGCCGGCAACTCCGGCGTGTTCGTATGGTGCCCGGACAGCGCGTTCACCGACCTGCCGCCCGGCACGCTGCCGCGCAGCGGCATCGAGGTGCAGGTGCTCGACCTCGGCTACGAGGAGAACTGGCTCAAGTCCAAGGGCGCGCACTCCGACTGGTTCACGAGCCATGGCGACGTGTTCCCGGTCGGCAGCTCGAAGATGACGGCCTTCACGCCGCAGATCGAGTACGCCGCCGAGGACGGCACGACCTTCGCCGTCGGCAAGCCCGACAGCGCGCGCAGCTTCCCGACCGCGCGGCTCACGCGCCCGGCCGGCGAATGGAACCACTACTACGTGCGCGCCATCAATGGCGAGATACGGCTCTGGGTCAACGGCCAGGAGGTCAACGGCGGCCGCGACTGCGAGCCGTCGACCGGCTACCTCGCGCTCGAGGCCGAGGGCGCCCCGGTCGAATTCCGCAACATCCGCATCCGCGAGCTGCCCTGAGCCTGAGGGAGCCGGAGGCTCCAGCGAGCGCAGACCTCGCGGCCGAGTGCGACGCCCGGCCGAGCGGTGGTCGCTCAGGCGCCCGGGCTGATGCCACCGCGGGCGGCGTAGTGCCGGCACCGCGCCGCGTAGTCGGCGAGGTGCTCGCGAGCGAAGCATTCGACGTCCCACACGACGTCGAGCAGGCGCACACGGCCGGGCGGCGCCACGATCCACGCCTGGGCACACGCGCGGGAGCCATCGCACTCGACCTCGACGGGCTGACGCTCGTACATCGAGCTCTCGTAGTCGTCGAGCCGCTGCAGCTCGCTCGCCGTGAGCCCGTCGAGCAGCAGCCCCTCCACTGCCGTTCCCGCACGCGGCACGACACCCGGATAGACCGCACCGCGCACCGCCAGCCGCGCGTGGTCCACGAGGAGCGCCCGCCTTGCGGCCGGCACGCGGCCGAGCAGCGCGAGCAGCACCTCGTCGAACATCAGGGTGCCGTAGACGAACACCGCCCCGCTCCGCGCGTCGCGCGGAGACGATTCCGGACCGTCACCTGGATCAGGCCTCGTCGTCATCGAGCGCCAGGACCACCGACTCCCTGGCTCGTCGCCCTCGATCTTCGCGCACCCGGGCCGCCGCAGCGAGCACCGGCACCGGGGTGTCGACCGACGGGACCAACGACCGAGCATGCACCGGGGAGCCACCGCCGCGCGGAGTCGGAGAGCGAGGCATCTCGCGGCTCGCGGCTGCGGGGCGGCCCGACAGGTCCGGAGACACGTTCCCACCAGACGACCATGCACAGGCCGTCTCGGTGAGGCTCAGGGCGTCCGCGCTGCTGCGATGGCGCCCCGGGCGTGCCCGACACGGAGCATCGACGGTCCCGGCGTGACCTTCAGTAGCCGAGCCGCGCGTGCAGCTGCTGGGTCGCGCCCCAGCCCTGCAGGCAGCTGGTGGTCAAGGCGGGGTGGTTGACGATCCACTGGAAGGTCAGGCGTGAACCGAGCATCGTCGGCAGGCACGGCACCGGGAACACGTACGACGCGCTGCCGAGCACGATCGATCTGGCCTCACCCAGCACCGGCTGGGTGATGACGCACGCGCCACACGGAATGTCGAGCCCCGGCACGCCGACCAGGGCGATCGCGAGGTTTCCGGTCGAGCCGCTCAGCGTGACGCGGAAGTCCCGGTTGCCGATCGCGAAGGGGCCGTCCGTGCCGATCGTGCCCACCGTCCGGGCCGAACCGCACTGGCCGCCCGCGGACCCGATCGAGCCACCCGGACCGAACGCCGAGAAGCGCGTTGACAGGATCCCCGAGTCGGTCGACAAGATGCCCGACTGCGCGAAGAGGAGCAGCGCATCGTGCGAGTTCGCCCCTGACCGGCGGTGGGGCACGATGTGCGGGGAGCGCACGGCCAGCGCCGTCGAGGTCGTAGGCGATATGGTGATCGGTAAGCCACACGGCGTGCACTGCGGCGCAAGCTCCCTTCCCTCGATGGAATTGGGAGACGCCGGTCTGGTCCAGAACACACCGTACTTCGAGCCGAACCATGCAACCGAGGGTTCGACCTCGTTATACGTCGGGTCGGTCGCGATAGGAAGCAACGCGCTGGCGAAGGTGATCTGACGCCCTGGATCCGCAAACACGAGTCGACCGTACAGATCCGTGCTTCCGTTCAATGAAGACGTCTCCTCCCAAACGACTAGCCCTCCATAATCGTCACCATCAATCGAGATTCTCCCCAATGGAGTGTTCGTCCCGGTGAGCATCAACAGAGGATTCCTCACCAAACCACCCCGATCATTGACCTCTTGGACATGTATGTATTGTGACGTAGAATTCCACGTTTCCGTGAAGACTACCAGTGCACGACCTCGGTCATGGCTCACCGCCACATGTTGGTAGCTGTTCCACGGAGTAGAGGGGGCCTGGAGATAGTTGATCGGCCACGGAGTCGGTGCCGAAAGACCGACTGTGACCGCGGTGCTGTAGACCGCGTGTCGACCGCTGGCCTCCTCGCACAAGCAGGCGATACGGATCTTGTCGTACTCCGGATCGCTGCCGACGCTCAGTTCGAGGACACGTGAAGTGGAGAGGGGCACCAGCGACGAGCGCCATGGCGTGCCCGGATCGACCGACTGACAGACCAGACCGTTGTCATGGCCGAACACGACGAGGAACCGGTCGTATTGACGGGCGTACGCCACTCCCACCACGGGCGAGGGAGTTCCCGAATTGAACTGGGCGAGCCTCAGCGGTGTTCCCGCCACGATTCCGGTCGAATCGAGCTTCGCCGTCCAGACCTCCGCCGGCTGACCGAAGAACGGATTTCCCGGGCGCGCCCAAGCGATCAGGTAGTTGTTCTGCACCGGCGAGTAGGCACAATCGATCGCGGAGGGTCCATAGCCCGGATTGTGTGTCGTCACGATCGAGCCGACGAGCGGATCCAGAGTCAGCGGGTAGCACGCCGCATCCACGAAACTCCCCGGCAGCTCGAGCCGCAGCGTGCGGCCGTCGAGCCGCAGGCGGCCCTCGACAGACGAACCCTCGGCATCGACGCCGGTGACCGTGCCGATCGACACGCCGCCGCCGTCCGGATCGCGGAAGTGCAGCGCCCCATCCGCGGCGGGCTCGGGCTGCAGGTCGGTGCGGAGCGACGCCTCGACGACCAGGTCTCCCGAACCCTTCGGACGACGCTCGAACACGACCGACCATTCGAGCCCGTCCGCCCGCACCGCGAAGCGCTCGCGCACGCCCTCGCCACGGTCGAAGACGGCGAACTGGCCGTCGGCGACCGCTTCGACCCCCCCGGGGACGTCGCGCAGCGGCGTGCCATCGCCGCGCCGGATCCGGCCGAGCCCGATCTCGAGAGTTGCGGACTCGCCCACCTCGGCGCCGGCCGCAGCGAACTCGACCACGCCGGAGCGGAATCGCCCGGCGTAGTCGTGACCGCGGGCGATCAGCGCGCCTGCGTCATCGCGCTCGAGCGTCACGGGCGGCGCCCAGGACTGGACGATCCTGGCCGGCTCCAGTGCGCGCTGAGCGAAGGCGGTGCCCGATGGCACCAGGAGCGTGAAGGAGATCGCAGCGCTGGCCGCACTGCGGATGCACAGGTCGATCATCGGAGTAGGGTGACTGGAAAGGTCGACGATGCCGCGCCGCGCGCGGCTTTCGGACGCCGCAGCGGCACCGTGGGTCTCTGCCCGGCAGCTGCCGAAGTCGCTGCCGACCGTGGCGGTTCGCACCGAGCACCGCTCGCTGCGACCATCCGGTGGCGGCGCACGACCACGCTCCGGGCTCGCGAGCGCGCAGGACCGACGGCGATTCCCTTAGCGAGCGAGAGGACACGATCCGTCACCGGATCCGCAGCAGTTTCTTCGACTCGACGCTCCTCAGGGTGCTCGATGCGGGAACCGGGCGACCATCCCGTGAGAGCCGGGGGACCCGATGACCGGTGCCAACCGCTTCGACCACCATGGCGATCGCGCGCGGACCCTGATCCCCGCGACTTGTTTGGCACGGGGTTCCTGCCACGCTCGAGGTGTCAGCCACGCGACCTGCGAAGCCGGAATCGCGGTCGCGGACCGGAGCGGGCGCCGTGAGTGGCGCGGCGGCTGGGTCCGTGCCCTCGACAGGGCCGGAACCGGCTCCGCAAGATCAGCGAAGCCTCGCCGCCCTGCTCCGATCCCGGAAGTCGACATGCGGTGGGAAGCTCAACTTCCTCGGAACGGGCTTCGCTTCCCGGCGAAGCTGGCTCGGGCAGGAGCCGCCAGGTCAGGACCCTGACGATCGGCCGCCAAGGGCTCGAGGCGCCGGCATGCGGCAGGCCATGGCGTCGCACCGCCTCGTGGAGCACGCGCACGCAGTCTCCCTGCCGCCCGGCCAACAAGATCGTCACGGTGATCGTCTCCGCCGGCGCCCGGTATGAACACCATTCCCTGCAGGTTGCTGGTACCGACGGAGCTGACGGGCGTCGGTGCCCCGGAGGTCGGATCGACCGTGTAGAGCGCATCGATCAGATACATCCGACCCGAGCCGATGTCGAAGGCGAGCGTCGACGGGTCGCTCAGCCCGCTGAGCAGCCCGATCGGCGTCACTGCGGCGGTCGCACGATCGATCGTACAGGGGCTGTTGGTGACCCGCTCCGTCATGTACATCACGTTGCTGGTCGGGTCGTGACCGAGGTTGCACGTGCTCGTGGCTCCTCCCCGGAGCCCGGTGAGCCCGATGAGTGTAGCGGCGCCCGTCGTGACGTCGATGCCGTGGAGGCCGCAGCGTGGGACGACATCCCATACAGCGTGCCCGTGCTGAGGTCCAACTCGCAGCCCTGCATGACGACAGACGAGGTCACGCTGAACGGACCGACGAGGCGCGCGTCCCAGTTCGTGACGTCGATGATGAACAGGGAATCAGTGCCGTTGGCCGTCGCGGAGAGCTTGCCACCGATGGCGTCGTACGCCAGCTTCCCGGGAATCGCTGTGTTGGACGACAGCGTGCCCAACGCCGTCTTAGCGCCGGTCGTCAATGACAATTCGTAGACGGCATCCGGACCGAGCGTCGAATCGACCGCGATCAACCATTGGGCGAGCGAGGTCTCCGGCAGACATGCCAGAACAAACGCGAGGGCCAGTGAACTCTACGTGGGTGAGAACCTCGCAGCGTTGGCCATGGCGAAGTCGTGTCCAGGCAAGGCGGCACGGGCGATGTCGGGTCTCGCTCGCCCGGCGCGCACGCTCAGCGCGGCGATTCCAGGAGTCAGCCGCAAGTCCGGCTGGCCGAGCGGCAGCACGCGGGTCGAGTTCGGGGACCGTGGACGTGCTGTCCAGGACCGGGTCCTCGTTCCTCGCAATCGACTCCACCGTCCGCGCGAAGGCAGCACCCGGGATCGAAAGTCCACGCGGCACGCACGGTGCCGGTCGAGAATCGAGATGACAACCGAGGGTTCCGACCGACTCGGGCCTCGGGGTCAGCGCGGCCTCCCCTCGCGACGCCTCCGGCCCGATCCGCTCGGCGGACTCGACGGGGCTGCCGCGCTCCGTCATCTGCCCGCCAGGCGAGGCCAGGCGGGCCGCGGCGCCCCCGAGTCCGGGTTGCCTGCCGGCCCCGGTCGGGCGGCGAAGCCACGTGCTACGTCGCACGCCGAACGGCTCACGTCGCCCGACTGCGCTTCGACGGCTCACTTCAGGCAGACGTCGTCGATGGCGATGTCGCCGGTGAAGCTGGTTCCACGGACGTAGTGGAACTGGAACTGGATGTTCGCCGGCAGCGGGCTCGGGAGGGTGATGGCCTCCGTCGTCCATTCGGCGCCACCCGGCTCGGGCCCCGTGTAGGACAAGAGCAGCGTGGAGAAGGTGCCGGACCCGTCGTCCATGCGGACCTCCAGCGTCCCGATCGTAGCGCCGACCCGGCTCAGCTCGAACGTCAGGGTGCCCATGCTCAGCCTGCTGCTGGCGTAGACGTCCGTGTTCATGACGTAGGTGTCGCCAGCGACGGCGGGCGAGCTCGTCTCGCAGTACATGTAGTTCGGCAGACTGACCGCGCTCGAAGGCCCGGTGCCGCCGGAGGGAGTGCCGGCGGCGTCGACCGACCACTGGCGCACGCCACCACCGTCGGACCAGCCCACCGGGTAGTTCCCGGTGCCCTGCGACAGCGCATCGAAGTTCTCGAGCACCGCGCAGCTCGTGTAGCGGAAGAACATCTGGTTCGTCGCGGCCAGTGCTCCGTTGCCCGCCGGGTTGATCGTCAGCGCCTGGACCCTCAGGTAGTCGAGGTCGTTCAGCGCCGGCACCGGAATCGTCGACGTGCTCCCGGTGCGCCCCATCAGCGACAGGTACGCGCCGGCCGGCGTCGACATGTCGCTGAGCGCGACGAGCTCCGGGATCATGTGGCTACGCCCCATGATCGTCGTTCCGTTGATGACCGCGTCCGGACCGACGTTCAGCAGGTAGAACACCGGTCGCGGACCCACCGGCAACGGCTCGACCGTGAACGAGATCGTGTTGCCCGCGTTCATCGTCTTCACGGGCACCGGATCCAGCGGCAGCATCCCGGCGGCCGTGAGCAGCCGCCCTTCCTCGTAGCCGTTGCGGAAGTTGTTCCGCCAGAGGTGCACGCGATAGCGCACCACGGTGTCCGGCGAAGCCTGGTCGAGGCCCGCGACCTCCCAGGCGCCATCCGCGCTCAGCGCGCCCTTCCCGGCGTCGTACGCCGGCATCACCGGCGACAGGCCACCCTGGGCCGATCCAGGATTGATGGGACGGGGGATGGTCCTCAGCAGGTTGCCCGTGACGGGGTCGATCTGCCCGATGTCGCCAGCGTTCGGAACACTGTTCGCGAGGAGCGTCTGGGTGTATGGATCCCACGCCAGCCCGTAGATCGACCATCCGATGTTGTTGGTCAGCGTGGTCAGGACGTTGCCGTCGAGGTCGCACTCCAGCAGGTCCGAGGCGAACGTCGCGGTCCAGAAGCTGCCGTTGCCGCCATTGCCCATCGGGTTGTAGGCGAGACCTCTGTAGATTCCCAGCTGGGCGAGGCCGGGACCTGTGATAGGCGACGCCACCGCCTGAGGACCATTGGCGGCCATCACCGTGGTGCGCAGGTTCCCGTCCGGATCGTGGACGTAGATGCCGTCCTCACAGCCGAACATGACGGACATCCCGTCCGTCGCGCCATCCCGATAGCCGAACGTCGTCGTCGAGATCTCGGGGAAGCTGTCGAGGAGGTTGCCCGACTCGTCGAACACGAAGACGGTGTTCGGATTGGGGCCGTTGTTCCCACCCGAAACGTAGAAGCGACCGTCGAGGTGGGTGACCCCCAGCATCAGGTCGTTGCCAGCGGGGCCGGAGACGTCGAAGGAACCCGTTAGTGCGCCGAGTCCCGCGACCTGGATCTGTGCCAGCGTGACTTCCGGAGGAGTGACGTCGATCAGCAGCGGGAAGCTGCCGGTCGCAGCAGCGAATCCTCCGACCCGGATGTAGTAGGTCGTTCCCGTCATGACCGGGAACGTGATGCGCGACTGGAGGCCGCACGCGTCGTCGTTGCACGCGAGCGACGTCAGGGCCGCACACGTACCGGAGTAGGCCTCGATGCAGGTGTCGAAGCCGGCTCCACAGGTCTCCACCGTGGCGTCGCCCGCGGCGGTCGCCGCGTAGGAGAACCACATGTCGCTGCCACCGCTGGCGACGCAGGAGAATGGTGGCGAAGACGTCGTCATGCCCGTGCTGTCGAACGGACCATTCGCGCCGGTGACGACGGCGATGGCCCCCGAGCACTCATCCTGGGCGACGACCGAAGAGAACGACACCACGGTGACCGCAGCACACGTGATGAGCGGGACGAGGATTCTCACTGTATTGCTCCTTCCACTCGAGTAGATGGCGCGAGTGGCTCAGGTTCAGATGACGAGAGAGACAGTTCCCGCTCCCGACCCGCGAACACGATCCGTCGCACACACGACCCGGAAGCAACCCACAGCGTAGCGTAAGATCGATACGATGTCGATACACTTCGCCGGCGCCGGAGCGACGACCGCCGGCACGGCACTCTCGTGCGATGTCTCGGGCGTCCCGCCGGTCGGTGCACTCCGGCCTGCCCCTTGCATTCCCGTGTCGATGACAGGGACGCAGGATCCCGTGACGTACGTGCGTTGGGCTGGAGCAAATCACCTCACTCGCGGCGAACCCATTGGGACTTCCCGGGTCGAGCGCCGGTCTCCGAACTCAGCGCCATGATGGTCCCATTCAGTCCGCTGTACGGTCCGCCGCACCTCGAACCAACGGCTGATCGAATACCGCGAGAGCGCGCGAGCGCTTCCATCTGCATCGCATCTCGCACCGGGTAGGTCAGCCCATTCGTGGAGCCGCGACTGGCCGAGAACCTGGCGCCCCGGTCCAGCCTGGCGAGTCGGTCTGCCAGGCTGGATCTCCACGCTTTCGCGCGGATCGGCCCCGCGCCTCGCGATCGCCGATTCCCGGTCGAGCCCCCCCGCGCGACGCCACCCGCAGCTTCGACGATTGGCAATGGGCGAGCGCGCGCTGATCGGCGGGTCCGGTTCGGCGACGGACGCGCTCAGCGTCCGGTCAGCTCGGCCCGCACCAGCGGCAACAGCCGATCGGCCATCAGCTGATGGCCGCGCAGGAACACGTGGAAGTCGGTCGCATACAGCCCGAGGTGGCCGTCCTCGCGAAACGGCTCGAGCATGTCGAGGACGCGACAGTCGCGCTCCGCGAGCAGGGCCGCGAAGTCGTCGTGGATGCGCTTCTGGATCCCGCTGTCGACCACGTTCTGGGCACGTTCGGCAAGTCCCTGCAGCTTTTCGCGAAACACGAGATCCGCGGACGGAAGCAGTACCCAGAGCACGCGCGCGCCGTGCTCTCGAGCCAGCGCCTCCATCGCGTCGACGGCATGGGCGGCCTTGCGGAGAACGATTGGCAACCGCTCGGCGCGGTGGTGGAACCAATCGGCTTGCCACAGACCCTGCGGGAACAGGTGCTTGAACAAGCCGAGGTCGAGCTCGGCCACCGATCCGGAGATGGTCGGATACGAACCTGCCGGGTCCTCAGCTCGCTCCTCGAGGGTATCCGTGAGGTACGGCCGGGTCAGATCCTCGAGCTCGACGAAGTCGTTGCCACAGAACACGACCGTCACGATGAGCGCCGGTCGGTATCGAGGGACCAGCTCGCGCGCGCGGAGCACGTACTGCCACAGGCTGTAGAAGGCGCAGCCGGCGTTCAGCATCCAGGCATGGACGCCCTCACGGCGCAACTCACCTTCCAGCATCGTCGTCACGTTGCGCGTCGTGTCGACCACGCCATCGAGATGGCTGTCGCCAAGGAAGAGCACACGCGGATCGGCGAGCTCCCTCGGCAACTCGTCGAGACGCAGGAAGCCCGCGCTGCAACGGCGCTTGACGAACTCCACGGGCTCCAGCGGATCGAGAGCGGACATCGTGTGGCTGGTCTCCATCCCCCGCCGTGGCCGGTGCCCGACGGCGGGATCGACGACGTACCACGGAAGGTCGTGCCACGTCGATGCATCTTCGACACCGCTGTCGACCTTCACGACGATCGCTGTCATCAGAGGTCGCGTATTGACCCAGACCCCCCAGGCGACCGCGCTCGCCACGAGGGTAGCCGACGCAGACAGCAGAAGCTTCCGCTTCCATTCCGGTCGGGCATCGGCGCCGTGATCAGCATTCACGGCAGGAGTCTGCACGACGGGCCCGGCGGACGGCAAGCGGCGCACGCGACGCGAGGCGAGGTGATCCGCCCGCCAACCACCGCACCTCGATACGCGCGCGGCGAGAACGTCACGCGGGCCCCTTCCTCGAAGCCGGAACACGCGCCCAGCGGAGTCCGCCTCGGACGCTGCGCTCCACCGCACGGAACGGGCCGCTCAGGACGGGATTGCAGCACCGCCGGCATGTCCCAGCTGCCGTCGCACGGCGAGCGGACGGCGGCTACGGCCCGGCATCGCGCCGACCCGGCAGCGAGTCATCCGCGACGAACGACCCAGGGGCTACCGACCATCACGCCGGGAATCGAGAGTCCTCGGTACCGACGACCGGCGCTCCGCCCGGTTCGTCTCGCCTCCGGCGACGCACGCCGTCGGGACGGACCGCTCCGGCGTCACCTGACAGATCGAGACACCTGCGCTATCAATAGCCTCGTGTTCACCCACTGCCGACTCCTGCTCGCCGCGTCCCTGCTCGCGATCGCGGCCGACCGCGGCAGCGCCCAGCACGCGAGCGTGTTCGGCGGCGGACCGCTGTACCACCAGACCGCGACCGTGTTCCCCGCGCTGAAGCAGTCGGGGTTCACGACGATCCTGTTCTGGAGCGTGCACGTCTACGCGAACGGCGACCTCGTGCTCAACGGGGACCCGATCGCGTCGAGCGGCCGCTACGTGGGTCGCGCCAGCTGGCCCGCGGAGATCGCGACCTTGCTGCAGCCGCCGACGACGGTCCGCCGCATCGAGTTCTCCGTCGGCTCCGCCGGCGTGCCCGACTTCGAAAACATCGAAGCGCTGATCGCGAGCCAGGGCACGGGACCGACGTCGGCGCTGTATCGCAACTTCGCGGCGCTGCGCGCGGCGATCCCGCAGATCGACGCGATCGACTTCGACGACGAGAGCAACTACGACCTGACGACGACGGCCGCGTTCTCGAACATGCTGATCGGGCTCGGCTACCGGATCACGTTCGTGCCGTACACGCAGCGCACCTTCTGGCGCAACCTCTACGCCACGGTGAGCGCTGCCCACCCGGGACAGGTCGACCGCGTCTATCTGCAGTGCTACGCCGGTGGCGCGGCGAACTCGCCGGCCACCTGGAACCCCGACTACCCGGGACTCGAGGTATCGCCCGGCCTGTGGGCGCGCCACGGCACCGGCTGCCGCCAGGGCGACACGCCGGCGACCGTCGGCTCGCGGATCGCGGCCTGGGAGAGCTCGCCCGGAATCGACGGCGCCTTCCTGTGGCTCCTCGACGACATCCTCGCCTGCGAGGCGACCTATCCGATGGCGTCGTACGCATCGGCGGTCCGCCGTGCGCTCGACATCGGCAGCACCAGCGCCTACGGCATCGGCTGCGGCAATGGCGCGATCTCCTCGCCGACGCTGCCCGTCGCGGGCACGCCGTTCACGGTGGTGCTCGACGGTGCGGATCCCAGTGCAGTCGCGTTCCTGCTGGTGTCGACCGCCGCGGGCCTCCTCCCGCTCGACCCCCTGCAGCTCCCCGGCTGCTACGCCAACGTCGATCTCGGGATTCTCGGTGGGTTCGGCACGGTAGCGGTCGCCACCGATCCGACCGGGCGCGCGTTCGTCACCGCTCCGACGACACCGGGCGCGGCCGGGACCGTCTACTTGCAGTTCATTGCACCGCAGACCGGCTTCAACAGCCTCGGCGTCAGCCTGACGCGGGGACTCGCAGTGACGTTCCCCTGACGGCGCTGGTCACTGCGCTCACCCCCGCTTACCCAGCTCCGTCAGCAGCTCGATCTGGATCTCCTGGATCTGCGTCAGCCGCTCCCATTGATGGGACAGCAGGTGGTCGAGCTTCTCGTGCAGCTGCCGGATCTCGAGCTCCGCCTTCAGGTTGACCATGTAGTCGTGCTGGCTCCGCAACCGGTCCTTCGCCTCCTGTCGGTTCTGGCTCATCATGATGATCGGAGCCTGGATCGCTGCGAGACACGACAGCAGCAGGTTGAGCAGGATGAACGGGTAGGGATCGACCGGGCGCCAGAACAAGACGACCGAATTCATCGCGATCCACAGCACGAGGAACGCTCCGAAGCCGATCAGGAACGCCCAGCTCCCGCCGAGGGCAGCGATGCGATCCGCGAGCCGCTCCCCGAAGCTGCGGTCCGTCGCATACTCGTCGGTGACGTCGGTCGACAGCACCTCGTGCTCGCGCATGCTGCGCAGCACCTCCTGCTCGAGGCTCGACAGCTCACCGCGTTCGGATTCGAGCAGCTCGTGGACGTAGGTGCCCCGGTAGTGGTTCAGGTCGGCACGGCAGACGAATCCGTCTGCCTCCCAGCCCGGGTGGTCGCGTCGGATCCGGTCGGTGATCGAGGTGCGCACGGTCCCGGCGGGAACCAGCTCCCGAGCGGGGAGCTGCCGGCCGCAAATCGAGCAAGTCCGGTGGAGGTCGTGCCGATCGCTCATGGTTGACCGGGGACCACTCTACGCCGGGGCGTCTCGGGTCGGCGGCGCGGACGAGCGGACTTCCGGCGCGGATCGAGCCGCCACCGAGCACACCCGATCCCGCTCGGCTGGCCGCGTCGTCGGACGTCGACAGTTCGACGCCGCGGTGCGGCTGTTACGGGAGCGCGACGTGCCGGCGCCGCCACGGTCGACGCTGGACGGCTAGCATCGACGTCTCGCCCCACCGACGCCCCTTCTCCGCAGAGGACCCGATGCATCTCCGCTCCGCTCTCGCCTGCATCCTGGCGGCCGCGTCTGCGCTCGCACAGTCCGGCTGGTCGTCGCCGACGCTCGTCACCGAGCTCAACACGACAGCGTCGGACACCGCACCGCACCTGTCGATCGACGGCACGACGCTCCACTTCGCCTCGTACGTGTCGGGTGACTGGGAGATCTGGTCCGCGAAGCGACCTGCCCGCGGCATGCCGTTCGGCCCGGCCACGCAGGAGACCGCGCTCGGCTCGACGAGCACCGACAGCGGGCCGTTCCTGGCAGCGAACGGTCTGGAGATCGTGTTCGAGTCGCTGCGCACCGGCGGCCAGGGGGGCTTCGACCTGATGCGGTCGACCCGGCCGACGGAGTCCGCGCCGTGGGGAACGCCGACCTTCATCACCGAGCTCAATTCGACCGGCAGCGAGGCATCCGCCTCGATGACGGCGGACGGGACCGAGATCTACCTGCTGTCGACGAGCTTCGGCGCTCCCTATGCGCCGAACAACTCGATCTTCGTGGCGCGGCGGCCCAATGCGCAGACACCGTTCTCGACTCCCGCGCTGGTCGCCGAGCTCGCCGCGACGCAAGGACCATCCGACTCGCACCGCGACGTCGAGATCTCGGCGGACGGGCTGCGCATCCACTTCACGCGATACGACCCGACGTCGCGGCGCATCAACGTCTACGAGGCTCGGCGCACGCGCCGCTCGGCGCCGTTCGGCACGCCGGTCCTGCGGACCGAGTTCGCCAACGTCGGCACCTCGCTCGGTGTCTACAGCATCACGCTGTCGTTCGACGGCAGCGAGATGTTCCTCGCCGCCGGCTTCCCGGTCGCGAGCGGCTCGCAGGAGCTGCTGGTCTCGCGCTTCGAGGGTCTGAGCAGCAACGGCGTCGCCGCGACGAACAGCACGATGGGCCTGTTCTACCGCGATTCGACGTCGCCGTTCGCACCCTACGCACTCGCGTTGTCGGCCGGCAACGCGGGCTTCGCGCTCGGCACGCGCACCGTCCCGCTCGACGCCGATCCGATCTTCTTCAGCACGCTCGCGATCTCGATCCCCGGCCTGTCGACCGGCTTCCTCGGCCTGCTCGACGGGAACGGTGAATCGACCGGCACGCTGCGCAATCCCGTCGCGGCCGCCGCCGGCATCCACCTGTGGTGCGGCGGGTTCAGCATCGACCCGCTGTTCCCGTTCAACGTGAAGACGATCTCCAACTCGATCGAGCTCGAGCTTCAGTAGGGAGCGCGGGGCGCTGCGTGCGCATCCTCGGCCGTCAGCTCATCAGATCGAAGTCTCCGTCCAGCACGCGGTCCAGCCGGCCCGTGCGCCAGCCGCGGATCGCGTCGCGGACCAGCGGTGACGGGTCGCGGCGGTAGCGGCGCACGATGCGGGAGCCATCGATATCCGCAGCCTCGAAGCGCTCGCGCGCGCGGCGCAGCAGCTCGCGGGTGCCGTCGTGGACGGGCTCGTCCGGCTGGCCGACGACGGTGACGCGTACGCGCAGCCGCGAGCGATGGGCATGGCCGGCCGCCCCGGAGTCTGGAGACTCGTCGGTCTCCATCACGTGCAGGCCACTCTCGTCGCGCAGCAGAGTGAACGCGCCGAAGCCGACGACCGACAGGACGGACTGGTACGGGGTACGGCCGTCCTCGCCGAGCTCGAGCAGGACCTGCGCCTCCATGCGCCGGCGCCGGGCCCAGCGCCGGTACATGACCGCCACCGCGCGCGCGAACGCATCGATGTCGTCGCCGCTCTCACGCGGGTCGTGCAGCGCCTCGACGCGCACGAAGGCGTCGGCGGCACGGCCGTCGGCGAGGCCGTCGATCGCGGCGTGCAGCAGGTGGAGCTGCTCGGCGAGACGGCGCATCAGCTCGCGCGAGAACTGCGCGCGCGCGTCGGGGTCGGGGCCGCGCAGGCGCTGCACGAGATTCGTCGCGGTCTCGAAGCCGACCTCGATGCGGTCGCGGTACTCGAGCTCGGCTAGCACACCGAAGCGGTCGTCGCGCGACCAGAAGTCCGGTGTCGCCATCTCGTCGAGCGCGGCCTGCTTGCGCTGTGTCCACGCGTCACACTGCACGCTCGCCGAGATCGCCAGGTGCCGGTCGAGCAGCAGGTCGAGCTCTGCGCGCGTACCGGCCGGATCGAGCGCGATCGCGCCGAGCGAGGCCGGCTCGACTCCCACCGCGACCACCGCGCCCGCCACCGGCTCGCCGTCCTCCGGCGCGTCCGGGTCGACGAACTGCACGTCGATCCCGCGACCGTCCGAGCGCACGAACAGGAACTGGTCGCCCGTCGGTGCCTTCTGATTGACGATCGTCTTCGCGAGCGGCGCGAGCAGGAAGCGCTCGATCGTGCGGCGCAGCGGCCGCGCGCCGAGCTCCGGGGTGAAGCCTCGATCGAGGAAGAACTCGAGCGCGGACTGGTCCCACTCGACCGCCCACTGGCGATTGCGCAACCCGCGACGCTCCAGCACCAGCCGCAGCTCCTTCTCGAGCACGCGGTGCATCTCGGCACGGCCCAGCGACCGGAACACGACGATCCGGTCGATCCGATTGAGGAACTCGGGCCGGAACTGCTGCTGCAGCGCCTTCTCGACGCCGGGATCGAGCCCGGTCGACGTCGGCGCGACACCGAAGCCCATGCCGGCACCGCGCGTCGCCTCGGAGCCGACGTTCGACGTCATGATCAGGATCGCGTGCCGGAAGTCCGCGAGCCGGCCGCGGCGGTCGGTCAGCCGGCCATCGTCGAACACCTGCAGGAACAGGTCCCAGACGTTCGGGTGCGCCTTCTCGATCTCGTCGAGCAACACGACCGAGAACGGCTGCTTGCGGATCTGGTGGACGAGCGCCTCCTTGCGACCCTGCTCGTCACCCTCGCCGAGCAGCCGGTCCAGGGACTCGAAGCCCTGGAACTCCGACATGTCGAGTCGGATCATCCGGTCCGGAGAGCCGAACAACCACGCCGCGAGCGTCTTGGCGATCTCGGTCTTGCCGGTCCCGGTCGGGCCGGTGAACAGGAACACGCCCTGCGGCCGTGTCGGGTCGGTCAGGCCGGCCTTGATCATCGCGACGCGCTCGACGAGACACGCGATCGCCTCCGGCTGGCCGACGACGCGCTCGTGGAAGTGACGCTCGAGGCTGTCGATGTCGAGGCCCTCGCGGTCGTCGAGGATCGAGCGCGGCAGACCGGTCATCCGGCTCAGCGTCGCGAGCAGGTCGTCGAGACCGAGCGACACGACGGCACCCGGATCGCCGCCCGCGCGCGACGTGCGCGCCACCTCGAGGAACCCGAGCAGGTTGCCGGGCTGCGCCTGCGCGCCGAGGAACTGCTGCGTGAGTTGGAACGCCTGTGCGACGAGCTGGGGCGTCAACAACGGCGGAGCGCCGGTGGGGACCACCGCCTGCGCATAGCGCTGAGCGAGCGCCAGGGTCTCGGCGTCGCCGAGCGGCTCGATCCGCACGATGTCGACCGCCGTGCGCAGGGCGGGCTTCTGCTGCAGCAATCGCTCCCAGCTCTCGGGGGCGAGCTCGCCGATGATCAGCACCTTGCCGGTCTCGACGAACGGCAGGATCACGTCGAGCAGACTCGTCGTGCTGTAGCGGTGGCGGCCGGCCAGCACGAGCTCCTCCATGCCCGGCACGATCCACAGGACCTTGCGCTTCTCGGCGATCGCGCGCATCAGGTCCTTCATGCGCTGCTCGACCTGCCCGATGTAGCTCTGGCCCGCGAGGATCTCGACGGCGCCGGCTTCGAACACGACCCAGCCGTCCGCGAGCAGCAATTGCGTGACGTGCTGCAGTGCGACGGTCTTGCCGACGCCACTCTCACCGACCAGCAGCACCGATCGCGCCGGCGTCGCCGTCAGGCTGGCCCGCACCTCGCTGGCATGCCGCTCGATCCCACCGTCGACGACGCGCGGCGCGCGGTCGGTCGGACTCCACACCTTGCCGACGCTGCGCAGGAACTCGACATCGACCTTGTCGCCGTGAGCGCCGCGCAGCGCCGCCGCGAGCTCGGGCGCCGGGATCTCCTCGACCAGCTCCGCGAGCCACTCTGCCTTCTCGGGCGGCATCGCCTGGATGACCGCCGCCGGCACCTCGTGGTCGCCCGCCTGGAGCCGCCGCCGGGTGAACTCGCGCAGCATGCGGAGCGCGAACGGCTGCCCCCAGGTCGCGTCGACACGCTCGAGCACCGGCCCGAGCAGCGGCCCGTCGACGCGCCGTTCCAGGGCCCGCAGCGCGAACTCGCGCGCGTAGTAGTTGCACGAGTTGATCCCGGCGAGCACCGGGCCGAGCAGCGGCTCGCCGTCGTCGCGCTCCCCCATCGCGATCGCCGACACGGTCGCGATCAGGTGGTTGTCGCCGGTGAAGTAGACGAGCAGCTCCTGCAGGGTGAACGCGTCGCTCGCCAGCAACTCGATCGCCTGCCGGAAACCCGGGTGGCTGACCAGGTCGTCGGGGTGTGCGGCCTGGTCGTAGTCGCCGGCGAGCTGCGCAGCGAGCTGATAGAGCTGCCGGCGCACCTCGGTCGGCTGGTTGAGCGCGAGCCCGCCGCCGATCCTCGGGCCGGCGGGGACGGCTGGGCCCGGCGCCGCGCCGCGCCGCTCGCGGGCGGTCTCGACGAGGCGAACGAGCACGAACAGGCCGAGGCCCGACACGAGTCCGATCCAGAACATGGCGGGAGCGGGGAGCAGCGGGTGCGCGGCGGGCGCTCTCCGCGCCCGACCGGCCCCGAAGGAAACCGGAGCGTCGCGCGGATCCAACAGGAATCCGTCAGCGCAGCCGCGTCCGCGCCTCGGGCTCGACCACCACCGCCCCGCCGAGCCCCTCGGTGAGCAGCGAGGCGAGCGCGAGCCGGCCGGAGCGGATCCCGAGCGCGGCTCCGCCGTCCGCCAGCTCCTCGTACAGCGCCGGGTGTGCGGCCAGGGCGGCGGCGCGCTCCGCCGGCGTCAGGTGCGCGAGCGGCCGGAAGAAGTGGTGGCCGTTGCGCTCCGCGTGCGCGATGCCGAGCGTCGCGAGCAGCGCGAGATCCTGCTGCAGCGCGAGCGCGGGCAGCGTCGTCAGGTCCTCACCGCACACGAACAGCTCCGGCGACGTTGCGCACAGCACCGCATTGGTCAGTGCGCGGAACAGCCCCTTGCAGCTCTTCGCCGACACCCCGCGGTAGCCGAACGGGCGCGCCGCCCGCAGCGCACCCGGCCGCACGTCGGCCTCGTCGAGCGCGAGCGGCGCGAACCGCAGCACGCGCCGCCAGGCCGCATGGCGGCTCGGATCGAACGTCGCGAAGCGGGGCAACGGCTGCTCGACGAACGCCAGGCCGGCCAGGAGCCACGCGCCGTCGGATTCGCGCGCCGTGCGCTCGAGCAGCTCGGCGACCGACTCGAGCGAAGCGAAGCCCTCATTGCCATCCAACGTGCAGAGCGGCCGCACGACCCCGGCCTCGCGCAACACCCGCGCGATGGCGAGCAGTCGCGCACGATCGGCTGCGACATCGCCGGCCAGCTTGATCTTGAAGTGGTCGAGGCCGTAGCGCGCGACCGCTGCCGCGAGGCTCCTCGGCAGACCGTCGTCGGGCGACGCCGGATCGATGTCGGCGTCGGTCAGCGGATCGACGAGGCCGACCGTGTGGCGCAACGCGATCGACGGCGCGGGCTCGGCGGGTGGCAGCCAGCCGTCGTCCAGCGGCGGGTCGATGGCCGACGGCGCGAAACCGAGCGCACCCTCGCGCAGCGCCCGGTGGAACGGCAGGTGCGCGGCGCGGCACACGGCGTCGACGACCGCGCGCTCGATCAGCGCGACGCCGAACCCGGCCACCAGCGCGTCGTCGAACTCCGCGGCGGCGACCTGCTCGCGGTACGCGGATCGCCACGCATCGAAAGCGGAGGTCGCACCGTCGCCGGCCGCGCGTAGCCAGGCGGCGGCCGCGCGGTGTGCGCTGTCCGCCAGCTCGGCGACATCGTCGTCGACGCTGCGCGCCGGGTCCTTCCGGAACCACTTCGGCGCCGCGAAGTCGGCCGCGAAGCCCTCGTGCACCACCCCGTCGCCGACCGCGATGCGGACGCGCGCGACGAGCTGCACCAGCGACGTGATCGTGACCCGTCCGAAGCGGAACGGCTGCCGCGCGGTCACCTGCTGCGACCACAACGCCACGTCCGAGAGCGCGAAGCCGAGCACTGCCATCATCGGGCCTGCCATCATGGGGACTGCCATGATCGGGCCTGCCATCATCCGGGCGGGCGCGCTCGCAGCAGGCTGATCTTCGGTCGTCCGGGAAGTCGCGCCGCCGGTCGAACACGTGACCGGCGAGCTCCTCGCGAACGGGGATGCGCCACCTCGGCGGGCGGGCCCGCACCGTGCCGGCCCGCGTGGCTCGAGGCGATCGGCACGACGCGCCACGAGCCGGTGACCGTGCGCGGCGAATCGAGCTCCCCCACGTAGCGGACCCCGCCGTCGTGGGAGAGCGGCACGACGATGCGCTCGTCGGACCCGACGAAGACCGCCGAGACGCTGCGGATCCGGGCCGGGTCGACGTAGCCGCGAAGTCGAACCTCGATCGACCAGCGACCGGGGTGCATGGCATCTGCCGCGACGTGGACCCCGTCGATCACCTGCAGCTGCACATCACCCAGGCGGAGCACGAGGACGTCGGAATCGAAGCGAACGCACTCGAAGGGTGCACAACCGCCCTGGTCACCGCAGCGACGGAGGAGCTCGTCGAATACGGCAGCGCCGGTGCTGACCCTGCCGAGCACGACGTACTCGGCCCCGGCGCCGCGCGCTCGTCGCCCGAGCTCCGTCAGGTAGGGCACGACGCCGTCGCGCTCGTACGGGCGCCGGGCGTGACGCACATCGCCCTCGGTGTAGCGGGCTATGTAGGGATACGTGCTCAGCACGACGACCGGATAGACGTGTTCGTCCTGGAGCTCGCGCACGGCCCGGAGCTCGGCCCAGGGGTGGCGCGCCAGGAACTGCTCGAACGTCCGCACCGCGGGACCGACCAGGACTGCCGCGCACACGATCGCCCCGACCGACACGACCGGGCGACGCGCGCGACGGACCACCGCGGGAGCCGTCGTCAGGCGCACGACCGCGAGCGCGATCGGGATCACGCCCACCGGCAGCACGGGGAGCACGATGCGGGGAGCCGGCACGAAGGTGACGAGCACGGTTCCGACATAGCAGACGGCGTAGAGTGCCACGATCCAGAACGACCCGCGCGGGCCACGAACCCAGCACACGAGGCCGAGCAGGAACAGCGACACGAGGAACCAACCCGCCGGGTCCGCCGGTGTGACGCCCTCCAGCACGGCGGCGAAACCTCCGCCCGCGAACTCCGCCGCCGCTCGCCCCGCGGCCGCGAGGATCGCCCACGGGTCGTGCAGCAGCACGGACGCCATACCGTCGAACGGCATCTCGTCGAGTCGGGAATAGTCGAGCTGTCCGAAGTGCCTGATCGCCACGGTCCGCCAGTTCTCGTCGTGAAACGGTCGGCCGAAGGCGGCCACGCTGACGAGTGCCTGCGGAACGACTCCCACACCGAAGGCCCCCGCGAGGATCCCGAGGCGCCCCAGCCGCGCTCGACACGGAAGCGCACCCGGGCCACGGGCGGTGAGCACCGACAGACCCAGCGGGACCGCCAGGATCAGCCCCTGATAGCGGGTCGACCAGGCTGCCGCCCACATCAGTCCGAGCGCGAGGTGACGACCGGCCCCGGGTCGGTCGCGAGACCGCAGGTCGAGCGCCATGGCGAGCGTCACGCAGGACAACGCCGCGAACAGCATGTCGGTGGTGGCATTGCAGCCCATCACGACGACATCGCCATTGCAGGCGACGAGGAGCGCGGCGACCGCGCCGACCTCCGGACCGAAGCAGCTGCGGCCGAGCGACCGCGTCGCGGCGACCAGCAGCCCGGCGGACACGGCCGACACGACGCGCGCGGCCGCGAAGCAGTCCCCGAGCAGCCAGCCGAGGGCCGCCGTCAAGGCGGGGAACAGCGCGGGCCGGAAGCGATCGCGCGGCACACGACCGGCGAGGATCTGCTCCGCCATGGCGACGAAGTCGTCGCACTCGGGGCCGAGGCTGTGGATGCCGTGCCGGGACCAGCCCAGGACGATCAGGAACGCGACGTAGCCCGCGAGCAGGATCAGCCACAGTCGGCGCGACACGCCGGCGGTGAACGCTGCGTGACCACGGCTTCGCGACACCACCCGATCTGTTCTCCGCGGACCGACGCGCCAGGGAACCTCCGCTGGCGCCGCCTGGGCGAGAAGCTCGCCCCGGCCGGGGGCCCTGTCAATCGCGGGAGACCTCCAGGAGCCGTTCGGATGCCGCGGCTGCGACCGGTCGTCTCGGGATCGATGCTCGCGGGCGCCGTCGCCCGGGTCCAAGATGTGGCATCGTGCTGGCTCCGAAACCGCTCGTCCTCGTCGTGCTCCTCGCGTGCCACTCCGTCGCGACTCAGGATGGCACCATCCGGATTGCCGCCGACGGCGACGTGGTCCGGGTCCTCGACGGCGAACGCCCGCTGCTCGCCTACCGCGCGAGCGGACACGCGTGGAAGGCGTTCGCCGAACGGCTGTGCACGCCGGCCGGCACCGACGTGCTCCAGGTCGCCCCCGCCGACCACGTGCACCACCGCGGTCTGATCTTCGCACTCGGCGCCGACGATCACGACTACTGGGGAGAGCACTACGTCGAGGCGCCGGGTCGCCAGCGCGGTGGCCCGCTCGAGCACCTGGAGGCGCGGGCGGATTCCGGAAGGCGCACGGCGTCGTTCGCTCATGCGATCGAGTGGCTGGCCGGGGAACCTGAGCGGGTCCATCTGCGAGAGCGGCGGCAGATCGCCGTGACCCCTGCGAGCGACGCGACGCTCGTGACATGGCGCACCGCGCTCACCGTGCCCGACGATCACGAGCCGGTGCGGCTCTGGGGGCGGCCGTATTTCGGGCTCGGCTTGCGGTTCGCCGCGGAGATGGACGGCGAAGGGCGCTTCTTCTGCGCCAGCGGCGATGCCGGCCAGATCGTCCGTGGTGACGAGCGGCTGCGCCGCGCGACCTGGTGCGCATACACCGCCGGCACGCGCGCCGGAGCGGTCACCGTCGCGATGTTCGATCACCCCGACAATCCTCGACACCCGGCGAGCTGGTTCACGATGGCGCGACCGTTCGCCTTCATGACCGCGACCCTCGCCCTCGCCGCGGAGCCGCTGGAGCTGCCGCCGGGACCACCGCTGGAGCTGTGCTATGGCATCGCGCTGTTCGACGGCGTCGTCGGACCGGAGCGGATCGAGGAGCACTATCGCGCATGGCTCGCCGACGACCCCACCTCCGACGACCGGCGCTGAGCGACCTTCGCTGCGAGAACGACAGATGACCGACACGATCACTCGACGGGACTTCGTCCGGCGGACCGGCGCGGCCGGCCTCGCCGCCCCGTTGTTCGTCCCCGCCTCCGCGCTCGGTCGCGGCGGCCATACTCCGCCGGGTGAACGGATCCGGATCGGGCTCCTCGGCGCCGGGCCGATGGGTTGCAGCAACCTCGCGAACTGCGCGGCTCACGACGACGTCGTCGTCACGGCGGTCTGCGACGTATGGAAGGCCCGCCGGGACGCGGTCGTCGCTCGACACGCCGGCACGGCACGCGGCTATCACGACCATCGCGAGATGCTCGCTCGCGACGACATCGACGCCGTGATCGTCGCCACACCCCCGCACTGGCACGCGCTGCACGCGATCGCCGTCTGCGAGGCAGGCAAGGACCTCTACCTGCAGAAGCCGATGACGCTGTACCCCGACGAGTCGCTGGCCGTGCGCAACGCGGTTCGCGCACACCGACGGATCTGCCAGATCGGTACCCAGATCCACGCCGGAACGAACTTCCGCCGCGTGGTCGAGTATCTGCGTTCCGGCAAGCTCGGCGCCCTCAGCGTCGTCCGGACGTTCAACGTGATGAACCAGGGCCCGGCGGGTATCGGCACCGCTCCTGACGGCCCGGTCCCCGATGGCCTCGACTGGGAGCGCTGGGTCGGTCCGGGACCGATGCGCCCGTTCAACGAGCTGATCGTGCGCGATGCCTACCACAACTGCTCGTTCATGTCCTACAGCGGCGGCTGGACGCCCGGGATGGCGCCACACATCCTCGACCTCCCGTTCTGGGCGCTCGAGCTCGACTATCCGGAGCTCACGAGCTGCGTCGGCGGACGCTACGTGATCCGGGATGCCGGCGACGCGCCGGACACGCAGGAGGTGCACTGGCAGTTCGGCGAGCTGGCGATGACCTGGTCGCTGGCGCTCACCAATAGCTTCGCGTTCGACTTCGGCAGGGGCAGCCTTGCACGCCGCCTGGGGATCTACTTCCACGGCACCGACGGCACGCTGTTCACGGACTACGGTCGGCACGAGGTCGTGCCCGAAGGCGACCGGCTCGCCGACCCGTCCCCGCCACCCGAGTCGCTGCCGCCATCGCCGGGCCACGAGCGCGAGTGGCTCGACTGCATCCGCTCACGGCGGCAGCCGAGCTGCAATGCGGACTATCACGCGAAGATCGACGTCGCGATCGGCCTCGCGAACCTGGCGTACCGACTGGGGCGTGGGGTGCGCTTCGACGCGACCACCGAGCGCATCGTCGGCGACAGCGAGGCCGCCGCACTGGCCCGCCCGACCTACCGCGCGCCCTGGGAGTTTCCCGCCTCGTATCTCGCGCCCGGCGCCGGGAACTGAGCTCGGCCCGCCCGCAGGTCGATGACAGGTCGGATGACAGGTCGGACGACAGGGCCGACGACCGGGCGGCGACGGACAGTCGCCGACCGTGATCGAGGATGATGGCACGCACGGCATCGCCGCCGGTCTCGCCCTGGTCGAGGTGAGCGCCGGACGACCTGGCGCATCGCGAAGCCGTGCGAGTCCGGATCCCCCGCGAGCGGCGGGGCCCGGGGACATCCGCTACACGGGTCGCTCGCCGAGCCGCGCGCGCAGCCACACACCGATGTCGACGATCTGCCGCGGGTGAACCGAGTGCGGCATCGGATAGGTGTGCCACTCGACCGGGTAGCCGCGCTCGAGCAGCACGTCGCGGCAGTGTTCGCCACGCTCGAGGACCACGACCGGGTCGTGCGTGCCGTGCATCTGCAGCACGGGCACGCCGTGGTTCGCGAGGCTGCGCTCGGCGTCGAGCCCGGTCTCGAGCACCAGGTAGGTCGACAGCGCCAGGATCCCTGCGAGTCGCTCGGGATGGCGGAGGCCCTCGAACAGCGCGATGGCACCGCCCTGTGAGAAGCCGGCCAGGACGATCCGCTCGGACGGCACCCCGAGCTCCTTCTCGCGCTCGAGCAGCGCGCGGATGCGCGCCGCCGACTCGCGGATCCCGTCCTCGTCGTGGCGCCGGCGCAGGTCGATCTCCTGGATGTCGTACCACGCCGGCATCACCATGCCCATGTTCAGCGTGACGGCGATGCTCGGTGCGTGCGGGAAGACGAAGCGGATGCCGTGGTCCCTGGGCAGACCGAGCTCGGGGACGATCGGCTCGAAGTCGTGACCGTCGGCGCCGAGCCCGTGGAGCCAGACCACGCTGGCGCGGTGGGGCCCGGGTGGATCGATCTCGACGCAGGACAGCAGCTCGCTCATGGCGGCCGCCGACGGTAGCGCCCCGCGCGTCCCGAAGGAAAGCGATTGGCTCGCGCGTCGCACGCGCGGGATCATCGCTGCATGGCGACCCGGATCCCGTTCCGCACGCGGGCGTTGCTCGCAGTCACCGCGACGATCGCCCCCCTCGCGTCGCAGACCGATGCGGAGCGCCGTGCCGTCGTCGCCGTCGACGAGATCTGGGCGCGCGCCCCGCACGCGGCGTTCGTCGATCTCGAACGTCACCGCGGAGCGCTGTGGTGCGCATTCCGCGAAGGCAGCGGCCACGTACCGGGCACGAACGGCGTGATCCGCGTGCTGCACGGCACGCCGGACGGCCAGCGCTGGGAGTCGGCCGCGCTGCTCGACGTCGCCGGGCTCGACCTGCGCGACCCGAAGCTGTCGGTGACGCCACGGGGCGAGCTGATGGTGCTGATGGGTGGCTCCGAGTACCGCGGTCGCGAGCGGGTCGCGATGCAACCACACGCGGCGTTCGGGCGGCCCGACGATGCCGGCGAAGGCATCACGTTCGCGCCCCCGGCGCCCATCGCACTGCCCACCGAGGTCGCCAGCGGTCAGGACTGGCTGTGGCGGGTGACCTGGCGGGGCGACGTCGGCTACGGCGTGGTCTACCAGCCGGGCGCGGGAGGCAATCGGCTGCACCTGGTCGCGACGACCGACGGACGGAGCTACCGGTCGGTCACCGAGCTCGACCTCGACCCGGCGTCGCGCGGCGGCGAGACGACGCTACGCTTCCTGCCGGACGGCCGCATGCTCGCCCTCGTGCGCACGGAGGGCGGCGACCGCAACGCGCGCCTCGGCTGCGCGACCAGCCCGTTCACCGCCTGGACCTGGGTGACGCTCCCGCACCGGATCGGGGGTCCGGACCTGCTCGTGCTGCCCGGGCCCACCGGACCGACGTTGCTCGCGGCCGGACGCGCCTACGATCCTGACGGCTCGCACACGGCGCTGTGGCGCGTGACGCTCGACGGCGGCAGCGACCGCCTGTTGACGCTGCCGTCGGGAGGCGACACCAGCTACCCGCGGCTCGTCCCGTGCGAGACCGACGACGGGCCGCGACTGCTCTGCGCCTACTACTCGTCGCACCTCGGCGGGCGCACCTCGATCCTGCTCGCGACGCTGCGCACCGCGGAGCTCCTGGGCGCGCGGTGACGTGACGACCGCCGGCGCGCATCACCGCCGGCGTGCGTCACGTGTTGCGCGCGACGTCGCGCAGCACGTCCGGCGCATCGTTGTGCGAGTGCGTGAAGCCGAGGCTGCGCTCGTACTTGACGGTCGCCAGCGCGCGAAACGCGACGATGTAGGCCCGCCGCCAGCGCGCCGAGCGGTTGCCGCCCGAGCCGTGCAGCACCCGCTCGTCGTGCACGGTGACGTCGCCGCGCGCGATCTCGACGCAGTGGACCGGGTCGCGCGCCTCGTCGACCTCGGCGACCAGCGTGTGGGAGGTCTCGCGATCGCCGTGCAACGGGCGATGCGGACGCAACGTCGGCTCGCGGTGCGACCCCGGCACGAAACGCATGCAGCCGTTCTCGATGGTCGAGTCGTCGAGCGCGAGCCAGATCGTCGCCGTGCGCGTGTCGGGAGTCCTCGGCCAGTAGGCGAGGTCCTGATGCCACGCGAACACCGCGTCTTCCTTGTGCGGGCGCTTCGCGAGGAGCTGGTCGTAGTCGAGCGCCAGCCCCTGACCCTGGAGCTGTGCGGCGATCGACGCCGCACGCCGCTCCAGCACGTTGCCCTGCCAGTCGGGGTGGTAGCGGCGCGGCAGCATCACGTTGACGATGGAGAAGTCGTCGGCGGAGCGGGCGTAGTCGCCCGACATGTCGCAGAAGTCCTTCCCCGCGACCGGGATCTCCCCCGCGACGAAGCGGTCGTAGACGGCCTCGATGGCGAGCAGCTCGTCCTCGGACAGCACGCTGCGCAGGTGCACGTAGCCGTCCCGCTGGAACGACTCGAACTCTGCGGGCGTGACGACGTAGCGATCGCCCTGGCGACGCTGCACGGGTTCCATGACCACACAAGCTACCGCCTTCCCAGACCGCCCGGGAGCGTGCAACATGCCGCCGTCATGCCACGCGACCGCAGCATCGTCTGGGACGACGCCTTCGGCGGCCGGCCGCCCGCCGAGCCGGCGCCGCCCGCGCAGCCGGCCGGCGACGGCATCGTCCGGATCCGGCGCGAGACCTCCGGCCGCGGCGGCAAGACCGTCACGACCGTGGCGGGCGTGCCGCTCGTCGGCGAGGAGCTGAAGCAGCTCGCCAAGGAGCTGAAGCGGCGCTGCGGAGTCGGCGGAGCCCTGAAGGACGACGTGATCGAGATCCAGGGCGACCACCGCGATGCGGTCGAGCAGGAGCTGCGCCGGCGTGGCTTCACGGTGAAGCGCGCCGGCGGCTGAGCGGCCCGGCCCAGGGCGGAATCCGCGAAACGCTCCGGGCACCATTGCGCTGTCGGGGCGATCGCGATGCCCGCACTGCCCGCAGACGCCGCCGAGCTCCACGTCGTCCGGTCGGACGGCTCGGTCACGACCCTGTCGCTGACGGCGCGCCACGTGCACATCGGCCGCGAGCGGGACAACGACGTCGTGCTCGCGGACCCGTCGGTATCGCGACATCACGCCGAGCTCGTGCGGGGCGCGGCCGGGTACTGGATCGCGGATCGCGACAGCCGCGGCGGGATCGCGGTCGGTGGTCGCCGGGTCGACCTGCTGCCGCTGCGACACGGTGACGCGGTGCGGATCGGCACCTCGGTGCTGCGCTATCACGGACCGGACGCGGTCCCGCGCCGGACCCTGCCGCGGCTGCTGTGGGCCGTGCTGGTCGCGTGGCTACGCGAGCCGCGACGGCGGCGGCTGCTCGCCGACTGGCGCGAGCTCGAGCGCGAGGAGCGCGCGCTCGAGCAGGTCGGGCTGGCTGCGGCCGAGGGGCGCGCGCCGACGAGCGATCCGACCGACCCGCTCGCGTGCGCGGCGCTCGACGCACTTGCGGCAGCGCGCCGTGCCGAGGACGCGATCAGCCGCGACCGGCACTACCTGCGGGCGCTCGCCCGCGCCCGACTCGCGATGCTCGGGGCTCAGCACACCGCGCTGCTGACCGCGACGCCCGATCCGCTCGGCTCGCTGCTCGACCGCGTCGCCCGACACCGAGCCGCCGTCGCGTCAGTCATCCGCCGCAGCGCCCGAGACGATCGCGCGGTCCTCGATCTGTGCGCACGCGTGCGGCTCCGGACTCATTGACGCGCGTCGAGTTCCGCATAGCGCCCGCCGAGCCGCAGCAACCCGGCATGGTCACCCTGCTCGACGATCCGGCCGCGCTCCAGCACGACGATGCGGTCGGCGTCGCGGATCGTCGACAGCCGGTGGGCGACGACCAGGGAGCTGCGGTCCGCCATCAGCCTCGCCACCGCCTGCTGCAGCAGATGCTCGGTATGGGCGTCGACGTTCGACGTCGCCTCGTCGAGGGCCAGCACGTCGGGCTCGGCGAGCAGCATCCGTGCGAACGCGATCAGCTGTTTCTCGCCAGCGCTCAGGTTGCGCCCGCGCTCGGCGACCGGCTCGTCGTAGCCACCGGGGAACCGCGCAACGACTTCGTCGAGGTGCAGCGCGTCGGCGGCACGTCGCACCTCGTCGCGGGTCGCGGCCGGACGGCCGAGCCCGACGTTGTCGAGGATCGTGCCACGGAACAGGAACACGTCCTGCGCGACGACCCCGACCCGCCGCCGCAGATCGGCCCGAGCGAGCTCGCGGACGTCGATGCCGTCGAGCAGCACGGCACCTGCCTGCACGTCGTAGAGCCGCGTCAGCAGGTTGAGAAGCGTCGTCTTGCCGGCCCCGGTCGGGCCGACGATCGCGACGCGCTCACCCGGCGCGACGGTCAGGTCGAAGTCGACGAGCACCGGCTCGCGCGGGTCGTAGCCGAACGTGACACCGCGGAGCTCGATGCGCCCGGGGCCGACCGAGCGCTTCGGCTGCGGCGCATCGGGCGGCTCGGGCTCCTGATCGAGCAGCCCGAAGATCCGCTCGGCGGCGATCAACGCGTTCTGGAACACCGTGTAGCGCATGCTGAGGTCGTTCAGCGGCACGAACATGCGCTGCATGTAGTCGACGAACGCGTACAGCGTGCCGATGGTGAGACCGAGGTGGTCGGCCTCGGCGCCGTCGACGCCGAGCTGCCGAAGCACGAGCCGACCGCCGTACCACAGGATCAGTGCGGTCGTGAACGACCCGATCATCTCGGTGACCGCCGACAGCACCGACTCCCACCGGACGGTGCGCAGCTGCGAATCGCGCACGCCATCGTTGCTCGCGGCGAACCGCTCCGCGCTGCGGGTCTCCTGGCCGAACAACTGCACGACCTCCATCCCCGAGACCTGCTCGTGCAGGTCGGCGTTCATGTCGGACAGTCGGGTGCGCAGCTCGGTGTAGGCGCTGCGCACGCGCCGCCGCACCCACAGCGTCGTGCCGACGAACACCGGCACCGAGCACAGCGCGGCGAGCGTGAGCGGCACGCTGAGGCTCAGCATGATCGCGACCGCGGCGACCAGGAACACGAGGTCGCCGAACACCGTGACGAGCCCCGAGGAGAACATCTCCTGCAACGACTCGACGTCGGTCGTCGCGCGCCCGACCAGCTTGCCGGTGGGCGTGCGATCGAGATCGCGCATCGGCAGCCGCTGCAGGTGCGCGAACACGCGGAGCCGCAGGTCGAGCAGCGCGTCCTGACCGGCGCGCTCGAGCGTCAGGATCTGCCCGCGCCGCGCGAACCACTCCGCGACGGACAGCCCAAGGTAGCCGAGCGCCAGCGCGAAGAAGCCGTCGAGGCGGTCGGCGATCAGATGCTCGTCGAGCGCCGTCTTGACGAGCCACGGCTGCAGGAGGCGCGTCGCCGCGTTGACCAGCAGCAGCGCGAAGCTGAGCCAGACCAGCCGCTGGTGGGGGCGCACGACGCCCCAGAGCCGGGCGAGCAGCGCGGGGTGCGCGGGCGGCGGGGCGTCGTTCGTCGAAGTCGGCGGCGAGGTCAGCAGCGGGGTCGCAGGGCGTCGTCGGAGGGCGCGCCACGATACCGGGTGCGCCCCCCCGCGCGCGTCCTCACATGCGGATCCAGGCGGAGCCCGTCGAGTCGACGAGCTGCAGCGTCAGCGGGTCGAGCACGACCGCCTCGAAGCCGATGTAGACGCCGACCGCATTGGGATTCGGCGTCGTCGCGAGCGGCAGGTTGACCGAGAAGCGGCTGTTCGTGATCGGCTGGCCGATCCCGGCGAGCAGCGTCAGCAGCGGGTCGACCGGCAGGACGTCGAGGATGACGCCGAGGTACGGGAAGGAGCCGGGGAACCGCGGACCCGCATTGAACAGCATGATCGGCTGCATGCCGTCGAGGCCGGCGGCCTGCACGGTCAGCCCGAGCGTCATCGGGTTGCGGGTGTCGTTCCAGCCGGCCCACGCCGGGTCGGCGTACGGGCCGAAGTAGCTCGCATCGCCGTAGGCGCCCGACAGGTAGCCGCCCGAGTTGTGCGCGTCGCTGATCGCCCAGTTGCCGCGCAGGCTGAGGATCGGCTGCTCCTCGTTGTACCAGATCGAGCTACGCGCGCCGCCGAGGCCGAAGTGCGTCAGCGTGCCGGTCGACGGGTAGTAGAAGCCGTAGAACGACTGCACGATGCCGTAGGTCTGATTCGAGGCCGACGGCAGGAAGCCGAAGAAGCCGGGCGACGTCGACGACGCGTTGGCGGGGTAGACGCCGCAGATCGCGAAGTCGTTCGTGTTGATCGCGACCGCCGACCCGAGCGAGATCGTGACGCTGTTGAACGCGTTGTAGCTCTGGACCGGGATCGTGACCGGCGGCACGGTCAGCAGCGGCGTCTGCGCGAAGTCGGGCTCGACCAGGCCGCTGTTGATCGTGTTCGGGTAGATGCGGAACTCCGGCGACGGGATGTTCTGCGGGAAGGTTCCGGTCGGGTCCGACGGCTGCCACCAGGTGCCGATGCCGTTGATGCGGTGCGGCTCACCGCGCTGGTTGGACTGCTCGACGAACGAGCGCCAGTGCATGGCGCCCGTCGGCACGACCTGGCCGGCGGTGGTGTACTCCGGCGGGTTCGTCGTCCACATCGACGTGTAGAACGTGCGATTGTGGCGGTAGACGGGGTTCTGCGCCGAGACCATCGGCGCGACGAGGAGCACGCCGAGGAGGGCGAGCGGGAGGTGGCGAGAGTTCATCGACTCGGGTTTCGTGGCTGAGGGCCGAGGGAGACAAGCGAGGCCGCGGCACGCTGCCGGGGTTCCGCGGAGGGATTCCTGGGGCTGTCGCGCCCCGCGGGCACGGTGGCCCAACGCGCTGTGGCCACAGAAGATTACAAGGCTGCGGGCCGGATCGTCCGGGAAGGCCGTGTCTCGGAATGGGCCCTCCGCGCGAATCGCCGCGGCGCGATGCGGTGAAGCCGGTCGCGGCCGCGCACGAACGGGGCCGAGTCGTGCGCCAGGTCGGTCAACGCCGCTGTTCGCCCGTCCCGAGCGGCACCTCGCGGACGCTACCGCTGCCCTGCGCGTGGTGCAGCGTCACCACCTGGAGCTGGCGCTGGCCGGACTGGTCGTCGACGAGCTGCGGGCGGCTCGTCGTCAACGAGTCGTCGGCATGGACGTACCAGTCCCAGCCGTCCGCGTCGGTCACGATCGCGACGACCGGAGCGAGCGGGCCGGCCTCCTCCGCGCGGATCATCGCGGGGGCGCTGTCGACGCCGTTCAGCAGCGGCAGGCAGGTCCCGTCGGGGCAGCGGATCCCGGCGTCGACGGGCGCGACCGTCACCGAGCGGCGCTCGCCGGCGCGCCAGCGGTTGTCGGCTCGGATCAGACGACCGTCCGTCGGATCGACCTCGATCGCGATGCGGTCCGGCGCGTCGCCGAGCGGCGGCCGCAGATCCTCGCCGGCCGGGTGATCGTCCGTCGGCATCACGACGCGCCTGGGCGGGGCTCGCTCGGGCTCCAGCGGGGCATCGCCAGCCGGCGCACCGGCGACGCCGCGGTCGGTCGCGCCGTGCGACCGCCACAGCACGACCAGGACGGCGGCCAGCGCGACCGCGAGGACGCCGAGCAGCAGTCGGTCAGTGCGCATCGGGGCTCCGGGTGTCGCGGGAGGAAGGCATCCCCTCAGGGTAACGCGCGCCGCGGTCAGAACACTCCGACCGAGAAGGTCATCGCCAGCCAGCCGACCAGGTTCGCCAGAAGCGAGACGAACAGCGCCCGCAGCAGCGGCAGACCGCCGAGCCACGCGTACGCCACCATCTCGCCGACGCACCACAGCCAGAAACCGGCGATCCGCCCGCTCGCGCCGAAGTCGTCGCCGACCACGATCAGCGACTCGACCAACAGGTTGACGAACAACGCGACGCCGAGCGCGCGGCGCCGGCGGCCGCTCCCCGCGAGCAGCGCCACGACCAGGCACTCGGCGACGACGATCACGAGGACGGCGAGCGCCGCGTGCACGGGAGCGCTCATGCGACGCCCTCCTGGCGCCTGGCCGCGCGAGCCGCAGCACGGCGGCGCAGCGCGATCGCGAGGAGACCGACCAGCCCGACTCCCGCGAGGCCGAGCATCACGCCGTGCACGGCGCCCGTGTCGACGGGCTCGCCGTTCGCATCGAGCCACACCGGTCCATCGATCTCGTAGCGCGGCGCGCCGCCGTCCGCACCGACGAGGCGCACCGTGTAGCGCGCCCGGCGTATTGGCGACGTCTCCGGTCGCGCGTGCTCCTGCCAGATCGGCAGCTCGACGAAGGCGTGACCCAGCCACCACGCCTCGTCGGGTTGCTCAGGGATCTCCTCGCCGGCGGTGACGACGGCGATGCGGATCGGCCGTGAGTAGCGCATTGCTACCACCATGCCGGACCGGATCTCGGCACAGTTCGCGCCGTCGGCGGGTTCGACGGCATAGCGCGCGCCGGGCGCGCCGCCGGCCGACTCGAGGACGACCTCGGTGTGGATCTTGCGGTAGCCGAGCGGCACGAGGTCGGGAGCCGGAGGCGCCGACAGGTCGGCGCCCCACAGCACGATCGGCAGGAGGATGGCGAGCAGCGCGTTCATCGTCTTCCTGTTGCGACGTGGTCAGCGCTGCCCGAGCCGCAGCTCGTTCTCGCGCACGCGGCGATAGTACGAGCGCATGGTCAGCAGTGCAGCAGAGTCGCCGTCGAGCAGAAACGTCACGTCCGGGTGCAGCTGCAGCGCGCTCGCCGGGCAGAAGCTCGACACCGGCCCCTCCACCGCGGCGCGCACGGCGTGGGCCTTCTTCTGGCCGAACGACTGCAGCAGGATCCGCCGGGCGGCGAGGATCGTCGCGATCCCCATGGTGGTCGCGAGCTGCGGCTGCTCATCGCCGGGGCCGTAGAAGCGCGCATTGTCGGCGAGCGTCTTGTCGGTCAGCGTCTTCAGACGCGTGCGCGACGCGAGCGACGAGGTCGGCTCGTTGAAGCCGATGTGCCCGTTCGAGCCGATGCCGAGAATCTGGATGTCGATCCCGCCGCAGTCGGCGATCTGCCGCTCGTAGTCCGCGCAGGCGGCGGCGAGGTCGGCGCCGTCGACGGGCGGGAAGTGCACGTTCGACGGCCGGATGTCGACGTGGTCGAACAGGTGGGTCCGCATGAAGGTGCGGTAGCTCTGCGGGTGGTCGGCCGGCAGTCCGACATACTCGTCGAGGTTGAAGGTCCGCACGCGCGAGAAGTCCGCGCGCCCCTCGCGCTTCGCTCGCGCGAGCCGCTCGTAGACGCCGATCGGCGTCGACCCCGTCGCGAGCCCGAGCACCAGGTCGGGCTTTCGTTCGAGAGCCTGCAGGATCTCGCGGGCGGCGAGGTCGGCGGCCTGGTCCTGGCTGTCACACTCGATGACGCGCATGCTGCGCAGTCCAGCGGGTCGCGGCCCGCGACGCAAGCGATACCGGAAGGTCGGCCCGGCGAGCCTCAGCGCCGCCCGGAGTCGAGCGCCGGATTCAGACGCAGCAGATAGCCGGCGAGGCCGTCCGCTTCGACGATCGCCCGGGCCTCGGACCAGGAGACGGCCCGCCGCAGCCGCAGGGACTCCAGGATCCGGACGATGCTCAATGCGACCTCGGCGGTCTGCCCCGAGCCCTGGCCGCGGACCCAGTCCAACGCATCGAACAGCACCGCGTTGGCCTCCGCGAACGTGATCGGCGCGGTCGCGCCGTGCTCGGCGATCCAGGTCGGCTGGCGCAGCACGTCGTCGACGTGCGATTGAACGAGGAACGTCGCGCGGCCGAACAGCTTCAGGTTGCTCGGGCTGACGTTCGTCATCGTGTTGCCGACGACGCGGCCGAGGCGGGCGAGCGTCGACGTCGAGTGCGCGTTGAGCAGCACCTTGATGGCGACGTGGCAGCGCACGCGCAGCGGGTCGCCGGCGGCGGGCACGGGGAGCCGCACGACGAGGTCGGTCGGCGGCACGCCGGCGGCCGGGAGCTCACCGGCACAGACGGCGGCGACCCGCGCGCCACGCTCGCTGCACAGCGCGGCGAAACGGTGCGCGACGGGGTCGCCGCACTCGCCGTCGACGAGAACCATGACGCCGAGGTCACCGGCGCGCGGCCCGCAGCGCGCTACGTTGGCCGCCGAGAACGAGAAGTCGTAGAGCCGCTCCTGGTCGGCGCCGGCCTGCGCGAGGCTGTCGAGCGCGGCGCGGTGCAGGTACGGGTCGGTCACCCGCTCGGCGAGCGGCTGCCGGTAGAACGCCGGGTCGAGGCCACGGAACGGTCGGCCGAGGAACGCACGCCAGGCCGACTCGGCGTCGTCGGCAACGGTCCACACCTGCACCATGCAGCGCCGCGCGGGCTGGTCGACGCGGTCGAGCGGGTAGAGGCGGAAGGTCGGGCTGCGCTCGGTGCAGTCGGTGAACACCGTGACCATCGCGCTCTGCGCGAGGTAGGTCGAGAACGCTCCACGCCGGTAGGTGTCGGTCTCGGCGACGGTCAGCTCGGCGAGCTGCGGCACCGCGGCGGCGACCGCGGCACGCACGGTCGCGAACTCGCGCAATGCGTCGGCGATCGAGCGTTCGGGCCGGAAGCCCAGCGCACGCAGCTCACGGTCGCCGAGCCGCTCGGCGCAGACGCGTTGCACCGCGTGCTCCAGCGCGACGCCGAGCACGAACGTCTCGATCGTCGTCGCCTGCATCCGCGTCGACCCGGTGATCGCCTGCGGACCGGTCGCCAGGTTGATGCGGGTGATGCCCGGCTCGTCGAGCGCGGCACGACTACGGTCGTACGGGCGCAGCACGTCGTCGGGGTTGTTGTAGACGAAGAACAGTCGCCGCCGCGCGGCGTCGGACTCACCGGGACCGTACTGCGCCCGCGCCGCGAGCACGGTGCCGATCACCGACGACGTCTCGCCACCCTCGGTGACGCAGACGACGACGTCACCCCGCGCGATGCCGTGGTCCTCGAGCTGCAGCCTGCCGACGAGCTGCAGGTCCTCGAAACCCTCGAGCGAGGACACCAGCGCACGGTCGCCGCCGGTCATCTCGCCGATCAGCCGCGCCTCGATGTCGTCGGGCACGACGCCACGCAGCGGTTCCCATTGCCGGCTCTGCCGGACGCGCCGCCAGAACGGCCGCCAGAACGAGCTCTCCATCTGCTTGGCGAGCCGGCCGGTCGCACCGCAACCGTAGAAGTAGATCCGGCGGCCGGCACGGATCGCTTCGGCCACCGCATCGGCGAGGGCTTCGACCACGCCGGGCGCATCGGCGAGCTCCCCGAGCCGTCGCTCGAGGTCGTCGTCGACCGCGAGGATCGAGCGGATGCCGGCCGCCGGGTCCGCCGCGGACCGGAAGCTGAGGTCCCAGGTCTTCGGATGGCGCTGCTCCGTCAGCAGCCGGTGCAGATGGAACTGCGACTTGTCGGTCACGTAGTCGACCGACGCGGCGGACGGGCGGAGCGCGAGCAGCTCGAGGAGGTTCGACATGGGCGGTTTCGTGCGGCCGGCCCACGATAGCCGGCCGGCCACGCGAAGCCCCGCCTGCCTCGCTCAACGCCGGCGCGGCTCGCTCGCCTCACCGCTCCGCGGCGCGGGCGCCGGGTCGTAGGCCGGGCGCTCGACGCCGAACGCCTGGTAGACCGCCGCGCGGTTGGTCTCCTGCTCGAGCGCGCCGGGGCCGGCGACCTGCGGCAGCTCACCGTTCGCCGGGCGGTCGGCCGGCAGCCGGATCGTCACCTTCGGCGCGGCATCCTCGCGCGCCTCCGAATGGACCGCGACGACGCCGAACGGGGCGGCGACCGGGCGGGCATTGCACGTGAACGACAGGAACGCGAGCGTGCCGCTACGGGTCTCGACCACCGGCACCGACGACTGCGCGACTTCGCCCTTCGCGCCCTCGATCGGCGTGGTCATCAGATGCGACAGCGGCATCGTCGTCGCGTCGCGCCAGGCGCCCGCCTCGGCCGCGGCGACGCCGGCATCGCCGTCGCTCCGCGCCGGAACGCGGAGCACGCGGAGGTCGCCACCCACGGCGATCTTCGCCGCCATCAACTGCTCCTTCGTGCAGCCGAGCACCCAGCAGCGTTCGGCCGGGTCCCAGCGGGCGTCGCGGGCAGGGAGCGCGTGCACGTTGCCCTCGCACGACACGCCGACGAGCCGAACGCGACCCGTCGACGTCTCGATCAGCAGGTCGCGCACGTCACCGACCTGGACGCGCGCTGCAGTCTCCTCGCCGCGGGACTCGGCGAGCACGGCCGGAGCGCGGAGCAGCACGTCCGCGGCAACGAAGTGTGGTGCGTTGCGGTCGGACTGGACTGCAGGTGGCTGGGCGGGGCGCGGATTCGGCGTCGGGTGCTGCGGCTGGCCCTGCTGGGCGTAGCCATGGACGCTGGCGACGGCGAGCGAGGCGCCGAGGACGGCGAGCAGCCGAAGAGTGCGGATCGTCATGATGTGGTCTCCTGGATCGAGGGCGCGGCTCGCGCTCGGCATCCGGGATCGGGGCTCTGCGGCGCGACGTCGTGCCTCCCCCGTACCAGATCCACTCCAGCGCGAGTTGTTAGCACGTCGACTGGGCGCCGAGCCGCTCGCGCAAGAGCCGCATGCCGCGGCAGAGGTTCACGCGCACGGAACCCGTCGTCATTCCGGTGCGCCGCGCGATCTCCGCACCCGACATCGTGAGGAACAGCCGCAGCCGCAGCGTCTCGCGGTGGCATTCGGGCAGCGCAGCGATCGCATCGAGAACCTCACCGGCCTCGGCACCGAGCGACGCGTGCGGCGCGCCGGTCAGCCGTTCCGCGACCTCCTCCAACGGGACGTCACGGCATTGTGTTGATCGCAGCCTGGCTCTGCGCCCAACATTGCGGGAGATCTCGCACAGCCACGGCCGGAACCGCTGCGGGTCCCGCAATGCACCGATGCTCCGCCAAGCAGCGAGCGCGACGTCCTGCAGCAGATCATCGGCATGCGCCGCGGGCGCGATCGACGACAGGATCGCTCGCATGAGCACCGCATGGCCGCGCCACAACCGCTCGAACGCGACGCGGTCGCCGCGCTTCGCGCGCAGCGCCAGTCGAGCGACCCGGTCCGCTCCGCGGCCTCGTCGCTCGCACGGCGCCACGCCGCACGACAGTCCGGTCGGCCCGCAGCGAGCCTCGACCTGCCGGGCACGACCACACACCGAGCCGGTCATCGACACCTCCACGGTGCTTCGCCTGTGTGTAGCGAGCACACGGCGGCCTCATACGCGGGGAGCCCCGCCGGGTGGTTCGACCGTCTGGGATTCCTTCGCGACCGCACATGTCGTGCACGCGCGCAATGCGAATCGCGCAGAGACGCGCCCGCGCGTCGCGGGAGTTGCTGCCCGGCACACCCGCTGCGCGATTCGCCGTCAGGACGCGTCCGCGGCGGATCCGTGCTGCTGGCGCCGCCAGAGCGAGGCGTAGAGCCCGTCGCGCGCCAGCAGCTCCGCGTGCGTGCCGCGCTCCGCGACGCGGCCGTCGTCGAGCACGAGCACCTGATCCGCGCGGGCGACGGTCGCGACGCGGTGCGCGACGAGCACGGTCGTGCGGCCGCGCATCAGCGGCTCGATCGCGCGCAGGATCTCGTCGGCGGTGTGCGTGTCGACCGCCGACAGCGTGTCGTCGAGCAACAGGATGAGTGGCTCGAGCAGCACGACGCGCGCGAGCGCGGTGCGCTGGCGCTGGCCGCCGCTCAGCTGCACGCCGCGCTGGCCGACCAGCGTGTCGTAGCCGTCCGGGAGCTGCGCGAGATCGCGGGCGAGGCGCGCGGTCTCGACCGCGCGAGCGACTCGTTCGGGCGACGCGTCGGGACGCCCGAACGCGACGTTCTCCGCGAGGCTGCGACTGAACAGGAACGACTCCTGCGGCACCACGCCGACCGCGCGCCGGAGCTCGGCGAGCGGCAGGTCGCAGACGTCGACGCCGTCGAGGAACACGCTGCCGCGCGGCACCTCGACCATGCGGGTGAGCGCGCGCAGCAGCGTGGTCTTGCCGCTGCCGGTCGGACCGGTGATGCCGAGCATCCGCCCGGGCTCCAGCTCGAACGACACGCCGTCGAGGATGCGTCGGCCGGCGTGCCCGGCAGCGTCCGGGTCGTCCGGCAGGCTGCCCGACAGGTGCGGCTGCGCGTGGAGCGGCGGCACGTCGATCGTCAGTCCGCGCACCTCGATGCGGCCCGCGTGCAGCGCGCCGCGGCGCGGCGCTGCGGAGTCGGCGATCGACACCGGCATGTCGAGCAGCTCGGCGATGCGATCGAGCGCCGCCGCGCCGCGCTGCAGCGAGCTCATGACGAACCCGAGCGTGCCGGTCGGGCCGGCGATCAGGCCGAGGTAGAACACGAACGACACCAGGTCGCCGACCGACATCGCGCCGGACACGACGCGCGGCCCGCCGAACACGAGTGCGATCAGCGTGCCGAGCGCGGTCAGCATCACCATGGTCGGCTGCAGCTGCGCGCGCGCGCCGGCCAGCTCGAGCATCCCGCCGCGGTAGCGCAGCACCTCGCGCTCGAAGGCCTGCCGGTCGCGCTCCTCGAGCGCCAGACCGCGCACGACGCGCTGTCCGCTCAACGACTCGTCGAGCTTCGCGCTGACGCGCCCGAGCTGCTCCTGCGTGTCTCGCGACAGCGCCTGGATGCGACCCGCGACCCTCCGCGCCCACCACAGGAAGAACGGGAACGGCACCAGGCCGTAGGCGGTCAGCACCGGATCCGTGCCGAGCATGAAGGCGAGCCCCACCGCGTACAGCACGCCGGTCTCGACCAGGTACATGAACACCGGCCCGGTCAGCCCCTGCACGTTCTGCACGTCGTTGACGCAGCGGGACATCACGTGGCCGGTCTGATGGCGCACGTAGAAGCTCGGCGGCAGCCGCAGCAGGTGCGCGAACAGATCGCGCCGCAGGTCGTGCACCACGCGCCGGCTGTTGCCGAGGATCGCGAGCCGGCTGCCGGTCCGCACGACCGCCCCGACCGCCGCCGCCGCGACCATCGCGCCGGCGACCACCGCGAGCCGCCCGCCGGCCTCCGGATCCCCGCTGCGCAGCCGCTCCCGCAGCGCGTCGATCGCGTCGCCGAGCAGCGCCGGCACCCACAGCCGCAGCGTGACGGCCGCGACGACCAGCGCGGAGCCGAGCAGGTAGGTGCCCCGGCGCCGGCGCGCGTAGGTCCACAGCCGGGCGTAGCGGGAGATCATGGGGGCGGGCGGGGCGGATCCGGATGATGCCCGAACCCGCCGCCCCGGTCACGCGACTCGTGCGGATCGCACGCCTCCGCGCGGGCCGCACCACCGCGACGTATCGCTACCGATCACAGCTCGAATTCCAGCTCGTGCGCCGGCCGGATCCCCGGCCGCCGCATCGGCGGCATGGTGCCGTCGATGCGGGCGACGCTGCGTCGCGCGTGCCGGTTCGCCACGCCGAGCGACTCGGCGCTGGTGACCCACTCCTCGGCATCCTCGGCAATGTCGTGGAGCAGCGCTTCGAATTGCGCGCGCGACGTCTCGAGGATGTGCGCCTGGCCGAGCCAACGCAGGATATCGCGACCGGTGATCGCCATCCGCTGCCGCGGCGACGTCACCACGTTCTTCTTGAAGTAGCGCTGCAGGATCTCCTCGACGACGTCCCACGCATTGTCGGCGCCGAACAGCCGGAGCACATCGTCGGACTTCAGGATCTCGAATGCCTCCTCGAGCAGCTGCATGACCTCGACGCGAAGGACGTTGAGGTGGCCGTACGATGCGTTCTTCAGGTTGTTGCGCAGGTCCAGGCCGGAACGGCGGACGACCGCGATCGATCCGAAGCTCGGGTCGGACGCGCGCTCGCGAATGACGTCCGAGATCCGCTTGTCGCGCCAGAACAGGGTCACCTGCCCCACGAAGTGGGCGAAGCGGTGGTGGAAGTCCGCGTTCGTCGGCCCGTCGCTCGGGCGACCCGCTCCGTAACCGAACGCCCGACGGTATGCCGCCAGCCGGTCCTTCCTCGTGTAGCGAAGCACCTCTCGACGATCGAACTGGTACAGCGAGAACGCGCCGCGCCCCGAGGACAGTCGCACGCTGCCGTTGCGGAACAGGTCCTGCAGCTTCTGGACGACGCGGAACACGCCGATCCGCTCGTGCTGGTACAGGTAGTACAGGTCGCCCAGCGCCAGGATGCGCTCGGAGGTGACCTGCTCGTCGTAGGCGACGATCCCGGGTGGGAGCCGCGTGTCGGCGAGCTCCACCGCGGCCTCCGGACCGACGCCGGCGAGCTGCGCCAGCCCCTTGTCCGGCGGCAGCGGCTCGCTCCGCCGCTGCTCGACGACGCTCTCCAGGAGCTCGTCGATCTGCCGCGTGATCTCCTCGGCGAGCCGCGGATCCGCGATCAGCTGGGCGCCGAGTCGCTCGACCAGTGTCTCGCGCAGTGCCGCGACGCGGTCGAGCAGCTGGCCGCTGCCTCCTTGCGTCGCGGTGTATTTCTTGCCGTTCGCGTCAGCCATCGCTCTCCGCACTCCTTTCAATCCGCCGCCTCATGCGAGTCCCGGATCCCCTGGGCGATCAACTGCACCTCCGCGAGCTTGCCGACAAGTTCGGCGAGTGCACCCTGGACACGCGGGGTCGAGTAGCCGTTGGGCAGCTTGCTCGGATCCTGCTGACCACCGTGCCGCTCGATGCGTGCCCAGCGACACAGCTCGACGAGCCTGTCGATCGTCGGGAACAGCGCGGCAACCCCGGCCCGACCGCCATCGTCGATCAGCCGGACCGCGTTCTCACCCGCGAACCTCTCGACCCAGTCGAGCAGTTCCGCGACGAACATCGCCGGCTCGGGTTTGCCAGAGTCCTTCGGCGGGAAGGTCAGACGCGTCGTGCCGCGCTCGGCCTCGCCGAGGAACACGGAGTCCATCGCGACGCGCGCCTCACCGACGGACTCGACCGTGACCGCCAGCGCGCGGTTCAGCAAGATCAGCTCCGTGCCCAGATACACGTCGTTGCCCTCGCGATCGAAGTAGGCCTGCCGGTCGCGCCAGCTGGTGCGCAGCGCACACACGTGGTCGACGACGATCAGGAAGTCCGTGAGCGTCTTCTCCTCGTCGACCGTGGCCACCTCGGCGTCCCGCAAACCGAACTCCTCACGCACGTCGCCGAGGAGTCCGCCGATCTCCTCCGGCCTGCCGGCCTCTGCGTCGAGCGGAACTCCGAGCAACGACTCGAACAGCGCGTCGATGCGTTGCACGCGCGGGCCGCCAGGCTGTCCGAACTCCTCGACGAGTTCCGTGAACTGGCTCCGCGCCACCAGCCGTGCGGCGTGAACGTCCTCCGCGTCCGCATCGGAACGCAGTGGCCGCAGCCCATCCAGGATCGGCAGTGCATGGTCGAGAGCAACCCTGGCCCGCGAGTAGAGGCTCGCCTGTGCGCCGGTCACCGCGCCGAGGTCGGTCTGCACGGCGTAGCTCCGTGGCATCCATGTGCACACCGTGCGTCCCTCGAGCTCGGTGCAGTCGAACGACCTCGTCAGTGCCGCAACGAAGCTCTTCGCCCGGACCGCCCCACTCTCCGCACCCCCGGGCCGCCAGCCGAGCACCTGCTTCATCGCGTTCGCGACGGTCCCGCCGATCGCCGCTCCGGAGGAGCCGGACGCGACACTCGCATCAGATCCTCCGCTGCCCCCATTCCAGGTCTCCCGCGTGAGCAGCGGATATGACGTGATGGTGTCTACGGAGTCGCTGACGCCCGTCAGAACCTCGTCGACATCTCCGATCGAATCCCGGATTCCCTCGAGGCGCGCGACAACTTCCGGGTTCTCGTCCAGGAACTTCCTCAGCCTCCCCGCGGTCTTCTCGGCCGAGTCCCTCGTCTTCTTCAGGTTCTCGTCGATTCCCTCGGGGGAATCGGGAAGGGCGTTGAGCAATCGGCGGAGCGCACGTTCGCTCCTGAGCAGACTGCGCAGCGCCTGATTCAGCTCAGCGTCGATAGCGGCTTTCGACTTTTCGGACATCATTCTGCTCCGTGTTATTGTGAGTAGCGAGCAGCGGCAATCGCCGCGCGACCGGTTGTTGGGCGGGCGGCGGCGCCGCCACCGGCGAGGGCCGCAGGATTGCCGAACCGGCATTCGTGGTATGCCGATGCGATGTGCTGGTCAGTCGCCACTGCATCACCGAATCGACCGGATGCCGAACGTTGGCCAGACAATGCGATTCCCACCACCGGGCTCCAGGTCCGCGCTCCGGGAGACGACACTCGTCCAGGCGTGACCGGAGCTGGTCGTCATCGCCATCGAGGCGGCGCGACACGACTCGAGAACGCCGGAGACGTCTCGTCGACTCGTGACTGACGGTTCGGCCACGAGCCACCGATGCGTCATGCCGTTCCGTGCCGGCAGAGCCTCCCAACGGGCAAGCATCTCGGGAAGTCATGTGCTGATCCCCCGGATGTCGTTGCACCGGGGAGAGACCGCGGCGGTGGACGCACCACGACAAGCGAGCGCGTCGGTCTCGCACCGGGTCTGAGGCGGCTGCCGCCCCTCCGAAGCCGCGCCGCGAGCCGTGTGGTCGGGGACGTTGGGAGCGCGCCTGCTCGCGGTCTCGGAGTCGTCCGGATCATCACCAGCCCGCCGCGTGGTCGCCGTTCCACGAAGGCTGGCCGCCGTCCCTTCGAGCGCGACACCCAGCCATGGTGTCAGGCGGGCGCCGAACCTCCACATCGATCGTTCGCATTCGACCGCGAGTTCGGCGACCGTGCGCGCCCACGAGTTCCAATCGCGCCGCCGGCTGCTCGCCAGCGTCGCCAGATGCCAGCTCCGGTCGAGGGTCCAGACGTCGTTCACGAATCGCTCGCCCAGGCGATGCAGGGCGGTACCGCAACGCTGCAGAGGAAGGCGCGACGGCGCGGCTCCCACGGGCTCGGCGGTCGCCAGCTCGACCAGCCGATCGACCGCCTCGACTGCGTCGCGACAGAGCGCGAAGCCGTCCTCGACCGCGTCCGCGAAGCGGTCGACGAACGCATTGCCGCCCGTCGGCGGCTGGTCCTCGACGACCGCGAGGCGGAGGGCACGCCAGCAGTCCTCGCAGGCGCGGGCGCTGGCATGCAGCTGCCGCAGGCACTCGTCGGTGGTCATCGCGGCCCTCCCGACAACGCGCTGTAGAACGACTGCGTGAGCCGACCGGGTGTCGTGAGCCGACGGTGGAGCGCGTCCCGCGCCGCGCCGATCAAGAAGCGCTCGGGCAGCACGCCCGTCGGCGTACCGGCGGCGAGCCTTCCGGCGGCCTCGCGGATCATCGCCTGGTCCTTCGGCCGGAAGCGGATGACCGCGGCCAGCGGTTTGCCACCGAGACTCTCGAAGGGCTGGAAGCAGACCTGCTCGACCACGATTCGATGCGCGATCGGGAACGATGCGAGCACCGGCGCCGGAATCCCGTCGCGCCCTCCTGCGGGGTAGAGCTTCCGCCACATGGCCTCCTGACGCGCCGCGCGGCGCGGGAATCCGAGCCTGCGGCGCAGCTCGAAGCTGATGAACGCTCGCAGGTACGGCGTCGGGTGGACGCCGCGGGGGTTGAAGCTCTCGGTCACACCCGGCGAACGTCCGAGCACGTCCAGCAACGAGTCGACGACGCCGGGACCACCCAGCAGCAATCCGATCAGATCCGCGAACGCTTCACGGTTCCATCGACGCCAGACGCGCGCGACGGGGCCCGGCACACCCTGCTGCCGCAGTGCCGATTCGATGCGATCGGGGACCGCCCGGGCGAGACCCAGGTCGTTCTGGAGATTGTGCCCGACCTCGTGGAGGATCGCGCCCAGCGTCCACGGGTTGACGAGCCGGTGATAGGGGATCTGGATGAGCGGGAACGGATTGAGGTGCGCGGCCAGACGCTTCAGCCGGACGTTCCTGCGGAACGTTGCCGGCGAGCGTCCGCTCTGCATGAAGCAGAACGGTGGCGGTGCCGGAACCGGTCGGTGCGTATCCAGCCCCGTGTAGGCGGCCTGGTAGCAGTCGAGCGCGATCCGGTCGCACACGTAGAGCCAATCGCCGAACGCGGTGGTACGCTGGCCGAACACCTGCAGGTAGAAATCCCAGATGGTCTCGATCGTGCGCACCGCGCGGTGCGCGATGTCCTTCGCGCGAAGCAGCGCCTGCAGCGCGCTCGCTCCTCCGCTGGACGAAACCTGCTCGGCCGCGCTCGCCACCGCAGCCGTCCGCCTCAGCAAGCTCGCCCGAAGTCGTCGGACGATGTCGTTGACCGCCCGGAGCTGGCCGCGGGACGGCGTCGCCAGGCCGGTTCCGAACTCATCGCGACGGAACGGCCGGAGAGCGGCAGCATGCCGCTGCGCATGGATCGCCTGGTCCCGTGCCCAGCGCGCCGCGGCCTGCTCCGACACGCGTCCCGGAACGCGCACGGGACCATCGAGCACGCCGTTGCGGGCGCCCGGCATCCCGTCGAGGCGCCGCGTAGTCTGGCCCGCGATGGACATGACGAACTCCGCGAGGGTCGGTCAGATGAGCCGCGCTCTCGACGCGCGGAGCATCCGCAGGTAGCGCCGATTCTGGAGGCGACAACGCTGGAGAGCGCGCACGAGGCTGCGCCGATCCGCGAGCGTGTTGGCGGTGTTCCGCGCGAGTGTGCGCGCGGCGCGCGCGGGGGTCATTCTCCCGCTGCGTGCGTATTGTCTCGCCAGGTCGTACGCGGTGCGGCGGACGATCGTCGGAACCGCACGCACCATACGACGCCCCTGCGGCGACGAGCGCAGCGTTCGCGTCAGCGCCGAGATGCCGCGGGTCACGGCCGGTGACGCGCGCCGGAGAACGGACGCCGCCCGCGGGATCAGCCTCGCCGCGAGGGGAACGAGCGCACCGAGGAAGGCCTCGGCCTCGGCGTTCGAGTCGACACGGCTCGCGAGATCGCCGAGATGGCTCATCGCCGCGTCGAGTGCTCCGGCGGCATCCTCGCACTCACCCTCGCACTCGCCCTCCCACTCCCACTCCGCCTCGCGGTCGGGCAGAAGCCCCGCGAGGCCACCGCCGAGCGAGCCACCGAGGACGCGGCCGAGGCGAGGATGCCCGAAGCGACCGCCGAGGGCGCCCCCGGCGAAAGCCCCTCCGCCGCGCAGCGCGGCCCTCGCAGCCATCAGCGCGAGTCGACGCTGAGGGGATCCGCTCCGACCGAGCCAGTCCCAGGCGCCGCCGAGAAACGCCTCGTCCTGGTCGTCGAAGTCGGCTTCGAAGTCGGCCTCGAGGTCCGGCTCGCCGTCCTCCCCCTGCCAGTCGCCTTCCAGCTCCGGCTCCTCCGACGCGAGGTCGTCCTCCATCTCGAACTCGTCCTCGAGCTCGAAGTCACTTTCGGTCTCCAGATCGGACATCGGTCACCTCTCGATTGCCTCGGTGCCGCGCGGACAGTGCCGCGGAACGAACCTGTCGGACGGCGTCGGGCCCGCGCGAAGCTCGAGCCCGATGCGCGTCGTCAGCCACGCACGGTCTGGCGCCGCCGCTGCGTCTTGCCTTTCGCGACGAGCGCCTTCGTCATCGCGTGCGCGCAGGTCTTCGGGTTGCCGAGCACCCGACGGACCTGCCCCGCGACGACCTTTCCAGCCATCTTGCGATCGACGGGGTTGCCGGCCTCGGCGTTGCGACGGAGCACCGACGCCGACCTCCGTACGATGCTGGGGATCACCCGCACGGCGGGGCGCGTCGCACGTCGCTGACGCAGGATGCGCGCGAGGATGTCCGTGCCCCGGACGATGTGCGGGAGGACCCGGCGCAACGCCGCACGGTCTGCCACCGAGAGCGTCGCGACCGCCGATGCGCTCGCGAGCGACCGCGCCTGCGACGTGCTCCTGGCGCGGGCGGCCGCGTCGGCCAGCCACTCGGCCTCACCGGAGTACTCGTCCTCGAGCTCCAGCTCGCCCTCGAGCTCCAGCTCGGTCTCGAGTTCGCCCTCGCTCTCCAGCACGCGGGACAGCCCACCGGCGACCATCGTGCCAGCGGGTCCGCCAATCGCCGTCCCGACAATCGGAGCTGCGACCTTGGCAACCCGCCGCAGGATCGGTGCGGCTCGCTTCACGAAGCTACGCACCTTACGAAACGCGCGCTTGAGGAACTTGCCGAGGAATTCCTCTCCCTCGAACTCGTCCTCGAACTCGAAGTCACCCTCGAGCTCGTCCTCCCATTCCGCCTCGAGCTCGTCTTCGAACTCGTCCTCGAATTCGTCCTCGAGCTCCAGCTCGAGCTCGCCTTGCAGTGCCATTCCGGCCTCCGATCAGTAGCCAGCGAAGTTCTCGTGAGCCGTCCCCGGTCAGGGTGGCCGAGACGATGACGAGGCTACGAATGTGAGCGCAGCTCGCGAGTCGCGACTTCGGAGGAGGCCGGCTGAGTCACCCCGATCCGGGCAGCACGCGCACAGGACGAGGAACGTCGCGACGCGCACCAGGAGTAATCAGTACGCACGTCCCTCATTCGCGCGAGGGGCTTGCAGGGCGTCGACTGAACTTGAACTCTTCGCATGGGGCTCGAGCCATGCCGTAGCCGGATCCACCGATCGGCCGCGGCGTCGACGCTCGCCCGACTTGCAGCCGACTCCCAGACCCCCGAGGAGAGCCGTGCATGGGCAGGACACTCGCAGAGAAGCGCAAGCGCAAGGAAGCGAAGGCGATCGACGACGAGCCCGAGTCGAAACCCCAGGAGTTGGCTGAAGCACTGATCTCGCGCCTGCTCGAGACCACGGCGGAAGCCGGCCCTGCAATCCAGGGGACCGACGGTGATCACGTCCTGCTGGATCTCACGGCCCGCGGCGTCCGCTGCGTCGTGACGGCCGTCGGCTCGGAGGAGGATCGCGGACCGAGCCTCAGCCCGCGCGAGTCCGAGATCGCGCGCATGGTGGCACTCGGCTATCCGAACAAGACCATCGCTGCGGTGCTGGAGATCAGTCCGTGGACGGTAGGAACGCACCTGCGTCGAGTGTTCGCCAAACTCGGCGTCCAGAGTCGGACCGCCATGGTGGCGCTCCTGTTGCGGGCAGGCTCTCTCGAACGCCGCCCGCCCCTCACGTCGCTGGGGGCGGCAGCCGGGCCTGACACGCGACGACCATCGACACCGGCATCAGGGTTCGTACGTTCCGCGCCGACAGCGCGGACCCGCTGCCTCGATTCCGACGCTGGCGAGCGGGCGCGCGAATCGGCGTACTGACGAACGCGCACCGCGGCGCCACACGCGGCTGGTGGGCAGGACGCGGTCCGGAGCGACGCACGGAACGCGACGCGGATTCCGTCCTACGCTGGGCCCGAGGCCCGGCGCAGACGCACTCCGAGCAACACCAGCGGTCGAGTTCGGTCTCAATCAGGATTCCGGAACCTACCCGGTTCTGCGCCCTGTCTGCCGGACGGCCCATGACCAGCGACTTCCATGACCTGCTGCAGCGCGCCCGCTCCGGCGACGCCGAGTCGCTCGACGGGCTGGTCCGGCGCCACTATCCCGCAGTGCAGCGGCTCGTCCACCGCTGGCTGGCCGCGGACGTACGCGTGTCCCGGCGGTGGTCGACGGCGATGTTCAGCACTGGCGACGTCGTCCATGACGTGTTCGTCAGTGTCTTGCACGACCTGGGCGAGGTCCGCGCCGCGAACGAGCAGACGTTCGCGGCCCTGCTCGCGTCGCTGGTCAGGAATCGGATCATGGACGCGGTGCGGCGGCACGAGGCCGCGTGCCGGGACAGTCGGCGCGCCGTGCACGCAAGCGAGGCCGACGCGTGCTCGCAGCGGCCCGACGACGACCCCGCGTTCTGCGCCGAGCAGCGCGACGCGGTCGATGCGTATCGCGCCGGGCTCGCGAACCTGCGTCACCGCGAGCAGGAGCTGCTGCGCCGGCGCCTCGAGCTCGAGCTCCCGTTCCAGCAGCTCGCGACCGAGCTCGGCTACCCGTCCGAGGACGCCGCACGCAAGGCTTTCGGGTCTGCCCGGGCTCGGCTGCTGTCCCGCCTGGCGCGCTCGCTGGGCATGCGGCCACCTGGCCGCGATCCCGGCAGCGGAGGCCGAGGGCGGCTCGACCCTCCGAGCACCTGCTGTCACCGCAGGGACCGTTCAGCGCGACGCGGCGTCTGACGCTACCATCCTCCTCCACGCTGTCTCGCCCGCTCCAGGACCGCCGTCATGCAAGGACACAATGCCCAGTTCGTCGCGGACCCGCTCGGCTACATGCGCGGCGTCGTCGTCGACAACGTCACGTGGTTCCGGAACATCGCGAACGCCGGCGCGGTCGGCCCGCTGAACATCGCGAAGCACGGGCAGTTCGATCTGCAATTCGTCGAGATGAACCCGGAGCGCAAGGTGCTGTTCACCGTGGCGAACGGCCCGGTGCTCGGCGACATGCCGATCGCCGCGTACTGGTGCCCGTTCCTCGCCGGCAACGGCCTGCCGGGATTCGTCGACGTGCCACGCGCAAATCCGGCCCACCCGTTCGTGTTCACGGCCGCGATGCAGGGCTGTGCGCTCGTCGTCACCGATTCCCCCGCGGGCGCCGGACAGATCCGCGTCTACCACCACCAGCATCCGGACAACAACGCCGTCTGGCAGCAGATCGGCGCCCAGGGCCAGGAACCCGTGTCCGTGTTGACCTTCGACGACTACGGCGTCGAGGGCGCGGCGACGAACGCATTCAACTTCCTCTGGTACCGAAACGCGAAGTGGAACTTCGTGACGCTGGCCCACAACTTCAATCCCGACGCCTCGGTGCGGCGGCGGCCCGAGCTCGGCGAGAGTGGCGTCGAGATCCGGTCGGCCCTACCGTGAGCCTGATCGCGCACCACGTTGGACCATGACCGGCATCGAGCTCCGCTGCGCCGACCACGATGACCGCGACGCGGTCGCCGCGTTGATCCATGCCTCGACCAATGGGTGGTACGCAGCGCACGGCAAGCCCGCGATCTTCCCGGGCCCGCCTGCGGATTGCGCGCTGATCTTCGACGTCTACGAGGCGCTCGATCCCGGCCGCTGCCTCCTGGCCGAGGATGCCGTGACGCGAGCTCTGCTCGGCTCGTGCTTCTGGCACCCGCGCTCGACCCACGTGTCGCTCGGCATCATGAACGTCGCCCCCGTCGCGTTCGGGCGCGGTGTCGCGCGGCGGCTGCTCGACGCGGTCGTCGCGCGGGCGGAGGAGCGCGGGCTGCCGGTGCGGCTGGTGTCGTCGGCACAGAACCTCGACTCGTTCTCGCTCTACAACCGCGCCGGCTTCGTGCCGATCGCCGTCTTCCAGGACATCGCGGTGCCGGTGCCGGCGGCCGGTCTCGACGGTCGGCCGGCCGCCGCGGCGCACGTGCGCCCGGCGACCGCGGACGACGTCGACACGATGGCCGCGCTCGAGCTGGAGCTGCTCGGCATCGAGCGGCGCGGCGACCTCGCGCATCTCGTCGCGAACCGCGAGCGCATCTGGAGCGCGCGCGTGCTCGACGCTCCGGCCGGCGGCCTGCGCGGCTTCCTGTGCGCGAGCGACCACCCGGCGAGCGCGATGCTCGGCCCCGGCTGCGCGCGCGACACCGCGGCCGCGATCGCGCTGCTCGCCGCCGAGCTCGACGCACGGTGGCGCGGCCGCCAGCCGATCGTGCTCGCGCCCGCCGCCCAACCCGACCTGCTCGCGTGGCTCTACGCCCGCGGTGGGCGCAACGTCGAGCTGCACCTGGCGCAGGTGCGCGGCGCGGCGTCGGCGCTCCGCGGCGTCGCACTGCCGACGTTCCTGCCCGAGTCGGCGTGACCGCGACGCGGTGCGGTCGGCGTCAGACGTCGTCGGTCCGGTCGCCCGGATCGAACTCCGGGTCGTCGAGCAGGTGCGCGGCCTCCGACGACGCCCGCAGCGCCTCGCGCGCGGCCTCCAGCCGGTCGGCCGGCACGTGGATGTCGATCTGCTCGGTGTTCGTGACGGTGGCGGAGACCGCGACCGGGTCGGTGAGCAGCGCGCCGTCCACGTAGACGGGAATGCCCGCACCCGCGAGCACGCCGGCGATGACCTGCGCTTCGAAAGGAGTCCGGCCAGCCATCAGCACGACGATGTCGGGGTGTTCCGTCATGACCGCATGATAGCGGGCGTCCCGCCCGATTCCCGACGCCACCGGCCCGCGTCGCCGCGGTAGAACTCGGGGCATGCGCGCGCTGATCGTCCTTCTCGCGCGGGTGGCCGCGATCGCCGTGCCCGCCCTCGGCGCCACGACCCAGGACCGCGGTGCGCTCGACCTGCCGGGCTCGACGCCGCGCCGCTGGACGGCGCACGGCGAGGACGCCGCCGCCGAGCTGCCCGCGCTGCGCCGTGCGCGCGGCGTCGTGCCGGTCGCCAACGGCCGGATCTTCGCCCACTGCGGGTTCGGCCAGCCGGCCAACCGGCTGTTCATGGTGACCGGACCGCAGTACCAGACGCGCGGCAACCACGAGCCGCTCGGCATGTTCGGCGAGGTCTGGCTCGAGGTGCGCGATGCCGCCGGTGCGCGCGTGCCGAGTCGGACCAGGACCTGGACCGACGTGGCGCGCGCGGCGGCCGTGCGCACCGACGAGGACTTCGCGGACGGCTCGCGCCTCGCGACGGTCGACTTCGCGCACGCCGAGCTGCCGGTGATCGTGCGGCGCGCGCGGTTCTCGCCCGGCTCGCCCGGTGCCCGGCTCGCGCTGCGCTGCGACGCCGCGCCGGACGGGCCGGCCGTGCCCGCCACCGACCTGCCGGACGGCCGCCCCGGCCTGCGCGAGAGCTACCGCAAGAGGGATGCGACGTTCCGGCTGCTCGCCGTCGCGCTGGGCGACGGGGCGCGGATCGACGGGAACACGTTGGACCTCGGCAGTGCGAGTGACGCGACGGTGCTGCTGATCACATCGCGCAGCGCGGCCGAGGAGCTCGACGCGCTCCGATCGCTGCTGGCCGCCGACGTCGACGCGCTGCAACGGTCCGCGCTCACCGCCTGGCGCGATCGGCTCGCCGACGCCGTCGAGGTGTTCCCCGACGGCCCGCTGCGCAGCCACCTCGAGTCGGTGCAGAAGCTGGTGCTCGCCCAGCGCAGCGAGCCGCACGGCGGCGTCGCACCGATGGTCAGCTTCAAGGGCGTGTGGGCGCGCGACAGCAACGGCCCGCTGCGGACCTTCCTGTGGATGGGCCGCCACGATCTGGCTCGCGACCTGCTGCACTACTACCGCCGCGCGTCCGCCTTGCACTGGCACACGCACCGCGAGTACCCGCTCGACCTGCCGGTCGAGTCCGCGCCCGAGCTCGGCGCCGGCGAGTGGGAGCAGACCGGCACCGACCGCTGCGAAGTCCCGAGCTGGATCGCGCTGCAGCACGCGTGGCTCCTCGATTGGACCGGCGACCTCGACTTCGTACGCGAGGCGTGGCCGTACGTGCTGCGCAACGTGACCCACCAGGAAGCCTCCCCCGGCCCGCACGGCCCGCTGCAGCGCTTCAACGGCGACGAGACCTACCTGCACGGCGCGCTCTACTCGCTGTGGCCGCAGAAGGGCGTGTGGCCGAACGAGCTGCCGCGCGCGTCCGCGTGGTCGCTCGACTCGCTGGTCGTATGGGATGCCGCACTTCGCGCGAGCGCGCGGATGGCAGAGTCGCTCGGCGCACCCGACCCGGCACGGGCGCTCGCCGCGCGCGCCGGCGAGGTGCGCGCATCGATCGACGGCTCGTTCTGGATGCCCGACGAGGGCCGCTACGCACCGGCCCTGTCGCCGCTGACGCTGGCCCCGCACCGCGCGCCGTTCGCGCCGGTCGACCTGCGGCAGGCCTGGCTCGGCACCGGCCCCGCGGACCGCGTGCGGTCGAGCTTGCTGGGGACGATGGCGCTGCTGCAGCGTCCGGACGGCCTGTGCCACACGACGCCGAGCGTCGGCTGGTACATCGGCGCGCAGCCCGGCTACTGGCTCGCCGCGCTCGCTGCGATCGACCATCCGCTCGCCTGGGAGATCGTCGACGAGGTGCTCGCCACGTCGTCGCCCGCCGGTGCGTGGGCCGAGGTGCACGAGGCCGACGGTCCGAGCTGGGGCTATGGCGACGGCCGGCTTCCCAATCGGATGCGGCCGTGGGAGAGCGGGCTCGTCATGGACGCGGTGCTGCGCTTCCTGACCGGCATGGAGCCGGACGCCACCGGCGGCGCGGTGACCCTGCGGCCACGCAAGCCGCGCGACCTCGCGATCGAGCGACTCGGACCGCTCCGCGTCGGCGCAACGCGCTTCGAGCTCCGCTATCCCCCCGGCGAGACCGGCGACGTCGAGGTCGTCCACCTGGCAGGTCCCGCATTGACGATCGGCGGCGCGTCGCTCGCGCCGGGTGCGTCGCTGCGCATCCCGCTCGCGCAGCCATGCGCAATACCGTTCCCCGCGGCGCGGGGATTCGATGCCCGTCTGGCGTTGCCGCCGGGCGACCGGCTGATCGTCACGACGCTCGAGACGCCCGCGCTGCCGGCCGGCGACGTGCTGCTCGACGCCGGCCTGCCGTTCCGGCCCGAGGACCTCGCCAGCGCACTGTTCGACGACGCCGGGCAGCGGCGCTACGCGACCGTCGTGCTGGAGCCCTGGGCGCGCCGCGCCGACCGCGAGACGCTCAAGCCGTCGACGTTCTGGGACGCGCCGGCGCTGCGCGCGGCCTTCGCCGCCCTCGAGCGGCAGGGCGGCCGCGTGGAGCGGCCGGCCGCGCAATCCGATTGGCTCGTCTGCGGACCGTTCCCGAACCCGGACTCACGCGGCCTGTTCCTCGAGCAGCGCCCCCTGACCGAGCCGTTCGATCCCGCCGCGCGGTTCCCCGTCGCGGGCCAGGACGTCGAGGCCCGCTGGTGGCCGCGGACGACGCCCGACGGCCGGCTCGACCTGCACCTGCCGGTCGGCCCGCAGGACGAGGTGTGCGTGTTCGCGCGCACGATCGTGCATTCCGATCGCGACCGCCAAGCGACGTTGCTGCTCGGCAGCGACGACGGCTGCCGCGTCTGGCTCGGCGGCCAGCTGGTGTTCGAGTCGATCGCGCACCGGCACCTGACGCCCGACGAGTTCCGCATCCCGATCCACCTGCACGCCGGCGACAACGTGCTGATCGTCGGCGTCGAGGACCGCTTCGGCGGCTTCGGCCTCGCGGCTCGTGTGCGGTAGGCTGGGGGTCGATGGTCGGCCTCTCCCGCGTGCTCGCCACCGGTGCGCTGCTGCTCGGCAGCGCCGCGGCCCAACCGCTCGACCTGCCGCCGCGCAGCGCCGGCGCGCGGACCGGAGCGCAGCTCCTGCCGCTGCTGCAGGGGCTCACGGTGCAGCAGCGCGAGGAGCTCCTGTGGCAGGAGCTCACCGCTGGCAACGTCCCGGGCTTCCTGCGCAGCTTCGTGTCGATCACGCGGACGCGCGCCGATGCGCAGGGCCGGCCGCGCACGGTGACCTTCGACGTGCTGCCCGACTACCTGGCGCTCGGCAGCGACGCCGACTTCTTCCGGATGCCGATGACGCCGACGCTCGGCCAGCAGCTCGCCGATCGGCTCGGCTGCTCGCTGCCGACGCGGCGGATGGTCGACGACATCTGGGCCGCGGCACCTGTGCACCTCGACCCGGTGACGTTCAGCCCGACGCTGTACGACATCCTGTCGCCGGCGTTGTTCTGGCAGCACCAGGTGCTGATCGAGCAGCAGCGCGCACCGTTCCCGCTCGGCCTGCTGGTCGCCGGCACGAAGAAGGACGTCGTGATCTCGGCCCTGCTCGCGACCGTGCAGAACCGCGTCGTGATCTACGGCTGGCACCGACCCAATGGCGTGCCCATCCAGCCGCTGTACGGAGGTCATGTCGACTTCTACGCCGACTACAGCCACGGCGTGCGCCTGGTGCGCAGCCGGGTCACGGTGGACGGCGCCGCGACGACCATCGCCGCCGTGCTCGCCGATCCGGTGCTGCACCCGCTGCTCAGCGACGAGGGCCCGTTCGCCACCGTGCGCTACCCGGTATCGTCCGCGCCCGACACGTTCCCGTTCATCGACCCGTTCGGCGCCGCCGGCTTCCGGCTGACGTCCTGGCGCGCGAAGTTCACGGCCCCGACGATCGTGCCGTTCGCGCCTCGCTCACCGGGCGGCGACGGCCACGTCGTCGTCGTCGCCGATGTGCGCGGCGGCACCGAGTCGATCCGCTGCGGCCACCCGACGACCACCGACCAGGTCGCGCAGGCGGACATCTACTGCGACTACCGCCCGTGGCTCCGGAGCGACGGCTACGAGCGCGTCGGCGTGTTCGTTCGCGACCGCGCGGCGGGAGCGTTCGACGGCACGCTGAGCCAGCAGGGCGCCTGCTATGCGCTCACGTGGGACTCCGACGACGGCCGCCTGCGCTGCCTGCGGGCGAACGCCGGCACGCTGACCGATCTGCTGCCGCAGCCCCGCTACCTGCCGAGCACCGCGTGGCGGCGCTTCCGCATCGAGGCGCGCGCCGACGAGCTGCGCTTCTGCCTGGACGGCGTCGAGCTGCTGCGCACCAACGACGCGACCCACCCGCACGGCGAGTTCGGCATCGGCTATCACGAGAGCTTCGCGACCAATGCCAATCTCCGTGGTACGCGCGCGGACAACTGGTTCGCCGACGTCCCCGACGCGCTGACCCTGTCCTACGCGAGCGCCGCGACCGGCAATCCCGCACTCGCGGACGTCACCGTCACCACCACTCGCGGCGTGCCCGGCGACCTCTACTTCCGGCCCGTCACGGTGACTCCCGGCGCCTTCCCGCACGGTTGGTTCCTCGGGCTCGATCCGGCCCTGGGCGACCTCGGCGCACAATTCGCGTCGGCACACCCGATCTTCGTCGGCCTGTTCGATGCCGATGGCGTCGCCCGGACGACCGTACCGTTGCCGACCGGGTTGACGCTGTACGGCGTGGCACTCGACGTGTTCTCGACGCTGCCGCCGGTCGCCGCGTGCGCGCCCGTCGCGTTCCTCGTGCGGTGAACGCCATCTCCCTCGGTTCCGCTCGCGCACCGCACGGCGGCGCGGGCATCGGGTATGGTCGGACGCGCTTTGGGCCTCGCACGTCCCCGCGGGTCCCGCCAGCCGACTCACGATCGACCTCCACCATGCTGTCCAAGGCCCTGCGAGTCCTGCTCCTCTCGTCGACCTGTGTCGCCCTCCACGCGCAGCAGACCATCGTCGTATCGGGCGGCGGCCCGGCGCTGCAGCAGGCGATCGCCGTTGCCAATCCAGGCGACATGCTCGACGTCATGGCGGGCAGCTACGATCCGATCATGGTGACGAAGGGCCTCGCGATCCGCTGCCGCGCGGGCGTCGCGATTGCACAGACCGGCCAGGCGCCGGCGATCGCCATCGAGCGGATCCCGGCAGGGCAGACCTTGTTGTTCGCGGGCGGCAGCTGCTCGTCGAGCACGCCCCTCGTGCCCGCACTCCGCGTCGCGAATACCGACGGCACCGTCGTACTGCGCTCGATCGTCGCGAGCGTCCCTGGAACCCTGGCCTGGGCACTGCTGATCGAGGGCTGTCGCGGCGCCGTCCTGTGCCGATCCCTCGCACTCTCGGGCACGATTGGCGGTTTCGCGGCGGTCAACGGCTCTGATCACGTGACCTTCGCGGGTGGCGCTGCCCGTATGGGTATCAGCGTGCGCGCCGCCACGGTCGCGTTCACCGGCACGCAGATCGACCACGGGCTCACCGTCGAATCCGGCTCCGTATCGGTCACCGGTGGCTACGTGCACGGCTACTCGTCGTTCTCCGGCATCGGCGATCCGGCCATCCGTCTCCGCTCCGGCGAGCTGACGCTCGCCGACGACGTCGACGTCCGGGCCGTCTCCGCCTGGCCGGTACCTGCCATCCTGACGAACGCCGGCCTCGTCCGCGTCGGCCCGCGCGTCACGCTCACTTCCGCCTCGACCGCGCTCCCGATCGAAGGCCCCGCCCAGGTGCAGCGCATCGACACGCCTTCGGTCCGCGCCGGCGACGTGCCGGCCGGAGCCCCCCTGCGCATCGACGTCACCGGCCAGCCGCGCGATCTCGTCGCGACCTTCGTCGACGTGCCTCGCACCCCCCGCGCGACGCCATTCGGCCCCCTCTGGGTCGACCCGAGCAGCCCGCTGCTCGACCTCCGCACCCTCGACGCGACCGGCACCTTCTCGATCACCGTCCCGGCGCCCGTCGCCCCCGGCACCGCGTGGACGCTCCAGCCTCTGGCGCTCACCCAGGCGCTCGCGCTGGCGGTCGGCACGCCGGCGCGCGTATTCGTGGAGTGATCCGTGCGACGGGACGACGAACGGCGTTCGCGGCCGGAGCTGCACGCGGCTCCAGCCGATCATCGAATGCGCTGGCCGGTGGATCCTGAGATGCCCATCCTGCCGTCCCGACCCTTGTACTGGAATATGGCTTCCGTAATCGGCAGTCGAAGAACAACGAAATGCCGAACCGATCGTTTCCAGCATCGCGGCATTGATTGCGGGGCACTGAGTAGTCGGGCGATTAGACTGGCTCGGTTGGCTACGTGTCGCTCCCGCGAGACGTACTGAGCAGACTCCGCCACATGACTTCGTTGTGATCGTACGTGTAGATGCCTTCCGCCGACGTCAGCTGTATGACCTGATTGGCAGTTGCTCCAGCGAACCCCGACACGAGGACGGCCGCCGCGACAGGTAGCCCTGCCTCGTGGCCACCAACGCTCAGTGACAATCCGACGCACAGCGACGACAGAAGAAGGAACGTTAGCCAGTTCACTATCCAGTATCGATGAACCGTCGGGCGCCACAACAATGACCCCACTCGGAGCAGGCCCGTCATGGAGCGCCACAGAGCAGTGATCGGTGGAGTCGGAGATCGTTCGGGCGACTGGCGCGCCAGACGCAGCGCGTTCTCCCAACCAACGTAATCGAAAAGTGATGGTCGTTTCGCTGCCATGTCGATGATCATGGTCTCGAGCACTCTGACGTATCCAACGATGCGGGTGATCGTGGTCGCCTTGTCGAAGAATATCCACCAACACGGAAGCAGTATCAGGAGCGGCGCCAGGAACAGCGAGGCCACCGCATTGTCTTCCACGAATTGCGTCGACACCGCCGTGAGGACCCCCGTCGAGGTAATCGCTATCGAGAAGTAGCGGACTTGACACCCTTTGAGATCCCTGAGCTCCTCTCTCAGCAGTTCTCGCTCGGCGATAAGAACTTCCAGCATGCAAGGGCCTCCAGATCGCGGACACAAGCGTGATCATGCCATACGAATGCAAGCTCGAATGACGTCGGAACTGACCGAACACTGCGGCTCGATGGCTACGACCCGGTTCGGCCCGACACACGCTCGGATCCTCACGAGTTCCGAAGTCCTCGGCGTGCCACCGAATGTACGGTTCGATCCCTCACCGTGCACGAACGCGGTTCGGCTGTGACGGTCTCCGACGCAGATTCCGAGGAGTGCGGCTCGCGGGCCGACGCAGGAGCAGCGGTGACGCCGAGCAGTGCGTCGCGAGGAGCGGGCGAAGACGAGATCGTGCACGCGAACGAATCCACGGCACGACGTTCTTCCCGTCGCATGCAGGATGCAAGCCAACCGCCCCAGAAGGGGCGCCACCGAAGCCCTGAACGTCATCGCGGTGCCAGCTTCGTGCCGGGACATGGTGCGCGCGATCGAGTCGCTGTGCACAGAACAGGCGTCGTGAGACTGGATTGGCGGCGCGACAGGCCGCGAAGCGGTGTCCTACGCGGTTTCGATAGTCATTGTCGCCCCGCGAACCCCGAGGGGGACGGGTCGTCGCACGCAGTCGTGGATCGCACGTGGCCAACGGCTGCGCGAGCCACACGCCTCACTGCGACTTCGGATGCTCACTGATGGGCGCACGATTCGTCGTTCTTCGCGAGTAGCTGGAGCTCGACGCCCACCGCCAGACCTTCCCATCGCCTCGGATCGGATCGGTCGCGCGCGGCTCGCTGGCCGCCGATCCGTGTCAGGCTGAGCATTCGCTCCGATTCCGGACTCGCTATCGCGGGTCGGAGTCGGTCCGCGAGCGATCGTCGACCGTCACTGCGCTGCAGGTTCGCTCGGTCAGCAGGAGCTCGCACCGTGCGTCCGGTCGAGTCCGGGGTGCGCCCGGGGAACCGCCCTGCCGTGGCTGCTCGGCGGCTCGCCGAGACGCGCCAGCCTCGACAGGGGCGTTGCGGTGGTGGGGATGTCTCGTGCCGGTCGCGCGCTCGGTAGGACACACCCGAAGGTGCCGTCTCGCCTTCGCGGTGCATCGTGAATCCCGACGCGAGGTCGGCTTGATCGCATTCGGACATCGAGGCGATGTGGGGAGGCGGTTGCGAGGCTCGGCGACTCGGTTCATCTTCCCGCCGCCCCGCCAACCCTCTCCGCAGAGTCATGCCTGCCCGTCTTCGCACTCTCGTCGCAGCAGCGACCGTCACGATCTCTGGCACCGTCGCAGCCCAGCCGCAATGGCAGCTGCGCTCGGCCGGCCCCGCCCCCGTCGACCGGGTCGGACCCGCGATGGCCTTCGACGACTTCCGCGGCGTCGCGGTACTGTTCGGCGGGGTACGGTTGTTCGGCACGGATCCATTCGGCGACACCTGGGAGTGGGACGGCTCCGAATGGACCGAGCGCACACCGGCGACGAGTCCACCGCCGCTGACGGGCCACGCGATGGCGTTCGACCCGTTCCGGCGACGCGTCGTGCTGTTCGGGGGCAGCACGACCGGCGGGGCGTTCAGCGCCGCGACCTGGGAATGGGACGGCGGCACGTGGACCCGGCGCCCGACCGCGAGGCAGCCGTCGGCCCGCGCGTCTCACGCGATGGCCTTCGATCCGCGACGCGGCGTCGTCGTGCTCTTCGGTGGCTTCGACGGGAGCTTCCGCGACGACACCTGGGAGTGGGACGGCGAGAGCTGGACGCAGATCGTCCCGAGTCGCCGCCCGACCGGCCGCGCGGGCCACAAGGTCGCCTTCGTACCGGCGGTCGACGGTGGCGGGGTCCTGCTGTTCGGCGGACGCGGCTCGAGCGGGAGGCGCGACGACACGTGGCGGTACGACGGCACCGACTGGACCGAGCTGAACCCCGCCACGCGCCCGTGGACCCGCCTCGACCACGTGATGGTCCACGACGCCCTGCGCGATCGGACCGTCGTCTCCGCCGGCTTCGGGTCGCCCAACATCGCGGACGTGTGGGAGTGGGACGGCACGGATTGGCAGCTGCGCACGCTCGCCAACCCACCGGGAGAGCGCTTCGGACACGCCGCGGTCTACGACAGCGTGCGCCAGGAGATGCTCACCTTCGGCGGCTCCGGCTCCGGCGGAACGTGGACCTACGGAACGAGCCAGCCGGCCTCGCTGGCGACGTTCGGCACCGCGTGCACCGGCTCGCGCGGCGCGCCGGGGCTGTCCGTCGACTCGCTGCCCTGGCTCGGCGGCACGCTGCGGGCGATCGTGTCGGCCCTGCCGCCGGGCGCGCGGACCGACCTGTTGATCGGCGTGCCCAACGCCACGTGGCAGAGCGGCAGCCTGCCGCTCGCCCTCGACGGGCTCGGCGCGCCCGGCTGCGCGCTTCGCGTGCGGCCGGACGACGCGCTCGCGAGCTTCGCCGTCGGTGGCACCGCCAGCTTCTCCGCACCGATCCCGCTGCAGCCGGCGCTCGCCGGCCTGTCGATCTACCTGCAGGCGGTGGTGCTCGACCCGACCGCGAACGCGCTCGGCGTGACGACGACCGGCGGCATCGACGCGCGGTTCGGTATCCGCTGACCGGCGCAACGGCGCTCGCGGACGAGCGCCGCTACTGCGCCGATCAGAACGCCCCGATCGTCAGCCGGAGCGCGTCGGTGGCCGCGGTGGAGAGGATGTTCAGCTGCGCGTCGACCTCGAGCGCGACCACCTGGTAGCTGAGCACGAGACCGATGTTCACCGGGATGTTCGCGATCGCGAACTCCGTCTGCAGCGATCCCGTCGTCGTGAAGAAGTTGTCGACGATCAGCAGGTTCGGGTCGATCAGCAGCGCGCAGGTCGTCGGCAGGCTCGGGAAGGCGGTCGTCAGCGGCACCGGACTCGGCGCGGCGAAGCCGCGAATGGCGAGCGCGAAGGCCGGCGCCGGAAGGCCCGTCGCATTGGCCCGGAACGTCGAACCGACCATCGGCAGGTTCGCAGCGGTGAGCGTGCCACAGCCGGTCGCGCCGAGGTCGAACGGCGCGATGTTCGGCAGGCAGGTCGACGCGAGCGTCGCCAATCGGGTGGACACGAGCCCACCGACCAGCGAGAAGTCGCCGCCCGCGAGCACGGTCAGATCGTCGACGCGCTCGAGCGCGAAGACGGAGCGGTCGACGCCGCGCTGTACGGTGACCCAGTTGGTGCCATCGAAGCGGGCGATCCCGGTCGACGGAGCGATCGCGCCAGCCGTGAACGAACCTCCGGCAAGCAGCTCGCCCGACACGGTCTCGACGAACGCTCGCACCGAGCCGCTCACCGAGAGACCGCGACCGTAGGCACCGAACGAGGCGCCGTCGTAGCTCGCGACGCCGGCGAGGCCGGTCAGGCCGCCGAGACTCGTGAAGTCGCCGCCGATCGCGAGCGTCCCGTCGCGGCGCGTGAGGAGCGCCAACACGCGGCCGTTCGGGCTGCCCGTCGGCCGCCAGGGTTGAACGCCATTCCACACGAGCAGGCCGTTCGGGCCGGGGATCGTGCCGCCGGCGACCACGTCCCCGTTGGGCATCTCCGCGAGCGCATTGACGGTGCCCGCGATGCCGCCGCCCGGGATCGACCACGCGACACCGTTCCACGCGGCGACGCCGGTCGGGACGCCACCGACGCTGAGCACACCACCGACGAGGAGCCGCCCAGAGGTCGTCTCGAGCACCGCGTTGACGGTGCCGGCGAGGCCCGTGCCGAGCGCTCGCCACGCAGTGCCGTTCCACTGCGCGACGCCGACCGCGGGAACGCCCGCGCCGACGGTCGTGAACGCTCCACCGACGATGAGTTCGCCCGAGCGGAGCACCGCCAGAGCATTGACGTCCCCGTTGCAGCCACCGCCGACGGGCGTCCAGTTCGCACCGTCCCACGACGCGAGGTTCGCCGCTGGCTGGCCGCCGGCCTGCGAGAATCGACCTCCAGCGACCGTGCCCGCACGGAACGCACGCAGGGCGAAGATGACGGGCGCGCCATTCGCAATTCCACCCGGGCCGGTGAACAGGCCGCGATTGGATCCGGTCGCGGTAGCCCAGGCGCCGGTGCCGGGAACGCGCACCGCGACGTTCGCCGCGGGGGTCATCGCGGGACCGACCGCCTCGAACGCTCCGGCGACCAGCAGGTTGCCGTTCGGCAACACCGCACCCGAGGTCGCCGAGTTGAAGACGCCGCCCAGCGGCGTGACCGTCGCGAGCGTGCCCGCCGCGATCAGGCCGGCGCCGGGCGTGGCCGTGCCGAGCAGCGTCGTGAACACTCCACCGACCAGCACGTCGCCGGTCGTGAGGACCGTCAGCCCGAGCACGGGCGCGTCCGCCTCGAGGATCCCGGGGCCGACGAGTGCCGGCCAGGCGCCGAGGTTGTTGCGGAACGCGAGGAAGTTCCTGGCCGGGCCGGTCGGGGCACCGGTCGTCGAGATCGACGTGAAGCCGCCGCCGACGAACATGCCGCCCGGAACGAACGCGAACGCCGTCGCCTCACCGCCGAGCGTGTAGCGCAGGAAGGTCCACGTGTTCGTGCTGACGTCGACGAACGCGACGCCGCGGTTGTTCGCCGTGTCCAGGAAGCTCACGACGACGCGATTCTGGCTGGTCGGATCCGCCTCCACGGCGCCGGTCGCCGTGACCGGGAAGCCGTTGATCGTCGCGGTCAGCAGGTTGGCCGAGCTGCCCACGACCACCGCGAGACCGTTCGACGTGCTCGCACACACGACGCCGCTGCCAGTGACTGCGATCGAGCCGACGCCCGGGAGCAGGAGCGGCCCCGCCGCGCCGAGCGCCGTCCAGGTCGCGCCGTTCCACACGGCGATCGGCGAGCCGATGGCAGAGCCGGCACGGGTGAAGCTGCCACCGGCGACGAGGTCGCCGTTCGGCAGCACGTCGAGGTCGGCGACGGTGTCGTTCGTTCCACCGCCGACGGTGGACCAGCCGCCCGTCGCCGGGTCGAACGCGGCGAGATTGGCCGCGTTGACGCCGCCGACGCTGTGGAACGCTCCGGCCACGAACACGCGCGTCCCGGCGCCGCCGGGATTCGCGGTCAGGGCCTTGGTGCACGGCCCGTCGATACCGGGAAACGGCAGTCCGGCCCGCCACTGCGAGCACTGGGCTACGCCGGACTCCAGGAGCAGTCCGCAAGCCGCGATCAGGGTGAGTGCGATGTGCATTTGCGCCTCGTCGGTCGGAGTCGAGGGATGGGAAATGTGCCGGCGCGCCGGCGCCCGCTTGGTGTCGCGGAACCCGCGGGAGTTCTCGGAATCCGGGCCTCTCGGTCCGCCTCGTGACTCCCCAGCGCCTGTCGCAGGGGCTCCGCGGTGCCCGTCCGCCCCTTCTCGAGCGCTCGAGCACGACGGGCCGGCCTGCAGCCGAACCCGACGCCCGCCGGCGTTCCTGGATCACCGCGCGATCGGTACGCTCCCCGCCATGTATCCCCGCCCAGCCGACGATGCCTTGCCCGCCTTCCTCCGCGCCTACATGGACGAGGTGCCCGACGGCGACGTGCTCGCGATGTTGGCCGAGCAGGGCCGCCACGTCGGTGCGGTGCTCGGAGCGCTGTCGCCCGAGCGCGCGAGCCACCGCTACGCGCCCGGCAAGTGGTCGATCGCGCGCGTCGTGCAGCACGTCGTCGACGGCGAGCGGCTGTTCTGCTACCGCGCGCTGTGCATCGCCCGCGGTGACACGCAGAGCCTGCCCGGCTTCGACGAGAATGCCTATGCCGAACACGACGGCAGCGGCGCGCGCACGCTGGACAGCCTGTCGGCCGAGCACGCGGCCGTGCGCCGTGCGACGCTGACGCTGTTCGGCGGCTTCGACGCGGCGGCGCGCGCGCGCCGCGGCACGGCGAACGGTCGCCCGGCCAGCGTCGCCGCGATGCCGTGGATCATCGCCGGTCACGAACGGCACCACCTGCGGATCCTGCAGGAGCGGTACGGTGTCGCTGGCGCCGCCGAGGTCGCGCCGGAGGCGCCGTTCGGCCGGCAGCTGTACGACGAGCTTCGCTCGCAGGGTCTGCTGTCGGTGCTGACGGCGCGCCTCGACTACGCCGCGATCCAGCGCCTGAAGCAGGCCGACCGCGAAGGCGTCGTCGCGCTGTTCCCGAACGCCGAATACGCGTTTCGCGCCCGGCTGCGCCGCGACGATGCCCGCGACGTCGCCGCCGCGATGGTCGAGGCCCGGCGCCGCAGCGACCAGGCGCTGATGGTCATGCTGTTCGCGATGACGTAGCGCGTTTGCTGCATTGCGACACCGACGTGCGCAGGGGCCGCTACGATCCCCGCATGGTCGCCTCGTACGTGTTCCGCCTCGCGTCGTTCCCCGTGCACCTCGCGCTCGGCTCACGCGTCGTCGTCCAGCCGGAGTTCCGCGGCACGCTCGACTGGTATCGCGACTACGGCACCCGGCACGCGAGCGACGGTGTCGAGGGACGGCTGGTCAGCCTGCACACCTTCGACGCGCCCTGGCAATCGTGGGAGATGCACCCGCTCGGCGACGAGCTCGTCGTCTGCGTCAGCGGCTCGATCGTGCTGCACCAGGAGATCGATGGTGCGGTCCGCTCCGCGACGCTCGGCCCGGGGGACGCGATCGTCAATCCCGCGGGCGTGTGGCACACGGCCGATGTCGACGCGCCCGCGACGGCGTTCTTCGTGACGGCGGGTGCCGGCACCGAGATCCGCGCGCGCTGACCGCCGGTGGCAGCCGCGCGTGACTGCGCATAGCCTGGAGCCATGCTCCGCTCGCTCGCCGCCCTGTCGCTCGCCGCCGGTCTCTGCGCACAGAGCTACCGGCTGGACGACGGGTTCGAGAACGGGAACCTCGACGGCTGGTCGTTCGACGGCAGCTGGCTGACGGTCAACACGCACAATCCACCGGGCGCGTGGCAGTGGCTGCACTTCCGCGTGCGTGGTGTGCTCGGGCAGTCGCCGCGGTTCCGCACCAACACGACGGCGAGCGATGACGTGTATCGGAGCTACCACCGGATGGTGTGGCGCTACGAGGACGACCCGACGTGGCATCTGATGGACAACGGCAGCAAGCCGGGCAACGGGTTCTACGAGTTCTGGAACGACGCTCGGTTCCAGCGCGATGCGATCTTCGTCGCCTACTGGTACCCGTTCACCCAGACGCAGCTCGTCCACTCGCTGCTCGACTGCTGGCTGCGCGCCCTGGACACCGCCGCCGCGGGCGGGAGCGAGGTATCCGGCATGCTCGAGCTGTCGATCGTCGGTAGCTCGCAGCAGGGCCTGCCGCTGATCCACTACTCGATCACCGATCGCTCGGTGCCCGACCGGCACAAGCCACAGGTCGTCTTCATCGGCCGCCAGCACGGCTACGAGAGCCTCGGCAACTACGCGATCGAGGGCATGACGCGCTTCCTCGTGTCACCGGACCCGCTCGCCGCGCAGCTGCGGCGCACCGCGGTGTGGCACTTCTATCCGTTGACCAATCCCGACGCGGTGTGGCACGGCTGGACGCGCGAGGGCCGGGATCGCACGGGCCTCCAGGCGGTGGACTTCAACCGCGACTGGGCCATCGGCAGCGTGCTGAGCAACGGTCCTGCGTCGCGCAGCCTCGAGATCGATCTGGTGCGCGTCGACGCCGAATGGCGCACTGGCGGTCGAGCGGCACTGCTCGTCGATATCCACAGCCACGCGAAGGGCTCCGCCGGACTGGGTTGGTACTGGTGGGAGGTCGGGGCGCCGCTGGCCGCGCTGGAGCTCGTGACGGCGATCTGGCAGGCGGACCGCACGCTGCCCGGCGGCACGGTGTTCAGCTGGCCGAGCGCGACTGCCGGCTCGAACTCCCCGACCGCGATGAACTGGGGCGCGCCGCGGAGCACGGGCAACGCGATCGGCACGCTCGGAGCACTGTCGCTGACGCTCGAGCCGATCGCCGCCCCGTTCGGCGCGGTTCGCGACGTTGACCGGCTGCGCGACGCGGGCGTGTCGATCCTGCGCGGGATCGGCGCGGCGTGGTGATCCGAGCCACGTCGGTTCGCGGCGCCTCAGCAGCCCCGGAGACACTCGAGCGTCAGCGGAGCGAGCGCGACCGCTCCAGACCCAGCCGGACCGCGATGCCGAGCGCCCGGTGGAGATCCCCCGTCAGGCCCGGCGGGGACTCGCCGCCGACCGGGGTCAACAACGACCGGAGCGCCGGCAGGCTGGCGCGTCCCCCGACGACCGCACAGCCCGGTGGATGGGGACGGTCCCAGCGATCCAGACAGTAGAACAGCTGGAGCAACCCGTCGCCCCAGCTGTAGGTCAGGTCGGACAAGTCGATGATCACCGCGTCGGGGTGGCAATGGGCGAGCGAAGCGCCGAGGACGGCGACCATCAGCGCCGCGTCCGGCGTGCCGGCCGAGCCGGGGCGATACGTGCCGGCGAACGAGACCACCGCCACCGTGACCCACTCGTCCTCGATATCGTCCCCCCAGGTGGAGATCCGGTAGCGGATGCTGCTCCCGCCGAACGGATCGACCTCCGTGAGATCGTCCGGGTGGACATTCGGTCTGTTCGGCATGGTCGCTCCAACGCAATGCGGGCTTCGCGCGTCGATCGTCCGGGTCCGCTTCCGGCTCGTCAATCCGGGAGCGCGAGCTCGACCGTGACCGGCTCGGGCGAGCTGCCGATCGGCACGGTGCGGTGAGCGAGGGCAGGACCACCGAGGTCGGCGCGGCAGAGCAGCAAGTAGTCGCCCGCCGGAAGGTCGTCGATCAGCACCCGACCGTCGGCGTCGACCCGGCGCACCGCGACCGTCAGCTCGCCGCCGAACGACAGCTCGGCGATCGCGCCGACGGCGGCCTCGCCGCGGCGCGTGACGAGCGCGACGAGCGTGGCGCGCGGCACGCGCTGCAGGTCGAGGTCCTGTCGCCGAGCCACGCCCGCGGCCAGCTCGGCGACGGCAGCCTCGTAGCGCGGGCGGCCGCCGACGGAGCCACCTTCGTCGAGCAGCTCCCGCACGCGAGTGGGCCCGACCGACAGCGCGAGCACCGACCAGGTGCCGGCCGGGAGCTCATCGAAGCGGTAGTCACCGGTCGCACCGTCGACGCTCGCCAGACGCACGTCACCTGCGCAATGCGCGGCGACCGTCGCGACCGTGTCGCTCGACACGCCGGCGACGCGCCCGGCCAACGTCGCGGCCGGTCCGACCTCGACGACGAAGTCGCCGCCAGCCGGCACCACGCGGAAGCCGGCCGCACCGCGGTCGTCCGTCGCGCGCGCAACGAGCACGGTACGGGGCGGGAGATCGATCAGCCGGAACGCCCCCGTCGCGTCGGCGCGCGTCGAGCGCAGGATCTCGCCAGCGCGCGTCGCGATGACGACGCGCGCCGCGGCGACCGGCCGCCCGTCGTCGCGGCGGACGACGCGTCCGCCGACGGCCACCGCTGGTGACAGGCGCACGACGAGCGGCTCCGGATCGCCCCGCGCCCCGATGCGCACCAGCGCGCGCCCCGGTGCGTAGCCGGCGGCGGCGACCTCGATAGCGTGCAGCCCGCTGTCGAGCCCGCGCAGCGCGACGCGCCCGTCCGGGTGTTCGTCGGCGGGCGCTCCGAGCGGCGTCCGCCCGGGCGGCGCGAGGTCCGCGGGCGGATCGAGCGTCGCGAGCCGATCGATCCGCAATGCGAACGTCTCGATCGCCGCACCCGAGTCGGCGTCGACGACGCGGACGTCGAGCCATGCAGTCGGCTCGAGGTCGACCTCGATGCGCGCGACGTCGGCGGTCGCATCGCTCGCGACCGACACGTCGGCCGATCGCCAGCGGGGTGCGACGATGCGGAGCGCGAGCGGCCCGTACGGGAGCCCGGCGCAGGCGAAGCGACCGTCCGCACCGGTCGTCGCCAGCACGCTCCCGTCGGCATCGGTGATCCCGATGCCCTCCGCCGCGGCACCCTGCGCACGCACGACGCCGGCCACGGTGCGGCCCGGTCCGAGCCGGAGCGCGCCGACGTCGAGCCGCGCGCCGGCGGTGACGCGCGCGGCGCAGACAGCGCTCGCCGCCGGCCACCCGTCGGCCACCGCGAAGACGCGCCAGTCGCCCGGTGCCCCGACCGTCGCCCGGAACCCGCCGTCCGCGTCGACGGTCGCCGTGACCGGCTCGCGCACACCGCGTGGCTCGAGCGGCACGCAGTGCACGACCACGCCGGGCGGCAGGCGGCCGCGCTCGGCGAGCAGGCGCCCGACGACGACGGCGGTCCCCGCCGCGGGCCGCCGATGCGACGTGGCATCCTCACGCAGGATCGGCGACCCCGCCTCCACGCGCGACACCGCACCGGCGCTGCCCGGCGCGGCGGGCGCAGGCGCGGGCGCGTCGATCGGCGTGACGTCGTCCGCACCGCAGCCCGTGACGGCAGCCAGCGCGCAAACCAGCGCGGCGACGCACGCCCGGGACGTCCATCCGCTCCGCAACATCGCGCCGAGTTCAGGAGATCGCGTGCGCCGACGCAAGCGTCGTCCGGGCGCGACCCGGGCCGAGTTCCCTGGCGGCGCGGCTCGCCAGCCGGGCTCCACCGCGATGTGATGGCAGGGCGTGCGCGTGACCCCGCGCGGTCGATCGACCGCAGCCCGCACCCTCGAGACCCCCACCCGGAGGAAGCATGTTCAGGATCGAGATCACCGCGATCGCCGCCGGCGCGCTCGTCGCCGCCACGATGGCGCAGGACCTCGCCGCACCGGTACGCCTCACCGCCGCTGGCGAGCCGATCACCGTCGACGTCGGCCACGCCGCTCCCTACCTCTACGACTGGGACGGCGACGGCGACCGCGACCTGCTGGTCGGCCAGTTCGGCAGCGGCAAGCTGCGCATCTACCCCAACGAGGGCACCGACACCGAGCCGCGCTACGGCGCGTTCGCATGGTTCGAAGCGGGGGGACAGGTCGCGACCGTTCCCGCTGGTTGATGCGTCGGCTTCGGTCCGCAGTTGGCGGACCTCGACGGCGACGGCCACGACGATGTCTTCAGCGGCTCGTACTGGCCCGGCAACATCTACTGGTTCCGGGGGCTCGGCGGCGGTGCGTTCGCCGCCGGCGACATGTTGAAGGGGCCCGACGGTGCACCCCTGCACGCCGGCCATGAATGGAAGAGCGAGCGCGACCCCGATCTCGACAGCCTGGCGGCCGCGCCCTGGCTCGTCGATTGGGACGGGGATGGTGATCTCGACCTGCTGGTCGGCAACATTGCCGGGCACGTCGTGCTGATCCGCAATGACGGCGACGCGCGGCAACCGCGCTTCTCGGCGGAGCGCGAGCTGCTCGCCGCCGGCGGCCACACGATCGACGTCGGCGGCGACGCCGGCCCGACGGCCGCGGACTGGGACGGGGACGGCACCTGGGACCTGCTGGTCGGCGCCGCCGACGGCACGGTGCGCTTCTACCGGAACACGGGCACCGCCACGGAGCCGCAGCTCGCCGCGGGAGTCGAGATCGTCGGCAAATCCGCGATCCAGGGCGGCCGCCTCGCGAAGGGGGACACGCCACCATCCACCGGCATGCGCACCAAGGTGCACGCCGCGGACTGGGACGGCGATGGCGACCTCGATCTGCTGGTCGGCGACTACTACTCGGTCAAGCTGCCCGAGCCGGAGCTGACCGACGCCGAGCGCGAGCGCCGTGACGAGCTTCGCGAGCAGCGCACTGCGGTGCTCCGCGAGCTCACCGCGATCCAGGGCGACGACGCGGCGGCCGAGCAGAAGCGCACCCCGATCATGGAGCGCTACGCGCGGATCAGCAGCGAGCTGCGTGACCTCGAGCCGCGCAACGAGCCGACGGGCAACGTCTGGCTGCTCCGCCGCGAGACGCGCGGGAGCTGACGCAGGTCGCGGGGTCGCGGGCGTGGCCGTTCAGCCGCCCGCCGCGGCGCGGGCTGCGAGCGCAACGCGGCGGCCCTTCCAGAGGCCGTGCAGCGTCAGCAGCCAGAGCCCGCCCACGAACAGCCCGATCAGCACCGAGCCGACCTGGGGATACGAGTGGGTCATGAAGTTCGCGACCTTCCGCGAACCGATGATGACCGGCTGGAAGCCGTCGACACGGATCGGCGCACGGGGATCGAGCTCGTGGCCGAACTGGTAGAGGACGTAGACGAACCGCCCGAACGCGAACAACGCCACGTAGCCGGCGACGATCGCCATGTCGATCAGGATGCGCACGTTGCCGAGCACTGCCGTCCGCCAGCAGAGGAGCGCCAGCGCCCCCAGCGCGAACGGCATCCAGTCGAGATCGGCGAGCTCGTCCCGCTCGATCTGATGCATGCCGATGTAGTGGTTCAGCATGTTGATCTCGACGATGTCGTGACCGCCGTTGCCGCCGGTCAGGTCGTACGACCAGATGTCCATGAAGAGCCCCTTCGGATACTGCGGCGCCTCCATGCTGATGCGCCACAGCGGGAACAGGAAGCTCAGCAACACCGGCACCGCGAGCAGCCCGATCGTGATGCGCTGCCAACGCTCCAGCGGGCGGTCGAGATAGCGGAAGAAGTCCGTGGCGGGAGGTTCCATGCTCGTTCGACACTCCGTCCCGGGCGAACGCCCGGCTCGGATCACACCAGATCGCCCCTGCGGAGCCGAGCCGCGGCGAGGCTCCACAACGTCGCGGCGAGCAGCAGCGGCCATGCCACGCCGACCGCGAGCAACCCGCCGGGGCCGATCGCGTTGCTCACCCAGAAGCCGACCGGCCCCAGCGTGGACAGCTCGGGCTCGGCCGCGGACAGCAACGCCAGGCGCGCACACTGAACGGGGTTGAGCGAGGCGAGCAGGAACACGAAGCGCGGCTCCAGGCGCAGCTGCAGCATGGCGCCGATCAGCCCGAAGTCGATCAACGCGACGCTCGCGCTCCACACCAACAACATCGCGATCAGTGCGCGCGACGTGGAGCGGACGACGGTCGAGATCAACATGCCGACGGACACGTAGCAGGCGAGCAGGGCGGTGCTGACGCCCAGGCATCGCCACAGCCAGGTCCACGGCATCGGCTCACCGAACCACACCGTTCCCAGGATCGCGAGCACGGGCATCGCGACCAGCAGTGGCACCACGAGTATCGCGAGCCGGACGCCCGTCACGGCCACGATCCACTCGCCCCGCTGGAGGGGATTGCCGAACAGGAGCTCGAGCGCGCCGTCGTCCTTGGCCGAGTTGACGACCTGCCCGGTCGCAGTCAGTGCGAGCAGCGGCAGCAGGAACACCAGCACGTGGGCGAACGACAGCAGCGCGCGCCCCATGCCCGTGAATCCGATGACGGTCGACTCGTGCATGCCGACGGTCACGAAGGTCGTCGCGAGCACGAGATGGACGATCGCGCAAAACAGGATCCAGCGGGAACGCACGACCTCCGCGAATTCGAGCCGCGCGACGGCCAGTACTGCATTGCGGCGCATGTCAGCGCTCCTCCTGCGGGCGCACGTGCGCGTCCGCTCGAGGCGATTGGATCCCGGCGATCCGCGCGCGGGCCTCCGCCAGCGGGATCGCGCCCTCGGCACCGACGTCGACGGCACCCAGCCCGAAGCCCATCGGCGTCGGTTCGACCGCGACGAAACCGACCGCATCGCTCCGCAGCCAGCGTGGCTCGCGCAGATGATGGAACCAGATCGCGTGCGCGTCGCCCCGGAGCGCGTCGAGCGAGAGCAGGAGGCAACCCGGATCGTCGAATGCGAGCGTCCGCCCGTCGCGCAGCTGGATCTGCGCCGCGAAGGCGGGCTCACCGACGTGCATCCGGCACGCGTGGCAGGCGGTCCGGTCCCACACGAGCTCGGTCGGCCCGGTGGGCAGCGCCCCGCGCGCGACGACGACGTAGCCGACGACACCCGTGACGACCAGCGCCGTCACCAGCGCCAGCACGAGAACGACGGCGGAACCAGCGGACCCCTTCATGACGCCACCTCGGTGGAACGACAGCCGTCCAACTCGCAACGAGCTGCCCCGTGCTCGATCGGGCGCTCGCCGAGATCCTCGAGGTCCTGAGCGAGCAGATCGACGAGCTGGTCACCGACGCAGCTCGCGAGCCAGCGCACGGTGTGCGCGCGCTCGGTGGTCGGAACGACGCTCGACCACCAACCCATCGCGTTCCGCTCGAATCCGAGCGAGCGCAGCAGCGGCTCCGCCCCGTCCAGAGCGCGGACTTCGATCAAGCTCATCGAACGCTGCCGCAGGAACTGCTCCGCCGCGCCGCAGAAGCGCAGCCGACCCTCGGCGAGCACCGCGATCCGATCGACGAGGGAGCGGATCTCGTCGAGGCGGTGCGAGCACAACACGACGGTCGTCGAGCGCGGCAAGCCATCGACGAGCCGGAAGAACGCCCGCCGACTCCGCGCGTCCATGCTCGCGGTGGGCTCGTCGAGCACGAGCAGTTCCGCACCGCTCGCCAACGCCAGCGACGCGAGCACCTTCTGTCGCATGCCGGCCGACAGCGTCCGCAGCGGCCGGGATGCGAGTTCGCGCGGCTCGAGCCCCAGCTCCGCCGCGCACGCCGACACGGAATCGACCGGACGGCGTCGCAGCGCGCACACCGCACGCGTCAGCTCACCCACGCTCGCGGCGAGCCGCGGTGCGACCTGGGGAACGTACGCGATCCGCGCGGCGATCGAGACGCCGTCCTCCGCGCGAGTGACACCGTCGAAGCGGATCTCACCTTCGTGTCGGATCAGCCCGAGCAGCGCACGCGTGAGCGTGGACTTGCCGGAGCCGTTGGGGCCGATCCACGCCGTTCGGCTTCCCGCTGGCAGGGCGAGATCGATCCCGTGCAGCGCCCGCACCGCGCCGTACGAACGCCCCACTCCCCGCATCTCAACGTGCATCGAGGGTCTCCCCAGCCCGCGGGCTGCGCAAGCGCGGCGACGAATCGCGCACCAGCGGCTTCGGTGCGAACAGCGGCACGGCATCGCCGACGACGTCGGTCATCGCGAGAACCGGCGAGCCGCGGAAGAACGCGAGGTCCGGGAACCGGCTCTGTAGCTGCCCGGACAGGCTCCGCAGCACGTACGGCACGTCACCGCGGCCATCCCCGTCGAGGTCGTAGCCCCGGTAGTCGTCGAAGTGGTTGCCGGTCCAGTCCGCATCGAGCGCATCGCCCGCTGCACCGACGTGCACCTGGATGGCGTTGTCACGGAAGTCGTTGTCGGCGAATACGACGCGGTGTGGCGACGCATGGAATCCGACTGCGGTGTCACACATGCTGATGCGGTTCTCCCGGAACCGGTTGACGTGGTCGCGTTGCAGCGGCGAGCCGTCCGAGTAGATGCCGGTCGTGTTGGCGACCAGATCGTTGCCTTCGATCGCCAGATTCCCCGACTCCTTGAGTCCGATCCCGATGCCGGCGGCGCCCGAGGCACCCGCCATCAGGTTGTGACGGATCGTGACGTCCTGGCTGTACATGACGAACACGCCGACGACGTCGTCGCGGTACTCGTTCCCCTCCACCAGGTTGTCGTGCGAGTACATGAAGTGCGTGCCGTAGCGGCTGCGCACGACACGATTGCCGACGACGCGGTTGTGCGAGGAATACCAGACCACGCAATCCCGGCAGTCCTCGACGACGTTGCCCTCCACCACCGAGGCGGTCGTCTCCCACAGGCGGATCCCGTCGCCGCGGAGTCCCATGGCCGGATCGCCGGAACCGCGCACCACGCAGCCGCGCACCGACACGCGGTGTGCCTTCTCCACCAGGATGCCGAACAGGGCGTCGCGGACCAGCAGCCCGTCGACCACCACGTCGTCGGCCGTCACGTGGACCGCGGCGTCGAGCAGATCGAAGCGACCGCCGCTCCCCGCCACGGTGAAGCCGGCGAGCCGCGTCCCGGCGGCCCGCACGCGCAGCGTGGAGCCACGCCCGCCGCTGGCGATCACCGCGTCACGCGGGCCCCAGAGCACGACCGGCACGTCGATGTCGAGCGACCCGCTGGCGGGCACCGGATGGACTCCGGCGGCCAGCTCGATGCGCTCGCCGGGCCGCGCGGCGGCCAGGACCGCACCGAGGTCGTCGCCGGGCCGCACGACGTGATCGACCGCGTCGGGCCGCGGCGGTGCCGGCCACGCGCGTGCGCTGGCACCGTGGCCGACCACCGCGCGAACCGCCGGCGCGGGCTCGCACCCGCCCACGCACAGTCCGGCGATCGTCAGCATGGCCGACCCACCGCATCGCACGGTCCAGCGCCCGCTGCGTCGCCCATTCCGTGCCATCACAGCCGTCCGTTCCATCACAGCCGTCGGTCCCGGCGCGAGCGTCGGACGATCGCCCGGCGCCCGCGGCGGTATCAGTTCGCCGGCTCCACCAGGAAGTAGCCGGCCATCTCGAGGTGCAGCGCCGAGCAGAACTCGGTGCAGTAGAACGGGAACACGCCCGCCTGATCGGCGACGATCGTGAAGTTGCAGTGCTTGCCCGGCTCGAGGCTCAGGTTGACGTCGTGCGAGCCGATGCAGAAGCCGTGCGTCGCGTCCTTGGCCTGCTCGATGCACGTGATGTGGAAGTGGACGGTGTCGCCCTGCTTGACGCGAACGATGTCGGGGCGGAAGTGGCTGCGGACCGCCGTCATGAACACGTGGACGCCATCGGCACGGCGCTCGACACGGGCCTCGTCCTCGCTCGTCACCGCGAAGCGGTCGACTTCGCCGGTCACCGCATCCACGCCGACCGGGGAATACATGTCGATCGGCGCGAGCTTGTCGGCCTTGATCATCTGCGCGTAGTGCGGCTCGCCGAGCGGCAGCGGCATGTCGTAGAGCAGCTCCATCTTCTGGCCATCGATTCCGATGAGCTGGAAGTTCTGCGGCAGCAGCGGACCGACCGGGGCGAAGCGGTCGAGCGACCACTTGTTCATCGCGATGACGTAGTGGCCGTCCGGGCTGACGGTGTCGCCCTCCGCAGCCACCAGGTGGCCGACGTTGTAGTGGACGTCGATCTTGTCGACCACCTTCAGATCGCGCAGGGACCAGCGTGCCACCGTCGTCTCGATGAACACGGACGTGTAGGCGAAGCCCTTGTCGTCGAACACGGTGTGGAGCGGTCCGAGCCCGATCTCACATTGACCGCGGATGCTCGCCGCGAAGTCCAGGATCGGCACGCCGTACGGGTCGCGACCCGCGAACTGCCCGGCATCGATCAGCGCCTTCATCTTGGCGAAGCTGTACACGGTGCAGTGGGTATCGAGCTTGCCGCCGACGACGAGCTCGGTACCGTCCGGGGTCAGATCGATGCCGTGCGGGCTCTTCGGCTCCGGCACGAAGTACAGCAGACCCTCCTCGATCGCGGTCTGCATACGGATGACCCGCATTCCGGCGATCGTCTCGGTCCGGCCTGCGGCCGCCACCTGCGCGGCCTTTCGCCAGTTCACGAGGTGGAGGTAGTCCATGTCGTTCTGCGACGCGCCGGACTCGAGCGAGACGCGACCCTCGGAGTTGCCGCCGTAGGCGCGCTCCGTGTCGAACGAGTTGATGAACAACCAGCCGTCACTCGCCAGCTTGCCGGCGTCGGCGAGGTCCTGCATGTAGGGTGGCAGCTCGATCGCGAACGACTCCTCCGGCACGATCCGACCCCGCTGCCCGGTCGAACCGCCACAGGATCACGGCACCGCGGTACTCCGTGTCCCATTGCTCGATCGGGGCGTACCGCCCGCCGAGCGGCGCCGGGTACTGGGCGGACTCGATCACGTAGTCGGTGTCGGGAGTGACGAACGTCGCGCCGTGGTCGCTCTGGATCAGCTCACTCGTGACGATCTGGCGCGTCGCGAAGTCCTTCAGATCGACGACGGCAACGCGCGCGTTGGCCTTGTCGTTCGTGAACAGGAACTGCCCGTCGTACTCGCCGCGGGTCTCGCTGAGCGCCGGATGGTGGACGTCCGCCCACGTGATCCGCCGACCGCGACGCTGTCCGCCGTCGAGGATCGCGTCCGACTGATCGCCGTAGCCGTAGCCCTGCCACGGCTCCGGCGTGAACACGCCGATGTACTTCAGGATCCGCATGCTCGGCACGCCGATGCAGATGATCTGACCGCTCTGTCCGCCCGACGCGAAGACGTAGTAGTCGTCGAGTCGCCCGGTCGGTGTGTAGGTCTTCAGCGCGGCGCTGAGGTGGGCTTCGGACAGGTCGCGCGCCTGCATCAGCGCGACCAGTTCGGACGATGTCCCGCCGCCGGAGGAACCGCATGCGGCAAGCACACCGAGGAGTGCGATCGGGACGGAACAACGAGAGATGTCGTAGCGCATCGGGGATCTCCGGGATTCCGGACTCACTGGATACGGGTATCTGTTGGTTCAGGGACGTGTGACAGACCGCGCGTCAGCGACCCTGGGCGCGGATGATCTCGGCGAGCCCCTGGACGACGCCTGGCCGCGACTTGAGCTGGGGCTGCGGGGGCATGTTCGGGCTCTTGCCGACGGCGGCGCCACCGAGGGTGATGACGGTGCGGATGTGCGCGTCGTCGACGGAGGCCTGCCACTGACGGTCGGCGAAGCTGCGCGGCTTGGGCTCCAGGCCCGCGGAAGCCGGCCCGTCGCCATGGCCGTTGTTGCCGTGGCAGGTCGAGCACAAGGTGTCGAAGAGCTGCCGGGCTTCGGCGCGGTCGGCGCTGCTCACCACCGGTGTCGCACCACCGGAAGCCGCCCGCGGCGCGCCGTCTGCGGGGCGCTCGCCACAGCCGGCGAGGAGGACCGCTCCGAACGCCAGGACGGCGGACGAGCGGAAGCGGGACATCGGACGTACGGAGGTCATGGCTCGATCGAGAGGGTCGGAAGCAGCCCTTCAGTGGACTTGAACATCCGGTGAGTATCCGGATTTCGTCCGGCGATCCAGCCCCGTGTGGAACTTCCGAGCCCGGCCCGGGGGGCGAATCCTGGCGGGCCCGCCGGCCGCCGCCTCCGGACCGGCGCGCGATCAGCGAGCGCTCGCCGCCGCGAGCAGGATCCGGCGGGCCGCACGCCGGTGCCGCAGCGCCGCGACGGTCACGTTGCGCGCGCAGACGCCGAAGTCGACCGCCAGCAGTGCGCCTGCCGACCTGCCGAGTCCGGGCCACACGACCGCCGAGATCGCCGTCGTGAGGGCGAGCGCGTGCACGGCGAGTTGCACCCACGCCGCCCGCTCGCTGACGATCTGCTCCATGGTCGGTAGCGATGCCGGGCTGGCGCGCACGCGCAGGCACTGCCGCTGCAGATGCGTGAACGAGAGGAACGGCACGATCTTCGTCAGCATGCCCAGGATCACGGTGAGCGCGAAGCCGAGGACGAACAGCGTGGCGTAGAGCATCTGCAGGCGGTGCGGCGGCAGTCCCGCCAACCGCAGGTCGGGCCACACGAACCACTGCCAGCCGCCGGCCAGCGCGAGCGCCAGACAGACCCAGGCGAGCTGCCAGGCGCGCACCATCGGCTCGGGGCGACGGCGCCTGCGCCGCTGCATCACGCGCCAGCCGGCGATGGCGTAGGCGATCCCGCTGGCCGCGATGCCCGACGCCGCCGGGATCGCCACCGCGTCGCTCCTGGTTACGGCGAGCAGGGCGAGCCCGAGCAGGACCACCGGGCCGGTGACGCGGACCAGGCGGGCGTCGAACGGGGGCGCGACCTGGAACATCGGCACGACCTGGTAGCCGACCCCCATGACGAGCAGCAGCGCGAAGCCGCCGAGCCCGAGCCGCGCGTGCGCATCGGTCGACAGTCGGTAGGCGATCCCGAGGTCCGGTGACGCGATCCCGGCACCCATCCACAGCCCGAGCCCGACCGTCGCCGCGAGCGCGATCAGCGCGAGCCGGATCGTGAACAGCGCCGGCGCACCGCGCCCCCGCCGCAGCACGCTGACCGCGGCGAGGATCCCGAACACACCGAAGGCGACCGCTAGCAGCACGACGGCGGCAGTCATCAGCGCAGGCGAACTCCGGTCGAGCCCGAGCGCGAGCAGCAGCGCTCCGGCGGACAGCGCGGCGAACACCAGCGGCCCGACCGTCCGCGCGCGCGGCACCCCGGTCCCGCCGAGCACCGGCAGCACCTGGAACAGCGAGCCGACCATCACCATCGCCATGACGCCGAGCGTCAGCAGGTGCGTCGTCGCCAGCGTGCCCGGCAGCCACCGCGAGGCGAACGCGAGCTCGCCGTCACGGATCCAGGAGAGCCCGGCGAGCATCCCGAACCACGGCGCGGTCAGGTAGAACGGCAGCGGCACGCGGAACGGTGGCAGCTCGCCCAGGGCGAGCGGGACGGGCTTCACCGCAGCTCCTCCGGTGGCGGCTCGGTGGCGCGCCAGATCACGATCTCGTAGCTGGTCACCGCGCCCGGGCGGGTGCGGTGCGAGAACCCGAGCTCCGCGAGCATCGGGTACAGCGGAAACGGCTCGCGCCGGTGCCTGAGGATCAGGCGTTCGCCGGGGCGGAGCTCGGCGAGCGCCGCCAGCGCGACGCGCATCGGCTCCGGTGGTGGCAGGTCGCTGACGTCGACGATGCGATCAGCCGACATGCGCGCCTCAGGCCTCGTCGAGCTCGTACGCGACGACGCGGGCCAGCAGCGATCCGGCGTCCGGGATCGCATCCTCGCTCATCGGATACAGGATCTGCTCCTCCTTCATGTTGTGCTGCTGGATCAGGACCATGAGGCTGTCCGACAGCGCGAGACAGCTCCGCGCATCGCCCGCGGCGACCGCTGCCTCGAGTCGTTCGAACAGCCCCCGCATCTGGTCGTGCTCCATGCGCATCACCTCGGTCGGACCGCCGCGAGCTCCGGTCGCGGCCTCGAACGCCGGGAACAGCAACGCCTCCTCGCGTCCGAAGTGGCGGAGCATCGCCGCGACGAAGCGGCGCAACGCGGGCTGCGCAGCGTCGAAGCGACGCCCGCCCACCGCTTGCTCGAACGCGGCGAGCAGCTCGTCGCAGGCGCGATGGTCAGCCGCCATGAATGTCGACAGAGATTCCATGCGGCGTGCAGCGCCGGGAGCGAGTCGCTTCTTTCGCCGGCACCCGCGGCCCGCGCTCACCGTCACGGGGCTGCGGGCACCGGCCCCAGACGGCGGCGGAGCGCAGTTTCGATCGCGGCTCGCGGCCGCGGCGGGCCCGGCTCGCGATGCTGCCGGCCCGCGACCAGGTGCCCGGACCCGGAACGCACCGGCGGCCCCCACACCGCGGCGGGGAAGTGCGGGTCGTCGCGGAAGCGCGCCACGACGTGGACGTGCAGGTGCGGGACGACGTTGCCGAGCGAGGCCACGTTCACTTTGGCGGGCTCCAGCGTCTCGCGCAGTGCCGCCTCCACGGCGTCGACCGCGCGCCACAGCGTGCGGCGCTCGCCGACCGACAGGTCGGTCAACTCGCGGACGTGGCGGTTCCAGACCACCCGGCAGTAGCCGGCGTAGCCCGGCTCGGCGACGAGCACGACGCGACAGGTGGCGCCGTGCCACAGCACCTCGCCGCCCGGTCCGCGGCAGAGCACACAGCGTGGGTCCATCTGCGCGAGCCTATTGGTCCGGCGCGCTCCGAGCCTTCGCCCTCGGGAATTCCCGGGATACGCGCGCCCGCCGGCGGGCCGCGCCCCCGGTCCACGGGACGCTCCGCGTTCCGCATCCCTCGCGCACCGCTACCATGGCCGGGTTGCGGTGCGGCGCACCGCGCGGAGGTCTCGCGATGATCTCTCGGCTCTTCCTGATCGTCTCGTCAATCGTCTTCGCCACGCCCGGCCCGGCCCAGGTGCTGTGGACGCAGGCGTCGCCGCCGACCAGCCCCGCCGCCCGGATGAACGCGGCGATGGCCGACGCCCCCGCCGACAGCGTGCTGCTGTTCGGCGGCTCCTCCGGACTGCTGGTCGAGTACTCGGACACCTGGGTCTGGGACGGCGGTGCCGGCAACTGGGTCCTGATCGTGACCCCGTCGGCACCGAGCGGCCGCGCCTGGCACGCGATGGCCTACGACGAAGCACGCCACGAGGTCGTGCTGTTCGGGGGCCGGAAGTCGAACGGCGTCGGCGTGCCGCCCACCTACTACAACGACACCTGGGTGTGGAACGGCTCGGCGTGGACCCGCGTCGTGACCGGCGGCAGCGTGCCGTCGCCGCGCAGCCACCACGCGATGGCCTACGACCCGACGCGCGGTCGCATCGTCCTGTTCGGTGGCCTCGATGCGAACGGCCAGTGGCTCGGCGACACCTGGGAGTATTCGGCCGGCGTCTGGCGCGACGTCACCCCACCCGTGGCGGCGTCGATGCCACGTCCGCGCGGTGGACACGGTCTCGCCGCACTGACGCGACTGCCACCCCGGGTCGTGCTGTTCGGCGGCACCTGCAACGATGGCGAGCTCGGCGACACCTGGGAATGGGACGGCACCCAATGGCTGCAGCGCGAGCCGGCCGCGAGCCCGGCGGCGCGCGCCTCGTTCGCGATGGTGCGTGACTCGGCGCGCGACCGAGCGATCCTGCTCGGTGGAGCGCGCAGCGTGCCGCCGTTCGGGCTCCGCGTGTACGACGATACCTGGGAGTGGGACGGCTCGGAATGGAAGGCGAGCACCTATGCGACGCACCCGGGCACGCGCTACGGCCACTCGATGGCCTTCAATGCCTACCGCCTGCCGCCGTCGTTCGAGCCGCAGGTGGTGACGTTCGGCGGCAGCGCCACGCAGATCGTCAATCCGCTTCGCGAGACCTGGCTCGGCGAGGTCTGGCGGCCGGCGCGCTTCAGCAACTTCGGAGCCGGCTGCGGCGGCTCGCTGGCCCCACCCACGCTCGTCGACGTCGACGCGTCGCGGCCGTGGATCGGCGAGACGCTGCGCATGCGCATCGCGCCGGCGCCGACGCCGTCGGCGATCGGTGTGCTCGGCTTCTCGAACACGTCCTGGAACGGCATCCCGCTGCCGATGCCGCTCAGCGGCCCCCCGCTCTACCTGGGGCTCGGCTGCACCCTGTACGTCAGCATCGACGTGACGTTCGCGCTGACCGGTGGCGCGACGATCGACTGGCCGCTGCCGATGGCCGACGACCCGAACGTCGTCGGGCTGACGGCATGGCTGCAGGCGTTCGTCGTCGATCCGGGCGCAACCGGCGGGCTGGTCGTCACGAACGCGGCCACGATCGTGGTCGGCATGCGGCAGTGAGCTCGTTCGGGCCCGAGCGTCACCTGCCGCCGAGCAGCTCCGCAGCGATCTGCCGGAACTCGAGCTCGAGATCACCGTCCGCGATGTGCCGCCCTGCGCGGCGGTACCAGTAGCCGGCGTTCGCGAGGTCGCCCTCCTCGCGGTGCAGGAAGGCGTGGACCCAGGCGGCGGCAGCATCCCGTTCGTCCAGGACGATCTCGTGCGCGCGCTGCCAATCGCCCGATCCGGCATGCCACAGCGCGAGCAGCGGCACCGACAGCCCGGCCGGCGGTTCGGGGTGCTGCAGCGTCGCCTCGAATGCGTCGACGTCCATGTCCGCCGACATTGTAGGCGGGACCACCGGCACGTCACGTGCCGGTTTGCAAGACCGCTGCACCATCGAGGCGCCCTTCGCGCAGATCGTCCAGCGCGCGGTTGGCGTGTTCCAATGGATACCGGTGGGTCGAGATCCGGAGCGGGAGCTCCGCGACACGCTGCAGGAACTCGACGCCATCCGCGCGGGTGAGATTGGCGACCGAGCGGATCGAGCGCTCCTCCCACAGCAGTGCGTACGGAAAGGACGGGATCGGACTCATGTGGATACCACCACACACGACGATGCCACCCTTCCGGACCGCGCGCAGGGCCTGCGGCACGAGCTCGCCGACCGGAGCGAACAGGATCGCGGCGTCGAGCGGCACCGGCGGGAGCTCGTCCGAGCCGCACGCCCAGCACGCGCCGAGCGATCGCGCGAACCGCTGGGACGCGGTGTCGCCCGGCCGCGTGAACGCCAGCACGTCGCGTCCGTCGCTCCGCGCGACCTGACACAGGATGTGCGCGGCGGCACCGAAGCCGTAGAGGCCGATGCGCTGCGCGTCACCGACGAAGCGGTAGCTGCGGTAGCCGATCAGCCCGGCGCAGAGCAACGGCGCACAGTCGCTGTCGGAGCGCGGCCCGGGGAGCGGGAACACGAAGCGGGAGTCCGCCACCGTGAGTTCGGCGTAGCCGCCGTCGCGCGTGTAGCCGGTGAAGGCCGGGTCGTCGCAGAGGTTCTCGTGCCCCTCGACGCACGGACGGCAGTGCCCGCAGGTGCGGCCGAGCCACGGCACGCCGACCCGCTGACCCGGCGTCAGCCCGACGACGCCGGTGCCGCACGCGACGACCTCGCCGACGATCTCGTGGCCGAGCACCAGCGGCAGCTTCGCCTCGGTCAGGTCGCCGTCCGCGACGTGCAGGTCGGTCCGGCACACGCCGCAAGCACGCACCCGCAGCAGCACCTCGCCGACCCCCGGACTCGGTTCGGGGATCTCCCGGAGCACCAACGGGGCACCGACCCGCTCGAGCAGCATCGCCTTCATCGCCCGGAGCAACCCTCGCGGTGCGCTGCGCATTTCGGCGCGTCCGGGCCGGCGGGCACGGAGAAGCCGCCGCGATGATCCTGGGCCCGCTCACCGCCGTGCACGCCGCCGCGACCTTCGTGATGGTCGGCGTGATCTGGTTCGTGCAGGTCGTGCACTACCCGTTGTTCGCGGCCGTCGGCCGGGCCGAGTTCGCGGCCTGGCAGGCCGCGAATTTGCGCCGCACGACCTGGGTCGTCGCTCCGGCAATGGCGATCGAGGCGCTCGCGGCCGGCGCACTGACGCTGCTGCGCGGCGACGCGCTGGCGTGGCTCGGCGGCACGCTGCTCGCGGTCGTCTGGCTGTCCACCGCGCTCGTGCAGGTCCCCTGCCACGGCCGCCTCGAGCGCAGCTTCGACGCCGCGGCCGCCCGGCGTCTGGTCCGAAGCAACTGGCTGCGCACCGGCGCGTGGTCCGCGCGCGGCGCCGTCGCACTCGAACTGCTGTCAGGGTGATCCCGGGGGTGCATCCGCGCGCACGGCGGGACCGAAGCCGGCAGCTCGGAGGCCAACCCATGCTCGGCAAGCTGTTCCGTTCCGATCCCCGCCGCGACCTGACCAGGCGCTACGAAGCGGCGCTGCGCGCGGCCCGCGACCTCCAGCGGGCCGGCGACGTGGTCGCCGCCGCCGCGAAGACCAGCGAGGCGGACGAGCTGCGCCGAGCGCTGGAGGCCCTCGATCGGCAGGCGTCCCGTTGATCGCCGTCGACGTTCTGGCGCAACCCTGACAGGGGGCCGTGGATGAAGCAGGTGGCATCGAGTAGACCAGGGCCGCAGGACACCCGCATGCTGCAGAAGGTCGGCGCCATGGACGAGAGCGGCTGTTTCGCCGCGGCCTGGATCGCGCAGGTGCGGCGCACGCTGGCGGCCGGCGTCGCCGCTCGCATCCGCGACCGCGACCCCGAGCTGGTCGAATCGGCCGGCGAGGTCGGCTTCGCCGACGTCGTCACCGATACCGAGACGCGGCTCGAATTCCTGTGTGAGTCGCTCGCGACCGCACGGGTCGGACTGTTCACCGATCACCTCGGTTGGCTGAAGGTCTGTTACGCGACGCGCGGCTTGCCAGGTGACTACGTTCGCCTGCAGACCGAGGCGATCCGCGACGAGCTCCGCGAGGCGCTGCCGCCGCCGCACTCCGGGGTGGCCGGCGGGATGCTCGACGAGGCATTGCGTGCCTACGCTGCGCTACCGGCCGACTCGCCGACGCTGCTCGCCGACGGCGCTCCGCACGTGGAGCTGGCGCGCCGCTACCTGCTCGCCGCGCTCGAGGGGCGGCGCCGCGACGCCGAACAGCTGGTGATCGACGCACTCGAAGCCGGCACGCCTGCGGCCGAGCTCGAGACGCACGTGATCATGCGGGTGCAGCAGGAGCTGGGCCGTATGTGGCAGGTCGGCGACGTGCACGCGGCCGAGGAGCACTTCGCGTCGCGACTCGCCGAGCGCCTGCTCGTCCGTCTGCTCGACGCCCGCGGCCGTAGTCCGCGGCGCGGGCTGCGCGTGGTCGTCGCTTCGGTCGGTGGCAACGATCACGATCTCGCGGTGCGGATGCTCGCCGATCGCTTCGACGTCGACGGCTGGGACCCGCTGCTGCTCGGCGCGAACATGCCGGCCAGCGACATCGCGCAAGCGAACGAGGACTTCGATGCCCACCTGATCGCGCTGTCGACGACGATGGCGCTGCACGTCCGCTCCGCCCACCGCGTCTGCGCCGAGGTGCGCGGCACACCGCGCGGCGCGACGACGCCGATCCTGATCGGCGGCCACCCGTTCCGCGTCGTCGCGGACCTGCACCGCGTGGTCGGCGCCGACGCGACGGCCGAGGATCTGGACGCGGCGGTCCGCGTCGCCCGCCAGCTCGTCGGCAAGCAGTGACGACGCGCGACGACCGCGCAGGGCGATCACCGCACCGGCTGCGTCCGGCACCAGCGGCGCAGCAGGCAGCGGACCCCGGCGGCGCGCACCGGCTTCGCGAGCAGGTCGTTCATGCCGGAGTCCAGCACCGCGACGACGTGGGCGCGGTCGGTGTGGCCGGTGACCGCGACGATCGGCAGGCGGTCGGCGTCGTGGCCGCCCTCGCGGATCCGGGTCGCTGCTCCGAGCCCGTCCATCCCCGGCATCTCGAGGTCCATCAGCACGAGGTCGAACCAGCCGGGCGCTCCCGACAGGACCCGGCAGACCGCCTCGGCGCCGTCGGCGCACTCCTCGGTGGTGTGGCCGGCGCGCTCGAGCTGGGCGACGAGCAGGCGACGGTTGGAGCGCTCGTCGTCGACCACGAGGACCCGCCGGACGTCTCCCGGCCGCACTGGCGACGGCAGCAGGATCGAGAAACGCGCGCCCTTCCGATCACCGCGGTTCTTCGCGCGCGCGGTCCCGCCGTGCGCCTCGGCGATGCTGCGGACGATCGACAGTCCGACGCCGTGACTCGCCTCGCCGCCGGTCGGCCGCGCCGACAGCCGCTGGAACTCCCCGAACACCCGCGCGAGGTCGTCCTCCGTCAGGCCCGGCCCTTCGTCGATCACCGAGATCTCGACGTCTCCGCGTGTCTCGAGCGCGATCACCTCGATGCGTGAGCCCGGTGGACTGAACTTGATCGCATTGGACACGAGATTGTCGATCGCCTGCCGCAGCCGCACCGGGTCGGCGTCGAGCCGGATCTCGTCGGGGGCGCTCGACACGACGAGCCGCTGGTCCTTGCGCGCCGCATCGGGACCGTGCGAGGTCGCGACGTCCGCGATCAGCTGCTCGAGGAGGACCGCCTGCGGGCGCAGGACGATGTGGTCCGATTCGTCCCGGGAGTCGCCCAGCAGCCGCTCGAGCAGCTCCACCAGCCGCCCCGCTTCCTGCTCCAATCGCCCCACCATCGACGTGTCGCCCGCCCCGACGCACTCGGCGAATCCCAGGATCCGCCCGAGCCCGCCGCGCAGGTCGTGTGCGGCGGCACTCAGCAGGCGCTTGTTCGACTCGTCGGCATGGCGCAGGCTGGCATTGGCCCACTCGAGCTCCTCGCGCCGGCACTGGAGCTCGGCCACCAGCTCGGCGCCGCGGACGTTCGCAGCGGCGAGCTCACGATTGGCACGATCGAGCTCGGCCGTGCGCTCTTCGAGATCCACGACCAGCTCCGCGGAGCGGGCGACGGCCGCGCCGAGGGCGCGGGTCACCTGCTCGCCGTGCTGCTGGTCGTTCGCTTCGCGCGCTTCGGTTCGCAGCTTCTCCACGACCTGCCTCACAGCGTCAGGATGCGGCAGCCGGGGCCGGTGCGCGACACGACCGTCGCGAGTCCGACCAGCTCGGCGCCCTCGATCAACGTGCTCGCGACGCGCTCGACGTCGTCCGTCGAGCAGTAGTAGGTGGTGCAAGGTGCACAGACGAGCAGGCTCCCGCCCAGCGAGAGAAACGTCTCGATGTACGACTCGATCGGCTCGAAGCCGTCGACCTGCACGCCGCGAGCCGCATTCCGCATCGCCCAGATGGTGCCCTCCATCGTCATGAACACCGAAGTGCGCATCCCCATGGCGAGAGCGGAACACGCCCAGCTGAAGGCGAGCGTGGCACGGGTGCCGCGATCCTGTTTGCCACTCGTCAGCACGACCATGGTGTCGTCGGACTGGCCCATTCCACACCTCCCGAGTCCCTGTTCCCGAGTCCCTGTTCCCGAGTCCCTGTTCGCGAGTCCCTATTCGTGATCCGTTCCGTCAGACGAAGAGCGCGAGCTGCCCGCGCGTGGCGTCGCGCAGGAACGTCGTCACCCCGCAGCAGTCGACCTCGCCGAGCGGCCCGAACTCCGCCGGCACCATTCCGAGCAGATCCACGGTGGTCTCGCAGATGTGGATCTTGACGCCCTGCTCGCGCGCCGACTCGATCAGCTCCTCCAACGCCGGCACGCCGCGCCGACGCATGCGCCACGCGAAGAACCGCTTGCCGAGCCCGAACCAATGCAGGCGCGACAGCCGCGCGCGGCGTGGGCCGCCCGGCAGCATTGCGGCGATCCCCCGCTCGACGACGGAGCGCCGGCGCGACGGCTCGGCACGCGGATCGCGCAGGGCTGCGGCGGCCCAGAAGGTCAGGAACAGATGGACCTCGTAGCCCATCGCCAGCGCGCCGTTCGCGACCGTGAACGCCGCGAACAGCCGGTCCCACTCGCCGCTGAAGCAGACGATCGACACCGCGCGCGTCGGCTCCGCCGCCGCGATGCGGGCTTCGAGCTCGGCGATCCGCGCTGCCAGCTCGCGGAGCTCCCCGGTCTCCGGTTCGCTGGCGACAGGGGCGGTCATCGCGAGGGACCTCCCGAGTGGAGCTTGATCCGGGCGTGCGTCGCGTCCTCGCCCCGGATCAGATCGAGCAGCTCCGCCCCGGTCGCCTCGCACCACGCGACGACGTCGCTCGCGAACGCGAGATCGTCGGCGTCGATGGCGAGAACGTCCCCCGGCGCCGCGCGGCGTCGGGCCTTCGCGAGCTCGACGATCGGGCGCGGGCACTTCATGCCGCGTGCGTCGATGCGGTGTTCCAAGCCTGTTGACCTCCGGAGCGTCCGGGTTCCGAACGCCCGTCGGTCCCAGGGATCGGCACCGCGAAGCCTCCGACCTGAGGCGACCCGGGGTGGGCAACTCGGCCCGACGGGATCAGGGGCTCGTCAACCGCTCGACGAGCGCCCGCAGGTCTGCGAGGTCCGCCTCGAGCCGGTCGACGCGGGCCGCGAGAGCCTCGACCGCGGTCCGCTCGCCGCCGGCGCCGGCCGGCGGCCGATCGGGTCCGCTGCGCGACGGCGCCTCCACGTCGTCGGCCTCGTCGGTCGCGCCGGCGAGCCAGGATTCCGCGGGCGGGCCGAGCAGGTGACCCCAACGTGAGTCGCGCTCGCGCGGGCGCCGTGGCTGGCGCTCGACGAGCGGCGTCGGCTGGTCCTCTGCGAGCTGGTGGAGCACGCGCAGGATCGCGTCGGGCTCGGCGTGGAAGCCGAGCCGGGCGACGCGCGGCTTCAGCGCGCCGGGCGTCTGCGGGCCGCGCAGCAGGAGCTCGCAAAGCACGGCCTGCTGGTCGCGTGAGACGTTGAGCCGCTCCTCGATCCGGTGGCGGTAGCGCGTCGCGCGATTCCCCTCGATCCGCGCGATCCAACCGTCCTCGCGCAGCGCCAGGATCGCCGGGTGGATCGCGGTCGCATCGAGGTCCATCTCCGGGTCGCGGTTGCTCTTCTGGTTGCACCCGGCGAGCAGGGCGTTCTCGGTCAACGGGTAACCGTCCGGGACGGTCCGCTCCTTCTCGATCAACACACCGACGATGCGCTGCTGGATCGCGTCGAGCATCCGGGCACGATAGCGTCGAGGTCATCCGCGGAGGACAGACGATGAACGAGCCGATCGACCGGCGGCGCGCCGCGTGCCGCGCCGCCCGTACCGCCACGCGACGTGCACGGCCGTTCCTGGCCGTGCTGCTCTGCCTCGCCGCGAGCTGCGGCGTGGGCATCGGCTTCGAGGGGAGTGAGGCGCGGCTCGTGCAGCCGGAGTTCGCGGACGCCGGGGCCGGGTTCGGCTTCACTGCCGACGCCGAGAACGCGGACTCCCGGGCGACGCCCGGCCGGGTGGTGGCCTCGCTCGACGACGTCACCGACGGCGCACCGAGCGGCGGTGCGCGGCCCGCGGCGGCCGCAGAACGCAAGCTGGTGCGCGAGGCGACGCTGACGGTCCGCGTGCCGCGGGGGGCCGACGCGGTCGCGCGGTTCGAAGCGCTGGTGACCGAGGCCGGGGGCTACGTCGTGCAGCGCGACGACCTGCGCATCGTCGCGCGCGTGCCCGCCGACCGTTTCGACGCGGCGCTCGACGCGGTGCGCGCGATGGGCCGCGTGCTCAACGAGTCGCTGCGGGCGATGGACGTCACCGAGCAGCATCGCGACCTGACGATCCGCCTCGAGAACGCGCGCAAGTCGCGCGAGCGGCTGCTCGCATTGCTGGAGCGCGCCACCGAGATCGAAGACGTCATCAAGATCGAGGCGGAGCTGCGCCGCCTGACCACCGAGATCGAGACGATGTCGGCGGAGCTCGAGGCGCTCGACCTTCGCATCGCCACGTCGCTGCTCGAGGTGCAGTTCCTGGCGCCGGACGACGTCGAGACCCCGATCGACCGCGACCGGCCGAGCCGCTTCCGTTGGATCAACCTGGTGGGGCCGAGCCATGTCCTGCAGCGCTTCTGATCTCTGCCGCTACGCCGTGCGCGCCGTCGCCGCACTCGGCCTCGCCGCCGCCGCCGGCTGCGCGAACCTGCGCGCCGACCTCCCGCAGGGCTTCCTCGAGCTGCGCTCCGAGGGCGGCCGCCAGCTCAAGGCGATGACCGCCGACGACGCGCGCCTGTGGATCCGCGACTTCGACGTCGAGGACGGCGGCGACCTCGACTTCTGGACCGCGGCCCTGCGCACCGATCTGATCGCCCGCCGCGGACTCGTCCCGATCGGCGAGGTCGCCCGGATCGAGGACGGCACGGGCCGCACCGGCACGCTGCAGCTCTTCGAAGCCCGCGTCGACGGCGCCGACCGCGGCTACCTTTGCGCATTGTGGGTGCGCGAGCGGGGCGACGAATCGAGCATCCGCACGGCGGAGTTCACCGCGCCGCGCCCGCGGTTCGACGAGCTGCTGACCGACGTGCGGGCCGCGCTCGGCACAGTGCGCGACTGAGATGGGATGAGATGGTCGGTCGCTCCACGCGGTCGTCCAGAACGGGCGCCGCAGACAGCACGGAGCTGACCGACCCGTGGCCCACGTCGACGCCGCGACTCCCCGTCGTCACCATCGACGTCGACATGGGCGACCGAACGACGCCATTCTGCGCGCTGGCGCGGCTCGACATACGAACCCGGCTGTCGGCGTGGCGGGGCGAGCGGGCCCGGTCACGCCGTACCAGCGCGGGTCGATGAACGCGCGGAGCGCCGCCGCGGGGCAGCCGGCTGCCCAGCCATCCGACGGCGGGCGCCGTGCTAGTCGACCGGTCACCGCGCATCGTTCGCGCGCCGGCTCGCCCTGTGCCGCCCGACCGCCGAGCTGGTCGTTCTCCGCCACTTGCCGGGTGCCGACAGGGCAGCCCGAGTCGCTGCTGCCGGTCTGTACGTGGCTCGATCGGTCGCCGTGGCGCTCGCGGTGGCGCACCTCGTCCGTGAGGCGATCCCACACGCCGCGGATCTCCGCCCGCTCGCCACCGTGGTCGACGGCGTTGCCATTGACGAGGCCTCCTCCGAGCTCCATTGGCCGGGCATGTCGACCCACCGGGCACTGCGGGATCAGCGCAGGGTCCAGGCTCCGCTCGAGTGCACGACGCAGTGGACGACGAACGGCTCGAAGGGCGCCTCGCGTGGCTGCGGTGCGGCGACCTCGGTCGCAAGGGCCGCGGGATCCAGGCGACCGGGGACGCGGGGGCTGGCCAGGCTGGCAGCTTCGGAGCTCGCGCGACGGGGGTACCGCCGTCGGCGGATTCCCGCCGATGGCCCTGCCCGCGCGCCGGCGATGTCGAATCGGGGCTTCGTGTCGACGTGGTGCAGCATGTCGGACGACTCACGGACGCCGATCCACCCGTGCACGTCCTTCCGGGGTTCTCCGTGCCAGGCGGAGTAGCATCCGCCCCTCGTCGCCAGGATCTTCGTCGCCCGGGTCTTCGTCGCCCGGGTCTTCGTCTTCGCGTGCGCGACCGGCGGTCGCGACTCACCCTGGAATCACGTGCAATTCGAGTCCTACGTCGACCAGCGCAGCCAATGGCCAGGGGAAGGCCGCCACGTGCTCGCGTACTACGACGACGAGACGATCGTCGTCTACCAGGCCTTCCGCCCGGCCATCGCGGACGAAGCGCTGGCGCTCGGCCGCTTCGGGCCCTCGTTTCGCCGTTCGCGCATGAGTTGGATCAAGCCGAACTTCCTCTGGATGATGTTCCGCAGTGGCTGGGCGACGAAGGTCGGTCAGGAGCGCGTGCTCGCCGTCTGGCTGTCGCGAGCCTTCTTCGAGCGCCTGCTGGTGGCTGCGGTCCCGGCGATCTTCGACCCGGCGGCGGGCCGCACGCAGGAACAGTGGGCGAAGGCGGTCGCCGACTCCGATGTGCGGCTGCAGTGGGACCCCGACCATGGTCCACGCGGAGAACCGTTGGTGCGGCGCGCCCTGCAGCTCGGTCTGCGCCGGCGTGCGCTCGCCGAGTACGCGGACGGCGAGATCCTGCGCGTCGAGGACATGACGCCGTTGGTGATCGAGCAGCGGGCGCATACCCGCAAGCCCTACGCGGAGCTGCGCACGCCACGCGAGCGGATCTACGTGCCGGCAGATCCGGCGGTGAGGCAGACGCTCGGACTCGATGCCTGGTGAACGATGTGGGTTCCACAGCCGCGCGCGTAGGAGGGACGAGGACTTCTGGCGATGCGCGAGGGGCACCTCGAGACCGCCCGGAGTCGCGACGGCGCCAACGGAGGCTCGCGCCGGGAGTCGGGCTACCGAGAAGTGCCCGATCGCGGGTCACTCACGACCGTGAATCCGGATCGGGGTCGCTGGGTGACCTGGATCCCGGTCGTCGCGTCGAGCGACGTGGCGCAGGCACGGCCGCTACGCGGCGCGACGCAGTTCGTCGTAGACCAGGGGTGACAGGCTGCGGGCCGCTACGGCATCGCCGGTCACGCAGCCTCCTCCAGCCGACGCGTCACGGAACCGCGAGGGTCGATCGACATGCGGAATGGAGCGCAGGGCGCAGGGGACGCGCCGGATTCTCACGGGCAGGTTGCCCGTCAGACGGCAACGGGAGGCCCGACGGCCTGGCCCGCCTCGTGGACCGCGCGATGCGGCGACGAACCGGCCGCCGACCTTCACAGCGAGTGCCGCGTCAGGTTTCCGACTGCTGTCGCGCCAGCGCACAGGAAGGACGAATGGTGTCGGGCACTCCGCCGGGGGAACGCTGGCGCCGTCGCGGGGCACTCGAGACCCGTCGGAGGCACTCTGCGGGTGTCACATCGCGGAGGCCTTGTCGACTCCGGTGCGCTCATGATCGCGACGCACAGACCCCCGACGCTGCGCGACCTGGACACCGATCGCAACGTCGAGTGTCGAGAGGATGGGTCGGCCCGCGTGCCCGGCCCTTCGGCTGGCGCCCGGACGGGGGCGTGCCGCGGGAGTGCGGATTCTCGAGGCATCGCCGCACGACGCCTGCGGACCAGGCGTGGCCACGACCGGCAGAGTTCGCGCCCGTCGCAGCCGATCCGTGGTCTCGATGCCGGCGTCGACCGGCGCGGATACACATCCCTCCCAGGCGTCGTCGACGGCCAGCCAGCGGCTCTCGACGGTGACCCGGCCTGGCTTCCGAATGCGCACCTGGCCGGTCGCACGCCGCGGCATTCCCTGGCACGACCGCGCCCCACGTTCGTGCGGGGAGAATCGAGGATGAAGCGGCTACCCTGCAACCTCGATCACAGATCGATCCGATTGGCACGACCCGGACGCAGTTGAAGCGGGATTCGGCGCACTTCCTCGTCACCGGCGTAGAGCACCATCGTCACGCCGCGGTCGTCGACTTCGTACGCCGCCGCGGGCCTCGTGATCGAGCCGTTCCACGTCGTCGACGTGTGCTGGGCGTCGCGTGCCGTCAGTTCGACGGGCTCGTCGTCGATGTCGTGGACCTGGAACCGGTCCGCGCGCAGACCCTCACGGGGCTGGATACTGAATCGCATCACGCGTGCGGCGACGATACGGAGCGGCTGCTCCGCCGCATCGAACTCGACCTGCTGGAACTGCACCCCGGTTCCGCTGATCGAGAGATACACGTGGCGGTGCGGCGAGTTCTCGAGCACGAACGAACCGTCGACATCGGTCTCCGTCACGTCCGGTCGCGTGACCGCCGACCAACTGCCCTCATGATCGAAGGTCCGCACGGCAATACCGACGCGAGCACCGGCGATCGGATCGCCGAAACGGTCGACGAGCGTCCCTTGCAGTCGAGGGAGCAGTGCGTCGGCTGGCGCGCGGAGGACCGCGTCCTCCGTTCCGGCTGGGATGGGCGCGGACCCGATGACGAGCATGGTACGCTCGTCTCGTGCCCGCAGCGTGTAGGTTCGCTCCGAGAGGCCGCGCAGCATGAACCGACCCCGTGCGTCGGTGAGCTCTCCGCGAATCTCCTGGCAGCCGACCCAGCTCTCGATCCACGCTTCCGATGTGCCGTAGCGGGTACCGTCGACCAGCGTCACGATCGCGCCGGCCATCGGTTCGCCGGCTGCGTCCAGGACGCGGCCCGAGATCTCGAGCGACTCGGGACCCAACCGCAGGACGAGGTCCGTTCCGGCCCGGGGGTCGGCCGCGAGACGATCTGCGAGATCGTCGACGATCGCGTGCTGGAAGTCGGGCAGGAAGGCGACCAGTGGCGGTTCCCTGCTGCTGAAGGGAACGGCGAGGTCGAACCGGCCGTCCGTGCCGCTCGAGCACTTTGCGGAGCCGAACACGATGCGTGCGCCGTCGGCAGGCGAGCCGTCCGGAAGCAGGACGACACCCGTCAAGTGCCCGCAGTCGGGCTCTTCCGGCTCGGCTTCCAGGGTCCAATCGACAGGCGGCTGGATCCGATCGGCCGGAACCGCCAGGCTACGGTAGCCGTGCAGATGGACCGAGACCTCGATGTCCGGATGTGACGGGACCTCGCGCAGTTCGAAGCTGCCGCCCGGATCGGTTTGCGTCATCCGTTGCCACCAGCAATTCCCGCGGGGCAGGTGTTCGGCGACGCCGGACAGCGAGTGGACATCGTACGAGATACTGACCGACACCCCCGCCAGGTACCTGCCGGTTTCGTCCCGGATCCGCCCGTGGACGTCCACGCCGGGGCCGGCGACGAGGATCACGTCGTCGTTGTCCGGATCGTGACCGAAGCCGGCGATCGTCCAGCCTCGCTTCTCGACCTGCAGCCGATGTTCATCGGTCACGCCGTGAAGTTCGAAGCGCCCTGCCGGTCCGCTGATCGTCCGAGGCAGTTCGGCGGATCGTCCTTCGAGGACGGCGAGGACCGCGTCCGGGTCGGGCATCCGCGCCGCGAGGATCCGACGGCCGTCCTCGGTCGCGAGCAGCTCGCGCAGGCCCTCCTGACCGAGGAAGACGAAGGAGTCGGCCATGATCAGCACGTCATCCCGGATCTGCGGGGTGCCTCGCGGTACGTGGGCGATGGACAGGCTCGGTATCGGCAGCCCGTCGAAGCCGATCACCCGCCCTCGAAGCGCCGGCTCGGCCGCGCCGGTCGCCGCCGCGGGGCCGGTCACCGAGGCGGTTGCGCTCGTCTCCGCCGCTCGGCGATCACCGGCTGAGCTCCCCGTGGTTGACGTAGGAAGGCGCGACGGATCCGCGGTCGCCGTGGCGGAGTGCCCGAGCGGCAGCGGGACTTCCCGATGACCGACTGTGTCGATGCCGAGCCATGCCGTGGCGATCACGGCGACGGCAACGGCCGACCAGAACCACAGCGCGAGGCTCCCTGTCGCGGAGGGCGCCACCCCCGCGGCAATGTCATCCAGTCGGAACAACGTGGTGAGCGCGGCGCGCCACGCGGCGCGGTCGCCGAACCGCTCGTCGAGGCGCCCACGAAGTCGCTCCAGTCCACGCTGTAACTGCGTGCGCACGGTCGCGAGGGGCCGGTCGAGCTGCGCCGCGATCTCGCGGGCGTCGAGATCCTCGAAGTAGCGAAGCACCAGGACGGAGCGGTACGGCTCGGGCAGCTCGAACAGCTCGTCGACCAACCGACGGTGCATCTCCGCGCGCTGCGCAGCGTCCGACGGATCAGCTCGCACCGACTCGCAGCGGGCGACGCTCCGCTCCCGGTTGCGCCGGCGGCGTTCGCCGCGTCGGCTCGCGCGCGCCGCGTTGCGTGCGACCTGGAAGAGCCAGCCTCGCGGGCTCGGTAGGCTGCGTGGCGGCCGGGTGATCGACTCGAGGATCGTCTCCTGGGCAACGTCGTCGGCGCGGGAGGGGTCGGCGACCAGGCTGCGGGCGATCTGGCGCACCCAATCCTGGTGACCGAGCAGGACTTCGATCGTGGGAATCGAGGTGTTCATGGCTCTCAGCCGACCCAGTGCCACCGATCTGTCGCGTGACTCAGCAAGTTCTGGAGATTGTGACGGCTCGCGAGCCACGGAGGGATCGGGGTCCTCGGAAGCTCGCGGCGTCCGGGACCCGGGAGGCTCACGGCAGACCAGCACGTCAGCTCCGGGGTCCTCCGGACCTGCGGACGACCTCGGGTCGTCGGGCCACGGGAGCGTGGCGGCGCAGCAGGCCGCCCGACCGTTCGATCTCGACCACCTGGCGACCGGCAGCGTTGCCGGCTCCGGGTGGTCGCTCGATCGGCTCGGCGCCGAGAGCCTCGGGCACCGACGCCGAGGGATCGCACGGCGGGCGCGAGGGCTCGGAACACGCTGGCGTGCTTCCACCAGCGCGGGGACGTTCACGACGCCGACGGTGCCGAGCCAGCGCCTCGGCGGTCTGCTCCGCCACGCCCAGCGCGCGGCGCACGAGTGCTCGCGGCGGTCGTCGTGCGATCGAATCTGCGCGACTCGGCACGCGGCAATGTCGCCGTGAGCCAGCGCGGGCTCCCGCGCGAACCTCGCACACGTTGTCGGCGGCCGCGGAGCCAGGTCGATCGCGCTGTTGGCGCTGCCGCGACGAACTCCATGTCGATGCCGAACACGAGGTCGACGCAGTCGTCGTGCGGCGGCCCCAGAAGCTCACGCCGACCCAGGGTGCGTGCTCGACCGGCGCCACGGCGTCGGCAGACGGTCGTTCCGGAACACCGCCGGCGGCGTGATCCGCGAACGTTCCTCGAATCGTCCGCTCGGACGACGAGGGCACGACCGAGCGGCATGGCGGGAATTCGCAAATGGGCGAACAGGGCCATTCGCACGAGCAGCGGCCTCGCCGCAGCGACGACAGCTTGACATGCTCGCCGTCACCGGAGGCAGTGCGAGCGTCCCCTCTCGTCCGACTGGTGGTATCTGGTCAGTGCGCCCTGGGCGTACCCGCGGACCACGGCATCCATCGTCAGATCACACTCCCACGAGCCGTCCGACGCGTGGGATTTCGTCCGCCCTCATTCGTTTGGGCGAGCGAGTGCCTCACGTACCCGATCACGCGGCGCTCGTAGGAGGGACGCGGGGTCGCTCGGCAAGCCGCCCGACGAAGGTCGGCGCGTTTCTGGGGTCCGCAAGTGCGACGGTCGTCAGACGCGGGGCGTCAGGTCACGGAGTCACCGCCGGCCTCGAGGCGCGCAGGACGCTGTGCGCGTGCGGCGCAATTCACCGACCGCTCGCCACGTTCGCCTCGAGCCGAATGCGGAGATCGCGTAGCGTCATCGCCCCCGAGACGCAGGTCGCGAGGCGCAGCTCCTCGACCAGGATGCTGCGTCGGGCATGGTCGAGCTGGATGCGAGCGAAGTCGCCGAGCCCGCCGGCCCCACCCTGTCGCTCCCATTGGTCGCGCCTCTCCAATGAGCTCACCTCGTTCCGGAGCGGGGGAATGGTGCCCTTCACCACCGCCGCCTCCAGAGCCCAGCGATCGTCCGCTGCCTGCAGCTCGGCGAGGAGCGCCTCGCGCCCGTCGAGGCGGGTGAACCTCGTGCGCCCGAGCTCACGCCCGCCAGCGAGGATGCTGCCCTCGAGCACGCGGTCCGAATCCGCTGCGCGGAGCCGGAACTCGAGCTCTCGCGTCGGTGGCGCTTCGTCGCCGTCCGGATCGCGCTCGCCGTCGAACGTTCCGCGCAACGTCAGCTCCCGCGGCGTCCGCGTTCCGCGCAAGGGGCCATGGGGAAGCTGCGTCCCGCGATGCGTGTAGGTGGGCGACATGGGCACGGCGACCGCGGTGCCGTTGGCCACGTGCATGGCGACGACCCCCAGGAGGATCCAATCTCCACGGTCCGGCGCCTGCCATTCCTGGCGCCAGAACGACTCTTCGTCGCGCGGCTCGTCGACGACGACGGGCGAGGATGCCAGTGTGCCCCACTGCGCGCGCAGACGCGTGATCATCTCGCGCACGGCGCTCTCACCGCTGGACGTCGCCCGGTGGCGCAACTCCTCGACGGCGAGCCGATTGCGCAGGTCGTCGAGCACCATCGTCGACTGGGACTGGAGTCCCTGGCGGCCGAGCGCGCGATCGTCCTCCGGTTGCTTCTGGAGGAAGGCAATGGCGTCCTGGAGGGGCCCGAACCCCGCCTCGACCACCTGACGCTCGATCGACCACTCGCGCTGGGCGAGTTCGAGCCGGTGGAGGAACTCGGCGTCGCTCAGGCGGACGAAGCGCGTCCGTCCCTGCTGCGCTCCGCGCTCGAACGTCGCCCCCGCCAGGGTGCGGCCGTCCGCAAGCTCGAGGCAGAACTCCAGCACGAGGTCCTGCCCGGTCTGCCGCCCCTCGTCGTCGACGCGCTTGCCGAACGTGCCCACGAGCCGCACCCCCCGCCCGCTCGCCTCCCCGGTGAGCGGCCCGTCGGGCAGCCGCACGTTGCGCGTCGTGTAGGTGGCGGCGAGCGGCTCGCCGACCACCCGGTCGCCCTCCCGCCGGAAGGCGAGGAGCCCGAGCGCGCTCCACGTCCCGGTGTCCGGCTGCCACCACTGCTGCAGCCAGACCGATTCGGCGGGAAGTGCCTGCTCGAGCGACGACCTCGCGCGCAGCGCGCTCGCCAGGGACTGCGCGGGTGACACGGCGGGGACGGAGGCGAGCACGGCCGAGCACAGAGCGACGTGGAGGATCGGCAGGCGACGGAGCTCCGGCATGGCGGACACCGCAGGGACCGTGGTCTGGGAGACGGGACTTCGGCGGGGAACACGCCGGATCGGTCGGCAGCCCCTCACGCGGAGCCGGAACGGAGCGGACTCGGCACCTCCGGGTCCAGCGCACCGGCACGGGAGCGGCCGCGTCGGCACGGCTGGGATCGGGCACCGCGCGAACCGCGCCAGGGCCACCGGGTCCAACGCGAGCGAGCGACCGGGTCAGCCGCCGTCGCGCGACAGCTTCGACGTCGGCCACCAGCGCCCCAGGGGGCACCACCCGGACGAAGAGCACCTTCAAGGCACCCGGCGCGTGGAATCCCGCCAGCGCTGCCTGGCGCACAGCGCCGCACCGCTCGCGCTGGCCGGGACGGCCGCCAGCGCGAAGCGACCCGTTGTCCCACGACGAGAAGCCGGTCTCCCGAACGTCGCCACGCAGCGCGCTGCCGGGCCCGCAGGTCCCGGCCGGGTTGCCCGCGGTGATCCACGCCTGACTCGCGTCGAGCCCAGCGAATGGCAGCCGCTCGCCGGACGCGGCCGGCGGCCGCAGCGTACCGGCGACGACCGGCAGCCACGACGTCGGCGCGATCCGAACGGTGCCCGCAGTCGTGCTGTCGCAGGTCCAGGTGCCCGACTCCGCGATCGAGCAGACTTGCGCGTCCGTCGCGATGACGTGACGCCTGGTGAAATGCGCAGTCCCCGTCTCCGATGTCGCGACGGGACCGGTGCCGGCAGTCGTCCCGTCGCTCGACCACAGCAGTTGGTCGGCGGCCTTCGCGCGCACGGGAAGGAGACGGGTTCCCGGCGATGCTCGAGGAGACCGCCCGGAGGCGCCCGGACGCCAACGGAGGCTCTCGCACGAAGACAGGTCGCGGAGAGCTGCCCGATAGCGGGTCACCCACGGCCGTGAACGGAGATCGGAGGGGGACGATCAGTGCGCTGGGCCGCGGTGGATCGGTCTCGAGGCGGTGCGCTGCAATCCGTAGAGGTCCTTCGCACGCCGAGCTCGTGCGGGACCCCGTCGCGCATTCCACGCGCACCCACCACTCCGACTACGACGTGTGGGACCACGCCATCGCCGAGGACCTGCGGCAGGCCGCCACGGTGATCGGCAGCTTCGAGTGGCACACCGCGAACCGCGACGAGAATCCGCTGTATGGGTGTGCAGATCGCGCCCGCGGAGTCATCTGCCGGACGGCGCTGCGCGCGACCGGACCGCGGCGCCGCGGAGGGCGCGGGCGCACGGAGGGATGCCGGGCGCCGTGGCGCCCGTGCTGACTTCAGCGCAACACGGTCTCGACGCCGTCGCTGAACACCAGACCGTTCACCGCGTCGAATGTGATGCCCTGGGCCATGATGCTGACGCCGTTCACGCCGGACGGCACACCCAGGCCGATCCGCGCGCCACCGCTCGGCAGCACGATGGGGAACTGGCCGGCGGTCGTTCCGATCAGCACGAAGCTCGACGCGAGCAGGTTCATCCACAGCGGCGGCAGGAATCGCGGCTGGCCGGCCGAGGTCACGAACGGCTGGACCAGCAGCGCGAACTGCGCGCCGTAGAGCGAGCCGTTCGGCGAGTCCAGGTGGTAAACGATGGTGTCGAACGCGTCGGCGCCACGGACGAACTCGCCGGGTCCGGCGGTCGGCGCGGCGTTGATTCCACTGGCGAGCGACAGGTCGCGGTCGCTTCCGGCGTACGGGCGGGTCTCGAACGCCCAGGTCGCGTCGTTGCCACTCGCCGGGTGCTGGATGTTGACGATGAAGCGGTAGGGGTTGGTCGGATCGAAGATCATGCCGCTCGGCTCCGAGCCGCTGATCCCCAGCGAGACGAACACGCCCATGCTCTCGGCGACGCCGTCCTTGTCGGCGTCCATCGCCTTCCAGATGTCACCACCGTTCGGCTCGCCGTCCTCGACCACGTAGATGCTGCCGAAGGCGTCGACGGCCACGTTGTCCGGGCTGGCGAACACACCGCCCACCGCTGCGCCGGTGGCCAGATCGATGGTGTTGCGATCCAGGAACCAACGCACCATCGCGGTGTCGCCACCCGTCAGCTCGATCGACAGGACCGCGTTCTCGCTGGTCACCGCGCAGTAGATGCACTCGTTGCCGTTCGCGAGCACGTTGAAGTCGAGGTCCTCCGGACGGCCGTACGGCGTGCCAAGAACCTCGTCGGCGGCATCGCGGCCGCCAGTCGTCGAGACGTAGGCGAGTGGATCGGCGGTGGTCAGGGCATTGCCGACTGCGTCGGTCAGCGGGATCCAGCGCGCCGCGCCGACACGGGTTGTCAGTTGGTTCTGCGCCGAGCTCCAGTTCTCGCTGGGGCGAGCGTTCGGATCGGCCGCGTAGGCATCGATGCGCAACACGAACGACTGGCCGACCGACAGGTCACCAGGGTTGGCGGGCACGAACTTGTAGATGCATCCCGAGTTGTTCTCATCGACGACGTACAGGTTGCCCTGGCTGTCGAAGCGGGTGCCCTCGTGGCCCATCGCCGGGATCTTGCTCAGCCAGCGGACCTGGAACGGACCGTTTGGCGACATCGGGTTCAGCACCTCGAACATCCGGCCACCGGTGGTCTCCTCGCCGAGGATGATCGTGCCGACCGGCGTGTAGGTGCAGGGATCGAAGCGCGAGTAGTCGTCGTTGTTCGGATCCCACGCGGCCGGGTTCGACTCGCGGATGCCCGTGTTGTTGCCGAGCATCAGGGTCGTGGCGATGCCGGTGACGGTGTCGTAGCGGAACACGCCGCAGCCGCTGCTCACCTCGGACGGGGTGAAGATGTAGCGACCGGTCGGATCGAAGGCCGACATGTCCCAGAGCCCGAAGGTGGCTGGCAGGCCCTGCGTGCGGGTCAAGGTGTCCCGGTTGACGACCAGCGTCTGGGTCATCCGGAGCGGCGCCAGGAACGGCGCGGTGCCCTCGGCGCCGTTGGTGCTCCCGGGAGGCGTGGCGTTGGGGCTACCGACGGGGACGGGCAGGGGGAAGGTGGCCTGGGCGGCGAGCGAGAGGGACGCGAACGATGCCGCGACCACGGTGAGAGCGAGTTGCTTCATGAGGGGTGATGGTTGCTCTTTTTCGGGCAGCGTCTGCGCGACCCGCCGACCACGATCACCCGGCCCCTGCTGCGTCGAGTAAAGGCCACGAGAATCCTGCGCGCGAAGTCCGGCGAGGCCCGCGACGGACCGCGCGCTCTCGCAACGCGCTCGATCGCCCGCGAGGCGACGCCACGTAGCGGATCCCCGCCATCCGCTGGGCGCAGCGCAGCACCTGCACGCCGTAGCCGAACTCGTCGTCGTGGCAGCCGTCCGTGGACCACGCAGCGATCCCCGTTCACCACGGTGGCGGCCGGATCGACGATGCCGCCGTAGCGGGAGCCGACCAGGTCGGTCGCGGAGCTCTCGGTCGAGGAGCTCTCGGTGGCGGTGGTGTGGTCGATCCAAAGCGACAGTGCCGAGTGGACTGCGGCGTCGCGCAGGGAGTCGTTCGGCTCCCCGACCGTGGTCTCGCGTTCGCGCACCAGGTCGAGCATCGCCAGCGAGACGCTCGGGGTCGGCACCTGGATCGCGTTGCCGGTGGGCTCGCCGGCTTGCCGAGGTCCATGCGGCACGGATGCAGATCCATCGAAGCGAATTGCTCCGAGAGCGGGATGGTGTCGCGGATCGACAGCTCGCTCTCGTCGACCGGCCGTACCCGACGATGCGCCCGGAGCGCGCGGGAAGGAGGAATGGGTTCCTGGCGATGCTCGGGGGGGCCCCGGAACCGCGCGGAGTCGGCCGGGCGCCAACAGAGGCTCTCGCAGGGAGTCGGGTCGCGGAGCGCTGCCCGATGTCAGGCCACTCGTAGCCGTGACGGCAGCTCGGGATCGCTGGGCGACCTCGATTCCGGTCGCCGCGTCGCGCTTCGAGGGACTCAGTCGGTCCACGGGCACGGGCACCCGGGGGCGGAGCGCGCTTCGGGACAGGTGGTGGGAGCTCCTTGGGCAGGTCGAGATGGGTCGACCCGCGCACGATGGTGCGCAGGTCGGTGAGAAACGACGGCAGCTGACGGCGAGTCTGGCAGTCCGGGCAGACCGGCACGTCAACCCGAAGCTGCGCGCCATCCGCTTGGACGGTTCATTGCGGCGACGCGATCGACGTTCCTTGCACGCTGGTTTCGTGAGGGTGCGCTGGCGTACTTGCCGTGCTCGGAACGCGGGTGGTGACTCTGCTTCATCGGGCGGCGAAGGCACGACCGATCCGATGACGAGGCGCTCGGTGCGAACGCCCCGTGGTCGGTCACCAGGTTCGTCCGCGGGCGAGGCACCAGGTCCGCCAGCCGCTCGATCAGGACCAGCGGCTCGCACACGATCAGCTTCGTGCCGTCCCGACACGGCCGCTCGAGCCTGTAGACACCCTTGCCGCGACGGGTCCAGGCCAGGCGATCCGCGTCGATGGCCGGGCGCAGGACGTAGCGGGCGCACAACCCCGAGCGCTGGACCGCGCGACCCGGGCCGACGACTGCTTCGGGCTCCCCGGTCTGCCCGCGGCGGCCGCCCGGCTGCGCATCGGGCTACCGCGCTTCGGCGAGCGTCGGCTCGAGGTCGAGGTGCCGGCGCCGGGCAGGTCGCCGACCTCGGCGGCGACGAGCATGGCCGGCTCGAGATGGCGGTGCCGGAGCGCAACGTCGCGCTGCGGGTGCTCGCACCCGGGCATCCCGGCCTTGCGCGGGCGCGCGTCGTTGTGCGGCTGGTCGCCCCCGACGAGCGCGCGGTCGAGCCGCGACCGCCGCGTACGCTCCGTCCGCCTGGCCGACCACGCCGACTTCGTCGAGTTCGAGCTGCGCTCCGCGTCGCGCGACCTCGTGCTCGAGTCCGACACGCGCGACCGACGCGTGCCCTTCGACGTGAGCCCCGGCTCCGCCGGCCTGCGCGTCGAGTCGTCCGTCGAATGGCGTGGATTTGACCGTCGGGCTCCGCCGTCCGATCGTGGCGGCCTGATGACCAGCGCCCCTGCCGTCCCGCCCCCAGACCTTGCCGGCCACGCGGCGCCCGCCGAGGCGATCCCCTCGCGCGAGGAGCGGCGGCGGCGCCGGCTGTCGCGCAAGGCCAAGGTGAAGCGTTGGCTCGCCGCCAGGGCCGACCACCCCTCGGCGGTCCCGTTGATGATGCTGCTGTCGTTCCTCGACTCGTGCATCTCGCCGGTGATGCCCGAGGTGCTGCTGCTGCCGATGAGCATCGGCCGACCGGCGCGGGCCTGGAGCTATGCGGGCTGGGCCTCGCTGGCCTCGGTGCTCGGTGGCATGTTCGGCTACCTGCTCGGCTGGCAATTGTGGGAAGCCGGCTTGCGGGAGTGGTTCTTCGCGCACGTGCCCGGCTTCGACGCCGAGACCTTCGCCGGCATCGGCGCACACTTCGGCCACGCGGCCTTCGTCGTCGTGTTCCTCGCCGGCCTCACGCCCCTGCCCTACAAGGTGTTCACGATCGCGGCGGGCGTGTTCCACGAATCGGTCCCGTTCGACACGTTCCTGCTCGCGTCGCTGACCAGCCGCACGCTGCGATTCCTGCTGATCGCCTGGTTGATCAATCGCTTCGGGCCGCCATTCCTCGACTTCCTGGCCCGGCGCGGGCTGGCGATGCTGCTGGTGTCGCTCGCGGGGCTCGGGCTCGTCGTCGCCATCGAAGCGCTGCTCTGACTCGGCGCAGCAGGCGAGCGGGGCCGGATGTCCGCGGCTCGGGCGTCCGCGTCGGAATACGATGTCGACGCAGACGGCCAGCGCCGCGCGCGCGACCACTGCGATCGACGAGGAGACCCTCGAGGTCGCCAGGGCCTTCGACGCGGTATTCGGGCCCTGCGTCACGGCTGGCAAGGTGGCGGGCGTCGAGGCGATGGAAGACGGCTCGGTCGCGGTCTGCACGTTCCACGGTGGGATCCGGACCAGCGAACGGGAGGACATCGGCACCTGCTCGGCAGAGCTGCAGTGGCGATGATGTCGTCCCCGCGGCTGCGAGTGGCGCGGCCGGGGTGGCTGGGGGTGCGGGCGTTCGCGCCGGCGGCGCCCCGTACGCTGGGGATCGACGACGCGGGCGGGCTCGGCACCGGATGCCTGTCGGCATTTCGGATGACTGCGACGGGGCGGACGATGGTCCACGCCCCGGGGCGATAGCTGGATGCCGGCGACCGACGTCGAGCTCAGAGCCCGACGACCAGGGCGACGCCATTGCTGAGCTCGCCGAAGCCGAGGAACGGCCCATTGGTGGCCGGCATCAGCGTCTGCGCGGTGACCGCGAGGCCGGCGAGACTGCTGGAGCCCGGCAGCGGCAGAGCGACCGTCTGCCGGCCTGCCGCGTCGGCGAAGCCGGCGAAGTCGAGCTGCAGCGAAGCCGGGTCGAGCTGCAGCGTGCAGGTGCCGAATGGCAGCCAGGCCGGGGCGCCGACCGCGAAGCCGCGGAACACCGGGGCCTGGGCCGGCGCACCGTTCGTGGTCAGCAGCAGCGTGGTGCCGAGCCGCGGCAATGTGCTGACGAGGGTCGGCGGTGCCGCACCGCAGCCCGTGCCCACCGGCTGCGACGAGGCCTGCAGGGACGGGTAGGTGACGCCGCTACAGGTCGCGATCGAAGCCCCGGGCGTGAGGCTGGTGAAATCGAACAGGCTCTCGAGGTCGATCGAGTAGGAAGCCGTCGCCACCGGAAAGCCGTTCCGCACACCGTACTCGTCGACATTGCAGGTCGTGCGACCCTCGACGACGAAGGTCTGCCCGACCGCCGTCGGCACGATCGCGGTGGCGACGCCGGTCGTCGAATCGAGGCTGGCCACCACCGAGCTCACGCCGAGGCTGCTCGCCTCCGGGGCGACGCGGATCTGGGCGCTGTAGTTGGAGACCAGCGGCATCAAGCCGGCCAGCACGCAGCTGCCGGCCATGCGCACCCGGAGGCGGAGCTGCACGGGCGTGCCTGCCGGCAGGCCCGGGGCCTGCACCGTCAGTGTGTCGCGGAACTGGACCGTCGGCAGATCGGAGGCCGACATGTTCACGTACAGCGAGGTGCCGTTGCCGTTCCAGTTCTGCGCCTGGCCGGTACCGAGGATGCGCAGCCGCCCGAACTGCGCCTGGGTCCGCACCGTGCCCTCGGAGTAGAGGCTGATGCCGGGCGACCCACCGCCGTTCTGCTGCAGCGTCGTCACCGCCGTAGGCTGCCAGCCGGTGTCGACCTGGACGATGTTGGAGACGGCCGTCTGGTTGCCCATCTGGTAGGCCGAACGGACGGCACATGCCTGTGCGGCGACCGGCGTTGCCAGGGCGAGCAGGAGGCCACAAGGGGCCACGAGGGCGCGGCGTGAAAGTGAGCTGGGGAGACTGGACATGGCGATCACGAGCGCTTCAGCGGCAGTCGGACCGTAACCACACACGGGGTCAGGAACTCCATGCCGCGGTCCGGACCACCCGCCTCTCCAGCAGGACGATCCCTCCCGTCCGCAACCGCGTCGGGGCTGCACACGGATCGCAACCAGGGCTCGCGTTCGTGCCCGGGCGGCTCGAGCGAAGCCTCGATCAGCACCCTCGCCCGCCGCCGGAGCTCCGGGTCGCGTCGCACCGTCGCCGTCGAGCTCCCGGGGCCAGGCCCGGCACGCGCACCATGCTGCGTCCGGCCCGCTCCGGCCCCGGACCGGAGCCCGCGGAGCGGTCGGCCAACGCCCGCAGACGGTGCACCGGATCGGCGCGGATGTGTGATCTCGGCCTCGGATGTCCAGCGCGGGCCACTTCGGTCATTCCGGTTGGCGGCACACCCGCCGCCCGACTCCCCACGCGATCTCCAGGCCATGACCTCGACCCTCCGCATCTCTCTCGCGCTCGCCGTCGCGCTGCCGTGGCTCGCTGCCGCCGCCGTCGCCCAGACCACTCCGGAGGTCCTGGGACTGACGGACACGGCGCCGCAGCTCGCGCGCATCGACCCGGGCTTCTGCACGCTCTCGCTCTGCCCGCCGGCGATCGGTCCCTCGGTGTCGCCGTGGGCCGGTGGTGTCGCGCACGATCCGGGCGACCGCGCGACGTGGCTGAGCGAGGGACTGACGCTGACGAAGGTCGACGCTCGCAACACCTGCGTGACGGTCTGCGGTCCGTTCCCGGCGCCGAACCTGCCGGCCGGCGTGGTCGTCACGGGGCTCGCCTACAACGAAGCGCTCGGGCGGCTGTTCGTCAGCCACTCGGACAACACCATCTGGGTCTACCAGGTCGCGGGGGGGTGCACGCTGTCGCTGCTCAACAGCTGCACGCTGACGGTGCCGACCAATCACATCGTCAGCGGGCTGGCGACCAGCGATCCGAACGGACTGCTGTTCTACGCGTCGTCGCCATGGCTCGGCTTCGGCGCGCCGACCGAGATCCACGTCGCGTTCCAAGGCTCGCCCTGTACGCCCATCTGCCCGGCCACGATTCCATCGAACACGGCCGGCATCGTGCCGGACATCACCGGGCTGGGCTATGACGCATGCCGGAGCGAGCTGTATTTCACCGATGGCGGACAGGTCTACGGAATGCAGTTCGCGCCGCCCTGCAGCCTGACCCAGAACACGATCTGCACGGGCGTACCCGGCCAGCTGCTGACCGGTCTCTGCGTGCTGCCGTCGACCGAGACCACCTCGGGCAACCCGTGCTTCAGTGGCTCGTCGCCGCTGTGCACCACCATGACGCACGTGCTGCGCGGCGACCCGGCGATCGGCAACCTGACCTTCGCCCTGGACGCGCTGAACACTCCGGCGCCGTCGATCGCGATGGTGTTCATCGACATCGGTGCGAACTGCGCGTCCGCCAACTTCGGGCTCTGCTCGCTGCTGCCGTCGATCCCGGTCTGGGCGTCGATGACCTTCGTCCCCGGCACGGGCTGCAACGGTACCGCCACCTTCCCGCTGCCGCTCCCGGCCAACGCCGCGCTGTGCGGGCTCATCCTGTCGAGTCGCTGGGCCGGCTGGATGTTCCCCGGCGGTCCGCTCGACCACTACGTGACCGACTGCCAGACCTGGATGGTCAGCGCGAGCTGATCGGGGCTGGCAGCCGTCCGCGGGAGGGACGAGGGCGCTTCTGGCGATGCTCGAGGGAACCCCCGGAACCGCGCGGAGTCGCCCGGGCGCCAATGGAGGCTCTCGCTGGGCGTGAGGTTGCGGAGAGCTGCCCGATGTCGGGTCACTCACGACCTTGAAGGCAGCCCGGGGCGTTGGGCAACCTCTATTCCGGTCGCCGCGTCGAGCGACGAGGGACTCAGTCGGTCCACAGGCCTCGGCACGGGAGCGGAGCGCGCGGCGGGGCGAGTGGTGAGAGCTCCGCGGGCAGGTCGAGATGGGTCGACCCGCGCACGACAGTGCGCGGGTCGGTGAGAGACGACAGCAGCGGACGGCGAGTCTGGCACTCGGGGCAGACCAGCGAGTCGACTCCGAAGCCGCGTGCCATCCGTTCACACCAGGTATGGCGGCGGCGCGATCGAGGCTCCTCGCGCTCTGGTTGCGTGCGGGTGCGCTGGCGTCCTTGCAGCGCGCGGAACGCGGGTGGCGACCCTGCTTCATCGCGCGGGCCAGGCGCGACCCGCACGGCGACGCGGACCGCACCGACGACGCGGCCGCGGCGCTGGCCGAGGGCAAGCGCCCGGCGCCGCAGGATCCGAGCCTGTGGGGACGTTCCTGCAGTTGGCGCTCCAGCAGGGCCGGCGCGAGGATGGGCTCGCCGACGGCATGCGCCTCGTCGCGATCCACCGCGGTGCGCCATCCGTCGCTGCGCGGCAGGCAGCTGATCGCGCAGGCCGACTGCGGGGGGCGCGCGGTGCCGAGGCAGATCGGTGACCTGGTCGAGCCGCACGACGAGATGGCCACCTGGCCGATCAACGGGCGAATGCGGCCGGACGCCGCGGCCGCATGCGCTTCGCTGGCGGCGGCGCCGGACGATCGGCGCCTCGCGCACACCGACGCCGATGGTGCGTCCCGCATCGCGCTCCAGCGCGGCGCGCGCTACACGGTCTGGGCCGGCTCGGCGGATGCGGCGTCGGCGCTTCGCCAGGGCGTGATGGCCGGCGAGTTCGTCGAGCTGCGGCCGATCCGCGGCGGGGCCCGTGGCGTCGCCCCACGGCCGCGCACCGGATGCGCCGTCGCAACCACACCGGCCAGGGCGACGCCAGCGTGCCGGTGGTTCGCGACCGCGTGCTACAGCCCGACCACCATGCGCACGTAGTTCGAGATCGCGACGCCGCCCGTCGCCGCCACGTCGATTGCGATGCATTGCCCGTAGAACAGGAACCCGACTGATGTCGGCGTGTACGGGAAGTTGAGCTGGTAGACGCCGTCGCCAAGGCCGTTCGCGACCGTCGACACGCTGGTGATCGCGTCGTGGAACGCGGTGCAGTTGACGAGACCGATCCCCGACAGATCGAACGGGAACCTCGGCGATTGGTTGTTCACGCCGAGGCTCAGGTACACGGGCTGGTTCGCCGGCGCGTTCGAGCAGGTGAACCCGAACGTCTGGCCGAGCACCGGCAGGCCCGAATGCCCCGCGCGCAGCGGACCGCAGCTCCAACCGAACTCGGCGGCATCGGCGCAGCCGCGCTGCAGGCGCACCTTCGTGCCGAGGTTGTCGGCGGCCGTGTTGGCGCCGATCGCCGCGCTCGGCGGGCTGCCGGTCCAGCCCCATGCGGCGACCCGCGGCACGTTGCTCTCGCGGTGGAACGCCGCGGCCGCGGTGTGGAAATTGCCACGCGCGACGATGTCGACGACGACGTCGCTGATGCCGTCGTAGACGAACGCGCTCTGCAGACCGATCTCGTTCCATGTGTCGCCGGTGACGTGCCAGCGGTGGTCGCTCGCGCTCAGCACGGTGACCGGCGCCGGCAGGTTCGCCGCGAACGTCGTCGACAGCACGTGGCCTGCCGGCACGTGCGACATGCGCACCTCGAGGGTGTCGTTCCAGTGGCGGCCCGTCGCGCACGCCGCGAACGCGAGCCCGGTGATCGGTCCTGCCGCAAGCTGATCGCGCCGCACGATCGTCTGGTAGCGCACGTTGCCGAACGCGGTCGCGACCGTGTGGTAGCCGACGCTGACGTTCGCGGTGCGCGGCTGCAGGATCCCGGTGAACGGCACGTTGCTCGCCGCGCCGGCCGCGATGCTCAGGTTCGCGCCGCCGTAGGAATTGGCGCCAGTCGTGTAGCGGTGGTTGAAGTTGCGCGCGACGACGGCGATCCCGTACGTGCCGGGGGTCAGCAGGAACGGACTGTTCAGCTCGATCATCGACGGCACGTCGACCCCTGCCGCGACGCCGAAGCCGGCGGTCTCGGGAATCCACGCCGCCGGGTTGGCCGCACTCGTGACGTAGCTGCCGCCGAGCGCGGTCCGGTAGACGTCGACCATCAGGTTCGTGCCGACGGCGACGTTGGTGTTCAGCGCGAGGCCATCGAGGTACAGCCCGGCGGCCACCGTCACGTCGAAGTAGACCGCGCCGCCGATCGCGCCGCCGTTGTTCTGCGCGAACACGGTCGTCAGCGACGGGCTCGCCGCGGCGCCGAACGGCAGGGCGTTGCAGGTGCCGGTCGTCGGGTCCGAGGATGCCGCGTACGACGCACACGACGGCGCGTAGACGCACCAGTCGGTGCCAGTCACCGCCGGCACGTCGTACGTGGCCGCCACCGTACCCGCGACGGTGCTGCCGGCCGACGCCGGCTGCGATACGAGCAGCGGCACCGTGCCGGCCGGCGGCAGGCCCGGCGCAACGACGATCGTCGCCGGATCGATGCCGATCGCCCCGCTGATGTCGATCACCACGCGCGCGATGTAGCCGTCGACGCTCGGACTCGTCGACGTCGCCGGCGGCGAGCTGAACCACGCGACGTTGACCTCGCCCGCGCTCGCCGTCGCGGTCGGCCCGGTCGGGTCGTAGCGGCCGGCGATCGCCGCAAGTGCGCCATTGAAGCGCGCGTCGGCGTCGCGGGCGAGCGGCCGACTCACGCTCGTGACGAACCGGTCGGCGAGGCCGGGGTTCACAAGCGCGCTGCCGGCGCCGTAACGCAGCACCGCACCGTTCGCGGTCGTCGCGCGCAGGCCGGCCGCCGTCCACGTGTCGGTCGGCGCGACGTCGGCGAACACGTCGACGACGACGAGGTTGGCGGGTGCGGGCGCGCCGGGATCGGCGCCGTCGAGGCGATCGACAGCGAGCACGACCGACGCCACGGCATTCGCGTAGACGCACCAGTCGGTGCCGGTCACCGCCGGCACGTCGTACGTGGCCGCCACCGTGCCGGCGACGGTGCTGCCGGCCGACGCCGGCTGCGATACGAGCAGCGGGACCGTGCCGGCCGGCGGCAGACCCGGCGCAACGACGATCGTCGCCGGATCGATGCCGATCGCCCTGCTGATGTCGATCACCACGCGCGCGATGTAGCCGTCGACGCTCGGACTCGTCGACGTCGCCGGCGGCGAGCTGAACCACGTGACGTTGACCTCGCCCGCGGTCGCCGTCGCGGTCGGACCGGTCGGGTCGTAGCGGCCGGCGATCGCCGCCAGCGCGGCGTTGAAGCGCGCGTCGGCGTTGCGGGCGAGCGGCCGGCTCACGCTCGTGACGAACCGGTCGGCGAGGCCGGGGTTCAAGAGCGCGTTGCCGGCGCCGTAGCGCAGCACCGCGCCGTTCGCGGTCGTCGCGCGCAGGCCGGCCGCCGTCCACGTGTCGGTCGCCGCGACGTCGGCGAACACGTCGACGACGACGAGGTTGGCGGGCGCCGGCGCACCCGGATCGCGGCCGTCGAGGCGATCGACGCCGAGCACGACCGACACCGCCGCATTCGCGTAGACGCACCAGTCGATGCCGGTCACCGTCGGCACGTCGTACGTGGCCGCCACCGTGCCGGCGACGGTGCTGCCGGCCGACGCCGGCTGCGATACGAGCAGCGGGACCGTGCCGGCCGGCGGCAGGCCCGGCGCAACGACGATCGTCGCCGGATCGATGCCGACCACCCGGCTGATGTCGATCACCACGCGCGCGATGTAGCCGTCGACGCTCGGACTCGTCGACGTCGCCGGCGGCGAGCTGAACCACGCGACGTTGACCTCGCCCGCGCTCGCCGTCGCGGTCGGCCCGGTCGGGTCGTAGCGGCCGGCGATCGCCGCCAGCGCGCCGTTGAAGCGCGCGTCGGCGTCGCGGGCGAGCGGCCGGCTCACGCTCGTGACGAACCGGTCGGCGAGGCCGGGGTTCACAAGCGCGCTGCCGGCGCCGTAACGCAGCACGGCGCCGTTCGCGGTCGTCGCGCGCAGCCCCGCCGCCGTCCATGTGTCGGTCGCCGCGACGTCGGCGAACACGTCGACGACGACGAGGTTGGCGGGCGCCGGCGCACCCGGATCGCCGCCGTCCAGACGATCGACACTCAACGTGACCTGGGCGTTCGCGAACGCGGTCGCGCAGCCCAGCGCGCACGCGATGCGCACAGAGACAGCCAGGGACTGGACGATCAGGCGAGCAATCGGGTTCATGGACGGGTCTCGGGACGACGCCGAGAAGTGGGAGCGCACAATTCCCCGCGGCAAGCTAAGTCGGTCGCAGCGAACCGGGAAGCCACCCCCTCGCGTGCTCACGTCGTCGCGCCGGTCGCTCCACCGGTGGCACTTTCCCGGAACGTCCGGTCGTATCGCCCCGCCGCACTCCGCGCCGTCGCCACTCACCCTGGTCGCAGCATCGCGACCACGCGCCGCCGGTGCCGACCCGGCAGCGGCAGCCGAAGCAGCCGGTCCGCGACGAGCTGACGCTGTGCTGCCCGCTGGCGACGTCGGGCGGCGGCCAGGTCGAAGTGCTGCTCGGTTTCTTCGACACGGCCGACACCGAGCACGTGCGGCCGTCGCTGACCCGCGAACGGCCGCGCGACGGGCTCGCAAGGGTCGCGTAGTTCGCGCTGCCCGACCTGGGCGGAGCACCCCACGCGGCAACGGTCGGCGGGGCGCTGCAGGAAAGCGCCGACCGGGCGGTGCTCGACGCGCTCGCCGACGCCGAGCGCGTCACTTCCGGTCGCCGCGTCGAGCCACGGGGGATCCAGTCGGTCCACGGGCCTGGGCACTGGGGCGCAACACGCGGCGGGACGAGTGGTGGGAGTTCCGCCAGCAGGTCGGGACGGGTCGACCCGCGCACGACGGTGCGCGGGTCGGTGAGAGAGATCAGCGGCTGACGGCGAGTCCGGCACTCAGGGCAGACCGGCATGCGCTCTCCGCGACCGGTGCCGGGTGCGCCCACCCCCGGCGCACCGTCCCGGCCGCTTCGCGGCCTCGCGCCTGACCAGGAACTCCGTCCACACCCCCCGGCCTGCCGTCTGCCGAGGGCGAGCTGCCTCGAACCCCCGACGCCGCCTGCTGCACGGGCGCCGAGGCGCCAGGCGCATCGAACACGCTGACCGGCCATCGACGGCATCGACCCGGTCCTGGAAGCCGACGGCCGGAACGCCGAGCCGCCCGGGGGAGCTGCTTCCACGCCCGGCGCTCGCGGGGTGCAATGGACGCGGTCGGGCATGGCTGCGGAACTCCCGGGCGACGTGACGCGCTTGCTCCAGCAGGCCGGCGCGGGCGATCGGCGCGCGCTGACCGCGCTGATGGACCGCGTCTACGCCGAGCTGCACCGCATCGCGGAGCGCTCGATGCGGGGCGAGCGCGGCGACCACACGCTGCAGCCGACCGCGCTGGTCAACGAGGCGTGGCTGCGGCTCGTCGGCCGCGACGTCGATTGGGAGAGCCGCCGACACTTCTTCGCAACCGCCGCGACCGCCATGCGCCGCATCCTCGTGGATCACGCGCGGCGGCACCGTGCCCATCGGCGCGGTCGCGGTGCTCGCCCGGTGCCGCTCGACGCGGCCGGCACGGTCGCCGACGTCGAGCAGCTCGCCGAGGTACGCCCGGACCAGCTCCTCGCCATCGACGAGGCGCTCGCGCGACTCGCCGAGCACGACGCGCGCAAGGCGCGGGTCGTCGAGCTGCGCTTCTTCGCGGGCCTGAACCACGACGAGATCGCCGCCACGCTGGGCGTGTCGCGCGCGACGGTCGAGCGCGACTGGGCATTCGCCCGCGCCTGGCTGCACCGGCAGATCGCCGAGCCCGACGATGGATCCTGAGCGCTGGCAGAGAGTGGAGGAGCTGTTCCACGCAGCCATCGCGCGGCCGGCCGGCGAGCGTACGGCGGTCGTGACGGCGCAATGCGGCGGCGACGACGACCTTCGCTCGGAGGTGCTCGCGCTGCTCGCCGCACACGTCGAGGAGGATTCACCGTTGGACGCGAAGCGGGTCGAGGACGAGCTGCGGTTCGACCGCTACCGCGTGCTCGGACCGCTCGGCTCGGGCGGCATGGGCAGCGTGTTCCTCGCCGAGCAGCTCCACCCGATCCGGCGGCAGGTCGCGATCAAGGTCATCCGGCTCGGCATGGACACCGAGCGCGTCCTCAAACGCTTCGAGGTCGAACGGCAAGCGCTCGCGCTGATGAATCACGACAACATCGCGCGTGTGCTCGACGCCGGCACGACCGCCCGCGGACAGCCGTACTTCGTCATGGAGCACGTGCCGGGGCAGCCGATCACGACGCACTGCGACGAGCGACGCCTCGACCTCCGGGCTCGCATCGCGATGCTCTGCGGGGTCTGCGCCGGGGTCCAGCACGCGCACCAGAAGGGCATCCTGCACCGCGACCTCAAGGCATCGAACGTCCTGGTCGCGACCGCAGGCGATCGGGCGGTTCCCAAGATCATCGACTTCGGGCTGGCGCGCGCGATCGACCATCGCGAGCTGCAGGCGACGCTGTCCTCCGATCGCGAGATCGCGATCGGGACGCCGGAGTACATGTCGCCCGAGCAGGCCTCGCCCGAGACGCTCGACGTCGACACCCGCACGGACGTCTACGCGCTCGGTGTGCTGGCCTACGAGCTGCTCACGGGCTTCCTACCGCTGCCGAGCGACCAGCTGCGCCGTCTGCCGCTGACCGAGCTGCTGCGCGCGATCCGCGAGAGCGAGCCACCCCGGCCGAGCGAACGCGTGATCCGCGAGCACCCGGACGCCGTACGGCTCGCCGCCGCGAACCGTGCGACGACGCCACCCGCACTCGTCCGGTCCCTGCGTGGCGAGCTCGACTGGATCGTGGGTCGCGCGACCGACAAGGAGCGCGAGCGCCGCTACGCGACGGTCGCGGAGCTCGCCGACGACCTGCGTCGCCACCTGGCCTGCGAGCCGGTCCGGGCCGGGCCACCCGGAGCCGGCTACCGGCTGCGCAAGCTGCTGCGGCGGCATCGCGGGCAGGTCGTGGCGGGCATCGCGCTGCTGCTGACGCTCGTCGTCGGGCTCGTCGCGACGGCGATCGGGTTCACCGAAGCCGCTCACCAACGCAATCGCTTCGAAGCGAAAGTGCAGGAGTTCGACCTGCTGGCCACGATCGAGCAGCTCCGCGGCGCCCGCGTCCGGCGTGACGCCCTGCACCCGGCGTGGCCGGAGCGCGCGGCGGACATGCGAAGCTGGCTCGACACGGAGGCCCGGCGGCTGCGCGACGCGCTGCCGGAGCTGCGGCGCACGGTGCGCGCGCTGAGCGAGCGCGCGAATGCCGACACACCGGAGTCCGAGCACTTCCTGCGCGGCGCCCTGACCCGGTCGCTCGGCGACATCGAGGGCTTCGTCGCCGACGAGGTACCCGCCGTCGAGCGGGACCTGTGGTGGGCCGAGCGGATCGACGCGCTCACCCGCAGCCACCCGCGCGCCCGCGTGTCGTGGGCCGACGCCGCGGCGGCGATCGCGCGCGCGGACGACATCACGGCGAGCGCGCTGTACCGCCCGGGTGCGATCGACCTGCGACCCCAGACCGGCCTCGTGCCGATCGGCATGAACCCGGTCACGCGGCTGTGGGAGTTCTACGATCTGCGGTCGGCGTGGGACCCGGATGCCGGTGCCGCGCCCGAAGAGCTGCCGATCCCTTCGCACGGCGCGGACGGCGCGATCGACGTCGGCGACGCCACCGGCATCGTGCTCGTGCTGCTGCCCGGCGGGACCTTCCGGCTGGGGGCGGCGGACGACGACGAGCTCGCGACCGACGACGAATACCCGGCGACCGAGCTGACGCTCGCACCGTTCTTCGTCGCGCGCCACGAGCTGACCCAGGCGCAATGGAGGCGGCTCAGCGGTGGCGCGACGCCCAGCGCGTTCGGGCCGGACTACGACACGCCGAACGTACACGGGCTGACGTCGGCGCATCCGGTCGAGCAGGTCAGCTGGGACGACTGCGATCGGCTGCTCCGCGCGCACGGCATGACGCTGCCGACCGAAGCGCAATGGGAGTACGCGGCGCGGGCCGGCACCGTCTCACGCTGGTGGCCGGGCGACGACCGCGAGGCACTCCGCGGCGGTGCCAATCTGCTCGACCGGGCGGGAATCGTCGCGTCGGGAAACGCGCTGACCACACCGTGGCCAGAGTTCTTCGACGGCTTTCCGGTGCACGCGCCGGTCGATGGTCTGCGACCGAACGCGTTCGGGCTCCACCACGTCCACGGCAACGTCTGGGAGTGGTGTCTCGATCCGTGGGCATCGTACGACGAGCCGCTCACCGCGAGCGCCGACGGAACGCGCGGCGCCGGCGACGAGCTCGCACCGCGCGTGATCCGGGGCGGGTCGTTCCTGAGCGCGCACCTCGCGGCGCGATCTTCGAAGCGCGACTACGCGCAGCGCGGCTTCTTCGCCGAGGATCTCGGCGTCCGCGCGGCGCGCGCGCTGCGCTGAATGCACACGCTCACGTCGCCGGTCGCATCTGGATGCGCACCGCCCGTGACAGCGACACGCAGGGCAGTGGCTGTGTCGGCCGCACGCAGGTGCCCTGGAACACGACGCTGACGCCGGTCGTCGACGGCAGCACGGGCACCTGGAGCCGCAGGATCCCCGTCGGCGCGACCAGGAAGTCGATGACGACGAAGCTGACCGCGATGCGGCACGGGCTCTCTGCAGCACAGGCCGGCGGGACCGGTAGCACAGGGTACGGCTGCGGTGCCTCGAGTCCGACCGCGACCGCCTGGTAGCCATTCGGCAGACACGACGGCAACGCCGTCAGGAAGTTCAGGTCGATCGACGTGCCATAGTGCGCCGTGCCCACATAGCCGGGCGCGCTGGCACCGACGCAGCCGCTGCCCGCGATCTCGCCACAGCCATTGGCCGGGATGCACTGCGCGAAGCCGCTCGGGGAGGCCCCGAGAATGGCGACGAGCGCAGCGGGGAGAAGCCGGCGGAGCAACACCATGAGAGCCTCCTCTCGGGTCGAGAGCGCATTCTACGCTCTCGCTCCGCTGCGTGCCGGACGGCCGCCCCTCCCGCACACCGATCGCGGAAGCCGACCCCGGGATTGCCCCTGAGAACGCCGGCGATCCCGAGAAGCCGCGAATCCGGTGAGGGATCGGTCGTCGCGTCCTGCGCCTCGGTGGCCGAGCGGACGACGGAGGAACATCGGTGCTGCGAGGACGCGATGCCGGTGCGGCAGCGGATCCCGACGCGCGCGCGGCGCGACATTCGAGCGCGATCTGAACGACCCGGACGCGGGACGACGCGTGCAACGTCACTCCCGGGCGCCGTGGCGGGCCACACGCTCACCGCAGCACGAACGCCCGCCGCGCCGGCGCGAAGCCGATGCGGTGGGTCAGGACCTCGATCGTCCGGGCGTCGCCGGCGTCGAACGGACCCGTGTAGACGGTCCACGGCCCGCGCTCGCCGGTGCGGTAGCCGATGGATGCGCCGGCCGTCGGGCACTCGAGGCTGACGACTCCGTCGGCGCATCGCATGGTCGCCCCGGCCGTGTCGGGCCGTCTGCCGTCCGGCCACAGGCGCGTCTCGACCATCGCGCGCTCCGGCAGCACGAGGCCGAGATCGCCGGTGGCCTCGATCCAGTCGTCGAGTGCCGCGCGCAGGCGAGCGAGCACTTCCGCGTGCTCGGGCGACGTCGCGAGGTCACGCACCTCGAACGGATCCGACGCGGAGTCGTACAGCTCCTCCGCCCGGCGGCTCCGCGCGGCGAGCTGCCACTGCTCGGGCCGCTCCGGTCCCGTGTCGCGCAGCGCGTAGAGATCGCGCATCATCGACAATCGCTCGCGGTAGGCGTTGGGAATCAGGTACGGCACGTCCGTCAGGAGGTTGCGCACGTAGCGGTAGCGGCCGTCGGTCACGGATCGGGCGCGGTCGTACACGCTGTCGAACCGGTCGGCGTTGGCGAACGCGAGCCCGGAACCCTCGCCTGCGTAATCACCGAGGAACGCCACGCCGTCGAGCCGTGGGTCCGGCGCGATGCCACACAGCGACAGCACCGTCGGCCCGAAGTCCACGAAGCTGACGACGCGCTCGGCGACGCCCGGTGCGTCAGCGGAATCGGGAATGTAGACGAGCAGTGGCACCCGCGTGCCCAGGTCGTACGGCGACCGCTTCCCGCGCGGCAGTCCGACGCCGTGATCCGAGAAGAAGAACACGATCGTCGACCCTGCGAGCCCGGCCTCCTCGAGCTCGGCGAGCCGCTTCCCGACCCACGCGTCCATTGCGGCGATGTTGTCGTAGGTGCGAGCCACAGCGGCCCGCACCGCCGGCGTGTCCGGGTAGATCGGCGGCACCGGGACGTCCTGTGGCGAGACCACCGACGGGCTCGCGGGGGTGTCCGGAAATGCGCGGCTCTCGTGCGTGCCGCCGTGGTTGAACACGGCGAAGAACGGCTGGCCATCTGTGCGATCGCGCCAGTGTGCCGCCCGCCCGGACGCATCCCACACCGTCGCCGGCGCCTCGAACTGGTAATCGGTCTTGGCGTTGTTCGTGCAGTAGTAGCCGTGCGCCCGCAGGATCTCCGGGAAGCAGCGGACAAACGTCGGTGGGACGCCCTCGTAGCTCGGGATCTCGGCATACGCGTCGGGATCGCGGGCCAGGGCCGCCCCACTGGGGTTCCCGGTGCGCATGTGCATCGCGCCGATCCGTGTCGCGAACATGCCGGTGATCAGCGACGACCTGGCCGGCGCGCAGACCGGGCTGGTCGCGAACGCGTTCGTGTAGCGCACGGACCGGGAGGCCAGCCGATCCAGACAGGGCGTCGGGACGGTGTCGTCGCCGTAGCACGAGAGCCACGGCGACATGTCCTCGACGGTCAGCCAGAGGACGTTCGGACGGGGCTGTGCGGCGAGCGGCGCGCACAGCGTCGCTGCCAGGACGATCGCGAGGAGCACGGGCACGCGCGTGACGATAGCCCACGCTCCGGCGTCACGCGAACGAACCGCGGTCACACGACAGGTGGGTGGATTCCACAGCCTGCACCGTTCGCCGTGCGGCGGGGAAGCACACCCCACCAATCGTGTCGAAGTCAGATCAGGCGACGAGTCACGAAGACGACGTCCGTCGCGTTCGCTTCGCGCTGGACACGCAGCGTGACTCGCACACCCTCCCACAGGAACATCTCCCTGACGCCCGCCAACGAGAGCTCTACCGCGGCGCGGCCGTCGACCGCCGTGATCGTGTCCCCCGCCCGCAATCCCGCCTCGGCGGCCGGCGAACCGTCGATGACCGCCACCACCCGGAAGGCCGCGAACTCGAGCGAGGCGGACGTCAGGATCGCACCGCTCATGTCGAACTCGAAGGGAGCATCGAGCGACGCGGCAGGTTCCGCGGTCAGCAGTTCGTTCGCATAGTCGAACACGAGCCGGAAGCGCCTGCAGATGGGTGCACCGAACACGCCGATGCCGGTCGACTCCACGGCCTTCGCCAGGTCGTCGGGGTCCTCCCCGCCCCCGGCCGGCGGAAACAGGACGACCGGGTTGGCGAAGGTCCAGGGTCCGACGGACAGCGCACGGATCCGACCGGCACGGACGGCTCCCGCGCCGACGCCGCCGATGCCGGCCGAGACCGGTATGTCGATGGCATGGTTGGAGCGCACGGTCGAGGTGAGGCCCACCACGGACATCGATCCGGAGTCGAGGATCAGACGGTTCTCCAGCGGTGGCTCACCCTCCTGTTCGAGTCGTGCGGGCAGGACCGGCCACTTCCCGACCACTGCCAAGGGGATCCGCTGACCTTCGCCCGAATATGCGAACGTCCCCGGCGCGTGGATCCCCAGGGTCCCTCCCGCGTAATCGAGATCGACGACGGCATGGCGCAGCAGCTCGTAGCCGAAGATCCCCACGAAGCGTCGTCCGACGAAGAGCATCAGGTCCGTCAACGGCAGGACGTATGCCGTCTGGTCGGTCAACTCGGCCTCCGCCAGACTCACGGTCAACCCGCGCGCCACGATCCTCTCGCCAGCGGTACCCGGGAGGTTGGACAGTCCCAGCTCCATCCGCCTCGCGAACTCATCGTCGAGCACGTTGATCGTCGCGCCGGTGTCGAACAGGAGCCACGCCGGCTCGCCACCGTTGATGCGAGCCTGCACCAACACCAGGTCACCGGCCAGCTCGATCGGGAGTTCGGCATGATCGCCCGTCGTGAAGTGAAGTGCGCCGGCCGCCGTCGCTTGGGCGGGCAGCGGTGACCGATGGGCCGCGATGGTGGCGACCACGACCAGTACCAGCACTCGGAACCGACAATGGAGGCGCATCCGTACATCGCTCCTCGGAATCGACACAGCTCGGTTCCTTCGCCCCCCGGCTGGAGGGCGAGCAAGGGGGAACCCGCTCCCGGAGCTCATCGCCACGGTCACCGGCGCACCTCCGTCAGCCGCTCTCCGAGCCATTGGGTCAGCGTGCCCCAGTACCCGGGGATGAAGCCCTGATCGGAGCGCATCACCTCGGAGAAGAAACCGGTCTCTGAACGAAACATGACGTGGGTGGCTGGCGACAGCATGACCACCCGGCCGTGTTCGTTCCCGCCTGCGGCGAGCGCGGCCTCGAGCCGTGGTCGACTCGCTTGGGACGGCACGTTCCGATCGCGGTCGGCCAGGAACCAGAGCACCGGGCAATGCACCTGGCGCAGGATCGTGCTGCCGTCGTAATTGCCGTTTCGACGCAGCCAATCCCAGAGCACGCTGTCGCGGCCGACCTCGAGCGCCGGGATCTGCGCCGCCCACGGTCGACTCCGCCCCTCCCGGCGAAGCTCCTCGATCTCCTCCCACGGCCGGCCGTCGGCCGCGGCCTGCAGGAGTCGTCGATAGAACTCCAGCAGCGGGGGAATCTGGTCCACGGGAGCTCCCGCCTCGCGCAGGGTTCCATCCCGCTCGTACACCATGTTCTCGACAACGCTGACACCGGAGCCGCAGTTGATGACCAGGAAGTCGACGTGCGGCGAACGTGCCGCCGCGAGCGACGCCACCCAGCCGGCCTGGCTGATCCCGAACAGCCCGATGTGGTCGGGGTCGATGTCGGGTCTCGAGGCGAGGAAGCCGACGCCAGCGAGTACGTCGTCCGCCAGGTCCCCGAGCGAGCTGCGCCGCCAGTCGCCAGTGGACTCACCGGCGCCGCGCTTGTCGAACGCGAGGACGGCGAGACCCAGCCGCTGGAAGTAGCTGTGGAAGAAGCCCGCGTGCCGGGTCGCGTCACCGGAGCCGTGGACGTAGACCACGGCGGGACAAGGGCCACTTCCGTCCGGGACGACCAACAGGCCCCTCAGCTTCACGTCGCCATTCGCGAAGGCGACCTCCTCGACATGCGCGGGGAACACCCGCGGCGCGCTACGCTGCGGCTGGTCCTCTTCGCGCCAATCGAGGCTGGCAATACGCCCATCGGCGTCTCGACGGAAGGCCAGCCGGACGGCCACCGGGAAGTCGTCCACGAGTGTCGCGGCACTGTAGAACGTGCCGTCGGCGAGTGGCCGGAGCATGCCGAAGCGACCGGTCCCGGTGTCGACGTACATCAGCCGCCCAGCCGCTCCGAACTCGTCCGACGGACCAACGGACACGATCCGATCCTCGGACAGCTGGAAGTTGAGATACCAGTCGCGCCATTGCTCCGTGTCTTCGCGAACCTCCCGGCTATGGTACTCTGCGAGGGACAGGGCGCCTCGCAATCGGATGACGTAGCGACCCGGTGGCGCTGCCGCGTCCAGCGCCCTCACCTCGAGCCGGAACATGCCACCCTCCGCAGAGGGTACGAAGACGCTCTCGGGACCGTCGGCCCCCACTGGTGCATCGAACTCCCGGAGCTTCTCCCCCTCCGTTCCGAGGACCGTCACCACGAGGTCGATCCCGTACTGGTCGACCAGGATGTTCGCCGCCGTTCCCTCGGCCACGCTCACTCGATACCGATGGGTTTCCGCGGCGGTCATGCGCCGCTCGAGTGACCGGTCCGGCGCCAACAGAATGCCGTCCGCGTTCTCCTGTCCCGGCACGGAAACGCCCGCGGACAGCGACACCAGGAGCAACGCAGAGATGCGGATCCACGAATCCGGCTCTGTCATGGGTCGACACCTTCGCCTGCTGCAGCCGAGTGCGGCGGATCGCGCGGAGCACGGCTCGGTGCGAGAATCCGGATCCGGCGCTCGGCAGCCATGTGGAGTGACCAGTGCACGACGCGCAACGAGAATAGGCATCCGTTCGCCGGGTGCCAGCTGGCATGCAGGCGGTGGAGTGGCGCGAGGAGAATGCACTCGCGACTTCACGGCGGCGCTTCGAAGCCGGGGACGAGGAGGTCCTGCCGGACCCCACTGGCAGGACGAGGTCTGGCCGCACCGACGGAAGCCGGGCCCGCACGGATGCTCACGCCGACACAGCAGGCCGAGGCCTCGCCCCACGTCCCGGCACGTCGAGCTCTGCTCGTCGTCGTTCCGGCGGCCACCGACAGCCGCTGGCCCGGTCGCGTCGACGAGCCGATGCACGACTCGATCTCGTCGGTCGACGCCGCCGAGCAACACCACCGGCGGCAGGGAGGATGAGGACACCCACCGGCGGAGCGTCGGGCGTCCGCCGGCCGCCACTCCCGGGTGTCCAACCGTCTTCGCGACCGCGCTCTCTCGCAGTAATCGCTATCGCCCGGCCGGTTGCTGCGTCGCCCCCAGCTGCACGTCGCGTCGCCACTCGGCGAGCGCCGCGACCATCGCCGCGACGCGGTCCGGATGCCGGGCCGCGACGTCGTTCGTCTCGCCGAGGTCAGCCGACAGATCGAACAACGCCGGCCGGTCGTCCTGCACGACGAGCTTCCAGTGCCCGTCGGACATCGCCCGGCCGAGCCAGAACAGCTGTCGGTCGGCCGGCGCTGCCTCGCCGCGCAGCAGCGGCGCGAGGCTCCGACCATCGAGCGGGCGAGCCTCTGGCGCGGCGAGGCCCGCGAGTTCGAGCATCGTCGGCATGAGGTCGAGCGTGCTGCACAGCGCGTCGGTCGTGGCGCCCGCGCGGATCGTGCCGGGCCACCACGCGATCGCCGGGACGCGGTGGCCGCCCTCCCACACCTGCCCTTTGCCCCCGCGCAGCGGATCGCAGCGCATGTGCGCTGCACCGCCGTTGTCGCTGCAGAACACCACCAGCGTGCGCCCGGCGATGCCGTTCCGCCGCACCGCGTCGAGGATGGCCGCGACGCTGTCGTCCAGCGCCTGCGTCATCAGCCGCACGGTCTCGTCGCGCGACCGGTCACCGTTCGGCCGGGCGCTCCCGGACGGCCCGCGCACCGCGGCGCTGTCCGGCGCCTGGATCGGCGCGTGCACGGCACCGTGGGAGACGAGCAGGCAGAACGGCTCGTCCCGGTGCCGGGCGATGAAGTCGACGGCGTCCGCCGTGATCACCTCGGTCAGATAGCCGTCGCGCGCGACGCGCCGAGCGCCGTCCCACCAGTCGGGTGCGCCCATGCGATCGAGGTGGCTGTGGTAGTCGATGTTGCCGCTGACGAAGCCGCGAAACTCGTCGAAGCCGTGGCGCAGCGGATTGTGTCGGGGCTGGTAGCCGAGGTGCCATTTGCCGAACAGCCCGGTCGCATGGCCGGCGTCGCGCAGCAGCTCCGCGAACGTGACCTCCTCGTCCGCGAGCCCCCAGCGATGCGAGACCCGCGCGGGGTCGGCATCGATGACGTCGACGATGCCGGCGCGCTCCTGGTAGCGGCCGGTCACGAGCCCCGCACGCGTCGGGCTGCAGACGACGCCGCTCGAGTGGAAGTCGGTGAACACCATGCCCTCCCTCGCCATGCGTGCGAGCCCGGGCGTCTCGATCCAACCGCCGTACACGCTCGAGTCGCCGTAGCCCATGTCGTCGGCGAGCACGACGACGACGTTGGCCGGGTTCGCGCGCGCGGCGACGCGACCGAGCCGCACGACGATGTCCGGGTGCGTTGCGTAGACGTTGTCGGTCTCGCCGGGATCCGCTGCGAGGTCGTAGAGCTGCCCCGGCGCCGGTCCGGTGTCGGCGCCCCTCGTGAAGCCGCCGGAGCCGCGGTGACGGATCAGCTTCCAACGCCCTTCGCGCACCACGGACGCATCCTGCTTCAGCACCGTGACCTCGCGCCGCGAAGCCGGCTCGCCGCCGAGCAGCTGCGCGCAGAAGCTGACGCTGTCCTCGCCGGCACCCGCCGGCACGTCGATGCCGGCCGCCTCCGCGCACGTCGCCAGCACGTCCGTGAAGCAGATCGTCCGGTCGCTGACGGCGCCGGCCACGACTCGCCCCGGCCAGCGTGCGACGAACGGCACGCGGTGACCGCCCTCGAACGCGTCGCCCTTCATGCCGCGCCACGGCCCTGCTGCGCGGTGGCCGAAGCGGTCGACGTCCCCCGGGTACCACACCGGTCCATTGTCGGACGACAGCATCACCAGCGTGTCGGCCGCCATGCCGGCGGCGTCGAGTGCCGCCAGCAGCCGACCGATCTCCGCGTCGACGTGCGCGACGAAGTCCCCGTACCGGCCCGCTCCGCTGGCGTCCCGGTACTCGGGTCGCGGCAGCCACGGCGTGTGCGGCGCCGGCAGCGCGACGTACAGGAACAGAGGCCGTCCGTCGCGCGTCGTCGCATGTCGCTCGACGATCCCGACCGCCTCGTCGACGACGCGGGGCAGCACCTGCTCGTGCACGAAGCCCGGGGCGATGCCGCCCTCGCGCCAGAACGCGCCCTGGATCGGACTCCAGCCGTCGGTCGCACTCGCCGCGATCCGCCCGGTCGGCGCGGCGACCGCGCGCCGATCCCGCACGTAGTAGTAGGGCGGGATGTCGAGCGACGCCGGGATGCCGAAGAACCGCTCGAAGCCGCGGTCGCACGGCCCTCCGAGCAGATGCTCGTAGTCGAGGTCCGGGCCTCCGTCGAAGCCGAGGTGCCATTTGCCGACCATCGCGGTCGCATAGCCGTTCGTCCGCAGCAGACCGGGCAGCGTCACCGTGCCCGCCTCGATCACCGCCTCGCTCGCCGGCTGCATGCGCCGGCGCCGGCACGGATACCTGCCGGTCAGGAGCCCGTAGCGCGACGGCACGCACACGGCACCGGGCGCATGCGCGTCGGTGAAGCGCATGCCGTCCCGCGCGAGTCGATCGATATGCGGCGTCGGGATGCGCGCGTCGGCACGCCCGAAGGCTGGGTCGCCGTAGCCCATGTCGTCGGCGAGCACGAAGACGATGTTCGGCGGCTTCGCCGGCGGCTGGCCAGAGGCGGCGACCGAGCCGGCCGAAGCGATGGCCAGGACGAGGCCGGATACGAGGCGCATCACGGCACGTTACCCCGACGCCGGGGCCGATCGACCGGGACCGTGCCAGCGATCGCAAGCCACGGCGCACAGGCCGGCATCCGACTGCCACGCGCGGACCCGGATCAGCGCCGGGCCGTTCGCGGGCGTGCCGCAATCCCGGCTGCGGCGCTGTCAGCGACCGGTCGGCCGCAGGTCCGCGAACCAGCGCTCGCCACGCTCGTGGATCGCTCGGAGCTCCGCGTTGACCTCGGACGCCGGTCGCTCCGCCGCGACGAGCGCGAGCGCCGGCCGCCACAGGTCCTCCGGCAGCCCGGAGCGCAGCCCCGCCCGCTCGCAGGCGGAGTGGATGGCTCGCGCGGTGTCGGTGAATTCGCCGGCATAGAGTACGAGCAGCAGCTGCATCCTGGTGCCGAGCTCGAAGGCCGCAGCGGCCTCGACGCCGGCGCGCGCCGCGATGCGCTCGCCGAGCTCGCGACCTCCGGTCGCGAGGACGTAGTTCAATGCGCGGGCGAGGTCGGTGACCGACTTGCCGTGCTGGTCGACGAGCTCGGGAACCTCGCTCCCGGCCACGATCCGCGCGACCCGCCCGGCCCGCTCGAGCAATGAGCTCGGATCGCCACCGCGGCCGGCCAGCAGTGCGGCCAGCGCGACGTCGGTGCCCATCTTCCACGCAGCGCCGCGAACCACGAGCGTGGCGTCGTCCGGCCGACCCGCGCGGCCGTCTTCCTGCAACCATCCGCCGACCTCGGACCCGAGCTCGAGGGTCAGGTCGCGAACCCGCTCGTAGGTCTCGTCCCGTTCGGCTGCATCGAGCAAGGGACGCCAAAGTCGCTCGGGCACACCGGCGGCGGCCCCGGCGGACTCGACCATCCGACGGAGCCGATCCTCGAGGTCGCTGCGCTCGCTGCCCTGGACGTAGATCAGCGCGTAGAGCCCCGAATGCGTCGCCAGCTCGAACAGCTGCGCACAACGCTCGCCATGGTCGCGCGCGATCGTCCGCCGCAGGACCGGGCCCGCACCGTCCAGCACGAATCGCAGACAGGCGACGGCGTCGTCGACGCGATCACCGGTCGGACGGCAGAACTCGGGGAGGGTCACGCCGAGCTCCGCCGCGGCGCCGGCGGCGCGACCGACGACTCGATCGACCGGACCACCGCGCGCGCCGTTCGCGATCAGGACGCTGGCCAGGACGAGCTGGTGCCCGAGCTCGAAAGCCGCGCGCGGCTCGGCCGCAGCCGCCCGGACCGGCCCCGCGGGCGGGATCAGACACCAGCGACCCGCAACGCGAACGAGGCCCTCGTAGGCGGTCCCGCTGGCGCTGCCCGGGGCCGCGAACTCGAACCGGACCCAACTGAAGCCGGGCGCGAGGCGCGACGCGCAGGCGCGGAACCCCGGCGAGAACCTGGCGGCGTCACCCGTTCCGGCTCGCAGCTCGTCCACCGTGGCGGCCCACAGCCGGAGCGAGGTCTCGCCGGGCGCCGGCCGCACCACCGGCATCGCGCCGGCCGGCTCGGCAGACACCGCGGTGTCGACCAGCACGCTGGCGCGCTCCGCTGCGGAGGGGCGCAGCTCGCGGCTGAGCTCATCGTGATCGGCGCCGGGTGCGAGGAAGCGTGCGACGACGACGCGCGCCTCCGCCAGCAGCCGGTCGTGCGCGGCGCGGGCCTGCTTCTGTGCGGCGGCCGGCGCTGCCAGCGCCATCAGGACCGCGAGCAGCGAGACGCTGGCGGCCGTCCTCGTCGGGGTGGTCATGCCCGATCAGAGCGCACCGCTCGAGGTGGCGTTTCGCGCGGCGGCCCCGCCACACGGAAGAGGGTGGAGTCCCGCGCCACGGCGCGCAGAATGGGCCGACCCGGCGACCCGCCGAACCACGATGCTCTGGGATCGACCCTGGCTACTGCTCCTGCTCGCGGCGCTGCCCGCGATCGTCTGGTCGACCGCGCGCGCGCGGAGCCCGCTCGGGCCCGCCCGGCGCGGCATCGTCGCCGTGCTGCAGGTGGTGGCGTGGGCGGCCCTGGTCGCGGCGCTCGCCGGGCCGTGGGTCGAGCGGGCGCCGGCCGTGCACCGCGCCGCGGTGGTCGTGCCCGCCGGGCGCGGTGCGCTCGCCGACACCGAGGCCGCGCGATCGCTGCGCGCGTGGCGGGACGCGACGCCGTTCGCGGAGCCGTTCGCCGTGCTGACCGCCGGCACCCGGCCACGGCTCGCGGTCCCCGGCACGCTCGCGCCGCCGGCCGCCGACGGCGCGCCCGACCTCGCGGCGGCGCTCGAGCAGGCCGCAGCGCTCATCCCGCCAGGTGCGCCGGGCGACATCGCGCTACTCGGCGAAGCCGGCGACGCGGGCGACCGGCCGCTCGGGCCGATCGCCGATGCGATCGCGTCGCGCGGCCTGCGCGTGCACTGGCGCGGTGCGCCGCACGCACCGGGCTTCGCGCGCGTGCTGCGCGTGCGACACCCGGCCGCGCTGCGCGTCGCGGAGCCGTTCCGCGTCGAGATCGAGGTCGCCGCGGAGCGGCCCTCGCCGGCGACGCTCGAGATCAGCGATGCGGACGGCGCGGTGCTCGGCCGCCAGCCGATCGCGGTGCGACCCGGCGTGTCGACGCACGTCGTCGAGGCGCGCGCGCCGACGCGCACCGGGCCCGTCGCCCTGCGCACGCGGCTGACGATCGACGGCTCGCTCGGCGCCGATCCACTGCGGCAGGAGGAGCGCACGGCGCTGCTGGTCGAAGGACGCCTGCGCGTGCTGGCGTTGACCGACGCGCAGGCTGCCGCCTCGCTGAGCACCACGCTGGCCGAGCACGGGTTCGCGGTCGAGCAGGCGAGCGGCGGCGGGCTCGGCCCGAGCGAGGCGGCGCTCACGCGCGCCGACGTCGTGGTCGTCGACGACCTGCCGGCGAGCGCGTGGAGCGAGGAGTTCCAGCGCGCGGTGCGCGACGGCGTGCTGCACCACGGTCGCGGGCTGTTGCTGGCGGGCCGCGATGCGAACCTCGGCCCCGGCGGCTACGCCGACTCGCCGCTCGCCGACGTGCTGCCGGTCGAGTCGCCGCAGCGCGAGGAGCGCCGCGATCCGTCGGTCGCGCTGGTGCTGATCATCGACACCTCGGGCAGCATGGGCAACCGCATCGAACTCGCGAAGGAGGTCGCCCGGCTCGCGGTCCGCCGGCTGATGCCGCACGACAAGGCCGGCATCGTCGAGTTCTACGGCAGCAAGCGCTGGGCAGCGCCTCTGCAGCCGGCCTCGAACGTCATCGAGCTGCTGCGGGCACTCAATCGGCTGCAATCGGGCGGCGGCACGATCATCTACTCGGCACTCGAGGAGGCGTACTATGCGCTCCTCAACGTGCACACGCGCTTCAAGCACGTACTCGTGCTCACCGACGGCGGCGTCGAGTCGGGCCCGTTCGAAGCGCTGGCACGACGGATGGCCGAGGCCGGCATCAATCTGAACACGGTGCTGATCGGTCCGCAGGCGAACAGCCCGTTCCTGCTGAACCTCGCCCAATGGGGTCGCGGCCGGTTCTATGCGTGTCCGTCGCGCTTCCAGCTGCCGGACCTGCGCTTCAAGGAGCCGCAGACGACGCTGCTGCCCGCGGTGCGGGACGGCGAGTTCCCGCTGCTGCGCGGCATCGACTCCGAGGCGACCCGCGCGCTCGAGGCCGACGGCGTCGACGGCGCCGTGCGCGGACTCGTCGACGCGCGCGCACGGCCGGGCGCCGAGGTGCTGCTCGAGACGACCGACGGCAGCCGTCCGGTGCTCGCCGCCTGGGACCAGGGTGCGGGTCGCACGGCGGTGCTCGCCACCGATCTGCTCGGGCCGGCCACCGAGGGTCTGCACGACGCCGGCTGGGCCACGGCGGTCGCCGATCTGCTGCGCAGTCTCGCCAGCGGGCGCGATCCGCGCCGCGCGTCGCTCGACGTCGACGCGCGTCGCGACGCGCTGCGACTGCGCTACGCGGCGCCGGGTCGACCGAGCTTCCCCGCCCCGGAGTTCGTCGTGACCGACGCAGTCGGCGACGAGCTGCTGAGATCGAGCGCGATCCCCGATCTCGCCGACGGCTTCGTCGCCGAGCTCCCGTGGCCCGTGCCCGACGTGCCGCTGCGCATCGCGGTCGTCGAGCCGCTCGCCGGCGGTGCCGAGATCGCGACCGCTGCCGCGATGCGGCCGCTGCCGCGCGAGCTGCGCCGGCGCGATCGCTCGGCCGAGCTGGACGCGCTCGCCGCGCGCACCGGCGGCAGCGCCGCGGTCGACGGGCCGCTCCCCGCCGAGCCGCCGGCGACTCCCGCCGGTGCCCACGTGCCGCGGTCGCTCGCCGGCGTGCTGGCGCAGCTCGCGCTCGGCGCATTCCTGCTGTCGATCCTCGCGCGCCGCTGGCCGCTGCGGCGCGCGACCCGACCGCGGATGGCGCCGGCCGCCGCGTGGCTTCTGGTCGGCGTCGTCGGACTGGCATCGCCGTCCCGCGCGCAGCCGGAGCCGGCGACCACCGATCCGGTCACCGCGCGCATCGACGCCGAGCTGCTGCGCACCGGCGACCTCGACGCGCTCGCCGAGGAGTGGCGCGACGGTACCTTGGAGCAGCGCGTCGCCGTGATGCGCGCGCGCGGCGATCTGCGCGGAGTGCTCGCGACGCTGAAGGACGCCGACGAGCCGACGCTCGAGCCGCTGCGCGTGCTCGCCAGCGAGGCGCTCGGTGAGCTCGAGCCGGCGCTCGCCGCCGTCGAACGCGAGCTCGCGAGCGAGGGCGACCCCGGGCAGCGCGTCGGCTGGCTGATCCGCGCGGCGGAGCTCGCCCACGCGCTGGGCCGCCCTGCGGAGGACGTCGACCGCCGGCTGCGCGAGGCGGCCGACGGCGCGCCCGCCGAGCTGCGCCGGGCGATCGGCCACGTCGCCGCGGGCCTCGGGCGCTTCGCGCTCGCGGTCGAGCTGCACGCGGACTTCGACGCGGGCGACGACCCCGGCCGGCGCCGCGAGCGCTCGCGCACCGCGATGCGCCGCGCGCTGTGGGCCGAGCGCGCCGGCGATGTCGAGGCCGCGCTCGCCGGCTGGCGGCTCGCCGCCGAGACCGCCGAGCAGGGCCGCGAAAGTGGTTTCGCGCTGTCCCGGCTGCTCGACGTCGCGGCGCGCAACGAGCGCCTCGGCGAGCTGGTCGACGGTTGGATCGCGCGGTTCGACTCGCTCGATCGCGAGACCCGCACGGCGCTGCTCGCGGCGCTGCGCGAGCTCGGCCGTGGCAACGAGGCGCTCGATCTGCTCGCGCGCCCGTCGGCGCGGGACGACGACGAGCTGCAGGGCGAGGCGCTCGGCATCGCGGTCGAGGCCGGCGCCGTGGAGCGCGCACTCGCCACCGCGCGCGAGCGGCTCGCCGCCGACCCGCACCAGCCGCGTCTGCGCATCGCGCTCGCGCTGCTGTTGACCGATCTGCGCCGCCGCGACGAAGCGCGCGCCGTGCTGCTCGACGGCTACGCGGACGCGGCGCGCCGCGAGCTGCTACAGCTCGTCGATGCGACCTCCGAGCTCGGCGACGAGGACGCGTTCCAGAGCGGTCTCGAGACCTTGCGCGCTCGCGGCGGCGATGCCGACCGCGATCGGCTCGACGCGCTGCTGCTCGAGGTCGGCCACCTGCGCGCGCGCCAACGGCGCGACGCCGCCGTCCGGCTGCTGCTGGACGCGCGCGCGACGTTCGACACGCCGACCGCGAAGGTACGTCTCGGCGAGGCGCTCGAGAGCCTCGACCGGCTGACCGAGGCGATCGAGCTGTACCGCGCGGCCTACGAGGCGACCCACACCGAGGATCTCGCGTTCCGCCTCGCGTGGCTCCTGTCGAGCTCGCGGGACGATGGCGAGCGCGAGGAGTCCGCCCGGCTGTTCCGCCACATCTGGCTCGAGGCCGGCAGCGCGGCGCGCCGCGTGCAGGCCGAGGAGCGCGTGCTCGACCAGGCCGCGCGCGAGGGCCGGCTCGCCGATCTGGTGATCGAGCTCGAGCGCGCGCTCGCGGCGCCGGACACCGAGCACAGGGAGGCCAAGCGCGACGCGCTGGTCAAGATCTGGAGCCGCGCGCAGGACACCTTCGGTGCGCGGCAGGTGCTGCTCGACTGGGCGCGCGAGCATCCCGAGGACGAGATCGAGTGCTGGCAGCGCATCGCGCAGCTCCACCTCGAGAACCAGGAGTTCGTCGCGCACGAGAAGACGCTGCGACACCTGCTCGAGCTCGATCCCGAGCGCGAGCTCGACTACCGCCAGCAGCTCGCGCTCGGCTTCCTCGAGCGCGGCCGGCCGGCCGAGGCCCGCGCCGTGATCCGCGAGCTGCTGGAGGGCGGCGGTGAGGCGGACGCGATCGCGTTCGAGTTCTCGGCCGGCATCATGTCGCTCGCGGGTCGCCACGAGGACGCCGCACGCCTGTACCGCCGCGCACTGGCCCGCCACCCCGACCGCATCGAGACGCTGCTGCTGTGGGCGAACTCGATGGCCGCGCTCGACCGCCGCGAGCTCGCGATCGGGCGCTTCCTCGATCTGCTGCTCGACGAGTCGATCGCCGACGACCTGTTCCTGGTCGCGGTCGACGGGCTCCTGAACCTCGAGGCACCACCGCCCGCGCTGCGCTTCGCCGAGCGCGCGCTCGAGCGCCGCGTCGCCGGGCGCCCCGACAAGATCTACCTCTACCGCGGTCTGCAGGACGTGCTCGAAGCGCTCGGTGACGACGACGCTCGTCTGCTGAGCCTCGACGAGACGCTGGTCGTCGCCGGTCTACAGCGCACTGCCTGGCTGCGCGAGCTGATGGACGAGTCCGCGCGCCGCCGCGACACGACGGGTTACCTGAAGCACGCGCTGGCGCTGTTGCGCAGCGGCGACGAGGTGCCGCCCGAGGTGTTCCTCGAGATCGGCGAGGTGCGGCTCGGCGCCGGCGACCTGCGCGGTGCCGAGGGCGCCTTCGAACGCGCGCGACTCGCGCCGGACTTCGCGGCGATCGAGCGACGCATCGCGGAGCTGTACGAGACGAAGAACCGGCTCGCCGACGCCGAGCGCGTGCGCCGCCGCATCCTGCGCCGCGACCCCACCAACCCGGCGGCGATCCTCGGGGTCGCGCGCATCGTCGAGCTGCGCGGAGCGCGCGGCGAGGCGCTGCCCGCCTACCGCGACGCCGCGCTGATGCTGCTCGACGGCCTGGACCTCGGTGCGACCACCGCCGAAGCGCCGCGACCCGGTACGCAGCTCAATCGCAACGACGAGGGACCGGGCTGGGAGGACGCGTTCGACGGCGCGCTGCGCTGCGCCGAGACGACGGGTGATCTCGCGCCGTTGCGCACGCGGCTGGTCGCGCTCGTCACGAGCGCCGACCCGGCCGCGACCGATGCACAGAAGCGACTCGGGCTCGTCGACCGGCTCGGCGCGCTCGCACTCGCGTTCGGCGACGAGGCCGGCGTCGCGCAGGTCGCGGAGCTCGAGGACCTGATCCTGCGCGGGGCACCCGAAGACGCGAAGCTGCGCAATGCGATCGTCGATGCTCGACTCGCGCGCGGCGATCTCGACGCGGCGAGGCAGGTTCTCGACGCGCTGCCCGACAGCGAGGCAAAGGCCGCCCGGCGCCAGCTCGCACTGCTCGAGGGGCGCCCCGAAGACGTGGTCGCGTCCCTGCGCGAGGCCCCCGTCAAGGAGCTGCTCGTGCCGCTGCGCGACCTGGTCGCGACCGGCCATGCGGAGCTCGCCCGACCGCTGCTCGATCGCATCGAGTCGGCGGCCACCGCGGAGGAGGACGGTGCCGCACGGGTGCTCGCGCTCGCACGCGGGTTGTTCGGGATCAGCCACGACGATTCCGCGGAGCGGGAGGCTGCGTTGCGCGACGCGCTCGTCGACGACTCGGGCAATCTGCGCGCGCGCGTGGGCAGGATCGCAAACGCGCTGCGGCAGCTACCCGACGTCGACGAGCAGCGTGCCCGCGACGTGCTGGCCGCATTGATCCCCGCGGTCGTCGCGGAAGGCGAGGCGCAGTCGGCGTACACGCTGCTCAATGCGGCGCTCGGCGTCGTCGACGGCGAGACCCTCGCTCCGCTCGTGCCTATCGCGATGAAGGGCGTGACGCGCAGCTACTCGTTCTCGTCGTACTCGCGCTTCCTCGAGCTGCTGCCCGTTCCGGACGCCGTCGCGCTCGCCGAGGACACGCTGAAGGCGTTCCCCGAAGCCGAGATCCGCAGCGTGCTGCTGCGCTCGCTCGCCGGGAACGAGCTGCCGCGCGCCTTGCAGACTCCGCTGATCGAAGATCTCCGGCTGCGCGACCTGCAGCCGGCCGACACGATCTGGATGGTCCGTCTCGTCAAGGACGCCGACCTCGAACCGGACGCGGCGGCGTCCTTGGTCCGGATCCTGAAGCGCGACCGGCCGCGCGCACCCGAGACCGGGCTGCTCGAGGCCCGCTTCGCCGCCGCCGATTCCGAGGCGCGCCGCACGGCGCTGCTGGGAGCGGCCGAGCTCGTGCGCAACGACGACCAGCCCGACTACGGTGTGATGCAGGCCCTCGAGATGATCGCCGAGCTCGCCGACGGGCCGGTGCGCACCGCGCTGCTCGGCGCACCCGTGCGCGACCGCACGGCCGACCTGCTGCTGCGCGCCGAGCTCCTGCGCCGCGACGGGCGCCGTGACGAGGCCGCCGACGTGCTGGCCGGCGCATGCCGGCGCCAACCGGACAACCTGTCGCTCCAGAACCGCGCCCGGCCGCTGCTGCTCGAGGCCGGCAGGCGCCGCGAGGCGATCGAGCTGTTCCTGCAATGGGCGGCCCAGGCCCAGACGGTCTACCCCTACCAGGCCACGCAGATCGCGCGGCTGTTGGTCGAGGAAGGCCGCGCGGTCGAAGCGGTCGAGCTGCTCGAGCGCAGCGAGGATCCACGCGGGACGGCTCTGCTCGATCGCTTGCGCGCGATCGTCGCGATCGACGACCCCGCAGTGCGCGCTCCGAAGGCCCGCGCCTGGCTGCTCGCGGCGCAGAGCGCGACGCGCTCGGCACGGCGCGCGGGAGTCATCATGCTCGGCGGGATGGAGCGGGAGTCGCACCACACTCCCGGCGACGTGCTCGCTCCGCCCTCGGTGCCGACCGCCGCCCCAGCGACACCGGCCGACGCCGAGGAGGCGGGCGATCTGCTCGCCTTCCTGCCCGAGGGCTGCGCGATCGCCGAGGCGTTGCTGCGCGCGACACCGATCGAGCAGCGCGACCGCGATCCGGCGCTCTACCGCGGCGTGGTCGGCGGCGCGCTGCGCACCGGAGAGATCGACGCGCTGCTCGCCGACGCCCGCCGCGCGTTGGCGACGCGCCCGTGCGACGCCGAGGCCCTACGGATCCTGACGGCGGCCGCGCAGCTCGGACTGGCCGTCGATGTCGCGGAGCTACGGCGAGCGCTGACGCGGCGCACGCTGGCGACCGGCGCCGACGTCCAACTCCTGCTCGATGCCATTCCGACCGCGGCCGCGGCGGGGCTCGACGCACTGCGCGACGGGCTGCTCGCCACGGTGTTGAGCGACCGCGACCGGCTCGGCAACTACCAGCTCCGCGATCGCATCGGCGCGACGCTCGGGCTCGCGGCCCGCTCGCGTCCCGACCTGCTGCTGCGCCTCGTGCCGAACGGCTCGGCGAACGCGTGGCTCGATGGCGATCTGCTGACCGCGCTCGTCCCGGATGCGCCCGACGCCGCCGCGGTGCTGGAACGGTTCCGGGCCGTCGGCCGGCAGCTCGAGCAGCCCGGCACTCAGCATTGGGCGATGCGGATGGCATTGCCGTGGTGTGGATTGTGCCTGCGCGCGGGGCGAGTCGACGATGCGATCGCTGCGCTCGCCGTCGACGATCCGCAGGTCGAGCTGGGCGACCGCTTCCCGGCCCAGGCGCTCGCGGCCGCCATTCCCGCGCTGTCGAGCTGGTCGGATCCGGGCGACGCCGAGGCGGCCGCCGCCGCGCTGCTCGACGCGCTCGATGCGGCCCGCGCACCGGGCCGGCGGAGCCTGCTGTTCCGGCTGACGGCGCTGCTGGCGATCCGCCTGGACACCTCGAACGCAACCGACGCCGCCGCCAGCCTGCGCGCCGCCCTCGCGACCCGGTCCGACGGCAGCGCCGAGCAACGCGCATGGCTCGAGGCGACCGGGTGAGCGCCGCGGCAGGCGGCGGCGCTCACGAGTCGAACGGGTCGTAGCCCCAGTCCGACTCGTCGTCGTCGGCGTCGTCGCCCTCGGGCATCGCGTCCGGATCGAGGATCAGCCAGAACGACAGCTCCGGCAGCGCGCGGCGCGTGACGTCCTCGGCGATGTGGCGGACGATCGTGCTGCGGAACGACTCCAGCCGTGCGAGCACTTCGGCCTTCGGCGTCTCCTGCGTGGCGCCGTGCACCATCAGCGTCACGACCATCCGACTGCCGCTGGCCGTCGGCTGCACGCCCTCGACGGTCATGCTCTGCAGCAGCTCGTCCTGGCTCTCGGCAGCCAACGTCTGCTCGATGGAACGCCCGATCTGCGCAGCGAGCTGCGCGAGCTTGCGCTCCCGGTGCCCGGCCGGTCGCGGGCCGGCGCCACTGCGACGCGGCCTACGGCGAGCGGCCATCGGCGTCCTCCTCCGGCGCGGTCGCGTCGACCGCCGGTTCGCGCACCGGTCGCCCCGCAGGCGGAGTGTCCCGCGGCTCGTCGACCCACGCGCGGTGGAACACGTAGTCGGCCATGTCGAGTGGCGCACCGACGACGAAGTGGCCAGCGCCCGCGCCGAGCGCGACCGGCGCGAACAGGAACTCCTCGCGCGATGCGCCGAGGCTGTCGTCGGAGAGCGCGGCGATCGGCCACGTGATCGGCAGCGCGGCGATCGACACCACGGCGCCGAGCGCGCCACCGATCCACGCACCGACGCGCGCCGGCGCGCGCACCCAGCCGGGTCGGGTACCGCCCGGCGATGGACACTGGTCGGTGAGCTCCGCGACGGTGCCCGGCAGCGAGCAACCGTCCAGCGACGCGGCGCCGACCAGCAGCAGAACGGCGAGCACGGGCGCCGGGCGACCCCTGGTGAGCGGGGACTGACTCGTCATGGCGCCATCCTACCGGCCCATCCGAGCGTGCCAGCGCCGGCCGGCGCGGGAAAGTTTGGCGCGCGCAGGCCACCTCGCTACGGTATTCGCCCCGTCCTTTCCGATCCCGTCAGCAGACGCTCACCACGCCGGCGACGGTCCGCCCGTGGCGCGTCCTCCGTGCGCAGCCAACCACCATGAAGATCGCAGTCATCGGGACCGGCTACGTCGGCCTCGTGGTCGGGACCTGTCTCGCCGAGACCGGCAATCGCGTGACCTGCGTCGACGTCGACGAGCACAAGATCGCGGCGTTGAAGGAAGGGCGCGTGCCGATCTACGAGCCCGGCCTCGAGGAGCTGGTGCAGCGCAACTCCGCGGAAGGCCGGCTGCACTTCACCACCAACGTCGACGAGGCGGTGCGGAGCGCGGTCGTCTGCTTCATCGCGGTCGGCACGCCACCGGACGAGGACGGCAGCGCGGACCTCAAGTACGTGCTCGCGGTCGCGAAGGCGATCGCCGAGAACCTGCACGGCTACAAGGTCGTCGTGACCAAGAGCACGGTGCCGGTCGGCACGAACCAGAGGGTGCGCGACCACATCCGCAAGCACGCCGGCCCGGACGCCGAGTTCGATGTCGTCAGCAATCCCGAGTTCCTGAAGGAAGGGGCGGCGATCGACGACTTCATGAAGCCGGACCGCGTCGTGATCGGCACGACGAGCGCGCGCGCCCGCGACATCATGCTGGAGCTGTACTCGCCGTACGTCCGCACCGGGAAGCCGATCCTCGTAATGGACCCGGCCTCGGCCGAGATGACGAAGTACGCCGCCAACGCGATGCTGGCGACGCGCATCTCGTTCATGAACGAGATGGCGCGCATCTGCGAGCTGGTGGGAGCGGACATCAATCACGTCCGCAGCGGTATCGGCACGGACTCCCGGATCGGCTTCCCGTTCCTGTTCGCCGGTGCGGGCTACGGTGGCTCGTGCTTCCCCAAGGACGTGCGAGCGCTCGTGCGCACCGCGCACGACTACGGCTACGAGCCGCTCGTCGTCAACGCGGTCGAGCAGGTCAACGACGCCCAGAAGCGGCTGCTCGGCGACAAGATCGTCAGCCACTTCGGTGAGGACCTCAGCGGCCGGCGCTTCGCACTGTGGGGCCTGGCCTTCAAGCCGAAGACCGACGACATGCGCGAAGCTCCGGCGCTGGTGCTGATCGAACAGCTCACGAGCCGCGGCGCCACGGTCTGTGCGTTCGATCCGGAGGCGATGGACGAGGCGAAGCGCCGCCTCGGCGACCGCATCGACTACGCACCCGCCGCGCTCGCCGCGCTCGACGGGGCCGACGCGCTGGTGCTGGTCACCGAGTGGAACGAGTTCCGCCACGTCGACCCGGCCGAGATCCAGGCACGCCTGCAGGGCGCGGTCGTGTTCGACGGCCGCAACATCTTCGACGCACATCGGATGCGCGAGGCCGGCTTCACCTACTACGGCATCGGCGTGCGCTGACGGGCGCCGCGTGGCTCGGCGCCCGGCTCAGCGGAGCGCCGCGCCCGCGGAACGACCTCGCGTCGCCTCGTCGAGTCGGACCGCATCGCCGGCGGCGTCGTCGCGCCGGTCGATCGCGCGTTGCAACGACCGCCGCACGGACATCTCGTCCAGGCGCTCCTGCATCCGCTCCGCAGCCTTGCCGCCGGCCTGCAGGACCGGCTCCGCGATCTGCTCCGCCCGCTCGACGATCGCGCCGGCCGCCTCGAGCTCACCGCGCCGGACCAGGAACATGCCGAGGCGATTGCAGGCGTCCACGCCTCGCTCCGGCGACGACGCACTGTCGACGGCGTCCTGGTAGGCCTCACGCGCACCATCGTTGTCGCCCTTCGATTCCAGGCAGCGCCCGACCCACACGCGCGCCTCGTCGGCGCGCGCGGACGCCGGCCGCGCCTCGATGGCGATCCGGTAGCTGGCCACCGCATCGTCCCAACGCTCCAGGCGACGCAGCATCGAGCCACGTTCGAACGACGCCCGCTCTCGGAAGCTGCCACGGTCGGCCTCGAGGCACGCCGAGTAGGCTCGCTCGGCCTCCGCGACGTCGCCCGCGCGGCGCAGGCATTCGCCCGACTCGTAGTGGGCGCGCGCGACCGTCTCCGGCCGGTCGTCGAAGTCGGTCGCGATGCGAGCGTACATCGCGGCCGCCTCACGGAGCCCGGTGACGCGATCGGCGCCGCGCACGCCCTTGAGCGACGCCAGCTTGTCGCTCGCCGCGCGGAACGCGGCGGCCGGATCCTGGCTCGTGCCGGGCACACGCTCGGCCGGGGGCGGGACGTCCTGGGCGCGGGTCGGCTGCGCCGTCATCAACGCGGCAGTCAGCAGCGTCGCCAGCAGGGAGGTCGCGGAGGCACGGAAACACGGAACACGGATCGACAGCGGTCTCATTGCAGTTCTCCTCGGTCTTGGGGGTCGGGTTCGGCGACGGCGTCGCGGTGCTCGACCGAGCGATCACCGCGCATCGCGGCGCGGCGGACCAGCTCGGCGCAGTCCGCGCGAAGTCGGCGGCGCCCCCGGTGCAGGCGACACTTGACGAGGTGCGGCGGGATGGTGAACCGCCGTGCGATCCGCTGCGTCGACTCGCCGGCGTAGAACGCCAGCACGAGCCTGCCGCGGTTGCCCCGCATGCGGCGCAGCGCGGAACGCAGCGTGGCGACGAGCCAGTCCTGCTCGACTCGGAACGAGTCGACGGCCAACCAACGGGAGTCGTCGGCATCGACGTGCTGGGCCAGCGACTCCATGTCGGGGTGCGCGTCGAGACTCACGTGAGCGTGCCGGCCGTGGCGCTGCAGCTCGCGAGCGCGCATCCGCCGCACCACGGTGCGCACGAACGCCGGCAATCGGCGCGCGTCGCGCATCGTGTCACGGCGACGCCAGGCCTCGACCACCGCCTCCTGCGCCAGATCGTCGCGCGCGTTCAACGTGACCGGGTCGTGCCATTGATCGACGAACCGACGTGCGACCGCCAGCGCGGCGGCATAGTCGAGCTCGTCGGCCGACGCGCGGCGGTCTACGTCCCTGGGCTCCATCCAGCGTCTCTCGTCCGGTGTCCTGCACCGGCGGCACCCAGCGCGCCGCCGTCTCGGGTCAGGTCACGGCGCACGCGACTCGGAGCAGGAATTCCGGTGCCTCCGAACGACCGCCGCGCCAACCTGCTGCCATGCACACCGAGCGCACGCTGCGGATCGACGCTGCCGCGATCCGCGACGCGACCGGCATCGCGTTCCGACCGGGCCGGCTCTGGCTGCACGGCGGACGGATCGTCGCTGCCGGCGGCCCGGACCTCGCCCCACCAGCGGCGCTCGCTCCGGGCGGCTCCGTCGAGGTACTCGACTGGCCGGCGCACCTCGTGATTCCGGCGCTCGTCAATGCGCACGCGCACCTCGATCTGACCGCGCTCGGTCCGCGCGCGTTCGGCGGCACGTTTCTCGGCTGGGTCGGCGACGTCGTCCGCGACCGACCGCGCGACGACCGGGCGATCGCCGCGGCGGTGCACGCGGGGCTCGAGCTGTCGGCGGCCGCGGGCACCGGCTGGGTCGGCGACATCGCTGGCAGTGAAGCCGCCGTCCACGCCCGGCTGCGCGACGCTGCGTCACTGCCCGGGGTCGCGTGGCTCGAGTGCTTCGGGATCGGTCCCGCGGCGACGACCGGCGCCGAGCGGGCCGACGCCACGCTCGCGCGACTGCGCGACGAGCACGGCGAGTCGACCCGGACGCGCGGCGTTCGGATCGAGCTGCAGCCGCACGCACCCTACTCGGCAGGCCTCCCGCTGTTCGAGCGCGCCGCCCGGTCCGGCCTGCCGAGCACGCATCTCGCCGAGACCCTCGAGGAGGACGAGTTCGTGCGCCGCGGCACCGGGCCGTTCGCGGACCTGCTGCGCCGCATGGCGCTGTGGCACGACTCGATCGCGGCCGACGCACGCGACGACAGCCCGGTCGCCCATCTCGCGCGGGTGCTCGGTGCCGCGCCGTGGGTGCTCGCGCACGTCAACTACGCGAGCGACGACGACCTGCGCCTGCTCGCGGCCGCGCAGACCGTGACGGTCGCCTACTGCCCGATCGCGAGCGAGTACTTCGGACACCGCGACCACCGCTACCGCGAGATGCTGGCGCGCGGCATCGACGTGTGCCTCGGCACGGATTCGATCCTGTGCCAGCCGCCGACCGCAGATCAGCCACTCGGCATCCTGCCGCAGATGCGGCGGCTGTGGGCGCGGGACGGAACCGACGCCGGCACCCTGCTGGCGATGGCCACGACGAACGGTGCCCGCGCGCTCGGCGCCGAGCCGGGTGCGGGCACGCTGCGCCCAGGCGCCCCAGCGCGCCTCGCGGCGGCGGCGTTCGATGCCCGCGATCCGACCGACCCGCTCGAGCAGGTGCTCCGCAGCGGCGTACCGCTCACACCGCTGCCGCTCTGATCACGCGCGCTGGCCGTCAGCGGGGCACGCGATGCGCGACATCGTCGAGCAGCTCGTGCAACGTCGGCTCGTGGTAGACGCCGCTCGGGTCGCGCAGCGCGTCCCGCAGGAAGCGGACTCCCGGGTCGAGCAGCGCGAGCGACCACGCCGCCTGGACGCGGACGTCCACCTGCTCCGCCGGGTCCTGCAGGCGGTCCCTCAGCGGAGCGATCGCGGCGGGCAGTCCGAGCGGACCGAGCGCGCCGGCGGCCGACGCGCGACGCTCGATGCTGTCGTCGGCGAGCATCGCGAGCAGGTACGGCAGCGCCTGCTCCGCGCCGATCTCGCCGAGCGCCCGCATCGCGACCGACTCGGTCGGTTGCAACCCGAGATACGGCAGCACCAGCTCGGTGAGCGGTCGCCCCGGCCGGCCCAGGTGGATCAGGACCTCGAGCGCATGGGCATGCAGGTAGTCCTCCTCGGCCCGCAGCGCGATCCGCAGGAACGGCAGCGCCAGGACGCCCATCCGGGACAGCACGAACCGCGCGTCGTCGACCGGACGGAGCTGGAAGCCCTGCATGTCGGCGAGCATGCGTGCGGCGCGGGCGCACAATCGCGGATCGAGCTCGTCGAGCGCCGGCTCGCGCGGCGGCTGCGGGTCGGCGGCGGCCTGCCCATCACTGCTGGCGTCACCGGTCGCCGCCGGCCGCAGCACATAGCCGTCGCGATGCCACTCGCGGGCGATGCGGTCGATCAGCAGACGGGCGCCGGCATAGGTGAGCTGCTCACCGGGGTGCCGCCCGAGCTCGCTCAGGATGCGGCCGCCGAGTTCGTACGCCGTGGCGCTGCTGTCCGGCGCGGCCATCAGCTCGAGAAGGTCGTCGAGGCCGCCGTAGTTGCCGAGGTCGTGGAGCGCTCCGACGACCCAGCACTTCGTCACGCGATCCGACTCGTACCGCAGACGCTTCAGCAGCAGCGGGAGGTCGGCCGGTCCACCGCGCTGGCCGAGGTGCCAGGCACATTGGGCGCGCACGGTCGGATTCTCGTGCACGAGGCCGAGCTCGAACGCGGACAGCGCATCGGCGTCCTCCGCCAGGCTGCGCTGCGCCAGCGCCTGCGTCCGGGCCGCTGCCAGTCCCGGCACGAACGCCGCTTCCAGCAGGTCCTTCAGCTCGGCGCGCCGTTCCTCGCTCGGACCGCTCGGCGCAGCGTCGACCATCTGCAGGAGCCGCGGCATCGCCGGAGCGACCGCGAGTGGTGGCACCTGCGGCGCCGACGGGTGCTGCGACGCCCCGCTGCCCGCGGGTGGCGCCTCGGGCGAGCATCCACCGAGCACGCACGCGCCGAGCACACCGGCGAGGGCTCGCGCGAGACCACGACGCCGGACGACCGGCGCGGGACCCGGAGCCGCATCGGGACCCGGAACCGTCATGGGATCTGCACCTCGCGTTCGAACAGCAACGTCGATCGAGGATCAGCGTCGTCGAAGATCGGCATCAAGCGATACCACAGGCGCGCCTGCACGGCGACCACGTCGGCCGGAACCGCGATCCGTTCCTCGTGCCGCTCACCGGACGGGAGCTGCGTGTTCTCGCCGGGCTCGTCGCGGTACGGCTGGCGGAAGCGGAACGCGAGCTGCCAGTCGCCCGGCTCACCGCTGGCCGGCACGAAGCGGTACATCATGTCGACCGCGCGGTGGCGCTCCTCGGTCGGGAAGTTGTGGCCGGCACCGACGTTCTCGAGCGCCAGCACGAGCTCGCCACCCTCGACCCCGACGTCGAACCGCCCGGCGGCGCGGAGCGACGCGATGTCGTGCGCACCGGGGAACACGTGCGCGCGACCCGTCACGATCTCGCCGGACGCGAGGTGACGCTCGACCTCCGGCATGTGGCAATCGTTGCAGGTGGTGCCCTGTGCCGCGAACTGGCTCGCCCGCCACTGGTCGGTCGTGTAGTGCTGATTGTGACAGCTCTGGCACTGGTCCATGGACAGGAACTGCTCGTTCCGCACCGGCCGGCACGGCAGCTCGGGCCGCGTATTGCGCGACAGCACCTCGCCGTTCGCTCCCAGGTGACAGGTGATGCAGCCGACACCCTCGTTCGGTCGGGTCTGTCGCGCCAACGTCCGTTGTCCGAAGCCGGTGACGGAGACCGGCTGCGGCAGGTGGCAAGCCTGGCATTCCTTCTGACGGAAGTCTTCGGATTGCAGCCGGACCTCGCGGTTCAGGTAGGCGATCTGGTGGTGCGATCCGTACCACTCCTCCCACACGGCCTGATGACAGTCCTTGCACTGTTGCGAGGACTGCCAGGCCTTCGTGGCGGCGACGTCCGGGCCGCGCACGACCTGGGTCGAGGGCTTGCCGAACAGGAACCACCATGCGCCGAAACCGCCGAGCAGCAGCACGACGCCGATCGCGAGACGGGCGAGGGGACTCATCGGGGCGTTCCTTCGTCGCGGGCCGCAGGCAGGATCCGCGCGGGGCGCGCCAGGCGCAATCCCACGCGCGCGCCCGCAACGGTATGCCGGTCACACGGCACGAACAACGTCTGCCCGCTCAGCTCCACGAGCGCGTAGCGGTGACCGAAGCTATCGGTGCGCACCTGGCGGACCTCGACCTTGCAGCTCGCATCGACACCGTTGGTCGACAGCGTCACGTCGCCGGGGAGGAGCGCGAGAACGTGGTCGCGCGTCGTCGCGCCCGACGGCAGCTCGTGGTCGCCGAACGGCGATCGCCCCGTCGCGACCGGACCCGACTCCAGCGGGATGCACGCGGCGTGCGCCAGGAAGGCGGCGCTGAACGCGGTGCGCGGCTCCTGCACCAACGACTCCGCCGCACCCTGCTCGACGATCCGGCCGTCCCGCAGCACGACGACGTCGTCCGCCATCGCGAGCGCCTCGTCGCGGTCGTGCGTGACGACCACCAACGTCAGCGCCCGCTCGATCGCGATCCGCCGCACCAACAGCGCGAGCTCGTCACGAAGGTGGACGTCGACCGACGCGAGCGGCTCGTCGAGCAACAGGATCCGCGGCTCGCGCGCGAGCGCCCGGGCCAGCGCGAGGCGCTGCGCCTCGCCGCCGGAGAGCTGCGCCGGTCGGCGACGCGCCTTGTCGCCCAGTCCGACCTGCGCGAGCAGCTCGACCGCCGCGGCGCGCGACAGGTCCCGCGCGACGAAGCGCAGATGGTCGACCGCATCGAGGTGCGGCCACAGCGCACCGTCCTGGAACACGAAGCCGATCCCGCGCCGGTCGGGCGACACCAGCAGCCGTTGCGGCTCCGACACGACCTGCGGGCCGATCGCGATCGTCCCGCCGGTCGGCAGCTCGAACCCGGCGATCAGTCGCAGCAACGTCGACTTGCCACACCCGGAGGGACCGATCAACGCAGTGCGGCTGCCGGCCGCGAGCTCGAGGCGGAGCGGCCCGAGCCGGAACCCGCCGCGGGGGCGGGTGAAGTCGAGGTCGGCGAGGCGGACGGATTCCATCGGTGGCGGAAGCGGGCGGTGGCGGATCGGGGGGTTGCTGGCGGTCGGGCTACGGCCGGGTGGTCAGGACAACGGGCGCAGCTTGCGGCCCGTGACGAGCAGCGTCAGGAGCGGCAGGAAGCATGCCGCCGCGAGGAGCATCAGCGCGAGGGCGCCGCCGGTGTCCTCCCCGCCGAAATGCACGATGTTCGACAGTCGCCGCACGACGGTGTCGTTGCCGCCGGGCAGCACGACGGCGGTGTCCAGTTCGCGCAATCCGAGCACGAACGCAAGACAGATGGCCGACCAGATCGCGGGAAACGCGAGCGGCAGGTGGATACGCAACCCGCGGGCGACCGGTCCGCGGCCCGAGATCCGCGCCGCCTCGTCGACGCTCCGCGGGATCCGCCGCATCGCGTGGCTGAGGGTCAGCACACCGAACGGCAGGAAGCGCGCCGCGTAGGCGCACCCGACGATGCCGAGGGAGTCGTAGAAGTCGAAGCCGATGCGGTCGTAGACGCGGCCGAGCGGTGCGGTGTTGTAGACCTTGACGAACCCGATCGTCAGGAGCACCGCCGGCACCGCCAGCGGGAGGATGCTCAGGTGGTCGATCCAGCGCGCGCGACGGGCGGCCGCGCGTGCGAGCGGCACGCTGACCGCGATCAGCAGGACCGTCGCGAGCACCGCGAGGAGCACAGTATTCGCGAGGTCGCCGCCGCCCTGCTCGATCGCCGATTGGAAGCTGCGCCGCAACACGTCGGCCGACATCGGCTCGTTGAGCTGCGTCGAGCCCATGGCCCAGCGCGTCATGACGAGCACCGGCACACCGACCCCCGCCGACAGATACACGACTGGCAGCAGCAGGGCTGGCCAGCGCCAACGGCCGAGCGTGCGCTCCGGCAATGGTTGCGGATCGGCGCGCAACGCGGTGTCCGCGCGGAAGCGCAGCGCGAGCGCGAGCGCTATCGCGATCACGACGACGAGTGGCACCGCCGCGACGATCGGGCTGACGAGAGCCGAGTGCCCCGTGCCGGTCGCGCGTCGCGTCCAGCGCGCGAACACGCCCTCCGCGTAGGTGTGCCAGGTCTTGCCCTTGACGGTCAGGAACTCGGGCACCCCGTGCTCCGAGATCACGAACACGAACGCGAACAGGAGCCCGGCGGCGATCTCGGGCCGGATCGAGCGCAGCAGCATGCGGTCCGCAGCACCGCGGCCGCGCGCGATCCAGGCCGCCTCGTAGATACGGCCGTCGATCGAAGCGAGCCCACGCCCGGTCAGCACCGCCACGAACGGCGCGTAGCTCGTGCCGAGCAGCGCGGCGCAGACCCAGAAGCCGGAGGCGTCGATCAGATCGGCGAAGCCCATCGCGACCAGGATCGGCGGCACGACGAGCGGCAGCACGCCGAGCGGCGCCAGCACGGACGCGAACGGCAGATCGGTCCGCGTGGTCAGCCATGCGTGCCCGAAGCCGAACACGCCGGCGATCATGGTCGCGCACAGTCCCAGCTGCAGCGAGTAGCGGAGTTGCAGTCGGTCGACGTCGGTCGCCAGGATCTGGCTCCAGGCGGCGAGCGACAGCCCGTGCTCCGTCGCGACCGTCTCGTGCAACATCATCGCGATCGGCAGCCCCACCATCGCCACGCAGAACACCACAGCGAAGGCGAGCGGGACCCGCGCGAGCGCACCGCGCCAGAAGGCCACGAACAGCACGAGCACCGCCCCCCCGACGGCCATGGTCACGGAGTAGCCCGGAGGTGCGCGATGGGCGCCCAATCCGCTACGGGGGTCGCCGTACGCCGCCTGCACCAGCGTCGCGAGCAGCGGAGCGACCAGGAAGGTCACCACCAGGGCCGCGATGAGCAGCATCGGCAGCCGGGCCGGCCAGCGGGCTGCGTGATCTCGTTGCATCTGGGCCATCGCGTCGCGCCGACTCGAACCCTGCTCACTTCCGTGCGCCGTAGCGCTGGGCGAACTCCTCGGTCGAGCTCTCGAGCAGCTCGGCGACCCGGACCGGATCCCACACCATCGGCCGGAACCGGTCGATCGGGAGGATCCACTCCGACTTCGGCCCTTCGACGGTTGCACGCAGCGGGATCTGCGCCGACTTCGCTGCCGCGAGGAGCGCCTCGACCTGCTCCGAGACGATGTAGTCGACCAGCTGCTTCGCCTGCTCCAGATGGGGGCAGCCCTTGACGATTCCCACGGAGTTCGGGATCAGCATCGTGCCGATGCCGCCGTCCTGCTGGTCCGGGAACACGCACGCAACCGGCAGCCCCTTCGACAGCGCGACGTGGAAGTCGTCGGTGTCCGTGAACGCGAACGCGATCTCGTTGTCGGGATCGGCCGTCGTCTTCATCGTCGCGCCGTTGCTCTGCAGGAAGCGAACGTCATTGCGCTCGAGGCCATCGAGCCACTCGTGGAAGCGCTCCTCGCCGAGCACGGTGCGCAGCGCGACGAAATGCGTGAGGGTCGTTCCAGTCAGCGGCAACGCGATCGCGCAGCGGCCGCGCCATTTCGGGTCGGTCAGGTCCCAGATCGACTTCGGCCACGCCGCGGGATCCTCGCCCAGCTGCTTCGTGTTGACGATCAGCACGCGCGCCCGCGCCGCGAAGCCGGTCCACAGGCCGTTCGGATCCTTGAACTGCGCCGGGATACCCGCCGCGGCGGGTGAGACGTACGGCTGCAACAGCCCCTTCTGGGCGAGCCGCACGGTCTGCGCGAGCTCGTTGTTCCAGAACACGTCGCAGCGCGGGCGTTGCGCCTCCTCGATGATCGCGCTGACGAGGCCGACGGTCTTCGAGCTCTCGGTGTCGAAGTTCGCGTCGACGGTGACGCCCGCCGCCTTCTCGTAGGCGCGGACGAGCTGCTCGCTGTGCTCCTGGTCGAGCGCGCAGTAGAGGGTGACGTCCTCGTGCCCACAGGCGGCCAGGAGCGGGAGCAGGGCGGACAGGCCGAATGCGCGTCGGATCATGGGTTCAGCGACGATCGTGGAGAGGGAATGCGCCGCCGCGGCGGCGCGCGGTCACCGATCGGGCACCGGCCGTGCTCAAAGGTCGTGCCACCGCCCGGGCCGAGCCGGCCGAGGCCCGGCGGGCGCCGCGGTGATTCTCCGCCGGGGCAGTCCCGGATACACGGCGCTCGCACTCCGGCAGCGCCGCTCGGGCGAGACCGGCGCCCCCGCCCTGTCGCATCGGAGCAGCCGCGTTCCAGCCCGTTACGTCGACGTAGCGGCAGCGGCCCCGGGCGGCGCCCCGGTCCGGCTGCGGATCCCACGCAGCTCGGACTCCCGCGACTGCGTGCCCCCGAGCGAAGCGATGCGAGCCATGATCGCAGCCGTTGCGACCTGCAGGCGGCTGCGGCGGTCGGCCGCTCCGTCGCCGCCGAACAGCTCGTCGCGGTGGACCGGCTGGCCGAAGCGCACCGTCAGCGGCACGCGCCGGTAGCTGCCGCCGATCGGCATGGCCTCGAACGTGCCCCCGATGTGGACCGGCACGATCGGCACGTCCTCGGCAAGCGCCAACGACACCGCCCCCGCATTGCCGAGCAGCAGACGGCCGTCGCGCGTCAACCCGCCCTCGGGGAACACCGCCAGCACCTCGCCGCGGCGCAGCACGGCACGACCCGCGCGCAATGCGGCGCGATTGCCCAGACCGCGGACGGCGATCGGGATGGACCGACTCCAGCGATAGAACCAGCCGAGCGTCGCGCTCCGGAAATGGAGCTGGGTCATCATGAACGTCACGCGTCGCGGGCTCGCAGCGCCGAGCACGATCGGATCGAGGAACGACGCGTGATTGGCGACGAGTACGTAGGCCTCGCGCAGCGACGGAGCGTCGACGACACGGATGCGCAGCCCCACGCGGAGCAGCGGTGACACGATTCTGCGGAACAGCCCGAAGCTCAGCCGGTTGCCCCAGGTCGCGGGGAACTCCGCGGCCAGCGATTCGACTCGCGATCCGGCTTCTTCGCGCCCGCGGAGTTGCAGTTCGTCGTTCCGGCGACGAGGCGCCGTCGACACCGGCGCGTCGCTCACCGGAACGAGAAGCCCGGGTAGTCACGCTCGAGGCGGTAGCGCAGCGTGCGCGCCATGCGCGTCGCCTCGGGACCGCCCCACTTCTCGGCCGCCTGCGCACCCATGTGCAGGGACTCGGCGACGGTCGCCGCATCGGCGTCGGGCGTCTCGACGTAGACGCGCAGGAAGGCGAGCAGCGCTTCTCGGAACGGGTCCTTGTTCGACGCCGAACCCTCGAGGAAGTAGCAGTGGCCGAGGCCGAGCCAAGCCCCCGCACGCACGCCTTCCGACGTGCTCTCGGCCGCCAGGAGCCGCTCGTAGCCGGCGCGCGCGTCCGCGACCTGGCTCTGCGATCGCTGCGTGTCGGCGACGGCGAGCCGAGCGCGCGCCGCGATCCACGGCGTCCCGCGCGACGAGTCGGCGAGCGTCTGCATCGCGGTGATGTACTTCGAGGGCGTCGTCTGCCCGGCGAGCGCCTCGGCGCGCAGCAGGTAGTACTTGGCCTCGTTCTGGAAGCCCGTGGGATAGCCGCGCGTCAGCGTCGCGGTCTCGTAGTCCTTCGCGACCTTCATCGCGTCGCGAGCGCCCTCGGTCCCCTTGCTCAGGTAGTAGTCGAGCTTGAAGCGGTAGAGCTCCGGCACGAACCCGCTGTTCGGCAGCTTCTGCTCGAGCTCGGACAGCGCCTGGAAAGCACCCGCCATGTCGCCGTTGCGGCGCATCGAGCGTGCGGCCTCGTAGTAGCCGAACTGCTGCAGGAACGGGTCCGTCAACCGCTCGGCGGTCGAGACGAAGGTCGCAGCGCGCGAGCCCGACGCGTCGGCGAACGCCTGCTTGTAGGCATCCAGGACCCGCTCGACGCGCAGCTCCGCGACCGTGTCGGTCGACTGCTGCTCGTCGCGGCCGTTGCGCCGGAACTCGACGTTGCGCAGGTCGAAGCTGCGGACCTGGACGCGGTCGATGACGGTGCCGTCCATCAGCTCGATACGATCTCGCTGCGCGGGGAGCGCGGCGGTGAGCGCGAGGGCCGCGAGCAGCGCTGCGCTGCTCCGTGCGAGGAGGATCTTCATGCCGGCGGGGTCGGGGTCTCGGGGGTGCGAGGGCCGGGGCGAGCCCGGGGGGAACGCGCCATGATGCCAGGGGCCGGGACCGCGGGCAACGACGCGCGGAGGACCAACGGCCGCACCGGAGCGCCGGTTCAGACGCGCGCGGTGCCACCGGCGTCCAGGTCGACGACGACCGCCGGCGCGCCCCCGGCGCGCCGGCGCTCCCGCCAGCCGGCGGCCGCGTCCTGGCCGGTACGCCGCACCGAGATCAGCTCGCCGACCACCGCGACCGCGATCTCCTCGTGCGAGCGCGCCCCGATGCACAGGCCGACCGGGCTGCGGATCGCGTCGAAGAAGGCGTCGTCGTCGACGCCGTCCTCCCGCAGGTGCCGGAACAACACGGCCCGCTTGGTCTTCGAGCCGATCATGCCGAGGAAGCGGGGCCGCTCGCCCGCGCGCCAGCGCTCGTAGAGCGCGCGCAGCACCGCGCCGTCCTCGCGATGGCCGCGCGTCACCACCACCACGTAGGTGTTGGCCCGGAGCGGCAGCTCGGCGACGGCCTCCGCGTAGGGGCGCGCGAGCGTCGCGCTGGCCTCGGGGAAGCGCTCGCGGCCGGCGAACACGTCGCGGTCGTCGGCGACCGTCACCCGGAACCCCGCGAGCGTCGCGACCGTGCACAGCGCGCGGCTGACGTGCCCGCCACCGAAGATCCACAGTGCCGGTGTCGTGATCGGCTCGACGAACACGGTGACCTCCCCCCCGCAGAGCAGACCCGAGTCGGGCGAGTCGTGCTCGGTCAGTCGGAACTGCAGCGTGCGCGGCTGCTCGTCGCGCAGCACCTCGCGCGCCGTCTCGTAGACCTCGGCCTCCAAGCAGCCGCCGCCGACGGTGCCGAGGAAGCGGCCGTCCTCGAGCACCAGGAGCCGCATCGTCTCGCGCCCAGGCGTCGAGCCGCGGGTCGCGACGATCGTCGCCAGCGCGGCCGGCACGCCCTCGCGCCGCAGCCTCACGATCTCCTCGAACAGGTCCGCCATCGGCGCGCGATCGTAGTCGATCGCGCGGGGCCGGAGCTCCCGATCTCCGGCCTGCCCACCCCCTGCGTCAGCGCCCTGGCTCGCGCGCGGCCTGCGAGCGCTCGAACTCGCGCACGGCGATCGGCAGCGACATCGCGGCGAAACCGCAGCCGGCGACGATGATCCCCGGCAGCATCAACCCGTTCTCGAAGGGGCTGATCGCGTCGACGGCGGTCAGCGCCGCGCCGACGAAGAACGCGAGCCAGCCGAGCGCGAACAGGATGCGGGTCGGCCGCGAGCGACGGACCACGGCGCCGGCGTGCTGCGCGGGACGGCGGCCGGTCAGCTCGCCGACCAGCTCGGCCTTGGTCGCCTCGTCGAGGTGCCCGCTGCGCAGCGCCTGCTCCAGGATCCGCAGCTTCTCGCGGCGTTCGCGCGAGCGGTTCTGGGCGATCACCACCAGGATCACGAAGGCGAAGACGATCAGCAGCATGGGTTCCATGGCGATCCGTGGCATGGCGATACGGGTGCTGAGTTCGGGCGGGAGCCTTGCGCGCGGTGTCTAGGATATTCGAGGAAGGCCGAGCTGGCCGAGGAGCTCGTCGGGGCTGCCGTGCCAGACGAAGTCGGCGGCGGCGGCGAGGTCGCAGCGGGGGTTCGCGCGCCAGACGAACGGGATGTCGAGCGCCTGCGCGGCCTCGAGGTCCGGCTCGCGATCGCCGACCATCACCGGGCGCGCGGCGCCGGCTGCGGCGACCGCGCAGCGCAGCATGTCGGTCTTGTCGGCGACGCCGTCGGAATCGAGACAGAACTGCCAATCGGTCAGCGCGCGCAGTCCCTGGCCGGTGCAGATGCCTTCGAGATACTCCGCGCGACAGTTGCTGGCGATCGCCAGCGCGACGCCGAGCGCGCGCAGGTGGTCGAGCAGCGGCCGCACGCCGTCGAACAGGTAGTCGCGGCCCGAGCTGATCTCGGCGATCTCCAGCGGCAGCACCACGGCGCGCAGGTCCCGCCAGCGGTGCTGGTGCTCGGCGGGGAGGAACGGGGCCCACACGCCCGCGTCCTTCATGCCGACGACCCCCTCGGCGAAGCGATCGTCGAACGGCGGGACCGCGATCCCCTCGCGCCGGCCGAACAGCTCGACGCCGCGCCGGATCACCGGCGCCCACCACGCGAAGGTGTCGTGCAGCGTGCCGTCGACGTCGAAGATCAGCAGGTCGGGGCGCTGCGCGCGCCCACCGGCGTGCGGCCGCGGCGCGCTCACGCGTCCTCCAGGCCGAGTTCCAGGTGACCGATACCGGCCGCGTAGGCCTCGCTGCGGATCCGCTGCACCATCGCCGGTGCCCACGGCGGGTCGCTGCGCGGGGTGCGCAGCTCGAGCCAGGGTCGCCGTTCGGGGTGATCGGCCGCGGCGCGGACCGCGAGGCGCAGCGTGTAGATCAGGCGCTCGATGGTCATGCGCTCGCCGTCGAGCTCGACCCAGCCGTCGTCGACGAGGCGCACGACCCGCGGCGGACCGACGGGGCGGCCGGGGAACGGCTCGGGGTCGCTCGAGCAGCCGGCCAGCGCGGCGGCGAGCGCGGCAACCTGGACGCGGGGGCGGCGCATGGACGCAGAGGATGCGAGGTCGCGGGCTCCGAGGCCACCCTCGGTCGTTCGACCGTGCGGCGGGTATCGTGCAGCGCCGATGAGCGACGCTGGCCGGGTGCGCCACGAGATCCCCGCGACGCGCTGGCCCACGACGGCCGAGGCGCGCCGGGCGCAGCTGTTCACGCCGGCGCGGATCGGCGCGGTCGAGCTGCGCGCGCGCAGCTGGGTCCCGGCGATGGTGCCGTGGCGGGCGACCGAGGACGGCTTCGCGACCGACGCGGTCGTCGCGTGGTACCGGCGCTTCGCGGAGGGCTGGCCCGCGGTGCTCGTCGTCGAGGCGACCGGCATCCGCGACGTCCCGAGCGGACCGCTGCTGCGCATCGGCGACGATCGCTTCGTGCCCGGGCTGCGGCGGATCGTCGACGCCGTCCGCGAGGCGAGCGGTGGGCGGACGCGATTGCTCATCCAGCTGATCGACTTCCTGTCGATCCGCCGCCGCCCCACCAGGGAGGCGTTCCTCGGCCGCTACCTGCGCATCGGCGACCACCACCGCGCGGCCTGTGCCGCGCGTGGGCTGTGTTCTTCGCGTGCGGACGAGGCGGCGATCCGTACGGTGCTCAGCGGGCTCGACGACGGCGCGCTGCGCGAGGTCCTGACCGCGCGCGAGTGGCGCGACCTCGCGTTCGGCCAACGCGAGCAGGTCGACGATGTCCACCTGCCGCACGTCGCCGACCTGCCGCGGACGCTGCCCGGCCTGTTCGCGAGCGCGGCATTGCGGGCGCGGGCCGCGGGCTTCGACGGTGTCGAGCTGCACTACGCGCACGCCTACACGATGGCGTCGTTCCTGTCGCGGACCAACGAGCGCACCGACGGCTACGGCGGCTCGCCGGCGGCTCGCGTGAGGCTGCCGATCGAAGTGCTGTGCGCGGTGCGTGAAGCGCTGGCGTCGATGCGCGAAGCGCCGGGGCCGGTGCGTGGATTCTGCGTCGGCGCCCGGCTCCTCGGCAGCGAGGCGATCGAGGGCGGCTCGACGATCGACGACGCTGTCTACTACGCGCGCGAGCTGGCGCGCGCCGGGTGCGAGTTCGTCTCGGTCAGCAAGGGCGGCAAGTTCGACGACGCGAAGCAGCCGAAGATCGGCGAGGCGGCGTACCCCTACACCGGCCCGAGCGGCCACGAGTGCATGCCGACGGTGCGCAGCGACGAGCGTGGTCCGTTCGGCCGCAACCTGCACCTGGCCGCGGCGATCCGCGGCGCCATCCGCGCCGACGGCATGACGGTGCCGGTGGTCGGCGCCGGCGGCATCGGCACCTTCGAGCTCGCCGAGGCGGCATTGCGCGAGGGGATGTGCGACCTCGTCGGCGCCGCCCGCCAATCGCTCGCCGACCCCGACTGGTGGCGCAAGGTCGAGCTCGGTCGCGGCGAGGAGGTGCGCCGCTGCATCTACACGAACTACTGCGAGGGCCTCGACCAGAAGCACAAGCAGGTCACCTGCCAGCTCTGGGATCGACAGCTCGCACCTGACGGCGACGTCTCGCTGAGCCACGACGGCAAGCGACGCCTCGTCGCCCCACCGTGGGAGCCTGCCCCTGTATGACCGGGCGGCGCCACTGGCGTTCGCTGCAGAGACCCGGGCAGGTCAGCCTCGCACGTGCATTGTCGAAGCTCGGCTTCGCCTCGCGCAGCGAGGCGCTGCGGATGATCGCCGCCGGCCGCGTCCGGGTCGGTGGCCGCGTCGTCACCGACCCCGCCCACTGGCTGGATCCCGACCGCCAGCGCATCGAGGTCGACGGCGTCGCCGTGCGTCGCGCCGCGACCGTCTGGCTCGCGCTGCACAAGCCGGTCGGCTACGTCACGACGATGGCCGACGAGCTCGGCCGCAAGACCGTGCGCGACCTGCTGCCGCCGGATCTGCCGTCGCGCGTCGCGCCGGTCGGCCGTCTCGACCTCGAGTCCTCGGGCCTGCTGCTGTTGACCAACGACCACCGCGCCGCCGCGGCGATCGCACGGCCGGAATCGCGGTGCCCGAAGATCTACGAGGTCGAGGTCGACCGCCCCCTGACCGCCGCGGACCTCGCCGCGTTCGCCGCCGGCATGCAGCTGCCCGGCGAGCCGACCCCGCTGCGGCCGGTCCTCGCCACGATCTCGCAGCGCGATCCGCGCCGCATGACGATGACCCTCACCGAGGGTCGCAACCGCCAGATCCGTCGCATGTGCGGCACCCGTGGCCTCGCCGTCCGCACCCTCCACCGCACCGCGATCGGCCCCGTCCGCCTCGCCGACCTTCCCGCCGCCACCACTCGCCCCCTCACCCCCACCGAGCTCGCCGCCCTCACTCCCGATCGCTACTGACTTCCGATCGGTACCTTCCGATCCGTACCGCGTACGATTTTTACATCTGCTCACGACCCCTCGCGTTCGGAGGCCCGCCGTCGACCGGCGAACGCCAGGTAGAGCGACGGCAGGAAGAACAGGTTCAGCCGCGTCGACGTCGCCAGCCCACCGAGGATCACGAGCGCCATCGGATACTCGATCTCGTGGCCGGGCGCCTCGCCGGCGAGCACGAGGGGCAACAGCGCGAACGCCGCGCACGACGCGGTCATCAGGATCGGCGACGACCGCTCTTCGGCGCCGCGCAGCACGAACTCCCGGCCGAACGGACCACCCTCCTCGCGCTCGAGGTGGCGATAGTGGCTCACCAGGATGATGCCGTTGCGCCCCGCGATGCCGCACATGGTGACACGCTACCAGCGAGTCGAGCGACAGCTCGCCACCACCGCCGCCGGTACAGCGACTCCAGCGGTGCGAGCAGCGTGAGCTCGAGCTGCTTCGGTCCGACCGGGAACAGGATCTGGAAATGCGGGTCCGCGAGGAGCCGCGCCGACGTGCTCGCGATCGAATCGCTCCGCGTCGACCGCGCCGCCGCCGAGCGCGGCCGCGACGACCCACCGCAGAGCCGGGAGCCGTGTCGTGACCATGGAGTGGCATCGCACTCTATCGCCGGTGGGGGCGATCCGTACCGCGCACCCTCTTCACTGCCGCTTCAGGTTCCCCACCCGAGCACATCGGGCAACTGACGCATCCGACTAATCTCCCGACCATGCGAACCAGCCTCGCATCGCTCCTCGCGCTCCTCGCACCATGCGCGGCGTCCGCCCAAAACGCCCCGCCACGTCCGAACGTCGTGCTCGTGATGACCGACGATCAGGGCTTCGGCGATTTCGGTTTCGCCGGCAACCCCGTGATCCGGACGCCGAATCTCGACGCGCTCGCGGCAGACAGCGCACGGCTCGCCAGCTTCTACGTGTCGCCGGTGTGCACGCCGACGCGATCCGCATTGATGACCGGGCGGTGGGCACAGCGGACGCGAGCATTCGACACCTACATCGGCCGCGCGATGATGGAACCCGACGAGGTGACCGTCGCCGAGATCCTGCGAGACGCGGGCTACGCGACGGCGATCTTCGGCAAGTGGCATCTCGGTGATTGCCATCCGATGCGTGCGATCGACCAGGGGTTCGAGGTGGCACTCGTCCACCGCGGCGGTGGCATCGGCCAACCGAGCGATCCACCGGGCGGCGAGGCGCACTACACCGATCCGATCCTCTTCCGCAACGGCGTTGCCGAGCAGGCGCACGGCTACTGCACGGACGTGTACTTCCGCGAGGCGCTCGCGTGGATGCGAGCGGAGCACGCCGCCGGCCGATCGTTCTTCTGCTACATCGCGACGAACGCGCCGCACGGCCCGTTCGGCGACGTGCCGGACGAGCTGCGCCGCCGCTACCTCGCCGACGGGCTCGGCCCCGAGCGCTTTCCGGTGGTCGAGCCCGGCCATCCGCTGCCCGCGAAGGTCGACGAGGATCGCCTCGCCAGGATCTATGCGATGATCGAGAACGTCGACGACAACATCGGCCGCCTCCTCGCCGGCCTGCGCGCGATGGACTGCCTGGACGACACGCTCCTGCTGTTCCTCGTCGACAACGGCCCGGAGGGTCGCCGCTACGTCGCCGGCCACCGCGGCGCGAAGTCCGAACCCTACGAGGGCGGCATCCATTCACCCCTGCTCGCGCATTGGCCGGGCCGGCTCGCGCCGGGCGTCGCGTCCGACCGGATCGCGGCGCACATCGACATCCTCCCCACGATCCTCGACGCGTGTGGCGCGCCACCCCCGGCCGGGCTCACGCTCGACGGCCGCAGCCTGCTGCCCCTGCTCGAGCGCCGCGACGACCCCTGGCCCGACCGCACGCTCGTCCTGCAGGCCAACCGCGGCGACACGCCCGTGCCGTTCCACAACGTCGCGATCCGCAGTCAGCGCTGGAAGCTCGTCAACGCGACCGGCTTCGGCCGCGAGGTCGACCACGTCGACGAGCGCTTCGAGCTCTACGACATGGCCGCCGACCCGCTCGAGCTGCGCGACGTCGCGCGCGACAATCCGGACGTCGTCGCAGCTCTGCGCACCGACTACCTGCGCTGGTGGGACAGCATCACCGCGACGCGTCCCGACCCGTTCGCGCCGCCGCGCATATTCATCGGTACGGATGCCGAGCCGGTCACGACGTTGACCCACCAGGACTGGCGCCGCGACGACGACCTGCGCGGCTGGGGCATGCGCGGCACCTGGCTCGTCGACGTCCGCCGCGCTGGTCGGTACGCGATCACCGTGCGCCTGCCGGCGCGACGGCGTGGCGCGGAGCTCACGTTCCGCTGCGGCGACGTCGAACGTACGATCGCCGTGCCGGGCGCCACCGACGAGCTCCGCTTCGAGCTCGACCTGCCGGCGGGACCCGCTGCATTGCGCACGTCCCTCGACGACGACGCCGGCCGCTACGGCGCGCACCAGATCGAGCTGCGCCGGCTCTGACCCCTTCCGGATGTGGCGACTACGGCCGGCGGCTCGGCGTCGCCCGCTGGCTGGGAGCGCGACACCCGCGCCGGTCAGCGCCGCGCCGGCAGCGACGCGAGCGCCGCACGCAACCGGGCGATCACGGCCTCGGGCACCTCGGCATCGAGCGGGTGTCGCTCCTCGGGGTCCGCGACGTCGTCGTAGATGCGGCCGTCGCCGTACAGCTTGAAGCGACCGTCGATCGCGAACGTCACCGGCTGGCTGCGCGGCCGCGCGATCGGCCGCGGGTGATACCAGAACGGGATCGTCTCGCGTGGCCGGAACTCCGCGGGTCCGTGTCGGAGCAGTGGTGCGAGCGACCAGGAGTCGGCCCGCACGTCGTCCGGCACCTCCGCCCCGGCGACGTCGAGGAGCGTGGCACACAGGTCGCGGACGTGGACCAGCTCGTCGCGAACCTGGCCCGGCTCGACGGTCCCCGACCAACGGACGACGAGCGGAACGTGGGTGGCGTAGTGGCTGGTGCCTTGCTTGCCGCCGCGGACGGTCCGGTCGCCGACCTGCGACCGGATGCTCGGGTGGGTCCCATTGTCGCCGACGAAGACGATGACCGTGCGCTCCCCCAAGCCGAGCTCGTCGATGCGATCGACGATCCTCCCCACCAGCCGATCCATATAGGCGACCATGGCGGCGAAGTGCCGCGGACCGCGCGGCGCGTCACGGTCCGCAGAGCCCGGCGGTGGCTCGAATGGATCGTGTACCAAGGCCATCGGATAGAAGGCGAGGAACGGCTGGGATGGTCCCTCGGCGACGAAGTCCAGCAGGGCCGTCGTGAACTCGTCGGGGCCGTACACCTCTTCACCCAGGACTTCGACGAGCGACTCGCCCGCCGCCTCGCCGCTCGTGATCGTCGGCCCCCAATAGCGGCTGCCGAGCCGGTCGAGCTGCCACAGCCGCCAGGTCCGGAAGCCCGCCTCGTCGGGCCGGCAGCCGTGCCCACGGACGTTCTCGGGGTAATGCTCGGCGCCGAGGAGCTGCCATTTGCCGAATACTCCGGTGCAGTAGCCGACCGCACCGAGGCCGTGCGCGAACGTGTGCGAGCCGCGCGGCAGCACGCTGAAGGCCTCGTAGTTGCGCACGTTGCAGAGGCCGGTCAGCAGCTCGACGCGCGTCGGCGTGCACAGCGGCTGCGCGTGCGCGCGGGTGAAGCGGATGCCCGCTGCAGCGAGTCGGTCGAGGTGCGGCGTCGCATACGACGTCGACCCGTAGCAGGACAGGCACTCGGCACCGAGGTCGTCGGCGAGGATAAGCACGACGTTCGGTGGCCGCTCCGGAACCTGGCCGGACGTGCGACCGACGAGCGCGACGACGACGAGCAGCGAGACGGGTGACAGCCGGACGGGGAGCAGGCGCATCCAGAGACCTCCGCGTCGAGACGTTCGCACGAGCGGTCGCCCACCGCCAACGGGAATGGCCCGCGCACCGTCCGGCGACGGCACCCGGCTGGCGCCGCGACTCAGGGCGGAGTCCCGTCGTCGACGACGCCGAACGCTCGGATCCCCGGCGTGTCGAGGATCCGCGTGCCGTCGGGCAGCAGGCTGAGCGTCGCCCGCGACGTCGTGTGGCGCCCCCGGGCGTCACGGTCGCGGACCGCACCGACCCGACGCAGGCCGCCGGGGTCGAGCGCGTTGCACAGCGACGACTTGCCGGCGCCGCTGTGGCCGAGGAACGCGCACGTGCGCCCGCGGACCGTCTCCGCGAGCGCGGCGAGGCCCTCGCCCGTGTGGATCGACACCCGCAGGGTGGACAGGCCGGTCGACTCGAAGGTGGCCAGCACGTCAGCGTGCTCGGCAGCGCCGATCAGGTCGGCCTTGGTCAGCACCAGCAGCGCACCGATCCCGCCATTGTGGAGCGCCGTGCGGATGCGCGCGACCAGGCCGAATCGCGGCCGGTCGGCGGGGATCGTCACGATGCCGAGATCGAGGTTCGCGGCGATCGGCTTCGGCCGTCCCGGTCGCGCCGGGTCCTCGCGGACGAGCAGCGTGCGGCGCGCGACGAGCGACTCGGCGCGCAGCGCACCGTGCTGATCGGTCGAGACCTGGACCTCGTCGCCGGCGACGACCGAGGTGAGGCGCGGATGGCGTCTCGCGTGGACGACGACTCCGTCGGTGAGCACCTCGACGTGCGTCCGATCGACGCCGAGCACCGTCGCGACGCGCAGCTCGCGACCAGCGCGCGCCGGCGGCGGGCCGCTCGGGGGCCGGGCCTGCACAGGGCCGTCGGGTCCAGCATCCGTGTCGGTGGGATCGCCGCCAGGCTTCACCCGGGGGCGGTAGCGCTGCTTCTGCTTGCGCGCCTTGCGCTCCTTGCGCTCGTCGGCGAAGGCACGCTCGTTCTCCTCGCGGAGCGCGCGCCGCTCGCTCATCTTCGCGTAGCGGTCGCGCATTCGACTCTTGCGGTCCGGTTCCAATGGAGCTCTCGCTTCGTTCCTGCATGTGCGTACGGGGTAGCGGACCGCGCGATCGGCCTCGATCGGCGGTCTCCGTCAGGGTGCCTCCGCGCGCACGGACGGCTCCGGTCCCGACTGGGGACCGACCCGTCAGCGCAGCGCGGCGGCGCCGCACGCAGCGATTGCAGTGGGCGTCGTCATCCAGCGAGTTCCGCGAGGCGGCGCGGCCGCCTCGGCTCCCGGCATGCTAGCGCGCCGCGAGCGGCTCGCGCCAGCCCGACGGGGCCGGCGGCCCGACGCTGGCTCACCGCGGCGCGACCGGCTCGACGTGCAGCAGGTCGCTGGACGCGGTGGTCGCGACCGCGAACGGGAAGCGCTGGTTGGACGCCGCGGCCCCGAAGCGGCCCGCCTTGTCGAGCGCGATGAAGCAGGCGTCGAGGCGGTAGCCGCGCGGATCGAGTCGCGCCATGCGGTGGATCACCTCCTCGCACGCGGCCTGCGGGTGGAGTCCCTGCCGCATCAGCTCGACGATCCAGAACGTCGCGCAGTAGCGCATGATGTTCTCGCCGAGTCCCGTCGCGCCGGCGGCGCCGACCTCGTTGTCGACGTACAGCCCGGCGCCGAGGATCGGCGAGTCGCCGACACGGCCCGGCAGCTTGCCACCCGCGCCGCTCGTCGAGCAGCCACCCGCGACATCGCCGTCCGCGTCGAGCACGAGCAACGCGATGGTGTCGTGGCCGCGGCGGTCGGGGTCCGGCTCGCGCTCGCGCTCGACCCACGCCTGCTTCTTCGCGGCGAGTTCCGTCACGTCGACGGACTCGAGCCCCTGCTCGAGCGCGAACCAGCGCGCGCCCTCGCCGACCAGCATCACGTGCCGCGAGCTTTCCATCACGCGCCGCGCCAGCGTGATCGGGTGAACGATGCCCTCGACCGCCGCCACCGCACCGGCGCGGTGACCGACGCCGTCCATGATGCATGCATCGAGCTGCACGTAGCCCGCCGCATTGGGCCGCGCGCCGAGGCCGACCGACCCGTCCGAGCTGCGCCGCTCGATCTCGCGGATACCCGCCTCGACCGCGTCGAGCCGATCACCGCCGGCGAGCAGGCGGTGGCGCGCGGACTCGACAGCGAGCTTCCCGAACGGCCAGGTCGCCACGAACAAGGGCCTCGCGGCCGCCGGCTTCGCGACGCTCGGCGCCGCCTCGGGAGCGGGCGACCCACCCGGCTCCGGAGCTCCCGAGCATCCGGCGAGGCCGAGGACCACGCTGGCGAGGAGCGGATGGCGCGAGAGCTTCGGCGGCAGCATGGCCCCCGTCTCTACCAGACGACCGCCACGATGTCGCCGGCGGGCGGCGGGACCGATCAGGAGCGCGTCGATCGCACCGCTCGCGGGCCGAGGGGGGGCGGTCGCGAGTCGAACCGCTCACGAGTCACCCGGGACGATTCCCGCGGGACCTGGTTCCTGCGGAGTCAGGCTGCGTCCCGGTGGGATACCCTCCTGGCGATGGTGGCGGAGTCCGTCGACCGCCGGGTCGTGTCGCCTGCCCGATGCGACGGCGGCGAGGACGTGAGCCCCGCACAGGGCCAGGCTCGCGGTGCACGCAGGACGGCTACCCGACCGCGGGCTCCTCGATGCAAGGACGCCGAGCACCCTCGGGAGGAGCATCTGGTGACCGACAAGATGGCGCGGATCGGGTTCCAGCAGGCGCGACACGCGCGGGGAGTCGCGTGGATCATCGCGGGGGTGCTACTGCTCTCCACGGTGCAGGTGCTCGTCGGGCTTACGGAGCTGGTCAGCTCGGTGCTGAGATTCACGTTCGTCGGAGCCAGCCTGGTGATCGTGCCAGGGGCGCTTCTCGTCGGCCTTGGCTGGGTGCGTCGCGGCCGTCGCTTTCTCTACCGCGACGGACGCCGCCTCCTGGCCCGCGGGAAGCGTTACGTGCTCTTCCTGCGTCCGTTCCGACAGGATCGTGCCATGGAGGCGAACGTCGACCGGCTGCAGCACGACATGTCGGCAGCGCTCCTGTCGGCTCAGGAGTGGCTCCTGTTGGAGCTCGGTCGATACTGGCCGACGATCGCGGTCGGCACTCCCGGTGAGTTGCCGACGCTGGGCGCCGCGCGATTGTGGCTGACGTCCGACGACTGGCAAGCGCAAGTTCGTGACCTCGCTGAGTCCGCCGCCGCGGTGGTCCTGCACGTCGGCGGAGCGCGCGGGATCGAAGACGAGCTGCGTATCCTGAAGCGCCTCGATCAACCGCTTAAAGTCGCCCTCGTCTTCGGCTTCGCCGTGGACCACCGCAGCCCCCTTCATCAATCCAGCTACGAGAGCTTCCGAAGGCGTCTTGCACCCGACGTCTCCGGACTGCTTCCCGAGACCATCGGAACCGCCACGATCGCGACCTTCGATGCAGATTGGACACCGAAGCTCACGGAATGCAGGCTCTCCCCCGGAAGCTGGTGGAGACACTACTTCTGGTTCGTCTGGAATCCGATCCGTCGCGGCGTGAGGCCACTCTTCCGCCGTCTGGGGAGATGGCGCCGCCCGTCGCTCGGTGTCCCGATCATCAAGGCTCTGCTGCCGATCTTCGCCGCCCAGGCCATCGCCCTCCCGACAAGCTACCGGATCGGGCAGGTGCTGGCCCGTCAGCAGGCTCCCTACGGCTACCCGCTGATCGAGCCGATCCCGCTCGAATCCCCGCTCAGCCTGGCCTTCATCGGGGTCTTCGTCGTGCTCGCCTACGTGTTCGGAACGCAACTCGCGACCCGGGCCCGGCCGCGCCCGAACTGGCTCTGAGGGCAGACGACTGGCGGCGGGTCGCGTGGATCGACGGTCGGTTCACGGCCCATGGCCGGACCGGTGGGGCCGGTCGCTACGAGCCGTGCGACCTGGCGACCGACCGGGGCGAGGACAACGACCTCGCCGCCGAGCGACCTGAGCAGCTGGCGGAGTTCGGCACGGCGCTCCTCGAGTCGTTGCGGGAGGTCGCCGCCCGGGATCGATCCGCCGGGGGTGGGGGGCACCGTCCCGAGGGGCTCGCCCTACGATGCCTGCGACCTCGCCGATCGCGGTCCGCCGACAATCCGCCACCACTGGACGTTCCGCCGTCAGATGCGATCTCTCGCCGCCCTCCGCAACCTGGCAGCCCTGCTCGTCGCTCGCGCAGCACCGGCCCAGGCGCCGGTGATCGGCATGCTCGTCGGTGACATCCACGCCGGGCCGATCGCGCAGCCGTGCGACTCGCTTCCGTCCCTGCTCGGCGCGCGTCCCGGCCTCGCGTAGCTGGCGGCCGAATCGCACGAGACCGTTCGAGCGATCTGGGTGACCGACGGCACGGCAGCCGACACGCGGCCGTTCGCCGACCTGACCCCCGGACCGCAGTCGAGCAACCAGCTCGACGGCGTCGCGCTGCCGGACCGACGTTGCGTCGCGACTTCGAGCCTCGCCGCATACGGGATGGAGCCGTTCGCATCCGACCCGGCGGGCACGACCTTGCAGCTCCTCGCGGACGTCGCGCCCGGCCCGGCGAACCCCGATCCGTCACTCCTGGCGCCATGGCACGGCGAGGCCTGGTTCGCCGCCGACACGCCGAGCCCGCGAGGCGGGCCGCGGCGTACGGACGGCACCGTCGCCGGCACGCGACCCGGAGACCCGACGCTCGGCCAGCGGATCTCGCGTACGTCGCTCCCGGTGGCCGGCAATCGGCTGTACTTCCGCACCGATACGACCCATCCCGCGCTATGGGATCAAGCCCGACCCGAGCACACGGGCAATGCGAATCCTCGTGCTCCCGTCCGCGTCGCCGGTCCTGTGTCGGTATCACAGGCGAAGTCGCGGGGCAGCTCGTGTTCCCGATGACGACACCCGGGACGGTCATCGAGCTGTGGATCAGCGACGGCACCGCTGCCGGCACGCGCATCGTCGCCGATTCGGCGCTGGGCCCACACGACTCGCTGCCGGCGGGCTTCGCGCGGCTCGGCGACCTGCTGCTGTTCACCGCCGACGACACGGTGACCGGCCGCGAGCTCCACGCCGTGCCACTCGGCGCGACCGGCGCGCACGTCGCGGCGCCGTTCGGCCGCGGCTGCGGTGCCGCGATCGATACGCGCGGCCGGCCGACGCTCGGGGCAGCCTTCGCCATCGACGTGCACACGCAGGCCGGCGCGCCCGTCGCGCTGCTGGTCGCGGCGCGGCCCGCCTTCGCGACGCTCGCCCAGGACTGCGTCCGGCACGTCGCATCGCCGATCGCGGTCGGCGCTGCGACCGCGGCGTCGGGGGGCACCGCGACGTTCGGGATTCCGGTGCCTGGCGATCCGACACTCGTCGGCACCCTGATGAGCTTCCAGGCATTCGCAGCCGCCGGCGGCGGACCGCTGTTCGGCGCGGTGGCCGGAACCCCCGGTCTGGAAGTCGTCGTCGGGCGCTGAGCGGCCGGCACCGCGACCGCCGGGCGGCCGAAAACTCGCCGCTCGCAGTGGAGAGTCCGCGCCACACCTGCCGATGGAGGGAGGCAGGGCAACAGGACTCGGAGTGAGCATGCACAGATCGCACAGGGCGCAGCGCCGCGCCGGTCTAGCCGTCGCGTCGCTGGCGACGCTCGGATTGTTCGGATGCGGAAGCTCGGCCGGCATCAAGGTCGGCAACGACTCGATCGAGGTCGGCGAGGGCGGCAACGTCACGACCACCGCGAACGGTGCCGCCAGCCTGCTGGCGAACGACATCGGTGTGGCGGACGTCGCGACCGTCGCCACGACTCCCGCGGTCGCGCCGGAGCACGGCACCATCGAGCTCGCGGCCGACGGCACCTTCCGCTACACGCACGACGGCTCCGAGACGACGGCGGACGCGTTCAGCTACGCGATCCTGATCGGAGGCCAGATCGTCGCGACCGGCGCGGTCGCCATCACCGTCGTGCCGGCCGACGACCCGCCGAACGTGGTCGACGACCTGTTCGTGAACGGCGTCGGCAACACGTATCTGGCAGTCGGCGTGTCGACCGGCAGCGCCGTCTCGGTGCAGCACGTCGGCTCGCTACTCGACAACGACAGCGACCCCGACGGAACGCTGCGCGTATCGCGGTTCGACGCGGCGTCGGCGCAGGGTGGCGTGGTCTCCGTCAACCAGGACGGCACGTTCCGCTATCTGCCGCCGACCGGCTTCACGGGCCAGGACACGTTCACCTACGAGGCGACCGACGGCCTCGACTCGCGTACCGGCACCGTCACGATCGTCGTGTCGGAGCTCGTGTGGTACGTCGATGGCGCGCGCACCGCGGCCGGCGATGGCAGCGCAGGCGCGCCGTTCCGCAATTTCGACGAGCTCGCCAATGCGACCGGGCCCGACGTCGGCAGCACGATCTACGTGTGCTTCGGCACCGGCCACTACGAAGGTCCGCTGATCCTGCAGCAGGACCAGACCGTCGTCGGATCCGGCAGTACCCTGACGGTCCGCGGCCAGCAGCTCACCGCGGCCGGCAGCGCGCCGCGCATCGAGAGCGCGACCGGGGTCGGCGTGGTGCTGATGTCCGGCAACACGCTACAGGGCTTCGTCATCGGCGACACCCACGGTCCGGGACTGACGTCCGGAGTCGGCGACGCGCCGCTCGCCGAGCCGGTCAAGGTGCGCGACGTCGCGATCGAAGGTGCCGGGACCGCGGTGGCGTTCACCGGCGCGACCCTCGACGTCGAGCTGACCAGCGTGACGAGCGCGAACGCGGCCAACGAGGGCATCGCCCTGACCGATTGCCGCGGCACCTTCACGGTGCTCGGCGAGACCGTCATCACGACACCGGGCAGCACCGGTATCGCGATCGGCCATGGCCCGGTCGACGTACCGGGCTCCGACGTGGTCGTCACCTTCGCCGGGCCCGTGTCGATCGTCGGCGCGGGCTACGTGTCGATCTACGTCCAGAGCAACGACGGCCCGATCTCGTTCCAGGACGTGACGATCTCCGGTCGCAACGAGATCGGCATCTCGATCCTGCAGACCGGCGCCGACGTGACGTTCCGCGACGTCGACATCGACAATGCCAATGACGTCGACGACCTCGCCGTGGGCCTCGTGGAGATCGCGCACACGGTGCGCTTCGCGAGCCTCGACGTCGAGCACGTCCTGCAGTCGGCGAGCCCGACGCCCGCGAGCTGCGCGATCTACTTCGGCAGCAGCTCGTCGACGGGCGTGCTGGAGGTCACGGCAAACGGCCCGCAGCTCGACGGCGGCACGATCTCCGACGTCGCCGGCCACGCGCTCCTCGCCGAGGGGTTCGGCGGTTCGTTGTCGATCAAGGGCATGACCTTCACGGCGTGCGACGACGATGCCGTCGTACTGACCGGCGACTACACCAGCGCGACGCTCGCGGCCTGCACGTTCACGGGGTGGGACCGCGCGACGGCCGACAAGGGCGCGCTCGACGTGCAGTTCGGTGCGACGCCGGGGGCGCTCGTCACCGTCAGCGGCTCGCTGTTCGACTCGACCGGGGTGGCCGGCTCGGGCGCGGTGGTCACCGTCCGCGGCGGCACGGAGTCGACGTCCTTCGTGTTCGGCGGCACGACGCCGAGCGGCTCGCCGGACGGCCCGAACACGCTGATCGAGCTGGCGACGACCGGCCTGCGTGTGCTGCCCGGCACCGCGGTCCTGCAGGTGGACGTGCTCGGCACCGAATGCCGCACCAGCGGCACCTCGGTGCCACCGGCGATCGCGGTCGAGTCGGCCGGGACCGGCACGGTATCGCTCGGCGTGCAGGGCGCGACGTTCACCGGGGAGTTCCAGACCGCGATCCGCCTGCAGCGGAGCGCTCCGGAGAGCTACGCGTACGGTGACCTGCTCGCGTCGCTCGCCGACAACACGGTCAGCGGCGCCGGCCAGGTGCTCGACCTCACGGCCAGCTCGACCTACGGCGTGCACGTGTCCCTCACCGGCACGGTCGCGACCGGGCTGACCGGCCGCGCGGTGACGGCGAGCCTCGGCGGCACGGCACCGATCGGTGATCCGCTGCAATTGCAGCTCGCCGGCAACAGCTACGGCTTCGCCGTCGGAGCCGTACCGGCGGCGCCCGCCATCGGATTGACGCTCGGGACGCAATGCCTCGTGCGCATCGCCAACGAGTCCGTCACCGGCTTCGAGAGCGGCACGTGGCCGACCGTCGCCGTGACGGCGACGCTCGGCGCCAGCGTGGACGCGAGTCTCGTCGCGACCGACAACGGCTTCGGCGAGTCCACGGCGGGCGCGCTCCAGGCGACGCTCGGCGGCGGCTCGGGCGGCACGCTGACCGGTCGGATCACCGGCCACACGGCCGGCGGGTTCGACCTCGTGCAGGCCGGCGGGACGTTCCAGGTGGAGGAGTTCCCGGGCTTCGCGACCGCGAACCCGGGCACCACGCTGTCGTCGAGCGGCACGATCGGCAATGCGGCGCCGGGCACGGCGACGCTGCCCGAGGGCCCCTGGCGCTGAGCCGCGGCTCGAGCGACGGGGTCAGTCGTGCGGGGTATCGCTGCGCGACCGCTCGTCGCCGGGCGACGGCTGCTGCGACGACGTGTCGCGCGCCGACCGCCCGCGCTCCTTCTGGGCGTGCTTGCGCCGCTTCCTGACGCGCACCTCGCGGCCGAGCGTCGCCTTGCGATGACGCATGAGCTGCGCGCGCTTCGCGGCGCGACGCTCCCGGAGCCGATCGAGGCGCACACGGGCGACGTCGCGGATACACAGCGCGAGCAGCCCGCCGAAGCCGACCAGCGCGACGAAGATGCCGATTCCCGGCGCGAGCTCGATGCCGCCGAAGACTCCCAGCGCGAGACGCAGATCGGCGTCGTCGGACAGGAACGCCACCAGCGCACTCAGCACCGCGACGCTGCCACCGAGGGCGACCGTCCACTCGAGCCAGCGCGGGCTCCGCGCAGACCGATCGAACCGGGCGTGCGCGACCAGCGACGCGCTGAGCGACGCCGCGAGCACCAGCAGCCAGTACGGCAGCTGCACGAGGCCGAGCAGGTCGAGCGAGCAGTCGTAGCCGTACCAGTCGGCCGAGACCCGGCCGACCGCCGTCGAGCCGCCGAGCGAGCCCCACGGCAGGAACATGGCGAGCAGGACCAGGGCGGCGAAGCCGACGTACCAGCGCATACGGCGGTCGGCTCGCGCCTCGCCCGCGGGATCGGGTTCCGCAGTGTCGGAGCCGGGGTCGGCGGCGGCGGCGGACCGGTTCGCCGCCGGCCCTTCCTCGCCCGTCGCAGCCGCCTGCGGAACTCGCTCGAGCGCAGCGCGCAGCTCGGCCGCGCCGGCCCGCTGGTCCGGATCGACGTGCAGAGCGCGCATCACGGCGTCGGCCAGCGCCGGCCGACAGACCTTCAGCGCCTCCGCGACCGGCGACTCGAAGCGGCCGACCGGCAGCCGGCCGGTCAGCGCCTCGTGGATCATGACGCCCAGCGCGAACACGTCGGCGCGCGCGTCGACCGCCCCGCCCGCGAGCTGCTCGGGAGCCATGTAGTGGGGCGTGCCGAGCACGTCGCCGGTGCGAGTGACCTGCGGCGTGCCGGGCTCGTGCAGGCTGACGAGGCCGTAGTCGGCGACGCGCGGGTAGCCGTGCGCGTCGAGCAGCACGTTCTCGGGCTTGAGGTCGCGGTGGGCGACGCCCTGCGCGTGGGCGTACTCGAGCACCTCGGCGACGTGGCCGAGCGCGCGCAGTGCGCGCTCGCGGGCCGCCGGCACACCGAGCAGGCCGCGCAGCGTGCCGCCGGCGCAGTACTCGAGGACCAGGTAGTGGATGCCGTCGACGTCGCCGAAGTCGTGCACGCCGATCACGAACGGGTGGTGGAGCCGCGCGATCGCGCGCGCCTCGCGGCGGAGGCGCTCGGCGAAGTCGCCGCCGGCCGCCAGCTCGGGGTGCAGCACCTTGATCGCGACCTCCCGGCCGAGCTTGCGGTGGCGGGCGTGGTAGACGGCGCCGCTGCCGCCCTCACCGAGGCGACCGAGCAGCTCGTAGGCGGGGAACAGCGGTGCGATCGCGCCGAGCGCGGGCGCCTGCACCGCACCGGCGAGCAGCCGACCCGGGTCGAGACCCTCGAGGGACGGCGGAGACGGGGGCGTGTGGAAGTCGGTCATCGCCTGCTGCGGAACCGGGAGTCGCGGCGCGTTACGGGGATTCTCGGGGAATCCGGAGCCTGCCGCACGGGCGGCCCCCGTCACGGTGCGCCCGGGGCACCGAGCGCCACGGCGAGGTACAGCAGCTCGGCCTCGACGTCCTGCGGATCGTCGACGATCTGCAGGACCTCGGCGCGCACGAGCTCGCCGAGCCGCCGCCGCGCACGGTGGACGGCGACGCGCAGCGCGCCTGCCGATTCCCCCAGCGCGCTCGCGAGCGCCGCGTAGTCGCCCTCGCCGTCCGCATCCCCGCGGCCGTCGAGCAGCGGGCGCAGCGCCGCGAAGCGGTCGGCACGGCCGCGCAGCACGAACTCGCGCTCGAGCTGACCGAGCGCACGACCGAGCAGCTCGAGCGCGAAGCCGCGCTCGAACGCCTCGTCGGGAGTCGGCTCGCGGCCGGGGAGCGCGGCGAGGAGCTGCTCGCCGGCGGCGGCCTCGACGCGGTCGAGGCCGCCGCCACGCCGCACCGCGCCGTCGCGCCGCCGCTCGTTGCGTACGAAGTTGCGCAGTGCGCCGAGCAGGTAGCTGCGGAAGCGCACCGCGTCGCGCGGCGCGCCGAGATCCTCGCGCTCCAGCACGCGCGCGACGAAACCCTGCACGAGATCGGTCGCGGCGTCGGGAGCGTGCCCGTCGCGGCGCAGCCACGCGTAGAGCGGGCGCCAGTAGGCCGCGCACAGCTCGCGGAGCGCCGCGCGACGCGCGTCGCCGGCCTCGCCACCCGCCCGCCGCACGAGGCTCCAGCGCGTCGTCGCGAAGCGGGCGCCGCGGTCCGGATCGTGGGTCACGTCCACATGATGGCGACTGGCCGGCGCGATCGCGCGATCATCTCCGGTCGACGCGATGGACCGGCCGCCGGACGCCCTCACCGCCCGCCTCGCCGCACTCGGCGACGCGCTGCAGCTCCACGCCGATGCGCTGCTCGGCCCGCGCCCGCGCCGCGCGACGTTCCGGTTCGAGGCACGCCGGCGCCCACCGGCCGAGACCGAGGCGACGTTGCGCGCGCGCGGGCTGGCGGTCGAGCCGCTCGCCGGACTGCCGGGCTGCGCCGCGGTACCTGCCGCGCAGCGTGACACGCTGACGCGGGCCTCGGCAGCGGACGACGGCGCGCTCTACGTGCTCGGGGCGTCCAGCGTGCGGGCGGCGCGGGCGCTCGAAGCGCGCGGGGGCGAGCGCGTGCTCGACCTCGCGGCCGCGCCCGGCGGCAAGACGCTGGTGCTCGCGGAGGCGCTCGCGGACCGCGGCGAGCTGGTCGCGGTCGACGCGATCCCCGCGCGGTTCCACCGGCTGCGCGCGAACCTCGACCGCGCGGGCGCGACCTTCGTCGAGACGCTGTGCTGCGACGGCCGCCGGGTTCCCCGCAGGTTCCACGACCGCTTCGACCGCGTGCTGCTCGACGCGCCGTGCTCGTCGGAGGCGCGGATCGACCCGGACGTCCCGGCGACGTTCGCGAACTGGAGCCTCGGCAAGATCCGCGACATGGCGCGCAAACAGTGGGGCCTGCTCGGCACCGCGCTGCGCTGCGTGAAGCCGGGCGGCGAGGTCGTGTATTGCACGTGCTCGCTCGCCCCGGAGGAGAACGAGGCGACGGTCGCGGCCTGGCTCGGCGCCGGCACCCCGGAAGTCGAGCTGCTGCCGGTCGACCTCGGGGCCGGCGTACGCGCGGTGCCGGGGCTCGCGACCTGGGGTCGCAAGCGCTGGCCCGACGAGCTCGCGCTGACGCGGCGCATCGTGCCCGACCGCGACCACGAGGCACTGTTCGTCGCGCGCCTCCGACGGCTCTCCGGGTAGCCCGTTGACCCACGAGATCCCCGCCGCGGTCACGCGGGTCGCCGGCTGGCGACGGGAACCGGTGAGCCGTCCGGGTTAGCCTTCGGGCCGTGAGCGGCAACACGTTCGAGATCCCCGCGATCGGCGGCCGGCGCGCAGCGATGCTCGTCGCGGCGTTCGCCGCATTGATCGCGTGCGGGCCGCTCGCGTTCGCGCTCGGCTGGCGCGCCCACACGCGATCGACACCGCGCACACCGCAATGGGACCGCGACCGGTTCCTCGATGGGTCGCTGTCGGTCGATCTCGCCGCGTGGCTGAGCGAGAGTTCACCGGTGACGGTGACGGCACGCGGGCTGCACAACGAGTTGCATTGGCTGCTCGGCAGCTACGAGCTCGCCGAGGTCGCGCCCGGGCGCGCCGGCTCGCTGTTCCTGCGCGGCACGCTGGCGCCCGGCATGGAGGCCACCGAGCGCGCGGCGCGCAGCGCCGTGATGCGCCGGGTCGCGCGGTGGGCCGAGCGATGTGGCATCGAGCTGCTCGCGGTACCGGTGCCCGACAAGCGCAGGATCCTCCCCGAGCTACTGCTGCCCGCCGACCGCCGGGCGGCCGCCGCGTTGGACGACCGTTACGACCGGCTGGTCGGCGAGCTGCGGGACGCCGGCATCGCGGTCGTGCCGCTCGCGCACGCCATGGCCCGTTGGCATGCAGAGCGTCCGCTCGAGGAGCTGTACGGGCGCCGCGACACCCACTGGACGGCGGCCGCCACGACCCGCGTCGCCGAGCTGGTCGCCGCGCAGCTCGATGCCGCGGGCTCGCTCGCGGCGATCCTCCCCGACCCGGTCGTCGCGCTGCCCGCCGTGACGACCGAGGTCGAGACCGACCTCGGCGGGATGCTCGGCTTCGATCCCGATTCCGCGATCGCGCGGCTCTACCGCGAGTCGCGGGAGCTGTTCGGCGTCCAGCTCGCGGCGGAAGACGGCGCATCGACACCGATACCGGTCGCGCTCGACGAAGCCGGGATCGCGCTGTGCGGCGACAGCTTCGCGCGGCAGGGCTTCGGCGACTCGCTGATGGCGGCGACCGGCCGGCTCGTCGATCGGCGCGGCGTCGTCGGCGGCGGCGGTCCGCTGACCGGCCTCGCCGCGCTCGCCGGTCGCATCGCGGCCGGTGCGGAGCCCCCGCGCGTCGTGGTGTGGTGCTTCGTCGAGCGCGCGATGGCCGAACCGCACTGGACCACCGCGCAGGCGCCATTCGATCGCGATTGACGCGATCGACAGCTCACCGCCACCGCGATCGCTGCACCGCGTGCAGCAGGGCGCCCGCGGCGAGCGTGCCGAGCGCCCACGTCGCCGGGACCGGTGCCTGCGAATACGAGAACGCGGCGATCGCCAGCACGGCGGCGACGAACACGACCGGCACGACCGGCCAGCCGGGCACCGGCACGCGCTCCGGGCCCTCGCGCAGACGGACGACGACGAGCCCGACGACCGTCGCCGCGGCCGACAGCGACAGCGTGTAGCCGATGTACGTCATCAGCGCGTCGAACGTCGCCGTCCACAGCATCGCGAGCGCCAGCACCATCTGGAGCAGGACCGCCGGCCGATGCGCGGCGCCGGCCGCGAAGAAGCGCGGGAACACGCCGTCCTCCGCCATGCGTGCGTAGACGCGCGGACCCGCCATCGTCATCGCGGAGATCGACGTCAGGAGCGCCAATGCGACGAGACCCGCGACCGCCACGCCGGCAGGCTCGCCGAACAGCGCCTGCGCCGCGAGGAGACCGACCTCGGCCTGCCCGGCGAGGCGGTCGACGCCGGTCGACCAGACGAACACGGCGTTCATCGCGACGTAGCAGACGGCCACGATCAACGTGCCGAGCAGCAGGGAGCGCGGCACGCGCCGGCGCGCGTCCTCGACCTCGCCGGCCACGTAGACAGCGGCGTTCCAGCCGGAGTAGGCGAACGAGATCCAGACACAGGTGACCGCCAGCTTCGCGACCGAGAACTCCGGCGCGGGCTCGACCGGCGCGGGCGCGGGCCGCGTCGCGATCACGTAGCCACCGCCGACCACGAAGGCAGCGATCAACGCGAGCTTCACGCCGACCGCGACGTCCTGCACCTTGGCGCCGATCCGCACGCCGGCGAGGTGGAGCGCGCCCATCGCGAGGATGCCGACCGTGCCGATCACGTCGGCCGCCACGGCGTCCGCGAAGCCGAGCACCGGCGCGAGGTAGCGCCCGAGCGCCGCGGCCGCGAAGGCGATCGGTGCGGAGAATCCCGCGAGCAGCGACACCCAGCCGGCGAGCACCCCGGCCGTCGGATGCAGCGTGCGCCGCAGCAGCTCGTACTCGCCCCCCGAGTGCGGGAAGCGCGCCCCGAGCGCGCCGTAGCTCAGAGCGCCACAGGTGGCCAGCACGCCACCGAGGATCCACGCGAGCACGACGACGGCGGGCGAGTGGTCGGCGAGCGCATAGCCGCTCGTCGTGAACACGCCGGCGCCGATCATGTTGGCGACGACGAGCGCGACGGCGTTGCGCGTCGACAGTCCGGCGAGTCCCCGCGGGGCCGCTGCGGCGTCCGTCTCGGTCATCGGTATTCGAACACGGCCGTCGCCGTGCAATCGTGGTCGGCGACGAGCCGCACCCAGTGCGCCTGGTAGCCCGCCGGGAACACGTGGTCGACGCTCTCACCGGGCGGCACGGTGAGCGTCGCATACTCGTGCCACACGCCGTCGAGCGCGACGTCGACCTCGATCCTCACCGCGACCGGTTCCCCGCCGTCGTGCGCGATGGACACGGTCTTGTGGTCGAAGCCGGTCATCAGGTAGGGGTCCGACGGCACCCCGGCGCGCACCGGCGTATCGCGCCACGGCCCCCCGCGCCCGCACGGCGGACCGAGCTTCCACAGGTCGTCGACGTCGCCGACCCACACGCCGACGTCGCCGCACTTGCGGACGTGCGCGTCGGGCTCGGCGTCGGCAGCGACCCCGGTCAGCACCAGGAGCCCCCGCCAGGAGCACCAATCGAAGATACGCCGGTCGTGGGACGCGACCGGCATCAGCGCCAGGTAGCCACCGGCACTCCGACGGGGCAGCACGTAGAACGTGCCGTGCGCGTGCAGCAGGCTGCGCTCCGTCACCGCCTCGCGCACCGCACGCGGCCAGCCGGCGCCGAGCCAGGGGCCGTCGAAACCCTGTGGACCCTTCGGCAGCCGGTAGCGGCGGCCCTGGTAGCGGATCAGGACCGATGCCCCGTCGACCGTCAGTTCCGGCCGATCGACGCGCGCCCGCGCGAGGAACCAGTCACGCGCCTCGTCGTCGTCGCTCGGTTGCAATGCGAGGTCGGGCCCCATCGCATAGTGACGCGGTATCGCGTCCATCCTGCCCCCGGCATCGACGCGTGCAGCGAGCACCTGCAGCGTGCCGAGGTCGCCACCGCGGGGCCTCACCCAGGCGAGGCTGTGCGGGCCGGGCGCGTCGACCGGCGCGAGCCCGGCGAACAGCGCCGGGTCGGGTCGCGCTCCACGCGACGGCCCGTAGTGGAACCTCACCGTGCAGCGCGGCGCGTCGCCGGTCACCCGCACACGGATCCAGTCGCCGGGCAGGTCGGCCGGGAGCTCGAGATGGCGATAGCCGCCGCCCGGAACCTCCAGCCGCGCGACCTGCTGCCATCGCGACCCGGCGCCGGTCTCGAAGGCGAACTCGACCGGCGCGGAGCCCTGGTGCGCGACGTGCGCGCAGCGCTGCGGGTAGCCGGCGAACAGATACGGCTCCGAGACGCTACCCGCCGGAACGTCGTCGCCGAGCCACGGCCCGCCGTAGCCGCGCGGTGCGCCGAGCTCCGCGAGACCGGCGCGCGAAGTGAACCAGAGGTTCGATTGCGCCTGCCCGGCGAGCGGATTGTCGAACTTCGACACGTCGTCACAGCCGAACACGACGCGACCGTTCCACTCGCAGAAGTCGGCGACGACCTTCAGGTAGGTCGCGAGCGGGCGCAGACCGCCGGGCGCCGCCGGCGAGAACGTCGACGGAAAGTCGAACATGCCGCCGTGCATCGTCATCAGCAGCGGCACATCGGCGCCGACATCGCGGATCCGCGGCCATTCGGTGTGCCAGCCGTGCCGACCGTCGTAGCTGAAGTCCGACTTCGGCAGCCGCCACGTCGTCCACGTCCCCTGGTCCCGCACCATGAGCAGCACGGAGCGCGCGTCCCAGCCGGTCGACCAGATCGGCACATTCGCTGCGGCCGCACCGCGCACGAGGCCGGGCCCGGTGACCTCGGTGAACTGGCGCCGGGCGACGATGCGCCAGGTCTTCCCGTCCCACTCGGCCAGCACACCGGCCTCCTCCTCGTCGACCGGATCAGCACCGGCGAGGTAGGGCGACACGCGGAACGTGCGGGCCGGCACCTCGCCGTTGTTCGAGACCACCAGGACGCCCTGCGACGTCCACGCCCCCTTGCCGTGCCAGCCGGGCACCGGCTTCTCGAACAGCAGCCGCGGCTCGAGGGTCGCGACGTCGAGTTCGTAGATGCGGCCCTCCATGTCGACGACGTAGACGAAGCGCCTCGGCTCGCTCAGGTGCTCCGCGATGGCGGTCACGCGCGCGGGCATCGCCTCGGGCGACACGGTCCGCACCGTCCCGGTGCCATCGATCGCGTGGTGGCCGATGAACAGCTGCCCGCTCGACGGATGCACGAGCCGACCGGCGGGGGTGCCGCCGATGCTCTCCGGGTGCTCGGTCAACGCGAGCCGGCGGTCGAGCGACCACAGGCGGTCGGTGCTGCCGCCGGGCTGGTGCGGTGCGTAGGTCACGAACCACAGCCGGCCGGCCCACGGCGCGATTGCTCCGATCCCGCATTCGGAGTGCTGGTTGAGAACGGCGAGCGACGGGTAGCGGCCGCTGACCGCGGGTGGTTGCTGGGCGCGACCCGGCGCGGACGCCAGCATGGCGGAGAGGACGACGAGTACCGCGCGCGGCCGCGCGGCGGCGGAGGCGAGGGGGGACATGGACCGGCAGAGCTGACCGGAGCCGCGCCGCGCGGACAAGACCGCGTTCCGGAAGACTCGGGCAGAGGACCGATGATGGCAGCGGCTACAGTGCTGGCGCTCCGCCTCGTCGCCCGTCTGCATGGAAACACCCCGCTTCCAAAAGGTCCTGTGCGCGAACCGCGGCGAGATCGCGATCCGCGTGTTCCGCGCATGCACCGAACTCGGCCTGCGCACCGTCGCGATCTTCAGCGAGCAGGACGCCACCCACCCGCACCGTTACAAGGCCGACGAGTCGTACCTGGTCGGCCGCGGCAAGCTGCCGGTGCAGGCCTACCTCGGCATCGACGAGATCCTCGACATAGCTGACCGCTCCGAGGTCGACGCGATCCACCCCGGCTACGGCTTCCTGTCCGAGAACGCGACGTTCGCCGCCGCGTGTCGCGAGCGCGGCATCGCGTTCGTCGGCCCGAGCGCCGAGGTGATCGCTCGGCTCGGCGACAAGCTCGCTGCGCGCCGGATCGCCGACGCCACCGGCGTACCGACCGTCCCGGGCACGACGCTGTCACTGGACGAGCCCGGCGTGATGGCTGCTGCGCGCGAGTTCTGCGAGCGCCACGCGCCGGTGATCGTCAAGGCGGCGCACGGCGGTGGCGGGCGCGGCATGCGCGTGGTCACCCGGCTCGCGGATCTCGAGGGCGCGATCGAGTCGGCACGTTCCGAGGCGAGGGCGGCGTTCGGCAATCCCGAGGTGTTCCTCGAGAAGTACCTACCGCGCGTGCGTCACGTCGAGGTCCAGATCCTCGGCGACCGGCACGGCAGACTCGTGCAACTCGGCGAGCGCGACTGCTCCGTGCAGCGGCGCCATCAGAAGGTCATCGAGGTGGCGCCGGCGCCGCAGCTTCCCGAGCGGGTCCGGCGCGCGCTGTTCGACGACGCACTGCAGATCGGTCGCCACGTCGGCTACCACAATGCGGGGACGGTCGAGTTCCTCGTCTCGGGCGATGAACGCTGGTTCATCGAAGTCAATCCGCGTCTGCAGGTCGAGCACACGGTCACCGAGATGGTCACCGGTGTCGACCTCGTGCAGGCGCAGCTGCTGATCGAGCAGGGCGTGCCGTTGTCGGACCCGGCCATCGGCGTCGGTGACTCGGACTCGGTGCCGACGCGCGGCTTCGCGATCCAGTGCCGCGTGACCACCGAGGATCCCGAGCACGGCTTCGTGCCGGATACCGGCCAGATCACGCACTACCGCGCTGCCGAAGGGCTCGGCATCCGGCTCGACACCGGCAGCGGCTATACCGGCGCACGCATCACGCCGGACTACGACTCGCTGCTCGTCAAGGTCACGTCGTTCGCGCCGAGCCTCGAGAGCGCCGCCACCAAGGGCCTGCGCGCGCTGCAGGAGTTCCGGATCCGCGGCGTGAAGACCAACCTGCGGTTCCTGCAGAACGTGCTCCGCCACCCGGACTTCCTCGGCGGCCGCACCTACACGCGCTTCATCGACGACACGCCCGAGCTGTTCCGCTTCGAGCGCTCGCGCGACCGCGCGACGCGCCTGCTCGGCTACCTCGCCGACGTGATCGTCAACGGCCACCCGACCGTCCCGGCTCCGGCGCGCCTGGATCCCGGCCGGCTGCGCGAGCCGCCCCTGCCGGTGGTCCCGGAGAGCCCGCCGCCGGACGGCACCGCGCAGATCCTCGCGACCGAGGGCCCCGCGGGACTCGCACGCTGGATCAAGCAGCAGCAGCGCACGCTGCTGACCGACACGACGATGCGCGACGCGCACCAGAGCCTCCTGGCGACGCGCGTCCGCTCCCGCGACGTGCTGCGCATCGCGCCCGCGACGGCGCACCTCGCGCACGCGTTGTTCAGCGTCGAGACCTGGGGTGGTGCGACGTTCGACGTCGCGTTCCGGTTCCTGAACGAGGACCCCTGGGATCGGCTGCGCAAGCTGAAGGAGGCGATGCCGAACCTGCTGCAGCAGATGCTGCTGCGCGGAGCGAACGCGGTCGGCTACACGAGCTACCCGGACAACGTCGTCGAGGCGTTCGTCGACGAGGCGGCGATGGCCGGCATCGACGTGTTCCGCGTCTTCGACAGCCTGAACGACCTCGACAACATGCGCGTCGCGGTGAACCGCGTGCTGACGACCGGCAAGGTCGCCGAGGTCTGCATGTGCTACACCGGCGACGTCGACAATCCGGCGCGCGGCAAGTACTCGCTGGACTACTACGTCGATCTCGCGCGCCGCATCGAGGACATGGGTGCGCACATCCTGTGCATCAAGGACATGGCCGGCCTGCTGCGCCCGCGCGCCGCCGCCATGCTGGTCGGGAAGCTGCTCGATACCACGTCGCTGCCGATCCACCTGCACACGCACGACACCAGCGGCAACGGCATCGCCACGCTGCTGTCCGCGATCCGCTCCGGCGTCCACATCGTCGACGTCGCGCTGTCGTCGATGGCCGGCATGACGAGCCAGCCGAGCTTCAATGCACTGGTTGCCGCGCTCCACGGCGACCCGCGCGACTCGGGCATCCGCAACAAGCACGTGCAGCCGCTGGCCGACTACTGGGAGGCCGTGCGGGAGTTCTACGCGCCGTTCGAGTGCGGCCTGAAGAGCGGCACGTCGGAGGTCTACTACCACGAGATCCCCGGCGGCCAGTACTCCAACCTTCGCCCACAGGTCGCTTCGCTCGGTCTCATCGATCGCTGGAACGACGTCAAGCACGCGTTCGCCATCGTCAACCGGCTGGTCGGCGACATTCCCAAGGTCACGCCGTCGTCGAAGATGGTCGGCGACTTCGCGATCTTCGTCGTGCAGAACGATCTGCTGCGCATGCGCGACGACTTCGAGGAGTCGGTCGAGGCGACGCGAGCACGGGTGCTCGAGCAGGCGGCTCGGCTCGACTTCCCGCAGAGCATCGTCCAGTACTTCCAGGGCCAGCTCGGCGAGCCGCCCGGCGGCTTCCCCGAGGACCTGCGCCGTGCGGTGCTGAAGGGTCTGCCCGCGTTGCAGCGACGGCCGAGCGACGAGCTGCCGCCGCTGGACTTCGAGGCGCTCGGCGAACAGGTGCGCACGTTCGCGGGCCGCGCGCTCGAACCGCACGAGCTGGTCAGCTACGCGCTGTATCCGCGCGTCATGGCGGACTTCATCAAGTTCCGCAAGCGCTACGGCGACGTCTCGATCCTCGACACGCCGAGCTACTTCTACGGGCTCGAGCCCGGCCGCGACGTGTGGGTCGACCTCGAGGCCGGCAAGACGCTCGTGATCCGCCTCGACGCCGTCAGCGAGCCGAACGACGACGGCTCGCGCACCGTCTACTTCATCCTCAACGGTCAGGCGCGGCCGATCACGGTCGCGGACCGCGCGCTGACGCCGGAGACGCCCACCGGCCGCGAGGCGGACCCCGCGGCGCCCGGGCAGGTCGGTTCGCCGATGCCCGGCAAGGTGATCGGCACCGCCGTGAAGGCCGGCCAGACCGTTGCCGAGGGCGACCCGCTGCTGACCTTGGAGGCGATGAAGATGGAGACGATCGTCCGCGCGCCGATCGCCGGGGTCGTCGAGGAGATCGCGGTGGCGGAAGGCGCGACCGTCAAGGCCCGGCAGCTGCTCGCGATCGTCGCCCCCGCGTCGGCGTGAACGGACTGCGTTGCGCGTCTCCCGAGCTGCCGGGCGCGGGTCGAGGACGCCGCGCCACTCCGAGGCGGCGAGCTGCCGACATCGGCTCGGCAACCAGCCAGAGCGAGGTGTGCGCGCCAACGCCACCGGCGAGCGGCTCCGCGTGGGTCTCGCGGCACCGCCAGCGGTGCGCATCGTCACGACCGCCGACCCGGGGTGGCCGTCGCCGCGGAGTCGCCACCCCGGGACTCGCTCGAACGCGACGCCGGGGCGCGCGGCTGCATTGCCGGTGCTCGCCGGGAGTCTCCGCTCGACAGAGCCTGCGGCCATCGGCCCGGATCGCACGGACCGGGCGACTCGGGCTGAGGCACGGCTGGGCGCGCCGGTGCACATGACCGTGCGACCGCGTATCCACGACCCGTCAGCCGGCCGCCACGATCGTCGTTCCCGCTCAGCACCGTCGTCAGGTCGCTCTCGAGGCAACCGACATCGACCGCGTCGGAAGGACCGTTGAAGACGGCAGCGCTGTGCGCGCGGAACTGCTCGACGAGCGTGCCGGAGTCGGCGCCGTGCTTCTCAGTGACCCAGCTGCTTCGCCGCGAGCCAGGGTCGCACGACACCCCATCCCAGATCGTGATCGAACCCGGGAGCCGCGAGATCGCGCGCCGTCCGCAGCAGAGCTGACTTGACCGCCGACGGGGGCAGGCCGGGCGACCCCGACCGCAGGGCTGCGACCACGCCGGCCAGCACCGGGCAGGACGCCGAGGTGCCGCTGTCGACCGCGTGGACTCCCGATCCCCTGAACTGGCTGAAGGCGGCGACGTCGGGCTTGCCCGCGTCGAGCCCCGCCGGCCCCTGCGACGAGTACCCGAGGCGCTCGAGGCCGGTCGTCACGGCGGCGACCGTGATGACGTCGGGATGGCCGTTCGCGCCGTGGATGCTGCGCCCGCCGCCCACGTCCGCACCGCAGCGAGGATCCGGGCACGGCGCGCCGCAGTTCCCGGCACAGAAGACGACGTCGACGCCGGCCGCGACCAAGGTGCGCACGATGCGGTTGAACGGGTGCGATGCGTTGGCGGAGTAGTTGCCCGGACTCCCGATCGGCTCGTCTTCGCTCGCGTCGAACATCGCCCACGAGTTGCTGACGACGAGCGGGCGTGGATCGTCGCGCCGGCGCTGCAGCAGATCCGCGTATGCCATGACCGCGTCGGACAGCCAGGCACTCCAGTTCGACGCGCCGGACTGCAACAGCGCGTAGTCGAGGAGCTCTGCCGCCGGGGCGGCGATCTGGGCGTCGAATGCGCACATTGTGCCGTGATCGGGTGCACTCGTCCCACCGACGTATCGGGGGTCGTCAGGATGCCAACCGACCTTCGCGACGTTGGTGATGGCTCGTACCATTCCACCCCGCCTCGCCGCGCAGATGCCGGTGTCGACGATCGCGACCCGAACGCCGCGGCCGTCGAGTCCCGCAGCGTGCAGCTTCTGCACCTGGAGCTTCCGCGCGACGCCCTTGAACGTCCCGACCGGGTCGTCGTGGCATACCGGCGCGGCCTGGATACGACAATCGGCAAAGACGGCTTCGACGTCGTCCCGACGGTCGTGCGCGAAACGGCGCATTGCGTCCTCGTCCTCGAACTCCATCGGCACCGCGTAGCGCCGTGGCGACGTCAGTGCGACTTCGGCCGTCGCCAGCGGCAAGGGTGGCGGCAGCGGCGCCGCGAAGCCGCGATCACCGATGACCCGCGTACCGCGGACCCCACCGGTCCGGGCGTCGAGACCTCGCGCGGCCGGTGCGAAGGAGCGTACCCGGAAGGACTCTTCCAAGAACTCATGGCTGCGGAACACGACGATCTTGCGCATGGTCGATCTCACGAGTCCGGCTCGTCCCGCGGCGACGCCGGCCGGATGCGGACGTCGCCGAACGCTTGGAATCCCTCGCGCGACGCCGCGGCGATCTGCTCATCGTCCGCGTCGCCGCGCGCGACGTAGACCGCGGCCTCGGGGTCGACGGCGATCGCTCCGTAGCGCCGATCGACCCGCACCCCGACCGCCTCGAGACGGTGCAGGGCGTCCTGGACGGACTCCCCGCGGGCGAGCTTGAACTGGAACATCGTACGCGTCATGCGAACTCTGCCGCGAACCACGCCGGGAGGTTCGGGTTCGACGCCAGGTCCGACCAGTACCGATCGTCGTCGCCGAACGTCAGTCGGTCGGGGCTCATCGATCCGAGAATCTGCGACAGCGGCGCGGCGGCCAGGACCTCGGCCAATGCGGGACGGTCGGCGCCGGTCGGCTCCGCGCCGTATGGCAGATGGTGGCGCAGCGCGTCGCCGTGGCTCTCGTCGTGGTCGAGGTCGAGTCGGAACGCGAGCGGCGCGATCACCGCCGGTGCCGGGCCCTCCAACCGCGCTGCAAGGCCGACCAGGTTGTGGAGACCCTCCCGCAGGCGGTCGACGGCTGCGCGGAGCGTCAGCGCCGCGACAGCGGGATGGGCCGAGGGGTGCTCCAGGTGCAGCAGCCGAACCGCGCCTCCGATCCGGAGTTCCTCGCCGACGCAGCCGAGCGCAGCCATCAGCGACCGCCGCCCGACGCGCGGCCAGCCGTTGACGACCACGAGTGAGAGTCGCTTCTCATCGGCATCGAGCAGCTTCTCGTACGGGTCTCCCTTGACCCCCTCGACGACGACCAGGTCTGCGCGCTTGCCGGCCTCGATCGAGCCGAGCGCTTCCTGCCAGCCGAGGATCGCCGCAGCGTCTCGCGTCGCCATTGCGACGATTTCGCGCGCCGAGAATGCACCGCCGTCGTACCGGCCGTACGCGCGCGCGACCTTGAGTTCGCCGAGCAGGCTCCGGCTCCCGCTCGGCGACCAGTCGGAGCCGAGCCCGATCGGCACGCCCGCGGCGCGAGCCGCGCGGACGTCGGCCGTCCGCCCGTACAGCAGCAGGTTGCTCAACGGCGACCAGACCATCGCGACGCCGTGCGCGGCGAGCACGTCGAAGTCGGCCGATTCGAGTCCGTTGCAGTGGATTCCGACCAAGCGATCGTTCAGAGCCCAGCGGTCCACCATGCGCAGCGCGAGGAAGTGGCTGCGCGCCGCGCTGCCTGCGCCCTCGCTGAGGTGGAGGAGGAGCTTCTGCGGCTTCTCGAGCTGGGCCAGGAACTTCGCGGCGTCTCTCGCGGCGACGTCCGGAATCCGGCCGCGCGCTTCCGGAAGATCGGCTTCGTCCGTGTCCTCGACGTTTCGCACGAGCCCGCGGTAGAAGCTCTGGATCCCCGAGTTGCTGAACAGGCGGATGCCCTGTGACGTGGTCACGCCACCCAACAGACACTTGCACTCGACGAAGCGGACGATCGCCTCGGGCATGCCGGGCGTCTTGCCGAGCACCTGCATCGGACCGCTGATCAGGCGCCGGTAGGCCGGATGGTTCGGCCATTGGCCGCGGTGGTCGTAGCGCCGATCGACTGGCCACAGCGGCAGCACGTCGTAGCTGAGGTGGTTGTGCAGCTCGATGAGACCCGGGTAGATCGTGCCGCGCACCGGCAGGGGGTCGACGTCGTCGAAGCCCGGCGGTGGTGCCGCACCCTCTGCGCGGACGGCGGCGATCCTGCTCCGGTCCACGTAGACGACACCTCGCTCGATCACGCTGGACGACGCGTCCATCGTGACGACGCGGCCCTTCAGGGCGAACGGGGGCCCATTCGGGGGATCGATCGCGGGCATGGCTCATCTCCCGGGGGCGCGCCAGATCAGCGTGTGTCGGTCGTCGGGCCGCGGTCGCGAGACGCTCGATCGATGCGGCGGCACGAGCTCGCGCAACCATCGATCGTCGCCAACGAAATCGGGCACGCCGAACGGCAGGTCGCGGCGCGGAACGACCGCATGGTCGGATGCCCGGAAGGTCGTCGTGTAGTTGCCTGGGAGCGATTCGACGTCAGCATCCCGCGTGACGATGGCGCGCAGCGCGGTGACAGCGGCACGCCACTGGCCGAGCAGCGCGCTCTCGTCGCGCGAGCTCGGGTGCGGCAGTTCGAAGGTCGGCAGTGTCCCGCGTCCCGGCCACAGCGCGAGCGCGTCCTGCGCAATGTTGCCGAACGCGACGATCGCCTGCAGCGGCGACGCGGCGCAGAGGTCGTAGAACGTGTTGCGCCAGGACTTGAACCGCTTGCTCCGCAGCATGGCACGGGCGTGACTGGACTCGGCCGGTATCAGTGCCCACGGGAACGCATTGACGCAGAGGTAGCTGCGAGCGAGGCCGAGCTTCTGGAGGAACCCCTGCACGCGCTGGCCGGCATCGCCGACGAGCGTGCGATGTGCAATGCGCTCCGTCGGTCCCGGGTCCGACGCGATCACGAGGACTCTCGCCGTTCCGTCGAGTCGACCGCGGTAGAAGATCGGCCCCCAGTCGTACCAGAAGCGCGGCCGGTACGACGACGGGAGGTTCTTCAACGCGCCGAAGTGGCTCGCGAACGGCTCTGGCGGTCCTGGATCGAATTCCATCCCTGTCACTTCGCTTCGGCGACGGGTACGCATCATCCCCCGTACGGCGGGCCGGGGGAAACGGGCGCCGACCGGATCAGATCGCGAACCGGGTCGCCGATGTGGATCCACAGCCCGTCGTGGCCCAGCCGCGCTCGCCATTCGCGCGCGGATCACCCCGCCTGCCCGGAAGCCCGAGCACACTCGGCGTGCTGCCCGAATACCGGACGAGATTCCCGACTGGCGTTGCGCTCGGCTGGACTCGGGCACTTCGCCGCGCTCACGACGGCTGGCACCCGAGAGCCCGGTCGCGTGGCCCTGCGGAAACCGGCTTCGCGGCGAGGACCGTGCGCGACGCACGACCGCTCCCCGCTCCACCCGCTGTTCATGGCGGTCGCCTGCTGGAACGGGACCGGGAGCGCCCGCCGCCACTCCGACGGGGCGCCCTCGCGTGCCGATCCTGAGCCGCGATCCTCCTTCGAGCGCGACCCTGCACCGAGGCCGAACCTCGCCGCCGATGCGCCACGGCAACTGTCGGTCGCGGTCCTCCCTGCGCTCGCAGAGCGGTGCCGCCCGGTCGCGGGAATCGCCTTACGACCAGGCTCGGCTGGTCGGCGAGGAGTGACCGACGCGATGACCTCACGAAACTCCGCTCGTCCTCCCGCGGGCGCGAAGCCCGCCCGGTAGCCGACCGGTCCCGCATCCTGCGGGCACGCCCTCCGGGTCGGGGTGATCCGGTTCATGGAGACCCCGACGCACGCCCACCCTATCGCGCTCGGGCAGGCCCCGCTGCGGCGGCGTGCTGCCGCTCTCGTCGAGCGCGCGACTTCGGCCCGCTCCGGAGACCCCACCGCGGCCGACCACGGCGCGCTGCCGCCTCCACCCGCGCGTGGCGATCTCCGACCGTGCGGCGGCGACGCACACCTCGACCACCGGCCGGCCTCGCGCCGGTCCGGCTCGGTGCAATGCGATTCGAGGCTGGCTGCGGCGTGAGCCTGTGCCACGGGCACCGTCCGTGCCGGGCTCGCCGCGGTCTGCCGCCGGCGGGAGCGTACACCGCCGCGACTCCGATTGTCCGCGCACGGGCGGGTCGCGCTGGGGACGCGAGGCGCCGCGGGCGACCGCCGGCCTGGTGCGCGGCGGACGGGCAAGCTCGATCCCATCCTGCATCCACCGCACCCCGCGACATGCGGAAGCGGATACCGTCACGCGCGGAGGTCCCGATGAGCGATAGCATGACCGAGGCCGCGAAGCTGGCCGATGGGCTGCGGCAGTCGCTGCGGTCGAGAGACTCGGCCCGCGCACTCCAGATGCTCGAGGAGCTGATCCAGCGCACCGGCGATCCCGACGCGGTCACCGCCGTGCCGACGCTGCTGCGGGCACTCGCAAGCGGGCGGCTCCCGCAGGACGACACGGTGGCTGCCCTGCGCGCGCTCGGGCTGCGACGCGTCGCCTGGGTCGTCGAGCAGCACATGTCCGAGCTGATCGAGGCGGCGCGCATCCGCCTCGAGCCACCCGACGAGGACGAGCTTCCGGCGCTCGACTGAGTGCGGCTGTCGCAGTGCGCTGGCGGCGAGACCAGGCTGCGAGTCGCGACGATCGCCGCGCTGACGAACGCCCAGCGGCGCCATCTGCAGACGCGGATCCTCACCACCCACTCGCACGGCATCGCGCCGTGCACTCGCGTCACGCCCTGCGCGGCGCTGCGAACACCGGGCGAGGTCGGCGCCGGCGGGTGCCGATCCCGGCCACGATCCGGAAGCATCAGGCGCGGACTCGCATCGCGACCTCTGCACGCGTAGCTGCGACGTCGCGCGCGCGCCGGAGCCTCCCGATGGACCCGACCCTGATCGTCATTGCCGTGCTGGTCGCCGCCCTGCTCGCCTGGTGGGCGACGGACACCGTCCGGACCCTGCGACGCGAGGCAGGCGTCGTCGCCCGCAGCCGCGCCTGGCGGCTGGTCTTCGCCGGCCTCGCGCTGGCCGGCATCGTGCTCGTCGTGTGGCTGCGCTCACGGCTTCGCTGAGGCCCCGGGACCGTCGCACGGGGTCCGCTCGGACCGATCGGCGTCCGGAACCACGGACTCAGAACGGGTTCGCGGGAGCGATCTCGAACACCTCGACGGTCGTCGCCGTCGCCGCACCGCCGACCGCGAACAGCCGCACGCCGCGGCTGTCGCGCCGGGTCGGATAGACGCGCCGCACGACCGCCTGCCGATCGTTGGCGAAAACCTCGACCACCGACCGATCGACGAACACGCGGAGCTGAAGCGGCTCTCCCGGGCGCAGCGCGAACGGCCCCTGCTCGACCGTGCGCGGCCCATCGCCGCGACTCGAGCGCGCCGTGTCGATCTTCAGGACCTGCGCGGCCGCGTCGTACGACACCCGCGTGGTCTCCTCGCCGTCCGCAGACCGGCACACCTCGACACCGACCTCGCGCGCGTCCCCGGGCTGCCACGCGATCACCAGCTCGAGGCTGTCGCCCGAGCAGCCCGGCAGCACCACGCCGTCGTCGGCGCCCACCGCGACATCCTCGAAGCGCCGCGGGTCGCGCCGCAGTGCCTCGATCTCGACCGGTGGCGCCATACGCAGCAGGCCGTCGGCGCCGAGCTCGAGCACGCGCGGCAGGCTCATCGTCCCCGACCAGCCGCTCTGCGCGCGGGTCGCGAAGCCCGGGCCGTCGAGGATCCACGCCCACATGATGCGCCGCCCTCGGTCGTCGACGAGGCTCTCGGGCGCGAAGAACGAGTTGTCGACCCAGCTCATCTGCGCGTGGCGCTCGGGGTGGAACTGCTCGTCGCGCCAGTCGCCGACGTAGTAGCGGCAGCCGAGCCGGTGGCTGATGCAGAGCAGCACCCGCTTGCCGCCGAGCTCGAAGAAGTCCGCGCACGACACATCCTCGTCGAGCGCCACGCCGTCGACACCGTGCGCGAAGAGGTCACCCACGTAGCGCCACGGGCCCGCGAGCGCGGACGCTCTGGCGACGGCCGGCCGCGTGCCGCCGAAGATCGCGTAATAGGCGCCGTCCTCGCACCAGCCGTACGGGTCCCACGAGCGGTAACGGTCGTGGTGCGGATCGCCGGGCCGGGTGGCGGGCGTGATCGGATTCGACGCGAGCTTCTGCCACGCGTCGAGATCGTCGTCGAGCGCAACCGCGAGCGCATTGCCCTGCCCCACCTGGTGGTAGCACATCGTCGGCCGGCCCTCGGCATCGAGGAAGCAATCACCGCTGAACATCCCGTCGACCAGCCCGGTCGGGTGGTGCCGCCAGTGGAACAGGTCCGCGCTCGACACGTGGCCCCAGTCGTGCCCGCGATGATCCTGGAAGATGTAGAAGAGGTGATACCGGCCCTTCCAGTAGATCGCGCCGTTGGGGTCGAACGGCATGCACACGCCCTCGGGCGTCACGAAGTGGTAGCCGGGGCGGTACGGATCGCGCAGCAGGTCTTCGCGCAGCGCGCGTGCGGTGCGATTGCGATGAGCATCGCCGGCGCCGAGGCTCTCCGTGGCCTGGGCGACGGTCGACGCGACGAGGTACGAGCCGGCGCCATCGAGGACGAGCCGCCCGTCGGCGACGCGCGCCGCGCCGAACAGCGTGCTCGCGCCGAACCTCCCGGTGCGGTCCACGGCAGCACCCGCACCGAAGTCCCACCAGGCCCACGGCGTCACGTCACCGACCTCGTGCGGCCGCAGCGCGGCGATCTGCTCCGGCGTGAGCGCCCGGTCGTAGATGCGCGCGTCGGCGATCGCACCGGCGAAGCACGCGTGGTCGGCCGCGTCGAGGTGGCGCAGACCGAGCACGACGACGGCACCGGCTGGGAATGCCTGCGGCAGGTCGATCTCGTGGCGCGCATAGGGAGCACCATCTCGGAACACCGCGACCTCGCGCGCCGCGTAGCGGATCGCGACCTGCACGAGCGCGCCTCCGCACACACTCTCGGCCGCGCACGCACCCTGGTCGCGCAGCGTGCGCCGGTAGAAGTCGCTGCCGGCCATCCAACACGCCGGCGCGAGCTCGCCGAACACGATGCCGTCGAAGCGCCCGTGGCGGTCGTCGACGGTCAGCACGCTGCCGCCACGCTGGGCGAGGTTCGCGGGCGAGACCCAGGCGACCAGGGTCTTGTCGGTCAGCGGCTCGGTCTGCGCGCGGGCGAGGCCCGACGCGAGCAGGGCGGTGGACAGGAGCAGGGTGCGGTTCCGGACCATGGCGGCAGTCTGCGCGGTGCGCTCGGTGCGCGGCGGCCCGCGCTCCGCGGCGGGCGGCCACGGCCACGACGTTGCGTGGATCGAGGACGTCCGGCAAGTGCGGCGCACCGCGGGACGGCCGCGGCCGAGACGTGCAAGCTCCCACCTGCGAGGCTTGCTGCGGTGGGGCGGACGGGCGCGACCTGCGGACGTCGCGGAGCTGCCCGGCGGGATCGGGTGTCCTCGTGGAAGAAAAGTGGGAGAGGCAGGCCCCCACCTGCCTCTCCCGCTCGCTTCTCTCTCGTTCCGCGGCTCGCGCCGCGGCTCGCTCGCTCTCGGCCGTGTCTCGCGGCCGGGTCGATGTTCGCGATCCCGGCCGCGACCGGATGCACGGCGGCGCGCGAAATCCAGCGCGCGGCGCTGTCAGGTCGATCGCAGGGCGCGAATCCGGCGGCAGGCTTCGTCGAGCCGCTCGTCGTCGACTGCGAAGTGGAAGCGGAGGCTGCGGACGCCTTCCGGCCGCGCGTGGAACACGTGACCGGGCACCGCATTGACGCGAGCCCGTTCGATCAGCGCGAGCGCCGCCGGGTGGGGATCGAGATCGCCGAGCACGTCGCGGTAGTCGGCGAGCACGTAATAGGCGCCGGCCGGCGGCTCGAAGCGGAAGCCCGCGGCGGCGAGCGCCGCGCAGAAGCGGTCGCGCCGTCGCTCGTAGCCTGCGGCGAGGTCGCGGTAGAACGTCGCCGGCAGCTCGCGCAGCGCGCGCTCGACGCCGCGCTGCAGCGGGCGCGGCGCGCAGACGTGGATCTGGTCGCAGACCGTGCCGATCGCATCGATGGTGGCGGGCGGACCGGCGACGTAGCCGACCCGCCAGCCGGTCGCGGAGAAGGTCTTGCTGAAGCTGCCGATCGTCAGACAGCGCTCGGCCAGTCCCGGCACGGTCGCCGGCGCGACGTGGCGGCGACCGTCGAACACCATGTGGTCGTAGACCTCGTCGGTGAGCACGAGCACCCCGCTGCCGGCGAGCAGCGCGCCGATCGCAGCGAGCTCGCGCGCGTCGAGCACCTTGCCGGTCGGATTGGCAGGCGTGTTGAGGATCAGCGCGCGGGTCCGTGGCCCGAGCGCGCCGCGCAGCGCGTCGAGATCGAGCTCGAACCGCGCCCCGCGCAGCGGCACGGGCACCGGAACGAGGCCGAGCAGCAGCAGCGCCGAACGATGGTACGAGTAGAACGGCTCGAACAGCACGACCTCGTCGCCCGGCTCGAGCAGCGCGGCGGCAGCGGCGAACAGCCCGCCCGACGAACCGAGCGTGATGCACAACCCGGCCGGGTCGACCGCCAGACCGTGGAACTCCGTCAAGCGCCGCGCCAGGACCTCGCGCAGCCCCGGCAGACCGCGGTACGGAGTGTAGGTCTGCCGCTCGCCACCGGCGCCGCGCACCGCGTCGACGGCACCGGCCACCAACGGCGCCGGCGGATCGAGGTCGCAGACCCCCTGCCCGAGGTTGATGCCGCCCGGCACGGCGTCGATCACCTCGGTCAACGAGCGCAGCAGGTTGCCGCCGGCGAGATGGGCGGCGCGGCCGGAGCGGCGGGACAGCGGATCGTGGCGCGGGGCGTCGGAAGGCATGGCGGTGGCCGGTCGGATCGGGCACCATACCCCGCCGCGGGTCCCCCTCGGCCCGCGCGACCCCTCTCGTTCCCGCCGCGGCGGCTGCCGGCTCCCCCCGACGCCGGGTCCGCGGCGGCGGCAGCCCGGCGCGCTCCGGCGCCAAGGTGCTTTTCCTCCGGTTCGTGACCCCGGGGGCACCCCGGGCTAACGTGACCAGACCCATCGGTGGGGACCGCGGGCGGCATGGCAGCCGCCGTCGGCGTGCCTCGCCAGACCTCGAACCCGACCGTCCTGACGCATGAGTCCCTCTCCCACGTCGAGGACCTGGATCCCCCTCGCGTCCAGGTGCGCGCTCCCGGCCCTCGCGCTCGCGCTGCTCGCGCTGACGACCGGGTGCTCGGGCGGCTCCAGCCGTGACCCTGCCAACCGCGGCCCGTTCCTCCTGCGCCAGATCACGACCGGCCAGGGGCAGATCTACCCGTACCGGGTCCGCGAGCTGGACGGCGACGGCCGGCCGTCCAACCGGATCATCAACATCGAGTCGGAGGCCACGCTGCGACAGCACGTGAACGCCTCGAACGGCGTGTTGCCCGTCGCGACCTTCCCGAGCGACCTGTCGCTCCCCGAAGGCGGCCAGGGCAACAACTACCTGCTGTTCAAGTTCAGCAACAACCTGGACCTCGACTCGATCCTCAGCGACTCGATCGCGGCGGCGAACACCAGCTCCGGCCTGACCACGGCGCTGAACCTGCTCGCCTACGATCCCGAGGAGGAATCGACGCGAGTTCTGCGCGGGCGCGGCTTCGTCGGCGGTGCGACCTACGTGAACCGCGGCGGCGTCATGGAGCTCGTGCAGGCCGTGACCGTCGAGAACGGCCAGGTCGCGATCCAGGATCCGATCGCCGACGGCTTCCCGCGCGGCTTCGTCGACGACGTCGAGCTCGTGGCCCCGAACGTCTTCGTGTTCGTCGCGGACTCCGACGGCGACCTGTCGACGCTCGAGAGCTTCGATCCGCTCGGGGAGAACCTGCTGATCCAAGTGCGCGTGACGAACGCGATCCGGAACACGAACGGTCGCGTGCTCCAGCAGGAGGTCTGCACGGCGACCACCGTCGGCGCCGACCCGAACCCCGGCAACGTGATCGGTTGGTCGGGGTTCCGGACCCTCGAGATCACGCCCGGCAACGCGCAGTCGAACATCGACCCGCTGACGGACATCTTCGTCCACTTCAACAAGCCGGTGCAGCCGCCGGACGTCGGCACCTACCTCAGCGGGACGAACCTGACGCCGGCGTTGGGCGGTATCGCGCTCGCGGTGACGGTCGGCGCGTCCTCGTACACGATCATCTACTACGCCGATCCGGTCAGCTACAGCGACCTCTGCAACTATCGGATCACGCCGGCCTACAGCCTCCCGGGCGAGGAGCAGATCACCGTCCAGGTCCAGGCCAGCTCGATCCGCACCATCAAGGACAACTCCCTGCTCGGGATCGACGTCGCGACCTCGTTCCGCACCGGCAATGGCCCGGGCATCGTGAACGCTCCGGTGTCGCCCGACGCGATCTACGTCGGCATCGGCGGCTCGCAGCCGGGCGTGGCGGTCATCGACCTCAACGGCTACGGGCAGACCACGAACGGCCTCGACCCGGATCCGATCACCGGCCGACCGACCAAGGACCCGCTCGACACCTACTTCGCGCGGTTCAATCCGAACATCGGCCAGCCCGGCCTGACCCCGCCGCTGTTCCCCGGCTCGACGACGCTCGACGGCGGCAGCAACGGCCCCCTGACCCTGGTCCAGGACACGCGCGGCAACACCACGCTGCTGCGCGCACCGACGATCAGCCAGGTCGCGGACATCCAGGTCGGCCCACCGCTCGACCTGGTCTACAACAACTCGAACATCAATGTGAACGTCAACGGGGCGAACCAGACCAATCCGGGCACCGGCCTGCCGGCGCCGGGCAACTGCGTCGCGGTCAGCCCGCACCCGAACCCGCCACGGCTCGTGTACCCGCCGCCGAACCCGTCGCGCGCGATCTTCGCGGAAGAGCCGACCGACACGCGGAGCGGCACGAGCCTGCTGCAGCCGGGCACGCGCCCCGACTTCCGGCCGCGTGCGTTCGCCGGCTTCACGGGTCCGGCTCCGGCGCCACCGTCGCCGCCGCCGCCGCCGGTCTACGCGCCGTATCAATCACGGCAGCAACTCGGGCACTTCCTCTACGTGCTCGACCGCGACAACCGCCAGATCCTGGTCCTGAACAGCAACCGGTTCACGATCCTCGACACGATCCGGCTCAGCGACCCGTACGACATGGCGTTCTCGCCGTCGCTCGGCGTGATGGCCGTGTCGAACTTCTCGTCGTCGTCGGTGTCGATCATCGACACGAATCCGCAGAGCACGACCTTCAACCAGGTCATCTCCGAGGCGCGCGTCGCCGAGGGCCCCACGCAGATCGTGTGGCAGCCGGACGGCGAGGCGATCTGCGTGCTCTGCAACAACGCCAATGCGTTGTCGGTGCTCAAGGGCGACGACTTCAGCCTGCTGAAGACCGTCACCGGCAACATCGTCGATCCGATCGGCCTGGTCGTCAGCGAGCGCTATCTGACGACCGGTAACACGAGCAACGTGTTCTACGCCTACATCCTGAACTCGAACGGCACGATCGCCGTCTACGAGTCCGGGCCGGACGGCACCAACGGCATCGGCTACAACGACATCATCGGCACGGTCACGACGACGTTCCGTCGCGCTCGCGCGATCAAGATGGACTGGACGTCGGGCCTCGGCGGGTTCTGGATCAGCCACGTCGACGACAGCGGCGTCGCGGTCGTCTCGCGCGTCGAGCTGACGGTGAGCCCACAGGGTCCGCTGACGACGCAGCAGAACACCGGCAACGGCTTCGTGCTGCCGCCGACCTTCCGCCAGAAGGAGTGGACGATCACCGAGCGCTTCGGCGGCATCGACCCGAACCAACCGGTGCGGCTGACGCTGTCGGGCTCCACGGTGTCGGACTTCGTGTTCGACGAGATGCTGAACGGCGGCGCGACGCCGAACCAGATCACGAACTACAACTCGACGGGCGTCGGCGCGTCGTTCATGGGGCACTCGTCGAAGGGCAAGGTGCTCGGCGGTGCCGTATCGCCGATCCAGCCTGCCTTCCTGTTCGTGGCGCTGAGCGACGTCGGCAAGATCGACATCATCGACGTCACGGCGCGCGTGAAGGTCGGCACGATCGACGTGCCCGGCGTGCAGTTGCTGGCCAGCTACTGGCGGCAGTGACCGGCGGGGTGCGCCCGTCATCGGGCGCGCACCTGCCCCGCCCGCCGCCGGAAGGCCGTGACGCCCGCGCGGTGCGACCGGTGTTTTTCCGTTGGCGCACCGCGACCGCGGCGGTCTGCTGGCCACTGTGCGGGGCGCGCACCCGCGCGCTTCCCGCCACGAGCCACCCGGGAGGGGCAGCCCCATCGCGAGCATCGAACAAGCCGAGTCGCTCCTCGTCGAACGCTTCGGGCTCCGCCGATTCCGCGAGGGCCAGCGCGAGGCGATCGGAGCCTGCCTCGCGGGCCGCGACGTGCTGGTCGTGATGCCGACCGGCAGCGGGAAGTCGCTGTGCTACCAGCTCCCGGCGGTCTGCGAGCCGGGCTACGCGCTGGTCGTCAGCCCGCTGATCGCGCTGATGAAGGACCAGGTCGACGCGCTGACCGCACGCGGCATCGCGGCGGCCGCCGTGCACTCCGGCCAGGGCCCCGCCGAGCGACGCGAGGTCGCCCGACGCATGGCCGACGGCACGCTCGACCTCGTGCTCGTCGCACCGGAGCGCTTCCGCAACGAGCGCTTCGTGGCGTTCGTCGACCGCTGCCGCCCGCACCGGTTCGTGATCGACGAGGCGCACTGCATCAGCCAGTGGGGGCACGACTTCCGACCCGACTACCTCCGGCTCGGTGAGGCGATCGAGCGCCTCGGCCGGCCACCGGTCACCGCGCTGACCGCGACCGCCACGCCGGCGGTCCGCGCCGACGTCGTCGCCCAGCTCGGGCTGCGCGATCCGGTGACGATCCTGACCGGCTTCGACCGCCCGAACCTGTCGTTCGAGGTGCGTGACGCGGCCGCGCGCGGCGACAAGCTGCTGGTCGCCGAGGAGCTGGTCGCCGAGACCGGCGGCGCGTGCCTGATCTACGCCGCGAGCCGGCGATCCGTCGAGGAGGTCGCGGCCCACTTCCACGCACGTCGAGCGCGCGTCGGTGCGTACCACGCCGGACTCGAGGATGCCGAGCGCACCCGTGTGCAGGACGCGTTCATGGCCGGCGATCTCGATCTGCTGGTCGCGACCAACGCGTTCGGCATGGGCGTCGACAAGGCCGACGTGCGGCTGGTCCTCCACTACGACCTGCCCGGCTCGCTCGAGGCCTACTACCAGGAGGCCGGGCGCGCGGGCCGCGACGGCCAGCCGGCGCGCTGCGTGCTACTGCGCCACGGCGCCGACTACCGATTGCAGCGCTTCTTCCTCGACCAGGCGAATCCCGAGCCCGACTTCGTGCGCAGGGTCTGGGCGATCCTCCGCCGGCTGTCCGACGGCGAGGCACTGACGTTCGACGGGCTGCGGGACCGGCTGGCGATGCGCAGCGGAGCCGGTGCATTGGAGACGACGCTGCGCCTCCTGCGCGCGCGGGACGCGGTCGAGATCGACACGGACACGATCGCGCTGAGCGACGCGATCCGCGGCACGGACGGCCCGCCCGCCGAGCCGCCGATCGATCTTGCCGAGCTGCGCGAGAAGCGCTTCCGCGACGAGCGGCGGCTCGGCCAGATGCTCGACTACGTCCGCGCCGGCACCGGCTGCCGCTTCGAGCGCATCCGGAGCTACTTCCTCGGCGAGGCCGGTGCGGCCTGCGGTACCTGCGACCTGTGCCAGGGCGGCGGCGACGACGTGCGCGCGGTCGCCGACGACGAGGCCCGCGCGATCCGCCACGCGCTGCGCACGCTCGCGGCGCTCGACTTCGCGTTCGGCGCGCAGCGGATCGCCGAGGTGCTGGTCGGCAAGGAGTCCGAGGTCGTGATGAAGCGCGGACTGCACGAGCTGCCGGCCTTCGGCATCTTCGCCGGCGCGAGCGAGTCGTCGGTCAGGGACCTGCTGCGCTTCGTCGAGGACCACGGCCTGGCGGCGCGGCGGCCGTTCCGCACCCGCGACGGTCGCGAGGGCGGCCTGGTGATCGGTCTCAGCGAGGCTGGGCGCCGCTGCCTGGAGCTCGGAGTCCTGCCGGAGCTACCGCCGGTCCCGCTGCCGGCAGCGCCGACCGCGCGCGCGCGCGGCAGACGCGCCAGGGCGACTGCGCCGTGCGAGACGGTCGCGGCGCCGCTCGATGCCGCCGCCACTGCACGACTCGAACAGCTGCGGGCGTTCCGCACGCGGATCGCCGCTGGCCGACCGGCATACACGGTGTTCTCGAACGAGACCCTCGAGCTGCTGGCACGCACACCGCCGACCGACCGCGACTCGTTCCTCGCGATCAAGGGCCTCGGCCCGACCCGCTGGCAGCGGTTCGGGGACGCGCTCCTCGGCGAGCTGTCGGGGCACGGCTCCGCCAGCGCGTGACGCCTGACCACCGACCACGACCCGCCCGGCCTGACCGACGACGCACATGCTCGGCGCCGACCTGCTCATCGACCTCACCCGCCGCTACTGCGAGCCGCACCGCCGCTACCACACCATCGAACACATCGCGTCGATGCTGTGGATGGGCAGGGAGCTCGCCTTGAGCGAGGAGCAGCTCGCCGCCATCTGGTACCACGATGCGATCTACGACGTCCCCGCGACCGACAACGAGGAGCGCAGCGCCGAGCTCGCGCGGACGCAGCTCACCGCCGCCGGGTTCGGTATCGAGCGTGCCGCGACCGTCGCCCGCATCGTGCTCGATACGGCGCGGCACCTGCCGTCGATCCCGCAATCGGAGGCCGTGATCGACCTCGACCTCGCTCCCCTCGCGGTTCCACCCGAGCGGTTCGACGCCAATGCGGTCGCGCTCCGAATCGAATACGCGTGCGTCGACGACGCGACCTTCGAACAGGGTCGACGCCGCGCGCTGCAGTCGCTGCTCGACCGACCGCGGATCTTCTGGACACCGTTCGGTGCGCACCTGGAGCCGTTGGCGCGCGCCAATCTCCGTCGCGCCCTCGCGGCCCCCGGGCCGACCCTCCCTGAGCGCTGAGCCGCGATGTGCCCCGTGCGCCGTGCACCGCCCGTGAGGCACACCGATCCATTGGGCGCGTGGGCCGCGGCAGCGGCGCGGTCGGGCGCACCACCCGAATCGATCGCGTGCGCGCTGGCGAGCCGGCTCGCGACGGCCCGAGGCCTCGATCCCCGGCACGCCGAGGAGCTGCTCGAGGCCGAGCCCGTCGCCGTCGCGCCACCGCCGGTCGACGATCCGCTCGCGATCGGCGACGTCGCCGCCGCGGTGCGCGCCCTGCGTGCAGCCGACGCGTGGTCGCGCAAGCGCCTCGGCGCCATCTACACGCCGCCCGCGCTGGCGAGGCTCCTGGTGGCGCGCGCGCTGGCCGACGAGCAGCACGCCGCCCCGCCCACGGTCTGCGACCCGGCGGCCGGTGCGGGCGTGTTCCTCGTCGCGGCACTCGACGCCCTGCGACGGCGCTGGCCGGACGTCCCGGCTGCCGACCTCGTGCGCAGCGCGCTGTTCGGACTGGACGTCGACCCCGACGCGGTCGCGCTCGCGAGAGCGACCCTGTGGCTCGCAGCGGGCGAGCCCGGGCTCGCACCGCGCGACCTGCAGAGCGCGGTGCGGTGTGGCGACGCGCTGCTCGGGATCGATGCGACCGAGCTCGGGCCCGGCGAGCTCGACGACCGCGAGAGCCGCGACGCGCACGGCCTCGCATTGCTCGCGGAGGCGGCCGGCCGGTCCGCCGATCTCGATGCGCTCCGCTGGTTCCATTGGGACCTCGAGCTTCCCCAGGTGTTCCGGCGCGACGGTTCCGGAGGCGACGGTTCCGGAGGCGACGGGTTCGGGCGCGGCGGCTTCGACGTCGTCGTCGGCAATCCACCGTGGGACACCGTGCGCCTCGATGCGCGCGAGTTCTTCGGTGACCTCGACCCCGCACAGCGCGAGCGCCACACGACGGAATCCGGGACGCTGCGGCGACAGCTCCTCGACGCCGATCCCGAGCTCGCGCAGCGCTGGTGCGCCCACCGCGCGCGCATCGGTGCGCTGCGCGGCTGGCTGGCGCGACGCCACGGCGTGAGCGTCGCGCGCAGCGATCCGAACCTCGCACTCGCGTTCGTCGATCGCGCGCTCGGGCTGCTGCGGCCCGGCGGTCGGCTCGCGATGCTCGTCCCTGCCGCGCTGCACACGGATCTCGGCGCGCGGCGGCTCCGCGCGCGCCTCCTCGACGAGCATCGCTGGCGCGAGCTGATCGGCTTCGAGAACCGCCGGCGGCTGTTCGCCGGCGTCGACAGCCGGTTCAAGTTCGATGCGATCCTGGTGCAGCGCGGCGGCCGCACCGACGCGATCGCCTGCCGGTTCCTCGCGACCGATGCCGCATCGCTCGACGGCTCCGGCGCGCGCTTCGAGCTGCCCGCTCGCACGGTGCGGCGCTTCCACCCGCGGACGCTGGCGATCCCCGAGGTCGACACTGCCGAGGACCTCGCGCTGCTCGACCGCGCGCATACGGGCGGGGTGCCGTTCGACGCCGCGGGGCCCACCGGCTGGGGGATCGCCATGCAGCGCGAGTTCGACCTGACGCGCGATGCGAAGCACTTCCGCACGCGCGACGATCTCGAGCGCTCGGGCTACGTGCCGGATCGCTTCGACCGCTGGCTGCGCTGCGCCGCGATCGACGACGCCCCGCAGCCCGCCGACACAGCCGACCGCATCCCGCTCCGCGACGGCCGCTGCGTGCGGAGCGACGACGTCGCCGACGTCTGGCTGCCGCTGCTCGAAGGTCGCCACGTGGCGCCATTCGACGACGCGGCAAAGGGCTGGCAGCGAGGCCACGGCCGGCGGGCAGTGTGGTTGCCGAGCGGTGGCTCGGCGCCGGTGCTCGAACCGCGCGTGCTCGTCTCGCTCGATGCCGCGCGGTCCCGCGATCCCTTGGCCCCGCGGCCGAAGATCGGCTTCATGGCGATCGGGTCCGCGACGAACGCGCACGCGATGGTCGCGGCGGTACTGGTCGGAACACCCGCCGGCAATTCGGTACCGACGCTCCGGTGCTCGGGCCCTGATGGCGCAGTGGACGGCCCGCCCGATGCGGAGCTCGCGCTCGCCGCCGTGCTCGGCTCGCTGGTCTACGACGCGCTGCTGCGGCGGCGCATGGCCGGTCTCAATCTGAACCGCAGCGTGCTCGCCGACACCCCGCTGCCGCGACCTGACCGCGCGCTGCGACTGCCGAGCCTGCGCAGGCTCGTCGCCGATCTCTCGTTCACGCGACCCGCACACGCGGCCGGCTGGACGGTGCTGCGCACGGCGGCGGGCGATCCCGTGCCCCGCCCCACCCGCGAGCGCCTCGCCCGGACGACGCGCCTCGCGGCGCTCGATGCCGCGGTCGCCTGGACCTACGGCCTCGACGCCGCGACGCTGCTGCGGCTGCTTTCCGACTGCGCGCTCCCGGCAGAGCTGCTGCGCAGCCCCCGCCACGCGCGGACGCTGTCGGCACGCGGGCTGTGGCGGATCGACCGCGACCGTCCCCCGCTCGAGCGCCGGACCGTGCTCGCGGTGCTCGCGCTGCTGGCGCTGGAGCGTCGGCTCGCCGCGGTCGCGCCGGCCGCCGCCGCGGCGACGGTCGACGCGTTCCTGGCCGAGGCCCGCGACCCGGGCTACTGGCCGCGCGAGGAGCGCGTCGACCTGCGCGCGCTCGGTTTCGCGACGCCGCTCGACGCGACCGCCGTCGGGCCCGCGCCGGAGCGCCCGGCCGCGCTGCCATGGGACGCGGCGACCCGGGGATTCGCATCAGTCCCGAGCTGAGACCTGCCGATCCCTCGCACGTGTCATCGAGGTCGTGCGCAGGCATGGGGACCCTGCTCGGGATGGTGGCGGTCGCCCTGGCGCTGACCGCAGCCCGGCCCGATCTCGGCGCGTGCGCCGCGAGCCTCGTCGCCGGTCTGGCGCTCGGCGTCGGCTGGGCCCGCCGGTCCGGCGTGCGCCCCGCCGAGCGGTCCGAGCTGGAGCGCGCGATCGAGCGCCTGCACCGCCGGCGGCTGGCGTTCGCGCTCGACGTCGCCCGCGAAGTGGGCCACGACTTCAACAACCTGCTGACGTCGATCGCCGGCTTCTGCGACCTCGCCTGCTGCTCGGTGCCGGAGGGCTCCGCGATCCACACCGACCTCGTGCAGGTGCGGACCTCGACGCGGCGCGGCGCCCAGCTCGCGCGCTGGCTGCACGCCTTCGAGTCGCGGCGGACCGCGCCCGGTGAGCTCGAGCTCGACGCGTGCATCGGGCCGGTGCTCGCCCTCCTCGCGCGCCGCGCGCCGCGCGGGGTCTCGCTGCGGGTGACGCTCGCGGCGGGCGACGAGCACTGCGCGCTCCCAGCCCCCGAGTTCGAGGCCATAATGCTCGCGCTGACGCAGCGCGCGCTGCGCGCGACCGGTCCGCACGGGCAGGTCGCGGTCGCGACACGGGTCGGCGGCGACGGCCGCGCGGTCGTCGAGGTGCGCGACGATGGCGCGGGCGCGCCCGAGCCGATCGCGCTGCAGCTGACTGCCGAGCTCGCCGATGTGGAGCTGCCCGTCGATACCGAGCTGCGGGCCGTCGGTGCGCTCGCAGCGCGGCACGGTGCGGCCCTGTCGCTGCGCGCGGCGCCGGCGCGGGGCACCGTCGTCCGCCTGACGATGCCACCCGTCCAGGACCGGGCGCCCGCCGAGCCGCGGTTGGTGCTCGACCCGGCACCGCGCGCCGGCCGCCGACTGCCGAGCCCACCCGCGCTCCACGCCGGGTCACCACGGCCGTGACCGGTCGCGGCGCGCTCGCTCGACGCCCGTGACCCGGCCTGCTTCGATTCGCGGCATGCCGACCACGTCGCGAACGCCCGCCCTGCTGTCGGCCGCCATCGCCACGGTGAGCGGCTGCGCGACGCCGCCCGGCGACACCACCGTGCGCATCGCGACGTTCAATGCGTCGCTGTTCCGCGACGCGGCCGGCGTGCTCGCGGACGACCTGGAGTCCGGCGATGCCCAGGCGCGCGACGTCGCGGCGGTCGTCCGACGCGTGCGGCCGGACGTGCTGCTGCTCCAGGAGTTCGACTTCGATCCGAGCGGCCGCGCGCTGCGCTCGTTCCGCGACACCTACCTGGCCGGCGCCGCGGACGGCACCGACCCGATCCGCTACGACCACGCCTACGTCGCGGATGTCAACACCGGCGTCCAGTCCGGGCTCGACCTCGACCGCGACGGCCGGGTCGGTGGGCCGGGGGATGCCTGGGGATACGGACGGTTCCCCGGCCAGTACGGCATGGTGCTGCTGTCCCGTTTCCCGATCGACACGGCGGCGGTCCGCACGTTCCGCGAGCTCACCTGGCAGAGCATGCCGGACCCGGTCATGCCGGAGGGGTACTGGCCAGAAGCCGTCGCAGGCTCGCTGCGGCTGTCGTCGAAGAGCCACTGGGACGTGCCATTGATGCTGCCCGGCGGTCGCCGCCTCCACGTGCTCGCGAGCCATCCGACGCCACCGGTGTTCGACGGTCCCGAGGACCGCAACGGTCGCCGCAACCACGACGAGATCCGGCTGTGGGCGGACTACCTGCGGCCCGACCGCTCGACCTGGATCGCCGACGACCAAGGCCGGCGCGGCGGGCTGCCGACCGACGCGGCGTTCGTCGTCTGCGGCGACCACAACGCGGATCCGTTCGACGGTGACGCGTTCGCGACCGGCACGTCCGGGACCGCGATCGACCAGCTGCTCCACCACGAGCGCATCGATGCGCGGACGACACCGGCCAGCGCCGGCGCGGCCGAGGCGGCCGCCGCGCAGGGCGGCGCGAACCGGAGCCACCGGGGACCGCCGGAGCACGACACCGCCGACTTCGCCGACGCGCCGGGCCCGGGCAACCTGCGGCTCGACTACGTGTTGCCGTCCCGCGATCTACGGGTGCTGGCGGCCGGCGTATTCTGGCCGCGCCGCGGCGAGCCGGGCGCCGAGTGGATCGGCGCATCCGACCACCGGCTGGTCTGGGTCGACCTGCTCTGCGGGTCGGCGCACTGACCGGTGCGGCCACCGCTCCCCGAACCGCCATGATCACGACCCCCCGGCTCCGGGCCTGCGCGGCCCTGCTTCTCGTCCTGTCGATCCGCAGCCCGGCGCAGGACGGCCCGTGGACCGCCCCCGAGCGCAACGGCTTCACGGCGACCTCGACGCTCGCCGACGTGCAGGCGTTCCTCGACGAGCTGCGCGCGCTCGACGGCGCCGCCGACTTCGAGTTCGGGGAGTTCGGCCGCAGCCGCGAGGACCGACCGCTGCTGCACGTCACGGTGCCGTCGACCGGTGCTGGCGAGCCCCTGCGCGTGCTCGTGCTCGCGAACATCCACGGCGGCGAGGTATGCGGCAAGGAGGCCGTGCAGATCCTGCTGCGCGAGCTCGCGCACGGCGAGCACCGCGAGGTGCGGGAGGCGATCGAGCTGCACGTCGCGCCGATCTACAACGTGGACGGCAACGAGCGGATCGCGATCACGAACCGCACCAATGTCAACGGACCGGTCGACGGGCTCGGCGAGCGCACCAATGCCGACGGCCTCGACCTGAATCGCGATCTCGTCAAGGCCGAGGCGCCGGAGACGCGGGCCCTGCTCGCCCTGCTGACGTCGCTCGATCCGCACGCGTTCTTCGACCTCCACACGACGAACGGCTCACCGCACGCGTTCCACCTCACCTACGCGCCGAGCCTGTCGCCGAACGCCGATCCGGACATCTACGCGTTCCTGCGCGACACGCACCTGCCGGACGTCCGCAGCCGGTTGCTCGAGCGCCACGGCTACCGCGTGTTCGACTACGGCAACCTGCCGCGGGCCGGCGCCGACGAATACGTGACGTTCGCCCACGAGGCGCGCTACGCCAGCAACTACGTCGGCTTGCGCAATCGCCTGTCGATCCTGTCGGAGGGCTACGCCTACGAGCCGTTCGAGATCCGCGTCCGCGCCACGCGGGCGTTCGTCCTCGAGAACCTGCGCGCGCTCGCCGCGCGGCGCGAGACCGTGCTCGCGCTGTGCCGCGCCGCGGACGCCGCCGTGGCCGGCGCTGCGCCGACCGCCCGCTTCGGCTGGGACACCGAGCTGGCGACGGGCGAGACGATCGCATTGCCGCTGCGGCAGTGGGACCCGGTGCCGCTGCCCGACCGCCGCGGCACGCGCATCCTGCGCCGCTCGGAGCTCGAGTACCGCGACGTCCGCGTCCGCGTGGCGTTCGAGGCCGGGCAGTCCGCACCGCTGCCCGCGGTCGGCTGGGCGCTGCCCGCGGACGTCGACACCGCCGTGCTCGACGTGCTGCGCGCTCACGGTCTGCGCGTCGAGCAGCTCGCGGCGGCGCGCCTGTCGACGCTCGAGCGCTTCGTCCCGACCTCCGGCGACCTCGGCCAGCGCCCGTTCCAGGGGCACCGCCTCGTCACGCTGCGCGGCCGGTTCGAGCCGGCGACCGCCGCCGAGCTCCCGGCCGGCAGCTGGCTGGTGCCCGCGCGGCAGCCGCTCGGCCGGGTCGCGGCGGTGCTGCTCGAGCCGCTCAGCGAGGACGGGCTCGCGACCTGGGGACTCCTGCACGCCGCGACGCAGATCGAGTCGGACGGTCGTCCGGGCCGCTTCCCGACGGTCCGCGTGCTCCGCTGATATGGAGGCCCCTCCGTCAAGCTCCCCACACTCGAATCTCTCCGTCCGAGCGGCGGGACGGCCGAGTCAGGTCGAGACCGAGGCGAGGGCGCGACGGCGCGGCGCTTGCGCAAGTCGATCTTCGAGGGCGGCTTCGGTCCGAGCAGGGCCCCGGCCACAAGGCCGTCGTGGCGGTGGGCGCTGGCTCGACCGGGTTCGACTGCTCCAGGCGCGGTCGAGCCAGCGCGCGCCGTCGCGACGGACGGAGCGCTGGCTGACCGGGGCCCTGCTCGGACCGAAGCCGGGGCCCCTCGGAGATCGACGCTGGCGCAAGCGCCGTGACGGCGCGCCCTCGCCGGTCCGAGGCGGATGCCTCGCCGCGCTGTTGTTTCAGACCTGGTCGTCGCGCCGTGCAGCCCGCGTTGCTGCGATGCTCGACGCCTTCCTCGTCCTCAGTTGTGCCGATGGAAAAGCGGGGGGCCGTGCGGCTCTCAGCGACGGTGCGTCACGCTGATATTCGTGGATCGAAACCACAGGAAGCTTCGTCCGTCGGGAGGCCTTCAGTCTGAGATCGAGAACGGACCGCGAGGGTCGTTCACACAGCGGAGTCGAGGATCCTCCAGCGGGAGCTGCACGGATCCCCCAGGAATCTCACGGATGTTCGGTCGAGCACTTCTCGGGCAGCAGCGCGGCCCACAAGAAGCCGATCAGCTCGCGGGCCACGGCCGTCTTCGCGACGTTCGTGTGCTTGCGCACTGCCAACGCGCGATAGCGCCGCCGAAGGCGTTGCTCGGCACGGGTCGCGATTGCCTGCACGCGAGTCGGTGCATTTGCACGCCGTGCAATGACGGCGCTGTTGTTGGGGTATGGCCGCGCGTAATGTTGCACAGCCTCGACGAGCAATCGTCGCAAACGAGCATTGCCGGCGCGCGTGATCGGACCACGCTTGATTCGTTCGCCAGACGAATGCTTCGACGGCGTGATTCCGCAGTAGGAGCTGACCTGCTTCGCTGACCGGAAGCGACGAGGGTCACCGAGCTCGGCTATCACCGACACCGCCGTCAGCGACTTCACACCACGGAAAGCCATCAGAGAGCGCACGGCCTCCTCGATGTCCTGCTGCCGTCCGCGCATCTCGATCCGTTGGTCGAGCAATGCGAGCGACGTCTGTCGATGCTCGAGCTCATCGAGCATCGAGTCCAGCGTCGAACGATCGTCGTCGATCTGGACCTGCAGTTGACGAAGCCACCGCATGTGGCTGGGCGACCAGTTCTGCCCATCGCGATGCACATGGCCACGCAGCAGCAGGAACTTCTGGATCCGATGGCGCATCCTGACCACGTCCTCCCGCATGGCTGGCGGTATCGTGTCAGACCACGCAGGGACTTCGAGTTCCGGAGAGGGCGGCGATACCGCCACGATCTGGCCGGCTCGAAGAAACGACGCAAGCCGCCGCGCGTCGATTCGATCCGTCTTCCGCTGGTCGCCGGGGATCCTCGGCAGATGGCTTGGTGCCGCAACGACGCACTGCACGCCCAGGTCGTCCAGCACCCGCTGCAAGACGAAGCCCAGGCAGCCTGCCTCGTAGGTCGCTACGACCGATCCTCGCTGCAGCAGCTTCCGGAACCACCGGCGGATGACCGGCAGCCGATTCGGCAGCTGAACCACCGGCTCCGGGCCGGTCCCCTGCTCCTCCAGAACAGCGATCGACAGCGTCTCCTGATGAGCATCGATCCCCACGTAGAGAAACTCGCTACCATCGCTCATGGTCCGGCCTCCTCGTCTGCGTCTGCGCACCACGGCCTCGGCGGTCACCTCCGCCAGCCCGTTGTGGCTCGGCTCAGCTTCGGCTAGGCAACCCACGAGCGCCACGGATGGCGGGGGCCGGGCCTCCATAGCGTCTGACGTGGCTTCCGCGGAGCCCGATCCGGCTGCGCCGGCGTGACGGCGCGCGGCGGGCGTTGCTGTCGGACGTGACCGACCGCTTCGCCAAGCCACGCCATGGAGACGCACTCGCGACGACTCGGGGACGCGACGATCCACGTCCTCGACGGGCTGTTCGACGACGCTGTGCGCGCCGCGATCTTCCACCGGCTCGCCGGCCTGCACTACTTCCGCAAGCAGGGCGACTTCGAGGGCGACCGCTACCTGACGCTCGCTGCGACGCTCGACCCCGGCGCGCTGCGGGACGATCCGGGTTTCGCGTTCCACACGGCGATCGCGAGGGCGGTGTCGCGATGCGTGCCGCTCGAGCGCTACGCGCTGTGGTCCGTCCACGTCAATCAGATCCACTACGGCGACGCGAGCTTCCCCCACACCGACTGCCCCGCCGGCACCGGCGATCTCACGGTGCTCTACTACGCGCACCGCGAATGGGACGCGGCCTGGGGAGGACACACGCTGATCGTGGAGCCGGGCGGCCCGTTCGAGGTCGCGATCGCACCGGTCCCGGGCCGCGTGCTCGTGTTCCCGGGCGATCTCCTGCATTGCGGTGGAGTGCCCGGGCGCACGTGCACGGTGTCTCGCTACACGCTGACGCTCAAGTATGCGCTCCGGGAGCAGGGTGGCCGCGATGCTGGATGAGTCGTTCCTCGCCGCGACCGCCGAGCTCTACTACCCGGGCATGGGCACGGAGAACGTCGCGCCGCTGCTCTACTCGCTGGTGCGGATGCTGAAGCCGCGCAGCTGCCTCGAGGTCGGCCTCGGCTACACGACGCCGTTCCTGGCCCGGGCGCTGTGCGACAACGACCGCGAGGGAGCCTGCGACCGGGCGCTGCTCGCAGCGGAGACGCTCACGCCGGCGCAGCGCGAGCGCGTCGCGACCCTCGCGCGCGGTCACTTCGAGGGCGCCGCACCGCGGCCGACCCGCCTGTGCACGGTCGACAACTTCGCGCTCGGTGACTTCAGCGACCACCAGGTGCTGCGCGTGCTCACCGCGACCGGCACCGCGCACAAGGTCGAGCTCGTCCGCGCCGACTTCGCCGCGGCGCTGGAGGGGATCGCGGGCGACTGGCTGCCGCTGGATCTCGTCTGGTTCGACTGCGGGGGGCTGCCCGACGCGATCCGCTTCCTGAACGCATGCTGGCCGCGCGTCGCGCAACAGCACGGCACCGTGCTGCTCCACTACACGCATTTCCGCTACGTCCATCGCGCGCCGGGCGGGGAGCGCGAGACGATGCTGATCGATCCGCTCGTCAGCGAGCTGAAGAAGCGGCAGGCGTTGCCCGGCGCGCGCTTCGAGGTGATGAGCCTCCTCGAGCCCAACAAGGTCCACCAGAGCAGCGTCACGATGCTCCGCAAGCTGCCGCCGGCCTCGTGCGCGCGCCGCGCCGGATTGCAGGACGAGGCCCGCGACCTGTTCGGGCTCGAGGTCCCACCGCTCGCGCCGCTCGCGCCGTTCGCGCCGTTCGCCTGAGCTGGATCCGCGGGCGCCGACGCCGCGCTCACGCGGTCCGCCCGGCGCACGCGAGCCGGCGCAGCGCGCGGAGGGTCAGTGCGACGCAGGCGAGCTCGGCGAGTCCGGCGACCGCGAACGCGGCCGGGTAGCCGAGCGCGGCGCCGTGTCGATGCGCGACCAGGTGGCTGACCGCACCACCGACCAGCGGGCCGAGCAGGAAGCCGAGCGAACCGGCGCCGTTGAAGCCGCCGAGCGCGGTGCCGCGCACCGCGGGCGCGGCGAGGTCGGTCGTCAGCATCAGCGACGGCACGAACATCACCGCCGACGCGACGCCGAGACCGACCATCACGATCGGCAGCGCGTCGAGCGGCCACGCGCCGAGCGTCAGCAGGCCGACCCCGTAGACGACGCTGCCGCCGGCGACGAGCGCGACCCGCGAGCCGCGCTCGGCCAGTCGACCGAACGGGTACGACAGCAGGCTCAACGGACCGAGGAACAGACCCAGCAGCATGCCGACCCGCGCCGGCTCCAGGCCGTGCACGCCCTTCATCCACAGCGTGAACTGGGTCGTGAAGAAGCCGACGGTGAAGCGATCGACGAACGCGTACGCGAGCGGCACGAGCAGCGCGCGATCGCGCCGCACGGCCGCGACGATCTCGCGCAGGGTCGGCCGTCCCGTGGTGCGCGGCAGCTCGCCGAGCGCGAAGCGACAGGCGATCGCGAGCGCCGCGCTGATCCCAGCGCCCAACCACAGCGGGCGGAGCGGGTCGACATTGCCGAGCACACCACCGATCGGTGCCCCCATCGCGACGCCGAGCGTCAGCCCGGCGCCGACGAACCCCATCACCCGGCCGCTGCCGCACAGCCGCGCCCGGTCCCCGGCGAGCGACAGCAGCAGGGACAGCGCGGTGATGTGCGCCGCGCCCTCGACGAAGCGCAGCAGCATGAACAGCCAGAACGGCAGCGGCTGCGCCAACGCGACGAACAGCGCGGCGTCGACTGCGAGCGCCGCGGCGATCGGACCGCGCCGGCGCCCGGTGCGGTCGGCCCACGCGCCGGCGAGCGGTGCGGCGAGCAGCGCGCCGACCATGTTGACCGACATGAACGCCGCGACCCACAGCTCGCTGACGCCGAACCGCTCGTGCACGAGCCCGCGCAGCACCGGCACCGGCAGCGTGACGGGGATCAGCATGCCGACCGCCAGCAGGCCGAGCGCGAGCGGCGTCGGACGGTCGGGCACCGTCGCGACGTCGCCGCCGCTCGCGGCCGCCGGCAGCGGGATTCGGGCAGTTTGGGTCATGCGGCGGGCGGGCTACTGTAGCGGGGTCATGCGCATCCTCGTCACCGGAGCGACCGGTCTCGTCGGCTCGGCATTGGTCCAGCGATTGATCGCGGGTGGCCACGACGTCGTCACGCTGTCGACGTCAGGGCGCAGTCCGGCGCCGGCACCGGACACGGAGAGCTCGGCTTCACGCACGATCTCCACGCTGCGCTGGGATCCGGAGTCCGGCGCCTTCGACACCGCCGCGCTCGGCGGATGCGACGCGGTGGTGCACCTCGCCGGCGAGAACGTCGCCGGCGGCCGGTGGACACCGGCGCGCATGCACCGTATCCGCGACAGCCGCGAGCGCGGCACGCGCCGGTTGGTCGAGCAGCTGGCTACGCTGCCGACACCGCCCCGTGTGTGGGTCGGAGCGTCCGCGACCGGCATCTACGGCGACCGCGGCGACGAGGTGCTGAACGAGTCGAGCACCGGCGGCGAGGGCTTCCTCGCCGAGGTGTGCAGGGCCTGGGAAGCCGCGAGCGAGCCGGTCGCCGGGTTCGGCTGCCGGCGCGCGCTGCTGCGCGTCGGGATCGTGCTCGACCCGCGCGGCGGCGCGCTCGCCAAGATGCTGCCGTTCTTCCGCCTCGGTCTCGGTGGCGTGCTCGGCTCCGGCCGGCAGTGGATGAGCTGGGTGTCGCTCGGCGACCTGTGCGGGATGTTCGAGCGGGCGCTGCAGGACGACGCGTGGTCCGGTCCGCTCAACGCGGTGACGCCGACGCCGGTGACCAACCGCGAGTTCACCAAGGCGCTCGGCCGCGCGCTCGGCCGGCCGGCGATCCTGCCCGCCCCCGGCTTCGGCCTGCGCCTGCTGTACGGGCGCATGGCCGATGCGCTGCTGCTGTCGAGCCAGCGCGTCCACCCGACCCGCCTGCTCGAGCACGGCTTCTCGTTCGCGGACACCGACCTCGACGCCACGCTCGCGCGACTCGTGCGGAGCAGCTGACGCTCCCCGGCCGACGAGGCCCAGGGCGGATCGTCAGCCGGGGGTGGCGGCCGGATCAGCAGGTCGCGAGTCTCCGGGGCTCGCGGGTCACGGCGGACCGGTTCCACATCCGACGCGACCGCGACACCGCGACCTCGTCAGAAGCTCGCACCGTTGTTCGGAGCGCCGGTGTACAGGCCGACCATGTATCGCATGTATGCGAGCTCGTGATGTGGCTCGAGATCGCTTGCGTTCTCGATGCTCGGCATGCCCCCTGCAACGAACGGCGGTTCTCCCGGTCCCGGCGTCGGGCCTCCGAAGCTGCCGTTCTCGTAGTGCGGGACGGCACCGGCCGGGATCGTCTCGATATGCGTCCACTTGATCTTGTGCGTGATCGAACCGCCGCAGAGAACGTATGTCGTGAAGCGCATCGTGACCTTGATCTCCGTGACAGTCACTCCCGGGTTCGCACCCTGGATGTCGTTCACGATCCCGGTCGGGTCGACGATGTTCGGTGCGTCCTCCATGTAGGTCGACAGACCGGCGTCGCGCGCCGGATACTCACCGTCGAGCGTGGGATTGAATCCTGGCGGCGTGTTGGATCCGGTCGCCTCGAGTCTCGAGTCGACGTACGTGCTGCTCCCGTCCAACTTCATGTCATGCCCGTTGTTGCTGGACAAGGGTTCCTCCGCGCCGCCACTACCAGAGACCTGCGGAGGCGGAAGCGGGCCCTGCTTGAAGCCCGTCCATTCAACGGTCACGGTGATGAACTGAATGAAATGGGCACCGATGCACGGCGAGTAGATGTCGATGACGTCCCATCCGGGAACGTTGTCGAAGAAGCCACGCCCGAGGACGAACGGACCGTCGGACGCCCCAGCGACCACGGCGCCCTGCGTGACGCTCACGCTGATCGAGCCGATCGACCCCGAGTAGGCCCACCCGTCGAGATCCTGGGACAGCGGAATCACGGTCCCGAAGTCGTTCAACGTCAGGAGGTAGCTCGGTGTGTCCGTGAGGCCGACGTCGATCAGGGTGGTGGAGCCGAACGGCGTCACTGCCATGAACAGGTTCTTGGGGGACTCCGGAAGGGCCACTGCGTCAGCCTGGAAGCCCAGGTTCCTGTACCGAGATCGGCGACCCGGAAGTCGAGAGAGCCCTCGACCAGCCAGACCGGCCCTTGCCCCACGTAGGAGCCATTCGCGTATCCCTCGCCGGGTGGGCCCTGTTGGAGCGCGACCGCTCCCGCCATGGCCATCGCCGCGGTCATGGTCACGGCGAGGATCAGCGCCGCGACGTGGGGGAAGCCGACCACCGGTGTCCGGTCGAAAGTCGGTCGGGTCTCCATGCTCGCAGGGTGAACGCAAATGAAGGAACTCATTCGGATGGACCTCTCGGATCACGGGTTCTCGACGGTCCCCGCCGCGCATCCCTGCGAGACGAGGATTGCCTTCCGGAAGGGCGTCGGCGGTCTCCCCACCGGAGCCGAATTCGGACGAATGCACGCGGGGCGCGGAAGCCGGCCGGAGTCGAGCGGCCGACAGGATCGCTGGCGAGCCAGCGCGGCCACCCGACCCGCATGCTCGAGCACGGCTTCTCGTTCGCGGACACCGACCTCGACGCCACGCTCGCGCGGCTCGTGCGGAGCGGCTGACGGTCGCGGCCACCGAAAGCGCGCAGCGCGGGTGTGACGGTCGCCGCGCCGCGCTGCTCGGTGCGTGAGCCAGCCGAACGGCGGCAGAAACCGACCCGAGGAGCCACGCGATGAACCGAACCGTCACCCCCGTCCTGACCTTGCTCGCCGGCGCCGCCCTGGCAGGCGCGCCGAACGCACAGCAGGTCCTCTCCTACCTCCCGAACGCGGGCGGATCCCGCTTCGCCGAGGAATGCGTCCCGAGCCCGGCCTGCGGCGGCCCGGGCGTCGTCGACTACTCGATGTTCCCGGCCCCGGCCATGGCGGTGGCCGGACCGCTCGCCGGAGCGGTGTGCCTCGACGACCGCAGCGGCGTGATCTACGCGACCAACGGCGTCGGCGTGATCACCCGCTCGCGCTACCCGAACCTCACCTGCGCCGGCTCGGGCGGCGTGCTGCCGAACCTGCCGATCCCCGGCATGGTCGGCGTCGTCACCGGCATGGCGGTCGATCCGGTCAGCAAGCGGCTGTTCCTGACCAACGGCACCACGATCTTCGAGTTCGACCCGCCGGCCGGCATGGCGCTCGTGTCGTCGTGGCCCGCGGCCCCGCTGAACTTCCTGACCGGCCTCGATTACGACATCGACCGTCCCGGCGTGCTGACCGCCGTGTCGAGTGCCGCCGAGGTCGCGCTCTACACGATCGGCGGCGGTCTGGTCGGCGTCAGCCCGGCCACCTACCCCTGGCCCGGCGCCGAGGCGATCGGCGTCGCGCGCGACCGGACCGATCCCGCATTCGGGCGCACCCTCGTGCTGCACCGCAATGGCGAGCTCTACGACCATTCGACCGGCGCGCTGGTCCGCACGCGGGCGGCGGGCCGCGTCGGTCTGACCTTCCTGCCGGCGCCATTGCGCCTGCCGAGCGGCAGGTCCTGCGCGGGGATCGTCCCGGATCCGAAGGTCAGCGCGTTCCCGCTCGCCGGCTCGGTGACGTTCGGTCTCGAGCTGTGCAACCTGCCGCCCGGGACGCCGTTCGCGCTGCTGCTGCTCGACGTCCCCGCGGTGCCGGCGCCAGTGCTGCTGCCCGCCGGCGCGGTGTGGTTCGGCGCCGCGCCCGCGTCGCTCCCGGTGCCGGTCGGCGGTGCGCCGTCGGTCGCGGTGCCGCTGCCGCTCGCCGGCCTGCCGGTGCCGCTCGGCTTCGACGCGCAATGGGCGATCCCGTGCCCGGCCGCGCCGACCGGCTTCATCTTCACCGACGGCCTGCAGGTCGAGCTGGCGCGCTGACCGTCACGCTTCGCGCCGCACCGCGATCGCCGGGTCCGCCCACATGGCACGGAGCTGACCGCACGCCGCCTCGGCGTCGGCACCCGCGGACCGCCGGACCGTCGCCAGCACCCCGAGCGCGCGCAGGCGACGGACGATCTCGATCGCGCGCTCGATGCCGGGGCTCTCGAACGGAATGCCGGCCACCGGGTTCCACGGGATGACGTTCACGTAGGCCGCCCGCCCCTCGAAGGTCCGCCCCCATTCCGCGACATCGGCATCGCTGTCGTTGACGCCCCGCAGGAGCGTCCACGCGTATTGCACGGGCCGGCCGACGTGCAATGCGTAGGCATCGCCACGCTCGAGCAGCTCGCCGACCGTCAAGCTGCTGCCGGGCACGAGCCGCCGCCGCAGTTCCTGGTCCAACGTGTGCATGGAGATCGCGAGGTTCGGCCGGTTGCGCCGCCCCAGCAGCGCACCGGGCACGCGACCCGAGCCGACCGTCGACAGCGTCTGCCGCGCAGCCTGGATCCCACCGTCGTCCGCCAGCACGTCGAGGGCCTCGAGCACCGCGCTCAGATTGTGGCTCGGCTCGCCGACGCCCATGTAGACGACCCTGCCGACGGTCGGCTGCAGACGGCGCGCATGTACGATCTGCTCGAGGATCTCGGCGGTGGTGAGATTGCGGCTCAGCCCATGGAGCCCGCTCGCGCAGAACGGGCACTGCACGGCGCAGCCGACCTGCGTCGATACGCATACCGAGTCGTCGGGCATCACGACGGTCTCGATGCCGCGGTCGTCGGCGAGGCGGATCGCCATCCGGACGGTGCCGTCGCGGGAGTGGACTTCGTCGACTACCTCGCTGCGCACCGACGTGGCGAGCCATCCATCGAGGTGTGCGCGGTCGTCGTCCGACAGCCGCAGACCGCGCGACTCGAACGCGGCGTCGTCGCAGGTGAATCCCGCGAGCACCAGGCGCCGCGCGAGGCGCGCCTTCGCGTCCGCGAGGTCCGGCGCGAGCGCCGCGAGCCCGGGGCTCACGGCGCCGCCTCGCCCGGCGCCGGATCCGGTTCGATGCGCACGATCGTGTTCCCCGAGTCGACCTGCTGACCGGCCTCCGCGCCGACCTCGACGACCGTGCCCGCGATCGAGGCGACGAGCTTGTGCTCCATCTTCATCGCCGAGACCACCGCGACGGTGCGACCCGGTTCGACCCGCTCGCCGACCGCGACGTGCACCGCGAGCAGGGTCCCGGTCATCGGTGCGGTCAGCAGACCGCCGCCGCCGGCCTCGTCGGCCTTGCGCCCGCGGAACGGACGCAGCGTGAAGGTCTGGCCGTCGACGCGCACCATCGAGCCGCCGCCGTCGCCGCGCGGCGCGACGGCCGCGACGTGCTGCCGGCCGTCGAGCTCGAACGCGAGCCGACCATCGGCCATCCGCAGCGCCGTGGTCTCGTAGCTCCGATCGCCGACGCGGACGCGCCAGGTGTCGCCGGCGACGTGCTCCGCGGAGACGGTCAGCTTGCCGTCGCCCGCAGCCGCGTCGACGAAGTCGCGCCGCAGGCTCATCGCGCACCTCCCACCGCGGCCACCCGGAAGCCCGCGAGGCGCGACCACAGCGCGGTCGAGCCCGCGCCGACCGTCGCCTCGCCGGTCCCCGCCGCACCGGCCGGCGCCTCGCCACCGGCGCCGAGCACCGCCGCCAGGATCGCCGCGACGTAGGCGGAGTCGGGGATCGCGGGCGCGCGCGGCGCGCACAGGTCCGGATCGAGGTCGAGCATGTCGGTGCGGAGATCGCCGGCGACGAAGCGCGCGTCCCGGACGACGCGGCGCAGGAAGTCGACGTTGGTCGGGATGCCGAGGTAGACCGAATCGCGCAATGCCTCGTCGAGCCGACGACATGCGGTGCGCCGGTCGGGGGCGTGCACGATCAGCTTCGCGAGCATCGGGTCGTAGTGCACGGTGATCTCGGCACCGCCGCGGACGCCCGAGTCGACGCGGATACCGGGCCCCTCGGCCTCCAGCACGCGCGTCAACCGTCCCGCCGCCGGCAGGAAGCCCTGCTCGGGAACCTCGGCGTAGATGCGCGCCTCGATCGCGTGGCCGCGCGGCGGTGGCACGCCGTCGGGCAGCAGATCGCGCAGCCGCGCGCCCGCCGCGACCGCCAGCTGCAGGTGCACGAGATCCAGGCCGGTCACGCATTCCGTGACCGGGTGCTCGACCTGCAGGCGCGTATTGACCTCGAGGAAGTAGAAGCGCCGGTCCTCGTCGAGCAGGAACTCGACGGTCCCCGCATTGCGATAGCCGACCGCCTTCGCAAGCCGCACCGCCGCCTCGCCCATCCGCGCGCGCAGTTCCGGGTCGACGATCGGCGACGGCGCCTCCTCGAGTACCTTCTGGTGCCGGCGCTGCACGGAGCACTCGCGCTCGTGGAACGACAGCACGTCGCCGTGCAGGTCGCCGAGGATCTGGATCTCGACGTGGCGCGCGGGCAGCACCCGCCGCTCGAGCAGCATGCGGTCGTCGCCGAACGCGCTCTTCGCCTCGCGCTTGCCGGCGTGCAGTGCGTCGAGGAAGTCGGCGGCTCGCTCGACGAGCCGCATGCCCTTGCCGCCACCGCCGGCGGACGCCTTGACCAGCAGCGGGAAGCCGATCTCCTCGGCCTTCGCCAGCCACGCGGCGTCGTCGGGCAGGTCGCCGTCGAAGCCCGGCACCACCGGCACGCCGGCGGCGACCGCGATGCGGCGCGCGGCGCGCTTGCCGCCGACCTGCTCCATGGTGTCGCCGGTCGGCCCGATGAAGGTCAGGCCCGCGGCCTCGACCGCGCGCGCGAACGCGGCGTTCTCGCTGAGGAACCCATAGCCCGGATGCACCGCATCGCAGCCGGCCGACGCCGCCGCGTCGAGCAGGCGCGCGATGTCGAGGTAGCTCTCGGCGGCGCTGCGGCCACCGATCGCGACCGCGTGGTCGGCGGCGTGGCGGTGCGCGGCGTCGCGGTCGGCGTCGCTGAATACGGCGACCGACTCGACGCCGCACTCGCGCAGCCCGCGGCACACGCGGATCGCGATCTCGCCGCGGTTCGCGACCAGCACGCGGCGGAACGGAGGGGCGGACACCATGGGGCGACAGGTTAGCCGAGCGACCGCGCGACCGCCGGCCGCGCCCAGGGAATCCCCGCAGCGGGTCGGGCAGGGTGCCGCTACCATCCGCGTCGTGGAGCGCATCGACCTCAGGGAAGTGCCGCGGAACCTCGCGGACATCGTGCACCTCGTCCACGGCAGCAAGGCCCGGCTGGTCGTCCACGACGCCAACGGGCCGATCGGCTCGTTCGTGTCGCTCGCCGACCTGGAGTTGCTCGAGCACGTCGCCGGCGACCCGAAGCGGCTGCCGGCGCGCCGCGACCTCGCCGACCTGCGCAAGGCGCTCGGCGGCGCACACGCGCGGGACGCGTTCGCGCAGCGGGGCATCCTGCTCCGCGACGGCGAGGAGGCGATCGCGCTGGTGCCGCTCGCGGACGTCGAGGCGCTCGAGGGCATCGACACGCAGCTCGACCTCGAGGTCGCGCGGCGCATGCTCGAGGACGCGTTGCGCGAGCGGGACGGCGAGGGCGACTGATGGCCGCCTCGCTCCGCGGCATCACGATCCGGGTCGTCGCGGCGCTCACGGCAGTGCTCGCCCCGGCGCCGCCCGCGCAGGTGACGCCGCTGCCGCGCGCACACGCGCACAACGACTACGAGCACGACCAGCCGCTGCTCGACGCGCTCGCGCACGGCTTCATGAGCGTCGAGGCCGACGTCCACCTGGTCGGTGACGAGCTGCTGGTCGCCCACGACCGCGACCGGTGCGTGCCCGGCCGCACGCTGCGCGCGCTGTACCTCGAGCCGCTCGCCGAGCGCGTGCGCCGCAATGGTGGCCGCGTGTATGCGGGTGGACCGTCCGAGCTGCAATTGCTGATCGACTTCAAGACCGGTGGCGAGGCGACCTGGCGCGCGGTGGCGCGCGAGCTCGCGGCGTACGCACCGATGCTGTCCCGGTTCCGCAGCGGCGCGCCGCGCGAGCCGCGCGCGGTGCTCGCGGTGCTCAGCGGCGCGGCGCCGGCGGAGCTCGTGCTCGCCGAGCCCGACCGCCTGTGCGGCCTCGACCGCTGGTTCGACGACGCCGAGCGCAGCGGCGACGCGAACGCCTGCCCGCTGATCAGCGCGCGCTGGGGCAGCCAGTTCCAGTGGCACGGCGCCGGCGCCTTTCCCGCCGCCGAGCGCGCGAAGCTCGTCGCGCTGTGCGCACGGGCCCACGCCGCCGGCCGCCGCATCCGGTTCTGGGCGGTGCCGGATCGCCCGGTCGTCTGGCGCGAGCTGCTCGCCGCCGGGGTCGACTGGCTGAACGTCGACGACCTCGCGGCCGCGCGCGACTTCCTGCTCGGCGACGGGCGCGACCTGTGGAGCCGCGCGGCGATCGACCGCCTGCTCGACGACCGCTTCGGCGAGCCGGCCGACTGCGACCGCCTCGCCGCGCGCTTCGCGGCGGACGGGCGCTCGATCGACGACGTCGAGCGCCTGGTGCGCACGCCGCGCGTCACGGTCACGCCGCCGCGCGAGCTGCCGAACGGGGAGCTGATCGGCTGGCTCCCGCTGCGCTGCGACCACGTCGACTACGAGACGACGTTCCTGCTCTACCTGCCGAAGGGCCACGACCCGACCCGGCCGAGCCCACTGCTCGTCGTCGGTCACGGCGGCAATGGCGCCATGCAGCTCGAGCGCGCCCGCCAGGCGGCGCTCGGCGGCACCGCGCCGTGGCGCGAGGTCGCCGACGCGCACGGCATCATCCTCGCGGCGCCGATCACCCAGCGCGGCTGGGGCGCGATCGGCAATTCGGTCGTCGTGTCGCTGATCTCGCAGCTCCAACGCTGGTTCCACGTCGATCCCGACCGCGTCTACCTGACCGGCCATTCGATGGGCGGCCATCTCAGCTGGCGCACGGCATTGACGATGTCCGACCGCTTCGGCGCGATCGCCCCGATGAGCGGCGGCTACGACTATGTCGCGCGCGGCGAGCTGCCGCGGCTGTTCGACGTGCCCGGCTACGCGACGTTCGGGCGCGTCGAGCCGTACGGCATCGCCGACTTCAACCGCCGGATGCGCGGTTGGCTCGCCGCGCACGGCTACGACCACTGGCGCATCGTCGAGAAGGACGGCGGCCACGAGATCTTCGCCGACGAGCTCCCCGCCGTCGCCGCGTTCCTGCTCGCCCACCCGCGGGATCCGTACCCGCCGGCCGTCTACGCGGCGGCCGGCGCGACGCCGAGCTGGGCGACCGCCGACCGCAACGAGCGCTGGGGCGTCGAGCACACCTGGATCGACGGCCGGCCGATCCCGCAGTCGATCGCGCACTGGCTGGAGCTCGCCCCGAATCCCGCGCTGCCACCCGGCGAGCTGCAGCAGGCGCTCGCCCGCGTCGACCGCGGCGCGAACCGGATCGACGTCACGTCGAGGGGCGTGCGCGGCTTCCGGCTGCACCTGCACCCGCGGCTCGTCGACTTCGGCCGGCCGCTGCGCGTCGTCGCCAACGGCGAGACGGTGTTCGCCGGCCGCGTCGAGCCCGACCTCGCCGCGCTCCTGCGCAGGATCCGGGCGTTCGACGATCGCGGCCGCGGCTGCCACGCCACGGTCGAGTGCGCGGTGTGGACGGACGCGGCGGTGCCCGTCCCGATGCGAGATCCCCCGCAGTGACCGGTGCCACCGCTCTGCCACGGAAGCGTTCGAGTTCCGGAGCCATCCTGGCCGAAATCGACTCTGGACCTCGGGCGTTCACCGCCCCGGTGATCCGCCCGGCCGTCGACGAGGACCGACCGTGACCCACAAGCGCTACCGCAACCCGGATCCGAGCTACTCGCGCAGCAAGGAGCGGGAGAACACCCGCAACAGGATCGACCGCGACCTGTTCGCTCCTTCGGCCGCGAGCTCCGAGCCCGCGACGTCTTCCACCGCCGCCACCCAGAGCCCGGCCGAGACGCTCGCGGACCTCGACCTCGGCGCGCTGGTCGGCGACGGTCCGAAGCCCGAGCCGAAGCCGACCCGGCAGGCCGAGCCGACGCAGCAGCACCCGACCTCGGAGCTGCCGCCGATCGAGAAGCGCAAGGTCACGCGCGTCGTGCGCGGCGGCGTCGACCCGGCGGCCGAGCAGGAGGTGCACAAGCCGACCGTCGCGCAGCGGATGATCGACCGGCTGTTCTCGCTGCTGCGCCGCTCGCGCTGAGTCACGGGCATCGGCAGGTTCGTCCGTCCCGCAGGGCCTGCGCCGATGGCGGCGCGGGTCTATGCTCGCGCGCCCACACGCGGAGCGAACGACGCATGGACGAGACCTGCGAGAGCCCTCTCCCCCAGCCGACTCCCGAGCACGAGTGGCTGATGACGCACGTCGGCGAGTGGATCGTCGACTGTGCCTTCTACATGGACCCCTCCGCGCCGCCGCTGCGCGTCGAGGCGCGGGACACGGTCGAGGCGTTCGGCCGCTTCTTCACGATCGGCCGCTTCCGCGCCGACATGTTCGGCGCGCCCTTCGAGGGCATCGGCACGGTCGGCTACGACCCGCGCGCGGAGCAGTTCGTGTCGACCTGGATCGACACGATGAGCCCGCACCTGTTCCACCTGACCGGCCACCTCGGGCCCGACGGCCGCACGCTCGAGATGCGCGGCCGCGCCCCCGAGCCGAACTCCGGCGAGCCGACCGACTGGCGCACCGTCGAGCAGCACGTCTCCCCCGACGAGCGCGTCTTCGAGATGTTCATGACGCTGCCGCAGACCGGGCAGGAGATGAAGATGTTCACGCACGTCTACCGGCGGGCGTGAGGGCCCGACACCCGGGTCGGGAGCGGGCCGGTCGCGAGCCGGCCGATCGCGGGCTGGCCGGTCGCGGGCTGGCCGGTCGCGGCGGCGACGGGCCCGGCGCAGGAAATCGCCGTCGGTCGTGGGCACCGTTCGTGTTCCAGCACCTTGCGGCCGAGTGCCGCGGCCCGGCCGACGCGCCGGGCTACGCTCGGAGCAACGCATGGCCGACCCGTCCCGAGACGACGCGTCCGCGCCGCCATCGTCGGTGGCGGAGGACCGCGCGTACGCGCTGCTCGCGGACTTCCTCCGCGACCGAGATGCCGCCTCCGAACTCGACTTCGAGGCGCTGTGCGCCCGGCACCCGGAGTGCGAAGGCGAGCTCCGGTCGATCCGCGACGCCTACTTGACGCTCGAGGATCTGCTCCCCGGTCCGGTCGAGGCGGGGCCCGCGCCGCGCGGCGCGCCGGCGACGCCGCCCGAGGTGACCCGCCTCTGGCAGCACCTGCTGCACAGCGGGCCGCGCGGCGACCGCTACGAGGAGCGCGGCGAGCTCGCGCGCGGCGGCATGGGGGTCGTGCTGCGCGTCTGGGATCGCGAGCTGCGCCGCGAGCTCGCGATGAAGGTGCTGCGCGATGCGCGGTCGGACGACGCCGGCAAGACCCGCTTCCTCGCCGAGGCCCAGGTCACCAGCCAGCTCGACCACCCGGGGATCGTCCCGGTGCACGAGATCGGCATGCGGAGTGGGAGCTCGGTCTACTACACGATGCGCCTCGTGCGGGGGCGGGAGCTCGCGTCCGTGCTGCCGCTCGGCTCGGCGACCGCGGACGGCTGGGATCTGCCACGCGTGCTCGACGCATTGCTCAAGGTCTGCGACACGATGCGCTACGCGCACGACCAGGGCGTCGTGCACCGCGACCTGAAGCCGTCGAACATCATGGTCGGCGCGTACGGGGACGTCTACGTGATGGACTGGGGCCTCGCACGCGTGCTCGACACCGGCAGCCCGGCATCGGCGAAGGCGCTGCAGACCGAGCGCACGGCATTGCGAACGGCGGTCTCGGACGTGCCGTTGACGACGCTCCAGGGCGACGTGCTCGGCACGCCGAGCTACATGTCCCCCGAGCAGGCGTCGGGCCGGCTCGAGCTCGTCGATCCGCGCACCGACGTCTATGCCCTCGGCGCCGTCCTCTACCACGTGCTGACCGGCCACGCGCCGTACGCGCCGCCGGGTGCGAGCGTCGACTCGGAGACCGTGCTGCGCCAGCTCCGCGCCGGGCCCCCTCCGCCGGTCCGCGCCGACACCCCGGCTTGCGCCCCCGAGCTCGCCGCCATCTGCGACCGGGCGATGGCGCGCGAGCCGGCCGCGCGCTACCCCGACGTCGCCGCCCTCGAGCGCGATCTGCGGGCGTTCGTCGCCGGCAGGGTCGTGCGCGCCTACGAGTCCGGACCGGTCGCGGAGCTGCGCAAGTGGATCGCCCGCAACCGGACCCTGACCGCCGTCGGCGTGCTGGCGCTGCTCGCGACGCTGGTCGGTCTGGTCGTCGGCACGCTGTTCGTCCGGAGCACGCTCGCGCAACGCGAGCAGCGCGCGATCGACCGGATGATCGAATCGCTCGCCGAGTTCGATCGGCAGAGCTCCGACCGGCCGCCCGCGGGGATCGATGGCTCGGTCGCGGACTGGTGGCTCGGCCGGGCGCGCAGCCTGGTCGACGGCGGACCCGACGCCGGTCCGGGCCTCGCGGAGTACGAGCGCCAGCTCGAGGCGTTCGCGCGACGCTCGACGGGGAGCGACCCGGCGGGCGAACCGCTCGTCGACGGCAGCCCGCTGAGCGAGGTCCTGGGTTGGAAGCGCGCCGAGCTGCTGTGGCGCCACCGCGTGCTCGGGACGGCGCCGTGGCTCGACGCCGACGAGGTCGCCGCCCGGCTGGCGGCGATCGTGCTCCCCGACTCCGCCACCGACTGCGGCAAGCTCGCCTGGAGCATGATCCGTCCCGACCGGCCGGGCCGCTACGGCGACGAGCAATGCGCCGCGATGATCGCTCGCATCGCCGTGTGGCGAGCCAGTGAGGAAGGTGAGCTCGAGAGGGCACGGTGCTCCGACACGCTCGCGTTCGCGCTGTGTCGGCTCGGCCGGTTCGAAGAGGCCGCGCTGTGGCAACACGCTGCCATTCGCAGCGCGATCGACCGCCTGCTGAGCTCCGTGAAGACCGCCGGATACATCGAAGCCGAGGAGTGGTTCCACTCCATCACGTCCAACCGGCGCCTCCAGCAGCGTCTCGCGCTCGAGGCCCGCGTCGAAGGCGCCCGCGTCTGCGCCGCCCTCGCCGACGAGATCCACGACCTCGAGTGGCTCCTCGCCGCGCGCTGTCGCGGCTTCGCCGACACCGCGACGGCACTGAGGTACGGGCAGCTCGTGGACATCGTCGCAGCGCTGCGCCGCCTGCGGTCTCGGATCGAGTTGGCGGAGCGCGCCACCCGGCTACCCGAGAGCGCGGCCGCGTGGCAGCGGGCGATCGCGGCGATCGCCGGCGACCCGCGCTACGGCGGGCGGAGGATCCGGCCGCAACCCGACCTGCTGCCGCTGGGACCGGACCCCGGCTCGGGCCTGCAGGAGTTCGCCCATCTGCCGACCGGCCTGCCGCCGGCTCGGGACCGCGACGGTCGGCTGCAGCTCACCGGCAACACCGGCATCGTGTTCGTGCTGGTGCCGGAGCAGGAGCGCGAGCCGCCGTTCCTCCTGGCGAAACACGAGCTGACGCGCGCTCAATGGGATCGGCTCGCCGGCATATGCGCGATTCCCTCCATCGCGACGACTTCGGTCTTCGCCGTGGATTGGGTGAGCTGGGTCGAATGCAACGCGCGACTCCGCTCCGACTGCTCGTGGCTCCGGCTGCCGACGCGGGCCGAGTGGCTACGGGCCTTCGCCGCGGGGCGCGCCGACTCGTGGCTGCAGCAGAGCTCGGACGAGGAGCTCCTGTCCACCGACACCTTCGATACTCTCCCGTACCGAGACAATGGTGGGCCCGTCGACCAGCGATCCGCCAACCCCTGGGGCTTCCACGAGCTACTCGGCAACCTCCTGGAGTTCGTCGCCGATGCCGCGAGCACGGAGTCGGATCAGGTCCGCCAGCGCTCGGTGATGGGCGCCAGACGCACTCAGGGGATCCAGGATGCCCGGAATCCCGATCCGCTGGTGCGGGACGAGCGTCGGCAGGACTCCGAGGTGGGCTGCCGCCCGGCCCGCGACCTGTTCCCCTGATACGGCCGGGTCGCCTGGCCCCCGCTTCACGCCTGCCGCAGCAGCCGCCCCAGCTCGACGCGCGCACGCAGGTGCAGCTGCTGACACGCCTCCACGCTGCGGTCGAGCTCGACGGCGATCTCCGCCCAGTCGTGGCCCTCGTATTCGCGCAGCACCACGGCCCGGCGCTGGTCGTCCCGCAGCCGCGGCACGCAGGCATCGAGCCGCTCCGCCTCCAGATTGCGGCTCACGCGCGATGCCACGCTGCTGATCTGTGCCGCGAGATCCAGTCGGCGGCCCGACTCCGTGTCGAGCGAGCTCCGCCGCATCCGCCCCCCGCGCTTGACGGCCGCCTCGACGCGCCGCCCGTTCCGGATGGAGTTGCGGGCGAGCGTCGCGACCCAGTTGATCCAGCGGGCGTCGGTGCGCTCCTCGTAGCCATCGAGCCCCTCGAGCACCCGGAGGAACACGTCCTGCACGACGTCCTCGACCTCCCGCCCGGGCACCGGGAACCCGTGCAGCTCGATCCGCACGAGCCGGCAGATCCGGTCGTAGTAGCGTTCGCACAGCTCCGCCAATGCGGTGGCATCGCCTGCGCGATGACGCCGGATCAGCGCCACCGTGATGCTCGGACTTCCGGGACCGTCTGGTTCCATCGCAGCACCCCGCTCGACTCCGAGCCGGAACCGTACCCGCGGCCGGCACCGACATCCACTGCGGCGTGAGCGGAGAACGGCGTGGGTGTCGCGACCGGCTCGTGTTCATCCCTCCGAGCCCACCGCGGGGTTCCCACGCGAGCGAGTGCCTCGCGCGTCGACCCGGGATCGGCGGTGGGCACCGCGACAGGAGCCGACCCATGAAGATCGCCAAGGCCTTTCTCGCAGCCTCGCTGACCGCCGTTCTCGCAGCATCCGCCCACGCCCAGGTCAGGGGCTTCAGCGACGACTTCGAGGCCGCCACGCTGAACCCGTTCTGGACCCTGAGTGCGACGGCCGGGTGGGTCACGTTCCCGGATACGAGCAACCCGCATACCGGCCATCAATCGGTGCGCCTCGACTCCGTCTTCCTGAATCCGGGCCCGAACAAGAACATCTACCTGGAGCACGTGTTCCCGCAGCCGACGTACGGTGCCGTATCCGTCTGGATCTTCGACCAGGGGGCGGGGTCGCAGTCCTCGAACTACATCGGCCTGAGGGCGGGAGATCTCTCGGTGTACACGTTCGACTATGACCTCGGCCCCACGAATGGCGGTTCGTACGCCTTCGACATCGTCGGGCGGGGCGGATTCCAGTCCATCGCCTTGCGAAGCAACGGCTGGCACGAGTTCCGGATCACCTCGCTCGCATCCGGCGTGACACTCCAAGTGGACGGCATCGTCATCTACTCGGGGCCCGGTGGCTATCGGCTCCCGGCCGTGCGCCTGTTCATGGGAGGGCCGAACTGGCGTCCGTCGTGGACGACGTGGTTCGACGACTTCGCATTCTCGCCGGAGGCCTCGTACGTCCTCTACGGCACGGGGTGCGCCGGCGCGGCGGGGATCCCGACGATCCAGACCCCGATCACACCACCGCGCCCGGGCACCACGTTCGCCATCACGATCGCCCCGGTGCCGGCGGGCTCCGCGGCGCTGGGCGCGCTCGGCTTCAGTGACCAGCTCTTCAACGGCACCATCGCATTGCCGTTCTCGCTGGGCTTCATCGGCATGCCCGGCTGCTGGCTCCTGACCAGCAGCGAGGTGACGGAGTCGCTGACCACCCACCCGACCCCCACGTCGGTGTCCTGGTCCATCCCTCTGCCCAACGTCCAGAGCCTGCTGGGGGTCGACTTCTACCAGCAGGCCGTGGTCACCGATCCGACCGCCAATGCGCTCGGCGTGATCACCAGCAACGCGGGCCACGGCCGGATCGGCATCTGAGCCGCACCGACCACGGCTGCCGGATCGCCAGAGCCCGGGTCACCGCACGGTGACCCGCGCCGCATTGGACACCTCGACGACGGCGCCGCGTGCGTCGAGCAGGAGCACGGCGGCGTCGAGCGTCACGCCGGTGAGCGCGCTCGCGATCTCCGCCGGGAAGTCGAACGGCACGGCAGGGTACGCCGTCGGCCCTTGATTGGCGAAGTGGAACACCGTGCCCGGCGGTGAGGTCAGGGTGGCGACCGCGAGGCCGTCGAGCTCGACGCCGAGCAGGTTGCCGTTGCCGACGACCGGATCCGGGCGCGATGCGCTGAACACCGTGAAGCCCTCGGCCCACGTCGCCGGCAGGTTGGTCGCGACGACCCGGAGCTGGCCGGGCGTGCCCGACACGAGATCGAGGTTCGTGCCGACCCGGTTGCGTGCGCCGCCGATGCCGCTGACGACCAGCGCGTAGTCGGCGTCGAGCCCGGGCGTCTCGACGTGGCCGTCGAGACGCACCGCGGTCGCCGCGACGCGCACGCGCCAGATGCCCGGCGGCGGGGTCTGGACGAATACGTTCTCGAGCGTGTCGACGTCGTTCGGCGTTCCGCCGGCGACCGTGAACATGCTCGCGTCCATGCCCTGATTGCCGAAGTACACGACGCCGGCGGGATCGCGGACCTCCAGATCGAGGCTGTTGACCCGCTGCACCGCCGCGGCCGGATTGGCCGCCGGATCCGCGTAGGTCATCGTCGCCCGCAGCTCGGGCGTGCCGGGACGCACGAGCACCCAGTGGTCGCGCCACTCGCCCTGCCGCAGCACGTGCGCCTCGTCGACGACCACCATGTCGTCGCCCAGATCCAGCGCGTCCTGCGCGGCCGGGAAGCCCCAGCCCTGGTGCATCCGGGCGAGGTCGTGGTTGGCGCCGGCAAAGGGGTATTGGCGCGCCGTGTTCACCAGGATCGCCTTCGCGGTCGTGAAGTGCGGCCGGTGGCCGAACAGCTGCTGCCAGCCCGGCGCCGGCGGGTGTCCGAACACCCCGGTCGCGAACAGCTCGATCGTCAGGCCGAGGTAGCCGGCGACGATCGGCGTCGCGCCGGAGGTCCCGCCCATATCGGGCCGATAGCCGTTGGTGGCGCCGTCGGTGGTCAGGATCCAGTCGTAGAACGCGACCAGCTCCGGCTTGATCCGGCCGTCCGGGGCCGGCCCGGTCGCCTGGCCGCACCAGGTGTCGTCGCGCGGGTCGGCGTTGTCGCCGTGGCAGACCCCACCGACCGTGATGACGTTCTTGCACCACGCGGTCGGGCGGGCCTCGCCGGGTGGCCCCTCGCCGAACGACTGGGTCGTCGGCATGTCGAGGTCGAAGATGATGTCGTCGAGCTCCGCGGACCGCGCCGTGTAGGTCGACGTCCGCGCGTAGCCCCACGACGCCGTCTCGAACATCTGGCCGTAGCCATTGATACCCGCCTGCGTCACGGCGCGCCGACCATTGGTGCCGACGAAGAACGTGTAGTTGCAGTAGAGCATCTGTGCGAACGGCAGGATGCCGCGCGCATCGGGGCGCGCCCCACGGCTGAAGATCTCGCCCGCCGTCCACGTACCGTGTGCACTTCCGGTAGCACTCGTACCGGTCCCCGGCACCGCGATCGGCGCCTGGCGGAACGGCGCGACCGGCGCGAACTCGACGTGCGTGGCGTACACGCCCTCCATCACCATGCCGGTGACGCCCTGACCGGCGAGCCCGGTGAGCGCCTCCACCTGGTTCGCACCGCCCTGGATCCGCGCATTGTCGATGTCCTCACCGACCCCGGTGGTCGGCTCGATCCACAGCACGGTGTCGTGGCGCGCCAATGCGACGACCTGCGCGAGAGTCAGCTCGGCGACCTGCAGGATGCCCGCGCCGCAATCCGGACGCGCACGACCGCCGAGCGCGTCGATCCGCGCGAGCAGCGCCTCGCGATCGGCGCGATCGTCGATCATCACGATGTCGTACGGCCGTGGCACGTCCGCGCCGCTCTGCTCTCCTGCCCCCGTCGCGAGCCGCACGACGAGCTCCGGCGCGAGCCGGAACGCCGGCTGCAGCGGCCCGAGCCAGCGCACCGCCGCGTTCGCCTCGACCTCCGCCACGGCACCGGGCGGCATCCGCACGACGAAGCCTCGCTGCGGCACCACGTGATGCGCGCGCACCCCGAGCCGCGCCAGCTCCCGCCAGTCCTGCTCGCGGGCCTCGTCGTGGAACTGCAGGACGAAGCAGCTCGAGTCGGGCGGTGCGCGCAATCCCGCGGGGACGTCGGGCGGACCGTCCAGGAGCGGGTCGAACGTCGCGTAGCGGAGCTGCAGCCGCCGAGCCTCCGGTGCCTGTGCGGCGAGCGCGCCGAGCAGCGACAGGGGCAATGCAACGCGAACGGCGAGCGGGAGGCAGTTCATGGTCAGCGGACCCGTCCTGGGGACGCGCCGATCGTACCGTGGCCGGGCCCGCGCCGCGCGAGCGGCCCCGCCGCACCGATCCGCGGAGCAGCCGGCCGGACCTGCGGAACGCCTCCGCCCTCGCGCGCCGCCCTCACTGCAGCGTCACGTCGAGCGTGTCGCTGAGCTGGCCGGCGCCCAGGCAGGTGCCGCCGACCAGGCTGACGCCCTGGATGGCGACGGTGGCGCCGATCAGGCTGTTGTCGTTCGGGATCACGATCGAGAACGGCGACTGCAGCCAGGTACCGTCGACGCCCAGCGTGCAGCCAATGCAGGTCGGCAGCGGGAGCGTGATCGGCAGTCCGACGAGCAGGCCACCGAGGAATACCGGGCCGGTGACGGACACGTTGAGCGTCCGGCCGGCGGCCGGGATGCCGCTGTGGCTGATGGTCAGATTGCCGCAGCCGGTCGCCCGCGTGGCGATCCCGCCGACCGGGGCGTGCCCGAGGTAGACACCACCGACGATCCGCGGATCGGTGTAGAGCGGCCGATCCTGCAGCACGAACCCGAACGACAGGCGCGGGCCGCCGACGGCCCCGCTGGCGGCGAGCTGCGGCTGGATCTCCTCGCCGAACGTGAACGACAGCGACTCGTGGGCCTCGACCAGCGCGAGCTGCCCGGTCGAGGGCTCGTAGACCAGCGTCGACGCGAACACGTCCCAGTCGGCACTGTTGACGAGGAACTGCTCCTCGTAGGCGACCGCGAAGCGCCAGCCGTCACAATCCGCCGCCGCGTTGCGCTGCAGCTTGGCCGCATTGCCGGCGTTCTCCATGACCTGGAGGTCGAACGCGCTCGGCGCCGTGCCGTCGGTGCGCACGACGGCCGCCGCGATGTTGGAGTCCCCACCGCCGCGCGGCGTGCGCTCGTAGGCGACGACGAAGGTGCGCTGACCGTTCCCGTCGGCGAAGCTCGGGGACGACGGCGACGAGCTGCGCTCGTCGTCACCGGTGTTCGCGATGACGAACTTCGAGAGCACGCCACCGCTGGGCGACAGGAACGCACCGCGCAGATCGTCCTCCGTACCGCCCGAGTAGCTGGTCGTGCGCTGGTAGCTCACCAACCAGCGCTGGGTCGACGCAGCACCCACGCCATTCGACTTGGAGATCCGCGGAGCGGACTCGCGAGACAACGCGACGTCGATCGGGATGTCGCTGGTGACCGTCTGGTCCTCGCGCACGGTCGCGAGCAGGATGTCGTGGTCGGTGGCGCTGATCACGCGCTCGTAGACGACCGCGAACACGGTCGACCCGCTCGAGCCGGGATCACCGCCGACGTCCGGTACGATCCGGTCGTAGTTGCCGTTCGGATCCCGGGCGATGTCGAACGCGCTCGACAGCGTGCCGTCGTGCCGCACCAGACGGCCACCGACCCAGTAGGGCGACGCGGCGTTCTGGCTGACCTGCGCGGTGATCAGGTGCACCTGCCCGAGTCGCTTGAACGCGCTGCGGGGCTGCTCCCAGGACGCGGTCGTGAGGTCGATCGCGAACGGCGAGCCGACGGGGGTCATGCCGAGGTCGCAGAACACGCCCCACAGGTCGCGGTCGGTCGCGCTGAAGTTGCGCTGCCAGACCATCAGGTAGCGGCCGTCGACGGGGTCGCACGACAGGTCCGGGCTGACCACCCGCAGCGTATCGCTGTGCACGGTCAGGCTCTGCAGCAGCGGGTCGACCACCAGCGGGAGCCTCGCGCCGCGCACGAAGTCGGCCGGCACGAGCAATTCGACCTGACCATCGACGCATCGGACGCCCATCGCCACCTGCGCCCCGGACGCGTCACGGGCGACGGCGTCACGGAACGCGACGCGCACGTCGCCATCCTCGAACACGAGCCCGGCGCCATCCTGCCGCACCTGCAAGCCGGTCGTGACGTCGAGACGGACCGTGACCTCACCGCGTGTCGGCAGCGTCGACAGCACGAACGACTGCTTCACGGAGCGGCCCTCGAGGTCGTAGGTCTCGACGACCGTGTCGCGGTCGACCGTGACACGCCGCCCCTCGACGGCGATCTCACCGTCGCGGAACGGCAGCGGCTCGCCGCCGATGCGGAGCTCGTCCAGTGCGAAGCGGAGCTCGACGCTCGGTCGGTCGGCACCGACTGCGGGCAGGAACGCCCAATCCCGAGGGCCGAACGAGGCCTTCCAGTCGTGGCCGGCGGACCAGACCCGGCCATCCCCTGGCCGGTCGACCCAGACCTCGGTCGCGTCCGCGAGCATCGCTGACTGAGACGCGCCCGCGAGCGTCAGCGGCTTGTCGGCCGGCGCGGGCGACTCGGTGACGGGACCCTGTGCGAGCGCCGGCGCAGCCAGCGCGGCGATCCACAGGCAGACATGGTGACGTGGCTTCATGGACGTGGACTCCGGAACTGCAGGACTCGACCGCGAGGACCCCCTCGCGCTGCACGGTCATCCGGAGCCCGCGGCGGCCGTTACTCGCCAGCACGGAATCCTCACCGCCGCGTCGGGCCCGCGTCCGGGTCGAATCCCAATGCCGCCACGAGCTGCGCGCGGTGCTCGTTCGCCTGCAGCGACAACGCCTCCCCCTCGCCGCCGCTGGTCGCCTGCGACGCCATCGTCGACATGCGGGCGGCGCTGCGCCGGAACGCGTCGACCGCGCCGGCGCGATCGCCGGCCGCCAGCAGTCTGCGCATGCGCAGCTCGTGCAGATGCGCGACCGACGCGTGCACACCGACGTGGTCGATGCGGCGCTCGATCAGGGCCTCCGCCTCGGCGATGCGACCGCTCCGCTCGAGCTCCTGCGCCTCCAACCACCAATCCGGCGCGGCCGGCTCGGCCGCCGTGAACTCGGCGCCGGTCAGCACCTCGCCGACGATGTCCATCGCGCGCCGCACCTCACCGGGTGCCGCGGTGACCCGCGCGCGGAGGAGCGTCTCGCCGGGCGCCTCGCGCAGCAGGAACACCTGCTCGACCGCATCGCCCTCGACGATCAGATTGCGCAGCGCGAGGCACTCGACGCCGTCGGCGTCGAAGCGCACGTGCTCGGCGCCGGGGTGCTCCGCGAGCGTCGCGGCGAGGATGTCGTCGAGCCACGCGGCGAGCGGACGGCCGTCCGTGGCGACGCGCCGGACCTCGATCTGCGTCGAGCCACCGGCGTCGAACACGAGCACGCGCCGGCCGTCGTCGATCACGTGCCAGCCGAGCGGCAGCGGGAACGTCGCGCGGATTGCTCCGGATGCGAGCCGCGCACGGCGCGCGCCCAGATCGACGTCGACGACGCGCGGCACCAGCCCGACACCCTGGTCGCGGAGCCACGCGTTGGTCGGGTGCTCGGGGTCGAGGCTGTCCGCGTCCTCGGCGAGTTCGAGCACGCCGCCGCGCGTCGCCGGCGCGGGCGCCACCGCCGGGCGCGCGACCGTCGCGCCCTTCGGAGCGTCGAGCCGGAACGACGCGATCATCCGCTCGAAGGTGGGCCACGCCGATGGCCACAGGTCGTCCGGCGCCATCAGCGTCACCGTCAGCAGGCGGTGGCCGTCCTCGGCGAGCAGCACGCGCAGCCGCATCACGGCGCCGTCCGCGACCTGGATCCCGTCGCACCCGACGCCGTCGAGGTCGCCGAGCTGCTGCGGCTCGACCGCTCCCGGGTCGAGGCCCTGGGACCGGGCGAGGCTCTCGAGCCAGTCCTCGAGCGTGCCGTCGCCGTAGGCGGGGCGCGCGGCGACGCTGAAGACGAGCGCCGCGTACGGAGCCATCGCGACGGCCAGCCCGACGAACGCGGTGGGATCCGCGAAGTCCGGGACCTCGTCCGGCAGCTCGGGCAGCACCCAGCCGGCGGGCTTCTCGAAGGACAGGCCGAGATCGGCGATGCGGGGCGGGACGTGGACGCGGCCGAAGCCGGCGGTCGGCGGGATGCTCATCGGGCTGTGCTGGTGTGGTGGGCTCCGGAGATCCGGAGCCCACCGCCGGTGTTACGCGCCGGGCGCGATCAGCCGTCGCGGAGGCCGGCGAGCAGGGCTCGGAAGTCGGGACGCTCGTCGAGGTGGACGTCCGCGCCGATCCGCGCGACCTCGGCGCGCGACGGCTGCGCGACCTCGAGGAAACGGCGCAGCGCGGCCATCGCACCGTCGGCGTCGTCGACCACCGCCAGCGCGTAGACCAGCAGCCGCAGCGCGTCGCGGAGCGTCCTCGATGCGGGCGCCGCGTCCTCGAGCGCCGCGATCGACCGCCGCAGCTCGGCGGCCGCGCGGTCCGGGTGGTCCGCGCGGAGCAGGTGCTGGCCGAGGCTGAAGCAGGCGTTGCCGAGCTGCTCGTCCCAGTAGCGATCGTCCGCCGGGCACCCCGCGATCCGGTCGACCGCCTCCTGGAACAGCGGTCCGGCCAGCTCCTCGCGAGCGGTCCGCACCATCAACCAGGCGAGCCGACCGGCGATCACGCCGAGCTCTCCCGGCGCGTCGCGAAGCTCCGGGAAGCGCGGCAGGATCGCCGCGTGGTGCTCGTGCGCCGATCGCAGCAGCCGCTCCGCGCGCTCGGTGTCACCCGCCGTCTCGGCGGCGGTGGCCGCCTCCAGCTCGGTCATGCTGAGCTCCCACGCGTAGCGCGCCCGCGCCGGGAACTCGGCCGCCAGCGACCCGAAGCCCGCCAGGGCGGCATCGAACGTCGCGGTGGCAGTCGGCACGTCGCCACCCGCCATCGCCAGCTTCGCGAGCGCGACGCGCGCCCGCGCGACCTCGCGCCGACACTCGGGATTCTGCGCAGCGAAGCGTTCGAGGTCGCCGACCACCCGCGCGTAACGCGCCCGCGCCTCGTCGCTGCGGCCCTCCTGCGCGAGCAGGTTGCCGAGCTCGATGCGGGTGCGGGACTGGTCGATCAGGATGTCTGCCGAGCCGCCGAGCTCGGCGATGCGGTCGCCGATCGCGAGCGAACGCGTCATCAGCTCGCTGGCCGCATCGACGTCGCCGTCACGCCGGCGCAGGATCGCGAGGTCCGCGAGGCAGGCGCTCAGGATCCGCAGCACGCCGAGGTTCGTCGAACCGGCCGCCGCGAGCGGCTCGAGGCGCCGCGCGCCCGCCTCCCAGGCACGGCGGGCGTCGTCGAGGCGGCCGGCATCGCGCGCGAGCAGGCCGCGCTGCAGCGCCACGCTCCCGACCAGGGCCTCGACCGACTCCGCGTGGACCCCGGCGCTCTCCAGTCGTGCGAGCATCTGCTCCGCGGCCTCGATCCCGTGCGTCGCCGCCGCGACGTCGCCGAGCATCGAGTGCATCTCGGCCGCCTGCAGCCGCCCGCGCACGACGAGCTCCGACACGTCGGCGCCGGACTCGCTGCTGCCGAGCTCGTCGAGCAGGCCGACCGCCTCGTCGAGCTGCGCACGACGCAGCGTATCGAGCCCGGGCGTCGACGCGAGCCGCGGGTCGCGCGCCTGCGCGAGGAGATGCTCGATCGCGCGCAATGCCCGGTCGAGGTGCGCGCGCGACGCCGACCGGGTCTCGGCATTGCTGGCGACCAGGATGCCGACGGCGACGGCGGAGGCGAGCAGCAGCGACACGACGGCGGTCCAGGTCGGGTGGCGGCGGGCCGCACGTCGCAATCGCAGCCAGGGTCCGGCGCGGCGCGCGGCGACGGGCCGATGATCCAGGAACGCCTCGAGATCCTGGGCCAGGGCGCTGGCGGTCGCGTAGCGGCGCTGCGGGTCGCGGTCGAACGCCTTGCGGCAGATCGTGTCGACGTCGCGCGGGACGCTGGCGTTGGCACGCGTCAGTGGAGGCGCGCGCTCGGTCAGGATCGCGTGGCGGAGTGGCTCCGCGGAATCCGCCTGGAACGGTGCGCGCAATGCCAGCATCTCGTACAGCGTCACGCCGAGCGCATAGACGTCGGTGCGCGCGTCGATCCGCTCGCCGCGCAGCTGCTCGGGCGCCATGTAGTGGAGCGTACCGACGAACCCTCCCGAGCGGGTCAACCGCGACATCCCTTCCGCGGCTGCCAATCCGAAGTCGAACAGCAGCACGCGGCCGTTCGGCGTGACCATCGCGTTCGACGGCTTCAGGTCGCGATGGACGACGCCGCGCTCGTGCGCGTGCTGCACGGACCACGCCATGCGCGTGACGATGCGGCAGCACGTGCGCACCCAGTTGCCACCGAAGGTCTCCGGCAGCGGATCGGAGGGCTGGACGTCGCAGCGCGCGGCGACGAAGCCGGCGAAGTCACGCCCGGTCAGCGCCGCAGGATCGCGCGCCGAGGCCGCGTCGATGACGTCCGCGAGCGTCGCGCCGACGACGTGCTCCATCGCGAAGAACGGGATCCCGCCGTCTTCGCCGACCGTGAAGATCGGCACGATGCCGGGATCGCTCAGCCGGGCGATCGCGTCGACCTCGCGCTCGAAGCGCGCGCGGGCACCGGGGAAGTAGAGCTGCTCGGGACGGACCAGCTTCAGCGCGACCTGCCGCCCGAGCGCCTCCTGCTCCGCGAGGTAGACGACACCCATGCCACCGCTGCCGAGCTTGCGGAGCAGGCGGAAGCCACCGAGGCGCTCGGGGATGCGGACCGGCTCGTCCTCCGCGACGTCGAGCAGGCCGGCCTGCTGCAGCTTCGCCAGCCGTTCGCGCAGCACCGGCGCGAGCTCGGGGTGGGCGTCGAGGATCGGCTGCGCGGCGTCCAGGCCACCCTCCGCCACGCGGTCGATGCAGGCCGCGAGCAGCTCGCGCAGCTCCTCGGAACGGGTGCTGTCGGGGGCCGGAGCCGGCCGGGGATCACCGCCTTGCATACGCCGCGTCGTCGTGGCCGGCGGACCGTGCCGGCGCGCGGGGCGCCATGCTACTGTCCGCGCAGATGTCCGACGATCTGCAGCCGCTGCTCGAGCGCGCGTCCGCCGGAGACACCGGTGCGGTCGACGTGTTGCTCGCCCGCTACCTGCCGGCGCTGCGCGCGTTCGTGCGGCTGAAGGCCGGCGGGCTGCTGCTGGAGCGCGAGTCGTGCTCCGACCTCGCACAGTCGGTGTGCCGCGACGTGCTCGAGAACGCGGAGCGCTTCCGCTTCGGCGGCGAGGCCGAGTTCCGGAAGTGGCTGTTCACGACCGCGATGCGCAAGATCGCCGACCGCTACGAGCACTGGGGCGCGCGCAAGCGCCGCGCCGACGTGCAGCCGCTCGGCGACGACGAGGCGCTGGTCGGCTACCGCGCGATCTACACGCCGAGCCACCAGGCGATGGCGCGCGAGGAGCTCGAGCGGGTCGAGGCGGCATTCGACCGGCTGGCGCCCGACAAGCAGCAGGTGATCCTGATGGCGCGGCTGATGGGTCTGCCGCACGCGGAGATCGCCCGGGAGCTCGGCCGCAGCGAAGGTGCCGTGCGGGTGCTGCTGAGCCGCGCGCTCGCCGAGCTCGCCGAGTCGCTGTAGCGCCGGGCGCCACGGCGCGGAACCTGCCCAGCCACGTGCGCGGGAGGCCCGCGCGTGCTTCCATGTCGCCCCCATGAGGCTCGCTCCCGCCCTGTCCCTGCTGGCATCCGCGCTGTCGCTCGCGGCACCGCGCGCCCAGTCCGACCCCGGCCCCGATGCGCGCCGGCCGCTCGCGTTCGTCGGCGCGACGATCCTGCCGGTGGCCGGCGCACCGATCGAGGACGGCGTGCTCGTGGTGCGCGACGGACGCATCGAGGCGATCGGCCCGCGGGCCGGCACGCCGGTGCCCGCGGACGCGGTCCGCCACAACCTCGCCGGCAAGGTGCTGATCCCCGGCCTCGTCTGCACACACAGCCACGTCGGCGCGCCGGCGGGCGCCGACTCGTCCGAGCCGATCCAGCCCGAATGCCGCGTGCTCGACTCGCTCGACGTGCGCGACCCGGGCCTCCGCAAGGCCCGCGCGGGCGGCCTGACGACGCTCAACGTGATGCCCGGCTCGGGCCACCTGATCTCCGGCCAGACCATCTACCTGAAGCTGCGGCTCGGCAGCACGGTGGACGCGCTGTGCTACCGCTGGCCCGACGGCACGCCGATGGGTGGACTGAAGATGGCGAACGGCACCAACTCGATGCGCCGACCGCCGTTCCCGGGCACGCGCGGCAAGTCGGCCGCGCTGGTGCGGGCGATCTTCGCCCGCGCGCGCGCCTACGTCGCGGCGAAGGAGCGCGCCGCCGGCGACCCGGAGAAGCTGCCGCCGGTCGACCTGCGCCTCGAGGCGCTCGCGGAGGCGCTGTCGGGCCGGCGCGTCGTGCACTTCCACACCCACCGCCACGACGACATCCTGACCGCGATGCGGATCGCCGACGAGTTCGGACTGCGCATCGTGCTGCACCACGTCAGCGAGGCCTGGAAGGTCGCCGACGAGATCGCCGCGCGCGGCGTGCCGTGCAGCCTGATCCTCGTCGACAGCCCGGGTGGGAAGCTCGAGACGATGGACATCGACTTCCACAATGGAGTCGAGCTGGAGCGGCGCGGCGCGCGCGTCGCGTTCCACACCGACGACGGCATCACCGACTCGCGGGTGTTCCTCCGCATGGGGGCACTCGCGGTCCGCGCGGGAATGTCGCGCGACGGTGCGCTGCGCGCGCTGACGTTGTCCGGCGCCGAGATCCTCGACCTCGCCGACCGCATCGGCTCGCTCGAGCCGGGCAAGGACGCCGACTTCGCGGTGCTGTCCGGCGACCCGTTCAGCGTCTACACGCGCGTCGAGCAGACCTGGGTCGAGGGCCGGAAGGTGTTCGACCTCGCCGACCCGCAGGACCGGCTGTTCGCCGAGGGCGGCTACGGCGCGAGCGACGGCCAGGCCTGGCACCTGTGCTGCGCGGGCCAGGGAGGTGGACAGTGAGCTGGCGGCTTGTGCTGCTCGTCGCCACCTGCGCATGGCTCGCCGGCGTCGCGCCGGCGCAGCTCGCCGTGCGCGGCGCGCTCGTCCACACGATGGTGGCGGACGGCGCCGAGGCGATCCGCGACGGCGTCGTGCTGGTCGGCGAGGACGGCCGGATCACGGCGGTCGGCCCCGCCGCCGCCGTGCCGGTGCCGGCCGGCTGGCGCGTGCTCGAAGCGGCGGTCGTCACGCCGGGCCTCGTCGACGCCCACAGCGTCGTCGGGCTCGGCGGCTGGCTGAACCAGGAGCAGGACCAGGACCAGCTCGACCGCTCGGCGCCGCTGCAGCCCGACCTGCGCGCGCTCGACGCCTACTCGTCGCGCGACCGGCTCGTCACCTGGATCCGCGAGCTCGGCGTCACGACCGTGCACACCGGCCACGCCCCCGGTGCGCTCGTCTCCGGTCAGACGATGATCGTGAAGACCGTCGCCGACGACTTCGAGAGCCACGTGCTGCGGCCGTTCGCGATGCTCGCGTGCACGCTCGGCGACGGCGCGCGGGCGCCCGACAATGCATCCCCCGGCAACCGCAGCCGCGCGGTCGCGATGCTGCGCCAGGAGCTCGCGAAGGCGCGCGACTACCTGCGCAAGCGGGACGCCGACGATCCCGCGAAGCAGCCCGATCCGGACCTGCGCCTCGACGCATTGGGCGCCGCGTTGCGCGGCGAGGTGCCGCTGCTCGTGACGGCCCACCGCGCCCGCGACCTGCGCGCCGCGCTGCGGCTCGCCGACGAGTTCGGGCTGCGGATCGTGCTCGACGGCGCCGCCGAGGCGCCGCTCGAGCTGGACGCCATCCGTACCGCGGGCGTGCCGGTGATCGCGCACGCTCCGATGATGCGGGCGATGGGCGAAGCCGAGAATGCGACGATGCGCCTGGGCGCGATCCTGCGCGACGCAGGCATCCCGTTCGCCTACCAGTCCGGCTACGAGAGCTACGTGCCGAAGACCCGCGTCGTGCTGTGGGAGGCCGCGATCGCCGCCGCGCACGGGCTCGGCGCCGATGCCGCGCTGCGCGCGATCACGATCGACGCCGCACGCCTGCTGCAGGTCGACGACCGCGTCGGCTCGCTGGAGGTCGGCAAGGACGGCGACCTCGCGCTGTACGACGGTGACCCGTTCGAGTACACGTCGCATTGCATCGGCGTCGTGATCGAGGGCACGGTCGTCAGCCAGGCGGTGCGCTGACGACCGCCATGTGAATCGCCATGTAGTCCGCCATGTCGACGCTCGGCCACCGCACCCTCGCGGGCCGCGCCCGCTTCGAGCCCGAGCCGATCAAGGGCTCCCGACACATCGGCACCGCGGGGCCGGTCGGCGACGAGTCGGAAGCGCGCGCACTGATCGAGTCGGTGCGCCGCGAGCTGCCGAAGGCCACCCATCATGCGTTCGCCTGGCGGCTCGCACCCGACGGCACCGAGCACCGCTGCTCCGACGACGGCGAGCCCGGCGGCACCGCCGGCCGCCCGATCCTGCGCCAGCTCGAAGCGCTCGGGCTGCTCGACGTCTGCGTCGTCGTCACGCGCTTCTTCGGCGGCGTGAAGCTCGGCGCCGGCGGGCTCGCACGCGCGTATTCCGGGGCGGCCCGCGCGGTGCTCGAGCACGCCGAGATCGTCGACGTGATCCCGCACGTCGATTGGACGATCCGCATCGACTACGCCGGCGAGCAGGTCGTGCGGCAATGCCTCGCGCGACACGGCGTCGTCGACTTCGCCGTCACCCATGCGACGGACGTCTCGTTCGCCGCTCGCGTGCCCATGCCCGCGTGCGACGCTCTGGCGAGCGAGCTGCGCGAGCGCACGCAGGGGCGAGCCCGCGTCGTCGGGCCCTCTGCCGCATCCTGACCGGGCGGCGGGCGCACCCGCTCGCCGATCAGGCCGGCGGCCGGTCCCGCTCCTGCGCTCCGACCTGCTGCATCCGCGCGTCGTACTCCGCGAGCAACCGCGCGCGGGCTGCGGGCGTCTCCGGCACGCCCCGGAAGGTCTCGCCACCGACGTGGAAGTCGCTCGCGAACAGCTCCTGCAACGCATCGTAGAGCGGTCGATTCGCCGGCCCGAGCGCCTCGACCACGGCGAACGCCCACACGGCGTAGCCGCGCACGCGGAGCACGTCCCAGCCGGCCGGCACGCTGCGGCGCAGGTCGCGCAGGTTCGACAGCTTGTCGGCCAGCTTGATCGCGCGCGCCGCGGGGCTCTTCGCGTGCGCGTGCTCGATCTGCAGACGCTTGCGCACGGCCTTGTCGAGGCTCTTGTCGTCGGTGACCTCGGCGACCAGGCCCGCGATCCGCGCATTGAACGCCGCGGCGAGCTCCGCTGCGGTCGTGCCGGTGTCCTCGATCGTGTCGTGGAGGATCGCTGCCGCGAGCACGTCCGGGTCGTCGACGCCCCCGACCTCGTGCAGCAGCCTCGCAACGTCGAGCGGGTGAACGATGTACGGCAGCACGGAGCCCTTGCGTGATTGCCGGCGATGGCGGTCCGCCGCGAATGCCGCCGCCTCGCACAGCAATCGGCGCACGGAGCTGGAGTCGGATCCACCGGCGGAGTCGGTCATGCGGGCATCATGCCGGGTGCCCGCCGGCGCTGCACTCCCGCCCGCCGGGCTCGGCTGCCGACATCGACCGGCGTCCGCGAATTCTCCTCCGCTCGGCCACCAATCCTACGCCGGTCGCGACAGGCGACAGAATCCGTGCCGATATCCCACCCCGAAGCCCTCACCGCACCACCCACGAACGGTCCTGGAGGGCTACCATGGTGCCGCGCTCTCGAGCCCCCCGAATCGCCGAGCCCCAGAACCCCTGACCCCGGAGGAGCGCCGTGCTGTCCCGCACGTCCCTGCTGCTCTCTGCGATCGTCGCAACGGTCGCACCCCTCTGTTCCCAGGCGACCGCCGACGTCGCCGACGACCTCGTCTGGACCGCGCGCGGAGCCGACGTCTCCGCTTTCGATCGCTTCGGTGATCTGCGGCAGTCGTTCAATGCCGGCACCGCGCCGGCTGCCGTCGTGACCCTCCCCGATGGCCAGCTGTGGCTCGACTTCGGCAATCGCATCGAGCTGCGCCGCGCCGATGGAGCGGTCCTCGGCTCCGTCGCGATCCTCGGAAGCTCCGCAGCGGTCGCCGTCGATGCGAGCGGTGCCGCGTGGGTCGCGACGGTCCAGCCGGATGCACTGGTCCGCGTCGATCCGACGACGCTCGTCGCGTCGACCGCGACGAGCTTCACGGCGCGCCCGATCGACGTTGCCGTCGTCGCGAGCGGCGACATCGCCGTCGTCGCAAACGGCGCGAGCGGCGGAGTCGTGTACCGCTATCTGGTCGGCGGCGCCGGAACGGCGACCGCGCTGCTGCCGGCATCGCTCGGCACACCGACCGTCGTCGAGGCGCTCCCCGACGGCACGGTGCTGGTGGGCTCGAGCAACGGGAGCCTCGGAGTCGTCGCCGCGAGCGGCGTGACGGCACCCGTTCTCCCACCGCTCGGCGCCGGCAGCATCACCGACATCGCCCTCGCTCCCGACGGCACGGTGTGGGTCGCGACGACCTCGAGCGTCCATCACGTCGATCTGCTGACCCGTACGGTCCGACTGCTGTTCGCGACCGGCGTCGAGCATCGGCTGGCAACGGACGCAACCGGCGCGCTGTGGGTGCTCGGTAGCGTCTTCGGACGCTGGGATCCGATCCAGTCCCGCATCGAGGTGCGCGCGACGCTGCCCGGCACGGGCCCCGGCCAGCTCCTCGCGCGGCCCGGCCTCGTGCATCGCGCGACCGTCGTCGCGCCACTGGCCGACGACGACGGCGACAGCGTGCGCAATGCCGTCGAGATGGCCAATGGCACGAACTTCCTGGACGTGCAGTCGCGGCCCGAGGGCTTCCTGCGCGTCGACCGGATCGAGCTCCAGTCCGGCGACGTGCTGGACATCCGCGCCGGCGGCGTCGGCGGCTACGGCGCCCTCGTGTTCGGCACCGGCTACCGACTGGACCTGCCGGTGATCCCGCTGCTGTCGGGCGCGCCGCGGCTCGATCCCGCCGGGCTGCTCGACGTCGTGGTCCCGGTCAGCGTTCCCGGCAGCTACCGGACGACGGTTCCGCCGCTCGGCGGCTCCGGCAGCGCCGTGCTGCACGCGCAGGCGATCGTGGGCACGCTCGCTCCCCGACTGACCGATCACGTCGGTCAGCGGCTGCGGCCCGCGCAGACGTTCAGCATCGTCGATACGTTCCTGACCACCCGCTTCGTGCAGACGGACCGCTCGTCCGCACGCCGGGGCACGCTCGGCCTCGTGCCGGGCCGGATCGGCGGCACCGGCATCGACGGCTCGTTCGACCACACCGAAGGCACCGATCTGGGCGACGGCGTGTTCGAATGGAGCACCGACCGTCAAACCGTGGGGCGGACCGGCCGCTCCCTGTTCGGCGCGAGCCGTGTCGTCTCCGACGGCCGCTTCGACTTCACCGACTTCACCATCCCGGCAGGCGTCACGGTGCGCTTCGTCGGCGTCAATCCGGCGCGCATCTCGGTCGCCGGCCGCTGCCGTATCGACGGCGTGCTCGACGTCTCGGGCGCCGACGTGGCCGACGGCCACGACGGCAAGAACTCGGATCCGACCGGTGGGCCGGGCGGCACGTTCCGGCACGGCCAGGGCCAGGCCGGATCCCGAGGCGGACCCGCCGCCGGCTCCGGCGGTGACGGTGCCTGGGCCTGCGACGGGGCCGGCAATCCGACGCGACCGACCCTGAACGACTTCGCCGGCTACGACGGCGAGGACCTGCACATCCCCGGCGATCACCTCTACGCCGGCCTGGGCGCGCGCACCGGCGGTCGCGGCGCGGCGCTGTTCCCGGCGCACGGCGACGCCACCCGGCTCGTCTATGCGGGCTTCGGCGGCATCTACGCCGTCGAGGCCGCCGCGGGCGGCGGCGGTGGTGGCTTCACGCTGGCGGGGATCGACGGCACGTGCACATTGGCGGGCTTCATCCTGGGCTCGCCACCGAACACGAATCCGGCCCAGCGCGGCGGCCCCACGCCGGGCGGCGTCGCGCTGCCGTTCATCCCGCCTCCCGGCGGCCGGACCTCGCGCAACCACTACGCGATCGGCGGCTCGGGTGGCGGCGGTGGTGGCAGCCAGCCGACCTTCGGGCAGGTCAACCCCATCGCGGATCCGGTCAGGTTCTGGAGCGCGGCTGCCGGCGCCGGTGGTGGTGGCGTGCTCCAGCTCGGCGTCGGCACGGCGCTCGACGTCACTCCGGGCGCTGCGATCACCGCACGTGGCGGCAGCGGCACCTTCACCGCGCAGCCGTTCACGGTCGCGGCTCTCGGTGTACCCTGCCCCGGTGGCGGTGGCTCGGGTGGCACGCTGCTCTTGCAGGTCGATGGCGGCGTGTCGCAGCTCGGCACGCTCGACGTGCGCGGTGGCGAAGGCGGCAATGCCGTGCTGACCGGCTTCTTCAACCTCGACGTGCGCGGTGGTCGCGGTGCACCCGGCGTCCTCCGCGCCGAGGTGCCGAACCCGGCCGGGCTCGCCATCGGCAATGCGTTGCCCGCTCCCACTCCCGATACCGTGGGTCCGCTGCTCGACTTCGACGCCGCGACGATCGCGCTGCTCGGCCCGTACGCAGCCAACCTGGCCGCGATCCCGGTGTTCCGGAGCTACCGGATCGAGGCGACCGTCGACGGCCGCAACGAGATCTGGTCCGACGACGCGGCGCTGCTCCGCCCGGCGAACGTCCTCGGCGCCCCGATCCGCGCCTGGTTCCGCTCGGTGTCGTCGATCACCGGCGCACGCGGCCCGTGGCGCGACTGGGTCAATCCGCGGTTCGGCACCGCGATCGGCGCCGACCGCGGCGACTCGGTCGAGGTGCTGATCCGCTTCGATCGCACGGTGGTGCAGAGCATCGAGGTCACGCGGCTCGAGATCGCCTACGGCGATTGATCACCCGGACCGGGCTCGCTGACCACGAGCCCGCCCGGTGGGCAGCCCGGCTGGCTCACGGCGCCGGCAGGAACCAGTCGGGCAGGCCGTCGACGGTGAGCACGCGCCAGCGCGCGCCGTCGACCACCACCTCCAGCCAGAAGCTGGTCGCCGACAGAGCGCCGGTCCGCAGTCGACCACCGATCCGGACCTCGGCGTCCTCGTCCTCGCCCGGCACCTGCAGCTTGTGCGGGACCAGCGCCTGCGTGACCTCCTCCACGGTGTGGCACACGCGGCGGAACCGGCCGAGTCCGCTGCCGATCGGGACCTCGTCGTCCTCGGCTTCCCCGAGCAGCGCGGACGCCGCCTGGATCGCGAGGTCGAGCGCGGCCTCGACGATGCCGGCGGCCGCCTCGAAGAGCTCGAGCACCCAGGTGCAGGTCTGACCGACCGCCTTCGGCACGCTCTTCAGCAGGTCGAATTCGACCGTGACGTGCCCGGCGAACCGCGCACCCTCCTGCGGGTCGTCCGGAGCGTGCAGCGCGACCTCGAGCCCGGTGGCATCCAGCCTCGCGGTCAGCGTCGCGTCGCCCGACGCGGTGGCGGTGAGCGTCAGACCACTCACGTCACCGTCGGGCAGCAGACCGGCGGGGACCGACCCGGGGTCGCCGTCGAGCGCGAGCGCGAGCTTCAGCACCGTCGTGATGGTCAGGTCGAAGCCTCCCGAGGTCAGGGTCCCGCGTGCGGCGCCCTCGACGGTCACGTCGCCGACGGTCAGCGCCACCGCACCGCGGAAGCGCAGCGCGTCGGGCTCCAGCCCGAGGTCGTCGCCAGCGGACAATGCGGCGAGGGCCGCAGCCACCTGGCCTTCGCTCCACGCGCTGCCCGCCAGGTAGCGGAGCTCACCGTCGAGCCGGAGCTGCACGAGATCCGTCGGGCCGGTGCCGAACTCGAGGAGCTGGTCGACCCGCGCCGAGAACAGCAGCGACGGGCCAGGCACCGGCGTGGCGACGCCGGTCAGCAGCTCGGCCCCTGGCGATGGCTGATCGCTCTGGATCACGAGGCCGCACAGGTTCACGTCGACGCCGGCCGCGAGGCCACCGAGACCGGTCCACAGGCTCGCCCTCACACCGGCGACCAGCACCGGCCGGTCGGTGCCCAGGTAGTCGACCGAGCCGTCGTCGTGCCTCACGACCAACAGATCCGCGACGTTGAGCCGCCCGTGGCTGCCTGGCAACGTCTCGCCGGCTGCGGGCAGTGCGAGCTGGAACAGCTCGCTGGGCGCCGCGGGCGGCGTGACGCTCCACGGCTGTCCACCGGTCCAGAACAGGCTGCGCCGGTGGTGGTCCGCGCCGTGGAGGAACGCCGGCTGAGCCGGCTGCGGATCGACTCCGAGCTCACGGAACGGCGTCTCGACGCGGTCCTCGCGCACCACGAGCCGCGCGCGCAATCGCTCGGCCTTGCCGGGGGTGTCCGGCTCCAGGCTGGTGACCGCGGCGGGCAATGCGATCTCGTCGGCGACGACCCGCTCCGCACCGATCGTCCGCAGCAGGCGGAGCCGGTAGCGACCGCCGCCGTGCACGACCGCAAAGGCCGGGCTCGATCCCGCGACCGGGACCGCGAACACGCTCGCTGGCAGCAGCGCTTCGCCCGCGGTCCGGCAGCGCAGCACATAGGCGGCGGCGCGCTCCAGCGAGGTCGCCGGGGCGGCGGCGGGCGGGCGTTCGACGCGGTGGTCACCGAGCAAGGTCGTCCACGCCTGCGTCGCGAGCGTCGCATCGGCGCGCACGATCTCGATCGTCGTCTCGCGGCGGACCGACTTCCGGCGCCCGTCCCGGTAGCCGACGAGCTCGGCGAACGCGCTGCGCTGAGCGCGCTCGGCGTCCCGCAGTCCGGCGCCGGAGGCCTTCACCAGCGTGGCGAACCTGCGCAGCGCGACGCGGAGCTCGGCGCGCATACGCACATCGACCTCGCGGAACGCGGCGACCGCGAGCCGCTGCTCCGCGGGCAGGCTCGCGACGCAGCGCTCGACCGCGCGCAGCAGCTCGACGTGCGAGCGGCGGTCGAGGCCATCGAGGACGCCGAGGCGTTGCAGTGCCTGCCGGCGAAGGCGGCGGTCCGCGATGCGCTCCACCAGGACGAGCTCGACCGGCTCGCGACGCAGCAGCGCCGCGGCGGCCCGCTGCGGGAGGATGCGCGGCCGGGCTGCGGACGGCAGGACCGCGCCGAGCCCGGCGGCGAAGTGCTCGAGCTGCCGGTCTGCCGCGCGGCTCGTCAGCGGTCGATCGAGCGGCAGCTCGCGGAGCAGGGCCGCGGCGGCGCGCGCCACGCGATCGACATCCCCGGGCTCGACGACCGTGGCGACCGCCGCACGCAGGTCCGGTGCGGCGCGCAGGGTCTGCAAGCGCTCGCGCCGCACGCTTCGAGTGTGCCTGACCAGCTCGTCGACGATCTCGTCCAGGCGCGCCACGAACGGTCGTCGATACGCGGCCTGGATCGGCCGCTCACGCTCGAACGCGCTGCGCAGCGACCGCTCGAAGAGCGCGCGCGGGAAGCGACCGCCGCCGGCGATCCATCCGCGCAGCCCGGGCTCGCGGCGGGCGTCGACTCCGTACAGCCGCGCCGCCACGCGGCGGAGCTCCGGCGAGCGGATCCTGGCGAGCGACGCCAGCTCGGCACGCACTGCGCGCTGGACCGCGTCGTCGACGGTCTGCCGCACGGTGGCGGTCGCGAACAGTCGGCGCGCCCGCTCGGCGGGGATCCGCGTGTCGATCAGCTCGACCTCCCAGCGCAGCTGCCAGGTCTCGCGGTCGATCGCCGGATCCGCGGGTGACGGCGGTGCCCCGCCGCCAGCACCCGGTCGCGCCGCCGGATCGGCGACGTCGGTGGGGCGGGACGGGCGCGGGAGCAGCCCCTCGTGATAGAGGCGCAGCTCGCGGTGCAGCTCGTCGGGCGTCAACAGCGCCGCGGTCACCGTGCACGCGAGCTCGGCCAGGATCGGCACGTTCAGCGCCACGGACGCCTGGACGCGCCGCAGGTGGAGCGGCACCAGCGCGACCAGCTCCGCCTGGCGACGGTCGAGCTCGAGGATCCGGTCCAGCACGGCACTCCTGACCGCCTCCGCCTGCGCCATCGCGTCGCCAGCGGCGGTCGCGAGCGTGTCGCGCGCGGTCGCGAAGAAGCCGACGAAGCGCTCGAGCAGCGGCAGCAGCGCCTGCAGTGCATCGCCGATGTCCAGCCGGAGCGCGCCGTCGTCCTCGAACGGCAGACCGAACGCCGATCGATCCGCGACCAGCGCGTCGAGGATCGGCAGGTCGATCCGATAGTCGGCGACCACGAAGGCGATGTCGCGCAATGCCGCGTGTTCAGGGATCTCGATCGAGTCGAGCTCGCCGGCGAGCAGCTTCTGGCCGAGGGCAGCCAGCTCGAACACCGCCGGGATGGGCAGGCTCGGCATCGGCCGGGACAGACCGAGCTCGACGTCGACCACCGCCGGGATGCGGGCTTCGATCTGGATGCCGTGGTCGATGCCGTCCGCGGTCGGCAGTGGCCAGCCGGTATAGACGTCGAACATCGGGATCGCGAACGACGGCCACAGGCTGACGATCCCGAGGAACGAGAACGGCGGCAGCGGGAGCGACGGGGGCACCGTCCACGCCCACGGGAACAGGACGATCAGGGGCGCCTTGATCGCCTGGATGGTGATGCCGCGGAAGCGCAGAGCGAGGAACGGAGCTTCTCGCGGCCCGATCTCCGAGCCCCAGTCGAGGACGACCGCGGAGTCGAGCATCTGCGTCATGGGGACCAGCGACAGCTCGCGCAGGTAGCCGACCGCGAGCTGCTGGGGCTGGTCGGGCGAGCCGGTCCAGTCGGGAACCTGGAGCACGAACTCCAGACCGCGGTTGCTGCCATGCGGGGCGGCGGTGTCGCCGAACTTCAGGCTGAACAGCACGATCGGCGGTGCCTTGGCGGTCAGCTGCCGGAGCTCGACGTCGAGCCACACGGACGGAGCGCCGCCCGACCCGTCGGGGACGCGCAGCGTGAGCGGCAGGTAGTCCGTCGCGTCCAGCAGCGCCTCCGGCACGCCGACGCCGGCCTTCAGCCGGAACGTCACCGACGACGGCGCCCAGCTGTAGCCGAGCGCGAAGCCGCCGAAGTAGAGGTCGAGGGACTGGTCGCGCGGGAACGTGTCCCCGCTGAGGCTGCGCATCCCCTTCGGAGCGATCGGGATCGACAGCAGCGGCTTCACCGCGGCGAGGTCGGTGACGAACGGCGGCTGCAGCTCGATGTGGATCCCGGTCGCGGTCGCGCCGAGCACCGCGGTCGGGCCCGGCAGGGGCAGCACGTCGTCCAGCAGGCCCGGGAACTGCACGATCCGGATCCCGCCGCTCGTGCCGATGTCGAAGCCGTCGGCGCCGAGCGAGATCGAGATCCCGACGTCGCGGAGCTCGAACACCATGAACGGCTCGTCGGGTGCCCCGAAGACGCTCGTCAGGAAGGTCGCACCATCGATGTCGAGGTCGCCGACCGCCTGCTCGAAGGCAGTGACGATCGCCGGCCAGTCGACGGGCGCCGGGCTCGGGATCGCGATGCGGATCGGGTCCTGGACGCCGGCCGCGAGCCGCAGCGTGCCGCCCTCGCCGGACAGCTCGAACGCCAGCCGCGCATCGAACTGCTCGCCGAGCGCACGGCACAGGATCGACGCCGCGAGCTCGACGCGCGGCTCGCCGCCGCCGAGCACGATGTCGATCTCGAGCGCGTCGGGTGCCATCGAGAACGGTCCGGCACCCGCGGCGTGGTCGAGCTCGCGAGTCGCGGTCCGATCGTGGAGCGCCCCGTCGCGCGGCGCCTCGGTCGGGTCGGCCGGCGCGGGGCTCGCATGCGAGACGTCGGCGGCGATCCCCTGCAGGGTCCGGAACAGGTCCAGCCAGCTCCGCTGGCCTGCCGCGAGGCGCACGCGGACGCGGATCCCGGAGTCGGCGGACCGCTCGAGCGGCACTTCGACCGCGACCTCTCCGATCACTCCGGAGCAGGCGGTCTGCAGCGCATCGAGCGTGGTCTCCCAGAACTCCGGGATGCCGAAGGCGGCGCGCAGCGCATCGAACAACGACTCGTCCCCCACCGCGGGCAGCGCAACCGCGAGGCGGACCGCAAGCCGATCGCCGAGGACGCACTCGAGCGACGTGGGCTGCAGGATCGTGATCGGCGCCGCGTCGCCGACGGTCGGGATGCACAACGGCGGGATGCCTCCGGACACCACCAGTCGAAGCTCGTCGCCGAGCGACCATTCGGCGGTGGTGTCGGTGAGCGCGGGCAGCACCGCTGCGGCCCCGATGCGATCCCAGACCGTCGACAGGCGAGCGCTCCCCGAGCCGGTCAGTGCCGGGCTCGCACTCGAATCGAAGCGCAGCCGCAGGTGCGCATCGGCGACGTCGAGCGGAGCGGGACCGAGCGGCCCCGCGTAGCTCTCGTAGCGGTCGACCGGCGCCGCGTCCGGTGGCCACGACCCGGGCGGGGCCGGTGCGACCAGCCGGGCGAGGAGCGCTGCCTCGACGTGGCCCGAACGGACGCCCGCGGTCAGCTCGAGCAGCACATCGGGCATCGTCCAGTCGATGAGCCCCGGGCCCGCGCTCCCCGGAACCAGCGCCGCGCCGGCTGCGACCCACGTCGCGAACGAGGCCCACGGCGCGACGAAGCGAGCGTGCAGGCCGGCCGACCAGTCCGCGCCCGGCGCGCGGCGGATCTCCACGGCGAGGTCCGCGGCCGGAACGTCGAACGGCAGCACGTCTTCGGCGGGCGTCGGTCCGCCGCTGGCGAACGACAGGCGAAGCCGGTGGCCATCCGCTGCTGTGTGCCGGTAGCCGATCCGCGCCTCGGCGGTTCCACCGTTCGTCCATAGCGCGGTCGGCGAGAACTCGACGAGCCCCGCTCCGTCCATCCGCAGACTCCCGGCCGAGGAATCACCGTCGCTGGTCAGGTTCTGCAGCTCGCCGGTCAGCGCGAACGTCAACGCGTCGACACCGAGGCCGTGGTGGAGCTCCTGCGTCGATTCGAACGAGACGAGCAGCCGGAGCTCGTCCAGGCTCAGCTCGGTCGATCCGGCCGGCGACGTGGCAGCGGCGGCGAGCTCGAACGCATGGTCGCCGACCATTCCGAACAATGCGCCGCCACGGGTGTCCGAGCGGAGCGAGAAGGACCCTGCGAAGCCCCCTTCGAGAGCGCGCTCGGGTGCGTCGAGCAGCTCGGACAATGGCGGGAGGAGCTCCGCCTCGAAGGTCAGCTCGAAGTCGAAGTCGACGTCTCCGAGCTGCAATGGCCCCAGCGCGAAGCCCGCGTCGAGGCCGGCTTTCGCGGTCAGCGCGAAGTGGGCGCGGTCGATCGTCACGCCATCGCCGGAGACCTGCAGGGCCACGGTCAGCGTCGTGTCGGTGTCGAACCGGAGTCCGGGTACCGCGACGGGCGGCGTGGTCAACCGCACGGTACCGATCAGGACCGCGAGCCGGGTGTCGAACGTCGCCAACCAGGCGGTGCGATGCGGTGCCGGCGTGGCGTCGCTGACGCGGATCCACACCGTGCCGCCGTCGGCGAGCCGTTGGTCGATCGTCGCGACCTGCGGCGCGAGTGTCGCGAGATCACGGAGCGAGGGTGGCATCACCTCCGTGCCGCTGCCGCCGTATCCGAAGGCCACCGAAAGCTCGGTGAGGCCCGGCACGTCGACGCCACCCTCCGCCATGAACACGGGGCGGCCGTCCGCGTCGCGACGCAGCGCGATCTCGCGGAACTCGGCGATCGGCAGCGCCGCCATCAGACCACCTCCAGGTCGACGCGGAGCACCAGGGTTCCGTCGTCCAGCGTCAGGCTCGCACGCGGTCGGATGCCGCCGAGCACCGGTCCGTCCGCTCCGAACGGCAGCGCGGCGGCCAGCGCGAGCAGCAGGGACATCAATGGGGCTCGCCCCTGCGCGAAGCGTGATCCCGACGGCAGCGCCGCGGCATCGGCGCCGAGCATCGGCAGGCGATGGAGCGCGAGGAACACCGCGCTGGCGACCCGCTGGACCTCGTCACCGGCGATGTCACCGAACAGCTCGAGGAGCGCGTCGAAGCGCCGGGCCGCCTCGGCGTCGACCGGCAGACGCACGACGAACGCGTCGGGCACCGTGGTGCCGGTCGGCTGCTGCAGGCGGCGGAGGAGCGTGCTCACCAGCCGGACGGCGAAGCCCTGCAGGTTCTCGCACTGCTGGCGGACCCGCTCGCGCTGTTGCAGCGACGCGCCCGCGTCGAGGTCGTCGAGTCGCTCGAGCGCGAGCTCGACCGTGCCAGCCGGGTCGCTGTATGCGGCGACGAGGGCCGGCAGCGGTAACGGCGGCGCGACGGCCGAGGTCAGGCTCCTGACCACGCGGGTGAACCGATCGCCGAGCAGCGCCGCAGCCCTCGCGAACTGATCGCCCAGCCAGTCGAGCGCCGTGCCCGGCAGCGCGTTCATCGCATTGCGCACGTCGTCCTGGAGCTCGTCGAGCTCCCAGTCCATCGTCTCCGGCCCGATGCTGTTCTCGGTGAAGTAGACGCTGCGAGCCTGACCACTCGCGGTGATCTCGATCGCCCAGATCACGCCGCGGAACCAGCTCCCGGTGCCGGTGTTGTAGAACCGCGACCGGATCGGCAGACGGATCCCCTCGTCGACGAGCAGCTCCGGCGCCCCGACCGGCAGCACGGCGGCGAGCCCGGCCTGCACGGCTGCGACGGCGGGCCGCAGCGGACCCGCGATCGGGTCGGGGATCAATAGATACGGCTGGCTCTGCGGGATGTGCGTGTGCCCGATGCACAGGTGATTGAACACGGCACCGTTGGGGAATACGCCGCCGTCCCACAGCGCGCGGTTGCTGGACGGATCGGTGGGATCCGGGCGCAGCGGCATCAGGTAGTTGCCGAACAGGAGCGCGAGGGACTCGCTGAACATCACGTCGTCGATCGGCAGCCGCGACTCGTCGTCCTGGTGCTGGATCTCGTGCGCCATGCGCACCGCGACGTTCTGGGCCAACCAGCTGTTGGCGACGGGCACCCGGGCCAGCAGGTTGCGGAAGTCGAGGAACGGACTGCCGCCGACGGCGATGCCCTTGAGATCGAGGAACGGGTCCGTCAGCCGGTCGACCGGCACGCCGACGCCATTGGAGATCAGCTTGCCGATGAGCCCCGTGGCGTCGTTGTTCCAGACGTCGAACTGGTGGCCGTGGCAGACGAGCATCGGCCGGCGATCCGTGTAGGCCGCCGCGTCCATTCCGAGTCGACCTTCGATCAGCGACCGGACGGCTGCCGCCGGGTCGGAGACGACCTCGATCGAATCGCCGACGGCGGCGAACAGGTCGTGCTCGTCCATGGTCTTCACGCCGTCGATGACCAGGAAGTCGAGCAGCCGGAACGGAGCGACGCTGTCCGGTGAGCTCGCCAGGCTCGGGCGCGACGCTTTCGCGGCGTCCCACCAGGCCCATTGGAACCAGGGGCGCTGAACGCCATTGCGCGACTCGGGCTGCATCATGTCGCGGACGTAGCTGTCGTGATTGCCGATGATCCGCAGGTAGCGGCCCTCGGCATGGAGCTCCCACAGATCCGCGTAGATGCCTCCGTTGGATTGCAGGATGTCCAGCAGCTTGCTCTTCGGACTCGGGTGCTCCCACGCCTCGCGGATGTACCAGAGCTCCTCGCTGTCGCCGTTCTCGACGAGCGTGTAGCCGTTGTGCTTCGCCCAGCGGACGACGCAGGCGTACAGCTGCCGATTGTCTTTGAAGTGATCGATCGAACCGAACTGCAGGACTCCGGCGTCGTCGCTCTCCGCGTCGCGGTGCATGTCGCTGACGATGAGGAACTTCCTGCCACCCGGGCCAGCCGGCAGCCGGTCGGTCTGGAGGCTCGGATCCTCCTCGACGTTGTTCCCGACGAAGCGGCTGAACACCCCCGGCCACCGCGGGATCGACGCGAGGATCGCGGCCGGGATGAGCAGCAGCGCGGTCGGCGGGTACTGCCGCACCAGATTCAGCAGCGCCCACTCGCGCCCGATCGCCAGCTCGCGCTCCGCCGGATCGGTGATCTCGTCCAGCACGAGGCCGTCGAGGAACCCGCGGAACATCGCGATCACGTCGGCCATCGCCACGTCGATCCCCGCAGCGAGCTGTCGCAGCCCGTCCGCCGCGGCCTTGCCGAGCCCCGGAATCGCGTCCCAGCCGGGCGGGGCGAGCAGGTCGCCCGCGCCGATCGCGAGCGCCGACAGCGCCCGGCCGATCAGCCATTCGACCCACGCGAGGCCGCTGCCGTCCGGCGCGGGCGCAGCGAGCTCCGGCGGCCGCCCGGCCGGTGTCAGCAGATCGACGAGCGCGCCGACGAAGTCGGACGCGAGCGTCGGATCGTCGAGCGCGGCGACCGCGGCGGCGACGAAGCGGACGAAGGCGACCAGCGCATCGTCGAGCCCGTCGGCCGGCGCTTGCACCAGCAGCGCGACGAAGGCCTGGACGACGTCGCGAACCGCGATCGACAGCAGCTCGAGCGCGGCACACAGCGCCCGCGCCGCGACCGCGAGCAGCTCGCCGCCCAGCTCCGCGAGCTCGCGGAGGATCCGCGCCGCCACGGCCGGGAGCTCCCCGGTGGTCAGCACCGCGTCGAGCGCCTGCCAGGCGACCCTCGCCCAGTCGTCGCGGGCGGCCTCGTCGCCGAGCTCGGCGATCGCCTGGAACGCGAGGCGGAACAGCCGCGCCGGCTCGACGCCGACCGCCTGCGCGTTCGCCGCGACGGTCTGCAGGAGCATGGCATCGGGGCTGCCGCCGACCGTGCCCCGCAACAGGTCGAGCCAGTCCAGCTCGGGCAGCGCCATGGCGAGCTGTTCCGCGAGATCGTCGAGCCGCAGCGTCGAGGGCAGCAGCCGCAGCCGTGCGAGCAGGAACCGCAGCACGTCGGGGAGCTCGAGCGCCTGCATCGCCGCCGGCTCGAAGGCCAGCGCGAGTGCATCCGGGTCGGTCGGATCGAAGCCGTCGACGCGGAGGTCACCGCGCAGCGTCGGGATCTCGAGCCCGGCGACGTCGGGGAACCCGATCGCCGCGTCGGTCAGACGGATCGTCCAATCGGACCAGGCCGCCGGGTCGGTCGCGTGGTCCGCAGCGGGGATCGTCAGATCGAGCGCCGCACGGCCGAGGTCGACGCGCAGTCCGAGCGCAGCGAGGAAGCCGCCGGCGGTCGGCAGGGCCGCCAGGTCGCCGAGCTCCACCGCGCACCGAAGTCGCGTCGCCGACCACAGCGGCTCGACCCCACCGCCGGCGGGGTCAGGGACACGGAATCGCTGCCGGAGCCGGAAGTCGCGCGGGTCGGTCAGCGCCGGCGCATGGCCGACGATCTGCTCGACCATGCCGCCGATTCGATCGAGCAGGTCGGCCGCATTGCCGACCGCCTGGACGGTGCCGGACAGCAGCAGGTCGAGCGCCGGCTCGCCGTTCTGGACGACGACGCGGGCGGCGAGCCTGCTGCCGGCTGCGAGCTTCAGGACCGGGGCGTGCGTCGGCCATTCGACGTCGTGGGGCAGCGAGAGCTGCAGGTGGCCGTCGACCCAGCCGAGACCGAGCCGCGTCCGGTCGGGCAGGCCGACCGAGGTCGCATCCGTCCATTCGATCTCGCCGGTCAGCGTGACCGCGTCGGGCGACTCGAGCGTGTCGAGCGTGCCGTCGCCGTCGTCGTCGCGCAGTTGCAGCACGCATTCGATCCACAGCACGCGCAGTCGGGACCGCGCAGCCGCGACGCCCATGAGCGGTGACGCGGCGGAACCTCCGCGAACGGTCAGCGCATTCGAGGCCGCGTCCAGATGCGCGCGGACCGGAATGCCACCGGCGGTCCCGCCGATCGAGAGGGCGTCGTCGACGATCACCAGCTCCAGGTCGATCCCGGTCTCACCGGTGACGGCGACGGCGAGCTCCTGCCCGACTTCGAGCAACTGTCCGAGGCGGCGGAAGCGGAGACGGGGGAGTGCGGGAACGCGGATCGGTGAGGGCATGGTGCGGCCGCTGCGTCGAGGTCTGGCGAGAGCCTTCCCGACCGAGGATCCGCGCGAGCCGCGACGATCCTGATGTGCGGTGACTCTGAAGGTGGGAGAACGAGGGAGGCCGCACCCTAGCCTCGGTGCGGAGCCTCGCACGGAGCTTTCCGCTGCTGGGGAAAATCGCGTCGGTCGCAGGCCCGCCCCCGGCCGCGCCCGCCGACCGGTCGCGGGCCCGCGAGCCTGCACACCAGGTGGGATCTCCGACAACGTTCACGGCGAACGGGGCGGGTCGGGGCGCGAACCCCGGCCGACACCCGGAATCCCCCTCGCCCCACGCTGCGCGCCCCGTGACCTCCACCGGCAGATCGAGATCCCGTCCATCCCACCTGCTCGCCCGCGAGCGGAATGGGACGCGCGCGGAGCCGCCCCGGATCGGAGGCTGGCGATGACGCGGCGCGAACGGCCGACCCGCACCTGCGCGACCTGCGGCCGCCCGTTCCAGTGGCGCAAGCGTTGGGCCCGCTGCTGGGAGGAGGTCCGGCACTGCTCGGAGCGCTGCCGCCGCACGGCCCGCCGGGCACGGCGCGCCGGGAAGGGGTGAGCGACGCGCCCCGCCACGGCGGCGCGCGCGAGACCGCACCCCGATGACCGTGGCCGGCGGACGGGGCAGCCGCACGGCGTCGCCGGACCAAGCCGCCCGACCGTGCAGCCGGACCGGGCAGCCGACGGAAAGTGGAATCCGGAGTGCAACGGCCGACCGGCGCTGCGGATGAGGTTCGCGGTCCCGTCCCGAGTCCCGCCATGCGCCCGCATCCCGCTCCGTCGCTCCCGTCGCCATTCACCTCCGCACTCCACAGGAGATCCGCGACCCTCGCTGTCGCGTGGGCGACGGTCGTCGGGCTGACCGGTGGAGCGGCCGCCACGGCCCAGTCGGCTCAGCCCACGCAGATCGACATCAACCGGCAGCCCGGACCGCCCGACGCCGACTCGGAACCAGCCGAGTTCACGAGCGTCGGTGCAGTCGCGTTCTTCCGCGCGCGCTCGGTCGCCACCGGCTTCGAGCTGTGGGTCACCGACGGGACGGCGGTCGGCACCACAATGGTCGCGGACCTGCGACCGGGACCCGACGGCTCGGAGCCGCACGGCCTGACGGTGTTCCAGGGCGCGGTCTGGTTCGCCGCCGACGACGGTCGGAGTGGCGAGGAGCTCTGGAGAGTGACGCCGGGCGGGACGCCACAGCTCGTCGCCGACCTGGTGCGCGGGAACGGCAGCTCGTCTCCGACCGGCCTGACGCCCGTCGGCAATGACCTCTACTTCGTCGCCACGAGCGTCAATGACGGCGAGGAGCTGTTCCGACTGGACGGCACCACCGGCATGGCGCAGCTGGTCGCCGACATCCGACCCGGGGCATTCGGATCACGACCGCAGCACATCACGCCGTTCCAGGGTGGAGTGCTGTTCTCGGCCAATGATGGCGTCGAGGGCCGCGAACCGTGGTTCAGCGACGGCACGGCGGCAGGGACCTACCGGATCCGTGCGATCGTGCCCGGCTCCGCGGGCTCCGATCCCGCCGACTTCGCGGTCGCGGGGAACACGGCGTGGTTCTCGGCCGCCGACGCGAGCTCCGGGCGCGAGCTGTGGCAGACGGGCGGGACATCGCGCTCGACGAGCCTCGTGCGCGACCTGTGGGCGGGCCCGACCTCGTCGAACCCGCGCGAGCTCGTCGCGCTGGCGGTCGGCCGGACCACGCGCGTCTACTTCGCGGCCGACGCGCTCGGCGTCGGGCGCGAGCTGCACGTGTTCGATGCGTCGACGCAGACCGTGTCCCTGGTCGCGGACCTGAACCCGGGCCCGCTCGGCTCCTCGCCCGAGGACCTCACACCGTTCCGCGGCCGCCTCGCATTCCATGCCGCCAACCCGACCACCGGCGAGAGCGGCCGGCAGCTGTGGATCCTCGATCCGGCGGGGGGCGGCCTGACGTGGCTCGATGTCGTGCCGGAGATCAGCTACGAGACCGTCGGCGCGCTGGCGGTGTCGACCTCGAGCAACGGCGCCACGCTGTTCGGCCTGTCGGACCACGGGATGTTCGCGACCGACGGGACCCCATCGGGCACGCTGCACACGGTCGCGTTCGGCGTCACCGATCTCGGGGCACTGCCCGGGGAACGGGCTGCGGTCGCGCTGCCGACCTCGCCGTTCGGTGTCGAGCCCGCCGTGGGCGAGTCGACCACCACCGGATTCACGCTGCTCGGCGACCTCAATCCGGGCGCTGGCACGCGCGATTCGGCGCCGGTTCCCACCGCGATGTCGCCCGCATTCGGGACTGGTTCGGACGTCGCCGTCTCGGCGGACGACGGCGTCCACGGACGCGAGTTGCTCGTCGTCGACGACGCGACGGCTCAACTCCAGACCATCGACATATGGCCTGGCGCGGGCGGGTCGTCGCCGACGATCACGCGCATTGGCGACCGGCTATGGATCGCCGCGCACGACGGCGTCCACGGAAACGAGCCCTGGATCAGCTACGGCACCGCCGGCACGACGACGCTGCTCGCCGACCTGCGGCCGGGCCCCGAGGGCAGCCAGCCGAGCGGCTTCGTCGCGTTCGGAGGACTCGTCCTCTTCATCGTGTCGAACGGCGTCAACGGCCTCGAGCTATGGCGTACGGATGCCACCGCGGCCGGTACGTCGAGGATCGCGGTGCTGGCGCATGCTCCCGTGTGGTCTCCGGTGGTGGAGAGCTGGGCCGGCGAGATCCAGGGGGAGCTGTTCCTGGCGGTCCGGACGGTGCTGGCACCGACGAACGACAGGATCTGGAGGACCGACGGCACCGCCGCCGGCACCGCGGTGGTGACGCTCGGCAACGTGGATCCCCTGCGGGTCATCGGTGCCGTCGGCCATCGGATCGTCTACTGCACCGAAGGCTTCGGTCTCGGCACGGTCGCGGTGGCGATCCGGGCATACGACGTCACCACCGGTATCGCGACCCTGCTGTCCCAGTCCACGGTGCCGACGGACCGCTACCTCCGACCGGCCATGCTCGGCTCGCAATACGCGGTGTTCTTCGCCACCGGCGGTGGCGGGCTCGAGCCCTGGAAGACCGATGGGACCCACGCGGGCACGGGCCCGATCGTCGACATCAACCTCGGTACCTCGGGCTCGGCGCCGATCGCCGGCTTCGCACGGATCTGGGGTGGCGACGACCGCGTCTACTTCCCCGCCGACGACGGCACCAACGGCGTCGAGCTGTGGGCCAGCGACGGCACCGCCGCCGGCACCCTGCGGCTGACCCAGGCTGGCCCGGGCGGCGCCGACGCGGACATCGACCACGGCAATCCGGTCGGCGATGGGACGGCGCTGGCGGTGACGATCGGAGGCAACCCATGGTTCAGCATGGGCACGCCATCGACGACATTCGAGATCGCGGATCTGAACGGGGCCGACGACGATCGGACTCGCGACTTCGTCACCAGCGGGGGCAGCCTCTACTTCGCGGGCGCCGACGGCGTGCACGGGCTCGAGCTCTGGCGGGTCGCGCTCGCGGAGCTCGGCGGGTCGAACCAGGCGGCGTACGGCGAAGGGTGCAGCAGCACCGCACCGATCGCGCTGACCACCGCGCGCCGGGCGGCGATCGGTGCGACCTTCGTCGTGCGTGCATCGCCCGTCGCACCGCTGGCGACAGCCGTGCTGCTGATCGGGATCGGCCCGGCCGAGATCCCGCTGAATGGGTCGTGCAGCCTGCTGACGCAGCCGCTGCTGAGCGCGTCCACGGTGTCGCGCGGTGACGGAACGGCGGCGTTTCCGATCCCGCTGGCGAACGATCCGGCGCTGGTCGGGGCGATGGTGTGTTGCCAGGCCATCGCGGCTGCGCCGGGTGGCGCCGCATACGGCGTCGTCGACCTGTCCCACGGTCTCCAGGTCGTGGTGGGCAGGTGATGCGCCGGGGTCCGCCAGAGCCGCTCGGCTCCGCGAGCGTCGGAGAGCGCCGGGGGGCTTGCGCGCCGACCGGCGGCTCCCGACCCTCGCGACCTGGACCGCCGGCATGAGCAGCGACCGCACCATCGACCGAACGCCCCCCGCCGATCGCGTCGGGGAGCTCCTCGAGGAGCACCTGCCGGGCCTGCGAGCGTTCGTCCGGCTGCGCTCCGGCGGCATGCTGCGGGAGCTCGAGGCCAGCACGGACCTCGTCCAGTCGGTGTGCCGCGAGGTCCTCGAGCACGCGGACCGCTGCCAGCACGGCGGCGAGGCCGGGTTCCGACGGTGGCTCTACCGGACCGCGCTGCGCAAGATCGCGGACCGCTACGCGTTCTACCGGGCCGCCCGGCGCGACGTGCGCCGCGAGGAGCGCGGCGCACCCGACGATGCATCGCTGGTCGGCGCGTACGCGAGCATCTGCTCGCCGAGCCGCGCGGCGTCGGCGCGCGAGCAGGTCGAGCGCGTCGAGGCCGCGTTCGACCTGCTGCCGGCCGCGTATCGCGACGCGATCGTCGGTGCGAGACTGCTCGGCCTGACCACGCGCGAGCTGGCTACGCAGCTCGGCCGCAGCGAGGCAGCGACGCGGACGGTTCTGTGCCGCGCGATAGCGCGGCTCGTCGAACTCCTCGACGAGGGTGGGCGCCCGTGAGCGAGCCGCTCGACGACGGCACGCTCGGCGACCGGCTGTCGCCGGCCGGCGAGGCGTTCGCGGAGTTCCTCGCATTGCGCGAGCGCGGCGAGCCACCGGACTTCGAGTCGTTCTGTGCAGGGCACCCGGATCTCGAGGACGCGCTGCGCAGGATGCACGCGCGCTGGCGTGACGTCGAGGGCGCGCTCGGCTCCCGAGGCGGCGCTGCGCCGCCGCATCCGGCGATCCGCACCTGCCCGTCGGATCGCTATCGCGATCCCGAGCGCATCGGCCGCGGCGGGATGGGCGAGGTCGAACGCGTCTGGGACCAGGATCTCGGCCGCTACGTAGCACGGAAGATCCTGGCCGGCGACGGCGACGACCCGAGCACGCCGTCGCCCAGCGATCCGCGTACGCTCGGCCGCTTCCTCGCCGAGGCCCACGTCACCGCGCGCCTCGAGCACCCGGGCATCGTGCCGGTGCACGAGCTGGGCATCGATGAGCACGGCCGGGTCTACTTCACGATGGCCTGGATCCGCGGCGAGAGCCTGCGCGAGCTGCTGCCGCGGATCCACGACGGCAGCGACGGCTGGTCGCGGACCGGCGCCCTGCAGGTGCTGTTGCGGGTCTGCGAGGCGGTCGCGTTCGCACACGACCGCGGCGTGCTGCACCGAGATCTCAAACCGTCGAACATCATGGTCGGCCGCTTCGGCGAGGTGTTCGTCGTCGACTGGGGCCTCGCCCGCTTCGACGCGGTGGACCCCGACTCGGGTGTCCCGCTGCCGGCGCACCTCGGCGCACCCGACGGTGGGCGCACGCTGCACGGCGATGTGGTCGGGACTCCGGCATACATGGCACCCGAGCAGGCCCTCGGCGACCACGCGCGCGTCGGCCCTGCAGCGGACGTCTACGCGCTGGGCGCCATCCTGTACGAGGTGCTGTCGGGTCGGGCACCGCACGTCGAGCGCAGCGCGGCGCGCGCGGACGAGATCCTGGCGCGCGTGCGCAGGGGTCCGCCCGTCCCGCTCGCGCCGGGCAGCGCCCCGCCCGAGCTGATCGCGATCCAGGAGCGGGCGATGGCCCGCGAGCCGGACGCGCGCTACCCGAACGTCGCAGCACTCGCCGAAGACCTGCGCGCCTTTCTGGAGCTGCGGGTCGTGCGCGCCTACCGGACCGGCGCGCTGGTCGAGCTCGGCAAATGGGTGCGGCGCAATCGTGGCGTCGCGGCGGCCGCCGCGGCAGCGCTGGTCGCGATCGTCGCGGGCCTCGTGCTCGCGCTGGCGGCGCGCCACGAGGCGGAAGACCAGGCCGGGCGTGCGCACAGGGCTCTCGCCACCGCGCTCGACTCCGTGGAGCGCATGCTCACCCGCGTGGCGACCGAGACCCTCGCGCGGGTCCCGGAGTCGGGTCCGGTCCGCCGGCAGCTGCTCGACGACGCGCTCGAGTTGCACGACGGGCTGGTGGCGCTGGACGAGTCCGACCTCGAACTCCGCAGCCGCGCCGCGCTCGCGCGCAGCCGGGCGGCCGAACTCGCCGCCTCGCTCGGCGACAGCCGCCGCGCGGAGATCCTGCAGCGCGAGGCGGTCGGCGCCCTGAGAGAACTGGCCGCCGCGGCGCCCGACGACCCATCCCGCGCCGCCCGGCTGTGCGCGTGCGAGTCGACGTTGGCCGGGCAGCTCGCGGAGGTCGGCCGGATCGAGGATGCGAGGGCGGTCGCCGCAATGGCATTGGAGCACGCCGCATCCGCGCAGGCTCGCTTCGGAGACGAGCCGGAGCTCCTTCGCCGTATCGCGTTGCTCCACGAGATCGACTCGTTCGTCGCACAGCGAGCGGGCGACCACGCCGCGGCGCTCGCGGCCTCGCGGCGAGCGCTACCGCTGTGGGAGCAACTCGCCGCCCTCGACCCCGGCGACGCGGTGCTCGCGACGCGCGTGGTCCGCGCCGGGGTCTCGGTCGCCACCGCCTTGCTGCTCGTCGACGACGATGACGGAGCCGAACGCGCATACCGGGACGCGCTGGCGCGGGTCGACGGGCTGCTCGAAGCGCACGGGGACCATCCGGACGTGCGGCGCGAAACCGCGTGGGCGGCGCGGTCCTTCGCGGTGTTCCTGATCTCCGTCGAGCGTGTCGGCGAGGCGCGCGACATGCTCGCGATCGCGGTCGAGCGCGCCCGCGCACGTGTCGACGAGCTGCCGGGCGAGCCGGTGCGGTGGACCGAGCTCGCGGTACCGCTGCAGCTGACCGGACGGCTGCAGGTGCGCGCGCGACAGATCGACGACGGCGTCCGGAACCTCGAGGCCGCGCTGGACGCAGCGCGGATCGGCTACCGGACCGCGCCGGGCCAAGCGCGGGCTGCCGACGTCCTGCAGAGCTGCGCGCGCGAACTGGCGAACCTCGCGCTGCGGCTCCAGCGCCACCAGCTGGCCACGCGTTGCGCCGAGGAGCTCGCGTCGCTCCGCGACGGCGAGCTTCCGGCACGGCGCGCCGCCCAGCTCTACTCACTCGCCATTCCATTGGTGCGGGCGGACGACCAGCTCCCGGCCGACCGGCGTGCGCAGCTCGACCACGCCTACGCCGCGCGCTGCATCGAGCTGCTGGGCGAGGCGCTGCGCCGGGGCTTCGCGGAGCCGGCGGTGTTCGACCGGTCCGAGTGGGCAGCGATCCGGGACCTGCCGGAGGTCGCGGAAGTGCGCCGCGCCGCGGCCGCGAACCGCGACGCCGGCAGCGGCCGTTGACCTCGCGGCGTCTTGACGCCCGTGTCCGACGAACCGATCGCGAGCGCAAGCTCGGGTGACCACGGCCCGGATCCCGGCGATCGGCCCGGCTCCGAAAGCCGAGACGTCGAGGCTCACAGGAATCGCGCGAGCACGACGGCGAGCAGTGCGCCGACGATCAGTGCGAGCACGCCGTATTCCACGCCAGCCACGCGGCCGACGACGACGGCGATCGCGAGCACGGCGGCGGCGACGCCGACGAGCGAGAGCCACGCGAGTCCGTCGCGGAGCCCCGGGACCGTCGTCGCCTTGCCGCACTCCGGGCAGTTGGTGATCCCGCCGGTGAGCCGGTCGTCGACCTCGAAGCTCGCGCCGCAGTGCTCGCAGCGGACGAGCGCGGTCACTCCTGCCGGCCCTCGATGACGGCGATCAGCACGGCGACGGCGAACACCAGACGCCGGTCGAGCTCACAGCTCTGCGGCACGTGCACGTCGAGCTTGTAGACGAACGGATTGAACCGCTGGGACATCGTCGCGGCCGCGCCGCCGCCGAGCGGCGCGAGCGTGAAGGTCTGCGGGACGATCGGCAGCAGTCGACTGAGCATCGCCATGCCCGCGCTGCTCTCCTGGAGCTTGGCGATCGGTCGATCGTCGGCGTCGAACACCTCCCACGTATCGCGGATCATCGACGTGAAGCCCTTGCGGCGGGCGCCACCGACCTTCACGCCGGTCTCGGAGTCGACGACGTCGTACGCCGACGAGAAGTCGATGATCTTCCGCGCGCGGATGGCGACGAGTTCCTCGGTCTTCGACTCGTCGGTGAAGACCCGCACGTCCTCGCGCATCTTGAAGGCCTTCTGCTCGCTGTAGCCCATCATGCGGTCGTGTGCGTCCTTCACGTGGAAGCCCGCGCCGAGCAGCTTGAAGACCTTGCGTCGCAGCGTGTAGTCGGACAGCTCGAACAGCTCGCGTGTCATGGTCCCTCCTCGATGTTCGAGCGCCGCGCGCGGGGCCGACCCGGCCGACCGCGCGACGGCGCTCCCGCCGCTTCCAGGCGCGGCGACGCCAGCTCAGCCCATGTGCCGGATGATCGCGTCGCCGAACTCCGAGCACTTGATCGGCTTGACGTCGTCCATCAGCCGCGCGAAGTCGTAGGTCACCTCGCGATTGCCGATCGCGCCGTTCATGCCGCGGATCACGAGCTCGGCCGCCTCGGTCCAGCCGAGGTGCCGCAGCATCATCTCGCCCGACAGGATCACCGAACCAGGATTGACCTTGTCCTGGTCGGCGTACTTCGGCGCCGTGCCGTGCGTGGCCTCGAAGATCGCATGGCCGGTCACGTAGTTGATGTTGCCACCGGGCGCGATGCCAATGCCGCCGACGCAGGCCGCGAGCGCATCGGAGATGTAGTCGCCATTGAGGTTCATCGTGGCGATCACGCTGTACTCGCCCGGCCGCGTCAGGATCTGCTGCAGGAACGCGTCGGCGATCACGTCCTTGACGACGATCTTCCGCCCGTTCTTCTCGAACACCTGCCACGGGCCGCCATCGAGGTCCTTGGCGCCGAACTCGCGCTTCGCGAGCGCGTAGCCCCAGTCGCGGAACGCGCCCTCGGTGAACTTCATGATGTTGCCCTTGTGCACGAGCGTGAGGCTGTCGCGGCCGTTCTGGATCGTGTACTCCAGCGCGGCGCGCACCAGGCGCTCGGTACCCTCTGCCGACACCGGCTTGAGCCCGATGCCGGCGGTCGCCGGGAAGCGCACCTTGGCGAAGCGCTCGGGGAATTGCTCCTTCAGCAGCTTCTTGAAGCGCTCGGTGTCGTCCTTGCCGTGCTCGAACTCGATGCCGGCGTAGATGTCCTCGGTGTTCTCGCGGAAGATCACCATGTCGGTGAGCTCGGGCCGCTTGACCGGGCTCGGCACGCCCTCGAACCAGCGCACCGGCCGCAGGCACACGTAGAGGTCGAGCAGCTGGCGCAGTGCGACATTGAGGCTGCGGATGCCTCCGCCGACCGGCGTGGTCAGCGGGCCCTTGATGCCGACGAGGTGGTCGCGGAACGCCTCGACCGTCGCCTCGGGCAGCCACTCGCCGGTCTTCTCGAAGCTCGCTTCGCCGGCGAGCACCTGCAGCCAGTCGATCCGACGGGCGCCGCCGTAGGCCTTCTGCACGGCGGCGTCGAAGACGCGCACCGAGGCCCGCCAGATGTCGCGCCCGGTGCCATCGCCCTCGATGAACGGGATCGTGGGGTGGTCCGGCACGTTCAGGCCGGCGTCCGTCATCGTGATCTTCGTCATGCCCCGGATTGTCCCGGCGCGTGACGACGAAAGCGAGCACGCGCGGCCGCACCCGGCGGCGCCGCGGCGCTCAGCGGGACTCGCCGGTCGGCGTCGGGTCGGCCGCGGCCGTGCCGCCGATCCGCCAGGCGTCGAGCCATTCGACACCGACGCGCCGGAAGCCGTGGTCGGCGGTGAGCCGGACGTCGAAGTCCGGCACGTGGCCGGCACCGTACAGCAGTGCCAGCCGGCGCCGACCGGCGCCGAGCTCCCGCTCGACGACGCGCAGCGCGGCCAGGTTGCGCTCGCCGATCAGGATCGACTGGTCGCGACCCTCGGCATCGGGCGCACCGAGCGCGGCGAGCGACTCGGCGTTCGCGAACACCTCGGCCATCACGAGCTTCATCCGGTCCTTGCGGTCGGGGCTCCGCGCGATGTCGAGCAGCTCGGCAGGCGTCAGCTGCGGCCCCTCCATCGACCCGCCGGCGAGCATCACCTTGATCAGCGTCTTCACGATGCTCTCGTTGCGGTCCTCCCAGGCCTGCGCGAAGCCCTCGGCGGTCAGGTCGGCGTGCACGAAGTTGGCTCGCCCGTAGTCGACCGCATCGAGCTGGAACGTCAGGCCGAGCGCGCGGCACATGCCGCGCTGGACCATGCTCAACACGTTGTCGCCACCGCGCTGCACCGGCGCGGCACGCTCGGGCTTCACCATCTCGTAGAGCACCGCGTCGTAGCCGCCGAAGCGCCGCTCGAGCTCCTGGAAGTAGCGCTCGTCGGCGAGGTGCAGGACGGCCATGAGGTCGAGGCTCGCACCGTCCGCGCGACGGTAGGAGACGACCGCGGCCTGCAGCGCGCCGCTGCGGTCGCTGTCGCGGCGAAGGCGGATCGGCGCCTCCGGTGCCGGGACCTCGGCGCTGGCCGGCGACTGCCCGGCCGGCTCGGCGGCAGCGCGCGCCGGTTGGCCGGACGTGCGGTCGCAGGAGGCCGCCAGCAGGCCGGCGAGGAACGCGAGGCCGGTCCGGCAGGCGCGGTGCGAGGGCGGGTTCGTTCTGGTCATGACACCTTGGCGCCGCGGGCCGTGGCGCACGGCGGGCGAAGTCTAACCGAGGATCGGCACGCGCCCCCCCGCGCGCGGAGTGCCCGCGGGTTTTCCTCGGACTGCACCGGCGGCCCGGCGGTCTGGCGACAACTCGCCCCCGGAGGTTCCCCCATGACCCACACGATCCACAGCTTTCTCGCCGGCGCGCTGCTCGCCTCCGCCGGCCTCGTCGCCCAGTCGCCCGACGTGATCGGCCTGACCGACACGACACCACTCCTCGTTCGCCAGGACCTGTCGACCTGCGCGATCCGCACCTGCAACCCGGCGGTCGGCAGCGCGGTGGCCGCGTTCGCCGGCGGTACCGCGCACGACGCGCGCGACCGCGGCACGTGGGTGACCGACGGCGCCCGGCTCGCGAAGGTCGACTCGCGCAACCAGTGCCGCCTGATCTGCCCGACGATCCCGGTGCCCAACGTGGCGGCCCCCGACTACGCGACCGGGCTCGCGTTCAACGAGCAGACGAGCCAGCTGTTCATCAGCTACAGCAACAACATCATCCACACCTATCAGGTGTCGGGTGGCTGCGGACTGACGCTGGTCGCGCGCTGCATCGCGCCGGTGCCGACCAACCACATCGTGACCGGCCTCGCGACCGACGACGTCAACGGGCTGCTCTACTTCGCGTCGCAGCCGCTGCAGCCGTCGACGATCGCCGGGCCGATCGTCTACTCGGCACCGCAGACCGCGCCGTGCAGCCCGATCTGCCGCTATCGCATCCCGGATTGCGGCGGTGCCGGCTTCCTGCAGCGGATCACGGGCCTCGGCTTCGAGCCGTGCCGCGGGATCCTCTACGTGACGGACGGCCCGACCGTCGTCGGCGTCCGGCCGGACCCCAACTGCATGGTGCAGTTCGTCAACTGCTGCCGCCTGCCGGTCAACGAGCGCTACGTCGGCCTGTGCGTGATTCCGGCCGACGAGCGGCCCGTCGGCCGCTCGTGCACGGACGGCGGCTGCGCGGCCTGCGCGCTGACCATGCGGCACGTGCTGAGCGGCGATCCCGCGATCGGCAATCCGGCGTTCTCGCTCGACCTCGTGTCGGCACCCGCGAACTCGTCGGCGTGGCTGCTGATCAACGTCGGGAGCTGCTCCGCGACGGGTCCGACGCTCGGCTTCTGCGGTCCGCTGCTGGTGCCGGGCAGCCCGGTCATCCTCGGCCCGCTCCCGACCGGTCCCGGGGCCGGCTGCGCCGGCACGGCGACGCAGCCGCTGCCGCTGCCGGCCAACCCGGCGCTGTGCGGCCTCGGACTGTCGAGCCAGTACGTCGGCCTGTGCTTCTCGGCGGCGGGCCTCGGCACGTTCGTCAGCAACTGCATCAGCTTCGTCATCACGGGCTCGTGACGCCGGGGTCCGGAGTCGGGACCGGTCGGATCGGCTACGCTCCGCTCCGATCGGTGACACGACGACCCCGACGCGATGACCCCGACGCGATGACCCCGACTGGCCGCAACCTGGTCTCCCTCGCGCTGCTCGCGGCGATCGCGCTGATCGCGGCGTTCGCGGGCGGCGCGTTCGCGACCGGCGACGAACGACCCGCTCCGGTGCCGGGCGACGCGGTCGCGAGCGCACCGGACGACACCGCCGGCGCGAACCGCACCACCGCGGTGGAGGGCGCCGTCGCACCCGCGACCGACCCGGCGGCGCGCAGCCGGCTGGCGACCACCGGCGCCCGCACGCCGATCGTCCGGGTCGCCGCGCGGCACGCCGGCGACGGGTCGCCCGCGCCCGACATCGCGCTGGTCGTCGTGCCGACCGACGGTCGGCACGCGGCGTGGTTCACACGGGCCGAGCGCACCGACCCGAGGGGCGTCGCGGAGTTCGGGGATCTCGGGCCGGGCCACTACCGCGTGATCGCGGATCGCGCGCCCGCACCCGAGCCGAGCGAGGGCGGCGACGCCGGCGTCGCGACGTTCGACCTGCTGCAGGCCGGCGAGCCTCTCGTGCTGTCGTTCGGCGATGGCGAAGCCGGCGCGGCCGGCGGGCAGACGATCCAGTTCGAGCTGTTCGAGTCGGTGGCGGTCTCGGTGGGCGGCCAGGGCCAGCGCGAGACGGAGTCGCCGGCACCGCCGATCGCGGTCGACCGGCAGCGGGCCTTCCGCGTCGACGAGCCGTCGGCCGTCGACCCCGGCGACCACGTCCACGCCGACTTCGAGCTCGGCGACGACGATCTGCTGATCCCCCTCGAGCTCCCGGCCGGCGCGCGGCTGAGCGGCCGGGTCGAGGCGCCGGACGGCTCGGCGGTCGCCGGCGCGACGGTGTGGCTGTTGCCGGCCGGCGGACAGCTCGCGCAGTCGACGCTGCGCACCGATGCCGACGGCCGCTTCGCCTGTGCGGACGCCCCGCCCGGCGCGCGGCTCGTCGCGCGGGCTGCGGACTACGCACCGAGCCGGCCGGTCGCCGCCGACGCGGCGACCGCCGGCGAGGAGCTGGTGCTGCGGCTCACCGCGCCGGTCGGCGCGCTCGAGATCGACGTGCTCACCGCCGAGCGCACGCCGCTGCCCGGCGCACGGGTCCGCATCGGGCCCGCCGACGGCGAGCTGCCGCCGCTGCGCACCGTCAGCGACGCCGACGGCCATTGCGGACCGACCGCGGTCGCCGAGCCGAGCGTACCGGTGCTGATCCTCGCGCGCGGCTACGAGCCGTGGCTCGCGACCGTCCGCGCGGGAAGACCGGATCCGACCCACGTCGAGGCGGTGCTCACCCCGGCGTTCGCGGTGCACGGCGTGGTCCGCAATGCCGACGGCAGCGCGGCCGCGGGGATCGTCGTCAGCGCCGCGTCCGAGGACCGGCCGAGCCTCGACGTGACGACCGGCCGGGACGGCACCTTCGAGCTCGATTGCCTGCCGGCCGGACCGGTGCAGCTCGAGGCGCACGCCGACGACGACTGGCGCAACGTGACGACGTCGATCATCGGCGTCCCCGGCCAGCAGCAGGATTGCGAGCTCGTGCGCGAGCCATTCGGGCACGTGCGGCTGCGCGTTCTCGACGAGTCGAACGCACCACTGCGCGACTGGGTCGTCCGCGCCCGCGCGCTCGCCGGCGACGCTCCGGAGGTCGTCGAGCGACTCGACGACGAAGGCCGCGCGGAGCTGCGCTGCTACCCCGAGCGCCGCTACACGCTGGAGCTACAGAACGACCGTCTGCAGCGACTGCAGTTCGGCGGCGCCTCCGGCGGCTTCCGAGGCACGCTGGTGATGACCCGGCAGCCCGCGATCCGCGAGGGCCGCCAGACCATCCCGTTCGAGCAGCTCGGCATCGGTCCTCTACCGGGGGCGACCGGCGACGTCGTGGTCGTCGTACCGGGTCTGTGGATGCCGACCGCGAGGCTGCGCGGCCGACTCGTCGATGCGCAGGGCACCCCGCAGCCCGGCACGTTCGAGGTGCGCGTCGGCGACGGCTCGCACCGAACGCGGATCGGCGACGACGGGCGGTTCGACACCGGCCTCGTGGTCCCGGGTCCGTTCACGTTCCGCATCGAGCCCGCGCACGGCGCACCGTTCGAGCTGGACCGCCAGCGGCTCGCCCCGCGCGAGGTCGTCGACCTCGGTGACGTCGTCACCACGGGCTGAAGCGCGATTGCCGGGAGCCGCACGGAGCCGGCGCGCCGCGAGTAGACCATGCAACCGCGGGCCCGACCGTGGTACCGTCGCCCGACCGGCAGACCGGTCTGCCTCGATCGCCCGCTCCCCGGAGACCTCCCCGATGACCAAGGGTTCCACCCGCCGCACCTTCCTGGCGCAGTCCGGCGCCGTCCTGGCCGTGCCGTCGCTGAAGCTCGCGACCCCCGGCGTACACATCGGCGGCCGCGACGAGATCCGCGTGGCGGTCGTCGGCTGCGGCGGGCGCGGCTCCGGTGCCGCGGACCAGATCATGAACACGAAGGGCAACACGCGGCTCGTCGCCGTGGCGGACGCCTTCGCCGACAACGCGCGCAACACGGTCCGCAACCTCAAGCGCATCCACGGCGACAAGGTCGACGTGCCCGAGGAGCGGATCTTCGCCGGGCTCGACGCCTACAAGGCCGCGATCGACTCCGGCGTGGACGTCGTCGTGATCGCGACGCCGCCGGGCTTCAAGCCGCAGCAGTTCGAGTACGCGGTCAAGGCCGGCAAGCACGTGTTCATGGAGAAGCCGGTCGCGGTCGATGCGCCCGGCGTGCGCCGCGTGCTCGCCGCGAACGAGATCGCGAAGCAGAAGAACCTGATGGTCGCGATCGGCCTGCAGCGGCGCCACGAGGAGAAGTACGTCGAGTGCGTCAAGGCGCTGCAGGACGGCGCGATCGGCGACATCAACCTGCTGCGCGTCTACTGGAACGGCGGCGGCATCTGGTACCGCGATCGTCGTCCTGACATGACCGAGATGCAGTTCCAGGTGAACAACTGGTACCACTTCATCTGGGTCTGTGGCGACCAGATCTGCGAGCAGCACATCCACAACCTCGACGTCGGCTGCTGGGTCAAGGACATGTACCCGGTGGAGGCCAACGGCATGGGCGGCGGCGAGCAGCGCATGGGCGGCGATCGCACCAAGTCGCAGATCTTCGACCACACGTTCGTCGAGTACACGTTCCCGGACGGCACCAAGATGTACAGCCAGGGCCGGCACCTCGGCGGCCGCGCGTTCCAACAGGTCGCCGAGTTCGCCCACGGTTCGAAGGGTGTCGCCAATGTCGGCGGCTGGATCGAACCGTTCGGTCAGGAGCGGCTGCGCATGCGCGGTGGCAGCAATGGCCACCAGCAGGAACAGCACGACATGATCGAGGCCCTGATGCGCGGCGAGATCTACAACGAGGGCGACTTCGGCGCGAATAGCACGTTCACCGCGATCCTCGGCCGCGAGGCCTGCTACTCGGGCCGCGTCGTCGGCTGGGACGAGCTGATGCAGGGCGGCCGCGACCTGTGCCCGGGCATCGACAACTACACGCTCGACACGGATCCGCCCGCGATGCCGGGGCCGGACGGGCGCTACCCGGTGCCGGTCCCGGGCGTCTACGACCCGCTCGGGTGAGGTGGCGGCTCGCGCAGCCGGGCCGCGGACGCCCGGCGCGAACCGGGCGCCACGCGGCGCGGCGCGTCACGACCCGAGCACGAGCCGCAGCCCGGCCGAGAACGCGATGCCGTGCCGCGCGCCCGGGTCGATCTGGATCGACTGCGTGTGCAGCACGACGCCCGTCAACGCCGGGACGTTCGGCACCGGGATGTGGAAGGCGCCGCCACCGATCGGCAGGAGGATCGTCAACGCCTCCGGCTGGTGGACGAGCAGCACGCCCCCGAAGCCCACCGACAGACGGGCGGGTTCGAGCGACGCCAGCAATCCGGCAACCGTCGCGACCCCCGCCGTGTTGTCGACCGCGACGTCGATCGCGGTTCCGAGCACCGGCGGCGCGGAGGCCGCGAGCGCCGGGACCCGACCGCCCGTGCCAGGGAAGCCGCGTCCGTAGGCGACCGACTCGGCATTGCGGCGGACGCTGACGTTCGCCGGGGTCGCTTCGCGGTACGCATCCGCGGCGGTGTAGGCGAACGTGTCGGTGCCGGCGAATCCACCGAACGGTCGATACGTCGCGGTCGCGCCCTGCACCGTCACCGTGCCGTGCTCGGGCTGGCGCACGACCCGCAGCGTCAGCGGGCTGTTCTCCGGGTCGGTCGCGGTCAGCGGGATCGCGAGCGACGGCGCGCCGGACGGCAGGCTACCGCTGCCTCCCTGCGCGACGGGACGGCCGTTGGTCGGCGGATCGCCGCTGTTGGGGCCACGGTGGCACTCGTAGCAACCGACGGTCTGCCCGCGACGGAACGTGACCGTGCCGCGCCCGCCCATCACGAAGGTGCGGTCGGCGTGCGCTCGCGACAGCACCGTGCCCCGGTAGCTCGTGCCATGGCACACCTGGCACTGCGCGGAGCCCTGCGTCTCGACGACGTCCGGGTGACGATCGATCCACGACGAGTCGACCGGATGCAGACCGTGCGGCCCGCCGGCGACCGTCCGCGGAACCGTCGTGTGGCACGCGCTGCACTCGACGAGCGTGCCGGCATGGCCCTGCAGCGCGAGGTTCTGCAGGTTGTCGTTGCCGTGCGCGGCCGGGAACACGGCATGCGTCGAGCCGTGACACGCCTCGCAGCGCAGCCCGCCGTGGCCGGTCGAGAACCGGTAGAGCGAGGTGCCCGGCAGCGGCGTGTCGGGGTTCGTCGCGAAGGTCGTGTCGACGGGGATGCGCAGCGAGCCGTTCGTGTCGAACGCATCCGCGTAGCGGATCTGCCCGTTGTTGTGGGTCGCGGTGCCCGTATGGCAGCTCTGGCAGTTCGGCTGGTCGAACCAGCCCTGCCGCGTGGCAGCGCCGACGTCGCTCATCGAGCCGTGGCAGCTCTGGCACTGCATCGCGAGATCACCGGTCTGCGCGTCGACCGCAGCACCCATCGCCCCGCGCAGGCAGCGCGTCTCCGAGCCAGGGTGGCACCGATAGCACGCCGCGCGATTGGAGCTCGCGCCGAGCGTGCTGCCATTGATCGGGTCGGTCACCGCGGCGTGGTGTGCGTGGATCGCTGCCGTCAGCGGCGGCACGCCGGCGACGCCGGTGCCCGGCAGCGCATTCGACGCGTGGCACCTCGCACAGAGGATCGGCGTGCCGGCGGCGACCGTCGCCTGCAATCCATTGGGGTCGTAGCCGGCGGCCTGCAGCGACTGCGCGTAGAGCGGCGAGCCGGCATGATGCTCGTCGTGCAGGCGCAGGATGTTGCGCCGATAGTCGCGCTCGTGGATGGGGTCGTCCACCCAGCCTGCCGACGGCCGGGCCGCGGCCTCGGTGTTCGAGCCGTGGCACAGGCTGCAGTCCATCTCGTCGGAGACCGGCAGCACGACCTCGGTCGACGCCAGCTCGAGGCCCTGCGCGTCGCGAGCGACGAGCCGCATCAACGGGTAGCTGCGCGAGCGCCCCTGGTCGTCGTACGGCGTGACCGGCACTCCCTCGGCGCGGAACACGGCCGCCGCCGCGCCGAAGGTCATCGCCTGCGGCACGTTGCCGGGGCCGGGCATGTCGTGGCCCGCGAGACCCGTGTTCGGGACCGACGAACCACCGTACAGCGCCGGCGCGAAGGTCCAGTAGTTGGTCTTGCCGACCGACGTCGAGTTGATCGACCCGCCCGGGTCGGCGACCGCCTCGTAGGTGACGGTGATGCCACCCGGCGACGTGACCAGGTGGCCCTGCGGGTCGATCAGCTGAGCCTCGACCGTGTTGTAGGGAGGCAGGATGCTGAACACCGAGTAGTCGGAGTCCATGCAGTGCATGCCCAGGTCGTTCCAGCCGACCAGGGTGTAGCCGGGCGCGACCGGCGCGGGGGAGAGCAGGCGCGGCGCGAGGCTGGCGGCGAGCGTCGTGGCCAGCATCGCACCGAGCGCGGAGAGGCTGCGGTGGTTCAAGGTCAGGTGTCCGAAGAGAGCGAGGTCCCGCGAACGTCACGGGAAGGTCACGCAACCTACGCATCAGGGTCTTCCCGTGGCTCGACCGATCCGATTCCTCGGAAAAACAGACTGAGACTCGCTCTCGTCTGAGACTGGCCCCACAGACTGGCTGAGGAGGTCACAAGACGCGCCCCGACAGTCGGTTCCGCATGTCGTGACCGATTGTCACGGACTCGACGCAACTCCTTGCCGGCGCCTGCGCTGCAGGGCAGCTCCGCCAGTCTTTGGGGCCAGTGTCGTCAGGGCGCGACGGTCAGCTCGATCGACCCGATGCTCACCCCGCCCCGGAACACGCAGACCCGCAGGTCCGCCCCCCCGTTCTGCCGGTCGGCCAACCGCGCCCTCGGCAGGCGGAAGGCCGCACATTCGTCGAGCCCGCTCTCGTCCGCGGCGCGCAGCTCCGCACTCGGCGCCGGCGTGTAGGCACCGTCGAGCGTCGCCGCGGCGTCGTGCGAGTCGTACTCGAGCCGCAGCCCGCGCAGTCCGGAGCCGCGCAAGGTCAGCAGCAGCTCGGCGGCGTCGGCCGGCCGGTCGAAGGCCCAGTGGTCGCTGACCTGCAGGTAGACGTAGGTGACCGGCCGTTCCGGTGGGCAGGTCGCGACCAGCGCATCGCGGTGGACGTCGATCGGGCCATCGGCCCAGCCGATCGGCCGCAGCCCGCACGCGTCCTGCGGCGACCAGTGCAGGCGCTCGGCACCGCGGGCGTCGGCACCCCAGGACAGGTCGCGGCGCGGCAGGGGACGCGCGTTGCGCAGCACGATCGCCGGCCCCGGTTCGCCGCTGCGCAGCCGCGCGACGGCGTCCCGCGTCCAACGCAGGTAGCTGTCGCCGAGGTCGCGGGAGCGACAGATCTCGGTGCCCTCGTGCAGCTCGTTCCAGGTCTCCAGCAGCACGAGCTCCGGCCGGTGCTCGATCGCCGCCCGCCAGCCGAACAGGTAGAAGGCACCGTCCTCGCGGTCGCGGATCGGCGTGTGGCGGCCCGGCACGGGGCTGTCGTCGTAGCCTGGACCGATCTGCGCGACGCCCTCGAACAAGGTCGGGCCGACCAGCGCAGCCCCCCACGACGTCGTCGCGTCCTGCCCGATCTCGCCCCAGCTCGCATCGGCGACGACGAACGGCGGCGCGCCGCCGAAGCGCTCGACGAAGGCCTCGCGCAGGCCATCGCACAGCGATGCGTCCCAGCGCTCGGCGAAGCCCGAGACGTACAGCACCACCAGCGGTCGGCCGCGGTGCGCCGCGCGGTGGCGCGCCGGGATCGCATCGAAGAAGCGCAGCACCGTGCCGTCGAACAGTGCGCGACCCGCCGTGGTCGTCAGGTCGGCGCGCTGGTCGCGCGGCTCGACTCCGCGGACGCCGTTCAGCAGCGTCGAGGTGTCGTAGAACAGCCCGAGCTTCGGGGCCGGCTCACCTGCTGCGGCCATCCGGTCGAGCGCCTCGACCATCGCCGGTAGCCCGGCGTCGGCGAAGTAGAGGTTCGCGCGGCGCTCGCTGCCCTCGCAGCCCCAGTAGACCGGCAATGCGACGTCGATGCCTGCCGCCGCCATGTCGCGGAACTCGCCGCGATGCCAATCGGGATCGAGGTAGCTGACGCGCTCCGGCTCGACGAAACCGTGCCGGAGACCCTCGCGGCCGGGCCCGGGGAAGTGCTCGTCCGGATGGCGGTACCAGTAGAAGTAGTGGGTAGCGACGGTCGCCGGGGGCCGCTGCGCGTCCTGGGCGAGCACCGCGCACGGCAGCGACACAGCGATCAGCAGAGCGAGGTGCTTCACCGCGGACCTCCGTCGGGTGTGATGCGCGCCTGCGCGGACTCCCGCTGCATGTGCAAGAGCTCGGCGCGGCGGCGCGCTAGGCCATCCGCGACCACCGGCTGCGGCGTGGTCTCGATCGCGTTCGCATAGTGCGCCGCGAGAGCCTCGACGTGCTCCGCGAGCGACAGTCCCGCCCGACCGATCGCCGCGGCGAGCGACGCGTGCAGGTCGGGCTCCGTGACCAACCGTCGCATCGCGGCAGCCATCGCCGCGACATCGCGCGGCGGCACCCGCAATGCGGCGGCACCCGCCCGGCGCGGGATCGCGCCGAGGTCGGTGACGATCGCGGGCAGGCCGAGCTCGTACGCCTCGTCGAGCACGAAGCCGTAGGTCTCGAAGCACACCATCGGGAACACCGCTGCGTGCAGCCCGGAGGTCGCGAGCTGCGGATACTCGAAGCGGCCGTGGAAGGTGACCGGCAACCCGGCCGCGATCGCGCGCAACTCGGCGTCGAGCTGCGGCGTGTCGACGCGCCCGAACAGGTGCAGCTCGACCGGCCGTGGCAGCGGGCCGCTGCAGAGCTCGCGGAACGCCTCGACCATCACCGGCGTGCCCTTGCGGGCGGTCAGGTTCCCCAGTACGCGAACCGGAACGGCTCCCCGGCGTTCGGCGGGGCGGCGCGCGGCAGTCCCGCGAACCGCGGCGGGTACGCCAGCGGGAGCAGAGCGAAGCGCTCGACCGCGATCGGCGTCGTCGCTGCGATCAGGTCGCGCGTGGCCTCGCTCGCGACGAGCACGACGCGCGCGCGCGCGACCTCTGCCGCGTACTGGTCGCGATAGAGCTCGATGCTCGCGCGGACCTCGCGCTCCGATTCGTGGCCGTAGCGAGGCACACAGCCGGCACAGCTCGCGACCGACAGCTCGCGCTCGCAATGCTCGTCGTCCGGCCGGACGCGGAAGCAGCGCGGGCACGAGGTGTAGAGGTCGTGCAGCGTGACGACTGTCGGGTAGCCCGCGTCCTCGGCGAGCTCGACGAGCTCACAGGTCAGCCGGATCCACTGGTGCAGGTGCACGACGTCCGGTCCGAAACGCTCCAGCAGCGCGACGAACTGCGCGCCCACGACGGGATGCCACAGCTTCGCGAAATGATCGAAGAACAGATCGTCGCGGTGCAGCCGGTAGCTCGGGATCCCCTCGAGCTCCAGCTCCTCCACGCCGACGTCCGGCCACGGCACCTGGCTACCGGTCAGCAGCCGGGCATCGATCCCCGCGGCGCGCTGGGCGCGGATCACGTCGCGCAGGTAGCTCTCCACACCACCGGCGCCCTCGGGATAGAAGCCGTGGCACACGTGGAGCACCCGTCGACACGGTGCCGGAGTCGCATCGCCGATCACAGCCGATGCACCTCGCGCTGGGCGCGCGCATAGTCGGCGTGGCTGCCGACGTCGTTCCAGTACTCGACCAACGGGAAGCGACCGACGCGCTCGCGCTGCGCGACATCGTTGAGGAAGTCGACCATCGCGAGCGGTCGCCCGCGCTCGACCAGCTCCAGCACGCGCGGCGCGAACACGTAGATGCCCGCGTTGACCGGATACCGGTAGACCGGCTTCTCCTCGATGTGCTCGATCCGGTCGTCGGCCGCATGGCGAACGACCCCGTAGGGCAATGGCGCAGCGTGCAGCCAGGTCGCGACGGTGGCGAGGTTCGACTGCAGCACGTGGTGCCTGGCCATCGCCCGCAGATCGACGTTCGTCAGCACGTCGCCGTTGATCATCAGGAAGGGGCCATCGGCCCGCTCGAGCAGCGCGAGCCCCGCACCGGTGCCGAGCGGCTCGGACTCGTGCAGATAGCGCACGTCGAGCCCGAGCTCACCACCGTCGCCCACCTCCGCCTCGACGCGCTCCGCGAGGTAGTGCACGGATACGTGGACGGTGCGCACGCCCGCGTCGTGAAGCTGGTCGAGGATGCGCAGCAGCAACGGCCGGCCGCCGACGTCGAGCAGCGGTTTCGGCGTGTCGTCGGTCAACGGCCGCAACCGTGTACCGAACCCGCCAGCCATGACGATCGCCGTGGACGGCGCCGGGAGCTGGCGCTCGACACGGCGGAGCCCTGCGCCGGTCGGACACAACACGGCGGCCAGCCCGGGTTCCGCGGCGAGCCGCGCGCGCGCGGCGGCCTCGTCCGCGACCGTCAGGTCAGGGGACGCGAGCGCCCAGACCGGCGTGTCGGGATCGACGCGGTCCTGGACGGCGCGGCGCACCGCGAGGTCGGTGAGCCCGCGCGTGCCACCCGGGCCGTCGACCGCGAACAGCGGGCTGCCGTCGGCGACGACGCCCTCCCAGACGGCCCCGAGCGGAGCATCCGCCGCGAAGCACTGCGCGGCTCCGACGGCGACGCTGCGCAGCCCATCGCTGTCCGCCGCGGTGCTCACGCGAACTTCGGCTCCGGATTGGCGAGGTACTCGCTGAGGAACGCCTCGCTCGGGTTGTAGAGCATCGCCCAGAAGTCCTGATTGAAGCCCTCGGGGTTCTCGGCGAACCGACAGCGGAAGGAGATGGCGACCTCGTCCCAGCAGATCTCGCCGTCGACCGCACGCTGCAGGATGCTGGCGGGGAGCGTGATCCGCAGGTTCCAGGGCTGGTCGGTCGGCTGGTTGGTCGGCTGGTCGGTCGGCTGGTCGGTGATCGACAGTCCCCGGTCCGAGTAGTCGAGCAACCAGCGGCCGCCATGGAGGCCCTCGGCCTCGAACTCGATCCGCGCGGCGATCCTGCCGCACAGCTCGGGGTGCCGCGCGGCGATGGCGGCGAAGTAGCGCCGGACGTCGTCACCGAGCGACGCCCGCGCCGGCGGCTCCGCGGCACGCAGCGCTGCGATCCGCCCGGCCTCGCGCTCGGCCAGCTCGCGAACGTGCTCGAGCTTGCGCCGGAAGTCGGGAGCCGGCGCGCGCCGCACCAGCCCGCCGGCCCTGGTCCACGTGTCGCCGGGGTTCATCTGCACACCTTCGACCTCCGGCGCGAGCTCGGCGAGCCGCGCGATCGCATCGTCGGGCGTGTTGATGTTGTTCGTGTCCTTGGCGTTCATCCAGAGCTGCTCCGGCGCCAGCAGCACGAAGTTGCCCGCGAACGGAACCGCTCGCGGCGCACCGAGCAGGCGGATGCGGTGCACGAAGGCGTCGAGGTGCTTGCGCTGGCGCGCCGCACACAGGCGGGCGCGCTGCTCGGGCGAGTAGTCGTAGCAGGTCGGGAAATGAATGGCGCCGGAGAACGGCACGAACACGATATCGGGCCGGAAACGCTCGCCGGCCGCCGCGAGGAGCTCGTCGCCGAGCTTGCAGTCGTTCATGTTGAACAGCGTCGTGCCGTCGCTCTCGACGACGATCGCGCTGTCCTCCCACACGAGATCGGAGCGCAGACAGGTGACGCGCAGGTCGGGCGCGAGGTCGAGCGGCTCGCCGAACGGCATCGGCACGAAGTTCGACATCCCGATGCGCTCGAAGCGCTCGCGCAGCGTACCGGACGAGAACTCGGGCAGCAGGATGCGTTGGTCGCCCGGCAGCTGGCGCAGCGTCGGCGGGTCGAAGTGGTCCGGGTGCTCGTGGCTGCAGTAGACGTAGTCGACCGGGGCGAGGTCGGCGATCCGGTCGACGAGCGGCGGGTAGTGGAACCACGAGTTGCAGTAGGCGGGATCCTCGAGCCACGGATCCATCAGGATGGTGGTCCCGCTGCGCGGCGCGGTGACGAGGATCGCGGCGTGGCCGAGGTAGCGAATCTGCATGGGCGGTTCCGGAGCGGGCGAGCGGGGCCGGCGACGCTGGCGAAGCCGGGGCTGCAGCTCCGCGCGGCGGCCGCGCGGCGCCGGACCCGGCTATCGTGGCGGCCCGGCCGGCCCGACCGCAAGCCGACGCTCGCGCCGCGACCCCGAGAAAACCTTGGACGCGGTCCGCCTTGCACCCTGGATTTTCGGCATCCGACTGGCCTAGCTGGGCGCACCTCGCTGGACGGATACGCCGATGGACTGGATCAACTATCACCACCTGCTCTACTTCTGGGTCACCGCACGTGAAGGGAGCATCACGCGCGCCAGCGAGAAGCTGAAGCTGGCCCAACCGACCGTCAGCGGGCAGATCCAGTCGCTCGAGAAGTCGATCGGCGAGCGGCTGTTCCTGCGGCAGGGTCGCAAGCTGACCCTCACCGAGACCGGGCGGCTCGTGTTCGGCTACGCCGATCAGATCTTCACGGTCGGCCAGGAGCTGGTCGACGTGGTCCGCAACCGTCCGACGCAGGGTCCGAGCCGCGTGAAGATCGGCGTCGCCGACGCGCTGCCGAAGCTCGTCGCCTGCCGCGTGCTCGAGGCGGCGCTGGAGGACCCCGAGCCGAGCCACCTGGTCTGCCGCGAGGGCAAGCCCGAGGAGCTGCTGACCGAGCTGGCGACGTTCGGCGTCGACATGGTGATCGCGGATGCGCCGATCCCGCCGACGGTGAAGATCAAGGCCTTCAACCACATGCTCGGTGAGTCGCCGGTGCTGATCTTCGGCCGCTCCGACCTCTGCGAGAAGTTCGCGCCGGGTTTCCCCGAGTCGCTGGACGGCGCCCCGATGCTCCTGCCGACCGAGAACACGACCGTGCGGCAGCACCTCGACGGCTGGTTCGACCGCCACGAGGTCAAGCCGCGCATCGTCGCGGAGTTCGAGGACAGCGCGATGCTGAAGACGTTCGGGCAGCGCGGGCTCGGACTGTTCCCGGCGCCGGAGTTCGTCGAGAGCGAGGTGTGCCGGCAGTACGGGGTGCAGTCGATCGGCACGCTCGACGGCGTTCGCGAGCAGCTCTACGCGATCACGATCGAGCGGAAGATCAAGAACGACGCCGTGCTGCGCATCATCGAGCACGCCCGCTCGCGGCTGGCGACCCTGCGCGGCGCGGCCTCTGCCACCCCCGCCTGAGCGCGCTCGATCGGGCCGGTGCTCGGCGTCGCGCCGGGTCAATCCTCGGCGACGGGCACGACGACGACCGGGCAGGGCGAGATGCGTGTCACCTTCGTCACGGAGTCGCCGAGCACCTTGTGTTTCGGCAGGTCCTCGAAGTGCGCCCCCATGACGATCAGGTCGGCTCGGTGGTGCATCGCGGCGGCGACGATCTCGCTCCACGGCGGGCCGCTGCGGACGTCGATGGCGACCTCGTCCGCAGCCTCCCATTGGGCTGCCAGCTCGCTCAGCCGTCCGCGCGCCGCAGCCTCGAGGTCCTTCTGTAGCCCCTCGATCACGCGGCCGGTGCCGTAGGTCCCGAGGGCCGCCTCGTAGTCGCTCACCACGTGCAGCAGGATCGCGCGGGCGCCGTGCCGATCGAGCACCAACCGGTGCGCGACCGCCATCACCTTGTCGGTTCGCGACGAGAGATCGACGGCGACGAGAACTGTGCGGATCGGATCCAAGCGTGCCTCCGGTCGGTCGACGGACCGGCCACAGCGCCGGCCCGCCGACCGAATCTACGTCGCCGCCGCGGCGGAGTCGCGCTTGGACCGGTGATCAGGGGACGCCGTCCCAGCCGGCGAACTCGTCCCACAGCGGCAACCCCGGGCCCGGCTGACGCCGCAGCGCCAGTGTCGCCGCGAGGATCGCCTGGGCCCGCGCGAGCAGCACCGGGTCGTGGTAGGCGCTCGCATAGTGGATCGCGAGCCGGGTCGAGGGCAGCGCCCAGACGTTGAACCCCTCGCTGAGCGGCCACGACACGTGCTCCGGGTTGGTGAGCCAGTTCGGCGGCAGCGCCTCGCCGCCATCGCGGTAGCGCATCGCGTAGCCGATCCGCGTGTTCTCGAAGTCGACGCGCCAGCCGTTCCGGATCAGGTTGCGCACGACGACGAGCCCGAGGTCGTGTGCCGCGACGCTGCCGACGGCCTCGGCGCACGCCGCGAGCCCCATGACGGCCTGCGACTCCTCCCAGGGCGACCAGTACGGACCGCTCGTGACGGTCCTGCCGTCGGGCCCGACGATCCGCATCGGCAGCACCTCGCCGCCGGTGCGCAGTCCGAGGTGCTGCGGGAACATGCACTCGGCGACGCGGCCGTGCAGGCGGGTCGCCAGCTCCTGGTTGCCGGTCAGCAGGTAGACCCAGCTCAGGGTGAGCAACGTGCGGCCGGTCGCGCGGCCGCTCCCGATGTTGTTCGTCGGCCACCCCGGCTTCAGGCTGGGCAGCGTGTGGCCGGACAGGTAGAGCTCGGCCTCGTTGTCGAGCTCCATGCGCAGCGAGTGGCTGCGCGTCAGCATGTATGCCGCACTCAGCGTCAGGCTCGACCAGTGCTCGTCGTCCTTGCCGGTCCAGCCGTGGGTGTGGCCGGACAGCGACATCTGGGGCTCGGTCTTGCCCAGGCGATCGGGCGAGACCGTGCTGCTCCAATGCGTTCGACCGCCCTGCGCGCACCAGCCGGGGTGGTTGACGCTCCGCAACGGCGAGCCGTCGACCTCCCGGTGGTGCACCGGGCGATAGGCCTCCTCGCCCGCCGTGTAGCGGGCGGCCTCGATCCCCTGCGGCATTCCGGAGCGGACGATTTCGTACAGCTTGCAGACGCCGAAGTCGTTCTGCCCGCCGGCCTGGCCAGCCGACGGATACAGGCCGCCGGGACGGTCCTCCCAGAAGTCGCCCTGCCCGTAATAGAAGCGGAGGAAGCGCTGTTGGTCGTCGATCGCCGACTGCCGCCCACCGTCGCGGATCCACGGCGGAGCTTCGGGGACGTGACCGAACGGACCGTACGCGCGCGACTCCGGCCAGTTGTCGGCGCAGCCCCACAGGGTCTCGAGCAGCACCGCCTGCATCGTCTGCACGCGCCGCGTGGCGTCGGGCACGGAGACGCTCGGGTCGTGGAACAGCAGCTCCCCGTACCAGTCGTGCGCCTGAGCATCGAAGAACGAGGTCTGGCCGAGCAGCAGCACGGTGTTCGTGCCACTGACGTCGAACGGGCCGTAGCTCATGCCCTGCCGACGCGCGCCGCGAACGACCGGGATGCAGGCGGTCGGCTCGAGCAGCAGATACTCGATCGGCTGCTCCCATTGGGCGCTCGCGACGTTCGAGCTGGTGACGCGGAGCTCGAAGCGGGCGAAATCCTGGTCGTGGAAGAACGTGAGCCAGAGGTCGTAGACGAGATCGGTGCCTGGGATCCGGTCGCGGAAGTGCCCGGTCTTCCGCACGTCGGTGTCCTCGACGAGTTCGACGAACCGCAGCCCGACCCGCTGCTCGCTTCCGCCGTCGAGACCGACGACGAGATCGCAGCCGAAGCGCGACAGCCGGGATTGCACCCACGGCGACAGCGCGAACGGCACCGGTGACGGCGTGCCTCGACGGACGACGTAGTCGCGCTCCTGACCCGCCGCGAGGTCGACGCGGATCGCGGCCTGCGCGAAGCGCACCGAGCCATCGGGCCAGCGGGCGCCGAACGGCACGAGCTCGGAGGGCGCGCCGTCGACGACGAAGGTGCTGCCCGGCGTCCACACTCCGCGCGCGAACGGGACCGTCGCGAGCCCCCACTCCTGGCGTGGCTGCGCTGCATGGTTGACGAACTTGACGGTCGCCAGGGGCGGACCGGACTGCGCTCGCACGAGGCCCGCCGCGCACAGCGCGACGACCGTCAGGAGTAGCAGGAACCGGCCGCGGTACCGCCAGAGAGAGCAGATGCGCGGGATCGGCATCGTCGAGATGGGGGAGGAGACCGGGGGACGGGGAGAGAGAGGGGGCCGGAGAGTGCCCTGGCTCCGGCGGCGACGGATTCCGCCGCGCAGCCACTTACGCGGCCGGCCCGGCGAGCCGGCTCGACAAATCCCCCGAGCCTGGGGCTCGATCAAGGGTTTTCCCGAGTTGCACTCCTCGCCAACGAGGTTCCTTCCACGGCTTCACCACAGGTCTTTTGACACTCGTAACATCTTGCACTGAAGGATGTTACGAATCAGCAGCGCGATCGCCCCCACACTGTCCACGCATTGTGGAGAAAGCGCGTGGACAACGCCAGGGACGGCCACCAGAGGCGCCAGGAAGCCGATCTGCGGAGTCGTTCGAAGCGTGGAAAGTGACTCACCAACCCGCTGTGGAACTTCGGCTCAGCCGATCCACGACGGGGGCCGTTTCGCCAGGAAGGCCCCCATGCCCTCGCGCGCCTCCGGCGTCGCGCGCAGGCGCGCGATCCACGCCGAGGTCACCGGGATCGCGTCCTCGAGCGACAGCCCCGCCACCGCGGCGATCAGCTGCTTCGCGCTGGCGACCGCGCGCGGCCCGGCGGTCAGCAGCTCGGCGACGACCGCCTGCACCGCGGCGTCGAGCCCCTCTTCGGGGACCGCGCGGTGCACGAGGCCGATCCGCTCGGCCTCGCGGCCGTCGAAGCGGGCGCCGGTCAGGAACAGCGTGCGCGCGCGGCCCGCACCGATCTTCTGCATGACGAACGGCGAGATCACCGCCGGGACGATGCCGAGCTTGACCTCGGTCAGGCCGAACACCGTACCCTCGGCCGCGATGGCGATGTCGGCCGCCGCGACCAGACCGGTGCCACCGCCGAGGGCGTGGCCGTGCGCCCGGACGACCACCGGCTTCACGCAGCGTGCGATCGCCAGGAACGCTCCCGCCATCGCCGCCGCGCTGCGCTCGTTCTCGGCCTCCGGTAGCTCGGACTGCTCGGTCATCCACGCGAGGTCCGCCCCGGCGCTGAAGCTCTTGCCCGCGCCGGACAGCACGACGACGTGCGCGGGATCGTCCTCGGTCAGCGACGAGAACACGCGCGTGAGCTCGGCGACGACGGTGCCGTTGAACGCGTTGCGCACCTCGGGACGCGCGAGACGGACGTGCAGGACCTTGCCGTCCCGCTCGAGCTGCAGGGTTTCGAAGCGGCCTCCGATCATCGCGAGAGGTTAGCCCGGACGATCCGCGAGATCCCTGCTGCGGTCAAGCGACCTCCCGACGGGATCTCTCGGCTCATCCGCGGTAGCGTGCGACCGGCCGGCCCCCCGCGCACGATCCCCGTCCGCCGTGCCGAGGGAGCCGCGAGCCTCCGCGATGGACGATCCGCCCGGAATCCGCGCACCGACACCCACGACCGGCGGCGCGGCGCGCGTGCCGCGCCTGCAGATCCTGGCAGCCGGCCTGCTGTTCTCGACCGGCGGCGCGGCGATCAAGGGCTGCGCGGGCCTCGGACCGTTCGAGGTCGCCGGCCTGCGCAGTGCGATCGCCGCGGTGACGATCGCCCTGCTGATCCCGGCGAGCCGACGCGGCTTCGACCTCGTCACGCTCGGGACGTCGTTCAGCTACGCCGCGACGCTGGTGCTCTACGCGCTCGCCAACCGGCTCACGACCGCGGCCAATGCGATCTTCCTGCAGTCCACGGCACCGCTCTACCTGATCGCGCTCGGCCCACTGCTGCTCCGCGAGCACGCGCGGCGACGCGATCTCGCGGTGCTCGCGGTCCTCGCGGTCGGGATGTCGCTGTTCTTCGTCGGTGTGGACGACGCGTCCGCGACGGCTCCGCGCCCCGCCCTCGGGAACATGCTGGGCGCCGCGACCGGGCTGACCTGGGCGCTCACGCTGCTCGGTCTGCGCGCCGCCGGCCGGCGCGGTGCCGTCGGCGGCGGCAATCCGGCAGCCGCGGCGAGCCTGCTCGGCAATGTCGTCGCATTCACCGCGTGTGCGCCGCTGTTCGAAGGCCACGTCGGTGACGCGGGAGCCACCGACTGGCTGGTGCTCGGCTACCTGGGCACCTGCCAGGTCGGGCTCGCCTACGCGCTGATCAGCAAGGCGGTGCCCCGGCTGCCGGCCTTCGAGGTCTCGCTGATCCTGATGATCGAGCCGGCGTGCAACCCAATCTGGGCGCTGCTGGTCCACGGCGAGGTTCCGAACCCGCTCGCAGCGCTCGGCGGTGCGGTGATCCTCGTGGCGCTGGCCGTGAAGACGATCGTCGACACTCGCCGACGGTGACGCGGGCCGACGGTGACGCGGGCCGACGCCGTCGGTCGCGTCACTCGCCGGACAGCGCCTCGATGCGCTCGCGGCGCGACGGCGGGATCGGCGCGGCGCCGGGCGCGAGGTGGCGGCGCGCGTCGAGCTCGAAGCGGTCGATCAGCCCGCCGTCGATGTCGCGCGCCTCGAGCGTGAGCCGCACCCCGCGCACGTCGACGACGCAGGCGTGGTGCGCGACCTGCGCGGCGGCCAGACCGTCCGGCCGCTGGCGGATCTCGTAGAGATCCTTGCCACCACCGCCGGTGCCGACCTCGATCGGACCGGCCCCGTCGGCCGCGCCGAAGCGCTGGTAGAGGTGATCGTGCCCGGCGAACACGACGTCGACGCCGAGCTCGCGGCACAGCGGTAGGAACAGCTCCACCAGATCCGGCCTCGGCGCGTCGCGGTAGACGGTGGCGATCGGGTAGTGGGACGCGACCATCAGCCACGGCTCCCCGGCCGCCGCCGCGTCACGCAGCACGGTCAGCTGCGGTGAGTCGGCGGTCAGCGGTGCATTGAGGTCGAGGCCGACGAGGCGCACGGGACCGATCCGCTGCGACCAGCTGCGCCCGGCGCCGACGCGGCCGGCCGGCTCGAACACGAAGTCGTAGGCGCTGCCGTCGGCGAGCAGCACGTCGTGGTTACCGGGCACCGCGAGGCAAGGTGCTTCGCGCAAGACCTCGCGGAACGGCTCGAAGAAGCCGGTCCGGTACAGCGGCAGCACGCCCTTCGGATAGACGACGTCGCCGGTGTGGAGCCAGAAGTCGGGGGCGAGTGCGGCGAGCTGCTCGCCGACCCGGCGCACCGCCCACGCCGTCTGGGGCAGCACGCTGTCGGACAGGGCGTGCACGAGCGGCGACCGTTGCAGGTCGATCCAGAACGGCTGGTCGCCGGAATCGCCGAGCACCGCGAAGCGCACGGACGCGTCGTCGCGGTCCGGCATCGTGCGGAAGCTGCCGCGGTCGAGGCGTTGTCCCGCCGCGTCGACGAGCTCGTAGTCGTAGCGCGTCGCGGGCGACAACCCGCGCAACGGAAACCGGTGCTCGGTCCGCGCCTCGCCAGCCGCGACCCGCTGCACGACCTCGTCGCCGGTGCGCACGACGAGCCCGCGCGCCTCCGCCGCGGCCGTCACGCAGCGGACCACGGCCGCGTCGGCGGTCACCGCCTGCACGAACGGGCCGGTCGCGAGCGGCAACGGCGAGAGCAGCGGGCTGAACAGCGCACCGAGCACCAGCGCGGCGACGACACCGAGGCGAATCGCAGTCACACGACGCATCAGGACAGCTCCCCGGAACCGGGATGCGGAGGCAGCAGCTCCTCCAGGAAGAACGCTGCAAGATCGTGACGTCCTTCGACGCCCGCCTTGCGGTAGACGCTCCGCGCCTGCTGACGCACGGTGGCCTCGCTGACGCGGCGGGCGGCGGCGACCTCCTTGTGGCTCAGGCCCTTGAGCAGGAGCGACGCGATGCCCCGCTCGGCCGTCGACAGACCCCAGGCGACGAACTGCTGCTCGATCGCGGCACCGAGGCCGTCGACGAGGTGGCGCCACTCCGCGCGCCAGCGCGCGGCGTCGGCACGGGTGGCTGCGAGCCGCTCGCCGAGCTCACGCGCCTCGGCGCGCAGCCCGACCTCGCGGCGACGGAGCTCGGCGTAGCGGCGCACCGCGATCGCCAGACCGACGACGCCCGCCGCGATCACCAGCAGCTCGAGGGCGACGTGGCGGAGGGTCGTCCCCTCGCCGAGGTCGGTCAGCACATCGGTCGCGGCGAGCACGAGGATCGCCGCGAACACGGTCCCGATCTGCGCGGCGCGGCGCCGTGAGGATCCGTCATCCGAGGGGAGGGTCGCCTGTAAGTCCTTGTCCAACAGAGGCTCTCACATCCGCAGGATCGACACCGAGCGACCGTGCGCCGATCTTGTGCGCGGCTGCCCGGAGCGCCGTCGGCGCCCCGGGACCGCGCCTGTTCGACCGACCATCAGACCCATGACCGACCTCCCTCTCCACCCTCTCGTCGTCCATTTGCCCGTCGCCCTCGCCGCGCTGATGCCGGTGCTGACGGTCGCGCTGCTCGTCGCGTGGCGCACCGGCTTCCTTCCGCGGCGCACCTGGACTCTCGCCGTCGCGCTGCAGGCGGTGCTGCTGCTCGGCGGACTCGGCGCCGCCGCGGCCGGGGAGGACGACGCCGAGCGCATCGAAGGTGCGGTCGCGGAGGCGGCGATCGAGGCCCACGAGGAGGCCGCCGACCTGTTCCTGTGGGGCGCCGGCGCGGTGCTGGCGCTCGCCGCGGCGACGCTGTTCGTGCGCCGCGAAGGCGCGGCGAGGACGCTGGCGGCGCTGACCGTCGTCGGCTCGCTCGGCGTGCTGTTCCTCGGCTACCGGGTCGGCCACGCCGGCGGCGAGCTCGTGTACCGCCATGGCGCGGCTAGCGCGCTGTCCGCGGCGCCGAGCGGTCCGGCGGGCGGCGCCGCAGCCGAGCGGGACGACGACGATTGATCGCCGCCCGCGTCACCGCGACCGGCCGTCCACCCGCGCCGTCGTCCACTCGACGGCGAGGCCGGCGTCCGCGCGACCCGCCGCGTCCCGGAGCCGGTCGAGTAGCCGCTCCGGGTCGTCGTCGACCAGCAGGTGGTCGCGATTGCGCTGCGCGACGAAGCCCTCGGCGACCTGGTGGTCGAGGAAGGCGAGCAGTCGGTCGAAGTAGCCGTCGACGTCGAGCAGCGCGCAGGGCTTGGCGTGGATGCCGATCTGCGTCCAGGTCAGCGCCTCGAACAGCTCCTCGAGCGTGCCGAAGCCGCCCGGCAGGGCGATGAAGGCGTCCGCGAGCTCCATCATCAGCGCCTTGCGGGCGTGCATGCCGTCGACCTCGTGCAGCGCGGTCAGACCGACGTGCGCGACCTCCTTGCTGAACAGCGCGCGCGGCAGCACGCCGATCACCTCGGCGCCCTCTGCCAGCGCCGCATCCGCGACCACGCCCATGATGCCGACCGAGCCACCTCCGTAGACGATGCTCGAGCCACGCCGGGCGATCGCGGTCGCCAACCCGACTGCCGCGGCCGTGTACGCAGGGCGGTTGCCGGTCCGCGCGCCGCAATAGACACAGATGCGCCGGAGCCGCAGGTCTCCGCTCACGGCGTCGGCTCCAATGCCAGGGTCTCGGAGGGGCGCTCGGACGGACCGGGGAACACGGCGATCGACTCGACGTGCTCGGTGTTGATCAGGAGCACGCGGTCGTCGCCGCGGCGCAGTTGCAGCACCGGCCGATCGAGGAGCCGCTCGATCCGGCCGCTCCGCGCGCCGGCTGCGCCGACGCATTCGACGAACAGCAGATCCCCGTTCGAGTCCTCGAGGCGCGCATACGACCGGCCGGCCTGGGCCTTGCCGGTCTCGACGTGGCGACGGCCGACCTCGAACGCGCGCGCGTCGATCTGCTCGAGGCGCTCGAAGCCCGGGCCGTGCGACCAGCGCGGGAGGTTCGCACCGTGCAGCTCGACGCGGCGGACGGCGCGGGTGCGGAAGGTCGTCACACCGTGCTCGCCGACGATCATCAGCGCATCCCGCTCGAACACGCGCTCTGGCTCGAAGCTGTCGAGCACGTCCCCGATGCGGCGCGGGTCGCGCTCCGCGAAGGCGTGCACCGCCCCGCTGGCGAGCAGCACGCGCACCACCAACATGGCGTCGTCCGATTGCATCCCGCCATGCTACGGTTCGCACAGCACGGAACAGCAGGATCACGACCGCTTCACCGGAGGTTCACCCGTGCCCGACCGTCGGAACCACCGCGGTCCTCATCCGGAGGACGAGCGACTGTTCGCCACCGAGCGGATCCGCGAGCTCGGACCCGCCGTCGCCGACCTGGCGTGGTTGCTGTCGCGCGGCTATCCGACCGACGCCTCGCTGAAGCTGGTCGGCGACCGCTTCGGCCTCGCGGAGCGACAGCGCACGGCGGTGCGCCGGGCGTCCTGCTCCGACGAGCAGCGAGCTCGCCGCGCCGCGCGCCGTGCGACCGACGCGAGCCTCCGCGACCGCCCGCTGTGGATCGACGGCTTCAACGTGCTCGTGACCGTCGAGGCCGCGCTCGGCGGCGGGGTGCTGCTCGCCTGCCGCGACGGCTGCCTGCGCGACATGGCGAGCATGCACGGCAGCTTCCGGCGGACCGCCGAGACCGACGCCGCGCTCGACCTGTGCGCCGCGCTGGTGACCGGCCTCGCACCGTCCGCAGCGCGGTGGCTGCTCGACCGGCCGGTCTCGAACAGCGGGCGGCTCGCCGAGCGGATCCGCGCCCGTGCATCCGACGTGCCCCTGCCATGGAGCTGCGACGTCGTCGACGACCCCGACGCCGTGCTGCGGGGCGCCCCGCCCGACACCGTCGTCGCGTCGTGCGACAGCGGCGTGATCGACGCGGCGGGCTGCTGGTTCGACCTGGCTGGAGCAGCCGTCCGGGCGAACCGGTCGACGGCGCGCGTGATCCGGCTGGACGGCGCGCTACAGTCCGCTGCCGATGCCGATGCGTGAAGCGGAGTTCATCTGGATGGACGGCACGCTCGTCCCGTGGGCGGCCGCGACGGTGCACGTGATGACCCACGCGCTGCACTACGGGAGCTCGATCTTCGAGGGTATCCGCGTCTACCGCACTCCTGGCGGCCCGCGGTTCTTCCGACTGCCGGAGCACGTACACCGGCTGTTCGACTCGGCGCGCATCTACGCGGTGACGATCCCCTTCGACGAGGCCCGGATCCGCGCCGCGTGCGGTGAGGTCGTCGCGAAGAACGGCCTGCAGAGCGCCTACGTGCGGCCGATCGCATACCAGGGCTACGGACCGCTGGGCGTCGACCCGGGTGACCAGCCGGCGCGCGTCGCGATCATCGCGGTCGACTGGGGTCGCTACCTGGGAGCGGACGCGATCGAGAAGGGTGTCGACGTGCAGGTGTCGTCGTGGGGGCGGATCGCTCCCAACACGCTGCCCCTGATGGCGAAGGCCGGCGGCAACTACCTGTCGGGGTGGCTCGTGCACGCCGAGGCACGGCGCAATGGCTTCGCCGAGGGCATTGCGGTCGGCGCGGACGGCACCGTCGTCGAGGGCGCCGGCGAGAACCTGTTCGTGATCCGCGACGGCGTCGCGCACACGCCGGGGATCACCGGGTCCGTGCTCGAGGGCATCACGCGCCACACGGTGCTGACGCTGCTCGGCGAGCAGGGGATCCCGGTGCGCGAGGGGCCGGTCCCGCGCGAGCTGCTGTACGTCGCCGACGAGGTGTTCCTGACCGGCACCGCGGCGGAGATCACGCCGGTGCGGTCGGTCGATCGCCGCCCGGTCGGCAGCGGCACGCGGGGCCCGATCACCGAGGCGCTGCAGGACGCGTTCTTCGGGCTGTTCGACGGTCGTCGGGAAGATCGCCACGGCTGGCTGAGCCTGGTCGACGGGTAGCCCGGTCGACGGGTAGCCCGATCGACCGACGAGAGCGCGATGCCCGACGCCCGCGACGCAGTGCGAGGGGCGCGCTAACGTCATGGATTGCCCTCTGCCCCGGGGAACCCTCCTCCTGCGATCCAACCACATGCCTCTCCCTCGCCCCGCCCTCCTCGCCACCGCCACCTGCCTCCTCGCGGGCGTCACCGCCGCGCAGACGCTCGTCACCCTCCCGATCGAGTACGAGCGCGCCTGGGGTCGCGGTAGCTCCTCGCTGCTCGGTGGCAGCTCCACGCGCACGCAGATGATCTTCGCGCAGCCGTTCCAACTCGGCACCGCCGTCAGCGGCGTCGGCTTCCGCCCGACCGCCGCGACCGCCGACCGCGCGGGATTCACGGTCGACATCGAGATCCAGATGTCGAGCACCGCGAACGCGCCGGGTGCGCTCAGCTCGACGTTCGCGAGCAACGTCGGCTCCGACGTCGTCGTGTCGTTGCCGCGTCAGGTGGTCAACGTGCCGGCGATGCCCGCGAACCGCGGCACCGGTCTGTTCGCGACGTTCCCGTTCGCCCAGCCGTTCTTGTTCGGCACCAATGGCAACCCGAACATCAACGTCGATGCGTTCGTCTACGGTCGCAGCGCCGGCGCTTCGTGGAGCACCGACCGTGCATTCGCGGCCGTGTCGGGCCGTGTCGCGACCGCCGGCGTCGGTTGCGGCACCGCGACGGTCAACTCCACGTCCGTTGGTGGCACCTACGTCGTCGGCTCGACCGTCACGCTGTCCATCGCCAATGCGCCCGCGTCCAGCCCGGCGCTGCTCGTCCCGTCCGTCGACATGAGCGAGTTCCTGCCGGGATTGCCGCTGCCGTTCGACCTCGCGCGGATCGGCGGCGGCGCCGGCTGTGAGCTGCTCGTCAATCCGGCGCTCGGCGGCATCCCGCTGATGACCGACGCGACGGGCGCCGCTTCGCTCGCGCTGACCGTCCCGCCGGGCGTCGCGCGGGTCGGCACCGGTTGGCAGTGGATCTACGTCGTGCCGGCCGGGCCGGGCAATCCGCTGGGGCTCGAGACGACCGCCAATCGTGCGATCTGGTTCGGACCGGAGGTCGTCGTGCCGGGCGCGCAGTACGTGTGGGACCTGTCGAACGTCAACGCGACGACCGGCAATTCGACGACCGACTCGTGCCCGATCGTCCAGTTCCGGCTGTGAGCCCCGCTCACATCCGGAACACCGGCGCGCGGTAGTCCGGGATCGGCGCACACAACGCGGCCGAGAGCGCGAGCCCCAGCGCATCGCGCGTCCGGCGCGGGTCGAGCACGCCGTCGTCCCACAGCCGCGCGCTCGAGTAGAACGGGTGCCCCTCGTACTCGTACTTGGCGCGGACCGGGTCCTCGATCGCCGCGCGCTGCTCGTCGCTCAGCGTCTCGCCCTTGGCCTCGAGCTGATCGCGTTTGACCTGGCTGAGCACCGACGCCGCCTGCTCGCCGCCCATCACGGAGATCCGAGCATTGGGCCACATGAACAGGAAGCGCGGCTGGTAGGCCCGACCACACATGCCGTAGTTCCCGGCGCCGAACGAGCCGCCGATGATCACGGTGAGCTTCGGCACCTGCGCGGTCGCGACCGCCTGCACCATCTTCGCACCGTCCTTGGCGATGCCGCCGTTCTCGTAGCGCTTGCCGACCATGAAGCCGGTGATGTTCTGCAGGAACAGCAGCGGAATGCCCCGCTGACAGCACATCTCGACGAAGTGCGCACCCTTCTGCGCGCTCTCCGAGAACAGGATGCCGTTGTTGGCGAGGATCCCGACCGGGATGCCGTGCAGGTGTGCGAAACCGCAGACCAGCGTGTCACCGTAGCGTCGCTTGAACTCGTGCAGCCGGCTGCCGTCGACGAGCCGCGCGATGACCTCGCGCACGTCGTACTGGGTGCGGTGGTCGCGCGGCAGCACACCGAGCAGCTCGGCGGGGTCGTAGGCCGGATCCTCCGGACTCTGCAGGGCGACCGTCGGCGGCTTGCGCACGTTCAGGTGGGACGCGATGTCGCGCACGACCTCGAGGGCGTGCGCTTCGTCCTCGGCGAAATGGTCGGCGACGCCCGAGAGCCGCGTGTGGACATCCGCGCCGCCCAGCTCCTCGGCGGTGACGACCTCGCCGGTCGCCGCGCGCACGAGCGGCGGCCCGCCGAGGAAGATCGTGCCGTTGCCCTTGACGATCACGCACTCGTCGCTCATCGCCGGCACGTAGGCGCCGCCCGCGGTGCACGAGCCGAGTACCGCCGCCACCTGCGGGATGCCGGCCGCCGACATCTGCGCCTGGTTGTAGAAGATGCGCCCGAAGTGGTCTCGGTCCGGGAACACCTCGGCCTGCAGCGGCAGGAAGGCGCCACCGGAGTCGACCAGGTAGATGCAGGGCAGCCGGTTCTCGCGCGCGATCTCCTGCGCACGCACGTGCTTCTTGACCGTCATCGGCAGGTAGCTGCCGCCCTTGACGGTCGCATCGTTCGCGACGAACAGCACCTCGCGACCCGCCACCAGACCGATGCCGGTCACGACGCCCGCGCAGGGCGCCTCGTCGTCGTACATCCCGTTCGCGGCGAGCGGCGACAGCTCGAGGAATGCGGTACCCGGATCGGCGATGCGATCGATCCGCTCCCGTGGCAACAACTTGCCGCGGGCGCGGTGCCGCGCGACGGACTCCTCGGTGCCGCCGCGGCTGGCGCGCTGGATCGCGCGCTGCAGCTCGCCGGCGAGCGCTTCGTGGTGGCGGCGGTTGTCCTCGAACTCCGGCGTTCCCGGCTTGATCCGCGAGTGCAGCACCTCGGGCATTGCGGCAGGGTAGGAGTCGCCCGCGACGACCGCCAGCGCGAGCACCGGCGGCGACGACACGGTCGGCGACGCACGGGTTGCGCCGGCACGCATCGCGGTGACGAGGAGCACCGCGGATCCGTTCGCACGCGGCTTGCCCCGGCCCGGGCTCGGGGTAGTCTCCAGGGTCTCTCCCCTGCGGGCGCGCCCCCCACCCTCTCTCGATGCGTCGCCTCGTCGATTCGATCCTGCTGCTGCTGATCGCGTACTCGGTCTCGTGGCCGCTGCTGCGCGGTGTCGTGGCGGGCGGTGACGACGCCGCTCCGGCCCACGGAGCGGTGAGCCCGCCGGCCGCGTCGGCGCCGGTCGGACCGGCACCGCTGCTGATCGGCGACGGTGCCGCGCCGGGCGCGACGCTCGCGGTCGACCTGCGCTGGGGCGACAACCGCGCGTGGCATGGCATCGCGATCAGCGACGTGCACGGCAGGTTCACGGTCGCGGTTCCAGACCTGCACGGCGAAGCGAGCCGTGGCGAGGTCGACCCGACGCTGACGATCTGCGCGCTGCACGGTGGCCGGGAGCCGACGGCGGACGCCTCGGCGCCGCGTTCGCCGGCCGGCGAGCTGCTGTTCAGCCGGGTCGTGTCGCTGCGCGAGCTACCGCTGGCGATTTCCCTGTAGGTCCCGGAGTTCCCTGCAGGTCCCGGTAGCGGCCTACGTCGGCGTCACCCGGCGCGCCGTGCGCGGCCCCTTCGGGCGCGCAGGTTCAGCATCTCGACGGCGACCGAGAACGCCATCGCGAAGTAGACGTAGCCCTTCGGGATGTGCAGCTCGAGGCCCTCGCCGAACAGCGCGAGCCCGATCAGCACGAGGAAGCTCAGCGCGAGCATCTTGAACGTCGGATTGCGCTCGACGAACGCGCACACGGCGTCGACGAACACGATCATCACCAGCACCGAGACGACGACCGCCGTGATCATCACGCCGAGGTGCTCGACCATGCCGACCGCGGTGATCACCGAGTCGAGCGAGAACACGACGTCGAGCAACATGACCTGCGTCAGCACCGCGCCGAACGTCGCCGCCTTGGGCGCGGTCCGCGGATCCGCGCCGGCGTCCTCCAGCTTGTGGTGGATCTCCAGCGTGCTCTTCGCGATGAGGAAGAGTCCGCCGAGGATCAGGATCAGATCGCGTCCCGAGATCTGCCGCGCGCCCTCGGGCAGCGACTCGATGCCGATCTCGAACCACGGCTCCGTCAGCCGCATCACGAGGCTCAGCGAGAACAGCAGCGCGATGCGCATCAGCATGGCGAGCGCGAGCCCGAGCTTGCGGGCCTTCGCGCGCGCTGCCTCCGGCAGCCGATCGGTCAGGATCGAGATGAAGATGATGTTGTCGATGCCGAGGACGACCTCCAGCGCGGTGAGCGTCAGGAGCGCGATCCAGGCCTCGGGGTCGGCGAGCCACGACATGGGTGCTCGGTATACGGGGCGGGCGCACCGTTCCGTAGCGTGGAGCAGATCGTGAGCGCCAGGCCGACTCGCTCCCGCTTCCACTGGCGAGACACGCGCTCGATCTGTGCCGAGCTCGCGACGCTGTGGGACCTGCAGCCGGACGGCCGCGGCCGCTACGTCGCCGACGACCCGACGCACGGTGGATCCGGTCTGCTCCTGCGACCACCCGCCTGCCTGCCGTGCCCGGGTGCCGGCGAGCCGCTCGGCGACTGGCTCGGACGACTCCCCGCGACCCCCGGCAGCGAGTGGGTGGTGCTGCTGCAGGCGGGCGCCGCGGCGCTCGGTGCGTGGCGCGCCGACGCCGAACTCGAGACCAAGGTGTTCAAGCGCTACGTCGTGCGCGGCCACGGCCGCGCCCAGCCGACGCACCTGAAGACGCGGGGCAAGTCGCGCTACGGCTCCCGACTGCGGCTGCAGATGGCGCGCAAGCTGCGCGACGAGGTGTGCGAACGGCTGTGCGCCTGGGCGTGCGAGCTCGGCCCGTGCGACGTGATCCACCGTGCCTGCGGCGACCCGGCGTGGGCCGAGCTGTGGGACGCCGATCCACCGCCGCCGTTCGCGGCCGACGACGACCGCATCCGCCGCATCGCACTGACCGTGCGGGTGCCGGGCAGCGACGAGCTGCACCGCGTCCGCGATACCCTGCGCCACGGCTCCGTCGAGCGGCTCGACGCCACCTGACCGGCGAGCTTCGCAGACATTTCCGCAGCTCGGGTGCGACCGGCCGCACGCGCGGAGCACAGGGGGACGAGCGCGGCCACGGTGGCCGCGCCGGAAAGGAGTTCGCAATGACGACGAAGCTGCTGACGATGCTCGTCCTCGCGCTGCCGGTCGCCGCACAGCAGGGTCCCAATGGTTGCCCGGACCACGGCCTGAAGACCGAGAAGACGCGCGCCGAGTTCACGTTCTCGACCGACTGCGACGGCGCATCGATCTATATCGGCAACACCGGGATCTCGGTCCCGCGGCAACACTGTCCGACGCTGGTGACCGTGACGCCGACGCGCGACGTGCCGGTGCACGAGGCGGGCAGCGGGATGATCGCCGTGAAGGACGGCACCGTGGACGTCGTGACCTACCGCTTCCGCTGCAAGCGCGACTGGGTGCTGTTCATCCCGATCGGCTCGAGCTGCGTGCCCGACGGCCAGCAGATCGTCGCCCGACCGTCGACCTACACGCTGATGCCGTGCGACGCCGCAGCGCACCGAGCGGGCGCAGGCGCGCCGGCCGCGGAGGCGGAGTGACATGCGCCGCCACGCGACGACCATGGCGGCCCTCGGCGGGCTGCTGTTGCTCGCGGTGACTGCCGTCGTCGGGTGGCGGCACGCGACGGCTCCGGTCCGGATCGCGACCGGTCCGGCCGACGCCGGGCCGCGCGAGGCGGCGGCGCGGGTACCCGCACTGCGCGCCGAGCGGCGCCCGCTCGACGGTCCGCCCGCGGCAGCGGGCCTCGCCACCGGGAGCACCGGCCCGCTCGACTTCCAGGTGGTCGTCGAGCGGCTCGTCGAGCTCGGGCTGGAGCTGTGGACCGCGGTCGAGGAGGAGTCCGCCGCCGTCACCGCGATCGACGACGTCGCGGAAGCGCTGCTGCGGGATCTGCTCGCGCGCGTCGCGGACGCACCGGAGCGGGCGCTCGCCGAGCTCGCCGCATACGCGGACGGCAGCAGCGGTGAGCGCCGCCGCACGGTGCACTTCCAGGTGCTGCTGCGCATCGTTCGCGACGGGTTGGCCGACCGCGAGCGGCGCTGCCGTGGCGACGGCCATCGCAGCGCGCTCGACGCGCTGGCGTCCGGCTGCCTCGGCACGCTGCAGCTCGGGCCGTCGCTGGCGCGCGAGCTGGGCCGCGGGACCCTCGTCGATGCGCCCTACCTCGGCGCCGCGCACGAGGCCGAGGTGCTCGCGCTGTTCGACGCGGGCGCGGACGTGCCGCACGTCGCCGAGGTCGCCCCGGCGCTGCTGCGGACCTTGTGGCGCAACCTCGTCGACAGCGGAGCGCGCACGCCGGGCGAGGTCGCCTCGCTCGCGCTGCTGTTCGCCGCGGACGGCTCACCGGAGCGACGCCGCGCCGCGCTGGCACACCTTCTGACGGCGGCGCACGGGCGCTACCGGAGCCTCGCGGTGGACAGCGCGGTGCGCAGCGGCGACGCGGGCACGATCACCGACGTCGCGGACGCGGCCGTCGAACGGCTGCGACCGGGCGCGGCGCTCGACGTGATGGCCGCGCTGTCGCGGGCCGATGCGGATGCGACGACCGCCGCGTTCGTCCGCTTCGGCGCCCGCCACGGCGACGCGCTGCCGGCCGCCTACGAGCGGAGCCTCGCGGACGGCGCCGACTCGCGCAGCTTCCGGGTCGGGTTGGTGACCGCGGCCGGTCTCGACCCGCGACCGACGAGCGCGGCGCTCGCGATCTCCGCGTTCGAGACCGACCCGGACCCAGGCGTACGGGAGCGCGCGCTGCTGGCCCTCGCCGCGATCGCCCCGCCGGACCAGGTCGCGCGCTGCATCGCGGCGGCGCTCGCGGATCCGGTCCGCGGCCGCGATCCGCAGTGGCTCGGTCACGTTGCCGCCGCGCTGCGCAACGCGGCCGGCCGACTCGGTCGCGCGGAGCTCGAGCCGCTGGTCGAGCGACTCCGCGCACGTTCCGAGCTGGCCGAGGCGGACCGGCACGCGCTGATGCGGCTCACCGCAGCAGCGACACGCTGAACCGAGCTCGAGCGAGATCAGATGTAACGACGACGTCCCAGACAGCGGGCCTGGCGAGATTTCCCGTCCAAAGCAACGCGGACCTGCGCTCAGGAACCGCGGAACGGACGTCCGATGATGTCCCGGGGGGAGGCCGGACCCGAGTCGAGTTGCGCCAGTGGACGACCCTCCCGCGCGGGGGGCGACGACCGCGACGGTCGTCGCCCCCTGTGCCACTCCGGGGCCGGGCCGGCAGGTCGGTGGCGCTGCGCCGCTGCGCCGGCGAAGCGGATCCGCCTTGACCCACGCCCGCGGATCGCTAGGCTCCTCGGCCCCTCACTGCCGGGGTTCCCATGGCCAAGCCGAAGAAGAAGCGCGAGATCGTCCACCTGGTCTGCTCGGAGACCGGCGACCGCAACTACACGATCCGCAAGAAGCCGGGCACGCCGAAGCTCGAGCTGAAGAAGTACAGCCCGCGGCTGCGGCGCCACACGCTGCACACAGAGAAGAAGAAGTAGCCGCGAAGAAGAAGTCGCCGCGAAGAAGAAGTCGCCGCCGGCGCGAGACGTGACGCGGAGCTGCGGCGCGCACGGCCGCCCCGCGCGCGCCAGCGCGGAATCAGAAGCGCAGGCGCACGGCCTCGACGCGCAGGTCCCGGGGCGCGAGGGGCACGCCGCGGTCGAAGCGCAGCGCGAAGCGCACCGCGTTGCTGCCCGCGGGTGCGACCGCCGCACCGAGGCGCCAGTCGCCCTCGCTGCCGGGCACGAGCCGGCCTGCGCCGTCCACCTGCCCGAATCGCGTGTGCACCGTGACCGGGCTGCTGCCAGCCTGCGCCGGGCCACCGAGGCCGACGTCCGAGTAGAGGACCGGCAGACCGTCCTGCACCGTGTAGAGCTCGTAGCGCAACGCGGTCGGTGTGCCGCCCGCCGGCAACCGGATCCACGCCGACGTCGCGACGGTCGCGAGGTCCTCGTCCCGCAGGAGCCCGGCTGCGCCGACCGCAGGATCGAACACCCCGAGACCCGCGAGTGGCGCGGGCACCGCGAGCTCCACGGCGATCAGCCCCGCGGCACCGTCGCCGCCGTGGACGATCGTGCCCGGCGTCGCGCGCAGGTCGGCGGTCGAGCCGCCGTGGCCGCCGCGCGCGGACACCAGCCCGTCGTTGCGCAGGTTGCCGGCGACCTGCAGGACGATCGAGCCGCCGCTGCCACCCCCGCCCGGCGCGGCGAGCTCGCCGTGGCTGTCGTCGCGCGCCGCGGCGGCGCCGCCGTCGGCGCGGATCCAGCCGGCGGCGCCGATCGTCAGGTCGCCGCCGCACGCGATCAGCAGCGCGCCACCACCGCCGGCGCCGCCCGCGCCGGGCACGAAGCGGGCGCCCGGATGGACGGAGTCGTACGGATGCACGCCGGCCCCGCCCCCTCCCGCACCACCGACCAGCAGGTCGCGGCGGGCGCTCGGCGCGACGACGAGCTGCGGCAGCGCGAGACCACCCGGCCCGAACGGGCCGACGTCGCCACCCGGTGACCGCTCGCGCTCGATCGAGCCGACGCCACCACCGAGCAGCAGTCCGCCACCACCCCCGCCACCCGCCATCTGGTTGCTGTAGAAGCCGAAGAACCGCCAGCGGACGGCGAGCGGGTCGGCGGCGAGCGGCCAGGCGAGGCTGCCGACGCCCCCGGTGCCGTCCGGCGGTCCGAACCGCCGCGAGCCGAGCGGCACGCGCGCCGCCTCGCCGGTGCGACCGTCGACCGCGCCGCCGACGAGCTCCGGCCGGTCACCGCCGGCCCCACCAGCGCCGCCGCCGGGCCCGGGCACGCCGCCCGGCAGCCCCGAAAGTCGCGCCGAGCCGATCGCCAGCGGCTCGAGATCCACGCCACCGGCGTCGAGCACACCGTCGATCCGCACCGAGCCGGCGACCAGGATCCGCGCCGGCAAGCTGCCCTCGAAGCGCACGGTCACGCCGGCCGGCACGCTGAAGTCGAGGAACTCGAACACGCCGTCGTCGACGCGCTCGGTCACCCCGGACAACGTATGCGTGCCGGGGAAGTCGTGCCCGTCGCTGCGGAACACGCGCACGCCGCCGGCGCCGGCGGTGCCGGTCGCCGGGTCGAACGAGCCGAGCCGGCCGCCGCCGCCGAGCCGGCCGGGCCGCGCGACGCCGACCGGATCGGCTGCCCACGGCGCCGCGCCCGCGCGTGCGTCGCGGTGATCGCGGTCGTCGAAGGTCTCGACGAGATCGGGCCCGACCGCCGCGGCGATGATCGCGAACGACGCACAATTCGTGGTCGCCAGATGCGGTGCGAGCGCGATGCCCTGTGCGGCGAGGTAGCTGCCGATCAATGCGGGCGCGTCGGGCACCGTGAACCGCAGGCGCGCGGAGCCACTGCTGTTCAATCGCATGTCGACCGCGGTGCTGCCCGGCACGACCGCGAAGCACGCCGTCGCGAAGCCCGGCACCTCGAAGCGCCCGGTCTCGGGTGACAGCACGAGCGCGAGCGGCGCGCTCGGCGGACCGAGCACGACGAGCGCCTCGACGACGTCGAGCAGCGCGGCGCGTCCGGAGAAGCGCAGATTGCCGCCGGACTGGGTGGGTGCGACCACCGCACACAGTGCGATCGCCAGCGCGGAGAGGGGAGCGAGCCGAAGACGCATGGCGCCCGCATCGTAACCGGACGACACCGGCCCGCCGCGGACGGCCGGGACCCCGGAATCGCCTCGCGCGTCACGCCGGCACCGCGCATCCTGGGGCGCGACACCACCATGGACGGAGCGATCGCCATCGTGACCGGCGCGAGCCGCGGCATCGGCCATGCCATCGCGCACAGCCTCGCGGCGCGCGGTGCGCGCGTGCTGCTGGTCGCGCGCGACGCCGCGCGCCTCGCGGCGGTCGCGGGTGAGCTGGGCGGCGCCACGGCCGTACCCTGCGCCGTCGATCTCCGCGCGCCGGACGCTCCGGAGCGCGTGCTCGCCGCCTGCCGCGACCGGCTCGGTCCGCCCGACATCGTCGTCAACAACGCGGGCACCGCACCGTCCGCACCGTTCGAGCGCACGACCGACGCGATGCTCGACGAGGTCCTCGACCTGCACGTGCGGATGCCCTTCCGGCTGCTGCGGGCGGCGTGGCCCGACCTGCGCCACAGTGCGGCCGGCACGGTCGTGCAGCTCGCATCGACGGCCGGGCTGCGCGGCTACGCCTACACGAGCGCCTACACGACCGCGAAGCACGCGATGCTCGGCACGACGCGCGCGCTCGCCGCCGAACTCGGCACCGCCGCAGCGCTGCGGATCTACGCGGTCTGCCCCGGCTTCGTCGACACCGACGTGACCCGCGGCGCGGCCCGCGCGCTGGCCGCCGGCCGCACCGACCGCAGCGAGGCCGACGTGCTGCGCTCGATGGCCGCGATGAACCGGCTCGGCCGACTGCACACCGCTGCCGAGGTCGGCGAGGCCGTCGCCCGGCTGTGCGCCGAGCGGCCGACCGGCGGTGTCGTGCTCGATCTCGACCGCGACCCGCCGGCCTTCGTGGACGCTCCAGATACATCGCCACCCGGCTGACGCCGACCACCGGGCACACCTGTGCTGTGCCCCCGGCCCCCGCCCTCCTCGACGCATGACCGACACCACGTTCGACTTCCGGTTCGACATCGGCGACGACGGCGTCGCCGTCCTGACCCTCGACCGTCCGGAGCGGCTCAATGCCCTGACGTTCGCGATCTACGGGCAGCTCGAGCGGCTGTTCGCCGACCTGGAGACCGACCCGCGCGTGCGCGCGATCGTCATCACCGGCGCTGGCCGGGGCTTCTGCAGCGGCGGCGACGTCGACGACATCATCGGCGCATTGCTGAACGCAGCGCCGCACCAGACGCTCGCATTCACGCGCATGACCGGCGCCGTCGTCCGCAACATGCTGCGCCTGTCGAAGCCGATCGTGGCCGCGATCCACGGCGTCGCTGCCGGCGCGGGGGCCGTCATCGCCTTGGCGAGCGATCTGCGCGTGATGACGCGCGACGCGAGCTTCGCCTTCCTGTTCACGCGCGTGGGGCTGACCGGCGCCGACATGGGTGCCGCCTGGCTGCTGCCGCGGATGATCGGCCACGGCCGGGCCGCCGAGCTGCTGCTGCTCGGCGACAAGATCGGCGCCGAGGACTGCCACCGCGTCGGCCTCGCGAGTCGCCTCGTCGATCCCGGCGCGGCACTCGACACGGCGCTCGAGCTGGCCCGCCGCTTCGCGCGCGGTCCAGGGCTCGCGCTCGGCATGACCAAGCGGCTGCTCGTCAACGAGTGGCCGATGGACCTCGACGCGGCGATCGAGCAGGAGGCACAGGCGCAGGCGTTGCTGCTGCGCTGCCACGACCACCGCGAGTTCCACACCGCTTGGTCCGAGCGCCGCGAGCCGCGCTTCGAAGGCCGCTGACGACCCCGACCCGGAGCCGCGCATGACCGCGACCTTCGACCCGATCCTCCCCGACGGCGACCTGCCTCCCGAGCTGGCGGCATTCGCGCGCGGGATCCGCGCGTTCGCCGAACGCGAGCTCGCCCCGCACGCGCGCGCGGTCGACGAGGAGCGCCGGTTCCGCCGCGAGACGGTCACGGCGCTCGCGGCCGCGGGTGTGATCGGCGGCCCGCTGCCCGAGAGCGCCGGCGGCGGCGGCTGGAGCGCCCGCCAGCTCGCGATCGCGCACGAGGAGATCGGCGCGGTCTGTGGCAACGCGCGCGGCTTTCTCGCGGTGCAGACCGGGCTCGTCGCCCAATGCCTGTTGCAGCACGCCGATCGGGCGCAGCGCGAGCGCTGGCTGCCGGGCCTGCTCGACGGCTCGCGGATCGGCTGCTTCGGGCTGACCGAACCCGACGCCGGCTCCGACGTCGCGTCGCTCGCCTGCCGGGCGGAGCGCACCGCGGCCGGCACATGGCGCCTGACCGGCCGCAAGATCTGGATCACCAATGCCGGAGTAGCCGACATCGCGATCGTGTTCGCGACGGTCGACCCGAGCCGCGGCCGCGACGGGATCACCGGCTTCCTCGTCGAGACCGACCGCCCCGGCCTCGCACGCGAGCCGATGCCCGGCGTCGAGCTCGGCCACCGCGGCTCCGACCATGCACAGCTCGTGCTCGACGGCGTCGAGGTGCCGGACGCCGCGGTGCTCGGCGGCCTGCACCACGGCTTCCGCGTCGCGATGGACGGGCTACACGCGGGGCGGCTGTCGGTCGCGGCGGGTGCCACCGGCATCCACCGCGCGGCGCTCGATTGCGCGCGGCGGTTCGCGGCGGAGCGCGTGCAGTTCGGCAAGCCGATCGCGAGACTGCAGATGGTGCAGGAGCGGCTCGCCGACATGGCGATCGAGCTCCTCGCGTCGCGCGCGCTGGTCGCGCGCTGCGCGGACCGCCGCGACGCCGGCCGCGAGGTGCCCGGCGACCTCGCCGCCGCCAAGCTCTACGCGACCGAGGCCGCCGCGCGCGCCGCCGAGCACGCGATCCTGCTGCTCGGCGGGCGCGGCTACAGCTCGGCGTGGCCGGCCGAGCGGCTGTGGCGCGACGCGATGGGCCTGCGGATCTACGAGGGTACGTCGCTGATCCAGCGTGCGATCGTCGCGCGCGCGCTCACGGATTGAGCAACCCCGTCGCGCCGGGACGCCCACGCGGCGACACTCTGTCACATGCGACGTCTGGCGCTCGGCCTGCTGCTCCCGCTGTGCTGTCCGCTCCTCGCCTCCGCCCAGGAGGTCACGTGGCAGCGCGACGACCACTCGCTGTCCCTCCGCCGCACGGACCAGGAGCTGTGGACGCTGCGCTTCGATCCCGCGCAGCCGCACACCTTCTTCCATCCGCTCGCGCTGCCCGGCTGTGGTCCGCTGACGGTCGACAGCCCCGCCGACCACGTCTGGCACCACGGGCTGTGGTTCAGCTGGAAGTACCTGAACGGCGTCAACTACTGGGAGCACGAGCGCGACACCGGCCGACCTGCCGGAACCACGCATTTCGAGCCACCGACGATCGTCACGGCGGACGACGGTAGCGCGACCGTCGGCATGCTGCTGACCTACGCACCGAAGGACGCCGAGCCGGTGCTGCGCGAGCGCCGCGTGCTCCACATGTCGGCGCCGGGACCGGACGGCGCGTTCGCGATCGACTGGTCCGCACATTCGACGGTGCTCGCGGACGAGCTGCGCTTCGAGCGCACGCCGCTCCCCGGCGAACCCCGCGGCCAGGTGTTTGGCGGCTATGCCGGCCTGTCGCTCCGACTCGTGAACCTCGACGACCGCGACGTGGTCGCGGCACTCGACGAGCAGCCCGAGTTCAACGCACAGGATCGCCTCCGCTGCCGCGCACCCGCCCTGGAATACCACGGCCGGCTCGGCGAGCGCGAGGTCGGCATCGCGGTCCTCGCGCATCCCGCCAACGTCAACTCACCGTCGCCGTGGTATGCCATCCGCTCGCCGGCGATGACGTTCTTCACGCCCGCGGTCATCTGCTACGAGCCGCTGACGCTCGCCCGCGGCGCCGAGCTGACGCTGCGCTACCGCATCCTCGTCCACCTCGGTCATTGGGACGCCGACCGGCTGCGCGCCGAGCACGCCCGCTACGTGGCCGAGACCCCGAACCCGCAGCCGGAGAACCACCGATGAAGCACCGGAGTCCACCTGCATCGATGTCGATCGTCCCGCCCACGCCGCCGGGACCCGAGGACCGCGGGCTGACGCGCCGCACCGCGATCAAGCTCGCCGGCGCGTTCGCGGCACCGCTGCTGCTGCCAGCGCGGCTGCTGCGCGGCACCGCCAACGACGCGCTGCGGATCGGCTGCATCGGCACCGGCCGCATGGGGCACGGCGACCTCGGCGCGGTGCTGCGTCGCGGCCTCGAGCCGGCCATCAACGCACGGATCGTGGCGGTGTGCGACGTCGACGCGACGCGCGCCGCGCACGCCCGCGACGAGATCCGCAAGGTCTACGCGGAGCGGCTCGGCGACGAGCCGGCTCCGGAGATCACGATCTACCGCGACTTCCGCGAGCTGCTGGCGCGCGACGACATCGACGGGGTGACGATCTCGACGCCGGACTTCTGGCACGCCGGCCACGCGATCGCCGCCGCGCGCGCGAGGAAGGACATCTACGTGCAGAAGCCGCTGACCTACAGCCTGGTCGCCGGCCAGAAGCTCGTGCGCGCGGTGCGCGACCACGGCGTCGTGCTGCAGACCGGCTCCCAACAGCGTTCCGATGCGCGATTCCGCCAGGCGTGCGAGCTGGTGCGCAACGGGCGGGTCGGCAAGCTGCAGCGGATCGACGTCTCGCTGCCGCCCGACAAGGGCCGGGGCGATCCGACCGAGGCGCCCGTTCCCGAGCAGCTCGACTACGACATGTGGCTCGGCCCGACGCCGGTCCTGCCGTACGCCGAGCACCGCGTGCATCCCCAGCAGGGCTACGGCCGTCCCGGCTGGCTGCAGATCGATCGCTACTGCCGCGGCATGATCACCGGCTGGGGGTCGCACATGAACGACATCGCGCAATGGGGCCACGGCTCCGACCGCGATTCGGGCATCGTCTCGATCCGCGCGACCGCCGAGTTCCCCGACCGCGGCCTGTTCGACGTCCACACCACGTTCCGCGCCGAGGCGCGCTACGCCGACGGCGTCGAGCTCGTGCAGCAGACCGGTGACCCGGCTGGCGTCCGTTTCACGGGCTCCGACGGCTGGATCTTCGTGCGCCGCGGTGGCATCGAGGCCGACCCGAAGACGATCCTCGACGAGACGATCGGCGACGGCGAGCTGCACCTGGAGGTGAGCGACGACCACTACCGCAACTTCCTCGAGTGCATGCGGTCGCGGCGCGATCCGATCTGCCCGGTCGAGATCGGCCACCGGTCGAACAGCGTGTGCGTCGTCACGCACATCGCGATGAAGCTCGGCCGGCAGCTGCACTGGGATCCGGCGGCCGAGCGTTTCGTCGACGACGACGCCGCGAACGCGATGCTGGACTTCGAGCGCCGCGAGCCATGGACATTGTGATGTCACTCCGCGGCGAGCTGCGGACGCTGGCGCTCGGCGCACTCGCGCTGCTCGCCGGGTGTGCCGGGGTCGGTCCGGTGACGGCACCGGGTGCGTCGGCGACCGTCGCGGTCGACGTGACGCCCGGCGCCACGCGCGTATCGATCGCCGACCGCGAGGCATTCGTGTACTGCACCGATCCGGCGTTCGCGATTCCGCACGTGTATCCGCTGCGGTCGCCGAGCGGCCGCTCGCTGCTCGTGCAGCGCACGGAGCCCTATCCACATCACCGCGCGCTGTGGATCGCCGACAAGGTGCAGCTCGGCGACGGTCCGGTCGTCGACTACTACCACGAGTGGCGCAATCTGAAGGACGCCGAGCACCCCGAGCTCGGTCACGTCAGCTTCATCCGGCCGGACGCGGTGCGGGCCGGACCCGCCGGCTTCGTCGCGGAGGCGACCTGGATGTCGGACCCATCGACTCCGGTGCTCGCCGACACGCGCCGCTTCGCGGTCGAGGATCTCGGCGACGGCGAGTATCTGGTCGACCTGCAGTTCGAGCTGCGCGCCGCCTACGGGCCGGTGACGTTCCGCAGCGACAAGGTGCACTACGCGTGGCCGTACCTGCGGATGGAGCCCGCGTTCAGCGTCGCGAGCGGCGGCACGCTCGTCGACGACCGCGGCCGCGTCGGCCAGCAGGCCACCGATGGTGAGGTCGCCGCGTGGGTCGACTACAGCAACGCGCTCGACGGCGTGGCCGAGGGCGTGGCGGTGTTCACGCCGCCCGACGGCACGCCGCGCGTGTGGCTGACGCGCGACTACGGCACCTTCGGGCCGCGGCGTCCGGACGCCTGGAGCGGTACCGGCTTCACGCTCGCCGCGGGCGAGTCGCTCTCCGGCCACGTCGGCATCCTCGTGCACCGCGGCGACGCGCAGTCGGGCCGGGTCGCCGAGCGCTACGCGGCGTGGGCCGCCAAGGCGGGTCCGCGATGAGCCTCTCGCGCCGCCGCTTCCTCGCGGCCGCGGCTGGGACCCCGTTGCTCGGCGCCTGCAGCATCGCGGGGCCGGGCCGGCCGGCCGGCGGGCCGGGCTCGGCCGGGCCGGTCGTCGAGCGCATCGACCTGTTCCCGGTGCGCTATCCGATGACCGGCTACTTCAAGTTCTTCACCGGTCCGCACGGCGCGGTCGGTCGCGCGGCGGTGCTGATCCGGATCGTCGCGTCGGACGGCTCGTCGGGCTGGGGCCAATCGGTGCCGATCGCGAAGTGGAGCGACGAGACGCTGGAGACGGCGTTCATCGCACTGCGCGACTACTACGCGCCGGCGCTGATCGGCCGCGACCCGGCCGACCTCGCCGGTGCCCACGCCGCGATGGACGCAGCGATCGCGCCGGGCTTCTCGACCGGCATGCCGATCACGCGTGCCGGCATCGACATCGCCTTGCACGACCTTCTCGGCCGCCTGCGCGGCGTGCACGTCAGCGAGCTCTGGGGTCGGCCGATCGCGGCCGACGCACGGCTGACGCTGTCGTGGACCGTCAACGTCCGGACGCTGGACGAGGTGGAGGCGCTGGTCGCTGCCGGCCGTGAGCGCGGCTACCGTCACTTCAACATCAAGGTCGGCCCGGACCCCGCGTTCGACACCGAGCTCGCGCGCCACGTCCGCGGGCTCGCGCCCGACACCTTCCTGTGGGCCGACGCCAATGGCGGCTACGACCTGGACTCAGCATTGCGCGCCGCACGCGGCCTCGCGGACGCCGGCGTCGACGTGCTCGAGGCTCCGCTGCGCCCCAACCGCATCTCGGGCTACCAGCGCCTCCGCGCGCTCGGCGCGCTGCCGATCCTGATGGACGAGGGCGTCGTCGACATCGTCGAGCTCGAGGAGTTCACGGAGCTCGGCATGCTCGACGGCGTCGCGATGAAGCCGTCGCGTTGCGGCGGATTGTCGTCCAACCGGCGCCAGATCGAGCATTGCGAGCGCTCGGGACTGCTGTGGCTCGGCAGCGGGCTCACCGACCCCGACGTGTCGTTCGCCGCGACGCTCGCGCTCTACGCCGCGTACGGCCTCGAGCGTCCCGCGGCGCTCAACGGCCCGCAGTTCCTGACCGCCGACGTGCTGCGCGAGCCGGTGCGCGTCGAGGATGGCGTCGCGCACGTCCCGCACGGCCCGGGCCTCGGCATCGACGTCGACGAGGATGCGGTCCGCGCGCTGGTCGTCACGGTCTGACGGCCGCCGGTGCAGGTCGCCCGGTCACGGATCCGCGAACGCGAAGTGGATCCGGCCGTCGAGCTGCCAGTTCGCGCGCGACGTCTGCGGCAGCGACCGGAACTCGCTGACGACCGCCTGGGTGTCGACCACCGGCAGGCGCCGCAGCATCGTCCGCAGGCGCTGCAGCCGCTGCTCGGACAGCGCGTCGGTCCGCACGGCCTGGCCGGTCGCGTCGCGGCCGATCACGTTGTCCGGTGCCTCGACGATGATCCGCACCTCCGACACGTTGCCCCACATGCCTTCGAACATGCGCAAGAGCCAGTCCTGCACCTGGCGGCGAGGCGCCACCTCGCCCGGCTCGTAGAAGCTGTCGAGGTCGGCGACGAACTCGATCGTGTCGTCGGTCAACAGGATCTCGAGCGACTTCCCGGCCGCCTCCAGGAAGCTGTCCGGTAGCGTCTCGCTGACGAAACGCTTCATCTCGGCCGGCTGCGCATTGATGAGCTGGACGCCGTCGGTGAGGTCGCCGTACGACTCGCTGGCTCCCGCACTCGGCATCGTCCCCTCACTGACGCCGCCGCCCAGCGACAGATGGAACGCAATCGCCTGCCGCAACTCCTCGAGCTTCTGGATCCTGGTCTCGCCGATCGAGTACAGCACGACGAAGATCGCGAACAGGAGCGTCATCATGTCGGCGTACGGCACGACCCACAAATCGTGCTTCGGGCCGGTATCGCGCCGTTCGAGCAGTCTGCGTGCGGCCTTCATCGACGCCCGCGCCGGCTCACGCGTGCGCGGCCCCCTCGGCGAGCTCCGGCAGGTAGACCGACAACCGCGACTTCAGTACGCCGGGCGACACGCCGGCCTGGATGCCGAGCACGCCCTCGAGGATCATGCTCATCTTGATCTGCTCGCGCTGGGCGACGCGCTTGAGCTTGAACGCGACCGGCAGGCACACGATGTTCGAGTAGCCGACGCCGTAGATCGTGGCGACGAATGCGACCGCGATGCCCTGGCCGATCTGGCTCATCGTCTCGAGCCCGCGCATGACGTGGATCAGACCGAGCACCGCGCCGAGCACACCGATCGTCGGGCACAGGGAGCCCCAGGTCTCCCAGAAGCGCGCGGCGCCCTGGCTGTCGCCGATGCGCAGGGCCATGTCGGTCTCGACGGTCTCGCGGAGCGCCTCGGCGCTGCTGCCGTCGACCGCGAGGCCGAGGCTCTTCTTCAGGAACGGATCGAGGTCGGGGCGCTCGAGCTGCTCCTCGAGGCCGATCAGGCCCTCGCGACGGGCGAGCGCGGCGAGTTCCAGCAACGCGTCGCGCTGCGCCGCCAGATTCTCGAGCGGAGGGAACAGCACGTCGCGGAACGCGCGGAGACCACGAACGACGTCCGCGCGGGGTGTGGCGGTCAGCACCGCGCCGAACGAGCCGACGATCACCACCATGAACGCGGTGCCCGAGTAGAGCGACCGCAGACGCCCCTCCTCGAGGTAGTGGCCGCCGAGAATGCCCCCGATGGCGATCAGGAGCCCCGCGAGGGCCATCGAATCGATCCGTCGCCGCATCCTTCGTCCAGAGCCTCGAGCCTGCCGTCGTGGAGCGCCACCGAGTCGATCGGCTCGCTGGCGAGGGGGGCTTGAGCACCTCGGAATTTCCAGCGGCGGCGCCGGCCGGCTATCTTCGCCGGGCCTCCCGAACCTCGCCCGAACCGGCCCGCCATGCCCGACGCCGACTGGCCCGCCTACTGGAACCCGAAGCACGAGACGCTGCCGCGCGAGGCGCTCGGGCGCCTGCAGGCCCGCAAGCTGCACCGCCTCGTGCAGGGCGCCTACGACCGCAGCCCGTTCCACCGGCGCCGGTTCGACGCCGCGGGCCTGCGGCCGGACGACATCCGCAGCCTCGACGACCTGCGCCGGATCCCGCTGATGACGCGCGAGGAGTGGATGCAGAACCAGGCGGAGAGGCCGCTGTTCGGCGACCTCGTCACGCGCTCCCGCGACGACGCGATCCGCTACCACCTGACGTCGGGCACGAGCGGCCGACAGCCGCTGCGCGTGCTCGACTCGCGCGCCGACTGGAGCTGGATCGGCGAGATGTGGTGCTACGGGTTCTGGGGCTTCGGCGTCCGGCCCCGCGACATCGTGTTCTTCGCGTTCAGCTACGGGTCGTTCATCGGGTTCTGGGGCGCGCACTACGCGAGCGAGAAGATCGGCTGCCTCGTGCTGCCGTCCGGCAACATGACGACCGACGCACGCGTACGGCAGATCGTCGAGATGGAGGCGACGACCGTCTGCGCGACGCCGACCTACGCATTGCGCATGGCGCAGGCCGCGCAGGCGCTCGGCATCGACCTCGCCCGGGACTCGAAGGTCGACAAGCTGATCGTGTCGGGCGAACCGGCGGGCAGCATCCCGGCGACCAAGCGCCTGATCGAGGAGATGTGGGGCGCGAAGTGCGGCGACACCGCCGGCATGACCGAGATCGGCACGATCATGATCTTCGAATGCGACCACCAGCCGGGCGGCACACACATCATCGAGGACAACTTCATCGAGGAGGTCCTCGACCCCGAGACCGGCGAGCCGGTTCCGTACGGCAAGGAGGGTGAGCGCGTGGTCACGTCGTTCGGCCGCGACTTCATCCCCCTGATCCGCTATCGCACGCGCGATCTCGTCAAGAAGGTGCCGCACGACACCTGCAGCTGTGGGCGCACCGGCGACATCTACGCGGGCGGGATCCTCGGCCGCGTCGACGACATGAAGTGCATCCGTGGCACCAACGTGTATCCGCGCGCGGTGGAGTCGATCGTCCGCGAGCACCCGGAGATCGAGGAGTTCCAGATCGTGTTGACGCGCGAGGACGGCGTACGCGACGAGATCAGCGTGCACGTCGAGCTGGCCGCCGATCGGCAGGACGCCTGGCAGGGCATGGCGAAGCACCTCGGCCGCGCCCTCGCGGACGCTCACGAGGGTCTGCGCTTCAATCTGGAGCTGGCACCGCCGGGTTCGCTCCCGCGCTTCGAGCTGAAGGCGAAACGACTGCAGGACCGGCGCGCGGAGGGCGCCCGATGACGATCCACGATCAACAATCGCGGCCTCCGGAGCACGACCTGCACGGCGTCGAGATGACCCCGGACGAGCGCGAGCTGCTCGACCTGTTCCGCCGGCTGCGCCGGCTGGCCGAGCGCCGCGATCTCGCGCCGTGCGTGTCGGCGAACGTCAAGCAGGCCATGGTGATGGTCTGGAACGCGTGCAACGACCTCGCGCTGGTCGACGCCCCGCCCGGTCACGACTGATCCGCCAGCGCCCGGAATCCCGCATGGACGTCACGCTCTCGACCTGGATCGCCGTCCCGCTGATCGGTGGACTGATCGGCTACGTCACCAACCGGATCGCCGTGAAGATGATCTTCCGGCCGATCCGCCCGCGGCGCTTCCTCGGCCTCCGCATCCAGGGGCTCATCGGCCGCCGCCAGCCGGAGCTCGCCCGCAGCATCGGGGCCGTGGTCAGCGACCACCTCGTCAACCACGAGGACGTGATCCGCAGCTTCGCGAAGGTCGACCTCGAGAGCCTGCTCGCCGACGTGCTCGAGCGCGGCATGGCGAAGAAGGTCGCCGACCTGCGCAACCTGCCGCTGATCGGCGGCTTCCTGACCGAGGAGCGCATCACCGAGCTGCGCCACGCGATCGTGCGCGAGATCCTGAAGCAGAAGGAAGTGCTGATCGAGAAGCTCGAGGAGGCCGTCGAGCAGGGCCTCGACATCGAGGAGATGGTCCGCCACAAGGTCGAGGCGTTCCCGGTCGCGAAGCTCGAGCAGCTCGTGCTGCAGGTCGCGTCCAAGGAGCTGCGCGCGATCGAGATCCTGGGCGGCGTGCTCGGCTTGCTGATCGGCGTCGCGCAGGTGCTGGTGATCGGCTACGCCGGCAGCTGACCCGCCGACTCGCACCGCCTGCTCACTCGCCGGCGAAGCGGTGGCTGACCGGATAGCGCCGGCCACCCCAGCAACGCTCCGACACGCGCACCGTCGGTGCGAACTGGAAGCGCTTGAACTCCGCGGTCATCACCATGCGGAAGATACGCTGCACGTGGTCGCGCGGCAGGCCGAGACGCTCCGCGACCTCGCCGACCGGCCGCTCGTCCTCGACCAGCTCGACCAGCACGCGGTCGAGCTCCTCGTACGGCGGCAGCGTATCCGTGTCGAGCTGGTCGGGGCGCAGCTCGGCGGACGGCGGCTTCTCGATCGACGCGACCGGGATGCGGACTCCGTCGCGGTTCATCCAGCGCGCCATCGCCCACACTTCGGTCTTCCACAGATCGGCGATCGGCGCGAGAGCGCCATTGGTATCGCCGTAGAGCGTGCAGTAGCCGACCGCCGCCTCGCTCTTGTTGCCGGTCGTGAGCAGCATCGCACCGAACTTGTTGGCGAACGCCATCAGGAGCGTGCCGCGCGCACGCGACTGCAGGTTCTCCTCGGCGGTGCCCGACTCGGTCCCCTCGAACAGGTCGGCGAGCGTCGCCCCGAACGCCTCCTGCAGCGGCTGGATCGGCAGCACGTGGAACGTGATGCCGAGGTTGCGCGCGAGCTCGCGAGCGTCGGTCAGGCTGTGCTCGCTGCTGTGGCTCGACGGCATCGCGATGCCGGTGACGCGATCCGCGCCGAGGGCGTCGACCGCCAGCGCGGCCGTCAATGCGCTGTCGATGCCACCCGACAGCCCGAGCACCGCGCTGCCGAGCCCGAACTTGCGTGAGTAGGCCTCGATGCCCTGCACGATCGCGCGGTGCTGCAGCTCGACGAGCGGGCGCTGGCGCGGCTCGGCGATCCACGGCGCGTCGAGATCGACGATCTGCACGGTCTCGGCGAACATCACCGGGTCGGCGGCCAGCCCGTCCGGGCCGATCGCGGCGGAGCCGCCGTCGAACTGGATTCCGACGTTCCCGCCGACCTGATTGACGAACAGCATGCGCAGCCCGTGCCGGCGGCACACCGAGCGCAGCATGCGCAGCCGGAGCTCGTGCTTGCCCTCGCCGTCGGGCCGCCGCCGATTCCACGGGCTCGCCGACAGGTTGACGAGCAGATCGACACCCGCTCCCGCGAGGCGCTCGACCGGGTCGATCGGATAGTGGCGCGCCTCGAAGAACTCATGGTCGTTCCAGGCGTCCTCGCAGATCGTCACACCGATGCGGAGTCCGGCGACCTCGACGACGTTCGTCTCCGGCGCCGACCACGGCTCGAAGTAGCGCGCCTCGTCGAACACGTCGTAGGTCGGCAGCAGCGTCTTGCGCGCGACCACCCGCGCGAGGCCGTCCTCGCACAGCGCGACGGCGTTGCGGAGCGGCCGCCCGCCGGTGCGCGCCGCGTCCTCGTTGCGCTCGAGGCAACCGATCAGCACCGGCAGGTCGGGCGGCAGCTGCGCCGCGAGGTCGGCGATCGTACGGTCGTGTGCGTCGAGGAAGCCGCGCCGCAGCAGCAGGTCCTCGGCGGGGTAGCCGCAGACGACGAGCTCCGAGAACACCGCGAGCCGCGCTCCCGCCCGGCGCGCGTCGGCGACCGCACGCAACATGCGGCGCCGGTTGCCATCGAAGTCACCGACCGTGGGATCGATCTGGCAGAGCGCGACCTTCATGGTAGGGACCCGGGCAACGGGGCGGTCCATCCTCGCGCCTGCGCCCGGCCGGGGCCAGCCGGCAGTCGCGCCGCCGTCACCGCACCTCGGCGGGCAGCGTGAACTCGACCGTCTCCTCGACGCCCGCGATCTCCTCGACGCTGGCCGCGCCGAGCTGCCGCAACCGCTCGACGACCGCCTGCACGCTGACCTCCGGGGTCGACGCGCCCGACGTCACGCCGACCGATCGCACGCCGGCGAGCCACGCCGGGTCGAGCTGCTCGGGGCCGAGCAGCAGGTAGGCGGGCACGCCGGAGGCCTGGCCGATCTCGCGGAGCCGGTTGCTGTTCGAGCTGGTCGGGTCGCCGATCACCAGCCACACGTCGATCTTCCCGCGCAGCGCCTTGACCGCCATCTGGCGGTTGGTGGTCGCGTAGCAGATGTCCTCCTTCGCCGGGATCGTCAACGCCGGGAAGCGGCGCCGCAGCACGGCCATCACGGCCCCCGCCTCGTCGACGCTCAGCGTCGTCTGCGTCAGCACGGCGACGCGCCCGGGATCCGGGACGGTCACGCGCTCCGCCTCGGCGGGCGACGCGACGACGATCGTGCGGTCCGGCGCCTCGCCGACGACGCCCTCGACCTCGACGTGGTCGGCGTGACCGATCAGCAGGATCGTGTGCCCCTCGCGCGCGAAACGCCGCGACTCGGCGTGCACCTTCGTGACGAGCGGACAGGTGGCGTCGATCTTCTGCAGCTCGAGGTGATCGGCCTCGTCGAACACCGCCGGCGCGACGCCGTGGGCCGAGAAGATCACGTGCGAGCCCGGCGGGATGTCGCGCAGGTCGTCGACGAACACCGCCCCCTTGGCCGCGAGCGCGTCGACCACGACCTTGTTGTGGACGATCTCGTGCCGGACGTAGATCGGCGGGCCGAACTTCGCGAGCGCCCGCTCGACGACCTCGATCGCGCGCTCGACACCGGCGCAGAACCCGCGGGGACGACAGAGGAGGACTCGCATCGGGCCACGCAGTGTGGTCCCGATGCGGGCGCGGGGCAAGAGCCGGGGCGGTGGCCCCCACGCGAACGCGCTGGCCGCCCTCGCGCACACCGGGCATCATGGGCTTTGAAAGGTCGCCCGCCGTGGTCTAGCACCGCGCGTCGCCCTGGCGGGGACCGGCGCGACGAGCCGCCCCCTCCCGGCCCCACCTCGAACAGCCCATGCTGTCCACGCAAGACGTCCGAGCGCTCGTCGAGCGCGCGATCCCCGGTGCCCGGGTCGAGGTCACCGACCTGACCGGCACCTCGGACCACTTCCACATCCTGGCCGTGTCCGACGCGTTCGAGGGCAGGTCGACGATGGAGCGCCACCGGATGATCCACCGGGCGCTGGGCGAGCACCTGACCCGGGCCATTCACGCCGTCGACATCAAGACGCGCACGCCCGCCGAGCTGTGAGGGCGCTGCGGCTGCCACCGCAGCGCCGGCCCGCCACCTTCCGAGCGTCCCAGACCGACGGGCGATCGCCCGTCCCGGAGCAACCAACCATGTGGAATGTCGACGACATCAAGCGCACCGTCCGCGAGCACAAGATCGTGGTGTTCGCGAAGGGCACCAAGGACCAGCCGATGTGCGGCTTCAGCCACCGCGCCATCGAGGTGATGAAGCGCGTCGGACGCCCCTTCGAGGTCATCAACATCTTCGACGACGCGTCGATCCGTCCGGCGCTCGTCGAGGCGTTCAACTGGCCGACCACACCGCAGGTCTTCGTCGATGGAGAGCTGCTCGGTGGCTCCGACATCGTGCTCGAGATGCTCGAGACCGGCGAGTTGCAGCGGAAGGTCGACGCCGCGTTCGCGAGCGCGTGACCGCCGGCGATGCGCGCTCCGTTCACGCGCCGGTCGGTAGCCGCAGCAGCGTGATCGGTCCGATCGACGCGCGGGTCGCGTAGCTCGCGACGCCGAGCGGCAGCGACGGCGCGACCTCCGGCCGGATGCCGACGGCGCGCCCGGTGAGGTCGGCGTCGACGATCGGCTCGCCATCGAGCCAGGCGCGGATGCGGCCGTCGGCCACGCGCAACCGCACCGCGTAGCGACGGCCCGTCTCGTAGTAGAGGTAGCGCGTCGTCTCGTTCTCCGAGGCGTCCGCGCCATCGAGATTCGAGATGCCGGTGACGGACCCGCCCCAGCCGCCGAGCACGAGCGACGCGGCGCTCGCGCCGACCGGGAACGTCAGCGCGCAGAAGAAGTCGCCGCCCTCGACGCGCGCCGCGTCGAGCTGCAGCTCGTAGCCGTCGCGAGGCAGCTCGCCGCCGACCCAGGTCACGCCGGTCAGCGGCCCGCCGACGCCGAGGACCAGACGGCCGTCCTCGACCGTCACCTCACCGTCGCCACCGAAGTGGCTCGGCGCCCAGCCGGCGAGCGAGACGCCGTCGAACAAGGTGACGGGCGGCGTGGGGTCGGCGGCATCGCGCGCCGGCTCCGGCGGCGGGACCGAGCGACAGCCGGCCACCAGCGACGCCAGCAGAACGGCGGAGATCGACCGTGACCGGAGCGCCATGGCACCGATCGTCCCGCGCCGCGCGACCGGTTGCCAGACCACCGCAGCGCGGCAGCCTCGGTCTGCAACGGGACCCGGCACTGTCGCGAGTCGAGACACCTGTCGGATCTGTCGGCGGTCCGACACTACAGGTGACCGTGGGCCGACTCCGAAGAGAGGGGCGTCGTTGCATTCTCCAACACTCGAGGTCCGCACCGTGAAGCTCGAAGACCTTGCGACTCCACCGCCGCGCGTCTCTCCGCAGATGCGCTACGCGACTCTCCACCGTGCCGTCGAGAACGGTCTCGCAACCGACCGGACCTGGGCGGAGCTCCTCGAGATCTGCCTGGAACTCGGCCGGGACGAGGAGGCCTGCGGCACGTTCTGGGAGCTGCGCGATCCTTCCGTCCGCCGCCGCATGCTGGTCCGTCTCCATACCCGCGGGCTGCTGCGCGATGTTCCGGTCGATCCTGCACCCGCGCGCCAGGCCGATGCCCACGCGACCGCCGGCGAGGCGGCACACGGCGGACCGGCTGGTCGAGCCAGCGCTGCGTCCGGCCAGCGCTCGAGACCCGAGGACGGTCGCTCGGACCTCGGTGAGCTGGTCGGCGACGCGGTGCGCTTCCTGTTCCTCGACCACATGCCGCTGACGGTGATCGTCGCGACCGTCACGTTCCCGCTGGTGATCGGACTCGGCGGCTTCCTGACCACGTCGCTCGGTACGTCCGCCTACGTCGCGCTGTCGCTGTTGGCGGCGATCCCTGCGCTGTCCGCGTTGGCGCTGGTCGGCGCGCTCGCCCGCCGCATCCTGATCGAGGCCAACCGGGGTCTGATCGACCCGCCGGCGATCCCCACGTTCGGCTCACTCGCGCGCGAGGCGCTGCGCCTCGGCGTCGACACGACACTCCTCGTCGCCGTGTTCCTCGGCCCGGGTGTGCTCCTCGCCCAGCTCGGCGTCACGCACGTCGGCGCCGCCATCGCGGCGCTGGCGGTCGGCGGCGGCCTGCTGCCGGCGGCGGTCGCGATGCGCACCGTGCGCGGCGATTGGAGCGCTCTGAAGCTCGCACGGCTGTGCGGCGAGGTGCGCCGGATCGGATCTCGCTACTTCGGCGTCGCGGCGATCATCGCGTTGATGCTGGCGCCGGCGATCGCCGGACTGGTGCTGACCGCCGGCTCCGCCGCCTACATGTCGATCTCGGTGGTCGGCCCGCTCACGGTCGCGCCGCTGTTCGTGTCCGCGCGCCTGCTCGGCCACGTGATGTTCGAGTCGCGTCGCGGCCACCGCCGCCTGCAGACCGCCGGTGGCACCGCGACGCGACGTGGCACCGGTGCCCGCAGCCGGCTGGCGAACGCGCAGGCCCAGGCCCTGCGCCAGGGTCTGCGGGCGACCGCCCACCCCGAGGCGCGCACGTCGGCGCCGCCGCGCCAGCAGCCGGTCGCCCAGCCGGTCGCCCAGCCGGGCGCCGCGGCACGGCCGACCGCCCGTCCGCGGGCCGTCGCCCCGTCCCAGCCGGTCGCGGCGGCGCAGCCGGCCGTGCGCACCGAGCGTGCGCAGCCCGCGCAGCGGCCGTCGGGACGACTGACGACCGCCGTCACGACGGACTCGCTCACCGACCTCACCAGGCTCCCGGGCGCGAGCGTCGTGACGGGTACCGAACGCGAGCGCGCGGGCGCGGCGTCGCGCCGGCGGCGCTGATGCAGCGGGGCCCCGCGCGCGCCGCTCAGACGCGCGCGCGGGGTGCGGTCTGCCACGCGAGCAGCTCTTCGGTCGGCCCGTAGCGGGCGAACAGGTGCACGACCGCGTAGATGAACGGCGTGTCGGCCAGCGCGCACAGCACCTTGAACGACCAGGTGTCGAGGATGATGCCGGCGTACCAGTCGAAGCCGTGTGGCGAATCGGCGAACCAGCCCGGCTGATCGACGCCCCAGAACAGCACGACGACGACCAGCACCGTGTCGAGGAGCTGCGACGTGATCGTCGACGCATTGTTGCGCAGCCACAGGTGGCGGCCGTTCGTCACGCGCTTCCAGAAATGGAACAGCCGGATGTCGACGAACTGGGCGACCAGGTAGGCGACCATGGACGCGGCGATGGCGCGCGGTGCCTTGCTGAACACGTGGAAGTAGGTCGGGTCGTCGACAGGCGAGTTGGCGATCGCCGCGAACTGGTCACCGAGCCACAGTGCCAGCATCGTGAACATCGACGCGACGAAGCCCGCGACGACGACCTGGTTGGCGCGCTGCTTCCCGTAGACCTCCGACAGCAGGTCGGTGACCAGGAACGTCAGCGGGTACGGCAGCACGCCGGCCGACACGACGAAGGTCCCGAGCCAGGGGAGCTCGATCGTCACGAACTTCGACGCGATCACGTTGCAGACGACCAGCGCCGCGATGAACACGGACGCCATGACCATCAGCGGTAGCGGCACCGCGACCGGCGTCAGCGCGGCGGCGAACGATGCGCGACGGCGGTCCGACGGCGGTGGTGCAACGGGCGCGGGCGGCGGACGGTCGGCAGGCATCGGTTGGGCTCGACTGGGGGCTCGTCGGGAAGCTCGACGGGTCGCGCGACGGGAGGCGGGTGCCGCGCAGGGATGGGGAATCCGCCCGCGCGGCCGTCTATCCTGGCACCCTTTCGCCGACCCGCCGAGCACCGATGCGAGACAAGATCCTGATCGCGAACGGCCAGGGCTTCTGGGGCGACTCGATCCTGGGCCCGGTCCGCCTCGTCCGTGAGGGCCCGCTCGACTACCTCGCGCTGGACTACCTCGCCGAGGTCACGATGAGCATCATGCAGAAGCTGCGCTCGCGCGACCCGCGCGCCGGCTACGCGACGGACTTCGTCCGGATGCTCGACCGCATCCTGCCGGAGGCCCACCAGAAGGGCATCCGCGTGATCGCCAACGCCGGCGGCGTCAACCCGCGCGCGTGCATGGAGGCGGTGCTCGAGCTCGCCCGCAAGAAGGGCTGCAGCGGCCTGCGCGTCGGCGTGATCGAGGGCGACGACGTGCTCGATCGGCTCGACGAGTTCCTGGCCGACGGCGAGGAGCTGCGCAACCTCGACACCGGCGAGCCACTGGCGGCGATCCGCGAGCGGATCTCGAGCGCCAACGTCTACATCGGTGCGCCGGCCGTCGCCGCGTGCCTCGCCGCCGGCGCCGACATCGTGATCGGCGGGCGCATCACCGACCCGGCGCTGGTCGCCGGCCCGATGCTGCACGAGTTCGGCTGGGCGCTCGACGACTGGGACAAGCTCGCCGCGGCGACCGTCGCCGGCCACATCGTCGAGTGTGGTGCGCAATGCACGGGCGGCAACTACACCCGCTGGCAGGACGTCGAGGGTTGGGCGAACATCGGCTATCCGATCATCGAAGCACGGCCGGACGGCGCGTTCTGGGTCACCAAGCACGACGGCACCGGCGGGCTCGTCACGCGCGACTCGGTCGTCCACCAATTGCTGTACGAGATGGGCGATCCGACGCGCTACCTCGGCCCCGACTGCGTCGCCGACTTCACCAGCGCGCAGGTCGAGCAGGATGGCCGCGACCGCGTCCGGGTCGCCGGCGTGCGCGGCGGCCCGGCGACCGGCACCTTCAAGGTGTCGATCAGCTACCTCGACGGCTACAAGGCCGTCGGCCAGCTGACGGTGTCCGGTCCCGACGCCGTCGCCAAGGCCCGGCTGTGCGCCGCCATCGTGTTCGACCGGCTCGCGCTCGACGGCGTGACGTTCCGCGACGACCAGAAGACCGTCGAGCTGGTCGGCAGCGGCGTCTGCCACGCCGGGATCGCGCCGGCGATCGACCCGCCGGAGGTCGTGCTGCGCATCGGCGTGCGCGACCCGGACCGCGCGAAGGTCGACCGCTTCGGCATGGAGATCGTGCCGCTGGTCACCAGCGGGCCGCCGGGCGTGACCGGCTTCGCCGGTGGCCGGCCGAAGGCGACCGAGGTCGTCGGCTACTGGCCGGCGCTCGTGTCGAAGCACCGCATCGCGCCGACCGTGCACGTGGAGACGGTCCGCTGAGCCGCCGCGCGCGGCAGCGAGGAGCATCAGCATGGCGAGAGTCAGACTCGGCGAGTTCGCACAGGCCCGCTCGGGCGACAAGGGCGACGGCAGCAACGTCGGTGTGTTCGTCTCGAACGCGACCGACTACGAGCTGCTGCGCCGTGAGCTGACCGCGGAGCGCGTCCGGCAGCACTTCCACGCGATCTGCCTCGGCGGCGTCGAGCGCTACGAGCTGCCGAACCTGCTCGCGCTGAACTTCATCCTGCACGACAGCCTCGGCGGCGGCGGCAGCGCGAGCCTGAAGACGGACGCGCAGGGCAAGACGCACGGCCTGGCGCTGCTGCAGATGGAGATCGAGCGGTGACCGGCGGCGACGACCTGCCGCGGGTCGTCGCGGAGCTGCGGGAGCGCGCCCGCGGCCGACCGCGGCGCATCGTCCTGCCGGAGGTCGACGACCCCCGGATCGGCGCGGCGCGCCGCACGCTCGAGGAGCTCGGCCTGTGCGAGGTCGTGTGGATCGAGGACCCGCGCCGCCACCCGCGCTTCGAGGACGTCGCGGTGCGCACCTACGAGGCCCTGCGAGAGCGCGGTGTCACCGAGGCCGGCGCGGTCGAGCTCGCCGGCAAGCCGGTGTGGTTCGCCGCCGGCCTGGTCGGTCTCGGCGACGCCGATGCGAGCGTCGCCGGCGCCGCCACGGCGACCGCGGAGGTGATCCGCGCCGGACTGCGCATGGTCGGCATGGCCTCCGGCACGTCGATCGTGTCGTCGTTCTTCCTGATGGTGCGCGACGAGTCGGTGCTCAGCTTCGCCGATTGCGGCGTCGTGCCCGATCCGGACGCCAACCAGCTCGCGCAGATCGCCGCGAGCACCGCCGACAACCACCTGCGGCTGACCGGCAGGGTCGCACGCGTCGCATTCCTGTCGTTCTCGACCAAGGGCAGCGCCGAGCACCCGAAAGTCGACAAGGTCCGCAGCGCACTGCAGCGCTTCCGCGCCCTGCGCCCCGAGCTCGACGCCGACGGCGAGCTGCAGGTCGACGCCGCGCTCGTGCCCGAGATCGCCAACCGCAAGGCCCCCGGCAGCGCGGTCGCCGGCCGCGCCGACGTCCTCGTGTTCCCCGACCTCGACGCCGGCAACATCGCCTACAAGCTCACCGAGCGCCTCGGCGGCTACCGCGCCTTCGGCCCGCTCGTGCAGGGCCTCGCCAAGCCGTGCCTCGACCTGTCACGCGGCTGCGCCGCCGACGACATCGTCGACGTCGCGGTCATCGCGGCGGCGCTCGCGGATTGAGCGCGACCAGCATTCCGGGCCGGACGCGAGCATGACCGCGTGCGTCAGCGAGTGACGACCTCGAGTCCGCCAGAGCAAAGCAGAGCGGTGCTGCCCGGATCGATGGCGAACAGCTGGACCTCGAGGAAGAAGGTCATGTCCCAGGGCACCGAGTGCACCAGATCGGCGAGTCCTCCCGCGCCGTAGCGGAAGGGCAGGGCGATCAGCCCGTCGTTGAGGAGCATGCAAGCGGTACCCGGAATCGGGACGGCGGCCCGCCGCGAGCCGAACAGCTCCGCGCCGATCGCATTGATCGGTCCATCGGATTGGAATCGCACGTCCCGGACCGGCCCACGGAACGCGTCATCGCCCCGCAGGCTCAGCACCGCGGCCGGGCCGTAGGCCGAGAACGTCGTGGCGGGCGGGGGGATGAACTCCACCGTCGTCCGGCCATGGTGCTCGACCGAGCCCGCGCCGGCCGACTCTGCCCGCAGGTAGGTCGTCGTGACGATGGTGAGCCCACTGGCGGGAACCGAGACCTGGAACGACTCGGTGCGCGTCTCGCCCTGCTGCGCGGCGAAGTCGACCGTGCCGTCGCCATCGACGTCGACCTCGATCGTGGCCGGACGCGATCCCGTGCCGCGCCGGACGATCGTCGCGTAGGTGACCCGGACCGTCGCCGGCAGCGCGCGGGTCGGCACGATCCGCAATTCCGTGGAGTGCGTGCCGAGCCGGCCGACGCCGTCGACGAACAGCACGCTCGTGGCCCGCGCGTGCTCGTCGATCGTGGCGACCACCGAGCCGTCCGCAGGACGCATGAACGTGCTGCGGAACTCGGCCCAGATCTCGTTCGACAACGCATCCCGGAAGAGCGTGACTCCCGGCATCAGGTCCGTGCCGATCGGCAGCGTGCTCGTGAGGGAGTTGCTCCCGAGCGCGGCGCGGGCCAGCAGCTGGGTTCGAGCCTGCCAGGTCGCCACCACCGGCTCCTGGGAGACGAGCGGCGTCAGGCAGCCGAGCGCGAACATCGTGACGAACGTCACCGAACGCATTGCGTACCTCCTGGGCATGGGCCCGGCGGGCGGAGGCGCGCAGCCGGGCACCCGTGGAGTGCGGACCGCCGATGCCTCCGGGTTCGGGCCTCCGGTTTCGGGCCTCCGGGTTCGGGCCGCACGACGAGGAAGAGCCGCAGAGCGCGCATTCTATCCGGCCCGCGCCGCGAACCGCACGTCAGCGGAGCTCGAGCACGGGCGTGGGCGCGTCCGCGACGGAACGGATCGTGAAGCGCGCCTCGGCCGTCAAGCCGGTCGTCGTGGTCATCACGGCACGCCATTCCCCGGGCGGCAGCGTGCGGCCGACGTAGTAGCGACGGAAGTCGAGCGCGCTGCTCGGGCGGTAGGTGTAATCGCCGAACCGCTCGCCATCGAGCTCGTACACGATCGTGAGCTCGCCGAGATCGGCATCGGGGTCGAACCGGACCTCGAACTTCACGGTCGCTCCCGCCGTCAGTGCGATCTCGATCTGCGCGGGCTCGTCCTCGCGCAGCGTGACCTCGCCGGACCGCGACACCGCCCCGCGGCAGTACAGCGACCACGTGTATTCGCCGGGCTCGAGATTGCCGACCGCGACCTCGCTGTGGCGGCCGGGCTTGACCGTCGCACCGCGTGAACGACCATCGCGCCGCAGGCTGATCGACGGCTCGAACTCCTCGGTGCCCGGGCCCCGCCGCAGGACGACGTTCGCGACGGCGACCGCGGAGCTCGTCGTGATCACGCCGACGTCGCGCTGCTCGGCCGCGGAGAGCTCGAACGGCTCGGCCTCGTGTACCGCCGTGTCACCGTCCATCACGACGAGCCGCAGGCGGCCCGGCTCGACGTGGTCGAAGTGGAAGCGACCCTCGTCGTCGAGATTGGACGTGTACCAGCTGTTGGTCGCGGTGACGAGCAGCACGGTCGCAGCCTTCGGAATCGTCAGCCGGCCGCCAGCGTCGAGCAGCTTGCCCCGGACCTCGCCGGGCTCGAGCTCGACCGGCTTGTCGAAGCTCGCACGGATCTCGACCGGGCCCCGGCCCGGCACCACATTGGTCAGCTCGACCGACGGCGCATCGCGCGGCTTGTCGAAGACCTGCACGTAGACGTGGTAGAGCGACTCGCTGAGCGACACGAAGCGGAAGCGGCCGTCGTCGTCGGTCACGAGCGTCGCGCCGATCCGACCATCGACGGTGCGGAGCGAGACGAACTGCCCGGCGAGCGGGTGGCCGTCGCGGTACAGGGCGCGGCCCTCGATCACCAGGCCCTCGTCGAGCACCGCATTCCACTCGACGTCCGCGCCCGGTGGGACGTCGATCGTCTCGTGCACGTACGGCCGACCGCTGCCGGAGCTCCCGCGGGCGGTCGCGTCGGGCGCGGCCTGGATCACGAGGTGCACGGCACCGGGTGTCACCTTGCGCACGCGGTAGGTCCCGTCCGCACCGGTGATCGCACCGACGGGTCCGAACGCCTCGTCGTAGTCGATCTGGCCACCCTGGACGAAGTCGAGGCCCGGCGGCGCGTCGAACGCGTGGACGCCGATCCCCGCCAGCGGCCCGCCCTGCGCGTCGACGATGCGGCCGTGGACCTCGGCGGCGGCGGGCATCGGCACCAGCAGCTCGACGGTCTCGCCCGCGACGATGGTCAGCGTCCCGCGCACGATCCCGCGACCCGCGGTCGACGCCGACCACGCGAGCTCGCCCGCGACGGTGCCGTCGAGCCCGAACCGGCCCTGCGCGTCGCTCGTCACCGTCCGCAGCCCCCATTGCTCGTTCACGTGCTCGCCGCGGAAGTCGACGAATCGCGGACGCTTCCCGAACGCGATCCGCACGCCGGCGAGAGCCGCCCCGCTGTCCGCAGCCACCACGCGGCCCGCGACCCGACCACCGGGTGGCCCCAGCTCGAGCCGGAGCTCCGCGCGGCCGTCCTCGACGGCGACGACGTCGAGGTCGACGAGCGGCGACGGCGCGTCGAAGCCACCGGCCGGCGCGAGGGCACCGAGCGAACGGCCGTGCGGCACCGCGCGGACGCGGAACCGGCCGTCGGCAGCCGCTGCGCCGATCACCCGTCCACCGGCCCAGTCGAGGTACATCGTCTGCAGCCAGATCGACGCACCCGGCGCAGGGCTGCCGTCGGCTCGCACGACGACGCCGGTCACGTCGACCCCCGACTCGAGTACCAGCTCCTGCTCGCGGAGCCTACCGGCCTCGATGTCGACCTCGACGTCGCCACCGCGATCGGTGCGCACCACGTGGCGGCCAGGGGTCAGCTCGTCGAAGCGCGCTCGACCCGTCTCGTCGGTCACCGCGGCGGCGAACACGACCCTCGGCAGGCCCGGCATCGCGCGACGCAGTGCGAGGCCGATGCCGGGCGCGGGGCTGCGGTCGTCCCACAGCACGCGGACCACGAGCGCTCCGGACTCCGCCCGCCCGGGAGCCAGCGGGTTCCCACCGTCCGGCGAGGCCAGGACCGCCTCGCGCGCAGGCGCCGCCGCGGGGGTCCGGTCGCGGACGTCCGGGGCCGACGCATCCGTCACCCGCAACCGACCGTCCTCGGCCCGGTCTCCGGGACCCGGCTCACCCGACCCGCGCAGGACCGACCAGCCGATCGCCAGGGCAGCGATCACGACCAGGGCGACGGTGCACAGACGGAGAACGGCGGTCTTCATCAGCAGGCTCCCGATGGCGAACGACCCGGAGGCGACGACGGGGGTGGCGGTCGGTGCCACGGTGCCCGTCAGCCCTGCCGCGACCTCCCCGGCGCCGGGCAGCGCGAACCACGACAACGGCATCAGCCAGGCACGGCGATCATCGCCGTGCTCGGCGTCGAGGCGCTCGCGCAGCATCGCGAGCGCCCGGTGCAGACGCGTCTTGATCGTCTTGACCGGCACGCCGGTCCGCGCCGCGATCTCGCGCGGCGGCAGTCCCTCGAAGTAGCGCTGCCAGATCACCGCGCGGTATGGCTCGGGCAGCGCGCGGGCCGCCTCGAGCACCGCGAGTTGCAGGTCGAGCCCGGCCGCCGCGACCGATCGCACGTGACACTCCGAACCGAGCGGCTGCTCGAGCCGCGAGCGCCGCGAGCGCGCGCGGAACGAGTCGGTCGCGAGGCCGCGCACGACCCGGCGTAGCCAGGTGCGGAGCGCCCCGACGCAGCGGGGCGGCCGCTCCAGCGCCAGCACCCACGCGTCCTGGGCGACGTCCTCCGCGTCGTCCGCGTCGGCGACCAGCCGCCGCGCGAGGCGACGCAGCGCGACGGCCTGCCGGTCGAGGTCTTCGGGTGTGAGCATCGCGGGATCGGGACCACCAGCGAGAGTCGATCGCGGTGCGGAATCGACCTCACGGAATCCCGGCGATCATCCGCGCTGGCGCACCCCTCGGGGCTCTCGCGGCTGGCCGATCTGCAGAGCACCCGCCTGCGCGATCGGTCGACCGGAAGCCGGGCCGCCATCGACCGCTCGGCGGTCGCGCGCAACCTGCCTGGCCGGTCCGCTCGGACAACCTCGGCGGAGGATTCCGGGAACTCCGTTGCTCGCCCGGACACCGACCGCAGGGGTGTCCGCGAGAATGTCGGCTTCGCGCGGGCTCCCGGCATGGCCGCGCGGTCCGCTGCGCACCGCGCCGCCGCACTCCCCTCTCCCGCTCGAGATTCCCATGTCGCCCGCGAAGCTCGTCCGTCCGCTCGCTCCGCTCGCCCTTCTCACCGCGACGGTGACCGCACAGCAGTTCGTCGAGCTCGGTGTCGAGGGCCGCGTCCCGTTCGTGCATCGCTTCGCGACGCTCGCTGCGATCGGTGACATCGACGCGGACGGCGACGGGGACATCCTGCTGTCGCTCGACCAGACGGTCGTCGTGCTGCGCAATGACGGACTCGGGAACTTCGAGGAGCTACCCGGCAATGGTGGTATCACGACGCCGAACCTCCGCTACGCGACGTTCGCCGACCTCGACGGCGACGGCGACCAGGACCTCGTCACGGGCAACAGCCGCATGGAGCTGTTCGCCAACGACGGGACCGGGCGGTTCACGGCCGTCCCGGGTGCGTTCCCGGCCGCGTTCGTGTTCGACATGGCGCCGCTGCAGGTGCGCGACTTCGATCGGGACGGCGACCTCGACATCTATGCGGCGACCGGGGTCGTGCACCTGCTGCTCAGGAACGACGGGGGCCTGCGATTCACGGACGTCGCTCCCACCGCACTGCCGGTCCAGGCCGGGGTCTGGGGCAGTGCGGGGGACTTCGACCGCGATGGGGCCGACGACCTGCTCGTCGTCCAGGGCGGCGGCCTGCTCCAGCTACGGAACGACGGCGGCGGCTCGTTCACGGACGTCACCGCGACGACCCTGCCCGCGGTCCCCGCACGCCGCGTTGCGGTCGCGGACCTCGACGCCGACGGCGACCTCGACGCAGTGGTCGCCGGGACGACGGCCGCGCAGCTCGCGGTCCTGCTCAACGACGGCGCCGGGACGTTCGCGCCAGGACCGGCGCTCCCCGCGCTGCCCGGTGTCGCGCAGGCGATCGACATCGCCGACTTCGAGGCGGACGGGGACCTCGACCTGCTGCTGCGGACCGGCAATGCGCCAGCACCGTGGACGCTCCTGGCGAACCAGGGTAGCGCGAGCTTCGCCGACATCAGTGCCACCGCGATCGCGCCGGTCGCGTTCACGCCGTTCTCCGTGGCCGTCGGCGACCTCGACGGCGACGGCACTCCCGACCTGTACTCCGCCAACCGCGACGGGAGCAGCGGCAAGCTGCTGCTCGGAGACGCACCGGGGGTCCTCCGCGACGCTTCCAGACCGCGTGTCGCCTGGAAGCGCACCGGAGAGTCCGAGAGCGCGTTCGGCGACCTCGACGCGGACGGCGACCCGGACCTGGTGCTCGCCCTCGCCCCGGCGTTGGAGATCCATCTCAACGACGGCGCCGGGAACTTCGTCGAGGCGACCGCGGCACTCGCACCGGCGACGAACGGCGCCGCATTCGACGTCGCGCTGGTCGACACCGATGGCGACGGCGATCTCGACCTCCTGCGGGCCCCGGCCGGGCTGTGGAGCAACGACGGCACCGGGCGGTTCTCGGATCTGACCGCGACCAATCTGCCGGCTGCCGTCGTGGGCACCGGCTCGGATCTCGAGGCCGGCGACCTCGACGGGGACGGCGACCTCGACGCCTTCGTCTGGAAGGACGATGGCTCGACTCCGAGCGCGCTCCTCGTCAACGACGGCACCGGCACCTTCACCGACGAGCTGGCGTCGCGCGTCCCCCCGATCTCGTTCCCGATCGCCGACGTGCACCTGTTCGACCTGGACGCCGATGGTGATCTCGACATCGTCGCGCACAGCCGCTGGCAGCTCCGGGTGTGGATCCTCACATTGATCAACGACGGAACCGGCCATTTCATCGACGAGACGGCGACCCGCATCCCGAGCATCCCCGCAGCGATCGAGTCCGGCCAGGTCATCGACTTCGACACCGATGGTGATCCGGACCTCGTGCTGTGTCTCGACGGTATCCAGGGACTCGCACTCGCGAACGACGGCGCAGGCCATTTCGCGGTGCGTCCCGGGGTGTTCAACCCGACGCGGTCCGTGCTGCGGAATCTCGAGGCCGCGGACATCGATGACGACGGCGACGCGGACCTGGTCGGCAATGGCCAGCGGATCTTCCCGGGCACGCCGCTGATCGTGTACGTCAACCGCGGCGGGATCCTCGTCGACGAGACCCTGGCGCGCCGCCCGCAGGACGAGGTCGCGCCCATCTACGATCTGACGTTCGCCGACGTCGACCTCGACGGCGATCCGGACCTGATGATCTGCTCCGGCTACGGGCGCCGGTTGTACGTCAATCGCCACCGCCAGCTCACCAGCCCGCACGAGGCGCTGCTCGGCAATGCGCTGCCGATCGACTTCCACGCCGCTCCCCGCTACGCGCCCACCGCGGCAATCGCGTGGCTGCTGCTGAACTTCCTGCCGGCGCCGCGACCGATCCCCATCCAGTTCGGCACCGTGCTGGTCGAGCCGGGCGGCCTGATCCTCGTCGGCCAGACCAGCGTGCCGGCCCCGCTCGGGCAGGCGACGACCGCCGTGCCGATCCCGAACGCCGCCGGGTTGCGCGGCCTGCCGCTCTACTTCCAGTCGCTGATCGTCGATGCGACCAATCCGGGCATCGGCCAGCGCCTCACCGGGCTCGCGGTCGACGTCATCCGCTGACCGCGGGCCCGGCAGGCCGCTGTGCCGCGAACCTCGGCCGGGCCGGGCTCAGCGGCCGAGCGTCAGCAGGACGCCGTTCGTCAGGTCCGCGCCGAGCGCCGCGTCGGTCGGGCCGACGGCCGCCTGGACCGCGAGCTCGAGGCCGGTGAGCAGCGGGTCGGCGGGGATGTCGAGCCCCACCGCGAACCGCTCGGCCCGGATCGGCAGCGGCGGCAGATCGACGAAGGTGGCGATGTCGACCTCGAACGTGCAGGCGCCAGCAGCCGGGAATGCGACCGGCAGCAGCGGCGCGACGCTGAGCAGGATCACCGCAGCCTGGCCGACGCTCGATCGGCCGCTCAGCTCGCAGCGCGCGCCGAGCGCCGGGACGCTCACGGCCTCGAGCGACGCGGCCCTGCCGGCGCCGCCACAGCCCACACCGGCTGCCTCGCTCATCGCGCCGACGTCGATCACGTGCGGCTCCTCGCCGATCCCGAGGCGCTGGATCGGCACGTAGAGCAGGCCACCGTGGGCCGCCGCCACCCGCGTGGCGTTCGTCCCGAGGCGATCGGTGCCGTAGCGGACCGTGCCGACCTGCGTGCCGTCCGTCACCCACAGCTCCTCGCGCGTGGTCGCGTCGTCGACCACCGCCACCAGCATCTGCCGATCGCCGGCAGCGACGAGCTTCTCCGTCGGGCGATTGCGCGCGGGGAAGCGGATCTCGGTGGTGCCCGCCGCGGTACCGTCGGTGGCCAGCAGGAACCGCCCGCCAGGGTCGCCCGCGACCGCGAGCAGCCGATCACCCAAGGCGCGGTAGCCGCCCCCCGAGCTGGCGGGGAAGACGGTCCCCGACAGTGGCACCGGCTCGGGCCCGACCGCGATGTCGCGAACCACGAACAGCCCGGCGGACGTCCCGACGAACAGGCGGTCGCGGACCCGGGTCATCGCATACACATTGGTGCGATCGGGACCGGGGACCATGGTCCCGACGCGAGTGGTCCCCGCCGCGGTGCCGTCCGTGGCGAACAGCTCGGTGCCTTCGACGGGGTCGACGCCGGCGAACCACAGGCGATCGGCGAAGACGACCGGAGCGAAATCGAGCAGGAAGGCGAGGGGCACGCTGGCGGCGAGCGTGGTGCCCTGGACCGTGCCGTCGGTGCTCCAGATCTCGCCGAGGATCGTGCTCGAACTGGAGCGCGCGGTCAGCGCGACGACCCGGTCGCCGAGACGCTCCAGGCGCCCGACCACGCGGGTGAGCCCCGTGCCGATCAGCCGCTGCGCGGTCCGTCCATCCCATGCGAACAACGCGGTCGGGACCTGGGCATCGGCCGCGTGCAGGATCAGGCGGTCGCCGAGCACGATCGGGTCGGCCCACAAGCCGTGCGCCGGGCCCGGTGCGAACTCCGCGACGAGCGCCGTCCCCGCCGCGGTCCCGTCGGTGACGTAGAGCTCGTCGCCGCTGTCTGCGGTCCGCCCGCGGAACGCGAGCCGATCGCCGAACGGGACGAGCCGGTCCGCGACGTCGACGCCGCCGGCGATCTTGCGCGTGTTCGCCGGCGTGCCGTCGGTCTGCCACAGCGCGGGCCCGTATGCGTCTTCGGCCGCGAACAGCACGCGGTCCTTGTAGCGCGTGAAGGCGTGGGCGTCGGAGGACGCGTTGGAAGAGGGCCCTGGCGGCGCCGTGTTCAGGTCGCGCAGCAGCACCGTGCCCGCCGCCGAGCCATCGGTGATCCACGGCTCCCCACCGGTCGCGAACTCGAACGACGGGAACAGGACCCGCCCGGACACCACCACGGTCTGCAGCCGATCGGCCGTACGGTACGGACCCAGGTCGGTCGCGGCGAGCCGGGCGACGTCGATCGACCACAGTCGGTCGGCGCGCGGCAGGAACAGCCGGTCGCCGAGGCGGACTCGTCGTGACACGACCCCGTTTCCGACCATCGTGTCGAACGGCAACGCGCCGGTGACGACCGCCGAGGCTGCCGCAGCGTCGACGCGCAGCAGGTCGGACGTGCCGTCACCACGGCCACGGAGCACCCACAGTGCATCGCGCGCCTCACCGAGGAACGCGAGCCGCGGGATGCCGGGCGAGGCGGGGATCGCGACGGAGCGGCTGCCGGCAGCCGTCCCGTCGGTGGCGAGCAGCGATGCACCGTCCGAGCCGGCGAAGTAGGCTTCGCCGCCGAACGCGATCGCCCCCAGCAACGCGGTCGCCACCGAGATCGACGTGGCGATCACGGCGGTGCCGGCGGCCGTGCCATCGCTCGACCAGATGTCGCTCTCGATCCCGCCGAAGCGGAGGGCGGCGAACACGACGCGGCCGCTCGCGGTCACTGCCGACCGACTGAACACCGTCGTCGGCAGTCCGGCGTAGAGCACCGCGACCTGTGCGGTGCCGGCGACCGTGCCGTCGGTCCGCCACCACACCGAGTCGCTGCCGTTCGTCGCCAGGAAGTCGAGGACCGGCCGGCCCCCGCCGTCGTCGTGCACGATCGCGACACTCAGCAGCGACGCGTCGACCGCGTAGCCGGCGCCCGGCGCGATGTCCGCGAGCTGGAGCGTCCCGGCCGCCGTGCCGTCCGTCACCCATGGCTCGAAGCCGTCGCCGGCCGCATTGCAGAAGAACACCAGCCGGCTGCCGACGGCGAACGCACCACGCACGACGACGCCGTCCGCGCCGGGCCCGAGCTCGGCGACCTGCCGCGTGCCGGCCGCCGTGCCGTCGGTCACCCACGGCTCGCGGCCATGGGTGCCGTCGTCGGCGAAGAAGTACAGGCGATCACCCACGGCGGTCAGGAACTCCGGATCGGAGCCCGCGGCGCCCGGCGCGATGTCCGCGGCCAGCATCGTCGTCTGCGGGCTGCCGAGCGACCGGAACAGCTCGCGGCCGGCGCTGCCATCGGTGGCAGCGAACCAGGCGACACCGCCGAGCGTGGCGAAGCCGCCGGGCGACGAGCTGGCATTCGCGCTGTTCGCGCCGTTGAGGTCGCCGAGCAGGATCGGTGGGGGCAGGGGCGGCGACTGCGCCGCGAGCGCCGTCGCGAGCGCGAGCACGCTCGCGAGTGCTGGAATGGTGATGGTCCGAGCGGACATGTAGGCTCCCGTTGACGAGGGACTTCCGCGCGTTCAGGAGAGGCGCCGGTGATAGCCCCAGCGACGCGAGGGTAACCAGTTCCCCGGGCGGCGCCGGCCCCATCGGAGCATCGACCCAGTGGCCTGCCCGGGAAACGTTGGACCCGCCCCCGACGCACGCCGATAACGGCGGTCCAACCAACCGCGGACGCCGAGGTCACCCGTGAGCAATCGCACTCCGTTCCCGAAGGTCTTCTGGGTCGCCAACCTCGTCGAGGTGCTCGAGCGGTTCGCGTACTACGGCATCTACTTCAGCTTCGGCATCTACCTGACGAAGCTCGGCTACTCGAAGGACCAGCTCGGCTTCGTGCAGACGCTGTTCCTGCTGCTGTCGTACTGCATCCCGGTCGTGTCGGGCACGTTCGCGGACCGCTACGGCTTCAAGAGGGTGCTGATCGTCTCGTATCTCGCCTACCTGCCGTCGATCTCGCTGCTGATCCTGACGAAGTCGTTCTCCGGCATCGCATTGACGATGCTGACGATCGGGCTCGCCGCCGGCATCTTCAAACCGCTCGTCTCGGGCACCGTCCGCGCCGTCACCGACAAGACGAACACGTCGCTCGGCTTCGGCATCTTCTACGCGATGGTGAACATCGGCGGCTCGTTCGGCCCGATCGTGATGGGCAAGCTGCGCGCCATCGACTGGAACTACGCGTTCTACGCCGCGGCAGCCGCGATCGTCGTGATGCTGATCATCACGCTGCTGTTCTACGAGGAGCCGCCGCGCAAGCCCGAGGGCGAGAGCCTCGGCAAGAAGCTCGCGGAGATCGGCACGGTGCTCAAGGACGCGAAGTTCACGATCTTCCTCGCGCTGCTCGGCGCGTTCTTCTGGGTGCCGTTCTGGGCGTTCTTCAACCTGTGTGCGCTCTACGTCGACTCGAACCTGGACACGGCGGCGCTGTACGGGTCGATCCGGTCGGTGTTCGGCACCGGCGTCGCGAACTTCTTCTCCGAGGAGACCGACGGCGTGCGCCGCGTGCTCGGCGAGACGATCTCGCACACCGGCTGGATCATCATGCTGCTGCAGATCCCGGTCAGCTACGTGTTCGAGCGCTTCAGGCCGATGCCCTCGTTCCTGTTCGGGCTCGCGGTCTGTTCGGCCGGCTTCGTCGTGATCGGCATGGCGAAGGCCGACAGCGCGTGGCTGGTGTTCCCGGGCATCGCGTTGTTCGCGATCGGCGAGATGATCTCCTCACCGCGCATCCAGGAGTACATCACCTGGCTCGCGCCCAAGGAGAAGGCCGGCCTGTACATGGGCACGAACTTCCTCGCCGTCGCCGTCGGGGCGTTCAGCGGCGTGCTCTACACGAGCCTGTACGGCAGCTTCGGCAAGGGCGGGCATCCCGAGCACGTCTGGTACGTGCTCGCCGGCCACATGGCGCTCGCGATCGTCGTGTTCACCGTGTTCCGCAAGGTCGCCGGCGACTTCCGGACGCACGAGGAGTGAGCGGGCGGCCCCTTCGCAGCTCACGGAACACGGTGCTCCGAACGACACCACCGGTGCGCGCCGGCGACGTGGGGCGCTCGGGCCGGGTGCTGGGGTCCGCAGGGTCGCTCGTCTACGGTCTGCCCCATGACCGATGACCTCCCTCCGCAGATCGTCAACGTCGACGAGGCCGAGCTCCGCGAGCGCCGCGTCGGCCCGAGCTGGGGCGCCGCCTACCAGATCCTGACGCCGTCGATGCAACCGCGCGGCGGGCGGCTCGGCGTCAACCGCATCCGGCTCGCACCGCACAGCTCGGCAGTGCCGTTCCACAGCCACCGCCGCGAGGACGAGGTGTTCTTCGTGCTCGAGGGCCGCGGCGTGTTCCGCTACGGCGACCAGCCGCTGCGGGAGATCCGCGCTGGTGACTGCATCGCGTGCCCGGCGGGCACCGGCATCGCCCACCAGCTCGCCAATCCGTTCGACGACGAGCTCATCTACCTCGCGATCGGCCCGTTCGAGCCCGACGAGGTCTGCGAGTACCCCGACTCCGGCAAGGTGCTGGTCCGCGGCCTCGGTATCGTCGGCCGGCTGACGCGCACCGACTACCTGGACGGCGAGGGCGACCGGCCACGCGTGCTCGACCTGTGGGACGCGCGTTGACCGGCGCGGCACGGCCGGCCTCGCGTGGGTCGCCTCGGGACGGTCTCCTCGCGTCGGTCGCCTCGCGTCAGTCGCCTCGCACGCGCTCCAGCAGCTGCAGCAGGTGCCGCCGGCGCTGCTGGCAGAGCTCGTACGCCTTCTGGTAGCTCCCGGTCGCGCGCAGCGTGAAGGCGATCGCGATGGCGACCAGCACGACGGCGGAGAGCACGCCCCACCGAGCCTGCTCGTCGACGCCATGAGCGCCGGCACGGCGCCCGATCAGCCAGAACGCGACGACGCCGAGCGCCACGATCAGCGCGATCGCGAGCTGCAGGCCCTTCCGCACGCGCACCGGCGACATCGGCGCGCCGCCCCGCCGCGACCCCCAGCCGCGGCGCCGCGCGACGCTCTCCCACTGCCGATCGAGCTGCGCGATCTCCCGCTGGATCCGGATCGCATCGACCTGCGACCGCAGCGCACGCTGGTCGGCCCGCAGCTCCTCGAGCACCTCGGTGAACCACTCGCCGCCCTGCCCGACGACGCGCAGCCGCACCCCGCAGTGCCCGCAGGAGAGCTGGCGCGCCGATGCGTCCGCCTGCAGCGGCGCACCGCAGTTGCTGCAGCGGAGCGAGAGGGTCTCCATGGCGGCACAGGTTCCCGGACCGGCGGCGAGAATTCCAACCCGGTTCCGTCGCTCCGCGCCTCCCTCACTCCCGCCGCAGCGACTCGCGCCAGGCGCGGACGGCGCGGCTCTGGTTCGTGTCGGTGAGGAAGGTCGCGAGCTTCGCGAGGTCGAGGGTCGGCAGCAATTCGCTGTGCGGGATCTCGACGTAGTGCTCGCCGCGCAGGGCGTGCACGTGGATCCGGCCGTCGATCCAGATCCAGACCTCGGGGACGCCGAGGCCGCGGTGGACCTCCAGCTTGTCGATGCCGCCACGGCTCCATTGCACCTCGATCGCGAAGTCGGGGCGCTCGGGCGGCTCCGCGCCGAGCACGTAGCACTCGTCGGGTTCGACGCCGCGCGCCTTCGGGCGGCTGCGGATCGTCCACGAGCCACAGCCGTTCAGCTCGACGTCCGTCTCGTCCGCCCAGGCCTCGACCAGCCGCCCGATCAGCGTCTTCAGAACCTCGTGATCGAGCGACGGGCTCATCAGCTCCAACGTCCCTTCCAGATACGTGATCCGCAGACCTGCCCACTCGCCGCGGATCTCCAGGAGCCGCTCGTAGTCGGCCCACGTGGCGCCGCGCAACACGATGCGGTGGTCCACGGAGCTCGAGAGGTCGGTGTTCAGCGTCGTCACCTCGAAGAAGGTACCGGACTGCCGGATCGGTGCAGGATCGTCCGGGAATCCGTTCGACAGGGCACCTTACCCCGGCCCGCCGAGCACGGCGCGGATCGCCGCGTGGAAGCCCCGGCTGCCGGCCGCGGGCTCGAGGTGCTCGCCGAACCAGGCGAGCGCGGCGTCCGCACGGCGTCCGCGCAGCTCGCCATCGCCAGCCAGACGCGCGATCGCCGATGCGAGCGCGGCGACGTTGCCGGGCGGTACGAGCGACACCGCGGCCAGACCCTCGAGCACCTCAACGACCGGTGGGATCGCCGTCGCGACGAGCGGACGCCCGGCGGCCGCGGCGAGCACCACGCCGGTCGGCACGCCGGCGCCACTGTGGTGCACGCCGCTCCAGACGACGAGATCGGCGCGCGCGAGGAGCTCGCGGTCGGTCAGCCAGGAGCGTTCGCCGTGCTCCACGAAGCGACCGCCGAGGCCATGCTGCTCGACCGCGTCGCGGAACGTGGCCCAGTTCTCCAGCTCGCGATCCGAGTCGCGCGGCGCGCCGACCACGTCGACCTGCACGTCGAGCCGCTGGGCGACGAGCTGTGCGACAGCGGCCACCAGCGTGCGCCCGTCGCTGCGGGCCCAGGTCGGCCACACGACGAGCAGGCGCGGCGCGTCGAGACGGCCGCGGCCGTTGGCCCGCGGCACGTCCAGTCGGTCGTGCAGCGGCGGGCGGCGGACCAGCTCGGCCGGGTCGGAGCCCGCGAGCGCGCGACGCAGCGGTTCGAGCACCGCGTCGCTGTCCGTCGCGACGATCGCCGCGTCGGCGAGGATCCGCTCGGCCACCGCGGCATCGAGCGATCGGTCGGCAGCGGAGTGTCCGGACAGCACCAGCGCGAACTCGACCCCCGCCAATCGCCGCGCGGCCCACACCTGCAACGCCGACGCATCGAGGCCGTGCGCGATGCACAGCCCGGCACCCCAGGTCTTCGCCTGCCGGGCGAAGCGGAAGCAACGGCCGAGGAACGGATGCCCGGCACCGACCGCCTCGCGGAGGTCGCGCACCGCCGTCGGCACCCGCCGCGCGAAATAGCGCTCGTCGGCGCGCGCCAATGACGCGCGCTCGGTCAACACACTGCCGCGGCGCAGGACGTTGCGCTCGGCGTCGCCGAGCACCGCCCGGTCGAACGCACCCCACGCGACGAACCGCACGTCGAATCCGGCGGCCGCGAGCGTCGCGGCCTCGAGAGCGACCGGCGCGCCCGGCTGCGACACCGAGGAGGCCGCCGCGACGACGATCCGCTGCCGCGCGCGGCCAGCCGGGCTCGTCAGGCGACCGGCGTGCGCGAGGCTCCGGCGCACGCGGACGGCGAGCCGCGCGAGCACGTCGTCGAGCGTCTTGAAGATCCGCAGGACCGGCGACCAGTCGAGCCACGAATGGCCGAGTCGCCAGGCCGGGGAATTGCGCAGCCAGACGTTCTCACGCCGCTCCGCTTCGATGCGCGCGCGCAACCGCGCCGCGACGTGACCGGCGACGCGACGCGCATCGCTCTCGCGCCGCTCGGCGAGCATCCGCTCCGCGTCCAGGGCGACGACGCGCTCCTCGAGCGCGGCACGGCGCACCTGCAGCTCGCGATGCTCGGCGACGAGCCGGTCGAGCTGCGCAGCGAGGTCGGCGCGCGCGGCCGACTCTCGCTCGTGCTCGCCGCGGAGCGTACCGAGCTCCGCCTCCAAGCGACCGATGTCGCGCCGCGCCTGCTCCTCCTGCCGGGTGAGCGCGGCGAGCTCCGCCGTCCGCGCCGCGAGCTGGCCGCGCGCCTCGTCCGCCTCGGCACGCGCTCGTCCGAAATCGGCATCCCTGGCGTCGAGGCGATCCGCGAGCTCGCGCTGCACGCGCTCCGCGTGCGCGCGGTCGGCGTCGCCGCGACGGCGCTCCTCCTGCAGTGCGCTCTGGGCCTGCTGGAGCTCCGCGCCCTGTGCGCGCCGCGCGGCGACGGCATCGTCCGCACGCTCGCGCAGCCGTGCACGGTCCTCCGCGACGCGTTCGAGCTCCTGCTCGAGGTCGCGAGAACGCTCCCCGAGCCGGTGGGCGACATCGCGCGCCAGCGGCAACCGCGCACCCTGCTCCGCGAGCCACGGCAGGCGCCATGGGTCGACGGCGACCCGCTCCGCGATCCGATCGAAGGACTTGCGCCGCAAGGCCTCGGCAGCCAGCGCGTCGACCGGGGCGGCCGCCGGGTCGAGGACCGGAGCGCCACCGGTGCCGAGCGCGCTGGCGAGCGCGGTCGCGTAGAGAACAGCGCCGTCGGTCTCGCCGTGGTGCAGCACGTCGCGGCGCAGCAGCTCGCTCAGTGCCGTGGCAGCTGCCGTCGGCCCGTGCTCCCGAGCCTGTCGCTGCAGCCAATGCCTGAGCACGGTATCGACGACGCGGTTGACCTCGAGCACGTAGTCGCCGCGCCCACCCTCGCGGAACCACACGGTGTTCGAGTCATGGAAGCGGTATCCCAGCAGGGAGTCCGGCACGTAGCGCAGCCGGTCCTCGACCGCGGCGACCAGGAACAGCTGCCAGTCGACGCAGTACTTCAGCGACCGCGCAGCCGGCATGTGCTGTCGCAGGTAGTCGGTGCGGAACACCATGTTCGAGCTGGTCGCGAGCACGTTGTGTCGCAGCAGCGTGCCGAACGAGGTCCAGTCCGAATCGCGCTCGAATCCGGCCGTGATGCCGGCGAACCAACGGAGCCAGTGGAAGGCCTGTGGTCCGTCCTCGACCAGACAGGCATTGTCGCTGGTGAGCACCGCGCCCTGCGCGTCGATCAAGTCGAAGCCGGTGGCGACGAGACCGGCCTCGGGATCGCCGTCGAGCACCGCGAGCGTGCGCTCCAGCCGTTCGGGGTGGAACAGATCGTCGGAGTTCAGCAGCGCGACGTACGGCGTGTCGATCGTCGCGAGCGCCGCGAGCACGCTCGAGCCGAGCCCGAGGTTCGTCTCGTTGACGCGCACCTCGAGCCGCGGATCGCGGATCGCGCGGGCCGCGTCGACCGTGCCGTCCGGGCTGCGATCGTCGTTGACGAGGACGCGCACCTGCGCGAGCGTCTGCGACAGGCAGCTCTTGACGGCGTCCGCCACGAACCGTTCGTGACGGTACGACGGGATCAGCACCGTCATCCGCACGTCGTCGGCCGACGGCGCGCGCTGCCGGTAGCGGCGCTTCGGGAAGCCGTCGCGGGACAGCGGCGCGTGCAGTCCGAGCTCCGCGATCGCCCCCCGCAGCGGCGTGTGCGGGTGCGCATCGAGGAACGTCCGGTCGGCGGCGAGCACGGCATCGTGCCACCTGCGGTCGCGGTAGATGCGCCGCACGACGTCGTAGCTGTGCACGCCGCGCGACCGCCTCGCGCATTCGACCGCCAGCATGCGCAGCACGAGCTCCTCGCGCGCCCGGCCGAGGAACCCGCGCCGCCGGGTCTCGCGCTCCAGCCACGCGGCGGTCGCCGCGTCGTCGCCGCGACGCCACAGCTCGGCGAGCACGATCTCCGCACGCGGGCCGCGGAACAGCGGGTCGTCGATCGTCGGCATGCCGAGCGGCGTCCCGGCGGTCTCGCCGCCGCCGCGCTCGTGCAGCTCGGCGAGGAGTGCGAGCACCATGGCGCGCAGCCGCTGCAGGGCGTGCCAGTCCGGCGAGCTCCAATCGCGGGGGCCATCGCAGAATGCCCGCACCAGCACGCTCTCGACGTAGCGCAGGTCGTCGGAGCGGAGCCCGAGGAGCGTCGGACGGCCGTCATCGCCGAGTGCGAACGTCGTCGCCACCGGCGCGGTGTCGCGCAGCCACCACGCCTCGAACCAGTTGTCGGGGCCGAGCAGGACCGACGGCTGTTCGACCGCGGGCAGCGACGGCGCGGGCACGCGCCCCGCCGCGATCCGCAATGCCGTCTCCTCCCGCTCGGCGACCGCAGCCGCGGCGTGCCGTGCGTCGACGCGCGCACGCGCCTCGCGCGCGAGTCGGCTGCCGACCTCCGGACGCCGCAGCAGACGCACGAGCTCGGCGGCTGCGACATCGGCATCGTTGCACAATGCACCATCGATGCCCGGCCGGACCATCTCCGCCGCGCCGGCAGACTCACTGGCGAGCAGCGGCACGCCAATGGCCATCGGCACCAGCAGCTCGTCGAGCTCGGCGGTCGGCCGCCCGCCCCAGACGACCGCCGCGACGGCACCGCGGATCGCGCGCGCCAACCCGCGACCGCCCGCCCGCGGGGCGGGGTCGAGTCGGCCCGCGAGCTGCCCGCCGAACAGCTCGGCGACTGCACCGGAGCCGTCGCGGAGCGGCACGACCGTCGCGCGCAGCTCCGGCTCGGCGCTGAACGCACGAACGAGGATCCGACCCAGCGCCGCGAGCTCGCCGCCGTCGCACGCGCGCAGCAACACGGCGATGCGCCGTCCGGATCCATGCGCGTCGACCGACTCGCGCCAATGCGGATCGGCGATCGGCGGCACGACGAAGATCGGCCCTGCGGGCTGCGGCCGCCGCGAACCGAGCTCGCGCGCGAACCAGTCCGACGCGACGATCGCGCCACGCGCCTCGCGTAGCAGCCGCGCCAGTGCAGCCCGCGCCAGCCAGCCGCCGGCCGTCGCCAGGCCCGCCGGCGTGCAGAGTTCGCGGTCGTCCTCGACCCGGACGACGACCGGCAGACCCTGTGCCGCGGCGAGCAGCCCGGCGACCGCGTCGGACGATCCGCACTCGACGACGTCGAACGCGGCCCCCGCCGCGAGGACAGCGCGCAAGCCGCCGGCGACGTCGCGGCCGTCGCGCACCGCAGCCGCGAACGCGCCGAGACCGTCGGTCGCCGCGAGCCGCCGGCGCAGCGCGTCGTCGCGGTGGTGCCGGGTCACCGTGATCCGGTCGTCGCGCAACGTCAGCGCGCGCGGCTCGGCGCTGCCCGCGAACACGTGGACGTCGTGACCGCGCTCGGCGAGCGCACGGGCGCGGAGCCACGTACGCGTCCCGGCGTCGTCCCCGAGTCCCGTCTCCGGTGGGAACGCATGCGTCAGCAGCGCGATCTTCATGGGTGGGGAGGCACACACAAGCTAGCCGCAGACCGCCGCGGACCGCCACTCCCGGCGACGCAACTCGGGATGCTGACGGCCGATCGGTTCAGCGGTCGGACGCCCTGGGCGCGTCGCGCGAATCGCGACCGCCGCCCAGCGCCGCGCGCAGCGCCGCGACGTGCTCCGGCGTCGTGCCGCAGCAGCCGCCGACGATCCGCGCGCCGGCGGCGACGAGTTCCAGCGCGTGCGCGGCGAACACCGAAGGCCCGAGCGGGTGGAGGCCCGAGGTCGGCTCGGGGGTGCCGGCGTTCGGCTCGACGAGCACCGGCAGGCCGCTCTCGTCGGCGAGCTGCCGCACGACCGGCGCGAGCTCCGCGGGGCCGAGCCGGCGACCGCAGTTCGCACCGACGAGGTCGACGCCGGCGGCGACCGCTGCGCGCACCGCGGTCGCGACGTCGACGCCCATCATCGTGCGGATCTCGCCGCGCCGCGTGAGGTCGAACGCGAAGCTCGCGCCGACGAACGAACCGCCCGCGGCGCGCAGCGCCGCGACCGCCGCGGCGAGCTCGTCGAGCGCCGTGACCGTCTCGAGCAGCAGCAGGTCGGCACCGCCGGCGAGCAACGCGCGCGCCTGGCGCTCGAAGCCGGCGCGCACCGCATCCGGGTCGGCGTCGCCGAGCGGGGCGAGCACGCGACCACACGGTCCGAGGCTGCCGATCACCCAGCGCTCGTCGCCCGCGGCGCCGCGCGCGAGCTCGGCCGCGCGGCGATTCAGCTCCTCGCAGGCGGCGTCGAGCCCGTGCAAGGCGAGGCGCATGGGATGACCGCCGAAGCTGTCGGTCGTGAGCAGCTGCGCACCGGCCGCCGCGTACGCATCGTGCACGGCGCGCACGTCGGCCGGACGCTCGCGGTTCCACAGCTCCGGGCACTCGCCGAGCCGGAAGCCGCGCCGCATCAGCTCGGTGCCGATGCCGCCGTCCGCGAGCAGCACCGCGCCGCCGGCGAGCGCATGACGCAGGTCGTCACGCATCGAAGCGCTCCACCTCCTCGCGCAGCACGAGCAGGTTGGCCGGCGGTGTGCGCGGTGGCACCGAGCACGCGCTCGACAGCACGTAGCCGCCGCGCCGGCCGGCCAGCTCGAGTCGCTCGCGGACCGCCGTGCGCACGGCGGCGACGTCGCCGCGCAGCAGCGTGTGCACCGGATCGAGGTTGCCCTTGACGAACACGCGCCCGCCGAGCGCCGCGAGGGCGTCCGCCAGCTCGATCGTGCCGAGCGGCGGCGGATCGAACGTGTCGATGCCGTCGACGCCGGTCGCCTCGAGCAGATCCAGGCGATCGCCGATCGCGCCGCAGGTGTGCACGTAGATCGGTAACGCGGGATGGAGCTCCTTCACGCCCGTGACGACACGGCGCACGAACGGCAGCTCGAAGCGCTCGTAGTGGGCACGCGAGATGAACCCGGCGCCGACGAACGCCGACGACACCAGGAGCGCGTCACAGCCGGCATCGGCATACCTTCGGCCGAGATGCACGGCCCCCTCGGCGAGGCGCGCGAGGCAGGCGAGCGCCCGGCCGGGATCGACGATCAGCGCGAGCAGCGCATCCTGGTAGCCGACCAGCTCGAGCAGCTGCGTGAACGGCGAGAACACCTCGGCGTGCACGGAGACGTGCTCGCCGGCGCGCGCGCGGACCGCGCGCAGCGTATCGCACTGCCACGGCGGGAAGCCGTCGGGCGGAATCGTGCGGAGCCCCTCCAGGTCGTGGGGCTCGACGTAGAACAGACTCTCCGGGTCGACCCGCTCGAGCGGGACGGTCAGCGGTTTGCCGTCCGCGGCCGTCACGTGCGGATTGTCGTCGCGCGGCTGGTCGGTCACGCGCCCCCCGCGCCAATGCACGCGCCAGCCACTGTCGGCGGACTCGAACCGTGCGACGCGCGCCCGCCAGTCAGGGTCGCGCCCGGGTAGGTTGACCAGGATGCCGTCGAAGCCGTAGCGGCGCTGCATCGTGCACAGCGCGTCTGCGAGGACCTCGCCGTCGTGCCAGATCTCGACCGGATCGCCGCCGGAATGCAGGAACACGTGGCCGAGCGACAGCTGGCACATGACCGGCACGCGGTCGGCACGGCCGCACGCCATCGCGACGGCCATGCGCTCGCGGCTGCTCATCGCGCGCGGGACGGCGGGTTCGGTGTCCATGGACTCGCTGCAGGGGGGCGGGACGGGAACTGCAGCCGCTCGACGAAGCGCTGCCGGTAGTCGTGATCGAGCGCGAGGTCGACGTGCTCCACGCGGGCGGCGAACGTCACTGCACGCTCGAGCGGCGAGCGCTCGCAGGCGAGAGCCCGCACCCCGATCGCCGCGGCATCGCGCCACACGGTCACGCGCTCGGGAGGCACGTCGCCGCACATCCCCAGGCGGGCGACGAACGGCACGGGCAGCCGCGCGCCGAACACGCCGCAGAGGTGCAGCGCGGCGACGTCGGCGGCCGCGATCCCGGCGCGGTGCAGCAGCACGTCCAACGCCGCGGCGATCGCCCCCTTCGCGAGCTGCAGCGCGCGCACGTCGCGCGCCGTCACGGGTGCAGTAGCCGGAGCATCGCGCAACCGGCCCGACGCGTCGATCACGCCGGCGTCGAGCAGCGCAGCGATCGTGGCCGCGCGCTCGGCACCGCCGGCGAACGCCGGCCCGGCCGCCGCCGAGGCCGCCAGCCGACGCCCGCCCGGCAGCGCGAGCAGCACCTCGCAGTTGGTGCCGAGGTCGACGAGCGCGACGGGTGCCACGGCGCGGTCCAGCCCGCACGCGAGTGCGGCCGCGACCGCATCGCCGCCGACGTGGCCGCCGATCAGCGGCAGCGTGAGGCCGCGGCGACCGTCGACCTCGAACGGCTGCGGGCTGCGGAACGACGGCTCGAACGGCGCGCGGACCAGCGACGCGACGTCCGCGCCGACCAGCAGGTGGGTCGTCACCGGATTGGCGCAGACGAGGACGGCGTCGGCGCGACGGTCCGGATCGACCTGCGCACAGACCCGCGCGAGACCCGCGTCGAGCTCCGCGCGCAGCGCGCCCCCGCTCGCCGCCGAGACGCGCGCCAGCACGTCGGCACCGAAGCGCTGCAGCGGATTCGGCGCGCAGACCTGCGCCAGCGCGCGCGTGGTCGCGCGGTCGATCCGCGCCGCGGCGACCGCCGTCGTGCCGAGGTCGACCGCGAGCGCTTCGCCCACGCCGCGCGCGGTCGCGGGCACGTCGAGCCGGTCGGGTCCGAAGCCCTTGCCGCCCGCGCGCCATACGGGGCCCGGCAGCTCGAGGATCGCCGTGTCGTGCAGCACGCAGGCGCAGCCGAGGCGCTCGCCGGCCGCGACCGCCGCATCACCGAGCAGCGCCCGCTCGGGCGGCGTCGGGGCCGGTGCGCCGGCGGCGAACCGCACCCGGCAGCCGGTGCAGCGTGCCGTCCCGCCACACGGCAGCTCGAGCGTGAGGTCGAGCGCGGCGAGCACGTCGACGAGTGTGCACGGCGCGCTGGCTACGAACACACGCTCGGTGCCGGGGCCCCCTACCGCATCCAATGTACCTGCCACGCCCGATGTCGCAGCCGCGCGCAATGTGACGCTGAACGTCATCGGCCGAGCAACCGCAACGCGACGGTCGCGGCCTCGGCCGCGTCGTCTGCATGACCGTCGGCGCCGATCGACATCGCCCACGCCGCGGTGACCGGGGCACCGCCGACCAGCACGCGCACGCGGTCGCGCTGGCCGGCCGCGACGATCGCGTCGAGCGTCGCGCGCATCGCGTCCATCGTCGTCGTGAGGAGTGCGGACAATCCGACCAGCTCCGGCCGGTGCGCGTCGATGGCCGCGACGAACCGCTGGGGCGCGACATTGACGCCGAGGTCGACCACCCGCAGCCCGGCCCCGCGCAGCATCATCGCGACGAGGTTCTTGCCGATGTCGTGGACGTCGCCCTGCACGGTGCCGAGCACGATGGTCGCGAACGGCTCGCGGCCGGCATCGGCGAGCGCGGGCTCCAGCACGTCGAGCGCCCCCTGCATCGCCTTCGCGGACACCAGCACCTCGGGCACGAAGATCTCGTCGGCGCGGAACCGCCGGCCGACGTCGGCCATCGCCGGGATCAGCGCGGCGTCGACGATGCGGGCCGCGGGCACACCGGCGGCGAGCGCGCGCTCCGCGAGCGCGCGGCAGGCCGCGATCGACTCGGGCCGGTGGCTGCGGATCGCCTCCGCGAGCTGCGCGAGCATGTCGTCCAACGGGGACCTGTCGTGCCGGGTGGGACCCGGTCAGGCTACCCGTCCCGCCGGCCGGACGCGCGGCTATCGTCCCGCCATGCTGCGCGCGACGCTCGCCGTCCTGATCGTCCTCTCCCCCCGGGTCGCCGCCCAGGACACCCCGCCGTTCCACGGCACGCGACCCGCGACGCTCGAGCTCGCGAACGTCCACGTCGTCCGCGGCGACGGCGCGCCCGCGACCGGCCCGCGGAGCGTGTTCGTGCGCGATGGCCGCATCGTGCGCGAGCCGATCGAGTCGCCCGCCGTGCGCATCGACGGCACCGGCTGCTACGTGCTGCCCGGCATCGTCTGCACGCACGCACACCTGCAGGAGCAGGTCGCGGAGATCGCGATCCCGATGGAGTACCAGCTCGACCTGTGGCTCGCGTCGGGCGTCACCACGATCCGCGACGTCGGCAGCACGTTCGCGCGGTCGCTGCGGATCCGCCAGCGCAGCACGCGCGGCGAGATCGCGGCGCCGCGCGTGTTCCTCTACCAGCAGCTCGGACCGGCCGACACGCCCGCCGAGGCCGTCGCACGCGTCGACGCGATCAAGGAGGGGGGCGCCGACGGCATCAAGCTGTGGTCGAACCAGAGCTACCGGCCGGACGTGCTCGAGGCGCTGCTCGCCCGCGCCCGCGAGGTCGGTCTGCGGACGACGGCACACATCGGCGTCGGCGAATCCAATGCGCTGCACTACGCGACCTACGGCGTCACGTCGATCGAGCACTGGTACGGCGTTCCCGACGCGGCGCTCGACGGCGTGCAGGACTTCCCGCCGGACTTCAGCTACGACAACGAGGTCGATCGCTTCCGCTACGCCGGCCGGCTGTGGCGCGAAGCGCGACCCGAGCGGCTCGACCAGGTGCTGGCGACGCTGGTCGACCTCGGCGTCGCGTGGAGCCCGACGCTCGCCGTCTACGAGGCGAGCCGCGACCTGGTACGGGCGCAGAACCTGCCGTGGTTCGCCGACCACCTGCACCCGGCATTGGAGCGGTTCTTCCGTCCGAACCTCGCCAGCCACGGCAGCTACTTCATCGGCTGGACGACGGCGGACGAAGCCGCGTGGCGCGAGAGCTACCGGATCTGGATGCAGGCGCTGCGGAGGTTCGAGGAGCTCGGCGGGACGATCACGACCGGCGAGGACGCCGGCTACATCTACCTGCTGTACGGGTTCGGCATCGTCCGTGAGCTCGAGCTGCACCAGGAGGCGGGCTTCCACCCGCTCGAGGTGATCCGCCACGCGACCTACAACGGTGCGCGCGTGCTCGGCCAGGAGACCGAGTTCGGACGCGTCATGCCCGGGCTCGCCGCGGACCTGATCGTCGTTCGCGGCAACCCGCTACGGAACCTCAAGTGCCTGTACCCGACCGGCTGCGACGACTATGTCGACGGCCGCAGCGTGCCGACCGGCGGCGTGCAGTACACGATCAAGGACGGCTTCGTGTACCACGGCCCGACGCTGATGGCGGAGGTCCGTGCGATCGTCGCGCGCGACCGGCAACGCTGACTGCGCGCCGGTCGCACGGCCGCGTCAGCGCAGCCCGGCGAGCGCGGCGTCGACCTCCTCGCGCAGGTCGCCGGTCTTCGGCAGGTCGTCGAGGACCACCTCGAGCATCGCGCGCCCCTCCTCGGGACGCTCCGCGGCCACCAGCGCGAGGCCGAAGCGCGCGCGCTGCGTCGGCGACAGGCCGTCGTGCAGCTCGTGGCGCCGCTGGCCCCGGGCGGCCACCGCGCGCCAGCGCGCGACCGCCTCGGCCGGCCGGCCAGCGCGGCGGTGGCACTCCGCGATCGACTCGGCGAAGGCGTCCGGGTCCGGGTCGGCCTGCGCGGCGAGCGTGTAGAGCTCGATGGCGCGATCCCACTCCTCGAGCCGCTCGGCGAGGCTCGCGAGCCGCGCCTGCAGGTCGAACACCGCGCCGTCGCCGCGCTCGGCCAGGCGCGCTTCGAAGATCGCGACCTGCTCGCGCAGCGCGGCCTCGCGGCCGGCCGCGTCGTCGAGCTCGTCGCAGGCCTGGGCGAGCCGGCCGAGCGCGCGCAGCCGCTCCTCGGCCTCGTCGCCGGCATCCGCGAGCATCCGCCGCGCGACGTCGGCCATCGGCGCCCAGACCTCGTATTGTCGCAGCGTGTCGGCGAGCCGGGCGAGCGATGCACTGCGGTCGCGCCTGGTCCGGGCGCGGCTCGCGAAGGCCTCGACCGCCGCGCGCCCGGCGTCGTCGCGGCCCGCGAGGAACAGTGCGACGATCGCGAGGCGCCGGCTCTCGTCGCCGGACGAGCGGCTCGAGTAGCTCGAGCTCCACCACGAGCCGCCATACGACTGCAGGCTGAACGAGAACGGGTTCTGCGCGGAGACCGCCCCGCTTCCGTACGAGCGCTGCACGACCTCGCGGTTGTCCTCCGACACGCCGAGCGGCGGGAGCCGCTCGGGGAGGTTCGGATCGTCGAGGTCGACGACCTCGGCGAGGTGTCGCAGCGCCGGCTCGGGCAGCCCAGCATCGAGCCACGCCTCGGCGACGCTCGCGTGCTGCGTGCGGAACGAGCGCGTCGGATCGCCGTCCGCGTCGGCCAGCGCCTTGGCGAGCTTCGTCTCGGCCAGCTCGGCGAGCGCCGACTCGTCGTCGGAACGCCGGGCGATCTGCTCGCGCAGCCGCTCCGCGAGCGTCTCGTGGACCGGCTCGGCGGCGAGCTCGTCGGCCCGCGCGCGCAGCGCGTCGAGCGTCCCACGGCGGTCGTGCAATGCGACGAGCTGGCTGACGAACTCGGCATCCTCGTCGGCCGAGGTCCAGTACGGGCCCGCCGTCACGCCGTACAGCGACAGCGGATCGAGCAGGCGGCGCCACGCGAGCTGCTCGATGCGCGCGTCGTCGCCCCGCTCCCGCAGCACGCGGAACAGGTCGTCCCACGGCGCTTCCTCGCGCAGCGCGAACTCCTCGAGCAGCGCCGCGTAGGCCCGGTCCGGCCGCTCGAAGGCGACCCACTTCGGCGTCGCGAAGCTCATGCGCCAGTCGCCGCGCCAGCTCCCTGAGTAGTCCTCGAGCTCGAGCTCGCGGAAGACCGGCCGCCGCCACATGGTCTCGGCCTCGTCCTCGCGACCGAGCGCGATCTCGTACCGCGCGATCTCGTCGCGCAGGCTGTCGCCCAGGCTGCGCAGTCGCCAGCCGTCGTCGTCGCCGAACGTCTCCCGCTCGATACGGCGCAGCAATTCGCGCACGATCTCGATGCGGGCACGCTCGTCGACGTCCGTCCGGAGCTCGTACACGATGCGCCGGGCGAGCACGCTGGCAGCCTCGGTCGCGATCGCGCCGTCGGCGAGCTCCAGCGCGCGGGCGCGGTCACCGCGGCAGTAGGCGTAGAGCGCCGCCCGCTCCAGCGGCTCCGCACCGGCGGCGGCGGGCTCGCAGAGCTCGATCCGCTCGGCGTCGGGGAGCTTCCCGAGCGCATTGCAGCGCCGCGCGCGGTCCTCGGCGTCCGGGAGCGCGTCGATGCCGCGCCGCAACCAGCGCGAGCGCCACCACAGGTCGAGCGCGTCGCGCATGGCCCCGGCCTCGAACCGGGCGGTGGCGACGCGGTCCATCGCGGCGGTGTCGGTCGGCTCCAGGGCGAGGACGCGCTCCCACTGCTCGGTGGCGCGGTCCGGCAAGTCGATCCGCGTCAGGAAGCCGGCGTAGCTGCGCAGGCCGTCGGCGGTCTCGAGGTCCACGCTCTGCACGAACGCCGCCTCCGCCGCCTCGAGATCGCCGCGCGCGAGCTGGAGGTTCGCGAGCTCCCCGAACAGCCGCCGCTTCTCCTGACCACCGGCGAGCTCCAGGCGCCGGCCCACGAGGTCGATCGCGGTCTCCCACTCCTCGCAGATCTTCGCCCGCTGCCACAGGAGGTCGAGCGCGTCGGCGCGCTCCTCGGGGTAGTCGAGGCGCGCCTCGTGCAGCCGCCGCTGTGCCGCCTCGTCACCGAGCTCGCCGTACAGCGCGCCGAGCTCGCCCCGCAACGCGGTGGAGCGCGGGTCCTTCGCGAACTCTGCCGCCACCTCCGCCGCGAGCTCCGCGAGAGTGCCGTCGTGGCGTGCGAACCGCCGGCGGAGGTCGCGGACCGAGCCGCTGCTCGGCGCCAGCACGACGGCCTCGGCGACCAGTGGTCGCGCCTCGTCGTAGCGGTCGAGCGCCAGCAGCAGCTGTGCTTCCGTCACATAGTCGTCGAGCTCGCGCGTGCCCTTGCGCTCGCGCCAGCGCCGCCACCACGCGAGGTGCTGCTCCTTGTCCTCGAGCATCGAGTAGATCTGGGCGACCGTCAGCAGCGACTGCGGCTCGGTGTCCTTCGCGAGCGACCGGATCAGCGCATCGGACTCCTCGACGCGCCCGGCCTGACGGAGGATCACGGCACGTTCGACCTTCAGGCGCTCGCGCCCGCTGATCCCACCGAGCCCCGCGGACCACTGCATCTGCGCCGAGCCGCCGAACACCTTCTCCATGCGGTCGAGCAGACCGAGCGCGCGGTCGTAGTCGCCACGCATGCGCGCGAGCCCGAGCAGCAGCGGGAACAGGTGGATCTCCTTCGCGGAGACGTCGACCGCGGCCAGCAGATCGCGCTCGGCGGCCGCGACGTCGCCGACGGCGAAGCCGCAGGCGGCCATCACCAGCAGGTCGTCGAGCGTCTCGCGCTTGCCGTGCACGACGCCGAGCCGCTCCGCGAGTCGCTCGGGCTCGGGGTGGCGACGGACGACGCCGAGCAGCTCCTTCCAGCGCAGCTCGCGGTCCTCCAGCGAGCCGGCTTCGCGGACCGCCTCGAGGTAGCGGGCGATCGCGTCGGCCTCGTGTCCCGTCGCGAGCTCGATGCGTGCGAGACGCGGGCGCAGCTCCTCGGCGTACCACGGCGAGCCCTTCTGCTTCTGCAGCTCGCGGCGCAGGTGCTCGAGGGCCCGCTCGCGCTCGTAGCGGTCGAGATACCAGCTGCTCGGCGAGAACTCGTCGGAGCCGCCGCTGGCGACCTCGAGCGAGTCGATGATCGCGAACGCCTCGTCGACGGCGCCCGCCCCGTAGAGCCAGTTGGCGAGCGCCACGCCACGCCCACGCTTCTCGTCGCCCGCCGGTGCCGCCTCGTAGATGTCCCGCAGGATGCGCGTCACCTCGTCGTCGCGGCCGAGCGATGCCGCGGCCTGGGCCGCCAGGAGCTTCGCCCGCTCGAGGTAGGGGGCCTTCTCGACGACGAACCCCGCGTGCTCGAGGACGCCGGCCCAATCGTGTTCCTCCACGAGCCGTTCGGCGAGCTCCATGCGCGCGCGCACGTCGGACGGATCGGCGTCGACCTTCTCCCGCAGCGCCGCGGCGTCCACGACGAGGCCGAGCTTCTGCTGGATCTGCTCGAGCAGGTCCTTCGCGCGCTGCGTGTAGTACGAGTCCGCATTGCGCGAGTCCGAGATCATGTCGCGCAGCACCCGCCGGGCCTCCTCGAGCTCGCCGGACTCCTTGCAGGCCTCCGCGTACTCGACCAGCAGCCATTCGCTGTCCTTCACGACCCCGCGCAGCATGCGCAGGATCGGCATCTTGCGCCGGCCGAGGTCCTGGTTCTGGAGCTGGTCGCAGATCTGCCGCGCCATGCCACGGAACACCGTCGGGTCCTCGCGCACGAGCCGCTGCAGCCACTGCAGCACGGCTTCGTGGTCGTTGCGGTCGCGGAGGATCTGCAGGATCGCGTAGTAGTTGCCGCCGACCTCCAGGTCGTCACCGTACGCGCCAAAGGGGGAGTAGTAGGACGAGTGGAAGGGCGAGTAGCCGCCCGGATAGTAGACCCCGCCGTACCCGGACATCCCCACGTCGGCGTCACCGTCCTCGCTCGGCAGCGCGGGCTGCAGGCGGGTCGGCGGCATGGCATCGTCGCCCGCCGACGCGCGCTTCAGCCGCCGTTTGGTATCGATGATCGCCTCGTGCGACGCGATGGCCGCCTCCGCGTCGCCACGCCTGAGCTGGAGCTGCGCGATGACGGCACGGATGCCGACGTCGTCCGGCAGGAGCTCGAGCGCATCGGTGTAGACCGCCTCGACGTCCTGCCACGCCTTCTCGCGGCCGAGCCGGTTCGCGTAGCGGATCACGGCATCGCGGTAGTCGAGCTCGACGTTGCGGATGTCGGCTCCACCACGCTCGCGCCGCGCGACTCGCAGCGTCTCGGCCGCCGCGTCGCGCGCCGCGGCGAGGTCCGCGGTCACGTCTGCGAGCAGTCCGAACTTGCGCGCGAGGCCGTCCGCCTTGGCAGCGAGGCCGTGCCGCATCAACAGCGCGTAGGCCTGCCGCGGCTCACCGCGCGCGACGAGGATCTCGGCCAGCGGATCGGCCGCGCCGCTGGCGAGGCCGGCGTAGCTGGTCCAGAAGTGCACGCGGACCGGGTCCGACTGGATCGCCGCGAGCGCGTCGAGCGCCTCCTGCAGGAGCGGCGCGGCGGCGTCGGGCCGGCGCTCGCGGAACAGCAGCGCGCCGAGCTCGACACGCCGGCCGATGTTCTCGCGCGCGAGCGGCAACGCCACCGCGATCGCCGTGTCGAGCGCGCTGCCGTCGCCCGCCGCCGACGCGACCGCGACCCGCCGCAACGCGATCGCGAACGGCGGCGGGACGGTCTCCGGGAAGTCGAACGCGCTCGACGCGTGGAAGCCGCCGTCGCTGCGGACGTCGGCGTCGATCGAGCGCAACAGCTCGTCGTCCACGCGGCGCCTGATGCGGCGCGGAAGCTGCTGCAGCCGGTTGCTGCGACCGGCGGCGAACCGGCCCTCCTCGCGCAGGTCGAGCTCGGCGCGCGCGGCCCGTCCGGCCGGCGAGTCCCAGAACGCCGACAGCCGGTCGAGCTGCTCGAGCGCGGCCGCGTGCTCGCCGCGCTCCACGAGCCGATCGACGAGCAGGACGCGCGCATTGGCGAGCTCCGGATCCGCGTCGATCGCCTCGCGCAGCTCCCGGATCTCGTCGTCGACGCGGCCGAGCGAACGATAGACGACGGCGCGCTCGAGGCGCACGGCCGCACCGGGGTCGTCACCGAGCGCCGCGAGCCGCGCCTCGGCGACCTTCGCATCCTCCGTCCAGACGCCGACCAGCGCATCGCGGACCTGTTGCCGGAACTGCCTCGGCGTGGTGCCCGGTGCGAACCGGAAACGCGACAGATCGCGCGCGAGCAGGTCCTCGCAGTACTGCGCGAGTCGCTCCGCCGACTTCGCCTGCCACGAGAACAGGTCCTGGACGGCCCCGAACAGCGCATCGTTGGTCGGCCGACGCTGCGCCTCGGCGACCAGGATGCGCTCCCACTCCTCCTGCAGACCGCGCTCTTCGAAGTAGCTCGACGCCGCCTGGAGCTGGCGCTGCGTGAAGCCCTGCTGCCAGCCCCAGTAGCGCCAGCGGTTGGCGCGCGGATCCCGGTCGATCTCCGCGAGCTCCTCGTCGCGGGTCGACTCCTCCTCCTCGCCGCGCATACCGAACAGCTGCAGGCCGGTCCGGACGGCGTCGTCGCGACGGCCCTGCTGCACGTAGAGGGTACCGACGAGCTCGAGTGCGGCACGGTCGTACGGCTTGACGTCCAGCGCGCGCTGGAGCACCGCGACCGCGTCGTCGATCCGGTTCCCGGACTGCAGCTTGCGCGACAGCTCGACCGCGGCCCGCACGTCGCCGGGCGTTCGCGCGAGCACACCCTCCCAATACGCGATCGCCTCGTCGCGCAGGTCGTACTCCTCGAAGATCTCGGTCACGCGCTTGCGGTCGCGGATCTTCGCGAACACCTCCTTGGCCTCCTCCGGCTTGCCGAGCTCGAACAACGCGCGACCGATTCCTGCGAGGTGGACGTCGCGGTCGGCGTCCGGATGCTCGAGCAGCTCCTGGTGGGCGGCGCGCGCCTGCTCCCATTCGTCGAGCGCCTCGAGGATCTCGGCGCGGCGCATCAGCAGGGGGCGGCTGTGTGGCTGGTACTTGAGGCAGGCGTCGACGACCTCCAGCCCGTAGACGAAGTCGCCCGAGCGCAGATAGAGGTCGGCGAGGAGCTGCGCGGAGTCCTGGTCGTACGGATTCTCCTCGAGCCGCGAGCGGAGCTCGCCGATGCGCTCGTCGGTGCGACCCTGCTCCGCGTAGAGCTCGAACAGGCGCTTGCGGGCGAGCTCGCGATCGTCGTAGTCGCGCGCGCCCGACGCGAGCGCGAGGTACTGCTCCTCGGCCTCCTCGTAACGGCCCGCCCGCTTCATCGCCGAGGCGAGCCGGAACACGACGTCCGGGTCGTCTGGTTTCAGCCGGCTGGCCTGCCGGAACGCGTCGAGCGCCTCGGGCACGCGCTGCAGGTCGAGCAGCTCCTTGCCGACCTGCAGGAACACCGCCGGGTTGTCGGGGTTCTGCCGCATCGCGTCGCGCCAGGTGTCGAGCGCGGCGTCGAGATCGAACGTCTCCAATTGCAGGCGCGCGATCTCGTTGAACGACCGCTTGCGCTCGCCGGGTGCGACCATGCCGAGCTCGCGCCACGCGTCGAGCGCGCCCTGGTAGTCGGCCTCGTCGGCCAGCAGGCGTGCGAGCATGCGCCGCGCCGAGATCGACGCCGGATCGCGCTCGATCGCGGTGCGGAACGACGCGACCGCGCCGGCGAAGTCGCGCTGGCGCGCCAGCGCACGACCGGCGACGAACGCGGCACCGGCCGACGACCGTCCGTTCGCCTCCTGCAGCAGCGCGTCGAGATCCTCGTCGCGAGCGGCGAGATTCACGAGCGCATTGGCGGCCCGCGTGCGGAAGCCGTCCGCCCCGGCGGCACCCTCGTCGGCGGCCTCGGCGATCTCCCATAGCAGCGCGCGCGCCGGTTGCTGCTCGCCCTGGTCGAGCAGCAGCTGCGCGAGCCCGAACTTCGCCTCCTGATCGCCCGGCGCGAGGGACACGATCTCCTCGAGCACCGAGCGGACGCGATCCGCGCGCTCCAGGTCTCGGTAGCACGGTACCAGCGCCTGCAGGCGCAGCGGGGCACCGCGCGCGTCCTCACGCGCCTCGTCGAGCAGCGCGAGCGCCTCGTCGTTGCGCCCGATCGAGCGCAGGTAGTTCACGAGGTCGACACGTCGCGCGACGTCGTCGGGCTCGATCTCGATCGCACGACGGTACAGCCGCACGGCATCGTCGTGGCGCTCCCACACGGCGTACATCGCCGCGATGCGCACGCACAGCGATGCGTCCTGCAGCCGCGCCGCGAGCGCCTTCTCCCATTGATTGCGGGCCTCGGCGAATCGATCGCTCTTCGCGAACAGGCTGCCGAGCTCCAGGTACAGCTCCAGCTCGTCGGGCCGGACCGACAGGATGCGCTGGTATTCGGCGATCGCCGCGCCGATGTCGTCGCGCTCGACGTGCAGTGCCGCGACCCGGCGGGCGAGTCGGACGTCGTCGGGGAACCGAGCGGCCGCCGCCGCGAGCATCGCGACCGACCGGTCGAGATCGCGCATCTCGACGAGGACGTCCGCGCACAGCTCGACGACCGACAGATCGTCGGGATTGCGGCCGGCTTCCTCGATGAGCTGCTCGGCAAGCTGGTCGAGACTGCCGACGCGACGGTGGATCTGAACGGTGCGACGCTCGACCTCCTTGCGCAGCCAATTGCCGCGCGCGGTCAATTGCAGCACCTGGCCGTAGGTCGCGAGCGCGTCCTCCAGGTGCCCGCGCAGCTCCTGCAGGCGACCGACGTCGCGCAGCACGCGGCAGTGCTGCTCCGGGTCGCTCCGGGTCGCCTCGATCAGCGGCCGGTAGGCGTCCTCCGCCTCGGCGAGCAACCCGGCCTCGGCGAGCAGACCGGCGAAGTGCAGCCGGCGGAACAGCTTGCCACCATCCAACTCGGCGATCGCCCGCCAGGTCTCGACCGCCGCTTCCTTGCGGCCGAGCGCGAGCTGCGCGCGCCCCTTCTTCTCGATCAGGTCGCGCTTCTCCTCCGCCGTGCGGGCGCCCGGGAACGCGGCATCGAGCGCGCGGATCGCCGCGTCGTAGCGGCCGAGCTCCAGGTAGATGTCGCCGAGGACGCCCTGCACGGCGGTGTCCTGGGCGCCGGCGCGGCCGGCGAGGTCGTCGAGCACCTCGAGCGCGTCGGCCTCGCGGCCCGCGCGTAGCAGCAGGCGCCCGAGCAGCAGCGCGTTGGCGCGGTCGCTGGCGTCCTCCCCGTAGCGGCTGTTGCGGGCGTCGATCTCGGCGTCGACGACGTTGCCCTCGACGAGCAGCTTGAAGTAGCGCTCGAACAGCGCCGAGTGCTCCGGCCGCTGCTCGAGCAGCTCCCGGGTCTTGGTGAGCGCGCGCTCGCGCGACGGCCCGTCGGCAGCGGCGTCGCCACCCTGCGCGGCGAGCGGCAGTGTGGCGAGGAGCGTGGCCACCAGCAACGCGAACCCGAGGCGCGGCGGGACGGTCGGGCTGTGGTGGCCGCGGCGACGGGAGATGGGGTCCGGGAGGCGGGTCATCGCTCTGCGTTCCGGGGGGGTCGAGGGCGGGCCGCAGGATAACGCCGACCGCCGGAGACGACCCCGGGCCCGGGCGAGCGAAGGCGCCTTGACACGGGAACTCCGCCTGACTCGCGACCGCGCGCGCTGCGGTCCGACTCGCTCGCAAGCGGGCCGGGTTCGGGACTTTCGGTGCAGCGCCGCAGCCCGCACTCCAGCCGCTCGCCGACGAACGCGGTATCCTCCGGCGGCGAGTGCGCCGGGTCCGCACCTGCGGAGAGTCGCGCCACTCCCCTGAATCACGCCACGGACGTTCCCTGCCACCGCACTCCCCACCGCGTCCGTACCCTTCGATCCTTCCCACGTCTCATGCAGCACCTGCGCAAGCTCGTCCCGGCCGTGCTCGGCCTCGCCGGCCTCGCCGCCGCCCAGACGCAAGCCTTCGTCGACTCCGGCGTCGGCAGCGTCGACAAGTTCGGCTACTCCGGCCGCACCGTCGGTGACGTCGATGCCGACGGCCACGCCGACTTCATCTATTCGGCTCCGTTCACCGACGCGAACGGCCGCGTGAACTCGGGCATCGTCCGCGTGCGCTCCGGCCGCACCGGCGCACTGCTCTACCAGTTCGACGGTCCCCGCCCCGGCGACGAGTACGGCTACCAGGTCACCGGCTGCGGCGACGTCAATGCCGACGGTCACGACGACTTCGTGATCACGGTGTTGATCCTGCAGGAGAACTACCGTGGTGCGTGCGAGGTCCGCTCCGGCGCGGACGGCTCGCTCCTCTACCTGTTCCGGGGCAAGGTCGCGTACGACTACCTGGGCATCTCGGGCTCCGGGGCGGGCGACGTCGATGGGGACGGCTTCCCTGACATCGTCGTCGGCGCGCCGGGTCACGACGCCAACGGCTCCGCGAGCGGCGAGGTCCAGGTGTTCTCCGGCAAGGACGGCAGCGAGCTGTTCGCCCTCGACGGCCCGGCCGCCGGCGACCAGTACGGCTGGTTCGTCGATTGTGCCGGCGATGTCGACCGCGACGGTTACGACGACATCGTCGTCGGCGCGCCGACCCATGACGGTCCGAACGGCCTCGACTCCGGACTGGCGCAGGTCGTCTCCGGCCGCACTGGGCTCGTGCTCTACACGTTCTTCGGCGCGACGCCGGGTGAGCGCTTCGGCTGGGCCGTGAGCGCCGCGGGCGACGTCAACAAGGACGGCTTCGACGACGTGATCGTCGGCGGCTACTTCAACGACGGCCCGAACGGCGTCGACGCCGGCACGGCCCGCGTGTTCTCGGGTCGCACCGGCGCCCCGCTCTACACCTTCTATGGCGACGCCGCCGGCGACTGGTTCGGCTGGTCGGTGCGCGACGCCGGTGACGTCGACGCGGACGGCTACGCCGACGTGATCGTCGGCGCGACGAAGAACGACACGACCGGCATCGATGCCGGGCTCGCGCGCGTCTACTCGGGTCGGACCGGCGCGGCGATCACGACGCTCTACGGCCGCGATGCCGGCGACTGGTTCGGCTACGCGGTCGGCAGCGTCGGCGACATCGACCAGAACGGCTACAGCGACATCTTCGTCGGTGCGATCTTCGACGACACGGTCGGCACGGACGCCGGCCGCGCGTTCGTCTACACGTTCGACTCGGCCGGCACGCCGCCGATCCGCTGGCACCGTGGCGCGCCGTGCGCCGGCAGCGACGGCCACCTCCCGAGCCTGACCGTGCGGGGCTTCCCGTCGATCGGCCAGCGGTTCGACATCGGGCTGCGCGGCGCGGTGCCGAGCGCGAGCTGCCTGCTGAACTTCGGCGCGCCGATCGAGGTGCCGCTCGCCACCGTCGGCGCGCCCGGCTGCGTGGGCCTCGCCGACCCGCTCGGCTTCAACGTCGCCGCCACGACGGATACGCAGGGCTTCTCGTCGGTGCAGCTCGACCTGCCGCTGATCCCGGCGTTGATCGGCTGGCGCTTCGACTTCCAGTGGATCGTGCGCGACCAGAACGCGAACAGCCTCGGCTTCACGTTCTCGAACGCCGCGGTCATTGCGTTCGGCGGCTGAGCGCGGGTCGCGCCGCGCGCCGTCAGGAGTCGGCCGGGTCCGCGTCCAGGACCTGGCGGATCCGGCGCAGCAGCTCGGTGCCGCTGAACGGCTTCTCGAGCAGGCGCGCACCGCCGACCTCGTGTGCGTCGACGTCGTCGAGTTCGTCCGGCGCGTAGCCGGACACGAACAGCACGCGGAGCTCGGGACGCGTCTCGACCAGCGTCCGCGCGAGGCGCGGACCACTCATGCCCGTCAGCACGACGTCGCTGACCAGCAGGTCGATCCGCCCGTGGTGCGACGCCGCGATCGCCAGGGCCTGCACCGCATCGCTCGCCTCGAGCACGCGATAGCCGCGCGCGCGCAGCGCTGCGGCGAGCGATTCACGGACGCGATCCTCGTCCTCGCAGAACAGCACCGTCTCGCGCCCACCCAGATCCTCGACGTGGTCGCGCGCCGCGTCCGCGCGCGCGGCCGCCGTCGCGGCCGCACCGGCGACCGGCAGATGGACGTCGAAGGTCGTGCCCTTCCCGACGCGGCTCGACACGGTGACGAACCCGCCAGCCTGCGTGCTGATGCCCTGGATGATCGCGAGCCCGAGGCCGGTACCCTTGTCGCGCGGCTTCGTCGTGAAGAAGGGCTCGAACACGCGCTCGAGGTTCTCGGGCGGAATGCCGACTCCGGTGTCCGTCACGCGGACACGGACGTAGGCCCCGGACAGGGCACCGGGAGGCATCGCGGCGGCATCCTCGTCGAATTGCACGTCGCCGGTCTCGATGCGGATCGCGCCGCCCTTCGGCATCGCATCGCACGCATTGACGACCAGATTCATCAGCACCTGGTCGAATGCATCGCGGCCGAGCTCGACGATCGGATTGGTCGAGCCGAAGCGGATGTCGATCGAGATGTCCTCACGCACGAGACGGCGCAGCATCGCCTCGTGGTCGACGAGCACCGCGTGCAGGTCGAGTCGCTCGACGCGCGACGGCTCGCGGCGCCCGATCGTCAGCAGCTGGCGCGTCAGGCTGGTCGCGCGCCGGCACGCCGCCTCGACGGCGATCAGGTGCTCGGCGACGTCGACGACCGACACGACCGGAGCCCGTAGCGCGAGCCGTGCGAGCTGGGAGTGGCCCAGGATCGTCGTCAGCACGTTGTTGAAGTCGTGCGCGGCACCGGTCGCGAAGCGCCCGAGCGCCTCGAGCTTCTGGGCGTGGCGGAGCTGGCTCTCGAGTCGTTCGCGGTCCGACTCCGCGTCGATCCGCTCGGTGACGTCCTGCTCGGTGCCGAGGATCCGCACCGCGCGGCCGTCGCGATCGCGCTCGACCTGCGCCTCGCAATGCACACAGCGAGTCGTGCCGTCGGATCGGACGATGCGGTAGTCGAGTGCGAATGGAAGCCCGTCCACCCGCGCCGACTCGACCGCGGCGACGATGCGCGGCCGGTCCTCGTCGTGCGCGACGCCGACGCAGCGCTCGAACGACACGAAGTCGTCCGACCATTGGAGTCCGCGGATCCTGGCGAACTCACCGCTGATCCACAATCGGTCACGGGCGAGGTCCCAGACGAAGCTGCCCACGCCGGCGACGCGCTCGGCATCCTGCAACATCGCGGCGTGGCGCTCGAGCCGCTCCAGGGTCTCGCGCAGCTCGCGCTCGGCTGCCTGGCTGGCGAGCTCGCTGTCGATCAGCACGGGCAACGCGGCGCAGAACGGCGAGTGCAGCCGGAGCAGGCGGACCTTGATGCCTGGCGGGACCGCCGGCACCGACGCACCCGGCCGGACGACCAGCAGGACCCCGATCGACGCTCGGTCGCGCGCCCGGCCGTCGAGCAGGGCCGCGGCTCGTTCGAAGACCGCCGCATCGAGCACGCAGATCGCGACCTCGCCGCCCGCCAGCTCGTCCGCGAGGTGGTCCGCGTCCCGGATCACGACCACCGGGTTCCGGAGCCGCGACCCCACCAGGCGCGCGGCGTGCACGGCCTCGTCTGCGGAGTCGTGCCACAGGCAGATGCGCGCGGACTCGTCCATGGAGCTGGGGAGGCGGGTCGCGTCGCGGCCGACGGGGCCGGTCGCCACGGCGCGCTTCCCGCGGGAGTCATCGTACGTGGGCGATGCGCGCACGCAATGTCAGGCCGCTGCGAACGAGTGGTTGCAACGCGGGTCGCGGGGCAGTCGGCTGTCGGTCATGCGCCAGGTGGTCCAGGTCCTCGGCATCGCCGGTGGGAGTGGCAGCGGCAAGACGCGGTTCACCGCGGAGCTCGTCGCGGCCCTGCCGCCGGGCACGGGCCGCATCCTCGACCACGACTCCTACTACCACGACCTGTCCCACCTGCCGCCACCCGTGCGCGCCGCGACGAACTTCGACGACCCGGCGGCGCTCGACAGCGCGCTGCTGGCCGTGCACCTCACGGAGCTGCGATGCGGCCGCACGATCGAGAAGCCGTGCTACGACTTCGAGACGCACTGTCGCCGATCGGCCGGCGAGCGGATCGAGCCGGCGCCGGTGCTGATCGTCGAGGGCATCCTGGTGCTCGCGAGCGCGGAGCTGGCCCCGCTCCTCGACCTGCGGATCTTCGTCGAGACCCGTGCGGACGAGCGCCTGCTGCGCCGCATCGATCGCGACGTGCGCGAGCGCGGCCGGACCGTCGACTCGGTACTCGCGCAGTACCGACGCACGGTGCGCCCGATGCACGAGCGCTACGTGGAACCCTCGCGTCTCGACGCCGACATCGTGATCCATGGAGAGGGTGAGCTCGGACCGGCGGTCGCGCTGGTCGCCGACGCGCTGCGGTACCGACTCGCTACGCTGGACTGACCATGGAGCTGTCGATCCACCCGGACGCCGATGCGCTCGCCGCGGCCGCGGCCGCCCGCATCGCGTGCCTCGCGCGGGCCGCGCTCGACGCGCGCGGGCGATTCGCGCTCGCCGTCAGCGGCGGCTCGACACCGTGGGCGATGCTGCGCCAGCTCGCCGGTCACGCGCTGGACTGGACTCGGATCGATCTGTTCCAGGTGGACGAACGCGCGGCGCCGGACGGGTCCGACGAGCGCAATTGGACCCACCTGCGCACCGCGCTGATCGACCCGCTCGGTCTGCCTGCGGCACGGCTGCACGCAATGCCCGTGGGTCGCGACGACGCGCCCGTCGCATACCAGCGCGAGCTGCGCGCGACGCTCGGCGTACCGCCGGTGCTCGACCTCGTGCAGCTCGGACTCGGCACCGACGGCCACACCGCGTCGCTGGTGCCCGGCGACCCCGCGCTCGACGTCGAGGACGTGGACGTCACGTGGACCGCCGCACCCTACCAGGGCACGCGCCGACTGACGCTCACGTTCCCCTGCATCGCCCGCGCGCGACGCGTGCTGTGGCTCGTCGCCGGCGCCGGCAAGCGCGCCATGGTGCGCCGCCTGCTCGCCGCCGACCGCGACATCCCGGCCGGCCGGGTGGCGCAGGACGCCGCGGAGTTGTTCGGGGACGCCGCCGCGGTGCCGCGGACAATGGATTGATCGCGCCGCGACCGCGACTCAGCGCCCGACGATATCGCCGAGGCTGCGCGGCATCGACGCGTATGCGGCGGTCCCGCGGCCATCGCTTCGGTTGCCCGCGTCGCCCGCGAGCGGATTGCGGTCGAAGTAGGTGGGAGGGATCTCGTTCGTCAGGCTGTTCACCGCGCGCACGACAGCGCGCTGGATGGCCAGTTGGACGTTGACGTTCTCGTAGTCGGTCCCGGATCCCGATGCGAACATGCTCAGAGCGTTGCCCCACGAGAACGCGTCGGCCGTGGTCCGGTTGCCGCGCGCAGAGCCCTGACCACGCACGATCTTGATCACGCGTCGCTGTTCCAGGTCGACGACCTCCACCGACACGTCGACCTCGGCGACCTGGGTCGTGATGCCACCACCGACGCCGAGCCAACCGAGATACTGCACGAGGAACCCCCCGATCCCGGCCGAACGGTGTGAGCCCTTCGCGTTCGGATCGATGCGGGTGACCGCGCAACGCAGGAGCAGTCTGGTCGCCGGGTTGTCCTGGCCGGGCACGTGATCGAACACCGCGAACGCCTGGCTGTTGATCAAGGCCTCCTTGAAGAAGCCGGTCACCCCCTGGGCCAGCTCCGGACTCCAGCCCTGCCAGGCGAGCTGGTAGTAGACAGCGGGTAGCCACGGCACCAGCGGGTTGATCGGCGTCGGGGCGATCTCGTTGCCCTGCACGACCTCGACGCTCGCGAGGTCGCCGCTCCGTTGGATCAGCTCCGCGCCGTCGTCGGAGTCCTTGACGGCCACTGCGCAACTCGCACTCAGCGCCGCCAGGACGAGCGACGCGCACACCCGCAGCGCGCGGGACGGTCTCGGCAGGATCAAGTTCATCGAACTCTCGATTCTCGGCTCTCGTCGGACTCCCGGCCGGTCGACGACACGCCGACCGGATCAGCACTGGAGTCCGTCCAGTCGTGCTCCAGAGCGGGTTGGCCGGGCCGGCGTTTCCAATGAAGTCGGACCGGCGATCACAGCAGCGAACGATGCCGCCGCACGCGGCCGATCCCGCACGGCTGGTCGGCCGCCGCACGGTCCCCGGCAGGCAGCGCTCTGAGCTCCAGCGCGGAGCCGACCGGGTCGGGCCGCAGCGTGCCGAGCAAGAACCAGTCGACGTGCGCGATGCCGAGCTCGCGGAGGCGGGCGGCGGCCAGCCGGCGGCGAGAGGGGTCGGCGAGCGCCGCCCACCGCTCGGCGGCCGTCGACTCGCGCGCGGCGTCGAGGCCGGCGGCGACGAGCGCGACGTCGAGCAATGCGATGCGGTCGATCCAGCCGGGGCGGGTCAGATGATCGCGCAGCGCCGCCGGGAAGCGCGCTTCGAGTGCGGCGGGGGCGACGTCGTCGGGATCGTCGAAGCCGACCAGCGCGACGACCGGCGGTGCCTCGCGAGGGTCGCCCGGAGCCGGCGCGACCCCGCGATCCCAGAGCTGCTGGAAGGCGGCGTCGACGAGATGGGCGACGTCGTCGTCGTCCATCGGCCGGGCCGCGCAGCCGGCGAGACCGACGGCGAGGACGGCGAGCAGTCGAACGGTCCGGCTCCCGGCAGGGCGACGCGCATGCGCGTGGGGCGAGGTCATCGTGGGTGGCTCGGCTCAGCGGCGTGACGGCGACAGCGACAGCGCGGCGCGGACGCCGACGTCGTCCTCGGTCCGGTCCGGCGCGAGCGCGCGACGCGCCGACGAGCGCGCGGCGTCGGCGGGCAAGGCGAAGCTCCCACCGCGCACCGCGCGGCCGGTCGCGATCCGCGCGAGCGCGCCACGCGCGAGCAGCAGGCCGTCGCCGGAGCGGAACGCGGCACCCGCGAGCGGCAGGCAGGGGTCGGCACACCACTCGGCCACGTTGCCGTGCAGGTCGCAGAGGCCGAACGCGTCGGGGTCCAACGAGCCGACCGGCAGCGGCCGGCCGGCAGTCGCCCCGGCCGGCGGCTCGACGCCGAGCACGTGGGCGTAGCCCGCCAGCGCGCGTGGGAACGGTCGCGCGTCGCGCCCCCCGACCCCCTCGCGCGCCGCCAGCTCGAACTGTGCCTCGGTCGGCAGCTCCAGCCCGCAGACGGCGAGCACGGTCGCAGCATCCAGCCAGCTCACACCGCGGACCGGCTCGGTCGGTGCGCCCGGCAGCCCGCACTCCGCGAGACCGGCGAGCCGGGCCAGGCGGTGCCACTGCCCGACCGTCAGCTCGTGCGCGGCGAGCAGGTAGGGTGCGAGCCGCAGCTCGACCGGCGGCCCCTCGAGCGGCTCGGCGTGCGGATCGACGTTCAGCTCGCGGCCTTCGCCGGGGAGCTGGGCGCCGCGCAGGATGCGGCCGCCCGGCAGCAGCACCAGCACGATGCCGGTGTCCGCTCCGATCGCCCAGCGACCGCCGTCGCGGAGTGGACGCGCGCCGCTCGCGACGACCCAGAACGCGTCGAGCCCGCTGTCCGGGTCCGCGCCGAGCGGTACGAGACCGTCGATCTCGTCGAGTCGCAACGACCCGTACGGCGAGGAGCCGGCCGCGACGCGCTCGATCGCCTGCCGCCAGTCGCACATCGCGGCAGCGCGCTCGCGCTCGATCGCCGCGGCCGCGGGCAGCGACGCGCGCAGGCGCTCCGCGTCCGCCGCGAGCTCCGCCAGCGACGCGCGCAGCCGCGCGCGCAGCTCGGCGTCGTCGCGAAGCCCACCCGGCGCGAGCACCGTGTAGCCGCCGGCGCCATCGCGCTGCGTCAGCCAGTCGGCCTGCGCGAGCCACGCGCGCAGCTCCGCCGCCAGCCCGGGGCGGGTCATCGGCGCGAGATCCGTGACCTGCGCGCGCAGGTCGGGCACGCGCTGATCGAGCCACCACGCGAGGCGCTGCAGGGCGCTCGCATCGGCGACCGCACGCTGCTCGCGACGCAGCTCGTCGAGCTCGCGCTGCAGGATCGCGAGCTGCTGCCGGCTGCTCTCGCGGGCGTCGCGCTGCGTCGCCACGGTGCGCTCCAGCTCGCGGTTCTCCGTACGGAGGCGGCCGGTCTCCGCCTCGAGCTCGGCCGCGCGCGACTCGAGACGAGCGGCCTCGACCTGCCGCTGCTCCGCGGTGCGGATCGCCAGCTCGGCCTGCTCGCGGGCGCGGTCCGCAGCGCGCTGCTCGCGCTCGGCCGCCTCGCGCTGCTCGCCGGCCTCGCGCAGTGCGGTGTCCGCCGCCCGCTGCTGCGCGGTCACCGCGCTGCGCTCGACCTCGAGCCGGGTGCGGAGTTCGTCCATCGACAGCAGCACGCCACGCACGGTGCGGGCGTCCTGCTCCGATCGTTGCTTCTCGCGGTACTGCACGAGTGCGACCGCCAGCCCGATGCCGAGCCCGACGACGACGGCGAGCACCGACGCGGCGATCCCTCGATTGCGCCGCGCGAACTTGCGCGCCCGGTACCAGACGCTCGGCGGTCCGACCGTCAGCACTTCGTCCTGCAGGTAGCGCAGCACGTCCGCGGCGAGCTCCGACGGCGACAGATAGCGCCGCGTGCGGTCGCGCTCGATCGCCTTCATGACGATCCAGTCGAGCTCACTGCGCAGCGCGCGCAGCAGGCCCCGCAGGCTCGTGCGACGCCGCTCGGCGACCGCTGTCGACCTGCCGGCCGTGCGGAGCCGCGTGCTCGGCCGCAGCGGCTCGGTCTCCTGCAGGTGCCGCACGACCGCGTCGTGACCGACGCGCAGCAGTGCCGCCCGCTCGAACGGGCGGGCCCCGACCAGCAGCTCGTAGAGGATCACGCCGAGCGCGTACACGTCGGTCGTCGAATCGACGTCGAGCCGACCGCTCGCCTGCTCGGGGCTCATGTAGTCGAGCGTGCCGAGCACGAAGCCGAGCTGGGTCAGCAGCGAGTTGCCGGCGACGGCGCCCTGCACGGCCTTCGCGAGCCCGAAGTCGATGATCTTCGGCACCGGGCGGCCGTCGGTGACGGTGACGAGGATGTTCGCCGGCTTCAGGTCGCGGTGCACGATGCCCTTGTGGTGGGCGTGCTGCACCGCGTAGCAGACCTGCAGGAACAGGTCGAGACGATCGCGGAGGCTCAGCCGATTGTCCTCGCAATACCGTGTGAGCGACGGACCGTCGACGAACTCCATCACGAAGTACGGCTGGCCCGTGGTGGTCGTGCCGGCGTCGAAGATCTTCGCGATCGACGGATGGTCCATCAGCGCGAGCGCCTGCCGCTCGGCGTCGAAGCGCTGCAGGACCGCCTCGGTATCCATGCCCCGCTTGATGACCTTGACGGCGACCCGGCGCCGCAGCTCGCCGCCCTGTACGGCGAGGTAGACGGTGCCCATGCCGCCCGAGCCGAGCCGCTGCAGGATCCGGTAGGGACCGATCGCAGTCGGCTCGCCGGTGCCGTCCGGCGCGACCGTCGGGCCCGCGCGTCGCGCGACGGTGTCCTCGCCGTCCGCCGCGGCGGGGCTGTCGTGCGCGTCGAACACCGCGCGCGCGAGCGGCTCGAATTCGCTGATCGACCCGACCAGCTCGCGGATCGCGTCGCGCTGCTCCGGCCGCGCCTCACACAGCGCGCGCAGCCGCGCGACCTGCGCGGACGTCGTGTCGTCGAGGATCCCGTAGACCTCTCGCTCGGTCGATTCGGACAGGGTCACGCACTGGCTCCGGTCGGTCCGCAGGTGGACCGGCGCGCCGAGCGCATCGGCAGCGCCCCGCGTTTCCCCGCCGATGCGAGAACCCGGCCTCCATCCCGACGCGTGCGCGGCCACGGTCGGCGCGATTCACTGTCGGCCATGATCCGCAATCTCGCGCCGCTCGCGACCGTCGCCCTCTCCGCGGTCTGCTGCGCACCGATCCTGGACGCGCAGGTCGGACAGATGGACGGCTACCTGGGCGTGCCCGGCGAGCGCGTCGACGAGTCCTACGGCGGCGGATTCTCGATGTACGTGGCCGCGTGGCCGCTGCTCGCGGAGCACCCGGGTCCGAGCTTCCAGACCGGCCTGTTCGGCACCTGGATGCACGCCCGCGCCGACGCCGGCACTCCCGGGGGAGAGCACTACTCAGACATCGAGGGTGGTCTCGGCTGGTGGCGGGACACGCGGTTCCCCACCACGACTCCGAAGTTCATCATGGGCGGCGTCGCGCTGGACTTCGTCGCGTGGGCGAATGGCCCCGGCGCCGGCAAGGGCCGCGACTGGCAGCACCCGAACGGCAAGTACGGCGTCGCGCAGCTCAGCCCGTTCGTCCTGTGGCCGCCCGACGGCCTCGACCTGAAGCAGGGGACCTGCGGTGAGCTGTTCGGCTACGGCTACCTGCCGCTGCCGCTGACCGAGCCGAAGGACACGACGGCGGGCGCGAACGTGCCGACCGGCAATCAATGCTGGACGCTGTTCCTGAACACCGCGACGTTCAAGGGTCCGGTGGCGTTCTTCACGCCGTTCTTCTTCTCCCGCGTGACGGTCGGGCACCCCGAGCTGGCGGGGATCTTCCTCGACAGCCGTCCGGCGAATCCCGACCGTGCGATCCAGATGGAGACGCAGTACGTGCCCGCCGTCGTCGCCGCCGACGGCGACGGGGTGCAATACGCGCGGACCGCGCCGACCCGTTTCCCGGTCGACGCGGCGGGCGAGTCGATCCTGGTGCACAAGGTCATGTCCTACCGCCGTGCAGCGCTGTGGGACGGGGTCGAGCGGTGGTTCGCCGGTGGCCCCACAGCCGACGGGACGATCGACCCGACGCAGGCGGTCGTGCACCGTTTCACCGGGCAGGGCTGGTCGACGTGGCGGATCTACCCGCCGGACGTCGCCGACGAGGCGCGCGTCGCGATCGACTGGCGCTCGCTCGCGGCGCCGTTCGCTCCCGATCCGTCGACGTTCGGCTACCGGTGGAACGCGGACGTGGTCGGGATCGACCGCCTCACGCGAGGCGGCCTCGCCACGCTGCCGCCGTTCTTCGCACGCGAGGGCAGCGGCGAGCGAGCGCGCTGGCGGCCGCGTCCCGCGGACGCCGTCCCGGTGCGCGCCAGACTGGACGCCGCCTCGCTCGGGGCGCCGAACCCGGACCGGCCGGAGCCGTACGTCACGCCCGCGGACGGCTGCTGGGCCGAGCCCGGCCCGGTCGCCGGGCCGTTCGAAGCCCACCTCGGCGACGGCAGCGTGGTCGAGTACCGCTGGTATCGCTTCGCGGACCAGCCCGCCCTGCAGAACGCCGACCTGTCCGCCGACGAGCGCGAGCGCCTGCAGGCGCGCGTCGAGCTGCTGCACCGCGCGTGGTCGAAGGAGCGCGACTTCCTGCCGCCACCCGAGCGCGGTGCACTCGCCGAGCTCGACCCGGCGCTGCTCGTCAGACCACCGAAGGGCCTCGAGATCGGCTACGTGCCGATCGCGACGCGGCAGGGGCTGCGCTGACCGCGCGAGCCCCGCCGTCGCCGCGAACTGCGGACGGGGCTCACTGGAGCTGCACGATCAGGCCATTGGTGACCGTGATCGGCAACGCACGGCCGTTCGCCGCGTCGACGATCGCAGCCTGCACAGCGAATCCCACGCCGCGCAGCGAGGCGTCGTTCGGGATCGGGAACGGGACGTTCGCGGTGCCCTCGCCGCGCTGCGCGTTGCCCGCGCCGGTCGCGACGGGGAGGGTCGACAGGGAGTCGACCCACATGCTGCAACCGGTGATCCCGATGATGCCGAGGTCCAGCGGAGCCAGCCGCGGCGCACCGAGCAGCACGATCGCCGAGGTCGTCGGCGGCGCACCGATCAGGCGCATGCGGTAGCTCGCATTGCCGATCGACGGGACGGTGTCGGAGAACAACACCGGGTAGACACCGTAGCTGCCGACGCAGCCGCTGCCGTAGCGCGTGTTGCCGGCGGCGTTGACGCCGACGTAGACCGGCGTGCCCTGCGTGGCGGTGCCGACCGAGCCGTTGAACGCGATGACGTCGCCGTTCGAGCTGCTGCCGCTGGACGCCATGCCGACCGCGTAGACGCGGTAGTCGCCCGCAGTCGCCGGCGCCGTGTACTGGAAGCTCCAGCTCCGCGACGAGTTGTTGCTGTGCGCGGCGTACTGGCCGGCGCGCCCCGACGTGTTGATCCGCGTACCGGTACCGGCGACGAACGCGCCGCCGGTGTTCTCGGCCGCGAAGCCACCGCGCGTGCCGGACGGGCCACCCGACACCTGAAGCGTCACCGGCACGGTCTCGCCGGCCGCGAGCGACAGCTGACCGAGGTCGAGCCGCGTGGTCGTGTTCTGCGCACCGATCGTTCCGCTGTGGCACGACGTGCAGGACGGCGAGCTCTGCGCGGCCGCCGAGGACATCCCGCTGCTGCCCGGGAAGACGCCACTACCGTAGGCGCACAGGACGGTGAGGGCGAAGACGGCAAAGCTGCCGATGACGAGTTGGCGGGGAGAACGCATGGAGTTTCAGGGGGAGCTGGATGGCGGGAACTTGTCGAACGACGCCGGGCATCGACCCGGAAGACCACTGCAATGCCCGGGGTGTACGGACATTTCGTACGCAACGTGGGCAGGGTGAGATTCCGAATTCGTGGCCGGTTCGCGAGGTCGCGGACGTAGTTCGGATTCCGCACGGCGCACGGCGGTCGGGACGACCAGTCGCATCATCGGCTCATCGGCCCGCCCGGCGATGCGGAGCGCCGTCATCGACCTTCCCGATCACCGCGCGCCGCAGCGGCGCGGCGCTCAAGCCAGGATCTCGCTCACCACGCGCGCCGGCTCGACGCTCGTCAGGCGGACGTCGAGGCCCTGGTGCGGGACGCTCAGCCGCTCGTGGTCGAGCCCCAGACAGTGCAGGATCGTCGCGTTCAGATCGCGCACGTGCACCGGGTCGCGCGTGATGTTGTAGGAGAAGTCGTCGGTCTCGCCATGCACGAGGCCACCGCGGATGCCGCCACCCGCGAGCCAGGTCGTGAAGCAGCGCGGGTGGTGGTCGCGGCCGTAGTTCTCGCGCGTCAACGCGCCCTGGCAGTAGACGGTGCGGCCGAACTCGCCGCCGAACACCACCAGCGTGTCGTCGAGCAGGCCGCGCTGCTTCAGGTCCTGCACGAGCGCCCACGCCGGCTGGTCGATGTCGCGGCACTGCTTGGGCAGGTCGCCGGCGACGTTGAAGTGCTGGTCCCAGCCGCGGTGGAACATCTGCACGAAGCGCACACCGCGCTCCATCATGCGGCGCGCCAGCAGGCAGCTGGCCGCGAACGTGCCGGGCTTCTCGACGTCCGGTCCGTACATCGCCTTGATCGACTCCGGCTCGCCGGACAGGTCGGCCAGCTCGGGCACCGAAGCCTGCATGCGGAACGCCATTTCGTACTGCGCGATGCGCGCCTGGATCTCGGGATCGCCGACCTGCGCGTAGCGACGCGCGTTCATTTCGCCGAGCGCGTCGAGCATCGCACGCCGCGAGCCGCGGTCGAGCCCCGCGGGATCCGACAGGAACAGCACCGGGTCGCCGCCACTCCGTAGCGCGACGCCCTGATGCTCGCTCGGTAGCACGCCGGCGCCCCACAGGCGCTGGTAGAGAGCCTGCGCGTCGCGGCGGCCCGTCCACGTCGGCGTCATCACGACGAAGGTCGGCAGGCTGTCGTTCATGCTGCCGAGCCCGTAGCTGAGCCACGCACCCAGGCTGGGCCAGCCGGGCAGCTCGCGGCCCGTGCAGATGAACGTGATCGCCGGGTCGTGGTTGATCGCGTGCGTCCAGCACGACTTCACGATGGCGATGTCCTTCACCATCTTCGCGTGCCACGGCAGCAACTCGCTGATCCAGGCGCCGTCGCCGCCGTTGTCGTGCAACGCGAAGCGGTAGCGCGACGGCGCGATCGGGAAGCGCGCCTGGCCCGACGTCATCGTCGTCAATCGCTGCCCACGACGGATCGACTCGGGCAGGTCGGTGTCGAACAGCTCGGCGAGCCGCGGCTTGTGGTCGAACGTGTCGAGCTGCGACGGCGCGCCGGCCATGAACAGCCAGATCGCGCGTTTGGCGCGCGGCCGGAAGTGCGGTCCGCGGGGTCGGCCATCGGGTCCCGTCGACACTGCGGGTCCCGTCGACACTGCGGGTCCCGTCGACACTGCGGGTCCCGTCGACACTGCGGGTGCCATCGACGCCGCGGGTCCCGCCGCGCGCGGCGCGCCGAGACTCGCGAGCGCCGCGGCGCCGAGGCCGAGTCCGGCGCGCGTCAGGAACGCGCGCCGCGTCTCGGCGAGCAGATGGTCGGTGATCAGCGCGTCGTGGTGGGCGTGCATCGAGTTCGCTCCGTCCCGGTCAGCTCCCGGTGACCACCTGGTCGAGGTTCAGCAGCAGATTGGCGGCGACGGTCCACGCCGCGAGCTCGACCGGATCGAGGTCCGCCGCCGGCGGCGTCGCCCCGATCCCGATCAGCGTGCGTGCCGCGTCCGGCGCGGCCGCAAAGTGCTCGCGCTCGGCGACGGCTAGCCGCGCGACGGCGGCGACGTCGGCCGCGTCGACGTCGAGGCGGGCCGTCGCGATCCGCAAGCCGTGGGTCGCCCGCGCGCGATCGTCGCCGCCACCCTCGCGGAGGATTCGCTCGGCGAGGGCGCGCGCGCACTCGACGTACTGCGGATCGTTCATCAGCAGCAGTGCCTGCAGCGGCGTGTTCGTGCGCTCGCGTCGCACCCGGCAGGACTCGCGGCTCGGCGCATCGAGCACCGACATCTGCGGCGGTGGCGCCGTGCGCTTCCAGAACGTGTAGAGGCTGCGCCGGTGGACCTTCGCGGGCTCGGTGTCCGCGACGAACTTCTGCGTGTTGGAGCCGACGTAGGCGACCGCCTCCCACAGCCCGTCGGGCTGCGGTGGTTTGACCGGCGGCCCACCCCGCTCGCTGGCGAGCAGCCCGGCCAGGGCGAGCGCCTGGTCGCGCAGGACCTCGGCGTCGAGGCGGTGCCGCGGTCCGCGGCCGAGCAGCCGGTTCTCGGGGTCGGCGCGCACGTCGGCCGGCGTCGTCGCCGAGCTCTGCCGGTACGTCGCGGAGGTCGCCAGCAGGCGCAGTAGCTCGCGGACGTTCCAGCCGCTGCGCACGAACTCGGCCGCCAACCAGTCGAGCAGCTCGGGGTGGCTCGGCGGCTCACCCTGGCTGCCGAAGTCCTCGGCCGTACGGACGAGTCCGACCCCGAACATCTGCTGCCAGAAGCGGTTGACGGCCACCCGCGCGGTCAGCGGATGCTCCGGTTCGACCAGCCAGCGCGCGAGGCCGAGTCGATCGCGGGGCAGGTCGCCGTCCATCGGCGGCAGCACCGCGGGTGTCCGGCGCGCGACCGGGTCGCCGGGCTGGTCGTACTGGCCGCGCCGCAGCACGTGCATCGGTACCGGCTCCGTGCGCTCGCGCCAGATCAGCGTGCTCGGGATCGCCGCGTCGAGCTTCCCGCGCGCGTCCGCCAGACTCGCGAGCTCGGCATCGAGCGGTGCGAAGCGCTCGCGCGCACCGGCGTACACGTGGCGGAGGAAGTGGTCGCGCAACAATGCGATCTGCTCGGCCGTGCGCGCCTCGCTCGCGGTGGCGGCGGCCTCGCGCACGTCCTTGGGCAACGATGCGTCGCTCGCCGCGAGCTCGGTCCACAACGAGAGCGACCGCAGCTGGCGCGTCCCGGTGAGCCCCCAGGTCGCGCTGCCGGCCGCGTCCCAATAGACGGTGCCGCCGACCTGCGTGAACGCGAAGCCGTCGATGCGCGCGCCAGGGGCGAGGCCGACATCGGCCGCCGCCACATCGATACGGACCCAGCGGCCGGTCTCCGGCACATCGCCGGCGCGACGATCAGCCGGGCCGTCACCGCGGCCGTGGCATTCCACCCCCCAGCGGACCCGGTGATTCCAGCTCCCGGCGGAATGGAACTGGAGCTGGATGCCGCGCGGCGGGTCGTCGGGCGACAGCCACACGTGCGCGAACAGACGATCGCCGGCCTGCACGAGCAGCGGTGCAGCCGCGTCGGTGAACCAGTCCTGGTTGAGTCCGTCGCCGCCGCTCCGGCGCAGCACGCGCGCACCAGCCACCGGCTCCGGGTGCTCACCGCCGCCGGCGACGAAGCCGAAGATCGGCGCCTCGCCGCCGCGCTTCGCACCGGCCGGCACGTCGTCGTCGACCCAGATCGTCTCCTGCAGCGCCTGCTCGGTCGCGGACACGATGCCGACCGTGTCCCAGATCGCCCGGCCACCGTGCTGCGTGAACGCGATGCCGTGCACGACGCTGCCGGGCCCGAGACCGACGACGGCGGCCGGCACCTCGAGCCGCACGTAGCGCCCGGTCGCCGGCAGCGGGCCCAGCGGACGCCGCGACGCGGTGCCCGGCTCGCCCCAGGCGATCAGGTCGTCGCCCCAATACGCGCGGTGGCTCCAATCGCCGCCGCCGTCGCCGTTCCATTGGAGCATCAGCTCGCGCGGAGGGTCGGTCGGATCGATCCAGACGTGCGCGAACAGCAGATCTTCGCCGGAGCCGACGCGCAGCTTGCGATCGGCGACCGGGAAGAAGTGCTGGTGCAGGCCCTCGCCGCGCCGCTCCATGGCGCGCTTCCCACCATGCACCGGCGCGGCGACCCAGCGGAGCTCCGCACCCTGCGCGACGGCGCCGGCCGGCAGCTCGTCGTCGATCCACACCGTCTCGACCGGCGGGCCCCCGGCGAGTTCCGCCGGCGCCGGCTCCCGATACTCCGCGCGCACGTCCGCGAGCACCGCGGCGGCGCGCGCCTCGACCGTCGCCCGCTCGGTATCGAGCCGCGCGAGCTCCGCTTCCTGGGCGGGCGACGGCACCTTCATGGCGGGCGCGTGGTCCTTGGCGTTCTGGTCGAGCGGCGGACCGTCGATCGATGCGAAGAACGCGGCGAGCGAGTAGTAGTCGCGCTGCGTCAGCGGGTCGAACTTGTGGTCGTGGCACACCGCGCAGCCGACGGTCATGCCGAGGAACACGGTGCCGAACGTGTCGGTGCGGTCCACGACGTTGCGCACCGCGACCTCCGCGTCGATCGAGCCGCCCTCGCTGGTCGACACGTTGCAGCGCAGGAAGCCGGTCGCGATCCGCTGCTCGCGCGTCGCGTCCGGCAGCAGATCGCCGGCGAGCTGCTCGATGACGAAGCGGTCGTACGGCAGGTTGCGTTCGAACGCACCGATCACCCAGTCGCGGTACGGCCAGATCTCGCGGTAGTTGTCGAGGTGCAGGCCGTGGGTGTCACCGTAGCGAGCCGTATCGAGCCAGATGCGCGCCAGGTGCTCCGCGCAGGCCGGGCTGTCGAGCAGGCGGTCGACCGCGCGCTCGTAGGCGTCCGGGCGCGGATCGGCGAGGAAGGCGCGGACCTCGTCGAGCGTCGGCGGCAACCCGGTCAGGTCGAGCGTCGCGCGCCGTAGCAGCGTCGCGCGATCGGCCTCGGGCGACGGCGCCCGCTCGTCCGCCGCCAGCCGTGCTGCGACGAAGCGATCGATGCCGTTGCTCGCCCAGCCGTCGCCGGCCACGGGCGGCTCGACCGCGACCACGGGTCGGAACGCCCAGTGCTGCTCGAACGGCGCGCCCGCCGCGATCCACGCGACCAGCGTCGCCCGCTGCGCTGCGTCGAGCGTGCGGCCCGACGCCGGCGGCGGCATCCGCTCGTCGGGGTCGGCGTGCTCGATCCGCGCGACCAGCTCGCTGCGCTCCGGCGCGCCGGGCACGATCGCCCTTGCGTAGGCCTCGTCGCGCACGTCGAGCCGCAGGTCGGCCTTCCTTGCGGCGGCGTCCGGCCCATGGCACGGGAAGCAGTTCTTCGACAGGATCGGACGCACGTCGCGGACGAAGTCGACCCGCGCGGGCACCTGCGCGACGGCGGCCGTCGCGACGAGCAGCAGCGTCGCGACTGCCAGGGCGAGCGACCGGGGGGAGAGGACCGGCATGGCGCCCGATTGTCCGCGCCGCTCGCCGGATGGGAAGCGCGTCCTGGGCGACTCGCGCCGAGCCGGTCACTCGTCGTCGAAGCGCAGCTCCAGGAACAGCCGCTCGCCGCCGGTCGCCGGCGAGCGCCCGGTCGCGATGCGTTGCAGACCGGCGTGGCCACCGACGGTGACGACGCGCTCGGCCACGGAGTAGAGCAGCGCGTCGCCCACGCGGGTGCGGAACGCGCGGCGGCGCAGCTTGCGGCCCGGACGCAGGTCGTCGATGAACAGCTCGCCGCCGTTCCCCCCACCGCCGAGATCCAACGCGAATGCGAGCGGGAACGCGGCGCGCGGCGAGTCGATCGAGACCGGGTGCACACCGGCGCCGTCGCCGAGCCGTGCGAGCCATACGAGCGGCCACGCGCTCGCGGCGCGGCCGCTGCGGATGTCGCTGCCGAGGTTGCTGTCGAGGCCCCCGTCGAGGCCCCCGTCGAGGCCGAGGTGTCGCTCGAGCGTCCGCGGCCAGGTCCGCTCCCTGTGCAATGCGGCGTCGATACACGATGCGACATCGGCGGCGCGCCCGTACAGCTCGCGGCGCATTGCATCGAGGGGCGCGGGCAGCGGCCCCCGCAGCATGCGCAGCTCGGTCGACGCGTCGTGCAGTACGTGCTCGTCGCCGGCGGGGCCACTCGTCGGAGGATCACCGACGGGAGGACCACCGAGAGGAGGGTCACCACGGCGATCACCGGGTCCCGCCGCATCGCGCGCGGCATCGTGCCCGACGCGCGCGTGGCGCTCGACCAGCCCGTGGCGCACGGCGTCGCTGTCCCACAGTGACGCCAGCGAGGCGACGCAGTCCGGATCGCAGAGCTCGCGCACGACCGCAGCCCCGTGCCGCACGACCTGCTCCGCGAGCCCGTCCCAGTCGTGGCGCGCGGTCAGCTCGCCGCGCGGCGGCTCGCGCTCGGCGGCGGGCAGCGGCTCGACGGCCGCGGGAGCCGGCGCGCCACGATCGTGCTCGAACCTCGCGAGCGCCTCGCGGTAGCGCGGCTCCTCCGGTGCGAGCTCGACGGCCCGCCGCGCGAGCCGCACGGCCTCCTCGCAACGCCCGAGCGAAGCCTGCACTGCGGCGAGGTTCGCGAGGGCGTCGGCGAAGGTCGGCGCGAGCTGCAGCGCCTGGCGGAAGCAATCCGCGGCCTCGGCGTCGAGCCCGCAGGCCAGGGCCAGGCGGCCGTGGTCGTTCCAGATCCGCGGGTTGACGTGCCCCGCCTCGATCGCGCGCCGGCCGAGCTTCAGCGCCAACGCCTGCTCGCCGCGCTCGAGCGCGTCGAAGGCGTCGCTCATCGTCCGCTCCACCTGCCGGCGGGCGCGGTTGCGCTTCTTCTGCGAGGTCATCGGGATTCCCCCGTGCTCCGTGGCACCGGGCCGCAGCTCTGACGATAGCCCGGATCGGAGCGAGCGAGACCCGGCCCGATCGGCCGGCTGCTCGGGACCTCCCGCTGCGGACCTTTCCCGGGAAGCGCGACACCGCGGGGCCGCCGTAGACTGCGGGCATGCAACGGCTGCTGGTGGCCCTCGACTTCGACGCCGCCGCCGACCGCCTGCTCACGGTCGCGCGGGAGCTGGCGCGGGCGACCGGTGCGGCGACGCATTTCGTCCACGTCGCGACCCCCGACCCGGACTTCGTCGGCTACGACGCCGGACCCGTCAGCGTCCGGAACCACGTCGCGAGCGAGCTGCGCAGCGAGCATCGCTGGCTCGACGACCGCGTGGAGCGCTTCCAGGAGGAAGGGCTCACCGCCACCTGCCACCTGCTGCGCGGCGAGGTCGTCGACGCGATCCTGCGCGAGGCCGAGCTGCGCCAGTGCGACACGATCGTCGTCGGCACGCACGGCCGCGGCCGCCTGCTCGAAGCGCTGGTCGGCAGCGTCAGCCACGAGCTCCTGCAGCGCGCCGAGTGCACGGTCGTGATCGTCCCACCGCCGAAGCGGGTCTGAGCGCCGGTCGACCGGGTGCTCAGCGGATCGCGATCGCGCCATCCTCCGACGCCACCGCCAGGAGCGTCGCGAGGTCGGTATGCAACGGGTGCAGAGGGCCGGGCAGCTCGTCTGCCACGAAGCGCACGACCCGGCTCGCGAGCACCGCGGCGCCGAGACGGGTCGGGTGCAGGCGCGCCAGCTGGAACGCCTCGGCCGGCCCGATCGTCAGCGGCTGCCCGTCGATCGTCTCCTCGACGCCGGCGCCGTGGAGCTGCGCGACGAGCTCGGCGAGCGGGAACACGTGGACCCGCGGGCGCTCCGCAGCCCAGTCGCGCAAACGCTGCGACAGCTCCGCGCATTGGTCCGGCGTCGGGAACATGTCGGCCGTCATCATCATGGCCGGGACGAAGCGCATCACCGGGTAGTCGCCGACGACGAGGTGCACGGCGCGCTCACCCAGCAGCCCGTCGAGCATCTCGAAGCCCTTCTGCTGCAGCGCGAAGCGAGCCTCGCGATCGGCGGACTCGCCGACCGGGCCCGCGCGCATCGCGCCATAGCCGAACCAGAACAGCAGGTCGAGCCCGATGACCAGGTCGGGATCGTCGGCGAGCGCGCCGCGGAGCTGGCCGGTCGCCGAGCCGACCGGATCGGCGAACAGCATCACGGAGCCGCGCCCGGCGACCGGCGTCCCGAACGCGGCCGCGAACAGCGTCGCGAGCGGCACCGAGTCGCGCCGCAGCTCGAGCTCGCGGTCGCCGACCTCGCGTCCCTCGAGCTGCTCGACGAGCTGCCGCGCGCGATCGGCCGGCACCCAGGTGGCGAGCCGGAAACCGGCGGTGACGGACGCGCCGACGACCGCCACCTTCGGCGGCGGCGGCGGCGCGGCGGGCTTCGCGCCCTCGGGACCCTGGACCTGCGGGGCCAGCAGGATGGTGGTCGACGTCAGGAGCGTCGCGGCGAGTCGGCTGTGCATGGCGGGTATCGAGTCGGTTCGAGCGGTCCGGCGGCATCGCGCCGATGCCGCGGTCGCCCCTCGGGCGTCCGACTCCGACCCGCGTTGCAGCCGGGCGCGAGAAAACTGCGCCGGCTCGACGCCCGCATCCCGACGCTCCACAATCGCACGCCACGCCCCACCCCGCACTCCCACCCCTTCCCCATCCCCGCGATGGACCCGAGCAACCGGCCTGCCGCCGCTGGCGAGTCCGACGAGCTTCCCCCGTTGCTCGAGGAACGACTGATCGACGCGCTCGAGCTGACCGGAGCCGCGCGCGACGCCGCGTTCGCCGAGCTGCTCGACGCGCATCCGGAGCACGCCGTCGCGCTGCGCGCGCGGCGGACCGAAGCGGAGCAGGCGGGCCGGTCGTCCGCCGGCACGCTGGGCGACGCCGTGCGCGACGCGTTCGCGCGCGGCATGGTCGACGCGACGGTCGGACCGTACCGGCTGCGGCAGTGCATCGGGCGCGGGGCGCACGGCGACGTCTACCTCGCCGAGCAGAGCGAGCCGCTGCGGCGGCGCGTGGCATTGAAAGTGCTGCGGCGCGACGCGACGTCGCCGGAGCTGTGGGCCCGCTTCTGCGCGGAGCGGCAGGCGCTCGCGCTGTTCGATCACCCCGGCATCGCGCGGATCCTCGACGCTGGTGAGGCGTCCGATGGTCGCCCGTGGTTCGCGATGGAGCTCGTCCCGAGCGCGCGCTCGCTGTCGGCATTCGTGCGCGAGGAGCGGCTCGACCGCCGCACGCGGCTGCGGATCTTCCTCGATCTCTGCGACGCCGTGCAGCATGCCCACGCGCGCGGGATCCTGCACCGGGATCTGAAGCCTGGCAACGTGCTGTGCACGCGGCGCGGGACCGCGATCCAGCCGGTCGTGATCGACTTCGGCATCGCCAAGGCGACCGGCGGTCACCTGACACCCGACCCCGCGCTGACCTCCGTCGGCCGTCCGCTGGGCACGCCGCTCTACGCGAGTCCCGAGCAGGCGCGCGGCGCGCTCGACGTCGACATCCGGAGCGACGTCCATGCGCTCGGCGCGATCCTGCACGAGCTCCTGTGCGACGAGCCGCTGTTCGCCGAGCACGACCTGGCGCGCGTGTTCGAGAACGACCTCGCCCGCTACTTCGCGATCGTCACCGAGCTGGAGCCCGAGCTTCCGAGCCGACGGCTCGCGCGCCAGGGACGCACGCTGGCGGCCCGCGCGGTGCGCGGCGACCTCGACGCCATCGTCGCGCGGGCCACCGCGCGCGAACGCGACCGCCGCTACGAGACCGTGGCAGACCTGCGCGACGATGTCGCACACCACCTCGCCGGTGACGTCGTCGAGGCGCGCACCGGCCGCTTCGGCTACCGCCTGGGCTGCGCGCTGCGCCGCTACCGCACCGCGCTCGGCGCGGGCACGGTCGCCGTGCTGGCGCTCGTCGCCGGTCTCGGGCTGGCGCTCGAACGCAACAGCGAGCTGCGCGCGACGCGCGCTGCGCTCGCCGAGGACCGCGCGCGGCTCGAGCGGACGGTCGGCGAGCTGCGCCGGACCGCCGCCGAGCGCGAGATCGCGCGGGGCGACGCGGAGCGCGCCGCGCAGAGCGAGCGGGAGCGCGCCGCGGAGCTGGCGGCGAGCAACGAGCGGCTGCAGACCCAGGTGCGGCGGTGGAACGAGGCGCAGCGCGTGCTCCGGCACGTCGCCGCGAGCCTCGGCGACGAGGGTGGCGTGACGCTCGCACGCTTCACCGAGCGCGTCGCCGAACTCGCCGACCGCAGCGACTCGGTCTACCTGCCGGGTGTCGACGTCGCGCTGCACGAGTTCGCCGGCTGGCTGCTCGCGGGGCTCGGCCGCGGCGAGGGGGCGCTCGCCCAGTTCGAGGCGGCGCTCGGCAGGCTCGACCCGGCACTGCCGGACGAGCAGCTGCGCGCGGCGCAGCTGCTCCACGCGATCGCCGACGACGTGCACGGCGCGATCGACGATCGCGCGGCGATCGAGGCGCTGCGCGAGGCCTGGGACATCTACGACGAGCAGCTCGGCCCCGACGCCCCCGAGACGCTGATGGTGAAGGGCGACCTCGGCTTCCTGCGCTTCCAGGCCGGCGACCGGCTGGGGATGCTGCAGGCGGCGGAGGCGACCGCGGCGGTGTTGTTCCCCGGCGATCCGCACACCGGCGACGCGGACGGCGACGGCTCGATCGGCCGCCAACGCGTCGACGCTCTGCGCCAGGAGCTCGAGGCATTGATGGACGCCGGCCGCACCACCGCGGTGGAGCAGCGGCTCGAGCAGGTGCTGGCCCCCGTAGAAGCGCACTCCGCCTATCGCACGCGGCTCTGCAATGTCCTCACGGCAGCCGCACGCTATCCGCTGCTGCAACGCCTGCGCGTCCCGCTCCTCCATGTCGCCGTCCGGATCGGCGAGCGGGCCAATGGCCGTGGCCACGACCACGTGATGGAGGCGCGCGACCTGCTCCTCCAATCGCTCCTGTTCCAGGTACTCTCCATGCCGAGTGGCGAACCGGCGTCGCCCGAGTTCCTCGCCGAGCTGCTCGCCACGGCCTACGCGCAGGCGACGCTCGCCGCGATCGTGCCCGGCGGGCAACGCTTCGCGGGAGCCACCGAGATCGTGCTTCGCAATGCCCGCACGCGCCTCGCCGCGCAGTCGCAGAGCGACCCGGCGCTCGTCTCCGCGGTCCGGCGCCTGCTCGAGGCGTCACCGACCTTGACCTCCGGCGAGCGGATGGCGCTCCTCGCTACGTTGCCGGCCCCCCAGGATCGCTGATGCCGGCCGCGCGCACCGGGCTCCCGACCCCGCCCGACCCGGCGAGGCTGACCGCACTGCTCGGTACCGCCGACCGCGACGTCGGGCCGCTGTTCGCCGAGCTGCGCCGGCGCCTGTTGCGGATCGTCGCGCTGCGCACCGGTCGCGACGTCGAGGCGCTCGACCCGGAGGTCGAGGACATCGTGCAGGATGCACTGCTGCAGGCGCTGCAGTCCTTCGATCCGACCCGCTTCGCGACCGGCGGCAGCGTGATGCGCTGGCTCGTGACGATCGCGATGAACGACGTGCGCGACCGCGCGCGCTGGCGCGCCGTACGGCGCGACCTCGAGCGGCTCCGCACGGAGCTCGCGAGCTGCCTGCGCGACGGCGCCGAGGCCGGCCCGCTCGCGAACGTGCACCGCTCCGAGCTCGAGCGGGCGACCGACGCGGCGCTCGCCGCGCTGGCGCCCGAGGACCGCGAGGCGCTGCTGCTGCGCTGCTACGAGGGCCTCGACGCCCACGAGCTCGCCGAGGCCCTCGGCCTGCGCACACCGGAAGCCGCGCGCGCCCGCGTGCACCGCGCGCGGCGCCGGCTGGAGGCGCGGCTGCACCGGCACCTCGACGGGGGCGACTGACCGCCGGCGACCTCCCGCGCCGACGCGCGTCCCGCATCGCGACGCTCCCGGGTCCAGTCCGGTCGGCGCCCGATCCGATCACCGACGCGGGAGCTGGTCCGAGAGTCGCCATGCCCATGGACGGACGACGCACGTCGCTGGACGAATGCTGCGCGGGGATCCTCGACTCCGCGCGTGCGCTGATGCCGAGGCTCGACGCCGCCGCGGACGCTGCACCGGACGCGTTGCGCCGCGTCGCCGAGGCGCTCGACGAGCTCCGCGCACGGATCGGCCGTGCGCTCGGAGAGCTGCCCGAGCCCGGGTTCCCCGAGCTGCGCCTGCGCGAGATCGACGCGCTGCCGTCGCTGCTGGAAACGCGCCTCGAGCGCCTCGGCACCGACCGCTCGGCCGGCCACGAGCCGCTCCCCGAGCCGCTCGCGCCGGGGACCACCCCGCGGCTGCCGCAGCGCGCGGACACGGCGGTGCAGCGGACGCGAGGATCACAGCGCGGCGCGCCCGCGCCACGGTCGGCACCGCCGCGACGCGACCCGTCCCGCCGGGCGGCGAGATCCCCGGCGCCGCCACCCGACCACCCGGCGCCCCCGCGCATGGAGCTGATCGCCCCCGAGGACCTGCTCCCGGTATTGCTGCGCGAGACCGGCGCCCGCGGGACGCTGCAGGGGACGGCCGACTCGCTGCCGATCGCCGCGTTGTTCGACCTGCTCGCCAATTCGCGCCAGACCGGACGCCTGCACCTGCGCCTGCCGACCGAGGCGGTGCAGCTGCAGCTGTACCGCGGGCTCGTCGTCGGCACCTCCATCCAGCACGCGCTCGGCGATCGCCGGCTCGGCGACATCCTGGTCGAGGCCGGCGACATCGACCGGACGACCGTCGACACGATGGCGCGCGAGGCGCAGGCGAGCGGCACGCCGCTCGGCGCGCTGCTGGTCGAGACCGGCAAGCTCGATGTCGCCCGCCTGCGCGACGCGCTGCGGCAACAGGTGCAGCAGCGTTTCGACCGCGTGTTCCGCGCGCCGGACGCCGCCTACCTGTTCGAGCAGGACGACGACGAACCCTGCGACGATCGGATCCGCAGCAACATCCGCGAGCTGATGCTCGACAGCTCCAGGCGAGCCAACGCCACGTCGCGGGGCGCCTGACCAGGGCTCACCTCCCGGGCCGTGCTCGGAGCGCGCGCCGCTGGGACCGGGTTGCTGGGACGAGGTTGCTGGGACGAGGTTGCTGGGACGAGGTTGCTGGGACCAGGCTGCTGGAACCAGGCCGCCCGGGACGCAATGCTGCGCATATGGAGTTTCCACCTCCCGACCTCACCGCGTGGCAGAAGCAGCTCGAGCGGGACCTGCGCGACCGCAACGCCGACTCGATCGCGTGGCGGACCGCGGACGACTTCGTCCTGCCCGCGCTGTCGACGCGCGCCGACCTCGGCGACCTGCCACACCTGCAGGCGTTGCCGCTGCTGCAGGCCCGAGCCGGGTGGCAGGTCCGCGAGCTGGTGACCGAGAGCGCACCGCCGGCCGCAGCGCTGCGCGCCCGGCAGGCGCTCGCGCGCGGCGCCGACGAGATCGAGTTCTGTCTCGACTCGCTCGCGCACGACGCCCGTGAGCCCGAGCCGGAGACCGAGCCCGCGGCCGAGGACGACGAGGACCTGCTGGCGGGTTGGACCGCACCGGGCGACGGCGGCGTGTCGATCCACTCGCGCGCGGACTTCGACGCGGCGCTCGACGGCGTGGACGTCGCTGCGGCCAGCGTGTGGTTCTCGGCCGGCGAGGGCGCGCTCGCGGTGCTCGCATGGCACCTGCGGCGGGCCGCAGAGCTCGGCGTCGATCCGGCGACGCTGCGCGGCGGTGTCGACGTCGATCCCATCGCGCGCCTGACGATGCGGCAGGTCGCCATGCCGGACGACTACACGCTGCTGTCGCGGCGGGCCGACGAGCGCTCCGTGTTCGAGGAGACCGCCGCGATCGTCACCGGTTGCGCGCGCCACTGCCCCGACTTCCGCCCGCTCGTGATCGACGGACAGCAATACCACCTCGCCGGCGCGTCGCACGGCTTCGAGCTCGGTGCGACGCTCGCCGCCGTCGTCGACACCGCACGACGCCTGCAGCCGTTCGGCGTCGACTTCGACACACTGGCTCGCGCCGCGACGCTACGGGTGCAGGTCGGCCACGAGCTGTTGCTCGAGATCGCGAAGCTGCGCGCATTGCGCCTGCTGTGGGCGCGCATCGCCCATGCATTCGGTGCGCGACCCGAAGCCCTCGTGCCGCGCGTGCTCGCGGTCACGAGCGGCCGCCAGCGCGCGGACGAGTTCGACCAGCGCACCAATCTGCTGCGCACGACGATCGCGAGCTTCGCGGCGGTCACTGGCGGCTGCGACTCGCTGATCGTGCTCAGCTACGACGACGCGGTCGACGACGCGACCGAGGTCGACCTCGCGCGCAGCCAGCAGCTGCTGCTGCGCGACGAGGCACACCTCGCGCGCGTGGCCGACCCGGTCGCCGGCAGCTACGCCATCGAGCGGCTGACCGACGCGCTCGGGCGCCGCGCATTCGCCGTGCTGCAGGAGATCGAGGCGGAGGGCGGACTGATCGCGACCATGAGGAGCGGCTGGCTCGCCGATCGGATCCTCGGCCAGGAGCAGGCGCGCGAGAAGGCGTTCCGCGTGCGCCGCAAGGTGCTCGTCGGCGTCACGCGCTTCGCCGATCTCGAGCTCGGCGGCCCGGCGCCGCGACCGGAGCCCGAGCCCGAAGCGCTCGGGCAGGAGCGCGTGCGCCGGCACCTGCAGCGGATGCGCAACCGTGACCACGCCGCCGTGCACGACTTCCTGGCCACGCTGCGCGATTCGGGCCCCGATCTCGTCGCGCACGCGGTCTCCGACCGCGCCGATCACGCGACGCTCGCCGAGATCTCCACCGCGCGCTGGCCCGCGCCCGGCGTCGACTTCGAGCACCGCTTCCTGCCGCTCGCAGCGGGCGACGCCCACGAGTTCGAGGACCTGCGGTTGTGGGCCGAGCTGCGGCGCGACAGCGGCGAGCCGGTCCCGGAGGTGCTGCTGCTGCCGCTCGGTCCGGTCGGGATGGCTCGCGCGCGCGCCGACTTCGCGCGCGATCTGTTCCTGGTCGGCGGCTTCGAGGTCCGCGACGCCGGCCTGCTCGCGTCCGCCGACGCCGCGCTCGCGACGCTCGACGCCAGACAGCCCGGCATCGCGGTCCTGTGCAGTGACGACGCGTCGTACCCCGCGCTCGTCGACGCGCTCGCCGAGCCCTGCCGCGACCGCGGCGTCCAGCTCGTGATCGCCGGCCGCGTCGACGCCAACCTCGCGGCCCGCGTCGACGGCTCGATCCACCTCGGCATGGACGTCGTCGCGTTCCTCGACGAGCTACAGTCGTCGCTGACCGTGGACGAGTGAGAGGACATGAGCAAGAGCCACATCGACGTCGCCCCGTTCCGCATCGAGCCGCGCACGAAGGTCGATCTCGGTGCTCGGCCGACACGGGTGAAGGCTCTCTACGAGTCGAAGCGCGACTACAAGGAGCTGCTGCGGGACCACGTCGGGCGGCTCAGCGAGATCCAGAACCTGCTGTACGCGCACGACCGCTACTCGCTGCTGCTGATCTTCCAGGCGATGGACGCCGCCGGGAAGGACGGCGCGATCAAGCACGTGATGTCGGGCGTCAATCCGCAGGGCTGCCAGGTGTTCAGCTTCAAGCACCCGAGTGCTCAGGAGCTCGATCACGACTTCATGTGGCGGACGTCCCGCTGCCTGCCCGAGCGCGGCCGCATCGGTATCTTCAATCGCTCCTACTACGAAGAGGTGCTGATCGTCCGCGTGCATCCGGAGATCCTCGAGTCGCAGAAGCTCCCGCGCGAGACGCTCGAGCACGAGCACTTCTGGCGCAACCGCTACCGCTCGATCAACGATCTCGAGGCACACCTGCATCGCAACGGCACGCGGATCGTCAAGTTCTTCCTGCACGTGTCGGAGAAGGAGCAGCGCAAGCGCTTCCTCGACCGCATCGACGACCCGGCCAAGAATTGGAAGTTCAGCCGCGCGGACGTCGAGGAACGCCGCTACTGGAAGAAGTACATGCGCGCCTACGAGGCCTGCATGACCGCGACCAGCACCTCGCACGCGCCGTGGTACGCGATACCGGCCGACGACAAGAAGAACGCCCGACTGATCGTGTCGCAGGTGATCCTCGACACCCTCGACGGGCTGCACATGAGCTATCCGGAGCCGCTCGTCTCCGCGGACGAGCTGCAGGCGATCCGGCGCGAGCTGGCCGGGGACGAAGCGGAGCGGCGAGACGCCGAGCCGGGCGGCGAGGACGACTGACACCTCGCATTGGCGGGAGCCTCCGGGGACCGGCATCTGCGCACACCGCGAAGCTCCCGGTCCTGGAGGCTCACTGCTCGTGCCGGAACTGCCCGCCGTGCTCGCTGGCCAGCTCGCGCACGAACGCGACCAGTGCGCCGCGGCCGAGCGCGACCGCGTGGATCGTGACCGAGCCGAACGGATTGCGGCGCCGCGCGAGCGCGAGGCAGAGCTCGGGATCGTCGCGGCCGAGGCTGCGCGGCGTCGCGGGATCGCGCCGCGTCGGATGGCCGTCGGACAGGAACAGCATGGTGTCGACGGCCGCGTCGAAGTAGCGGTCCTGCAGGTTGGGGCCGCCGAGCGCGAACGCCTCGTCGAGCGCTCCGAACACGTTGGTGCCGAGCTGGAACGGTGCTTCGTGGAGCCAGGCCTTGGCGGCCGCGACGCGCTCGGGCGTCGCGCGCTGCATGGTGTCGCACCAGATCATGTTCTCGTCGCCGAACGCGACGATGTTGAAGGTCTGGTCGGGGCGCAGCCGGTCGAGCGCCGCGTCGGTCTCCGCGAGCAGGCGCTCCCAGCGGCTCTCGGCCGCCGCGGCGCCGGCCGCGCGGCGCCCGGCGACCGGCGTCTTCATCGAGTTCGAGCGGTCGAGCACGTACAGGATCGCTGCGCCGTCCTGCGGCAGGCCGAAGAAGGTCGCGGTCTCGGTGCGCTGCGCGGCGTCGACCGGCCGCGCCGGCTGCGCGGCCGCCGCACGGCCGACGCGCACAAACGTCTCCCCCTCGGCCTGCCACCAGATCCGCCAGCGCTCCGCGGAGTCGCCGAGCGCCATGCCGGTCAGCTCCTCGAGCGCCTCGACGACGAGCCGGTGCGCGCGGCCCTGCTCCGCATCGAGCCGGGCGACGAGCGCGGGAACGCCGGCGCGGTGGTCGATCTCGACCAGCGTGCGCACGGCGCGCAACCGGACGAGGGGCGTACGGTCGGCGAGCCGCGCCTCGACCTCGGCACCGGCGACGTGCGCCGGCCGGCCACAGGCGCCGAGCGCCGCGAGCGCGATCCACGCGTCGTCGGGCCGCTTCGCGTCGCGCACCGCGGTGCCGAGGCGCGGGACCGCTCGGGGCCCGAGCAGCGCTGCACGCCGGCACACCGCGGCACGCAGCTGCGGTGGCAGCTCGCGGCCCTCGACGCAGCGGACGACGATCTGCTCGAGACTCGCGGGCGCCGAGAAGGCGGCCAGCGTGCGCTCGATGGCGGTCGTCACCCGCAGCAGGCTGTCGAGTTGCGGCCGCTGCTGCATCGCGAGCTTCGCGCCACCGGTCGCCATCCGCTTCGACACGTCGCGCTCGAGCGGTCTGAGCTCCCCATCGCAACGCAGGTACGCCGCGCACAGCGCGTCGACGGTCTCCGCGGCGTCGGCCGTCGCCGCGGCGGCGATCGCCGCGAGCCGCACGCCCTCGACGTCGGTCGGCTGCCCATCCGCCGCGAACGCGCGCCGCAGGCCGCGCACCGCGTCGCCCTGCGCGCCGGCGGTGCCGGACAGCACCAGGAGCGCGACGGCGCTCGCTCCGAGCCTGCGCGGATCGACCATGTCGCGAAACATAGTTCGCGACGCTCCCTGCGAACATCCTGCGTTGATCGGCGCCGCGCGGGGTGGACACTGGCGGCGTCTCCGATCGTCCCTGGTACCGAAGCCATGAAGCCGACCCGTCGCACGTTCTTCCTCCAGATGGGTGCCGCCGCCGCGTTGCCCGCCGGACTCCGCGCCGCACGCCCGACCGCCGCCGCCGAGAAGCTCAACATCGCCGGCATCGGCTGCGGCGGGAAGGGCTGGAGCGACATCGCCGAGACCAGCAAGGACCAGAACGTCGTCGCGCTGTGCGACGTCGATTCGGAGCGGCTCGACAAGGCGAAGCAACGCTGGACCGGCGCGAAGACCTACGCCGACTGGCGCAAGCTGCTCGAGCAGCGCGACGTCGACGCGGTCACGATCAGCACGCCCGACCACATGCACGCGGCGATCGCGATGACCGCGATGGCGCTCGGCAAACACGTCTACTGCCAGAAGCCGCTGACGCACGACATCTTCGAGGCCCGTCAGCTGCGACTGATGGCCGAGCGGTCGAAGGTCGTGAACCAGATGGGCAACCAGCACCGCAGCACGAGGAACTACCGCGGCGCGCGCGACCTGATCACCACCGGCGTGATCGGCGCGGTGCGCGAGGTGCACTCGTGGACCGACCGGCCGATCTGGCCGCAGGGTATGGATCGGCCGCGCGGCGAGGACCCGGTGCCGCAGAACCTCGATTGGGACCTGTGGATCGGCACGGCACCGATGCGCCCGTTCAAGAACGGCGTCTACCACGCCTTCGCGTGGCGCGGCTTCTGGGACTTCGGCACCGGCGCGCTCGGCGACATGGGCTGCCACCTGATGGACCCGGCCGTGTGGAGCCTCGGCCTGACCGCGCCGACGCGCGTCGAGGCGTTCGGTCCGAAGCCGCACGGCGACACCGCACCGCGCTGGGCGATGGTCGCCTACGACTTCCCGGCGCGCGGCACGCTGCCGCCGGTGCGCATGTACTGGTACGACGGTGGCATGCTGCCGCCTGCGCACATCACGAAGTGGCCGGCCGACAAGCCGCTGCGCACCAATGGCTGCCTGTTCGTCGGCGAGAAGGGCAACCTGTACGTCGACGGCGGCTTCGGCCCGATCCTGCTGCCCGAGGAGCAGTGGAAGGACTTCGCGATGCCGGAGTTCGAGGAGACCGACCACTACATGAACTGGACGAACGCCTGCAAGGGTCAGGGCGCGTGCATCTCCCCGTTCAGCGAGGCCGGTCCGCTGACCGAGGCGGTCCTGCTCGGCAACGTCGCCTACCGCCTCGGCATGCCGATCGAGTGGGACGCCGAGGAGCTCGCCGTCACCAATGCCCGCGTCGCGGCCGCCCCGCTGCTGCGCCGTGAGTACCGGCGCGGCTGGGAAGTGCGCTGGGTCGACTGAGCCGCACCCGGCGCGATCGCCCCGGTCGATAGCCCCGGTCGATAGCCGGGGTCGATAGCCCGGGTCAATACCCCAGATCGAGCGCGAGCGCGTCGCTGGTCAGCACCCCCGCGGGGTTGCCCCCCGCTGCCAGCGCGAAGCCCTGCAGGTAGAGGCGCACCCCGGCGAAGGCCGGCTGCCGGGGGATCGCCAGGGCGAGCGTCGCGGTCTGGCCCGCCAGCGAGCAGGGGACCGCGACGACGGCGTCCTGTAGCAGCGCACATCCGGTCGCCCCGAGCGGGGTGAGGTCGAACGGCAGGGACCGCCCGAGCCAGGAGCGGTCCGACCCGCCGACCCACTGGAACGGCGTCCCGCCCGGCGGCACCGGGCGCAGCTCGGTGCGGAACGACTGGCCGAGCACCGGGCTGCTGCCCGCCGCGACACCGAGCGCGAGCGGCGGCGATCCGCATCCCGCTCCGTACTGGCTCACCGCGGCGAACGTGCCGTTCCACCAGGTCTCCGCGCGCGCGATCGACGAGGTGTCCTCGCCGCCGAACAACACGACGTGCCGCCCGCCCGGTCCCGTGGCCATCGCCGGCAGCACCGGCAAGGCGGGGTGGACCGGCACCGCGAGGATCCGCCAATCGCTGCCGTCCCACTCGGCCGTGTCGACGAGATCGGTGCCGTCATAGCCGCCGTACAGCACGATGCGGGAGCGGGCGAGGTCGGTCGCGATCGTGGCTTGCATACGCGCCGTCGGTGCGTGGGCGGGCGCGAGCCGGCTCCAGTCGACGCCGTCCCACTCCCACGTGTCGTCCGCGACCGGCCCGCCGAGCGGCAGACCACCGAACAGGAGCACGCGACCCGACACCGGATCGAAAGCCATCGCATGGCCCATGCGGGCGGATGGTGAGTGTGCCGGCGTGAACGGCGTCCAGTTGATACCATCCCATTCCCAGGTGTCGTTCAGGAATACCGGGCCGGAGCGCGTGCGGCCACCGAACATCACGACCCGCCCTCGGGTCCCGTCGTAGGCCATCGCGTGTCCGAACCGGACGAGCGGGTGGTTCGTGCTCGCGCGCTGGGTCCATGCGCCATTCACATACTCCCAGGTATCGCCGAACCAGTTGTTGATGCCGACTCCGTCGATCCCACCGAACAGGACGACGGCGCCGCGGCCAAGGTCGGCGGCCATCGCGTGCCTCGCTCGCGCCGCGGGTCCCGAGGCGGGTCCACGACTCCAGGTCACGCCGTCGAGCAGCCAGGAGTCGGAGAGGTAGGTGGTGCCCACTGCACCACCGAACAGCAGGATGCGTCCCGCCGCGAGGTCGGTCGCCATCGCGTGTGACGCGCGGGGCGGCGGGGACGTCGCGGGTGACGTGAGAACCCAGGACTGGGAATGCAGCGCGGCCGACAGACACGCGCAGGGGAGAAGGCCGCGCAGCAGGAGCGGAAGGTACATAGGGTGTCGGTCAGCGGGTCCGGCAGGGCGTGGTTGCCCTCGGAGTCTCGTCAACGCAGCGTCGTCGTCGCGCGGTTCGTCAGCTGGTCGGTCGGCGCGCCGATCGCCAGGCTCTGGAAGTGCAGCTGCACGGAGGCGAGGACGGGGAGGTTCGGGATCGGCAGCGTCGTCGTGTGCAGCAGCGTGGGTGCGGGGTAGGGCGTCGGGCCCACCAGCGTCCACAGCGGTGACGGGCCGATCAGGAGCGTGCCGAACGGCGGAATCGGCATGTTCGTGACCGTCGTCGACAGCAGCAGGCCGAACGAGGCGCCGGGCGGACCGTAGTCGTCGAGCCGCAGCGAGCCGCCGATCGGTGCACACGCGCTCGCCGCGACGGCGGGACCGCACAGCGTCGTGACGAAATGAGCATTGAGGGCGATCGAAGCGGGCGCAGCAACGCTGACGGTCGTGCGACCGGTGACCGACATGGACGGCCACGCATTCATCGTCCCGAAGGTCCCACCGATCGGCGTCGGGTCACCCCGCCGCGCGACGATCGACAGCGACCCGTCGGCTGCGGATACGGCGAGCCGGTCCTGGTCGCCCTGGCTCGACAGGTTGCACCAGAACAGCAGGTTGCCCTGGTCGTCGAGGGGCGTCATCGGGTTGCGCGAGTAGGCGAGCCCCAGGCAGGAGCCGCCATCGACGATGTCGTAGAACGCGACCGCCCGCCGGAACGAGCCCGGCTCACCGACGAACCAGCCGGTGTTGTAGGTCGAGCCCACGCTGATATCGCCGAGCACCGCGATCCGACCGCCACCGTTGAGGGCAGCCCCCTGGAAGTCGATGAACGTCCCGCCACTCGGAGCGGGGTCGCCAGCCTTCAGGTACCAACGGTCGACGCCGGCCGTCCGCACGACGATGCCGCGGGACGTGATGCCGTTGGTGACGATCAGGCGGAACGCGAGCTGCGAGCAGTCGTTGATCGCCGGCACCGGCCCGGCCGGCATCTGCGTGCCGTCGGCGAAACCGAACCGCTCGCTGCCGACGATCGCGACCACGCCTCCGCCGGGGGCGGGATCACCGGCCGCGACGATCTTCGTGACGGTGCCGTTGCTCCAATGGAACGCCTCGCTGTCGGTGCGGCCGGAGTTGATCGCGAGGAACGCGACCTCCTGGAAGTTGTTGAGCGAGCCCGGCCCGATCGCCGTGAACGTGCCCCCGATCGGCGACGCATCGCCGACTGCGGCGACCTTCACGATCGTCTGCGTCGCCGCGCGGAACAGGAACAAACCGCGACGCGACGCGCCGCCCACCAGCACGTCGCACACGAAGAGCACGTCGCCGGCATCGTTGATCGGCGGCGCCGTGACGGTCCCGCCGAAGAAGCCGGCGAACGTCCCGCCGATCGGCGACGGATCACCGCAGGTGCCGTGCTGCCCCGATCCGCCGCCCTGGCCGCACCCCATCGCGATGGCGCGCACCCCGGATGCGTCCGCGACGAACACGCCCTGGTTGCGGGAGACCCCGCTGACCGACGCGACGAACGCGATGACGCCATTGCGGTTGATGCACGCCGGGTTGGCGAACGCGAGCGGTGACAACGTACCTCCGGTGCCGAGCACCTGACCGTGCCGGGCGATCAGTCCCGAGCTGCACGGGTCCGTGCCGAGGCTCGCGACGGCAGGAGCCGACAGCACGGTGCCGCGACCGGGCACGACGACATCGTCATGGGTGCGGAGGAACGTCCCGGCCTGGGCGGAGGTCGCGGACGCGAGGGCCAGGGTGACGAGGAGCGGTCGGACTGCGGACATGGCTGCACGCCAGCGCCGCTGCGGAGCTGTCGGCGCGCGGACCGGTCCGCGGCGCGGGTCGGCCGGCCGTCGCGCCCACCCTCGGAGCCACCGCGGAGGGACGGTGTCACTCCACCGGCGTCCGACAGGGTCGGAAGCCCGCACCGTACCGACGCGGGCGCAGTTCGTCGAGCGACCCACCGCGAGGGCGACCGGAGCGCTGGCCGGCGGTCGTGCCGGTTCGCGTCCGCAGTGACCCGCACGGTACATTCCCGCCATGCGCAGCCTCTCCCTCCTCGGCGCGTCGGTCGTGATTGTCGCGACCACCCTGGCCCCGGCGCAGGCGCCCGCCGCACCAGCCGGCCCGCTCGAGTCGATCCTCGCCGACGTGCACCCCGACGTGCGGAAGTGGGCGAGCGTCGCGCGCGTCGCGCATCCCGACGCCGAGCCGCGCTTCACGTGGTTCCACCTGGGCGACAGCGCCGACGCGGTCGACTTCTGGCCGGCGAGCACGATCAAGATCTACGCGGTCGTCGCGGTCGTCGAGTGGCTGAACGAGCAGGAGCTGCCGCTCGAGTCGACGATCTCCTTCGAGCGGCGCGGCGCGAACGGCGCGTGGATCCTCGATTGTGCGCGGACCGTCCCCGAGATGATCAGCGAGGTGTTCCGGACCTCGTCGAACGAGGACTACACGCTGCTGCTGCGCACGCTCGGGATCGACCACGTCAACACGCGATTCCTGATCCCGGCGAAGGGCTTCCCGCACAGCGCGTTGATGCGCGACTACGTGACCCACCGGCCGATCGTCTACGAGAACGACGAGCCGCAGCGGATCACCGTGTGGCCCGCGGACGGCGAAGCGAAGCGGTTCGAGCACTCCTGGTCTGGCATCAGCTACGCGGAGGCGCGCGGCGCGACCGTGCTGAGCTCGACGACCGGCAATTGCACGTCGACCCGCGAGCTCGCCGACTGCCTGCGGAGGATCGTGTTCCACGACGCCCTGCCGGAGAGCGAGCGCTTCGCGATCACGTCCGAGCAGGCGCGGCTGATCCGCGACGGCGACCCCCAGCGCGGCGTGTGGGGCCTCGAGAACCGGCTGGCCGGCGACTACGGGTGGAGCGGATCGGGCGAGGTCGTGTTCCCCGAGGCCCGCTACTTCCACAAGGCGGGGTTGATCTCGAGCTACTGCCTCGACGTCTGCTACCTGAGCGACGCCGCGTCCGACACGCACCTGATCCTCGCGATCGCCGCCGAGACCGGGAGCGAGGACGTCGTGCGCGCGATGGCGCTCGCCATCTACCGGGCCGCCGACCAACTGCGGTGACGCCGCGACGACGGGGTCCGGCTCAACGCGATTCGAGCTCGACCGCGGACCGATACCAGGCGGACCACGCCTCGATCGCATCGGAGTCGGGTGGCGGCGGCAGGTCGGGCGCATGGCACTCGGACCGCAGCGCGCGGAGCGCAGCGACGACTGCAGCGTGCGCATCGTCGCCGTCGCGCGCCCGCGCGAGCCACGCCGCGACGCGCGATTCGACCGGCAGCGCGGCCCGCACGGCGGCCAGCGGATCCTCCACGCCATCGGCCGGTGGCGCGAGCACCGCGGCGAGGTAGTCGCCCGTCACCCGCGCACGGATCGCTGCGCGGAACCTCGCATTGGTGCCGTCCGGCGGTAGCGCATCGAACTTCGCGGCCATCGCCGGGGCGAACCACCGCAACGTCCAGCTCCGCTCGCTCCAGCCGAGCTGCAGCTCGATCGTCGCCCGCGCACCGTCGCGCGTGATCGCGTAGCGCCACGGCCAGCGCACGATCGGCGCGTCCTCGCGCGCCTCGATCTGCGCCGGCTGCGGCGCGTCCGCCGGCTGCTCGAACGGCGCGCCGAAGGCCGCCGTGAGCTCGGCGAGCGCATCGGGGGCAACGCGGTCCAGCTCCGCTGCGTCGAACGGGATCCGCAGCACGAACGCCTGCCCGTCCAGGCCGATCCAGCGGTGCTCGGGGTCCGCGGCCGCCGCGAACCAGAGGGCGCGCGTGTTCGGCGTGCCCGGGAGGAAGGGCACGACACCGTACGCCGTGCCATCTTCCGCCTCGAGTCGTAGCTCACCGCGCTGGGTCGCGATGCGTCGAAGCCAGGCGTCCAGCGCGTCGTCGACCGCGGACAACAGCGCCGTCGCCTCCCGGACCGTCACCAGCTGCGCCACGCCGAGGCGGCCGCCGACGCTCTCGAACAGCCCGAGCTGACGGACGTCGACGGTCTCGGCGAGGCGCTCGAGGAGCTGCCGTGCCTCGTCGGGCTGCGCGTCGTCCGCGTCGTCACCGGCGCGGTCGACCGTGACCGTGCCCGACATCGACAGCGCCAGCAGGAAGCCCCGTCGCGTGAGGAACTCGTCGATGCGGTCGCCGAGCCCCGCGGCGTCGACGGTCTCGTCGACGAACGGGCCGTCGGTCTCGATCAGCAGGTCCACGCGGTCGGCGGCGACGTCGCGGTGCAGGGTGGCACGCTGACCGACGATCGACACGCAGGACGCCGCGCACGCGGCCCAGAGCAGCAGGAGCGACGCAGAGCGCCAGTCGCACGACCTCGTTCGCATCGGGACCTCCGGTCGGGGGCGGACCGCCTCATGATCACCGCGGTGGTGGGGCGCTGCACGACGCGGCCGGACGACCGACCCGAGAGCCGGGTGCCGGCCCACCGCGTCGGCCCACCGCGTCGGCCCGAAAGACACGCGCCCGGCGGTCCGTTCGCACCATCATGCGCCATCCGACGACCCTCCTCCGTGCCCTGCCCGCGGCGCTCGCGCTGGTGCTCGCCGGCTGCGGCGACTCGCCGTCGCCCCCGGCGCCCCGCGACGCCGCCCCGATCGACCCCGTCGCCCGCCGCGAGACGGCGCGCGCGCTGGTCCGCGAGCTGGCGACCAGCTTGCAGGGGCGGCTGCAGCAGGCGCTCGCCGAGGGCGGGCCGGCGCGCGCGATCGAGGTCTGCGCGACCGAGGCGATGCCGCTGACCACCGCGGTCACCCGCGACGGCTACTCCGTCCGCCGGATCGGCACGCGCGTCCGCAACCGCGCGCACAACACGCCGACCGCCGCCGAGCGAGCGATCCTCGACGAGTTCGCGACGCTGCCTCCCGAAGCCCGCGCGACCGCGTTCCGCGAGGTCGAGCGCGACGGCCGCTACGCGTTCTACGCGCCGATCGTGATCCCCGCCGCGCTGTGCCTGCAGTGCCATGGCCCGACCGACGAGCTGCCCCCGGCGGTCCGCGCCGCACTGGCGGAGCGCTACCCCGACGACGAAGCGACCGGCTATGCGCTCGGTGACCTGCGCGGCGCGTTCGTCGTCGAGCATTGAGCACCTTGGCAGCGCGCGCGACGATCCGGGGATGGTCAGAACGCTCGCGTGGATCGCCGCGCTCGGCTGCGCCGCGATCGCGTCCGCCCGCGCCCAGGTCCCCGCGCGACCCGACAGCGTGGCGCGGCTCATCGATCTCGCCGGCCTGCCGCTCGCGACGCCCGGCGTCACCTGTCGCCAGTTCGCGTCGACCGACCCGACCGGCCACGGCGAGGACCACGGCCATTTCCTGCGCCGCGAGGGCAGCACTGCCGTACTCGCCGAGATGGACGGCCCGGGCGTCGTCGTGCGGCTGTGGTCCGCCAATGCCGCCGGCCGCCTGCGCGTGTTCCTCGACGGCGAGACCGGGCCACGCCTCGATTGCCCGTTCGATGGACTCTTCGACGGCAGCGTGCCGCCGTTCGAGCCGCCGATCGCGATCCACGAGGGCGGTGGATTCGTCAGCTACTTCCCGATCGCCTACGCGCGGTCGTGCCGCATCGAGGTCGGCGAGCTCGAGCATCCCGAGGCGTTGTACTACCACGTGCAGTACCTGACCTACCCCGCCGGCACGACGCTGCGCACGTTCACGCGCGAGCTGCCGCCGGAGGAGCACGCGGCACTCCGCGACGTGCTCGCGCTCTGGCGCGCACCGGGCCGCTCACCGATTCCGCCGGAGCCGACGGACCGCACGGCGACGATCCGCGCGCTGCTCGGTCCCGGTGCGGAGCGGACCGTGCTCGACAGCGACCGGCCCGGCACGTTGCTGACGCTGCGGATCGACCCGGCCGACCACGACGCGAGCGCGCTGCGCGAGCTCCGGCTCATCGCGCGCTGGGACGGCTGCGAGCCGTCGGTTCAGGTGCCGATCGGCGACCTGTTCGGCGTCGCGTTCGGAGCGCACCCGTCCCGGGGTCTAGCGCTCGGCTGGGACGAGCACGGCGGCTACTGCCACCTGCCGATGCCGTTCCACCACGGGGCTCGGGTCACCATCCACAATGCGGGCAGCATCGAGCGCGCGGTCACGTTCGCGACGACCTTGCGACCGGAGCCACCCGACCCACGGGCCGGCACACTGCACGCCGAATTCCGCGAGACCGACGGCGTCGGCGACGCGCTGTACGAGCTGGCATCGGTGCGCGGCCCGGGCAAGCTGGTCGGCGTGCTGCAGGCGCTGCAGGGCGTCGGCGACCTGTGGTACCTCGAAGGCAACGAGGAGCTGTCCGTCGACGGGGCGAGCACACCGTCGATCGTCGGCACCGGTACCGAGGACTTCTACAATGGCGGCTGGTATTGGAGCAGCGGCCCGTTCGCAATGCCGCTGCACGGGCTCGGCGTCAAGCAGGAGTGGACGACGAACCGCACCACGCCGTGGCGTCTGCTGCTGCCCGACGCGGTGCCCTTCGAGACCGGACTCGTCGCGCGCATCGAGCACGGCTCGGAGAACGCCGTGCGCGACGCCTACTACTCGAGCGTCGCACTGTGGTACGGGCCACCGCAGCCGGTGCGGCCGCTCGCTCCGGACGTGGCCCGCGTGCCACGCCGCTGGGTGGTCCGCCCGGCGGGCTCCATCGGCGCGACCGCGCTGCGCTGGGCGCCCGAGCCGGCGATCTCCTGGAGCCGCTGGGAAGATCTGAGCGCAGTCTACCGCGGGCTCGACCGACCGCTGTTCCAGGCCTTCCCGCGCAGCCACGTCGAGCACGGCGCCGCACCACTGGACGCGCGGCTCGCCGTGCTGCCGGACGGAGATGCTGCGCCGGCCGCCCGGGTCCGCTTCGACGTCGCGTTCGCCGACCGCTACGGCGCCGAGCTGCGACTCTGCGCGGCTGGTGCATTGCCCGAGGTCACGCTCGACGGCACGCCGGTCACGCTGCGTGAGATCGCGATCCCGGACGGTGCGCCGCTGCGACGCCTCGCGTTCGACGCCGGGGCGCTGGCCGCCGGCGAGCACGAGCTCGCATTGCGTCGCCTGCCCGGATCACCGGACGTCGTCGCTGTCGACTCGCTGCGCCTGACGCCGGCCGCACCGTTCGTCCGGGCCTGGTGGATCTCTCCGGCGATCGCAGCGCGCCCTGACGGCACCGTCGAAGACCCGATGCCCGACGAGGAGCGCTTCACCGCCGACGACTTCGATCCGGCCGCCGCCGGCTGGCGCGAGCTCGCGACCGGCGACGTCGTCGACCTGGTCCGCGCGGCCTCGCCACAGAGCGCGACGCTCGCCTACCTGCTCGTGTTCGTGCACTCGCCGGAATCTCGCGACGCCCACGTGCTGCTCGGCTCCGACGACGGCGTGCGCGTGTGGGTCAATGGCGACCTACGCTTCTCCCACGAGATCCACCGCCCGCTGACGATCGACGAGGACCAGTTCGACATCCCGCTGCGGGCAGGTTGGAACCGCATCCTCCTGAAAGTGAAGAACGACTACGGCGGCTACGGTGTGGCCATGCGCATCGCCGATCCGCACGGCGACCTGCGCTACTCCACGTCTGCCCGCTGACGGCGGAACGCCGCGGTGCGGCCGTGCCCCCGCCGCCGCAACGCCGAGGTCCTGCTGCACAGAGTGGCTCCGTCACCGGGAACGGCTCACGACGCGACTACTCGCACCGGCACTGCCGTCCCACGACCTCGTCGGCGAGACGACAAAGGTGCTCGTAGTAGTCGTCGATGTCGATTCCGAGCGCCGCGGCTCCGAACGCCTCCGCCGCCTCGGCACTCGCCACATCCCCGTAGTTCACGGTGACGAGGTGGTAGAGCACGATCGCCGCGGCGTCGGTCGGTCGCGTCGCGAAGCGTGGGTCGACGAACAGCGTGTAGCCGTCGGCGGGGAGTGCCGCGCGCAGCAGCGCGACGCCGAACTCCCCGCTCTCGAGTGGGCCCGCGTCGAAACGGAGCTCGACCGGGAATCGGACGACGCGCGGGTCGGCCAGCAGCGTGTCCAGACGGCCACCGTCGACCTCCGGGTGAAGCAGCCGGGCCTCCGCCCCCCGCATCGTCGCGTGCTGCCGCAGCGCGGATCGCGCCTCCGCGACGAGCCGCCCGGCGTCGTCCGACCCGCCGCTCATTTCCCGTATCGCGCCCGGAACTCCGCGGCCTCGCGCGCCCGGCGTTCGCGTTCGGCCGGATCCATTTCACCGATCGACCAGCGGTGCGACTCGCTGTGGAGCACCTCCTGCAACTTCGCGTCGAGAGCGTCCGCAGCCGTGACCCGGCTCGGCTCACCGGAGGCACGACCTCGACTCACCATGTCCTCGAGCATCGGCAGGTATTTCGCGTACCAGTTGCGCGCCAACTCGTACGTGCCGTGCCAGTGCGTGTAGTCCGGTGCCATCATCGCCGCCGCATGCCGAGCCCGGCGCCCTTCGTGGTGCCAGAGCTCGAACCACACGTAGTCGATCTCGTTGGCGAACGTCTCCGGGCTACGGCGCAGCGGCAACGCGAGTTCGTAGAGCTCTGCTCCCGGCACCGCGAACTTCGTATTGTAGAGCGACACGAGGCCGTCGTACTGCACGTAGAAGTTCTCGATCCACTGCTGCTCGTGACAGTTTATGCACACGTTCTGCATGTTGGCGCGTCTGACCTGCCACGGCACGTCCGCCCCCGGTAGCCCCATCTTCTCGTCAGCGCTCTCCGGCCGAATCGACGTCACCGGACGGTTGTTCCAGCTGATCCGCATCCCGACGTCGTGCGTCACGGCCTGGTCGCGCGTCGCCGACATGTGGCACGTCGCGCACGTCGGGGCCGCCCAGTAGTCCTCGCCGACGATCCACTTGTTGGAGTGGAGGTTCATCCGGTCCTCGTTCGCGAAGAACAGGATGCCGTGCTTCGACTCCTCGTAGATCTCCTTCTGCGGGTGGTCGGGCCCGAGGTGGCACTTGCCACACGTGTCCGGGTGCCGCGCCTGTGCCACCGAGAACGTGTGTCTCGTGTGACAGGCGTTGCAGGCCCCCTCCGAGCCATCGGGGTTGATGCGACCGATCCCGCTGTTGGGCCAGGTGGCCGGATCGAGCAGGCCACCAGCCAGGACGCGAATCTGCGATCCGTGGCACTGCCAGCAGCCGTTCACGGCCGCGGCAGAGTTGCCGTTCGCGAAGCCGGGTGTGACGAACAGGTTGTTGCCCTCGACGACCTCCGCGAGTCGGTTGTCGAGCGAGCCCAGGATGCGACCGGCCTTCGAGTGGTGCGAGCCCATGAACTCGGCGGTCTCGGCGCTGTGACACCGGCCGCAGTCGCGCGGGGTGACGAGCGTCGCGATGGTGCGGCCGTAGTGCGTGCGTGCATCCACGTCCGTCCGATCCGCCGCATGGCATTCGTAGCATGCGACGTTGCCACGGAAGTGCTTGCTCTCACCCCACTGCTGGTAGATGACGATGTCCGTCTTCTTGTGGCAATCGATGCATTCCTTGGAGATGGCGCTGATCTCCGGAAGTCCGATGGCCTGCGCGACCGCACGCGGAGCGAGCGCGACAGCGACCAGGGCGACGAGCGCCACACGCTGGTACCTCGAGCCTTGTCGCGAGTTCCTGTCTGTCTGTTGCATCTGGTTCCTCTCAGTTCCGCGCCGCTCCGGCGGCGGCTTCATGCGCACGGGGACCGTGCTCGGTATCACTCCCGGGCTCGCGTCCGGCTGACTCGAGGACGAGCCGCCCAGTCAGGACCGGCACCGTCACTCTCACCAGGATCGTGTAGATCAGCAGGCCGAACGCCCATATGCCGAGGCAGACGAAGATCTCGTTCCGCGTCGGCGTGTACTCCACCATCTCGCCGAGTGGCGAGGGGATGAACGCCGGGACGATCAACCCCATGCCCTTCTCGATCCAGATTCCCACGATCAATGCCACACAGGCCGCATTGAGCCAGCCGAGCCGCCGCGCCAACGGTGTGTAGAGCACCACCATGGCGAAACCGCTCAGGCCGATCGCCGTCCAGATCCATGGCACCAGCGCATCGTGTCCATGCAGCCCGAAGAACAGGTAGCGGGTCGATGCCATGTGCGCCGAGCCCGTGTAGAACTCGGTGAAGATCTCGCAGACCAGCAGGAACATGTTGATCGTGAGCGCGACGGTCACGATCCCACGGAGGATTCCCAGGGCCTGGTCCGGAAAGCGATAGCGTGCGAATCGCCTGATCACCTGCAGGGTGAGGATTATGAACGCCGGCCCTGCCGCGAACGCCGATGCCAGGAATCTCGGCGCGATGATCGCGGAGTTCCAGAACGGCCGGCTACCCAGCCCGACGTAGAGGAATGCGGTGACCGTATGGATGCTGAACGCCCACACGATCGCCACGAACACGAACGGAACGTAGAACGTCCTGCTCGGTGGCCGACGCCGGTACGCGCAGTAGATGAGATAGCCGCAGATGTGGAGGTTCAGCAGCAGATAGCCGTTCAAGACGACGACGTCCCAGCTCAACATCGAGATGGGGAAGTTGAACCTCATGAAGATGTGCAGGAACCGGTCGGGGCGACCGAGGTCGACGCTCACGAACAGCAGACACATCAGGATCGCGGCCACCGCGAGCAGCTCGCCGAAGATGACGAGATCGTGGAGCTCGCGCTTGCGGTAGATGTAGACCGGGATCACCAGCATCACGGCGGCTGCCGCCATGCCGACGAGGTAGGTGAAGTTCGCTATGTACAGACCCCAGGACACCTGGTCGGTCATTCCGGTCGTCGCGAGCCCATCGACCAGCTGCCTGCACCAGGCATTGAGTCCGGTCAGCACGACCGCGGAGAGCGCGAACATCCAGACGTAGTAGCGCCAGTCGCCCACGAAGCTCAGGCAGAAGCACCGCCAGAGGAAGTGGAGGTACGTCTTCACGCTACATGTCCTGGTCGAAGTAGTAGAAGAAGCGCGGCAACGTGGCGGCGTCCTGCTTCAGGACGAAGATCTGCTTGGTCTTGAGGATCTGTGCGACCTGGCTCTCCGGGTCCAGCAGGTTGCCGAAGTTGCGTGCACCGACCGGGCAGACCTCGAGGCACGCCGGCATGCGCCCCGCCCGGGTCCGCTGCAGGCAGAAGTGGCACTTCTCCATGACGCCCTTGCGTCGCGGCCGGTTGGACAGGTAGTTCATGTCCGGATTCAGTTCCTCCTTCGGCACGCTCGGCTCGGCGTAGTTGAACCGCCGTGCGAAGTACGGACACGCGGCCGCACAATAGCGACACCCGATGCACCAGTCGTAGTCGATGACGATCACGCCATCGGGTTCCTTCCACGTCGCTTCGACCGGGCAGACCTTCACGCACGGCGGGTTCTCGCACTGGTGGCACTGGACCGGCATGTAGTAGTGGTCCGGACTCGGCACCCGCAGATGATCGTAGTGGTGCTCCGACCGCTCGACGTCGACGCTACCGCGCGGCAACTCCAGCACACGGATGTACTGGATCTCCGGGTCGCGGCTCTGGTTGTTCTCGCGCACGCACGCATGCACGCAGCGACGGCAGCCGATGCATCGCCCGAGGTTCAGGGCGTACGCGAACTCGACGCCCGGCAGCGGCGGCAGGTCGCGGAGTTCGGGGCGGACCTCGAAGCGCTGCTGGACCTCGTTGCGAATGCGCTCGAGCACACGCTCCTTGTCCTCCGGCGTCATCTCCTTGTAGTGCTTCTGCAGCAGGCGCTCGAGCGTGAGATCGCCGGTGTCCAGCTCGCGCAATGGGCTCACCGCCGCCGCCACTGCAGCCAGACCACCCGCGGCGCCCAGGCCTCCGCGCAGGAAGCTGCGGCGCGTGACACCGTCGCGGCCGGATTCTTGGGCGCTCATCGATCCTCCTCTCTCGACTGGACGGTCACCCGGCGGAGGGGATCCTCTTCGGGCCCCTCGTGGGATTCACCAGCTCGCCAACGTGGGTCTCCCATGCGCAGCGTGTTCGGACCGGGCAGTGGCACGAGCGGATCCATCGCCGGATGGCGCGGCCGGTGCGGGTCGTGGCACTCCACGCAGCGCAGGTGGTGCTGCTCTCCGCGGGTCGCGTCCCAATAGCCGTTGACCCGGCCGTGGATCCCCCTCTGCCAGTCCTGAAAGGTCGGGCCGTGACACGTACGACACAGCTCCGGCACGTCGGCGTAGGGTATCGACCTGCCACCGCGCAGGATCAGCTGATCCATGTTCGACAGGTCATGACAGTTGTGACAGGCGTCGTTGATCCCGTGCTCGAGAACGATGTGCCCGTGCTGTTGCCGGTTCCTGATCTGGACCTCCGAGAGCGGGAAGTTGTGACACTCGCTGCAATGGCGGAGGAACGAGTTGACGAAGATCAACGGCCGTCCGTCGTGCAGCTCCGACGGCTTGCGCCGCGGCTCGGTCGTCAACCGCCGCGTGTCGACGCGCATGGGCTCCTGACGTGGGATCTCGGCAGGCGGATTGCCGAGGTGCAGCCATGCGGCGAGCCCGAGGAACGCCGGGCCGACGAGGATCCCCCAGGCGCTGGCGCGCGCTCGCGGGCCCGTTCCGGCCGCGCTCGACCGTTCCTCGCTGTTCATGCGGCCACTCCTCCCGTCGCGCTCCGTCGCCGACCGGGAACACCGAAGCCCAGACTCAGCACACCCCGCGGACAGGCGTCCACGCAGGCCCCACACCTCGTGCAGGTTCCCGTGCGTACCGACTGCTGCCCGGCGGACACGTACTCCTCCATCACCCGCAGACCCATCGGGCAATGCACCGTGCAGTGTCCGCAGGGCCGCACACCGGCTCGCTCCCGATCGATCCGGACGCGAAGCACGGCGAAGTGGCCGAGCAATGCGTAGACGAGACCCAGCGGGCAGAGCGATCGGCACCACAGCCGCGGTGCGATCCAGTCGAGGAGCAGCACGCCGAGCACGAGCACCAGCGCCGGCCCGACTGCGAACGCCACCGCCCAGGCCACGAGGTTGACTGGCGAGACGAGCTGGAAGGCGGGCAAGCCGGCGACCCACGAGAATCCGAGTGCCGCACCGAGCACCGCGAAGGCCAGCTCGCGCGGCGCGCGGTGCTCCGGGAGCTTCCGCCCGCGCTTCAGGAGGCGGCGCTCGACCCGGCCGCGCACGCTCGCCTGGAGGTCGAGCAGGAGTCCGACCGGACACAGCCAACCGCAGAACACCGGTCCAAGGAGTGCCGCGACGGCGACGAGTATCGCGACACCGACCAGCGCCCCGATCGGTAGTGCGGCCCCGGACGCGAGTGAGACCTCCAGCGCGGCGAGCGGGTCGGTCAGGCGCAGCAGGCCGGCGACTTCCGATGACGTCGTCGACCCGCGGAACCACGCCACCTCGGCGCGACCGCCCAGCGCGATCGCTCCCAGGAACAGCAATGCCGTCGCCCGGCGCGCCCGACCGGAGCGGCCGACGCGCCGGATCAACGAACCGCCTCCGGCGTCGGGAGCGCCGTCGGTCGGCGCCCGGGAGGGGCGACGACGACGGACGGCTCGTCCGTCAGACAGGCGTGCTCGCACATCCCACAGCCCGTGCACGCTTCGGCGCGGACCACGGGCCGCAGCCGAGCATCGAGCGCGAGCGCCTCACCCGGGTACGGACAGGCGTGCCAGCAGGCTCTGCAGACCACGCCCTGGTACGCGAAGCAACGCTCCTCGAGGATCCACGCCGTCCCCATGCGGGCGTCGCGACGATCCGCGAGCGGACGCAGCGCGTCGGTCGGACACGCGGCGACGCATTGCAGCCGCTCGTATTCCGGACACAGCGAGCACGGGACCTCGCGGGGGACGATCCGCGGCGTACCGTGCGCAGCCAGGTGGACACCCGCGGCGATCCCCGTGAAACGCACGGCGTCGTCCGGGCACGCGCTCACGCACTGCCCGCAACGGATGCAGGCCGCCAGGAACTCGACCTCTGCTCTCGCTCCGGGCGGGCGCAGCAGAGCGGGGACGACGCCGGCTCTCGGGGTGGCGACGAAGCCCGCGCCTCCGCCTGCGAGCGCGCCCCCCGTGAACAGCAACGTCCGCCTCGAGAGACCCACCGGGAGCTTCACGATGGTCCTCAGCGGTCGGTGAGTTCGACGACCCGCACCTGCACGTGGCAGCTGCGGCACCGCGCCTCCAGGAGCACCGGCGGCATGCCGTCGTGCCGGACGGCCGGCGCCCCCTTGATGCGGTTCTCGTGGCAGAGCAGGCAGTCGTTGCGCAGCCATGCCGCGCGGTGGTACTCGGACCCCGGGATCAGCGGCGGAAACGCGTTCGGCTCGAACCGGCCGTCTTCCGCACGCGGTGGTCGTGGCCGCGGCTGCGAGCCCGGCACGAACACGTGGCAGGTCCGGCACGCTGCCGTCAGCAACACGGGCGGCAGCCCACGGTGCTCCAGTTCCGGAGCATCGCCGACACCGGTCTCATGGCAACGAAGGCAGTCGTTCTGTGCCCAGGCATCCTGATGCCAGCGCGTGTCCGGAACGGTCGGCGGGAATGCACCGACGAGGAACGCCTCGCTCCCCGCGCCTGGCCGCACCGGATCCTGCGACCGGGGGTGCACCGGGTCCTGCGGCACGATCGGTCGCTCTCCCAAGGTGTCGACGACCGCCACGGCGGCAGCCGCGGCGCAGCAGCCCGCATCGTCGCCGGCCGCCTCCGCCGCATTGCCGGAGTCCACCGCGACCGCCGGCTCGCCGCCGACCCGCTCGACTGCGACCGGCTCGGCAACCGGTGCCGGAAGCGACTCCGCCGTTCCGCACCCGAGCGCGATCAGTGCGCCCGATGCCAGCCACGACCATGCGAGCCACGTCGATGCCAGCCAAGACGATGCGAGCCACGACGATGCGCTGCTCATCGGAGCCTCCATCCGCTCAGAGTTTCTCCAGCCGGCAGGCGCAGACCTTGAACTCCGGCTGCTTGGAACCAGGGTCGTATGCGTCGATCGTCACGTAGTTGATGAGGCTCGCTTCGTCGGCCCAGTGCCACGGTACGAACACCATGCCGGGTCTCGGCATCGCGACGACGCGCGCCTTGATCACGGCCTCGCCGCGCCGCGAGACGATCCGCACCGGCTGACCGGTCCGCACACCGAGCCGTCGAGCGTCGTCGGGGTGGATCTCGACGTAGCACTCCGGATAGGCACGGCGGAGCTCCGGTGCCTCCATCGTCATCGTGCCCGTGTGCCAGTGCTCGAGCACCCGACCGGTGGACAGCACCATCGGATACTGGTCGTCGACCGGCTCGGCCGGTCCGTCCGCGGGTCGGAGCCACACGATCGCGCGATGCTCCGGCGCCCCGTAGAACTTCAGCTCGCCGTCCATCAGCGAGCTGTCCGCGTAGGGGCCACGATCCAGGCACGGATCCTCCCCCTTGACGTAGCGTCGCGCCGTGCCCGGGTGCGACTCCGTCGGGCACGGCCAGCGCAGGCCGCGCTCCCGCTGCAGCCGTTCACGCGTCATCCCGGTGAAGTCGTAGGCGGTGTCCTTCGAGGCCTGACGCATCTCGTCCCACACATCGTCGACGGTCCGGAGCTTCGCGGAGAAGCCGCGCTTGACCACCCCGCGTGCCTCGAGCCGCTGCGCGAGATCGAACAGCACTTCGAGATCCGGTCGCGCTTCGCCCGGCGCGTCGCACACGTGCGGCTGGTACTGGTAGCGGCGCTCCGACATCCCGAACACGCCGGACTTCTCGGTCCACATCGCGGCCGGGAGCACGACGTCGGCGAGCTCCGTGGTGCGGGTCGGGTACGCGTCGATCACACACAGGAACGGCTTCTTCGCCCGCGGCTTGCCCATCGCATCCCGGTACGCGTGCAGGTTGGGCAGCGACTGACCAGGATTGGTCGTCAGGACGAGCATGGCGCGGATCTCGTCTCGCGCCAGCGCGCGGAACATCTCGATCGTGTTCAGGCCCGGCTGGCTCGGGATCTTCCCCTCCGCCGCTCCCCAGAGCGCCTCCATCTCGCCGCGATGCTGCGCATTCGTGACCGAGCGTCCATACGGCAGGATGTGGCACAGCGAGCCCGTGTCACGGACTCCGCCACACGCATTGGGCTGCCCCGTCAACGAGAACGGTGTCGCCCCGGGCTTGCCGATCTGTCCGGTGATCAGGTGCAGATTGTGGATCAGGTTGTTGGCCCACACGCCCGTGGTGCGCTGGTTCAAGCCCATCGTCCAGAACGACAGCGTCGGGCCGATCGCGAACAGCCGTGCAGCCTGCACGATGCGCTCCGCAGGTACCCCGGAGATCTGCTCCGCGCGTGCCGGGGTGAAGTTCTCGTCGAGCCAGCGTGCGTAGGTCGAGAAGTCGACGTTCTTCGGCGCACCGCCCTCGACGATCTTGAACTGGCAGTGTCGCTCGATGAACTCGGCGTCGTGGCGCTTCTCCGACACGATGACCTGCGCCATCGCGTGGTAGACCGCGAGGTCGTAGCCAGGGATCGGATCCAGGTGGATGTCCGCGATCGACATGACCGGCGACCTGCGCGGATCACAGACCACCACCAGCACGTCCCGATGCGCCTGCTTGCGTGCGAGGATCTGGTCGAAGATCACCGGGTGGCACTCGGCCGTGTTCGATCCGACCAGGAAGAACACCTTGGCGTGCTCGATGTCGTCGTAGCACCCCATCGGCTCGTCCTTCCCGAACGTCGATACGTAGCCGCCGACGGCGGACGCCATGCACAGTCGGGGGTTGCCCTCGACGTTGTTGGTGCCGATGCCGCCCTTGAACAAGCGATTCGCGAAGTAGCTCTCCTCCGACAACGCCTGGCCGGAGCCGTAGTAGGCGACGGAGTTCGGTCCACTCTGCTCGATCGCGCGGGCGAACTCGTCGGCAACGCGGCTCATCGCCTCGTCCCAGCTCGCCGGCTGCAGCGTCCCGTCCTTCCGGATCATCGGTGTCCGGAGCCGGTTCTCCGCCGCCACGATCTTGGGCAGGAACAGGGACTTCGCGCACACCAGGCCCTTGGTCGTCGGGTGCTCCGGATCGCCCCGCAGCGCGACCAGTCGTCGGTCCCGGATCCCGAGCATCACTCCGCATCCGGTGCCACAGAAGCGGCACACCGACTTGACCCACTCGACGTCCGTGCGCGGCAGCGCGCGCGCGGCGGCCGGAACCACTCCGTCGGCGACGGAGGCCACGGCGAACGTGGCGGAGGCTCGGAGGAAATCGCGACGGGACGTGGTCATCCGTTCTGACTCTCGTTCGACTCCCGAGGTTCGAATCCGTCGGATTCGATCGACACCGGCCACACCGCGAGCACGCCCGGCGTGTGACCGACCTGTTGCTGCAACGTGGCGTGCGCCGCATCGACATCCGACGCCTCGATCAGCACTCCCAGCTTGTCGGGACTGGCGAGATCGAAGGTCGAGACGCCTTCGAGACGTTCGAGCCGGAGGCGGGTGTCGCCGCGCGTGGCGACGTCGACCCGAGCGAGCACACCGATGATGACGACGGGACCGGGCTCCATGACTTTCTACAGACTTGGAGGTCGTCTGAAACACGAGGCTAGCTCGGGTTGTTTCGTGGATCCATCCGGAATCTCCTCCGGGACGTCGAATCCCCGACCCCGAATCCCAGATCCCGAGTCCCCGACATCGAATCTGCGCGCCGAACGGCGGCCGCTCCGCGCACGCGGTCACGGCTGGCGCCCTGCACTGCTCTTCCAGGACATGGCCACCGACCCGCGAGGCGTCGCACCGGGTTGGCGACGCGTACTGTTCCCCGATCCACCGCGCGAGTTCGCGGCACGCCGGGCCGTGAAGATCCTGCTGCGGGGGCTGCACGTCGCCTGTGCAGGCGTCTACACCGGGTCGCACGTCTTCGCGGTCGACACCGCGCCGAGGATCACGTGGCTCGTTGCCGCGCTCGCCTCCGGGACCGCCCTGCTCGCGGTGGATCTGCTGGAGAGCTGCGTGATCCTGCTCCAGCTCCGCGGCCTCGTCGTGCTCGGCAAGCTCGCGATCCTGGCGGCGGTGCCGTGGGTCGCCTACTCCACGACACTGCCGGGCCTCGACGTCGCGCTGCTCCTGCTGGCGATGGTGGCAGCGTCGGTGTCGAGCCACGCGCCGTCCCGCTGGCGCTACCACATGTGGGCGGCCGGTGGTCGCTTCGCGCCGTCCCGCTCGAAGGGCTGACGAGCCGGTATCGCTCCGGTGCCGGCCCGCCCGCCACCGTCAGAACTTCAGCCCACCCTGCACGTAGACGTAGTGCGCGAGATCGTCCGAGCCGAAGGAGTCCTCGACGCCGTCACCTGGCAGGAACATCCCGTAGCCGGCCTCCACGAAGCTCGACCACTTGCCTGATCCGCCGGGCAGGTTCTGGTGCCAGACGACGTCGATCTCGTTGCCGAGGTCGTTGGAGAACCCGGCTCCTCCCATCGTGAGCGACCCGGCCGGACCAGCGACCCGATCGGTCTCCTCCATCGACCGGAACAGGTGCCAGGCGACGGTGAGCGAGCTCGACTCGGTCGGCCGCGTGCCGAACGCCACCGCGCCGTGCAGGATGTTCTCCCACAGCGCGAAGTCCATGATCCCGAGGTGCATGTGCGCCGTGGGATACAGATTGTCGAACCGCTCGACGTCCGCGGTGCCGGGGTCGTCGCCCGAGGCGATGTCGAACTCCGCACGCACGAAGCTCTCGTGCTCGTCCCCCAGCCCGACCTTGGCGTGGGCGTGCGCGGCGTAGGTCTCACCGATCGGGATGTCGGCGTCGTTCACGTCCCCGCCCTGCGTCGCGAGCTCGGCGCCGAGCTCGGCCGCGCCGACGTGCTGGATCGTGCGCGCCCCCAGCGTGTACCGATTCTCGTTGCCGCCGCCCGGCGTGTCGTCGTTCTGGCGATACAGCACGTAGACGTCCACGACGCTGCCGTCGTCGTCCGTGTCGATGGTGGCGTAGGCGCCGAAGAACATCGCGTCGTCCTCGATGTTCCGCGTCGCGACCATCTCCGAGAGCTGCGCGCCGAACAGATCGATCTGCCAGCGGCGGTCCTCCCGCGAGGTCCAGCTGTGCCGCACCGCGTCGAACGCGCGTCCCTGGCTCAGCCACTCGAGGCCACCCACGAGGCGCTGTTCGCCGTAGCTCAGGATCTGCCGCCCGATCTGACTCCGGCCGCCCACCAGACCGACGTCGTCCACTTCCAGGAACGCCTGGTGGGCATCGAACCCCGGTGACGTGCGGGCCACGGTCCCATTGGTTTCCTCGCCCCAGAACCGTGCGTCCTGGAGCTGCACGAAGACCCGCCGGTCTTCGTCGATCCGGAAGTCCAGGCTCAGGCGCGCCCGCTGCGTGAAGAAGTCGTCGTCGAAGGTGCCGGAACCGAAGTCGTAGCCGATCCGGTCCTCGAACCGCAGCCAGTACTCTCCGTTGACCGTCAGCTGCTGAACGCCCGGGATCGTGATCGCGGACTGCGTATCGCCGCCCGACTCAGGATTCTGGGCATGGGCGGACAGCACGACGGACGCCGTCGCGCAGATGACGAGAGCGCACCTCATCAGTGGATCTCCGTGCGAGGTTGAGAGAGGGACCCCGACCCGAGCGGACCCCGGATGTCGGCCTGTCGACAAGTCAGTGGATCAGGAAATCCTCTGAAAGTCGGGACTCGTCGGATTTTCGATCCATCGGTCCGGGATCTTCCCCACCGTCACGACATCGACCCTGCGAGCCATGGCCCGGTTCGGGTTAGTCTCTCGGCCGCACGTCGTGCCCGGTGGTTGCTCCGGGTGATCCAGAACCAACGATGGTCCTCCGTCAGACTGCCATCTACGCGCTGCGGGCACTCGCCGTGCTCGCACGGCTCGGGCCCGCCGAACGATTGACCGTCGAGCAGCTCAACGAGCAGACCGCGGCGCCGCGCGACTACCTGTCCAAGATCATGCGGCGGCTCGTCACCGCCGGCCTGGTCGACGGCCGCAAGGGCCATGGCGGCGGCTTCGCGCTCGCACGGCCGCGCCGCCAGATACGGATTCGTCACGTTCTCGAAGCGCTGGGGGAACCGTTCGACAGCGAGGGCTGCGTGTTCGGCTGGGCCAGGTGCAGCAGCGACGCCCCGTGTCCGCTCCACCCGATGTGGGTCCAACTGCGGGAGCGGCTGCAAGCCTGGGCGAACTCGACGACTCTGTGCGACACGCTCGACGATCCGAGCCGCTGCTGAGCGGTCGCACACGGGTCCCGGTTGCACGACAGCGGCAACAGGAGAGCTGGCCGCAGACGATGGTTTCTCCCGGTGCATCGGTCCCGTCGCCGAGGGCGAGTCGCTCGCAACGACACCACCGCGTCCGACCGCACCCGCCGCGGTGAGCCCCGGAGCGAAGGGCCGTGCCACCCCGCACGCGAGCCGTTATCGTTCCGCCCGCCGGCACGCCGCCGGACGAAGAGGATGAACCCGGAAGGCACCGCCCCGCGCACCTGCGTCGATCTGGCCGCCGAGATCCTCGATCGGCTCGTCGCTGAGCTGCCGATCGACAACGCCTGCCTGCACCTGCTGTCGACGGACGGCCAGCGGCTGATCTGCCAGGCGGTGTCGTCCGGCTTCCGCGCGACGCGCCTCGCCTACGGGCTGGACATCCGCGCGAGCCGCGGTGCATTCGACGCGATTGCGACCGGCCGACCGATCGCGGTCGACGACGCGCGTCACGACCCCCGCGTCGCGGAGCTCGCGCGACGTCGCTACGGGCTCGCGTCGTGCATCTACCTGCCGGTGACGCTCGCCACCGCGCGCCGGGGCCTGGTCGTCGTGTCGCGCCAGTCCCCGCACACGTGGTCTCCCGCGGAGATCGAGCGCGCACGCCGGACGATCGAGTCGGGCTGTGCGGAGCTCGCGGCGAGCCTGCGGTTCGCGCCGACCGCGCACGCTCCCGACAGCGCCTGGCTGCGCGGCATGCTCGACGCCGTGTCCGGCATCGTGCTCGCGATCGACCGCAGCTTCAGCGTGCTGGACGCCAGCCGTGAGCTGGTCGCGCCGCGACCCGGGGCGCGCTCGGTGTCGCTGCACGAGCTGATCCAACGCACGGAGCGCGGGCCGGAGCTGCGGCGCGCGCTCGCCGACGTGATGCAGGGCGAGCTACCGGCCGCGGAGCTCCTGCTGCGCGCTGAGGACGGCTCGGACTGGCGCGTCGACGTCGCACCGATCATCGCGGAGGGGCACGCGGAGCCGGTCGGCGCATCGGTGTGCTGCACCGACGTGACCGAGGTGCGGCGGGCCGAGGAGCTGCTCGCGGAGACGCGCCACCTCGAGGCGCTCGGCCGCATCTCCGCGACGGTCAGCCACGAGTTCCGGAACGTGCTGCAGCTCGTCGACTCGTGCCTCGATCCGGCCGGCGGCCGCGGCGAGCCGGTGGCGGCCGATCTCGCCGCCGCGCGCGAGACGATCTCCCGCGGTGTGACGCTCGCTCGACAGCTGCTCGCGTTCGCGCGGATGGAGCCGGCCGACGAGCGGCCGGTGGACCTCGGCGAGCTCACCGCGGCGCGCTGCGCATTGCTGCGCGGCGCCGTCGGTCCCGACCGCCGGCTCGAGCTGAACACCGAGTCGGCCACCGCGCGCGTCGACGCCGATCTGTTCGAGCTCGCGCTGCTGAACCTCCTGATCAATGCGCGCGACGCGACCTCGCCCGGCGGCCGCATCGACGTGCACGTCGAGCGCGGCGCGACGGCCGACGGCGCGCCGCTGGTCGTGCTCCGCGTCCGCGACGACGGCTGCGGCATGACGCCGCAGATCGCGGCGCGCGCCGGCGAGCCGTTCTTCTCGACCAAGCCCCGCGGCATCGGCACCGGACTGGGCCTCGCGACCGTGCGCAGCTTCGCGGAACGGCTCGGGGGTGCGGTGCGCATCACCTCGACACCCGGCGAGGGCACCGAGGTCGCCGTCCTGCTGCCTGCGCTCGACGAGGCCGTCGCGCCGGCCGAGTCCGCGAGCGCTCCCGTGTCGGAGGTGGCTCGACCGGCACGCGCGCGCCGCGCGCTGGTCGTGGAGGACGAGGAGCTGATCGCGCGCTGGGTGGCCCGGCTGCTGCGCCGACACGGACTCGAGGTCGAGGTCGCCGGCTCGGTCGACGACGCGCTGAACGCTCTCGACGCCGCCGGCGATGCGCCCGATCTCGTGGTGCTCGACCTCGGTCTCGGCGACCGCAGCGGCGTCGCCGTATTCCGCGCGGCACAGGAACGCGGATTGCCGGCGCGCTTCGTCGCGACCTCGGGCTACGCGGACGACGACGACATCCAGGCACTCACCGCGGGTGGCGCGCGGTTCCTGCGCAAGCCGTTCTCGGGCGACGAGCTCCTCGCCGCCTGCGATCTGCTGCCGGGCTGACCCCCGACCGCGAGGTCCGCAGGCCAGCCCGTCCTGGAGCGCGGCCCGAGGCCCGACGCGGCGCTCACGATCGGGATGGCTCGATGCTCAGCGCGGCGAGTTCGGCGTCGGCCGTGAGGCGACGCGCCACTGCAACTCCAGCGGCGCCCCGTCGCGCAGCACGATCACCGGCACCGACGTCCCGATGCGCTGCGCACACCGGACCCGGCGCAGCGCCTCGGCATCGCGAAGCACCTGGCCGGCGATCGTCAGGATGCGGTCGTCGGGCCGCATGCCCATCGCCTGCGCCGGTGACTGCGCCTGCACCTCGAGGACCACGAGGTCGGCGGTGCGGATGACGATGCCGAGATACGGCTCACCCGGAGCGACCCGGTCGACCGGTGCGTCCTCGATGCGGGTGTGTACCTCGCGGCGCGGCGGCACTGACGGAGCCGGTGCCGGGGGGACCGGCTGTGGGCGGACGCGCGGCCCGGGAGCCGGCGGCGGCTGGACCGGCGCGGTGGGGCGCAGCTCGAACCGCACGTTGCCGTAGTTGTCGCCATGGCCGTTCGGATTGTCGTTCATCCAGAACTCGACGCGGCTGCCCGCCGGGAACAGCGTCGACATCGTCACCTGCTGCCACGGACCGCCGTCGATGCGGCAGATCAGCGCGCCGAAGCGCACGAACGGCACCAGCGTGCGGCTCGACAGTCCCTTCTCCGGGTCCCCCATCCAGTCGCAGACGCAGGCCGGCTGCGGGTGGTTGTAGTTCCACGAGCCCACCGGCTGACCCGCCAGGCGGTGATCCCCGTCGGCCGGGATCGTGTAGCTCGTCGGGACCTTCGCGTCGGCCTGGGCCGACAGGCCCTGGGCGCGGACCGCCGGCATCAGCAGGACGAGGCCTGCGACCGCCAGGATCGAGCACTTCATGGTCGTCTCCTCCGAAGTCGACTGACCGGGGCGGCGAGAGTCCTCGCCTCGCACCATCGCCCCGGCGCACGACACCAGAAGCACAGGAGGTGGGTCCGATCTGTCGGGCGACGACGCATTCGCACCGGTATGGATCGCGAGCGACGGCACGACTCGCTCGTCGCGGCGCGTCGACGCTCGCGCGCGCCGGGACCGCGCTGCTGGTGCGACGACTCGCGGAGTTCGCGAGCCCCGCACGTGGCCGAAGCCCCACGGCCGTGCGAAGGGCCGCCGACCCGCTCCCGCGGGACGGACCGCATCGAGGCGCCCGGCCGCACGGCACCTCGGGCTTGCCGGGCCGCGACCGCCGCGCTAGCCTCCGGCGCCCTTGTACCGTGCCTCGACCAGCTCGTTCGCACTGCGCCTCGCGCTCGTGACCTGCCTGTTGGCGGCCGCGGTGCCGGGCAGCGGACTGGTGCTGTGCTTCAACGCGGGCGGCATCGACTTCTCGGTCGGCGACGACGATCGCTGCCCGGCCGGCCTGCCGAACGGAGGCGACCAGCCGCTGTGCCAGGACGTGCACGTCGACGGCAACCGCGACGGGCCACCGCCGGCCACGCTGGTGCCGGAGCTGGCGTTCGTCGGTTTCCTGGTGATCACCTGGGCGGAGCCCGAATGGGTCCCGCCCGCGCTCGCAGCACCCGCGAGCCGCGATCCACCCGATCGCTGTGACGGCGATCGGAATCCGAGCGAGCGCCCGTGGCTCGCGCGCCTGAGCGGCGCGCGCCGCGCGATGCTGCTGCTGATCTGAGCCGGGCGCGGAGCGTCCGCGAATCCGGCGCGCCCCTTCCTTCGATCGCCGCGGTCCGCCACGTACGGCGGACAGGTCCCGCCCTGCGGGCATGCGTGCGGATCGTGAGGCGCGACGGTCTCCGTCCCACTCGGATCCCCCGACATTCGGCAGCATTGAACAGTCCCCACCCGAAGTCCCGGCGGCGCGCCCGCGCCGCCGGCATGCTCGCGTCGTCGATCCTCCTGCTCGGCGGCTGCGAGACCTACCGGCCCGAGCCTCTCGAGCCGATCGCCGCAGTCGACCGCGTGGCAGCGGTCCGCGTCGCGACGCCGCTGACCGCAGACGCGGTGACGCTCGCCGACGCACTCGGCTGGCTGCGCGAGCACGGCCCGGAGCTCCGCGAGGCGATCGCCGCGTGGCGCACCGCCCACGAGCGCGCGGCCGTCGCCACCCCGTGGTCCGACCCCGTGCTGACGCTCGGTCCGCAGCTCGGCTTCGGCTCGGTCGCGGCGGGCCGCGAGCTGACCGGCATCGCCGGCCTGGCGCTCGCGATCCCGCTCGGCGACCGCCGTGCCGCGGCGGACGCGCTCGACCGGGCGCGCGCGGAGACCCTGCGCATCGACGCGCTGCTGACGGCACGGTCGCTGCACCTCGACCTGCGCGGCCACCTCGCGCGGCTGGCGCTCGGCCGCACGCGGCGCGAGCAGCTCGCCGGCTTCGCGACCGATGCCGCCCGCGGGCTCGACATCCTGCGCCGTGCGGTCGAGCTGGGCCGCGGCACGGCGCTCGATCTCGCACTGGTCGAGCTCGAGACGGCGCGCGCCGAGGCCGCGGTGCTCGAGGTCGACGCGTCGCTGCAGGACGAGGAGGCGACGCTCGCACGGCTGACCGGCGTCGCGGCAACCCGCTTCGCGCACCTGGCGCCGTCGCTCGCGCCCTCGCTGCCGGACGCGATACCGGACGCCGCAGCATTGCGCGCGGCGCTCGTGCGCAGCCATCCGGAGCTCGTGCGCCGGCGATGCGACCACGAGCTCGCCGAGCGCCGGCTGCGCCTCGAGATCGAGCGCCAGTATCCCGATCTGACGCTCGGTCCGACCTACCAGCCGGACCCCGGCTCCGACATCGACGTCGTCACGATCGGCGTCGGGCTGCAGATCCCGCTGTTCGCACGCAACCGCAAGGAGATCGCCGCAGCGCGCGCGGCCCGCGCCGAGGCGCGCGAGCGCTACGACACCGCGGCGAGCCGCGCACTGGCCGAGCTCGACGCGGCGCTCGCGGCGATCGAGCGGACGCGGTCGCGGTCGCGGACGTTCGCCGAGCGCATCCTCCCGGTCGCCGAGCGCCATGCCGAGCTCGCGCAGCGGGCGGTCGCGGCCGGTGAGGCCGACGCGCTGCGCGCATTGGAGATCCAGCGCAGCGCCCGCTTGCTGCGCGCCGAGGCATTGCAGGCGCGGCTCGACGAGCTGGACGCGTGGCTGCGGCTCGAGCGCGCCGTGGGGCAGCGCTTCGTCGACCTCGGCGACGGCGGGGTCGACGAGATGACACCGCCCGCCCCATTGCGGGAGAGCTCGGACGCCGAGGTCGAGCGCCGCGCGCTCGGCCCGTTCGACGCGAGCGACGGAACCGCACACGAAGGACACGACCGGGAGCCGGCCGCCGCCGGCGCACAGGAGGACGAGCGATGAAGGAACGATGGGGTTTCGTGATGGCCTCGGTGGTGTTCACCGGCCTCGGGCTCGCCGCGGGCTTCCAGGCGGCGAGCACGTCGGACGTCGGTGCGGACCACGCGGGCGAGCCGTCGGCACCGACCACGGATGCCGCCCACGACCACGCGATCGAGTTCTCGCCGGAGTCGCTGCGCAACATGGGCGTCGCGATCGACGAGCTGCGCACCGAGCCGTGGCAGCGCACGCTGCGCGTCGCCGCAGCGATCGAGGAGCTGCCATTGTCGCGCGTGCCGCTGACCGTTCCGATCGGCGGTCGCCTGCTGGAGCTGCGCACCGCGCCCGGGGCGCGCGTGCGTAGCGGTGAGCTGATCGCGACCATCGCCCGCGAGCCGATCCCGTTCGCCGCGCTCAATCTGGCGCTCGACGCGCTGCACCCGGCGCACGACGAGCTGCACGGCGCGCTGCGCAATCTGCTCGAGGCGCAGGCGGATGCCGCCATCGCCCGCGAGGAGCTGCAGCGCATCGAGGAGTTCACGACCGGCGATCAGCCACTCGTCCCGAAGCAGCGCGTGATCGAGCTGCAATACCAGCTGCGGCGCGCCGAGGTGTCGTTCGGCCAGGCCCACCACGAGCTCGAGCTGCACGGCTTCACCGAAGAGCAGATCGCGGCGCTCGCTGCCGGCGAGCACCTGATGGCGTTCGACGCCGACCACGCGCGTCGCTCGCTCGGCCACCGCGGTCTGTGGGACGGTCGCACCGAGGCGCTCGACGCCTGCCTGCCCGACGCCGTGCGCACGCTGCCGCTGTCGGTCGCGACGATCGGCGAGCTGTCCGTGCACGGCCTGCTCACCGCCGAGCTGACCGCGTGGCTCCGCAGCGACGACGACGCTGCCGCCAGCTTCCTGCCGATCGCGTCGCTCCTGCTCGCCGGGCGATCGCTCCCCGACGTGCGCGCCCTGCACGATGCCGGCGCGCTCGCCGGCCGCTTCGAGCTGCGCGCTCCGCAAGCGCTCAGCGCCGACGGCTTCGATCTGCTCGAAGTGCACCACCAGCCCGGAGCGACCCTGTCGACCGGCGCGACGCTCGGCGTGCTGCGTGACCTGTCGGCGGTGCGCCTCGTGGCACAGCCGGTCGGCACCGAGCTCGACGCCGTGCTGCGCTCGATCGCGTCCGGCGCACCCTGCCGCGCGACGCCGCTGCTGCCGGGCACCGGGCCGGACGTCGATGCGGTGCGGATCGAGCAGGCGACCGACTCCGGCGACGGCCGCGGCACGCGCGCGTGGGCGACGCTGCCGAACCGCGTGCTCGCGGAGGTGCCGGCCGGCCCCGCTGCGGACGGCGCGGCCGAGCCACGCGTGGCGCGGACCTGGGCACTGCGACCGGGCACGCGCTACGAGCTGCGCGTGCCGGTCGCCACGTTCGACGCGGCGTTCGTGCTGCCGCGCGGTGCGGTCGCCGAGGACGGACCGGACCGCATCGTGCTGCTGCCCGACGCGCACGGCGACGTGTTCGAGGAGGTCCGCGTCGTCGTCGCGGCCGAGGACGACGAGGTCGTCGTGCTGCGGCCGGCCGACCAGGACCCGCGCCTCGCACCGGGGACGCGGATCGTCACGGCCGGCGCGTTCGAGCTGTCGCTCGCGATGCACGCCGGCGATCACGAGGCCGCGCACGACCACGACCACTGAGAGGGTGACCCGATGCTGGATTCGATCATCGCCTTCTCGCTGAAGAACCGGCTGCTCGTCGCGGCCGCATCCGTCGCCGTCGCGATCGCCGGCACGTTCGCCGTGCTGCGCATGCCGATCGACGTGCTGCCGGATCTCGACCGCCCGGTCGTCACGGTGCTCAGCGAGGCGCGCGGCTACGTCGCCGAGGACGTCGAGCTGCTGGTGACGCGGCCGATCGAGCAGGCCGTCAACGGCGCGACCGGGGTGTTCCGCGTGCGCTCGTCGAGTGCCGCGGGACTGTCGGTCGTCTACGTCGAGTTCGACTGGAACATGGATCTGTATCTCGCGCGGCAGGTCGTCGCCGAGAAGCTGCAGACGCTCGAGCTGCCGCCCGGCGCGCACACCGAGATGGCGCCGGTCAGCAGCATCATGGGGCAGATCCTGGTGGTCGGCCTGCGCGGCGCGCCCGGCGGCACGTCCCAGCAGGAGCTCCGCCAGCTGGTCGAGCGCGAGCTGCAGCCGCGGCTGCGCTCGGTGCCGGGCGTCGCGCAGGTCGTGACGACCGGCGGGCGACAGACCGAGCTGCAGGTCGAGGTCGACGCCGCGCGCCTGACCGCACACGACCTGACGCTGACCGAGGTGCGCGACGCGGTGCGCTCCGCGAACGTCGACGTGACCGGCGGGCTCCTGCCGATCGGCGCGAGCGCGCCGGCGGTCACCGTCAGCGGCCGCGTCCGCGCGCCCGACCAGCTCGGCGCGGCGCTCGTGCGAACCGATCCGACGCGTCCGCTCGCGGTGCGCGACGTCGCCGACGTCCGGCTCGGCCCATCGGCGATCGGCGTCGGCGACGCCGGCGTCGACGGCGAGTCCGGCGTGCTGGTGGTCGTCACCAAGCAGCCGAAGGTCGACACCGTCGGCATCACCGAGCGCCTGCTCGCCGAGCTCGACCAGCTGCGCGCGGCACTGCCGCCCGACGTGCAGGTCGTGACCGACGTGTTCCGGCAGGCAGACTTCATCGAGCGCGCGATCGGCAACGTGCTCGAGGCGGTGCGCGACGGCGCGATCCTCGTCGTGCTGGTGCTGTTCGTGTTCCTGCTGAACCTACGCACGACGCTGATCACGTTGACGGCGATCCCGCTGTCGGTCGCGATCGCCGCGATCGTGTTCGAGCTGTTCGGCCTGTCGATCGACACCATGACGCTCGGCGGCCTCGCGGTCGCGGTCGGCACGCTGGTCGACGACGCGATCGTCGACGTCGAGAACGTCTACCGGCGCCTGCACGAGAACGCCCGGCGCGGCGGCGTGCGCGCGGTGTTCGACGTGGTGCTCGACGCGTCGCGCGAGGTCCGCAAGCCGGTGACCTACGGCACGATCCTCGTCACCGTCGTCTACCTGCCGCTGTTCTTCCTCAGCGGCATCGAGGGGCGGCTGTTCGCACCGATCGGGCTCGCGTACATCGTCAGCGTCGGCGCGTCGCTGCTGGTCGCGCTGACGTTGACGCCCGCATTGTGCTACTGGCTGCTCGGGTCCGCGCGGTTCGAGGACCGCGAGTACGGCGGCCGGCTGGTCGATGCGCTGCGCAACGCCGTCCAGCGCGGCGTCGAGATGAGCATGCGGCGCCCGACCCACGTGCTCGGGCTGGTGATCTCGATGTCGCTGTGCGCGGCGGTCGCACTCGCCAGCCGCGGGTCGACGTTCCTGCCGCCGTTCAACGAGGGCTCGGCGCAGGTCAACCTGATGCTGCCGCCGGCGACCAGCCTGGAGACGTCCGACCGCTTCGGCCAGCGCCTCGAGGACCTGCTGCTCGACGTCGACGGCGTGCAGCACGTCGCCCGCCGCACCGGCCGCGCCGAGGGCGACGAGCACATCATGCCGGTCAGCGTGACCGAGGCGCTCGTCACGTTCGACCCGCAGAGCCCGCGCGGCCGCGAGGAGATCCTCGAGGACATCCGCCACCGGCTCGGCGACGCGTTCCCCGGCGTGCCGAACGAGACCGAGCAGCCGCTCGCACACCTGCTGAGCCACATGCTGTCGGGAGTGACCGCGCAGGTCGCGATCAAGATCGAGGGCCCCGACCTGCGCCGCCTGCGCGAGCTCGCCCGCGACGTCGAGGCCGCGATCGCTGGCATCGCGGGCGTGCGCGACCTGATCGTCGAGCCACTCGTCATGGTCGAGCAGGTCGAGGTCCGGCCGCGCCGTGACGAGCTCGCGCGGCAGGGCGTGCGGCTCGAGGACCTCGCCGACACGATCGAGCTCGCGCTCGGCGGCGAGCAGATCGGGCGCATGCCCGACGGCCGCATCAGCCATCCGATCAAGGTGCGCCTGCGCGCCGGCGACCGCGACGACCTCGACGCCCTGCGGGCATTGCGCGTCCGCGACGCCGCCGGCCAGCTCGTGCGTGTCGGCGACGTCGCCGACGTCCGCTTCTCGCGAACGCCGAACGAGATCAAGCGCGAGAACGTGTCGCGCCGCATCGTCGTCAAGCACAACGTCGCCGAGCGCGCGCTGGGCGACGTGGTCGCCGACGTCGAACGTGCGGTCGCGCCGATCCGCGCGCAGCTCGCCGAGACGCCGGGCTACTCGCTGCGCCTCGGTGGCCAGTTCGAGTCGCAGCGCGAGGCGACCCGCATCGTGCTGTCGCTGTCGGTCGTGTCGTTGCTGGTCATGCTGCTGGTGCTGCACCTGCACTTCGGCTCGCTGCGCATCGCGATGCTGGTCCTGCTGACCCGCCCGATCGCCTTCATCGGCGCGGTGGCCGCCGTCGTGATCACCGGCCAGGACCTGTCGGTCGCGACGCTCGTCGGCCTGATCGCGCTGCTCGGCATGGCCGCGCGCAACGCGATCCTGCTCATCGAGCACGTCCTGCATCTGATGCAGCAGGAGGGCGAGGGCTTCACGATCGCCATGATGGTCCGCGCCTGCCGCGAGCGCGTCGTGCCGGTCATGATGACCGCCCTGACCAGCGGCATCGGCCTGGTCCCGCTGACGCTGTCCCCCGACGAGCCCGGCCGCGAGCTGCTCTACCCGGTCGCCACCGTGATCGTCGGCGGCCTGATCACCAACACGCTGCTCGACTTCCTCGTCACCCCCGGCGTGCTGAACCTGTTCGGCCGCGAGGCCTGCGAGCGGCTCGCCGCACGCCGCGACGAGCGGCGGTGACGGGCGCCGGTGGCAGGATCAGGCGGCGGCGCAGCCGTCAGGAGCGTCGTGGCTCGACGCCGAGCAGGTGTCGGACCAGGAAGTCCATCCGCCGGCGCGCGAGTGGCGGCGACTCGCCGACACCGTGGCCGGCACCCGGCACGAGCACGAAGTCGAAGTCCTTGTCGGCACGGATCAGCGCGTCGACGACCTGCAACGTCGACGACGGGTCGACGTTGCGATCGAGCTCGCCGACGGTCAGCAGCAGCGCGCCACGGAGCTTCGCCGCGTGCGTGACATTGGAGTTGGCGGCGTACTCGGGCCCGACCGGCCAACCCATCCACGCCTCGTTCCACCAGATCTTGTCCATCCGGTTGTCGTGGCAGCCGCAATCGGCGACGGCAGCCTCGTAGAAGTCGCCGTGGTGCAGCAGCGCGGCGAGCGCGTTCTGGCCGCCCGCGCTCCCGCCGAAGATCCCGACGCGCGACAGATCGAGCTCCGGGTGCCGCGCCGCAGCGGCACGCAGCCACGCGATCCGATCGGGGAAGCCGGCGTCGGCGAGGTTCCTCCAGCACACTTCGTGGAACGTGCGCGAGCGCCAGTTCGTGCCCATCCCGTCGATCTGCACGACGACGAAGCCGAGCTCGGCAATGGTGCGCTCGCGGACGCCGAGCCGCCACGACTTCGGCACGTGGAAGTCGTGCGGGCCGGCGTAGATCGCCTCGACGACCGGGTAGCGCCGCGCCGGATCGAAGTTCGACGGCCGGATCAGGATCCCGTGGATGTCGGTGGTGCCATCGCGGCCCTTCGCAACGAACGGCTCGGGTGCACGCCAGCCGGTCGCGAGCAACGCCGATGCATCGTCACGCCCGAGCTCGGCGACCAGGGCGCCATCCGACGCGCGGCGCAGCTCGGTGACCCACGGCTGGTCGACGCGCGACCACCGATCGACGAACAGGCCGCCGTCGGGTGAGAACGTCCACTCGTGTGTGCCGTCGGCCTCGGTCAACACGGTGAGCCCGGAACCGTCGAATCCGATCCGCGCGAGGTGCGCGTAGTACGGGTCCTGGCCGTCGCGCAGTCCGAACGCCGTGAACCAGATCTGCTGCCGCTCCTCGTCGACCCGCTCGACGCGGCGGACGACCCACGGCCCACGCGTGATCTGCCGCGCCTGCCCGGTCGCGACCTCGACGTGCCACAGGTGGTTCCAGCCGTCGCGCTCGCTCGCCCACAGCAGCTCCCGGCCACCGGTGAGCCAATGGAACCAGGTCTTCTGCGAGTAGTCGACGAACGTCGCGCTGCGCTCCTCGACCACCGTGCGCACCGCACCGGTCAGCGCGTCGATCGCGTAGATGCCGAGGCGCTGGTGACCGCGCGCATTGTATAGCACGTAGACCTCGCGGCCGTCGTCGGCCCAGCGCACGCGATCGATCGACCACGCGTTCGCGAACGGCGCATCGTCGACCGGGATCGCGCGCCGGTTCGCGACATCGAACAGCCGCGGCCGCGGCTGCGCGATCCGGTCGCCGGGCTTCGGGTAGTCGAAGCGCACCTCGCGCGGCTGCACCTGGTCGCGCGGGGACGATTCGATCAACACGACCTCGTGCCGCTCGGCGGGCACGGTCTGGAAGCCGAGCGCCTTCGTGCCGTCCGGCGACCAGGCGCGGGGCGCGTCGTAGGCGTCGTCCTCGCGACCGTCGTCGGTCAGCCGGAACTCCTCGCCGTCGGGATCCGCGCCGTACAGATCGAAGTCGCGCACGAACAGCCGCGCAGCTCGCGGAGTGGTGTCGGGCGGCGGTGCACTGCGCTCGCCGCGCGTCGCACCGCCGCGCCGACCGCGCCCGGCGCGCGCCGTCGCCGGATCGGCGACCGCGAGCGACCCGCCGGCTTCGGCGACGAACGTGACCGCCCGATCGCCGTCGACCGACAGCCGCCACACGTGGCCGACGTAGGTCGGCTGCTCCCGTGAGGCGCCGGCGGCGAGCTCGCCGTACGGCCGCGCCGTACCATCGCTGTCGATCCACTCGACGCGCGCCGGCCGGTCGAAGCCGTTCTGCAGTGTGATCGTCGTCGCCGCCGTCCCGGTCCGGCTGCGCGCGCCCGACCGCGCGGGGGTCGCCACCGTCGCGGTCCACTCGACGCCGAGCGCGGCGGCGGTCGCCGCGCTCCGTCGCCGGCCATCGACATCGACCCGCACGAACCTGCCGTCCTCCGGAGCCCGCTCGTCCCGCCAGGCGACACCGCCCTCGGGCAACCAGCGGAGGTCGGTCGTGAACGGGGCCACGAGACGCCCGAGTCGCCCGAGCGCCGCGGCCCGCTCGTAGTCGGCGCGGGTACCCTGCGCGGACACGCTGGAGACGAGGAGGCCGGCGAGGAGCCACGGACCGAGACGACGCATCGCGCCATCATGCCCAGATCGCGCGGCACGCCGAAGGACGGCGCGCTCCATGATGGCGTGCACGACAGCGTGCCGCACCGGGCGTCGACAACGTCGGTCGCGCCCCAGGAGGCTGGGTCATGGGAGGCGAACCGACACGGTGCGCGGGTTCGGGACCCGGTCGAGAGCCGAGAACGCAGCCGAATCGGTGAATTCGGCGAGGCTCTCGGCCGCCGACCGGGGCTCGAAGACGCGTGCCGGGCGGCCTCGTCTCCCGCGACCCAGCCTCCTAGATCCGCGGGAACGAACCGCACCTGCAGTCGGGGATCGGCGACCGCGACGACTTGCGCGCATTCGACCAGCTGCCCAGCCCCGACGAGATCGCGCGGCTCGCGGAGCTCCGGCAGCACCGACGACACGGCGCCCTGCGCGCCCACGTGACCGTCTGCAGAATCGCGGGGCCGTCGTGCGTCAGCGCACCGCTTCGACGCACACGTCGATGCGGTCCTCGCTGCGTTCGAGCGAGTCGACCGGGAACCGGAAGCGGTAGCGCCGGCCGGACGCGCCGGTCGCCTCCACGTCGAAGGTGCCGACGTCGAGGAACGGCCACTGCTCCTCGAACTCGAGACCCGCATCGAGCTCGAGGTCGAACGCGGTCTCGCCGCGCGCGTCGCGGACGACGAACGACGCGCCGTTCTCACCCGGTGGCATGTGGAAGCGCAGCGCGACCCGGACCGCGGGCCGCAGCGTCGCGCGGATCGTCTCGGTGTCGCCGGCGACGATCCGGACGCGCTCGCGCACCCAGCGGAAACCGGTGCCGTAGACCGTCACGTCGTAGCTGCCGGGCAGGCACGGCCTGCGCGCGGTCCACGTGGCAGGATCGACGCGGACGATGTCCGACGACCCCGCGGCGTCGATCTGCACGGCGACGTCGGCCGGCGTGCAGCCAGGCGCGATGTCCACCGCGACCGCGAGCGTTCCGGTCGCGGGGACGACGACGCGGCCGAGCTCCGTCGTCGTCCGCGGCGCCAGCACGACGTCGGGAACCGGGAACTCGAAGCCGTCTTCGCTCGACACCCACAGCGTGTAGCGGCCGGGTGGCATTGGACCGAGTCGGAACCGACCGGTGTCGCGATCCGCGTCCGGCGAGTCGGTCGCCCGACCGAACCACGCGCGCGCAACGGTCGCGCCCTGCATCGAAAGGTGCATGCCGGCGAGCGCCGGTCGATCCGCTCCGTCGACGACGAGTCCGGTCACGAACGCGGTCGCGCGCGCGTCGTCCGGGATGCGGATCAGCAATGGCTCGTCGCCCGGCCGCACGCTCGCCAGCTCGGGGATCGGGTACGGCAGCCGCTGGCCGGGCTCCCGGACCGCGATCGCCCACGTGACGTCCGCGCGCGCCGGCGTCGAGAACGCGCCGTCCGCGGCCGTCTCGAGCGACAGGACGTCGTCCTGGTAGCCGGGCAGGTCCGCGGTCGCGATCACGGTCCAGCCCTGCAGGCCGCCACCGGCAGCGTCGACGACGCGGCCGCAGAGCCGGGGCAGCGCCGCCATGCGCACGTGGAGCTCGGCATCCTCGCCAGTGCGCAGCACGACCGCTCCGCTCGCCTCTGCATGCACAGGGTGCGTCGCCGTCCAGCTCGCGGTGCCGGCCGACAGGTGGTCGACGACGAACGCACCGTCCTCACCGGTGAACGTGTCGCTACCGAGCTCCGCGATCTGGACGACGACCCGGGCGCCGCCGATCGGCCGACCGTCGTCCGCGGTCACGCTACCGCGCACGCGCGCCGACGGCTCGAGCACGACGTCGCGCGCGAGTCGCTCGCTACCGCCGATCGTGAGGAACTCGTGGTACGGGATGCGTCCGGGTGTCGATGCGCGCAGCACGTACTCCGCTGCCGGCAGCGGACCGAACGAGGTGCGACCGTGGACGTCGGTCGTCGCCGCGTGCGCGCGGTGCCGCAGCACACGCTCGCCGTCGACTTCGGTCGAGCTCGGCGCATCGAGCGGGCGCACCGAGACGAGCACGCCCGCGAGCGCTCTGCCCGCCGGGTCGGTCACGCGGAGATCGATGCCGGCACCGGCCGAGGTCCCGAGGCGCAGCTCGACGACGCGCGACGACTCCTCGCCGGGCTCCCGCGGCGGGCGGACCATCCTGACGTCGGACGTGCCGAGCGCGTCGTGGTGCGCCGCGAACCACGCGCCGTGGCCACCGAGATGGGGCAGCGCGGTCGCGCGCAGCTCGCCGCTCGCGTCGGTCCGGCCGACGACGACGCCCGGCTCGAGCGTCGGGATGTCGAGGATCCCGTCCGCCGGCCACATCAGGACGTCCGCACCCGGCACGCGCGCACCCGCCGCGTCGAGCACGCGCACGAGCGCGTCGACGCCGGGCGGGACTGCGAGCGCGATCTCCGTGACCCGGTCGGCGTCGATCACGACGTCCGTCTCGGGCCCACGGTCGAGCGCGATGTGCCACGGTCCGGCGTCGAGCGCGTCGAGCTGCGCCATGCCGTCGAAACCCGTCACCACGACGCGGCGTGTCGCCTGCTCGTCGCGGCCGTCGCGCGCGATGCCGACGACGACGACGTGCGGGAGCGGCGCGCGGTCGTCGCGGCTACGGACGAACACGCGTAGCACACCGCGGCCGCGTTCCGCGGCCGCCTCGACGACGCCGGTGCGTTGCGGCACCGTCCGCGGGCTCGAGTCAGCACCTATCGCAGCATCGCGGTGCAGCGGCCGCGCATCGGGCGTGCCCACATCGCGCGCGCTCTCGACCGGGCCGCGCGGCTCCCGCGACTCCGCCCCCCACAGCCACCAGCCGGTGAGCGCAGCGAGGACGGCGGTGACGACGACGGCGAGGCGGCGCATCCCCTCGATCATCTCGCGTTCGTCCTGGCTGCCAAGGCAGGACGGAGCGGGCCGCGATCCCCCGGCGGATGCACGTCTCGATCGCGCGGCGCCGGACGTTCGCACGCGGGCCGGGAGCGGCGCATGCCCTGCTCCGCGATCGACGCCTCGGACCGGGGCGCGGCGCGAAGTCTCCGCGGCCTCGCCCCGATGGCCGCGCGGGCTCCGCAGAGATCCGATCGGGAGCTGGTGTGACTGCAGGCCGCACGACGCCACCGGCTGCTGCACCGACTCGGCGCGAGGGACGAGGCCAGCGAGCAGCACCAGTGCTTCCAGTGCGCGTCGGACGTCGCTGCACCGGGCGTCTTCATGCTGCGATTCTCGATGGCCGCGCGGCCGGTCGCGCAGACGCCGCCCGCCCGCCGGCTGCCCCGGAGCGGGGGACTGCGCAGGGACGATCGAGCGTCGTCATGGCAGATTCGCGCGCGGGCTCTCGCGTGCCGTCGAATTCGGACCGTCGCCCGCCAGCGGCTGCGCGAGTCCGGACCCGGACGGCGTCCCGGACCGCCGGGCGAACGGTGGCGCGGGCCGCGGGTGAACACCGCTGTGGTGGGCCGACAGGTTGTGCGACATTGTGGGGCCCAGGCCGCGCGCCAGTCCGGTCCCGCCCATGAAGATCGCGACGCTGCTGTTCCTCTCCGTGCTCCTGCCGCTGACCGAGCTCGTCCACGCCCAGGACGACCGCCAGCTCACCAAACAGTTCCAGCGTGAGTTCTCGTCGTCGCCGCGGCGCCCGCGCACGCCCGAGGAACGGCAACGGGCGCTCGCGCTGCTCGCGGAGGTCGACTCCGCGGAGGTCGCGAAGGTGCTGGTCGAGGCGGCCGGCGGGGTCGGCGAGGAGATCGCTGCGGTCGAGGCGCGGCGCGCCGGGATCCAGGCCGAGATCGCCGAGCTCATCGAGGGCCAGGAGTCGGCGAAACGGCGCGTGCTGCCGGCGCCGAAGCTCGAGCGCTACAACGAGCTGCGCGCGCTCGACGACCAGAGCCGCAACGAGCTCGACGGCCTGCGCGAGCTGCTCGGCGCCGTGCGCGACCGGATCGCGACGCTCCGCTCGCCGGGGGCGCTCGCCTGGCTCGTCGACGACGCGCTGGCGGACCGCCGCCTCGACCTGTCGGTCAAGCTCGCGATCGCGCGCGCCGCCGGGACCGCGGAGGGCCTGGACCTCGCCGACGTCATCGCCGGCCTGCCGCGGGCGCGCGACCCCGGGCAGGTCCTCGCGCTGATCGACGCCGTCGCGCTGCGCGGGCCCGCCGCGCGCGAGGCCGTCCCACAGCTCGTCGCCCGACTGAAGGACGCCGACGGCAGGATCCGCGAACGCGCCGCGCAGGCGCTCGCGAAGCTCGCCGCGCCGGAGGGCATCGCGCCGATGATCGACCTGCTCGAGCGCGAGCGCGGCACGGCGCAGAAGCGGATCGCCGCCGCGCTGGAGATCCTGACCGGCCAGCAGTTCGGCACCCAGGTCGGCTCGTGGCGCGCGTGGTTCGCGGCCGAGGGCGCCGCGGTGCTCGCCGGCGACCGGCCGCTGGGGCAGGGCCGGCCGAGTCAGCGGTCCGACACGGAGCGCGGCTACTACTTCGACATTCCGCAGGACGGCAAGTCGATGGTCTACATCATCGACGCGTCCGGCTCGATGGCGAAGGAGATCGAGATGCAGGTCCCGGGCACGAGCACCGGCATTCGCCTGACGACGCGCCTCGCGGCGTGCAAGGAGGAGCTGATCCGCGCGCTCGGGACCCTGCCGCGCGACACCTACTTCAACGTCATCTGGTACAGCGACCTGCCATACATCTACGACGCCCGTATGCAGCGCGCGGACGAGAAGACCATCGCCGCCGCCCAGGAGTGGGTCCGCAAGCTGTCGCCGGCGGGCAGCACGAACATCCACGATGCGCTGCAGATGGCGTTCACGCTGACCGGTCAGGGGGCGAAGGACAAGAACTACGAGCTCGCGGTCGACATGATCTTCCTGCTGACCGACGGCTCGCCCACCAAGCCGGACGGCTCGCTCGACTCGACCGACAAGATCCTGGTCGCGGTGCGCGAGTGGAACCCGCTGAAGCGGGTCACGATCCACACGATCGGTATCGGCGGCGAGCTGAACGCGCCGTTCCTCGAGCAGCTCGCGCGTGAGAACGGCGGCGAGTTCCGGCAGAAGTGACGCCGACCGGGCCTGTAGGAAGGACGAGGGGGGGTTTTCCGCGCCCCGCCCGGGGAGCCAGAGCGCCGTGCGGTGGAGTGAGAGGGCCGTCAGGGGCACACACCGGGAGTCAGCTCGGAGAGATTCTGCCGACTTGGAGGCGCTCCCGACGTTGACAGACAGAGCCTGGGCGCCACGCGACCGGGATTCCGATCCGAGTGCTGAGCATCGAGGGATTCTCTCGGCCGACAGGCCCGAGCGATGAGGCGATGCCCGGGGTGGGGCGAGCGGCGGGAGTGCGGCTAGCAGATCCAGCCAGGTCAGCACCCTGACGATCGTGCGCGGGTCAGTGGTGAACCCGCGAGGCGGGTCGTTGAATCCGCAGCCGATCAGCCTCCGCAGGAGGCTGCAGCGATGCTGTCTGCGGCCAAGTGAGCAGCCGGCGGCGGGACTGGCATTCCGGACACACCAAGGCGTCGATGCCGAAGCTGCGGATAAGCAGTTCCCACCAGGTGTAGCGGCGCGGCGAACGGGGCTTCTCGTGCTCTGCCTTCGCGTGCGTGGGCTGGCGACCTTGCAGCGAGCGGAACGCGGGAGGCGACGTTGCCGCACGGGTCCAGGCCAGTCGTTCCTCGTCGCTGGCCGGGCGCAGGACCTCGCGACACAGCCGTGTTGGGGCGTCGCTCCGCCCGGCCTCCACCGCGGTGGCCTCGTGCAGCGAGCAGTTGCGGCGGCGGGCCTGCTGATCGAAGACCTCGACGTCGTGACGGATGTCATCGGGATCGCGCCAGCGTGGCACCGCATGACAGGAGTGTTCGCCGACGGCTATGCGACCCTGGACGGCGGCAGCCTGACCGGCGTCGAGCGCGCTCCGCTCGTCCTCCAGCTGCAGACCGCCACCGTCGTCGCGCAGCGGAGCCCGCCGCTCGGACACGAGCCACGAATCCCGTTGCAGCCGGCCGCAGTTGTCGCGCGTCATCGCCAGCATCAGGTCGATCGGGCACTACGAGTGGGCTGCGCGACTTCTGCACCTCGAGTCGGAATCAGCCCCCGCTCTCGTCCCAGACGGGGACATCGAGGAATCGGCCCAGATTCCGCGCGTCGACCTGCGTCCACGCGAGATGCCCCTGCGCCAGCACGTTCACACGCGATGCATCGTGCCTGACGATGTTCAGCTCGTAGCTCGTCCATCGCTTGCCATCGTCCGGAAAGTGGTCCACGGCGAGGATCTGCAGCGCGTGGATCTCCGCGAGCCGGAGGCCCTCTGCGGGTCGGGAACCTCCCCGCCAGAACTGCCCGAGTCGTTTGCAGAACACGAGCGATTCGCGGTTGGAACGTAGCATCATGACGCCGATGAGGGCCCAAGGCGAACATCCCAGGAGCGAGCCCCAGAACCAGACGTCGAGGGGTGCATTCACGAACAGGTACGCGCTGCCCCCGATGGGGAGCAAGAGAAAGGCGAGTGCCAGTGCGCTCACGGCGACCGTCCGCCGGAACACCATGCGCTCCGAACCGACGGCTCGCAGCCGATGGGTGCGCAGGCCCGAAGTGGAACTGCCTATGCCATCCCATCCCGTCTGCTCGGCCACCGGGTCCGCGTAACGTTGAGCGGGTGCAGCCTTGGATGACGCCAGTTCCATCAGCCCTCGCAAGCGTCCTCGGCGATCACACTGCCAACCCACTCTCGGACCATGGCCCGGATGATCATCGTGGTTCGGGGCATTGTCCAGGCCGTCGTCATGGCTGTGGCCAATCCTCCGATCGGTCGGCGGCGCACCGAGGCTCGGCCGGCCCGCTGCTGGCTCCGCCAGCGACGAGCGCGAGGCACCGCCGACGCGCTTGCCGTCATGTCGGCATCGCGTCCGGGGGAGCCGTCCAGCCGCTGACCATCCAGTGGGCTGCGACCTGCGGTGCCCCGCCCGATCGCTGCGATCCGGGCCATTGGCTCGCCTCGCGACGATCAGAAGGTCCCGACCACGAGATGCAGCGCGTTGGAGCTGCTCAGCGACAGCACCTGACCGCCGGCGCCGAGTCCGATCTGCGCGAACTGGTGCGCGAACGGCAGGCCCGCGAACGCCGCCGGCGGCGGCATCGAGAGCCCGAAGGCCGCGACGCCACCCTGCGTCTGCACGAACGCGGTCGCTTCGGTGGTCGTGAGCTGGTCGCAGCCGGGCAGCGTCAGCGGCGTGATCGCCGACAGCGGGATGTGCTGCGGGCCGAGTCCGACCCACGACACCGCAAACGCGTTCGGCGCGAAGCCGGAAGCCGCCGGGCGGTAGGTCGGACCGGCCCACGGCGACGACGCCAACGTCAGCGCGAGCCCACCGGCCGGCCCGACGCACGCGGTCGGCGTCGAGGCGGCGAGCGCGGGCCGCGCATCGATCCCGACGCGGAACGCGAGGCCACCGCCGAACCGGGGATGCGAGAAGCCGGTCGCACTGCCGAACGCCATCGAGAGGCTGCCGCGGACGAGCTCGCAGCCATTGCGCATCGTGCACTCGGCGACGCTCACGTCCGGTCCACCGTCCGGTGAGAGGAAGCCGCCGACCTGACTGCTCCCGAGCTCGCAGCGATGGAACGCGGCCCGCCGGCCTTCGATGTGCACGCCGTCGCCGAGACGCACGTCCGCGGGGATCACGTCACCTTGCGACTGGCCGAGAAACACCGGCTCGAGGTGACCGCTGCCCGGCAGATCGCCGCCGGTCATCGCGAAGGACTGACCGGCGGGCACGAACAGCCGCAGAGTCGGAATCCCGCCGGTCTTCGGCAGGACGAAGACACCCGGGTCGCGACGCAGCGTCAGGCCGATCTGCACCGCCGCACCGAGGTAGGTGCCGGCGCGGACGAGCAGGACGTCGCCGGGGTTCGCGCGGTCGATCTGCCGCCGCAGGGCGTCCGGAGCGCCCTGCACGACCCGCGTCTGCTGTGCGGTGGCCACCTGCGTGGCGAGGAGCGCAGCGGCAACGACGAGGGTGTCACGGAGCCGGGGATTCATGTCGCGTTCGGAGCTGCGGAGGGAGCGGGGCGCCCGCCAAGCACCCTGGTGCCGGCGCGGCGAGTGTTCGCCGCAAACCGGAGAGTCTCGGCAGTGACTACGCGATGGACATGCGAGACCCCGTGGCCGACCTGCACGCCGTTCACCGGATCGAGCGTCGCGGTCGCCGTGCTGCCCACCCAGCCGCTGACGATCGTCGTCGGGCTGTGCCGGCTCCAGGCGGCTCGGCGTGTCTCCAGTAGCGACCATACACAATGGAGGTCGATCGACGGGCGGTCCGTACGCACTACCGCTGCGTCATGCGGTTCGCACCTTGGGTGGGAGGAGCGCAGCGGGGTGATGCGACGGGATCGGCACGGGCCCGCCCGGTTGGACGGGCGCGACTCCAGGCGTAGGCTACGGTCTGCCAGGAGCTGACGACGCCATGCCCACGACCAGCCGATCCTCCCGCCGCAAGGCTCGCCTCGCGACCGTCCTCGCGATGCTCACCGCAACGCTCCCCGCAGTGCTCGCCGCACAGGCGGAGAGCTCGGCGGCATCGACGCCGAAGCCTCCGCTGAAGGTGTTCATCCTCGCCGGGCAATCGAACATGGAGGGTGCCGGCATGATCCGCGCGGACTCCCGGCGCAATGGAGGTCAGGGCAGCCTGGAGTATCTGGTGCGCGATCCGGCGACCGCGGAGCGCTACGCGTATCTGGTCGACGACAGCGGGGCGTTCGTCGAGCGCGACGACGTGTGGATCTGGTACCTCGACCGCGAAGGCTGGCTGGCCCCCGGCTACGGCGCCGGCCCCGACCGCATCGGCCCCGAGCTCGGGTTCGGCCACCTCGTCGGCGATCACTTCGATGCACCCGTGCTGCTGATCAAGGTCGCCTGGGGCGGCAAGAGCCTGGCGCAGGACTTCCGGCCACCGAGCCGCGAGGGCCAGACCGGGCCCTACTACACCGAGCTGTTCGCGCACGTGCGCGCGGTGCTCGGCTCGCTCGACGAGCACGTCCCCGGCTACGACGGGCGCGGCTACGAGATCGTCGGCTTCGGCTGGCACCAGGGTTGGAACGACCGCGTCAACCAGGCCTTCAATGACGAGTACGAGGCCAACCTCGCCTGCTTCATCCGCGACGTCCGCCGCGAGCTCGGCATTCCGAAGCTGCCCTTCGTGATCGCCGAGACCGGCATGAGCGGCCGCGAGGAGACCCACCCGCGCGCGCTATCGCTGATGCGCGCGCAGGCGGCGGTCGCCGAGTACGAGGAGTTCCGGGGCAACGTCGCATTCGTCGGCACCCGCGACTTCTACCGGCCGCCGGAGGTGTCGCCGTCGCGGCAGGCCTACCACTGGAACAGCAACGCCGAGACCTACCTGCTCATCGGCGAGGGCATGGCACGCGCGATGATCGACCTCATGGAGTCACGCCGGTAGAGCGTCCCCCGGATCGGGTTCCCGATCCCCGGACCCGCCCCCGCGTCCAGGACCGTTTACTGGGCCCACCGGCGGACCGCTTCCACCGATTCCGCGTAGCAGCGCGCGACCCATGGACACCCGCAAGATCCTCTCCGCTCTCCTGACCACCGCGATCCCCCTGCTCGCCCAGCACGGCGACGGCTGGACCAGCGACGTCCCCGCAGCGCGCGCCAGCGCGGCCGAGCACGGGCGCGACGTGCTGCTGGTCTTCACCGGCTCGGACTGGTGCAGCCCGTGCATTCGACTCGCCGCCGAGGTGTGGAGCCGGCCGGAGTTCGTCGAGGCCGCGCGCGAGCGCTACGAGCTGGTGATCGTCGACAACCCGCGCGGCGAAGACGTGATCTCGGCGGAGCAACGGCAGGCCAATGACGCACTGCACGCGTTGTTCGCCGTCAACTCGTGGCCGACGGTCGTGCTGACCGACGCCGAGGGCCGCCCCTTCGCGCGGACCAAGGACTACCGGGCGGGTGGTCCGGCCGCGTGGCTCGAGCATCTCGCGGAATTGCAGCGCAATCGTGCCGAGCGCGACCGGCTGTTCGCGGCGGCCGCGGCGGTCGAAGGGGTCGAGCGCGCACGCCTGCTCGACCAGGGCCTGCGCGCCTGCGGCGACTTCATCCCGACCGGTCCGTACGCGGACGTCATCGACCGAATCCTCGCCGCCGACGCCGACAACGAGACCGGTCTCGCGATGCGCTGGCGTACCCGGCGTGCGGCGGACGCCCTCGAGAACGACCTGCCCGCGCTCGGCAAGTCCGGTCGGTGGGCAGAGCTGGTCGCCCGGATCGACGAATTCCTCGCCCGATACGAGCCGGACGACGTGCTGCGGCAGAAGACGCTCTATTGGCGCGGCGTCGGCCTCGCCCGGACCGGCGATGCCGAGACGGCGAAGGCGAGCTTCGAAGCCGCGGTGGCGCTCGGCGCCGACGCCGAGTACGGCCGCCGCAGCCAGGCGATGCTCGGGCGGATCAACGACCGGCGCTGACTCCGCGCACAGAGCTGTGCGGGTCGCCAAGGTGACCGGCGCGCCGACCGCGTTGCCGGCCCGGCAGTCGCCCGTCGGAACCGCGCGCCGAGCCGAACCAGCCGGACACGAACACCTGGGAAGTGGACACGACGGCCTCCGCCGGCTCCGTCACGTCGTCGCCGATCATTGGTCGTTCCGGTCCCTCGGAAGCTGACTCGAGGTGCCCCTACCGCACGCGGGGTGTCAGCGCCGCGATCTGCGAAGCCGGAGTCGTGGACGCGGCCCGGAGCACGCACCGCGAGTCGGGCAGCGGCTGCGGCCCCGCGCTCGACAGGACTGGACGGGGCTCGGGAAGATCAGGCGAGCCTCGGTGTCCACCTCCAATCGAGGGAGCCGACGTCCGCCGGTACGCTCGTCTTTGGTTGGCGTACGATAGCGCCGGACCGAACTCGGGCGCCGGCCATTGAGCGCCCGTCGCCCTCGGCAAGCGACTGGACCGAGCGGGACGCGAGTATCCCCGAGCAACCCTGCGCGCTCGAGCGACGGAGGACTCCGTCGGCCGCGGTCCGGCCGGCCGATCGTCGACCGGGCACAGTCGGCCAACTACCGACGGTCGCTGGTTCCGAGCGCAGTCGCGGTCGCGCGGAGGAGCTTCCGCTCGTGCGTCCGAGCGGCCGACCTGGATCTCGATGCACGATGCCGAGCCGACTCGGACGCCCCGGACGTCGACCAGGTCGACGCCAGTAGCCGACCGCGCTGCCCTCGGCGCAACCTGCTCAGCCGGTGCCTCCGCGCCGCACCTTCTCCGCCACAACTCGATGGTCCAGGCCGTCACGCCGATCTCGCGCGTTGGGTCGGCTACCGTGATGCGGCGAGCGGGGAGCTCGGACAGGTGTTCCCGGATCTCGACGATCCGCGCCCGGGTGTGCTTCGCCATGAGCCACGGCCTCAGCGGCCCGACGACGGAAAGTCGATGGGGGCGACCGGACGGTCACGACGGACGGCTGCTTCTCCCCGCTCCGTTGCCCTCCGCCCCGTCGCTGGCGAGCACGAGCCGGTTCGTCAGCGGTGCGGCGTCCATCCCGGTGCGTGCCGGTCTGGCGCGGTCGCAGGGGCCAATGCGGTGCAGGTCGTGGCCGGCAAATGGGGCGCAGCATCGACCCCGACTTTGGCTCGGAGCGGCAACTGCGGATGCACGAGCTTCAGCTCTCGGTGATCGACAGGCACACCGCGTTGGTCAAGCCGAGACCTGGTGGAGTTCCTGTGCACACCACCGCGGCCTGTGCCGAGAATTGCGCGAAGCAAAGCGCCACGCTGAGGGGCACGGGCACCGGAAAGGACACGGATCCGAGGCAGGGACCCGCAGACGAGGTGAATCCCGTCGGCAACGAGACCGGTGGCGGCGCGAGCGGCAGGTAGATCTGTCCGCAGGCGAACGGTGCCCCGCTCGTGCAGGGTCCGAGCCCGAACAGCAGAGCGACGGGCACGTTCTGTGGTGCGTAGTCGAGTCGGATCTGGAAGTTGCCGTTGCCGATCACTGCGTCGCCGACGGCGCTCAGCGCCATCGACGGACACGACGGGCACGGAGGCGAGAGACACGAAACGCCGGCCGTGGATGGGTGCCGTGCTTCGATGCAGATGCCATGGAAGCGCGCTCGCGTCGGCGGGCAGCAGCTCGGCGCGACGTAGCTGCACGGGAACCCTCCACGGGCTGGCACGAACGTCGTGGTCATCGTGTTGATCCCATCGGTGAGGACCAGCATGTCGTAGCAGTCGTGGAACGCGAGGCCGGTGATGGGGCCCAGCACCGGGCCGAATACCGGATTGCAACTACCGACCTGCAAGCTACACGTCGGCTGACACGGATTCGCGAGGGGCGCGGCGAAGACCCAGTTGTCCGGAGCCCCACCGGTGAACACGCTGGCGGAGTAGAACACCAAGCCGTGCGCCTCGCTGATCGCGAGGCCGCCGGGGATGTGGTTTGGTGACGGCAGGAACGGCGCGATGCTGCACAGGGTTCCGGGCCCGGGGCAGGAACGGGTCTGCCAACCGAGCCTCTGCAGACCGCCAGCGCTGTCGAGGCTCCACAGCGCGCCCGTCGATGTTCCGTCCTCCTCGAAGGCGAGGCCGGTGACGAGCGAGCCCGGCGTGATCCCGGGAGGACTCATCGGAGCGCAGGTCACCGAGCAGGTCCCGCCGTATGTCAGCACCGACACACCGACCAGGCTGAGGCCGTCACTGTCGAAGACCACGCGCTGCATCGGATTGTAGGCGGTCCCCCCCGACCAGGGCGTTGGAGGAGCGCCGAGGAGCGGCCCACACAGTGGGAACTCAGCGCAGCCTGCGATGTGGCGGCTGATGACGGGCAGGCCACCATCGACCGCGCCACCGAGGATGAACTCTCCTTGAGCTACGACCGAGGACAGCAACGTGGCGGCGGAGACGAGAAGAAGCGACGAACGAAGCATGGCGAACTCCGAACAGCTGACGGACCGACGTCCGGGACCAGGGCGGCGCCCAGTCTAGCCGTCCGCCTCGGTTCGAGAGCGGGGGCTCACCGCATGGCGCCCAGCCCCTGTTGCGGTGGCGAGGCGACGACGGCGTGGCGTCGATGGTTCCGCTGCCGACGGCAGCCCTTTGGCGCGCGCGCCGGCGTAGTTCATGCGGTGCGCGTGAATCGTGAGGTAGGTGATGGCCTCGTGGATGGGGCCGTCCGTGACCACGTTGCCGTCGAGCGGATCACACCAGTACGGCTCGAGGTCGGCGAGAATCTGCGTGGCGGCGTCCCTCCTGCGCTCGAGAAGCCGGCGCCAGCCAGCGACGACCGCTCTGCTTTCGGAGCCGTGGATCGCCTCGGCTGCCGCGGACAGCTTCTCGAGGACGTGCCAGAAGTCGACCATCATATGGCGCGGACCGAGGAGGCTCTCCGGGAAGCTCGACTGGAGCACGTTCCACATCTCGTGAACCCCATCAGCGAGTAGCTGACGTCGCAGCTCCGGCTGCTTCTCGCGCGGGCGGTAGACCGGGCTCGCCATCGCGTTGCACACGTCCAAAGGCTCGATGCCAGGCATCTGTCCGAAGCGCATCGAGTAGAGCGCTCGGCCGTTGCCATCGTGCAACATGACGGTGCCGCAGTAGACCATGTGGAAGCCGCGTGAGCTTCGGCGCGTGCTTCTTGGGCCGACCGGCCGGCTGCGGGATGGGCTCCTCCATCGGCACGCTCGCCCGGTCGAGCAATGCCGAGATCGCGCGCGCCTCAGTCGGGATCTCGAGGCTGGTCACGATCGCGTCCTCGATGTCGACCTGTCGACGAAGGTACAGGGCCCCGAGCTCATGCGGAATGCGCTCGAAGCTCGCACGAGAGTACGGAGTCCGGCGGGTCTCCTTGCCGCTCTGCTCACCCTCCCGCGATGACGCCTTCTGCAGCTCGAGAGCCATCGCCCGGGACGTCTGCGGTAGCCAGCCGTCGCCGATGCCGTCCGCACGCAGACTGATCGCGTCCACCGTCGGTGCGTTGCCCTCGCCGAGCGGGCGACACAAAGCACGTCGCACCTCGACGGTCCCGGCAAGCGATCTGTTCCGGCCGTTGCCGTACCCGACCCGCGTGAAGGTCTTGCCGTCGATCTCGACTCGCGGCGCGTCGACCTCCAGAGCGCCGAGCATGACCGCGTGCGCGTCCCGCTCCACCGCGCCGGTCAGCTCGGCGACCATGACCTCCGAGACCGCGTAGTCCATGGCCTCCCGGCCTGCCGCGCTACTCGCGGCGCGCGATGCGACCGCGGCGCACAGCGCCTCGATCGAGCTCACCATGCTCTTGCACGCAGCCGGCACCGCGATGACGATCACGTCTTCGACCGCGCCCCTCCCAGGACGCTTGTCTCGCATCCTGCATCCGATAAGGAGGGGCGTCGCTTTGTACAGTCTCTATTGTCACAAGATCTTGTGCTCGCTCCCCGCTCCCGCCGCGCCGCTTCGTGTCAGCGCCGCGCCTCACTCAATCCGGGAGCCACACCCCCTGTACCTCTTCAGGGGTCCGGGCGAGCGGCTGCCTCTGCGAACGCGTGGACTTCGGCCGGGTCCGCACGCTTGCCGGAGGCACACGCTCCGTTGGAGAGACGCCTGGGGCACCTGCGAGATTCGAGCATGACCCTCGCCGAGCGTTGGTTCCCGCCGAAGCTACTCGAGAGGGACGGAGGTCTGCACCCCGTGGTTCGGCGTAGCCGCATACGAGCGGCTGCTGATGGGCATCGTTCAGGTCGACCCCACGAGGCCGTGCGATATTGCCTACGTGCTGGGAGGGCGGAGCTTGCAGCACGTGCGAGCGTTCGAACGCAGGGCGCGTCGCAGCGAGTTGATCCATCCGGGTGGTTTGGTGATCGGAGTCGTGTTGATAGGCCTCGGGGCAGTGGTTGGCGGCCTGACCACCGCAGGGTTCATCGTCCTCGCGATGAACTTCCGATGTTTCGGGCTGCGACGTTTCGACCGGGCTCGCATCCATCGCCCGATGTGGCGTGCGGGGATCGAGGGTCACATGTCCGCTGCTAATGACGGCGCCGCGCTATGAGCCGGCCGAACGGCATCGTTCCCGTGCGCGTGCTCCTCGACGATCACTCCGCGCGCTGGTAGGCTGTCCAATCAGACGATGTTGACGATGCTCCTCCGGCCGCTGTTGATCGGCGCGACGTCGAGCGGCCGTTCGCGTCCTTCGCGCGCCGCGAGAGCCAACTCGTCGAGTTCGCACATCGGCTTCCGCCTCGGGGCGACGCGTCGGGTGGGGGCGGCAGCGACGACGGCCAGCTTGGCAGGGTCGGCTACGGCGACCAGCAGGAAGATCATCGCCGCCCAACGAGCCGCAGCGCCAGCGCACGCCAGGGCAAGTGTCGGCAGGAGTCGTGAACGACGATGATACGGCCGATTCGTGGCCGGTCGCACGCCCGGTCTGCGCCTTCCAAGGAGTGGTCGTGATGCTCCATGCTGTGTTCTCGGCGTTGCTCGTGCTGCCGCCCCAGGGCCCTGCCGCGGTGGTGGAGCCAACGGACTACGTGTCGCCGAGCGGCCGCCACGTGCTGCACGTGGATCCCGGCACGCGCGCCGGCGCCGGTCCGGCGCGCTATCGCCTCCTGCGCGACGGCCAGGAGCAATGGGCGGCGACGCTGCCCTTCACGCTGCGCCAGGCGGCCGTCAACGAAACGGGCTTCGCGGTCGGCTACGCGTTCACCGAGGGCGACGTTCCCCGCGGCGAGCTCGTCGTCGCCATCCTGAGCCCCGCCGGTGAGGTGCTGCTCGACGATCGCACGCCGCGCATGTGGAGCCGCGTCATGCACGCGCCGCCGGTGCCGGATGCGCTGGCGCTGATCCCGGACTTCGAGCACGACCGCTTCGCCGTCCACATCCGGGACGAGATCAACGACCGGGGCGTCGAGGTCTGGCGGCGTTACCGGATCGCAGCCGGGGAGCGGGTCGAGGATCTGCGGCCCGCAGCGGAGATGAACGTGGGCGATCGGGTCCTGCTGCGCCTGTCCGCAGCGCGCGCCGTGCCCGGCACGGACCTCCACCTGCTGCACTGGTGGCGGGTCGACCTCGACGACCGTTCCCGCGGCTACTTTCCCGATGGGGCGGTGTTCACGCTGATGGCACCCGACGGTGGGATGGTATGGGAGCACCAGTGCCCCACGGACTACACCGTCGATGGCGACCAGCAGGCCGACGACGCGCTGGCGAAGCTCGTGCAGTCGCATGGTGTGATCCTGGAGACCGCGCGTCCGGGGCGCTTCGCGCTGTGGATCGTCGCGGACGGCGAGAAGGTGACCTGGCAGGCGGAGCCACGGCCCGGTGGATGGCAGGTGCGCGAGCAGGCCCGTGAGCCCTTCTCCCCAACCGTGAAGAGCATTCCGGTTCCTGCGCCGATCGAACTGGTGTCGTTGGGCGCGGTGGCGCTGCAGACGACGGGTGCCGCGCCGGCAGTGCGCAACGTCCGCGCCTGGTCCTTCGCCCCCGGGGGCCGCGGCTTCCAGGCAATCCGTCACGACAGCGAGTGGGCGTACACGCTGGTGGATGTGGACGAGGTGGGGAAGGTGACGGGGGAACGCCCGTTCGCCCTGCCCGAAGGTACGGCGGGCACGATCCGCTGGCATTCCCTGGGTGGCGCCAGCTGGCTCGTCGTCGTGCAGCAGCGGGCGGCGGATCCGAAGGCCTTCCTGGTCGATGCTACCACCGGGCACGTCGAGCCCTGGTCGGGGCTCACCGTGCCGCGCGAAGGGGGCGCCACGGCGAACCTGGCGAAGGTCACCAGCCTGCCCGCCGGGCGGCTGGTCGCGCTCGGGACGTTCCGGTTCCAGCACACCATGCAAGACGGCCTGTTCGGCTTCGCTCCCGACGGCAAGCTGCAGTGGTCGGTCGGCAAGAAGCACGGCGATCCCACGATGCTGTTCGGCGCCAAGGATGTCACGGTGACCACGACAGGGCTCGTCGTGGTCCTGGAGAATGTCAGCAAGACGCTCAAGGTGTTCGACGCCGATGGCCGGCATGTGCGCACCGTGGATCTGGTCCAGACGCTGGGCCGGGAGCCCAACTACCTGGCCGACATCTCACCGGGTCCCGACGGCAGCATCCTCGTCCACGATTTCCGCGGGACACCGCCGCTGTTGCACGTCGCGATCGACGGTCGCGTCATCGGTGAGTTCACGCCGCGCTTCCGCGACGGCCGGACGCCCGATGTGCTGGCGCGCAACGCCAGGTTTGCGCCGGACGGCGAGCTGTGGACTTTCGACGGCTTCGTCTTCCTGCGCCTGGGAGCGGACGGCGTCGTCGCCGAACCTGCCGCCGCACCGCCGTCCGGGGACGCGATCACCGAGCCGGGCACGAGTGCAATTGCCGGCGGCTGCGTGTGCATCCAGGACCGCCGAACCGGTGCGCTCCACGTCTGGGCGGAATCGGGGGAGCGCGTGCTGGTCGGCGACACCGAGCCGGCCGACGCCGAACAGGCCGATCCGATCGGCCGGATCGCCGCCGCGCCCGATGGCAGCCTCTGGGTCGGGCACGGCGGATTCCGCATCGAGCGTCGGGACCTCGGCTACCTGGGGTGGGACCGCACGGGCCGTCGCCTCGGCCACCTCCCGTGCGCGGGCGACGTCGCCTTCGCGCCGGACGGCGAGCGCCTGTGGAACTGGGGCCGCGAGGCCGGCCTGATCCAGCGCAACACGAGCGGCGAGTTGCTGTCGAGGATCGACCGGATGCCCGACGACCGCTGGTTCCCCACCGTCGCGGACGTGGTGTTCGAGGCGAACGGTGGCATGGCAGTGCTGTCCCCGCCCTGGGTGTCGTTCTTCCCGGCGGCGCGCGCTGGCCGCCGGATGCTCTCGATCGAGGGCAGCGCCCCGGACGTGCGGCGACTGCATTGCAGCGCGGACTGGTTGCTGTTGTCGTCCTGGAAGCCCGTAGTCGTCCTCGTCCAGCGTTCCAGCGGCGAGCTGTTCACGTTCACGCCCGAAGCCGCCGCCGGCGAGTCGTCATGGGCTCATGGGATCTCGTTGGACGGCAAGCGGTTGCTCTCGCTCGAGGTGCGCAGCGGTCGGCTGCACCGGTTCGCTTTGCCCTGAAGCACCGCGGTGCCGGTGCAAGCCCGGCGCGCGGGACGGCCGGTCGTGGCCTCTCCGGCAGCATCGCAGCCCTTCTGGCCGCTACCACCCAAGCGCGAGAGCCGAAGCCCTCGCTTTCGCGCCCGCAGCTGAACGCCATATCGTTTTGCAGCAGCGTGTCGGTCCCGATCGGAGTGCTCGGACTCGCGAGGGAGAGCCCCAAGCCGAACCACTGGTTCCAGTTGGTGGATGACCTCGTACAGCGCGGCGTGACAGCCGGGACGAGACGGTCGGTGGCCTGCACCCGCCGGGGACCCTTTCCTCGGGGGCTGGCTGGCTCGCCGTCGCCCGACTTCGAGCCCGTGCCGATGCGGGCAGCGATCCCTGCGCCGGTTCCATCCCCCGCTTCGTGCGGCGCGAGCTGGAGGACTGCCGGCGCTGCGGCCAGCTCGCTGCCGGCTTCGCGAGGGTCTAATGCCCTGGCTGTCGCGTCGACGAGGTCGCGGCCTTCAGCTGCAAGCACCGCGGCTTCTGCCCGTCCTGCGGAGGCCGTCGGATGGCGGACTCGGCTGCATGGCTCGTCGATCGGGTGCTCCCCGAGGTCCCCGTGCGCCAGGTCGTCCTGCGCCTGCCGTTCGAACTCCGCATTCTGCTCGCCCGCGACCCCGAGCTGCTGCTCGCAATACGGAAGTTCCTCGTGCGGAGCTACTTCGCGTCACAGCGCCGCCAGGCTCGAGAACTCGGGATCGTCGAGCCGCGGCCGGCGGTGGTGGCCGCACAGTCCCATGACTCGGCCCTCCGGCTCGACCCTCCGGCTCGACCCTCACTTCCACGGGATCTTCGTCGACGGCGTCTTGGTCGTGTCGTCTGCCGTTGACCGCGCGACCTTCCACCCGCTGCCGGCACCGACCGACGAGCAGCTCGTCCGGGTCACGGCACGCATCGTCCGTCGCGTCCTCGCGCTGCTTCGTGACCGAGGACTCCTGCGGGACGATGGGGGCGGTTTGCAGCTGGACGACGAGCGAAGCGCCCTCGACGCGTGTCAGGCCGCCGCAGTCCAGGGTCGGATCGCGTTCGGTGACCAGGCTGGTCGCGCGGTGCCCCGCTGGCGCGATCCGGACGCGATCCGGACGCGATTCGTGACGGCGTGGCTGCCTTCGATCGGCAGGCGCGCTACCGGGGTCTCTCATTGCACGCGGGGACCGCGGTCGAGTCCGGCCGTCGCGAAGCCCTCGAGTGGCTGTGCCGATACATCCTGTGCCCGGCCATCGACGAGGACCGCCTGGCCTGGACCCGCGACGGCAAGGTCGTCTACAGGTTCGAGCGGCCGTGGAAGGACGGTACGAAGCTGGTGGTGTTCGAGCCCCTGGTCCTGATCGAGCGGCTCGCCGCGTTGGTGCCTCGGCCGCGGAGAAACCTGGCTACCTACCACGAGGCGTTCGCGCCCGGCCCGTCCTACCGCGAACGGATCGTCCCACCGCCGCCCGCTGAAGACGAATCGCCGCCCGCCTTCCGGTCGGTTCAGAGACGCCTCTCGACTCCGCGAAAGAAGCGTGCTGACGACGAACGATCGCGACGACGCCACTCCCGGGCTCAGCTCATGTTGCGCTGTTTCGGGATCGACGTCCTGGTGTGCCCTCGCTGCCAGACCCGCCGTCAACTCCTGACGTGGCCGCAGACCGTACTGCTGCAGCCTCCTGCGGAGGCTGGTCGGCTGCGGATGCAGCGACCCGCTTCGCGGGTTCATCACCGACCCGCGCACGATCGTCCGGATCCTGACCTGGCTCGATCTGCCCGCGGAACTCCCACCGCTCGCACCAGCGAGGCCACCGCCCGGCGAACCAGGACTGCGGGCAGACTGAACGTGGCCACGCTCGACACGGCGACCGGAATCGAGGCTGGGGGTTGTCCGGGGTCTGCACCACACCGTCTCGACCGCCTCGAAGTCGGCAAGACCTCCGCGACCTGCCTCCCCCTCGATTGCCTGCTTTCGCGCTCCCCGAGCCTCCAAACGCACCAACCCTCCCACCCAGCGCGGCTCGCTGGAAACCTCTTTGTCCTCACCACCTTCTGCCGTTCGACCGGAGGAAAGCCGATAAAGGCAGTGACCGTACGGTTCGCCTTCATGGCGCTGGGCGCGAGCTCCGCGCTGCATCTCTGGCTGTTCCGGCCATTCGATCACCCGACGCGTGAGACGATCGTGCCGATCCTGCGGCCCGACGAGCCGCCGGAGGACGAGGACGACGGGATCCTCGTGGCGCCGGACGCGGCTGGCGAGCCGCTCGAGGACCGTCTTCCTGCTACCGACGCTCCCGAGGAGGCGGACGGCGCACGGCTCGGGGGTCAGCCCCGGGACGATCTCGCGATCGACCTCGACGCCGGCGACGAGATCGCGATGATCACGCTGGCCGATGCAATGCGGCTGCAACTCGTGCTCGTCGCACGGCAGCCGCGCAGCGTGTGGCAAGTTCACATCGACGCTGCGGGGCGGCTCGCGGTGGGCGAGCGGGTCGAGAGCGCGCCGTCCATGTTCCTGTAGCTGCCCGACCGCAGGGGCGACGGCCGTCGCCTGCGCTACCAGCACTGGGGGCAGCTCGCCCGTAGCGTGCTCCATGTCGCTTCGAACGTCGCGACCGACTTAGCCCTGGCGCTGACCGACGACTCGCTCGATCGCGCCGCGCGCGAGGCGCTGCGCGAGCACTGCGCGCGCGAGCGCATCCCGATCGGCACCGTGCACCGGGTCACCGTACGCCCCGTGCCTCGAGACGGCGGGGCGGGGCTGGTCGTCCGGTCGGTGTCGGTCCCGTGAGCGGGGGCGGGTCGGCCGGATGGTGGGTCGGCCGCATCTCGCGTATCGTTCCGCTTCGCATGGACGAGCGGGACGTTCTGCTGGAGATCCGCAAGGCCGACGCGGGGTTCGAGGTGCGGCTGCGCCGAGGGAACGACCTCGGCGAGGAGCCGACGTTCGAGCCGTTGGCGCTGCCCGCTGCGCTGTGGCAGCAGGCCGGCGCTCTGCGCCCGGACGACGCGCGCGGTGACCTGCAGGCGCAGCGGGAGCATGGCGTGGCCCTGCTCGGGGCGTTGCCAGCAGGCGTCGCGACGCGCCTGGCCGGCCTTGTCGTGCCGCGATTGGCGCCGGGAGAGATCCGCCGGGTCGTCCTCCAGCTCCCGGACGGCATCCCGCATAGCGAGCCCGACCCCGCCGACCTCGCCTGGGAGTGCATGCTGCGCAGCCCGTGCGCGGTGCAGCGGCTGCACGACGCGGAGGCGACCGACCTGGCGGCGCGCGAGCCCCTGCTCGTGCCGCCATTGCGGGTCCTGCTGGTGCTCACGGGGCTCGAAGACCCGGCGCATCGCATCGTGAGGGAGGCGCAGAGGCTCGTCACGGATCTGTGTGACGCGCTAGGGAATCAGAAGGCGTCGGTCGACTTGCGGGTCGCGGCTTCGGAGCTCTATGTCGTCACCGACGCGGACGGCCGCCCCCGGCTCACGGGTGGAGGCAAGCCGACCGTGCCGGCGCCAGTCGTGCAGGACGTCTACCGAGATGTTGCGTCGTTCCGACGCCTGCTGCAGAACGGTCGGCTGGACCGCGATGCCTCCGGAAAGCCGGCCAGCGCGCCGCCGCATGTCGTGGTGCTGTTCGGGCACTCGAATGCGAAGGGGGCGATGCAGGCCACCGCGCTGCGGCTCGGTCTCTTCGAGGACGACGCGCGGACGGAGATCGTCGTGGCGGACGGCGACGTGCGCGACTCGCTCGCGGCCCGAGGCGAGCTCGCCCTCGTCGTGGCGATCCCGTGCAGCTCGGGCGGGATCGCCAGACGCCTGCTGAGCGTCGCCCCGCACGTCGTCGGGATGCAGGGGCTCACCGAGCCGGTCGACCGGTCGGCTCCGCTGGGCCGACTCCTGTGCGAGCTGGCGCTCGGCCGGCGCAATCGCGTGCACGACGCCGTGGAGGCTGCCCGCGCCGCCGCGATCCAGCCCCGCCGCTTCCAGATCCAGCACGTCAGCAGCCAGCGCAACTCCGCGGTGTTCGTCGCGAGGCACGAGCGGGCGCTCGACGAGTACCACCGCGAGCTGTCCGAGCGCCACGGCCGGATCCGGCCGCGCCACGGCGCCGGTCTGCGCGTGGGGCTGCTCGATATCCACGTCGCGATCCAGTTTCAGGTCGTCGGCTCCGCACCGGGCGTCGTGGAGTTCGAAGCTCTGCTCCGACCGCAGCGTGGGTTATGGATGCTGGGAGGCGGGCCCGGGACTGGCAAGACGACGACGCTGCTGAGCTTCGCATTGCAGGCGCGGCCAAAGTCGCTGCTGCTGTCCGTCCAAATGCACAACTGGCTCGAGGAATCGAGTGGCATCGACAACAGGTTCGAGTCGATCGTCGACTCCCTCGAGCGACACATTGGCATCCGTGAGCTCGCGCAGGCGCTGCACATCCGCGAGCAGGCACGCAAGCGGCTCGGTCGCCTCGCCTCGACGTGGAAGCTGTGCACATTCCTCGTCGCATGCCGGGAGTCGGCCAGGGAGGACGAGTTCGGCGACGGCTGGCGCTCGGTCGATGTCTGCGAGCTGAGCCACGGCCAGCAGGTCGAGCTGGTCGAACGTGGGTTTCGAATCGCGCGGGAGGAGCGAGGGACGGGAGCGGCGTTGGACGCCCGCACCCTGCTCGCGGAGATCGCCGAATGCAACGGCACGCTGGCGTCCAATCCGCTGCTCCTCACGATCCTGGCGAGCCGCGCGCTGTTCCAGCGCGACGCGCCCGCCCCGCGCAGCCAGCTCGACGTCCTCGTCGAGATGATCGGCGATCTCCTGGCACATCGCTACGACGACGCCCTGCCGTACACGCCGGAGCTGCCGGTCGTGCCGGTGCGGAAGCTGCTCGCGAGTATCGCGTGGACGATGACCGAGGCAGGGACGCTGGTCGCCGACACCACGGCGTTGACCGCAGCCATACAGGGCGACGAGGACGCCAAGGAGCTCGTGCGCGCGACGGGCACCGACGAGTGGGGCCTGCTGGATCGCATGCGGATCACCGGTCTGCTCCTGCGGCGCAAGGGCGAGGCTCGTTGGCACTTCGCGCACCGCTACCTGCAGGACGCGCTGACCGCCGAGTACCGTTGGCAGAGCACGCTGAGCGCGTCGCGCGACCCCGTGCCCGTGGTGCGTATGCACCTGGCCGCGCGCGCGCAGTCGGCGAGCCTCAAGATGTGGACGCAGCCGGCCCCGCTCGTCTCATCGCGCATCGAGCGTCGCGATGAGGTTCTGAACGACCTCGCCGAGCGGCTGATCGCGCAGGGATCGAAGCGCACGGCGCTGAGCGTCCTCTCGCACGCCGGCGATTGGAGGCGGAGCACGCAGCTTCGCGCGCTGGTGCTCGGGCGCTCTGCGGTGACGAGCGAGGTCGGTGAGGGGGAGCGGCTGCTCGGGTCCCTGCGCGCGGACGGAGCCCTCGACGCCGAGACCTACGGGATCCTCGCCGGGATCAAGAAGCGGCGCTTCGTCGATGGTGTGATCCGCCGTCGCGGCGATGCTGACGCCGAGTCGCTGCGTCAGGCCCGCGAGCTGTACGCGGAGGGCTTCGCTCATCCCGATTGCGGGTCCAGCTACTACCTGGGCGTCAACGCCCTCGCAACGACGGTGTGGGAGCAGCATTGGACCGGCACTACGCACGACGTCGAGGCGCTCCTGCGACGCGTTCGGGCAGCGCTCGCGGCGGTTCCCGAGGACAGGCGGGACCACTGGTATCTCGCGACCCTTGCGGAGGTCGAGCCGTTGAACGGCGAGCTGGACGTTGCGCGGGGCCGGTGTCGCGAGGCCGTTGCAGCGAGCCCGCGGAAGCTCCTCCACCACGCCACCATGCGGCGGCAGGCACGCGTGAATCTGGTCGCGCTCGGCAAGTGCAGAGGCGAGTTCGGCGGCGCGTTCGATATCGGTCGGGTCGCGGCGTTCACCGGTCACCTGATCGACCGACCGGGGCGGTTCCCGGAGAGGTTCCCGGCGCGCTTCGAGCGCACGGTCGCCGCTCGGCTGCGCAAGCTCCTCGATCCGCGCGACGTGCGCCTGGCCTTCAGCCAGGCGGCCGACGGCGGCGACCTGCTGTTCATCGAGGGGCTGCTGGCGCGCGGCGGCCAGCCGCGCGTCATCCTGCCGTTCCCGCCCGCGGACTTCGTCCGGGCCTCAGTGCTCCCCGAGTGGCGGGCGCGCTTCCATGGGGTCCCGGACGACGCTCGGGTCCGTGTCGAGGTGCTCGGCCCGCTGCCCGCGGACGAGGGCGGGCAGAGCGACGCCTACCGGCGCTGCAATGAGCGCCTCACCGCCGCTCCGTACGCGGAGGCGCACGACCTCGTCGACGATCCGCTGCTGGTGTGCGTCTGGGGCCGGAGCAGCGGCAAGGTCGGCGGAACCGGCGAGATGGTGGCGAAGTGGACGCAGGACGACTGCACGATCGACGTGATCGAGCCGAGCATCGACCGCGGAGGCATCGCGGTGGAGGGCGGCACGGCGGTCGAGTGGGAGAGCCGGACGGGGTACATTGTCGGGAGAGGCAATTCATGGACTGGCAGAGTCGTACGGTCTCGCCGCGCAGGGCGACGCCCCCGAAGGTCGACATCAGGTTTCCGTGCCCGGCGTTGTCACGGCTCATCGGCTCGGTCGCCTTCCTCGCTGCCGCGTCGGGATGCTGGTATGCCGGCCAAGCGATGCTCGGGCTGCCGTCGCTCGATTGGGCAGAGCCACAGTGGACCGGGGCGCACGTCTGGGTGGTCGTGGGGAGCCTGCTCGTCGGCGCCTTCGTCGGACTGCTCGGTTTCGGGGCGGGGCTCGCCATTCCCGTAAGGAGCGAGAGCACGAGCGACCTCCTCATCACGCTCTGGCAGTTCATCGCCAACACCAGCATCATCTGGATCATCGGCATGGGGGCCGCGATGTCCATGTCCCTCGGACGCGAGGCGGCGAAGTCCGCGGTCGTGGAGCTCGGCATGGAGCGGGCCTCCCTCCACGTGATCGGCACAGGATGCGCTCTCGGTCTCGCTCTGGGCATCGGCTTCTTCCTCGCGCCGCGCCTGCGCATCCCGCTCGTGCCGTACCTGGCGTATGCCGTCGGGGTGTCGCTGCTCGCAGCGAAATGGCACTTCGGCGTATATGAGATCCAGGGAGCATACTGGATCGTGGCCGGTCTGATCGTCCCGATGCTCGCCCTCGCCGTCAGCGCCGGGATGATCGAGCGGGACCGTCGGGAGCGCAGGATCGTCATGGAGCAGGCGAGGTCACATGCTCGACCGCATCAATGAGCAATGGGCCGCGGGTCGCAACCCGCGGTTTCGGTGGTTCGTCGATGCGAAGCGCGCGTATCAGTCGTTCGTCGACGAGCAGGCAACGCCCTACTTCGAGCTGGCTGTGAGGCACCACGAGCGGGCCCGCGCAGACCCCCGGCTGGCGGCCGCGGCGGCCGGCTACGAGAAGGCCATCGCCCTCTCCGAGAGCGCCGGGGAGCCCTGGGACCTCGCCATCGCTTCGTACCAGCTCGCTCTCGTCCACCACCTGCGCGGCGAGTTCGAGCCGGCACGCGCTCTGTTGACCCGCGCTCGCAGCATCCTGGGCGCGATTCCCCACGTCGGCCGGGCGGAGGCCGCAAGCGCCTGCCATTACCACCTGGGCGTGATCGCGGCCCGCCAGGGTCGAGCAGCGGAAGCGGTCCTCGAGCTCGAGCGATCGAAGCGGATCGATGAGGCGATCGGCGACGTCGCAGGGGCTCGACTCAGCGAGGCGACTCTCGCTTCCTTCGAGCCACCGGCGGCGCCAGGTCATTCGCCGCCATCGCTATCGACTGGGAGCGGGAGCTGGGTTCCGACCGCGCCGGAGATCGGACCCGCGCCGCCGCCGACTCCGGCAGCGGCCCGACGGGCTCCGCCACGCTACGACGAGCGCGCCCTGCTGCTCCTCGCGTCGTGGTCGGAGGCGGTGAACGACCTGGTGATGGAGCGGCTGGACGCCCTGGGAGACGACTTCGGCCGGCCCGTCGCCGTGACGCGTGTCGCGCTCGGTGCCGCCCATCCGGCTCGACGCCGTGCGCCACCGCCGGACCACGACCAGCACCTGTGCGCCGCGATCCTCGTGCTGGAGCAGAACGGTCTCGACTCGGCCGCGCTCGAGGAGCTCGGCCGCGACTGCATCCGACGCGTGCTCGCGCGGCCCGACTTCCGCCTGCTCGTGTTCCTGCACGACTTGACGCTTGACGATCTGCGTGCGCTCGCGGACCGGATCCCGTTCCTCCAGGCGCTGTTGGACAGCACGCAGGTCGCCGAGTCTCCGAGCACCGAGGAGCTGCGCGAGATCCTCGTCCCGTGGATCCGGGACATCGAGGACGCCCGCCGGCGTGCGGGCTGGCGCGAGCTCCGTTGGCGCGGCGCGTGCGCCGCTGGCGCGGCCGCGACCGTGCTCCTGGTCCTCGGGGCCGTGCTGGCGCTCGCCGGCGGCGTCGCCTCGGCATTGAATGTCCTGCCGTCGCGGCTCGGTGCCGTCGGTCCCGCTGCGGCATCGGGACTCCTCGGGCTCCTCGCATTTCCGCTGCAGGCTCCGCTGATCCTGCTGATCCTCAGGGGCTCGAGGGTCACTGCCATGGCGCCCCGGGACAATGCAGCAATCGGGCGGTGGGTGCTCGTCGGATTGGTCGTCATGTTGGCCGCGACGGCTCTGCAGGATCGGGTGTCGGGCCCGAGCTCCTGGGTTGTCGTCGGCGCGGCCGCGGGCATGGTGCTCGATGCCATCCGCCGCGGCGGTCGAATCGCGCGGCGACATCTGATCGATGTGGACGCGGCCCGGTCGCGATCGGCCGAGCCCTCGCTGCGGGACCCGCGAACGACCATTTTGGCGGGAGATCCGCTGAACTCGCACTCGTGTCCGCTGCTTCCCCCGCTGCTCCCTCGGGTGTTCATCAGCTATACGCGGAGTTCTCGCGACGCGAGCCGGTTCGCGACGGCTCTGCACGACGATCTCGAGCGCTCGGGAGCCCGCCCGTTTCTCGATCGCGCGAGCATCCCGGTCGGAGCAAGCTGGCGCCGCGCGCTGGACGACCACCTCGCGGAATGCGACGCGTTCGTGTGCATCCTGGATGCGAGAGGCGTGCAGCGCGAATGGGTGGCCGCAGAGGTGCTCACGGCCGTCGAGGCGCGCCGTCTCACCGGGACGCCCGAGATCCTGCTGCTGGTCGATCCCTCGCTTCGGCCGGCCAGCGATCCGATGCTGCCCGTCTTCCAAGGCGTCCTCGCCGCCGCCGAACTCCCGCCGGCGCGCGGTCGGCCACAGATCCTGGAGCTCAACGAGCACACGCGGGCCGCCGTCTCGTGGGGGCTGAGACCGGGCCGCTTCGAGAGCCTGTCAGTCTTCACCCGCGCAACGGCGCTCCCGATCATGGCGATCATGATGGTCGCCGGCGTGATCGGAGGGCTGGGGCTTCCCGCGGGCTTCGTCCTCGGGCTCCTGTCGCTCCTCCAGCATGGGGCCGGGCTGCCGTTCGGCGCGTGGTTCGCGGAGCGCCATCTGCAGCTACCGGCTGCGCTGGTCATCGCGTTCCTGTTGGGCTTCACCGCGCGCGCGGCGATCGCTTGGGCATGCGAATGGCGGCATGAGCGGGGCCCCGGAACGGCCGCACCTTTCATCGCCAGTGCCGGCCTGGCGATGGCAGCGTTCGATCTGTGCTCGGGGCTCGCGCCTCTTTCGCTCGCATGGGCGATCGTGCTGGCAGGGATCGGCTGGACCATCGTTGCGGCGGTCGCTGCTGGTCGGGGAAGCCGAAGCTGAAGAGTCCCGCAGCGCTCGCGTGGACCATTGCGATCCTCGGTTTCCTCATCACGCTCGGCTCGACGATCGTCATTGCCGCTCCGAGCGCAATTGCCGTCAAGGCAGCCGCTCCGGCCCGCCTTCCTTTGACAGGCAGCGGTCGGCGGTTGATATCAGCCTGAGGTCGTTATACAGCCTCGCAGCGACCGCATGCACATCATTTCATCTCATGTAGTGTCGGTCCTCGAGTCGTTCGATCGCACCCTTCCATTCAAGTTCCTCGAGTACGACGGGAAGCACCATCTCGCCAATCAGGTCCAGCTCGGATAGGTGTGGATTTCGCATTGAGTAAGGTAGCTCTATTCATGTTGCGAGCGCATGGACCGCCGTCCGCTGCGTGGCGAAGGACCCCGTCATGGCAGCGTCCCATTGGTGGCTGAGCGCGAGCCCGCGGAGCTTGATCACATGGTCGCCGGTGTCGTGCTTCCAACGTGATCCAGCGCGCTTCATGCGAACGCCGATGAGCCTCTTGCAGGTGGCCTCGACGGTTCCACTACCGATCGGCAGCCCTTTGGCGCGGGCACCGGCGTAGTTCATGCGGTGCGCGTGATTCGTGAGGTAGGTGATGGCGTCATGGACGAGGCTGTCCGTGACCATGGTGTCGTCGACCGGCTCGCACCAAGACGCTTCGAGCTCGGCGAGAATCTGCATGGCGGCGTCCTTCCTGCGCTCGAGGAGTCGACGCCAGCCAGCGAGGACAGCGTGGCCTCCGAAACCGTGAATCGCTTCGGCTGCCGCGGAACAGCTTCTGGAGGACGTGCAGGAAGTCGACCATCAGATGACGCGGACCGAAGAGGCTCCCCCGGAAGCGCGACTCGAGCAGGTTCCACATCTCTTGAGCCCCATCAGCGATTAGCTGAAGTCGCAGCTCGGGCTGCTTCTCGCGCAGGCGGTACACCGCATTCGCCACGGCGTTGCACACGTGCTGCGGGTCGATGCCTGGCATCTGTCCGAAGCGCATCGAGTACATCGCTCGACCATCGCCATCGTGCAGCGTGACGGTGCCGCAATAAGCCATGTGGAAGACGCGTCTGATCCGCGACGCGCTCTTCCTGGGTCGACCGGGCGGCTGCGGGATGGGCTCCTCCATCGGCATACTCGCCCGGTCCAGCGAGACCGAGATCGCGCGGGTTTCCGCGGGGATCTCCAGACTGCTCACGATGGCGTCCTCGATATTGACCTGCTGCCGAAGGTACAGGGCGCCGACCTCGTGCGGCACGCGCTCGAAGCTCGCCCGAGTGCTCCTGTCGTATTTGAGCGGCGACAGGCGCTTCGCCTGGAGCTCGCGGAAGCGCTTCGGATCCGTGGATATCGACCGTGGCTCGACAGCGAGCGCATCCGAACGGGGAACGACTGGAGGATCGTGCTCGGGCGCTCGATCCTCCGCGTGGGAGCCGTCGTCGTCTTGTTGTCCCGTGCAGCAGTGGCATCCGAGTCGGTGCAGTCGGAAGCCGCGCTCGCGCTCGACATCGAATCCGAGTCCCGGGTCGGATCGCGTTCGGTGACCATGCTCGCCGCGCGGTGCCCCGCTGGCGCGATCCGGACGCGATTCGTGACGGCGTGGCTGCCATCGATCAGCAGGCGCGCTACCGGGGCTTCTCGTTGCACGCGGCGACCGCGGTCGAGTCCGGCCGTCGCGAAGCCCTCGAGCGGCTGTGTCGATACGTCTTGCGTCCGGCCATCGACGAGGACCGCCCGGCCTGGACCCGTGACGGCAAGGTCAGTATGCAGGTTCGAGCGGCCGTGGAAGGACGTGCGAAGCTGGTGGGGTGCGAGCCCCTGGTCCTGACCGAGCGGCTCGCCGCGTTAGTACCTCGGCCGCGGAGAAACCTCGTTACCTACCGCGGGGCGTTCGCGCCGGCGCGTCCTACCGCGAGCGGATCGTCCCACCGCCGCCGGCTGAAGACGAATCGCCACCCGCCTTCCGTCCGACTCAACGACGGCGCTCGGCTCCGTGCGAGGAACGTGATGACAAGCAGCGCACGTCACGACGCCACTCCCGGGCTCAGCTCGTGTTGCGCTGTCTTGGGGTGGACGTTCTGGTGTGCCCTCGCTGCCAGACCCGCCGTCAACTTCTGACGTGGCCGCAGACCGTATTGCTGCAGCCTCCTGCGGAGGCTGGTCGGCTGCGGATGCAGCGACCCGCTTCGCGGGTTCATCACCGACCCGCGCACGATCGTCCGGATCCTGACCTGGTTCGATCTGCCCGCGGAACTCCCACCGCTCGCACCAGCGAGACCACCGCCCGGCGAACCAGGCCTGTGGGCAGACTGATCGCGGCCACGCTCCACACGGCGAACGGAATCCAGGCTGCGCCTGGGGTCTGCCCCACACCGTCTCGACCGCCTCGAAGTCGGCAAGACCTCCGCGACCTGCCTCCCCTCGATTGCCTGCTTTCGCGCTCCCCGAGCCCTCAAACGCGTCGACCCTCCCAGGGCGACTCGTCGGAAACCCCTTTGTCCTTCCTACCTGCAGGCAGGGGTTCGCGGAGCGAGGCGAGCAGACCGTGCTGATCCTGCAGCTGGACGCACGTGAAGCCCTACAGCGCGGCTACCGGCTCACCTTCCTTCGTCTCGCGGGGATCGTCGATGCAGCGCTGCGCTCGGGAACGCCGGATGCTGCCCGGTTGTTCGACAGCCTGCTCGACGCAGACGACCACGGCTTGCTGGAGTGGTGCTTCTCGACACGTGGCGGGCGAGTGCCGCCGTTCTCGGAACTTCGCTCCGCGCACCCTGATGTGTTCGCGGAATGCGCGCGCCTCACTTCCACGAGCCAGTAGTCGTCGGTGAGGCGCGCCTCGAGGCGTCGCGACGTGTTCGCAGCCGTGGTCGACGGACGACGAACCGGATCATCGCGACGACCCGTCGCGGAGCGAGTCCAGCACGGTCGCCAGCCGCGCCAGTGCTTTGTGCAGCAGCACCCGCACCGCACCCTGCTGCCGGCCCGTCCGCTCGGCGATCTCGGCGTGCGACAGCCCCGCGATGCGCGACAGCGTCAGGACCTCGCGCTGTGCCGGGCTGAGCCGGTCGAACGCCGCCTCGACCCGCTCGAGCTCCTCGCGCCGTGCTGCCTGCTCGCTCGGCGTGAACACCCCCGCCAGGTCCGGGATGGCCGACACCTCCCTGCCGAGATCCCGCCGGGCCGCGAGGTGGAACCGGCGGCGGTCGCGGATCTTGTTCATCGTCCACGCACAGAGGTAGCCACGGAACGCCGCGCGGCCGCGGTACTCGAAGTCCGGCAGCGCCTCGAGCACCTCGCGGCACACCGACTGGACCAGGTCCGAGCAGGATTCCCGCGCGCGCAGCACCGCGTCGACGTTCAGTCGCACGAACGCGCGCAGGCGCGGCAGCTCCTCGACCAGCACCTGCTCGATGGCGCCCTGGTCGCCTCGTGATACGCGCTCCACCAGATCCCGCGCAGCGTCCTCGTCCGGAGTGCTGGAATGGCCCATGGCGACCGTCGAACTCCCGTCATCGTCCCGCCGGCGCGGGGTACAGTCGAGCCACCGCCGGTGATGGAGCCCGATCCCGGATCACGACCGCCCGACGACGAGTTCGCCGACCCCGTCGAGGCCCTGCTGTTCCAATGCCTCGAGCGCGATGCCTGCCGACCGGACCGAGCGATCGAGGACGCCTGCGCGCTGCACCCCGAGCTCGCGCCAACGCTGCGCCGGCGCTACGCCGAGATCCTGGCCCTCGGCATCGCCGAGGAGCCGCAGGCCGAACCCGACTCCGACCCCGAGCGCTTCGGCGACTACCGCATCCTGCGTCGCCTCGGCAGCGGCGGCATGGGCGTCGTCTACTTGGCCGAGCAGCGGGCGATGGGCCGTCGCGTCGCGCTCAAGCTCCTCCACCCGGGACAGCTGCACTTCGGGCCGGCACGCGAGCGCTTCGACCGGGAGATCCACGCGGTGTCCCGCCTCGACCACCCGGGCATCTGCACGGTCTACGAGGCCGGCACGGCGGACGGCACGCCGTTCATCGCGATGCGCTACGTCGACGGCGAGAACCTCGCCGAGCGGATCGCGCGCCTTCGCTCGAGCACGAACCCCGACCCACGCCACCTGGCCGACGGCCTCGCACACGGGCCGGAGTCGGAACCCTCCGGATCCTCGTCGCACGGCGGGTCCGCGCACGCGATCGCCTGGCTGGTCGAACGGCTCGCGCGCGCCGTCCACACCGCGCACGAGGCCGGCCTCGTGCACCGCGACATCAAGCCGGCGAACGTGATGATCACCGCCGAAGGCGACCCGGTGCTGCTCGACTTCGGTCTCGCCCGGGACGACACGGTCGAGGGAGCCGAGCTGACGCGCTCCGGTGACGTGCTCGGCACGCCCTCCTACCTGGCACCCGAGCAGGTCCAAGCACGGCGCGGCGGCGTCGATCGTCGCGCGGACGTGCACGCGCTCGGGGTCCTGCTCTACGAGTGCCTGACCCTGCGTTGCCCGTTCGAGTCGACCAGCCGCGAGGAGCTGTACCGGCAGATCCTCGGCGAGACGCCGCCGAACCCGCGGCGCTTCCACCGCGGCCTGTCGCCCGACCTCCGCGCGATCCTCGACCGCGCGCTCGAGAAGGACCCGCGGCGCCGCTACCGGTCCGCGCTCGAGCTGGCCGAGGACCTGCGGAGGGTGCGCTCCTCGCAGCCGGTCGCCGCCCGCCGGATCGGACCCGTCGGTCGCGCGACGCGCTGGGCGCGCCGGCACCCGGCCGCGACGGCGATCATCGTCCTCCTGTCGGTCGGCCTGGCGACGACGATCGCCTTGCTGCGGGAGGTCGCGGACCAGCGGCGTCGCGCACGCGCACTCGCGCTGGCCAGCCTGTCGGCGGAGGCGCTCGAGACCGACACCACGCTGGCGCTGCTGCTGGCGCGCGCCGCGGTCGACCTCGAGGAAGGCGCCGAGGAGGTGTCGCGGCTCCACGCGGCCGTCACCAGCGTGCGGGAGCGCGCGATCCTCACAGGACACGGCGGGCAGGTCTGGTCGGCCGAGTACTCTTCGGACGGGGCGTTGCTGCTGACCGCGAGCCTGGACCACACCGCCCGGCTGTGGCGCGCCGACGGCGAGTTCGTGCGCGCGTTCCGACACCCCGAGCGGGTCCAGAGCGCGGCCTTCGACCCCGACCCGTCGCGGCGCCGGTTCGTGACCGCGGGATTCGACGGGATCGTGCGCCTGTGGAGCCTCGACGCCGAAGAGCCGCTGTGGGCCCGCGAGCACGGTGACGGCCCGATTCGTGCTGGGTTCGCACCCGCCGGAGATCGCATCCTGAGCTGGGCCACCACCCGCGAGTTCGCCCGCCACGCCGACGGCCCGTTCGACGACTTCTCCGCGAAGCTCTGGTCCCTCGACGGCCAGCCGGTCGGCGCCGCGATGGTCCACGAGTCCATGCTCGAAGCGGCGGTCTTCTCGCCGTCGGGGCACCGCGTCGCCACGGCATCGCGAGACGGCACGGTCCGGGTGTGGGACGAGCGAGGTGCTGCGGTCGGCGATCCCCTGCGGCACGAACTCCCGGTGATCTCGGTGGCGTGGGCGACCGACGGCTGCCTCGCGACGGGGTGCTACGACGGGTGCGTCCGGATCTGGACCCTCGGCGCGCCCGAGATCGCCTGCCGAGCCTGCGAAGAGGGCCACGAGGAGCAGGTCACCGGCCTCGGATTCTCCCCCGACGGCGAGCTCCTGGTGTCGACCTCCGACGACTGCACCGCGAAGCTCTGGAACCGCCGCGGCGAGAACCTCGCCACGATGCGGCACGAGGCCGGCGTGCAGGGTCCGGAGTTCGCGCCGCGCGGTGACCGGTTCGCGACGGCCGGCTTGGACCAGACGGTGCGGGTCTTCGATCGTACCGGGGCGCTGGTCGACGTCCTGCGGGGCCACGACGACGTGGTCGTCTCGGCGCGGTTCGCGCCGGACGGCCGTCAGGTCGTCACCGCCTCCGAGGACCGGACGGCGCGGGTCTGGAGCGTCGGCTCGACCGACCTGCCGATCCTGACCGGGCACGGCTCGGTCGCGTACTCGGCACGGATGTCGCGCGACGGCCGGCGGATCCTGACGGCATCCCGCGAGGGCCGCGTGCGGTTGTGGGACGTCGAAGGCGGGGAGTGCACGGTCCTGTGGGAGGGCGACAAGGTGCAGCGGGCAGTCTTCGCGCCGTCCGAGACCTCGGTGCTCTTCGCCTGCTACGACGGGCACGCCAGACGCCTGGACCTCGAAGGGCGCGTGCTCGCCGAGTTCGAGCCGGTCCCGGGCAAGGCAGTGCTCGCGGCGGAGTTCTCACCCGACGGGAGCCGCGTGCTGGTCGCCGCGATCCCGGGGGTCGTGCAGCTCTACGCGCTCGACGGGACGCCGATCGGACCCCCCCTCGAGTACGAGCAGCCGGTCTACGACGTGGAGTTCGCCGCGGACGGCTCGTTCGGCGTCGCACGGCTCGGCGCGATCCACCTCTATGACGCCGAAGCCAGGCCGCGCGGGGCACCGATCCCGGTCCACTTCAGCAACCTGGCATGGCTCTCGTTCTCGTTGGACGGGAAGCAGCTCCTGACGGCGATCGACGAGACCACGGCGGCGGTCCTCGACCTCGACGGCCGCCAGGTCGTCGCGCTCCACGGCCACGAGGGCGAGGTCACCTGGGGGGAGTTCTCGCCGCACGGCGATCGGATCGTGACGGCGTCCCGCGACCGCACGGCCCGGCTGTGGGACCGGAGCGGCCGCGAGCTCGCGGTGCTGCGCGGCCACCGTGGCGCGGTCTTCATGGCCGCGTTCTCGCCGGCCGGTGATCGGGTGCTGACCGCCGCCTTCGACGGCACCGTGCGCACCTGGATGGTCCACACGGGCGACCTGCGCAAGCTCGCTGCCGAGCTGAGCTGCCGGGACTTCACGGCGGCCGAGCTCGAGCAGTACGGCGAGCTGCTCGGGAAACCGGCAGATCGGAGGTAACGACTCGGCGCGGGCGGACCGTCTCTCGGTGGCGGGGCGCTGCTCGGCTCCGCTTCCCTCACACTCGCAGAGCAGAAACGGATCGGAGACCGATCCGAGGAGGAACGATGCGCTCGTTGTTCATCGCCGTGGCTTGCTCGCTCGCCGGGCCGCTCGGTGCGCAGATGGTGTGGACGCAGGTGTCGAGCTCCGGACCGTCTCCGCGAGCTGGCCATGCGATGGTCTACGACGCTGCACGGCAGCGCGTACTGCTGTTCGGCGGCGGGCAGTCGCTCGGCGACACCTGGCAGTGGGACGGCTCGAGCTGGACCCAGGTGTACCCTGCGACCTCGCCGCCCGCGCGGTTCGGCCACGCGATGGCCTTCGACGCGGCGCGCGGTCGGGTCGTGCTGTTCGGTGGCGAGGCGAGCGCCGTGCTCGGCGACACCTGGGAGTGGGACGGCGCGGACTGGACGCAGGTCTCGGCCGTCGGGCCGAGCGCGCGCGCGTGGCACGCGATGGCCTTCGATCGGGTCCGCGGTCGAGTCGTGCTGTTCGGCGGTTCGCTCGGATCCGGCCTGCCGCTGGAGGACACCTGGGAATGGGATGGCACCCGTTGGACACAGTCGAACCCCGCAGCGTCACCTTCCCGGCGACACTCCCACGCGATGTCCTACGATGCCGCGCGCCGGCGCGTCGTGCTGTTCGGAGGGTTCGATATCACGCGGCCCGGGCCGTGGCTGGGAGACACCTGGGAGTGGGACGGAGTCCGTTGGGTGCAGGCTGCCAACAGCGGGCCGATGCCCGGATCGGCCTCGGCGGCCTACGACGCGCGACGCGAGCGATTGGTGCTCCAAGAAAGCTACGTTCGGACCTGGGAATGGGCCGGGGGCTCGTGGCGGCAGGTGTCGGGCAATCACGCGTTGAACCGGGGTGCACATGCGATGGTCTACGACGCCGCGCACGAGCAGGTGGTGTTGTTCGGAGGCTCGTCGTGCTCCGCCTACGGGGGGGGTTGCACCTTCTACCAGGACACCTGGACCTACCAGCCGACGGTGCGCGGCGACACGGCCTCGATCGGCATCGGCTGCCCGGGGAGCGCCGGCACGCCGACCCTGAGTGCTCTCGGCCCGCCGATCGTCGGCGATCAGGACTTCGCGCTCGGACTCGGGTCGGTGCCCGGAAGCGCGAACGTCTTCGTCGGCCTGTCGACCCGGCTCGCGGCGACGAGCATCCCTCCGTGCACGGTCTACCCGCAGCTTCCCTTCGACGGCGTGCTGGTCGGCGCGGCAGCGGGTGGCACCGCCGTTCTGCCTCTGCCGATCCCGTGGAACTCCGCCCTCAGCGGTGTGGACCTCTTCGTGCAGGGCGGAGCTCTCGAGTCGGGCGGCCCCCTGCTCGGCCTGGCGTCGCTGACTCCCGGGATGCAGATCCGCATCGGTGACTGACGGCCGGGGCTCGTGCAGGACGGCGAGCCGCTCGTGAAACCGACCGGACGGCGGTAACGATGCGCGGCGTGCGGACCGTTCGGTGCTGGCGCCGCGACGGCGCCGGACACCGCAACGAAGGAGCCACCATGTTCCGCTCACACCCTGCCCTCGACATCCTCCCCCTGGTCCTTACCGCTGTCCTGGCGACGGCGGGCCATGCCTGGTCCCAGGACTTCGCGACCTTCCTCGGCGGCACTGCGCTGGAACGCATCATGGCAGTCGCGGTCGACGACCAGGATCGGATCGTCGTGGTCGGCTACGCCCGTTCGTCGAACTTCCCGGTAACCACGGGTAGCCCGTTCCAGGGAGGCTCGGACGACGCCTTCGTCACCCTGATCGACCCGTCGCGCTCCGGTGCGGCGGCGGTCGTGTTCTCGCGCTTCCTCGGCGGCAGCGGCGACGACGCGGCCTTCGACGTCGAGTACTCGCCGGCGAACGGATGCTTCGTCGTCGTCGGCTGCACGACGTCGACGAACTTCCCGACCACGCCCGGAGCGCTCCAAGGGGCGAACGCCGGCGGCCGCGACGGCTTCGTGACGCAACTCGACCCCGCCGGCCAGATCCTCGACTCCACCTACCTCGGCACGCCCGGCACCGATCGACTCGGAGCCGTGGCGGTCGATCGGAGCGCCGACCGGATCACGGTCGCCGGCTTCACCGACTCGGCGGCATTCCCGACGACGCCGGGGGTGTTCCAGCCGAGCCTCTCCGGCTCGTTCGACGCGATCGTCGCGCAGCTCGACCCCTCGCGCGCAGGGTCGGCGCAGCTCGTGGCCGCGACCTACCTCGGAGGCAGCGGCGAGGAGGGGCTGTTCCGCGTGAACGTGACTCCGCGGGAATGGGACCTGATCGACCTGCACGTCGCGGCGAACGGCGAGACGACGGTCGCATCGCTGACGTACTCGACCAACCTCCCGACGACGAGCGGTGCCTACGACCGCACGTTGGACGGAAGCGGGGACGCGTTCGTGTCGCGCCTGGACACCAGCCTCGGCGGGTTGCTCTGGTCCACCTATCTCGGCGGCAACGCGAACGACTTCGCGATCCACCTGGCCGTCGACGCCGGCGGGATCGTGACCGTGGGTGGCGGGAGCTGGGTCGGGTCGCCGCCGGACCCGTTCCCGACCACGGCCGGCGCCCCGCAAAGCGCCGCCCCCGGAGCGGCGCTCGACGGATTCCTCGCCAGGCTCGACCCGTCGCGCACCGGCGCCGCACAGCTCGTCTACTCGACGCTGCTCGGCGGCAGCCAGTTCGACATCGTCTGGGATCTCGCGGTCGAGCCGTCGGGGATCATCACGGCCTGCGGCCAGCACTGGGACATCGGCGGCGTCTGGAACGGAACGCGGGGGGCACCGCTCCCCAATCCCCTGGGCCTCGGCTGCGGGTTCGTGCTGCGCCTCGACCCGCAGGGCAACGGCTGGAACGACGTCCACTACTTCTCGTACGTTGGCGCCGGCGCACTGCAGACCGGCGGCTACGAAGGCAACCATGGAGTGGTCCTACGGCCGGATGGCCGGGTCGTGCTGACCGGCGGCACCGACAACCCGAGCCACCCCGTGACTGCGAACGCACCGTGGCCGGGCTACGCGGGTGGGACCGACGCCACGGTCCTCGTGCTCGACCTGCTCCCGGGCGGCGTGACCCGCTACGGCGCCGGCAGCCCGGGCTGCCGGGAGCCGGCCTACATGCAGGTGAACAGCCAGCCGTGGCCGGGGAATCGCGGCTTCGAGATGCTCTGCGAGCACGCGCCCGCGACGACGACCGGAGCGCTGTTCGTCGGAGCCCCCACGAATCCTCCAGTGCCGCTCTGGGGGCTCGACCTTCTGCTCGTGCCGGGCACGATCCTCGACGGCATTCCGGCCTGCACGAACGCGACCGGTTTCGCGCGCCTCACCCTGCCGGTCCCGATCTCCGTGCAGCTGCCGCTCGGCCTCGGCTTCCAATGGTGGTGGCTCGACCCGACCGCCTGTGCGGGCACGCCGCTCGCGGCCAGCGACGCGCTGCGGTTCTGAGCCGGCGACGCCTGGCCGGGCCGTCCGCCGGGTCAGGCGCCGGTTCCCGCGCGCGCCGCGCTCCACGCCCGAAGCGTCGTGGCCGCGGCTCCGAGCAGCGCGTTCGCCTCGGCCGCATCGCCGATCTCCCGCACCTTCGTGAAGTACCGCATGATCGGCAGGCCGACGTGGCGGAGCTCGGCGCGGCCGGGCATCCACGACATCAGACGGAGGAGCCAGAACGGCACGGTCGTGACCTTCGCCCCGGGCGCGCAGATCGGCTGGTAGATCCGCATCGCCTCCTCGAACGTCAGGGCCTCGGGACCGTGGACGTACAACGTCCTGCCCGCGGCCTCGGCGGTGCCGAGCGCCCTCGACACCATCGCCGCAAAGTCGTCCGCGGCGACCCAATGCCACGGCGTCGGCTGGTCGCCCAAGATCATCGCGCGACCGCCGCGGACCAGCTTCGGCAGGAGCTCCATGAACATCGTGCAGCGGAACACCGTGAACGGCGCACCCGAGCCGGCGATCGCCCGCTCGGCCTCGAGCTTCGCCCTGGTCCCCGGGAACCACGCGTTCTCCTCGCACGTGCTCGCGCCCGAGATGACCGTCAGCCGCCGGACCCCGAGCTCCGCCGCCACGCGGCTCGCGGCCTCGGCGCCACGCCGTTCGAGGTCCCAATCGGCGCCGCCCGACAGGTTGAGGTGCACGGCCGTGCAACCCCTCATCGCCGTGCGCAGCGCATCGAGATCCTCGACGTCCCCGCCCACCGCGTCGAAGCCCGCACCGAAACGGGCGGCGACGCGTTCCCGGCTGCGACTCATCACCCGCACGGTGTGCCCGTCGGCAGCGAGGCGACGGGCGACGGGCTCACCGAGCATTCCACGGGCACCGACGACGAGCACGGTCTCGGGCATGGGGCCTCCGAAGCTGGGCAGGTGACAGAGCACTCCGGGAGATCCGCGGATCCTCGACCCTACCTCGCTCCGAGCGCGCACGACAGCAGAACCCCTCAGCGCCCGACTGCGACGCGTTCCGTGGTTCGCCCAGCGCGGTCGCCGACTCACCTTCCCCGCGGCCCGGGCGGCGACCGGGCGTTCAAACGGATCGCGGTACTCCAGCCTGATCACCAGCCCCCGCCGCCTGTCGGCGAGCCAGTGGAGATGGCGACAGAGCCAGCGCGCGTCGAGCCGTCCGGCCTGTCCCGGGGTGGCGCCATGCGCCACCCCGATCAACCGGGCCGGCGGTGACTCGAGTATCGACTCGACTCACGACTCGGCCGGCGACACGGACGGCGCCAGAACCCGGGCGCGCAGCGTCGGCGACACTACTTCGCGTTGCAGCGCCGCCAGGCGCGAGAGCTCGGGATCGTCGAGCCGCGGCCGGCGGCGGTGGTGGCCGCACAGTTCCATGACTCGGCCCTCCGGCTCAACCCTCACTTTCACGAGATCTTCGTCGACGGCGTCTTTGTCGTGTCGTCCGCCGTTGACCGCGCGACCTTCCACCCGCTGCCGGCACCGACCGACGAGCAGCTCGCCCGGGTCACGGCACGCATCGTCCGTCGCGTCCTCGCGCTGCTTCGTGACCGAGGACTTCTGCGGGACGATGGGGGCGGTTTGCAGCTGGACGACGAGCGAAGCGCCCTCGACACGTGTCAGGCCGCCGCAGTCCCGGGTCGGATCGCGTTCGGTGACCATGCTGGTCGCGCGGTGCCCCGCTGGCGCGATCCGGACGCGATCCGTGACGGCGTGGCTGCCATCGATCAGCAGGCGCGCTACCGGGGCTTCTCGTTGCACGCGGCGACCGCGGTCGAGTCCGGCCGTCGCGAAGCCCTCGAGCGGCTGTGTCGATACGTCTTGCGTCCGGCCATCGACGAGGACCGCCTGGCCTGGACCCGTGACGGCAAGGTCGTGTACAGGTTCGAGCGGCCGTGGAAGGACGGTACGAAGCTGGTGGGGTGCGAGCCCCTGGTCCTGACCGAGCGGCTCGCCGCGTTGGTACCTCGGCCGCGGAGAAACCTCGTTACCTACCGCGGGGCGTTCGCGCCCGGCGCGTCCTACCGCGAGCGGATCGTCCCACCGCCGCCGGCTGAAGACGAATCGCCACCCGCCTTCCGTCCGACTCAACGACGGCGCTCGGCTCCGTGCGAGGAACGTGATGACAAGCAGCGCACGTCACGACGCCACTCCCGGGCTCAGCTCGTGTTGCGCTGTCTTGGGGTGGACGTTCTGGTGTGCCCTCGCTGCCAGACCCGCCGTCAACTTCTGACGTGGCCGCAGACCGTATTGCTGCAGCCTCCTGCGGAGGCTGGTCGGCTGCGGATGCAGCGACCCGCTTCGCGGGTTCATCACCGACCCGCGCACGATCGTCCGGATCCTGACCTGGTTCAATCTGCCCGCGGAACTCCACCGCTCGCACCAGCGAGACCACCGCCCGGCGAACCGGCCTGTGGGCAGACTGATCGCGGCCACGCTCCACACGGCGAACGGAATCCAGGCTGCGCCTGGGGTCTGCCCCACACCGTCTCGACCGCCTCGAAGTCGGCAAGACCTCCGCGACCTGCCTCCCCTCGATTGCCTGCTTTCGCGCTCCCCGAGCCCTCGAACGCGCCGACCCTCCCAGGGCGGCTCGTCGGAAACCCCTTTGTCTTTCCTACCTGCAGCCGCGAGGGCGAAACCCGACCTACTACACCGCCCTGTTCGCGCACGTGCGCGCGGTGCTCGGCTCGCTCGACGAGCACGTCCCGGGCTACGACGGGCGCGGCTACGAGATCGTCGGCTTCGGCTGGCACCAGGGCTGGAACGACCGCGTCGACCAGGCCTTCAATGACGAGTACGAGGCCAACCTCGCCCGCTTCATCCGCGACGTCCGCCGCGAGCTCGGCATTCCCCACCTGCCCTTCGTGATCGCCGAGACCGGCATGAGCGGCCGCGACGAGACCCACCCGCGCGCGCTGTCGCTGATGCGCGTGCGAACGGCGGTCGCCGAGTACGAGGAGTTCCGGGGCAACGTCGCGTTCGTCGGCACCCGCGACTTCCACCGGCCGCCGGAGGTGTCGCCGTCGCGGCAGGTCTACCACTGGAACAGCAAGGCCGAGACCTACCTGCTGATCGGCGCGGGCATGGCACGCGCGATGATCGGCCTCGTGGAGTCGCGCCGGACCGGCGACGTCCACGCAGCGCGCGCCAGCGCGGCCGAGCACGGGCGCGACGTGCCGCTGGTCTTCACCGGCTCGGACTGGTGCGGCACGTGCATTCGACTCGCCGCCGAGGTGTGGAGCCGGCCGGAGTTCGTCGAGGCCGCGCGCGAGCGCTACGAGCTGGTGATCGTCGACAACCCGCGCGGCGAAGACGTGATCTCGGCGCAGCAACGGTAGGCCAATGACGCACTGCACGCGTCGTTCGCCGTCAACTCGTGGCCGACGGTCGTGCGGACCGACGCCGAGGGCCGCCCCTTCGCGCGGACCAGGGACTACCGGCCGTGTGGTCCGGCCGCGTGGCTCGAGCATCTCGCGGAATTGCTGCGCAATCGGACCGAGCGCGACCGGCTGTTCGCGGCGGCCGAGCAAGTAGACGGCGTCGAGCGCGCACGCCTGCTCGATCAGGGTCTGCGAGCCTGCGGCGACTTCATCCCGACCGGTCCGTCCGCGGACGTCATCGACGGGATCCTCGCCGCCGACGCCGACGACGAGGCCGGTCTCGCGATGCGCTGGCGCACCCGGCGTGCGGCGGACGCCCTCGAGAACGATCTGCCCGCGCTCGGAAAGGCCGGTCGGTGGGCAGAGCTGCTCGCCCGGATCGACGAATTCCTCGCCCGATACGAGCCGGAAAACGTGCTGCGGCAGAAGACGCTCTATTGGCGCGGCGTCGGCCTCGCCCGGATCGGCGACGCCGAGACGGCGAAGGCGAGCTTCGAAGCCGCGGTCGCGCTCGGCGCCGACGCCGAGTACGGCCGCCGCAGCCAGGCGATGCTCGCGCGGATCAACGCCCGGTGCTGACGACGCGTCGGGCCGAACCGGCCATCGTCGGCGACGCCGCCGGATCTCACGGGGCCAGCAGCACCGCGACGCCAATCGAGACCACGACGAGAACCGCGAAGGCGGCCATCGTCGGACCGGTCACGTCGCGCCAATCGAGCTCGGGACGCCGCCGCCGCATCTCGCGCGTCGTGTGCTCCCAGGCGAGCGCCGGCACGAGCGCGGCGACGCCGTGGATGGTCGCGAGACCGTACGGCAGCCACGTTGCCAGCCCCGAGTCCCCGGCGCGCGACGCGAGGTGGAGCAGGACGAAGATCGCGACGGCCTGCATGACCGCGGCCACGGCGCAGTCGAAACGCAACCGCGCGCGCGCCGCGCGAGGGACCGTGTCTAGGCTGCGCAGGCCGCGCCGGACGAACAGCCACGCGACCAGCACGGTGCCGAGCCAACCGGCCACGAACACCTGGGCGGCCGACACCACGGCCTCCCCCGGCTCCGTCACGTCGTCGTCGATCATCGGTCGCTCCGGCCCATCGGAGATGCCTCACGGTACCCGCCGGGGCTCTGCCCGCACCGTCCGCGGCGTGACGCAGCGGAACGTCAGGTTGAGCCGAGGTCCGACCGCGCGCGCGGTGCGCGGCACCTCGTGCATCCAATACGACTGCGTCGTCCCGCGCATGACGAGCAGATCGCCGCCGCCGAGCTCGAAGTCGAGGCGGCGGCCGTCGGTCCGGTGTCGCAATCGGAAGGTGCGTCGCGCGCCGAGCGACACCGACGCGATGCGGATGTCGTCGCGGGCCGGGCCGAGTTCCGGCTCGTCGTCGGCATGGCGGCCCATCGCGTCGCCACCGTCGCGGTACAGGTTCGCGAGCACCGTGTCGTACGGCGTGCCCGTGAGCGCGACGAGCCGGGCGCGTAGCGCCGCGAGTCGCGGCGGCCACGGCCGGGGCTCGTGGTCGCGGCCGCTGTAGCGATACGGGCGGCCGGGGTCGCCGTAGTAGCCGACCAGCCTCGGCACCGGCACCTCACGCCCGAACATCACGATCGTCTCCTCGTCGAGGACGAGCTCCTCGAGCAGCTCGGCGAACGCGCGCTCGGGCTCCGGCACGAACCGGGCGACGTAGTCCAGATGCGCGCCGTCACCGAGATCGACGTGCTCGGCGGAGTGCTCGTCCGGCGACCTGCGGGCCATGGGAGAGGATCATCGCCGCACGGCGACACCGGACGCGAGCCCATGGTCGCCGCTCAGCGACCGCCCGCAGGCGCGAGGTCGGGCTCCGGGGCGGCGGTCGCCCGCGAGCACGCACCGCCCGCCGCGACGCTCCGCACGCCGATCACGACGTCGTCGACGCAGACACCGGGCAGCGTGAGCTCGGCGGTCTGCGCGCGGCCGCGGAACGCGAGGTCGGCGGCCGCGACGCGCAGCGCACCCTCCCAGTCGGGCGCGGTCGTATCCCGCCACAGCACGTCGTACGCCGCAGCGCCGTCGATCGCCGCGAGCGCGACGACGGTGTCGTACGCGTCGCGGGCGCCACGCACGCGCACGACCTGCGGCGCGCGCGGCGCGGACGCGAGCTCCGCGAGCAGCTCGGCGTCGAGCGTGGCGACGCGCGCGAGGTAGTCAAAGTCCATGAAGTCCGGCAGGTCGCCGTACGGGGCGCCGTCGCGCGTCGTCACGTCCTGGTGCTGGCGCGAGAAGTCCTCGCGCGGCTCCGTGAACCGCACCGCCGGGAAACCGGCGTCGAAGAACGGGCGGTGGTCGCCGCCGCGGCCGTAGCGGTCGCCGCGGAACACGAGCTTCACGTCGAGCCCGTCGACGCGCCTGGCGGCGTGCACGGCGGCGCGCGCGAGGCTCCGCCCGAGGCTGTCGTCGCCGCGCGGCGCGTAGCTGAATACGCGCACCTGTCCATCGCGGCGCACGCCGTCCATGCCCAGCGTGTTGCCGACGATGTCGTTGGTGATCATGCCGTCGACCTGTGCACCGGCGGCGGCGAGCGCGTCGGCGTGCAGCTTCGAGCCGAGCAGCCCCTGCTCCTCACCGTCGTAGGCGGCGAACACCAGCGTCGCCGGGAACTCGCGCCCGCACAGCAGCCGGCACACCTCGAGGACCGCCGCCGTGCCGGAGCCGTCGTCGTTCGCACCGGGTGCGTCGCGGCTGCCGTCCGCACCGTCGGCATTGCGGGAGTCGTAGTGGCCGGACAGCACGTAGACGCGCTCGGGATCCGACGTGCCCGGCAGCGTCGCGATCACGTCGACGACCTCGACCTCGGCAGGCATGCCACGCCGTTGCACCGGCACCCGGGCGCGCAGCTCCGCCACCTGCAGCCGTCCGCCGCTCGGCCCGATCAGCTCCTCGAACCGCGCGCGCAGCCACGCGCGCGCGGCACCGGTGCCGCGGTCCGGATCGTCGGTCGCCGACAGCACGTGCCGGGTGCCGAAACCGACCAACGCGCGCACGCTCTGCTCGAGGCGCGCGGGGTCGGCCCGCGGCACCGGGACGGCGACCGGATCCTGGGGTGCGGGGGACAGGGCGAGCACGGCGAGAGCGGCGAGCATGTCGCCCATGATGCCGCAGCCTGCCGGCGCGGTCGTCAGCCGACGACGCGGCAGGCGCGCCACTCGAGCGGGCGGTGGAACGCGGGCACCGGGTGCGGCGACGACGACGAGACCACCGGCTCGGCGCGGCCGCGGGTCGCGTCGTAGCGACAGAACGACACGCGCACGACGTCGCCGGGCCCGGCCTCGAGCGGCACGCTCAGCCACGCACGCCAGCCGTCCGGCGTGCGCTCGGCGCGCGCGTCGACGAGGTCCGGATCGACGCTGATCTCCGCGAAGTCGCGGACCCGCGCGCAGTGCCCGAAATCACTGAAGCGCAGGTGCAGCTTGATGCCGTCGGGGGTGACGTGCGCCTCGACGTACGACTCCGAGTCGTCGCGCCGCGCGAACACCTCGAGCACGTCGCCGAGCTCCCAGGTCGCCTGGTTGTGTGCGGTCGCGTCGTTGAACACGTCGTCGTCGACGAGCTCGGCCTCGACGTGGAGCGCGCCAGCGCGGAACGTCGCGCGCACGACGGCCGGCCGCAGATCGGGCTCGGGCGCGTCGCGCCACGCCTGGCCGAGATGGAACGTCAGCGGCTCGGTCGGGCCGAGCTCCGGCAGCGGGTCGGGCGCTTCGGGCATCGCCACATCATCGCTCAGGACCCGGCCGCGGGCACCCAGGCCATGCCGTCCGGCTCGGGTCCGGCGCGCAATCGCCGCACGATCCGCAGCGCCGCGAGGTCGATCACCGTCACGATGTCGGCCTGCGTATTGGCGACGAACGCCTCGCTGCCGTCCGGCCGCACCAGGATGCCGACCGGCACCGGGCTGTCGCCGAACGTGCCGGCGAACAGCCGCTCGCCCTCGGCATCGCCGACCGGCGCCTCGTTCATCGCGATCGCCTTCACGCGCCGGCGCTCCGCGACGTCCCAGACCTCGACGGTGCCGTCGCGCGCGCACGACACCAGCGCGAGCCGCCCGTCCGGCGTGAACGCCACCCGGATCGGAAACCCGCCGCAGGGCAGCTCGGCGAGCTCCTCGCAACGCTCGGTGTCGACGACCGACAGCGAGTCGGCCGCGCGGTTCGCGACCCACAGCTCGGGCCGGCTCGGGTGCACCGCGATGCCCTCCGCGCCGCGGCCCGTCTCGATCGTCGCCAGGTGCTCCGAGCGCACCAGATCGAGGACCGACACGCTGCCCGAGCCGATGTTGGCGACGAACGCGCGCGAGCCGTTGGGGGCCAGATCGACCATGTGCGAGGTCTCGGCGCGCGTCGGCAGCGCGCGCTCGACGATGCCGCGGCGGACGTCGACGACGCACAGCCGCCGCTGCGTCTCGGACGTCACCACCACGCGGTCGCCGTCCGGCAGGAAGCGGATGCCGTGCGGCCGCAGGAACGCGCGCGGGTCGTCGCTCGGCTCGGCACCCTCCGCCGGCGGCGGCAGCTCGAGCGGGATCGTGCGCAGCACGCGTAGCTCGCGCACATCGAGCACCGTCAGCGTGCGGCCCGGGGTCCGTCCGCCGTAGTCGCAGACCACGACGGTGCGTCCGTCCGGGGCGGTCGCCGCCTCGTGCGGCCCGCTGCCGACCGGCAGCCGCGCCCGCTCCTCGCCGGTCGCCGGGTCGAGCACCGACGCGGTCGCCGCCGCCTTGTTCAGCACGACGAGGCGCGGTCCGGAGGCGACCGCCGGTGCGGATGCGGGTGGCTCGGTGTCCTGGGCGCGCAGCGCGGCGGCGGGCGCGAGCGGCACGCAGAGCACGGCGACGAGGGTGGTGCGGCGCATGGTCATGGCGCGTTCTACGTCGGGGCCCGCGCCGAGGCGAGCACCGCGCGAGGTCGCCATTGCACCGGCCCGGCGCTTGGTCGATCCTCCGGCCATGCACCGGCGGATGAGCCGACGGGACTACGTCGACGGCGTGCTGCGCGGCGATCGGCGCGCGCTCGCGCGGGCGATCACGCTGGCCGAGAGCACGCTGCCGGGCGACATCGCGCTCGCGGCCGACGTGCTGCAGGAGCTGCAGCCGCACACCGGACGCGCGGTCCGCATCGGCGTCAGCGGCGTGCCGGGTGCGGGCAAGAGCACGCTGCTCGACGAGCTCGGCACGCGGCTCGCGGCGCGCGGGCAGCGGGTGGCGGTGCTCGCGGTCGACCCGTCGAGCACGGTGTCGGGCGGCAGCATCCTCGGCGACAAGACGCGCATGGAGCGCCTCGCTCGCGACGAGCGTGCCTACGTGCGGCCGTCGCCGAGCGGCGATGCGGCCGGCGGCGTCGCGCGGCGCACGCGCGAGGCGCTGCTGCTGTGCGAGGCGGCGGGCTTCGACGTCGTGTTCGTCGAGACCGTCGGGGTCGGCCAGTCCGAGACCGCGGTCGTCGCGATGGTCGATCTGCTGCTGGTGCTGGTGCTGACCGGCGCGGGCGACGACCTGCAGGGAATCAAGCGCGGCCTGCTCGAGCTTGCCGACCTGCTGGCGGTCACGAAGGCCGACGGCGACAACGCCGAGCGCGCGCGCCGCACGGCCGGCGAGCTGCGCAGCGCGCTGCACATCCTGCAGAGCGTCCGGTCGGAGGGACCGGCCCCCGTGCTGACCTGCTCGGCGCGCGACGGCAGCGGGATCGACGCGCTCTGGGACGCGCTCGCTGGACGGCACGCGGCCGACCGCAGCTCCGGGCGATCGACCGCGCGCCGGCGCGAGCAGGACCTCGCCTGGTTCGACGCGACGGTCGACGAGCTGATCCGCGCCCGCGCGCACGCCGATCCGGACTTCGTCGCGCGGCGCGCGCGGCTGCGGGCCGAGGTCGCGGCCACCCACCTCGCGCCCGCCGCAGCCGCCCGCCGGGTGTTCGGGGACTGAGCCGAGTGCTCGGGTGAATCTCCCGATCCCGAGCCCGACCACCGGGACCGCCGCGTAGGATGCGTCGCCCGCCTTCCCGCTCTCCCCTCCCCCTCGCCGCCGCGCCAGCTCGCGCCCCGATCACCCGCGCGGGGCGCTCCCGCGCAGCCACCAGCCTCACCGATGCGCTCCGCACGATCCGCAGCGTTCCGCTCCCCGCTCGCCGCCCTGCTCGCGATCGCCCTGCTGGCCGGTGCGGTGACCACGCAGACCGCACCGACCCACACGGCTCCCGCTGGCTACCTGACCCGCGCCGGCAACGCGCGCCATTGGGTGCCGGCCTATGCGGCCCCCTCGATGGCGCAGACGACGTTCGCGTCGTCGGCGATCGACCTGCCGACGCGCAACCTGAGCCGCATCTGGCTGCGCCCGGACGAGGCCACCAGCACGCCGATGGTCGCCCACCGGCTGAACACGACGCTGTTCCTCACCAGCCGGGACCTGCCGACCCCGGAGCAGGTGCTGAGCTATACCTACGCCGGCAACCGCGGCAGCGACCGTCGCCGCGTGCTCGACGCCGTGCCGATCGACTTCCCGGCACACACGAGCCCGAGCGGCGCGACCACCCCGCAGCCCTGGCGCGTGTCGATCCCGATCCAGCCGTTCCCGTTCACGGCCGGATCTGCACTGCAGGTCGAGTGGCGCTTCGAGACGCCCGGCGGCGGGCCGAGCACCGCGAGCTGGTTCGTCGACGCCGATCTCGACGAGCGCGCCTCGACCTACGGCTACTACCTGCGCCACGGCGAGCAGTACTCCTGCCCCGACCGCTACACGAACCACGGCGGCGACGTCGGCGGCCCTGGTCAGCTCTGCAGCATCTGGTGGTACTCCAACGCGCCGAACGGCTCGCCCGCGGTGACGTTCTTCGGCCGGAGCCTGACCGCCTGGAACGGGACCGCATTGCCGTTCGACCTGACCCCGTACGGGTTCCCCGGCTGCACGGTGCAGACCGATCTGACGATCGCGTGGCCGAGCCTGACCGACATGGGTGGCGCCGGTCGTGTGCGCATCGACGTGCACATCCCGAACGACCCTGCGCTGGCCGACCAGCGCATCTACGCGCAGACGTTCGTCGGCGACCCGGCGGCGCCCGGCGGTCTGCGGGTCTCCGACCACGGCAAGGTCGCGATCGGCATCATCCCGCAATCGCGCTTCGAGCAGATCCACCTCTACAGCTACCAGTACGCACTCAGCGATGCGCCCGAGTTCGTGACGCTGCACGCGCCGATCCTGGGCTTGTATTGAGCGGGCGCGCGGGCGCTCAGGCTGCGGGCGGCGCCGCGAAGAGCAGCGCGCCGCCGGCGACGGCGAGCAGGGTGCCGGCGACGCCGAGCGGACCGGGCCGCGCGCCGTAGGCGATGCGCGCGATCGGGATCATCAACACCGGCGCGAACGACATCAGCGTCGCGGCGACTCCGACGTCGGCGTGCCGGACGGCGACCGCCGACATCCACACCCCGAGCACCGGGCCGCACAGCGCACCGAACGCGGTCGCGCGCATCGCGCGCCCGTCGCGCGCCGCGCGGATCGTCGAGCGGACCCGGCCGGTCGCGAGCGCCAACACGACCATCCCGAGGGCGCCGGCGGACATGCGCACCACGGTGACCGACAGCGGCTCGACCGCCGTCTCGCCGGGCAATGGCGCCTCGAGCACCGCGCGCTGCAGCACGAGTCCGACCGACTGCCCGAGCGCGCCGCACAGCCCGAGCACGACCGGCCAGAACGACAGCCGCGCGGCGCCCGGCCGCCACGACTCCTCGCCCCGGCGGTCGACCAGCACGGCGGCCACCCCGGCGAGCACGACGGCGACCGCCAGGAGCTGGTAGCCGCCGAGCCGCTCGCCGAGGAAGGCGCGGCCGATCGCGACCGTCAGCAGCGGGCTCGTCGCCATCAGCAGCGTGCCGAGCCGCGGCCCGATCGCCGCCATGCACAGGAACAGGCACAGATCGCCGAGCGTCAGGCCGACGATGCCCGACACCAGCAGGTAGGTGAGCTGGCGTGGCGACAGGGCCGCCGGCCAGACCCCCGCGCCGAGCAACGTCGCGTGCAGCGCGACGAGCACGACGAGCGCCATGTGGATGCGGAGCTGGTTGACCGCCGACGCGCCGACCCGCCGCCCCGCGTAGGCGAACGCGAGGCTACACAGCGACCACAGGAACGAGCAGCTCAGCGCGGCGAGCTCACCGATCACGGCGTTGGCGGGGACGGAGGACGGTGCGCGTCAGCGGCTCAGCACCCAGATCAGCATGGCCAGCAGCGCGAGCAGGGCGGCGACGACGAGCCGGCTCGGCCCGCGACCGCGCGCGGACGCCGGATCCTCGTAGAAGTCCGGGATCTCGACGGAGGCGTAGTCGAGCTCGTCGGCGTCCTGCCAGCCGGTGCGGTCGTCGGACCCGCACTCGGGACAGGCGAGCCGGCCCTCGGGGACCTCCGCTCCGCATTGCGGACACTCGAACGTGCGCTTGCCCATCGCTCCTGAACTCTACCGCGTGGCACCGCTGACCGGTTCGACGACCGCGACGATCCAGTTGTTCAGACGCGCCGCGCGGCATTGGACGACCACGCCTCGCACGCCGTCGGCAAGCGCGGGCGGCAGCGGCGCGTCGGCGGCCCGCGCGGCCCACCACGCATCGCGCCTCGCGGCCAGCTGCAGGTCGTCGACCGCGGCGAGCGCGTCGACGACCGCGCGCGCGAGCACCGCCATCCGGACCTCGCCGCAGTCGATCTCACGGGCGATCCCGGGCGGATCACCACTCGCCGCCGCTGGCCCGGCCAGTGCCACGACCGCCGCGGCGTCGACCGGCAGGAGCTCGGTGAACGGCACCTCGTCGCCGAGCGTCACGCGCAGGCCGTGGCGCCGGACGGCCTCGAGAAGATCGCCCTCGAAGCCGGCGACGACGGCACTGCGGACGGACTGGTCGCTCACGTCGCCTGCGCCGCGATGCGGGCCGCCAGCGCGTCGCGCAATGCGAGCGCGCCACCGTCGAGGACCTCCAGCGTCTTCGCGTCGCGGTAGTGACGCTCGACGTGGTATTCCACCGTATAGCCGTAGCCGCCGTGGATCTGGATCGCCTCGTCGGCCGCGTGCAATGCCGCATCGGTCGCGCTCAGGCGTGCGAGCTCGGCGACCTCTCCCGCGTCCTGACCGAGGTCCGACAGCCGGGCCGCGTGCCACGCGAGGTGCCGCGCCGCCTCGGCGCGCCGCCGGCTCTCGACGAGCTTGTGACCGACGGCCTGCTGGCGCGCGAGCGGCTTGCCGAACGCGATGCGCTCCTCGCTGTGCCGGCGCGCGTGCTCGACACTGGCGAGCGCACTGCCCACCGCCAGCGCGGCGCCACCGATCCGCGCCGCCAGCGACGCGCGCGAGATCGCGGCCGCGGCCTCCTCGCCGCGCGCGAGCACCGCGTCGCCGGGCACGGTCACACCGGCGAGAGTGACGGCACCGGGGGCCGCCGCGCGGAAGCCGAGGCCCGGCTCCAGCGGCGCCACCTCGACCGCGTCGGCCGCGACGACGACGACCGCCTGCTCCCCGTCGAGCCGGGCGCAGACGATCAGCTGCTGCGCCGCGCGCGCGCCGGTGACGAACGGCGCCGCACCGTCGAGCGCGACCCCGTCGCCTGCGGCACGCGCGACGATGCCGTGCTCGGGGCCGACGAAGCCGATGCGGACCTCGCCGGTCAGCACGCCACCGAGCAGCTCGGCGGCTGCGGGCAGCCCCTCGAGCGCCTTGCCGGCGAGGCCGGCCGCGTCGAGGAACAGCCGCGCGGTCGACGTGCAGCCGCGCGCGAGCTCCTCGGTCGCGACGACCAGCGACACCATGCCGAGCCCGGCGCCGCCGGCATCCTCCGCGATCGCGGCGCCGAGCATCCCGGTCTCGGCGAGCGCCGCGAAGCCTTCCTCGACGTAGCGCCCGTGCTCGTCGTGCTCGAGCGCCTGCGGCGCCGCAACGTCGTCGACGAACTTGCGAACGGTCTCCTGGACCATCGCCTGCTCTTCGCTCAGCTCGAAGTTGTGCATCGTGGTTCGGTCGCCTGGGGATCGGATGGCCGTGGATCTGTGGGGTGTGCGAAGCGCGACCCGGCGTGTCAGCGCCCGCCGGGCCACCAATACAGGAGGTGTGGACCGACGGAGCCCTGCAGCAGCGCCGCGAGTGCCGCATCGCCCGAGACGGTGGAGGCGTGCACGCCGAACAGCAGGTCGGTCAGGCTCGGTCGACGACGCTGCTCGACGTAGCGGGCGCTCCCGATCTGGCCGAGCTCGGCGAGCTGCGTCCACGCCTCGTCGAGCGTCGCGATGCCGTCGACCAGCCCGTGGGCGAGCGCCTGCTTCGCCGAGTAGACGCGCCCGTCCGCGAGCGCGACGACCTGCTCGCGCGTCAGACCGCTACGGCCGCGGTCGACGACGTCCACGAAGCGGTCGTACATCTCGTCGACGATCGAACGCAGGATCGCGCGCTCGTCGTCGGTCATCGCGCGGAACGGCGACATGATGTCCTTGTAGGGGGTCCTCTCGGACACGATCACGTCCTGGTGCACGCCGATCGATCGCGCGGCCTCGGCGAAGTTCAGGTTGCTCATGATCACGCCGATGCTGCCGGTCACCGTGGTCTGGCGTGCGAGGATGCGGTCCGCCGCCGCGGCGACGTAGTAGCCGCCCGACGCCGCGATGTCGCCGAGCAGCGCCAGCACCGGCTTGCGCGTCTCGCGCTTGAACTCCTCGATCTCGCGCCAGATCAGGTCGGAGTCGGTCACGCCGCCGCCGGGCGAGTTGATGTCCAGCAGCACACCGCGGATCGAGTCGTCGCGCCGGGCGAGCCGCAATGCGCGCCGCACGTCCGCGACCGTCCCGCCCTTCGAACCGAGCAGCGGAGACGCGGCCTCGGCGATCGCCCCCTCGATCGGGATGCGCAGCAGGCGATCGCTCGCCTTGCTGTCGCCGCCGATCGACGCGACCTCGTAGGCCGACGGATCCTCCTCGTCGAGCGGCGCGAGCCCGGCCGCCGCGCTGCCGAACATCGACACGACCAGCAGCAGCAGGTTGAGCCCCGCCGACAACGCGAGCAGCACGCCGAGGAAGATGGCGAGGTAGAACGACACCGGCCGCCGCGAGCGCTCGGGCTGCTCGAGGCCGGGCGCGTAGGCGTCGTGCGGGTGGGGATCGTGGCCGGCGTGCGCGGGCGCGTGGTCGCGCGGCGGCCCGCCGGCAGCATCGTGCGGATCGGACATGATTGGTCAGGGCGGCGTCGCGGTCGGACGCCGGTTGCGAGGGCGCTAACGGGCGAGTTCGCCGCGCGCGATGACGAGGCGCTGGATGTCGGTCACACCCTCGTAGATCTCGCAGATGCGGGCGTCGCGCATCAGGCGCTCCGCCGCGCCGGACAGACCGGCCGGGCCGAGGATCGACACCGCGGAGCGCGCGGCGCGGTTCGCGAGCAGACTCGCCTTGAGCTTCGCCATCGCCGCCTGCGGCCCGCAGGGCAGCCCGCGGTCGCGCAGCACCGCGGCCCGCCACGTCAGCATCCGGCAGGCGTCGAGGTCGGCCGCGAGGTCGGCCAGCTCCCATTGATCGGCCTGGTGTGCCGTCGGTCGACCCTTGGCGTCGACCTGGGTGCGCAGATGCTCGCGGATCGTATCGATCGCGTGGCGCGCGATGCCCAGCGACTGCGACGCGATGCCGAGCCGGCCGCCGTCGAGCGTGTCGAGCGCGACGTTGAAGCCACGGCCGACCTCGCCCAGGACGTTCGACTTCGGGACCTTCACGCCCTCCAGCAGGATCTCGACGGTCGGCGACGCCTTGATGCCGAGCTTGCGCTCCTTCTTGCCGATGCCGACGCCCGGCCACTCCCGTTCGACCAGGAATGCGGTGATGCCCTTCACGCGGTCCTCACCGGTGCGCGCGAAGACCACGAACAGCGCGGCCTCGCTGCCGGTGGTGATCCACAGCTTGGGGCCGTCGATCACGAAATGGTCGCCGGCGTCCCGCGCGGCGCACGTGAGCGCCGCGGCGTCGGAGCCCGAGCCGGCCTCGGACAGGCAGTAGGCACCGATCCACTCGCCGTCGCGCAGCTTCGGGAAGTAGCGCTCCTTCTGCTCGTGTGAGCCCTGCTTGGCGAGCAGCGAGCAGACCAGCGAATTGTGCACGGACACGGTCACGCCGGTCGACGGGCATGCGGCGTTGATCTCCTCGAGCATCACGCAGCTCGCGAGATTGCCGAGGTCGGTGCCGCCGTACTCGGTGGGGATCGTGACCTTCAGGTAGCCGCGCGCGGCCGCCTTCGCGATCGCGTCGCGCGGGAACCGCGCCTCCCGATCCCAGGCCTCGGCGAACGGCGCGAGCTCGGTCTCGGCATACTCGCGCGCATCGGCCTGGAACGCCTTCAGCTCGTCGGTCAGCTCGAAGTCGATGACCTGCGGCACATCGGTGTGCGCTCCGGTCCGGCTCTGCAGCTCCGTCATCGTCGCCAGTCTCCAGGGGTTCTCGTCAGCTCGACCACAGCGGCGCGCGGCAGATTCACGTGTATTCGTAGAAGCCACGCCCGGTCTTCCGGCCCAGGTGGCCGGCGGCGACCATGCGGCGCAGCAGCGGGCAGGCGCGGTATTTGTCGTCGCCGAGCCCGTCCTTGAGCACGTCGAGGATGTTGACGCACACGTCGAGCCCGATGAAGTCGGCCAGCGTGAGCGGCCCCATCGGGTGCGACATGCCGAGCTTCATGATCTCGTCGATGCCCTCGCGCGTGCTGACGCCTTCCATCAGGCAGAAGGCCGCTTCGTTGATCATCGGCATCAGGACGCGGTTGCTGATGAAACCCGGGTAGTCCTGCGCCTCGACCGGCACCTTGCCGAGCGCCTGCGACGCCGCCATCACGGTCGCGCAGGTCGCGTCGCTGGTGTCCTGGCCGCGGATGACCTCGACCAGCTTCATGATCGGCACCGGGTTCATGAAGTGCATGCCGATCACCTGCGCGGGGCGCTTCGTCGCGGCGGCGAGCGCTGTGATCGAGATCGACGACGTGTTGCTCGCGAGGATCGCCGCCGCGGGTGCGGCGGCATCCGCGGTCCGGAACAGCTTCGTCTTCACGTCGAGGTTCTCGAACACCGCCTCGACGACCAGATCGACGCCGCCGACGGCATCGGCGACGTCGGTCACCGGTGCGATCCGGCCGAGGATCGCGTCCTTCTGCGCGGCGGTGATCGTCTCCTTCTTGACGAAGCGATCGAGGCTCTTGCCGATCGCCGCGACGCCGCGCTGCACGGCCTCGTCGGACACGTCACACAGGACGGTCGCGACGCCGTGGGCGGCGAACACCTGGGCGATGCCGTTGCCCATCGTGCCGGCGCCGATGACCGCGATCCGCTTCGGGAGAGCGCTGCTGTTGTCTGCCATGGTTCGTCAGATGTGTCTCGGGTCCGTTCCGGCACGCGTCGGCCGCCCCGGGGCGACCGACCCGGGGGATCAGCCTTCCATCTCGATCGTCAGCGCGACCGCATTGCCGCCGCCGAGGCACAGCCCGGCGAGACCGCGCGTCAGGTTGCGCTGGCGCAGCGCGTGGATCAGCGTCGTCAGGATCCGGGCGCCGGAGCAGCCGATCGGGTGGCCGAGCGCGACGGCACCGCCGTTCACGTTGACCTTCTCGGGGTCGAGGTCGAGCACGCGGGCGAGCGCGACCGATTGCACGGCGAACGCCTCGTTGAGCTCGATCAGGTCGTAGTCCTGTGCGCGGACTCCGGTCAGCGCACAGACCTTCTCGACCGCGACGGTCGGCGCCATCATGACCCACTCGGGGGCCATGCCGCCGGTCGCGTAGCCGGTGATCGTCGCGAGCGGGGCGATGCGGCGGGACCTGGCCTCGTCGGAGTCCATCACGACGAGCGCCGAGCTGCCGTCGTTGATCGTCGACGCATTGCCGGCCGTCACGGTGCCGTCCTTCTTGAAGACGGGCTTCAGCTTCGCGAGCGACGCGAGCGTCGTGTCGGCGCGCGGTCCCTCGTCCTGGCTGACGACCGTCACCTCACCCTTGCGTCCGGGCACCTCGACCTTGAATCGCTCGGCGTCGAAGCGACCGGCCTGCTCCGCGGCGACCGCGCGGGCCTGGCTCTGCGCAGCCCACGCGTCCATCTGCTCGCGCGTCACCTCGTACTTCTCGGCGACCAGCTCGCCGGTCATCCCCATATGGAAGTCGTTGTAGACGTCCCACAGGCCGTCCGCGACCATGCCGTCCAGGAGCTGGCCGTGATTGAGCCGCACGCCGGTGCGCGCCTCCGGCAGGTAGTAGGGGGCGCGCGACATCGACTCCATGCCGCCGGCGACGATCGTCCGCGCGTCGCCCGCCTTGATCGCCTGCGCGGCGAGCATCACCGACTTCAGGCCGCTGCCGCAGACCTTGTTGACGGTGAACGCACCGACCGAGTTCGGGATGCCGGCGTGGATCAGCGCCTGGCGCGCCGGGTTCTGTCCGAGGCCGGCCTGCAGCACGCAGCCCATGATGACCTCGTCCACGGCGTCGGGTGCGACACCGGCGCGCTGCAGAGCCTCCTTGACGGCGAGCGCGCCGAGCTTCGGCGCGGGGATCGACGACAGCCCGCCGAGGAACCGGCCGATGGGGCTGCGACAAGCGGACACGATGACGGGACGACCCATGGCTCGATCACTGGCAAGGGGACAGAGGGGGAGGCGCCCGGGAGTACGTTCCGGCGCAGCCACGCCGGCCTGGCCGGCCGCGCGCTGGCGCGGCGGGGCCCGACCCGCGCACACGCGAAAAGACCGCATTCCGGTGCGGATTTCGACGTCGACGCCGGCGTGCCGCGCGCGCCGGCCGAACGCGCGATTCTCGGCCGGCGATCGACCCGAGTCAACGCGAGCGAAGCCCCCACGCATTTTCCCCGAACCCGCCAGCGCGGGCCTGCGTATCGCGGTCCCGCCAGAGCCGTTACCATTCCCCGCGCGATGCTCCGACTCCTGCCGATCTCCGTCACCTGCGCGCTCCTGTGCGGCGTCGCACCGCTGTCCGCACAGGTCGATCCCGAGCAGCCCAAGGTGCAGGTGCGCGCGGAGATCGTCCCGGCCGAGGTCGCCCCGGGTGGCGAGGCGGAGCTGCGCGTCCACCTGCAGATCGTCGACGGCTGGCACGTCTACGGTGCGCTGCAGGACACCGATTCGGGCAAGCCCGTCGAGCTGGTCGTCGAGTCGCTCGGCGGGCTACGGGTGATCGGCAGGCCGGTGATCCCGCCCGGCGAGGAGCACGATTGGTTCGGCATGCAGATGCACTGGATCGAGGGCGGCGCCGTCCTCACCCAGAAGCTGCGCGTGCCGTCCGGGCAGGCCTCCGGTGCGGTCGAGGTGAGCGGACGCGTCGGCTACGCGGCCTGCAACGACGAGATCTGCGATCCGCCGGGCGATGCGCGGTTCGCGGCGACGCTGACGGTGACCGGCGCTGCGACCGGCGCGGCGACCGGGGCCGCGCCGTCGACCTCGAAGGCGCCGCCGGCAGCGGCGCGCCGCACGCAGGACCCGCTCGGCCTCGGCGCCGACGAGAACGTGCAGATCACGGCGCGGCTCGAGCCGGCCACGCCGGCGCCGGGCACCGAGACCGTGCTGATCGTCGAGCTCGACATCTCGCCCGACCGCCACGTCTACGGCGCGCTGCAGTCGGGTGACGTCGGCCGGCCGCTGAGCCTGACGATCACCGACGCGGACGGGCTCGTCGCGGTCGGCGCTCCGGAGATCCCCCCGGGCGTCGTGCACGACCGCGAGTTCGGCGCCGAGTATTGGGTCGTCGGTCGCGCGACGCTGCGCCAGCGGCTGCTGGTGCCGAGCTCGCGCGCCCCTGGGCCGGTGCGCGTCGCCGCGCGCGTCGACTACATGAGCTGCACCGACAGCTTCTGCGATCCGCCGGGCTCGCTCGACGCGGTCGCCGACGGCTCGGTCGCGGCGGGCGCGAGCGCGGTGCCGGCGCCCGCGCTCGCGGCGAGCGTCGAGCCCGACCCGGTACGGCCCGGCGAGACCGCGACGGTGACGGTCACGATCGTCGTGCCCGACGGCCACTGGCTGCGCGGCGCGGGCGACGCGCACCCGATCGGACTGCGGCTCGTCGCCACCGACGGGCTCGAGCCGGTCGGGGCAGTCCGGATCCCGCCGGGCACCGCCGGCCCGCGGGGCCACCTGCTGGACGGCACGTTCATCGTCCGCCAGCAGCTCGCGGTGCCGAAGGACGACCCGCCCGGCGCGCGCACGCCGCGCTTCGTGCTCGATTACCAGCTCGCCGACGCCGAGGGCGACCTGCTGCCGACCAGCCACGAGATCGAGGTTCCGCTGCGCGTCGAGGCGGGTGTCCCGCGCGCCGCGTACGTCCCGGTCGGCAACGGCGGCGACGGCGTCTGGGGTCTGTTCATCGCGGGCCTGCTCGCCGGCATCCTCGCGCTGCTGATGCCGTGCACGTATCCGATGATCCCGATCACGATCAGCTTCTTCTCGAAGCGGGCGCACTCGGGAGCGGAGACGTTCGGGCTCGCGCTGTCCTACGGACTCGGCATCGTCGCGATGTTCATCGCGATCGGCCTCGTCGTCGGCCAGGCGATCATCCCCTTCGCGAACCACTGGGCGACCAACCTCGTGTTCGCGCTCGCGTTCATCGCCTTCGCGCTGTCGCTGTTCGGGCTGTTCACGCTCGAGCTGCCCGCCGCCTTGCAGAACCTGGCAGGCCGCACCACCGGCAATGGACTGTCGGGCGTGTTCCTGATGGGCGCGACGCTCGTGATCACGTCGTTCACCTGCACGGCGCCGATCGTCGGCACGCTGCTGGCGACCAGCGCCGATCGCGGCACCACCAGCGTGATCGCCGGCATGGGTGGCTTCGGGCTCGCGATGGCGGTCCCGTTCGTCGTGCTGTCGATGCTGCCGGCCGGCGCCGCCTCGCTGCCGCGCGCCGGCGAGTGGATGAACGACCTGAAGATCTTCCTCGGCTTCGTCGAGATCGCCGCCGCGCTGAAGTTCCTGTCGAACGTCGACGTCGCGCTGCACGGCCACGGCGCGTGGATCCCGCCGGAGACGTTCCTGTGGGTGTGGGTCGCGGTGTTCGCGATCGCGTTCGGCTGGGCGGTGCGGCCGATGCTGCGGAGCGCACGCATGTCGCGCATGCGGATCGCGTCGGCGACCCTGTCGCTGGCCCTCGTCGTGTGGGCCGGCGCCGGCGTGACGGCCGGCTACTCCGACTTCGTGCTCGCGGCGTTCCTGCCGCCGGCCGAGGCGCCCACCGCCCGCCATGCGATCGTGCTCGACGACTATGACGCCGCGCTCGAGCGCGCGAAGGCCGAGCACAAGCTGCTGCTGATCAACTTCACCGGGCTCATCTGCGCCAACTGCCGCGCAGTCGAGAACAACGTGATGCCCGATCCGGGGGTCGCCGAGCTGCTGGAGCCGGGCTTCGTCGAAGCGCGGCTCCACATCGACTACCCGGCCAATGCGACGCGCATGAAGGAGATGGTCGGCGCGGTGTTCTCCCCCTACTACATCGTGATCGACCCGGCGACGGGCAGCGAACTCGGGCGGTTCCAGATCCAGAGCGTCGCGTCGCTGGCCAGCGACTTCTCGTCGTTCCTGACCCAGAGCGGCCGACACGGCTGAGCCCCGCACGCGGCCGCCCCGAGGCCGCGCGACCCTGCCGCGATGGACGCCCCCGCCACCCGCCTGCAGCGGCTCGCGCCGTGGCTCGAGTGTGCGGTAATCGTCGCGGCCGCACTGTGGACGTTCGCCGGGCTGGCCAATGCGCTCGACCTGCACGCGGCCGACGAGGCCGGCTACCTGGAGCGCGGCCGGCGGCTGCTGTCCGGCGACGTCGCCGCGGATCTGTTCGCGTGGGCGCCGACGACCTGCCTGTCGCTCGGGGTCGCCGATGCGCTGTGGCCCGCGCGGCTCGCTCCCGACGTCGTGCAGCCGGCCTGGATCGCCGCGCAGGCCGCCGGGCTGTGGTGGCTCGCGCGCTCGGCGCTGCCGCGCGGACTCGCGGTCGCGGCGGCGCTCGTGTGGCTCGCGTCCGACGCGGTGATCGGCGACGGGCGCAGCATGCAGCCGTCCCCGTACGCGGTGAGCACGGCGCTGCTGTTCTGGGGGCTCGGCTGTATCGTCCGTACCGGCTCGCGCTGGCGCTCGGCCGCCGGGCTCCTGCTGCTCGGGCTCGCGATGCTCGATCGCGCGGAGCTCGCGGTGCCGGCCGGCGCCTGCGCGCTCGGGCTCGTCGCGCTCGACCTGCGCCGGCGGCGGCTCGGGCTGGTGAGCACAGGGCTCGCGCTGCTCGTCGCCGCGGCGCTCGCCGCGACCTTCCTGTCGCCTCCGCACCGCGCACGGTCGTGGCTGACCTTCGAGCAGCACTACGCCGGCCGCACCGCCGCCCGCGAGGCCGCGCGCGACGGCGGTGACGACCGCGCCGAGCTGCTCGCGGCACTCGGTGCGTCGCGCGACTACCGTGCGATCCTCGCGCGCGATTTCCCGGGCGCGACCAGCCTGTCGCAGGCGATCGCCAGCTCGCCCTCCCACTATGCGAGCTACGCCTGGAGCAATGCGTTGGAGCTGCCGCGTATGTTCCGTGGCCTCGCGGGCAGCCATTGGAGCTGGACCCCGTTGCCCGCCGCGGGCACCGGATTGGGCGCATTGCTGCTGGTCGCCCTGACGCTGCTCGTGCCGGCGCGCCGGCGCGCACTGGCGGGTGCGCTCGCGGCGCTGCCGCCGGCGACCCGGGTGGCGATCGGATCCGGCCTGGCAACCGTGGTGACCGCCGTCCTGCTCGCACCGCGCGTCCAGGTGCTGTTCGCGGCGCTGCCGGCACTCGCGACCGGCGTCGGCCTGGCGCTGGTCGCCTGGCTGCCGGCGCGCGCGCGCGCGCCGGTCGGATGGACGCTCGCAGCCCTCGTGCTCGGCGGACTGCTCGCGGGGCCGCGGCGCTACCCGGACGCACCGCGCGACGGCATGCCGCTGCGGCGCGCAGTCGATCTGGCCATCCGGCGGGTGCCGGCCGACGCGCGCAGGCTGCTCGGCATCGATTCCAACGAGGTCGGCCGGTACGCCCGTCTGCCGCAGCTCGCCGGCACGGGGCCGGCGCTCGACGAGATCGTCGTCGCCGAGTCCGCCGCGCGCTGGTGGCCGAGGGGTGCACCACCCGACGCCGTGCTCGTGCCGCTCGACCTGCTCGAGGCGGCGCCGGGCTACACGGTCGACCTGCTGGTGCGCGCGCAGTCGGCGCCGCTGCGGATCGCCGACGTCGCACCGATGTGGCTGCTGTTCACGCGACCGACCGACGCGGACCCGCCGTCTCGCCGGGGGGCGCCGCGCAGCGTCGTCACCGCCCCGGCTCCCGAAGCGATCACCGCACCGGAGCCGCGGCGCGCCGGAGCCGCGATCCTCGCCGCCGGGCTGCTCGCCGAGCCCGCGGCGGTGGCGCCGCTGCTCGCTGCCACGCGCGCGGTGCCGCCGCTCGCCGCGCGGGCCGCCTGGGCGCTCGGCGAATGCGGAGCGGCCGCCGCGGTGCCGCGGCTGCTGGAGCTCACCGGCGCCGACGACGCGCTGACGCGGGCCTGCGCGTGCTTCGCGCTGACGAAGTGTGCGCGCCGCGACGCCGAGGTGGTCGCGCACACTCGCCGCCTGCTCGATGATGCCGACCCCCTGGTGCGGCGCGTCGCCACCGACGCGCTCGAACGCCACGGGTCCCAGCCGCCGACCCCGACGGAGACGCCACGTGACCGCTGACAACCCACTGCTGTCCCGCTCCCTGGCCGAACCGCCGGCCTTCGACGCGATCCGCCCCGAGCACGTGGTGCCCGCGATCCGGCAGCTCGTCGCCGAAGTGTCCGCCGGGCTCGAAGCCCTCGAGCGCACGGTCCAGCCCACCTGGGCGGGCCTCGTCGAACCGCTCGTCCGCCTCGCCGAGCCGCTCGCGCAGGCCTGGGGGGCCGTCAACCACCTGATGGGCGTGCGCAACTCGACCGCGCTGCGCGAGGCACACGAGGCGGTGCAGCCCGAGGTCGTGCGCCTGTTCTCGCGGCTCGGCCAGAGCCGTCCGCTGTACGCCGCGGCCCGCGCGCTGCGCGAATCCGACGCGTGGCACGGGCTCGACGCCGCGCAGCGCCGGATCGTCGACGCATCGATCCGCGACGCCGAGCTCGCCGGCGTCGGCCTCGACGGTGCGGCGCGCGAGCGCTTCAACGCGATCCAGCAGGAGCTCGCCGAGCTCGCCACCCGGTTCTCGAACAACGTGCTCGACTCGACCAAGGAGTTCGCACTGACGCTGACCGCGCGCGACGAGGTCGCCGGCCTGCCCGAGTCGGCCCGACAGCTCGCGGCGCAGTCGGCGCGCGAGGCGGGCCACGCCGGCGCCACCGCGCAGGACGGGCCGTGGCGCATCTCGCTCGACCTGCCGAGCTTCGAGCCGTTCATGCAGCACGCCGAGCGGCGCGACCTCCGGGAGACGCTCTACCGCGCGTACGTGTCACGGGCGAGCTCGGGCTCGCACGACAATGCACCGCTCATCGAGCGCATCCTCGCACTCCGCGACGAGCGCGCCAGGATCCTCGGCTTCGCCGACCACGCCGCGGTCAGCCTGTCGCGCAAGATGGCGGGCAGCGTCGAGGCCGTCCACGGGCTGCTCGAGGAACTGCGTGCGCGGGCGCTGCCGGCCGCAGAGCGCGACCACGCGGAGCTGGTCGCGTTCGCCGCACAGAACGGCTCGCCGGACGTGCTGCACTGGGACGTCGCCTACTTCGTCGAGAAGCTGCGCGTCGAGCGCTTCGCGATCTCCGACGAGCTGCTGCGTCCGTACTTCCCGCTCGAGCGGGTGCTGTCCGGGCTGTTCGCACTGACCGAGACGCTGTTCGGGGTGCGCGTCGTGCCCGCCGATGGCGAGGCGCCGGTCTGGCATCCCGACGTGCGCTTCTTCCGGATCGTGGACGGCGACTCGGGCGCCCCGCGCGCCGCGTTCTACCTCGACCCGTACTCGCGCCCAGCCGACAAGCGCGGCGGCGCCTGGATGGACGAGTGCCTGGGCCGCAGCCGTCTGTTCACCGCGCCGGGAGGCGACGTGCGGCTGCCGATCGCGCACCTCGTGTGCAATGGCTCCCCGCCGGTGGCGGGCGAACGGCCGTCGCTGCTGTCGTTCCGCGACGTCGAGACGCTGTTCCACGAGTTCGGCCACGGCCTGCAGCACATGTTGACGACCGTCGACCGCGACGGCGCCGCCGGCATCACGAACGTCGAGTGGGACGCGGTCGAGCTGCCGAGCCAGTTCATGGAGAACTGGTGCTACCACGAGCCGACGCTGCGCGGGCTCAGCGGCCATTGGCATACCGGCGAGCCGCTGCCGCACGAGATGTTCGAGCGCATCCGTGCCGCGCGCACGTTCCGCGCCGGTAGCGCGATCCTGCGTCAGCTGTACTTCGGCTTCACCGACCTCGCGCTGCACCACGGCCACGACCCGGCGCGCGACGGCTCGCCGTTCGACGTCATGCGCCGCGTGGCGGAGCGCACCACCGTGCTGCGTCCGTTGCCGGAGGATCGCTTCCTCTGCTCGTTCAGCCACATCTTCGCGGGCGGCTATTCGGCCGGCTACTACAGCTACAAGTGGGCCGAGGTACTGAGCGCGGATGCCTTCGCGGCCTTCGAGGAGGCCGGGCTCGACGACGAGCCGGCAGTGCGGGCGACCGGCCGGCGCTTCCGCGACACGGTCCTCGCACTCGGCGGGAGCCGCCACCCGATGGAGGTGTTCGAGTCGTTCCGCGGCCGCGCGCCGTCGACCGCCGCGCTGCTGCGGCACGCCGGCCTGCAGTGAGCGCGCAGCTACGGCGCGCGCGCGTCGAACCGCGGGGCGTCCATGTGCCAGTCGGCGGTCAGCTCGGTCCACAGCCCGAGCCCGCGGTAGCGGCCGAAGCCGCGGTAGCGCCGCTCGAACCACGCGTCGGCGGGCGGCCTGCTCCGCCCGGCGAGCTGCGCACCGCGGGCGCGACACCACGAGTCGAGCGCGAGGTCGTCGTAGTGGCCGAGCAGGCGCAGGACCTGGCCTGCCGCGTACGGGCCGAAGCCGCGCAGCGCGAGCAGCCGCCTGCGCAGCTCGTCGGTCGGCAGGTCGGGATCCTCGAAACCGGCGGCCTGGAGCGCGCCGGACGCGAACGCGTCGGCCAGCCACCGCGCGTGCGGCGCGCGGTAGCCGGCCCGCACCTGGTCGCGCCAGTCGGCCTCGGACAAGCGGGCGCAGGCCGCGGCAGACGGGAACGCGCGGCGCCCCGACGGCGCGGGCGCGCCGCAGACCTCGACGACGCGCGTGCACATCGTGCGCGTCAGGCCCCACGAGCAGTTCGTCGTGAACAGGACCTTCAGCAGGTCCTCGAACAGCGTCGGGCCGCGCAGCAGGCGACCGACGCCCCGCGCGCGCACCCAGCGGTGCGACTCGCGGGTGTCGCACAGGCGCCAGAACGGCTCGAGGTCCTCGTCGAGGCGCAGCATCCGGCGCAGAGCGCCGCGCAGCTCCGCACGGACGCCCGCCGCGTCCCCGACCGCGCGCACGACGACCCGCACACCGTCGCCCGCCGCGGGCCGCACGCGCACGTCGGCGCCGCTCCCACCGGCATCGAGAACCGTGTCGAGCGTCTGCGTCGCACGGTCCCACACGTGCGGTGCGAGATCGAACCAGCCGTGGCCCTCGACTGCGGTGCGCAGCAGGAACGGGGCGTGGTCGCTGCGCAGCTCGAACCGCCAACCGCGGGTCATGGCGGGAGCGTCGCGGCGCGACACCGCGCGCTCCAGCGGAAAACGCCGACGCTCAGCCGCGGCCGCGGACCGTCGCGAGCCCGCCGTCGACGCCGAGCACCTGTCCGGTGACCCAGTCCTGCGCGGGGTCGAGCAGCCAGGCGATCGCCGCCGCGACGTGGTCCGGACGCCCGAGCCGGCCGAGCGGGTGCATCGCCTCGGACGCCTTGCGCGCGGCGGGGGCCGCGACGACCGGTGCGGCGAGCGGCGTGTCGACGAGACCCGGCGCCACGCAGTTGACGCGCAGCCCGCGCGAGGCGTAGCTCGCCGCGGCGGCCAGCGCGAGCCCCTGCACGCCGGCCTTCGCGGCCGCGATCGCCTCGTGGTTCGGCAGGCCGAGCCGGGCGGCCGCGCTGGACATCAGCACCACGGAGCCCCCGCTGCGCATCGTCGTCGCGGCCGCGCGCAGCACGGCGAAGGCGGAGCCGAGGTTGACGCGCAGCACTTCGTCGAGCTCCTCCCTGGTCGTGCGGTGCGCGGGCTTCAGCACCAGCGAGCCGATCAGGTTCGCGACGCCGTCGAGCCGGCCGTGCTCCTGGTGCACGTCAGCAAGGCATTGCGCGGCCCCGTCCCAATCCGTCGCGTCGCACGCGCGCACCGGACAATCCAGCTCGTCGCCGAGCGCGCGGAGCCGGTCCGCGTCGCGCCCGGCGAGGACCGGCAGCTGGCCGGCGCCCCGGAGTGCGCGCGCGGTCGCGGCGCCGATCCCACCGGACGCCCCGAACAGCACGAACACGGCGGGCGAAGCAGAAGACGAGGCTGCGTGCATGCGGCGGGGTTCGCGACGCGCAGCGGCCCGGATGCCGTCGGATGCCGCGCTCGGACGGCGCAGCCCGCCGGGCCATACTCTCGTCGATGAGCCCCGGACAGACTCCTTCGCCGCACCCCGGTCGAGAGCTCGACCTCGTCGTCGAATCGCTCGGCGACGGCGCCGACGCGCTGTGTCGCTCCGGTGGTCTGGCGGTGTTCGTCCCCGGCGCGCTGCCCGGCGAACGGATCCGGGCGCGCGTGACCGACGTGCGCGACGACCACGCGCGCGCGGAGCTGGTCGACGTGCTGGAGCGGAGCCCGCTGCGCGCCGAGCCGCGTTGCCGGCACTTCGGGAGCTGCGCCGGCTGCCGGCTGCAGCACGTCGAGCCGGCGGCGGCATCCGCGCACAAGGCCGAGCGGCTCCGTGAGCTCCTCGCGCGGCGGTTCCATACCGACGTCGATCTGCAGGTGCGGGCGGCGCCGGACGCGTACGGACAGCGCTGCCGCATCGAGCTGACCGCCGTACGCCACCGCGGCCGCGCGTGGTTCGGCATGCCGCCGCTCGGCGCCGGCGGCCGCCCGCTGGCGATCGAGGCGTGCCCGGCGAGCGATCCGGCGATCGTCGCAGCCGCGTTCGCGGCCGCCGACGAGGCCCTGCGGCGCGAGTTGGAAGTCGTCCGAGCGATCGTCGCCCAGCGCGCGCTCGGCCCCGCCGACAGCGACGTCGCGGTGTGCATCGTCGCCACCACCGGCCGCCTGCCGCACGCACAGCGCATCGTCGACCGCGCGGTCGAGGCGGGCGCCCGGCAGGTCCTGCTGAACGTGCACGAGGGCCGCGGACAACGGCTGTTCGGCCGGCGCGACGTCCCACTGCGCGGCGCGCCGACGCAGCGCCACCGCATCGCGGACGGCGTCGAGCTGGTCGTCGCCCCGACGGCATTCCTGCCCGACTCGTCGTTCGCCGCGACCGGCCTGGTCGCCGCGATCCGCGCGCTCGCGCTGCCCGGCGCAGCGCGCGCGGTCGACCTCTACTGCGGCGTCGGCGTGACCTCGCTCGCGCTGGCGACCGGCGGCTGCCGGATCACCGGGGTCGACTGGAACGAGGCTGCGCTCGAAGCCGCGCGGCGCTCCGCAGACGCGAGCGGCGCGACCGCGACGTTCCGCGACGGCGACGTCGAGGCGGTGCTGCCGCAGCTCGAGCGGACCCGGCCGGACATCGTGCTGCTCGACCCGCCGGCCGCGGGGAGCGGGCCGGCGGTGGCCGCCGGCGTCGCACGGCTGCTGACGCCGGAGCAGGTGCTCGCGGTCGGTCGGAGCACCGGTGCGCTGCTGCGCGAGGTCGCGCAGCTCGCTGCCCTCGGCTACGCGATCGAGCGCGTCGAGGCGCTCGATGCGGATCCGCTCGGCCGCGACCTGCTGGCGGTCGCGTCGCTGCGGCGCGCGCACTGAGCGCGCAGCGGGTCACAGGTTCATGCCGACGGCATTCGACAGCGCGATCGCGCCGTTGCCGTCGATCGTCAGCGCCTGGAAGTAGACGTTGTTGCCCGTCACGCTCGACGGGATCGAGCTCGGCGGCAGGAACGGCGTGATCGACTCCTCGGGCGCGGTCGCCGCGATCGGCCGGGCGCCCCACACCGTCATCTGCGCGGGGTCGAGGTAGAGCCGGCCACGGATCGTCACGCCCGGCAGCGAGATGCTCGTCGGGATCGTCTGGACGCCGAACGAGAACAGGATGCCGCACAGACCGCCCGGCGCGCCGGCGTCGTAGATGCGCACGTCGATGCCGTCGGAGCGGTTGGTCCCGCTGATGTCGGGATAGAAGCCGCCGGCGCCGAACGTCGTGTTCGAGTGGCCGGTCGTCGCCGCGGTGCGCGTGCTGTTGGGGTCGTTCGCACCGGCCGCGACGGTGGGCATCGCGGGCAGCAGCGCCACCGACCAGCCGTGCGGGTCGGTCGCCGGCGCCTGCGTGCCGTCGTACGACCAGCCGAGCTCCGGCGCGTTGGCGCGCGGATTGTCGCCGGTCGTGCCGAGCGTGTAGGCCGCGGCCTGCAGCGCGACGCCGTCGGTGGTCGGCCAGTTCGGCGCCGACGGCAGCGCGAGGCCGTAGAAGTAGCTGTTGCACGGCACCGTGATCGGCGTCGTGAAGGTGGTCACGAGGCCCATCGCGCGCGCGCCGTTGACGCCGGTCGGCAGGCCGAGCTGCGCGGTCTGGAAGATCGTCTGCGTCCGGCTGGGGGCGAGCGTCTGCGCGTCGCGCGGCCGCATGATGATCGCGGCGGTGTCCTGCGTCGTGTTCTGCTGGTCCTGGATGACGAACGTGATCTGCCCGATCTGGCAGGCAGTCCCGTTGTCACCGACCCCGAACACGAGCCCCTGCGGCATCTCGTTGAGGCACTCGACCGGGGCGACCGACGGGGGGTTGCCGATGCCGCGGTCGATGTAGGTCGCGGAGGCGAACCGGCTGTCCGGATAGACGGAGATGAAGCCGCGGTCGTTCTGCGCCGCGAGGGCCGAGGCCATCGCGAGGACCGTGACGAGGGGAAGAATGACAGGGTTCTTCATGAGGAGATCTCTCTCTCGAAGGGGACGATCCGGTCCGCCGCCGAGGGCGCCGCACGGCGCGAATCGGGGCCAGACGATCCGCGCGGCGGTCGGCGAAGGGGTCGGAAGGTCGGTCGGACGAGCGGGAGCGGGCCACCGGAACGGTGGCGGGAACTGCGAGGCTCCCGAGTGGGCCAACTAGTTGGAATCATGAACCGGGTTATGGAATTCCGCCGCCCCCCCCGCGGATCGCGATGAATCTCCTCACGACGGGTCTTTCGCCCGAGCGCGCTGGGAGCGAGGAATCGGCACCGTCGCGCATCGGGACGACCGTGGTGGCTGCGCTCGGTGCCACCGCCACGCGCGCGCCGCGCTGGACACGCGCCGCCCGACCGTGTCTCGTCCTGCGGCCCACCGATCCTCGCCATGGTCCCCCGCCGCATCGCCCTGATCTCGACCGGAGGCACGATCGAGAAAACCTACTGCGAGCTCGAAGGCGTGCTCCACAACGAGGTCAGCAACCTCGACATCCTGCTCGTCTCGCTGCGCCTGGAGGGGGTCGAGATCGTGCGCGTCCCGCTGATGAACAAGGACAGCCTCGACATGAGCGAGGCCGACCACACGCTGATCGCGGAGACCGCCGGTGCGATGGCCGCGGCGCACGACGGTGTGGTCGTCGTGCACGGCACCGACCGCCTGTCGCGGACCGGTGACCGCATCTGCGAGGTGCTCGGGACACCGCGGGTCCCGATCGTGCTCACCGGCGCGATGCGTCCCTACATGCTGCGCAACACCGACGCGCTGCAGAACATGACCGAGGCCCTGCTGGCGGTGCAGATCTGCCCACCGGGCGTCTATGTCGCGATGCACAATCGAGTGCTGCGCTTCCCCGGCGTCGTCAAGGACCGCACGCGCATGACGTTCGTCGGCGGCGCGGGCGACTCCCACGCCGCCAGCAGCGCCAGTCAATCGGGATCGTAGGCCAGGTTCGGCCCCAGCCAGCGCTCCACCTCGCGCAGGTCCATCCGCTTCCGGCGCGCGTAGTGCGCGACCTGGTCGCGGTCGACCCTGCCGACGCCGAAGTAGCGAGCCTGTGGGTGTGCCAGATACATGCCGCTGACGCTCGCCGGTGGTGTCATCGCGAAGTGCTCGGTGAGTCCGATGCCGATCTCCTCGGCCCCGAGCAGCTCGAACAGCGTGCGCTTCTCCGAGTGGTCCGGGCACGCGGGGTAGCCGAACGCGGGCCGGATCGAGCGGAACTCCCCCTTCGCGAGCTCGTCCGCCGTGATGCCGGCCGGATCCGGGAAGCCCCATTCGGTCCTGACGCGCTGGTGCAGCATCTCCGCGAAGGCTTCCGCGCAGCGGTCGGCGAGCGCCTTCACCATGATGGCGCTGTAGTCGTCGTGATCGTCCTCGAACTGCGCGGCGAGGTCGTCGGCACCGATGCCCGCGGTCAAGGCGAACGCTCCGATGTGATCCGCGATGCCGGAGTCGACCGGCGCGACGAAGTCCGCGAGCGAGAGCGTGGGCTTGTCGTCGTCGGTCGTGCGCTGCTGACGCAGCATCGGGAACCGGCACCGCTCCTCGCGCCGTGCGTCGTCGGCCCATACGACGATGTCGTCGCCGTCGGAGTTGGCGGGCCAGAAGCCATAGACGCCGCGAGCGCGCAACAGCTGCTCGCGCTCGATCCAACCGAGCATCGCGGTCGCGGTGTCGTACAGCTCCCGCGCGGCCTGGCCGTACTCGGGGTGGTCGAAGATCTTGGGATACTTGCCGCGCAGCTCCCACGCCGCGAAGAAGAACGTCCAGTCGATGAACGGCACCAGCTCGGCGAGCGGCATCTCGCCGAGCGCGCGGCGACCGGTGAACACCGGACGCCGCACGTCGATCGCGCTCCACGCGGACGTCCACCGGCGCTCGACGGCGCGCGAGTAGGGGAGCAGCGGGTGCTGCACCTTCTGGTCGTGGAGTTCGCGCAATCCCGCCTGGAGCTGTCGATTGCTCGCGTCGAACGACACGCGGCGCTCGTCGTCGAGCAGATCGGCGACCACGTTGACGACGCGCGACGCGTCCTTGACGTGCACGACCGGCTCCCGGTAGGCCGGCGCGATCTTCACCGCCGTGTGCTGCTTGCTCGTGGTGGCGCCACCGATCAGCAGCGGCAGATCCATGCCGCGGCGCTGCATCTCGCGCGCGACGTGGACCATCTCGTCGAGCGATGGCGTGATCAGGCCGCTGAGCCCGATCATGTCCGCGTTCTCCTCGACGGCGACGTCGAGGATCCGCTCCGCCGGCACCATCACACCGAGATCGACCACCTCGTAGCTGTTGCAGCCCAGCACGACGCCGACGATGTTCTTGCCGATGTCGTGCACGTCGCCCTTGACGGTCGCGAGCACGACCTTGCCGTGCGACTTCGCCATCGCCTGCCCGCCGGCCTCCGCCGCCGCCCGCTCGGCCTCCATGTACGGGGTGAGGACCGCGACGGCCTTCTTCATCGCGCGCGCGCTCTTGACGACCTGCGGCAGGAACATCTTGCCCTGACCGAACAGGTCGCCGACGACCTTCATGCCGTCCATCAACGGCCCCTCGATCACGTGTAGCGGGCGGTCGTAGCGCTGCCGCGCCTCCTCCGTGTCCCGCTCGATGAAGTCGACGATGCCGTGCACGAGCGCGTGCTGCAGCCGCTTCTCGACCGGCGCATCACGCCAGCCCAGATCGAGCTCGCGCTTCTTGCCTTCGCCCTTGACCTGCTCGGCGAAGGCCACGAGACGCTCGGTCGCGTCCGCGCGCCGGCAGAACAGCACGTCCTCGACCCGTTCGAGCAGCTCCGGCGGGATGTCCTCGTAGACCTGCAACATGCCGGCATTGACGATGCCCATGTCCATGCCGGCGCGGATCGCGTGGTAGAGGAACGCCGAGTGCATCGCCTCGCGGACGACGTCGTTACCGCGGAACGAGAACGAGAGGTTGGACACCCCGCCCGAGACCTTCGCCCCGGGGCAGCGTTGCTTGATGATGCGCGTCGCCTCGATGTAGTTGATCGCGAACCGATCGTGCTCCTCGATGCCGGTCGCGACCGCGAGGATGTTGGGGTCGAAGATGATGTCGTGCGGGTCGAAGCCGACCTGCTCGGTCAGCAGCCGGTAGGCGCGCTCGCAGATCCCGACCTTGCGCTCGATCGTCTCGGCCTGACCCTGCTCGTCGAACGCCATCACGACGACGCCCGCACCGAATCGCTTGACGTAGCGCGCCTTCGCCAGGAAGTCGGCCTCGCCCTCCTTCAAGCTGATCGAGTTGACGATGCACTTGCCCTGCACGCACTTGAGCCCCGCCTGGATGACCGACCACTTCGACGAGTCGATCATGATCGGGATCCGGGCGATCTCGGGCTCCGTCGCGATCAGGTTCAGGAACGTCGTCATTGCACGCTCGGAGTCGAGCATGCCCTCGTCCATGTTGACGTCGAGGACGTTCGCACCGCCGCGCACCTGCTCGATCGCGACCTCGACCGCCGCGTGATAGTCGTTGCCGAGGATCAACTTGGCGAACTTGCGGCTGCCGGTGACGTTGGTGCGCTCACCGACCATCAGGAAGTTCGTCTCGGGGCGCACGACGAGCGGCTCGAGACCGCTGAACACCGCGAAGTCCCGCTGCGCGCGCGGCCGCTCGCGCGGCGTGACGTCACGCACCGCGGTGGCGATCGCGGCGATGTGCTCGGGCGTCGTGCCACAACAGCCACCGAGCAGGTTGACGAACCCGGCCTCGGCGAAGTCCCTCAGCAGGGCCGCGGTGCGCGCCGCCGGTTCGTCGTACTCCCCCATCGCGTTGGGCAGGCCGGCGTTCGGATAGCAGCTCGTGAACGTCGTCGCGGTGTTCGCGAGCGCCTCCATGTACGGGCGCATCTCGGCTGCCCCGAGCGCGCAGTTGATCCCGACCGACAGCGCGCCCGAGTGTGCGATCGAGGCCCAGAACGCCTCGATGGTCTGGCCGGACAGGGTGCGACCGCTGCGATCGGTGATGGTGACCGAGATCATCAACGGCACGTCGACGCCACCCGCCGCCTCGACCGCGTCCTGATAGGCGAGGACCGCGGCCTTGCCGTTCAGCGTGTCGAAGATCGTCTCGACCATCACCAGGTCGACACCGCCTTCGATCAACGCCGCGATCTGCTCGCGGTAGGCCGCGTAGAGCTCGTCGAACGTCGCCGCACGGTAGGCGGGGTCGTTCACGTCGGGCGAGATCGACAGCGTGCGGTTGGTCGGCCCCACGGCTCCGGCGACGAAGCGGGGCTGGTCGGGCGTCCGCGCCGTCCAGCGATCGGCGGCGCTCCGTGCGAGGCGGGCCGCGGCGAGGTTCAGCTCCCGTACGAGACGCTGCGTGTCGTAGTCCGCCTGCGAGATCGACGTGGCGTTGAACGTGTTGGTCTCGACGATGTCGGCACCGGCCTCCAGGTACGCGTCGTGCACGGCCTCGACGAGATCGGGGCGCGTCAACGACAGCAGGTCGTTGTTGCCCTGCAGGTCGCGCGGGTGGCCGGCGAACCGCTCACCACGGAAGTCGGCCTCCGTCAGCCGGTGGCGCTGCAGCATCGTGCCCATCGCACCGTCGAGGATCAGGATGCGGCGCGCGAGCAGGCTCTCGAGCCGAGCGCGGCGACCGCAGGTCGACGTGTGGGGCAGCTCGGTGGTGGACGTCATTCTCGGTTCCTATCGGTCCGGTCTGCGGACGCAATGAACGTCGCCGGCAGGTCGCGGTCGGCGGCGACGGGCTCATGGAGTTCGACTTCGATCGCGGTCAGTCCCGCGTCGTGCAGCCAGTCCCGGATGCGGTTGGGCGAGAAGCCCTGCCAGAGGACGCCGAGGTCTTTCCGCATCCACTCCCGGTCCGGCTGGGGACGCTCGTCGTCGCTCGCGAAGTCGACGATCACGACGCGGCCGCGCGGCCGCAGCACGCGCGCCATCTCGCGGATCGCGGCGAGCGGCGACGCGACGTAGTGCAGCACCATGTGGCCGAGCACCGCGTCGACCGAGTCGGACTCGATCGGCAGGTCCACGGCGCTGCCATGGCGCAGGTCGACGTGCTCGAGCACGCCGGCCGCGGCCAGCTTCTGGCCGGCGGCGGCGAGCATCGTCTCCGACTGGTCGACCGCGACGACCTGGACGCCGAGGCGGGCCAGCTCCAGCGCGAGGATGCCGGTGCCGGTGCCGATGTCGGCGACGCGCAGCCCGCGGGGGATGAGCCGGCTGATGGCGCGCGCGCGCTGCAGGTCGTCCTGGAACACCTGCCGCAGTCGATCCCACTCCGGCCCGAGCGCGTCGAAGAACTCCCGCCGACCGAGCGTGCGGGCGCGGAGGATCGCCTCGAGAGCGTCGGCGTCCGCCGCCACCTGCGGGTCGTCCCGGAGCGCGTGGCGGACGAGCGCCCACGCATCGGCCCAGGGCCCCTCGGTGGGCGGCACGAACCGCGTGTAGCAGAACGTGCCGTCGCGGCGCTCGCGGAGCAGGTCCGCGTCCTTCAGCAGCGCGAGGTGGCGCGACACGGTCGACTGCGCGCTGCCCAGGAGCCGCACGAGGTCCTGCACCGCGAGCTCCTCGCGCTCGAGGAGCGCGAGGATGCGCAGGCGCGTGGGGTCGCCGAGCGTCCTCATGACGCGCTGGACGGAGTCGACGGTCATCGGGCCGCGCAGTGTATCGAGGCATCGCGATCAAGGGATGGAAAAACTGCGCGCAGCCTCGATCCGGGCCGGTTCGGTGGCCTCCCGCGGAGCCCGGGCCGCGTTGCTACCGGGACCTCCGGACGGGAGCCCGCGGCGGCGCAGCGACTCCCGCGGCCGCCCCGTCGGGCGTCTGGCCGCCCCGCGCTGGCGCGCCGGCCGGGCCACGGCGGGCAGGGCGACCCGCCCATTCAGCCAGGGCACGCCAGCCAGGGCACGGCAGCCAGGGCACGGCAGCCAGGGCACGGCAGCCAGGGCACGGCAGCCAGGGCACGGCAGCCAGGGCACGGCAGCCAGGGCACGGCAGCCAGGGCACGGCAGCCGGCACGCCAGCTCGGGTGCGCGGCGGGTGCGGGTCGCGGGAGCGCGAGGCCCCGGGAGGGGCCTCGCGCTCTACCGCGAAGTGGAGATGAGGGGAGTCGAACCCCTGACCCCAGCATTGCGAACGCTGTGCTCTACCAACTGAGCTACATCCCCGCACTTGGGGGCCGGGAGTCTAGCAGTTCGTCACCGCGATGGAAGCGGAATCTCCCGGGTCGGGACGTTTCGGCGGTTCCGCCGGGACGCGACCAAAAGGTTGACCGGCCGCCGTGCCGATCGAGCGTGCGGGCTATCAGGCTTCAGACCAGGCAGCGACGGCGATGCATCGACTCACCCGCGCGCAGGCGGCAGCACGGCTCGGGATCGACCCCGGCATGATCCAGGACCTTCTGCTCCGTCATCGCAACCAACTGCCGGGATTCGACCCGAAGGCGATCGACTTGCTCCCCGAGAACGTCGTGGACGAACTCGGGGCGATCCTCGGTGATCCCGGTTCATCGGAACCACGCCGCGTCCCGACACCCGGGCGCGCGCCGATCTTCACGGTGACCTCGGGCAAGGGCGGTGTCGGCAAGACCTCGGTGACGGTCAATCTCGCGGTCGAGTTCGCCCGCCGCGGTCACCGCACGATCGTCGTCGACGTCGACCTCGGACTCGCGAACGCGCACATCCTGAGCGGTGTCGCGATCCGGCGCACGCTGTCGGACTACCTGTCGGGGAAGGCCTCGCTGATCGAGGTGGTCGTCGACGGGCCCGCGGGCGTGAAGATGATCTCGGGCGGCAGTGGCGTGAAGGAGCTCGCGGATCTCGACGAGGACGGCCGCAATCAGGTGCTCGACGCGATCGAGCAGCTCCGCCCGCATTGCGATGTGATCCTCCTCGACACCGGTGCCGGCATATCCGACGCCGTCACCGACTTCGTGTCGATCGCAGATCACGTGCTGCTGGTCACGACGAGCAACTTCGCTGCCATAGCGGACGCATACGGCATCGTGAAGGTGCTCGTGCAATCCGGCTTCGATCGCACGTTCCACCTGATCGTGAACCGCGTGCGCTCCCCGGAGGAAGCCGAGCAGGTGTTCGCGAAGCTCGACGGCTGCACGGGACGATTCCTGAACTGCCAGCTCAAGTGGCTGGGTCTGCTGCCGGAAGACTCCAGTGTGGAGGGAGCCGTGCTGAAGCGCGCTCCGTTCCGCGAGGCGTTCCCAGACAGCGTCGCATCCAAATACCTCGCAAAGCTCGCGAGCGGGCTCGAGAGGTATCTGGAGTCCACTCCGAGCGAAGTCGGCTGATCATCGCGGACACGGCGGAGCGAACCCTGGTGCGGCCCGACGGGGCACCTCTCACGTCACGGGCCAGGGCAGCACGAGGCTGAACAACGATGTACGAAGACACCCAGGGCGTCCGCGAGGACCAGCACACGGCCGACAACGGACACGGCGACGACGATCACGATGGCGGCCTGTTCGGTCGCCAGGCGAACAAGGGTATCCTGTCGAAGCGCGTCGCGGACGAGCTCACGGTGCCCCGGCGCGCGGCAGCGCGGATCCTGGACGCGGTCCTGGACTCGGTCCGGGACCTCCTGCGCGAGCAGGGTCGGGTCGCGATCAAGGGCTTCGGCACCTTCGAGCGCCGCATCCGGAAGGGCCGTGCCTACAAGCACCCCCTCAGCGGCGAGAGCATCGAGGTCGCGGACAAGGAGACGATCCTGTTCAAGCCGAGCGACCAGCTGATCGACGACACGCGCGCCGGTGCCACGCCGAAGAAGCGCAAGCCCGCCCCGAGCCGCGCCCAGGACATCCTGTTCAAGGGCTGACCGCTCGAGACCACTGCGGCTCGACGCACGGCCCCGGAGCGCACGGGGTCCGGAGGGGAGGATCGCGCGGCGCGGGTCGGGCATAATCGCGCGCGGAGGTGTACCGGCCACGGTCGCTGGCGCACCGACGTTCCCCTGGTCACACCCGCGCAGCGAACGATGGCGGACGGAGCGCAACACGACGAGCAGGTCCGCGCTGCCTGCATCCAGTTCGACGTCGAACGCGGGGACGTGGACCGCAACGAACGGCGCGCCGAGTCGCGGATCCGCGAGGCGGCGGCCGCCGGTGCGCACCTCGTCGTGCTCCCGGAGATGTGGACCACGTCGTTCCTCGAGACCTACTCGGACGCCTTGCTGCAGCGATCCGCGGAGGCCGAGGAGCGGCTCAAGACCGTGGCCCGGGAGCTCGATCTGCTCGCGGTCGGCAGCGCGCCGCACGCCGGGGCCGGCGGCATCGAGAACCGTGCTCAGCTCATCGACCGCGGCGAGGTGCTCGGCACCTACGCGAAGATCCACCTGTTCTCACCCAATCTCGAGCACCGCCATCATGTGGCCGGCTCGACGCCGCTCATCGTCGACACCAGGTTCGGACGCATCGGCGTCGTGATCTGCTACGACATCCGCTTCCCCGAGCTGATGCGGCACTTCTTCGTCGAGGGCTGCGACCTGCTCGTCGTGCCCGCACAATGGCCCGAGGCTCGCGCGGACCACTGGCGGGTGCTGCTGCGGGCTCGCGCGATCGAGAACCAGCTGTTCGTGATCGGTTGCAACCGCACCGGCGCCGAACCTTCGCTGCGCCGCCACGCGGACCGGCTCGTGTTCCCGGGCGACAGCCGCATCATCGACCCGATGGGAACGGTGTTGGCTGCGGGCGCCGGGCAGAGCGCGGCGGTGCTCGCCGACGTCGAATTGCGCCGCGTGCGAGCGATGCGTCGCATCCTGCCGGTCGCCAAGGACCGCCGACCGGACGTCTACAGTCGGCTGTGGACCGGCGAGCCGGCCCAACGTCTTACGCGCGACGACTGAGCTGCGCCGCGCTGCGCTCGTCGGACGGCGTGGACGGCGGCCTCGGCGCTCAGGCGAACGCCTTCAGTCGCTGCATCGAACGCGGCTTCTGCAGACGCTCGAGTGCAGCCTTCTGCAGCTGCCGGACGCGTTCCGCCGTGACGCCGAAGTCCTTCGCGATCTCGGCGAGCGTCTCGGGCTCCTGGCCGTCGAGCCCGAAGCGCCGCACCAGGATCGTTCGCTCGCGGTCCGGCAGGTCGGCGAGCACCGCGCGCAGCTCGCTGCCGAGGTCCCCCTCGCGGATCGCTTCGGGGATCGGATCGGCGGAGTCGTCGTGCAGGGTCTGACCGAGCGAGAACCCGTCGTCTCCCCCGACGGCCGCGTCCAGGCTGACCGCGAAGCGACGCACGGCCAGGATCTCCTCGACGCGATCGATCGGCATGTCGACCCGACCGGCGACGATCGTGAGGTCGGCCACCGTGCCGGTGACGTGCTGCACCTCTTCCTGCGCGCGCTTGATCTTGCGATAGGCCTTCTGCACCCAGATCGGGATGCGCACGGTGCGCGAGGCGTTGTACAGGGTCTTGAGGATCGCCTGCTGGATCCAGTAGACGGCGTAGGTCTTGAAGCGCACGTCGCGCCGCCAGTCGAAGCCCTCGATCGCCTGGAACAACGAGGCGGCAGTTTCCTGGATCAGGTCGACCTCGTCGACTCCGAGCCCCGAGTAGCGGCGCACCGGAGCGTGCACCAGGTAGAGGGCCCCCTCCACGTAGACGTTGCGCAGCCGCTCGAGCTCGTCGATGCACTGCCGCAGGTGCTGCTGGTCCGCGGCGGTCGAGCGGCGCGTGGGCTCCGGCAGCGCGCGGTAGGGTCGCAGCGTCAGCTCGGCCACGAGCTCGGGGCGATGGCCAGCGCGCTGCAACGCGTCGCCGACGCGCGCCTTGGCGAACTCGTAGCGGCGGGCCATGCGGAACTCCTCGGCGCGGTCCATCCGGGGCAGGCTCTTGATCTGCGCCTCGAACAGCGTCGTCCAGCCGATCTCGGTCGACTCGAGCTGGCCTCCGTCGCGCAGCGAGGCGGGCACCGCGAGACGGGCCCCCTTCTGCCGTAGCTCGCGGACGACCTTCTTCAGGTTGCGTTCCCAACTCGCGACCGGCACGTCGAGCAGCGAGTCGAGCGTCGGAAGGTCGACGAGCGCGAGCTTCTGGATCCGGGGGAGTCGGTCAGGCGTCGTCATGGTGTCCTCGTGGCTGGCATCCGGCGCCGCCCAGCAGCGTCGAGCGCGTCTATACGCACCGCGACGCCGACCGGTTGCAGGCCGCACGCGGCCCCGCGCCGAGAAAATAGCCTCAGTTCAAGGCTCTATCGGTCGGGCCGTAGCGGAACCGGTCCTGCACGGCGTTGCAAGGGTTTCCCCTTGGCAAAGTGCCGGGATCCGGGGACGCCCACCGCTGCGCACTCACCCGGTCCGGACCGCTCGGAGCCACTCGGTCGCGGGGGCGCGCGGGTCGTCGGCGCGCGAGAAGCCGGGTCAGGACCGCCGCCGCAGGCTCGGTGACGTCCGCGCGAGGCCGCTGCCCGCGGTGGCAGCGCGCGCTCAGCGCTTGCGGGCGAGCAGCAGGACCAGCACGAGCGCCAGCACGGCGCCACCGCCGATCAGCACCAGGTTCGGCACGCCCGAGTCGACCGGGCGCACCGGCAAGGCATCGTCGTCGCCGCTCGGAGTCGCCGCGTCCTCGCCACGCCCGCCGGCCGACATCCGCGCGCCAGCGACGGCCGGCGCGCCGGGCGCGTCGTCGGGCTCGAGGTCGGTGCCGGCGCGCGCGACCGAGGTCTCCCGGTGGCCGACGTCGTCGCCACCCTGGCTGGCGGCGCGCGGCTCGGGAGTCGGGATCGGCGGTCCGACCTGCAGCTGAGCGGTGACGGACGCGACGTAGCGGCCACGGCTCGAGCCGTAGCGGCCATCGAACACCTCGGCGCCGAGCGCGAAGCTGACCGGGTAGCGGCCGTCCGGCGTGTCGTCGGCGACGCGGATCGGGATCCGCAACGTCATCGTGTTGTCCCACACGAGCTGGCCGGCGAACGCCTCGGTGTAGTGGGCCGGGACCGCCGGTGACTGCTCCGCGGGGCCGGTGAACAGCACCGGGCCGGAGCGCTCCGGCAGCCGCACGTCGAACCAGCCGGCCGGCGTCAGCACGCTGTCGCCCTGCATCGACAGCACGACGACCATCTCGCCGAGCCCGCCAGCCGGGATGCGCCGCGGCCGGAAGCTGGCGATCGGGGTCGCCATGCGGTCGAGGCCGCCCCGCTCGGCGTTGACCGACTCGGGCGGCTTGGTCGCGCCGTCGACGCGGGCCGCGTCGCCGCCCTCGTCGACGAACTCGCCGGCCTGCTCGAGCTGCTCGCGCTTGATGACTTCGGGGTCTTTCTCCTCCTGCGCGGCGAGCGCGCCGAGCGGCAGCAGGATGGCGAGGACGGAGGTGGGCAGGCGTGCCATGGTGCGACGGGCTCGAGGGTGGCGGGGGGTCGTGGTCGCGGCGGAGTGCCGTGGCGTCGGTGGGAACGGTGCGCCGGACCTCCGGTGCACGATCGGAGCTGTGCCGGACGCCAGCTCCGGCATACTAACCCGTCCGGCGCGATGCCGGGCGCGCGGCGCGGCGGCTCCGTCCGACGTGGCCGCCCGCCCGCTTCTTCCCGCCGCCGCACCCGTGAGCACCATGACCGACGTCTCCCGCGAAGCCATCCTCACCGCTCTCGCCTCGATCCGGGATCCGGACCGCGGCCGGGATCTCGTCCAGGCCGGTGCGATCCGCGAGCTGCGGATCGAGGGCGACGCGGTGCACTTCCTGCTCGCGCTGCAGCGCACCGGCACCGACGCGGCGCGCGAGACCCACGCCGCCGCCGAGCGCGCGGTGATGGGAGTGCCCGGCGTCGGGCGGGTGAACGCGCGGCTCGTCAACGCGCCCCCCGAGAAGGCCGGCCAGTTGCCGGAGCGGCGGCCGATCCCCGGCGTGCGCCATGTGATCGCGGTGTCGTCCGGCAAGGGTGGCGTCGGCAAGTCGACAGTGTGCGTCAACCTGGCCTGCGCGGTCGCCGCGGCCGGCGCGCACGTCGGCATCCTCGACGGCGATATCTACGGCCCGAACATCCCGCTGATGCTCGGCGCGAAGGGCCAGCCGGAGGGCACCTCCGACAGGATCTTCCCGCTCGTCGCGCACGGCCTGCAGCTGATGAGCATGGGGCTGCTGGTGGGCGAGGACCAGCCCATGGTCTGGCGCGGGCCGATGCTCAACAAGGCGGTGACGCAGTTCATGTTCCAGGTCGACTGGCACGACCTCGACTACCTGTTCGTCGACCTGCCGCCGGGCACCGGTGACGTGCAGCTCACGCTGACACAGAACACCCAGCTCAGCGGCGCGGTGGTCGTGACGACGCCTCAGGACGTCGCGGTGCTCGACGTGCGGAAGGCGATCCGCATGTTCGAGAAGATCGGCACGCCGGTGCTCGGCGTCGTCGAGAACATGTCGTGGTTCCAGCCGCCCGGCAGCGACGATCGCTACGAGATCTTCGGCAGCGGCGGCGGCGCGCGCATCGAGCGCGAGTTCGGCGTGCCGCTGCTCGGCCAGATCCCGATCGGCATCGAGGTCCGCACCGGCGGTGATACCGGTCAGCCGATCGTGGTCGCCCAACCCGACAGCCCGATCGCAGCGGCGTTCCGCAGCGCCGCGCAGGCGATGCTCGGGCGCCTGCAGAGCGCATGACGCGCGACGACGTCCCCGCCGAGCAACGTCCCCGCCGAGCAACGTCCCCGCCGAACAATCGAACCGAAGCGAGATCCGCCATGCAGCCCTCCACCTCCGAACCGCAGACCCCGCTGACCGGCGACACCCCGATGGCCGAAGCGATGCGCCGCGACCCCGACCTCGCGGTCAAGCTGATGCGCTTCCACATCGGCGGCTGCTCGCTGTGCGGCTTCGAGCCCGACGACACCATCGCACAGGTCGCGGAAGACAACGGCGTCCCGCTCGCCGAGCTGCTCGCAGCGCTGAACGCGCCCCGCTGACGCAGCCGCGGCGAGGCCCGCACCGCCGCCCGCACCGATCATCGCAACCCGTTGCCAACGCGGCTCCTGCCGCCCAAAGCCCGGGCCGTGCCCGGCGCTCTCTGCCCTACCTCTTGAGATCGCGGCCGCGAAACCCACAATGTGCGGCCCTCGAACGCCGGTCCCCCTCGACCGGCACGGAGCCGAGCCGATGTCGAACGTCCGAGACCTGAACGAGAACCTCTTCGACGACGCGATCACCGACGCGCCGCATCCGGTGCTGGTCGACTTCTCCGCGACGTGGTGCGGGCCCTGCAAGCAGCTCGCACCGACGATCGAAGCGGTCGCGCGGGACTACGACGGCCGCCTCGATGTCTACAAGGTCGACATCGACGAGTCGCCCGAGCTCGCGGCCCGTTACGGCGTGCGCGGCATCCCGACCTGCGTGTTCTTCCACAGCGGCAAGGAGGTCGATCGCTTCACCGGCGGGCGCGACCTCCGGGCGGTCAAGGAGCAGGTCGACCGCGTGCTCGCGTCGGCGCGCGCGTGAGCCCGCATCCGACCCGCTGGGCGCCGGCGGCCGTCCGTCATCCGGCCCCCGCTCGGATCAGCGCGCCCGACCCGTCTCCGGACCGCGCCGGAACGCCCGCCATCCCGCGGCGACGGCGAGTAGCGTTCCGAGCCCGAACCACAGCGGGCGGCGCCGTTCCGGGACGGCGTCCAGCGCTGCGCGCAGCGTCAGGGCACCGCGCCCCGGCTCGCGCTCGAGCGTCGCGACGACCGTATGGGTGCCGACGACCGCGGGAGTGAGCCGCACGACGCCCTCGGCGTCGGTCGCACCGAGTTGGAGGACCGCACCGTCGGGAGCGCGCGCGACGACCGGGATCCCGGCGAGCACGCGACCGTCGCGCGCGGTGACGACGATGCGCGTCGGTGCGCCGACCTCGACGACGGACGGCTGGGGCTCGATCGACTGGAGCAGCGCGCTGAGCAGGACGGACAGCATGGAGCGCGACGGATGAACGGCGGTGAGCGCGAGGCCGGCGTCGCGATCGAGGATCTCGGTCGCGCGGGCTTCGCCGCGACGCACGCGGCGATGCGCGAGCTGGTCGAGAGCATCCGGCGCGGTGCGACGCCGGGCAAGGTCCTGCTCGTCGAGCACGAGGGGGTCTACACCGCGGGCCGCGCGATCGCCGACGCCGAGCGCCCGGCGTTCGCGATCCCCGTCGAGCGCGGCGGGCGCATCACGTGGCACGGCCCCGGTCAGCTCGTCGTCTACCCGGTCGTGCCGCTGCTCCGGCGCGACGTGCGTGCGTGGCTCACGGCGCTCGAGGCGTTCGGCGTCGCGGTGTGCGCCCAGTTCGGGCTCACGGCGACGCCGTCCGTGGACGGCACCGGCGTGTTCGTCGGCGCGAAGAAGGTCGCATCGATCGGCGTGGCGATCCGCCACTGGGTCAGCATGCACGGCATCTCGATCAACGTGTCGTCCGGCCCGGAGCCGTGGCAGCGCATCCGCCCTTGCGGTCTGTCGCCCGACGCGATGAGCGACCTGCAGACCGAGCTCGGCCGTCCGCTCGCAATCGACGCGGTGCGCGCCGCCGTGCGCGCGGCGCTGCCGGAGCTGCTCGCGGCAGCGGGCCAGGCTCCCGGCCGAATCGAATCCGCGCGCGCGCGTCGCTACGATCCGCGCTCCCCATGACCGGAACCATCGAGCTGGACCGCGACGGGCGCCACCTGGTGATCCGGTTCCCGTACGACCAGTTCCTGGTCGACGAGGTCAAGGCGCTGCCCGACCGCCGCTGGGACAAGAACCAGAAGTGCTGGCGCGTCCCCGCGAAGCACGCCGAGCTGACGATCGAAGCCTTCATGAAGCACGGCTTCACCGTCTCGTCGGACGTGTTCAGCGTCCTCGCGGGGACCACCGCGATCGCGGCGAAGCCGCCGAAGGTGGACCAGGCGCCGCCGGAGGATCCGGCCCGGGCGGGGACCGCGGAACCGGTCGCCGGAGCCGACCGCGGCGGTGATGCGGCGCTCAGCGTGTCGCAGCTCAACGAGCGCGTGCGGCAGGCGCTGCGCGACGCGTTCCCCGGCACCGTGCAGGTGATCGGTGAGGTCGTCGAGTACGACAAGAACCAGGACCGCAGGCACGTGTTCTTCTCGCTGGCGGAGAAGGCCGCGCTCGGCGACAAGGTCGCGGCGACCGTCGTCGTCGCGATGTTCGAGCGCACCAAGGAGCGCGTGCTCGCGCGGCTCTCCCGACACGGGCTGACGCTGCAGGACGGCATCGAGATCCTCGTCGAGGCGCGCGTCGACCTGTATCCGGCGACCGGGCGCTACCAGCTGATCCTCGAGGACGTCCGCCCGGAGTTCACGCTCGGCAAGCTCGCGCTGAGCCGCGAGCAGATCCTGCTGAAGCTCGGCGAGCTCGGCCTCCTGACGCGCAATCGCGAGCTGCCGCTGCCGCGACCGGCGCTGCGCATCGGCGTGCTGACGAGCCCCGACTCCGACGCGTGGAACGACTTCCTGCGCGAGCTGCAGTCCTCGGGAATCGGCTTCGACGTCGCGCTGCACCCGGTCCGCGTGCAGGGCGAGCAGCTCCGCCCGACGATGCTCGCCGGCCTCGCCTGGTTCGCCGCGCGCGCCGCGGACTTCGACGTCCTGTGCATCGTGCGCGGTGGCGGCTCGCGCACCGACCTGGCGTGGTTCGACGACCTCGAGGTCGCGACCGCGGTGGCCCGCCATCCGGTGAAGATCCTGTGCGGCATCGGCCACGAGCGCGACCGCTCGGTGCTCGACGAGATCACGACCTCGCTGAAGACGCCGACCGCCGCCGCCGCCGCGCTCGTCGACGCGTGGCTCGAGTGCCGCGAGGACCTGCGCCATGCGGCGATCCGGCTGCGCGAGGCCGCGCGCGGACAGATCGAGCTCGCCCGCGAACGGCTCACGGGTAGCGCACACCGCGTCGCGCGCGGCGTGCAGGCGCGCATCGTCGCCGAGGCGCAGCTCCTGGGCGCGGCCGGGCCGCGCGCCGCCCGCGCCGTCCGCGCACTGCTGCGCCAGCGCGAGCAGGAGCTGGCGGTCGCAGTCCGCCGCACGCGGCTCGCGGTCGAGACCCGCACGCGCGACGCCGAGCGGACGCTCGTGCGCGCGACCGAGCTGCTCGCCGCGCGCAGCCGGTTGCGCCTCGAGCGCGCCCACGCGCAGCTGGAGCGCGCGGAGACGCGCCAGCGGCTGCTCGATCCACGCCGCGTGCTCGAGCGCGGCTACGCCTTGCTGCGCGACCCGGCGAGCGGCCGGATCGTGCCCGGCGCGCGCGGCCTGCGCAGCGGCGCGAAGCTGCGCGTGCAGACCCGCGACGCCGACGCCGACGTGACGGTCGACGCCGTCCGCCCCCGCACCGAAGAGAGCTGAGATCCGCCGATGGCCGTCAAGAAGAAGACCGATCTGACCTACGCCGAAGCCGCCGCGGAGCTCGACGCGATCCTCGACGAGATCGAGAGCGGCACCGCCGACGTCGACGAGCTCGGCGAGAAGGTCGAGCGCGCGGCCGTGCTGATCCGCTTCTGCCGTGAGAAGCTGCAGAGCACGACGCTGCGCGTGAACAAGGTCGTCGAGGATCTCGCGGCGCTCGGCACCGAGACCGAGGAGGCCGACGAGACGGAGGCCGAGACGTGAGTCCGGAGGTCGTCGACGGCATCCTGCTGTTCACGGTTCTCGTCGTCAGCCTGACCGTCCACGAGGCCGCGCACGCGCTGGTCGCGATGCTCGGTGGCGACCGCACCGCCTATCTGGGTGGGCAGGTCACGCTGAATCCGATCCCGCACATGCGTCGCGAGCCGTTCGGCATGCTGATCCTGCCGCTGATCGTGATCTTCGGCAGCGGCGGCAGCATGTGCATGGGATTCGCGCACGCACCGATCGACCCGCACTGGGCCGCGCGCCACCCGCGCCGCGCAGCACTGATGTCGGCGGCAGGACCGCTGTCCAACTTCCTGCTCGCCGGCATCGCGGTGCTGGCGCTGATGTGGATGCGTGATGCCGACCTCGTGCGCATGTCGGTCGTCGACCACCTGAGCTTCGTGCGCGCATCCGACGGCAACGACTACGTGCACGCCGCGGGCCGCATCCTCAGCGTGTTCGCGTTCCTCAATGGCATCCTCGGCGTGTTCAACCTGTTCCCGTGGCCCCCGCTCGACGGCGCGGGCGTCGTCGAGGGCCTGCTGCCACGGCAGACCGGTCGCTTCTTCGAGAGCGTGCGCCACCAGCCGACGATGATGATCGTCGGCATCCTGGTGGTCTGGTACGCGATGCGCGAGATCGTGCCGGAGATCTACTTCCTGCTGCGCGACTGGATCGGCGGCTGACCGAGCTGCAGGCGCGGTCGCTCGAGCGGCTCCGCACCATCGACGCCCTCGACGATCCGCAGGTGCGCGTCGAGCGGCGCGCCGGTGACCTCCTGCATGCCACCCGCCGGCCACCGCACGGCGATCCGCGCGATGCGCGTGGCGTCGCCGAGCCCGATGTCGAGCCGCGCCAGCGGCGCACCGCCGAAGCTGCTGACCGAGCCGACCGCGCGGTGGATCGAGCGCGGACCAGCCGGCGTGTCGACGTCGACCCGCACCCGCGCGCCGACCGCGGCGCGGTTCGAGACGCGGCCCTCGAGCTCGAGCTCCACGAAGCGCCGTGCGGCGACCGGCTCGGCGGGACCGAGGTTCTCGAACAGCGCGTTGAAGTAGGCGTCGCCCGGATAGAAGCCACCGAGCTGGTGGAAGAGGTCGACGTCCCCGTCGTGGTCGACATCGGCGAACGCGACGCCGTGGCCCTTCTGCAGGTGGCCGAGGCCGGAGGCGGTCGTGACGTCGACGAAGCGGCGTCCCGCGTCGTTCCGGAACAGCAGGTTCGGCGCGATCATCCCGAACGACGGCTCGCCGGTCGCGAGGTAGATGTCGAGCCAGCCGTCGCCATCGACGTCGGCGAAGCCGGCGCCCATCGGCAGACAGACGCGGTCGAGACCCACCTCGCGAGCGACGTCGACGAACCGGCCACCGACATTCCGGTAGAGGCGCGGCACGCCACCGCCGGTCGCCACCTGCCGGCCCGCCTGCCGCATCAGGTCGCCGGCGACCTCGGCGAGCGTCGCCGCGTACGACGCGACGAACAGGTCGAGCCGGCCGTCGTTGTCGTAGTCGAAGAACCAGCACGCGAAGCTGCGGCCGGTCGGCTCGGCGACGCCGAGCTCGCCGGCGACGTCGGTGAAGCGCAGCTCGCCGTCGTTGCGGTACAGACGATTGGCACCGACGTTCGACACGTACAGGTCGAGATCGCCGTCGTCGTCGTAGTCGCCGACCGTCACGCCCTTGCAGTAGCGATCGTTGGTCACGCCGGCGCGCGCCGCGACGTCGGTGAACGTCCCGTCGCCGTCGTTGCGGAACAGCTGCGACGGATAGTCCCCGCGCTCCGGCTGGGGGCCGATCTCGCGCCGCGACTCGTTGCCGACGTACAGATCGAGGTCGCCGTCGCCGTCGAAGTCCGCCCACACGGCGGTCTGCGTCGGCCGTGCGGGCGTCGCCAGGCCGGCCGCGAACGTGACGTCCTCGAAGTGCCCGTGGCCGTCGTTCCGGAGCAGCGAGTTGCGGATCCGGCCGCGGTCCATCTGCCATGCACCGCGCAGCACCAGCACGTCCTGGTCGCCGTCGTTGTCGTAGTCGGCCGCGATGCAATTGAGGCCGCCGAGCTGGCGCGCGAGACCGGACGCGGCCGAACGATCCTCGAACGTGCCGTCGCCGTGGTTGCGGAACAGCTTCATCGGCGCGGTCGCATCGAACGTCGAGGAGATCAGGTCGAGGAAGCCGTCACCGTCGACGTCGGTGACGATGGCGCCACCACACAGGTCGAACGCGTCGACGCCGAGCGCCGGGGCGCGATCGACGAAGCGCGGCACAACGTGCGCCGCGTCGGTCCCTGCCGGCGGTGGCGGCACGCGGAATCGCTCCGGCACGAGCTCCGGCTCGGCGCAGGCGCTCGCGGCGACGTGCGCGAGCCATTGCACGCCGAGGTCGTCGGGCACCAGCTCGAGGTAGCGGAGGAACGCGGCGACCGCGCGCCGCGCGGGCTCGCGCTCCGCGTGCAGGCCGTCACCGGCGAACGGGAACACGCAGCACGCCGGCGCGTGGCGGCCGATGCAGTTCACCACCTCGGCCTTGCGCAGCCAGCCGATGCCCTGCCATTCGTACAGCTCCGGCTCGCGCCGCAGGAGCCCGGGCACGGCGGCCGCCTCGCGCATCACGACGTCCATGTCGGCGAGGGCCTCGTCGACCTCGCCGAGCCGCAGCGCGTGCTCGAACAGCCGCAGATCGAGGTCGACCCGGAGGATCGGCGTGCGCAGGTCGTTCGGATCGAGCAGGCGGCGCTGGGCCTGCAGCCGCGGAACCTGCGCGCGGCCGAGGTACGGGTCGTCGCTGGCGACCAGCATGCGGCCGATCTCGGCGAGGTCCGGAAGCGGCTCGACCGACTCCGTCGCCTCGACGATGGACCCCCGCGCCGTCGGCGTCGCGTCGGGCGACGGTTCGTCGCCCGAGCACGCGGGCGACCCGAGGCCGACCACGGCGAGCGTGACGGACACGGAAAGCAGCCGGGCGGTGCGCACGGTCGACGTCCTCACCGCATGCCGTCGAGCGCCCGCCGCGCGGCGGCCGACGCGCGGGCGCGCTCGTCGCCGGCGTAGCGACCGAGCGCGGACCGCGCCGCCTCGCCACCGAGCCGGCCGAGCGCGGTGACCAGGTAGGTCTCGACCCCTGCGTGGTCGGGGCGGAACTGCAGCAGCCGCGCCGCCAGCGGGCCGACCGCACGCCGCTCGCCGAGGCGCGCGAGTCCCTCGGCGGCCGACATGAACAAACCAGCGTCGTCCGAATCCAACTTGCCGAGCAGCAGCTCGCGCACCTCGTCGGTATCGGCGACCGCCAGCCCGCGCAGCACCGACCAGCTCGCGAAGTTCGGCAGCGGCTCACCCTGCGCGAGCTCGATCAGCAGCCGCTCGTCGCCGGGCTGCCACGTCGCGGCGAGAAGCTCGTCGCTCCGGTAGTGGGAGTGCCCGGCCTCGAGCAGCACGCACGCGGCGCGGAAGCCATCGTTACCGAGCGCGCGGAAGCGCGCCATGGCGTCAGCCGGCACGCCATCGACGCCGAGCAGCGCCGCGGAGGCGTCGAGCGCGGCCCGCAGCGCGGCCTCCGGCACACCGCGTTCGGCGGCCAGCTCGAGCATGAACGGCTCCGGTTCGCGCGCACGCAGATCGCTGGACGCCTGCGGGATCCGCACGACGTGACCGCCGCACGTGCGCGCCAGCTCCGGATCGGCGGTCGTCGCGACGAGCACCTCGGCCGCGAGTGGCCCGATCGCGCGGAGCTCGCGCGGGAACATGATCTTCAGCTGCAGGTAGCGCGCCGGCGCACCGCGTTCGTCGCAGTCGTCCTCGACCGCCCATACGACCCGCGTCGGCAACTCCGCGCGGCCCATCCGGCAATGGTCGACGGACACGTCACGCACGAGGGCGGCGCCGAGCGGCACGCGCGCGTACACCCGCATGGCCATTTCATTGCCGAATCGTGCAGTCGGGTCCGAGCAATGCAGGAACACGAGGTGCTGCGGGCAATCGGCAGCCACACGCAGACCGCCTTCGTCGGGCGTCACCGTGATGCGGACGGGCGCCTCGTCGGGCCGCGGGACGAACGGCTGCAATGCAGGATCGCCGAACAGCACGCCACCGGTCGCACCCTCGAGCATGATGTCGAACACGGCGTCGCGCGACGCCTGGAGCGTGGAGGAATCCGTGAGCGGCGCGAGCTCCAACCGCCGCCGGCCGTAGCCGAGGAAGCCCAGCACGGTCTTGTCGTAGTCGCGACGCCGCGCATCGCCGAGAGTCGCCCCGCCGACCAGCAATGCCGCGAGGTCGGTGTCGAGCTCGGGACCCGCGGGGCGCGGACACAGGTAGGCGGTATAGCCGGCGACGCCGCACCGCAGCAGCTCGAGGCAGAAGCTCTCGGCGGGGGGCACCGTCGCCCGCCGCCGCAGCCCGGCGCGCGGGTCGTCCTCCCAATACGCGCTCGTCACCCCGGTGTAGCAGGCGACATTGAGGACGATGGCTCCGTCGAGACGCCGGCCGACGAGGTCACGCCAGTCCGGCCCACCGGCGACCTCCCGCGGCAGGCCGTGGCCGACGAAGGTCAGCGCATCGACCCCGGCGAGCGCCGGCAGCTCGGTGGCGAGAAGCTCGCGGTCGTGCCCCGCGTCGGCACCGTGACCACCGCTGCAGTAGACCTGCCGCGCATCGATCCGATGGCGGCGGAACACCAGCGGCCGCCGCGTGGTCGTCGACGTGTCGACACCGCCGGCGACCACGGCGACGCGGCTCGGCTGGCGCGCTCCGGAGCGCGCCAGCGTCGCGTCGACGAACGCCAGGGCGTCGGCCGCCGTGCGGCCGGTGACGTAGCCGAACGACACGTCGACGAACGGATCGGCATCGAGCTCGGTCGAGATCTGCAGCACGCGGCGCGCGAGGTCGAAATCGAGCTGGTCCGGCCGCACGACGAGCGCGGCGTAGCGGGGCTGGCGCGCGGCCAGCTCGGCCCTGAGCGCACGCAGGTCTGCGGGGTCGAAGCGCAGCAGCGGCGCGGCATACCGTTCGGCGAGACGGCGCGCCGCGGCGTCGTACGGGTCGTCCGCGGCGAACGACGCCAGCACGACGTAGTCGGTGGCAGTCGGCGCGGCGGGCGGCGACTGCGCGGCCGCGACGAGCGCGGTTGCGAACAGCACGCACGGGGGAACTCGGCGACTCATCGGCATACCTCGATCTGCAGTCGAGGCGCAGCGTAGCGCCGCGAGCGCCGCCGTGGCGCGGCCGCCTTCTCAGCGCCCGGTCGTGCGCGGCCGCAGCCGGCAGTAGGGTCGCGCGGCGTCGAGGGCCCGGAGCAGTGCGCCCCGCAGCACGATGTCGCGGCGGGCGTCGGCGCACAGCGCGAGGTCCTCGACGACGGCCACCAGCACGTCGGCGTCCGAGACGTCGCGGAGCCGGTGCAGGCCGGCCTGCGGATCGCCCAGGTCGCGCAGGTAGCGCAGGCAATCGACGCGGGTGACGCTGCGACCCTGGTGGAACGGGTCGACCAGCACGCGGCGCCGCCCGTGCAGCCGGACCAGGTGGAAACCGTGCACGCGGACCGGCGTCGCGTCGAGCCCAGCCCGGCGCGCGACCAGCAGGTAGATCGCGCAGAGCATCGACGACGGACCGTGGCAGCGGTCGAGCACGTCGTCGAGCAACTGCTGCTCGCTGATGTCCGCCAGCTCGTCGATCTCGCGGCCCTCGAGACCGTGGCCGTCGGCGAGCACGTCGGTCAGACGGCGTGCGACCGTCTCGGTCGAGCGCACGCCCCGGGTCGCCGCGCGCACCTCGTCCGCGAGTTCGTCGATGCGACGCACGGCGCGCCGCCCACCGTCGCGGCGCGAGCGCACGAGCTCCTGGAGGGCGAGCAGGCCGTCGAGCAATGCAACACCGGCGTCGCGACCGGCCGCGGCGCGCGACACCGCGCGGACGAAGCCGTCCGCAGCCCGCGAGACGTCGAGCCGCCGCAGCAGCACGCGCGCACGGCAGCGCAGCCGCGGATCGTCGTGGCGGGCCGCGGCGTCGAGCGCGCAGCGCGCCGACTCGCCCCACTGCAGGATGCGCTGCCCGACCCGCCGCGCAACCGCGGAATCCTCGTCCGCGAGCAGGCGGACGGCGGCGGCGATTGCGGCGCGACCGGGGCGGGGTTCGGGCTGCATGGGGCTCGGACTCCTGGGCGGGACGGACTGCGCGCGGCGCGGGCCGACCGAGCGCCGACGCGCGACCACGCGGCCGTGCGCGGCGGTGGAAGGTCGCCCACGGCGACCCGCAGCATGGTGGACGACGGGGCGCTTCGCTAGCACACTCGGAGCCTCGCAGAACGCCACCGCGACATCACGCCGATGGCAGCGCCGCAACGCTCGCTCCTTTTTCTGGACGTCCTCCGCACTTTCGATGCTGCACTGCCTCGCCGCTGCGCTCACGCTCCTCGCACCGCAGATCGTCGACACGACACCGGGTCCGGTGACGGCCGACTACGTCGTGCAGGCGACGACCGTCGATGCCGATGACAAGGGCCGGATCCCACTGACGATCACGCTCCGGCTGTCGTACCCGCGCGGCACATGGACGGTGTTCGAGCTGCCGCACTGGACGCCGGGCTCCTATCGGCTGCGCGATTTCCCCGATCGCATCCACGATGTGCGCGCGCTCGACGCGGACGAGCGGCAGCTCGAGGTCGTGCCGCTGCGGCGCGGAGCGTTCGGCATCGCCCACCCACGCACCGATTGGCTGATGATCGAGTACCGCATCGATCTCGCCGACGACGACCGCTTCATGCAGGAGCCACCCGGCCGCCGCTGCATCACCTACGAGGGACCGCAGGTCTACGTCTATCCGACCGACGCCAAGGACGCGCCTTGTCGCGTGCGCTTCGACATCCCCGATGATTGGCGCGTCGCGACCGGGCTCGTCGCACGGCGGGACGGCAGCTACTTCGCCCGCGACTACGACTTCCTGGCCGACTGCCCGGTGAAGCTCGGCGAGTTCGAGGACTGGACGATCCAAGTCGCGGGGACGCCGATCCGCGTCGTGGTCGACACACCGCGAGACAGCCCTGAGCTCGAGACCGCCGACTGGCTCGCGAACATCGGGAAGATCTGTGCGGCCGAAGCGGACCTGTTCGGCGGCATGCCGTTCGACACCTACACGTTCCTGTTCACGGCCGGCCGGCTCGGTCGCGGCGGTGGGCTCGAGCACCTGACCTCCACCGCGATCGGACTGCGCCTCGCGTCGCTGCAGCGCGGCGACCGGGCCGGGCTGTCGACGATCGCGCACGAGTTCTTCCACGCGTGGAACGTCAAGCGTGCCCGCCCTGCGGCGCTCGGGCCGTTCGACTACGCGCGCCCGAACCGCACGACGATGCTGTGGCTCTGCGAGGGCGTGACCTCGTACTACACGTCGGTGATGCTCGCGCGCGCCGGGCTGTCCGACGAGACCGCGTTCTGGCGGGGCATGGCCGGGCGGATCGGCGCCTTCGAGAGCTCGGCGGCGCGGCCGCACGTGTCGAGTGCCGAGGCGTCGTGGACGGTGTGGGACGACCGCCCGGCCGACCGGCAGCTCGACTACTACACGTCGGGACAGGTGCTCGGACTGCTGCTCGACGTGCGCATCCGTGCGCTGACGCACAACCACCACAGCCTCGACGACCTGCTGCGCAACCTCTACCAGCAGTGCGCGACCACCGGCCTCGGCTTCCAGGACGCGGACGTCGAACGCCACCTGCTGCACCTGACCGGCGAGGACTTCACGCGCTTCTTCGACGAGCACGTGCGCGGCACACAGGTCCCCGACTATCCGGGGATCCTCGCGGGCGCCGGCGTCCGCTATCGGGAGGAGCGCCGCAGCGAGCCGCGGATCCGCGGTCTGACGCGCATCGCGGGCGACGACGGCGTGCTGCCCTACTGGTCGGACCCCGAGGGCGGGAGCGCGTCCCAGCAGGGCATCGTCCTCGCGATCGACGGCCAGCCGATCGACGCCGGCAGCGCTGGCGACGCGGTCGCGAAGCTGACGATCGGAGGCGACGCCACGCTGCTGCTCGCGGCGCCGGGCGGGCGCCAGCTCGAGCGGCGCGTGACCGTCGACCGCGCCGCCAGCGTGCGCGTCACGCTGACGGTCGACCCGGACGGATCCGAGTCCGCCGCAGCGATCCGGCGCGGCATCGTGACCGGACCCATCGTCACCGGCCGCATCGCCACCGGCCGCACCATCACCGGCCGCACCATCACCGGCCGCACCATCACCGGCCGCTGAGCGCTCGCGGGTCGAGCATGCCGAGGACAGGACTTGAACCTGCACTCCCGAATCGGGAACTAGCCCCTCAAGCTAGCGCGTCTGCCAATTCCGCCACCTCGGCGTGGGGGCCGCGCATCCTACCCGGCCCCCACCGCCCGTCAAGCCCTGACTTCCGATCGGTACCGCGTACGGTTTTTACATCTCGCCCTCCGGGCGAGATGTAAAAACACGCGGTACCGATCGGAAGTCTCACCGGTAGTTCATCAGGGCGCGCGCCTTCCACTCCAGCGTGTCCGGCGCGAAGCGGAACTGCACGAAGACCGAGCTGAACAGCCGCGCGAGGGCGATCGTCTGCTCGTGGCTCGACCGCTCGCCGCCGATCACCTGGTCGCGGACACCGACCCACTGGCTCCGCAGCGCGTCGACCACGGCCGTCTCGAACTGCTCGCGCTGCGCGGGTGACAGCGACGCCACCGAGCTCGAGCCCGGGAAGCGCTGGCGGAGCACCTCCCGCTCGACGCGCGGTCGCTCGGTCATCATCCAACCTTCGTCGGGGTTCGCGCTGTTCGCCTCGAGGAAGCGGACGTAGTCCTCCTCCACCTCGACGAGCCGGTCGCCCTGCACGAACACGAAGCCGTTCAGCTTCGTCGACAGGTCCGGTTCGATGATCCGATAGTCGCTGGACTGTGCATCCATGATGCTGCGCGCATTGAGGCGCGCATCCATGAGCGCAGCGATGAGGGGACCCGAGTTGCTCAGCACCAGGAACTCGCGGTAGATCAGGATCGCGATCCCACCGGTGCCCGGGATGTTCGGATTGGCGTACTCGCGCGCGGCATCGACGCCGACGTTCAGGTCGTAGGCGCCCTTGAAGCCGAGCGTCTCGTAGAACCGCGCGAAGAAGTCGAACAGCTTGTCGACCTTGTTGCGGAAGCGGTCATCGATCCAGAACACCCATGCGACGTGCGGCGCCGGCGATGGCTCGAACGTGTCGAAGGTACTCACCTTCGCATTGGGGTCCGGCCGCTGGAACACCGCACCGAGGCGTGGGAGCAGCGCGATCTCGAGGTCGTCGAGCAAGGCGCTCATCGAATCGTACTGGCCAGTGCGCTGGATCTGCTCGTCGATGCCGCGGCGCAGCTCGGGATCGAGCGCGCGCAGCATCTCCTGTAGGAAGTCGCCGGCCTGCACGCGCAGTGCAGCGGCGGCGACCGCATCGGCCGGCACCATCCGCAGGAACGGATCGAGCCAATGCTGCCGGTCGTCCGCCTCGGCCTTGAAGAACTCGGCCTGGAAGTTCGTGTGGACGGTCTGGTTGAGGCCGAGGTGCCCGAGCAACGTCACCGAGCCGTCGAAACCACCGCGCTTGTCGAACAGCAGCGACGCCGACAGGAATCGCCAGCCGTCCAATCGCAGGAAGCTCGCCAGCACGCGCTGGTTGATGTTGGTCGTATGCCGCGGATCCGGCCAGCCGTCGTCGAATTGCGTGAACTGGAACAGCTTCTCGGTCCGCAGGAACAGCTCGACGGCGTCCGGCGTCTCGCCATTGTGCTGCTCCGACCACTCCGCAAGCCGGCCGCGGATCTCGTCGCGGTAGTACGCGGAGCTCGCGAACGATTCGAGCTGGCTACGGCCGCGCGCGAGGTCGACGGACTCCTGGAGCAGTTGCTCGTCGTTCGACACCATCAGGCAGTCGAGCTGTCGCGCGACGTACATCGGCGCGCTTCCGTCGGGAGGCGAGACGACCAGCGTGCCATCCGGCCGCCACTGCATCGGCGGCGCACCCTTGAACGCATCGGTGCCGAGGAAGTCGAGCAAACCCCACCCGAACCGGATCTGCCAGCTGACGCGCAGGTAGGCGCAGAACGATGCGTTCTCGAGCGCAGGTGGGCGCAGGCGGCCAGCGACGATCACGTCCTCGCCGATCAGGTCACCGAGCAACGTGATGAAGCCGCCGGTCGAGTCGGACAGCTGGCGATCCAGGCGGCGCAGATCGCCGAGCGCCTGCTCGAGGTGTGCGTCGCGGTCCAGATCCGTGACCAGCTCTCCGCGCTGCAGCACCTGCCAGCTCGGGCTGCGCTCGAAGTCGCTCCAGAACAGCGGCTCGGGGAATTCCTTGAAGTCCTCGCGCAGATCGGCCTTGCGGACGAACCACTCGACGTTGCGGGGCACCAGCTCGCGGATGTCCGCCAACGACCCTTCGAACGGGTTGTAGACGAACGCGACGACGAACAGCAGCAGCAGCAGCGCGCCGAGCCCGAGCGTCACGCCGAGGATCTTCCAGGTCTTCTTGCGCATCGAGACCGCAGGGTAGCCGGTGGGCCCGCCCGAAATCGCCGGGCGAACCCGCGTGGACGGTGCGGGGAAGCTCGGTCTTCCCGCGGTTGTGGCGATCGGGTCCAATCCCGGGCCGAGGAGCTCATGTTCGCGATTCCGCTCAGCCAGACGGCCCGCTCGATCACCGACTCGATCACCCTCGCGATCACCGCGCGCGCGAAGGCGATGCGCGCCGAGGGGCTCGACGTCGTCTCGCTCGGCGCCGGCGAGCCGGACTTCCCCACGCCGACGAACATCGCGGACGCCGGCGTCGCGGCGATCCGCGATGGCTACACGCGCTACACCGCCGCGGCCGGCATGCCCGAGGTGCGGGCGGCCGCCGCGCGCTGGTTCGGTCGCCACTTCGGTCTCGACTACCGCCCCGAGCAGATCGTCGTGACCGCCGGCGCGAAGCCCGCGTTGACGCTCGGCCTGACCGCGATCGTCGAGCGCGGCGACCGCGTGCTGCTGCCGGCGCCATACTGGCCGTCCTACCCCGACATCGTCCGGCTCGCCGGCGGCGTGCCGGTCCCGCTCGCGGCGCGGGCCGACCAGGGCTTCGTGCATACCGGCGAGCAGATCGCCGCGGCCGCTCGCCAGCACGGCTGCAAGGGCGCGGTGATCAACTTCCCCAACAACCCGTCGGGCGCCGTGCCGAGCCGCACGCAGGTCGAGGATATCCTGCGCGCCGCGCAGGACACGGGCATGTGGCTCGTCTCGGACGAGATCTACGCGCGCCTGATCTACGAGGGCGAGCACGTCTCGCCGGCCTCGCTCCCGGGCGGCGCCGAGCGCACGATCGTCGTCAACGGCGGCACGAAGAGCCACTCGATGACGGGATGGCGCGTCGGCTTCCTCGCCGCGCCGCCGGAGGTCGCGGCAGCAGTCGCGAGGATCCAGAGCCAGGCCCTCGGCAACACCTGCAGCATCAGCCAGCGCGCTGCGCTGACGGTCGCCGACGAGACCGACGACACCGAGCTCGCGCAGCGTCTCGCCGCGTTCGACAAGCGCCGCCGCTACCTGGTCGAGGTGCTCAACGCGACGCCGCGCCTGCAGCTCGACCTGCCGAACGGGGCGTTCTACGCGCTGCTCGACGTCCGCGACATCTGCGCCTCGCTCGGGCTCGACGACGTCGCGCTCGCCGAGCGCCTGCTGGTCGAGGGTCTCGTCGCGACGGTACCGGGCTCGGCGTTCGAGGTCCCCGGTTTCATCCGCCTCAGCTACGCGGCGTCGATGGCGGATCTCGAGAAGGCCGTCGAACGCATCCGCGGCTTCGTCGCCGCGGTGTCCTGAGGTCACCGAGGTGGGCGCGAGCGAACCCCGCTGGCTCGGCGCGCTGGCCGAGGTCCGCGACGCCCAGGCCGGTGAGGTCGCGACCGCGTTCGCCGTGCTGCGCCGCGTGGAGCGGCGCCAGACGAAGACCGGCAAGCCGTTCGTCGACCTCGTGCTCGCCGACGCGAGCGGCGAGGTCGCTGCGAAGATCTGGGACGACCGCGCCGACGCGATGGACGCAGCCCTCGGGCTCACGCCCGGCACCGCCGTCAAGGTGCGCTTCGAGATCGACCGCTACCGCGACGCCCCCCAGCTGCGCGTCCTGAAGATCCGGCCGGCGACCACGGACGACGACCACTTCGACCGGCGCGCGCTGTACGGCGACGTGCCCGAATGGCTCGCTGCCCTCACCTGTCGCACGCTGGTGTTCGACATCGAGACCGTGCCCGACCGCGGCATCCGCGACATGCCGCCGACGATCGTCAAGGCGCTGACCGAGCACGCCGAACGCACCGAACGCGACGAGAGCGCGGTGCGCGGGCTGTCGCCATTCTTCGGCAAGGTCGTCTCGCTGGCGTTCGGCGATGGCGACGCCGACGGCGTCGACGGCATCCACGCCCTCGTCGTGCCGCGTGCCGACGACCCGGTCGACGCGTTCCCGGCGTGGCTGCACGCCGTCGACGAGCCGGAGCTGCTGCGCTGCTTCTGGTCGCTCGCTGCCGCCGCGGAGACGGTCGTCAGCTACAACGGCCGCGGCTTCGACGTGCCGTTCCTGGTCGCGCGTAGCCTCGTGCACGGCGTGCCGGCGCGCGTGGACCTGCTGTCGCAGCGGTTCGCGCTGCGGCCGCACCTCGACCTGTTCGAGATCGTCGGCCAGCGCGGCCGCGGCCCGTCGAACCTCGACGTGGTCTGCTGGGCGCTCGGTATCGAGAGCCCCAAGGGCGCGATGGACGGCTCGCTGGTCGCGCCGGCGTACGAGTCCGGCCGCATCGCCGACATCGCGGTCTACAACCGCCACGACGTGCGCGCGACCGCCGCGGTGTTCCGCCGCGTCCGCGACCTGGTGCTCGCGCACCGGACCGACTGGAGCTGAGCCGCCGCACGACTCGGCCCGTGGCTCGCCGCGGGGATTTCCGTTCCCCGCAGCGTCCCCGCGCCTCCGGGCACGCCGAAGGGTGCGCGGGTCGCCGATCTCTCCGGGCGGCCCACTCCTTCGAGATGAGGCGAGTGTGACCGGCGCGACCATGGGGCATGGACCTCGCGCCGGACGAGGCGTGTCGGGCCGGGGGTCGCGAGACCTCCGGCCCGCACTTTTCACGGGCGCGCGAACACCGCGAAGTCCGCCTCGCCGTTCCCGGCGTCGAGCGCGCGGTCCATCGCCTCCGCGACCGCCGGCAGCACGGTCAGCGCGCCCGCTGCGCCGGCCGTCTCCAGCATCAGCCGCACGTCCTTGCGCGCCATGCGCAGCTCGAAGCTCGGCGGTCCGTCGCCCGCCGCCAGGACGCGCTGCCCGATGAACGGCAGCGCCGCACCCGCCTTGAACACGTCGAACAGCGCCAGCGCCTCGCGGCGGTCGACGCCTGCGGCCGTCGCCATCGCGAACACGTCGCCGAGCACTCCGGCGAGCGCCATCATCACGCCGTTGCCGGACAGCTTGTGGACCGCCGCGAGGTCGACCCGCTCGCCGCAGTGCCAGACCTTGCCGGTCATCTCGGCGAGCGGCGCGAGCAGCGGCTCGACCAATGCGCTCGGACCGGCGATCAGCATCAGGCCCGACGCCTCGCGGGCGTTCTGGGGCGACATGAACACCGGCGCGTGCAGGTAGCGCACGCCCTCCGTGTGCAGGCGGGCAGAGCGCTCGGCCACCCTGGCTGGCAGGTTCGTCGAATGGTCGAGCACGGGCGTCGCGGCACCGAGCCCCGGCCGCAGCGCGGCGACCACGGCGTCGACTGCGGCGTCCTCGGCGAGCACCAGGTGGACGCGCTCGCACCCGCGCACCGCGTCCGCCGGAGCGGCCGCGGCGATCGCACCCTTGGCGACGAGCGGCGCGAGCTTGTCTGCCGTGCGGTTCCACACGCGGACCTGCCGGCCCTTCGCCAGCAGGTTCTCGACCATGCCACTCCCGAGAAGTCCCGCACCCAGCACGGCGATGTTCGTCATGTCTGCACCGCGCTGCAGCGTAGCGGGCGAGGAGCGCGGTGGCAGCCATGTCCGGCGCCTCCGGTCGCGACCACATCGGCTCCCCCGCACGCCGGCCACCAGATGTAAAAACCGTACGCGGTACGGATCGGAAGGTCAGATCACCAGGACGTTGCGCGCGCTCGGCGGCAGGTGGGCCAGACACAGCTCCTGCAGGCGCTGGCGTGCGCGCAGCTCGGTCTCCGAGGTGAACACGTAGAGCTTCCACAGCCGCGGGTACTGATCGCGCAGGTCGCGCAGCCGCGGCAGCTCGCCCGCGTGGTGCTCGAGCGGGCGTAGCTCGGCGTCGCCCGGGAAGCGCACCAAGGTGCGCGCCTCCTTGAGCTGCATCGCGCGCGCCGGGCAGTACAGGATGACGTCGACGTCGCGACCGAGCAGCGCGCGGGCCGCCGTCTCGACCCGCTCCTCCCAGTCGAACCGCGCCTGCGGCGCGCGCGGTGCGAAGAACGTCTCGACGAGCTGCTGCTGCACCTCGCGGTTCTGGGCGGCCGGCAGCACGGCGAGGCGCTTCGGCAACGCGCGACGGCGGAACCGGTCGACGAACCTGCCGAGCCGCTTCGCGTCGGCCGTGTCGCGACCCTCGGCCGCCTGCTCGAGGCGCAGCACCAGCGACTCGTCGGTCGAGCGTTGCAGCGTGGCCGCGTCGAGGAACCCGCTCCGCATCGCGAGCTCGACGATGCGGGCGAGCAATGCACCTGCTGCGACCTTCGCGTGGTGGTAGTAGACGCGTTCGCTGAAGTGGTAGCGGATCTCGAGCATCCGCACGAGCTCCGACACGGCGTCGTCGCGGAGCATGCCGTCCTTCGCGCAATCGCAATACAGTCGCTGCGAGCGCCGGTCGACGCGGAACCACGACCGCACGCGGTCGTCGTAGCGGAGCTCGAGGCCCGTGTAGTAGGCGTCGCGGCGCAGGTAGTCCATCAGGTCGGCATCGATCGTGTCCGACAGCACCTGGCGCCAGAACGGCGGGACCTCGACGCCTTCGCCGGCGAGGATCGCGAGCAGCTCGTCGCGGACACCGAGCTCGCGCACGCGATCGCCGAGCTCGGTGTCGCCGAGCAGCGCGCGGTAGCGGGCCGGCACGTCGTGGCGCTCGAGCAAGCCGGTCTGGTCCTCGATGTTGTGGCCGTAGGGCACGTGCGTGACGTCGTGCAGCAAGGCCGCGATGCGCAGCACGCGCCGCTCGTCGGCGGTCGTGTGGTGGCAGCCGGCCGGATCGCGCGACGCGCTGCGGTCGACGGCGTCGAGCAGACGCTCGAGCGACGCGACCGTCCCGAGCGAGTGCTCGAAGCGCGTGTGCACGGCGCCCGGATAGACGAGGTTCGCGGTACCGAGCTGCTTGACGCCACGCAGGCGCTGGAACTCGCGCGTGTCGATCAGCCGCAGCTCGTCGCGCGTCAGCTCGACGTCGCCGTGCACCGGATCACGAACCACCGTGTGTGCCCGCACCATCGGCGCGACGATAGGAGACGAAGCGGCCCTGCGCCCGCACTGCGAACGCAGGGCCCGAGCCTCGTGACAGGACTGGTCGACTCCGGTTCGACGGGCAACACCCATCGAGCCACTGCCGCTATCGGCCACGGGCGGCGGCCGACTTGTCGAGAAACACGTCACCGCGCGACAGTGCGTCGCCGGACGCCACACCACCGGCCGCTCGGCGCCGCGCTCCCTCCACCGCGAGCGCTCACCGCGCCCGCAGGTCGAGCTCGAGCACGGCACCCCCGCTCGCCGCGAGCCCCTCCGCGCGCGCGGCGCTGCGCCCCGGCGCGGTCGCGACCACCGCATAGACGCCCGGACGGTCGACGCGCAGCGCCAATACGTCGTCGTCGGCGACGAGCACGACGGCGCCGTCCGGGCTGGCGACTCGGAGGGGGGCGTCCGCGCGCAGCCGCACACGCACGGCACCCGCCTGCGCGGCGTCGATGCGCGGCGCGAGCAGTTCGGCGGGCAGCTCGGCAGCGGGCCAGCGCAGGGTCGGCCCCCCGGGGGTGGTCACGCGGAGCACGCTGCCGCGGCTCGGCCGCGCCAGCGCGAACGAGCCGTCCGCCGCGGTCTCCGTCTCGGCCCGCAGCCGGGCGTGTGCGGCGGCGGGCAGCAGCAGGCCGCGGCCGCGGAGCGGTGCGCCGTGCTCGGGTTCGGCGACGATCCGCGCACCGCCGACGGGGGTGCCGTCGGCCGCCCGCACCACTCCGCTCGCGAGGTCGGTCGCAGTGCTGCCCGGCACGACGACGCGCACGGTCGCGCCGCGGCAGACGACGTCGCGCGCGATCGCTGCCCCGCCGGCGAGGCGCGGGTGCTCCAGCACGACGTCGAACGCGACGGCTCGCGGCACGCCGTCGACGCGCCCGCGACCCTGCGGATCGAGCGCCGGGCGCTCCGCGCGGTCGAGCGCACCGAGCCACAGCGGGAAATCGCGCAGCTCGGCGCGCCCCTCGGCGCCAGTGCTCGGTGCGAGCACGATCGCGCATCCCGCCGGATCGGGGAGATCGCTCGCCAGCACGACTTCGATGGTGCCGCCGGGCCGCAGCGTCAACGCGAGGTCGTCGCCGGCGCGCTGCGGGTCGTGGTCGACGACGACGAAGGCCGCCGCGTGGCCGGCCGCCTCGGCGACGACCGGCACGCCGGCGCCGGCCGGCACGCCGTCGAGCTCGAAGCGCCCGTCCGCGTCGCTCGGCGCGACCAGCGACCGCCCTGCCGCGCTGCGCACGCCGGCCCACACGCTCGCCCCCGCGAGCGGCTCGCCGTCGGCGTCGACGACCACGCCGGCCAGCAGACGATCGGCCCACAGCTGGACCACCGCGCCGGACTCGCGATCCAGATCGACGACGCGCAGGGCGTGGCGGCCGTCGCCGAGCGTCACGTCGACGAGGTGACGCCCGACCGCGGCGCGCGGGTCCGCGGTGCCGGCGCCGGCGACCAGCTCGACCGGGCCGGTCAACTCGCTGTCGCCGAGCCGCGCGGCGAGCCGCGGCGCCGGCACCTTCTCGAGCTCGGCGCGCAGCGCGGTGCGCAGGACGATGTCCGCTGCGGCCTCCGCTTCCCCGGCGCTCGCCTCGCGCGGCGATGCCGCCGCCGCGGAGGCCGGGTCGCCGCCGCCGGCCGGCGCCGGGACGCCAGTTGGCGGCGGGGTCGGGTCGCGCCCGAGCAGCAGCACCGCGGCGACCGCCAGCGCGCACAGCGCGAGCACCCCGAGCAGGGCGACGGGCGACCGGTGAGGTGCGGACATCGGCGCGGGATCGGCGTCGGACAGCGGCGCCGGCAGGGAGCCGACCCTATCCTGCCCGGGCGATGCGGTCACCAGCCCCCCCGCGGCCGCGCGGCGGCACCGCGCGCATCGCGCTGGACTACCGACCCGCGCTGCTCGGCTCGTCGGGGATCCCGCGTGCCGTGCGCGAGCTCGCACGCGCGCTCGCGGTGCACGCCGACGCAGCGGCGGTCGAGCTGCACCTGTTCGGGCACTCGCTCGCCGCGGCACGTCGCGCGACGACACCGCCGCTCGGAGCGCGGCTGCACCGGCTGCCGATCCCGGGCCGGCTGCTGCCGCGGCTGGCGCGGCTCGGGCTCGGCGCCGAGCGCCTCGCGGGCGGGGCGGCCGTGTTCCATTGGACCGACTACGTGCACCCGCCGGTCGGTGCGCGGACGCGCGTCGCGCTGACCCTGCACGACTGCGCGTTCCTCGCCGCCGACAGCTACCACGGTCCGGTCGGCTCCGCCGAACTCGCGCGGCGCACGCGCGCGGCCGTCGCCCGCGCGGACGTCGTCGTCTGCCCGACCCGCGCGACCCGCGACGACGCGCAGCGCCTGCTCGACGTGCCGGCCGGACGCCTGCGCGTGATCCCGTTCGGCGCCGACCACGCGCTGCCGTCCGCGCAGCTCGACGCGGTGCCGGCCGAGCCGTTCCTGCTGAGCATCGGCACGATCGAGCCGCGCAAGAACCACCTCGGCCTGCTGCGCGCGTGGCGCGCGCTCGGCGCCGATCGGCCGTGGCTCGTGGTCGTCGGTCGCCCCGGCTGGGCCTGCGCCGACGCGGTCGCGACCCTTCGCGCAGCACAGGCCGACGGCGGCGTCACCTGGCACCGCCACCTCGACGACGCGCAGCTCGCGGGGTTGCTCGACCGCGCGCTGGGCGTCGTCTACCCGTCGCTGCTGGAGGGCTTCGGCTTCCCACCGCTCGAGGCGCTCGCGCGCGGCGTGCCGGTGCTCGCCGGCGACACGCCGGCGCTGCGCGAGACGGTCGGGGGCGCGGCGCGGCTGGTCGACCCACGCGACGACGACGCGCTGCGCGCCGGCCTGGTGGAGCTACTCGCCGAGGCCGCGCGCGCCGACCCGGCTGCGGCGGCGGCGCGCGTCCGCTGCGCGGCGCGCTTCCGTTGGGATACGTGCGCGCGCGCCCACCTCGCCCTCTACCGTGAGGTGCTCGACGCATGATCGACCCCCCGCCGTTCCCGGGCTGCGTGGCGTTCGACGGCGCGGTGATCGCCGACGGACCGCCGACCGGCGTCACGAGCGCGTTCCTCGCGACCCTGCGCGCCTATGCCGGCCGCGCCCGGCGCGTCCTGCTGCTGGTGCCGAGCCGCGCGCTCGGAGCCGCGCGCGCGTCGGTCGGCAGCGCGCTCGCCGACCTGCTCGTCCCGAGCGACGATCTGACGCTGCTCGGCCGCGCCGTGCGCCTGCCGCGCGCGCTCCGCCGGCTCGGCGTCGATGTGTGGCACAGCCCGGTCGCGGCGCTCCCGCCGCGCGCCCACTGCCCGATGGTCGCCACCGTGCACGACGTACCCTGGCTGGTGCCCGCGCTGCGCACCGAGGTCGGCAGTCGGCTGCGCCACCGGGTCGCCTTGCGCATCGCCGCGAGCGCGGCTGCCGCGCTGGTCACGCCGTCGCAGCGATCCGCGGACGACATCGTGCGCGCTCTGGGCCGCGCCCCGCGCGCGCCGGTGCACGTCGTTCCACACGGGCTGCCGCTGCCGTCGAGCCCCGCACCGCTCGCGGACCTGCGCGGGCCGCTCGTCGCGTTCGGCGATGCCCGCCCGCGCAAGAACCTCGCGCGGCTGCGCGCCGCACACGCGCAGGCCACTGGCGTCTGTGCCGACCTGCCGCCGTTGCGCATCGTCGGGCCGGGGCTCGACTGGGTGGACGACGACGCCAAGGTCGCGCTCCTGCGCACGGCGACCGCACTCGTCGCGCCGAGCCTGCACGAGGGCTTCGGATTGCCGGTGCTCGAAGCGTTCGGTCACGGCGTGCCGGTCGCGTGCTCGCGAACGGGCGCGCTGGCCGAGCTCGCGGGCGACGCTGCTTGCACGTTCGACCCGGAGTCGGTCGACGACCTCGCGGGTGCGATCGTCCGGGTCGCGACCGACATTGGATTGCGGGAGCGGCTGCGTCACCGCGGCAGGGTGCGGGCGGCGGCATTGACGCCGGATCGCACGGCGACCGCGTGGCTCCGGCTGCACCATTCGCTCACGGAGGTGCGGCGATGAGACTGCAGATCGCGATCGCTGCTCCGTTGCTCGACGACCGCCCATCGGGTGCGAACCGCCGCCTGCTGTCGATGCTGCGCGCGGCGGCCGATCAGCTCGAACCCGGCGAGTCGATCACCGTGCTGCACCGACCCGGCGCCCTGCCCGAGCACCTGCCGGATGGTGTCGCCTGGCAACCGCTCGACATCGACGTCCGCTCGACCTGGCGCCGGGCCCTGGCGGAGCGCCGCAAGCTGCCCCGCGCGCTCGCCGCGCTCGGCGCGGACGTCGTCGAGATCGGCGCGCTGCCGGTACCGCCCCGGCTGCCCTGCGCGGTCGCGCTGACGCTGCACGACCTGCGCGACCTCCACGGCCTGCGACGGTTCCGGCCGGCGATCGTCGTGCGCCACGTGCTGCGCACGTCGCTGCGCCGCGCCGCGGCGATCGCCGTGCCGAGCGAGTGGACCGCCGCGGAGCTCCGCCGGGCCATCGGCGAACCACGTGCGCCGCTGTTCATCGTGCCGGGCGGTGTCGATCTGCGTGTCGCCGCGCTGGCGCAGGACTCCGGACCGCCGCCACTGCCGTTCCCGTTCATCCTGCACGTCGGTCACCTCGAGCCGCGCAAGAACCTGCTGATGCTGCTGTCGGCGTTCGCGGAGCTGCGCGGTACGTGGACCGCGCCCGCACCGGCACCTCGGCTCGTGCTGGTCGGACGCGACCTCGGTCACCGCGCGACACTCGAGGGGCGCGCAGCACTGCTCGGCATCCGCCCCGAGGTGGTGTTCGCGGGTGTCGTCGACGAACCGGCCCTCTGGCGGCTCTACACCGCGGCAGCCGCAGTGGTCGTGCCGTCGCGGCTCGAGGGCTTCGGCCAGCCGGCGCTCGAAGCGCTCGCCTGCGGCGCGCCGACGCTCGTCGCCGACCGCGGCGCGCTGCCCGAGGTGGTCGGCACGGCGGGCGAGGTGCTACCCGTCGACGACGCCGCCGCGTGGACCGCCGCGCTGCGGCGCGCAACCGGGCACGCGGACGCGGCGGACGGGCGGACGCGGCGCCGTGAGCAGGCCGCGCGCCACCCGTGGTCGGCGACCGCCGCGGCGCAGCTCGCGTGCTGGCGCTGCGCCGCGCAGCAGCGCCGCTGATCGCCGGCGTCAGGACGCCAGCGTGAACGCGAGGTAGCCGAGCCCGGCGGCCACCAGCACGACGATCGCGACGATCGCGAGCTTCGGCGCACCACCGAGCTGCGCGAGGTCCTCGCCGAGCAGCCCGCCGCGGTCGTCGCGGCGGCTGAACTGCAGCACGCCGCGGTCGCGCGCCGGCGGCGAGCCCGCCGGCCGCCCCGCCGCCGGCCGGACCGACTCCGCGGGCGCGCGCGGTCGGAGCTCGATGACCTCGTCGTCGGCGAATTCGAGCACGTCCGGCGCGGGTGCAGCCGGCGGCGGGGCGGCCGGCGGCGGCCGCGATGACGCGCGCACCGACGATTCGTCGGGCGGCCGGCGCGACGGCTCGGGCACCGGCGCGCCGTCGAGCAGGTCGGCGCCCGCCAGCAGGTCCTCGCCAGCGACCGGATCCACGCGCTGCGGCGCCGGCGGGCGCGCGGCGGGCGCCGCCTCGGCCGCGTGGAACACGAACGCGGCGCGGCCGAGCTGGACGCGGTCGCCGTCGCGCAGCACGCGCCGCTGCACGGGCGCGCCGTTGAGCAGCACGCCGTTGCGCGATTCGAGATCCTCGATCTCGACCACGCCGAGCTTCGCGTGCACGCGCGCGTGGTGCCGCGACACGCCGGCGGCGTGAACCACGACGTCGCAATGCGGATCGCGACCGAGCAGCATGCCGTCGCGCACCGGCTCGCGGCGGCCGTCCTCGAACTCGAACATGTCGATCACGATCCCGAGCGTACCGGGCGACGCCGGGCGGGTCGCGCAGCAGACCATGCCGGGCACGCGGATCGTCGCCGGCGGCGCGCTACCATCGCGCCGTGATCGAGGATCGCGCTGCGCCCGCCATCGAGGTCGAGGATCTCGGCGTCGACTTCCGCCGCGACGTCGGCACCGCCGGACCGGTGCGCGCGCTCGACGGCGTCAGCCTGCGGATCCCGCGCGGTGAGCTCGTCGGGCTGCTCGGCCAGAACGGCTCCGGCAAGACGACCCTGCTGCGCGTGCTGGCTGGCGACCTCGCGCCGAGCCGCGGGCGCGCCGCCGTGCTCGGCCGGCCGCCAGCCGACCGCGCGCTGACGCCGCGCGTCGGCTACCAGCCCGATGGCCCGCTGCCGTTCCCCGCGCTCGGCGCTGCGGAGCTGCTGCCCGGCCTCGGTCGCCTCGCCGGTCTGTCGGCGGCCGACGCGCGCCGCGCGAGCGACCACTGGCTCGAGCGACTCGGCATGCGCGACGCGGCACGGCGCCCGGTGCGCGGCTACAGCACCGGCATGCGCAAGCGCACCGCGCTCGCCGCTGCACTGCTGACCGATCCCGACCTGCTGCTGCTCGACGAGCCGACCGCCGGGCTCGATCCGGACGGCTCGCTGCTCGTGCTCGACGTGCTGCGCGAGCGCGCCGCGCAGGGTCGCACCGCGCTGCTCGCGAGCCACCACCTGCAGGAGGTGGAGGCGCTGTGCGATCGGATCGTGCTGATCGACCGCGGCCGCGTGGTCGCCGACGGCGCGCTCGACGACCTGCTCGGCACCGGCGACGACCTGCTGCGCATCGCGGGTGCGACGCCGGCGACCCGCCCCGCGATCGAAGCGGCGATCCGCAGCTCCGGCGCCGAGCCACGCGGCTGGCGGCGCGACCGCCGCCACCTGTTCGAGGTGCTGCGCGCGCTGCGCGGGGAACGGCGATGACGCGCCGCCGCTCCGCGGAGCCGCTCGTGTGCACGTTCCGGGCGGTCCTGCCCCGGACGCTGCTCACCGCGGCGGTCGCGAGCGCCGGTCTGCTCGCCTTCGCGGCACACGGCGCGGAAGACACGGGCGACCCGATCCTGCTCGGTCGGCTCGGACTGCACGTCGCACTCGGCCTCACGGTGGCGGTCGGCGCGCTGGCGACGATCGACGCCTGGCCGGGCTTCGGCCGCGACGCGCCGGGCCGCAGCCTGCTCGCACGGCTGCGCACCGGCCCGGTCGACGGCTGCGTGCGCGCGAGCTGCGGAGCGCTGCTCGCGCTGGCGCTCGCGCTGCCGTCGGCAGCGGTCGGCTTCGAGCTGCTGCGCGGCGCGCTGACCGGCGCGCGGGGGCGACCGCTGGTGGAGGTGACGCCGGCCGAGGCCGTCGGCCCGCTCGGTCCGCTGCTCTACGCCGGCTCGCCCGAGCTGTCCGTCGCGCTGCCCGCGGGCGCCGACCGGCCGGCGGTCCTCGCGGCGCGACCGCGGCTCGTGCTCGCGAGCCCGGGCGCCCGGCTCGACCCGCCGCCGCTCCAGGTGCTGGCCGACGGCCGGCCGCTGCTCGCCGCCCCGGTCGAGCTGCCGTGGAGCGGCCACCTGCTGCGCGTGCCGCTCGCCGGCGCCGGGGACGCTCGCTCGCTCCGGCTCGTCGCGACCGGCGCGCGCGGCGGGGCCGCGCTGTCGCTGCCGGACGGCGCCGTGTGGTTCGAGCGCGCCGCCCCGGGCGGCCGCCTCGCCGCCGCGGCGCTCGCCGGCGGACTCGCGCTGGGCGCGGCAGCGGTGGCGCTCGGCATCGCGACCCTGCTCGCCCGCGATGCGGCGCGCGCGCTGTGCGCGGCGGCCGCGCTCGCCGTGCTCGCCGGCGGAGCGCTGCTCGGTCTGTTCCCCCACGGCGCCGCGATCGAAGCGTTCGCAGCCGGAAGTTGGAGCGCGGCGGCGGGCACGCGTGCAGGCGTATTGTGGTCGCTTTCGGGCGCGGCGGTCGCCATGCTCGGCGGGTCGCGACGGCGGCGCTCGTGAACGGAATGGCAGGTAGCGCGACGGTCTACGCATCCGCGGTCGCACTGTTCGGCGTCGCCTTCGCCGCCGGCGCGGACCAGCGGCCGGTCGATCCGCGCGAGCTCGCACGGGTCGCGGCCCGGCCGCTCGCGCTGCCGACCGCGTGGGCGCGGCACGAGGCGGCGATGCGCGCCGGCGACCCCGAGCGGCTGCTGGCGGCGTCGAGGTTGCTCGCCGGACTGCTGCCCGAGTGGACCGACGCGCGCGTGCAGGTCGCGTGGACGCTCGCCTACGACCTCGGCGGCGAGGCCCGCGACGCCGCCGGGCGCACGGCGCTCGTGCTCCGCGCGGTCGACGAGCTGATGGCGGCGGCGGAGAGCCCGCCGCCCACCACCGGGGCGACGAGCGTCGCCGAGCTGTGGATCGCGGCCGCAGCGATCCTCGAGGACCGCTGCCGGGCCGACGCCGAGGTCGCGCGCGGGGTCGCGACGCGTGCCGGGCGCGACTACGCGGAGGTCGTCCACGAGCTGGTCGAGCATGCGGTCGCCGCGGCGCCGTCCGGCGAGACGACCGGCCGGCTCGCGTTCGTCACCGCCCGGCTGGTCGCCGGCTGTCTGCGGTCGGGCGACGTCGAGCGTGCCGAGCACGTGCGGCAGGCCGCGCTCGCGCAGCTCCGCCAGGTCGACCCGTCGATGGCCCCCGAGGGCTGGGTCACGGCGCTCGAGGAGCTCGGCGACCTGCGCCGGCTGCGGGCGGATCCGGCACGCATCGACGCGCTCGCCGGCGATCCGCAACTGACCGACATCGTCGCAGCGCTGCGCCAGCTCCGCGCTCGGGAGGGCGGCTGAGGGGATGGAAGGCTGGCTGCTCGAGACGCTGACGAGCTACCCGTACCTCAGCGTCGCACTGGTCTTCATCGCCTGCGGCCTCGGCGCCCCGCTGCCCGAGGAGATCGTGCTGTTGAGCGCGGGCTACGTCACCTACCGCGGCGCCGCCGACCCCGCGACCATGATGGTGGTCGCCGGCACCTCGATCCTGGCCGGCGATCTGATCCCGTTCTCGCTCGGCCGCTCGGTGGGCCCGAACCTGATGCGCATCCGCGCGATGCGCTTCCTGATCACGCCCGAGCGCCTCGCCCGCTTCGACCGCTGGTTCCGCCGCCGCGGCGACTTCGTCGTGCTCCTGTCGCGGTTCATCGCGGGGATGCGCGTCGTGTCGTTCTTCATCGCGGGCACGATGCGCATGTCGTGGCCACGCTTCCTGGCGCTCGACGGCGGCGGCATCGCGCTGATCGTGCCGCCGCTCGTGTGGCTCGGCAGCCGCTACGGCGGGACGATCGAGGCGGTCGTCGCCAAGGCGCAGTCCGTCGAGCGGGGCATCCTGGTCGCGGCGCTGTCGGCGGCGGCGGTCGGGGGGCTCTGGTACTGGCTGCGCTGGCGCCGGCGCCAGCGCCTCCTGGTCGGTGGCCCGGCCGAGACCTTCGTCGAGCCGACTTCGCCGAAGCAGATGGCGTCCGCGGCGAGCGCGATGGTCGCGGCGGCGGTCGGGCTCGGCACCGGCGTCGTCACGCCGAGCGCCGGCGCCGCTCCGGCGGGCGACGGCGGCCCGGCGACGCCGGCGCCACCGCCCGGACCGGCGGCGCCGGAGCGGGGCGGCGCCGGGCCGCCGGCACCCCCGGCGGTGGCGGGGCCGACGCCCGACGCGCTCGGCGACGGGCCGCTCCAGGATCGCGACCAGGACGACCGAAACGGCAACACGGACTGAGGTTGCGCGCTGTTGTCGGCGCCCGGTCGCGCCGCTATCGTCCTTCGCCCCTCGTCGCGAGCCGACCCATCGCCGGCCCGGCCACCCCACCCGCCCCCGTCGCGCGCCGACGGACTCCATGCAATGACCACCTGGACGATCATCGCTCTGGTCGTCGCGCTCCTCGCAGTCGGGATCGCGATCCAGCTCTACAAGAACATCATGACGCATGACGCCGGCACCGAGCGCATGCGTGAGATCGCGCGAGCGATCCAGCAGGGCGGCGCGGCGTTCCTGCGCGCCGAGTACCGGTGGCTGGCCGTCTTCGTGCTGATCGTGTTCGTCGCGATGTCGGCGGTCCCGAGCGCATTCGGCTGGCGCATGGCGGTCGCATTCCTGCTCGGCGCGCTGGCGTCGGCGACGGCGGGCTACTTCGGCATGCACACGGCGACGCGCGCCGCGGTACGCACGACGCAGGCCGCACGGACGAGCCTCGCCCAGGCGCTCAGCGTGTCGTTCAAGTCCGGCACCGTGATGGGCATGACGGTGGTCGGGCTCGGCCTGCTCGGGATCACCGCATTGCTGCTCGCCAATGGCGTCGAGAACGGCAACGACACGCGCGTGCTCGACGACATTCTCGGCTTCTCGTTTGGCGCATCGTCGATCGCGCTGTTCGCGCGCGTCGGCGGCGGCATCTACACGAAGGCGGCCGACGTCGGTGCGGACCTGGTCGGCAAGGTCGAGGCGGGCATCCCGGAGGACGATCCGCGCAACCCGGCGACGATCGCGGACAACGTCGGCGACAACGTCGGCGACGTCGCGGGCATGGGCGCCGACCTGTTCGAGAGCTACGTCGGTGCGATCCTCGCGACGATCGTGCTCGGCGCCGCGATCGGCGGGACCGACGGCGCGGCACCGCTGATGGCCTACCCGCTGAGCCTCGCCGCGATGGGCATCCTCGCCTCCTTCGGCGGCACGTTCCTGGTCAAGACGAACGACGAGTCGAAGCTCGGCCACGCGCTGCACACGGGTCTGGTCGGTGCGTCGGTGCTGCTCGCCGTGCTGATGGCGGTCATGACGCCGCTGGTCGGCCCGAAGCCGATCGTCGACGGTCAGGCCGTGTCGTCGTGGAACGTCTACTTCGCGATGCTGATCGGCCTGTTCGTCGGCGTGCTGATCGGCCAGGCGACCGAGTACTTCACGTCCGAGAAGCGGTCGCCGGTCCACTGGATCGCGAACCAGAGCCAGTCGGGCCCGGCGACGAACATCATCGCGGGCCTCGCGATCGGCATGAAGTCGACCTGGATCCCGGTGCTGCTGATCGCGCTCGGCATCTACGCGTGCTCGGAGCTCGCCGGCATCTACGGCATCTGCATCGCGGCGGTCGGCATGCTCGCGACGCTCGGCATCTCGCTCGGCATCGACGCGTTCGGCCCGGTGGCCGACAACGCCGGTGGTCTCGCCGAGATGGCCGAGCTGCCCAAGGAGGTGCGCCAGCGCACCGACTCGCTCGACGCGACCGGCAACACGACCGCGGCGATCGGCAAGGGCTTCGCGATCGGCTCGGCGGCGCTGACGGCGCTCGCGCTGTTCAAGACCTACGAGACGCAGGCGGCGAAGGCGGCGCAGGAGGTGATGGCAGCGGCCCTCGCAGCCGGCGAGGCGATCGACCCGAGCCAGCTGTTCACGATGAGCCTCGAGAGCCCGGCCGTCATCATGGGGCTCCTGATCGGCGCGATGCTGCCGTTCCTGTTCTCGTCGATGGCGATGCGCGCGGTCGGTCTCGCCGCGAACGCGATGGTCGAGGAGGTCCGCCGCCAGTTCCGTGAGATCCCCGGCATCATGGAGGGCACCGGCAAGCCCGACTACGAGCGCTGCGTCGCGATCTCCACGCAGGGCGCGATCAAGGCGATGATCGTGCCGGGTCTGCTCGCGGTCGTCGCACCGCTGCTGGTCGGCCTGACGCTCGGCGCCAGCGCGGTCGCCGGCCTGCTCGCCGGCGCGCTCGGTTCGGGGGTGATGATGGCGCTGTTCATGGCGAACTCGGGCGGTGCCTGGGACAACGCGAAGAAGTTCGTCGAGGCCGGCAACCACGGCGGCAAGGGCTCGCCGGTGCACAAGGCGACGGTGATCGGCGACACGGTCGGCGACCCGTTCAAGGACACCGCCGGCCCGTCGATCAACATCCTGATCAAGCTGATGTCGATCGCGTCGGTGCTCGCGGTCGCCCTGTTCTTCTGAGCCGCGACACCCCGGTGACGCCGGGCGCGGCGGGCAGCGTCCCGCCGCGCCGGCCGGTTCCACCGGCCGGTTCCGCCGGCCGGTAGCGCTGCCGGCGCCGGCGCGGGGCGGCCGCCCTGCGGGCGGCCGCGGGGGAGTGACCGGCGCGCCCCCGGCGGGGTATCCTCGCGTACCTCACCCGACCCCCCTGCGGAGATCAGTCCGATCGAATCCAAAGACCTGGCCCTGCACCTCGCGGATCTGCTCGACGAGCGGCAGGCAGAGGACATCCTGATCCTCGACGTCTCGGGCCCGCTGGCGATCGCCGACTACTTCGTCGTCGCGACCGTCAACAACCAGCGGCACGCCGAAGCGCTCGCACGTGAGATCACGCCGATCGCCAAGGCGCTCGGTGCGGTGAAGCGACACGTCGCGGGTCTCGACACGGAGAGCGGCTGGGTGCTGCTCGACTTCGATCTCGTGGTCGTGCACCTGCTCGATCCGGAGCGCCGCGCGTTCTACGCGCTCGAGGTGCTGTGGGGTGACGTCCCACGGCTGCCGTTCACGCCGAAGGAGCGGCCGGCTCCGGTGCGCCAGGCCGCCGAGGGTCTGCACCCCGACGCGTTCCCGACCGGCTGGCCCGACGCACTGGACGACCTGCACGCCGGTACGCCCCGCGCGGACGGCGACGCCGGCACGGGCGACTGGTAGGCCGGGCGCGCTCGATCCACTGCGCCGTTCGGGGCGAACGTGTCGCCAGGGCCGGAGCAGGGATCGACCCTGATCCTGCGGCCACGTGCGCCGCGGTTACGATCGGCGCGAGGAGTCGAGAATGGTGGACATCGAGTGGCTGGAGTTCGAGCCGACGATCTTCGATCGCGCGCAGCGCGAGGGTCGCCTGGTACTCCTCGTCGTGACGGAGCACTGGTGCCCGCACTGCCGTGAGCTGATGCGCACCTCCTTCCGCGCGCCCGAGGTCGTCACCGCGGTGCGCGAGAGCTTCCTCGCGACCCGCGTCGACGCCGAGCGGCGCCCCGACGTCAACGAACGCTACGGGCGCGGCTCGTGGCCGACGATCGCCTACCTGACCCCCGAGGGCGAGTTGCTGTGCCAGGACGGCTTCCTGGACGCGGACGCGCTCGTGGCACGGATCCGCAAGGTCACGACCTACTACCGCGACAACCGCGAGGCGATCGAGCGCGGCATCCAGAGCCTGTGGCAGCGCGCCGAGGCGGGCGAGGAGCGGCGGCGGACGCGCGCGGGCCACCTCAATGCGGAGATCGTCGAGGACGTCGTCCACGCCATCTACGAGAAGTTCGACCACCGCTACGGCGGCTGGGGCGAGAGCGCGAAGTTCGCCCACCCCGAGGCGCTCGACTTCGCGCTGATCATGGTCGCGAAGCGCGGCGACGAGAACATGCGTGAGGTCGTCGCGCTGACGCTCGACCACATGGCGGAGGGCGCGATCCACGACCAGGTCGACGGCGGCTTCTTCCGCTTCTCGGAGAGCCGCGACTGGCGCAGCCCGAACTTCGAGAAGGTACTGGAAGGGAACGCCTCCATCCTGCGCTGCTACCTGGAGGCCTGGCAGCTGTTCGAGCGGCCTCGCTACCGCGAGACGGCGCGCGGCATCGTCGACTGGATGTGCCGTTTCCTGCTCGACGAGTCGACCGGCGCCTTCTTCGGCACGCTCGACGCCGATGCCGACTACTACGCGCTCGACGAGGCCGGACGCCGGCGTCGCGACCCGCCGCGCCGCGATCGCACGATCTACACGCACGCCAATGCCATCGTGGTGTCGAACCTGCTGAAGGCCTCGGTCGTGCTCGAGGACCTCGACCTGCGCGATCGCGCGCTGCGCACGCTCGACTTCCTGCTCGAGAACCTGTTCGACGAGCGGGACGGCGTCTTCCACTACTGGGACGGCACCTACCACCTGCCGGGCATGCTCGCCGACCAGGCCTACCTGATCCGCGCGCTGGTCGACGCGTCGCAGCACAGCGGTGACGCCGACCTGCTGCTGCCCGCCGAGCGCATCGCCGAGCAGGCGATCGAGCGGCAGCGCGCGGCGGAGGGCGGCTTCTACGACATCCTGCTCGACAAGCGCCAGCAGGGGCCGATGCGCCGCCGCAATCGCAGCATCCTCGAGAACTCGGTGATGGCCGAAGCGCTCGTGCGCCTCGGCTATCTGTCGCGCCGGCCGGAGTTCCACGACGAGGCGGTCAAGACGCTGGCGGCGTTCTCGAACGACTACCGCGAGTACGGCTACTACGTGGCTGGCTACGGGCGGACCGTCGACCTGATCTACTACGAGCCGCTCGTGATCACCGTGGTCGGCGACCGGGGCTCCGAGGCGGCGGACTCGCTGCGGCGCGCGGCGCTCGCGCCGTACGTCCCCTCGCGCATCGTGCAGATGCTCGACCCCACGCACGACCCGATCCTGATCGGTCGCTCGGGCTTCGCGGTCGAGGACCGGCCGGTCGCCCACGTGGCGCTCGGCAGTGAGCAGCGGATGCAGGCGCACACGCCGGACGCGCTGCTCGAAGCGATCCGCACGATCGAGTCGAGCCGGCGCTGACCGCCCGATGGGTCAGAACCAGTCGGCCCGTCAGAACCAGTCGCCCGGTCAGAACCAGTCGGGCGCGTCCTCGGGCTCTAGACCCATGCTCTCGAGGATCAGCCCCTGCACGTAGTCGGGGTCGACGCTGAACTCCTTCAGCGTCTCGTAGCAGGAGCCTGCCTTCACCGACATCAACGCGATGGCGAGGTGCTCCGGCAGCACCTGCTTCGAGCCGAGCGACTGTGCGCACTCGCTCGCCCGCTCGAACACCGTCTGCACGTGCCGGTTGTAGCGCGACTCGCCCGGCATCTCCGGCTCCCGCTGCAGGCTCTCGACGTAGCCCGCGAACATGTCCGGGTCGACGTTGAGGTCCTTGAAGATGTGATGGAGCCGGACGCTCTCGTCGACGGTCAGACCGTAGATCAGGTGCCCGGTCGCCACCGACCCGTCCTGGAGGCGCGCGGCGAGCTCCTCGGCGGCCTGCACGGCGGCCTTGGCCTTGTCGGAGAAGTCTTCGAACATCGACTGGTCCTCTTGAACCGGCGCCCCGCGCGACACCGCTGGAGCGCGGCCGCGACCATGGCGGATCGCGCAGACTACCCGGCCTGCTCCCGCCGTTCGAGTCGCCGCTCGCGCCGCTCGATGGCCTTCGCGAAGCGGCGCCGGTCGTCGTCGGTCTCCGGGATCACCTGCGGAACGCGGCGGGGCGTGCCGGTGTCCGGGTCGAGCGCGACGAACGTCAGGTAGGCCGACACGACGTGGCTGCGCTCACCGGTCGCGCGATCCTCGTTCCACATCTTGACACCGACCTCCATCGAGGTCCGGTGGGCGTAGTTGACCGACGCGACGATCACCAGGACCCCACCGACGCGCACCGGTCGGTGGAACGCGATCTGGTCGACCGCAGCGGTGACCACCGGCGAGCGCGCGTGGCGCCCGGCCGCGATCGCTGCGCAGATGTCGATCCAATGCATGACGCGGCCGCCCATGATGTTGCCGAGCGGGTTCGCGTCGTTCGGGAACACGATCTCGGTCATCTCGGTCCGGGACTCGGAGACCGGCCGGCCGGGCAATTCGGTCATGTGCGCGCTCAGGGTTGGCGAGGGGATGGCGCGGCGGCGTCCACCGCGCGGAGGGTGATCGGAGGCTGCCTCTCGTAGAGCGCCGCCAGCGCCTTTTCCATGCTGAGCACGCCGAGGAACTCGTCCTCGAGCGCGAACGGCACGCGCCGCCAGACCCGCCCCTGGCCGTCGACGTAGCCGAGCCACTGGCCGCCCGGCATCTCGGCGCGGAACCAGGTCGCCGGCTCGATCGGGTCGTCGATGCGGAGCTCGACGAGCTGGCCGAGCGGCTCCCCGCGGCGTTCGACCAGCCAGCGCCCCTGCTCGGTGACCGGGCGCGGCGCGAGCGGGTCCGGACGGGGCGGCGCCGCGCACGCGCCGAGCGCGAGTGCGAGCACGAGCGAGCGGATCCGACGGTCGGTTGCGGTTCGCATGGGCCTCCGGCGCGGGCGCCGATCAGCGGCAGTGTAGTCGCAGCACGCGGCCGGCCATTGCCATGATCGCGGCTCACGGCGCATTGCCCGACGGCACCTGCGAACGGTTTCCGCCCGCTGCGGGTTCCCCTGGCCACGGTGACCGCCCAGAATCGTCGTTGCGCCCGCATGCCGGGACGCGACCGAGATGCCGATGCGCGACGCGAAGCCCGACCGCCTCCGCCGAGGCCTGCGCGTGCTGCTGGAGATCGTCCTGATCGCCCTGGGCTTCACGGTGCTCGGCGTGATCCTCAAGGGGTTCGCCCCGCTCGCCCCCGCGCTCGCCGGCCTGCTGCGCGCGCTGCTGAACCCGCTGACGATCGTGCTGGTGGGAGGCCTGTTCCTCCTCGTCCGTGCCGGGCGCGGGAAACGCAGCGCATCCGCGACCCGAGCGGAATCCGAACGTGACGGGGATCGATCGCTATGATCCCGCGACCGCCGCGCGACGGGCTCCGCGTCCCGCTGCGACAGAGACCATGAAGCCACCGGATCTCGAGAAGCTGCGCCTGTCCGGCCGCATATCCGCGACGGCGCGCGAGCACGGCAAGAGCCTGATCAAGGCGGGTGCGAAGCTCGCAGCGATCGCCGAGGAGGTCGAGACGATGATCTTCGACCTCGGCGGCCGCCCGGCCTTCCCGGCGCAGCTGTCGCGCAACCATGTCGCGGCGCACGACTGCAGCCCGCCCGGGGACCCGAGCGAGATCCAGCCAGGCGACATCGTCAAGCTCGATCTCGGGACCCACGTCGATGGCTACGTGACCGACAACGCGGTGACCGTCGATCTGAAGGGCGGCCCGAATTCCGCGCTGGTCGCGGCGAGTGCGATGGCGCTCGAGAACGCGATCTCCGTGATGGGGCCGGGCGCGTCGATCACGGCGATCGGCGAGCAGATCGAGACGACGATCAAGGCGTTCGGCTTCTCGCCGATCTACAACCTGACCGGCCATGGCGTCGCGCGCTACGTGATCCACTGCGCACCGTCGATCCCGAACTACCCCGATCCGAAGGCCGCGCGCCTGCGCCCGAATCAGACGATCGCGTGCGAGCCGTTCGCGTGCGACGGTCGCGGCTACATCGAGGAGGAGGGCGAGGCCCAGGTGTTCGGCCTGGAGCGCCGCCCGAAGCCGAAGGACCGCCTGCCGCCGCGCATCCTCGAGACGATCGAGGCGCTCGAGGGGCTGCCCTTCGCGCGGCGCTCGCTGCTGCGCCTGCTCGGTGAGCCACGCGAGGTCGAGCGCACCCTCGAGCTGCTGCGCCGCACGAAGCTGCTGCGGTCCTACCCGCCGCTCGTCGAGCGCCGCGGCGTGCGGGTCGCGCAGACCGAGCACACGATCTTCATCGGCGAGAACGGTGCCGAGGTGCTCACACGGACCCCTGCGCACGCCGAGACGGCGCGCTCGTGACGTGTCCGAGGCGCGCGGAACCGTCGGGAGCTGCGGTCGTGCTTCCCGCGACGTGCACGCCCTCGTATCCTGCGGCTGCCGAGCCGGCATGCCGAGTGCCCCATGACCGCTCCCCTGATCCTGCTGACGACCGACTTCTCACCGGACGCCGAGCGCGCCTACGCACCGACGCTGGCACTCGCCGAGCGGCTCGGCGCGCGCATCCTGCTGCTGCACGTCGTCGAGGTGACCGCGGTCGCGCCGCACGGCGCGCCCCTGGCCCCCGCGCTGTTGCCACCCGATACGCCGCAGCTGGTCGGTGAGGCCAAGGTCCGGATCCTCGAGGCCGCCGCACGACTCGGCCGGGGGGTCCCGGTCGACACGCTCGTCGAGACCGGCACGGACATCGTGCAGCAGATCACGCGCGTCGCCCGCGAGCGGAAGGCGGACTACATCGCGATCTCGACACACGGCCGCACCGGCCTGCGGCGGCTGGTGCTCGGCAGCATCGCCGAGGCGGTCGTCCGCCACGCGCACATCCCGGTGCTGTGCTTCCCGGGTCACGAACCCGGTGACGGCGGCGGGAGTTGACGCAAGCCGGCCGACAGGAGCGCTGGCGGGGTCCGCGGTTCGTGCGGACCGGCGTGCCGGCGCTCCCGCGGGTGCTCAGCCGCGGCGCGCCTCGGCGAGGATCGACTCCGCGAGGTGGTCGGCCGCATCGCTTGCGGGGATGCCCTGCGACGCGGAGATCTCCCAGACCTCCTTCAATGCGGCAGGGATGCGCTCGATCTTCTTCAGCGACGTCTCCTGGTCGTAGCCGCCCGGAGCGAACTCGACCGACACGTTGATGATGCCGCCAGCGTTGATCACGTAGTCGGGCGCGTAGAGCACGCCGCGCCGGAACAGCTCGGCGCCGTGGCGCGCCTCGTGCAGCACGTTGTTCGCGCCACCGGCGACGATCTCCACGTTCAGCCGATCGATCGTCGCGTCGTTGACGACCGCGCCGAGCGCGCACGGCGCGAACACGTCGGCATCGACGTCGAAGATCGCGTCCATCGACACGACCTCGGCCCCGTACTGATCGCCGACCTCGCGTGCGCGGTCGTTGCGCACGTCGCAGACCCACACCTTGGCGCCGCGCTCGCGCAGGCGACGGACCAGCGCCGAGCCCACGGCGCCGACACCCTGGACGGCGACCGAGCGCGACGACAGGTCTTCGCTCCCGAACTTCACCTCGCAGGCCGCGCACAGGCCGAGGAACACTCCGTACGCGGTGTACGGCGACGGATTGCCGCTGCCGCCATCCTCGCGGCTCAGTCCGGTGACGTACTTCGTCGTGCGGCGCACGATCTCGAGGTCCGGCACCGCGATGTTCACGTCTTCCGCCGTGATGTACTTCCCGCCGAGCGAATCGACGAAACGGCCCATCGCGAGGAACAGCGCCTCGGACTTGATCTCGTTCGGATCGCCGATGACGACCGCCTTGCCGCCACCGAGCCCGGTGTGCGCGACGGCCGACTTGTAGGTCATGCCTTTCGACAGCCGCAGTACGTCGGTGAGCGCCTCGTCCTCCGATGCGTACGGCCACATGCGCATCCCGCCGAGCGCCGGGCCCATCGTGGTGTCGTGGACGGCGATGAGCGCATGCAGGCCGCTCTCGCCGTCGTGGGTACGGACGACGCGTTCGTAGCCGTCGACCTCGAGGTCGATGATGTCCATGAAGCTCCTGGGTCGGCACGTTTCGGGGCGCCACCCCGGTGGGGAGGGACGGCGCGCCGGAGGGGAAAAGGGGGACTATAGGAGCCCGGCTGCGCCGAGGCCATTTCGAGCAAACCCCGGCCGGCGGGCGGAATTGCCCCCGCGCTCGGGTGGCGAGCCCCCGGCGCCACCCCTACGATCCCCGGCCCGATGGGCCAGGTCGTCTCGATCCACTCGTACCGCGGTGGAACCGGCAAGAGCAACCTGACGGCGAATCTCGCGTGGCAGGCGGCCTGCCGTGGCAGGCGCGTCGCCGTGCTCGACACCGACGTGCAGTCGCCCGGCGTGCACATGGTGTTGAACCTCGATCGCAGGCGCGTCACGCACACGCTGAGCGACTACCTGCTCGGCCGCTGCGAGCTGTCCGACGCGATCTACGACCTGTCGAGGGATCTCCCGGATGGCGCTCGGGGGAGCCTGTTCCTGCTGCCGTCCAGCATGTCGGTCGACGCGATCGTCCGCATCGCGTCGGAGGGCTACGACGTCGGGCGCCTCAACGAGCAGCTGTTGCAGCTCGTCGACGCGCTGTCGCTCGATTACCTGCTGCTCGACACCCACCCGGGACTCAACCGGGAGACGATGCTGACCACCGCGGTGTCGGACGTCCTGCTGGTCGTGATCCGCCCTGACACGCAGGACTTCCACGGCACGGCGGTGCTGATGCAGGTCGCCGACCGCCTCGGGGTGCCGCACGTCTACATGATCGCCAACAAGGTGCCGCGCTCCCTCGACGCCGCCGCGCTGCGTCGTCGCATCGAGGAGACGTTCCGCCACGAAGTGCTCGGCACGATCCCGCTGGACGAGGATCTGGCTGCCCTCGGCAGCGAAGGGCTGTTCTCGGTCCGGATGCCGGAGCACGCGGTGTCCCGCGAGTTGGAGACGATCGTCGACGCGCTGCTGGCCCGCGTCGAGGGAAGCGCGCCGACGTGAGCGAGACCGGCCCGCCGCGCCCCGCCGAGCGCGCCACCGCCGAGGCGGAGCCGCTGTCGCCCCGACGCTTCTCCGCGCTGCGCCGGATGCTGGCCGACCCGCGGCACAAGGTCGTCGTGTCGCTCGGCGGCGGCGCGCTGCCCGGCCTGTGCGGCAACCTCGCACTCGCCGCACTGCTGGACGAGCTGGATCTGCTGCGGCACGTCCACGAGATCTGGGGCACGAGCGCCGGCGCGATCATCGGCGGCGGGCTCGCGAGCGGCACGACCGTCGCCGAGATGCTCGACATCGTCGCCGGTCTCGCGCGGACCGGCGTCCGGCGCGGCGACCTGCTGCGCTTCGCACTCGGCGTGCTGCGCAGTGTGGCCTCGTTCGGGCGCCACTCGCTGCCCGATGGCGTGCTCGACGGGCGAGCGTTCGAGCGGGCGATCGCGAGCGGGCTGCGCGCCGCGACGTTCGAGGAGTGCCGCATCCCGTTCCGCTGCATCGCCTGCTCCGACGACGGCCGCTCGACGACCCGGGTGTTCCGCTCGGGACCGTTGGTGCCGGCGATCTACTCGAGCATGGCGCTGCCGGGCGTGCTACGTCCGCGTCCGGCGGACTCCGCGGGCACGACGTACTACGACGGTGGCCTGGTCGAGAAGACCCCGCTCCGCTCCCCGATCGCGGAGCACGGTCGCAGCGGCGACGAGCGCCGCCTGCTGATCCTGAGCACGCATTTCGTCAACGAGAAGATGCACCAGCGCGCGAGCGGCTTCCTCAAGCGCTTCCTCGCGACGCTCTACGCACTGGAGGAGCTCGCCTGGGGCTACCAGCTCCGCGAGGTGCGCGAACGCGACGACGTCGTCCTCCTGCTGCTCGACCCACACCTTCCGGACACGTCCCTGTTCGGGTTCGAGTCGACGATCCCGAACTTCCTGCACGCGCGGCGCGCGTTCGCAGATGCGCTGCAGGATGCGAAGCTGGTCGGCACACTGGGAACCTATTGAGTCTCCGGACGCCGCCGCAGCGACGGGTCAGCGGACGCTGGTCGACTCGCCGCCGTCGTCGCCCTGCCCTTCGCGACCGCCCGGCTCGCGTACGCTCGCGATGCGATACTCACGCAGCAGACGATCGACCTCCGCGTCGACCGCCGCCTGGTCGATCTGGAAGTCGAGCGACTGCGCTGCACCCTCGCCGAGGTCGAAGAACAGGTAGCGCAGATCGCCCATCTGGACGACGTCGAGGTGGCGCAGGCGCTGCGGGCGGCGCGGCTGCACGCGCCGCGAGTTCACGTAGCTACCGTTGCTCGAGCCGAGGTCCTCGAACAGGAACCGCGCCACGCCGAGCTCCGGCTGGCGCACGATGCGCGCGTGCCAGCGGCTCACGCGATCGTCGGGGAGCACCAGGTCGTTGTCGGTGTGGCGGCCGAGCCGCAGCTCGTCGCCCTCCACCAGAGCGCTCGGTCCGCCGCCCTCGACACACACGAGGCGCACCCGCCCACCGCCGCCGCGGGAGGTGTCGATCGCAGGAGGCGCGGTGACGTCGAACGGCCGATGCACGGCCGCGGATTCTACGGGCCGACGGCCACGCCGCGCGACCCGGGCGGCCGGTCGGCGTCCGCCGGCGTCACTCCCAGGGCTGCCCGGTCGACTCGAAGTCCTCGCGGATCTGCGGCAGCAGGTCTTCGACCTGACGCGGATCGAGACCGATCTGGTCGTAGACCTCGTGCTGCAACCCGGAGTGCTGCGTGCCGCGGGTCGAGCCGAAGCCGTTCGCGCAGGCGAGGTGATCGGCGAGGTGGATCAGCGAGCTCAGCGAGCGGTGGAACGGATCCCGCGAGGGCGCGTGGTGGTAGCGGATCGCGATCGTCAGGTCCTCGGGCAGGAACCACTTCACGCCCAGCACGCTGCCGACGTCCGCGTGCGTGAAGCCGAACACGTCGTTCTCGACCTCACACTCGTTGCGCCCGCTACGCGCGCACTCCGCGAGCACCTGCTGGTACTGCTCGGGAGCCTTCTCCATGATGATGATCTTGCCGATGTCGTGGAGCAGGCCGCAGATGTAGAGATCCTCGGCGTGGCTCGCCCCGAAGCGCGACGACTCCATGCCGAGCGCACGAGCGGCGACACCGGTGAAGATCGAGTGCTTCCAGAACTCGACCGGGGAGAAGTGGTCGAGCTCGCGCTTGTTGCGCCCGAACACGCTGAACACCGCGGCCTTCAGCGCGACCTTCTTGGTCATGCTGAAGCCCATGATCGAGACCGCGAGGCCGATCGACGACACCCGCACCTGCAGCCCGTAGTAGGCGCTGTTGACGATGCGCAGGATGTTGGTCGAGACCGCCGGGTCGACCGAGATGACCTTCGCGACGTCGTCGGCCGAGGAGTCCTCGGACGCGATCACGTCGTTCAGCTTGACCAGGACCTCCGGAATCGTCGGGAGCTCCATGGTCTTGTTGACCAACTTCAGGATGCTGGTGGAATTCGCCGTCGCGTCCGTCATGGTGTGCCGGCCCCGTCGCCTTCGGTTCCCGAGCGTGTCCCCTGGTGTCACCAGCCCGCCCGGCACGGTCGAGCGCGGAGTCCCGTCCGGCTCGGCGGACCCGGAGCGTCGCTCGCGCGTCCCCGCTCGGCATGGCTGTGCAACGCCAGCTGGCTTTGCAACACCAGGGACTATCGATCCGGTCGGGACCGTCGCTTGAGCATCCCCGCCGTGCGAGTCGAGAATGCGTGCAGACCCCGCGCCGCCGCCTGCTCCGAGCCCCCGCATGACAGCCCCGCCCCGGAACGTCGTGTTCCTGAGCCAACGCGTCCCGCACCCCCCGGACCGCGGCGATCGCATATCCACCTACCACATCCTCCGACATCTGCGCGAAACGGGCTGCCGGGTGCGCGTCGGCTGCCTGAGCGAGGATGCGCGCGACGACCGCGCGATCGCCGATCTGCGCGGGATGATCGCCGAGATCTGCGCGCCACGGATCGACCCGCGCTGGCGCAAGGTCGCGTCACTGCGCGGTCTCCTGACCGGCGCGCCGCTGACGCTGCCGTACTTCCGGCATCGGACGCTGGGTCGCACCGTGGACCGCTGGCTGTCGCAGGATCCGCCGGATGTGGTGTTCCTGTACTCGTCGTCGATGGCGCAGTACGCGACTTCCCACCCCGGCGTGCGGCGGGTGATGCACTTCGCGGAGCTCGACTCCGACAAGTGGCGGCAGTACGCGGACAAGTCCGGCCCGCTCGGCCGCTGGATCTACGGGCGCGAGGCCGAGCGCCTGCTGCGGTTCGAGACGGCGGTCGCACAGACGTTCGACGCGTCGCTGGTCGTCTCGGAGGTCGAGCGCGAGTTGTTCATGCGGCTGATCCCGAGCGTCGAGCCGGTCGTGGTCCCGAACGGGGTCGACGTCGACCACTTCGCGAGCAAGGGAGACGAGCAGCGCGAGCCGCACACGATCGTGTTCACCGGCGTGATGGACTACGAGCCGAACGTCGACGGCGTGCTGTGGTTCGCCGACACCTGCTGGCCGCGGATCCGCGCGCGCCATCCGGACGCGCGCTTCCTGGTGGTCGGCAGCCGACCGATCCCGCGAATCCGCCAGCTCGGCGAGCGCGGCGACGGCATCGAGATCACCGGCTGGGTCGAGGCGACACCCCCCTACTTCGACCGCGCAACGGTCGCCATCGCTCCGCTGCGACTCGCGCGCGGCCTACAGAACAAGGTGCTCGAGGCGATGAGCATGGGGCTGCCGGTCGTCGCGTCGCCACAGGCCGCGCAGGGGCTCGGCAGCGTCGGTCCCGACACGCTGCGCATCGCCGCGGACGCCGACGCGCTCGCGACCGAGGTGCTCGCATTGCTCGACGATCCCGCTGCGGCGCGCGCGATCGGCTCCCGGGCGGCGCGCTGGGTGCGCGAGCACTTCCGCTGGGAGCACATGTTCGCGCGGCTCGACGCGGTGTTCGATCGCGTGACCCGACCAGGGCACGGGAGCCCCGCCTGATGCCGGCCGTGCGGGTGATCGTCGCGCGGGCCGCGATCCTGCTCGCGGCAATGTGGGTCGTGGTGTTTCTGGGCATCGCGCTGAGCCGGGTGGGACACCCGTTCGAGCTCGAGTGGATGGGTGGCGCCTTCGTCGACCATGTATGTCGGGTCCTCGACGGACACGCGCTGTACGTGGAGCCGACGGAGCGCTTCGTGCCGTTCCTGTACGGCCCGCTCTACTTCTACGCGTGCGCCGCCGTGTCGGCCGTGGTCGGCGAGGGCTTCCTGCCCTGCCGGCTCGTGTCGATCGGCGCGACGCTCGCGACGTTCGTGCTGCTCGGCACGCTGGCGCGCCGCATGGCGCCGGCGGCGGGCCGCACCGGCATCGCGCTGGCGATCGGCACCTACGCCGCCGGCTACCCGGTCGTCGACACCTGGTACGACCTGACCCGCACGGACAGCCTGTTCGTCGCGCTGACCGCGGCGACCATCCTGGCTCTCGAATCGTGCCGCCGACCTCGCGGGGCGGTCGGCGCTGCAATGCTGCTCGTGCTCGCCTACCTGACCAAGCAGACGGCATTGCTGCTCGCCCCTCCCTTCGCGGTCGCCCTGCTGCTGCGCGCGCCGCGGCTCGGCGTGTGGTTCGCCATCGCGTTCGCGGTCACGATGCTGACCGTCAATGGCGTCCTCGACGGGCTGCACGACGGCTGGTACCTGTTCTATACGTTCACCCTGCCGCGGCGGCACGGGTACGACTGGAGCCTGTTCGCCGGCTTCTGGCTGCAGGACCTGCTGCCGCTGTACCCGGTCTGCCTGGCCGGGCTGTGGTGGTTCGGAGCGTCGGCGCTGCGGGCCGGGTCGACCCGCACGACGCTGTCGCGCGGCGCCTGGGCGCTCGGCGCACTCCTCGCTGCGCTGTCGTCGCGGCTGCACGTCGGCGGTGCGATCAACGTGCTGATGCCCGGCATCCTCGCGCTGGCGCTCCTCGCACCGTTCGCGTGGGCCGAGGCCGTGCGGCGCGGACCGTTCGTCACGCGCGTCGTCGGAGTGCTGCTGCTCGTCCAGCTCGCGATCACCTGGGTCGAGTTCGGCAACGAGTCCGACCCACACCCGCCGCGCCTGTTCCGGCCGGCGCGCTACGTGCCGACCGCCACCGACCGCGCCGCGGGCGAGCGCCTCGTCGCACTGCTGCGCGACGCCGACGGCGACGTGCTGGTGCCGCTGCACGGCTACCTGCCGCGCCTCGCCGGCAAGCCCCCCGGCGCACACGCGATGGCGCTGATCGACATCCAGCGCAGCGGCGAGCCCGAGCTGTGGGCGCGCCTGGAGAAGCAGTTCTTCGACAGCGCCCGCGACCGCCGCGCCGACCTGGTCGTCCTCGACGAGGGCATCGAGCACTTCGGCCGGCTCGTCGTGCCGGGCTACCGGGTCGAGGGGCTGCTGTTCGAGCCCGGCGAACGGACCTTCCTGCCGGTCGTCGGCCTGCCGACGCGGCCGAACGTCCGCTTCCGCCGCGCGCCGTGATCGCGCCCTGTCCGCGGGCCCATCGTGTCGGCTGCCGATCCATCGGCATCATCAGGCGTTCCCACCGCCTGCTGCCCGTCCCGCTGCACGCCGTTCCCGTCGTTCGGCCGTACCGTTCGGCGATACCGATCCGCGCTGTCGATTCGATCCGGTTCGCAATCGGAGAACCGATCAGCGGACCAGGGTGTGTGGATCACCGGCGCTCCGGCCAAGCTTCCGGTGGCGGGCACGACGAGACCTCCAGGGTCACGTGGGAAACCATGATCGACAGGCCAGGGGTGTAATCTCCGCCCGAGACGCCAACTCGACGCTCGCATGCGCGGCCCGCGCAGACACGGGTCTGGCGCACCAGTCGACTCTCTCGCAGGTGATCGGCCTCGGGAGCGCAGAGCCCGACAACTGCAGGGTTCCGCAGACGACCTCGAGATGAGCTGATTCACGTCCCCGTCCGAGCTGCACCCGGTGCGAGGCTCTCCGAACACCTCGGGAGATGGTGGCGGTCGAACGAGGAGATCAATGCTCAGGGTCGGACTCACTGCCGCGGCTCGCATAGCCCGGCACTCTCCGCTCGAGCACTCCTTCGACCACGCGCATCTCGTCGGCGAACTCGGCAGCGATGCCGACCGTCAGGTCCACCTCGCGACTCAGGAACTCGCGTAGCCGCCCGCGTGCCTTGAAGAGCAGTTGGTGGATCGCATTCGCGGTGCGTCCCAGGTCTTGGCCGATCGTTGCAGCCGATTCCGACGGAACGCCGCCGATGCCATAGAACCGTCGAAGGACCTGCGCGTCGTCCGGGCGCTGCCGCGCCAGGCGATCGAGCGCGAGTGACAGCAGCTGCCGGGACCAGAGGTAGAGGTCGTCGTCCTGCGAGACCTCGATCGGCTCGTCGAGGTCCATCGGACCGAATCGAGACTCGAGCCGCCTCCGGTCCCGCGCCCACACCCTTGCGAAGTTGCGCACGACCCCCGAGAGGAAGCTGCGAAAGCGTCGCGAACGGTCCGCGTGTGTGAGTGCCTGGGACTTGAACAGGTAGTCCCAGAACTCGTCGAGCATGTCGTCGATCTCGGTCGCGCGGAAGCCCGCGTGGCGCAGCACGCCGGCGACATAGTCGTGATAGCGCGCGACGAACCACCTCCACACCTCGCCGGCCCCGGATGCGTGCAGCTGGTCGATCTGGCTCCAGCGCGTCTCGAAGTCTGAACGAGATCCTGTCATGTCTCCACGTCGCCTGATGACCAGACGCCCGCAGGACTATACTCGCCGGCTCCGGTGACCTCCGATGGAAGCAGAAAACGGGCCGCGGTCATCTTTCCCCCGTCACCCCGCGAGGTCGGCGCTCGGAGAGATCGACGAGATCCTCCTCGAATGTTGCTCGCGCCCGGAAAGCGAGTGGCCGGACGCGCTCGAGGATCTCTGCCGGCGACACCCAGAGCGAGCCACGATGCTGCGCGTTCGCTTCGAGACGCTCGCCGGGGATGGCAGGGTACCGCCACAGCCCGGGCTGAGCCTGCTGTCGCGATTGGAGCTCGACGAGCGTGGTTGGCCACGCGTCCGTCGTGACGACGATGAGCACGCCGCCCGCCTGGCGAAGTACGAGCTCGCCGAACGGATCGGCGAGGGCGGAGTCGGTGTCGTCTTCCGAGGGCGGGACACGGAGCTCGGCCGCGAGGTCGCGCTGAAGTTCCTGCACTCCCGGCACCGCGACCGGCCGGACGTCCTGCATCGGTTCCTGGAGGAGGCTCAGATCGGGGGCCAGCTCCAGCACCCCGGCATCGTTCCGGTGCACGAGCTCGGCATGGCGGGCGACCAGCTGTTCTTCGCGATGAAGCTGATCGACGGACATGACCTCGCGTCGCTCCTGGCCGGGCGGAAGGACGCCGAGGAGGAACGGCGGCGCTACCTCGACGTCTTCGAGGCGGTCTGCCAGACGATGGCCTACGCCCACGCCCGCGGTGTCGTCCACCGTGACCTCGAGCCGGCGAACGTGATGGTCGGTTCGTTCGGCGAGATCCAGGTCGTCGACTGGGGAATGGCCAAGGTCCTCGACGGACCTTCCGCCGGGCCGGACCCGGAGCCGAAGGTCGAGACCCTCCGGGCCGATCCGCGCAGCGCGATCCGGCCGTCGGTGCAGGGGACCGTCATGGGTACGCCCGCCTACATGGCACCCGAGCAGGCCCGGGGCCTCGTGCACGCGGTCGACGCCCGCAGCGACGTCTTCGCCCTCGGTGCGATCCTCTGCGAGATCCTCACCGGCGTCCCGCCGTACGCCGGCGAGACGGCGCGCGAGATGCTCGAACAGGCCGCGCGTTGCGACCTCGAGGATGCCTACCGACGACTCGCGGAGTGCAGCGCCGACCCGGAGCTCGCGCAGCTCTGCCGGGACTGCCTGCAGGAGCGGCGCTCGGCCCGACCCGACAGCGCGCGCGTCCTGGCACGGCGCATCGGCGCGCATCTGGCGTCGGTCGAGGAGCGCGCTCAGCGGGCGCGCATCGAGGCGGCCGAGGCGCGCGGAAAGGCCGCGAGCGAGCGTCGCGCCCGCCGGCTCACGCTCGGTCTCGCCGCGAGCGTCGTGTCGGCTCTGGTGCTCGGCGGCGGTGGCTGGATCTGGGTCGATGCCGTGAAGCGGCAGCGCTGGGGCGAGATCGTCACCGGCCTCGCGGATGCGCGACGGGACGCGGAAGTCGCCCGCGACCGCGGCGATTGGTCGGCGGCCCGGCTGGTCGCGAGCGCCGCCCGTGCCGGGCTTCCCGGAGACGCCGAGCGAGGACTGCGGGCCGACGTCGAGTCGTGGACCGGCGCGATCGTCGCGTGGGCCGATGCCACCGAGGCCGCCGCGAATCGCGAACGCCGCACCTCGGCATTGCTGCGCGTTCTCGTCGACGTGCAGCAGATCGAATCCGGCCAGCACTACAGCCGGGACTGGAGCGCGGTCGCCGACGACTACGCCGCCAGGTTCGAGGCGAGCGGAATCGACCTCCTCGGTGGTCGTGACGCGGACGCCGCCGCGAGGCTCGCCGAGCGGTTCGACGGCGAACGACTCGTTCCCTACGTCGACACCTGGGCGCGGGCCTGCGCCGAGGCTGGGTACGCGGAGCAGTCCGAGCGTCTGACGCGCGTCGCGGAGCTCGCGGACACCGATCCGGTGCGCCGGGCCCTCCGGCTTGCCATCCTCGCGAAACAGGTCGACGTACTGAACGCGTATGTCGATCGGCCCGGGCTCGAGGAGCTGCCGCCGCAGACGCTCGCGCTGGTGGCGAGCGCGCTCGCCCGGTTCGGTGAGAAGGCATCCGCGCTCGCGGTGTATCGCCGTGCCCAGTCGCGCCACCGGAACGACTTTGCGCTGACGATCGGGCTCGCACGGGAGCTGGGCAGAGCCGGACCACCCTGGCTCCAGGATGCCGCCCGCTACTACCAGGCGGCGCTCTCGCTGCACCCGGACAGCATCGAGGTCCGGCACGAGTTCAGCGAGCTGCTGGGGGGGCGTCTCGCGGAATCCGAGCAGGCGCTCGAGCTGCTACGGGACTCGCTGCGGCTGCGGGAGGGCGACGGCCATCTCTGGTACCACGTCGGCGTCGTATTGGCGAACGCCGGCAAGCCGGCCGAGGCCGAGGCTGCCTACCGCACGGCGATCGAGCTCGAACCCGATGACGCCGGGCACCACCTGAACCTCGGCGGCGTGCTGATCGATCGGGGCGCGTACGAGGAGGGCGAACGATCGTGCCGCGAGGCCATCCGGCTCGATCCGAACAAGGACCGGGCCTGGGGGAACCTGGGCCTGGCCCTTTGCCTGCAGGGCAACATCGACGATTCGATCGCCGCCTATCGGCACGCGATCGCCCTCGCGCCGCAGTACACCAAGCACCGCGCGGACCTCGGTCGAGCGCTCATGGTCAAGCCTGGCGCGGCCGACGAGGCGATCGCGTGCTTCAGCGAGGCGCTGGCGATGGGGCCCCCGATGGCGCTCGACGACGCCTCCAGAGCGATGGCCTACGCCAACCGAGGCGTGGTGTTCTCGAGGCAGGGTGAGTTCGATCGCGCCATCGCGGACGAGCACGCAGCCTTGGCCATCGACCCCGGCTGTGCGGTAGCGTCCTACACGCTGGGCGTCGCGTGGCTGCGGCGCGGCATGCCCGGCGAAGCCATCGCGCCGCTACGGCGAGCGATGGAGTTGGATGGCCGGGAGCGCGCCCATCCCATGGTGCTCGGAATCGCGCTGTTGGAGGCGGACCGCACGGACGAAGCGACCGAGGTGCTCCAGACGGAGCTCGAGCACAACCCTCGTTCGCCGTATTACGCCACGGAGATCGGCATGCTCTGTGAGTGCGCCCTCAGGTTGCTGGCCATCGGGCGCGGCGCCGACGGCATCGCTCTCCTCGAACGCTGCGAGAAGGTGCTGGGCGCGTCCGCGCCGGACCCGACGCTCATCCAGCCCGTGCGCGACCTCCTGCCCGAGCTGCGCACGCTCGTCGCCAAGGAGCCCGTGTACCTGCCGTTGATCGCGGGGACCGCACGGTCGAGCGATCCGGTCGAGCTCCAGGGCGCCGCCGACTACGCGTCCCGTTGCGGACGGCATGCCGACGCCGTGCGCCTGTACCGCGTCGTCCTCGCGCACGAGGACGCCGACCGCTCCGGTGAGACGCTGGCGTACGCGGCGTCCGAGGCGATGCACGCCGCCGCCGATTCCCAGGTGGACGAGCCGACCCGGGCCGAGCTGCGGCGCGACGCGCGGGGCTGGCTCGCGGAACTCGTCGATTCGCTCCAGAGTCAGGACCAGGACGCGGTCGCGACGCTGAGGCAGCTGCGGGAGGCACCGGAGTTCGCACCGATCCGGGACGAGCCAGGGCTGGGCGAGCTCGGCGACGAGGAGCGAGACGCCTGCCGTGCGTTGTGGCACGAGATCGACCGACTCCTCCGCGAGGCTCCCGAATAGGCGGTCAGCGGAAGCAGCCGGTCGGGATGGCGACCATCACCAGGTCGTCCCAGTAGCCGCGGTAGAGCGACGGGTCGATCACGGCCGGGTTGTCGTAGGCCGCGAACTCGAGAATCGCGCCGTTGAACGCCTCGCCCGGCTGACCGCCGAACGGCAGCACGCCGACCATGACCCAGTTCACCCAGAACGTCACCATGTGGGTCCGGTAGTCGAGCGTCATGCCGAGGGTCGAATACCGGCCGAGCTGGATGGGCGCGGTGAGCGCGTACCAGTTCGAGACACCGCCGGCGTCGGCGGAGCAGTAGACCTCACCGGTCGCAGACATCCACATGTAGGCGGAGCCGCCGACGCCGTTCCGCGCGATCAGGTTCGCGCTGACGAGATCGTTCCCCGGACCCGTGCCGGTGTCCGGACCGTCGATGCGGACGTTGCACTGGACGTGCACGATGACGTCCGTGCCGTAGGCCGGATCCACCGATGCTGCGTGCGCCCAGGCGCCGTCCAGCAAGCCGCCGGTCGACTGCAGATCGGGGCTGCCACCCCAACACGAGAGCGCACGCCGGCCGTGCGTGGCAGTGCGATTGCCACTGACGACCTCGTTCGCGTCGGGGGAGATGAACGAGAACCAGCCGTCGACACCGTCGATCGATTGCCCGACGACGTACTGCGGTGCCTCGAATCCGGTCGTGTAGAGCAGCTGTGCGGGTACCGAGCCAGCGGACAGTGCGGTGGCGACGAGCAGCAGGGCGTACTTGGCGCGGAACATGTCGGAACTCCTGGTCTGAGGGAGGGTAGACGACGAGCGAGCCGGTCGATCGCGACCGGGCCGCGGTCACGCTCCTGGTTGCGGTCGGGAAGCGGATCCTTAGCGCGATTTCCGTCGTCGTCCCGCGACGTCCCACCAGCCGGACCGCTGTGGAACCAACGAGTGGCTCGGGACGCTCGGGGCGCACGCATGGAGGCGATCCCGAAGCGTGCGGCTACCATCGCCGGCGATGCTGTCCGCCGCTCCCCCGTCGCTCCTCCTCCTCGCCGTGCTGGTGCTGGCCGGCTCTGCATCACCCGTCGCGGCGCAGGACGACACACGGGCGACCCTGGACCGCGCCGAGCCGCGCGTGCGCGACATCTACGAGCACGGCCGCTTCGGCGTTCGCGGGTTCGACGCCGACTGGCTGCCGGACGGCGCGGGCTACGTCGTGCGCGAGCGGCGCGGCGACCGGACCGTGCGGGTGCGCGTCGACGTCGCCAGCGGCGAGCGCAGCGACCTCGACGACCCGGACCGCCGTGCGCTCGATCGACCGGACCGCACGTCGCCGGACGGGCTCCGCATGGTCGAGCTGCGGGACGGTGACCTGTACGTGAGGGACCGCAGCGGCGGCGAGCCGACGCGGCTCACGCGCAACGCGCGACCGGACGACGTCCACAATGGTCGCGCCGTCTGGAGTCCGGACGGACGCCGCATCGCGTTCGTCGCGGCCGACGCGACGCAGGTCCGCGTGCGCAGCGATCTGCTCGGCGACGAGCCGACCTACCCGAGCGTCCGCGAGACCCGCTTCGCACGGGTCGGCGGGACGATCACGACGCTGCAGGTCGGTGTCGTCGACGTCGATTCCCGCGCGCTGCGCTGGATCGACGTCCTCCAGCCTCCGGAGGGCTTCTACCTCGGCCAGGTCGACTGGGCCGGCAACTCCGACGAGCTCCTGATCGAGAAGCTGAGCCGGTTCCGGGACGAGCGGGAGTTCCTGCTCGCCGACCTGCGCAGCGGCGCGGTCACGCGCATCTTCCACGAGACCGATCCGGCGTGGGTCGTCGCGAGCTACCAGCTCAACGCCGGGCTGGAGTGGATCGAGGGCGGGCACGCGTTCGTCGTGATCCACGAGCGCGACGGCTGGCGCCACGCCTGGGTGTACGAGCGCAACGGCGCGCAGCGTCACCTGCTGACTCCGGGCGCGTTCGACATCATCGAGCGCGGTGTGATCGACGAGGTCGGCGGCTGGTTCTACTTCTACGCATCGCCGGACAATGCGACCCAACGCTACCTCTACCGAGCGCCGCTCGACGCCTCGGCGCCGCCCCGGCGGGTCACGCCCGCCGACCAACCCGGCAGCCACGACTACGAGTTCGCGCCGGACCGCCGGCACGCGTTCCACACCTGGTCGAGCTTCGATCGACCACCGGTGACCGAGCTCGTCGAGCTCGCTGGTCATCGCGCGTTGCGCGTGCTCGAGGACAACGCGACCCTGCGCGAACACGTACGCGAGGCCGGCTACCGCGACACCGAGTTCCTGCAGCTGCGCATCGCCGACGACCTCACGCTGGATGCCTGGCTGATGAAGCCACCGGGCTTCGACCCTGCCCGCAAGTATCCGGTGCTCGTGTACGTCTACAGCGAGCCGCACGCGCAGACGGTGCTCGATCGCTGGGGCACCGCGCAGGCCGACTATCACCGGCTGGTCGCCGACCTCGGCTACCTCGTGGTGTCGATGGACAGCCGCGGCACGCCGGCGCCGAAGGGCGCGGCGTGGCGCCGCGCGGTGTTCGGCAGCCTGGGACCGCTGTCGACAGCGGAGCAGGCCGCGGGCCTGCGCGAGCTCGCGCGACAGCGCAGCTACGTCGACCTCGAGCGCGTCGGCATCTGGGGCTGGAGCGGCGGTGGCTCCAACACGCTGAACGCGATGTTCCGTGAACCCGCGCTCTACCAGGTCGGCATCGCGGTCGCGGCGAAGCCGCAACCCTGGCTCTACAACGCGTGGTTCCAGGAGATCTACATGCGGACGCGCGAGGTGAACCCGGACGGCTACCAGCGTTCGGCACCGATCCACTTCGCCGAAGGGCTGCGCGGTGATCTGCTGATCATCCACGGCACCGGCGAGCTCAACACGCACGTCCAGATCACCGAGGGGCTCGTCGATCGACTGATCGAGCTCGGCAAGCGCTTCGACTACATGAGCTACCCGCACCGCGACCACGGCATCCGCGAGGGTGCCGGCACGTCGGTGCACCTGCGCATGCTGATGATCCGCTACCTGCTCGATCACCTGGCGCCCGGGCCGCGGTGATCGACGACGGTCCGCGCCGGACCACCGGAATGCGGTCAGCGCCCGATGCGCATCTCGACGCCGGGCGTGAACGACACGCCGTGTGACGCGCCGGCGTCGATCTCGACGACCTGCAGGAACACCGAGCGTCGCAGCAGACCCGGATCGTTCGGGATCGGCAGCAGCAGGGTCACCGACGCCGGCGCCGTGACGCCGATGTCGAGCGCGATCAGTGGATCGACCAGCAGCGTGCCGCCGAGGATCGGCGTCGCCGCCCCGCTCGCACCGAGCAGGAATACGCCTCTCGTCGCGACGCCCAGCGAGCTCGTCGTGCTCAATGCGGTCAGGCCACCGAGCGCGGGTCGCCCGCGCACCGAGATCTGCGGCACACCCGACGTTCCGGGATGGCCGACCCCGTACTCGATCCAGTCGTACTCGACGCGGGCGATGCGCGTCTTCCACAGGTTGCCCGCACCCGCATACTCCTGGATCGTCCAGAACCCGAGCTCGTCGGCCGGGTCGACGCTCGTCATGCTGTAGTCGCCGAAGCGGTTCGTGCCATTGCCGTCGAGGCGTTGGTAGGGCCCCTCGCCCGCGACCAGGAGCTCCGGCGCCGCCATCGTCCCGGGCAGCTCCCCCGCCAGCCGACCGGTCACCCACGAACCGGCGTATTCGCCGGCGTGCGCGCCACTGAATCCGAGCACGACGTCGCCCAGCGCGTTGACCGCGATCGACGGATAGACGAAGTGCCACACCGGGTCGTCGACCGTCCCGATCTGAACGAGCGAGAGCCCGACGCCCGCGGTGCCGAGCTCGTACCACCGGCACGCCGCGCGCCCGGACACGTCGGCGCCCTGCGCGGTCCAGATCGAGCCGTTGCGGAACACGGCGTTCGCGAGCCGCGTGTCGCCGGACGCCAGCGGGACCGCGCTGCCGAGCGCCGGGACCGGCGGCTGGCGGTCGTTGGTCACCGGCAGCGAGATCGCACCGAACTGGACCAGCGTCGGTGACGTCAGCGGCGGACGGATCGCGCGCACGCGCAGCGCCGAGCGGTGGATCACCGACGCGACGTACTCGACGCCGGGGTCGCCGTAGGTGACGCAAGGCTGCGGGCCACCCTCCCACGGCAGGTTCCGCCACGCGGTGGCGGTGCCGACCGCGGGGCTCGCCGCGATCAACGGCGCCTTGTCGAAGGCCCAGATCGTGCTCGCGTTCGCTCCGACGATCAGCGCCGAGACGTAGACGCCACGCGCGTCGACACCGAGGCGCGGGAAGTCGGCCCACTCGCCGGGCCGGGCTCCGGCGACGAACGACGTCTTGAACCACGCCCCGGTCGGATCACCGGTGAGCGACACCGCGAAATGGATGTTGCCCTGCGGCCCGTCCATCGCGAGCGCGAAGAAGCGCTGGCTGTGCGGGTCGAACACGATGCGCGGGTCGCCGATCCCGGTGGTGACGTTCCAGAACGACGCGATCGAGACGTCGACGATCCGCTGCGCGCTGCGCTTCGTCCACACCGACAGGTTCGCATTGACGATCGACACGAAGTGGTCGAGGCCGACCGCACCGCAGCTGTCGGGCGGGATCCAACCGCCGCCAGGATCGAACAGCCGCGGCCCGTCGAACGACCACGTGATGTGGGGTGCCGGTGGATCCAGCGGCGGACTCGCCGGGCTCGCCGGTGCGGTGCCGGCGATCGCGACCGCGCGCCGCGCGTCGACGCTGCCGGGGGAGTGCACCGCGCTCACCGTGCCCGGCACCGTGGGCCGCGCGCCGCGCTCCCACGTCACGCCGCCGTAGGTCGAGCCGGTCAGCGTCGCCCGCCACCGCAGATCCTCGAAGTCGAGCACCGTCCGCACGCCGTCCGCCGTGAAGGTCAGGTCGTCGAGCGCGAACCACCCTGCATCGCCCACCGCCGGCCGTGCCTGCACCTCGACGCGATCGACGGCGCCGAAGCCCGCGCCGATCCAGCTCGGTGTTGCAGCGAGTGCTGCGGACCAGTCGCCCGCACCGACCACCTCGCCAGCGCGGAAGCCGACGAAGCGGACCGCGGGTGCCCAGCTCTCGCGCGGGCCGTAGCCCGCGATCCACGCACCGTCGAACGTCACCGCGCGCTCGAACGAGAGGCCCATGCGCAGGTCGCCCCATTGGTTGGCGAGGTGGCGGCTCCCCGACCGCGCACCGGTCGCGAGCTCCTGCGGCGGCACGATCCAGCGACCGGCCAGGTCCGGCTCGGTCAGCAGAGCGGCTGCGCGCCGATCCCGCTCGACGACCGTCGCCATCGTCTCGACGACGGTCGGACCGAACGCGGTCGGCGGCATGCGCTGACCGGGGTCCTGACCCTGGAGCGCTCCCACCGCCGCGAGGGCGATCCCTGTGAGGAATCCTGCGCTGCGCGGAGCTCCCGTGCCGGTGGCGAGGTGACTGGCCATGCTTGGACGTGCCGAGGCCGGAGCGGCCCGGGCTCGATCATGCCAGCGGAGGGGATCGGGTGCTCGGGGTGGATCGACGACACGCCGAGATCGCGCACCGTGACCTTCGCGCGCGGAGAATCCGGATTCGCTCCGTCGAGTTCGTCGGCGCGGCCCGACGAACGCCGACCCCGCTACGGGTTCGGCAGGCCGACGAGCACGAACCGGCCGTCATTGCCACCTCGCGGAGCGACGGCGCGAGGTTGACCGACTCGTCACCTTCCCCCTCGTCGAGCCTCGGAATCCTGCTGACGCCGCCCGGTGGATGAGGGCTGTGGGACACGAGCTTCGGCTGATCGACCGAAGCTCCGACCGATACAGCCACCAGGCCGCCATCAGCCGGTCGCCATCGAGGAACGGCAGCTCGTCACCGGCTGTCGACCGACGCGCGTCGACCGCGCACGCCCGCCGCGACCGAGACGGAGCCGGAAACCGCGCAGCTTTGCGGCCGTCGAGCCTGTCCCTGACAATGCCGCGCCATCGCCTCCCGGAATCCGCTCCGTGATCCGCAACCGCTACAACCTCCTGCTGCTCGTGCTGGTCCTGCACCTCGTCGCCCTGGCGTTGGACCTGCCGACACCGTGGACGGATGTCACCAACCTCGCGGTCGCACCGCTACTGGCGGTGCTGGTCGGGGTCATCACCGGCAGCCGCCGTGACGCCTGGGTCCTGCTCGGGCTCGCGGCGGGCGGCTCGGCGCTCAACGTGGTCGTGCCGTGGGGTTCGGTGCCGCTGGCGGTGGACCTCGCCAAGGTCGCGCTCTGGACCCTGGCGCCAGCGTTCCTCGCTCAGCGCGTGTTCCGCACCATCTACCGCAGCGAGACGATCACCGCGGCCGAGATCGCCGGGGCGGTCGCCGTGTACCTGCTCCTGGCCCACGTGTTCGCCAACTTCTACGAGGCCATGTACACGTATCACGCCACGAGTCTCTACTTCGGCGGCAGCTTCGATCGCGCGAGCATCGGCTTCGGCGAGATGCTGTATTTCAGCCTCATCACGCTGTCTACCCTCGGCTACGGAGACGTCGCTCCCGCAAGTCCGCTGGCGCGCGGCGTGGCGGTGATGGAGTCGGTGGTCGGATTGATGTACGTGGCCATCCTGATCGCGCGCTTCGTGGCGATGCACACGGTCCCGCCATCCCAGCGGTCCTGACCGCGCCGGGTGGTCCCGCGCGGCGAACCCAGGATGCTCCGGTCGGCGGTTCCTTGACCACGACCGCCGAGCCTTCCAGACTGCGCGGCCATGCCGATGCGGGCGACAGGCGTAGGCAGGATGGTCCACCGGAGCCCGGTACCCCGGCGAACGCTCGCCGGAATGCTCGGGGTCGTCGCGCAGATCACCGCCATAGCCCAGGTCGGCGAGCCCCCGGCGACGGGGCGCTTTCCACTGGTGACCGCGCGCGAGGTCGCGGACGTCCTCGTGGACGCCGACGACTGGAAGGTCGCCAGGATCGCGGCCGGCGACCTGGCGCAAGACGTCGAGCGGGTGACCGGCCGGCTGCCGGCGGTGAGACACGCGCCGGACGACCGGACGGCCTGTGCGGTGCTGATCGGAACGCTCGGAGCGAGCACGCTGGTCGACGGTCTGGTGGCCGCCGGCCGGCTCGACGTCGCGGACCTGCGCGGCCAATGGGAGTCGTTCGTCATCGAGGCGATCGACGAACCGATGCCCGGAGTGGCGCGCGGCCTGGTGATCGCGGGCAGCGATCGCCGGGGTACCGCGTACGGGGTCTACGAGCTGTCGCGCCGCATCGGCGTCTCACCCTGGTACTGGTGGGCGGACGTCGCACCGGAGCGACGCACAGAGCTCTATGTCGATCCGGCCCGGGTGCGGGTCGGCCCGCCCGCGGTGCGCTACCGCGGGATCTTCATCAACGACGAGATGTGGGGCATCCGACCCTGGGCCGAGGGCACGCTGGCACCCGGCGAGGGCCGGGGGCTCGGGCCGACGACCTACGCCAGGGTGTTCGAGCTGCTGCTGCGGCTGCGCGCCAATCACATCTGGCCGGCGATGCACCGCGGCACCATCCCGTTCAACTACTACCCTCGCAATCGCGAAGTGGCCGACGACTACGCGATCGTGATGGGTTCGAGCCACATCGAGCCGATGCTGCGCAACAACATGCACGGCGCCGAGTGGGATCGCGAGGGTGGCGGTGAGTGGAACTACGCCGTGAACCGCGAGGCGATCCTCGATTACTGGGAGCGCCGGATCGAGACCAACGGCCACTACGAGAACATCTATACGATCGGGATGCGCGGCAAGGACGACGAGCCGATGACCGGCGGCGCCACCCGCGGCGAGCAGATCGCACTGCTCGAGCGCATCTTCCGCGACCAGCGCGAGATCCTCGCACGCCACGTCGACCCCGATCCGGCGTCGATCCCGCAGGTGTTCATTCCGTACACCGAGGTGCTGGGCCTCTACGACGCGGGACTGCAGGTGCCGGACGACGTGACGATCTGCTGGCCCGACGACAACTTCGGCTACATCCGACGACTGCCGACCGACGCGGAGCGGCGACGCAGCGGGGGCTCGGGCGTCTACTACCACCTCCAGTGGCTCAATGGTGCGACCACGGCCTACACGTGGCTGAACACCACGCCACCGGCGCTGATCTTCGCCGAGTTGACCAAGGCCTGGCAGCACGGAGCGCGCCGGCTGTGGGTCCTGAACGTCGGTGACATCAAGCCGGGCGAGCTCGGCACCGAGCTGTTCCTCGAGATGGCGTGGGACCCGGTGCGCTGGCGACTCGACGGCGTTCGCGAGTTCCTCGTCCGCTGGGCGCGGCGCGACCTCGACCCCCGGTTCGCGGAGGAGATCGCCGACCTGCTGGAGGAGCACTTCCGGCTCGGGTTCGCCCGGCGGCCCGAGCACCTCGTCCAGTCGCGCGGCGGGCAGCCGCTCGAGTTCTCGTGGTTCAGCCACGAGCACTACGGCGACGAGGCCGGCCTGCGGCTCGCGCGCTACGCCGCGATCGCGCGGCGTGCCGAGGAGATCTACGAGCAGCTCCCCGACGCACGGAAGGACGCGTTCTTCGAGCTCGTCCTCTATCCGGTCCGGTGCGCAGCGCTGATGAACGAGAAGGTGATCAGCGCCGACCGGAGCCTTCGTGACGCGGCAGCCGGACGCGCCACCGCGCACGAGCACGCGGAGCGCGCTCGCGCGGCCGCCCGGCAGATCCTCGAGTTGACCGAACGCTACGACGCCGGCCTTCTGACGGCCGGTGACAAATGGCGCTACATGATGCATTGGGCTCCCGGACCCTGGGGCGGCCAGCGCCATCAGTTCGAGATGCCACCGCTCAGCGACTTCGACGGGCTCGGTCCACCGCGGCTCGAGGTGGCACCGGAGGGTGGGCGCGGCGGTGCGGTAGCCGAGCTGAGCGTCTTCACGCGGGGCCAACGCTTCATCGACCTGTTCAACACCGGCCGGGGAGAGATCGAATGGCGGGCGAGAGCGAGCGTGCCGTGGCTGCTCACGGAGCCTCCCGTGGGCCGCTTCGTCACGGGCCGCCGGCTATGGGTGCGGGTCGATTGGGACGCCGCGCCGCGCGGCGGCCAGCTCGACGCGGCGATCGAGATCGAGAGCAACGCTGGCTCCGCGCGGGTCACCGTGCCCGTGTTCGCCCCAGCCGAGCCCGCGCGAGACTCGCTGACCGGATTCGTCGAGAGCCACGGCTGCGTCAGCATGGAAGCCGAGCACTTCAGCCGACGGCGCGACGGCGACGGCTCCGCATGGCAGGTGATCGGCGGGCTCGGGCGCTGCGGCGATTCCGTCGGCGTGTTCCCGACGACGGTGGCCAGCCGCAGCGAGCCGGCCGCGATCCGCGCACACAGCCCCGCACTCGACTACGAGATGCACCTGTTCGGCACCGGCGATCACGTCCTGCACGTCGACTGCCTGCCGACGCAACCGGTCGCGCCGGGGCGCGGGGCGCGAGTGGCGATCAGCCTCGACGACGGTGAGCCGGTGATCCTCGACGAGCAGGCGCGCGACGTCCCGTCCGGCGTGCTGGCCAACCTGCGCCGTTGGGTCGCTCCGCTCCCGATCGACGAACCGGGCCGCCACGTGCTCACGCTGTGGATGGTCGATCCCGGCGTGATCGTCGACCGCATCGCGGTCCACACCGCCGCGCCCCCGCCGTCGTACCTCGGCCCGCCGGAGTCGTTCCGGGGCCGCGGCGCGCGGTGAGCCGCCCGGGTCACGGCACGATGCGCTGGATACGGCCGTCGAAGCCGAGCACCAGCAGCTCGCCGTCCGGCTCCTCGGCGAACGACGCGATCAGACCCGGTGCGCGGCCGAGCTCCAGCACGTCGGCCGAGCCGTCGGTGCCGGCCTTCGCCGCCCACACCTTGCGGGTCGCGAAGTCGCCGTAGACGAAGCGCCCGACCAGCGCCGGGATCGCCCGACCACGGTAGACGTGGCCACCGGTCACCGAGATGCCCTCGCTGCGCGGGTACTCGGTCAGCGGCATCACGAGCTTCGCGCGCAGCTCGGCCGGGCGTTCCGCGTCCGGCGGGAACGCGTGCAGCCCCTCCATCAGCGGCCAGCCGTGATTGCCGCCGCGCACGACGCGGCCGACCTCCTCCCACAGGTTCTGACCGACGTCGCCGCACCACAGCTCGCCGGTCTCGCGGTCGAACGAGATGCGCCACGGATTGCGCAGCCCGTAGGCCCAGATCTCCGGACGCGCGCCGTCGACGCCGACGAACGGGTTGTCGTCGGGCACCCGGTACGGGGAGTCGGCGGTCGCCTCGCTGACGTCGATGCGCAGCACGGAAGCCAGCAGCGTGCCGAGGTTCTGCCCATTGCCACCACGATCGTCCGCCGCGCCGCCGTCGCCGAGCGCGACGTAGAGCATGCCGTCCGGTCCGAACACCAGCGTCCCGCCGTTGTGGTTGCCCCAGGGCTGCGCGACGCGCATGACGACGAGCGCCGAGTCCAGGTCGAGCGCGATCGCGCCGCCATCGGCCACGCGCGTCGCGTAGCGTGCGACCACGCTCTCGCGCCGTTTGTCGCGCCCGTCGCCGCCGAGATCGTGCGAGTAGTAGACGAAGACGTGACCGCCGGCCGGCTCCCACGCGGGGGCGAACGCGAAGCCGAGCAGCCCTTCCTCGTTGTGGCCGCCGTTGCGCGGGTGCAGGCAGATCGACGAGAAGTCCGCCACCGTCGCGCGCTCGCCGCGCTCGCCTTCGCGCGGGATGCGCCGGATCGCGCCGTACTGCTCGACGACCCAGTAGTGCTCGGGGTCGTTCGCGTGTGCGGCGAGGAACACCGGCCGGTCGAAGTCGGCCTGCGCGGGGAACGCATCGGCGAAGTGGGCGACGGCCGGGTCCTGGCCGCACGCGGCGACCGCGAACAGCTGGACGGCCGCCAGCAGCCGGACGTGGAAAACGGTCTTCTGCGACATCGGCGGGGATGCTATCCGCGCCGCCAGCGGAGCGGAGCACCTGCCCGGGCCGGGCGCCGATCGTCGCACCACGCTGGAACAGCACCGTCCGTCAGCTACGGTTTGATCGATGATCCGCGTCCGCGGCCTGCGCAAGAGCTTCGGTGACCTGGTCGCCGTCGACGGTGTCGATCTCGACGCGGAGCCGGGCCGGATCCTCGCGGTGCTCGGCCCCAACGGCGCCGGCAAGAGCACGACGGTCAAGTGCCTGGTCGGGCTGCTCGAGCCCGACGCCGGCGAGCTCGTCGTCGCCGGCCACGACCTGCGGAAGTCGCCGGCGCAGGCGCGCCGCGCCCTGTCGTACGTGCCGGAGGTCGCGCAGCTCCACGACGCGCTGACGCCGCTCGAATACCTGCAGCTCCGCGGCCGTCTGTTCGGCCTGCCCGAGGCGCGGATCGTCACCCACGGCGAGGCCCTGCTCGACGGCTTCGGCCTGCTCGAACGGCGCGACCACCCGATGGCGGGGTTCAGCAAGGGCATGCAGCAGAAGGTCGCGCTCGCCAGCGCGCTGTTGACGCGCCCGCGCGTGCTGATCCTCGACGAGCCGCTGTCGGGCCTCGACGTCGAATCCACGCTCGTCGTCAAGGAGGTCGTCCGCCGCTTCGCGATGGGCGGCGGAACCGTCCTCTACTGCAGCCACCTGCTCGACGTGGTCGAATCGCTGGCCGACCGCGTCGCCGTGCTCGCGCGCGGCCGCATCCTCGCGCAGGGCACGCTGGCCGAGCTGCGCAGCGCCGCCGGAGCCGGCAGCGACGCGCGCCTCGACGCGCTGTTCCAGCAGCTCACCCGCTCCGTCGATCCGGTGCTCCGGGCTGCGGCGATCCTCGCCGACCCGGACGCGCCCGCTCCGTCCGACCCAACCGAACCCGAACCGGAGACAGCATGTCCGAAGTCCTGAAGACACTCATCCTCGGCTCCGGACCGGCCGGCTACACCGCGGCGATCTACGCCGCGCGCGCGAACCTCGAGCCGGTGGTCCTCGCGGGCAATCAGCCCGGCGGTCAGCTCACGATCACGTCCGACGTCGAGAACTACCCCGGCTTCCCGGAAGGGATCATGGGCCCCGAGATGATGGAGCAGTTCAAGGCGCAGGCCGAGCGCTTCGGCACCCGCGTCGTGTTCGAGCTCGCGGACCGCGTCGACTTCTCGACGCGGCCCTTCCACGTGTGGGCGACCAGCGGCACCGAATACGTGGCGGAGACCGTGATCATCGCGACCGGTGCGTCGGCGCTGTACCTCGGCCTCGAGAACGAGCGCAAGCTGCAGGGTCGCGGCGTGTCGGCCTGCGCGACCTGCGACGGCTTCTTCTTCCGCAATCAGGTCGTTTACGTCGTCGGTGGCGGCGACTCCGCCTGCGAGGAGGCGAACTTCCTGACCAAGTTCGCGCGCGAGGTGCACCTGCTCGTCCGCCGCGACGAGATGCGCGCGAGCAAGATCATGCAGCAGCGCGTCGTCGACAACCCGAAGATCACCGTGCATTGGAACACGCTGGTCGACGACGTCCACGACGTCGAGAAGGGTGTGGTGACCGCGTTGACGCTGCGCGACCGCGTGACCAACGAGACGCGGCGCGTCGACGCGGACGGCCTGTTCCTCGCCATCGGCCACAAGCCGAACACCGAGCTGTTCCGCGACTGGCTGAAGCTCGACGACGTCGGCTACATCCTCACGAAGCCCGACCGCACGGCGACCGAGATCCCCGGCGTGTTCGCCTGCGGCGACGCGCAGGACAGCTACTACCGGCAGGCGGTCACCGCCGCCGGCACCGGCTGCATGGCCGCGATCGAGGCCGAGCGCTTCCTCGAGAGCCAGCATCACTGAGCATCCGCGCAGCCCGGTCGCCGACCTCGTCGACCTCCGGGACACCGACGATCCGACCTGGATCTCGGCCAGGGAGCCCGACGTGGCCGCTCCCCGCGGCGACCAGCGTGCGGCGAGCGGGCGGTCACGCCGCGGCGCGGAGGACTGAGTTCCGCGCCCCGGGCCGCCGCCGCGCTCGGATCCACAGCAACCCGACCGTGAGCAGACCGAGGCCGACGAACAGCATCACGCCCGCCTGGTCCTTCTGCAGGGGCTTCGAGCCGAAGTCGACGAGCATGATCCGCTCCGGCACCAGATCGGTCGTTCCGTCGCGCATGGCAGCGAGGACCTTCGCGGAGAGACCCGACACCAGACCGCGCTCGCCGGAGACGACGAACGGCGCCGGTCCGGAATTCGCCTCGGCCTGGCCGGCCTTGATCGACTCGTATTCGCGGGCGGACAGCGACGCGACGAGGCGGCAATCGGTGTAGGGCACCGGCCGCCCGGCGTCCTGCGCGGCCTCCCAGGCGTCCGCCAGAACCCGCGACACGATCGGCACGAAGACGGCCTCGAGCTTCGAGTCGCTCCCGTTGCGCCGCTCCCGGACCTGCTCGACGGCCTCCGGCCAGTAGGCGACGCCGTCGGCGACCTCGATCCAGCTCTGCGCTGGCACGCTGCCGGCCTCGAGCTGCTCGATCGTCACCCGCTCGGGTGCGGTCTCTGGATCGCCCGCGAGGGTCGCGATGGCTGCGATCGTCATGAACGCCGCGACGGTCGCGAGCAGGTACGGGAACAGGCGGAACAGCAGCGAGATCATGGATCGGTCCTCGGAGTCGGGGTGGTCGAGAGCGCGGGCCGGGGAACCGTTCCCTGGCCTCGTCCCGGGTTCCGCACACGGAGCGCGCCGCGCGCCCCCCCCTCAGCGTCACGCTGTCTCGCCGCGATTCACGGGAACCGGGTTTTTTGCGCAGCGGTCGTCGCCCGACCCCGCACCCGCGCGGGATCATGCAGCAGCGCGTCATCGACAATCCGAAGTTCACGGTGCATCGGAACACGCTCGCCGCGTCGCTCGGCTTCCGGGAGCCGCGCAACCACGTGCAGGGCGGCAATCTCGTGTTCGCCGCCGCCACCTCCGCGACAGCCTGCACGGACGCATTGGAGCGGGCGATCGCCGCGCAGTTCGGCCTCGACGTGCCCGTCGTCGTCTCCACCGCCGCGGAGCTGCAGACCGCCCTGCTTCGTTGCCCGTTCGCCGCCGCGGTCGATGCACGACCGAACCTCGTGCACATCGGCTTCTGCCGCACGAAGTTCCCCGCGGTTGCCGCCGCGGAGCTCGGAGCCCGAGCCCAGGAAGGCGAGCGGATCGCGGTGGTCGGCCCCCACGTGTGGATCGACTACGAGAGCGGCGTCGCCCGCTCGAAGCTGACGCCCACCGTGCTCGATCGCTGCGCCGGCGCGCCAGTCACGATGCGCAACGCGCGGACGCTCCGCGCCGTGCTCGGGATGTTGGACGCCGGATAGCGGCGGACCACCGCGGCGGCGGCCGGTCGTTACGACGTGCGTCAGCGAACCACGACGTCGATCGGATTGGACGGCACGCCGCGGAGCTCCATCGGCGACTCGTGCACCCATGCCGCGAAGCTGAACTGCCTGCCCACCAGCTCGACCGGCAGGCTCGGCAGTCCGCGCAGGTCGAGCCGCGGAGCGGCGTGACCCTGCGCGTCCAGCACGCCGATGAAGTCGACGAGCTCCGGATAGCCGATCAGCCAGGCGAACAGCTCGGTCCAGATGTCGAGCACGATCGGCAGCGTGCCCCCCGGTAATCCGATACCGGGATGATGCCCGGATCCGCTCACCCCGACGATGTAGCTGAATCCCGCCCGCTCGACGCCCGCGTCGAGCTCCATCGGCAGCTCGGGCGGCGGCTCCGCGACGAGGAACTCGGCGCGCGGTGCGCGCAGCGTCACGCGCCACGGCCGCAGCGGCAGCTCGAGCGTCGATCCCTCCGGCGACGGACCGAACAGGACGTCGACGTCGCTGTCGACGAAGCTCGGAACGGTCACGAGCCCCACCTGGTGCGGCGCGAAAGGCACCCAGAGGTTCTGCAGGTCGAGGCGCAGCGTCGTGCCGAGTGGCAGCCGCGTCGCGATCGGCGACAGGCGGAACGTGACGTCATGCGCCGTGCTCGGCACCGCACCGCGCACGCCCTGCGCCCAGTGCGACAGCAGACGGAACTCGGTGCGGCCCGGCAGCCGCGCGGACAGCAGTGCCGCGACCGTGAACTCGGGTGCGCTCGGCACGACGCGCAATCGCAGCTCGGGTTCGCCGACCAGCTCGCGATCGGCGTCGAGCGTCCACTCGAACGACTGCAGCGATAGCGCGATGTCCTGCAGCACGCTGGTGAGCCGGCGCCGCTGGGGATCGGTGCGCCAGACGGTCGCCGTCAGCCCGTTGCCGACGCGGTGCTCGATGCGCGCGGGCACCTGCGGGCCCGGAGGCTCGACCGGATCGAGCGTCCCGCCGTCCGTCAGCCACAATCGGAGCGGCGCCGCATCGGGCACCGGCAGCGCTGGCTCGTAGCTGTGCGGCCACACGTAGGCAGGGTCGTCGAGCTGCACGGGATCGAGCGGCATGAAGCCGAGCACGAACCGCTCCTCGAGATCGACACCGTTGAGCTCGTGCCACAGGAACCGGTCGAGCCAGCGCAATGCGAGGCTGTGCTTCAGGGCGAGCTCGTAGGCATTGCTCGCGGTGCCGTGCCCGACCGTCGACAGCACGCAGCGCACCGGCGTCGTCACCGGCACGCGCTCGAAGGCGCGCAGCAACGGCCCGGTCGAGCAGACCGAGTCGTGCCAGGCGTGGTGGAACAGCACCGGCACGGCGAGCGTCGACAAGGACGCCGCGAAGTCGCGCCCGGGCTCACTCCGCAAGGTCGCGTCGAGCCCGTGGGGGTCGCCGGCCTCGAAGCGATCGAACACCGTCGTCGCGAACACTGGATCGACCGTCAGCTCGAACCCTGTCGCGGCCGGCGCATCGAGCGTCCCGAGAAACACGGTACTGAACAGCGTGCCCCCGCGCAGACGATGCTCGAGCGGCTCGGGAACGAAGTCCGCACCGACCACACAACGGATGCGAGGGAAGTGGATCGTGCCGCGGCCCGGGACGGTCAGGTCCTGGTCCGACTGGAGCGCGCCCATCCAGCAATGGACGCCACCCTGGCTGTCGCCCATCAATGCAATGCGATCGGGATCGATCAGACCGACGTGCGCCGTGGTCACGTGCACGAGCTGCTCGGCGAGATCGAACCGCTCGAGACCGCCGTACATCGTCGTGCCGACGGCCGGGTTGAGCCGGCGCGTCGCGCCCTGGCCACGGACGTCGTACGCCCACACCGCGTAGCCCGACTCGATCACGCGCGCCAGCCACGGTCCGTCCTGACCACGGTTCTGGCCGAGGCTGTGCACGTAGACGACGAGCGGCCAGCCGCAGCTCGGCGCCGCCTCGGAGGGCGCCCACAGCGCCCCCTCCGCCACGACGCCGTCGGTGTAGGTCACGGTCTCGGTGGCGACGAGCGACGGTGTGAAGCCGGTGGGCGTCGGCGCCGGCGGCCGCGCACACTGCGCGGCGAGGCCGGCAGCGGAACCCAGGAGGAACAGCAGCGAGAGGACGGCGCGAGACAAGGGAGGGCGATCCGGGATGCGGGGAGCGTCGACCCCGCGTTGGCCGGTCGGCCGGCGCGCAAGGTCCAGGGACTCCGGAACATAGCAAGCCGGTCACCCCGTTGGACGGGGGTGTGGCCAGCGGGCCGACGTCGGCCCGGCGGAGGGCTCCGCACTCCGGCCCCGACGCGTGGCGACGACCGTCCGCTGCGATCGGCGCGGCCCCGGCGCGTCAGCGGGTCGCGCGGAGGCTGCCGGCGTCGGCGTAGAGGGCGATCCAGCCGGCGACGTCGGTCGCCGCCGGGATGCCGACCCGCACGCCGCGCATCGGCAGGGCGAGCGCATCGAGCGCCGCGCGGTCCGCCTCGGTCGCGAGCACGACCACGTCGGCGACGTCCAAGCCGTGGATCACCATGTCGAGGCGGTTCTCGAAGTCGACGAGGCGGGGCACGCGGGACAGCGGCCCGAACGACCGGGTCACGCGCGCCCAGAACGCCGCGCCCGCGGACAGCGCCCCGGGGCCCGGCGTCGTGCAGCAGTCGAAGCAGCGCTCCGCATCGTCCCAGCGCGTGCAGGCCGCACCGGCGCCGTCGATCAAGGTCCCGCGGTGACAGACGAGCTCGGCGAACGGCGCCGCGACGACCAGCGACGGCACCCCCAGCCGGGCCGACAACCACGCGGTCAGGTGGCTGCACGCGCCACCGAAGCCATCGACGTGCACGACCTCGGGCGGGTCGTCGCGGAGCCACGCGGAGAGCTGCCGCTCGACCGGGACGTTGTAGAGCATGTCCTCGACGGCGGCGAAAGCGGGCCGCGGGGCGTCGACGACGCGGACCTCGACGCCGGCATCCGACGCCGGCGCGGCGGTCCCGACCCAGCGCACGCGGTGACCCGCCCCGGCGAGCGCGCTGGCCAGCTCGGCGGCGGCCGCGCTCCGTGGGTGCGGGGCATCGTGGCGCGCGCGCGCGCTGACCAACACGACATCCATCGGAGCGAGGACGATAGCGACGGCAGCAGCGCCGCGCGCTCGTTCGGCGACGGTTTCGTGGGCTCGCGCGGACCGCGCAGCGCGCCCGGACGACTGACGACCGGATGTCGCGAGATGCCGTCGCGAGGTCGCGCAGCTCGCTGACTGTCGAGGAGTCGAGCGCGGGTCCGGCTCGACGACGACTCCCGCCGGCGACTTGCGTGACCGCAGCAGGGATCTCGCGGATCTTCCGGGCTATCCTCGCGCGCGCCGACGCCCCCGACGATCCCGGCCATGCGCTTCGAATCGGCTCTCAGCACCGCGCCCGACCTCGACGAGGCCGTGGCCGACGTGACCGCTTCCCTGCGCGGGCGCCTCGGATCGACGCCGATCGACCTCGTGATCGCGTTCGCGGGCATGGCGAGCGGCGGGCTCGACGAGCTGCCCGGACGACTCCGCCTCGCGCTCGGCGCACGCCGGCTGGTCGGCTGCACGGGCGGCGGTCTGGTCGGCGGCGGACGCGAGCACGAGTCGACCACCGGACTGGCGGTCGCGGCGCTGTCGCTGCCGGACGTGCGGCTCGAGGTCGCGCACGTGCGCGACGAACATCTGCCGGACGCCGACGCCCCGCCGGCCGCATGGCGGAGCGTCGGCAAGCTCGACCCGAGCGCGCTGCGCGGCCTGTGCCTGCTGGCCGACCCGTTCTCCGCCGACAGCGACCGGCTGCTGCGCGGGCTCGACTACGCGTATCCGCACACGCCGAAGTTCGGCGGTCTCGCGAGCGGTGGACGCGCGCCGGGTCACCACCGCATGTTCGTCGACGACGTCGCGCACGACCGCGGCGCCGCGCTGCTGGCGGTGGGCCCCGGCGTGCGGGTCGCGACCGCGGTCAGCCAGGGTTGTGCGCCGCTCGGAGAGGTCGGTCGCATCACGCAATGCCAGGGCAGCTACCTGCAGCAGATCGACGGTCGCCCGGCGCTGCGCTTCGTGCAGGACCAGCTCGCGGCGCTCGACGGGCCGGCGCGGGAGGTAGCGGAGCGCTCACCGTTGTTCCTCGGCATGGAGATGGACCCGTTCCAGCTCGCCCAGCCGGGTGCCGGCGAGTTCGTGATCCGCAATCTGCTCGGCTTCGACCGCGGCAGCGGCACGATCGGCGTCGCTGGCGACCTGGCGGTCGGCCGGCGCGTGCGTCTGCATTTGCGCGACCGCGTGACGAGCGCGGGTGACCTCCGCCGCCAGCTCGCGACGATCCCGCGCGAGCCAGCGCCGTTCGGCGCCCTGCTGTTCTCGTGCCTGGGGCGCGGCGAGCACCTCTACGGGGAACCCGATCACGACAGCCGGACGTTCCGCCAGTGCGTCGGGCCAGCACCGCTGGCCGGGTTCTTCTGCAACGGCGAGATCGGCCCGGTCGGCGGCACGACCCACGTGCACGGCTACACGTCGGTGTTCGGGGTGCTGATCGCGGAGGGCACCAGATGAGGCGCGCGGTGATGGCGCTGCTGCGCGCGTGGCTGATCGACGACTTCTTCGGCGTCTCGCGCCGCCGCGGCGACGGCGGCGGAAGCTCGCTGACCACCGCGGTGTTCGGTCAGTCGTTCCTCGCCTTCGTCGTCGCCGTGATGCTGGTCGACTCGCGCATCGGCGGCACCGCCTACGCTGCGGCGAACCTGTCGCTGTCGACGGTGCTGGTCGGCCTCGGCGCGACGGCGTCGGTCCACCGCGAAGCGAGGCGGCGCGCCGACCGCCTGCTGCTGTCGACCGCGCCGGTGCCGCGCGCGACCGGTGCGGTCGCCCATGCCGCCCACGGCGCAATGCGGCTCACGCTGCTGACGATCGGCGTCGCGTTGCCGCCCGCGATCCTGATCCAGGCGACGGACGGTGCGGTGCCGACCACGTCACTGGTATACGTCGCGGTCGCCATCGCCTGCGCGGCATTGCTCGCCGGCGGCATCGAGCTCGCCACGCGAGCCGCGGACCGGCTCGGCGGACCGCTGCGGGCGGCGCTCGTCGCCGGCGTCGCGCGCGCCCTGCTGCTCGCCGGTGCGTTCGCCGGCTTCGCGACCTGTGCCGCCGCGCTCGACGAGTCGGTCGACGCGCTCCCGGGCGGTCGCACCGCGGCACTCGCGTGGCCACCGTACTGGGCCGCACGGCTGGTCGCGGCCGGCGACCTGCGTTTCGGGCTCGCTCTGCTCGTCGCGCTGTGCGTGCTCAGCCTGCTCGCGCTGCTGTCGCGGGCCGAGCGCGGCGACGTGCATGCCGGGCGGCTCGGCCGCCCCGGACCCACCCTGCGGCTCGCCGCGCATCTCGCGGGCCCCGGCCCGGTGCGCGGAGCGACCGTCTACGCGGCGACGATGCTCTACCGCAGCCCGGGCTTCCGCGCTCGCGTGCTGCCGCTGCTCGGGCTGCCGCTCGCCATGGCGCTGATCGCGCTCGACGCGACCGCGCCCCGCGACGCGTCGATGCTGTTCGGGATCCTGCTGCAGCTGCCGGCGATCTACACGCCGTTGCTGGTCGCCTTCCTGCCGTTCGTCGAAGGCGGCAGCGCGGCGGTCGTGTTCCGCACGAGCCCAGGAGGCGACGACCCCCGTCTCGCGCGGGCCGGCGCCCTGATCGCGCTGACGACGCGCCTGCACCTGCCGGTGCTGCTGACGGCCGGCGCAGCAGCGGCAGCCTTCGGGCTACCGGTCGTCGCCGGGCTGACGCTCGCCGCCATCTCGCTCGCCCTGGCGGTCGCCGCGACCGCGATCGCAGTCCAGCGGCTCGACGGCGCACCGTTCACGTCCGACCGCGAGAGCGTGCCGCCGATCGACGTCGGGCAGCTCTTGACCGGCACCGTCCTGCTCGGCGGTGCCGGCGCGGCCGTCGCGCCGCTGGCCGGCGGACTCCCGGGCGCCGTCGCCGGCCTCGGCGCGCTCGGTCTCGCCTGGCGATTCCTGCGCCGAACCGCTGCGGCGGCGGGGATGGCGGCCCAGGAGCCACCCCGATGACGCCCCGGCCCGAGCCCGACCCCCCGACCCCGCGCCGTGAGTCGTTGGCCCGGGAGTTCTGGGCCCTGGCGATCCTCTACATGGCCTCGACGATCCTGCCGCTGCTCGCCCTGTGGGCGCTGACCTGAGGTCACCCCCGGGACGTCCCGGGGTTGTCCCAGGGGCGGTGGGGCCGTTGTCGCCCGCGCAGGACAGCGGTAGCCTGCTGGGTGCCGTTGGTCCCACCTCGTCGACCGACGGCACTTCGGATCCGACCGGAACAGGCCGCGCGGGCCATCCTGAATCAGGCCATCCCGAACCAAGCCATCCTGAACCGGTCCATCCAGAACCACGCGGACGCGAGTCCAAGGAGAAGAGCCATGTCGAGCCTCCAGAGCACGAAGGTCGCGCCACCGCCCCAGCGACCCTCGGAATCCACGCCGCAGGCTCCGCGCGCCGACGTGGCCTCGCCGCAGACGGCGACCCGCCACGCCAACCCGCCGGCCGGGTTCGCCCCGGCGCGCGAGCGCCGCGCGAGCCCTGACCCGCTGCGCGCGACCGACCGCTATCGGCTGACCATGCCGTACGTCGAGCGCATCGACTGACGACGACCCGGGCGTTCGAAGACGCTCGGGTTCTGCACGAGGCCCGGACGGCGCCCGCCCGGGTCTCGTCGGATTCCCCTTCATCGCGGCACCGGACGCCGCCGACATTCCTGGGGGAGACCAGTCTTGGGGGGAGGACAGGATTCGGGGGAAGACCGCGATCGGCGGGAGATCAGCGTGCCAAGGACGCCGCGCAGCCGCCGCCTGCCGGTCGATCACGTGTTCGCGACCCTTCGCGAGCAGGGACTCGAGGCCTCGCCGGAGTCCTTCGGCATCGTCCGCAACGTCTCGCACACGGGCCTCGCGATCGAGACACCGTCGCCACCGCGCCTGTGCCGGCGCGTCGACCTGCAGGTCTCGGTCGGCGAAGAGCTCTTCGACCTGACGACGATCGTCCGCCGCGTCCAGCCGCTGGGTGGCGGCCGGCATCTGGTCGGTCTCGAGCTGGGCGGCGCACCCGCCGAGCGAACGCCGTTCCTGCGTGCGATCCTCGCGGCGCGGTCGGCACCCGCGGCGCCTTGGCGAACTCGCGGCAGGCCGTGACCCGCGTGAGCTACGCGGCGCGCAACTCCGATCGGCGCACCCGGAACGCGAGCAGTGCGAGCGGGACGGGGAGCAGCGACACCAGGAGCATCGCGGCGGCGACCGCCTGCAGCGATGTTCCCAGCACGTCGTCGGCGAGGCGGATGTAGTCGTTCGTCAGCCCGAACGAGCCGTTGCCGGCATAGTGGTCGCGCGCGGCGGGGCTCGTCGCGAGGCCGAAGCACAGACCGACGTTGCTCCCGACCAGCAGCCAGCCGAGCGCCGAGTAGCAGCCGCGCTCGGCGGCGCCGTGCGTGAAGCCTCCGGTCAGCGCGCGGCTCAGGCACAGCCACGCGAAGGCCAGCTCACCGAGGTGGCCGCCGGTCAGGAACAGCACCTCCCTGACGCCGGTGAACGCGATCAGCGGATACAGGACCGCAGCGACAATGAGCGGCGCGCAGCGGGCGCGATTCGCACGCTGGTGCCAGGCGAGCGCAGCGAGCGCGACCCACGCCGCCCAGACCATGCCGGTGACCTGCTCCTGATGGACCGTGACCGCGTGGCCGCGCAGGCTGATCGCGGGAAACGACGGCAGGCCGAACGCGAGACCGGCGACGGTGTGGCCGAACTCGTGGAAGAGCGCGCCGAGGAACCACGCATAGCTGCGCATGAACGGCCCGCTCGCGAACAGCAGCGCAGAGGGCACGCCGACCAGCAGGTAGAACAAGGGCAGCGGCATGCCGAGCAGCCGTGGCTCGGCCGCTCTCGCCTGAGGCGCGAGGCACGCGGGCTCGTTGCGCGCCCCGACATCCGCGGACCCCGGTGCAGTGCCGGCGGGCGCGCGCTGCAGCAGAGCCCCACACATGCCACAGACGAGCTCGTCGGCTGCGTTCGGGTAGTCGCAGGTGGGGCAGACCTGCGCCTCGGTCCGCGGCATCGGGGTCGATCGCGGCATGCCCCGTTCTTCGGCTCCCGCAGCCGGCGATCCGCACCGGAACCGGACCGGCTCGCGCGCGCGACCCCCTGGCCCGGAAGCTCTACGAGGTCCGGCCCGCGGTCACGAGCCGCTCGAGCTCGACCGGCAGCGGGGCCTCGAGCACGACCTCGCGACCCGTGAACGGGTGCACGAACGCGAGCCGATGCGCGTGCAACGCCTGGCGGTCGAGGATCAGCATGGCGCGGCTCTCCGTGGACAGCTCGCCGTCGAGGTTCTCGAGGAAGACCTCCGGCGGCACACCGTAGATCTTGTCGCCGACCAGCGGGCAGCCGAGCGCCTCCATGTGCACGCGGAGCTGATGCGTGCGGCCGGTCTCCGGGTGCAGCTCGACGAGCGAGAAGTGGTCGTTGCCGCGGACGACCCGGTAGCGTGTGCAGGCCGGCAGTCCGCTGCCGTCGCGGCGCGCCTCGAGCTTCAGGCGGATCGGCGATCCGCGGTCCGGACCGATGCCGTACTCGACCCGACCCTCCGGCGGATCGGGACGGCCGTGGACGACCGCGAGGTAGGCCTTCTGCACGGAGCGCTCCTCGAACTGCTTGCGGACCTCGAGGTGGAAGCGCTCGTCGAGCCCGACCGCAATGACTCCGGAGGTCTCCCGATCGATCCGGTGCAGCAGACGCGGCACGACGTCGTGCGCGGGGTCGTCCGGACGGCGATAGCGCTTGTGCAGCGCGTGGATCAGCGTGCCGTGCGTGATGCGGCCGGCGGGATGCACCGCCATGCCTGCCGGCTTGTCGAGCGCAATGAAATGCCGGTCCTCGTGCAGGATCGGCACGTCGAAGTCGTCCGGGAACATGTCGTCCGGCTGCGCGTCGGGTGGCACGCGGACGACGATGGTCTCACCGCGCCGGATGCGCGACGCCGGGCGCGCGCGACGGCCATCGAGCTCGACGAAGCCGTCCCGGATCAACCGGTGCACGCTGGTGCGCGAGCGCCAGTGCAGCAGCATCGACAGCACGCGGTCGAGCCGCTCCCCGTCGTGCTCGTCGGCCGCTGCCAGCCGGAGCAGTTCGAGCGGGCGACCGAGGTCGCGCGGTCTGTCGCCGGGGAAACGCGGGATCATCGGCGGCCTCCCGCCACGGAGTCCGGCCGCGACGGATCAGGCGTGGTGCGCATCGATTGTCCGCTCTCGCCGCGCGAGCGCGCACCCTCGCGGCGCCCGGGGAACCCGAAGCCAGCCGACCGGATGCCAGCCGACCGGATACCAGCCGACCGGAAGCCAGCCGATCCCCGCTGCCGCGTCAGTCGCCCGCGTTCCCGACGTGTGTCGAGATGTCGACGCCACCGCGCTGCGGGCGCTGCGCCGCCTCGGCCGCGTTGACCTGATCGACGCTCACCGGGCCGTCCTCGCGCGGGGTGGTCGCCGCACCCGCTGCGACCTGACCCTCGCTCTCACCCTCGCCCTCGGCGCCGGGAGTGGCCTGCGAGACCTTGACCTTCGACTTCTTGCGGCGGCTCGGACGGACCTTCTCCTCGGCCTTCCGGATCGCCCGCTGGATGTTGCGGATGCGCTCCCGCTCCTCTCGCCGCCGCCGGTCGCTGCGCTTCTCGTGGAAGTTGTACTTCTTCGCGAGACGGAACACGCCAGCGTAGTTGCACTGGCGCTTGAAACGCCGCAGCGCCGCCTCCAGCGGCTCGTTGGAACGGACCTGCACCTTGATCATCGAACGGGCTTTCGGTTGGAAGACATGGTTCGAGCCGGCTACGAACGGCGGTCGTCGGAAGACCGCGGTCGGCACGCTGCCGGGCTGGGCCCCAGCACGCTGGCACGTCGCGGCGGTCGACCGGCGAAAGGGCGCAGCAGCATAGCGTCGGGGCGGGCCGACGCAATCCAGGACTCGGCCCCGGCACGGGCCGGACGGACGGACGGTCGGGTGAGCGCGAGCGACGACAGCGGGCGAGGCGAGGCCGTGGGCGACGCGGTCCGCGGGCTGCGCGGGACCGTGGAGCGCTTCACGTTCCGCAACGCGGAGTCGGGCTTCGCGGTGGTCCGGCTGCGCCCGGACGGCGGTGCAGCGGCCGTGCAGATCGTCGGCTCGCTGGCTCAACTCGCCGAGGGACAGCAGATTACGGTCTCCGGCCGGCGTTCGGTCCACCCCCGGTTCGGAGCCCAGATCGAGGTCGACCGGGTCGACGTCGCGCTGCCGCACGACCCGGACGGCATCCGCGCCTACCTCGCCTCGAGCCTCGTCAAGGGCGTCGGGCCCGGCACCGCCGACAAGCTCGTCGACCGCTTCGGCACCGACACGCTGCGGATCATCGACGAGGAGCCCGAGCGGCTGCGGGAGATCAAGGGGCTCGGCGAGAAGCGCATCCGGGAGCTGGTCGGCGCGGTGCGCGCGCAGCGCGGCGTGCAGGACGTCATGGTGTTCCTGCGCGCGCACGGTCTCGGCGAGGCGCTGGCGGCGCGGATCGTCAAGCGGCTCGGGCCGGACGCCGCGGTCCGCATCCAGGCGGACCCGTACCGGCTGGTCGACGACCTGATCGGCGTCGGCTTCGTGACCGCCGACCGGCTCGCGCAGCGGCTCGGGCTGGCCGGCAGCGATCCGAAGCGCGTGCAGGCCGGGATCCTGCATGCGCTGACGACCGCCTCGCGCGACGGCCACTGCTTCGTTCCGGCGCCGGAGCTGGTCGAGCGGGCGGTCGCGCTACTCGAGGTGCCCGCCGAGGTCGTCGCGACCGTGCTCGCCGAGCTGTCGGCGAGCGGACGCATCGTCCGCGAGCAGCTGACGGTCGCCGGCGGCGGCGGCCGCGAGACCGTCGACGCCGCCTACCCCCTGCGCCTGCACCTCGCCGAGAGCGGGCTCGCACGCATGCTGTGCGCGCTGAGCGAGGCATCGCCGCCGAGCGCCGCCGACGACGCCGGCGCGCGGATCGCGGCGTTCGAGACGCGCGCCGGGATCCGGCTCGCGGACCGCCAGCGCCTGGCGATCGAGCAGGCGCTGACGGCGCCGCTGTCGGTCGTGACCGGCGGCCCCGGCGTCGGCAAGACGACGATCGTGCGCGCGATCGCGGAGCTGACCGCCGAAGCCGGCGGCCGCGTGCTGCTCGCAGCGCCGACCGGCCGCGCGGCCAAACGGCTCGAGGAGTCGACCGGCCGGCCGGCGAGCACGCTGCACCGGCTGCTCGAGTTCCAGCCTGGCATCAACCGCTTCCTGCGCGATCACGAGGCTCCGCTCGAGGGCGACCTGCTGGTCGTCGACGAGACCTCGATGCTCGACGTCCAGCTCGCCTACGACCTGTTCCGCGCCGTGCCCGTCGGCCTGCGCGTCGTGCTGGTCGGCGACGTCGACCAGCTCCCGTCGGTCGGCCCGGGCCAGGTGCTCGGCGACGTGATCGCGGCCGGGCGGGTACCGGTCACGCGGCTCGACCGGGTGTTCCGCCAGACCGGCCGCTCCGAGATCGTCCGGGCTGCGCACGACGTGCTCGGAGGCATCGTGCCCGGCAGCGGACCGGAGGGCGGCGACTTCTTCGTGATCGAGACGGACGACCCCGAGCGCGCCCGCGGGCTGATCCGCCACGTGGTCGCCGAGCGGATCCCGTCGGCATTCGGACTGGACCCGGTCGCCGACGTGCAGGTGCTGTGCCCGATGTACCGCGGCGCCTGCGGTGCGGACGCGCTGAACGACCTCCTGCAGCAGACGCTCAACCCGAGCGGCGACGAGATCGAGCGCGCCGGCCGGCGCTACCGCGTCGGCGACAAGGTGCTGCAGGTGCGCAATGACTACGATCTGGACCTGTTCAACGGCGACACCGGCAGGATCACGGCGATCGACCGCGGTGAGGCATGTCTGCGCGTGATTTTCGAGACGCGCGAGATCGAGTATCCGTTCGCCGACCTCGCCCAGCTCGTTCCGGCGTATGCGATCACCGTACACCGCGCGCAGGGCTCGGAGTACCCGGCGGTCGTCGCGCCGCTCGTGACCGAGCACTTCGTGATGCTGCGGCGCAACCTGCTCTACACGGCGATCACCCGCGGCCGCCGCCTCGTCGTGCTGATCGGCTCGGTGCGCGCGCTGCGGCTCGCGGTGGATCGCGTCGCCGATGCACGCCGATCGACCGGTCTCGCGACGCGGTTGGAGCGGGACCCGCCGACCGTGGCCACGGAGCGCTGACGCCTCGATCGATACCCGCCCGTCACGCGTTTTCCCGAGCGATGCGCGACCGGCCGACCTGGCTCGCTACCATCGGCCCGCGAACGACCCGTGGTCTTCTCCTCGTTCGAGTTCGTCTTCGGCTTCCTGCCGCTGTTCCTCGCGTGCTACTGGCTGACGCCGGGCATCCGGGCCCGGAACGTCGTGCTGACGCTGTGGAGCTACGCCTTCTACGGCTGGTGGCGCCCCGACTTCGTGCTGCTGATGCTGTTCAGCACGCTGATCGACTGGTGGTGCTCGCTGCGCATGGGTGCGATCGGCGAGCGGCGCAAGCGGACCCTGTGGCTCGTCGTCTCCGTGTGCACGAACCTCGGTCTGCTCGGCTGGTTCAAGTACGCGAACCTCGTCGCGCACACGCTGGAGGCGCTCGGCGCGGGAGGCGGCGACCTCGGCTGGCAGGACGTCGTGCTGCCCGTCGGCATCTCGTTCTTCACGTTCCAGTCGATGAGCTACACGATCGACGTATGGCGCGGCGAGGTGCGGCCGGTGCGCTCGATCCTCGATCTCGCCTGCTACGTGTCGATGTTCCCGCAGCTCGTCGCGGGGCCGATCGTGCGCTATCGCGACGTGCAGGCGCAGCTCGTGGCGCGGTCGACGACGCTCGCCGCGATGTCGTCGGGCGTCGTGCTGTTCATGATCGGCCTGGCGAAGAAGGTGCTGATCGCCGACAACGCCGCATTGCTCGCGGACCCGGCGTTCGACCTCGCGGCACCCGGCCTGCTGCAGAGCTGGCTCGGCGTGTCGGCCTACGCGGTGCAGATCTTCTTCGACTTCGCCGGCTACTCCGACATGGCAGTCGGGCTCGGCCTGCTGATCGGGTTCCGCTTTCCGAAGAACTTCGACTCCCCCTACGTGTCGGCGTCGATCACGGAGTTCTGGCGCCGCTGGCACATCAGCCTGTCGACGTGGCTGCGCGACTACCTGTACGTGCCGCTCGGGGGCAACCGGCGGAGCGAGCTGCGCACCTACTTCAATCTGTCGCTGACGATGCTGCTCGGCGGGCTGTGGCACGGAGCCGCGTGGACCTTCGTGCTGTGGGGCGCCTACCAGGGGCTGTTCCTCGTCATCGAGCGGCTGCTCGGCAAGAAGGCACCCTGGGGCTTCCTGCCGCGTCCGCTGCAGGTCGCGGTGACGTTCGCCATCGTGCTCGGTGGCTGGGCCGTGTTCCGCGCCGAGACGATGCGCGAGCTCGGTGCGATCTGGGGCGGCATGGCGGGGCTGCACGGCGTCGGATCGCTGCCGACCGCCCACAGCAATGCGCCGGAGGCGTGGACCGCGCTGATGGCCGGCCTGCTGCTCGCGTGGTTCGCGCCGCATTCGTGGACCGTCACCCGGCGCTTCCGCACCGCCGAGGTGCTGTGCATCGCGCTGCTGTTCCTGGTCGCGCTCGGACAGCTCGCGGCCCGTAGCTACACACCGTTCATCTACTTCCGGTTCTGATGACGTCGCCCGACGGGATCCTCGAGCCGGTTCCGCCCACCCCGGCACGACCGCAGCGCGCCGTCGCGACGGTCGCGTTCCTCGCGCTGCTCGCGTGCGGTCCGGGCACCTGGATCACGACCGGTCCACTGGCGATCCAAGGTGTGGCCGTGGCCGCCCCCGAGTTCACGACCGACGCATTCCTCGACGGCTCGTGGACCGAGCGCTTCGGCCGCTGGCTCGCCCGCTCGTCGTCGCTCGCCCAGCATTTCCAGGAGCGCGCGATCGAGCTGCAATGGCTACTCGGCCGCGACGAGGCCGAGTTCGGCGACGTCGCCGTCCAACCGACTCCTGGCTGGCTGTTCCTCGGCGACGCGCTGCGCAATCCCGACCCGACGACGTGGTCCCCGCTGCGACGGCGGTACTGGAGCGAGGTCGCGGCCCGGGCCGCGCGACTCGGGGTCGACGTCGTCGTCGCGATCGCTCCCGACAAGGCGCGGGTCGAGGCCGAGTTCGTCTATCCGGACGGTCGACTGCCGGCAAACCGCGTTTCGCGTTACGAGCTGGGCCTGACCGAGATCCGCGAGGCCGGACTCGTCGCCGTCGATGTGACGCCCGCGATGCGATCGTGGCGGCGCGACTACCCTGCCGACCCGCCGTACCTCCATCTCGACAGCCATTGGAGCCTGACCGGTGCGACCCTCGCAGCGGAGCAGATCGCGGCAGCGGTGCGCGCGCTCGGTCGCGACCTCGGTCCGCCCGCCGACCTCGAGCTCAACGTCGTCCGACGCATGGAGCTGTCCTACCTCGCGCGCAACGCGTTCGGCTTCCGACACGACGGTCTCGCACAACGCCGCTTCCAGGAGGCCGTGCGCTACCCCGCGGTCCTGCGCATCGGACCGGACGGTGGCCGGGAGCTGCTCCCCGCGGTGGTGCCCGACGCGCCCGTCGCGATGTGCGGCGACAGCTTCGCCGAAGCCTGCGCCCAGGTCATGGTGCCGGTCGCTCTCGATCGCGAGGTCGACACCGTCGGTGTGGTGCCGGCGACCGCCCCGTGGCAGGGTCTCGACGGCGCACTCGACCGCATCGAACGCGGCGAGCTGCGCGCTCGGGTCGTCGTCTGCCTGTTCGTCGAGCGCAGCCTCGTGACGGTCGACTGGGCCGGCCGGGTCGGCTCGTCGGGGGAAGGCGGCCGATGAGGGAGCACGCGCCCCTCCCAGCCGGCCGTCGCCGGCGAGCCCTCGCCCGACGGCTGTCGACCTGGGTGCTGGTCCTCGCGCTGGCGATCGAGATGCTGCTGCAGCTCGGCGAGATCCTCGCGACGCGGCGCCATCCGCTCGCGCCCGGTCGCTGCGGTCCGGTGCGCGCGGGCGTCGTGCTGTGCGTCGGCGACGGCACCGTGTTCGGTCCCGGCGTCCCGCGCGAGCTCGGCTGGCCGGCGCGACTGCCCGGCGAGCGACCGGCCGCCACTCGCGAAGTCCACCTCGCGGCCCACCTGCGTCAGCACACGCGGGACGCGCTGCGCGACCTGCCGCAGTGGCTCGCCGAGCGGCGCCCCGCGCGCGTGCTGGTGTGCCTCGGTGCGGACGACGCCATCGTCGCGCCGACTCCCTGGTACCCGGCGCAGCGCGAGACGGTCTACGGCCGGCGACCGCGCTTCGAGCTGCCGTACTGGCTCGGCCTGCCGGACCCCGATGCGTCACGCCGTCCCGAGGTCGACGCCGGCGCGCTGCTGGGGACCTGGTACGCCGCCGGGCTCGCGATCCGCTTCGACCGCGACGGCACGGTGCGGATCGCGGACCGCGACGCGCGCTGGCTGGCGCTCGACGACCGGCATCTCGAGCTGACCCCCGCCGGCGGTCAGCGCGTCGACGTGCGCTTCGCGATGGAGGGTCCGACGCTCGTGCTCGACAGCCCCGTGATCGGCGGCGCAGTGCCGTTCGAGCGTCAGCCACTCGACGCCGCGCCCGACGGCCGGCTGCGCGGCCTGCTGATGCTCGGCCGCGTGCTGGAGGCGAAGCTCGTGCTCGACGGCCTCGTCGCCGACGGCGCTCCGGCCGAGCTCGTCGCGCGCCTGCGATCCGATTTCGACGCCGTTGTCGGCGGGCGCCCCGACGCCACCCTGCCACCGCCGTTCGACGTACCGGCCGGGCTTCCCGACGACCGCGAGCTCGGTGAGCTCACGCGCGACCTGACGACCGCGATCGAGGTGTGCCGGTGCTACGGCGCGGAGCCGATCGTCGTCGGACACGCAGCAGCGCGCTTCGCTGCGATCGACGCGGCGCAGAGCAGCGCAGCAGCGACGGCGGGCGCGCGCTACGTCGAGGTCGCTGCGGAACTCTCCCGCGCTGCCGGTGACCCCGCGCTCACCACGGCCGCCGGCTTCCTGACGTCACCCGGCCATGCGGCGGTCGCCGCGCTGGTCGCCCGCGCGCTCGCCACGACCGCTGCACGCTACTCGAACGGCACCGACACGAATCGGTAGGGCTCGTCCCAGGTGAGCGGCACATCGACGAACACCGACCGGAAGCCGACGGCGAACACCTCGATGCGCACCACCGCCTCGTCGCGGTCCGACTGGTAGCCGAGCAGCGCGTTGCCGAGACCGTCTTCCGCGAAGCCGACGTCGAACTCGGCGATCAACTGCGGGGAGAAGTAGGCGAGGCCGTTGCGGTCGGAGAGCAGGAACAGGTCGGGCCGGGTGGTCGGGCAGATGCAACCGCTCCACTCGTTGTAGGCCTCGACGATCCGCACGCCGACGTTCTCCCACACGCCGCCGGTGACCGGATCGTAGACCTCGACCTCGATCTCGACGCGCGCCGGCTCGAGCGGGTCCACGATGACCAGGTGGCGCCGCGGCCCACAGGACCCGAGGGCGAGGAGCAGGACGGGGAACAGGCTGAGCCACTTCATGACGGGTGTGAACCAACAAGCGTACCGCCCACCGGGCCTGCGTTGGCAGCGGCCGGACGCTGCACCCGCCCGCCGGGCGTGTCCCCCGCGCGCGACAGCCCAGGCTCGCGCGCTGCTCACCCGCCGAACAGCCCGCCCTGCGCCCGCCGTGCGATCGCGGCGAGCGAGGGGAACGCCTCGAGCAACGTCGCCGGCACGTCCACGTTGTGTCCCGTGATCCGGGCGCGCAGCTCCAGCGCGAGCTTGACGGCCTGGCCGCGGAAGTGGTTGTTGGCGACGACGTGCACGGTCTCGACGGCCTTCGCGAGCATGTCGATGCGCGCGGTCAGCTCGTCGACCTCGGCTGCCGAGTACAGGTAGTCGTAGGTCGCGTCGCGACCCGCCTCGCGATCGAACCACGCGTCGCGATTGCGCCCGTGCACGCGCAGACACGCGAGCTCCCGCGAGCGCACGAGCGGCGCCGCGAACCCGCTCGCAGCCCCCGGGTAGTCGAGGTCGACGAGCCGGAACCCGAGCTCCGCGGCGCGCGCCTGGGCGCTCCGGTCGCGCCAGCTCGCGTGCCGGACCTCGAGCAACAGCGGCGTGTCGCGGCCGAACGCCGTCGCGACGAAGCGCAGGCACGCCAGCGCGTCGGCGCCCGCTTCGAACCGGTAGCTGAACTGCGCCAGGAACGCGTCGAGACGCCCGGCGTCGCGCAGCGGCTCGAACGCGGCGAGGAACGCCATCGCGGCACGCGGGTCGCGGTCACCGCGGTGGGTGACGTCCTGCGGCAGCTTGGCGGTGAAGCGGGTGCCGAGGTCGCGCGTGCGCTCGGCCCAGCCCGCGACGTGCTCGAGGGCCGGGGTCCGGTAGAAGCTCGAGTCGATCTCGATCAGTCCGACCAGACCGGCGACGAGCCGCAGCGGATCCCTGCAGCCCGGCGGATAGACGATCCGCTTCCAGTCCGGATAGCTCCAGCCCGCGACTCCGACGAGCACCCGGCCCAATGCGTCACTCCCGCCGCGCGCGCCGCCGCGCGATCTCGTCGAGCCGCTCGCGCATGCGCGCGGCCTCGAAGCCCCAGTCGCCCGGCTCGTAGAACACGGCGCCTTCCAACCCTTCCGGCAGACAATGCATGTCGGCCACGTGTCCCGGTTCGGCGGGTGCGAAACGGTAGTCGCGGCCGTGGCCGAGCGACCGGCTCAGCGCCGTCGGCGCATTGCGAAGGTGGGCCGGAACCGGTCGTTGGCGACCGCTGCGGACCTCGGTCAGAGCGGCGTCGATCGCGGTGCAGGCGCCGCGGCTCTTGGGCGCCGTCGCGAGGTAGATCGCCGCCTCGGCCAGCGGCAGGCGACCCTCGGGCAATCCGAGATTCTGCAGCGCGAGCAATGCGGCCGTCGCGACCTGCAATGCCATCGGATCGGCGAGTCCGATGTCCTCGGCCGCCATCGCGACCATGCGCCGCGCCGCCTGCAGCGGGTCGGCGCCGGCCTCGAGGAACCGCGCGAGCCAGTAGATGCTCGCCTGCACATCGGAGTTGCGCAGGCTCTTGTGGAGCGCGGACAGCAGATCGAAGTGATGGTCGCCGTCGCGGTCGTGCGCGAGCGCGCGATGCTGGGCGGCCTCGGCGAGCGCGTCGAGGTCGATCGTCGCGTCCGCGCGCAGCGCCGCGATGCGCGCCGCGGCCTCGAGCGCGGTCAGTGCACGGCGGGCGTCGCCGTTCGCGTGGAGCACGAGGCGCTCGCGTGCCGCGGCGTCGAGCGTCAGCCGTTGCCGGCCGAGACCACGCTCCTCGTCGCCGAGCGCACGATCGACGATCTCGCCGATCGCCGCGTCGTCGAGCGGCTGCAATGCGACCACGCGACAGCGCGACAGCAGCGCGCGGTTGATCGAGAACGACGGGTTCTCGGTCGTCGCGCCCACCAGCACGATCCGCCCCGACTCCACGAACGGCAGGAACGCGTCCTGCTGCGCGCGGTTGAAACGGTGGATCTCGTCGATGAACAGCAGCGTGCCGCGCCCGTCCGTCGCGCGGATCGCATCGGCGCGCGCGACGGCCTCGCGCACGTCCTTCACTCCGGACAGCACCGCGGAGAACGGCTCGAAGTGCAGACCCGACACCTCCGCGATCAGCAGCGCGAGCGTGGTCTTGCCGCAGCCGGGCGGCCCCCACAGGAGCAATGACCCCGCCTCGCCACGCTCGATCGCCTCGCGCAGCGCGCGGCCTCGACCAACCGCGTCGCCCTGGCCGTGGAACTCCGCGAGCGTCCGCGGCCGCATCCGCTCGGCGAGCGGGGCCTGCCCGCCGGGTTCGGCGCGGCTCTGCGCGCCCGGCGGCCCGGCAGCATCGGCGTCGAACAGCGTCACCGCCGCTGCCTCCGCGCCTCGAACAGCAGCACGCCGGTCGTCACCGCGACGTTCAACGAGTCGACCGGCGGCGCGATCGGCACCCGTACGACGCGGTCGGCGACGGCCCGCACGTCGGCCGGCAGCCCGAGACCCTCGTTGCCGAGCACGACGATCGTCGGCAGCCGCCAGTCGACATCGAGGTAGTCGACGTCGGCCTGCGCGTCGGTACCGACGATCTGCAGCCCGTGCGCGCGCGCGAACGCGACCAGCGCCGCGGCGTCCAGCCCGTGCCGGATCGGCAGGCGCATGACGCTCCCGGCGGAGCCGCGGACGGCCTTGTCGCGGAACGGATCGGCGCCGCCTTGCAGCGCGACGAAGCCGGTGCCGCCCGCTGCCTCGGTCGTGCGGATCATCGCGCCGAGGTTACCGGGATCCTTGACCCCGGCGGCCGCGACGACGAGCGCTCCGCCCGCCGCACCGAGCAGCGCGGCGTCCTCGCAACGCGGGATCTCGACGACCGCCAGCACGCCCTGGTGCGTGGTCAGCGACGACATGCGCTGCAGCACCTGGTCGGTGCAGGCGTAGCACTCGTCGGCCCGCTGCTCGAGCCGGCGGCGCAGGTCGAAGCCGTTCCTGGCCTTCTCGAGCCGCTCCGACCAGCAGGCGGCCCGGATCCGGAGTTCCGCTGCCAGCGCATCCTCGACGAGGTGGTTGCCATCGACGACCATCTCGCCGGGCAGCTCGCCCTGGGCGGCGTCCTGGACGCGATGGACGATCGGGTTCTTCAGCGAGGTGACGGTGACGGTGCGCGGCATCGGTCGGGCGAGGATAGCAGGACCGCAGCGTGGATTCGGTTCCCGGGCGTCCCGCGTGGCCGGGCCCCGGGCCGCTCGCGACCACCCCGTCCCGCGCCGACCCGGAATCCTCCCGTCCCCCCGCCGTAGGCCCCCGCCGCCATGCTCCCCGCCACGCCGCAGCTCGCCTATCTTCTGATCCCCTGGGAGTTCCGCCAGCTCGCGGTCTCGACGCTGCTGCTCATCGCGCTGGCCGCGATCCTGACCAGCGAGCTCCGGCTGCGGCAGGCGCGCCGCCTCGTGGTCGCGCGCGCCGCGTTCCTCGTGCCGGCCGTCGCAGCCACGCTGGCGCTGCTCGCACTGCGGTGGCTGGACCCGCCGCGGTCCGGGTCGGACTGCCACGAGAATCCGTTCGGGGTCGCGGGCGCGGAGGGGTTCGGCCAGGCCCACGCCGCCAACATCCTGGTGCTGTGCGTCGTCGCGCTGTCGATCGCCGGTCACGTCGGGCTCCTCGAAGCCCATCGGCTCGGCCGGCGACCGGACGGCTTCGCGTTCCTCGCCGGCGTGCGCCGCCACGGCGCCACCATGCTGCTCGGCAAGCTGCTGCTGTGGGGCGGCGTGCGGGGGCTCAGCGAACTCGTGCCGCTGCAGGGCGGGATGCTCGTCTCGTTCCTGGTACCGAGCGCGCTGCTGGCCGCGCTGCCGGCTTTCGCGACCCGCAATCCGCACCGACCGCTGCGCGCACTGCGCCAGGCGGTCGAGCACGCGTGGACGGACCTCGGCACGGTCGGCTGGCGTGTGACGCTTCTGGCGGGGTTCCTGTACGGCTGCCTGAAGCTGTTCGAGCCGCTGTTCGGCGGCCCGCTCGCCAACCACCTGCTCGTCCACAGCACCAGCACGCTGTCGTGGAACCAGTTCCCGTTCGCGCAGCTGGCGACCTCGGCGCCCGCGCTGTTCGTGCCGATGGTCGGCGCGGTGCTCGTCTCCACGGTGTCGATCACCGCGCACTGGCTGGCGGTGAACGATCCGGAGCAGACGCTCGGCGCCGACCAGCCGAGGGGCTGACCCGCGCCCGCGGTCAGCTCGCCGCACCTCTCACCGGCCGAAGGTGTAGCGGATCGCGTTCGAGAGGACGTAGCCGATCGGGTTCGCCGGCGACGTGCCGGCCGCCGGCAGGTCCTGCACCACGAACTGCGCGACGATCGGCTGACCGATGAGCGACGGACCCACCGGAATCGGCGGCGAGATCCACCGCTCGAAACCCGTGACCGGGTCGGTCGTGCCGGTGGGCTTGTAGCCGTCGAGCAGCGTGTAGAGGGTGCAGCCCGGCAGCAATGGCTCGAGCGTCACGGGGGACGGCTGAGGAGCCGCGAGGTTCAGCACCCAGGTCGCGCCCGGGTCTGCACCACGCAGCAGCAGCTCGATCGGCTGGCCGAGCACGGGCAGCCCGCGCGGGGTGATCGTCGGCAGACCACCGTTCCCGGTCGGACACGCCTTGCCGAACGGTCGCATGCGCGCGCGCGGCGAGTAGGTGGGGTTCCCGGGGTTCATCGAGAGATAGACCTGTCCCGCGTTGGCGATGCCGCCCACATCCTCGAACGGCGCACCGATCAGCAGGTCGGGGAAGCCGTCGCCGTCGTAGTCGCCCGACATGTCGATCGCCCAGCCGTAGGCGCTCGCGATCTGGGTGCCGCCCAGGCGGGCGAGCAGCGTGCCGTTGCGGACCGAGTGGATCGCAACCTCGCCACCGACCGGCACTCCGGCGCTGCCGAGCACCGCGCCGACCGCGACGTCGGCGAAGCCGTCGCCGTCGTAGTCGCCGCCCGCGACCTCGAAACCCGTCGCGTCGCGGACCGCGAACCCGGTGATCGGCGCTCCGATCGGCTGGCCCGTCGCGCCCGAGTAGACGTACACGGCCCCGCGGCCACCCTGGGCGAACACGGCGCCGACCGCGACGTCGTCGTGGCCGTCGCCGTCCGCGTCACCGATACCGGCGACGCTCGCGCCGTACACGACGCCCGGCTGTCCGATCGCGAACGTGTGCAACACCGACCCATCGAAGCCCGAGTAGACATAGACCTCGCCGGTCGTCGGCACCCCGTTGCCCGCTGCCCCGACGGCGCTGACGACGAAGTCGTCGTAGCCGTCCCGGTTCGTGTCGCCCGCGCCGTCGATCGCGAAGCCGAAGTAGGCCACGACGGCACCGCCACCCAGGATGTAGAGATCGCTGCCATCGCGACCCGAGAACACGACGACGACACCCTCCTGCGACAGGCCGTTCGGCTGGCCGAGGAAGGTCGACGCCGCGATGTCCGCGTAGCCATCGCCATTGACGTCACCGACGCCCGCGACCTCGGTCGCGAAATAGCCGAGATTGATGCGCCCGAAGCGGAACTCGAAGTCGAAGCGGTACAGCAACGGGTAGGGTGCGGCACCCGAGTAGACGAACGCGGCCCCGAGGTTCAGGCCGCGCTGCGGCAGGGACGGCGCGAAGTTGTCCTCGCCGCGCGCACCGATCAGCAGGTCGGGGACTCCGTCGCCATTGACGTCGCCGGCCGCGTCGACACTGCAGCCGGTGAAGTCACCGGTGAAATCCCCCTGGAACACCGCGAGCGGCGTGAGCTGGTGACCTGGCGTGCCGACCTGGATGACGTCGGCACCCGACAGCAGGTAGACCCGGCCGACATCGAGCGGAGGAGATAGCTGCGGGTCATCGACGTCCTCGGCACCGATCAACAGGTCGTCGAGACCGTCGCCGTCGACATCACCGACATTCGCGACGGCCTTGCCGTACGAATCATCGATCGCGGCGCCTGCGAGCAGGCGGACGCCCTGAGCGTGAACGACGCCGCTCGCGAGCAACGTCGCGAGGACACATGTGGAGAGCGCTTTCATGGGACTCGCGGGCCTTCGGATAGACGATGGCAGGGGAGGGGCGGGCGTCGGGGCCGAGGCCTGGTTTCTTCCCGGTATGCGCGGACGCTAGTCAGCCGTCCAGGGGGTGTCAATTCACTCCCCCGCCGCGAGAGCATCCGGAGTTCGAACGCGCTATCGCCGGATCGGGGACGGGAATCCGTGATCTCCCTCAGTCTCGTGCACGGAGGACCGCACACGCAAGCACGTCGACGCGTCACGGTTGCGGGCAGCGACCTCACCGAGAACGCTGGACCGCGCGACCCGGCATCAGCGCCGGAGAGTCAGCCACAGCTCGGCGAGCAGGTCCCGGCGTCGCGCGAACACACCGCGGCAGCGTTCGAGTTCGGCGTCGAGCCGCGTCGCGTCACCGTGAGCGATCGCGGCGCGCACACCCGGCAGCATCCACGCTGCGTAGCCCGAGTCCTCGTCGGTCGCCGCGAACAGGTTGCGGAACCACGGCCGGCCCGGCAGGCCGGCGTCGTCGAGCCAGCAGCGGTCGAGCGCCATCAGGCAGCTGTTCGCGGCGCGCCGGGTGAACTCGTCGAACACACCTGCCGAGCGCTGACGCTCGAGCTCCCCGAGCACTTCTCGCGCCAGACCGGCGTCGAGCTCGGCCGCTCGCGCCACCGCCGCGAACGGGTCGCCGAGTTCGCCCTCCGCGGCAGGCTCGGGGGCGAGCCCGGCGTCGACGGCGAGCCGCTGCACGACCGCCAGGTGCCGCAGCGTCTCGGGCCCGGTCCGACTCGGGTCGATCGGCAGCACGTCGCGATCCGCGAGCTGCGCGGCGGTCGCCGCGACGATCCGCGTGACCATGACGGCCGACGCGTAGTCGTCGCCCACGACCTGACGGTACCAATGCAGGTCGTCGTAGCTCGAATGGTAGCTGGTGCCCCTCGCTCCACCGGCTCCCATCGCTGCGCTCGGCACGCCGGCGAGGAACACGAAGCCGACGTGGTCCGAGCCGCCGCCCAGCGTGCCGAACGGTGGCAGAACCGGCCCGCCATGACCGTCGCTGGCGCCATGACCCTCCCAATGCGCTCGCACGGCCGTGTCTGGGTCGCCGGCCTGCGGAACGAGCGTGCTCGCATCGGCGATGACCGTCTGCAGAGACGGATCCGCCGCGGCTCGGAAGTCCGGGCCCATCGCCGCCATGTCGAGATTGACGTAGGCGACGGCGTTCGCGCGGAGCTGCTCCAGCCGCGACTCGACGAACTCGACCGAGCCCACGATACCGAACTCCTCGGCACCCCAGGCCGCGAAGGTCACCGACCGCCGCGGTGTCCAGCCGTCGCGCGCGGCCGCCGCGAACACGCGCGCCGCTTCGAGCACGGTGATCAACCCGGAGGTCGGATCGCCCGCACCACAGCCCCAGGCATCGTGGTGCGAGCCGAGGATCACGCAATGCTCCGGCTGCTCACGGCCGCGCAGCGTCGCCAGCACGTTCGCGGTGCGCCGCACACCCTGGCGCTGCTCGACCGCGAGCCGCACGGTCACCGCACCATCGCCGCAGCCGCCGCCGATCCGATAGCGCAGCGGCAGCCCGCCCTGCCAGTCGCCGGGCGCCTCGGGACCGCCCAGGCGCGCCAGGATCGGCTGCGCGGCGATCCAGCCGACCGGCTGCACGGGGATCCGCGGCAGGTCGACCTCCGCCGGCTCGAGACGTACCGCGTCGCGCGTCGCCTCGCGGTCGGGCGTCAACGGATCCCCGAACCAGTCGAGCGTCTTGATCGAGCCACGCTCGATCGACGTCGGGTTGGCATAGCCGCCATCCGGGTACATCGCGCCACGGCCATAGCCGGAATCACGCGGATCGGTGAAGATGACGAGACCGACGGCCCCCGCCGCCTCCGCGTACTTCGCCTTGTAGCCGCGGTAGTTGCCCCCGTAGCGCGCGAGCGCGATGCACCCGCGGCAGTCGACGCCGAGCTCGGCCAGCTTCGCGAAGTCCTCTCGCGTGCCACGGTTCACGTAGACGACCGGTGCCGTGACGTCACCCGACGCGCTGTAGGCGTTCCAGCCGATGTCAGGGTACGGGTCGCTGGTCGCCGGATCCGCGGTCGCCGGATCCGCGGTCGCCGGGCACCGGCGCTTCGCGGAGCGGCAGGTCGGTCGCGCCACCGTCGGCCTCGACGATCTGCAAGGACGCGGCGACCGGCTCGGCGAGCCACGCGAACACATCCTGCACCTCGACCTCGAGCCCCATCTCCCGGAATGCCGCCGCGAGCGCATCGATCTGGCGCGCGTCGCCCGGCGAGCCCGCGACGTGCGGAGCGGCGGCGGTCAGGTCGTGCCACGCGCGGAGCCGCTCGGCATCGACGCGCGCCAGCAGCGCGGCGGTCGGAGTCGCTGCCTCGTTCGCCGACTGGGCGGTGAGCGACGCGGCCCACGCGAGGACCGCGCCGAGCGGTAACGACTGGAAGCGCAGCATCGCGCGCGTCATACGCGGACCGGCGTGGCCGGGAAAGTGGCGCGGGCTCACCCCGGCCAGTCGGGATCGCCCGTCGCGACGACCGGCGCGCGCGGGATGCGTACCGGATCGAAGTCTGCCAGCAGGTCCGCTGGGCGGCAGCGGGCACCCGGTCCGCGCAGACCCGAGATCGCCGCCAGGTGGCCGACGATCTGCTCGGCGCTCACGCCGGCGTCGCGGAAGTGCCGCAGCGAGGTGTCGCCGTGCCGCTTCGCGAGGCGCAGCCCGTCCGCGCCGACCAGCAGCGGCAGGTGCGCGAAGCGCGGCGGCCGCAGGTCGAGGGCACGGTAGAGCAGCAGCTGCCGCGGCGTCGACGCGACCAGGTCGTCACCGCGCACGACGAGATCGACACCCTGGGCCGCGTCGTCGACGACGACCGCGAGCTGGTAGGCCGGGCCGCGGTCGCGCTTCTCGATGACGAAATCGCCGGCGATGCGCCCGGGATCCGCACCGCGGAACACGTCGTCGAACGGCACGGCATCGACGTCGACCCGGAACCGCACCGCGGGCTCGCGGCCGGTGCGCGCGCGCGCGTCGTCGCGGTCGCGGTAGCGCCCGCGGCAGGTGCCCGGGTAGGGCGTCGCGTCCTGCCAGGGCTCGTGGGGCGCCGACGCCGCGTCGTCGATCTCCTTGCGGGAGCAGGTGCACGGGTAGGCGAGCCCGCGGGCCAGCAGCTCGTCGACGCGCGCGGCGTAGAGCGCGAGCCGGTCGGACTGGCGAACCGGCTCGCCGTCCCAGTCCAGCCCGAGCCACAGCAGGTCCTCGATCGCACGCGCCTCCGCGCCGGACTTCACGCGCGGGCCGTCGATGTCCTCGATCCGGAGCAGTAGGCTTCCGCCTGCGGAACGCACCCACAGCCAGTTCAGCAGGAAGCTGCGGGCATTGCCGAGGTGCAGCACTCCGGTCGGGCTCGGTGCCAGCCGACTCGTCGGCCTGCTGCCGCCGGACCCGCCGCCAGACGACCCGCCGTCCGCCCCCGTGGGCCACACCATGTCCGAGGCCATCGGCCTGATTCTGCGCATCGATGCGAAGGTCTGCCACGTCGACGTCGGCGGCCGCAGCCTGCGCGTGCCGCTGCGCGGACGGCTGTTCGAGGAGCGTGGCCACGCGCGCAATCCGGTCGCGGTCGGCGACCGCGTGCGGCTGAGCGCAGCCGAGGACCCGGAGCACACCGCGATCGAGGAGGTGCTGCCACGCACGACGAAGCTCGCGCGGCGGGCGAAGGGCGAGGAGGAGCGCGAGCAGGTCCTCGCCGCGAACGTCTCGCTCGTGCTGGTCGTGGCGGCGGTACGCGAGCCCCCGCTCCAGCCGGTCCTGATCGACCGGATCCTCGCGAGCTGCGAGCGGCAGGAGCTGCGCGGCGCGGTGGTGCTGACGAAGCTCGACCGCGACCGCCACGGTGCCGCCGACGAGTGGATCGCGCTGTACCGCGGACTCGGTTACGAGGTGTTCCCGACCTCGATCGCGACGGGCTGCGAGACGGCCGCGGTGCTCGAGCGACTCGCCACCGAGCTGCACGGCAATGTCACGGTGCTGGCCGGCCTGTCGGGCGTCGGCAAGTCGTCGTTGATCAACCACCTGATCCCCGGCCTCGACCTGCGGATCGGCAGCATGAACCGCATTCGCCAGGGCAAGCACACGACGACCCACGCGCAGCTCGTCCCGCTCCCCGGTGGCGGCCACGTGCTCGACACGCCGGGCATCCGCAACTTCGCGCTGTTCGGCGTCGATCCCGCGGAGCTCAGCTTCTACTTCCGCGAGATCCGCGACCTCGCGACCGGCTGCGCCTACCGCGACTGCGCGCACCAGAGCGAGCCCGACTGCGCGGTGCGCCGCGCGCTGGACGAAGGCAGGATCCACCCGAGCCGCTACGCGAGCTTCGTGACGATCCACCGCGAGCTGGTCGAGGCGGAGCAGTGACGCCACCCGGCCGCGGGCCCGACTCAGCGGGTGCCGCGGGCCGGGCGGCTCCCGGCATCAGCCGATCGTCGTCACGATGACGTCGGTCAGCGTCACCGCCAACGGCCGGACGCAACCGCCCGACGCACCGACGTCGAATCCCTGCGCGCCGAACGAGACGCCGACGAACACCGGATCGCACGGTACCGTGAACGTCAGCTGCGCGGCCTGCGGGACGTCGATGTACTGCAGCTGGATCGCGCACGGGGACGGCGGGCACAGCGGCAGGCTCGGCGCCGGCACACCGAGGCCGATGAAGGGCACACCGGCGAGTCCGGTCAACGAGTAGGTCACCATGCCACCGATGTTCGGCGAGCCGGACGCGCCGAGCCGGACCGTGCCGCAGCCGACACCGATGCGGGTGAAGGTGCCACCACCCGGGATCGGGGTGACGGTCAGCTCGAAGCTGCCCGACGCGGCGTTGAAGCCGCCGACCCGGATCCAGTAGATCGCCCCCTGCACGAGGGTGGCAGTCACCGCCGAGCCGAGGCTGCAGGCGTCGTCGTTGCAGCCGAGCGACGTGAGGTTCGCGCAGCTACCGCCGAACACCTGGAGCACGGTGTCGAAGGTCCGCGCCGCGGAGCACGTGTCGAACCGCACCGCTCCACAGCTGCTGGGGACGTAGCGGAACCACACGTCGTTGTTGGTCTGGAAGCCGCACGGCCACGGCGGCAGCGACAGCGTCGCGCCGACGTTCGAGTATGGCCCGTTCACGCCCGGCACGACGGTGGCCGCAGTGGTGCACTCGTCGTTCGGGATCGTGCAGGACACCGTCAGATCGAACATGCCGGCAGCCCCGTTGTAGCCGCCGACCCGGATCCAATAGGTCCGCCCGACGACCGCCGGGATCGTCAGCGACGAGCCGAGGCCACACGCGTCGTCGTTGCAGCCGAGCGACGTCAGCGATCCGCAGCTGCCATCGAAGATCTCCAGCACGGTGTCGAAGTTGCGCGTCCCCGAGCAGGTGTCGACGGTCACGAGTCCACCGCACGTCGCCGTGTAGGTGAACCACACGTCCTTGCCTGCCTGGTAGCCACACGAGAACGGCGGCGCCGAGTCGTTGCCGCCGATGTTGCAGAACGGCCCCTGCGTACCGTTCTGCACGGTGAACGCGGTCGTGCAGTCGTCGTTCGGCGGCACCGTCGCGACCGAGACTCCGAACGCACCCGTGGAGCCGTTGTAGCCACCGACCCGCACGAACAGCGTGCGCGGCGAAACCACGCCGACGGTCAGCGTGGACGCGCGGATCGACTGCGAGCAGCCGAGGTCGTCGTCGTTGCAGCCGAGCCGGTTCAGGGCGCCACAGGAGCCGTCGAACACCTCCAGCACGGTGTCGAAGCCGATCCCCGGGACGCACGTCGAGAAAGTGACGATCGACGGGCAGCGCACGTCGTAGCTGAACCACAGGTCCTTGCCGGCCTGGAAGCCGCACTGGAACGCGGGAGCCGAGCTCGTCGCGAGGCGGTTCGAGAACAGACCGTTGCTGCCGAGGCGCAACGGAATGGCGCCCGCGCACTCGTCGGCGCTGTTGCAGCCGGTGATCGTCAGATCGAACTGCCCGACCGCGCCGAGGTAGCCGCCGACGCGGATGTAGTAGCGGTTGTTCGCTACGACGTTGACCGTGACCGACGAGCCGAAACCACACGCGTCGTCGTTGCAGCCGAGGGACGTCAGCGCGCCGCAGGCGCCGGAGAACACCTGCAGCACCGTGTCGAAGGTCCGCGTCGCGGAGCACGTGTCGAACGTGACCGGACCGGTGCAGGTCGCGACATAGCTGTACCAGAGATCGCTGCTGACACCGGAGCCGCACGGCCAGGACGGCGCCGACAGCGTCGCGCCGTTGTTGGCGATCGGACCGTTGACGCCATCGAAGACGGCCACCGCGCCCTCGCAGTCGTCGTTGCTCGTGCTGCCACAGAGCGAGACGATCGCGTCGCGCACGGCGGTCTGGTAGACGATCGTGCCGCTGTTCGTGGTGCCCGCGGTGGTCGTGCAACCGCCGTTCGTGTGGATCGCGAACGCCTGGCCGGTCGCGTCGTTGAAGACCGGCGAGCCCGAGTTGCCGCCACACGTGTCGACCGCGTAGTTCGCGGAGGTCGCGCTGGCGGTACCCATGGGACCGCTGTTCGTCTGCTGCGTCTGGTTGCGCTGGCCGGTGCCGGCCGTGCCGATGCACGAGCAGCTGTTGTTGGCGCCACCGGCGTTGTTGGCGCTGGTGCCGTCGACCCCGAAGCCGGTCACGCGAACCGTGGCATTGACGGCGGGCGCCGACGACGCCAGCGTGATCGAGGCGTTCTGGGTCTGGAAGGTCGTGAGGTTCGTGCTGGGGTTCGCGAAGCAGCGGTACACCGCGTAGTCGTTGCCGATGCCCGCGTTGACGACCACCATCGTCGCGGTGTTCACCGCGAACTGCAGCGCGGCCGGCGGGTGCACGAGATTGCAGTTGGCGCTGGACGCCGGCACGTTGAACTGCAGGACCGCCGAGCCGGGGAAGCAGTGACCGGCCGACAGATGGCACTTGTCGACCCCGCCGACTGGGTTGTCGATGATCCATCCGGTGCAGCCACCACCGAGACCCGAGGAGAGCAGCCGACCGACGGCCGCGTTGCTCGACGGGACGCGATCGTCGGTCTGGCCGCAGATCGTCTCGGGCATCGCCGCGAACGGGAGGCCTGCCCAGATCTTGTCGATCTCGAAGTAGTTCTTGACGGAGCCGGGGGCCGCGACGATCTCGACGAGCACCGCATTACCATTGAAGAAGGCGGTGCCGTACTCCCACTGCTCGAGATGCTCCTGATGGAGAGTCTGTACGTCACCGTCGCGCAGTGACGTGATGCGCAGGAAGCTGCCCTTCTCGAGGGCCGCACGGGTGAAGTGGATCCGCAGCCACGGCACGCCGGGATCGAGAGCGACGACCTGACCGTAGACCGAACCCTCGTAGGCCGTGGGATTCGGCTGATTACCGCTGTGCAAGCGGTGGACGACCCATTGGCCGTTGACCGGGGCCGATTGGGCGGGGAGCGCGGTGGCAGCGCACGTCACGAGCAGTGCCACCCACGCACACGAGAACGGGATAGACACGCGAGGTTCTCCTGGAGAGAGCCACCTGAGGCGGGGCGATGGCGCGAGATCCAGTGCCGCCCGCCCCCACCCCGTGGGATCGAAGATACCCCGCGTCGTTCGGGCTCGCACACGAGGGGGAATCCGGCAGCGGTCGCCGGGCGCGCCGGCACGAAGTCGGGTCCGGCGAGCCCGATACACTGCTGACACCCGCCTGGCCGGGTGCACCTCGGAGTGCACTCGGGCGCATCGGACGTATTTCCCAGCGAACGTCCCGCCGCCGCACCGCCAGGCTGCGCGCGCATCCGCGGATCGGCCGCCCGCCGCTGGCCGCTGCGGCGGCCGCAGGGTGACGCGATCGGCCGCGAACGCTTGTCGCCGGCCGGCCGCCGGCGCAGGCTGTCGGCATGAAGAGCACGCGGCTCCCGGGTCTTCACACCTGGAGCGAGTTCCAGCCCGACCGGCGCATCGACTTCAACGGCTTCCTGTGGGTGCGGCCGGGCGGCAGTCTGCTCGTCGACCCGTTGCCGGCCAGCGACGCGGTCGCCAGGCGCGCCACCGAGCTCGGCGGCGCGCGGTTCGTGCTGGTGACCAACGCCGACCACTGGCGGGCGACCGACGCGTGGCGGGAGCACACCGGCGCAACGGTGCTCGCGCCGACCGTCGAGCGCGAGCGGCTCGGCGGGCGCGCCGCGCGCGTCGACCGCTGGTTCGACCACCGCGGCGAGCTGCCGGCGGAGCTGCGCGACGACGTCGACGTGCGGTGGATCGCCGGCGGCAAGTCCGCGCGCGAGTGCGTGCTCTACCTCGAGCCGCTGCGCGCGCTGCTGTTCGGCGACGTCGTGCGCAGCCACGAGAGCGGTCGGCTGCGGCTGCTCCCCGACGACAAGCTCGCCGACCCGGCCCGCGTCCGTCAAGACGTGCTGGCGCTGCGCGACGTCCACCTCGAGGCGGTGCTGCTCGGCGATGGCGACAGCCTGTTCACCGGCGCGCGCGGCGTGTGGCTCGAGTTCCTGCGCGAGCTCGGCACGGCGGTGCAGGGGCGATGACGGACGCGGGCGATCCGCGGCTGCAGCCGGTGCACCCGGTCCTCGACCGGATCCTCGCCGGTCTCGTGGTCGCCGCAGCGGTCGCCGTCGTATGGCTGCTCGCATCGGTGACGCCCGACGCGCGCGGCCACGGCACCCATGAGCAGCTCGGCATGCGCCCGTGCGGCTGGGCCACGGAGCTCCACCGCCCCTGCCCGACCTGCGGCGTGACGACCGCGGCGGCCCAGGTCGTCCACCTGCATCCGCTGCGCGCCTTCGTCGTGCAGCCGTTCGGCGCGACGCTCGCGCTGCTCGGCCTGTTCACGGCACTCGTCGCATCGCGCTCGCTGGTCACCGGCGAGCCGTTCGTCGCGCGGCTGCGCCGCTGGCCGTACGGGCGCATCGTCGTCGGGCTCGTCGTGCTGCTGTTCGCGAGCTGGGGCTACCTGTGGCTCACGTGGCCGCGCTGAGGCCAAGGGCCGGCACCTTCGTCGCGCACGCGTCCATCGAGCCGCTTGTAGAAGACGACCGCGTCGTGCGGCGTGACGCCGTCGGGATCGAGCGCGTACTCCGGAATCGCACCGACGCAGGTCCAGCCACGCTTGCGATACAGGCGCTCCGCGGCCGCACCGCGCCTGGCGTCGAGGGTCAGCAGGCGGAATCCCCCATTGCGGGCCTCGGCTTCGATCGCGTCCATCAGCAGCGTGCCGAGGCCACGACCGCGGGCGCGGCGGTGCACGAGCAGCTTCGCGATCTCGGCGCGGTGCGGCTGGTTCGGGGCCCAGGCCGGCTGGAGCTGGACCGTGCCGGCGATCCCGTCGGCGTCGCGCGCAACGAGGAACACCGCGCGCGGTGGCGCGGCAGCGAGCGTCCGCTCCCACCACGCCCGGGCGTCGGCCTGGGTGAGCGGCCACAGGAAGCTGACCGCCGCACCGGCCGCGACGGCGTCGACGAGCAGCTCGGCGAGCTCGCGCAGGTCACCGTCGCCGGCGGGGAACGCGAGTCGCTCGATGCGGGAAGCGGGTTCGGTCATCGGGGAGCACCAGCCGCGCGCGCGGGCGGGCCCATGCTGCCTGCACCCCACCCGTCGCGTCGAGCGGCCCCCCGCGTCACGGCCGCAGCAGCGCGACGACCGAGCTCGGTCCGGAGACGACCGCCGCGTAGCCGCGCGCGCAGAGCGCGACACGGGTGACCCGCCACTCGGCGCCGCGCAGCAGCAGGTCGCGGCCCGACATCAGCTCGGCGTAGCCGCGGTGCTCGACGCGCGTGAAGTGCTCCTGCAGCTCGCCGCCGCGCGCGATGAACCAGCCGTCGCCGTCGGTCAGCTCGTAGGCACAGCACAGGCGGCCGTCCGGCAGCACCTCGACGCGCGACAGCCCGTGCACGTGGCGCCGGCGCGGCAGCTCGAGCAACGGCATGCTGCGCACGGTCGCGCCGTTCGGGCCGATCGCGAGATGCACGATGCTGCGCTCGTCGGCGACCAGCAGCTCGGACAGCCCGTCGAACGACAGCCGCGCCGGCCGCACGATGCCCTGCGGCAGGCTCAGCGACCGCTCGCGGACGACGCTGCCGCGGTCGGACAGCTCGCGGTGCAGGTAGCCGGCGCCGTCGCGCACCAGCGCCTGGAAGCCGTCGGGCTCCGGCAGCAGGTCGTGGCCGCCGGGCAGCGGCAGGCGCACCTTCGGCTCGCGCCGCGCGAAGCCGTCGCGGATCGCGAGCATCTGCAGCGCGTCGGGCTTCGCCGGACCGCCGGGATCCGGGGCGACCTGCCCGATGCGGTCGCCGGCGCCGATCAGCGCACCGCCGAACGGTTGCGCGAGCGCCGGCTCGGGCAGCTCGGCCCGGCCGCGCGCGGGGAGCGCGAGCTCCTGCGGCCGCCCGTCGACGCGGGCCGTCAGCAGCGCCCAGACACGGCGCGACGGGCCCTCGAACAGGCGCGGTGCCGTCCCGCGGTCCTCGACGCCCAGCCAGCGCACCGCGCCGCCGACGTCCAGCTCGACGTAGACCTCGGCGACCGAGCCGCCGTGCCGGCCGACCTCGACCGCGAGCCACACTCCGTGGCGCTGCCCGACCGCCTCGCCGCGGTGCTGGACGCCGCCCCGGCCGCTCAGCTCGACGCACGCGCCGCCCTCCGCCTCGAAGTCGGCGGCCGGGTGCCGCGCGCACTCCAGCAGGTCGAAGGCGGGACGGAGCTCGGTGGTCATGGCGGCGGGGCGGGGATCGCGCAGCGGGGATAGCGCCGCGAACCGCCGCGGTCTTTCGTCAGCGCAGCCGCGGCGCGATCCGCTCGGCAACGATCCGGCCGACCAGCCGGTAGCCGTCGTCGTTGCAGTGGCCGTCCAGTGTGAACAGCTTCGCGCAGGCGGCCGGATCGCAGCGCGCCCGGAACTCCGCCAGCAGATCGATCACCTCGACCTGCAGCGCCGCCGCCACCTGCCGCACCGCCGCCGCCACCTGCGCGCGCTCGATCGGGTAGGTCAGCAGGATCGGCTCGGCGCCGGCCTCGCGGCAGCGCCGGACGATCTGCGCGAGGTTGCCGGCGAGCGCGTCGGCGGTGCGGTCGTCACCGGCGGCGGCGCGGTCGTAGGTGGCGATCAGCGCCGCCCGGCGCGCCGGGTCGCTGGTCGTCGCGTCGACCGCGCGCACGAACGCGTCGCGCGGGTAGCGCTCGCGGTCCCAGCTGAGGGCACCGAAGAACACCGGGTTGTCGGGATCGACGAGCAGCAGGTCGACCATCGCGCGCAGGCGGCGGTCGACGTCGTCGGGCGCCAGCGACGCGAGCACGCCGGCGAGCGTCGCGCGGCGGGCCGGCGCGAGGCCGTCGCGCTCGAGCGCGCGCTCGAGCGCCGCGATCAGGAACTCCCGGTCGGCGAGCTCGGCGCCGCGCCGGATCAGCAGCTCGGCGACGCGGTCCTGGTCGAGCCCGGCATCGAGGAACCCGGCCGCGATCCGCAGCGCAGCGGCGACGTCGCCGAGGTCGAGCAGCGCGTCGATCGCGAGCCAGCCGAGCGCGCTGGTCCGCTGCGCCTCCCAGGCGGCGACGAGCGGCTCGGCCACCTCCCGCGCCGCCGCCTGCTCGCCGCCCGCCGCGAGCATGCGCACCAGCGCGCGCCGCGCCCGATCCGCCTCCGCGCCGCCGGCGGCGACCGCCGCGCGGTAGAGCCGCACCGCGTCGCCGCGCCGGCCGTCGCGCTCGGCACGCAGGCCGCGCTCGTAGTCGGTCCGCTCGGGAAGCCCGCGCGCGAACGTGACCGGCGCCGGGAACGGACCGCCGGCGAGGGTCAGCGAGTCGCCGTCGACCCGCGCGTCCAACGCCTGCCGCTCACCGCCCTCGCGCGACGTGAGCCACAGCCGGCCCGCGTCCCACACCCACAGCGATTGCAGGAACCCCGCCGGCGTCTCGACCTGGCCGTCCGGCCGGAACTCGATCCAGACGCCGTTCGGATCGTGCCACGCGCCGAGCACGGGCGCCTGCTCGACGGCACCCGGACGGTCCGGATCGACGTCGTCCCGCGGCGAGCCGGTCAACGCGGCGTACAGCAGGCGGAGCAGCCGCAGCGTCCGTAGCTCGAACGGGAACGCGTCCGGATCCTCCGGCGCCGGATGACCCGAGGACCAGAAGTCGTTGTAGCCGACCAGCACGAGCACGAGGCGAGGATGGTAGTCGCGCAACCGCCGCTGCAACGGCGTGAGCACGTCGACCGAGCTGTTGCCCGGCCACCCGCCATTGACGACCCGTGCCGCAATCCCGCGCTCGGCGAGCTGCCGCTCGAGCACGCGCGGATAGGCGTTCGCCGGATCGCTCGCCCCGAGCCCCCAGGTGAACGAGTCGCCGACGCACAGCACCCTATCGCCGTCACCACCGGCGACCGGCTGCGTCCCCCGCCGCGACCAGATCACGTACGCCGCGACCTGCAGCACGACCTCCAATGCAATGAGGCCGAGCACGCAGCCGAGCAGGATGAGCAGGATCTTTCGCGGGACGCGCACGCGCGGAGTCTACCGCGTGGTCCTGCAGGCATCGATGGCGGCGTCACCGGGCCACGCCGGGGATCGTGGACCGATCGACTCGGGTAGCTGTTCGGGTAGCTGTTCACCCAGCGCGAGCCGTGCGCGCGGCACGTTCTCGCGTCGAGCGCCCCGGTGCCGTCACGCCCCGGCAGGTCGCGCGCTCGCGGGCTGCGCACCTGTCAGCAGCGCTCCCCTCGTCGCGCGACCGCACGCGTCAGCGACTCGCGATCGAGTGCAGGTTCCGTCGAACACCGGATCACCGCGTTCGGTCGCTGTGAGCGAGGCACCCGCGCAATCACTCGCACGGGTGATCCCGTACCCGAGACGTACGACCCGGGCCACGCGTTGACCGCGTGGCGAAGCGGCGCTAGAACCCGAGAGCTGGAGACATCGCGGATGTCGGGTGCTCGTGACACCGACCTCGATTGGGACTCCGTGCAGCGGTTCGTGCACCTGGTGGCAAATCGACGGCCCGACGTCGACCACCATGTGGCGGCGGACGTCGCACAGGAGACTCTACTGGCGCTCTGGTCGCTCGACCGCGCGGGGGCTCTCCGTCCGTCGTGGCGACAGCTCGCGCGTACGGTCTGCACGCGACTCGCCAGCCGAACGCGCATCCGCGAGCGCCGATGCGCGGCGGTCAGCGCGGACGAGTTGGAGCAGCTTCACGCCACCGCGGTCGCTGATGCGACGACGGCTTCGGGCGCCGACCTCTCCCGGGGCGAGCAGGTCCTCCGCTTCGCGAGCGAAATCCTGAGCGCCCGGCAAACTCGTGTGCTGCGGCTATGGTACCGTTCCACCTCGTCGAGATCCGCGCAAGCCAGGGCTCTCGGAATGTCCCTGACGGAGCACCGGGATATCCTCCGTGGGATCGTGAAGAAGCTGCAGAAGTACCCCCCCCCGCGGAAAGGAGATGATGTGATCCGATTCGGATCACCCCGACGATCCGGGCGCAACACCTGAACGACAGCGGATCCGCGTCGAGTGAGGTGCGCACGCCGTCGGTTCGTACTACGCCTCGACACTCCACGACCACTCGACACTCCACGACCATGCGACAGACGAGCTTCACTGGAACGATGCTCCACTGGAACCCGGTGAACCTGCTCACGTTCCTGATCACCATTCTGGTCAGTCTGTTCGCGCTTGCAGCGACGTCGCCACCCGACGACACCTGCCAGTTCAACTGCGAGGGCCGGTGGTACCACAACGGCACCGGGGTCGTCCCTATCTGCGATGCAGGCGCTGGCTGCTCAGTCGGTGGCTCCTGCGTCAACACGCACCTGGACGGCAGCACCCACTGGTCGTGCCGCTGCACCCCGAACGCGGGTGATCCGTACGTCGATGAGAAGGCGTGCTGTCAGCCTCAGTGGACCCAGGACGCGGCGGGTTACGTCGACATGCTCGTGAACTGCTTCACGATGTCCTGCGCGGACACGTGCGACGAGACCGCCGAGCCGAAGCACGGCCAGAATTCGTACTACATGTGCGACTGCCCGGACCCGTAAACGGAGTGAGCGCTGCGGTCCGGTGTCCGAGCAGCCGCCGCCGTGCCGAACGATCCAAAGGCGATGCGGCGCGAGCTCGACCGGGCCTCCCTACCCGGAGCTCACATGAGAAGACTCGTCCGTGGCTTCGCCGCCGGCGCGATCGTGATCGGTCTGTTCCTGGCCTTCCAGCGCTGGCTGGACGCGGGGCGAGAGCCTCGCGCGCCGGCCCACGCGGCACCCGGCTCGCACGCTGATCCGTTGCAGCCGGTGGGCGAACCGGCCACGGGAGATCACCCGATCCGCGAGCTCGTCGCGGACTCGCCTGGCGATCACTTGCGACTCGTCATCCTCGACGCCACGACCGGAGCACCGATCGAGGGCGCCCTGCTGGGCGTGTACGTCGACTCGGATCGCACCCCGCGCTCCGGGACGGTTCTCGCGGTCTCCGACGAGGGCGGAAGGTTGGAGGTCCAGCTCGACTCCGCATCGGTGCTCGACAGCCCGGGATACATCGGCGTCTCCGCGTCGGGTTACATCGCGAGCCGCGTCGATCTGGACGACGCACTGTCGCGAGCGGCCTCGGAGCATGCCGTGGTACTCCTCGAGCCGGGCGAGTCGTTGGTCGTTCACTGTGTCGAGCGGGGAACCGGCCCATTGGCGGGCGTGACCGTGGGGCTGTCGAGGCATCGGCTGGGCTATCACGTTCCCGTGACAGACCTCCGGTGCGGCCCCCCGACGACGACGGCTGTCTTCGCGGGGATCACGAATGCGGACGGCGAGGCGAGGATCCTCGGGTTGCCTCCCGGCGACTACGTCTACAGCGTGCAGCATCCCGAGTGCGTGCCGGTGGCTGGCCTGCCCGATGGCGAGGTGTGGAGCGTGCATCCATCTCGCGGAGAGCCTCAGCTCGTCGAGATCGAATTCGAGCGCCTGTACGCCGCCGTCCTGCTGGGACCGCGGGGATCGGTGAGAGCCGGCTCGACCGATGCGCCTGGGCTCCCGTATGCGACGTCGAATCCGCTCGCGATCCAGGCTGCCGCACGAGTCAATGTCGAGCTTCGCGCGAGGTTTCCGGATTCGGCTGTCTTCGTCGGCCTACCCCGAGCGGGGTTTCCCCCGGACCAGCACCCGCGGATATGCCGACTCGTGCTCAACTCCGGCGCGCTGATCGAGCAGGCGCTGGTGCCGAGGCCTTTGCACTTGGACGACGTGCAGATCGAGAGCGCCGACCTGCGCAAGGCGACCGGAGCTTCCCGATCGGTCGAGGTGCGACTGCTCGATGCCCGAGGCGTCGAGCTCGTCGGCGTGCCGCTCGTGTTCAGCGGCACCGGTCATGTCGAGATCCGTGCGACGAGTGGTGAGAACCTCCGACTGCCCGTCGACCGCTATGTGTACTCCGCCTGGTCCGCGGCAGTGCCAATCATGCGCGACCTGGGCGACCAGGAGCTGGTCGTCGAGCCGGGCGCGGACACGCTGGCCATGGAGCACCGCCTGCCCGGCCGCTACCGGAAGGTGCGGTTCCGGATCACCGCTCCGTACCCCGAGCCCCTGATGCGAGCAATTCTCGCCTGGACAGAAGGAACCAGGACAGAAGGAACCAGGACCGAAGGAACCAGGACCTTCCGCCGCTACAACATCACCGTCGGTGACATCCACGAGCTCTGGGTGCGGGAAGGAGATTTCTCGATGCGCGCCTCGGCAATGCAGCTCGAATCAGCCGAGGTGCCGGTTACGAGCGCCGATCCGAATACCGAAGGCCTGGTCGAGCTCGCACTCCATCTCATCCCTCCGCAGCCGAAGTCGACGGAGCAGGATCGATGAATCGCCGCACCATCCAGCTCGTCTCGGTCGGCATTCTCGCGTCCGCTCTACTCGCCAGTGGGCTCGCCAAGCTCGCCTGGCCCGTGCCGAGCGGCCGCGCGATCGTGAGCGGCGATCTCGGCGTGGTGCTCGGAGCCACGGAAGTGGCGGCGGGCCTCGCCTGCCTGTCGCGTGGAGGTCGCCGCGCAGCAGGGCTGTTCGGATTGCTCATCGCGATCGGAGGGCTCGCTGTGGCGGTCTTGCTGCCGAACGCGCGCTGCGGCTGCGGTGGCGACCGAGTGGAGATCGGACGGACGATCCACCTGTCCATTCTGTTGCTCATCGGACTGTCGGCGGCGACGCTGGTGAGCACCGGAGGCCGACCTCGCGTCGAAACCGCGCCACTGCGTTCGATGGGGCCCAGCTCATGAATCGTGTCCAGCTCCGCATCGCGCTCATCGCGCTCGCCATCGTGCGACCCGGTGCATCCCAGGCAGAAGTCATTACGATCGAGCACGAGCGCGTGGCGTGGCGGATCGTCCAACAGGGCGCCGATGCGATCCGCAGCGCGCTGCACGACACGTCCGAGCCGATGGTCGCTCGGCTCGTGCTCCGCGACCTCTGCTTCCTGCCCGACCAGGGAGCGAGCTGTGCGGACATCTGCCTCGATCTGCTGCGCGAGAACTCGCCGCTCGCGGTGTGTGCCGCCGACGCCCTGGCGTCGGCGCGCTGGCTCCTGCCGCCGGCGGTGCACATCCGGTTCGCGGACATCGCGGAGGCATTCGAGCGACAGGCCGCACGGGTCCGCGGGAAGGGGGAGCTCCGCGCGTTCCGGCTCGCGCGCAACGCCATGATGGAGACCTTACTGTTGCGAAACCTCGTCGCACGCAGCGATTCGGCGCTGCGCCGGACCTTCCGAGGTCGCGAGGTCATGCTGGCGATCGCGCTCGATCCGGCTCGGGAGCCGCGCGTGGTGGCCGAGCTGCTCGCCGATGCGTACGAAGCCGGGCGCGGCGCCACGCCGCGCGCTGCCGAGGCCGCGGAGACACCGACCCAGGTCGCGAGCGTGCTGACCTACGTGACCGCGCAGCGGGCCGATCTGCAGGAGCTCCGCGAGTCGCAATGGTATGTACGTGCAATGGCACGCGGACACGCGGATCCGGACGAGCGGCTGCGCGCGATCCGGGCGCTACTGCCGACGACTGCCAACGCCGAGCTCCTCGCGGACCTCGCCGCGACCGGTCCCGACGAGATCGCATTGGCTGCGGTCGAGGCGTTGGGCTCGTTCGGCGCACTCGCGCGCCCGGTGACCAACGTACTGTGGCACGTGGCTCGCTACGGCACGGCGGAGCTGCGCGAAGCGGCCGGCGTGGCGCTCGACGCCGTGTGGTGACGGGCGCCGGCCCGCGCCCCGCGCCCGCTCACCCGAAGTCGTAGACGTAGCTGAGCTTCGTCTTCTGCACGATCGCGTAGCCGAGGTTCGTGAGCACGTGCAGATCGTCGTTGCCCTCGAAGTCGAGGCCGCGGATGGTCGGGTCGGCGAGCACGAACCACCGGCGCGAGGGGCCGCGCGACGGCTCGTAGGCACCCGGGGCGATGCGGCCCGCCAGCTCGACCTGGATGCCGCCGCGGTAGAAGGCGCGGACCCGGACCGTCTTGGCGTCGATCGCGAGGCTGCGCATCGCCTCGTCGCCGGCGAGGTCGATGAGCTCGTGGGCGAGCAGGACCTCGGAGACGTTGACCTGCACGCGCGGCGTGCGCACGACCTCGCGGCTGCGCAGCGACACCAGCGTCGCGTCCTCGATCGACAGGAAGGTGCGCTCGAGGTCCTCGAGCACCTTGCCGAGCCGGTGGTACTTGCCGACGAGTCGCCCCTTGATCAGGAAGGCGTCGGTCAGGAACAGGTCCTCGACGACGACCGGGGTCGCGCCGGACGCGGCGCTCGCATCACCGGGTTGCAGGCTCATGGGTATGGCTACGGGCGGAGCTTCGGTGCGGCCCTCACGGTTCGGGCCCGGCCGGCAGGAGCGCTTCGATCTCGCCGACGAGGTAGAACGAGCCGGTGACGAGGCGCGGTCCAGGCAGCGCGCACAGCGCCGCGTAGCCGGCCCCGACGTCGGCGACCGCCCGCGCCGGGATACCGAGCCGCGCGGCCTCGCGGCACAGCTCGTCGGGGTCGACGGACAGCGTGTCGCTCAACCGCGTGACGAGGAGGCTATCGACCGCCGGCCGCAGCCGACTCAACGCGTCCTGCCAGCGCTTGCCGCGCGCGATCGCCAGCAGCGTCGCGGCCGGCCGGCCACCGGTGTGGGCGAGCAGCTCGCGGGCGACGATCGCGCAGGAGTCGGGCGTGTGCGCGCCGTCGAGGAACAGCGGCTCGCCATCGGCCGTTCGGCGCACCTCGAACCGACCCGGCAGCCGCGGCCGCGCGAGCGCGCCGCGCGGCTCGCGGTCCGGTGCCAGCGCGTCCAGGCACGCGAACGCGAGCGCGAGCGCCTGCCGCTCGTGCGCGAGCATGCCGCCGACGCGCAGCCGCGCGCGGCGCACGCCGCGCCAGACCTCGCAGTCGCCGGTCGCCGGGTCGGGCGGCTCGCAGCCGAAGTCGGCGCCGAGCACCTCGGTGCGGCAGCCGACGCGCTCGGCGAACGCCCGCGCGACGCCGAGCGCCGGCTCGCGCAGCGCGAGGAAGCCGATGCCGCCGGGCCTCAGCACGAACGCCTTCTCGGCGGCGATCTCCTCGACGGTGTCGCCGAGGATCGCGGTGTGCTCGAGCTCGACGCCGGTCATGATGCTCGCGTCGGCGACCACCGCGGTGGTCGCGTCGAGCCGGCCGCCCAGCCCGACCTCCATCACCGCGAGGTCGACCCGGGCCTCGGCGAAGATCAGCACGGCGGCGGCGGTCAGGATCTCGAAGAACGTGGCGGCCGGCTCGAGCGGCTCGCGGTCGACCAGCGCGGTGACGCGGTGCACGGCCGACTCGAGCACCGCGGCGGTGACGTCCGCGCCGTCGACCCGCACGCGCTCGCGCACCGAGCGCACGTGCGGCGACCCGTAGACCCCGACGCGGAGCCCCGCCGAGCGGCCGAGCAGCTCGAGGTAGCCGGCGGTCGTGCCCTTGCCCTTCGACCCGGTGATCTGCACGACGCGGGGCGCCGGGCGCGCGGTGCCGAGCCGCTGCAGCAGCGCGCGCATGGTGTCGAGCGAGAACCGCGGCCGGTCCGGACGGCTGCGCTCGTAGTTCGTGCGGTCGGCCAGGAACGCGGTCAGGCGGCGCGTGATCTCGTCCATGCGGGGCGGGCGGCGCCATTCTGCCCCTTTCGGGATTCGCGCGCCGCTGTACACCTCTGGCCTCGACCGACCCCGACCACCGGAGCCCGGACATGCGTTGCGTCCCCCTGTCGTCCCCCGCCGCGGCCACCGCGGTGCTCGCCGCGACCCTCAGCCTCGCGGCGCCGGCCACCGCGCAGCGCTCCGACCGCGCGCGCCCCGCGCGCGAGCAGCCGGCACTCGAGCACCTGACCTACCGCGACGAGACGTTTCGCAGCGAGGCCCTCGGCGGGCGCGAGACGAGCTTCGGGATCTATCTGCCGGCCGACTACGACGCGGAGGCGAACGCGACGCGCACCTGGCCGCTCGTCGTCTGGCTGCACGGCATGTGGGAGGACCACGACCGCTTCGCGACCCGCGGCGGGGGCCAGGTGCTCGACAAGATGGTCGGCGACGGCGAGTTCCCCGCGGCGATCTTCGTGACCGCCGAGGGCGACCGCAGCTCGTTCTGGATCGACGGCGTCGCGAAGGACCGCGGCTACGAGACGATGGTCGTGCACGACCTGCTCGACCACGTCGCGGCGACCTGGCGCGTCGACCCGGACCCGCGCCACCGCGCGATCGCCGGCGTGAGCATGGGCGGCTACGGCGCGCTGAAGATCGCGCTGAAGCACCCCGACCGCTTCGGCGTCGTCGCCGCACACTCGGCGGCGATCCTGCCCGAGGACCAGGAGAAGCTGTTCGATGCGTTCCCGCGGCTGCGCGGCCGCGGTGAAGGGCTCGTCGCCGCGATCTTCGGCGACCCGATCGACGCCGAGCGCTGGCGCGCCGAGAACGTGCTGACGATCGCGCGCTCGCTCGACCGCGAGGCGCTCGACGGTCTGAAGATCTACTTCGATTGCGGCCTCGAGGACCGCTACGGCTTCCAGGTCACCAACACCGCGCTGCACGAGTTGCTCGACGAGCGCCGCATCCCCCACACGTGGCGGCCGGTCGAGGGCGGCGGGCACGGCTGGCAGTCGGGCTACAACACGTCGGAGCTGCCGCAGTCGCTGCGCTTCATCCAGGCGCAATGGACCCAGGAGCGCGGCGCGCGTGGGCTCGAAGGGCTGCTGACCCCGCCCGGTGGCGGAGGCGCGGGCGAGGGCACCGCGGGCGGCGGCCGCTGACCCCGCGCGGCGGGCGCGGTCCAGGACCGGGACCGCTGCCGTGCGCACCCGCAGCGACGGCGAGGTCCCGATCCGACCGGCAGCCCCGCGCGCGCGTCGCGAACGCCGATCCCCGGCGCGCCGGCCGGCACGGAATTCGGCTGTAGCCCCCTGCACAGTGGTCGATAGTCTGCGCGGCCGCCTGGGCGGCCGCTCCAGCAGGGAGTGCATTGCGGATGTTCACGATCGAGCACCGGGTTCGGGTCTTCGTGTTCCGGTTCGACGGGCCGGCGGTCCGCTATCTGCTGGTCCGCCACCGGCCGCGCGCCGAATGGCCGATGGGACCGGTCGTCGGCGCCGTCGCGCTGGGGGACCACCTGGAGGACGCGATCCTGCGCGAGGTCCGCGAGGAGACCGGCATCCGGCAGGCGCACGAGCTGATCGAGCTGTCGGAGCCGATCAAGGACCTCTACGGCGACACCGGTCTGGTCGAGTGGCCGTTCGCGTTCCAGGCCGGCACGCCCGAGGGCCCCGGGCCCGAGGTGCGGCCGGGACCGCGGATCTCCGACTTCGCGTGGCTCGACTTCGAGGCCGCGTTCCAGCGCGTCGAGGCGCGGCGCGACCGCGACGCGCTGGTCCGCCTGCGCCTGCGCATCGCCGGTTGACGTCCCGCCCCGGGGCGCTCACGCCCGGCGCAGCATCCGCGGTGCGCGGGCCTGCGAAAGCCGCGATCTGGCGGCGGGGGCTTGCAGTCGTCCGCATCCAGGCCAAGCTCGGACATTCTGCGGGACGACCCGAAATCCGCCGGCCCGCGACTTCCGCCCGTCGTATCGGGCGCCTCCACGAACCGCCTAGCCGGCCCGCCGGCGCCCGCGACCGCAGCGACCATGGACCACAGCCACGACACGACGGCCACCCCACCGACCCAGGCGGAGCCGAGGATCCCCGAGCCCCGGGCGGACGCCCCGTCGGCCAGCCAGGACGGGGCGGGCGAGGCGCCGGCCGCCGCCGGCACCGACGGCCTCGCCGACGGCCGCCTGCCGAGCTCCGCGATGCGCAGCTACGCGCTGCTGACGCCCGAGATCAAGCAGGCCTACATGGCCTTCTACAAGGCGACCTACGGCAAGTCGCGCCTCGACCTGAAGACCAAGGAGCTGATCGCCATCAGCGCCGCCCTCGTCAGCGGCTGCAAGGGCTGCCTGGAGGGGCACCTCAAGAAGGCGCGCCGGGAGGGGGCGACGGTCGAGGAGATCTCGGAGGTCGTCGCGATCGCGCTGGGCGTCAATGCGGCGACCGTCGTCGACCGCTCGGACATCGCCAACTTCCACCTCGGCGGGCTGTTCGAGAAGCCGCAGTGACGCGGTGTGCCGGGCACCGTCGCCCGCACGCCTCGATACGAACCGGGCCGGCAGGGCGAACCGGCGGCCGGCTCCGGCGTTATCTTCCGCGACGATGAGCGCTCCGACCGAACTCGCGAAGCGCCGCGCGCCGCGCCCGCTGATCGCCGACTGGTGGAAGATCATCGCGATGGGCGTGGTCCTCGCGGGCCTGATCCACGTGGCGTTCTTCTACGAGACGTCACCGGCGCAGCCGCTCGGCAGCGGCCCCCCGGTGGCGCCCATGCAGGTCGAGGTGCCGATCGTCGACCGCGACCTGCTCGCGACCGTGCGCGACGCGACGCGCGCGGAGCGCCTCGACGTCGAGGCCGCGCCGCTCGCACACCTGCTGGAGCTGTCGGTTCGCGTCGTGCCGACGATCGCGGTCGCGCTCGGCATGCCCGAGGAGCCGATCCCGCTGTCGGTGCTGCGCGCCGATCCGAGCGTCTACCGCGGCGCCTATCTCGCCTACGAGGGCAAGCTCGGCCACCTCGCGCCGGGCGCGCCCGGGCATCCGATCGAGGGCTACCAGATCCACAAGGGCTGGATCGACCTGGAGGACGGCGAGAAGGTGCTGTTCCAGGTCAGCCTGCCGCCGAAGGACATCGCGGTCGGCGACTGGTGCCGCATCGAGGGCTTCTTCCTGAAGCTGCTCGACAGCAATCACTTCCCGACCGCCAATCAGGCACCGCTGCTGATCGGACCCGAGCTGTTCAGCCGCTTCGAGCCATGGGCGCCGGTCGCCGAGCTGGACCCCGCCGCGTTCGCATCGATGCGCGACGGCATCGTCGAGAACGGCTGGTTCGTCGACATGCAGGACGCCGAGCGCGGCCTCGCGGAATCGGAGCAGGACGAGACGCTGTGGCTGCTCGCGAGCTACGTGGCTCACCGCCACGGTGGGCCCGACGACACCCGCGAGAAGTGGGCGTCGGTGGCGCCGTTCGTCACCAAGGAGCAGCTCGACCGCACCAAGTACGGCCAGGTCCAGGCCGGCACGCCATTCCGACTGCTCGGCCGGTTCATCCGGGCGGAGTGGTCGGTCGCGAGCCCCAACCCGATCGGCGTGACCCATTGGACGCAGGCCTGGGTGCAGATCCGCGAGCTCGGCAGCAAGGTCGTGCCGGTCTGGATCCCGAAGAAGATCGACGCCTTCACCTACAACGAGGGGCTCGAGGTGCGCGCCTACTACTACCGGCGCCTCGTGTATCCGTCGCGCAACGACGCCACGGTGTTCACGCCGGTGTTCGTCGCCGCCGACCTCGATCGCTACCAGCCGTGGCCCGAGCATCCGACGACGACCTGGGTCAAGTACGGGTTCGTCGTCGCCGTGCTCGGCGTCATCGCGCTGTTCTTCGTGTCCGCGCTGCGCGATCGGCGCGCGCGCGACCAGTTCGAGCTGGACCGCCTCGAACGGCAGCGCCGCCGACGCACGAAGGGCGCGGAGCAGCCGGCGCAGCCGGTCTCGTGACCACCGGACCGGGCCATCTGCGCTGCTCGCTGCCGGCGCTCGGCGCCGCGCGCGAGACCACCATCGAGCTCGACGTCCCGCTGCTCGACGGCGAGCTCGAGCGCCGGCTCGCCACGCTCGACCGCCGCACGTTCGTGGTCGCCGACCGCGGCGCGCTCGACCGTCCGCTGCGGGCCGATGTCGTCGTGCCCGGGGGCGAGGTCGTCAAGACCTGGGAGCAGCTCGGCGAGCTGCTCCGCGCGCTGAGCCGCGCCGGCGTCGACCGCGGCTCCCTGCTGGTCGCCGTCGGCGGCGGCGCGACCGGCGACCTGTGCGCGCTCGCGGCATCGCTCCACCTGCGCGGCATCGACCTGCTGCTCGTGCCGACCACGCTGCTGGCGATGGTCGACAGCAGCGTCGGCGGCAAGACCGCCGTGAACCTGCCGGAGGGCAAGAACCTGGTCGGCACGTTCTGGCCGGCGCAGCAGGTGTGGATCGACCCGCGCTGGCTGCGCACGCTGCCCGACGCCGAGTTCCGCTCCGGCCTCGGCGAGGTCGCGAAGGTCGCGGTCGGGCTGGACGCGACGCTGTGGGAGCTGCTCGCGCGTGACCGTGCGGCGGTGCTCGCGCGCGAGCCGGCCACGCTGCGCGCTGCGATCGAGCGCTGCCTGCTGGCCAAGATCGACGTCGTGACGCGCGATCCGCTCGAGCGGGGTCCGCGCCGCCTGCTGAACCTCGGCCACACGCTCGGCCACGCCCTCGAGGCCCGCGCCGGCTTCCGGCTGCCGCACGGGGTGGCGGTCGCGCGCGGCATCCACCACGTGCTCGACCTCGCCGCGGCGCGCGGCGAGCTGGACGCGCCGACCCGCGCGGCCGGCCACGCGCTGCTCGACGGCCTCGGGCTGCCCGCCGAGCCGCTGCCGCCGGCTGCGGAGCTGCTGCCGTACCTCGGGCGCGACAAGAAGATGCGCGGCGGCGAGCTCACCGCGGTGCTGCCGATCGGGCGCGGCGAGAGCCGCCTCGCGACGATGCCGCCGGCGGCGTTCCTGTCGGGCGTGTGAGCCGGCGCCACGCCCGCTCCGCGCACCCCGCCCGCGAAAGTGCTCGCCTGCGGGCCGGCGATCTGCTGATATCTTCCGCCCGCGATGCCCCGCCGCCAGGACCTCGAGTCGATCCTCATCCTCGGGTCTGGTCCGATCGTGATCGGCCAGGCCTGCGAGTTCGACTATTCGGGGACCCAGGCCTGCAAGGCGCTGCGCGAGGACGGCTTCCGGATCATCCTCGTCAACAGCAACCCGGCGACGATCATGACCGATCCGGAGACGGCGGATCGGACCTACATCGAGCCGATCACGCCGGACGTCGTCGCGCGCATCATCGAGAAGGAGCGGCCCGACGCGATCCTGCCGACGCTCGGCGGTCAGACCGCGCTGAACTGCGCGATGAAGCTCGCCGACGGCGGGGTGCTCGAGCGCTTCGGCGTCGAGATGATCGGCGCGAACCGCGACGCGATCCAGAAGGCCGAGGGCCGGATGGAGTTCCGCGAGGCGATGGAGCGCATCGGCCTCGAGGTCGCGCGCTCGCGACTCGCCTACAGCATGGACGAGGCGCGCAAGGCGGTCGCCGAGATCGGCCTGCCCTGCGTGATCCGCCCCGGCTTCACGCTCGGCGGGACCGGCGGTGGCATCGCCTACAACATGGACGAGTTCGAGGCCATCTGCCGCAACGGCCTCGACCAGTCGATGAACAGCGAGCTCCTGATCGAGGAGTCGATCATCGGCTGGAAGGAGTTCGAGCTCGAGGTGATGCGCGACCGCAAGGACAACGTGGTCGTCATCTGCTCGATCGAGAACTTCGATCCGATGGGCGTGCACACCGGCGACTCGATCACCGTGGCGCCCGCCCAGACGCTCACCGACCGTGAGTACCAGCTCATGCGCGACGCCGCGCAGCGCGTGATGCGCGAGATCGGCGTCGACACCGGCGGCAGCAACGTCCAGTTCGCGATCAACCCGCGCGACGGCCGGATGATCGTGATCGAGATGAACCCGCGCGTGTCGCGCAGCTCGGCGCTCGCCAGCAAGGCGACCGGCTTCCCGATCGCGAAGATGGCGGCGAAGCTCGCGGTCGGCTACTCGCTCGACGAGATCCGGAACGACATCACCAAGGTCACGCCCGCGTCGTTCGAGCCGACGATCGACTACTGCGTCGTCAAGTTCCCGCGCTGGGCGTTCGAGAAGTTCCCGACCGCCGACTCGACGCTGACCACGCAGATGAAGTCGGTCGGCGAGGTCATGGCGATCGGCCGCACCTTCAAGGAGGCGATGCAGAAGGCGCTGCGCTCGCTCGAGACCGGCCGCTCGGGCTTCGGCGAGGTCCCCGGCAAGCCGCACACCAAGGCGCGGCCCGTCGACCGCGAGGAGGTGCGCGCGAATCTCGCGACGCCGCGCCAGCACCGCATCGACTGGATCCGGACCGCGCTGCTGATGTCGATGTCGGTCGACGAGATCAGCGATTACTCCGGCATCGATCCCTGGTTCCTCGACCAGCTCGCCGAGCTCGTCGAGCACGAGCGGGTGCTGGCCGACCGGGCCCAGGCGGGCCTCGCCGCGCTCGACGCGGCGTTCCTGCGCGAGACGAAGGGGCTCGGCTACAGCGATCGCCAGATCGCGCGCGCGGTCGGCGGCACCTGCACCGAGTGGCAGGTGCGCGAGCACCGCAAGGCGCTGGGCGTGCTGCCGAACTACAAGCTCGTCGACACCTGCGCGGCGGAGTTCGAGTCGTACACGCCGTACTACTACTCGACCTACGAGGCCGGCGAGGACGAGGTGCGGCCGATCACGGACGCGACCACGGGCGAGCGGAAGCAGCACGTCATGGTGCTCGGCGGTGGCCCGAACCGCATCGGCCAGGGCATCGAGTTCGACTACTGCTGCGTGCACGCCGCGTTCGCATTGAGCGAGCTCGGCTTCGCCACGGTCATGGTGAACAGCAATCCCGAGACGGTGTCGACCGACTTCGACACGTCGGACATGCTGTTCTTCGAGCCGCTGACGCACGAGGACGTGATCAACATCGTCGACCGCATCGCGCCGCGCGGCATCATCGTGCAGTTCGGCGGCCAGACGCCGCTGAACCTCGCGCGGGGGCTGCAGGACGCCGGCGCCCCGCTGGTCGGCACCCACGTCGACTCGATCGACGCCGCCGAGGACCGCGACCTGTTCGCACGCGTGTGCCGCCGCATCGGGCTCGCGCAGCCGCCGAGCGGCATGGCGAGCAACTTCGCCGAGGCCGAGGCGGTCGCCGAGCGGGTCGGCTACCCGGTCGTCGTCCGGCCGAGCTTCGTGCTCGGCGGGCGCGCGATGGAGATCGTCTACGAGCGCGCGAGCCTCGAGCGCTACATGGAGCGCCACGGCGCCGAGGCGACGTCCGAGCGGCCGATCCTCGTCGACAAGTTCGTCGAGGGCGCCATCGAGGTCGACGTCGACGCGATCTCCGACGGCGAGATGGTCGTGATCGGCGGCATCATGGAGCACATCGAGGAGGCCGGCGTGCACTCCGGCGACTCGAGCTGCTCGCTGCCTCCGTACTCGCTGTCCGAGGGCCTGATCGCCGAGATCGCCGAGGCGACCAAGCGCCTCGCACGCGAGCTGAAGGTCATCGGCCTGATGAACGTGCAGTACGCGGTGCAGGGCGCGCGGCTGTTCGTGCTCGAGGCCAATCCACGCGCGTCGCGCACGGTGCCGTTCGTCAGCAAGGCGATCGGCCACCCGCTCGCGAAGTACGCGGCTCGCGCGATGCTCGGCGACCGGCTGACCGCCATCGGCTTCACCGAGCAGATCGAGCCGCCGCACTTCTCGGTGAAGGCGCCGGTGTTCCCGTTCAACAAGTTCCAGGGCGTCGACACGATCCTCGGGCCGGAGATGAAGTCGACCGGCGAGGTGATGGGGATCGACAAGAACTTCGGCGCGGCCTTCGCCAAGGCGATGCTCGGCGCCGGGATCGACCTGCCGCGCGAGGGAACCGTGTTCCTGTCGGTCCGCGACGAGGACAAGCGCTTCGTGATCGGCCAGGCGGCGCGGCTCGTGAACCTCGGGCTCCAGCTCGTCGCCACCAGTGGAACCGCGCGCACGCTCGCGAACAGCGGCATCCCGGTGCAGCGCGTGTTCAAGGTCCACGAGGGTCGCCCGCACGTGCTCGACCTGATCAAGAACCGCGAGGTGCGGCTGATCATCAACACGCCGTCGGGCCGCCTGGAGCGCTCCGACGACCGCCAGATCCGCTCGTCGTCGGTCAGCTACAAGGTGCCGTGCATCACGACGCTGGCGGCATCGTCGGCGACGATCCAGGCGCTCGAGTGGATCCGCAATCGCGAGCTGAGCGTGGTGCCGCTGCAGGACTACCACGTACAGCAGCACGCGACGGGCGCGCCGGCCGCGAGCGGGGCCGCGGTCAGCGCGCCGGCGGATCGAGCTCGCGACTGACCGTCCCGCGGTCGTCGCTCAGCACGAGCACCGCGAGCCGCTCGACCTCCATCGCGCCGTCCGCCGACACGCTCATGTAGTCGAAGCGGCCGCGCAGGTCCGTGTAGCCGTCCTTGTGGAAGCGCACGGTGCCATCGCCCAGCCGCGCGAACACCTTGACGTAGACCGCCGGCAGCGGGCGGCCGGTCTCGGCGTCGGCGACCTGCAGCTGGCCGCGGTTCTCGATCCAGCGCACCGCGAGCGAGCTGGCGTAGCGCGTCGCGCGCCGGACCACGCCAGCGGCGCGCGCTTCGACCAGCAGGTTGGCGTTGCGCAGGTCGTCCGGCAGGTCGAACTCGACGCGACTCCGGTCCGGCGGCAGCTGCCGCAGCACGTTGCTCCGGTTCGGCCGCACCAGCGCGAACGAGTCGGCGTCCTGCTGGACGAACGGGTGCGCCGAGAACAGGAACTCGACGTCCATCAGGTAGTAGCCGAGCTCGACCGTGTCGACGTTCGCGTAGCGCAGGATCAGGCGCTGGCCCTCGACCTGCAGGTCGAGCATCGGCTCGCGGTCGGCCGGCGTCGCCGCGCGCCCGGTCGCGCCGTCGCCAGCGCCCGCCTGCGCGACCAGACCGTCGGCCTCGTCGAGCTGCGCGAGCGCCTCGCGGAACGCGTCGCGCCACCGCGTGACCGGATGCTCGCGGTAGCGTTCGGCGATCGCGCGCGCCGACGCGCGGTCGTCGCGGAAGAAGTCGACGTAGACGCTCAGGTAGTCGTACTGCAGGCGCGCCGGCAGCTCGGCCGGGTCGATCTGCGCGAACATGTCGAGCGCGTCGCTGATCCGGTCCTGCAGCAGCAGGAAGCAGGTGACGACCGCACGGTCTTCGCCGTCGAGCCGCGGCTTGCGCGCCAGGATCTGCAGCAGCGTGTCGTAGTCGTCCGCGACCGCCGCATTGAAGATCCGTGGCTCGCCACCCGTCCGGTGCGCGCGGGCGTTGAACAGCGGCCGGAACTCGGTCAGCTGCCAGGTGCGTCGTGCGACCGGGTCGACCGTGAGGAGCGGCGACGACAGCGCGATGCCGCATTGCGCCACGAACGCGTCGGCCTGCTGCAGGTACTCGCGCGTCGCGGTCGGGTCGCGATGGAAGATCCCGAACGACCACAGCTCGGGTGCGAACACCTGCCGCTGCCGCAGCAATGCCAGCACGGCATCGAAGGACGCGCGGTCGCGCATGCGCCAGGCGATCCGGCCCAGATCGAGCTCGAGCAGGTTCGCGCGCTGCAGGTAGTCGAGCACCTCGGCCGCCGTGCCCTGCTGCGACACGTGCCCGAAGCTCGTCACGTCGACGCGGCTCGGCTCGACGCGCACGTCCCAGGACGTCTCGGCCCCGGACGCCACCGCCAGCACGCGCCCGGCGGTCGTCACGCAGGCCGGGTGGTGCTGGCTCGCCCCGGCGGCCGGGAAGTAGAAGGCATAGCTCAGCGCCTGCGTCCCGTACGCCCTGAGCCGGAGCGGCACGCTGCGCGTCGCGAAGCCGGGCTGGTCGGGACCGACCGCCACCGGGATCGCGCCGGCGGGGATCTGCAGCAGCACCTCGACGTCGCGCTGGGCCGAGGTCGGGTTGGTCACCACGACGCGCGCGCCGTAGGCGACGTCGGTCAACAGCTCGCCGGTCACCCAGGCGTCGACGCGCTGGCCGTCGACGGTCCGGTACGGCTCGTCGAGCCGGTAGACGTTCTGGCTGACGAGCACGGCCGCGCCGTCCTCCGCGGGCCCCGCGGTCGCGAGCTCCTGCAGCACCAGGAGCAGCGGGCTCGCCGCGCGGATCGTGAACCGGGCCCCGTCGGCCGCCGTCTCGTGCTGCCCGGCCTCGAACGGCAGATCGAGGAACGCCAGCGCGAGCAACGCCTCGGTGTGGTTGCCGCGCGCTGCGAACACCAGGTTCGGCGACACGAAGGGCTGAGCCGGATCCGCGGTGGCGAAGTCGAGCCAGAACGCGTTGGGCTGCACGAGCTCGGCGGTCTGGTCCTCGATCCGCACGCGCCAGTAGTCGCTCTCGACGTAGCGGCGCGTGCGCGCCGGGGAGCGGAACAGCGCGCTGACCCCCGCGCGTTCCTCGACCTCGCGCTCGAACGCCACCTTGCGCTCGGCGACCTCCTTCTCCTCCGGCGCCGCGACTTCCTCGCCGAAGGCGTCCTCCTGGTCCTTGGTCTCGGCCGGCTCGGTGCCAGCGAACCGGCGCACCGGCCGTGGTGGCGGCTCGGCGCCCTCCTGCGGTTGCTGCTCGGGCCGCCCCGCCGCGAGCTCGCCCTGCAGCCTGCCGAGCGCCGTGACGATGCCGGTGTCGCCGTAGAGGGCGCCGCCCTTGAACGCATAGCGCACGAGGGTGTCGAGCTCCGCAGGCGTGACCGGCGTCAGGGCGAGCTCGTCGCGGATCCGCCGCTGCACGCCCGGCAGGCGCTCCACGATCGTGCGGGCCAGCAGCACGCGCTCGACCACGTTGAGGCGCGCGAACTCCCACGGGTCCAGGTAGCCGCTCAGGTCGTCGCCCAGCAGCCAATGATCGACGAGCTGCTTGTGCAGCTTGTTCGCAAGGTACGGTCGCACGACCGCGGCGAAGAACTCCGGGTCCTTCTGGTGCAGGAACACGTGCAGCTCGTGGCAGGCGTGCTCCGAGTACAGCGCGCGCTTCTGCGCGGCGTCGAGCGACGGCCACCGCAGCAGGAACTCGAAGCGGTCGAGCTCCGCGTCGCCGCCGACGGTCCGGAACAGCCGGAACACGCTCGCCAGCGAGTCGTACAGCTCGACGTCGGCGCCGCGCGCGTCGGCGATGGTGACCTCGGCGCCGGCTGCGACGAACTCGATGCGCCGTCGCTGCACGAAGGCCCGGGCCGGATCGAGTGCGCTCGTGAGCCGCGTCGACACCGGCTCGAGCGGGCGCTCCGGCAGCGCGAGCTGCTCGTAGACCGCGCTGACGTCGTCGGTCGCGACGACGTGCACGAGCTGGCCCGACCCGAGCGCCGCGAGCGGCACGCGGACCACGCCGTCCGCGTCCGGTCGCAGGTCGACGAGGACCGGGGCGGGTCGACCCAGGAAGTCGAGGTCGGCCGGCGCGGTGCCGGCGGGCGCCGGGCCACCGGTCTCGCTCGGCCGGCGGCCGCCGCCGCGACCGCCGTGGCGACCGCCCGCCCCGCCGCCGAGCCCGACCGCCGCGTTCCATTGCTCGCTGGTCGATTCCTCCAGCGCCCACGGATTCAGCACGAGCCCCGGACGCTCCAGCATGTTGCCCGGGAAGTGCCGCGCGAAGCGACGCTCCAGGATGTAGCGCGCCTCGTCGCCGAGCGGCCGGGCGGCGACGTAGCTCGCATCGGGCCCGCCGACCGCGAACGCGGCCGGGCTCGGCGCACGGCGGTCGAGCAGCGCGTCCGCCGGTGCGAACGCCGGCAACCAGCGGGATGCGTGCACGCGCACGCGCGCCGGCGCACCGGCATTGGCGAGCCGGACGACCAGCTCGCCCGCCGCGACCTCCAGGCCGGTGATCTGCAGCAGCTCGCCGCTCGCCGCCTGCAGGCAGCGGGCGGCTCCGACGACGAAGCCGTCGGCCGCGGTGCCCTGCGTGACGCGCACGCGCACCGAGCCTCCGCCGCGCGCGAAGCGCAGCGCGTAGTCGCCGGCCGCGAGGCCGCGCAGCTCGACGAAGCCACCGGCAAGCGACAGCCGCTCGAAGCGGTCGTACGCAGGCTCGCCGCCGCGCAGCTCGAGCAGCGACACCTCCCCACGCCGGAGGCCACCGGCGGACGCTGGCCACGGTATGCGAAGCACGTCGCCGGCGCGACCCTGCACGAGCTCGGGAAGCGTCCGGGCCGCGCCGTCGGGAGCGAAGCTCAGCGGCAGCAGGTTGTCGGCACCGCGCACGTCGACGCGCTCGACGCCGTCGAGCGAGCCGAGCTCGACACGGCCGCGCGCGTCGGAGCGCAACGTCACGGCGAGCGGGTCGCGAAAGTCGCGCAGCGTCAGCGTCAGCTCGACCGCGCGCGACGGCTTGGGCTCGCCGTCCTTGCCGAGCAGATCCAGCGCGTAGCCAGCCGGCGTGCGGCCGAGCAGCGGTGCGGTCGTGCAGGCGCCACGGTCGATGCCGTTGACCGCGAGCTCGACCGCCGCCGGCGTCAGGTCGGCCGGCTCGCCGAGCGACAGGCTCGGGATCCGCGCGCTCAGCGACAGCTTCAGCGTCGCCAGGCGCGCGGGCACGCGCAGCTCGTGCACCGTGTCCGCGCCGTCCCGGAGCTCGAGGTCGCGGACGTCCTGCGACGACGCGACGCCGTCGAGATCGGTCGCGACGACCTGCAGCACGACGTCCTGCAGGTGCCGCACGCTGATCGGCGCACCGCAGACCGTCAGCCGCGGCTGCAGGACCACCCGCGCGGTGCCGCCCGCGATCAGCGACTCGCGCGCGACGAAGATGCCGGGGTCGAGCTGATACTCCTCGCGCCGGTGCGTGAAGCGGGCCAACGACGCGAAGCCGCCATCGCGCAGGATCACGGTCTTCGAGCCGGGATCGGTCGAGAACGGCACGCGGATCTCGCCGGAGTCGTCGGGCGCGTAGTCGCGGCCACCGAACCACAGGGAGGCGGTCGGCCGGGGTCGGCCGGTCTCGTCGAACACGCGGAACGCGTGCCCGGCGGCGACGATCCGATCGACGCAGCGGAGGGCGCCCTTGCGCACGACGGTGCGGCTCGCGATGCCGTTCCCGATCAGCTCGACGACCCACACGCCGCGGCGCTGGTCGATCGACGGGATCGGGATCTCGCGCGCGACGCGACGCAATGGCGGGTCGCTGTAGCCGATCGTCCGCTCGTCGTTGGCGACGAGACCGTCGAGCTCGATCGAGCCGTCGACCTCCGCATCGCGGTCGCGCAGGTAGTTGAACGTGTCGATCTCGAACACGCGGACGATCAGCCGATCGACGTTCTTCGTCTCGATCGGCAGCACGACCGGCGCGCGGACGTCGAAGCTCTCGGGCGCCGTGGCCGCGAAGCGCACCTCGACGCGGTCGCGCAGGCGCTCGTAGTAGGCCGGGTCGTCGAGCATCGCGTACCAGCGCTGCTGGTCGCCGACGCCCGCGAGGATCTTCGTCTCCGCGAACACGCGCCGCAGCCAGTCCTCGCGGACGAGCCCCGCGAACGCGTCGTACGAGCCCGCGTCGACGAACAGCCGCTCCAGGTGGCTGCGCACCAGCTCCTCGTCGTCACCGACCGGCGGCAGGCCGGTCGGGAACCGGTCGCCGGTCCGCACGATGCCCGCACCGCGCGCGGCGGCGTCGCGCAGCAGGCGCGGCTCGACGTAGCTACGGTCGCGCGGCAGGCGCAGGTAGGCGAGCAGACGGTCGCGGTCGGTCAGGCCCTGCGCGAGGTCGTGCGCGAGACGGTGGTGGAGGACGTGCACCTTCAGCGCGTCGTGGACCGGGGCGAGCCGCGCGACGAAGGCCTCGAGCTCGGTGAGGTAGGCCTCGCGCGCCGCCGGGTCGCGGCGCCAGTCGACGTCGGCACCCGGCTGCAGGCGCCGCAGCCACGTCTCGACGAAGGCCGCCTCGGTCAGCAGCTGCGGCCGGAGCCGGGCGAGCTCCTCGAGCTGCTCGCGCAGGAGCTGCCGGTGGATCGCGAGCGTGCCGAAGCCACCGGCGCCGCGCAACGCGAGCTGACGCGCGACGAGCGCGGGCAGGTTGGGCACGTCGACGCGGTCGAGCGCGGCGAGGAGCGGCGTCAGCAGCGCGTCGTCGACCTGGCCGGCGGCGGCGAAGTCCCACAAGCCCCCGGGGCCGAAGCCGTCGACCGTGCCCGGGTGGCGCTCCAACGCCCGCCGCGCGAGCGCACCGGGCGCGAGCAGCGCGGCATCGAGGCGCGTCGGCAGCTCGGGGTCGGCGCCCGGGAGCTGCCGCTGCTGGTCGAACGTCAGCGCGAGGCGCTCGCGCAGGAACGCGAAGGTCGCCTCCGGGTCGCGCTCGTAGGTCAGCAGCGCCTGCCGGTTCTCGATCTCGATCGCGCCCGCGGTGCGGCCGTAGCGCTCGATCCAGGCCCGCAGCAGCGGCGGCACGTCGCCGAACCGGCGCTCGTGCTGCGCGAGCAGGCAGGCGTAGAGGAAGTGCTCCTCGGTGCCCGGGACCAGGCGCTGCAGCGTCGCGCCCCGGTCGCCGGCGAGCGCGAAGGTCTCGGCGAAGCCGACCGGTCGGCCCTGCGCACGGACCGGGGCAGCGAGCAACGCGACGAACGCACACGTGACGGCGAGCGGCCAGGGCCACCGCGACACGGCGGGAGGATTCGGCATGGATCGGGCTCCGGACGGGCGGGTGCGGTCGACGCGCGGGCGGCGCCGGCCTGCGAGGAGAACGGTAGGTGGCGCGACGCGGTTCGCAGCCGTCGGTTCCGCGGCCACGGACCTACACTGCCGCGATGCTGCTGCTGACCGTCGCCGCGCTGCTGACGATCCAGGACCCGGCCCCCGAGCGCTTCCCGGATTTCCCCGAGCAGGAGGCGTTGAGCTACGCGCTGGCGCTGCGCGTGGACGTCGCGGCCGGGACCCTGGCGGGAACCGTCGACTACGCGATCCGGGCCGAGCGCGAGCTGCCGTCGGTCCGCCTGCACGCGCTGCACGGAGCGGGCTGGGAGCCGGAGTTCGCGCTCGCCGACGGCCGGCCGCTCGCGCCGAGCTGGGACCGCGACGTCGTCACGCTACGGTTGCCCGAGCCGGCCGCGGCAGGCAGCACCGTCGCGCTCCGCGCGAGCCTCGACGGGCGACCGCTCGACGGCTTCTACTTCGCACGCACGCGCTACGGGGAACGGATCGCGTTCACCGACCACTACTCGATCCGCGCGCGCGGCTGGCTGCCCTGCGAGGACCATCCTGCCGACCGTGCGCGCTGGTCGCTGCGCGTCACCTATCCCGAGGACCTCGCCGCGACCGCCTACGGCCGGCCGACCGCGGTGCCCGAGGCCGAGCGCCCGCCGGGCTGCGGCGTGCTGACGTTCGCCGCCGACGCCGAGATCGCGCCGTACATGTTCTCGTTGGTGGTCGGGCCCTTCGCTCGCGTCGCGGAGGAGGGCGATCCACGGCTCACCCCCCACTTCGTGTACGCGCGCGACGTCGAGAAGGCGCGCGGTGCGCTCGTCCACCACGCCGCGTGGATCGCCGCGATGGAGCGGGCGTTCGGACCCTACCCGTTCGCGAAGTACACGACCGTGCAATGCCCGACCCGCTGGGGCGGGTTCGAGGCACCGGGCGACGTGCAGCTCTCGGAGTCGCTGTTCGATCGCCCCCGGTACGGCGTCGGCACGCTCGCGCACGAGCTCGTACACATGTGGTTCGGGGACGCCGTCGGCTATGCGCGCTGGCGCGAGGTGTGGCTAAGCGAGGGCTTCGCGAGCTACTTCGGTCCCTGGCTGTGGGCGCAGACCGGCGGGCCGCCGCTCGCCGACGCGATGCGCGAGGAACGCGCCCGCTGGCTCGTGAGCTTCGAAGGTCGCACGAAATCGATCCGCGACGATTCGTTCCCCCACCCCGACCAAGCGCTGAACTCCAATACCTATCCGAAGGGCGCCTGGGTGCTGCACATGCTGCGCGGGGAGCTCGGCGACGAAACGTTCTTCGCCGCGCTGCGGAGCTACTACGAGACCTGTCGCGACCGGTCGGTCGTCACGGACGACTTCGTGGCGGCCGTCGAGCAGGTCGCGCAGCGCGATCTGCACTGGTTCTTCTCGCAGTGGCTGGACCGCGTCGGCTGCCCGGAGCTGGCGGTGCGGGCCGGCGACGGGGCGATCTCGGTTGCCCAGCGGCAGCGCGGCGAGCCGTACCGGCTGCGCCTGCGGCTGCGCTGGCGGGACGACGCCGGGTCACACGACGAGGTCGTGCAGGTCGAGGAGCGCGAGCTCGCGGTGCCGGCGCATGGGACCGTGCGCGACCTCCAGGTCGATCCGGAGGTCGAGCTGCTCTACCGGTCGGTCCGGTGAGCGCACCGATCCTCGCGGGGCGTCACGGCCGGACGACGGTCGCGCGGGTCAGGTCGACGCGGCGGTCGCGCAGCTCCGCCAGCCGCTCGAGGTAGCGCGTGCGCGGCCAGTCGACGACACCGAACTGGGCGAGGTGATCGGTGCGGAACTGCACGTCGCAGAGCTCGACGCCGACCGCATGCAATGTCGCGATCCACGCGACCAGCGCGACCTTCGACATGTCGCGCTCGCGATGGAACTTGCTCTCCGCGGCGCACACGGCACCGATCTGCACGCCGTAGACGCCGCCGACCAGCCGGCCCGAGCGCCATACCTCGAGGCTGTGCGCGAGCCCCGCGCGGTGCAGCGAGTCATAGGCGTCGACCATCTCCGGCAGGATCCAGGTGCCGGTGCCGGGGCGGTGAGCGCAGTGCTCCATGACGTCGCGGAAGGCGCGGTTCCACGTGAGCTCGAGATCCGTCGCGCGCAGCGTGCGCAGGAGCCGGCGCGGCACGCGCAGCGCGTCGGTCGGCAGCACGCCGCGCGGATCGGGGCTCCACCAGCACGGCAGCACGCCCGGCTCGTACCACGGGAAGATGCCGGCGCGGTAGGCGTGGACGAGGCGCTCGACCGACAGGTCGCCACCGATCGCGACGAAACCGTCCTCGCCGGCGTGGTGTGGATCGGGAAACGCGTCGGGCGGGGCGTCGGGCGGCAGATACCAGGGCCGGAACGCCATCACGCCCCGCCCGGGCGCGGGGCGCGACCGTCGCGTGTCAGCGGGCGGTGGAGCCCGTCGGCGATCACCGCGAAGTCCGGCGCATCGACGTCGAGCAGTCCGTGGCGCAGCAGGAAGTCGATGATCACGAGGTTGCAATTGAACTTGAACTGCCGCGTGTCGCGCACGAGCGCCGCGACCTCGTCGATCGGCAGCAGGGCGAAGCTCTCGACCTCGCCGTCGACCGGGCGCGGGACGAAGCCGGCGGGCAGCTCGAGGTCGAAGCAGAACATCGTGTCCGGCTTGAGACCGGTCTCGTTCTCGAACACGTAGCTGATCGCTCCGACCGCCCGCGCCCGTTCCGCGAGGTCGCGATCGATACCGGCCTCCTCGCTGCACTCCTTGACGACATTGGCGTGGTAGCCGAGGTCGGCCGGCTGACCACCGGCGACCAGATTGTCGAGCTGGCCCGGGAACGTGGCCTTGTCGGGCGCGCGCCGCGCGATCCACATGTCGATCGCACCGTTCGACCGGCGCACGTAGCCATTGACGTGCACGCCGGTCGACGCGATACCGAGCCACGCGGCCACCGAGCGATCCACGCGCGCGAGCGCCGGTCCACCGACCGTCTCGACCGCGGCATAGAGCTCGCCGTGAAGGGGCCGGATGCGCCCGGTGCCCGCGAGTCCCGCGGCGAGTGTCGCCAGCCTCGCCGTCCGCGACGCTGCATCGTGGCCGGGCACGACGACCGCACCCGGCCGGGCGACCAGCCCGCCGCGCTCGGCATCCTCGACGCGATCGAGCCGGACGTGGCCGATCCGCGCGCCATCCAGCGTGCACAGCGGCACGTAGCGGTCGAGCCGGTGTGCATTGCACTCCGCGATACGATCGACGAACGACATCGGTGCCGGCCGCGGGGTCGCCCCGGTCAGCGCTCCTTCAGGCGGCGCAGGGTCGTGTGCTGGTCCTCACGGTCGGCGAGCGCGACGAAGTCGACGTCGCCGTCGTCGCGGAGATGGAAGTAGACGCGCAGCTTGAGCGACGCGCGCAGGCTCCACAGCTCCTGCCCCTCGATCTGCTTGACCTCGAGTCCCGGGTAGCCCGGCCCCTCGGTGCAGAACAGCAATGCGGCCTGCAGCGCCTTCTCGACGCTGCGGCGCTCCTTGCCTTCCAGCGACTTGTAGAACGACGGCGTGAAGCGCGGCAGCCGGAACGCGTCCGCGAGCGCGGGCGCCTTCACCGGCTCGATCGCCCGCCGTTTCGACGCGGGCACCAGCTCGCGCAGCTCGGCGACCTGCTCGTCGAGCTCGCGGATCCGCGCCTGCCGCACGGCCACGAGGCGCCGCAGACCGTCCTCGGCCTCGCGGCAGGCCGTCAGCTCGCGCTCCAGCTCGCGCACGCGGCCGTCGGTCTCCAGCGGGCGCGGCCGCGGCCGCTTCTGTGCCTCCGCGCGCCGGCGAAGCTCGTCGGCCTCGGCGCGGAGCCGGGCCACCCTGGTCTTCTCCTCGTCGAGATCCTGGACGAGGCGCGCCTCGCGCTCCCGCTGCCGCGCGCCCTGTGCCCGCGCCCGCTCGAGCTCGGCGCGCAGCGTGGCGACCTCCTGCTCCCGGCGGGCGAGGACCTCGCGGTCGACCGTCTCCGCGGTATCGCCGCCGTCGTCGCTCGCACGCTTCTCGCCCTCTGCACGCAATGCCGAGACGACGCGCTCGCACAGCTCCCGGATCAACGGCGGTCGCGACGTGTCGACGAGCTCCTTCAGCAGCCGGGCCAGCGGCGCGCGCTCGGGGCGATAGCCCTTCGGGACCGCGCCGTACCGCTTGGCAAGCTCGCGGAGCTCACCGACGTCGATCAGCACCTCGACGACGCGCGCGAACGGTATTCGCCCCTCACCACCGAGGACGTCCCGTTCCCAACCGTCGACCGACGGATCGGAAGTCATCGCAGCGGGCCTCCGACGGCCTGACGGAACCGCACGGGTCCTTCCGAGGTCATGTTCGGGCCGAGTGTACGCGTCAGCGACCCGGGAGTCCCGGTTCCTCCGTGGAGGTCGAGCCGGTAGCGGCCGCGGGCTCCCGGTCGGGTGACGGGTAGATCGGCCGCACCGGGTATGCGGGCAGCAGGTCCCGGTCGAGTTCCAGCTCGTGCTCCTCCTGCTCCCGTTCCGTCGGTGGGATCGGTCCGGCCCAGGCACGCCAGGCGGCGAATTCGAGCAGATCGAACGGCGCACCGATCGCGATCGCGCCGGCACGCCACATGAGGAACGACGGGAACAGGTAGACCGACAGGGGATCGGCGCGCAGCGGCGCGCGCTCCTTCTCGATCCGATTGACGAGCCAGGTGACCGGCAGCGCCGCCACCGACATCGGCACCCCGACCAGGAAGCCGGTGACCCCGCCGATGGTCGCGGGGGTGGTCACGAGGCGGGACCGCCCGGCTCCGGAGCGGGAGATGTCGTCGCTGTAGCGCACGAGACCGGCACAGCCTGGCGTCGCGGACAGCGCGACGAGCGCGAGCACCGCGATCGCGGGCGCAGCCCGGCTCCGGCGCGCGGACATCCGCTCAGGTCCTCGCAGGCTCACGGCGCGCGAACACCAACCTGCGGATCTCCCAGTCGTCTTCGATCGTCCGCGGCGGCGCGCCCTTGCCGCGACCGACGAAGTCCTTGCCTTGGACGTTGCGCATCTCGAGCGCCCGCAGCTTCCACACCTGCGCGCCCTCCTGCTCGCAGTTGATCAGCATCGCATGGATGAACTCGCGAGGCAGCGGCTTGGGCTTGCCGCCGTCCTGGAACGCGATCGGCACCTCCCAGTCGATCGCGCGCTCGCGCACGACGTTGGTGTCCTGCTTGTTCTGGATCTGGAAGTCGCTCGACGTGATGCCGACGCGCCCCTGTGCGTCCGCGCGCGCGGTCGCGACGATGATCCGCTCGAAGTAGAGCTTCTCGGTCTCGCCGTAGCCGCTGCGCGACGCGTTGCGCTGGATCGTCTCGAGCTGCCGGCACAGGCGGCCGATCCGCTCGATCTCTCCGTTGCCGCGCCGCTCCGCCATCTGCATTGCCGTCTTGGCGCGCGTCAGCTGGCCCTCGATCCAGTAGACGTAGCCGATGCTCGCCGGCAGCAGCAGGATGCTGAGCAGGATGACGATCTTGTAGAGGTCCAGGTTCTTCAGGAAGCCCATCACTGCACCTCCGTGCCGAAGCGAGCCTTCAGCGTCATCTTGATCTCGAAGAACGCGCCCTCCACGTTGGGGTCGTCGAACAGGTCCTCGTCGCGCGAGTCGGCGAACTCCGCGAACGGACTGTTCGGATTGGAGAACGTGTCGGCGAACGCCTGGCGCAGCAGCTCGAAGCGCTCGCGGTAGTTCGCCCCGCGCATCGCGACCCGGAACCGCAGGAACCGGCCCTTCTCCTGCGCCGGAACCTGCAGCTCGACCTCGGTCACGAGGAACTCGTTGAGCCGCGGCTCCATGCGCTCGACGACGTCGCCCATCCACGACAGCACGTAGACACCCGACGGGAGCTGGAGATCCTGGTAGACGCCGGTCTTCTCCTGCTCGCGCTTCAGGTGCTGCTCGAGGTGCGCGCGGATCAGCGGCAGCCGCTCGAACGTGTCGGCGCCGACCAGCTTGCGCATCAGCTTCTCGTATTCCTCGTTGCCGAGCACGCGCTGCACGCTCTGCGCGGAACCGGACTGCATCAGCGCCCGGACGTAGCCCCAGAACTGCGCCCGGACGCGACCGGTGCCGGCGTTGTCGCCCTCCTTCACGTCGTACAGGAGGCCGTACTGCATGCCGAGATGCGTCAGCTCCTTCTGCTTGCGCACGCCGTACAGGAACGGCAGGAACACCGCGAGCATGCAGGCGATCGCCAGCGGGAACTTGATGCGGTCGAAGCGGCGCCGGTAGGCGAGTTCCTCCTGACGGAAGTCGAAGCCGTCGCGCCGCCCGAGCCCGCCGAGCGCCAGACCGACCGCGACCGCGATCCGGGGTCCGAGCGTCTGCGCCTGCTCGTCGTCGAGGCTGTGGTTCAACCGGCCGAGCACGTCGAGCGCGCCGACCGGACAATCGAAGACCTCGCCGATCAGCTCGTGGATCCCGGGCAGCGAGCTGGCTCCGCCGGTCAGGAACGCGCGCTCGACACCGGACACCCGCGGCACACTGGCGAGGAACCGCATCAGCTCGCGGCGCAGGCGCCCGAGGAACCGCTCGTGCGACGCGTCGACGAGCTCGGGCGTCAGGTCGACGACGGGTGCCGCGGGCACCTGCTCGCCCGCCGGCGTCGGCGACTCGGCCTCGGCATCGAGGTCGTCGAGCACGTAGTCCTCACCGTCGTCCGCGCGCGCGCCGTGCCGGCCCGAACCGCCGCGGGACGGCGGGCTGCCCGACCAGATCGACGTCACGAACTCCCGTGCCGTATCGACCGGCGCCCCCGTGCGTGCCGCCACGTCCGCGGCGATCGAGTCGTCGCCGACCCGCAGGGCGCGCATGTCTACGAGCTGGCCATTGACGACCGCCAGCACGCGGGTCGAACGCGCGCCGACGTCGATCACGATTCGCGCGCGCGCGCCGGCACCGGGCACGCCCGCACCGACGACGACGGGCAGCGTCTCGTCCTCGCCGCCGCCGGACTCCGCCTTGGCCGCGGCCGCCTCGGCGACGTCCTCGCCGAAGCAGCCGGCCCACTGGGCGACGCGGAACAACGCCATCGTGTCGAGATCGACTCGCTCCGGATCGATACCGGCCGCGTCGAGGGCCTGGAGCTGCGGCCCGAGCGTGCGCTTCGGCACCGCGGCGACCAGCACCCGCGACTCGTGGTCGAGCCGCTCCAGCGTCGTGAAGTCGACGACCATGTCATCGACGCTGTGGCTGTGGATCGTGCCCTCCGCCTCGAACTTGATGACCTTGCGGATCGCCTCGTCGCCGACGAACGGGATCGTCAGGTTGCGGAGCACGGCCTCGCGGCACGGGAACCCGTAGATCACCCCATCGCGCGAGATGCCGGCGTCCTTCGCGGCGTGGGACGCGGTCGTCGCGACCCGCTCGAGCCGCGCACGCTCGTCGTCGACCCCGGCCTCCGCCGGCGGTGGCACCTGGTCGATGCTCACCTTGCCGAGGCGCGGCCGTCGGAACGAGCCGTCGAGCTCGACGATCTTGATCTCGAACGCGCCGGCGTCGAGCCCAACTGACTTCGCCATGAGGGTTGTCCGTCGCTACCTGGGTTCGGGCTCGCGGGGCGCGAGTCGGGAGTCGTGCAAGAATCGCGTCCGCTGTTCATCCGTCAACACGGACTTGATGCGTTCCTCCATCCGGAGGTTGGCGGCTTCGAGCTCGTCGCGGAGCGCCGCCGGGAGCCGGTCGACGTCGCGCAGCAGGATGCGCCGGTGCTCGAGGTCGCGCGCGCGGAGCACGAGCCGCACGAGCCGCTCCTGCTTCGCGTCGAGCCCGTAGACGTCGGTCAGCTGCCGCACGTAGCGCTGGTCGGGGTCGTCGCGATCGCGCGCCGCGACCGCCTCGGCGACGTCCGCGGCGACGAGGCCGAGGATGCCCCCGGCGGCGAACGCCGCGAGGACCGCCCCGAGGAACCAGCGCCGCACCGCCCCGTCGCTCACCGGCCCTCGTGCTCTCCCGCGACCGCCGGGTCGACGGTCTCCGCCGCACCCGTCGCGGACCCGTCCGCCGCTGGCCAGCGCGACGACTGCCAACGCGCATCGAGCTCCTGCATCGCACGCTCGATCTCGGGACCGCTCGCCTCGACGCGGCGGGCGTCGGGCGCGCGCAGCACGCCACCGAGCAGCAGGAACCCGAGCACGACCACCGCGGCCGCGACCCAGACGACGCGGCGACACCAGCGCACCAGCGCGGCGTCGCGCCCGCCGGTCGCTCCCGAGGCCGCCGCATCCACCGCCGCCGCATCCACCGCCGACACAGCCGCCCCGGCGCCGACGGACGCAGCGGCGACGCGCGCCAGCACGCGGTGCCGGAACGCCTCGGGGCCGCCCCGCGGGATCGGTGCCGGCGCGGCGCGGTCGGCCGCGAACAGCTCCCGCAACGCCCGCAGCGCCGCGACCTCCTCGCGCAGCGCGGGCTCGGCCGCGAGGCGCCGCTCGACGGCCGCGCGCTCCGCCGGGCTCGACTCGCCGTCCACGAAGCGGGCGATCAGGATCGCATCGCGCTCCGCCGGACCATGCTGCTCGCCGTCGGTCATCGTCCACCTCTTCGCTCAGTCGACTCGCCGGGGCCGTCGCCGTCCGGACGCAAGCGCCGTCCGTCGTGCCGGGTGCCCGGCACGAGCTCCGGGTAGCGCTCCTCGAGCCCTCGCCGGATCCGCTGCCTGGCCCGGAACAGGCGCGACTCCACGGTCCCGATGCTGATCCCCAGCACCTCGGCGATCGCCGTGTAGCTGAGGTCCTCGTATTCGCGCAGCACGATCACGCTGCGGAAGTTCTCGGGCAGCTCGTCGACGAGTCGCCGGGTCACGGCGCGGCGCTCGTCGTCCACGAGCCGCTCGGTGGGCGCGGGCGCGGAGGCGTGCAACGCCTGACCGCCGCCGAGCACCTCCTCGTCCTCGAGCAGCCTCAGCCGGCGCCGCCCGCGGCGCGCCAGGTGGTCGTTCGCGGTGTTGACCGCGACGCGGTAGATCCACGTGTAGAGGCCCGAGTCCTGCTGGAAGGTGTGCAGCTTGCGGAACACCTTCAGGAACACGTCCTGCGCGAGGTCCTCGACCTCGGCCGGATCGCGCGTGAACCGCGACAGTAGGCGCAGGACGCGGTCCTGGAACCGCGCCACCAGCTCCTCGAAGGCGGGGCCATCGCCGGCGACGATCGCCGCGACGAGCTCGTGGTCGGGGGTGGCCGTCATGTGCGCCAGTGCGTGCACGCGCCCTTGGAGGGCTGCCGGACCCCGATTCTTCCCGCCCGCGCGTCCGACGGCGAGATCCGATCGACCGCCGCGCAGCCCGGCGGCGTCAGGACTCGTCCAGCAGGTGCCCGAGCTTCGCCCGCTTCGTCTCCAAGTAGCGCCGGTTGCTCGGGTTGGGCTCGATCCGGAGCGCGACCTGCTCGACGACCTCGAGGCCGTAGCCCTGCAGGCCGGTCAGCTTCTTCGGGTTGTTGGTCAACAGCCGCAGCCGCCGCGCACCGAGATCGTGCAGGATCTGGGCGCCGGTGCCGAACTCGCGCATGTCGGCCTTGAAGCCCAGGTGCATGTTGGCCTCGACGGTGTCGAGCCCCTCGTCCTGCAGCGCGTAGGCGCGCATCTTGTGCGCGAGCCCGATGCCGCGGCCCTCCTGGCTGATGTAGAGGATGATCCCGCGGCCGGCCTCCTGAACCAGCTGCATCGCGCGGTGGAGCTGCTCGCCGCAGTCACAGCGCAGCGAGCCGAACGCGTCGCCGGTCAGGCACTGTGAGTGCACGCGCACCAGGATCGGCTCGTCGATCGGTGGGAACCGCCCGCCCATGACCTCCGGCCGCTCGATTCCGACGCACAGCGCGACGTGGGTCCGGCCGTCGACCTTCGACTCGTAGGTGAAGCTGTCGAAGTAGCCGAAGCGCGTCGGCATCTGCGCGTAGGCGACGCGCTCGATCAGCCGCTCGCGGCGCCGCCGGTACTCGACGAGCTCCGCGATCGCGCACATCAGGATGCCGTGCTTGCGGCAGAACTCCTCGAGCTGCGGCACGCGCGCCATCGTGCCATCGTCGTTCATGATCTCGCAGATCACTCCCGCCGGCCGCAGCCCGGCGAGGCGGCACAGGTCCACGATGCCCTCGGTCTGGCCGGTGCGGACGAGCACGCCGCCCTCGCGCGCGCGGAGCGGGAACACGTGGCCGGGTCGGACCACGTCGCGGGGCGACGCGTTCGGTGCGACCGCCGTGCGGATCGTGTGGGCGCGGTCGGCCGCCGAGATGCCGGTGGTGACGCCCTCGCGCGCCTCGATGCTGACGGTGAACGCCGTGCCGTAGCGCGAGCCGTTGTCGGGTGCCTGCGGAGTCAGCTGCAGTTGATCGCAGATCGCCGGGTCGAGCGCGAGGCACACGAGGCCGCGGGCGTCGCGCGCCATCATGTTGACCAGCTCGGGGGTCGCGAACTCGGCGGCGAAGCAGAGGTCGCCCTCGTTCTCGCGGTCGGGGTCGTCGACCAGCACGATCGGGCGCCCCTGGCGGAGCTGCTCGAGGACGTCGGGGATCGGCGCGAAGGACATGATCGGACGGCCGGCGAAGGCCGGCGCGGCATTCTACGTCCCACTGCCCGGCGTGCAGCATCGCGGTGGCCACGGGAGATCCCTGCCGCGACGCTCGACACTGCGCGCTCCGGGTGCGCGCGGGCCCGGCGCCGGTGCCGCGGCGGGCCCTGTCCGGAATCGCGGCAGAATCCGCGCGGGGCGGCGGAATCGTCGCGGTCCTCGACACGCCGTTGGCGGCGCGGACACGGGAACACCCGGCGCGCACGGCGACCACGCCACAGGAACTGGGGTCAATCCCGACAGCCCCGCTCGACGATCGACCGGTCTGGAGCGACGAGGAATCCAGCACCGGGAAGTAGCGATGAAGCGCAGGATCGTCGAGATCGGGAGCGGTGTCGCACTGTTCGCCGTGGTCGCCACACTGCAGGCCCAACTGGTCGACCTGCGGCAGCGCCAGCAGGTGACGGCGCGCGCGGGCACGGCGTGGGACCCGCTCGGCGAGCGCGAGCTCGAGCGCACCCGCGCCGAGCTCAGCCGTCTGCAGCAGGACTACCAGCACGCCCTCGACGAGCGGCTCGAGCGCGTCGAGGAGCGGGTCGACGCCGCGACGCGCAGCGCCGAGGACGCGCGCGAGCTCGAGTCGGAGCTCGAGGCGGCGCGCCGCGAGGCCCGCTCGTTCCAGACGACGATCGCGCGCGACGTCGACGCGACGCGCAGCCTCGTCCAGAGCTACGAGGCCGCGCTGCGCGAGACCGACGCACGGACCCGCGAGGCCGCCGAGCAGAGCCGCACCGTGCTCGAGCAGCTGCACGGCCGCGCCGAGCCCGACGCCGACGTGTTGACCCGTGAGCTGCTGCTGCCGACGGTGCAGCTCGAGGGGCGGGACACCGTGGGCTCCGGCACGCTGGTGCGCTCCGCGCGCAATGCGGCGACCGGCGAGGTCGAGAACTACGTGCTGACCGCGTATCACGTGGTCCGCAACATCTTCACGGACACGCCGACCGCGAAGCGTGACGGCATGTCGATCAAGATGTACCTGCCGGGCGGCGAGCGCCTGACCGTGCGCGGCGATCTCGTCGCGAGCGAGCGCTCGATCGACGTCGCCCTGGTGCGGCTGCAGACCGACCGCGTGTTCGACACGGTCGCGCGCGTCGTTCCCCGCGATCGGGCCACCGGCATCGCGGTGTGGGACGGCGTGTTCGCCATCGGCTGTCCGCTCGGCAACGACCCGATCCCGACGCGCGGCGTCATCACGAGCACGCGGAACGTCATCAACGGCAGCAACTACTGGATGCTCAACGCGCCGACCTACTACGGCAACTCCGGCGGTGGCATCTTCCTGGCCGAGACGCGGGAGCTCGCCGGCGTGTTCTCGAAGATCTACACGCACGGCCACGGCGTTCCGGTCGTCGTCCCGCACATGGGACTGTGCACGCCGATGGCGACCGTCTACGAGTGGCTCGACCGCGAGGGTCTCGCGGCCGTGCTGCCCGACGACCCGAGCGCGGCCCCGCCGATCGCCGAGCGCGTCGACCTCGCGTCACCGCCGCGCTGAGCGGCCCGTCGCGATCGCGGGCGGTGCCGAGCGTCAATTGCGGCCGTCGAGCTCGCGCGCCGAGTCGAGGTCGACGGCGCGGTCGAGCGCGCGCGTCGCATCGGTCACGCGACCGAGCTGCTCGAGGAAGCGTGCGCGCTTCAGGTGCAGGTCGGCGAGCTCCGGGTGCAGCACGAGCGCCTCGTCGACGCACTCGAGTGCACGCTTCGGATTGCCGCGCGCGGCGAACATGTCGGCCATCTCGGTCAGCGCGTCGACCTGGCCCGGTCGCCGGTCGAGCACCTCGGCCATCACGTCGAGCGCGTCGTCGGTGTGACCGAGGCGCTTCAGCGCGACGCCGACGTAGAACAGCGCGGGCCAGAAGTCCGGCCGGTGCTCGAGGTAGGCCTGCAGCTCGACGAGCGCGCCGCGCGGATCGCGGCCGCGCACCGCACGCTCCGTCGCGAGCGCGAAGCGCTTCTCGAAGCCGGGGATCTGCAGCGCCAGCAGCGCCCGGACGCCGCGGTCCGTGACCGACGGCCCGACGTCGGCGGCGAGACCCTGCTGCAGCTCGCCGAGCGCGCGGTCCGGCTGCCCGATCTTGGCGAGGCACACGCCGAGATCGACCCGCGACTGCGGCTCGCGCAGCGCGCCGACCAGCGCGGTCAACCAGACCTCGAGCTCGTCCGGCCAGTCGCCGCGGTCGAGGTGCTCCGACAGGTAGCGCAGCAGCACGCTGGGCGCGTCGCCGGCCACCGCCGGCCACTCGGCGGTGCGCGTCGCGCGCTCCCAGGTGCGGCGCAGACCGTCGAGCGCGCAGCGCCAGGCGTCGTCGATGCGGCGCTCGCCGAACGCGAGCCGCGCGAGGTGCGCGGAGAAGTCGGGGGAGCCGTCGAGCTCCGCGCCGCGCGTCCACAGCGCGCGCGCCCGCTCGGTGTCGCCGCGGTTCGCGACCAGCACGCCGAGCGACTCGAGCGCGCGCGGGGCGGGCGGGACGAGCGACACCGCGTGCTCGAGCCAGGCCGCGGCGCGGTCGCGATCGCCGATCAGCGTCAGCTGCTCGGCGAGTCCCACGCAGGCATCGCCGTCCGCGGGCCGCGCGCCGAGCGCGCGGTCGACGACCTGCAGACAGGCCGTCTCACCGATCCGCTCGCCGTCGAGCGCCACGAACATCGCCGTCGCGAGCGTGCGGAGCGCGAGCCCTGCGGCCGGGTCGAGCTCGAGCGCCTCCGCGAGCGGCTCCAGCAGCTCGATCCCGTGGCGCTCCGGCTCCAACTCGGCGTCACCGCCGAGCAGCGCCGCGCCATCGAGGCCGTCGAGCAGCCGGAAGAAGGCCAGCGCGCTGGTGCCGAGCGCAGGGCTGCCGTCGAGCCGCCGATCGCCGAGCCCGAGCACGACGGCGAGGTGCTCGCCGAGGCGGAGCAGACCCCGGACCGGATCGTCGAGGCGGACGAGACCGCGGATCCCGCGCGGCACGGCACCGTCGCGCGGGCCGGCGCGCGGCACCACGTCCGCCTCCTCGCCATCCCCGTCGAACGCGGCAGCTCCGTCGAGCGCGTCGTCACCGCCGCGTGCGGCGTCACCGTCGCGCGCTTCGAGCGGGCCGCCGTCCGCGTCGTCCCCCGGCTGCACCGCGGCCGCGTGCGCGAGCAGGTCGATCGCCAGGTGCTCGGGATCGCAGCGCCGCAGCGAGCCGGTCACCAGCGTGCGCACTCGGCCCCGCGCCCCGAGCATCTCCAGCACGTCGGCGGGATCCGGTGGCTCGACCAGCGTGACCCAGCGCGGCGCGCCGTCGTCAGGCGGGCTCTGGATCTCGAGCATGCCGATCGCCGCGCCCCGGCCACCGTGGTGCAAGTCGTTCAGCAGGACGTGCAGCAGGTCGGGCAGTCGGCGGGCCAGCACTGCCTCGTCGAGCTCGCGGCCGCCGACCCGCAGGTCGCCGAGCGGCTCGGGCACGGCGAACGGCAGGAACAGGATCTCCGGATCCGTCATCCCCGCCCCCCGGCGCCATGGCGCCCGCTCCGCCCGACCCACCCGCTCGGAGCGACCACCCGCGCCACCGGTGCGCCGGCACCGGATGCGACCCGCCCGCGCTCAGTCGGACGTTCGATCGGCGGGAAGACCCGCCGCGCGGTGTGGAGGTCGGACGAAATCGGCAGCACAGCGGGCCTCCGCGACCCGGCCCTGGATTGTCGCGGCCGATCGGGTCCGCCACCACCCGCGCCGTGCGAATTCGCCGAATCTTGTCGCGCCCCGGTAGCGCCCGGTCGAGCGCCGGCGGTTCGGCGCTCAGCCGGGCGGCCAGGCCAGCGGGCGGCCGCCCAGCACGTGCACGTGCAGGTGGAACACCGACTGCCCGGCGCCGGTGCCGTGGTTGATCACCGTCCGGAACGCGTCGCCGATGCCCTCGCGGCGCGCGACCTCGCCGGCCACCCACAGCAGGTGTCCGAGCAGCTCCTTCGCGTCGGGCCCCACCTCGCCCAGCTTCGCGATCGCCGCGCGCGGGATCACGAGCACGTGGACCGGTGCCTGCGGCTGGACATCGCGGAACGCGATGCAGTGCTCGTCCTCGTGGACGATCGCGGCGGAAATCTCCCCGCGCAGGATCCGCGCGAACACGTTCTGGTCGTCGTAGGCCACGTCCGCAGCATGGCGCGGGCGCGGCGGCGGCGCCAGCCGCCGGACCGGCGACGCGCGCGGCGTCAGCGCGCGCCGGCGCGGCCGACGACCGGCGCCGGCGGCACGCCCTCCGGCACCGCGGCCGACGCCTCCTCGGTCGCGACCGGAGCGGTCGCCGCCCGCAGCCGCGCGAGCTCCTGCATGTCGACGTGCTCGTCGTGCTCGTCGACGATCTCGGCGCCGAGCAGCGTCTCCAGCACGTCCTCGAGCGTCACGATCCCCTCGAAGCCACCGTACTCGTTCATCACCGCGACGATGTGGCGCTTGTCGCGGATGAAACGGTCGAGCAGCTCGGGACCGGTCATGCTCTCCGGCACGAGGTCGAGCGGGCGCACCAGCTCGGCCACCGGGAGCTGGCGCTCCCCGCGCGCGAGCGCGTCGAACACGTCACGCCGCAGCAGCACGCCGACCAGCCGATCCGGGTCGCCACCCTCGTGGGCGGGCAGGCGACTGTGTCGCATCCGGGTCGGGTCGCTCAGCAGGTCGGCGACCGTGATGCCGTCGAGATTGACCGACTGCACCACGGTGCGCGGCGTCATCACGTCGTGCGCGGTGACCTTGTCGAGCTCGAGCGCGTTCTGCACCCAGCGCGTCTCGTGCGCCGTCAGGTTGCCGCCGCGGAGCGCCATCCGCGACATCGCGATGATCTCGTCCTCGGTCGGCCCGTGCTTCGCGCCGCGGCCGACCAGCCGGTGCATCAGGAACTTCGACGGCCGTGCGATCGGCCACGACAGCCACAGCATCGCCTGGAGCGGCAGCGCGAGGTACGGCACCAGCCGCTGCGCGTAGCGCACGCCGATGCTCTTCGGGACGATCTCGGTGAGCACCAGCACGGCGAGCGTGAACAGCGCGGCGAACACGCCGACCGCCGCGTCGCCGTAGCGCGCGCCGACCAGCGCGCCGGTCACCGCCGCGCCGACCGTGTGGGCGATCGTGTTGATGGTCAGGATCGCCGCGATCGGCTCCTCGATGTCCTCGCGGTAGCGCGCGAAGCGCCTGGCGCCCATCACGCCACGCTTCTTCAGCACCTCGAGCTGCGACGGCGTCACCGCGTACAGCGCTGCCTCGAGCAGCGAGCACACGAACGACGCGAACAGCGTCACGGACGCGACGACGGCGATCGTGATCACGTCGCGCTCCCCCGACCCGCGAGCCGCTCGAGACGCTGTGGCCGCTCGGGACGCAGTAGCTGCTCGGCACGAGGTGGTCGGTCGGGACTCGGAGGCTGCTCGGAACTCGAAGGCTGATCGTCTTCCATCGCGAACCCCCCGAAAATACCGGCTCCGCGCGCCCGTGACGACCCCGCTGAGCGAAGCGCCACCGCCGGCCGCCGGTGCGGACCTCACCCGGGCGATCGGCCCGGCCGGCGCGCGCGGCGCGCCGGGCCGTGCGGCGGCGATCCGGCCCTGCCGCGGAAACCCCGGCCGCTGCGCCGCAGCCGGGCTGCCGCGCAGCGGCGCATCCGCCGCGGCGAGCGCCGGCTCCGCCCGGCGCCCCGGACCGCCGCGGGCGACATCAATGCAGCCGGAACAGCTGCGCGTTCAGCTTGACGCCGCCGCGGTCGATCTGCACTCGCTGGTAGCCGCGCTCGCCGTCCCGCGTGACGACGCTGAGTCGCTGGAACGCGGTGGCGAGGATCCGGTACTCACCCGCCGCGCGGGCCTGGATGCGGACCTGCGCGGAGTCGTCCCGCTCGGACACGTCGTCGCACTCCTCCCGCGTGCCGTCCGGGGCGATCACGATCAGCAACGGATCGAGCTGCGCGGACGACATGCGGACGTCGAACCATTCACCGGCGCGCAGCTGGACGGTGTGCGTGTCGACGTAGCGACCCGAGTCGAGGCGCCGGTCGCCCTCGGCGAGCTCGCCCTGGATCTGCTTGACCGCCGGCTCGCCCGACGCCGCATTGCGGGTCTCGATCCGCAGCTCGTAGGCGCCGGTCTCCGGCTCGAGCTCTCGGTAGAAGCTGTCCTTGAGGTAATTGGTCAGCTCACCGGTGGTGATGACGTGGTCCCCGTCCGTATCGGCCTCCGCATCGCCGATCCCTCGGAGCATGAAGTGCGACAGGTAGCCTCCGGCCCGGAACTTCACCGCGACTCCACTGGTCAGGTCCTCGTCCGAGCTGAACACGCCGATCCGACCGGGCCGATCGACGATGTCCCTGGCGAAGCCGCCGCTGAAGCACGAGTCCAGGTAGACCAGCGTCAGGCCCGCGTGACTCTCGTCGAGCAGTGCTGCGAGCTGGTCGTCGAACAGCGGCCCGTCGACCAGCATGATGAACTCCTCGGCCCGATCGGCCTCGGTGCTGTTCGGATCCTCCTTCTGCCCGCCGTGACCGGAGAAGAAGAACAGGACCATGTCCTGCGGTCCCGCCCGACTCTGGACGTCCTTCAGCGCCGCGACGACGTGGCCCACGGTGGCATCGCGATCACGCAGGATGCGACGCTGTTCGGGCGGCACGATCCCGACGTGCTCGAACATCTCGGCCATGTGCTGCGCGTCGTCGCTGCAGAACTTCAATGGGCTGCTCGGGTATTGATCGATGCCGACGAACACACCCCAGGTGCGCCTGCCGTCACGATCCACGGTCGGGGTCGGCTCGCGCACCGTGTCGCTCGCCGCACCGACGTCGATCGACAGCCGATAGACACCCGCTTCGCCCGGCCGATAGGTCGTCGCCATCACTCGGTAGGCGCCCGCCTGCGTGGCGTCGAGCCGGACGCCAGCGGCCCGTTCGTTCTGCGACAGATCGTCGTTCTCCTCCTGCGAGCCGTCCGGTCGGATCACGATCAGATACGGGTCGACGGCGGTGGACGTCATGCGGACGTCGAGCGACTGCCCCACCTCGAGGTGCACCTCGTAGCGGTCGGCGAACTCCCCCGAACGCAGCCGCTCGTCGCTGCGCGCGAGCTCACCGTCGATCTGCCGTGACGCGCCGGCGACGACCGTCGGCTGCGCCGGCTCGGGAGCGCCCGGCGACGCGCCTTCGGTGATGGTCATCGCGAGGCGGAAGGCGCCGCGCTCCCCGGCCGCGTGGGTCGTCGCGAGGATCCGGTACTCCCCGGCCTGCGCGGCCTGCAGTCGCAGCGCCGCCGTGGTCTCGCCGTCGGTGCGGTTGTCGTTCTCCGCCTGCGTGCCGTCCGGGCGGGTGACGATCAGATACGGATCGAACGCCGCGGACGACATCGTCAGGTCGAGCCACTGGCCGGCCTGGAGCTGCACGGGGTAGACGCGCGCGTACTCCCCTGACGAGATCCGCTGATCGCTCTCCCGGAGCTCGGCGACGATGTTCCGAGGGGCCCCCGCCATGCCGCGCACGGCCGCTCCGAGCGACCGCTCCGCACCGGCAGAGCGCACGCTCAGCGTGTATGCGCCCTTCTCGCCGGGTCGAGCCGAGGTCACGACGATCTGGTAGTCGCCGTCGGCGTCGCTGCGCAGCTCGAGCCGGCTGTTCCGGCTGCCACCCTCGTCATCGTTCTCGTCCTGCTGCCGACCCGGCGCGATCACGATCAGGTACGGATCGAACTCGTCGGAGACGAGGTCGATGGAATAGGCGCCGCCGGCGTGGGCGGGGAACACGTGCACGTCGTACCACTCGCCGGAGCGCAGCGTCCGATCACCGTCACCGAGGCTGCCGTCGACGAAGCTGCCGACGCCGATCCGATCGCCCTCGCCGACGGCCGGACCGGTCGACTCCACCGCGTCGGCGCGCAGCACGTAGTCGCCGCTGGCAGCGGCAGCGAAGCTCGTCGCCGCGACACGGGCGACGCCGTCCTCGGCGAACTCGAACGTCAGCTGGGAGCCTCTGCCGAGGCCCTCGGCGTCGTCGTTCTGGACGGCGTCGGCACCGGGGGGGACGACGATCAGGTACGGATCGAGCTGGTCGCTGGTCAGGGTCACGCACACGGACTGGCCGGCGCGCCCGTGCAGCTCGTAGACGTCGTAGTACTCGCCGCCGTCGAGCCGGTCGTCGCCGGCCGCCAGGCGCCCGCGCACCGGCGTCCCGAGCTCGAGGCGCGTCGACGCCGCCGGCGCCTCGGTCTTCGGCTCGGGCGCGGGGTTCTCGCCCTGCCCGACCACCGTCGCGACGAGCCGGTAGGCCCCGCGTTCGAGCGGGTGCGACGAGGTGACGATGACCGATACCTCGCCGGCCTGCGGCGCGGTGAACTCGATCTCGGCGTCGGTCCGGCCGGGCGCCGGATCGTCGTTGTCGAGCTGCGACTCGAGCCCGGGCACCACGACGATCAGGTAGGTGTCGAACTCGGACGACGAGCAGCGGATCGAGACCCGCTGGTTCGCGAGCACCGGGACCGAATAGCGATCCTGGTATTCCCCGCTCCGCAGCTGCAGGTCGCCGACGGCGAGGCTGCCGCTCTCGTCGAGCAGCGGCGCCGCGGTCCGCCCGGCGCGCCGTTCCAGCTCGGTCACGCGCTGCGCGAGTTCGGCGACGACGCGCTCGAGCCGCTCGAGCCGCGCGGTCGCACCGGGATCCTGCCAGTCGACCGACGTGCGCGGCGAGGCCGCCGCGACTGCCGTGGGAGCGGGAAGGGATACGGACGCGATCGAGAGCAGAGCGGTGACGACGGCGAGCATACGAAGTCCCCTGCCGGACGGACGAGGCGGTGGGCGTGCGGGTGCGGCGAGAGCGCTCGAGGGCGGTGCCGGGAGGCCCGCTCGCCGCGCCTCAGGGTGGCAGATCGACAACGCCGCGTCGAGACCTGGAGCGGCGCCGGCGCGCCGGGCCGACGGCGGCGATCAATGCCACAGCGGCTCGACCTGCGCACGCCACATCTCGAGCGGAACTCCGGACGGCAGTTTCTGATCGCGGAAGGCGGGCGGCCAGCCGGCAATCCCTGCGAGCGCGATCTCCGCGGCCCAGCGGACCTTCTCGTCGCCGTCCTGCAGCAGGTGCCAGAGCGGCAAGGTGTCGCGCGGCACCACACAGCCGTCGCAGAACGCGAGCGCGAGCTTGCGCCGGCGGGCCGCGTCTGGCTCCGCGTCGTACGCGTCGAGCGTGTCCGCGACCGGCGCGCGCAGATCCGTGAACCGCGGCGTGCCGAGCCGCGGCCCGCTCGGCGCCGGCAGCGACGCGCCGGCCGGCACGACGAGCCGCTCGCGCGGTCCCGCCGCGGGAGCGAGCTCGACGATCCCCGCGGCGACCGCCACCGCGAGGCGATCCGCGCCTCGCTCGAATGTGACCTCCGCAGCCCCCGCGACGACGTCGATCGTCGCGGGTCGCGTCGCGAGCCGCAGGCGGCGCGGACCGGAAGGCGCCAGACGGATGTCCAACCCACCGGCGGTGAGCTCGACGCCCAGCTCACGCTCGGTCAGGGTGGTGAGCCGCAGCTCGGCCGCGGGCCGCGCGACGAGCAGCAGCACGTCGCCGCACTCGATCCGGACGTCCGCGCCGGCCGCCACGACCGTCTCCCCGAGGTGCGCCGGCCGGCCGTCGACGCGCAGCAGCGCACCGTCGCCGCGGCGCGGCCGCTCGACGAGCGACCACAGTGCGACCGCGAGCAGGACCGACGCAGCCGCACCGGCGAGCAATGCCTGCCGCCGCCGCCGCCGGCGACGTGCAGCGTGACCGAATCGGCCGAGCAGCACCTCGAGCGCGGCGACGTCCGCGTCGACCGGCCCGCTGCGCTCCCACAGGTAGCGATCGTCGTCGACCGTCACGGCCAACCCTCCTTGCGCAGCAGCGGGCGCAAGAGCGCCATGCCGCGACACAGGTTGACCCGGAGCGAGCCCTCGCGGTGGCCGGTGCGCGCGGCGATCTCGGGCCCGGACAGGCCTTCGACGAGCCGCAGCACCAGCGGCTCGCGGTACGCCTCCGGCAGCGACATCACGAGCTGCAGCACGCGGCGCGCGAGCTCGCCACCGGACGGTGCCGGCGCTGCCACGGCGTCCGGGTCGACGTCCTCGGACACCGGCGTCCGCCCGCGGCGGCGCAGGTGCTCCCGCGCGGTGTTGCGGGCGATCCGGCACAGCCAGCCGGGCAGCGCGGCGGGGTCGCGCAGCGTGTCGAGTCCGCGGTGCACGGCGAGGAAGGTCTCCTGCGCGACGTCGTCGCAGTCGTCGGGCCCGACGATCGCCAGCACGACACCGTGCACCGTGCGCGCGTAGTCACGGTAGACGGCGTCGAAGCGCGGTGCGGCGGCCGGGGCCGCCGCGCGTGGCGAGCCGAGCGGGTCCAAGTGCAGCGGGAACAGGGTAGCGATCGATCAATGCGGTGCGAGCTCGGCGAGCAGCTCGGCCGCGCTGTCGCGAACGGCGTCGGAGCCGGTGAGCTCACAGGCTCGGCGCAGGTGCGGCTCGAGGAAGCGACCGAGGCTCGTGAGCTCGGCCGCGGCGGCGGCGCGCTCGGCGGCATCCGGAGAGCGGCGTCCGAGCAGCGCCCGCTCGACCGCACGCTCCTTGGCCGGGGTCAGGAACTCCAGTCGCCCGACGAGCACGCGGACCAGCTCGCGTGGCTCGGGATCGACGCGCATCGGCAACATCCAGCTGACGGTCCGGTCCGGCACGATCCACAGCACGCGCGTGCCCGGCGACAGGAACCACTGCCGCGACCAGGTCGCGACCATCGCGCGCGCCTCGTCGTCGTGCAGCCCGCGGGCCGTCAATGCGCGGAGCAGCTCCACCGCCAGTCCGCCGCGCAGCCCGTCCGCATCGAGACGGCGCGGATCGCCGGCCGAGACGTCGAAACGGAGCGCTGCGCCGGCGGGCAGTGCGCCGAGCCGGCGGAAGTCACCGCGGCCGTCGGCCGACACGGTCATCGCGATGGCGAACGGCACCTCGGCATCCCCGGTATTGGTCAGCTCCGTCACGCCATCGTCGCCGGTGACCGCGCGCAGTGGCAGCCCGAAGCGCCCGAGACCTCGATAGAACAGGAACTGCTCGGTCTCCGCGACGCGACCTGCGGCGGGATCCGGCACGGTGCGGACGAACGCCGCGTCGACGCGGCGAGCCTCGGCCCAGGCATCGTCCCGATCGACGTCCGGCACCGCGGGCATCCTGCGCCCGGGGATTCGCGGCAGCACGTCGACCTGCCAGCGCACCATCGACTGCGGGACGCCTCCGAAGTCGACCGGCCGCGTCGCCAGCAGCTTCGCGATCGCATCCAGTCGCGGCGAGACGAGCTCCGGCAGCGGATAGAACTGTGTCATCAGTCCGCCGGTGAAGCTGACGTCGACCGTGACCCGTAATGGAGCGTCGGCGTGGAAGTAGACGACCGGCGTCTCCATCTTCTGGGTGACGCGCGAGGCCGGGAACTTCATGCCATCCCGCGCGACCGACACCTCGGCGAGCTGCGCGAGATCGTGCACGAAGTCGGGCAGCGACTCCTCCTCGTGGTGCAGCCCCTCGAGCACGACGCCGTCGGAGCCCGCGAGCGACGTGAACGTGCCCCACTCGTGCAGCGCGAAGCGCGGGGCCGGCACAGCGGGCGGGTCCGCGTCGGGCACCTGCGCGGGCAGCAGGGATGCCAGCAGGGCGGCGGGGGTCGGCAGCAGCGGGCGGTATCGCATCGTGGACCTCGGCGGCGGGGCGAGCGGTCGTCGGTGGAGCCGGCCGCTCCGGCCCCGGCGCGATGGACGGCCGCGCGCCGCCGACCGTCAGCGCGGCCGGGAATCGTTCCCGGCCGGGCGCCCGGCTCCCCACCGCGCGGCCCGCTCCCCGCTCACCGCAGGTAGCAGCCCACTGCAGGTCCAGGCCTACTGCCGGTAGACGCGGTCGCCGATCCGCAGCTCGGTCACCTGGCCGCCCTGCGAGATCACGCTGGCGGTGTCCTGGCCGTCGCGGAAGTACATGAACAGCTGGTCACCGACGACCTCGTAGGTGCCGACCTCCTCGCTGCTCGCGCTCGGTGATTCGCCGCCGGAGAAGAACATCTGCTTCTTCACGCCGTCTGCGGAGAACGTGTAGCCGCACGTGTACGAGCTGGTGCCGCCCGAGATGGACGCCGAGAACGACTTGCCGACCAGCGCGCGGGCGAGCGCGGGGTTCGGCTCGGGCGGCGTCGGGCGCAGCGTCTGGAACACGCGCTTGATGTTCGGCATGAACCGGTCGCCCTTGCCGCCGACCAGGATCGCCATGACGACGAGGTAGGCGTCGCGCTTGACGATCGCGCCGACCCACACGTCGACCTTGACGCCGTTGGACGCCTGGCCGCTCCACACCTGCGTCGCACCCGGAACCTCGCCGACCGACACCTTCTCGGCCGGTCGCTGCGCGGCACCGACCTCGATGCCCTGCTGGCGCAGACCGTCGCGCATCTCGGCGTCGTTGCGATCGAGCAGCTGGTCGATCGGCACGTTGCGGTCGCCCTCCTCGAGCTGGCCGTAGCTCAGGAAGATGATCGCATCGAGCGTGTCGGTCTCCTTGAGGCCCGGATTGAGCAGGATGCCGTCCTCGGTCTCCTGCGCGACCGACCAGCCCTGCGGCATCTCGAACGAGAACCAGCCACGCGGGTGCTGCCAGGTCGTGCCGCGCTCGGTCGCGACGCCCTGCAACGGAGGCGGCACGACGCCGATCCGACCCGCGCCGAGCGGATTGGCGGGGCCACGGCTGCCGGCCAGCGGATTGCCACTCTGCAGCGGCGTGGTCGCGCGCAACGCGTAGTCGGAGCCACCGCTGGTGAGTTTCATCGCATCGCCGTCCAGCGTCGCGGAGAACTCGAACGCCGAGCCGTTGACGGTGAAGCTCCCTGCAAGGCCGGTGTCACCATTGCGGCGTGCGGTCGCCGGATAGCCGGTGCCCTGGAATTGCAGCGTGCCGCGGTAGCCGGAGTCGTCGCCGGCGAGCTCGAGCGCGATACCCTCGCCCTCGAAGCGACGCGCGAACGGATCGGGAGGCGGGGCCGTCCTGGCGAGCGGATTGACGGGACCCTGACCGCCGGCGAGCGGATTGGCCGGGGTCTCCCCGCCGGTCCCCGGCGGCTTCTGTCCCGGTAACGGCTTGACCCGACCGCCCGGCTGCTGCGGCGGTTGCTGCGGCGGCTGCTGGGGTTGCTGGGGGGCGTCGCCGACCCGCTCGTAGGGGTAGGTCTGACCCTGGAAGGTGAGCGTCAGTCGGGTCGCGCTGACCGTGTACGGCACCTCCGCGCTGTTGCCCTGCGACGAGACCGCCAGCACGCCGTCGCGCGCGACGCGCCACTGCATGCGGTCCTCGTCGCTGACGGCCGTACCGTCCGCATTGATCTGCAGGTTCTCTCCCTGGTTCAGCTCCCCGGTGCCACGCCAGCGTCCGACCAGGGCATCGCCCTGGGTGGCCGCCGGGGCGACGAGAACGAGGGCCGCGAGCAGCAGAAGTCGAGATCGAAGCATGTTTCGGAACTCCTCGGAAGCGATCGAGGCAGTGTCTGGACGAGGCGAGCAGCGTAGCGGCGCGCAGCGCACGGCGCCCTCGGTTCCCGTCCCGATGCCCGGCCGCCGGGGCGGTGGCGATCAGCCGGCGCTGGTGAATCGGACGACGGTGATCTCCGGGCGCGCACCGATCCGCAACGGCAGGATCGTCACGCCGACTCCGCGGCTGACGTGCAGCCGCGCGCCGCCGCCGGCCGGACAGCCGAAGCCGCCCGCGATCCAGCCGAACCGCGTGTGCGTGATCGGCGAGCGGCCGAGCACGCGGAACTGACCTCCGTGCGTATGACCGCTCAGCACGAGGTCGACGCCATGTCGCCGCAGTTCGTCGAAGTGGTCGGGCTGGTGGGCGAGCACGAGGGTCGGCTCACCGTGCGCCCGACCGAACAGCGCGCGCGGCACGTCCGGCTCACCGTCGGTCAGATCGTCGACGCCTGCGAGCCACAGCGTCGAGCCGTTCCGCACGATCCGGAAACCACGGTTCGCGAGCACGCGCACGCCGCGCGCCTCCAGGAACTCCGCCCATTCGCCGATGTCGTGCATCCAACGATGGTCGTGATTGCCGGGCACCGCACAGACCCCGAGCGGGGCGCGCAGCCGTTGCAGCGGGCCGTCGTACAGCTCGAGCTGCTCGGGCCGCGTGTCGATCAGATCGCCGCCGAGGCAGACCAGGTCGGGCGCGGCCGCGGTCACCCGGTCGAACAGCGCGGTGAGATCGGCGCGATCGACGTAGGCGCCGGCGTGCAGGTCCGACAGGAAAGCGACCCGCAATCCCCTCAGCCCGGCGCCGCGCTCGCCCGCGATCGGCAGCTCGACGTCGCGACGCTCGGCGCGGGCGAGCTGCGCGCGGTACAGCGCCCGTGCCCACGCGAAGCGCCCGAGCCAGCGGCCGAACGGATGGGCGACCGCATCGAACGCCGCGCAGTGCCAGCTGCGCCGCACGCCGTCGCGGGAACTCGGCCGCCCCGGCAGTGCGGGCTGCAGCGCAAACGCGTGCGCGAACGACGGGTCGGCGATCGGATCGAGAACGGTCATCGGGCCGGAGCGGCGAGCGACGCGCAGACAGCAGGCGCCGTGCCACGCGGGTCCGGCGTCGGGACGGAGCTGCCGGATCGCGCGACGGGCGGCCCGCCGCGGTGGCGCGGAGCGCGACACCCCACATCCCCGGAGCGCACCACGCCGCGCACGGCGGCGTCCGCGCGCCGACGCTCGCCGTCGATCGGCCGTCGCGCGCACGGCGCCCGACTGCGCCGCGCCGGAACCGGGGCGGCGGACTACCGTAGGGAGCGCCCGTCGAGCCACGCATCCGATGTCCCACCTCGCTACCCGCGTCGCGCGCGCCGCCGTCCTGCTCGGCGCGCTCCTTCCCAGCGCCTGCAGCTCGGGGCCGGTGGCGGTCCCGAGCGGCGTGCCGCCGGTCGAGGTCGCCATCCCGCCCGGCGCGCCACCGCGCGAGTCCACCCGCTACAACCTCGCCGACGACCTGCCGCTGGCGCTGTCGGGCTACGACCCGGTCAGCTACTTCCCCGAGGGCGGCTCTCGACCGACGCCCGGGGACCCCGACCTGTCGGCACGGTTCGGCGGCGTGATCTACCTGTTCGCGACCCGCGAGCACCGCGACCTGTTCCTCGCCGACCCGCTGCACTACGAGCCGGCCCACGGCGGCTGGTGCAGCTATGCGATGGCGCGCGGCCAGCAGGCGTCTTGCGACCCGACGGCGTTCCTGATCGAGGACGGCCGCCTGTTGCTGTTCCACCGCGACTTGTTCTCGGACACGCGCGACGGCTTCACGAAGCAGGATCTCGATGCGGCCGACCGGCAATGGGAACAGCTGACGGGCGAACCGCCGCGCCGCTGACCGACGACCGCAGCGGCTGGCCCGAATCGCGGCGCGCGCCTCGCGCGGGTCACGACGCGGGCTGCACCTCGAGCGTGTAGTAGGCCACGCCGTGCCACGGCTTCGCACCGCCGGCGGCGCGAACGCCACGCGCCTCGATCATGTGCACGCGCGTCGGCACGAGACCATCGATCTGCAGGTCGACGGTGCGGGTATCGTCGCCGATCGTGGCGGCGCGCACCTCGAGCGGCCGGGGGTCGATCTCCGGTGACCCGTAGGTGCTGTGGTGGCGGTAGGTCCAATTGCGGACCGCGAAGGCATCGGGCTCGATCGTCGCGGGATCGACCGGGGTCGTGAAGCGCAGCCGGAAACCGTCGCGACGCGCGGTCACCTCGAGCAGATCGAACGGCGTGCGCCCGTTCCACACCAGCCGCTGCAGCCCTTCGCTCGCCGTGCCGAGCGACGACCACCCCCGGTTGGTCATCCCGCACCACAGCGAGCCGTCGGCATCCCACGCGACCCGCGTGATACCGCACTTCAAGCCGCGCCGGAACGGGTAGCACGCACCCTGCCAACGACCCTCGACCTTCTCGAGCGATATGCGGAACACCTCCGCCGAATACTGGTCGCCGACGAAGATCTGCCCGCGGTACGGGCCGAAGTTGCCGGCGGTGTCCCACACGAAGCCCGCCGGCGAGCGCCCGACGCGGTCGTACGGGATCCACACCGCGGGCAGCCGATAGGCGGGCATCGCCTTGGCAGCCTCGTCCATCAGCAGGCCGTCGGGCACGTCGCCGGGATACGGCACGAGACTCTCCGGCCGCCGACAGGAGTCGATGCCGTGTGGATGGCCGTGGAAGTCGCCGACCTGCAGCAACGTGAGCTTGCCGGTCGCACACCACTCACCCTGGTTGTCGGTGTAGAAGATCTCGCCCCCTGGCGACGTCGCGATTCCGGCGGGCGACCGCAGCCCCGCACAGACGGGCTCGAACTTGCCGTCCGGTGTGATCCGGACCGCCCAACCACGCCAATCGACGTGGCCGAACGGCTCGTCGCCGAACGGCTTGTTGAGCGTCAGCCACATCGAGCCGTCGGGCGCGAGCGCCGGTCCGAAGCAGTACTCGTGGTAGTTGCCCGACAGCTCCCAGCTCGAGCACACCGTTTCGAGCTGGTCCATCCGACCGTCGCCGTCGGAATCGCGCATCCGCGACAGCTCACCGCGCTGCGCCACCCAGATCCAGCCGTCGTGCTCGAGCAGACCGAGCGGCTCCTGCAGTCCTTCCGCCCACAGCGAATACTCGGGCGCCGCCGAGGTCGCATGCTGCAGGCGCCAGATCTCGCCCCGGCGCGTCGAGACGAACAGCTCGTCACCACGCGGCAGCAGACCACCGACCTCCAGCGAGACGTCCGCGGGCTGCGGCACGTCGACGATCGAGACGAACTCGTCGGCGAGGTCGGGCGACTGCGGTGCGAGCAGGAGTGTCATTGCACAGAGGGCGATCACCATCGGTACACCACCTCGACGGCCCGACCGTCGCGAAGTTCGATCGCGGTCTGCGGCGCAGCGCCGACGAGCGTCGACAGCCCGGGGGTCGTGGGAAGCTCGATCCGCAGGTCTCCGCCACGGGCGGTCAGCCTGCGCACCAACTCGATCTGGCGGTCGCCGAAGCGCGGCCGCGGCGCATCCTCGAGCACGAGCCCGTCAGCGACCGCGATCCGGAACGTCGGATAGCCTTCCGCGTCGAGGCGCCAGCCGAGCGTGCGGATCGCGACGGTGCGGCCCGGCGCCTCCAGCCGGGCGTCGGGCAGCACGATCCAGTCGTCGCCCGCGGGCTTCAGCAGGCGGCCGGCTCGACCGCTCCAGGTGCCCTCGGCGTCGAGGAACTCGCCGCGCCACAACCACGCGAGCCGCGCGTGGGCGAGGTCGTATGCGAAGTGTACGCGCTCGGGCGTGCCGACCGCGATGCAGTGGGCGGACAGCCCGTCGAGGAACGCACCGTGCAATCGCGGCCGGTCCGGCGACACCTCGAGCCGGAACGAGCCGGGTGGATTGGCGACGCCCGCCGGGATGGGCGCCGCGGCGCCGAGCGACGTCCACGCACGCACCGCGTCGACCTGCGCGATGGCCGCCGGCGTGGGCTGCGCCCAGAACTGCGGCATGCGCGTACCGGGACGGAGCGTCGCCGGCTGCAGCAGCCATTGGCGGAACCAACCGGGCTTCAGTCGCTCGAACTGGATCGCCAGGTCCATGCCCTGCGGTCCCAACGACGGCCTGCCCATGGCGCGGTGGCAGATCACGCAGGAGAAGCCGCCGACTGCGACCGTGCGCTGACCTTCCCGCACGGCGGCGGCCGAGAACGGCGGCTCGACGTCGTCGCCGGGCACCGAGTCGACGGCGGCGAACAGGCCGGCGAGCTCGGCCGCCCGTTCGGCTGACAGTCGCGCACACCGCGCGCGGACGTACGGACGCGCGTCGCGCCCCTCGGCGAGCACGGCCTCGATCCACGTGCGGCGCAATCGGTGCCCGGCGCGGTCGAGCGACGGCGGCGCGCGCCCTTCCTCACCGAGATCCTCGGTCTCGGTCAGCTCGCGGCGCGCGTCGTCGCGCATGCCGCCGGCGCCGCCACGATCGTGGCAGTCGAGACAGCGCAGCTCCCTGAGCTCCGCGGCGAGCCGGTCGCGCGGCGCCTGCGGACCGGTCGGCGTCCCGCGCCGCGCGAGTGCACGCCGGTGCGCGGGCGTGACCGGCACGCTCGGGCAGTCGCGGTCGGCGCGCAGCGCTGCCCAGGCCGGCGCCGGGTCCGGGACCGGCAGGTCGTCACCGGCGTGGCAGCTCGCGCAGCGGGCCGCGGCGATCGCCGCCCGGCCGCGCGCGATCGACTCGCCGTCGCGCGGCAGCGAGCCGGGCGCCAGCGGCAGCAGCGCGTCGGCCTGCGCGAAGACGCGGTCCGGCGGCACCGGCCCGAGGCTGGCGCCGGGCGGCTGCCAGTCCAGCTCGAGGCGCTGCCCGCCGCCGGCCTCGGTGAACACGATCAGCAGGTCGTGCTTCCCCGCGGTCAGCCGCACGCGCGCGTCGCGTGTCCGGAACGGCGCGATGGCCTCGTTGCGGATCACCAGATCGCCGTCGAGCCACAGCCACGACGAGTCGTCCGAGCCGAGCCTGAAGCGGTATTCGCCGTCGACCGGCGCGTCGAGCATCGCGCTGAAGCGCAATGCGAAGTGGTCGTCGCGCGTGCGCATCTCGACGTCGACCGTGTCGGTGTGGCCGACCGCGCTCGGCTGCAGACCGTCGAGGTCCGGGAGGCCGGGGTCAGCGATGTGCAGCTCGAAGCACTCGACGGCGAAGCCGGGCGTCGGCGGCGCCGAGCTCGCGTCGGCGCGCCGCGCGCGTAGCAGCCACGCGCCGAGTCGTTCGGCCTCGCCCGGCTCCAATGCGAAGTCATGGAACGGCAGGTCCGGCCGGGTCGCGCGGGCGTCGGTCAGGAATGCGGTCAGGCCGCGCAGGTCGGTCTTCGCCGCGATATCGGGCACACCGTCCGCCGCATGACAGGCACGGCAGCCGAGCTCACGGAACAGCGCGCCACCCTGCTCGATGACCGCCGAGCTGACCCGCACGGGCTGCCGTGACTCGATCGCCGGTGCCGGGCCCAGCAGCGCTGCGGCGACGTCGGCCGCGCGCTCGCGCCCCGCGCGTCCCGGGAAGTGCCCGGCCAGGAACCCGCGCAGCCAATCGCCCCCGACGCGCTCGCCGAGCCCGGACAGGCGCGGCGAGGGCAGCGCCGCGAGCCGCTCGTCCGTGCCCGGCGACGCCGCGTGGCAGGCGAGGCACCGCCCGATGGCGACGTCGCGCTCCACCCCGCCCTGCTCTCCCACGGCCCCCACCCCCACGGCCCCGAACCCGGCGACCGCGACCCACGCCGCACCCAAGACCACCACGACCTGCGAAGCCACGCGCGGACGCTAGCTGACTTCCGATCGGTACCGCGTACGATTTTTACACTTCGTGGTCCGCGAGCCGGTCCAGGCGCAGCCGGTGGCGATCGTCGGTCAGGCGCCGCATCGCCGCGAGGACCGCGGTGACCGCACCGAGCGCCGTGCCACCGGCGATCAGGAACGTGATCAGCATCTGGTACTCGATCGCGACGGAGGGATCGGCGCCGGCGAGGATCTGACCGGTCATCATGCCGGGCAGGAACACGACGCCGGTCGCGGCCATGCGATTGACGAGCGGGATCAGCGCGGTGCGCAGCGCGGCCCGCACGATCCGGCGCGTCGCCTCGGTCCGCGTGGCGCCGAGGCTGAGCTGCGCCTCGACCGCGGCGCGCTGGTCGTGCAGCCGCGCGGTCAACGCGTTGAGGCCGAGGCCGACGCCGGTCATCGCGTTGCCGAGGATCATGCCGAGCAAAGGGATCGAGTAGCGCGCCGCATACCACGGCTCGGGCTGCACCTGGACGGTCAGCGTGAACACGGTGACGAGCACCGACGCGACGAACATCGCGCCGGTCCCGAGCCCGTAGGCCCACAATCCCGCGAGGCGCCGTTCCTGCCGTGCGAGCACCTCCTGGCCGGCGAACAGGACCATCACGGTCGCCGCCAGCGCCGTCCACCCTGCCGAGCTCGCAGCGAACAGCAGACCGAGCACGTAACCGACCGCGACGAGCTGGACGACGAGCCGTGCCGCCGAGACCAGCAGCCGGCGTGCGATGCCGAGGTCGAGGACGAGCGACAGCACGGCATTGGCCACGACGAGCGCGGCCCCGATCGCGAGATCGGCGACCGACAGGTCGATCGGCCCGTCGCCCATCGGCGGGACGACCGCGGTGATCGACGCGATCATGCCGCACCTCCGGCGCCGAGCCGCAACGACTGGTGCGCAACCCGTGCGGCCTGCGCCGCGTCGTGGAGTCACCCACACGACACAGCGTCCGTGCAGCAGCTCGCCGACCATCGCCTCGACCGCGGCGGCCGCCGCGGGATCGAGCGAGCGCGTCGGCTCGTCGAGCAGCAGCACGCGCGGATCGGGAGCGAGCGCGCGGACGAACGCCAGCCGCTGCCGCTCGCCGCTCGACAGCCGCGCGACCGGCCAGTCGCCCGCCTCCGCGGTGAGCCCCAGTCGCTCGAGCAGCGGCACGGCCCGCCCCCAGTCGGCGAAGTGGTCGCGCACGCGATCCTCCCACCAGCCGCTCTCGGCCGCCACGTAGCGCACCGCGCGCCGCCAGGCGGGGGCCGGCATCGCGCCGCGCGACACGCCGTCGAGCTGCGCGTCGCCATCCGACGGATCCAGGTCGGCGAGCGCACGGAGCAGGGTCGTCTTGCCACTCCCCGACGGCCCGAGGACCGCGAGGCACGCGCCGGCCCGCAGCTCGAACGAGACCGGCCCGACGTCGCGCACGCGCAGCGCCGTCGCGACGAACGTGGGCTCGCGACTCATCGCCCCTCCAGCGCGTCCGAGGCCGACCGCGATGCACCGCGCCCGTCCGGATCGCGCAACAGTCGCAGCCTGCCAGCGGTCGGATCCATGTTTCCCTCGAGGTCGTCCGTCCCGGCGTCGGCGTCGCCCGCTGCAATACCGACGAGCGGGACCAGCGGCACGGTGAGCACGAAGCCGATCGCATCGGCACCGTGGAGTTCGATCTTCGCGGTGCCGCCGAAGTTCTCGACCGTGTTGCGCACGAGCTGCCAGCCGAGTGCGAGGTCGACGGACAGCAGGTCGCGCAGCAGGTCCAGTCCGAGATCCTGGACCGCGACCGACCGCTCCGGGAGCGCACCGATCACCCGCATCCGTGCGAGGCGATTCTCGACGACGATGTCGAGCGTCGGCGACCGGGCCGGGATCGCGTCCAGCAGCGTCGCGACCACCCGGATCAATGCTGACTCCGGCATGCGGGAGCGATACGCGGCGAGGGACTCGGGCAACGACTCGACGTCGACGCGGATGCCCTCCGGCCAGACCGCCGTGTCGGCCAGCGCGGCGTGCAATGACCGGACGCCATCGCCCGGCAGCCGACTCGTACCGTGGAAGTGGGCCCCGATCGTCGCGATCATGTGCCGTGCCGCGAGGGCCGACCGCCGTGCGTCGAAGAGCCACGCCGATGATTGCGGTCGCGATGCCATGCGAGCGCGGTCCTCCAGCTCGCGACAGCTCTCGGCGATGCGGTCGAGCGCCGCAGCCAGCTCGGTACGCGTGATCTCCAGCAGCGTCTCGAGGTCGCGCGTCCGCATACGCAGCGCCTCGGCCTGGCGTGCGGAATCCGCCAGCAGCCCGTGACGCTCGACGGCGTAGCGCAGCGAGCGAGCGAGCAGCGTGGGCTGCAGCTCCGATTTCCGCAGGAAGTCCTGCGCGCCGCACCGCACCGCCCGGCGGCCGAGCTCGTCGTCCCCGCTCGACGTGACCACGACCACCGGAACCTCGAAACGTCCGGCCGCGAGCGCCGCGAGCGTCGCCTCGCCATCCGCGTCGACGAGGTTCAGATCGAGGAGCACCACGTCGTGACGAGCCTGCCCGGCGAGAGCCGCGTCGAGCCGGTCGACGACCGTGACGCAATGACCGACACCGAACGCCCGGACGAGCATACGGCGTACGCCGTCGGCGTGCTCGGGCTCGTCCTCGGCGACGAGACACCGCAGCTCGGCGATCGACTCCGGCGCGCCCGGTCGGTCCGACTCAGCCATCCTCTCCCGTCTCCCCGTGGATCGGCGCGTCGGGAAGACGGAACCAGACCGTGGTCCCGACACCTTCCTCCGATTCGATCCACGCTGCCCCACCATGGCGAACCGCGATACGGCGCACGATCGCGAGTCCGACGCCGGCGCCGGGCACCGATCGGTCCGCGCGTTGGAACAACCGGAACACGCGCTCGTGCTGCTCGGCCGGTATGCCCCGGCCGTTGTCGGTCACACGCAGGTCGACGGCGCCCGGCTGGCGCCGCCAGTCGACGACGACGCGCGGCGGCTCCGTCGAGCGGCGGTACTTGTGCGCATTGCCGAACAGATTGTCGAATACTTGTCCGAGCAGGACGCGATCTGCGACGACCGTCACGCCGCGCACGCTGTCGACGTCGAGCTGCGCCCCCGGATCCACGCTGCCGGCGGTCCGCTCCCAGCTCTCCTGCGCGAGTGCGGCGACGTCGACGCGCACAATGCGCAGCTCCTCCCGCCCGGCCCGGCCGAAGTCCACCAGTCGATCGAGGTTCGCGCTCATGGCCGCCACGACCCGCTCGACTCGACCCACCGCGTCCAGCGAGGCCTCCTCGTCTCGCGCCGCGCACGCGTCACGCAGTGCGTGCGCCACGAAGCCGAGCGATACGACCGGCGACTTCAGGTCGTGCGTGACCGCGACGAGCAGCTCCTGCATCTCGCGGTCGCGCCCCGCCAACGCCTGCGACGTGCGCTCGAGCTCCGCGACACGGCGGCGGATCGAGCGCGTCCACACGTCGCCGAGGATCCGGCGCAGGTCGCTCGCGACCGCGCGGTCGCCGGCGGACCACGGCGCGCAGCGCGCCCGCACGGTCTCGACCCACAGCGCGAACGAGCTACGTGGCAGGAGCCGCGACGGATCGAGCGGATCGACGGTGACGACGTTGGCCGGGTCACCGGCCCAGTGGAGCGTGCGCACGACCTCGCCGCGCAACCAGACCACGCCCTCGTCCGGAGCGATCCGCAGCGCGAGCACGCCGGCGGCCCGCGGGTCGGGAGCGACGCCGAGCGCGCCGTCGGCGAGCGCGTCGGTCACCCACAGCTCCGGCACCTCCGCTTCGCGCAGTCGTGCGACCAGCGCCTCGCACCACGCCCGCTCGGGTGGATCGCCGCGCAGCCACAGCTCACCGCCCGCATGGACGATGACCGCCGTCGCATCGACCATCTCCAGAAGTGAATCGTCGGCGGCGAGCATCCGGAGCGGGTCGGTCCCCGCACCATCCGCGACGGCCTGCAGCACACGATGGTGGAACAGGTGCGTGCGGCGGGCATGCGCGAGGCGCTCGTGCCCTTCGCGCAGGTGCACCTCGGCACTGATCGTACGCGCGAACACGGCCGCGACGTGCCGCACGTGGTAGTCGACCGGCATCGGCTCGCGGTGGTGGCAGGCAACGAGCCCCCACAATCGATCGTCGTCGACGATCGACAGCGACATGGATGCGCGCACGCCCATGTTCGCGAGGTAGCGCAGGTGCACGGGCGACACTGCGCGCAGGTCGGACGACGTCAGGTCGAGAGGCAGCTCGGCGTCCGGGGCGTGCACGAGCGGGGCAGGCGCCGCCGCCCGGTCGACGATCACCCGCACGAGGTTCTGCACGTAGAGCCGGCGCGCCTGCTCGGGGATGTCACCGGCCGGATAGTGCAGGCCGAGGAACGGCTCGAGCTCCGCGGCGCGCGCTTCCGCCACGACCTCGCCGTGGCCGTCGTCGTGGAACCGGTACACCATCACACGGTCGAAGCCGGTCGCGGCACGCACCTCGTCCGCGACCGCCGCGAGCAGCGCGGGCGCATCGCGGAGCTGCCCGGCCTGCCCCGCGAACCTGCCGAGCTGGGTGAGCCGAGAGGCGAGCTGCGCGCCGTCCGCCGCGCAGGGCTCCAGGTCGACGAGCACGCGATCCGGGTCGGCGAAACGCACGCCGAGGATGTGATCGGCGCCGCGCCAGACGACGCGCCGCACCTCTGCCACCGCAGGCCCGATGCTCCGCACGGCTGCGGCGAGCCGCTCGTCCCACACCGCGCCGAGCAGCTCGGCGATCGGGTTCCCCAGCATCGCTTCCGCGGCATCGCCACCGAACCACCGCGTCGCATTGGCGCTCGCGACGCACACCCGCCCGTCGCAGCGCTCGACGCCGAGCACCACGCCGTGGGGCTGACAACCGCCAGGCACGTGGATCGGCTCCTCCGCACAGCGAGCGAGCAGGTCGCGGGTCAGCTCGGCGCCGGCTTCGTTCATCGCCCGACCGCCTGTGCTGTACGCGCGCAACCGACGAGCACCTCGAACAACCCGACCGCCGCCGCGACCGTCCGCTCGGCGTCCACACCGGCGTCGACCCGCTCCGCGAGGTGGCGGAGGAACGCCGGCCAGCGCTGCTCCGCGCCGGCCGCGACCGCCCCGAGGTAGCTGCAGCCCGGCGCGCCGGGCGCGAGGCCGAGGCGCTCTCCCAACCTGCGCAGCAGCACGCTCGCGCCGAGCGCGGAACCCTCCAGCACGTAGCGCGCACCGAGCACCTCCGCCTCGCCCGCCGGCGGCTGCAGTGCGGCCGGCGCCACCGCCTCCGGCTCGGCGCCCAGGGCCCGCAGATCCGCGACCAGCCGCTCGACCCGCCCCGCGGCGAGCGCCGGACACCGCTCGAGCGGCCGCGCGACCGCCAGCAGCACCTCGAGCGCCGCGCGGTAGTCCGCGCGCGCGAAGTCGCCGGACGCGAGCCGACCGAACGGTCCACACGCCTCGACCCGGGCGTGCAGCGCGCGCGTCGCCGCGCGCAGGCGGGCGTGGATGTGCGTGGTCGCCAACGCGGGGATTCTATGGACTGGTCGCTCCGGCTCCCATCCAGCACCGCGCCCGGTACTCGGCTCGACTCCGGAGCCCATCGCCGCTCGCCCCGCCCGCCCTCCTGCCGGCCGCGGGCGAACCTCGCGGCTCCGCCGACCGCTTCCGCCCCCGTCTCGGCGCGGGCGCCCCCGCCGAGTGCCACCGCCGAGCGACACCGCGCGGACGCACCACGCCCCGACGGCAACTGCCGTGACGGTCGCCGCGATCGCCGGTCCGGAACGCCGCAGCGGCACCGTCGTATCGCGTCCCGCTCCGCATCCTCGACCCCACGTCGCGCCCCGCTCCCCACATCATGACCGCGCCCTCACCTCTCCACTCGTCCGGCGCAGAGCACGACCGACTGACAGCTGACGACCGGGATGCCTGGCGTCGCTTCGGCCCATACCTGGCCGAGCGTCAGTGGGGCACCGTGCGCGAGGACTACAGCCAATCCGGCGACGCATGGTCGCACTTCCCACACGACCACGCGCGAAGCCGCGCCTATCGATGGGGCGAGGACGGCATCGCCGGCTTCTGCGACGACCGGCAGCTGCTCTGTCTGTCGCTCGCGGTCTGGAACGGAGTCGATCCGATCCTCAAGGAGCGCTTCTTCGGGCTGACGAACGGCGAGGGTAACCACGGAGAGGACGTCAAGGAGCTCTACTACTACCTGGACGGAACTCCGACCCACTCGTGGATGCGGATGCTGTTCAAGTACCCCCAGCGTCCCTATCCCTATGACGAGCTCGTTCGCGAGAACAAGCGGCGGGGCCGACTGGATCCCGAGTACGAGATCTTCGATACCGCCGCGTTCGCCGACGACCGCTACTTCGACATCCGCATCGACTACGCCAAGGGCGCACCGACCGACGTCCTCATGCGGATCGAGATCGCGAACCGCGGTCCGGAGCAGGCGACCATACACGTGCTCCCCCAGCTGTGGTTCCGCAACACATGGTCCTGGACCGCCGGCTCCGACCGCCCGCGCATCCACGCCGAGCGCCCCGGACAGCTCACCGCCGAACACCGCGCTCTGGGTCGTTACCACTGCCAGGTCGACGAGGCCGCCCCGACCCTCGTCTGCGAGAACGACACCAATGTGTCCCGCCTGTACGGACTTCCGCGAACCGGCCGGTACAAGGACGGCATCAACGACTTCGTGGTCGACCGGGACACGACGGCAGCGCTGACCTCGGGCACCGGCACCAAGGCCGCCTTCCATGTCGTCCGCACGCTCGCTCCCGGCGCGACCACCGTCGTTCGGGTGCGCCTGACGGACCTCGACATCCCGCAGCCGTTCACGGGCTACGACGAGCTAGTGGATCTCCGCCACCGGGAAGCAGACGAGTTCCATGCTCACCTGCAGCGCCACCTCCCGGACGACGAAGCGCGCGACATACAGCGTCAGGCTTTCGCCGGAATGCTGTGGAGCAAGCAATTCTACCACTACGACGTGCCCCAATGGCTGGCCGGCGACCCTGCACAACCGACGCCACCCGCCGCGCGGCGTCACGGTCGCAACTCCGAGTGGACACACCTCAACAACGCCGACGTCCTGTCGATGCCCGATACCTGGGAGTACCCCTGGTACGCGGCCTGGGACCTCGCGTTCCACTGCATCAGCTTCGCATGCGTCGATCCCGAGTTCGCCAAGGGTCAGCTCGTGCTGCTCACCCGCGAATGGTACATGCATCCGAACGGTCAGCTGCCCGCATACGAATGGGCCTTCGGGGACGTGAATCCGCCGGTGCACGCGTGGGCAGCATGGCGCGTGTTCCAGATCGATCGCACCCAGCGCGGCGACCGCGGCGACATCGCCTTCCTGGAGAGGGTCTTCCACAAGCTCATGCTGAACTTCACCTGGTGGGTGAACCGCAAGGACGCCGAAGGACGCAACATCTTCCAGGGCGGGTTCCTCGGCCTCGACAACATCGGTGTCTTCGACCGCAGTGCGCCGCTACCGACCGGCGGTCACATCGATCAGGCGGACGCGACCAGCTGGATGGCGATGTACAGCCTCAACCTGATGCGCATCGCGCTGGAGCTCGCGCGTCACAACCACGTGTACGAGGACATCGCCACGAAGTTCTTCGAGCACTTCCTGCACATTGCCGAGGCGATGAACAACATCGGTGGTCGCCACCTGGGTCTGTGGGACGACGCCGACCGGTTCTTCTACGACGTGCTGCAGACGCCCGACGGAGCCGTCACTCCACTCCGCCTACGGACCATGGTCGGGCTGATTCCGCTGTTCGCCGTCGAGGTCATCGACGGTGAGCTGCTCGAGGAGCTGCCGGGGTTCGCACGCCGCCTGCACTGGTATCTCGACTACCGGCCCGAGCTCGCGTCCCTCGTCGCGCGGTGGTCGGAGCCGGGTCAGGAGGATCGTCGGCTGCTGTCGCTGCTGCGGCCGGATCGACTGCGGCCGATCATGGAGCGCCTGCTCGACGAATCCGAGTTCCTGTCGTCGTTCGGGATTCGCGCATTGTCGCGACACCACCTGGATCATCCGTTCGGGCTGCGCGCCAACGGCCAGGTGCACACCGTTCGCTACAATCCGGCCGAATCCGACTCCGGCGTGTTCGGTGGCAACTCGAACTGGCGTGGGCCGGTCTGGTTCCCGGTCAACTACCTGATCGTCGAGGCGCTGTCGACCTTCCACCGGTTCTTCGGCGACTCGATGACCTTCGAGTGCCCGACACACTCTGGCCATCGTGCGTCGCTGGGCGACATAGCCGCCGAACTGTCGCGTCGACTGGTTGCTCTGTTCCGCGTGCAACCGGATGGCCGCCGTCCCGTATATGGGCATGCACCATTGCTTCGCGACGATCCCCGGTTCCGGGACCACCTGCTGTTCTACGAGTACTTCGACGGCGACACCGGCCGCGGAGTCGGGGCGTCGCATCAGACCGGCTGGACCGGCCTCGTCGCAGCACTCCTCGCGCCCGTGTCGGCAGCGAGTCGAGTCTGACTCTCCCTACCCCGACACCAACGCCCCTGACCGCTCCCGATGAACAGCTCCCTGATCCGTGAGGTGATGCCGGAACAGCTTCCGGACATCGTCATGCCCAGCTGCGAAGTCCGACCCGTGCTGAGCGGCCAGCGTGCACTGGTCACCGGTGCGAGCTCCGGCATCGGCCGGGCGATCGCCGTCGCCCTGGCCCGCGCTGGCGCAGACGTGATGATCAACTTCGTCGGCAACGAGGACGCCGCCCGCGCGACCGTGGACGAGATCGCTTCGTGCGGGTGCTCGCACGCCGGTCGGGCGCTGACTCACGCCGCGGACGTGTCGGACGAGTCGCAGGTCCGCTCGATGTTCCAGCACATGCTGACCGAATTCGGGACCGTCGACATCCTGGTCAACAACGCCGGACTGCAGCAGGATGCCGCGATCGAGGACATGACGCTCGCGCAGTGGCGGCGGGTCATCGACGTCAATCTCACTGGCCAATTCCTGTGTGCACGCGAGGCAATCCGCGAGTTCAAGCGGCGCGGTGCACGCGCCGGAGTCTCGTGTGCTGCCGGCAAGATCATCTGCATCAGCAGCGTCCACGAGGTCATTCCCTGGGCGGGGCACGTCAACTACGCCGCTTCGAAGGGTGGCGTGATGCTGATGATGAAGAGCCTCGCCCAGGAGCTCGCGCCGTGGCGGATCCGCGTGAACAGCATCTGCCCCGGTGCGATCCGCACTCCCATCAACCGGCCGGCGTGGGAGACGCCGGAGGCCTACCGTGAGCTCCTCAAGCTGATCCCGTACAAGCGCATCGGGGAACCCGACGACGTCGCGAGGCTCGCAGTGTGGCTCGCCTCCGACGAAGCGGACTACATCACCGGCGCGAGCTTGTTCGTCGACGGCGGTATGACGCTCTACCCGGGCTTCGAGGCGGGCGGCTGACTTCCATGAACGCGGGCACCCCTGCGAAAGTCGCGCTCCGTGCGCGCCTGTGGGCCGCCGACGGTCTCCTGCTCGGCCTGTTCATGTGCTCCGTCGCCGTCTTCGCGTCGCTGCTCCAGGGAGCGCGCTCGCCGGTGCCCGCGCAGTTCCCCGACGACTTCGTCCGCCGCTGCCTGATGGGCCTCGCCATGGGAGCGACCGCCGTGGCACTGATCATGTCGCCACTCGGTGCGTTCAGCGGCGCGCTGATGAACCCCGCCGTGACGCTCGCCTTCCTGCGACTCGGCAAGCTGCGCCGGCCGGACGCGATCGGCTACATCGTCGCACAGGTCATCGGTGGGACCGCCGGCGTCTACGCCGGAGCCGCGCTCGTCGGCACGACGTTCACGGCTCCACCGGTTCGCTACGCGGCGACGCATCCGGGCCGCGCCGGCACGGCCGCGGCATTCGCGGCGGAGTTCATGATGACCGCGGCGTTGATGGGAACGGTCCTGTTCACATCCAACACGCGGCGTCTGGCGCGCTGGACCGGTGCGTTCGGTGGAGCGCTCCTGTGCCTGTTCATCATCGCCGCTGATCCGATATCCGGGACGAGCCTCAATCCCGCCAGGTCCCTCGCTTCGGCACTGCCGGCGCACGCGCTCGATCACTTGTGGATCTACGTCACTGCTCCGATCCTCGGGATGCTGACGGCAGCCGAGCTGTTCCATCGACACCCACGCAGCCCGGCGATCCACTGCTGCAAATTGAACCACTCGGGAGCCGGCGTTTGTCCTCATTGTGGCTGCACGGGGCCCATCGACTTCGCCGGGCATCGACCGCCAGCCACCACCGTCCAATGAACACCGAACACTTCGACGTCGTCGTCATCGGCACCGGCGCCGGCGGCGGAACCCTGCTCCACCGCCTTGCGCCGTCCGGACTCCGCATCCTGGTCCTCGAGCGCGGCGACTTCCTGCCGCGCGAGTCCGAGAACTGGGACCAGCACGAGGTCTTCGTCGCGGGTCGCTACCTGGCTCCCGAACGCTGGCTGGATGCCGACGGCAAGCCGTTCCAGCCGTACACCCACTACTGGGTGGGCGGCAACACGAAGGTCTACGGGGCCGCGCTGCTCAGGCTTCGCGAGTCGGACTTCCGCGAGACGCGGCACTTCGGGGGCATCTCACCGGCGTGGCCGATCGAGTACGCGGAGCTGGAGCCCTACTACCTCGAAGCCGAGCGGCTCTACGAGGTGCACGGTGAGGCTGGCGCGGATCCGACCGAGCCGTGGCGCTCCGGGCCATTCCCATTCCCCCCGCTCCCCTTCGAGCCACGCATGGCGGAGATCGCGAACGGCTTCCGCGAGCAGGGGCTGCGGCCGTTCCCCTGCGCGCTCGGTGTCCGGCTGCGCGAGCGCGATCCGGAGCCGCGGGCGAGTCGCGTTCTCGGACGGTTCGACGGCTACCCGGACCCGACCGAGACCAAGTCCGATGCCGAGGTGGTGTGCGTCAATCCGGCGCTTCGGTTCCCGAACGTCACGCTCCTGACCAGGGCGATGGCCCGGCGGCTCGAGACGGACGCTGGCGGCAGGTCCGTCCGCACGGTCGTCGTCGAGCGCGACGGCGAGCCACTCCGCTTCAGCGCCGACCTGTTCGTGGTGGCGTGCGGCGCGATCAACTCCGCAGCGCTGCTGCTGCGCTCGACGTCCGAGAAACACCCCCAGGGTCTCGCGAACGGCTCCGGCTTCGTCGGCCGGAACTACATGTGCCACAACAACGGCATGGTGATCGCGATCAGCGACGAGCCCAATCCGTCCCGGTTCCAGAAGGCGTTCGCGATCGCGGACTTCTACCACGGTGCGGACGACTCCCCCAGGCCGCTCGGGCTCATCCAGTTGATGGGCAAGCCGGACGAGGCATTCCTCGAGGACATCGCCAGACCGTTCCTGCCGGACGTTCCGCGGGGCCGCCTCTGGACGCGCACGCTGGATTTCTTCATCACCGCCGAGGATCTGCCCGATGCCGACAATCGAGTGCAGCTCGATGCTTCCGGCTCGATCCGTCTGCACTACCGTGAGAACAACCGCGAGGCCTACGACCGGCTCCGGGCGAAGCTGGTGGGCGCGCTGTCGAAGTTCGGCTGCGCTGCCGACCGATGCCTGCACACCAACGCGTACGTCGGACCGAAGCTCGGCGTGTCCGGCGTCTCCCACCAGTCTGGCACGCTGCGCTTCGGCACGGATCCGCGCACCAGCGTGCTCGATCGCCAGTGCCGTGCGCACGAGCTCGACAATCTCTATGTGACCGACTCCTCGTTCTTCCCGTCGAGCGGCGCGGTCAATCCATCGCTGACGATCATGGCCAACGCATTGCGCGTCGGCGATCGGATCCTGGAGCGGCTGCGGCTCCCGCCCGCAGGTGCCACTCGATGAGATCTGCACACCGACCGGAATTCCGCGCTCTCGGCCGGACGGCATGCGTGCTGGTCCTGGCGGCTGTCGCGTCACGAGGAGCCCTCGACGCGCAGGCCACCGCCGCGGCCACACTCCCTGCCGATGCCGTCGTGAGGTTGGCGATGACGGTCGACGATCTCGACCGTGCGTCGCGCTGGTTCGTGGACACCCTGGATTTCCGCGTCGAACGCGTCGACGAGCGCAGCGGGATCGCCGTCGACCGGCTGTTCGGAATGGCCGACGCGGCCGTGCGGGTCGCGACTCTCCGTCTCGGGGCCGAGTCGTTGGAGCTGCTGGACTTCGAGCGCCCGGGTGGTCGCCCGGTGCCCACCGATTCACGCAGTGAGGACCGGTGGTTCCAGCACGTGGCGATCGTCGTTCGCGACATGGACGAAGCCTACGCGCACGTCCGCAGCCGAGGCGTCGCGGCGATCTCGACCGGACCACAGCTCCTCCCCGACTGGAACCCCGCGGCCGCCGGCATCCGGGCGTTCTACTTCCGTGATCCGGACGGGCACGTACTCGAGCTGATCGAGTTCCCATCCGGCAAGGGGGACCCGCGGTGGCAATCGGATGCGCAGCGGTTCCTGGGCATCGATCACACTGCGATCGTCGTCGACGACACGGACTGCTCGCTTCGCGTCTACCGCGACCTGCTGGGCCTACGCGCGGTCGGTCGTAGCGAGAACCACGGCGACGAGCAGGAACGGCTCAACGGTGTGTTCGCCTGCCGTGTCCGTATCACGACGCTGCGGGCCGCGGCGGGACCCGGCATCGAGCTCCTCGAGTACCTGACGCCACGCGACGGCCGTCCGATGCCGCTCGACGTGCGGCCGGACGATCTCGTCCATTGGCAGATCGAGGTGACGGTCCCCAACGTCGACACGATGTTCGCGGCGATCCGGCAGACGGGTGGTGTTCCGGTATCGCCCGGCGAGCAACCGGTAGCCTGGCCGACGGCGGACACCGCACCCGGTGCCCTGCTCGCCCGCGACCCCGACGGGCACGGGCTGCTGTTCCTGACGCGCGCCGCGACGCCCGCGCGGTGAGCGCCGGCACCACGGCGCGTGTCACGGTGTTCGGTCGCGTCGAGACGCCGCCCGCCGCGCGTCACCTCCCGCCACCGCGCCGCCGCCCCGGGCCACCCTGCGGCGCATTGGCATCCGGCAGCCCGCGCTCGTAGTCCGGCAGGCGCAGCAGCGCCGGGTCGAGCTTCGCGACCGCGGCCTCGAGCCGGGCGGACAGCTCGGTCCGGCCCGCCTCCGCGAGACGACCGCGCAGCGTGCGGATGGTGTCGGCGGGCGAGATGTTCAGGCCGTCGAGCACATCGGTCGCCTCTGGTTTGCGCTCGAGACCCGCGACCAGCAGGGACACCGCCGCGTCGAGGTCGCCGCGCTCCTGGGCGAGCCGCGCGAGGCCGGCCAGCACGATCGCGGCGTAGTGATCGGCGGTCGGGCGGACGGACCCGTCGAGCTCGATCGCCCGGTCGTAGTGACCGAGCGCGCGCTGGTAGGCGCCGACCGCCAGGTCCGGCGAGCCCTGCTTGCGATGGAACTCGGCCGCGACGATCGCCGCGTAGCCCGCGAACCACTCGAGGTTCGCGGACGGCTTCCCGGCCTCCTGCATCAGCTGCGCGTAGATCGCCTCGAGCCCCTCGACGCCGCGCTGCTCCAGCACGTGGGCGCGCAGTCGATCGTGGAGCTGCCAGGAATCCGGGTAGCGCTGCAGCCCCTGCACGAGCACGCGCCACGCCCGACCGTCGGCGCCGAGCGCCTTCAGGAAGTCGTAGTGCACGAGCGCATGGCGGTCGGTGCCGAGCGGGTGACGCGCGATGACCGAGTAGGCGTCGTTGACGTCCGTCAGCCATTGGCCGGGCCACTGCTCCTTGTTGCGCATCGCGCGCCAGATGGCGCGCTGCCGTGCCTCGGCGAACAGCGCGAGCGTCGCCATCGCCGTGTAACCCTCGGCGCCCGACGGGATGCGCTTGACGACGTCCTCGGCGCGCCGGTAGGCCTCGCGCACGTCGCCGAGGTAGTAGTCGCACAGCGCGAGCACGGCGTCGGTGCGCCAGTCGTCCGACCCGAGCCGCTGCGCCTCGAGCGCCGCGCGCATCGCATCCTCGAACATCAGCCGCGCATAGGCATTGGCCGTGCGGCGATCCGCATTGAGGATCTCGGTTGTCTTCGGATCGACCGCCAGCTCCAGCGTCGACACCGCCAACTCGACCTGCGGCCCGGCCGCGTCCGGGCGCGTCGCCGCCTCGCTGGCCTGGGCCTGCAGCTTCGCCTCGAGGTCGGACCAGCCCGGCGCGGCGTACGACGCGCCACCGGACAGCGCCCTCGACCAACCGTCGACATCCACATCCGACGAGCGCTCCTGCAGCCCCTGGTGCACGACCGCGAGCGTCCGCGCGCGCGCCGACGTCGCGCCGAGCCGCTGTAGCGCCGCGATCAGCGCGTCACGCTGCTCCTGTGCCATCGGCACGCGCAGCGCGTCGTTGATCAGGTCGACCGCCTCCGCCGACTGCGACTGCGCGAGTGCGGTACGCGCCTTGGCGGCGAGCTCGCTGTCGAACCCGAACACCGCGAGGCGCAGCAGGTCGATCGGCGCCGCGTCGATGTGCTCCGCGGCAGCGTCGACCAGCTGCTCGCGCAGCTCGCGATTTCCTTCGCGGTAGGCCTGCTCGACCGTACGCCGGTCCTCCGCATCCCGGCTCGCGACGCGATCGACGATCGCGCGGTCGCCTCGCACGACGCTCGGCGGCGCCACCCCGCGGCTCTCGATGCCGTCGCGGATCTGATCGAACACCGACTTCGTGTCGAACGCGTAGTAGACGTCGTAGCTCTCCGAGCCGTCGAGTTCGACCATGATGTGCCGGGGCGCGACGCGCACGCCGTCGAAGTACTTGTCGAACAGGGCCGGCTCGATCGCGATGTGCTCGCCGCAGGTGACGCTGCCGAATCGCGGGCACAGGATGCGATTGCCCTGCTCGTCGTGGTCGCGCGGGGTGTGACGATAGACCGACGCGATGACGCACACGTACGGCTCGTACAGCCGCGCGACGTCAGGCTGGCGGTAGCGGATGCCCGCGTAATGCTCGCTCGCCGGCTCGCCGTCCATGTTGACGCAGATCAGGATCGGCTTGCCCGTCGCGCGCGACACCTCGACCGCGTCCTCCCAGGTGCGCTGGAACTCGATCAGGACCGGGCGCTTCCAGTCCTCGGCAGTCGGAGCGCGCCACATCTGCTCGCGCGACAGGCCGGAGTCGCGCGCGTCGCCCTGGGCCGGAACCGCGCCGACGAGCAGCGCGGTCGCCACGGCGAACGCCACGGTACGCGCGCCGGCACGGCGCGGGCGTCCATACGAGTGCACGGTGGTCGTGGGACGGAGCGGATTCGACATGGCACTGGAACTCGCTTCGGGACCTGCTCGGTGCGGACCCGATCCCAGGCTAGCCGGCGTGCCGACACCGCTCGACCCACGCGCGTCACGATTCTGTCGAAGGGCCCGACGTGCCCTCGCGCGCTGCACCCCGCGCTTGTGTCCGGACCGGATGGCGGCGATCCTCGTGATGCCACCCCACCCCTCCGCAACCGTGACCGCACCTCCGCCACCCGCCGCCGCCGAACGCATCGAGCGGGAGAGCCAGTTCCTCCGCGACGTCACCAGCGAGATCGAGCGCGTGATCGTCGGTCAGCGCCCGCTGCTCGACAGCCTGCTGATCGGACTGCTCGCCGACGGCCACGTGCTTCTCGAGGGCGTGCCGGGTCTCGCCAAGTCGCTCGCGGTGCAGTCGCTCGCCACCGCGCTCGGCGGGAGCTTCCGGCGCATCCAGTTCACGCCGGACCTGCTCCCGTCGGACCTGGTCGGCACGCAGGTCTACAACCCGAGAACGGGCGAGTGGGCGGTGCACGAGGGGCCGGTGTTCGCGCAGTTCGTGCTCGCCGACGAAATCAATCGCGCGCCCGCCAAGGTGCAGTCGGCGCTGCTCGAGGCGATGCAGGAGCGGCAGGTCACGCTCGCCGGCGAGACGCACCCGCTACCGAAGCCGTTCCTCGTGCTCGCGACGCAGAATCCGGTCGAGCAGGAGGGCACCTACGCGCTGCCCGAGGCGCAGGTCGACCGCTTCATGCTGAAGGTCGTGGTCGGCTATCCGACCCGCGCCGACGAGGACCTGATCGTCCGGCGCATGGCGAGCCACGGTTCGAAGCCCGTCGTCCGTCCGGTCGCGCACCCGGAGCAGATCCTCGCGGCGCGCGCGGTGATGGACGACGTCTACGTCGACGACCTCGTGCGCGGCTATGTGCTCGACCTCGTGTTCGCCACGCGCGATCCCGCTGCGGTCGGGCTCGCCGACCTGCGGCCGATGATCCTGTACGGTGCATCGCCGCGCGCGTCGATCGCACTGGTCCAGGCCGCGCGCGGCCGCGCCTTCCTCGACGGGCGCGGCTACGTGACGCCGACCGACATCCGGGCCGTCGGCATGGACGTGCTGCGCCACCGCGTGATCACCACCTACGAAGCGGAGGCCGAGGGCGTCACCTCCGAGCAGCTGATCGAGCGCGTGTTCGACCAGGTCCCGGTGCCGTGATGGCGCGCGCGCGTCCCGCAGATGCGCGCGAGCCGGAGCCGCCCGCCGGCGAGCTGGCCGCGCTGCTCAAGGAGGTGCGCAGCATCGAGGTGCAGAGCAGTCGGCTGGTCAGCGGCGTGCTGGCCGGCGGCTACAGCTCGGTGTTCCGCGGCTCGGGGATCGAGTTCGACGAGATCCGTGAATACGTGCCCGGTGACGACCCGCGCTCGGTCGACTGGAACGTCACCGCGCGCGTCGGCCGGCCGTTCGTCAAGGAGTTCGTCGAGGAGCGCGAGCACACGCTGGTGTTCCTGCTCGACCTGTCGGCATCGATGGACGCCGGCTTCGGCGTCTGGTCGCCACGTCGCATGGCGGCGCGTATCGCGGCGTGCCTCGCGCTGTCGGCGGTCGAGAACGACGACAAGGTCGGCCTGATCGCGTTCGGCGCGGGCGTCGAGCGCTTCGTGCCGCCGCGGAAGGGCGCGCGCCACGCGCTGCGCATCGTGCGCGACTGCCTCGCGCTGCAGGTGACGACCCCGACCACCGCGCTCGCCCCCGCCGTCGAATACGCGTCGCGCGCGCTGCGGCGCCACGCGGTGGTGTTCGTGATGTCCGACTTCCTCGGCTTCGGCGATCCGGCCGGGGCGTGGCAGCGCAACCTCGCCCTGTGCGCGCACCGGCACGACGTCATCGCGGTCCGCATCCTGTCGCCCGAGCTCGACGTCGACGCGCTCGCCGAGGTCGGCCCGGTCCGCCTCCGCGATCCGGAGACCGGCGCGCCACTCCTCGCCGACTTCCGGAGCGTCCGGGTGCGGCAGGCGTGGCGCGAGCGCACGGCGGCGTGGCGCGCACGCGTCACTGCGGACCTGCGCGCGGCGAAGATCGACGTGATGGACGTGCCGATCCCGCGCGCGCCCGACCGCGAGGCCGTGCTGCGGCCGATCCTCGAGTTCTTCCGCATGCGCCAGCGCCGGGGGCAGAAGCGATGACGGCGGCCTGCTGGCGACGGCTCGCAGCGATCGCGTGCGCCGCGCTCGGCGCCGCACTGCCGGCGCAGGTCGACGACCTCGGCGGCGACGAGCTCGCGCTGCGCGTCCGGGCGGCGACCGGCGAGGTCGAGTTCGGCGCGCCGTTCGAGCTGGTCGTCGTACGCCGCTACCCGGCCGGCTGGACGCCCGAGCCCTGGCGCGACGACGCGCTGCGCCCGCTGCGCGTCGAGGCCGCCGGTGTCGAGGTGGCGCGCGACGCCGAGGGCCGGACGACCGAGACCCGCCGCTTCGTCGCGCGCGCCTTCCAGCTCGACGCCGTCGAGCTGCCCGAGCTGTGGTTCCGCGCGACGACCGCCGACGGCGCGCAGCGGCTCGCCGACAGCGAACCACTCGAGATCAGCATCCGCTCCGCATTGCCGGACGGCGGCGCGGCCGCGACGCCACCCGAGCTGCCCGGCGAGCCGTGGCCCGCCCCGCTGCGCCCCGACCGGCTCGCATTGCTCGCCGCCGGCGTGCTCGGCATCGCCGGCACGATCGCCTGGCTGTGGCGACGCCACACCGCGCGCCGCCGGTCGCCGCTGGCGCCGCCCGCCACCCCCGCACACGAGCGCGCGCTCGCCCGCCTGCGCGCGCTGCACGATCGCCGCCCGGGCGCGCTCGACGAGCAGCGCAGGTTCCACGTCGAGCTCGCCGAGGCGGCGCGCGGCTTCGTCGGCGAGCGCTTCGCGCTGCGCGCGCAGCACCGCACGACCGCCGAGCTCGCCGCCGACCTGCGCTGCACCGACGACACGGTCGCCACCGACCCGCTCGAGCAGGTGCTCGCGCGCTGCGACCTCGCCAAGTTCGCGCAACGCGGCACCGACGTACTGGAGCGCGCCGCACTGCTCGCGGACGCGGAGCGCTTCGTCGTCGACCACGCCGGGACCGTCGCGCCGGAGGCGACCGAAGGGTGATCGCGATGCTCGAGCTGATCGCCGACTTCGGGCTGCTCGATCCGTGGCTCCTGGCGGCGGCGCTGCCGCTGACGATCGCGGCACTGCGCCGCGCCCGCCGTGGCACACCGGCGCTGCGGTTCGCACCGGCGGCCCTCGCGATCGACGGCGCGGCGCGGCAGGCGGCGTTCCCGGCCTCGTCGCGCGTGCGGCTGCGCGGCCTGCCGCGCGTGCTGCAGGCGCTCGGCCTCGGCGCGGCGCTCGTCGCGCTCGCGCGCCCGGTCGAGCGCGTGCAGCAGCCGCTGCAGATCGCCGGTATCGACGTGCTGCTGTGCCTCGACGCCTCGTCGTCGATGGCGCTCGACGATCTCGACCGCGCGCGGTCGCGGCTCGACGTCGCGAAGGACGCGGCGAGCCGCTTCGTCGCGGCGCGCACCCACGATCGGATCGGCCTCGTGCGCTTCGCGAAGTACCCGGACGTCGTGTGTCCGCCGACGCTCGATCACGACGCGCTGCAGCAGTTCCTGCTCGGCATCGCGCTGGTCGACGAGAACGCGCCCGAGGACCAGACCGGCATCGGCGCGGCGGTCGCACGCGCCGCGCAGGTGCTGCGGTCGAGCGATGCCCGCTCGAAGGTCGTCGTGCTGCTGACCGACGGCGAGGAGAACGTCGCGCGCGCGGACACACCCGACGAGATCGGCCCATTGCGCGCCGCGCGGCTGTGCGCGGAGCTCGGCGTGCGCGTCTACACGATCGCGGCGGGCATCGGTCGGCTGCTGCCGTCGCGGGTATTCCAGCCGATCGACACGACGCAGGTGCGGGAGCTCGCCGAGACGACCGGCGGCACGTTCTACGCCGCCACCGACGCCCGCTCGCTCATCGAGGTGTTCGCGTCGATCGACGGACTGGAGAAGAACCGCTACGAGGAGCCACGCTACGAGCTCGAGGATCGCTACCGGCCGTTCCTGCTGGCCGCGGTCGCCTTGCTGGTCGCCGCGCGCGCATTGCGCGCCACCGCGCTGAGGGTGCTGCCGTGACGCCGCTCGACTGGTTCCTGAGGCCTGGCTGGCTCGCCGCGGCGGTCGCGCTGCCGCTCGCGGCATGGCTCCTGCTGCGCGCCGGCGATCGCCGCGCCGTACGCCTGCTGACGACGCTCGCCGGGCACCGCGCCGCGGAGCTCGGCGACGAGCTGCTCGCGCGCCGCCGGCGGACCGCGCGGATCGCGTTCGCCGGCGGCCTGCTGCTGGCGCTCGGCGCGATCGCCGAGCCGGTGTGGGGAGTGCGGGCCCGGCAGGTCGAGCAGCGCGGCATCGACCTCGTCGTGTGCCTCGACGTGTCGCGCTCGATGCTGGCGCGCGACGTGCGTCCCGACCGCCTGCGCCGCGCCCACGCCGAGATCCGTGCGCTGGCGGAGCGCACGCGGGGCGACCGCCTCGCGCTCGTGGTGTTCGCGGGCGAGGCCCGGCTGCGCGTTCCGCTGACGCGCGACGTCGCCACCTTCGCCGACCTCGTCGAGCAACAGGATCCGCTCGCCGTCGAGCGCGGCGGCACCGATCTCGGCGCCGCCCTCGACGTCGCGCTGCAGGCGTTCGGCACCGACGGCGGCACGCACCGCACGATCGTGCTGGTGACCGACGGCGAGGACCGCGATGGCGCGGCGCTGCCGGTCGCCGAGCGCTGCGCGCAGGCCGGCGTCGTCGTCCATTGCGTCGGCATGGGCACGGCGATCGGCAGCAAGATCGTCGTGCAGGACGCCGCCGGCAACGAGACCTTCCTGCGCGATCGCGACGGCAACGAGGTCGTCTCGGCACTCGACTCGACGAGTCTGCGGCGCATCGCGCGCGCGACCGGCGGAGCGTTCGTCGACGGCGCCGCGGGCACGGCGTCGCTGGTGCGGCTGTTCGAGCAGCGGATCGTGCCGCTCGCCAGCCGGCCGAAGACCCTCGCCGAGGGCGCCGAGCGCGCACCCCGCTACCAGTGGCTGCTGGCCGCCGCGATGCTCGCGTGGCTCGCCGAGCTGCTCGCCGTCGAACGGAGGCGGCCGTGAGCGGTACCGCGCCCCCGCTGCACCGCACCCTGCTGCGCGCCGTCGGCATCGCGGTCGGCACCGCCGTCGCGCTGAGCACCGCCGGTTGCGCGGATCGCTTCGACGACGGCCTCGACGCCTGGCGCGCGGGCCGCTTCGAGCAGGCATTGCAGGCGTTCACCGAGGTCGAGCAGGCCGCCGGCGACGACGCCGGACCGGCCACGATCCTGGACCGCGCGCTCGCCGCACTCGCGGCGCACGACCTGCGCGTCGCCGAGCTGTCGGCCGACAAGCTCGCCGTCCGCGGCGGCGTCGAGCTCCGGCCGTTGCGCGACTTCCTGCTCGGCAATGCGTCGTTCGCGCGCTGCCAGATGGCCGAGGCCGAAGCGGGCCTCGCCGATCCCGACCCGACCGCGCTCGACCGTGCGATCCGCCATGTGACGGACGCGCTCGGCTTCTGGATCGCCGCAGCGGAGGCGCGCGGCGACTGGCCGGCGGCGCGCCGCAATGCCGAGCGCGCCGCCCGCAAGCTCGCCGAGCTCGAGAAGCGCAGGGCCGAGGCCCGGAACGATCCGCGCCGCGAGGGACAGCCCGACGCGCGGCCCGACGCGCGACCCGACGACGGCACGCAGCCGCAGCAGGTCGAGCAGCGCCCCGACGCGCAGACCGACCGCGCGGAGGTGACGGTCGAGGCGCTGCTCGAGCGGCTCGCGCAGCGCGAGCGCGAGAAGCTCGACGAGCGTCGCGCGCGCCGCGCGGCGCGGTCCGCCGACGTGGAGGCCGATTGGTGAGCCCGGCGCACCGCAGCTCCGCCGCCGCGCTGCTCGCGCTGCTCGCCCCGCTGACCGGCGGTGCACGTGCGCAGGACGCTCCCGCGCCGACCGCGGCGGGGCGCGTATTCGTCGAGGTCGAGGCGACCCCCGCCGTCGCGTTCGTCGGGCAGCCGGTCGCGGTCGTGTTGCGCGTCGGCGTCGACCGCGCGTTCCTCGCCGAGCACGTCGTCCAGCCGTTCCCCGCACCGCTCGACGTGCCGCTGCAGATCGGCGCACCGTGGCTCGACGAGCCGCCGGGCGCGAGCGTGCTCGATGCAGCGCAGCCCGACGGCCCGCGCGCGACCTGCGCGCTCGACGGCGACCTCGCCCGCCTCCTGCGACGCGCGGACCGCGTCGTCGACGGCCACCCGTGGCTCGTCCTCGAGATCCACCGCACGTGGCTACCCGCGGCGCCCGGCAAGCTGACGATCCCACCGGCCAAGGTCGTCGTGCACTGGGCGGAGCGCTTCCGCGACGACTTCCTGCTCGGGCGGACCCCCGAGCAGGTGCGGCAGGAGACGGTCACCAGCGAGCCCGTCGACGCGACGATCGCACCCTTGCCGGACGCCGACCGCCCGGCGGACTTCGGCGGAGCGGTCGGGACGTTCACGGTCCGCGCATCGCTCGACCGTGACACCGTGCGACTCGGCGAGCCGTTCGCACTGCGGCTCGAGATCGTGGCGGACGCGCCGTCGAACCTCGCGCACGTCGAGCCGCCGCTGCTCGACGCGCTCGATGGCTTCCACGTCGTCGGCCGACTCGACGCCGCCAGCCCATTGCAGCGCACGGCGGTGTTCGAGCTCGCGGCATTGCGGATCAACCTGCGCGAGGTGCCACCGATCGCGTGGAGCTGGTTCGATCCGGGTCCGCCGGCGCGCTACGTGACCGCGCGCACCGACGCATTGGCGCTGACCGTCGAGCGCCCGTCCGACGGCGCTCCGCCGCTCCCGATCCCCGGGCTCCCGGGCAGCACGCTCGACGGCCCCGGCTTCGACGTGCTCGATCCGCTGCGCGAGCCACCACCACCCGCGCCTGTCCCGGCACCGCCGAGCCCGGCCGCGGACGCGCTCGGGCCGCGCGAGCTGCTGCCGATCGCGGTCGGCCCGCCGCCGGCGTCGGCGTCGCGCGTGGACCTCGGCGCGACCCTCGCGCTGCTGCTGGCGCCGCTCGCGTGGGCGCTCGCCATCGCGTCGTGGCGGCACACGCGCCGCGGCGACCCGCGCGTGCGCCGCGCGCGCCGCGACCGCGACGCCGCCCGGCGCGCGGTGCTCGCCGCGCCGGCCAGCGAGCGCGCACGCGCGTTCGCCGCCTGGCTCGCCGACCGCCAGGGCTGGACCGCGGCGCGCGTCGTCGCACCGGGGCTCGCGGACCGACTGGTAGCCGACGGCATGGCTCGCGAGCTCGCGGCGCGGGCCGCCACGCTGCTGCAGCGACTGCTCGCGCAGCGCTACTCGGGCACGGCGACGCCCGAGCCCGGGGACGACGGCCTCGCCGACCTGCTGGTCCGGGTCGATGCGGCGGCGAACGCGGAGGAGGCGACGTGAGCCGCGCAGCGCTCTGGATCTGGCTCCTGTGCGCCTGCGCGGGGCTGACCGCGCAGGCCGACGAGCGGCCCATCGCCGCGACCGAGGCGCTGCTGGAGCGCGCGGCCACCGCGTGGCGGGACGGTCACATCGAGGTCGCCCGCGAGGCATTGCAGGAAGCACTCGCCGATCCGCACGTCGCGCGCGGACCGACGCTCGTCAACCTGGGCCACTGCGCATTCCGCCTCGCCGCCTGGGCCGAGGCAGCGTGGCATTATCGCCACGCCCTGCGCTCGATGCCGGGTGAGGTGCACGCCATCGCGAACCTGCGCATCGCCGAGGAGCGGCTCGGTCTCGATCCCGATCGCACGCCGCCCCCCGCCGGCGCGGCGGACGCCGTCTCGCTCACCGCACTGCTCGGGGCCGCCGCATTGCAGGCCGTCGGCGTCGCCCTGCTCCTGTTCGCCCGCCGCTCGGGCACCGTGCGACTGACCGCGGCATTGCTGCTGGTGGCGGGGGTCGGGCGCTCCGTCCAGCTCGTCGCCCGGCAGGTCGCTCCGCCCCACCCGCAGGCGGTCGTGCTGACGGACACGCTCGATCTGCACACCGAGCCGCACCGCTCGATGCCGCCGGTGACCCAGCTCGACGCCGGCACCGTCGTGACGGTCGCGGAGCACTCCGACCGCTGGGCGCGCGTGACGCACGAGCGTGGCACCGGCTGGGCACCGCGGGGCGCGCTCGGCTTCCTGGACGACCCACGATGACGATGCTCTCGATCGCGACGACTCTCTGCGCGCGGGTCGCGCTCGGCGCGCTGGCGGCGGCCGGTGCCGCCGCGCAGTCCGCGACGAGCTTCGAAGGACTGCCGGCCGGTCCGCTCACGCGGCTCGCGACGGACCTCGGCACCTGGTGGGCCGCGCCCGGGCACGCCGCGATCGACGCCGCCCACGCGAGCGACGGCGCGCAATGCCTCCGGCTGCTCGGCGGCACCGACAGCGCGGTGACGCTCGAGCTCGCCGGTGGCGCCCGCCGACTGTGGGCGATCGCGTTCCGCGCCGAGCGCTGGACCCGCGCGGCGCCGTTCGCGTTCCGCCTCGACGTGCGCAGCGGCGGCCGCTGGCGCACCGTGCACGACGCGTCCGACGAGGTGGTCATCGGCGGCTTCCGTGCGAACGTCCGCGCGATCGTCGCGGACGGACCGACGCCGGGCTCCGGCGCGCCGGTCGACGCGTTGCGATTCGTCTGCACATCGCCGCCGGACCGCGGCGTGCTGATCGACGAGCTCGAGCTGCTCGCGCCGGGCCCGATGCGCATTCGCACGTGCACCGCGACGCGACCGGCGGTCCCGCTGCTGGTCGGCGGCCGCTCCGACCCGATCCTGCGCATCGACATCGAGACCGACGGCAACCTCGAGCCACTCGAGCTGCGCGAGCTGCACGTCGCGCTCACCGGCACCGCGATCGGCGCGGATCTCGCGCGGACCGAGGTGTTCCGCGCCGACGGTGACGATGCGCAGCGGCCGCTCCGGGACGAGCTGCGGTTCGGTCGCGAAGTCGATCGGATCGCCGAGACGCTCGTGTTCCGCGACCGTCTGCAGCTCGCGCCGGGCAGGCTGCGGCTGTGGGTCGTCGCGACGCCGGCGCCGGGCGCGGACCTCGACCACGTCGTCGCCGCCACCTGCACGTCGCTCGAGCTCGCCGGCGGCGCGCGCATCACACCGGAGCCCACCGGCAGCACCGCGCCGCAGCGGCTCGGTATCGCGCTGCGCGACGCCGGTGCCGATGGCGTCGCCGGATATCGGATCCCCGGCCTTTGCACGACGCCGAACGGCACGCTCGTCGCCGTGTACGACGTGCGCAGGCGGAACCTCGGCGACCTGCCGGGCGACATCGACGTCGGCACGTCGCGCAGCATCGATGGCGGGCGCACGTGGTCGCCGATGCGGATCGCGATCGACATGGGCGACTCGCCGGCCGCGCGCGGCGACGGCGTCGGCGATCCGTCGATCCTCGTCGACCCGGCGACCGGCCGGGTCATCGTCATGGCATTGTGGAGCCACGGCGACCGGGCGTGGCGCGGCTCCGGCCCTGGGCTCGCACCGGACGACACCGGCCAGCTCGTCGTGGTGCACAGCGACGACGACGGCGAGACCTGGTCCGCCCCGCGCAACCTGACCAGCACGGTGAAGGACCCCGCGTGGTCGCTCCTGCTGCAGGGACCGGGGCGCGGCATCGCCATGCACGACGGCACGCTGGTGTTCCCCGCGCAGTTCCTGCTGCCCGACGCCGAGAAGCGCGAGCCCCGCTCGACGGTGCTGTGGTCGCGCGACCACGGCGACACCTGGCACATCGGTTCCGCCGCCCGCCCGGACACCACCGAGTCGACCGTCGTCGAGCTGCAGGACGGCGTGCTGATGCTCAACATGCGCGACAACCGCGGCGGCTCGCGCGCGGTGGCCGTGTCGTCCGACCTCGGCGCCACGTGGACGGAGCACCCGACCTCCCGCACGGCACTCGTCGAGCCGGTCTGCAATGCGAGCCTGCTGCACGTCGGGCGCGAGCTCGGCCGCGGCGCCGACGGCCTGCTGCTGTTCTGCAATCCCGCCGTGCCGCGCGCGCCGCGCCGCGACATGACGCTGCGCGCGTCCCCCGACTTCGGCGCGAGCTGGCCGGACGCCCGTCGCGTGCTGCTCGACGAGGGCGTGTGCGCCGGCTATCCGTGCCTGACGATGGTCGACGAGCGGACCGTCGGCGTGCTCTACGAGAGCAGCCGCGCACACCTCGCGTTCCAGCGCATCCCGCTGGTAGACCTGGTCGGCGCGACCCGCGACCGGCGCTGACGGGGCGCGGCCGGCGCGGTGCTCGGGCTCAAACGTCCCGACGCTCAGGGGCGTGCACGTGCCCGGCCTCCGCGCCGTGCTCGTGCCCGGCCTCGTGCCGGTGGCCGTGCTCGTAGTGCTCGCGCAGCAGATCGAGCCCGAAGTCGCGCTCCGGATCGTGCCAGATCGTATGGATGTGGTTGGCGTCGTTCTGCCCGGGGTCGGCGACGCGGTCGAACTCGATCAGGACCGTCTGCCCCTCGATCCGGTAGTAGTGCCGGCGGCCGGCGACAGTCGGCCCGAGCCAACGGAACTGCAGCCCGTCGAAGCCGGCGGCGTCGATGCGCGCGAGCTCCTCGCCGGCCAGCTCCGGTCGCAGCACGTGCGCGTAGGTCTCGATCAATGCGCGCAGCGTCGCGCGCTGCGCGGGATCCATGTCGCGCGCAGCGAGCCCTCCGTCGCCCACCACCGACGGCGCGCCGCCGCGCGGGATGATCTGACCGGACGCGACCTGGTCGCCGACCGCGACCGCGCGCTGCGCGGGCGTCAATGCGCCGACCAGCGCGAGTCCGAGGTCGCCGTGCGGCGCGAGCGTGCGCGTACCGGTGTACGGTCCCGAGCGCACCTCGGCCGGGTTCGCCCCGAGGAACACCGGCGTGCCGCGCACCTGTCCGCCGTGCGCGGTGAAGTTCAGCGACAGATGGTGGCCCTCGATCTTCACGCCCCACGGCGCCTCGCCGCCCGGCTCGCCGAACACGTGGAAGCCGTAGTCGGTCGGATTGCGGGTGCGTGTGGTCGGCTCGAGCGCCCGCAGCTCCTCCTCGAGGGACATGATCCGCGTCGCGAGCAGGTAGCCCTCGCGGCTCAGCCCGGCCGCGAGCAGCGCGTGGGCGGCTCGGCGCGATCCGAGCCCCATCGCGCCGAGCTCGGCGCCGCCGTTCGGCGCCATGACGCCGGGAAAGAAGTCGACATAGGTGCGGTAGGTCGCGTCGAACGGCTGCCGCAGCGCGAGCTCGGGCGGCGGAGCGTTCGCCGGCAGGCTCGCGGCGAGCGCGCGGGCGGCAGCGGCGAGGTCCGCGGCGACCGGGGACGGCGCCTGCTGCATGGCGACGGCGAGCGCGCAGAGGGACGGGGCGACGGCGGCGAGACGGAGAGCGGCTGACATGGCTGGACCGGGAGGCGAGCCGGCGCATGCTATCGGGTTCGTCCGGCCGATGCGCCCCCGACCGCCCGCGGCGGTGCAGCGGGCGCAGGCCCGGCGTCCGGAGGCTCACATGAAGATCGCCATCATCGGAGCTGGCAACGTCGGCGGCGCACTCGGAGCCGCATGGTCGAAGGGGGATCACGACGTCGTGTTCGCCGTGCGCGAGCCCGACGGCGAGCGCACGCGGGCGCTGCTCGCGGAGCTCGGCGGCCGCGCCCGGGCCACCCACGTCATCGAGGCGGTCGCGGCGGCGGACGTCGTCGTGCTCGCGACACCGTGGCCGGCGACGGAAGCCGCATTGCGCGCCGCCGGCGACATGACCGGCAAGGTGCTGCTCGACTGCACCAATCCTCTGGCAGCGGATCTGTCGGGCCTGACGCACGGGCACACGACGTCGGGCGGCGAGCTCGTCGCGCAATGGGCGCGGGGCGCGCGCGTCGTGAAGATCTTCAACACGACGGGGTCCGACAACATGGCCGACCCGGACTACGGCGGCACGCCGGTCACAATGCTCTACGCCGGCGACGACGAGCAGGCCAACGCCGTCGCCGCCGAGCTGGCCAGCGAGCTCGGCTTCGCGCCGGTGCGGCTCGGCCCGCTGAGCGCGGCGCGGCTGCTCGAGCCGTTCGCGCTCACCTGGATCACGCTGGCGTTCCGCGGCGGCCTGGGCCGCGGCTTCGCGCTGCAGATCGTGCGGCGGCCGTAGCGCGTCGCGCTCAGCGCGAGCCGGCGAGCCGCGCCGCCAGCTCGCGGACGCCCTGGCTCGCATCGTTCCGCGCGATGGCCTGCAGGCGCGCGTGGTCGTCCGCGGCCGCGCCACGGCGCGCCAGCGCGAACAGCGCCGCCTCGCGGACGGTCGCGTCAGGATCCGATTCCGCGGCGCGGAGGATCGACTCACGCGAGCCGGCATCGGAGCGCGACGCCAGGGCGCCGAGCGCGGTGGCGCGCACGTCCGCGGCACCGTCGCCCAGCGCCGCGCGCTGCAGCGCCGCCAGCGCGGTCGGCGACTCGACGGTGCCGAGCGCGCGCACGGCCGCGGCGCGCACGTGATCGCGCGGATCACGCATCGCGGACCCGGCGAGCTCCTCGGTGCGCGGCGAGCGCGCATTGGCGATCGCGTCGAGCCACAGGTCCTCCGCGGCGAGTGCGCGGGCGCGTTCCGCGAAGCCCTCGACGGCCGCGAGCGCACTGCGGTCGCCGGCCGCCGCCGCGGGATCGCGCTGCGCCATTGCACCGAGCGCGAGCACGGCGGTGGCGTCGACTGCGTCGATGCTCTGCAGCCCGTCGACCCGGCGCGCGATCGCGTCGAGCAGGCCCGGGCTCGGGTGGACGACGTCGAACATCGCGCCCGCGGCGGCGGCGCGCACCTCGGCGGTCAGCAACTCGTCGCCGAACACGTCCGCGAGCACCGCCTGCGCGGCGGGGCTGCCCGCCTCGGCGAGCGCGCTGAGCCACAGGCTCGCGCGCTTCGGGTCGAGCGCCGCGTCGGCGAGCAACGCCCGCACCTCGGCGATCGCCTCCGGCCGGTGCTCGAGCAGCCACGCGGCGTGACGCCAGGCGTCCTGCAGCGCGCGGCTCGCGTCGTCCTGCGCGAGCAGCTCGGCGAGCTCCTGGTCCAGCGCCGCGACGGTCGCACCCGCGATCGCGGCGAGCTCCTCGGCGGTCGTGCGGGCCTCGAGTGCTGCGGTGGGGTCCTCGCCATGGCCGCCGGCGGGAGCCCAGTCGCCGTCGGTGAGCGCAGGGTCGACGATCGCCGGATCGAAGCGGGCCGCACGCAGCTCGAGCGACGCCCAGACCGCGATGTCGAACTCGACCGGCGCGTCGCTGCTGGTGACCTTCGTCGACTCGGCGATCGTGCAGGAGCGCAGCCAGCCGAGCTCGGCGCGGTCGAGCACTGCGCGGGCACTGCCGTCGACGTCGACGCGGAGCTGGTCGGCGGCCGCGCGGGTCACGTAGCTACGCGCGCCACGCTCGATCTCGAGTTGACCGTCCGTCTCCCTGACGACGTGGTAGTCGGCCGTGTAGTCGCCGGTCGAGTCGCTTCCCGACGCGCTCCAATCGGCTCCGTGATCTCCTGGGACGACGAATCCGAAGCCGCCGTACAGTCCGCGCAGCCAGTTGCGCTGCGCGGCAGCGGCCACCGCGGGGAAGCGGTAGCCGAGGATGCGGCCGTCGACATCGATGCGCGCGAGCGTGCGCGCGGTGCTGGCAGCAACATTGGCGGCCCATTCCGGGTCGGTGTTCGTCGCGCCGCCCGTATCGACCGACATGGCGTCGCATTGCAGCGCGACGACGGCATCGCGCCCGGCGCGGGTCACGACATCGACCATCAGCACGCCGCTGAGGCGCAGCGGCGGCGACTCGTCGCGGCGCTCGCCCTCGTCGCGCGCCGTCGTCGCGAGCCGCAGCTCGGTGCGCAGATCGAACTCGAAGCGGCTGCCGGCCGGCGCCCAGAACAGGCCGTCCCGCACGGCGCTGCGCGCCGCGTCGCGGACCGCCGCGGGCAGCGCGAGCAGGTCGCGCGCCGCGGCGTCACGGGAGTCGGCAGCGAGGCCCGCGCTCGGCGCGGGGGTGTCGCCCGCGCCGAGCGCGAGCGTCAGCGCGAGCGCCAGCACGGGTGCGGTGATCAACAACAGCTTGGCTCGGGCGTTCATCGTGGCTCCTCGTCCGCGGTCGCGGCACCGGGGCGATCGCCCCGGCCTTGATGTAAAATCCGTACGCGGTACCGATCGGAAGTCAGAAGAGGAGGTCGGCGAGGGTGATGGTGGGGGCCGACCAGTTCACGAGGTTGTGCGTATAGCGGAGGATGAGCGCGACCCAGACGTCGATGCGGAGCGAGATCGGATTGATCGTCAGCGGGATGCGACCGCCGACGGTCGGGCTGGTCGGGCCGCCGCTGAACAGCGGATTGCGCGCATCGGCGTAGACCGACGGCGACAGGCGCGTATCGGCGAAGGTGGCGGTCAGGTCCGCTCCCGCACCGGCCCAGCTCCAGCCGGCCTGCGCCCGCAGGCGGCCGTAGCCCCACGCCCGCGCGAGCCCGCCGAGCGACGCGCGGCCCGGTCCGGTCATCGACATGCTGCCGTACGCCTGCACGCCCACGCCGACGTTGCCGTGGAGCGACACCGGCACCCCGGCGACCGACGTCGAGGCCGTCAGGTCGGTCGGGAACAGGTCGAACGTGCGGTAGTACGACAGCAGCGTCGACGTGCCGGACGTCGTGAACCGCTGGTTGCGCTCGATCACGCCGCGCACGTCGAGCTGGAAGCGACCGTCGTACGGATTGGTGCCGGTCGCCGAGCGCGCGGACACGAACGCGTAGACCAATCGCGAGGTCTGCTTCAGGTAGCGCACCTGCGCGTCGGCCGTCAGCAGCGCGTAGCCGGTGTCGTTGGTCAGCGCCGCGATGGTGCTGCGCGCGCTCCGGATCGCCTGCAGCGAGGCGCCGGCGTAGACGGAGCCGCCCGCCCACTCGTTGCCGAGCTGCAGCGAGTAGTAGCCGTAGCGGTTGACGGTCTGCGCGGAGGCCTGCGGAGCGAACGCGGCGAAGGCGGCGGCCAGCGTCGCGACGGTGAGCACGGGGAAGCGGAAGTTCATGGTTGGCATCTCTCCAGGGATCGTTCGGTCGGCCCCGCCGGCGGCGTGCCGGTCGGTCCACGCCGTCGAGTCCCGCGCCCGCGCGCCGCGTTCGCCCGATCGGCGGAAACTGCGCGCACCGGCTAGACTCCCCGGCCGACCTCCGCATGGACCTCCCGTCGACCCTGCGCGCCGCGGCCCGCGGCGACCGCGACGCGCTGAACGCGCTGTTCGAACGCAACCTGCCGGTGCTCGAGGCGTTCATCCGCGTCCGCATGGGGCCGGCCCTGTCGGCCCGGGAGTCGGTGCGCGACGTCGCGCAGTCGGTCTGCCGCGAGGCGGTCGCCGACCTCGCCCGCCTCGAGATCCGCGGCGAGAAGGAGTTCCGCAACTGGCTGTTCCTCGAAGCCGGCCGGAAGCTGCTGAAGAAGGCGCGCTTCCACCGCCAGGAGCGACGCGACCTCGGGCGCGAGGCCGTGGCGCTCGACGGCGACGACGCCGCGACGCTGCGCGACGCCTACGCGTCGTTCCTGACGCCGAGCCGCTGCGCGGACGCCCGCGAGGACGTCGCGTCGATCGAGCGGGCGATCGCCGCGCTGCCGGACGCGCAGCGAGACGCGGTCACGCTGACCCGGCTGCTCGGCATGTCGACCGCGGACGCGGCGCGCGAGCTCGGCCTCACCGAGTCGGCGGTCCGCGGCCTGGTCGCGCGGGGGCTGGCCCGCGTCGCCGCGCTGCGCAGCGGGCGGAGCTGAGCGCCGGCCCGCCCCTCAGCGGGCGGCGGCGCGCAGTGCCGCGAAGCGCGGAGCGCCGCGCACCGCGTCGAACACCGCGTCGTCCAGCGCCGCCGCGAGGCCGGCCGGAGGGTCCCGCAGGCACGCCTCCAGCAGGTCGAGAGCCCGCTCCGCAGCGCCCGCGCGCGCCAGATAGCGCGCCGCGGTGAGCATGCGACCGGCGTCGGGGAACTCCAGCGCGAGGGCTTCGGCGTTCGCCCGCGCCGTCGCGACGTCGCCAGCATCGAGCGCCAGCCGCGCGCGCTCCGCGAGGCCGCGCGCCAGCGCGTCGTCGGCGTCGACGTCGACGCGCAGCACCGGCCGGGCCGCGCGCACGCGCGGCAGGGCGGCGTCGAGCGAGGCGGCGGCCGGGCCGGTCTCGCCGCGGGCGGCCTGCGCGCACGCGATCTCGACGCACACGCGGTCGCGCACGCGGCGCACGAGCGGCTGCTCGGGGGTGGCGCGCAGGTCGTCGTCGAGCCGCTTCAGCGCATCGACGTAGGCGGCCTCGGCCGCGCTGCCGAGCTCCGCGTCGGCCGCGCAGCGCGACGCGATCGACAGCGCGTCGCCCCGCGCGACGAACGCGGTCCAGCCGTCGGCGCCGTACCAGGTCGTCAAATCGGCCGCGGCTGCCCGCGCGGCGGCGACCTCGCCGCTGCGCGCGGCGACCCGCGAGTCGAGAGCCGCCAGCTCGCCGCGCGCGCCGCGCACTTGCGGGTCGTCCGGCGTCGCCGCGACCGCCTGCTCCGCGAGCGGACGCACGAGATCGAGCAGCCCGCGCGCGGCCCCCGGCGGCTCCGCACCGCGCGCGGCGGCTTCGTCGAGAACGGCGGCCAGCACGGTTGCGGCCGTGACGATCGTCGTGCCGAACGCCGGCGCCTCCGGCTGCGACGACCACAGCCGTCGCGCGAGCTCCCAGGCGTCGTTGGCCGCGCGGCGCGCATCCGCGAGCCTTCCCTCACCGCGCGCGATGTCGGCCAGGCCGACGAGCGCAATGACGCGCCGATCGATCAGCCGCGGATCGGCGCCGTCCGGATCGAGCCTGCCGAGCAATGCGAGCACACGCTCCGTCTCGACGCGGGCCTCGGCGAGCGAGGTCCGGCGGCCGTCGAGGATCAGCATCTGCGCCAGGTTGCCCGCGTAGGTCGCCAGCGTCCGCGTGTACACGGTCGTCCCGGTGTGCTCGCGATTCAGCTCGGCGAGCGTCGCGACCGCCCGCCGGAGCGGCTGCAACGAATCCTCGCCGACGCCGTTCGCGCTGCGGAACACCGCCAGGTTGCCGAGCGCGGTCGCGAGCGTCGAACGGTAGACCGGCACGTCGGGATGATCGCGCACCAGCCGCTCGACCGCGTCGATCTCCTGCTGGCCTGCGGCGATCGCGTCGTCGATCCGCCCGGTCGACCATGCCAGGTGTGCACGCTTCCGCTGGACGTCCGCCGCCGCCTGCAGCATGTCGAGATCGACGCTGCCATCGAGATCGAGGTGCGCGAGCGCGGCGCTGGCGCGCTCCAGGTGTCGCTCAGCGGCAGCGAGGTCGCGATGGCGCAGGGCGACACCGGCGAGACCGTTGGACACCGCCGCGACGAGCCGGTCGACATCGACGCCGCCGCCGGCCGACGCGACGAGCCCGTCGACCACCTGCAGCGCCTCCTGGTAGGCGCTGCGCGCAGCCGACGGGTCCGCGTCGCCGAGCAGGAACCCGAGGTTGTTGAGCGCGCCGGCCAGCGCGACGCTCCGGTCGTGGTCCGCCGGCGCCTGCGCGAGCAACGCGCGCCGTTCGTCGACCGCCGCCCGGAACGCGGCGAGCGCCTGCTCCGGCCGACCGAACGTCGCCTCGGCCTGACCGAGCGCATCGCGCGCCTCGGCCAGCGCGATGGCGAACCGTGCGTCGTCCGGTGCGGCGTCGCGCAGCGTCGCCAGCTCGGCGATCGCCGCGCGCGCCGTCGCCCTGGCGTCTTCGTCACGCTCGAGCGCGAGCGCGACCCGCGACAGCACGACGCGCGCGCGGGCCGCCTGGTAGCGCGCCCGCGGATCGGCGCCGTGGTCGGCGAGGAAGCGCTGGTAGAACGCCTCGGCCTCGGTCAGCAGGCGATGTCGGACGCCGTACATGCGCGGCGCGCCGAACAGGCTCTGGTCGGCGACCCGGGTCAGCATCGTGTCGACCGCCTCCAGTGCATTGTCGAAGTCGCGCTCGGCCTGGCGCCGCGCGTCGGCCTCCGCCACCGCCGCCGCGTCCGCCCGCTGGCGGGCTTCGACCTCGAGGCCCAGCGCGACGCGAGCCCGCTCGGCGGCATCATCGGCACGCAGGTAGAACGCGATGCTCGCGACCAGGCCGACGACGAGCGCCACCAGCACCGCCGCCGCCGCCACCACCTCGATGCGGTGACGACGCACGAACTTGGCGATCCGGTAGCGACGGCTCGGCGGCCCGGCCAGCACGGGCTCGTCGGCGAGGTGGCGGCGGATGTCGCTCGCCAGGTCGTTGACCGTCGGATAGCGGCGCTCGCGGTCCTTCTCCAGCGCCCGCATGCAGATCCAATCGAGGTCGCCGCGCAGCGACCGGGCGAGGTCCTGCGACGTCGTGCTCCGCAGCGACGCGCGGCGCTCGGTCTCCGGATTGCGCCGCGGCAGCCGGCGGCTCGGCGGCGGCGGCTCCTCCTCGCGCAGGATGCGCTGCAGCGAGCCGATGTCGGTGCGGAGCCGGCGCGACGGGAACGGCAGCTCGCCGGTCAACAGCTCGTACAGCAGCACGCCGAGCGAGTAGACGTCGGTGCGCAGGTCGACGTCGAGCGCGTCGCGGCCGGCCTGCTCCGGGCTCATGTACTCCGGCGTCCCGAGCAGCTCGCCGTGCACGGTGTGCAGCGTGACATCCGCGAGGCGCTGATCGATCGCCTTGGCGATGCCGAAGTCGATGATCTTCGGGATCGGGCGGCCGTCGAGCTCGGCGACCAGCACGTTCGACGGCTTGATGTCGCGGTGCACGACACCCTTGTGGTGCGCGTGCTGGACGCCGTCGCACACGTCGAGCAGGAGCGCGAGCCGATCGCGCGTGTCCATGTTGCGCCGGTCGCAGTAGTCGGTGATCGGCAGGCCGGCGACGTGCTCCATCACGAAGTACGGCCGGCCGTCGACCGTCGAACCGGCGTCGAACACGCGCGCGATGTTCGGGTGGCTCATCAGCGCCAGCGCCTGCCGCTCCGCCGCGAAGCGCGCGAGCACGTCGCGCGTGTCCATGCCGCGCCGCACGAGCTTGACGGCGACCCGCCGCTGCACGGGCGTGCGCTGCTCGGCCAGGTACACGGTGCCCATGCCGCCGCGGCCGAGCGTCTCCAGCACGCGGTACGGCCCGATCGCCTCCGGCCGGTCGTCGAGCAGCCCGGTGCGGACCAGGTCGTCGAGCTGCGCACGCGCCGCGGCGGCGAGCTCGGGCCGTGCGCCGAGCAGCGCCTCCGCGCGCTCGGCATCTCCGCCCGCCAGCGCCTCGACGCAGGCGGCGACCAGCTCTTCGAGCGGGTCCGCCCCGGGTGCTGCGAGGTCTCCGCCGATCGGTGTCGTCTCGTCCATGCGCAGTGGTCCTGCGCCGGGCGGGACCGCGCGCGGATCCTACCACCGGTGGCGGCGGGGGATGCGCTCCGCGGAGCGGGCCGCGTGGGCGGCACGACCGCGGCGTTGTTCGGTCGCCGGGCCGCTCGCCGCTCCTGGGGTCGCCGCGGGAGTCGCGGCCCGACACACCCTGCGAGAGCGAACCATGAACTTCCCTTCGTCCCGGCTGTTCCGCGTCGTGTCCACGCTGCTGGTCTGCCTCACGTTCGCCGCCTGCACGGGGAAGGGCGGCAGCGGCGCCGGTGGGGGCGCCGGCGCCGGCAATCCGAACGGCACGAACCGGGCGCGCTTCACGTTCGCCGTGGACCTGCAGGGGGTCACCGGCCAGCTGGTGATGGACCTCGAGGCCATCGGCAACTCGGGGATCACGTGGGGGCCCGGCGTGAATCCGCAGATCACCGGCGTGATCGGCACCGGCACCTACACGATCTACACGGCCGGGGAGCTGACCTCGCCGACCGCGCACTACGTCTTCACCGGCGAGAACCAGTTCGCCGACTTCACCGACCTAACCACGTCCGAGCGGTTCCGGGTGCAGTGGATCGAGACGCAGCGCGGACTGATCATGGTCGTCAATCCGTTCGGCCCGGGCCCGGTGAGCTACGAGTGCGTGCTGACCGGCTCGCAGGCGCGCTGAATCACCACCACTCCGGCGCGGCGGTCAGCGAAGCGACGCGCTCATTGGAAGCCGCCGATCAGCCGGAACACGGCACCGCCGAAGATCCCGCTCACGTACTGGTAGTTGCCCCGCGTGGCCGTGTAGTCGTTCGCATTGACCTGGCGCATCGGGTGCGGCAGCGGGTCGCCGATGACGAGCTGCACGGCGGAGCCGGTCACGATGCCGAGGTTGTTGGCCGGCAGATCGTCGACCGCCGGCTGCATGTGCAGGCTCTGGCCGGACAGGGCCGGGACGGCCGGGATGTTGAGCGTCCACGTGTAGCGGTAGCCGAAGCCGATCACCGGCGGCGTCAGCGTGAACGGATACTGTGCGACCGAGTCGACGTAGAGGGAGTTGCCGGGCGCACCGACGATCCCGAGATCGATCGGCTGGGCATAGGGCTGGAACCCGAGCAGGAGCAGCCCCGACCACGGGTAGAACTGCGACTGCGCCAGGATCGAGATCTGCCCGGTGGGCACGATGCCGCTGAACCGCCCCTGCGTGCCGTTGCCCGCGATCGTGAGGCGAACGGAGTCAGGCTGGCTGAGCGCCCCGGCGTTGCCATAGCCGAGCACGGTCCCGCCCGGCAGCCACGAGTCGAGCACGTAGCCGGTCGACGTCGACCCCGCATTCGCCGCGCTGATGTCGATCAGCAGGTCGCCCTGCGAGACGCCGAACGAGAACGGGTTGGTGAGCTGGATCCGGAACCACGGCGCTGCCTGCGGCGGCGCGGAGGTGTGCGCCGGCAGCGTCACCGCGCCCTGGTAGGCGGGGAACACCGGGCCGGTGATGTTCGTCGCGAAGTCGGTCGCCATCGTGCTCGTCGTCACGCTGGTCACGCTCATGTCGATCGACACGTTCGGGATCGTGACGGCCGGCGAGCCGATCGAGTTGCTGGTGTCGGCGCGGAACTCGATCGCGCTGATGAACACGTTCGCCTGCGCGAGTGCGGAGCTCGTGACCAGGAGTTGCGTGCGGAAGCCGGTGCGCCCGAACGGGTACTGCGCGATGTCGTTGCCTTCGAAGCTGGCTGCGAGCCGCGGCACGGCCACCTCGGTGGTCTGCGCGGCGAGCGGCGCGGCGATGGCGGCACCGAGGGTGAGGAGCGTGGAGAGCTTCATCGGAGTCATGGGTTTCGAGAGGGTGGTCGCGCTCTCACCGGCCGGCGAGCGACGCGCCGGGAGGCTGTGAACCACCCCGGCAGCGTGTGTTTCAGGAAATCCGCCGGTCCGGCGCTCCGGCCGCCCCCCGCTCGCGACCTGCGCCCCGCTCTGCGGCCCTCAGCGCGCCCGAGACTTCCGCGTCTCCGCGCGCGACGCCTTGATCAGCGCGTCGGCCGCGTCGGGGTCACGCTTGCACTCCAGCAGCGCCTGCAGGATCAGCGGCACGACGAGCGTGGCGTCGGACTCGATCACGAACATCGGGGTGTCCTCCGTCAGCTTGTCCCAGGTGATCTTCTCGTTGGGCGTCGCGCCGGAGTAGGAGCCGTAGGACGTCGTCGAGTCGCTGATCTGGCAGAAGTACGCCCACGGCTTCACCGGCTGCTCGAGGTCGTACTTGATCGACGGCACCACGCAGATCGGGAAGTCGCCGGCGATGCCACCGCCGATCTGGAAGAAGCCGACCCCGCGCCCCTTCGACAGCTCCCGGTAGTCGTCGTAGAGCCGGACCATGTATTCGATCCCGGACTTCACGATGCTCGCGCTGCACTCGCCGCTCTGGACGTGCGAAGCGAAGATGTTGCCGAACGTGCTGTCCTCGTGCCCCGGCACGACGAGCGGCAGCCCCGCCTCCGCCGCCGCGAGCAGCCAGCACTCCTCCGGATTGCCCTCGAACAGCTTCTTCGGCAGCGCCTTCACGAGCGCGTAGAAGTACTCGTGCCAGAATCGCCGCTCGCCGTTCTGCGTCGCCGACACCCACATCGGCACCAGGAACTTCTCGACCGCGCGGAACGCCTCGTCCTCCGGGATCGACGTGTCCGTCACGCGCCGCATCCGCTGCTCCAGGATCGCCGTGTCGTCCGCCTTGGTCAGGTAGCGGTACTCCGGGAAGTCCTTGTAGCTCCGGTGCGCCACCAGCCGGAACAGCGACTCCTCGAGGTTCGCCCCCGTCACCGACAGCCCGTGCACGAGCCCCGCCCGGATCGCCGGCGCCAGCGAGATCCCCAGCTGCGCGGACGACATCGCCCCCGCCATCGCCCAGTACATCCGCCCCCCACGCCGCACGTGGTCCCAGTACGCGAACAACGCATCCCGCGTGCTCCGCGCGTTGAAGTTCCTGTAGTTCCGAGTCACGAACTCGAGGATCGGCAGACCGGTCGTCACCATGCGCCCGCGGTGTACCACAGCCCGCCTCGCGATTCGCCGACGATCTGTCGCCCACCCTCGCCGCCTCGCGGCGCGGACGCATCGCCCCACTACCGGCCCCCGGGCCGTCGGCGCCCCGCGCAACTCGTGACCGTCGCCGTTCCGGTCGCCTCCACCTGACCCTCTCCCCGATCCACGTGTCGCCCCCACCGTCCCTACGCGCGCGAGCTCTCGATGCGTTCAGCGCCCGACCCAGCCTCCGCCATCACCCACGACGGCCAGCTGCTCGTGACCGATGCCGGATCTCCCGCCCTGAGAAGTCCGGCCCCATGTGTTGGAGCGTTCGGCCTGCACGGGCGCAGGGCTCCAACGCACGACCCCCGATTCAGGAAACTCCCCCAGTCAATGGACTTGTTCGAGGCGCAAGGCGCCACCGCATGCCTGAATCCACCATCCTGCACGGCTTCGGGTCGCTACCGTCTAGTCGGAACAAGACGTTGCAAGCATTGAAGAATTCATGGTTTAGCAACCCCCACCTGACGTCGACCACCTTCGAGTTCTTCAACCTTGCGCCTTGCCAGCGCCTTCCCGTCTCGTGGAGCGTGGACGGCGTCCCGTCGCACAGGGCCAGATCACGCGCAGGGCACCGCGATGAGTGTTTGGGCGAGTCGTGCGACGGCGTGCGGTGGCATCGCAGGATCGAGTTCGCGCGTCACGCGAAGCCCAAGTGAGAGAACCCCAGAAACTCGCACCGAATGTTGCTCCGCGCACCGCCGAACGGTTAACGTCATAAAGTGAGAACAATGGAGGGACCCGCCATGATTCGCGTCTGTCACGCCCTCTCGCCATCCGTTCCGTCTCCGATGAGACGAACCGCCGTGATCCGGGCCTTCGGACTCGTTCTTCTCCTTCCTCTTCTGGCCTGCGGTGGCGGAGGCAACGGCGACCTACCCTTCACGAACCCCGCCAATCCTCCGCAGGGAGCCGGCGTTTATCCAATCGACATGTCGGGCACTTGGCGAGTTCGAGCAGTCACACCTCTTGAGATCACCACTCTGAATCCGAACCCGCCGACAAGCGACGACAACTTTAACATCCTACCTCGGAACACTGGTGGCTTCGCCCTAGTAAGCATCACAAACGAGCGCGCAGACAGGTCTTCGGTGGAGGATCGTTTGGGAATACGCTTGTCCGCTTATATCAATAACGGTGATGGAGCCATTCTGCAGTATGGCTTCATCGCTCAGCATGAGGATCGAAGGGTCACCATCGGTATCTTCTTTGGCGCACTTGACCCCAGCACAATGCTTGCGGAAATGGTGACAGTCTACGATATTTTCTCCGCGGGAACCCGCGAAGTCGATCGTTACTTGGTTCGACTAGAGCGATGACTCGTATGCCTGCCGCAACCTAGTCCGAAGCCGACAGCACGTTCGAACTCTCGGGAGTTTGCGGGTTCACCCTTCGACCCGTTTGCGGCTCGTGCAGGCATTATCGGAGTCCTAATCGGGAATGCAACTCGGGCCGAAGGACGAACGCCCCAGCGAGGGCCGGCTCTCGCGCTTATGGCGTTTGCGTATCATCACGAGAAGCACCACGGTCGCCCAGAACAGGGGATGCAAAGCAAGCAGGACCACACCTACGACCATCGCGCGGACGCCCGCCTTCGCGCATTAACGTTCGGCGATCCACTTGGCCACCGGTGGCGACAACTCGTAGTAGGTCTCCACGGGCGCGTGGCCGCCCGGCAATCTGAGCCGGACGTCGTCGCGAAATTGCCGCAGAGTCATGACGTCACCGGAGCTGGACGATCCGCAGGCCGCGGTCGGAATGAAACACCGCGAGTCACTGCTGCCGCCAACAACCTGCGCCGTGGCCGTCGTGAAACCCCACGACACGTCCTCGGTGAGGAGGCTGCCGTCCACACCTCGCCAGCCGGCCTGAACGATCACGGTGTAGGTGCCGACTGGCGCCGTCGCCAGCGACGACGGCATCCAACGCACTTCGTCCTAAGTTGCTTGCTGACCGACGACGAGCGATCCGATGACGGTCGTGCCAGTCGGCGAGATCACATCGATCGAGCGCGAACCAACGACGGCGAGCGTGCCAAAGCGAACTCGGATCGGGAACGCCGAATCGGTCGTGAACCCCTGCCCCTGGGGCAATGCCGTTAAGCCGCCATGTAGCTCGTGACCCGGGCAGGATTGCGTTCAGCCCGCGCAACGTGACAGAGTCGCGAATGGAGGCTGCTGCGAAGGGTCGCGTAGCGAGCTAGTTACGCGCTCTGACAGCGTCGCGCTCGTGACCCACTTTGGACCATCCACGCCACAAGGCTGATGTGCACGGTTGACGCAGTGGATTAGGAAAAGTGGGTGCGCTATTGTTGTTCGGGTAGTGAACGATCCGAACGAAACAGCGCAACCCACTGAATTCCGCAAGGGAATCCACGTGAATGGCACAGAAATCGACGGCCAAATTCAAGGCCAAAGTTCGCGTACCGCAGCCGTTTTCGGCGTCCTGGCGGAGATTCTTGCAAGCGTCGGCGACCCCACGCTTCGGCATCGTTCGCGTGACTTCACGCGGACCGGGCCGCTGAAGCCAGCGCTCCTCACGACGCTGCTCCTTTACATGGTCGGTGACGGCAATCGCCGCGGCTACCGCCACCTTCTCGACGCGTTCTGGGACGAATGTGCGTCTCAGGGCCTCGAGCTGCCGACAGAGCAGCCTGTCACCGCAGCCGCGTTCTGCCAAGCGCGTGGGAAGCTGCCCGCCGAGCTGCTGAGGCGCGTCCTTCATGGCGCCGCCGCGAAGGCAGAGTTCAGATTCCCAGGCGCAACGCGGTGGAACGGCCGCCGAGTGTTCGCTGTAGACGGCTGCAAGGTCAACCTGCAACGCAGCGACGAGCTCAACGCCGCATTCGGCAAGCCCACCGGCGGCCACGTCCCGCAAGCCACCGTGAGCGCACTCGTCAACGTCATCACCAAGATGCCGGCTGATGTTGTGGTTGACCGATACGGCGTGGACGAGCGACAGCTACTCGTCGATCACCTGGAAGTTCTCCAGCCTGGTGATCTGCTCGTACTCGACCGCGGCTACCCATCGCACGAGATGATCCGTCTCCTGAGCGACAGCGGTCTCGACTTCCTGGTCCGTATCCCGGCGGAACAGACCTTCGACGCGATGGCTGACTTCCGAGCGAGTGGCCGAGACGACTACCGCGTTGTGATCCCGCCGGCGAGCGACCGGCGCTGCGGCGCTGAGCCGATCGAACTCCGTGCTGTCAAGCTGGTCAACAGCCACGGAGAGAAGTCGTTCTACCTCACGTCGCTGCGGCGGGCGCACTTCAGCCGCGCCCAGATCGCTGAGCTGTACCGGCTCCGCTGGCAAGCCGAGGAGTTCTTCCGGTTGGAGAAGTCCGTCTACTTCGACCAGCGTCAGTTCCACGCAAAGTCCGCACTCGGCGTCCGCCAGGAGATCCTCGCGCAAGCCATCTACGTCGTCATCGCTCGCTTCCTGCTCGCGGAAGCAGCCCGATACGTGGGCGCGAGACACGACGACCTGTCGATCAAGAGCTCTGTACTTGCGCTCGCCGCATATCTGACACGGCTCTGTCTCGATGACCCAGAGCGGGCGGTCCAGTACCTTCCCCAGCTACTGGAGCGTATCGCCAGAACCCGTGACAAGCGGCGTCCCAGACGTTCGTGCCCAAGACGTTCTTTCAAGCCTGGCCCGCGTTGGAGCCCCAAAGGGCGACGTGGAGCTTAATGGCATTGGCCCCTGGGGCGCGAACGACACGATGGTTAGTGGGGCTGTGACACCGGAGGTCGAGAACTGCCAAAGGTGGTTGCGCACGAGGCTGGCGCCGCGAGCGTCACGCACCGCGGTGGTGACCCTGGTTACATACGGTTGTCCCTGTACGAAATCCTCGACCGGCTGCAGACTCGTGCGCAGTGTCATCGGACCGTACGGGATCGGCTGTCGCCACCGCTCGTCAGCTGGCTCCGAATCTCCCGCGCCGTCTCGCACGCCAGCAGGCGCAGCGCCAGCGCCAGCAGGATCGTCGTCGCAGCATACTACAGTCGCGGGTACAGCATGTCCGGCAGCACCCTGAGCGTGCGCCCGCAGCCGCGGCACAGGTAGCGCTGGATCCGCCCCAGGAGGTCGTGGGCGCCGACCACGCCCCCCGCGACCTGCCGCTCGTAGCTGCCGTGGCCGACGATGCCCAGGCCGCCCCAAGCCCGAGTGCCTGCCGGCCGCCCGCACGACGGGCAGCACGCGGGGCGGAACTCATCGATGCTCGGAATCGTCGACCAGCTGCTCAGACACCCGACGGGGACGGGGAACGCACGTACGATCACGACCACGTGGAGCGAGGGCGGGCGTTTTCAATGCGCCAAAACAATGTTTGCGCCCGTCCTCGCCTCCTTTCGATTGACGGGAAACGAGGCTCGCCCGCAACATCGAGCGTCGCGGCCTGTGGGCGGTGTTACGGAGCACGCCCAATGTCGGCAGCCGAGCGTTCTCGTTGCACGTTCCGTGGCGGGCCGCGCGGGGGGTGAAATCGGCGCTGCCGGGCGTCGGCATCGACCGGTCCGTGGTGGAGTGACCGGGATCGGGCGCGGGCCGCGCGGGCGGCGGCTGGGGGCGTAGGATCTCGCCCCGTTTCACTTCCCCAGAAAGCCGAAGCCCGCGGTGTAGCAGCACCGCGGGCTTCAAGTTCGTGCCGCCGTCTCACCGTGTCGCGGGGCCGGCCGCACTTCGCACAGCTGCGATGTCCGGATCCTACTCGGCGCGACGGCCGTCGTGCATCCCCTTCTTCGTCACCCCGTACGTCGCTGGCGCCGATGGGCGGCTGATGGCCGAGCTGCCGACCTGCTGCCCACGCTGGGTGGCTGGTGAGACCTGCAGGGTGTCGGTGCACCACCTGCGCCACCGGAAGTCGGGGCCGGGGTACCCGCTGACGGTGGCGCGGTGCGCGGCGCACCGGATCGCCTTCACGCTGTACCCACCCGCGTTTGCGCCGTACCTTCGTCGGTCGCTCCAGCGGCTGTCGCCCGATGGCCGCGAGCCCGTCGCGGCCGCGCCGGAGTCCACCGAAGACCCCGCTCACCAGTGGCGCGGCACTCTGTTCGAGGCCGCGGTCGACGCGGAGCAGGGACGAGCGTGGTCGCGATCCACAGACGCGGCGGTGAAGGACGACTCGTGGGGACGCAATGCCGGCAGCTGCGGGCTGCGGCGCTGCTGATGGGTGTCGCGGCGACCACGAGCCACCGCACGCGCGAGGCGATCGCCGCGGTGCTGTCGGTCGGCGTGCTGGTGCTCCGTGAGCTGTCCAGGGGCAACGGTTACCGCGCCGTCGGTCGAGCGGTGTGCGAGGTCCTGCGGCGGCTACGCGGCGGTGCGCGCCGCGCGGTGCAACTGCTGGTCAGCGGTCACCTGATCGGGCGCTGGGGCGAGCCGTGGTGCTGGGATCCGGGGCGGCAGGTCGTCGAGCGCTCGCCGTTCCGGCGCGGTGGAACGCCGCCGGGTGGGTGAGGTCCGATCCGAAGTCGCGTCTTCCACGACTTCGGGACCTGCGCCGCGACGGACCCGGTTCCTACCGTGCCGCGCCACATGACCGACCCCACCCCACCGTCGAGCGAAGCGCTGTTCCGCTTCGTGATCGTGTCCGAGGTCCTGGCCAGGATCGCCGGCGGCGAGCAGCGAGCGGATGTCGTCCGCGCTGCAGCCAGCCGCCTGCACACCTGCTTCGATGGCTCGTTCCGCGAGATCTCCGAGCGAACGCTGCAGCGCTGGCTCGCCGCGCACGCCGGACATGGCATTGCCGGACTCGAGCCCAGGCAGCGCGCCGTTGCGCCGTGGACGCTCTCCGCCGAGATGATCGACTTCCTGCGCGGCGAGCAGGGCGCCGGTGAGCAGGCATCGATGCCCGAGCTGATCCGCCGCGCGAGGGAGCGCGGCATCATCCGACCCGGCGAGCGCGTGCACCGCGCCACCGTCTACCGGACGTGCAAGCGGCTGGGGCTGCCGACCAGGCGGGGCAAGCAGGCCAGGCATCGCGATGCGCGGCGCTTCGCCTATGCGCATCGCATGGAGATGGTGCTCTGCGATGGCAAGCACTTCCGCGCCGGCGAGCATCGTGCGAAGCGCGTCGCGCTGTTCTTCCTCGACGACGCCACGCGCTATCCGCTGCACACCGTGGTCGGCACGTCCGAGTCGGAGTTGCTGTTCCTGCGTGGTCTGCATGAGTGCATCGTCAAGCACGGCTACATGGGTGCTGCCTACCTCGATCGTGGACCGGGGTTCATCAGCACCGGCACGGCCGCGGTGTTCGCCCAGCTCGGCATCGGAGGGCCGCGGCAAGATCGAGCGGTTCAATCGCACCGCCAAGGCCGACGTGCTGCGCGCGCTCGACGGACGCCCCGACGTCGATCCGTCGTGCGATGCGCTCGAGCTGCGCCTGCGTCACTACACCGAGCAGCGCTACGCGCACCAGCCGCACGAGAGCCTCGGCGGAGACACGCCCTGGCAGCGGTTCCATGGCGATCCGCGTCCGTTGCGGCTCCCGACGATACGGTGGTGCTGCGCCGCAAGTTCGAGATCTGCTTCGAGCGCCTGGTGTCGAAGGACAACATCGTCCAGGTCGACGGGCTCGGCTACGAGATGCCGCGCGGCCACGCCGAGGAGAGGGTGCTCCTGCGCCGCCGACTGCTCGACGGCGCCATCTGCGCCATGCACGACGGCCGGCTCGTCGAGCTGCGCGTGGTCGACACGGCTGCCAATGCGCGAGCACCGCGGGCGCGCACGGCGAGCGGCGACGTCGAGGCGCGCTACTCGACGCACTACGTCAAGGTCACCGGCCTGTCCAAGCGCGACATGTGCCGCGAGATCGCCTACGCCGCCGGCGTAGCGCCGGCCGGCTCCTTCCCGAGCCTCGTGCGCAACCTCCAGGGCCGCTTCGTCGAGGATGTCGACTCGGCTGGTCTGCGGCCCGTGCTCATCCTCGACGAGGCACACGACCTCCGCGTCGAGACGCTCGCGATGATCCGACTGCTGACCAACTTCGACATGGACAGCCGCCTCGTCCTCAGCGTGGTCCTCGCCGGCCAGCCGCGCCGCTGCGCGACATGCTGCGACGCGACGAGCTCGAGGACGTCACCCGGCGGCTGTCGCACTGCGCGACCTTGCGCGGGCTCTCCCGCGAAGAGACCGACCGCTACATCGAACACCGCTGCACGATCGCCGGCGCGGTCGAGGTACCGTTCGACGCCGGCGGCATCGACGCACTCTTCGAGATCGGCCGAGGCAACCTGCGCGCCACCGACGAACTCGCCCGCAAGACGCTCGAGATCGCGCACGACCAGGACCACGACGTGTGCCAGGCAATGCACGTCGTCCAAGCACGGAAGCTGCTGTGGCCGTGATCTCGCCCCCGCTTCCGGTCGTCCGTGCCGCCTGTCTCGAGTCCGAGCCAGCCGAGCAGCGCTGGCTCATCGAAGGACTCGGGCCCGCGCCGCCATCGGCCTGATCGGCGGGGCGCCCAAGTGCTGCAAGACATGGTTCGGCCTCGACCTCGCGGTCAGCGTCGCAACCGGCACCAGAGCGCTCGGTCATTTCGAGACCAGCACCCGCGGTCCGGCCTCATCTACCTGGCCGAGTGACGGCCTGCCCTGCGTCCGCTCGCGCATCGACGCGCTGTGCCGCCACCGCGGCATCGACATCTCGGCGCTCGATCTCCACGTCATCACCGCACCGGTCCTGCGGCTCGACCTGCGCAGCGATCAGGAGCGGCTCGCCGAAGCCGTCGAACGGCTCCGACCCCGGCTCCTGCTCCTCGATCCGCTCGTGCGGCTGCACCGCCTCGACGAGAACAGCGCCGCGGAGATCTCCGACTGCTCGGCTACATCCGCGACCTCCAGCGCCGCTTCGACGCCGCCGTGGTGCTCGTCCACCACGCCAGCAAGAAGCAGCGCTCGCAGCCCGGCCGGCGCTGCGCGGCAGCAGCGATCTGCACGCGATCGGCGACTGCAATGCCTACCTCGCCCGCCACGGCAACCACATCGTCCTGACCATCGAACACCGCGCGGCCAGATCTCCCGAGCCGCTGATCCTCGACCTGGTCGCCGATGCCGCTGGCAACGCCACACATCTTCGCGTGCGCGCCGACACCGCTGCGGCGCCGCCGCAGACCCGGCCTCTCGAAGAACAGGTCCTGGCCCTGCTCGTCGCTGCCGACGGCCCCATGACACGCACGGCGCTACGCGCGCGTCTGGGCATCAACAACCAACGCCTCGGCATCGTGCTCAGCCAGCTCGAGCACACCCGTCGCGTGTCGCGGACCGAGCGCGGCTGGACGACTCATGCCGTGAGCTGAGGACATACCACGAGACTTGCCCGGCGAAACGGAGGCAGGCTCTGCTGAGGAGCAACCTGCCAAGGGATAGCCGGGTCGACGGTGCGCTGATGGTGCATCAGGGGGCCTCTGGCAGCCCAGGCTGTCAGGGGCCCCTTCCTTTCATCCACCCTGATCCACCATCAGACACCGGAGCCATGCCTCGAAAACCTCGGGGCCTGGGGCAGCGCCCCAGTCGTGGCTCGCCACGGCCCTACGACCGTTCCGTTCCGTGATCCCCTGGGGGGCGCTCGGAACGGAACACCAGAACGTCAGGCTTCCGTGCCAGATTCAATGCAACCAACCGCGTCAACGGGCACGCAACGCAACACCTGGATGGTCGCAGACACCTTCCGTGGGGCGCTGGGCTCTCAGCCGCGGCAGCTGCACGTGATCGGAGATCGCGCGGCCGTTGTCGCGGACGATGGTCAAGGCACACATTTGTTCATGCTCGATCGCACCGAGCTTGACTGGCGTCGAAGCCCTACAAACGGCAACTACTACCGCTTGACCGACCCTCTCACCTGGTTCGACGCCAAACACCAGGCCCGGAATTGGGGCGGACACCTCGTGGCGGTTGGCGACCAGGCGGAAAGCGACTGGCTTTGGGCAACCTTCGGCCCCTTGGATCTCTGGATTGGCCTCGAGGATCACGACCGCAATGGGGTGTTCGAATGGGTCTCCGGTGAGCCCTTCCAGTTCACGAACTGGTGTCCCGGCGAACCGAACCATGCAAGCCCGAATGAGACCGCCGTTCACATGGCGAACTACCCTGGATTCTGCCTAGGTGGTTGGAACGACCAGGATCCCTTGGATCAGTACAGAGGCATTGTGGAGCGTACAGCGGCACCCGATGCCGTGGAATCACTAGGAATCGGATGCAGTATCGCATATGCCAATGGGCTGTGTACACTGGTCCACGTCTCGGGCCGGCCGGCTCTCGGCCATCAGACAGAGTTCGAACTCGACCTCAACGCTTGGCTTCCGTCGATATCAGACGGGATCATCGTTCTAGGCCTGGATTGCCAAGCTTACGGTACATTACCACTTCCATTGAGCCTCGAGCCGTTCGGATGGGGCGAGAACTGTCGCCTATACATCGACATCGTCGACGCGATTCCAATCGCGCTTGACGCCTGGGGCAGAGGCGGCTTCGACATGGCCATCCCAGCGTTTCAGGCGCTGGTCGGCAACCAATTCTTCCTTCAGGGCCTCGTCTTGTGGGCCGACCCGTATTCGAGCATCAGCCACCGAACCTCAAGCAACGCCCTGCGCGTGACGATCCAACCGTGACGAAAGCAGGAGACGGCATCGACGCCTACATCGCACTCGGGCGCGAGGGCAAGGATGCGCGCGAACGAGGAAAGCAGAGCGAGGCAAAGCAACGCTTGCGCGAGAAGCTCCGCACCGAGGAGGGTCGCGAGCGATACCGACAACGCAAGCACGTCGCCGAGCCACCGTTCGGGTGGCTGAAGAGCATCCTCGGCTCCAGGGGATTCAGCCTACGTGGCCTTTCGAAGGTCGCTGCGGAGCTGAATCTCGTGGTGCTCGCGCTCAACCTGCGCAGGATGAAGGGTATGACTCCCGCGTGAGCGGCGTCTCCGGGGTCTCGCTTCGTCGCGACGCCCGCCGAGGGACCGACGTGCGCTCCGTGACCGACCGCTCTCGACCGTGACCTCCCCGCCGGGCTTGCGGCCTCCGAGTTCCCGCGATGCCTTCCGCGCGACCGCACGCCTTGGCGCGCGGCGCGCTGGCCTTCCGTGGCCCAGGCTCCTAGAGGATTCTTGTGCGGCACGAACATCCGCGGGCCAGGAGGCTCAGAGCCCCACCACGCCTCGTCCCGCGTTGGTAGTGGTAATTCCCAGAGAACGACCGGGAGGAGCATCCAGGCTCACGTATTGGTTGTAGAACGTGAAGCCGATCACGGCAGGATCTGTCGGCAGGCCAATCTGGGCCGTTGCGACGCCCTGCCCATTGGAAGGCAGGAGCTGATCCACTGCCTGCGTCCCCGGATCCGTGTTGACGTTGATGTAGCACCCCGGCGCACCGATCAATCCCAATTCGAGGGGCAGTGGGATCAGTCCCAGGTAGTCGTCTCGCAGCCCGAAGAAGACGTAGCCGACCGTGTTCGGCTTCAGGCCCGTCACGCTCAGAGTCCAAACCTGACCGGCGATCGGCAAGGTTGCGTTCAGTTGAGTCGCTCCCACGGAGCTCCGGCATGATTGTCGGTAGCTCGTGTAGCTAGCGAGCGGCCGCTGATACTGGGCGCGAAGCGCGAAGATCTCCTGGAGTCCGCTCGACACATCCATTCGACAGAACTGCGCTCCTCCGTACGGGTAGGTGCCACTCCTGCGCAGCATGCGACACTCGATCCAGATCTCCCGTGCTCCGGTGAGCGAGGCCGGAAGGGGGCCATCGTAGGTACCGCCCCCATCGATCCGGCCCACGGGAGTTGGGATGTCGAGCAGGAGCGCCCAACTCTGCCCGTCAATGGAACCCCATATCGAGGCCTCACCGACACCCAGGGTGTAGTTCCACACCGAGCACTTCGCCAGCAGGTTGACAGCCGTGGTGTCGCCTGGAAACGCGAAACGATATCGCACCACGGCCTGGCTTCCCGTGGCGACGGGAGTCCAGAAGCTAATCAGGGAGTTCTCCTGGACCTTTTGCACGTTCGCTGTGTGGACCAGGTAGTCGTCCGCGTGCTGATCGAACACGGTGCGAAAGCTGTGCTCGAAGTCCCACGAAGACTGAGCGAGGAGAGGGACCGCGGACGCGATGAGGGCGAGGAAGAACGAGCGCGCTGCCATGGGGCTTCTCCCGAACGAAGGACAGGTGGACTCTACTCGGCCGTCTTGTTGGCGACAATCTACCGGCTACTGCTCCTTGCAGACGTCGTTGGTTCTGACCACAAGTCGCGTTGATCGGCTCTCCTACCCCTGCCTCAGTATCTTCCCTGAGACCGAGCTGCCCTCCTCGGACGACAACTCGTCCATCTGCCCCAAGGGCAGGAGAGGTGATCTCCAGGTGCCTCGCCCCGCAGCCTCTGTGGAGAAGCGAGCAACAAAATCGACAACAATCGGCCCGGAGACCACCCCAGGCCGAACGCCGGGCCATCCTTAAGCCCGCTCGCCTAAAGGCCTTAGAGGGACAAGCCCGGCGGGATTCGAACCCACGGCCCTTGGCCCGCCGCAAGTCGCGACTCGACGCCCCGGTGCCCGACGGCAGAGCCTCAGGTCAACGCCGCGCGGTTCACCTTGGTCGGATCCGCCGGACCTTGGCCAACCTGGAAGACAGGCCCGGACTCGGCAAGTCGCCCGCGGTGGGTCCGGGCTGTGCGGCACGTCACTCCCAGCGCAATTGCGATCTTCGCCGTCGAACGCTCGATGGCATCGGCCACCAGTCTGAGGATGCGGCCCGCGGTTCCCTCGGGTCATCCAGCACGAACACCTCAAACGCATACGTGCCCGCATCGTCCGACTCCCACGCCTACTTCGTGGTCATGCCGTCCTCGAGAAGATCGAGGGCATCCAGCGCTACTGCATCACCACCGACGGCCGGCGCCTCGTCGCTCCTGTCGTCGCGGCCGGCAGAGCCTCGCCATCTCATCGCAAACAATGCGCTTGAGGATTCTCGTGCGGCACGAACATCCGCGGGCCAGGAGGCTCAGAGCCCCACCACGCCTCGTCCCGCGTTGGTAGTGGTAATTCCCAGAGAACGACTGGGAGGAGCATCCAGGCTCACGTACTGGTTGTAGAATCGAAACCCAAGCAACTCCGAGACGTTGGGCACCGGAATGGAAAGCGTCACCCGGCCACTGGAGTCGCTGAGGAGCGCAAACTCCGTTGATCCTGATTCGGGATCTATGTCGACATTGACCCAGCACCCCGCAGCGCCGACAATTCCTAATTCGAAAGGCAGAGAATACCCGAACCATCTTGCGTCATCAAGCGCAAAAAACAGGAATCCGGCGGTATTTGGAGAAAGCCCATTTACACGAAGGGTGAACAGCCTACCGAGTCGCGGGACGTCATCTGCTGACAGGTGTGGCGCGCCGCGCGATCCATCGCACGACAGTCGATAGCTGACGTAGGCGGGCGGTCGCAAACAATAGAGCGCCGGGCCACGTCCATCATCCGCCACGAATACAGCTACCCCACCCATGGATGAGAGATCGCGTGGATAGGACGACTGCGTTCCCGGAACAATATCGAGAGCGACGCTGCATGTTCCGGCGGACAAATCACAGTACTGCACCTCCGAGCCGTGTGCGCCGTCATTCCCAACAAACAGAAAGCCACCTCCGAACGGGACCACCTTTGACGGCCGATCCCGCAGCCCCTGGGCAACGACAGCGTAGGTCGCACCGCCCTCGGTCACCGCAATCGAATACGAACCGGCGTCAGAATACGCCCACACTTCGTACGAGCCGACCGAGCCAACATAGTCTGCGGGAACGAACGGGACGGCGTTCCAGATGCCGTTTGCATATATGCCCTGGCCTTGCGTTCCGAATATCAAGACCTGTCTTTTGGCAAGAAATGGCTCCGCCTGCTCACTTTCCCAGTTGACTCCCACACCAGATTCGCTGCGAAGCACAAACTCATAGGAGTCGCCGTCAAGAATGACTTCCTGATGCGCGCTATTCTGCGTCATTCCACATTGATACCGCCACATGCAGGGCCAACATAATGTTTCAATATGCTGGCCACCATTCAGGAATCCCTCGTAACCGGCGCACCCCATCCGATGGTTGATGTACCAATACATGTAGCCGCCGGAGGATAGGGCGCGGAATCCAAACGGGCAATTGCCATCAGCACAGCCTAGCAGATCTGCCCCAGAAACCAAGTCAACGCAGTACGCCTTTGCGCTGACATAGTTCATGATCACCATGTGAAAGCCTGGGCCGCTGATCTCTTGCTGAACAGACATAAAGACGTTTTGTAGCCACGATGCCCGGAACTCTCGCCTCCACCTATTCCACGTTCCGTCCGGACGCAGCGATGCCAAATCATAGGCTCCGAGAACATCCGATCCTGGTCCATAAGGGCCCGGCCACGTCACACCACCTCGCTGAAGCATAGGCGCTTCACCATCAAGCGAATGGACACCCAAGAACGGATTCTGTGCGAGGACCATGCGCCCGTCATCTGCCAAGCGGCAGGACTCGCTATTGCTCTGCAGAAACAGCTCTGTGCCCGCGTCGCTGATGTACCGCGTGGTCCACTGCTCAGGCGTGGTCCCTGAGTCTCGAACGATGCGCCATCCATCGAAGACCTGAATTCGGCCGTCTTTGACTACCCAGGCGCCGTGGTCGCTGGCTCCGAGGACGGCAGTCACGGAATCCATGATCAGCGGAGACCATGAGGCCGCACGCTCCATGATCCCGCGATACACACGGCCCCTTCCCGCATCGTTCCACGGGCCTACGCACCACCCAGGAAATGCCGAGATGTGCACGAAGTCCTCGTCCTCTCCGCCTCCGGCCCCACTGTTCGGCTCACCAGGGCACCAGTTGCGAAAGGCTCCCGTCTCCCCGCTCGCCCACTCGAACACACCCTCGGTCGCAGCATCGTTGAGTCCGATCCAGAGGTTCTCGGACGTCCCGAACGTCGTCTCTAGCCACGTCTGCTCGGAGGCGGATCGTACCGTCGCGAGGTGGCCACCGACCTGGACCGCTTCTGCCTCGGCGGCAGTCCAGCTCATGGGTGCGGTCAGCGCGTACTCTCGGTCATTGGTGGCGTTCCGCACCCAGGTGTACGACTGGCCCACGGCCGACGTGGCGAGGGCGAGGGATAGGACGACCAGCAGACGAGTCACGAGCATGGGGTCTCCTCCTGCGCCAGATCCGACGCAGCCGGACCGGATCGTAGTGCTCGGAACCGTCACGCACCTCGGCTTCTGTCTCCACGTCTTCCCTGAGGGCGAGTCGCCCTGTTCGGACCACGACCACTCCTGCGGGGGCGTGGGTAGAGACCAGGCCACCGGTGTCGCAGCTACCTGAGTCAAGACCTGCGACCACGGCTTCCGGAAGCGCTCCCGTTCCATCCCATAGTCATCCCTAAGCCCGCTCTCCCAGAGGACTTATGGAGACACGCCCGGCGGGATTCGAACCCACGACCCCCGGTTTAGGAAACCGGTGCTCTATCCGGCTGAGCTACGGGCGCTCGAGGACCGGGGCGGACGCCGACCGGTGGGTTGAGTGTCAGGACGTGAGGGGACCGGGTCAAGGGCGGAACGAGGTAGCTGGCGGGGGGCGCTGGGCGGCGTTGGGCTGAGTCGGGGAACGCATGGCTCGGCTCGGTGCGGGGCGACGGCGTTGACTCGGGGGCGTGATGGGTCGACTGTGCGCGGCCGTCCGCGGACTTGTCGCATGGGTAGCTGTCTTCGAACGGGTTGGCTCGGGCTGGCGATCGCAGGGGTGCAGCTGGGGGCCGGAGCTCCGGTGTGGGCGCAGGATCGGCCGGCATTGGTGGCTCTGGCGGACGCTAGTCGGGACGCGCTGGCGCGGGGGGAGCGGGATGCGGCGGTGCTGGCGCTGTGGGACGCCGAGGCGCTGCTCGGTGAGCGCGCGGCGGGGGAGCGGGAGGCGGCGCAGGAAAGAGCCATTGCCGAACTGCGAGGGCTCGTCGATCCGCTGGCGACCGCCCGGCGGGAGCGGGACGTGGCGGCGGCGGCCGAGCTGACCGAGCTGGCACGGCTGTATCAACGGCGGCGGATGTGGCGGCGGGCGCTGGACCTCCTGCGCGAGGCGGGGCGACTCGATCCGGAGAGCGTGCAGAAGGCATTGCCGTACGCGGAGCGCAAGGCGGCGGAGGCCGTGACGGCAGCCGCGAGGGTGGCCGCAGGGGCAGGCGAGCGACGCGGGGCGGCGGGGGCACGGATTGCCGCCACGACCGGAGGGGGCGGGGCGGAGCTGCTGCCGGAGCTGCTGCCGGGCGCGGTGCTGCCACGGCTGACGACGCGCTACGTGTCGGCGGGGTGGAGCCTGGGGGCGAGCGAGGTGCGCTCGCCGCGGATCGAGGATGGCGAGTCGGCGCTGGCGATCGGGGCTTCGCCGGAGCACGGCGACGAGCGGATCGAGGTGGAGATCCTGATCGGCGACGTGCCGGGGAGCGCGGCGCTGATGTTCGGGGTGCGGGACGTCGAGGACTACTACCTGCTGCAGCTGACGCACAATGCGACCGTGAACGGGCGGGTCGGCTGGGTGTCGGTCGATCTGTATCGGTTCGCGGGGCAGGGCGGGGTGCTGCAAGCACTGACGTCGGCGGAGGTGCCTTCGAGCGGCGCGACGCGGAGCGATTGGGAGCGGATCGGCGCGGTCGTCGACGGACGCATCGTGACGCTCGAGTTCGCGGGGCGGCCGGTGGGCCGCTGGGAGTGCCCGACGGTGCCACACGGGAGCGTCGGGCTCTACGTGTCCGGGAACACGCCGAACCGCGAGCCGGTGGGGTTCCGGAGACTGACGATCGGGCCGCCGACCCCGCGCGTGCTGCAGTCGGCCGCCGCCGAGCAGGCGGCGTCCGCGGATGCGGCTGCCGTCGCGGCGTGGCGCGCGGAGCTCGCCGCGGCGACCGCGGGGGCCGAGGCGGCCGACGCCGACCGGGAGGGAGCGCTGCGGCAGATCGAGGCGCTCCGGCGGACGATTTTCGCGCGGATCCCGGAGCGCGCGTCTCGCGACCTGCTGCGGGCCGAGTGCGATGCGGCGCTCGATCGCGTCGATCCCGTGCACGCGGCGGCCGCACGAACGATGCGCGGGCTCGCCGGTTCGCTGGTGGATTTGGCGGCGCGCTACCGCGAGGCCGGGCTCCCGCTGGCGGCGGCACGCCTGCTCGATCGCGCCGCGGCCCACGACGAGTCGGCGACGGACGCGGAACGGCGTGCGCTGCAGCCGGCGATCGACGCGGTCGCCGCGGCTCGCAGGGAGGCGGAGCTCGCCGCCAGCGCTCTCGACAATCGGCTGCTCAACGAGTGGTTCCGCGGCGCCGACCAGCACTTCGGACCTCCCGGGTGGATCGTGGATCGGCAGGGGGCGACGTCCCCGCGGCTCGACCGCGAATTCGCCCTGCTGATCGGCCGCGTCGATCCCGCGCTGCCGGCGACCGCCCGCCTGCAGGTCGCGCTCGGTCCGGCGGCGGACGGCCAGGTCGCCGGTGGGCTGGCGTTCGGCGTGCGCGGCGAGAACGCGTTCACCATCGCGATCGTGAACCGCGTCGACGAGCGGGTGACCGTCACCGTCGCGGAATGCCGCGGCGCGACCTTCCGCCAATTGGGCCGCGTGACCGCGACGCCCCGCCTCGCGCCGGGCGAGAGCCTCGACGTCCTGCCATTGGAGCTCGACATCACGGCGACGAGGATCCGCGCCGCGGTCACGCTGCCCGACGGACCGGAGGTCGTCTACGAGGGCGGCGACGTGCCGATCGGGGGTCGGCTCGGGTTGTTCGCCGAGATCCGCGCGCCGGGCGAGGCCGTGGTCCGGCTGTCGGGCTTCGGGTTCGATACCCACGGCGACGATCGCTGACGCCGCGGATCCGTCCCGCCGGTGCGCTCAGGTGGCGAACCGCAAGAAGCGCATCACCTCGAACATCGACGCGGCACGCAGCCGGACCGTGGTCGGGTCGGCCAGCTCCGCACCGGGATACCACGACTTCCGGTAGGCGAGCGTCTGGTCCTTGTAGCTCACCTCGAGCAGCGGCGCGCTCGGCGGTGTGACGAGACACGCGGTCGGCTCGACCTGGAGCGACTCGCGGACGCCGTCGCGGATTCCGGCCAGCACGCGCTCGGGATGCTCGGACAGCGTCGACGCGCCGATACCCGTGGTCGTCGCGACCGTGCAGATGCCGGGCGCGAACGCGCGCGCATCGGCGCACAATGCCGCATCGCCGGACACGAACACGACCGGCACGCCGAGCGCCGCAGCGGCCAGCGCGTGCAATCGGAACTCGGACGCCCGCACGCCGTCGACCCGCACCTCGCGGAAGGTCTGCGACGACAGCGTGTGCGCCAGCGGATTGCCGCCGTTGGCCGCCGCGTCGTGCCAGCCGACCAGCACGACCGCGTCGAAGCTGTCGTCGAGCTCCTGCAGCATGGCCAGCGGGTGGCCGCTCCAGCCGCGCAGCAGCCGCGCCGGCGCCGGCAGGTCGTCGGGCAGCAGGTTGCGCCCCGTCGCGTGGGCGTCCTTCACCACCAGCTCCACGGCGCCGGCCGCGAGCGCGCCCTCGCAGGCCGCGCGGGCCTCGGCGGCCATCCGGTCCCGGAACGGCGGGTAGTCCGCGTGCTCCCGGCGCGCTTCCTCCCAGGCCGTGATGCCGGTCACGCCCTCGATGTCGACGCTGATGTAGACCTTCATGCCGCTCAGCATCGCATCCGCGCGACCAGGACGCACGCGGGCGGGTCCCCGCGCCGCGCGGATCGCGCGGCGCGGGTGGGGGTCAGTTACCGAACGTCGCGTAGACGCCGTTCGTCGTGCTCGCGCCGAGCGGGCCTGCCGTCGGGCCGACGATCGCCTGGAACGCGACCGTCAAGTCGACGAGCGCCGGCAGGTTGGGCACCGGCAGCGACTGCGTCCAGGTGCCATTGACCGTCGGCGTCGCGGCCGGGACGACGCTGAACGCGCTGACGTAGAACAGGTGCCCGATGGCCGGGTACTCGCGCAGCGCGAGGCCGAACAGCAGGAACGCGCTCGTGCCCGGCTCGGCATTCGAGCCGCTGAACACGATGCTGCCGCCGAGGACCGGCGCCGTCGCGGTCAGCGCCGGAACCAGCGTCCCGCCGGTGCCCTGGCCGACCGGCTTGCTGAACGCGCCGATGTCCATGACCCAGACCTCGGTCCCGTGCACGCCGTCGTCGGCGGTCACGAAGAAGCGGCCGTGGGAGACGACCTGGTGGAAGATCGCGGAGCCGCCGCTCGCCGGGTCGAAGTCGTACGACAGGCCGGTGCCGGCGGCAGTGCCGTCGGTCTCGAACATCTCGTCGCCGTGCACGATGTCCTCGGCGCGGAACACCACCCGGTCGTCGCCGATCACGAACCAGCGATAGGGATTCGAGCTCTCGGGTCCGGTGCGCAGGTCGCCGAGCATCGTCGTGCCCGCCGCCGTTCCGTTCGACACCCACGGCTCCACGCCATGGCTGCCGTCGTTGGCACCGAACAGCAGGCCGACCGGCGTCGAGGCGAGGTTGCTCGGCCGGCCACCGTCGACGCCCGGCCAGAGGTCGACGACCTGCGTCGTGCCGGACGTGGTGCCGTCCGTCGACCACAGCTCGGCGCCGCTCACGCCGTCGTCGGCCACGAAGTAGAGGCGGCCGGCGTGGACGACCAGCTCGCTCGGATTGCTGCCGGCGCCCGCGTTGATGTCCTTGACCATCGCGGTGCCGAGCACCGTGCCGTCGGTCGACCACAGCTCGGTGCCGTTCGTGCCGTCGTCGGCGCGGAAGTAGATCCGGTTCCGGAACACCGTGAGGCCGGTCGGATTCGAGCGGCCGGCGCCCGGGTTGATGTCGGTGACCCGCGTCGTGCCGGCTGCGCTGCCGTTCGTCGTCCAGATCTCGTTGCCATTGACGCCGTCGTCGGCGACGAAGAACACGCGGCCGTTCAGCGACACGAACTCGGCCGGCGACGAGCTGCCGGTGCCGGTGCGGATGTCCGCCACGAGAACGGTGCCCGCGGCCGTGCCGTCGGACTTCCAGAGCTCGACGCCGGTGGTGCCGTCGTTGGCGCGGAAGTAGAGCGTCGTGCCGGACGCGAACAGGTTGGTCGGCGTCGAGCCGGTCGTGCCCGGCCGAATGTCGGCGACGAGCGTGGTGCCGGCGGACGTACCGTTCGTGACCCACAGCTCCGTGCCGGTCGCGGCGTCAGCGGCGCGGAAGAACACGCGGCCACCCATCAGGGTGAGCTCGTTCGGCGAGCTGCTCGCGCTGCCCGGATTGACGTCCAGGACCATCGAGGTGTTGGCGGTGGTGCCGCCGGTGACCCACAGCTCGGTGCCGTTGACGCCGTCGCTCGCGGCGAAATACATCCGCCCGTCGAGCCCATCGAGGAACGAGTACGGTGAGGACGAGTTCGTCGCGCCCGGCAAGGGGTGCATGAGATCGGCGAGCATCATCGTGCCGGCCGCGGTGCCATCAGTGATCCACGGCTCCGTCAGCAGGTTCGGATCGCGCGCGCGGAAGTAGACCGCGAACGGGCCGGCCCGGTAGAACTCCGTCGGCGACGAGCTCCCGCTGCCCGGATCGATATCGAGCAGCAGGGCCGTGTTGGCGGCGGTGCCGTCGGTGTACCAGAGCTCGGTGCCGGTCGTGCCGTCATTGACGGCGAAGACCCAGCCATTGCCGACCGGCGTGAACTTCGCCGGGCTCGACGACGCGCTCCCGGAGCGGATGTCGACGACCAGCTGCGTCCCGGCCTGCGTGCCGTCGGTCTCCCATAGCTCGACTCCGGTCGCGCCGTCGTTGGCCGTGAAGTAGAGGCGCGTCGTGCCGGCGAACAGCTCGCTCGGCGAGGCGCTCGCCGAGCCCGGGTTGATGTCGGCCACCAGGGCCGTGTTGTTCGACGTGCCGTCGGTCACCCACAGCTCGGTACCGCTCGTGCCGTCGTTGGCCGTGAAGTACACGAGGCCGTTCCAGGCCGTGAAGCGGAGGGCGAACGACGCGCTGGTGCCCGGCCGGATGTCGCGGATCTGGGTCGTGTTGATGCCGTCGGTCACCCACGGCTCGACGCCCGTCGCACCGTCGTCGGCCCGGAAGAACAGCTGGTTGCCGGTGGCGAGGAACGCGTTCGGCGACGAGCTCGCCGCGCCCGGGTTGATGTCCGCGACCTCGACCGTGCTGCCCGCCGTTCCGTACGAGCGCCACAGCTCGGTGCCGTTCGTGCCGGTCGCCGGGAAGAACAGCGCCCCGTTGAGCACCGCCCAGCCCCCGGTGCCCGACAGCCCGTCGCCCGCCGGGTTGATGTCGACCACCATGTAGGTGCCGGCGACCGTGCCGTCCGAACGCCACAGCTCGCGGCCGTTCACGCCGTCGTCCGCATTGAAGTAGAGGACGCCGTTGTTGACGACCAGCTCGCGCGGCTGCGACGACGCGAAGCCCGGCTGGATGTCGAGGAACAGGCCGGTGCCCGCGGCCGTGCCGTCCGTCACGAACAGCTCGGTGCCGTGCGTGCGGTCGCGCGCGATGAAGTAGACGCGGCCGTTGAACTCGGCCATGCCGTTCGGCGACGAGCTGTCGGCGCCGGGCACGATGTCCTTCAGCAGGCCGGTGCCGGCCTGCGTGCCGTCGGTCACGAACAGCTCGCTGCCGTGGGCGTCGTCGGTGGCGCGGAACAGCGTCAGGCTGCCGAACCGCAGCCACTCGTTCGGATCCGAGCCGAAGTTGCCGCGCGGCACCGAGTTGATGTCGGAGAGGAGCGTGGGGGACTGCGCCGGGAGGGCGAGCGCGAGGGCTGCGCCGGCCAGCGCAGAGCGGATCGCTGCGTGCATGAGCGTGGAGAGAATCGGGAGGGAAGCGACCCCGCGGGACGCGCTGGGGTGTGCCACGCATGAGCCGCGGCCCCCCGCCACGTTTCAGGAATTCGTGGCTCGCCCACCGGGCGTCCGCTGCCCCCCACCCGACCCGACGCGCGGTCGACCGCGGCCGGGCTCAGCGCCGACCCGACGGCGCCTCCGGGGCCGCGCTCGTTCCGGTCGGAGGCACTCCGAACACCTGCAGCTCGCGGATCGTCGGGCCGTCGCTCGCCTCGAGGACGCGCAGCCGGACCTGGCGGGCGACCACCGGCTCCAGCTCGATGACCAGCGCCGGGCCCACGCCGTCACCGCGGTGGACGGCGCGCCACGCCGCGCCGTCGTCGCTGACCTCGAGCTCGAAGCGGCGGATCCGCACGTACGGCTCGGCCTCGTCCACCACGACGCGCGCGACGCGGCGCGGTGCACCGAGGTCGACGGCGAGCCAGGCGGCGCTCGTGCCCGCGTCGGTCGCCCACCGCGTGTCGGGATCGTCGTCGAACGCGCGCTGCGGACCGAACTGCTCGAGCCCCTGGAACGTGTTCGACGCCCGGGCGGCGCACCCGAAGGCGAGCGAGCCCGACGGCTCGGCGGGCACCGGCACCGGCGTCAACCCGAACGCGTCGGTGTCGAGCGTCAGGACCACGTAGCTGCCCGGAGGCGTCCGACACGCGTCCGGTAGCGCGATCCGGAGACTGTCGTCGCCGACCTCGAAGTCCACCGACCCGCCATCGACGTCAGCAGCGCCGAGCACCCGCGCCGGCAGTGCCGGCAGCCGGAGCTGCGCGGTCGTGGGATCGAGCACGAACACGAACACGCGCGGCCCTGCACAGGTCGTTGCGCCATAGCGGCCGGGCAGGAACGGCCCGCCGCGGGTCCCGTAGATGCCCGCCGCATGGCGAGCGACCCAGGTGCCGAGCTCCCGGAGGCGCTCGACCTGGCGCGGCTCGATCCGACCGTCGGGCAGCGGCCCGACGTTCAACAGCAGGTTGCCGTCGCCGCCGATCGTGCGCACCAGGACACCGACGCACTCGTCGAGCGACTTCATCGTGTCGTCCGGCTTCCACGACCATTGACGACACAACGTCATGCAGGTCTCCCAGGCCCGGTCACGCTGGAACGTGCCGACCCGCTGCTCGGGCGTGTCGTAGTCGCCGACCGCCCGCTGCCCCGGGAACGCCCCGGTCCGGCCCTCGCCCGTGTACGCGCGGTTGTTCACGACGATGTCCGGCTGCAGCTCGCGCAGCATGTCGACGACCGGTATGCCGTCGTCCGGCCCGAACTCGCGCGGCATGTCGAACCACATCGTCAGCAGCGGCCCGTAGCCCACGACCAGCTCGCGAACCTGCGCGCGCAGGTAGTCGGCGTAACGCTCGGGGCGCGCGCCGGGCTTGTCGGTGCGGCCGTGCGGACTGCCCTTCGGGTAGTCCGGATGGTGCCAGTCGGGCACCGAGTAGTAGGTGCCGAACTCGAGCCCGCCGCGGCGGCACGCCGAGGCGAGCTCGCCGACCACGTCGCGGCCGAACGGCGTGCTCGCGATGTCGAAGTCGGTCTGCGCGGAGGGCCACATGCAGAAGCCGTCGTGGTGCTTCGTCGTGAGCACGACGTAGCGCATCCCGGCGTCCCGCGCCGCCGCGACCCACGCGTCAGCATCGAACTCGACCGGATCGAAGCGTTCGTGGAGTCGGTCGTACTCGTCGATCGGCGTCGGTGCGCCGCGCGACCAACCGATCTCGCGACCGGTCAGCGCGACCGGCCCCCAGTGGACGAACATGCCGAAGCGCAGGCTCCGCCAATGCTCGAGGGCGGCCGGATCGACGGGCCGCTGCGCGCGTGCGGCGCCAGCGAGCGCCACACCGAGCATCGCGGCGAGAGCGAGAGTGCGACGGGAAGACGTCATGGTGACAGCCCCGGGATCGAGCAGAGCGGGTCACACCGATCGTCCGCAGCGTTCGCGGCGCCCGCCACAGGGACGTTCCCCAGGCCGGCTCCCCGCCCGCGGGGGCGGCGCAATTCCGGGCGGACCGCGCCGTTGCGCGGCCATGGCTCCGAGTGCCTCGCTCTCCTCGCCGACGCCCGTCGACCGCCTCGACAGCCTGGTCGGCGCCAGCCCGCTGCTGGAGATCCGCTACCGACTCGACGGTCGGCCGCGGTGTCTGCACGCGAAGTACGAGTCCATGAACATGACGGGCTCGGTCAAGGACCGCATGGCGGCGCACATCCTGCGCAGAGCCTACCAGCGCGGGGAGCTGCGAGCCGGCGACACCATCGTCGAGTGCAGCAGCGGCAACACGGGCATCGCGTTCGCGGCGCTCGGCCGCGCGCTCGGGCACCCGGTGCGGATCTACATGCCGGACTGGATGAGCAAGGAGCGGACCGAGCTGATCCGCTCGTTCGGCGCCGAGGTCGTGCCGGTCTCCCGCGAGCAGGGCGGCTTCGTCGGCGGTGTGCGGATGGCGGCCGAGGAGGGCGAGCGCCACGACCACGTGTTCCTGCCCCGGCAGTTCGACAACCCCGACAACATCGAGGCACACGAGCTGACGACCGGCCCGGAGATCGTGCGCCAGCTCGAGCAGTTCGGGAAGCGGCCGGACGCGTTCGTCGCGGGCGTGGGCACCGGCGGCACGGTGATGGGCGTCGGCCGCCACCTGCGGTCCGTCCTGCCCGACTGCCGCGTGCATCCGCTCGAGCCCTCGAACTCGCCCACGCTGCGCGTCGGCCACCGGGTCGGCCACCACCGTATCCAGGGCATCTCCGACGAGTTCGTGCCGGCGATCCTCGATCTGGCACACCTCGACGCACTGATCGACGTCGACGACGGCGACGCCATCTGCATGGCGCAATGTCTCGCCCGGCGACTCGGCCTGGCGGTCGGCATCTCGTCGGGAGCCAATTTCCTCGGCGCCGTCAAGGTGGCCGCGGAGCACGACGACGACGACCCGTGCGTCGTGACGGTGTTCTGCGATTCGAACAAGAAGTACCTGTCGACGGACCTCTGCCGCTGCGAGCCGGTGCGCGACGATCATTGGACGCCGCGCGTCGAGCTGGAGTCCTTCCGCGCAGTGCGGTGACTGCGGCGGCCCGGCGCTCAGCGACCGCCGCCGTCCGCCGGAGCATCGAGCAGCGCGCGCACACCGCGCGCGGCCTCCGAATCCGGCCCGAGCACTTTCGTCATTACCCGGAGGGCGTGCTCCAGCATCGGAATCGCCTCCTCGCGGTCGCCCGCACCGAGCAGGTAGCGGCCCAGGCTCGCGCGGAACATCGCCGTCTGCAGGTGCTCCTCGCCGATGCCCTCGCGCGCTGCAGCGAGGACCGCGCGCAGCTCCGCGATCGCGGCCGTCGGGTCGCCGTGTGCCGCATGCACGTGCGCCAGGTTGTTGCGCTGGATCAGCACATCCGGGTGCGCGTCGCCGTGCATGCGCGTCCCGATCTCGATCGCTCGGGTCAGCCAGCGCTCCGCGATGTCGTAGTCCTTCGTGCGCATCGCGAGGCTGGCGACGTTCCCCATCGTGACCAGCGTGTGCGGGTGCTCCTCGCCGAGCACCTCGAGACGACCTTCCAGGCACTCCTGGTAGTCGCGCTGAGCGTCGTCGAGACGACCGAGCCGCTCGCGGTAGCTGCCACGGTTGTTCAGCGCCGACAACGTCTGCGTGCCCCGATCGCCGAAGCGCCGGCGACAGATCGCGAGATCGTCGTCCATGATCGCGAGCGCCTCCTCGAGGGCACCGGACTCGGCGAGGTAGAAGGCGAGATTGCCGCGCGCGCGCAACGTCGACGAATGCTCCCTGCCGAACGCTTCCTCACGGATCGGGATCGCGATGCGCAGGAGGCGGACTGCCTCCGCGTAGTCACCTCGATAGCCGGCGATCGCCGCGAGCGTCTCGTTGTTCGCCGCAGTCACGTCGGCGGGGTCGGACTGGGGTGAGCCGTAGCGGACGGCGTCGCGGAACGCGGCCTCGGCGTCGTCGATGCGATTGAGTGCGAGCAACGCGCTGCCCAGATTGCCGAACACGTGGCGCGCCGCGGACCGGTAGCGGTCGGGTCGCGCGCGCACGAGCTCGGCGGCGGGCTCCAGCTCCGCGACCGCCTCGGCGCTCCGCCCCAGCCGATGCAGCAGCAGCGCGTGGTTCGCGTGGCAGAACACCGTACTCGGGTGATCCTCGCCGAGCCGCTCACGGGCGGTCGCCAGCGCTTCGGCAGCGAGACCCTCGGCGTCCTGCGTCGCGCCCAGGTTGCGGAGGAGCTCGACGAGCTTCGTGTAGAAGTACTGTTGGGTGTCCGGGTCGTCGTCGAACCGGTGCTTCAGATCGGGTGCGGCACGCTTGACGAGGTCGAGCACGCGGACGTCGCCGCCGTCGCGGTCGGGATCGACGGCGACCAGCGTATCCGCGAAGAACGTCATCGCCGCATCCGCCCGACGCGCCTGGGCGAGTGCGACCTGCCGCCCCTCCTCCGCGCGCCGCCATTGGACGAGCGCGGCGAGCAGCCCGACGACGAGCGACGCCACGACCAGCAACGCAGCGACCACCACACCGCGATGACGCCGGGCCGTCGCGCGCAGCAGGTACCATGCGCTGTCGCGCCGGGCCTCGATCGTCTGACCCTCGACATAGTGCCGTAGGTCCCGCGCGAGGTCGGCAGCCGACTGATAACGCCGGTCGGGGTCCTTCTGCAGACAGAGCTGGACGATCGTCTCGAGATCGGTATCGACCGCGGGCACCAGCCGCCGCAATCGCAACGGCGGAGACTGCACGATGGAGTCGAGCGCCGTGCGAAGGTCCGATTCCACGTCGTACGGGAAGCGTCCCGACACCAGCTGGAACAGCACGACGCCCAGCGCATAGACATCGCTGCGCACGTCGATGTCGCGGCTGCGCCCGAGCGCCTGCTCGGGGCTCGCCCACGGCAACGAGCCGAGGAACGTCGCGCCGGTGCCGCCGATGGTCAGGCTCGGGAGCTCGGCCGCTCCGGACAGGTCCTTCGCGAGCCCGAAGTCCAGGACCTTCGGCACGCCGTCGGGGTCGACGCGGATGTTGCTCGGCTTCAGATCGCGGTGCACGACACCGCGGCGATGCGCATAGGCGACCCCATCACAGGCGGCAGCGAACGTGCGCAGCAGTGCGTCGAGCCACGGGCGAAGCATCCCGTGCTCGCGCGCCTCGAGCACGGCGGGCGCGTGCTCGATGCTCGGGCCGTCGATCAGCTCCATCACGAGATACGGCCGCCCGTCCGCGAGCGTGCCGCTGTCGTGCAGGGCAACCACGTTCGGATGCCGGAGCGAGGCGGCGAGCCCGACCTCCCGCTCGAAGCGACGCAGGCCCTGGTCGCCCCCACCGGATCCTTCCGTCGCGAGGTCGCGCAGCACCTTGATGGCGACCGTCCGGCGGGTCGAGAGCTGCGTCGCCGCATAGACGACGCCCTGGCCGCCGTGCGCGAGCTCGCGCAGACCGGCGTAGCCCGGGATCGCGGGAGCGCCGCGGGGTGCGGTGAGCACACCGCGAATCGCGCTCTCGAAGACGGCCTCGTCGTCGAACCAGGATCGCGACTCGTTCATGGGGCCCTCCGGCGCCGGACCGCACGGCTCATCCCTCCGCGGCGACCTGCTCGGCGACGAGCGCGCGCAGCCGCTTCAGGATGCGCGACTTCGCCTGGTAGGCGGAGTCCACGCTGATGCCGAGCTCCGCGGCGACGGCGCGCGCATCGCGATCGCCCCGCGTCAGGAGCTCGAATGCCTGCAGGTCGGTCGCCCGGAACTCGGCCGTGACCCGCTGCATCGCGACACGCAGGTGGTACTGGCGCCACTCGACCTCCCAGTCCGCGTCCTCCTCGGCGTCCGACGCCGCGTTCCCCAGCGCGTGCTCCGCGACGCTCTGGTCGGCGACCGGCCGGCCGGCCCGGAAGCGCTTGCCCAGCGCGCGCGCGGCGATCGTCTTCAGGAAGCCACGGAAGCTGCCGCGGCCGGGGTCGTACTCGAAGCCGCGCATCGCCGAACTCAGCGCGAGGAACACGTCCTGCACGAAGTCCTCGGCATCCGCCGCCTGCAGCCCTCGCCGCAGCGCGAAGCCGCGGATCAGCCCCCGGTAGCGGTCCGCGAACTCCGTCCACGCAGGCGCATCGGAACCGGCAGCAACCCGGGCGAGCAGACTCGCGTGCGTCGACAGCGGCGTGACCACGCGGGAAGTCTAGCGGGTCGCGATGGTCGGGTGGGTCGGAGGACATGGCGTGGCTCCAGCCGGCCATTGCCCACCCACGAACCGTCCTGACAGGAATTCCGCGGTGGCAGCGGGCGGTCCGACGGCATCCCGGCTCGGGAACTCGGCTCCAGTTGTCAGGAACGTCGCGCTCCGGGCAATGAGAGTCCGCATGACGACTCCACATCGCGACGCCGGCGCGACCAGCTCGCGCCTCCCATTCGTGACCGCTGCCCTGGTCGGCGCCTGCCTCGTGCTCGCCGGGCCGGTGCACCCCCAGGCCAAGGAACCGAGACCCGTGCAGGATCCCCTCGAGACGGCCTTCGCCCGCTACGACGCGGGGGACTTCCCCGCCGCGCTGCGGCTGTTCACGACCCTCGCCGAAGGCGGGCGGACCGAGGCCGCCTACATGGCTGGCCTGATGCACCACCGTGGCCGCGGCACCGCAGTCGACGGCCGGCGGGCGGTGGCCTGGTACGGCCGCGCGGCCGACGCCAACTTCCCGCCGGCGTTGACCAACCTCGGCGTGCTGTTCCGGGACGGCGTCGCCGACCAGCTCGCACCCGACCGCGACAAGGCCGTCGGCTACCTCCGCCGCGCCGCCTGGCTCGAGGATGTCGCCGGTCAGCTCGCGCTGGCCGCCATGCTGATCAACGAACCACGCGACGCGAACGAGCTGCACGAGGGAATCGCGTTCATGCAGATCGCCGCCGACGCAGGCGACGAGACTGCGCGGGAGAACCTGCGCAACCTGCGCGCCGACGAGACCTCCATCCGCGCGGCGGCCGAGGCTCGACGGCAGATCGAGGCGAACATCGCCAGGGTCCGGGCACTGGCCCGCGGGGAGCCCGCGCCAGGCTCGCGCGGCACACCGCAGCAGACGACGGACGCACGAGCGGAGACGGACCAGGGCCACGTCGCCAGCCCGGCGTCGCCGAACGTGCTGCGTCTGCGCCGTGCGACGATCCGGGATCCGATGACGAACGACTGCGAGGCGCTGGTCCTGCTCGTGCCGGCGGAATGGGAGCTGCGCGGGGGCATCGAGTGGTTCCAGGACCAGTCGGTGCTCGCCAATCCGATGTGGCAGGTCCGTGACCCACGCAGCGGGCTGACGATGCAGTCCCTGCCGTACCGACAGTTCACCTGGACTCCCGACGGAGTGCTCGCCGAGGGCCAGAACCACCTGGGCATGACCGTGCGTCAGCCGATCCGCGACCCGGCAGCGTTCGTCGCGTCGTTCTGGATTCCGTCGACCCTCCCCCACCTTCGCGACGCCCGGCTGGTCGGCGGCCGGGAGCTCCCGGCGCTCGCCGGGCTCGCGCTGCGCGACTGGGGAGCGCGCGCGGAGTGCCACGGCTGGCGCCTGCGCTACGAGTTCGAGCACGACGGCCAGAGCTGGGAGGAAGACGTCACGTTCGCGCTGCTGTTCGCGAGCGGACCGAGCGGGGTGTGGCACGTCACCCGCTGCTACTCGGTGCGCGGCCCGCGCGGCACGGTGGACGCGCTCGCGCCGACGACGAACTCGATCGCGGCGAGCGCCCAAATGACGCCGGAGTGGCAGGCGAGCTGGCGTGTCTGCTTCGATCTGTTCGTGCGCCGGGCCCGGCAGGTCATCGTCGATGCACGCCGGCTGGCCGCGGCCCTCCAGGAGCACCGGGAGCAGTTGTGGGAGATCCAACAAGGCATCGAGCGGACGCGCGACGAATCGATGGCGGCGCAGCACCGGGCGCTCAGCGAGGCGCTCGGCGGAATCGAAACCTGGAGCGACCCGTTCCAGCAGCGGCAGGTCGAGATGCCGCAGGGCTACCGCGATGCCTGGGTCAACGCCGCGGGTGACTGCGTGCTGTCGGGGGATCCCGGATTCGATCCCAACGTCGGAAGCGGTGTCGAGTGGCGACGCATGACGCGCGTCGACGCGCTCGCCGAGCGAACCGGACGCTGATCGCGATCGCGCGCCGGTGAGCCGGTGGACCGAATTGCTACGGCGATTCTCCCGGCCTCCGTCCACTCGACGCCGATTGATCGGCTCAGGACAATCCGGTGCGCGGATCTGCAGATCCCCACGACCATGAGAGCACTCTCCTTCCTTCTCCTGCTCACCCCGTTCGCTGCCGCCCAGAACATCTACGTCCAGCCGATCGGCTACGACGGAGTCGAGGGCAACAGCAGCACCGGCATCCCGTTCAGCTACCTGAGCGCCCGCGTCCAGCAGGCCGACAGCAACCGCATCGGCCTGCCGATGGGCGCGATCTCGTCGTTGACGTTCCGGCGCGACCGCACCGCAGGCGCTACGGCCGTCGCCCGTACGGTCGACGTGACGGTCCTGATGGGCAAGTGCGACATCAACGCGTTCACGAGCACGTTCGCGAACAACTGGCTCGCGGCGCCGACCACGGTGTACGCGACCAAGCCGACGAACGTGCCCGATCTCAGCATGGCACCACCGGCGCCGCCCGGCCCGTTCGTGGTCCCGATCGTCCTCGACGTGCCGTTCTCCTACGACGGCGTCGACTCGCTCCTGTGGGAGATGACCGTCGACAATGGGGTGACCGGAACCTACTCGCTGGACTGGGTCAGCGCCGCGACCACGACGAGCGGCGCGACGTCGACCGCGCTCGGCACCGGTTGCACCACGCCGAACGGTGCGATGGCGCTGACCACCACGTTCAGCGCGGACGCCGTCAACCTGAACCTCAGCTTCAACACCACCCGGGCTCCCGCCAGCGCTCCGCTGACGCTGCTGCTCGGCTTCCTCGACCCGAACCTGACGATTCCAGGCCTCTGCGCAGCCCTGCACAGCGAGGGTACCGTCAATGCGCCGATCGGCACCGCCAGCGCGACGGGTGCATTGACCGCCGGATTCCCCATCCCCTGGTCGCCGTTGTTCTCGGGCGTGACGCTCTACTCGCAGGTGTTCGGTCCCGACCTGTCGCAGGCCGGCCTGCCGATCGCGCTGAGCAACGGGCGCATGAGCCCGCTGCCGCTGACCTCCGGCGGTCCGGCGCCGACCGGCTACCGCCGGACGTTCTCGACGACGAGCTCGACCGCGGTGACCGGCTCGGCGCCGTCGACGAGCGCGGTGGTCACCCAGATCATCTACTGATCCGCGCGCTGGACATGGCAGCGGTCACTGGACGACCGTCCAGTGATCGCCGCTCTGCCCGATCTCGTTCGCGGCGAGCTCGACGCAACTGCCGGGACGGATCGCCGCGAGGACGTCGGGCCCGCGCGCCGGCCCGGACCACCGAGCGCGGTTGTCGCAGGCGAGCACGTCGCCGGACGCGTCGACGAAGAACGCGCGGCTGCCGCTCTCGCCGTAGCTGACGGGCCAGGCGTAGGCACACCACAGGACCTCGGCGGAGGCCGGATCGACGCCGAGGCGCTCCGAGCCGCCGTCGTTCGCCTCCGCGACCCACCGGCCGTCGCACGACAACGGCAGGAACATCCGGAACACGTAGCCGGAGCGCACGACGACGCCCTCGGTCACCCGGCCGAGCGACGCCGACAGCACCGGCGGCGAGATCCGCTCGCGGCCGTCGCCACCGCGGATCGGCGCGACGCCCGCCAGCTCCGCGAACGAGCCATATTCGCCGGCGCCGTTGCCATTGACGTCGATCACACCGCTCGCCTGACACTGCGCCTGGGCGGAGCTGATGTTCTTCAGCGTCGCGATCGCCGCGGACTCGTTGGCGTTGGTGCGCGCGCCGTCGAGCGTGAGGCCACCCTGGGCCTCGCCGGCGGCGATCAGCGATGTCGCGGGGCGACCCTGCAGGTCGGCCAGCGCGTCGACGAACACGCCGAGCGGACCGGCAGGATCGTCTCTCGGCTGCGCTCGCATGCGCGAGACCAGCAGGCCCTGCATGGCGTTGTCCAGTCGCTGGCGCTGCTCCGGGTCGAGTTCCGCCCGCAGGCGCGCGAGGCTGGCGCGCAAGCGCGCGGCATCGATCCCCTCGATCGTCGCAGCCGCTGCCGCCTCGACCGGCACGCGCTCCGCCGGGAAGCCCGCTGCGTCGACCACCTCGCCCGGCTCGACCCCGAGGCCGATCGCCGAGACCTCCGCGATGGCCTGACGACGCGTGGCCGTCACCGGCTGCTCGCTCGCCGGGACGGCGGCCGTCACCGGCTCGATCGGCGCCACGGGTCCGGACTCGGAGCAGCCGCAGAGCAGCGTGGCGACGAGGAGGGCGGTTGCGTGCCGACGAAGATCCATGTCGTCGACTTCGGCGCCGGCGCGGCCGGAGCTTGACCCGAACCGCGCCGGCAGAGAACGCCCGCGCGCTCACGGCAGGATCGTCAGCGGCACCGCATTGCTCGTCAGCGTCAGCGCGGTGCCGCCGGAATCGAGCACGCCGAACGCGTGGTGGATGGTCAGTCCGACCGCGGCCGGCGGCAGCAGCCCGGGCCAGGCGCGGAACGATGCACTCGCCCGGCCATCGCCATCGAGCACGCCGACCGTCCCGGAGTACAGGGCCGCACCCGGGGAAGCCATGTAGGCGGTGTAGTCGTCGACATTGAGCGGCAAGTGCCGCCCGAGCAGCGTGGTGCCCGGCACCGTCCCGGTGAGCGACCCGAGGACGACGAACGTGCGGCCGGACTGCGCGGATCCGGCGATCAGATCGAGCTGCACGCTGCCACCGTTGGCCCGCGACAGACCCGCCGCGCCCGGGAACAGGAACGTCTCGTGGTAGCGGGCCTGGAACACCATGGTGCCGGCAGCGAAGTCGAGCACCTTCGTGCCGGCGGCGTCGACCTCGCGGATCAGCCCGCGCGCGCCCGCGCAGATCAGCGTGTTGCCGTTCGGCAGCCGCTCGCAGCTCGACATGATCGCTGACCTGATGGCGAGATCGCGGTACTGCCACACCGGCATCGCGGGGCCGAAGGTGCCGTTCGGCTCCATTCTCAGATGCCCGTGCTGGTCGATCGGAAGAACGAGCTCCACGACGCGGGAGCCCATCGGATCCTGGTTGTCGAAGACGAGCAGATGACCGGCTCCGGGCCGGCCCGGCGAGATGACGTGCGGAGAATGCTGGAAATGCAGCTGCTGGTCGGCGGCGGTCCCGGCGCGATACATCGCCGGATTGCCCCAGCGGTAGAGCAGGTCGCCACCCATGCCCTGGCGGCCGCCGGCGTGGGAAGCCGCCTCTGCGGTCGTCGTGCCGTGGTCGATGATCCAGATCTCGTTCTGGCGTGGCACGCTGACGATCACCCAGTCGTGGATCGGGTCGTAGTCGATGCCGTTCATGTGGTTCCAGTCCACGCTGCAGTCCGCCGGCACGTTGACGTCGATCAGCTCGGGGTGCTCGGCGACCGGGCCGTAGTCGAGCTTCGTCGGGTCGAAGTCCTGCACGAGGTGATCGAACACGCGCCACTGCCACACGACGACGCCGCCGATCCGACCCGTCGGCACGACCTCGACCACCCGGTCGGGCTGGAAGTACTGGCCGACCAGGCTGCTCGGATCACGGCCGTGTGCCTCGGCGACCGCGGCATCGATCCGCTCCCAGACGATCAGCAGCACGTGCCCGTTCGGCATCAATGCGAAGTCGTGATGCATGACCAGCCCATTGGAGTCGAGCCGGTACTCCCACAGCACGGTGCCATCGAGCGCGAGCTGCTGGATGCCACCGGTCACACCACCGCCTTCGCCGACGGTGTTGATGGAGCGGAACAGCGTGCCGTCCGGTGCGAGCTGCAGCGATACCGCCTCGTAGGTGGAATACCACGAGTGCACGATGCGGCCGGCACCGTCGACCAGATGGGCGTCAGTGGCCTGCAGGCCGCCGAACAGACGGAGCCCTTCGCCGGGCGATTGGGCCGCGAGGCTCGCACACACAGCACATGCGAGCAGGAGGGAACGCTCGCCGATCGATCGGGAGCCGCGAAGCAGCGTCATGAGGCCTGTCCTGGGAGAGCATCGGACCCGCGGACGGATCCGGAGGGGTCGTGGTGGCGCGAGGGGGGCGCCCCGCCGGGACAGGCGTCGGAACTGTAGCGCGTCGCAGGAGGCGCGGCGGTGCGCGGATTCGGAATCGAGGCGGCGGCGGCACGGGCGGCGCACTCGGCTGCCCGGTCGATCCGATCGCAACGCGGCCTGCTCGTCGGCTCCGCCCGCGCGTGCCCGTGGGGGTGCAAACTTGTGACCGATCACGCTGCACGCCGAGCCGACCGCGAGCCGTGCCCCTGGCGGTCAGGCAGACCGCGCCCCGGCTGGTAGGTTCCGGGTCTACCGTCGCGCTTCGGCAGCCCGACGCGCTCGCGCCGGAGGCGCTCGGCGTGGCGAACCGACGCGCGTCCGCAACGCGCTGGCTTCGATCGGAGGGACTGGAATGAAGGCGATCCTGTCGGGACTCTTCGTGACCATCGTCGGTGGCGTGATCGTCTGGTACCTGACGTCGCGACCACCGACCCCGAAGCCGCCCGGACCCGTAGCACCGGCGCGACCTGCGAACCTCGAGGTCGAGGGACGGCTCGCTCATCCGTATCGCCAGAACCAGCTCAACCAATATCGCTTCAGGATCTACAACTCGGGAGGTTCGCCTTCGGAGCCGTGCATCCTGCAGGTCGGGCTGCAGAAGAGCGGGACGTCGACCTACTCCTTCTTCGGCGACGTCTCGCTCATGAACGTGTCCGGCGCCTGGTATCGGGTGCCGGCAGTCGCCCCCGGGGCATCGCTCGAGGCGACCGGCACGACCGGGGGACTCGAACCGGGTCTGTGGATCATCGACTCGCGGCTGTACTCGGCGCCGCCGAACCAATCCGGTAGCCGGGAGCTCGCGAGGCACACGGGCTACGTGGAGTCCCGTTGAGGGGCGCGCTCAGCGGGACAGCCGCGCGCGCCACGCCGCCGCATCCGCGGGCCGCTCCATCGCGTCGTAGAGCGTCGCCAGCTCCTCGACCACCTTCTGCGTGCGGCGGTCCGCGGGACCGAGCTGCGCGTCGAGCGACGCGTGCGCCGCGAGCAGCAGGGGCTCGGCCTCGGCGAGCCGCCCGGCCTCGCGCAGGCACGCGCCGAGCTCCTTCGTCACGACGGCTGTCAGCCAGTGGCCGGCAGGCAGGCTGCGCGTAGCGAGCGCCAGATTGTCGCGTGCGAGCTGCTCGGCCTCCGCGAGCCGACCCTGCCGGCGCACCGTCGACGTCAGGTTCTGCGCGGTGCCGACGACGTCGACGCCGGCATCGATGCCCACTGCATGGCGCGCCGCGATGATCTCGCGCAGCACCGCCTCGGCGCCGGGGAGGTCGCCGAGGTCCTGGCGGCCGACCGCGAGGTTGTTCAGCGCGACGAGCGTGTCGGGATGGCCCGGTCCGAGCACGCGCTCCCGGGCCGCGGCGACCTCCACCATCGCTCGCACGTAGTCGTCGACCCGGCCGCGATTGCGCAGATGCACGGCGCGCTGGCTCATCGACGCCAGCCGGGCGGGATGATCGGGATGCAGGTAGGCCTGCGCATCGGCCCAGGCGCCTTCGAACTCGGCGTCCGCCGCGTCGAGGCGGCCGGTCGCCGCCAAGGCCATCGCCAGCGAGCTGCGAGCGGTGATCGATGCGGGATCGGCGTCGCCCGACAGTCGCACGAACGTGTCCCGCGCCAGTTGCGCGCACCGCAGGGCCTCGTCGGCGCGGCCGAGCTGGAGCAGCACCGACACCAGGTTGTGGCGCGCGGTCGCCGTCTCGGCATGGTCGGAGCCGTAGCGCGCGAGTCGTGCCGACAACGACGTCTGCAGCTCGCGCTCGGCGTCGTCGAGCTGCCCGAGCCGCTCGTAGACGACGCCCAGGTCGTTGTGCAGCGCGATGCGTGCGTCGTCCGACACCTCGGGTCGCGACGCGAGCGCGCGCGCCGCGACGAGCTGCGCCTCGGCCTCGCGCAGCAGGCCGAGGCCGAGGTACGAGATGCCGAGCGACGTACGCAGTCCCACCTCCACACCGGGATCTTCGAGCGGCTCGGTGGTGAGCTCCGCCGCCGCCGCGTCGACGACATCCGCGAGCCGCACGTCGCGCCCACGGGCGTCGCTGTAGACGCCGCGGAGGATCCGCTGCTGGAAACCGTTGACCGCCGCGAGCGTCGCCACCTCGCGGCGCGCTACGCGTTCGGCCGCGGCGACCCGCCGCCAGCCGAGGCTCGCGACCACGAGCCCGGCCACCAGCGCGGCGACGACGACGCCGGTGGCGACCAGCAATGCACGGTGTCGGCGCGCCGCCTTGCGCAATCGGTAGCCGGTGCTCGGCGGCCCCGCCGCGACGACCTCGTCGCGGTCGAACCTCTCGAGATCGCTGGCCAGCTCCGCGGCCGACACGTAGCGGTCACCCGGCTCGCGGGCAGCCGCCTTCAGCACGATCCAGTCGAGCTCCCGCGACAGCTCGCGGCCCGCCACTCGCGACGGTGCCGGGACGTCGCAGCCACGCAATACGTCGACCGCGCGCGCCGGCGGCAGCCCGTCGAGCCCGAACGGTGGTGAGCCGGCGAGCAGCTCGTAGAGGATCACGCCGAGCGCGTAGACGTCGACGGTCGTCGTGTCCGCAGCCGCACCGAGCTCGAGCCGCTCGGGGCTCATGTAGGCGAGCGTGCCGAGCAGCTCACCGGTGCGCGTGCGGCGCAGCTCGTCGTCGGCGTCGAGCAATCGCGCCACGCCGAAGTCGATGACCTTCGGACGGCCGTGCCGGTCGACCAGCACATTGGCAGGTTTGAGGTCGCGGTGCAGCACACCGCGCTGGTGCGCGGAATGCACGGCCTCGCAGACCTGCCGGAAGAGGCCGGCGACCGCGCGCGGCGCGAGCTCAGCGTCGCGCACGTAGCGGTCGATCGGTCGCGGGTCCTCGACGAGCTCCATCGCGAACCACGGCAGCTCGAGCTCGCCCGCGCGCCAGGTGCCAGCCTCGAGCACCTGCGCGATCCCGGGATGCCGCAGCCGCGCGAGCAGCTCGATCTCGTCCTCGAAGCGCTGCCGGGCGCGCGCGTCCGGGAACGGTGTGGCGAGGGTCTTCCAGGCGACGCGACGGCGCGGTCGCAGCTGCTCGGCCTCGTAGACCGTGCCCATGCCGCCGCTGCCGATGCGCCGCACGATGCGGAAGCCCGCGACATCGGCGCCCGACAGGTCCTGCGTCGGGAGCAGCGCCGGCAGCCGTGCCGCGAGTCCCGCGAGCGGGTCAGCCCGGTCCTCGCCGGTCTCGTGGGAGAGCAGGGACAGGAGTTCGGCGGACAGCTCGGCATCGCTGCCGCAGGCGTCGCGCACGAACGCCTCGCGCTGCTCGGGCGGACGATCGAGCGCTCGGTCGAAGAGACGGCGGACGGTCGCGAAGCGGTCACGATCCATGGCGATGTGCAGCCCGTTCAGGCGGGCGACTCCGGCGGCAGACCGAGCTCACGGCACAGGAAGGCCCGCGCCAGTCGCCAGCCGCGCTCGACGCTGCGCAACGAGCAGCCGAGCGCCGCGGCGATCTCGGCGTGCGCGAGCCCGCCGAACACGCGCAGCTCGACGATCTGCGCCAGCTCCGGATCCAGCTCGCCGAGGCGCCGGAGCAGATCGTCGACGACCAGCAGGTCGGCCTCGCCGTCCCGCACGTCGAGCAGCGCGGTCGCCAGGGTGACGCGCTGTGCATCGCCGGCACGCTTCTCGCGCCCGCGTGCCCGCGCGTGATCGACCAGCACGCGGCGCATCGTGCCGGCCGCCGCGCGCACGAATTGGGTCCGGTCGAGCCACGGCGTGCGCCGGTCGGCGAGCCGCAGCCACGCCTCGTGCAGCAGCGCGGTCGGCTGCAGCGTGTGGTCGGCTCGCTCGCCACGCAGCAGGCGTGCGGCGATCGCGTGCAGCTCGCGCTCGACGGCCGCATAGAGGTCGTCGGCCGGCGGTTCGCCACCGGGCGGCTCGGACATGCCGGCATGATAGGCGCGCTCGCGATCAGGAGCCGACCTGGAGCTCGAGCCCCTGGCTCAGCGCGAGACCGCCGAACAGGGCGCCGTTCGGATCGAGCACCGCTGCCTGTGCGAACAGCCGCAGGCCGGCGAGCGACGGATCGCCGGGGATCGGGAACGGCGACACCGCGCGGCCGAACGCGTCGGTCAGCACCGTCGGCAGCGACCACAGCGGCGCCGCGACCAGCAGGCGGCAGCCGCCGAGCGGCAGGTCGGCACGGCCGAGCCCGAACGTCACCAGCGCCGGCGCGAGGCCGCGTGCCGACGTGAGCGCGAATGCGAAGCCCGGCGTCCCGACGCGCGGCGACGTCGTCGCGGTCAGCCGCGGTGCGAGCCCGCCGGTCCCGGGGCACTGCGCGTCGCCGTAGCTGCGCGCGACCGCACGCCCCGCAATGCCGAGATCGACCTGCCACAGCTCCTCGCCGATCCCGTCGTCGAGCTCCGCGCTGAAGAACAGCCGATCGCCGACCGGCGTCAGGTGCCGCAGCACCGCGGCCCCCGAACCGGGCCGGTTGCCGAGCTGACCGAGCCGGCGCGTGCCACCGGCAGTGCCGTCCGACACGAACACCTGCAGGCCGTCGGCGGCGTCGGTGCCGGCGAACGCCACGAGGGGCGCGCCCGGGATCGCGACCAGCGTGCCGGGTACGACGCCGTGCGCCATGCCGGGCGCGAGGTCGACGACCAGCCGCGTGCCGGCGGACGTGCCGTCGGACGTCCACAGCTCGCGGCCGTGGCTACCGTCGTCGACGACGAAGAACAACCGTCCGTCCGCGGCGACGCGGTCGAGCATCGCGATCGACAATGCACCAGGACCGATGTCGCGCAGCAACGACGTGCCGGCGACGGTGCCGTCGGTCACGTGGAGCTCGCTGCCGAGGCCGGGCTCGGCGCTGACGAAGAACAGCAGCGGACCACACGGAGCGAAGTCGCTCGGCGCCGACGAGGCGGCACCCGGAACGACGTCGGCGAACAGACCGGTGCCGGCCGGCGTCCCGTCGGTCACGCACAGCTCGCGTCCGACGCCGGGCAGCGTCGCCGCGAAGAACGCGCGGCCGCCGAGCACCGCAAAGCCGCGCGGCTGGCTCCCGCTGGCACCGGGGAGCAGGTCGCCGAGGAGCTGCGTGCCGGCCGGGGTGCCGTCGGTCACGAATGGCTCGTCACCGTGCGTGCCGTCCTGCGCCGCGAACAGGCAGCGATCGCCGAGCGCGGCGAGCGCGGTCGGAGACGAGCTCGACGCGCCCGGCACGAGGTCGATCTCGCGCGTATTGGCGAGCGTGCCGTCGGTGGCCCACACCTCGCGACCGTGCGCGACGGCGGCGGTGAAGTAGAGCCGCGCGCCGGCCGGCGTCATCGACTGCACTCCCGGGCTCGCCGAGCCCGGCGCGAGGTCGAACGCCAGCACCGTACCGAGCGGCGAGCCGTTCGAGCGGCACAGCTCGATGCCGGCCGACGGCACCGAGGCCGTGAACCACACCGCGCCGCGCCAGACGGTCGCCTGCGTCGGATTGCCGAGCGTCGGTGCCAGGTTGAACGTGCCGGCCGCCGTGCCGTCGCTCAGCCACGGGTTCGAACCGGTCGACCACGTCGGTGCGAAGAACAGCGAGCCCGCGAGATCGACGAGGTCGCCGAACGGCGTCGAGCCGGCATCGATCGCGAGGTTCCGGATCTCGGCAGTGCCGGCGGGCGTGCCGTCCGACAGCCACAGCTCGTCGCCGTCGGCCCGGCTGCTGCCGCGGAACAGCACCCGGGCACCGAAGCGGGCGAGGAACGTCGGCCGCGGCGAGCCGGCGATCCCGTTCGTGCCGGCCGCGGTACCGTTCGAGGTCCAGAGCGACCCGCCGGTCGTCGCGGTGGTCGCGGCGAACACGATGCCGGCGAGCCCCGGCGCGATCCCGCCGACGTTGAGCAGGCCCGGCGCGACCTCCTGCGTGCCGGCGGCACTGCCGTCGGTCGACCACAGCGTGCGCCCGGTCGTGCTCGCGCTGAAGAACACGCGGCCCGGTACCGCAGTGAACTCGTCGGGCTGCGACGTCAGCCCACCCGGCTGCAAGTCGCGCAGCAGGAACGTGCCGGCGGCGGTGCCGTCGCTGCGCCACGGCTCGAGACCCACGCCACCGGCGGCCGCGGCGAAGACCACGAGACCGCCGAGCGCGGTGAGCTGCCGCGGCGCGGATCCGACCGTGCCCGGGACGAGGTCGGCGACCAGCGCGGTGCCGCCCGGGGTGCCGTCGGTCGCGAACAGCTCGGTGCCGGTCGTCGGCGTCGATGCCGCGAAGAACAGCCGACCGCCGGCCGCGGTCAGCCATGCCGGCGACGAGCTGGCGGCACCGGGCGCCAGATCGACGAGCATGGCGGTGCCGGCGGGCGTGCCGGCGGTGCTCCACAGCTCGCGGCCGCTCGGCCCGTTGGCGGCGAACCACAGCCGATTGCCGAAGACGGTCAGCTCCGCCGGATCGGTGCCGGCCGCACCGACCGCGAGATCGAGCTCGAGCCGGGTCCCGGCGACGGTGCCATCGGTGCTCCACAGCTCGCGGCCGTGCATGCCGTCGTCGGCGCTGAACCACACGCGATTCTGGAACACCGTCAGATCCTCGGGCGCGGACCCCGCGCCGGGCCGCAGATCGCCGAGCAGGAACGTGCCGGCCGCCGTGCCGTCGCTGACGAACGGCTCGCGGCCGAGGCCGTGGACGTCGGCGGTGAAGACCAGGCGGGCACCGAATGCGGTCAGCGCGCCGGGGCTCGACGACGCGGCGCCCGGATTCAGGTCCTCGACTCGCCAGGTGCCGGCGGCGGAGCCGTCGGTCCGCCACAGCTCGCGGCCGTAGGGGTCGGTCGCCGTGAAGAAGGCGATACCGCCGACGGCGACGGCGGTCTCGGGATACGACGACACCGACGTGGTCGGCGGGGTGAGGTCCTGGACCAGCGATTGCGCCAGCGCGGACGTGGCGAGCAGCAGCGGCGACAACGAACGGACAGCAGAACGGTGTTCCATGGCTGTCGCACGCAGGCGCCATCGCCACGTGCGGCCCGCCAGCATTTCGCAACGTGTCGGGTCGGCCGCACGGCACGGCCCGCCGGCATCGAGGCCAGCGAGCCGCGGCGATCTCGGCGGCGACGCCGACCAGTGCGCTCAGGCGATCCGCGACGACGCGTCCGCATCGTCCGCCTGCGCGGCGTGCGAACCGGCGCGCGCGACGAGCTGGCGGAGGTCGACGTCGCCGGTGGCGAGCTCGCAGCCGACGTGCGACGGCTGACCGTTCGAGCGGGCGACGAGCTCGACCGTCTCCGCTCCGGACAGCCGCAGCCGGAGCGTCTGGCCGCGCGCCGGCGGGCGGCCCTCGATCTTCATGCGCACGCCGCTGGTGCTGACGTCGGTGATGTGCGCGGTGAGCTCGCGATCCTCGAGCACCAGCACGGCTGGCAGCGCGGCGGGTTGCCGCGGCTCGCGACGCAGCTCGGCGCGCACGCCGATCGCGCCGTCCGCGTGCAGCGTGACGACGTCGCCGGTGCGGATCGAGCCGCGCGCACCGTGGGCACCGACGATCGTCGGCAGGCGGTGCTCGCGCGCCTGGATCGCGGCGTGGCTCAGCCAGCCGCCGACCTCGGTGACGAGGCCGCCGGCCCGCGCGAAGCACGGCATCCAATCGGGGTCCGTCGCGCGCACGACGAGGATCTCGCCCGGCCGCAGGCGATCCTGCTCCTCGGGCGTCTCGAGCACGCGCGCCAGCGCGGTGACGACGCCCTCGCCGGCGACGCGCGCGCCGCAGAGCTGCCCGGGCGTCCGCTCGGTCGACTCGACGCGCACGCCGGGCTCGGCGCCGAGCGTCTCGAGGCGCGCGGCGTCGAGCTCGGTCGGCACGGCCAGCTCGCTGAACACCTCGCGGTCGCGGCGCCGGTCCGCAGCGCGGTCCCGCAGCGCGGCGACGTCGGCGGACTCGTTCCGCAGGCCGACGAGCGTGGCGATCTCCTCGTGCGTCAGGTCGAACACGAGCTCGCCGAGTTCGAAGCGACGGCCGATCTCCACGGTCAACGCGCGCAGGTGCGCGAGCTCCCGCAGGCACTCGTTCTTCGCTTCCTCCTTGAGCGCCTGGAAGCGGCGCGCGCGATCGACGCAGACGCGGAGCAGGCCACCGTTGCGACGCACGCGGCGGAGCGCGGCCGCGTCGGTGATCGCGGCGCGACCGGCGTCGGTCCCGTGGCCGGCCTCGACCCAGCGGTGCCGCAGCGCGAGCACGTGGCCCGGCCGCTCACGGTAGCGGGGCTCGGCCAGCTCGAAGTCGAACCGCGCGCGATGACCGTACAGGCGCAGGTACTCCTGCACCGCGGCATGGTCGGCGCGCTCCGGATCCCGCAGTACGACCTGGGCGCGGGTCACGACGGTCTCCTCGACGGCGAGCGCCACGCCGGCGTCGAAGCCGCGCCGCTCGAGCCGGCTGCGCGCGCTGCGGACGAAGAAGTCGGCCGCGATGTTCACGCGCTCGGCGGTCACGTAGGTCTGCTGCACGAAGCGCGACCAGCTCTCGCTCCACTGCTCGGCGAGGTCGCGCGTCTCGAGCCGCGTCACGTCCATGGCCTCCTGCAACCGCGCGAGCCGCCCACCCTCGTCGCGGAGCGAGGCGAGCTCGCTCTCGAGTCCGTCGGTCGCCTGTGTGAGCCGGAACGCGGCGAGCGCCCCGAGCGTGTCGCGCGAGCGCCGGCGGAACTCGGCGGCGACGCGGAACGTGCGGCCGAATGCCGTGACGTAGAGGGGCTGACCTCGCTCGCGCACCGCATAGGGGACACCAAAGGACCGACATGCGCGGTCGACCGCGCCGCCGGACTCCCACAATGCGCTCATCAGCTCGGCGCTCAGCGTGGTCGGGCTCGGCTGCAGCTCGGCGACCTCGTCCTGCACCAATGCGGGGCTCCCGACATCGGCCCGCTCACAGAGCTTCAATAGGCGCCGGCGCTCGGCTTCGATACGGGCGGCCGGAGAGGCGCCGTCGGCGACCGTCGCGGTGACGTCGCGCGCCTGCACGATGCGGAAGCCGCGCTGCGGATCGTGGACCCACTCGACGTCCTGCGGGCCGCCGAAGCGGGCCTCGATGCGCCGGCCGAGCTCGAGGAGCGGCGTGAGGTCGAGCGGTGCGCACCGCTGCTGGAACGGCTGACCGGTGCGCCGCCCGAACCGGAACAGCTCGGGGGTCACGGTCCCGCTGACCAGCTGGTCGGCGAGGCCCTCGACCATCTCGATGGCGACCGCCCCGCTGCACGAGGGGTCCTCGGTGAACATGACGCCGGCGTGCGTCGCCGCGACCATCTCCTGCACGACGACGCTGCCGAGCAGCCGCCCGCCGTCGACGGCTCCGAGCGCTCGCGCCCGCGCGCCGCGCAGCGATGCCCGCACGCGCGCGAAGGCCGCCGGCAGCTCGTCCCGCTCGACGTCGAGCAGCGACTCGTAGACGCCCGCGAGACTGCGGTCGGCTCCGTCCTCGCTCGCGCCCGAGCTGCGCACGGCGACGCGCTCGACGCCGAGCGCGTCGAAGGCCGCGACGAGGTCGACCGGCGTCACCGGCTCGGCGGCGTCGAGGTCGATGACGAAGCCGCGCGGGACCGGCAGTCCGGCGCGGATCAGCTTGCACAACCGGAGCGCCTTGCCGCCGGGCTCGGCGAGCCGGTCGGCTTCGTCGAGCGGGACGATCGCCGCGCGCGCGGTGGCGCGGCGCACTGCCAGCGGACGCGACCGGCGGCGCAGCACCGCACGCACGACGCTGGTCTGCGCGAGCACCCAGCTCAGGCTGACGAGCAGGTAGAGCACGACCGCCGCCGGCAACGCCAGGCACAGCGCGCCGACGCCGGCCGCCGCGCCGAGCGCACCCAGCGCGCGCCAGCCGCGGAGCTTGCCGCCCTGCACCACGAGGGCGCCGGTCGCGAGGCCCGCGAGGACCGGCAGCGCATGCAGCGGATCGGGATCGCCGAGGAACGGCACCCACAGGAAGCGCTCGACCGAGCCCGCCGAGCTACGCAGGACGATCGCGAACAGCAGGGCGAACACCGCGGTCTGCACGATGCCGACGACGAGGTTGCGCACCGGGCGGAGGCCGGCGTCGCGCTGCAGCTCGACCGTCGCCCGCAATGCGCGCTGGGGATCGTCGGCGAGCTGGCTGCGCAGCCGCTGGATGCGCGGCTGCAGGGACTGTGTGACGATCCGATCGCGATCGACGCGAACGCTGAACGGCAGCAGCAGCAGGCGGGCGGCGATCGCCAGCGCGATCACGCAGAGCCAGAACCGGCCGTCGAACACGCTGGCGCGCAGGCTCTGGATCGTACCGACCGCCGGGTCGGCGATGATGTCGACCAGCGATCGCGACGCGTGGCGCTGCCAGGCCAGCACGTAGTCCCGCTCCTGCTCGGGCGCCGCCAGGAACTCGTACGGCGTCGTGTAGCGACCCCGGAAGTCCTTGCCGAGCCGCTTCAGCCGGATGCCGAGGATCTGCGCGTAGAAGGCGCCGCGGCGGTCGTAGCACACCGCCACGATCGGGCGGTCGCTCGGCAGCTTCGCGAGCGTCGGCCACATGTCGAGGCTCGGCATCCGCCGGATCGGCAGATTGAGGACACCCGGCAGGGCGTGGACCTCGAGGTCCTTCGGGTAGCGGATGTCGATCACGAGCGCATTGCGATTCGCGACCAGGTCCTCGACCTGCGGGGTGTCGAGCAGCACGTCGGTGCCGGCCACCTGCGGCAGCTCGCGCAGCTCGCGCCGCGCCGCGTCGCGTCGGCCGGCGAGCGGGTAGCCCTCGGCGATCCACTTCTCGTAGCCGCCGATCACGAACCACGCCTCGACGCCCTGCTTCGCGTACCGGTCGACGAGCTCCGAGCTGCGGTTGCCGGAGTAGCACATCAGCACGACCCGCGCGGTGGGGTCGACCGTCAGCGACGCCGGATCGATGTCCGGGTAGCGGCAGTGGCGGGAGCCGGCGACGAACCCGCCCTCGACCTCCTCGGGCTCCCGGACGTCGATCAGATCGATGCGCTCGTTGCTCGCGAGCCACCCCGCCAGCACGGCGGCATCGACGCCGTGCGAATGCTCGAGCTGGCCGCTGAGGCTCAGCGTCTGCAGGCTGGCGTCACCGACCGAGCGGCCGGCCTCGACCGACGGCCGGTTCAGGGTCCGCGTCAGACGCGCGGCGCGCGCGTCGGCCGCGTCGAGGTGCTGCCAGACCGCGAAGCCGACGGCCACGACCAGGAGCGACGCGAGGATCGCGACGCTGCGCTGGCTCGCTCGCGGCCCCCGCCCGGCGCGGGCGCCGAGCCGGTCGCCGACGGCGACCTGCTCACGGCGCCGCCACACCAGCACGCGAGCCAGGAACAGGAGGACGAGACCGGCGGCCTGCCCCGCAGAGGCGACCAGGCTGACGATGACGTCGGGAGACGGGATGGCGACAAACATGGGGGCTCCCTGGACGCGGCCGAGGGATGTTCGGGACTGGGGGCCGACCCCTGGAGGGACGCGCGGCAGACCAGCGTTCGGTCGGCCACGTCATCACCTATCCAGGCGCCTCACCCCATCCCGGCTGCGAGCTGGACCCGATGTTCATGCCAAGGGGTCAGAACCCTGTGCAGCGCGTGGAAACCCGACCCTGGCGAATGTTGCGTGACCGGGTGTCAAGCCCTGCGAGCGGCGGAAGGCCGCAGATTCATCAAGATCGCATCAAGTCGGACCGGGGCTCAGCCCGTCTCGGCCCCCGGGCGAGGCCGGTTGATCCACCGGTCGATCACCGACTTCAGCTCCGCGGAGCGGAACGGCTTCGGCACGTAGTCGTCCATGCCGGCCTCCAGACACCGCTCGCGGGCGCCCGGCATCGCGTTGGCGGTCACCGCGATGATCGGGGTCCGGGCCGCATCGCCGCCGAGCGCGCGAATCCGGCGGGTGGCCTCGTAGCCGTCGACGTCCGGCATGTGGCAGTCCATCAGCACCAGCGCGTAGGCATCGTCCCGCCTCTCGAACGCCTCGACGGCCGCCGCACCGCTGTCCAACTCGTCGGTGCGCAGCCCGAGCTTGCGGAGCACGGCGACCGCGAGCCGGCGGTTCACGGCGTTGTCGTCGACGACCAGCAGCCGCGCCTCCGGCTCGGCGGGCACGCCGAGGCGGCACAGCTCGGCGACGGGAACCGGAGCCTGCGCACCCGCCGGCAGCGCGGTCGGCGGTGCGGCGGGCGCCGCCGTCGTCGGGTCGGGCGCCTCGATCGCGTCGAACAGCCGCAGACAGCGCAGGGGCTGCGTCAGCACGACGTCGCACACGGACGCCACCCGCTCGCGCAGGATGTCGCCCGATCGCACGACACCGATCACCGCGGCGAAGCGCGCCGTCGCGGCGCGCGCGATCTCGATCCACTCCGGGTGCCCGGAACCGAACGCGATCACTGCGATCGCGTCGGGGTCGCGCCAGGTCGTCAGCGCATCGCTGTCGCGCAGCACGACGGCGCGATGGCCGCGCGCCTCCAGGGCGCGCTGGGCGACCGCGGAGACGAGATGTCCGTCCAGCGCGAGCGCGACGACGCGCGGCCGTGCCGCCCGGGGCGGCGCGAGCGGGGGCGGCGACGGGAGCCTCAGCTCGACCCAGAACAGGCTGCCACGCCCGAGCGAGCCGGTCTCGATCCCGATGCGACCGCCCATCAGCTCGACGAGCTTCTTGCAGATCGCGAGGCCGAGCCCGGCACCACCGAACCGGCGCGCGATCGAGCCGTCGGCCTGACGGAACGGCTGGAACAGCGTCTCGCGCGTGGCCGGATCGATGCCGATCCCGGTGTCCTCCACCTCGATGCGCAACGAGCTCTGCCCCTGGGCGTGACCGCGCAACGCGACGCACACCGCGACCTCACCGCACTCGGTGAACTTCACCGCATTGCCGACGAGGTTGATCAGCACCTGCCGCACGCGGACCGGATCGCCGGCGACGACGGCGGGAATCCGCGGATCGACGGACACGACGATCCGCAGACCGTCGTTGGCGCGCGCTGCGGAGGCCGCGACCTCCGCGGTCTCCTGCACGAGCGACCGCAGGTCGAACTCGACCTGGTCGAGCGACAGGTTGCCGCTCTGCAGTCGACCGAGGTCCAGGAAGTCGTCCACCAACCGGCTCAGCATGTGCGCCGAGTCGTGGATCGTATGGATGATCTCGCTCTGCTCGTGGGACAGGCCGGTGTCCAGCAGGAGCTCACTGAAGCCGAGGATGCCGTTCAACGGCGTCCGCATCTCGTGGCTGGTGTTCGCGAGGAGCTCGTTCTTGATCCGGTCGAGTTCCTCGAGGCGCACGTTGCGCTCCTCCAACGCATGGTAGGAGGCATCCAGTCGCTCCCGCGTGTCGTCGAGGATCGCGGCGAGTCGACCGATCTCGTCGGGTGCGGTGCGGACGATCGGCGTCTTGCGATCCCCGTCACCGAGCCGCTCCGCCTGTTGGCCGAGCTCGTGCAGCGGCCGGTGGACGAGCATCCGGTAGATGAACGCCAACACGAGGAACAACGAGAGCGCGGTGATCCCCCAATGTCGGCGGATCATGGCACTCGACCGGTCCGCGACCGCATCGGCGTGCGCCGTCGACAGACCGAACTCGACGAGCCCGTGGAGCGACGGGTCGTCCCGGCGCAGCGAGCCCGGAGCGTTGTCCCACTCGTCGTCCCGGATCTCGGCGCGGAAGATCCTCGCGCTCGAGTCGTACGGACCGCTCGACGCGAAGATCGTCGTGCCGTCCCGCTCGACGACGCGCGCCCACAGCACGCGCCGCCCGTCGACGAGCGTGGCGAGATAGGCGTCGAGCTCGGCGCGGCCGTCCATGACGACCAGGTCGGTGCTGAAGGTGGCCGCCGCCTTGGCGAGGATCTGGCCCTGTCGATCGATCTCCTCGAGCAGGACCGCGCGCTCCCCCGACGCGGTGTTCGTTCCGGACACGTAGGCAGCGCACGCGAGCATCGCGACGCTCGCGAGCAGCATCTGCAGCGCGATCGAGCGCCGCAGGAACGGCGGAACGAATCGGCATCTTCCCATCAGCGACCTGACGCGGGCGGGGTCGACCGCCGACCGCCGGGCGACAACGGAATCGCGGGCTGCTGCAGCGCCGATGGAGGTACCGCCGGATGCAGGTCGTCGAACTGGCGCGACTTCAGCATCGCGCGGCGGATGATGTCGAAGTCGGAGTCCTCCGCGGTCGTGAAGCCATCGACGTTCAGCGCCTCCAGGGTCTCGCGGTCGACGATGCTGCGCAGCGCCGCACCGAGGCCCGCGACGACGGAGCGTTCGAGACCGGCGCGGGCGATCCACGGCTTGGTCACGTTCGGGAACCGCACCAGCACGCGGAGCGCGCGGCTGTCGACATTGAGCTTCTCGAAGGTCCCCTCCTTCAGCGAACCGGCGTCGAACTCGCCCTTCTCGACGGCCTTGAACACGCTGTCGTGCCTGCTCAGGAACTCGAACGACGCGAGATCCGACGCGTGCAATCCGGCGCCGAGCAGCTGCTCCTGCGCGAGGTAGCAGCCGATCGTCGAGGTCGGATCCCCGAACGCGAAGCGCTTGCCGCGAAGGTCCGCGAGCGTGCGGATGGCGCTGTCCGCCCGCACGACGATCATGCCGTAGAAGATCTTCTCGCCACCGACGTGCTCCATCGCGACGAGCTGCAGGCGCGGGTTCTCCTGCTTGGCGAGCACGTACGACGCCGGGCCGAAGCGGGCGAAGTCGATCTCGCCGCGGACGAGCGCGACCCGACACTCCTCGTAGCCGCGGAAGATGCGCAGCTGGATGTCGACCGGACGACCGAGCTCCGCCGCGACCTCGTCCTGCAACGACTCGAGCACCGGCACGAACTGTCGATAGACGACGGTCGGACGGTCGGTCGTGTAGACGCCGAACGTCAGGTCGAGCTGTTCGGCACCGCTGGGGGTCGACCGCTGGGCCTGTAGCACGGTGGCGAGGCCGACGACGAGCATCGCGAGTCGGGTGCGGATCATCCTGAGTGTCTCCGCATCCTCGATCGGCTAGCGGCCGCTCTTTTCCGGAGCCCGTTTCGGTGTTCCGTTCCTGGCGGGACATCGCGACCGGACCGGCCGGTGCCAGCGGCTCACCCGCGCGCATCGATCGCGAGATCACCGCTTCGCGACAGCAGGTCCGCGACCCGGCGGCGGGCCCGCAGGAAGATCAGGCGCGCGGCGGCCGCCCGGCGCCGCCCGACGCGCGTCGCGATCTCCGCGAAGGGTAGTCCCTGCCGCGTGCGCAGTCGGTACACCGCGCGCGCCTCCTCCCGCGGCAGCCCGGCGACGACGGCATCCTCCGCCCGCCGCAGCTCGTCGAGGAGCGCGAGCACGTCGACGCTCGGATCGCCTGCCTCGCTCGCGGATGCCACCGGACCGGTCGCCGCGGCCAGCCGAGGAGCACCGTGCTCGAGGTCGCGCAGCGCGGCACGGGCGATCGCCGCGACTGCACCCGGCGACCCTGCACCGGCCGCGAGCCGCGCGACCACGCAGCGCACGAGGTCCGCGCATTCGACCGCCGGAGGCCAGCGCTCGAAGCGGCCGCGATCGAGCCGGAACCGCAGCCGCGCGTGCAGTTCCGACCAGCCGGGCGACTCCGGTCCGTCGCGCGGCGCCAACACCGGCAGGGCGCCCGCAATGAGCGCCGCACCGGCGGTCGCAACGCCGATTCGGGTGGTCGCGTCGAGCGGGGGGGAGGACGTCTCGGGGTGCATCGCCAGGAATGCGCGGTCGACCGCGGAAGCTGCGCGGCAGGCCCGGATCCCAGCCAGCCCGCGCGCAGCCAGTCGAGCGCAGACCGGCGGGCGGACGTTGCTGGACGCTCGCCCGGCCCCCTCGGCGCGGCGCGTCAGCGGGCGCCGCGCACCCGCAGCTGCACCGCGCGCATCAGCATCGCCCGCGCCGCCGGGTTCTGCGCGATGCGGCGCACCATGGCCCGGCCCGCGATCGCCTGCCGGCCCGCACCGCGCCGCGCTCCGGCGCCCGGCTGCGGCTGCCGCGCGCCCCGCCCGGGCTGGAACCCTGCGGGCCCTCGCTGCGGCAGGTCGCGCCCGAACCAGCCGGTGCCAGGCTGCTGCCGGGCGCGCTGCTGCTGCCACGGCCCGCGCACCTGCTGCCGGCCCGGGGCCCGCTCCATGCGCTGCGGCACGAAGCCGTTCCGCGGCGCGAAGCCCTGCTGCGGCATGAAGCCGCCCTGCGGCTGCGGCCACGCAAACCGGCCGGGCCCCATGCCCGGACCGATCCGTGGGGCCCCGGGACCGAAACGCCCCGGCATCGGCTGCGGCGCGAACCGGTCCTGCAGCAGGTGACGGCGCAGGGCCTGTCGCATCATCAGCCGGCGCAGGAACGGCCGGCGTCCGTCCGCCTCGGGTCGACCCGGCGCGCGGCCCTGGGCCTGCGGATCCGCGAGCCCGCGGCGGCGCGCCCACGGCCCGCGCGCCTCGGGGACGGCGCCTTCCGACTGCTCGGGTCCGGGGCCTTCCGCCGCGGGCGGGCCGCCCGGTTCCGGGGCGCCCTGCATGCGACGCTCCAGGAACCGGCGCACGCGTTCGCGCGGCGGCAGCGGGCCCTCCGGCGCGGCGCCCGGAGCGGGGTTCACGCCGTCCGGGCCCTGCGGCGCCGGCTGCCCCTGACGCCAGCCGCGGAATCCGGGGCCGGGCGGTACGGCGCCGCGGAACGGCGCCTGGGGGTTCACCTGCTCGCCCTGCTGGCCGCCGGCAGCGGGCGGCATCCGCCGCCTCTGCATCCCGCGCTCCGCCGGCGGGGTGGCACGCTCGACGCCCGGCTGGCGCGGCGGGACCGGCTGCCCCTCCGGCTGCTGGGCCGACGCGAGGCCGGCGAGGCACGTCACGATCACACAGCTCATCCACTTCATCGGTCTCGTCTCCAATCGGGGTGCTCGGCGCCGCGGTCGTCGTCACCGCGCGGCGTCGTCTCCGCCTCGGAACGCGACCCGCAGCCCGCGATCCACGGCGCGGGGAAGATCGCTGGTCACGAGCCCGCGTCCGACGTTGGACTTCGCGATCGCCACACGGCAGGTTGGCGCCCGATGACCGCGCTCCAGGCCGCCACCCGCCGCGCGCGCGAGCAGCTCGCCGCGCTCCGCTTCGGACCGCCCGTCGCGGTGGTCTACGCGCCGCTCGACTACGCGGCCCGCGCCCACGCCGCCTACCTGCGCCGGTTCGGCACCGGGACGAAGCGGGCGCTGCTGCTCGGCATGAACCCGGGGCCGTTCGGCATGGTGCAGACCGGCGTGCCGTTCGGCGAGGTCGAGATGGTCCGCGACTGGCTCGGCATCCGCGAGCCCGTCGACCGACCGGCACGCGAGCACCCGAAGCGCCCGGTGACCGGCTTCGAGTGCGCGCGCAGCGAGGTCAGCGGCCGTCGACTGTGGGGCTGGGCGCGGGACCGGTTCGGGACCGCCGAGCGCTTCTTCGCGCGCTTCTACGTGCACAACTACTGCCCGCTCGCCTTCGTCGAGGACAGCGGCCGCAATCGCACTCCGGACAAGCTCCCGGCAGCCGAACGCGACGCGCTGTTCACGATCTGCGACGACTACCTGCGCGCCGTCGTCGACGCGCTGGACCCGGTGGCGATCGTCGGTGTGGGCGCGTTCGCCGAAGCGCGCGCCCGCGCCGCGATCGGCGGCGGTCGGAGCTTCGGCCGCATTCCCCATCCGAGCCCGGCGAGCCCGGCCGCGAACCGCGGCTGGGCAGCGCTCGCGGACGCCGGGCTGCGCGAGCTGGGGCTCGTCGATTGACGCACACCGCGCAGCGATCGCCGGGCTAGCCCGGATGATCGACGAGATCCCGTCGCGAGGTTGCGCAAGTCGCTGGCTGGCGAGGAGTCGAGTCGGTTCCGCGCGCAGGCGTGTTCGTGCGACACGTCGAGCGCGGGTTCGGCTCGATGACGACGCCAGCCAGCGACTTGCGTGACCGCAGCAGGGATCTCGTGAATCATCCGGGCTGGACCGTCCACCCGACCCGCGAACCCGCGCCATGGCCACCCCGCTGACGACGATCGTCGACGTCCTGCAGCAGCTCGCGCCCCTCCAGCTGGCGGAGGACTGGGACAACGTCGGCCTCCTGCTCGATCCCGAGCCGCAGCGACGCGTGCGCGCGGCGCTGCTGACCATCGACCTGACCGAGCCAGTGCTCGACGAGGCGCTCGCGGCGCGCTGCGAGCTGATCGTCGCCTACCACCCGCCGATCTTCCGTCCGCTGAAGCGACTCGCGGCCGCGAGCCCCGGCGAGCGCGTCGTGCTGCGCGCGGCGCGTGCCGGGCTGACGATCTACTCACCGCACACCGCGCTCGACGCGTGCCCTGGCGGTGTCAACGACTGGCTCGCCGAGGGCCTCGGCGCCGGGACGCGAACGCCCCTCGAGCCGCGCGCCACGCCGGCGACGGTCCTCGTCCACGTCGGTGCCCCGACGCACGCGAGCGCCGCGATCCTGACGGCGGCGGGAGCGCAGCTCGTGCTCACCGGCGACGGGGGCACCGTTGCGCGGGTGCCGGCCGCCGCGGCACCGGCGGCCCTCGCGGCCCTCCGCGCGGCCGGTGCCGAGCCGGCGGCGTGGCGCGCCGAGCCGCAGCACGACCCCGAGCGCGGCCAGGGCAGGCTCGTGCAGCTCGCTCGACCGGCCGCGCTGAGCAGCCTCGTGAAGCGCATCAAGCGGCATCTCGGTCTGTCCCGCGTCCGCCTCGCGACGGCAGCGCGCCACGCCGCCGGCGAGCCGATCGCGACCGTCGCGCTGTGCGCGGGCGCAGGTGGTGCAGTGCTCGAGCACGCGCAGGCCGACCTGCTGTGGACCGGTGAGATGCGCCATCACGACGTGCTCGCGGCGATCGCGCACGGCACGAGCGTCGTCCTGTGCGAGCACACCAACACCGAGCGCGGTTACCTCGCGGTGCTCCGCGAGGCGCTCGCGGCGCGCATACCCGGCGTGTCGTGGGCGGTCGCCACCAGCGACCGGGACCCACTCCGCAGCGTGTGACGGACGGGCGACTCCACAGCGAGGCGCAGGCCGGGCACGATGGCGCCGCCGACCTGACCCAGATGGACGATCCCTTCTCGCTGTTCGAGGCTCTCCGCATCGGCGACGTCGCGGCCGTGCTGCGCGCCGTCGACGCCCGGCCACAGCTCGCCAGCAGTCGCGACGACGCCGGCGTGTCGCTGCTGATGAACGCGCTCTACCACCGCCGGCTCGACCTCGCCCAGGCGGTCCTCGCCCGCCTGTCCAGCCTCGATGCGTTCGAGGTCGCGGCGCTCGGCCGGCTCGGTGACCTCGCCGCTGCGCTCGGCCGGGCGCCGGGGTTGATCAGCGCGCGATCCCCCGACGGCTTCACGCTGCTGCACCTCGCGGCGTTCTTCGCCCACCCCGACGTCGTCGAGTGGCTCCTGCGCCAGGGGGCGCCGGTCGACGCCGTGGCGGCGAACCCCTCGCTCGTGCGGCCGCTGCACTCGGCGATCGCCGCCGGCTCGTTCCGGGTCGCGCGACAGCTCCTCGACGCCGGTGCCGATCCGAACGCCTCCCAGCGCGGCGGCTGGACACCGCTGCACGGCGCTGCGAAGCGTGGCGACCTCGAGCTCGTCGACCTGCTGGTCAAGCGCGGCGCGGACGTCGCGACCACCGCCGAGGACGGTCGCCGGGCGATCGACCTCGCGCGCGAGCAGGGCCACGCCCACGTCGTCGAGCACCTCTCCTGAGGCGGCGCAGCCGCAGCGCCGAGCCGGCGGGCCGCGGGTTTCGGAGCGCCGCTCAGAGCCCGACGACGGTCGGCCAGGCGTTGGTGCCGAAGTACGGCGGCCGCGCGACCACCGCCTGCCAGTCGAGCTCGATGCCGAGGAAGCCGAGATCGTTCGGAACCGGCAGCGACACCCGGCCGAGCCCGGAGGGATCCGACATGCCGCCGAGCGGCGTCGCGAACCAGACCCCGCGCAGATGGAGCTGGCCGGCACCGAAGCCGAGCGGGTCGCGATCGCTGCCGACGAGCAGCGCGAACGGCAGCCCGGGGTCGGTCGTCAGCGCGAACTGCCACGTCGAGCCGATCGTCGTCCGCCCCGCCGTGTGCAGCGCATCGAGATGGAACTCGTCCGGGCCGAGGTCCGGCTGACCGACGCCGGCACTGCCGCGCGGCTCGCCGTCGCGGTCGAGGAACAGGGTCGTATCCGACGACCACGCCAGATCGATGCCCGCCGAGCCGGGCAGCAGGCGGAAGTCACCGCCAGCCGCGTCGACGAACCCGGGCGTGCGGAGCAGGTTGCCGCCCAGCGCCTGGAGATCCGACTGCGACACGAGATTGGCGCCGAACTGACAGCCGACACCGCCGATCGGCGTGTCGTTCGCATTGCCAGCGAAGATCCCATTGACGCAGCGGAACGTCGGCGCATTGCCGCCGACACGGGTCTCGGCGACCAGCGCGGCACCGCGGACACCGGTCGCCGTGCCGTGCCCGTTGCCGTACAACAGACAGTGCTCGAGCGTGACCGCGACGTCGCCACCGGGCACGGGACCGGGTCCGGTCCGGGCCCGGAGCCCCGCCGCCAGACCACCGCGGATCTGGGTCGCGCGGAAGCCGGCCAGCACGAGCCCGCCCTGCGTGGCGTCGAAGCGGACGACGTCCTCGCCACCCTCGAGATCACTGCGGTCGACCTGCAGTTGCAGGGTGACCCCCGACGCGACGGTCGCGGCGAGCGCGAGGCCGGCACCGCGGAACAGGCAGCCGGTCAGCACGACCGACGCACTGCCGCCGGCACTCGAGTCGATCAGCAGGCCGGAGTCGGCGTCCGAGCGGCAGCCGTCGAGTTCGACCACCGCGAAGCCCGCGGCAGCGGACACCCTCACGTGCACGAAGTCGCCGCCGGCCCCGGTGGTGGTCGTCAGCCCGGCGAGGCGGACCGCACCGGCGGCGGCCGGCGCGTACTCGAGGGCGGCGATCCCGGGCTGCTGGCAGTCGAAGCGCACGCCGCTCTCGGTGGGCACGTCGCGCGGCTCAGCGGCCTCCACGCGGCACAGGTCCGGCAGCCGGATCGGGAAGGACTCGCCCGAGCCCACGCCGTAGACACCTCGCCGCAGTCGGAAGACCGGTGCCGGCCCCGACGCGTGTGCGATCGCGTAGGTCAGCGAGCGAAACGGCTGCGTCGCGCTGCCCGCCCCGGTGAGGTCGACGCCGCGCACCGGGTCCACGTAGAGGATCTGCGCGGACGCGGAGCACGCAGCGAAGGCGAGAGCGAGGACAACGCGGAGAGGCGACATCGGATACGGCCGGATTGCGGAGCGCCGCACCTCGGAAGGTCGGCGGTGGATCGGAGCGCGAAAGGAGGAGCACGCGACCCACGCCGTTGCCCTTGGGACGCAGCGGAGCGCCCGGACGTTCGGTCGGATTCGCGAGAAACCTCGGCTCGGCCCGCTCATCGGACGGCGTTCCCCGGGGTCTGAAGCACGGACCCACCGACCGCACCGCGTTCCCGCGTGCACGCGACCGGCTGCTCCCCGTACTGTCGGCCCGTCGCATGGCGAGGCTCCTCTACGTCGTCCACCAGTTCCTGCCGCGCTACTTCACCGGCACCGAGCAGTACACGCTCGCGATCGCCGCGGAGATGCGCCGGCGCGGACACGACGTCGCCGTGCTCGCGCTCGAGCCCGACTTCTCGGAGCGCACGCCGTTCTTCGAGTGGCGCGACGACCCGGTCGGCGACCTGCCGGTCACCCGCGCGCGGGTCTGGTACCACCTCGACCGCGACTACGAGCACATGGAGTTCCGGCACCCGTGGCTCGCCGCGCGATTCCGCCAGCTCCTCGAAGAGCGCCGTCCCGACGTCGTCCACGTCTTCCACCTGCGCTACCTGGGTGTCGACCTGCTGCACGAGGCGCGCGCGGCGGGCGTCCCGACGGTCGTCCACCTGATGGACTTCTGGTTCGTGTGCCCCGCGGTCACGCTGCAGCGTGGCGACGGCGCGCTGTGCGACGGCCCGCCGCGCGACGGCGCGGGGTGCATCCCCTGCCTGCGGCCCGACCTTGCCCGCGCGCTCGACTCCCGCGGTCTGACCGAGGTGATCGAGCGCGTCGCCGGCAGCGTCGATCCGGACACCCCGCCGCGCAGCAGCGCGTTCGGACGCGCGATGACGCTGCTGAAGCGGCCGGCCGCGATGCGCAACGCGCTCGCGACCGCCGCCCGCGTCGTCGCCCCGTCGCGCTTCCTGCGCGACACCTTCGTGCGCAACGGACACGCTGGCGACCGGATCGACGTGGTCGGCTACGGCCTCGACACCGCGGCGCTCACCCCCCTCCGCGCGGCCCGCGCACCGCGGGCGAGCGGTGCGCCCTTGCGCTGCGGGTTCGTCGGCTCGATCGCGCCGCACAAGGGGACGCACGTCGCGGTGGCCGCGGTGCGCGCTGCCGGAGCCGGAGTCGAGCTGACGGTGCACGGCCGCCTGGACGACTTCGCCGACTACGCGAGGCCGCTCGCGGCGCAGGCCGCGAGCGAGCCGCGGCTGCGGTTCCCCGGCCCGTTCGACACCGCTGGGCGCGCCGCGGCCTTCGCGGCGATGGACGTGCTGCTCGTGCCGTCGGAGTGGTACGAGAACACGCCGTTCGTCGTGCTGGAGGCCTTCGCGGCAGGCGTCCCGGTGCTCGCGAGCGATCTCGGTGGCCTCGCCGAGCTGGTCGCCGACGGTGTCCACGGCGAGCTGTTCCGACCCGGTGACACGGCCGATCTCGCCGGCCGCCTGCAGCGCCTGCGCGACGAGCCGGATCGCCTGGAGCGCTACCGCGCGAACCTGCCGGCGGTGAAGACGCTCGCCGCCAACGCCGACGAGATCGAGCGCATCTACGGCGAGGTGCAGACGCGGTCGGTCGGCTAACCTCGGCGCCCGATGTCGATCTGGACCCTGCTCCGCAACGGCGGACTGCTGACCCGGCTGCAGCGCATCGAGGAGCGCCTCGAGGCGCTCGAGCGCGGCGTCGCGTCGATCGCGCGCGAGGCCGAGCTGCGCGCCGAGATCGAGCGCCTGCGCACCGAGCTCGACGCGCTCGCACAGCAGAGCTTCCACGTGATCGAAGAGCTCGGCTCCGCGCGCGGCCGCGGCCGCGAGCTCGAGGCGCGCGGGAAGGCCGAGACATGATCTCCGCGTCGCTGTGCATGCCCACCTGGAACGCTGGTCCGCTGCTCGACGAGGTGCTCGACGCGGTCGATCGGCAACCCGGCGCAGAGCGGCTCGAACGCCTCGCGATCGACAGCGGCTCGACCGACGGCACCGTCGACTGCCTGCGGCGGCACGGCTTTGCGGTCGAGTCGATCCCGCAGCGCGAGTTCGACCACGGCCGCACGCGCGACGCGCTGGTGGAGCGTGCGCGCGGCGACGTCGTCGTGCTGCTGACTCAGGACGCCACGCCCGCCGACGACCGCTGGCTGCCCGCGCTGCTCGCGTGCTACGCGGACCCGCTGGTCGGTGCGGCCTACTGCCGGCAGCTCCCCCGGCCGGACTGCAATCCGTTCATCGCGCGCCGCCTGCTCGAATGGACCGCCGGGCGTGATGCACCGGTGGTCCAGCAATGTGAGTCGGCGGAAGCGTTCGCGCGACTCGAGCCGATGCAGCGGCTGCGGACCTGCGCGTACGACAATGTCGCCGGGTCCGTTCGTCGCAGTGCGTGGGAGCAGCACCGGTTCGGCTCGCGGCCGTTCGGCGAGGACGTCGCGTTCGGCAAGCGGCTGATCCTCGGCGGCTGGCGGATCGTCTACGAGCCGCGCAGCGCGGTGGTCCACAGCCACAATCGTTCGCCGCGGGACGAAGGGAAGCGGATCTACTGCGACCACCAGAACCTGCGCGACCTGTTCGACGTGCACCTGCTGCCGACCTGGGAGAGCTACCGCGATGCGGTCGCCTGGGGTCAGCGCGAGTACGTCCGTATCGTCGACGAGCTGCAGCTCGACGACGACGACGCCCGCGCGCTGCGCAACTGGGCGCGCCGCTATGCACACTGGGGCGCCCTCGGCATGTTCCTGGGCGCGCGGAGCGCGGAGCTCACGTCCGGCGCGTTCGCGGCCCGCTTCCGTGCCCTCGACCGGCTGCTGCACCGCGCGATCTGACCGGAGCGATCGGAGGAGCGATGACCGACCACGGCTTGCTGTCCCGCCTCGACCTCGTCGCGGAGCGACTCGCCGCGATCGAGGCCCGGCTCGCGCGGCTCGAGGCGAGCGCCGACCGCGAACGCGCGCTGCGCGACGCCCTCGAGCACGAGCGCACGGCGCGCCGCGCGCTGACCGACCAGGTCGAGTGGCTCGCCGACTTCCTCGGCCGTTCGCGCGACGAGATCCGCCACCTGCGCGGCGGCTGAGCCGCGCGGCCACTGGCGAGCGCTGTCAGCCGCGGGCCGCGCAGAGCTCGCGATACAACGCGTCGGCGAGCAGGATCCAGCCCAGGTGGTAGGGCCGGCACTCCTGGCACACGAAGCCGCCCGCCAGGGGCCGCTCGTCGGCGGTGCCGAACCACGCGGCGCGCCCGAGCCGTGCGAGCTCCCCGCCACCGAGCCCGAGCCGGCCGGTGCTCGCCGGGTCGTCGTGCTGCACGGCACGCCAGACCACGCCGCGCTCGGCGTCGATCATGCCGGCGCCGGGCAGCTCCGGGCGGTCGTCGAACCACTCGAGGCTGCGCGCGATCGCGTCGTCGTAGCGGTCGGTCGCGCCGTCGGCGAGCGCCGCGGCGCACAGCATCATCGGGCCCATCGCATCCTGGTGGACCGAGTAGACGGGGAACCGGACGACCGGCACGGCGCGGCCCTTGTGGTAGATCCACCACCATTGGCCGGCAGGTCCCTGCAATGCGGCGATGCGCTGCGCGCAGGCGCGCGCGCGCTGCAATGCACGTTCGTCGCCGGTCGCCCGCGCGAGCAGCGACAAGCCGATGGTCGGATACACCTGCGACGCGAAGCTGCCGAGCCGCGCATCGACGCGTGCGCGGTGGAGGTTCTTGCGGAACACCTTGCGGCCGAACGAGAACAGCCCGGTCTGCTCGTGCTGGTTGGCGGCGAGTCGCTCGGCGACGTCGTCGAGGAAGCCGCGCAGCGCCGGCCCACCGATCCCGGCGCGCACCGCCTCGGCGAGCCCGGCGACGAGACAGCCGAGCTCCATGCTCTCGCCGTAGGTCGGCACGAACACCTCGTCGCGCCGCTCGAGCGTGCGCTGCGCCAGGCTCTCCGCCCGGTCGTCACCGCGCAGCAGGTGCAGCCAGATCACGAGGCCGGCGTCGCCCGGATCGGCCGGGCCGCGCGCCCAGGCGTCGAGCCGGTCGACCACCGCATCGAACGCCGGGAGCTGCGCACGCGGGTCGAGGCGCGCCTGCGCCGCGAGCCCGAGCAGTGACATCGCGCCGTAGCGCTCCGAGGTGCCCTCGAGCGCGAGCTCCGCCGGCCCCTCGCCGGCGTACGCCTTGAAGCAGAACACGTCCCCGCGCTCGCGCAGCATGCGCGGCAGCCCGCGCAGCGCCACCGGCACGAACGTGTCCGCGAACGCGGCGCGGATCGCGGCGGGCGTGCCCGCCCGGCTGTCGGTGGTCCCGCCGCGGCGGGTCAACTCGCTGCTGGTCGCCTCGGTCGTCATGGCCTCGGTGCTGTGCGTCGTGTCGTCGAACCGGTCGGGCGGGGGTCGCGGTCGGGGCGCGAGATGATCCCGAGCGGGCGCGAGACCGTCCAGCGCGGACGGTGATCCACCCCCGGAATCGGACCGCTCCCGGCGCGGTCTGAAGCTGCCGTGACGGGTTGCGACGGCGGGCGCGGCGCGCGACGCTGCGCTGCGCTGACGATGGACGCACGCCCGCTTCGCCGCGCCCTGGTGGCGCTCCTCGCCACCGCGATCCCGATCGCGCACTGCCCGACCCAGGACGGTGAACCACCGCCGCTGCGGGTGCTGACCTTCAACATCCGTTACGGCGCGGCCGACGACGGCGCCGACTCGTGGCGCTTCCGTCGCGACCTCGTCGCGGACGTGATCCGCCGGCACCGACCGCACGTGGTCGGGCTGCAGGAGGCGCTCGACTTCCAGGTCGGCTACCTGCGCGCCGAGCTGCCGGGCTACGGCTTCGTCGGTCAGGGTCGCGAGGGTGGCACCGCCGGCGAGTACGCCGGCGTGCTGTTCGACCGCGAGCGCCTCGAGCTGCTGCGGAGCGGTGACTTCTGGCTGTCGCCGACGCCGGCGGTCGTCGGGTCGGTCGGCTGGGACGCCGCGCTGACGCGGATGGTCACCTGGGCGGTGCTCCGCGACCGTGCGACCGACACGGTGTTCCGCGTGTGGAACACGCACTTCGACCACCGCGGCCGCGAGGCGCGCACGCGCAGCGGCGAGCTGCTCGGCGCGCGCGTCGCCGGGTCGCCGCTGCCCGACGTCGTGCTCGGCGACCTCAACGCGGGAGAGGACAGCGACGCGCTGCGCGCGCTCCGCGCGGCCGGATTGCGGGACACGTTCCGCGAATCAGCCGGGCCGGCACCGGACGCGACCGGGGTCGGCACGTTCCACGGCTTCCGCGGGGGCACCGGCGGCGCGAAGATCGACTACGTGCTGATCGACGACGGCTTCGAGTCGGTCGCCGCCGAGATCGACCGCACCGCGCGGGACGGCCATCATCCGTCCGACCACTATCCGGTCGCCGCCGCATTGCGCTTCCGACAGCCCGGACGGCAACTGCTCGCGCCGCGGATCGCCGACGGCGAGCCGGTGGCGATCACCGCGCAGGACCACCCGGCGACCGGCGCCGGTGGTCCGCTCGTGATCGAGCGCGACGGCGCGATCTACGCGTTCGCAGCGGACGGCGACGGCACGACCACGGTGCGCTGCGCGTTCGACCGCTCGACGCTCGCCTCCGCACCGGTCGTCGCCGACCTGCCGCTGCGCATCGCGCGCCTCGAGGTCGCGGCCGACGGCGACGACACCTGGGCCATCGCCCACAGCGAGGGCGGGTTCCTGCGCTACCGGCTGCTGTGGCACCGGATCGGGTCCGCGGAGACCGCCCGATGACGCGCGGCAGGCTTCGGTACGGCACGTCGAGCTGGTCGGAGAAGAGCTGGGTCGGGCCGTTCTATCCCGAGGGGACCCAGCCGGCCGAGTTCCTCGTCCACTACGCACGGCAGTTCGACACCGTCGAAGCCGACACGACCTATTACCGCGTCCCGGGCGCCCGCATGGTCGACGGCTGGAACGAGAAGACGCCCGCGGACTTCCGCATCGCCGCCAAGTTCCCGCGCAGCGTCGTGCACGGCGGGGACCAGGCGACGCCCGACGCGAGCCGCGTGCTGCTGCCCGAGCACGTCGGTGACGACACCGCAGCGTTCCTCGCGGCAATGGGGCGCCTCGGCGCGAAGTGCGGGCCGCTCGTGCTGCAGTTCCCGTACTTCAACCAGAAGGCGTTCCGCTCGGCGGAGCCGTTCCTCGCCCGGCTCGACGCGTTCCTCGCCGAGCTGCCGCACGAGTTCCGCTACGCGGTCGAGCTCCGCAATGCGAAGTGGATCGGTGCGCCGCTGCTCGACGTGCTGCGACGACACCGCTGCGCGCTGGTGCTGGTTGACCTGCTGTACATGCCGCACCCCGCGGAGCTCGCGACGCGTCTCGATCTCACGACGACCGACTTCGTCTACGCGCGGCTGATCGGCGACCGCAAGGCCGTCGAGGAGAAGGCCGACGGCCGCTTCGACCGCATCGTCGTCGACCAGACGAAGCGCCTCGCACGGTGGGCCGAGCTGCTGCGCGACCTGCTCGAGCGGGTACCCGAGACCTGGATCTACGCGAACAACCACTACGCCGGTCACGGCCCGGCGACGATCCGGGAGCTCGTCGCGCGCCTCGGCTGACGGCCCGACGCGAGCGGCGCGTCGGCGACGCGGGTCGGCTCCGCGGCGGCGCGGACCGCGGAGCGGGCTCTTCCGCGGTCGGGCCCGCGCCCTACGATCCGGGCATGCTCGCCCGTCTCCTCGCCCTGCTCGTGCTGCTCGGCCTACCGGCCCGGCTCAGCGCGACGTGGTCCATCATCCTCGTCAACACGCGCACCGGCGAGATCGCCGTCGGCTGTGCGACTTGCATCACCAGCTTCGACCTCGTGGTCGGCGTGCCGGTGATCGTGGTCGGCAGGGGTGCCGGCTGCGCCCAGAGCTTCGTCGACACGACCGGCCAGAACCGCCTGCTGATCCGCGACCAGCTGCGTCTCGGAACGCCGCTCGCGCAGATCCTGCAGCTGCTCGCTGCACAGGACCCCGGCCACCAGACCCGCCAGTACGGCATGGTCGACGTGACCGGCGACGCGCTCGGCTTCACCGGCGCACAGGCCGGCGCGTGGGCGGGCGACCGCATCGGTCAGGTCGGCGACATCGTCTACGCCGTGCAGGGCAACGTGCTGACCGGCTCGGCCGTGCTCGCGGCCGCCGAGCTCGCGCTGTTCACGACGCCGGGCGACATGGGTCAGAAGCTGATGGCCGCGATGGAGGCCGCCGCGTCGTTCGGCGGCGACGGTCGCTGCTCGTGCTCGAACGGGAACCCGACCGGTTGCGGCGTGCCGCCCGCGGGTTTCACGAAGTCGGCGCACATCGGGTTCATGATCGTCTCCCGCCCTGGCGACACCGACGGCACCGTCTGCACGGCGAACGCGGGCTGCGCGACCGGCCGCTACTACATGCGGCTCAACGTCGCGTTCCAGACGGTCGCGGCCCCCGACCCGGTCGTGCAGCTCCGCGGGCTGTTCGACGCGTGGCGGCTCACGCAGCGCGGCCGACCGGACCACTACGCATCGTCGTTCGAGATCCCGTCGGGCACGCTGCCGGTCGACGGCACGTCGACGGTCGTCGCGCGCGTCACGTTGCGCGATCTCGACGGCGTGCCGCTGGGGAGCGGCGGCGCGACCGTCACGGTCGCGAACGACCCGACCGCGACGGCTACCGTCGGCATCGGTGCGATCGTCGACAACGGCGATGGGACCTACGACGTGCCGCTGACCGCCGGCACGACGCCGGGCCGCGCGCGCCTCCTCGTGACCGTCGACGACGGCACGGGCCCCCGCCAGCTGGTGCCGGCGACCGAGGTGCGCTGCGTGTCGGACGTGCTGTGGCGCAGCAGGGCACAGCTGTCGGCGGGCACCGGGGGTCGCGTCGACTTCGCGATCCAGCCGGGCGCTGCGTTCGGCGCGGGCAAGCCGTTCTTCCTGCTCGCGTCGGCGTCGGGGACGAATCCCGGCCTGTTCATCCCGCCGTTCTACCGGCTGCCGCTGAACCCCGATCCGCTGTTCAACGCGACGGTGGTCGGCGCGTTCCGCGGTGTGATCCCGGAGCTGGCCGGCATGGTGCCGGCGACCGGCTTCACGCGCACGTCGCTCGACTTCCCGGCCGGCATCTACGGCATCCCGACCGGCACGGACGTCGCGTTCGCGTACGTGCTCGGGCTGCCGACGATCAGCTACACGAGCAATGCCGTGCTCGTGCGGATCGTTCCCTGACGCTTTACGGCCGTCGGCCGCCCGCGCAGACTGGGCGCGCGCGAACGGAATCAGCGCGCGCCGGGCGGCCACCAGCGACCGCCATGCGGCGGGAGCGGACCTTGAACCACGACCTCGATCCCTGGGATCAAGCGGCGGCCTTCGACGCGGACTACCTGCACTTCTACGAGCCGCTGCTGCCCGCCGAGCTCAACGCCCGCGAAGCCGAGCTGATCTGCGAACTCGCGGCGCTCGGGCCGGGACGGCGCGTGCTCGATGCCGGCTGCGGCCACGGGCGGATCGCGCTGGAGCTCGCCCGGCTCGGCTGCGACGTCGTCGGCATCGACCGCTCCGCGGTGTTCGTCGAGCGCGCGCGCCACGACGCCGCGGCGAGCGGCCTCGGCGGGCTGCACTTCGAGGTCGGTGATCTGCGCGCGCTCGAAGCGGAGCGCGAGTTCGACGCGGTCGTCCACTGGTTCACGTCGTTCGGCTACCAGGACGATCCGAGCGACCGCGCGCTGCTCGCCCGGTTCCTGCGCGCGCTGCTCCCGGGTGGCCGACTCGTGCTGGAGACGGCGAACCTGTTCCAGGAGGCGCTCGATCCGTCCGGCACCGGGGTCAAGCGCGTCGACCGCGACCTGATGGTCGACGAGAAGCACTTCGACGCGGTGACCGGCCACCTGCACGTGCACCGCACCATCGCGCGCGACGGCCGCGCACCTCGCGAGCTCGACTTCCGCGTGCGCCTGTTCAGCGTGCCCGAGCTCGCGGGCTGGCTCCGCGACGCCGGCTTCGAGGACGTCGCGGCGCACGACGGCACCGGCGCACCGTTCGAGCTCGACAGCGATCGGCTCGTCCTCGTCGCGCACCGACCCCGATCGGCGGCCGCGGATCGGACCGACGCGTTCCCGCCAGCCCCCGGCTCCGCCCTCTCCGATGACTGACTCCGTCCGGCTGCGTGCACTCTGGGGTCTCGATCCCGAGATCACCTTCCTCAATCACGGCTCGTTCGGCGCGACTCCGATCGCGGTCCTGCAGGAGCAGGACCGCTTGCGACGCGAGCTCGAACGCGAGCCGGTGCGCTTCCTGCACCGCGAGCTCGAAGAGCGGTTCGACGCGGCGCGCGCGGAGATCGCCGCGTTCGTGGGCGCCGATCCGGACGACCTCGCGTTCGTCAACAATGCCACGGCCGGCGTCAACACGGTGCTGCGCTCGCTCCGCTTCGAGCCCGGCGACGAGATCGTCGTCAACGACCAGGAGTACAATGCGACGCGTAATGCCGTCGACTTCGTCGCGGCGCGCGCCGGCGCGCGCGTCGTCGAGGTGCACCTGCCGTTCCCCATCGCGGGTCCGGAGCCGATCGTCGCGGCGGTGCTGGACGCGGTCGGACCGCGCACGAAGCTGGTCGTCATCGATCACATCACGAGCCAGACCGGCATGATCCTGCCCGTCGACGCGCTGGTGCCGGCGCTCGCCGCACGCGGTGTCGACGCGCTCGTCGACGGCGCACACGCACCGGGGCAGATCGATCTCGACCTCGGCGCGCTCGGCGCCGCCTACTACACGGCGAACTGTCACAAGTGGCTGTGCACGCCGAAGGGCTCGGCGATCCTGCACGTGCGCCGCGACCGGCAGGCGGCGATCCGACCGCTCGCGATCGGCCATGGCGCGAACAGCCCGCGCACCGACCGCTCGCGATTCCGACTCGAGTTCGATCAGCCCGGCACGATCGATCCGACCCCGTGGCTCACCGTGCCCTTCGCGCTCCGCTACCTGGCCGAAGTCGTCGACGGCGGCTGGCCGGCGATCCGCCGCCACAACCACGACCTCGTCGTCGCAGGCCGCCGCGTGTGCCTCGCCGCGCTCGGTGCCGAGCCGCCGTGCCCGGAATCGATGATCGGCTCGCTCGCGTCGATGCCACTGCCCGACGCGGCACCGCGCAGCGGTCCGCAGCCCTGCCTCGACCCGGTGCACGTCGCGCTGTTCGACGAGCACCGCATCGAGGTGCCGGTGATGACGTGGCCGCGCCCGCCACACAAGCTGCTGCGCATTTCCGCGCAGGTCTACAACACGCTCGACGACTACCGCCGGCTCGCCGACGTGCTGCCGCAGGTGCTCCGCGCCTGAGCGTCGCGCGCCGGGGGCTCGCCGACGCGCCCTCGCAGGGGCCGTCGCCTCACTGGTGGTGGAACAGCGACACGACGCCGCGGCGACGGCTGACGGAACCGGTCGTCGCGGTCGCGTTGCCGGCGGCATAGACGACGGTCATGTGCGGCTCGATGCCGGGTCGGATGTCGATCCCGTTGCTCGCGACGAAGCCGAGCGGATTGGCGAACAGGTCGTAGACCAGGACCTGGGCGTAGATGTGCACACCGACGAACAGCGGCTCCTCGACGACGGGGAAGCTGAGGCTCGCGGTGCCCGACGTCGTGCCGCGGGCACCGAGGATGACGTTCGGGAACACGTAGGCCGTGCACCCGGGCGCCCCGAACGGCGTCAGGTCGACGGGCGTCGTCGGCGTCAACGCCATGTTGAACCAGATCTGGCTGTTGGCCGGGGCCCGCGACAGCGACATCGAGACATTGCCGCCGATGTACGACGACGTCGAACCGGACAGCAGCGGCACCGACCCCGCGGAGCTCTGGCAGCCCGTGCCCAGCGTGGTGACGTCGGTCGCGTAGGACGCGCGATCGATGTAGTAGTTGAACGCGAGGTTCGCGTTCGAGTTGGCCAGCACGCGGTACTCGACGACCAGGTTCTCGTCGGCGACCGTGTAGGGCGTGTCGAGGGTGATGAAGAACTCCTGCGGGGTCGTGGTGCCGGTCAGATCCGGCAGCTGCACGATGCTGGGGCCGAACACGCGGGTCGTAGGCGTGCCGTTCGAGTAGTTGTTGGCGAAGTTCGAGCCCGCGGTCAGCATGCCGAGGTCGGTACCGCCCATCCAGATCTCGAGCTGTAGGGCATAGCCGGTCGACGTGCGGGACTCGTCCTGACGGAAGCCGACCTCGACGATGCGATTGCCGACCGGGATGGCCAGATCCCACTTCTCGTAGATCATCTGGACACGGCTGATGCCGTACGTGAGCGGCAGGTTGCGCTCGTAGGTGGAGCCGCTGCGACTGGCGTGGTCGGAGGGGAAGCAGGCGAGCTGCTGGGCCCCGGCTCCCGCTGCCGCCAGGCCGGCGACGACCAGCGGCAAGGTCAACTGACGGAGACTCATTGGGGGGGCTCCTGAGGAGGTGGAGGAAGTGCCCCGGGCGCACCCGAGACATCCTGGAGAGCGAGCGGCGCGCACCGCGGGCACCGGATTTCCGATGGAAGATCGGCAGCGGAAGATGACCGGCGCGAGCGGCCGCCCCGGCGCGGACTCGCTGCACTGCAACGACCGGCGACGGCTCCACGCCGGCGCTCCTGGGCGTGTCCCGCCGCACGCCGCTGCAGCGCGCCGTGGCGACCTGCTACCGTGCCCGTCGAGGACGATGCTGAGGATCCGTGGACTGACGAAGCGCTTCGGCGACCTGCTCGCCGTCGCCGACCTCGATCTCGACGTCGCCCGCGGCGAGTGCTTCGGGCTGCTGGGCCCGAACGGCGCCGGCAAGACGACCACCCTCGCCTGCGCGATCGGCACGCTGCAGCCCGACGGCGGCGAGATCTCGCTGTGCGGCAAGGGACCACCGGCCGACCGCGCCGCACGGCGGTCACTCGGCGTCGCCCCTCAGTCGCTCGCGATCTACACCGAGCTGACCGGCGCGGAGAACGTGCGCTTCTTCGGCTCGCTGCAGGGCCTGCGAGGCCGGACTCTCAGGGCCGCCGCGATGCGCGCGCTCGCGGTGGTCGGGCTCGAAGATCGTGCGAAGGCGCGCGCCGGCACCTACTCGGGCGGCATGCAGCGACGACTCAACCTCGCCTGTGCATTGGTGCACGACCCCGAGCTGCTGCTGCTCGACGAGCCCACCGCGGGCGTCGACCCACAATCGCGCGCGCACCTGCTCGACACCGTGCGCGCGCTGCAGGCCGGTGGCACGACGATCGTCTACACGACGCACTACATGGAGGAGGCCGAGAAGCTCTGCGATCGCGTCGCCATCGTCGATCACGGCCGCCTGCTCGCCGTCGGTCCGACGCGCGAGCTGGTCCGCACCCACGGCGGACACGCGTGGCTCGAGCTCGACGTCGACGCGGCGGCCGCCGACGCCGCACGGGCCGCGCTCGGCATCCCGCCCGGGACGCCGGCCGACCGCGCCGAGCCGCTGCGCGTGCCGACCCCCGATCCGGGACGCGCGCTGATCGCGTTGCGCGACGCCGGCGTCGCGTTCCGCGCGGCACACGTGCGACAGCCGGACCTCGAGACCGTCTTCCTGCGGCTGACGGGCCGGGAGCTGCGCGACCGATGAGCGCCCTCTGGTCGATCGCCGGCAAGGACCTGCTGCTGCTGTGGCGCGATCGTGCCGCGCTGTTCTGGCTGCTCGGTCTGCCGCTCCTGTTCGCGACGTTCTTCGGCGCGGTGTTCCCCGGTGGCGGGGGTGGCGGCCGGGCGATGTCCGTCGTCCTCGTCGACGACGCGGCGAACGACGGCTCGCGTGCCTTCGTGCGCCGCCTCGAGACCAGTGCGGCGCTGCGGCTCGCCGCCGGCACACTGCAGCAGGCGCGCGCCGCCGTGCGCGACGGCGACGCGACCGCCTACCTGCACGTCGTCCGGATGCCCGACGACGGTCTCGGCATGTTCGGTGGCACGCGGCCGGAGCTCGAGCTCGGGCTCGACCCGTCGCGCAGGGCCGAGGCCGGCGTGCTGCAGGGGCTGGTCATGGAGGCGCTGTTCGGTGGCTTCCGCGAGGTGTTCGCCGACCGCGACCGGGGCCGGGAGGCGGCCGCGGTGGCGCTCGAGTCGGTGCGCGCCGCGGACGAGCTGCCCGCGGTCCAGCGCCTCGTGCTGACGACGTTCCTCGAATCGCTCGACCGCTTCCTCGCCGGCGTCGAGATGCCGGCGGGCGACGCAGCCGGCCCGTTCGAACCGCGCCTCGCGATCGTCGACGTCGCGCGCACGACGAACCGCCCCTTCACCCCGTTCGAGATCTCGTTCCCGCAGGCGATCGTCTGGGGCCTGATGGGCACCGCTGCCGGGCTCGCGCTGACGCTCGTCCGCGAGCGGCGCGAGGGCACGATGGTCCGTCTGCTCGCCGCCCCGGTCGGGCGGGCGACGCTGCTCGGCGGCAAGCTCGCCGCGAGCTTCGTCGCCAGCTGCGCGGTGGTCGCCGTGCTCGTCGCGGTCGGCGCGCTGGTGTTCGGCGTGCGCGTGCCCGCCCCGCTGGCGCTGCTCGCCGCCGCGCTGTGCTCCGCGCTCGCGTTCGCGGGCCTGATGCTGCTGCTCAGCACGCTGGGCGACACCGAGCAGGCGGTGGCTGGCGGGTCCTGGGGCGTGCTGCTCGTGTGCGCGATGCTCGGCGGCGGCATGGTGCCGCAGTTCGTGATGCCCGACTGGATGCTGGCGGCCGGCGCCGTGAGCCCGGTGCGCTGGGCGATCGCAGCGCTCGAGGGCGCGACCTGGCGCGGCGTCGGCGCCGGGCGCCTGCTGACGTCGTGCGCGGTGCTCGTCGGCATGGGAGCGGCGACCGCAGCCGTGGGCTGCGCGCGGCTGCGGCGGCGCGTCTGACGCCGGCGCGACCGGCCACCGGTTGCAGTCGCCCACGTTCCGGGCCCACAATGCCCGGCGCCCTCGATGTCGACCAGCGACCACACCTCGATCCCAGCGCCGCCGACCAAGACTCGCATCCTCGACGCCGCGGAGCGGCTGTTCGCCTCGAACGGCTTCCGCGCGACCTCGCTGCGCGAGCTGACGAGTGCCGCCGAGGTGAACCTCGCGGCCGTCCACTACCACTTCGGGTCCAAGGAGGGGCTGATCCGCGCGGTGTTCGCGCGGCGCCTCGACCCGATCAACCGCGAGCGACTCGAGCGCCTCGACACGCTGGAGCTGGCGCGGCGGCCCGGCGAGCCACCGGTGCCCCTCGCCGGGTTGATCGAGGCCTTCGTCGCGCCCGCGCTCGAGCTGCTCGGCCATCCCGATGGCCAGGCCTTCCCGCGGCTGCTCGGACGGCTGCACTCCGACCCGGACCGCGACAAGGTGCGCGAACTCCTGTTCGAGCAGTTCGACGAGCTGCGCCGCCGCTTCATGCCTGCGTTCGCCGCCGCAGCCCCGCACCTCGACTACACCGAGATCTGCTGGCGCCTGCACTTCGTGGTCGGCGCGATGGCGCACGTGATGACCTGCGGCGACGACCTGGTGTGGGTGTCGGACGGGCGCATCCAGAATCCGACCGGTCGAGAAGCGATCGGCCGGCTGGTCGCGTTCGGCGCTGCCGGCATGCTCGCCGCGCCGCCGGTGCGCTGACCGGGCTCGCCGCGGGGCGGGCCGCCGCTCCGGGCGTCCGGGTGCCGGGGCCGGGTGGCCGCCGGGCGCGGAAAAGCACCCGAACAACTGTTTGAAACTTGCGTTGGGCCAGGCTCGTTGCGCCCGGCTGCCTGCCGCATGCAAGAAGCTCCGAGGATCTGCGCCGGCCTGCTCGTCGCCACCGCCGCGGCATGCGCGAACTTCGTGGCGGAGTCGCCCCGCGAGCTGCCGGTCGAGCTGCCCGCCACGTTCGCCGCCGCGCCGCCCGCGCCCGCGGAGGACGCCGGCGCCGAGCCGGTCCTCGACGCCTGGTGGAGGAGTTTCCGGCAGGCCCCCGCGCTCGCAGAGGTCGTCGAGACCGCGCTGGCGCGCAACCAGGACCTCGTCGCCGCGGCGGCCCGCCTCGACGCCGCGCTCGCGCGCGCCCGGATCGCCGGCGCCGACCTCGGGCCGCAGCTCGGCGCGCGGCTCGACCTGGGCCGGCGGCGGCAGAACTTCGTCGGCCTGCCGATCCCCGGCTCGTCCGGCGTGCTGAGCAACACGACCGACGCGCACGCCTTCGCACTCGATCTGAGCTGGGAGATCGATCTATGGGGTCGGATCCGCGCGGGTGAGCTCGCGGCCGAGCGCGACGTCGAGACCAGCGCGGCCGAGCTGCGCGCGGCCCGCCTGTCGATCGCCGCGCGGGCCGCGAAGGGCTGGTTCCGCTGCGTCGAGGCCGCCCAGCAGCTCGCGCTGGCGGAGGCGACCGCACGCAACTTCGCGGCGACCGAGCAGCAGGTCCAGGACCGCTTCGAGCGCGGCGTCCGCCCGGCGCTCGACCTGCGCCTCGCGCGCAGCGACCGCGCGGCCGCCGAGTCGCTCGTCGAGCGGCGCCGGCGCGAGCTCGACGGCGCGGTGCGCGACCTCGAGCTGCTGCTCGGCCGGTATCCGGCGGCGGCGCTCGAACCGGGCACGACGCTGCCCGAGCTGCCGGGCCCGGTGCCGGCCGGCCTGCCCTCCGAGCTGCTGTTGCGCCGCCCTGATCTCGTCGCAGCCGACCGCCGCGTCGCCGCCGCCGACGCGCGGCTCGGCGAGGCGCGGGCAGCGCGCTACCCGCAGTTGACGCTGACCGCGAGCGCCGGCACGTCGAGCGACCAGCTCGGCGATCTCGTCGACCTCGACTACCGCGTCTGGTCGCTCGGTGCCGGGCTGCTCGCGCCGCTGCTGCAGGGCGGCCGGCTCGCCGCGGCGGTCGACCTGCGCGACGCCCAGCGCCGCGAGGTGCTCGCCGGCTGGGCGCAGAGCGTGCTGGTGGCGTTCCGCGAGGTCGAGGCCGCACTGCGCAACGAGGAGCTCATCGCGAGCGAGCTGCAGCGCCGGGTGGCGACCCTCGCCGAGGCACGCGCCGCGCGCGAGCTGTCCGCCGACCGCTACGGGCGCGGGCTCACCGACGTGACGACACTCCTGCAGAGCCAACGCAGCGAGCTGAGCGCCGAGACCGAGTGGCTGAGCACGCGGCGCCTCGCGCTCGACACGCGCGTCGACCTGCTGCTCGCCCTCGGCGGCGGCCTCCCTGCACCGAACGATGACACGAACGCCGCCGGCGCGCGCGGCGACGACGGCCGCACCACCCGATGACCAGAAGGCCCCGCAAGTTCCTGAACGCGATCCTCCCGGTCGCCGTGCTCGTCGCCGGGCTCGTCGCCGCCAAGGCGCTCGTCGACTCGCGTGAGGAAGCGCCGCACGCCGAGCCGCCGGCGGCGATCCCGTTCGTCGAGCTCGCGGCGGTGCGGCCCGGGACGCACGCCGTCGCCGTCCATGCGACCGGCACGGCGCGGCCGGCGGTCGAGAGCGAGCTGGTCGCGGAGGTCGGCGGTCGCGTGATCGCGGTCGGGCCGTCGCTAGCGGCCGGTGCGTTCTTCGCGGCCGGCGAGGAGCTGTTGACGATCGACCCGCGCGACTTCGAGCTCGCGGTGGTCGAGGCCGAGGCCGAGCTCGCGCGCGCCCGGCTCGCGCTCGAGCTCGAGCGTGCGGAGGCCGAGTCGGCACGCCGCGAGTGGCAGACGATGCAGCTCGGCGGCGAGCCCTCTCCGCTGGTGCTGCGCGAGCCGCAGCTCCGCGACGCCGAGGCGCGCGTCGCGGCTGCCGAGGCTCGCCTCGAAGCGCGCCGGCGCGACCTCGAGCGGACCCACGTCACGGCACCGTACGCCGGCCGCGTCGTCGAGAAGCTCGTCGACCTCGGCCAGTTCGTCACGCGCGGTGCACGACTCGGGCGGATCTACTCGATCGAGGCGGCGGAGGTGCGCCTCGCGGTCGAGGACGACCAGCTCGCGTTCCTCGCGATCGACCTCGATCCCCTGCGCGCCGCCGAGAACGGCGCCACACCGCCGGTCGAGGTGGTGCTCGCCGCGGAGTTCGGTGGCCGCCATTGCACCTGGGAGGGCACGATCGTCCGCACCGACAGCGCGCTCGACGAACGCAGCCGGATGGTGAACCTGATCGCGCGCGTCGCCGATCCGTACGGCGTGCTCGTCGCCGGCGGAGCCGAGCGGCGCGCATCGCTGTTGCCGGGGATGTTCGTCGAGGCCGCGATCCGCGGTCGCGAGCTGCGCGACGTGCTGGTCGTGGATCGAGCGACGCTGCGGGGCGGCGGTCGCGAGCTGCACGTCGTCGACGCCGCGCTGCGACTGTGGCGGCGGCCGGTCGAGGTCGTGCGGATCGAGCGCGACCGCGCCGTGATCCGAGCGCCGCTCGCGGACGGCGAGCGCGTGTGCCTGACGCGCCTCGACGCGGTCGTCGACGGCATGCGGGTGCGCACCGCGGACCCGGCCGACGGCGGCGCGGTGGCGTCGACTCCCGCGGTGGGAGAGAACCGATGAGCGGGATGGTCGCCTGGTTCGCGCGCAATCACGTCGCGGCGAACCTGCTGATGCTGCTGATCGCGTTCGCGGGCCTGGTGAAGCTCGGTCTGCTGTCGGGCTTCGCGCACCCGCTGATCAAGCGCGAGGTGTTCCCGGAGTTCGCTACCGACACGATCGCGATCACCGTCGCGTATCCAGGCGCCTCGCCCGAGGAGGTCGAGAACGGCATCTGCATCCGCATCGAGGAGGAGGTCGCGAGCCTCGAGGGTGTCGACCGCGTCCGCTCGACCGCCGCGGAAGGCCTCGGCACGGTGCTCGTCGAGGCGCTCGAGGGCACCGATCGGCGGCGGCTCCTCGACGACGTGAAGTCGCGCATCGATGCGATCGACAACTTCCCGGACGAGGCGGAGGAGCCGGTCGTCCGCGAGATGACCTGGAAGCGACAGGTGCTGAACGTCGCGGTCAGCGGCGACATCGACGAGATGTCGTTGAAGCGCCTGGCCGAGCGCGTGCGGGACGATCTCACCGCGCTGCCCGGCATCACGCAGGCGGAGGTCGTCGCGGTGCGGCCGTACGAGGTGTCCATCGAGGTCGCCGAGGACGCGCTCCGCCGCTACGGCATCACCTTCGACACCGTCGTTCGAGCCGTGTCGACCGCCTCGCTCGACCTGCCGGGCGGGTCCGTGAAGACCAGTGGCGGCGAGATCCTGCTCCGCTCGCTCGGGCAGGCGTACGTGCAGGACGACTTCGCGCGGCTCGTCCTGCTGACGCGGGACGACGGCACCCGGGTGCTGCTCGAGGACGTCGCCACGGTCGTCGACGGCTTCGCCGACACCGATCAGTCGGCACGATTCGACGGTGCGCCCGGCGCGCTCGTGCAGGTCTACCGGGTCGGTGACCAGGACGCGCTCGACATCTCCGCGACCGTGCGCGGGTACTGCGAACGGACGCGTGCGACCTTCCCCGCCGGCGTCACCATCACGCCGTGGCTCGACCAGGCGGAGATCCTGAAGAGCCGACAGGACCTGCTGGTGCGGAACGGCCTCGCCGGCTTCGCGCTCGTGTTCCTGGTGCTCGCGCTGTTCCTGCGACTCGAGCTGGCGATCTGGGTCAGCCTCGGCATCCCGATCTCGTTCCTGGGTGCCATCGCATTGATGCCGGCGCTCGACGTGTCGATCAACATGCTGTCGCTGTTCGCGTTCATCCTGGTGCTGGGCATCGTGGTGGACGACGCGATCGTGGTCGGCGAGAACGTCTATTCGCATTCCCAGCGCGGCAGCAGCGGGATCATCGCGGCGATCGCGGGCACCCAGGAGGTCGCCGTGCCGGTGATGTTCGCTGTGCTGACGACCATCGCCGCGTTCGTGCCGATGCTGAACGTGCCGGGCAACACCGGACCGTTCTGGGCGATGATCCCCGCGGTGGTGATCCCGACTCTGGTCTTCTCGATGATCGAGTCGAAGCTGATCCTGCCGGCCCACCTGCGCCACCTGCAGCCTCGGGCCGGCCGGCGCGCCGGGCCGCTGGGCTGGTGGGACAGCGTGCAGACGTTGTTCGCGAGCGGGCTGGAGCGGTTCGCGATCCGGCTCTACCGGCCATCGCTCGAGTTCGCGCTACGTCACCGCTACACGACCGTCGCCGCCGCCTGGGCGCTCCTGTTCGTGACCGGGGGGCTGGTCGGCGGTGGCTACGTGAAGTTCGTGTTCTTCCCGCCGGTCGACGGCGACAACGTCGTCTGCAACCTGGAGATGCCGGAGGGCACCCCCGTCGAGCGCACGGCCGCGATCGTGCGCCGCATCGAGGCCGCGGCATTGCAGCTCCGCGACGAGCTCGACGCCGACCGTGGTGCGGCCACCTCGGCGTCGGCACCCCCCATCCGGCACGTGCTGACGTCGATCGGCGAGCAGCCCTATCGGAAGATCCAGCAGGAGGGCGGCGGTCGACTCGTCGCGGGCGGTTTCAGCGGCGGCCACCTCGGCGAGGTCAACATCCAGCTCGCCCCCGCCGAGCTTCGCGATTTCACGAGCCAGGCGGTCGCCGACCGCTGGCGCGAGCTGGTCGGCCCGGTGTTCGGCGCGTCCGAGCTCAAGTTCTCGTCGTCGCTGATCAGCGTCGGGGCCGACATCGACGTGCGACTCGCTGGCCAGGACCTCGGCGTGCTCCAGCTCGCGGCGGAGCGGTTGAAGGAGCACCTCGCGACGATCGACGGCGTCTACGACGTGACCGACTCGATCGAGGCGGGCAAGGAGGAGCTCGAGCTTCGCGTGCGGCCGGAGGCGGAGACCATCGGCGTGACCCAGCTCGACCTGGCGCGCCAGGTTCGCCAGGGCTTCTACGGCGAGGAGGTGCAGCGCATCCAGCGCGGCCGCGACGACGTGCGCGTGATGGTGCGCTACCCCGCGGCGGAGCGGCGCTCGCTGGCCGACGTCGAGCGCATGCGGGTCCGGACCACGCAGGGCGACGAGATCCCGTTCCGGACCGTGGCGGAGATCGAACGCGGGCGGGGTTTCTCGACGATCCAGCGCACGGACCGTGCGCGCGCCGTGTCGGTGTTCGCCGAAGTCGACGAGACGCGCGTGGACGTCAACGAGATCACGCGCGAGTTGGCAGCAGGCTTCCTGCCGCAGCTGCTGGCGCAGTTCCCGGGCACCTCGTTCGCGTTCGAGGGCGAGCGACGCGAGCAGGCGGAGACCATCGGCGGTCTGATCGAGGGCTTCCTGATCGCGCTGGTGCTGATCTACGTGCTGCTCGCGATCCCGTTCAGGAGCTACGTGCAGCCGCTCGTCGTCATGCTGGCGATCCCGTTCGGGCTGATCGGAGCCGTGCTCGGTCACGTGCTGCAGGGCGTGCAGCTCAGCGTGCTGTCGGTGTGCGGTGTCGTCGCGCTGTCCGGTGTGGTCGTCAACGACAGCCTCGTGCTGGTCGACTTCATCAACAAGCACCGCGACGACGAGGGCAGCCTCGCGGCGGCGATCCGCGCGGCGGGCGTGCGCCGCTTCCGGCCGATCCTGCTCACCTCGCTGACGACGTTCGCCGGGCTGTTGCCGCTCCTGAGTGAGACGAGCGTCCAGGCCCGGTTCCTGATCCCGATGGCGATCTCGCTCGGCTACGGCGTGATGTTCTCGACGGCGATCTCGCTGCTCCTGATCCCGGCCGGCTACCTGATGCTCGACGACCTGAGCCGCTCGTTGCGGTCGCGCTGGGCGAGGCTGTGGGGACGGGCGATCGAGCCGGCGCCGGTGGACTGAGGACGCCGGGGCCAGCGTCGAAAAGTCCGATACCAGACCGGCTCCGAGCGCTTCGCATCCGAAATCATCCAGAGAAGATCGCAGAATCGTACTTTCCTGGCGGCGTGCAGGGCCTTAGCACCGGGCCCCATCGGCGGCGGCCCGCACGGCGCGCCGCGCGCCAGTCAGCGCGAAGCGCTCCGCCCCGACCGACGTCCCTCCATGCGCGCCCGGACGACCTTCTTCCGCGACCTCGCCCTGGCCGCCGGTCGCGACATCCCGCAGCGGACCGTCGAGGCTGCCGTCGAGTCGCTCGGCGCGGGGCTCGACCCCAGCGCTGCCGCCGACGCTTCGCTGCTCCGCGCGCTGACCGGGTTCGGCCACCGGCTCGGCCTGGCGATCCGCGCGGTCCGCGCGCACCTCGCCGAAGCGGTCGCACTCGCCGAACCCGGCCACCCCGTGCTCCTGGTGCTGCGGCGAGACGCCGGCCACGAGCTCGTCGTCGTCCAGGCGCAGGACGGCCTGACGGCTCGGGTCGATGCGGTGCGCGGCGACACGCACGAGCGGCGCACGGTCAGCCGCGGTGACTTCGCGAACGACGCCGGCATCGACCCCGCCGACGTGATGTTCGCGTGCCAGGTCGGCGTGATGGGGGCCCGCCCCGAGCGGGAGACGACGCCGTCGCTGCAGGGCAAGCCGCTGCGGAGGCTGTGGCAGTTCCTCGCCCCCGACCGTCCCGCGATCCTGCTGGTCGTCGCGTTCGCCGCCGCCGTCGGCGTGCTGACGCTGGTGACGCCGGTCGCGGTGCAGACGCTGGTGAACTTCGTCGCGTTCGGCGGACTCGTCCAGCCGCTGATCGTGCTGGGCATCCTGATGTTCTTCACCCTGGCGTTCGCCGGCGCGATCCGCGCGTTCAAGGCGTTCGTCGTGGAGATCCTGCAGCGCCGCGTCTTCGTGCGCGTGGTCTCGGATCTGTCGGCGCGACTGCCGCGCGTCCGGCTCGACGCCTACGACCGCGGCTACGGGCCGGAGCTGGTCAATCGCTTCTTCGACGTGATGACCGTGCAGAAGGCCGGCGCGTCGCTGCTGATCGATGGCCTCGACATCGTGCTGCAGACCGGGATCGGGCTGCTCGTGCTCGGCTTCTATCACCCGTTCCTGCTGGTCTTCGACATCCTGCTGATCGCGGCGATCGCCGTGATCCTCGCCGTCGTCGGCCGCGGGGCGATCAGGACCGCGATGAAGGAGTCGAAGGCAAAGTACGCGGTCGCCGGAGCCCTGGAGGAGCTCGCGCGCGCGCCGGTCACCTACAAGCTGTTCGGGGCTCCCGAGCTGGCGCGCGCCCACCTCGCCGGGCTCACCGAGCAATACGTGCTGTCGCGGCGCAAGCACTTCCGGATCGTGTTCCGCCAGCGCATCGGCGCCATCGTCCTGCACGCGATCGCCAGCACGGCACTGCTGACGCTCGGCGGACTGCTGGTGATCCAAGGGCAGCTCACGCTGGGTCAGTTGATCGCCGCCGAGCTGATCGTCTCCGTCGCACTGACGTCCTTCGTCAAGTTCGGCAAGCAGCTCGAGGCGTACTACGACATGCTCGCGGGCGTCGACAAACTCGGGGTGCTCTACGATCTGCCGCTCGAGGAAGATGCGGGCGAGTCTCTCGCGGCCGTCGGCCGGGCCGCGGCGCTCGAGATGCGCGGGGTCGGCTACGCATATCCGGATCACCCGGCGGTGATTCGCGACCTGGATCTGCGCATCGAGCCAGGCCGGCGCGTCGCATTGTGTGGACCGCGCGGTGCCGGGAAGAGCACGGTCGCAGAGCTCCTCACCGGCCTCCGTGAGCCGACGGCGGGCATCGTGCTGTTCGACGGCATCGACGTGCGCGACATCGCGAACTCGTCGATCCGTTTCCACATGAACCTCGTCAAGGGCTTCGAGATCGTCTCCGGCTCGATCCTCGAGAACGTGCGGCTCGGCCGCTCCGAGGTGACGATCGACGAGGTGCGCGACGCCCTCGGGCGATTCGGCATCCTCGACGAGCTGATGGCGCTGCCCGACGGCCTGCGCACCGAGATCGGCTACGAGGGCGCTCCGCTCTCGCGCGGCACGGCGCGGCTCCTGATGCTGGCGCGGGCGATCGTCGGCCGGCCCCGGGCGATCGTCGTCGACGGCATCCTCGACAACCTGGACGACGCATCGGCGCGCCGCGCGCTCGCTACGCTCGCCGGCTCCGAGGCGTCATGGACGCTGGTGCTGCTGACCGCGCGCGAGGATCTGTGCGAGGGCTTCGACGAGGTCCATACGCTCGCGGCCAGCGCGCGCGAGCCACAGCTGGTCCTGGAAGGACTCGGGGAGGATTGCTGATGTCGGCGACCCAGATGCCGGTCGGCGCGACCGCTCCGCTCTACGAGGTGGCGTTCTCGCCGTGGATCCGGCGCGGCGCCATCGTGCTGTTGGCGCTGTTCGTGCTCGGTCCCGCGCTCGCCGTGTTCGCCCCGTGGCAGCAGAACGTACCGGGTGTCGGGCGCGTCGCGGCATACACGCCGATGGATCGGCCACAGTCGGTCGAGGCGCCCGTCAAAGGGCGGGTTGCCGCCGTGCACGTGAGCGAGGGCCAGGCGGTCGAGAAGGGCGACCTGCTGCTGGAGCTCGTCGACATCGACCCGCAGAAGCTGCAGCGCATCCAGGACAAGATCGACGCCAATGCGAGCGAGCTCGCCGCGGTGCAGATGCAGATCGACACCTACGCCGCGCAGGTCCGGACCCTCCAGGACGCGCGCGACCTGACGGTGCAGGCTGCAGGCTACAAGATCGACGCCGCCCGCGAGAAGCTGCGCGCCGCGCAGCAGAGTCTCGTCGGTGCGCAGGCAGGCCTCGGCTATGCGGAACAGGAGGTCGCTCGACTCGAGCCGCTGGTTCCCCAATTCGTCGAGGAGCTGAAGCTGCTGAAGGCGCGCGCGGAGTACGACAAGGCCGCGGCGACGGTCGAGAAGGCGCGCGCCGACATCGCGGAGGCGGAGGCGAACCTCGAGAACGCCATCCGCGAACAGGGCAAGGCACGCGAGGAGGCCAACGCGAAGATCCAGGAGGTCGAGGCGAAGCGCCAGGAGGCGGTCGGCAAGCTGCAGGACCTGCAGGCGAAGAGCATCGAGCTGCGCGGTGAGCTACGGGCGCAGCAGGCGCAGGACGTGCGCGCACCGCGCTCCGGCCGCGTGTTCCGACTGGCGGTCAATCCGGACGGCTCGATCGTCAAGGAGGGCCAGGTGCTCCTCGAGATCGTGCCGCTCACGTCGCAGCCGGCCGTCGAGCTGTGGGTCCGTGGCGTCGACGCACCGCTGATCGAGCCCGGCCGGAAGGTGCGTCTGCAATTCGAGGGCTGGCCCGCGATCCAGTTCGTCGGCTGGCCGGCGGTCGCGGTCGGTACGTTCGGCGGTGTCGTCGCGCTGGTCGATCCGACCGACAGCGGCCAGGGCCAGTTCCGCGTCCTGATCCTCCCGGACCCCGACGACCAGGAGTGGCCCAAGGAGCGCTGGCTGCGCCAGGGCGTTCGGGCGAAGGGCTGGGTACTGCTCAACGAGGTACCGCTGTGGTTCGAGCTGTGGCGACAGTTGAACGGCTTCCCCCCGGTCGTGGCGCTGTCGGAGCCGGACGCGCAGGGCGGCGGGAAGGACACGAAGTGAGCCGCCCCCGGTCGGTGCCCCGGAGGTCGGGTGCCGCCCTGGCCGCGCTCGTCGCGGTGAGCGGCGGCTGCAATCTGTGGCCGGGGCTCGGCAGCATCGACGTGCCGTATCCGGAGCTGCGCGAGCGGGCGATCGAGCGCCGCTCCCTGGAGTCCCGCGCGGTCGCCCCACCGCAGTCGGTCGACGACGGCGTCGAGGCCGTGCGCCAGCGTCGACCGGCCGCGGACGGCGAGCCTCCGCGCGCGGTGCAGCAGCTCGAGCAGCCGACCGTGCCGCTGACCGTCGAGCGCATGCGGCTCCTCGTGCTGCAGAACAACCTCGATCTGGACGTCGCGCTCTACGATCCGGCGCTCGCCCGGACCCGCGTGAGTCAGGAGATCGGCAAGTTCGACGCCGTGATCGGCGGCGCGTTCCGCTACGCGCGCAAGGACCTGCCGCCGCTCGACGGTCCGCTCGTCGACTTCACGTCGACCGATCCGGATCTCGACAAGGCGCGCGTGAAGCTGACGGAGGTCGCGCAGCGCACGGAGCTGCTCGACCTCGGTCTCGGCGTGACCGTGCCGCTCCCGACCGGCGGCAAGGTGTCGGTCGACGGTCTGCTGTCGCAGAAGGACGTGCTCGATCCGCAACGATTCGAACAGTATGTCGCCGCGACCCGGTTCTCGTTCAGCCAGCCGCTCCTCCGCAACGCCGGTACGGACGTCAACCTGGCGTCCATCCGGATCGCGCGCGTCGGCGAGCGGATCTCCGAGGTGCGAACGCGGCTCGCTGCGCTGCGTATCCTGTCGCGCGCGGAGAAGGCGTATTGGCGCCTGTACGCCGCACGGCGGTTCCTCGACGTGCGGGCGGAGCAGTTCCGGCTCGCGTCGGAGAACCTCGAGCTGGTCCGGGCCCGCGTCGCGCAGGGCATCACGCCGACCGTCGAGATCTCGCGCGCCGAGGTCGGCGTCTACAAGCAGCTGCAGGCGCTGATCGAGGCGGAGACCAGCTGGCGGCTGCGGCAGCGCGAGCTGAAGACCTACCTCGCGACCGCGGACCTGCCGCTGCGCGGCGAGCCGCTCGTCGACATCGCGACCGACCCGCTGCTCGCCGGCCTCGAGCTCGACGCCGACGCGCTGGTCGAGAGCGCGCTCGCCGAACGCCTCGAGCTGTTCGAGGTCGAGCTCGGGATCGTCCAGGAGGGCATCCGGATCGGCGTCGCCGAGAACCAGACGCTGCCGATCGCCAACCTCGACTTCAAGTGGGGGACGCTCGAGCGCGACCGCGACTTCGGCAGCGCGTGGACGTCGCAATGGGATCTCGACCACCACGAGCTGTCGGTAGGCCTCGGGTTCGAGATCCCGATCACCAACCAGCAGGCACGGGCGCGGCTCGACGGCGCCATCCTGTCGCGCGCCCGCGCGCTCGCCTCCCGCGAGGCGCGGAGCCTCGCGATCCGCCAGGAGGTCTACGACGCCGTCGATCTGTTGCGCCAGAACTGGCAGCGGATCGTCGCCGCGCGGCAGCAGGTGATCGTCGCGGGCGTCAACTACGACGCGGAGCGCCGGCAGTTCGAGCAGGGGCTGCGCACCATGCGCGAGGTGCTGGAGGCGCTGTCGGACCTCGGTGACGCACAGATCTCGGAGATCCGCGCGATCACCGACTACCAGGTGTCGCAGATCGACGTCGCGTTCGCGACCGGCACGCTGCTCGGCTACGCGCGTGTCGACCTGACGCCGCTGGAGCTGCCCGGCTCGCCCGGCGCCGACTGACCGCGCGGTCGGAAAACTTCGGCGCGAGCTGCCAGCGCGAGTGGCCGGTCGTCCGTATCGTGCCGCCGCATGCGAGCCGCCCTCCCCGCCCTGGTCGCCGCGATCGTGCTCGGCGCGCCCACCCCGCGCGCTCAGGACGACCCGGCTGCGAACGCTCCACCGCCGAACGGACCCCGTCGGGTGGACCCGGGCTGGCACGCGCTGGTGGGCGCGCGCGTCATGCGCGGGCCGGGCGACGTGCTCGACACGGCGACCGTCGTGATCCGCGACGGCCGCATCACGGCGGTCGCCGCCGGGCTCGAGCCGCCGGCCGGCGCGCGGGTCCACGACTGCACCGGGCTGACCGTCCACGCTGCGTTCGTCGATGCATTCGTGCCGGTCGCCACGCCGGCGATCCCGCCGAACGCGACTGGAGCACACTGGCACGCCGACGTGATGCCCCAGCGCAACGTGACCGACGGCCCGGGCATCGAGGCGAAGCTGGCGAAGGAGCTCCGCGAGCTCGGGTTCGGCGCGGCAGCGGCATACCCGTCGGACGGCATCTTCCGCGGCACCGGTGCGCTGCTGTCCCTCGAGGAGCTCGCCGAGGGTGCCCGCCGCCGCGTTCTCGCACCGCGCCTGCTGCAGTCGGTCGCATTCGACCGCGCGCGAGACGGATATCCCGGCAGCCTGATGGGGATCATCGCGCTGATCCGTCAGACCCTGGAGGACGCGCTCGGCCGCCGTGCGGTCGCATTGCACAGTGCCGGTGCGCTGCCCACGAACGACGCGCTGGCGGCCCTGCGCCGGAGTGACGTCCTGCTCGTCGAGTGTCGCAACGAGCTCGACGCGCTGCGAGCCGCACGTCTCCCTCGACAATTCGACGCGGCGCGCGCACTGCAGATCGTGCTGGTCGGCAGCGGCTTCGAGTTCCGCCGCATCGACACGATCGCCGCGACCGGTCTGCCGATCGTGCTACCACTCGACCTCCCACGACCGCCGGAGGTCTCGACGCTGGAGGACGAGAACGCCACCAGCCTGCGCGACCTGCTGACCTGGGAGCACGCACCGTCCAATGCAGCCCGGCTGCGCCGCGCCGGGGTGACGATCGCGCTGACCACGCACCGGCTCGAAGACCGCAGCAGCTTCCACGCGAACCTGCGGCGCGCGCTCGACGCCGGTCTCGCGGTCGACGACGCGCTCGCGGCTCTCACCACCGTGCCGGCGGAGCTGCTCGGCGTCGCCGACCGGCTCGGCACGGTCGCCGTCGGGCGGATCGCCAACCTGTGTGTCGTCGCGGGCGAGCCGTTCGCCGCGGATCGCGAGCTCCGCGCGGTCTTCGTCAACGGCGTCCGCCACGAGGTCGCTCCCCCGAAGGTCGACGAGCTCACCGGGACGTGGGAGGTCCAGATCCCCGGTGCGGGCGTCGCGATCGAGCGACTCGTGATCGCGCGCGACGGCAGCGTCGAGCTCGCGGTCGGCGAGCGTTCGGCGACCGCGTCGCGTCCGCACCGCGCACCCCGCCAGCTCGATCTCCGCTTCGACGGCGAGCCGCTCGGCGCCACCGGGATCTGGCGGCTGACGGCGCTGGTCACCGGGGCGCGCATGGCCGGCGTCGGCAGCGGCCCCGCCGGCGTGCGGTTCGCCTGGAGCGCGCGGCGGACGGGCGATGCGCCCGCGGCCACCGACGCCACCGGGGACGAGCCCGCCGCGAGCACGCCGACACCACCCGCCGGGCTGGCCGCGTTGCCGGTCCCGCTCGGTGCGTTCGGGCGCCTGCAGCCGCCGCCGGGCGGGGACGTCGTCGTGCGCGGCGCGACGATCTGGACCAGCGCCGCCGCCGGCATCCTGCCGCGCGCGACACTGATCGTCCGGGACGGGCGGATCGACTGGGTCGGGCCGGACCGCGACGCGCCGGCGCTCCCGGCGGACGCGCTCGTGATCGACGGCCGCGGCCTGCACGTCACGCCCGGGTTGATCGACTGCCACAGCCACACCGGCATCGAGCGCGGCGTCAACGAGGGCACCCAGGCTGTCACCGCCGAGGTGCGGATCGCGGACGTGCTCGACCCCGACGACATCAGCTGGTACCGGCAGCTCGCCGGCGGCGTCACGGTCGCCCACCAGCTGCACGGTTCCGCGAATCCGATCGGCGGACAGAGCCAGGTCGTCAAGCTGCGCTGGGGAGTGCTCGACCCCGAGGAGATGAAGCTCGATGGGCCGCTCGGCGGGATCAAGTTCGCGCTCGGCGAGAACGTCAAGCGCTCGCGGAGCTCCGGCAATACGCGCTATCCGAATACACGGATGGGCGTCGAGGCGCTGCTCCGCGACCGCTTCGTGGCCGCGCGCGAATACCGGGCGGATCGGGATGCGGCCGACCCCGGCGACCCACGCACGTGGCCACGCCGCGACCTGGAGCTCGACGCGCTCGCGGAGATCCTGCGCGGCGAACGGCTCGTGCATTGCCACAGCTACCGCCAGGACGAGATCCTGATGCTGTGCCGCATGGCCCAGGAGTTCGGCTTCCGGATCGGCACGTTCCAGCACGGGCTCGAGGGCTACAAGGTCGCGGACGCGATCCGCGAGGCCGCCATCGGCGCGTCGATCTTCAGCGACTGGTGGGCCTACAAGTACGAGGTGGTGGACGCGATCCCCGAGAACGCGGCGATCATGACGCGGGTCGGGGTGGTCGTCTCGCTGAACAGCGACAGCGACGAGCTCGCGCGGCGGCTCAACGACGAGGCCGCCAAGGCGGTGAAGTACGGCGACCTGGATCCTGCGGACGCATTGCGTCTCGTGACGATCAACCCGGCCGTCCAGCTCGCGATCGACAGCCGGGTCGGCTCGCTCGAGCCGGGCAAGGACGCCGACTTCGCAATCTGGTCCGGCGACCCGCTGAGCTCGTTCAGCAGGTGTCTGCAGACCTGGATCGACGGCCGGCGCTACTGGTCGGAGGACGAGGATCGCGAGGCCGAGGCGGTCGCGCGGGCCGAGCGAGCGAGACTCGTGCAGGCGGCGCTCACGGCGCCGGGTCCGCGCGCGGCCGGCTCCGGCAATGGCTCCGCGTTCCGGCCCGGCCGCTGCGCCTGTGAGGACCTCGCCACGGAGGCGACCCGATGATCCCGAGATCCCGGACGCTCTGCGCTCGCATCGCGACGGCCTGGCTCGCCATCGCAGGTCTCGCGCTTCCCGGCGTGCCCATCCGGGCGCAGGACCTGACGATCGAAGCCCCGCCGCAGTCGCACCCGATCGCACTGGTCGGTGGCACGATCCACACCGGCGACGGCGCGACGCTCGATCCCGGCGTCCTGTGGTTCGCCGACGGTCGCATCCGCGGCCTCGGCAGCGACGCGCGCGCCGCGGGCGTGCCGCCGGGTGCCGTGCACGTCGACGTGTCCGGTCGCCACGTGTGGCCGGGCCTCGTCGACGCCGTCACGCAGGTCGGCCTGATCGAGATCGAGTCGATCTCCGCGACGCGCGACGTCGACGAGATCGGCGACGTGACGCCCGAGGCGATCGCCGCGCTGGCGATCAACCCCGACGCGACGACGATCCCGGTCACCCGCAGCAACGGCGTGCTGACCGTCGGCGCGTTCCCGTCCGGCGGCCTGCTGCCCGGTCGGGCGTCGGTCGTCGAGCTCGCGGGCTGGACCTGGGAGGAGATGGCGGTGCGCGTCGATGCGGGGCTGATCGTCGACTGGCCGGGCCGGCCGGTGCGGCGTCCGTGGCAGTCGGAGGACGATGCGCGGCGCGCTGCGGAGCGGACCAGCGAGCAGCTCGCGGAGCTGGACCGCCTGTTCGACGACGCCGCGGCGTGGCTCGCGGCGCGCGACGCCGATGCGCAGGGCGTCGGGCTCGACCTCGGGTTCGCCGCGATGGGGCCCGCGCTGCGCGGCGAGCGCCCGGTGTTCGTCCGCGCCGACGACGTCGGGTCGATCCGCGCGGCGATCGGCTGGGCGGTCGCACGCGGCCTGCGCCCCGTGATCGTCGGTGGAGCGGACGCCGACCAGTGCCTCGACCTGCTGAGGGAGCACGACGTCGCGGTGGTGATCGCCGGCACCCACCGCCTGCCGCGCCGCCGCGACCACGCGCCGGCGACGCCGTTCCGGTTGCCCGCGCTACTGCACGCAGCCGGCGTCCGCTTCTGCATCGCCGGGGAGGGCGGCTTCGAGAACGAACGCAACCTGCCGTACGAAGCCGCCACCGCCGTCGCCTACGGGCTGCCGCTCGACGCCGCGCTGCGCGCCGTGACGCTCGGCGCCGCGGAGTGCCTGGAGCTCGGCGCGGACACGGGCTCGCTGGCGGTCGGGAAGCGAGCGACGCTGATGGTGACGGACGGCCACCCGCTCGAGGTCCGGAGCCGCGTGCTGCAGGCGTGGTGCTCCGGGCGCGCGCTCGACCTGTCCAACAAGCAGACCCGGCTGGCCGACAAGTACCGCGAACGCTACCGGCAGCTCGGCCTGTGGCCGCGCGGGCGCTGAGCGCGACCCGCGCGGCTGTCCTCTGGCGAGGACACCCGCGCACCGCGTCGCGGCAACGGGGCTCGCCGGAAGGGTCTGCGGGAGCGATCATCACGGAGGCACGGCGCTTGCCGCCGACTGGCCCCGAGGCCCACAGATGAACCGCCACCTCTCGATCGCCGCCCTGCTCCTGTGCGCCGCCGTGACCGTCGACGGGACGGCCGGACGGCTCGCCGCCCAGCGTCCGACGATCAACCCGCGCGCGCCAACGCCGAGCGCCACCCCACGGGTCGCTCCGGCGCCGATGCCGCGCGCGACGCCCACGCCGGTCGCCCCGCGCGTCACCGCCCCCGCGCCGAGAGTCGCCCCCGCGCCGCGCATCGCGCCGACCCCGCAGGCCCCGACCCGCGTGACACCGCGAGCGATCCCGGCACCGACGCCGCGCACGGCTCCGATGCCGGTCCCGACCCGCACGACGCCGTTCCAACCGGCGCCGACCCGCACCGTCCCGACCCCGGTCGCACCGCGCTCGACCCCGACGGTCCGCACCACGCCGAACCCGGGGTTCCGCACCGCGCCCACACCGACCCCGACGGTCCGCACCCCGACGATCCCCAGCCCGACGCGGACCGTGCCGTCGCGCACGTTCCCGACGCCAGCGGTCACGCAGCCGCGGATCACGGTCCCGACGCCCGGTGCGGTCCCGGGCTCGACCCCGACCGTCCGCGCGGGCGGGCTGGCGGGCCGCTATCGCGACTCGACGACCCCGGGCCTGGTGAACCCGTCGCCGGCCAGCCCGCGGAGCCCGGGCGTCAGCCCGCGTACGACGCTCGATCCGGTGGTCCGCGACGTCAGCCCTCGCCTCCGCGATCTCTACGCCCGCCGCGACCTCACGACGCGCCGGCCGACCGACGACCTGACGCCCAGCGTCTCACAGCGTCGGACGGACAGCGTCAGCGGTGCGCTGTCGGACCGCTACTCCACCCGCCTCCGCGACGACACGCTGCGCGTCGTCCCTCGCTCGCCCGACCTGACGGGCCGCGGCGCGCCGAGCGCGCGCACGCCGGTGGTCGCGCCGCGCGACCCGGCCGTCCGCGTCGAGCCCCGCACACCGGATCCGACGACGCCGCGCCTCGCGCCGCGCAACGGCGGCGGCGTCACCCCCTCGGTGCGCGTGCCGTCGATCCACAACCGCTACAACCCGCCCGGCTCGCCCGGCGATCCCGGCACCGGTCTGCGGGATCGCGGCGGCAATCTCGGCAACCCTGCGGCACCCGGACTGCGGTCGTCGACGCGATTGCAGCCGCGCACGGCGCCGACGCGCTCGGCTGTCGTGCCACCGAGCCTCGGGAACGGCAACGGCCCGCGCGTCAATCCGGGACGCCGGACCGGCGGTTTCGGTAGCCGCTATGACCCGTTCGCGGGGAGCGGTATCTCGCGTGGCGGCGGCAGCATCTATCACGGCCATACCTACGCCGGCTCGCGCCGCTACCTGAACGGCTGCTATCACTGGGCCGGCCACCTGGCGGCATTCCCGTGGTTCCATGGCCGTTGGGGCTGGTACGACTTCCCGTTCTCCTGGTGCGGGAGCTGGTATCGCTACTACTACAACTGCAACAGCTCCTTCGCGCTGTATTGGAACTCGCGGTACGGGCTCGGCGCCGGAGTGAGCTGGAACTGGTGGTGGCCGAACCGCTGCTACCTGCCCGGCAGCTATTTGGGGTTCACCTACTACCCCGACTTCGCCGCCGGCTACACGGACTGGGGCTACGTGCCGACGAGCACCGTCGTCGTCGTCGACGGCACGCCGCCGGCGGATACCACCGTCATCGTCGGTGCGGATGGGGTCGCCGGTGCGGCGGGCGAGGAGCCGGCCGCGCCGGCGCCGGAGATCTCGCCGGCGCAGCGGCATCTCGATCTCGGCGACTTCTACTTCCGCCGAGGTCGCTACGACGAGGCCGCCGAGAGCTACATGCGCGCGCTGGCCTACGTCCCCGACGACGGCTCCGTGCACTTCGTCGTGGCCGACGCGCTGTTCGCGCAGGGCGACTACCACTACGCGGCCTACATGATCGGCAAGGGTCTGGAGCTCGATTCAGGATTGAGCCGTGCCGACGCGGACAAGCGGACCTTCTACGAGAACCCGACGGACTTCGATCGACAGCTCGCGACGCTCCGCGCCTACCTCGCGGAGAAGCCGTACGACGCGGCGGCGCATCTGGTGCTCGCCTACAACCTGAAGTTCTCCGGCGAGCCGGTCGAGGCGGTCAAGGCCTTCGCGAGGGTGCTGGAGATCGATCCCGGGAACCGCGCGGCGAAGTCCTTCCTCGAGGCGATGGCGACCCCGGAGACTCCCGCGGACGGCGCGACGACCCCGGAGGGGGGCGACGGCGCGAAGCGCGACGAGCGCTGACCGGCGCACCCGGCCGCGGCGGGAGCGCGACCTCGCTCTGGCCGCGGCCGCCCCGGGCTCCTACAACAGTCTGGATCCCATGGCGCGTCGCATCGATCACTACCTGCGGGACCTCGTCGACGATTCGAAGCTCGAGTTCTACGGCGTCGTCCGCGACTTCGTGGAATCCGAGATCGCCCCTCGCCTGCTCGGTTGGGAGCGCGATCACGTCCTGCTACCGGACAGCGCGATCGCCAAGCTGGCGGAGATCGGATTGTTCGGGCTGTCGATCGACGAGAGCTACGGTGGTCAGGGCGGCGGAATGACCGACCTCGTCCTGATGGGCCTCGCGCTCGGCTACCACAGCCAATCGCTCGCGATCACGCCGGGCGCCGCGATCTCCCTGGGCGCCAAACCGCTGCAACTGTGTGGCACCGACGAGCAGAAGCGCGCCCACCTGCCTGATCTCGCGGCCGGCCGGCGCATGTTCGTGTTCGGGCTGTCCGAGCCCGGGCGCGGCTCGGACGCCGCCAACCCGGAGGTGAGCGCCACGCGCGAGGGCTCGGAATGGGTCATTCGCGGCGAGAAGTGCTGGTCCACCAACGCGCATTGGGCCAGCCACGTCATCGTGCACGCATTGACGGATCCGAGCGGCCCGAACGGCAAGCGCTCGACCTGCTTCATCGTCCCGATGGACGCGCCCGGCGTGTTCTACCAGGAGATGTCCGGGAAGCGGGTGTGGCAGCAGTCGAGCACCGGCTCGATCATGTTCGACGGCGTTCGCGTCGCCGAGGACAGCGTACTCGGCGAGGTGAACGGCGGCTTCAAGGTGATGGTCACGACGTTGAACGGCGGCCGCCTGTTCATCGCCGGACTCGCGCTCGCATCGCTGGCGTTCGCGCTCGACAAGGTGCGGCGCTACGCCGAGGAGCGGATCCAGTTCGACGACAAGCCCATCGGGCGCTTCCAGCGCGTTCAGGACGTGATCATCGACATGGACGTCGCGCTCGAGCGCAACCTGACCTGGCTGGTGCACTGCTGCCGCCGCTACGACGAGGGCAATCTCGAGCGCGAGCGCGCGGCGAAGGTGAAGCTCGATTCGAGCCGCGTCGCGAGCGAGCTGCTGCTGCTCGCCATGGAGGCATGTGGCGGAGTCGCGTGCCTCGACGAGTTCGGCCTGATCCGCCACCACGACGACCTGTTCGTGACGCGCGTCGGCGAAGGCAGCAACTTCGCGCTGAAGGACCTCGTCGTCAGGCCGCTGCGGCAATCGGACTGATCCCGCGCCGCGGGCGCGCCCGGCAGGCACCGCCCCGGCGCACGCACGGTCGTGGCCCGTCAGTCGACGCGACGGGGCCCACCACCCGCGTGGAGGACCATGAACGCCGGGCGGGTCCCGAACCGCGCCGAGAACTCCCGGTCGACGCGGCGCTCGACCTGCTGAGCCGTGCCGGGCTCGATCAGCGCGATGGCACAGCCGCCGAAGCCGGCGCCGGTCAGCCTCGCGCCGAACACGTGCTCGGACTCGCACGCGACCGACGTCACCAGGTCGAGCTCGGGGCACGAGACCTCGTAGTCGACGCTCGTCGAGCGGTGGCTCCCGGTCAGCGCCGCGCCGAACTGCTCGACCCGGCCAGTGCGCAGTCCTGCCACACCACTGCGGACGCGCACCATCTCACCGACCACGTGACGGGCCCGCTTGTACAGCGTGGCTCCGAGCGCACCCCGTGCCGCTTCGACATCGGCCTGTGAGTAGGCGGCCAGGTACGGCAGGTCGCGCACGTCGCGACGCAGGATGCGATGCGCCTCTGCACACTCCCGCACGCGATCGTTGAACCCGCTGGTCGCGAGCGTGCGGGGTCGGCGCGTGTCCATGACGAGGATCTCGAAGCCGCGCCCGTGCATGGCGACGTGCTCGTAGGTCCCGTCGTGGCAATGGAGCAGCAGGGCATGGCGCGGCCGGCACAGCGCGGACGCGAACTGGTCCATGATCCCGCACTGCAATCCGACGTAGCGGGTCTCGGCCCGATGGCACAGGAGTGCCAGCTCCCGGGCATCGATCTCGGTGCCGAGCAGATCGTCCAGCAGGAACGCCGTCGCGACCTCGATCGCGGCCGACGACGACAGGCCCGACGCCATCGGGAGATCGCCGCCGAACACCATGTCGACACCCGGTGCGAGGCCGGTCCACTCGCGGAACTCCTGCCAGACTCCGAGCGGGTAGCCCGCCCAGTCGTGCGCGGGGTCGCGGCGGTCGCGGATCGCGTCGACCCGGGTGTCGACCGCGAGCTGCTGGTCGAGGCTCCGCAACCGGATCACACCGTCGTCGCGCAGCCGCCCGGCCGCGTAGACGCCGAGATCGACGGCCAGCGGCATCACGTCGCCACCGCTGTAGTCGAGGTGCGCACCGATCAGGTTGATCCGCCCGGGCGCGAACCACAGCACCGGCCGCGGCGTGGCCCCGAACTCCTGCGCGAACCGGTCCTGGACGCGGGCGGGCACTGCGGATCCGGAGCCGGGCTCTCCGGGGGCTGGGGATCCTGGTGCGGGGTCTGTCATCGGTGACGGGTGCGGGTCACCATGCTATCCCCGCGATCGACCCGACTGACAGCAGCATGCGCAACCGACTCGGCCCGACGTTCCTCGCGCTGCTCCTCGGCACACCGCTCGCCGCCCAGGGCTCGGAGCCCGAGCCGCAGCAACCGCCCGACCCGGCGGCCGCCGAGCGCACCGATCCGCCGCAGAAGCTCGCGTGGCCACGCGACGCCGAGCGCGCGATCGCCCGCGTCGGTACCGAGGAGCTGACGCTTGGTCGGCTGATCGACCACCTGGACGACCGCCACTTCCCCGGCATGCGCAGGCTGATGGAGACCGACGCGGGGCGCGGCTACCTCGAGAGTCCGATCGCCGCCGCGTGGGTCCGCCAGTACGCCGACGTGATCGCGCTCGAGCGCGAGGCGGCGTCGCGTGGGATCGACTACGAGGACGCCCGAGAAGCCCTCGGCGCCGCCTTGAAGGCCGCGTTCGAGGACTGGCTGCACCGGTATTCGGAAGCTCGCGAGCGGCGCGGGCGTCCGTTGGAGCTCGACCAGGCACGCGTGGATCTGCTGCTGACCCAGTTCCAGCGCGACGAGGGTCTCGGCACGGAGCTCAAGGGCTGGCTCGACGTGCTGGTGCCGCCGGTCGACCCGGAGGCGGTCGGGCTGCTGCGGCAGTTCTACACCGACCATCCGCAGTACTTCGGCGGCGTGGTCAGCGCGGCGCAGATCTTCGTGCGCCACCGCGATCCAGAGACGCTCGAGCTCTACCGCGGCGAGGCCCGGCGCGCTGCGTACGAGCGCCTCGCCGAGATCCGCGCGCGCCTCGCATCGGACGGCTCCAACTTCGAGGAGGTCGCTCGTGCGTTCTCGGAGGATCGCCGCACGGCGGCCGAGGGTGGTCTGCTGAGCGGGATCCGACGGTTCGACGACCGGCTGCCCGCCGCGCTCTGCCGCACGGTGTGGTCGCTCCGCGACGGCGAGATCTCGGAGCCGTTCGAGAGCCCGTACGGCATCCACATCGTCAAGCGGCTGGGCTACCAGCACCTCTACTACGTGATCTTCAACGAGAAGATCCAGGCCGAGATCGCCGCCACGATGCAGCGCAAGGCCCAGGAGGATCTGCTGTTCGACGTCCGCGAGAGGTACGGCGTCACGCTCCTCTATTGAAGCAACGTGTCGGGGAGCCGCCCGCACCGCGCCGTCAATCGCGCCAGGTCAGCTCGATGAGCTGGTAGCGGCCGCCGAGCACCGTCACGTTGTCGGGCTTGTCCACGTCGGCGACGAGCTTCGCACCGATGAGCTCCGGCAATGCGCCTCCGGCCGGATTGATCGCGGCGACCATGTCGGGCGTGACGCACAGCCACCGCGGCTTCCGCTCGCGCAGGATCGCGAGGCGATCCGGGAGCTGGCCCGCTGCGCGCGGACGGAACGCGACCTCGGGGCTGCCGAGGCCGGCGAGGTCGAGCAGCGGTCGATCGGCGAAGTAGCCGAGCGCCCCGAGGTCGTGGCAGGCGACCGTGTCGCCGGGCGGCACCAGGCGGCGCACCTCTTCAGCCATACGGACATTGAGGTCGTAGGTGTCGGCGACACCCATCGCGTGGCGGGCGCCACCGAGGGCGAGCGCGACGAGGAGCCACGGGATCACCGCGACGAGCGGCGGCGCGGCCGGTCGCCGCTGTCGCAGCAGCACCGACGCGAGCCCGACCCCGGCGAGCAGCGCCGCTGCCAGCGCGGGCCCGATGACCAGCGCCCAGCGCGCACGGTCGAGCCCCTCGGGCAGATCGCCGGGATTCCAATCGAAGCACAGCACGGTCGTGAGCTTCGGCTCCAATGCGAAGCCGGCGGCCACCACGCCCAGGACGAGCCACGCTCCGGCACCACGACGTCCGAGGTCGAACCCGCGCAGGCACACGATCGCGAACACGGGCCACAGCTGCGCGAAGTAGCGCCCCTGCTGGAACCACGGCCCGGCGAAGCCGAGCGAGCCGCGCGCGATCGCGAACGCGAGCAGCACGAACGCCAGGAACGGCACGCCGTCGCGCTCGCGCAGGCCGCGCCGCACGCCGGCGAAGAGCCCGAGCGCGAGCCACGGCAGGTGCGTCGGCAGATAGCCGAGGAACGCGGCGACCTGCATGACGGTGCTCTCGGCCCACGCGGCGAGCGCGGGGCCGACTCCCTCCGCACGCGCGACCGCGAGCGGCGTGCTCGCCGCTGCCTTCACGTAGAACGTGGTCGGCAACGGGTGGCCCGACACGACGAGGTGGTAGGCGGGGAACACCGCGACGAGTACCGCCGCGGCGACGAAGCCGTCGAGCCGCCGGCGGTGCGCTGCCGCGAGGAACGGGAGCACGAGGCACTCCGGCCGCGCCCATCCGGCCAGCGCGAGCGGCAACGCCGCGCGCAGCGTCCACTGCAGCGCGCCCGCGGTGCGCCGCTCGAGGTGCCCGGCGAGGCCGATGACCGTGCCGGCCACGTAGAACGGCACCTCCATGCCGGACAGGCAGCCCCAGACGAACCGCGGCGTCACCGCGAGCAGCAGCGCGGCGACCGCTCCGATCCGCGCATCGCCACCCGCCGCGACGCGCCCGAGTCGGAACGTCCCGAGCACGGCGATCGCGCCGGTCACGATCCCGCACGCCTTGACGATCCACACCGACGGCCCGGCGATCTTCATGGCGAGCGCGAGCAGCGCACACCAGATCGGCCCGGTGACGGCGCACACCGGCCCGTCGTGGCCCGGGTAGGTGATGCCCTCACCGGACGCCAGCGAGCGCGCGAACGCCATGTAGATCCAGCCGTCGTCGAGCGGCGGTCCGAGGCGCCCGGCGTGCAGCCACTCGTCGCGCAGGTAGCCGGTGCACACGCAGACGAACGCAGCCACCGCGAGCCACGGCGCGCGCTTCAGCCACAGCGGCTCGCCGGCCGCACCCTCCACCACCTCCGCCGGCGCGCCCGCGGTCACGCGAGATCCCCCCGCCACCACAGCCACGCGAGCAGCCAGGCGACGTTGAAGATCGACACGAGATACATGCGGACGCGGAAGCTCGTCTTCCGCGTCTTGTGCCGGAAGGTGCTCATCGCCACCCAACCGCCGACCAGCCCGGTGGCGAACGACAGCCCGAGCAGCCAGCTCTCCGGGATGCGCTGCGCGTCGCGCCGCGCCTTCCACTTGTCGAGGCCGAACGTCACGAACGTCACGACGTTGACGGCGAGAACGGCGTAGAGCGTGGTGGCGAGCACGTGCGGCAGATGGTCCAGGGGAGGCGACGCAGGAGGTTACCCCGGGCCCGCGGGGGAATCCGCCGGCGGGTCCGCTCGCGTCGCAGGAGGCGCGAAAGCCGGGAACCGGCCCAGGCCGATCGAGTCTGCGGACCGGACCACGGAGGACCACCCGATGACCGAGTCGCGCCCACGCTTCTGGCTGCCGATCGTGCTGCTCGCAGCCTGCTCCTCACCGACCGACGATCCGAACGCGCCGCGCGACGGGCGCGACGGCGGAACGACCGCCCTGCCACGCCTGGTGATCGGCAGCGAGCTGCGCGGCCAGCGGGTCGAGACGGTCGCACAGGGTCCGTGGTCGGTGCGCCGGATGGTGGGCGACAGCGGCGATCGGGACGCTGGGTCGGCCGGGTGGAGTGCCGGCCGCGAGCTCGACGAGCGCTCGGTCCGGCGGATCGCCGATTCCGAGCACGAATTCGCCGCGAGTGCCCCGGCCAGCCCACCGGCCGCTCGCGCCGACGGTTCGGCACCGGCTGGCGAGCTCGCCCGCGAGCCCGCCCCGGCCGAGTCGGTGGACTCGGCCGCCTTCCCGGTACCCGACGCCACCCGACCGGCACCGGACCTCAACCCGCTGCGCGCCGGCTCGACCGACGACAACGCCGACCACGCCGCCTACGTGGCGTGGCTCGCAAGCATCGCCGAGAGCGGTCGGCTCGACGGGCGCTACGAGCGACTCGACGTCGCCGACCGCCGCTCGATCCGCGTCGTCGACGCGACCGGCGCACCGGTGCCGGGCGCGGCGATCGCGGTGATCGACGAAGCCGGCGATCGCGTCGCGTGGCGAGCGACGACCTACGGGGACGGGCGCACTCCGTTCTTCCCGAAGCTCGCCGCCGCGCCGGGCGCGACGCCTGCCGGCACCTGCCTGATCGAGGTCCGGGTGGGCGATCGCGTCGTCCGCGACCAATGGAACCTGGCCGGCGACGAGTTCGTGGTCCGGCTGCCCGACGCGCGTCCGGACACCAGCGAGGTGATGCTCGACGTGGTGTTCCTGATCGACACGACCGGCTCGATGTCGGACGAGATCGACCGGATCAAGGCGACTCTGCAGGGCGTCACGCAGCGGCTCGAGAACCTCGATCGCGAGTTCAGCCTGCGCTACGGCGCGGTCCTGTATCGCGACGTGAGCGACGATTACGTGACGATGGCCCACCCGTTCACGTCGGACCTGACGGCGTTCGCAGATGCCCTGCAGCAGATCCAGGCCGGCGGCGGCGGCGACACGCCGGAGTCGCTGAACCAGGGGCTCGCGGTCGCGATCGGCGACATGGAGTGGCGGCAGGGTGCCGCGAAGCTCGTGTTCCTGATCGCCGACGCGCCCCCGCACCTCGACTACGAGGGCGACGTGCCCTACGGCGACAGCGCCCGGGCGGCCGTCGCCAGCGGCATCCGCGTCCACACGGTCGCGGCGAGCGGCCTCGACGAGGCTGGCAGCGTCGTGTTCCGCCAGCTCGCCCACCTGACGCGCGGCCGGTTCATCTTCATCGAGTACGGCGGCGACGTGGCCGCGAGCGGAGCAGCCCACGGGGTGACGGGCGGCGGATCGTCGAACAACCTCGACGAGATCCTGTTCGAGCGCATCCGCGACGAGATCGCCGGCTGGGGCCGAAGCTGATCCCGGTCCCCGCCCGACGCGCGCGTGACTTGTCGGGAAGCCGATGTCATCCTGACGGATCCTTGCCGGGCGCGAGCGATGCTCCGCGCCCTTCCGGACTCGACGGACATGGCCAGGATCTACTACGGACTCGCCGGGGAGGGTCGCGGGCACGCGACCCGCGCGTGCACCCTGGTCGACGCTCTGCGCGGCGAGCACGAGATCGTGCTGTTCGCGCCCGGCCACGCGCACCGGCTGCTCGCCCCGCGCTACGCCGGCAGCGACGTGCGCGTCGTCGAGATCGAAGGACCGACGTTCGGCTACGACGACCGCGGTCGCGTCGACAAGCTGCGCACGACGCTCGGCGCGCTCCGCTACGTCCGCAGGCTCAGCGCGCTGGTCGGCGGCGTCGAGCAACACATGCGCCGCGCGCGACCGGACCTGTGCATCACGGACTTCGACCCGCTGGTCCCGCGCGCGGCCGAGCGACTCGGGATCCCGTACCTGAGCGTCGACCACCAGCATTTCCTGGCCGTCAACCGACTCGACGGTCTGCCACGCCGGCTGCGCGCGTGGGCCTGGTTCATGGGACGGATCGTGCGGCTGTACTACCGCCGCCAGGTGCGGGCGGTCGTCAGCTCGTTCTACTTCCCGCCGATCCGGCCGGCGTGGCGCGACCGCGCCGTCCAGACCGGAGTGCTGCTGCGGCCGGAGCTCCGCGCCGCGCGCCCCGAGCACGGCGACCACGTCTGTGTGTACCTGCGCCGCTTCGCGCCGCCGAACGTCCTCGAGTCACTCCGTTCGCTCGACCGTCCGGTGCACGTCTACGGTGTCGGCGCAGGCCCGCCGGACCGCAATCTGACGTTCCGTGAGGTCGATGCGCTGCGGTTCGCCGAGGATCTCGCGACAGCGACCGCGCTCGTGTCGACAGCGGGCAACCAATTGCTCGGCGAAGCGCTGTGGCTCGGCAAGCCCTGCTTCGTGTTCCCGGAACCCGGCAACCAGGAGCAGGAGATCAATGCCCACTACCTCGGCGCCAGCGGCGCCGGTGACTGGCGCCGCCTGCGGGACGTCACGCCACCCGCGCTGCGCGCGTTCGTGGACGCGGTCGAGACGTTTCGCGCGCGCATCGACAGGAGCCGGCTCGACGGCAACGCAGCGACGCTGGACACCGTGCGGGAGGTGCTCCGCTCCGGCGCGGCACCTCCGGACGTGACCGCCGCCGCGACCCGGGAGCTGGCCGGATGATCCGCGCGTTGTCGTTCCTGGGTGCGGTGCGGAGATCGCGCCATCGCCACCCGAATCGACCGCGCTTCGTCACGCACACCGTCACCTTCTCGTGCAACGCTCGCTGCACGATGTGCGACAGCTGGCGCAAGCCCGGCGCCGACGACCTGACGCTCGCGGAGATCGAGCGCGTCTACGCACAATTCCCGCGGCTCGACGGACTGCGGTTGACCGGCGGTGAGCCGTTCGTCCGGAAGGACCTGACGGACATCGCGTGGCTCGCGCGACGGCACCTGCGCCCGTACGTGCTGCACGTGACGTCCAATGGCTTCCTGACGAGCCGCATCGTCCGGTTCTGCGAAGAGCGCCCACGCGACCTCCCGCTGAGCCTGCTGGTGTCGATCGACGCCGTCGGCGAAGCGCACGATCGGATCCGCGGCAACGCGCACGCCTACGCGAGCGCCCGTCGCACTCTCGACGAGCTCGCGCCGCGCCGCCGGGAGCTGCGCATGTCGCTCGCCGTCAACCAGACGATCCTCGACGCCGAGGGGCACGAGCACTACCGCCGCCTGCGCGACGTGCTGCGCCCGCTCGGTATTCCACACCGTGCCGTGCTCGCCTACGAGGCGAGCGCCACCTACGACATCGCGGCCGAGCGCGAGCTCGCGCCGCACCGGGAGGGAGAGTACTCGACGTTCGGGAGCTTCACGGCCGAAGACCTGCGCGCACTGTTCGACGATCTGGATGCCGACCTCCACCAGTTCCCGTTCTGGCAGCGGCTCGCGAGGCGCTACTACCTGCGCGGGATCCGCAACCGCCTGCTCGGCTGCCGCGGACACCCCAACCCGCGGTGCGTCGCGCTGAACGCGCACCTCCGCATCTTCCCTGACGGCGACGTCCCGAGCTGCCAGTTCAACACGACCCGCGTCGGCAACCTGCGCCGACAGAGCCTCGCGGAGGTACTCGCGTCGGAGCGGATCCGGACCCAGCGCGCGTGGGTCGCGACCTGTCCGGGGTGCTGGGCCGAATGCGAGATCCTGCCCAGCGCGATCTATACGGGCGACCTGATCCGCGCGGCGTTCCGCGATACCCCACCGCGGGGAGGAAACCGCCTCACACCTCCGCGACCAGCGCGACCTCTCGAGCCGACAGGCGGTTGACCCGGCCCGCGATCCGGCCGACTCTCGTTCTCCGAATCGTCGTCGAGCTGGCCCTGCCACCCGCCGGCCGGTCCCCCCCACCGACCCCTCCCGTACCGGAACCCGGCCCCCGCAGCCATGAACCCCGAGCCAACTCACGACAAGCTCCGCTTCCGGACGGTGTTCATCAGCGACACGCACCTCGGCACGCGCGGCTGCAAGGCGGAGTTCCTGCACGACTTCCTGAAGTCGATCGACACCGACTACCTCTACCTCGTCGGCGACATCATCGATCTCTGGAAGGCGCGCTCGGGCTGGTACTGGAACGAGACCCAGAACAAGATCCTGCGGCGCATCCTGAAGATCGCGAACAAGGGCACGCGGGTGTATTTCGTGCCCGGCAACCACGACGAGTACTTCCGCGACTTCGCAGGCATCTCGTTCGGCGAGGTCGACATCGTCGACCAGATGGAGCACGAGATGGCCGACGGCCGGCGATTCCTCGTGCTCCACGGCGACCGCTTCGACGCGATCGTCTGCAACCACAAGTGGCTCGCGATCCTGGGTGGCAAGCTCTACGACTGGATCGTCGCCATCAACAGCTGGTTCAACTGGGCGCGCAAGAAGCTCGGCATGCGCTACTGGTCGCTCGCCCAGTACCTGAAGCTCAAGGCGAAACGGGCCACGAAGGTCATCGGCAACTTCGAGCGCATCGTGTCGGACTATGCGCGCGCCCACGGCTACGACGGCGTCGTGTGCGGGCACATCCACAAGGCCGAGATGCGCGACATGAACGGCGTGCTCTACTGCAACGACGGTGACTGGGTCGAGTCCTGCACCGCGCTCGTCGAGCATCTCGACGGCAGGCTCGAGATCATCGAGTGGACCGACACGCCGGTGGCGGTGGTCATGCCACCGACTCCCGAGCGCACCGTCGACGACCGGCTCCCGGAGTCGGCGGCGGCGCCGGCGCTCTGACTCGGTACGGCCCCCGCTCGCCACGGACCGGACCCCGCTGTCAGTAGCCGGCTGTCAGTCGCCGGCTGCCAGGAACCAGCGGATCCGCACCGCGGTGCCGGCTGAGGAGGCGTGCCGCTCGGACGCGACGCGCAGCTCGAGCACGTGGTCGCCGGGCCCGAGCTCGTCGCCGAGGATCGTGGCCCACGGCAGGTGCAGGCCGCGGCTCCAGGGCGTGAAGAGCTCGCGCTCGACCCAGTGGCCGCCGTCGACCCGGAACCGCACGCGTCCCGCATCAGGTCCGGAGTTGGTGAGGAGCCCGATCGCATGGCCGCGGAACGCGACCCGCAGCGACGCCTCCGGCGCGGTGGCCTCGAGGATCGGCACGCCATGGAAGCCCTCGCGCGCGGGGCGCCCTTCCGTCGGCTCCCAGTCCGGCACGACCCGGAATCCGTCGATCTCGGTCGCGGCGCCGACGGGCAGCAGTCGTCCCCCGTCGTAGCACGACGGATCGAGCGGCTCCGAGAGCGGGCCAGGGTCGGCGTCGGCGACAGCTCCCGACCACGCGGCGTCGAGCGTACGGGCGATCGATCGAGCGTAGAGCGTCTGCCCGAAGTCGGACGGATGCAGGTCGCGGAAGTCGCGCCGCCAGTCGAACTGGCCGACAGCAATGCGCGCCTGGACCTCGCGGGCGAGATCGACCGAACACACGCCGTAATGCCGCGCGACCACCTCGTGAGCCTCGATCACCGCCGGTGTCGTGCCGCGGTCGTAGTCGGCGAGCTTGGCGGGATCCGCGAAGTAGAGGAACACCACGTCGACACCGGGCGAGACCCGTCGTGCCTGTCGCACGATCCCTTCCATCGCGCGCCTGCTGCGCAATGCATCGCAGCCGTTGGCGGCGTCGTTGACCGCCGCGTCTACGAACAGCAGGTCCAGCCGACCGCCGGAAGGTCCGATGACATCCTGCTCGAAGCGGAATGCGTCGGGAACCGAGCCGAACGACGGGATGCCGGCATTGACGAATCGGAACTCCGCGCGGGGAAATCGCCGCCGGAGGTCGTATTGCACGAGGTCCCGCCAACCCGGGTTGTGCGTGATCGAGCCGCCGAGGAATGCGACCGTGGCGTCGCCGCCCGCCTCGAACCGACGCCGGGAGCGCACCAGGGGCGCCGTCCCGCGCAGCGCGAAGAAGTCGGCGCCCGAGCTGGGCAACGGGAGTGGATCGTCGAAGCCCGCGCTGCTGCGCGCACAGCTCTCCCGCCAGGCGTCGAGGAACGCACGCAGCTCGGCCGTGAGCTCGCGTCGCTCCACGGCGAGGTCGCGCCGCTCGCCGGGATCGTCGATCAGGTCGAACAGCTCGACCCGGCCGTCGCCCGGATGCACGTGCAGCTTGTAGCGGTCGTCCATCGCGGCGAGCCACCCACGGTGGGAGAAGCCGATCCTGCGCCGCATCGATCGCGCAGGCTCGACGAACCACGGCGCGAGGCTCCGCCCATCGAGCGGCCGCAGATCGGGACGCTCTGCCCGGCACACGTCGAGCACCGTCGCGAACACGTCGCTGGTCGTCGCCGGAAGCGCGCCGACCGCACCGGCCGGGATGCGGCGCGGCCACTCGAGGACCGCCGGCACCCGGACGCCGCCCTCGTACAGGTCTCGCTTGCGACCGCGCAGACCGCCGGTCGACCCGGGCCCGTCGGCGTGCTCGGGACCGTTGTCGGAGCAGAACCACAGCAGCGTGTCGTCCGCGACGCCCAGCTCCCGCAGCTCGCGCCGCAGCCTGCCGACCTGCGCATCGAGAGCGGCGACGCACGCGCGGTAGCGAAGCTCCTCCGGATCGGCGAACCGATCGGCGAGACGCACGGTCCACTGCGGGTCGGCGACGACCGGCTCGTGCGGCGCGTGGAACCACACGACCGCGAGGAACGGCGCGCCCTCGCGCACGCTGTCGCGGACGAAGTCGAGCGCACGGTCGACGATCAACGTCGAATCGTCGCCGGGCAGCGCGGCCGTCACCTGCTGGCCGGGACCGGTCCAGTAGGCGGTTCCGTACGGCCGGCCGGCCGAGCCCGGCGCGATCATCGGGTCGTAGGTGGGCACCTTCGCTTCGGTCGAGAAGCACACGTCGAAGCCGCGCTCCCACGGCGGCGCGTAGTGCACGGCGCCGCGCGGCCCACCCCGATTGCTGTCGCGCTCGGTGACCGTCAGCGTCCCGAGGTGCCACTTGCCGAAGTGCCCGGTGCGATAGCCGGCGACGCGAAGCAGCTCCGCGAGGCAGGGTTCGGTCGCGGGGAGGTGGCCGACGTTCGCGCCGGTGATCCCGTAGCGGTCAGGATGACGGCCGGTCAGCACGCTGCCGCGCGTCGGGCTGCAGACGGGCGACGCGGAGTAGAACCGCGTCAGCCGCAGACCGGCTGCGGCCATCGCGTCGAGCTCCGGGGTCCGCGACGGCTCGCCCCCGGTGTCGCCGCAGCCGAGGTCGTCGGCCATCAGCAGCACGACGTTCGGAGCAGGCTGGGCGGTGGTCTGCGCCGCGGACCCGACGACCGCGGCGAGGAGTGCGAGGGCGCGACGCGACGACATCGCCGCGGAGTGTAGGGCGTCGCCGCGCACGACCAGGGATCCGACCTGGTCGGCTTCGCACGCGGGCCTGGCACCGTACGATCCACGCCGCTGCGTCCCGCTCCTCCGGACGCGCCCGGCGCCGACCCGACCCCGACCGATGAGCTCCTACGAACGCATCCAGACCGACCACGTCCCGATCAAGGCCTGGGTCCGTGGCGTCCCGCTGGACGACGGCGCGCTGCGCCAGCTGCGCAACGTCGCCCGGCTCGAGATCGTCCACGGCTGGGTGGCGGCGATGCCGGACGTGCACTGGGGGATCGGCGCGACGGTCGGCTCGGTCATCCCGACGAAGTCCGCGATCATCCCGGCCGCCGTCGGCGTCGACATCGGCTGCGGCATGATGGCGGTCCGCACGTCGCTCCGCGCCGGCCAGCTCCCCGACGACCTGCACCCGATGCGCATCGCGATCGAGAAGGCGGTGCCGCACGGCCGCACCCACGGTGGCGGCGGCGGCGACCGCGGCTCGTGGGGCGAGCGCATCCCGGCGCGCGCGGAGGAGGCCTGGCGCAGGCTGCGGCCGGGCTACGAGCGCATCATCGAGCGCTTCCCGTCGCTCGACCGCGGCCGTAGCGTCGAGCATCTCGGCACGCTCGGCACCGGCAACCACTTCATCGAGGTCTGCCTCGACGAGGAGGACCTCGTGTGGGTGATGCTCCACTCCGGCTCGCGCGGCGTCGGCAACCGGATCGGTATGCACTTCATCGCGCTCGCCCAGAAGGACATGCGCCGCCACCTCGCAGACCTGCCCGACAAGGACCTCGCGTACTTCCGCGAGGGCAGTGAGCACTTCGACGACTACGTGCACGCGGTGGAATGGGCGCAGGTCTACGCGCGCACCAATCGCGACCTGATGATGGCGGCGATCCTCGAGACCCTGCAGCGCGACGTCGGGCTGCCGCCGTTCGTCGCCGGCGAGCTGGCCGTCAACTGTCACCACAACTACGTGCGTAAGGAGCGCCACTACGGCGAGGACGTCTGGGTCACCCGCAAGGGCGCGGTGCGGGCCGGACTCGGGGAGCTCGGCATCATCCCCGGCTCGATGGGCGCGCGCTCCTACATCGTGCGCGGCACGGGCAACCCGGAGAGCTTCGAGAGCTGCAGCCACGGCGCCGGCCGCGCGATGTCGCGCGGCGAGGCGATGCGGCGCTTCACGGTCGCCGACCACGAAGCCGCGACGCTCGGGATCGAGTGCAGGAAGGACGCCAAGGTGATCGACGAGACGCCGATGGCCTACAAGGACATCGACGCAGTGATGGAGGCGCAGCGCGACCTCGTCGAGATCGTCCACCGTCTGCACCAGGTCGTGTGTGTGAAGGGCTGACCAGCATGGACGAGCGTCCCCATTCCGCGGACGTGCGGATCGTCGAGATCGACGGATCGACGGGTGAAGGCGGCGGGCAGATCGTGCGCACTTCGCTGTCGTTGTCGCTCGTGACCGGACGTCCGCTCCGGCTGACGAACATCCGTGCCCGCAGGGATCGCCCCGGTCTGCTCCGCCAGCACCTGACCGCCGTACAGGCCGCCGCGCGCATCGGCGCCGCGGAGGTCGACGGAGCGACGCCGGGATCCCGCGCGTTGTCGTTCCACCCGCGGGCGCTGCTCGCCGGCCACTATCACCACGCGATCGGAACGGCCGGCAGCACGACGCTGGTCGCACAGACCGTGCTCCCCGCCCTGCTGGTCGCGGACGGCGAGAGCCACGTGACGATCGAGGGCGGCACGCACAATCCGATGTCGCCATCGTTCGACTTCCTGCAGCGCGCGTTCGCGCCGCAGCTCGCCCGGATGGGTGGCGAGCTTCGCGTCGAGCTCGAACGGGCCGGCTTCTTCCCGGCCGGTGGCGGTCGCATCCGCTTCGACGTGCGGCCCGGACGGCTCCGGGGCATCGAGCTGCTCGACCGCGGTGCGGTCCGCGGCATCACCGCGATCTGCCTGGTCGCGGGGCTGCCGGAGGGCATCGCCGAGCGCGAGGCGGAGGTGCTGCGGCAGAAGCTCGACCTCCGCCGCGACGACGTCCGGGTCGTCACGCTGCCCGAGGGCCCGGGCAACGTCTGCACCGTCGACGTGCACACCGATGCCGGCGTGCAGGTGTTCACCGGCTTCGGCCAGCCGCGCATCCCCGCGGAGAAGGTCGCCGCGGGCGTCGTCCGCGAGGTGAAGGCGTTCCTGCGTGCGGAGCGCGCAGCCGTCGAGCCGCACCTCGCCGATCAGCTGCTGCTGCCGCTGGCGCTCGCGGGCGGCGGCGCGTTCCGCACGCTGCGGCCGTCCTCGCACGCCGAGACGAACGCGCGCGTCATCGAGGCGTTCCTCGACGTCTCGATCGCGATGCGGCAGGACGGCACGACCTGGGTGATCGAGGTCGAGCCGCGGCCCAAGGCCGCGTGAGCAGAGTCAGAGCCCGCGGGAGCAAGATCAGAGTGTCGTGATGCGCAGGCCGTTCGTCAGCGCGAGCTGGACGGCATACGGGGCACCGGCGTCGAAGCCGGCGAGCTGCACCGCGAAGAACACGCCCGCGGGAAGCGGCGTCAGCGGCAGGCTGAAGCGCACATGTCCGAACGGCGACGGCCGCGGCGAGCTGGGCTGATCACCGATCTCGGCGACACCGGTCGTCGAGCCCACGACGATCGCGAGGTCCGTGTGCTGCGTGCAGCCGGGCCCGAACAGTGGGCCGAGCGGATTGCTGGTGAAGTTCGGATCGATGCCGACGAAGATCCAGCACGCTGCACCGGGCGGCAGATTCGTGCCCTCGACTCCGAACGCGGCATTGCCGGCGAACGGCGCGTCGTTGGTGAACACCGTCGGCGCCTGCCCCGAGCTCCACGCGCACGGCGAACCGACCGGCACGACGCTCTGGCCGTCCAGGTAGCTGCAGTAGAGGCGGAACTTGCACGCGCCGGAGCCGACCGTGGCGCTCCACGCGTTGCTCGCCGCCCGCGTCACGCGCGGCAGCGTCACGCCACCGGGCTCCTCCGGGATGATCGAGCCGCCCGAGTCGATCCACACGAACCAGTAGTTCGTGCCGGGATTGAGCTGCGGCGGCACCGTGTCGAAGTTCGCACCCTGCCAGCGCGCCGTGGTCGACAGCGGCGAGGAGAACGTCCCGCGGACGAGGCGATTGCCGGGCCGCATCGTCGCGGGATCCTCGTCCCAGATCTCGACGCGCATGTAGTCGTCGCGGATCGGCGAGCCGGTGAAGATCGTCGCGGCGAGCGGCGTGAGCGGTGCGGGCACGGTGAACTGGTAGGCGCGGGAGTTCGGGTTGAGCCCGACGAACGGGCTCGCCGTGATCCCGGTGCTCACGCTGGTGTTGGTGTCGTTGAAGCCGAGACACGGCGGGGACTGCGCCGCGGCTGCGGCGGCCAGAACGGCGCAGGAGAGCGAGAGCGGAACGAGGTACATCGAGGCTCCGGGACGGTGAACAGGATGGCTCCAGCCCGGCCGCGCACGTTCGCGACGATGGTGCGCACGCGCGGACGACGGACGGGAGCGACGCAGACTAGAGCGGAGGTACGCACGCCGCCGCGCGCGCATGGGGGGACGCGCGCACCGCGGGTACGCGGCGGATCATGCCACGCCCCGCCGGTGGTCACGAGGGGTACCGCGCAAGGAGAACGTGGCAGCGTCGTTGCGGTCGACAGTCACGAATCTCGATCGCGAGCGCGGCGCCTCGTCACGTTGGCGCAGACCGCGCCCCCTTTGCTCGCCGCTCTGCCGGTGGCTAGCCTCGGTCCCCATGTCGACGAATGCGCTGCTCCGCGCGCTCTCCGCCGTCGCCGTCGCCGGCACGCTGTCAGCACCGTGCATCGCGCAGGTGGCCGGCAGCTTCCGATCGACCGGCGAAGGCTGCCCCGAGGGCAGCCTGCTCTACGAGCAGTTCGCCCCCGGCACCTTCGACCTGTCCGGCGGCCCGTCGCTCGACTGGATCCCGAACGGCACGCAGGGCTTCCTCGTGACGCGCGGCCTCCACCAGGTCCTGCCGACCGCCGGTGGCACGAACCTCGGCCTCGGTGACGACTTCGTGTCGGCGCCGCTGCAGCTGAACTTCGCGTTCCCCTACCCGACCGGAGCGCGCAGCACGTCCGCGATCGAGGTCTCCTCCAACGGCTACGTCTACCTCGAGGCCCAGACGATCACGTCGTCGCGCTGCTGCGACGGCGTCGGCCGCGTGTTCCGCGACTTCCTGAACCAGACGCCGAGCTGGGCCGTGCTCGGCATGGACCTCGACCCCGGCATCAACGGCACGGTGTGGTTCAACCAGTCCGCGTCCGCCGCCTGGATCACGTGGGACCAGGTTCCCGAGGGCGGCAGCCTGCAGAACTTCAACACGTTCCAGATCCAGCTCCATGCGAACGGCGTGGTCGCGATGATCTGGTCCAATGCCGCGGTCACGGTGCACACGGCGTTGGTCGGTTGGTCGGGCGGCGGCGGCGTCCCGGACAACGGCCCCCACGACTTCTCGGCCTCGCCGGCCTTCGACATGGGGCCGTCCTCCGGTCCGCTCACCATCTCGGCGCCGCCCGCGCGTCTGCCCAAGATCGGGACGACGTTCCTGATCGACATCCGCAACGTACCGTCCAATGCAACGGCGGGCGCCTTGCTCAGTGGCCGCCTGCCGGCGTCGCTCGACCTGCGGGTCATCGGCATGCCGGGGTGCTTCCTGTACGTGACCGCCGAGTACCCCGCCTTTCCGCTCGTGCTGAATCCGCCGACCGGATCGCTGGCGATCCCGATTCCCAATGTCGCGTCGCTGGCTGGCGTCACGCTCGAGACGCAGGCGGCGATGCTCGCCGCCGGCGTCACCAGCATCGGGGTGTCGTCGTCGAACCGCGGCACGCTGCGGGTCGGCAACTACGATCCGGTCATCGTGCGTGCGCACGGCGCGGACAACCAGAACGACGACGACTCGCAGGGCTTCTGGAGCGTGATCAACGCGACCCAGCTCGGCATCCAGTCGGTCCGGCTCGACTGGTTGACCGCGGCGACGGCCAACCGCATCTACTTCGACACCAAGCAGAACGGCATGGCCGACCGCTTCGACGGCGGCAACAGCACGATCCCGCTGTGCCACGGCACCTACCGCAACGACAGCGACATCACGACGGCCCTGGACTACGGCGTGTCCGGCACGACGCCCTGTGGCGGAACCGCTCGCACGGGCTTCATCGGCACGAACCTGTTCAGCGGCCCCGGCGAGTACCGGACCATCGAGTTCCGCTTCACCGGCTTCGATCCAGGTGAGGTGTTCGAGTTCGACGCCGACACCGATGGTGGCCCCGGCAATGGCGGCGCGATGGCCGGTCTGGCCGTGCAGGTCCGCATGGCGGACGGCTCGGTCCGCTCCGGCTACCTGGTCCGACTCGACAACGACACCGCCGAGGTCGCGCTGTGAGGGCCGGCATGCATGTCGCGCGGTCCGGCGCACTCGCCACGCTCCTCGCCCTGTCGACGGCGCCGGCCCAGTCCCCGTCGCTCGTGCTGACCGACGTCACGCGCGCGGTCGGCATCGACTGGGTGCAGATCGACAACAACACGATGATGGGCGCCGGCGCGGCGTTCCTGGACTTCGACGGCGACGGCTGGCTGGACGTCCTGCTCGCCGGTGGCGACTCGACGCCCGGCCTGTACCGCAATCTCGGCGGTGGGGCGAGCTTCGCCGCGGTGACGCCCTCGCCATTCGCCCCGTCGCGGGGCGAAGGCTACATGTGCGTCACGGTGGGCGACATCGACGGCGACGGCGATCCGGACGTGTTCTTCGGCCGGTTCGGACCGAACCTGCTGTACCGCAACGACGGTGGCGGAGCGTTCACCGACATCACGACTCCGGAGCTGGCCGGTGGACCGTTCACGTTCACGACGACCGCGGCGTTCGGCGACTTCGACCGCGACGGTGCGCTCGACCTGTACGTCGGCAACTACATCGCACCCGGCTCGGTCGGTCCGTACCACACACCGACGCCGAACGTGCTGCTCCGGGGCCGCGGCGACGGCACCTTCACCGACGTGACGGACGCCGTCGTCGCGGGCGCCGGCACCGCGCTGGCGTCGACGTGGAGCGACTTCGACGCCGATGGCGACGTCGACATCGTGCTGGCCAACGACTTCGGCGCCTTCGTCGAACCCAACCGGCTGTATCGGAACGACGGACCGGGCACCGCCGGCTGGACATTCACCGAGTGCAGCGCGGCGCTCGGCACCGACCTGCGGATCTACTGCATGGGGATCGCGCCCGGCGACTACGACCGCGACGGCGACCTCGACTACTACTTCACGAACCTCGGCCGCAACGCGTTCCTTCGGAACGACGGAACCTCGTTCACCGACGTCACGACGCCCACCGGCACCGACGTAACCTGGGATCCGGACACCTCGCCCCGCCTGCTCGCGACGAGCTGGGGCTGTGGCCTGCACGACTTCGACGACGACGGCTGGCTCGACCTCTACGTGTCGAACGGACACATCCCGTCCGACCCGGCGCTCGCCAACGGGCTGCGCACCCGCAACGTGTTGTTCCGGCACGACGGCCCGTCGCTGAGCTACACGGAGGTCGACATCCGCCTCGACGACGGCATCGGCCGCGGTGTCGCGTTCGGCGACTACGACCGTGACGGCGACGTCGACGCCCTGCAGTGCAGCGTGTCCGGCCCGCCCGCTCTGCTGCGCAACGACTCCCCGCGGCGCGGCACCTGGTTCGAGGCGCGGCTGCGAGGGCGCTCGAGCAACCGCGACGCGATCGGCGCCCGCGCCGATCTGGACGCCGGGGGGTTCATCGCGGTGCGCGAGGTCCGGCGCAACGACTCGTTCGAATCGTCGTCGTCGCCGTGGCTTCACTTCGGGCTCGGCGCGGCCACCGCGGTGCGCGGGCTCGCGGTGCGCTGGCCATCAGGCATCGAGCAACGACTGCACGACCTGCCGATCGCGGTGAGCGCCGACATCACCGAGCCGCTCGCGACCTTCGAACGGGCCGAGCTGCGCAGCGTGCCGCTGCGGATCGGCCGCCTGCGGCTCGGCACGCTGCTGGTCCTCGACGGTCGGCTGCGCAATCGCACCGCCGACGTGGCGATGCTCGCCGTGGAGCCCCAGCTCCGCGCCGGCTACACGCCGGCGCACCCGCCCGGCATCGCCGGCAGCACGCTGTGGACCGGACGGACGCGCGACGTCCGCCTCGGCCCGGCGCAGACGCGGTCCGTCACCCAGGTCCTGTTCGTGCCGCCGTGGCACGTGCTCCCCGGCAGCCTCGATCTCGACTTCGTCTGGGTCGCGGCGGACGCCGGCCGCGGTGTCGACGAGGCGAAGTTGCCGCTGCGCTGATCGCCGGCGCGCGGCGGTCAGCCGGCCGGCGAATCGCGGTCCGGAGCGACGGTCCCGGGGCCGCGACCGTACGCTGGCAGGCATGCTGACCCGCACTCCCCTCCTCGCCGTCGCGCTGTCGCTGTCGGCCGGCGGACTCGTCGCCCAGTCGCCGACCGGCGCGCCAGCAGGAGACGACGTCCCTCGCGCACCGCGGGAGTTCCGCGCCGCCTGGGTCGCGACCGTCGCGAACATCGACTGGCCGTCCGAGCCGGGATTGTCGGTCTCGCGCCAGAAGCAGGAGGCCGTCGCGATCCTCGACCGCCTCGCCGCGCTGAACATGAACGCGGTCGTGTTCCAGGTGCGGCCGCACGCCGACGCGATGTATCGCTCGCGGCTCGAGCCGTGGTCGTACTACCTGACCGGCCGACAGGGCCGCGCTCCGCAGCCATCCTACGATCCCCTGGAGCTCTGGGTCGCCGAAGCACACGCGCGCGGCCTGCAGCTCCACGCCTGGTTCAATCCGTATCGGGCGAATCACCCGGCCAATCGTGGCGAGCTCAGCGCGGAGTCGATCGTCCGCCGGCACCCGGAGCTCGTCGTGAAGCTCGGCAAGGACGGCTACTACTGGATGGACCCGGCGCTCGAGGCCGTGCAGGAGCACTCGCTCGCCGTGATCCTCGACGTCGTCCAGCGCTACGACGTCGATGGCGTGCACTTCGACGACTACTTCTATCCCTACCGCTCCTACAACGACGGCGCCGACTTCCCCGACGACGCGAGCTACGAGGCCTACCAGCGTGGCGGCGGCGAGCTCGCTCGCGACGACTGGCGGCGGGCGGCGGTCGATCGCTTCGTCGAGCGCGTCCACCGCGAGGTGCACGCGGCCAAGCCGCACGTCGAGTTCGGCATCAGCCCGTTCGGCATCTGGCGCCCGGGACATCCGCCGGGGATCCAGGGGCTCGACCAGTACGACTCGCTCTACGCCGACGCGAAGCGTTGGCTGAACGAGGGTTGGGTCGACTACTTCACGCCGCAGCTCTACTGGCCCATCGCGCAGGTCCCGCAGAGCTTCCCCGTGCTGCTCGGCTGGTGGCAGGACCAGAATGCGCACGGCCGACATCTGTGGCCAGGCACGTCGATCGGCCGCGCCCGGAACGACGCCGGCACGACCGAGATCGTCAACCAGGTCATGGTCGTGCGTGGCATGCTGCCTGCCGATCCCGGGCTGTGCATGTTCAGCATGAAGGTGCTGATGCCGGCGGACGCACCGCTCGCCACCCGCCTGCTGGAAGGTCCCTATGCCGGGCGCGCGCTGATCCCCGCGACCCCGTGGCTCGACGACCGACCGCCCGCCGCTCCCCAGGTCGAGCTCGGCGGACCGCGCGGTCGCCGCGAGCTCCGCTTCCGGGCCGCCGACGACGACACCTTCCTGTTCGTCGTCTCCGAGCAGCGTGGGCCCCGCTGGACCCACGCGATCGTCCCTGCCGAGAACGCACGACCACAGCCACTCGGCGAGGGTGTCACCCGCGTCGCCGTCCGTGCGGTCGATCGCTCGCGGAACGAGAGCGCCGCGGTCGCCGTCGACGTCGACTGACCGCTCGCCATTTCGGGCTCTCCGATCTCCGCTCGCGACCGTGGATCGCGGCCTTCCGCGCGCACCGCGGGTCGGGCGAGCGCGACGCGCCACGACGCGACGCGACCGGCAGGCAGTCGCACGGCGATCGGCGGGCGTGTCCCTCCGGTCGCCCGGCAACGTCGCGATGTGTCACATGTTCATGTCCGTCAGCGGGGGGCGAAACCACCGGCTGTGCGGCATATAGGGCGTCTCACCATTCGCAGGGGCGATTGGAGCAGGTAACCGCAAAGGAGACGATCCATGCTTCTCCGCACGCTTGCAGCAGCGGCGATCGCCGCGCTTCTCGCGAACAATGCTGACGCACAGACTGTGTTCGCTGTCACGCCGTACGGGCCGAGCTGCGGTCCGGTGGCGAGCGGTCTGGTGACACCGAATGGCGCGACCTGCCGCTTCGATTTCACGGTCACGCAGGCGACCCCCCACAACCAGGTGATGGTGATCCTGGGAGTCAACGAACAGTCGATTCCCATCAACTTCGGCGTGAGCTGCCTGCTGCTGACCGAGCTCGCCTTCACGCAGGTCCACATGACGGACACCGCCGGCTGCTACACGTGGTCGCACGCGCTGCCGTGCACCTTCGCCGGCTACGCCCGCATCCAGTTCGCCGACATCGTGTTCGACGCACAGGGCCTCCTGACGGTCCGAACGTCCAACGGCCTGTACATGCGGGCGCTCTGAGCGCCAGACGGAGCGGACGTCCGCCGGTCCACCGCGACCGGCCCCCGGGTCTGCCTCCCCGCCGCAGCAGGGAGCGGGCCGGACTCCGTCTCGCCGCCGAACCCTCGATCGGCGCGGCGTAGCGGCTGATGGTCGCCATCCGCGCACCTGACGGTGCGGCCCGGGAGCACGCCTTCGTCGGCGTCGGGCGACCCGCCTCGCGGCCACGGATTTCCGACCGCGACCTTGGATCGGTCCCCCACCTCGCGCTTCGGGCGGCAGCGGGGCGCACCGCGCGCCCCGACCCGAATCCTGCACATCCCGCCCGAGGACCGATCCGATGGCCCTGAACCGGCTGACCACCTCACTCCACTCCCGCGCCCTCGGCGTCGCGCTCGCCGCGTGCGCCGCCACCCTCCCCGCCCAGGACGACCGCGAGAACGGCACCCCGACCGGCGCGCTCGTCGTGTCCGGCGTCGATCTCGCCTACCTGCAGGCCCGCGTCAACGAGGGCTTCCGCCTGACCGACCTCGAGGTCGAGAACCTGTCGCCCCGCCGCTACGGCGCGACCATGGTCCAGAACTCGGGCAGCTACGCCCGCGGCTGGTGGTGGCTGATCGACGTCACCCCGACCCAGCTCGGTGACTTCGTCAGCCAGAACCAGGCCCGCATCATCGACCTCGAGCCGTACCTGGTCGGCGGTGCGCTGCGCTTCGCGGCCGTGATGGTCCACAACGCCGGCGCGCAGGCGAAGTCGTGGTGGTGGTACTACGGGCAGACGGCGAACGGCCTGCTGAGCCTCGCGAACCAGCACAACGCCCGCCTCGTCGACGTCGACGTCTACCAGTCGGGCAACAGCACGCTGCGCAGCGGCGTGATGATCGCGAACACCGGCAGCGACTCTCGCGCGTGGAGCTACTACGCGAACGTGTCGACCGCGACGATCAGCAACGCGATCCAGCAGACCGGCCGGCGCGTGTACGACCTCGAGCCGGCGAGCAGCTCGACCTTCGACGCGGTCCTCACGCAGACGACCGGCGTCAAGTGGTGGTGGTACTATGGCCAGACCCTCGGCGAGGTCGGTGCGCGCGCGGCCCAGCTGGGCGCACGCGTCGTCGACATCGAGCGCCGTGAGGTCCAGTCCGGCGTGTTTCGCTACGACGTCGTCTACACGAACAACAGCAATGCGCTGACGACGCGGCTCGGCGAGACCCTCCGCGCCGGCACCGACGGCAACACCGGTGTCTACCTGAAGCGGGTCAACGGCCCGGTGCTCGCGGCGCTGATGGCCGACCACGTGATGGATCCGGCGAGCGTGCTGAAGACCGTGCACCTGATCCGCGCGATGCGCTACGTGCAGATGGGCTGGCTCGACCTCGACGGCACCGTCAACGTCTGGGACGGCTGCGGCCCGACCTGCTGCCCGACCCGCACCAACCCCGATACCGAGACGCTGCGCACGACGCTGCAGAAGATGATGCGCAACTCGGACAACCAGAGCACGCTGTCGGTCACCGACCTGGTCGGCTCGCTGGCCACGCTCGACGCGACCGCCAACTCGGTCGGCGCGACGTCGACTCACTTCAACCACCACATCGGCTGCGGGCTGCCCGCCAACGAGACGACGCTCGCCGACATCGGCCGGATGCACGAGGCCGTGCGCAATGGCTACCTCGGCGCGTGGGGCGACGACTTCTACGGCATCATGTCGCGCTGGAACGGTGGCGGCTACCTCGACACCCTGCTGTCCCAGGAGGCCGCGAACGTCGGCCTGTCCGCGAGCCAGCTCGCCGCGTTCCGCAGCAGGATCGTCTGGAACTCGAAGGGCGGCAGCTACGACCTGCCGGGCGGCGTCTACCAGCGCGCGACCGGCGCGTCGGTCACGCTTCCCTTCCAGAGCAATGGCGGGATCGTCGATGTCGCCTACGTGTCCGGCGTGTTCGTCGACGGCGCGAGCTACGTGCCGGCCGGCACGCTCCTGTCCGAGGTCCACGCCGAGGCCTACCGCGAGGAGATCCGCGCGGCGATGCTGACCTGGCGCAATCACGTCGCCGGTAGCTTCACGACCTTCGGCGTCGGCTGCGCGGGCAGCGCCGGGACTCCTCAGCACAGCGCGCAGGGCACGCCGGAGCTCGGCCAGTCGATCTCCTACGACCTCGATGCCGCCCCGGCCGGCACGACCGTCGTGCTGAACCTCGGCCTGTCGCGCACCGCCTGGAATCGCCTGCCGCTGCCCTTCGCGCTGAACGCGCTCGGCGCCCCCGGCTGCTTCCTGAACGTCGGTCCGATCGACTCGGCGTCGACCCGCACCGGCCGCGGTGGCACGGCCTCGATCCCGCTGGCGATCCCGCTCTCGCAGAGCCTGATCGGCGCCGACCTGTTCACGCAGTTCCTGGTCGTCGATCCGCGCGCCAATGCCGCCGGGCTGACGACGACGAACGGGCTGACGACGCACATCGGCGGCCTGCCGACCGGCCGCTGAGCCCGCAGCCGACGACGGGCAGGGTCGCAGTGCGCGATCCTGCGGTCGCGCATCGCCCCTCGACGTCGCGTTGCAAGGTCCACGACCGTCGCGACTGCGCCGACGCTGCCCGCGATGCGAACCACGCCGCGGCGCGAATGCTGGCGAACACGACGAGGCCGGTCAGGGCGATGACGCTGGCGATGTGGACGGACGGCATCCCGCACGCGATGTCGGCCGCCACGACCGCCACCGCGTCGGCGATCGCGAGCCACATCCCGAGCCTGCGCCCGCGCCACAGCAGCACCGCCGACACCAGCGCGACGAGCGGACACAGCGCGAGCGCACCGAGCACGCCGGGGGTCAGCGCGGGGTACTCCGCGAGCAGCTGCCGGTGCCCCAGCACGATCTTCGCGAGTCCCGCGCCATTGCCGATCACGACGAGCGCGACGGTGAACGACAGGAGACGCGGGCGGCGAGGGTCCGGCATCGGTGTCCGCGGGGGCATGGCAGTGCGCACGACGAGCATGCCGGCCGCGGCGGTGGCGGTGCAATCACGTCCCACACCGGCCTTCATCGGCGCGGTCGCCACGTGCCGCAGCGCGGAGGTCGTTCAGCGCGCGACCAGCCGGACCTCGCGGTCGCGCGTCAGCGCCTCGAGCCGGACCGGGTCGAACCCCGGCAGCTCGAAGGACACCGTGGTGTCGGCGTCGGTCACGACGAGCGCGACGCACCCGTCGGCATCGAGCGCGCGCAGCGAGAAGCTCGTCGAACCGCCGGCCTCGGTCTGCAGCCACAGCTCGGCAGGCCAGCTGCCATCCGGCGCCCGGACCCGCAGGCGGACGATGCGCGGATCGGTGTCGAGGTCGACGACCGGCACCACGAACGTGTCGTCACCGGCGCCGACCTGCACCGGGAACCGATGCAGCACGGTGCCGTCGCGGCGGGCGACGACCGCCAGCGTGTAGCTGCCGACCGGGACACCCGCGAAGCGGAACGAGCCGTCGGCGTCGATCGGTGCGGGTTCGACCTCGGCCCCGACCGCGTCGCGCGACGCGAGTCGGCACTCGACCTCGGGCTCGGCACCCCGGCAGGCGACCCGACCGACGACGGCGCGCGACGCGGGCCAGCTCAGCTCCAACCGGTCGCTGCCGATCGGCACGTCGTCGCGCACGATGGGCGCCCGGTCGTCGCGCTCGACCACGATGCGGAACCGTGGCGACGCATCGAAGCCGTGGATCGCGAAGCGGCCATCGGCGCTGGTCAACGCGTCCGGCCCGTCGCTCTCGGCGTCGGCACCGTCCGCGGCGCGCGACGTGATCCGGACGCGCGCGCTCGCCACCGGCCGCCCACTGCCGTCGGTGACGCGACCCGCCACGAACAGCGGGAGCGGCCGCGCCCACGCCTCGAACGCCTGCAGCGGGACGCCCTCGGCCGCAGCGGGGAGCTGCAGCCGGGCGCCCAGCCGCGCGTCGTCGGTCGCGCCCGGCGGCGCGTCGACGACCAGCGTCAGCTCGACGTCCGCGGTCCCGGGCGGGCGGCGCAGACACAGGGTGCCGTCGCCGTCGAGCACCGCGCGCTGGTCGTCCGCGCGCCCTCCCGCGATCTGCAGCCGCGCGACGACCGGCTGCCCGGCGAGCGGCGCACCGTCGGCATCGACGACGCGCACCGCGATGCGCGGAACGTCGCCCGGTGCACGCACGGTCGCGTGCTCGGTCAGGCCGGGCCGGCGCGGCGACTCCGCGACGCCGGTCCACGTCTCGCAGTAGCCGTCAGCACGGACCGCGACGCGCCAGCTCCCGCCGACCCCGACCCGGACGAAGCGCGCCGCGCCGTCCACGACACGGGCGCGGGCGACCCGCTCGCCGCTCGGCGCGCCGGGCTCGTCGGCCGGTCGCTCGAGGAACAGCTCGCCCGCCGCCAGCGGCCGGCCCTGCGGATCGACGACGTCGATCATCAGCGCACCCGTCGGCGGCAGCCGGAGCTCGATCGGCGGAGCTCCATGCTGCGTCGCCGGCGCCGGCGCCGCGACCGGCGACCCGAGCGGCAGCGCGATCGCGACGCTCCCGTATTCGAGCCAGGCCGGCTCGGCGAACGGGATCGACATATGCAACGGCGCGCCCGACGCGGGGGTCTCGCCGTGCAGATAGACGTTCGGACCGAGCAGGTAGTCGACCGGGACGCCGCCGGCGGGCGCGCCCTCGGCGTCGAGGACCTGCACGACCACGACCGGCCGCGACCGCAGCTCGATCCGGGGACGCTCACCGCGGAGCTCGTCGACCTGCACGCCACAGCGGCCGTCACGCTCGCCGGCGGTCGCGGTCAGCGTGAAGGCTGCGCCGGCGTCCGCCGGTCGCGGGATGCGGGCGATGCCGCGGGCGTCGGCGCGCGTCATCGCCGTCACCGCCACGAGGAAGTCCGCGTAGGTGATCTCGCGCCGCTCGACGGCGGCCTCGAGCTCCCGCTGCTCGGGGCGCGGTGGAGCTCCGGCGTCGGTCCGGGCGAAGCGCACGACCGCGTCCGGGACCGGCGCGCCCGTCGCCGCGTCGACGACCTCGACCTCGAACGCCGCCACGGCGGCCTCCGCGGCGGCCGGCATGGCGGGCGGGGCGAGCTCGGCCCGCGCACCCGTGCTCGACGCGGCGCGTTCCGCAGGCGCACCGGTCGTGCCGATCGCGGCCGACCGCTCCTCCGCCCGCGGGGCGGGCGCCGCACGGTCCGGCCACGCGAGCCACGTCGCCGCGGCGGTCAGCGCGACCACGAGGCCCGCGACCGCCAGGCGCACGCCGCCCGACGCGACCGGCGCGACCGGTGACGGCATGACCAGCGGCACGAGGGCCGCGACCCAGCCGGCGCGCCCGCCGTGCTCGCAGTCGAGCCGCTCGCGCAGCGCGGCGAGGCCGCGCTTCAGGCGGGTCTTCACCGTGTCGACGGGCACGCCGAGCCGCGCGGCGATCGCCCGCGGCGGCAGGTCCTCGAAGTAGCGCAGCAGGACGGCATCCCGCTGCGCCTCCGGCAGCTCGCGGACGGCCTGGATGACGCCCTGCTGGACCGCGATGCGCGCGACGGTCTCGGCGGTCGACGGCGCCTCCGCAGACCGCGCCGCGTGCGCTTCCCGCCGGCGCCGGCGCTGCTCGGCACGGCTGCGATTCGCCACCAGGTGGCGCGCGATCCCGGCGAGCCACGGTCGCAGCGCGCCGCGCACGCGGCCAGCGTCGGCGAGCGACGCCAGCACGGTGTCCTGGAACAGATCCTCGGCGCGGTCGGCGTCGCGGACGAGCTGCCGGCACAGCGCGCGCAGCCAGGCGGTCTCGGTGAGCAGGGCTTCCAACGTGAGTGGTCGGGCGATCGTCATCATGCCCCAGGGGGGTCGCCGGGACCGGATCGGGGTCACGGCCGGGCGCTACGATCCACGGTCCCCACCGAGGAGCCCGCGCCATGAACCGTGCGATCGTCGCGTTCTGCCTGCTGCTCTCCACCTCGGCCGCCGTCGCCCAGGACGAGCCCGGCCGCCGGCCGCCCGCGCCGCGCGAGCCGCTGCTCGACGTGCTCGACACCGACCACGACGGCAGCCTGTCCGCCGCGGAGATCGCGGCAGCGGGCACGTCGCTCGCCCGGCTCGACCGGGACGGCGACGGCGCGCTGTCGCCGCGCGAGCTGCCCCGCGCCGCCGCGCCCGGCCGCGACCGCCCGGCGCCCGCGCCGGCCACCGCGTCCCCCGAGCGCCCGCCGCTCGCCGCCGACGACGCGGAGCGGCGCGCGCTGGCGGTGCTCGACGAGCTCGACGCGAGTCGCCGCGGCAACATGAACGTCCCGCAGAACGACGGCCGCATGCTCCGCCTGCTGGTCGAGGCGGTCGGTGCGCAGAACGTCGTCGAGCTCGGCACGTCCAATGGCTATTCGGCGATCTGGATGGCGCTGGGCCTGCGCCACACCGAGGGCCACGTCACCACGCACGAGTTGGAGCCGCGCCGTGCGCAGGTCGCACGGGCGAATCTCGAGCGCGCCGGTGTCGCGGACCGCGTCACGATCGTCGTCGGCGACGCGCACGAGACCATCGCGCAGCTCGACAGCCCGATCGACCTCCTGTTCATCGACGCCGACAAGGACGGCTACCTCGACTACCTGCAGAAGCTCCGCGAGCGCGTGCGACCGGGCGGTCTGATCGTCGCCCACAACATGAGCCGCCCGCGCCCCGACCCGGCATTCCTGGAGGCCATCACGACCGATCCGGGGCTGGAGACGCTGTTCTTCCACCTGGACGACTCCGGCATCGCCGTGACGCTGAAGAAGCGCACGGCGGCGGAGCGCTGAAAGCGGGCCCGTTCGTCCTCCGCCCACGCCGCAGCGCAAGCGACCGCCGACCGGACGGCCGTCCGAACGGCCGTCCGAACGGCCGCTCCGGATTCCGCGAACGCGAGGTGGCGCCGCGTCGCTGCCCTCTGGAACCCCGTTCCATCGAGGGGCAACCGACCATGCGCAGCTTCATCACTCCGACCTTCCTGGCGCTGCTCGCACCGCTCGCGGTCGCGCAGACGACCACGGTGTTCCCGACCGAGTGGACCAACACCGCAGGCGACACCTACAGCAACCGCCTCCCGTTCTCGAATGGAATCTCCCGGACCCAGTTCCTCTACGAGTCCGCGTTCCTGCCGATCACGACCAACCACCAGATCACCGACGTGGGCTTCCGGCAGGACAACAACACCGCGTCCACCGGCAAGTCGATCCAGCTCGCCATCTACATGGGGAGCACGACGTTCACTGCCGACACGGTGACGAGCAACTTCGCCAACAACTACAACGGCGCCACGGCCAGGACGCTGGTGTTCGGCCCGGCGATCGTCGCCCTGCCGAGCTTCCAGACGCAGTCGAACCTCGCTCCCGTCACGATCCATCTGACGACGCCGTACACGTTCCATCGGAACGAGAACCTGCTGGTCGAGTACGTGATCACGGCCAACAACAACGCCAACCTCGCGTTCGACTACTACCTCGACCAGGGCGGCTACCTGTCCACCGTCACGAGCTTCGGCACCGGTTGCCAGAGCTCGGCGGGCCAGGTGCCGCTGCTCAACGGGTCTCCTTCCTACGTGAACGGCAGCCTCGCCTTCAGCCTGTCCCGCGCGCCGGGCAGCAGCCTGGTCTGGCTCAACATGGACTTCCTGTCCTCGCCGCCGATCGACGCCACACCGTTCGGCGCCCCCGGCTGCACCGTCTACGTGCCGCCGCGGATCGCGGTCGCGTCACAGGGCAGTCCCGGCGGCTCCGCATACTGGGGATTCCAGATCCCCCTCGACCGCTCGCTCACCGGCGTCTCGGTGTTCGCCCAGGCCCTGATCTACGACCTGTTCGCCAACAACCTCGGGTTCGTAATGAGCAACGGGGTCCGGACCGACGTCGGTGCGTATCCCTGGGCCACATCGATCTTCGCGACCGGCAGCGCCACCGCCACCACCGGCTCGGTCTATCGCAACAACGTTCCGATCTCCCGCTTCGTGTGGAACTGATACGAGTGCATTGATGTCCGAGGGCGGCCCATGAAGGACGACCTCCGCAACACGATCTTCGCAGCGCGGTCGGGCGACCGTGCTGCGTTCGATTCCCTGTTCGCGCGCCACCTGCCCGCGCTGCAGGCGTTCCTGCGCTGCAAGGTCGACGGCGCGCTCGCCGAGAAGGAGTCGATCCGCGACCTTGCGCAGTCGGTGTGTCGCGAGGTGTTGCAGGATCTCGCCGAATGGGAGTACCGCGGCGAGGAGGCGTTCCGCGGCTGGCTGTTCCTGCAGGCGACCCGCAAGATCGTCGACCGCTACCGCTACTACAAGCGCGCCCGCCGGGAGGCCTCGCGCGAAGAGCCGCTGCCGGCCGACGACGACGCCGAGCTGCTCCAGGAGTACGCGTCGCTGTGCACGCCGAGCCGGCACGCCGAGGGGAGCGAGCAACTCGCCCGCATCGAGAGTGCGATGCACCGCCTGCCCGAGAACCAGCGTGAGGCGGTGCTGCTGTCGCGCCTCGGCGGCGTGCCGTACGCCGACATCTCGAGGCAGCTCGGCACCACCGAATCCGCTGTTCGCGGCCTGGTCGCGCGCGGGCTGGCACGGCTGGCCGAGCTGCTGCGGCAGGGCTCCGCCGAGCCCTGAGCGGAGTTCGGGGCGGGGCGAGATAATCCGGCCTCGATGAGCTCCACGGACCCGAATCCGTCCGATCCCGCCGACCCGGTCGCGGACCTCGTCGCTCGCGTGATCCTCGCGCTCGAGTGCGACGGGCGGGCCGCAGCCGATGCGCTGCTGGACGCCGAGCCCCGACACGCGGCCGCCGCGCGGGTCCGCCTCGACGCGCTCCGGGCAGCCGGAATGCTCCGCGACGCGGACGATGCGCCGCCCGCGCGCATCGGCCCGTTCCGCATCCTCGAGCGGCTCGGCCGTGGTGGCATGGGCGAGGTGTTCCTCGCCGAGCAGCGGGAGCCGGTGCAGCGACGCATCGCGCTCAAGGTGGTCCGTGCGGGGATGGACTCCCGCGAGGTGCTCGCGCGATTCGCAGCGGAGCGGCAGACCCTGGCGTTGTTCGACCACCCCAACATCGCCAAGGTGCTCGACGCCGGCATGACCGCGGACGGTCGCCCGTATCTCGCGATGGAATACGTGCCCGGCCAGCCGATCACGAAGTACTGCGACGAGCGCGGATTGAACACGGAGCAGCGCGTGTCGTTGTTCACGGACGTGTGCGAGACGATCCAGCACGCACACCAACACGGTATTCTCCACCGCGATCTGAAGCCGTCGAACATCCTGGTCGTCGACCGCGGCAACGAGCCGTGGCCGAAGATCATCGACTTCGGCGTGGCCAAATCGACGCAAGGACGCCTCGCCGAGCACACGCTGTACACCGAGGTCGGCCGGCTCCTCGGCACTCCGGAGTACATGAGCCCCGAGCAGGCGCAGAATCGGGTCACGCTCGACACGCGTACGGATGTGTACTCGCTCGGTGCGGTCCTGTACGAGCTGCTGACCGGCAGCCTGCCGATCGACTCGGCGCGCCTGCGGACCGTGGGACAGGGCGAGATGGAGCGGATCCTGCTCGAGGAGGAGCCGCCGACGCCGAGCACGCGCATCAGCACGTTGGGGGAATCGGCGGGCGACGTCGCCGCGCGGCGCCGCACCGATCCGGGGGCCTTGCGACGCCGCCTACGCGGGGATCTCGACTGGATCACCATGAAGGCGCTCGAGCGTGACCGCAACCGGCGCTACGCGAGCGCCGATGCGCTGGCCGCCGACCTGAAGCGCCACCTCGCGTTCGAGCCGGTCACCGCCGGACCACCCGGTGCCTGGTATCGACTGTCTCGCTTCGCACGCCGGCACCGCGCGGCATCGCTCGCGGCGGTATCGATCGTCGCCGCTCTGCTGATCGGCCTGATCCTCAGCATCTCGTTCTGGCGCGAGGCGCGCGTCGCGCAGCTCCGGGAGGCGGCGGCCCGCGCGGAGGCCGAGGACGCGTTCGAGGCCGCGATCCGCGCGGCCGACGAGATCCTGGTCGAGGTCGGCGGCGACCGGCTACGCCGCTTCGCCGGCCTCGCCGAGGAGCGTCGCCGCCTGCTGGACGGTGGACTGGCGTTCTGCCGGTCGGTCGTCGACCGGCTGCCGGCCGGTTCGCGCCACGAATCGGCCCTCGGCCTCGTGCAATCCCGGATCGCGTGGTTCCAGTCCGAGCTCGGTCTCGACGAACAGGCGCTGGCGACGCTGGATGCGATCCGGTTCCCCCCCGGCGAGGGCGACGACGTATTGGAGCTCCGCATCGCGGCCGGAGGGGTGCGCGGACTCGTCTGCGAGAAGGTCGGCGACCGTCAGGGTGCGCTCGCCGGACGCCGGAGCGCGGTCGAGGCGGCCCACGCGCTGGCAGCGCGCCATCCGGGGAGTGCTCGCGACGCGACGCGCGTCGCGACCGAGCTCGGCCGCCTCGCCCACGCGATGAGATCCGCCGACACCGCGGGCAACGAGACCGCCCTCCTCTACGAGGAGGCCGCCCGCACTGCACGTGAGCAGCTGGATCGGAGCGACATCGGGCCGCAGGGGCTACCGGACCTCCTCCACGTTCTGGCGGACTACGCCGACTGGCTCGTCGAGCGCGGCGAGCCGACCCGTGCGAGAGACGTCCTCGATGCTCTCGAGAGCTACCTGCGGAGGTTCATCGAGCAGCTTCCCGACGACACGAGACTGCGCGAGCAGCTCGCACCGACGCTGGAATCCCGCGCCCACGCACTGACGCTGAGCGCCGACTTCGACGCCGCGGAGAAGGACGCCCGTGAGGCGGTCGCGATCCGCGACGCGCTGGTGCGGCAGCTGCCCGGCGACCTGACCCAGAGCGCTGCACTGGCGGCCGCGAAAGCCACGCTGGCCAAGATCCTCATCAACGGCTTCCGCTACCGCGACGCGCTCGAGCTGTTGCGCGACGCCGTGGCGATCCACGAGCGCCGTCTCGCCATCGAACCCGACTCGGTACGAGTGAAGCTGGATCTGACGTGGATCCTGAGCGAGTTCGCCCAGGCCACGCTGGACTGGGCCGCGCTCAAACCCGACCTGGCCCTCGACGAAGCGATCGCCTCGGCCGAGCGTGCCGAGGCGATCGCCGCCGGACTGACCGGTCGCGACGACCTCGATGCGCAGGGTGAGCACACGATCGCCCGGCAGGAGTTCACGTCCAGTCAGCTCGCGGAGAAGCGTGGCGACCTGGACTCTGCCGCGGAGCACGTCGAGCGGGCGATCGCCGCGTCGGATCGCGCGATCGCCAGGCTCCCCGACCAGGTGCCGCTACAGATCGCGCGCATCGTCGAGCTGCGCGCGGCCGGTCGGATCCGGTTCGCCCAGGCCGACCCGACCGCGGCCGAGCGATATCTGGCCCGCGCAATCGAGGCGGAGGACGGCCTCCGGGCCAAGGGCGTGCGCTACCTGGACTCCGACGGCCGGCTCCGGGACATCCTGATGATGTACGCGGACGCCTGCCTCGCGATCGACGACCTCGACGGCGCCGAGCGCGCGGTGACGCGCGGCGGGTCGCTGACTCCGGACCAGCCGATCACGAGTCGGCTGGCCTGCCCCCGCTACCTGGCCATCGCGCGGAAGCTGGTCGATCCGACCGCGCGCGATCGCGTGCTCCGGCTCGCGCTGGAGTGCGCGACGACGGCCCACGAGGTGCTGGTCGAACGGTTCTCGCAGGGGGGCGGGGCGCAGGGATTGTCGTATCAGATCACGCTGTACGACGTGCTCACTCAGCTCGCTGCGGTCCACGACGCGCGCGGCGAGACGTCCGAATGCGATCGCCTCGGTGAGCAGTTCGTGTCGATCGCACGAGCCCTGGCGAAGGACCCGGGCCGCGACCGGGACCGGGCGAGGCTCGCGGCCGCATACGAGCAGCTCATCGGCTACCGCGTCGCGCGCGGCGACATCGACGGCGCGAACGCACTGCGCGCTCGACAGGCGACCGACCTCTCCGGGCGCTGACCCTGGCGAGCGTCAGCGGTCGATCAGCGTGCGTCCCGGGTTCGACGTGTAGGGCACTCCGCCAGCAGGCGCGATCACCGCCTGCGTCCAGAAGCGCAGACCGACGAGCGCGGGATGGGCCGGGATCGGGACGTCGGACCGCAGCGTGCCCTGCCCGTCGAGCAGACCGGAGTCGAGGACGACCGTGGTCGCGGGATCGATCAGCAGCGCGGTGCCGAGCGCGGGCGTGAAGCCGTTGCCGAGCGCGAACAGCGTGGCCCCAAAGGCGCCAGCCGGCCCGTGGATCACGAAGCGCTCCGTTCCGCCGGTCCGCGCGGACGTCGGGAAGGACAGCGACTCGGTCACGACGACGACGCCGGTGACCTCGAGTCCCGCCGGCGTGCGGCTCGTGTCCCAGAATCCAGTGAGGATCAGCTGCGCGCTCAGCGCCTTGTAATAGGCGAGGTCGACGGTCGCGCTGCGCACCGGAGTCTCGCTGAACATGACGGTGTAGGGCACGGCCGGGCAGTAGTAGCAGCCGGTCGAACGGCCTTCGTCGAGCTCGCCGCGCAGCGTCAAGGTGTGCTGCGCCGACAGCGTCGACAGGGTGGCGAACAGAGCCGCGGAGATGATCTGCAGGGACGAGCGGAACGACATCGGAGGAGCTCCCGGTCGGGGACGTGGTGCCGCGATGGTGCGGCGCCGCTCGACCCGAGCGCACGCGGTGTGCCTCACCTGCGGTGGGGCGAAGTGTCCGGCCGGCGCACGGGCGCGATGCGCGTTCCGGACGCCCCGCGGCCGGCACGCCACCGGCCGGCGAGAGGGCCCGACAGCGCCCGCCGCGGGGCCGCACCGACCCGCTTCTCACGCGCGCGACGCGACGGCCAGCACACGCGCGAGGTGAGCCGGTCCGGGCTGCAGCGTGTGCTCCAGCAGCGCGAGCATCGTCTCCCGCGCACGGCGGTGCTTCGGCCACCAGGCGGGCGTCGGCCACGGCCGCACCGGGCCACGCAACACGGTGCGGAGCGGCGCGCGCAGGAACAGCGACTCGTGCACGTGCCCGAGCCCACCGTCCGGCGGCTCGCCCCAGGGAGTCGCCATCGTCGCGAACGCCAGCGCAGCCCAGACGTTGACGGCCACGGTTCCGTAGTGCAATGCGTCGACCGCGGCGTCCACCGCCTGCCGTTCGCCACGGAGGACCGCGCGTGGTGCGACGAGCATCGCGGCAAGTCGGCCGTGGACCGACTCGTTGCACAGGTCGACGGCGCGCCCGAGATACCCGGCGACGTCATCGCCAGCGAGCGGGGTCTCCCAGAGCAGCGGCCCGAACGCCTCCTCGGTGAACGGCAACGGGCAGGTGGTGGGAGACACGTCGGTGACCAGCGTGTACGGCAATGCCTCGGGATCGTCCGGCGGCATGCCCCGGAAGCGACCGAACCGTCGGGCGGCGCCCGGGTGCCAGGCGGCGCGACGCGGGATCTCGCGCAACCGCGCCGCGAGCCGCTCGAGGAACTCCGTGCGCTGGGGCCAGGCCCGCGCGGTAATGAGCAGCTTCGCCGCTACGCAGTTGAAGCCGCCGTTCTGCACCAGCATCGCCGCGACGTTCTCGGTCTGCGCCGCGAGCTCACCTGACGTCCAACGTCCCGGCACGACGATCACCGGGGTCACGTTGCCGAGCTCGCCGGTCAGCAGCGGGGGCTCCGCCCGTCGCGCGGCAGCGGCGCGGAGGTCGTCGAACGTCGCCCGGGAGCCGGTCAGGTGGATCGCCGTCACCCGCGGGTCGCGCACCAGCGCGGCACCGACCGCCGCGTCGCCCCGCACGAAGCCGCAGCCGAACGCCGCCAGCGGCGCGAACACGTCGGCGAGGCAGGGAGCGAGCGGATCGAGCAGCGGGTGGAGCTTCACCAGCGTCGGCCGGCCATCGCGACACAGCTTCGACAGCAGGTCGGTCGGCGCGATCGACGTGACGTTGCCGGCGCCGAGGACGACCGCGACGCCACCGCACGACCGCGACAGCTGCTGCAGAGGTTCCGCCGCATCGACCTCGATCTCGGCGCGATAGCCGGCGAACACCAGCCGGTCGCCCGGGAGCCGCGGGAGCGCCGGCACGACGGTGCGGCCGCCGCGCGTCTGCGGCCGGCCGGGCAACGCCGGTGTGCGGTGCCGTGCCACCGCGGCGAGGCTGCGTCGCCAGCATTGCAGCGCGCGCGCCGTCGCGAGCGGTCCGCCCGCGACCTCGTCGGCCGCGGCGGGCGAGTCGGGCGCGATCCCCTTCACGTCGCAGGCGGTCTCGATCCAGTCGCGAGCACACCGCCGTAGCCTGACGAGCACGGCGGCGAGCGCCGGTGACAGGGCCGCCGCGCGGGCGGCCGGCTCGGCGGGGAGACGCACGGCGTGCGCTTGCCGGACCGCGGCCTCGACGGCCGCCGGCAGCGGCGCGGATGCCTGGGTTCGGTCGGCGGTGGCGTCGGTGCTCACGGCGGTTCCCGGGTCGTAGCGCCCCACCTACGCTACCGCGATGCCCACGCTCGGCAAGCTCACCGCGCTCGTCACCGCACTGTTGGCGGCTGCCGCGCCGACCGCGCAGTCGGCTCCGCAGGAACGTGCGCCAGCGCAGTCCGCGGTGATCGGCGACATCGTCCCGGACCTGCCGTTCGTCGACATCCGCTCGCTCGATCGCAGCCTGTCGGACTTCGGCCGACGTGACGCGATCGTGCTGGTCTTCGTCACCTGCGACTGCCCGATGGTCGGCCGCGTGCTGCCCGCCTTCGGCCGCCTGGCCACGGACTTCGCGGACCGCGACGTGCAGTTCGTGGCGGTGAACGTCGGCCGCGGCGACTCGATCCGCGACATGGGCACGCAGGCGATCGAGCTCGATCAGCGCTATCCGTTCGTCAAGGACGAGACATTCGCAATGGTGCGCACGCTGGGCATCGAGCGGACCACGACCTGCGTCGTGCTCGATCGCGAGCGGCGACTACGCTACCGGGGTCGCATCGACGATCAGGTGCTCTACAGCAAGGTCCGCGAGGCACCGACGCGCGCCGATCTGCGGCTCGCACTGGAGGCGGTGCTCGGCGGCGGAGCGGTCGAGATTCCGGAGACGCGCGCGGCGGGATGCCTGCTCAGCGCACCTTCCGACCCCGCGCCGACCGGCGGCTACACGTTCCACCGCGACATCCAGCCGCTGTTGCAGAAGCACTGTCAGGATTGTCACCACGAGGGGGGCGCGGGACCGTTCCCGCTGCTGACGATCGACGACGTGCTCGACAACGCCGAGATGATCGCCGAGGTCGTCGATCGGCAGCGGATGCCGCCGTGGCAGGCGAGTGACGCACACGGCGAGTTCCGCAATCGTCGCGGGCTGACGCGCGACGAGACGCGCGTATTGCGCGACTGGCTGGCATCCGGCACCCCCGTCGGGGACGCGGCCGACGCACCGACGCCACGGACCTTCGCGCCCGGACCGTGGCGCATCGGCGAACCCGACCAGGTCCTCGAGCTGGTCGCCCCGGTGCGATTGCCCGCGGACGGCGTCGTGCCGTATCGCTACTTCGCATTCCCGTTCCGCTTCCGTGAGGACACCTGGGTCGAGGCGATCGAGATCCTGCCGGAGAACCGGCGCGTCCTGCACCACGCGAATCTCGCCTGGGTCGACCCCGCCGCGGGCTTCGACCAGGACGGCTTCATGACCGGCTATGTCCCCGGCGGCGATCCGATGGTGCTGGATCCCGGCACCGCGATGAGGATCCCGGCGGGCTCGGTCCTCGCGATCCAGGCGCACTACGTGACCACCGGCCGCCCCGAGACCGACCACCTGCGCGTCGGCCTGCGGTTTCCGCGCACCGCGGTGACGCGGCAGGCCGAGGTGCTGATCGTGACCAACACGCGCTTCGCGATTCCACCGGGCGCGGAGGCTCACCGCGTCACGGCGCGCCGGCGCGTGGCCGACGACTCGACGGTGATCGGCCTGTTCGCCCACATGCATCTGCGCGGCCGCGACATGACCTTCGTCGCACAACGGCCAGCCGCCGATCCGGACACGCTATTGATGATCCCGAACTACGACTTCGACTGGCAGGCGTCCTACCGCTGCCCGGACGGCGCGGTCCGGCTGCCGAAGGACACGGTCGTCGAGGTCTTCGCGCATTTCGACAACAGCGCGTTCAATCCGTACAACCCGGACCCGGCCGACACCGTGCGCTTCGGGCAACAGACCTTCGAGGAGATGATGTACGGATTCGTGTTCCTGACGCGCGACACGGTGCACCTCGACCTGCGCATCGACCCGGCGACGGGCAGTGTCGTCGCGGACTGAGCCTCCCACGGCGGTATCCCGGCCGATCGCGCTTCGGGCGGGTCGTCACGCGTCGCGGCGGAGCCGATCGTGGCGCAGCACCCGCTCGAGCCACGGCGCGAAGCCCCTCGCGACCGGCGGGATCGGGAACAACTTCGCCAACCGGATCCGATGGATCACGCAGGCCGCCGTGATGTCGGCGGCCGACATCGCGTCCCCCACCAACCACTCGCGGCCGTCGAGTCTGGCGGCGAGCGTCTCGACCGCAGCGGCGAAGCGCCGGCCGGCATCGGCCTCGAGCGCTGCGTCGACGGGCTGGCCCGCCACCCGGCGGTGGACGACGCTCATCATCGGGCCGGCGAGCACCGTGCGCGCGAAGAACTCCTCGTCCTCGATCGCCCATTGCTCGACCTGGTTCGCACCGAACAGGCGCGGCGTGCCGCGGAAGTTCGCGTCCAGGTAGCGCAGGATCGCGGCCGAGTCGAACAGCACGGTGCTGCCGTGGATCAGCACGGGCGTCAGGTGCTGGCCGGAGATCTGGGCGATGCGCGCGCGATCGGCCTGCGGGTCGATCTCGTGCCAGTCGTAGTCGAGGCCCTTGTAGCCGAGCGCCACCCGGACCTTCATGTTGTTCGAGGTCTCGAACCCGTACAGCTCCATCGTCATCGCTCTCACCCTCCCTCCATGGCACGCCTGCCGTCCGTGCCACGCATGCCGTCCGTGCCACGCCTCGTGTCTCCGATCGGCGACGACCGGCGGTCGTTGCCGCGGAAGACGACGAACACGAGATCATCGGGTTTCGCGGGCTCGCCTCCGCCGGTGCCGAGCATGCGCTCCCGAGCTCGCCCCTGCAGCTCACCCGCCACCTTGACCAGCGCACCACTGCGGGCGATCCGCACCACCTCGTCGACCCGCAGGTTGTCCCACAACCCGTCGCTCGCGAGCACGAGGGTGTCGCGCGGGGCCATGCGGAGCAACGGCCCGATCTCGATCCGCATGTCGCCGAGCCCGACCGCATTGGAGACGAGGTGGCGGTCGGCGTGGTGGATGGCTTCGTCTGCATCGAGCAGGCCGGCCTCCACCGCGTAACCTACCGGCGAGTGCATCACCGTCAGGTGCTTCAGCCGGCCGCGCTGCCCGGTCACCAGGGCGGCCGAATCTCCGACGTGGAACAGGCGCAGCGCGCCGTTCTCGACGGTCGCACAGCACAGCATCGTGCCGGCGCCGATGCCGAGCGCCCGCACCTCGCGGTCGGCGGACTCGAAGCCGTCGAGCACGCCATCGCGCAGCTCGGCGCCACGCTCGACCGCCTCGCACACGGCTCGCTCCAGCGCCGTGAGTGCTGCGGCGCTCGCCCGCGCCCCGCCGGCGTAGCCGCCGACGCCGTCCGCCACCGCGACCAACGATCGGCCATCGGCGAGCGCGAGGACGAACGCGCCGTCCTCGTTGCCAGCGTCCTTGGCCGGCGACCGCCGCGTGAACACCGCGATGCGAGCGGTAGCCGTCGCGAGACAGTCGGCGGATTCCAGATCGACGCCCAGCCAATGCCGTCGCTCGACCACACCGGTCGCGATGGTCAACTGCGCCTCCTCGACGGTCCACGCGACGGGCTCGAACCCGCCACGCGCGCGCCGCACCAAGGGCAGCTCTGCCACTCGCCGACGACGACTCCCCAACCGCAGCTCCTGCAACGACCGTCGGTGCCCGTGATCCGCCAAGGGCGTGCGATCCGCGCCCGACACCACACGCAATAGCGGGCGAACGGCAGCAGCGCCCCGTGGCAACGCGAGCAATCCCCCTCGTAGCGACGATCCGGCCGCGCCCGCGGCGCGACGTCCTCGAAGCCCGCACCCCAGCACCAGGCGCAGTACTTCCAGTCCTTCTTGCGCCCACGGCCACAGCGGGGGCAGGTCGCGGGGAACGACGTCCCGGCGGCGGCGGTGTCGACCGGGACACTGCACCAGGGACACGTGCCCATCGCCTCGCTGAGCGGCCCGCCGCAGGCCCCGCAGGCGCGGTCGAGACGCAGCACCGCGCCATAGGCGCGCCGGAACTGACGGAACCGGATCTCCTGCCAGCTCCGGCTCGGCTCCTGCTCCTCGCGCCCGCGCCCCCCGCGGTCGCGCCGCGAGCGCCCGGGCCGCGCGCCTTTCAACGCGGCGTTCCAGGCCGCCAGGAACCGACCGGCATCCGCGAACCGCCGACGCGGCTCCACGTCGAGCGCGCGACGCAGCACCTCGATCGCCGGCGCGGGCAGGCGGCGCCGGAGTCGGGCGAGCCCGGGCAACGGCCACTCGAACGGCCACTCCGGCAGCTCGCCGGCCAGCACGCGCCAGAGTAGGAGTCCGACCGCGAACACGTCCGCCCGCAGCGACGGGCGGCCCATCGCCTGCTCGGGGGCCATGTAGCCGAGCGTGCCGGATCCCGATCCGCGCAGCGTGCGCAACGCGAGCTTGGCGATCCCGAAGTCGGCGAGCCTCAGCCGATTGCCCGGAAACAGCAGGAAGTTGTCCGGCTTGACGTCGCAATGGGCGATGCGGTGGCTGTGCACGTGGGCCACGGCCTCGAGGATCTGCCGCGCGTAGTCCAATCCGGCCTGCACGCCGACCCGCTTCTTGAGCCGCTGCGACAGCGTCCCCTCACCGAGCGGGACCGCGACGACGAACCGGCCGCCGACGAAATCGGCGTTCTTGATCGGCACGACGTTCGGGTGGTCGAACGTGCAGTGCGTCCGCACCTCCCGGCGAAACGACTCGAGGGTCTGCTTGGACACGAGATCGGCGCGCGGGATCTTCAGCGCGACGCGGACACCCTCGACCGTGTCGACGGCCTCGTAGACGCGGGCGAACCCGCCCTCCGCGATGCGCCGGACGATGCGGTACTTGCCGAGTCGCTGTCGCGCGCGCAGCGGTGGAGGCGACTGCACGCCACCGCCCCGCGCCGCCGCGACTTGCTCGATCCCGTGTCCGAACGGGTGCGTCTGCGCGCGATCGGAGCCCATGCGGAGGGCGAAGTATACCGCCGCGACTCGCGGCGACACCGCGGTCCGGCGGTTAGAACGAGGCCTCTCGCGACCGATGTCCGCGCACGTCGACGACAACCGCTTCCTGAAACCCAGCGCCGGGCTTCGGATCGCCGCCTGCGTCGCCGTGCAGCACCCGGTGCGCGAGCACCTGCACGCCTACCGCTGCCTCGACGAGCTCGCCCGCGAGCTGGGCGCCGAGCTGACGGTGTTCCATCACGGCGTCGCCGATCTCCGCGAGCTGCCGGACGCCGAGCGCGGGCGGGTCCACCAGGGCCTGCTCGTGCCGGTCCAGCCGGCCGGGACGGAACGTCCGGCGGCGGACGTCGCGCACTTCGAGCGCGTCGCACCGCGACGGCTCGAGACCGTCGTCGACCGCATCGCCGACGCGTTCGGCGCGTCGCCCGGCGCTGCCCGCGACCTGGACGTCGCGCGGGTCGTCTGTGCGTACGCGCGCTGGATGCAGGCGCTCGGCGTCGACCTCGTCCAATGTTGGAGTGGCGCGCGCCCGACCGTGTTCGGCATCCTCGCCGCCCACCTCGCCGGCGTGCCGGCCGTCGCGTTCGGCGCCGCGACGCCCGACCCGGCCGTCGCGTGGCAGAGGCTCGCCGCGCACGCGCGAGGCCTCGCGACGACGGTCCTGTCGCCACCGGACGACGCCCCGGCTCGCACCGCGACCCGCATCGCGGCAGCGGTCCGCCCTGCGGTCGCGTCGACCGCCCACCGACTCGAAATCGGTGTCCACGCGGCCTTCGCGGGCCCCGTCTCCGCACCGTGGGCACACCCGACTGCGCGCCCGTTCGTGATCGTCGCTGCCGAGCGCACCGGCTCGACGATGATCCAGCTGATGCTCGACTCCCACCCGCGCGCCGTGTGCGGCGGCGAGCTGTTCAATCCACGCCTGCGCTCGACGGGCATGCTCGACTGGCCGCTCCGCCGGATCCGCAGCCGTACCGCGACCATCGGAGCCTGGCGCGAGGCACCGGCTGCGTGTCTCGATGCGCTCTTCGACGACGCCGCACGGCACGGCGCACGGGCGGTCGGCTTCAAGCTGCTGCACGACCATGGCTGGCTCCTCGACGACGCCGCCAGCTGGCTCTTGGCGGCCGAGGGACTGCACGTGATCGACGTGCGGCGGCGCGACCCGTTGGCGCGACGGATCTCGCGCGTCCGAGCGCAGCGGAGCGATTCCTGGGACGACGTCGGCGCACTGCCCACGGACCCCTCGTCACCCGTCGAGCTCGGCGTGGTGCCGTCGATCACGGACTTCCTGCGCACGGAGCTGATGGAGGAACGCTACGAGGCGCTGACCTCCGGGGCACGGCGGCTGCGCCTGGACTACGAGGACTTCACGGTCGCCCCCGAAGCGGCGGCAGAGAAGCTGACGACGTTCCTCGGGCTGCGTGCGCGGCGGCTCCGGGTGCGGACCCGCAAGAGTGGTGACCGCCAGCCCCGGGTCGGGGTCACCGATCTCGACGCGCTGCGCGACGCGTGCCAGGGCACTCGCTGGCAATCGCTGTTCGGGACGCCCCGGTCATGAGTCGTTTCTATCAGTCACTCGACGCACCCCGCTTCGAATACGACCTCCAGGCCTATCCCGGCCTGGACGGACTCGAGTTCCGGGGTCCGCGCGTCGACATCGACGCGCGTCCGATCGTCTGCCTGGGCGCCGCCCAGACGTTCGGGCGCTTCGTCGACGCACCGTTCCCGCGGTTGCTGGCGGATGCGCTCGGCGTGCCCGTGCTGAACCTCGCGGTCGGCGGAGTGGGACCGCGCCACTACCTGCAGCCCCATTACTCCCCGTATCTCCGCGCGGCGCGCCTGGTGGTCGTCCAGGTGCTGTCCGGATCGAACGCCTCCAACTCGTTGGTGACGGATGCCCACGAGACGCTGCATCGGTGCGGCGCGATGCTGGCCACCCGGCGGGACGACGGCCGGCGGACGACCAACCGGGAGGTGCTGCACGAGGTGCTCGCCGCAGGCGGGCCGAGCGCCGTCCGTCGCGTCGTGGCGGAGACGCGCGCGGACTTCGTCACCGCCACGATCGAGCTGCTGTCGTGCACACCGGTGCCGACCGTCCTGCTGTGGTTCTCCATCCGCCGCCCGCGCTATCGCGAGCGTTGGGACGACATCGATCGGCTGATGTCCGCACATCCACACCTGCTCGACGCTCGCTGCGTCCGCACCATGCGTGGCGCCGCGACGGCATTCGTCCCGGTCGTCTCGCGCCGCGGCCTGCCGGAGCCCTTGTGGCGCGCCAGCGCACCGGTCCAGGGCGCCGAGCTGCGCGATGGCCAGATCGAGAACCACCACTATCCGTCGGCCGCCATGCACCGGCTCGCGGCGCGGCGCCTGTCACCGGTCTGCCGACGATTGCTGCGCGAGTGACCGTGGCGTCGCGCGACGGGCGATCGCGACCGTCGCCGGCGTCACCGTCCGCGCGCCCGCTCGAGCGCCTCGCGCACGCCGCGGCCGACGTCTGCCGGGCCGACGCGCACGAGCTCGTCCCACCCGCCGCCGCGCTGCGCGGCCAGCGGATCCCCGTCGTCCAGCACGAGCACGAGGACCGCTCCGTAATGCGCGACGATCGTCGCGATCGCGTCGACGTGCGCGACGAGCGACGCCTCCAACGCTGCGAGGTCGGTGCCCGGCGGTGGCCCCTCCGGCTCGGGCGGGGCCCCGACGCGCACCCGCGCTCCGGTCGCGATCGCGGCGAACAGCTCGTCGGCACCGTTCTCCGCGAGCGCACCGCGCCGCGCGGGGCCGAGCAGGTGGAGCGCCTCCGCCTGCCGGCCGTCGGCGATCGCCGCGCGAGCTCGCTCGACGACCGACGACGGCGGCGGCCCGGCCTGCAGCTCGAAGCGACCGCCGGGCACCCCACCGGCCAGCGTCAGCCGATTCCCGTCACGGCGGAACTGCACCGTGAACGGTGCCGCCCCGGCAGGTCGGAGCTCGAGACCGTCGGCGCCGGTGCGTCGCCAACCGCCGACCGTCGCACCGAGTTCGAAGGTCCCGTCCGCACCGAAGTGAACGCGCGTCCCGCCGAGGTGCCATTCGCCGACGAACGGCTCCGCGCCCGGGTCCGCACTGGTCGGGGTCGGCGCGCGGCGGGTGCCGGCGAGCCAGGCGGCCCACACCGAATGTGGCCGCCAACCCGCGCATTGCCCCGCTGGCCAGGTCACCGGCCCCGACAGACCCCGGCGCCGGTCCTCCGCTCCGGCGCGGAGCACGACGCATTGGGGCCGCTGCTCCGCGAGGGTGACCGGCAGCGCGCCGAGCACGTCGCGGAGCGTCAGTGCGGGTGCGGTGAGATCGACCGTGTCGGCGTCGGACGGCGGCCGCGGCACGACGCCATCCACGTCCCCGACCCACAGCACGCGGCCGGCGATCGGTGCGCCGTCCGGCCGGACGGGCTGCCGCGCCCACAGCGCGAACGACCACGCGTTACCGACGCATTCGACGCCAGCGGCGAGCGCGAGGACGGTCAGGAGGACTCGACGCCTGGTCACGGGAGCGGGTCGACGAGAACGCGTCACGGGAACGAGGGACGCTCGCTGCGGGCGCGCCAGTCTACGCCGGAGCTCCGCGCGGCGCGCCCTCGTTCGCTCGGCGGCGCGGCACACCCGCTGCCGCCGCCAGGGTGCATCGCTCACCGACCGAACACGAGCTCGACCGCGTTGCTGGTCGTCATCCCGAGCCCGTTCGCGAGCGGATCGGCGACCAGCGCCTGGTGGTAGAGCGGCGCGCCGACGATCGCGGCGAGGCTCGGGACCGGCACGCGCACCGAGGCCGTGCCGGCGCTGCCCGCGAACGCGGCCGCCGACGCATCGATGCTGGCGAGCAGGAAGCAGCGCGGCGCACCGAAAGGCGCGAGATCGAGCGGGAGCTGGAGTCCCGCGTAGGCCGTCGGCGACAGTCCGAACGACAACGCCATCGGCGCGAGCGCCGGCACCGAGCGAACCTGGAGCTCGTAGGCGGCGCCGAGCTGCGGCACGCCACCGACCTCGAGCGCCGGCGCGGTTCCGGCTCGGAACGAGGACAGCAGCGCGTACGGCGTCGCGACGCCGGGGAGCAGGGTCCCGGAGCTCGCCTGCGGATTGGTCGCGTACAGGGTGACCGCGTCCGCGAGGTTGGTCACCGCATCGAGCGGATACTGGAGACCCGCGGCACCGGCGGACGTCGCGAAGACCGTGACATCCATCACCAGGTCCTGGACCGACGTCTGTCCGCCCTGCGGGTCGTAGAGCCGTTCGAACGACTGGTCGAACGGGATCAGCACCGACCAGCTCTGCGGACTGGCATTGGGGACCGTGAACGCGGGCAACGCGAGCCGCTTGCGCTGGAACACGCGCGTCGTCGAGCGCGGCACGTTGTTGGCGAAGGTCGCCGACATGGTGGCTGGCGCCGCAGCGGTCAGGCCCAGGTCCATCGAGAACTCCACCCAGGCCGTCGTGCCGAGCGGCGCCGCGACGTCGTCGTGACGGAACGCGAGGCCGCGCACGTTGAACGAGCCGCTGCCGGGGATCGAGTTGGTGGCGATCCACTGCTGGATGCGGTGCGGGACTCCGCCGAGCAGCCGCGCGTCGGAGGCGGCGGCGAACGTCGATGCGTACACGGGCGGCTCGACCTCGCGGACGACCGGCGCGGACGGCGCCCCTGCACAGCCCTGACCGAAGCTCGTGACGATCGGCAGCTCGCGCCTCGCGAACGCCAGTCCGAACTCCTGCGATGCCGCACCCGTCTCGAACCGCCGCGCGGTCACGACGACGTCGACCATCCCGGTCGCCGGCGCGCGGAACACGACGAGCTCGTGGGTGTCGTCGACGGCCGCGCTGCCTCCGAGGAGCACGCCACCCTGCCGGACCTCGACATCGAGGTTCGCCCAGTCGGCCGCCGTAACGTCGCGCCGCGACCAGACGAGCGCGACGGCGTGGACCGCGCCGGCCTGCACCGGGAACTGCGTGACGGACGCCGGGACCCGCACGTCGACCCGGCCCCGGGCGGTGCCACCGAGCGTGCCGCGGGCGACGTCGACGAGCCGGTCGACGCGCAGATAGCCGAAGCCGACTCGCGCCTCGTCGCCCGGATTGAGGCCGCGCATCTCGTCGAGCGTGACCAGGATCGCCGCGCGCGTCTCCTCCGCCGTCGCGGCGGTCGCGACCGAGCGGTACAGCGCTGCCGCACCGGCGACCTGTGGCGCCGAGTACGACGTGCCACTGCGGGTCGCGCCGCCGACCTCGAAGTCGCCGGTCGGCATGTAGATGCTCTCGCCGTTCGCGACGAGGAGCGGATAGCGCCGCGGCTCCTTGCCGGTCGACGTCAGCGGCCCCGTCGCGGTGAAGAACGACACCGTGTGCAGGTCGTGCAGCACCGAGCCGACCGTCAGCACGTTCGTCGCACCCTGATAGTAGGCCTGGGTCGACGGAGTATTGCCGGCCATCGCGGCCACGAAGATGTCCGCGACGTCCGCTGCCGCGTCCATCGCCTGCTGCTCGGGGAAGTAGGGGTCACGCGTACCGTCGTAGCTGATCACCGCCACGTCGGTCCCGTACGTCGCGGCGTCGAGCGCGACGCGCTGCCATGCCGAGACCATGGTGCTCAATGCGGTGATGCCACCCGACTGATCGGTCAGCGAGTAGCCGACGATCCCCGCCCGCGGCGCGTGGCCGTCGTCGCTCGTCGAGGACGTGTCCCAGCGCGCTCCGGCCGCGACCGCCGCGACGCGCGTCCCGTGGTCCGAGCCGTTGAGCGGACCGTCGGGTGGCAGGGCTCCGACCTGCACGTTCGCCAGCATGCGCGAACCGCCGATCCCACCGCCGCTCGTGTTGTTCGGATCCCCGTTCACGAAGAAAGTCCGGTGCGGTCGCACATTCGTGCCGGCGACCTCGTCGAGTCCGGTGTCGACGACGGCGACGGTCGCCCCCGCCCCGAGCACCCCCATCGCCTGCACGGCGTCGGTGCGGTGGTTGAGCAGGTTCGTCGACGTGCGGATCAGGTCGCCGGGCCGCCGCACGTCGTCCGCGACCAGCCGCGCGACACCGGGCAGCGCACGCACGCGGTCGACGGCGCTCGGCGCCAGCTCGACGTGCGCCGCCGGCACCAGCCACCACAGCTCCAGCACGCGGCCGCCCGCGGCGCCGACGCCGGCGACGAACTCCGCCCGGAGCGCTGTGGTCTTGCGCTCGAGCTCCTCGGCGAGCGCGGCGGCGGCCACCGGGTCCCGCCGGTGGATGGCCGCACGGATCGCGTCGAGCGGGACCGCAGGGCGATCGAACGAGACGATGTAGCGATTCGACGCGGGGCCGGACCCGTCCACGTCGACCTGGGCGACCGCGGCAGCGGTGAAGGAGAGGGCCGACCACAGGCACGCGGCGAGGCTCGCGCGCCGGAGCAGGGACTGCATCGGAGGGTTGCTCGGGGTCTGCGGGATGACGCGGAGAGAGGAAGCGACATCATCGCCGGAGTCCCGCGGCGGGCCCAGGTGACGCGAGCCGCAATCCTTCCCGGGCGGCGCGCGACGTATGCTGATCCGCCCATGTCGTCGACGCCTCGCCCCGATCTGCACGCCTGGCTGCAGGCGCACCCCACCCCGACCGACGCGTCGCTGACGCTGACCCACGACGAGGTCCGCGCCCTGCAGCAGGAGCTGGCCCGGCTACAGCAGAGCGCCGAGTTCCTCCGCAAGCAGAACCGGAAGCTCCGCGGGCGCGTCGCGAAGCTGCGGGGCGACCCCGCCGAGGGCGGCGACGACGCGCTGGCCGACGACTGACTCTCCAGGCGGCTGGCTCACCGGCCGGACCGCATCAGCCGGTCGCGCGCGCGACGTCGGCCGGGACGCGCACCGGCCGTCGCGTGCTCGGATCCAGGAACACGATGCCGGTCTTCGCCTCGATGCACAGCCGGCCGTCCTGCTCGCGCACGGCGCGATAGAGCAGGTCGCAGGCCACCCGCGAAACGTCGCCGGGACCGACCTCGAACCGCAGCCGGTCGCCGAGGAAGCACTCGGCCCGGTAGACGATCGCACAGTCTGCGACCACGATGCTGCAGCCGCTCCATTGGAGCTCGGTGGCCCCGAGCGACGCGAGGTAGCGGACGCGCGCCTCGTGGATCAGCGACAGCACCGCGTCGTTGCCGAGGTGATTGCCGTAGTTGAGGTCGGTGACCCGCACGTCGATCGTGGTCGCGAACGGGAGGACGTCGGGGATCTCCAGGACGAGTCGAGCCATGCGGGGCGCTCCGGTGGCGGGAGCCTACGCCACCGGACGGCCGGCGCGACTCAGGTCGAGGATCACGGTCGCGTAGCCGCTGGTCGTGAAGCCGAGCTGGTTGGCGGCCGAGTCGAGCGCCAACCACGACGCGTACAGCCGCGCGCCGACGAGCCCGGGCAACGAGGGCACGCCGAGCGTGAACGTCACGGCACCGCTCCCGTCGGTCGCCAGCGGCGGCGTCGCCACCTGCAGGTCGTGCCAGAGGTAGCAGCCGGGCGCACCGACGATGCCGAGCTCGATCGGCAGCGGGATGCCGCCGAGCGACGTGAAGCTGAGCCCGAACTGCAGCGCCGCACCGGAATTCGGAGGGCCGTCCGCGAGCTGGACGACCAGGTTGCCACCGACCTGCGGCCAGGCGCCGGCCGGGGTCGCGATCCGCGGCGCGAGCCCCGAGGAGCCCTGGCAGCCCCCGCCATGCGCGACGAAATTGCCGTCGCCGAGCAGCAGGCCGAGTTTGATGCCGCCGCCGTCGACGCCGGCGGACGTCGCCGGCTGCGCCGTGGTCCAGCCCCGGCGGTAGGCGCGAGGGATCGTGCGCCCGGTGCTGCTGTAGACGTCGAGGAAGTAGCCATTGACGTCTGGCGGCACCGCACCGGTGTCGACGACGTCCCACAGGATGAAGTCGATCGCCAGATCGTCCGTCGGGTTGGCCGGAGTCCACACGAACGGCACCGGCAGACCGAGCGGCGACCACTGGTCGCGGCGGAAGGTCACGCGCAGCGGACCACGGTACACGACGGTCGGATTCGGGATGTTCGCGGCCCAGCTCGTCGTGAACGGCGTCGCCGCCACGCCCATACGGATCTCGAAGTCGCCGTAGACGACCTCCGACTCCAGGTAGACACCATTGCGGTCGAGCCGCGGTGCGACGAACAGATCCTGGATCAGCGCCGGCCCGCCGACCACCGAGCCGGGGAACACCTGCTGGATGCGGACGCCCTCCGAGCCGAACGGAAAAGCGTTCGCATTGCCGGCGGCCGGGTTGGTGTCGTCGTGGTAGACGATGTTCTGCTGGGCGGTGAGCGATCCGACCGTGACCGCGCTCAGGATCGTCAGGACGTAGAGCGAGCACTTCATGGGATCCGGGGGGCTGTGGACGTCTGGGGAGACTCGGGGCGAGCCCGGATTGTCGCCGACGCCCCGGTCGTCGATGTCGGGATTCCGTCCCGACGGGCGACCGCGTCACTCGCCGTCCAGGGGATCTGAACGGACCGCCAACGTCACCGAGGCCTCGACGCCCGCGTGCCGCAGCGTCGCGACGTGCACACCCGGTGCTGCCGGCGCGTCACCGATCCGCGCGCCGAACACCACCGCACCGGCCGCCAGCTGCCCGTGATCCCGGACGAGGCGCGTGCGGAGCGCGTCGAGCTGCTCCGCGGAGGTCGCCCCCGCGATCGCCGCGGCGAGCCGACCGAGCCCCGCGCGCACCGTATCGTCGGGCGCGCGCGTCGCGAGTTCGCGCGCCGCCTCGCCGAGTCGCGCACGGGCGGCCGCCAGCTCGCTCGGCGAGGCCGGATAGCGGAGCGGCCAGGCGACGCGATTGAGTCCGGGGCGGGCCTCGACGCGCTCGGTCCAGCGCCGGTCGGTCCCCGGCTCGGCGATCTCGATGGTCGCCGAGCCGCCGCCGCGCGACCAGAAATGCAGCCACGCTGCACGTGGTGGATTGGCGCCACGGAACAGGAAATCCGGCTGCATGCGACCGACGCGGATCTCGCGCCACCGGGTCGCGCGGCGGGGCGCCAACAATGCGGCCGGCTGGCTCCGGACCTCCGGCGTCAACTGGCGCAGGCCGGTGAGATCGTCGAGGATCCAGATGCTGCGGCCGTGCGTGCCGGCGACGAGGTCGGCGTCGCGCGGGTGGATGACGAGATCGTGCACTGCGACCGTCGGCAGCCCACCCGCGAGCTCGGCCCAGCGACCGCCGCCGTCGATCGACGCCCAGGCACCGAACTCCGTGCCGGCGAACACGAGCCACGGCTGCACGGGGTCCTCGCGCACGACGTAGCAGCTCCCGTTGCCGGGCAGATCGCCGGTGACGTCGCGCCAGCTCGCGCCGAAGTCGTCGGTCGCGAACACGAACGGCCGGAAGTCGTCGCGCCGGTGGTCGTCGAGCGTCACGAAGCAGCGGCCATCGGCGTGGTGCGAGGGCTCGACCCGGCTGATCCAGGTGCCCGGCCGCGGTGCGCCCGGCGCGGCGAGCAGCGCGGCCGTCACGTCCGTCCACACGGCACCGCCGTCGCGGGTGACCTGCACATTGCCGTCGTCGGTGCCGCACCACAGGACGCGCGGATCGCGCGGGCTCACTCCGATGGTGACGATCGTGCAGTGGTTCTCGCCGCCAGTCACGTTGCGCGTCAGGCCGCCCTGCTCGGACGGCCGGCGCTCGTCGATGTCGTCGGTCGTGAGGTCCGGCGACACGATCCGCCACGTCTCGCCACGGTCGCGGGACTCGAACAGGTAGTTGCCCGCGAAGTAGACCGTGTTCGGGTCGTGCGGTGACAGCACGAGCGGGCTCGACCAGTTGAACCGGAACTGCGGCGGCAGGCGCGGCCGCACCGGATCGTCGCCGTAGAACCAGACGTCGCCGGGGAGGATCGTGTAGCGGATCGGCTCGTCCGGGCAATGCGGGTCGAACCAGTCCAGGTAGTTGGCGACCGTCTCCGGGGTCGGCGTCACGTACGCGATCGCGCGGGTCTGCAGGTCGACGCGGGCGGCGAAGCCGCAGTGGATCACCGCGTAGGCGGTCCGCCAATCGGTCGGATCGATCTGCGCGTGGAAGCCGTCACCCTCGACGACCCACGAGTTGTGGCGCGTCGTGATGCCGTGCGGCTCGCGGCTGTGCGACGGACCGATCCATACACCATTGTCCTGCAGGCCGCCGATCACGTGATAGGGGTCGCGCATGTCGACGCCGATCGCGTAGTACTGACCGATCGCCATGTTGTCGAGGCCGACGACGGTGCGCCCGTCGTCGACGGTCAGATACGCGCCCTGGTCGGTCGCCATGTAGCGCACACCACCGTCCTTCGGCGAGATCCACAGGTCGTGGTCGTCACCGCCGCCACCCCACCAGCGCGGCCGCCAGCTCGCACCACCGTCGAGGCTGACTCGGAAGTCGCGGCTGACGACGTAGATGCGGTCGGGGTCGCTCGGATCGATCGCGATCTGGCCGTGGTAGAAGGGCCGCGTGTTGTGGCGCAGCAGGTAGCGCCAGGTGTCGCCACCGTCGTCGGAGCGGTAGACGCCGGGGCCGGGCACGCGCAGGTCGTCGGGCAGGTCCTGGTCGGCCTCCACGTTCGCGACGAGCACGTCCGGGTGCGCCAGACAGACGTCGAGGTCGATCATGCCGGTCGCGCCGGTCGGCAGCCCGGCGGTCAGCTTCGCCCAGGTCGCCCCGCCGTCGTGCGAGCGGAAGATGCCACCGTTCGGGCCGCCGGACTGCATCGACCACGGCGTCCGCAGCCGCTCGTAGATCGCGCACCAGACGGTGTCGGGGCGGGTCGGGTGCAGGAGCACCTCGGTGCAACCGGCGAGCGGTGCGCCCGACTCCGGGCCGGGCAGCACGCCGACGCCGAGCTTCGTCCAATGCCGACCACCGTCGGTGGTCTTGAACAGCCCGCGGTCGCCCGACGGCCCCCACAGGCTGCCGACCGCGGCGACGTAGGCGACGTCCGGATCGCTCGGGTGCGCCGCGATCGCGGCGATCTGGCGCGTGGCGGCGAGCCCGACGTGCACGAAGCTGCGCCCGCGGTCGGTCGACCGGTAGACGCCGTCACCCCAGCCGACGCTGTTGCGATTGCTCGCCTCGCCGGTACCGACCCAGATGACGTCGGGGTCGCCCTGGCAGAACACGGCGTCGCCGATCGACCCGGAGCCCTGGTCGTCGAAGATCGCGCGCCAGCTCGTCCCCGCATTGTCCGACAGGAACACGCCACCGGACGCCGATGCGACCAGCACCGTGCGGTGGTCGTCGATCGATGCGTCGATCGACGCGATCCTCCCCATCATGTTCGACGGGCCGATGCACCGCCACCGCAGCGGGGCGACCGCATCGGCGACGGATTGTGCTCGCGGCACGCCGACCGGCATCGCGAGCGGCAGGAGCGCGAGTGGGGCGACGCACCGGCGCACGGTGGCCGCGAGACCGGATGGAGGAGCGCTCGTCATGGGTTCGTTCGATGCCCTCGTGCGTCCGCGTCGCCGTCCTCCGACGGCGCTCGTGGGAGCGTCACCGCGAACTCGGTGCGGCCGGGCCGCGACGCGACGAGCAGGACCTTCCCGCCATGCTGTTCGACGATCTTGCGACAGATCGCCAGCCCGAGCCCGGTGCCCGACGAGCGCGTCGTGAAGTACGGCTCGAACAGGCGCTCCGCTGCCGCGGCGTCGATGCCCGGCCCGTCGTCGCGCACGAACAGCTCGACGAGGTCCGCGCCGGGGGCGCGGCCGAGCACCTCGACGCGACCGCCGTGGTCGAGCGCATCGAACGCGTTCTGCACGAGGTTCGACAGCACGCGCCGCAGCTCGCTGCGATCGACGACGACCGCGACGTCGCCCGGCGGCAGCTCGACCCGCAACACGATCCCGCGCTGCTCGGCGAGGCCGGCGAACTCCTCGCGCACCTCCGCGAGCAGCTCCGCGACCGATTCGCGCGCCCGGCGCGGCTCGGGAGTACCCGCGAACTGCCGGAAGTCGCTCGCGATGCGCGCGAGCTGGTCGGTCTGTGCGAGCACCGTCCGCGCGAGGCGGTCGACGAGCTCGGCGAGTCGCGGATCGTCGCTCGCACGGGCGCGCTGCACGAGCTGCGCGCTCATCCGCATCGGCGTCAGCGGGTTCTTGATCTCGTGCGCGACCTGCCGCGCCATCTCCGCCCACGCCGCCTGCCGCTCCGCATCGCGGAGCTGCTCGCGGCTCGCGGTGAGATCCGCCGCCATCGCGTTGAACAGCCGCCCCAGCTCGGCGAGCTCGTCGTGCCCGCGCACGGCGACCCGGGTGCCGAGATCGCCCTCCGCGAGCGCCTTGGTCGCGAGCGACAGCTCGCGCACCGGGCGCAGGATCGCGCGCGAGGCGAACAACGACCACAGCACGAGCGCGACCGCCGCGACTGCCGTGACGAGCAGCACGAGCCGCCCGAAATCGCGGCTCGCGGCGAACAGCTCCGACTCCGGCGCCGTCACCACGGTGCGCCAGTCGAGCTCGCGGAAGCGCGCGCGTCCGACGCGCGCGACGCCGGCCATCCGCAACACCTCGGCGCCGTGCGTGACGACGAGGTCGTCGTCGCCGACCGCGCCGATCGCCGCGACGAGCTCCGGTGCGCCGGCGAGCCGGCCGTAGCGGGATCGATCGTCGCTCGCGAGCACGGTGCCGTCACCGGCGCACACGAAGGCGTGCACGCCCTTCAGGTCGGTCTCCGCCGCGAGACGCTCGACGCGCTGATCGACGATGTCCTGGACGCGCTGCCAGCGCAGCAGGGCGTAGACGACGCCGCGTGTGTCCGTCGACACCCCGAACACCTGGAACGCGATGCCGAGGCTGAAGTCGGCGGGGTCGTAGCTCGGTCGCTCGGGGCTCGCGTGCAGCAGCGGCGACAGGTGGCGGTCGACCCACACGAGCCCGCGGTCCTCGACGATCGTGCGGACGAACCAGTCCGCCGACGACACGTCGCGCGGCAGCTTCGCCGCGCGCGACTCGCGGCGCTGGGCGTCGCCGCCGATCGCCTCGTAGGTCGCGAGCACGCGGCCGTCCTCGCCGGCGAGTAGCACGAGCTGGAAGTCGCTCTGGAAGCCGACCTGCAGATCGAGCTCGCGCGCGAGCTCGTCCTCACCGGGGTCGTCGAGCTGGCGGGCGGCCGCGCTCTCGATCATCCAGCAGGCCCGGTGGGCCTCGTCGATCAGCTTGTCGAGCTCCTCGGCCGCGAGCGTCGCCTGGTCCTTCAACAGCACGCGCACGACCTGCGCCTCGAGGCGCTCGCGCATGCCCTGCCGGACGAACCAGCCGAAGCCGAGGAACGGCAGCGCGGTCGACAGCAGCAGCGTCAGCACGAAGCGCGTCGTGAGGGAGTGGATGCGCACGCGAGGTCCTCGGTGGTCCCCATCCGACACGAGCCGCCCCACAGGGGCAATGCCGCCGCGGGCTCGATCAGCCCTCGCGGTCCGGCTCGACCGGCTGCGGCGGCGCCCCCTCCGGTGGCGTCTGCAGCGGCTCGCCGGCGGGCGGCTGCTGGTCGTCTCCCGACGGCGCCTGTGGTGCTTCGCCGGGCGGCGCAACGCGCAGCGCGGCGGCGCGCGCTGCCGCGTCGCGATACTCGGGCCAGTAGACCAGCACGTCGTTGAAGTGCCCGAGCGCCGCCTCGCGATCGCCGGCCGCCTCCGCCGCCAGGCCCGCGTCGTAGGCGGTCTTCGCCTCCTCGACGCGGATCTGCAGCTCGCTGATCCGCGCCCGCACGTCGCGGAAGCCCGGCAGGCGCTGGTCGATGTCCGTGTAGACCGCGACGGCGTCCTCCAGCTCGCCCTGGATCTCGTGGTCCTTGGCGACCGTGTAGTCGCGATCGAGCTCGCGCTCGTGCACCAGCACGAGCGCCTCGGAGATCTCGTCCTGCGAGTGGGTCGTCAGGCCGAGCGCCTGCTCGAGCTTCTCGCGGGCCGCGGTGAAGTCGCCGCGCAAGGCGAGCATCTGCCCCTCGTCGGCGAGCTGCGACGCGCGCACCTCGGCCTCGGTCCGGGCGATCCGCGCGTCGATGTCCGACAGCGCCGCGTCCGCGTCGCGCAGCTCGCGATACTCGCGGAGTGCTGCCGGGAAGAACCCCTTCGCCTCCATCGCGCGCGCCGCACGGAAGCGATCCTCGAGCAGCCGCTTCCGCGCGCGCGCCGACGGGCCGCGCGCCTCGTCGAGGCCGGGGTCCTTGTCGAGCGCGATCAGCATGTGGTAGCGCGTCTGCTGGAACAGCTGCTCGGCGAGCGCCCGCACGCCCTCCAGATAGTGGTCGCGGGCATCCGCGCGACGATGGCGCCAGGTCTCGGCGAGCCGGGCGAGGCCATCGGCCGCGATCGGATTGTCGGGCTCGTGGTCGACCGCCTCGCGGTAGGCGAGCAGCGCCCCTTCGAGATCGCCCTCGGTCTGCAGCGTGTCGCCGTGGCGCGCCGCGCGGGTGGCGAGCTTCTGGCGCGCGCGGACGATCCAGCCGGCGGCGGTCTCGTCGTCGGGGTTCAGCACCAGCAGGCGCTCGAACAGCTCGATCGCTTCGAGGTCGCGGTTCTCGAACACGAGCTCGCGCCCCCGCGCGAGGAGAAACGCGGCGCGGATCCGCTCGTACGACTCGGCGACCTCGGGATCGTCGGGAGCCTCCTTGTGCGCCTCCTGGATCGACACCCAGGCCTGGAAGTAGTCGGCCCGGCCGTACAGCTGCTCGGCCTCGGCGAGCCGCACCCCGGCCATGCCGCAGCCGGCGAGCGAGACGCAAACCATGACGATCCAAGAGGTTGCGAGGGTCTTCATGCACCGCTCCTGCGCCGACGGGCGGAGCCTCCGCGCGCCGGACGGTCCGGCACACCGTCGAACACCGACAGACCGCGGGGTCTGCCTTCGATGGCCGGATCGGGCAGAATCTTCCCCGCGATGAACCCCGGCACAACCCAGGATTCCGCGACCGCCTACGGGCTGCGCGACTTCGTGAGCGACGTCGAGTCGATCCTCGACCGCCACCCGGCGATGCCGGTGACCATCAAGGAGGTCTCGGCCCGGCTCTACGAGCTGTGTCGCGACCCGCGCTGGCTGCCGCGCAGCGCCCGCGAGCCGCGCACCGAGTGCTACGCGCGCCATCTGCTGCACAAGGACCGCCAGAACCGCTTCGTCGTCCTGGCGCTGGTCTGGCTGCCGGGGCAGGCGACGCCGATCCACGACCACTCGTGCTGGGGCGTCATGGGGATCGTCGAGAACACGCTGCAGGAGGTCGTCTACGAGCGCCTCGACGACGGCAGCCGTCCCGGCCATGCGGAGCTGCGCGAGTTGCAGGGTGGCCAGGTGTCGGCCGGCTCGACCTCCTACCTGCTGCCGCCGTACCACGAGATCCACGCGATCGGCAACAACGGCGACCGCACGTCGATCTCGATCCACGTCTACGGCCGCGACATCGACGAGGTCAACGTGTTCGAGCCGCACACCAACTCGGTGCGGCCGATGCGCATCAAGTACTTCAGCCCCGAGTGCGGCGGCGCCGACTTCGCGATCTGACGCCGCAGGGCGCGCCGCCGGCGCTCAGCTCCCGGTGATCATCCAGGTCTGGCATTCGCTGACGAAGTGGTCCGGCGGGCCGCCGCCGACCATCCAGCCGGCCCAGCGCGTCGACAGGATGATCCCGCACAGCGCGGGCAGGTTCGGGATCGGCAGGCCGAACGTCGCCGACCCGTTGCAGCCGGACCCGGTGGCGAGCTGCATCGATGCCCAGATCGGGGCCGACGGCATCAGCGAGCACAGTCCGAAGTTCGTCGTCGCGCAGTTCGACCCGATGTCGACGAACGCCATGGCGACCGACGGCGCCGGACAGTTCACGAGATCGAGCGCGAAGCCGAGGTTGCCGATCGTCGGATCACCGCGCAGCAGGTGCTGCATCGCGAGGCAACCCGGCGCCGAGCCGTTGAAGCACTGCGGCCCGCTCGTCGTCTCCGTCGACGGCAGGATGCACAGGCCGACCGGCGCGCAGTCCGGGCACGATGCCGGCACACTCCTGGACCGGCAGCACGCTGCACGGCGCCTGGTAGCTCGACGTGACGATCCGCGTCCCGTCGGTGGCTTCGAGCGTACTGCGGCAGGGCTGGAAGGCGAGTCCGGTGATGAACGGCATGTTGACGCCGGCCGTGTCGACGAGATGGAACGGCGGGCAGGTCGGCACGCACGGCGCACCCTGGCTCGCGATGACGACCTGCGCGTCGATGCCCGGGCCGTTCCACGGCGACGTCGAGTAGAACAGCCGCTGCTGTGCATCGAAGGTCGCCAGCGCGCTGACCACGTGGTTCGTCGGCACGGTGAGCGCACAACGACGACAGCCAGGTCAGCGTGCAGCCGCTCGCGGCATAGGTATGGATCGTGTTGTCCGAGTGCGCGACGAACAGCCGCTGCGTCTCTTCGTTGCAGGCGAGCCCGGTGACGAACACTCCGGCCGGCAGGTTCGGCGCCGGGAACGGTGCGCACACGGTCGCGCAGCCGCGCACGTCGAGCTTGCACAGGTCGGTGCCGTTGCTGAGCCAGGTCGCCCGATCGCGCGGGTCGTGCGCGACGCCACCGGCGAACGGCGGGATCGCCGGCGTCAGCGGCGACGTGCACAGCGTCGACGTGCAGGCCCCGGGCTGGACGCGGGCGACCAGCGCCGGAGCGTCCATCAGCGCGAGGACTTCGGGCGCGGACTGGCCGCTGAGCGGGGCGATGAGCGTCGCGAGCGCGACGATCTGGAACGGGCGGACGAGGAGCGGTGGCATGGCGATCTCCGGTTGGGTGGGCGCGCCGGCTCGCGGCGTCGCAACGCACATGACCGTCGCGCGACGCGATCGGACACGGATTCCGCGAGCCGTGATTCAGCGCGGAGCGCCGCGGCCGGCCGCGGACCCTGCCGCCCGCTGCGACAGCGAGCGATCACGCAATGCCGCCCGCGCGGTGCGCAGTCGAGCGACCGCTTCGGCGAGATCCGCTCCGAGCGCGGTCAGGTGACCCATCTTGCGCCCGGGGCGCGCGGCGCGCTTGCCGTACAGGTGCAGGTGGACGTCCGGGACCGCGAGCGCACCGACCCAGTCCGGGTCGCCGTCCGTCCACAGGTCGCCCAGCAGATTGCCCATGACGGCGGCACTGCGCGGCTGCGCGAGCGCCAACGGCAGACCACAGATCGCGCGCACGAGCTGCTCGAACTGGCTCGCCGCGAACGCCTCGATCGTCAGGTGCCCGCTGTTGTGTGGGCGTGGTGCGAGCTCGTTGACGAGCAACCGGCCGTCGCGCGTGACGAAGTACTCGACGCACAGGAGCCCGACGAGGTCCAGCGCGGCGGCGAGCCGGCCCGCCCACGTGATCGCTTCGCGCGAACGCACCGGGTCGAGGCTCGCCGCCGGATACGTGCTCACATCCAGGATGTGGTCGCGATGCGCGTTCTCGAACGGCCCCATCGCGATCGTGGCGCCGTCCACGCCGCGCGCGACGATGACCGACACCTCGAGCGCGAGGTCGAGCCGAGCCTCGACGACGAGCCGCTGGCCCCTGAGCTCGGCGCGCGCGGCGACCGCCTCCGCCTCGCTGCACACGCTCCGCTGCCCGCGGCCGTCGTAGCCCTCGGTCGTCGTCTTGAGGATCGCCGGGAGACCGGTGTGCGCCAGGGCGCGCAGCAGGTCGGCGTCGGTCTCGACGACGGCGTGTGGGCCGACCGGGGCGCCCTGCGCGACGAGGAACGCCTTCTCGAGCGCGCGGTCGCGCGCCGTCCGCAGCGCGAGCAGTCCCGGGCGCAACGGAGCGTGCACCGCCGCGGCTGCTGCGGCGGCGGGGTCGACGTGCTCGACCTCGAGCGTCACCACGTCGGCCTCGCGGCCGAGAGTCGCCGCGGCGGCCGCATCGTCGAGCGCGCCGACGACCACGCGATCCGCGACCAGGGCACCGGGCGCATCCGGCGCATCGGCGAGCACCGCGACCCGATAACCGAGCCGGTGCGCGGCCAAGCCGATCATCCGGCCGAGCTGTCCGCCGCCGAGCACGCCGATCGTCGCGCCGGGCAGGATCGTCACCGGCGCGGCTCCTCCTCGACGGCCGCCGTCTGCGCAGCGCGGAACGCGCGCAGACGGTCCCGCATGGCCGGATCGCCATTGGCGACGATCGCCGCGGCGAGCAGGCCTGCATTTCGGGCACCGGCCTCACCGACGGCGAGGGTCCCGACCGGGATGCCACCCGGCATCTGCACGATCGACAGCAGCGAGTCGAGCCCGTCGAGGGTCCGGCTGCGCACCGGCACTCCGAGCACCGGAATCGTGGTCAACGCGGCGAGCATACCCGGCAGGTGCGCCGAGCCACCCGCCCCGGCGACGATCGCGCGCAGGCCGCGCGCCTCCGCAGAGCGGCCGTAGGCGTAGAGCCGATCCGGCGTCCGGTGCGCGGACACGATGCGCACCTCGTGCGGCACGGCGAGCTGCTCCAATACGGCGACCGCGTGCTGCATGGTCTCCCAGTCGGACTGGCTGCCCATGACGACACCTACCGCCACGGTGCCGGCCACCGAGGTGCTGGCCGCCGCGGATTCGGCATCGCTGTCGGAAGTCCCGGCTGCGCTCATGTCGTCCTCCGTCCGCAATGGCTCCGCGCGACGCCCCCGCCGGTCACTGGCCCTGGCCGAGCGAGAACCCGAGCTCGCCGTCGAACGTGTAGAGCTGCTCGGTCTTGACGAAGTCGATGCCGCCCACGGCGAGGTGGTCGAGCAGCTCGACGACCGCCTTCGGTGAGATCGGCGTGTGGCCGTCGGCCGAGCGACGCGCCATGAAGCGGCACCGCCAGTGGTCGGTGCGGAAGGTCTCCGGGTGCCCGCCGGGCCATACCTTGACGCCGCGGTTGGTGATCATCACGAGGTCGATGGTCTTCGGCGCGGCATCGTGGAGCAGCCTGGCGAGCACGTCGGGGTCGCGGTCGTGCGCATCCCAGTCGACGAAGACGTCGACGCCGACGAGTTCCTTCAGCGGCTTGGGATGCGGGCGCGGCTCGACGTCGAGCGCCTTGCGCGACGACTCGTCGTAGTGGACCGGGTGCAGCTTCTGCGGCGTCCGGCCGAGCCGCTCGATCACTGCATCGGCGAAGGCCCGCGTCCCCACCCGTCGGGTGCTGACACCGTCGCGGTGGATATCGCCGGTGTGGATGCCATCCTCGATCGTACGGAGCCACGCATTGTGGACCTTCGCGGCGATGACCGGGCGCCCGACGTGGACGAGCATCATCACCGCCGCGAGCAGCAGGCCGGACGGATTGGCGAGATCCTTGCCCGCGATGTCGGGCGCGGAGCCGTGGATCGCCTCGAACATCGCGAAGTTCCGGCCGATGTTGGCCGAGCCGCAGAGCCCGACCGAGCCGGTGAGCTGGGCGGTCACGTCCGACACGACGTCGCCGTAGAGATTCGGCGTCACGACGACGTCGAAGCGGCCGGGGCGATCGGCGAGCCACGCGGTGCCGATGTCGACGATCAGCTCCTCGGTCTCGATCTCGGGATACTCTGCGGCGATCTCACGGAACACCTGCCGGAACAGGCCGTCCGTGAGCTTCATGATGTTGTCCTTGGTGAGGCAGCTGATCTTCTTCCGCTCGGCGCGGCGCGCGTATTCGAACGCGTAGCGGATCACCCGCTCGGAGCCCGGTCGCGAGATCAGCTTCAGGCACTGCATCACCTCCGCCGTCTGCCGGTGCTCGATACCCGCGTAGGTGTCCTCCTCGTTCTCGCGGATCACCACGACGTCCATGTCGGGGTGCTTGGTCGGCACGAACGGGTCGTAGGCGACACACGGGCGCACGTTCGCGAACAGGCCGAGCGTCTTGCGCGTCGTGACGTTCAGGCTCTTGTAGCCGCTGCCGCGCGGCGTCGTGATCGGGGCCTTCAGGAACACCTTCGACGCGCGCAGCACGTCCCACGCCTCGGGCGCCATGCCGGACGTGTTCCCCGCCAGGTAGACCTTCTCGCCGATCTCGATCTCGTCGAACCGCAGCCCGGCACCCGCGGCCTCGAGGATGCGCAGCGTGGCGTCCATGATCTCCGGGCCGATCCCGTCGCCGCGGGCGACGGTGATGCGGATCGGGAGTGCGGCGGCGGTGCCCGCGGTCGAGGAAGCGGTCGAGATCTCGGAGGTCATCGGTGGCGTGGGCGCGCGGAGGCGGAGGCGGCGGGCGGGCGGGACGGGGTATCGGAAAACGCGAAGCTTGGGACACCGACGGCCCGCTGCCAACGGTCCCGTGCCAGGAACGCCCGCGGAGCCGGCTCCGGGTCCGCCTCGAGCGGCTGCGGGCGGATCAACGGCTCGATGTCCACGCCGTTGCTGCCGACGACACCGAGTCGGCTCACGGACAGGTCGAAGACGAGCCCGTGTCCGCAGATGTGCGTGCCGCGGTAGCTCGGGTCCTCGGGCAGCGGGGAATCCAGCGGCGCGCTGCCGCTCGTCGAGCCCCGCGCCGGCCGCGACACGCCGGGGATCACGAGGGCGGTGCCGCCGAGCCACGCCGAGGTCGATGCGTGGAGCACCGGCGTCGTGCCCGCCTAGCTCCGACCGCCGCTGCCGAACCGGGGGACGTTCGCTCGGAGGCCTGCGCGCTCCAGGTGGTCGTCGAACGACTCGTCTGCGTTCGCATTGGCGAGCACGCGACACTCGACGACCAGGTTCTCGTCGCCGACCGGATACGGAAGGTCCAGGGTGATGTAGTCGTTGCCCTGGGTGGTCGTGCCGTTCAGGTCGGGCAGGCGGACGATCGGCGCGCCGAACGCCCGCCGCGCTGGCTTGCAGCGCCAGTCGTCGTGCCGGGCATCCAGATCCCGAGCTGCCGTGTGACGACGGTCCACGTGCGCACCTCGCCCCGGCGGAAGCCAGACCTTCGATCCGGTGGCCGAGCGGGCCGGCGAGGTCGGACCTCTCGAAGATCATCTGCAGGCGGCGGGTTCCGGAGGCGAGCAGCAGGCTGCGGTCGTTCCGGGCGCCGGCGGACCTCGCATGGTCGGACGGGAGCACCGCGGTCCGCCAGGCGGCGGTCAGCGCGGCGGCCGGGGGAGGGTGATCGGCCCGGCGATCATCGTGGGAGTCTCTCCGTCGATCGGGTCGGTGGAGCGCCGGGCTCGCCCCGGCTCGCCCGCCGGAACGAGGCGCTCGACCGACACTCCAGGCCGGTTCGCGGGGTGTCCTCGCGCGGACCGGCCGGCGAGCCGCGCACCGTGCGGCCCGGGGGTGGGGCGGATCACGCGGGCCTCGACCATGAGCAGTCGGTCGGTCCCAGCGCGCGGATGCGCACCGAACCGCCGGTCCGCCGGTGGCCATGGCTCGATGCCTCTTGCGACGTCGATTGCGCTCGGGAGCTATCCCCAATGCACCGCTCGCGCGTATGCCGGACCCGCCCGAGACGACGTCAGGACATCGTCCATAGGTAGTCTCCCTAGCCCTGAGACAAGCTCACCTGGAACCGGCCGCATTGTACCGAACCGGTATCTGGTCGCGCGCCGCTCGGCAGCGCGACGGCGGGCGGAGCATCGGGCCAGTAGACTTCTGCGAGCACGGCGCGCTCTCCGAGATGGACGCGCCACCCTATGGCAAACCGCAACCTCCTCCTCTCCGCCCTGGCCGCGACGCTCGTCTCCGGACTCTCGGCCCAGACCCTCCTGATTCCGGCCGCAGCCAACACCGGCGATCTGCCGTCGAGCACCGGCTGGCCGTTCGATCTCACGACGCCGACGCGCACGCTCTACATCTACGACTCGTCGCATTTCACGAGCGCAGGCGTCACGTCGCCCATCCTGATCAGCGCGGTCCGTATCCGCGCCAATGGCAATACGACCGCGACGTGGGCCGGCGACACCATCCCGAACGTCACCCTCGACCTGTCGACCGCACCGACCGACTACTCGGTGATCAACGGGACGTTCGACACCAACCACGGCGCCGACCGCGCCCAGGTCTACAACGCGCCGATGGTCGTCCCGCCGGGCTCGAGCACGACCGGTGCCGCGGGCCCGTTCGCGTACAACATGACGTTCTCGACGCCGTTCCTCTACGACCCGAGCAGCGGCGACCTGACCGTCGACATCATCAGCGGTGGCGCGCCGAGCACGGCCAACACGCCGACGGTCGACGCCTCCAGCACCACGGGCCAGGCGCTCGCCCGCCGCGTCTACGGGCTGAGCTACGCCGGGTCGCCGACCGGCACCGTCTGGAGCGGTGAGTCCGCCCACGCGATCGAGTTCACCTACACGATCCCCAGCGGCTATGCGACCGCCGCGCGTTACGGCACCGCTTGCGGCGGCGACGCGCCGGCCTCGTTCTACGAGCTGTTCACGACGACGGCGAACCCGTTCGACCTGTCCGGCAACGCCGGCTTCACGATGCAGTGGCTCGGTGGCACGTACCGCGTGACCCCGGGTGCATCACCGATCGTCCCGCCGACCGGCGTGAACCGGCTGACGTTCAGCGACGACCAGACCCAGCAGGTCCCGCTGCCGTTCGCGTTCCCGAGCGCAGCCGGTAACAACAGTGCCGTGTGGCTGTGCTCGAACGGCTGGATGGCGTTCAGCGCGACGACGCTGACGACGCTGACCGAGTCGGTCTCGTCGCTGCTCAACGATCCGTTCCCGCGCCTCGCGTTCCTGTGGGACGACCTCGCCCCGAACAACGGCGGCACCATCGACGCCGAGCCCGACGTCAGCGGCACGTTCCACATCACGTTCACCGCCATCCCCGAGTACTCGATCGGCGGCGCCAACGACGTGCAGATCTCGCTGCAGAGCAACGGCACGATCGAGGTCAAGTACGGCACCTGCTCGACGCTCGACTGCCTGGTCGGCTACGGCCGGGGCAGCGGGGCGCGCGACCCGGGCGGCCTCGACTTCTCGACGCTCGCACCGTTCACGACCGGCACCGAGCGCCCGAACCTGGAGCTCGGCGTCGTCGACCGGCCGGTGCTCGGCACCACGGCCAACACCATCGTGCGCAACATCGCGCCCGCCACGGCACTCGCCGGCGCCATCAACTACGGGATCGAGCTCGCGCCGCCGCTCGACCTGACGTTCCTCGGCGCACCGGGCTGCTTCGCGAACGCGTCCGCGTTCTTCAGCCAGGGCTTCTCGGTCGCGGCGCCGACCGCGACCGTCGGCATCCCGCTACCGAACCTCCCGTCGCTCGCGGGAATCGTGCTCGACCAGCAGGCGCTGGTCGCCGACCCGAGCGTCAATCGGCTCGGCGTCGCGACGACCAACGGCGTCAAGTGGACGCTGGACGTCAACTGATCGGCGCGCTCCGGCACGGAGCCGCGCTCGACACGTGAGCGTCGCCGGGGTCCCCTTCGTGGGCCTCGGCGAGGGCGGCGACGCCGGCGCGGCTGCCGCCGCGTGCTGGTGGTGACCCTGGGGCCGCGCGCGACCGCCTCGGAAGGCGGTCGAACCGCCGGGGCCTAGCCCGCCGGGCTTCGAGTCGAGGAGCCCCGGGGCCGGTGCGTCACTCGTCCCAGAGGTTCGCGAGCGTGTAGGGACCGCCCTCGAACTCCCAGAAGTCGCCGAGCACGTAGCGGTGGTTCCGCTCCAGCGCGCCGAGCGCGCGCAGGTCGCGGTCGTCGAGGGACAGCCGGCCGGCCGCGAGGTTCTCGGCGAGCCGCGCCGGGTGGACCGACTTCGGGATCACCAGCGTGTCGCGGTGCAACGCCCACGCGATCAGCACCTGGCCGGGCGTCGCGCCGCGCCGCTCCGCCACCTGCGCGACCACCGGGTCGTCGAGCAACCGCGGCTCGCCGGTCCGCTTCATGTCTTCGGGCCGGTCGGGCGAGCCGAGCGGGGAGTAGGCGGTCACGCCGACGCCGTGCTCCTGGCACCAGTCGACGAGCGCCTGCTGCTGCAGGTAGGGGTGCAGCTCGACCTGGTTCATCGCCGGCCGGATCCGGGCCGTGGAGCAGAGCGCGACGAGCTTCGGCAGGCTGAAGTTGGACACGCCGACGTGGCGCGTCAGACCGGCGTCGACCGCGCGCTCCAGTCCCTGCCAGGTGGCGGCGATCGGCAGCTCGTCGAGGGCGATCAGGTCGTCGGCCGACTCGGGCAGCACCTTCCCACGGCGCTGCGCGACCGGCCAGTGGATCAGGTAGAGGTCCAACGAGTCCAGCCGCAGGTCCGCGAGCGTCTGCTCGAGCGCTGGCACGACGTCGTCGGGAGCATGCCGGTCGTTCCACAGCTTGGACGTGATCCACAGCTCCTCCCGGCGGACGTACCCGGCCGCGAAGCAGCTGGCGAGCGCCGCGCCGATCTCGGCTTCGTTGCCGTAGATGGCGGCGCAGTCGAGGTGGCGGTACCCGAGGCGGATCGCCTCGGTGACGGCGGCGCCGATCTGGCCCGGGCCGGACTTCCAGGTGCCGAGGCCGAGCGCCGGCAGCGGCGTCCCGTCGTGGAGCGTCAGGTTCGTCATGGGTTCGGCAACCGGCATCGTACGCGGATCCGAGGCGCAGGACAGACAGGTGGCGCCGAGCCACCGCGCGGTGGGGTGTCGGACGAGGCGCGATGACCGGACGGAGCCGGGTACCTCCGACCGGCGCAGGTCGCCTGGACTGGCCCGCGCCGCTGCTCGAGCGGGCGACAATCCGCCCGCCGACCCGACCGGCGGCGACCGGCTCCCGGTCGGCGGAGGATTCCTTCGCGGAGCGCTCGCATCCCCCTTGCGGGCCGGACCGGCGAATCTATTGTTCGCGGTCGCTCGGAGGCGTGGCGCCGGAGGTCAGGGACCGGATGGGTCCTCGGCAACACGTGCACCTCCCAGCACTCGCTCTTCCGAGAGCACCGATGACCCCCCGTCACCCCCGCGGCGTTGCGGCGCCGCGCGTCCATGCGGACGAACCGTCCTCGCACACCTCGGCCACGGGTGCGAGCGACGAACCCGAACCTGGGCCAGCAACGCTTCAGGTCACGCCGACGACCTCGTTGCGCGTCGACCTGATCCCGTCCCGCGGTGCGACGCGCGCGCCGCAGTTCGCGGCGTTCACGCCGCCCCGCTACGACCTCGAGGACGACGGCAGCATGCTGTCGTCGGAGCTCAGCCGCGCATTCCGCGAGCTCCATTTTCCGGCGGCCACCGACGCCGAGTGGACCGATTGGAAATGGCAGCTCCGCCATCGGATCCGCGACCTGCCGACTCTCGAGCGGATGCTGAGGCTGTCGGACGACGAGCGCGAAATGGTGCGCTCCCTGGGCGACCGCCTGCCGGTCGGCGTCACGCCCTACTACATGTCCCTGTTCGACGCCGAGGATCCGCTCGAGCCGCTGCGGCGGACGATGATCCCCGTCGGCAACGAGGACCTCACGTCGGTCGGCGAGTTGGACGACCCGCTCGCCGAGGACGAGGACATGCCGGTGCCGGGCCTCGTGCACCGCTACCCCGATCGCGTCCTGTTCCTGGTCACGAGTTTCTGCGCCACCTACTGCCGCTACTGCACGCGGTCGCGCCTCGTCGGCAAGACCGGTGAGTACCACTTCAACCAGGCGCAGTACCAGGCCGCGATCGACTACATCGCGCGGACACCGCAGATCCGTGACGTGCTGATCTCGGGCGGCGATCCGCTCACGATGGCGGACGATCGCATCGAGTGGCTGCTGTCACGGCTGCGCGCGATCCCGCATGTCGAGTTCATCCGCATCGGCAGCAAGGTCCCGGCCGTGCTGCCACAGCGGATCACTCCGCAGCTCGTCAAGATGCTGCGGAAGTATCACCCGTTCTGGATGAGCATCCACTTCACGCATCCGAACGAGGTGACGCCCGAGGTCGCGCAGGCCTGCGCCCGCCTCGCCGATGCCGGCATCCCGCTCGGCAGCCAGACGGTGCTGCTCCGCGACGTCAACGACGACGTCGACACGATGAAGGAGCTGGTGCACCGGCTGCTGCGCATCCGGGTCCGGCCCTACTACATCTACCAGTGCGACCCGATCCCCGGCTCGGCTCACTTCCGAACGCCGGTCGAGAAGGGCCTGGAGATCATCGAGGGACTGCGCGGCCATACGACCGGCTACGCGGTCCCGCACTTCGTCATCGACGCGCCCGGCGGCGGCGGCAAGCTCCCGCTGCTGCCGAGCTACGTCGTCGGACGCGAGGGCGACGAGCTCGTGCTGCGCAACTACGCGGGCCGCACGTTCCGCTATCCCGATCCACAGCCGCGCTTCGAGCTCGTGCGCGGCGACGCCAACGGCGACCGCAACGGCACCCATCCGTCACGGCCACGCTGCACGTGAGGCCATGAGCGCGGACCCGCACCCCTGCGCGCGCTGCGCGCAGATCCAGCGGACGTGCTGCCAGCGGGCGGAGATCCTGCTCACCGGCGGCGACGTCGCGCGCATCCGCGCCCATAGCGGGCGCGCCGACTTCGACGAGCGCCGGGTCCCGCTGGACCCGGCCTATCTCGAACACGATCCCGACGACCCGGAGTGGCTCGGCCTCACGGTCGGCCGCGACGGCCGGCGCCGGATGCTGGTCCGTCGAGCCGAAGGCGACTGCACCTTCCTCGGCGCGCAGGGCTGCGTCCTGCCGACCGAGGTCCGCCCGCTCGTCTGCCGGCTCTACCCATGGAGCTACACGGCGGGCGGACTCGCCACCGAGTCCGCCGACTACTGTCCGCCGGTCCTGCTGCGCTTCGCCGGTGACTCGATGCTCGACGTGCTCGATATGCAGCGCGCCGACGCCGAGCGCTGGCGTGCACGGCTGTACGACGAGCTGCGCGACGACCGCGGGGCACTCGAGGACGCGATATGAAGGTCGGCCTCTGCTACGACCTGCGCGACGACTGGCTCGCGCTGGGTCACTCGCTCGAGGACGTCGCCGAGTTCGACAGCCCCGGGACGATCGATGCGCTGTGCCTGGCCCTGGCGGCACTCGGTCACGAGACCGACCGCATCGGCAACGTGCACGCGCTCATGCGCCGGCTCGTGGCGGGCGAGCGCTGGGACATCGTCTGGAACATCGCCGAAGGCATGCACGGAATCGGGCGCGAGAGCCAGGTCCCGTGCCTGCTCGACGCCCACCGCATCGGTTACGTCTTCTCCGACCCGCTCGTGTGCGCTCTGACGCTGCACAAGGCGATGGCGAAGCGCGTGCTGCGCGACCTCGGCGTGCCGACGCCCGACTTCGCCGTGGTCGAGCGGCTCGACGACGTCGAGCGCGTCCACCTGCCGTTCCCGCTGTTCGCGAAGCCGCTGGCCGAAGGCACCAGCAAGGGCATCCACGCCGACTCCCGGATCACCGATCGCGAGCAGCTCGCCCGCGTCTGCGAGCGGCTGCTCGCGACGTTCAAGCAACCGGTGCTGGTCGAGCGCTTCCTGCCCGGCCGTGAGCTGACCGTCGGTATCGTCGGCACCGGGGCACGGGCGGAGGCGATCGCCGCGCTGGACTTCGTGCTGCTCGAGGGTGCCGATCCTGCGGTCTACACGCAGCGCAACAAGGAGGAGTGCGAGAGCCTCGTCCGCTATCACCTCGGCGACGGACCGCTCGCCGCGGAGGCGAAGGACCTGGCGCTGCGCGCATGGGTCGCACTGGGCTGTCGGGACGGCGGCCGCGTCGACGTGCGCCAGGCCGCGGACGGCCGTCTGCAGGTCATGGAGATCAACCCCCTGCCCGGTCTGCACCCGACGCACTCCGACCTGCCGATCATGTGCACGCTGGCCGGCATCGAGTACCTCGAGCTCATCCGGCGGATCTTCGAGTCGGCGGTGCGCCGACTCGAGGCAGCCGCGCCATGGACATCCTGATCCTCCACGACGAGGTCGAGCCGGGCGCCCGCCCGGACGAGACCGACGTCCTCGTGCAGCGCGACGTCGTCGACGCGGCGCTCGTTCGCGCCGGACATCGGGTGCGCGCCGCCGGTGCAGGCCTGGATCTGGCCTCTCTCGCGGCCGGGCTCCGCGCCGAGCCGCCCGACCTGGTGTTCAACCTGGTCGAGTCCGTCGCGCGTACCGGCCGGCTGATCCACATCGTGCCGGCGCTGCTCGACGCGCTCGGGGTCCGGTTCTCCGGCGCACCGACCGACGCGGTCTACGCGACGTCCAACAAGCGGCTCGCCAAGCGGCTGCTGCGCGCCGGCGGCCTGCCGACCCCGGACGCGGTGACCACCGCCGAGCTGGTCGACGGCGCCGAGATCGCACCGGGCAGCTACCTGGTCAAATCGGTGTGGGAGCACGGCTCCGTCGGCATCGGCCCCGACAGCGTCGTCGACGTGCGCGACGCCGCGGAGCTCCGGGCCGCGCTCGCGCGCCTCGAGCCGCGCTTCGGCGGTGACGGCATCGCGGAGCGCTTCATCGACGGCCGCGAGTTCAACCTGTCGCTGCTGGCCGGCCCGCGCGGCCCCGACGTGCTCCCACCGGCGGAGATCGAGTTCGTCGACTGGGCTCCCGACGCGCCGCGGATCGTCGACTACCGCGCCAAGTGGGACGACGGCAGCCGCGAGTACCACGCGACGCCCCGCACGTTCGACTTCCGCCCGCAGGACGCGGAGCTGCTCGACGCGCTGTGCGAGTTCGCCCTGCGTTGCTGGCGCCTGTTCGGCTTGCGCGGCTACGCGCGCGTCGACTTCCGCGTGGACCACAGCGGCCAGCCGTGGATCCTGGAGGTCAACACGAATCCCTGCCTGTCGCCCGACGCCGGCTTCGCGGCCGCCGTCGCACGAGCCGGCCTGTCGCTCGACGAGGCCGTCGCGCGCATCGTCGCCGACGCGCTGCGCTGAAATGTTCCGCATCCGCAAGGTATCCGACGACACCCTCCCCGCGAACCGGCGCGAGATCGCCACCGTGCAGCAGACGCTGCGCGAGCGTCTGCCCGGCGTGCCGAGCGACGAGATCGACGCGCTTCCCGACAAGATCCGCGATCCGCTCGCTCACCGATTCCGCGCGCTGCTGTTCGTCGCGGACGATCTGCGCGGGAGACACAAGGGCTTCGCGCTGCTGTCGCACGCGCCGGACGTCGGATTCTGCCTGCTGGACTACGTGGCGACGGCGAGCGGTCTGTCGGGGCACGGCGTCGGTGGTGCACTCTACGACCGCATCCGTGAGGCCGCGCGCGAGCTCGCGCCCCTCGGTCTGTTCTTCGAGTGCCTGCCCGACGATCCCGACGCGTGCAGTGACGCGCGCATCGTCGCCGAGAACCGCAAGCGGCTGGCGTTCTACGAGCTGTGGGGCGCCCGCCCGATCGTCGGCACCGAATACGAGCTGCCGCTGACCGACGGCCAGCTCGACATGCCCCACCTCGTGTGGGACGACCTCGACCGCGGCACTCCGTTGCGCCGCGACGACGCCCGCCGCGTGGTTCGCGCGCTGCTCGAGCGCAAGTACGCCGAGCTGTGCCCGCCCGATTACATCGACCGTGTGGTCGCGTCGTTCCGCGACGATCCGGTGCGCGTCCGCGACCGCCGCTACCACAAGCGTCCGAAGGCGCCGCCAGCGCGGCGGTACGTCGGCGAGCGCAAGGTCGCGCTGGTCGTCAACACCGAGCACGACATCCACCACGTCCGCGAGAAGGGCTACGTCGAGGCCCCCGCACGGGTCCGCTCGATCCTCGCGCAGCTCGAGCCGACCGGCAGCTACTGGCGCATCGAGCCGAGGAGCTACGGCGACTCGCACATCCTGGCCGTCCACGAGAAGGACCTGGTGCGCTACCTGAAGGCGGCGTGCGCGAAGGTCGAGCCCGACAAGTCGATCTACCCATACGTCTTCCCGGTCCGCAACCACACACGGCCACCGGAAGACCTCGCCTACGCGGCGGGCTACTGGTGCATCGACACCTTCACCCCACTCAATCGCAATGCGTGGCTCGCGGCGCGGCGGGCCGTCGACTGCACGCTGACGGCCGCGGAGACCGTCCTCGACGGGCAACGCGCCGCCTACGCGCTCGTGCGACCGCCCGGCCACCACGCCGAACGACGCGTGTTCGGCGGCTTCTGCTACCTGAACAACACGGCGATCGGAGCGGAGTTCCTGGCCGCGCACGGACGCGTCGCGATCCTCGACGTCGACTACCACCACGGCAACGGCCAGCAGGACATCTTCTACGAGCGCGACGACGTGCTGACCGTGTCCCTGCACGGCCATCCGCGCTTCGCCTATCCGTTCTTCTCCGGCTATGCCGAAGAGCGCGGCGCGGGTCCCGGCTTCGGTTTCAACCACAACATGCCGATGCCCGAGCAGGTCGATGGCGAGCGCTACCGGCGCGAGCTGCAGAAGGCGCTGCGCGCCATCGCGGCCTTCGCACCACGCTTCCTGGTCGTCGCGCTGGGGCTGGACACGGCCAGCAAGGACCCGACCGGGACCTGGTCGTTGAGGACTTCCGACTTCGCACAGAACGGCGCACTGATCGGCGCGCTCGGGATCCCGACGCTCGTCGTGCAGGAGGGCGGCTATCGGACCGCCTCACTCGGCCAGAATGCCCGCGCCTTCTTCGACGGGTTGCTCGGCGGACCCGGCGCGGAGACCCGCTCATGATCGACCCACCCGATGGCTACGGGGTCCGCGACGACGTCCGCCTCGACGACGTCGAGGCGGTGCGCACGCTGGTGGCCGGCACCGGCTACTTCAACGACGACGAGGTGCGCATCGCTGCCGAGCTCGTCGAAGAGCGCCTCGCGCGCGGAGCTCCGAGCGGCTACGAGTTCGTGCTGCTCGACGCCGCCGATGGTAGCCTCGCCGGCTACTCGTGCTGGGGGCCGATCGACGGCACCGCGTGCAGCTACGACCTGTTCTGGATCGCGGTGCGCGACGACCTGCGCGGCGCCGGACTCGGGCGCTGGCTGCTGCGCGCGACCGAGGATCGCATCGCCGAGCGCGGCGGCGGGCGCGTCTACGCCGAGACCTCCGGCCGCGCACAGTACGCATCGACCCGCGCGTTCTACGAGCGCTGCGGGTACCTTCGCGAAGCGGAGCTCACGGACTTCTACGGCCCTGGCGATGCGAAGGTGTTCTACGTGAAAGAGATCGCCGACCGACCCGACGCTTGACGGATCCTGACGCGCGACCGGCGCGCGCGAGTCCGCCGGAACGAGGTTCACGCTCAATGGCTATCGCGATTCCGCGCTTCCAATCCGCCAACGTGCCCAAGCAGGACGGCGAGACGCTGCTCTTCATCCCGCCCGGCATCGAGGACTCCAGGTCGTTCCAGCGCTCCCAACGCGTCATCTTCGTCAACGACTCCGCCGCCGCGGGACGACAGCACGTCGCGACGGCACTCGGCCTCGCCGAACTGTGCATGTGCCCGGTGCTCGGCATCCACAATGCCAGCGGCAGCACGGCGATCGACGTGGTGACGCACCTCGCCGCCAGCTTCCAGCTGCCCGACTCTGATACGAAGTCGGCACGAGACGCGATCGCGAGCGCGGTGCGCGCGGCCCACGCGGCGGGACACCGGACCGCCACGCCGCTGTCGGTCCTGGAATCGGCGCTCGCTTCCTGCCGCGCATCGCTCGCGGCGTTCCGACAGCTCGCGACTCGCGGCAGCGAGAGCTTCGAGGTGTACGCGATCGGCGACGGCAATCGGATCGTGTGCAACGCGCTCGACGCGATGGCGGCAGGGAGCCTGGTCGGCGCAGGCGCGGATCGCATCGTCAACACCTGCGCATCGAACGTGGCCCCGGGCGATTGGCCGCCCGGCGTGGAGCTGCGCGAGCTTCCGGGCGGCATGGACACGGTCACGTGGCTCGGGAGTCCGGATTGGGCCGCGACCTGGACGGACGTCGGATTGCCGGCCGACGCCAGCCCGCTGGGCACCGCCTTCGCAGACTGGATCGCGGCCCGCGCCCCCGCCAGCGACACGTTCCTGCGGTTCCAGGCCGAGGATCCGTTGTTCGTCGTCAACCGGTTCCGCCGCGCGGCCCACGGCGCGAGCGGCGCGGTCGACGCGACGTCCCTCGCGGCGGCGCTCGCCAACCCCGCCGTCTCCCTCGAGCGCGTGCGCGGTGTCCTCGAGTACCTGCGCCGCCGCCACCGCCGCGACGCGGACGACGTCGCGATGGCCTACATCGCGACCCTGCGCGATCCCGCGCGCGGACTCGCTGACCTCGCGACCGCAGCCCGCCGCGACACCGCGTTGCGCACGCTGCTCGCCGATCTGCTGCGCGCCGGCCGGATCTCGAGCGACGAGGAGCGCGCGATCGCCTGGCTCGAGGAGCCGGTCGGGAGCTGACGACCGGTCGGCCGGACCGCCGGACACGGCGCCCCACCCCGGCGGTCGCCATGACCGGACCATGGCGCCGCATCCCGCAGCGACCTGCCCCGCGCCCGCGAGCTACGGAGCCCGCGCAGGCGTCAATGGAGGCGCGAGGACGACGCGGAAACCGTGGTCGTACTGTCCCACCGTCGGCCACGCCCAACCGCGATTCGAAGAGCGGGACTCCAGACGGTCGCGGGACCAGCTCCCTCCGCGCCGGATGCGCGAATCGCCCACGGTGAACACCGGGTCCACGGCCAGGCCCGCTCGGTAGTTGTACGTGCCGTCCCAGTGATCGAGGACCCACTCCCACACGTTCCCGTGCATGTCACAGAGTCCCCACGCATTGGCGCGATAGGAGCCGACGACGGTCGTCGACGGACTTCCCAGACACCCGGCGAAGTTCGCGTCCTGGCAACCGATGGACGTGCCGACGTTCCAGTCGGTGGTCGTCCCCGCCCGGCAGCAGTACTCCCACTCGGCTTCGGTCGGGAGTCGGTAGACGTACCCGGAAGGAAGCCGGCCGGCCGCGCCCTCGATCAGCGTCAGGAGCTCGCAGAATCGAACGGCATCGTACCAGGTCACGAGCTCGACCGGCCGGAAGTCACCCTGCCAACGCGACGGGTTCTGCCCGGTGACGATCCGGTACTGGAACTGGGTCACCTCCCAGCGCGCCATCCAGAACGGGCGTGAGATGAGAACGTCGTGCACCGGCTGCTCCAGGAGCCGGCCGGCGACCGCAGATCCCATCTGGAACACGCCCGGCCGGATCAGGACCATCTCGGGCAGAGGGTCACCGTGGACGGCGAGCGTCAAATCGTTGTCCGAAAGGTACAGGTCGGTGCCGGCCGCCGGGAGATCGAAGCTCTGGAGGTCCCACGCATAGCCGACCAGATTCGGTTCGAGCGGGATCGGGATCGAGTGGATCACGAACTGGGACGTGTCGAACGTGCCGCCGAACGCCGGTATCGAGTGCGTCAGGTCCACCCGCAGGAAGCCGTGGACCACGAGGCCCGGGATGCCGAGGACCGAGACCACACCGCTCGGAGGGGATCCCCAGAGGATGACGTAGGCATTGCCGGCCGCCGCAGGCGGGTAGGCCAACGCAAACCGCGCGACCTGCCCGGTGATCGGTGGTGCGAGCTGCGTGATTCGACGATCGGTGGGCGCGTCTGCCGCGTTGAGAGCTGCGGTCAGATCCACGCGTCGACCTGTCGCGTCCCCACGCACCGTCGCACCCGTGCGCCGGAACACATCTTGGATTCCCGCCCGGTTCCCAATGAAGTTCGGCCGCGCATGGAGGAACTGCGCGACGAGACCGGACGCAGCAGCGCACGCGCCCGAGGTCCCGCCCAGCGCGAACGTCCCGCCACCGCACCGCGCGCAGATCTGCTCCTCCGACGGACAGTAGAAGGACAGGAATGCTGCCATGTTGGAATAGCACGTGCGCTCGTCGACGAAGCGCGGCTCGTGTGCGCAGAGCGCAGGCTCGAAGGGCGTGTAGGCTGCGTCATTGGCGTCCCACACAGCGCCCACCGACAGGGTGTTATCCAGCGCACCTGGCGACGCCAGCGCATCGTTCCAACCCGAGTTTCCTGCTGCGGCGAGGCATACGATATCGCAAGCAGAGGCGATCGCGCACGCTTCGTGCAGCACGCCGGCCGCGACCGGGGTGCGCCACGGAACCGTGCCCCCAAGGGACATGTTGACCACCCGGATCGGGGCCCCTCCATTGCTGCCACTCCGATTCAGGACGACCCACTCGAGACCGGCGGCGACCGCGGCTTCGCTGGTCAGCCCGGTCGCGCTGTCGAACACGTTGACGACGTAGAGATCACACTCCGGCGCGTACCGTCGCACGACCGACGCGATTCCGGTGCCGTGGAGGCACTCGCCGAGGACCCGCGAGTGTGGAATGCCGCCCGTCGTCAGGTCGATCCCGGCCTTCACGACGGCATTGGGCAGCCGCTCGGACGCACCGAGCTCGGGATGCAGCAGGTCGAACCGCGTGTCGAGGACCGCGACACCGATTCCGGCGCCGGTGAAGCCCTGGGCCGCCTGTGTCGCGGAGCCGGTCAGGGCCCGCCCCTCGCCGGTCGCTGGAGCGTAGCTCTCGTCCTTCCAGACGAAGCGGACGCTCGGCATGCCGGCGAGCGTTCGCACTGCGGCGAGATCGGCGACCTCCGCCACGAGGACGTACTGGAGCTGAAGTGCGCCGACGATGCGGATTCCGGCACGATCGACAGGTGTGAGATCACGCTGCAGCCGCGCCAGGAACCTGCCCTGGCGCGCCGCGACATCGCCCAGCACCTCGAGCTCCGGTGCAGCACCTCGCGCAGTCTGGAACGTCGCATCTCCCGGTTCGCGCACGAGCTCGATCAGCACACGCAGACCGGGGCGGCGGCTCTCGGTGAGCCCGACCGGGTCGGAGCCATCCCGATATCGGGCGTCGCGAAGCAGCGCCGGATCCACCTTGGGGTCCGTGACGGCGCTATCGTGCGCGGTGGAGGCGCCGGGGCGCGGGTCCCCCTGCGCGCGGGGGGACGTTCCCCCGACGTCGCCCGACATCCCGAGCCAGGCAAGCGCCAGAACGAACGGCAGGAACCTGTGCATGGATTCGTACCTCTCGTATCGCCGGGATCGTCACCGCATCGCGGATTGTATGCCTGCGGACGGCAATGTCGGCCCGACTTCTGACCCGTCGTTTCCATTATCGAGGTCGCACGACTCGTCGATACGGACAGGCACGCGACCATGGCCCTCGTGATTCGTCGAGGTCGACGGGAGAACCCGGATGGGTGATGCACCGAGCACCCGGGGTCGATCGGGCGGTTCGGGATGGACGCGGAGCGAGGCGGCGAAGTTGGCCCTCGATCGAGTCGAGCCCGGGCCGGCGCGTCGCACGGACTCCGGACTCGGCGCTGATCCGTTCGCGCCGGGAGTCCCGGCGACAACCGAACCGCCGTGGCTCGCGCCGCGTTGACCGGGCGTGCTCCACGCCCTCCGAACCGCTCTCGCCGCGCTCGCCCTGACCGGTCTCGCGCTCGCCCAGGACGTCCCCGCCAACGACCCGGCCGCGGTGGCCCGGGGCTTCCAGGAGGCCGTGTTGCGCGGCGATCGGGACGCCGCGCTCGAAGCGCTGCGCGAGCGGGCCGAGCTGACCCCGGCGCGGCGCGCGCTGCTCGAGGCGGCGACCCTGGCGCCGGCCGAGCGGGCGGAGGCGATGCTGCGGGTGGCGGCGATCTGGGCGGCGGATGGCGCCGTGCGCGGCGCGGCACTGCTCGCCGGGGCCGCGGCGCTCGCCACGGTGACCGGGCATGCTCCGCCAGGCACGACCGACGAGGAGGTGTCGGCACCGCTGCCGGCGGAGTTCGACGTTCCGGCGCTGCTGCGGCGCTACGACGACGCGCTCGCCCGGTGGACCGCCGCCGGCGGCGACACCACCGAGGCCCGCGCGCTGTCGAACCGCGCGGCCGTCGCGGGCGTCGGCTCGCCGGTGCGGGTCGCGAGCGGCGGCCACATACCGGTGCCCGCGCCGACCGCGCGGGCGCTCGCGATCCGGCTCGTGCCGGCCGCGCCGGGGGTCGATCCGGTCGACGCGATCGCCGCGGCGGACGACACCGAGCCGGCGGGCGTCGCGGTCGCGGCGGGCAGCTACGGTGCCGAGGTGCCGGTCCCGGCACCGGGAAGCTGGGTGCTCGAGGTCCGCGATACCGTCACCGGCTGGCGCCACGCGCGCCGCGTGCTGGTGTCGGATCTCGACGTCGTCGCGCAGTCGTGGCCGGGCCGGCTCGCCGTGCTCGCGACGCTCGCCGGCGCCCCGGCAGCGGGCGCCCGCTGCTCATTGCACGACGCGGACGGCGAGGTGCGCGAGGTGGTGGCGGACACTGACGGGCTCGCCCTGTTCGAGGTCGACGACCTCTCCGGCAGCCGGCTCGTGGTCGAGAGCGGCGCTCACCGCGCCGACGTCAACCCGTCGGCAATCGCGATGGCGACCGCCCTGCCATCGCACGCGGTCGCGCACGTGCTGGTCGATCGTCCACTGTATCGCCCGGGCGACCGGGTCCAGGGGCGCGCGGTGATCCGCCGGGTCGACGCCGCTGCCGGCGATGCCATCGACGAAGCTCCGCTCGGCGCGCAGCACGTTCGGCTGCGGTTCCTGCTCGGCCGCGACCGCGAGCTCGAGGAGACCGCGACGACCGACGGCCACGGTGCGGCGACCTTCGCGGTCCGATTGCCGGACGACTGCGCGGCCGGCCGCGTGCTCGTCACCGCGGAGCTCGCGGACGCACCGGACGACCTGCGCGACCCGAAGCGTCCCGACGCAGCAGTCGTCCTCGCCCGCCGCGTCCTGTTCGAGGTGACCGACTTCCGCCGCCCGCCGATCCTGCTGAGCCTCCACGCACCGAGCTGGGCGAGCCGCGACGAGTCGATCGAGCTCGTCGTGCACGGCGAATGGGCGGCCGGCGGGGCCGCGGCGGACCTGCCGGTGACCGTCTCGCTCGCGGCCCTCGGGCTGAGCCAGATCGTCGACGCGCGGCTCGGCGCGGACGGCGCGCTGCGGATTCCGCTCGCGCTCGCCGAGCTGCCGCTGCCGCCGGAATCGTTCCGGGTCGACGTGTCCGCGACCGTCACGGCGCCCGACGGGCAGCGGATCGATGCCGAGGCGCGGGTGCGCGTGCGCGCCGCGGCCGAGCGACCCGAGCCGACCGAGCCTGCTCGCGGGCACGCGGCGCGGTTGACCGTCGCCGGCCGGCCGGAGCGCGCCGGTGAGCCGGTGCTCGTCACCATCGAGGGCGCGCCCGGCGCGCACGTGCTCCTCGGCATCGCCTCGCGACGCTTCCGCGAGGCGCGCTCGCTGGTGCTCGACGCCGACGGCCGCGCGACCACGACCGTCGAGACCACGGCCGCCGACCATCCGACGCTGCGCCTCGTCGCGACCTCGGCGGCGTTCACTCCGGACGACTCGCGCTGGCCGCGCGAGACGACCAGCCGCACGCTCGACGTCGCGGTACCGCGCGCCGCCGGACCGGTGTCGGCACGGGTCGAGATCGCACCGCGCCTGCGACCCGGCGCGCGCGCCGAGCTCGGCGTGCGCGCGACGCGCGATGGTGCGCCCCTGGTCGGTGCGACCGTCGCGGTCACCGTCGTCGACGAGACCCTGTTCGCGCTGGCGCGCGACGCGACCCCCGATCCGCGCGAGGACCTGCTGCCGCGGGTCGCCCCGGCGGACTGGCGCGCCGAGCTCGCCCCCGCGCCGACCGGCCGCTTCGCCGTGCTCGGCACGCTGCTGGCGAACGGCGAGCTGACCGCGCCCGAGGCCGCGTTCTCGTCGAACCAGTGGAACTCCGCCGTCGGTCTCGGCGGCGGTGCCGGCGGGCGCTATGGCGGCCGCTCGACGGCGGCGGCCATCGAGACGGGCGCGGCGCCGCGCACGGAATTCCGCGCGACGGCCGCCTTCGTCGGCGCACTGACGACCGGCGTGGACGGCATCGCGCGCGCGACCTTCGACCTGCCCGACGACCTGACCACCTGGCGCATCACCGCGATCGTCGTCGCCGACGACGGCGAGGCCTGCCGTACGCGCGGGTCGACGACGACCGAGCTGCCGCTATCGGCCACCGCGGTCCTGCCCCGCGTGCTGCGCGACGGCGACCGCGTCGACGCGCTCGCAACCGCGCGGCGGGCGACTCCCGAGGCGATCGACGGCCAGCTCGCTATGGAGGTGACCGGCGGTCCGGTCACGATCGCCGGACCCGCTGCGCGCCCGGTGCGGTTCGCCGCCGGGGAGCGCGTTGCCGAGCCCGTCACGCTTCTCGCACGCGGCACCGGGGACGCACGCATCCGCACCGCCGCGACGGCCGCGGACGGCACCGCCGACGCCGAGGAGCGGACCCTGCCGGTCCTCCCCGACGAGGTGGCGACGCCGATCGCGGTGACCGTGTCCGTCGACGGCCCGACCGACGCGGCATTGCCAGCATCGGGCGCTGGACCGGTTCAAGACGTCCGGGTGCGATTGCTCGGCAATCGCGATGCAATGCTCGCCGAGGCGGCCCGTTGGCTGGGCGCGTATCCGTACGGGTGCGCGGAGCAGACCGTCTCGCAGCTCGTTCCGGCCTTCGTCGGCGTCGCGGCGGCGCACGCGCGCGGCGAGCGGCCCGACCCGCGGCTCGGCCTGCGCATCGAGGCGGGCATGGCGCGGCTCCGCGCATTGCAGATCGCGCCCGGCGAAGGCTTCCGCTGGTGGCACGGCTGCGATCTCGATCTCGACATGACGGCGATCGTCCTCGACGCGCTCGCCGACGGGCGGGCGCTCGGCGTCGAGCCGCGCAGCCACGGCCTCGACGTCGATGTCGAGCGAGGCAGCGTCGCCGCGGCGCTCGACCGCGTCCTGGCCGGCGCCGGCTCGGGAGACGCGGAGCGCGACCGCGCGGACGCCGAGCTCGCCACCGCGGCACTGCGCTTCGCGCCGGGCTCGGCGCGCGCGCGGCGCGCGCTGGAGGCGCTCCTCGATCGCGAGGGCCCGCTGCCCGACGGGCTGTGTGCGCGCGCAGGAATCGCGCTGTTCGACGCCGGTGACCGCGCGCGTGCGGCCCGGGCGCTCGACCGCGTGCTGCGCGGCGAGCGGCCGAGCGAGCCGAAGCCGATCGCGCGGCGCGGGGTCGAGGGACCGGCCGCCCGGCTGGCGGCGCGCCTGCAGCTGCTGCTGCGAGTGCGGCCGGCCGACGCCGCGCGGGCCGCGACCGTCGGCGAGCTGCTCGCGCTGCAGCAGGGCGGGCGCTTCGGCACGACGCACGACACCGCGCGCGCGGTGCTCGCGCTCGGCGCCGACGCCAGCGCGTCGAACGCGGGCGCGGCTGACGGGCCGATCGTCGTCGACGTGACGACCGCGGATGGCGCACACCGCTCGGTCACGCTGTCGGACGGCAACGCACATTGCGCGGTCGTGCCATTGGGCGATGCGGCGTCCGTCCGGATCGACGCGCCCGCGGGCCGCGGCGTGCGCGCCGTTCTCGAGGCGACCGTCCGGACGCGCGGTTCGTCGCACGCGGCCACCGCCGAGCCGATCGCCGTCCTGAGGTCGCTCGTGGTCGGCACGGGCGGCAACCCCCGCGACCTCGCGCAGCCGGGGGCGAGCGTCCCACGCCTGACGCCGCTGCGGATCGCGCTGCGGATCGCGACCCCGCGCGACCTCGACTACGTCGTCGTCGACTGCCCGCTGCCGGCCGGATTCGAGGTCGCGGGAGCACCACCGGGCTGGGAGATCCACGACGATCGCGCGGTGCGGTTGCTGCCGCGGCTCGGCGCGGGCGAGTCGGTCGAGCTGTCGCTGCCGGTCGTCGCCGCAGCGTGCGGCGACGTCGCGTGGCCGCCGGTGACGGTCTCGGCAATGTACTCGGCGGACGCGCACGGAGCGTCGCAGGGCGGGCGACTGCGGATCGTCGACACGGCCGCGGGCACGGCGACGGCGAGCGCTCCGGCGCTCGGCCGCGCCTGCCTCGACGCACGCCTCGACGAGCTGCGACAGCGCGTGGATGCGGCGGCGGAGGACGGCGAGCGCAGCCGCGCCGTCGACGAGCTCGGCTCGGTGTGCGGCGACGTCGGGCGCAGCGCCGTGCTCGACCTCGCCGCGGCGACGCTGGCGCGCCTCGACGTCGGCGATGGCACGCTCCGCGCGGTGGCCCGGGTCGTCGCGCCGTTGCCGGCCGCCGGATCGCGGACGCAGCAGTGGCTCGGAGACCCCACCCGTCCGGACCGGCTCGCCGCGCTGCTCCTGGCCGCCGCGCCAGATCGCTTCACCGACGACCCGGGTTTCGCCGCGGCTCGCGCTGCGCTGTGCGGCGACGCGGACCAGGCCGACCTCGGCAGCGACTTCCGTGCGCAGCTCCTGCGGTGCTTCGCCGACGAGCTGCTGCTGCAGCCGTTCCGCACGGCGGTCGAGCGCGCCTCGATGCGCGACGGCGTCGCGCACACGGCCGGGCCCGAGGTCCCCACCGAGGTGACGGCGCTCGGCGCGCTCGTCCGTGCGGCAGCACGGTTGCGCGCCCGCGCGCCGTTCGATCCCGACGACGTCCGCGCCTGGCTGACGTCGTGGCGACCGGCGCCGAGCGGTGCCGCAGACGCGCCGGCGATCGGCTTCGCCACCGCCGTCGGCGGTGACGTCGCACGGATCTTCGCGGCGGCCTGGATCCTCGGCGACGGACCGGCACCGGTCGCGAGTGACTCGGTCCTCGCGCTGGCGGGGCTCGCCGCGCGAGTCGATGACCGCGACGCCCGGGTGCGCGCATTCCGCACGCTGCTCGCGACCGCGCCGCACGACGACGCCCGCACGTGGTGCATCCGGGTGCTGATCGCCGCCCTGCCGGAGGACGACGCCGACCTGCGCGCGGCTCTGGAGCCGGATCTGCTCGCGCTGCTCCGCCCGAGCGAGCCGGCCCAGGCGCGCGCGGAGGCATGGCGCGCGCTGCGCACGGCGACGCGCAGTGCGCTGGCCCCGTCGACGATCGTCGACGCGCTCGCGAGCGGCCGGCTGTCGGAGCGCGACCTGCACGGGATCGCAGCGACCCGGCAGGCCGACGTGCTGCTCGAGGCGCTGCGCCGCGATCCGGTGCCACGGCTCGACGCCGACTTCGCGGTGGCCTGCCTCGGCGCCGAGCGGATCGCGCGGCTGCCGCTCGACCGGCTCGCACCGCTGGCCTGCGATCGGCTCGTCGACGCGCTCGTCGCGCGCGACGTCGCGCAGCTCGAGGCGGCGTTCCGGCGCGCGCGCGACGGTGCGTGGCGGCGCTGTCTGACGCGGGTGGTGCTGCGGCGCGAAGCGCGGATCGAACTCCCGCCCGCCCCCGCCGACGACGCCGCCGGACCGCTCTACGCGGACGTCGTCGCCGCCCGCCGGGGCGACGCCGCGGCCCGCGCGCGCGTTGCCGCACTGCTGCGCGAAGCGGCGACGGCGCTGGCGTCCGAACGCCCGGACGAGCGCCGCGGGGCGCTGCCGGCAGACGTGCGACGCCTGCTGGCACAGGCCCTGCTGCCGGAGCTTCCGCTCGCGACGTTCGCGGCCCACGCCGACGCGCTGTCGCCCGCCGAGCAGCGCGACTACGTGGCGACGCTCGACGAGCGGTCGCTCGCCGAGTTCGCCGACCTGTCGCTCGGACCTGCGGTCCGTGGCACGTGCGTCGAACGCGCGCTGCAGCTCGGTCGCCCCGAGCTCGCGCTGCGGTGCATCGCCGCGGAGCACGAGCCCTCGCTGCGCATCGCGCTCGCGCTCGCCATGGCGTCCGATCCGGCGGGACTCGCCGCGCTGCGCGAGGCGGCGCTCGATCCGGACCGTGGCGACGCGGCCGCGCGCGCGTCGTTCGCCGCCGGCACGCACGCGTTCACCGGTCGCCCCACGGCCTGGCTCGACGAGGACGGCGAACGCCGCACACTCGGCCGCCCCCTGCTCGGCCGGATCCTGCAGGTCGAGGGGCTCGAGCCCGAGGTCCTCGCGGAGCACGGCGCGGAGGTCGCGCGGGTGCTGCGCTGGCGCGGCATCGCCATGCCCGCCGGACCGCTGTGACGAGCGGCGGGCAGCTGCTCAGGCGCGACCGGCGAGCGCGGCCACCGAGTCGATGACCACGTCCGGCGCGGGTCCCGCGCTGGCGAGGTCCGCCGGCCGGAACTTGCCGGTGCGCACCAGTACGCCGACGAGGCCGGCGGCCTGGGCGGCGCGGACGTCGGTGACGAGATCGTCGCCCACCAGCGCGACCTGGCCGGCCGGCAGCGCGAGCCCCTCGACGAGCGCCCGGAAGAACTCGGGCGCCGGCTTGCCGAACACGCGGGCGGCCCGGCCAGTGGCGTACTCCAATGCCGCGGTCCACGCTCCCACGTCGAGCAGCAGCCGACCGGCATGTTGCCAATAGCGGGTCCGACCCAGCGCGATCAGCTCGGCACCACCCATCAGCAGGTCGAAGGCCTGCTGCAACGACTCGCCGGCGGCTCGGAAGCCGACGTCCCCGAACACGACGAAGTCCGGTCGCTCCGCGTCGGCGACTCCGCCGAAGTCCTCGCGCGCGGCGTCCGCGACGAGCAGGCGGGCGGTCGCCCCGCGCTCGCGCAGGAACGTCCCGGCCGCGACGAGGGGCGTGAGCACCTCGTGCTCGGCGGCCGCGAAGCCCAGCGCCGCGAGCCGTTCGACGACCCGGCGGCGGCTCCTCGACGTCGTGTTCGTCACGAACCGGACCGCCGCACCGGCCGCGCGCACGGCGGTCACGGCGGCGACCGCACCGTCGATCGCGACGCCACCGTCGTACAGCGTGCCGTCGAGATCGAACGCGAAGGCGCGCACATCGCGGAGCCGAGTGACCATCAGCTCTCCATGATCCACGGCGAGCGCGCGGTGCCGACCCCGTATCCTGGCCACCACCGATGAAGACGCTACTCCGCCCCCGGCCGCTGCCCGCCGCCACGCATCTCAGCATCGCTGCGCTGCGCATCGCGGCCGGCGTCGCACTCGTCCACCACTCGCTGCCGAAGCTCGACAATCCCACGGCGTGGATGCCGGGCGAGACGTTCCCGAGCTGGGCGCTCGCGTTCGCGGCCTACGGCGAGCTGCTCGGCGGGGCTGCGCTCGCGCTCGGGCTCGCGACACCGATCGCCGCACTGGTCGTGCTCGGCGTCATGGCCGGCGCGGTCTACCACCACGTCGGCAACGGCGACCCGTTCGTCGCCACCAAGGGTGGAGCCTACGAGCTGGCGTCACTGCACCTCGGCATCGCGTTCCTGGTGCTGACGACCGGCCCTGGCGCGATCTCGCTGGACCAGCTGCTGTTCGCACGCAAGCCGAGCAAGCCGGATTGACCGGCGCTGCGCGCGCGTGATCCGTATTTCCGCATTGCGCGCGCCATGCGCGCCGGATGCGCGGCTCTGCATCGGGCGCGCTGAGCGCGCGCGATCCGCGTCTCCGCACAGGGCGCACTACGCGCGCCCGATCCGCGTCTCCGCACAGGGCGCACTACGCGCGCCCGATCCGCGTCTCCGCACTGGGCGCACTACACGCGCCCGATCCGCGTCTCCGCACAGGGCGCGCTACGCGCGCCCGATCCGCGTCTCCGCATCGGGCGCGCTACGCGCGCCCGATGAATTCCTCCAAGTCCGCCTTGAGCTCGTGGAGGCCGTAGGTGGGGACGGTGATGCAGCGGTAGACGATGCGCTCGAGGTCGGGCGGGGTCTTCGCATTCAGCATCTGCGGTGGGCAGTAGCTGTAGAAGAACGACAGTGAGAGGCGCACGGTCTCGCCACCGGTGCGGTTGCCGGCGTACTCCCAGGGCACTTCGTCGAACGGCAGCGTGCCGGTCAGGATCTCGTAGATCATGATCCCGATCGCCATGACGTCGGCGCGCGATTCCGTCAGCAGCAGCGGGTTGTAGTGGGGCGTCGTGGTGATCGCGCCCTGGCTCGACATCCGCATTGCCGGATCGAGCATCACGACCTTGCCGCTCGGCTTGATGACGATGTTCTCGGGCTTCAGGTCGCCGTGGTACTCGAGCTGGGAGCTCTCCTGCAGCGAGATCAGCGCGCGCACGAGCGCCAGGAACCAGTTGAGGTGGATGCCCTCGAGCCCGCGGATCTTCTCGCGCAGCGTCTTCCCGCGGACGTGGTCGAGCACGAGCATCGGCGGGTTGTCGTCGAGCAGCACCTCGCGGCAGCGCACCAGGTTCGGCGAGTCGGCCGCCCGCAGCCGCTCGGCCTCGTCGCGCAGCGCGGCGCGAACCTCGTTGCCGTCGAGCAGGTCGATGCGCACGCCATTCGCCTCGAAGAACACCGCCTCCGCCGGCAGCTCGTCGGGGCTGATCCCCTCGGGGGTGCGCCGCGCCGTGACGTCGATCAACCGCGTGACCTGCCGCCCACCGCCCGACGGGTGGCCGACCTTGAGCGCCACCTTCTCCCCCGTGCGCTCGTCGAGCGCCAGGTAGACCGAAGCGAAGCCGCCGCGCCCCAGGAACTGGTCGACGCGGTAGCCACGGATCACTTCCCCTAGTCCGAGCTTCATCATGGTGGGTCTCCCCGGTGCTGCCGGACCCATCGTCTCAGGTAGTCGCAAACTGTAGTCTCACAATCGCTTGGAACGATCGTTCCGGTGCCGCCGGAGGTTCGGACCCGGGTGGGTCCCTGACGGATTCCTCGACACTGCTGGTGACGGCCCCGACAACACCGGCCGCGATGTACGCAGACTCGCCATGCCAGCCGTGCGGCTGTCGGGGAGAATTCCCCGGTCGTATCGGCCGCGCGCGCCCGCGGTCGCACACCGCGCCCCGTTGCGCAGCAGCGCCGGTGCGGTTCCGCTGCAGTCTCGGCGGTCGCCCGGCCGATGCCGATGGAGGAAGCTCCGGTGGGGCGGGCGGATCCCCGCCACGCGTGAGCCGGACCGACCTTCGCACGCCGCCCGCGCCCCGATCGCCCGACCATCCCCGATGACCCCGCTGAGCCCCCATCTTCCCCGCGCCCGGAGCGCACGTTCGCCGGGCATCGTACCGCTCGGCCTGACCCTGTCCCTCCTCGCCGCCTGCGGTGGCGGCGGTGGCGGCGGCGGCGGCACGCCGACGAGCGGCCCTGCACTGATCGCGGTCACGTTCGTCGGCATTGGCGCGACCCCGGCCGCCGGCGATCGGCTGCTGCTGGTGTTCGACGCCGCCGTCGAGCCCGTGCCGGGTGCGAGCTTCGACGACGACGACGTGTCGCTCGCGGGCGGCTCGCTCGGCACCGTCACCGCCGCACCCGCGTCGACGCGGCCACTGACGATCGAGATCACGCTCGGCGCCGGGGTCAGCTTCACTCCGGGCACCTCGACGTTCGCCCTGGGCGCGGACCTCGACGCGCTGCGCGCCACCGCGGACGGCGCGCGCCCGGCCACCGCGACGACTCCGCTCGTGATCCGCCGTGGCGACGGCGACTTCCCGACGATCGACACCCTGACGGTCGAGTCGATCGACGGGGAACTGAACGGCACCGGTCCCGCCGGCGGGAGCCTGCAGATCGCGCGCACCGGCGTCCGCTTCGACGTCGCGTTCCAGGACGCGACCCAGGCGGCACCGCCGGCCGCCGTCGTGCTGTCGGTCGACGGCGACACGCTCGTCGACGGTGCGATCGTGCGGGCCGGGCGCGACCTCGCCGGTGCGCTCGGGGCGACGACGCTCGGCACCGGCACCGCTTCGGTCCGCGTCCGCGACGGCGCGGCGTTGCCGATCGGAGCACGCGTCGCCACCGTCGTGGTCATCGACGCGAGCGGAATGCCGTCGCTGCCGGCCACGTTCGCGTTCCGGGCCGTCCAGGCGGACGCCGCGCTGCGCCCGCTCGAGTCCGGCCAGGTGTGGTACCTGTCGATCGACCGCGATCTGGAGTCGTTCGAGGTGCGCACCCGTCCACCGTTCAACCAGCCGTTCGTCGCGATCGTCGCCGGCGCGAACGGCGTCCCCGACCTGCTCGACGTGTTCACGGTGCTCGGCATGCGCACGACCCCCGGGATCGCCGACATCGGTGACGGACGCTCCAGCAACACCGCCGTGCTCGATGCCTTCGAGCGCGCCGTGCTCGCGAAGCTCGCCCAGCTGTACGAGGACGTCGACGTGACGTTCACGTTCGATGCGCCCGGCACGTTCCCGTCCGGGGCCTCGTTCGCCTACGCGAGCTTCGGTTTCTCTCAGATCTGCCTCGCGGGCGCTCCGAACGAGACCGGCTCGGGCACGCTCGGCATCGCGCTCGTCGATCTGCGCAATGCGTTCCAGGACGACGACTGCGACGAGGACTTCGCCGGACTCCGCCTCGGCGTGTTCCTGCACACGGTCGCCAACCTCGGCCTGGAGACCAGCAACACCGCCTTCCGGCTGGCGTTCCGCGACGTCGCTCCGGCGCTCGGCGGCACCGCGATCGGCGGCGACCCCCTCGACGGCGAGCGCCTGCTCGGCACACGGCAGGATTCGCGCGCAGCGAGCATCGACGCGGCGATCACCTATCTCGCGACCGTCGCGGCCGTGGTCACCGCGCACGAGTGCGGCCACTCGATGGGCCTCGTCGCGAACGGTGCGATGCCGCGCGGCCTGTACGGGGACGATCCCGTGAACTTCCCGCTGTCCGGCAACCAGCCGGCCTCCAATGCCAACGCGCACATCGAGAACCAGAGCCTGTTCCCGGGCTCCGGTCAGAACATCATGAGCCCCGCGGTCGACCTCGACGCGGCGCAGTCCCCCGACACGAAGTTCAACAGCCTCAATCGCGCCTACCTGCGCGAGAAGGCGCTCTACGACGAGCGATGAGCCACAACCCCTTCCTCCCGATCGTGGCGACCGCGCTCGCGCTGCTCGCCGCCACGCAGGTGACGGCGCAGTACCTGCGTCAGGGCATCGCGCACGCGGAACACGTGTGCGTGGCGCGCCACGTCGGCGTCCAGCCGCTCGGCAACGATCTGTTCGTGCACCGTTACCGGACGCTCGAGGTGCTGGCCGGAACGCCCGCCGAGAGCTTCTCGATCCTCGAGCACAAGCGGGTCGCCGATACGCCGACGCCGCAGCCCGGCCCCGACCGCCTGCTGTGCCTGGTCGCCGACCACCGGACCCCGGTCCCCGAGCGCTTCGCGCCGGTCTACCGGACCACCGGCTTCGCCGGCGATCGTCCGGTCGCGGACGACTCGCCGGAGTTCCGCTCGCTGCATCGCCTCGCCGAGGTGCTGATCGCCGCCACCGGCGAGGCGCGGCTCGCCGACACGACCACCGCGCTGTTGCAGATCGTCACCGACGGTCAGGGGCCGGCCCGCCGGGAGGCGTGCGAGGCGCTGCGCGAGCGCCCCGCGCTGCGCGACCGGCTGTCGCCCGTCGCCCGCGACCAGATCCTGCAGCTCGCCGTCGCCGAGGCGGCCGACCTGCCACTGAAGATGGCCCTCGCGTCGCTCGCCGTCGACGCCGGCGTCGCCGATGCGGTCCCGTCGCTGTGCCTCGCGCTCGGCACCTGCGACGATCCGCGCTTCGCCCGCTGCCTGGGGCAGCTCGCGGCGCTGCGCCACGGCGACGGTGCGACGGCGGTGCTGATGCCGTTCCTGCGCAGCGCGCGTGGGCCGCTGCGGGCTCGACTGCTGCGCACGCTCGGCGCCACCCGCACGACCTCCGCGCTCGACCAGCTGCTCGAGCTGTACCGGACCGACGCGGATCCCGCGCCGGTCGCCGAGGCGCTCCGCGAGCACGGCGCGCCGCGCGCGCTCGAAGCGCTGCGCTGAGCGCCCGGCTCAGCGCCGCCGGACCGGGACGCGCGCGTCGCGCAGCGCTGCGAACGCGGCGTAGGCGCGGCGCTGGTCGACCGGCCCCTGCTCGAACGGCAGCAGCCGGTCGGTGAGCGCGCCGAGCCGCAGGCCCTGCATCGCGTAGCGGGCGCGGCCGTCGGCGGTCTGGTCGACGAGGTGCAGGATCGTCTCGTGGCCGACGCTCCATTGCAGCACCGGCGTGTCGCGATCCGGCGCGAGCAGGTCGAGCATCGGGGCGCGGCCGGCGACGTCGGTGAGCCGCAGCCGGAAGCCGGCGCCGACCGCGACCAGCGGCTCGGCACCGTCGATCGTCGGCCGGGCGAAGCAGCGGTCGTGCGGCAGGATCCGCGTCGCGACCTGCGCGAGCGCGGTGGCGCGCTGCACGAGCATCGGATCGCTCGCGGCCTCGAGCTTCGCGTGCGCCGGCAGCCGCAGCAGCGACGCGGCGAGCAGATCGCCGAGCACGACGACCGCGCAGCGCGGGGTCTCGGCCTCGAGCGCGCGCGGACACAGCTCGCGGTCGAGCACCAGCACCGGGCCGAGCGTGACCGCGCGGAACACGGCGCTGCCGTCGCCGAGCACGACGAGATCGCGCGCGAGCCGCAGGTCGCGCGGGCCGAGCCGCGCCCCGCGGCGCGTCCGCCAGAGCACGACGGCCGGCCGGTCGACCGCGTCGAAGACCGCGACGCGCTGCGGTGGCTGACCGGCGACCGGGTCGGGGATCAGCTCGACGCAGCTGCCGTCGGTCAGCCACAGCCGCACTCCGCTGCGGACCGGCAGCGTGACGGAGCCGTCGCGCAGGTGCAGCCGGCCGCGGTCGTCGACGACGACCCCGGCGCCGGACGGCAGGTCGATCCGCAGCCCGACCGCCTGCCGGACCCGCAGCAGCGCGCCGCCCGGGGTGCGGTGGCCGTCGGCAGCGGCCGCCGCGGCGGCGCCCGGCACCGGCTGCATGCCGCCGTCGCCGAGGCCGAGCGCCGCGAGCCGGATCCGACCGCCGTCGACGACGCCGGTCGCGACCGACAGCGCCGGCGGCGGGTCGCCCGGGGCGCAGAGCAGGGCGGCGAGGCCGAGTGCGACGATCGACATGCGCCCATCTCATCGGCCGGATGCGGCCATCGGGATGAGCGGGATCCGGCGTCGCGGCCGCCCGGACCGCTCGACAAAAAACCCGACTAGCCCGCTGCGGACCGCTCCCGAGCCTGGATCCTCTGCACTCGCGCACATGCCCTCCCCCACGCCCTTCGACCGGACCGCGACCCGACACGGCTGGCTCGCCCCGACGCTCGCCATCGCGGCGGCCGTGCTGGCGCTGCGCGCGCTGCTGCACGGGCTCCTGTTCCCGTTCGAGCTCGCCGGCGACGAGGCGCACTACTGGGACTGGTCGCGCAACCTGCAGCTCTCCTACCACACGAAGGGACCGGCCGTGGCGTGGCTGATCCACGCCGGCTGCCGGCTGCTCGGGGTCGACGAGGCGGGCGTCCGGCTCGGCACCTGGGTGTGTGGCGCGGCCGGGACCGTCGCGGCCGGCTGGCTCGGCGCGCTCGTCGCGCGCGGGGATCGGCGCGTCGCGGTGCTCGCGGCCCTCGTGTTCCAGTGCGTCGCCGCGTTCCAGGCCGCGGGCTCGGTGATGACCATCGACATGCCGATGATCGCCGGCTGGACGCTCGCGACCGCGGCAGCGGTGTCGGCGCGGCAGCGTGCACTCGACGGGCGGCCGACCGGCGCGGTGCTCACCGTGCTCGGCGGCGCGCTCGCGTTCGCGTTCCTCGCCAAGTACACGGCACTGCTCGCGGCGCTCGGGCTCGCCATCGGGCTGTGGCCGGATCGCCGCGCACTGTGCGCGGCACCCGGCGGACGGCTCGGGCTGGTGGCGGCGGCGATCACCTTCGCGATCGGCCCCGGCATCGTGCTCACCTGGAACGCGATGCACGACTGGGCGACCGTGCGCCACCTGCTCGGGCATCTGAGCGTGTCGATGGACGGCGCGAGCACCAAGGCGTGGACCGGCTGGAGCCCGCTGTGGACGCTCGAATACGTCGGCATCGTCCTCGGAGCCGCGGGACCGTTCGTCGCGGTCGCCATGATCGCCGGCGTGCGCCGCAGCCGCCGCGAGCGGCTCGGTGCACACCGCCTCTGCCTGTGGAGCGCGCTGCCGCTGCTGGTCTTCTACCTCGCGGTATCGTTCCGCACGAAGGTCGAGGGCAATTGGGCGATCGGGGCGTACGGACCGCTCGTCGCGCCGGCCGCTCATTGGCTGGTCGTCAGCGCGGATGCCGACCGGCACCGCTGGCTGCGCGCGACCATCCTGATCCGTGGCGCGGTGACACTCACGTTGATCCTGTTCGCGATGCCGATCGTGCGCGGGATCGAGGGGCTCGGCCGCTCGTTCGGACGTGACTGGAGCAGCGCCGCCCATCGCGTGTCGGGTCACCGCCGCTTCGCGCTCGAGGTGCGCGACCGCGTGGTGGAGGCGATCGGACCGGAGGGCGCAACGGCGCCGATCATCTGCAACTACTACGATCGCTGCGGTCTGCTCGGCTTCTACCTGCCGGACCACCCGATCGTCCGCTGCGCATCGAAACAGCTCGTCGGCCGCGGCAGCGCGTACGACGACTTCCCTGGTACGCGCCTGCCGGACCCCGCGTTGATCGGCAGACTCGTCGTGCTGGTCGGCGTCGACGCCGCGACGTGGCGGAAGGCGTTCGAGCTCGCGGAGATCAGGGACCTGGGCATCGTCATGCAGCGCGGCAGGCCGCGCCCGCTGCTGGTCGCGCGCCTGGAGGCGTACTCTCCATGAGCGCGGTAGACATCGATCGTCCCGTCCCGGTTCGACCCTGGATGTGGATCGCCGCAGCCGCAGCCACGCTGGTGGCGTTCGCATTCGAGCCGGAGATCATTGCGCAATTACCGCGGCCGAAGGGCCGGCTCGGCGACCTGCACATGATGCTCAGGTCGCTCGGCTACCTGCCGACCTGGATCGCCGCTGGGGCGGCGATGGTCGCATGGACCTGGCGCTCCCCCACGGCACGAAGCACGCGCGCCGCTGCGGCGGTCATCCTCGGCTCGGCCACGCTGTCCGGCTTGCTCGCCGCGATCCTGAAGATCGTGATCCGCCGTCCGGACATCCCGGACGACCTGCCGTACGTCGGCTGGCAATGGATGGGATTCGGCACGCACCCCTTCGACGGGACGAGCTTCTGCTGCCCGAGCGAGCACGCAGCCGTGTCGTGGGGAGCGGCCGTCGCCATCGCCCGGCTGCGTCCGACGACGCTCCCGGTCGTGCTGCCGCTGGCGCTCGGCACCTCGATCTGCCGCGTCAAGGACCGCGGACATTACCCGGCGGACGTCATGGTGAGCCTCCTGGTCGCTCTCGCGGCCGCGCAGCTCGTCGACCGCATCGCGGGCGCGGAGCGACGGACGGCGCCGGGGACCGAGGCGCGCTGAGCACCGGCGCTCAGCGATCGAGCTGCCGCCAGCACAGCGGAACGGCGACCAGCAGCAGTGCGAGCGCCGGCGTCCAGGCGCATAGCGGCTCGCTGGTCGCGCGAGCGAGCTTCGAGCCGAGCACGTCGCCCGCGAAGAACACGGCGATCGGCGCGAGCGCGAACACCATCGCCAGCACGCGGCCGCGGCCGCGCGACATCGCACCGAGACAGAAGCCGATCGGTGCGAGCAGCAGCGGCAGCAATGCGAAGCAGGTTCGGCGCTGGCAGGTGTACAACGCGCGCGACGCGTCGGGCGACACGCCGCGGTAGACCTCGGCGAGCAGCTCGGGACTGGTCAGATCGAGGTCGCCCTCGTCGCGGCGGCGGACCTCGGACATCGCACGGACGTCGACCGTGATCCGCAGCTCGCGCGGCAGCAGGTAGCGCTGGGCGACGTCGCGGGCGTTCTCGAGCACGAGCCCGAGACGGTCCTGGTCGAGTTCCACCCAGGCGCGGTCGGCGAGCAGCAGCCCAGGCTCGATCGGGCCGAGCTCCTCGCGATCGCGCGACACGAGGATCTGCACGCCCTCCCAGCTGCCGTCAGGCAGCCGCCGGTCCCAGCACATGACGACACCCTCGAATCGCACGCGGTCGCCGAGCATCCCCGTCTCCGTGAGCACGGTCCGCAGACCCGCCGCGACCGCGTGGTGCTTCAGGTAGTGCATGCGCGGCACGACCCAGTGCAGCAAGAAGCAGCTGACCAGCGCGACGGCGACGCCCGCGAGCGTCGCTGCGGCGAGAGGGACCGTCGCACGGACGCCGGCGCTGCGCATCGCGACGAGCTCGCGGTCCTCGCTCGCGCGCGCGAACGTCAGGACGGTCGCGAACAGCATCGACATCGGCAGCAGCTGCGGCAGCGCGTCGGCCGTCCAGAACAGCGTGATCTTCGCGGCCAGGAGCGCCGTGAAGCCCTCCGCACGCTTGATGCCGCGCGACACCGACGCGAGCAGCACGATCCCGAACAGGATCGAGAACGCGAGCGTCGTGTTGGTCGCGATCTCGCGCAGGAAGTAGCGGTGGATGCGCCACATGGTGGGCCACCCGCGCACGGCTCCGTCACCATCCGGACGGAGCCGAGGGCCGCGGCCATTCCCCGCGACGCCCCCCGGCGCCGCAAGTGTAAAAATCGTACGCGGTACGGATGTGAAGTCAGCGAGTATCGTCGGGGGACGAGCATGCGGATCGCGCTGGTGACGTGTCGGGGGCTGCCGGACTGGGAGGTCGACGATCGGCCGCTGCACGAGCATCTCGTGCGATGCGGTGTCGAGCTGCATCGGCCGGCCTGGGACGACCCGGCGATCGACTGGGCGCGGTTCGACGCCTGCCTGTTGCGGACCACCTGGGACTACCAGGAGCGCCTCGGCAAGTTCGTCGCTTGGATCGAGCGCGCGGCGCGGAGCACGCGGCTGTTCAACCCGCGCGAGGTCGTGCTGTGGAACACCCACAAGTCGTATCTGCGCGACCTGCAGGCGCTCGGCATGCCGCTGGCGCCGACGGTGTGGCTCGCGCGCGGCACGGCGGTCGACATCGCGGCGCTGTGTGCGGAGCGCGGCTTCGCGCACGGCTTCCTCAAGCCGATGATCGGCGCCACCGCGCGCGAGACGCTGCGGTTCCGCGCCGATGCCGACGGCCTCGCGGCAGCCCAGGCGCACGTCGATCGGCTGCTGCCGCACGAGGACCTGATCCTGCAGCGCTACCTGCACAGCGTCGAGGCGAGCGGCGAGCTGTCGGCGATCTGGATCGACGGCACCTTCACGCACACCGTGCGCAAGATCCCGCCACCCGGCGACTACCGCGTGCAGGACGACTTCGGCGCGCGCGACGAGCCGTTCCCGTTCGCACCCGCCGAGCTCGACCTCGCCGCGCACGCCCTCGAGCTCGCGGCGCGCCACCTCGGCCTGCCGGGGCCGGCGGCCCTGCTGTACGGGCGCGTCGACTTCCTGCGCGACGACGCCGGTGCGCTCGTCCTCAACGAGCTGGAGCTCGTCGAGCCATCGCTGTTCTTCCGGCACGCGCCGCACGCCGCCGAGCGCCTCGGCGACGCGCTGCTGCGCCGCGTCGCGGTCGCCGCGCCGCCATGCTGATCTCGGACTCGCACCGCTTCGTGTTCGTGCACGTGCCGAAGACGGCTGGCTCGACCGTCGTCCGCCTGCTGCGCGCCCATGCGATCGAGCGGCCCCCGGCCGGTCTGGCGTCACTGCTGCGCGCGGTGGGTCTGCCGCGCGACTGGCGGCGCTATCGCTTCCCGAAGCATGCGCCGCTGCGGACCGCCGAGCGGCGGCTGCCGGCCGAAATGTTCCACAATGCGTTCAAGTTCGGCTTCGTCCGCAATCCGTGGGACCGGCTGGTATCCGACTACAATGCCCAGCTCCGTGACCCGACCGCCCGGCGGCACGCCCGGACGTCCCGGCTCGGCAGCTTCGCTCGCTATCTGCGCGCCGACGCACCACGGGGGCTCGCCACGCAGCGCTCGCTGCTGATCGACGGCAGCGGTGCGATCGGCGTCGACTTCGTCGGCCGCTTCGAGACGCTGGCCGCGGACCTCGCGTTCGTGTGCGACCGGCTCGGACTGCCCCGTCCGCCGGCGTGGCCGGAGGAGAATCGCCACCCGCACGCGGACTACCGCAACTATTACGCGTCCGAGGACCGCGACCTCGTCGCCCGCCATTGGCGCGAGGACATCGAGACCTTCGGCTACTCCTTCGACGGATGAGCGCCGCGCTGCAACTCGCCGCTGCCGCCGGTCTCGCCGCGGCCGTGCTCGGTGCGGCGCGCCGCCGACCGACCCGGACACTCGCGGGCCACGGTGCGCGCGGAGCCCGACCCGGAGACCGACCCGGAGACCTGCAGAGTGGCGCGGGCGCGGCCCGCCTGCGCGTCGGCACCTTCAACATCCACGGTGGCAAGGGGACCGACGGCGTCCGCAATCTCGCGCGCACCGCCGCGGTGCTGCAGGGCCTGGACCTGATCGGCCTGCAGGAGGTCCGCCGGCGACTCGTGCCACCGGCCGCGCCGCAGGTCGCGGCGCTGGCTGCCCGGCTCGGCCTCGGCTGGCTGCTGCTGCCGACCGAGCGTCGCTTCGGTGCCGCGCACCGCGGCAATGGACTGCTGACCCGCTGGCCGATCGCCGACTGGCGCGTCGAGCCGCTGCTGCCGCGCTCGACCGGCGGCTACCGCAGCCTCGCTCGGCTGCAACTCGGCGACCGGCGACCCGGCATCGACGTCTTCGTCACCCACGTGACACGCCGCCCGGAGCGCGACGTCCAGCTCGCGACGGTGCTCGAGCGCTTCGTCACCACGCCCCGCGCGATCCTGCTCGCCGACCTCAATGCGCGACCCGATCATCCCGCGCTGCGGGCGCTGCTCGACCGCGGTGACGCGACCGACGCGATCGCCACGACGCTCGGCCCCGCCGACCACACCGAGCGCGTGGACTGGATCCTGACGCGCGGCCTGCGCGTGCTCGCGGGCGGCCGCATCGACGGCCCGGCGTCCGATCATCCCGCGTACTGGGCCGAGCTCGCGGTCGAGTGAGCGAGCTCACGGCTCCCATTGCTGCGCGAGCGCGACCGACGACCCGATCGCGCCGGCGCCCGGGAACAGCCACTGCGCGAACACGGCGAGGCCTCGCGGCACCGCCGCGGGAACCGGGAACTGCACCCGCGCGATGCCGGTCGCCGGCGTGACGATCGCCACGACGACGTCCGGCGACACCAGCAGATCGCAGCCGCCCGGCAATGCGGCCGGCAGCCACGGCCCCTGCGCGGTGCGCTGCTCGCTGACGCCGAACACGGCCCAGGCCGCGGCGAGCGGGGGCGCGCGGCGGCATTCGAGGAAGCCGACGGTGCCCGGCAGCGCGACGAACGACTTGGCCCCGAATGCGCCGCCGCAATCCGCGCCGAACGACCCGCCCTCGGCGCTGTCCACGACGGCGAAGGCCACCGGCGCGCCGGGGATCGGTCCGGCGAGCCGCGTCGCGACCGGCGGCGCGCCGAACACCGGCACGCGGTGCACGAACGGCTGGCGCGCATCGCCGAGCACGATCGCGTCGAGCGACGTGCCGGAGTCGATCCGCAGTGCCGCGGTCGCGCCGGGCGACAGCGGCGGGGTCACCGCGAGCGTGGTCAGCGTCGCGCCGAACTCGAGCAGGTGGACGTCGCCGCGGTCGTCGACGAGCGCCTCGCGCGGCGCACCGGTGGGGAGGTCCGCGATGCCGGTCAGGCGACGGCCGGCGAGTCCGGGCAGCGCGATCGGCGGCACCAGCACGGTGCCGAGGCGCGGATCGACGAACGTCACCGCCGGTGCGGTGGCGCCCGGCGACGCCTGCGCGACCCACGCGATCGCGAAGCGCTGCGGCATCCCGACCGCGGTCGCGTACGGCAGCGCCATCCGGTGCTCGGCTGCGCCGCCGTTGCGCGGCACCACCCAGAACGCGCCGTTCGCTCCCCCCGTCAACACGTAGAGGTCCGCGTCGGAGTCGAGCTCTAGTCCGAGCACCGGGTCGGGCAGCGTCGCCAGGATGCGCTCGAACGAGCCCGCCGGATCGACGCGCACCAGCAGCGACCCCGCGCCGGTCCCGACCGCGACCAGCGCGTGCCGGCCGACCGGATCGAAGACACAGGCCTGCGGCGGCAGCGCGTCGACCGAGAAGCCGGGCAGCGCGCGCACCGCACCGGAGCCAGGGTCGACGTCGAACAGGGCCGAGCCGCCGGCCGGGGTCGCCGCGAGGACGACGAGGTGGCCCGACGCGATCTGCGCGGTGGGCCGCGCGGCGACGATCAGCGTCGCCAGCAGCAACGCGGTGCGCATGGCTCCGGCGTACCCGGCGCCCGGCGTGCTGTCACCCTCCCCGGCGCCCCGCTCGGGTTCCCGCCCGGGCCGGCGGCGGCTACAACGGAAACCGGGCCGCGCGCCCGCCCGGCTCGCACCCCGGTCCGGCCGCGCCGGGCCACCGGCGCCAGCGCGCCCGCCCGCGCCCCTGACGCCCGCAGCCGACGCCCCGACGACCCCCCCATGAGCGATCCCCTCGGAGCCCGGATCTCCGCCTGCGTCGGCCGTGTACTGCTCGGCAAGCCGGAGGCGATCGAGCTGGCCGTCACCACGCTGCTCGCCGGTGGGCACCTGCTGATCGAGGACCGGCCGGGCGTCGGCAAGACGCTGCTCGCGCGCGCGATCGCGCGCTCGCTCGACCTGCCGTACCAGCGGCTGCAGTGCACTGCCGACCTGCTGCCGGTCGACGTGATCGGCTCGCAGATCTACCAGCCCGGCGCCGGCGAGCTGCGCTTCCAGCCCGGGCCGGTGTTCACGTCCGTGCTGGTCGCCGACGAGCTGAACCGGACGCCGCCGCGCACCCAGTCTGCGCTGCTCGAATGCATGGCGGAGCGTTCGGTGACGATCGACCGGACCACCCACCGCCTGCCCGACCCGTTCTTCGTGGTCGCGACGCAGAACCCGACCGCCGGCAGCGCCGGGACCTACCCGCTACCGGACAGCCAGCTCGACCGCTTCCTGATGCGGATCGCGATCGGCTACCCGGACCTCGGCGACGAGCTGTCGATCGTCGCGCGCGAGGACGGCCACGCCGCGCTCGACACGCTGACCCCGGTGGCGGACGCCTCCGCGATCCTGGCCGCGCGCCGCGCCGTCGACGCCGTGCGGCTGCAGGACGACCTGCTGCGCTACCTCGTCGAGCTGTGCCGGCGCACCCGCGAGTCGGCCGAGGTCGCGGCGGGGGTCAGCTCCCGCGGTGCGCAGTTCCTGCACCGCGCGAGCCGCGCGCACGCGTGGCTGATGGGCCGCGACTACGTCGTACCCGACGACGTGCAACGGCTCGCGATCCCGGTGCTCGCGCACCGCATCGCGATGCAGACCGGCGGCTCGGACGCCGCGCTCGCACTGCTGACCGAGCTCGTGCACGGCGTGCCCGCCCCGGTCTGACGGGCGCCACTGACCTGGAACCTACTGCCCTGGTAGCCACCGCCCTGGAACCCACGGCGCTGCGATGCAGACCGGACCGATGGACACGAAGCTCGAGCTGACGCCGCGTGGGCGGATCGCGCTCGTGCTGCTGCACCTGACGGCCGGCGCGGCGTTCCTGACCGGCGACGACAACGCCCGGCTCGCCGCGAGCCTGATCGCGGCACCGCTGCTGATCGACGTCGCGGTGAAGCTACTGCGCAGGCCGCGCGTCGAGTTGACGGTCGCCCAGCGCCGCACGCACGCGCGCGCGGCGTTCCTCGAAGCACTGTCGATCCGCAACCTCGCGCGCCACCCACTCCGAGACCTGCTGCTGCGCGAGCCGGCGACGCACATCCACAGCGCGGGTGGCATCCATATCCCGTACCTGGCCGGCGGCACCGCCCAGCCGTGCCGCGTCGCGGCGCGAAGCAACCGGCGTGGGATCGCGGCCGAGCGCCGCTTCTCGGCGCGGACGGAATTCCCGCTCGGCTTCCTGGCCTGGCGGCTCGAGCAGAGCGTGCGCGCGCGGCTCGTCACCGAGCCGGCCCGCGTGCCGCTGTCGCCGTACGCGGCATCGGCGTGGACGGAAGCGCGGCCGCGGTTCGACGAGGGCCGGCGCGACCAGGCGAGCGAGTTCCACAGCCTGCGCGAGTACCGCTACGGCGAGGACGCGCGGCTGGTGCAGGCGCGGCGCTCGGCGGCACTCGGCGTCCTGGTGCGCCGCGTGCTGCGCGGCGGGCCGATCGCCGACGCGACGCTCGTCCTCGATCTGCGGCGGCCGCGCGGCATGCCGACGCAATACGGCCGCCGCGACCTCGACCCGCACCTCGGCCGCGCGGCCGCGGCCGTCGACCTGGCGCTCGCACAGGGCACCCAGCTGCGCTGCCTCGCGATCGACGCCGAGCAGACGCACTCGTTCGCGGTCACCGACCGCAACAGCTCGACGGCGTTCCTCGACTACCTCGCGGCGGCCCGCAGCTGCCCGTTCCGCACTCTGCACGACGACGAGCGCGCGCTGCTCCCGGACGACGGGCTCACGCTGTGGGTGCCGGCCGGCGGCTTCGTCGACGAGGGGGCCCAGCGGCGCACCGATGTCCTGGTGCTCCGGGAGGAGGCGTCGTGAGCCCTGGCCCGACGCGCGCGCGCCGCGCGCTGGTCGCCGCGACCACCGGGCTCGCGCTCGTCGCTCTGCCGACGGCCGCGTTCCCACTGACCTGGCTCGCGGTGTTCGTCGTCCCGGCGCTGCTGCTGCACGTGCTGACCGAGCGGACCGGGCTGGCCGCGTTCGATCGGTTGGCGGTCGCGGGCAGCGTGCAGATCGGTGCCGTCGTCGCCGCGCAGGCGGCCTGGGAGCCGCTCGAGGCGCTGCCGGCCATCGGCTGCACGCTGATCCCTCCGCTGACCTGGTTCACCGTGCGCCCCGAGCCGCTCGACGGGCTGCGCGCGCTGTTCCTCGCGTTCTGCGTCTTCCTGATCGGTGCGATCCTCGGCGAGCCACCAAGCGCGCTGGTCGTCGCGTTCCTCGCGAGCGGGGTCCTCGCGCTGTTCGCCGACACGACCGCCAACGCGTTCGAGGAGCAGGCGTCGTGGCGGGGCCGCCCGCCCGGCCGTGCGGCGCGGCTCCGCGCGATCACCGTCACCACGCTGGCGACGATGCTGACCAGCGTGCTGGTGTTCCAGGCGCTGCGCCTCCTCCCGGAGCCCGATCGCGACCCGCGCTCGCGGCTCGGCGCGGCCCGTCCGGTCCCGAGCGTCGGGGTCAGCGACGACTTCGACCTCGACTCGACCGGCGGACGGCTCGTCAACCTGCGCGCGCAGCGGCTGCTGCGCGTCGTCAACGCGAACGGCCGGCCGGTGATCTCCGACCTCTACCTGCGCTGCGCGCACTTCGACGAGCCTGGCATCGAGCGCTGGCGGCGCCGGCCGGTCGCGCTGCGGCCTGCTCCGGCCGACGAGTGGGTGCTGTCGCTGCCGATCGAAGGCCTGATGCAGCAGGAGATCGACATCGAGCTGCTCGACCCGACCGAGGACTTCACGTTCCTGCCGCCCGGCACGTTCGCGATCACGGGGGCGAGCGGCATGGTGGGCGACCGCGCGACCGAGAGCTTCAGGTTCGCGGAGGTCCCGCTCCACGGCCGCAGCTACCGCGCCCGGCACCAGCACAAGCACTACGTCGAGGACGGCGAGTTGCCGGCGGTCGGCGGCGTCGGGCTCCTGACCCTGCCGGCGGACCTGGGCCCGTTGCGACAGCGGATCCGTGAGCTGCTGCTCGACGACCCGCGCGTGCGGCGGGCGACGACGCCGATCGAGATCGCGCACGCGATCGGCGATGTGCTGGGCGAACGCTGCACCTACGACCTGGGCGGACCGCAGGGTCCGTACGGACCGACGCTGCTGAACTTCCTCGACGGCAATCGGCGGGGGTTCTGCATGCATTTCGCGTCGGTCACGGCCCTCGCATTGCGCATGTTCGGCGTGCCGGCACGGATCGGCACCGGCCTGTACGGCGGTGAGCGCGACCCCGACGACCGCAATGCGCGCCTGTTCGGATCCCAGCACGCGCACGCCTGGGTCGAGCTGCCGCTACAGAACCAGGGCTGGGTGGTCGTGGATCCGACGCCACCCGCAGCGCGCGCGCACCGACTGTGGCCAGAGGGCGGCGACACCGCAGCCGGTACCGACGACGCGGCGGAGAGCCGCGCCGACGGACCGAACGGACGGCGCTCGCCGCTCGCGCTGTTCGCCGAGCCGCTGCGGCACGCCTGGGTGTGGGCGCTGCTCGCTGCCGCCGCGCTCGGCGCGCTGTGGCTGCGCCGCGGCGACCGCGGTGCCGGCTTCCAGGGTGCGCACGCCGCAACCCGCGAGCAGCGCGGGGCGCGGCGGCTGTTGGAGGCGCTGCTGCAGACGCTCGACCGCAGCGGCGTGTCGCGCGCGCCCGGCGAGACGCTCGAGCGGTTCGAACGGCGGCTGCCCGGGCACGCACCGTGGCGCGACACGGTCGCGGACGCGTTCGCGGCCTACCAGGAGTGCCGCTTCGGCGGACGCGGGTTCGACGTGGAGCAGCGCCGACGCCTGCAGAGCGCCATTCGCGCGGTGGCGGGCACTTCGAGCGACGCCTGACCCCCACCGCGAGAGCCTCGCGGTGCGGGCGGTCAACGGAGGACGACGAAGCGATCCTCGGCGGGCCGGACCGCCGCCTCGTGGACCTCGACGTCGTCGACGCGCGCCCACGGCGGGCCGGCATGGAGCCACACCACGAAGCGATCCAACGCGTCCTCGGGACCCTGCGCCTCGCCGCGCACGCTGCCGTCCCACTCGTTGCCGACGAAGCCGGTCACGCCGAGGCGCACCGCCTCGCGCGCTGCACTCGCGCGGAACGCGACGCCCTGCACGCGACCGCGCACCGTGAACGCACACCGGCGCAGGGCGGCGGCGTCATCCATGCGCAGCCTCCCCGAGCGCCGCGAGCTCCATGACCAACGCGGGCGAGAAGCGGGCTCGCTCGACGGCGCCGGCGACGCGCCCGTCGCGGAACACGACGACGCGGTCGGCGATCGCCAGGAGCTCCGGCAGATCGCTGCTGATCACCAGGATCGAGTGGCCGCGCGCGCGCAGCGCGTGCAGCAGGTCGTGGATCTCGGCCTTCGCACCGACGTCGACGCCGCGCGTCGGCTCGTCGAGGATCAGCACCGGCGCCCGCGTCGCCAACAATCGCGCGATCAATGCCTTCTGCTGATTGCCGCCGGACAGCGTGCGGATCGGCTGCGCCGGGTTGCGCGCACGGATGCCGAGCTCGCGCCAGGACGCCTCGACGACCGCGCGCTCCGCCGCCCGGCGCAGCACACCGCGCAGGACCCCGCGCGTCGCGAGTCGAGGCAGCGCAGCCAGCGTGATGTTCTCGCCGACCGGCCGATCGGGAACGATGCCGGCGGCCTTGCGGTCCTCGGTCAGGTAGGCGATCCCCGCGGCCAGCGCGCGCGCCGGATCGCGCGGCGCGAACGGCACGCCGCGGACGGCGACGCACCCGGCGGTCGGCCGCCGCACGCCGAGCAGCGCGAGCGCCAGCTCGGTGCGGCCGCTACCGGCGAGTCCGAACGCGCCGAGCAGCTCCCCCTCCGCGAGCTCGAGGGTGACGCCGCGGCAGCGCTGTCCGTCGGCGAGCCCGGTCACCGCGAGCGCGGGCGGCCGCGCGGGATCCCGCGGCGGCGCGGACGGATGCGGGCGCGCCTCATCGACGTCGCGGCCGACCATCGCCGCGACCAGCGCGCGGCGGTCGAACGCCGCGACCGGACCGCGGGCGACCGTGCGCCCGTCGCGCAGCACGAACACGCGCTCGGCGATGCGCTCGATCTCCTCGAGCCGGTGGCTGATCCAGACGATCGCCGCGCCGCGCCGCCGCAGCTCGGGCACGACGTAGTCGAACAGCCGCGCCGCCTCGGCGTCGGTCAGCGCGGCAGTCGGCTCGTCGAGTGCGACGACCCCGGCGTCGAACGCGAGGCCGCGCGCGATCTCGACGAGCTGGCGTTCGGCCAGCGCGAGCCGTCGCACGGCGGTGCCCGGATGACGCGCCACGCCGAGCGGAGCGAGCAGCTCACGGGTGCGCGCCTCGGCGAGCTGTCGGTCGCGTCGCGCGAATCCGCGCTGCGGCTCGCGGCCGAGGAACACGTTGTCGGCGATCGACAGGTCGTCGACGAGCTGCAGCTCCTGGTGGACCAGGTGCACGCCGCGGTCGAGCGCCGCGCGCGGTCCGCCCGGAGCGTGCGGGAGTCCGTCCACCTCGACCGATCCCGCGTCGGCGCGGACGGCTCCCGCGAGGATCGCCATCAGGGTCGACTTGCCTGCCCCGTTCTCACCGATCAATGCGACGACCTCGCCACCGTGCACGTCGAGGTCGGCGTCGAGCAATGCCGGCACGCCGGCGAACGCCTTGCGGACGCCCCGCATTCGCAGCCGCAGCGGGCGCGCCGTCATCGGCCGGCCTCCGGCACGGGCAACGCACCGACGAACATGCGGCGCACGCCGTCGCCGCCCGCTTCGACGTCGACCACCCCGCCGCACAGCACGACGGCGAGGCGCGCGAGCGAGAACACGTCGGGGTCGGCGGTGAAGCCCGGCAGCTCGCGCGTGCCGAGCCCGAGCGCCGGCTCCGTCGCGAGGCGACGCAGGCCTTGGTCGCTGGCGCCGTCGCCGCGCGCCTCGACCTGCAGACCGAGGTGCGCGCCGCGGCGCACCGCCCGCACCCGCAGCTCGCGCGGCGCGGTCCCGAGCGTCGCGATCGCGTGCAGCGCGAGCTGCGAGTGTGCGGCGAGCAGCTCGCTCGGCTCGACGCGCACGGCCGCGCCGTCGTCCAGCTCGCTGTCCGACCGCCATTCGACGTCCTCGTCCGCGCACACTGCGCGATGCAGGTCGGTCGATTCCTGCAGCAGCGCGCCGACCGTGACGACCGGCAATGCAGCCCGCCGCCGGACCGCGAACGACCGCACGACGCGCAGCGCCCGCGCGGTGCGCCGCACCAGGCTGTGCGTCCGGTCGGAGAGCCGTTTCGCGTCCAGTCCGCCGAACTCGCGGAGCTGCTCGGCGACCGCGGTCGTGACGTGCAACACGTTGTTGAGCTCGTGGACGAGCGCCGGCACGAGCGGACGGATCGCACACACCCGCGCGGCCTCCAGTCGCTCCGCGGCCCGGCCGTCCGCCTCATCGACGGTGACCAGCAGCCCGTCGCGGACCGGCACCGCGGTGAGGCGCACGAACACCGCGCCGTCCGAGCCGTCGAGCAGAGCGTGCTGCACGCCCGCCGTCGGCTCCGGCGCCCGGCGGTCGCGCCACGGCAATGCCGCCCAGGCGGTCGGGCCCCCGCGCGCACCGAGCCGCTCGAGCCAGTGCACCATCGCCGCGTTCACGGGCAGCAGCTCGGCGCCGTCGCGCAGCAGCCCGAGCGGCACGGCGCAGGCCGCGAGGAGCTCGTCGAACGGCGCTCGCAGTGGCGGGAGATCGGGGGTCGAACCGCTCTGGCGCATGTGCAGGTGACCGCGACGATACACCGGCATCACCGCGCATCGCGCGCATCGGATCGATGCCCGGCTCGCGGTCGGCACGACGCGCACCGCGTTCCGAATCGGGACGGCACCGCGACGCCGATGTCAGCGCCGCTCGCGTTCACCGCGCCGCCGGCACCTGGATCGACCCGCAAGTCCGCGCGCGGACAGGACGATGCAGCACGCAGCTCGAGGGGACGTCCAGGGAACGTGGACACACCTCAGGCAGTGAGCCGCGGCGGCTCCGATTCGCCGACTTCGATCCTTTGCCTGCAGCGCCGCTGCGGCTCACTTGCCGTTTCCTCCCCCTGCGGTCTCGCGACCGCGACCATCCCGCGCTCATTGCGCGGTGCGCGCTCACAATCCGCGCGCGTAGCTGCGCTCGGGCAGCGATTCGGCCTGCGTGCGGCGACGGGCTGCCTGCGCAGCGGCACCGTAGGCCTTCAGCTTGTTGTAGAGGGTCTTCGTGTCGATGCCGAGGATCTTGGCCGCGCGCGTCTTGTTGCCGCCCGTCGACGACAGCACGCGCAGGATGTGGCGCTTCTCGACCTCCGCGAGCGGCGTGGACAGGATCTCGCCGGTCGGGTCCGACTCCGCGCACAGCCGCTTGGCGGCGACGGAGTCCTCGAGCAGCACCATGTCGAAGCGGCCACCCTCGAGGCGGCCGCGGAGCTCGTCGATCGTCTCACAGGTCGTGACGAGACAGCCCCAGTCGGCTGTGCGCGCGATCAGATTGGTCGCCTTCGGATCGTGGGGCGAGAAGACGAGCAGGCGTTTCCCGATGGACATTCGAATCTCTCAGTGCTCTCTCACGGTTGCGCGACGGGGGCACGCCTCGCACCGCACTTGAACCTGTAGCGAGCGGGACCGGGGATTTTCTCCACGAGCGAGTCTGCTGGGGTGATCTCGGGGAGGCAACCCCCAGACGATCGATGCAGCCGATCTGTACCGAAAAAGTGGAACAGATTTCTGGACGCATCCAGCACGTCTCCTGCCGAATGGCAATTCGCTGTGCCGATCAGCGAGTCGGCAGCGGGACGACCGACAGGTAGCCACGGCCGACCTCGAGGTCGACGAGCGGCCCCCCGCCGTGGACGTCGCCCCGCGCGCGATGGCCGCGCCCGTCGCGCTCGACCGGCACGCCGTAGGCCGTCCGCACGCCGATCTTGCCCTCGTTGCTGCGCAGCACCCGCGCGTCGAGCGTGAACGCGGCGTGCGGCGGCAGGTGGACGATCATCGACGGGCTCTGCGTCGCCAGCGTCGCACCGTGCGGACCGAGCTCCTCGATGTAGGCGAGCAGCGTCTCGCCACCGGTGACCGCGCGCAGATCGCCGCGCTGCTCGACGACGACCACCGCACCGTGCCCGGTCTCGACGTCGACGGCCCCGGTGACGCGCTTGACGAGCAGCGAGCCGCTGCCGGTGCGCAGCCGTACTGCGCCGCGCTGCCCGACCACCGCGAGGTCGCCGCGCGTGGTGTCGACGGACAGCGAGATCCCCGCCGGGACGCGCACGCTGGCCTTGACGATCAACGCCGCGCGCTTCGGATCGAGCCTCTCGGGCAGGTCCGGGAAGCGGAGCGCATAGGCGCCGGCCTCACCCTCGACCGGCTCCAGACTCGGCGCGAACGGCACCGTCGCGAGCTCCTGCTGGAGCTCGTCGGTCGCGCTCCAACGGCGCGTGCGGCCTTCGATCGCGATGCGGGCCTCGTCGCTCGCCTCGAAGGTCAGGCTGCCCGACGGCACGTGGACGCGAAGCTCGCGCAGATCGGCGGGCACCGCGAAGCCGAGCTCGAGCGCGGCCTCCGCGTGCCGGCCGCCGCAACCCGCGGCGAGCAGCGACAGGGCGATCGCGAGGACGGCAGGGTGCGGGCTCGGCGGCGGTTGCGTGGCGACCATCGGACGACCGGGCGGGGAATCGCGGGACCGCGCCGCGCTGCGCGGCCGCCCGGCGCGCGCCGCCCCGGCGACGCACGCGCGGGCGAGCATAACCCGGAGGCCGCGCGCACCGCCGCAGCCGGAGACGGCTCGACAGCGGACCGGGGCAGGCGGTACGAACAGGGGCGGTGCGGTCCCTGCGCGCGCCGTCGCGCGGCGCGACGTCCGCACCGCGAGCGCCGCACCGCGGCGCCCGCGCTGGAACCGGCGACCCCATGCCACGCTGCCCGCATTGCTGGACGACCGTCGACGCACTGAGCGGGCCCTGCCCGGCGTGCGGCGCCCGGCTCGGCGGCCGCGCGCTGCGCCGCGGTCGGCTCGCCGCGCTCGGCCTGGTCGGAGCGGTCGCGGTGATCGCCGTCGTCGCGTCGAACCGCGGTCGCGAGAGCGATGCGGAGACCCGCGCAAGCCCGCGGGCGGAGCCGGCGACCGACGTCACGCCGGCGGCCGCACCCGCGCCGCCGGCGCAGCCGGCCGACGGCGCCGACCGGCCGGAGCAGACCCCCGGCCCGAGCCCGCTCGTACCGGTCGCCGATCGGCTCGCCGCACTGCTCGCCACCGCGCGGGGCCCGCGGCTCGCGATCCCCGACGACGCCTTCCTCGAGCAGGCGCAGCCGGCTCCGGTCGGCGCGATCGTCCACCACGATGCGCGCGCCGGGCTGGTGCTCGCCGAGCTGGACGGCCGGCCGCCCGGCGCGCCGGTGGTCGCGTTCGCAGCGGCGCGCGCCGGCGCGGCGCAGACCGGGACCGCGGTGATCGCGATCGATGCGCGCGGCGCGCGGCTGGAGACCCGCGTCGCGGCGCGCGCGGGCGACGGCACGCTGCAGCTCGCCGATGCGGTGCCCTCGGGATGCGCGCTGCTCGAGGCCGGCGGCGAGCGGGTGATCGCACTGGTGGTCGACCGCGGCGTCGCGACTCCGCTCGACGGGCTGCTGCCCTGGCTCGACACGATCGCGCAGGGCTCGGGCGAGGGGGTGCGCGCGGCCGTGCGCGCACGCGATCCGCGCGCCCGCCTCCAGGACCTCGATCGACTGCTCGCGCAGGCGGCGCCGGATCCGGCCGAGTTGCTCGTCATCGTGGAGGCGATCGAGGCGGCCGGCTGGTACCGGGGCACGCCGCTGCACGAGCGCGCCCGCAGCCTCGCGGCCGCGGGCCGGGCCGCGCACGCGGCGCTGCTCGCCGGCACCGACCCGGCGGCCGCCCGCCGCGCCGCCGAGCTCGCGCTCGGGCTGTACGCCGACGACCCGCTCGCGTTGGAGACCGGCGCCCGCGTCGAGGCCGTGCACGGCGACGCGCGGCTCGCGGCCGACCGCCTCGAGCGGCTGCTGGCGCTCGCTCCGGAGCGCGCGCGGGGCACGTCGAACCTCGTCGTCGACGCCGTGCTGCGCGCTGCGGCGACCGCGCTCGACGCGGGCGACGCCGAGGGCGCCCGCGCGCTCGCCAGCCGGGCGGGCGGCCTGGCGCCGGCGCGCACCGACGCGCGGGTCGCGCTGGCGCGGGCGCTCGCCGCACTGGGCCGCACCGGCGACGCACTGGCGACGCTCGAGCCGATCGCCGCGACCGACGCGGCGGCGCGCCAGCTCGCCGAGCAGCTCGCGCGGACCGGCGAGCCGGGCTCGGTCGAGGTCCCGATCGACCCGATCAGCGGCACCGCGCGGACCACCGCGCGGATCGGTGGGGTGGCGCTGCGCGTGCTCGTCGACACCGGCGCTTCGGCGACGACGATCCCGGTGGCGGTCGCCCGCCAGCTCGGCCTGCTCGGCCCCGACGCCCCGGCGGTCGAGGTGACGACCGCCAGCGGCACCGTCGTCGGCCACCGCGTGACGCTGCCGCTGCTCGAGATCGGCAGCCTGCGGCTGCGCAGCGTCACCGCGATCGCGATGGACCTGCCCGGCGACCTCCGGAGCGACGGTCTGCTCGGCATGACCGCACTCCGTGAGCTCGACGTCCAGGTCGACGGCGCCCGCGGCGTGATCCGCCTCGCGACCCGCTGACCGGCCGGGCGCGCCGAGGTCACCCCCTCGCGGCACGCCCGCGCTGCGGCATCGTGGTAACGGCCGGAGTTTTCGCGCCTCCCCGCGCGTCGGGCGCCGGTCCGAACCGGTTCCGATTCCCACCCCGTCCCTCGACCAGGGAGATCTCTCGATGCGTCTGCTTCCCATCCTCGCTCTCGGCCTCGGAACGGCCGCCATGTGGAGCACCCCGCTGCCGGCGCAGGAGCGCCCGCGGCCCCAGCGTCCCGATCCCCTGCGCGAGGCGATCCGCCAGGTGGTCCGCGAAGAGGTGCGCGCCGCGATGCGCGATCTGCGCGCCGAGCTGCGCGACGAGATCCGCCGCGAGCTGCGCCGTTCCGGGGAGCGCGCGGGCGAGCGCAACGCGCCACGCTGGCGCGCCGAGTCCGATGCGGACGGCGACGTGATGATCTTCCGGTCGGGTGGCGAGGGCCCGCAGCGGGCCCGCGTCCTGCGCCGCGGCGAGCCGCTGCGCATCGAGATCGAGGAGGGCGAGCTGCCGCACGGGATCGAAGCGCTGATCCGCCGCATGCACGACACCGACGAGCACGAAGAAGCGGACGAGGACGACGAGGGCCACGAGCACGGCGAAGTCCGCGTGTTCCGCGCCCGCGGCGATGGCGCCGGCGGTATCCGGATCCTCGAGGGCGAGGGCCCGTTCCTCTTCCGGCTCGAGGGGATGCCCGAGGGCATCGAGGCGCTGATCCGCCGCATGCACGACGCCGACGAGCACGAGGACGCCGACGAGGACGACGAGCACGAGCACGGCGAAGAGCACGAGCAGGGCGAGCACCGCGAGGTGACGCCGCCCGCCCAGATCCGCGTGCGCGTCAACGGCCAGGACACCGAGCTCCGCCAGGTCCGCCCCGGGATGTTCCGCATCGAGGGCGGCCACCCCGGCGCGGTCCTGCAGCTCCGCACCGAGGGCGAACGCCACGGCCAGCCGATGGTCCTGCGGCTCGGCGGTGACGGCGGCGCCGAGGGACACCTCGAGGCAGTGCTCGAGAACATCGAGGTCGAGCTCGAGTCGGCCGGCGCGAACCTCGCCGAGCAGATCGAGGGCGCGCTCCGCGGCCGTCTGCACGGCACGCCCGTGCAGATCCAGGTGCACGCGGGCGAGCACCCGGCCGGCACCACCGCGCCGAAGCGCGACGACGGCTCCTGCGTCGAGTGTCCCGCCGGCTGCTGCCAGGGCGAAGCTGCCGGCAGCGGGCCGGTCGAGCGCGTCGAGGTGATCGAGGTCTGCCCGGCCCACCCGGGCACCGCTCCGGAAGCCTGCCCGGAAGCCACCCCGGCCCAGCAGCCGAAGGAAGCAGAGAAGCCGCGCGGCACGATCGGTTGATCGGCCGCGCGCGCGCCGACCGCGGCTCGCGCACGGAGACACAGGCATGGTCAGACCCGAGACACAGCCGGACCCGATCGCCCTGGTGGCGTTCAACCGCGCGCTCGCCGAGCACGCGGACGGGCTGAAGACCTTCGCGACCCGGATGCTCGGCGACGCGCTCGGCGCCGAGGACGTCGCGCAGGACGCGTTCCTCGCGCTGTACCGCCACCTCGAGCAGGTGCCGCCGTCGGCGTTCCGGCCATGGCTGTTCCGCGTCGCCCGCAATCTGTGCCTCGACCAATTGCGGCGACGGAAGTTCAAGCTCCGCCTGTTCCGCGACATGGAGCGGGACGACGACCGCCCGCACGTCCCCGAGGACCAGGCGGCGGATCGCCCGGACGAGATCGCGCAGGCGCGCGAGGCGCGCGAGCAGATCGAGGCCGCGATCCACGCCTTGCCGACCCGCTTCCGCGAGGCGTTCCTGCTCTGCGAGATCCAGGGCCTCAGCTACGAGGACGCAGCCGCGATCCTCGATTGCCCGGTCAAGACGGTGTCCACGCGGCTGTTCCGCGCGCGCCAGCGCTTCCGCAATGCAGTCGCGGAGCACGTGTCGAGCTACTGAGACGGAGGAGTCCATGAAAGACGATCGACTCGAGCGCGAGATGTCGCTGAACCTGGACGGGCGACTGTCCAGCACGCGGCGCGAGCAGCTCCTCCAGCACATCGAGCAGGACGACGAGGCCGCGCGCCTCTGGGACGAGATGGAGCGCGCGCAGCAGCTCGCACTGTCGCTCCCCGAGCAACAGGTCGGCCCGACGTTCACCGAGACGCTGTGGCAGCGGATCCGCGCCGGTGAAGGCACGCCGGAGGCGGTGTTCCGCGACCCGGTGTCGCCGTGGACCAAGGCGCGCTACCTGCTGACCGGCGCTGCAGCAGCAGCCGCGGTGCTGATCGCCGTCCAAGCGCTGCGGCCGCCGCGCGAGGCGGCGCCGGCCGGCGAGGCCGTCGCGCGGGCCGAGGTCGCCGAGCGCGCCGTCGACGACCGCCGCACGACCGATCCGAACGGTGCGACCACGCCGCTCGCACAGCTGCAGCCGCGCTATTCGGGCGCACCGCAGCTGCTGCCGGTCGGCCCGATGTCGATCGCGCAGGCGAGCCAGGTCAACTGCTTCGACGCGCTGACCGAGCTCCAGCGCCGCATCCCCGAGGTCGAGCGCTCGCTGCAGGAGGCGCGGCCCGCCGAGCTCGTCGTGCGCGTCGCACCGGAGCTCGAGCGCGTGCGCGGCTCCACGCACCTGATGCGCTGGATGCAGCGCGAGCGGATCATCTCGCTGCCCGGCGAGTTCGAGGCGACGCTCGCATTGACCGAGCGGGCCGTCAATCGTCTGCAGCGCGCTCACGACGAGGACGAGCCGCAGGTGCTGCGCTTCGCCGTCGAGAGCCTGCGCGAGCTGGACCCCAACCCATTGCGGGAGCGGTTCGAGGTGATCTGCTGCCAGGATCCGCGCGACTTCGTCATGCGACTCGTGCAGGAGCTGCGCGACCACCCGTACGCATCGCGCACGCTGCACATCCTGCCGACCGACGATCCGCCGCTCGGCGCGAGCATGCAGTTCCGCATCGGCCCGCTCGACGAGGGCTGGCAGGGTGCGTTCATCCTGCTCGACGGACGACAGCTCCCGATCGATGTCGACGCATCGCCCGGCGACGGTTCCACCGGGCTGAGCATCCGCGTGGAGCGCAGGGACACGGAGGCGGGCCCGCTCCAGGATCCCGGCCGCCCCGAGCGCGGGATCGAGCTGCTGCGGTCGCGCAAGAACGACTGACGCGCGCGGTCCGCGCGGCGCTCCGCGTCAGTACGGGGTGCCGAACCGGCGACTCGGCGAGCGCCAGGGCGGCGGCGGTGCGCGGCGCGGCCACGCCAGCAGGAAGCCCGCCGCGAAGCCGCCGACGTGCGCCCACCACGCGACGCCGGGTCCGGCGCTCGTGGACGCATTGACGAGCTGCAGCACGAACCACAGGCCGATGAACGCCGCCGCCGGCCACACGACCGTGAAGAAGATGAAGCCGAGCGGCACGAGGGCGATCACGCGCGCCTTCGGGAACATGCGGAGGTAGGCGCCGAGCACGCCACCGATCGCACCGGACGCCCCGACCATCGGGATGCCCGAGTCCGGCTCCGCGAGCACCTGCGTCCCGAGCGCGGCGAGCGCGGAGGCGACGTAGAGCAGCACGTAGCGCGCGCGCCCGAGCCGGTCTTCGACGTTGTCGCCGAACACCCACAGGAACCACATGTTGCCCAGCAGGTGCAGCACGCCACCGTGGACCCAGAAGTGGGTGAGGATCCGCAGCGGCCACCAGTCGTCGTACGGCACCGGCAGGACCACGCCGTACGGCGTGCGCACGATCGTCGGCTCGGCACCGGTGATGTGCCAAGCGACCGCTCCGAGGCGCTGCGCAGCGCCGTCGAGGTCCGACCAGGTCGCCAGGAACACCAGCACGTTGATCCCCACGATCACCCAGGTGACGAGCGGCTGGGTGCGGGTCGGGTTCAGGTCGCGGAGTGGGATCATCGGCTCGGCGGAAGGTGCGCGGCGGGGACCGCGCGGCGACGTCGGCGTCGAGAGTGCAGGCGCGTCAGGATACGATCCCGGACGATGAGCACAGTCTCGATCGCCGTCCGAACGCTCGACGTCCCGCCTGCGCCAGCCGCCGACGAGACGCCGCCGACGGCCGCAGAGCGCGAGCGTGCGACCGAGCTGCTGCTCGCGGTCCTGGCGCGGCACGCGCCGGCGGGCCAGCCGGTCCAGGAGTGCCTGCCGGTCGTCGGGCAGGCCCCCGACGAGGCCGGCCACACGCTGTTCGTGCTGCCGTTCGACCAGCGCGCCGTGTCCGGCGCGCTGTTGAGCGACCTCGCCGCGCTCGCCGCCGAGACCGGCGGCTTCGCGACGCTGCTGCAGGTCGGCGAGGGACTCGTCGTCGTGCGCGCCGACGGCATCGACGTGCACGGCCCGGGGCTCGCCGGGGCGACCGGGCTCAGTGACCTCGCGGCCCGCATCGCGCGCGAGACGGCGGTCGACCGCTGGATCGAGGCCTGCGACGACGAGGTGCTCGAGCGCATCGCCCGCGACGCTCCGCACCGCCGCGCGCTCGACCTGTCACGTTCGCAGGTGACCGACGCCGGGCTCGCGTCGCTCGAGCAATTCGACGAGCTGTGGTCGGTCGACCTGTCGGGCACCCGCATCGGTGACGCCGGCGCAGCGGCGATCGGGACGCTCGGCGCGCTGCGCGAGCTGGTGCTCGACGGCACCGCGATCACCGATGCCGGCCTCGCGAAGCTCCGCGGACTGCACGAGCTCGAGACGCTGTCGCTCGCCGACACCGCGGTCGGCGACGCCGGCGTCGCGGCGATCGCTCACCTGCTGGGCCTGCGCGCGGTGCAGCTCGCGGGCACCGGGATCACCGACGCTGCGCTGACCGCGCTCGCCGAGCTCCCCGACCTCGAGGAGCTCGGCCTCGCGGGCACGGCGGTGACCCCGGCCGCGGTGGACGAGCTGCTCGCGCGGTTCCCGGAGCTGGTCATCGAGCGGTGAGCACCGCGCGGTCCGCGGCGGCTCAGGCGCCGGCGTGCCGGTGCGCCGCTGGGGACTCGCCGAGGAACGGACACGGCATCCGGCGCTCCTGCTCCTGCCCGTCGGTGACGCCCTCGACGCGATTCGCGGTCGCCGGCCCGCGCGCTCACCACCTCGGCCCCGGTCGCCAATCCGAAAGACGACTCCATGCCCAATGGCGGTTCTGATTGTTGCGGCACATGCTGGCTCAACGCCAAGCACAATGGCGGAGCCGGCTACGACCACGCGCGAGACCCGGGACCGGACCACCGTGTGATCCCGGACCTTCCCATCCCCCGTCCTTTCTACACGTACCGCGGGAACCACCCACACCGACGTCCCGACCGGGACCGGGTCCCGATCGGCCCGGTCTTCCGCGGACCGGATCGCCGATTCTGACAGTTGTCGCCGGACCGCGAGGAGATCGTCGTCTGGCAGCTCGGCGAGTCCGGCGAGCCGCGGGCGATCGACGGGCTGCGGCGCATTGCGTCGTTCGACCCGTACGCCACGGAGGCCGGTCCGTTCGGACGCACGCAACAGCAGCTCGTCGGCCTCGCCCGCGAGACTCTGAGTCGGCTCGCGGGCAACGACGTAGACGCACGCCCGACGGAGGGCGCCGCACGTGGACCATCGGCAGACGCCGCGATCGACGGGACGAGGGCGCACTCGCTGATCGCCAGGATGCGACGCGGCGCGGTGCGTCACGATCGCATGCTCCATGAAGCCCTCGCAGGCGATGCGCTCGGGGTGGTGGGCGAGGCTGCGGCAGGCCTCGCCGACGACCATGCCGAGCGTCCACACCGAGGCATCGGCAACACGCCCATCGGCGGGCGTCGACTCCCGGCGATGACCCTGGGAAGTCGCCGGTGTCCGCGCCGAGACGCCGGGACGCGCAGAGTCCACTTTGGCGCCGGTTCCCGGCAGGGCGCCGCTCGCGAGATCAGCCCGGTCCGGAGCCGGCCGCGCCCGCGGCACCCGCTGCGGGCGCTCGACCTCGCGGCGCGGGGGGCCGACGCTCGAGGCCACGCGACGCAGGCGAACGTCCTCGACCGCGGCGGGCGGGAGCGCTTCTTCGGGGCCGTCCGGCCGACATCGCATGAGCTCCGTGAGCTGGTCGCGCGGCCACTTGTTGCAGCGGTCGGCGCGTATCGCGCGCAGCCGCCGCGGCGGTGGTCGACGCACGAGTGCTCGCCGGCGGCGTCGGACAGCTTGCTGGCTTCGGCCGTGAGGATCCCGTCGGCGGTGGCCTCCGGGTGGTCGCGCCGGTGGTGCGCGATCGTGGCGGCGTCGAGGAACGTGGTCGCTCGCCGCCAAGTCGGCAGCAGCGGCCACGCCGGCAGGTCGCGCACGTGGTCGAGGAAGCGCCAGCACCGCGCCGCAGGCTGCACGCGGAGGCGATTGCCGTTGGCCGGCAACAGGTTCACTGGCAATGCCGCGTCCCCGGGAAGACCGGGCTCGGCGTGATCGCGGGCGAGGGACCTTGCCGCGGCACTGGCTCGACCGCGCCTCCTCGGTTCAGATCCAGCGACCGATCTCCAGCGCGCGCGCCGGGCGCCACCTGCCTGGACCGCGCCCCGCAACCCGAGCCAGCCCGGCGCGGACCTGGTCGATCCACCGATCGAAGCGAGACCTCGACGATGACCCTCGAGCTGACCGGGGCGAGCCCCGACAACGACGGCCCCGCCGGCTGTGTGGCCCGCTTCCTGCTCGCTGCCGACGCGCGCGACGGCGACGCGTGCCGCGCCGAGCTGCACGAGGTCTCGCGCGCCCAGACCGACGGCGCCCCCGAACCCCCGCCGATGCGCAGTGCCACGGTCGGCGCACCGAACGCGGTGGACGACCGCTTCGAGGTCCCCGTCGACTTCGTCGCCGAGGACGGCACGGCGCCGCGTTTCGTGTTCGTCGTCCGCCGAGCCGACACGGCGACCGGACTCGGCGTCGACCTCGACGCGACGATGCACGCGACGTTCGGCGGCGACCCGGCGGAGCTGCTCGTCGATGCAATGAAGCAGGCCGTCGCCCCGCTCGGCGAGGCGATGGAGAACCTCTGCGCGGGCGTCGGCGCCGCGCTTTCCGGCGAGACGAGCGCGGCTACCGGAGCCGCCGCACGCCGGACGATCGGCGCTGACGAGTCCGTGCCCGCCGCGGCCGCGGTGCGGATCCCCCCGGTGGAGCTCGAGGTGGTCCAGCTCGAGCTCACCCGCTCGTTGACCAGAGCCCCGGACGGCGACACGGCGCTCGAGGCGACCGCACTCCGTCTGCGCTGCCGTCTCGACCTGCCCACGGACGTGGTGCTGGACGCGTGCGTCGGCCTGACGCTGGACGCGGCCGAGGCCGTCGACGGCGAGGACCTGCGGCCGGACGACGCCAGCGGCGACCTCGGTGCGACGCACTACGGTGCGTGGGACCAGGAGCGGCGGGACTGGGGCCTGGACCTGCAGCTGCGCGGTCCGCGACCGTCGTTCGGCGGGCTCGCACGGCTCGAGGGCTCGGTCCGGCTGCAGCTCGGGGCCGGCGCCGGCTACGAGGTCCGCGCCGGCCGGCTCGGCGACCTGGTCGACCGCAGCGTGTGGATCGAAGCCCTCGGCACCGAACTCACGTTCGGACGCGATGACGGCGGCTCGTTCGCGGTGCGGGCACCGTACGGGGCGCTCGACGGCGTCGAGCTGGCATTCGTCGACGGAGCGGAGCGCGGAATCGACAGCGGTTACAGCGGGTTCGGCGACGGCGAGACCAGCACGCGCTGCTTCGACCCGGACCTGCCCGACGAGGTTTCGGTGCTGGTGCGCTTCACGCCGCCGGGCGAGGTGGTCGAGGTGCCGTTCTCGACCCGTGGCCTGCCGTTCCGGATGGATTGACAGGACGCGGAGCTGACGGGAACGCGGGCGACCGGGCGCCCCCGAAGAACGCGCGATGGACGAAGACGCGGTGCGAGGACTCGTCGACGCGGGGGCCTTCGACGAGGCGCTCGCGCTGCTGCGCGATGCGGCTCCGGGCGACCCGACGACGAGCTGGCTCGTCGCCGAGGCCCACGAGCGCCGCGGCGACATGCTGTGGTTCCATGATCGCCCCGGTTCGGGCGAGGCGTACCGGGCGGCGATGGATGCACTGCTGCCCCGGCAACCCGCGCGCGGCGGCCGGCCCGCCGACGCCGCGCGCCGCCAGGAGGCCTGGTCCAGGATCGCCGAGAAGGTCCTGTACGGGACCGGCCCGGATGGTCGCCGGCGCCCGGGTGCCGTGGGCCGGCCGCATCCGCACGGGGATCCCCCGCGGCAGCCGCCCCCGGAGCCGGCGGTCGACGCCCCGGCGAACCCACCGGCCGACGCACCCGCGAAGCCACCGTGGGGCGTGCCAGCGGACGACGCACCCGACCTTGCCGCCTGCGGACCGGTACCCACTGCCCCGACGGGCGCCCGCCGGCTCGATCGCCCGGCCGACCGCGGCGACCGCGGGCCGCTGCGCGTCGGCCGCAGCTACCGGATCGTGAGGTCGTTCCAGGACTTCGACGGCATCCTCTGGACCGCCGGCACCGTGGTCGTCTACCGCGGCTCGGAGTACTTCCCGTACGACGACGGTCTGACCCTCCACACGGACCGCGGCTCGATCCGACTGTGCGGCCTCATGGCCGACAACGCGGCCGTCATGGAGCAACTCGACGCCCACTTCGATGCGGTCTGAGCCCCGCTGTTGCCACCAGACTGTCGATCGCGGCATCCGGCGCCATGCGATGCGCACGGAGACGTCGGCGATGCAGTCCAGCCGGTCGACCTTCGCGCGGCGGCGCGCTCTCCATTCCGGCCGCATGGGACTGCTGGTCGATGCGGCACCGCTTCCGCATGTCGCTCTCGAGGAGCTTCACCGTCTCGGCGCTCTCGCGGCGACCGTCGCGGAACTTCCGGATCGTGTGCACCCAGCAGCCGCCGAGCACGCTCCTGCCGCCGGCTTTCCGTGCGCCGGCGAGGCCGCCGTGATGGTCGCCGAGCTCGCCGGCGATCCACTCGCGTCCGCGGCCGGGCGTGGAAAGGCACCCGCCGCCCATCTCCGGGTTCACGACGGCGAGGTATCCGGGAATCGGATCGCGCCATGGAATGGCGAGCGACGACGATGCGCTGGCGCGGCAAGCGGCTGCCTGCGCGTTGCTGGCCGAGCCTCCGGACCGTGATCACACCGCGGTGGCGGATTCCGCCGGCGGGCGTCTCGTGGTCACCACTGCGGCTCACGGAACGTCGCATCGGAAGCTCGCGACCCTCGGCGTGGCCAGGCTGTCGGGGTCTCGTACAGGACGCGAGCACGACGCCGGCATGCGGGAACTCCAGATCGCCTGCCACATCCAGGCTGGGCCGGATCTCGTGGTGTTCGATCCGCCCGTGGCCCCGGTCGCTGCTGCTCGTGGTGCCCCGAGGTGGGAGGACACCCGAGCTCCTGCTCGGTCGCCTGGATGTCATTGAGCGACGAGGGCTGGTCGTCCTCGACCACGAAGACGTGGTCGGCACGCGTCGTTTCGGCGAGGCGGGACGCCAGCTTCCGTCGCGTGTGGATCACGCCGGAGATCACCGTGACGCCGCGCCGATCGAGTGGATCGAGCAATGGCTCCACGGCCGTGACCTCATCGCTCGTCCCCTCGACATGCTCCAGGGGAACGTCGACGCCTCGCTCGTGTGTGATTGCAGCGAGCGGAGCGTAGGCAGGCCACTCGCGATCGCTGTTGCCCCGTTGCGTGTTGCCATCGAACGCGATCGTTGCACGCGCGGCGAGACCGACGAGCCATTGACCGACCCGATGGTCGATCTCGCGAGTGTCCAGCGCCTGCAGGAGCCGACGATAGGTGAGCTCGCCCGGTGCTCGGTGGCATGAGCACCGTAATCGCTTCAGGATCTCCTTCGGCCGATCGCTGGCGCATTCGACGTCCCCCCGGACGCTGTCCACTCCGCAGGGAGTAGCCATGACCGCGAGAGCCGGGAAGCTCGAGGCCGGATGACGGAGCCCATGCCGATGCCGCGGCTCGTCCCGTCCCGTCCCGTCTCCGGACCATGCCCGAATCCTGCCCCGCCCCATCGATCCCCATCGGGCCCTCCACCCGGATTCGCCGGCTCGGGGACTCGGCGCGGAATGACGAGCGTCGTGCACCGTGGGCCGCAGCGCCGGACTGCGGTTACAACCGCGCGCCGCGATCCCATGAAGCCGACCCTCGGAGACCGCTCGCTGTTCGCCGACCTCGGCGTGCCTTGCTACTTCAACCACGCGGCGATGTCGCCGCCGTCGCGGGTGGTGCGCGAAGCGTGCGGTGCGGTCCTCGAGAGCTACGCGCGGCGCGGGGCCGCGGCCTGGTTCGAGCATGCCGAGCAGCGCGATCGGCTGCGCGCCAGGCTCGCGGCGCTGATCGGGGCGCGGGCCGAGGACATCGCACTGGTGCCGAACACGACGCAGGGAGTGGTCGACATCGCGCTGTCCTTCGGCTGGGCCGCGGGCGATCGGGTCGTCGTGTTCGACGGCGACTTCCCCACCAACGTGACGCCCTGGCAGCGGGCCGCCGAGAGGTTCGGACTCGAGGTCCTGTTCCTGCCGTCGAGCGCGCTGCGCGAGGCGCCGTCGCTGCCGGCGCTACGCGCGGCGCTGGAGCGCGGCGTGCGGCTCGTCGCGCTCAGCGCGGTCGAGTTCCAGACCGGCTTCCGCACCCCGCTCCGTGCGGTCGCAGCGGCGTGCCGCGAGCACGGCGCCGAGCTGTTCGTCGATGCGATCCAGGCGGTCGGCATCGTGCCGGTCGACGTCGTCGCACTCGGCGTCGACTACCTCGTGGCAGGCGGACACAAGTGGCTGATGGGCCTCGAGGGAAGCGGGATGTTGTACGTCGCACCGACGCGGGTCGACGCACTGCGGCCGGCGGTCGCGGGCTGGCTGAGCCACGAGGACGCCGCGACGTTCCTGTTCGCCGGCGCCGGACACCTCCGCTACGACCGCGCATTGAAGCGCAGCCCCACGGTGTTCGAGGGCGGCGTGATGAACTCGGTCGGCTTCGCGGCACTCGAGGCCGCCGTCGACCTGCTGCTCGCGCTGGGCGTCGAGCGCATCCATGCGCACGTGCAGACGATCCTCGAGCCGCTGGAGCAGGGCCTCGTCGCGCGCGGCTTCCAGAGCGTTCGGAGCGGGCGGTCCGAGGAGCGCTCAGGCATCCTCTCGGTGCTGCCGCCGGCCGCGCGCGACCTCGCGGCATTGCACGAGGCGCTCGCGGCGCGCGGCGTGGCCTGCGCGACGCCGGACGGCCACCTGCGCTTCGCACCGCATTGGCCGAACGACCGTGACCAGGTTCCCGACGTGCTGCGCGCCGTCGACGCGGCGCTCGCGGATCCGCTCACTTCCCGAGCAGCACTTTGACGTCCGCCTCCAGCTGCGACATGCCGTGCGCGCGACCGATCGCGAGCGCCTCGTCGACCGACGCCCCTTGCTCCCACGCGGCGCGCAGCGCCATCAGCGCCCCGACGCGGTTCGCCGACCGGCAGTAGACGAGCACCGGACCGTCGGCAGCGGCGAGCGCGGCGGACAGCTTCGCGACGCTGTCGCGCGTCAGGTCCTCGGCGCCCGCGATCGGGATGCGAACGAAGTCGACGCCCGCCGCGGCGGCCTGCGACTCCTCGAAACCGGCGCCGGTCTCGATCGGCAGGCGCAGGCTCACGGCCCGGTGGATGCCCGCACCGGGCAACGCCGCGAACTGCTCGGGAGTCGGCTGCCCGGCGATCCAGACCAACTCGGAGGCCGCCTTCGCGCGGTCGATGCCGAGGCCGAGAAACCCGGCCGGGTCGGCCGCGGCAGCCGCGGCGGGCGGAAGATCGCTCGGGGCCGCAGGCTGGTCGCCGGCCGACTCGCAGGCGGCGAGGACGGCGAGGAGTGCAGTGAGCAGCAGGGGACGGTGCGGTCGGTCGCGATACATCGCGGCAGAGTCTGCCGGCCGCCCGCCGCGCTGTCGACCGCGCTGTGGACCTCGCCGTCGACCGTGCCCGGCGACGCGCGCCGGATCACGATGCGGCGCTCGCGCGCCGGGCGTCGAGGTCGCGTCGCACGAGCCGGATGTGCATGCGCACGTTGTAGAGCTCCTCGGCGTAGCCGAGCGGCACCCGCACGGCACCGATCTCGTCGCCGACGCGGTCGAGCTCGCGCACCGCGCGGTCGAAGTTCTGCGGCGACGGGTCGAGGCGCACGCGTTGCTCGAGCCGCAGCAGGACGCGATACCAACGGAAGATCTTCGAGCGGATCCGCCAGCGGTAGATCGGCGGGGCGATGCGAAACAACGGGATCAGCAGCGTCAGCAGCGGGAGCAGCATGACCTTCAGCCGATCGAGCGCCGCCGCGAGCTGGAATGGCAGCGTGCGGTACAGGAAGGACGGCCCGTCGCGCTCGTAGCGCACGGCGGCGTCCGCGGGCGGCACGTCGAGCCGCCGGAGATTGGGGAACTCGCCCTCCGCCTCGAACAACCCGCCGGCGCGATAGTGCCGGCGCGCCGCCTCGTAGAGGACCGGGATCAGCGCCGGGTGCAGGTCGTCGCGCGCGAGCAGGCCGGCGGTCGGAGACACCAGCGGAACGTCCTGCCGCGGCAGGTCGGCCTGCAGGTCGATCATCCCCTCGGTGAGCACGAGCGGCGCCAGGAACCGGAACCGGCGCGAGTAGGCGACCGAGCGGCGCAGCGGTAGCAGGCGGATCGCGGGCATGGCGAACAATGCCGCGATGCGCGGTGAGTCGGGGGATGTCACCGTGCACAGCGCGTCGCAGCGGCCGTCGCGCAGCTCGGCGATCGCGTCGTCGATCGGCAGATCCCCGAGCTCCGCGCCGTCCGTCACGACAGCATTGGCCTCGAGCAGCTCGAGCACCATCGCCCGCGTACCGCTGCCCCGCGGGCCGATCTGCAGGCGCTTGCCACGCAGGTCGGGTACCAGCTCGAACTGCGCGTCGTCGCGCACGAAGATCCACAGCGGCTCGTGGTACAGGCTCGCGACGCCGACGAGCCCCTCGGTGCGGTCGCCGACCGTGCCGCCCTGCACGAACGCGACGTCGACCTCGCGCCGGCGCAGGAGCTCGAGGTTCTCGAGCGAGCCTGCGGTCCGCCGCAGCTCGACCTCGATCCCGTCGGCCGCCAGCGCGTCGCGCAACGCCTGCCCGCCGCGGTCGTAGCCACCGTTCTCGACGCCGGTCGCCATCACCAGACGACGCGGCGGCGGCTCACCGACGAACTGCCATGCGGCGAGCAGTCCGAGCGCGACGATCAGAGTGACGCCACCCCAGATCTTCCACAGGTCCGCGCGCCCGTCGCGCTCGGCGTCGCTCTCGAGGTTCCCGGTCTTCGTCATGTCATCGGCCCCGCTCGGGATGCGCTGTCCACGATGGCGGCCGCCGACCGCCGGGTTCAACGCCCTTCGACAGAACGTTCGAGGAACTGCTCGACGATCTCCGCATTGCGCATGCCCCCGATCTCCCGGAGCACGCGCAGCAGATCGCCCGCTCCGCGCAACAGCTCGCGCCGCTCGCGTGGACCGAGCTGCAGCTCCTCGAAACGCTGCCGGCACGCTTCGAGCACCGCCTTCGGATCGACATCCTGCTCGCCGAGCTGGAGATCCAGGATCAGACAGCGGAGCTGCAGCGCGAGCAGCTCGCGCTGCTCGTCGATGTTCGCGGCGCTCGCGGTGCGCTCGAGCTGGCCGAGCGCGGAGCGGAGCGCGTCGCGCGCCTCGCGCGCGCGCTGGACGAAGTCGGCCTCGTCGCCGCGCCTGCGCGCCTCCATGCCGTCGGCGATCAGCCAGCCGGCGAGCCGGCCGAGCGCCCGGCGATGCAGCGCGGCGAACTCGGGCACGGCCGGGTGCTCGCGCTCGAGGCGCGCGGCGATCTCGACACCCTCGCGGATCGACCGGAGCCCGGAGTCGTCGGTCGCGTGCGTGCGGAGCTGCGGCACCATCAGATCGAGCTCGGCCTGTTCGGCGAGGTACTGAGGCGTGTCCGGCGCGCGCTGCACGAGGCCGGCGATCGCCCGCGCCGCCTCGCGCAGCCGCAGCCACGCGACGATGCGCTCCTCGGGCGGCGCGACCTGCACGACGCGGCGGGCGGTGCGCGACGCCGCGAGCAGGTACTTCGGATTGTCGGGGTGCTCGTCCGCGAGCTCGCGGTCGATCTCCTGCGCCTTCGCGAACTCTTCGAACGCGCGCCGGATCCCGCGCTCCTCGGCCGGCGCGCCGGTCGCCAGGTCGCGCAGCCGGCGGAGGACGGGCCGGCCGCCGGGCGGGCCGGCCTCGGGCGGCGGACCGCCCCCGGGCGGGCGCGCGCCGGCGGCGATGTCCTCGGGCGGGACCTGGCCGCCCGGCGGGCCCGCGCCGAGCCGCCCGCCCGGCAGCAACCGGCCACCCGGCGGGCCGAGCCCGGCCTGCGGCCCGATGCCACCGAGCATCTCGTGGGCGCGCGCGCACTCGTAGCGCGCACTGGCCGAGTCGTCGGCGTCGAGCAGCTCGAGGACCGCGGAGTGCGACAGCCGCGCGAGCGCGTGCCGGCCGACGCGGAGGTAGGCGCGCCCCAGGTCGTTGCGTAATGCGCCGATCGCGACCGGATCCGCGGCGTCGCCATCGCGCTCGAGCAGCTGCAGAGCCCGCGAATAGCTGACGATCGCATCGTCGACGCGGCCGAGTCGCAGCTGGATGTCGCCGACGCGCCGCGTGACGCGCGCGGTCTCGGCCGCGAGACCGGGGACGTCCGCATTGCGGGTCGCGAGCTCCTCGTAGAACTCGAGCAGTCGCTCGAGCAATGTGGCGTCGGCCTCGGACACCGAGTACGAGACGACGTCCCACTCGTAGCCGACGTCCTCGCCCTGGCTCGTCCCCGAATCGGACTCGCCGCTGACGAGCTTCAGCGTCGACGGGCCGCCCAGCGGCCCGGCCACCGACTCGAAGATCTCCTCGAACGCCTGCATCGCAAGTCGCAGGTTCTCGTCGCTGCGCTCGCGCGCGCGCTCGGCGGCATCGCGGGCCGCGGCGGCCTCGGTCGCGCGTGCGAGCGCCTCGGCGCGAGCCTCGCGCTCGGCGATCACCGCACGACGCTCGCGGCCGAGCGCCGCCTTCGTCGACGCCCAGCCGACCCAGCCCGTGATCGCCGCGACGACCAGCGACAGCAGGGCGATCGCCGCGAGCGACGCGACGGCGCGATTGCGCCGGCACCAGCGCCAGCCGTGCTCGAGCCAGTTCGCGCGCCGCGCCGTGATCGGCCGGTCGTCGAGGAAGTTCTGCAGATCGGCCGCCAGCTCGGCCGCGCTCGCATATCGATGCCGCGGCTCGCGCTGCAATGCGTGCAGGACGATCGTCTCCAGGTCGCGCGGGATCCCGGGCCGGACCTGCGACGGCGCCACGATCACACCGCGCGCGATGCTCTCGAGCAGCCGGCCGCGATCCTCCTCGCGGAACGCGGTGCGGAGCGTCAGCAGCTCGTACAGCGTCAGGCCGAGGGCGTAGACGTCGGAACGCTCGTCCTGTTGTCCCGCGAGCTGCTCCGGCGCCATGTACTGCAGCGTGCCGAGCAGATCACCCGTGCGCGTCAGCCCCTCCACGCCGACCGCGGTCGCGAGGCCGAAGTCGGTCACCCACACGACGCCGCGAGCATCGAGCAGCAGGTTCGCCGGCTTGATGTCGCGGTGCAGCACGCCCTGCGCGTGCGCATGGGCGAGCGCCGAGGCGACCTGGCGGCCGATCCACGCGACGCTGCGCCAATAGCGCGCGCGCGGCTCCTGCGGCGGCCCGGGGTCGCGCGGCAGCTCGCCGAGCGCCACCGGGGCCGGCTCCGCCGGGATCGCATCGCTCGAGCCGCTCTCGGTCGACGCGGCCGACGGCTGCTGCGGCGGGCGGAACGCGCCGGTGCGCAGCGCGCGGACCGCCTGCCCGATCGTCAGCACATCGCTACCGCTGGCGGACGGGCTGGCCTGCGCCTCGGCCGTCGCGTCGGCGGACGCCGCCGCGGGCGGCGCGTCGACCGCCGGCGCCGGGCGCCCTTCCGCCTCGTCGCGCAGCCACGCGATCACGGCGTCGAGCCCGACGCCGCGGATCACCTGCATCACGTAGTAGTGCCAGCCGTCCTGCTCGCCGACACCGAAGATCGGGACGATGTTCGTGTGGTGCAGGCGCGCGGCAGTGCGCGCTTCGCGCTCGAACCGGCGCACGCGTCGCACGTCGCCGATCGCTGGCAGGACCTTGACCGCGACGCGCCGGCCGAGCGACTCCTGCACCGCCTCGTAGACGACGCCCATGCCGCCGCGACCGATCTGCCGGACGATCCGGTAGTCGCCGAGCCGGTCGTTCGGCCCGAGCGCCGCGCGCGCCGGCTCCGCGTCGCGCACGCGCTTCATCTCCTCCATCGCGAGGATCGTCGGGAACAGCTCGCGGATCGACTCGGCGAGCTCCGGGTGCCGCGCGGCCCAATCCTCGATCGACGGCTCGTCGCCGTTGCGCACGGCCTCGAGGAACGCCTCCGCGACCGTGTCGAACTCCACCGTCGACCGCTCGTCGTTCATCCTCGCCCTCCGCGGTCCTGCGGTCCGGGATCGGCGAGTCCCGACAACAGCCCCTTCAGCCGGGCCAGCGCGCGCACGTAGCGGTTGCTGGCGGCGGACGGCTGGATGCCGAGGATCTGCGCGACCTCGGTGTTGCCGAGCTCCTCGAGGTGCCGCAGCACGAGGACCTCGCGATCGATCGGATCGAGGTCGTCGAGCCGGCGGCGCAGCAGCTCGGCCAGCTCGAGGCGCTGCGCGGCGCCGCTCGGCGACGTGATCGACGCGCTGAGCCACGCCGACACGGCCCCCGACGACATCTGCGGACCGGCGGCCGGACTCAGCGGGACCTCGAGGTTCGCGTCTCGCATCTGCGCGCCGATGTGCTTGCGGAACAGGTCGATCATCGTCTGGCCCACCACCAGCCGCAGCCACAGGAAGCCGGACGGATCGATCTGGTCGCGGTAGCTGTCGATGCGCCGCACCGCGTCGAGCCACGCTTCCTGCAGCACGTCGTCGACGTCGACGCGCCGGTCGAGCCGCGGGTGCAGGCGGTAGCGGATCATCCGCCGGAGCCGCTCACGGTGCAGCGCGAACAGCTCGGCGAGCGCGTCGCGATCGCCGGTGGCGAGGCGGCGCAGGAGCTCGGGATCCTCGAGGGGCCGGGACATGGATGCGGGGCGGGCAGGTGCCGACAGCTTCGACGGTAACGCGAGCGCGGGCTTCCGAGCACCGGGACCGCGACCCGGGAGCTCGGACCGCCGTCCCGCCACGGGACCGTCGGTGGTGCGATCAGCGGACGCCGGCGCTGCGCAGCAGCTCGGCGACCGCCGCGTCATCGGGCCGCAGCGCGCGGGCGCGCTGCAGCTCGACGCGCGCCTCGGCGACGCGGCCGAGCCCGAGCAGCGCACGGCCGAGGTTCAGGCGCGCAGCGAAGTGGTCCGGGCGGGCGGCGAGCGCGCGCCGGTAGTGCGGCTCGGCGTCGGCGGGGCGATCGAACCCGAACAGCAGCGTGTTCGCGAGATCGTTGTGCAGCCCGGGCTGACCCGGCCGCAGCGCGACCGCGCGCTGCAGGAGGGGCAACGCCTCGGTGAACCGACCGCGCACCGCGAGGAACGCGCCGAGCGCACCGTGCGCATCGCCGGAGTCCGGGTGCCGGCGCAGCCACTCCTCGAGCTCCCGCCGCGCGTCGGCGTCGCGGCCCGCGCGCACCAGCACCTCGGCGAGGTTGCGGCGCGCGAGCCCGTCGTCCGGATCGAGCTGCAGCGCGGTGCGCAGGAACGGCTCCGCGGCAGCGGCACGGTCGGTCATCAGCAGCAACCAGCCGAGGTCGTTGTGCAGCACCGCCGCGTCGGGCCGGATCGCGAGGGCCGCCCGCAGCTGCTGCTCGGCCGGCGCGAACAGTCCCTGCCTGCCGAGCATGACCCCGAGTCGGTCGCGCGCGAGCCAGTCGCGCGGGTCGCGGGCGACGATCGTCTCGTATTGTAGCCGCTCGAGCGACGGCCGGTCCGCGGGGTCGCGCGGCACGACCTGCAATGTCAGTGTCCCCATCTCGTCGACCGAACGGTCGCCGAAGCGCACGCGGATCGGTGGGTCGTTGGGATTGTCGAGGTTCGCCGCCGAGTTGTCGTAGACGTAGTCCATCTCGACGACGGTGCCAGCCGGCAGGAACGGTGACCGCGCATAGCGATACTCGTCCTGCCAGTCGAAGCTCCAGTCGTCGATGCGCAGCAGCCAGCGGACCGAGCCGTCCGGCAGGATCGCCCGCGCGTGGAGCTGCTGGCCGAGGTAGTGGGCATGCGGGTAGACCGCGAGCGCGTCGACGTCGCACGGCAACCGCAACCGCTCGCGCAGCGGCCACGCCGGCTCACCGGGCGGGATGTCGATGTCCTCCGACCAGACGACGACCGACACGGGCCGCCGGGCCGGCGGACGATCGCCGAAGCGGAACCCGATCTCCGCCTGCACGCGCTCCGGACGGCCGGTCGTGACCATGTGCAGCTGCAGCACGAGGTCCTGATCGGGCGTCAATGCGAACGCCATGTCGGGCGGCGGCACGTACGGCGCCTTGCCGGGCGTCCAGCCCAGGAAATGACCGTCGGGAGGCTCGGCCGACGCGAAGTCCATGCCGGGAAAGCCGGGCTCGGGATCGCGCGAATCGCGTTCGCGCGCGGCACCGACCGCGTCGACCATCAGGATGCCGTGGTGCGCGACGCGCGGATTGCCGGGCCGGATCTCGACCGCAGTGACGAACCGCAGGCCGTCGAGCTGCCCGCTCAGCGGGATCACGAAATTGCGGAACACGTCGCGCCCCTCGGCCGGCACGACGTACGCGTCCGGCATCCGCACGACGAGGTCCGGCGCGCCGATCCGCCAGTCGCTCGGGAACTCCGGCGGAGCGGGGCTGCGCTCGGGATCGCCGAGCGGGGCACCCGCCTCGTGCCAGCGCCGCAGGAGGTCCTTCTGCTCGGCACCCAGATACCGCTCGCCGACCAGCTCGACGGCGCCCTGCACCGGCAGCCACGGGGGCATGTAGCCGGACGCGGTGACGTCGACGATCATCCCGGACCGCTTCTGCACGTCGCGGTAGGTCAGCAGCGCGAACGGTCCGGATTGGCCGGGCCGGTGACACGGCGCGCAATGCCGGTGGACGAGCGGTGCGACGTCGTCGACGAACGTCGGCACCGTCTGCCCGAGCGCCGCCGACGTGGCCGGCGCCGCGGTCGTGAGCTCGTCGCGACCGCAGGCCGCACCACCGAGGGCGACGGCCAACACCACGATCGTGGCGCACAGCGACCTGCGCCATTGACGCGGAGGCCCGCGCCGGGCATTCCGGCAGGCATGCTCAACGGCATCTCCCCACTGCTCGGCCCCGACCTTCTGGCGACGCTGTGCCGCATGGGCCACGGTGACACCATCGTGCTCGCGGACGCGCACTTCCCGGGCGAGTCGGTCGGCCGGCGCGTGCTGCGCTGCGACGGCGTGGCGATCCCGCCGCTGCTCGACGCGATCCTGCCGCTGTTCCCGCTCGACGGCTACATCGATGCGCCGCTGGCGATCATGGCTCCGGTGCCCGGCGACATCCCCGACCCGCGCGTCGAGGCCAGCTACCGGGCGCTCGCCGCTCGCCACCAACCCGACCGCGCGCACTTCACCGCGCTCGAGCGGTTCGCGTTCTACGAGCGCGCCCGGGACGCGTTCGCGGTCGTGATGACCGGCGACACCGCCAAGTACGCGAACCTGCTGCTGACGAAGGGCGTCTGCGCGCCCCCAGCCGGCTGACGCTGGCGCCCGACCGCAGTGGCGGCCGGCCACGCGAGGGCGAAATCGCTCGTCGAGATCCAAGGCTGGCGGCTCCGGAGGTGCGACGGCGGGCAGGATCGCGCGGCCGCTCGAACGCGGCCGCCGAGCATAACCACTGGCCTGCGGGCACCCTGCGGAATGCCGGGCGCAGTGGCTCGGGCGATCCGCCGCGACTTCGTACGGTCCGTCGAAAGATCCCGACAACGGCAGGGGGTTCCAAGCGAACGACTGACGGCGCATGATGCTCGGTTTCCTCCCGCCCCGATCGTCGGACTGCCGATGTCCGCTCCGAAGGGGCGCTCGGAATCCCCAGGGCGCCGGCGCCCCTCCGCTCTGCCGGGGGGGCTCGCACCGGGCCGGCGCCCCCCAGACCCTCCCTGACCCCGAGAGGCCACACCATGAAGATCAGCGAGAACCGTCGGCTCCGCGGCGAGAAGAAGGCGATGGCTCGGCACGAGCACCAGCAGTTCCAGAACTCACGCCACGAGAAGAAGTTCTACGAGTTCGCGCGCCTGATCGCTCAAGGCGAGTCGGCCGCGGGTCGCATCGACTTCACGCAGCAGGACACGATCTTGAAGCAGGCCGGCAAGACCGTCGCCGACCTGCAGGAAGCCGTCGAGGCGTTCCGGAGCGGCGAGCTCGAGATCTAAACGGTCGTACGAGTGAGCGCCGCGCGCGGGCGATCCCGGCCCGCAGGAGTCGCGCGGCGCCCTCTGCGGAGGATCGCCCGGGCGTCTGCCGGGCGGCTCCGCGCGCGGCGCGGACGCCGCCGGCTTCACCCGCAGCCCGCAGCACGTCGCGCTACCATCGCGGCATCGACTCGCCTCGTTCCGACACCCCGCTGCGGGTGCTGCTGGTCGAGCACCGCAACGGCCTCGACGGCGCTTCGCGCAGCCTGTTGGCGCTGCTCGATCATCTCGATCGCCGCGCGGTGGACCCGCAGCTGGCCTGCCCCGCCCGCAATCCCCTGCTCGAGCTCGCCATGGCCCGCGGACTGCGCGTCCACCCCGTGGACATCCCGAGCCGCGGACCGCTGCACCGCTCGCAGGAGCTGTGGGAGGCTGGCTGCCGGTTGGAGCGGGTGATCCGCCACTCCGGCGCGCGGATCGTGCACGCGCACGGTGCGGCGGCGGGTTTCGCGACGCTCCTCGCGTTGCGGCGCAGCCGCGCGGTGCCACTGATCTGGCACGCGCGCGAGGTCGAGCAGCACCTGGAGGCGCGCCGCGCCGCACGGCGCGCGACGGTGATCGTCGCGAGCTACCGCGCGGTCGCGACCGCGCTGCGCAGCGAGGTCGGCGTGGAGCTGATCGCCGACGGCGTCGCCGACGAGTTCTTCGCGCCGCCCGTCGACGCGCGCACGCGGGTCCGTGCCGAGCTGGGCGTGCCGGCGGACGTGCCGCTCGTCGGGGTCATCGCACGGCTCGAGCCGAGCAAGGGCCACGACGCCGTCTGCGACGCGATCCCGCGCATCGCGAGTCGCCACCCCGCGTGCCACTTCGCATTCGGCGGCCCGCCGGTCGGGCGCGAGGCCTTCGAGGAGTTCGCGGCCGACGTGCGCGCCTGCGCGCGCGGCGACCTGGCGTCGCGCCTCGTGTTCATCCCTCCGCGCGACGACATCCCGGCCGTGCTCGCGGCGCTCGACGTGCTCGTGCACCCCGCGGTCGGCGCCGAGAGCACCGCGCGGGTGGTCGTCGAGGCGAAGGCGGTCGGCCGACCGACCGTCGCCAGCGCGGTCGGCGTGCTTCCCGAGCTCGTGCGCGACGCGACCGACGGCTTCCTGGTGCCGCCGGGCGACAGCGCCGCGTTGACCGACCGGATCCTGCGCCTGCTGGACGATGCCGCGCTGCGCGCGGAGTTCGGGCGCGCCGCGCGGCGCGACGCGCACGAGCGCTTCACCGCGGCGCGCCAGGCGCGGGCGATGGAGGCGTTGTACCTGCGCGCGGTGGCTCCGCGGGCCGTGGCGGAGTGAACGACACCCGCACGCGCAGGGCCTGATCGGTGGCCGTGAGATCGCGCTCGAGCTGCAGCTCGGCGAGCGGGACGTCCGGCGCGGACGCCGCACACACCACGAGCCGTCCGGCGGTCACGCCGGCCAACCGCAGCCGCTCGGCACCGAGCGGGCGTGGCGCGGCGCCGTCGTCGTGCCAATGGCCCGACAATGCGGAGCCGAGCGACAGCTCGAGGAGGTCCGGTGCCAACCGCGGATCGAGAGCGATCTGGACACACGCGCCGGCCGCACCACGGACGCGCACCGTGGCCCCAGCGGCGCGCACCTCCGACCAGGCGTCGGGCGCGAGGCGCTCGGCCGCTCCGCGCCACGCCGTGCGCGGGCCGAGCAGGGCGCGGCCGTCGACCGTCACCCCGCCGGGTCGCGCGACGTGTGTGACGAGCCATAGCGCGCCGTCGAGCGGCGCGGCGGCTCGCACCAGCTCGCCGTCGAACCACAGCGCGCCACCGTCGTCGGTCTCGCAGCGCGTCACGAATACCTGCTCGACGACGTCGAGGCGGTCGCCGGTCAGCGCGTCGCGCAGCTCGACGCAGATGCGCCCGCGCGCCGTCCGCCGGTCGAAGCGGACCGCGAGCTCGGCGCCGCGCTCGGCATCGCCCGACAGTCCCGGCAGTGGCGACAGCCGCTCGAACGCGCGCCGGACGCGCAGCGGCTCGATCACCGGCGGCCGGGCGACGCCGCCCGGATCGAGGAGCGTCAGATCGCCGCCGGGCGGCTGCGTGACGATGAGCACGTCGAGCCCGCGATGACACGAAAGGCAACGGCAGCCGACCAGGACGGCGGCGCACAGGCCGACCGCGAGCAGCGCGCAGACCCGCCGTGCGATCATCGCGCGGCACGATACCCGGCCCGGATACCCCGGCGCACGCGCGAGCGAAGGTCGCCGCAGAAACGTCGCACGCCACCACCTACGATCACCGCCGATGGGACGCCTCAGCGAACGCATCACCCTGGTCACCGGCGCCGGCTCGGGCATCGGTCGCGCCATCGCCGAACGCTTCGGAGCGGAGGGCGCGTTCGTGCAGGTGACGGACATCTCGGAGGCCGCTGCGCGCGACGTCGCGGCACGCATCCGCTCGGCGGGCGGCGCCGCCGACGGCTGCACGCTGGACGTGCGTGACTCCGCTCGCTGCGCCGAGGTCGCCGCTGCCGTGCACGCCGCCCACGGCCGGCTCGACGTGCTCGTCAACAACGCGGGAGTCGGCCACGTCGGCACCGCGCTGACCACCGAGCTCGAGGATCTCGACCGCCTGCATGCCGTCAACGTGCGCGGGCTGCTCGCGGTGACGAAGGCGTTCCTGCCCCACATGGTCGAGCGCCGCTCGGGCAACATCGTCAACCTGGCGTCGATCGGGGGCGTCGTCGGCGTTCGCGAACGACTGGCCTACTGCGCGACGAAGTTCGCGGTGGTCGGCATCACGAAGAGCATGGCGCTCGACCACGCGCTGCAGGGCATCCGCGTCAACTGCATCTGCCCGGGGCGCGTCGAGACTCCGTTCGTCACCGCGCGGCTCGCCGAGTACCCCGATCCCGAGGCGGCCTACCGCGAGATGTCGGCGACGCAGGCGCTCGGCCGCATGGGCCGGCCGGAGGAGATCGCCGAGGCGGCGCTCTACCTCGCGAGCGATGCGTCCGCGTTCGTGACGGGCACCACGTTCATGATCGACGGCGGCTGGTCCGCCGGCAAGTGAGCCGTCCGCGGGCGAACCTGTATGCGCATCACCGGTCTCGACACCTTCGACGTCCGCTTCCCGACGTCGCGCGAGCAGCACGGGTCCGACGCGATGAACGTCGACCCGGACTACTCGGCCGCCTACGTGATCCTGCGCACCGACGCCGGCGTCGACGGCCACGGCCTGACGTTCACCGTCGGGCGCGGCAACGAGCTGTGCGTCGCCGCGGTCGGCGCGCTCCGGGACCTGGTGGTCGGCCGGAGTCTCGACGGCATCCGACAGGACTTCGCGGGGTTCTGGCGGAGCCTCGTCGGCGACACGCAGCTCCGCTGGGTCGGTCCGGAGAAGGGAGTCGTGCACCTGGCGGTCGGCGCCGTCGTCAATGCGGTGTGGGATCTGTGGGCGCGCGAGGCAGGACTGCCGGTGTGGCGGCTGCTCTGCGGATTGTCGGCCGACGAGCTGGTCGCGGCGATCGACTTCCGGCACCTGACCGACGCACTGACCCCGGACGAGGCCCGCGCCTTGCTGACCGTGCGCGCCGCCGGGGCGGCGGAGCGCGAGCGCGATGCCCTCGCACACGGCGTGCGGGCCTACACGACGTCGGCCGGCTGGCTCGGCTACGGTGACGAGCGCGTCCGCAATGCCGCGCAGCACGGCCTCCGGCAGGGCTTCCGGCACTTCAAGATGAAGGTCGGCCGCGACCGGCGCGACGACGTGCGTCGCGCGGCGCTCCTACGCGACGTGATCGGGCCGGACTGCGCGCTGATGACCGACGCCAATCAGGTCTGGGACGTGCCGGTCGCGATCGACTGGATGCGCGAGCTCGCACCGTTCCGACCCTGGTGGATCGAGGAGCCGACCAGCCCGGACGACGTCCTCGGCCACCGTGCGATCCGCGCGGCGATCGCGCCGATCGGCGTGGCGACCGGCGAGCAGTGCCACAATCGAGTGATGTTCAAGCAGTTCCTGCAGGCCGACGCGATCGACTTCGTGCAGATCGACGCGTGCCGGGTCGGCGGCGTGAACGAGAACCTCGCGATCCTGCTGCTCGCCGCGAAGTTCGACAAGCCGGTGTGCCCGCACGCGGGCGGCGTCGGGCTCTGTGAATACGTCCAGCACCTCGCGCTGTTCGACGCCGTGCGCGTCGGCGGCGCCCGGACCGACCGCGTCGTCGAGTTCGTCGACCACCTCCACGAGCACTTCGTCGAGCCCTGCATCATCGTGGACGGCGCCTACCGAGCACCCGAGCGCGCCGGCTTCTCCATCGAGATGCGCACGGACTCGCTGCGCGACCACTGCTTCCCCGACGGTGCCGTCTGGCGTCGCTGAATCCGCCGACCGCCTCCTGACCCACCGCCTCCTGACCCACCGCCTCCTGACCCACCGCCTCCTGACCGAACCATGAGGATCATCCGCTATCGAGATCCCGAGGGTGTCGTCCGCTTCGGCGGCGCCGGCCCCGCCGACGGCGACGCCTGGCGGGTGCTCGACGGGCACCCGTACGGCGAGCACGCGTTGACGAGCGAGCGCTGTCGGGTCGCGAAGCTGCTCGCCCCGATCGAGCCCACGCAGCTCCTGTGCATCGGGCTCAACTACCGCCGGCACGCCGCCGAGACGGGCGCGAAGCTCAATCCGGATCCCGTGCTGTTCATGAAGGGGGTCAACGCCGTGCAGCACCCCGGGGATCCGATCGAGCTGCCACGCTTCCTCGCGAGCACGCAGGTGGACTACGAATGCGAGCTCGCGGTCGTCATCGGCCGCACCTGCAAGAACGCGACGCGCGAGACGGCGCTCCAGTTCGTCGCCGGCTACACGTGTGCGAACGACGTCAGCGCCCGCGACTGGCAGCTCGACCGCGGCGGCAAGCAATGGTGCCGCGGCAAGACGTTCGACACGTTCGCGCCGCTCGGCCCGTGCCTGGTGACGCCGGCGTCCATGCCGGACCCCGACGACCTGGCGATCCGCACGCTGCTCAACGGCGAGACCGTCCAGGACAGCCGGACCTCCGACATGGTCCACGACGTGCGCTCGCTGATCGCGTTCCTCAGCGGCAGCACGACGCTACCGCCGGGCACCGTGATCCTGACCGGGACGCCGGAGGGGGTCGGCCTCGCACGCACTCCACCGCTCTGGCTGAAGGACGGCGACGAGGTGGTCGTCGAGATCGAAGGGATCGGCCGCCTCGTCAATCCCGTCGTCCCCGAACCCCTCATGTAGAAGCCGTGATGTAAAAATCGTGCCAGGTACCGATCGGAAGTCAGCGCTTCCAGGCGGGGCGGAAGGAGAGGCCGAGGGTGAGGATGCGCTGGATCAGGGGCTCGTACGGGAGGCCGGCGAGCTCGGCGGCCTCGGCGAAGTCCTCGCCGAAGCACAGGTCGGGGTTGGGATTCGCCTCGAGCACGTGCACGCGGCCGGCGGCGTCCATGCGCATGTCGACGCGCGCGAAGCCCGACAGCTCGAGCGCGCGGTAGGTGCGGCGGACGAGGCGCTGGACGGCCTGGGCAGCCCCCGGCGCCAGGTCGGCGGCCGGTCCGGTGTGCAGCCCGATCCGCGCCTGGTAGCTCCAATCGGTCTTCACACGCTGCGTGGCGATCGGCCGCGCGCCATTCGGCAGGTTGTCGAAGAACAGCTCCCAGACGGGCAGCGTCGTGAGCCGGCGGTTGCCGAGCACGCCGACCGTGAGCTCGCGCCCTTCGATGTACTCCTCGGCGATCGCATCGTGCTCGATCCGCTCGTGCACGAAGCGGACGCGCTCCCGAAGCGCGTCGACGTCGCGGACGATCGAGGCCTGCGCGATGCCGAGCGACGCGTGCTCGGCCAGCGTCTTGACGATCATCGGGAACTGCAGCCGCTTCGGCGGTGGCCGGAACGCCTCGTGACGCGGGTAGACGTGGAAGCCGGGGGTCCGGATGCGGTGCCAGGCGAGCACCTTCTTCGACAGCCCCTTGTCGTTGGCGAGCAGCAGCCCGCGCGGATTGGCGCCGGTGTAGGGCGTCTTCAGCAGCTCGAGGAAGCTGACGACGTGGGCGTCGTAGATCGCGATGTCGTGGAACCAGCGCAGCAGATTGAACGCGATGTGCGGCCGGAACTCCTCGATCGCCTGGCGGATCGGCGCCAGCTCGTCCGCGACACCGAGCATCTCCACCTGGTGCCCCAGCGTCTCCAGCGCATGCACGACGTCGTACTCGACCTTGAACGGGTTGATCTGGTCGTCGGTCAGCCCGTCGAGGGACCGCGGCGGCAGGAACTCGCGGTGCATCAGCGCCAGCACGCGAAGCCGCCTCATCGCATGTACTCCGTCCGTCCGCCGCTGCGGAGGAAGCGCATCGTCAATGCTGTCACCAGCACGGCGACGTCGGTGCGCGCATCCGCCTCGCGTTCGTGCAGGTAGAGCCCGAGCTCGCGACACCGCAGCGTGAGCGCCTTCAACATCTGATCGACGACGTAGCGATGCTGACCCGACAGCTCGGCGATCCGGCTGCGCAACCGCTGCCGGTTCGCGCGCAGGAAGACGTCGGCGCGCCGGGCACTCCTGCGGTGCCGGGTCGCGAACACCCGCAGCAGGAGCCGGTCGTAGGCGGTCGCCGCGTCTCGCGAGTACTGGGCCTTCTTGGTCTCGTAGTACTCGCGCAGCGTGATCCGGACCGTCTGGAGGGAGTCCGGCCGCGCCCGGCTGCGCACGAGCGGCGCGCGGTCGCGCAGCGCGGTCATCACGCGATCGATGTAGTCGAGCTTCCGCAATGCCGGCCAGTCGCGATACGCCTGCCGCCACTGGCTGCGCGGCGTCAGCCAGACGGCGAAGGTCTCGGCGAAGTCCTCCAGCGGATGGCTCTGCGCATACCACTGGTCGAGGTGCTGCACGTGCTCGCGGCTGGCCGGGCGTGGCGCGTACCAGTCGCGGTACGGCGATCCCGGGCTGCCGAACGTCTCCCGGAACGAGCGCCGCCGCCGCAGCCGGTAGGCATTGTCGATCGCGTGACCCGTCTCGTGACGCAGGAGCTTCAGACAATCGACGTGGCCACCGCCCTCGACCTCGAGCATCTGGGCGTGCTCGAGCCGGGCGAGCCGCGGATGCGCCAGATAGAACGGCATCGCGAAACCGAGCACGCCATCCGGCGTGAACCAGTCGGTCGACAGCCAGACGTGGGGCCGGAACCGCAGACCGGCACGCTCGAGGTCCGCGTACAGCCGCTCGACGCGCCGGCCGACCGCGGTGCCCTCGACGCGCAGGTCGAGGTCCTGGATCCGGACGTCGAGCAGCTCGTCCTGCGACAGCGCGCTCCACCAGGGGCCGCGTTGCCGCCGGCGCGGTCGACCGGAGACACCCATGCCTCGCGAGGCTACCGCGGGCGCCGGCCGAAGGAACCCACGACCGCCGACCCGATCCGCGCCCGGACGCGCGGTGGAATGGCGCAAGCCACGGCGCTAGCCTGCGGCTGGTCTTCCCGCTTCGCCGCTCCCGCGATGATGCTCAATCCCCTCCGCCATCTCGCCGCCGGAATCCTGGCCGCCGGACTCCTGGCTGTCAGACTCCTGGCTGTCAGACTCGTGGCTGTCGGACTCGTGGCTGTCGGACTCGTGACCATGCTGTCGGCCTGCGGTGACTCCAGCGGCGGCGCCGCGGACGGCAGCCGCGGCTCGGCTGGCTCCGGCGCCCGCCCCGACGGCACCCTGCGCCTCGCCGTGATCCCGAAGGGCACCACGCACGAGTTCTGGCAGTCGATCGAGGAGGGCGCACGCCGCGCGGCCGACGCGGCCGGCGTCGAGATCGTGTGGCGCGGACCGCTGAAGGAGAACGACCGCGCCGCGCAGATCGAGATCGTCCAGCAATTCGTCACGCAGGGCGTCGACGGCATCGCATTGGCGCCTCTCGACGCCCAGGCGCTGGTGCTGCCGGTCGCGCTGGCGAAGGACCGCAACATCCCGGTCGTGATCTTCGACTCCGGTCTGAGGGGCACGCCCGGCGCCGACTTCGCGAGCTTCGTCGCGACCGACAATCTGGAGGGCGGCCGCATGGCCGCTCGCGAGCTCGCCCGCCAGATGGGCGAGGAGGGCCCGGTCGTCGTGCTGCGCTACCAGGTCGGCTCGGCGAGCACCGACGATCGTGAGCGCGGCTTCCTCGAGACCATCGCCGGCTATCCGCGCATCGAGGTGATCTCCAGCGACCAGTACGGTGGAGCGAGCATCGCGACCGCGAAGCAGAAGGCCCTGAACATGCTCGACGTGCTGCGCCGCGCGAAGGGCATCTTCACGCCGAACGAATCGGTCACGGTCGGCATGCTGCGCACGCTGCAGCAGGAGAACCTCGTGGAGGGCCGCACGTTCGTGGGCTTCGACTCGTCGACCGTGCTCGCGCAGGCGCTGCGCGACGGCGAGATCGACGCACTCGTGCTGCAGGATCCCGTCGACATGGGCGCCCGCGCGGTGGAGACGCTCGTGCGCGCGGTGCGCGGCGAGCCCGTCGAGTCGCACATCGACACCACCGTCGCGCTGGCGACGCGCGACAACCTCGACGATCCGACCATCGCCCGCCTTCTGCGCTGAGGCGCGGCCCGTTTGGCGACCCTCCCCGCCGAGACCCCGCGCCTGCGCGTGCGCGGGCTGTGCAAGCGCTTCGGCCCGACGCTCGCGCTCGCCGGCGTCGATCTGGAGGTCGCCGCCGGCGAGGTCCACGTGCTGCTCGGCGAGAACGGCGCCGGCAAGAGCACGCTGCTCGGCATCCTGGCGGGCGTGCTGCGCCCCGACGCCGGCCGCATGGAGCACGACGGTGCGCCGTGGGCGCCGACCGACCCTGCCGCGGCGCGCCACGCTGGGCTCGCGATGATCCACCAGGAGCTCGCGCTCGCGCCGCACCTGACGGTCGCCGAGAACGTGCTGCTCGGCGCGGAGCCGGTGCGCGGCCCGTTCCTGCGCCGGACCGCGATGCGCGCCGCGGTGCGGGACGCGCTGCGCCGCGTCGGCCGGCCCGAGCTCCCGGTCGACGCCCCGGTCGGCCGCCTGCCGATCGCCGACCGCCAGCTCGTCGAGATCGCGCGGGCGGTCGCCCTCGGCGCCCGCATCATCGTGCTCGACGAGCCGACCAGCAGCCTCGGCCGCGACGACGTCGAGGCGCTGTTCCGGTTGATCGGCGAGCTGCGCGACGACGGCTGCTCGGTCATCTACGTGTCGCACTTCCTGGAGGAGGCGCGCCGCATCGGCGACCGCTACACGGTGCTGCGCGACGGCAGCTCGGTCGCGTCGGGTGCGCTGGGCGACGTGACGCAGGACGAGCTCGTCGCCGCGATGGTCGGCCGCGAGGTCGGCGACCTCTACCCCCGCTCGAAGCGCAGCGCCGGCGAAGCGGTGCTGCGGGTCGACGGACTGGTCGGCGAGCCGCTGCCGCACGACGCGTCGCTCGAGCTGCACCGCGGCGAGGTGCTCGGCATCGCCGGGCTGGTCGGCGCGGGGCGCACGGAGCTGCTGCGCGCGCTATTCGGCCTCGCGCCGGTGCGCAGCGGTGCGATCCGCATCGGCGTGCATCACGGCCCCGCGTCGCCGGCCCTGCGGTGGCAGCAGGGCGCCGGCATGGTCAGCGAGGATCGCAAGGGCGAGGGCCTCGCGCTCGGCATGTCGGTCGCCGAGAACCTGGCGCTCGCCCGGCTGCCGCGCTGGCTGACGCGGTCGGGCCTCGCGCGCGACACCGAGCCGTTCGCCAGGCGACTGGCGGTGCGCTGCGCGTCGCTGCACCAGCCGGTGCGCGCGCTGTCGGGTGGCAACCAGCAGAAGATCGCCGTCGCGCGATTGCTGCATGCCGACGTCGACGTGCTGCTGCTCGACGAGCCGACGCGCGGTGTCGACGTCGGCGCGCGCGCCGCGATCTACGCGGCGATCGACGACCTCGCGACCGGCCGCGATGGCCGCCCGCCGCGGGCCGTGCTGGTCGTCTCCAGCTATCTCCCCGAGCTGCTCGGGACCTGCGACCGCATCGCCGTCATGGCGCGCGGGCGCCTCGGTCCGGCGCGCCCGGTCGCCACCCTCGACGAGCACGCGATCCTGCTCGAAGCCTCGTCCTCGCCGTCACGATGAGCCCCTCGACGACTGCCACGGTCCAGACCTGGCTGGCGCGGCTCGGCCCCGCGCTCGGCCTGATCGCGGTCTGGCTGCTGTTCTGGGTCCTCGCTCCGCAGGGCTTCGTGGCCTGGGAGAACCAGCGGCTGATGCTGCTGCAGACCGCGATCGTCGGCACCGCCGCGGTCGGCGCGACGCTCGTGATCATCGCCGGCGGCATCGACCTGTCGGTCGGCTCGGCGATCGCGCTCGGGACCGTCGTCGTCGCAGGTCTGCTGCGCGACGGCTGCGCGGCGTGGGTCGCCGGCCTCGCCGGCGTGCTGGCCGGCGGCACGATCGGGCTGACGATCGGCGCGCTCGTCGTCGGTCGCGTGCTGCAGGTCGCCGCCCTGGTGCCCGGGCTGCTCGTCGCCTGGGTGCGCACCGGCTCGCTGACGCTCGTCGCGGTCACGGTGTTCGCGACCGCGCTCGCGGCGCTCGGGCTGCTGGCCCCGGGTCTGCGCGCGCGCGGCCGCGCGGCCGTGACGGCGGCGAGCCTCGCGGCCGGATTCGGGGCCGGCTGGCTCATGGCCGGCACGGCCGCGGGAGCCGAGGTCGCGCTCGGTACCGGCATCGCCGCCGCCGGCGCGCTCGCCACCGCACGCATCCGGCTGCGCGTGCCGCTGTCGCCGTTCATCGTCACGCTGGCGATGTGGGGCGCCCTGCGCGGCATCGCGAAGGGGCTCGGCGACAACCAGCCGGTCTACGTCGAAGGGAAGCCGTGGCTGCTCGAGCTGATGCGCCACGGCGATTCCGGTCTGCGCGCGGTCGCCGCGCCGGGCGTCTGGCTGATGCTGGCGCTCGCGGTGCTCGCGGGCGCCGGGCTGCTCTGCACGCGGTTCGGCCGACACGTCGTCGCGATCGGCTCGAGCGAGCAGACCGCGCGGCTGTGCGGCGTGCCGGTCGAGGGTCGCAAGGTCGCGATCTACGCCCTCGCCAGCGGCTGCGCCGGGCTCGCAGCGGTCCTGCAGTTCGCCTTCCTGGGCATGGGCGATCCGACCACCGCGGAGGGCTACGAGCTGCGCGTGATCGCCGCCGTCGTCATCGGCGGCGCGAGCCTGACCGGGGGCGTCGGCTCGATCGCCGGCACGCTGGTCGGCGCGCTGATCATGACGGTCGTCGACAACGGCTGCACGCGGCTCGGCCTGGAGAACTGGGTGCAGGAGATCGTCACCGGTGTCATCATCCTGGCGGCAGTCGCCGTCGACACGCTCCGCAACCGCGGCGCGCGCTGACGCAGCAGCGCGCCATGGCATCCCCGAGACACAGCGATGCGCACGATCGGGCTCGAACCGAGCTTCGGCTTCGGTGACCGGACCGGGCTGGCGACCGCCGGCCACGTTGCCGCCTGGCACGCGGCGGGCAGCGGCCTCGTCCCGGTGTTCGCCCAGCAGTCGATCCGCGAGATGGACCGCACCGGCCGCTCCCCGGACGACGTGCTGCGGGACGCCGAGCGCGGCTTGCGGGCCGCCGGCGAGCGGCCCGAGGTCAGCGGCGCCGACGCCGACCACCTGAAGACCGCGGCCGACATCGCGGTGACGGTCGCCGCCGGCTTCCGCACGTTCACACTCGACCCGTCCGACCACGTCCCCGCCGACATCGAGCGCACCGACGCGGCAGGGCTCCGCGCCCGGCTGCGCGCGCACGGCGAATCGGAGCGCTGGTTCGAGCAGTTCCGCGGCCGCGAGGTGCGGCTCGACAACGGCACCGTGCTCAGATTCGACGACGGCGCCTGCGCACGCGCGCTGGCGCGACTCGGCCGGGCGATCCGCCACGTGATCGACCTCGGCGCGGCGCTGGCCGCCGCGCACGACCGGCTCGGCGATCCGCGGCGCGCTTTCGAGATCGAGGTCAGCGTCGACGAGACCGCGACGCCGACGACGCTCGTCGAGCACTGGATCGTCGCGTCGCTGTGCCTCGAGCACGGGCTGCCGCTGATCGCGATCGCGCCACGCCTGCCCGGCGCGTTCGAGAAGGCGGTCGACCATCGCGGAGATCGCGCGACGCTCGAGCGCGCCGTGCACGACCACGCCGCCGTCGCGCGCGCGCTCGGCGGCCACAAGCTCAGCCTGCACTCGGGCTCGGACAAGCTGTCGGTCTACGGGCTGCTCGCCACGGCGACGCGCGGCCACTTCCACGTGAAGACCGCCGGCACGAGCTGGCTCGAAGCCCTGCGCGTCGTCGCCCGCCGCGATCCGCAGCTGTTCGTGCGCATCGTGCGCTTCGCCCGCGAGCGCTACGCCGAGGCCCGGCGGAGCTACGAGCTGTCGGCAGACCTCGCCGACGTACCGCCCCCGGACGAGGTGGACGACGCCCGGACCCTCGAGGCCATCTATCTCGGCGACTGGGCTCGCGTCCCTCCCGGCCGCGGCTTCACGACGCCCGGACGCCAGCTCGTCCATTGCACGTACGGCCACGTATGGTGCGACGCGACGCTCGGCCCCGCCGTGCGCGCATTGCTCGAAGCCGAGCAGTCACTGCACCACGAGCTGCTCGCCGAGCACTTCACGCGCCACCTCGCGCCCCTGACCGCGGCGCTGCGGTGAGCGCCTCGCCGGAGGCCGCATTGAGCGCCCTGCGAGCGGCGCTCGCGGCGGTGCCGAGCGGCTTCGACGCACCGACGGCGGACCGCGCCGCCGTCGACGCCGCGGCCGGCCCGGGTGCCGCGACCTACGGCGAGCTCGCGGAAGCGGCGTTCCTGAAGCTGCTCCGCTGGCTGGCACCCGGCCCCGACGACGCGCTGTACGACCTCGGCTCCGGCACCGGCCTGTTGGTCTGGCTGGCGGCGCTCACGACGCGGGTCGGCCGCGCGGTCGGGATCGAGCTGTCCGCCTTCCGCCACGCCGCGGCGCTCGCCATCCGCGCGCGGCTCCGCCGCGAGCTCGGCCTCGGCGCCATCGCCGCCGTCGAGCTGCGCAACGAGGACCTCCGCACGACCGCGCTGGGCGACGCGACGATCGTGTTCGCGGCCTCCACCTGCTTCCCCGACCCGCTGCTCGCGGCCCTCGCCCGCCGCCTCGGCGGTGGCGCGGCCCCGCGCCTCCGCACGCTGATCTCGACCCGCCCGCTGCCGCAGCCCTGGGACCGCGCGCTGCCCGCGCGCGGCACGCTGCACGTACCTGCGACGTGGGCGCCACGGGTGCGGTTGTACGTGCACGCCGGACCGCGACCCCGCTGATGCGGGACGCGGGCCCGACGAACGGTTCGACGCGGGTCTACGATCCCTGCTTCGCGGCCCGCCTCGCACCCCGACCGCCGCACCCGCGATGACGAGTTCCCCCCGATCCCGCGACGAGCTGGATGGCGAGATCCTCGCCGCCGTGCTCGCCGACGAGCGCCTGCTGGACGAGCCGGAGCCGCTGCTCGAGCGGTTCGCCGAGCATCCGGCCTCGGTCCACGGGGTGCTGCGCGCGATGCGCGACTACCGCGAGCTCGTCGAGCTGGCGAAGCTCGACGACGCGGGCAACGTGGTGCGCGACGGCCGGCTCGCGCCCGGCACGGAACTCGGGGACTACCGGATCGACGGTGAGCTCGGCCGGGGCGCGATGGGCGTCGTCTACCGCGCCCGGCAGCGCTCGCTCGGCGACCGCGAGGTCGCGCTGAAGGTGCTGCCGCAGTCGTTGGTGCTGCGCGACCCGCGCTTCCTGACCAGATTCCGTCGCGAGGCGGAGCTCGCCGCGCGGATCCACCACCCGAACGTCGCCGAGGTCTACGGCGTCGGGTCGGCGCGCGGTGCGATGTGCTTCGCGATGCGGCTCGTCGAGGGCCCGACGCTGCAGAGCGTGCTGCAGGACATCGCCGCCCGGCGCGATTCGACCGCGGTGCGCGACGACGCGCGCCACGTCGGCCGCGCGGTGCGCATCGTCCGCACGCTGGCCGACGCGCTCGCGACCATCCACGCCGCCGGGCTCGTGCACCGCGACGTGAAGCCGTCCAACGTCATCCTGGCGGGCGCGGGCGCCGGCTCGCCGACCGCGCTGGACGCCGACCCCGTGCTCGTCGACTTCGGCCTGCTGCGGGCGAGCGGGCCGACCGACCTGACCGGGACGGAGACGCTGCTGTGCACACCTGCCTACGCGTCGCCCGAGGCGCGCCTCGGCCGGGAGCTCGATGCCCGCGCCGACGTGTTCTCGCTCGGCGCGCTGCTGCACGACCTCCTCACCGCCACGCCGGCCGGCGACCGCGTGGTCGCGAGCGCCGGGCTGACCGACGTGCGCGCGGTCAATCCGCTGGTCGACGAGCGGCTGGCCGCGACCGTGCGGATGGCGACCGACGAGCGACCTTCGCTCCGCTACGCGGATGGCTCCGCGCTGCGCGACGAGCTCGACCGCTACCTGAGCCACCGGCCGCTGGCGGCGCTCCCGACGACGCTGCTGCGTCGCGTCTCGCTGTGGGCGCGGCGCAGTCCCGCGGCCGCCGCGCGGCGCGCGGTCGCGGTCGTGCTGCTCGCCGCGCTGCTGTTCGGCGCGGCGAAGACGATCACGGCGGTCGTCGAGGTCGCGAGCGCCGCGCGCACCGCGGCGGACGCCGAGGCGGCGGGCGACCTCGCCACGGCGGCGACCGGGTATCGCACTCTGATCGATCGCCCGTGGACCGCACGGCTGGCGTTCTGGCTCGGCCGGGAGCGCGCGCGGGCGCGGGCCTGGTGGCGCCCCGACAGCCCGCTCGCGCCGTTCCGCGACGCGCTGCTCGAGGTGACTCAGGTCGGCGGCGCAGACGCGCAGGTCGCGCAGCTCGCGCTGGAGACGGCGCACATCCGCGCCTGCGAGCTGCTGTTCGCGCCCGGCGCGGACGCGGGCGCGGAGTGGGACACGGTCGCGCGGTTCCTGATGCGCGAGGCGCGCACGCCGGACTCGGCGGCGCGTCGCGGCACGGCGATCGCCACCTGGGTCGACGTGCTGATCCTCGAGCCGGGCTGGGCCGACCGCGTCGACGGGCTGCGCGGGCTGGTGATCGAGCTGGCCTGTGGCGCGTTGCGCGATGCTCCGTTTCCGGAGCGGACGACGCACCGTGCGGCGGTCGCCGCGCTCGGTGCACTGCGCGATCCGGCCGCGTTCGATCCGCTGCTGTCGCTGGTCGGACATCCCGATCCGGAGGTGGGGAGGCTCGCGCAGGTCGGGCTCCTGGCGACGTGGCGTCAGATGCGGAGGTCCCGGTCCGATGCGTTCCTGCGATTCGGCGTGGACCGGCTTGCGGAGTGGCTATGGACCATCGTGTCGAGCGCGGACGAGCGGCTGCGTTCCATCGGCGACGCGACCGCGACGCATCCGCTCGCGCCGTGGATCGAGACCAGCGAGCTGAACATCGAAAGCTCGTCGCTACTGCGAATCGCGTTCGACACCATCGTGTGGCGCACATGGGAGCTCGGCGACGATGCGTTGCGCGAGCTCGAGGAGCTGTGCACGTTTCGCGAGCTGGTCGCGTTGAACAGAGGGGTCCGAGACCTCGCGAGGATGGAATGGGCTTGCGAGTGTCCGCCGGGCTCGCCCAATCCGCCGATCGGCCCATCCTGTGAGACCCTCCACATCGCGCGCGGCGAGACCGAGCCCTACGCCTACGACCCCTCGATCTGGACGCCGCGCCGCGGCGACACCCGGGTCGAGACGGCACTCGAGCTACCCCGCGAGCTCCCGAGGCTCGATTGGGCGTCGGTGGAGTTCCGCGATCTGCAGGATCGCGACCGACTCCGGCCGCGGCTCCGTGGGGACGCGGTGTCGGTGCGCTGGCATGGAGCGGTCATGAAGCGCTTCGAGACCGGTGTGGGGGCGTTCCTCGAGCTGCGCCCGGGCGCGGCCGAGCTGACCGTCACCGCTCGCATCCCGCGCGTACTGCAGGACCTGCGGATCTCGATCGGGAGCATCCTCGCGGCCCGCCACACGCTGCCGGAGTTCGGGCGTGGCACCGTCCGCGTGCGGATCCCCGACACCGGGTTCGAGCTGACGTCGCCCGTCGCGGACCCGACCCGGGTCAGCCCCATCGAATGCACCGTGCCAGCGAACGCGCTCGTCGGGCTCGAGACCGTCGACGTCGTTCTCGACTACCCAAGCGGGAACACGACGTTCCGCGTGTGGTACGTCGACATCGACTGGCTGGCGCGCTGAGCCGCGCACCCGACCTGGGGAAGATCACGACTTGCCCCCGCTGTCGCCGACCGGAAGCATCTGGGCGTCGAGCTCCCGCTCATGTGCGGGGCTGTGGAGCAACACGGGGAACGGCGCCATGACGACTCCGAACCGCGACTCCGGATTCAGCGACTCCGGATCTGGCGAGGCGCCGGACCGCGAGCCGGACGCCGCGTGGAACACGACGCTGCAGGTCGAGCGCTGGCAGGCCGGTGATCCGGGCGCCTTCGAGCTGCTGCACGGACGCTTCGCGCCGCTGGTCCGCCGGCGGCTGCAGCGTCACGAGAGCTGGCCGATCGTCGCGCGCCGCATGCAGATCGACGACGCCGCGCAGGAGGTGTGGACGCGCGCAATCGGCGCGTCGCAGTGCGCGTTCACCCCGCACGGGCCCGGCTCGTTCGCGGCGTTCCTCGGCGCGATCACCGACCACACACTGGTCGATCTGCTGCGCGGAGCGAGCGCACAGAAGCGCGGCGGCCACGCCGCGATCGAAGCGCTCGAGACCGGCTGGGAGAGGCGCGCCCAGCCCCCTCCGAACGGCGGCGCGCTCGAGACGCCGACCGGCCGCGCGCGGAGCAACGAGCTGCTGCGGATCGCGGCGCAGGAGCTCAGCGAGCGCGAGCTGGAAGCGTGGCGGATGGTCGAGATCGAGGGCTACACCACGGACGAGGCCGGCCTCGCGCTCGGCTGCTCCGGGTCGGCGGTCCGCGGGCTCATGCTGCGCAGCCGGCAACGGCTGGTGATGCGTCTGCGTCGCGACTACGGCGATCGCGGGTAGGCGGCTCGTGACGCTCTCGCGCTGCGGCATTGCTGTTCAGCGTCCAGGTAACGCTGCCGGCCCCGGTGCGCGCCGAGGCTCGCCCTGCGCCCCGCCCCGCGGCGCCCGGATCTCACTACAATCCGGCCGGCGATCGCTCGCCCTCGCTCGGGCCTTCTCTCTTCCAAGGAGCAGCCATGCATCCTCGTTTCGCTCGTTCGCCGTCTCCCTTCCTGTGCGTGCTCGCGCCGCTGGTGCTCGCGGCAGCGCCCCGTGCGCAGATCCTGCCCGGCCAGTCGATCTGCGCGGTCACCGTCGGCACGGCCGGCGAGATGTGGCAGGTCGACCACCTGACCGGCACTGCCACCCAGCTGACCATCAGCGCCGCTCTGGTCACCGCGCGTCCCAACTGCGTGACGATGCTCGACCCGGTCTCCGGCTACATCGGCACGAACCCGGTCGGCGTCTCCGGCGACATCTACGCGATCCTGGTCGCGGGCACGACGATCGTCGAGACGCAGCTCAACTCGACGCCGACCCAGGGCAGCAACGTCGCCCAGCTCGCGGGCCTCGGCGGCCGCCTCTACTTCACCACGCAAGATGCCGCTGGCGCCGGCGGCTGGCTGCAGAGCATCCCGGCCGGCGGCGGCGCGGTGCAGGCCGAGCTGGACATCACGACGGTCGGCGCCACGGGCCTCGCCAACGCGTGCTGCGCGATGGGCGGCAAGATCTACGTCGCCACGTTCAACTCGAGTGCGGCCAGCACGGCGACCTCGCCCGGTGAGCTGATCGAGTACGACCCCGGCACCATGGCCGGGCGGCTCGTGATGACGCTGCCACCCGGCGGCTTCGACCCGAGCGGCAATCCGTGGAACACCGGCATCGTGAACATGCTGCCGGATCCGCTGAACCCGGGCACCGTGGTCCTGCAGGGCGTGTACGGGGACCTGCTGTACATCGATCCGGCGACGGCGACGATCGTGCGCCAGGACTGGACCGGCACCAAGAACGCGGCCGGTACCGGACTCGCGAGCGGAACGGTCAACTCGTTCGCCTGGGATCCGATCGCGCAGGACTGGGTCGTCGGCACGCGCACCGGCACCATCGAGCGTTGGGTCGGTGAGCAGCAGGCGCAGAACAAGATCAGCGGCGTCGGCAGCACGACGGCGGCAAGCCTGGGCGGCATCCATTACTTCCCGATGGACCGCGGGGTCGACGTCTCCTACGGCGGCGGCTGCCGGGGCAACGAGGACTGGGAGCCGACCGACTCGAGCTTCGGCGCGCCGATCGCCGGCAACATGGGCTTCCGCTTCGGCTTGTTCGGCGGGAACGGCGGCGATGCCGTCGTCGCGGTGATCGGCATCAGCGCGACTTCCGTCAACGGAGTCCCGCTGCCCCTCGACCTGGCGTTCGCCGGGCTGACGCCGGGCTGCTTCCTGCGCACCGACGCGATCGTCAGCCTCGGCGCGACGCTCGGCGGCACCGGGGCCGGCAACGGCCAGGTGACCATCCCCCTGCCGCTGCCCATGAGCGTGCTGGGCGCGCGGTTCTACCGGCAGTGGTTCGAGCTGCAGACGGTCCCGACCAACCCCGCGGGTGCGGTCGTCTCGAACGCCCGGATGACCGTGATCCGCTGATCACCGATCCGAGGTGCGGCCATGATCCGAGCCCGGTGTGCCAGATTCGCCGGTCCACTCGCTGTGGTCGTCGCGCTCGGGCTCGCGCCCGGCGCGATCCGGGCCCAGGCCGACCGCCTCGCCGACGCCTACGAGAAGTCGGTGCGGGACGTCAACGAGGCCCACCTGCGGAAGCCTGGCGACACGACGGAGGACGCACTGGCGCAGCGCGGAGCGCGCGAGCGGCAGCGCGCGCTCGACGCATTGCTCCGGCTCGAGGCGTCGGAGGCCGTGGACGCCGCATTGCTCCGCTGCGGCGAGGCGGCCCTCGACCTCGCGCTCGGTGACGACTTCGCGCGCATCCGCACGCAGCTCGTCACGCACGGCGCGACACAGCGCGAGCAGCTCGGCACTGCGCTGGTGCGGCCACGCTTCGTCCTGCGCGGGCTCGGCGGACTCGACGACGACTACCTCCAGCGGTTCGCCGACGTGTTCGACGCGATCCTGACCGGCTACGACGAAGTGTTCGGGTTCGACGAGTGGAGCAAGGTGCCGGGCAAGAAGCTCCGCGTCCGCGTGCATCTCGTCGAGCAGGTCACCGCACCACCGCACTTCGCACCGGAGTTCCCGTGGCACTCCGAGATCGACTTCCCGGTCATCGACCCGAACGAGCTGACGTCGCCGACCGCCGACGGCAAGTTCCTGTTCTACGGGCTGTGCCACGAGCTCGGCCACGTGATCGCGATGTGGGGCGACCGCGACCGCGAGGAGGACCACCATGCGTGGGCGCACTACACGGGCTGTGCGATCGTCGACCACTTGGCGGCGACGCACGGCGACGCCGAGTGGATGAAGCCATCGCGCGACGGGCGCTGGCGCTCGCCGCGGATCGAGCGCGAACGCCTCGCCGATTCGACGCCCGGGACCGGCGACCGCGACGCGGTGCTGAAGCTGCTGCTGGATCTGCACGATGCCGTCGGTCCGCGCGCGATCGGCACCGCGCTGAACTGGCAGGATGCCAAGGACCGCCGGCTGCGCATCAACCGCGTGCGCTACGACTCGTTCGGGGAGCTGCGCGAGGGCTTCGAGCGGACGCTGCGAGACCGCGCCGGGCTCGCGCGGGTGCGCGCACTGCTGCCCTGATCTCGCACCCCGACGACGCGCACCGTCGGACTCCACACAGGATCCTGGCGGTCGGCCGGATACGCTCGGCGCGTGGGTCGCGATCGACGGGGAGCCCCACCGGCTGCTCGGCGCCGATCCGGGCGTGCCCGCGCTGCCCACCGCGCGCACCCTGGTCACGGCAACGCGCACGACCTTCGAGTATGCCCACGGTCCAGTCGGGATCGAGCTCGCGTTCGTGACGCCCGCATTACCCGACGACCTCGAGGTGCTGTCGCGGCCACTGACCTACGTCGTATTCACCGCCGTGAGCCGCGACGGCGCGGAGCACTCCCTCGACTTCCAGTTCGCCGTGCCATGCGACGTCTGCATCGATCATCCCGGGCGGGCCGTCGCGCCGACCTCGATCGCCGTCGACGGGCTCGACGCCGCGGGCTTCCGATCGGAAGTCAGCGGGAGCCGATGAGGCCGACGAAGGCGTCGGTCACGGTGAGCGGCAATGGGGCGGCGAGGGGGTCGGCGACGACGGCCTGCTGGTAGAAGAGCCGGCCGACGAGGCGTGGGTCGGTGGGGATGAGGATGGTGATGTGCGCCATCTGCCCGACCAGCGGCACGCCGCCGATGACGTCGGGCGAGACCAGCAGGTCGCAGCCCGGGATACCGAGCGGGCCGAGGTCGAACGGCAGCGGGGCGGGACCGAAGCTGCGGTTCGACAGGCCGGTCAGCAGCCACGCGCGATCGCTGCCGGGCGGGCCGGCGATCTGCAGCAGGAATGCGTCGCCCTGCCAGGGGAACGACAGCGGGAACGGCGCGAGCGTCGCGCGCGGGTTGTTCGCGCAGCCGACGGCGAAGCGGCCGTAGGCTGCCGGGCGCGTGGCGTAGAGCTCCCAGGTGGCGACGGAGCTCGAGGTGTAGAGGCCGAACGTCACCATGCGGCGGCGCTGGGTGTCGTAGACCATCCGCGATTGCGTGCCGACGCGCGGCAGGCCGGCGACGGTGCGCCGCTGCCAGTCGATGCCGTCGTAGTCCCAGACGGTGTTCTGCTCGATCGGATGCCCGAGGGGGAGGATGCCGCCGTGCATCACGATGCGCTGTCGGTGTGCATCGTAGGCCATGCAGGCGCCGAACCGCGCCGTGGGTACGGTCGCGGTGTGGATCTGGGTCCAATTGGCTCCGTCGAACTCCCAGTGGTCGTCCAGCTCGATAGTCGCCGTGGACGTGTAGCCCCGCCCCCCGAACAGCACGACACGCTCGCGGGCGACGTCGTAGGCCATCGCCGCGGACTCGCGAGGCGGCGGAGACGTCTGCGGACTGAGCATGTTCCAGTCCGAACCATCAAATGCCCACGAGTCGTTTTGATGAGGGCTGATCCGAAACATGAACATCCCGCGCAAGGGTCCGCACCAGACCATCGCGTACGGCACAGCGCCCGGCGGGACGTGCTGCGGAAACCGCTCCGTCCAGTCGAGACCATCGAATTCCCACGTCTCGGTCAGCGAGCCATTCGTAGATCTACCTCCATAGAGCACGAATCGGCCTCTCGAGACATCGTACGCCATCGCGGAGTCCACTACTGCGAGCGGCGACTGTGTGGTCGGGACCAGGCTCCAGTCGGAGCCGTCCCACAACCAGGTCTCACGATAGGGCTGGCTGAGCCACGCGCCTCCGTAGCACACGGTGTGCCCGCGCTGGACATCATATGCCAGACCATGACCGCTGCGCACCGACGGCAAGTTGGCAGGATTGCGCAGCACCCAGCCGAGCTGCGCCGCTGACGGCGCAACCAGGAGCAGGAGCAGGCAGACGACTCGCACGATCATGGCAACAGTCCTCCGAAGCGGGTGATGACCGCATTCGACAGCGAGAGAGCACCGCTGCCGCTCGACACGACGACTACCTGCCAGCTCAGATCCAGGTGCAGGAGCTCCGGCGCGGCGAGGCTCGATCCCGCTACCGTGTGGTGCGCGACGCCGTGGGGGCCGAAGACGCCGGGGATCGACAGGTCGGGAGTCACCAGAATCCGGCATCCGGAGAATCCGGGGAGATCGGTGAGGGCTCCGAGGTTCAGCACGAAGGTGCCGCTCGGTGGCCCCTGCTGCAGGACGAAGACCAGATCCTCGCTGCGCCGCGGCGCGCCAACGACGCCGAGCCGCGGTGGCAGACCGCCACCTGACGGCCACGTCGTCGGCGCCACCGCCTCGAGAATCCCGAGCACGGGTGCTTGCCCATCGAGCTGCGCACCAGACGACCCCGGAGCGAAGTTGGCGGCGTAGCCATCCGCGAGCGAGTCCGCCAGCCAGTCGATCTCGTAGCCGTTGGGGAAGGCCCCGGCCGGAACCTCGATCTCCAGATAGACTCCGAGTGCGCGCTGCGGCGCGGCCGACGAGCCCCGGTAGCTGTAGACCAGACCTCCGAACGGAATGACCAGGTTCCACGAGTCCCAGCGGTCAACGGACCGCGGTGGCGATTCCACCGCGATCGAGGTCGACGTCGAGATCAAATGAACGGAGTTCTGGATGCCCGTACCGCCAGGCGGAGTACCGATTGTCGGTGCGGGCACGCTGATGGCCGGGATTTCGTACATGTAGCAGTGGTGCACGATCATCGAGCCCGCCGCACCCGTGAACGGCTGCCAGCCTCGGAACGCGATGCCGACGGCATCGAAGTCGCCGCCGACGACTGCCGAGCTGTACTGCGCCGCGATCGCGAGCACAGTCCCCTGCGATCTGCGCAGGTTGAAGCCTGGCATTCGAGTCTGGGCGTTGCCCGGCTGCCAGGGGGCGACACCGCCCTCGACGAATGCGAAGGGATAGCTGCCGTAGGCCTGGGAATACGTGCTCGGAATCGTGCGCTGCACCGCGCGCGTCGATCCCTCTCCGCTGCAGCCCGGCACCTGCTCGATCTCGACGGATTGACCTGCGCGCGCGAGGGGTCCCGGGCTGGACTGGTCGGCCAGCTCGCGGCCCGCAACGAACACCGGAAGAACATACGGGTAGCTGGAGTCGGTCATCGTCACCCGAACGGTGACGGGCACGGTCGTATTCGGCGGACCATCGGCCACGAACACCGCACGCTCGTAGCTGTTCCTCGGCGTCTTCGACACCGCGAGCACCGTGGGCCCGCTCAGGATCTCGAGGTCGACGTTCGCAAGCGGGGTGGGCGGCGCGGACGCATCGAACTCCGGCCGGAACCACGCCGCCACCACCGCACATCTCTGCCCGGCGCGGACCGTGTAGGGCACGGACTGCACCGTGGTTCCACCGCCGAGCGCCACCTGCTGGGCGAGCGGTTGGATCGACGCGGCGCGCTCGGCATACTCGACGAGCCAGTCGTCGCGCGTGTACCCGACGCCGTACGTGTTCCGGGACCGGTAGTTGGTCTCCGGATACGACGCCGTCAGCCTTGCGTACGGATCGTCGACGTTGAGGAGGACCGCGGCCTTCGTCTCGAGTGCGGAATCGGTGGCGTGGACCTGCCTCCGGGCCCGATAGAGGGCCGCCGCCCCGGCGACCTGCGGGGCCGCCATGCTGGTTCCGCGCGCGTTGTAGAACGCACCGGCCTGATTCGAGTCGATCGCCGCCATCACGATCTGCTGCTGCTGCCATGTCGGGCAGTACGTCGGCGGCGGTGAGTAGCTCAATACGCCGGCGCCCGTGGCGCAGACATCCGGGTAGAAGCGCTGCCGGTCGCCGAACAGCGGTCCGCGGCTCGACTCCACCATGGGCCAGTAGATGCTCGGTTCGGTCTCGGTGCGCTTGTGGACGGCACCGACGGACAGGGCATTGTGGCTGCCGTGGCTCCCGGTCGTGCCGTCGCCCTCGTTGCCGGCCGCGACGACGACGAGGATGTCGGTCGTGGGGTCGCACGACAGGGCGTCGAGGGCCCGGGCGACCGGGTGGTCGGGATCCGGCCAGCCCCCGAACGAGATGTTGAGGACGTGGATCCGACGTTCGTGAAGCGGATCGGTAAGAAGCCACGTCTGAAGCCTCGTCACCGCCTCCAGGCAGATCTCAGGGGTCGTCTCCCACGACCCTTCCGGGTGCCCCGCGTCCTCGGGCTTGCTGATCGACCAACCTACGACGAGCGACCTCGGGGCGTGGCCCGCGTGGGTGGCGTTGGTGGTAGCACCCACGGCGATGCTGCCCACTCCCGTGCCGTGGAGCGCATGGCGACTCCTGCTCCCGGACTGACAGGGGGACCCGAAGGGATGCACGTAGTAGGTCGGACCCTCGGAGTTGCAGTCGATCGTCCCGGCGATGAAGCTCTGCCACAGGCGAGTGCGGGTGTTCCAGGGATCCAACAACGTGTCCTGCTGGACTACCTGGTTCGGCTCCGCGTACCACACCGGATGCGGATTCGGGGTCGTCCCCAGGCCGATCTTCGAGTCGAGCCCGGTGTCGAAGATCGCCACCGTGACCCCTTCACCCTTCGGCGCCGGCCCCCCGCCAGCCGTCGGAACCAGGTGCGCCGCAGCGACGTTGTGATTCCGAGCGTCGGTGCTCCCGCCAATTGGCGGACACGTGCCGGTCCCGGCGGCGGGCGCGAGCTCCCAGGTGCCGGCGGGCTCGCGGGCGTCGTTGGGCCACAGGCCCAGCACGCGCGGATGGGCGCGGAGCGTCGCGAGGCGGGCGGGCGGAATCTCGATGGCACAGCCGTTCACGACCCAGAAGCTGCGGCGCCAACGGCCGCCGAGAGCCTCCACGGCGCTGCGCAGGTCCGCCTGATCCTGCGCCGCGACCTGCTCCAGCTCCCCGAGCCGCTGCTCGCGCACCTGACTCGACGGCGCCGCGCGGATCTCGCGCAGGCGCTCGCCGACGTCGAAGCTCCGCGAACGGAGCGTGACGATCCACTGCTCCGTCCCGGGCGTGCTGCCCGGCAGCGCCTGCGCCCTGAGCTCAGGGATCATTCCGGCACACACACACACACACGGGCCGCGAGCGTGCGCATTCCCGCCTCCTGGGGGTTCCTTCGTGGCGTTAGGAGGTTCGGCACGGGGCCATGGGAACTCCCGATTCTACTCCACCTGGCTCCGCGTCTCGGGACCTCAACGCGGCCGAGCGCGGACGAGTTTCGGTTCGAGACGCAGATCGGCTCGGTGCCGAGCGCACCTCCCGTGGACTTCCCGTACGCATGCCATCGGTCTGTCGCCGCGCATACTGCGCGGCCGAAGTCGCTGCCCCGTTGAACCCCGTCCTGGCCGAGAAGTCGTCCGCCTCCGGCAAGTGTGTGGAACCGGCCCGAATCCACGCGTTCGCACAGCCAGCCACTCGCCCGGACCGCTCCGGCGCGGTCCGCGGATCTCTCCGCCGATCGCTCGGAGGCCGCGGCGGCACCGAGCTTCTCGAGCGTCGCCGCGAAGCTCCAGGCCAACCAGTCACCGGGCGCCTGGGCCACGCTCCGGTGTGGCGCTGGGTGCACGAGACCCCCGGCCGCGTGCCGATCTGCGATTGGTACGACATCGTCTGGCGGCGACGCACGGCGACGCCGAGTGGATGAAGCCATCGCGCGATGGGCGCTGGCGCTCGCTGCGGATCGAGCGTGAGCGCCTGACCGACACCGCGCCCGGGACCGACGACCGCCACCGGGTGCTGAGGCCACTACTCGAGCTGCACGACGCCGTCGGTCCGCGCGCGATCGGCGCCGCGCTCAACTGGCAGCACGCCAGGGACCGGCCGCTGCGCATCAACCGCGTGCGCTACGACTCGTTCGCCGAGCTGCGCGAGGGTCTCGAGCGGACGCTGCGGGCTCGCGCGGGTGCGCGCGCCGCTGCCCTGATCGGAGCAATCGCCCGCGCGCGCCGGCCAGCTCCGTGCGGGATCCTGGCGGACGGTCGGCTACGCTCGGCGCGTGCTCGCACTCGCCGTCCTGCTGTCCCTCGCAGCGCCGCAGGATCCACCGGACCTGCGCGCGCCGTCCGTACCGCTCGTCGTGCACGATCCGTACTTCTCGATCTGGCTGCCATACGACCGCCCGACCGACGGCTGGCCGACGCACTGGACCGGCCGCGAATGGCCGCTCGGCGCCTCGGTCGCGATCGACGGTGATCGCCACCGGCTGCTCGGCGCCGATCCGGGCGTGCCCCCGCTGCCCACCGCGCGCACCCTGGTCACGGCGACGCGCACGACCTTCGAATATGCCCACGGTCCGGTCGGGATCGAGCTCGCGCTCGTGACGCCCGCATTGCCCGACGACCTCGAGGTGCTGTCGCGGCCGCTGACCTACGTCGTATTCACCGCCGTGAGCCGCGACGGCGCGGAGCACTCCCTCGACTTCACGTTCGCGGTGCCGCCCGAGGTCTGCATCGACCATCCGGGGCAGGCCGTCGCACCGACCTCGATCGTCGTCGACTCCCTCGACGCCGCCGGCTTCGGCAGCGTCGAGCAGCCGGTGCTGGCCACCGCCGGCGACGACCGCCGCATCGACTGGGGCTACGCGTATCTCGCGCAGCAGCGGGGGGCGGGCAGCGTGACGGCGACCGCCGAGCGGCTCGTCGCGACCGCGCCTCTGCGGCTGCCGGCCGGCGGCGAGGTCCGGCACGTCGTGCTGTTCGCCTACGACGACTTCAAGGCGATCCGTTACTTCGACCGCGACCTCGTCGCGTACTGGCGCGGGCGCCCCGGCGCCAGCGCGTCGACCTTGCTGGCCACGGGTGCCGCGGACTTCACGCGGCTCGATGCAGCCTCGCGCGCATTCGACCGCGAGCTGGCGACCGACGCCGAGCGACTCGGAGGCGCACAATACGCCTGGCTCTGCGCCCTCGCCTATCGGCAGAGCCTGGGTGCGAACAAGCTGTGCGCCGACCGCGACGGCCAGCCCCTGCTGTTCCCGAAGGAGAACTTCAGCAATGGCTGTATCGCGACGGTCGACGTCATCTACCCGATGGCGCCGCTCTACCTGCTGCTCGGCGCGGACCTCGCCAAGGCGATGCTGGTGCCGGTGCTCGACTACGGCAGCTCGCCCCGCTGGCGCTTCCCGTTCGCGCCTCACGACCTCGGCACCTACCCGCACGCGACCGGCCAGGTCTACGGCGGCGGAGAGCGCGACGAGCGCAACCAGATGCCGGTCGAGGAGTCGGCGAACCTGCTGCTGCTGGTCGCGGCGCTCGCCCACCGCGAGGGCACCGCGGAGTTCGCGCTCCGCTACTGGCCGACGCTCGAACGCTGGGCCGCCTACCTCGAGGAGAAGGGCTTCGACCCCGAGCGCCAGCTCTGCACCGACGACTTCACCGGCCACCTCGCTCACAACGTCAACCTGTCCGCCAAGGCGATCCTCGCCCTCGGCGCCTTCGGCGACCTCTGCGAGCTGGCCGGGCGAGGAGATGCCGCCCGCTGGAAGGCGGCGGCCGAGCTCTTCGCAGGGCGTTGGAGCGAGGCCGCGCCCGACGGCGACGCCACCAGGCTCGCCTTCGACAAGCCGGGCACGTGGAGCCAGAAGTACAACCTCGTCTGGGACCCGATCCTCGGCCTCGGGCTGTTCCCGCGGTCGGTGCTGGCACGCGAGCTGGCCACGTATCGGACCCGGCAGAACCGCTACGGATTGCCGCTCGACTCGCGCGCGACGTTCACGAAGATCGACTGGACGCTGTGGTCCGCCTGTCTGAGCGGCGACCGCGAGGACTTCGAGGCACTGGTCGCGCCGGTGTGGCGCTGGGTGCACGAAACGCCCGACCGCGTGCCGATCTGCGATTGGTACGACACCGTCTCCGGCCGCAAGATCAACATGATCGCGCGCCCGGTCGTCGGTGGCTTCTTCGCGCGGTTCCTGCTGGACGACGCCACCTGGCAACGCTGGTTCGCGCGCGGCCAGCGCACCGCGGAACGATGGGCGCCCCTGCCACTGGCGAACGTCACCACGCTGGTCGCCACCGCCGAGCTCGAGCCGGTCGCCTGGCGTCACACCACGTCCACGCCCCCCGCCGGATGGTGCGACGGTGGATTCGACGATTCGGCCTGGCCGGTCGGGCCGGCGGGCTTCGGCACGCCCGACACGCCCGGTGCGGTCGTGCGCACGCGATGGGACTCGGAGGACATCTGGATCCGGCGCACCTTCACGCTCGCGACCGACGCGACCGGCGACGTGCGGCTGGCGCTCCACCACGACGAGGACACCGAGGTGTGGATCGATGGCGAACTCGCGCTCCGGGTGACCGGCTGGACCACCGGCTACCGGCGCTTCCCGCTACTGCCGGCCGCCCGCGCGCGCCTCGTCGCCGGCGAGCACACGCTCGCGGTGCACTGCCACCAGACCGGTGGTGGGCAGTACGTCGACGTCGGTCTGATCGGCCTGGAACTACCCGACTGATGGCCGTGCGCGACGCTCGGCGTCGAATCGGCTTCGCACGGTGCACCGACAGTGCCGCGGTACCGACCGCTCTGGAATTCCCGCCCAGCGCGGTGCCTCCGGAGCTGGCTGCTGCTACAAGCGGGACCGATGCGCGACGCTGTCCTCCGTCGACGCGCAGGGAACCGGCCGGGTACTGGCACCGCGCGCCGACCACTCTCGCGCGACCCGACGACTCGGAGACCGGGCGACGCGCCGCCAACATGCAGACGTCCGCAGCACTCTCCACACCCACCGGCACGCCGTCGTCCCGGCTCCGGCTCTCTCCCGGGACCCGCCGCTTCCTGCGCATCTCGATCCTGGCCCTGGTCGCGCTTCGCGTCGCGATGATCGCGCTGGTGCCACTGTCCGACACCACCGAGGCGCGCTACGCCGAGATGGCGCGCAAGATGCTGGAGACCGGCGACTGGATCATGCCGCAGTTCGACTACGGCGTGCCGTTCTGGGGCAAGCCACCGTTGCACACCTGGCTGTCGGCGTCCGGCATGGCGCTGTTCGGTGTGGGCGAGTTCGGCAGCCGGATCTTCATCCTGGCCGCGATGCTCGCCGTGCTCGCCATGTTCCATTCGTTCGCACACCGGGTCCAGGGCCGCGATCGCGGTCTGCTGGCCACGGCGATCCTGTGCTCGAGCGGATTGTTCTTCGTGTGCATGGGCACGGTATCGTCCGACCCGATCCTGGCCGCCTGCACGACGGTGACCATGATCGCGTTCTGGCAGGCATTGCATGGACGCACCGAGCATCGCACTGCGTACGGATTCGCGTTCTTCGCGGGCCTCGCACTCGGCATGCTCGCGAAGGGACCGGTCGCGGTCGTGCTCACCGTGCTGGCCACCGGCGGCTGGACCGCCTGGACGCGGCAATGGAGCACCGTGCTGCGCGGACTACCGTGGCTGCGCGGCTCGTTGCTCGCCGCGGTCCTGACAGTGCCGTGGTACGCCGCGGCGGAGCTGCACTCGCCGGGCTTCCTGCGCTACTTCCTGTGGGGCGAGCACGTGCTTCGCTTCATCGACCCCGGCTGGGACGGTGACCTCTACGGCAACTCCCATGCGGAGCCGCTCGGCACCATCGTGTGGTTCACGCTGCTGGCCTTCCTCCCGTGGACGGCGTTCGTGGCCGCGGCCTTGCGACGGCCGCGCCGCATTCGCGAGCATCTGCGCGATCGTGACGACGGACTACGCCGCTACCTGGCGGCCTGGCTGCTGGCGCCGGTCGTGCTGTTCATGCCCTGCCGGAACGTGCTGCCGACCTACGCGCTGACCGCGATGCCGGCCGCGGCGATGCTCGCGGTCGACCTGCTCGCTGCAATCCGATTGCCTTCACGCGCCGTCTGGCGAAGCGCGAGCATCACGCTGCTCGGCCTCGGCACGCTGTACACGGTCGCGCTCGGAACGATCGCATGGTCCGCGAACACCAGCCCGCGCAAGTCGCACAAGTGGATCGTGCAGGCTTGCTCTTCGCTCGTTCCGGACGACGAGCGCGGCACGCTCTACGTCTGGGACTTCCGTTACTACTCGGCGGAGTTCTACACGGCCGGAAAGGTCCGCGTGCTGCACGACGCCGACGCCCTGCGCAGCGTGCTCGGCAACGGGCAACGCGATTTCCTGTCGGTGCGCACAGACCACGTCGCCGACCTGCCCGGCGAGCTGCTCGCCAGATTCCGGCCGGTCGGACGCTTCGGGAAGGACCTGCTGTTCGTCGAGTCCCCGTTCGAGGCCCCCGCAGCGCCCCCCCGAGCCACCCCGAACGACCCACCGGCGCACGCACCGGACGAGCCTGTCGGGACCGGAGCCCGACCCCGGCTCCGCTGAGCGGGCTCCGCGTCACGATCGAAGCGGATCGCGTCGGATCGGTCACTGCCCGCGGCCACCCATCAGGGGATTCGCACGCCCGGCCGCGGACCAACCGGGTCTCCTGCTATGCTCCCGCCCCATGCAGCGGCGGCCGCTCGGCAACACTGGCATCACGGTCTCTGCGCTCGGCTACGGCGCCGCGTCGCTCGGTGAGGAATACGGGCCGATCGACCTCGCCGACTCGCTGCGGGTGGTGCCCGAGGCTCTCGCAATCGGCATCGACCTGTTCGACACGTCGCCCTACTACGGGCGCGGCGCTTCGGAGGTGCTGCTCGGCCACGCATTGCGAGGCGTGCCCCGCGATCGCTACCACCTGAGCACGAAACTCGGCCGCTACGACCAGCAGCACTTCGACTTCTCGCCGCGGCGGGTGAGGGAGAGCGTCGACACGAGCCTCGTCCGACTCCGGACCGATCACCTGGACCTCGTGCTGTGCCACGACGTCGAGTTCGTCGAGATCGATCGGGTCATCGCGGAGACCCTGCCGACGCTGCGCTCGCTCCAGCGAGAGGGCAAGGTGCGCGCGGTGGGCGCCTCGGCGTACCCGATCGCCGCACTGCGCCGCATGATCGTCGACGGCGACGTGGACGTCGTGCTCGGCTACGGCAGCCTGACGCTGCACAACCGGCAGCTCGAGGAGCTGCTGCCGCTGTGCGCCGAGCGCGGCGTCGGAGTGCTCCACGCAGCCCCGTTCGACATGGGGCTGCTCACCGACTCCGATCCCCCCGCCTGGCATCCGGCCACGCCCGAGCTTCGCGCTGCGGTGTGCCGCGCCCGCGCGCTGTGTGCCGCGCAGGGCGACAGCCTGGCGCGGATCGCGTTCCGCTTCGCGGTGGACCACGGCGGGCCGGCGGCGACGATCGTCGGTACCGCGTTCGTCGACCAGGTGCGAGCATGGGACCGCTGGCTCCGCGAGCCGGTCGACCCGACACTCGTGCGCGAGGTCGGCGACCTGCTGCAGGGCGCACCGGATGCGGTCCGCACCGTCGGCCTACCCGAGAACAACTGAGCTTCGCATGGATGCCGTCCGCCTGACCGAGCCCGGGCGCCTCGAGCGCTTCACCCCCGCCGAACCTGCCCCGCCGCAGGTCGGTGAAGCCCTGGTCGCGGTGAAGCGCGTGGGCGTGTGCGGCACCGATCTGCACGCGTTCGCGGGGCGCCAGCCGTTCTTCACCTACCCGCGCGTGCTCGGGCACGAGCTCGCGGTCGAGGTGCTCGACTGCCCGAGCGGCGCGATCGCCCGCGGGGCGCGCTGCACGGTGGTTCCCTACCTGCCCTGTGGCGCGTGCCTCGCGTGCCGGCGCTCGCGGCCGAACTGCTGCGCGGAGGTGCGCGTGCTCGGGGTCCACGTCGACGGCGGCATGCGCGAGCGGTTCGTGCTACCCGACGCGGCGCTCGTGCCCTGCGACGACCTCGACCTCGACGCGCTCGCGCTGGTCGAGACGCTCGCGATCGGCGCCCACGCGGTCGCCAGGGCGGCACCCGACCCCGCGCGCGACGTGGCAGCCGTCGTCGGGGCCGGACCGATCGGCCTCGGCGTCGCCGCGCGCCTCCGCGCGCTCGGCGTGCCGGTCGCGCTGCTCGACCGCAGCGAGACGCGGATCGCCGCGGCCCGCGACCGGGCGGGGTTCGACAGCGTGGTGGTCGCGACCGGCACCGACGACGCGGAGCGGCTGCGCGCCGCCTGCGGGGGGGAGCTGCCGACCGTCCTGTTCGACGCGACCGGCGCCCCCGCGTCCATGAACCGTGCCCTGGAGCTGGTCGCCCCGACCGCGACGATCGTGTTCGTCGGACTGCACCGCGAGGCGGTGACGTTCCCGGACATCGACTTCCACCGCAAGGAGCTGTCGCTGCTCGCGTCGCGCAATGCGACGCACGCCGAGTTCCGGACCGTGATCGACGATCTCCACCACGGGCGGGTCGAGGCCCCCACGTTCGTCACGCACCGCACCGACCTCGCGTCGATCGGCACCGATCTGCCCGCGTTCGCCGATCCTGCCCGCGGCGTGATCAAGGCCATGCTGGACATCGGGGCGCCGTAATGCCCGGGCAGTGAGCCGCTCCGCACCCCCGCTACCCCGATCCCAGGACGACCCGATGGCACCGCCCCGCATCGACTCGCATGTGCACTTCTGGCGCATCGAATCCTACGCCGCGTACTGGCTCACCGGCGGCTTTGCGCCATTGCACCGCGACTGGCTGCCCGACGACCTCGCGCCCCGACTGCGCGCAGCGGGTGTCGACGGCGCGATCTTCGTGCAGGCGCAGCACGTCGAGGCCGACAATGCGTGGGTGCTCGGACTCGCCGATCGCTACCCGTTCGTCCGCGGCGTGGTCGGCTGGGTCGACCTGACGGCGCCGGACGTCGGCTCGCGCATCGACCACTGGCGCGCGGACCCGCGCTTCGTCGGCGTCCGGCACATCACGCACGACGAGCCGGACGACGACTGGATCCTGCGCGCCGACGTCGACCGCGGTCTCGCGGAGCTGGCGCGGCGCCGCGTGCCGTTCGATCTGCTGTTCTTCCCACGCCACATGCCTCACGCCGCGACGGTCGCCCGGCGACACCCCGAGTTGCCGCTCGTGCTCGATCACCTCGGCAAGCCGCGCATCCGCGACGGCGCGATCGACGACTGGCTGCCGCACCTGCGGAACGCCGCCGCGCACCCGAACCTGTGCTGCAAGCTGTCCGGTCTGGTCACCGAGGCGGTGTGGCACGACTGGGACGTGCCGCGGCTGCGTCGCTACGTCGACCTCGCGCTCGAGGCGTTCGGCCCGGACCGCCTGCTGCTCGGCTCGGACTGGCCGGTGTGCGAGGTCGTCGCGCCGTACGCGCGGGTGGTGGAGACCTTGATCGAGACCCTCGACGGCCTCGCTGCGCACGAGCGCGACGCGATCCTCGGCGGCAACGCCTGCCGGGTCTACGCATTGCCGGACGCGCCGGCGGCGCGTTGAGACCGACCGCGAGCTTCGCGATCGCGGCCGGTCGCGGCCGTCGCGGGGTACGCAGAACCGGCTCGCCGGTCAGCGCGACGTACGACCCGTATGCAAGGTTGAACGTGTGGTCGACGCGCGCGGCCCGGTGAGCCGGTTTCTGTCGGACGCTTCCGCTCATCGCGGAGCCCGGCAGCGAAGGTGCCGGTTGCTTCAGGATTCGTTGCAGGTTTGCGCCCGCTCCGAGCTCCGCGGTGTCCACCGCGTCCGACCCCTGGAGCGGAATCGGCGCGGGGACCGCAGCCGCCGTCTCCGAAAAAACCGCCGGGACGCGATTCCGGGGCGCCGACCTTCGCTCCGAAGGCGCACAGCGCTGTGTCGGTCACCGCGCGCCGCCCGGCCGGTGCGCACCGACCTCGCTCGCCCATGAACGCGCTCCCGACCCTGGCTCTGATCCTGTCCATGACGGCGCTCGCACCGCGCCTCGCCGCCCAGCAGGAGGCCGACGTCTACGTCCTCGCCGGCCAGAGCAACGCCGAAGGCACCGGCCGCGTCGGTCTCCTCCCGGCCGACCTGCGCGGGCCGCTGCCGTCGGCCCGGATCTGGAACCACCGGGTCAGCCCGGCGCGCTGGGAGACGCTCGAGGCGGGCGTCAACAACCTGTCGAGCACCGATCCGGTCGCGTCCGGCCGCTGCGGCCTGGAGATCGGCCTGGCGGCGGCGCTCGAGGCGCACCTGCCGGATCGCCCGGTCCACCTCGTGAAGCTCGCGGTCGACGGCTCGCCGCTCGGTCCGGTCCCCGGCATGCTGCGGTGGGAGCCGGCGGCGCGACAGCTCACCGCGCTGCTCGCGTCCCACCTGCGCGCGGCCCTCGACGCGCTCCGCGACGACGGGCTGGTCCCGGTGGTACGCGGCGTGATCTGGTACCAGGGCGAGACCGACGCGACCTCGGCGACGCTCGCCGCGGACTACGGCTGGCGACTCGGCGCGCTGCGCGGTGCGCTGCTCGACGAGATCGAGCTCGGCACCGGGCGCCGGGCGGCGACGACCTGGGTCGAGGTCGCGATCCACCCCGACACGTTCGCGCCGCTGGGCGGCGGCCACGTCGACCTGGTCCGCGCCACGCAGCGCACGTTCGCCGCTGCGACACCCGGCTGCGTGCTGGTGGACACCGCGGGCCTGAAGCTGCTGGCGGACTCGACGCACCTCGACACCGCGTCGCTCGTGCAGCTCGGCGGGACGGTGGCGGAGGCCCTGGCGCGCGCGCGCGGCGATGGGCTGCGCCTCCTGGATTCGAGCCTGCCGCTGCTCGACCCGCGCATCTCGCTGCGCTGAGCGGAGCTCACGCGGACGTGGCGGCGCGCGTCGTCACGAGCGCGAAGCGCCGCTCGCCGTGCCGCAGCGCGAACACGACGTAGCCCACCGCGCCGGATCCGTGCAGCTCGCGCTGCAGCGCGTTGGCGTCGGCCGCGCCGCCCCGGCTCTTCACCTCGACGGTCCCGGCATCGTGGGCGGCGAGCCAGGCGCGCAGTGCCCGCGTGCGCAAGGGCAGCTCCGCCAGCACCGCGAAGCTCTCGAACCACGGCCCGCGCACCGGCTCGGCGGCGGTCAAGAGCCCGAGCCCGTGGCCGAACGGCTCGAGCACCTGCTCGGCCGCGAGCCCGGCGACCAGCTCCGCGCGCTCGAGCGCCGCGTCGGGCACGATCACGAACGCGTCGGGTGCCATGCGACCCGGCGGCAGTACGTCCGGCGAACCGGTCGTGCTGACGCCGAGATCGACGCGCGAGGCGGTCCGGCGCCCGGGTGCGCGCGCCATGGCCCCGCACCACACGATCGCCTGGCGCAGGCCGCGCCGATCGCCGAGCACCTCCACCTCGGTGCGGTCCGACCACGGCAACCCGCCGAGGTCCGCGCCCGGACCGAGCTTCACGGCTCCCGGCGCACCGCTGCGCACCCAGCGATCGACCACCGGCAGGCCGGGCGAGAACTCGTCGAGCCGCCAGCGCCGCCGCCCGCCGCGGTCCCGGCGCGCGGGATCGAGATGGAACGCGGTGCCGTCCGGCTCCAGTGCGGCGACGTCCCCGACGCGGACGGCGATATCCGGCGCATTGAGCGCCGCCATCGCGCAGCGCGCCTCATCGGCATCGACGGCGAGCACCTCGCAGCCGGCGGTCGCGGACAGCTCGATCGCATCGCCGCCCATGCCGCAGCAGAGATCGAGGACGCGCTGCGCGCGTAGCGACGCGAAGCGCACCGCCTTGTGCCGGGCCGCGGCCGTGCCCGACGCCTGTTCCAATGCGGGACGGTCGCACCACAGCACCGCTGCCGCATCGAAGCGCCCGGCGGCGCGGCGGCGCGCGGCGGCCAGCTCGAGCGCGAGCGGCACGAGGTCGGCGGGGCCGACCGCGCGCAGCGACGCGACGTCCCGTGGCGTCGGCCGTTCCGGATCGCCGATCTCCATCACGGCCGCGACCAGCGCCGTGCATTCGGCAGATGCGAGTCGCCGCCAGGCCGCCGCAGATCGCGCGTCGTTCAGCAGATTCGCTCCCTCGGCACCATCGCGTTTCGCAACAGAGCGGACCCTGCGCGGCCGATACACGGCGGAGTCGCGCCGTGGTCATCATGCACTCCCGCCGGCCCGGGATCATCGTCACGATCCTCTTCGGGATCGTCGCAATCGTCGCGAGCGCAGCCGTCGCGCTCGTCGACGGCCCGACCACGTCCGCACCGCGGAGCCACCGGCTCGAGCGCCCGAACACCACACCGCGCGCAGCGGTCCTCGTGCTCGGCACGGTCTCGTCGCACCCGGCGGAGGAGCTCGAGATCTTCCAGCCGTTCGTCGACCACCTCGCGAGCCGACTCGACGCTCACGGCATCCGCCAGGGCCGCGTGCTCGTGGCTGCGAGCATCCGCGAGATGGCGGAGCGGATGGCCGGCGGGGAGGTCGACCTCTACATCGACAGCCCGATGCCGGTCGCGGCCGTCGTCCGCGACGCGCACGCACGGGCGGTCGCGATTCGCTGGAAGAAGGGCGTGCGCGACTACCGTTCCGAGATCGTCGTCCTCGCCACCAGTGCGATCGAGCAGCCCGAGGACCTCCGTGGCCACACGATCGCGTTCTCCGAGCGCTTCTCGACATCCGCGCACCTGGTCCCGCGCGCACGCCTGATCCGACTGCACGGACTGACCGTGGTCGCCGAGTCCGACGACCGCTCGCCACTCGCGGATGCGATCCGCTACGTGTTCTCGGGAGACGACGAGACCTCGCTCGTGTGGCTGCTGCGCGGGCGCGTCGATGCGGCCGCGCTCAGCGACCGCGACCTCGAGGAGATCGTGGGCCGCGACGTCGGACTGCTGCGGACGATCGACCTCAGCGCTCCGATCCCGCGCCACGTCGTCTGCGTGCGATCCGGACTCGATCACGACCTCAGCCTGACGCTCCAACACGTTCTCATGTCGCTGCACGAGGACGATGCGGGTCGCTCCGCATTGTGGCGATTCGAGAACACGACGCGCTTCGAATCGCTGCCAGCGGAAGCGTTCCGGATGATCGAGCAGCTCCACTGGAGTGTCGCGGAGCAGTTGCACCGATGAGCGCCCACAGCGAGCAGGATCCGGCCGACCGCGGCTGGTGTCGCCCGATCGGCCTCGTCATGCGCATACAGATCTGTGTCGCGCTCGCGCTGATCGGTGTCGCCGCGTTCCAGTTCTCCGTGCACAGGGAATCCGACCACCGGCTCCTGAGAGCGCTGATGGTGGGTCGCGCGCGACACCTCGCCGAAACGGCCGCGAGGCTGTGCGCGGAGCCGTTGAGGGCGGACGACGTCGGCGCGCTCCGCCGGCTCGCCGATTCGTTCCGGGCCGGTGACGACATCCTGACCGCCGCGATCTACGACGCCGAGCACCGCCGACTCTGCAGCGGCCGCCCGGCGGTTCACGGCGGCCCGACGATCGATCGCTCGGGTGCGGACCCGACGATCGCAGCGCTCGGGCGTGCGACGGCCTCCTGGGCGTCCGCCGACCGCGTCGTCGCCGTCGCGCCCGCGCGGATCGGCGAGGACCGCGTCGGCAGCGTGAAGATCGAGCTGTCGTACGCACCGGCGCTCGCGGCCTCCGCCGGGATCCAGCGGAGGGCATCCCTCGCGCTCGGTGGCTTCCTGCTCGGCGCCGTGCTGCTCGCCGCGGTCGCCGCGCGCCTCATCATGCACCCGGTCCGCAGGCTCCTCGGGGTGGCGCGCTCGGTCGCGATGGGCGACTTCGACGCGCGTGCGGCGGTGGATCGCTCCGACGAGCTCGGCGAGCTCGCGGAGTCGTTCAACGGGATGCTCGACGCGCTGACGCTCAACGACGTGCACCGCGAGAAGCTGGAGCGCACCAACTCCGAACTGCGCACGTCGCGCGCCAGCGCCGAGGCCACGGCGAAGGCGAAGGCGGAGTTCCTGTCGAGCATGAGCCACGAGATCCGGACCCCGCTGACCGCAATCCTGGGGTTCACCGAGCTGCTCCGCGAAGACGCGCCCGACCGCGCCACGCGCAAGGTCGTCGACACGATCCACGAGAACGGTCACCACCTGCTGGCCCTGCTCGACGACATCCTGGACCTGTCCAGGCTCGAGGCCGACCGCATGTCGACCGAGCGGGAGCCGTGCGACGTCCAGCGGATCGCGCAGGGCGTCGTCGAGCTGCTCCGCGCGCGCGCGGAGGCGCGCGGCGTGGAGCTGCGCCTCGAGACCACGACCGCGGTACCGGCCTGGATCGCCAGCGACGCGAGGCGGGTGCGACAGATCCTGCTCAACCTGGTCGGCAATGCGGTCAAGTTCACCGAGCACGGGCACGTCGTCGTGCGACTGTCCGAGGAGGGCAGCGACGACGACGACCGGCGGATCGCGATCGAGGTGGAGGACACCGGGATCGGCATGAGCGGCGAGCAGCTGAGCCGGGTGTTCGCGCCGTTCGCCCAGGCCGACGCGACGACGACGCGGCGCTTCGGAGGCACGGGACTCGGTCTCGCGCTGTCGCACCGCTTCGCGATCGCGCTCGGCGGCAGCATCGACGTGGCGAGCGAAACGGACGTCGGCAGCCGCTTCACGCTGCGCATCCCGTCGGTGGCCTGCGAGCCGCCCGTCGACCTGTCACCGGGCGGCGACGCGACGCCGGCCGCCGGCGACGCGCCCCTGCGCGGCGCCCGCGTATTGATCGCAGAGGACGGCCCCGACAATCGCTGCCTGATCGAGGCGATCATCCGCCGGGCGGGCGGCGACCTCTGCTACACGGAGAACGGCAATCTGGCGGTCGCCGCAGCGCTCGCCGCGGAGGCGGACGGCCGGCCGTTCGATCTCGTGTTGATGGACGTGCAGATGCCGGAGCTCGACGGCTGCGAGGCGACGCGCGCGCTGCGGAACGCCGGCTACCGGCGCCCGATCGTCGCGCTGACCGCGCACGCGCTCGCGGACGAGATGCAGCGCTGCCTCGACGCCGGCTGCGACGCGTACGAGACCAAGCCGATCCGGCGCCGCCGTCTGCTCGACACACTCGCGGGGCTGCTCACGGACGCCGCGCCGAGCCCGCCGCCGACGGCTCAGCCGCGGCGCTGACCCCCGAGGATCCCGCGCAGCAGGTTCTCGCCGGCCTTGCGGATCGCGTCCTGGGGCCGCTCGGGCTCGCCGCCGCCCGGCTGCCCGGTGTCGGACCCGTCGCGCGGGCCGTCGTCCGGCCCGTCGCGACCCGGCGCGCGCCCGCGCAGCACGTCGCGCAGCAGGTTCTCGCCCTGGTCGCGCAGCGTCGCCTCCAGCGCCCGCCGCGCGAGCTCGGCGAGATCGGGCGGCGCGAAGCGCGGCGCGTCGAGCGAGCCGGTCAGCTGCGCACCGAGCGGCGCGGCGCCGAGGAACCGCAGGATCCGCTCGCCATCGCGGTGGCCGCGCAACATGTCGCGCACGTCGAGCGTGTAGTCGATCGCTCCAGACAGCCCGGTGCGCCCCGTGATCCCGATCTCGCGGCCGGCCGCCGCCAGCTTCGTCAGCCCGCTCTCGACGAACCCCTCGCGCAGCCGGAACGACGTGCCGAAGTCGTCGAAGCTCAGCACGCGCTGCTGGCCGACGACCTCGAGGAGACCGGCGAGCTGCGGCGCGGGCTGGAAGCGACCGTCGCGGAGCTGCAGGTCGCCCGTCCCGGCCCAGCGGTCGAGCCAGGCGAGCAGCGGTTGCTCGGGCTGCGGCGCGACCGGCCCGGCGAGCTCGAGCGTCAGCCCGAGGCGCGCATCGAGCGCCGCACCGATGCCGTTCGGATCGAGCCCCGCGAACAACGGGACCGCGTAGCGCAGCGCGGCGACCGCACCGGAGGTGACCTGCGCGCCCTCGAGGCCGACCCCGACCGCCACGCGCGCGTCGCGCAGCGCCGTGCAGTCGTCGCTCCGCAGGCTCAGGCGCAACGCGCCACCCTGCAGTCGACCGCGCGTGGTCGCGAGCTCGGCGCACCCGCCGTCGAGCCGCACCTCGGCGCCGACGTCGGTCAGCTGCTGGCCGCCGAGCTCGAGCCGCCCCAGCTCGACGCGCGCGTCGAGCGACACGATCCCGAGCAGCTCGCCGAGCTGCAGCTCGGCGAGATCGTCGCGCCACGGGGCGCGCACAGCACCGCTCGTCCGCAGCCCGCTCCCGGCGAGCCGCGCCGGCAGCGGCCCACCGAAGCTCGCCAGCTTCTCGACGTCGATCTCGAACGACAGCCCCGGCCGACCGGCGGCGTCGTTCGCGAGCCCCTGCGCGCGCAGGAACCCGAGCTCGACGCGCAGCGCGGACAGGTCGAGCTGCGGTGCGGCGCCGGGCGTCGGCCACGCGATGGCCAGCTCCGGGACGACCTCGAACGCCGGGCTCTCGATGTGCATGCCGGCGAACAACGACCCGGCGAGGCGCGGCTCCGCCAGCGCGATCCGCCCCCGCATGCGCAGCTCGCGCGCGGGGTCACCCTGTAGCTGGACGTCCGCGTCGAGCACGCCGGCGAGCCGCTCGAGCGCCCCCGGCTCGACGAGGCTCGCGACGATCGGCTCGTAGCGGGCGAGATCGAGCGCGGTGCAGCGCAGCGCGGCCTCGAGCGGACGTTCGTCGCCGACCGGGACGTCGGCGAGCAGCGACAGCATGCCGGTCCGCTGCTCGGGCGTGCCGGAGCCGCGCAGGTCGGCATCGAGCCGCACCCGCACGGCGCCGCTGCCGTACGGCTTGCTGACCGCGAGGTGGACGCGCTCCATCCGTTCGACGACGCCGAGCGGCTCGCGCACGATCTCGACCATCGCCTCGCGGAGCTGCAGATCGAGCCGCACGTCGTCGAGCGACGTGTCGCCGCCGCCGCCGTCCGACGGCGCGCGCCGCGGGCGCGACCTGCCGCCACGGCCGAGCTGCTCGAGGTTGAGCGCGCCGGACGCGTCCTGCACGACGCGCAGCTCCAGGCCGTCGATGACGCCGCGCACGTCGAGCCGCCCGCGGACGAGCGCGGGGAGCGACACGCTGCCGTCGAACGACTGCACGGCGAGCAGCCGCGGGTGGGCGGCGAACGCCGCGGGCTGGTCGACCTGCAGGCCCGCGAAGCGCGCGCCCGAGAACCAGCCGATCCCGAGCTCGGCGACCTGCACGCGCGCGCCGAGCGCCTCGGTCAGCGCTGCCTCGATGCGGTGCCGCGCGAAGCGGGTCGAGGCGAGGGCGGGGAGGGCGAGCAGCAGCCCCGCGAAGAGCACGGCGAGCGCCACGCCGATGCGCAGCGCGCGGACGAAGCGGGAGCGGCGGCGGCGCGGCGACGGTCCGGTTTCGGGGAGGGCGGTCACGATCTGGGCGGGACGGAACCGAAAAGGAAGGTGGACGACTGACGCGAGCTGATGCGCACGGATCCCGGAGTCCCCAGAGCCACGCTCCTCGAGCGCCTCGATCTCGCCCTGGCGGAGTGGATCACGGATCGCGCCAGCGAGGATATCGAGCCCGGCAAGCCGGTGCAGGGTTGGCGGTGGACGCCCGAGGAGCCCGTGCGGCACACCTGGATCGCCGGGCTGCTGGCGATCCGCGGCTACGCGGTCCGGCCGGTCGACGTCGAGGCGGTGCTCGCCGGGCGACCCGGCCGCTTCCAGCGCGAGCACCAGGAAGCCGCGCTCATCCGCGGCATGCGCGCGGCGCTCACGGCTCTCGAGGCGCGGGTCGCCGACGACCGCCCGCCGGACGGCTGGTGGCTCGTGCTGCTGTTCCGCGCGCTGAGCGGCGACCTGCGCCGCTTCCGCAACAACTCGATGCGGCGCGACGTGCCGTGGGACGCGCTGCGCGGCGTCGTCTATCCGCCGCCCGACGCCGTCGGCGACCACCTCGACGCCTTCCACGTGGCGAACGGCTACGGCGACGCACCGGAGCGCTTCGCGCGCTCGCATCCGGTACTGCGCGCCGCCCGCATCGCGTGGCGCTTCGCCCGCATCGCGCCGTTCCCGGACCTCAACCTGCCGATGGCGATGCTCGCCGCGAGCACGAGTCTGATGCTCGCCGGCTATCCACCGCTGGTCGTCGGCCTCGACGACCGCCCGCGACTCGAGCGCTTCGTGCGCGGCCGCCTGCCACAGCGAGCGCGGCTGTTCGCCGAGCTGCTGCTCGAGACGGTCCCCCTCGGTCGCCCGTCGCGGGCCTGACGCGCGTACCGCCCGCGCCCCACCGCTCAGCCGCGCTCGCCGCTGCGCGTGATCGCCGCGATCGCCGCGAGCGGCAGCCGCACCGGACCGTCGCGGGTGTCGAGCTCGACGGCCTCGAGGTCGAGCCCGCTCGCCTCGCCGAGCAGCGGCGCGCCGCCCGCCCGCTCGACGCGCACCGAGCGCCCGAACCAGTCGGCACGCGCGCGCAGCAGGCGCGCGTAGGAGCCGGCCCGATCGCCGCGCGATCCGGGTGCGACCGCGAGCACGTCGAACGCGGCGTCGATGCTCGCCGCGAGCCGGAACACGACCTCCTCGCGGTCGAGCGGCCGGCCGGTCAGCATCGCGAGCGAGGTCGCCTTGTCGCGCAGCTCGGCGGGGAAGTGCGAGCGGTTCACGTTGACGCCGACGCCGATCAGGTAGCGACCCTGCGCCGGGCCGCTCCAGTCGATCAGGATCCCGCACAGCTTGCGGCCGTCGGCGAGCACGTCGTTGGGCCACTTGAACCGCAACGGCCGGGCAACGCAGGTCTCGAGCGCCGCGAGGATCGCGATCGGCACCGCCGCCGCGACCCGCTCCGGCCGTTCGATCGCGACCGGCTCGACGCGCACGGTGACCTCGACGTCGTCGCCCGGGCTGCCCCACCAGGTCCGCCCCTGGCGGCCGCGGCCGGCCCGCTGCTCGTCCGCCCACACGACGCAGGACCCGCCCGGCTGCTCGGCGGCGAGGTCCTGCGTCGACGGACAGCGGTCGACGTGCAGGAGCTGCTGGAAGCGGGTGCACCCGGACAGGCGCGTGCGCAGGTCGGCGTCGGTCATCGGCACGTGGGCCGGATGGTAGTCGCGCCGGCGGCCGGTTCCGATCGCCAGAAGCCCACCGGCTCCCCGGGCCGATAGGCCGCAGTGCCGGGCGGGCGGCCGCTTCGGCACGATGGAAGCGATCCCGCCGACAGCTCCGCGACCGCAACCAGCCGAGCTGCGCCTGCCGGACGACGCCGTCCGCGACGGCCCGCACCTGCGGCTGCCGGCCGGTGGAGACCGCCCGCGCATCGTCGTCGAGCGGATCGACCCGGGGTTCGGACGCCTGGAGGACTTCGTCGCGGCGGTCGCCGGCGCGCTGGTGCCGGATGGCGAGCTGGCGCTGCGCGCTGCGCACGCCGCCGGACCGCGGGCGCTGCGCGCCGTGCTCGAGGGACGTGTCGATGACCTCGACGAGGTCGCGGTCGACGCGCGGCGGCTGCTCGATGCGGCGCGCGGCGCCGGGCTCGTGCCGCGGGCGCTCCGCGGTCTGCCCGGCGCCGACCGGCCTCCGCGCGAGCTGGCGGCGCGACTCCGGTCGCTCGGCTACGTCGCGCCGCTGTGGCTCGGACCGCCGCCACCGGACCACCTCGAGCTGCGCGCGACGCGCGGTCCGGCACGGGCGTGTTCGGCGATCGTCGGCCCGGGCGAGGCGGCGTCGCGCGACGCGACGCTGCTCGCGCTGCGCGGCGCACTGCCACCGGGCGCCGAGATCGTGCCGGTGGCAGGCGCGCGGCTCGCGGATCTCGATGGGGCGCTCGAGAGCTCGCTCGGCGACGTGCTGTGGTTCGTGCCGGCGGGAGCGACGCCCGACCGGAGCGCCGCGGAGCGCGCGGTGACCGCGAGACCCGGCGCTCCGGTCGCGACCTGCGCGGCGCGCGACGAGCTCGCGGGGCTCGCCGTGGACCGCACCGACGCGCTGCTCGCCGGCCCCTTCGCAGCGGCCGCCGCGGCCGGCCTCGGCGACGGGTCGGCCGCGCTCGCCGACTGGTCGCTACGGCTCGCGCGCGTCGCACCACGCATTGCGCGCGACGCTGCGTCACCCGACTGGCCGGCCTGGTGCACGGCGGCCGATGCGCCGGATGCACTCGCGCGGCTGCAGGAGCGCTGGAGCGAGACGGCCCCGGCGCCGCGCGCGCCGGCGATCGCGCTCGGCGAGGATCCGCTCCGCTCGGGATCGGCGGCCGACCGCGCTCCACGGCTGTCGCTGTGCGCGATCGTCCGCGACGAGCGCGAGCTGCTACCCGAATGCCTGCGCCGGGCGCGCGGCGTCTGCGACGAGCTGGTCGTCGTCGACACCGGCTCCGTGGACGGCACTCCGGAGCTCGCCGCGGCGGCGGGCGCGCGCGTACTGCACGTGCCGTGGGCCGACGACTTCGCCGCCGCGCGCAATGCCGCGCTCGACGCCGCGCGCGGCGACTGGGTGCTGGTCCTCGACGCGGACGAGCGCCTGTCGGCCGACGCGGGGCCGCGATTGCGCGAGGCGATCTCGCGTCCGGACGCCCTGGCGTTCGATCTGCGCGTGCGCTGCCGCGTCGGCGATGGCGAACGCTACGGGCCGGAGGTCTGGGTCACCCGGCTGTTCCGCCGGTTACCCGGCGTGCGCTACGCAGGGCGTATCCACGAGCAGGTGGCGCCCTCACTGCGACGCCTGGCGACCGCGTATCCAGACCTTCGCGTGTTGCAGATCGACGTCGACATCGACCACCTCGGCTACGTCGACGCGATCCACACGGGTCGCGGCAAGGCCGCGCGCAATCACCGGCTCTTCGAGCTGCAGATCGCCGAGCAGCCGGACGACCCCTACACGCTGTTCAAGTTCGCCGAGCACCTGCTGCGCGAGCCGAGCGATGCGCGCCGCGCCGACCGGCTGCTGCAGCGCGCGCTCGAGCGCTTCGCGACGATGACGCCCGGCGAGCTGCGCACGCTGCCGTTCGCAGCGCAGGTGTTCGCGCTCGTCGCGCAGCGGACCGCGTCGCGCGGGACTGCGGAGGCGGCGCTCGCGGTCGCCGAGCGCGGCCTGCGCACGACCGTGCCGACGCCGGATCTCCTGCACGTCGCCGGCGCGCTCGCAATCGAGGTCGGGCAGCCGCGACGCGCACTGCGTCACCTGCGCCGCTGCGTGGCGTTCGCGGGAGTCACGCTGCAGGTGACGGTCGCGAGCGGAGTCGCCGGCCCCGAGACCTGGCTGCTGATCGCCGACGCCGAGCGCCGCGTCGGCGAGCCGGCGCGGTCGCGCGCGGCGCTCGAGCGCGCGCGCGCCGAGGCCGCCCCCGACACCGAGGTCGCGGCACTCGCGACCGCGTCGCTCGCCCTGCTCGACGGTCGCGCCGGCGACGCGCTCGCGCACCTGACCGGGCGTCTCGCCACGCACCCGGACAGCCCGCGCGCGGTGGCGCTCACCGCCGGCCTGCTGCGCGGCCTCGGTCACCACGACCGCGCCGCCCGCCTGCTCGCGCACCGCGCGAAACTGCCGACCGCCGCGCGGCGTTGATCGCCCCGTACGCGCTGCGCGGCAGCGCGCATCGTGCACGGCGACCAGCCAGGAGGATCCCGATGCCAGGGAGAAGCTGTTCGGTGGCAGGGCGCGCCCTGGCGCGCGCCGCTCTCGGCTGCGGACTCGCGGCCTGCCTCGCGCCGGCGTCGGCGCAGATGGCGTGGCAGCGGGCGAACCCCGCCCACACGCCGCCGGGCCGTTGGAATCACGCGATCGTGCGCGACGCCGCCCGCGACCTGATCGTGCTGTTCGGCGGTCAGTCGTGGAGCGGCCGGCTCGCCGACACCTGGGAGTGGGACGGCACCGACTGGCTGCAGCGGTCCCCCGCGGTGTCACCCTCGCCGCGCTCGGGCCACGCGCTGGCGTGGTTCCCCGGCACGCCCGGCGCGCTGCTGTTCGGCGGCGCGGACGGCACCACCGTGTTCGGGGACACCTGGAGCTGGGACGGCGCGCGGTGGCAGCAGCTGCAACCCGCTCGTGCACCGGCCCCGCGGGAGGGCATGGGGATGGTGGCGGACCCGGTGCGAGGCGTCGTCGTCGCGTTCGGCGGTCGCGACGCGATCGGCGGCCTGCTGCGCGACACCTGGCTGTGGAACGGCTCCGACTGGCGGCTCGTCGTGCCCGCGACGCTCCCACCGGCGACGTGGTACCCGGCCATGGCGTTCGACGAGCGACGTGGCGTCGCCGTCATGTTCTCGTCGCCCGGCCCCGACGTCTGGGAGTGGAACGGTCTCGACTGGCGCGCGCGCGTCGCGACCCCACCGTCCCTCGCGACCGGTAGCTTCGCGTACGACCGTCTCCGCGAGCGTTGCATCATGTGGAGCGGTGTCACGTATCCGCTCGCGATCACCTGGGAGTGGGACGGCGACCGGTGGATCGGCTGGAGCGCCCTGCCGCAGCCCACGCGGCGCGACTCGCAGGCGCTGGCGTGGGACGAGCGCCGGGGCGGCATCATGCTGTTCGCGGGCTGGCACTTCCACTCGGCCAGCGTGTTCGACGACACCTGGCATTGGGTGCCGACGACGCGCGGCGCGGTCGCACGTCGGGGCACGGGCTGCGCCGGAAGCGCGGGGATCCCGGCACTCGACGCGGTCGGCGCGCCGATCCTCGGCGATCTCCATTTCACATTGGCGATCTCCGGTGCCCGGCCGTCCGCCAATACCGTCGTGCTGCTGTCCGCGCAGGCCGCGTCGGACCCGCTCCCCGGTGGCTGCACGCTGCTGGTCGCCCCGCCGTGGATCGCGCTGCCCGGCACCACGGATCCGACCGGCCACTTCGCTGCGCGCGCACCGGTGCCGATCGACGTCGCATTGCGCCGCGCGACCGTCGAGGTTCAGGGCATCGTCGAGGATCCGGCCGGCGCGTGCCTCGGCGTCGCCGCCATGACGGCTGGACTCACGCTGACGATCGGCGATTGACGCGGCGCGCGGCTCCCACTGCACGCACCCTCGCACGGTCGCTCGGGTGCCGGGCAGCGGCGGGTCAGAGCACCTGCCCGATCCGGAGCAGATTGCCGTCCTCGTCGACGACGGCGAACTCCCGCATCCCCCACGGCTTGTCACCGATCGCATCCAGCCTGGGGATTCCCGTGGCGGGGAGCGCAGCGGTTCGGAAGGCCGCGAACAGCGCGTCCGCGTCGGCAACGCGGATGTAGCAGCCCGCGATCGACTCCGCCGGGCGGAGCGCAGGGTGCGTGAAGAAGTGCAGCTCGATGCTGCCGCGCGTGAGGACGGCGTACGAGTCACCGACGCCGAGCAACCTGCCGGTGAAGCCGAGTCGCTCGTAGAAGGTGACGGTCGCCGGCAGCGAGCGGCTCGGCAGCGTGGGAATGGCGAGGTCGGAGGTGTGCATGGATGGCTCGCGATCCGCAGCGGGGCTCGCTGTCGCTCCGGCCGTGCCGGCCGGCCGCGCGGAGTGCTTCGACCCGCCGGAGTATGCGCAGCAGTCCCCGTCGAGGTCGACGAGTTCCGCCGCGGCGGACGGTGCCGCGCGCAGCGGCCGTCGCGGACCACCGACCGGGAGCTGCACCGGGATCAGCCACCGCGGCGCGCGGAGACCTCGACCCGGCCGGCGCCGACCTCGAGCACGATCGTCGCGCCGCGCCGGCCGACCACGCGGACCGGCGCGTCGCCCGCGTGCGCGACGTCGGACGGATCCGCGGCCGGCACGCACAGCTCGGCGCGCGTGCCGGGCGGCACGACGAGCGAGGCCGTCCATGCGCCATCACCGGGCTGCCGGACCGCGAGCTCGATCGCGCCGCGCGGGGTCGGCGTCCGCACGCGCGCGTGCTGCAGCGTCGCGAGCTGCGGTCGGACCCGGAACCGGACGAAGCCCGGCTCGAGCGGCTCCATGCCCAGCAGCCCGCGGACGAGCAGGTTCGCCGGCGCAGCACCCCACGCGTGGTTCCAGTCGAGGTTGGGCTTGAACCGCGGGTCCCAGGCCTCGAGCGTGATCGTCGAGCCGAGGTCGCGCGACATGTGGGCCCACGAGCGCTCGCCGGTCGCCGTCAGCAGCGCGAGCGCCGCTTCCGCCGCCCCGGCCCGATACAGCCCGTCGATCAGGAACTGCGCGCCGTAGACGCTGCAGGCCATGCCGCGGCTCGCGACGAACTCGACCACCCGCGGCACGCGCTCGTCGGGCACCATGCCGAAGGCGAGCAGGAACATGCTCGCGTGCAGCGACGCATGTGCGCTGCGCACACCCGTCTCGGGGTCGAGCCCGTCGACGTAGCGCCCGGCCTGCTCGTCCCACAGCCGCGCGGAGATCGCCGCGACCGTCTGGTCGGCGAGCCGGTCGAAGCGCGCCGCGTCGTCGGTCCGGCCGAGCTGCCCGCCGATCCGCGCGAGGCAGCGCAGCGCCTCGGCGTGGAACGCGCTGACCACCGTCTTGACCGCCGGTGCCATGTCGTAGCCGTCGCGCTCGCCGGCCGGCCAGTCGACGATGTCGCGCGGCTCGCCGCGGTTCTGGCCGCGCAGCAGGCCGTCGTCCAGCCTGCGGTCGATCAGCGCGCGCGCGACCAGCGCGTCGTAGTGCGCCTCGACGGCCGCGGCGTCGCCGGACCACAGCAGGTCGTTCCAGGCCAACAGCGGCGCCTGCAGGATCCACTCGGTCGGCCACGTCGGGTGCTCGAGCAGGTAGCGCCACGTGTGGCGGGCGGTCTCGTAGTGTGCGTCGACCGCGTAGTGGCTCAATGCATTGATCAATGCATCGGCCTCGTACGGTCTGCGCTCGCGATCGCCATCCACGTACAGCCCGGCGAACGACGTCGCGATCACGCTGTGCCGGCACAGCTCCCAGACCTCGTCGAGGACCGGCTCGGAGCTCTCGAACGCCGCCGCATCGGCGTCGTACGGCACGTGCCAGACCTCCTGCACCAGCTGATCGGCCCCGACGTGTGACGGCAGGTTCTCGAGCTCCGCGTAGCGGAACGGCGCGACCTCGCCGGTGTAATCGGGCATCGCCACGAAGCCGGCCTTCAGCCAACCGGGCGCGCTCCAGCGCAGCGCGGGCCGGTAGCTGCGGCGGCCCGACTCGGTCACGACCTCCGCACGCTGGTAGCGGACCGTGCCGCCCGGCTCGCGCTCGACGGCGTCGCCACGCCGCTGCTCGCCGAGGTGGACGACGATCCGCCGCCCCGGCTCGACGTCGCCGAGCTCGAGCCGCAGATTGCCGAACCCCGCCCGCCCGAAGTCGACGAACAGGTGGCCGGCGCCGAGTCGCTCGACCCTGACCGGCGCGACGTCCTCACGGACGACGGCGGTGCGGTCCGAGGCGGGGTCCTGCGGCAGCGCCGCGGCGAGACTCGACGCGAGGAGCGCGGCGATGGCCAGCATGCCCGCGAGTTGTACGCGACGCGGCGACCCCGAATCTCGCCGGCTCGTGCGCATCGGCGCGACGCTCCGTCGGCCGGCGGGTGCGATCGGTCGCCGACGGCGGACGGCTGCTATCGTGCCCGCCATGCGTCTCGCACCGCCCCCGGCCTCGATCGCTCCGCTGCTCGCCCTGGTCGTCGCCGGGGCGCTGCGCGGTCAGGGCGGACCGGACTTCGTGCGCGAGGTGCGCCCGCTGCTGTCGCGACACTGTTTCCCCTGCCACGGACCCGACGCCGAGACCCGCGAGGCCGACCTCCGACTCGACTGGCCGGCCGCCGGCGCCGCCGGCCTCCCGCAGGAACTCCGCGACGAGATCGTGCGCCGGATCGGCGCGCCGGCGGACGATCCGGATCGGATGCCGCCGCGCAGTGCCGGCGCGCCGCTGGCGGCGCCGCAGATCGCTACGCTGCGCCGCTGGCTGGCGGCCGGCGGGGTCTACGCGCGCCACTGGGCGTTCGTGCCCCCGCAGCGCCCACCGCTGCCCGAGTGTCGGAGTGGCGCACCCCACCCGATCGACCGCTTCGTCCACGCCCGCCTCGAGGCTCACGGCCTGCGACCAGCGCCTGAAGCGGACCGGGTCACACTGCTGCGCCGCGCGTACGGCGACCTGCTCGGACTGGTGCCGACACCCGCGGAGACACGGCAGTTCGTCGAGGACCCGCGACCCGACGCCTGGGAGCGGCTGGTCGACCGCCTGCTCGACTCACCGCACTACGGGGAGCGCATGGCGTCGCGCTGGCTCGACCTCGCTCGCTATGCGGACACCAACGGCTACGAGAAGGACCGTCCGCGCAGCATCTGGCCGTACCGCGACGAGGTGATCCGGGCGTTCGACCGGGACGACGGCTTCGATCGTTTCGTCGTCGAGCAGCTGGCCGGCGACATGCTGCCCGATGCGACACCCGAGCAGATCCTCGCCAGCGGGTTCCACCGCAACACGATGCTCAACGAGGAGGGCGGCATCGACCCGCTCGAGTTCCGCTATCTGGCGGTCGTCGACCGGGTCAATACGACCGGCACCGCCGTGCTCGGGCTGACCGTCGGCTGTGCGCAGTGTCATACGCACAAGTTCGACCCGCTGACGCAACGCGAGTACTACGGTCTGTTCGCCTTCCTCGACCAGGCCGACGAGCCCCCCTACGAGGTGCCCGGCGAGCTGGTCCCCGAGCACGCCCGGCGCACGCCGACCGAAAGGACGGAGCTGGCCGCGGCCGAGCGCGAGCTGCGGTCGAGCTGGCCCGCCGACGCCGAGCCGCTGGAAGGACGCTTCCTCGGCTGGCTCGACGAGCAGCGCGACGCGCGGGTCGACTGGCGTCCGCTGAGGCTGGTCGAGGCGACCAGCAACCTGCCCCGGCTCGACCCGCAGGACGACGGCAGCGTGCTCGCCTCCGGCGACACCACCAAGCACGACACCTACCGGCTGCGCCTGCGCGCGGGCGAGCTGCCGCTGCGCGCGCTGCGGATCGAGGCGCTGCCCGATCCGCGGCTGCCGGACGGCGGACCCGGGCTGACCTACTACGAGGGCACGCACGGGGACTTCTTCCTGCACGAGCTGCGGATCGAGCACGGCGATGCAGCGGTAGCGATCGCACGCGCGACGGTGAGCTACGCGGCCAACCGCTTCGGGCGCGGCGCCGTCGGCGGCGCCGAGATGGTCGACGGCGACCCGCAGACCGGCTGGTCGGTGCACGGTCGGATCGGGGAGCGACACACCGCGGTGATCGAGCTCGCCGAGCCGCTGCCGGCGGACGGCGAGTTCGTGCTGCAGCTCGACTTCGGCCGCCACTTCGCCAGCTCGCTCGGCAGGTTCAGGCTGTCCGGCACGTCGGCGCCCGGCCCGCTCCAGGCCGAGGCATACCCGCCGGACGTCGACCGGTCGCTCGGTCGAGACGCCGCTGACCTGTCCCCGGCGGAGCTCGACCGGCTGCGGACGGCGTTCCTGATGCAGGCACCGGAGGTCCGCAAGGCCGCCGACCGCGTCCGCGAGCTGCGCCGCGGCCCCGCACCGGTCACCAGCCTCGTCATGCAGGAACGGTCCGCGGACCACCGTCGCGTCACCCACCGTCACCACCGCGGCGACTTCCTGCAGCCGCGCGAGGTCGTCGAGCCGCATACGCCGGCCTTCCTGCACGCCTGGCCCGAGGAGCTACCGCGCGACCGACTCGGCCTCGCGCGCTGGCTGACCGCCCGTGACAATCCGTTGTTCGCACGCGTGGCGGTCAATCGCCAATGGGCGATGCTGTTCGGCACGGGGCTCGTGCGCACGCTCGAGGACTTCGGGACACAGGGCGAAGCACCGAGCCACCCCGAGCTGCTCGACTGGCTGGCCGTGGAGTTCATGGCGCGCGACTTCAGCCTGAAAGAGCTGCACCGTCTGATCCTGACCAGCGCGACGTGGCGGCAGAGCGCGACGGTCGATCCCGCTGCCCGCGAGATCGATCCCGAGAATCGTCTGCTCGCCTACGCGCCGCGCTTCCGGCGCGACGCGGAGTTCGTCCGCGACAGCGCGCTGCGCGCCGCCGGCGTGCTCGACACGACGAGGTTCGGTCCGCCGGTGCGCCCGCCGCAGCCGGACGGGGTCACCGAGATCGCGTTCGGCAGCCCGCACTGGCAGGCCGGCAGCGGCGCGGACCGGCTCCGGCGCAGCATCTACACGTTCCACAAGCGCACCGCGCCATACGCGCTGCTCCACGTCTTCGACGTACCGAGTCGGGAGCATTGCACGGCCCGCCGGGATCGGTCCAACACCGCGCTGCAGGCGCTCGCGCTGCTCAACGACCCCCAGATGGTGGAGATCGCCCAGCACTTCGGTCGGGCGCTGGCCACCTGCGAGGCCGAGCTCGGAAGCGTGGACGCGACGCTGCGCGAGGCCTTCGTCCGGGCGCTGACGCGCGAGCCGGACGAGTCCGAGCTGCAGGCGATGCGCGAGTTCCTGGCGGCACAGCAGCCGCGCTTCGCCGCCGACCCGGCGGCGGCACGCGCCACCATTGGAGTCGCGGCCGACGCCGCGGTCGAGCCGGACCAGCTGGCGCGCCGCGCCGCCTGGACCGCCCTGGCCCGTGCCCTGTTCGCCCTCGACGAGTTCGTCACCCGCAATTGAGCCGGCCATGTCCGCACGAACCCGCCGCCAGTTCCTCCACGACTGCCGCCTCGGCCTCGGCAGGATCGCGGCCGCTGTCCTGCTCGGTCGAACCGCCGCGACCGCTGCGCCCGCGGCCGTCACCGCCGAGCCCCGCGGTCCGCACTTCCGGCCGCGGGCCCGCGCCGTGATCCAGCTGTTCATGGGCGGTGCTCCGAGCCAGCTCGATCTGTTCGATCCGAAGCCGAAGCTGAAGGCGCTCGAGGGTCGCCCGCTGCCCGCGTCGGTGATCGGCGACCAGCGCTATGCATTCATCCAGCCGGATGCCGGCGTGCTCGGCCCGTGCTTCGAGTTCGCCCGTCATGGTGAATCGGGCGCCGAGCTGGGCGCGCCGCTCCGCCACCTCGCGCGCGTTGCCGACGAGCTGTGCATCGTCCGCTCGATGCATACCGACCAGTTCAACCATGCGCCGGCGCAGCTGCTGATGAACAACGGCTTCCCGCAGCCGGGCCGACCGAGTCTCGGTGCCTGGGCGCTCTACGGGCTCGGTGCGATGTCGGATGACCTGCCGGCCTACGTGGTGATGAGCACCGGCAGCGGCCTGAGCGCCGGCAGCGCGCTGTGGTCGAGCGGCTTCATGCCGAGCGAGCTGTCCGGTGTGCGCCTGCGCAGCGGCCGCGATCCGATCCTCGACGTCGCCACGCCGGACGGCATTCCTGCCGCCACCCAGCGGGACACCTTCGCATTGATCGATCGCCTGGGACGCCGCCGCCGCGATGTGCTCGGCGATCCCGAGATCGACGCCCGGCTGGCCGCGTTCGAGATGGCCGCTCGCCTGCAGGTGTCGGCTCCCGAGCTCACCGACCTGCGGAGCGAGTCCGCCGCGACCCTGGCCCTGTACGGCTGCGATCCCGATCAGCCGTCCTTCGCCCGCGCGTGCCTGCTCGCCCGGCGCCTGATCGAGCGCGGAGTGCGCTTCGTCAGCATCTACCACGAGGGCTGGGACGCCCACTCGGACGTCCGTGGCAACACGCTGCAGCGCTGCGCGGAGACCGATCAGGCCTGCGCCGCGTTGCTCGCCGACCTGCGTCGAACCGGACTGCTCGACGACACCCTGGTGATCTGGGGCGGCGAGTTCGGCCGCACGCCGATGGTCGAGACGAATCCGGCACTCGGCCGCAGTGAGGGCCGCGACCACCACCCGCAGGCGTTCACCATGTGGCTCGCCGGCGGTGGCGTGCGCGCCGGAGCCACGCACGGTCGGACCGACGAGTTCGGCTTCCACATCGTGGAAGGTGCCGTGCACGTCTACGACCTGCAGGCCACCGTGCTCCACCTGCTCGGGTTCGACCACGAGCGATTGACCTTCCGCAGCGCCAGTCGCGACTACCGACTGACCGACGTCCACGGTCGCGTGGTTCCCGAGCTCGTCGCCTGAGCGCGCGCGACGTCAACGACCGATCAGCACCGCGACGCTGAAGTGGCCCAGCGATCGTCGGGCGGCGGTATCGCCGATCCTCGCCGGCCACTGCGGCGACCGCGATGATAGGACGTGCGCGGAGACCCGGCGGCGCCGCCTCGCCGTCTCGCGGAGCCCTACGCCGCCCGGTTCGGTGTCACGCTTGCCGACCTTGCCGAGTCGAGGACGGTGCCATGTTGGACAACGCGAAGCCGATCAAGCGGCGCGAGAACCGGCCGATGACGACGGCCGCCCACCAACAGAACAGCCGGCCCCGGATCGTCGTGACCGGAGCCCACCGCACCCACAAGCCGCCGCCGTCGGCACGACGGTGAGATCGACGTGCCGCCTCGAGCCATGGGATGCGCATGCGCTGCGTCGGGCCGTAGTGCGGTCGGAGAGGAGGTGGCACGCGGCCCATCCGATCGTCCTCGACCGCCAGATCTTCGATCAGCAGCGCGATCTCGGTGTCGGCTCGATCGAGCCCGGCCTGGAGTCGAGTCGTGGGCGGCCTGCGCGTTGCTGCTGAAGCCCGGGCGCGGCTCAGCGCCGAAGTTGCGACTGCGATCGACTGCAGGACGCTGGAGCGGGCGGTCCTGGTCCGGCCTCGTGGTACCGGAACGTCGTCGATGGCGGACATGCTGCTGCATCGGATGCGACCGGCGCGGCCCGCTCGAACCCTCGGTGCCGCGCAGCGGTGACAGCGTGGGGTCGGCGCCCGAAGCTCGCTGGCCCCCTGCGGCGATCCCGAGATCGACGCCCGGCCGGCCGCGTTCCAGATGATCGCTCGCATGCAGGTCTCGACTCCCGAGCTCACCGACCTGCGCACCGAGTCAGCCGCGACCCGGGCCCTGTACGATTGCGCTCGCGATCAGCCGTCCATCGCCCGCGCCTGCCTGCATGCGCGGTGACCGATCGAGCGCGGGGTGCGCTTCGTCGCCTTCTACCACGAAGGCTGCAAGGTCCACTCCGACGTTCGTGGCGAAACCCTGCAGAGCTGCGCGGGGACCGAACAGGTCTGCCCAACGCTGCGCACAGACCTACGTCGCGCCGGCCTGTTCGACGACACCCTGGTGATCTGGGCAGTCGCGCGGTGTGAGGTGCGTATCGAACCTCCCCGCCGCGGAACCCGTGTTCTCGAGCACGACGATGTCGCTGCGCGGCACGCGTCGTCCGTGGCACCGCTGCCGCGCTGGAACCCGCGACCCGCCCGACGGCACGATCCGGATCGACCTCGCTATCTGCGCCGGCAGGTCGACGGCAGCCCGCTGGCGAGCCTCACCACCAGCGTGTCGCCGACACCGGCCACCGCGTACGCGGCGTCGATGTCGAGGTAGTCCGTGCCCGGACCGTTCGCGCTGTCGACGACCCAGGTCCGCTGGCCCGCCAGCGGCAGCACGAGCGCCGCGCCGAGCACCAATCCCACCAGCACACCGCGATGCTTTCTGGCCATCTTCGCTCCGCTCCCTTCCGTCACGGGTCGCGCACCACCGCGAAGCCCGGCTGGCTGATCTCCCATTGGCCCGACGGCGACAGCGACGTCGCCTGGTAGACCAGCACGTCGCCGAGCTTCAGCCACGTGGGGATCGTCGTGTGCAGCGTCGCGGTCCGGTCCGTCGCCACCGCCGCATTGCCGATCGCGACCACCAGGTACGGGTCCAGCCACACGTCGCCCACCGACAGCTTCACCGGCTCCTCGCCGTGCACGAAGCTCGCGAACACCGCCACGATCGAGTTGGTCGGACCGCACGTCAGGATCGACTGCGGCTGGCCGCGGATCGCCTCGCCGGGGAGCACGGCCGGAAACTCGCGCACCAGCTCCCCCACCGATGGCCAGACGCAGTTGTCCAACGTCGTGTTCGGATCCCGCACCAGCCAGCTCGCGCGCGGGTCGGGCGGGCTGTAGGACGATCTCCGGATACTCGGGTAGCGTCGACTCAGCGGGTTGCTCGGGCACACAGTACCCGCGCCGCACTCAGCGCAGCCCAGGATCGTCGATCGACCCGCGATGAGTAGATCGCAGTGGCTCACCACCACTCCCGAGTCCGGACCGGTCAAGCCGTTCGGATGCGGGATGCCACCCTCGATCCGCGAGCCGATCAGCCAGGTCGTGCGGCGCCGCGCCGTGGTGGCGGTGAACTGGGTCCCGCCGAGCAGCCCGATCGCCGGCTGACCCGACGAGTAGTAGGGCCGGACATCGCTGTCGATCACCCACACGTTCGAGTCGACGCCTCGGAGGGCCGGCCCGCCGAACAGGTAGTTTCGGAACCTCGTGAGCACGACGCGATCGCTGTTGAGCACGGTGCCGGCCCCTCCGACGACGAACGGCGAGGCATACATCCGCGACATGATCACCAGACCCGGGCAGCCGCTCACCGCGGCGAACGCATTGTAGCTCTCCGTCGAGAAGTCCATGTTGTCCAGCACGACGATGTCGCCGCGCGGTACGCTCTGCACGTAGCAGCGTTGCCGCACCGGCACCGGCGACGGCCCCGGCGCCACGATCCGAATCGACCGGGTGATCGCCGCTGGCAGGTCGTACGGCATCCCATTGCCGGGCCTCACCACCAGCGTATCCCCGACACCGGCCGCTGCGTACGCGGCGTCGATGTCGAGGTAGTCCGTGCCCGGACCGTTGGCGCTGTCGACGATCCAGGTCCGCTGGCCCGCCAGCGGCAGCGCGAGAGCCGCGCCGAGCACCAATCCGACCAGCACACCGCGATGCTTTCTGGCCATCTTCGCTCCGCTCCCTTCCGTCACGGGTCGCGCACCACCGCGAAGCCCGGCTGGCTGATCTCCCATTGGCCCGACGGCGACAGCGACGTCGCCTGGTAGACCAGCACGTCGCCGAGCTTCAGCCACGTGGGGATCGTCGTGTGCAGCGTCGCCGTCCGGTCCGTCGCCACCGCCGCATTGCCGATCGCGACGACCAAATACGGGTCCAGCCACACGTCGCCCACCGACAGCTTCACCGGCTCCTCGCCGTGCACGAAGCTCGCGAACACCGCCACGATCGAGTTGGTCGGGCCGTACGTCAGGATCGACTGCGGCTGGCCGCGGATCGCCTCGCCGGGGAGCACGGCCGGAAACTCGCGCACCAGCTCGTACCCCACCGATGGCCGGATGCAGTTGTCCAACGTCGTGTTCGGATCCCGCACCAGCCAGCTCGCGCGCGGGTCGGGCGGGCTGTACGACGATCTCCAGATGCTCGGGTAGCGGCGACTCAGCGGGTTGCTCGGGCACCAGGTGCCCGCGCCGCACTCCGCGCAGCCCAGGATCGTCGATCGACCGGCGATGAGCAGGTCGCAGTGGCTCACCTCCACTCCCGAGTCCGGACCGGTCAAGCCGTTCGGATGCGGGATGCCACCCTCGATCCGCGAGCCGATCAGCCAGGTCGTGCGGCGCCGCGCCGTGGTGGCGGTGAACTGGGTCCCGCCGCGCAGCCCGATCGCCGGCTGACCCGACGAGTAGTAGGGCCGGACATCGCTGTCGATCACCCACACGTTCGAGTCGACGCCTTGGACGGCTGGCCCGCCGAACAGGTAGTTTCGGAACCTCGTGAGCACGACGCGATCGCTATTGAGGACGCCTCCCGCCCCACCGACGACGTACGGCGAGGCATACATCCGCGACATGATCACCAGGCCGGTCGAGTCGCGCACCTGCACGAACGCATTGTAGCTCTCCGTCGAGAAGTCCATGTTGTCCAGCACGACGATGTCGCCGCGCGGTACGTTCTGCACGTAGCAGCGCTGCCGCACTGGCACCGGCGACGGCCCCGGCGCGACGATCCGAATCGACCGGGTGATCGCCGCTGGCAGGTCGTACGGCATCCCATTGCCGGGCCTGACCACCAGCGTATCCCCGACACCGGCCGCTGCGTACGCGGCGTCGATGTCGAGGTAGTCCGTGCCCGGACCGTTGGCGCTGTCGACGACCCAGGTCCGCTGGCCCGCCAGCGGCAGCGCGAGCGCCGCGCCGAGCACCAATCCCACCAGCACACCGCGATGCTTTCTGGCCATCTTCGCTCCGCTCCCTTCCGTCACGGGTCGCGCACCACCGCGAAGCCGGGCTGGCTGATCTCCCATTGGCCCGACGGCGACAGCGACGTCGCCTGGTAGACCAGTACGTCACCGAGCTTCAGCCACGTGGGGATCGTCGTGTGCAGCGTCGCGGTCCGGTCCGTCGCCACCGCCGCATTGCCGATCGCGACCACCAGGTACGGGTCCAGCCACACATCGCCCACCGACAGCTTCACCGGCTCCTCGCCGTGCACGAAGCTCGCGAACACCGCCACGATCGAGTTGGTCGGGCCGTACGTCAGGATCGACTGCGGCTGGCCGCGGATCGCCTCGCCGGGGAGCACGGCCGGAAACTCGCGCACCAGCTCGTACCCCACCGATGGCCGTATGCAGTTGTCCAACGTCGTGTTCGGATCCCGCACCAGCCAGCTCGCGCGCGGGTCGGGCGGGCTGTACGACGATCTCCAGATGCTCGGGTAGCGGCGACTCAGCGGGTTGCTCGGGCACCAGGTGCCCGCGCCGCACTCCGCGCAGCCCAGGATCGTCGATCGACCCGCGATGAGCAGATCGCAGTGGCTCACCTCCACTCCCGAGTCCGGACCGGTCAAGCCGTTCGGATGCGGGATGCCACCCTCGATTCGCGAGCCGATCAGCCAGGTCGTGCGGCGCCGCGCCGTGGTGCCGGTGAACTGGGTCCCGCCGCGCAGCCCGATCGCCGGCTGACCCGACGAGTAGTAGGGCCGGACATCGCTGTCGATCACCCACACGTTCGAGTCGACGCCTCGGAGGGCCGGCCCGCCGAATGGGTAGTTTCGGAACCTGGTCAGCACGACGCGATCGCTGTTGAGCACGGTGCCGGCCCCTCCGACGACGAACGGCGAGGCATACATCCGGGACATGATGACCAGTCCGCTGCAGTCGCGCGGTGTGAGATACGCATTATAGCTCTCCGTCGAGAAGTCCATGTTGTCCAGCACGACGATGTCGCCGCGCGGCACGTTCTGCACGTGGCAGCGCTGCCGCACCGGCACCGGCGACGGCCCCGGCGCCACGATCCGAATCGACCGGGTGATCGCCGCTGGCAGGTCGTACGGCATCCCATTGCCGGGCCTCACCACCAGCGTATCCCCGACACCGGCCGCCGCGTACGCGGCATCGATGTCGAGGTAGTCCGTGCCCGGACCGTTCGCGCTGTCGACGATCCAGGTCCGCTGGCCCGCCAGCGGCAGCGCGAGAGCCGCGCCGAGCACCAATCCGACCAGCACACCGCGATGCTTTCTGGCCATCTTCGCTCCGCTCCCTTCCGTCACGGGTCGCGCACCACCGCGAAGCCGGGCTGGCTGATCTCCCATTGGCCCGACGGCGACAGCGACGTCGCCTGGTAGACCAGCACGTCGCCGAGCTTCAGCCACGTGGGGATCGTCGTGTGCAGCGTCGCCGTCCGGTCCGTCGCCACCGCCGCATTGCCGATCGCGACCACCAGGTACGGGTCCAGCCACACGTCGCCCACCGACAGCTTCACCGGCTCCTCGCCGTGCACGAAGCTCGCGAACACCGCCACGATCGAGTTGGTCGGACCGTACGTCAGGATCGACTGCGGCTGGCCGCGGATCGCCTCGCCGGGGAGCACGGCCGGAAACTCGCGCACCAGCTCGTACCCCACCGATGGCCAGACGCAGTTGTCCAACGTCGTGTTCGGATCCCGCACCAGCCAGCTCGCGCGCGGGTCGGGCGGGCTGTAGGACGATCTCCGGATACTCGGGTAGCGTCGACTCAGCGGGTTGCTCGGGCACACAGTACCCGCGCCGCACTCAGCGCAGCCCAGGATCGTCGATCGACCCGCGATGAGTAGATCGCAGTGGCTCACCACCACTCCCGAGTCCGGACCGGTCAAGCCGTTCCGGATGCGGGATGCCACCCTCGATCCGCGAGCCGATCAGCCCGGTCGTGCGGCGCCGCGCCGTGGTGGCGGTGAACTGGGTCCCGCCGAGCAGCCCGATCGCCGGCTGACCCGACGAGTAGTAGGGCCGGACATCGCTGTCGATCACCCACACGTTCGAGTCGACGCCTCGGAGGGCCGGCCCGCCGAACAGGTAGTTTCGGAACCTCGTGAGCACGACGCGATCGCTGTTGAGCACGGTGCCGGCCCCTCCGACGACGAACGGCGAGGCATACATCCGCGACATGATCACCAGACCCGGGCAGCCGCTCACCGCGGCGAACGCATTGTAGCTCTCCGTCGAGAAGTCCATGTTGTCCAGCACGACGATGTCGCCGCGCGGCACGCTCTGCACGTAGCAGCGTTGCCGCACCGGCACCGGCGACGGCCCCGGCGCCACGATCCGAATCGACCGGGTGATCGCCGCTGGCAGGTCGTACGGCATCCCATTGCCGGGCCTCACCACCAGCGTATCCCCGACACCGGCCGCTGCGTACGCGGCGTCGATGTCGAGGTAGTCCGTGCCCGGACCGTTGGCGCTGTCGACGATCCAGGTCCGCTGGCCCGCCAGCGGCAGCGCGAGAGCCGCGCCGAGCACGGCCGCCAGCAACATGCTGGCGGCCGGACTTCCATCGCGAAGGTCGAACATCATTGCTGCTTCCACTTCCAGATGCCCTGCGAGCCCGCGACATAGAGCTCGCTGTGACCGTCCTGATCCAGGTCCTCGATGATGATCGCGTTGTAGGCGCCGAGGCTCCCTGGCACCCAGGTGTGCACGAGCGGCGCGCCGATCGAGCTCGCGTCGAGGGCGAACACGTACAGATCGCCGGCCAGCGTCGTGACGACCAGCTCGTCGCCAGGACAGCTCGCGTCCTCGATCAGATCGCCGACCGCGAGCCCGCAGACGCCGAAGCCACCGCGGCCCGTCGAATCGGGCTCGAGAATGACCGCGGCGCCCTGCGTGTGCATCGCCGCCGCGTCCCACTGCAGCCAGCGCACCGAGCCCCAGATGCCGGCCGTCGCGGTTGGCGGCAGCGCGCCCGGGCTCGGGTAGCTCAGGCACGCGCCCGCGAAGACGTCGATGTGCAGCGGCTCGGCCGGATTCTGCCGCACCACGAGCGCCATGCCGCCGAAGCCATCGTCGATCTGTGGGCCGGAGAGGGGCTTCGATCCCTGCCACAGGATCTCGCCCATGTGGTCTCCCGGCGTGCTCCCGTCGTCGCGCATCGGCGGCGGCCGCAGCAGCTTGATGCTCGCTCCCGGCGTGTTGAGCACGACGACCGGGCCGCTCTGGTCCTCGCCGATGCGCAGCGACTGCGCGCTGAGGGCCGAGCCGTACTCGAGCGACGCATTGTTGCGCAGGTCCTTGCAGTCCTGCGCGCCCTGGCCGTACGCAGCCACCTCTCCGCTGCCGATCGCGGAGTACCACGAGTCGACCACCTCGGTCGGGTACATCCACGCCCCCTGAACGAGGTTGGGGTAGGTATCCTCGCCACCGCCCCACCAGTGTGCGTAGCGGATGACCTCCTCGTCCTGGCCCGGCAGCGGCTCCTCCGTGCCGAAGCCGGCAGCAGCTCCACCGCAGGCGAACGACGCGATTCCATTCCAGACGGGGGTAGGTTCGACTTCGGGCAGGATCATGCGGCACGTCGATCGAGGTAGTCTTGCCACGCCACAGGCCACCGCTCGTCCTTGACGAGCACGCGCAGGTTGAGCACACGCTGACCGCCTTCGTCCGACCATCGCATGCCGCTGCGCTTGAGTCGGTGGGCGACGATGTTCTTCGCTGCGGACTCGACGTGACCACTCCCGATGGGGAGCCCCATCGCGATGAAAGCGCTGTATCGCATTCGTTCGCGGTTCCTCGCGAAGTGCTTGATCGCCCGGCGAACCACATCGCGTGCGTCGGAGCCAGCGGGCAGCAGCTTCACGTATCTCTTGAGCGCGCGCAGCAGGTTGTCGACGCCGTCGTCGTCGAGCAGAAGCCGCTCGCGACGTTTCTCGAACCAGCGTGAGGCCTCGGGAGTGTCTGGTCCAAAGATCGCCTGCGCGGCGCCGGAGAGACTCTGGGCGGCGTGGTAGAAGTCGAGGATCAGCACCGCACCGACGAACTCCTCGCGCTTCTCTGCGGTAGTCCAGATCGAGTCCTTGCCGTCGCAGATGATCGCCACCTGGCCAGGCTGGCGCTCTTCACGGAGTGCGGCGACGCGCGCCGCTACCTGATCGATCAGCGTCTTCATGCCGGTTTCCGGCATCCGTGCGAAGTAGCGACTGTCCCGCAGTTGTGGTCTGGTCTCCCCGTCGGTCGGCGGGTCGTAGGCAGAGATGCGCCCGATTCCAGCCTCCTTCCACTCCGTCTTGCCGTCTCCGCGAACGGGGACCATCACGCCGTCCCAGCTGATCACGAGGTTTGCGCTGTCGGCCAGAGGAGCATCGCGAGCGATGACCTCCTCGACCTCGTCTCCGCGCTTCTCGAAGAAGTCGCCGACGTCGCGGATCACCCGCTTGATCGCCGTCGACGACGGCGCAACAGGCAACGCCTTGGTCATCAGCTGCTCGACCTCGCAAGGCGTCAGAGCGCTGCACGAGAACGCGACCATCTCCTCGATCTCGGGCGTCATGAAGCGGTCTGTCATCCCGCAGCGCTCGTCGAGCGGCACGACTCCGCCGGACTCATCGTCCGCCGCGTAGTACCGCCGCGACACCGTCGCCAGGCCGAACGCCGTCAGCCACTGCTTCGGCGCGATCCCCTTGAACCGATGCTGTCGCCCTCTGTGTTCGACGGACGCGTGCGCCACGTCCGTGGCCTCCAAGGTCGCGACCAGAGCGCTCAGCGCCACCGCCGAACTCGCCGCCCTCAGCCCGGTTGTCAGGTCCTGAAACGCGGACGGCTGCGGACCCGACCCCTCGAACGAACTGACCAAGCGGTCGAGTTGTCGTCGGAACTTGACCACTGCGTCGTCCAGGCGTTCACTGAGCTGGGCTGCGGAGAGCGGCGCGTTGCCGCACGCAAGTACCGTGTTTGTTGCCACTTACCTGGTACGAACGACTCCGCAGCCCACTCCCAACTTTCTGCCAGAACTGAAATCCACCCCCTTCCAGACCGGGAGCGTCGGCGGGTAGGGCGCCGATTGGATCCCCAACGGCACGAGCTCGCTCGGCTCCTTGTACCATAGCGGCGAGAGGGGCTGCAATCGGTAGTTCTGGCTCGGCTTCGTCTCCAGCCACCACTCGATCCCACCCGGCGCGCTCCTGTCGATCCGAGCACGATCGGCGTGCGGCTGGACCGAATTCACCTGGCTGCCGATAACGACGAGATCGCGGACCGGCGCAGCGCACAGGACGTCGAAGACCGGATTGCCGTAGAAGTCGTGTGCGACCTGCCGCATTTTTGCCAACCACGAGTATGCGCCCGTCACGGGATCCACCTCGAACAGCTCCCCGGCCTGCGTCGCGACGTAGAGCCTGCGTAGCACCTGCTCATCCTCGTACACCGAGAACCGCGACACCATGCCCCACGTGCCGGCGAGCGTTCGGTTGGTGTTCGAGAAGAGCTGCACGTAGTCGCCCGGGATTCCCGGCTCCGGCGGCTCGAACCGTTGTCCCTGCCCCTCTGCGATCACGATGGTCTGCGCGTCGACCCAGACCACGTGTCCGGACATCGTGGACACCGCGACCTCCTCGCGCAGTGGCGACGAGCCAGCGACGAGATCCGCCGCACGCAGCGCGACCGGCCGGATGGCGGGCGGGTATGTGAGTAGCCAGCCGTATTCGCCGCCACTCTTCGGGAACCACCAGATGAAGCTCTTCTGGAGGACGACGAAGCCGGCCACGGTGCCGAGGTCGCTCCGCACGCACTCGATGTCGAGGAGGTCCGTCGAGGAACCGCTGATGCGGACGTCGAGAGACGCGGGAGTCGCCGGCTGGAGCGTGAGCGCATCGAAAAAGCGGATCGCCGGGTTCTCCGAGGGCTTCGTCGTCCCGAACGTCGCCACGACCTTGCGCTGCCCTGCGTCGTCGAAGGCCTCCGAGATCGTACGGCGGGCCGACCTGATACTCGGTCCAGCAGTGCACCTGCGCCGGCGGCGGCACTCCGTCCTGGGCAACACCGATATCGAGCGTCACGTTCACGAGGTGACGACGCATCGACAGGAGCGTGATCGGGACCTTCGACGACGTGCTGGCGTACGCGTACAGATTCCGCGCGGCCTCGACGTCGTGCACCACGAAGTCCACGATCCCCGGCTCGCCGAGGTCCGTGAGCAGCGTCAGATCGTTCCGCAGCACCATCAGGTGCCCATGGAACGTCGTGAACACAATGTCGCGGGCATTGCCTGTCGAGTGCACCTGGGCGATCTGCAGCCGCCGCGGGGCCTCGTGCTCGAAGTCGAGCAGGTACGGACCGGTCGACAGCGTCTCCAGCGTCGTGGCCCGGAGCAGGTGGATCGCGCGCCGCGTACCCACGACGACGACCGGCCCCTCGTACCCGTCGTAGCTGCGACCGAGTTCGCCGACGGCCAACGCCCAGGCCCCGTAGCCGAGCGGCTCCGATTGGGCGGCGACGTCGAGCTCATTCGTCACGGCATTGCGCACGTAGCGGGTGACGATGCCGTCGAAGGTGCCGGCGTAGAGCGACTCCTCCGCGTCGCCGGGCAAGAGCCAGGACCGGAGCGACTCGTCGATGCCCAGCCCGAGCCCCTGGCCGGCCGTCCGCCCCTCGCCGGTCGTGCCGAACAGATCGTCGCGGACGAGCCAGGGATTCCCCGGGGGCGCCAAGTAGCGGCCGCGCGCGAGCTCGAAGTCGTAGCAGGACTCGCTGCCGTCGTCCGCCGAGCCCGTCGGCGGCGGCGCCGTCGGCGGCGGGACCGTGGGAGAGTTCACACGAGTTTGATGCGCGTACGGCACCAGCTCGAGGTGCACGTCGGCGTACTGACCCGGCACGCCGGCGATGGGCAATTCGAACGTCCCACCCTCCCCGTGCCCGCGGCGATCGACCAGGGTCCACGCCACGACCGGGGGTCCGGCCAGGACCCCGCGGTAGTCGATGCCACGCGTCCCCGAGAGATACGGAAGCCAATCGACCCCGTTCGAGACCGTGTCCTCGTCGCCGATCGTCCACACCAGCGGCCGGCGCAGCTCCCCGGCGCGCATCCGCACCAGCGTCGACGCATGGAAGTAGTCCGTCCCGGGACCGAGCTGCCTGAGGTAGAACCCCCATTCGAGCGAGTCCGCGAGGTTGAGCGACGTGTCGTGCAGCCGCATGCCGGTGCCCCGGCCGATGTAGTCGTAGGCAGCCTGCTCGCCCATCGTCCGGCGCACCGAGCCGGTGAATGCGCCCGCCGATGCGGCGTGGAAGGTGTTCCCATGGTAGAGCACCGCGAGCTGCGCCGTCAGCCCGCCGAACGACCCGCCGACCGCCATCTTGGCCGGGGACTGATGGCTCGGGTGATTCGGATCGAAGTTGAACGGCAGCAGCGGCGACGGTGCTTGCTGGGCCAGCATCAGGTCGATGGCCTTGGCGAGCTGGATCGAGCGCTGCATCTCGAAGGTCATGGGTCGCCCGAAGATGCGTGGCACGATGTACGCGAACATCACCTGGTAACCGGCCGGGGGGTTCCTGACCAGGTATGGACCCGCCTCGGGGCGTGCGACGGCGGCGTACGGATGCTCGGGATCGTCCGCAACCAGCCCATCGAGACGAAGCCAGCCCGGGTACCTGCCGTAGTCGTTCTCGTCGATCAGCCGCGCCGGCGTCGCCCGGGTCGGCCACATGCCGATGATCACCACGAGCGGCTTCGAGTGGTCGCGGTTGAACGGAGCGAGGATCTCGAATGCGGCGTCGTCGACCTGGCTGCCCGGGTCGAGCGGCTGGTCACGCAGATAGCCGATGAACTGCTGGATCTCGGGTGAGCCATCGAGCAAGGTCCAGCCGCCGACGCTGTACTGGTCGAGCCACGGGTGGATGTGCTCGACCTGGACGTTCGCATGGTCTGCATCCCGATAGCCGCCGTGGTCGGGGGCGAACGTTCCTGCGGGGAAACCCTCGCCGTTGTTCCAGGCCTCGTCCGCGAGCCAGTTGAACAGCGGGGAACCTTCGCCGTGGGAGAGCTGTCCGGGAGCGTTCGGGGCAATCTCCGCGATGGTCGGGTGCACGCCCCGAGCCTGTGCCGGAGCCTCGGGCGCGATCAGCGCGGCGCTGAGAGAGAGAGAGAGAGAGAGAGAGAGAGACAGCCGCGGCCGCGATGCACCGCGCGGCGCTGCGAGCGAAGCGAGACCGGACGCATGAGGGACTCCTTCCTTCGGAGGAGAATGCGAGGCGCGGACCTGTTCGCGTCTTCCGACATGCGTCAACCGCGGTCGAAGCGTAGCACTTTCATTGCCGATGGACTTCTCCTCGCGCCAGCTCCGGGACTTTCCCCACCCTGCAACGGCCGCTCGGATTGTCGACCCGCGGATTGGAGACGTTGGCGCAGGGCGCTGGCCGTTTCGCCCCGTCTCACGCCGCTGCCATCGGAGCTTCTGCTCGGCGCGACTCTCGCGATTCAGCTCACGCCGCAACCTCGAGACGACGGCGATCGTGTCAGGGAATTCCCCGCAGCGTCGTCCTTCGCGCGCGCTCGCTGGATCTCGGCCTCGCTGCACGGAGGTCGTGTCCGGCTTCGCGGGTGGGGCGACCGGCGCCCGTGACGACATGGCCTGACGGCTCCCAGGCAGCTCGCGCCGAGACCGTGAGATCGGAAGCGGCTACGTGCGCCTCGTCGCTCCGGAGCGGCGGGCTTCCTCGAACCTCACGGCTACCGCGACTCATGACGGACATGGGCAGGCATCCGCTCGCGAGTCGAGCTGCAGTACAGGGACGCACTCCGGATCACGCGGTCGATGCGCGTGGCGATCGCGAACCTGCTACTGGACCACCTGTTCGTCGTGCAGCCGGGCCGGGAATCGCACCCGCTGTGCCGGGGAATCGACGCCGTCTCGATCCGCGAGCTCGAACCGCGACTCGGCGCGCCCCTGCGGGCACCGTCCTGACCGGTCGACCGAGCGCCCTGCGCTGGTTCACGACGCGGCTGCGTCGCTCGTCGGTCGTGCGGGCCCGTCGGTGCGAGCCGTTCGTCGATCGGCGCGCCGGCGGTGGCGTGCGCGCCGGAGCCACGCACGGTCGGACCGACGGGTTCGGCTTCCACATCATCGAAGGTGCCGTGCACGCCCAGGACCTGCAGGCCACCGTGCTCCACCTGCTCGGGTTCGACCACGCGCGATCGACCTACCGCAGCGCCGGTCGCGACGACCGACTGACCGACGTCCACGGTCGCGCGGTTCCCGAGCTCGTCGCCCGAGCGCGCGCGAAGTCACCGACCGATCGACACCGAGACGCTGCTCGATCGGAAGTTGTCGGCCACGACGTCGCCCCAGCCATTGCCGTCGACGTCTCCCACCTGTGGCGTCCGGAAGCTGCGCTGATGTCGTCAGGGGGCACCGAGCATGCCCGCGACCCTGTCGTGTCCGGGTAGTTCGCGTGGTTTCGGCCGAGGAGCGGTCCACCGGAGCAGGTCGGTGGCGCGGGCCGCGGGTGCGATCCGCTGCGGACTTCCCTCTTCCCGACGCGACCGTGGCCAGGCCGCGCGTTCGTCGAGGCGGAGCCGGCCGCCGAGGCGTTCGCTCCCAACGACGTCCCCGATTGTTGAAGCGGCATCCCGGCGATGCGCTCGTCGGCGATGTTCTCGTGCGGGCGCTCGGTGTAGTCGTGAGCGGCGAGCTCCCGTGCGGCTCGCTGGAGGTGGCGAGCTCCAGACAGGATCAGCCGATCGAGACAGATGCGCTCGGTCGAAGGCACGAAATGCTCGGCGATCGCGTTCATCGTCGGCGCCAGGGACGAAGTCGTCACTGGTCGCCCGCCGGCGTCGTTCAGGATGCGCTCGAAATGGCCGCTGAACTCCATGTCGCGATCGAGGATCGGGAAGCGCTTCGCGTGGGGGCAGCCGTCGAAATGGTCGGTCATATTGCGCGCGACCTGCAACATGAACGCGTCGTCAGGCTGGTGGTGGTGCCCGCAATCGAGATGGCGCACGTCACTCGTACGATCACGAAGGGCACATCCTGTTTGACCAGCCCGCGCGGTCCAGACCTCGGCGGTGGCGACGTCGGCAGCGGCGTGCGCCCGCAGGAGGACCGGCCAAGGCGTCGGCAGGTCTGGCGACGGTCTGATCCCGTGTTCCTTCAGCGGGTCGACGATCGTCGAGCGCGCGACGCAGTGGCCGGGTTTCCTCCTCCTGCCCTGGATGCGGTATTAGCCCGGATCGAGTCGCCCGCAGCCGCGCAGTCAATGAGCGTTCGAATTTCCTTCATGGTCCCTGGCCGGCCAATGCACCGCTTCGGTTCGCTCTACTTCGAGGCGATCAGCCGACGGAGTCAGCGCAGGATGGGGCCGGGAGTGACGATCCTCGCCACACGAGCGAGGAGTCGGCGCCCCGGCGCGGCGCCCTTCGCGGTGAGTCGTCCGCGCCGGTCGTCGATCAGGCGAAGGCGCCGGCAGCCGAGTTGTTCTCGGGGAGCGAGGTCCTCCTCGATCAGGCGGGCGATGGCCGGGAGAGGGAAGGGACCCGGCCGGCGACGGCGGTCAGGAGGAGGTGTAGGGGTCGAGATCGGAGCACGGCGCGCACGCTCGTGGCGGCCGAGCGCGAGGCCGTCGGCCCTGTGGATCACCGACGTTCGAGTGCTCGGGCAGGACGGTGAGCGAGTATCCGACAGTCGCGCTGCTGACACGGCGCTTCGGTCTGCCGGTGATCCCGCAGGTCGGCGAAATGGGCCAGCTCCACAAGCACCTCGTGCTGTCCAGCCGCATCGCGCTCGACCCCGAGACGCGCTTGCTTCAGCTCATCCCGCGCCTCGCCGAGCGCTGCGCCGTACAGCGCGGGTCGCCGACGGGCTTGACGTCACGCCGCCACTCCCCGGCGCGAGCTTCGGCTTCCGCGAGTGAGCGACAGGACCGCCGACGACGGTGGCCCACGCGGAAGACGACTCGTCTCAGCGGAGCCCGACCACCGCGCGCGCCGCGTCGCTCACGACGACGCCCGTGGGGTTCGCGCTCGGATCGATCGCGAGTCCCTGGTTGAAGAACTGCACGCCGATCAGGCTCGGGCTGGTCAGCGGGATGCTGAACGTCGCCGTTCCGGCACTCGCGGTCGTCGCCAGCGAGATTTCATTGCTCGAGTAGAGCGTGCAGCCGGTCATTCCGATGATGCCGAGGTCGAGCGGTAGCGCGGAGCTTCCGAACTGGGTGTTCGAGATGCCGAGGAAGAGCACCGCACCGGCGTTGCCGGCGAGGTTCCGCAGGTCGACCTGGAAGGACGAGCCGAACCACGGGAGCTGCGACACCGCGAGCGCCGGCGTGCCTGCCGAACCCGCGCAGCCCGCACCGAACGACGAGAACACGGCCGTCACCGCAGGGCGCGAGACGGTCACGCTGACGTTGTCGAAGCACACGTTCGAGACGCTCCCCGTCGCGGCCCCGGTGATGGCTGCGAGCTGCAGGGTCACGCCACCGGCGACGTCGTTGCCCGTGACGGTCGTGAAGCTGAAGGACTTCCACACGTTCGGGTCGGGGTCCAGGGCCAGCGGCCCGCCGCCGAGGATCACCGAGCGGGACACGCCACCGCCGGCGAGCTCGGAGAAGAACTCTGCGAAGGCCACGCCACCTATCGCGGTCGATCCCTTCGCGTCGAAGGTGACCGTCACGGTCTCCCCGGGCTGGACGATGCCGATGCCGATGTTGGCATTCTTGATCAGCGACGCGGAGGGGGCCGTCGTGTTGTTGATGCACCCCGCGAAGGCGGAGGCGGATCCAGGCGACGCCACGGCGATGTTGCCGGGCGCGGACGGGAACAGCGTCCAGCCGGTGAAGTCGCCGGTCTCGAAGCCGCCGTTGACGGCGAGCTCGACGGGGGCAGTCTGGGCGGAGAGGGGGCACGCGGCCGTCAGGGCAGCCACGGCGAGAAGGGATCTCGACAGCATGTCGGATTCGAGGGAAGAGAGAGACGCTCCTCGGGAGGGCGCAGACAGTCTGTAGCCCCGCGCCGGGGCTCAGGCGTAGGCCGGTCGCGCGACCCGTCAAGACCGATACTCACAGGGAGTGCGCGGGCCGACACCGGCCGGCGTCAGACGTTCGCGCTTCGAACGACACCTCCAGTCAGCGAACTCGGCTGCTTGCATCCTGCGCCCGTGCATCGCCGTTCGATCGTCCTGCTGTCGTGTGCCACTTTGCTGCCCGGCGCGCCCGACGGCTGCTCGTGGGCAACGGGCAGGGCACGGGCGTTCGACGACCCGCGCCGGCGACGACGAGCGGTTCGACGCGCGCGGCGAGACCCGCGTGGGCACGCCGGCCGCGGACCGCGCGGCACTCCCGGCGCGCGTCGAACCGGGCGTCAGCGCGGACCGAGACGCCGCGGAGGCGTTCCCGACGCCGCCAGCGCGCACGCGCACAGGCGCATCTCCGCCACGGAGAGCGGGCAGCCGCTGGCGGGCGCCACGGGACCCTCCACCTCGACTACGTCGAATCCGGCAGGCTCCTCGTCCTGACAAGGCGGTGTCCCGACCGCGCGCCGCTGCGCCGTGCGATCGACCGGCAGGCGATGGGTGACGTGCCCCTGCCGCTCGGCCCGGTCCCGCGCGGACAGCTCGCGCTTCCCGGTGTCCGTGAGGATCGGAGGTCGGACTTCGGATCGTCAAGATCATGTGCCTGGCGACGCGTCGCGGACCGCGCGCGGGGGTTCGCGGCGAACGAGCGCCTCCTGCGTGCGATCGTCGCCCGCGCAGATCACTCCACATCGCCCGACATGTCCCGTCGCGTGCCGGACTGTCCGGAGGAGCCGCGAGCGCAGCGAGCCACGCCCCTTCGGGTGCGGCGAGGCGCTGCTCTGGGAGTCGGTTGCACGTCGAGACGCCGGATCGGCAGCTCGCGGGGTTGGCGCTCGTCCGTGTCAAAGACGGCGACACCTGGCACAGTGATGTGCCCGTAGGCCGGAGAACCGTTGCGGCACGCGACGAGGCGGGAGCCGAGGGGCCCTGAACCACCAATGCGGCCTGGGCCCCACCGGTCGCCGGCCGCGGCTGGGTTCGGAATCGACGCAATGCGCGAACGATCTTTGCCGTCTCGCGCAAGTCCGCACCTTCACGCAGCGCAGCGCGTCCGAGTCTCCGGACAGCACGGGCTCCCGAGCTCCTGGACCAAGCTACGGCTGCGGAGAGTCGCGGACCAGCGAAGCCGCTCGGACGCTCATCCGGCGTGCACCCCACGACGTTGGACCTCGAAAACCCGCAGTTCGTATGCGCATTCTCGAGGTTCATTGCCATTCTGGACCGCCCACGCCTCCGTCATGAGATCGAGGATGGGTTGCGGTGCGGGGCGTGTCGAAGTCGCTGGCCGGCCGCGTCACGTTCGTCGACGTCGCGGGCTTCGAGTTGTCCGAGGTCGGACCCGAGGCATTCGAGCGACTGTGGCTGCACGGGGGCTTTCCACGCTCCTACCTCGCCGAGAGCGACGAACATAGCGGGCACTGGCGCGACGACTTCGTGCGGACGTTCCTCGAGCGCGATATCCCTCAGCTCGGCATCACCACCCCTGCCGCCACGCTGCGCCGATTCTGGACGATGATCGCCCACTTCCACGGTCAGGTCTGGAACGCCGCCGAATTCGCGCGCTCGCTCGGGTCAGCCGAGGGCACGGCGCGGCGCTACCTGGACATCCTGAGCTCCGTCTATCTGGTGCGACAGCTTCCGCCGTGGTTCGAGAACATCGGCAAGCGCCAGGTGAAGTCGCCGAAGGTGTACGTCCGCGACTCCGGCCTGCTCCACTCGCTGCTGGGTCTGCACACGAAGGCGGCTCTCGAGAGCCACCCGAAGCTCGGAGCATCGTGGGAGGGTTTCGCGCTCGAGCAGCTACTGAGGCTGACCGGCGAGCGCGATGCATACTTCTGGGCGACGCACGCCGGCGCCGAGCTCGACCTCCTCCTGTTCGCCGGCGGCAGGCGGTATGGAGTCGAGCTGCAGTACGGGGATGCGCTCCGGATCACGCGGTCGATGCGCGTGGCGATCGCGAACCTGTTACTGGACCACCTGTTCGTCGTGCAGCCGGGCCGGGAATCGCACCCGCTGTGCCGGGGAATCGACGCCGTCTCGATCCGCGAGCTCGAACCGCGACTCGGCGCGCCCCTGCGGGCACCGTCCTGACCGGTCGACCGAGCGCCCTGCGCCGGGTCACGACGCGGCTGCGTCGCTCATCGGTCATGCGGGCCCGTCGGTACGAGCCGTTCGTCGATCGGCGCGCCGGCGGTGGCGTGCGCGCCGGAGCCACGCACGGTCGGACCGACGGGTTCGGCTTCCACATCATGGCAGGTGCAGTGCACGCCCAGGACCTGCAGGCCACCGTGCTCCATCTGCTCGGGTTCGACCACGCGCGATCGACCTACCGCAGCGCCGGTCGCGACGACCGACTGACCGACGTCCACGGTCGCGTGGTTCCCGAGCTCGTCGCCCGAGCGCGCGCGACGTCACCGACCGATCAGCACCGAGACGCTGCTCGATCGGAAGTTGTCGACCACGACGTCGTCCCAACCGTCGCCGTCGAGGTCTCCCGCCGCCAGCGAGAAGGGCTCGTCGCCGACCGCGTAGGTCGCCGAGGCCCGGAACGTGCCGTTGCCGTTGCCGAGCAGCACGGACATGTCGTCGGACATCGAGTTGGCCACCAACAGGTCGGGGTGGACGTCGCCGTCGACATTTGCGACGACGACCTTGCGCGGCTGCAATCCCACCGCTGTGGAGACGACCGCCCCGAACGTCCCGTCGCCGTTGCCCAGCCGGACCGACACCGAGTTCCCGGAGAAGTCGGACGTGACGAGGTCCGGTATTCCGTCGCCATTCAGATCCCCGGTCGCGACGGAGGAGCTGCGCGAACGCATCGGGTAGAGCACCTGTGGCTGGAAGGTCCCGTTTCCATTGCCGAGCAGCACCGACACACCGCCGCCGAAGTTCGCTGCCGCGATGTCGATCACGCCGTCACGGTTCAGGTCGCGGAGCGACACGGACTGCGGCGTCGAGCCCGTCGCGAAGGTGAGCTGGGACTGGAACGTCCCGTTCCCGTTGCCGAGCAGCACCGACACCGAGTTCGAGAAACGGTTGGGCGCGACGATGTCCGGCCGACCGTCTCCGTTCAGATCCGCGACCTGGACGTCGAACGGCCCGCCGCCGACGCCGTACATGACCGGCGCACCGTAGGCGCTGGCGGACGCCAGCATCACGGACACGCTGCTCTGGAATCGGTTGGCCGTCACGAGATCGGGGCGACCATCACCGTTCAGGTCGGCGACCGCGACCGCGTCCGGATCATCGCCGGCCGGCCATTGCGTCGGCGCCTGGAACGTGCCGTCGCCCCGGCCGAGGTGGATCTGCACGGCGCGCGGGCCCTCGTTGCTCGTCACGACATCGAGGAAGCCGTCGGTGTTCGCGTCGGTGAGGACCACGGACGTCGGAAACGCCGCCGTGGTGAGCTGCGCCGACGGCAGGAACGTGCCGCAGCGGACCCGCGAGCCGATCAGGACGCTGACGGCGTCGGTCCCGTGGTTGGCGACGACGATGTCGGGCGTGGTGCTGCCGAGCACGTCGCCGAACGCGAGCGCGTAGGGGGTGTCACCGGCGGGGTACCGCTCCTGGGCCACGAAGGTGCCATCGCCGTTGCCCCGCAGGAACGACACGTCGCCCGAGGTCTCGTTGGCAGTCAGCACGTCGAGGATCCGGTCGGCATTGACGTCCACCAACGCGAGCCCACGGGGCGTGTCACCGACGGCGTACTGCGTGGGAGTCTGGAAGGTGCCGTCGCCGTTGCCGATCTGAACCGTCAGGACGTCGGTGAAGAAGCCGGTGCTGAGGAGGTCGGCATTCCCGTCCCGGTCGATGTCCCCGGTCGCCACCTGCGACGCACGACGGGCGGCGACACCTCCGACGTTGGTCGCGACACCGAAGCCACCCGTGCCGTTGCCGAGCAGCACGAAGGTGCCGTTGAGGAAGTCGCCGACGGCGATGTCGAGAGCGCGGTCGTTGTCGAAGTCGGCCAGCGCCACGGACTGCGGAGTGAAGCCGACCGGGAACCGCACCTCCGGCTGGAACGTGCCGTTGCCGTTGCCGAGCAGCACCGAGACATCGCGGGTGAACCGGTTCGGGGCCACGAGGTCCGGGGAGCCGTCGGCGTTCAGGTCGCCGATCGCCACGTCGAAGCTACCGTTGCCGACGGCCAACGCAGTCAACGGAGCGAAGCCTCCACCCCCCGTGGCGAGCAGCACGGACAGGCTGCCGAACCGATTCGCCGTCACCAGATCCGGCAGCCCATCGCGGTTCAGATCGCCGACCGCCAGGCCGTCGGGCACGTCCCCGGTCGACAGCGGCGGCTGTGCAGTTAGAGCGTTCGTGCCGGTCCGCAGCAGGATCCGGACGTCGCGCGTGTTCTCGTTCGTCGTCACGACGTCCTCCCGCCCGTCGCCGTTCACGTCCGCGACCACGACCGCGGTGGGGCCGTCCCCGACTGCGAAGCCCTGCCTCGTTCCGACGATCGGTGCCGGCCCGAGGACCAGGTCGAGCGCGTTGCTCAGGAGGAGCCCCCCGGGCGGAGCGAAGCCGCCTTGCAACGACACCTGGATACCGCACAGGTTGGAGCTGTTCGGAATCGGGATCAGGAAGCCGGTGGGGAAGGTGGCGCCGAACCACACGCCCGAGGCCACGAACGTCAGCAGGGTCGGGTCGAGCAACAGCTCGCCGGGCGCCCCGTTGCAGCCGGCCCCCGGCAGCGGAAGACCGGTCCCCGGCAGCGACAGGAACAGGAACGTCGGTACGGCTCCCGTGAGCTGACTGCAGGACTGGGTGGGATCGTCGAGCGAGACCCGGAACCGCGGATTCCCGAGGTACGGCAGGTTCGGCGTCGGCAGGCCGGTCGTCACCGACAGGCTCTGCGGCACGTTGATACCCGAGCCCGCACGCGGCGTGGCCGAAGCCGCACTGCCGCAACATTGGGCGTCCGCGCCGCCGTGCAACAGCAGCATCGCGGACGCGGACAGGAAGGTCGAGGTGCGCGCGAGCTGCCGACGCAGTCGACGGACCGGGAGCACGGAGCGGCGAAGGGGATACATGGCGAGAGCGGGCGTCCGGAACGAGCCCGGTCCACCGACCACGGCGGAGCGGCCGCAATAGCATTGCGAGACCAACCCCGTCGTCGAGTCCCCCTCGGGAAATCACCCAGGCGCGGTCCGGGTCGCGACCAAAGCGCGGTGGATCGACGCTCGGGTATCCGTACGACCCGACGGATCGAGAGATGCGCCGTCACGCGATCGGGTGGAACGGAGACGAGCGCGCCCGTCCTCCGGCGTCGGCACCCGGCTGCTGGCGCTGACCACACGTTGGCATCGACACCGTAAGCGCGGCCGATGGCCGCGGGCCGCCAATGCACCCGCTTCCATCCGTCGTCCCGCAGCGGCGTGGCGATCGTCGCGGACCGGACGCTCTCCCGAGCCGATCCGGCGTTGCGGTAGGGCGCTGACGCGCGAGCCGAGCGTAGACTCGGCGCCGTCCGATCGCCCGGCTCCGGTGTTCGCCCGGCCGTAGCAGACGCCTCGGCGGCGGGGCCTGGCGGTCATCCATCCCCGCCCGGTGATCCACCGGGGCCCGCGGACCCCGACCGATGCTCCGAAGCATGCGACCACAGCGACCCGCTTCCCGCTGGGCGTGGCTCTTCGCTCACCTCGCCGCTCCCGCGCTCCTCGCGCAGGCACCGCCGCCCGAGGCCGCCCCGTCGGCGGCGCGCGCGGTGATCTCGAGCTGGCGCTTCGACCGCGACCGTGGCGACCGCGTCCTCGACGAGGCCCGGGGGAAGGAGGATCCGGTCTTCGGGGCCTTCGCCTACGTCCCGGGCGTCGCGGGCAAGGCGCTGAAGCTGGACGGCTTCCGCACCTACGTGAGAAGGGAGCACGACGACTCGCCGCCGGCCGGCCCGTTCACGGTGCAGGGCTGGGTCGCGCTGGCCAGCTATCCGTGGTCCTGGGCTCCCGTCGTCGACTGCTCCGATCCGACGATAGCCGGCTTCTTCCTCGGCATCGGCCCGTCCGGCAATGTCGCATTCCGGGTCGCCGCGGGAAGCAGCTGGCACGAGGCCCGGACGAACCTCCGGGTCCCGCTGCGCGCGTGGACCCACCTCGCGGCCGTGTTCGAGCCGGACTCCCGCATCGCCGTCTTCGTGAACGGCGAGGTCGCCGCCACCTGCGAGATCGACGGCAGCTACGTCTCCCTGCGTCGCGGGGCGCTCACGATCGGTCGCACCAATACCCCTCGGACCTGGCAGGAGTACCAGCTGACCACGGCGGACAGCCACTTCTTCCTCGACGGGCTGCTCGACGAGCTCGAGATCTCCGGCGGCGCCCGATCCGAGGCCGAGCTCCGTCGCGCCCACGCTGCCGCTGCGAACGCACCGGCCCCCGCTCTGAGCGACCGCTCGCGCTTCCCGACCGGTCCCCGCGGCGACGGGGACTTCGGGGCCTTCCACGCGAGGCTCGACTACTACCCGGAATGGGACCACCTGTGGCGCGTCAGTGACGTTTCGGACCTGTTCGTCCGCTTCGAGCGCTCGCCGGTCCAGCTCGTGTTCTGGCGGGGCACGAGCTTCGTGCCGTGCTGGGTCACCGAGAACGACATCTGGTACACCAACGAGTGGCTGGAGACCTGGGGTGCGGACGTCGCCAGCTGCGCGGAGCCGATCATGGACCGGCAGTGCCGGTACTCGCACGTACGGCTCATCGAGAACACGGCGGCCCGGATCGTGGTCCATTGGCGATACGCGCTGGGCGACGCATTCCAGACGATCGCCGCCGTCACCGACGACGGCAGCGGCGAGTGGTGCGACGAGTTCCACACGATCTACCCCGACCAGGTCGGCGTGCGGCGGATGGAGCTGCACCATTCGATGCCGGCACGCAAGCACGACTGGGTCGAGCAGATCGTGGTGCTGCCCCCCGGCAGGCACCCGGACGACGTCGTCGAGCGCGGCGCCGTCTCCCTCGTGAACATGGCGGGCGACGTACACCGCTACACCTGGCACGACGAGCTGCCGGTGGCCATGTCCGAGCCCGCTGGCGCGAACATCTCGTACGTCCATCTCCAGTCGGAGTACCGCCCCTTCTTCGTCCTCCCGCCCGACCCCGTCGACAGCGTCGAAGGCAGGTGGGACTCGCCGTTCTTCCGGAGCTACGCCGCCCATATGGGCAGGGGCTACCGGCCGGATCCGGTTCCCTCCGTCTACGGCTGGTGGAACCACTGGCCCGTCGCCCAGATCCCGGGCGACGGCAGGTGGGTGACCACGCCGGACAAGCCGAGCCACTTCAACCTGACGACCTTCGTGCAGTGGAAGGACCACGAGGTGACCGATCGGACCCGCACGCGGATCATGCTGCAGGGCATGACCGACCTCGGGCCCGACGGGCTCGTGCCGCTCGCCAGGTCGTGGCTGAGGCCCCCGCAGATGAGGCTGCTGTCCGAGGGCTTCGGAGGCGGTGCCTACGACCCGGCGGAGCGGGCCTACCGCGTCGAGCGGACGGCTGGCGCCGCTGGGCGACCCTGCCGGCTCGCCGTCGAGGCCTCGGCCGACTCGCCGATCCGGAACCTCGCGATCCTGGTCGAGAACTGGGGGCAGCGATCGGCGACCGTGTCCATCGATTGCCGCGAAACCGGTGCCGGTGTGGACGTCCGCCAGGGCATCCGGCGGAGGCCTACCTCCGCGGACCTGGTCCTGTGGGTCGGGCTGACCAGCGAGACGCCGATCGAGATCCTGGTGACTCCGGCAGGCAGCGAGCGATGACGACGACGAGAACGAGAGCGTCGCTCCGTGGTCGCGCCCGGATCCCGATCGTGGCCGCCGCGTGCGTGGTCCTCGGCAGCTGCGCGAGCGAGCCGACCGGGCCCGAGCCCGTACGACGACCCAACATCCTCGTCCTGATCGCGGACGACCAGCGCTGGGATCAGCTCAGCTGTGCCGACCGCCCACTGATCCCCGAGCTGGAGACCCCCGAGATCGACCGGCTGGCCAGTGAGGGGATCCGATTCCGGAACGCCTTCGTCACGACACCGATCTGTGCCGTGTCCCGCGCCAGCATCATGACCGGCCGCTATGCCAGCACGCACGGCATGAACCACTTCAATACTCCGCTGGCTGCAGAGGTCCTGGCCAGGTGCTATCCGGCGGTGCTCCATGACCACGGCTACCGGACCGGAGTCCTCGGCAAGTGGGGCATGGGGACCGACGGAACCGAGACCGTCTTCGACGTCTTCGATGCATGGGCGCAGCAGGGGAGCTACTTCCACGACGTGGACGGCAGGAAGGTCCACAATGCCGAATGGCTGGCGACCAGGGCGAGGCAGTTCCTCGAATCGTGTCCCCCCGGGCAGCCCTTCTGCCTCACCGTCTGCTTCAAGTCACCGCATCATCCCTATCGACCGGACCCGCGAGACGAGCGTCTGTTCGAGGACGTGAGCATCCCGCGGCGGGAAACCGATACCCCGGAGGCCTATCGGGCGCTGCCGGCGCAGGTGATGGACGGATCGCTGAACCGGTGGTGCTACTTCGACGAGCGGGGGGACGAGGCGACGCGGGAGCGCTTCGAGAAGGACTTCCTCAGGTGCGTGGCGAGCCTCGACCGGGCGGTGGGCGAGATCATGCAGTCGCTCCGCGATCTGCACCTCGACGACGACACCGTCGTCGTCTACCTGTCGGACAATGGCTACCTGTGGGGCGAGCACGGGCTCGGGGGGAAATGGCTGCTCTACGAGGAGTCGATCCGGGTCCCGCTGATCGTCCGCGGACCCGGGATCCCGGCCGCCATGCGAGGGCGAGCGCTCGACGCTCTCGCCCTGAACATCGATGTCGCACCGACCGTCCTGGATCTCGCAGGCGTGCCGATACCGGCCGAGATGGACGGCACCAGCCTGCGGCCGGTCCTCGGCGGACAGCGCGCAGCCACGCGGCAGGACTTCTTCCTGGAGCACGTGGACGTGATCGATGTCGAGCACCCGATCCCCGACAGCCGCGGTGTGCGCACGACGGAGTGGAAGTACATCCGCTACGTCGGCGTGGTGCCCGCGGCGGAGGAGTTGTACCGGCTGGGCGTCGACGCGTCGGAGTCGCGCAATCTCGCGGACCATCCCGATTACGCCGACGTGCGAGAGCTGCTGCGCGAGCGATACGACGCCTACCTGGAGTCGCTGAATCGATGACGGTCCGGCCCCGACCCGTCCGGCGACTGCGGCGGCGGGCAGTCCGGTGGCTCGGGCCGGCGCGCCGCCCGCTCGAGGATCCATGACCGCTCGCGCCGCACGGGGCCGTCGACGCTGTCGGTCTGCGTGCGACAGACCTGCTTCGTGGGTGCGGTATCCGGGGTCCGGCGGGATGCCGGCAATGACCACGCGGCACCCGCCACGATCGTCGTCGTGGACGGGACTCCTCCCCGGTGGATCCGGCAACGTGACCGGCTGGTAGCATCCCGGCATCGTGCCCATCGCCGCCCGCCCGCTCATCTCCCGCCTCGCCTCCGCCCACCTGCTCGCCGCGGCGTGCTGGGCCCTCGTGTCCGGCGCACCCTGCCTCGCCCAGGGCGGGTCGGACCGCGCACTGACGCTCGACCGGCTGTTCAGCGGCGAGCTCCAGACCGAGGGATTCGGACCCGCGGCGTGGCTCGCGGACAGCGGCCTGGCGACGCTCGAACGAGCGCAGGACGGTGCCGGGCAGGACCTCGTGCGCCTCGATCCGGCGACCGGACAGCGCCGCGTGCTCGTCGCGGCGCGACAGCTGGTGCCGGCGGGAGCGACCCGGCCGCTGGAGATCGCCGACTACCGGTTCTCGGCCGACGGCACGAAGGTCCTGATCTTCACCGACACGCGCCGGGTCTGGCGACAGAACACCCGCGGCGACTACTGGGTCCTCGACCTCGAGAGCGGCGCGCTGCGGCAGCTGGGCGCCGGGTTCGAGCCGACCCGACTGCAGTTCGCGAAGTTCGATCCGCAGGGCGAGCGGGTCGCCTACCTGTATCGCAACGACATCTACGTCGAGGACCTTGCCGACCGCTCGATCCGGCGGCTGACGAGCGACGGCTCGGAGGTCCGGACCAATGGCACGTTCGACTGGGTCTACGAGGAGGAGTGGTCGCTCCGCGACGGCTTCCGCTGGAGCCCGGACGGGCACCGGATCGCGTTCTGGCAGATCGACGCGAGCGGGGTCGGCGAGTTCAGCCTGATCGACAACACCTCCGGCCTCTACCCGACCATCACGCCGATCCGCTACCCGAAGGTCGGCACGCGCAACCCGTCGTGCCGGATCGGCGTCATCGCGGCGACCGGCGGAGAGGTCCGCTGGATGGACCTGCCCGCCGAGGCGCTGGTCGGCGACTGCTACGTCGCCAGGATGGACTGGGCCGCGAGCTCGGACGAGCTGGTGCTGCAGTGCTTCGACCGGCTGCAGCGGCGCAACGACGTGACGCTCGCCGACACGACCGGTGGCAGCACGCGGGTGGTCCTCACCGACCGCGGCGAGGCCTGGGTCGAGGAGTGCGACGACCTGCAGTGGTTCGACGACGGGCGGCGGTTCTCGTTCGTCAGCGAGCGCGACGGCTGGCGCCATCTGTACGTCGTCTCCCGCGACGGTGCGGAGGTCCGGCTCGTGACCCGCGGTGACTACGACGTCGTCAGCATCCGACACATCGACAGCGCGTCGGGCTTCGTCTACTTCGTCGCGTCGCCGGAGGATCCGACGCAGCGCTTCCTGTACCGGACGCGGCTCGACGGCACCGGCGCGCCCGAACGCCTGACCCCACAGGCGCGCGGCACCCACGACTACGAGATCGCCCCCGACGGCCGGCACGCCGTCCACACCTGGTCGTCGTTCGGCGTGCCGCCGGTCGTCGAGCTCGTCGAGCTGCCGAGCCATCGCGTATTGCGCACGCTGGCGGACAACGACCGACTCCTCGAGCGGCTCGCGACGTTGGAGCGCGCACAGCAGGAGTTCTTCCGCGTGGACATCGGCGACAGCGTCGAGCTCGACGGCTGGGTCATCCGGCCGCCGGACTTCGACCCGGCCCGGCGCTATCCGCTCCTCGTCCACGTCTACGGCGAGCCAGCGGCGCAGACCGTGCTCGACCGCTGGGGTGGCCACAACTACCTGTGGCACCGCATGCTCGCCGAGCAGGGCTACCTCGTCGTCAGCCTCGACAACCGCGGCACGCCGGCGCCGCGCGGGGCCGCCTGGCGGAAGTCGATCTACCGGCAGATCGGCATCGTCGCGCCGAGCGACCAGGCGCGGGCGCTGCGGGCGCTGCTCGAGCGGTGGAGCTTCGTCGACCCGGAGCGGATCGGGGTCTGGGGCTGGAGCGGCGGCGGCTCGATGAGCCTGCACGCGATCTTCCGCCACCCCGAGCTCTATCGGTGCGCGATCGCCATCGCGTTCGTCGCCGACCAACGGCTGTACGACACGATCTACCAGGAGCGCTACATGGGGCTGCCCGCGGACAATGTCGAGGGCTACCGCGACGGCTCGCCCGTGACCCATGCCCACCGCCTCCAGGGCGACCTGCTGCTCGTCTACGGGACCGGGGACGACAACTGCCACTACCAGAACTGCGAGGTGCTCGTGAACGAGCTGATCCGCACCGACCGGCAGTTCGACATGCAGATCTACCCTGGCCGGACGCATTCGATCCACGAGGGGCCGAACACGCGGCGCCACCTCTACACGAGGATGACCGGCTACCTGCTGGAGCATCTGCCAGCGGGAGCCCGCTGACGCCGCGGTCGCGACGCCAGCGGCGGCAGGGCGGCGATTCCCCGTGATCCGCGGCGAGCGGGAGCTAACGTCCCGGGATGCGCTCCACCTTCCACCGCGGCGCGATCGCCGCCCTGCTGGCCCTGATCCCGACCCTCGCCGGCTGCGCCGCGACGGGTTCCGACGCAGCGTCCCGCGCGCTGGTGCAGCCCGGCATGACCGTGCTGTTCCAGGGCGACTCGATCACCGACGCCGGCCGGAACCGCGAGGTCGGCGACGCGAACGACCCGCGCGGCCTCGGCCGTGGCTACGCGTCGCTCGCCGCTGCCGGCCTGCTGATGGACGCCGCGCCACGGGACGTGTTCGTCCACAACCGCGGCGTGAGCGGGAACAAGGTCTTCCAGCTCGCCGAGCGCTGGGATGCCGACTGCCTGGAGCTACGGCCCGACGTCGTCAGCATCCTGATCGGGGTGAACGACATCTGGCACACGAAGAACGGCAACTACGACGGAACCGTCGCGATCTACGAGCGGGACTACGACGCGCTGCTGACCCGCACGCGCACCGCCCTCCCCGACGTGAAGCTCGTCGTCTGTGAGCCCTTCGTGCTGCGGTGCGGTGCCATCGACGACTCGTGGTTCCCCGAGTTCGACGAATACCGCGCGGCCGCGCGGCGCGTCGCCGCGGCGCACGGCGCCGTGTTCGTGCCGTTCCAGCAGATGTTCGACGACGCGCTGGCGCAGGCACCGGCCGAGCACTGGGCGCGGGACGGCGTGCACCCGTCGATGGCAGGCGCGGCGCTGATGGCGAAGACCTGGCTCGCCACCGTCCAGGGTCGGTGACCAGCTCGCCGGTCGACCCGCGGATCGACCCGCCGGGCGCCGCGCAGCGCAGGCGCGACGCCGGCGCGGACCACACGCATCGAGTACCGTCACCACATCATGGCCAAGGCTCTCTTCGACGCATCCTCGGTCTCCCGCGCGAACCTGCTCGAGGCGGCGCCGATCGTCCCCGGCGCGACGGTCAGCAAGGCGCTGCTCGAGACCCCCCACGGCAAGCTCGTCCTGTTCGCGATGGACGCGGGTCAGGCAATCAGCGAGCACCGCGCCCCGTTCGTCGCCACCGTGCACGTCCTCGATGGACAGCTCAGCTTCGGGGTCGGCGCCGAGCGCCACGTGCTGCGAGCGCACGACTGGCTCGCGATGCCGCCGAACGCGACTCACGATCTGACCGCCGAGGAGCCGACCCGCTTCCTGCTGACGCTGCACAAGTAGGTGGCCGGATTCGGCACGAAGCGCCTTCGATCAGGCGCTTGCTCCAGGGCGTCTGGAAGAGTCGGGCGGAGCGAGTCGACTGGCGTGTTCGAAACCGCACCCCTGACGAGAGACGCCCGGATCGGATGGCGCGTGACCGGCACGTCGTCGACGCAGGGGGCCCGGTCAGCGGAACGTGGTCACCACAGTATCAGTGACCGACAGGCCACCGAAGCACGGACCTCCGGTCGTCGCGAGACCCTGGAACGCCAATGAGACACCGAGTAGCCCCGAATCACAAGGGACCGTGATCGTGAACACCGGTGGCAGGAGGCCGGGCTGACCGGCGATGCCCAGAGCGCAGCTCGATCCGCGGCACAATGGAACTGGCGACTGCGGGAAGCCGACCATGAGATAATTGGCCAGACTCGCGATCGTCATCTGCATGCCCAGAGCGGTGCTGCCGGAGTAGGTGATCGTCGGGACGCCGCAGCCGGTCGTCAGCACCTGGAAATCCGCGCCAGGCGTTCGACCATCGTATAGACCTGCCCAGATCTGATCATTGCCTGTTCCATTGTAGTCGGTCCAGGTCAGCACATAGCGCACGGATCCGAGCGCGCTCGGATCGCTGCCGTCGTACCGCGAGCAGATCGCATCCGAGTACTCGTCGGATCCACGTGTCCCGAAGGCCACCCGGCTTTCGCTGGCCGCAAGCGTCCAGAAGAGCCCAGGCCTGGTATGGAACGTGGTCACCCGGACGTCCTGGTCGGGGCCATTGTTGTAGCTCTCGGTGTAGGCCACGACGAAGCGGCAGCCATCCGTCGCGATTCGTGGGTCCCTGGTATCCCAGTCGATTGCACCACCAGGGTTCTCCAGCCCGCGCATCCAGATCGACGGGCCCAGCGCCATACTACGCTGACTGATGGGTCTCAGGTATATGTCGTACGAGTCGTTGACGCCGAGGACGAACTTGTGCCAGCCGACGAGGTAGACGTGCTCGCCCTCGATCGGCCTGGTAGGCGACGAGACGCTGAGGCTCTGCAGGATCCCGTCGCCGCTGTGGACGAGGAAACCGTTGTCGAGAGCACCGTCCCAACGGATGAACCGGCCACGTATCTCGCTGTATCCGCGCGCGTAGACGATCATCCACTTCTGAAACGCTGCGCTGGGATCCGGGGCACCGGCGCTGTTGCTGATAACCGGGCCAATTTCGTATCCACCGCCGTTGTCGATCAATAGCTCGGATGTTCCCAGCAGCGTCGGGTTCAGCCCGTTGGAGACCTGCCTGGCATGGATGTCGTGGTCGCTGGAGGTGTAGACTCGCTCCCAGACGACGGTGAAGTAGGTGGGCCCGGTCGTATGTGGGTCGCCGCCGACATCGGGACAGATCTTGTCGCCGCTGTTTCCACCCACCGACGTGGAGGAAATCGTGAACACGCTACCGGTCGTCGTGCTTCCCGCGTTGCGCATTCGGCCCTGGATCGTGAAGGGCGAGACATTCGCGACGCTGACCTCGGCGACGACCAGATTCCGGTTCGCGAGGTTGTTGTTCGCGACGCGTGGACGCCGCCACGAGATGAACATGTTGGAGTCGATCACCGCGTAGCTGTTGGCCACTACAGTGCCCCCGCTATCGAGCTCGTAGGAGTAGACGTCGGAGTCGGCTGCGCTGAACACGTACTCGAAGCACACCATGTAGCGATTGGTCGTGCTGTCGAACGTGATGTCCGAGTTCCAGATCCTCGCTGCGGACGGCGACTGGGCGACCGTGAGTCTGCGCACGAGCGGGTCGACCAGCAGAGGCATCGCGGCCTCCTCCACGAATGACGCCGGGACCACGATCTCCACCTCTCCGTCGATGTATCGGCGCTGCAGCGCGAGCCGCCGGCCGCGGCCGTCGATCGCCACCGCGTCGCCGTAGCCGACACCTCCCTCGGGGCCGAGGAACCGCAGCCCGGTCCCGTCGGTGACCGGCTGGAGATCGGTGTCGACCGCGACGTGGATCACGATCTCCCCCCTGCGTGGGAGCACGTCGAACAGGAACGACTGCTCGACCCCCTCCGCCCTTGCCGCGTACCGCACACTGACGGCACCGTGGTCGAACGTCACGAGGTCCCCGCTCCGGACCGGCGTCGGCGCGGCCGCGATCGGCATGGGCGCACCGGCCACGTCGACCGCCGCGAGTCTCATGGCCAGCGGCCAGTTGCGCGTCGCCTGGCTGCCCAGGAACGGCGCGACGGTCGCGGTTCCCGCCGCGAACTGGGCCTTGTAGTCGGCGGCCGCGACGATCATCAGCTCGGCGGACGGCTCGTCGAACAGGATCGCTCCAGGGTCCTCGAATGGACCGCGGGCAGACCGAACGGGTGCCGCGTCGAGAAGCTCGTCGGACGCCCTCGACACACGTTCGGGAACCGGTCCCGATGGGATCCAGGGCTCTGCCGGACCGGACTTCCAGTCCGTGTGGTGCTCGCGAGGAGCGGGGAAGGGCTTGACGTTCTCCTGCGCCGACAACCCGACGCCCAGCACAGTCGCCGCCAGGATCATCGCCGACACGAGGGTGCTGCGAGACGGTCTTGTGTTTCTCATGGGATTGGCCGGTGTGACCGACTTCGCCTTCTCCAGCGCATGGGCACCCTCCGGTCCGTCGCCCGTCGGCCCGGATTTCCGGACATTCCCGTCGCTACCGTCCAAGCGATGTGACGGAGAACTCCGAGGGTCTCGCCAGCAGGATGTCCACGGGCCCTCGCCTGCAGGTGCCACGCGACCAGGCTCGTGACGTCGAAAGGTGCCGCGGGGGTGTCGCGCCGCGCGTCGTACGAGGTCATCTCCATCGCGCAGATCGGGCAGACGGGGTGGCCGGCCGGTGGTCGACTCGTGCGCGGCCCCGGCCGCTGCTCGAGCGCCGAGCACGTGGGCGAGTGGGCCGCTTCAGAGTACGACCCGGCACCGAGCAGGTCCCGTGGTCGCGCGCGACGTGGCCTCGCCGCCCGTGACCGAGCCTGCTGGCGCGTGCCTTCGCCCGGAACGCACCTGCCGGGGGCTCGGCCCACACGCATCACGGCCTGCACGGACATCATGGTCCAGGCTCGCTTCGACGCGTCCTCGGTCGCCCGCGCGAGCCGTCTCGAATCGGCACCGATCGTCGCCGGCGCGACGGTAAGCAAGGCGTCGCCCGAGGCCCGATTGCAAGCTCGTCCTGTTCGCCACGGACGCCGGTCAGGCGATCAGCGAACAACGGCCCCGTTCGTCGCGACCGTACACGGCCTCCATGGACGGCTCGGCTTCGGTGTCGGAGGCGAGCGACACGTGCCGCGAGCACACGACTGGCTCGCGATGCCCGCGAATGCGACTCACGATCTGATCACCGAGGAGCCGACCCGGTCCCTGCTGACGCTGCGCAAGTGACTGGCGCAGCCTCGCGACGCGGCGCGCCAGCAAGACCGGCGCAGCTGATGGCGATCCTCTGATCCAGGACACCGGCTTCCGCTGATCGAGCAGGACGAGCGCCGGCCGACTTCGACCCTCGCGAGTCGCGGTCGGCTGGCGGACGACGATGCACGATGTCGCGCACCGTAGGCCAGATCGCACGACGATCGTGCTGCACTCGCTCGGCACGCGAGCGAGCGGGTCAGGAGCCGATCGAGGTGGCAACGCCGTTCGAGGTCGTGATGGCCGCCGCGTTCGCAGGCGGATCGATCACCACCGACTGGAAGTACAGCGGCAGGCCGGCCAGGACCGGGTCGCTCGGCATGACCAGGTCCAGCTGCGCCGACCCCGAGGCGTCGACCACGAGCGGGAAGTCGGCATCCAGCGAGGTCAGCAGAGCGCAACCCGGTGCGCCGAGGACTCCGAGTTCGAACGGCAGCGGGATACCGCGGACCTCGAACCGAGACAACCCGATCCCCATGAGGGCCACGGCACCAGGAGCCGCATCCTGCAGGTGAAGCGCCATGCTCGCGCCGAGTCGCGGAGCGTTGCCCGCATAGAGCATCGGCACCGTACCCGCCGAGCCCGGGCATCCTTCGCCGAACAGCTGGATCGTGTCTGCGGACGTGACCGTGAGGCCGTTGACGCCACGGGCGACCAGCTCCAGTGACTCGAACGACAGGGCGTCGTCCGGGCCGGTCCGGAACCGTAGCTCGTCACCGATCACCGTGCTGCCACCGACGCGGAACGTCGCCGGCGTCACGAATCGCGCTCCGAACCAACGAAACCACGGCCAGCGTCCATGCGAGGGGTCGGTGTAGAACGCCGCCGGCAACGCGTCCACACTCCCGATCGACGTCGTCGCGGTCCCGCTGTGCACGACCGTACCGGCGTTGTGGACCTCGTAGTGCACCACCCCTCCGGTAGATGCGCTGATGTCGAGCTCGGCAGCTGCCGAGCGCTGGAACAGCACGCTGCCGCTCGATGCGACTCCCGAGGCAGTTCGCACGGTGCCCGACACCGACAGCCGCGCACCCGGCGCCATCCGTGCGACCGACGGCAGGCCGTCGAGCCGGAGAATGGCACACTGGGCTCGCCCGATGTCGGCGTGGACGCCGCCGTCGGTCTGCACGTTCGGGAGCCGCGCGGTCAGGCCGCCGGCGCCCATAGTGAGTGCCACGTCGCCGACTCCCGCGAGGCGCGCAGCGCCCGACTCGACCTGCGCCGCCGCCAGCCTGAACGGCCCTGACCCCGCCGCGCGCACCGTGATCCGCTCGATCGACTCCACGGTGGTCGCCGAACCCGTCGGGTAGACGAGGAAGCCGTCGGCCACCATCGGCACCCCATTGACTTCGACGTCGGTGTCGTCGTCGAACGCGATACTCCACGTCGGGCAGCCGGACGTGGGGTGATTGCAGTTGTACCGCTTCTCTGCATTGAACGGGTGTCTCAGCCAGCACCAGAACCGACCGTCCATGCGCTGGTCGACGATGATCGGCTGATTCATCGGGATCCCGGAGTACTGCGCAACGGTCACGTCGTCATGCAGCAGCACGATGTCGTAGTGGGAAGCCATCAGCGCGCCGAAGTCCGGCGTCGCGAGCAGGCGATTCCCGCTCACCGACAGGCGGAGCTCACCGGCGTTGCGTCCGATGACGCCGTCGACGGTACCGCGTTTGGTCAGATCGACCGTATCACCATCGTCGACGGGCATGCGGAACGCTGGCGTCCAACGTGAGTCGCCGAATTCGATGTCGACTCCATGAGTGCCGCTGCCAGCGACCACGAGCTCGCCCGTCGCAGGATCGACGGACACCGTCGCTCCACCGATCGGCGACACGACGAAGCCTCGGAGGCTCGTGGTTCCCGACTGAGAGACGAGGGGCGAGGCAATGGCCAGCACGGTGGTACAGAATGCGATTCGCAGGTGGTTCATCGTGGTTCTCCCGTTGTTAGGTGCTCGGTGAGATCGGCGCCCCGGAGGCGCCGGGGCGCGATCACTTCACCTGAGAGCACCGCCACCGCGCCGATCCGGACAGCGAAACAGGGAGGGACCGGGGACCGGGAGCAGGCCGTGCGGAGCGAGCGGACCTGCCTCAGGCGTGACTCGGTGACCGTTCGGGGGTCGGGATGCCTCGCGCAACGGAACAGCCGCCGTCGCCGGGTATCGACCGCGCGAGTCGCAGCCCGACCCCACGGATGGACCGGCGGTGCCAGGCGCTCGACTCGTGGACGTCATCGATGGGAGCGAACGACCGGCCACTCGGACCTCGTCGCCGGCTGACGCCAGCCGAGCGGGAGGGGGCTTCCGGGTGACGCAGAGGAGCCTGCGGTGAACGCGGCCGCCCGTGCCCTACCCGGCCGTGGGCCGTCGGCCGCGACCCCGGGTCCGGTCTCGGACCTGACGGAATCGGGACCGATCCGCGGAGCTCCGGAGCGGTCCGGCTATCCTTCGCGCTGACTTCCACCGGCTCCGTCCATTCCCCACCCATGGGTCTCTCCTGCGGCATCGTCGGCCTGCCGAACGTCGGCAAGAGCACGCTGTTCAACGCCATCACCCTCAGCGAGACCGGCGAGCGCGCGAACTTCATGTTCAGCACGACCCAGCCGGTCCACGGCGTCGTCGACGTGCCCGACGACCGGCTCGCGAGGATCGCCGAGTACATCGAGACCGGGCGCCTCGTGCCGGCCCAGATGTCGGTCGTCGACATCCCCGGCCTCGTCTCCGGCTCGTCGCAGGGCGAGGGCCTGGGCATCGGGTTCCTCGGCGCGATCAAGGAGAGCGACGTGCTGCTCCACGTCGTCCGCTGCTTCGAGAACGCCGACGTGATGCACGTCTCCGGCTCGATCGACCCCGCGGTCGACGCGGAGATCGTCGAGATGGAGCTCGCGCAGGCCGACTTGCAGACCCTGCAGCGCAACGTCGAGCGCGTCACCAAGAAGGCGCGGGTGGGCGACAAGGACGCGATCGCGGAGAAGACCGTGTTCGAGCGCTGCATCGCGCACCTGGAAGCCGGCGACCTGCTGCGCACGCTCGAGCTCTCGAAGTCGGAACTGCAGCTGCTCAGGCCGCTGTTCCTGATGACGATCAAGCCCACGCTGTTCGTCGCGAACGTCGACGCAACGGACCTCGACGGCTCGTCGCCGAAGGTCGCCGAGCTGCGCGGCTATGCGGAGCGCACCCGCGCGGAGGTCCTGCACCTGTGCGCCGACATCGAAGCCGAGCTGGTGCGGATGGACGCCGAAGACCGGCAGGCGTTCATGGAGGACCTGGGCCTCCGCGAGTCGGGGCTCGTGCGGCTGATCCACGCGGGCTTCGACCTACTCGGCCTGCAGACCTTCTTCACCGCCGGCGAGATGGAAGTACGCGCCTGGGTGATCCACAAGGGCGACACCGGCCCGGTCGGCGCCGGCGTGATCCACAGCGACTTCACCAAGAAGTACATCCGCGCCCAGATCTACAGCTTCGAGGACCTGATGGAGCTGCACAGCGAGGCGGCCATCAAGGCGAAGGGCAAGATGCGCAACGAAGGCAAGGACTACGTCCTCCGCGACGGCGACATCTGCAACTTCCTGATCGGGAACTGACCCACGCTCGCCGCGCGATCCGCTGCACTCGGCGCAGGTCGTGCTGCGCGCGGCCATCCACCTGGCCCGGACGATCCACGAGATCCCGTCGCGAGGTGGCGCAGGCCGTTGGCTGACGAGGTGTCGGTCCCTACCGCGGGACGGAGTGGCTGCGCGGCACGTCGAGTTCGGGTTCGCTCTGGACGCTCGCGGTCGGTCGTCGTGCGGTGCATTCGGACGCCGTGAGGAGATCGAGCGCCGACGAATTCGGGACGAGCAGTGGATGGTCGACTGGCGCGCTCGTTCACGGCCAGATCCCGAGCCCCTCGTGAAACGGAGCCGACCATGATCCGCCCGTGCCTCGACCGTGGCGTCACCGCCCTGCTGCTGAGCGGTCTGCTGGGAGCCCAGAGTGGGCTCGGCACGCCGCTGGTCGACACCGGTCAGAATCGCACCTACGACGCCACGCAGGAGGTGGCGTTCCCGCGTCCCGGACGAGCCTTCCACGGACAGGACGCACAGTACGTCGGCGAGCTGCCCGCGTATCACGACAACGGCGACGGCACCATCACCGACCTCGTCACGGGCCTGATGTGGCAGAAGACGCCCGACCTGAACAACAAGTCGACCTTCGCCCAGGCGCGCGACGGCGCGAGCACCTTCAGGCTCGCTGGACACACCGACTGGCGGCTGCCGTCCATCAAGGAGCTGTACTCGCTGATCGACTTCCGCGGCTCCAGCTTCACGCTGGTTCCCTACCTCGACACCGACTACTTCGACTTCCGCTTCGGTGACCCGAGTCGCGGCGAACGCGTGATCGACGCGCAGTACTGGTCGAGCACCGAGTACGTCGGCACGACGATGGGCGGCGATGCGACCGTGTTCGGTGTGAACTTCGCCGACGGCCGCATCAAGGGCTATCCGCGCGACACCGGCCCGGGCGGCAGCCCGATGCGGGAGTTCGTGCGGTACGTTCGCGGGCCGACCGGCTACGGCACCAACCGGTTCGTCGACAACGGTGACGGCACCGTCAGTGATCTGGCGACCGGCCTGCAATGGGCGAAGGCGGACAGCCCGACCGAGATGAACTGGGAGCAGGCGCTAGCCTACGCCGAAGGACTGACGCTCGCAGGCCACGACGACTGGCGACTCCCGAACGCCAAGGAGCTGCAGAGCATCGTGGACTACACGCGCGCTCCCGATGCGACGATTCCCGCGCAGCGCGGCCCGGCCATCGATCCGATCTTCGTGGTGGCCGAGGTCGAGTCCTACGCGTGGACCGGCACCACCCACCTCGACGGTCCGCAGCCGAGCCAGGCGGTCTACGTCTGCTTCGGTCGCGCGCTCGGCTACCTCGGTCCGCCGGGGCTCGGGAGCTGGGTGGACGTCCACGGCGCCGGCGCGCAGCGCAGCGACCCGAAGAGCGGCGATCCGAACCTGTACCCGTACGGGCGCGGGCCGCAGGGTGACGACATCCGCATCTACAACCGCGTCCGTTGCGTGCGCGGCGGCGTCGGACGGACGCTCACAGGAGATCCCTACGCGCTGACGGTCGGCCAGGTCGCCGACGTCCGCTTCTCGCTGACCGCGGATCCCGTCCGTGCGCGGCAGGCCTACGTGCTCCTCGTCGGCCTCTCGGGAACGCGACCGGTCGTCGTCCTTCCGTCCGGGATCGAGCTGCCGCTCGCGATCGACGGCTTCACCGCGGCCGCGCTCGCGTTGGTGAACACGCCGGCATTCGTGGCCTTCGCCGGCATGCTGGACGGGACCGGCGCGGCGACCGCATACCTGCACAGCGGCGCTCCGCTGCCGGCCGCCATTTCCGGGCTCGACCTGACGTTCGCCTACGTGCTCGCCCCGGCGCTCGACTACGCGTCCAATGCCGTCGTCGTGAGTATCGAGGGCTGACGCTCGCGCGCAGCTCGCCGCCTCGAGGTCAATGCGGCCGCTCCGGATCGGCTTCGTGGCGGCGGCCCCGCGGGTCGCCGACCCACTCCGGCACCCGGACGTCGCCGTCCTCCGGTCGGGGGCCCGGGATGTGCGGCTTCAGATCGATGATCGGGCTGCCGTCGAACGCGTCGATGTGATCGACCGTCACGGTGGCGTCCTGGACGGCGAGGATCCTGCACGTCGTGATCGCGATCGGATTGGGTCGCACCGGCGCACGACAGGCGAACACCCCGGTGAGCGGGTTCGCCCGATCGCCGCGCGGATGCACCTGCAGGATGGCGCGCCGATCGGGGTCGTCGTTGGCGTGGAGCCAGTAGACGACGTCGACGTGCGACCACTCGTCGAGGCCGAGCAGTCCCGGCGCATAGCGGGGGTCGAGACGCAGCTGGATGTCCTTACCGTCGCGATGCACGACCGTCCCGATGGGTGTCACCGTGAATCGCTGCATGACCGACTCGTCGAGCGGGCGGGATCCCGCGCATCCGGCCAGCGCACCGGCGATGGCCGCAGCGACCACGGCTCGCAGGGTCCTCATCCTTCGATGTCTACCACCGGAGCCGTGCGATGGCGAGAACGGTGGCCCGGTCGGTCGACTCACGGCACACCGAGGCGGAACTCGAGTCGATCAGAGCACGGATACCGAGGATGACGAGGCCCGCATCGAGCACCGACGCTCGCCGGACGACGCGCGGGGGCTCGGCGTGACCAGCCGCACCGTCGAGCGGGACCTGGTGTTCACCCGCACCTGGCTGCGTCGTTGATCGGGTGATCGACGGCACGCGGAATCGCGGCCAGCGCGGATCGCGCCGACCGCCGACCTCGCATGGTCGGCTCAGCGGCTGGAGCGACGTATTGCGAGTCTGGCGGCGCGGGCGGCGCCGTCGCATCGCGCGGGGTCTCGCCGCCACGCGACATGCTCGAGGCGCTGCGCGCTCTCGACAGGTGCGATCCTCGGCGCCGATGATCGGGGCGATGATCCAGCGCAGGATCCCCCCGAGCGTCGTGGCAATCGGACGGCTGGCCCACATTTCGATCGTGCTCGCCCTCGGCGCCGTGGCCGCGCTGCCCGCCCAGCAGTCCGTGCGTGTCGCGGTCGGCCTCGCACCGGGTGAGGTCGCCGGCGCGCGGACCGCACCCGACCTCGACACCGCGCTCGACCTGGTCCGGGCGCAGCGCGCCGCGGAGCGGAGCGGCGACGCAGCTCCGGCGACGATCGAGGTGCTGCTCGGCCCCGGTACGCACGAGCGCAGCGCGTCGATCGTGATCGACGCGGCCGCCGGTGGCGCACCCGGGGCGCCGACCGTGCTCTGCGGCGTCGCGGGCCGGACGTTGATCACCGGCGCCCGGACGGTGCCGCCCGGCGCGTGGTCGGCGGAGCTGCCCGCCGAGCTGCGCGCGCGGCTGCCGGACGACCGCGCACGCGCTGCGGTGCGGCTCGTCGACCTCGGCGCGGCCGGTATCGCACAGGCGGGCGGCTTCGTGCCGCGCGGCATGGGGCGGGCGACCGAGCCGGCCCCCACCGAGCTGTTCTGGGGCGACCGGCCGCTGCCGTTCGCGCGGTGGCCGAACACCGGGACGACGACGGTGACCGAGGTGATCGACTCCGGCTCGGTGCCGCGCGATCGGGAGCCAGACGGCAAGGAACCCGGGTCGCGCGAGCCGCTGCGCGGCGGGACGTTCCGCATCGACGTGCCGCGCGTCGAGCGCTGGGTCGCCGCGGCCGCTGCCGGCGACGCGTGGGCACACGGCTATTGGCACTGGGACTGGGCCGACGAGCTGCTGCAGGTCGACCGGGTCGATCCGGCGACGCGGCGCATCACGCTCGCGCAGCCGCACCGCTACGGGCTCGGGCCCGGCGCACGCTTCTGCATCGTCAACGTGCTCGAGGAGCTCGACCAGCCCGGTGAGTGCGTGCTGCTGACCGGCCGGAACGCGATCGCGGTGTGGCCACCGGACGACGCGGCGGACGTCGTGGTCCGCGCGTCGACCCTCGCCGAGCCGCTGGTCGTGGTCCGCGACGCCGACCACGTCGTCATCCGCGACGTCGAGCTCGCCTACACGCGCGGTGCCGCGGTCCGCGTCGAGGGCGGCTCGTTCGTCACCGTCGAGGGCTGCGCGGTCCGCTGCACCGGTGCCGACGGGATCGTCATGCGCGGCCTCGGCCACAGCGTGCTGCGGTGCAGTCTCGAGGACGTCGGGGCGACGGCGATCAGCGCCGAGGGCGGTGACCGCGCGACGCTGACGCCGGGCAGCCACCGGATCGAGGACTGCGACATCGCGCGCTTCGGGCGACTCGAGCGCACCTACCGGCCAGCGGTCGCGCTGTCGGGAGTCGGGCACCGGGTCGCGCACAACCGGATCCACGACGCACCGCACTCGGCGGTGCTGGTCACGGGCAACGAGCACCTGGTCGAGCAGAACGAGATCTCCCGCGTGCTGCTCGAGACCGGCGACTGTGGCGCGATCATGATGGGGCGTGATTGGGCGATGCACGGCGTGGTCGTGCGCCACAACGTGATCCGCGATCTGCCGGGCACGACAGCGCGCTGGCAGAACGCGATCTACCTCGACGACATGGCGAGCGGCATCACGGTCGAGGGCAACGTGCTCTGGCGCTGCAACCTCGGGATGCTGGTCGGCGGCGGGCGCTCGCTGACGATCCGGCACAACGTGCTGATCGACTGCGGCAACGGGATCCGCTTCGACGCGCGCGGGGTCGGTTGGATGGCGCAGTGGATCGCCGATCCGGCGACGTCGACGCTGCACCGCCGGCTCGCGCTCCTGCCGGTCGACCGGCCGCCGTGGTCGGAGCGCTACCCGGAGGTCGCGACGACGCTGACGGTCGGGTTCGGCCGGCCGGTCGGCAGCGCGGTGGTCGGCAACGCGTTCTTCCGCACACCGGTCGGGACGGTCGACGACCCGGAGTCGGTGCGCGTCGACGGCAACCGGTCGTTCGACCGCGAGCTCGATCCGACCGCGTCGCCGCAGCTCGAGGTGCCGGAGATCCCTGGCTTCCCGCCGATCCCGGTCGGGACCATCGGGCCCCGGCATTGACGGCGGACGATGCGGCAGCGAGCGGGCGACTCCGCGCGCTGGCCGTCAGCGGTCGCCGACCAGGTTCGCGCCGCACGCAGCGCCGAGCGGAGCGATCGCGTCGATCCGCGCGAGGTGCTCGTCGTCGAGGCGCAGTCGCGCTGCGGCGGCGTTCTCGTCGATGCGGTCGCGCTTCCGAGTGCCGGGGATCGGCACCAGGTCCGGTCCCTGGTGGAGCAGCCACGCGAGCGCGAGTTGCGCAGGTGTCGCACCGAGCTCGCGCGCGAGCGCCGACAGCGGCGCGAAACGGGCGAGGTTGGCGGTCAGGTTCGCACCGACGAACTTCGGGTTGTGGCGCCGGAAGTCGTCGGCGTCGAGCGCCTCGCCAGCCCCGGCGAGGAACCCGCTGCCGAGCGGCGCCCACGGGACGAGCCCGATCCCGAGCTCGCGCAGCGTCGGCAGGAGCTCCCGCTCCGCCTCGCGTCGCCACAGCGAGTATTCGAACTGGACCGCCGCGATCGGATGGACCGCGTGGGCGCGGCGGACCTGGTCAGCGGTGACGTTGCTCAATCCGAGGTGATGCACGCGGCCGCTCCGCACGCCCGCGGCCATTGCGGCGACGGTGTCCTCGATCGGGACGGCCGGATCCGGGTAGTGCAGATACCACAGATCGATCGCATCGACCCCGAGCCGCCGCAGGCTCGCGGCGAGCGCCCGGCGCGCGTAGTCGGGACGACCGCTGATCCGCAGCGGGAAGCCCCAGCCGGTCGGGACCTCCGTGGCCGCCTCCGCCGGGTCGAACGCGATGCCGAACTTCGTCGCGACGAACGCCCGTGCCCGACGTCCCGCGATCGCCGCCGCGACGAGCTGCTCGTTGTGGCCGTTGCCGTACGCGTCGGCGGTGTCGAGCAGGGTCATGCCGAGGTCGAGCGCGCGGCGGACGGTCGCGATGCCGTCCGGCTCCGCCGCCGGCCCGTAGTAGCCTTCGAGCACCATCGCGCCGTAGCCGAGGGCGCCGACGGCGGGACCGCCGGTCCCGAGAGTGCGGGTGGGGATCATCGGATGCAGATGGCTGGTCGGACGGCGCGCGACCGACAAGTCGGCGGCGAGCCTCGGCGCTTCGCGCGGGACTCGATGCGCCCGGTCGCCGGCGAGGGACCGGCGGGGTCGCGCACTGCTGCGGTCGTACCGGGTCGAGGTCGCCGGTCCAAGGCCGTGCCATCTGCCGACCGGCGCGGCCCCGCGACCGGCCCGATCCCCGCGGCTACAGTCGGACCCATGCACGGCTTCCGGTCCCGACGACCGCTGGCGCCCGCCGCCGGCCTCCTCGCGTTGCTCGCGGCGCTGGGCGCGGCCGGCCCCGTCGCCGCCCAGCCCGAGCCCGAGGCGGCCTCGTCGCTGGCCGACATGCAGGCGTTCCGCGCGTGGCTGGGCGACTACTCGCGCGGCGCGATCCGGATGATGCACGAGCTGGAGATCGACCAGGCCGCGCTCGCCGATGCCGAAGCGCGGATGGCGAAGCTCGCGGCGTGGAACGACATGAACGCCGCGAAGGCGCTGTTCGACGCGGCCGTCGTCGATCCGCGGCCGGCGGCGTCGAACACGGCGTCCGACATCCTGGAGTTCCAGTCCGAGCTGCTGCCGTGGCGCATCCGCTCGATGGCGAGGAGGCACGTGGCCGCCATGCAGGTCGACGGCCTCGACGCGTGGCTGATCGGGCTGCTGGACAACGGCAAGCTGCGCGACGCGGATGCCGACGCCGACCGCACGCGGGTCGACGCCGCGCTGCGGATCCTCGGCGCGCGCGGCAGCACCGGTGGCAAGCTCGCACTGTTGCGCGCGTCGCGCGCGATGCCGCCCAAGCTGCGCCTGCGCGCGATCGACGTGCTCAGCGAGACGGCCGACCTCGGCCTGGTCGAGTCGTTCGTCGACATCCTGCGCGACAAGGAGTCCGAGCTGCGGATCGCCGCACTGAACGCGCTCGGCAATGCGCTCGCCGAGCACACCGACGAGACGCGCAACGACTCGATCTCCGACGACATCGCGAAGCTCCGCGACGAGACCATCGCCGCGATGCGCGAGGTGCTGGTGCGCGACAAGGTCTGGCAGGTGCGCTCGGCCGCCGCCTCGAACCTCGCCAAGCTCCGCACGCGCTTCGCGCTGCCGGCCCTGATCGACGGCTACGAGGCCGAGCTCGGCCGCCGCAAGGAGCCGTGGGCGATGGACGCGCGCCTGCACGGGCTGCTCGAGGGCCTGACCGGCCTCGGAATCCCGTTCGGCGACGCCCGGCCGTGGCGGGAGTTCTGGAAGAAGGAGGGCGCCTCGTTCCGCTTCGCGCGCGAGGGCGCGCAGCGCCAGCGCGTGACCGACTCACGCTACGAGAAGTTCTTCTCGATCGACCTCGACTCCGACCGCGTGCTGTTCGTCGTCGACTTCTCCGGCTCGATGCGGGAGCCGGTCACGCTGCACCAGGGCACGACGTCGGCACAGGCCGGCACGACGGCCACCAAGGCCCAGATCGTGCTCGAGGAGCTCCGGCGCATCGTGCTCGCGCTGCCCGACGGCTCGTACTTCAACGTCATCGTGTTCAGCGACGGCGTGCGGGTCTGGCGCCCCGCGCGCGGCGGCAATCCGGAGCTCGTGCGCATCGACGACGAGTCGCGCGACGACCTGCTCGGCAACTTCCTGGAGTCGATCGAGCCGCGCGGGCCGACCAACCTCTACGACGCGCTCGACACGGCGCTCGGCTTCGCCGGGCAGGGCCTGAAGGACCAGAACTACGCGCTCGGCTTCGACACCGTCTACGTCCTCAGCGACGGCGCCCCGAGCTACGGCCGCGTGATCGACAAGGACGAGATCCGCCGCCTCGTGCGCGAGACCAACCGCCTCAAGCGCCTGACCATCCACTGCGTCACGTTCGGCCAGAAGAACGACACCGACTTCCTCCGGCTCCTGGCCGAGGAGAACGGCGGGCGCCACATCCACGTGGAGTGACGCTGGCGGCGGAGGCGTGGCGCGCGACCCGGACCAGGGGAGTCCCGGGGCCGCGGTGGCAACGGCGGTTCAAGGTCCCGGCCCGGACGGTCGATAGGCGGCACGGATCAAGTTCCGTCGTCGAATCCAAGCGCAAGGGCCTCCATGTCGCAGACGCCGCACGCCAGCACGGCGGTCGAAGTCGTCGACCGTCTGCTCCGCACCGCCCAGGAGCGCGGGGCGAGCGATCTCCACCTCGACCCGAACGAGGACGCCATCCAGGTCCGCATCCGCCGCGACGGCGTGCTGCAGGAGCTCGAGCGGCTACCGGGCGCGTTGCACGCCCGCGTGGTCGGCCGGCTCAAGGCCCTGTCCGACCTGCTGGTCTACCGCGCCGATGTGCCGCAGGAGGGCCGCATCCCCGCCGCGCGCAGCGGGCTGCCCACCGACGTCCGCGTCGCGACCTACCCGACGGTCTGCGGCGAACGCGTCGCGATCCGCCTCGATGCGCCCGACACCAAGCTCGGCCGGCTCGAGGATCTCGGCCTCGAGGGCTCGGTGTGGAAGTCGCTCCGCGACGCGATCGAGCAGCCGGACGGCGTGGTCCTGGTGACCGGGCCGAGCGGCTCTGGCAAGACCACCACGCTGTACGCCTGCCTCCGCCACCTCGCGGCGTCGACGCACAATCCCCGCTCGATCGTCACGATCGAGGACCCGATCGAGCGACGCATCCCCGGCATCGTGCAGACGCAGGTCGACCCGGTCGCGGGCCTCGACTTCTCGCGCGCGCTGCGCTCGCTGCTGCGCCAGGATCCCGAGGTGCTGCTGGTCGGCGAGATCCGCGACCGCGAGACCGCGAAGATCGCTCTCGAGGCGGGCCTGACCGGCCACCTGGTCGTGACCACCGTGCACGCCGGCACCGCACCGCTGGTGTTCGCGCGCCTGGTGGAGATGGGCATCGAGCCGTTCGTGCTGACGACCGCGATCCGCGGCGTGCTCGCACAGCGCCTCGTGCGCGGCGTGTGCACGGAGCCGAAGTGCATGCACCTCGGCGAGGAGTGCCCGCGCTGCGGCGGCAGCGGCTATGCGGGCCGCGTGCCGCTGGCCGAATGGGTGCCGATGACCTCGGAGCTCCGCACCGCGGTGCTGCGCCGCAGCGACGGCGAGGCGCTGACCGAGGCCGCCTACGGCGACGGCTTCCGCAGCCTGTACGAGTCGGGTGACGCAGCGGTCGCGGCCCGCCGCACGACCAGCGAGGAGGTGCGCCGTGTCCTCGGTACGGCCTGAGCCCAGCGGGCACGACGGGCGCGTCCCCGGCGACGCCGTGCGCACGACCGTGCGCGGCGATCTCGCGCTGTTCCACCGCAGCCTGGCCGACCTGTGCCGCGCCAACGTCCCGCTGCCGCGCGCCCTGCGCGTGCTGCAGGCCGATCTCGAGCGCGGCCCGATGGCACGCGAGGCCACGGCGATGGCCGACGAGATCGAGCAGGGCGTGCCGCTCGCGGAGGCCTACGCGAAGCGCAAGAAGTGGTTCTCGCCGGTCTACCGCGCGCTGATCCAGGCCGGCATGTCCGGCGGCGGCGCGCTCCCCGACGTGCTCGACGAGATCGCGATCCACGCCAGCGACCGCGCGCAGATCGTCGACCGCATGCGGCGCACGATGGCCTACCCGCTCGTCGCGACGGGCTTCGTCGTCGCGATCGGCGCGGCGATCCTGACCTTCGTCGGCTCGCCGCTGCGCGAGGCGTACGCGCTGGGCGGCAGCTTCACGCCAACCCGCGCGCCGGTGTGGCAGACCTGGGGCGGTGCCGCGATCGTCGCGCTCGCGATCCTGGGCGTCGTGGCCTTCACGTTCCTGCGGCGGCCGCTGGACGAGGGCGTCGGGCCCCGCAGCATCGGCTACAAGCTGCCGCTGATCGGCCGGCTGCGCACCTATGCGGCGAAAGCCTCGTTCGCGTCGACGATGGCCCTGCTGCTGCGGCGCGCCATTCCGTTGCCGCGCGCCCTCGCATTGACGGCGACGGCGACCGACGACCCGGGCATACGCAATCGCATCGAGCGCATGGCCAACGCCGCGGACGGCGGCAGCAGCCTGAGCGAGGCCGTCGATGCGGGCGCCCTGCTGTCGCCGAGTCTCAGCTTCTTCCTGGAAGCTGCGCACAACGAGCGGACGGCCGCCGATGCGCTCGACGACATCGCGTCGATCTACCGGCAGCGCCTCGAGCGCAGTGCCGAGCGGGTCGCGATCATCGCGGCGCCAGCCGCACAGCTCATCGTCGGCCTCGTCGTGCTCGGCTTCGCGCTCAACTACATGACGTCGGCGTTCGGCATGGTCCCGGACTTCGACTCGCTGCCCACGGCACCCCGCTGAGGAGCCGCCCGATGCTGCCGATCCAGAAGGGCTTCCTGATCCTCGCGGGCGCGCTGTTGTGGCTGTGCTGGCTGTCCCTGCGGCGCAACGGACACCAGGAGCTGCGCGCGAAGATCCTCGAGGTCGTCGGCGCCGCGGCGCGCCGCGAGCTCCCGCTCGGCCCGATCATCGAACGGATGGCGCGCACCGCCCGCGGCGACGCGCGACGCGCACTGAGCCGGCTCGCGACGCTGCTGCAGGACGGCACGCCGATCGCCCAGGCGCTCGACGAGGCCTTGCCGCCACGCACGCTGCCCGCCCACCTGCTGCGCACGCTGCAGTCGGTCGAGGGCACGTCGGGCCTGCGACACACGCTCGTCAGCCTCAGCGGCCAGCGCGGCAATGGCGGACTGCGGATCTGGGACCGGCTGTCGCTCGCGCTCGCCTACCCGTCGCTCCTCGCGGTCATGCTCGCCGGTCTGTACGTGACGACCGAATCGTTGACCGGCCAGGACGCACTCGCCGCCGGTGCCCGACAGACCGCGGACGCGAGCGGCGCCGTCGCGCAGGGCGCCGCGCTGGCATTGTGCGGGGCGCTCGCCGTCGCGCTGCTCGGCTACCTCGCAGGTAGTCGGGGTGCACTGCACGCGGCGCTCGACCGACTGATCGCGCTGCTGCCCGGCTCCCGCCGCCTCGCGGTCGAGTCCGCCGCGGGGCGGCTGCTGCGGACCGCCGCGCACCTGACCGGGTCGCGCGTCCCACTCGGCACCCTGCTGCGCCGCGCGGCGCCGGCCGCCGGCCACGTCGACCTCGAGCGCAGCGCGCTCGACGCCGCCGAGGCAGCCGACGAGGGTGAGACGCCCGAGGAGGTCTGGCACCGCACCGGCATCCCGACGCACGCCGCCGCGCTGATCGCGCTGACGACCAGCGGCGACCCGCGCCAGCTCGCGAGCCGGATGCACACCGCCGCGGCCGCCTGCGAGCGGCGCGTCGAGCGCTCGGTCGACCGGCTGGTGTCGTTGATCCAGCCGCTGGCCGTCGTGTTCTTCGGAAGCCTGATCGCGATCCACTTCGCAACGGTGTTCGCGCGCCTCGAGGCCGCGCGCGCAGCCGTGGGAGGCATGCCATGGTGAACCGGACCGCCCGCTTCGCCGCGCAGCGCGGCTCGACGCTGGTCGAGTGCGCGGTGGCGACCGCGCTGCTGACCGCCCTCGCGGTCGGCGTCGGCTCGCGCAGCCAACACCGCGACCTCGCGGTGCGGCACGCGTTCGAGACGACCGTCGCCGAGCGCGAGCTGTCGAACGTCGCCGAGCGCGAACGGCTGCAGGCCGCGACCGCGCTGAGCGCCGGGACCGTCGACCTGCCGGCGCCGGGCGCCGAGCGGCACCTCGCGTGCGCGCACCTGACACGCGCGAGCCGCCAGCTCGAGCCCGGCCTGTGGGAGCTCGAGCTGGAGCTGAGCTGGCAGCCGTCCGGCGGCACCGGGACGCGTAGCGCAGCGCGGGTCGTCCGCCTCGCCACGGAGCTGACGCGATGAGCCGCGCACCAAACCGGCGCCGCTGCGGCGGCTTCACGCTCGTCGAGGTGATGACGGCCTGTGCCATCACCAGCGTGCTCGCGCTCGCCGCGGTCACCGTGGGCCAGCGTTCGCAGCGGGACGCCGACCGCACGCGCGCGGACGTCGCCGAGCTGCAGCACGTGCAGCGCGCGACCGAGCGCCTGACCGACGACCTGCGCGCGTGCCACGCGGCCGAGCTGGTCGACGGCGCGCTGACGCTCGCACCGCTGGCCGTCGCCTCGACGACGGGCGCCGCGGCGCGGCCGGTGCGCTGGGCGGTCGACGCGAGCGGCGAGCTCGTCCGCAGCGCACCGACCGAAGCCGATGCGCGCTTCCGGATCTCGATCGATTCCCTGCAGCTGCTGCGCTCGGCGGGGCTCGTCCACGTCGGCCTGCGCATGAAGCCGCGCGGCGATCGCGCGGCGGCCGCGGACGACGGCGCGCTCGCGCGCCGCACGCTGTGGATCGACGTCGCGCCGCGTTGCGCGGGGGAGGACCGATGACGCGCCACCCGACCGGGACCGACCGCGGCTCGGCGCTGCTGATCGTGCTGGTTCTGATCGTGCTGGCGACGACCGCCACCGTGACGATCGCGACGCGCGGCGAGGACGTCACGCGCACGACCGCGCTGGCGGGCGCCCGCGAGCGCGCGTTCGCCGCGGCCGAGGCGGGGCTCGAGACCGCGCGCCACCGGCTGCGCCTCGACCCGCTGTGGACCGGCGGCCGCGAGACGATCGACGGCTGCGAGGTGACGATCGGGATCGAGCGGAGCTCGCCCGGCACGTGGCTCGCGCACAGCACGGCGGCGCTGCCGGGCTCCGCGGTGATCGGCCCCGGCGTATGCGCTCGGGTCGACGCAACGCTCGCCGCGACCGTATCGCTGCCGCGCGTTGTCGCCTGGTCGGTGCCGGGGCGCACCCCCTCGCCGGCAGCCCATCGGCCTGCCGACGAGGGTGCCGGCGTCACCGCCACGCCGGGGCGCTGAGCCGCGGGGCGGGCAGGCTCACAGCTTCTTCGCGTTCTCGGCGAGGTAGCTGGCGACGCCCTCGGCGCTCGCCTTCATGCCCTTCTTGCCCTTGCTCCAGTTGGCCGGGCAGACCTCGCCGTGCTCCTGGTGGAAGCTCAGCGCGTCGACCATGCGGATCGCCTCCTCGACATTGCGGCCGAGCGGCAGGTCGTTGACGAGCTGGTGACGCACCAAGCCGTTCTCGTCGATCAGGAACAGGCCGCGGTAGGCGACCGCGCCATCGCCCGTCAGCACGTCGTAGTCGGCGGCGATGCTCTTGGTCAGGTCGGCGACCAGCGGGTACCGGATCTCGCCGATGCCACCGTTCTCGACCTTCGTCTTGCGCCACGCGTGGTGCGTGAAGTGCGAGTCGACGGAGACACCGATCACCTCGGTGTTGCGCTCCTTGAACGAGGCGAGGTGGTTGTCGAAGGCGATGATCTCCGACGGGCACACGAACGTGAAGTCGAGCGGATAGAAGTACAGGACGACCTTCTTGCCGCGGAACTGGGAGAGGGTCAGCTCCTTGAAGCTGCCGTCCGGCATCACGGCCTGGGCCTTGAAGTCCGGGGCCTGCTTGCCAACGAGGACTGCCATGCGTCTTGCTTCCCTGTTTGTGGGGGGCTTCGGGAGGGGGCCCGACCGGCGGTCGGGCGCGCGGATGCGAAGCGTCCGGTATAGAGCTTCGCGCAGCGCGGACAAGACGTGCGCGAGGATGCCTCCGGTGATCCGCGCAGCCGGGCGGCGCGATCACCGGAACGGATTGGCGACGCGCGCGCAGGCGTGTCCCGGGCCCGGGTCGCCCGACACTCCCGACCCGGACGGGTCGCCCCGGGGCGCCGCGACGGAGCACTGGGGGTCAGCGCACTCGGGTCAGGGCACCAGCGCGCACGCGTCCAGCGCACCGCGCCACGACTGCTCGTCGGCCTTCGCGACGGACTGGTTCGATCGCCCGAGCAGCTCGCTGACACCGGGCGAGTACAGCTCGAGGTCGCGGAGCCGCAGTTGGATGCGCGGCGCCTGGAACGCCATCATCCACTGCATCGGCTCCAGCCGCGAGTCGAAGCACAGGTCGTAGAGCTCCGGGTAGTGCCGCTCGAACAGCGCCTCGTGGTGCACGTTGACGAGCACATCCACGCCGCTGACCTGCTCGACGTTCAGCTTGCGGTCCTTGAAGCCGCCGCCGCTCTTCATCCAGTCGCCGGCACCGCTGCTCTTGTCCTTCCAACCCACCTTGTGCGAGGCCTTGTCGCCCTTGATCGTGGTCGTGCCGATGCGCTTCGCGCCGAGCACCATGTTGAAGTAGCACTGCAGCAGCCGCGTCGGGCTCGACTTGAACCCCGAGTGTGCATCCACATTGGTACCGCAGAACTGCAGGAAGCGCGCGCACATGTCGAACACGACGATGCCGGGCTCGCCGCTGATCTTCGCGACGTCACTGTGGATGCCGGGGAAGTGCACCCAGGCCGTCTTCGTCGACGTGCCGCTCGCGACGCTGAGCGTGCCCTGGTTCTTCGGATAGAACGCCCTCCGCCGCTCGCCGGTCGCGAGGATGCCGACGAAGTTGCGGACGTTGGGATACAGGATGCTGCCCTGCTTCTCCTTGTCCGCCGAGGCGCCCGCGACCGGGTCGACCGCGAAGATGTTGATCGGCACCGACGCCATGCCGAGCGTCCCGTCGCGCCAGATCTCGCTCGCCTGCCGGATGCATGTCACCGCCCCACGGCTCCAGCCGATCATGTTGATCGCCGTCGGCGTGCGGCCGGTGGCCTTCAGGTACTTCAGCACCTCGAGCAGGTTCTGGACGTTCTGCTGGACGCCCGAACCGAGCGCCGAGTGCAGCAGCCCCTTGCCGAAGGTCGTCCCCGAGTCCCGTTGGACCATCGAGCCGCTGTTCTGGTCGAACTGGAGCAACCCGCGATTGACTGGATCGAGCTTCGATCCGACGCCCTCGGTGATGAGCCAGTTGACGAAGCGGCCACCCGGGTCCGCTGCCGCGTGCAGATTGCCGAAGCAGTTGACGATCTCGAGCTTTTCGTAGCTCTTGGTGGACGACCCACCCGTGCCGTGGTTGTAGACGGTCAGAACTGGCATGACGTGTCCGTGTGAGCGATCGGGCCGAGTCGAGCGGTCGGGATGGTAGACGACGACGACGCGGCCCGTCGACGCCCCCTCGGATCGCTGGCGCCGTGGATCGCGGCTACGCTCGTCCCCATGCGCCTGTTCGTGGCGGGCTCTCTGCTGGTCGCGACCGGCCTGGCGCCTGCGCAGACCTTCGTCGTCGACGCGGCGAACGGACCGGGCACCCATTTCACGAGCATCGTCGCCGCGGTCGCGGCGGTCCCCGACGGAGCGACACTGCTGGTCCGGATGGGCACCTACCGGCCGTTCGTCGTCGACGGCAAAGGGCTGTCGATCCTCGCCGTTCCAGGGGTCCGCGTCGCTGGCTCGACCGCCGTGCGGAATACGGCGCTCGCCCAGCGGACGCTCGTCTCGGGGATCGACTTCTCGACCACCACGGCGGGCGTCGGCGCGGTCCTGCAGGTGCAGGACTGCAGCGGGCCGGTCGTCCTCCAGCGGATCACGACACCGGCCTGGCTGCCGGCCGAGCCGTCGCTGGCCGCGCTGTGGTATCACCCGCGCGGTCTGGTCGCACAACGCTGCGATCGGCTCGCGCTACGCTCGTGCGCGATCCGGGCCGTCGCGCTGACGGACTGCTCCAGCGTCGTCGAGTCGTGTGCGTTCCGGGGTGCGGACGCCGCCCCGACCCCCGGACTGTTCGCGCCGTCCACCGCGGCGCTGAGCGTCGGCGGTGGCCGTGCGGAGGTCGTCGGCGCCACGTCGCTCGTCGGCGGCGATGGTCTGCCGGGCTCCAACGACGCGCCTGCGCTCGCGCTCGTCCAGGCCGACGTGGCACTGCGCTCGGGCGCGCTCCGCTCGGGCAGCGGCGCGGGCGCGACCCCGGGCTGGGCGGCCGTCGTCGCTGCGGGTCAGCTGCGGGTCGATCCGTCGGTGCAGGTCACCGCCGGCATCGCGCAGGCGGTCGGCGTCCAGCAGCCGGGCGCCCCGGTCGCCGCGTCGCTCGGCGTCCCGAACCTGCCGTCGCTCGTCGGGGTGTGCGTCGTGTGGCAGGCGCTGAGCGCAGGGACGGCGGGCGCACTTTTCTGGAAAAGCCAGAACCGCTTGCCCGACTGCGCCACCAGCGCCGAGGCCCTCCTGCCCGCGATCCTCCGAAGGAGCCTCGATGCCCGCTCTCCGTGTCCCGCTCGCCGTGTGTCTCGCGACGACCGCCGCGGTCGCCCAATACCAGCGACCGCCCGTGGTCTCGCAGAACCCGGCGGTCACCCGCCAGGACAACATCGTCACGACCTACGCGGACCTGCCAATCAGCCCGCTGCAGAACGTCGTGAAGAGCGCGCTGGTCAGCAACGTCTACACCGGCGTGCTGAACCACCGCCTTGGACGCTACGAGGTGTGGTTCCGCGATCCGACGACCGGCCAGCAGTCGCTGATCGCCGAGCTGCCGACGCCGCCCGGCGCGACCTGCGCCGTCGAGCGGCCGGGCACCCTCGAAGTGTGGATGGCGATCCCCAACAGCCGGATCGGTGACGATCCGGCCACCGGCAGTCCGAGCCCCGGCGGCGTGGTCGTCGTGTTCGACCCGATCCGTGGCGAGCCGATCCGCTCGATCGCGGTCGGCCTCGAGCCGTCGGGCATCGCGTTCCACCCGAGCGGCTCGCACGCCTACGTGAGCTGCCGGGGCTCGCGCGACGTCCATGTCATCGACTGCTTCGCGGGGCTCTCGGTCGCGGCGGTCAACCTGAACCAGCACACCCCGCACGCGATCGCCTTCGACGCCGCCCGCGACCGGCTGCTCGTCGCGGCGCTGCTCAGCGGCAACAACACCGTCGCCAAAGGCGAGTTCCCCGGCGACCCGACGCCCCTGTTCGTCGTCGACGCGACGACCGACCCGCAGGTCACCGGGCAGCTCCCCGATCGCGACGTCGTCGCATTGCGAGTGTCGCCCGCCAATCCGGCGGCGGTGACCCTGGCGCCCGCCGAGCTCGCCACCGGCGTGATGACCATCCAATACGCGATCGAGGCCGATCCGATCCGACCGCGCGCGTACGTGGTGGGCACGGAAGCGCTCAACGACCAGTTCGTCGGCGAGCGGAACTTCCCCGCCGGTCGCGTCGTCGAGAACCGTCTCGTGGTACTCGACTACGGCGCCGGCGGGACGGCACCCGTCGCCAAGACGATCGATCTCGACGCGTCGCCGTTCGCGCCGATGGCCACGCCGACGGACTTCGTCGTCGCACCGAGCGGCCGGCGCGCCTGGCTGGTCGCGCGCGGTGTCGACCGGGTGGTCGAGTTCCGGCTCGGCGCCGGCGCTCCGGTGGCCGTCGGTGCCTGGGAGCTGCGTTCGGCCAATCCGAGCTACGGCGCGACGCGGGTCGGCGCGCGCAATGCGACGATCGATCCGACCGGCACGCAGCTGACCGTCTACTGCGAGATCGAGAACTCGTTCGCTTTCGTGGACGTCAGCGGTGCGGCACCGACCACGACGCTGATCGTGAACACCACGCCGCTGAGCTACGACCCGCTCCCCGACTTCGCGAAGCGCGGCCTCGCGCACCTGTCGGACGCCGACCGCTCGGCGAGCCGGACCTCGTCGTGCTTCTCGTGCCACGTCGACGGCGGCCAGGACAACGTCGTGTGGGAGCTGTCGAAGTGGCACGACCCGGAGGGCACCGCCGGTTCGGCGCTGACCTTCGAGGAGGACTTCAAGGGTCCGATGCTGACGCAGACGCTGCTCGGGCTGCCCGAGGTGGCGCCGTACCACTGGCGCGGCGAGCAGCGCACGCTCGCCGACTTCAACGGCGCGTTCTCCGGGCTGCTCGAGGGAGCCGAGCTCACTCCGACCGAGCTGCCGGACATGGTCGACGCGATCGGCCTGCTGCGACACCGCCCGAATCGCCACCTGGCGATGAACCGCTCGTATGCCAGCACGCCCGCGCCAGCGGGCGTCGGCAACGTCGCACAGGGGCTCGTCGACTTCGAGACCTTCCCGGTCTACGCGCCGGCCGGCACGCTGTCGTGTGCGAGCTGCCACTCGCTGCCGACCGGGACCAACAACGAGATCCAGTTCATCAACGTGGTCGGCCCGCCGTCGTTCACCGTCCAGGTCGCCCAGCTCCGCGGCGTCGTCGAGCGCCTCGATGCGCCGATCAATCTCGGTCCTTACGTCGGCAATCGATGCGGCAACGGCGCCGGCCTCCTGCACTTCGGCGGCGTCGGCAGCTTCCAGGAGTTCGTCGTGCAGCCGGTGTTCCTGGGTCTGCAATCGCCCGCGACGCAGGGCACGCGCGACAACCTCGTCGCGTTCATGGAGTCGTTCGACACGGGGCTCGCACCGGCGTCGAGTCTCGTCCGCGTGCTGCGCACCGACTACGCCAATCCGGCGGGCGACTTCGCCAACGTGATGGCCTACGTGCAGACCGAGGCCGCGGCGGGTCACGCCGACTTCTCGGTGATCATATCGATACCGAACGGCACGGGCGGGTTCACACCGTTCACCGGCTTCTGGGACAACGCCCAGGGCGCGTGGATCAGCGAGATCGGCGGCTTCCCGCCGACGCCGCCGGCGTCCCTGCTGTCGCTGTTCCTCGCCAGTGGCGAGCCGCTGACCATCATGGGCCACCCACCGGGATCCGGTCAGCGGTTCACCATCGATGCCGACGACGACGGCCTGATCGACAGTGACGAATGGCCACTTTACGGAACCTCGCCGTTCGTCACCGATACGGATGGCGACGGTCGCCCCGACGGCCATGAAGTGCTCCGCGGTGATGATCCGCTGGTCGTCGACACGTCGAACGACAACCTGCCTCCGAACGTGATCGGCTCACCGCGACTGATGTTCGCGACGACCAATACCGTCAAGGTGGAGCTCAACACCGACGAGGTTGCCCGCGTCCGCGCGTTCACGACGATCCTGACACCGGCGGGCCCTGCGCTATTCCCGCTCGAGGGCCAGCAGTCGCCGGCGGCCGGCGGCTACGCCGTCAACCACCAGCTGGTGCTGCACCATCTGCCGGCGGCGTGGGAGCTGCCGCTGCTGCCGCTGCAGCTCCCGACGGGACCCAACACGTTCCAGATCGACCTCGAGATCACCGACCCGGCCGGCAACTTCCAGGTCGTGCCGTTCGTGGTCACGATGCCCGACCGCTCGCGCCCGGTCCGGGTCCAGGCGATCGCCAACCCGACCTACGTGGCCGCGAGCAACGACGTGCAGTTCACGATCGAGCTGATGGTCGGCACGACGATCGTTCCGCTGCCGCTACCGGCGCCGATCCCTGGCGCGCCGCACCCCGCCTACGAGCTGCAGGTCGAGATCGCCTACGGCACACAGCCCGGCGGCCCCGGCACCCAGATCCTCGGCCTGACGAAGCTCACCGACCCGGTGTCGGGCACGAACGTGTTCAGGCGGCAGGTCGCCAGCGCTCCCGACCCGGCGCAGCCGACCGTCCCGATGACGAACCCCGCCGTGTTCACCGCCCCGCTTCCCCCGTCGGCACCGACCGCTTCGAACCGGGTGGTCACCGTCACCGTGCTCGGCGTCACGAATCCGCCGGCGGCCGCGGCGCCCGGCTACATCTACATCGAGACCCAGGCGTTCACGCGCCACCACGCGATCCTGCCGTTCTGACGCCGGGCGGCTCGACGGATCGCGCGCCGGCCGTTCGAATAGGGCCTGCGCGCGTCCCCTCCTCACTCGCCCCCTCCTGCAGACGACCGACTCACGAGACACGATGAGAGTCCGACTCCCTGTACCCGCCGCACCGCACCTCGCGGCCCGCATCGTTCCCGCCCTGGTCCTCGCGCTCGCGACCGGCCTGCCGGCCCAGGCGGCCGCCGGCGTCGCCCGTGCTCACCGTCTCCCGGTCAGCTCTGACCTGCCGGCGGTGGTGACGGGCGACTTCAGCGGCGACGGCCGCGCCGACGCCCTTTTGATCCGCGATGGACTGCCGGAGCTCGTGCTCGGCGTCGCCGGCTTCGGCGTGCCGATGGCGCTGCCGGCGCCCGGTGGCGGCCGGGTCGCACACGTCGCGAGGATCGTGGGCCAGGGGGTGCGCGGCCGGGACCTGGCACTCCTGTGCGTCGCGGACGGTCCGGCGGCCGGTCTGCACACGGTCGAGATCGACGACACCAAGGACGCGCTCGCGATCGCGCTGGGCGCAACGGACTGGGGCGGTGTGATCGAGCTCGCCGTGTTCGAGCAGACCGACGCGGTGTGGCTGTTCGGACTCGCCGCGTCCGGCGACACGGTGTTCACCGGCACGATCCGCAATGGGGTCCTCACGGTCGAGGCGCCGATCGCGCTGCCGTCCATCGCGAGCTCGATCAGGGTCGCGCCATGGCAGAGCGGCGACGACCTCACCGTGTTCGCGAGCGACGGGCGCACGGTGCACATCGTCGGGACCGACGGCGGGGACGTCGCGGCGATCACCGCGGCGCACCCGATCCACGACTTCGACGCGGGCCTGTCGAGCTACCTGGGTCACGGCCGGCTCGGCCTCGTCACCTGGGATTCCGTGACCCGCACGTCGTGGTTCGAGCTCCACGACCCGAACACCGGGCTGCAGCAGCTCGAGCTCCTCGGACCGGCGCGGCCGCGCATGGTCATGCGCGATCTGCTCGCGCGCGGCGACCTCGACGTGTGCGCGGTCCACTCGAACTCCGCGGCTGGGTTCGCGGCTTTCGGTGGCTTCGGCCCCACGCCGACGACGCTCAGCTTCTCGGGAACGGGATTCGTGCCGTTCTCGTTCGACAGCCCGTCGTTCGGTACGCAGGCGTCGTTCAGCAACGTCGACCTGTTCGATGCCGACAACGACGGCGATGGCGACGTCGTGTTCTGCGACGCCGTGGAGAACGCGGTGTGGGTGCAGCCGAGCTGGGCGATCGGCGAGTTCCAGCGAGCTCCGACCCTCGTGAGCGTCACGCCGCTCTACCGGCTGTGGACGGGTCCCGGACAGCTGATGGACCTGTCGTTCGCGCTGCCCGCGACGAGCGCCGGCTTCCTCGCGACGCACGTCGAGCTGTCGATCTACCAGGACCACCTCGAGGAGCCGAACCGTCCGGCAGACCTGGTCGCGCACACGGTGGTTCCGTTCGCACTCGATCCGGGCGGGCTGGTGTCGTTCCGCTATGTCGAGGTCCTCGGCCAATACGAGGGACCGCAGGGCACCCACGCCGACTACATCGCGTGCGCACGCTTCCTCGCTGCGGACGAGACCGGCACAGTGTGGAGCCGCTATGGCGTCGAGTCGTTCGCGAGCTTCTGGCACGATCGGACTCCCGACCCGCTGAACCCCGGCTTCTACCTCGCCGGCAATGCCGGCGGCGTGAATCCGCTGCCGGTGCTCGGCTCGACCGGCGGCATCGGCAGTGGTGGGTCGAACGAGGTACCGCCCCCGCCGCCGGCACCGACCCCGGGTGGCTGAGCCTCGCTCGCAGGCCCCGGCCCGCGCCGCCGGCTCACCAGCCGATCGCCGACCACGTCGCCCAGAAGTGGGGATGGTCGTAGCGCGGGTCGCCGCGCAGCGCGCGCCGCGCCTCGACCAGTGCGGCGGCAGGTCGCCGCCCCGCGGCCATCCCGGCCAGCACGCCCACCGCGAGGCGCGCGGTCGCGACCTGCTCGAGCGGGCACGGCGCGGCGAACACGGTGCGCGCTCCCGCACGGAACAACGACGCGGCAAGGTGATCCGCGTCGTCACTGCCGAGCATCGGATCGGTGCCGGTCGCGTCGCAGACCGCGAGCAGCACGACGGGCGGCATCGCGAGCCCCGCCGCTTCGAGACGCTCCGGCACGAGACGCCCGTCGGGCAACGCCGGGCTCGGCGTCAGCGCGACGCCGCGGGGCCGCGCCAGGCCGGCGACCGTCACGCCGTGGCCGAACACCAGTAGCGCGTCGGCCGCACCGGCGCCGGCGAGGCGTTCGAGCCGTGCCTCCGGGCCGTCGAACCAGCCGAGCGACGCACAGCTCCCGGCGAGTGCGGTGCGCTCGTCGGGTGGGAACCGGATCGCCTCCGGGGTGTCGCCGCGCGCGTCGGGCGCCGCCGCGGGCGCGACCAGCGCGAGCAGCGCGGGTGGCGCTGCCGGCGCGCGCCGCGCGGCGAGCGCGAGGCCGACGCTCACCGACGGCAGCTCGACGATCTCGCGGGCAAGGCCGAGCGGGCCGAGCTCACCGCAGGGCAGCGCCGCGAGCGGCGCGCGCTCGAGCAGCTCGCCGCCGGCGAACAGGATGCGCCGAGCCGCGCGGATACGCTCGGCGAGGTGAGCGGTGAAGAGCGGCCCGGCGAGCGCCCTGGCCGCGGCGCCGGCGCGCGCACGCGCGTCGGCCAGATCGCCCGCGGGCGGCGTCGCCGCCAGCTCGCGCCACAGCGCGCGCACGGCCGACTGCAGGTGCTCGACGGTCGGCAGCCGCTCGTGCTCGACGCGCTCGCGGTCGGCGACGAACGCGTGCGTGCAGTCCGCGCCCGGCGCGAGCACCAGCAGGATCGTGCCTGGCTCGGTGAGCAACGCCGCGCGCACCCGATCGAAGGTCGGGGCGGGATCTGCGCAGAGGCTCCGCGCCAGCGCCCCGCGCGCCGGCGCGCGGAACGTCTGCTCCAGAGCCCGGCGCTCGCGGCCGTCGCGGGGTCCGGTCAGCAGGCTGAGCTCGATGACCTCGTCGAGCAGTGCGCGGCGCGGCTGGAAGGCCAGCGTGCCGATGCCGAGGCCGTCCTCGGAGCTCTCCCAGGCGGCGAGGAACGCATCGAAGGCCGCGCCGGCCGTCGCGTGGGCCGCGACGAGCTCGGCGGTCGGGTCGCGGTCGGTCGCGCGCAGCGCAGTGAGCCGGGCGAGTCGGGCGCGCAGTCCCGCCTCGCGGGCGCGGGGCAATGGCCAGGCATCGGCAGGCTGCTCGGCGAGCAGCCGGGCGTGCGCATCGAGCGACCGGCGCGCCGCGTCCAGCGCCCCGGCGTCGGCATCGACACCGAGCCGATTGCGCGCATCGTCGAGCAATGCGAGACTGCGGATTGCGGGCGCGAGGTCGGGGCTCGCCAATGCGGTGGTGAGCGCACTGGCGGCGACGTCACCCTCGCCGAGGCCCTGGCGGGCGACGCTCTCGTAGTAGCTCAGCTGCGCCACGACCGCGGTGCGCGGCGACCGTTCGCGCAGCTCCACGATCCAGCGACAGGCCAACGCGAAGCGGCCGTCGAGGCAAGCCTGTCGCACGCGGGCGAGGCCGACCGTCACCTCGAGCTCGGCGCGCGTCGCGCGGAGCGCGTCGGTCGTGGGCTGCCAATCCACCACCGTGCGCTGTGCGTCCACGAGCGCGGCGCTCGCGGCCTCCGCGCGGCCGAGCTGCTGGTAGCACGACGCGCGTTCCATCGCGACGTAGCAGGCGGCGACCGGCGACGGTCGGGCGGCGGCGGCGACCGCGCGCTCGGCCGCGGCCAGCGCGTGCAGCGCCAGCCCGACGTCGCCGTCGCCGCGCAATTCGACCCCGAGCAGGATCAGGGTCCACGCGTACGCCTCACGGGCGCCGCTGACGTAGCGTCCGAGATCCTCGACGGCGGCGAGCTCCGCGAGCGGCAGCTCGCGGAGCTGCTGTGAGCCGCCCTCGGCGCGCTGTCGTAGCAGCCACGCGGTGAGCTCGGCCTCGAACGCCGATGCCACGCCGGACGGCCGTGCGCGCGACGCCACCCCGCGCACGTCGAGCGCGAGCTGGACCGCGTCGGCCGGCCAGCCCGCGCGCGCGAAGCTCGCGAGCTGCCCGAAGCCGTCGAGCCACGCGGTGAGATCGGGATCGTCCGCGCGGCGCTCCGGGTCGAGCGCCAAACGCTCACCGAGCTCGGCGAGGCCCCGCCGCAGCTCCGCGAGCGCCCGCAGCCGCGCGTCCGCGTCGGCCGCCGCGCGCAGTCGATCGCCGAGCGCACGCAGCGGGTGCTGCACCGCGGTCTCGGCAGCGACCGGCTCGCGCGGTGCCACCGGCGCCGGCTCGCCCGGTCCGCAGGCACCCAGCGTGGCGGCGAGCCACGGCGCGGCACGGCACAGCGGCCGGCGGAGAGGCGCGGTCGGAAGCGTCACGCCGATAGGCTAGCGTCGCTGGCGGTAGCGGTGCACGACGGGCACGGCGCGGCCGGCGGGGCGGACCTCGATCACGAACTCGATCGCGTCCCGACCGGCGAGGACCTGCTCCGGCACGACCACGCGGCCACCGGTGACGTCGCGCACCGCCGCGAGCTGGCGCGCCTGGTGCCCCGCGGCGTCGAGGGCGAACACGCTCACGTCGACGACCGCCTGCAGCGGGTCGTCCTCGGTCAGCTCGAAGCGCAGCTCCCCGAAAGGCAGTCCGGCGGGCACCTCGATGCCGCCGCTGCCGAGGTAGGTGTAGCCGGGCTCGCTCGGTGGCGTCGCGACCTCGCCGCGCCACGCGCGGACCGCGAGCAATGCGAGCCCCAGCACGACGACGGCCGCGGCGGCGGTCCACAGTCGGCGCCGCATGCGCAGCGGCGCGCCGCGCGCGGCTCGCGGCGCGCCCGCGCGGAACATCGCGAGGAACCGCTCGTCGTCGGGCCGCGGCGTCGGATCGGCGGCCGCCGCGAGTGCCTCGTCGCGGACCGCGGCCGACGCGTGGAGCGCCGCGTCGAGGTCGAGCAGCTCCGCCCACGTCGCTGCCAGCTCCGGATCGGCCGCGAGGCGCGCCGCGACCTCCGGGTCGGCCGCGTCGACCTCGCCGGCCAGCAGGGCCGCGAGCAGCGCGTCGCGATCGGCCGGGGAGGTCATCGGACGTCCCCCCTGGCGCCCGCGTCGTCGCCGAAGCCGGACCGCAGCCAGCGCCGCAGCCGCTCGACCGCGCGGTAGTAGCGCGTCTTCGCGGTGTTGGGAGAGCACCCGAGCCGCGCGCCGACCTGCTCGAACGTCAGCCCGTCGAAGCAGTGGGCCTCGACGACCGCCGCTTCCTCCGGCGCGAGTCGCGCGACCGCCGCGTGAAGCGTCGCGGCATCCTGGGCGCGCAGCCCCTCGGGGCGCGGATCGACGGCGCGCTCGACCTCGCCGGCGTCGGCCGGCAGCTCGCGGCGTGCGCGCCGCTGCCGCTCGCGCCGCAGGTCGAGCAGCGTCAGCGCGCAGTAGCGGTAGATCCAGGTCTCGAGGCTCGCGCGCCCCTCGTAGCGGTCGAGCCCCGCCCAGACGCGCGTCGCGACCTCCTGGGCCGCCTCGGTGCGCAGCTCGTCGTCGAGCGGCGGACCGCTGCGGCGGGCGATCGAATCGAGGATGCGGGGAATGCACAGCATGCGTCTGGCCAGGATCTCGACGGCCTCCGAGCTCCCGGCGCGGGCCCGCGCGACCAGCTCCCGGTCGGCGCGCCAGGCGCTCCGGGACGCCGCGGCATCGGTGTCCGCGGGGCGGCTCTGGTTCTGCGATTCTGGTGGCTCCACGCGGCCTCCGCGCGAGTCTAGCCCGGACCACCCACGAGGTCCCGCGCGAGGTGACCCTAGAGCCCGTGCTCACCACGCCGCGAGCGCGCGGTGCGCGGACTCCGCGGCCCCTTCGAGGGTCGACGGGAGGCCGGTCGCGGTCCAGTCGCCACACAGGCGCAGATTGGCGCAGCCGGGGACCGGCCCGGGCGACGGCCGCAACGGTGCACCACCGGGCGCGCAGACGATCGTCGCGCGGGCCTCCTTGCACAGGCGTGCGGGGGCATCGTGCACCGCCTCGAGGTCGGGCAGGTGGCGCGCGAGCTGGCGGCGTGCCGCCGCGACGATCTGCTCGGCGGCGAGCCCGTCGAGGTCGCGCCCGCCACCCGACAGCAGCGCGACCCGCCCCGAGCCGTCGCCAGGCCACCGGCACAGGAAGTCGAACGGCCCACCGCCGATCAGCGCGACGATCGGATCGGGCGGCAGGACACCGCCGTGGAAGCTCAATGGACCCAGGTCGAAGTAGACCGACACGATCGGCGCGCCGGGCAGCGCGTCCACCGACGGTGCGAGCGTAGGGTCGATCCGCGCCAGCGCATGCCACGGCAGCGCGCACACGACGACGTCGTCGTGGCCGACCGGCGCGATCGTGCCGTCGGCGAAGTGGACGGCGGTCGCACGCCCCGCGGCGCGCTCGATCGCGATCGCGCGATGGCCGGTGAGCACATCGACACCGGCAGCCGTCAATGCGCGCGCGGCCGGCTCGCCGATGATCTCGCTCCACGGCGCGCTGGGGGCCCACAATGCCGCGGCACGGCCGCTGCCGAGGAACGCGCGGCGCAGGGTCGCGACGAACGTCGCGGCGTCGACCGCCTCGGGCTCGGCGTTCATGATCGCGCGGCACATCGGCTCCCAGAGGAACGCCCGCGGCGCGCCGTGCTGGTCCCGCCGCGCGAGCCACGCGCCGAGGTCCTCGCCGCGGCGCGCGCCGAGGAGCACGGCAGCCAGGCCGCGCAGTAGCCGGACGCGCTCCCGCAGCGTAAGCGCGCGCAGGCCGAGCACGGCCCACGGCATCGCGAGCGGCGCGGGCCCGGGCCACAGACGCAGGCGGTCGCGGCGGCCGTGCGCGTCGAGGAAGCCGAGCCGCAGCGTCGCGGGGCGCCCGAACAGTTGCTCGGTGCCGAGCCGCCGCAGCAGCCAGCGGAACCGGCGATAGCACCCGAGCATCACGTGCGGGCCATTGTCGGCCTCGAGGTCGCCAGCATGGCGCCGCGGCAGCGTGAACGCCCGCCCGCCGAGTCCACGGTGCGCCTCGCACAACGTGACCGTCGCACCACGGTCGCGCAGCAGGAACGCGGCGGTGATCCCGGCGACGCCGCCGCCCAGCACGATGGCGTGCGGCGCGGTCATCGCCGCCCGTTCCGCCACCAGGTGCGCAGCACGATCCCGAGCTTGCGGCGTCGGGACACGCGCGGGCGCGCCGCCACGTCGAGCCGGCCGCCGCGCGCCGCGACGCGCTGCAGCAGGGCGTGGTAGATCGCCGCCATGATCTCCGCCGGCAGTAATGCCCGGCGCTGGTCCTCGGGCAGCAGGGTCGCGGTCCGCGCGAAGCGTTGCTCGGCGACGGCGACGAGCTCGCGCACGAGCGCGTCGACCGGCCCGCCCGGCGCATACGCGTCGGCCGGCCCGCGCCCCGCGAGCCAGTCGACGTCGACGGCGTGGCGGTCCAGTGCGTCGGTCGGCAGGTAGATGCGGCCCTCCGCCGCGTCGCGCGGCACGTCGCGCAGCACGTTGGTCAACTGCAGCGCGAGCCCGAGCTCGCGCGCGTAGTCGTCCGCCTGCCTGCCGTGCGCACCGAACACCGGCAGACACGCGAGCCCGACCGCCGACGCCACCTTGTGGCAGTAGGCGTCGAGCGCCGGCAGGTCGGCATAGCGGCGCGGCTCGACGTCCATCGATACCCCGTCGAGCACCTCCTCGAGGTGGCGCACCGACGTTCCGTATGGCAGCGCCAGCTCGCACAGCGCACGCCCGGTCGCCGTCTGCGGCGCGCCCCGCTCGACGGCCGCCAGCTCCGCACGCCAGAACGCGAGCTGCTCGCGAGCCTCGACCGGGTCCTTCGGCTCGTCCGCGGCGTCGTCGACCGCGCGGCAGAACGCGTAGATCGCCGACAACGCGCGCCGGCGCCGCCGCTCGAGGAACACGAACGACGCCAGGAAGTTCGACTTCGACCGTCGCGCGATCTCCTCCGGCGTGAGCCGCGCCGCCTCGGGGATCATCGCGGCACCTCCGGCTGCAGCGGCAGGCAGTCGCAGACTTCGGTTCGATGGCACGGCGGCGCGAGCATGCGTCGGGAGAGGGGTCGGCGGACCCCCGGCAGCATCGCAGAACGGCGGGCCGGGTTCACGCGGGGAAGGACCGGCGGCCGCTACCACTCGCGTGACCGAACCCGGTCCCCGGCGCCACCGGCCGGCGAGGCCACGACCGGGCCCACACGCCGGTCGCCGCCCGCGGTCAGCGCTCGATCACGTCCTCGAACGTGTTCGAGACGTGGAGCGTCGGGATCGAGGTCGTGAAGTCGAGGTAGGTCGCCTGCCAGAACACCGACACGCCGACCAGGTTCGGGTCGTTCGGGATGGCGAAGGTGAGCGGGATCATCCGCGAGCCGGGGATCGGGAGGCCGGGGCCCGTGACCAGAGTGGCCGGGTCGAGGCCGAGCACGCCGTAGAGCCCGAGGTCGACGTAGGCCGGCGCGAATGCGGCCATGAGCCACACCTGTGCGCCTGGGTTGCCGTACAGCTCGACCGTGTGCGGCTGCCCGATGCGCGGCGGGTGCGGCGGGTAGAGCTGGCGGGTCATGTTCCAGAGCACGTGGGTCTCCTGGCGTATTCCGCCCCAGGACTCGAACAGTTGGGCGAAGACGTCGAGATCGCCATCGCCGTCGAGATCGACGAGTGGATTGCCGAGGCTGATCGGAAACGCGAAGCTCGGCACGGCGATCGACGTCCGGTCGACGAAGTAGCCGGTGCCGTCGTTCAGCCACACGTTCAAGGACTGGTAGCCACCGCCGGGTGCGGGCACGGGAATGTTGGCAACGATGTCGATATCGCCGTCGTCGTCGACATCGCCGACCGCCGCTGTGCGTCCCCAGGCGGCGACGCCGGGCAGCCGCTGCTGTTCGAGCGCGAAAGTGCCTCGGCCGTCACGATTGATGAAGCAGGATACTCCTGCCGCACTCCCGTTCCATCCGGAGCACACCACGTCGACATCTCCGTCCCCGTCGATGTCGGCGACACGGTTCCAGTCGCCGGACAACACTCCCAGCGTTGGACCGCGCGTGAACGATCCGGAGCCATCGTTCCAGTAGATGCGCGTCGAGCTGCCGACTCCTGGAGACACGTAGTCTGCCCCGCCGGCGAGCAGATCCGGATCGCCGTCACCGTCGAAGTCGGCGGCCTGGTAGTCCCAGGCCTCCTCGTCTGCCAACAAATGAACAGCGCGTGGGTCGATGGTGAAGATCCCGCTACCATCGTTGATGAACAGAGAGTCGACGCTCGATGGCACGGATCCGTACGAAATCCCGATCGCGACGTCGAGATCGCCATCAGAGTCTGCATCCAGGAAGCACGCGCAATACGAACCGCGATCGATCCGTGGTGCGCGGTTCCAGCTTGCCTCGGTGAATCTGCCCGTGCCGTCGTTCAGCATCAGGCGGTCGATTCGTCCATATGGCTCCCAGATGTCGACGTCGCCATCGCCATCGACATCTCCGAACGCGGGGCTCCTCATGAGTCCGTTCATGGAGCGAATCGGAGGCGCAAGGAAGCCGCGGCGCATGTTCAAGCGATACTCGAATCCTGTGTATATGTCGGGGAACCGATCTCGATTGGCCTCGAAGCTCCATACCGACGTAGCCGATGATCGTGCCGGATCCAGCCTGTCCAGCTCGCGGAAGCCCGCGAACTGGGCAGGTGCCAGGGAGACCAGCAGAGACGCAGCGATCAGCGACCTGATCATCGAATGCTCCGGGCCACGTTGGCCGGCAGGGAGGCGGTCGGATGCGCGGGGGCGGTCGGAGTCGGGGCGCGGACGGGTGGAAGGGCGACGGTCTCGCTCGCCCGTCATCCAGGACAACGCCGGCCGGAGGGCCCGATTTCCCCGTCGTGCAAACCGTCGTGCGCGTCGCCTGGGGATCCCGAGTCGGGCGGCGTCAGCGCTGGATGACGTCCTCGAAGGTGTTGGAGACGTGGAGGGTCGGGATGGAGGTGGTGAAGTCGAGGTAGGTGGCCTGCCAGAACACCGACGCGCCGACGAGGTTGGGGTCGTTGGGGATGGCGAAGGTGAGCGGGACCATCCGCGAGCCGGGGATCGGGAGGCCGGGGCCCGTGACCAGAGTGGTCGGGTCGAGGCCGAGCACGCCGTAGAGGCCGAGGTCGACGTAGGCCGGTGCGAACGCGGCCATGAGCCACACCTGTGCGCCTGGGTTGCCGTGCAGCTCGACCGTGTGCGGCTGCCCGATGCGCGGCGGGTGCGGCGGGTAGAGCTGGCGGGTCATGTTCCAGAGCGTGTGAGTCACCACGGGAATCGTGCCGTTGTGCATCTGCGCCACCACGTCGAGATCTCCGTCACCATCGAAGTCCGCCAGCGGATTCCCCGACGTGAAGGCCAACACGAACGACGGCATGGAGGTCGTCGTCGCGTCGACGAAGTAGCCGGTGCCGTCGTTCAGCCACACGTTCAAGGACTGGTAGCCACCGCCCGGCGCGGGCACTGGCACGTTGGCAACGATGTCGACATCGCCGTCGCCGTCGACGTCGCCGACCGCTGCGGTGCGTCCCCAGGCAGCGAGGCCCGGCAGTCGCCGCTGCTCGAGCGCGAAGGTGCCTCGACCGTTCACATTGACGAAGCATGACACTCCTGCCGCGCCGCCGTAGTAGCCCGAGCACAGCACGTCCAGGTCTCCGTCGCGATCGATGTCTGCGATCCGGGTCCAATCACCGGGCAGTATTCCGAGCGTGGGGCCACGAACGAAGACGCCGCTGCCGTCGTTCCAGTAGATGCGGGTCGCGCTGCCAACGCCTGGAGATATCCAGTCAGCTCCTCCTGCGAGCACGTCGCTGTCACCATCGCCGTCGAGGTCCCCGATCTGTAGTTCCCACGCCTCCTCATCGGGTGGCAGTCGAGTGATCCGCGGATCGACCGAGAAGGTGCCGCGCCCGTCGTTGAGATACACGCAGTCGATGCCGGACGCTAGTGCGGAAGTGCCCAGTCCGACAATGCAATCCAGGTCGCCGTCCAGGTCGACGTCCATGAACTGTGCGCAGTACGACACCCGATCCAATTGGGGGATCCGAGAAGAGGGTGCTTCGGTAAATATCCCGGATCCATCGTTCAGCAACAGGATATCTGTCCTGAGCAGAGGAACCCAGACATCATTGTCGCCGTCGCCGTCGACATCGCCGAAGCCCGGACGCCTCAGGAAGCCGGTCGTCGTCCTGATCGGGATGCCGAACGAACCCCGTCGGAGGTTGACGGCGTAGTTGGGATTGAAGTGGATGTCCGGGAATCGGTCTCCGTTCGCCTCGAAGGTCCAGACCGGGGTGCCCGGCGACTGTGTCCCGGGCAGCCTGTCCAGCTCGCGGAAGCCCGCGAACTGGGCAGGTGCCAGGGAGACCAGCAGAGACGCAGCGATCAGCGACCTGATCATCGAATGCTCCGGGCCACGTTGGCCGGCAGGGAGGCGGTCGGACGCGTGATCGAGCGGAGCACGGCTCCGTCGATCGTCGGTCCGGCACTGCGCCATGACCGTCCGGAAGACATTGAGGCGAGGCCAGCCTGCAGACCGGTCACTGCGAGGAAGGTCTGCAGGTTGGAGGTCGAGGTCAGGTCGACCACGACCTGGCAATTGTAGCGCAGCCCCCGACCCTCGAAGCCGGTGAACGTCGGTAGCATGTCCGGGCAGAGCGACAAGCCTCCAGCCCATGCGTCGCCGACTCCGAACATCCCGATCGTGAACGTTCCGGCGCCCGAGCAGGAGCCGCCAATGATCGGAGGACCGAAGCTCTGGAAGCCCGATCCGGGCGTGACGGTGTAGAGCCCGTGGTTCGTGTCTGGGGAAGGCAGCGGGTTCATCAGAGTTCCCGGTGGGTTCAGCGATCCGACGAGGACGTCGGATCGGAACAGGGCGACGTTGGGGTGCAGCGGGTTGTCGTAGAGGTGCCAGTTCTGGACCGTCTGTGGCCAGATTCCGGTCACCGACCATCGGGAACCGAACCAGGGGTTGCCGCTGTAGACATCTTCGAATCCTGCCGGGAAGCTGCCTGCAGTGCCGAACCACAAGGGCCCCCAGAACGGGTGCCAGTCCGAAATCAATGATGGTGAGAAGTCGCACGCAAGGTTGCGTGTGATCGGTGGGTGTCCTGAGGTCTGCGGATCCCAGGGTGTGGTGAAGGCGGTGTTGATGAGCCTCGCTCGCGCCGACCCCGCCGCCGCATCGGTCACGTCCGTGTAGTTCGTGTCGATCACCGCGCCGTTCAGCGTCACCTGCACGCAATCGGGCGAGCCCTCTGCCACCGATTGCAACCGCACGTGGTCCCACGACCCGTAGACCTCTCCCACGTCGATGCGGAACGACGGCCGCGGATGGACCGGGCTCGGGACCCGCAGGTCGAGGAAGTAGACCGCGATCTGGTCGAACGGCTCGTTCTCGCCTGGCGGCAGCGTGCCGAGGATCCGCGTCCCGGGCAGGTAGCCGGCCATCACGAGCTCGCCGAGCTCGTCTGCGCCGAGGTCGATGTCGCCGAACACGCCCAGATTCGGATCGAACGCCGGGAAGCCCGCTCGGCGCCGGATGCGGGGATTGCCGTAGCCCTCCGTGTCCCAGTCCCAGGCGTGGAAGACGTCGGGGTCTTGGGGCTGGTTGACGACCGTCAGGTCGATGCCGGGCGGATGCGTGAGGACCTCGCCGTTGACCATCGTGATGTTGGTGTAGCCCGTCAGGGAGGTCGGGCCGAAGTCGATGCCCATGCTGACCAGCGGGTCGAGGGCGAGGATCGGGTTCTGCGCGGTGATCGTCCGCGGGTCCTGGACGACGTGCGGCGCGAGGCGGAAGTCGTGCGGCGAGAGGTCGCCCGCGCCGCTGGCGCGCAGCGCGTCGTTGACGAACAGGATCCCGCGCGGTGTCTGCGTGTCGCCGGGGGCGCCGACGACCGGTCGCAGATCGACGCGCGGCTGAACGGCGCTGTAGTTCGTGCCACCGGAGCCACGGAATCCGGGCTTCGGGAAGTTACTGACCGGTGACCCGATACCGACCGCCGGCGGCGCGGGGTAGGTCATTTGGACCGTCAGCCCATCCCAGGCATTGAAGTTCACGAGGTTCGGCGACGCCGGTCCGCCGGCCGCGGAGGCGACGGTGAAGTCGTCGGGATGGACGCCGAGCAGCGGCACCCGCAGCACGGTGTCCTCGCGCCGGATGTCGATCACGTTGTTCACGAGCACGCAGCGCGCGTGGCCGAGGTTGGGGATCCACACCGTGTTCGGAGGCGGCGGTGGATCTGGCATGCGGAAGCCGCACCAGACACCGATCCGGTTGAACGCCAGGGTGTTGTTGACGATCCGCAGCCCGATGGTCAGCTCGTCGGTCTCGACCGCGATGCCGACCGCGTTGTCGACGATGAAGCAGTTGCTGATCGTCAGCGGGATGTTCGTCATGTCCTGCTCGCCGACGTAGATCGCCGCCCCGGTGTGGTTGCGGGCGAACGCCGGCGTCAGCGTCCACGGCTCACCGCCATCCGACTGCGCGTTGCGCAGCGTCAGCGAGTCGATGAAGTAGTCCGGGTCCTGCCCCGTCCAGTTGCCGGTCCGGATGATCGCGGTCGCTTCGCCGCGGGCGTCGAAGATCGTGTCCAGTGCCGACGTGCCTTGCAGGCTCACGCCGCCCGGCAGCAGGATCGGGAAGACCTCGCCGTTGAAGCGCAGGCCCGACTGCGGGTCGACGTCGGGCTCGCCGGCCAGCCCGCGCGGGCCGTAGAGGCCCGGCAGACAGTGGATCACGACGTGTCCGACGCGACGCTCCGGGTCGACGCCGTTCGAGTTGGTCCAGCCCATCGGCTGCGGAACCGTCGAACCCCATGACACGAAGCCGAAGTTGCGCCGCACGTACTCGAGCGCACCGTTCGGGCCCGTGAGGGTCCTGAACGTATACGGCGCGTGCTGCAGGTAGCCATGACCGTTGTTCCCGTTGACCTTGTCGGGAAACCAGTCCGGCGACACCTGCGTCGCCGGGTAGTCGGCGAGCGGTCGCCGTTCGAGCGGCGACACCGGCGCTTGCGTCGTGTTCGTGCTGGGATTGAGCTCCATCGCCAGCCGGTCGTCACCGTACTGCGGGTCGACGTAGACCGACCAGATCCAGCTACCGCCACGGTGGCCCTGCGCGGCAGTGAGCGTCGCCAGCAGGGTCAGCGCGAGGACACTCCGGATGAACACGGAGTGAGTGAGTGAGTGCGGCTCCACCTTGCTCTCCTGTCGATACGTGGATTCCAGTGGGCTCACACTCGGCGTCCTCCGCTCCAGGCTAGCCCTGAGGCCGCACGCCGTCACCGCGGGGGCGTCCGGCGCGATGCGCGCGACCCGATCCGGTCAGAAGCGAGGGGAGGTCGAGTGGTCGGGCGGCTGTCTCCTTCGCCCGTCACCACGGACAACCCGGGCCCAGCGAGACGATTTCAGCGTCCCGAGAACAACTCTGACGGCCGCTCACTCCACGTGGGCTTCCCCGCAACGGAGCGCTGAGCGCTCACCCGCGGATGGTGACGACCGGGTGGAGTTCCGGGCCCACCATCAGGTGCACCCCTGACGAACCGGCGGGAGCGACCGCGCGCCAGCTCTCGGCACCGTTGCGGTCCATGCACGCGATGGTCAGCTCCGCGGTGCCGACGACCGCCGTCGCGCGGCAGACGCGCCTGAGCTGGCCGTCCACACGCGCGAGCTCCTCGCGTGCCCAGACGACGATGGCATCGCCGGTCCCGCCCTCGAGAGTCACGACGTACGGGCCAGGACCCTGACCACGACCCATCTGCCACAGCACGTCGACGCTGCGGGCCTCCTCCAACAGCACGCGCGTCTCGGGCCCCCGCAGCGTCACGGAGCCGCGGCTGCGCCATGCGCGGCGCTTGCCCCGCACCTCCAGGATCACCGGCTCCGGCAGCTCGCTGGCGCGCTCGGTCAGCCGCTGCCAGCGCTGCGGGCCCAGGAACAGATTCTCGTCCCCCACGCCGACCATGGCTCCTGGCCGCCTCGCCTGCACCGTGAACGGCGTGTCGTGCGGGGTCACGCCGTCGAGCGTCAGGGTGGTGTACGGCACCTCGGTGAAGACGCGGATCTCCCACTCGTTGTCGCGATCCGGCACGACCGCCAACGGTGTCTCGGGAAGCAGGCGCGCCGCACCGCTCGGCAACACACCGAGCGAGTAGCTCCCGAGCGGCAGTCGCACCCGCAGATCCTGGGGGCCGGGTCGCAGGCGGGTCGTCAGCGGATGAGCGTCATACGGCGGCTCGACGCTCGTCGCGAACAATGCGCGAGGACATTCCCCGGAGCCCATGACCACGAGGTTCACGCTCACCTGCTCTCCCGGGCAGGGTCTGACGAGTGTCGCCACCCACGACGTGGTCGACAGGCCGGGAGCGCTGCCGACTCGGAACGCGCTCGGGCGCTCCGCCACGGGCTCGCCACCCTCGAGGCCGAGCGTCAGGAGCCCCGGTCCCGACGCCTCGACCTCGACGAAGCCGTGGTCGTCGGTGCGAGCCGATACGGCGATCCCGTCGGGTTGCTGCGCGAGCAGATCGCATCCCGCCGCGGGTCGCCGAAGGTCGTCCGTGAGCACGAGCGCCCAGATCGTGTTCTGCGTGGGGCGGCGCAGGGTCACCGTCCGCTCGCCGACGCCTGGAGGACAGCGCGCATACGCGACCCAGCCACCTCCGCCATCCGCGTCCGCGGACGCGCAGACCCACAGCCAATGGTCCTCGCGAGCGTCGAAGCCGCATTGGGCACCGTCGACCACCGCGGCATCGATCGGCGTCCAGCCGGGGGCGAGGTGATCGCGGTGAAGCTCGACCGGGTCCGGTCCGGACAGCCACGCGATCGACGCACCCGCAGGTGCGGCGACATGGATGCGTCGCACACCGGGAGTCACCGGGCGTCGCACCGGATCGTGGGGTGCCGCGACGCCGGAGTCGTTGATCCTGCTGGGGATCCCGCCGGGATCGGGGGGCGACGGCGGTGCGTGCTGGCGACCACGCATCACGAGCGCGATGACGATGCCGACGACCAGCGCCCCGACCACCACTCCGCCGACGCGTCGGGTCACCATACGCCGATCCTGCAGCCCATTGCATTGGAGAGCTCCAAGATCGGGCTGGTGGCGGGCCCGCTGGCTGCGAGCGCCTGCGTGAAGAACTCCAGGCCGCGCAGCGCGGGGTCGGTCGGGAGGACGATGGACCACAGCAGGCGCTGCTGGGTCGAGCCGATGGGGCCGAGGACCTCGGGACGGATGCTCAGGGAGCAGCCGCCGACACCGAGGGGCAGCAGGTCGAGTGGAAGGGGCCGGCCGCCCCAGCTCGTCGACGAGGTGCCGATCCACATCCAGGCGGGACCCGCGAGCGCGCCGCCGGTCGCGGAGTCGAGCCGCAGCTCGAAGCGCTCGCCCTGCCAGGGCAGGTCCCAGCGGCCGCCGGTGTGCAGCCATGGTGCGCTCGGGGCGCAGCCGTGCGCGATCGTCGTCGTCGAGGCTGGATGCGGGGTGGCGAGCAGCCAGGTGTCCAGGAATGCCGTGCCCGGGGCTTCGCCTTCGACCAGGACGGTTGCCCCGAGGCTGGCGGAGTACGCGAGCTTCCCAAGGTAGAGGGCTGGCGGGGACACCTGCGTCGCGACGCGCTGCCAGCCACGGCTGTTGCCCTCCCAGGTCTGGTTCAACGGAGTGCCGCCCGCGTTCTCCCCTCCGAACAGGATGATGCGGCCTCTAGTCCAGTCGAAGGTGGCTGCGAACCCCTGTCTCATGGGCACCTCGGGAATCCACGTGTACCATGACCACTGTCCGCTGGTCCATGTCACGACGCGCAGTCCGCGGTAGTCACCGTCGATCCTCAACACCTCCTCGTTGGCCCAGTCCGTCAACATATGCGTGTTCGAGTCATACAGGGGGTACCCGCTGTGCTCGAGACGCCAATCGAGTCCATCGAACGACCAGGTCTCCGCTCCGCGGCCGTCGCATAGCAGCATGCGCCCCAGCCTTGGGTCAAACGCCAAACCCGGCTGGCCGCGACCCGGTGGACGATTCGGTGGAAGCACTTCGCGCCAAGAGTGCCCGTCCCATAGCCAAGTGTCGTTGAGACCCGAGCTCGTGCCGTCAAAACCGCCGAAGAGCACCACGTGATTCAATGCAAGATCGAATGCCATGGCCGCGCGGATGCGCGGGCTAGGTGCAATCGATGGCTGAAGCTGCTGCCACACTCCGTTCCGCAGCACCCAGGTCTCGTTCGTGAACCGCGAATTCATGCGGTCATATCGGCCGAACGCCAGTATATCGCCCGTGGTGAGCACGTCAGCGTAGGTCGCGGTCCTGTCTGGGCAAGGACCGGCGCTGGGCGTGCGGTTGGTCCAAGTCGCCTGGGCGCAGGCGACGTGGACCAGCACAGCAACCAGCATGAAAGTGCTTCTTGGCAGCATGGTGGTCATGGCAGGTCCACTACAATCACGGGCTCTCCGTGTCGTCGATCAGAACCACGAACGACTGGATGTTCTTCTCCTCCGAGAGTATCCCGACGGCATTGCACTCGAGCGAGAACCGGATGGCGACGGGATGTACTGCGTTCGATGTCGCTACGAGAGTCGAGGGTAGCTCATAAACACGAGCTGCTCCGCTGAGCGCGACAGTGTAGAGCCGGCACCAGCCGTCGACGTCGTCCAGACGCCTGGGCGACAGGTAGTTCTCCCAGCGCGCAAACGTCTCGAAGCTCGGCGCCGGCGGTGGGCTGGGGACGAACGGCCCCCAGTTCAGCCCGTCGAGCCACACGAAGTCCAGATCGCGCGGCACATCGACGTAGCCGTCGTAGACTCCCGGCGGATTGATCACCGGGCTCGTCACCGGCAGATACAGGGACCCATTGTAGGCGCCGGCAGGCATGGCGGCGCAGGACTGCCAGAACATGAGGCTCGGCGGCGTCTGGTTCGGCAGTCCAGCGGCGAGGCCGCTCATCGTCCACCACGGATGCACGTCCGGCAGCAGGTGCGGCGTGACGCGAAGAACGGGGCGCCGCTGGAATCGTCCGTGTCTCGATCGCCGTCGGCGCGATGCGGAAGTCCAACGGTGAGCCCTCGAATTCGGCTCCAGGAGGGAACCCGTCTACCGCGCTCGGCTCTCCGTGAGGCGGATTGTATCGCCCCAGACAGAACAGATCGCAGACGTACAGGACGCCTCGGGGCTTCGATCCGGAGAACGGCGGCGGGACGACCGCACCGTCGGAGGGCTGATTCATCGCGAGAGTCACCGCAGGTCCGGAGCCGTATCCGAGCTGCCGGGTCAGGTCACCAAACGCCGATCCTGCAGCCCATGGCATTGGAGAGCTCGAAGGTCGGGGCGGGCCCGCCGGCTGCGAGCGCCTGCGTGAAGAACTCCAGGCCGCGCAGCGCGGGGTCGGTCGGGAGGACGATGGACCACAGCAGGCGCTGCTAGGTCGAGCCGATGGGGCCGAGGACCTCGGGACGGATGCTCAGGGAGCAGCCGCCGACACCGAGGGCAGCAGGTCGAGTGGAAGGGGCCGGCCGCCCCAGCTCGTCGACGAGGTGCCGATCCACATCCAGGCGGGACCCGCGAGCGCGCCGCCGGTCGCGGAGTCGAGCCGCAGCTCGAAGCGCTCGCCCTGCCAGGGCAGGTCCCAGCGGCCGCCGGTGTGCAGCCATGGTGCGCTCGGGGCGCAGCCGTGTGCGATCGTCGCGGTCGAGGCTGGATAGGGGGTGGAGAGCACCCAAGTGTCCTGGAATGCCGTGCCCGGGGCTTCGCCTTCGACGAGGACGGTCGCTCCGAGGCTGGCGGAGTAGGCGAGCCTTCCACGGTAGAGGGCTGGCGGGGAAACCTGCGTCGCGACGCGCTGCCAGCCACGGCTGTTGCCTTCCCAGGTCTGGTCCAAGGGAGTGCCGCCCTCGTTCCTCCCGCCGAACAGGATGATGCGGCCTCGGGTCCAGTCGAAGGTGGCGGCGAACTCCGTTCGCATCGGCACATCTTCGAACCAGGTGATCGAGGACCACTGGCTGCCGGTCCAGCGCAGGACGCGTAGGCCGATGTAGTCACCGTCGATCCGCAACACCTCCTCGTTGGCCCAGTCCGTCAGCATATGTGTGTTCGAGCCATACAGGGGGTACCCTCTGTGCTCGAGCCTCCAGTCGAAGCCGTCGAAGGACCAGGTCTCCGCTCCGAGGCCGTCACATAGCAGCATGCGGCCCGACCGCGGATCGAAGGCAAGACCAGGCCCCCCGTTGCCCGGCGGACGGTGCTGGGGTTGCAGCTCTCGCCAGGCGTTCCCGTCCCACAGCCAGGTGTCGTTGAGCGGCGTGCGCGCGGCATCGAACCCACCGAACAGCACGACATGGTTCAACGCCAGATCGAATGCCATCGCGGCGAAACCGCGCGGGCTCGGCGCAATCGGTGGCTGCAGCTGCTGCCACAGTCCGTTCCGCAGCACCCAGGTCTCGTTCGTAAATCGAGAATTCGCGCGGTCGTACCGGCCGAACGCCAGGACGTCGCCTGTGTTGAGGACCCCCGTGTAGATCGCGGTTCGGTCGGGACAACGGCCCGAGCTGCCCGTGCGGTTGGTCCACGTCGCCTGAGCGCAGGCGACGTGGACCAGAACACAGACCAGGATGAGGGAGATTCGTGACGGCGTGGCGCTCATGACAGGTCCGTCAGGCTTACGGGCTCTCGGAATCGTCGATCAGCACTATGAACGACTGGATGTTCTTGTCTTCCGAGAGGATCCCGACTGTATTGCACTCGAGCGAGAACCGAATGGCGATCGGATGCGTCCCATTGGACGTCGGGACCAGAGTGGACGGTAGCTCGTACTTGCGAGCCTGATCCCGAACCTGGGCGTCGTATAGTCGGCACCAGCGGTCTACATCGTTCAGCTGCTTCGGCGACAGGTAGTTCTCCCAGCGCGCAAACGTCTCGAAGCTCGGCGCCGGCGGTGGGCTGGGGACGAACGGCCCCCAGTTCAGCCCGTCGAGCCACACGAAGTCCAGATCGCGCGGCACATCGACGTAGCCGTCGTAGACTCCCGGCGGATTGATCACCGGGCTCGTCACCGGCAGATACAGGGACCCATTGTAGGCGCCGGCGGGCATGGCGGCGCAGGACTGCCAGAACATGAGGCTCGGCGGCGTCTGGTTCGGCAGTCCAGCGGCGAGGCCGCTCATCGTCCACCACGGATGCACGTCCGGCAGCAGGTGCAGCGTGAGTGAAGAACGGGGCGCCGCTGGAATCGTCCGTGTCTCGATCGCCGTCGGCGCGATGCGGAAGTCTAACGGTGAGCCCTCGAATTCGGCTCCAGGAGAACAACCGTCTGCCGCGCTCGGCTGTCCGTGAGGCGGATTGTATCGGCCCAGGCGGAACAGATCGCAGACGTACAGGACGCCTCGGGGCTTCGATCCGGAGAACGGCGGCGGGACGACCGCACCGTCGGAGGACTGATTCATCGCGAGAGTCACCGCAGGTCCGGAGCCGTATCCGAGCTGCCGGGTCACGTCACCAAACGCCGATCCTGCAGCCCATGGCATTGGAGAGCTCGAAGGTCGCGGTGGGTCCGCTGGCTGCGAGCGCCTGCGTGAAGAACTCCAGGCCGCGCAGCGCGGGGTCGGCCGGGAGGACGATGGACCACAGCAGGCGCTGCTGGGTCGAGCCGATGGGACCGAGGACCTCGGGACGGATGCTCAGGGAGCAGCCACCGACACCGAAGGGCAGCAGGTCGAGCGGAAGGGGCCGGGCACCCCAGCTCGTCGACGAGGTGCCGAGCCACATCCAGGCCGGACCCGCGAGCGCGCCGCCAGTCGCGGAGTCGAGCTGCAGATCGAAGCGCTCGCCCTGCCAGGGCAGGTCCCAGCGCCCGCCGGTGTGCAGCCACGGTGCGCTCGGGGCGCAGCCGTGCGCGATCGTCGTCGTCGAGGCTGGATGCGGGGTGGCGAGCAGCCAGGTGTCCAGGAATGCCGTGCCCGGGGCTTCGCCTTCGACCAGGACGGTTGCCCCGAGGCTGGCGGAGTACGCGAGCTTCCCAAGGTAGAGGGCTGGCGGGGACACCTGCGTCGCGACGCGCTGCCAGCCACGGCTGTTGCCCTCCCAGGTCTGGTTCAACGGAGTGCCGCCCGCGTTCTCCCCTCCGAACAGCACGACTCGACCCCTGGTCCAGTCGAAAGTGGCCGCGATTCCCAGCCTCAGTGGAACCCCGGGGAACCAAGCGGTCGCGGACCACTGGCTGCCGGTCCATGTCAGGACGCGTAGGCCAACGTAGTCACCGTCGATCCGCAACACCTCCTCGTTGGCCCAGTCCGTCAGCATATGCACGGTCGATCCATACAGGGGATACCCGCTGTGCTCGAGCCTCCAGTCGAAGCCGTCGAAGGACCAGGTCTCGGTTCCGAGGCCGTCACATAGCAGCATGCGCCCCAGCCGTGGATCAAAGGCCAAACCTGGTTGACCGCGGCCCGGTGGACGGTTCGGTGGGAATACCTCGCGCCAGGAGCTCCCGTCCCACAACCATGTGTCGTTGAGCGGCGTGCGCGCCGCATCCATCCCTCCGAACAGCACGACATGGTTCAAAGCGAGGTCGAAGGCCATCGCGGCGAACCCGCGCGGACTCGGAGCAACCGGCGGCTGCAGTTGCTGCCACAGTCCGTTTCGCAGAACCCAAGTCTCGTTCGTGAATCGGGAGTTCGTGCGGTCATACCGACCGAACGCCAATACGTCGCCCGTGGTGAGGACCTCCGTGTAGATCGCGCTCCTCTCCGGACAAGCACCCGTGCTGGCCGTGCAGTTGGTCCACGTGGCCTGGGCGCAGGCGACGTGGACCATCAGACCAAACAGCATGAGGTAGTTTCGGGGCAGTGTGGCGCTCATGACTCGTCCATCACACTCACGGGCTTTCCGGATCGTCGATCAAGACCATGAACGACTGGATGTTCTTATCTTCTGAGAGCATGCCGACGGTATTGCATTCCAGCGAGAATCGAATGGCGATCGGATGGGTTGCGTTCGATGTCCGTACCAGTGTGGAGGGTAGCTCGTACACGCGAAGTGGACCGATTCGCGCGGCGTCGTAGAGCCGGCACCAACCGTCGACATCGTTCAGCTGCTTCGGCGACAGGTAGTTCTCCCAGCGCGCAAACGTCTCGAAGCTCGGCGCCGGCAGTGGGCTGGGGACGAACGGCCCCCAGTTCAGCCCGTCGAGCCATGCGAAGTCCAGATCGCGCGGCACATCGACGTAGCCGTCGTAGACTCCCGGCGGATTGATCACCGGGCTCGTCACCGGCAGATACAGGGACCCATTGTAGGCGCCGGCAGGCATGGCGGCGCAGGACTGCCAGAACATGAGGCTCGGCGGCGTCTGGTTCGGCAGTCCAGCGGCGAGGCCGCTCATCGTCCACCACGGATGCACGTCCGGCAGCAGGTGCGGCGTGACGTCGGCGGCGGTCGCGAGGTACATCCCGGCAAAGCTGACCGGCGGGTTGGGCACCGGGAAGTGCTGGAAGCGCCAGGGTCGCTGCCACATGGGCGGCAGCGTGAGGAGCTCGGTCGAGTGCCAGGTGTACGGTCCGGCGCCCGGCGCGAAGGAGTATGCGGCGGGCCAATCGCTATCGATGCCCCCCATGGTGACGAGCGTGCGGTAGTACGGCTGCGTGAACCCACGCGTCCGGTGGCCGCTCTGCATCTGCGCCGAGCCGGTGTTGGCGACGCTGAAGTACCACATGAAGTGGTTCTGGATCTCGCGGGAGCGCGGGTTCTCCGGGTGGCTGCTGCGCAGGCGCACGAAGCTCGACTTGCCCATGTGGTAGCCCGCGACCAGCAGATCGCCGAGCTCGTCCGCGCCGATGTCGACGGCCAGCGTCGTGTCGGAGTACAGCGCGTGCGGGTGGTCGTGCACGCGGGGATTGCCGAAGCCCTCGCCATCGACGCTCCAGGCGTCCAGCGGGTAGACCTGGTGCGCGAGGCCGGGCACCGTCGCGATCTGCCCGTTCTCCAGCGTCACCGGCGCCGATGTCGCCAGATCCAGGCCGTTGTCCACGAGCGGGTTGCGGCAATTGAAGAACGGGGCGCCGCTGTAGTCGTCCGGGTACTCGGTCGCCGTGGGCGCGATGCGGAAGTCCAGCGGTGATCCCTCGAACTCCGGGAACGGTGGGAATCCGTCCCATGCGTTCGGATCTCCCGCCGGGATGCCTTGATCGTAGCGGCCCAGACAGAACAGATCGCAGACGTACAGGACGCCTCGGGGCTTCGATCCGGAGAACGGCGGCGGGACGACCGCACCGTCGGAGGACTGGTATCCGGTGATCTCCGCGATGTTCCTGGTGGCGGCCGGGATCGGCATCGACGCGCCGGATCGCAGCAAGGGACGTGGCAAACTCACACGCGTGTAGCCGCCGCCGTTGTGCCCCTTGTTGTAGTTGGACTCCTGGATCGGAGTCAGCCCGGAGCGCGTGCCGCGCTCGTAGGCATTGAAGTCGATGAACACACCCGATCCGATGTCGACCCGCATGTCGGCCTGGGCGACGCCCTCGAAGTTCGAGTCGCCGCCTCCGAACGGCCACGTCGCCGGGCGCGCGTTCGTTCCGTTGAAGTAGTCACAGAACACCGGGTGGTCGCCGAAGAGGCCGGGCTCGCTCGAATCGAATACGTTGTTGATGAGGATCAGCTCGGAGACGCCCGCGACCGTGGAGCTGTGATCGATGGTGGCGCCGTACCCGTTCCAGATCCCGATGCCGTTCCAGACGAACGTGTTGTTGATCGATGCGAAGCCGTCGTGATGTGTCGGTTCGTCGCCCGGCATCGGCCCCTCGGCGTTGATCAGGATGCCGACCCGATTCTTCACGAAGACGCAGTTCGTGACGACCGGCGTGGCCGGTGTGGCGTCGTCGAGCAGGATCGCACCCTGCCATCTCTGATCCGCCAGGGTCCGTCCCTGTGGGAACGGATTCACGCCGCAGCCATAGAACGTCAGGTTGGCGATGAAGCAGCCTTCGCCCGATGCCGCCACGGCGTTCGCATGGCCCGCCGGCACGACCTGGCCGGTCGACGGATCGTAGAACACGCCGAACACGAACGGCGTGCACCACTCCGCCGGATTGAGCTGGTTCGGACCGGGATCGGGCTGGTGCCCCGCAGCGATCACGGTGTCGAGGATGGAGGTCCCCTGGATGCTGACGTGCGGCGGGATCACGATCGGGAACGTGTCCCCGTTGCCGTCCAGCAGGATGTCGCCGTGCGGCTCGTCGCTCGGGCTGTAGACGCCGGGCAGGAGGTGGATGATCGCGTGGGTCCAGACGTGCCCGAGGCCGTTCGGGCTCGTCGAGGTGTACGGCAGCGGTGGGGTACCTGCGGGCAGACCCGCACGCGCCGGGATGTCGTTGACGTAGTGCACCGCCGCCGCGATGGTGCGGAACGG
>JADJWQ010000002.1:0-80000 GCA_016716265.1 Planctomycetota bacterium
TCGCTGTCGATGACGCGCAGCGCGCGGGCGATCGCGCTGGCCGCGCTCGACTGCAGGTCCCGCGCACAGTCGTCGACCATCCGCTGCGCGCCCGGCATGGCCGGGTCGAGCTGCTTCACCTCGAGGAACGCGAGGAAGCCGCGCCCCTCCTGGCCGGGGAACGGCGACGGGAACAGCAGCGCGAGCGGCGCGCCGCCCGGCTCGGGGTGCGCGTCGAGCACGACGAGCTGGCGCTGCACGACGACCGCGTCGCCGAGCGCCGGCCCGTCGCGGCCGGTCGAGCGGTCGAGGTCCTCGACGACGAGGCTGACGCGCAGCGCGTCGCCCTGCCCGGCGCCGGGCCGCGACACGAACACCGCGAGCTGCCGCCGCACGCGCTGGCCGTTCTGCAGCAGCTGGTCGTCGGGGGCCGCGCAGGAGAACACCAGGCTGACGCCGCGCGGCAGCACGCCGCGCGGCACCGCGACCGGCACCGTGCGCGGCGGCGGCTCGCCGCCGGCGGCGAGCACCGTCTGCGCGTCGCCCTGCAGCACCCGCGCGGCGGGCGTCAGCACCGTCGTCGGCAGCAGCGGCTCGCTGCCGCGCTCGCCGACGATCAGGCGCGCGTCACCGGCGAGCGGCTCGCCGACGTCGGGCACACGGTCGACGTACAGCACCGTGCACTGCGCGAGCAGCAGGTCGGCGGGGTCGAGTGCGGTGTCGGGAGCGGTCGGATGGTCGTCGGGCTGCAGGCCGGGCTGGAGCGGACCGCCGAGCAGCGCGCCGTGGAAGTGGCGCACCTCGGTCTCGAGCTCGGGCGGTTCGAACGGCGCCGGCGGCGGCGGCGACGGGCAGGCCGTGCACAGCAGCGCGAGCGCGGGCGCGAGCGTGGAGTTGCGGGAGGTCGACACGGGGCGTGGCTGGCTGGCGGGGACCCCGCAGGATACCGGCGGCGGCAGCGAGCGGAAGCGCGCGGCGCACTCGTCACCGCGCGGTGTCGCCGCACGGGTGGGTGCAGTCGGCACTGCCGCACAGCCGTGCTTCGATCGCCTTCGACGTCGGCGTGATCGACAGCCCGCCGAGCGCCGTGCAGCGCAGCTCGCGCGCCATGTCCTCGCTGATGCGGCGGTGGGCGTCGAGCACCTCGTCGAGCGGGATCAGGTGGTCGTAGCCGGCCAGCGCGACGTTCGCGCAGGCCAGCGCGTTCGCCGCCCCGGCGATGTTGCGGCCGAGGCACGGCGCCTCGACGCGGTTCGCGATCGGATCGCAGACCAGCCCGAGCACGTTCTGCAGCGCGTGGCTCGCCGCCGACAGCGCCTGCGCCGCATCGCCGCCGGCGAGCTCGACCAGCGCGGCGGCCGCCATCGCCGCGCCGGCGCCGGTCTCCGCCTGGCAGCCGCCGACCTCCGCGGCGAAGCTCGAGCGCGTCGCGACGAACACGCCGATCAGTCCGGCCGCGAGCATCGCGCGCAGCGTGGCGTCCTCGCTGGCGCCGACCGCCTCGGCGGCCGCCAGGCAGGTCGCAGGGAACGTCGCGCACGAGCCGGCCGTCGGCGCCGCGACGATCACGCCCATCGCGCTCTTCACCTCCATCAATGCGGTGACGTAGAGGATCGCGCGATTCAGGATGCCGCCGTCGAGCAGCGCGCCCTGCGCGAGCTTCGCGGCGAACTGGTGGCTCTGCCGCGGCAGGATGCGGTCGGCGTAGTCGGTCCCGGCGAGCCCCTGCCGCACCCCGCTCCGCACGATCGTCAGGATCTCGCGCATGCACGCGAGCACCTCGCCGGGCTCGATCGCGCCCCGCGCGGTCTCGTAGTCGAGCGCGAAGTCGGACAGCCGGCGCGCCGTCGGGTCGGCGGTCGCGACCATCTCGCCGGCATGCAGGAACGGCACGCGCAGGTCGCGGCGCGATCGCACCGGCAGGACCGGCGCGAGCCGCCGCGCGCCCCGCACGGCCGGCAGCTCGGCGAGCGTGCGATCGTCGACGAACGTCTGGCCCTCGACGACGACCAGGGTGGGCGAGCGGCCGGTGACGACCACGTTGTCGACGTCGGTGCGCTCGCGCAGCGCCGCCGCGGTCGTGCGGCCGTCGTCCGCGACGTCGAGCAGCGTGACGGAGTAGTCGCCGCGCAATACGACCGGCGCGCCGTCGATCTCGATCACCTCGATCATGCCGCCGCCGGTCGAGATCGCGACGAGGCGGTGCTGCGCGCCGCCACGCTGCAACGTCAGCCGGTAGGTGTTCGGGTGCGGGTCGCGCAGCTCGGCGATGCGGATCTCGAGCTCGATGCCGGCGTCCTGCAGCGCCGCCGCCGACGCGGGCAGGCGCTCGTCGTCGGCAGCCCAGCCGAGCAGGCCGCCGAACAGCCCCATGTCGGAGCCCTGGCTCGCGTGCGTCGTCGCCAGCGAGCCGAGCGTGTCGAACTCGACCAGCACGCGGTCGGGGTCGCCGCCGCACAGATCGCGGGCCAGCCGGCCGATGCGCACCGAAGCGGCGGAGTGCGAGCTCGACGGCCCGCGCATCACGGGGCCGACGACGTCGTTGAAGATGCTGGGCGGCAGGGTGGTCGGCATGGGTGCGGGGGGGACGTTCGGAGTGGGCGCCCGGGTTGGGCCGGTCGGCCGCCCAGGATAGCGGGGCCGCGCGCCAGTCAGTCCCGCGTCCGCTGCGGTTGCCCAGCGAGTTCGTTCGCGAGCCGCTCGAGCTCCTCGTCGACGACGTCGGGGCGTTCGAGCATCAGCAGGTGGCCGGCGTCGTCGACGGTGCGCCAGCGCAGGTCCGGTGCGACTCGCTCCGCGCGCTGCCGCCAGGCGGCGGTCCAGAACGGCGCGGCGGTACCGACGAACACGACCGGCACGCGGACCGGCTGGTCGCGCCACAGCAGCGGGTCGCACATCGCGTCGAGGCTCTCGCGCAGCGTGCGCGCGGCGGTCGCGGCGAGCCGCGCCTCGAGATCGTCGGCGAGCTCGGGCGGCATGTCGGCGCGCAGCATCCGGCGCAGCACGTCCCGGCCGAGGGTATGCGGATCGCCGTCGTGGAACGGCGCCGCCATGCTGCGACGCTGCTCGACCGAGAACAGCGGCGCGATCTCGCCGTCGAGCGACACGACCGCGAGCGCGCGCTCCGGCGCTTCGCGCGCGACCGCCATCGCGACGGGTGCGCCGTTCGAATGGCCGACCAGCACCGCCGCGTCGATCTCCGCGGCGTCCATCGCGGCGAGCACGGCGGCAATGAAATGAGCGGCCGTCAATGGCCCCGAGGGCAGCTCGCTGCGCCCGTGCCCGGGCAGGTCGAGCGCCAGCACGCGGCGGCGCTCGACGAGGCCCTGGAGCTGGGCGCGGAACACCGTGTGGTCACAGCCCCAGCCGTGGATCAGCACGAAGGTCGGGCTGCCGACACCGCCGGTCACGTAGTGGGTGCCGGTGCCGTCGTCGAGCACCGCGCGACCGACCTGCACGACCGGGCCGGTCGGTAATGCAACCGCGTCGGTCGCGCAGGCGGCGGCGACGAGCAGGGGGGCGAGGACGGCGACGGTGGTTCGGTGGGCGAACTGCTGCATCGGGGCTCCGTGCCGTGCGATGCTACCGTCCCGAGTCGAAGCGCTCAGAAGTCGACGTAGCCGCGGCAGGCGTTCGACAGCACGACGCCGATCGGATTGGTGCCGGGGTCGGCGACCAGGACCTGGTTCCAGAACGCCGCTCCGGCGACGGCCGCGGGGACGCTCAGCGTCCACGATGCGGTGCCGCCACTGGCGGGAACGGCGAAGGACGGGTTGCTCGCGCAGTGGAGCGTGCAGCCGGTGATGCCCAGGCCGGTCAGGTCGAACGGCAGGCGCAGCGGGCCTGCGGCGATGTTGGTCAGACCGAAGAACACGACCGCGTAGCCGGCGCTCGCGGGCAGGTTCGAGACCCGTGCGGTGAACGTGCCGCCGGCGACGGGGCGCGAGCCCGGCGCGGCCTCGAGCAACGGTGTGCCGGCGCTGCCGGCGCAACCGCGACCGGCCAAGGCGTAGCTCGGGTAGCCGAGGCTCCGGTACTCGAAGGTGCCGCCCGACGTGCCGGTCGGCCCGCGGCCGCCGAAGTGCACGTGCACGTCGTTGCCGATGTCGTACGCCATCGCCGCCTCGACCGGCACGTTGGGAGCGGTGCCCGTCGGCGACACGAAGGTCCAGTCGTTCCCGTCGTAGGTCCAGGTGTCGGTCAGCGTCGTGCCGCCGTAGCCGCCGTGCAGCACGACATGGTGCCTGCGGTAGTCGTAGCTGAGCGTGTGGCGGACGCGCTGCGTCGGCGTGTTGGCGGTGATCACCTGCCGCCAGTCGACGCCGTCGAACTCCCAGGTGTCCGCGTAGACCGCAGCGAGGCCGTCCCAGCCCCCGTAGAGCACGCAGACGCCGCGGCCCTCGTCGTAGACCATCTGGCCGTCGCTGACGACCGGCGGCCGGTGCGCGGTCGGTACCGCGGCCCAGCTCGAGCCGTCGAACTCCCAGGTCTGCGTGTCGAGGACACCGAAGCCGCCGAACGTCACGATGCGGTCGCGGCGCGTGTCGTACGCCATCACGTGCCAGGCGCGGGCCGGCGGGGCGGTGGGCGTCGGGATCTGCGTCCACGTGGTGCCGTCGAACGCCCAGGTGTCGTTCTGCGCGACGTTGCTCGCATTGCGACCCGCGAACAGGACGATCCGCGCGCGCTGGTAGTCGTACACCATTCGATGGGCCCAGCGCAGGCCCGGGGCAGGTGCCGCCGGGGACAGGCTCCAATTGCCGCCCGAGTAGGTCCAGGTGTCGCCGAGCACCGCGGTCGTGCGGCCGCCGTACATCACCATCTGCTGGCGGGCGAAGTCGTAGACGAGCGACTGCTGGTAGCCCTGGGCCGGCGGCGAGCTGGTCGGCGTCGCCTGCGTCCAGGTCTGGGCAGCGATGCTGCCGGTGGTTGCGAGCAGCGCGAGGGTCGTGGCGTGGAGAGCGTTCATCTTGGTGGCCGAGCGCGAGTGGAGCACGGCCGCGGCGGCGGGGGGCGATCGCCGGAGTGCGGCCGGGCTCGACCACCCTTCACCGCGGCGAGGTGCCGCGTGTCACGGAATCCGTGCGTTCGCGCATCCTCGCACGCGGTCGGTCGGTCGCGCCGGGCCCCGGCGCGCGGCCGCGGCGAGATTCGCCGCGGCGCGCCACCGGTCGTCGCGAGCCGTGCGGCTCAGTAGCCGAGCACGTGCCGCAGGCCGTTCGACGAGATCACGTCGAGGGCGTTGATGCCGCCGAGGTTGCCGGCGGCGACACCCTGGGTGTAGAGCGTGACGCCCGCGTAGATGCTGCCCGACGGGATCGGCAGGCTCAGCGTGCCGATGCCCGGGGTGCCGATCACGACCGGCACGGCGATGTCGCCCGTGGTCAGCACGAAGCAGTTCGGGGCGCCGAGCGGCGTCAGGTTGAGGTTCGGGTTGGCGATGCCGAACAGGACCGCCGAGATCGCGGCGCTCGACGGGATCGAGATGACCGACAGCGTGGCGGTCGTGCCGAGCATCAGCGGGGCATTGGTCGTGTGGCGCAGCGGGACGCCGCCGCGCGTCGACGTGACCGGCGCGGTCGAGAAGTCGACCTCGCCCGGGTCGGGGATCTGCCCGCCGATCGAGAAGCCGGACAGGACGTTGTGGTAGGTCTGGACGACACCGACCGTCTGGTAGTTCAGCTCGATGCGGCCGTCCGCCCAGAACTTGATCTGGAAGGTGTTCGCGTTGGCCTGGCCGTACTCGGGGACGTTGTCCCAGGTGACCATCGCCATGCCGGGGAACGTGTCGAAGTAGACGCCGCCGCCCGCGGTCGGGTTGAGGTCGGTCCAGAAGCCCGCGACGCGCGCCTCGTTGTCCAGGAACGACTGGATGTCACCGGAGCAGCAGCCGGAGTCCGAACCGGGCTCGAGATAGACGAAGCCGTTGGAGCTGACGCGGATCGTCGAGATCGCGAGGCCGCCGTAGAGGCCGGTGAAGCCGAGCTGCAGGTCGGCGCTCACCTCGTCGTCCGACAGGAACAGGTTGTTCGAGAAGTTCGCGTTGAACATGCCGACCGGCGCCAGCACCAGGCTGCCACCCATGTTCGGGAACAGCGTGAAGTCGGTGTTGCTGATGTCGATCGGGTCGCCGTTCGCGACGTCGAAGTACTCGTACAGGACCGGGCCGATGCGATCCGGGCAGCCATTGCCGTACGGCGACGTCGATGCGCAGGGGCCGAACGGGACGACCGCGAAGCCGCCACTGCCGTTCGGGGTCCACAGCTGCGAGGTGCCGGCGAGGTCACGGATGTCGACGCCGTTCGTGAACACCTCGTAGACGGTCGGCTGGGTGCCGCTCGAGAACGGGAGCGACGCGCTGAGGTCGATCTCGCCCGGGTCGAGCACGCCGTTGCCCGGCGACACGCCGACCAGGAAGTCGTGGGTGCCAGGGTCGGTCAGCACGCCCCAGGTCATCTGGAACGCGCCGCTCGGGAACAGCTTCAGCTGCACCGTGTTGACGCCGTCCTGGTAGTACTCGGGGACGTCGAGCAGGTGACGATCGCCACGTTCGGCAGGCTGTTGAAGTAGACCGCACCGCCCGAGGACGGGTTGAGGTCGGCCCACCACGGCGAGATGCGTGCGGCCTCGGACACCAGCCGTAACGGGTCGCCGGTGCAGCAGCCGTTGGAGTTGGCCGGCAGTGACTCGAGGAAGATGAAGCCGTTCGACGACACGTCGATCGTCGTCGTGGTCTGCGTCGACGAGCCCGGCAGCGGGAAGGCGAACTGCAGCGTGAGGCCGACCGCGAGCGAGTCGTCGGACAGGTTCAGGTCGTTGCCGATGTTCGGGTCGTAGCACTGGCCCTGGGCCAGCAATTGGACGCCGAGCAGCCCGGCGGTGGCGAGGGAGTAGAGGGTCGTTCTCATGGAGAGGTCCGCGGAGCGGAACTGGAGAGAGGACAAGCAGGCGCGCCGCGCGCAGCGCACGAGGCGTTGGTTTCGCTCACGAGAACGATATCCCGCGAACGGGTTACCCACCATCTTGGCGAACTCCCTTACCGCAGCGGCGCGCGCCTGGGAGCCGGTCGGTTCCGGACCGTACGGTGGAGCGCGGGTAGCGCGTCGCCGCGCGCGGCATCCCGGATCCCGAGCGAAATGTCCGGCGGCGTCGGCAGCTCCGTTGCATCGCGGCCACGGGGGCCGGCGACCGACGCTGCGCCGCGCTCGCCTCGCGGTGTCAGTCCGACGGATGGCGCGCCGGGAAGCGCTCGTGCGCGGCCAGCGCCTTGCGCGCCCGCTCCGCGACCCGCAGCTCGCCGTGCAGGTCGACGAGCACCGGCTCCGGCGCCCGCACGCATTGCGTGAGCAAGTCGGCGAGCGTGCCGAGCGGCATCCGCTCGTCGGGCTCGAACCGCGCGCCGACACGGTCGTGGATCGCATCGACCAACGACGGACGCAGCGCGGAGAGCTCCGCGTCCGTCGGCGCGACGTCGCGCAGCACGCGGTAGCGGACGCGACGGTAGAGCCGCTCGCTCGGGATCTCCTCGACGTGTGCGCGCGCGAGGCCGCAGAGCCACAGCACGAAGCGGCCGTCGGGCAGCTTCTCGTGGCGCGCGATCTCGCCGACGCCGGCGGTCGGCAGGATCGGCGGCGCGCCGGGCAGCTCGGTGCGGTCGCGCTCGAGCACGGTGCCGATCACGAGACGGCCGGGGCCGTCGAGCGAGTCCTCGATCATCTGCCGGTAGCGCGGCTCGAACACGTGCAGCGGCATCAGCTGCCCCGGGAACAGGAACACTCCCGGCAGCGGGAACACCGGGGCCGACGGCAGCGCATCCGAGTCCGGTTGCGCGAGATCGGGTGGCCAGGCGTCGGGGATCGGGACCATGTGGGCGGAGCGGGTCGAGCGACGGTCGCCTCCCTCGCACCGATGCCGACGAGAATCAAGACGGTGCGAGCGACGGACTGGCGCGCAGCGCGAGGCGGACCGTCTCGGTCTGCGCGCGCACGGTCGCCTCGATGTCCTCGGCGTAGCCGCCGGCCATCGTCACGATCACGCGGCAGCGGCGCTCGGCGCAGGCGGCGAGCACGCGGCGATCGCGCGCTGCGAGGCCGGCCGGCGTCAGCGCCAGTCGGCCGAGGCGGTCGGCCGCGAGCGGGTCGGCGCCGGCGAGGTAGAACACGACTTCGGGCGCTGCGCGCTCGAGGGCGTGTTCCAGCGCGATGTCGAGCGTCTGCAGGTAGGTGCGGTCGTCGCAGCCGTCGGGCAGCTCGACATCGAGGTCGCTGCGCTCCTTGACCCGCGGGAAGTTGCGCGCGCCGTGCATCGAGAACGTGAATGCGCCGGGTACCCCCGCGAGCAGCGCCGCGGTGCCGTCACCCTGGTGCACGTCGAGATCGACGATCGCGATGCGGCGCACCCCGGCGTCGCGCAGCAGCGCGAGCGCTGCGACCGCGCAGTCGTTGAACACGCAGTAGCCAGCGCCGTGCGCGCGGAACGCGTGGTGCGTTCCGCCGCCGAGGTAGATCGCGATGCCGTCGCGCAGCGCCGAGCGCGCCGCCGCGACGGTGGCACCGCACGAGCGCAGCGAGCGCTCGACCATCGCCGCGGACCACGGGAAACCGATGCGCCGCTGCGCCGCGCCGTCGAGCGTGCCGGCACGGACCGCGGCGACGTAGCCCGGGTCGTGCGCGAGCGTCAGCTCGGCGTCGGTCGCGGCGGGCGGCACGACGAAGCGGACGTGTGCCGCCTCCGGCAATGCGGCGACCGCCTCGCGGAGCATCGCGTACTTGCGCTGCGGGAACGTGTGGCCCGGCGGCAGGTCGAGCGGGAAGCCGTCGGTGTGGAACACGTCGACCATGGCGGTCTGCGCGGAGCCGGTGGCGCGGGTCACAGCCCGTGCACGCGGCGCAGCTCGTCGAGCATCCGCTCGTTGCGCGCGGCGGCGCGCGCGGCGCGCGGGTCCTCGTAACGGTCGTCCGCGAAGCGCGCCGGCGGCGCCGCGGTGCCCGCGCGCGCCCGCCAGCGTGCCGACCAGGCGGCCGGCAGCGCGTCGGGGATCGGCCGGCCCGACAGCACGCACCAGACGATCGACCACGCGCGGGCGAGCACGGTGACCGGCTGGTAGCCGCCGCCACCGGTCGCCAGCCAGCGCCCGCCGCAGTGCTGCTCGGCGAGCTCGCGCGCCAGCCGCGCCGCGAACTCGAACGATGCGGTGGTCAGGCTCAGGTCGGCGAGCGGATCCGTGACGTGCGGGTCGGCGCCGTGCTGCGTGACGATCAGGTCGGGCCGGAACCGCGCGAGCGCCGGGCGCAGCACCGCCGCGACGACGCGCTGCCAGCTCGCGTCGGAGGTGCCCGACGCGAACGGCACGTCGATCGCCGACCCCTCGCCGGCACCGATACCGCGGTCGGTGACGAGGCCGGTGTTCGGCCAGCGCACCTCCGGCGTCTCGTGGAACGAGATCGTCAGGACGCTCGGGTCCTCGCGGAACGTGAACTCGACGCCGTCGCCGTGGTGGACGTCGAAGTCGATGTAGACGACGCGCTCGGCGCCGAGCTGCCGTGCGGCGACGATCGCCAGCGCACAGTCGTTGTAGATGCAGAACCCGCTCGCCGCCTGCGGCATCGCGTGGTGCAGCCCGCCGGCCGGGTTGAAGCCGGCGCGCAGCTCGCCGCGCTGGATCGCACGGGCCAGCGCGAGCGAGCCGCCGGCGGCGGCGGCCGCAGCGGCGTGCTGGCCGGGGCGGATCGGGTTGTCGAGCGTGCCCATGCCGTAGAGCGGTGCGCGGCGCAGTGCGTCGCGGTCGCTCGGATCGTCGAGCCGCTTGAGCAGCTCGACGTAGGCCGACCGGTGCACGGTGGTCAGCTCGGCGTCGGTCGCCGGCGGCGGCAGCAGGCGCTCGGCGTCGGTCACGAGGCCGGCGGTCTCCAGCAGGTCGAACAGCGGCAGCTGCCGGTCGGGCGCGAACACGTGCCGGGCGCCCAGGTCGTAGGTCGGCAGGCGCGGAGCATCGACGATCCGGCAGTCGGGCATGGGCGGTGCGGGCACGGCAGCGGGGCTGGCGGCCGCTGAGGGTGCGCCAGCGCCCCCGACGCCGCAAGCGCGCAGGTCGCCGACCGCGCGATTCCCGAAATCCGGCCGGCGGCCGGGCCCGCCGCGGACAATCTCCGAGCGATGGCCTCCGTTCCGAGCCGAGCCGCCGACCCGTACGCCGGGCGCGACGACAGCGCGCTGGTGCGGGCGGCGCTCGCCGGCTCGGACCCGGCGATCGAGGCGGTGCTCGCGCGGCTGAGCTGCATCGTGCGGTTCGTCTTCAAGCTGAACCGCACGCTCGGCTACCGGCTGCCGACGGAGGTCCTCGAGGACGTCGTGCAGCAGGTCTACGCGGCGCTGTGGCCGCGGCTGCGCGACTACGTCGGCGGCGCCTCGCTCGAGAGCTGGGCGTTCGGGTTCTGCCGCAACTGCCTGCGCGCGGAAGCGCGCCGCCGCGCCAGCCGGCTCCGGCTGGTGCGCGGCGGCGAGGAGGCCGATGCGCTGGCCCGCGCGCAGCCCGACGCGGCCGACGAGCCGTGCGAGCAGGTGCAGCGGGCCGAGCGGCTCGACGCGCTGCACGAGGTGCTGCAGGAGCTGCCGGACGACGAGCGCGAGGTCGTCGAGCTGCGGCACCTGCACGACTGGAGCTTCGAGCGCATCGCCCGCGAGCGGGGCATCGCGCCGAGCACGGTGAAGGACCGCTGCTACCGCGCGATGACGCGGCTACAGCGGCTCCTGCGCCAGCGGGACGAGGCGATCGACGAGGCCGGCTCGGCGCCGGCGGTGACAGGTGGAGCGTGACCGGCGCGAGGTGCCCGGCGCGCGTGCGGGAGTGACGACATGGTGAAGCGGATGGATGACGGGTTCGGCGGGCTGCTGCGCGAGCACGCGGGGCGCCTGCTCGACGCGGCGGGGCGCCAACGTCTGCGCGAGCTGGCCGCTGGCGACGCCGAGCGCGAGGCCGAGCTGCAGGGCCTCGACGACCTGCACGAGCGCTTCGCCGCCGCGCGCGCGGTGGCGGCGGTATGCCTCGGCGAGGAGACCGACCTCGCCGCCGGCATCGGCGCCGATGCGCTGCGCGCCGCCGCGGCGCGCGGCAGCGCCGGCCTCGCGGCGCAGCTCCGCGCGCACGCCGCCGCGCGCCGCCGCCGCCGCGGCTGGTTGGCGGTGGCGGCCGCCGCGCTCGTCGCGGTCGGGCTGTGGCTCGCGTCAGGCGCCGGCGGGCGCTCCGCTCCGGGCCTGCTCGGCGGCCGGCCGGACGACGCCGTGCTCGGCGGTCGGACGCGCATCGACGTGCCGCGCGAGCTGCGCTGGTCGGCGCCGGCGCTGCGCTGGGACACGGTGCCCGGTGCGGTGCGCTACGACGCGGCGCTCGAACTCGCGCCGCGCAGCGACGGTCCGTTCGCGGTGCTGCTCGAGCGGCCCGCTGCCCAGGCCGCGACCGCGCGCTGGGAGCTGAGCGTCGCCGAGCTCGAGTCGCTGCGCGGCGCGCTGGCCGACGCCGGTGCGAGCGCGGCGCTACGGCTGCGCGTCGCCGCGCGCGACGCGACCGGCGTCGTGGTCGCGACGTCGGGGCCGGTGCCGCTGCGCATCGACGAGTGACCGGCGCTCGGGCTGCGCCCGGCCGCGCGCGCTCGGCTACGATCCCGGCGCGGAGCAGACGTTGGGAGCAGCGCGAGACGGAATGGCGGTGGCGCAGCCCGGCCCGGTGGGACCGGCCCGCGCGGGGTTCGCGCTGGCGGGGCTGTGGCTGCTGGCCGTCGCGCTGCCGGCGCAGGCCGACGAGGCGGAGCTGCGTGCGGCGCTGCTGCGCGCGTTCCGAGGCGTCGAGTCGCCCGCGGCGCAGGGCTTCGACGGCTACCCGGCGCTGCTCGCGGAGCTCGAGCGGCTGCGCGGCCTGCTCGCGCCGCTGAGCGACGAGCGCCAGCGGCAGACGCGGTTCTGGATCGACGTGCGGCGGGCCGACGTGCTGCTGCGCGAGCGCGAGCTGCAGCGCGCCGCCGACGTGCTGCTGCCGGCCCTCGCCGAGGCGCGGGCGAACGGCGTGTGGGCGGCGAGCCGCCGCGGCGGCTACCGGGCGACGGCGCTCGTGCTGCTCGAGCAGTGTCTGCCGGCGGACCGCTTCGTGCGATTGCTCGCCGAGGAAGCGGAGTACCTCGAATCGGGGCGCGCGCTCGAGGACGCGCCGTGGCTCGCATTGCCATTGGCGCTCGTGCGCACCGAGCTCGCATTGCAGCAGAGCCGTGACCGCGACGGCATGCGCCTGCTCCAGGACGCCGTCGACGACGCGATCCGCACGCTGCCGGTCGACGACCCGTGGCGAACGAAAGCCGTCGCACGGCTCGCCTGGGAGTGCCTCGTGCGGTCGGACCTCGAGCGGGCCGAGGTCTACCTGCGCGCGCTGCCCGAGGAGCTGCAGCGCTATCCGCGCGGCGTCGTCGCATTGCGTCGCGGCGACCTCGAGCTCGCCGAGCGTGCCGCGCGCGCGCTCGTGCGGCAGGGGCGGCATGTCGAGGGTGGGCAGCTGCTCGGCGAGGTCTGCGAGCGCGCGGGACGCATCGACGAGGCGCGCGTCGCCTACCTCGACGTGCTCCAGCACGCGCGCGAGGGGTTGGACCGCGGCGTCGCACAGCGCTCGCTCGGCGATTGCGAGGTGGCGGCCTACCGCGTCGACCGCGTGGCGGAGCGGCTCGCGGGCGCGCAGCAGCACTACGAGGCGGCGCTCGCGTCGTTCGGCGGCGGACCGCACGCGGCGACGGAGGAGGTGCAGGTGCTCGCGAGGCTCGGCGAGCTCGCCGAGCTGCGCGGTGACCCGGACCGCGCGCTCCTGCGCTTCCGTGAGTCGCTGGCGCGCGTCGACACCACCCGCGGCGCGCTGGCGGCGGACCTGTTCGGCGGCTTCTGGCTCGCGGACGGCCAGCTCGCCGCGGTCGACGGCGTGCTGCGGCTCGCCACCGTCGGGCGCGTGCCGGTCACCGAGGCGTTCGCGGCGGTCGAGGTCGGGTTGGCGCGCACGCTGCTCGACTGGACCGAGCGCGCGCCGCAGCGGAATCCCGAGGTCGCCCAGGCGGTCGTCGCCCTGGTCCTCGACACGCGCGCGCTCGGCCTCGACGCGCGGCGCGAGCGCCTCGAGGCCGCGCGGCGTCGCTCGGGCAGCGAGGTCGTCGCCCGGGTCGAGCCGCTCGCCGCCGCCGCGATCACCGCCCAGCTCGACGCCGCGCCGGCCGCGGCCGTGGTCGTCTGGTGGGCGGGCGCGACGGAGGTGTTCGCGCTGTGGCGCGGGCCGGGCGATGCCGGCGGAGTCGCGGTGCTCGGTGCGCGGGACGTCGCGCTCGCGGAACTCGGCGCGGCGCGCCAGGCGGTCGAGTCGCCGCCGGCGGCGGCCGCGGACGGGTCGCCGTGGCCGGCCTTGGCGGTCGCCGCTGCGCGCTTCCTGCCGCCGCCGCTGCGCGACCGGGTCCGCGCGTCGACGCGCGTCGTCGCGCTGACCTCCGCGAGCCTGGGTGGACTCCCTGTCGAAGCGCTGCCGCTCGATCCGGAGCGCCCGGCCGCGACCGCGCTCGGCCGCGTCGTCGCGGTCGAGCGGGCACCGTCGCTGTCGGTGCGTGCGCGGCTGCTCGCCCGGCACGGCGCGGGCAGCGGCGTCGCGCTGGTGGACTCGGTACGCGATCCGGCGACCGAGCAGAGCCTCGGGCTCGCGCCGCTGCGCTTCGCGGAGCGCGAGGCCGAGCTCGTCGAGCAGGCCTATCCCGGGCGGGTCACGCGGCTGTCCGCAGCTGCCGCGACGCTCGCCGGGCTCGACGCGCTGTTGAAGAGCGGCCCGTTCGACCTCGTGCACGTCAGCACGCACGCTGTCGAGGACCGCCGCGTGCCGACCGCGTCGCTGCTGGTGCTCGCCGACGGCCCGGCCGCGTTGCCGGCGCTCTGCTCACTCGATCTACGCGGCGCGTTCGTCGTGCTCAGCGCCTGCTCGACCGCGTCGGGCGAGGAGCGCAGCGGCGAGGGCGAGCTCGCATTGGTGGGCTGGCCGTGTGCCGCCGGTGGGCGCGGCGCCGTCGCATCGCTGTGGCCCGTCAATCAGCAGGCGACCGCCGACCTGCTCGGCCAGTTCCACCATTTCCGCGCCGCCGGCTGCGAGGAGGCGGAGGCCATGCGGCGCGCGCGCGACGCGCTGGCGGCGGCGCCGCAATACGAGCACCCGTACTACTGGGCCGGCTTCGCCGCCTATGCGCCGGTCGCCGCGGCAGGCGAGGCCGAGCTGCCGTGGTGGTCGCTCGGCCTCGGCCTGGCGGGCGGTCTGCTCGCGCTCGTCGTCTGGCGCGCGCGCGGGCTCCGCCATCGCGATGCAACGCGACCGCCGGGCAGCGCGGGATCGTGATCCGGCCGTCGGTCGTGCCGACATTCGGCAGGTGAGGAACTCCCGATCGCGGGTCCCGAGGCGGTGAGGCCGGGGCCGGTGCGTGCCGCCAGACGCGCGGGGAGCTGCGCGTCGACGGTAGCGGCCGCTTCGCGGACCACCGGGCCCCGGCGCCGGCGGGCATCACCGGCGCGGAGCCTCGGCTGCTGCCGAACGACGGCGCAGGTCCACGGGGCGAGACTGCCGGTGCCATCCCCAGCCTGGGCCGCGACGACTATCGAGACTCCGACGATGTTGCGGGCTCCGGCGTCTGGTCGAGCCGCGCCCGCCAGCCGAGCGCGTCGCTGGTGACGAGTGCCGGCCGTCGCGGCCGGTTGAAGATCCGGGCGCTCTGGACCTCCCCGCGCGTGGCGCTGACGCTGGTCGCCGCGAGCGCTGCGCACGACTCGCCTGCTCGGCCGCTGTGCGTTCGGCTTCCACGCCGCCTCCCCGAGGATCGCCACGGAGTGCGACATGTCGCGGTGGCATCGACCTGCCGAGCGCGAACCGCGCTATTGCCGATGCAGCACGACCGACAATTGCGGCGGTCCGGGCGCGGCGCCCCGCTCGCGCGTGGAGATGAGGATGCGCGCAGCCGTCGCCTGCTGCAGGCGCTCTTTCGGCACGGTGGCGGTGACTTCGGTGACCACCTGCGCGACGAAGGCGCTGCCGGGGCGCTGGTGGTCGAGGTGCACCGCGGCGGTGTCACCCACCACGTCGACGCCGACGACGTCGAGCGTGTGGCTGGCAGTCGGCGCGGTCAGCGCCACGGCGATGCTGCCATCCGGCTGCCAGGTGGCGTGCACGGGTGGGCCGGACCAGTCGGGGATCTCCTGCTCGTCCGGTGCCATCGCTTCGCACGCGCACAGCAGGAGCGGCAGCAGTGAGCGCAGCACGCGCATGTCAGTGCAGCCTCCGAACTCGTGACGGCAGGCTGCCGGGTCGCTGCGAGCTGATCACGATGAGCTCGCGCAGGGCGAAGTCGAGGTTGCCGATGGTCTCGCCTGCGGTGACCTCCAGCAGCAGCGGTGTGTCGAGGCTCGGGAAGACTCCGAACAGCTCGCCCTCGTCGCCGAGCTCGTCGTCCCCGTCGCGGTCGGTGCCGGCCACCAGCAGGTAGGTGCCGGGCGGAGCGCTGCCGAACGCGTATTGGAAGTCGATACTGGCGTCGGTCTCGACCTGCGCCTCGGTCGCGAAGCTGTCGGCGTCGACGAGCAACACGAACACGGTGTCCTGGCTCTGTCGGTCGCCGCCGACCTGTACCCGGACGTCGATCTCGGCGGTGAGCTGCTGCACCCCGTCGGTGAACGCGAGAGTCAGGCGGGTCTGGCCGACTCCGTCGGGCAGGCCCGTGCGATCGGCCTGTAGCGCGAAGCGGTCGTGACTGATGTTGCCGCCGGTGGCGGCGATCGCGCCGCCCTGCAGCCAGGGTGCCGCGGGGTCGACGCTGGCGCTTACGAACGTCAGGGCGCCGGCACCGGCGTTGCTCAGGGCGATGGTGTCCTGCGTGCGGCTCGAACCGAAGTCGACCGCGGTTGGCCGCGCCACCAGGATCGGCGCGGTCGGCGGGCTGCTCGCCTGGATCACGGCCGCCAGCGCGTCGACCAGCACACCCTGATTGGGTAGGCCGGTCACGGGCGTCGCCGTGCCCAGCAGCAAGTTGCGGATCTGTGGTGCGGTGAGGGCCGGGTTCCTTGCCTTGACCAGCGCGGCGACGCCGGCGACGTGCGGGGACGCCATGGACGTGCCGTTCTCGAAGGTGAAGAAGTGCTGGCCTTGCTCGTCGGCCATGCACGACAACACGCCGTCGGCGAAGCCGTCACCGTTGCGATCGACGGTCATGTCGCCGCCGGGAGCCCACAGGTCGATGCTGGAGTGGAAATTCGAGTACGGTGCCCGCGCGCGCAACAGGTCCACGGCGCCGACCGACAGCACCGACGCGAACGCGGCGGGCGCATTCGGCTCGGCCGAATCGTCGTTGCCGGCGGCGGCGACCAGCAGCACGCCGGCGGCGGCGGCAGCGTTGCAGGCCTGCTCCAGCACCGGATCGGTGCCAGGGCCCCCGAGGCTCAGATTGATGATGTCGGCGCGCCGGGCCGGCAACCGGTTGCTGCCATTGGCGAGTCCGGCGGCGAACAGGATGCCATCGGCGATGTCGGCGGTGGCGCCACCGCCGCGGCCGAGCACGCGGACCGGCATCAGCTTGCAATTCCAATCGATGCCGGCGACGCCCTGACCGTCGTTCCCGTTCGCGCCGATGGTCCCGGCAACGTGGGTGCCGTGGAAGCTGCTCGGCTGGCCGGTGCCGACGCCGTCGCCGGGATCCTCAGGGTTGGCATCGCGGCCATCGCCGTCACCCGCCATCTGCGGATCCGAGATCATGTCGAAGCCGGCGACCAGGCGGCCCTGGAACTCCGGATGGGCCGAGACGATGCCGGTGTCGATCACGGCAACGATCACGTTGGCCGAGCCCTGGGTCAGGTCCCACGCCTGCGGCAGGTTGATCAGGGGGTAGTGCCACTGCTTCCCGAAGTGCGTGTCGTTCGGTGTGGTCAGGCGCTGGTAGACGTAGTTCGGATTGGCGCAGCGGATGCCCGCGACGTCCTCCAGGCTGGCGGCCGCGACGCAGGTCGCATACTCACTGCTGTCCTCGAGGCGGGCGCCTTCGGCGAGTGTCCGCAACCGATACGTGGAGCGCGGTCGGTAGATCGCGATCGGGCCACCGGAGGCGTGCAGAAGGTCGAGGCCGCGGCTGGTCAGGTCAGGCAGATCGGTCGGGTCATCGAGCCAGACCAGCACCTGGCCGGGCACCATGGGTCGCTCGACCTGAGCCCGTGGCGGCAGGCGCGACGGCGCCACCACCGGCACCTGCAACGTGCCGGAGAGCCGAGCGCCTGTCGGCGCGCCACCACCACCACCGCCGCAGCCGGCGAGCAGGATGGCCAGCGTGAGGGACCAGGGGACTGAACGCGCACAAGGCGATTCGTTGTGCATGGGTGAGGGTTGTGCCACCGGCGGTCGCCGCATGGGACCTCCTTTGTAGCGCGACCAGCAGGGCTCCGCGAGTCGACAATGGATGCGTCGAGGTCGTGCGCCGATCGTCCCATACTCCAGCGACGTCGCGTCGAGCGGCGTGGGGACCAGCGGTCGGTCGAGTGTCATCCAGCGCCCTGGTCGAGCTGTCGGAGCCCGCTTCCCGTCGAGTCGTGCGGGATCATCCGGCCGCCACGAGCGAGACCGCTTCGGTCGTGACGGGTGGCTCGCGACTTCCGGCAGCCGCGGTAGCCGGGAGCGAGCCTCGTTGCCTCTGCAGAGACAGCGGGCGATTGCGAACGTGACCGTTGTTCCGAGGCACCGCCACCACCCGCGCTCGCTTTCGGGGCCTGACTCGAAGTCGCCAACGATCGTATGTCGGCTTCGTTCAGCGAGCGTCGGGTCGTTCGCCGCGCCGGGTGCGACCGCCGCGGGTGCTCAATCCCAGGGCAGCAGGTCGGCGTCCGCCTTCGGCAAGGGCGGGGCTGCGACGACGCGCCAGCGCACGCCGACCGCCGAGCCATTGGGGCCCTGGTCGCCGTCCCAGCGCAGCACGACGGAGGCGAAGCGCTTCGGGCCCTGCTTGGCGTGGATCGTCAGGATCGTGTCGCCGCCGGTGGTCATCGCGCCGAGCCAGGACGTGAAGCCGGCGACGCGCATCCAGGCGACGTTGGCCGGGTCCATCATGATCTCGATCGGGAGCGTCACGGTGCCGGTCTGCGGGTCGACCGGGAGCACGGTGCGCGACCAGAACTCGAAGTCCTCGCCGACCGGCTGCGCCTTCTCGATCAACGCCGCGACCTCGACGGTGTCGACACCCTGCGCCAGCAGGCCGGTGGGCAGCTGGACCGTCAGCTCGTGCCGTTGGAAGCCGCTCGGCGCCTGTGGTGCTGCGGGCGCGAGATGGACGAACGCGGGCGCGAGGTCGGCGGTCGCCCCGGCGAGCGTGACCCAGCGGTCGGCGCTCGGCGCCTGCACCAGCAGATCGAGGTCGCCGTCGTTGTCGACGTCGGCGACCGCCGCCGCGGTGCCGAGCGAGCTGCCGCCGGACGCATACGGGGCGCCCGCATTGGCGGGGATCGGCAGCGGCCAGGGCGTCGCGAAGCCGAACGGAGCGGTCGGATCGCCGCGGTGGACGGCGAGCTGTTGCAGGTCGCGCGGGATCGCGACGACGTCGGGGCGGCCGTCCTGGCCGTCGGCGTCGAGCACCAGCGCGGTCGCGAGTGCACCGGTGCCCGCGGGCGACACCAGCGCGGTCAGCGCGAAGCCCGCGGCGCCGCGGGCGCCGATCAGCACGCCGGCGTCGAGGGCGATGACGAGATCGTCGCGGCCGTCGCCGGTCGCGTCGGCGATGCACAGGTCGCGCAACGGCAGGCCGCCGAGCGGCACGCCGCCGAGGAAGCGGGCGCCGCCGCCCTGGCCCTCGGCGAACGCGATGACGCCATAGCCGGGGACGCCGACCGCCCAGTCGGTCGCGCCGTCACCGTCGAGGTCGCCGGCGGCGAGGCCGGCGCACGGCACCGGCAGGTTGATCGACCAGGTGCGCGCGTGCTGCCAGCCGAGCAGTGGATCGCGCGTGAACACGAGGCAATCGACGAGCGCGCCGACGACGGTGCTGCCCTGACGCTGCTCGCGGAGGACCACCAGATCGTCGTCGCCGTCGTGGTCCGCATCGGCGCTCGCGATCTCCACCATGTCGGTGCCGAGCAGCAATGCCGTCGGCTGCGCGGCGACGGTGCCCTGCCGCGGGTCCTGGCCCGGCCCGACCGTCAGGTCGACCGCCCACAGGAACGGCTGCGCGGGATCGACGGCGACCAGCCAGCGCGCGGCGCCGGCGCTGCCGACGTGCCACGCCGTGGCGTCGGCGAACCCACCCGGGATCACGCGCGGTGTCGGTCCGAAGCGACCGAGCTCGGCGGTCTGCGCCAGCAACACGGAGAGCCGTCCGTCGGCGGCGACGAACCAGGCGTCGGCGTTGCCGTCGCCGTCCAGGTCGCAATCGGCGCCGGCGGCGCGGATCGCCTGTGCCGTCGGCACGCCGGCCACATCGACGAACGGCGCGAACGAGGCGGCGGTCGGCTCGGCCGGGAACGCGAGGCGTAGCGCCGGGGTCTCGCTCGCCGGTGGGCTCTGGGGCGCCGGGGCGAGGGCGACGGAGGCGAGCAGCAGGAGGTCGGCGAGCATGACCGGCGGCGTCGGCGTGAAGTGGACCCCAGTGTAGCTCCGCGCGCGGCGCAGGGCACCGCCCGGCGGACAGCGCGCGTGGCGAGGGAGAATGGAGGGCAGGAGCCGGGCCCCCTGCCAGACTCGGACCGGCTCCTGCCCGGTGATCGGACCGTCCGACCACCCGGTCGCGCGTGGTTGTCCGGCGGGCGCCGGACCGCCGGTCGCGCCGGCGGATTTCCTGGTGCCCGACGGGGTGTCGCGCCGCGCCCCGACGACCGCGTCGCTGCCGCGCGCGACTCGCCGGCCGGCACAGGCCGGTCAGCGAGTCGACGGGGACGGCGGCGGGGCGGGAGCCGTTGCGGCGAGCCGTGCCTCGATGCGCGCGCGACCGTCCGAGGTCGTCGGATCCTCGCCGGGGGTGACGGCGATCCGTTGGCGCGGGCGCACACGTTCCGCCGCCGCGCCGACGAGTCCCGCACCTTTCTCGTCCCGCCACACCGCGACGAGCGCCGCGACCGCCCACGGTTCCGGCACGGCGTCGTCGTTCAGCACCGGCGGCAGCGCGCCGTGCACGCGCGCCGCGGTGGCACACCTCCGCGGCGAAGCGGACGTTCCGCGGCAGCCGTTCGCAGCGGACGGACGGGAGGTGGGCAGCGAGCCGCTGCGGTGAGTCGCCGGGGCTGCCTACGTCGACGAGCACGACCTCGAGCGTCGGCGCACCGCGCTGCAGCGCCGGGGCGGGGCGGCGGACCGGCAGCTGGCACGCGCATTGCCAAGCCAGTGGTGCGCGATCGAAGCGGCGCGGACCTGACGCGCCGCCGCGGTCGCGTGCGAGAGGAATGTGTGGCAGAGCGAGACGCTCCGGTCGCCGACCGGGGCACCCGGCGCCGGGCAGGCGGACGGTCGAGCGAGCGAACCGATCGTCGGCCCGGCGTCGGGGGAGCACCTCGGGGGTGAATGTGCACCGCCCGGCGCCGCCTGCGGGTGGCGTCGGGCGGCCCTTTGTACCGGTCGAGTCGTGCTGGCCGTGGGTCACCGCCACGAATGGACCGCGCGCGGTGGTGTGCGGCGCGGCGATCCGCTACACCAGCCGGGCTGTTGAAGCACGATCGCCGAGCGGACAGTGGCGAGACCGGCGCCGAGGCGCGGATCGTCGACGAGGAGCTGGGTGGGATCCGCCTGCAGGACTTCCTCGAGCGGACCTGGCCGCAGGCGGACCGCCGCGCGCTGCGCCGGCTGGTCGCCGACGGCCGCGTGACCGTCAACCGGATGCCGGCCGAGCTGCGCCAGAAGCTGTTCAGCGGGGATCTCGTCGAACTCGCGCTGCCCGCGGGCCAGACCGCGCCGCCGGCGTGGTCGCCGCGCTCCGACGGTGCGGCGGCGGGACCGGCAGTCGAGCGGTTGCCCGCGGTGCTCGCGGAGGCCGACTTCTGCCTCGTCGTCGACAAACCGCCCGGCGTGCCGACCCTCGCCGACCGGGCCGGCAAGTCGAAGGGCGTGCACGGCATGCTGTGCGCGCTGCGACCCGGTGAGGACCTGCGCGTCGCCCACCGCCTCGATCGCGACACCTCGGGCTGCCTCGCGCTCGCCCGCGACCTGGATGCCGCGCGCTGGCTCGACCTGCAGTTCCGCGAGGGCCGTGTGAGGAAGGAGTACCTCGCGCTCGTCGAGGGCGTCGTCGGGCGCGACGCGTTCGAGGTCCGCAAGCACCTCGGTCCCGACCGACGTCGGCCCGGCAAGGTGCGCGTCGTCCGCGAGGGCACCAAAGGCGCGCGCAGCGCCCACACCGAGGTCGAGGTGCTCGAGCGGTTCCGCGCGCACACGCTGCTGCGCGTGAGGCCGCGGACCGGGCGCGGGCACCAGATCCGCGTCCACCTGCGCAGCGCGGGCCACCCGATCGTCGCGGACGTCGACTACGGTGCGAAGGGACCGCTGCTGCTGTCGGCGATCAAGCCCGGCTACAAGGCACGCTTCGGGACGCTCGAGGCGCCGCTGCTCGCGCGGATGTTCCTGCACGCGAGCCGGATCGAGATCCCGTGTCCGCCGGGCAGCGCGATCGACGTGCTGGCAGTGGATTGCCCGCTGCCCGCCGACCTGCAGCTCGCGCTCGACAAGCTGCGGCATTTCGCGCGACAGCGCGGAGGGGGCGAACCATGAAGCTCAAGCTGCTGCCGGAGGACTTCCGCGTCCGCGAGGTGCTCGACTTCGTGCCCGACCGCGGCGGTCCGTACTTCGTGCACAAGCTGCAGAAGTCGAAGCTCGACACGCTCGAGGCCATCGCGATCGTCGCGGAGCAGGCGCGCGTCGACCGTGCGAAGATCGCGTTCGCCGGACTGAAGGACCGGCAGGGCGTGACCGAGCAGTGGATCAGCATCGAGGGGCAGCGGGTCGACTTCCGCGGCCGCGGCGTGCGCGTGCGCTTCGTCGGTCGGTCGGCCGAGCCGATCACCAGCAAGCTGAGTCGTGGCAACGAATTCTCCATCGTGCTGCGCGACCTCGACCGCCGCGAGGCCGAGGAGCTCGCCGCGCAGGCGGAGCGCACCGCCCGCGCCGGCTTCGCCAACTACTTCGACGACCAGCGCTTCGGCGCATTGCGGCACGGCCAGGGCTTCGTGATGAAGGACGTGCTGCGCGGGCGGTTCGAAGCCGCATTGCGCGGGCTCGTCGCGCGACCGTCGGAGAAGGCGATCACCGGCGACGTCAAGCTGAAGCGCCTGCTGGCGAAGCACTGGGGTGATTGGGAGCGCTGCGGCGCGATCGCGCGCGGGCCGGTCTGGCAGCGGCTGTTCCAGCATCTACGGCTGCAGCCCGAGGACTTCCGTGGCGCGCTCGCACTCCTGCCGACTCGGCAGACGCTGATCCACGCCTACGCCTACCAGTCGTTCCTTTGGAACCGCGCGGTCGATCTGCTGCTCAAGCGTGAGCTGCCGCCGTACGCGCGGATCATCGTGTCGACGCTCGCCGGGAGCTACGTGTCGTGGCGCAAGCTGACGACGTCGGTCGCCGGCCTGCTCCGCGACCTGCGGACCCCGCTGTTCGGGCCCGCTGGCGACGGCGGCGACCGCGCGTTCCGCGTCGCGACCGACCAGGTGCTGCGCGACGCCGGCCTGACGCGCGAGGACTTCGAGGCGAACGCGATCCAGGGCATGGTGCTGCGCGAGGAGCCGCGGGCGCTGGTGGTGCAGCCGCGCGAGCTGCGCGCGTCGGAGCCCGAGCCCGACGAGCGCGAGCGCGGCCGCACGCGCTTGACGCTCGAGTTCGGCTTGCCGCGCGGCGCCTACGCCACGATGTTGATCAAGCACCTCGCTGCGCAGGAGCAGCCGGTGCGACCCCGCGGCCGGCGCCCCGTGCCGCCGCGGCGCTTCGAGGACCGCGCATGAGCGAGAAGACCCTGGGCATCATCGGCGGGTCGGGTCTGTACGACCTGCCCGGTCTCACCGACGTCGAGGAGCACGTCGTCGACACGCCGTTCGGGCGGCCGTCCGACGTGATCGTCACCGGCCACCTGCACGGCGTCCGCGTCGCGTTCCTGCCGCGGCACGGCCGTGGCCACCGGCTGTCGCCGAGCGAGCTGCCGTTCCGCGCGAACCTCTGCGCGCTGAAGCAGCTCGGCATGGAGTGCGTGCTCGGCATCTCGGCGGTCGGCAGCATGCGCGAGCACATCGTGCCCGGGCACCTGGTATTGGTGGACCAGTTCATCGACCGCACGCGCGCGCGCGCGCACGAGTCGACGTTCTTCGGCGACGGCTGCGTCGCCCACGTGCACTTCGCCGACCCGATCTGGGAACCGCTGCGCCGGCTCGCGCTCGCCGCGGCGCGCAAGGTGGGGGCGCAGGTGCACGACGGCGGCACCTACCTGTGCATGGAGGGGCCGGCGTTCTCGACCCGCGCGGAGTCGTTCCTGTACCGCTCGTGGGGCGTCGACGTGATCGGCATGACGAACCTGCAGGAGGCGAAGCTCGCGCGCGAGGCCGAGATCGCCTATGCGACCATCGCGTTGGCGACCGACTACGACTGCTGGCACGAGCACGAGGCGGACGTCAACGTCGCCGACGTCGTCACGGTGCTGAAGGCCAACGTGGAGACCGCCAGGTCCGTCGTCGCGGAGACCTGCCGGCAGCTGGCAGCGCACGAGGAGCGCATCACGTGCGAGGGCGTCATGGAGCACGCGATCCTCACGCACCGCGAGGCGATCAGCGAGGACGCCAGGCGGCGCCTCGCCCCGATCATCGGCCGCTACCTGTAGTCCCGCCGCAGGCCGCCTGACTTCCGATTCGTACGCGGTACGGATCGGAAGCTACCATGCGCGGCATGGTGCAGTCGGTGTCGCGGCGCTCGTTCCTCGTCTCGACCGTCGCGGGTGCGGCGGCCTTCCACGTGCCGCCGCGGCGGCGGCAGCGGCATCCGGTCGCGGTGTCGAGCCCGAACGGGCGGCGCGCGGTCGAGATCGCCGTGCGGAAGATGCTCGAGGGCGTGCCGCCGGTCGACGCCGCGGTGCTCGGCATCGAGCCGGTCGAGAACGACCCGCAGGACACCAGCGTGGGCTACGGCGGATTGCCGGACGCCGACGGGGTCGTGACGCTCGACGCGTGCGTGATGGACGGTCGCTCCGGGCTCGCCGGCGCGGTCGCCGCGCTGCGCAACATCAAGAACCCGTCGCAGGTCGCGCTGAAGGTCATGCGGCACACCGACCACGTCTTGCTGGTCGGCGACGGGGCGTTGCGCTTCGCGAAGATGCACGGCTTCCGTGAGGAAGAGCTGCTGACCGACCGGGCGCGTCGCGAATGGCTGCGCTGGGTCGAGAGCCACAGCAAGGACGACGACTGGGTCTCGCCCGAGGAGAACGGAGCGTTCGGCACCGAGTACGTGCGGCAGACCGGCACGATCCACGTCGGCGCGGTCGACGCGAACGGCGATTGCGGCGGCGCGACCTCGACGTCGGGGCTCGCCTTCAAGATCCCGGGCCGCGTCGGCGACTCGCCATTGCTCGGCTGCGGCAACTACGTCGACAACGAGGTCGGCGTGGCCGGCTCGACCGGCCGCGGCGAGGCCGTGATCGTCACGAACGGTGCGCACCGCGTGGTGGGCTACATGCGCGACGGTATGTTGCCGACCGACGCGTGCCTCGCCGCGCTGCGCGACGTCGTCCGCTTCACGAAGTCCTCGCGCCTGCTCGACGATCGTGGTCGGCCCGCGTTCCAGGTCAACTTCTACGCGGTGCGCAAGGACGGCGCTCTGGGGGCGGCCGCCCTCTATCCGTCGCGCCATGCGCGCATGACCGAGGCGGGGCCGGAGGTCGTCGCGTCGGCGGCGCTGTTCGATTGAGACGACCCGCCGAGCGAGCACCCAGCCCGATGAGCACCGATCCGAAGCCCTGGCAGCGAATCGACGTTCCGCCCGAAGTCGCGCGGGTTCCCGCGATGCTGACGGCCGAGGAGCGGCGCTACCTGATCTGGACCACCGCGGTCGCGTGCCAGGGCGGCGGAGCGGTCGTCGACCTCGGGCCCTGGCTCGGCGGCAGTAGCACCGCGCTCGCCGAAGGACTGCGGCGCAGCGGCCGGCCCGGGAAGGTGCACTGCCGGGACCTGTTCTCGTGGTCGCGGTCGTACATGCCCGGCTACTGCGACGTCGAGCTGCCCGATGGCGCCGACTTCATGCCGCTGTTCCGGGAGCAGACCGCCGCGTACCGCGACCTGATCGACGTGCGCCAGATGGACCTGACGCGCGCCGAGTGGAGCGGCGAGCCGATCGAGCTGCTGTTCGTGGATGCCGCCAAGAGCTGGGAGCTCCTGAACGAGATCCTGCGCGTGTTCGCGCCCTGCCTCGAGCCCGGGGTGTCCCGCGTCGTGTTGCAGGACTTCCGCCACGCGCCCACCTACTTCATCCCGCTGGTGTTCGACGGCCGTCCGGACCTGTGGGAGGAGGTCGAGGCGGTCGACCACGGCACCACCGTCACGTTCCGCCTGCGCCGCGCGTTCGACCCCACGGTCCTGCCGTACGACGAGGCGTCGTTCCCGTTCGCCGCGGCGCGCGCGATCTTCGCGGCGCGGATCGCCGCGGCCGCCCCTGCGCACCGGACCGTGTTCGAGCTCGCGCTGCTCGTCAAGGCGGTCGTCGAAGGCGAGCGCGACGTCGCGGACGAGCTGCGCGCGGCCGTCCGCCGCGAGCTGCCCGACCGGGACGCGGAAGAGCACCTCGCGGCCGCGGAGGACTGCGCGGCCGCGGCGCTGTCCAGGCAGGTGCGCGCGACCTTCGACCGCGACGGCCCGGCGGCCGCCGAGGAGATGCTCGCTCGCATCGAGCGGCGGATCGCGGAGCGCGAGTGGATCGCGGTGCTCCGCGAGCAGCTCCGCCTGCACGCCGCCCGTGCCGGTATCGAGGCGGCGGCCCGCGAGCTCGCCGCGCACCGCTACGCCGCCGCCAACGCGGAGATCCTCGCGGCGCTCGGTCGACTGCGACCGGCGGAGCCGCTCGTGCGCAGCGCACTGAGTCTGCTCGAGCAGGTCTGGACCGCCGAGCAGGACGCCGACCGAGCGCTCGGCACGCTGCGCGAGCTCGCCCCGCGGTTCGATGGCGACGCCGACTTCCACGTGCTCGCCGCGATCGTCGCGCGTCACCGCGGTCGCACGGACGAAGCGCTCGAAGCGCTCGTGCGGGCGCTTCGGCTCGCGCCGGCCCACGCCGACGCGTTGCGGCTGCGCGCCGAGTGGTCGTGAGCTGCCGCGCGGGGGATTCTTGCGTCGCAGGTCCCATCGTGTCGAGTGACCTCGGCGTGCGGAGGGCCGGTGCACGAATGTGACGCGAGCTGGGCGACGCAGACGCCATCGCGCGGAGTCGCCCGGCCGGTTGCGGGAAGCCGAGTTGGGCACCAGACTTCCTGCTCGTCACAACCTCGAAGCGGGCATCGGTTCCGGTGGCGCGAACCCGGTTCGAATCGTGGCGACCACCCCCGATCGTCGCGAGGGGCATGTTCGGAGCTGCAGCCCAGGCCGGCTACGTCAGGCCAGAACCAGCCGGAGGAGCACGCGTTCGATGCCGCTGTTGGAGATCGACCAGGAGATTAAGGGCACCTACGTCGTCGAACGGCTGCTCGGCGAGGGCGCCTTCGCCGAGGTCTACCGAGTGCGACACCGCTTCCTCGGGAGACAGGCGATGAAGGTGTTCAAGCAGTTCGGGATGACGCTCGCCGAGATCGAAGACCTGCTCGGGGAGCCGGCGCTGCTGTCGCGCATGGGCCACCCGAACATCGTCCGTGTCTTCGACGCGAACACGTTCGAAGCCGGAGGCCGGGCGCTGGGCTACTTCACGATGGAGTATGTCTCGGGCGGGAGCCTTGAGCACTACTGGAGGAGCTATCGGCAGAGGCTGATGCCGGTTACCGAGGCCGTGGAGATCATGCGGCAGGTCTGCGACGGTCTCGCCGTCGCCCATCGGGAGGAGCCGCCGATCGTCCACCGCGACCTGAAGCCGCAGAACGTCCTGGTCGGCTACGACGGGAACGGTCTGCGAGTGCGGGTGAGCGACTTCGGTTTGGCCAAGCGCGTCAACCCGCTGACGTTGCTGGCCAGCGCGCGGGGTACGTTCGGGTTCAAGCCGCCGGAGAGTCTCGACAACATGGACTCTCCGGCGGCCGACGTCTGGGCGCTGGGTACGACGCTCTATCTGCTGCTGACGGACGTACTTCCGTACCCTTGCAACGCGGATACCGACGTCCTCGACTCCGCTCGGTTCCTACGGCCGGTGCGCCCCCCGAGCGTCTACAACATCCAGGTGGACCACGCCCTGGATGCGGTTCTGTCTCGTTGCCTGGCCAACAAGCCTGCCGATCGATACCGCGACGCCGGTGAGTTGCTCGATGACTTGCGTCGATGGAAGCCGCGCGGACTGTCGGAGAGCCTGCCGCTGAGCGACTCGGCCGAATCGACGACCTCCAAGTCTGCTCTGGGTGAACACACGATACCGAATCCGCGTGACGTTGCACGGACGGTCGCGGAGGCCATGAGGCTTGCAGAGGATCCTGGCAAGCTGGTGATGGCGGCCGACCTCATGGAGGAGGCGATCGCCCAGGATGCGGATCTCCGGAGCCGCTACGAGTCGCGGCTCAAGCTGTGGCGCCGCGGTGTCTGCATGTAGGTGTCTGGAGGTAGCTGTCATCCAAGCGGCAATCGAGAAAAAATCTCTCGCTTCCCGCATGGATTCGGGGCGTTCGGCATAATACCGGGCACGCCGGGTGTCTGTGAACGCGGCGGCGAACGAAGAGGTTCGAGAAGCGCGAGGCCCGAACCGCGAGACTCTGCGAATGCTCCAACGCAAGTGCAGCACCTGCGGAAGACCGGTGCACGCCGGTGGTGACGGCGTCGAGGCGCCGCTTCGTCACCCGTCGTGTCGTCGCGAGGCGGTGGAGTCGGCAGCACACCGGGAGGAGCTCACTTGAAGACCCGGACGGAGCGACGCGCCGGCGCCTGCCCACGCTGCGGTTTCACTTACAAGTGGGACGGGCGCCGGTGTGGGCATTGCGGATGCGAGGTTGACCACATTCCCGCGGTCTCCCACGAAAGCGCCGCGCCTGCCCCGAGTGGTCCCGCCCGTCCGCGGGACCCCGACACGGACAGGTCCGGGCGACCGGAGGCTATCGCAATTGAAAGGCGAGGCGCCGACGCGAGTTGCCCGGTTCTCGTCGCGGCTGCGACGCCCGACCTGTACCGCCGCAACGGCTTCCGGGTGCTCGGCCTCCCCGTGACGACGTCGGCCCGCGAGATCACGCAACGCGAAAAGCGACTGCAGGTGGCGCACAAGCTGGGTTGCTCGGTGCACTCCTCCTCCAGCGGGGAAGCATACCTGCCGCTCGACCCGCGCCCTGATGAATTCGCCATGCGCGAGGCCACGCAGCGGCTCCTGAACCCGGAGTCACGGCTTATCGATGAGCTGTTCTGGTTCTGGCCATGCGCTGACGGCGAATCCGCAGATGCCGGACTCGAGGCCCTGTCGCGCAACCGCACGGCGGAAGCTCTGCAACTCTGGCTGAAAGTCGAAGCGGCTCACAGCGCTCGCCAGACCACCACCCACAACCTGGCGGTGCTGTACCACGCTCTCGCGCTGGACCAGGAGGCGAAGCTCACGGCCGGACAGTCGCTGAGTGCCGACACTCTACGTGCGTGCGACAAGATCTGGCACCGCGCGCACAAGCGTTGGCGCAGGTTGATCGACGAAGAGGGGTTCTGGAATCGGTTGTCCGAACGTGTTCGCGAACTGGACGATCCGCGACTGTCGACGGGTCTGGGGCGGCGGATTCGCGAGACGCTTCCTCGCGCGATTCTGGGGATCAATGCCCGCCTCGCGGTCTCTGCAAGTGAACGCGGAGACCGAGAATCCGCGCATCGCCATGTCGACCTGATGCGCCGGAGTGGATTCGACACGGACTTGGTCGACGCGACTCTGCGGGACAGCCTGGCGCAGGTGCGACAGCGTGTCGCCATGCTCTGCCGGGCAGCCGAGGAACGCGTCGCGTCGGAGCCTGGGCTGGCGGAAACCACCACACGTAGCCTGCTCGAGGACTCGCGTAGGCCGCTGGCGACGATCGACGATCTGCTTTCGGAGGGCGATTCGCTTCGCCAGGGTGCCCACGACGATGTTGCTGCCCGCGCCCTCCAGTGTCAGATCGTCTTCGGCAACAACACCCAGGACTGGGTGACGTCTCTCGAACTTCTGGAGTCGCTGGCGGGAGTCGCGGAGGGCAAAGGGCTACGCGAACGCATCGAGCAGAACATTGAGATCGTCCGCAACAACGTCCGTGGGACGGTCTGTCACTTCTGTGGCCGCAACAAAGGCGTAGAATCAGCGTCAGTGAAGGTGGCGATGTTCGGTGACGTCCACCGCGACTACCTCAGGACCACCTGGAGACACGGCACCGTTGCGGTACCACGATGCGTCGATTGCCAACAGCTGCACGCCAAGGTCGATCGAGCCGCCGCCATCGGGTGCTTCGGCGGAATGTTGCTCGGCGTGCCGCTATTCCTGTTGATCCCATGGTTCCCGGCGCTCGTGGTCCTGATCGTGGCAGGGGTGATCACTGCGGCGATCGCCAAGTCGCACAGGCTGGGAGCGTCGCCATACGCCGTCAGGGACGCGAGTGACTACAAGAAGTACGGCCCGATCGCAGATCTGCTCAAGCAGGGCTGGCAGTTTGGGCAGAAGCCGGCCGACATTCAGCAGTGAAGGCATGATCGATGCGTGCCGAGACGCGACAGACGCGTTTGACTCTTCTCGCGCTGTTTCTTCATGAGTCTGCATCATGGAACATCACTCGCCGCGACCGCTCCACCGAAGTCTTTCGAGCGTAGACTCTTGGCTCGATCGTCTCCAGCGGCTGAGTGCATGGTTGCGACAGGCCGCGTATCGTAGTTCCTTCCGGATCAGTTCCTGCGCGGTCCTCGAGGAACGGCTGACGAGCCTTCGCTCTCGACCCGTGGACGCCGATTCCGCGATCGAACACCAAAGGGGCGCACGGGATGCGAACAGATCGGGTAAGACGAGCGTCGACGTCTATCGATTGCTGTCCGACGTCGCGACAGGCATCTGGCGCGCGCGACGCAAGATGCTGCCGGACGGTGCGTCGGAGCCTCCGCCGGAGCTTCGGTCTTCCTGGCGGCATTTGGAATCCGTATGGGACGCGCTCGCTTGCCACGGTGTCGAGGTGCGTGACCACACCGGAGAGCGTTATGTCGCCGGAATGGCATTGCGAGTTATTGCGTTCCAGCCGACCGTCGGTGTGCAGGGCGAACGCATCATCGAGACGATCAAGCCGACAGTTTATTGCCAAGACCATCTGATCCAGCGTGGCGAGGTAGTCGTCGGAACGGCGCAAGGCGGCGCGGACGGCTCGGGCCTCGAATCGGCCGGCTTGCAGGCGGATGATTGCCAAGAGGCCGAAGGCGGCGGAGAATTGCAGGCCGGTGGCGACGATTGCAGTCACGCTGACGGCCTGAGGAATGCGGATGCCCAAGACAGAATGGAGAGCTAGACCATGCAGACACAGACCATCGACTTCGGAATCGACCTGGGAACCACGAACAGCGCGATCGCGGTGCTCGATGGGACCGAGCCGCGCGTGATCACGAACAAGACCGGGTCGAGCTTCACGCCGTCGGCGGTGTGGATCGACAGGCGAGGCCAGCTACACGTGGGGCAGGAGGCAAAGCAGCGCTGTGAACGGGACGAGGGCAACTGTGACCTCGAATTCAAGCTCCGGATGGGGCAGGGAATCGCGGGAGCCAAGCGGTTCGACGAGAGTGGGCGCATGATGCTCCCGGAGGAGCTCTCGGCCGAAGTGCTGAAGAGCCTGCGCGCGGACGTCCGTTCAAACCTGGGAGTGGATGCAACGGCCGCGGTGATCACTGTTCCCGCGGCCTTTGAACTGCCACAATGCGACGCCACGAAGCGGGCAGCGGAGTTGGCGGGCTTCGCGAGAAGCCCTCTGCTGCAGGAGCCTGTCGCTGCAGCGCTGGCATATGGCTTTCAGCAGGCCAGCGACAAGGTGTTCTGGATGGTATACGACTTCGGTGGAGGCACCTTCGACGCAGCCATCATTCAGGTGCGCGACGGGGTCATTCAGGTCGTCAACCATGCGGGTGACAACTATCTCGGCGGAAAGCTGGTCGACTGGGATATCGTCGAGCAGTGCTTCGTGCCGGATCTGGTCCGGCGTCACTCTCTCGCGAGCTTCTCTCGTGGCAACGACCGCTGGAAGGCGGCATTCGCAAAGCTCAAGGGAGCGGCTGAGCAGGCGAAAATCGAGGTGTCGAGGCGGCAGGAAACTGTGGCGGTATGGGTCGAGGACCTGTGTATCGATGACCGAGGCCACTCGGTCGATTTGGAAGTCGATCTGAGCCCTGCGCATGTAGAGAACATTGTCCGTCCATATGCGGAGCGCTCGGTCAACCTCTGTCGCAAGGCGCTGTCGGAGAAGTCTCTGTCCGGCGATCACCTGGAAAGAGTGTTGATGGTCGGGGGGACGTCGCTGCTGCCGTCGCTCCGCAGGTTCGTGCGAGACGCGCTCGGGGCAGAGTTGGAGTTCAGCATCGATCCGATCACGGTGGTTGCGCGCGGTGCGGCGGTGTTCGCCGGTACTCAACGGATGCCGGTGGACGAGTCCGCGCCCGTAGCCGTGGGGACATTCCGTATCGATCTGGAATACGAACCGGTAGGCATTGACGTCGACGCTCCGGTGGGTGGTCGCGTCAACTCGCCTGACGGTAGATCTTGCGAAGGATTCACGATCGAGTTCGTGGAGGCGCGTAGCGCGTGGAGAAGCGGCAAGCTGCTGCTGGGTGCGGGAGCGACGTTCGTGACCGACGTTCATGCCGAGCCGGGACGCAAGTGCGAGTTTCTCATCGAACTATGTCGGCCATCTGGCGATCGTGTCGATACGGTGCCTGACCGTATCGCATACACCGTAGGAATGACCATATCGAATCCGCCACTGACCCACACCGTCGGTGTAGCAATGGCGAACAACCAGGTCGACGCGTTCCTGCGTAAGGGGAGCGCATTGCCGGGAAGGAGCCGTTCGATTCACCGGACAGCGCAGGCAGTGCGGGCCGGCGACGACGATTCGCTCATTCGCATTCCTGTGGTCGAGGGTGAGAACCTCGGGCGTGCCGACCGGAATCGTCTCATCGGCAAGCTCGAAATCCCGGCGTCGCGTATTCCGCGTGATCTGCCGGCAGGGACGGAAGTGGAGATCACCATCGCCATCGACGAGTCGCGACTCGTGCGAACGGTGGCGTACATCCCGGTTCTGGACGAGGAGTTCAACGCCGTGCTGAAGCTGGAGAAGGCCCCAGCATCGGTGAGCGATCTGAGGATTAGTCTGGACAGGGAGCGTGCCCGTCTGGAGGCGGTCCGCGAGCGTGGCTCGGGTGGAGGCGACCTGAAGGCTTCCCAAGCGCTCGCGGCTCTCGAGCGCGAGCAGACGCTTGCCCAAGCCGAGGGCCTGCTGGCGCGTGCGGGGCAGGACAGGGACGCGGCACAGGCTTGCGAGAATCGCGTGCTGGATTTGCGCGTGGGGATCGACCAGGCAGAGGACGCGCTCGAGTGGCCGACGTTGGTCGGCAGGGCCAACGAGCAGGTCGCCCAGACGCGAAAGGTGGTCGGGGACTACGGCGACGAGAGAAGTCGCGCGCGCCTGCGGGTGCTGGAGGCCGAACTCACAACAGCAATCGATTCAGGGGACCCAGACCTCCTGCGGCGACGCACCGAGGAGGTGTGCGGCCTCGGCATGGGGATCTTGGTCGAGCAGCCGGGCTTCTGGGTCGGCTACCTCGAATACCTCGAGCAACACCGCGGGAGCATGCGCGACCAGGCTCAGGCGGAGCAGCTACTCGCGCGAGGGCGTCGCGCGATCAACAACAACGACGTGGAGAGCCTCAAGGCGGTGGTCAAGCAGCTCATGTCGCTGTTGCCGGAGGATGAGCGTGGCGCCCTCGCCGGCTACGGTGGCACCACCGTCGTATGATGGACCATGAGAAAGAAGGCGATTTCATGCAGCTCGGGGACGACGTGGTGAGAGGCTTCATCGAGGCCGGGTCGGGCGACCGTGGCGCCGAGATGGGCGCCGTGGACATGCTGGCGTCGGCCGTCGAGCTCGCACGACGCGGGCGCTACACGGAGGCGGAGCGTCTTCTGTCGGTGGTTGAGCGGGCGGCACCGAGGCTGCGTGGCGCGGCGCTCGATCTTCAGGCGCGAATACACTCGCAGCAAGGGCGCATGCTGGACGCGGAGAAATGCTGGACGGAAGCGCTTCGTCTGGAGCCGGGTAACGTGGAATACCGGCGGTCGTTGGATATCGCCAGGCAGTGCCAGAGACCTTGGAGCATCCTCCGTCCCATCACGAGAGCAATGGCGGTGCTCAGCCTGCTATTGGTTGTGGTCGTGGTCGGCGGTGGGGGGTTTCGGAGCGTCGCCGACGTCGGTCGGTCAGTGTCTGCGCAGGTGAAGGAAATCGATGCGCGGAGGGAGAGCGAACTGCGGGCGCTCGCCTTGCAACTCGGCGGCTTGGAGCAACAGCTCGACGCGGTGGATCGCTCGCTGGGGACCGTTCGGACGGCGGACGCAGTGGGATGGCGCGAGGTTGGAGTGGTTGCGGAAGGAGTCGGGCGGCTGGCGTCGCGTGTCGAGGCGGTGTCGGTCGCGTGCGATGCATACGCGGACGCGATCGCGGCCAAGGTGAACGCGGATGCGGAAGTGACGTCCGAGCGGCACGAGGCGCTCGTGAGTAGGGTGAGGGAGTCGAGTGCAGCCGTTGCGAATGCCGTCGAGGAACTGCGGAGGGTGTCCGGCGAGTCTCACGGGAGAACGGAGAGCCTCGTCGCGGACCTGGTTGCGGCAGATCGCTCGCTGGCAGAAACGATGGGGTCGTTGAGCGGTCGGATGGATGCCTTGGCCAGTGAAGTCCTGGAAGCACAGGCTAGGTTCGAGGAGTGCCTTGCGAGGCAGGCGGATGGAGTCGACGGACTCCGGAGGTCGCTTGCGGAAATCCGAAAGCTGCTCATGCCGGCTGAATCCTCCCCTGCGTCGCGGGCGTCGACGTCCGGTGGGCGCGACTGAGGTCCGAGCCTGACACGCGCACCCGGGAGTTGGTGGTCGGGTCGCGGCGGTTCATGTGCGCCAAGCGTCATCGAGGCGACTCGCGTCGACTGAGGCTCAGTTCACGCGACAATCACGAGCGGCTGTGAGGAACAGTTCGGCGAGTCCGCCTACAGGCCATTCGCGACTTCCGAGAGTCAGGAACGAGCGGGAGAGCGACTCGACGGGGAGGCTACTGATTCGACGGTCGTGGTGTACCAGCGCGGCAGCGAGCGTGGCGTAGTAGATTTCGGTGCCGCGCTCCTGCCAGGCAGGAGACTCGAAGCGAGCGAGTTGCTTGCCGTAGCGGTGGAGCAGTCGGAGTGTGGCGAGGTCCGTCGCGGGACTCAGCAGGATGTCGGCAAGGCAAGTCCCCTCGGGCCAGCGAGCGCGGGTTCCCGGGCACACACGGAACAGCGCATGTGACGGTGCGTCGGACGCACAGGACAATAGCTGCGGATTGCTCGGCCATTTTCCGGTGTCGGCTTCTTCGTCGTCGCAGGCGATGGAAAGCAGCCTGACGAGCTGCTCAGAATGGAGGTTCCATGTCGAGCCGATTGTCATGACATGCTCCGCAAGGTGACTTGGCCGTGTCGAGCCGGACGTGGCGCTCGGTCGATCAGGCCGGAGACGTTCGTCCGGCTGCGTCTCAGTACGAGCGCGAGCATCATCGGCATCTCGTGGAGAGGATCATCTTCAGGTCTGCGATCTCGGCGAGCACGCTCTCGTCGTTCGGGCACGTTGGTGCAATCCGGGTGCGCAGGCTCGTACGAAATATCCGGCGGACGGTCTCGATCCGGTTGTTGGCGGCGGCCGCGTCGGGCAGTCCAAATCGAGTGGCGAGTTGAGCAAGGCTCGGGCTACGCGTGCCGTCGAATATCGGCTGGATAATGTGTTCCACGAACAATCGCCAGTGCTCTATGTGCCCAGCGTTGCTGCAATATTCCTCGACATCCTTGAGGACCTGTTCGAGCAGCTGTGAGGCCCAGGCCCAGTGGAAGCTGGCTTCTGGCGAGGCGTGTCGGGTAGCATCGGGGAGGTCGAATCCCGCGGCAGCGTCGAGCGCGAGTGGGCGGTGTCCGGGCCAACGAATGCGAGCCTTTTCGTGGCGGTGGACTTCGGCGACGTAGTTGCGGAGGGCGTGCAGCAGGAAATCTCGGAATCGACCGCGGCTCCGTTGCGCTCTTCCGAACAGGCCACGTTCGAGGACGGTCTTGGCAAAGAAACCCTGAACGAGATCGCCGGCGCGGTCGGCATCGTATCCGATTCTACGGATGTAGCAGTATACGGGGCGCCAGTAGCGTTCGATGAGTTGCTCGAGTGCCGCGTGACGAGCATGGCTGTCATCGGCTCTGGCGGCAGCGATCATCCCCCACTCCGTCGTGCGGAACGGCGCCAAGCGTGAGTTCTTCTCGGCGAGGCGTCGTTTGGGCATGGCTGCTCGAGCAAAGGGAAACTCGGAGTGGCGACCGCCCGGTACGTTCGTGCATCGTGCGACCGGCATCAAGGTCGTCCCGATGGACTCGCATGCGGTCACGTCGGCTGCCAGGGGGTCATGCGCGACAGTCTCGATGCGACGTGGGATCATGCCTACCCATGGCGAGGCGGTCGTGCGGCTGTGTTGTGTTCGCGGGTCTGCTCCCCTCGCTGCTGTGGGCGCAGGAGGCAGTAGGTCCAGTGGCGTCGCCGGCAGCGGAGTTCTACGTCGCCGCCGAGGTCGAGCGCGGCTGCGCGATCCTGCTCGACATGCAGGAGGGCGACGGACGGCGCGAATGGCCGTACGAGGGCGTCTACCGCACCGACGAGGACGGTCAGCGGCGCGTGATCCCGATCGGCTATCGGGTCGGCGGCACGGCGATCGGCGCGCTCGCGCTGCTGGCGGCGCCGGGCTACGACGCGGCGGACGACCCGGCCGCGGCCGAGCGCCGTGCGGCCGTCCGGCGCGCGCTCGAGTTCGTGCTGGAGGCCCTCGCGCTGCCGTTGATGCAGCCGTCCACGGAGGACCGCTACGACGTGCGCGGCTGGGGGCACATCTACGCGCTGCAGCTGCTGCTGCGGCTGCGCGACCTCGGTGGCGTGCCGGCGGGGCTCGCCGAACCGGTCGACGAGCGGGTGACCTGGCTCGTCGACGCGCTGCAGGCGAGCGCGATCCCTCGACTCGGGGGCTGGAACTACGCCGGACGCCAGCGGCCGTCACCGTTCATGACGGCGCCCGCGCTGCAGGCGCTGTTCTGGGCGGCGGCGCGCGGCGAGGCCGTCGACCCTGCTGTCGTCGAGGCCGCGCTCGACGCGCTGGAGCGCGGCCGCGCGGCCGCGGGCAGCATCGCCTACGCGGTGCCCGCGGAGTCGCGCGCGGAGGTGGCCGAGGCGGAGCTCGCTTTCATGGACCTGCTGCCCGGCTCGATCGGGCGCATGGTGTGCGTCGAGGCGACGCTGTGGGCCGCCGGGCGCGGCAGCCAGCAGCGGCTCGGCGCAGCGGTCGACGCGTTCTTCGAGCACTGGCAGGCGCTCGAGGCGCGGCGCAAACGGAGTGGCACGCACGTGCGGCCGTACGGCGTCGCGCCGTACTACTTCGTGTTCGCCCACTACCACGTCGCGCAGGCGATCGAGCTGCTCGACGATCCCGCCGTGCGCGATGCGCGGCGCAGTGCATTGCGCGAGCTCCTCGCGAACGTGCGCGAGCCCGACGGCGGCTACAACGATCGCGTGTTCCCGCGCTCGCGGGCCTACGGCACCGCGATGATCATGATGGCATTGCGGATGAGCGAGCTGCCGCGCCCGGAGCGCTACGGCCCGGGCGCGAAGTAGGCGTCCGGCGCGTCAGCGGACGTGGAATGCCGGCCGGAGCGCTTCGGCCGCGTCGACGCGCGCGAGCGCTGCCAGCCACTCCGCGAAGCGGCTGGCGGGCAGGCGGAACGGGCGGACGAGCAGCTCGCGCCGCACGACGAGCCGGGCGCCGTCGACCGACCAGCGCAGCGTGTAGTCGAGCCCGGCGCAGCGCACCCGGCATGGCTCGGGGAGCCGCACGACGCGCAGCGCCGGATCGACGTCGAGAGCGATCTCCCAGCGCTCGAACACCTGCTCGCGCAGGTCGAACGGCAGCTCGCGCTCGCCGCGGTCACCGTAGCGCGACAGCAGCTCGGAGGTCGGCATCGGCAGTGCGACGCGCAGCTCGTCGCCGACCGACTCGGCACCGCTGCGGCGCTCGAGCTCGCAGCGCAGCACGAACCGCTCGCCCGGCTCCGGCACCGGCAGCGCCGCGCGCTGCAGGCGCCAGCCCGGGAACACGCGCGAGCCGAGCTGCTGGCCGGCCACGCCGCGGCGATTCGCGTCGATGTCGCGCACCTGCTGGGCGACCTCGAGCCCCTGCGCGTCGCGCAGGCGCGCCTCGGCGGTCATCGTCACGGCACCGGTCGCGGCGAGGGCACCGCTCGCGGTGACGTCCCAGCCCGGCGCCTGGTCGGCGAGCAAGGGCAGCCGCAGCGTCTCGCCGGTGTCGACCATCAGCACGGCGGCTCCGGCGCGCGGCGCCGGCAGGAAGCCGAGCGGCGCGTGGCGCGGCACGTCGTCGAACAGCCACAGCGGTGGCCCGTCGCGCGGCTCGATGCGGACCGCGGGGACCGGATACTCGTCGTCGCCGACGAACGGCGACGGTGCGGCGTCGTCGAGCTCCTCGCGCTGCTCGGCGGCGGCGGCTCCGCGCAACGGGATGCCGGCCTCGCGCAGCATCGCGACCTCGAGGAAGTAGCGCGATCCCTGCCGGCGGAGCAGGATCGCGGTCGGTTCGGGCGTGCCGCGCTCGCTGGTCACCAGGTCGTGCACGAAGCGGTGGATCGCCTGCGCGCGGGCGAGGTCGCCGTCGATGCCGGCGACGACGCGCGCGGTCGCCGCGGCGACCCACGGGCTCGACTGCGTGCGGAACGTGAAGATCGCGCGCGCCGCGCGGCGCGCGGCGTCCGCGCCGCGGTCCTCGCCGTAGGTGACGGACGGGATCAGCTCCGCGCTCGGCGGCGCCCGGCGCTCCTGGACGAGGCGCGGCGCGTCGCGACGCAGGAAGCGCGTCACGCGGAAGCCGCCGCCGAGGTTGGTCTCCTCGACCTCGACGTCGTCGAGCCCGCGGCGCCGGAACGAGCCCGGCGCGTCGGGAGGCAGCACGACGATCAGCTCGCTGCGCGCGAACGGCTCGCTGTCGCTCTGGAACCAGAACTCGGCTCCGCGCCACGGCTCCTCGGCCGGGGCCGCCACCTCGCGCCGGTACAGCGCCTCGAGGAACGCGCCCGGCTCGACGCGCGGCATCGCGAACGAGCCCTGCACGCGCGTCGGCAGGTAGGTCGCGCCGTCGACGCCGATCGTGCGGAGCCGCAGCACCGCGTCCGCGCGCGCGGCGTCGGCCTGCTGCTCGAACGCCTCGACGCCGGAGCGGTCGTTGATGCGGCGCACCTGGTGCACCTCCTCGAGCCGGCTGCCGTCGGGCAGGAACCACACCACCATGCGGTCGAGCAGGACCGTCGACGGCGCCGTCGCCTCGCGCTCGCCGACCGTGAAGCCGGCGACCATCGCGTCGACTTCGTCGCGGCCGATCCGGAAGCGGGCGAGCAGCGGGTAGTCCGCGGCGCCGTCGAGGCGATCGAGCTCGCGCCGCAGCGCGTGCTGCGACGGATCCCGCTCGAGGCTCAGCCGCAGCGTGTCGCGACCGGCGACGTCGGCGCCGAGCGCGACCAGCTCGGCACCGACCTCGGCAAGGTTCGCCGGCGTCGCGTCCTCGGCGGCAGCCGCTTCGCCGAGCACGACGATCAGGCCGCGGCGGTCCTCGACCGTCCGGAGCACGGCGGCGCGGCGATGCAGCGCCGCGAAGCCGTCGCCCGGATCGCCGTCGGCAGCCAGCAGGCGCGTGTCGAAGTCGAGTGCTGCGCCGCGGTCGCCGCGCTGCGCGGCGACGCGCGTGGCCATGCGGAGCAGGTCGCGGTTGCCGGGCAGCAACGCGAGGCCCACATCGAGCGCGGCGGCGGCCCCCGCGAAGTCGCCGCCGCGCGCGCGGCTCGCCGCCAGCGCGGCGCGCGGCGCCGTCGCGGTCGGCGCGACCGCGAGCCAGGCGGCGCGCGCGAGGTCGGCGCCGGCGTCGTCGCCGAGCGCCTCGAGCGCGCGGATCTGCTCGGTGCGGAGCGCGGGGGCCGTCAGCGCCGGCTCCGCGTCGAGCGCCGCCGTGAGCAGCCGCAGCGCCTCCTCGGGGCGATCCTCGGCGCGCAGCAGCGAGGCCTTCCACGCGACCGCGGCCGCGTGGTGCGGCGCGCGTTCGAGCGCGGCGTCGCAGAGCCGCCGCAGCCGGGCCTGGCGCAGCTCCGGCGGCAGCACGTCGGCGGCCTCGTAGACCCGCGCCCAACCGAGCAGCTCGTCGACTCCGAGGCTCGCGAGGTCGTCGAGCAGCGGCTCGGCGCGCGCGAGCAGGGCGAGGCTGCGGTCGGCGTCGCGCGCGTCCGCGCTCAGCCACGCCGCGCACGCGGCGGCCGCGCCGGCCGGCGCCTCGTCGGCCGCGCGCGCGAGCCGCGCGACCGCGTCGACCATCGGTCCCGGCCGCGGCGGCAGCTCGCCGGTGACGGCGGGGAGCGGCGCGACCGGCGTGCTGCCGGGGATCTCGTGCAACGACGCGAGCGGCCGGCCACGGGCGTCGAGGTAGCGCAGCGCGACGCCGTGCAGTTGGTTGATCGCCGTCTTGACGAGCACGCGGTTCTCGCCGGTGCGGAACACCGCCGGCACGAACACGATCGACGGTGCGCGCTCGGCGGTGCGCTCGACCGCGGTGATGCGCTCGTCGTTGAGCCACACCGCGAAGCTGCTCGCGCACAGCACCTCCACGTAGCCGGTCGCCGGCGCGACGTCGGCGCCGAGCTCGAAGCGATGCAGGCCGTAGAACGCGCCGTCGTGCTCGCTGCCCGGCGGCTGCAGGTCGATCGTCGCGGAGCCCGGCCGGCGGCGTGCGACGTGGCTGTGCACCGGACCGAAGCGGCCCTGCAAGGGGGCGGCAGCCGGCGTCGCCGGGAATTCGAGCTCCGGCGGGTAGACCGCGTCGAGGTAGAAGTCGGCGGAGTCGCCGAACGGCCCGATCGCGACCAGCTCGCTGGCCTGGTGGCGCAGCGGGTCGACCGCGCGCGCCTCGTCGAACCGGCCGAGGCGGCGCAGCGCCGCCTCCAGCGAGATCTCGAGCGCTTCGCGCGCGAGTCCGTGCAGCGGTCGCTCCGCCAATGCGCGCAGCCGGTCGATCAGCGCGGGCAGGTCACCGACGTCGTCGAGGTCGTCGGTCGCCGCGCGGATCAGCGGCGTGCCGAGTGGGCTGTCGGGAGCGAGCTGCGCGGCGAGGTCGAGCAACGCCCTGGCGATCGCGTCGGGATCGTCGCGCGCCGGATTGCGCGCCGCGAGCAGCGCCTCGGCGACGGCCTCGGGGCTCGGAGCCTTCGCGTCGGGCCCGATCTGGGCAGCAGCGGGGGCGACCAGCGCGAGGGCTGCCGCGACGGCGAGCGCGGTCGGGCCGCGCGGGGTGAGCGGGCAGGTCATCGCGACTTCTCCTGCAGCAGGGTCACGCGCCGGTCCGCGTCGTCGACGCGGCGGGCGAACTCGCGGAACTCGGGATACTCGGCCGGCTCGATCCGCGGCGCGCTGAGCACCAGCTCGCGATCGACGACCAGCGCGTCGCCGTCGACGCTCCACGACTGCCGGTAGCGGCCGAACTTCGCGTCGAGTGCGACCGGCGCGGGCAGCCCGGCCGGCGTGAAGCCGGCCGGCAGCTCGTAGCGCGTCACGTGGCGGTCGGTGCGCGGGATGCCGAGCAGCAACGGGAGCTCGCGCGTCGGTGCGGCGGCGAGCTGTTGCAGCGTCGCCGCGCGGGGCGTCGGCCGCAGCGCGAGCGCGCCGCTCTGCACGGTCGCGACGCGGCTGGCGCGGCCCTCGACGCGCAGCTCGACCGGCACGTCGAGCGACTCGGGATCGCTGCCGACGACCTCTTCGAGGCGCACCTCGCCGAGCTCGCGGCCGAGCGCGCGCTCGAGGTTGCGGTCGCGCAGGCCTGGCTCGGTGGCCAGGAACTCGCGGAGCGGCACCGCTTCGTTGCCGGTCGGCATGTTCGTCATCTCGAAGCGGCCGCTGCCGTCGCGCTGCAGCGCGACGGCGTAGTGGATCAGCTCGACGTTCGCGTCGGGCGACGTCCAGGCGATGTCGCGGAGCTCGGCGCGCTCACCGCGCACGACGAGGACTTCGGCGCCCTGGTCCATCTGCGGCAGCGTGTCGACCGGATGCCAGGTCGCCGTGCCGTCCAGGAACATCGCCGGCCGGGTCGCCGTGGCCGGCAGGTAGCTGATGCAGTGGTTGAAGTGCTGCACCATCGCGAGTGACAGGTCGTCGTCGCTGCGCAGGGGATCGGCGTGGATCAGCACCGGCCAGGCCTCGACGCCGATCTCACCGAGCATCGCGTCGAGCAGCAGCGCCTTGTCCTTGCAGTCACCGTGCCGGCGATCGAACACGACCGACGTCGCGTACGGCTTGTAGCCGTGCACGCCGAACTCCCACGCCTCGTAGCGCACGTCGGTCGTCACGAAGCGGTAGATCGCGGCGATGCGGGCGAGCTCGTCGGTCGTGCCGGCGGTCAGCTCGGCGACCTTCGCGCGCATCGCGGGCGACACCTCGGTCTGGCGGCGGATCAGGTTCCACCACCAGGACGCGAACGCGTCCCAGCTCTCGTAGGTGGTCACGCGCACCAGCGGGCAGGTCTCGTCGGCGTCGGGTGCGCGGTCCTCGCTCGGCCGGCGCTGCAGGTCGGCCATCGCGTAGCGCCGCAGCTCGATGCCGTTGGGCAGCCGCTCGACGCTCGGCTCGGGCGCGCCTCCGCGGGTCTGGAAGCGGTAGGTCCGCCCCTGATCGAGCAGCAGCACGAGCTCCGAACGGCGCACCGGCACGTCGTCGTCGAACCGGTGCTCGAGTCCGAAGTACTCGCCGAAGAACGTCGGCGCGGTGTCGTCGACTCGCTCGCGCACGACGACGACGTCGCCGGGCTGCAGCGGCGGTAGCTGGGCGAGCGACCCGGACAGCCGCGGCCGGCGCTCCTGGCCGTCGGGCCCGATCACGCGCAGCTCCAGGAAGCGTGCGCGCTGCTCGCCGTACGCGTGCCGCACCGACCAGCGTGCGAAGCGCTCGACGCCGCGCTCGTTGAGGATGCGCAGGATGCGATGCCGGTACACGCTCGTGGTGCCATTGGCATAGGCGCGCACGATGTCCTGCTCGAGCAGCCAATGGTGTGAGTCATTGGCGGTCGCGCTGTCGGCGGGCGCACCCGGATCGGCCGCGATGACGGCGGCGGAGTCGATCTCGTACGGCGCGTGGAACGGCGTCGCGCCGGCTTCGAGGAACTCGAGCAGACGGGCTTCGCGCTTGCGGTTCGGATCGACGAGCAGCGCCGCGCGCAGCGCTTCGAGCCGCGCCTCGCGCTCGCCACTCCGGCCGTACAGGTCGGCGACCGCGACGAGCGCGTCGTCGTCCTCGGGGCAGATCGTCAGCCAGTCGGACCAGACGCGGAGCGCGCCGGTGAGATCGCCCTCCGCGGCCAGCAGGCCGGCGAGCAGCTCGCGGGGGCCGCGCGCGAACGGCGCGAGCCGCTCGGCCGCTGCGAGCACGGCGACGGCGCGGTCGCGATTGCCGCTGTCGAGGAGCGTCCGTGCGGAGGCGACCGCCACCGCGGCGGACCAGCCGACCGTCAGCTCGCGCTCGCGGAGCCGCGCCGCCTCGTGGTCGCGGTCGCGGCGCGCGAGCCAGCTGGCGCGCGTGTCGAGCGCGACCGGCATCGGCGGAGTGGTGTCGGCGGCGCGGGCGAGCGCCGGCTCGGTGAGCGCGGGAAGATCCTCGAGCAGCTCGGCGCGCAGCAGCAGCGACGGTGCGTGCGCCGGGTTCGCGCGGAGCGCGCGGTCGAGCAGCGGCTCGGCGAGCGCGGCCGCGCGCAGGCCGGTCCAGTCCATGTGGGCGAGCGCGAACAGCGCTTCGACGTGGTCGGGCACCGTCGCGAGGATCTGCTCGTACTGGCGGCGTCGCAGGTTCTCGTCCTTCTCCTCCGCGCGGCCCTCCTGGCCGAGCGTGTAGGCGTACAGGAAGCGGGCGGCGAGGAACGCCGGCAGCGCCTCGGCAGCGCGGCGCGCCAGCTCGCGGTCGCGCCGCGCGCTGTCGTCGTCCGGGCGGTCCTGGCTCAGCAGCAGCGCGAGGCGCCAGGCGGCGAGCGGATCGTCGCCCGCCACGGCGGCGAGCACGTCGAGCGCACCCCGGGCGACCGCCGGCAGCTCGCCGTCCTGGCGGGGTGCCGTCGCGGCGGCGCGGGTCAGGTCGGCCCGGTCGGCGCTGCTGGTGACGTCGTCAAGGAGCGGCGAGCCGTCGAGCTCGACGACGCGCGCCGCGAAGCCGAACTCGCCCTCCTGCTCGCCGATCTCGAGGACCAGCAGGTTCGCGCCGGCCTGCAGCGGCAGCGCGACCGCGTCCTGGTCGGGCCGGAACGGTCGGCGCACGTCGCGCGACAGCAGGCGGACGCCGTTCAGCCACACGCCGACCGCCTCGTCCGAGCCGAGGTGCAGCGCGACCGTGCGACCGGACTCCGCCGTCAGCAGCGCGACGGCGGCGAGCGCGAGCACCTGGTCGTTCGGCCGCAGCATCGCGTCCAGGTCGACGTAGCCGCCGGGCAGCACGTCGACCGGTGCGCGGCGCCACGCCACCGGGCGGCGCGCGCCCTCGTGCACGGCGTCGAAGTCCGCACACAACGCCGGCACGTCGGTGCGGCCGAAGCGCCCGCCGCGCTCGTTGTCGAACGGCCCGAGCACCTGCCAGCTCTGCAGGTAGCCGAGCTCCCGAGTGAGCTCGAGCAGCTCGGCGACCGCGCCCGCCGCTCGGCTGAGCTGCAGCGCCCCGTGCAGCGCGCGGTCGCGCAGCGCCGGGTGGCGCGCCACGCCCGGCGTCGCGGCGAGCGCGCGCAGGCGCGCGCGCAGCTCGACCGCGCCGCTGCGCTCGGCGAGCACCGCGGCGGTCGCGACCCAGGTTTCCGCGGCCGCAGCGAGCGCGGCGTTGCCGCCGTCGGCGGGCAGCGCCTCGCACAGGGAGACGAAGGCGGCGGCGGCCGCGGCGTCGTCACCGCGCTGCTTCAGCTCGAGGGCCTCGGACTCGCCGGGCTGCAGCTGTGCGCGCGCGGGCGGCGCGAAAGGGAGGAGGACGGCGGCGAACAAGAGCGTTCGCCGCAGCCCACGGCTGCGGGTGGTGCGTTGCATCGGTGCGAGGGGGAATGCGGACGTTCGGGTGGGATCCCGCGCGCGCGTCGGGCCGGCGCTCCGAGCTCGGGCGCGGCCGATGGCGTCGCGCGGCCGCCGCGCGATGCCATCAGCGGTCGGCCAGGCCCGCGGCGGCGCGCGCGGCGTGCCGCGCGGCGACCAGCTCGGTGCCGCCGAGCTGCGCGTCGCCGGAGCGGTCGGCGCGGCTCAGGATCCCGCCGGTCCACCGCGCCAGCGACGGGTGGAGCAGGCGCAGCGACGCCTCGAGCTCGGCGCGCGACAGCACGCCATCGAGGTCGGTGTCGGCGGCGCGGTCGTCGGCCGGGAGCGCACGCCGGCGCTGCGAACGGATGCCGCCGTCGTTCCAAGCGCCGGGCAGGAACTGTAGCAGCGGCGAGAATTCGGTCTGCTCGAGCCGACCCGACGAGTCGAAGTCGAGCGCCGGGAACCGCTCGATCAGCAGCGGATCGAGCCCGGAGCTCTCGAGCAGCTGGCGCAGCTCGGCCGGCGAGATGCCGCCGTCGCCGTCGCGGTCGGTCGCCCTCAGCAGGAGCTGAGTCGGATCGTCCGACGAGCCGGGTGCCGCAGGATCCAGCGGCTCGCGGACCGGCCGCACGACGCGCACGCGGAAGCTGCCGGCCCGCTCGAGCGCGGTCTGGAAGCGCGCGTCGAACTCGGGCCACTGCAGGAAGCCGTCGCTGTTCGCGTCGATGCGGCGCAGGCTCTCGAGCGGGTCGCTGCCGAGATCGACCAGCGCGGCGCGGGCCTCGAACACGTCGAGCCGGTCGTCGGCGTTCGCGTCGCAGGCGGCGAACAGGGCCCAACTGCGGGTGTCGGTCCGCACCTGCTCGACCAGCAGCTGACCGCGCGGCGCGGCGTTCGCGTCGGGCGATGGAGCGGGCGGCGCGGCGTCGGGGGTCGGCAGCGGGATCGGCAGGTCCTGCGCCGGCAGACCGCCCGGAGCGGCGGCGCACCACGCCAGCAGCACCCGGATCGGCAGCGCCCCCAGGGCGCGGAGCGTCGAGCGCGTCGTTCGGTCGGTACCCATCGCTTCGCGGGCGCCGCGCGCGAGGTGCGGCGCACGCCAGCACGATAACGGGGCAGTGGACGGGGTGGCGAGGGTCACGGCACGAACGTGCACTCGCGACCGAGCGCACGGACCCCGCCGAGCCCGCGGGCCGGGAGGTCGTGGTCCTCGTCGACGAACTCCGCGACCTCGACGCGCACGCCGGTGTGGTCGAGGCTCTGCAGCAGGGGCTCGAGCGGCTCGGCACCGGGCACCAGCACGACGCAGTCGACGCGGGACGCGAGGCTCAGCGCGTCGACGCACATCGCGACCAGTCGGCCCTCGTTCGACTCGACGCCGCGGAACTCGAAGCCGTTGCCGACGACGGTCGCCTCGGCGTGGTCGGCGGGCGAACCGTAGGCGATCGCGCGGATCAGGTGGCGCCGCCGCGACAGCTCCTGCAGCAGGAGGCCGTAGGCGAGCTCGCCGCCGAGCCGCCGCGCCCCGGCGAGCGCGTGGTGCAGGTCGAGCAGGACCGCCACCCGCAGGCCGTGCTGCTCGGCGCCGAGCACCGGCGGCGTGCGCTCCGCTGCGACGACGCGCCGGTCGGCGGCGGGCTGGAACGGGCGGCGGGGCCGCTCGTCGTCGAGCTCCGGCTCGTCCGCGCGTTCGTCGTCGCGGCCGCGCCGCCGGCGCCGGCGGTCTCGGCGGCGACCCTCGCGCGCGCCACCGTCGGCGAAGTCGCGGTCCCGCGCGCGCTCGACCTCCGCGAGTTCGACGTCGTCATCGAGCTCGCGGTCGTCGGCCTCGGCCTCGAACGGCACGTCGTCGTCGGGCTCCGGGCGGTCGTCGAACGGCGCCGTGTCGTCGACGTCGGCATCGTCGAAGTCGGGGCGACCGAAGTCGGGGCGACCGAAGTCCAGGTCGCCGAAGCTGTCGTCGACGTCTCGCGGTGCGCCTCCGCCGGGCGACGCCTCGCCGAACAGCTCGTCCCCGGTGTCGTCCCGGGCCTCGGCGAAGTCGGTCGCCGAGTCGGCGTCCGCACGGCTCGCGTCCGTCGCGTCGGCCCCGCTGCGACCGCGCCGGCGGCGCCGCCGCCGCCGGCGGCGGCGGGGGCCCTCGTCGTCCTCGGCCTCGGGTGCGCCGTCACCTGCGTCCGCGCTGGCCGCCGCGAGGGTGTCGGGCGCGACCGGCTCGCCGTCCGCGTCGAGCCGCGGTTCGGTCGCCTCGTCCGCAGCGAGCGCCGCGAGAAGGTCGGCGCGGTCGAGGTCGCGCTCGACCAGGTCGACGTCGCTGTGGAAGGGGTCCAGCAGGTCTTCGTCGTCGTCGTCGAGGCGGCGGGTCGCTGGGAACGGGTTGCGGATCGTCCCTTCGGCGACTGGTTCCTCGGCGACCGGTTCCTCGGTGACCGGTTCCTCGGCGACCGGCTCCGCGGCGAACCGCGCGTCGGCGAACGCCTCGTTGGCGACCGGTTCGCCGCCGGCGTCGTCGTGCGCTGAAGGGGTCTTCCGCGCCGCCTTCTTGCGCTCGCTCTTCTTGCGCGACGACTTCGCCTTGGCGGCGGTCTTCTTCTTCGTGGTGCCGGCCTTGCGCGTCGCCTTGGCGGTCTGGTGCGCGGCGTCCGCCTCGCTGCCGTCCCCGTCGCCGGTCGCGGCCTCTTCACCCGCGTCGGGACCGGCTTCGTCCACGGCGCCGGCTGCGCCTGAGGCGTCTCGCTCGTCGTCGCCGCGGTCGGCTGCGTCGTCGTCGAAGATGTCCGCTCCGAAGTCGCTGCTGGTCAAGGGTCCGTCACCTCGGGTATCGAGCGCGCCTGCGCACCGGGCGGTCGGGGCCGCGCGCGCCGGCAGCGCGGAACTCCGCGATCGCCGCGGGCGGCAGCCGTCGCGAGGCTGCCCGCGGACTGCGGTGCGCTCGCCAGCGGGCGATGCTAGCCCCGCTGCCGGCGTGGTTCCAGCGAGCCGCGGTGGTCGCGCTCGTCGAGGGTCGCCCGCGGGTGGCGCAGCGACGCTTCAGTCGAACGACAGCGGCAGCACGCTGAGCGTGCGCGCCACCGTGGCGTCGTCGCCGGTCGCACGCAGGCTGCGCAGGCGCGCGATCAGGCGCACGAGGGCGAGGCGCTCCTCGTTCGAGGTGTCGCCGTCGCTCGCGTGTCGCTCCAACGCGTCGATGCGGCGGTCGAGCTCGCCCGGATCCTCGGCCGTGATCTGCGGGGACACCCGGAACGGCTCGGGCGTCCGGCTCCAGAAGCCCTCGACCAGCTCGAGCTCGCCGTCGGCCAGCAGCTCCAGCGTGCGCACGCGGCGCGTGCGCAGCAGCGCCCGGCCCGAGCTGCCGGCCTGGTCGGTGAACATCGCGAGCAGCTGCTGCCGGGCCTCGCGCTCGGCGCGCCGGTCACCGCGCGCCTGGGCGGCGTCGGCCTCCTCGCGCAGCCGCGCGATGTCGAGGCGCCGGCGCTCGGCGACGATGTCGACCGCGGTCGCAGTGTGGCTGCGCAGCCGACCGCCGTCGGCGTCCAGCGCGACCTCCAGGAGCTGCTGGCGCGCCGCCTCGAGCGCGGCGTCGCGCGCCGCCCCCGGTGGCAGCGCGAGCGCGCTGCGCACGGCCCGGGTCGCCGCGGTGCGGCCCGGCTCGGACCCGACCGGGTAGCTGCCGAGCAGCCGCTGCAGGGCCTGCACGCGCTCGATCTCGAGCGGCTCGTCGCCGAAGTCGACCGCCTCGTCCGACAGCCGGGCCAGCGCGAACGCGCGCTGCTCCGGCGTCGCGGCAGGATCCACGACGACCGCTGCGTAGCCGCGGTTCGCAGCGTCGGAGTCGCGGTCGAGCGCGGCGGCGAGCCAGGCGCGGTGCAGCACGGAGCCAGGGGTCGCGGCAGTTCCGCGCGCCGTCGGCGCGGCCTGCGCGACCAGGGGGCCGAGCAGCGCGAGCAGGGCGGTGAGCGCACGCGCATGCGGCGGTCGGAGCGCGTGGCTGCTCACGCGGGTTCCTCCAGCGGCTCCGACTCGAACCGGTAGCCGATGCCGTGCACGGTGACGACGTGCTGCGGGCGATCGGGGTTCGCCTCGATCTTCTTGCGCAGCCGCGCGATGTGGTTGTCGACGGTGCGCGTGTTCGGCAGGTGCGTGTAGCCCCACACCTCGGTCAGCAGGTCCTTGCGCGTCACGACCGTGCCGCGGCGGTCGACCAGCATGCGGAGGATCTCCGACTCGAAGCGCGACAGCTGGTACTCCTGGCCGCCGCGCGCGACGGTGAAGCGGCGGAAGTCGACGACGAGGTCGGGGAAATGGTGGACGGCGCCGGCCTCGTGCGCGTCGCTGGCCGCGACCCGCCGCAACACGGCGCGGATGCGGGCGGTCAGCTCGTCGAGGCCGAACGGCTTGGTGACGTAGTCGTCGGCGCCGGCTTCGAGGCACGCCACCTTGTCGGTCGACCCACCGCGGGCGGACAGCACGATCACCGGCACGCGCAGGTGCTCCTCGCGGATGCGCGCCAGGACTTCGTGGCCGTCGACCTTCGGCAGCATGAGGTCGAGGACGAGCAGGTCGGGCGTCGAGTCGCGGAGCTTCTCGAGACCCTGCTCGCCATCGGCCGCCGTGTCGACCTCGAAGCCCTCCGCGCGCAGGTTGAGCGCGAGGCCCTCGCGCATGTCGCGCTCGTCCTCGATCAGCAGGATGTGGGCGTGCAAGGGAGTCTCTTTCATGCTGCGGGAGATCATGGCTCCGGACCGGTGCGCCGGGGCGCGGTGTCGACGAGGCGCGGCAGCTCGACCCGCACCACGGTGCCGCCGCCCGGGCGCGGCGATGCGGTGGCGGTGCCGCCGTGCGCGGTGGCGAAGTGCCGCACGAGACTGAGGCCGAGGCCCGCGCCGCGGATCTCGCCGGCGTTGGAGGCGCGGTGGAAGCCGCGGAACACCAGCTCGCGCTCAGGCTCCGGGATGCCGATGCCGCGGTCGCGCACCTCGACCGCCACGCGGTCAGCGCCGACCGCGAGCAGCGCGACCTCGACGCGCCGGTCCGGCGCGTCCTCGGGGGTGTACTTGACGGCGTTCTCGATCAGGTTGACCACCGCGTTGTCGAAGCCGGCCGGGTCGACCGCCGCGCTCAGCCCGGCGGTCAGCTCGCTCTCCAGCGACGCGCCGCGCGTCTGCACGTGCGGACAGTACGCCGCGACGGTCGCGGCGAGCCGCTCGGCGAGGTCGACCGGCTCCGGCCGGTAGCGCAGGTTGCCGGACTCCTTGGCCGAGAAGTCGAGGATCCGCTCGACGATCCGGGACAGGCCGTCGGTCTCGCGGACGATGACGTCGGCGAAGTGGGCGCGCTGGGCGGCGTCGGCCGCGCGCCCGCGGCCGAGCGTCTCGGCATACATGCGGATCAGCGCGAGCGGCGTGCGGAGCTCGTGGCTGACGCGCGACACCAGCGCGACGCGCGTGCGCAGCAGCTCGGTCTCGCGACCGACCGAGCGCAGCAGCAGCACGGCACCGCCGGCGGCGGCCGCCACCAGCGCGAGGGCGAGCAGCACGCGGCGGGTGCCGCGCCGGCGGCTCTCGTCGAGCGCCGCCGCCGGATCGATCGGCCGCGCCGCGAGCACGGTGCCGAACGGCCCGACCTCGGTAGCGAGCGTCGCGTCCAGCGCGGTGCCCGAGCGTTCGTCGCCGAGCCAGTCGTCGCCGCTGCCGTCGCGCCGCTCGATGCGGAACGTCGGGGCGACGTTCTCCGGCAGGCGCACCGCGTCGTCGAGCAGTGCCGCGAGATCGAGCTGCAGCCCGATCCACTCCGCATCCGGCAGCCGCCGCTGCAGCGCGTCGCGCACCGCGGGAGGCGGGCGCTCGAGCAGCAGCAGGACGCCGCCCACGGGAGCGGGGTCGACGACGTCCACACGGCGCTCGCCGTCCGCCGCGCGGCGGATCCGGCGCCGCACCGCCTCGCGGAGGAAGCCGGCGTAGCCCTCGGCGAACGCGTGGCCGACGCTGCGCACGCTGCTGAGCGCGGCGGTACGGGCGAGCAGCGCCCCGTGTTCGTCGCTGGGCGGCAGCGTCGCGGTGAGCCGCGCATCCGCGGCGGCGACGAGATCGCGCGGCACGTCGTCGTGCACACCGAGCGCGATGTCGAGCAGCAGCGCGCGGCTGCGCGCCGCGTCGCCGTGTTCCTCGAGCTCGAGCTCGGCGAGCGCCGTCGAGCACAACAGGCTCGTCGCGCGGCGCGCGGTGCGCTCGCTGCCGCGCGCGGCGTCGAACGTCGCGGCGGCGGCGGCGGCGCGGTAGTGGACGATCGCGCCCGCAGCGTCGCCCGCGCGTCGCAAGAGCCCGGCGAGCTCGAAGTGCGCGCGCAGCAGCGCCGCCTCGCGCGAGCCGAAGCCCCGGCGTCGCGGGCCGGGATCGCGCGACGGCGCTCCGGCGATCACCTCCTCGTAGAGAGCGCGCGCGCCGACGGCGTCGCCGAGCACCTCCAGGCGCTCCGCAGTCACCAGGCGCGGGTCACCGGCGCGATCGAGGAACGGCAGGCCGGCGAGATCGCTGGTCGCCCCGGCGGGGAACAGCAGCTCGGCATCGCCGTCGAGCACGATCGGAAAGCCGAGCACGTCGTCGCGCGCGCGCAGCTCGCGCGCGAGATCGAGCAGTTCGCGGCCATCGGCTGCGAGCAGCGCCGCGGTCAGCCGCTCGAAGGCGGCGTCCGCGACCCGGGTCGCGGAGTCCCGCGCGCGGCGGGCGACGTCCTGCAGGCGAGCCGACGCCTGCGTCCGCAGCGCCCGCGCGGCGCGCTCCTCCTGGCGGCCGAGCTCCGAGGAGCCGGCCCAGGCGAGCACGATCAGCGGCACGATCAGGAACAGCGCGGCGGGCAGGTGGCGCGCCACGGCGCGGGTCACGGCACAGGCTCCTCGGCGTCGGTGGGGCACCGCGATGCTAACCGATGTGCGGCGGCGGACGAGAACGACCTCGCCGTCACGACGAGCGCGTCGCGATCGGAACCTGCTGCGGCCGCCGCGCCGTGCGCGCTACGCTTCCGCCCGATGGCCCAGGTCGATGCTCGCGAGGACGCGCGTCCGAGCCGCTATCCGCTGCGGGTGCACCGCGTCGACATGGCGGGTGGCTCGCTGCGGCTGGTGGCACCCCGTTCCGGACTGGCGCTGCTGCAGCGGAGTCCGGCGCGCGTCGCCGCGGCCGCGCGCGGCGATCATCCCCACTGGGCCGAGCTGTGGCCGGCCTCGATCGCGCTGGCGCGCCGCCTCGCCCGCGGGCCGCGGCTCGACGGGCTGCGCGTCTGGGACGTCGGCTGCGGACTGGGGCTCGCGGGGCTCGCGGCCGGGCGGCGCGGCGCGGGTGTCGTGCTCGCGGACCGCAGCGAGGAGGCGCTCGCGTTCGCCGCGCACAATGCGCGGGCGGCCGGGCTCGACGACGTCGAGGTGCGCCGCTTCGACTGGTCCCGGGACCGGCTCGACGGCCGCTGCGATCTGCTGCTGCTCGCGGATGTCGGCTACCGCTTCGCGCACGGCGGCGATCTCGTGCGGCTCGTGGACGGTGCACTCGCCGCCGGCGGCGGTGTGCTGTGCGCGGATCCCGGGCGCGCTGCGGCGAACGACCTGTTCCGAGAGCTCGGCGCGCGCGGGGCCCGCACCGAGCGCGCCAGCGTGCTGCTCGACGGCGAGACCTCGGACGTCCGTATCGCGGTGCTCGGGGGGATGGCGTGAGCGCCGTCGATCCACCGGTCGTGCCGGTGCTCGTGCGCGGGCTGACGATCCGCTACGGCACGATCGAGGCGGTGCGCGACGTGACGGCGGCGTTCCCGCCCGGTGCGGTCGGCCTGCTCGGTCGCAATGGCGCCGGCAAGTCGTCGATCCTCAAGGCCCTGCTCGGCCTCGTGCGGCCCGCCGCGGGCGAGCTGACGGTGCTCGGCCTCACGCCGTCGTCCGACGCGGCCGGCGTGCGCGCGCGCGTCGGCTACATGCCGGAGCGCGATTCCCATATCGCGGGCCTCAATGGCTACGAGACGGTGCGGCTGCTCGCGCGGATGACCGGCATGCCCGACCGCGACGCCGCCCGCCGCGCACACGAGGTGCTGTACCTCGTCGAACTCGGCGAGCAGCGCTACCGGCGCGTGTCGACCTACTCGGCGGGCATGCGGCAGAAGGTGAAGCTCGCCGCGGCGCTCGTGCACGACCCGGCAGTGCTGTTCCTCGACGAACCGACCAACGGGCTCGATCCCGATGGTCGCCGTGAGATGCTGGCGCTGATCGACGGGCTCGCGCGGGCGCTCGGCAAGTCGGTGGTGCTGTCGTCGCACATCCTCCACGACGTCGAGCGGGTGTGTCGCGACGTGATCGTCCTCGAGCGCGGCCGCGTCGTCGCGTCGGGCGCGGTCGCCGAGCTGACGCGCCACGCCCGCCGGCAGCTCGAGGTCGACCTCGACGCGGGCGATGGCCTCGGCGGCGCTTCGTCGCAGATCGAGTCGCTGGCCGGGGCGCTGCGGGCGGTGCACGGCGTGGCGTCGTTCGAGTGGCTCGACCGCCCGGTGGCACGCGCGTCCGTCGAGCTCGAGCCGGAGATGCCGACGCGGATCGTGTTCGCGGCCGTGCGACAGGCCGGCGGCAACGTGCGGCGACTCGTCGAGCGCCGGCTGTCGCTGGAGGACGTGTTCGTCGACGTCGTCGGGCGGCCGGAGCGTACCGGCAGTGCGGAGGTCGCCTCGTGACGATCTTCGGCACCGGCTACCGCGAGATCTCGTTCGTGCCCGAGCCGACGTGGCGGCGCATCGCGCCGCTCGCGTGGGCGGAATTCCGGCTGCTGCTGCGCACCCGGCTCGGCCTGCTGCTGTTCCTCGGCTGCCAGTTCCCGGCGCTGCAGGGCCTCGCGATCCTGATGATCCGCGCCGGCATCTGGCAGCTCGGTGGACCGTCCGGCACCGGCCGCGAGCGGGTGCTCGACCAGCTCGGCGCGTCGCCGACCTCGGCGGCGTTCTACGTCGACCCCGCGTTCGGCGCCGCCGGCACGTTCCTGGTCGCGCTGACGCTGACGACGGTCGTCGCCAGCCGCGCGATCGCGCGCGACCGCGAGACCCAGGCGCTCGAGCTGCTGTGGACGCGCGGCGTGACGCCGATCGGCTATTTCCTCGGCAAGTGGCTCGGCTCGTTCCTGTTGCTCGGGGTGGGCGCGGTCGCCGCGCCGCTCGTGCTCTACGCGTTCGCGTGGTCGATCGCCGACGAGCCGGACTTCCTCGCGCAGACCATCGGCTTCCTGCCGCGCCTCGTCGCGGGCCTCGCGTTCTTCACCGCCGCGGTCAGCGGCCTGGCGGTGGCGTTCTCGTCCCTGTTCCGCAGCCCCAACGTCGCGTCGATGTGCTGGGTCCTCGTGCTGTTCGGCGCCGACCGTGCGGCCGCGGCGTTCGAGCGGCTCGTGCGCGGCGAGAGCTGGCTGCGCGCGGTCAGCCCCTGGGATGCGATCCGCCGCGTCGCCGAGGCGCTCGTGGGCCTGACGCCGCGCGTCGGCGCGCCGCTCGAGGTCGCGCTCGCGGTCGTCGCGGCGCTCGGGCTCGGGCTCGGCGTCGCGGTGGTCCGAAGGCTGCGCACCACGGAGGCGGTCGGATGATCGTCTGCGAGCACGTCAGCAAGTGGTACGGACAGGTGTCGGCGCTCGTCGACGTGTCGTTCCAGATCCGCTCCGGCGTCGTCGGGCTGGTCGGCCGCAACGGCGCCGGCAAGTCGTCGCTGATGAAGATCCTCGCCGGCTTGATCCGACCGTCGCACGGCGGGGCGGCCGTCTGCGGTGCGGATCCGACGCGCGCGGGCACGCGCCGAGCGATCGGCTTCTGTCCGGACCTCGACGTCTACTTCGAGCACCTGTCGGGTGTGCGCTTCCTGACCTGGATGCTGCGGCTCGACGGTCGACCCGCGCGCCTCGCCAAGGCGCTCGCCGGGACGACGCTCGAGGGCCTCGGTCTCGGCGACGCGATGCACCGGCCGATCCGCGGCTACAGCAAGGGCATGCGCCAGCGGGTGAAGCTCGGCCTCGCGCTCGCCCACGAGCCGACCGTCGTGCTGCTCGACGAGCCGATGACGGGACTCGACCCGCTCGCGCGGCGCGACACCGCTCAGCGCATCGCGGAGCTCGGCGCCCGTGGCGTGGTCGTGCTGGTCAGCAGCCACGTGTTGCACGAGCTCGAGGAACTCGTCGACCGCGTCCTGCTGCTTCATGAGGGGCGGCTCGTCGCGGACGGCGGTGTGGCGGAGCTGCGCGCGCTACTCGCCGACCGTCCGTACCGGATCGCGCTCGGCAGCCGCGACGTGCGCGCGCTGGCCGCGCGGATCAGCGGGCTCGACGTCGTCACCGGCCTGCGCATCGGCGAACGCGAGGTCGAGGTCGAGACCGACGGCGGGCGGGATCTGTTCGAGACGCTCACCGCGCTCGGCGCCGAGGCCGATGGCCTCGTCGACGAGGTGCGGCCGCTGGACGCCGGTCTCGAGGCGGTGTTCGACTACCTCGTGGAACGGCGGTTCCGGAGGACGCGATGACCGGGCTGCGCCAGCTGCTCGAGGCGATGCGCGAGGCGTTCGCGGCGTCGCTCCGCAATCGCCTGCTGCTCGTCGCGTTGCTCGGCGCGCTCCTCGTTTCGCTCGTCGCACCGTTGCTGGTCGCGGCGCGCGGGTTCGCGTCCGAGGTGCTCGCCGACGACTTCTTCGGTGTCGGGGCCTATCTGCTCGGCCTGCAGGGCGGGCTGCCGCTGCTCGCCTGCGCGCTCGGTGCGGATCTCGTGCACCGCGAGATCGCCGACCGTTCCGCGACGCACGTGTTCGTGCGGCCGGTGCCGCGCGCCACGCTGCTGCTCGGCCGCTGGCTCGCGGGCAGCCTGTGCATTGCGGTGCTGCTGGGGCTGCTGCTGGCGCTCGCGTGGCTGGCGTTGTCGATTCCGGAGCTCGATTGGCGGCGGCGCGAGCCGCTGCACCCGGCGGTGCTCCGGGGGCTCGCGCTCGGTGCCGCGCTCGCGGCGCCGGCGTACGTCGCGGTCGGCTGTGTCGCCGGTGCGGTGTTCAGGCGACCGGTGGTGTGGTCGGTCGTGTTCGTGCTCGGCTGGGAGGTGATCGCGTCGAACTCGCCGCCGCAGGCGGGCGTGCGCGTGTGGACGGTCGCCGACCCGCTGCGCAGGTTCCTGCTCGGGACGATCGCACCACCCGAGGGCGACGGGCTCCACTCGGTGCTGCTCGGCTCGGCACGCAGGTTCGACCCGGCCGAGTTCCCCGACCCGCTCCGCAGCCTTGCGTGGTTCACGGCGATCGCGCTCGCCGTCGCATTGCTGGTCTACACGCGGCGCGAATACGATTCGCGCTCGCGTGACTGACCCGCGCGCAGTCGAGCTCCGCGCCCGCCGGGGCGCCACCGACATCCTCGTGAGGGACGAAGGTCGCGCTCTGCTCGCGCAGATCGCCTGGTTCAACCGGATGCGCTTCGTCGCCGTGCTCGGCATGAGCGCGGTCGCGCTGCTCGCCCAGCGGCTCGGCGTCGTGGAGCATCCTGGCCCGCTGCTCGGGCTCGCCGGCCTGACGCTGGTGACGAACCTGGGCTACCTGGCGTGGTCGAAGCGCCTCGATGCGCGCCGGCCGCGCAGCCTGCGGCGACACATCCATCTGCAGATCGGCATCGACCTGCTGATCCTGACCGCGATCCTCCACGAGAGCGGCGGCGTCACGAACCCGTTCGCGCTCGCCTACCTGTTCCACACGTTGATCGCGGCGTTCCTGCTGTCGCTGCGCGCGTCGGTCGTCGTCGCGGTGGCATCGCTCGCGCTGCTCGTCGGCCTCGCCCTGCTCGAGACCAGCGGTGCGCTGCCGCACCTGCCGCTGCGACGCCCGGTGCTCGTGCTCGATCAGCTCGGCACGCTCGGCCTGGTCGTATGGCTCGGCACGATCACCGTGGTGCTCGGGCTGTCGATCTACTTCGTGTCGACGGTGCTGCGGCAGCTGTCGCGACGCGACCGCGAGCTGGTCGACCTGAGCCGCCAGCTCGCGCTGAGCGAGAAGCTCGCGTCGGTCGGCACGTTGGCGGCCGGCGTCAGCCACGAGATCAACAATCCGGTCGGCGTGATCCAGAACAAGGCCGGCATCCTGCGCTACCGGATCGCCGACGGCGACGAGCCCGCCGCGCTGCTCGCCGAGCTCGACGTGATCGAGAAGCACACACGGCGCATCGGTGCGATCACGCAGGGACTGCTGGCGTTCGCGCGCGAGGGCGGGTTCCAGCTGCGCCCGCTGCGCGTCAACGCGTTGGTCGAGGAGGGCGCCGACCTCGTCCGCGTGCCGTTCAAGGTCGCTCGGCTCGGCCTCGATCTGCGCCTCGATCCGGCCGATCCGCGCGTGTCGGGCTCGCCGAACCACCTGCTGCAGGTGCTGGTCAACGTGCTTCTGAACGCCCGCGACGCGTCGCCGGCGCAGTCCCGCGTGTCGGTCGCGACGAGCTGCGACGACGCCGAGGTCCGGATCCGCATCCGCGATCAGGGCACCGGCATCCCGCCGGAGATCCTGGACAAGATCTTCGACCCGTTCTTCACCACCAAGGAGGTGGACCGCGGCACCGGCCTCGGCCTCGCGCTCAGTCACGGCATCGTCGAGCGACACGCCGGCCGGATCGTCGCCGAGAACCTGCCCGAGGGCGGCGCCTGCTTCACGATCGCACTGCCCCGCTGCGACTGACAATTCTCAACACACTCTCCAGAGTTTGTCCACATAGTGGTGGATCTGCGTCAGGGACCACCAGGAATAGTGGTCGAGGGCGAAAAAGATCTGGACCCGGCCACCGGAGTCCGGTATCACCGGCTGCCGCGTCGGGCGGTCGCGTTCCCTGGGAGGGGACCGAACGGCGTCCGGCCCGGGGGTCAGCCCGGGCCGGCAGTCCCCGTTGGACCGGGCTCGTCAGGCACGCGAGCCGAGGGCGACGGGGACCTGCCGCCGAGGCATCGGGGGATGCCTCGGCGGCGTTCTGTACGCACGGCTCGTGGGTGGCACCGCTCGTGGGTGGCACCGCTCGTGGGTGGCACCGCTCGTGGGTGGCACGGCTCGTCGAGCACGTCGATCGGCTGCTCACCGGGTCGACGGAACGAGGGCGCGAGCCGGGGAGGGGGTGGGCTCCGCGCGCCAGGCGTCGCCGCGTGCGGCGCGCGAGGCTGCGCGATGGCGGGTGCAGCGGGATCGGTGCTGCACGGGTCGGCGGATCAGCGCCGGTGCGCGTCGCGGCGGTCACGACCGCTGCGGGCGCGAGCGAACGCGGGGGACGAGAGAGTGGATCCACGGCGTGCGGGCGGGGTGGACCGCCGCGCGCGCGTCACATGCGGACGTCGACGACCTGGTCGACGTTGAAGTCGTAGCTGATCTCCTCGTCGACGTTGATCAGGCGCCCGGTGCCCTTGAACTCGTTGAAGATGATCGCTCCCGAGAGCGAGTGGCCATCCTCGAGATCGAGGGTCACCCAGTCGGCCTGACGGGCGTTCATGAGCAGATCGTAGATGCGATCACGCGAGGGCTTGAGAGTCTTCGGCTCCACCATCGACGGATTCCTCAGGCCCGCCTGCCCGGCCGGGCCCTCCCTGGACGGAGTTTCCCTGCTCTTCGAGGAACCGGTCCTCGGCTGCGGGCCAGGCGAGGGGTTGGGCCTGGAGCGCGGACAAGCAAGGCTGACCAAGTTTCGAGATTCGCGGCATCGTGCCAGAGCGAAGTTGCTCCGACAAGGGGCCGGAAACCGCCGACCATCTTCGAGATTTCGCGCACCGCGACGCTTTCGTGCGGCAGGTCCGGTGCGAGCGCCAGCTCGAACGCCAGGCCGAGGTGGACGCTGCCGACGGCGGTCGAGTCGTCGTTGATCAGGCCGAGCGGACGCGCCGCGGGCAGCGCTCCCGGCGGCAGCCGCAGCTCTTCGCGCAGCTCGCGCCACAACGCGCGCTGCAGGCTGCCTCGCGGGGGGCCGTCCTCCGGGCCGACGTGGCCGCCGATGCCGAGCGACGCCCGGCCGTGCAGGCGCTGCTCGCCCTGGGCGGCCAGCCGCTCGACGACGAACACCTCGGCGCCGCGCCGCACCGCGCAGTACGGCACCGGCTGCTTGAAGTCGGGGTCCCGCTCGGCGCGGTCGCGCTCCATCCAGCGCCCGCGCTGCTCGACTTCGTCGACGAAGGCGCGGAACGTCGCCCCGTCGAGGGGGAGGAAACCCTGCGGCCACCCGGCGCCGCGGAACAGCGCGGCGCGCGGGACGACGAAGACCTGCTCGGCGGGGGTGCTCACGGAGGCGGTTCCAGGCTTGCGGTGGCGGCGCGGCGGTCGGCTACCGCAAGGCTGCGCCGCGCGGGCAGCTCGGGTCAGCTCTCGCCGCCGTCCGGTCGCTCGCCGCTGTGCTCGCCGCCGTGCTCGCCGCCGTCCTTCGGCTGCTCGCTCGCCGGCGGCTCCTCGGTGCGGCCACCGAGCAGGGCTCGCAGGTTCGACAGCGAGCGCAGCTCGCCCTTGTGGCCGCGCACCTCGCGTTCCTGACGCTCGCTCTCGAACGTCATGACGCGCGGCGTGCCGCCGCCACCCGGCCCCGGCCCGGGCCCGCGGTCCCGCGGCCCGCCGCGGCCGCGCCGTTCGTCGCCACCCGCACCGACCGGCGGCCCGCGCCGCTCGTCGCCGCCCTGCGGCTTCGGCCGGGGGCCGCGCCGGGTGGTGCCGCGGCGGCCCTCCGGCGCGCGCGCGGCGCGGCTCATCACGTTGCCCTGCTGCTGGTCGCCGCGGCGCCCACGTCCGCGACCGCCGCCGCCGCCACCACCACCGCCCATGCGCTCGCCGAGCGTGGCCGGTCGGCCCTCGGCGACGTGCCGCGGCCGGAACATCGACAGGCCGATCTTGCGGCCCTTGTCGTCGAGGTGCACGACGTAGACCGTGACGATCTCGCCGACGCGCAGGATGCGGGCCGGATCGCGGAGGCGGGAGCCGGGGATCTGCGACAGGTGGATCAGGCCGTCCTGGCCGATGCCGAGGTCGACGAACGCGCCGAACTCAGCCATGTTCGACACGCGGCCCCGGAGCTCGCGATCGAGGCTCAGGTCCTCGAAGCGCGCGACGCCCTCGTTGACGAACGGTTCGATGCGGCCGCGCGGGTCGATCGTGCCGCGGCGCAGCGCCTGCGCGACGTCGATCAGCCGCAGCGGGCCGAGCTCCTCGTCGCTCGCGCCGAGGTCGCGCGCGGTCAGCCGCGGGATCGAGTGGCCGACCAGCTCCGCGGGCGTGATGCCGAGGTGCGACGCGATGCGGCGGGCGAGGTCGTAGTCCTCCGGGTGCACCGCCGTCGCATCGAGCGGATCCTCGCCGTCGAGGATCCGCAGGAAGCCGGCGATCTGGATGAAGGTGTTGTCGTCGACCTCCGGCACCTCCTTCAGCGACTCGATCGTCTTGAACGGCCCGTGCTGGCTGCGGTGCTGCACGATCGCGCGCGCGAGCGAGTTCGACACGCCGGGCAGGCGGGCGAGCAGCGCCTGGTCGGCGCGGTTCAGCTCGACGCCGATGTGCGCCAGACAAGACGACGCGGTCGCCTCGAGCTGTCGACCGAGCAGGCCCTGGTGGACCTCGGTCAGGTTCTGGCCGAGGCCGAGTCCGCGCGGCTCGACGCGGATCAGCTCGGTCAGCGGGTCGCGCAGCCGGCGTGCGAGGCTGAGCGTCGTGCGCAGCCCGTTGTCGCTGCTACCGTGCCGCTTGCGCGCCGAGGCGCTCGTCGCCCACACGATCGACGCGGTCTCGTCGACCGGCACGACCATCGGCCGCTCGCCGTCGAGCCCGTCGATCGCCTGGGCGAGCAGCTTCGCCGCGGCGCGCTCGCGGCGTCCGTGCGGGATCGCGATCGCGCGCGGCGCGTCGCTGCGGATCGTCTCGCGCAGGGCCTCGACGAGCTGCGCCCGACCCGCCTCGTCGTCGGGTACCGGCAGCGTCAGCTTCTGCTTCGGCGCGCCGTCCGGCTTCAGCGTGACGAACCACGCCGAGTGGCCCGAGACGCGCAGCGCCGCGCAGGACTCGCCGAGCAGCGTCGGCGCCATCAGCTGCGAGCGCAGCGTGCGGGAGAACGCCCGCACCGTCTCGCGGTCGGCCTTCTCCTTGATGCGGTGCCGGACGATCTGCTCGCTGACGCGGTGGACCCGGTGGTCGTAGGCGTGGCCGTAGGCGACGTCGAGGAACCGGCCGAGGTCGCTGTCGGCATCGACGCCCGGCGAGAACCGCTGCCGGAACACGGTCAGCTCGCGGCCGGGCTCGAGCTTCAGGCGCAGCTGCAGGATGCCCTCGCGCTCGGCGCGGCGCAGCGCCAGCATGCGCGGCGCGGCGATCCGCCGCACCGGCTCCTCGAGGCCGACCAGATCCGCGTAGCGACGGTCGACCGGCTGGGGCCGCTGCTTGCCCTCGCGCTTGCCGCGGCGCCGCGCGGAGCTGTCGCGCGGTCCGCGCTGGTGGGCCGGGGTCTCCACGCCGCCGGCGTGTTCGTCGACGCCGCCGTCGCCATCGCCCGCGGTGTCCCCGGCGTCAGCGTCGGCGTCACCGTCCTGGGCGTCACCGTCGAGGGAGTCACCGCCGTGGGAGTCACCGCCGTGGGAGTCACCGCCGTGGGAGTCACCGCCGTGGGAGTCACCGCCGTGGGAGTCACCGCCGTGGGAGTCACCGCCGGGACTGTCATCCTGGTGAGCCTCGCCGCCCGAGGACTCGCGGGTCGCGTCCGCGGGCGGGGTTTCCGGGCTCGCTTCGGCGCCCGGGTGCGCGGGCTCGTCCTCGGCGACATCACCGCCGCCGCCGCCGTCGCCACCCGCGCCGCCCGGCGGCGCGTCGACCGGCCGCGCGCTGGCGTCGTCCTCGACCACGGTGGGCTCCGCGGCGTCCGCGGTCACCTCGGACTCTCCGGACTCCGGCGCGACGGGTCCGTCGGCGAGCGGCGCCACCGCGCCCGCATCGCTCGGCTCGTCCAGCGCGGCCGCCTCGTCCAGCGCGACGGTCTCACCCGCATCATCTGTGTGCCCATCGGACGGGTGCCCATCGGACGGGTGCTCATCGGACGGGAGCTCGTGCGACGCGCGCTCGTCCGACGGGTGCTGTTCGGGCGCGTGCGGCTGCTGGGCTCCGCGCGGCTCGACCGCGCGGGCGGACGCCTCCAGGATGCCGCGGGCGAGCTCGGCGCGGATCCGCTGGCGCAGCCGCGGATCGTCGCCGAAGCGTTCGGACAGCGCGAACACCGCCTGCGCGAGTACCTCGTCGGTCGACCGCAGCCCGTCCTCGTCGCGCACGAAACGCTCGGCGAACTGGCGCGGGGACTGCTCGCCGAGCTCGTGCGCGAGCAGCGCGTCGAGCAGCTCGCCGAGCCCCAGCTCGCGGACGCGCGTCTCCGCGCGACCCTCCAGCGGGCGCAGCAGGTGGTCGACGTCGTCGAGGACGTCCTGCTCGACCACGCCACCGAGGAGCTCCTCGAGCTCCGCGAGGTCGGCGCGGCCGTGTTCGCGCGCGCGCTCCAGCAGCAGCGTGCGGCGCTGCTCGACCTCCTCGAGGGTCCGTAACCGTTCGGAGATCGCCGCGACCCGCTCTTCCCCGAGGTCCCCGGTCTCGTCGCGCCGGAACAGGGTGATGAACTCGGGGCTCCCGCCCGCCGAGACCAGCTCCGCGACCGCGCGGATGGCATCGGGGGGGGAGTCGAACTCGGCTTCGAGCCGCTGCAGGATCGATTCGACGACCATGAGAATCGAGACGGGGCCGCGTCGGGCCGTGGAGCGGGGCACTGTAGCATCGGCCCCGTCGAGCGTCAGGAATCCTTGCGAATCCCGGGCTCTGCGGCGATAGGGACGATCCTCGATGGTCGCCCCGCAACGCGTGTTCGTCCGCGCCCCGAACTGGGTCGGTGACTTCGTCATGGCGACGCCGGCGTTCGCGCGCATCCGCACCGCGTTCCCTGCTGCGACGATCGTCGGCGGCATGCGCGGCTACCTGCGCGGCCTGCAGGAGGGTGCGGACTGGTTCGATGCGACCATCGACACACCGCGCGCCGGTGGGCTGCGCGGTCTGCTCGCCCAGGCGCGCGCGTTGCGTGCGCACCGGTTCGATCTCGCGATCCTGCTGCCGAACTCGCTGGAGACGGCGCTGGTCGCGCGGCTCGCCGGCATCCCGCAGCGCTTCGGCTACACACAGGGGCGCGGCCTGCTGATGACCGGCGGTCCGCGCGTCGCCAGCCTGCGGCCGTGGTGGTCGCGCACCGGGGTGCGCCGCGCGCCCGAGCCGATGCCCGACTACTACCGCCGGCTGCTCGACGCGCTCGGCCTGCCGCCCGGCCCGACGCGGACGACGCTCCCGGTGACCGACGCGGACCGCAGCGCCTGCGACGCCTGGCTCGCCGCGCGCGGCGTCGCACCGGATCGGCGACTCGTGTTGTTCACGGCGGGGGCGTCGTTCGGCGCCAGCAAGCTGTGGTTGCCCGAGCGCTTCGCCGCGGTGGCGCGCCACTTCGCGGCGCTGCCCGACACCACGTCGATCGTGCTCGCCGGGCCGGCGGAGACCGCGCTCGCGCAGGACATCGCCGCGCAGGCCGGACGCGGCGTGCTCGCGACGACGGATCCGGTCCTGCCGTTCGGCACGCTCAAGGCGCTCGTCGAGCGCAGCGCGCTCCTGATCACGACCGACACCGGCCCGCGACACATCGCGGTGGCGTTCGGCAAGCCGGTGGTCTGCGTCATGGGGCCGACCGACCCTCGCTACACGAACTACGCATTGGAGCGGCAAACCGTCATCCGTCGCGACCTGCCGTGTGTGCCGTGCCACCGCAAGGTCTGCCCGCTCGGCCACCACGATTGCATGCGCGGGATCGAGGTCGCGGAGGTCATCAGCGCGGCCGAGCGGTCGCTCGCACCGTGACCGGCGTGCTCGCGCCAGTGCGTCGCGCCCACGCTCGTCAATCGAAGACGGCCGCGCACCAGCTGACGCACCCCTGTCCGGCCGCGTCCACCGATTGGCCGTAGTCGAGCAGCCTACCGGGCGCGTCGGCCAATGCGGCGACCAGATACATCGCGCTCGCACTGCACAGCTGATCCGGATTGCCGCCCGACAGCACCCGGCGGTGGAACGCGCCCGCGTTCGCGTCCAGCAACGGCTCGAGCCGGTGACGGTCGTCGCGCTCGAGACGCTCCCGCCGCGCCGCGTCCACCGGCTCGCGATCGCCGAACTCGGGGCCGACGTGCGCGAGGTCGGCACCGCCGACGAAGCACACGCGGCCACCGTGTGCGCCGGCCGCGGCACGCAGCGCTGCGAGGATGCGGCGCACGTACCGCGTCGAGCCTGGATCGCCGTCGTGGTGGGTCAGGGCGCCGCACAGGAACCCGGCGACGCGGACCGCGGGTCGATCGGCGAACAGCCGCGCCAGGAACAGCATCTGGAACTCGATGCTGTGCTCGCCGCGGTGCAGGAACCGATCGGCGCGCGACGGCGCTCCGACCGCGTCGTGCACGGCAGCGACGAACCCGCGGTCCGTGCGCAGCGTCCCGCACGGCGTCTCCCAGTCCTGCGCGAGGCCGACCAGCGCCTGGTCGGGCCCCGCGTGGCCGGTGCCCAACACGACGAACAGCTCGGCTGCCTCGCGGTCCCGCAGCTCGCGGTAGGCCGCGCCGTAGCCGCGGCCACCGCGCCCGAGGTCGATGTGCGGCGCGATCAGTGCGCGGGGCGCGGGCCGGCGGTCGGCGGCGCCGACGTTTCCGGGCGGGTCGACGTCCGCCCCGCCGAGCGCCGCCTCGACCAGCGTGCGGCAGGCGTCCGGCGCTCCGCAGTGCCGCGCCGCGCGCACCGGCGCGGCGAGGTAGTCGTCGATCGTCCGGTCGAGCGTCGTCTCGAACAGCTCGCCCTGGAACAGCAGCGATTCCTCGAGATCGCGACAGATGCGCAGCACGACGCCGTCCGGCACGTCGTGGCCCTCGGCGCGCAGCTCGGCCTCGATGTCGGCGACGCTGCGCGCGCCGTCGATCCGACCGACGACCGGCAGCAGGCCGTCGGGCACGAACACCGCGCCGTCGAGCAGGCCGAGGGGGTCGGTCAACGCGAGGCCGGGATCGTCACCGGCGACCGCGCGCCGGACGTTGAGCTCGCGGAACGCGGGGCGCCATTCCTCGGGTGACCGGAGGTCCATCGCACGCCTATCCTAGTCCCCGATGTCTGCGGCATCCGCGTTCCAGCTCATCGTCCGCCACGGCAAGGACGTCGAGACGCACCAGTTCGATCGCGACGTGGTCGTCATCGGGCGCTCCCGCGAGTGCGACCTCGTCGTCGCGGACCGCCTCGTGTCGCGTCGGCACTGTCGCGTCGAGCGGCTCGCCGACGGCTTCCTCCTGCGCGACGAGGGTGCGCAGAACCCGGTCAAGCTGTCCGGGCGGCCGATCGACGAGGCCGAGCTCCGCTACGGCGACCGCTTCGTCGTCGGCGGCACGGAGATCGAGCTCGCCGCGGCGGCGGACGATCGGCCGACGCTCGACGAGACGTTCCTCGCCGAAGGTGCGCAGACCGCGAAGGACCTGTCGGCCTTCGTCGAGATCGCGCGGGCCCTGAACGGCGAGCAGGACCTGAGCCGACTGCTGACGCGCATCGTCGACGCGGCGATCGATCTCAGCGGCGCGGAGCGCGGGTTCCTGATCCTGGGCCAGGGCGAGGAGACGACCGTCGAGGTCGCGCGCAACTTCGCACAGGAGGAGGTCAACTCGCCGGAGTTCAAGATCTCGCGCACGATCGCGCAGCGCGTGCGCGAGTCCGGCGTGCCCGAGATGACGACCAATGCACAGGAGGATGCGCGCTTCCGCGGGTTGGCGTCGGTCAACGATCTGCGGCTGCGTGCCGTGCTGTGCATCCCGCTCCGGATCCGCGGTCGCGTCGAGGGGGTGCTGTACGTCGACAACCGGTTGCAGAACCAGGTGTTCGAGGAGCGCGAGAAGCAGCTTCTGCTGTCGCTGGCCGACCACGCCGGAATCGCATTGCACAATGCCCGCACGATGCGGGAGCTGCGCGGCAAGCAGGCCGAGCTCGAGACGGCGCTCGACCGCGTCGCCCAACTCAATGCGGCTCTCGAGGGTCGCGTCCAGGAGCAGAAGGCGAAGCTGGACGACATGCAGCGGGAGCTCGACGCGTCGAGCACGCGCGGCCGGTTCAGGTTCGACTACCGCGGTATCGTCGGTGAGAGCCGGCGCATGAGCGATCTGTTCCGCTTGCTCGACAAGTACATCCCCGCGGACGATCCCGTGCTGGTGCTCGGCGAGTCGGGCACGGGCAAGGAGCTCGTCGCGCGCGCGATCCACCGGCTCGGGCCGCGCAAGGACGGACCGTTCGTGTCGGAGAACTGTGCAGCATTGCCGGAAACACTGCTGGAGAGCGAGCTGTTCGGCTATGCGAAGGGTGCGTTCACCGGCGCCAGCCAATCGCGCAAGGGTCTGCTGGTCGCGGCGTCCGGCGGCGTGCTGTTCCTCGACGAGATCGGCGAGATGCACGTCGACCTGCAGAAGAAGCTCCTTCGCGTGCTGCAGGAGGGCGAGGTCCGCCCGCTGGGGAGTCGCGAGACGGTCAAGGTCGACGTGCGCCTGGTGACCGCCACGAACCGCAATCTCGAGGAGCTGGTCCGCGACGGCGAGTTCCGCGAGGACCTCTACTACCGCCTCAACGTGCTGCCCGTGCACCTGCCGCCGCTGCGAGAGCGCAAGGACGACATCCCCCAGCTCGTCGAGCGGTTCCTGCGGGAGCTCGAGCGCGACGGCGCGACGCGGGGCCGGTCGCGGATCTCGCCCGAGGCGCTCGAGTGCCTGATCGCCTACCGCTGGCCCGGCAACGTGCGCGAGCTGCAGAACGAGGTGCGGCGTGCCGCGATCCTGGCGGACGGTGTGGTGCTGCGCGAGCACCTGAGCGAGCACGTCCGCGACCCGATCGCGGCCCCGGACGACGGCGAGGAGGGTCCGACGCCCGCCGAGCGCGGCACGACGCTGCCCGACCTCGTGCGCGACCTCGAGGTCCGCGAGATCCGCAAGGCGCTGCGTCAATCGAACGGCAACAAGAGTCGTACGGCGGAGATGCTCGGCGTGTCGCGGTTCGCCCTGCAACGCAAGCTCGAGAAGTACGCGATCGACTCCGGTGGTGGCGACGACACCGCGGTGGAGGCATGAGCGCGACCCCGTCCACCGTCTGCTATCGTGCGAGCGGAGGGGAGCCGCCGCCCCGGGGCGCGCGCCACCTCCGGAGTCTCCGACGCGCTGCCCCGCCCCGCGGCGCGAACGCCCAGCCGAGGTCTCGAACCCCGTGAGCTTCGCCCAGCCGTTCTCGAACTACGAGATCCTCGACCGCGTCGGCTCCGGTGCGATGGGCACGGTGTTCAAGGCGCGGCAGAAGCACCTCGGGCGGATCGTCGCGCTGAAGGTGCTGAAGCCCTCGTTGGCGCGCGACAAGCGCTACGTCGACCGGCTCCGTCGCGAGGCGCGCATCGTCGGGCGGCTGAACCACCCGAACGTCGTGACCGCGTACGACCTCGGCGAGGAGGGTGGCTACCACTTCTTCGTGATGGAGTTCGTCGAGGGGCGGTCGTTGCGACAGCTCCTCGCCGAGTGGGGCATGTTCCCCGAAGACAAGGTGCTCGACGTCGCGACGCAGATCACCGAGGCGCTCGCGCACGCGTTCGAGTGCGGCGTCATCCACCGCGACGTGAAGCCCGGCAACATCCTGATCGACGACCAGGGCCGCGTGAAGCTCACCGACATGGGGCTCGCGAAGGCGAAGACCGACCTGACGCTGACGCGCGACGGGGCGACGGTCGGCACGCCGCAGTACATCAGCCCGGAGCAGGCCCGCGATCCGCAGGCGGTCGACGTGCGGAGCGACCTCTACTCGCTCGGCGCCACGCTGTTCCACATGGCGACCGGGCAGCCGCCGTTCCGGGCCGAGACGATCGGCGAGCTGATCACCAAGGTGCTGCACGACCGGCCGCCGAGCGTGACCGAGCTCAACCCCGAGCTGTCCGACGGCCTCGGGCTGGTGATCCGCAAGCTGCTGGCGAAGGACCCGGCGCGCCGCTACCAGACGCCGCGCGAACTGCTCGACGACCTCGCGCGGGTCCGGCGCGCGGAGCGTCCGGCGGTGCAGCGTGAGGAGCTCGACGCGCTCGACCGTGGCGCGACGATGGTCGGACCGCCGCGGCGCCGGTCGCGCGGTCGGTACGTCTGGGGCGCCGCCGCGGTCGCGTCGGTGGCGGTGGTCGGGGTGCTGACGCTGGGGGGCGACGGCCGCGCGGCGGACGCGGCCCGGCGCGCCGAGGCCACCGCGACCGCCGTGCGGGCGCTGACGGCGGAGCTCGGAGCACTGCCGACCGCACGCGCGCGCCTCGAGCACCTCGCGGCGGCGCGCGCTTCCGCGGCGGTCGACGACCTCGCGTTCGTCGGCGCGGTCGATGCGCTCCGGGCCAGCGTGCTGGAGCAGCTCGGGCAGGACCTCGCCGCGCGCGTCGACGGCTACCTGACCGAGCGTCGCGCGGAGACCGAGGCCTGGCTCGCCGATCCCGCGGTCTACACGGCGGTCGGCGGCTTCGAGCAGGCGATCGTCGTGCCCGAGCTGCGCGCGCAGCTCGGCTACGGGCCGGACGACCTGCCGAGCGAAGCGCTGCAGTCGCGCGCGCGGCGCCTGTTGGCGAACCTCACCGCACGCCTCGAGCCGCTGCTCGCCGCGCGCGACGGCGCGCTGGCGCGCGAGCACGAGCAACATCTGCGCGAGGTGGTCGCACCGCGCGTCGAGCTGCTGATCGCGGGCGCGCGGTTCCGGGCCGCGGAGCTCGCACTCGAGCGGGGGATCGACGCGGCTGTCGAGCGCTTGCCCGGCGGTACGCGGGCCGCCCTGCCCGATGCGCTGCGCGACGCCTGGACCGAGCGCGACCGTACCTTCCGCGACGGGACGCTGTCCGCGATCGCCGGCGCGCGACTCGACATCGCGGACGCGCTGCGCCGCGAGGCGCAGAGCGAGCTCGCGAACCTCGAGCGGCTCGCCGACGAGTTCGAGCGCGAGGCGGCGGCGCCGGACCGGCTCGCGCGGGCCCTCGATCGGCTCGAGGAAGGGCTGCGGCAGCGCTACCCGGGCGCCGACGAGTTCGAGCCCGGCGCGTCACCCTGGACGCCGATCCTGCCGCGCATCGCGGTGCTCCGCGAGCGGCAGCGCATCCTGCAGGATCGCGTCGACGAGGGGCTCGCCGACGAGGCGATCGACCTCGCGCACCGCGTGTTCGCCGATGCCGGTCCGGCCGCTGCCGCCGAGGTGCTGCGCGCACCGGCCGGGTCGGGCGGTGCGGCCGCGCTGCGCAGCAACCGGCATCGTGAGTGGTTCCTCGCGGTGGCCGGCGTCGTCGACCTGCTGGTGCCGGCCGCCGGTACGCTCGCGGTGCCGACCGTCGTCGGGCCGGAGCGCGCCGTGCTCGCGCGCGGCCCGGACGGCCGCACCCAGCTCGTCGACGCGGCGGGGGCCCCGCTGCCGGCCTGGCGCGACGTCGCGTGGGATGCGGTGCTCGACCCGTCCGCGCGGCCCGGCCCCCTCGCCGATGCGCTGCGCGACGATCCCCGCGCGCGCCTCGGAGTCGCGTTCCTGGCGCTGGTCGCCGACCGACCGGACGCGGTCACCGAGCTGCTCGGCGATGACGACATGGCCTTCGCGCGCGCCGAGGTGTGGCCGCGGCTCGAACGGCCCACGGTCGCGGTCGAGGGTGGCGAGCGCGCGGCGCGCGCGGCGTTCCGCGATCTGCTGGTCGCCTACGACGCCGAGCGCCGGGACGAGGTGCGCCGGCTGCTGCAGGAGTTCGAGCTGTTGCACGGCCGCAGCGCTGCCGCACGCAGCGGGCGGGAGCTCCGGCGGCAGATCGTGTCCTGGCTGGACGCGAGCGACGACACCGGCGACCAGCGGTTGCGGCTGCTCGCGGAGCGGGCTCCAGAGGGATTCCGCTGCGGAGTCGACGAGGTCGCGCGACGGCTGTGGTGTGCGGCCGAGCTCGGCCGCGCACCGGGAGTGTCGTTCGACGCCGGGTGGGAGCGGGCCGGCGACGCCCTGCTCCACGCCGGGACCGGCGCGGCCACCTCGCTCGGAATCCTCCGCGTCGCCAGCCCGTTCGCGCTCGAGCAGGAGCTGACCGCCGTGCTCGAGTTCCGCGTGCCGCCGCGCGAGCGTGACGCGAGCGTGGTATGGCTGACCGTCCACGGCGGCCGCGTCGCGGTCGCGATCCTGCCGTCGGGGGCCGTCGTGACCGCGGTGCCGCCGCGCGTCGACGACGGCGGCGAGCGCTCCTCGGTCGCCGAGGCCGAGGACGTCCGCCGGGCGTTCGACGACGCGCTGCACGCGGCGGTGCGCGGCGAGCTGCCGACCGTGGTCGACGGCGCGTGGCACCAACTGACCGTGCGCGTCGAGCCGCGCCGCAGCGGGGAGCTGCGCGTGCGCTGCTGGTTCGACTCGATCGGCGAGCCGCTGTGCGATCGCGTCGTGCCCGGCGTCGAGCGCGAGGGTGCGGTCGCCGAGGTCAACGTGCGCACGCGCTTCGACGTCGCGTTCCGCCGCCTGCGGCTGGAGACCCCGCTCGCCGACTGAGCAGCGGCGCTCAGCGGGGCGGTGCCGCCGCCGGTCGCACCGCGGCGCGCGGGATGCCGGCGAGCCACGGACCGTCGGCGGGGCCGTCCGCGCGACGTTCGGTCGCCGCGATCCGGGCGACCTGGGCGCTCCCGAGCCGCTCGGTCAGCGCCGCGAGCAGCGCGCGCGCCTCCGCAGGGCGCTCGAACTCCGCCGCCGGCCACGCGCGCAGCAGCAGCCGGAGCGCACACCGCGGATCGCCGTGGTCGATCGCGAGCCACGCGGTGTCGAGCGCGGCGCTGCCGTCGGTCGGGTCCAGGTGGGCGAGGCGGAGCGTCAGGAGGGCGCGGGGCGCGGTGCCGGCGCCGCCGCGTGCGGCGAGCAGCACCTCGAGATCCGGACCTGCGGGGGCGGCGTCGGCCGGCGCGCTGCGGCGCGCCGCGACGGTGTGCGGGACCGCCGTCCGGTCGGCGCCCAGCGCGCGCGCGACCGCCGTGTCGCGCTGTTGATCGGCGCGGCCGAGCGCGTCGGCCAGCCGGGCGCGCACCGTGAGGAGGGCGGGCGACGGCGTCGCGCCCGCGCTCAGCGCGTCGCTCACCGCGCGCGCCGCGCCGGCGACATCGCCGTCGAGTTCGAGCCGGGCCGCGTGCCGCTGTGCGAGCGCCGCACGCAGCGGGCGGAGGAAGGCGAGGTCCTCGACCGCGCTCGCGCCGGGGGCTCGCGGGTCGGCCGGCCCGGCTCGCCGCAGCGGATCCGCCACCGCCGCGACGATCCGCAGCGCATCGAGCGCGGTCGCGGCCGCGTGCTGCACGTCGGGCCGGGCGTCGGCGCGGATCGTCACCAGCGCAGCGCCGCCCGGTGCGGGCTCGACGCGCGCGCGGATCGCGTGGCCACCGGGAGCGCGCAGGCCGGCGCCGGTCGCGCCGCGCAGCGCGCCACCGACGACCCGTCCGCCGGCGAGCGCCGGGCGGCTGAGCTGGTGGGTGCCGAGCGCGCGCAGGCCGCCGTCGGCCGCGACCGCGTAGATGACCTCGAAAGCGTCGTCGCCGCGGCGCACGACCGGTGCGCAGCCGCCGAGCCGGTCGAGCGGTAGTGCGTCCGGCCAGGTCTCCGCGAAGGTCGCGGCGATCGTCGCGGCGGCGAGCGCAGGGGGCAGCCCGACCCACTCGGGATGCCCCGCGTCGCCGACCTGCGTCAGGCCGCTGCACGCGCCGAGCATGGCGGCGAGCAGGAGGGTCGCGCCGAGGCGCCGCGGTGTCGTTCCCCGTTGCCCTGCTGGATCTCGCTGCATCGAACGCTTCCCCCGGTCCCGAGCTGTCGCGATCTGCGGCAGCTGTCGGAATCGTCGACGGAGCGGCGGACGCGCTTGAGCACCGCTGTCGTGATTCCGGACGACGATGGCCCCGGAGACCGGCGCAGATGGACGCAAGGCCCTGCGAGCAAACGGCTTGTCGTGGGAGTTCCCGATCGGTGATCGCACCGGCGGGAACCCGCGGGCGCAGGTGCGGCTGCGGGTGCCCGGCGCCCGTCCCGAAGGGTGCCCGGGTCGCCCGTCGACGACGCCACCGGCGACTTGCGTGACCGCAGCCGCGATCTGGTGTCCGGTCCGGGCTAACCTGCCCGCCTCGCCGACCCGGTCGACCGCCCCGCACAGTGATCCGACTCCCGCTCCCGACCCTGTGCGCCGCGGCCCTCGGCGGCCTCGCGGCCGCGCAGCGACCGAGCTGCGCGCCGCTCCGGCTCGGGGCGGGGGACGCGATCCGGATCGACGCCCGGCTCGACGAGCCCGCCTGGCAGCGCGCCGAGCCGATCGGCGAGCTGGTCCAGGTGGTCCCGATCGAGGGCGCCGAGCCCGCGGTCGCGACCGAGGTGCGGATCGCGTTCGACGCCGAGACCGTCTACGTCGCGCTGCGGTGCTTCGACGACCCTGCGCGCGTGCGGGGGCGGCTGATGGAGCGCGACGCGGTGCTCGATCCGGACGACCGGGTCGAGCTGTGGTTCGACACGTTCCACGATCGTCGGTTCGCCTACTGGTTCCAGATCGGCGCCGGCGGCTCGAAGGGCGACGCGCTCCTCAGCGACGCCGGTCGGCGGTTCAACAAGAGCTGGGACGGCATCTGGTACGGGCGCGCGCGGCGCACTCCCGACGGCTGGCAGGCCGAGCTGGGCCTGCCGATGAAGACGCTGGCGTTCGACCCGGACGGGGCGGTGTGGGGATTCAACCTGCGGCGGCTCCGCAAGGAGGACGAGAGCGAGTCGCGCTGGGCGGCCGCGACCAACGCCTACCGCTTCTTCGATCTCGCCGCGGGTGGCGAGCTCACCGGGCTCGGCGGCCTGCACCAGGGCATCGGGCTCGACGTGACGCCCTACGCGAAGGTCGCGGCCGCCGGTGATCGCAGTCAGGACTCCGGCACGTCGGTCCGCGGCGACTTCGGCGCCGACCTCAGCTACCGCATCACCCCGTCGCTGAACCTGCGGCTGACCTACGACACCGACTTCGCCGAGACGGAGGTCGATGCGCGGCAGGTCAACCTGACCCGGTTTCCGCTGTTCTTCCCCGAGCAGCGCGACTTCTTCCTGGAGGACGCCGGGCTGTTCGAGTTCGGCAACCCCTCGCGCGCGCAGGACACGATCCCGTTCTTCTCGCGGCGCATCGGCCGCAACGACGATGGCACGCCGCGACCGATCGTCGCGGGTGCGCGGCTGACGGGTCGCGTCGGCGACTGGAACGTAGGGCTCCTGCAGACGGTCGTCGACCGCCAGGAGGAGCAGGCCGCCGAGGGGCTCGGCGTGCTGCGCGTCTCGCGGAACGTCGGCGCCGAGAGCTCGGTCGGGATGATCTTCGCGAGCGGCGACCCGTCGGGCGACGGCTACGCGTCGACCCAGGGGGTGGACTTCGCGCTGCGGGACAGCGAGCTGTTCGGCCGCGGGCAGTTCGCCGCGCTGTGGGGCTACTATCTCGATTCGACCGCCGACGAAGGTGGGGGCGATGGCGCGAGCTACGGTCTGGAGGGCGAACTCCGCACGCGCGACTGGCTGCACTCCGCCTACCTGCAGGCCGTCGACGACGAGTTCGATCCGCGCCTCGGCTTCGTGCAGCGGCGCGGCATCCGGCGCTACCGCTGGAACACCAGCTACACCTGGCGCCCCAACGACGGCAGCCTGGTGCGGCGCATCGACTGGCGGGTGTCGCCGATCGTCACCAACGACGCGCGCGACGGGCTCGACTCGTGGGCGCTGCCGTGGCGGTGGTTCCAGGTGACGCTCGACACCGAGGACTACCTGCGCTTCGAGACGCACCGGATCTTCGAGCGCATCGACGAGCCGTTCACGCTGCGCAGCGGCGCTGCGATCGCGGCCGGCGACTACCTGATGACGCGCCACTTCGCGACGCTGTCGCTGTCCGACCAACGACCGCTGTCGGGGCAGATCTCGCTCGAGGCGGGGGACTTCTACGACGGCTCGATCGTGCGGCTCGGCTTCGACGGCCAGCTCGTCGCGAGCCGGTTCTGGCAGCTCGCATTCGGCATCGACGACGTGCATGTCGACGTCGACTCGGGGCGCTTCGACACGCAGGTGTACGAGGGGCGGCTCGACCTGACCTTCGACCCGACCGTGTCGCTGCGGAACCTCGTGCAGTACGACACGGACAGCGAGTCGCTGTCGGTGCAGAGCCGGCTCCGCGTGATCCTCGAGCCCGGCAGCGAGCTGTTCGTGGTCGGGCTCGCCGGTTGGCAGCCGGGGGTCGACGGCGGCGGGCTCGCACCCGGCACGCAGGACGTGACGCTGAAGGTCTTCTACACCGTCCGCTTCTGAACCACGGTGCGTCGCTGCTCCACCGTGCGCCACGCAGCGGCGTCACGCGCGGGCCGGGCGGTCCGCGGGCGTGACCGAGCCACGGAACCGACCGGCCGCGAGCTGCGGGAGCTCGCGGGGCGTGCGCCCGTGTGGGGTCGCGACGACGGCGAACGCGCGCAGCTCGAAGCGCCCGGCGCGGTCGAACGCCCCGATCCACTGCAGGTGCTCGGGCCACGCCTCGGCGACGTCGCGGGCGCTCGGTCTCGCGTCATCGTCGGGGTGGCTGTGGAACACGCCGAGGCAGTGCTCGCCGCCAGCTTCCGGAGCGGGAGGCTCCGCCAGCGTCGCGAGCGGGTCGATGCGGAACGCGCGCGTGGGCAGCGCGGCGATGTTCGGCAGCGCGCGGTAGCGGACGACTTCGGCGACGCCGTCGACGATCCGGCCGTAGACGAGCCCGCAGGCCTCGCGCGGCGCTCGCGCGGCCGCGTCGGCCGCGAACTCTGCACGGACCGCGGCGGGCACGGAGGTCCAGCGTGCGGACGGCGCGTGATCGCAGGCGCGCATCGGGGCATCGTCGCCGTCCCGCGCGTGCGGTAAAGGCCGGCGGCGGCACCGTCGCGCGATCGCTCTGCCGGTGCTGGGCTCGGCGTCGCCGCGGTGCGACGATCCGCGGGCGCCGGCGGTCGGGTCGACCCCGGCGGAACCGATGACCGACGTTCCCTCGCGGCCCTACGGGACTCCCGCTCCGCCCGGCGCGCCGACCGGCGCGATGTGCCCACCGCTGATCCGTGCGACGACCTGGGCGGTCGACGACGCGGAGAGTGCCCGGGCGCTCGGCGCCCGCGCGAGCCATGCCGATTTCTACGCCCGCTACGGCCACCCGAACGCGCGCGGCTTCGAGGCGGCGCTCGCCGCGCTCGAGCGCGCGGCCGGGGCGGTGTCGTTCGCGAGCGGCATGGCCGCGGTCCACGCGGTGTTCGGCGCGCTGTGCAGTGCGGGCGACCGGGTCCTGGTCGCCGATCGCATCTACGGCGGCACCGATGCGCTGTGCCGGCACGAGCTACCGCGCTTCGGGATCGTGGTCGAGCGTTTCGATCCGCTCGACCCGGCGGATCTCGACCGCGCGCTGGAGCGCGCCGGCGCGCGTCCGCCGCGGCTGTGCTTCGTCGAGAGCCCGATCAACCCGACGTTGCGGATCGTCGACCTCGCGGCGGTCGCCGCGCGCTGCGGTGCGCGCGGGGTGACGGTCGCCGCGGACGTGACGTTCGCGCCACCGCCGTTGCAGCGCGGACTCGAGGCGGGCCTCGACCTCGTCGTGCACAGCGCGACCAAGTACCTCGGCGGCCACTCCGACGTGCTCGCCGGGGTCGTCGCCGGCCGCGACCACGAGCTCCTGACCCGCATCGAGGCATTCCGCGTGCGCACCGGGGCGATCCTCGCACCGGACCCTGCCTGGCTGCTGCAGCGCTCGCTGGCGACGCTGGAGCTGCGCGTGCTCGCGCAGTCGCGCGCCGCCGCCTGGCTCGCGCATCAGCTCGCGGCGGACGCCGGACCGGGGCGGCCGCTCGCCGCGGTGCTGCACCCCGCGCTGGCCGACCACCCCGACCACCAGCTCGCGCGCCGGGCGCTGCCCGCGGGGGCCGGTGGTGTCCTCGCGTTCGAGGTGCGCGGCGGGCTGCCGGCGGCGCGGCGGCTGCACGACGCCCTGCGGGTCGCGGCGCGCGCACCGTCGCTCGGCGGGGTCGAGACCCTCGTCAGCCTGCCGTGCCTGTCGTCGCACGCGCACGTCGAGCCGGCGGCCCGCGCGCGCGCCGGCGTCGCCGACGGGCTGGTCCGCGTCGCCGTCGGGCTCGAGCCTGCCGAGCAGCTGCTCGACGATCTGCGCGCCGCGATCGCGGCCGCTGTGGATTGATGCGCGCGCGGCTCTAAGATCCCCGACGGTTTCCACCCACGGTACGAGCCGATGATCCGAACCCGCGCTGTCGCCGCCGTCCCCGTCGCACTGCTGGTCGCCGCGACCGCCGCGCTGGCGCCACTCGGTGGGCGTTCGACGGACGCGAGGCGCGCGCCCGACGATCTCGCGGGACGGGTCGGCATCGTGCGGATGGACGCCCTGTCCGAGGCCTACCGTGGCACGCAGGCCCGGCTCACGGAGCTCGAGGGATTGCGCCGGGAGGCGCAGCGTGAGATCGACGAGCTCAATCAGCAGCTCAAGGCCGCGCAGACCGCGCTCGAGTCGCTGACCGAGGGTACCGACGAGTACCTGGAGGCGAGCTTCGCGTACCGGCTCAAGGGCATGCAGGCCGAGGAGCGCGCCAAGTACTGGGACGCACGGCTCTCCGAGCGGCGGCTGTCGCTCGGTATCGAGCTGTTCGCCGAGATCGAGCGCGGCGTCGCCGCGTTCGCGCAGCAGAAGGGCCTGCAGCTCGTGTTCCGCGTCCCGCCGATGCCGCGCGACCTGCCCGGCAAGCGCGAGGCGAACGAGCGTAAGGAGCTGATCTACTTCGATGCGGCGCTCGACGTGACCAGCGACTGCATCGCATTCCTCAAGACCTGGCACTGACGGGTCGGGTTTCCGCAGCGGACGAAGGCCGGCGTTCCGACAGCCGTGACGAGACAACAGCGGACATTGCGAGCTCCCGTGACGTTTCGCGGGGTCGGCCTGCACACGGGGAGGGAGACCACGATGGAACTCCGCCCCGCGGAAGCGGGCACCGGCATCGTGTTCGTCCGCACCGACGTCGAGGGCGAACCGACGGTGCGCGCGGCGACCGCCTACCTGAAGACGCGCGAGCGGCGCACCTGCCTGCACCACGGGCAGGCCGAGGTGTTCACCGTCGAGCACCTGCTGGCGACGCTGTGGGCACTGCGCGTCGACAACTGCGAGGTGATGATCGACGGCGAGGAGGCGCCGGGCATGGATGGCTCGGCGCGCGAATTCGTCGACGCGATCCGCGCGGCCGGCATCGTCGAGCAGCGCGCGACGCGCAGCACGTTCCGTGTGAGCGAGCCGATCTACGTGCGCGACGGCGATGCGAGCCTCGTCGCGCTGCCCGGGGACGGCGGCTTGCAGATCGACTACAACCTCGACTACCCGAACGGCGTCGGGACGCTGAGCTCGCGCCGGCAGACGGTGTCGTTCCGGCTGTCGCCGGAGACCTTCGCGGAGCAGATCGCGCCGGCGCGGACCTTCGTGTTCGAGCACGAGGTGGAGCCGTTGGTCGCGGCGGGGCTCGGCAAGGGCGCGAACTACCAGAACACGCTCGTGCTCGGACCGGGCGGCGTGAAGGAGAACACGCTGCGCACCGAGGACGAGCCGTCGCGGCACAAGGTCCTCGACCTGATCGGCGACCTCTCGATCGTGTCGGTCGATCTCGACGCGCACGTGATCGCGACGCGGTCGGGCCACGGTCTCAACATGCAGCTCGTGCAGGCGCTGCAGGAGGAGATCGAGATCGCGGAGAACCGCGGCGACTTCGTCCACGACTCCGGACTCGAGATCCGCGAGATCCTGAACCTGCTGCCGCACCGTTATCCGTTCCTGCTGATCGACCGCGTGCTGGAGCTCGACGGCTTCAAGCGTGCGGTGGCGATCAAGAACGTCACGATCAACGAGCCGTTCTTCCAGGGCCACTGGCCCGAGCAGCCGATCATGCCGGGCGTGCTCCAGCTCGAGGCGATGGCTCAGCTCGCCGGTGTGCTGCTGCTGCGCAAGCTCGAGAACACCGGCAAGCTCGCAGTGCTCTGGAGCATCGACAAGGTCAAGCTGCGTGGCGCGGTCGTACCCGGTGACCAGCTGCGCATCGAGGTCGACACGATCCGCGCGAAGCCGACGCTCGGTCACGTGCAGGCGCGCTGCAAGGTGGGTGGCAAGCTGATGGCCGAGGCGCAGCTGAAGTTCACGCTGATCGACGCGTGAGCGTGGCGCGTCGGGCAGGCACGCGCGCGGTCCGGGCAGCCCAGGAGCACAGCAACTATGGAACGTCCGCGCATCGCGGTGGTGGGTGTCGGTCATCTCGGCAAGCACCACGCCCGTCTGCTCGCAGGCATGGACGAGCTGCAGCTCGTCGCGGTGGTCGATTCTCGCGAGGCGGCGGTGCGCGAGGCGGCGGCGACGCTCGGCGTCGAGGGCCTGACCGACTACCGCGAGCTCGTCGGCCGCGTCGACGCGGTCAGCGTCGTGGTGCCGACGCTCGCGCACCGGGAGGTCGCCGGGTTCTTCCTCGAGCACGGCTGCCACGTGCTGGTCGAGAAGCCGATGACCGCGACGGTCGCCGAGGCCCGCGAGCTCGTCGCGCTGGCCGAGCAGCGCGGCGTCGTGCTGCAGGTCGGCCACATCGAGCGGTTCAACCCGGCGTTCGAGGCGCTCCGCCAGCGCGGCATGGTGCCGCGCTACATCGAGTCGCAGCGGCTCGCGCCGTTCTCGTTCCGCAGCACCGATGTCGGGGTGGTGCTCGACCTGATGATCCACGACCTCGACCTCGTGCTCGCGCTGGTCGACTCCGAGGTCGAGAGTGTGCAGGCGTTCGGCGGTGCCGTGTTCACCCCCAGGGAGGACATGGCGAGCGCGCTGATCAAGTTCCGCAACGGCGCGGTCGCCCATCTCGCCGCGAGCCGCGTCGCGCTGAAGGCGATGCGACGGATGCGCGTGTTCTCGAAGGACGGCTACGCGAGCATCGACTTCAGCGACGCGCAGGGGCTCCTGATCCGCAAGAACCCGGGCTGGGACTTCGAGAGGCTGCCGGTCGACGAGGTCGACACGAGCAAGATCGAGGACCTGTGGAAGTACGTGTTCGAGGGCCTGTTGAGCGTCGAGCGCTACGGCGGTGAGCGGAACAAGAACGCGCTGCGGGAGGAGCTGCTCGAGTTCGCCGGGGCGGTGCGGGACGGTCGCCCACCGTCCGTGCCCGGCGTGGCGGGCCTGCGCGCCGTCGAGCTGGCGCACCGGGTGCTCGAGTCGATCCGCTCGCACCCGTGGTGACGGTCGCTCCGGCGCCGGTCGCGGACCGGTGCTCGGAATTCCCCGCTGCAGGAGTGCGCCCGCCGTTGCCGATCACCGTGGGCGGGCTACGTTGGTGGCCCTGACGCCCCTCGCTGCGGTGTCCGTGATCGCCGCGAAGCAAAGGTGAACCAATGACCTTCCTCAGGGGTCCTGGCCCGTGGCCGAGGCGAATCCGGGAGGCGTGAGCCAGCCTGGAATCCAATCGTCCGGGTGGTCCCCACCTGATCCAACGGTTCTACCCGCTTCCACCCGCGCACGGCACGATGCGGCAGGGGCGTTCTCTTCTCCGCGCGCTCGCGGCGTCTCCCGCGGACGAGTCCACGGTGCGGGCGCGGTCGAGCCCCCCCCCCGCGCGCCCTGCGTGCCGGCGTGGACTCGGCGCAGGGCGTGATCGGCGTGTCGCACTCGGCACTCGCGGCCGCTCGTCGGAGTTGATAGGGTCCGGGCTTCGGCCCGGGCGGTGATCGGGCCGGGGGGGCCAGCCTCGGCTGGCCGGTCAGCTCGAGCTCTCGACACCCTCGAGCTCTCGACACCCTTGAACTGACAACCATGGGCCGATTCCTGCTGGGTGTGGTGTTCGCGTTGGCGATCTGGTTCGGCTACCGGACCTGGTTCACCACGGCCGAGAACGATGACGCGGTGGCGTCGCCGGGCGCCGTCGCGACCGGCGGTGCGTTCCTCGACGGCGCGGGACCGGCCAGCGGATCACCCGAGCTCCGTCGCGGGGCGGGAGCGGGAGGCGGTGCACCGTCGCCCGCGGTCGCCGAGGCGGCGGCCGGGGGGGCCGCCGCGGCGCAGCCCGCGACGTTCGAGCGCTTCGGCTCGACGGCGCTCGAGCGGGTGCGGCGAGCCGGAAGTATCGGTGAGCTGCTCGAGTTGCTCGGTCCCGACAACCGGTTCCTGCACACCGACGAGGGCCGCCAGGCGACGCGCGTCGCGATCCAGCGCATCGATGCGCTCGCGCCGGACGAGGCTGGTGCGGCGGCCACCCGGTTGTTCGAGCTGTGTGCGACGGGCGACATCGAGAGGGCGGAGCTCGACGTCCACGCGGTGGTCGACGAGGTTCGCGACCTGGTCCGCGCGGTCGCCCGCCGCACCGTGTTCGACCCGGCGCGGCTCGACGGTGCGAAGGCCTACCGG
>JADJWQ010000002.1:85000-1334046 GCA_016716265.1 Planctomycetota bacterium
GGTGGACGGAGCCATTGGTAGGGGAGCGTAGGACCAACGTTTGAAGGCCGACGGAGACGACGGCTGGACGAAGTCCTAGTGATTATGCCGGGATGAGTAGCGATAAAGGGAGTGAGAATCTCCCTCGCCGTAAGCCTAAGGTTTCCTGGGGAAGGTCATTCCGCCCAGGGTTAGTCGGTCCCTAAGGCGAGGCCGAAGGGCGTAGTCGATGGGAAGCAGGTCAACATTCCTGCACCACCGGAAGGCGTTTGCACCGAGGGGTGACGGCGTGTGGAAGGGCATCCGGTTAGTAGATTCCGGTCCCTGGAGAGGGGTGGCGGGCAGGCAAATCCGTCCGCATGAGCTCCGATCTGGGGGGACCTGTAAAGGGAACTGCCTGGAAGTACGTCCGAGAAAAACCTCGTTCGGAAGTCTGTCTGGTGACCGTACCTAAACTGACACAGGTTGGCGGGTTGAAGATACCAAGGCGCTCGAGAGAACCCTCGTCAAGGAACTCGGCAAAATTGCCCCGTAAGTTCGCGAGAAGGGGCGCCTGCGCGAGCAGGTCACAGAAGAGCGGTAGGAGCGACTGTTTACTAAAAACACAGGTCCCTGCGAAGTCCGAACGACGCCGTATAGGGACTGACGCCTGCCCGCTGCTGGAACGTTAAGGCAACTGGTTAGCGCAAGCGAAGCTGGGAACCGAAGCGCCAGTGAAGGGCGGCCCGTAACTATGACGGTCCTAAGGTAGCGAAATTCCTTGTCGGGTAATTTCCGACCCGCACGAATGGCGTAACGACTCCTACACTGTCTCGACGAGGGGCTCGGCGAAATTGTAGTCGTGGTGAAGATGCCACGTTCCTGCAGCAAGACGGAAAGACCCCGTGAACCTTCACTACAGCCTACTACTGGCATTAGGCACGTCATGTGTAGGATAGGTGGGAGACTGTGATCCGGGGACGCCAGTCCTCGGGGAGTCAACGGTGAAATACCACTCTTGACGTGTTTGATGTCTAACCTGTGGCCGTCATCCGGCATGGGGACAGTGCTAGGTGGGTAGTTTGACTGGGGCGGTCTCCTCCCAAAAGGTAACGGAGGAGCACAAAGGTACCCTCAGCGCGGTTGGCAATCGCGTGAAGAGCGTAAAGGTATAAGGGTGCTTGACTGCGAGACCCATAAGTCGAGCAGGTGGGAAACCAGGTCTTAGTGATCCGGTGGTTCCGTGTGGAAGGGCCATCGCTCATCAGATAAAAGGTACTCCGGGGATAACAGGCTGATCTCCCCCAAGAGTCCATATCGACGGGGAGGTTTGGCACCTCGATGTCGGCTCATCGCATCCTGGGGCTGAAGGCGGTCCCAAGGGTTGGTCTGTTCGCCCATTAAAGCGGTACGTGAGCTGGGTTTAGACCGTCGTGAGACAGGTCGGTCCCTATCTGTTGCAGGTGCAGGAAGGTTGAGGAGAGTCTTTCCTAGTACGAGAGGATTGGAAAGAACGGACCTCTGGTGTTCCTGTTATCGCGCTAGCGGTACAGCAGGGTAGCTATGTTCGGACCGGATAACCGCTGAAAGCATCTAAGCGGGAAGCCAACTCCAAGACGAACCTTCCCCCGAGACTCCTGGAAGACTACCAGGCAATAGGCCGGAGGTGTAAGCGCGGCGACGCGTTCAGCTGACCGGTACTAATGTTCGAACGGCTTGACCACATCTTCACCTGAGAGCTTCGCGACGCGCCACAGAGCGCGCTCGCTGGACCGCCTCCGCGGCACGGCGCCCCCAGTGGGCTCCGGACTGCAGAGGCCTCTCGCTCACACCCATGTCTTCTCCCCTGCGTGCTGGGGCAGCGTCGGATCCGACCTGCCGGCCACGGGGAGGAGCAAGCGTATTCCGGTGCCCACACCTGGCTGGAAATACCCGTTCCCATCCCGAACACGGCAGTCAAGCAGCCAGGGCCGATGATAGTCGCAAGGCGAAAGTAGGTCAGTGCCGGGGCCATCTTCACGAGCTCCGTCGACGGTCACGTCGGCGGAGCTCGCTGCGTTTCGGGACCACTCGTGCTCCCGTGAAAACCGGTCTCCGCAGCGGTCGGACCCGTCGAGTCGGGGGTCTCGCGCGTGGGGTCTCCGGTGTGCGGTCTCGGCTCCGGCGCCGCGGGGATCACGTCTTCTGTCGTGCGCCGCGGGCCAGCAGGCGGGCCAGCATGGCGTCGGTCAGCTGGACGTGGAGGTGGCAGCCGTCCTCGCGGTACTCCTCGCGAAGCACGGTCGTACCGCTGCGGATCTCGGGTTGCAGGTGGCCGGCGTCATGGGGCACGACCAGCTCGACCTCGCGCTCGATCCTGCCCAGGTAGCCGACCAGCGTGTCTGTCAGATCACCGAGCCCGGCACCCGTGCGAGCGGAGACGAGCACGGAGGTGCCGCCGTGCCGGTGGAGTGGCGTGAGCAGCGACATGTCGTCGATGCGGTCGCGCTTGTTGACGACGTAGATGCGGGGGAGGTTGCCGGCGCCCAGCGACTCGAGCACCTCCTCCACCGTGTGGAGGTGATCGATGGCGTGGGGGCTCGAGCCGTCGACCAGCAGGAACAGAAGGTCGGCGTTGAGGGCCTCCTCGAGCGTCGCGTGGAAGCTCGACACGAGCTGGTGCGGCAGCTTGCGGATGAAGCCGACCGTGTCCGACAGCAGGACCACGCGACCTCCCGGAAGCCGCCACGGCCGTGTCCGGGTGTCGAGCGTGCTGAACAGACGGTCCTCCGCGAGCACGCCGGCCTGCGTGAGCGAGTTCATCAGCGTCGACTTGCCGGCGTTCGTGTAGCCGACCAGCGCGATCGTGAACTGGTCGGCGCGCGTGCGCACCTCGCGAGCCTTGCGACCCTCGATCACCTGGAGCTGGCGCTGGCAGGTGGCGATGCGCGCGCGGAGCTCGCTGCGGTCGAGGTCGATCTGCTTCTCGCCGGCGCCGCCGCGCACGCCGATGCCGCCGCGCTGCCGCTCGAGGTGCGTCCACATCCGCTTGAGGCGCGGGATCTGGTAGAGCAGCTGAGCCAGCTCGACCTGGAGCTTCGCCTGTGGCGAGCGGGCGTGGTGCGCGAAGATGTGCAGGATCAGCTCGCTGCGATCCAGCACGAGCGTGCCCAACGCCTGCTCGATGTTGCGGCCCTGGGCCGGCGACAGGGAATCGTCGCAGATCACGACCTTGGCGCCGGTCTGCTCGACCAGCTCGGCGAGCTCGTCGAGCTTGCCGCGGCCGAGGTAGGTGTTGGGATCGGGATGCCGTCGATGCTGCGCCACGCACCCGGCGATGACGAATTCCCCGGTGTCGGCGAGCTCGGCGAGCTCCTCGAGGATCTCGGGGGCCGAGCGCTCGTCGCCGTGGGGGGTGACGCCGATCAGGATGGCCTCGAACGGTCCCGCGGCGGTCGACTGCAGCTGTCGGGCGTCGCTCATGGGCAGGCGGAATCGGTCGGCTCCTCGAGCGGTCCTTGCTCGACGTGGATCGCCCCCTCGACGGATCGCGACAGCGTCAGGTGCCGACACCAGACGGGATCATCGCGCTCGGGGAAATCGGAGCGGAAGTGGGTGCCGCGCGACTCTCTTCGGGCCGCTGCCGCCGTCGCGATCAGCGCGGAGGTCGTCAACATGTTCTGCAGCTCGTAGCTGCGTCGATCGCGACCGTCGGCGCGCTCGAGATAGTGATGCCAGAGTCCGATCCGCTCGCCCGCCTCGTCGAGACCCTGCTGATCGCGCACCAGCCCGACCTGCCGCCACATCAAGCTCTTCAGCGAGTAGAGCATGTCGTCGAGCTGCAGGTGCGGGGCGAAGGTCGCCGAGCGGGGCGGAGCGTTGTGCGGCTCGCGGAACGGAAGGAACCGCAGCTCCGCCGCCGCGCGGCGGCCGGCCGCGCGACCGAGGACCGCGCCCTCGAGGAGCGAGTTCGACGCGAGTCGGTTGGCACCGTGCAGGTAGGTCGCGGCCGCCTCGCCCACGGCGAAGAGGCCGGGCAGGCTCGAGCGACCATCGAGGTCTGTCTGGATTCCGCCGATCAGGTAGTGCGCGCCGGGTCGCACGGGGATCGGGTCCGTCGCGATGTCGATGTCGAACGCGCGGCAGATCCTCGAGATCGACGGGAACAGCGCGTGCGGGTCGCCGCCGATCGACGACAGGTCGAGGTAGACGTGCGTGTCGCCGGTCTCGACCATCCGGTTGAGGATGGCGCGGCTGACGACGTCGCGGGGTGCGAGTTCACCGTCGCGATGGACCTCGGGCATGAAGCGGTGGCCGGCGCGATCCCGTAGCTGGCCGCCCGCGCCGCGCACCACCTCCGAGATCAAGAAGCGCGATGCTCCCGCGATGTAGAGCACGGTCGGATGGAACTGGAAGAACTCCATGTCCGCGAGCCGTGCTCCGGCTCGGAACGCCAAGGCGATGCCGTCGCCGCCCGCTCCGGGCGGATTGGTCGTCTCGCGGAACACCTGGCCGGCCCCGCCCGACGCCATCACGACTGCACCCGCGTGCACCGCCAGCTCGACGCCCTTCTCGACGATCACGGCGCCGACACACCGGCCCTCCTCGACCAGGAGATCCCGGACGAAGGCGCCGACCCGGCAGATGACGCGATCGTCCGCCTCCAGCCGTTGTGCCAGGACCCGCTCGATCTCGAGTCCGGTGGCATCGCCGTTCGCGTGCACGACGCGATGAACGGAATGTCCTCCCTCGCGGCTCAGCACGATGCGCCCGTCGGCGTCGTGGTCGAATTGCGCACCGAGCTCGCTCAGCCAGCGGTAGACCTCCGGCCCCTCCCGCACGATGCGATCCACGGCCAGCTGCGAGCTCAGTCCGGCGCCGACGCGGAGCGAGTCCTCGCGGTGCAGCTCGAAGCTGTCGTTCTCGGCGAGGACGGCGGCGAAGCCGCCCTTCGCCCACGCCGTGTTCGCGTCGCCGAACGGAGCCTTGGTGACGCACAGCACACTCGCGCCCGCTTCGGCGGCCGTCAGCGCGGCGCTCGCCCCCGCGATGCCGGCGCCGATCACGAGCACGTCGGTGCGCAGGACCGGCGTCCGGCGTGCGTCGAATTCGCCGAGCGCCGTCGGGAAGCGCGCAGCGTGCAGGGACTCGGGTGCCCGTCCGCGAGGGGGATTCACACCTTCGTCGCGGCGTCGCCGCGCAGTTCCTTGCGGGAATCGGTCGTGCTCACCACGCCGGCAGTCGCGCTCACCGGCAGGTGGCCACCGTGCTTCGCGGCCTCGCGCTTCCACAGCCAGTTCACGATCGGCGACGCGATGAAGACCGTCGAGTAGGTGCCGCTGATCATGCCGATGACGAGCGCGAACGAGAAACCCTCGAGCGCCGTGCCGGCGTGGTAGTTCACGACGAACTGCGACACGATGACCATCATCGTCGTCCCGGTCGTGAGCACCGTCCGTGACAGCGTCTGGTTGATCGACGTGTTGAACACCTCCTTGGTGTCGATGCGCTCGCCCAATCGCGCGTGCTCCTGGAGGTTCTCGCGCACGCGATCGAAGATGACGATCGTGTCGTTGATCGAGTAGCCGATGATCGTCAGGAACGCGGCGATCAGGGCGAGGTCGATCTCGCAGTCGACGAGCCCGGCCCAGTTGGCCGCGACGACCACCCCGAGCGTCACCAGCACGTCGTGGACGAGCGCGAGCACGGCCGCGATGCCGTAGCTGAACTCGTGGAAGCGGACGCGGATGTAGAGCACGATCGCGCCGAGTGCGACGACGAGAGCCGTGATCGCCTTGTTGCGCAGTTCGCCGACCAGTCGGCCGCCGATCTCGGACGACTCGGGGATCGGATCCGACAACTGCACCGGCTGCCCGGCGGCGGTCGCGAGGGTGGCGTCACCCAGTCGGAGCTGGATGTCCTGGAACAGCGTGTCGGCGGTCACCTCCTTCGGCACGTCCCATTCGACACGGTAGGCCGTCGTCGACTGTTCCTCCGGGACTTCGATACCGAGCCGATCCGGCTCCGCGTACGACAGCCGTAGACCGCCAAGTGCGCGCAGCGCGTGCTTCAGATCGCTCGCGCGCACCGGGCCATCGAAGTGGAGATCGATGGATGCGAAGTTCCGCACCGAGTTGTCCGGGTCTTCGTCGATCGCCGGGTGGTCGAAGGGTGCGTCGACGAGGCGGGAGCTCAGCACGCGGCGCAGCTCACGCACGTAGGGCGGCTGGTAATTCGTGGGGTTGTCGGCGCGCTCGACGTCGATCCGGGTGCGCTGGGCGTCGGTCAGTTTGATGCGGATCGAGAAGCGCGTGGCCTTGCCATCGGTCACGTCGCCGACCGTGTTGACGATCGGCTCGGGGTAGTTGCCGCGGAAAGCGGTGTCCGCGGCGAGCAGGTCCCGCATGTTCTGCGCGCTGATCGGATCGCGGAGCGCGACCTTCAGATTGCCACCGCCGGTGAAGTCGATCGCGTACTTGACGTCGTTCGGAACCGACGCGAAGGCGACCAGGCCCGCAATGATCACGACGACGCTGATCGCCAACCAGGTGCGCGCCTTGGTCATGAAGTCGATGTTGACGTCGGCCAGCCAGCGCGAGACCCGGAACTCCCTCAGGCGGCCGTATTCCAGCAGGTAGTGGAACACCAGCCGGCTGACGAAGAACGCCGTGAACAGCGTCGTCGCGATGCCGAACATCAGCGTCAGCGCGAAGCCGCGGATCGGACCGATACCGACGTTGTAGAGCACGAGGCCGGCGATGAACGTCGTGATGTTCGCGTCGACGATCGTCACGATCGCGCGTTCGAAGCCCGCGCGGCACGCTTGCAGGAGCTCCTTGCCGCGTGCCACCTCCTCGCGGATGCGTTCGTAGATCAGGATGTTCGAGTCGACCGCCATGCCCATCGTCAGCACGAGGCCGGCGAGACCGGGCAGCGTCAGCGTGGTCCGGAACGCGGCGACCACCCCCAGCAGCAGCAGGATGTTCAGGGCGAGGCCCATGAACGCGACCAGGCCCGCGAGTCGGTAGTAGGCGATGATGAACAGCAGCACGAGCAGAGCGCCGACGCCGATCGAGATCATCGCGAGGTCGATCGATCGTTGGCCGAGCGTGGCGCCGATCACGTCGCGCGACTGCAGCTTCGGGCGCACCTGCAGTGCGCCCGTGCGGAGTGTCTGCACGAGCGAGTCGACCTCGCGCTTGGTGAAGTCGCCGGTGATCTGCGCGTTGCCGTAGATGCGGTTGATGAATCGCGGTGCGGAATCGACCTCGCCGTTGAGGATGATCGCACTGCTCTGGCCGGTGAACTCGTCCGACCAGTCGGCGTAGGCGTCGAGCTTGTCCTCGCGCATCCGGTAGGCGATCGCCGGGCGTCCCTGGTCGTCGAGCGTCGCGCGGATCGCCGAGACGTCGAGGTGCTCGCCCTCGAAGTGCGTCTCGTGCATGTTCACCGGCACGAACTCGACCAGGCGCCGCTCGGCCTTCGGCAGCGCCAGCATCGACTCGGGGATGCGCCCGCCGTTGAACTCGGTGGCGTCGAACGCCTGGACCGAGTCGTAGAGCCCCATCAGCGCGAACGACCTGCCCCACACCGCCTCGTTGTCGACGCTCGGCTCGACGAGGTGCGGATACCAGCGCAGCGCGTCGCTCTTCGGGCCGCCCGAGTCCGCCGGCAGCGCGTTGAACACGCTGATCGCCTGCGGGTCCTCGCGGACCAGATCGCGGTGGGTCGGCTCCTCGAGCCAGGTCTTCAGGCGCTGGCTCTCGTCGGCGAGATCGAAGGTGACGCCGTCCTTGTCGTAGCCCTGGTAGGCCACCATCCGGAACTCGAGGCGGCCGAGGCTCTCGATCCGCGACTGGATCAGCCGCGCGTCCTCCTCGCCGATCTCCGGCAGCTCGATCAGGATGCCCGCTTCGCCGCGGCGCACGACATTGGCCTCGAGCTGCCCGGTCGGATCGATGCGCTCGCTGATGATCCCGACCGTCTCGTCGACGATCTGACCGACCTGCTCCTCGGAGGCCGACTCGGGGATCAAGCCCTGAGCCTTGGCCTCGTCGATGTCCATCTCGTAGATGAGCTGGGTGCCGCCCTTCAGGTCGAGGCCGTAGCAGACGCCGAGCGATGAGAGGAGTGCGATCGCCGCGACGGCGAGCACCACAACCAGCATGAGCTGGCGGCGAGCGTTCTCGAGCATGCTCAGAATGTTGTTCGGTTCCTCGGTCGCGTCGGGCGAGCGTGCTGCCGACGCGGGCGCGCGAACGCGCCGGTCCAGTCCGCCGTGCTGCCGCCGGGGCCCGTCCACGGTCGCCGAGCGAACGGCGAGCGACGGCGCGCCCGATCAGCCGCCGGCCGCCTCAGCTGTCGGTCGTCTGCTGTCCCTGCTGAAGATCCGCCTTGCGGGCGCCGCGCGGGAGCGAGCGCGGCCCGCGCACGCGCCCGAAGTTCTGCTGCAGGCGGACCGCCTTGCCGACGCGTTCGCGCAGGAAGTAGAGCTTCGCGCGCCGGACGCGTCCCTGGCTGCGGACCAGCACCTTCTGCACGCGGGGCGAGTGCAGTGGGAAGCGCCGCTCGACGCCTTCGCCGGCGACCAGCCGTCTGACGACGAAGTTGCGGCGGATGCCCGACCCCGAGATCGACATGACGGTGCCGGTGAACACCTGCACGCGCTCCTTGTCGCCTTCGCGGATCAGGTAGTGGACGTCGACCGTGTCTCCGACCCCGAAGTCGGCGACGTCCGTCCGCATGTTCTCGAGCTCGATCTGTCGCATCAGGTCCATGTCTGTTCCTCGCTCGGTCGCCCGCGCCTCGCCGGACGGCCAATCGTCGCACTGTTGGGTCGGGTCCCGCGCGCGGGGCTCGGGCCTCGATCCGCTCGCCTGTCAGGGGCGTCTGGATCGATCGCCGAGCGACGCGACACGTGGTCGGCCGAGTTCTGGTGGTGATGGGTTGCGGCAGCCGACCGCGGCGCGGGCGGCTGCCGGAGATGTTCGTCGAGTCGTCCTCGTCGGGTATGTCTCGCCGGGTGGTCCTCGATGAGCCGTCAACGTCGTCGAGCCGTCAACGTCGTCGAGCCGTCAACGTCGTCGAGCCGTCAACGCCGTCGAGCCGTCAACGCCGCCGAGCCGGTCGCGCGCCCGCGCCGGTGCACGCCGCCGTTCCACGGGTCAGGTCCCCGACGGATCGGGCTGGTCGTCCGAGTCGGTGTGCGGAGCAGGGGGCACCGGCGGCTCGCGGTGCAACGCGGTCAGGCGCTCCGCTTCTGCACGCCGCCAGCGCGCCACGGCCCCGTGGTCGCCGCTGATCAGGATCTCGGGCACTTCCATCCCGCGAAACACGCGCGGTCGCGTGTAGTGCGGGTAGTCGAACAGCTCGGTCTCGAACGACTCGCTGATCGCCGACTCGGCGCAGCCGAGCACACCCGGGATCAAGCGGACGCTCGCCTCGAGCACGCTCAGGGCGGCCAGCTCTCCGCCGGCCAGGACGAAGTCCCCGAGTGAGATCTCGTCCCACTCCATGCCGGTCCGGATCCGCTCGTCGAACCCTTCGTAGCGACCGCAGAGCAGCAGCAACCGCTCGCACTCGCTGAGCTCGCGGGCCTTCGCCTGGTCGAACCGGCGGCCGCGCGGGCAGAGCAGGACTTTGTGGAATACGCCGAGCCGCTGCTCGGTCACTTCGACGGCTTCAAAGATCGGCTCCGGCTTCAGCACCATGCCCGGGCCGCCGCCGAACGGTCGGTCGTCGACGGTCCGGTGGCGATCGTGCGTGAACTCGCGGAAGTCCACGCACTCGACCTGGAGCAGGCCCTGGCGCTGCGCGATCCCGAGGATGCTCTCGTCCAGGTAGGGCCGAACGGCGCCTGGAAAGAGCGTCAGAAGCGCGCAGAGCATGGTGCCACGCTGGAGGAGGGCGAAGTAGAGTAGGGACCCTCCGTTTCGGCGTCAAGCGAGGCTCCGACCCGATGTTCACTGGCATCATCGTCGCGACCGGCACGGTCACCGATATCCGTAAAGTAGATGTCAGTATGGAGTTATGGGTGTCGATCGGAGACCTCGCGGCGCTTGCCCGCCGCGGGGATTCGATCGCGTTGTCCGGGGTCTGCTGCACGATCACCGACCTGCGCGGCGACCAGGCTCACTTCCACCTGTCGCGCGAGACCCTCGACCGCACCTGGCTCGGCCGACTGGAGCCGGGCGGCACCGTGAACCTCGAGCCCGCGCTGCGTCTCGGGGATGCGCTCGGTGGTCACCTGGTGCAGGGCCACGTCGACGCCGTCGGCGAGGTCGTCGGTCCGGTCGGCGCCGACGGCGGGGACTGGCGGCTGCGGGTGCCGGCGGGACTGCGTCGCTTCTGCGTCGAGAAGGGCTCGATCACCGTCGATGGCGTGTCGCTGACCGTCGCGCATCTGCACGGCGACGAGATCACCGTCGCGATCATCCCGCACACGGCACGGGTGACGACGATCGGACGGCTGCCCGCCGGCGCGCCGGTCAACCTGGAGGTAGACGTGATCGGCAAGTACGTCGAGCAGATGCTCGCCGCGCGTTTCGGTGACGCGCCGCTGCCGGCTGCGGGGGCGTGACCGGTCTCGCGGCTCAGAACGAGCCGCTGAACACCTGGAAGAAGGTGCCGATCGGCGCCGACTCGCGGGCGTCCTCGATCGCGCGCGCGACCTGGTTGAGCACCCGCGAGAACTGCTCGCCGAGCTCCTCGTCGGTCAACAGCCTCGCCAGCAGACCCCGGCCGTTGCGTGCGTCGTCCACGATCGCGTCGATGCCGGCGACGATCGAGACGAAGCGGTCGCGCGTGTCCCGGCCGGCGACGAGCTCTCCGACCAGTCCGGACTCGGGGTCGCTCAGCCGGCCGGAGAAGTCGCGGGCGTTGGCGACCGTCGTGCGGAGGTCCGCTGCGAAGCCTTCGTCCTGCAGCAGCAGCCCCACCGTGCCGCGCCCCTCCCGGACGTCGCGTGCGACCTTGGCGAAGTCGTCGGCGATGCCCGCGACGACGTCCGCGAGCTCGCCGTCGTTCAGCAGGCGGCCGACCAGGCCTGCGCCGCGATCGGCCTTGTCGGCCACCGACCGGAAGCTCGCGACGGTCGCGGCGATGTCCTCGCCCATCGGCTGGTCGTAGATCAGGCGCCCGACCGTGCCGCTCCCGCTCTCGATCTGCACGAGGCTGCGGCGCAGGCTCTGGGCCGTACCGAGCAACGCGTCGTAGAGCGCGCCGTCGGTCAGCAGCTTGCCGAGCGTACCCTCACCGCGGTTGACGCTCTGGACCATCTCCCGCAGACCGGCGACGAAGGCCTTGAGATCGGCCTCGAGCTGCGGGTCGCCGAACAGCTTGGCGATCGAATCGAGGCCGCTGTCGCGCTGCGTCCCGAGCAGCGGCTGGGTCGGCGGGACGACGGACGCGCCATCGCCCGGGTCGATCTGGATCTGCCGGCCACCGAGCAGCGAGCCCTCCGCGATCATCACCTCGGCTCGCTCGGTCAGGCGGACCGGCCGGTCGAAGCGGACGGTGACGATGATCCGCCGCTGCGGATCCATGGCGCCCGGGTCGTAGACGACCTGCTCGACCTCGCCCATCCGATTGCCGAGCACGAACACGTTGTCCCCGACCCGGAGCCCGGCCGCGTTGGCGAAGTAGATCGTGCGCACCTCGGTCTCGCGCAGGAACGGCAGGTCCTTGAGGAACAGCGTCGCCGTCACGAGCGTGCCGAGGGCCGCGAAGAACACGAGCCCGAGGATCAGGTCCTGTCTGGGACGTTCCATTCCGATTCACTCCGGGGTCGACAGCGAGCCGGGCCCGCACCGGTCACTCGGGTATGTCGCGCTCAATCGGCACCTCCGCTGAGGAAGCTCCGGACGAGGGGGACCGACGAATCGCGCATCTCGTCGATGGTTCCTTCGGCGACGATCCGTCCATTGTCGAGCACGCCGATCCGGTCGCCGGTGTCGAACGCGCAGGCGCGGCTGTGGGTGACGATCAGGCCGGTGACCCCCAGCCGGTCGCGAACCTCGGCGATCAGGCGGTGGATCTGCTCGGACATGATCGGGTCGAGACCCGCGTTCGGCTCGTCGTAGAGCACGTAGTCCGGTTCCGTGACCAGCGCGCGGGCCAGGCCCGTGCGCAGCTTCATGCCGCCCGAGATGCTCGCGGGATACTGATCCGCCGCGTGGTCCATGCCGACCATGCGCAGGGTCTGGTGCACGCGGTCGGCGATCTCGTCCTCGCGCATACGGCGATTCTCCCGCAGGGGCAGGGCGACGTTCTGCGCCACGGTCAGCCAGTTGATCAGCGCGCCGTTCTGGAACAGGTAGCCCATCCTGCGGCGGAGGCTGGCGAGACCCTTGCGGTCGAGGTGCGGGACGTCGATCCCATCGACGACGACCTCGCCGCGATCCGGGGTCAGGATCCCGATCACGTGCTTCAGCGTGACGCTCTTGCCGGTCCCGGAGCGGCCCATCAACACGTAGTTGAGGCCCTCGGGAACCACGAGGTCGAGGCCGTCGAGGATCTGTCGGTCCCCGAGGCGCTTGTGGACGTCGCGGAGCTCGATCATCCCCGCAGCAGGAAGTAGTAGAGCCAGGTGATCGCGTAGCCGAACACGATGATCAGCACGACCGACGTCATGACGGCGTGCTGCACCGCGCGGCCCACGCCCAGTGCGCCGCCGGTCGCCCGCAGGCCCGCCGAGCAGCTCACCGTCGCGATGGTGCAGCCGAACACGACCGCCTTGAACAGGCCGACGTAGATGTCCTCGGGCAGCCACTCGTCGGCGGGGGCCAGCGAGGCGCGCACTGCACTCCAATAGGTCGTCTGGGTGATGCCGAGGCTCGTACCTGCGATCGCGGCGCCGCCCGCGACGCCGACGAGGTCGGCGAACACGGTGACGATCGGGCAGATGATCGTCAGCCCGACGATGCGCGGCAATGCCAGGTAGTTCACCGCATCGATCGACATCACATCGAGCGCGGTGACCTCCTCCGAGACGGTCATCGTGCCGAGTTCCGCGGCGATCGCCGAGCCGACCGTCGCGGCGAGGATGATGCCGGTCATCAGCGGCCCCATCTCGCGGCACATCGACAGGGACACGATGCTGCCGATCGCGTCCGATTGACCGTAGCGGCGCAGCTCCAGTCCGGTCTGCAGCGCGAGGATCATGCCGGCGAAGAACGCGACGGTGAGCGCGACCGGCAGCGCGCGTACGCCGGCGGCGTAGGCGGCGTCGAGCGTGAACCGCAGCCGGCGTGGCAGATAGTGGATGGACGTGGCCGCGCGAAGCAGCAGTCCGACCGCGTAGCCGGCGGACTGGGAGTGGGACGCGGTGAAGCGGCCGACCGACCGCAGCATGGCCGCCGGCGCTCCGAGCAGCGAACCGCCGGATCGGCCCGACGTGCTCGTCATCGCGGTTCCTCCGCGGCGTCGACCGGCGCGGACGTCCCGGTCCAGGGGATCGGGATGCACTGCAGCAGCCAGACGGTGCCGCCGCCGGCGTCACCCTCGTAGCTGAACAGGAGCGGCACGCTCGTCTGCCGCCGCTCGCCGCGTCGCCGCGTGGTGTAGAGATTGCCGATCAGCTCCATCGACTCGTCGTCGCTGGCGCGCCGGCGTCCCTTCGCGAGGGTCCACAGGAAGCCGTACGCCTCCTCGATACCGTAGGCGTTGCCTTCGCGGTAGGGCCAGATCGACAGCGCACTCCAGTCACCGGTCTCGTTGCCGTCCGCGTCGACGGAGGACTGGACATGGAACAGCGGCCACACCTTGACGAAGTCGTCGCTCCCGCCGTCGCTCCGGTCCCGGTGCACGCGCCAGTAGAACGGCAGCACCCAGTCCTGCTGCTGCACACCCTCCGGATCGCGGTACTCGCGCAACCAGATCAGTGGCCACAGGAACACCCACGCGAGCTGACGGTCGGTGACGGTGCGCGCGACGACCGGCCACAGCCACCAGCGATACAGGCGGAACGCGTCGCTGCTATCCTCCTCGAATTTGAAGAACGGCCACAGCAGGCTGAGCTTGCGCGAGCGACCCTCGATCTCGAGCCCCTCGAACAGCGGCCACAGCGTCGTCCAGCCGAACACTCGGTCGCTCCAGCGCTGACCCCACAGCGGCCAGACCAGGAAGTGCTGGACGGGGTCGTCCGAGTCGCGCCGCTCGACGCCCCAGTGGAGGAACGGCCACAGCAGCGACCAGCGCCAGTACTTGGAGTCGGCGGCGTACATCCACAGCGGGAAGATGCGGTGCCAACGGAAGCCGCCCGGACCGTGACCCCAGCCGGCGAACGGCCACAGCAGGACGTTGCCGACCCGGCCGTCCTTCTCGGTGCGCGTGTACAGCGGCCACAGCACGAACAGCAGCCGGTTGTAGGTCAGGAAGTCCGGGAGGTCGGCGTAGAACGGGAACACGCCGAAGTAGTCCTCGGCGCCGTCCTCGCGCGTGCCGCCCCACAGGAACGGGAACAGTGCGTACCAGTCGGTCTCCCGCTGGCCGTCGCCGTTCGGGCGGGCGCGCCACCAGTACAGCGGGAACAACCGGGAGCTCGTCTCCTGTCCGTCGCTGCGGTGGCGGCCGAGTGGCCACAGGTATTGGTGCTCGACCGCCGCGCGGCCGACGATGTGCGTCTCGGGTTCGGTGACGCGTCGGTAGAACGGTCGGATCCGACAGTCGTGACCGCCGTCGGGGGTCCGCTCGTAGTGGAACACCGGCCAGAGCACGTCGACCTCGAGCGGGCGGCCGTCCTCGTCGAGCCGCTGGCGGTAGAGCGGCGACAGGTTGAACTCGCTCGGCAGCCACGTGCAACCGGGCGCCGCGCTCGTGCCGAGCAGGAGCATGCAGGCCGCGATGCGCGCCGCCGCCAGTCGACCTGCTCGATTCATCCGCAGCACCATACGCGCAGGGGCGCGATTCTCCATCCCGCAGGTCGCGCGTCACATGCGCGGAACGGTGACCTTCGCGTTTGCGTGGGGGCGGGTCGCGGCCTCGGCTGGGCCGGGTCGTCGACTCCCGTCGCGAGGTTGCGCGACCTCGCGACGGGATCACGTGGAACATCCACGCTAGACTCGGGCGACATGGGAGCACGGTGGTGGCGGTTCTCCGGGTCCTCGGTGCCGGCCGGCGCGGCCGGGCCGTTCGCCCGGTCGTTGTCGTTGGCGCTGCTGTCGGTGTTCGCGCAGGGCTGCGCGTCGACGCAGCCCGAGCCGGTCGATCCGGCGCTCGTCGAGCGCACCGAGGCGAGGCTGCTCGCTCCGTACGCGGAGGAGCGCGCGGTGTTGTGCGATCGGCTCGAGCTCGTGCTGTCCGCCAACTTCGTCGATCAGCTGACGCTGCCGACCGCGCTGCCCGCAGTGCAGGCCGAGACGCGTCGCGAGCTGCCCGACGGTGGCTCGATCCGCGAGTTCACGACCTCCGGCGCCGCGACCCTCGAGTTCTTCGTCGCGGCGACGCGGTTCGTCGTCAGCGGCCAGGGCCGGGCGCGCGTCGAGGTGCTCGGCGGGCGCTCGGCCTACCGGCTGTCCGCGAAGGCGGCCGGTCACGTGGTCGTGGTGACGGCGACCGGCCACGGCCCGGAGGTCGCCGAGCTCGCGATCGACGATGGCGAGCAGCGCGTGCGATGAGCGACCTCCGCGGGATGCTCGCGCACGCTCTGCTGCTCGTCACGAGCGCGCTGTGCGGTTGCGCCGATCAGCCGATCCCCGTCGCCGCTGCGCGGGACTATGCAGCCTGCGACGCGGTCGATTGGCCGCAGCTCCGCGCGCAGGTGCGCGGCCCGGATGCTGCGGCGGCATTCCCGAGGCTGCTCGAGCTCGTCCGGCGCTGTCCGGAGTTCGTGCCGGGGCACGATCTGCTGCAGGACCTCGGGCGCCGGCTCGGGGGTGAGGCCGAGAGCGCGATGCGCGCCTACTACGCGAAACGCGACGACGACGGCAAGTCGCCGGTGACGCCCTACGTCCGCGCCCGGCTGGAGCCGTCGCCGGCGCGCCGTCGCGACCTGCTCGAAGAGGCGCTGCGCCGCGAGCCCGGCGCGTGGTTCGCGTCCCGCGAGCTGGGCGAGCTCTGGCAGCAGAGCGGCAACCTGGAGGCCGCGTTCGAGAGCTACGAGCGCGCGGTCCGGCTCCGCGCCGACGACGCGCGCGCCAACCTCGGGCTCTCGCGCGTGCTGTCCGCCCTCGGCCGCGGCGACGCCGCCGAGCGCTACTTCGCGGCCTACCTGGCCGCCGAACCCGACGACGAGGCGGTGACCGTCGAACTCGTCCGGCTGCAGATCTACTCGCTCGGCAAGGCGGCGGAGGCGGAGCCGCGCCTGCAATGGCTGCTGCATCGCCGGCCGGACGACGTTTCGCTGTGGATGGACGAGGCCGCGATCGCCTGGCAGCGCGGCCAGCAGAGTGTCGCGGCTGGTCACTATCGGCGGGTGCTGCGCGCCGACCCCGACAACGTCCGTGCCGCGCTGAACCTCGGCAATCTCTACTACGGCTCGCAGGAGCGGCCCGACGCCGAGAAGCTGCGCGACTGGCCCAAGGCCCGGCAGGCCTACCGCTACCTGCTGTCGATCGATCCCGGCTCGGCGAGCGGTGCGGACGCATTCGAACGCGCCGTCAGCGTGCCGGCCCGGCTCCGGCAGATCGAGGCGGTGATCGGCGCGCCCGCCGACCCGCGACCGCCCTCGGTCTCGGATCTGTGAGCCCCGCTCGCGCCGCTGCGCGCCCACCGACCGGTGTGCGGCGGGCCGTGACCGGCCTGGCGCGCGTCACGGCTCGCCTGCCGAAGCCGCGGGCGCCGGCGCGCCGAGCAGCTCGCGCAGTCCGCGCGCGAGGCGATCGCGGTCGGCCCGGACGAGCCGATCGCAGCGGGAGCCGGCCCCGCGCAGGCGGTGGCGCGGCGAGTCGATCTTCGCGAAGCGGAGCCGCTCGGCGTCGCGGCGCACGAGGATGTTGCGCGGATCGAGGTTACGGTCGCGGAACCCCGCCGCGTGCAGCGCCGTGACCCAGCGGTCGAGCGCGACCAGCAGCTCGGCGCGCTCCTCGGCCGGAAGCCCCGGCAGCACGGTCGTCAGCGGCTCGCCCGGCCACGCGGCGGTGACGAGCAGGGCGCGCCGCAGCCAGCCCGCCCGCCCGCGCCACTCGCCGACCCCGAGCGGCTCGGCGCTGTCGAAGCCGTGCGCGCGCAGCCAGCACAGCGCGTCCCACTCGCGCGCGGCCCGCGACGGCGCGAGCCACGTGGTCCGCAGCGCGCCGCGCAGCCGGTCGCGTGCGCTCGGGTAGTCGTACGTCTTCAGGTAGACGGTCCGCCCGCCGGCCTCGAGCCGGCGGGTCCAGGTCGTCGGTGCGGTCGCGATCGGAGTGCCGAGCGCGGGGTCGGACAGGGCCTCGGGAGCGGGTCGGACACCGTCGGCGGCCAGCGCTCCGAGGCCGGCCCCGGCACGAATCCAGCGGCCGTAACTGAGGATTTCATCCGCCGTCATGGCCGCGGCGCTATCCTGTCCACCGGCTCGGTCCCGCTCGTGCGAACCCCCGTCAGGCCCGGGGGCGCGGTCTGCAACCGGACGACATCCATGAGGACGGTCACCAAGAAGGAGCTGGTCAACCGGATCGCCGAGAAGACCGGGCAGACCAAGGTCGTCGCCAAGGAGATCATCCAGGCGTTCCTCGACGCGATCATCGATGAGTTGGCCGAAGGCAATCGACTGGAATTCCGAGAGTTCGGAGTCTTCGAGTCGAAGGAGCGCGCCGCTCGTCGGGCCCAGAACCCGCGGACGCTGGAGCGCGTCGAGGTGCCCGCGAAGCGCATCGTCAAGTTCAAGGTGGGCCGCCTGATGCGCAAGCGCGTGTCGGGCGACGACGAGGACGACCTGCCGGAGCCGCACGACGACGATTCCGACGGCACCGGTGCGCGAGCACCGCGCCGCGCGAGCGCAGCGCGGCCCGCGACAGATGGTTCGGGCAAGCCAGCGGCGACCGGCAAGAGCGCGGACGCGACGTCGGACCGGTCGCCGGGCGGTGCGGTCGAATCGGGCGGGTCGCCCGGGTCGAGCTGACGCCGGCGCACCGCTCGGATCGTATCGGCGCGGATCGGATCGGCGCGGGTCTCGTCCGCGCGGGTCGTGTCGCGGTCACGCGCGGTCGAGCACCGCGATGGCGCGGTGCAGGTCGGCGCTCAGATCGTCGGCGTCCTCGATGCCGACCGACAGGCGGATCAGCCCGTCCTGGAAGCCCGCCGCGATCCGCTCCTCCCGCGGGATCGACGCGTGCGTCATGCTCGCCGGATGGTCGACGAGGCTCTCGACCCCGCCGAGGCTCTCCGCGAGCGCGAACACCCCGAAACTCGCCGTCACGCGCTTGGCGTCCGCGACGCTCGCGTCGAGCTCGAACGACACCATGCCGCCACCGTTCCGCATCTGCCGCGTCGCGAGTGCGTGCTGCGGATGCGACGGTAGGCCGGGGTAGTAGACGCGCGACACGCGGGGGTGCGCCTCGAGCTCACGCGCGAGGCGGACCGCGGTCTCTGCGTGACGGTCCATCCGCACGTGCAAGGTCTTGGTGCCGCGCAGCACCAGGAAGCAGTCGAGCGGCCCCGGCGTGCCGCCGATCGAGTTCTGGAAGTGTGCGAGCCGCGCCCGTAGCGACTCGTCGTCGACGATCAGGGCGCCGCCGACGACGTCCGAATGGCCGCCGAGGTACTTCGTCGTCGAGTGGATGACGATGTCGATGCCGTGTGCGAGCGGACTCTGGAGGTACGGCGTCGCGAAGGTGTTGTCGCACATCGACAGCGCACCGTGCGCACGGGCGAGCTCCGCGACAGCGGACAGGTCGGTGAGCCGCAGCAACGGATTGGACGGCGACTCGGTCATCACGAGCTTCGTCGACGGGCGCAGCGCGGCGCGGACCGCGTCGAGGTCCGACATGTCGACGAACGTGAACTCGACGCCGAACTTGCGGTACATCGTCGTGCACAGCCGGTACGTGCCTCCGTAGAGGTCGTTGCCCGCGACGACGTGGTCGCCCGAGGCCAGCAGCGCGAGCACCGTATTGATGGCCGACATGCCGCTGCTGAAGCACAGACCGTGCTTCCCACCCTCGAGGGCCGCGAGGTTCTGCTCCAGCGCGACGCGCGTCGGATTCGTGGTGCGCGAGTAGTCGTAGCCCTTCAGGACGCCCGGGGCCTCCTGCACGTAGGTGCTGGTCAGGTAGACCGGCGTCATGATCGCGCCGGTCGTCGGGTCGGGAGTCTGGCCCGCGTGGATCGCGCGGGTGCCGAAACCTGCTGGTCGGTTCATGGGATCGGGAGCGGGCCGCGGAGGGCTCGATGGTGGCGCGGTGCGCGGAGTCTAGCCGGGTCGATCCACGAGATCCCGTCGCGAGGTTGCCCACGACGCCAGCCGCCGACCTGACCGACCGCAGCGGGGATCCCGTGGATGGGCCGAGCCGGCCGCGCGCGAGTCGGAGCCCCGCACCGGGACGGCGGGGGGCGCCGCGAGGTAGACTCCGCGGCCCGCCATGTCCGCGACCGCACGATTCGACCTCGACACCCTCGAGTTCGGCGCCGTCCGCGAGCTGCTCGTCGAGCGCCTCCAGACCGCGCTGGGCCGCGGCGATGTCGAGCGGCTGCAACCGTCGACCGATGCCCGCGAGGCCGGGCGACGGCTACGGATCGTCGCGGAGCTCGCCGCGCGCGCGCGGCTCGACGACCGACCGCCGGTCGGTGGCGCGGTCGAGGTGCGCTCCTGGCTGGCGAACTTCTTCGCGGATCGCCACCAGGTCGAGCCGCGCGACCTCGCGGACCTCAAACGCCTGCTGGCGGCGGCGGCGCGCAGCCGCGGTTGGCTCGCGAGCCGCGCCGAGTGTCCGGCGCTCGCCGCGTTCGCGGCGCGGTTCCCGGTCGTGGACGACCTCGTCGCGGAGCTCGCGGACGTCGTCGACGACCGTGGCGAGATCCTCGATTCGGCCTCGGTCCGGTTGGCGCAGGTCCGTCGCGAGATCGTCGAGGCGGAGGCGGCGGTCCGTGCGGCGGTCGCACGGTTCCTCTCCGACGAGGCGATCCGGCGCTGTCTGCAGAGTCCGGAGCCGTCGTGGCGGCACGGCCGACCGGTCTTCCAGGTGCGCTTCGACCAGCGCCATCGCGTGCCTGGGGTCCTGCACGACCGCAGCCAGTCCGGCCAGACGGTGTTCATCGAGCCGGAGGTCGTCCTGCAGGCGGCGAACCGGCTCGCCGACGCGCGCGCGGACGAGCACCACGAGATCCAGGTCGTGCTCACGCAGGTGTGTCGCGCGCTGCGGCGCTTCGAGGTCGAGGTGCTCGCCGCGGCCGACATCATGGGTGCGCTCGATCTGCATGTCGCGGCAGCGCGGCTCGTCGTCGAGGACGGCTACCGCGTCGCGCCGGTGACGGAGGGCGGACCGCTGAGGTTGCGGGGTGCGCTGCACCCCCTGTTGCTGCGCACGGCGGGGGGGCGGCGGGAAGGCCTCGTGCCGCTCGACGTCACACTCGGCGAGCCGTTCGCACTGCTGGTCGTCACCGGGCCGAACACCGGCGGCAAGACCGTCGCGCTGAAGACGGTCGGCCTGCTCGCCGCGATGGCGGCCGCCGGGCTGCCGGTGCCGGCGGAGGAGGGGTCGTCGCTGCCGATCTTCGACGGCATCTTCGCGGACATCGGTGACGAGCAGGGCATCGCGCAGAGCCTGTCGACCTTCTCGTCGCACGTGACCCGCATCGCGCGGTGCCTCGCTGCCGCGACGCCACGGTCGCTGGTGCTGCTCGACGAGCTCGGTGCCGGCACGGACCCCGAGGAGGGCAGCGCACTCGGCGCCGCGGTGCTCGAAGAGCTGCGCGGACGAGGCACGCTCGCGGTGGTCACGACGCACCTCGGCCGGCTCAAGGACTTCGCGTACCGGCACCCGGGCGTCGAGAACGGCGCGATGGCGTTCGACGGCGCGAGCCTGCGACCGATCTACCGGCTCGACGTCGGGATCCCGGGTGCGTCGCACGCGCTCGACGTGGCCCAGCGGGTCGGGATGCCGGCGCCGCTGGTCGCGCGGGCGCGCGCGATCCTCGGGGCGCGCGACGAGCGGCTCGAGTCGGTCATCGAGCGGGTCCAGGAAGCGCGGCGCGATGCCGAGCAGCAGCGGCGCCGGACCGAGCGCATGCGGCGCGAGGCCGAGGTTGCGGGGGAGGAGCTGCAGCGCAAGCACCGGGAGATCGACGCGCAGCGAAACTGGCTCGCCGAGGAGGCCGACGCCGTCGTCGCCGAGTTCGTCGCCCGGTTGCGCGGCAGCCTGCTCGAGCCGCTCCGCCGGCTGGCCAGTGCGCCGAAGCCCCACGGCACCGAGGCCAGCGCGCTGCTGGAAGCGTTCGACGCGGAGGTCCGGAGCACGTCGATCCACCGGCGGCGCATGCGCTTCGTCGGCGAGCTGAAGAAGAACTCCGAGGTGTTCGTGCCCCGCTTCGGCCGCCGCTGCCGGGTCCGGAAGGTCGACAAGGTCCGCGAGCTCGTCAGCCTCGATCTCGGTCGGATGACGATCGACGTGCCGTTCGACGACGTGTCCTGGATCGCACCGCTCGAGGGGTGAGACCGGGCCGGCGCCACCGATCGATGCAGCTTTCGCGGGCGTCTGTCCTCGCGTCCGAGGCGCGCCGAGGCGATGCTTGCCGTCCGCGAGGCTCCGAACCCACCCGCCCGATGGACATCGGTTCGATGCAACCCGGCTCCCGAATGCCCGGCATGCGGGCTCCCGATGCGCCGCCAGGCATGTCCGAGGAGCAGGTTGGATGACGCCGAACGGGCAGTCGGACGGCGCGGCGCCGCGCGTGTTGATCGCCGACAACGACCGCAACGTCACTGCGATCCTGCGCGAGTTCCTGCTGCGGCGCGGGCTCGACGTGGTGCTGGCGGAGGACGGTGGGGTGGCGATGGCCCTGCTGGAGGCCGAGATGTTCGACCTGTTCGTCTGCGATCTCGACATGCCGGTGCTCGGGGGCGACGAGATCCTCGAGCGCGTGCGGCAGGATCGGACCGGCCCGCCGGTCGTCGTCATCTCGGGCTACATCGACGACGACGAGGAGGGCGCGCTGCTCGCGCACCCGCTGGTCGAGCGCGTGCTGCGCAAGCCGTTCGATCTGCCGGGCTTCGCCTCGCTCGCGGACTCGCTCGCGCGACGTGGCCGCGTCGACCGTTCCGCCGGGCCGACGCTGCCGTTCTGAGGCGCACCGCCGGCGCAGTCGGCGTTCACCGGGGCGGGCGCGCCGGACCTCCGCACGGGATCGAAATCCGCCGCGACCGCGCTTGACCTGCCCGGCCCCCTCGCTATCTTGCCCCGTCCTTTCTTCGTCGACACGTTGCGCTAGCGTAGCTCAACGGTAGAGCACCTGATTTGTAATCAGGCGGTTGTGGGTTCGACTCCCTCCGCTAGCTCACCGAGCAGCGCCGCTCAGCTGTCCTGGTTCCACCGACCGGGGCGCTGGACGGGGTGGCCTCGGGAGCGGAGCGAGCAGTCGCACCCGGCACCGCCGACCACGGGCCCTCCGAGCGGACTCGCGGTGGGTGGCCTGCAGTGAGTGCGCGGCGCGCGCGGCGGCGGAGAGGGCGTCCTGGTCTCCGAACGAGGACGGGCGGATACCCAAGCGGCCAACGGGGCCAGACTGTAAATCTGGTGGCTAAGCCTTCGCAGGTTCGAATCCTGCTCCGCCCATCCACGCACCGTCGGCCCGGGTCGTGACAACGTTCGTGCGTGACCGCGTTCGTGCGTGACTCCACTCCGGTCGTCCGACCCGGCCGGCCCGGGGTGCTCGAACGAACGTCGCCGCGCCCGAACGAACGCTGCGGGTGTAGCTCAATGGTAGAGCCCCAGCCTTCCAAGCTGGTTGTGAGGGTTCGATTCCCTTCACCCGCTCTCCCTCGAACCCGAAACTGCCGCACCCGAACCCGCCGCACCCGAACCCGCCGCACCCGAACCCGCCGCACCCGTCCCCTCCCTCCAGTTCCTCGATCGATGTTCCTGCTCGGTCGCCCGCACTGCCGGACGACCTCGGCCCGAAACCTCGACCTGCATCCTCGACCCGCATCCTCGACTGCAACCTCCCGTTCGATCACGCACGCTGCTGTAGCTCAGGGGTAGAGCACTTCCTTGGTAAGGAAGAGGTCATGGGTTCAAATCCCATCAGCAGCTCCAACCCGAACGGAATCCCTCACTCGACCTGAAACCGGCTTCGCCGCGTCGCGATCCTCGCGCCGGCGGCCACGCGTTGCGCGGGGCCCAGTCGCCCCGGGGCGCGGTAGACGACCGACCCAGCCCAGCGTGTCCGCGTGGCGCGGACGCTCCACGGAGTCCCGAGACAGATGGCCAAGGAAGAATTCAAGCGCACAAAGCCCCACGTCAACATCGGGACGCTGGGGCACGTGGCTCACGGCAAGACGACGACCACGGCCGCGATCAGCCGTACGCTGGCTGCCGAGGGTCTGGCGACCGAGAAGAAGTACGCCGACATCGCCAAGGGCGGTACCGTCCGCGACGACACCCGCGTCGTGACGATCTCCTCCGCACACGTGGAGTACGAGACGCAGAAGCGCCACTACGCGCACGTCGACTGCCCGGGCCACGCCGACTACATCAAGAACATGATCACGGGCGCCGCGCAGATGGACGGCGCGATCCTGGTCGTGGCGGCGGACGACGGCCCGATGCCGCAGACGAAGGAGCACATCATCCTCGCGCGCCAGGTCGGCGTGCCGGCCATCGTCGTCTACCTGAACAAGGTGGACGAGGTCGACGACGAGGAACTGCTCGACCTGGTCGAGATGGAGGTCCGCGAGCTCCTCAGCAAGTACGAGTTCCCCGGCGACGAGATCCCGGTGATCCGCGGGTCGTCGTTCAAGGCTCTGCACACCGCGAGCCCGGGCCGCAACAACCCGGACTGCAAGGCGATCTTCGAGCTGATGGAAGCGGTCGACTCCTACATCCCGGAGCCGGAGCGCGAGGTCGACAAGCCGTTCCTGATGCCGGTCGAGGACGTGTTCTCGATCTCCGGCCGCGGCACGGTCGCGACCGGTCGCGTCGAGCGCGGTCGCGTCAAGGTCGGTGACTCCATCGAGATCGTCGGCATCCGCGACACGCAGTCGACCACGGTGACCGGCGTCGAGATGTTCCAGAAGATCCTCAACGAGGGTCAGGCTGGCGACAACGTCGGCTGCCTGCTCCGCGGCGTGAAGAAGGAAGACATCACGCGCGGCATGGTGCTCGCCGCACCGGGCAGCATCACCCCGCACACCGTGTTCAAGGCGCAGGTCTACGCGCTGAGCAAGGAAGAGGGTGGCCGCCACACGCCGTTCTTCTCCGGCTACCGCCCGCAGTTCTACTTCCGCACCACCGACGTCACCGGCAACGTGACGCTGGTCGGCGCCGAGATGTGCATGCCGGGCGACAACGTCGAGATCGAGGTCGAGCTGATCACCCCGATCGCGATGGACCAGCACCAGCGGTTCGCCATCCGCGAGGGTGGCCGCACCGTCGGCGCGGGTCGCGTCATCGAGATCATCAAGTGACCCGGGCCAGCGAGCGATCCGCGCGCCGTGCATGCGACGCGGGATCGCTCGAGCTGCCTGGCGTTCGCCGTTGACCGCAGGGCATCGGGTCGGTCGGGTGCGCAGCCGAGCGTTGCGCGTCCCGGGCCACGCGACGTGCCGCGGTCGGGCGGGTCCCGACGGCGAGAGGCGGTTTCCTCCTCCGCCTCCCGACGGTCGGGACGCTTGACGCGGGGAACGCTCTGCGGCCTAGTGTCGCGGTGCGCAGCCTCGCGTGATCGATGGTCACGGCCGAGCGTCGTGACCGGACTGCAGCGTGGTCGTGAACGGCAGTAGCTCAACTGGTAGAGCAGCTGATTCCAAATCAGCAGGTTGAGGGTTCAAGTCCTTCCTGCCGTGACTTCGCTGGCGAGACTCTGCTGGCCGTGACCGACTCGGCGTCGCCGCCCGTCCGGTCCACGGTCCGCGGTTCCTCCGGTGGTCGCGAGCTCCGCGCTGGTCCCTGGTGCGCTGGTCCCCGGCGCGCCGGCCCGGGACGAGCAGGGCACTCGAGCCAACGCCGTCGGCCCGCGCGCGGACGGCGCGCTGCGGCTCGCGGCAGACGCGCGCACCGGGTCGGCACCGCGGATCGCTCGGACCGACACCGGGATCGCGCCGCCGCTGCTCCGCCCGCGAACGCGGATGCAACGGTTGCGCCGCCAGGCGAGTGTCGCCACTGTTCGTGGCAGCTTGCATCGTCGCATCTTCCATCGTCCTTCGTCGGCGGCGTCCGTCGCGCACCGCAGGCTCCGGCCGGCGCCCGCTCACCGTCCGGTTCGAACGTCGACCCGCCAGTACACCGACTGAGTCTCATCGTGGCATACAAGAAGGAACACGGGCGCTACGCCCGCCTCGCGTCGTTGTGGGCTCTCGTCCTGCTGCTGGCCTACGGTTGCCTCGGCAGCCTCGTGTCGTCGCTGCGCGGTTGGTGGGGTCCGTTCCCCAGCTGGGGCAGCTACCCGGTCGTCGGGGAGCTGGACCTCGCCAAGCTCGTCGGTATCGGCGCGCTGCTCGCGGGTGCCTACCTGCTGCACCGCATCCTGAACGCGCCGCGCTCCGCCGACATGCTGATCGAGACGGAACTCGAGCTGCGGAAGGTGACCTGGCCGACCTCGAAGGAGACCTGGACGGGTGCCATCGCCGTGCTCTTCACGGTCGTCGTGCTCCTTCTGTTCCTGTGGGGCGCCGACCTGCTGCTGACCTACTTCGTCCCGAAGCTGATGGGTGGTGCGGCCTGATGGCGCTCGACTGGTACTTCCTGCGCGTCCAGGTCGGCCGTGAGGACCGCATCCGGAAGAGCATGATCGCGCGCCTCAAGCAGGCCGGGCTCGAGGAGCGGGTGCCGCAGATCGTCGTGCCGTCCGAGACGGTGGCCGAAGTGCGCGAGGGGAAGCGGCGCATCCGCAAGAAGAAGCTCTACCCCGGCTACCTCATGGTCCAGATGGAGCTGGACGAGGACGTCTGGTTCGCGATCCGCGAGACGCCGGGCTTCGGCGACTTCGTCGGCTCGCGCAGCACGCCGACGCCGATGACGGCCGAGGAGGTCGACAACGTCCTCGGCCGCATGGACGAGAGCAAGGAGCAGCCGAAGATGTCCGTGCAGTTCCAGAAGGGCGATCGCGTGAAGATCAAGCAGGGGCCCTTCGAGAACATCGATGGCGTCGTCGAGGAGGTCCATCCCGACAAGGGGACGCTCGAGGTCGCCGTGACGATCTTCGGCCGCTCGACCCCGGTCTCGCTCGGCTACTGGGAAGTCGAAGCGCTCTGACGCGCCGGTGGCGCCCGCGGTGACCCGCGCGACCGGTGGCCGTTCCGCGCGCGACCTCGGCGCGCGCGCCCGCGCTGGCGGGGGGGTGGAACCGCTGCGTCAGAATTGCGACGTCGGCTATGGCGCGCGGCCCCTCGCTCTGCTAGCTTCCTCCGCCCCTCGCAGCCAGGAGCCCATCCGGGCGCCGTCCGCTGCGAGGCCGATCACCGCGCGAGGTCGTGCGCGGGCCAGGCTGGCGGGACCGCATCCCGCTGGTCGCCGATGCCGGCCTCCCGGTCCTTCCTGTGTGGGAGGGCGCGCGATCCAACGCGCCCGTTCGCACCACGCGGAGGCCGAACATGGCGAAAGAAGTCACCGCACAGATCAAGCTCCAGTGCCCCGGGGGTCAGGCGACCCCCGCGCCGCCGGTCGGGCCCGCGCTGGGTCAGCACGGCGTGAACATCGGGCAGTTCGTCAAGGAGTTCAACGACGCGACGCGCGACCGTGCCGGGTTGATCATCCCGGTCGTGATCAGCGTGTACAAGGACCGGACCTTCAGCTTCGTGCTGAAGTCGCCGCCCGCGGCCGTGCTCCTGAAGAAGGCCGCTGGCCTCGCCACGGCTGCGAACACGCCGGGGAGCCAGATCGCCGGCCAGGTCACGCGCGCCCAGGTCCGCGAGATCGCCGAGGTCAAGATGGCGGACCTCAACTCCGCCAGCGTCGAGGCGGCGATGCGCGTCATCGAAGGCACGGCCCGCTCCGCGGGCATCCGGGTCGTCGACTGAGCGCCCCAGCGGCGACCCGGGACTCCGGTCACCGCACGGCGTGATCACCAGTGCGCCGCCATCCGGTGGCACACGCGTCAGCGCGGGGCGCTCGACCCGGCCGGCTCCCGCGAGCCGGTCCGACCTCGGGTGTCCTCCGCCCTGCAACCAAGCCAGACCGTTCACCGCACCTCACGCCCGGAACCGCCCGGACTCGCACCGGATCGCCCGAGTGGTGAGCGTCGCAGCCCCGAATACCCAGCCCGAACACACGACGTCTCGCGGATGCGGGCAGCAGCTCGCTCGACTCCGCAGCGGCACGGAGAGATCACGATGGCACGCAAGCGCAGCAAGCGATACCGCAAGGGCGCCGAGCTCGTCGACCGCGCGCGAACCTACGCGCCGCAGGAGGCACTCGAGATCCTGAAGAAGTTCCCGGCGCCCCGCTTCGAGGAGAGCGTCGAGGTCGCGGTGCGGCTCGGGATCGACCCGAAGAAGACGGATCAGCTGGTCCGTGGCTCGGTCAGTCTGCCGAAGGGCACCGGCAAGCAGGTGCGCATCGCGGTGTTCGCCGAGGGCGAGAAGGCCGAGCAGGCGCGCGCGGCCGGTGCGGACTTCGTCGGCTCCCAGGACCTCGCCGAGCAGATCGAGAAGGGCTTCACCGACTTCGACATGACGATCGCGTCGCCCGACATGATGCGGTTCGTCGGCAAGCTCGGCCGCATCCTCGGTCCGCAGGGCAAGATGCCGTCACCGAAGGCCGGCACCGTGACGCCGAACGTCGCGGACGCCGTGCGTGAGTTCAAAGCCGGCAAGATCGAGTTCCGCACCGATGCCGGCGCCAACGTGCACGCCGCGATCGGGCGGCGCTCCTTCGCCGTCGAGGATCTCGCCGCGAACCTCATCGCGTTCGTCGAGCACGTCAAGACCCTGCGCCCGCCGCAGGCCAAGGGCACCTTCGTCCGCAAGGTGAGCGTTTCCACGTCGATGGGGCCCGGCATCGCGGTCACCGTCGACTGAGCTCGAGCACAGTCGATGCCGGCGTGCGCGATCGCGAACCGATCGCGGGCGATCGCGCTCGAACAAGACACACACGGAGGCCTCCAGATGCCGAACCTCGTGAACCAGATCCTCTACGAGGAGCTCGAGAACGACCTCAAGAACAGCGGCTCGTTCCTCTTCCTCGGCTTCGACAAGCTGACCGTCCAGCAGGACGGCTCGCTGCGCAACAAGCTCCGCGAAGCCGGCGTCACCTATCGAGTCGTCAAGAACCGGCTCGCGGCGAAGGCGCTGAAGGACGTCCTGCACATCGATATCGGCAAGACCCTGACCGGTAAGTGCGGGATGGTCAGCGCTCCGGAGGCGCGCGCGATCGAGGCCGCGAAGGTGATCCGCGAGGCGATGCGGCTGATCCGCAAGGACGTGCCCGTGCGCGTGCTCGGCGGCGTCGTCGAGGGCGAGGCGATCGTCGGGGCGGCAGCGGAGACGATCGCCGACATGCCCGATCGCAATACCGTCAATGCGCAAGTGGCGAGCGCGTTGATCGGCCCGGCCCGGATGCTCGCGTCCGTGCTCGCCGCCGTGCCCGCCAGCATCGCCCGCGCCATCCAGGCGAAGATCGACAAGGAGCAGGGCGGCGGCGACTCCTGACGCCGCGCCCGGTCCGCTGACCGGTCCTCGCAACGCAAGCCATCGAGAACCCGAGACACTCCGACCCCAAGCACCGGGAGAATCCCATGTCTGACGCAACGACCGTGACCCTCGACGCCAACCTCGAGGACATCTTCACCAAGATCGACGGCCTCACGCTCGGCCAGGCGGCCAAGCTCGTGAAGGCGATGGAGGAGCGCTGGGGCGTGTCGGCTGCCGCTCCAGCTGCCATCGCGTTCGCCGCTCCGGGCGCTGCCGCCGCGGCCGAGCCGGTCGAGGAGAAGACCGAGTTCGACGTCATCCTCAAGGGCGCGGGCAGCAACAAGATCGGCGCCATCAAGGTGGTGCGCGAGATCACCGGCCTCGGCCTGAAGGAGGCCAAGGCGCTCGTCGAGGAGGCCCCGAAGCCCATCAAGGAGGGTGTCTCCAAGGACGAGGCCGAGGACCTCAAGAAGAAGCTGACCGAGGCGGGCGCCGAAGTCGAGATCAAGTGATCCGACCGGCGGTCGGTTCGCTGGCGCTCCGTCTCGCGCTGTCCCCGTCCCGCTCGATCGGCCGGCCAGGCCCGATCGCGCCGGCCGGCCAGCGTGTTCCCCGGTCCGGGTCGGTACCGATCCGGCGGAGCGCCCGCACGGCCGGCCGTCCCACCGCCTGTCGGCTCGAGTGCGCGCAGCTCGCGTCCCGCGGCGCGCCGCCCGCGATCCGTCGCAGGCCTCCGCGGCGCTCGGGCGGGTCGGCGAGTCCGGCTCGGGCTGCTGCCGGAGTGGTCGATGCGACAGCCTCCGCCCGCACGCGATTTCCACCTGGCACCTGGAAACCGGTTGCGCGATCGCGACTCCGGGCGTTAGGCTGACCCGCCCGGCGGTGGAGCATTTTTTGCAGCCGCGGCCTGACCCTCCCGTCGTCGAGTCGCCGCAGCGTCGTCGTCGCGCTCCGTGTCGCCGTCTCGTGTCGCCGTGTTCGTGTCGTCGTCTCGCGTCGCCGCCCGGCGCCGCCGTTCCGTGCCGCCGTCCACTGGTCGTTCGTCGGCTGGGTCCAGCTTCGGTGGACCCGACACCGGCGAGCTGACGACCGGTGGGTCCCTGTCCACTGCGCCTTCGTCGTCCGTGACCGCCTCGTCCATGCCATCGGCCGGCTCGCTCGCCGCGCGGGCCTGCACAGACGCGTCGTCTTCCGACCGATGCGAGGGGCGAAGCTCGTTGGCATCGTGCCGACCGGCCTCGTCGGTAGCTGGAGCCTCGTCGGTAGCAGGTTCCCCGTCGGTAGCAGGTTCCCCGTCGGTAGCAGGTTCCCCGTCGGCAGCAGGCGCGCGGTGGCGGGGGGCGGCGACGGATGTGTTCGTCTCGCGTCGCGCTCCGGCCGCCTCGTGCCGGCGCGTTTCCCAGGTTCGTCACGCAGCCTCGACGGGTTCGTCGCCCATCGAGCACTCCAGGTGCTGAGCATGCAGATCGTCACGTACGGACGCTATCAGTCCGTCGCCGAGATCCCGGACCTCGTCGAGATGCAGACGGAGTCCTACCACTATTTCCTGCAGCCGGACACGCCTCCGCACAAGCGCAAGGACCAGGGACTCGAGTCGCTGCTGCGCGAGATCTTCCCGATCTACAACTACGACAAGACGCTCTGCCTCGAATACGTCAGCTACGAGCTGGGCCGCCCGCGCTACACGCCGGACGAGTGCCGCAAGCTGCGCATGACGTTCGGCTACCCGTTCAAGATCCGGGTGCGTCTGGTCAAGCCCGAGCCGGTCGAGGAGGAGATCTACCTCGGCGAGATCCCGATCATGATCGGCGGCGGCGAGTTCATCGTGAACGGCTCGGAGCGCGTCACGGTGAGCCAGCTGCACCGCTCGCCGGGCGTCGACTTCTCGGTGGAGATCCACTCGGGCGAGAAGAAGCTGCACTCCTGCTGGATCATCCCGGAGCGCGGGAGCTGGATCGAGCTGAACGTCAGCAAGAAGGACCAGGTCACGGTCCGCATCGACCAGTCCGGCAAGTTCTCGGCGGCGACGCTGCTGCGCGCGCTCGACCCGAAGTTCTCGACCGACGCTGCGATCCTGCGCGAGTTCTACGCCGTCGAGAAAGTGACCCGGAAGAAGACGGAGCCCGAGGCCAAGTACGCCGAGCGGCTGCGCGGCGCGTACGCGGTCGGCGACGTCCTCGACGAGGCGAGCGGCGAGCCGTTCGTGCACAGCGGCGACGAGATCACGGACGAGCAGGCCGAGGCGATCGCGGCGTCCGGCATCCGTGAGGTCGAGGTGCTCCGCAACCCTGACGACCTGCTGATCCTCAACACGCTGCGCGAGGACACCACCAAGAGCCACGACGAGGCGCTGCTCAAGATCTACAGCCGGCTGCGCCCGGGCAATCCGCCGCAGCTCGAGAAGGCGCGCGAGCTGTTCCAGGAGAAGTTCTTCGACGAGACGCGCTACCGGCTCGGTCGCGTCGGTCGCTTCCGCCTGAACCGCAAGTTCGGCATCGACAACGCCGAAGGGCCGCAGACGCTGCAGCCGTCCGACTTCGTCTACGCGATCCGCTACCTGATGGAGCTGCGGGCCGGCCGGGGCGAGATCGACGACATCGACCACCTGGGCAACCGCCGCGTGCGCACGATCCAGGAGCTGGCCGGCGACGAGTTCCGCAAGGGCTTCCTGAAGCTCCGGCGCACCGCGCAGGAGCGCATGAACCTCGAGAACGTCGACACGGTCACGCCGCGCAACCTGATCAACTCGAAGACCTTCTCGTCGGCGATCGAGTACTTCTTCGGCCGCGGCGAGCTGTCGCAGGTCGTCGACCAGACCAACCCGCTGTCGCAGCTGACGCACGAGCGCCGGCTGTCGGCGCTCGGCCCGGGCGGCCTGAACCGCAAGCGCGCCGGCTTCGAGGTGCGCGACGTGCACATCTCGCACTACGGCCGCCTGTGCCCGATCGAGACGCCGGAAGGCACCAACATCGGCCTGATCTCGAGCCTCGCGATCTACTCCTCGCTCGACGACTACGGCTTCCTCACGACGCCGTACCGCGTGGTGAAGAACGGCAAGGCCACCGACGACGTCGTGTGGCTGCGCGCCGACGAGGAGCACAACGCGATCCTGGCGCCCCGCGGACACCCCGGTCGACGACAAGGGGCGGCTGCTCCCCGAACAGTCGTCCGGCAAGGTCATCGCGCGCATCAAGGGCGATCCGACCCTCGTCGACATCAAGGACGTCCAGTACATGGACGTCAGCCCGAAGCAGATCGTCGGCGTGTCGGCGTCGCTGATCCCGTTCCTCGAGCACGACGACGCGAACCGCGCGCTGATGGGCTCGAACATGCAGCGGCAGGCGGTGCCGCTCCTGGTGTGCGAGTCGCCGCTCATCGGAACCGGCATGGAGGAGGTCGTCGCGGCGAACTCGAGCATGGTGGTCCGGGCCAAGAAGGCGGGGACCGTCAAGTTCGTCGACGCGTCGCGCATCGTCATCGGTGACCAGGTCTACCGGCTGCGCAAGTTCGAGGGCCTGAACGAGCGGACCTGCCTGAACCAGCGCCCGATCGTGAAGCCCGGGCAGAAGGTCGAGAAGGGCGAGGTCATCGCCGACGGCGCGGCGACGCGCGACGGCGTGCTCGCGCTGGGTCGCAACCTGGTCGTCGCGTTCATGCCGTGGGACGGCTACAACTACGAGGACGCGATCCTGCTGTCGGAGAACCTCGTCAAGGACGACGTCTACACGTCGATCCACATCGACGAGTTCGAGATCGAGATCCGCGAGACGAAGCTCGGCACGCGAGGAGTTCACGCGCGACATCCCGAACGTCTCGGAGAAGGCGCTCCGCCACCTCGACGAGTCCGGCATCGTTCGCGTCGGCACGCGCGTGCGCGCGGGCGACATCCTGGTCGGCAAGGTCGCGCCCAAGAGCAAGAGCGAGCTCACCCCGGAGGAGAAGCTGCTGCACGCGATCTTCGGCCGCGCCGGCGAGGACGTGAAGAACGCGTCGCTCGAGGTGCCGACCGGTGTCGAGGGCATCGTGATCGCCGCCGAGAAGTTCAGCCGCAAGGTCAACCTGACGGAGGCCGAGCGCGCGCGCAACCTCGAGGAGATCAAGCGCGCCGAGATCGAGTTCCTGTCGCAGTATCGGGAGTCGACCCGGGTGCTGCTCGAGGAGGCCTCGCAGGCGGCCGCGGACCGATCCTCGACGCCGACGGCAAGACGCCGGTCGAGGTCACCGACGACGAGCTGCTGCTCGACCTGCGCCGCGATCCGCGACCGCGTGCGCCAGCTCGCCGAGACGCATGCGGACGCGAAGGTCCGCGCGCAGCTCGTGACGCTGGTGCAGAACCACGGCAACAAGATCGAGGACGCCGAGATCGAGAAGAACAAGCTCGTCAACCGGCTGTCGCGCGGTGACGACCTCCCGAACGGCGTGCTCGAGATGGTCAAGGTCTACGTCGCGACCAAGCGCAAGATCTCGGTCGGCGACAAGATGGCCGGCCGCCACGGCAACAAGGGCGTGATCAGCAAGATCCTGCCCGTCGAGGACATGCCGTTCCTCGAGGACGGCACCCCGGTCGACATCGTGCTGAACCCGCTCGGCGTGCCGAGCCGCATGAACGTCGGCCAGATCCTCGAGACGCACCTCGGCTGGGCGGCCTACAAGCTCGGCTTCCGCGCGCACACGCCGGTGTTCGACGGCGCCACCGAGGCGGAGATCGAGGACGCGCTCGTGCGCGCGGGTGCGCACCCGGACGGCAAGAGCCGGTTGTTCGACGGCCGCACCGGCGAGGAGTTCACGCAGCGCGTGACGGTGGGCTGCCTCTACATGCTGAAGCTGCACCACCTGGTCGACGACAAGGTGCACGCCCGCGCGACCGGCCCCTACTCGCTCATCACCCAGCAGCCGCTGGGCGGCAAGGCGCGCTTCGGCGGCCAGCGCTTCGGCGAGATGGAGGTGTGGGCGCTCGAGGCCTACGGCGCGGCCAACATCCTGCAGGAGCTGCTGACCGTGAAGTCGGACGACGTCGACGGCCGCACGAAGATCTACGAGGCGATGGTCAAGAACGAGAACATCCTCGAACCCGGGACGCCGGTCTCGTTCGGCGTGCTCTGCAACGAGATCAAGGGGCTCGGCCTCAACATCGAGCTCCACAAGGGGGGCGGCGGAGGGGGCCGCGGGGGGGGGGGGGGGGGGGCCCGCCCCCCGGGCGGGGGGGGGGGGGGCGCGGGGGGGAGATCAACGACTACGCTTCCGTCACGATCCGGCTTGCATCGCCGGAGGACATCCGGTCCTGGTCGTTCGGCGAGGTGAAGAAGCCGGAGACGATCAACTACCGCACCTACCGACCGGAGCGGGACGGGCTCTTCTGCGAGCGCATCTTCGGTCCCGAGAAGGACTGGGAGTGCGCCTGCGGCAAGTACAAGGGCATCAAGCACAAGGGCATCATCTGCGACAAGTGCGGCGTGATGATCACGCACGTCGCGCGTGCGCAGGAAGCGGATGGGGCACATCAACCTCGCCGCGCCGGTCGCCCACATCTGGTTCTTCAAGGCGATGCCGTCGCGGCTCGGCACGCTGCTCGGCATGAAGACGTCGAGCCTGGAGCGGGTGATCTACTTCCAGGACTACGTCGTCGTGGACCCGGGCGACACGCCGTTGAAGCAGTACCAGCTGCTGACCGAGGAGGAGTGGCGTCAGGCGCGCCAGAAGTTCGGCACGAGCTTCGTGGCGAGCATGGGTGCCGAGGCCGTGCGCGAGCTGCTCCGCCGGCTCGACCTCGACGAGCTCAGCGAGGAGCTGCGCGAGGAGCTCAAGCGCACCGAGGCGAAGCAGAAGATCAAGGACATCATCAAGCGGCTGAAGACCGTCGAGATGCTCCGCGACTCCGGCAACAAGGCCGAGTGGATGATCCTGGACGTGATCCCGGTGATCCCGCCGGACCTGCGGCCGCTGGTGCTGCTCGACTCGGGCAACTTCGCGACGTCGGACCTCAACGACCTCTACCGGCGGCTGATCAACCGCAACAACCGCCTGAAGAAGCTGCTCGACCTCAACGCGCCCGAGGTGATCATCCGCAACGAGAAGCGGATGCTGCAGCAGTCGGTGGACGCGCTGTTCGACAACGGCCGCTGCCGCCGCCCGGTGCTCGGCAGCAGCAACCGCCCGCTGAAGTCGCTGACCGACATGATCAAGGGCAAGCAGGGCCGGTTCCGCGAGAACCTGCTCGGCAAGCGCGTCGACTACTCGGCGCGCTCGGTGATCGTGGTCGGTCCCGACCTGCGGCTGCACCAGTGCGGTCTGCCCAAGATCATCGCGCTCGAGCTGTTCCAGCCGTTCATCATCCGCCGCCTCAAGGAGCTCGGACACGCCGACACGATCAAGTCGGCGAAGAAGATGCTCGAGCGCAAGGACGAGGAGGTCTGGGACATCCTCGAGGAGGTGATCCAGAACCACCCGGTGCTGCTCAACCGCGCGCCGACCCTGCACCGCATGGGCATCCAGGCGTTCGAGCCGGTGCTGGTCGAGGGCAACGCGATCCGCATCCACCCGCTGGTGTGCTCCGGCTTCAACGCCGACTTCGACGGCGACCAGATGGCGGTGCACCTGCCGCTCAGCTTCGAGGCGCAGATCGAGGCCTCGACGCTGATGTTGTCGATCAACAACATCTTCTCGCCGGCGCACGGTGGCCCGATCATCGCGCCGAACCAGGACATCGTCCTGGGCTGCTACTTCCTGACGCTGATGCGTCCCGGCGAGGATGGCGAGGGCAAGACCTTCTCCGGCAAGCAGGAGCTGTGGCTCGCCTACTCGACGGACCACGTGCACGTGCACGCGAGATCCGTCTGTGGATGCCGAAGGGGGTCGAGGTGCGCGAGCGCGATCGGACCTTCGTCACGGACGGCACCATGCTGGTCGAGACGACGCCTGGCCGCGTCGTGTTCAACGACATCCTTTCGCCAGGGATGCCGTTCTACAACTACGAGCTCGACAAGAAGGCGCTCGCCAACATCATCGCCGACTGCCACATCCTGTGCGGTCGTGCGCCGACGCTGAAGCTGCTCGACGATCTGAAGAAGATCGGCTTCCTGTCGGCGACCCGTGCGGGACTGTCGTTCGGCAAGAGCGACATGCTGGTGCCGCCGTCGAAGCAGGCGATCCTCGACGAGACGCAGGCGCAGGTCGAGAAGATCATGCAGGCGCACGACCGCGGCATCATCACCGAGGGCGAGCGCTACCTGAAGGTGATCGACGCGTGGACGCACGCGCGCGAGCGGATCGGCGAGGACATGCTCGCCGAGCTGCGCAACGACACGCGCGACGGCAAGCCCTACGTCAATCCGATCTTCTGCATGGTCATGTCGAAGGCGCGCGGTTCGGTCGAGCAGATCCGCCAGCTCGCCGGCATGCGCGGCCTGATGGCGAAGCCGTCGGGCAAGATCATCGAGACGCCGATCAAGGCCAACTTCCGCGAGGGGCTGCGCGTGCTCGAGTACTTCTCGTCGACGCACGGCGCCCGCAAGGGTCTGGCCGACACGGCGCTCAAGACCGCCGACTCGGGCTACCTGACGCGCAAGCTCGCGGACGTCGCGCAGAACGTCGTCATCACGGTCGAGGACTGCGGCACGCCCAGCGGCATCGAGAAGGGTGTCGTCTACCAGGGTGAGAAGGTCGCGGTCACCTTCGTCGACGCGGTCCGCGGCCGCGTCGCGCGGAAGCCGATCGTGCACCCGATCCTCGACGTCGTGATCGTCGAGGAGAACGAGCTGATCACGTTCGAGAAGGCGCGGCAGATCGAGGATGCGATCGCGTCCGAGTCGATCCAGGTACGGTCACCGCTGACGTGCGAAGCGCGGCTCGGTGTGTGCGCGCGCTGCTACGGCATGGACCTGTCGCGCAGCCAGCTCGCCGAGCCGGGCCTCGCGGTGGGCATCATCGCCGCGCAGTCGATCGGCGAGCCGGGCACGCAGCTCACGATGCGGACGTTCCACATCGGAGGCACCGCGTCGAAGAAGGTCGAGGAGTCCGAGATCAAGAGCAAGCGCGCCGGCCGCGTGCAGTTCGCGAACCTCGACCTCGGCTCGGACATCGTGATCCGCGCCGACGGCAAGCGGATCGTTCTCCGCCGCAAGGGCGAGATCAAGCTCGTCGACCCGAAGGGTCGCGACATCGACCGCTACCCGATCCAGCTCGGCGCGGTGCTCCTCGTCGACGAGGGCCAGGAGATCGACGCGGGCACGGTGCTGTGCTCCTGGGATCCGCACCACAACCCGATCCTCGCGGAGGTCGGCGGCATCGCGCGCTACGAGGACATCCTCGAGGGCAAGACGATGCGCGTCGAGAAGGACGCTGCGACGCGCGTCGCTCGCAAGGTGATCGTCGAGCACAAGGGCGATCTGCACCCGCAGATCATCATCGAGGACGAGAGCGGTAATCGCCGTGCGATCCACCCGCTCCCCGAGAAGGCCTACATCGAGGTCGAGGAAGGGCAGAAGGTCGAAGCCGGCATGCTGCTGGCGAAGACGCCGCGCGAGATCCAGGGCACTCAGGACATCACCGGCGGTCTCCCGCGCGTCACGGAGCTGTTCGAGGCGCGGCGGCCGAAGGACCCCGCGGTGCTCTCGGAGATCGAGGGATCGGTCGAGATCGGCGACAAGCGGCGCGGCAAGCGCACGATCATCGTGCGCGGCGAGGGCGGCGTGGAACGCGAGCACATGGTGCCGCAGGGCAAGAACCTGCGCGTCCACCGCGGCGACCACGTGACCGAAGGCGAGCCGCTCGTCGACGGTCCGCGCGTGCCGCACGACATCCTCGCGATCCAGGGCGAGAAGGAAGTGCAGAACTACCTGCTGCGCGAGATCCAGTCGGTCTACCGCGCGCAGGGCGTCAGCATCGACGACAAGCACATCGAGATCATCCTGGCGCAGATGATGCGCAAGGTGCAGGTCAACGACCCGGGCGACAGCGAGTTCCTGCCCGGGGCGGTCGTCGACAAGTTCCGCTTCCGCGAGGCCAACGAGGAGCTGATCGCGGCGGGCATGAAGCCGGCCAGCGCATCACCGCTGCTGCTCGGCATCACCAAGGCCTCGCTGCAGAGCGAGTCCTTCATCTCCGCGGCGTCGTTCCAGGAAACCACGAAGGTGCTGACCGAGGCGGCGCTCGCCGGCAAGCGCGACGAGCTCGTCGGCCTCAAGGAGAACGTGATCCTCGGCCACCTGGTGCCGACCGGGACGGGCTTCCGTGACTACCTGAGGACGAAGGTCCAGAAGAACGTCGACCTGCAGGCTGCCGCCGAGGAGATCGGTCGGCTGAGCAAGCAGGGCTACGTCGACGCCGGTGGGCCGGTGATCCGGCTCGAGGGCGAGGACGACGGCGGCCGGGCCGCCGGGGCCGCGCCGGCCGGAGCCGACGACTGAGCTCCGCCGACTGGTACCCGCTTCAGGACGCCCTGGGTCGGATCCCGCGCACCGGGGCACCCCGGTGCGTGGCGCTGGGCCCCGCTTGCAATCGCGATCGGGGTCGATAGAGTTTTTGCCCCCTCGCTCCGCGGCAGCGGGTCGAGCGGGGTCGTTTCGCTCAACCGAAGTCTGACGTTCGCATGCCGACCATCAACCAGCTCGTGAACAAGGGGCGCACGAAGATGCGCTCGCGGAGCAAGTCCCCGGTGCTGGAGGGCTGTCCGCAGAAGCGTGGCGTGTGCCTCCAGGTCAAGACCATGACGCCGAAGAAGCCGAACTCGGCGCTTCGGAAGATCGCGCGCGTGCGGTTGTCGAACGGCAAGGAGGTGACCGTCTACATCCCCGGCGAGGGTCACAACCTGCAGGAGCACTCGATCGTGCTCATCCGCGGCGGCCGTGTGCGCGACCTCCCGGGTGTGCGCTACCACGTGCTGCGCGGCGTCCTCGACGCCTCCGGTGTCGACGGGCGTCGGCGCTCGCGGTCGAAGTACGGCGCGAAGCGGCCCAAGAGCTGACCGCGTGGCTGTCGCGTCGCTGCGCGGCAGTCCCGTGAAGCCACCGAGTCGGTGTGACCTGGCCCCGACCTCCAGACCGAGGCCCGGAACAGTCGGCACCGAGACGAGCGACCCGTTCCTGATCGAGTCCGAGAGCGAACCCCCGCCGCGACGTCAGACCGCGCAGCGAAGCCCGAGAACGCAGCGAAGCCCGAGAACGCAGCGAAGCCCGAGAACGCAGCGAAGCCCGAGAACGCAGCGAAGCCCGAGAACGCAGCGAAGCCCGAGAACGAAGCGAAGCCCGAGAGCGAAGCGATGCCACGTTCCTACAAGTCGACCGCCGTCTACCTGAAGCCCGATCCGCGCTACGGGTCCAAGCTGTGCTCCAAGCTGATCAACAAGCTGATGCTGGACGGCAAGAAGAGCACGGCGCAGCGCCTGTTCTACGACGCGATGGACATCGTCGCCGAGAAGGTCCAGGCGGAGCCCATCGAGATCATCACGAAGGCGATCGAGAACGCATCGCCGCGCGTGGAGGTCCGGTCCCGCCGCGTCGGTGGTGCGACCTACCAGGTGCCCCGCGAGGTGCAGCGGAAGCGCTCGCAGAGCCTCGGCATCCGCTGGCTCGTCGACGCCGCCCGTGCGAAGCGCGGCAAGCCGATGGCGCGGCGCCTCGCGGAGGAGATCTTCGACGCCTTCAACAGCCAGGGCGCCGCGGTGACGAAGCGCGACAACGTGCACAAGATGGCCGACGCGAACAGCGCGTACAGCCACTTTGCCTGGTGAGGCGCGTGGCCTGCTGAGGCTGGTGGCCTGAGGAAGCTGGCCGTCCGGCGACGCGGAGGGCCGGGGCGGCTCGCACGCTCGGCGGTGTCGCCACACGCTCGGGCGCGGCGCCGCTTGCTGGGAATGGCACCGCGCGGAGCGGCCAGCGCGGGCGGCGACGAGACCGACTCCGGGGGTGCGCGTGCCGCAGCGGAGTTGCTGGCGACGCGCGGTGCTCGACCTGGCCGCTGGCATCGCGCGCGACGTCGGGCAATGGTGGTGTCTGGTCGGTAGCCTCCTGGCGAGCGCGCAGGCGTGTCACGCCGCGGTTCGCGAACCCCGTCCGGCTCGGCGCGACCGCGATGTCAGGCGGTCCCCGCCAGGTCCCGCCGCGTCCGTGGGCGGGGAGCTGAGGTCGAAACCGGGTGTCCGAGTCGATCCACAATCCGAGCGAGCCCCTCGCGCGCGACGTGCGTCGGACGCGCAATGTCTGCGTCGTCGCGCACATCAACGCCGGCAAGACCACGCTGACGGAACGCATCCTGTTCGACTCCGGCCGTCAGCGGCACTGCGGCGACGTCGATTCGGGCACCGCCACGATGGACTGGACCACCGAGGAGCGCGACCGCGGCATCTCGATCGTCGCAGGAGTCTCCAGGCTGTCGTGGCGCGGCTACACGATCCAGGTGGTGGACACGCCCGGGCACGTCGACTTCTCCGCCGAGGTGACCCGCAGCGTGCGCGTCGCGGACGGCGCGATCGTCGTCGTCGACGGTGTCCGCGGAGTCGAGTCCCAGACCGAGGCGGTGTGGCGCGTTCTCGACTCGATCGGCCTGCCGCGGCTGGTGTTCGTGAACAAGCTCGATCGGGAGACCGCGTCGTTCGAGCGCGCGCTCGCGTCCCTCCGCGAAGCGTTCCCCGCACAGCGCTTCGCACCCGTCGTGCGACCCTGGCCCGAGTCTGGCGCGCTGCGGACACTCGTCGACGTGCTCGGCGGTCGCGTGCAACGCGGCGACGCGTGCGCGGATGTTCCCTCCGAACGGCTCGACGCCTGGCGCGACGCGCTCGACGAGCTCGCTGCGGACTTCGACGAGCAGACCATGGCAGCGTTCTGTGCGGGTCTGCGCGCGCCGCTGGCTGCGGTGGCCGCGGGACTGCGCATCGCGACGCTCGGTCGGTCGGTCATCCCGGTGCTGTGCGGGTCGGCATTGCGCAACCGTGGCGTCGAGCCGCTGCTCGACGCCGTGTGCCAGTTCCTTCCGGCACCCAGCGAACGCGACCATGCCGAGCTGCGGCCCGACGCCGCGGGGCCGCTGATCGCGCTCGTGTTCCAGAGTGGTCTGTCGGCCGCCGGCGACGGTCGGTTCGAAGCGCTGCTGCGGATCTACAGCGGAACGCTGGCGGTCGGTTCGCGGGTCGAGTCGCCGGGTGCCGGCGAGTTCACGGTCGAGCAGCTGGCGGAGCCTCACGGCGTCGCGCGCGAGCCGATCCGGCGCGCCGGTCCTGGGGATCTCGTCGCGCTGACGGTGCCCTGGCAGCTGCGCTCCGGCGCGACCGTCCGCACCCCGGGCACCGACATCGAGCTGGAGGCGCCGACGTTTCCCACGCCGGTGCTGTCGATCCGCCTCGAACCCGAGCGCTCCGAGGACCTCGCACGACTCGTCACGACCGCGCGGGCGATCGCAGCCTCCGACCCGACGCTCGACGTGCGGTTCGACGACGCCCAGGGGATCCTGACCGCATCCGGTCTCGGCGAGCTCCACCTGGAAGTGCTCGTCGAGCGGATCGAGCGTGCGTTCGGCGCGGGCGTCCGCGCAGGTCGGCCGGCGGTGCAGTCCTTCGCGACGGTCGAGGGGCCCGGTCGGGGCGAGGCGGCGCTCGAGCGGCGGCTGGGAGACACCGTGCTGCGGGCGGCAGCGCGCGTCGCGGTGCGGCCCGAGCCGCAGCTCGGAGTCCCGGCGCTGCACTGGGCCTTCGACGCGGAGGCGGTGGGCCTTGGCGGAGCGTCGCGCGCCGAGCTGGCCGCCGGTCTGCTCGCCGGGCTCGAGGGCGGTGCCGACCCCGAGGTCGAGGCGGTCCGGGGCGTCGCGGTCGACGTGCTCGAGGTGGCGGTCGATGGGCGGCTCGAGATGGCGCTGCCGCTCGCCGTCGAGGCCATCGTGCTGGCGACCCGGCGGGCCTGCCGAGCCGCCGGGCGCGCGCTGGTCGAGCCGTGGGTCTCGCTGGTCGTCACGGTGCCGCCCGACGCGCTGAGCGCGTGCGTCGCCGACCTCCGCGCGCGGGACGCAGAGCTCCGCGACGTCACCTCCGGCTGGCAGTTCGGGGAGATCCGGGCCGAGCTCGCGCTGGTGCGCTGTCTCGGCTACGCGACCCGCCTGCGTTCGATGACCCGCGGCAAGGGCGACTTCGTCGCGAACCTGACCGGGCTGCGGCCACGCGCGCCGCGGCGCGGTGCGGCCGGGCGCGACGGCCCGTGACGCGCCGAGGCGACCCACCAGAAGTGCGGCCCGACGGGGAACACGAGGGCGCTGCCGCGTCAAGCGGCGGGCTGCCGATGCGTGAAAAAGAGACCCTGCCTGCCTTGACCGGCGCGAGGCCGGTCGCTATCGTCCTCCTTCCCTTGTCGACGAAGGCACCTTCGCTCGGCGTAAGGTTCTGATTCGACGCAGGTTACGACGATTCGTGCGAGCGCCGGTTTGGCTGTGGGCCCGACTGGCTACGACGTCGCCGCGCGAAGTCCGGGCACGCACGCGTGCCCCGTGACGGCGCGCGGTCGACGCGCGCGCGTCGCCGACCCTGCGAAGCGGCTCGGCTCGGAGCGCTGGCCGCCCTCTCGTCCGCTGCGGAGCGGGGGGGCTCACGACTCCGCGCGGGGCCTCTGTCCCGACACGGCATCCGCGATGCGTCACCCGCAACGCGTCATCCGCACGCGTCATCTGCAAGACCTGCGCGCTCCGGCGCGCGAGACGACACTCCACGACACCGAAACGCGCCACTCCCGCCCCCGGCTTCGCTGCCGGGTCCGCGTGGCGCAGGCCTGACAGACACGGTCCGAACGATGCAGGAGAAGATCCAGATCCGCATGGAGGCCTACGACTACGAGGCCTTGGACCAGGCTGCATTGGACATCGTGGAGACGTCCGTGCGGACCGGCGCGCGCGTGGCCGGGCCGATCCCGCTGCCGACTCGAATCGAACGCTACACCGTGCTGCGGTCGCCCCACATCGACAAGAAGAGCCGCGAGCAGTTCGAGATCCGGACGCACAAGCGCCTGATCTACATCTCCGAGCCGACCTCCAAGACGGTCGACGCTCTGAGCAAGCTGAACATGCCCGCCGGCGTCGACATCCGGATCAAGGCGTAGCGTCGCTCCGGCCCCGCGCGCCCTCGGCGAGTCGAGGGAGCTGCGATTCGCGGCTCCCTCGAGGCTCGGTGAGGGTCGAACGGGCCCGGGTGACCCACGCTGCGGTCCGACCGCCAGGACGTGGCCTCCGGTACGCCGGCAGGTCGCGTCGTCCGGTCGACCAGCGGTCGGCCGGTGTTTCGTGCCCGCTGCCGGGGCCTCCCAACCGGTAGCTTCGATGTTCCTCTCGTGATTCCACGGGCGGCGCCTCGGCGGCGCCGCCTTCGCCCCGACCGTGACCCCCCCGTCCCTGACTCCCCCGACCGTGACTCGCCCGGCCGTGGCCCCCCAGGGCGCGACCCCCCAGGGCGCGACCTCGGCGGCCGCGATTTCCGGGCCATCGTGCCAGCGCGCGGTGGGTGGGTCTCCGCGGTGGGGGGCGTCATCCAAGCGACCAGGCGCCAAGACATGGCTGACGTGAAGGTTTACTCCGACGGCTCCGTGAGCCTGCAGGCGGTCGATCCGTCCCGGTTCGGAGACAAGGTCCTCGGGCGCACCCTCAAGGACGCCGTGGTCATGTACGAGGCCAACGTCCGCGCGGGGACCGCCAAGGCGAAGACGCGCGGCGAGGTCGCAGGCCCGAACAAGAAGCTCTGGAAGCAGAAGCACACGGGCCGCGCCCGCATGGGCTCGAAGAAGGTGCCGCATTGGCGGGGTGGTGGTGTCGCCTTCGGTCCGACGCCGCGCGACTACTCGTACCACATGCCCAAGCGCGCGCGCCGCACCGCGCTGCGGAACGCGATCTACACCAAGTTCCTCGATGGCGAGGTCGCCGTCGCGTCCGGCTGGCCCGCTGGCGAGCCGAGCACGAAGACCGCCTACGCGATCCTGCGGGCCCTCGAGGTGGAGTCCAGCGCGCTCGTCGTCACCCGCGAGCTCGACCCGGTGTTGCACATGTCGCTGCGCAACGTGCCGCACGTCGATGTCCGACCGCTCGCGGACCTCAATGCCCGCGAGGTGCTGCTGCGGCGCTTCATGGTGCTGACCCCGGACGCGATGCAGGAGCTGGAGCGTCGCTACGGCGCGGCCGAGACCGCGAACGTCGAAGCCTGATCCAGGAGGACCGATCGATGGCCAACCCGAATCTCTACTACGACGTGATCAAGCGTCCGCTGGTCACCGAGAAGTCGACCGTCCTCCAGGACATCCGCAACCAGTACACGTTCGAGGTCGCCGACGGCGCCACGAAGAACGAGATCCGCAAGGCGGTCGAGACGCTGTTCGACGTCGCCGTCGAGCACGTCAACGTGATGAACGTGCCCGGGAAGCTGAAGCGCATCCTCGGGCGTCCCGGCCGCACGCGCCAGTGGCGCAAGGCCATCGTCACCCTGCGCCAGGGTGATTCGATCGAGATCGTGTGAGGCGAGCCGACGATGCCCATCAAGGTCTACAAGCCGACGTCGCCGGGCCGGAGGAACTCTTCGGTCCTCGACTTCTCGCACCTCACGAAGAAGCGGCCGGAGAAGAGCCTCGTCGAGCGTCTGCACCGCACCGCGGGGCGGAACAACCGTGGCCGGATCACCAGCCGCTTCCGCGGTGGTGGCGCCCGCAAGCTCTACCGGCTCGTCGATTTCAGGCGTCAGAAGGACGGCGTGCCGGCTCGCGTCGCGGCCCTGGAATACGATCCGAACCGCAACGCGGACATCGCGTTGCTCCACTACGTCGACGGCGAGAAGCGCTACATCCTCGCTGCGAAGGGCCTGCGGGTGGGTGCCCAGGTCGTCTCCGGGGAGCGGGTCGAGCCCGAGGTGGGCAACTGCATGCCGCTCGCGAGCATCCCGCTCGGTCTGCAGGTCCACAACGTGGAGCTGCAGCCCGGTCGCGGCGGGCAGATCGCGCGGTCGGCTGGCATGTCGGCGCAGCTGCTCGCCCGCGACGGCGACTACGCGACGCTCGTGATGCCGTCGGGTGAGCTCCGCAAGGTGCACGTCCGTTGCCGTGCGACGATCGGTGAGGTCGGCAACGCCGACTACCAGAACGTCCGCTGGGGCAAGGCCGGTCGGCGCAGGCACAAGGGTCGGCGGCCGCACAACCGCGGCACGTCGATGAACCCCGTCTCCCACCCGATGGGCGGCGGCGAGGGGCGCACCGGTGGCGGCCGTCACCCGGTGTCGCCGTGGGGCCGCCCGACCAAGGGCGGCAAGACCCGCGCCGGCAAGGCGCGCTCGAACCAGTACATCCTCCGCCGTCGCAAGCCTGGCAAGCACAGCGCGCAGGGCTGATCCATCGAGGCGACGAGCCATCGAGGCGACGAGCCGAAACCATCGAAGCATAGACGACGAGCTACCACGCCGGCCGAGTGCCGCCTGAGTGCGGGACGAGCCGGCAGGCTCGACAGCGAACGAACCAGGTCACCGAGGAAGATCGATGAGTCGCAGTGTCAAGAAGGGTCCCTACGTCGACCTCAAGCTGATCGACAAGGTGGACGCCATGAACGAGAGCGGCAAGCGTGCGCCGCTCAAGACCTGGGCGCGCGCCTGCACGATCGTCCCCGAGTTCGTCGGGCACACCTTCCTCGTCCACAACGGCCGAGCCCACGTGAAGGTCTACGTGACCGAGGACATGGTGGGCCACAAGCTGGGCGAGTTCGCTCCGACTCGCACGTTCCGCGGCCACACCCGGAAGGAGAAGTGACCGGGCTGGCCCGGGAGGTTCCATCATGACCGCCGTCTTCCGCGCGTCTCATCGCTACGCCCGCATCGCGGCTCGCAAGGCCCAGCCGATCATGAACATGATCCGCGGTCTGTCGGCCGGTTCGGCGCTCGACACACTCGCCAACGACAATCACCGCGCGTCGTCGATGATCCACAAGGTCGTCGCGTCGGCCGTCGCGAACGCGATGCAGGACCCGGCGGTGAGGGCCAATCGGTTGGTCGTCGAGCGCGCGTTCGTCCAGGAAGGCCCGCTGCTGTTCGGTCGCATGCGCTTCCGCCCCGCCTCGATGGGGCGCGCCACGCCGATCCGCCGACGGACCTGCCACCTGCACGTGCAGCTCGTCGACCCGGGCGAAGTCCGGGTGAGCGCGAGCGATCGTGTGGATGCCGAGCCGGCATCGTCGGAGAGCTGAGCGCGCCGGACCAGCCACCAGAGACTCGACCCATGGGACAGAAGGTTCACCCGATCGGATTCCGCTGCGCGATCACCGAGCCCTGGCGCTCACGTTGGTACGCGTCGCGCAAGGACTTCCCGCGCTTCCTGGTCCAGGACCAGAAGATCCGCCGGCACATCATGAAGGAGTGGGCGTTCGCGGCCATTCCGCGCGTCGAGATCGAGCGGACCGGGGAGCTGGTCACGGTGTTCATCCACACCGCGCGTCCCGGCGTGCTGATCGGCAAGAAGGGCGCGAAGGTCGATCAGTTCCGCGCCGAGCTCGAGAAGATCACCGGCTCGCCGGTGCGCCTGAAGATCCTCGAGATCCACCGCCCGGAGCTGGAGTCCAGGCTCGTCGCCGAGCAGGTCTCCGAGATGCTCGCGAAGCGCATGAACTACCGGCGCGTGCTGAAGAAGGCCGCCGACCAGGCGCTCGCCGCGGGTGCGCAGGGCGTGAAGATCATGGTGTCGGGCCGGCTGAATGGTGCCGAGATGGCGCGCGTCGGCAAGATCAGCAAGGGGCGGGTGCCGTGCACGACGCTGCGCGCGAAGCTCGACTACGCCCAGATCTTCGCTCCGACCAAGGCCGGCGCCATCGGCGTCAAGGTCTGGATCTTCAAGGGGGAGTACGGACCGGGCGAGACGACCGCCGGCCTGCTGCCCGTCGAGCGTCCGGACCGCAATCCGAACAACTGATCCCCGAACAACTGATCCCCGAACGGCTGATCGTCCACAGGAGAACCAACCATGTTGATGCCCAAGCGAGTCAAGTGGCGCAAGCAATCGCGCGGCGTGATCCGCGGTCGCGCCAGCCGTGGGCACACGGTCGCGTTCGGTGAGTTCGGCCTGCAGGCATTGGAGCCCGGCTGGGTCAAGTCGCGCACGATCGAGGCTGCTCGTATCGCGTGCTCGCGCGGCGCTCCCGAGGCGAAGATCTGGATCCGCATCTTCCCGCACAAGTCGGTCACCTCGACGCCCGCCGAGACGCGTCAGGGCACCGGCAAGGGCGACATCGAGTACTGGACCGCGGTGGTGAAGCCCGGCACGGTCCTGTTCGAGATCGGTGGCGTCACGGAGGACGTCGCGCGCCAGGCGTTCAATCGCGTCGCGCACAAGCTGCCGGTCAAGGTCCGCATGATCAGCCGGAGGCACCTGTGAAGCTGTCGGAGATTCGAGGCAAGGACTCGCGCGAGCTGCGGCTCGACGCCCAGGGTCTTCACAAGGAGCTCTTCGAGCTGCGGTTCCGCGCCGCGTCCGAGGAGGTCGCGAAGACGTCGCGGTTCCGCGAGATCCGCCGCGCGATCGCGCGGATCAACACGGTCCTGCGCGAGCGCGAGCTCGCGGCGATCCGCGGTGACGGGAACAACTGAGGAGCTGACCTGAGATGTCGGAAGGCCAGATGTCGGAAGGCATGACGCAAGCGGCACGGAACGCGAACCCGAGTGACGGACAGCCCAGCGGCGACAGCCGCGGTCGGCGCCGTGTGCTCGTGGGAACCGTCACGTCCGACCGCATGGAGAAGACCATCACGGTCGAGATCAGCCGCCTCGTTCGGCACCCGCTCTACGAGAAGTTCGTGCGGCGCCGGACGCGCGTGCACGCCCACGACGAGAACAACGAGGCGCGGATCGGCGACACCGTGGAGGTCGTCGAGTCGCGGCCGTTGTCGAAGCTGAAGCGCTTCCGACTCCTGCGCGTCGCCGCGCGGGCCGTTCAGGATTGACTTTCAGGTCTGACATCGTGATCTCCGCGAACGGCACGCGGCGGAACTTCGAGCCGCAGCTCACCCAGCCGCAGGCAACCCACCCGCAGCCAACCCACCCGCAGCCAACCCACCCGCGGTTCGCCAAACGCTAGATCGCCAACCCAACTCCGAGCCGAGACCGAACACGCGAGCGATACCGCGGAGCGGAGACGGCTGAAGGCAGGCACGCATGATCCAGGAACAGACGATGCTCGACGTCGCCGACAACAGCGGCGCGAAGCAGGCGATGTGCATCAAGGTGCTCGGCGGTAGCCGGCGCCGTTACGCCTCGCTCGGCGACGTGATCGTGGCGAGCGTCAAGAAGGCGCTGCCGAACGGCGAGGTCAAGGCCGGTCAGGTCGTGCGCGGCGTGATCGTGCGGACCTCGAAGCAGGTCCGGCGCAACGACGGCAGCTACATCCGCTTCGACAAGAACGCGCTCGTCATCATCGACAAGGACAACAACCCGCGCGGCACGCGCATCTTCGGTGCCGTCGCGCGCGAGCTGCGCGAGCGGAACTTCATGAAGATCGTGTCGCTCGCGGAGGAGGTCATCTGATGGCAGCCCGCAAGGCCACGCCGACGGCGCCGAAGACCGGCGGCCGGACGCGACTCCACGTCAAGAAGGGCGACAAGGTCGTCGTGATCGCGGGCTCGTGGAAGAGCTCCGAGCCGCGCCAGGTCCTGAAGGTCGATGCCGCGCGGCAGCGCGTCGTCGTCGAAGGTGTCAACATGCGCTGGAAGCACGAGCGCCGGTCGCAGCAGAACCCCGAGGGTGGCCGCATCCAGAAGGAGTTCCCGATCGCGGTGAGCAACGTGCTGCTCTACAGCGAGAAGGCCGGCAAGGGGGTGCGTACGCGCATCGAGCTGGTCGACGGCAAGCGGGTCCGCGTTGGCGTCCCGTGCGGCACGAAGTTCGACTGACTCGCGGTCGCCACACCGAACCCGCCACACCGAACCCGGCTCTCCGATCCCGGCTGCGCCCGACTCCGCACGGCGCAGCCACCTGAACCGAACCGAATCTCCCCGAGCGCGGCGAAGGCCGAGCCAGAACCGCCAGGAACGTCGTCATGAGTGCCACCGAAGCTCCCGAGCGCGTGACCCCGCGCATGCTCGTGAAGTACCGCGAGGAGGTCGTCCCCGGACTCCGCGAGCAGTTCGGCTACAAGAACCCGATGCAGGTGCCTCGGTTGACGAAGATCGTCGTCAACATGGGGCTCGGCAAGGCAGTCGAGAACAAGGCGCGCATCGAGCACGCCCAGCGCGAGATCGCTTCGATCACCGGACAGAAGCCGACCGTCCGGCTGTCGCGCGTGGCGATCGCGGGGTTCAAGATCCGCGAGGGCTACCCGGTCGGCTGCGCCGTCACGCTGCGCGGGTCCCGCATGTGGGAGTTCTTCGATCGGTTCGTGTCGGTCGCCGTGCCGCGTATCCGCGACTTCCGCGGCTTCGCGCGCAAGCTCGACGGCCGCGGCAACTACAGCGTCGGCCTCTCCGAGCAGTCGATCTTCCCGGAGATCAGCCTGGATCGCATCGAGTTCGTGCAGGGCATGCACGTGACGTTCGTGACCACCGCGAGGAACGACGAGGAGGGCTTCGCCCTGCTCGAGCGCCTCGGGTTCCCGTTCCGTAAGTGACCCGCCGCAAGTGACCCGCCGCAAGTGACCCGCCGCAAGTGACCCGCCGCACGTGACCCGCGCGCCAGACCCATCGACGGACCAGCCACCGGCGCCGCGCTGGTGGCGACGTGGTTCGAAGCACACCGAATTCGGAATCCTCCTGCCATGATGACCGACCCGATCGCGGATCTGCTGACGCGCATCCGCAACGCACTCCGCAACAAGTCACCGAGCTGCAGCATGCCCGGCAGCGGCATGAAGGTCCGTGTGCTCGACGTCTTGAAGCGCGAAGGCTTCATCCTCGGCTACGAGGTGCATTCCGACGGTCCGCGCAGCCTGATCGACGTGCAGCTCAAGTACGGTCCCGACGGCGAGCAGGTCGTCAGCGGCCTGAAGCGCGTCAGCAGTCCGGGCTGCCGCCGCTACCGCGGGGTGGACGACCTGCCGCGCGTGCGGGGCGGTTTGGGTATCGCGATCGTCTCGACGAACGCCGGGGTGCTGTCCGATCGCGAGTGTCGCGAGAAGCGCGTCGGCGGTGAGGTGCTCTGCACGGTGGAGTGACGGCAGGCAGCAGGACCGGAAGCAGCGAGGGCAGCGAACATGTCGCGTATTGGAAATCAGCCGATCACCGTGCCGTCGAACGTCGACGTGAAGGTCGCCGGCAAGGAAGTCGCGGTGAAGGGCCCGAAGGGCGAGCTGAAGCTCTGGGTGCGGCGCGAGATCGACGTCGAGCTCGAGAACCGCACGCTACGCGTGCGGAACAACCGACCGGAGCGCGACCGGAACGCCCGCGCCTACCACGGGCTGACCCGCGCGTTGCTCAACAACATGGTCGTCGGCGTGACCCAGGGCTATCAGAAGAAGCTCGAGATCACCGGCGTCGGCTACGGGGTCAAGCAGACCGGCGCGTCCCTGACCTTCACGCTCGGCTACGCGAACGAGATCGTGCTGCCGATCCCCAAGGGGCTGGAGGTCAAGTGCGCCAGCGCGACGGCGATCGAGATCACGGGTGCGGACAAGCAGATGGTCGGTGAGTTCGCCGCCCGGATCCGCAAGCTCCGCCCGCCGGAGCCGTACAAGGGCAAGGGCGTGAAGTACGAGGGCGAGGTCATCCGCCGCAAGGCCGGCAAGGCGTTCGGCTCCTGACGCAGGGCGCCGCAGCTGCACACTGCGAACCCACACTGCGCACCCTCACTGCGAACGACACACCGTAGGAACAGCGAAGGCCGAGGACTCAGACGATGGTTCGAGCGACGAAGCGGAAGCAGGCGATGCGTCAGCGGAAGACGCTGCGCACCCGGCAGCGCGTCCGGCAGGGCAGCGCGCGTCCGGGCAACCCGAGGCCACGGCTGTCCGTGTTCCGAAGCCTCACCAACATCTACGGCCAGGTCATCGACGACGCGTCGGGCCGCACGCTCGCGGCGGCGTCGTCACTCGACAAGGAGCTCCGGGAGCAGCTCGGCGGCGCGCGCAAGACCGATGCGGCGGCCCGCGTCGGTGAGCTGCTCGCCCAGCGCGCGCGCGCGGCCGGCGTGACGAAGGTCGTGTTCGATCGCGGCCGCTACAAGTATCACGGCCGGGTCAAGGCCCTGGCCGAGGCGGCCCGGTCCGGAGGTCTGGAATTCTGACGCAGCGGGCACGGTCCTCCGCGCAGGAATAGTCTCATGGCGAAGCCCAAGTACTCCTGGATCCCCATCAACGACGCGTTGATGGTCGAGGATCTCCGCGACGACGTCGTCGCGATCAATCGATCCGCGTCGGTCGTCAAGGGCGGGCGCCGGTTCTCGTTCAGCGCGCTCGCGGTGGTCGGCAATGGCGACGGCTTCGTCGGCATCGGCTACGGCAAGGCGAAGGAAGTTCCGGCGGCCGTCGAGAAGGCCGTGAAGGACGCGCGCAAGCACCTGATGCACGTGCTCCGCGAGGGCACGACGATCCCGCACCAGGTCGAGGCCGTCTTCTGCTCGTCGCGGGTGCGCCTCGTCCCGGCCAGCCCGGGCACCGGCATCATCGCCGGCAAGTCCGTGCGCAAGGTGCTGGAGATGGCCGGCATCCACGACATCCTGACGAAGGTCTACGGATCGCCGAACCCGCTCAACGTGGTGAAGGCGACGGTGGCCGCACTGTCGCTGATCCGCGATCGGAAGCAGGTCGCCGAGCTGCGAGGAGTGGAGATCGCATGAACCTCGAGGAAGCGAAGGCTCTCGGAATCGCCTACGGCTCGCGCAAGCGGGTCGGCCGCGGCATCGGTAGCGGGCTCGGCAAGACGTCGGGCCGCGGCCACAAGGGCGCCAAGGCGCGCTCCGGCTGGTCGTTCCGCTCCGGCTGGGAAGGCGGTCAGATGCCGCTGTTCCGGCGCGTGCCGAAGCGTGGCTTCAACAACAAGATCTTCCGCCGCTACTTCACCTGCATCAACGTTCGCGACCTGGAGGCGTTCGTCGACGGGGACACGGTGGACCTCGAGGCGGCGCTCGCGAAGGGCCTGTGCTCGCGCGAGAAGCACACCGACCTGTTCAAGATCCTCGGCGAGGGCGAGGTCACGCGGAAGCTGAGCGTGCGTGTGCACGCGATCACCCGCTCGGCGCGCGAGAAGATCGAGGCGGCCGGTGGCTCCGTAGAGGTCATCCCGCCGCGGCAGAATCGCCCGAAGTTCGTGAAGAAGGGCGGCACCGTGCCGGCCGGCGACTGACCGGATCGGTCGAAGTGAGAATCCGCCCGACAGCGTGGAGCGCGTGACGTCCTCCAGTCGCAGGCAAACCGCCACCGGACGAGCAAACCGATGAGCCTTTCGATCGGCAATCTGCTGCGAGTCAAGGAGATCAGGAACAAGATCCTGGTCACCCTGGGGCTCCTGTTCGTGTACCGGATCGGGTTCTACATCCCGCTGCCGGGGGTGAACTACCAGGAGTTCTTCAAGGCGATCGGCGCGCAGTCCGAGGGCCTGGGCCGGATCATGGACATGATGAACGTCCTGACCGGCGCCCAGCTCCAATCGGCGTCGCTGTTCTCGCTCGGTGTGATGCCCTACATCTCGGCGAGCATCATCTTCTCGCTGCTCGTGAAGGTGGTGCCGTCGCTCGAGAAGATCTCCAAGGAAGGGCCGTCGGGGCAACGTCGTATCAACCGCTACACGCGCTATGCGACGATTCCGATCTGCCTCGTGCAGTCGTTCTTCGTGATCTACGGCACGCTCCGGGCGCGCGAAGGCGGTGGTTCGCTGCTGCACGTCGGGATCAACGACTGGTGGCCGGTCTACTGTCTGCTCGTCATGGTCTGCCTGACGACCGGCACGCTCTTCATCATGTGGCTCGGTGAGCAGATCACCGAGCACGGCGCGGGCAACGGCATCTCGCTCATCATCATGGCCGGTATCGTCGCGGACCTGCCGCGCTCGATCGGCCAGTACCTGTTCGGAGCCGAGGGCCTGACTGCGTCGACCTGGCAGACGCTGTTGCTGTTCCTCGGTTCGTGGCTGTTCGCGGTGTTCGCGGTCGTCTACATCACCAAGGCGCAGCGGCGCGTGCCGATCCAGCAGGCCAAGCAGACCCGGGGTCGGCGCGTCTATGGCGGTCAGCGCCACTTCCTGCCGCTGAAGGTCAATCACTCGGGCGTCATGCCGATCATCTTCGCGTCGGCGTTGCTGATCGTGCCGCCCGTCATCGGCAAGGCGCTCAACACGACCATCTTCGAGGGCTTCGAGTCGCACCGTGGCTTCTGGTACATCACCCTCTATGGCGCGCTGATCTTCTTCTTCTCGTTCTTCTGGACCTCGCTGATGTTCCAGCCGAACGAGATGGCGGACAACCTCAAGGAGCACGGCTCGTTCATCCCGGGCATCCGGCCCGGCAAGTCGACGGCCGAGTTCCTCGAGTACACGATGATCCGGATCACGCTGGCCGGCGCCGCGTTCCTGACCGTCGTCGCGGTGTTCCCGTCGCTCGTCGGCGGTCAGTTCGGCGGGCTGGATCCCACTCTGATCTACTTCATGAGCGGCACGTCGATCCTCATCGTCGTGGGTGTCGCGCTCGACCTCGTCGAGAAGCTCAACGCGATGCTCATCATGAGGAACTACGAGGGCTTCATGAAGGAGACCAACCTTCCGGCGCGCGGGTGGGGGCGGCAGCGGTGACCGGAGCGGCCGGAGCTCAGGGCGCGACCCCCCGGCGCTACCGGACCGTCTTCCTCGGGCCTCCGGGGGCCGGCAAGGGCACCCAGGCGAAGTCCCTCGCGGCCGCGGACGGAGCGCTCCACATCTCGACGGGTGACATGCTCCGCGAGCACGTCGCGAAGGGCACGGAGCTCGGGGCCCGGGCGCGCGAATACATGGAAGGTGGCCACCTGGTCCCTGACGCACTGATCATCGCGATGGTCGAGGAGCGCCTCAGCCGGCCGGATGCGCAGTCGAGCTGGATCCTGGACGGGTTCCCGCGGACGCTCCCGCAGGCGGAGGCGCTCGCCCGGAGCCTCGCCGCGCACGCCCAGCCGCTGACCCACGTGCTCTACTTCAACGTCGGTCGGGGAGTCCTGCTGCAGCGCCTCACCGGGCGCTGGAGCTGCGGTTCCTGCGGTGCGATCTACAACGTCCAGTTCCGGCCGCCGGCCGTGGCGGGCGTCTGCGACGTGTGCGCGGGTGCCCTGCGGCAGCGCGACGACGACCGGCCCGAGGCGGTCGGTGTGCGCCTGGAGGAATACGAGCGGCTCACGGGGCCGCTCCTCGGTTACTATCAGGGGCTCGGCCTGCTGCGCGAAGTCGACGCGGAGGCCGACCCCGACGTCGTGGAGGATCAGGTCCGAGAGGTGTTGAGCAGCGCGAGCAACTGAGTCCGAGAAGCTGAGACTGAGAAGCTGAGACTGAGAAGCTGGATCTGTGAGCCGAGCAGCAGCGTTCGACGGTGCAGCGGAGATGGCACACGAGCCGGAGATGGCACAGGACCGGGAGCCACACCATCGGGGTGGCGCCGGTCCCGCCGAGACCGGGTCGTCGGGCCCGAGTCCCGACGCCGAGCCGGGCCGCGTGCTGCGGCTCCTGCCGAACCGGCTGGTGTTCGTCGAGCTCGACACCGGCGAGAACGTGACCGCGCACGTCAGCGGCCCGATGCGGGTCGGCGTCGTGCGGCTCCTCGCCGGCGATCGGGTACTCGTCGAGCGCTCGCCGTTCGACGCGAGCAAGGGCCGGATCGTCGGGCGGGCCAACCCGCCGGCGTGAAGCGCACCGAACCCGCCAGCTTCTTCCAGGGCTACGTCCGACGCGCAGCGATCGATCCGCCTGATCCCGACCCCACCCAGAGCTTCATTCCCATCCCGGAGACCCTACCGTGAAGGTCCGAGCCAGCGTCCGCAAGATCTGTGAGAGCTGCCGCATCGTGCGGCGCAAGGGCATCGTCCGTGTCATCTGCACCGCGGACCCGCGCCACAAGCAGCGACAGGGCCGCTGAGGGCCCGCCCGCAGAACGCGTTCGCGCCCGCACGCCTGCGCTGTCGCTCCTGCGGCACCCCGGGTCGCGGGGGACGCCTTCTCGCCCGGCTCTCGAGCGTCGTCTTCCGCAAGCCTCCCCGCTCCGCTCCGCACCGTCCGGTTCCGACTCTCCGGCACCCGTTTTCCGGCAACCTGCAACGCGTCATCCAGGAATCCAGCGATGCCCCGAATCCTCGGCGTCGATATCCCCAACGACAAGCGCCTCGACATCGCGCTCACCTACCTCTACGGCGTCGGCCGGGCCACCGCCTCGAAGGTCGTGACCGAGCTGTCGCTGCGCCCTGAGGTGAAGGCGAAGGACCTCACCGACGAAGAGGTCGCCCGGATCGCGACGCACCTCGACGAGAACTACATCGTCGAGGGCGCGCTGCGCCGGCAGATCCTCGCGAACATCAACCGACTGAAGGACATCGCGTGCTACCGCGGCCTGCGCCATCGGCGTGGCCTGCCCGTGCACGGGCAGCGCACGCGCTGCAACGCGCGCACCCGCAAGGGGCCTCGGAAGACGGTCGCGAACAAGAAGATCCTCCGCAAGTAGTGCGCTGCGGCGCGGACCGCGCCCGCCGACGGGCGAGCCGTGCCGTGTCGGGAGCCCGACCCGCCGACCGACCGACCCACCCACCGACCTACCCACCGACCCATACCGCCGCGACTCGCGACTCGGACCCTCGATGGCTGAAGCTAAGAAGAAGAAGACCCGCAAGAACGTGGGGCGCGCGATCGCCCACGTGAAGGCGTCGTTCAACAACACGATCATCACCGTGACCGACGTCAACGGGCAGGTGATCGCCTGGGACTCGTCCGGCACGATCGGCTACAAGGGCAGCCGCAAGAGCACGCCCTTCGCGGCACAGCGCGCCGCCCAGAAGGTGTCGGACAAGATCCGGAAGATGGGCGTCTACGAGCTCGAGGTCCGCGTGAAGGGACCGGGCTCTGGACGCGAGTCCGCGATCCGGGCCCTCGCGGGCAGCGGCATCGAGGTGAAGAGCATCGAGGACCGGACGCCGCTGCCGCACAACGGCTGCCGCGCGCGCAAGCGCCGGCGCGTGTGATCGGCCGCGGCGGGTGAGCGTGCGCTCCGGCTCCCGGCGGTGCGCGCGCGCGGCCGGTCGGGCGCCGCTGGTGGGGCGGCGAGCCGAGCGGCCGGGCAGTCGGACCGGGAACCGGAGCAGGTGCGCGGGAGGCCGACTCCCGCGGCGACGACAGCGACAGGAACGAACGGATCGGAGCGAGATGCGGCCGCCCGGAGCCGGGTTCGAGACCGGCGGACGTGTGACGCTCGACGCGAGCAACGAAGCAGGATCGACGAGACCACGGTGACGCGCAGCGAGCCGGGGCTGGGTGCCGAACCCGGTCCGACGGCGGCGACCGGCCCGGGGGCTCACGCAACACGGATCACGAGACGATGGCGAGAATCACTGGCAAGGTCTGCAAGCTCTGCCGCCGGGAGGGCATGAAGCTCTTCCTGAAGGGGCAGCGCTGCTTCTCCGAGAAGTGCGGGATCAACCGGCGCGACTATCCGCCTGGCGCCCACACGCGACCCCGCAAGACGACCGACTTCTACGTCCAGCTGCGCGAGAAGCAGAAGGCGAAGCGGATCTATGGCGTGCTGGAGCGGCAGTTCCAGCGCTACTTCCAGGCCGCGGTCCGGCAGAAGGGCAACACCGGCGAGAACCTGCTGGTGCTGCTCGAGAGGCGGCTCGACAACGTGGTCCTGAACCTCGGTCTGTCCCACTCGCGGTTCGACGCGCGCCAGATGGTCACGCACGGCCACGTCCACGTGAACGGCAAGCGCATGGACATCCCGAGCTACCTCGTGAAGCCCGGCGACGAGATCTCGCTGTCGCGCAAGGACAAGATCCGCAAGCGCGCGGCGGAATCGGTCGAGATGAACCGCGGCCAGCCGGTGCCGGGCTGGCTCGAGGCCACGCCCACCGATCTGAAGGGACGCGTGGTCGCGCTGCCCAAGCGCGAGGACGTCGCCCACCCGATCAACGAGCAGCTGATCATCGAGCTCTGCTCGCGCTAGCCGGCGCGCCGTGCGCGGCCGGGCCCCGCAGGCGGGGCGTCGGCCGTGGCAAGCCCGCCGTTCCTGTCTCCGTCTCGTGTTCCCGTGTTCCGTCGTCCGTCGCGATCGCGGTGGACGATCCCGCTCCTCGGAGCGGGGCCCGATCGGCCCGCCCAGCGCGGCGCGGATCGGGCGTCTCCCAGGGGTCGGATCCGTCCGACCCGCAGGCACCTCCCCGCAGACACCTCCATCGGGCGCGACCGCCCGTCGGCCCCTATCGGAGTCCCGAACTCATGCGTATCCGCTGGCGTAACTTCGAACTCCCATCGCAGGTCCGACTGGACATCGATTCCGCCTCGGACAGCTTCGGCAGGTTCGTGGTCGAGCCGTTCGAGCGCGGCTTCGGCACGACGATCGGCAATGGGCTGCGCCGCGTGCTGCTGTCGTCGATCGAGGGGACCGCGGTCACCTCGGTCAAGATCGACGGTGTCGTCCACGAGTACTCGACCATCCCGGGAGTGCTCGAGGACATCACGCACATCATCCTGAACTTCAAGAAGCTCCGGGTGCGGATGCACACGGACGCGCCGACCATGCTGCGCCTCGACGTCTCGCGGAAGGGCGAGGTCACCGCCGGCATGATCGAGGGCGACCAGAACGTCGAGGTCGTCAACCCCGACCTGGTGCTCTGCACGCTGACCGACGACGTCCGCTTCTACGCGGAGATCCAGGTTCGCAAGGGGCGCGGCTACGTCACGGCCGAGGACAACGTCTCGGAGGACCTCGAAGTCGGCACCATCCCGGTCGATTCGATCTTCAGCCCGGTTCACCGCGTCAAGTACACGATCGAGAACACGCGCGTCGGCAAGTTCACGAACTACGACAAGCTGATCCTCGAGATCTGGACCGACGGCACCGTGACGCCGGAGATGGCGCTGGTCGAGGCCAGCAAGATCTACCGGAAGCACCTCAACCCGTTCGTCCAGTACTTCGAGCTGAAGGACGACCTCGCCGTCGAGGGCGGTGCGCTCGCGCCGGAGGGCGACGAGACCGCCAAGCGCCGTGAGCTCGACGACCTGCTGAGCAAGTCGGTCGACATCCTGGACCTGTCGGTGCGCGCCAAGAACTGCCTCGACTCGGAGAACATCCAGCATCTCCGCGACCTCGTCGTCCTGACGGAGTCGGAGATCCTGAAGGTGCGCAACTTCGGCAAGACCTCGCTGAAGGAGGTCAAGAGCAAGCTGTCCGCCCTCGGCCTGTCGCTCGGCATGTCGCCCGAGCAGATGCAGTCCGGCGGCTGACGCGCCTGCCGCGCGCACCGGCCCCGAGATTCGCGACCGCGAACCCACCGCGAACACCTACCCAGACTTCCGGAACCGCCATGCGACACCGCCGACTCGGCAAGCGCCTCAGCAGGACGACGAGCCATCGTCAGTCCATGGAGCGCAACTTCGTCTGCTCCGTCATCAAGCACGAGCGCGTCGTGACGACGCTCGCCAAGGCCAAGGCCCTGCGCCGCAACGTCGAGCGCATCATCACGCTCGGCAAGCACAAGGACCTGGCGAGCCTGCGGCGTGCGATCGCCTACCTGCGCGACAAGGACGCGGCCCACAAGCTGTTCGACGTGCTCGGCCCGCGCTACGCCGACCGACCGGGCGGCTACACGCGGATCATGCGGCTGACGAGCTACCGGATCGGCGACGGTGCGCCGAAGGCGGTGCTGGAGCTCGTGGACAACAAGGTGCTGGAGGAGAAGCTCCAGGCCGCAGCTGCCGCCGCCGACGACGACGAGGACTGACGCTCTCGTCGCGCGCGCCTGCTCAGCGGCGGGTGAACAGTAGATTGCGCGGCCCGACGAGGGCCGCGAGATCGTCGAGCAGCGCGTCGCGAACGGCGACCGAGAACCGCTGGTCGGTCCGGATGCGGTGCAGCTGGCCGCTGTGCTCGACGTCCAGCATCAGCCGCTGCTCGCCGCGCGAACGCTGCGTCGCACGCTCGATCGCTTCGAGAACGCGCTCCTCGGCGCGCGCAGCGTCCAGACGCACGATCAGGCCGTGCACCTCGCGGCCGATCACCTCCTCGGCGCTGTCGATCGCGTCGGCGCGCAGGGAGATCTCCTCGGCGTCCTCGGGGACCTCGATGCGGCCGGTGACGAACACGATGCTGTCGTCGACGAGCTTGTCGCGGAGCTCGTCGTAGGTGCGCGCGAACACGACGACCTTGAGAGACCCCTCGAGATCCTCCAGCGTGCACCGCGCCATCTTCTTGCCGGCATTCCGACCGTTGCGGACGACGATCGTCTGGACGCCCGTCAGCATGCCGGCGACGCGCACCGATTCCCCGTTGGGCAGGCCGCGCACGGTCGCCGAGTCGTTCCCGGCCAGGCGGGCCAGGAATCGGCCCCGACGCTCGAACGGGTGCCCCGACAGGTAGAAGCCGAGCGCCTCCTTCTCGTAGGCGAGGCGCTCTGCGTCGCTCCACTCGAGCGGCGCGGCTCCGTCTTTCGCCGCGCTCGGCGCCGGCGGCGCCTCGCCGAAGCCGAACAGGCTGCCCTGTCCGCGGCGGCGGTCCTCACGCGCGGTGGCGGACGCGCGCAGCGCCGCCTCCAGGCCTTCCATCGTCGCACGGCGCGAGGGCTCCAGGGTGTCGAACGAGCCGGCCTTGGTCAGTGCTTCCAGCGCGCCCCGGTTGAGGATCTGGGCGTCGAGCCGCGAGCACAGGTCCTCGAGCGACGCGTACGGACCGTGTCCGTCGCGCTCGGCGCCGATGTTCTCCGCGAGCCGGGTGCCCACACCCTTGATCGCGCCGAGCCCGTAGCGGATCTCTCCGTCCTCGACGCTGAACCACGCACGCGAGCGCGTGACGTCGGGCGGCAAGATGCGGATGCCGACGTGTCGCGCGTAGTCGACGTACTCCTTCAGCTTGTCGGAGTGCGCCGACTCGACCGTCATGTTCGCGGCGACGAACTCGATGGGATAGTGCGCCTTCAGCCAGGCGGTCTGGTAGGTGATCAGCGCGTAGGCTGCCGAGTGCGACTTGTTGAAGCCGTACCCGGCGAAGAACTCGATCGTCTCGAACAGCTCGCGAGCCCACTTCGCGTCGTGGCCTCTGGCGACGGCGCCATCGACGAACTTCTCCTTGAACTTGGCCATGACCTCGGGCTTCTTCTTGCCCATGGCCTTGCGGAGCGAGTCTGCCTCGCTCATCGAGAAGCCGGCGATCGTGTTGGAGATGCGCATCACCTGCTCCTGGTAGACGATGACGCCGTAGGTCTCCTCGAGGATCTCGCGCGTGTCGTCGTGCGGGTAGACGATCGGCTCCTCGCCGTGCTTGCGCTTCACGAACATCGACACCATGCCCGAGGTCAGCGGGCCGGGCCGGTACAGCGCGAGAACTGCGATCACGTCCTCGAACACGTCGGGCTTCAACTGGCCGAGCAGCTCGCGCATGCCGCTCGATTCGAGCTGGAACACGCCGAGCGTGTCGCCGCGCGTCATCAGCTCGTAGGTCGGTCGGTCGTCGAGCGGGATCGCCTCGAGATCGATTCGCTCGCCGTGCGTCTCGTGGATCAGACGACAGGCCTCGGTCAGGATCGTCAGGGTCTTCAGACCGAGGAAGTCGACCTTGAGGAGCCCCACCTCCTCGAGCTCGGTCATCTGCCACTGCGTCGTGATGTCGTCGCCGTTCTTGCAGAGCGGCACGTAGTCGATCAGCGGGCGGTCGGCGACGACGACGCCGGCGGCGTGCACGGACGTGTGGCGCGCGAGGCCCTCGAGCTTCACGCCGAGCTCGAACAGCCGCCGGTTCGCCGGACTCTCGTCGCGGATCGACTGCAGCTCCGGATTGCTCTCGAGGGCCGCCCGCAGCGATGCACCGGGGCCCTGCGGCACCTTCTTCGCGATCTTGTCGATCACGCCGAGGTCGAACTCGAGCACGCGACCGACATCGCGCAACACGCCGCGGCTGGCCATCGTCCCGAACGTCACGATCTGCGAGACGCAGTCCTTGCCGTACTTCGTGCGGACGTAGTCGATGACCTCGTCCCGGCGGTTCCCGCAGAAGTCGACGTCGATGTCGGGCATGCTGACGCGGGCGACGTTCAGGAACCGCTCGAAGATCAGGTTGTAGCGGAGCGGGTCGAGGTTGGTGATCTCCAGCACGTAGGCGACCATGGCGCCGGCCGCCGATCCGCGGCCTGGCCCGACCGGAATGCCCTGTGCGCGCGCGTGCCGGATGAAGTCGGCGGTGATCAGGAAGTAGCTGCAGAATCCGAGCTGGCGGATGACGCCGATCTCGTACTCGAGCCGCGCGCGCACGGCGTCGGTGATCTCGCCGTAGCGCCGCTTCGCGCCCTCGTAGCACAGGCGCTCGAACATGTCGTCCGGGTGCTCGTCGGACCCGGTGTCGAAGATCGGCAGGTGGTAGTCGTGGAACTTGATCTCGACGTTGCAGCGTTCGGCGATCGCGACGGTCGCCTCGATCGCCTGCGGTAGCTCGCGGAACAGCGTGGCCATCTGCTCGCGCGTCTTCAGATACAGCTCGCGCGACGGCATGCGGAAGCGCTGCGGGTCGTTGACGACCTTGCCGCTGCGGATGCAGGTCATGATGTCCTGCGCGACCCAGTCGCCGGGAGCGACGTAGTGCACGTCGTTCGTCGCGACGAGCGGAGTGCCGAGCCGGCGGTGCATCTCGACGAGCAGCGGATTGACGCGCTTCTGCGCCTCGACCCCGGTGTCCATGATCTCGAGGTAGACGTTGCCCTTGCCGACCATCTCCTCGAGCTCGCCGACCGTCCGGCAGGCCGCGGCCGTGTCACCGGCCTGCAGGTGCCGGCAGACGTCGCCCGACAGGTCGCCGGTCAGGACGATCAGGCCTCGACCGTGGCGCTGCAGCAGCTCGCGGTCGATGCGCGGCCGGTAGTAGAAGCCCTCGAGGAAGCCGTACGAAGACAGCCGGCGCAGGCTATCGAAGCCGTCGGCGTCCGCGGCGAGCAGCGTGAGCTGCGACGTGGGGTTGTCCGCCGCGGTGGGGGCGTGGCGCGTCCGGCCGGCGCAGTGCGCCGACATGCCGAGGATCGGCCGGAGCTCGGCGGAGCGGCAGCGCTTGTAGAACTCGATCGCGCCGTAGAGGTTGCCGCTGTCGGTCAGCGCGAGGGCGCGCTGCTCGTCGGCCCGCGCGGCCGCGACCAGCTGGCTCGTCTGGGCCGGTGCGGACAGCAGGCTGTAGTGGCTGTGCGTGCGCAGATGGACGAAGTCTGGAACCGCCATGGCGACCGTCGCGCGAGGCGGTCGGAGTCGCGCGGCCCGGACCCCTCCCGGCCGCGCCGCCGCGCGCGGCACTCCAGCGTAGCGAGGATCGCCGGCGCGCGCGCGCTCGCGCTCGGATCGCGGCCCGCAGCTCGCAGGCGTAGTGCGGCGCGGGCGCGGCCGGTCAGCCGAGCAGGAAGGTCAGCAAGGCCTTCTGCGCCGGCGTGCGGTTGCCGGCCTGGTCGTAGATCACCGAGCGTCGACCGTCGAGCACCGCGTCGGTCGCGCCGACGCCGCGGCGTACCGGCAGCGGGTGCATGAACAGCGCGTCGTCGGTCAGCCCCATGATGCGCTCGTCGAAGATCCACGACTGCAGCGAGCGCTTGACCATGCGTTCGCGCTCCGGGTCGTCCCAGTAGCGCGTCGAGCCCCAGCTCCGCGTGTAGACCACCTCGGCGGAGCGGACGCCCTCCTCCAGGTCGTTCACGACCCGCAGGCTGCCGCCGTGCATCTCGGCGTCGCGCCGCGCGTGCTCGACGATCTCGTGGTCGAGCTCGAAGCCGAGCGGGTGTGCCAGGGTGATCGTCATGCCGGACAGCGCGACGAGGCGCAGCAGCGAGTGGCACGGCCCCATGTTCTTCGGCTCGGGGTTCATGGACCACGCGAGCGTGAAGCGGCGCCCCTGCAGCCTGGTTAGGTTCTCGCGCATCGTCATGACGTCGGCGATCGCCTGGCAGGGGTGCTCCATCGTCGACTCGAGGTTGACGACCGGCACCGTCGCATGGCGGGCGTAGCCGTGCAGCAGCGTCTCGCGGCGGTCGACCTCCCAGGAGCCGGTCCTGCTGAGCTGGCGCACGCCGAGCAGGTCGACGTAGCGCGACAGCGTCCGGGCCGCGTCCTTGACGTGCTCTTCGGCCGGTCCGTCCATGACCACTTCCTCCTCCGGCTCGAGGCCGTAGAGCTCGCGGTCGGCGAACACGTTGATGCAGTGGGCGCCGAGCTGCTGCGCCGCGACCTCGAAGCTCACGCGCGTGCGCAGGCTCCGGTCGAAGAACAGCAGCGCGAGCGTCTTGCCGACGAGCAGCTGCGAGCTGCGCTTGTCCTTGGTGCGTTGCGCGAGCTCGAGCAGGTTCTCGAGTTCGTCGCGACCGAGGTCGCCGGCGGAGAGGAGGTCGCGTTTCTCGGGGGCCACGGGTCTCGTTCCGAGCGGAAGCGAGGCATGATAGGCGCCGCGCGATGACCATCACAAGCGAGGAACGACGGCGCTGGTTGGCGCGCTGCCTGGAACTCGCGCAGGGCGCGGCGGAGCGCGGCGAGGTGCCGGTCGGGGCGGTGGTGGTCGCCGGGGGGGTGGTGCTCGGCGAGGCCGCCAACTCCTGCGAGGAGCGTAGCGACCCGACCGCGCACGCCGAGCTCCTCGCGCTGCAGGCGGCGTGTCGAGCGACTGGGCAGGGGCGCCTGCCCGACGCCGTCCTGTACTGCTCGCTCGAGCCGTGCTTCATGTGCGCGGGTGCCGCACTGCACGCGCGGGTCGCGGCGATCGTCTTCTCGACCTGGGACCCCAAGTTCGGCGCCTGTGGCTCGCTCGCGATGCTGCCGGCCGATCCGCGGCTCAATCATCGGTGCCCGGTGCACGCGGGGGAGCTCGCCGACGAGAGCGCCGCACTGTTGCGGCGGTTCTTCCGCCGGTTGCGTTGACTGCGGTCGGACCCGTGGTAACCTCCCGGGCCCGACTCCGTGGACGGCGACTGCGGAGAGGTGCCGGAGTGGCTGATCGGGACGGTCTCGAAAACCGTTGTGCGCGCAAGCGTACCGGGGGTTCGAATCCCCCCCTCTCCGCTTCCTGCCGTCCCGGGTCGGGTGTGCTTCCGTGGCCCTCAGGTGCTGCCTCGCCGTCGGCGCGGCGCCCCGCACCTGGCGAGTCGCGTTCGAGCGTTGCCGTCGGGGAGCAGGCGCGGTATGAACTCGGGATTCGGTCCCGGTGCACGCGCCGGGGTCGAGCCGCCGCGCAGCGGTGGGCCGGCCTCCTGGAGAGGTGCCCGAGTGGCTTAAGGAGCTCGCTTGGAAAGCGAGTGCAGGTTCACGCCTGCCGCGGGTTCGAATCCCGCCCTCTCCGCCAGTCCTCGGCCGGCCCGCCGTCGCGGCGGTCGATCGGAGGTTAGTGTGCGTCAGCAGCGATCTCGCTGCGTCCCTCGCGGGTGGGGGCCTCCGGGTCCCGAGCGAGCGGGCGGTGCGAACCTGGTCAGGCCGGGAACGGAGCAGCCATAAGCATGCGGCTCGTTGTGCCCGGGGTGCCTGGCGGTCCCCACCCCCGAGGGATGCGTGCGTGCGCGCGGCGCCGAGGAGATCCCGAGTCACGCGTGCGGGTCGCTCCGGCGCGGGGCGCCCTGCTACAGTCGCCCGTCGCATGGGCAGCGAGCGTCCCGGATCGTATCAGGTGGTCGCGCGGCGGTTCAGGCCGCGGACCTTCGAGGAGGTCGTCGGCCAGGAGGCCGTGCTGCGGTCGCTGGCGGGGGCGCTGCACGCGGGGGAGGTGCCGCACGCGTTCCTGTTCGCGGGCAGCCGCGGGGTCGGCAAGACGACGACCGCGCGCATCCTCGCGCGCGCGCTCAACTGCGCGAGCGGTGTGACGCCGAAGCCCTGCGGTGAGTGCGAACCGTGCAAGTCGATCCTCGCCGGGCGCAACCCCGACGTCATGGAGATCGACGCCGCGTCGCACAACCTCGTCGACGACATCCGCGAGCTGCGCGAGCGCGTCGCGTTCGCCTCGATGGGCTCGCGCTACAAGGTCTACATCCTCGACGAGGTCCACATGCTGACGCGGAGCGCGTTCAACGCGTTCCTCAAGACCCTCGAGGAGCCGCCGGCCGGCGTCGTGTTCGTGCTCGCGACGACCGAGCTGCACAAGGTGCCCGACACGATCCGCTCGCGGTGCCAGGTGTTCCTGTTCAACCGCGTCGGCGAGGACGACATCGCGCACCGGTTGCGCGGCATCGCGGACAGCGAAGGAGTCGCCGTCGAGGACGACGTGCTCCAGGAGATCGCGCTGACGAGCCGCGGTGGCATGCGCGACGCCGAGACCGCGCTGGAGCGCGTGCTGTCGGTGGCGCGCGAGCACGGCGGGTCGTTCGACCTCGACGCCTACCGGCAGATCGTGCACCGCGCCGGGCTCGACCGCACCGCGGAGGTCGTCGAGGGACTGCTGCGCGGCGACGCGGCGCTCGCGCTGCGCTTCGCCGACGAGGTGGTGCGCGCCGGGGTCGACGAGCGCGAGGCGCTCGGCGAGCTGCTCGACGTGTTGCGCTCGGTGCTCGTACTCGCGATCGACGGCCGCGACTCCGCGCTCGTCGCGGCGCGCGGACCGCTGCGCGAGCGCCTCGTCGAGTTGGCGACCGGCACCGATCTCGCGAAACTCGACGCGGTGATCCAGGCCGGTCTGCTCGGCCGCGAGCGCATCCGCCGGCTCGACGACCGCCGGCTCGTGCTCGAGCTGTCGCTACTGCGGATGGCGCGCGTCGGCCAGCTCCCTGCGCTCGCCGAGCTCGCGCAGGCGGTCGCCGCCGGCGGCAGCGCGACGTCCGCCGGCAGCGCGCCCAGCGGCGCTGCGATGCCGGTGCCGCTCGGCGCGCCGCCCGTCGCGGCGAGCCCGGCGGGCGGCGACCTGCGTGCGAAGCTGATCGCGGCCGTGCGGGCCGTGAAGCCGATGCTCGGCTCGACCGTCGAGGCCTGCGCCGTCCATGGGCCCGACGCGTCGGGTCGGATCGTGCTGCGCGCGCGGACCAAGTCGCGGATGCACCGCGACCGGCTCGCGTCGCCGGAGGTCCAGACGCTGATCCGCCGCGTCGCAGTCGAGGTCGCGGGAGACGCCGCGACGGTCGGCTTCGAGCTCGACGACGAGCCCGCTGCCGGTTCCGCGCCGCCGGGGCGTGCGCCGCCCGCCGCGGACGCGCCGCTGCCGCCCGAGGTCGAGCGGATCCGGGCCCGCTTCGACGGCCGCGTCGTCGACGCGGACCCGGACGACTGAGACGGGAGCCCGTTGCGCACCGGGTGCTCAAGCTCGACGATCGGCCCAGCGTCCGGACGCCCCGGACCGGACCACGACACGGCCAGGTAGCATGGGACAGGGATTCGGCAGCGGCGCGGGTGAGCTCGGCAGCCTGTTGAAGCAGGCGCAGGAGATGCAGAAGCGCGCGCAGGAGATCGAGCGCGAGCTCGGCGAGCGGATCGTCGAGGGCAGCGCCGGCGGCGGCGCCGTGCGCTGCTACGTCACCGGTCGGCTCGACGTGCAGGCGATCAAGATCGATCGCGACGCGGTCGACCCCGAGGACGTCGAGGGCCTCGAAGACCTCGTGACGGTCGCCGTGCGGCAGGCCGTGCAGTCCGCGCGCCAGCTCAAGGAGCGCGAGATGGCGAAGCTGACCGGCGGCATCAACATGCCGGGCTTCGGGTTCTGAGGCCCGGCCGCGTCGCCGGGCGCGCGTCCCATCCGCTCGAGTCCCATATCGTGTCCCGCCCACGTCCGGTCGATCGGCTGATCCGCGCGCTCGCGCGCCTGCCCGGCATCGGGCCGAAGACCTCCGAGCGCCTCGCCTACCACGTGTTGCGCGCAGAGCCCGAGCTCGCGCAGGAGCTGGTGGACGCGATCGCGGCCGCGCGCGCGTCGACGCGCGTGTGCTCGGTGTGCTTCAACCTCGACGAGTCGGACCCCTGCGCGATCTGCGCGTCGCCGGAGCGCGACCGCGCGCTGCTGCTCGTCGTCGAGGACCCGCGCGACGTCGCCGCGTTCGACGCGTCGGGCTACCGCGGCCTGTACCACGTTCTGCAGGGCCGGCTGTCGACGCTCGAGGGCATCCGCGTCGAGGACCTGACGATCGCGCAGCTCCTCGCGCGCGTCGGCGACGGGGGCTTCCAGGAGATCTGCCTCGCGACCAATCCGGATCTCGAGGGCGAGGGGACCGCCGAGGTGCTCGTCGAGCGGCTGCGCGGCCGCGGCGCCCGCGTCACGCGGATCGCCCGCGGCATGCCGGCCGGCGCGACGATCGCCCAGGTGTCGGCGGCGATCCTCGCGGACGCGCTGCAGGGGCGGCGCGAGCTGCGCTGAGCCATGCCGGCGCCCGGGCTCGATCCCCTGCCGATCGACGGCGCGCTCGACGAGATCGTCGCTGCGCTGCGCGCGAGTCGCCGGCTGGTCGTCACCGCCGCGCCCGGCTCCGGCAAGACGACGCGCATCCCGCCCGCGCTCGTCGACGGCGGTGTCGACGGTGAGGTCGTCGTGCTCGAGCCGCGCCGCATCGCCGCCCGCGCGGCCGCGCGGCGCGTGGCGGCGGAGCGCGGCGGGGCGGTCGGCGACGAGGTCGGCTACCAGGTGCGCGACGACGTGCGGGTGTCGGCGCGCACGCGGATCCGCTTCGTGACCGAGGGCGTGCTGGTCCGGCGGCTGTGCACCGATCCGTTCCTCGACGGCGTCGGCGCGGTCGTGCTCGACGAGTTCCACGAGCGCCACGTCGAGACCGACCTCGCGCTGTCGATGTTGGCGGAGGTCGCCGCGACCGTCCGCGAGGACCTCGCGATCCTGGTGACGTCGGCGACGCTCGACCCGGCGCCGCTGCAGCGCTTCCTCGGCGGCTGCGCGCACCTCGAGTGCGGGGGGCGTCCGCACGCCGTCGAGGTCGAACACGTCGACGACGCCGCGGGCGCGCGGCCCGGACTGTCGCCGCAGGCGCTCGCCGAGCTCGTCGCGCGCGGCGTCCGGCGCGCGCTGGAAGCCACCGCGGCGGGGGACGTGCTGGTGTTCCTGCCGGGGGTCGCCGAGATCCAGGCGGCTGCCGCGGCGCTCGCCGACACCGCGGACCGCCGCGGGCTCGCCGTGCTTCCGCTGCACGGCGCGCTGCCGCCGGCCGAGCAGGATCGGGCACTGCGGGCGGATCCCGGCCGCCGCCGCGTCGTCCTCGCGACGAACGTCGCCGAGAGCTCGCTGACGATCGACGGCGTGCGCGCGGTCGTCGACACCGGGCTCGCGCGCGTGCTGCACCACGACCCCGCGCGCGGCATCGACGCGCTGCGCGTCGAGCGCATCAGCCGCGCGTCCGCCGAGCAGCGCGCCGGTCGCGCCGGGCGACTCGGGCCGGGCTACTGCCTGCGCCTGTGGGCCCGCGCCGAGGAACGCGGCATGCCGGCGACCGACGTGCCGGAGCTGCGGCGCGCCGACCTCGCCGGTCCAGCGCTGTCGGTGCGCGCGTTCGCAGGCCGCGACCCGGCGGGATTCGGGTGGTTCGAGCCACCCGAGGCGGCTGCGCTCGCGCGCGCGGAGGAGCTGCTGTCGCACCTCGACGCGGTCGATGGCAGCGGGCGCGTCACCGGGATCGGCCGCGCGATGCTGGCGCTGCCACTGCACCCGCGGCTCGCCCGCGTGCTGGTCGAGGGGCAGCACCTCGGCGTCCGCGCCGCCACCGCTGCGGTGTGTGCGTTGCTCGCCGAGCGCGACCCGTTGCTCGCCGAGGCGCGCGGCAGCGCACCGATCGACCTGCTGGACCGGCTCGATCGGCTCGAGGCGGCGCGCGCGGCGCGCTTCGACGCGGCGCGGTGCCGCGGGCTCGGACTGCACGCGGGCGCCGCGCGCGCCGTCGACCAGGCGTGCCGGCGGCTCGCACGTCCGGGGGGGTTCCGCATCGGCGATGCCGAGCATGACGCCGTCGCGCGCGCGGTGCTCGCCGGCTTCCCCGACCGCGTCGCGCAGCGCACCGGGCCGCAGGCCGACGAGGCGCGGATGGTCGGTGGGCGCGGGCTGCGCTGGGAGCCCGGCGCACTGCACGACCACGCACCGCTGCTGATCGCGCTGGACGTCGCGGACACCGGCGCGCGGCGCAGCGGCAGCCGCTCGCAGGTCCGGCTCGCGCTCGGGCTCGAGCGCCGGCTGCTCGAGGCGGTCGCCGGTGACCGTCTCCGCACCGAGGTGCGCGCCGAGCTCGATGGTGCCGGCAGCGTCGTCGGTGTGCGCCGCACCTGCTACCTCGATCTCGCGCTCGACGAGGTGCGCGGCGGCGTCGCGCCCCCCGACGCGGTCGTCGCCGAGCTGCTCGCGAACGAGCTGCGCCGCGACCCCGCGGGCTGGCTCGCCGAACAGGGTGAGCTCGCGGCGTTCCTGGCGCGGTTGCGCTGGCTGCGGCGCGCGACCGGCGACGCGGCGCTCCCCGAGCTCGGCGACGACGAACTCGCGCGGATCGCGGCGGCCGAGTGCACGCCGGCGCGCAGCGTGCGCGCGCTGCGCGGCCGCTCGCTGCTGCCGGCCGTGCGCGCCGCGCTGCCGCCGGCGGTCGTCGCACGGGTCGAACGCGACGCGCCGGAGCGCGTGCCCATCGCGTCCGGTCGGCACGCGAAGCTCGACTACGCGCTCGGCGACGAGCCGGTCCTCGCGGTGCGCATGCAGGAGCTGTTCGGCACGACGTCGACCCCGCGCGTGCTCGGCGGCGCGCGGCCGGTACTGCTGCACCTGCTCGCGCCGAACCACCGACCCGTACAGATCACGCGCGATCTCGAGAGCTTCTGGGAGAACGTCTACCCGAAGGTGCGCGGGGAGCTGCGGCGGCGCTACCCGAAGCACTCCTGGCCGGACGATCCACGTTCGGCGGTGGCCGAGGCGCGGCCGCAGCGCCGGCGCTGACGAGCAGTTTGCGCGCTGGGTCCCAACGGTGGGCGGGCGGCGCTCAAGGGTTCGACGGGAAGCGCCGAAAGTCCGGGCAGCGCCGCAGGGCGCGGACACCCATGAGCTTGCGGCCGGATCTCGCGCTGCGGACCGAGCAGCGCCTGGCGCTCGCACCGCGCATGCTGCAGTCGATCGAGATCCTGCAGCTCGCGACCGCCGAGCTCGCTCAGCGCATCGCCGCGGAGGTCGAGGCGAACGAGACGCTGGAGGTCGTCCGCGAGGCGGTGCACGGCGCGCAGGCCACCGATGCGCCGGCGCCGGCGCGGGCATCGGAGATCGACGAGCCGCGCGACCCGACCGGCGAGCGCTTCGAGCTGTCACGACGGCGCGCCGCACCGGACGCCGGTGAGCGCAAGCAGGCGATGCTCGGCGCGGTCGCCGACCGCGGTGCGGATCTGTGGACCCACGTCACCGAGCAGCTCGCGCTCGAGGACGTCGCCGGGGAGCTGCGCGACAAGGTGTTGGCGCTGGTCGGTCTGCTCGACGAGCACGGCTACCTCGACGTCCCGCGCGAGCAGCTCGCCGAGCAGCTCGGCGACGACGGCCTCGACGACGCGCTCGCGGTGTTGCGGGCGCTGGAGCCCGTCGGCCTCGGTGCGAAGGGCCCGGTCGATGCAATGCTCGCGCAGGTGCGCCGCGACGATCCCGACCGCGACGCGATCGAGGCGATCCTGACGCGACACCTGGAACAGCTCGCCGCCCGGCGTGACCGCGACGTCGCTGCGGCGCTCGGGGTCGAGATCGACGAGCTGCAGCAGCTGCTCGCGCGCATCGCGACCCTGGAGCCACGGCCCGCCGATCGGTTCCGCGACGAGAGCGTTCCGCCGGTCCACCCGGACATCGTCGTGCGGCGGCGCGACGACGGCGGCTACGACGTGGCGGTCGACGACGTGTCGCTGCCGGTGCTCGGACTGCAGTCGGACTACGAGCGGATGGCCGCGGATCGCGCGCTCGACGCGCCGGTCCGGCGCTACCTGCGCGGCAAGCTGCGCGCTGCGCGCGACCTGCTGCACGCGGTGGCACAACGGCGCGAGACGCTCGCGCGCGTGGCGGCCGCGGTGTTCGGGGCACAGGAACCGTTCCTGCGGCGCGGCCGCATCGCGATTCGCCCGCTGCGCATGAGCGACGTTGCCGATCAGCTCGGCATCCACACGTCGACGGTCAGCCGGGCCGTCGCCGGCAAGTGGGTCGAGACCGACCACGGCGTCTGTCCGCTGCGCGATTTCTTCGATGGCGCGCGGGGCAGCTCACCGGGCGCGGACCGGGCGGTGGCGCCCGACGCGGGGGTCGGGCGCATCGGCGTCCAGGAGCTGGTGCGCGAGCTCGTCGCTGCGGAGGACGCGGGTGAGCCACTTTCGGACGAGGAGCTGGTGCGCCGATTGCAGGCGCGCGGGGTGAGGGTCGCGCGCCGGACGGTGGCGAAATATCGTATGGGCTTGGGCATTCCCTCCAGTTGGCGCCGCCGGAAACCCGGCCCGCCCGCCAGCCGATGAACGCGTTCGAACTGGACTCGGCGTGGACGATGTCCGCGTCGCTGGAGCGCGCCCTTCCGGAGTTCGTCCCGTCGCCGTTCGTGCTGTCGCCCTTCGTTCAGTCGCCCTTCGTCCAGTCGCTGTCCATCGAGTCGCCGTCCACACGTGCGACCTGCGCGCGCTCCTCGGGATGGACCGAGCCGTTCGCCGGGTCGCAGTCCATCATGCTGGCCGCGGGATGCGCGGCGTCGTCCGAGTCCCGAGCACCGTGCACAGCTACCTGCTGACGATCGCCTACGACGGCGCCGGCTTTGCGGGCTGGCAGCGTCAGGAAGGGTTCGACTCCGTCCAGGAGCGCCTGGAGGACGCGCTCGGCAACCTGGTCGGCGAAGCGGTCGTCGTCCACGGTGCGGGCCGGACCGACGCGGGAGTTCACGCGCTCGGGCAGTGTGCGCACATCCGGCTGCCGCGCGCGTTCGCATGCGAGGAACTGCTCCGCGCGATCAACGGACACCTGCCCGAGACGGTCCGCGTGCACGGCTGTCGGCGGGTGTCGGCGGACTTCCACGCCCGCTTCGCCGCGATCGGCAAGCGCTACGTCTATCGCTGCATCGTCTCGCGCGTCCTGCCGGTGTTCGGCCGCGGCCGGTTCCACTGGATCCGTCGCGCGGTCGACCTCGATGCAATGCGGAGCGCGGCGCGCGCGCTGGTCGGCGAGCACGACTTCGCCGCCTACTCGAGCAATCCGGGCTACGAGCGCAAGCGAGGCACGGTGCGCCGGGTCGACCAGCTGCGGCTCGTGCGCCGGGCGCACGGCTTCGACCTGTTCGTCCAGGGCAATGGCTTCCTGTACAACATGGTGCGCACGATCGCCGGCACGCTGATCGAGGTCGGCGTCGGCCGTCGCGCACCCGACGAGCCGGGGCGGATCCTGGTCTCTGCGGATCGTCGGCGGGCTGGCGAGAACGCCGCGGCAGAGGGTCTGTATCTCCTGCGAGTCCTGTATCCCGAGTCGGCCTTCCGCGGTGTCGACGGCGACGTCGTCTCGCGGCGGCAACTCGATCGGGACCTCTGCAGGTGTTCGTCCGAGGTCGTGGAGGCACCGTGATCCGAGCGTGCATCGATCGCCTGCTCTGCAGCGGTCAGCCGCGTCGCGGTGTGCCCCGCGCCTCGGTTCCTGGCGGGATCGTCCCGCCTGATCGGGTCGCTGCCGCACCGAGGCGGCGGCGATCGTCTCGAGCGCAGTTCGCTCGTTCGGAGGTCAGCTGTTCATGAACCACCGAGGCCAGGTGTCGATCGAAGTCACGAGCCGGCACGGACACGTGTCGCAGCGCATGGAGGACTACGCCACCGAGAAGGCGTTGAAGCTGCCCCGCTTCAACGACCAGATCTCGAGGATCGAGATCATCGTCGACGGGCCGCACGAGGCGCCCGAAGTCGAGATGGTGGTGCACATCGACAACCACCCGAACATCGTCGCGAGTCAGACCAGCGAGCACTTCCACGCCGCGATCGACGGTCTCGTCGACAAGGTCGAGCGGCAGCTCAAGCGCGCCAAGGAGCGGCTCAAGTCGCGACGCGCGGACACCAACTCGCGCGGCGGCGCGGAGCCGACCGGCGGTGGCGACGGCGGCGGCGAGGAGACCTACGACGACGTGCTGCGCCGCGACCTCGGCGCCTGATCGCGACCCGCTCGGCGGACCGCGCCCCCGGCGGCGGGGCGCGATCCGAACCCCTCACCGTTGCAGCGGCTCGCCGCCGGGCACTAGCATGCCGCCGGGGCCGTCCGGCCCGCACGAGATGATCCACGAACTGATCGGCTCCGCAGCCGTCATCGCGTCGCTCGAGTCCCGCACGAAGGACGAGGCGATCGCGGAGATGGTGCGCGCGGCCCGCGCGCACGGCCTGGTCACCGAGAAGGCGGCCAGGATCGTGCTGCGCAAGGTGCGCGAGCGCGAACAACTCGGTAGCACCGGGATCGGGAACGGCATCGCGGTCCCACACGTCAAGCTCGACCCCGCCGCGGACGCCCGGGTACCCGGGGTCGCGATGGTCCTGGCGCGCTCCGTCGACGGCCTGGACTACGACGCGGTCGACGGGCGGCCCGTGCACACGCTGTTCCTGATCGTCGCGCCGTCGACAGCCGCCGAGGCCCATCTCCGCGTGCTGAAGTGGGTGTCGACGCTCGCGCGCAATGCAGACTTCCGCCGCTTCGTCCAGAACTGTGAGACCGAGGCGAAGATCCGCGACCTGCTGCGCGAGATGACGGGCCCGGCGTGATGCCAGCGGCGTGCCGTGCGGCGCTCGGCCGCGGGCGATGCGGGTGCCGGAGTTCCGTGCCATGGGCCGGCACGGCCGGTGCGGACCGTGATCCGTCTCGTATAGTGCCCCGACCTGCCCGGGCGCCTGTGGCTCGCCGCCGGACCTGACCGATCCACCGTCCCGTTCCATGACCGACGCTCCCAAAGACACGCCGACGCTGGAGACCGCGCGTGCCGAGGTTCGCCTCGTGAACCGCAACGGTCTGCACGCGCGCCCGGCGCACCTGTTCGTCCAGGTCGCCAACCGCTTCGCGAGTCGCGTGCGGGTGTCGCGTGAGGGGGGCGACTCCGTCGACGGCAAGTCGATCATGGGGATGATGATGCTGGCCGCCGAGCACGGCGCCGTGCTCTGGATCGAGTCGCACGGCCAAGATGCGGCGCTGCAGGTGCAGGCGCTCTGCCAGTTGATCGAAGCGGGCTTCGACGAGGAGTAGTCGAGGCCCCCGCGACCCGGTGTCGCACCGCTGCCGGAGTGCCGCAGGCATGGGGTCGCCACGCGCGCGTCGCACCGCGGCGGTCGCGATGCGGGACGGCGACCGTCGCACGGTCAAGCAGCCTCTGGCCGTCGTCGATCGACACTGCAGGGTGGACCGCAGCGGGCCGCACCCCGGGGGAAGCCATGAAGTCGATCGCGTCCATCGTTCTCGTTCCCGTGCTCGTCGCGCTGGTCACACCGAGCTGCTCGACGCCCGAGCCGGGCCAGCCCACCTACCAGCCGGCGCCGCCGTTGCGGCACGTGGAGCCGGTCGCCGAGGCGACGCCCGGCGCGACGCCGGTGACCGAGACGCGCGGGGAGCCCGGCGTCGTCGGTCGGGGCACCGTGCCGGAGCCGGGCGGACCCTCCGCTGTCGAGACGGTGCCGGGCACCCCGCAGCCGTCCGAACCCGTGCCCGTGGCGGCCACGGAGCCGGTCCCGACGCCGGTCGGGGCGGAGCCCGTCGAGCCGGTCCCCACCGCGGTAGCCGAGCAGCCCGAGGTGCCGCCGCGGAGCACCGTCAGCGACGACCCGTCGGTCGAGGAGCCGGTGGCGACGCCAGCGCCGACCGCCGAGCCGCCGGTCGCGACGACGCCGGCGGCCGCCGTGGAGCCGGCGGCGGGCGAGCCGCAGCTGACGCTGCCGGCGGAGCTCGATGTCGCCGCACTGCGCGCCGTCTACGCGGCGATCCGGGCCGACATCCGGGGCGACCACATGGCGCGCGCCGAGGCGACCTTCCAGCTGGTCGCGGGTCGGCTCGACTTCGCCGCCGCCGACCCGCGCCACGAGGTGGCGGAGGACGTCAAGCTCCTCGGCGGCTTCCTGGCCTCGATGCGCCGAGCCACGCCGGCCCCGGGGCGCTGAGGCGCGGCGCCGCGGGCGTCGATCCCCGCCCTGCCGGCGGCGACCTCCGCGCGCCGTCGGTCGCGACGCTCTCCGTGCCGAGCGACGCAACCCTCGCGGGGCCCGGGCGACCCGACGCCCGGGCTCGGCGAGACCCGAAACGGGACGGCCGTGGCCGCCGTCTCAACCCCGGACGAGCGGGCGACCGATGTTCCGGAAGTCACGGTCCCGATTGCCACTCGGGTGTCGACACCACGCAGGTTCTGCCGCAGCGAGATCGATCGTCGAGGAGAGTCATGCTCAAGCATCGCAGGAGCGTCGTTGGTCTGGACGTGGGGTCCTCGTCGATCAAGGCGATCGAGATCACGCAGGACAAGTACGAGTACATCATCACCGCGTTCGCGCACGTCGACGTCGCCGGCGAGCAGGGCGTTCGTGACGCACTCGCCGATCTGTTCCGGCAAGGTGGCTTCCGCACCAAGCGCGTCGCGTCGTCGGTCAGCGGCAAGTCGGTCATCTTCCGCTATCTGGAGACCGCGAAGCTCCCGGACGACGAGCTGCTCGCCGCGGTGCGCGCGGAGGCCAACAAGTACATCCCGTTCGATGTCGACGAGGTGCAGCTCGACGCGCAACGCCTCGTCGACGTGCCGGCGGCGGAGGGTGTCGAGGGCGCCAAGGAGCAGATGAAGGTGCTGCTCGTCGCGGCAAAGCGATCGCTCGTGCAGGACCAGGCGCAGATGCTGACCGAGCTCGGCCTCGTGCCGGTGTCGATCGGCGTCGACGCGTTCGCGCTCGGCAACGCGTTCGAGCTGAACGACATCGTCAGCCCGGGTCTGCGGGAGAGCGACCATACCGTCGCCCTGGTCGACGTCGGCTTCACGAAGTCGTCGATCAACATCCTGCGCAACAACGTGACCTACTTCGCTCGTGAGGTCGCGATGGGCGGGCAGGACCTGACCAACGCGATCACGCGGCGGTTCGGGCTGGAGACGTTCGAGGCGGAGGCGCTGAAGCGCGATCCGCAGGATCAGATCGCGGAGGTGCAGGACGCGGTCGGTTCGGTGCTCGACGACCTCGGCAACGAGATCAACCTGTCGTTCGACTTCTTCGAGAACCAATTCGACGGCGAGGTCGAGGAGGTCTACCTGTCGGGTGGCTCCGCGCTGCTGCCGTTCCTCGAGGAGGGGCTCGAGAAGATCTTCGAGAAGCGCACGCGCGTCTGGAACCCGATCGAGGGCCTCAAGGTCAAGTCGGACAACGTGGACATCGGCGCGCTCAACCAGAGCGCTCCGCAACTCGCTATCGCGGTCGGCCTGGCTGCAGGAGTGGCGTGAGGCGAACACCCTGAGGCCGCCCTCATGACGGCGAGGAGGGACTTCCCATGATCCGTATCAATCTTCTTCCCGACGAATACCGTCGTTCGGAGCGGACGTCTCCCAAGCTGTTCGCGGCAGTGATCGGCTCGGTGATGGCCGTGTGCTGTTCATTCGGGTGGTTCGGGTTCGTCTACTTCGGCGAGCTGGGCAAGCTGGAGGTCCGGCACTCCGAGGTCAAGGAGCGGCTCACCGGCATGACGCCGCGCATCAAGCAGCACGACGCGCTGCAGAAGGAGAAGGCGCATTACGCGCAGCTCGCGACGACGATCGAGCAGATCAGCCGCGAGCGCATCCTGTGGTCGCGCTTCCTCGACCAGGTCGTCGACGTCGTCAATGGTGACGGCGATCCCGAAGGGCCGCGCGCGTGGTTGAAGTCGCTCCGCGTCGACGACGGGCGCGACGCGAAGAACGGCCCACGCATCCAGATGCCTGGCTCGGTGCAGGGCGCCGAGATGCGGCGTGTCGCCGACTTCTTCGACCACATATCGGCCGCGCCGTTCGCCGAGCACGTCGTGAACGACCTGTTCCCCGGTGGCAAGGTCGCGACCGACCTCGAGCGCAAGCCGGAGACGTCGCTCGGCTTCGCGCTGGAGCTCGTGTTGGAGCCCGCGGCGAAGTGGCACGATCGGTCGTCGGCGCCCGCGCCGACCCCGGCGCCGTCGAGGAAGAGGTGATCTGACGATGGCCAAGCTCAACGAGAAGCAGAGGATCTTCGCGTTCGTCGGTGGCGGCGTACTGTTGTGCATGCTGGCCTGCGGCGGCGCCTACTGGGCGAGCGGCCTCGTCGACGAGAAGAAGCTCGCGATCGAGAACGACGAGAAGGCGATCCAGGCCGCCGAGGCGAAGATCGACCGCATCATCGACCTCGAGAAGGACGTCATCGTCCTGCGCGAGAACGTCGATGCCTACACGCAGATCCTTCCCGACGAGTCCGAGGTCAACAACTTCGTGCGGACGACGAACGTCTTCGCGACGAAGTCGGGCGTCCGGATCGATTCGTTCCTGAAGGGGGCGGAGGGCAAGCGCGGCAAGTACAAGCACTACTCGTACCGACTGCAGCTGCAGGGCACGCTGTGGGAGTTCCTCGAGTTCGTCAACCTGTTCGAGAACCACCCGCGGTTCGTGCGCGTGGTCAGCTTCAGTGTGAAGCCGGCCGACAACGAGGAGATCGATCGCGCGGCGGCACAGGGACAGGACCCGGTGCACACCTACACCCTGGTCGTCGAGACGTACGTCTACGGTGAGCGGGGGAGCAGCGGCGGAGTCGAGATCCCGAAGTACGAGCAACGCTGCCGTGAGCTGCGGGATCGCATCGCCCAGGAGCGCCGCCTCCTCCCGCTGGAGAACTACCAGCTCAGCGAGGTGGTCGGCCGGCGGGACATCTTCGTCGATCCGCGGCCGCGCGTCGGTGGGCTCGGCCAGAGCGACAACCCGCGCGGTCGACAGCTGAAGACCGTGCGCGACTACCAGGAGCGCATCGGCCAGCTCGTCGAGCTGCACGGCCGCTGGAAGGAGGAGCACAACTACCTGCTCCAGCAGCGGCTCGAGCACCAGCTCGTCGAGCAGCTCGAGACGATCGACCGCGAAGTCGGCGAGCGCTCGGACACGATCACGGACGCGGCTCTCCACGCGGAGTGGACGCAGACGGTGCTGACCCCGGTGCGCGACATGCTCCGCGAGGTCGAGGGGCGCGAGCGCGAGCCGGCGAACCGGATCGGTGTCGAGCAGATCGAGGCGCTGGTCGCCGAGATGCGCGCACTGGTCGAGCGAGGTGAGTTCGAGGCCGCGATCTCGAAGCACGACGAGATGCGCGAGCGGCTGGCGTTCACCGAGGACGACCCGCGCTTCGCCGCTGCCGTCGGTGCCGAGAAGCTGCGGCTCGCGGTCGAGGCGGCCCTCGACTTCAGCGGCATCCAGATGGACATCCGGGGTGTCGTCGTGTTCGAGGAGGGCCGCCGCGGGCTCCTGCTCAACGGCCGCGTCTACGAGGAAGGCGACTACGTGCAGGACGACCTGCTGCTCGCCACCGTGCGCCAGGAGGAGGCCGAGTTCGTGTTCCGCGGCTTCCGGCTCGCGAAGAAGTGGTGAGCGCGGCGCGCGGCAGCGCGCGACCGACGCCCGCACGGGGGCGCGTCCGCCGCAAGGTCGGTGGCGCGCCCCTGCCGCGTACCGGGGTTCCCGGGCCGCTCCGTGGCGCCATTCGACGGCGTGCGCGGCCGAGAGCAGACGGAATCCGTCGCGGCGTCAGCGGGAGCAGTCAAGGTCGGAGCGCGAACGTCCGATGACATGGGAGCGGGTCCGGAACCTCACGGCGGGGGGCGGCCCGCAGGCGAATCGAACGAACTTCCCGCAGGGAAGAGGACGAAGATGCAGGCAACCATCTGGAGCCGGTCCATCCGGAGGCTGGTCGGCACTCTCGCGGTGGTCGGGCTCGCGGCCAGCGGCGTGAGAGGGCAGGACCCGACGACCCAGGCCCCCGAGGTGGGGGGCGTGGAGAGTCTCACCCAGTCGGGCGATCGGAGCTCGCGGCTGACGCTGCGGCTGCGCGATCGTCTGCTCAAGGACGTCGTCGAGAGCATCCAGCTCCAGTCGGGCGTGAACATCGTCATCGATGGCGCGATCGACGAGCGCGTGACGATCGATCTCAAGGACGTCGATTGGCGGCAGGCCCTCGACCTGGTGGCGGAAGCCGCGGGGTGCGTGGTGGTCGAGCTCGGCCCGAACGTGTTGAAGGTCGAGAAGCCGCCGCGCGTGTTCTTCGCGTTCGAGAACGCGGACGTGCAGAACGTCATCGACACCATCGCGAAGATCTCCGGCGCGAACATCGTCGTGTCTCCGCAGGTGCAGGGCTCGATCACGTTGCGCTTGCGCGACATCCCGTGGCGAGACGCGCTCGAGGCGACCGCGAAGACGCTCGGCTACGTCGTGGTGGAGGAGGAGCGCGGCATCCTGCGCGTCGTCCCCGAGTCCAACATGCGCCAGGACCTGGTCACGGCATCGTTCCAGCTCCGCTACGTGCGCCCGATGTCCGCGTACATGCCGTTCCTCGAGTCGGAGTACGTCGACTACGTCTACCGGCGCTCGCAGCTCGATCCGCAGGCCGAGAACTTCAAGCTGCTCGACGCGCTGCGCCGTGCGCTGACTCCGGACCTCGGTGTGCTCGAGTACTTCGAGGGCCAGAACCTGATCATCGTCAAGGACACGCGGCCGGTCGTCGACGAGATCGAGCGCATCATCCGGCGCATCGACGTCGAGCCCGCACAGGTGTTCATCGACGTCAAGTTCGTCACGACGACCAACACCGACATCCTCGACTACGGCGTGTCGCCAGGCGACGGCGGCTGGAGCGTCGGCATCGGTCTCGGCCAGATCCCGATCAGCCTGCCGTTCGATCTCGGCGACGGCGGCTGGGACGACTCGATCATCGCGAACGACCTGCGACGGGGGCCGTTCGTCGGCAGCACCGACATCAACGGCAACATCGTGCGCGGCGTGAACACGCCGTCGAACACGATCATCCCCGACGTCGTGTTCGGAGCGCTCGACTTCACGCAGGTGACCGCCACATTGCGGCTGCTCAGGAAGGACGAGCGGTCGCAGATCGTGCAGGCGCCGAAGCTGATCGCGGTCGACCACAACATGGCGACGATCTTCGTCGGCGAGACGATCCGCTACGCGCAGGCGCGGTCCGAGCAGGGCCAGGCCGGCGGCCTCGAGCTGGTCGTCGAGGAGGCCCCCGAGTCGCCGGTCAGCACCGGCTTCCAGCTGCTGGTGATCCCGCACGTCGTGCCGGGCACCGATCAGGTGCTGATGGACATCATTCCGAAGTCGGAGTCGCTGAGCGGCACCGGCACCAGCGCGTTGGCGCCGCCGGGCTTCGATGTCTTCACCGTCGGTTCCGGGGACGGCAGCGGCTCGATCGCGCTGCCGCGCATCTCGTCGAGCACGATCGCGACCAAGGTGCTGCTGCAGTCCGGTCAGACCGCGGTGCTCGGTGGCCTCGTGACCGACACCGACACCCAGACCGAGACGAGCGTGCCGCTGCTCGGTGACATCCCGTTGCTCGGCTGGCTGTTCAAGAGCCGCGCGACGTCGAAGTCGAAGCAGACGATCATCGTGTTCGTGACGCCGACGGTGATCCGCAGTGCGGCGGACATCGAGCGCAACGTCGAGGCGATCCTGCAGGAGCGCCGGCAGGCGATGCAGAGCGAATACGAGGCGGTGTTCGGCTCGCGCAAGGGCAACTGACGCCGTTCGCGAGGGCGCGCCCGGTCCCGTCCCGAGACGGGCCGGAGCCGCGCCGGCCGGCGCCCGCGCGGGATCGGGATTCGCCGTCTCGCGGCCGGCGCCACGCGGCTCGCCGCAGCCCCGCCAACCGCGCGCCCGGTCGCGCGGAGTGCCGGCCGGTCCGGAAGCACCGGCGTGCGGTCCCGCGCTCGCTGCGTGGACCGGCCGACGCGCCGGATCTATCATCCGGACCGCGCGCGGCGCCCGAGGGTTCGGGCGCCAGCCGTCTGCCCGCGCTGCGCTGCCATGTCCGCCACGCGCCCGACGCCCCCGGCATCCCCGACTTGCCCGATCCCGGGCCGGGGAGCGGCGCGTCGCTCGGGGTGCGGATCCGCAGGCGCGGGGCCGGTCGCGCGTCGGTTCACCTGGCAACCCGCCGACGAGGCTCTCGGTCCGCCGTCCGGCGCCGGGCTCGGCGCGGCCCTCGCGGTCGCTGCCGAGGCTCGCGCACGCGGCGATCGATCCGCCGTTCGGGGGCTGCCGCCATCGTCCCGCTCCACGGGCGGGTCCGTTCGAGAGGTTCGCGACGTTGAAGAGGATGCTGATCAATGCCACCGATCCGGAGGAGTCCCGGATCGCGGTGGTCGAGAACGGAGTGCTCCAGGAGCTCCACGTCGAGGTCGCCGGCCGTGAGGCCTACCTCGGTAACATCTACAAGGGCCGGGTCGTCAACATCGAGCCGAGCATCGGCGCGGCGTTCGTCGCGTTCGGCGGGCGGACGAACGGCTTCCTGCACGCGTCGGACGTGCTGCCGGCCTACGCGAACGACGACTTCCGCCTCGAGGACGTGATCTCGGGTCGCGCGCGCGTGAGCGGTGACGAGGGTCCCGACTCGGTCCGCGCGGCGCTCGACGACGACGAGGACGACGATGCCGGGGACGACGGTGCGCCGCCGACTGCCGCGGCGCGCGCCGCGGCGGCGGAAGAGCGTGCGGACGCGGACGGCGGCGAGCCCGTCGAGGGCGACGACGACGACGCCGGGCCTGACGATCGTGACGAGGTATGGGACCCGCGCACCCACGACTTCGGTGCCGAGGCCTTCGCTGCGGACGACCTCGATCTGGACGAGGACGTCGACGAGGGCGATGGCGCGGCGAGCACCGCCGTCGACGCGCGGCGGGCCGACGGTGGGCGAGACGACGGCGAGCCCGAGGACGCTGAGCCGGCCGACGACGAGCGGGACCTCGCGGCCGCCGCCGACGCGGACCTTCGCGATGCAGGCGGGCTCGACGACGACGGTGGCGGCGACGACGACGAGCGCGCCGTGGACGAGGACGGCGCGGCGCTGGTGGACGGCGGAGCTGTGGAGGGCGGTGCGGCAGCCGGCCCCAGGTCGCGCCGCCAGGGCAGCCGCGCCCGCCGCAAGAAGCGGCCGCGCACGAAGGTGCCGATCGATCGCCTCGTCCGGAAGGGCCAGGAGCTGATCGTGCAGGTCACCAAGGAGGGCATCGGCGCGAAAGGGCCGGCGCTGACGACCTACGTGTCGCTGCCGGGCCGCAGCCTCGTGCTGATGCCGAGCCTGCCGAAATGCGGCGTCAGCCGGAAGATCGACGACCCCAAGGAGCGCCGCCGGCTGAAGCGGATCGTGCGCGAGCTCGACGAGACCGGCAACGGCGGTGTCGGCTTCATCGTGCGGACGAACGGCATCGAGAAGTCGAAGGCCGAGCTGCAGCGCGATCGCGACTACCTGAAGAAGATCTGGGAGCTGGTCGGCCACCGCGTCTCCGTCACGCGGGCGCCGGCGCTGCTCTACCAGGAGTCCGACCTCGTGCTGAAGGCGATGCGGGACCTGTTCTCGCCGGACATCGACGAGGTCGTCGTCGACTCGAAGGACGTGTTCCTGCGCATCAAGGACTTCGCCGAGAAGCTGATGCCGCACATGGCGGAGCGCATCAAGCTCCACGAGCTCGTCACTCCGCTGTTCCACAGCTTCGGTATCGAGCAGGACGTCGAGAAGCTCTACCAGCCGCGCGTCGAGCTGCCGAACGGCGGCTCGATCGTCATCGAGCAGGCCGAGGCCCTGGTCGCGATCGACGTGAACTCCGGGCGCTTCAAGCCGGGCACGGACCTCGAGGAGACCGCCTACCGGACCAACCTCGAGGCGATCCCCGAGATCGTGCGCCAGCTCCGGCTGCGAGACCTCGGCGGGCTGATCATGATCGACTTCATCGACATGAGCGCCGACAAGCACCGGCGGGCCGTCGAGCGCAAGATCATCGACGGGCTGAAGGGCGACCGGGCGCGCATCAAGGTCGGGCGGATCAGCCCGTTCGGCATGCTGGAGCTGACGCGCCAGCGGGTCGGACCGGGCCTCAAGCGGACCGTGTTCACGACCTGCCGGCACTGCTCGGGATCGGGCCTCGTCCGCACCGTGCAGAGCAAGGCGCTCGCCGTGATGCGCGAGGTGCGGGCGCTGCTGAACCTCAAGGGCTACTCGATCCTGCAGGTCTTCGTCGCCCCGCCGGTCAACGACTACCTCGTCAACTACAAGCGGCGGCAGATCCTCGAGATCGAGGAGTCGGTGGGGCGGACGATCCTGTTCAAGGCGGAGCCGAGCTACCCGGTCGAGGCCGTCCACTACCGGTTCATGACCGGCGACGGCCAGGAGGCGCGCGTCGCGATCCCCGCCGGACTCGGGGTCCGGGCTTGACCCGACCGGGCCCGCCGCTAGAGTTCTCGGCCCGCTTGCCCGCCCGGGACCCGCCCCGGTCCGCGCCGGCGGCAGCGTCCGACCCGCAGGTCACCTCCGCAGGTGACCGCCACAGGTGACCCATGTATGCCGTCCTCGAAGACCGCAACCAGCAGTACCGGGTGCAGTCCGGCGACCGGATCCTGATCGCGCTCCAGCGCGACCTCGCTCCGGGTGAGCCGCTGACCTTCGATCGCGTCTGCGTGCTCGGCGCCGGTGACGGCGCGGAGGCGCAGGTCGGCACGCCCTACGTCGACGGGGCGAGCGTCAGCGCGAAGGTCGTGCGGCAGGACGTCAAGGGCCCGAAGCTGATCGTGCAGAAGATGCGGCGCCGGAAGAACCACCGCAAGCGTACCGGCTTCCGCGCGCGCTACACGGAGATCGAGATCGAGAGCATCGTGCGCCGGCTAGGCGTCGGGCTCGGGGCGGCGCGAGCACGAGTGCCAGCATCGAGTGACACGCAGCAGCGAGTGACGAGAGCACCGCCATGGCACACAAGAAGGGTCAGGGTTCGACCAAGAACGGTCGCGACAGCAACGCGCAGCACCGCGGCATCAAGCGCTTCGGTGGCGAGAGCGTCACGGCCGGCACCATCCTGGTACGGCAGTGCGGCACGCGATTCCTGCCGGGCCACAACGTCAAGCGCGCGAACGACGACACGCTGTTCGCGTTGATCCCCGGTGTCGTCCGCTTCCAGGACAACCGCCGCGTGCACGTCGATCCGCACGCGAGTTGATCGTTCACGCGAGTTGATCGTTCGCGCGGGTCGCTCGCGCGGCCGGGTCGATCGGCCGCCGGCGCGCGGCGCGACGCGTGCGCCGGACGCGCCCCGATGTTCGTCGACGAGCTGGAGTTCCGGGTCGCGGGTGGTCGCGGTGGCGACGGTTGCGTGTCGTTCCATCGCGAGAAGTTCGTGACCCGCGGCGGTCCGAACGGCGGCGACGGCGGGCGCGGCGGCGACGTCGTGCTGCAGGCGTCACCGCACGAGAACACGCTCTTCCACCTGGCGGGCCGTCCGCTCTACGGAGCGCGCAACGGCCAGCCGGGCGGAACCAGCGACATGACCGGCGCCTCGGCCGACGACCTCGTGCTCGACGTCCCGCTCGGCACCCAGGTCTTCGACGCCGACCGCGGCAACCTGCTGCGCGATCTGACCGACGCCGGCGAGAGCTTCGTCGTCGCGCGCGGCGGGCGCGGCGGGCGCGGCAACGCCCGCTTCGCGACCGCGACGAACCGCACGCCGCGCGAGGCCGAATCCGGCCGCCCCGGTGAAGAGCGCCGCGTGCGTCTCAGCCTGAAGCTGATCGCCGACGTCGGTCTGGTCGGACTGCCGAACGCCGGCAAGTCGACTCTGCTCGCCACCCTCTCGCGCGCGCGGCCGCGGATCGCGGCCTACCCGTTCACGACGCTCGAGCCGCACCTCGGCATCGTCCCGTTCCCGGACGGCGGCAGCATCGTGATGGCGGACATCCCGGGTCTGATCGAGGGGGCCGCCGAGGGGCGGGGGCTCGGCCACCAGTTCCTGAAGCACGTCGAGCGCACCCGCGCGCTGCTGCAGCTCGTCGACTGCTCCGCGCTCGCCGACACCGATCCGCTCGAGGCGTGGCGCATCGTGCTGGCGGAGCTCCGCGGCTACTCGGACGAGCTCGCCCGCCGGCCGCGGCTCGTCGTGGCGACCAAGGTCGAGGACGACGACTCGCGGGCGGCCGCCGCCCGGCTGCGCGCGGAGACCGGCGAGGTCGTCGTCGAGCTGTCCGCCGTGACGCGGGGCGGCCTGGAGCAGCTGCTCGGCTACCTGCGGCGCCTGCGCTGACGGCGCGCGGGGCACCCCTCCGGCGCCCGGCCCCCCGCGGCGCGCCGCGGCTCGCGGCCGCGAGCGGCTCACGTGGCGGTGCCGCGCGGTCCGATAGGGCCTGCGGAGGACCCAAGCTTGGCCAGGCCGACCATCCGCGACTTCCTGAACATCGTCGTCAAGGAGGGCGCATCCGACCTCATCCTGAAGGCGGGGAGCTGCCCTGCGGTGCGCCTCGCCGGCGTGATCCGCTTCCTCGGCGACACCCCGCTCGGGCCCGAGCCGCTCGAGGCCTACCTCGAGGAGGTGCTGTCACCGCGGCAGCGTGAGGACTTCGAGGCGCACGGCGCGGCCGATCTCGCGGTCGCCGTGCCGCAGGTCGGCCGCTTCCGCTGCAACGCGTTCCGGCAGTGCGGTGAGCTCGGCTTCGTGTTCCGCCGGGTGAACACCGAGGTGCCGACGTTCAAGGAGCTCAACCTCCCGGTCCAGCCGCTCAAGCAGCTCTCCACGCTCAACCGTGGGCTGGTGCTCGCGACCGGCGTCGCGGGCTCGGGCAAGTCGACGACGCTCGCGTCGATGATCGAGTTCGTCAACCGGAACAGCCAGAAGCACATCATCACGATCGAGGATCCGATCGAGTTCATGTTCGAGGACCGCTTCTCGATCGTGAACCAGCGCGAGATCGGCACCGACTGCGAGTCGTTCAGCCAGGCGCTGCGGCAGGCCGTGCGCCAGTCGCCCGACGTCATCCTGATCGGCGAGATGCGCGACCGCGACACGGTCGAGGCGGCGATCTCCGCTGCGGAGACCGGGCACCTCGTGTTCTCGACGCTGCACACGGTCAACGCCGTGCAGACCGTCGAGCGGATCATCACGTTCTTCCCGCCCCACCAGCATGACCTGATCCGCCTGCAGCTCGCACTCAACCTCGCGGGAGTCGTGTCGCTGCGCCTCGTCAAGACGGCGGAAGGCCGCTCGATGGTGCCCGCCGTCGAGCTGTTGATCAACACGCCGACGGTCCGGGAGCTGCTCGAGTCCGGGCAGACGCGCATGCTGCCGAAGGCGCTCGCCGAGGGGGCCTACTACGGGACGATGACGTTCAACCAGTCGCTGATCCGGCTGTTCGAGGCCGGCAACATCACGCTGGAGGACGCCCTGGCGGCCTCGGACAACCCGGACGAGCTGAAGATGCAGATGCGCGGCATCACCCAGGGCGCGCAGGCCGCGACGGTCGCCACCGGCACCGCGCCACGCACGCGGCCGGGCTGAGCCCGGCGCGCGCACGGGTTCGATCGCAGCGGCCCCTGGCATGCGGGGCGCGAGCCCGGGAAGATCGCGCCGCCGGCCGGAGTCCAAGGCCGACGGGGCCGGTTAGACTCACGGGCCCGCACGATCATGAAGCTGCCGCTCAACCTGCTCCTGACCGTCGCGATCGTCGCCCTGCTCGGGGCGATCGGTCTGCAGTTCAAGGGGCTCGCCGAGGACCGCTCGCGCCTGAGCTTCGGCCAGGACGCGCAGCTCGCGAACGCACAGGCGCTCGCGAAGCGCTTCGAGGACGGCCAGCTGTCGGCCGGCGAGGCCAACGGCGGCCCGAACTACGCCGAGCCGATCCGGTTCTGGGACGCGTTCGCGAAGGCGAACTTCAACGGAAAGCTGCCGCCGCCCCCGCCGGAGCAGCAGGGCGATGGTCCGGGTGATCAGAACGTGCCGCCGCCGCCGCCGCCGAAGGTGCCGCTGACGGACATCTTCCAGGTCATCTGCATCGTGTTCGATGGCGACCAGTCGCGCATCGTGCTGCAGTACAAGCCCGAGTCGAACGTGCAGCCGCCCGAGGACGTCGTCGCCGGGGCGCAGCCCGGCGTCGGCGGGTTCGTGCGCGACACGACCCCGCAGCAACCTCGCCGCGGCGGCCCGGGCACGCCGCCGCGCGGCAGCACACCGCGGCCGCCGGGCTTCCCGGCCGCACCGGCGACCGGCGTGTATTTCCAGCAGCTGGAGGTCGGCGGGGCGCTCTGGCCTCCCCACGGCGACATTCGTCTCGTGCGGGTGGCGGACGACGCGAGCCACGCGCTGTTCGCGCGGGCCGGCGAGGACGTGCCGCGTGAGAGTTGGGAGGAGGAGCCGGTCTACCCCGAAGTGCTCGGGCTGCAGCAGGACGTGCTGCGCCAGCTCGAGGAGGGGCTGCGGATCGGCCGGCAGGGTGGCACGCGTGCGGAGCCGGAGCGCGCCCCGGTGATCGTGCAGCCGACCGACTGGCAGCCGACCGAGCGGACGACGGAGGTCGGGCGCGGTCGCTTCAACATCGGCACGCGCGATCGCGAGCTGTTCCGTTCCGACCCGAACCGCATCTTCAACGAGGACATCGGCACCGCGTCGTACCGCAGCGCGACCGGCAACATCGAAGGCGTGCGCATCACGCGCCTCGCGCCGGGCTACGAGAGCTACGGCGTCCAGGAAGGCGAGATCGTGATCGCCGTGAACGGCGAGCCCGTGCGCAACAAGGCCGAAGGCATCCGCGTCGGCAAGCGGCTGTACGAGCGGGGCGTGCGTACCTTCGAGATCGACTTCCTGAGCAGCGGGCGGCGGATCACGCGAACCTACGTCGCCCCGGAGAATTGAGAGCGCCGAGTCTCGCGGGTCCCTGGGGTGCGGGGCGCGCCGCGGGTCACCCGGCCTGGCGCTGACGCATGACGGCTGCCCCGATCGCACTCCGCGCCGGTGAGCCGATCGACGGCCTGCTGACCGTCGACCGCGGCAACACGACGCTCGACTGTCGCTGCGTGGTCGGGGCGCGCGCGCTGCGCCGCCGTCTGCCGGGTGACCTCGCCGCCCTGGATCAGCTGCTCGCCGAGCTGCGCGCCAGGGACGGTCGACCGCCGCGGGCGGCGGCGCTCGTGTCGGTCGTGCCGGGCGCGCTCGCGCCACTCGAACAGCGGTTGACTGCCGCGGGCATCGCGGTGCTCGTCGCCGGCCGCGAGCTGAGCTGCCCACTCGAGCTGGCCTACCGGGACCCGGCCGAGCTGGGTGCCGACCGCTGGGTCGGGGCGCTCGCGGCCCAGCGTCGCTACGGCGATGCGATCGTCGTGGACTGCGGCACGGCGGTGACGATCAACGCCGTCGACCGCGGCGGGCGGTTCCTCGGCGGTGCGATCGGCGCGGGGCTCGGCACCGTCGCCGCGGCGCTCGCACAGCGCGCGCCCGCGCTCCCCGCGTTCGACGCCGCACTGCCGGACGCGTTGCCCGCGATCACGACCCTCGATGCGGTGCGCGCCGGGGTGGGCCTTCTGTTCGCGCGCGGCGTGGAGTGGCTCGTCGACGCGGTGGTCGCGGGCGCGCCGTCGCTCGCCGGAGCCGCACCGCAGCTGTGCGTCACCGGCGGTGAGGCCGAGGTGTTGGCGCGGTTCGCGTCGCGCCCGTTCGCTGTCCATCCGGAGCTCGTCCACGACGGGCTGACGGTGCTGTGCAGGGAGGGCGCGTGGCTCGACCGCGACTCGTCCTGCTGACCCCGCGCGGCGTCGCCGGCGTCGCGGTCGTCGCGATCGCCGCCACCGACCGCACTGGGTTCCTCGCGCAGGTCCTGCGTCGCCCCGATGGCTCGGCCTGGAGCGTGAGCGCCACCAGCGCGGACGCGGCCGTGCCGCGGCTGGCCCTGCTGCAGCTCGACGGTGTCGCCGTGGATCAGGTCGTCGTCGTCGAGCGCGCCGACCGCACCGAGCTGTGCCTGCACGGAGCCCCGGCCGTGCTCGACGCCCTCGCGGATCGCTGCGAGCTGGTGGGCCCGTCGCCCGCCGCGGACCGGGTCGAGCGGCTGTTGCGCAGCGCGCGGAGCGACGCGCAGCTCGCGCTGGCGCTCGAGCAGCGCGGTGCCGAGACGCTCGCGGAGCTGTGCGCGAGGTTGCGGCGGCTCGGCGCGCCGGCGCGCCGGCGGGAGGCGCGCGCCGCACTCGCGCGCAGCCGCGTCGCCCAGGCACTCGCGGAGCCGTGCCGCCTCGTGCTGTTCGGGGCGCAGAACGCGGGCAAGTCCACGCTGCTCAACCGGCTGGCGTTCGCCCCGCGTGCCCTGGTCGGAGACCTCCCCGGCCTCACACGCGATCCGGTCGTCGAGCCGATCGAGCTCTGCGGCTACCCGTACCTGGCGACCGACACGGCCGGCGAGGGCGACGCCGCGGGCGAGCTCGACCGCGCTGCGATCGAGCGGGGGCGCGCCGAGCGCCGGGGCGGACTCGCGGTGCTCGTCGTCGACGGCACGCGCTCCCCGACCCTCGCCGAGCGGGAGTGGTGGCAGCATGCCGACCTGCGCGTGCGGACCAAGGCCGACCTGCCGGGAGCCGGCTGGCCCGCCGACCTGGTCCCCGACGCCGTGGTCGGCTGCGCCGGCGAGGGCTCCGCGGTCGCAGTCCGCGCGGCGCTCGGGGCCGCGCTGCGCCGGCAACGGGGGCTGCCGCCGGCACCGCCCGACGGCGTCGGGGGGGCGGTCGCGTGGGACGCCGACGGCTGCGCCGAGCTCGCCGCGCTCGCGGACGAGCCCGGACCGGCGGCCGCGTCGTGAGCGCGGCCACATTCCGGCTGCGGTCGCCGCGCGTCGAGGCGGTAAGCTGTCGGCCCGCATGAAAGCGGGCGGCAAACGGGACCTGGTTTCGATCGACGACCTCTCCTCGGACGAGATCCGGGAGCTGTTCCGGCGCGCGGACGAGTTTCGCGCCGATCTCCGCGCATGGACGCACGTCTGCCGCGGCTCGATCATGGCCACGTTGTTCCTCGAGGCGAGCACGCGGACCCGACTCAGCTTCGAGTCGGCGATGCTGCGGCTCGGCGGCGGGGTGATCACGGCCGCGGACGTGACGACGACGAGCTTCTCCAAGGGCGAGTCGCTCGCCGACACGGTGCGGGTCGTGGGCGGCAGCTACGCCGACATCGTCGTCATCCGTCACCCGCAGGACGGCGCGGCCCGCGTCGCGGCCCAGTATGCGAGCGTGCCGGTCGTCAACGGCGGCGACGGCAGCCATGAGCACCCGACGCAGACGCTCTGCGACCTGTACACTCTCTGGCGCGAGAAGGGCCAGATCGAGGGCCTCGACGTCGTGCTGTGTGGCGACCTCCGCTACAGCCGCACGATCCACTCGTTCGCGTATGCATTGGCGCGATTCCGGGCGAACATCATCACCGTGCCCTACCCCGGCTTCGAGATGCCCGCGCACGTGATCGAGCGTCTCGCGCGCGACTTCGGTGTGTCGACGTCGATCGCTTCGGTGCGCGATCTGCCCGGGTTCGCTGGCAACGACAAGGGCGCTGCCTACCTGACGTCCAGCCGCCCGCACCAGCTCGCGCTGTTCACCAAGCTCAGCGAGGTCGACGTCGACCACATCGACGCCATCTACATGACCCGCGCGCAGCGCGAGCGTCACCACGGCGAGACGATCGAGGGCTATCCGCGCATCGACCGTGAGATGCTGAAGTCGGAGCGCATGCGGGACGTGCGGTTGATGCACCCGCTGCCGCGCGTCGACGAGATCGACTACGAGCTCGACGACGATCCGCGCGCGATCTACTTCCGGCAGGCAGCGTTCGGCGTGCCGATGCGCATGGCGCTGATGGCGTTCCTGCTCGGCGCGATCGAACTCGACGCGCGCCCGCCGGAACACGTGTCGTCGGAGCCCGGGCTGCGGTTCCCGGTCGGCGGCCCGCGTTGCCGGAACGACCGCTGCGTCACCAACGGCGAGGGCCGGAGCTACCTGCCGCTCGACTTCCGGCTGGTCGCGGAGGAGCCGCCGCGCGTGGGCTGCGCCTACTGCTCCGCGGAGATCGAGACGCGGTTCGTCGGCAGCGCGACGAGCCACTGCTTCCATGCGTGGAACGCCCCACCGGTGCGGCGGATCCGGCCCGAGAACCGCGTCTACTTCGAGAGCGCCGAGCAGGCGCGCGCCGCAGGCTTCCAGGAGGATGCGGAGCTCGCCGGGAGCTGACCGTGACGTCCGCGCGGCGCGACGGCGAGCGGAACCCCGCAGCACGTGCGCTTGCGCCCGCCGGTACAGCCGGTCGGAGCGCCGCTGGAGACGTGCACGACGACGCGCGGCAGCCAGCCGCCGCGAATCCGAGCGGAAGCGCACGGGGGCGCGCGAGTGAGCGCACGGCACGGCGCCCGACGCCGCCGAGAGCGGCCGACGCAAGTTTGTTCTTGGCGGTGACTTCTGTCAGATGCGTCGCGGCGTGTGGGGCGGCACGCTTGTTGATCCGCCGCGCTGGTGACACGGCTCCCGCGGTCCGCGGGCGCTTCCCAGACAGCGCTTGGGTCCGGGGGCGTGCATCGGTTAGCTTCTGCCCGATTCCCTCCCTCGGATCCCCCGACGCCGCCGCAGTTCCAGGCTCGCAGGCGCCCCTTCCTCGACGGCAAGGATCATGTCAACTCGAATTGCACTAGAGCTTTCCGCAGGGCCGGCGGCCCGGCTCGCGGGCCGTCCAGTCGCCCCGGATGCAGGTCGTCGTGACCCTGGTCGCCGTGACCCTGGTTGCCGTGACGCTGGAACCCGGTCGGGAGTGCCGGTCCGCGGCCGGTCGCGCGCGCGGCTCGGCAGCTGCGCACTGGGTGCGGCGTTCCTCGCGCTGCTCGGCGCGTGCAGCGGGGGCGGAGGTCCCGCCGCTGGGGGTAACCCGAATCTCGGCGAGACCCAGCTCGCGGCGGTGCGCTACGGGCGGCTGGTCGACGTCTACGGCCTGCGCGAGACGACCCAGGGGCGCGTCGTCGACCTCGTGCAGGAGGACGTGCTGATCGGGCCGGACATCGAGGACGAGCGGCCGCCGAACTCGACCAAGACCGATGACGAGATCCTCTACGACTTCATCGGGACGAACCCCGACAACCTGCAGGGCCGCCTGCTGATCACGAGGGTCATCGGCTCGCCGGCGTTCCAGTCGGCCTACGCCGATCTCGAGCGCGGCGTCAAGCTGGTGACCGCCGGTGTGTTCGGCCAGGACACGTCGCTGCAGCCGTTCACGGTCGTGCCGCGCAACGCCGCCTTCGAACTCGAGTTCACGCGCGATCTCGGCGTCGACCTGTCGTTCTTCCTGGAGTTCGATGCGAACGGTGCGGTGGCCGGCGTCAAGAACACCGAGGCCGTCCAGCTCCTGCAGATCGTCGGCGATCCGAACGACCCGAATCCGATCGGCGACTTCGTCGTGATCCCGTCGCGCGTCGTACCGCGCGGCAATCGTCTGATCATCGATCCGGTGCTGCTCGGCTCGGAAGGTGCCCGCTACCAGGTCCGCAACAACGCGTCCGGCATGCCGGGCTCGCCGGACCAGTCCGGTGCCAACATCCGTATCGCGGTCGCCGTCGAGGGGCCGTTGCGCATCCCGGGGCTGGGGCAGGTCGTCAACTCGCCGTTCTCCGGGACGAACAACGACGGATTCCGCTCGATCATCCGCGACTTCCGGTCAGGGAACTCGAGCGACAATTCCGCGGACATCGCGCGCGGTTTCATCCGTGACTCCGAGCCGCCGCGGATGGTCGGCGAGATCCTGATGTACCTGGAGCGCGTCGATCCGGGTGACTCGGGCACGCAGGTCGTGACCGTCTACAAGGGACGCAGCGTCCGTACCAATGGCGGGGTGGAGAACCCGCTCGACCTCCTCAAGATCCAGGAGATCGATCGCGGCGACGTCCTGCGCGTCATCGACCCGCGGAACGGGGAGGTGCTCGGGGCGACCGAGGTCTCGGTGGAGCCGACCGACGACGACGGCGATCCGGCCGTACAACACGTGCGCTGCGTCGTCCGCGCGCTGGCGGGGCTCGAGGACATCGATCCGAGCAACGATCCGAACTACCCCGCGGACCCGCGCTCGGCAGAGGGCCAGGCGTGGCTGCTCGCCAATGCGCCGCGGCTGGTGCTCGTGACGGAGTTCACCTACAGCCGGACGCACCCGATCAGCGGCTCGCCGTACTTCCCGGCCGGCAGCCGCTACGACGACCCCAACGTCTCCGGAGAGCCACGCTACGGCGACGCGCCCGAGAACTTCGTGACGTTCTCGCCGACGCCGCTCGCACAGTTCAGCGGTGAGCCGTCGCCGCCGAACGAGAACGTGTCGCCGTTCGCCGAGGCGATCGTGCGCTTCACGAAGCCGGTCGACCTCGCGACCGTGAAGGCGTTCGACACCTTCTTCTTCGCGACGCGCGACGTCGTCGATCGCGACCTGATCACGGCCGAGTTCCTCACGCCGCGGAACATCGACCCCGAGCGTTTCAACTGGCAGAAGTTCATCACGCCGCACCTCGTGTCGGCACGCGTGATCGACGAGGACGGCTCCCAGACCGCGATGCGGCTGCAGCCGACCCGCGGCTTCTACCTCGACGAGACGATGCGCGAGGCGGACGACCCGCGACCCTTCGAGGAGAAGCAGTTCAACTACTTCCTGCACGTGATCGGCGGCGACCAGGGCATCCTCGACCTCGCCGGCAACTCGATCGACTTCCAGAGCGGCAACCTGGCGACGGACTTCCTGACGCTCGAGTTCGCCCTCGACACGCGCAAGGACCAGTCGAACACGCCGCTGTACGCCGACAACCAGGTCGTCAGCGTCGTCCGGCGGTTCAAGGATGTCGACGAGGACGAGCAGCCGTCGTCGTACATCGACAACGAGGTGGCGAAGCTCGACCCGGGGACCGGCAATCCGGTGCCGCCGGCCTCGGCCGCCTACCCGCTCAACGACGTCTTCGGCGCCGTCACCTACCTGACCGACGGCACGCTGCAGGCGCGCCCGACGACCCGCGTGACGAAGGTCGTCGATGACCTGAACCAGCAGCCGCCACCGCCGCAGTCGAGCGACCTGCGGTTCTGTCCGTTCGTGATCGGCACCGAGAACCTGGTGGCGACGGCGACGGCCAGCGTGAAGTTCGGTCAAGGCATCCAGAACCCGCTCAATCCGTTCGGGTCGCGCCTGCAGACCGTCTGGCGCGAGATCGACATGAGCCTGTCGCGCACGGATCCGTTCGACTTCAACCTCGATGTCGAGCAGATGTACTGGGCGCCGTTCACGCTCGGTGCGATCACCTACGACGTGTTCGACCGGGTCAGCCTGTTCCTCGGCCACTCCGAGTTCCGTCCCGAGCCGTGCGTCGGTGCGTTCAGCGCGCTGCCGGAGATGGGCAACTCGGGCCTGAAGGCGGTGTTCGCGGACAACTTCGCGCACAATCTCGCACCCAACACGGGCGAGAAGACCCTCGATCCCGCTCCGCACCCCGCGTATGTCGACGCGCAGATGACGATCGACGTCGCGCTCGCGTTCACCGAGCCGAACGGGATCAACCGGTATCTGCCACTGCCCGAGTTCCAGAAGCCGTACTTCGTCTGGCGTGACGAGACGAACGAGGTCCAGGGTGGCGTCTCGGGCGTCGGCTCCGACGTGCGCAATGCCAGCCAGAACATGCCGCCGTACATCATCTCGCCGTGGCTCGGTGGCATCGGCCGGCGGGTCAGCGGCACGCCGACGTCGCTGCGGTTCAACTTCAACTTCTGGGGCAACTTCCAGGAGTTCCGGCTGCTGAACACGACGCGGGCCGACCAGTTCACCGAAGGTGGCCTCGGCACGATTGCGCTGCCGCTGCTCGCGGACTTCTGGACCTATTGCGACGACCCGGACCTGCCCGCGAACAACGGTTTCGTCGCGACGGGATTCAACGGCTGGCAGATCGCGCTGACGGTCCAGTCCGCTCCGACTCCGAACTTCCGCGCCTATTCGGGCGGCTTCGCGGGCAGCGCGACGCGCCCGTCGATCTGCGTCGACCAGAGCTCGTCCGCGTGGACGCGCGCGGCAGGTGGCTACACGCCGACCGGCGTGCGCACGTCGACCGCGCTGGACAACTCGCTCTATTGGGTGATGGCCGACTTCCTGAAGCGCCAGACCGTGGCGACGTTCGGATTCGTCGACATCTTCAATCCGCACCGGATGCCGGCACCGAATGCGGGCAACTTCGACCCGCGGCTCGGCCCGTACCAGACCGACCCCGCAGGCGTCCCGAATCCGCCGGTGGGCATCGTTCCGCGCTTCGACTACATCTTCGAGCCACCGATCGAGCGTGGCGGCACGAACGTGGTCGCGGAGTTCCGCGCGGCGTCCCGCCTCGACCCGCAGCCGTGGCGCTACGAGAACCTGCGCACGGTGATGAACTGGGGCGCGGATCTGAAGCCGGACGAGATCAACTTCCCGCTCGATCCGCTCAAGGCCGCGGACGCCTACATCCACAAGTACGACGACCGCCGGATCGATCCGGTGGGCAACACCGGTCCGGAACGCCTGCACTGGGCGTTCTACTACAACCGCGAGGTCACCGACTACACGACGGACATCGGCAACCTCTCGAGCGACACGTTCCTCAACCGGTTCTCCGGCGTGAACGAGACGCTCGACGTGTCTGACCTGCGCTACTTCAACTGGCGCTTCATCATGGTCAACAACGTCGAGGCGACGCCGCCGGTGTCGCCGACCGTCGACTCGTTCGCGGTGACCTACCGCTTCGAGCGGCAATAGCCTGGCGAGAGGACGAGCTGCGACCTCCGCATGACTTGCGAATGGCGATGGCCCGGATGGCAGCGATCCTGGTGAACGACACGACCCCGGTCGGCGGTGCGACGGCAGTCACCGCTCCGGCTCTCGACGAAACCCCTCCTCCGACTCGATCCCGCCCGTCGCTCGCTCGGCGGGGCGGCCGCGGTCGACCTGTCCCTCAATCGATGAACCCCAAGATGCTGAAGCACAACCTCGCGTGGCTGCCCGCCGCCGGCCTGCTCGCGCTCCTCGTCGGCTGCGACGGTGGCAGCCCGACGGGAGTGCGGGGAACCAGCGGTGACTTCCTGGTCCTCCGGACGACGCCGCCGAACAACGGTCGGCTCTACCTCAACGAGCCGATCCGGCTCGACATGAGCAATCGGGTGGACCTGTCGACCGCGGACCTCAACACGGTGAGCTTCCAGGTCTTCGATCTGAACGGTACTCCGCTGACGGAGCGTCCGGCCGGCACGTTCTCGCTGGCGCGGTCGGCGGGTGACACCGAGGTGGGGCGGCAGCTCGTGTTCTCGCCGCGGTTCCCGACGAACAACACGTACGACAACGGCGGGTTCAAGCCTGGCCGGATCTACGTGGTCCAGCTCGTCGAGGGCAACGCGCGGTCCGGCACCGTGCTGCGCGACGTCAATGGTCGCGGCCTGGCGACGCCGGTGACGTTCGAGTTCCGCACCGCGGACGGCACGACCCCGACGCAGCTGTTCAGCGACACCCGTGCTGGCGGTCCGCGCCTGACGTCGTTCGAGGTGACGCCGCTCAACACCAACGGCACCGTGCCGCTGAACCGGTTCTCGCAGGAGCCGGTCGAGTTCCGGTTGACCTTCGACCAGCCGCTGAATCCGAGCGACGACAACGTTCCGGTGTCGGTCTCCGCGGATCCGCTGCAGCGCGACATCTCGGATCGCGGCCGCATGTTCCTCGAGTACGACGATCCCACGGGCCGCAACACGTGGATCCCGTCGACGGTCGACCTCGAGAGCAACACCCGCGAGGGCTCGGTGGTCGTGCTCCGTCCGATCGGCGTGCTGCCGAACAACGCGGAGATCCGACTGGTCATCGAGAACACGGTCGAGGACATGTCCGGTGAGTCGAACGTGTCCGATGCGAGCTACAACCGCGTCGCGCGGACCGTGCTGACCAGCCCGTCGTTCGCACCGCAATACGATGCGGTGATCGAGCACTTCGCCGCCGACTCGGCGGTCGATCTCGCTGCAGCTTTCCTCGAGCCGGTGGCCGCGATCAGCGACGGCCGTGTCCAGGCCACGTTCGCGTTCGAGGGCGGTGAGTCGCGGCTCACCTACCGGCCGCAGGACCGGCAGGTGACGTTGAACACCGACTTCACGCAGATCACGCCGGTCAACAACCCGCCGATCAACGTCGCGGGTGGCGTGTTCAACTTCGCGGAAGTCGAGATCCCGCAGGGTGTCGAGGTCGCCGGCGCTGGCACGAACCCGATGGTCTGGCTCGTCACCGGCGACTTCACGGTGAATGGCAAGCTGCGCGTGGACGGGGGTGACGGTGCGCGCGTCGACACGCTGAACTCCGCGAACTTCCCGACCGGTGGTGGAATCGGCGTCTGTGGCGGCGGCAACGGTGGTCTCGGGAGCCCGAACCCCAATGACCGGAGCCCGTCGGGTCAGCCCGGATTCGGACCGGGGCAGAAGCCGAACGGCGGTGGCGAGGCCGGCCGCCTGTCGTGCTCCACGTCGTGCAATCGCGGCTCGGCTGGCGGTGGTGGCTCGCTCGGAGCTGCCGGCGATCCGTACTACCCGCCGAACCCTGCAGCGCAGCGCTGGCGCCAGGTGGGTGGCGAGGGTGGCTTCGGCTGTCTGAACAAGTCGCTGCCCGGTGGTCAGCCCGGCCCGCGCCCGTTCACCGATTCGCGCACCGACAACGACTTCTGGGGCGCGGGCGTCAACGTGTTCCGGCAGATCCGCATCGAGGGCGAGCTGATCACGCCGGTCGCCGGTGGCGGCGGTGGTGGCGGCGGTGACCGCTCGACCAGCTGCAGCATTCCGGACCCGTCGGGCTTCATCAACGACAACAAGGGTGGCGGCGGTGGCGGTGGCGCCGGCGTGCTGATCATCAAGGCGCTCGGCACGATCCGCATCGGCCCCGAGGGCGAGATCTCCGCGACCGGCGGCAACGGTGGCGGTGGGGAGCAGGCCGGCGGCAACAACGAAGGCGGTGGCGGTGGCGCCGGCGCCGGCGGCATGGTCATCCTGATGGCCGGTCAGGGCTTCGAGATCCACGTGCACAGCTCGCGGAGCAACGCCACCCAGGCCACCTACGGCAACAACGAGAACGACTACTTCTTCGCGATCGCCGCGGACGGTGGCATCGGCACGCAGGGCCGCTTCACGAGCGAGATCGCGAACAAGTACCCGCCCGGCACGACGGCGTGGGACACGAACCCGACCGGTGGCTTCGGAGGCATGGGCATCGTCCAGCTGATGGCTCCGCCGGGCGACGACGCCGACGGCACCGGCAACCGGCTCGACGACAACATCGTCTTCTACGAGCAGTTCGGTGGCGCGCGGAACATCGTGACCCCGGCCCGCAAGAAGCAGCTGCTGGCCTGGCGCGGCTGGCCGAACGAGACCGGCCAGTACACCGACGACACCGGTGCGGTGCTCAACATCGGCAACAACGAGGGCGATATCCGGCCGAGCCCGATCATGCTGCCGTCGCCGTTCGGCGCGCTATCGCGCGCGCGCTCGCGGTGGATCGATCTCGGCTTCGCGGTCCGCGAGCGGATCGACGCCGGCACGACGAGCACCGACCCGCGGGTCGTCGCCGCCAATCCTGGCGAGGAGCCGCGACCGGACTTCGGTGACCCGGATCTCGGCTATGGCGGCACGAGCATGCGGATCGACGATCCCGGCTACGCGACCTACGACCCGCAGACTGGCGAAGAGGTGTTCCCGGTGCTGAGCTTCGGCGGCTCGAACGCGTTCACCTACGAGTCGATCGACACGAACGCCAGCTACGAGGGCGGACCTGCCTACGCGCTGGTGGTGCCCACCGGCAGCCCGGTCGCCGGTCTGCTCGAGAATCGCTACGCCAACTACCGCGTCGAGGTGCGCAACGACTCCGGCACCCGGCTCGCCGACTTCCGGATCCTCGGTCACCGCGAGCGGACGATCTGGCTGGAGCCGTCCGAGACGTTCCCGCAGAACGTCGCGGACTTCCGGATCCTCGTGAAGTTCTTCGGCGTGGCGGTGGACGGACTCGAGGGCCTCGGCCCCTCGTACATCATCAACTCGCAGGGCGAGCAGGCGCCGATCGCGAACGTCCGCATCGGCTTCGCGTTCTCGGTCAATCCCTATTCGGGCCCCGGTCCGGATCGCTGGCCGAGCGGCACCAACCCGAACGAGTCGCTGTACGAGTTCGATCTGCTCAACCCGGACTTCCTGAACTGGCTGCAGGCGAATCGGCCGAGGTTCGTGCAATGGGACATTCTGTTCAACACGCGCTTCCACCCCACGCAGCCCGGTAACAGCAGTGGCGAGCCGCTGCGCGCCGACATGCCGCTCCCAGCGGTCGACTACCTGGTCCTTCCGTATCGCTTCTGAGGCCCGTTCGCGTCCGGCCGGCCCCTCGCAGGGGCCGGCGCCCCGAGCCAACAGGGTCGCTCCCCGGGACACCTACCGATGAAGTCCACCACACTCCGAATCGCGATGCTGGGCGCGTGCGTCTCGGCAGCGATGTTCGCCGGCTGCAGCAACGGCGGCTCTGGCGGAGGGTCGCCGGGCGGCGCCTCCAATGCCCGGCTCGTCAAGGTCGAATACGGCCGTCTCGTCGATGTCTATGCCTACCGACGCATCGATTCGGGCAACGACGATCGGCGCGACACGCGCAATCGCCAGCCGGTCCTGGTGCTGGAGGACGTCGTCATCAGCCCGGACATCGAGACGCAGGCGCTGTTCGACTCTGTCGGAGAGGCGCGGCCTGACGCGAACTACCGGTTCCTGCCATTCGACATCTCCGCCGGGCACGACGAACTGCTGATCCTGTGGGACGACCGTGGCGACGAGGGTGAACGGTTCCAGGCCGCGCTCGCCGCGGCGCGCGGGGGCCTGATCGAGGTGGCGACGGCCTACCGGGGTCAGAACGTGCTCGTCAAGCCGATCCCGGTCGTGCCGCGCGATGCCGCGTTCAAGCTGACGTTCAGCGCGGACCTCGGGAGGGACTCGAGCTTCTTCGCCGACAATCCGGCCGCGATCCAGGTGCTGCTGTTCCGGGACGATCCTGATGTCGTCTCGCCGGTACGGGCCTTCGTCCCGGCCGACACGCGGATCATCGCGAAGGGCAGGGAGGTGATCGTCGACACGACGATCCTCGGCGGCGAGGCATCGAACAGCCGTCGCTCGACGGGCCTCGAGCCGAGCGCGGACAGCTTCACCGCGAACTACCGGTTGGCGATCCCGACGTCCGGTGTGGTCGGCAATCTGCTGAGCCTGTCGCCCGACGCGATCCCGGAGCAGAACGGCGTGGACGCGGTCGGCGATCCCGCGGTGATCCGTGACTTCCGCTCCGGCAACACCAGCGACGGCACGGTCGGCGCGCTCGCGGACTTCTCCGCGCCGGCGATCGTCACCGTCAAGAACATGGACATCCTGTCCGTCGACCCGGTGACGCGCGTCGTCGAGATCGGCAAGCGTGGCTCGCAGGTCGCGATCCGCGGCCGCCTGCCGTTCGTCGACGGCGTGATCGACGCCGACAGCGGGCTGCCGAAGGGACCGCTGTCGGTGCCGACGGTCGACTCGAACGGCAACGTGCTGCCGTTGCCCCAGGGCGACTTCGTCACGCAGCTCGTCGTCAACCAGATGACCGGTGAGGTCACGCGCGTCCGGGCCGAGGTGATCGAGAACCTGGACGTCGGCGTCGTCGATGGCGACGCCAACTTCGCGGGTCCCGGTGTCACCGCGGGCGGCACGGACGGCGGCGAGCTGACGGTCGCCCGCGTCCGCCTGTCGTCGGTCTCGGCGTTCGATTCGAACGGCAACACCGTGACCATGCAGGCGACGGCGCAGGGCGGCCCGGGCTGCGAGGTCACGGTGCGCTACTACGAGGCGGTCCGCTATCGCCAGGGCGGCTTCATCCTGTCCGACACGGCCCGCCGCGACGAATTCTTCGTGATCGAGCCCGCCCCGGTCGACGCGAATGGTGATCCGTTGCCGCCCGGCTCGTTCCGCAGCAATGTCCAGCCGGACGCGCGGTTCGCGATCCGCTTCAGCGAGCCGCTCGACACGTCGTTCCTGAGCCCGCTCGACAATTACCTGCTGACGACGCGGGACGTGAACGTGGCGACGTTCCAGGACGCGCTGCTCGAGCCGAAGGCCGCCTCGTTGTCGTTCCTGCAGTCGGACCTGATCGACAAGCTCGGCGACGGCACGGTGCTGCAGCTGTCGCCGCGGCTCGGTCTGTTCCACGACCAGGGCCAGGAGGAGTCCTACTGGTTCCACGTCGACGTGTCGCGCAACGGTGGCGTAGCCGACCTCGCCGGCAACCGCCTCGACGTCTACGACCGCCGGCCGCCGGGCACGACGAACGTCGGTGGCTTCAACGTCGATGTGCCGCTGCAGAACTTCTCGATCCCCTTCACGCTCGATGCTGCTGCCGACATCAACTACGTCGGCTCGCGCGTGTTCCGCTTCGCCGACTCCGACGAGGACGGCACGGTGCCGGGGTCGATCGACTTCTTCGGCCAGTTCCAGCTGCGCAACGGCGTGCTGTCGGGTGCGCAGGTGACCCGCCGCAAGCGGACGGCCGACTCGCAGAACCTCGGCGCGATCCAGCGCTGGGACCGCGGCGAGTGCGTCGCTCCCGGCAATCCCATGGCGGTGCCGCCGACGCCGCCGGCGTCGACGCCGCCGCCGGCGACCGCGACCTACGCGACCGGCGCGCTCTACAACACGCCGAGCATGGTCGCGGTGCAGCCGGGTCCGCCGCTGGTGTTCCAGCCGCCGGCCGGTCCGCAGACCTTCGGCGGCATCGTCGAGCCGCACACGTCGCGCGGTGCGCGCGTGCAGATGACCTACCGCGAGGACGACTTCGGGCTGAGCTACCACGAGGCGTCCGATCTCTGCATCGACGTCGAGCAGCTCCACTGGGCACCGTGGCTCGACAGCACCGTGCTGTTCGACCGCTTCGACCGCTACACGATGACCCTCGGTCACTCCAAGAAGCGGCCCGATCTGCTCTACGTCTGGTATCCGGGCGATCCGATGGGAGCGCCGGCGCAATGCGCCTTCGACTGCCTGTCGCTGTACAGCGGCCTCCTGCGCGTGTTCGCGGACAACTTCCTGGAGAACAGCCAGCGCAAGACGGTCGTGCGCGACAAGGAGTACGTCATCAACCCGAACGAGGCGTTCCGCGCGGCGTCGGGCGTGAAGTACGTGCCCTATCCCCGCTTCGAGGACACCTACACGTGGCGCGACAGCCGGTCGGTCACGTGGAACATGGCCTCCGACGCCGCGGTCGGCTTCGGTGGTGCGATCGACGCGCAGGGCGTGCCGCCGGACGGCGACCGCACGGCGTCGGTCTCGTCGCCGTGGATCACGGACGACCCGGACACGGCGTTCATCACGCAGCCGGCGGCCGGCTGGCAGTACACGACGCTGGTGCGCGACCAGGCCGACTTCCTCGGCGACCGCACGCGCGATCACGACCCGATCGCCGTGCCGCTGCTGGTCGACATCTCCGTGTGGCCGGACGACACGCGGCAGATCGTCAACGCGGGCAACCTGTTCCACATCGCCTACGTCGGGCCGATCTGGACGGTCGTCAGTCCGAACGGCTACTACAACGCGGGCGCGGGCATCACGACGACGAACCCGCCGGACCCGTTCAGCTGCCGCAACCAGGACTGGCCGCATTTCCGGGTCTACACCTTCGGCGGCCCCGACCCGAACAATCCGGGCACCTACAGCGAGGTCGACCCGGACCTGGCACTGGTCGCGACCGGCGGTGTCATCAAGGACATGGGACTCGGCGACCCCACCTACGGCCTGTGGCAGACCAAGCCGGGCGACTCGCACCTGCACTGGGCGCAGATCGACGTGGTCCGTCGCGTGTCGGTCGTGACCTACGGCTTCTTCGACACGTTGAAGCCGAACCAGCACGCGCTGGGGATGGTGCTGCCGAGCGCACCGCTGCCACCGGCCGCCGGCCGGCCCGACCTGAGCGGGCTGTTCGGTGGTGACGTCGCGGTGCAGGACGTGATCCCGGTGCTCGATCCGCCTGCCAACCAGCAGCCCGGTGGCACGAGCGTGGAGGTCGAGTTCCGGTTCGCGGAGACCTTCGAAAACGACAACGGTCTCTACGATCCGCTGAGCAACGACTCGTTCGACGGGCGCAAGAACCTGCTCAACCCGAACTACGCCTGCGAGGCCTACCGCTACGCGAGCCCGAACCCGGGTCCGGTCGGCTTCAATCCGCGTGTGGAGGCAACCGGGCTGACGCCGTACGTCATCGTCGACGATCTCGACTCGATCCGGAACGAGAACACGCGGTTGCTGCCGCGGTTCATGAACTTCCGCATCATCATGGAGAACAACGTGTTCTCCGACCCGCCGGTGTCGCCGTCGCTGCGCGGCATGGCGATCGTCTACCGCGTCGCGCGGAAGAACTGACGCGAGCTGGCGCGCGGACGCTCCCGGGCGGCGTCCGCCGCCGGGGAGGGAGCGGGTCGCGCCGGGAGTCCTCGGCCCCGTCGCACGTCGCGTCGGACGACCCGGGCGCCCTTGACTCGGGCCCCGCGCGCGCCGAGTCTGGCCGGCGCGCACGATCTGCCGCGCGCCGCATGGACCGATCCGCTTACCCAGCATGCCGCCTCAGGGTGCGCTCTCTCGCCGTGCTGGTGGGCAGTGTGTTGGTGGTGGCGTGCGAGGAGCGTGCGGGCTGGCTTCGGGTGGAGCGCGTCGAGCCCGCGGCATCGGAGGACGGCCACCGCACGGTGTTCGTCAACCAGGACGTCGTCGTGCACTTCAGCGCGCCGCTCGACCCCGCGTCGGTGACCCGCAACGCCGTCCGGATCGTCGACGAGCACGGCCAGCGCCTCGACGGGCAGCTGCTCGTCGGCTCGCGCTCCGTGCGATTCCGCCCGACGCCGCCGGCCACCGCGGAGCTCGACGACGGCACGTTCCACCCCGGCCAGCAGCTGCGGCTCGAGATCCCGGGCATGCCGACGAGCTACGGGGTCCGCTCGCTGGACGGCCTCGTGCTGGAGCGCGGCCTCGTCGTGCCGCTGTCGGTCGCCGAGGATCCTTCCCGCTTCGGGTTGCCGTCCCCGTTCCTGCCGATCGACAGCGGCGCGGAGCCGTTCACGCTCGATGTCCCCGACGGCCGGTTGCCGCGCCTGGCTGCCGGTGACCGGACGCTCGACCTGCACTTCACCGTGCCGCCGCTGCCGTCGACCGTGCGACCGGAGGCGTTCGAGGTGTTCCGGTTGGAGTGGGGGCGCGACGTCCCGCCGCGGCTGATTCCCGAGAGCGCGCGGATCCTGCCTCAGCAGACGCCCGGCACGCGCCATTTCGGCTGCACGGCACGGCTGCAGTTTCCGGAGGCGGTGCAGTTCGCGCCGGGCGACAACGTCTACCTGACCTTCGCGATCGGCGCCGATGCACTGCGCGACTACCGCGGCCGACCGATCGCTCCGCTCGGCCCGCTGGCGGTGCGCGTCGACCCCGGCGATCGGGTCCGTCTGCTCGAGCCGGAGCTCGGTGCCCTGCGCCTGACCCGCAACGACGACGCCCCGCTCGGGATGGAGGTGCTCGGCGGGCGGATCCGCGGCCGCGCCCGTGTCGAGGCCGGCTCCGGTGCCCACGGCGCACTGGACCTCGCGGCTGGCGTGCGTGAGATCGGCCTGACCGGCGCGACGGTCGAGCGGCAGCTGCGGTCGCTCCACGTCGCACGGGGCGCCGAGCTTCGCATCCGCGCGGGCGATGGGGTGCTTCTGCGCTGTGTCGGGGACGTCGTCGTGGACGGTCGCCTCGTGCTGCTCGATGCCTGGCGCGAGCTGCCCTGGCGCACCGGTGATGCGCCCGACGTCGAGTCGCTGCTGCGGGCGTCCGGCGTCGCCATCGTGGCCGGCGGCGAGATCTCGATCGCGGGCGAGGTCGTGGCGGAAGGCGAGCCGCGGGGTTCGCCGCTGACGTTGGTGACCGGCGCCGACCTCCGCATCGACGGCCGCCTGCCTCCGCACGTCGTCGCCGGCCTCGAGCCCGGCCGCGAGCTGCACGGGCTCGCCACGGCGCTGACGCGCCTCGCGTTGCGATTGACCCCCGGGTTGCCGCCCGGCGTGCAGATGCAGGCGGCTGCCCGCACCGAGTGGCTGCCGCTCCCCGAGCGTTTCTCCGGGCGGATCGGCGCGTCGCTCGAGGACGCGACCGACGGCATGGAAGCGTGGCTGCAGATCGCGCGGCCGTTGACGCTCGTCGACGGCGTGCCGCGCTTCGATCCGAGCGCCGCGTCGGCGCCGGTGGCGCTGCCGCTGCGCGACCCGTTGGAAGTGCGGCCAGGGGCGTACGTACGCGTCGTGCTGGCGGGGGTCGTGCGGGGCGAGCACAGTCCGTCACTGCGCGGCTTCCGCGTGGTCGAGCAGCGCTGAGCGCGAACGTCAGCTGCCCCGGCCGCCGGGCCGCGCTGCCCGGCAGCCACACTGCGACGGTCCAGGCCGCTGGAAACCACCGCGCCGCGTCGCTACGGTGACACCGTGCTGGGACCCGGACGGGCGGTCCCGGTCCAGCACGCAGCCGCTGCGGTCGGCGGGCGACCGGGTCGCTCGGCCCTGACCGTCGCGGGCGGTCACGGGCGGCGTGCGGTGACGTCGTTCCGGTGGTGTTCTCCGGTCGGGAGGGACTGATGTTGGCGGTCGACTCGAAGCTGGCGCGGCGCGCGCGCGCGGTCCGCCGCGGGCGCGTGCGGCGTCCGCGAGCGACGCCGCCGGGCCGGGGGGGCGGTCGATGATCGCCGCGCTCGCCGCGACCGCCGGCGCGCTGGTCGCCGCTCGGGACCCCGTCGTTCCGCTCTCCTCGGCCGTGTTCCCCGCGGCGGCCGACCCGGTGACGCTCGTCGGTCTGACGATCCTCGGTGCGATGCTCGGCTCGTTCTGCAACGTGCTGATCCACCGGCTTCCACCGCGCGACGATCAGCGTGCGCACGGTGCGCGCTCGGCGTGTCCGGCCTGCGGGGCACCGATCCCGGCGTGGCTGAACGTGCCGATCCTCGCCTGGCTGTGGCTGCGCGGTCGGGCGCGCTGCTGTGGCGCGCGCATCAGCGGCCGCTACCCGCTCGTCGAGGCGCTGACCGCGGCGCTCGTGTTCCTGCTGGTGCGCTTCCCGCCGCTCGGCGTCGCGCCGTCGTTCGTCGAGCCGACGTTCGCCGGCTGGGCCAGCTTCGTGCTGGGCGCGTTCCTGATCTGCAACCTGGTCGCGAACACGTTCATCGACATCGAGTTCCACTGGCTGCTCGACCGGTTGACGCGGCCGCTGCTGCTCGTCGGGTTCGTCGCGGGTGGCGTGTTCCCCGAGCTACCGGGACGCATCGACGCGTTCGCGCGCCTGCCGGACCTGACGCACGGGCTCCTCGCCAGCGCGCTCGGCGCCCTGGTCGGCGGTGGCGTCGTCTGGCTGGTGCGCGTCGTCGGCGGCTGGGTGTTCCGCCGCGAAGCCATGGGGCTCGGCGACGTCAAGCTGATGCTCGGCGTCGGCGCGTTCCTCGGCTGGCAGGGGGCGCTGTTGACCTTCTTCGTCGGCGCGCTGCTCGGTGCCCTGCTGGGCTCGCTGCGCCGGCTCTTCGTGCGCGGCGACGAGCTGCCGTTCGGCCCGTACCTCGCGGCCGGCGCCGTCGGCGCGCTGTTCATGCGCGACGGACTCGTGCGGTTCCTGACGGTCGATTGGCCGGAGTGGCTGCTGCAGCACCAGTCGGCTGCGCAGGCCGTCGCCGTCGTCCTCGTGTTCGTCGCCGCGATCTACCTGCTTCGGTCGCGCCGGCGCCGCGCCGGTGGATCCGAATCTCCTCCTTCCGACTCATGACTCCGAGAGATCCGATGCGCCATTCGAAGCTGCTCGTCCTCGCGCTCCCGCTGTTCGCGCTCCTGACGTCGGGCTGCGCGACCCGTTACCAGGAGCTCCTCACCGATCGCGACGCGGAGATCCGCCAGCTCAAGGGGCAGCTCGCGGACTCCCTGGCGGAGGGCGAGGATCTGCGCCGCGAACGCGATCGGCTCCGCGGTGAGCTGGACGGTGCGGGAACGCGCCCGGTGGAGGCGTCCGCGACCGACTCGGAGCTCGCGCGCGTCCGCGACGAGCTGCCGGACCTCGACGTGTCCCGCCGCCTCGGACGGATCTCGATCGGGATCGAGAACACCGTGACCTTCGACTCCGGCAGCGAGCAGCTGAAGAGCTCGGCCGCCAGCGTGCTGCAGCGGGTCGCGCGCGTGCTGAACGAGCAGTTCCCTGATCGGCGGATCTACGTGTCGGGCCACACGGACACCGACCCGATCCGGCGCACCGCCGGCACCTACCGCAGCAACCGGCACCTGTCGGTCGAGCGCGCCGACGCGGTGGCCCGCTGGCTGATCAAGGACGGTCGCGTCCCCGAGCGGCAGATCGCCGTGGTCGGCTACGGTCCATACCTGCCGCGGGTGGCGGGCTCCGACGACTCCGCCAAGGCTCGCAACCGTCGCGTCGAGGTCGTCGTCGGCGAAGAGCTGTGAGCCGCGCCGCCCGCGAGGTCGGCCGGCGGCGGTGAGCGCACGGTCGGTCCTCAGGTGGGCGCCGGCGTCCGGAGTGCGGTGCGCTGGCGGGTCGCGCGCTGGGATCGCCAACGCCGCGCGATATAGTCGCCGAGTCACGGCGGGCGGCCCGCACGGTCGCTCGAGCGGTGGTCCGACCACCGACCGCCGCGCCGACTCCCGGCAGCGCGAAGCTGCCGGACGCACGACCTCCACATCGACTCTCCATGGCTCACCGCTCCGAAGAGATCCGGAATCTCGTCCTCCTCGGCCACGGGCATTCGGGCAAGACCGCGATCATCGACGCCCTCGCCTACATCACGAAGGCCTCGCCCCGCCACGGCAACTCGCTCGAGGGCACCAGCGTCAGCGACACCCTCGCGGAGGAGAAGGAGCGCAAGCACACGCTGACGTCGCACCTGTTCAGCTTCACGTTCGACCACATGCGGATGAACGTGCTGGACACGCCTGGGCACTCGGACTTCGTCGCGGCGGCGCTGTCGACCCTCGACGTCGTCGAGGCGGCGTTCCTGTGCGTCAGCGCGACGACCGGCCTGACCTTCCACGGCAGGCGGCTGTTCCAGGCGGCCGCCGAGGCGGGGATCGGCCGGGCGATCGTCGTCACCCACCCCGACGGCGACAGCGCGAACTTCCAGGACCTGGTCGCGGAGCTGGAGGACGCGCTCGGCGACACGGTCGTGCCGGTGACCTACCCGGATGCCGACGGCGCGGCGTTCACCGAGATCCGCGACGTGATGCACGGAACCGGCGAGCGTGCGGAGCGCTACCGCGCGCTGCTGGCCGAGCACGTCGCCGAGGCCGACGACGAGATCCTCGAGCGCTACCTGGAGCGGGAAGCGCTGTCGGAGGCGGAGTTCGAGCGCTACCTGCCGAAGGCGATCGCCAAGGAGAAGGTCACGCCGCTGTTCACCGTCTGCGCCCCGCGCGAACTCGGCCTGAAGAAGCTGATGAGCTTCGTCGAGCACTACTTCCCGTCGCCGGAGCAGTTCGGCGGCCGGCCGGCACGGAAGCCGGGGACCGAGACCTACGACCAGATCGTGCAGCCGAGCAGTGACGGGCCGTTCGTCGCGAAGGTCTTCAAGACGGTCGTCGATCCGTACGTCGGGAGGATCACCTACCTGCGCTGCTTCCGCGGTCAGCTGAAGGCCGAGCAGGGCTTCCTCAACGTCCGCACCGGCCACCACGACAACCTGACCGGGGTCCAGTCGGTCGAGGGCATCGAGGCGAAGCCGATCGACGCGGTCGTCGCCGGCGACCTGTTCGTCGTCACGAAGCTCGACGACCTCGCCTACGGCGACACCGTGACGGTCGATACGGAGCCGCTCGAGATGAAGGCCGTCGAGTTCCCGGACCCGACCTTCGCGCTCGCGGTGCAGCCGGCATCGCGCGGCGACGAGCAGAAGATCGTGCAGGGTCTCGAGCGGCTCGCGCTGGAGGACCCCACGTTCCACGTCGCGCGCGATCCGAACACCGGCGAGCTGATCGTCGCCGGCACGAGTCCGATGCACATCGACGTGCAGCTGCGCCGGCTCGAGCAGCGCTTCGGCGTGCGCACGACGACCCACGCGCCGAGCGTCGCCTACCGGGAGACGGTCACGGCGCCGGCCGAGGGTCACCACCGGCACAAGAAGCAGACCGGCGGGCGCGGCCAGTTCGCCGAGGTCTACCTGAGGATCCGCCCGCTCGACCGCGGCGAGGGCTTCAACTTCGTCGACAAGGTCGTCGGTGGAGCGATCCCCCGGCAGTTCATCCCGGAGATCGAGAAGGGCGTCCAGAGCTTCCTGCGCAAGGGCGGGCTGGCCGGCTGCCGCGTCGTCGACGTCGAGGTCGAGGTCTACGACGGCAAGTTCCACGCGGTCGACTCCGACCAGCTGTCCTTCCAGCTCGCGGGCGAGCGCGCGTTCGCCGACGCCTTCACCAAGGCGCGTCCGATCCTGCTCGAGCCGCTCGCGGAGATCGAGATCATGGTGCCGGAGCGGTTCACCGGCGACGTGTCGAGCAACCTGGCGACGCTCCGTGGCCGCATGACCGGCATGGAGATGATCGACGGCATCCAGACGATCCGTGCGCAGGCGCCGCTCGGGGAGCTGCAGGACTACGTCACGAAGCTGCGGTCGATGACGGCGGGCGAGGGCACGTTCCGTGTCACGCCTGCCGACTACGAGCCGGTGCCGCCGAACGTGCAGGTCCAGATCGTCGCCGCCCACAAGGCGAAGCTCGAGGCCGCGAAGGGCTGAGCGCCGCGCTCCGGACCCGCGGGGTGGGCTCGCGGGTCGTTCCGGGAGCCCCGCGGACCGCCCGGCGCTGGCGGCCCCGTGTCAGCTCGCCGTCAGCGATGCTCCGCGCGCCGGATTGCTGGCGCCCATGTCGTCGCGATCCCGGACCAGCGTACTCAACCCGGACACCGCATCGGGCCGATAGCGGAGCCGGGATCGCTTCGCGTCGACGCGGTCCCGAGTTCCGGACTGCGGAGGATGCGGCGATGGTCTCGATGGAAGAGCTGCTCCATCTGATGGTGCAGCGCGGTGGCTCCGATCTGCACCTGTCGGTCGGTGCCCCGCCCAAGGTGCGCATCGACGGGAAGTTGCAGGACACCGAGCACGAGCTGCTCACCCCCGAGGTCACGAAGAAGCTCGTCTACTCGGTGCTGTCGCCGGACCAGGTCGCGCGGCTCGAGAAGGAACTCGAGATCGACTTCTCGTTCGGCGTCGCGAATCTCGGCCGGTTCCGAACCAACGCGTTCCTGCAGCGGGGCACGATCGCGTCCGTCATGCGGGTGATCCCGTACGAGGTCTTCGACTTCGACCAGATCGGCATGCCGCGGAAGGTCTGCGAGGCGCTGTGCAACCTGCCGAAGGGGCTGGTCCTGTGCACCGGTGCGACGGGCTCCGGCAAGTCGACGACGCTGGCGTCGATGGTCGACTACATCAACGACCATCGGCAGGGGCACATCGTGACGATCGAGGACCCGATCGAGTTCCTCCATCGCAACAAGAACTGTCTGATCAACCAGCGCGAGGTCGGCGGCGACACGAACGGCTTCGAGCGCGCGCTGCGCTCGGTGCTGCGCCAGGATCCGGACGTCGTGCTGGTCGGTGAGATGCGCGACCTGGAGACGATCGAAGCCGCCCTGACGCTCGCGGAGACCGGTCACCTGACGTTCGGCACGCTGCACACGTCGGACACCGTGCAGACGATCAACCGCATCGTCGACGTGTTCCCTGCGCACCAGCAGCAGCAGATCCGGACGATGCTGTCGTTCACGCTGCAGGCGGTGATCTGTCAGACGCTGCTACCGCGTGCGACCGGCAAGGGCCGCGTGCTGGCGGCGGAGATCATGATCGTGACGCCGGCGGTGCGCGCGCTGATCCGCGACAACAAGGCACACCAGATCCACTCGATCATCCAGACCGGCGGACAGCTCGGGATGCGGACGATGAACCAGTCCATCTACGAGCTCTACCGCGCCGGTGCGATCAGCCACGAGGACGCGGTGCACACGTCCCCGGATCCGGCGGAGCTGGAGCGCCTGATGCAGCGCGCGCCTGCGCAGAGACTGCGATGATCCAATTCGCACGCAAGCTGAGGGGGATCCTCGAGAAGGCCGGCAAGCTCGACGCGGAGACGGGCGAGAAGCTCCAGCTGGAGAGCCGCAAGGAGCGCCGGCCGCTCAGCGAGATCGTCGTCAAGCGTGGCGTCGTCACCGAGGGCGAGCTGCTCGCGCTCGTCGCGGCAGCCGCGAACGTGCCGCCGATCGACCTCGACCGCGTGCGTGTCAACGACGAGCTGCTGACCGACGTCACGGCCGAGCTCGCCAAGGAATACCGGATCTTCCCGGTCGACAAGATCGGCAGCCTCATCACGATCGCGGTCGCCAACCCGTTCGACGTACTCAAGCTCGACGATCTGCGCATCATCACCGGCTGCGAGCTTCGGCTCGCGGTCAGCACGGAGGAGGCGATCGAGCGCGCGACCGCGAAGGCCTACCGATCGGCCGAGGAGAGCGTCAACGAGCTGGTCGGCGGCTTCGAGAGCGGCGACATCGAGCTCAAGGAGTCCGGTGAAGACGACGAGGGGATGGACCTGTCGGCGATCAGCGACGAGGCGTCGCCGATCGTCAAGATCGTCAACAAGATGATCTCGGATGCCTGCAACTCGGGCGTCAGCGACATCCACATCGAGCCCTTCGAGAAACGGCTCGTCGTGCGCTACCGCAGAGACGGTCGCCTGGTTGAGGTCATGTCGCTGCCGAAGCGCATGCAGAACAACCTGACCTCGCGCCTCAAGATCATGTCCAAGCTGGACATCGCGGAGAAGCAGAAGCCACAGGACGGCAAGTTCCAGATGAAGATGGGCAACAAGGCGATCGACTTCCGGGTGTCGATCCTGCCCGTCATCTGGGGCGAGAAGACGGTTCTCCGCATCCTCGACTCCTCGAACCTCGCCCTCGACATCAAGTCCCTGGGCTTCGAGGACAAGTCGATGTCGGACTACCTGTGGGCGATCGAGCGGCCCTACGGAATGATCCTCGTGACCGGGCCGACCGGCTCGGGCAAGTCGACGACGCTGTATTCCGCGGTCCAGCACATCAACGACCCCGAGACCAACATGGTCACGGTCGAGGACCCGGTCGAGTACACGATCGAGGGCATCAATCAGGTCCCGGTCAACCCGAAGCGCGGCCTCACCTTCGCGGGTGCGCTCCGTTCCATCCTGCGCCAGGACCCGGATGTGATCCTGCTGGGTGAGATCCGCGACACCGAGACGCTGGAGATCGCGGTCAAGGCCGCGTTGACCGGCCACCTGGTGCTGAGCACGCTCCACACCAACGATGCCGTCGGGACGATCACGCGCATGATCGACATGGGCATGGATCCGTTCATGGTCGCGAGCTCGACCAATCTGATCTGTGCCCAGCGACTCGCCCGGCGACTCTGCTCGCACTGCAAGGCACCGGTCGACTACGACAAGCGGCTGTTCAAGGACGCCGGCCTGCTGGACGAGGATCTGGCCCGGGAGGACCTGCAGCTGTTCAAGGCCGTCGGCTGCGGGCGTTGCACCAACGGCTACAAGGGGCGCTTCGCGATCCTGGAGACGCTGCGCATGACCGACCCGATCAAGCGCATGGTGGTCGAACGTGCCAACACCCAGGACATCAAGAAGCTCGCGCTGTCGGAGGGGATGCTGACGCTACGACGCTGCGGATTGCTGAACTTCATGCGCGGCGTGACGAGTGTCGAAGAAGTCGAGCGCGTGACGATGGCGGATTGACCGGGGGTAGCGCCTGCGCATCCCGAGCCGTCCGGCCGGCGGCGGAGGTTGCGGGGGACCGAGCAGGAGAGGACGAGTAGAGCATGGCGACCAGCTACAAGTACGAGGCGAAGGACACGAAGGGCAAGACCGTCAAGGGCACGGTGAAAGCCGGTTCGCACAACGAGGCGGTCGCCGACCTTCGTCGTCGCTCGCTGACGCCGGTCAACGTGCAGGAGGCCCCGAGCGGGTTCTTCTCGGTGAGCGCGAAGGGAAAGAAGACCGCGGCGAAGGCGTCGGTCGGCAAGGGCGAACTCGAGGTGTTCACCCGGCAGCTGTCGACGATGCTCTCCGCGGGCATCCCGATGCTGGAGGCTCTCGAGATCCTGAGCGAGCAGTCGGAGACTCCCGGCTTCCGGTTCTGTCTGCAGCGTGTGGTCGACGACATCCGCAACGGTTCCGACCTGTCGAAGGCCATGGAGCCGCATAGGCGGGTGTTCTCGGACATCTACGTGAGCATGATCCGCGCCGGCGAGGTGTCCGGCCAGATCGACACCATCCTGACGCGCCTGGCGGAGTACCTCGAGGCGAGCGCACACCTGCGGCGCGAGATCAAGGCGGCGATGACCTATCCGGTCGTGTCGCTGTTCCTGGTTCTCGGCATCGCGGCGTTCCTGATGATGGGCATCGTCCCGTCGTTCAAGCCGGTGTTCGAGTCGCTCGACGTCAAGCTGCCACAGCTCACGGTCATCACGATGGATGTCGCGTTCTTCATGCGCGACAACTGGTACGTGATCTTCGGCGGCGTCATCGGGTTCTTCGTGGGGTTCAAGTTCTGGCGGCGGACCCCGACCGGGAAGCGGATGTGGGACCGCATCGTGCTACGCCTGCCGGTGTTCGGCGGCCTGTTCAAGAAGGTCGCGCTGTCGCGGTTCTCGCGGACCTTCTCGACGCTGATCAAGAGCGGCGTGCCGATCCTCGGGGCGATGGAGATCGTCTCGCAGACCGCGGGCAACAGTGTGATCTCCGGCATCGTCGACGAAGCGCGCGATCGCGTCCGCGAAGGCGACAGCCTGTCGGACCCGTTCATGCGCTCCACGATCTTCCCGCCGATGGTCACCAAGATGATGGCGATCGGCGAGCGGTCGGGCGCGCTCGATGCGCTGCTCGAGAAGATCTCCGAGTTCTACGACCAGCAGGTCGAGGCGGAGGTCAAGGGACTCACGTCGCTCATCGAGCCGATCATGATCGCGCTGATGGGCTTCGTCGTCGGTGGCATCGTGCTCGCCGTGTTCCTGCCGATCTTCAAGCTGCAGGAGGCGCTGTCCGCGGGCGGCTGAGCCTGCGGTCGGCGAAACGGATGCCGCAGGGTCCGACCCCCGGACGGCGCGGCGTCCGCAGTCAGGATTCCCCGCGCCGGCCCCTCGGAGCCGGCATCCATCGCGGTCGCGCCAGCCGGCCTCCGGCAGCGCGCCGCTCGTCCCCCGGAGCAACATGAACGACGCGGTCTCGCGCACGCTTCTGTACGGCGGTGGTGCTGTCGTGGTCGGCGGCCTCTGCTGGCTCGGCTTCTTCCGTGAAGTCGACGCCGACTATCTGACGCTCCTGAACTCCGCGACCGTCCACGCACAGCTCGCGGCGACGATCCCCGTGGCCACGACGGATGTCAGCGGCCGGGAGCTCCGCGCCAGGCTCACCGCGCAGGCCGAGTCACTGCTGGTGCGCGCGGAGCGACAGGACCCGCAGGCGAGCGGCGTCTGGCAGCTGCGTGGCTGGATCGCCGCGAACGACGCGCGATACGACGACTCTGCGAGCTGCTATCTGCGTGCACGCGATGCAATGGATGTTTCACCGGCAGACCGGCGTCGACTGTCGATCTTCGCAGCGCAATCGTGTTCCAATGCGGGACGGTTCGCCGATGCGCTCGCTCTGGTCGAGGAGGGACAGGCGCAGCGCAGCGGTGACGAGCTTCTCGGCGCGGATCTGTTCCGCGCGCGCCTGCTCGGTCGCATGGAGCAGACGGTGGATGCGATTGCCGTCGCGCGCGGCGTATCCGCCGCTGCGGACGACGGTAGTCGCGTCGCACAGGAAGCGGTGTCGGTACTCGCAGCGCTCGGCGACTTTGCCGGTGCGGAGGCCGCGTGCGCGCACGCCTACCCGGAGCAGCCTGTCCGCGATTATCACGTCGCCTCGCTCAAGGCGCGGTCCGGCGAGTCCGATAACGCGGTCAGGCTGTTGGAGAGCTCGCTCGAAAGCGGTCACCCGCAAGTCCGAAGCCTGCTGGAGCAGGACCAGGAGCTGTGGGTGGCAGTCGCCGGAGAGAGCGCTCTCCAACGTCTCCTCGAGCCTACCGTGAGTATGCCTGCGCCTGGCGCCGGACACTGACGGGAGGATGGGACAACAAGGTTGATTCGATTCGAACGGGGCAACAGGGCCTCGACGTCCTTGAATGGGAGCTGAGACCGTCATGTCGAAGAGGGAGCAGGGCTTCACTCTGATCGAGCTGATGATCGTCGTCGCGATCATCGCAATCATCGCGTCCATCGCGATTCCGAACCTCCTGAGCGCGCGTCTGAACGCGAACGAGTCGGCGGCCATCGCGACGCTGAAGAACATCTCGTCGAGCCAGTCGCAGTGCCAGGCTTCCGGTGTCATCGACGACAACAACAATGGCGCAGGCGAGTTCGGCTTCTTCGCCGAGCTGTCCGGCGCGACCGAGATCCGCGCCAACGGCGCGCTGTCCGCCTCCGAGCGCATCTCGCCGCCGGTCCTCTCCGCGGCGTTCGGCAACGTCCAGAACAGCGTCGTGACGCGTTCGGGCTACATCTTCCAGATGTATCTCCCGGGCGTCGGCGCGGGCAACGAGTTCACGGCCGAGCAGGCGACCGGCGGCGCTGCCGGTGGCGACATCGATCCGGCGCAGGCCGAGGTCATGTGGTGCTGCTACGCGTGGCCGTCGAGCTTCGGCAACTCCGGCAAGCGCGCCTTCTTCGTCAACCAGTCCGGTGACGTGATCGCGTGCCGCAACACGACGACGCAGTACAGCGGCACCGGCACGGCGCCGGCCGCGACGGCCGCGTTCGTCCGCGCGGCCGACATGTCGGTCACGATCGCCGCGAACACCGTCGGCGTGAACGGCGAGACCTGGGTGGTCGTCAACTGACCTGATCCCGGTCCGAGCGCCCCGTTCGCGGGGCCGGAGCCCAGGGAGCGCCGGTTCGACCGGTGGCTCCCTGTGTTCGTTTCGGGGCCGGGCGGCGGAACCCCGGCCGCCGACCCGAGCGGTGGTGACCGCGGAGCGGCCGCTGGCAAGGACGCTTCAGGGATCGCGCGAATCTGCCGATGGGAGGCGTGCCGTGAACGCCGCCACCGAGACCACCCCGACGGTCACCCCACCGCGCGCCACCGCCGACGTCGTCGAGCTGATGCGCACCGTCCCGCGTGCGCCGGTGCGCGCTCGGGGCGAGCCGGCGCAGCGGCGCGTGACCGCACTGACCGTCGTCGTGCCCGCCAAGAACGAGTCGGCGACGATCGGTGAGCTCGTGCTGCGCATCCGCAGGGTCCTCGAGCGCCTCGATGGGCTGCGCTACGAGGTGCTGGTCGTCGACGACGGTTCGACCGACGGCACCGGCGCGGTCGCGAGCGAGGCGGGAGCGAGGGTCGTGCGCCACGAGCGCTCGCTCGGCAACGGGGCCGCGATCAAGCGTGGCATCCGCAACGCGCGGCTGGACTGGGTGCTGATGATGGACGCCGACGGCCAGCACCCTCCGGAGGTCCTGCCGCAGCTGATCGCCGCCGCCGAGCGGGCCGACATGGTCGTCGCGTCGCGCGAGGGTGCCGGCGGCGCGTGGCACCGCAACTTCGCGAACCGCTGCTACAACCGGCTCGCGAGCTACGTGACCGGCCGCCGGATCCCGGACCTCACCAGCGGCTTCCGCATCCTGCGGGCCGACGTCGCGCGCCGGCTCGTGTACCTGCTGCCGAACACGTTCAGCTACCCGACGACGATCACCCTCGCGATGCTGCGCTCGGGCTTCGACGTCGACTTCGTGCCGTTCGCGGTGCGGCGGCGCGAGGGAAAGAGCCACATCCGGCTGCTGCAGGACGGCAGCCGCTTCTTCCTGATCATCCTCAAGATCGCGACGTTCTTCGCGCCGCTGAAGGTGTTCCTGCCGCTCGCGTTCGCGACGTTCCTGCTGGGCGTCGGCTGGTACGGCTACACCTACCTGGTGTTCGGACGCTTCACGAACATGGCCGCGCTGCTGATCTCGCAGGCGTCGATCGTGTTCGTGCTCGGGCTCGTGTCGGAGCAGGTCGCGGCGCTGCGGTTCGAGCGCTTCGAGCAGCGAGGGGACGAGTGACGCTCCGGATCGTGGTCGCGGGGGCGTGGGACGAGGCGCCGGGCTACCCGCGCACGGCGTCGCTGCTCGCCGCGCTGCGCGACGCGGGACACGACGTCGCGTGCTGTCGCGTCGGACCTCCGGCGGCCAGCGGTACGCGCGCTGCGCTGCTGGCGAGGCCCTGGCGTTGGCCGGGCTATCTGCGGCGCAGCCGCGCCGCGCGGGGTGCGCTCCAGGCAGCGCTCGCGGGCGTGCTGGCCGAGCGGCGACCTGACTGCGTGCTGGTGCCCTACCCCGGTCATGTCGCGGTGTCGTGGGTGCGTTCGCTGTGGGACGGGCCGCTGGTCCTCGACCTGTTCCTGTCCGCCTACACGACGGTCGTCGTCGACCGTCGCCTCGCGCCCGCGTGGACGCCCGTGGCTGGCTGGTTGCGGCGCATCGACCGGCGGGCCTGCGCGCGCGCGGATCTCGCGCTGCTCGACACGCCGCACCACGCGCGCCAGGTCGCGCAGCTGACCGGTCTGCCCGAGTCGCGGTTCGCGGCCGTGCCGGTCAGCGACCCCGGCGCCCCGACCGCGGTGACGCCGTTGTCCGCGCGCGCACCCGGCGCGCCGCTCGAGCTCGTGTTCGTCGGCACCGGCGTGCCTCTGCACGGTCTCCCGACCTGGCTCGACGCGATCCAGCGGGTTCCGCAGGTGCGCCTGACGCTGTTCGGCGGCGACCCGGCCAGCCGCGACGCGGCGCGCCGGCTGCTGGGCCCGCGCGTCGAGCTGCGCGCGCGCTTCGCGCCGCTGGACGAGGTGCGCGCCGCGATCGATCGCAGCCACGTGGTGTGCGGGATCCTCGGCACGTCGCCCAAGGCTGGCGCGGTGGTGCCGTTCAAGGTCGTCCACGGTCTCGCCCACGGTCGGCCGGTGGTGACCGGCGACACGCCGGCGATCCGGGAGCTCCTCGGGCCCGGCGCGGACTGTCTGACGGTTCCGCCGGGCGACGCCGACGCCCTGGCGGAGCGGCTCCGCGACCTGTGCGCGTGGCCGGCGGGCCGCCTCGCGGATCTCGGCGCACGAGCCCGCGCGCGCTTCGAGTCGAGCTTCTCGCGCGTCGCGGTACGCGCCGCGCTGGAGGCTGCGCTCGCGCGCATCGTCGTGTCGCCTGCGTGCCGCGCCGGCGTCGGGTCGCGCCCGTCCGACCAGGGCCTCGAGGAGGGATCACCGTGTCTCGCCGTGCCGTCCGTGCCCTGCCGCTGATCGTCGCCGCGCTCGCGTTCGTCGCGCACGCGTCGACGCTGCTCGGCACCGCGTTCCTCTACGACGACCTGCACTCGGTGCGCGACAACGCCGCGATCCGCGAGCTCGCGCGGATCCCGTCGTTCTTCTGGGATCCCGACGCCTTCTCGGACCTGCCGGCGCCGATGTACCGGCCGGTGCTGGTGGCGTCGCTGTCGCTGTGCCACGCGGCCGGGTCCGGCGCGCGCTTCCCGTTCGCGCTGTTCGACCTGCTCGTGCACGCCGCCTGCGCGGCGCTCCTGCTCGACGTCGCGCGGCGACTCGGCGCGTCGGTGCGCGGGGCGTTCGTCGCCGCGGCGCTGTTCGCAGTGCACCCGCTCGCCGCCGAGGCGGTGCACATGATCTCGGCGCGCAGCGACCAGCTGCTGCTGCTCGGCGCGCTCGTCGCGCTGCGCGCGCAGATCGCCGTCGCACGGGGGCGCGGCTGTCCCGCGATGCTCGTCGCTGCGGGTGGTGTGGCGATCGCCTGCGGCGCGAAGGAGACCGGGGTGCTGTTGCCAGGTGTGCTCGTCGCGGCCGAAGTCGGCCTCGGCGGTGCGCAGTTCCGGCCGCTGCGCGCGGTCCGGCGCGTCGGGCCCGCGCTCGCGATCGCGCTGGGCTACCTGCTCGCGCGTCGCGCGCTCCTCGGCGTCGCCACCGCGGCACCCGCGCTGACGGGGGGGACCGACCCGACCACCGGCTGGGGTCGCGACCTGGTCACGCAGCTCGCGACGATGGGGGCGTCCCTGCCCAGGCTGTTCGCCCAGGCGCTCGTGCCGGTCGGACTGGCGATCGATCCTCCCGTGCACTTCGAGCGCGACCCGCTCGCGCTCGGCTCGCTGCTCGGCTGGGCGTCGCTGGCGCTGCTGTTCGCAGCGGGGCTGCGTGCCGGCCGGCGACGGCCGGCGGTCGTCGTCGGCCTCGCGCTGTGCGCGGCGATCTGCCTGCCGTGGGTGGTCGTTCCGCTCAACGCTCCGCTCGGCGAGCACCGCTTCTACGGCGCGCTCGCCGGGCTGGCGCTCGCGGTGTCGCCGTGGCTCGGCGCGGTCGCCCGGCGCCTGCCGCGGCCCGGGCGCGCAGCGCTCGTCGCAGCGGTGCTCGCGCTCGGCGGCCTGTCGACCGCGCACGGATCGGTGCTGACGGATCCGCAGCGTGCGTGGGACGCCGCGCTGGCGGTGAACCCCGAATCGGCGTCGGCGCTGCAGAGCCTCGCGCAGCTCCGCGTGGACGCGGCCGACGCCGCGGCCCGCGCGGGTGATGCAGCGGCTCAGCGCACCGAGCTGCTGCGGGCGGCCGCGTTGCTCGACCGTGCGATCGCGCTGCGGCCGAACGCACCGGGCGCGCGCCGGGCGATGGTGCTGCTGCGGTGTCGGCTCGGGCCGCAGGAGCGCGGCGCGATGCAGGCGGTCCCGCACGCCGAAGTCGCGCGCAGCCTGCAGCCGAAGAGCCCGTTCCGCCGGCTCGAGCAGTCCGCCGCCTACACGTTGGCAGGGCAGGTGACCGGCGACCCGAGGTGGTTCGACGCAGCGGTCGAGGCCGCGCTGTCGTGCCTCGAGATCCGCGAGGCGAAGGGTCTGGTGTTCCGGACCGCGGCGGCGGCGCGCGAGGCGCAGGGCGACCTCGATGCGGCGATCGCGCTACTGGACGAGAGCGTGGCGCGCGGTCTCGATCACTTCGAGGTGCGATACGACCGCGCCCGACTGCTGCTGCGCGCGGGCCGCGCGGCCGACGCGCGCCGCGACCTCGCCGCGGTGCTCGCTGCCGAGCCGTTCCATGCCGGCGCGCGGGCGCTGCTCCACGCCGCGCCGCCGCGCTGACCGCGCTGCGGTCAATCCTGGTCGAGGGTCCGGAACAGCGCGCGCGCATTGCGGGTCGTCGCCTGCGCGACGACCTCGAGCGGCTCGCCGCGCGCGGTCGCGAGCGCGGCGCCGGTCTCGATGGCGTAGGCCGGTTCGTTCGGACGACCGCGGCGCGACTGCGGCGGCAGGAACGGGGCGTCGGTCTCGATCAGGATGCGGTCGAGCGGAGCGAGCTGCGCCGCGGCGCGCAGCGCGTCGTTGCGCGGGTAGGTGAGCGGGCCCGCGAACGACAGCCAGCAGCCGAGGTCGAGTGCGCGGCGCGCTTCGTCGGGGCCGCCGGAGAAGCAGTGCATGACCGCGCGCACGTCACGGTGGGCGGCCAGCACGTCGAACGTCGCGGCGAAGGCCGAGCGGCAATGGACGACGACCGGTAGCCCGAGCTGCGCCGCGAGCTCGAGATGACGAACGAAGGCGTCGCGCTGCGGTGCGTGGCCGTCCGGATCCCAATGGAAATCGAAGCCGGTCTCGCCGAGCGCGGCGCAGTCGCCGGCGCGAGCGAGCGACTCGATCGCCGGCCATTGCGCATGGAGCTCGCGTGCCGAGCACGGGTGCAGCCCCGCGCTCCACGCGACTCCGCGCAGCACCCGCGCGCGCGCCGCGGCGGCTCCGCTCGTCAGCGCGTCGATGCCGACGTCGACGCAGCCGACCACTCCGGCGGCCGCCGCGCGCGCCAGCCACTCGTGCGGATCACCACCGTCGTGGCCGAGGTGACAGTGGGAGTCGATCCATTGCGTGCGCGGCAGGTTGCCCAACCTCATCGGTCGGCTCGCGGCGATCGGACTCGGGGTACCGGCACGTCGCTCAGCTGCAGAGCTGCTTGATCAGCTCGCGCAGCTTGTTGGCGACGATCTCGACGTCGGCGTTGCGCAGCTCGTCCTGCAGCCACGGGCACGCCTCGGCGCCGAGGATGTCGGCGACCGCCTGCAGGCAGGTCGTCTGGAACAGCGGTGCGAACTCGCGCCGCGGCAGCTCGTGGTAGAGCTCCTGGATCCGCGGCACGGCGTCGCGGCAGCGCAGCTGGCCGAGGTGCCGGATGCACTCCTGGTAGGTGAGGCGGTCGTGCTCGGCACGGCCGAGGATCATCTGCAGCGTCGCCGCGCAGTCCGGATCGCCGCAGGCGACGTAGCGGTAGATCAGGTTGTAGAACTCGGGGAACCGTTCGGTGCCGATGTGCCGCTCGTATTCGGGCGCGAGTCCGGGCGGTGGCTGGCGCGTCAATCCCGCTGCCGACTCGACCTGCAGCACCTGCCGCAGCGCCTGACCGGCCAGCTCGCGGTCGAGCTCGCGCAGCTCGTCGGCGGCGAAGAAGCGCAGCCTCGCGCTCGGCGCGAACCGATTGCCGCGCACGACCTCCGCCAGCAGCGGCAGGCCGCGCGCGCGGTCGGCCCGCACCGCGGCCTTCAGGATCCACTTGCGGGTCTCGTCGTCGAGCTGCTGGTCGCCCGCCGTCGCGCCAGTCGCGAGGCGCGCGACGAACGCGTCGAACGCGTCCGGGCCGAGCGCGCCGACGGCCTCGAGGATGTCGTCGAGACGTGCGCGGATCTCGCGGAGCTGCGGCTCCGGGGTCGCCGACGACTGCAGGTCGGGCGCCCAGTGTGCGATCTGCTCGATCAGCGCGGCCGGTCCCTGGCCGGTCGAGCGCGCCTCCAGGCGGGCGAGCCGCAACTGCTCCTCGACGCGCTCGAGGCGCGCGCGGGTGGCGGCGAGCTCGCCGCGCAGCTCCGGAGCGAGCCGCGTCGCGATCAGCGCGGCGAGCCCTGCCAGCGTCAGGAGGTTCAGCGCGCACAGGACCAGGATCGCGTTGGCACGCGGCGGGCGCGGCGTCGTGGGGGGCGGGGGCGTGGCGGTCATCGGGGCGGGACTAGTTCGCTCCGGCCGACCCGTCACGACCGCGTCGTGGCAGTGCCGGTCGGTGCGGGAGGCTGTTCGGGATCGATCGGGGCCTGGGTGAAATCGCACGGTGACGCCGGCGCGGGGCGGGCCGGGTCGGTGCGGTCGCAGCGCGCGCCGGTGCGATCACGGGCGGGAAGCTGGCGCCGGCGGGTCCGCGACCGCAGCGCGAGGAAGCGCGGCTCGGCCTTGGACGGCGCCGGGCAGGCGGCATGATAGTTGGGGATCGGACCCGAGCGAGGGCGCGTCGACCGAAACCGGGCGGCGCGAGCCGGCCCCTGCTATGGTCTCGATCCCGAACCCCTCACTCCGGCCCGCGGCGTCGTGCGCCGGCCCCGCGCAGCAGGTTCGCCCGCTGCACCGGGTCGGCGTCCGGCGAGGCGCGCCGGCGGCCGGACGGGGCTGGCGGTCGTGCCCGGCGGACACCCGTGACCGCGCGGTACGGACGCCGCCCGCTCCGCAGCACCCGAACCCCCTGTCGTCGATCCGGACGTCGCGTCCGGCGCCGAGTCCGTCGCAGTCCTCGCGGTCCGCGCAGTCGTGCGGGTCGCCGTCCTCGTCCCTCCTGCACCAGCGTCGAAGGATGCAGTCCAGCCGCACCAGCCGCTCCACTCCGGTCGCCGCCGCAGCCGTCGGTGGGCCGGTCGCCCGAGCGCAGCCCGCGGACGGGGCGCGCGACGGTCGACGGTTCAGGCCTGAGGCATCCGTGCCGCGGGACGGCGCAGACGGTCCCGTCGAGCGCTGGCATTGGCGATCGCTCGCAGTCAAGATCATGCCCGGCAAGCAAGTCATGTCCGGAACGCAACTCCTGTCCGGAGGCGAGCCCTCCATTTCGCGTGTCGACCGGTCCCGGCGGTCGCCCGGGTCTCGTTCGCGCGCCGCGCGCTGGTTCGCTGGCGCCCTCGTCGCGGGGAGCCTGGCGCTCGCCGGCTGTTCGGGGGGCAGCGGGAGTCCGGACACCGCCTCGTCGGGCGTCTGCGGCTCGGGTCAGAACGTGCTGTGCGTGGTGGAGTGCAATCTCGGCTGCACCGCGACCGGCTGCTCGATCACCGACATCGCGCCGAATCAGCCGCTGACGTTCACGTTCAGCTCCGAGATCGACCCGCGCTCCGTGGACTTCTCGAGCTTCTCGATCAAGACCGCGACCGGTGAGGAGCCGGTCGGCGAGTTCTTCGTCGAGGGCCGGCAGGTGTCGTTCCTGCCGAGCGTGCGCACGCGGCAAGGCGCGATCTTCTTCGGCTTCACGTCGGGCGCCACCTACATCCTGACCATCCCGGCCGGCAAGTCGGTGCCGAACCCGTTGACGTCGCTGTCGGGCGACCGGCTGATCGCACCGTTCTCGTGCACGGTGCGCGTGTCGCTGCCGGTCGCGGACCTGAACCAGCAGCCGCCGAGCGCCCAGCTCGTGTCGCCGCCGCTGTCGCAGATCAACGCGTCACCGCGCGACATCAACATCGTGCTCGAGTTCAACGAGATCCTCGACTCGGGCCCGTTCTTCAATGCGCCGGTGGGCGCCGAGCCGATCCAGTACCGCATCCGGCGCGCGGCGGAGGTCAACGGTCAGCTCCAGTGCAACCTGACCTCGCGCATCTTCCCGCTGGCCGGCGCGACCCGGCTGTCGAACGACATCATCCGCTCGAAGACGCTGGTGACGTTCGAGCCGTTCCAGGAGCTGCCGGCCGGCTCCTGCCTCGAGGTCGAGGTGACGTCGCGCGTGCTCGACCTCGCTGGAACGCGTGCGGCGCCGCAGGTGTTCCGGATCCTCACCGAGCAGACGACGGTGCAGGAGAAGACGCGCGTCTTCACGTTCGACAACACGCTGCTGCTCGACACCGATCGCTCGGGCGGAACCTGGTCGAACGGCGACGCGACGTTCGTCACGATCGGCGGCTCGGGCAAGCACGGTGACTTCACCCCGGAGGACGGCACGCCCGGGGCCGCGGCGAACACCTTCGTGTTCAGCACCGACGACCAGGTCATCGCGCGCAAGGACTCGGGCCTGCTCAACGCGGACGCCCGGGTCACGGACGGCGTGTTCGAGTTCTCGACGATGATCGTGCGTCCCGGGGTGACGGTGCGCTTCGAGGGCGACCACCCGGCGCGGATCCTGGTGCGCGGGCTGTGCCGGATCCAGGGGCGGTTGATCGTCAACGGCGAGCAGGTCAGCGGGGACCACGACGGCAAGAACTCGGAGCCGACCGGCGGTCCGGGCGGCACGTTCCTGCACGGTCCCGGGCAGGTCGGCGGTCGCGGCGGCGCAGCTGCGGGCCGCGGCGGCAACGGTGCCTACGGCTGTGACGGCACGGGCAATCCGAACCAGCCGGCGTTCAACAACTTCGTCGGCTTCGACGGCGAGGACCTCGCGGTTCCGGGCACCCACGCCTACGCCGGCCAGGAGGTCGGCACCGGCGGCAAGGGCGCCCCGCTGTTCCCGGCGCACGGCAACCAGTCGATCCTCATCTACCGCGGTTTCTCCGGCATCTACGCGGTCGAGGCGACGTCGGGCGGCGGCGGTGGCGGTTACCGGACGGCAGGCTCCACGGGCGTGTGCACCAATGCGGGTTCGATCCAGGGCGACCCGCTGAACACGAACCCGGCCGAGCGCGGCGCCCCGGCACCCGGCGGGATCAGCTTCAATATCCTGACCAGGCCGACCGGTGTCACGTCGAGCGACTTCTACCTGATCGGTGGCTCGGGCGGCGGCGGCGGTGGCAGCCATCCACCGTTCGCCCAGAGCAATCCGCTCGCGGATCCGTACAAGTTCTGGAGCGGCGCGGCTGGCGCGGGCGGCGGCGGCGCGATGCTGCTGCGCGTCGGCGGACCGTTCGAGGTCGCGACCGGCGGTTCGGTGGAGGCGCGCGGGGGTGCCTGTGGCGCCACGGTCTCGTCCTTCACGGTGGCCGCGCGCGGCGTCCCGTCGCCCGGCGGCGGCGGCTCGGGCGGATCGCTGCTGCTGCAGCTGGCCGGTGGGATCAGCCAGCAGGGGACGCTCGACGTCAGCGGCGGCCGCGGTGGCGAGGCGTTCCTGGTCGGCTTCTACAACCTGAACATCCGCGCTGGCGACGGTGCGCCGGGCATGGTGCGGGTCGAGACTCCGGGCACGGCACCGTCGCTCGCGAGCCTCGGTACGGTCGCGCCCGCCGCGGTCCCCGAGAACGCCGGCGTGCTGACCGAGCGCGACGCCCTCTCCGGGTTCCAGACGCTGTTCGTCGGTCTGACGCAGGAGTTCTTCCCACCGACGTTCAAGCGCTACGAGATCGACGCCACCGTCGGCACGACGAGCATGGTGTTCAGCGACGATCCCAGCGTCGGCACGGCTGCGCTGCCGAACAGCGGCTCGGCGCTCGTGTTCTACATCCAGGGTGTCGACATCGACGCTGTCACCGGGCAGCCGGCCGCGAACGCGGTCCCGGGGCCGTGGCGCAACTACGTCGGTGACTTCGGCATCGGCGGGGGGAACCCCGGGCTCAACAGCGACGCGACGCTCGGCTTCCGCTGGGTGCTGCTGCTCGATACCTCGGTCTCCACCAACGTCGTCGTGCACGAGGTCCGCATCGTGTACGAGTCCTGATCCAAGCCAGACCGTCTCTGCCTTTTCGCTGGCGCGTTCGCCCCGCAGTGCGGGGCCGGCTCGCCGGCACCCGTTCCGCATCGCTTCGCCAGCGTCCGCATTCCGTCGTCATGAAGTCCCTCTCCGCTTCGGCCTGTCCGCCTCCCTGCGAGGACCGTCGCACCGGGAATCGTCGTCCAGGAGCTCGCGGCGGCGCGCTCCGAGCGGCGCGCGCCCTCGGTGCAGCGCTGCTCGCGATCCTGGTCGGTGCCTGCTCCGGCGGGCAGTCGACGGATCTGCACGTCGGCGGCGCGAACTGCCTCGGCTCGACGCAGTTCTGCCTCTTGTCCTGCAATCTCGGCTGCACCGTGTCGAGCGGCTGCACGATCACCGAGATCGCGCAGAACCAGCCGATCGTGCTCGAGTTCAGTGAGGCGGTGTCGCCGCAGTCGATCAACGCGTCGTCGATCTCGCTGCGCACCGCGAACGGTGAGGCGCCCGAGGGGCGGCTGTTCATCAACGCGAACCGCGTGATCTTCCAGCCGGAAGCGCGCCTCGTCGGCGGCCAGACGCGCTTCGGCTTCCGCGCGGACGAGACCTACATCCTGACCCTGCCGGGGACGGAGAGCGGCGGCAACACGCTGACGTCGACCGACGGCGATCGGCTCGACCGCACCGTCATCTGCTCGCTGCGCGTCAGCCAAGGCCTCGTCGATCTCGATGGTCGGCCGCCGAGCGCCGAGCTCATCCTCCCGACCGCACTGCAATCCGCGCCGCTCGACACCACGATCGTGCTGCGCTTCAGCGAGCTGATCGACATCGCCCAGTTCCAGGGCTCCAGCACGCAGACGAGCCCGATCATCTACCAGATCCGGCGCTCGATCCCGGACCCGCAGAACCCCGGACAGATCATCTGCGATCCGCAGTTCTCGCCGATCCTGATCGACGGTGTGCCGGTGCCGAGCGTGTTCGTCGACGGTGACCGCACGCGCACGGACATCTCGCTGAAGCCAGCCGTCGACCTGCCGAAGGAGGTCTGCATCGAGGTAGTGATCACCGATCAGGTGCGCGACCTCGCCGGCGTGCCGGCGCGGCGACAGACGTTCCGCTTCTTCACGGAGTCCGGCGCGGCGCGCGACCAGAGCATCACCGAGACGTTCTCCAGCAACGGCAACATCAACCTGCCGTTGTCCGGCGGTCGATTCGAGGGCGGCCGGGCCACCCCGGCGCTGCTGGGCGGCAGCGGTGTGCTCGGTTCGTTCGTGCCGGCGACCGGCGCGCTGATCGGCAGTGACACCTACCTGTTCAGCACCGACAGTCAGGCGTTCCCGAGCAGTCAGACGCTGTTCGGCGACCCCCGAACGGTGACCGACGGAGTGTTCGAGTTCACCGACTTCGTGATCCCGGCCGGCCTGACGATCGTGTTCCGCGGCGCCAATCCCGCGACCATCAAGGTGCGCGGGCAGGTGGACATCGAAGGCACGCTGTCGGTCAATGGCCAGACCGTGTCCAACCTGTTCGACGCGACCGCGATCGCGACCCCGCCGACCTGGGCATCGCGGCCCGGCCAGGACGGCGCGGCGGGCGGCGCAGGAGGCAGCAACGGCGGACAGGGTGCCGACGGTTGTCCCGGCACCGGCGCCGCTGCGAACTACTCGGGACGGCCGGGTTCGGACGTCAACCCGCTCGGTAGTGCGGCCTACGCGGCGGCGATGGGACTCGACGCGACCGGCGGTGGTGGAGGCCCGCTGTTCCCGGCCTCGGGGCTGCGCGCCAACGTCGTGTTCAACCTGTTCGGCAGCTTGACCAGCCAGGTCGCCGGTGGCGGTGGTGGTGGCGCGTTCCTGTCGGACGGCTCCGCCGGACGCGCGGAGCTGACGTTCACCGGCGTGCCCGCCGATCTCGGGCCGGCGAGCATCCCGGGCGCATTGATCGCCTTCGAGCCGCTGCCTGCGCTGACGACGAGCCTCGATCACTTCCTGGTCGGTGGTGCCGGTGGCGGTGGTGGCGGATCGCAGCCGACCAACATGTCGATCCAGAACATCAACTTCGAGCTGCGACCGTTCCATGCCGGTGGTGGCGGAGCGGGCGGCGGCGGCGCCGTCGCGCTGCGCGTCGGTGGCGAGTGCCTGATCGGCGCGAGTGGTGGGATCTCGGCGCGCGGTGGTAACGGCGCCGTCTACACCGACCGCGCGAAGGGGCCGCCGTCGCCGGGCGGCGCTGGCTCCGGCGGCTCGATCGTCGTCCAGGTCGACGATCTGTCGCGCTTCCAGCAGCTCGGTACGCTCGATGTGTCCGGTGGCGCTGCCGGTCAGCTCCGCAACGTGCAGTTCAACGGGCAGTTCGTGCAGTCGTCGAGCGGCGCGGGCGGTCACGGCTTTGCGCGGCTGGAGTCCCGCGGGACGGTCCCGCCGTCGGCGATCGGTACGGTCGCGCCGACCGCGGCAGTCCGCGCCGAGAGCGTCGCGACACTCGCCGCGACCGAGCACGACACGCGCTCGGGCTTCGTGGCCGTGTGGCGTTCGACGCGGGAGATCTTCCCGCCGAACTTCCTCTACTACCGGGTGACCACGATCGACTCCCAGTCGCGTGAGGTGGTCTACACGGACGAGACCGGCGCGTCGTTCAACCCGGCGAACAGCGACACCAACCCGATCCGGATCTACTTCCAGGGTGGTGTGGTCAACGGCGCGTCGACGACGCCCGAGGGTGATCCCGGTCCGTGGCGTGACTTCATCAACGATGCCGCGGGGCCTGCGATCGGCCAGGACGGCGCGACCGGCTTCCGGTTCATGGTGATGTTCAACCTGGACGTCGCCAGGGACGTGCAGGTGACGAACGTCGAGGTCTGGTTCCGCTCCTGAGCCGTCGCCGCCGTGCGCGACTCGGACCCGCGTGCGGCATGCAGCCGCGCGGGCTCCAACGACGCTGGAGTCCGCCCGGCCCGCCCTCGGTGGTGTTCGGCGGAACGTGACGCGACGTGGCGCGCCGGCAGCCCGGTGCGCCGGGCCGATCGCGCAGCGCGGGGATCGGATCGCCGTCGCGCCTGCGCTGGTCGGCGTTGTCCGCGCTGTCCCGGACGCGTAGGATGCCGCGCTTCGCGTTGACGTCACGACGTATCCCGGTTCGCCCCGCGGCTCGTTCGATCGCCATCACGGTCGATGGGGCGGATGCCCGCGGGGTGCCTCGGTGTCGCCCACACGTGCGAACTGCCGATCCGTGTCAGAGCATGCCACAGACTTCCTCGCGGTCCTGACCCGCGCCGGATCGGTCGTGTTGACCGGGCACGAGAGCCCCGACGGCGACTGCCTGGGCTCACAGATCGGCCTGTTGTGCCTGCTGCGGGATCTCGGTGTCACCGCCCGCGTCGTGCTGCCCGATCCGCCGATCGCGACGCTCCGTTTCCTGCTCGACGGCGTCGAGGGGGTCGAGGTCTTCGACGCCGACGAGGGGCTAGGCCCCTGCGATCTGCTGGTCTTGCTCGATTGCTGCCAGCTCGGCCGTCTCGGTCCGCTCGCTCGCGAAGTGGCGGCGCGACGTCCGCGCATCGCGGTGATCGACCACCACCTCGGAGCGGATCGCGCGGACGGCGAGGTCTGCTTCGTCGATGTCGCTGCGGCCGCGGCAGGCGAGCTGGTGCTCCGGCTGTACGATGTTGCCGGCCGGCGGCCGAGCGCCCAGGCGGCGCGCGCGCTGCTCGCATCGCTCGGTGCGGACACCGGTTGGTTCCGCTACTCGAACACGTCCCCGGTGGTGTTCGAGCGTGCGCGTCGGCTCGTCGAGGTGGACGGCGTCGACGCGAGCGCGGTATACGACGCGCTGCACCGCCGGCAGGCGCCGGGCTCGGTGTCGTTCCTCGCGCGTGCGATCGGCCGCTCGCGGATCGTCGCGAACGGACGGATCGGCGTGCTCGTGCTCGATCAGGAGCTGATGGACGAGGCGGGTCGACTCGGCATCGACCTCGATCTCGTGATGGAGCCGTTGCGCGCCGTGGAGGGCATCGAGGTCGTCGCCGTCGTGAAGCCGCTCGCCGACCGCCGCGTCAAGCTCTCGTTGCGCTCGCAGCGCGACGTCGACGTGCAGCGGATCGCGCAGGCGCTCGGCGGAGGTGGGCATCGCAAGGCCGCCGGGGCGACGGTCGAGGGCGACGCCGAGACGGTGGCGACGCGGGTCGTCGAAGCGGTTCTCGCGGCCCTGCCGCCCGAGGCGCGCGGGGCCGTCGGCACGAACTCCAGCGGGCCGCCGGTCGTGGGGGACTCGTGACGACATTCGCGCTGATCTCCGACCTGCACGCGAATCTCGAGGCGCTGACCGCGGTCTTCGCGCGCATCGATCAGCTCGGTGTGCAGCGCGTCCATTGCCTCGGTGACGTCGTCGGCTACGGTGCGGACCCTGAGCCCTGTGTGCGTCTCGTCATGCAACGTTGCGTGTGGACGCTGATGGGCAACCACGACTACGGGCTGTTCCACGACCTGCGCGACTTCAACCCCTTGGCCGCGGAGGCGTTGTTCTTCACGCGGCGCAAGCTTCGGCCGCGTTGGTTCGGCTCGCGCAAGCGTGCGCTGTGGAACTACCTGCAGACGCTGCCCCACCGGCGGGAGGACTACGGGTTCCTGTTCGTGCACGGTTCGCCACGCGACCCGATCATGGAGTACGTGCTGAAGAGCGACCCGTTCTTCGAGCGGGACAAGATGCGATCCATCTTCGCACTGCTCGATCGGCCGTGCTTCGTCGGCCATACTCATTGGCCGGGCGTGCATGGACCCGACTACAGCTTCCGCCAGGCGACCGACGACTTCCGGTCCTTCCGGCTCGACGGTGCTCCGGCGATCGTGAACGTCGGCAGCGTCGGGCAGCCGCGCGACTGCGACCCGCGCGCGTGCTTCGTCGTCGTCGACGACATGACGGTCGAGTTCCACCGCGTCAGCTACGACTTCCGTGCGACCCAGCGGAAGATCCTCGCCGCCGGGCTGCACCCGCGCCTGGCGGAGCGCCTCGCCCTGGGGCGCTGATCGCGATCCACGCTGTGGTCCAGCCCGATCCCGCGACGATGAGCGAGACGAATCACGACGACTCCCGCGACCCCGCCCCGACCCCGCCTGGCGAGCACTCGCCGGGAGGGAACTCGACCGGCTGTCTGGTCGTGCTCTGCACGGTGCCTGCCGAACGTGCGACGGAACTGGCCGATCTGCTGGTCGGCGAGCACCTCGCGTCGTGCGTGAACCTGCTGCGCGGCGTCGAGTCGCGCTACGTATGGAACGACCGGCTCGAGGTCGCCCAGGAGACGCTGCTCGTCATCAAGACGTCCGCGGCGCGCTTCGAGGACCTGCGCGCCCGGCTCGCGGAACGTCACCCCTACGACGCCCCCGAGATCGTCGCGCTGCCGGTCGCGGCCGGGCACCGGCCCTACCTCGACTGGATCGTCTCGCACTGCGGGCGCTCGTCGCCCGCGAGCTGACCGGGCTGCGAGGCTACGGAGGCCGGCCGGCGCACGGCGGGGCGTGCGCTGGAATTCCCGTTGCCATCGGTCAAGTCGGCGCGGCAGGACGGCCGATGAACACGGCGGAGCCCGAGCCCGCATGCGCACTGCCCCCTTCGTCGTCCTGTTCCTGGATTGCCTGCTCGCCGGCCAGCAGCCGGCGGTGACCGGTGGGCGCCCCGACTCGATCACGCTCGACATCGGCACCGTGCTCGACGGACGCATCCGCCAGGAGACCGCAGACTACGTCGAGATCGAGATCGCGCCGGGCACGGTGGTCGGCTTCCCGAAGAGCCGCACGGTGCGCATCGTCCGCGGCGAGGCTGCCGCGACCGCGGTACCGGAGGACGCCGCCTTCGCGCCGCTCGATGCGTGGAGTGCCGTGCACGACGCCGACGGGATCGCGGTCGGCTGGCTGCACGAGACGCGCACGCTCGACGTGGACCGCGGCGACCTGCGCTACGGCGAGGAATGGTCGTTCCGCGACGGCGACGAGGTCGTCGAGCTCACGGTGCTGGAGGTCGATTCGCGTGTCGGTGCGCCGGTGTCCTGCTTCTCGCACGAGCGCGTGCGCAGCGCCGATGGCGCGCGCATCGTGAGAGAGCGCATCGTGCGCGCACGGCTCAGCGGCAGGAAGCTGGTGGTCGAGACGAGTTCGACGAGCGCCGGCAATGATCGGCGCGAGCTCGACGCACCCGAGGGCCTGCGCTTCCCGTTGTCCCTGCGCCACGAGCTGCGCAGCCGACCGGCGGGTCGGCCGACGCTGGAGACGCACCTGCTCTACGATCCGCTGACCGACGAGCTGGTCCGCCGCGACTACGACGTCGGTCGGACGCGCGACGTCGAGGAGGACGGGCAGCTCGTCCGCGTGCGCGTGCTGGAGGCGCGCGCGGCGGGCAATGGCGGTCAGACCGAGTGGCTCGATGCGACCTCGCGACCGGTGCGTCGCGAGCTCAACGGTGCGTCGCTCGTCGCGGTTCCGATGCTGGCCGCCGAGGCTCGCGCCGCGACGGCGAGCGGCGGTCGGATCGCGACCGCGTCGGTGCGGGCCGACGCGACCGAACGGATCGCGCTCCGCCTGCCCAATCCGGCCTGGCGCTTCGACGGCGACCCGGTCGCGGACCGCATCGTCGCGACCGCGCCGCTCGACGACGCCACCTTCGCGTTGATGCGGCTGGACCAGCTCGATGACGAGGTGCTCGCGCCGTCCGCGCTCGACGCCGTGCTGCGCTGGCTGCGGCAGCTCCACCCGGACCTGCAGGTGCTCGAGCGCGGCAGCGATGCGATCCGCGCGCGCGATGCGGCCGGTGCGCGCGTCGGCTGGAGCGTGGCCTCGCCGGGCGTGCCGGCGCGGCCGTTCGAAGCTCGCGTGCACGTGATCCGCGACGATGGCGGCTGGTTCGCGACCTGCGGTGCGGTGCCCAAGGAGCGCATGCACGTCGTCGCCGCGGACCTCGACTGGCTGCTGCGGCACGTGGAGCTGGAGCGGGCCGGGTTCGCCCCGGAGCTCACCGGCCCGCTGCGGCACGAGTGACGGCGACGGTCGCGCTCAGTCGGACAGCTCGCACCGCAGCCGTGCGGCCTGCACGACGTCGTCGCCGCGCACGCGGTCGCGGCCCGCGAGGTCCGCGACCGTGCGAGCGACGCGCAGCAATCGGACGCGCGAGCGGCCGGACAGTCCGAAGGCGCGCATCGCCCGCTGCAGCTCGCGCTCGACGTCCTCGCCGTCGCCAACCGCGGTGTCGAGCGCGCTGCCCTGCAATCGCCCGTTGATCGCCCCGCCCGCGTTGCGATGGGACTGGCGTTCGCGCGCCTCGGCCACCAGCTCGCGCAGGTGCGCCGAGCGCCAGCGCTCCTCGGGCGGGCCCGCGAGGAGCTCCGGCGGGAGCGTCGGCACCTCGACGCGCAGGTCGAAACGGTCGAGGAGCGGCCCGGACACCCGCGCCCGGTAGCGCCGGCGCACCCCGGTCGTGCAGCGGCACACCCGCGTCAGATCGCCGTGGTAGCCACACGGGCACGGGTTCATGGCGGCGACGAGCTGGAAGTCGGCAGGCATCTGCACGGTGCTCTTCGCGCGGCCGATCGTCACGCTGCGCTCCTCGAGCGGTTGGCGCAGGCCCTCGAGCAGCTCGCGGCGGAACTCCGGCAGCTCGTCGAGGAACAGCACGCCACGGTGGGCGAGGGTCACCTCGCCGGGCCGGACCTCGCTGCCGCCGCCGAGCACGCCAGGAGCGCTGCTCGTATGGTGCGGGCGGCGGAACGGCCGGCCGCCCGGACCGACGCGCGGCCGCGTGCGCCGTTGCGCGGTGTGGATCCGCAGCACCTCGAGTCGCTCGGTCGGCGACGGCGCGGGCAGGATGGTCGGCAGCCGGTGCAGCAGCGCCGACTTCCCCGAGCCAGGCGGCCCGACCATCAGCAGGTCGTGGCCGCCCGCTGCCGCGATCAGCAGTGCGGTCTTCGGCGTGTCGTGGCCGCGCAGGTCGGCGATGTCACCCGCCGCTGGCTCGAGGTCGAACAGCTCGTCGAGGCCGGTCGGCGGCAGCGCCCGGTCCTCGGCGCGCGGGCTCGCCAACGTCCACACGGCGTCCGCGAGCCGCACGACCGGCACGCAGCGCAGCCCCGGGACGACCGCCGCGCGGCGCGCGTCCTCCGGGTGGGCGAGCAGCAGGCGCGCACCCTCGGCGCGGATCGCCAGCGCGATCGCGACCGCGCCGTTCGCCGGCAGCAGCAGACCGTCGAGAGTGATCTCGCCGAGCGCCGCGACTCCCCGCAGCGCCTGCCGTGGCAGCACGCCGCCGGCGCCGGCGAGCGCGAGGGCGATCGGCAGGTCGAAGCCGCTGCCGCGCTTCGGCACGTCCGCGGGCGCGAGGTTCAGCAGTGGAGAGCCGCGCGGGCTCGGCAGGCCGTCGGCGGCGAACGCCGACAGGATGCGGTGGTACGCCTCCCGCACGACGCTGTCCACGGAGCCGAGCACCCGGGCAGCGCCCGGCTCGCCCTGCATCGTCGCTTCGATGCGGACCGGCACGGCGTCGACGCCGACCACCGCCCCCGATCCGACCACCACCGGTCTGCCGCCATGTTCCATCGGCAACCCTGTGGCTCGCGCGGCGCGCGGGTCACGCTGGATCGTCGGGATCGCGCTCGGCGATCATCGCGAGGACCGCCCCCAGCGCGGCGCGGCTCGACGGGTGGAAGCTGTGGATCCGCCGCACGCGCGCGTTGTCCGCCCCGCAGCGGCCGAAGCTGAGGATCCGCAGCGCGTCGTCGATCGCGGCCAGGCAGTCGATGGCGCGGCGCGCCAGCCCGGCCGGCAGGTCCGGCCCGAGCAGCAGCGCGTCGTGGCCGCCGCTGTGGAAGAAGGCATCGCGCAGCTCGTCGAGCGCGTGCACCAGATCGACGCGGTGACCCTCGTCGCGCAGCGACTGCGCGAGCTTGCGGAGGGAACCCCGTCTCCCCTCGAGCGCGAGCAGCTCGCGCGGTCTGTGCGTCGGCGACGACACTCCACCGGCATCGGCCAGTCCGCGGCAGGGAGTCGAACCGATCGTCTCACGCGCGCTGAGTTCCCCGCGGCATCGGCGCTGTGGCATCACGGCGCCAGCGCGGCGCCGCCGTAGAACCAGCTCCCCAGGCCGACCGTGAACAGGCAGCACCCGTACAGCGCGTGCTCCGCCCAGGCCGACCAGATCGACCGGGTTCGCAGGTAGCTCGCGCTGAACAGCAGTCCGCCGACCGTCGACAGCGCGACCGACTGCCAGTGCCCGAACACGACGTGCACGTGGCCGAATGCCAGCGCCGAGGCGAGCACGCGCGCGCGGTCGTCGGGGAGCAGCGCGCGGTAGCGGTGGAAGAAGAAGGCCCGGTAGGCGAGCTCCTGCGGCAGCACCGACAGGCACGGGTAGCCGAACATCACCAGCAGCCACAGCGCGGGGCGGCGCCGCGGGAACGACAGCAAGCGGTCCGGCTCGCACAGCGCGACGTAGGCGGTCAGCAGCGTGGCGCCGATCGCGAAGCGCACCAGCAGCGGGCGCCACGCGGTCCGTCCCCGCGGCCAGCGCCACATCCCGCGGCGGTCGAAGTCGGGCTGCGCGCGCAGGTGCGTCCAGGCCAGGAAGCCGAGCAGCAGCACTGCAGGGATGATCGGCACGTGCACGCCGTAGCGGCGCGCGAACCAGAGCAGCAGCGGCGCGACGACGAACAGGGCGAGCAGCTCGGTGAGCTGCGAGAGCCGGCGGCGTGGGGCGTCGGTCATCGCGTGGCGCGGTCCAGCAGGTCGACATCGAGTGCGATCCGGGCCGTCGTCGGCGGCGCCGGCTCACCGGCCGGCAGCAGCAGCGCACGTCGGGTCGGCGGTGCCGCGGGTCCGGCGCCGGCGGCGTGGCTCGCCGCGACGCTACCGTCGTCCGCGAGCCAGACGATTCCGCGGTCGCGCAGCGCCGCCACGGCGCCGAGCGCGCGCGGGCTCGCTGCCACGCAGAGGCACAGCGCATCGGCGGGCAACCGATCGGTGTCGAGGTCGGCGCCGACGGCGACGACCCGGGCGACCCGCGCGCGACCGTCGATGCCGATCGGCACGCGCGCAGCGGCGGGGGCGTCGCGCAGCAGCGCGGCGAGGCATGCGGCGCGCACGGGCAGGCCCGCGGCGGTGCTCGCGACGATCGCGGCAGCGCGGTCGGGCCCGCCGGGCCGGGCCAGCAGCGCGGCGGCGAGGTCGCGGGCGCGGCTCGCGCCAACCGGCAGCGCTGGGCGCTGCAGCAGGTCGAGCGCCAGCTCGATGCCGGCCGGCTCGGGCAGTGCGACGCGCCACGCGGCGTCGAGCAGCGCCGCCGGAGCTGCCGGGCGTGCCGCGAGCCAGTCCTGCAGCGCCGCCAGTGCGGCGGGCGGGTCGATCGGCGCGAGGCGCGCGAGCCGCTCGACCGCGCGCACCTGCGTCGCCGAGGGTGCGTCACCGCGCGGCAGCAGCGCATCGCACGCGCTGCGCAGGCGGTCGGGAGCCGAGCGCAGCGCGGCGTCGAGCGCCTCGACGGCGAGGCGACCGAGGCGCGCGTCGGGCTCGGTCGCGCTGGCCAGCAGCGCCGGCAGCGCGACGGCGACCGCCTCGGGAGCGCGCGCACACAGCGCGCCGAGTGCGGTCACGGCATCGCCGCGCGGCGCGGCGGGCGAGGGCGCGGAAGCCTCGGTCGCGAGCAGCGCGGCCAGCTCCGCGGCGTCGACCGGTGCGGGTCCGCCGAGGAACGCCGGGACGACGGTGAGCCACGCGCCGCGGCGGTCGGGATCGCTCGCCGCGGCAGCGCGCCGCAGCGCGGCGAACGCGTCCGCTCCACCGATCGCAGCCAAGGCCCGCGCGCGCTCGGGTGCCGGCGCCGCGGCGCGCTCGATCGCCGGCACCAGGGCGGCGGCGCGCGGGCCGAGCTCGGTGGCGCGCTGCACGAGCGCCAGCTCCAGGCGCCGCGCCGCGGCGGGGGGCAGGGTCGCGGCGGCGGTGGCGAGCTCCGCGAGCAGCGCGGTGCGCTCGGGGCTGTCGGGGAGCCGCTGCCAGACCGGGTCGCGTTCGATCGCGGCTGCGACCTCGCTCGGCGCCGCCGCCGCGCGCTCGAGCAGTCGCCGGGTCAGCTCGGTCGGCTCGAGCTCGGCGAGCGCGGTGAGCAGCTCGGCACGCGCACCCTCGGCGAGCCCGCCGCCCTGCCAGGCGTCGAACAGCGCGTCGCGCGCGCCGCGCGTGCCGATGCGGCCGAGGCAGCGCGCCGCGGCGGAGCGCACGCTCGCCTGCGGGTCCTCCCGCAGGACCCGCTCGACCGCCGGAACCGCGGGGTCGGCGGCGCTGCCGCAATCGCCGAGCGCGGCCAGCGCGGCGCTGCGCCGGCCGGCGTCGGGGTCGCCGAGTCGCTCGGTCAGCTGCCGCAGCGTGACGCCCGCGGGCGTGACCGGGTCGCCGCCGCACGCGGCCGGCGCGGCCGCGAGGAGGGCTCCGACCGCGGCCACGAGCACCGCGCGCACGCCTCGCGGACGGTTCGTCGACGGACGCAGGTCACGGCGGGCCATCGGGATGACGCGGTTCGTCGGCGGGCGGATCGCGCCGAGCGAGGATCCTGTGGAGGTTTGGGGAAAGCAGCGCCCGCGCGCTGCGTTTCGCCAGGACTGGAACACCCGAGCACTGGCGCGACCGGGCGCGCGCGTGCCCCGCGTGTGGTCGGGATCGTCATCGCGCGCGCGCCATGGAGCGTCGGGCTCGGGTGTTCCAGCACTCTATTGCGCGCAGGCGCGCGTGCGAGCCCCGCCTGGCGAGCTTCCGCGCCGCCGGTCCAGCCCCATAGCATGGCGCGCGATGGATGCCCCCGAGCTCGTGCCGCACGCCGACCGCTACGTTCCCGACCGGCCCGCGGTCCAGGTCCTCGCCGAGCTGCACGACGTGTTGCGCCGGCGTCGCAGCGTGCGTGAGTTCAGCGATCGACCGGTGCCGCGCGCGGTGATCGAGGGGCTGATCCGCTGCGCGACGACCGCGCCGAGCGGCGCGAACAAGCAGCCGTGGCGGTTCGTCGTGGTCGGCGATCCCGAGCTCAAGCGGCGCATCCGGCAGGCGGCCGAGGCGGAGGAGCGCACCTTCTACGAGCGGCGTGCGAACGATGCCTGGCTCGCCGATCTCGCACCGCTCGGCACCGATGCCGACAAGCCGTTCCTCGAGATCGCGCCGTGGCTCGTCGTCGTGTTCGCGCTCTACCAGGACGACGACGGCGGCCAGGTCTACTACGTCAAGGAGTCGGTCGGCCTCGCCGCCGGCATGTTCCTCGCCGCGGCGCAGCTCGCCGGCCTCGCGACGCTGACCCACACGCCGAGCCCGATGGGCTTCCTGCGCGAGCTGCTCGGCAGGCCCGCGACCGAGAAGCCGTTCCTGCTCGTGCCCGTCGGCTACCCGGCCGACGATTGCCGGGTGCCCGCGGTCGCGAGCCGGCGCAAGCCGCTCGAGCAGGTCGTCGTCTGGGACCCGCAGGCGCGCTGACCTGCGCCGGTCACCCGGGAAAGTCGCCGCACGAAGCGGGCGCGGCCACCGGGCACACTCGCAGCGTGGTGGGAACCACGCCGCCGATCGCACGTCCGGCGCGGTCTCCCGCTCGAGCCGACGACCCTCGCCATGAACAAGCCACGCCGCAGTCTGTGGGCGGTGCTCGCCCTCGCCCTGATCTCGCTGCCCGTCCTGCTGGACGACCCGCTCGAGCAGGGCGAAAACGCCCTGATCGCGCGGCAGTATCAGCAGGCCGTCGGCTTCCTGGAGCAGGCGCTGCAGGCCGCGCCGGCCGACCGCCAGGACGACGTGCTGCTGCTGCTCGGGCGGGCACGCTGGCTCGCCGGCGACCTCGACGCCGCGGTCGCGACCTACCAGCGGCTGTGCGCCGACCACCCCGACTCGCGCTGGGCCGACAAGGCGGCGCTGCAGCAGGCCGAGGCGCTGTCCGCGCGCGGGCGGCACCGCGAGGCCGCGGAGGTCTACCGGCGGCAGATCGCGCGGCTGACCGGCCCCGAGCGCAAGCAGGAGATCGCGGCGACCTACCTCGGCCTGGCCGACAAGGCGCTCGCCGAGGACCCGCCCCAGTACGCGCGCGCCGCCGGCTTCTACGATCTGGCGGTCGGCCTCGGGCTCGCCGACGCGAAGGCCCGCAACATCCGGCTGCTCGCGGCGGAAGCCGAGCTGCGCGCCGGCCAGTACCCGTCGGCGGCCGGGCGATTCGAGCCGCTCGTCGCGGAGCTGTCGCGCGACGAGGGTCGCCTCCGCGCGATGCTCGGCCTCGGCCGGGCGCGGCTCGCGCTCGGGGCGCAGTCGACCGCGCGCGACGTGTTCCGCGACCTGATCGCGGTCGCCCCCGACAGCCCCGAGGCGGCGGACGCCAGCTGGGAGATCGTGCAGTCGTTCGGGGTGCCACAGCCCGCGCCCGACCAGCTCGACCGTGCGCTCGCGGCATTGCGTGCCTTCGCGACCGAGCACCCCGACCACCCCAAGGCGCGGATCGCCGACTACCTCGCCGCCGCGTCGTTGCTCCACTGCGGCCGCAGCGAGGCGGGGCTCGAGGCGCTGCGCCGCTTCCTCGCCGAGCACGGCGACGACGTGCTCGACGAGGTGCCGACCGCTCGCGCGCGGGTCGGCGACGTGCTGTTCGCGCAAGGGCGGCTGACCGAGGCGATCGACGCCTGGCGCACCTACCTCGCCGCGCACCCGTCGCACTCGGACTGGGTCCGCGTGCAGGCTGCGATCGTCGACGCCGAGTTCCAGCGTGCGGAGGCGGCGCGCATTGCCGAGGACTGGGGTGGCGCGGCCGGGCTGTACGAGGCGTTCATGGCGGCGCACCCGCTCGACGGCCGCAATGCGCGCATCCTGGTCGTGCTCGGCGACATGCTGCGCACGCAGGAGCGCTACGACGACGCGGTCGCCGCCTACGGCCGCTGCGTATCGAAGTACCCGGGCCGCGACGAGTCGTCGGAGGCGCAGCTGCGCATCGGCGAGATCCACGAGCGCGACCGCTTCGACTACCAGCGCGCGCTCGACGCCTACCGCGCGGTGACCTGGGGACCGTTCCAGCCAGAGGCGCAGCAGCGGATCGCGCGGCTCGAGCAGAAGTCGATGCGCGTGCAGACGCCGCGCACGTTCCGTAGCGGTGAGACGGCGCACTTCGTGCTGACGTCGCGCAACATCGAGCAGGTCCGCGTGCGCGTGTGGAAGCTCGATCTCGAGACCTGGTTCCGCGCGACGCACCTGCCCGGCACGGTCGACCGCCTCGATGTCGAGGTCATCGAGCCGGACCGCACGTTCGACAGCGGTGTCGACGACTTCATCCGCTTCCGCGAGACCGAGCGGCAGGTGCCGATCGGGTTCGGTGAGCCCGGCTGCTACGTCGTCAAGGTCGACGACAAGGAGCTGGAGACCACCACGATGGTGCTGGTCACGGACCTCGCGCTGATCGTCAAGACGTCGCGCCACGAGCTGCTCGCGTTCGTGCAGGACCTCGCGCGCGACGCGCCGGCATCGGGTGCGCGCGTCGTCGTGTCGGACGGCCAGCGCATCGTCGCCGAGGGCCGGACCGGTGACGACGGCGTGTGGACCTGGACCGGCAAGGAGCTGCAGACCGTCGCGCAGCTCAGCGCGTTCGCGGTCGACGACCGCGGCTCGGCCGCCGGCACACTCGGGCTCGACGGTCTCGGCTACGCGGAGGGCCTGACGCCGAAGGCCTACACGTTCACGGACCGCCCGGCATACCGGCCCGGCGACGTCGTGCAGCTCAAGGGCATCGTGCGCGAGGTGCGCGGAGGGGTCTATGCATTGCCGGGTGCGGACAGCAGGTACCGGTTGCGCATCGTGACGCCGGGCGGACGCGCGGTCGTCGATCAAGCGATCGAGCTGTCCGACTTCGGCAGCTTCGCGCTCGAGTACCCGCTGTCGCCCGACGCCGAGCTCGGCGGGTGGCGCGCGACCGTCGCGGCCGAGGGACGCGGCGGGCAGGCGTGGTCGGCGGGCTTCACCGTCGCCGACTTCGTGCTGCCGGCATTGTCGGTCGACATCGAGACCGACCAGCGCGTGGTGTTCCGCGGTGAGAAGATCGCCGGGCGCGTCGTCGTCCGGCACTTCTACGGCGACCCGGCGGTCGGCCGCGCGGTGCGCATCGAGGCGCGCCGGCCGAACGGCGAGAGCGACACCGTCAGCGGCACGACGAACGCCGCCGGCGAGCTGCGCTTCGAGTTCGGGACCGAGGAGTTCCGTGAGGAGTCCATCGCATTCCTTGCGGCGACCGTCGCCGGCGAGGCGAGCTCGGCGATGCGGCTCGTGCCGGTCGTGACGACCGCGTTGCAGATCGAGGTCGCGATGCTGCGCGACGTCTACCTCGCGCGCGAGCCGTTCGACGCCGAGGTGACCGTCAGGGACCGCAGCGGCGAGCCGGTCGCGGCGCCGGTGCGCGTCGAGCTGTTCCGCCGCGAGCGGCGCAAGGGCGGCATCGCCGAGGTGCGCGTCGCCGAGGCGAGCCTGCGCACGACGGCCGAGCGCGGCCAGGGACGCGCGGGCCTCGCGGCGGAGCGCGGGGGCGAGCACGTGATCCGTGTGGCGGTCGAGGACCGGCGCGGACAGCTCGTGACCGCCGAGTGCGCGGTGCAGATCTCCGGCGACGACGACGAGATCAAGCTGCGGCTGCTGAGCGATCGCGAGTCCGCGCGCGTCGGCGAGACGCTGCGCGTGCGCGTCGTCAGCCGCTGCGAGGGGCCGCGGCTCGCGCTGCGGACGCTGCAGGCCGACGGCATCCTCGCGCACGCCGTGTTGCGAATCCCGCCCGGCGAGAGCGAGCTCGCGTTGCCGCTCACCACCGAGCACGCACCGAACTTCGGTCTCGCGCTCGCGCTGGTCGACGGCACCGAGCTGCGCACGGCACAGCGCGACTTCACGGTGTCGCGCGACCTGCGCATCGAGATCGACGCGCCGAGCGAGCCGGCGCGGCCGGGCGAGACCGTCAAGCTGCCGGTCCGCACGCTGACGGCGGACGGTCGGCCGGTCGCGGCCGAGGTGGCGATCGCGCTGGTCGATCAGGCGCTGCTGCGCAGCTTCCCCGACGCGACGCCGCCGATCGGCCCGTACTTCTTCGGGCAGCTCCGCGAGACCGCGTTCCGCACCGCGTCGAGCGCCGGCTGGTCGATGAGCGCCGGGGCGAGCAAGGTGCCGCAGGAGCTGCTCGCCGAGGACGCGCGCCGCGCCGAGGCGGCGGCGCACGGCGATCCCGGCGCGCCGGCCACCAACAGCGACGACTTCTTCATGGGCACCGGCGTGCGCAACGACGCGCAGAATGCGCCGGTCGCCGGTGGCGGCGGCGGCCGGCGGCCGGGCCGCAGCGGTCCGGCGACACCCGGGCCGGCCGGCCCGAGCACGCCGGGTCCGGCGACCGGTGGGCCCGCGGGGCCGGGCGGCCAGGGCCCGATGCTCGCGGACGGGCGTCAGGTGCAGGCCGGGTTCCTCGGCCTCGACGCGGCGGCCGGCCAGTGGGCGCAGCGGGACGTCCGCGCCAGGCCGGAGCAGCTGTTCGCGCAGACTCTCGGGCCGGTCGGCTTCGACGTGTTCTCGATCGGTGCCGGCGACGGGGAGCTCGGGCTGATCCGGCTGCCCAACGCGCTGCCGCGGGTGCGCTTCGCGTCCGATGGCGCGTGGCTGTCGGCGGTGCGCACCGGCGCGGACGGCCGTGCCGAGGTCGAGCTGACGATGCCGCCGCGCGCCGGCGGCTGGTCGCTGGTCGCGCGCGGCGTCACGACCGCCACCGACGTCGGCGAGCAGCGCGCCGAGCTGCGCACGGCGGAGGCCGTGGTCGTCGATCTGCAGGTGCCGCCGTTCCTGGTCGAGGGCGATCGCACGTCGCTGCGCGGCGCCGTGCACGCGCGGGGCGCGACGGGTGCCGCGCTCGACGTCGCCTGGACGGTGGGCGCCGACACCGCGCGCGAGTCGGTGCGGCTCGCGGCCGGCGAGGAGCGCGCGCTGGCGCGCGAGCTCGCCGCGGCGCCACCCGGCGAGCTGCAGGTCGCGCTCGCGACGACGGGCGACGCGGCGCGCGAGGCGCGCCGCACGATCCCGGTGCGGCCGTTCGGCGCCGAGCAGCGCACCGGTGCGGCCGGCGTGACGGACGGCGAGGCGCGCGCGCGGCTCGCCTTGCCGGTGGGCCGCAGCTACGGCGACCTCGACCTGCGCGTCGAGATCGGCCCGGATCCGGCGCGGAGCCTGGTCGCTGCGGCGCTCGGCGAGGGGCTGCGGCCGAGCCGCTGCCTGGTCGTCGACCGCACCAACGTGGCGGTCGCGCTGCGCGGTCTCGCGGCAGCGCACGTGCTGGCGCGCACCGAGCGCGTCGGCGGCCCGGTGCGCAGCGACGTCGGGCGGCTCGAGGCCGCGGTCGACGCGGCGGTCGCGCAGCTCCTCGCGGTGCAGGGTGGCGACGGCTCGTTCGCCTGGGTCGGTCGTGGCGACGGCGACCTGCGCGCGAGCACGGCGGCGCTGCGGCTGCTCGCGGCGGCGCGGTCGCGCGGGAGCAACGGCGTCGAAGAGGCGCTGACGCGCACCGCCGACTGGCTGCTCGCCGCACTCCGCTCGGTGCGCGACGAGCGCGCGACGATCGAGCCGTGGCGCGCGCTGGCGGAAGCCGGCCGCGGGCGCTTCGAGGCGCTCAACGCGCTGCACCGCCGGCGCGGCTCGCTGACGCCGGCGGAGCTCGCCCGCCTCGCGCTCGCCTGGCACGTCGACGACCGCGGCGGGCGCGTCGGTGAGCTCGCCGAGCCGCTGGGTGAGTCGCTCGGCGCCCTGCTCGGCAGCGCCAGCCCCGGGCCGGAGCCGGTCGAGCAGGTCGCGCTGATCGCGCAGGCGCTGCTGGCGGCGGGCGACGCCAGCCGTCCGCAGGCCCAGCGCGCGATCGCGTGGCTCGAGGAGCACCGCCGCGGCGCGAGCTGGGGCTCGGCCGAGGCGGACGAGGCGGCCGTCGCCGCGCTGTGCGCCGCAGGTGGCGGCGGGTTCGCGGCGGCCGACGACGCGGTCGTCGACGTGCTGGTCGACGGCAAGGTCGTCCGCACCGTCGCGCGCCGTGCGGAGGCCGCGACCGAGGTCGTGAGCGTCGGCGCCGCGGACCTCGCGGGCCGGCCCGCACACGACGTCGCGGTGCGCGTGCGCGGCCGCGCGCGCGTGCACTGGTCGGCGGTGCTGACCGGCTACGCCGACGGCTTCGTCACCGGGGACCGCAATCGCGAGCTCGCCGAGGTCGTCCGCCACTACGGGCCGGACTTCCTGCGCGAGGACGGCAAGCGCGTGTCGCCCGGCTTCGACGTCGTCACCGGCGAGACCGAGCGGTTCAGCAACGACGCGACGGCCGTGCGCGTCGGTGAGGTCGTGCGCGCCGAGGTCCGCTTCGCGGTCCGCGACGAGAGCCTCGCCGAGCCGCTGGTCGTCGAAGAGCCGATCCCGGCCGGTTGCACGGTGGCGCGCGCCTCGGTGCAGGGCGGCTTCCAGCACGTCGAGGTGCTGTCCGATCGGATCGTCGCCTACTACCGCGAGGGGGTTCGGATCGACGTGCTGCGCTACGAGCTCGCCGGGCGCTTCGAGGGCGGCTACCGCGTGTTGCCGGCCGAGCTCTACGGCGCATTGCGACCCGACCGCGTCGCCCGCAGCGAGCCGGGTGCATTGGCGGTCGTCGGGCGCCAGGCCGAAGTGCCCGACGTCTACCGGATGACGCCGGACGAGCTGTACGCGATCGGCAAGTCCGCGTTCGACCGCGGCGACCGCGCGCGGGCCGGTGAGCTGCTCGGCGAGCTCGCGAAGAGCTACACGCTGAAGGAGGCCATCGCGCGCGACGTCGCGCGCATGATGCTGTTCGTGTCGATGCAGGCCGGCGATTCGGCGCAGGTCGTGCGCTGGTTCGAGGAGCTGAAGGACCGCCACCCCGACCTCGTGATCCCGTTCCGCGACATCCTCGCGATCGGCGATGCCTACGTGGCGCTCGGCGAGTTCGAGTCGGCGGTGCTCGTGTTCCGCGCGACGGCGGAGGCGTCGTTCCTCGAGGAGGCGAAGGTCGCGACCACGCTCGAGCAGCGCGGCGCGACCGACGAGGCGGTCGCGTTCCTGCGCGATCTGCTGCTGACCTACCCGGACCTCAACACGATCCGCCAGAGCCTCTACGGGGTCGGGCAGAAGCTCGGGCTGCTCGCCGCCAAGGTGCGGGCGACGGCTGCCGAGCCCGACGTCGCGGCTGCCCGCGAGCGGCTCTACCAGCGGTCGATGGCCGCGTTCCGGCAGTTCCTGGTGCTGTATCCCGACGACCCGCTGGCGCCCGAGGTGTCGTTCAGCTGGGCGACCACCGCGATCGAGAAGGGCGATCTCGCGGGCGCCCTGGCAATCGCCGAGGGTGCGCTGCAGCGCTATCCGGAGTCGACGCTCGAGGACGAGTTCCTGTACACGGTCGGCTTCGTGCGCTTCGCGCTCGGCGAAGCCCAGCCCGCGCTCGCCGCATTGCAGCGGGTCGCGACCGAGACCTTCGTCAGGCCCGGCGGTGGACGCGGCCCGAGCGAGAATCGCCAGCACGCGATCTACCTCGAGGGGCAGGTCCACCACGCGCGCGGCGAGATCGCGCAGGCGCTCGCCGAGTACGACCGCGTCGTCGATGCGTTCGCCGACGCGGGCGAGGCGGCCGAGTACTTCCGCCGCAAGGACCTCGCGCTCGACGAGGTCACGACGCTCGACCTCGCCGCGGAGGGAGCGTTGCAGCTCCGCTACCGGAACCTCGAGCGCATCGACCTGTCGGTCTACCGCGTCGATCTGATGCGGCTCTACCTGTTGCACAAGTCGCTCGCGGACATCCGTGACGTCATGCTGCACGGCATCCGGCCGCACCACGCGGCGCGGCTGACGCTCGAGGGCGAGGACTTCGTCGACCATGTGCGCCGCGTCGAGCTGCCGGTCGACGAGCCGGGCGCCTACCTGGTCGTCGTGCGCGCCGGCGACCGCATCGCCAGCGGCATGGTGCTGCGCACGAGTCTCGCGCTCGAGGTGCAGGAGGATCTGGCGGCCGGGCGCGTGCGCGTCAACGTGCGCCGTGGCGGCAGCTTCGCGAGCGATGTCCACGTCAAGGTCGTCGGCTCCGGCGACGGTCGCATCCGCAGCGGCGACACCGACCTGCGCGGCGTGTTCGCGACCGGCGACGTGGTCGGTCGGGCGACCGTGCTCGCGCGGCTCGGCGACGAGTTCGCGTTCTTCCGCGGCACCGGCATCCACCAGCCGGAGCGCTTCCGGCCGGCGCCGGTGCCGCAGGCGCGACCGCAGCAGCAGGTCGAGGGCCAGACCCGGCGCGGTCGCGAGTTCGACGCCTGGGAGAACAACTTCCGGATGAACGACGAGAACCGCGCGCGCCAGGTGCAGTGGCTCGAGGACAACGTGCTGCAGCAGCAGCAGCGCGAGCAGGGCGTGCAGGTCCTCAAGACCCGCTGACCGACGCGCCGGTCACCGGTGCGGCGGCGGCGCCGCCCGCGGCCTCGCGGGCGGCGAGCCACGCGCTCCACGTCGCCGGGTCGGCGCCGGGGTCGTCGCCGGCGATCGCGACGATCGCGCGGCGCAGCCCGGTGACGAGATGCGTGCGGTAGAGGGTCACCGCGTGCACCGTGACGTCGAGCACGACGCCGCTCTGCAGCACGTCGACCTGCGGGTCGGCGACGAACGACGACATCGCGACCTCGACGTCGAAGTCGCGCACGTACGACTGCTGGTTCAGGAAGGCGACGTGGCCGCGCACGGAGCCGCCCGGCAGGCTCGCTGCGGCGGCGCGCGGGCCGGCGGCGACCAGCGGCGCGAGGGCCGCAGGGTGGCGGAGCGCGCCGAGCACGTCCGCGGTGCGCATCATCACGCGGCCGTCGTCGTGCTCGAGACCCCGCGCCAGGTAGCTCGCGGCAGCGCCGGCGCGGCCCTGTTCGACGGTGCGCTGCACGACGTCGGTGCGCACACCGGCGTCCGGATCGACGATCGCCGTCAGCCAGACGAACGGCTCGGCGGTCTCGCCGTCGCGGGCCTGCAGCGCGCGCAGGGCGGTGCGGCGCCGCAGGCTGCTCGGCGCCTCGCGCGCCTGCTCGGCGAGCAGCTCGGCGGTGCGCGGATCGTCGATGCGCGCGAGCACGGCCTCGATCGCGGCGATGCGCGCGCTGCCGACGCCCGGCCGGGCCCGGTACAGGAGCTCGGTGATGCGCCGCTCGGCAGGTGCGCGGCGCTGGAACGTCGGCAGCAGCTCGTCGTCGAGCTCGCCGAGCGTGTCGGTGAGTCGGTCGCGCAGGCTGCCGGTCGCCGGCAGCGTGGCGTCCGCCAGCTCGAGGTAGCGCCACATCCGGTCGCTCAGCCGGTAGCGCCAGGCGAGCCGCGCCAGCTCCAGGTGCGCGAGCGGTGACGAGCCGTAGCGCTGCTCCAGGCCGTCGAGCTCGGCGCCGAGCTCGGCGTCGTCGCGGATGCGGACGACCTGGTCGGCAGCGACGCGCACGGTGCCGTCGGTGGTCTCGACGACGACGACGTCCCCGCGCTGCTGCGCGGCGCCGTACAAAACGCGGCCGTCGGCGAGGCGCACCTCGTCGGCGGCGGCGGTCGTCACCAGGGCGAGTGCTGCGAGCAGGACGGCGGATGGCGATGGCGAGCGAACTGTGGTCATGGCTGGCCTCAGGAAGGCGACTGCCCGAGGGCACGAGGATTGCGACCGCGCCGGATCGGCGCCAGCCGGTAGTCTGGGGCGACCGCCAGTAGTCCTGCGCCGGCCGCGCCGTTTCCCACCCATTCTTCCCGGCCCCGGTGGCGCGCGCCGCGCCGCGCCCGCCCCGGTGCGATCGAGTCCAGGAGCCCGCCGTGTCGAAGTCCACGTCCCTCGTCCCGCTCGCCCTCGCCGCGTTGCTCGCGGCGGGCCCCCGAGCCCAGGTCGTCCCCGAGCTCGAACGGCAGCAGCAGGCACTGCCGCGTGCGGAGGACGTCACTGACCTCGCCACGCTGATCGGCTACGTGAAGGCCCGCGAGCACGCGGTGCGCACGGTGTCGATGGACATCCACACCGAGGGGGTCCAGCCGGACGGCTCGCGGTTCTCGGCCGACGGCTCGCTCCGCGTGCTCGGCGACACGCACATCCACATGCGGACGACGATCCGGTTCGGCGAGGGCATGTGGGCCGCGACCGAGACGGTGCGAACGCCGGCCGGCATGCAGATGCGCGAGAGCGATCCGGTCCAGGGCGAGGTGTTCCTGTCGATGGACGCCGCGACCATGGCGCGCATCGACTCGGCGAGCCGCGCGCTGGGCGACGACGGCGGCCCGCTCGGCGGCGACGACGGCCGCGCGCGGAGCCCGCTCGGCAGCGCGATGCTCGAGGATCTCGCCGAGCGCTTCGAGCTGACGGTCGAGGGGCCGCGGGTCGTCGACGGTCGCCGGGCCTGGGTCGTCGCCGGGCCGATCCGCGGCGGCCGGAGCGAGGACCTGGAGCTGCTCGGGCTCGGCGCCGACCGCGTCGACGTGCTGGTCCGCGAGGGCGATGGCGCGGTCGTGCGGATGACGCAGCTGCGGTCCGGCCAACCGCTGCTCGACGTCCGGATCGAGCACCTCGAGCTCGACCAGCCGATGGAGCCGGACGAATTCGTGCTGTCGGTGCGGTCCGACCGCGTCGTCGACGTCCTCGACCACCCGCCGGCCCGCGCGCAGATCGAGCGCCTGTTCGAGGAGGCGCGCGCCAAGGGCTGGAGCGACCCGGCCGGCGCGCGGCGCGACGGCTGATCGCGGCGGGAGCCTCGGTTACCCTCAGGCCGACCTCCCGCGCGACCGACACCGAAGCATGACCGACGCCCCGCTCCTCGTCACCGGCGCTGCCGGTTTCATCGGCGCCCGTTTCGTCGAATCGGCCGTCCGCGCCGGTCGCGCGGTCGTGTCCGTCGATGCCGAGCGCCACTTCCGCGAGCGGCCCGAGCACACCGGCGTGCGGTTCGGTGAGATCGTCGACCGGGACCGTCTGTTCGAGCGGATCGACGCCGGGCTCGAGCTCGGCGGTATCGTGCACCTCGGCGCGTGCACCGACACCACGGAGCTCGACGAGGCGTACCTGCAGCGCGTCAATGTCCAATACAGCCAGCGGCTGTGGGCGATCGCCCGCGAACGCGGCGTGCCCTTCGTCTATGCGAGCAGCGCTGCGACCTACGGTGGCGGCGAGCACGGCTTCGACGACGACGAGACGACCATGCCGCGGCTGGCGCCGCTCAATCCCTACGGATGGAGCAAGCAGCGCTTCGATCTGTGGGCGCTCGCCGAGGAGCGCGCCGGCCGCGCCCCTGCCGCGTGGTCGGGATTCAAGTTCTTCAACGTCTACGGGTTCGGCGAGCGCCACAAGGAGCGGATGTCGAGCGTCGTGCTGCAGGCCTTCGACCGCATCCGCACGACCGGCCGGGCGCGTCTGTTCATGAGCCACCGTGACGGGGTCGCACACGGGCACCAGGCGCGCGACTTCGTCTTCGTCGGCGACGTCGTCGACGTGCTGTGGTTCGCCCTGCGGACGCCGTTGCGGCGCGGCATCTACAATCTCGGCACCGGCCGGGCGCGCACGTTCCTCGACCTCGCGCACGCGACCTTCGCGGCACTCGCTATGCCGGTCGACATCGAGTTCGTCCCCACGCCGGAGCACCTGCGCGCGCGCTACCAGTACTTCACCGAGGCGCGCATGGAGCGCCTGCGCGCGGCCGGCTACACCGCGCCGTTCACGTCGCTCGAGGACGGCGTGCGCCGTTACGTCGGCGCCCTGGTCGCGGCGGAGACCGCGGCGCGCTCCTGAGCGGCGCCGTGCGGTTCGTCAGTCGAGCACCGCCGCGGCGGGGTTGGTCAGGCTGATCGCGCCGGTCGCGTCGGCGGTGACGCCGGTCGCCGCGACGAGCAGCCCGCGCAGCACCGGCAGGTTCGGCACCGGCACCGCGAACAGGCTCTCGCCGTTGCCCGGGAGCGTGGCGATGCCGGCGGTCAGCGCGCCCGCCAGGTTCAGGAACACCGGTGCACCGAGCACGCTCTGCGGGAAGGTCGCGAGTCCGAACACCGCCGCGGCGGTGTCGCCCGGCGCGCCGTGGACGCGCAGCTCCAGGTTGGCGCCGGGCGTCGCTGCGCCGGCGGCGAGCCAGGCGATCGTGCGCTGGCCCACGACGATCGCGGGACCGAACAGCACGCCACCGGGGGCGGGCACCAGCGTCACGCCCGGCTCGTGGTCGAGGGTCGGGGTCGACGGCAGCCAGCTCGTGTAGTTCACGACGACCGGCGGTGCGGGCCAGCCGGCGCCGGGTGACGGATCGGCGATCACCGTGGTCGTGCCGCACAGCGCGACGTGCGAGGGCGGGCGAAAGATCTCGTCGACGATCGCGAGTGCCGATGCGGGCTGCACGTTCAGCGCCATGCTCGCGCCCGCGCGCAGCGTGGAGTCGCAGACCCAGACCTGGGAGCGCAGCACGTCCAGGGCGGTCAGCGGTCGCTGCGCGAAACCGGTGGTGATCCGCGCGTCCGCGCCCTGCAGCGTCGACTCGACGATCGACACCGCGGACGCGATGACCTGGACGGTGCTCGCCGTGCAGCGCTGCAGCGTCAGGCCCACCGAGGTCGCCTGCAGGCCGACCTGATCGTTGAGCGTCGACAGCGACCGGATCGTGCAGTCCTCGACGTGCACGGTCGGCGCCGGCCAGCCGTTGAAGTTCGAGCGCACGTCGAGCGCCCATTGCCCGGTCGTCTCGCTGTAGATCGTCAGCCCGCGGAGCGCGACGTGCTGGAGGTTGCTGCTGAGCGTGATCCGCAGCGTCGACGCGGTGGCGGGCGCCGGGCGGATGATAGGGCCACCTTCGCCCACCAGCGCGAACGAGTGCAGCGTGCTGACCGACGTTCCGACGTAGTCGCCGGCCCGCACGATGATCAGATCGCCGTCCTGCACGCTCGCGAGAGCACCTGCCAGCGTCGTGTGCCAGGTACCCGGACCATTGTTGACGTCGACGATCACCGTGCGTTGCGCGGGCAGCGTCGCGGCGAGCAGGAGAATGCTGGAGAGTGGGCGCAGCGCACGCATCGGAGACCCTCTGGGGCGCCGGATTGTGACGGACGAGTCCGGGTCCGGCAAACCGACCCGCCGGGCCCGAAGCGGGTCCGCGCGAACGGTCGGGCGGATTCCGGCGCCCAACCGGCGATCGCAACGCGACTGCCGAGCGATGCCTGACCGGGCCACGGCGATCCCGGCTCCGGACTCCTGCGACCACGGCGGCGTCGGGATCCGGATCGCGATCCGGGGCGGTGCAGCGGGGCGCGGCGACGCCCCCGCGCTCAGCGGCATTCGGAGCGCGCCCGCGGACCGAGGTCGGAGCACCGGCTCAGGACTTCTCCTCTTCGCTCGGCGGATGGTCGAGCAGCTCGAGGCCCTTGTAGCGCTCGAGCGCGTAGCGGATCTCGAACTCGCTCTTGAACAGCGCAACCGGGCGCATCGACTCGTCGTTGACGACCATCGGCAGCAGCGACAACAGCTCGTCGGTCACGCCGCGCATCCAGCGGCAGCGCTCGTACGGCTTGCGCTCGACGACGATCTCGACGCCGTACTCGCTCTCGAGGCGGTGCTTGAAGACGTCGATCTGCAGCTCGCCGACCGCGCCGAGGATCGGCTCGCGCGCGCCGGTCCGCGGCCAGAACACCTGCACGACGCCCTCCTCGCCGAGCTGGTGCAGGCCCTTGTTGAAGCCCTTGCTCATCGACGGCTCGCGCGGCCGCACCTGCGCGAAGATCTCCGGCGCGAAGCGGGGGAAGTTGCGCACCTCGACCTTCGGGCCCGCGGACAGCACGTCGCCGACCCGGAACAGGCCCGGATTGATCAGGCCGATCACGTCGCCGGGCCACGCCTCCTCGATCGACACGCGCTCCTGGCCGAAGAAGCGATGGGGGTGCGACATGCGCACCTCGCGGCCCAGCCGCACGTGGCTCGCGCTCATGCCGCGTTCGAAGCGCCCCGACGTGACGCGCAGGAACGCGATGCGGTCGCGGTGCTGCTTGTCCATGTTCGCGGCGATCTTGTAGACGAAGCCGGTGAAGAACGGCGCGGCCGGGGGGATCTCGCCGTCGATCGTCTTCAATGGCCCGGGCGGCGGGCTCAGCCGGATGAAGTGCTGCAGCAGGTTCTCGACGCCGAAGTTCGTCAATGCGGAGGCGAAGAACATCGGCGATTGCTCACCGCGCCGGAAGCGGCCGACGTCGAACGGCTCGATCGCTTCCTCACACAGCTGGAGGTCCTCGATCAGCTTGTGGTGTGCATCCGCCCCGAGGCGCGCGGTGAGCAGCGCGTCGTCGGGGCCGGTGACCTGGACGTTCGAGCGGTGCGCGTTGTGCTCGGTGCGGTCGTACAGGTGCACCTTCCGGGACGCGAGCTCGTAGACGCCGAGGAACGACGCGCCCGAGCCGATCGGCCAGGTGAGCGGAACGACCGTCAGCCCCAGGAGCTTCTCGACCTCGTCCATCAGGTCGAGTGGCTCGCGCGCCGGGCGGTCCATCTTGTTGACGACGGTGACGATCGGTATCCCGCGCTCCCTGCAGACCTTGAACAGCTTGATCGTCTGCGGCTCGACGCCCTTCGCGCCGTCGATCAGCATCAGCGCGCAGTCGGCGGCGACCAGCGTGCGGTAGGTGTCCTCGGAGAAGTCCTGGTGGCCGGGGGTGTCGAGCAGGTTGATGCAGTGACCCTCGTATTCGAACTGCAGCGCCGAGCTGGTGATGGAGATGCCGCGCTTCTTCTCGAGGTCCATCCAGTCGGAGGTCGCGTGCCCGCCGCCCTGCTTCGCCTTGACGGAGCCGGCCTTCTGGATCGCGCCGCCGTACAGCAGGAGCTTCTCCGTCAGCGTGGTCTTGCCCGCGTCTGGGTGCGAGATGATCGCGAAGGTGCGCCGCCGCGCCACCTCCCGGTCGAGCTCCGCCTGGGTCGTCGTCATCGGGGATTCGAGCGGAGCACGATACCGCGGCGCCGGGCGAAGCGAAGCTGCCGCGCAGGATGGACTTCGGCGCGCGCGGCGGGTCGACTCGGGGCATGGTCGGTCGCAACGAGTCACCGGTCGGCGTCGGCATCGTCGGCGCCGGGTTCATCGCGGAGACCCGCGCGCGCTGCTACGGGGCGCTCGGTGGCCGCGCACGGCTGCGGGCGATCGCGTCGCGCACCCGCGAGCGCGCGGAGCGGTTCGCCGCGCGCTTCGGGGTCGACGCGGTGTGCGACTCGGTCGACGCGCTGTGCGCGCGCGAGGACGTTGCGCTCGTCGACCTGTGCGTGCCGAACGACCTGCACCGGCCGCTCACCGAGCGCGCGGCGGCGGCCGGCAAGCACGTCGTCTGCACCAAGCCCCTGACCGCCTACGTCGGTCAGGACCTCGACCGCGGGGCTGCCGACGCCGACGTGTCGGGCCGCGACCGGCGTGCGATGCTGCGGCTCGCCGCCGCCGAAGCGGACGCGATGGTCTCCGCCTGCGCGGCGGCGGGCGTGCAGCTGATGTACGGCGAGAACTGGGTCTACGCACCGGCGGTCGGCAAGGCCGCGAGCCTGCTCGCGACGGCCGGCGGCACGATCCTCGACATGCGTGGCGGCGAGAGCCACAAGGGCTCGCACTCCCCTTACTCGAAGCGCTGGCGCCACACCGGCGGCGGCGCACTGCTGCGGCTCGGCGCGCACCCGATCGGCGCGATGCTGTGGCTGAAGCGCGAGGAGGGGCTGCGCCGACACGGTACGGCGATCGCGCCGGTCGCGGTGGTCGCCGATGTCGCCGACCTGTCGCGCATCGCGTCGCTCGATACCGAGCCGCGCGCGCACGTCGCGCGCGGCTGGGTCGACGTCGAGAACTGGGGCACGGTGTCGATCGAGTTCTCCGACGGATCGCGCGGTGTGGCCTGGGGTGCCGACACGACGCTCGGTGGCATGGAGAGCCGGCTCGAGATCCAGGCGAGCAATGCGCGCTACCGGTGCAATCTGAGCCCCAACGACCTGCTCGAGACATACGCGCCGGACGCGGCCGTGTTCGGCGACGCCTACGTGATGGAGAAGATCGACTCCGGCGCTGGCTGGACGACTCCGATCCCCGACGAGGACTGGACCTCGGGGCATCTCGCGATGTGCGCAGACTTCGTCGCCGCGGTCGCGAGCGGGTGCGCTGCACGCGCGGACGGCGCGCTCGGCCGGGACGTCGTCAGGGTCGTCTACGCCGCCTACGTGGCGGCCGCCGAGGGACGCCGGATCGCACTCGACGGCTGAGGCGGCCGGCCGCGGACCGTCCGCCTCGCCGGTCGAGCGGACGTCGCGGGTCTGCTATGGTCCGCGCCGATGTGCCGTGCAGCTCTCGTGCTCCTCCTGCTGGCCGCCGCTACGCGCGCGCAGGCCGGCGACGCGAAGGACGATCCCGGGACGGTGCAGGCCGCGCCGCCGGCGTGGATGCAGATCCCGCCGGCACCGGTGCGGACGCCCGCCGAGGCGCTCGCTTCGTTCCGGATCGAGCCCGGCTACCGGATCGAGCTGGTCGCGGCGGAGCCGCTGGTCGAGGATCCGGTCGCGATCGCGTTCGACGCGGCCTCGCGGCTGTGGGTCGTCGAGATGCGCGGCTTCATGCCGAATGCCGACGGCGAGGGCGAGAGCGAGCCGAACGGCCGCATCGTCGTGCTCGAGGACCGCGACCGCGACGGCACGATGGACCACCGGACGGTGTTCCTCGACGGCCTCGCCCTGCCGCGCGCCGTGCTACCGCTCGGCGGCGGTGAGGCGCTCGTGCTCGCGCCGCCGCGCTTCTGGCACTGTCGCGACCGCGACGGCGACCTCGCGTGCGACGAGCGCGAGGCGATCGGCGGCGAATTTCCGAACGGCTTCAGCGATCCGGAGCATGCCGCCAACACGCCGTTGTTCGGCATCGACGGCTGGATCCACGTGGCGCGCTACGACCGTCGCGCGCGCTACGACGGCTCGGTCTGGGTGTGGGAGCCGGTCGCGTTCGGCGGTCAGTGGGGGCTGACGCGCGACGATCTCGGCACCTGGTTCTTCAACACGAACAGCGACCACCTCCGTGGCCACTTCGCGCCGCCGCACTACGCGGCGCGGCACCGCGGCCTCGCACGGCCGGCGTTCGCCGATCAGCGCGTCGGCGCCGACCAGACGGTCTGGCCCGACCGCATCACCCCGGGCGTCAACCGCGGCTACAAGGACGGCACGCTGCGCGACGACGGCCGGCTCCGTACCTTCACGGCGGTGTGCGGACCCGGCGTCTACCGCGGCGAGCTGATGCCGGAGCTGCGCGGGGACGTGCTGATCCCGGAGCCCGCTGCCCACGTGGTGCGGCGCGAGCGCGTGACGGCGGAGGGCACCCGGTTCGTCGGCCGCAACGCGTGCGACGGCGAGCGGGAGTTCTGGGCGTCGCAGGACGAGCGGTTCCGGCCGGTCAGTGCGACGACGGGGCCGGACGGGGGACTGTACGTCGTCGACATGTACCGCGGCTTGATCCAGCACCGCAACTACCTGACGACCTACCTGCGCCGGCAGGTCGAGGATCGTGGCCTCGCGGGACCGATCCATTGCGGGCGCATCTGGCGGGTCGTGCCGGCCGACCTGCCGCAGACGCGCGTCGTCGCGTGGCCGGATCTGTCGGACGCCGCGCCGCAGCGCCTCGTCGAGGCGCTGGCAGGAGACAATGGAACGGTGCGCGATCTCGCGCAGCGGGAGCTCGTCCGTCGCGGGCTGCGCGACGCCGGGCCCTCGTTGCGACGGCTCGCCGGCGACCGGACCGCCGCCGCGAGCGCGCGAGTGACGGCACTGTGGACCCTCGATGCGCTCGACGCGCTCGATCGTGCCTCGCTGTTCGTGGCCCTGGTCGACCGCGACGTGGCGCTGCGCGAGCACGGCTGGCGCCTCGCCGAGCCGCGCGTCGCGGTGGCGGGGCGCGACGACATCCTGCTGGGCCGCCTTCTCGCGCTCGCTCGGGCGGTGGAGCCCGCAGCGCGCGTGCGGATGCAGATGGCGTTCACGCTGGGCGCCGTGTCGCACGCGGATCCGGGGGCTCGGATCGCGGCGGAGGCCGAGCTGCGTGCGATGCTGTGCACCGACGCCGCGGACGCCGTGCTGCGCGACGCGGTGCTCGCGGGTCTCGCCGGGTCGGAGGCGCGGTTCCTGCGCGCGGTGGCGTTCGATCCGGCGTGGCGCGATGCGGGCCGCGAGCAGCGCGGCGCGTGCCAGCGCCTCGCGCAGGCCGGGTTCGCGGTCGCGGATCCGAGCGTGCGGCTCGAGCTCCTCGAGGTCGCCGCCGATCCGGAGCTCGGCGCAGTCGCGGATCTCGCGCTCGCCGGTATCGTCGCGGCACTGCCGCGGCGCGGCACCCGACCGGTCGAGCTGCGCGGCGATCCGGTCGTCGTCGATCGCATCGCCGCGCGCGTCGGTGCCGAGGGCCGGCAGCAGGTCGAGCGGTTGCGCGAGGCGATCGTCTGGGGCGAGGCGGCCCAGGTGCGGCCGCTCGATGCGGTCGAGACGCGGAGGTTCGAGCAGGGGCGCGGGCTGTTCGTGGCCCACTGCGCGCAATGCCACCAGCCCGATGGCGCCGGCCTCGGCGGGCTCGCTCCGCCACTGCGGGGCTCCGAATGGGTGCTCGGCGCGCCGGAGCGGCTGGCGCGCATCGTCCTGCACGGTCTGACCGGGCCGATCGAGGTGGCCGGGGAGCGCTACGAGTTCCCGCTGATGCCCGACCACGGTCGGCTCAGCGACGACGAGCTCGCCGCGGTCCTGACCTACGTGCGCCGCGGCTGGGACCACGTCGCCGAGCCGGTGACGCCGGCCGACGTGGCCGGCGTGCGCGCCACAGAGCGCGGCCGCGGTCAGCCCTGGACCGCGGCCGAGCTCGCGCGCTTCGGTGATTGACTCGTAGCGCGGCGGCCGTCGTCGATCAGCGCGCCGGGTCCGGGCAGAAGCGGATGCGCGTCAGCGCACCCGAGCCACCGAGCTCCAGCACGGCGGTGCGGACGCCACTGACGCCGGTCGGGCTCGGCGTGATCCGCTGCACGGCACCGTCCGGGGCGTCCGGGATCAGCGTCGTGCTGATCTCGTTGCCCATCGCGTCGAACAGCCGCAGGTAGTCGATCTCGCCGCCGTCGACGTCGAGGACGCGCGTCGACAGGAACGTCACGTCGTAGTCCCACGTGATGCGCAGGGTGCCGCCGCCGGCCTCGTCGTCCGGATCGTCGACGAGCCCGTCGCCGTTCAGGTCGATGTCGTTCTCGGCGATGATCAGCACGAAGCCGAGCGGCTCGGTGTTGCCCGGCGCCGACGGGTTCGGCGTGCGGAGGTCCCAGTCGCCGCCGGTCGGGTTCAGGGTGTCGAACAGGATCGCCTTGTTCGGGTGGCCCGGCGTGTTGTTGGTCGCCGAGATCGTGACGCCCATGCCGTTGAGCTGGTCGCGCATCCAGGTGCCGGCCGGGAGGCCCCACGGAACGCCGGTCGACGTCTCGTCGAAGCTCAGCTGCGTCGGGCAGGTGTCGATCGTCAGGTCGGCGACCGCGCCCGAACCCTGCAGGAAGACCTCGAACCGGTCGACGCCCTCCTCCATGAACGTGACGGTCTGCACGCTGCCGTCGCCGAGCGACGCGATCGCGATGGTCTCGTCGGGCACCGTCAGGTTGCCGTTGCGGTAGAAGCGCAGCTCGGTGCCCGGGCTCTCGTCGACGTCGACCAGCGTCACGGACGAGATGGTGGCCGGATTGTCGAAGTCGAAGATCAGGCTACCGCCGAGGGCCTCGTCGTCCGGATCGTCGATCAGGCCGTCGTTGTTCGCGTCGATGCTGTTCTCGGCGATGATCAGCAGCTTGCCGAGCGCGACGGTGTTGTTGTAGCCGGACGGATTCGGCGTCCGGAGGTCGAAGTCGCCGCCGGTCGGGTTCGCCGAGTCGAACAGGATCGGCAGGTCGGGGCCGCCGACGCGCGTGTTGTCCGCGGTGATCGCGAGGCCGATGTCCTGCCATTGGTTCGAGAGGATGCGGCCGGCGACCATCTCGGAGTCGTCGCCGATCGTGTAGTCGAAGTCGAGCAGGCTGGTCGTCGGCGTCGCGCCGATGCTGAAGGACGAGCGTGGCGTCTCGACGAGATCGGTGCCGTTGACGTAGACGCCGAACAGCTCGATCGTGCGGTTCTCGGCGCGCAGCTGGGCGACGACCTGGATCGGGAACGCCACGCGCACGCGGCCGTAGCCGTTCGCGTCGAGCTGCGCGATCGCGACGATCGAGGGGCGCGCCGTCTCGGTGTCGGTCCGCGCCAGCAGCGCGAAGGCCGGACCGGTGGCGCCGCTGATCTCCGCGGTCAGACGGAGACCGGCGCGATCGGTCTCGTAGTAGGCGTTGAGCGTCGCGGGCTGACTGACCTGCGGCGCGGGGGCTAGGGCGCACAGCGCCAGATGCGTGATGAGGGGGATCATGTCGTGAGACGAGTCGACGAGGCCGCTCAGGGAGACTGCGGCCCGATGGCCAGAACCCAGGGGCTTTCCCGAGGTTCCGAGCGCCACGACACCGGGGACGGCGCCGGGTGTCAAGGTGCGGAGAGGGCCCCTGGCAGCGGGAAAATCCGCGCGCGTGCGCGTCCATCGAGTGGGCCGTCGTTCAGGTGCGCACGCGGCGGTCGCGCCGAGGTCCCCGGGGTCTGCCCGGGGACCGTCGCGAGGGTCACTCGGCGCAGAACAGCATCTTGCCGAGCGCGCCGGAGCCGCCGAGCTCGAGGACGAGGCGCCGGACGTGCGCGACGTCGGGCTGGATCAGCTGCACGCTGCCGTCGCCCATCGGGAAGATCCGTGTGGCGCTGATCTGGAGGCCCGCCGCGTCGTACAGCCGCAGCCAGGTCACCTCGTTGCTGTCGATGTCGAGCACGTAGGCCGAGTGGAAGAACACGTCGTACGGCCACTCGACCGTCAGCGTGCCACCGAACTCCTCGTCGTCCGGATCGTCGACCAGCCCGTCGCCGTTCAGGTCGATATCGTTCTCGGCGACGATCAGCACCATGCCGAGCGGCTCGGTGTTGCCCCAGGCGTTGGGATTCGGCGTCAGCAGGTCCCAGTCACCGCCGGTCGGGTTCGCGGTGTCGAACAGGATGCCCTTCTGCGGGTGCGTCAGGACGTTGTTCGTCGCCTGGATCGCGACCGGCATGTCGGTGATCTGGTTCTGCATCCAGGTGCCGGCCGGCAGATTGCGCGGCACGCCCGTCGACGTCTCGTCGAACGCGAGCAGCGTCGGGCAGGTGGAGACGTCGACGCCGGCGAGCGCGCCGGAGCCGCGGAGGTAGACCTCGAAGCGGTCGATTCCCTCCTCCATGAACGTCACGGTCTGCACGCTGCCGTCGCCGAGCGAGACGATCGGGATGGTCTCGTCGGGCACCGTCAGGTTGCCGTTGCGGAAGAAGCGCAGCTCGGTGCCGGGCGGCTCGTCGACGTCGATGAGCGTGACCGACGAGATCGTCGCGGGGTGCGCGAAGTCGAAGCGCAGGCAGCCGCCGGCGGCCTCGTCGTCGGGATCGTCGATCAGCCCGTCACCATTGGCGTCGATCGAGTTCTCGGCGATGATCAGCACCTTGCCGTACGGGACCGTGTTGTTGTAGGCGGCCGGATTCGGCGTCATCAGGTCCCAGTCGCCTCCGGTCGGGTGCGCGGTGTCGAACAGGATCGGCAGCTGCGGACCGGTCGGTCGGTTGTTGACCGCCTCGACCATCATCCCGATGTCGTGCCATTGCGCATGGATCACGCGGCCCGCCACCATCGTGGCGTCGCTGCCGATCGTGCAGTTGAAGTCGAGCTTCGTCGTGGCCAGCGACGCGCCGAGCGCCAGGTCGGCGGGCGACGTCTCGACGATGCCGGCGGCGTCCAGGTAGGCGCTCGACAGGTAGATCTTCACGCCGAGGCGGTTCAGATCCGCGATGAGCGAGCCCGGGACGAACAGCCGTGCACGACCGTATCCGGTCTGGTCGAGCGGATAGAAGTCGATGAACGCCGGATTCGGGTCGGCCGGGTGGGTGCGTGCCAGCAGCACGAAGACGGGGCCGGTCGCGCCGGACAGCTCGGCGGTGAGCTGGAGGCCACCGCGAGCGGTCTCGTAGTAGGCGTTGAGATTGGCCGGCTCACCGCCGTTCGGCATTGCCGACAGCGCAGCGAGGGCCAGCTGCGTGAAGATGGGTATCATGGCTCGAGACGTTCAGAGAGCCTTCCGAGAAACGACGCGCCCGGCTACGGGATGTTCCGCGGCGCGCGGAGGGGGGAGCGTCCACCCCACGTCGAGCCGCCACCATCAATGCCCGTGCCGCCCGCGTGGTTGCCGCATCGGGTGCATTCGGACGCCGAGACGGGGCGATCGTTCGGATGCCCGGCATCCGATTCCGACGGCGTGTCCGAGTCCCGACACCCGATCACGTCCGCGGATCAGGAGGCGATCACGCCACGCGGTCGCCCAGCACGATCACGTGGCGATCGGTGCCACACGGGTTTTCCCGGTGGAGGTCGACGACCGCGGCGAGGCCCGCGGCTCCCAATGCGCTGACGGCTTCGGCACCCGTATCGCGCAGTGCGCGCACCGCCTCGCCCAACGCGTGCGGGGACAGCTCGCGCAGGCAGCCACCGCTCTCGTCGAGTGCGGTGGCGAGCCGCCGCGGGACCGCATCGGTGGCGGGCGCTCCGCCGGCGCGCCCGACGACGATCCGCGGCAGCCTGCCGATCCGGCCCCGCCGCCGCAGACTGCGGAAGCCGCGGTGGATGCCGGCGAGCAGGAGGCCCCTCGTCGTCAGCGGCCCGGCGATGATCGCCGGTGCGTCCCCGAGCGTGGTGCAGAGCTCCTCCGCGATCCGCGCGCAGGCGTCGAGCTGGAGATCGACCCGCGTGCCGTCGAGCGTGGCGTCGTAGACACCGGGGCGCTGCGCCCATTGGCGCGCCTGCGCTGCGGCATTGTCGATGCCGCCGCCGACGCGCAGCAGCGCACCGCCCCGGGCGGTGACCTCGCGGTGCCACGCTGCGTCCGCCTCGGCCGGCACGTGCAGCACGACGCGCAGCCCACACCAGTCCGCGACGCTGCACAGCGCCGCCCCGTAGGCGTCCTCGGCGGCGGCCGCGAGCGTGTCGAAGCCGTGGCGCAGCGCGTCGATCGCCATCGCGCCCGCGACGCGACCCGTGTGCGAGTCGCCCGGATTGTGGCCCTCGAGCTTCAGCAGCAGCTGCCCGATCCCGGTCGCATCCTCGAGCGCGGGCGCGCGGACCAACGGAGTGTTCCCGACTCGCGCGTCGAGCAGGTCGAGCAGCGCCAGCGCACGGTCGGCGGTCGGGACGGTGGGGTCGGTAGCGATGCGGCGCGCGACCTCGAGTTCGGGGTCGCCGCGCCGTTCACCGTGCCGGGTGGTGGTGCGTGGTGCGGTCGGCATGGCACGGGGCCTCGGAGGGCGGGACAGGGAATGCGACGCGATTCGGGTGGCACGGGTCGGGGCAACCGTCGTGCCGCCCGCCTGGCCGGTCCTCGCCTCAGGGTCGCGCCGGAGGGATCGGCGGCCCGCGGGCTGCTACGCTCGGGCGAACTCGTCATGCGCTTCGGGTTCGCGGTGCGGCCGGCGCGCGGTCGCCGAGCTCCGTCGGTGGAGTGGACGGCCGGGAAGTGAGGCGAGGCGTTCCGATGGTGTGCGTCTGGTTGTCGGTGTCCGATGCGACCCTCCGGTCGCGGCTGCGCGAGCTTGCGGAGCGCCGTGGGTTCGACTGTGCGGAGTTCGACGGTGGGGCGTCCATGCCGGCGCAGGGGGGCGGCGACGGGGACGTGCTGGTCGCCGAGCACGGGGCGGCCGCTGCCGACGCACTCGCACACCTGCAGACCGGGCGCGGCACCCCGGCGTGGATGATCATGCTCGTTGCGCACGGCGACGCCGATGCGGCGCGGCTCGAAGCGCTGCGCCGTCCCGACGGCGGACCGCTGCGGATCGTCGATGTGCGCGGGGGGCTCGCGGAGCTCGATCGCGTGCTGTGCGAGATCGCCGGCGGCCGCGGCGGCGTCTCGCCCGCCCTGTGCTTCGGCGACTTCGTGACCGCCAGCGCACTCGGCCGCCGCCTCGTGGACACCGCCCGGCGCGTCGCGCAATCGCGGGCCACCGTGCTGATCCTCGGCGAGACCGGCGTCGGCAAGGAGCGGCTCGCGAGCGCCATCCACGCGGAGGGCGGGCGCGGCGAACGCCCCATGGTGGTCGTCAACTGCGGAGCGATCCCGGAGTCGCTGCTCGAGTCGGAGCTGTTCGGCCACGAGCGCGGTGCGTTCACCGGAGCGGAGCGCGTCCATCGCGGCTACTTCGAGCTGGCCGACGGCGGCACGATCCTGCTCGACGAGATCGGCGAGATGCCGCCGCCGCTGCAGGTCAAGCTGCTGCACGTGCTGCAGGAGCGGTCGATCCGCCGCGTCGGCGGCGAGCGCGTCGTGCCGGTCGACGTGCGTGTGATCGCCGCGACGCACCGCGACCTCGCGAGCGACATGGCCGAGGGCCGCTTCCGCGCCGACCTCTACTACCGGATCAGCGTCGTCACGTTGACGATCCCGCCGCTGCGCGAGCGACCCGAGGACGTGCCGATCCTGGTGGAGGCGTTCCTGCATCGTGCCGCCCGCGACCTCCACGCGCCGGTGCGGGCGGTCGGCCCGGCGGCGATGCGCGCGCTCCGTCGCTACCCGTGGCCCGGCAACGTCCGCGAGCTCGCCAACGTCGTCGAGCGCGCCGTGCTGATGTGCGATTCCGACACGATCGAGCTCGGTGACCTGCCGGACGCGGTCGCCGACGTGCTACGCCAGGAGCACGCCGGGCTGATGTCGGACCACGTCGCCGAGCCGTTCGCGCGGCTGCCGGACGAGTGGTTCGAGATGCCGTTCCGCGAGGCGCGGCACGCCTGGAACGCCGCGTTCGAGAAGCTCTACCTGCAGCGGCTCCTGGCCGAGACGCACGGTCGGATCGGCCACGCCGCCGAGCGGCTCGGCATGGATCCGCGCTCGCTCTACGACAAGCTCCGGACCTACGGGATCCGCAAGGAGGACTACCGCTGACCGCGCGACGCCGCGGTGCCGCGCATCACAGCGGCAGGATCCAGACGTCGCGGAACGCCACCGCGCTGCCGTGGTCCTGCAGCAGGAGTGGGCCCGGCTCGGGCCCCTCCCGCCAGCCGGCGCCGGTCTTCGCGGTCAGCTCGACGTCGTCGTGCACGAGCACGCCGTTCCACCACACGCTGATGCGCGCATTGGCGGACTTCGTGCCGTCCGCTGCGAAGCGCGCGCCGCGGAACCGGATCCAGTAGTCCTGCCAGGTGCCGGGCTCGCGGGCGCAGCACACGTCGGGCGGGCGCTGGCGGTAGAGTGCGCCGCAGCCGTCGATCTCCGGCGGCCGGCCCGCGCTGTCGAGGATCTGGACCTCGTAGCGCCGCTGCAGATAGACGCCGCTGTTGCCGCGGGACTGGCCCTGGCGGTCGTCGTGCGGCACCCGGAAGCCCACGTGCAGCACGAAGTCGGTGAAGCTGTCGAGCGTCTGGATGCTGCCCTTGCCCGGTTCGACGACGAGCGCGCCGTCGGCGACCGCCCAGCGGATCGGCGCCCCGTCCGGCTGCTGCCACGCGGCGGTCGACTCGCCGTCGAACAGTCGGACGGCACCGTCGGGCGGACTGGCGAAGCGGTCGCCCGCGTCGAGCGTCCAGCGCAGCCCCTGCAGCAGCGTGCGCAGGAACCCGCGGTCGGCCCACGTCGCGGCGCCGTGGCCGCGCGCGTCGTAGAACACGCGGCCCGCGCCGAAGGTCCGGCACCACGCGAGTGCGTAGTCGTGGTCGGCGCGCTTGCCGCGCTCGATGTCGACGCTCGCCGGGTCGAGGCTCAGCAGCACGTCGCCCGCGTCGCGCTGCCAGTCGCGGAACTGGTAGATCTCGTCGTGGGTCTCGAAGCGGTCGCCGAGGTGGGCGACGATCGGGTGGTCGGGCCGCTCCACGCGCACACCGACCCGCTGGTTCCACGGGTGGCCGTCGAACCGGCCGCCGATCATCTCGCCGTAGGCGGGCACGTCGTAGAACGTGTCGGTCGCCGAGTGCACCCCGCAGAACGCTCCACCCTGGCGCACCCACTCGACCAGGTGCTCGGCGTGCTCGCGCGGGATCGGCAGCTCGCCGGTCGTGTAGAACAGCACCGCGTCGTAGCTCGCGAGGCGCTCGGGAGCGAGCTCGCCGCAGTCCTGCGACGCGACGACGTCGAAGTGCTCACCGGCCGCGCGCCGCAGCTCGCGCTCGGCGATCGCCAGCTTGCCGCGCTCGACGCGCTCGACGACGGCGTGCGTGAAGCCGGCCGAGTGCGTCAGGAACAGCACGCGCGGCCGCACGCTGCGCGGCAAGTCCTGGGTGGGGGCCATTGCGGTCAATGCGAGGCCGGCGCAGGCCGCGACGAGGGGTCGGGTCCGATGCATCGATTCGCACTCCTCAGCCACGGCGGTCGGGATCCTGGCCGCGCAGGACGGAATTGCCGGTGAAGGTCTGGCGCCGGTCGATCGGCACCGGCTCGGCGATCTCGGCGGGGTCGAGGCGCCCGCTCTGCGCGAAGAAGCCGGTCGGGTTCCGCCACACGAGCTGGTCGATCTGCTCGTCGCCGAAGCCGGCGGCCTTCAGCTTCGCGGCGGTCTTCGGAACCATCAGCGGGTCGCTGACGCCCCAGTCGGCGGCGCTGTTGACGATGATCCGCTCGACGCCGTACTCGCGGCAGATCTTCACCATCCGGTCCTCGTCCATCTTCGTGAACGGATAGACGGAGAAGCCCGACCAGCAGCCGAGGTCGCGCGTGATCTTGATCGTCTCCTCGTTGCCGTGGTCGAGCAGCACGAGCTCCATGCGGATCCCCGACTCGCGGATGATGTCGATGCAGCGGCGGAAGCCCTGCAGCTTGTCGCGGTGCGGCGTGTGCACGAGGATCGGCAGCCCGCGCTCCTTGGCGAGCTCGATCTGCGCGGCGAAGAACCGCTCTTCGGTCCTGGTCTGGTCGTCGAGTCCGATCTCGCCGACGCCGACGACGCTGTCCTTCTCGAGGTAGCGCGGCAGCACGTCGAGAACGTCCTGGTTGAGGCGGTCGTCGTTCGCCTCGCGCGGGTTGAGCGCCATCGTGCAGAAGTGGTGGATGCCGAACTGCTCGGAGCGGAAGCGCTCCCAGCCGATCAACGTGTCGAAGTAGTCGACGAAGCTGCCGACGTTGGTCCGCGACTGGCCCAGCCAGAACGCCGGCTCGAGCACCGCGCGGATGCCGTGCTCGAACATGCGCTGATAGTCGTCGGTCACCCGACTGAACATGTGGATGTGCGGCTCGAAGATGCGCATCGAAGGGTCTCGGCAGCGGAACGGGGACGCGGCACTGTAACCCTGCCGTGGCGCCCGGCCCCAGCGTGAGCGCGACGGTTCGGCGGGTTCCGATCGGCGGGGTCCTCGCGGGGCCGGCGCTCACGCGCCGTTCACGCCGGCCAGCGCGCGCTCGAGCGCGTGGCGGATCTGCGGGCGATCCTCGCGCGCCGCGCGGTCGGCGAGCAGCCCGCGCAGCAGCTCGCGGTGGCTCGGGTCGCGCTGCGACAGCGCGGTCAGGCCCTGCACGGCGGCGAGTCGGTGGGCGTCGTCGCCGTGCTCGAGACCGCCGAGCAGCCGCGGTAGCGTGCCGGCCGTCGGCGCGTGACCGATCACCCGGTTCGTGCCCGCCCATACCTTGCGGCCGGCGGCCTCGCGCTCCGTCGCGAGGCCCTGCAGCATGCGGCTCAGCTCGGGGGTCGCGTGCGTCTCCGCGTCGAGCATTCGCTCGAGGGGCAGGTCGAGGAACGCGAGCTTGAGCATCAGCCGCTCGAACTCGGCCGGTCCGAAGCCGCTCGTCGCGGCATCGCCGTCGTCGAGCGCCCTGGCCAGCAGGTTCGAATCGAGCGTCGCGGCGGCGACGTGGTTCACCTGGTTGGTACGCTGCACCTGGCCGAGCAGCCGCCCGGTCGCGGAGCTGATCGGCAGGACCTGCAGGCAGCGCAGCACCATGGTGCGCTCCTCGGAGTCGCCATGTGAATAGAGGTCGACGAGGAGCTCCGGGTCCGGGTCGCCCCCCGCGGTCAGCAGCTCCAGCGCCGCGGCGTCGCAGGCCCGCCACGCACCGGTGTCGATGCGCGCGCTGCCGAGCCGGCGCAGCTCCGCCGACAGATAGCCGCGACCGATGCGCCGCGGGAGCTGGGGAAGCGAGAGGGGCACCCGCCGTGGCGATGCGGCGGCGTCGTCCACCGCACCGCGCAGCCAGTCGAGCCCGGCGGGGGTCGCGACCCCCTCGAGCAGATCCGCGATCGATAGCATCACGGCGGATCGTAGCGCCGCCGTGGTGTCCGCGTCATGATCGCGCCCATGGGCCCCCTCGAGTTCCCGGCCTGGGACCCGGTGCTGATCCCGTTGCCAGGACCCGTCGACGTGCGGTGGTACGGGCTCATGTACATCGTCGGTTTCGTCGCCGGGCAGCGGATCCTGACGCGACTCGCGCGGGCGGGCTTCCTGCCGGTCGCACCGGAGAAGGTCACCGACCTGGTGTTCTACTCGGTGATCGGCACGATCCTCGGGGGCCGGCTCGGCTATGCGATCTTCTATCAGCAGGCGCTGTTCGACCCGCTGAAGCTGCTGCGTATCTGGGAGGGTGGGCTCGCGTTCCACGGCGGCCTGATCGGCGTGATCCTCGCGCTCTGGCTGTTCGCGCGGCGCAACGGGGTGCCGGCCGGGCGGGTGCTCGACGCCGCCGCGCTCGCCGTCACGCCCGGCATCCTGGCCGTGCGCATCGCGAACTTCGTCAATGGTGAGCTGTACGGGCGGGTGACGAGCGCCGACACCCCGTTCGCGATGCAGTTCCCGACCGACGAGCGGATCGCCGGACGAATGGGGCTCGGTGTGATCAAGGAGCTCGGTGGCGCGAAGCGTGCCGACGAGCTGATGATCCAATACGCGTACGGCAAGGTGGACTTCGAGCGCGTGCTCGAGCATCTGCCGCGATTGTCGCCCGGCCAGGTATCGGGTCGCGAGGCGCTGCCGCCGGACGTCGAGATGCTGCGCGGGATCCGCTGGGATGACGTCCGGCAGTTCGCGCCGTTCCGGCATCCGTCGCAGCTCTACGAGGGGCTCGGCGAGGGGCTGCTGCTCGGCGTCGCGCTGTGGCTGATCTACCGCGCGACGCGCCGCCGGCCGCTGCGACCGTGGACCTACGGCGGGATGTTCCTGCTCGGCTACGGCATCGTCCGCTCGCTGCTCGAGAACCTGCGGCAGCCGGACGCGCAGTTCGTCGATGCCGCGCACCCGAGCGGCACCGTGTTCCTCGGGCTGACGATGGGGCAGACGCTGAGCAGCGCGATGATCGCGCTCGGGCTGTTCCTGGTGGTCCGGGGGGTGTTCTCGAGGAGGAAGGAGTCGGCACCGTGAGTCTGACTGCGGGTGGGGGAGCGGACCTGTGGGTCCGGCGCGCCAAGGTGGTCGGGGAGCGCGACGTCGTCGAACAGGACGTGCTGATCCTCGACGGAAGGGTCCAGCAGGTCGCCCGGCGGGTCGCGGCCCCGGATGGCATCCCGGAGCTGCGCGCGCGCGGCCGGCTGGTGTTCCCGGGTCTGATCGATACGCAGGTGCACTTCCGGGAGCCGGGGCTCGAGCACAAGGAGGACCTCGCCTCGGGGAGCCTCGCCGCCGTCACCGGTGGCATCACGGCGTTCTGCGAGATGCCGAACACCGATCCGCCGACGACCGATCCCGCGCGGCTCGTGGACAAGCTGCAGCGCGCCCACGGCCGGAGCTGGGCCGACCACGCGTTCTTCCTGGGGGCGACGGCCGACAATGCGGACCGGCTCGGCGACTGGGAGTGGCTCCCCGGCTGCGCCGGCATCAAGGTCTTCATGGGTAGCTCGACCGGCAATCTGCTGGTGCCGGACGACGCGACGCTGGAGCGCGTGCTGCGCAGCGGCACGCGTCGCGTCGCGGTGCACTCCGAGGACGAGCCGCGGCTGCGCGAGCGGTACGGGCAGCTCCGCGGCGGCGAGAGCGTGGCGCTGCACCCGGACGTGCGCGACGTCGAGAGCGCGCTGCGCGCGACCCGGCGACTGCTCGACCTCGCCGAGAAGACCGGCCGCAAGGTGCACCTGCTGCACGTCAGCACGGCGGAGGAGCTCGACCTCGTGCGCGAGCGGGACCTCGGCGAGCTGGTCACGGTCGAGGCCACCCCGAACCACCTGTTCCTGGCGGCGCCGTACTGCTACGAGCGGCACGGCAGCCTCGCACAGATGAACCCGCCGGTGCGCGACCTCCGTCACCAGGACGCGCTGCGACGGGCGGTCGCCGAGGGCCTCGTCGCCTGCATCGGCAGCGACCACGCGCCGCACACCCTCGACGAGAAGGCGCGCGAGTATCCGCGCAGCCCGAGCGGCATCCCCGGCGTGCAGACGACGCTGCCGCTGCTGCTGACCGCGGTCCGGGACGGCTGGCTGACCTACCCGGACATCGTGCGCCTGCTGTGCACGGGGCCGGCCCGCGTCTACGGCTTCGAGGGCAAGGGCACGCTCGAGCCGGGCAGCGACGGCGACCTGGTGATCGTCGACCCGCGGATGACGGACCCGCTGCCGGCCGACTGGCTGCGCTCGCGGGCCGGCTTCAGCCCCTTCGTCGGCACCCCGCTGGCGGGCCTCCCGGTCGTCACGGTGGTCCGCGGTCACGTCGTCTCGCAGGACGGCGAGTCGGTCGGGGCGCCGATCGGACGGCCGCTCCGCTACCGCGCCTGAGCGGCCGGGGACAGCGGGGGTCGCCACCGGATTCCCGCCGGCCGACTCTTGCGGCCGCCCGGGCGCCCGGTATCGTGCTCGGCCCTCCACCTGCAGCCGAGGAATCGACCGATGGCCCGAGTCTGTGCAGTCACCGGCCGACGCACGCGCGTCGGCAACCGCGTCGCCCGCCGCGGTCTCGCCAAGAAGCAGGGCGGCGTCGGCCGTCGCGTCACCGGCCGCTCGAAGCGCAAGTTCAAGCCGAACATCCAGACCGTCCGCGTGCTGACGCCGGACGGCACCGTGCTGCGCCTCAAGCTGTCGACCCGCGCGATCAAGTCGGGCGTGGTCACGCTCGAGAAGGGCGACCACACGGTCAGCTTCCCGCTCGTGCGCGCCCTGCGCGGCCGCAACCGCGAGTTCACGAAGGCGCAGTCGAGCGGCGCGAGCCAGGGCTGAGCCTCGCGACGGTCGTGGCGCCCGCTACGCCTGGACCGCGCCGACCGACGCGCCTACGCTTCGTCCGACGAGCGCCCATAGCTCAGTTGGATAGAGCATCGGATTTCTAATCCGACGGTCGCAGGTTCGAGTCCTGCTGGGCGTGCTTGCAAGGCACTGTCGATCGCGCGTTTGCGCGAACCTGCTCCGAGGCGAGCAGCGCGACACCACGGTTGTTGACGGGTTCGCACCTGCAGGTGGTCGCGTTGACTTCGAGTTGCAGGCGGAGCGGTGGGGCACGGAAGCCTCGGCTCCGAGTCAACGCGGTCAGGGGCGCCCGCTGCGTCTACGCGAACTTCGGCGGGGAGCGTCGGACCTACGGGCGGTTCGGCAGCGAGGCGAAGCGTGCCTTCGCTGCCGACCCGGCGCTGTGGATCCTGCGCGGCGCTTCGCTGAGCCCGCGCGCCGCCTACTCCTTCGCAAGGCGCAGGCGCAGGTCCGCGGCGAGCTTCTCGCCGCGCGCCGGGATCGTCGCGCAGTCCGCGAGCAGCGCAAGGTGCGCTTGCCGACCGGCGTCGACCGCACCGCCGGCGATCGCGGCGAGGCCGGCCTCGAACCGGACGACGATCGCCGCGTCGAGGGACGCGGGCGGCACTGCGCCAAGCGTGGCGACGGCGTCGAGTGCAGGGCGAGACGCTCGGCCGCCTCGGCGTGCCGGCCCGCGAGACGCAACGCGCGCGCGAGCCAACCGAGGCTCGACAGCCGCTGCGGATGCCGCACCGACAGACGGGCGGCGAAGTGATCTGCCGCGGCCTCGAGGTTCGGCACGGCCGCGGCCGGGTCCCCAGCGGCGAGTTGGATCGCACCGAGGTTCGCCTCGATCGCGGCGATGCGGGGGTGATCCGGAGCGAGGAGCCGGGCGGCGGATGCGCGTGCGCGCTGGAGTTCGTCGATCGCCGCCGCCCAGTCCGCCTTGCGCGCCAGCACGACGCCGAGGTTCAACCGCAGAGCGAGCGTCGACCCGTCGTGGGGGCGCGCCGTGTCGTTCCGGCGTGCCAGTGTCGCACGGGCCAGCTCGATCCCGTCGTCGCTGCCGGCGGCGAGCGCGCACTGCGCGAGGTCGATCGCCGACTCGAACGTCTCGTCGGCGTCGTCGCCGAACGCGATGCGGCGGCGTTGCAGCACGTCGACCGCGAGCTCGCGGGTGCGGTCGAACCGACGCTGCTCGAGGTCCAGCAACACGCGCCGGCGCAGCATCGACAACAGGGTCAGGTCGGACGGCGGGAGCTCGGCCTCGGCGAGCGCGAGCCCACGTGCGAGCACCTCCTCGGCCTCGTCGTGACGGCCGACGTTGCGCAGCACCTCGCTCAACGCGCCGTGCGCGAGGATCCCCTCTGGAGTCGACTCGAGGCCCGCTGCCGTCATCAGGTCGAGGGCCCGCCGGCACAGGACCTCGCTCGCCGGCCAGTCGCCGTTCGCGAACCGCACGGTCGCGAGGTAGTTCGCGGTCAGCGCGCGAGTGCGGAGCGGCAGCTCGTCGCGGGCGACTTCCGCTTCGAGCTCACGGCAGAACGCCGCGATCGACGCGTCGTCACCGCCGTCCTTGCCGATCGCGCGCGTGACCGTGGAGCGCAGTACCTCGACGACGCCGGCGACGGTCGCCTTCTCCTCCGCGAGCACGGCGGCTGCGCGCTCTGCGCGCTGGGCGTGCTCGTGTGCGTCGGCGGCGGAACGTCGCGCGCGGTCGAGCGCGATCAGGCTCACGACGAGGCTCGCGGCGAGGATCGACACGAAGGCCACCGCGGCGACGACCTTGCGGCGATGTCGGACGAGCAGCTTGCGGAGGCGGTACCCTCGCGACGGTGGCGCCGCGCTGATCGGTTGGCGGGTGCGGAACGCGCGCAGATCGGCGACGAGTTCGGCCGCGCTCGTGTAGCGCTCGTGTAGCGCTCGTCGCGCCCGGCGTGCGCGGCCTTCGCGACGATCCACTCGATCTCGGTCGCGTGAGTGCCGGTCGCGACGGGCCGGCACAACTCGTCGAGGATCTTGCCGAGTGCATAGATGTCGGTGCGCAGGTCGAGGTCGAGCACGCCGGCGCGCTGCTCCGGCGACATGTAGGCCTGCGTGCCGAGCACCATCCCCGCCTGTGTACGCTCCGCGTCCGCATCGTGATCCTGCGCACGCGCGATCCCGAAGTCGACGATCTTCGGTTTGCGGTCGCGACCGACGAGGACATTGCCGGGCTTCAGGTCGCGGTGGATCACGCCGCGTTGGTGTGCATGGTGGATCGCCTCGCCGACCGCGATCATCCACTCGACGCACGTGTCGAGGGACAGCCCGAACACGCGGGCGCGCGCCGTGATCGGCAAGGCGTCGGCGAGATATTCGAGTGCGTACCAGGGCACTTCGAGCGCGAAAGGCCCGCTGTCGATCGCCTCGAGTCCGGCAGCGTGGACCTTCGCGATGCCGACGTGATCGAGGCGGGCGAGGACCTCGGCCTCGAGACGAAAGCGCCGGAGTGTGCCACCGACACAGAGCTCCGGGCGCAGGATCTTCAGCGCGACGGCGCGCCGCGGCGCGAGCTGTTCGACCTCGTAGACCGCGCCCATGCCGCCCTGCGCGAGGAACCGCACGATCCGGAAGCCCGCGATGCTGCTGCCGGCGTCGAGGCGCAGCCACCGCGCCGCGCCGAGCGGCGACGTCGGTGGTGGTTCGATGGCGGGCAACACCTCGCTCGTGTCGGCGTCGAGCAGCCGCCGCACCGGGTCGGAGAGTTCGGGCCGCGTCGCAGCGAGCACCTCGAGGCGCCGCGCGCGCTCGGCCGGAGGGTGATCGCAGAGGTCCTCGAACGTCGCGCGGACCTCAGCCCACCCCGGTCCGCCGGTCATGGGGAGCCCGCGTCCGGAGTGGCGAGGCTGCTGCGCAGCCACGCGCGCGCCGTGCGCCAGCCGCGTTCGACCGTGCGGGTGGAAACGTCGAGCGAGAGTGCGGCCTCGGCGACCGTGAGTCCGGCGAAGAAGAGCAGTTCCACGATGGTGACGAGTTCGGGATCGGTCGCGGCGAGGCGCGCGAGCGCCGCCTCGAGGTCGAGGATGTCGACCTGCTCGCGACTCTCGGCGAGGAGCGAAGACGTCAATTCGACGCGGAGACCGCCATCGCGCTTGCGCGCCGACCGCCGTCGCGCGTGATCGACCAACACCGAACGCATCGTGCGCGCCGCGAGTGCGAGCCACTCGCCGCGGCTGCGGTCGTCGCGCGCCTCGAGGTTCGCGATCCGCAGCCACGCTTCGTGCAGCAGCGCGGTGGGTTGCAGTGTGTGGTGATCGCTCCGGGCGCCGAGTTGCCGGGCGGCGAGGTCGTGGAGGCTCGCATACAGCGCGGTGTCGAGGCCTCGGTGCGGTGGCTCGGCGTCGGACCGTCCTGCCCGTTCGTTGCTCATCGGCGACGGCATTCTGCCGTGGCGGCGGGGTGGGCGCTAAGCCCCGGTTGCGGATGGATCCGGCCGGCGCGACCGGAAGATCGCGACGTCGTGCGCGCCGAGGTCGAGCCCGGTCCGCGCGGTGGGGTGTCCGAGCCCCGCGCAGAACTTGTCGGTGCGCTGCCGGGGATCGCGTCTTCCCGACGGAGCCGAGCCAGCCATGAACCGCACCTCGCCCACGATCCTGGTCGCCGCCTTCGCGGTCGGCCTCTCTACGTCCGTTCGGGCGCAGGCCGGGCCGACCAGCCCGGGGCACTTCGCGAGTGTCGAGGCGCCGCTCTCGTCGACGTTACCGCTCGCGCACGCGCAGCAGGTCCTGCGAATACAGCAGATCCACGACGACCTGCCGTTCCGCCCGCGGCTCGTCCGCGGACTCGCATTCCGCCGCAACTCGGCGACGGCGACGTTCGCGGGATTCGCCGCCGATCTCGACCTCACGATGTCGAGCCCGGCACGGAGTTCGGCGACGCCGAGCAACGTGTTCGCGGACAACCACGGCGCGAATCCGATCCTGGTCGTCGCGCGCCGGACGATCCAGTTCGCCGGGACGCAGGCGCCGCGGACGATGCCGGCGCCGTTCGACTACGTGATCCCGTTCGATGTGCCGTACTCGGTCAGCCTCGCCGCGTGCTGGGACGTGCGCGTCTACGCCCACGGCAGCACGAACGCCGAGTTCGACGCGGTGCAGTCACCGGGTGGCGACCCGAATCCGGACAGCGGCTTCCACCGATTCGGGGTCGGGTGCCGGGCGAGCGGGGCAGGCCAACCGATGGCGATCAGCGGGACCTCCTCCGGCGACTGGTCGCTCGGCACGTTCACGATGCGCGTCTCGAGTCAGAACGGCCTCGCCAACACACCGCACGTCGCGACGTTGGGCTTCGACTCCGAGCAGTGGGGGCAGACGCCGTTGCCGTTCCTGCTGCCGGGATCGCTGGGCGCCCCGTCCGGAGCGTGCTTCATCGAGACCGACATCCTCGACACGCTCGCCGGAACGAGCAACGGCGTCGGTACTTTCGCCAAGACGTTCGGACTGACGCTGACTCCGGCGCAGCACGGCCTGCGGGTGTTCAGTCAGGTCGTCGCGCTCGATACGAACGCGAACTCGCTGGGGCTCGTCGTCTCCAACGCCAGCGTGCGGCAGTTCGTCGCGCCGTTCGCCCGTCCGCCGGTCGCGCAGATCGCGGTGCTCGGCAGCCAATCGGCGACCGGCACCGCGACGGCGGGTGTCGGTGTGATCACGCGCTTCGTCGAATGAGCGACCGCGGCGCGGCGCCGGCCACCGTCACGGCCGGCACGCGACCACGTACGCCTGGCTCGGCAGTAGCTCGCCGGTGGCACCGAGCGGGACTCCCTGAGCGAACAAGTCGAACGCGCCGACCACCGCTGCAGCGAGCTGCCCGCCGTACTTCCGCGCGAGCTCCCGCAGGCGGTGACCCGCACTCGGCGGGCCCGCGAGCACCGGCTCGTGCTCGAGGTACCGCCCGAGCCCCATGTCGAGCGCGGTCGCCGAGTCGTAGCGCCGCTCGGGCTCCTTCGCGATTGCCTCGAGCACGAGCCGGCAACTACCTGCGTTCGCGCAGACGCTCCAGGTCGAGAACTCCGGACCGGGCCTGCCGCGGCAGGGAATGCGCCTCCGCATCGCCGCAGCCTTCGCCCCGCCGAACGCGCCGGTGTCGCTCGACATCGACGTCGCGGATGCGCAGCTCTCGATTCCGGGACTCCGCAGCATGCTCCACGCGCTGCCCACGATCGAGCTCGTCTTCGATCAGTCGACCGCAGCCGGTGTGCTTCCCGAGGCTTCGCTCTCTTCTCCATACGTCGCCTCGCTCGTCGGCCTCGCTCTGGTGACGCAGTTGCTCGCGATCGACATCCGTCAGCCCGGCATCCCGGCATCCCGGCATCTCGGTCGTGGTGTCGAGCAGTCGACAGGCGATGTTCACGGCCGACCCCGACGGTCTCGGAGTGGTGTGCGCGTGCGGTGCTCTCCCCAAGCCGGCCTCCGACGGCACGCTGCACTTCGGCGGCGGTGTCGCGATGCAGCTCGGCATCTGATCGACCGTCAGCGCCACCGGGAGTCTCGTCGACGAGGCGACGCGGGTTCGCGCGACGGCAAATTGGCGGTCTCGGATCGCACCCTGCGTCCTTGAGTCACGCCGGGCGGCAGTTCTGCCGCCGACCTTCACCTGATCCGAGCTGTCGCCATGTCGATCCTCCGCGCCGTTGCGCTCACAGCCGCCGTCGCATCGACGTTGTCGGCCCAGTCGTTCGTCACGTCGCCGCGCGGCTTCGAGGCGGCCGAGGGCAACTCGACGTTCACCCACTTCTCGGTCGCCGACCGGCGCTTCCAGCAAGTCGACAACACCCAGCAAGGCCAGGCGCTGTTGGTGCGGTCGCTGGGCGTGCGGCGCGACGGCGGACCGAACGGCGGCGGAATCGTGGCGGGCGCGCGCCGTGCGGACCTGGAAGTCACGATGGGGATCGCGAACTTCGGCGTGCTGCACGCCGCGTTCGACGACAACTACGTCCCCGGCTCCCGCCAGGTCACCTACGTGAAGAAGCCGACCAGCCTCCCGAGCTGGACAGGCAATGCCGGTACCCCCGCGCCGTTCGACTTCGTGATGCTGTACGACGCGCCCTACGCGTATGCCGGCAGGAGCGCGCTGATCATCGACTTCACGCACGAGAACCTCGTCTACGGCGGTGGCTCGGGCAACGCCGGGGGCAGCAGCGTCGATCGGGAGTTCGCCAGTGCCGCGTTCGGTGTCGGGACGCCACTCGCGCTCGGTTGCACGGCGACGGGGATGACCGGGACCTTCGTCCACACCACGCGGTTCGAGAACAACGGCCCGGGCTGGCGCGACCATGGCATGCGGATGCGCTACTCGGCGAGCGGAGCCCCGGTGAACTCGCCGGTGTACCTCAACCTGGACTTCTCGAACGCGAACCTCTCGATCCCCGGACTCTGCACGACGCTCAACGCGCTGCCGACGATCTCGTTGCTCGCGGGCATCTCGTCGAGTGCCGGTTCGGTCCAGGACACGTCGTTGTCGTTCGGCTACGACGCAGCGCTCGCCGGCGCGACGTTCGTCACGCAGCTGCTCGCACTCGACGCGGGAAGACCGGGCATCCCGGTCGTGTTGTCCAACGGCCGGCAGAGCAACATGCCAGCGGATCCGACGGGCAGTCCGCAGGCCTGTGCCTTCGGCTGGTGCTTCCTGCCCGAGAACTCGGGCACGCTGTTCTTCGGCGGAGGTTTCGTGTTGCAGCTCGGCTACTGAATCGTCGCCGCGTTCGAGCATGACGCGGCGATCGACACTCGATCACTTGTCCGCGCACCGCGCGCTCGTCGCGGCGCGTGTCGACGCGACCCCGAGCTGCTGCTCGCGATGCGGAAGATCTCCGTGCCGAGCGACTTCGCGTGGCAGCGCCGCCAGGCGCGAGAACTCGGGATCGTCGAGCCGCGGCCGGCGGCGGTGGTGGCCGCACAGTTCCATGACTCGACACTCCGGCTCGACCCTCACTTTCACGCGATCGTCGTCGACGGCGTTCTTGTCGTGTCGTCCGCCGTTGACCGCGCGACGTTCCACCCGCTGCCAGCACCGACCGACGAGCAGCTCGCCCGGGTCACGGCACGCATCGTCCGTCGCGTCCTCGCGTTGCTTCGTGACCCGGGGTTTCTTCGGGACGATGGGGGTAGTCGGCAGCTGGACGACGAGCGAAGCGCCCTCGACGCGTGTCAGGCCGCCGCGGTCCAGGGTCGGATGGCGTTCGGCGAACATGCTGGTCGCGCGGTGCCCCGCTGGCGCGATCCGGACGCGATTCGTGACGGCGTGGCTGCCATCGATCAGCAGGCGCGCTACCGGGGCTTCTCGTTGCACGCGGCGACCGCGGTCGAGACCGGCCGTCGCGAAGCCCTCGAGCGGCTGTGTCGATACGTCTTGCGTCCGGCCATCGACGAGGACCGCCTGGCCTGGACCCGTGACGGCGAGGTCGTCTACAGGGTCGAGCGGCCGTTGAAGGACGGTACGAAGCTGGTGGTGTTCGAGCCCCTGGTGTTGTGCTGACCCCTGATCGAGCGGCTCGCCGCGTTGGTGCCTCGGCCGCGGAGAAACCCGGTGACCTGGCACGGGGCGTTCGCGCCCCGCGCGGCCCACCGCGAGCGGATCGTCCCACCGCCGCCCGATGAAGACGAATCGCCACCCACCCTCCGTTCGATTCGACGACGCCGATCGGCTCCGCGCGAGGAACGTGATGATAGCAAGCGCACGTCACGACGCGACTCCTGGGCCGAGCTCATGTCGCGCTGTTTCGGGATCGCCGTTCTGGTGTGCCCTCGCTGCCAGGCCCGCCGTCGACTCCTGACGTGGCCGCAGACCGTATTGCTGCAGCCTCCTGCTGAGGCTGGTCGGCTGCGGATGCAGCGACCCGCTTCGCGGGTTCATCAGCGACACGCGCACGATCGTCCGGATCCTGACCTGGCTCGATCTGCCTGCGGAACTCCCACCGCTCGCACCAGCGAGACCGCCGCCCGGCGAACCAGGCCTGTGAGCAGACTGAACGCGGCCACGCTCGACACGGCGTCCTGGATCGAGGTCGCGCCGCGCCCGGGACTGCCCCACACCGTCTCGGCCGCCTCGAAGCGGGAGACCCGCCGCGACCTGCCTCCCCTCGAGTGCCTGAATCCGCACGCCCCGACCCCTGGAGCGCGCCGACCCGCCCCGAGCGGCTTGCCGGAAACCCCCTCGTGCTTCCTACCCGCAGGCGCCCGGCACCGTGTTCGGGCTCAGCGCCTCGCGACCGGCGAGGGTCCCCTGCCCCGCGGTCGTGCAGCACCGCTTCCACCGCGACCCGTTCGAGGGCGATGTGTTGTTCTTCTTCAAGCGCTGCCGTGATCGCGCAGAGATGCTGTACTGGGACCGCAACAGCTTCTGGATCGTGAGGAAGCGTTTGGAGAAGGGCACCTTCGATCCGTGGCGGCCGGAAAGCGATGGTGCGCACCACATCGAGATCGACCGCGCAGCGCGCGATGCTGCTCGAGGGAATCGACGTGAAGAAGGCGAAGTTCCGCCACCACTTCGCGCGCTCCGTGCGTTCCTGCGGGGGGAGTGCGGAGCGCCTCGGGAACTGCCGTGGGCTGGTGGACGGGCTCGGCAATCTCGCGCTGCGGCGCAGACGAGTCATCGCGCGGCCGCGCAGTCGCGCGGGGTCGGATCCAGAAGACCGGGTCGCTCGACGGTCGCACGATGTGTCCTGCCCGGCCGACCTCCGAATGGACGGGTGTGGCTCCCGGATTGAGTGAGGCGCGGCGCTGACACCAAGCGGTGCGGCGGGGGCGGGGAGCGAGCACAAGATATTGTGTAAAAATAACTTGTACAAGCGACGCCCCTCCCTTTCGGATGCAGGATGCGAACCAAGCGTCCTGGGAGGGGCGCCGTCGAAGACCTGATCGTCGTCGCGGTGCCGGCTGCGTGCAAGAGCATGGTGGGTTCGATCGAGGCGCTGTGCGCCGCGGTCGCATCGTGCGCCGCAAGTGGCGCGGCAGGCCGGGAGGCGATCGACTACGCGGTCTCGGAGGTCATGGTCGCCAGGCTGACCGGTGCGGTGGAGCGGGACGCGCACGCGGTCATGCTCGGCGCTCTGGAGGTCGACGCGCCGCGAGTCGAGATCGACGGCAAGACCTTCACGCGGGTCGGGTGCACGGCAACGGCCGGTACCGATCGCTCGCGGGGACCGTCGAGGTGCGACGTGCGCTGTATCGTCCGCTCGGCGAGGGCAACGCACCGACGGTGGACGCGATCAGCCTGCGTGCGGGCGCCATTGGCGACGGCTGGCTACCGCAGACGGCCGGGGCGATGGCTTTCGAGCTGCAGAAGGCGCCATCGCGGGAGGGTGAGCAGAGCGGCAAGCAGACCCGCCGGCTTCCCTACTCCCGCGCGAGCTTCGAGCGCGTGCCGCATGAGCTCGGGGCGCTATGCGCTTCGTCACCAGGTCAACATCGAGGACGCAATCGTGAGCAGCCTCGAGATCCCAGCTGAGGCACGCGCGATCTCAGTATCGCTCGACCAAGCAAGCGTGCCGATGGAGGAGCCATCCCGCGGCCGCCCGGTCGGCCCAGGAGGAACGCGCCGAAGATCACGCGCGTCTTCCACATGGCGTGCTGCGGCACCGTCACGTTATGCGATGGCAACGGCCGAGCTCTCTACTCGATGCGCTTCGGACAGATGCCTGGCATCGACCCCTTGGACGTGTGCAACGCCATGGCGAACGCGGTCTACCGGCTGCGCGAGAAGCAGCCCGAGCTGCGACTTCAGCTATTCGCTGAGGGAGCTCACGAGATGTGGAACCTGCTCGAGTCGAGCTTCCCGGAGAGCCTCTTCGGTCCGCGCCAACTGATGGTCGACTTCTGGCACGTCCTCGAGAAGCTGTCCGCGGCAGCCGAGGCGATCCAGGGCGCCGAAAGCCGAGCGGTCGTGGCTGGCTGGCGCCGGCTCCTCGAGCGCAGGAAGGACGCCGTCACGCAGATTCTCGCCGACCTCGAACCGCACTGGTGCGACCCGGTCGATGGCAGCGTGGTCAAGGAGGGCCCCATCCACGAGGCCATCACCTACCTCACGAATCATGCGCACCGCATGAACTACGCCGGCGCCCGCGCCAAAGGGCTGCCGATCGGCAGCGGCACCGTCGAGCCCACCTGCAAGAGCCTCATCGGCGTACGCATGAAGCGCGCCGGATCACGCTGGAAACAGGATAATGGCGACCACGTGATCAAGCTCCGCGCGCTCGCACTCAGCCACCAATGGGACGCCGCCATGACGCGGTTCTTTGCCACGCAGCGAACCGCCGTCCGTGCGCTCGCGGCATGAAAAGAGCGGCTTCGCTCAATACGAGATCCACACCCGAATGGTCGACGTCCCGGCTGCCGACAGCGCGGCGGACGACGTCCGTCCGAGCGATTGTCCGCTGTCTGCGGCGACATCGACAATAGCTCGCGCCTACCGGGCGTGCTGCCGTGGCCTCCAGGACGCTGTGGCCCGCTCGATCCGACGGGCTGCCCGTCACGGGCTGCCCGCCACGAATCGTGGAGGAATCAGTCATGCGATCATCCGGCACCCGGTCGTGCGCGCGACTCGCGAGCGTGATCCTGCCGATTCTCGCGGTCACGGCGACCGTACAGACCCTGGTCACGGACAAGGACGACTATCGGCCCGGCGAGACCGTCTACTTCGTCGGAACGGGCTTCCAGCCCGGCGAGAACGTCGCCATTGCGCTGCAGGTGGAGAACTACACCGACACGCAGCTCGACTATGCGATCGGTGGCGTGCCGGTCGACTCGATGGGTGAGTTCACGGCCACCTGGATCGTGGCCGCCGAGGCGAGCGACACCCTGATCACCGCCACGGCGATCGGCCTCCAATCGAAACGCGTCGCCTGGATCCGCTTCCTGGACGGCACGGGGGTGGATTTCAGTTCTGGCAGGAAGTTGGGAGTGGGCTGCGGAGTCGTTCGTACCAGGTAAGTGGCAACAAACACGGTACTTGCGTGCGGCAACGCGCCGTTCTCCGCAGCCCAGCTCAGTGAACGTTTGGACGACGCAGTGGTCAAGTTCCGACGACAACTCGACCGCTTGGTCAGTTCGTTCGAGGGGTCGGGTCCGCAGCCGTCCGCGTTTCAGGACCTGGCAACCGGGCTGAGGGCGGCGAGTTCGGCGGTGGCGCTGAGCGCTCTGGTCGCGACCTTGGAGGCCACGGACGTGGCGCACGCGTCCGTCGAACACAGAGGGCGACAGGTGCAGCGCTCTGACGCCTTGCGAGGTCGAGCAGCTGATGACCAAGGCGTTGCCTGTTGCGCCGTCGTCGACGGCGATCAAGCGGGTGATCCGCGACGTCGGCGACTTCTTCGAGAAGCGCGGAGACGAGGTCGAGGAGGTTATCGCTCGCGATGCTCCTCTGGCCGACAGCGCAAACCTCGTGATCAGCTGGGACGGCGTGATGGTCCCCGTTCGCGGAGACGGCAAGACGGAGTGGAAGGAGGCTGGAATCGGGCGCATCTCTGCCTACGACCCGCCGACCGACGGGGAGACCAGACCACAACTGCGGGACAGTCGCTACTTCGCACGGATGCCGGAAACCGGCATGAAGACGCTGATCGATCAGGTAGCGGCGCGCGTCGCCGCACTCCGTGAAGAGCGCCAGCCCGCCGGTGGCGATCATCTGCGACGGCAAGGACTCGATCTGGACTACCGCAGAGAAACGCGAGGAGTTCGTCGGTGCGGTGCTGATCCTCGACTTCTACCACGCCGCCCAGAGTCTCTCCGGCGCCGCGCAGGCGATCTTCGGACCAGACACTCCCGAGGCCTCACGCTGGTTCGAGAATCGTCGCGAGCGGCTTCTGCTCGACGACGACGGCGTCGACAAACCTGCTGCGCGCGCTCAAGAGATACGTGAAGCTGCTGCCCGCTGGCTCCGACGCACGCGATGTGGTTCGCCGGGCGATCAAGCACTTCGCGAGGAACCGCGAACGAATGCGATACAGCGCTTTCATCGCGATGGGGCTCCCCATCGGGAGTGGTCACGTCGAGTCCGCAGCGAAGAACATCGTCGCCCACCGACTCAAGCGCAGCGGCATGCGATGGTCGGACGAAGGCGGTCAGCGTGTGCTCAACCTGCGCGTGCTCGTCAAGGACGAGCGGTGGCCTGTGGCGTGGCAAGACTACCTCGATCGACGTGCCGCATGATCCTGCCCGAAGTCGAACCTACCCCCGGCGGCAGGACAATCGCATTGGAGGCCCTCCGGAACGCGGTCGCGATGCTCCCGCCGCCGTGCAGCGGCGTCAAGCCGGTACGCGGTTGCCGCCGCCGCGGAGCCAGGGTCGTGGTGATCCGCGACGTCGGATGTCGGGACCGCCGGCGACGAACGTCCGTTCCGTTCCGTCATCGAGCCGTCGCGAAGCCGGGATGAGTGCTACCGCAGTCCGACTCCCGACCAGACCGCGGCCCCGGCGGCATCGACACCGAGTCCCGATATCCCCGTGAGGGTACGGCCCTCCACGGCAGCCGACAGGACTTCGACGTCATCCAGCGTCGTTCGCAGCGGCGACCGATCGCTCTGCCCCGTGAACGTCACCGACCTGCCGATCGCGAACGGGTGCCGGCCGCGGGCGGGCTCCCGGCAATCGCGCGCGGCCGCTCCCGGAGTTGCGGAGCGAACCCCACGGTCGAGGATGGACGCCGCATCAGTTCGTTCGGCCTGAGCGGGTCGCGACACGCCGTTCGACGATTGGTCGTTGTCGCGCCGGCGCGGCGTGTGGGCGATCCGTGCGCGGCAGAGCTGTGTCCTCCGAGGCGCCGGCCGGGACCGTGTTGCCGAGGCCACCATCCCGGCCGCGGCTGGGTGGGGCGGACCCGTGCCCGTCGGTAGCGAAACGTCGTCGCGGGCCGAGCACGCGCGCATGCGTGCGATGCGGACCGGAATGGACGCATGCGAGCGCGCTGCGTGCCGGATCGACGTCGCCGGCCAGTCGCGACCGGGCCTGGCACCGACGTTCGCACAGTCGGGTCCGCAGGGCTCTCGTGGCGTGTGCCTGCGCTGGCTCGGTCCAACGGACGATCCGTCGGTCGGCGACCTCAGGAACCGCAAGGTCGCCATTGTCTCCCGAACTGCGGAACCGTCACGTCTCGGACCGGCGGGTCGCCGGCCCGCCGCCACGAATCCGGTCCGGCATGTAGTTCAACGCGGTTCACGCCAAGGTACCGACCACCGCGTTGTGCGGCGCAGCCGACCGCCCGAACATCGGCGTGACCCTGGGTGGCTGCTTCGCGGTGATCGCGGTCCGCTTCTCTCGCGCCTGGTTCGAGAGCTGGGGTGAACGGCGCCCGGGTCTTCCCGAGGTGCTCGTATTTCAGGTCGGCGAGCGACGCTTCCGGGTGGTCGGGGCGATCGCGGGCGCTGCGCCGTCCGTCCCGGTCAATTCGGTGTTCGCCGGACTGCGCGTCCGCCGCATACGGGATCGGCGCCGGAGAGCGGCCGACGGTTACCCGAGTTACGATTCCGGTGATGAGCAGGGCAGCACTCGGGGCCGGCGTCATGGCCGTGATCCTCGCGGCTTCACTCGCCGCTCAATTCGGTGGGACGGGCGCGGATGGGCTGTTCCACCCGGTGAGCAACACGCGGCTCGATACCACCGTGCGGCCGGAAGGCTGGGACTTCGTCGCCATCCACATCCCGGCCGGCGTGACCGTCGAGCTGGTCGGTGATCGTCCCGCGATCCTGCGCTCCCAGGGCCGCGTGATCGTGGACGGCACGTTGAGCGCGGACGCGCGCGGGTACACCGGCGGCCCGGGCGGCTGGAGCCACGAGGCCGGTCCGGGAGGTGCGCACGCGCTTCCCACCACCTTCTTCGCGAGTCATGCAACGACGCCGCCGCGCAGCCCACCGATCTACGGCAGCGCGATCCCGTTCGATCCGCGCGGCGGCAGCGGGGGCGCTGACTACGTGGAGTACCTCGGCCTGTTCGTGAGGCGTTACGCGGGTGGTGGCGGTGGCGGTGTTCTGGTCGTGCTCGCCGATCTCGGGATCAGCGTCGGGCCGAGTGGCGCGATCACCGCACAGGGCAGCTACGGCCAGCACATCATGACGACACCCGGCTCCGGAGGTGCGATCATGCTCCGCAGCGGTCTCGGCATCGACGTGCAGGGTCTGGTCAGCGCGGACGCCGGTCCGCATTCGTTCTTCCCCGCGGGCCTCGGCTGGGTCCGCATGGACGCGACTCTGGGAGCGCCGCAGATCACCGGCACCGTGATCGGTGTCACCGAGACGGTCGAGCTTCCGCACCTCGCGGCCGGCGCCGCCGCGCTCGGCAGCCTCTGGCACCTCGAGGTCACGCCGCGACCCGGCGACAGGGTGGCCGTCTACCTCGCGCTGAATCCGGCGTCGATCCTCACGCCGGCCGGCCTGCTCGGTCTGCATCCGAGCGAGATGGTGCGGATCGGGATGGGGGTCGCGACGCGGTCCGGGATCGAGCCGACGGCGCCGACGCCGGTCACGGTTCCGGCCGACCCGGCGCTGCGCGGCATCACGCTCTACGCGCAATCGATCGCGTTCGACCAGTCCAGCTACTCGAGGCTCTCGGCGACCGTGGTGCGCACGATCCAGTAGCCGTCTCCGCAGGTCCCGGACCGTTCCTGGGCGCGCCGTGCGGACCGCCGTCGCGCCGGATCGACCAGGGGGCCGGCGCGGGACCCGGGCGTCGGGGCGGCAGGCGTCCGCCCGCGCTGCACTGCCACGACCGCCACGCGCCCGACGCGGCTGGGCGAGGCGTGCTGTCAGTGCCTGGAGAGGTCGCGCCCGGGATACCGAGGGTCTACCGATTCTGCTCCGGACGTCCCGGGTCGCGCGACGCGGCGGCCCCCGACGTGTCCATCAACCGCCCGAGCCGGGCGAGTGCCCGGTGCAGCAGGGTGCGCACTGCGCCCTGCTCCCGTCCGAGCCGGGCGGCGATCTCGGCGTGGCCCAGGCCGACGATCCGGGCCAGGGTGATGACCTCCCGGTACTGCTCCGGCAGCAGGTCGAAGGCACGCTCGAAGCGCTCGATCGTCTCCTGCGCCACGGCCTCGAGGCTCGGTGAGCATAGACTCGCGTACAGCGCCTCCAATCCCGAGTGGGAGCCCTGTGCCGGCAGCGGTTGCTGGCGGCGCACGTCGCGCTTCTGTGCCAGGTGGTGGCGCCGACGGTCCGCCAGCTTGCTCTTGACCTGGATGAACAGCCAACTGCGGAACGCGACCACGCCTCGGTAATCGAAGCTGTCCATGTTCTCGATCACCTCACGACACACCGACTGCACGATGTCGGTGCACGATTCGTGCTGCCGGATCAGTGGATCGGCGTGGAGGCGAACGTAGGCCAGGAGCGCCGGCAGGTGCTCTGCGAGCAGCGACTCGGCCTCGGGGTTGCCACGGCGGTCGGGCATGGCGCTTCCGGGGCAGCAGTGCTCCCGGTAGGGTGACTGCGATTCTATGGATCTGGTCGGGATGCAGGCAACGAGCCCGGGCGCCGTCCCCAGCGGCGTCGACGCACATGACCGACAGCCAGGATGAGTTGGTCGAGGCACTCGCCGAGGCCTGCCTCGGTCGGATCGCCGACGGGAGCGACGGGTCGGTGGAGGACGTCTGCCGCGAGCACCCGGAGCTGATCGACCGGGTGCGCCGCGTGCTCGCCCGGCTGCAGAGCCTCGGCCTGGTCGAGCCCGCGATGGTCGGCGCGGCGCAACGCTTCGGTGAATTCCGTCTGCTGCACAAGCTGGGCGAAGGCGGCATGGGCGTGGTGTGGCTCGCCGAGCAGCCGCGCCTGCACCGCAACGTGGCCCTCAAGCTCCTGCGCCCGGGCCTGCAATTGCAGGCTCGCTTGCGCGCGCGCTTCCGCCGCGAGGTGCAGGCGCTGTCCAAGCTCGACCATCCCAACATCTGCACCGTGTACGAGGCCGGCGATGTGGATGGCAGCCCGTATCTGGCGATGCGCTACGTCGAGGGCGACAGCCTGCAGCAACTGCTCGATCGACGCCGTCGAGAACGCCGCGTGCATGGCGCGAGCACTTCGTCGCGCGAGCTCTACGACCTGTTGCATCTGGTCGAGAAGGTGGCCCTGGCCCTGCACGCGTCGCACTCGGTCGGCGTCGTGCACCGCGACGTCAAGCCCGGCAACATCCTGATCGACCACCGCGGCGAGCCGGTGCTGGTCGACTTCGGGCTGGCGCACGACGACGACCCGTCGTTGTCGTCGTTGACCCTGACCGGCGAACCGCTGGGCACGCCGACCTACATGGCGCCCGAGCAGATCGCCGGTCATGGCTCGGTCGACTGCCGCACCGACGTGTATGCGCTGGGGGTGATTCTGTACGAGTGCGCCACCCTGCAGCCGCCGTTCGCTGCACCGAGCCGCGAGCGCCTCTACCGCTGCATCCTGCACGACCCGGTGCCCGATCCGCGCCGGCGCGGCCGCAGCGTCGGTCGCGAGCTGCGCGCGGTGTTGGAGAAGGCCCTGGCGAAGGAACCGAGGTCGCGCTTCTCCACCGCGCTGGAGTTGGCGGAGGAGCTCGGCCGCGTCCGCCGGCACGAGCCTGTGCGCACCCGCTCGATCGGGCCGGTGCTGCGCGGCGTGCGCTGGTGCCAGCGCAATCCCGCCGCGACGGTGGTCCTGGCCGTGGTGACGGCGGCGCTGCTGGTGTGCGGCTGGGCGCTGCGGCGCAGCATGGAGGCCGAGACCGGTCTGCGGGCCCTCGCGCTGATCGCCGCCGCCCAGCAGGTCGCTCCGCAGGACCCCGAGCTGGCGTTCAAGCTGCAGCGCCGGGCGCTGGCGCTGCAGGATCCGGCGGACGCCGATCCGCTGGTGCTGGCGTCGGTGCAGCAGACCATGTTCCGCCTGCACGACTACGGCACCATCCGTTCGGAGGACGGGCGGTTCGAGTGGCTGCAGGTCTCCCCCGATCCGGCCGGCCGGTTCGTCGTGGTCACCGGCCCGCAGGTCGATGCCACCCTGCATCGCAGCGACGACGGCAGCCTGCTCTACACGTTCCCCTGCCTCGTGAACCGGCAGCGTCCGGTGATCGCCTTCGCCCACGATGGCAGCAAGATTGCGGTCTGCGACGACGAGCGCCGCGTGCTGCTCCTCTACGGGCTCGACGAGGACGTCCCGGAGCCACTCGTGGAGTTCGGCGCGAGGGATGGCATCCGGATCACCAAGGTCGCCTGGTCCCCGCGCGACCGTCGCCTCGTGTTGGCCTACGCGGACGGCGTCGCGTCGGTATGGAGCAGCGACGGCGAGCACCTGCGTGACCTTGAGCCGCGCGACGTTCGCATCGCGGTGGGCGGGCGCCCCTGGCGCGCAGCCGCGTTCGTGCCCGACGGTCGGGTGGTCGCAGCGGGCGCGATCTGGTCAGCGGATTACGAACCGGAGGTGCTGCTCACCGTGGCCGGCGCCGTGGCGACCGGTGTCGACGAGGTCAATGCACCGCGACGCGGCTGCTCGCCTACGGCATTCAGCAGCGCCGCGCCTTGGTGTGGAATCTCGAGGGCGGCCTTGTGCATGCCAGCCGCGCGGACTCCCAGGGGTGGGATCAGGTGATCTACGGCACGTTCGACCCGCAGGGTGGCCGGTTCGGGCTGTGCACTCCCCGCGGGCTCGAGATCCGCAGTGCCGACGACGGCAGCTTGATCGGCTCCCATCGCGACGACCAGACCTGGATCTGGTACTTCGCGTGGTCTCGCGACGGCAGCCAGCTCGCAGCCTGCGACGCCGTCGGCACGATCCGGGTCTGGCGGGACGACGAGGTCCGTCCGCTGGAGCTGACCGGTCATCTCGGGAGCGTGGCCTGGGTCGATTTCTCGGCTGGCGGCGACAGTCTGTTCTCCGCGAGCCGGGAGGGCAGGGTCCGCCGCTGGCGCCTGACCGATCCCATCGGTGCACAATGCCAGGTCCGTGGCGAAGGCATGGTCGACGTGGCGAGGGTACGCGACCGGATCCTGGTGGCGACGGGACACGGGGAGGTCCTGGTCTGCGATCTGGACGGCCAGGTGCTGACGCGCTGCGAGCTGGATCCGGACTGGACGAGCATCGGCGTCGCGCCGGACGGCTCGCGCGTGGCGATCGCCTCGCTCGGTGGCGAGATCTGGACCTGGGACCCCGACGGACCGGAGCCACCCAGGCTCGAGCACAGCAGCGAGTGGTTGCTGAGCGGCTGTGGGATCCTCGCCGACGGGCGCATCCTGGTCTGCTCGGCGTTCAGCGGGGCTGCCCTCATCCTCGAGCACGGCCAGTTGGAGCGGATCCCCGACGCGAAGCGGGTCACGTCGATGGCGGTGTCCGCGGATGGCGCGCGAGTGGTGTTCGGTGACCGCCAAGGCAGTTGGTGGCTGGCGCACCTGCGCGACGGCGTGCTGGTTCGCGACGTCGCGCGGTCCGCCGTCACCGGCCAGTCCATCTTCGGGCTGACCTTCTCACCCGATGGCTCCCGGGTCCTGGTGTCGAGCGCCAGCGGCGGAGTCGTCGTGTGCGAGGTGGCGTCCGGTCGCGAGCTGTACCGTGCGACGGACCACCGTGCGTCGGTCATGATGGCCGGCTTCGCGCCCGACGGGCGACGCATCGCGACCCCGTCGTTCGACGGTACGGTGCGGGTGGTCGATCTCGACCGACCCGATCGACCGTTGGTCCTCGGCGCCTGGGGTCGAGGCGCCTTCTTCAAAGCGCTGTGGATCGATGCCAACCGTCTGCTGACGGCCGGTTCAGCAGGTGTGCACTGGTGGAGCGTCGATGGCCGCGACGTGTGGAGGGCCGTCGAGAGCATCCCGATCGAGGACCTGACGCCAGCCGAGGAAGACCGGTACCGCACGTTGCTCGGTCGCTGAGCCCGGCGCGGGCGGACGCCTCCGTCCGGCTCCCGGCTGGATGCCGCCGCATCCCAATGGTCCGCGGCCTGCGAGCGGGTCTCGATCCTGCGAACCGGGCGTCGGTCCGGGCACCGGTCGCGAGCTCGCGCCGGCGCTCGTCGCGGGAATCGAGCGTAACGCGTGGTCGTTCCTGGCGATTCCCAAAGTGGTGAACCGGAGTCCCCGTCGGAGCATGCCGCTCCGTCGCCCTCCGATTGCGGTCCGGTGAGGTGCACGATGAGCAGACGGGACGGAACGAGCCCCCGGGCTCGGTGGCTGATGATGGTCGCGGCGACCGTCGTCGCAGCAGTGGGGTCCGGTCCGTTGCAGCCGCCGACGGGCTCTCCTGTCCGCCGGAGGAGACCGCGGCGCGAACCAGGATCGATGATCCTCCGGCTTGCGCCGCTCGTGCTCGTCGTGCTGGCTCCATCGCTCTCGGCGCAGGCGACCTACTGGACGTACCTCCAGTCATGTCGGGGGGCGATCGCGACACCGCAGCTGACAGCGGGTGCGCCAGTCGTCACCGGGCCGTGGGTGCTGACGGTGACGGGCCTTTCCCCGAGCACGCCCGGGGCGCTGGTCTTCGCGCTGGGCGACATCGGTGGTGGGCTCGAACTCGGCTCCTTCGGCGCGCCGGGGTGCTTCGTCAACGTCGACATCTTCGCTGCGGCGGGTTCGTTCTCGCACTCCGCCACGTCGGATGTCGCCGGGCTCATGACGTTCGCTGCCGTGTTCCCCGACGTACCGGGCCTGCTCGGCTTCACGTTCTACAACCAGTATGTGAGCCTCGAAGCGCCTGCTGGTCGTCCGCTACCGATCACGACGACGAACGCCGGGATCGGTGTCGTCGGAGTGCCTGGGGTGCGAAACATGGTCCCGATCGCGGCGGGGACATTCCAGATGGGGTCGAATGATCCGCATCTGTCGAATCCCGCTGAGCGTCCTGTCCACACGGTGCACATCACGCGGCCGTTCTGGATCGGGAAGTACGAGGTCACACAGGCAGAGTACCTGGCATTGATGGGGAGGAACCCGTCTTCCTTCGTGGGACCGAACCGTCCGGTAGAGACCGTCCATTGGGACGACGCGATGACCTACTGCGCGGTGCTGACGGCCCAGGAGCGGGCGGCCGGTCGGCTACCCGCTGGCTACCAGTACCGGCTGCCGACGGAGGCCGAGTGGGAGTACTGCTGCCGTGCGGGAACGACGACGGAGTGGAACACCGGGAGCGGCGGCCTGAGCTGCCCGCAGGCGAACTTCTCGGTCCGAGTGATGCCGTGGTGGGAGATGCGCCACTGCGTCGGCCGGACCTCGGTCGTCGGGAGCTACGCGCCGAACCCGTGGGGCCTGCACGACATGCACGGTAACGTCATCGAGTGGTGCCTCGACGCGTGGGACCTCAGTGCGAACTACCCGGCGGGGCCCGTGGATGATCCCTACGTCAGCACGGGGATCGGTCGGATCGTCCGTGGTGGCGCCTGGTTCGACGAGTCCATCGTCTGCCGCTCCGCGTCCCGGAGCTGGCGCCCGGTGCCGCCACTCCCGGGTGGCGGGGGCGATGGCGACGGCTTCCGGGTCGTGCTCGCCCCCATCCTCGTCAATCACCCGTGATCGGGTGCGATCGAGCGTCGCGTGGCCCCCGGCGACGACCCCGTCCGGTCCGACGATTCGGACGATCGCCACTCGCGTGCCTGAGCCATCGACGTCGCGGGATAGGAAGGACGATCCCGATCGAGGGTCTGCCGTCGTCCGAGGAAGGCCAGTTGTCGCACGCTGCTCGGCCGCTGAATCGGGAGCCGGTCACCGCGGGCCCCTCCGTCGGCCTCCCGACCGGGTGCCGCCGCATCCCAGTGGTTCGCGGCCTGCGCGAGGGTCTCGATCCTCCGAACCGGGCGTCGGTCCGAGCACCGGTCGCGAGCTCACGCCGGCGCTCGTGGAACGATGTCGGCGTAACGCGCGGTGGCTCCTGACGATCTCTGTCGGGGCCGAACCGGAGTTCTCGCCGGAGCATGCCGCTCCGTCGCCCTCCGATTGCGGTCCCGTGAGGTGCACGATGAGCAGACCGGACGGAACGAGCCGCCAGACTCGGTGGCTGATGATGGTCGCGGCGATCGTCGCCGCAGCACCGCTCGCAGCGCAGGTGGACTGGATGCGTGCGAGGCTCGAGGCGCACGAGATCCAGGCGATGGCCTATGACCAGGAGCGGGATCGGATGGTGCTGTTCGGCACCGCGTACGAGACCGGCTGGTCCCCGGCGACCGACCACACCACCTGGGAATGGGACGCCCACGCCTGGTTCGAACGCACCAGCGCGAACGTTCCTTCGCCTCGCGAGACGTTGGGCCTGGCCTACGACGTCGCGCGCCGGCAGACGGTCCTGTTCGGTGGCCTCCGCGACACGACCCGCCTGGGCGACACCTGGCTCTGGGACGGCGCCGACTGGAGCCTGGCGAATCCGGCCAACAGTCCACCCCCGCGCCTCTGCTACACGCTGGCGTACGACTCCGCACGGCAGGTGGTCGTGCTGTTCGGCGGCTGGGGTAGCGGGAGTGTGCTCGGTGACACCTGGGAGTGGGACGGCGTCACCTGGACACAGCGCTTCCCGCTCAACAACCCGCACGTCCGACGGTCGCACAGCATGACCTACGACGCGGCACGGCAACGGGTGGTCATGTTCGGCGGCTACTTCCAGGGTGGTCCCCAGAACGACACCTGGACCTGGGACGGCACCGACTGGACACCGCAAGCGCCCGCGAACAGCCCGCCGCCGCTCGCCGGCCACGGCCTCGCCTACGACAGCGCGCGGCAGGTCGTCGTGCTCTTCGGCGGGTTGATCGACAACCAGTTCGCCACGTCCGACCAGACCTGGGAGTGGGACGGCCGCGATTGGAGTCGCGCGCGGCCCGCGGCATCGCCTGCCGGTCGCTTCTTCCACGGCATGGCCTATCGCCCGGGAACCGGGACCGTCGTGACCGGTGGTTACGGCGGCGCCAACGCGAGCCTCGATCGCATGGTGCCGGGCCCTGCGGATACGTGGAGCTGGGACGGCACCACCTGGACGCTGCTCGAAGCGGCGAAGGCCCCGCCCGTGCGCTCCGAGCATGCGGCAGCGTTCGATCCCGTGCGCAGACGGAGCGTCGTGTTCGGTGGCGCCTACCTGTCGTCCGGCACGCGCCGGGACGTCTGGGAGTGGGACGGCGCCGCGTGGCGCGACTCGACCCCGGCCTTCGGCGGCCCCTCGGCACGGCGCGGCGCCACGATGGCCTGGGACGGGGTCAACCAGCAGGTCCTGCTGTTCGGCGGCCACGCGCCGACGCCGGGCCAACTGCTCGGCGACACGTGGCTCTGGAGCGGGACCGGGTGGACGAGCCGCAATCCAACGAACGGTCCGACCGCGCGCCGGCAGCAGGCGATGGCCTGGGATCCGATCCGCAACCAGATCGTGCTGTTCGGCGGTGTCGACGCGTCGGGCATCCTCGACGACACCTGGACCTGGAATGGCCTCACGTGGACGCAGCATCATCCGCCGGTCAGCCCCACCTTCCGTTACGGCCACGCGATGGCCTTCGACAGCGTGAGTCAGGCGGTGCTGCTCTTCGGTGGCCTGCCGATGAACAGCGAGACCTGGCAGTGGAACGGCTCCGTCTGGACCCAGGTCAACCTGCCTCCGGCCCAGGCTCCGAGCGCCCGCTCCATGCACGCGATGGCGCACGATCCGGGACGCAACGTCGTCGTGCTGACGGCCGGACGCGACAGCACCGGATTGCGGAACGACGCCTGGGAGTGGAACGGCAACGCGTGGCAGCCGCAGACGCCGCCGAGCGGGCCGCCTGGAGCTCGTGCTGCGCACAGCATGACCCCCGACCCACTCGACCGCATGGTCATCGTCGGCGGCGACAGCACCACATCCACCTGGCACGACACCTGGCTCTACGGCGTCATGCGCCGGGCGATGGTGACCACCTCGGGCACCGCGTGCTCGGGCCTGCTCGGTGATCCGCGCATCGTGGGTTCGGTGCCGCAGCTCGGCGGGGATCGCTTCGTGCTCGACCTGCTGAACCTGCAGCCGAATGCGATGTGTGTCCTCGAAGTCGGGGCAGTCAAGGCCGCGACGCCCATCGGGCACGGGCAGTGCACGCTCTACGTCGACGTGAACCAGCCGAGCGCAGGCCTGCTCACTTCCGCGAACGCCGCGGGCTTCGTCTCCGCGGCGCTCCGGATCCAGCCCGACCCGAGCCTGATGGGGCTGCCGCTCACAGCGCAAGGCGTCGCGCTCGACTGGAGCGCGCCGATCGGCCTGACCTTCACGCGCGCGCTCGATCTGGTGATCGGGCACTGATCGGGCACGGCCATCGCAGCCGTGGCCGGTTGCGGCCCGGACGGTCCAGGACGAACGCTGCTCCCGAGTGCTCGACCGGCCGCGACCGATCGGCGATCAGCGGTTGCGATCGAGACGAGGTCGCGGGGTCCGACGAGTCGGTCGACGCGGTTCGAGTGCCGCTCGGATTGCCGGTGCTGCAATCAGCGCCGTCGGTCACGACGTGACCGGAGCGTCGCGCGCCGTGTGGCGTCCGACAGGCTGACGCGTCGTGCGAACCGCACGTCCGCTCAGCGTCGCTCGATGCGGGGCAGCGCGTCGAGACCGAGCGGCTCGCGACCGGTCGGAGCGGTGCGACCGGTCTGTGGATCGCGCAGCTTCGCCAACAGGGCGAGCAGCTCGTCGCGCTTGGCGGGTGCCTCGAGCCACAGGTTGTGCGTCTCGTCGGGATCGGTCGCGAGGTCGTAGAGCTGACCGGGGGCCTCGGGCGCCGTGTCGGGCACCGCGTAGCGCTGCAGTGGCCCGCGGTCGTAGCGGTTGCCGCCCGAGCCCTGGTGGTCGAGCAGCTTGAAGCGGCCGGCGCGCAGCTGGAACTCGCCGTGGAAGCTCTGCGTGAGCAGGTACGGCCGCACCGGCTCCGAGTCGTCCTGCCGACCGACCAGCACCGGCGTGAGATCGACGCTGTCGACGGCGACGTCGTCGGCGACCCGTGCGCCGACGATCGACGCGAACGTCGCGTACAGGTCGGTCGTGTTGGCGAGCTGCGTGGTCGTGCGGCCGGCCGGGATGCGCGCGGGCCAGCGCGCGAGAAGCGGCACGCGGTGGCCGCCCTCCCAGCCGTCGCGCTTCATGCCGCGCCAGCCACCGGCCGGGTCGTGGTCGTGATCCTCGCGCATCCAGATGGTGTGCAGGGTCTCCGGTCCATTGTCCGAGGTGAACACCACGAGCGTGTCCTCGTCGATCCCGAGCTCGACCAGCAGGTCGAGGAGGCGGCCGGTCAGCGTGTCGAGCTCGCGGACGAAGTCGCCGCGCGGGCCGCCCTCCGTCCGGCCCTCGAAGCCCGGCGCCGGCAGCACCGGGGCGTGGGCGATCTGCGTCGACAGGATCACGAAGAACGGGTGTTCGGCGTGCTCCGCGCGATGCTCGCGAATGAACGCGAGCGCCCGGTCGCAGAACATCACATCGGCGTCGACGAAGCGGTAGCCGGGCGCCATCCAGCCCTCGTCGTTGTCCCAGCGCCACTTGCCGCCCGGATTCGGAAGGTCGTCGCTGTGGTGCCGCCGACTGGCCGGCTCGACGACCTCGCCGTTGTGGATGTAGAGGTAGAGCGGGTCGGTGGTCGGGCAGTTCGGCGTGACGAACGACTCGTCGAAGCCGCGCGTCTGCGGGCCGTCGAGCAACGGCGAGCTGCGCTCGTAGTCGATCTTCAGCGCATTGTCGAACCCGCCACCGAGGCGCTCGCCGTTCGCGTCGAACCAGGTCAGTCCGAGGTGCCACTTGCCGAAGATCGCGGTGCGGTAGCCGCGCGCGCGCAGCATGTCGGCGATCGTCGGCACGCCCTCCTCCAGGTAGCTCGGGCCACCGGGCCCCTCGAATGCGACCGGCCGGCGGCCGGTGCGGCAGACGAGCTGGCCCGACAAGAGCCCGTAGCGCGACGGCGAGCAGATCGTGCAGGGGCTGTGGGCGTCGGTGAAGCGGATGCCCTCGGCTGCCAGCCGATCGAGGCGCGGCGTCCGGTAGGCCGCGTCGGCGTTGTAGGCGGACAGGTCGCCGTAGCCGAGATCGTCGGCGTAGACGACGACGATGTTGGGCAGGTTCTGGCCGCACAGCGGCACGGCCACCGCGGCGAGCAGGACGATCCGGAGCAGGCGGAGGACGGGCATGGCGAGGTTCGGTGTCGTCGGTGCAGCGGGGGGCGACGATACGTGCGTCGGGTCGCTCCCCGCCACCTCGCGGTCCGCCCGAGCAGCTCCGGGCGCCGAGGTGTCAGCGGTCGCTCGCGTACAGGACCTCCACCTCGCCGGGGCTCAGCAGGCGGCCGTAGACGCGGACGTCGTCGATGCCGCCCTCGAAGCGGAAGCTGTACTCGTCGCCGCGGCAGCCCAGCAGCAGCCGGTGCTGCGTGGAGTTCGGGGCGTTGGGCTGGCCGTAGTTGCCGGTCGAGGTGCGCCTGCCGACCTCCGCGCCGTCGCGATAGAGCGCCACGGTCGCGCGATCGCCGCGGACCGACACGGTCACCGCGTAGAACGTCCAGCGGCCGGCCTGCGGGTCGGCGTTGTCGACGACGACCAGCGGCTGGCCGCCCCTCGACGGCAGGACGAAGCCGATGCGACGGGTCTCGCGGCCGCTCTGGTCGTCGGGGCCCTGGTCGAGGTGGAACCACGGGTCGTCACCGTTCGCGGTCGCCTGGCCGATGATCCAGCCGCCGGTGGCGTCCCGGCGCTCCGGCCGTACCCACAGCGCGATCGAGAAGTCGGTGTCCAGCGGCAGCCGGCTCGCGTGGTTGTACGTGCCGTCCTGGTTCTTGTACGAGGGCCGGCCCGGCAGCTCGGCATAGCCGAACGACGTCGGCTCCCCATTGCTGAGCTGCACGCCCGAGACGTTGTTGAACGCGAGCGCCGCGTTCGCGCGGCCGTGGCGGTCCGGCATCTGGCCGACGCAGCCGTTCGAGCCGGTGCCGAGCCGGTCGGACGAGCGGCCGTCGACGTTGCTCCAGCCGTTGGCGCGACCATCGACCTGCAGTACCGCTGCCCCGGGCGCGCTCGTCGCGGTGTTCCGCAGCTTGTCCACCTGCACGCCGTTCGGCTCGAACAGCCACTCGCCGAGCAGGCCTGCGGTCGGCGTCGTGATGGCGATCGGCACGGACTTCGTCGCTTCGAGACCGAGGTCGTCCCGCAGCGTCAGGTTCACGTTGAAGGTCGTCGCGCTGCCGTAGACGTGACGTGCCTCGACGGTCGTCGCGGTTCCGCCGAGGTTGCGGTCGATCGTGTCGGCCTTCTGATCGCCCCAGTCGACGCGCAGCGTCTTCAGATTGCCGTCGGGGTCCTGGACGCGAATGCGCAGCACCGCCTCGAAGCCGTTCATCTGCTGCGTGACGTCACCGATCGCCGGCGCCTTGTTGCCGGTCAGCGTCGGATCGAGCGGGCCTGGGTCGACGCCGCGCGACCGGAACCACTGCGGGCCGGCGCCAGGACCGTCCGCGTAGCCGTCGCCATCGGTGTCCGGGTTGTTCGGGTCGGTGCCGGCAGCCTTCTCCTGCGGGTCGGTCAGGCCATCGCCATCGGCGTCGCTACGGCTCGGATCGGAGAACACGTGGGGATTGCGGTCGTACGGCGCGACCTTCGCTCCACCGGCGATCTGGACCCGCCAGCCGACGCGCGCCTCGTCCTTGTCGCTGATGCCGTCGCCGTCGCTGTCGCGCGGATCGGCGACGTTGGCGGCAGCGGCCGCCTCCGCGGAGTCGAAGGTGCCGAAGCGGTATTCCTCGTGCGCGTAGAGCCCGTCGCCGTCCGCGTCCCGCACGAACATCACGTGCACGGAGTCGCCGCCGAACATGCGGATGTCCTGGAAGTCGGCTCCCGGCTCGGCCGTCGAGGAGCCCTGCCCCGCGACGATCCAGAACGCGTGCGCGCTGTCGTCGGTCCGCACCACGTTGCCGGTCGGCACGAGCCGGCCGTTGGTGTCGCGGACCTCCGCGAGCGCGGTCAACACCGTGTACGGAGCGCGCGTCGTGTCGCTCAGCGTGCGGGACGCCGTCTCGAACTCGATGCCGAGCACGTCGCGCAGCGACTCGGCGAGCGATGCGCCGGCGGGCTTGCCGTCCTTCGATCGCACGTTGGTGGCGATCCGGCGGTGGATCGAGATGCCGTTGCCGTAGTCGATGTGGAGGTGGGCGGTCTTCGAGCTGGTCTCCTGCTCGAGGAAGTCGAAGTCGATCGGTCGCGACAGGTTCTCGGCGTCGCGCAGCAGGTCGAAGCTGCCGACGCGGAACTCGATGCTCTCGGGCATCGCCATCAGCTCGATGATCCGCGCGCTCGGCAGCTCGAGCCGGGCGATGCGGCGGTTGGTCTCGCCGGGAGCGAGGGTCGTCGCGTCGAACGACTCGAACGTGAGCTCGCCGATCGGCTCGAAGCCCTGCTGCGAGCCGGGGACCCGGCGGATCGCCAGCAGCACGAGCCGCTCGAGGCGGTAGCTGACGATCCCCGTATTGGCGATGTCGATCGCGGTGCGCAGGCTGCCGGTGCCCTCCTCGACCGACTCGCTCCGCATCGCCTCGATCGAGCGTGCGTGGGCCTCGCGGCTCTCGTTCGACGCCGACTCGGTCACGCTGCCGGAGGTCGTGTAGGCGTAGCCGGCCGACGCCGACACCGTCGCGCTGGCCTTGACGCTGGCACCGCCGGGGAAGCCGGCCTCGGCCTCGAGGGTCGCCGACACGCCGACCTCTGCGGAGACCTCGTGGGTGCTGGTGTCGGTGGTCGAGCTCTCGGTGCTCTGGGCGCGCTCGACCTGGACCTGGGTGCCCTCGACGGTCTGCGACGTGCCGGTGCGCCGGAGCCCGCTGTCGAGGGTCATCGCGCCGACGATGCGGACCTCGATCCTCGGTGTGTCGGCGATCCGCGGATCGAAGCGCTCGAGCTCGTTGGTCTCGACGCGGTCGTTCAGGCCGTCGCCGTCGGTGTCGGCCATCACCGGCGACGAGCCGCGCTGGGCCTCGATGCCGTCGAACAGCGCCGCGTTGCCCTCGGAGTCCTTGTCGGTGTCGACGTCGTTCGGGCTGCTCCGCCAGATGGCGGTCTCGTCGCGGTCGCTGAGGCCATCCCCGTCGGTGTCGCCGTTCAGCGCGCGCGGATCGAGGCGGCGGTCGCGACACTCCTTGTCGCCGATGCCGTCGTGGTTGGTGTCGGGGTCCCGCGGGTCGGAGGTGACGATCTTCTCCTCCTGCCGGCCGTCGCCGAGTCGGATGCTGATCGACCAGCCCTCGGTCTCGGTGCCGTTGGCGAGCCCGTCACCGTCCTCGTCGCCTTCCGGCGACAGCGCGGGACCCGGTGTCGGTGTGGGCGCCTCGTTGCCGTGCGATTCCTTGCAGCCGGCGGCGAGGAAGAGAAGGGGAACGAGCAGCCCGCAGGCGCGGAGAGTCAGGGCATTCATGAGCGAGACCCGGTGGGATTCGGATGGTCCGGGAGCCGATGCGGGTCCCCGGAGCGGAGAGCGAGCCGGCGGAGGGTCACACACCCGGTCCGCCAGCGCGACAGCCTTCCCTCGCGATGGCGGACCATTTTTTCCCGACGGGTGAGTCCGCGCACGGCTGGCGGTGGGCTCAGCGGTCGGATCGCCGGAGCCGGATCGGTCCCCGGGCCCCGACTGCGTCGACCTCGACGCCGCGCTGCGTGACGACGATCTCGCCGGTCGTCGCGAGCCAGGCCGCGACTGCGCGTACTTGCGGCATCAGCGCCCGCCAGCCAGCGCCGTCCGGTTGCAATGCGCGCGCGACCTGCGACGGGCAGATCGATCGCGAGCGCGCGCACTGCGCACGGATCTCGGCAGCGACACGGGACTCGTCCATGGCGTCATCGGCGGCGTGGCCGCGTCGTCCGATGCGACCGGCGGCGCGCCGTGCGGGAGTCTCCGCGACGCCCGGCCGGGTGCGCCAGGGTGACTCCGCGCCGTTCGCCCCGCGCAGGTCGTCGCCGGACGGGTTCTGCGAGCGATGCCGCGATCTGGTCGCCGAGCCGCGCCGCCGCGGAACGCGGACCGCGCGATGGCATCGGCGGTCCCGCCGGCGGCCCCGGGGCGACGGCCGCGGGATGGCCGCCGCAGGTCCGCCGCGAGGCCCGGTCTGGCGTAGGTTTCTGGCAACGCACGGTCGGCCGCGGAGCGACGCGATCTCGCGCGAAGCCGCGCCGTCCCGGCAGCGTATCCGGAGAACCGCGTGGTGTCCGACTGCTCACCCTGCGCCCAGACCGGCAGCCGCCCGCCGAGGACCGGCCGACGCGTCTGCTACGATCACGGCGTCCAGGACGACGTGTTCGCCGAGCGAGCGGCCATCCGCGGCGAGGTGTGGTTCCATTGAGCACGCTCGATCTGTCCGACCGGAATCTGCTCTCGACGCTCGACCTCTCCGTCGACGAGGTCCGCGAGGTCGTCGAGCTCGCTCTCGAAATCAAACACGGTGCGCACCGGCCGGACTTCCGCGGCCGCGTCGCTGCGCTGTTGTTCTTCAATCCATCGGTCCGTACCCGACTCTCCTCGGAGGCCGCGATCAGCAGGTTCGGCGGGTCCGCGGTCGCCTTCCACGCGGGCAAGGACACCTGGAACTTCGAGTGTCGCGACGGGGTCGTCATGGACGGCGCGACCCAGGAGCACGTGCGCGAGCTCGCACCGGTGATCTCGCGGATGAGCGACGTGGTCGGCATCCGCAAGTCCGAGCTGATCACGGTCGGCAATGCGGATGCAGGCGTCACCAGCGACTACCGGGAGCTGAAGCGCGACGAGTTCCTCCACGCCTTCGCGGAGCACGCCGAGGTGCCGGTGATCAACCTGGAGTCGAATACCTGGCACCCGATGCAGGGGCTCGCGGATGCGATGACGATGGTGGAAGCGCTCGGCGACCCGCGGGGCCGGAAGTACGTCCTGACCTGGGCCTGGCACCCCAAGTCGCTGCCGGTGGCGACGCCCCACTCGCAGCTGCTGGCGGCTGCCGACCTCGGCATGGACGTGACGATCCTGCGGCCGGACGGCTGGTCGCTGGACCAAGAGGTCGTCGCGGCAGCGCGCAGCCGCGCCGAGGCGCTCGGCGGTGGTGTCCGGGAGAGCGACGACGTCGAGGCCGCGTACCGCGGAGCTCACGTGGTCTGCGCGAAGGCCTGGGGCTCATTGGACTACTACGGACGCTTCGCGGAGGAGGCGCACGCCAAGCGCGTGCTGCGCGAGGGCTGGATCGTCGATGCCGCGAAGATGGCGCGGACCGACGGCGCGCGCTTCCTGCATTGCCTGCCCGTGCGGCGCAACGTCGTGGTCGCCGACGCGGTGCTCGACGGACCGTGGTCGGCGGTGAAGGACGAGGCGGAGAATCGCCTGTGGACAGCGGCGGCGATCTACGTCGCGATGCTCGGCGGAGGTCGGTGAGATGACCAGCGTCCAGCCGGTCCCGCGACAGGTCGACGAGCACATCGAGGTGCGCGGCTCACATCCGAGCGACCGGCTCCTCGCCGACGCCGCAGCCCGGCTGATCGCCGACGCCTCGCGCAGCCACGACGTCGCGCGTCGCGACCCGCGCCTCTTGGCCGAGCGCATCGAGGCCGGCATGGCGGCGCTCGCGATCCGAGCGGGCGAGCTGGTCGGCTTCGGCTACTTCTGCGCGTGGGAGGGCGGCCGCTACGTCTCGCACTCGGGCCTGGTCGTCCGCGAGGATCTGCGCGACCGGGGCCTCGGGCGCCGGTTGAAGCTCGTGCTGCTGCACAACTCGCGGCAGCGCTACCCCGGTGCCATCACGATGAGCCTGACCAGCTCCCCGCAGGTCCGGCTGCTGAATCTGTCGCTCGGCTTCCGCGTGGCCCGGCGCGACGAGCTGACCTCCGATCCGGCGTTCTGGGCCGGCTGTGGGGCCTGCCGCAACTACGAGGGGATCTGCTGCCGTGGCGAGCGGCCGCGCTGCCACACGATGCTGCTGCAGCCAGAGGTGCCGCTGGAGCCGCCCTCGTGACGCCGACCTGACCAGCGTCAGCGGAGCACGGCGAGGTACACCAGCGGCTGGCCGGTCTGCACGAGCTCGGGCCGTCGCTTCGGAAACACCAGCGTCGCGTCGTGCGGCAGCACCTCCGGAACCCCGTCGGGATAGCGGCCGAGCTCCGTGCCCGCCCGCAACGCCTGCAGGTTGGTGCCCAGTCCGTCGTGCCAGCGGAAACCCACGGCCCGGCAGGTGAGGGCGCCCACGAGCTCCAGCAGCGTCTGGTCGTCCTGAGGTGTCGGGGCGCACCCGTCGAGCATCGACAGCCCTGCCAGCGCGGCGAGCATCTCGCCGAGCACGAACTGCGGCGTGCAGTCCGGCGAGCCGAGCCAGCCGGTCTCGTAGCAGATCCCGACGCGGCCTCGCGTCGACATCCACTCGTCGAGCGACACGCCGCCGAAGCACAGCCGGGGATCGGTGAGCAGGACCCGGGCTGCCAGCCGGCGGGTCACCGCACGGCTCGCGGCGTGGTCGGCGGACGGGTGCTGCATCAGGAACGGCTCGCCGGGCTCGACCGTGCAGTGGAAGTCGACCAGCACCTCGACTCGTCGCTGCTCCAATGCCGCGACGATCGCCGCTGCCCGCCGCCGTTCGTACGCGACGCCGTCGCCCGCGGACGGTCCGGAGGCCGCGAAGCAGCGATTGAGGTCGACTCCGCCGTCGCTGGAGCGCCGGCCTTGTTCGACCGCGAGCGGATTGCCGAGCACCACCAGCAGCTCGCCGCGGGTCAGCCGCAGCTCGCGTGATTGCAGCATGGCGACCAGCCGGCGCCCGGCATCGACCGGCGGGCGTTCGTCACCGTGGACCCCGAACGAGATCGCGGCGACCGGCCCGGGGCGCCCGCTCTCGGCGAGCCACATGGCTTCGTCGACCAGCTTCGACATCGGCCGGATGATAGCCGGCCCGCGCCGGAGGTCGCTCCTGCACGGTCCGGGTCGGACGACTATAGTCCGCCGCATGTTCGACCACGCTCGTCTCGTGTGCGCCGTCACGGCGCTGGTCGCCGGCGCCCTCTCGTCTGCAGCGGTCGCACAGGCTCAGATCCCCCCGCGCGTGCGGATCCCGGACCCGTTCGACACCACCGTCACGGTGCCGGGCGGCACGGAGGCCGTCTACGTGCAGACGCCGTGGGCGGCGCCGGCCGGTCGGCCGTTGATCGTCGTGTTCCACGGCGGCTACTTCGACAACCACTGGGAGCACGTGAGCGGCACGCCGTCCAAGAGCCTGAACGCGCAGCTCGAGGCGCTGTTCGACGAGGCGGCGCGGCGCGGCTGGTACGCGGTGTCGATGACCGGCGGCCCGAACCAGTTCTCAGGGACGTTCGCGGGGCCCGAGCTGCACTCGCGGACGACCGCCGTGATCAGCGCGATGAAGAGCCTCTACGGCGTCGACTCCGGTCGCATCTATACGCTCGGCTACTCGATGGGCGGCGTCGATGCGGTGAACTACGCGGCTCGCCACGTCGACCCCGAGGGTCACATGATCGCGGCTTCCTGGTGCTGGAGCGGCGTGCTGTGTGCCGCGGTGTCCGCGCCAGGGTGCGCACTCGTGCCGTGCAACCCGCTCGACCGGATCGCGGCCTCGGTGGTCCAGTCGCTGCCCTGCAATTGCAGCGCTCCGTCGGGATCGTTCGTGTCGGACGAGTCGCTCGGCTGGAATCTCGAGCACGTCACGCTGACGACGACGGCCGCGACGATCGACATCTGCGCGGTCGAGTGTCCGGTACCCGCGCTGGTCGCCCTCACCGCGGGTTGGGCCGCGCCGGCCAATCACACGCATCTGGCGAACCACGGAGCGACGCACGACGACCCGTCGGCCTGGGATCCGCTGCAGATCTGCAACTTCTTCCAGGGCAAGACGGTCGCGCTGCCGACGTCGGCCACCCGGACGGTGGCGGTCGAGGACGCACGCTACTTCTACTTCGACGTGGTCCGCAGCAGCAGCACGGAGACCGGGACCTTCGGTTGGAGCTTCTCGGGCCAGCAGCTCGACGTCAGCTCGATCCTGCGGACGACCGCGCTGCAACTCGACGTCGATGGTGGGGTGGATTGTCCACTGGACAGCCTGACCGACATCACGATCGACCTGACGCCCGACCCGGGCTTCACGCAGGGCACCCACGTCGTGCTCCGCCACTTCGCGAACGCGGCCGGGACGGTCGTCTACCTGAACGGGTCGCTCGCGACGCCGGGGACCGACTACGACTGGCTCGCTCCCGACGCACTGATCCTCTACCGCAAGACGGGCACGGGCACGACGAGCTGGCTGATCGACGTGCCCTGACGCCCGGCGAGGCACGCGCGCTCGCGAGCGACGAACCGGACGTGACCGTGCCGCGCGCCCGGCTCACCGCACGACCGGCTCACCGCACGACCGGCTCACCGCGCGACCGGCTCACCGGACCAGGTCGATCGCCATATTGGTCAGGCGCTCGTTCGGCAGCGGCGTCGAGGCGTCGGCGATCAGGGCCTGGAAGTAGAGCGGCAGGCCGGCGAGGCTCGGGATGTTCGGGACCGGGACGATCGTCTGTGCGGTTCCGGCCGGGGCGGGGATCGTGGTCGCGCCGACGAAGATCATCGAGGTCGGCTCGATCAGTACGGTGCCGAAGGGGATCGGGATGCCGCGCGGGGCGGGCAGGAAGTTGAGTAGCAGGTAGCCGACCGACGTCGCCGTCGAGTAGCCGGGTCGCGAGTGGAACTCGATGGGGAGCGGTGCACCGACCACCGCCTCGTGGGGGCTCGTGAGCTGCTGGTGGCGATTGACGAACAGCCGGCGGCCGTAGCCACTGCCGATCATCAGGTCCGGATCCCGGTCGCGGTCGACGTCCGCGAGCGTCAGGTGGTAGACCGGCGTGACGTTGAGGAAGTCGGTCCGCAACACCGACTCGTCCGTGTACACGCCGCCGTTGTTCACGTAGACGAACAGCATCGGGTCGTCCGGGACGTACAGCCCTGCACCGATGAGGTCCTGGTCGCCGTCGAGATCGAGATCGCCTGCCGCGAGCTCGAAGTGCGTCCACCGCGTCGGCGTCCAGACTCCGGAGCGGCCGGTGAACCGCCCGGTCCCGTCGTTCTCCAGCGCGAGGCCCGACTGCGGGCTGAGGCTGAGCACCAGGTCGAGGTCCCGGTCGCCATCGAAGTCGACGACGACGCTGGTCCGGATCGGCTGCGGGATCGCGGGCACCCGCGCGGCGGTCTCGTCCGTGAAGTAGCCGGTCCCGTCGTTGACGAGCGCCGCGATCAGCACGGCGGTGGAGGACGAACCATTGACGATCAGGTCGCGGTCTCCGTCCGCATCGAAGTCGAGGAAGTGCGCGTCGGAGATCGCGAACGGGATCGTCGGCAAGCGGGTCGCGAGCTCGTCGGTGAACACCCCGCTGCCGTCGTTCACGAGCAGCGTGCTCGCGGTCGTGGCGGCCGGGTCCCACACGAACGCATCGACGTCGCCGTCCCCGTCGACGTCCGCCGTGGCGACCGCACGCCCGCTGCCGGCGGCGACCGCCGGCAGGGTGGTGCTCGTCACGTCGGTGAAGTGGCCGGTGCCATCGTTTCGCCACACGGCGCCCGGCGCGAGCAGCAGGTCGAGGTCGCCGTCGGCGTCGATGTCCGTCATCGCGACACCCAGTGCACCGATGCCGGCCGGCGCCCGTGTCGCGGTCTGCTCCGAGAAGTTCCCGGCACCGTCGTTGACGTGGATCTCGAGCTGCGGCGAGACCGCGAGCGCCAGGTCCAGGTCGCCGTCGCCGTCGATGTCCCCGAACGCGCTGCCGCCCTCGGCGGTGCGCTTCCAGGTGACCCGAGGCTGCGACGGGTCGCGGAAGTAGCCCGGCGTGTCGTTGACGAGCATCCGGCTGTAGCTCCCGTCGCGGTTCGCGGAGTAGAGGTCGGTCGTCCCGTCGCCGTCGAGGTCGCCGGTCGCCACGCTGCGCGGAGTGAACTCCGTTGGTGCGATCGCGATGGAGGTCACGTCGGTGAAACCGCCGCCGCCTCCGTTCGCGAACAGCGTCCACGGCGTCGGCGCGTCGCCGGTCCGGAGCACGAGGTCGAGGTCACCGTCGTGCTCGAAGTCGGTGACGTCGATGTAGCGCGCGAAGGCGGGCAGCGGCGGCAACGGGGGGCCGGCCGCGAACACACCGGTGCCGTCGTTGTAGAGCGCGGCCAGCGTGCCGGCAGCGGTGCTGACGAACGCGTCGAGGTCGCCGTCGCCGTCGGCGTCCGCGAGGGCGATCCGATCTGCCGCGGTCGGTGGGATCGTCGTCGCCGACACGTCGGCGAACGTACCGGTCCCGTCGTTGCGCAGGTGCACGAGCTGGTCGGCGACCTCCACCAGGAAGTCGACGTCACCGTCGGAGTCGAGGTCGCCGGCGACGCCCCAGCCAGTACGTGCGGTCGGGAACGCGGTGGCGATCACGTTGGTGAACGAGTTGTTGCCGTCGTTGCGGAACAGCAGGTGTGCGAACGCCGACGCGACGTACAGGTCGAGATCGCCGTCGCCATCGATGTCGACGATCTGGTGCGGCGTCGTGCTGAGCAGCAGCGTCGTCGGGAACGCACCGGGGATCTCGGCGAACCGGCCGGTGCCATCGTTCGCGAACAGGCGGAAGTCCGCATTGCCCGCCACCAGGTCCTGGTCGCCGTCGCCGTCGTAGTCCGCGAACGAGCCGTGCAGCAGGTTCGCGGTCGACAGGCCGCGGTCGTCGGGGGCCTCGGTGAAGTTGCCCCGGCCGTCGTTCAACAGCACGTAGTTGCGGCGATCGGTCGACAGCAGCACGTCGACGTCGCCGTCGCCCTCGAGGTCGCCCGCGAGCGCCAGCGTCGCGAACCTGTGCGCGGTCGGGAGTCGCCCCTCGACGCCGAGCTCGACGAATTGCTGGGCCGCGGCGGTCGAGCACGTGAACAACAGACCGAGGATCGTGCTGGGTCGCATGGTGTAGCTCCGGACGGAGTCGCGTAGGCGGCCATTCTCGGGCACCGCGACCTCGATCGGGAACCCTCGATTCGGGGTGCTGCCGATCCTGACGATGCCGCGCGGCCGTGCGATGTCGGCATTCCTCGTCTGGCATCCGCACCGGGCCGAGGTCTCGGTGTCGCGGTATCCGACTCCCCGATGCCACGGAGCCAGATGCGACCGTCGAATCGGCTGGATCGAGTCGAGTGCGAAGCGCGAGGCCCACGCGCGCAGGTTCGTCGCAGCCGGCGAGCGCGCGGAGCTCGCTCCGCGCGGTACGGCATCCGGTCGCGGAACCGGGCGGGGGCTGCGACCTGTCGGCGACTGGCGCCGCGAGCTGCTCGCCCTGCCGCTGCCTCGCGCGCGAGCGCGGGAGCTCCTCGGCGGCCGGAGCTCGCCCCCTTGGCGCCGTGGACTGCCGTCCAGCCGGTCGATGGTCCGTCGCTCGGACCGGGCGAGCGCGTCGCCGGCTTCCGAAGCGTCGAGATGCTCGGGGTGGACGGCAGGGGCGGGCTGTTCGCCGTCGACCGGTCGCGGCGTTGCAAGAGCTCCGCGCCAGGCGCGGGCGATCGAGTCGGCACCGGGCGCCGGACGGTGCGACTCCAGCCGGAGTGCGCCGGCGACCGACGGAGCGAGCGGTGCACGGGGCCCGGCGACGGCCTGGATTCCCGTTTCGCACGGCGGGCCCGAGCGGGCATCGTGATGGTCGCGAGCGCCCGCGGTCCCGGCGCGGCGCGCGACTCCGACGGCAGATCCCCATGACCGAGCCCGACCGCAGAAAGCTCCTGATGATCGGCGTCGACGCCGGCGATCTCGTGTTCATCCGCGAGCACGAGGACCGGCTGCCGACCCTCCGTGCGCTGCTCGCCGAGGGAACCCTGACCACGCTCGGCACGCCGGCCGAATCGCTGACGTCGGCCGTGTGGCCGAGCTTCGCGACCGGCGGCTCGCCGGGCTTCCACGGCATCTACTATCCGATGCAGTGGGACCCCGAGCAGATGACGCTGCGGCGCGTCACCGACGACTGGCTCGGCTACGAGCCGTTCTGGTACGAGCTCGCACGGCAGGGCTACGGCGTGACGGTGCTCGACGCGCCATTCTGCCCGCGCAGCCGGCTCGAGCGCGGGACCGAGGTGCTGAACTGGGGCTCGCAGGAGTGCCTCGGGCCGTTCCACTCGAATCGCCCGGAGCTCGCGACCGAGATCCGGCGCCGCTTCGGGCGGCATCCGATGGGCGACGACGTGCCATTGCGCCAGTCGGCGAAGGGGCTCGAGGCGGTGCGCCGCCAGCTGGTGACCGGCGCGCAGCGCAAGGCGGAGCTCGCCTGCTGGCTGCGCGACACGACCAGCTGGAACCTGTTCGTCACCGTGTTCGCCGAGTCGCACCGCGGCGGGCACGTGCTGTGGCCCGACTTCGGGGGACGGCCGACCGACGTGCCCCCGGGTGCCCTGCTCGACGTCTACGCGGCGATCGACGCCGGCATCGGCAAGCTGCTCGACGGGATCGACCGCGAGACGACGACGGTCGTCGTGTTCTCCGTGCACGGCATGCGCACGAACTACACGCAGGAGCACTTCGTCGTGCCGGTGATGGAGCGGCTGCACCGCGTCTACCACGGCGAGGCGGCGGCCCCGGCCGGCGAAGCGGAGCCGAAGGGGGGCGGCGGCGGATTCAATCCGATGCGGATGCTGCGCAACGCGGTGCCGGAGAAGCTCCAGCTCATGCTCGCCAAGGCATTGCCGGCGAGCGTCCGCGACTTCGTCGTGCGGCGCTCGCTGATCGGCAACCTCGACTGGACCCGCACGCTCGGCTTCCCGCTGATCGCGAGCGGTGAGGGCTACCTGCGGTTCAGCGTGACGGGCCGCGAGGCGAGCGGGCCGTTCGCGGCCGACTCGGAGCAGCACGCGCGCTACCGCGAGCTGCTCGAGCGGTCGCTGCTCGGTCTGGCCGACGCCGGCAGCGGCCGCACCGTCGTACGCGAGCTGTTCCGCGCGGTCGAGCGCTACCCGGGCCCGCGCGCGCACCTGCTGCCGGACGTCGTCGTGCTGTGGGACGACGTGCTGCCGAGCGAGCGGCTGCGGTCCGCCGAGCTCGGCGCGTTCGCCGGCAGCCTGAACAACGGCCGCTACGGTGAGCACCGGCCCGAAGGCTTCGCGATCGTGGCCGGCGACCGGCGCGGGCTCGACGCGGCGCCGGCGCTCGGCCACGTGCAGGACCTGCGGGAATGGGCATTCCACCGGCTCGGCGCGAAGGTCGCCGCCGGCGCGGTCTGATCGGCGTGTCAGCGGAGCGACTCGAACGATGGAGCACTACGACGTCGTCATCATCGGCTCGGGCGCGGGCGGAGCGACGCTGCTGCACGCGCTGGCGCCGACTGGCAAGCGCATCCTGATGCTCGAGCGCGGCGGCTACCTGCCCCGCGAGCTCGACAACTGGAACAGCCGCGCGGTCTTCGTCGACAACAAGTACAAGACGAAGGAGCGCTGGCTCGACAGCGACGGGCGCGAGTTCAAGCCGGAGATCCACTACTTCGTCGGCGGGCAGTCGAAGCTGTACGGCGCCGCGCTGCCGCGATTCCGCGCCGAGGACTTCGGCGAATTGCGGCACGCGGAGGGCATCTCGCCGGCGTGGCCGGTCGGCTACGACGAGTTCGAACCGTGGTACACGGCGGCCGAGCGGCTCTACCACGTGCATGGCGAGGCCGGCCTCGACCCGACCGAGCCGCGGCGCTCGGCGCCGTTCCCGCATCCGCCGCTGAAGCACGAGCCGCGGATCCAGGAGGTCCACGACGCGCTCGTCGCTCTCGGGCACCGGCCGTTCCCGCTGCAGATGGGGATCATGCTGGACCAGGCTGCGCCGGAGCACAGCGCGTGCATCCGCTGCGCGACCTGCGATGGCTACCCGTGCCTCGTGCACGCGAAGGCGGAGGCGGAGACCGTCTGTATCCGACCGGCCCTGCAGCGGCCGAACGTCACGCTGCTGACGCACGCCTTCGTCGAGCGACTCGACACCGACGCCAGCGGTCGCACCGTCACGACCGTGCACGTCGTGCGCGACGGCAAGCGCGAGGAGTACCGCGGCGACGTCGTCGTGTCGTCGTGCGGAGCGATCAACTCCGCGGCGCTGCTGCTGCGCTCGAAGAGCGACGCGCACCCGCGCGGCCTCGCCAACGCCAACGACTGCGTCGGCCGCTACTACATGTGCCACAACAACTCGGTCTACGTGGCCGTGTCGATGTGGCGCAATCCTACGAAGTTCCAGAAGACGCTCGGCCTGAACGACTTCTACCTGGGCACCGACGGCTTCGAGTTCCCGCTCGGGCACGTGCAGACGATGGGCAAGGCCGACGGCGAGAAGTTCGAGGCGGCCTCACCGGTCTGGCTGCCGTTCGCGCTGCTCGACCAGATCGGCAAGCACTCACTGGACTTCTGGCTCACGTCCGAGGACCTGCCCGACCGCGACAACCGGATCGACGTGAACGCCGACGGCCGGATCGTGATCCGCTACCGGCAGAACAACCTGAAGTGCCACGACCTGCTGAACAAGAAGCTCACCGCGGTGCTCCGCAAGGTGTTCCGTAAGCGCGCTCCGCTCGGTCTGGTCAAATGCCTGCGGAAGAAGGTGCCGGTGCACGGCGTGACCCATCAGTGTGGCACCCTGCGCTTCGGCGACGACCCGGGGACGTCGGTGCTCGACCGCAACTGCAAGGCACATGGCGTCGACAACCTGTACGTCGTCGACGGCAGCTTCTTCCCGAGCAGCGCCGCGCTCAATCCGGCCCTGACGATCTTCGCGAACGCACTGCGCGTCGGCGAGCATCTGAAGCAGCGGCTCGGCTAGGCAATGCGGCGGCCGCTGCCCGGCAGCGGCCGCTGCCCGCGCGTCATTGCAGCAGGATCCCGACCGGGTTGCTCGCGTGGGTGACGGTCGTCGCGGACGGATCGGCGAGCAGGAAGGCGTGGTCGAGTTGCCAGCCGCGGAGATCCGCGGCGAGGCCGGCCGGCACCACGAGGGTGGCGATCGCGTGGCCGCTGGCATCGATCGTGCCGATCGCGTCGGGCAGGAACGGGCTGCCGGTGGCCTGCAGCAGGTAGGGGTCGACGTTGAGCGGCAGCGTGTGCCGGCCGAGTCGGATGCCCGGGGTCGTGCCGGACAGCGAGCCGGCGACGTAGAACAGGGCACCCGCGTGCTGCGTGCCGGGCAGCAGGTCGAACCGCACGGTGCCTCCCTGCGCGTACTGCAGCGCGTCCGTGTCGGCCCACATCGTGCGTGCCGCGTAGGTGGCGTGGAACGGCGGCGTGAACGGTCCGCCGGCGCTGATCTCGAACACGTTCTGACCGGACGGCGACACCTCGAACACGCGGAACTGCAGCGAGCTGCAGATCAGCGTGTTGCCGTTCGGGAGCCGCTCGCAGCTCGACATCAACGACGACGACAGACCGGGATCCGCGTATTCCCACACCGGGCCGGCGGGATCGTAGGCCGTGCCGGGCACGAGGATGAAATGGCCGGCCGGATCGAGCGGCAGCTCGAGCTCCCAGACGCGGGAGCCCGGGCCGATCTGGTTGTTGAACACCGTGACGTGGCCGGCACCCGGGTAGCCGGGCGGGATGCGCTTGACGGAGTGCTGGAAGAACAGCCGTTGGTCGGCGCTCGTCCCGGCGCGGTAGGCGGCCGGGTTGCCCCAGCGGTAGAGCAGGTCGCCGCCGCGCCCGTGAGTGCCACCGGTGTGCCCCGCTGCCTCGGCGGTCGTCGTGCTGTGATCGATGATGTACAGCTCGTTCTGCGTCGGGCAGCTCAGCAGGATCCAGTCGGCGTCGGCATCGTACGTCAGCGAGTTGGTGTGGTTGTAGTCGGCGACGACCGTCGCGGGGAAGTTGATGTCGAGCAGCTCAGGGTGTGCCGCCGGGTCACCGTAGTTCGCGGCATTGGGATCGAAGTCCTGGATCATGTGATCCCAGAAGTGCCACTCCCAGACGATCTGGCCGGTCGTCGGGCCGGTCGGTCGGACCTCGAACACGAAGTCGGGCCGGAAACGACCATCGACGTAGTCGATCAGCGCCGGATCGCGGCCCGCGGCGATCGCCTCGGCGGGCGTCTTGTCCTCCCACGCCAACATCAGCACGTTGCCGTTCGGCAGCAGGGCGATGTCGTGGTGGGGCTGCACGCCGGGCGGCGTGTAGACGAAGTCCCACAGCAGCGTGCCGTCGAACGCGATCTCCTGGACGCCGCCACCGGCGCCGCCGCCGCCGGTCGTCGTGACGACCGTCCGCACGAGGTTGCCGTTGTCGCGGAGGTAGAGGCTGACGCCGGGAGTGAGCGTGTGCGTCCAGGTGTGGACGACCTGTCCAAACGAGTCCACGAGGGAGGTCGTGGTGCTGTTGATCGGGCTGAACAGGCGGTGCCCCGGGGCGGCCTGGGCGACGAGGCTGCCGACGAGGAGGAGGGCGAGCGATGCGGATGCGCGCATTGAAAGCATGGTGGGAGCTTCGCGGTCGGCATGACGGGAATCGCCACACGGTCGTAGAGGCCAGCAGGCATCGCGACCCTGCGATCGTCGCTGATGTCGACCGTAGCGTCGAGTGCGACCGGTGCGCTTCGGCGCGATCAGCAGTGGTCAGTGGGACCGGCCGACAGCGGTTCCGGTCTGGCGAGTCGGGGCCGCCGACACCGCGAGCGAACATGCACGTTCTGTCACGGCCATGATCGTCAGCGTCGGATTCTGGCACCCGGTCGACGGGAAGCACGCGCCGTCGGTCACCAGCACGTTCGGCACGTCCCAGAGGCGGTTGTGTGGATCGACGACCGAATGTGCGGGGTCGTCGCCCATGCGGGCGCCACCGGTCTCGTGGATGGAGAGGCCGAGGTGCAGCACGCCGACCTCGGGGCCGACGGCACGCCACAGCAGCGCGCGTAGCGGCGCTGGCAACGGCATCTCGATGCGCAGGTCGGCGCACGCGGCGAGCTCGTGGAGCGTGTGCTTCTGGGCGCGGATCATCGCCAGGTCGTTCGCTCGGCGGCGGACGCAGACGTTCGCGATCGGAATGCCGAACGAGTCGCGGCGCCGCGCGAGCGTCACACGATTGTCCCGGTGCGGGAGCATCTCGCCGAACAGCGCCATGCCCCACTGCGTCGGGGTCAGCTTGCCCTGTACACCGAAGCCGCGGACGAAGCCGGGTGCGTCGAGGGAGGCCGTGAAGTCCGGGATGTAGAAGTCGAGGTCCGCGGCGAGATCGAGTGGATTGGCGTGCCGCGGCGACCAGCCGCTGGCGAGCGCCCGGTAGTCGGGGCCCGTCGAGCCGGCCGCGACCACGAAGCCGTGGTCCATCACGTGCCGGCCGAGCTGGTCGTCCGCGTTGCCGAGGCCGTGCGGGTGCCTGGCGTGGCGCGAGTTCCACAGGATGCGCACCGTCTCGATCGTCGACGCGCACAGGACGACCAGGCCCACCGAGACGCGCTCGGTGCAGCCGGTGGTGGCGTCGACGTACTCCACGCCGACCGCGCGACTGCCGCCGTCGTCGAGCAGCACGCGCGCGACCGCGGCATTGCGCAGCAGCTCGAGACGCCCGGTGGCGAGCGCGTGGCGCAGCGGCACCGGCAGCGGGTCGCGCGGCTGCTCGAGGACGCGCGCGGGGATCACGCGACGCTCGGGCCAGCGTGCTTCGACGCGCTGCTTGAACAGCAGCGCCGGCTCGAGCAGGCGGCGCTCGACGGTCACGTGGCCGTCGGGGACCTGCGGGACGCCGTCGCGCGCCGCGGATAGCCCGTGCAGCGACTCGACCAGGTCGTAGTACGGGGCGAGGTCGGCGTGGCGGATCGGCCATGGAGTGCCGTGCCCGTCCCGTAGCGCGCGCGTGAAGTCGGCATCGGACAGCCGCAGCGCCATCCGCGCCCAGGTATGCAGGCGACCGCCGACCTGTCGGCCGCGGATCCACAGGAAGGTCGACCCGCCGCGGGTCCGATACGGGTTGCGGCGGTCGTCGACGTAGAGGTGTGCGAGGGCCGGGTGGAAGGAGACGCTGCGCGCCTGCACGGGCTGCCGGCGCGACAGCACCTTGCGCCACAGGGAGGTGGTCGGGACGCGCTCCGGGAGGTCGCTCGGTGCGAGCTCCGGCCCGGCGTCGAGCGCGACGGCACGGAGCCCGAGCGCGGTCAATGCGCGCGCCGCGTGGCAGCCGGCGGCGCCGAGCCCGACGATCGCGGCATCGAAGGTCTTCATGGTGCGAGCGGGCGGGGGCGCTGGGGAGGCAGCCCGGATTCGATCCCGGCACACGCGGTCCACCCGGCTGGCGGATGGTACGTAGGTGCCGCGTCGGAGGCGAATCGATCCTGGCTCCGCTCGCGCTGCGGTTCGCTCAGCGCGACAACACGTTGCGCAGCGAGCCGTCCGCCTGGCGTGCGAGCAGCGCGCCGCAGCGCCCGGCGTCGACGCCCAGCGTCGTCGCGACATCGCCGGCAGGGTTGAGCACGAACACCACGCCACCCGTCTGGCTCAGGCCGATGTAGCTCTCGGCTCTCGTTCCGGTGGCAGAGGCGAGGCGCAGGAACCCGCCGTCCGCGTCGACGCCGACGCGCGTCGCGACGTGGTCGGCCTGGTCCGTGAGCATCAAGAGACCGCTGCCGTCGGGCGCGACGCCGAGGAACGAGTGGCCGAGCCGTGCATCGCGCGAGCCGACGCGGAGGAAGCCCCCGTCGTCGTCCGCACCGGCGCGGGCGACGACCGCGCCGGTCTGGTCGCCGATCAGCATCACGCCGGATCCGTTCGGCGCGACGCCGACGAACGAGTAGCCGGGCCGCTCGTTCCGCGGACCGACGCGGACGAAGCCGCCGTCGTCGTCCACACCCACGCGGGCGGCGACCCGGCCGGCGTCGTCGTCGAGCAGCAGCAGACCGGTGCCGTTCGGTGCGATGCCGAGGAACGAACTGCCCTGCCGCTCGCCGCGAGCGAACGCTCGCAGGCAGCCGCCGTCGTCGTCGGCCACGCAGGCGGCCACGACCTTGCCTCGCTCGTCGGAGACGTGGAGCAGGCCGCGTCCCTTGCTGTCGATCGCCATACGGACGCCACCGCTGCCGCCGGCGCTCGGAAGCACGCGGACGAAGCCGCCCTGGTCGTCCCGGCCCGCACCAACCACAGGGTTGCCGCGCGCATCGAGGAGCATGAGCACGCCGGCGCCGTCGGACGTGAGGCCCAGGTACGACCGACCTGCGCCGCCGCCGCCGGGCTGGAGCTTCAGGCAGCCGCCGTCCGCGTCGGTGCCCAGCTCGAAGACCACGCGCGACGGCGAGTCGCCGGTGTCCACAGGCCCGAGCCGCTGGCCGACGACTCGTTGGCCGGTCAGGGTGACCTGCTCGACCCGAGCGTCCCGGGTCTGTGAGATGGTGATGCCGCCCGGCTCGACCACGACGGATGGCGAGTCGGCGGTGGCGCGCAACGGTGCGACGCGAAACTCGCTGCGCACGCGAAGCGAGTCCACCGACAGCTGGGCTTCGCCGTTGCGCATCGAACGCAGCGCGGCCTCCAGCTGTGCGATTCGCTGCTCCAACTGCGCGATCTGCGTCCGGGTGTCCGGGTCCTGACACCGCGCGGATCCTGCGGATCCGGCGAGCGCTGGTGCGGCGAGGAAGAACGTCGCGGACGAGAGCAGGCGCGCGAATGTGGTAGAGCGTCGGATCATCATGCGTCCAGTCGCAGCTCGAGTCGTGCGCGACATGCGGCGGCGGCGTGCCGCCGGCGTCTGCGCAGTCGGGCCCGTAGCGCGCTGCGGCACGCGAGCGTTTCGCGTCCGGTGCGGCGGCCGGCGGGAGGGCCGCGGATGGCCGGACGGATGCGACCGGATCATGGCGCCCGCGCCACCGCCCGCGCTGTCGCAGGGGGCGCGGGCGGGCGACGACCTCAGCGACCGATGGTCGCGCGGCCGGCGTTCGAGACGACGGCGCCGAACGCGTTCGCGCCGGGCTCGATCACGAACGACTGGAAGAAGCACTCGACGCCGATCAGCTGCGAGTCGTTGGGCACCGGCAACGACCACTCCGCCATGTTGCCCCGCTTGTAGAGCAGCTCGTCGACGACGATGTCGATGTAGACGTTGCAGCCCGGCATGCCGATCGGGGTGAGCGAGACGGGTAGCAGCTGGCCGCGCCAGATCTGATCGTCGAAGCCGATCAGCCCGAACGGGATCGCCAGCCGGCTCGGCGAGATCGTGTCGACGCGCAGGTCGAAGCGGCCGCCGATCAGGAGCTGCGTGCCGAACGCCGCGGACAGCACCGGTGCACCGAGCGCCCCGGCGCAGCCCTGGCCGAAGGTCACGAGGCCGCTGCCCGGCGGTGTCGTCCGCTCGAGCACGGCGGGCTGCAGCGCCAGGCCGTCGACGTCGTTCCAGCCACCGGCCGGCGCGCAGGTCGCATCGACCGTCACGAAGTCGTCGTCCGCGCCGGTGCCGCTCGGCTCGCCCGGGCACCAGGCGGTGAACGCGACCGGCTCGCCGCTGGTCCACTCGAACATGCCCTCGGTGGTCGCGTCGTTCAGGCCGATCCAGAGCGGGCCGGTGCCGAACTGCGCGAGCAGCCAGTCGTGCTCCGCCTGGCTACGGACGGTGGCGAGGTGGCCGCCCTCGAGCAGCGCGCGGGCCTCGCCGTCGCGCCAGGCGAGCGGCTCGGTGCGGCGGTACCAATGCCCGTTGACCGGGCTCTGCACCCAGCCGTCGGGGGCGGAGGTCGCCTCGATCAGGCCGGGGTAGGGGTCGGTGCCGTCCTGGTCGTTCCAACCGCCGACGCGGTCGATGCACCACTGGGTGATCTGGACGTAGTCCTCACCGCTGTAGAGGTTGTTCGGCTCGCCAGGGCACCAGTGCGTGTACAGGACGGGTTCGCCGCTGACCCACACGAACGTGCCTTCGACCGCCTCGTCGTTGAGGCCGATCCACAGGTTGCGCAGGCCGAACTGCCGCAGGACCCAGTCCAGCTGCGGCTGGCTGCGGATCGTGGCGAGGTTCGCGCCGTCGCGGACCGCCTCGGCCTGTGCCGAAGCCCAATCCTGGGGCGCGGTGAGACGGTACCAGTGACCGTTGATGGGGCTCTGCACCCAGGAGGTCTGGGCGAGTAGCGGAGACGCAGCCAGCAGGGCCGCCGCGACGACGAGGGATCGTGCCATTCTCTTCTCCCAACTCCGGCCCGCGGGGAGCGCGGACCGTGCCCTGGATGATGCCCAGGCACGGTCGGCCGGAACAAGGAGAACTCGAAACGGCGCGGGGATTTCCGTCGACCGGCCGTCGGCTACGGCGGGTCAGAATGGTACGTCGCCGTCGGGTATCGCCCCGTGCGCGCCGCCGTGGTCCTCGCCCGGGTCCTGGCCAGGATCGTCGTCCGGGTCCGGGAACGGCAGCATCCCGGTCTCGGCGGCGCGCGCCCGGCACAGCGCGGCGGTGCGCTCGAAGTGGAGCCATGCGATCACCGCGTCCGGGGCGGCAAGGCCGCAGCGGTCCGACGCCGCGAAGAACTCGTCGACGTCGGCGCGGAGCTCGCGCAGCGCGCGGGCGGCCCGGAACAGCTCGTCGGCGGTGTCGCGACGCCGCAGCTCGGCCCACCGCGCGCGCGCCCGGCGCGACGCGCGCTGCAGCCCGAGCTCCGCTTCGAGCGACGCGAGGCGCCGCTCGCGGCGGCGCTGCGGGGGAGCGCTCGGATCGAAGTGCAATGCCGTGGGTCGCCGCCCGCGGTCGGCGAACTCGCCGAGCCGGGCACGACCGAGGATGCGGCCGAGCTCGGGCGTGCGGTGGGCGGGCACGAGCCAGCACTGGAACGGCGGTCGCTCGGTGAGGAACCAGGTGGTCGGCCGGCCGAGCTCGAAGTGCTCGCGCGGGCGATCGATCTCGTCGGGCTCGAGCACCTGCCGCGGCGCGGCCACGCGGTCGCGGGCGTGCACCCGCCACTCACCGGTGCGCTGGTCCTGCATCTCGTGGTAGATCGTCGACTCGGCGGTCATGCGGCCGCTGAGCTGCGACGCGTAGATCGCGTCCTCGTGCTCCAGGCCCGCGAAGAACACCTTCGTCGAGAAGCCGGCGAGCACCGGCTGGGTGCCGAGGCCGTAGGCCTGCCGCACCTGGCCGAGGTTCTGGACCGCCGCGACCACGGCCACCCGGCGCGAGCGCAGCGTGTTCAGGCGCACCTCGAAGTCGGGAAGCCGGCCGAGCGCCGACGCGAACTCGTCGAGGAACAGCGTGACCGGCCGTGGCAGGCGTGCTCCGGGCTGGCGGTCGGCGAGGTTGATCAGCTCGGCGATCAGCTGCTGCACGAACAGGTTGAACAGCGGGCGCAGCCGCTCGATGTGCGCCTCGGGCACGACCACGACCAGCACCGTCGGCCGCTCGACGAGGCGCGCGAAGCGGAGCTCGTGGTGCGAAGTGACGGCCGCGAGCTGGCGATCGAGGAACACCAGCAGCCGGTTCGCGGCGTCGGTCAGCGCCGTGTAGGCGTTGCCCGACTCGGACGCGAGGAACGCGCGGAAGCGCTGGAGCGCGTGACACTCCGCGTGCGCCTGGAACCAAGCGACGAACTGGTCGCGCGGCAGGTCGAGGATCGCGCGCACGCGCGCGAGGCTCGGCACCTCGCGTGGGTCGTCGGTCAGCGCGATCAGGATGCCGCCGATCAGGTCGGTGCTGGTCTGGATCCAGAACGGCGATTCGTTGGGGTGGCTGCGCGTCTCCGACGCGCGGCACACGTGCAGCGCCAGGTCGAGTGCGCGGTCGGTATCGACGCCGGTCCCCGCGGGGTTCCAGCCGACGGTGCGGGCCGCGTCGGTCAGGTCGAGCCGCAGGACGTCCTCGGGGGCGCGGCCGGCGAGGCGCGCGAGCTCGTCGTAGCTGCCGGCGAGCTCGCCCTTGACGTCGAACAGCACCACCGTGCGCTCGGGATCCTGGATCTGCGACGCGGCCAGCGGGAGGATCAGCTCGGTGGTCTTGCCGCAGCCGGTGCGCCCGATGCCGAGCACGTGGCGGCACATCAGCTCCTCGCCGAAGTGCAGGGCGACCGACCACAGCGCGTCGACCTTGCCGTCCCGCCCGACGTGGATCGGGCAGGCGTGATGCAGCACGGTGTCGTGCGGGAGGCCGCTCGGCCGCGTCAACGGCAGCAGATCCTCGCGGCGCGCGAGGTGTGCCGAGCCGTGGATCGGGATCGGGTGCGCGGGGGGGCGCACGGGCAGCGCGTCGGGCGAGCGCAGGAACTCGGGCTGCAGCCAGAACAACTCTGGCTGCTCGTCGGGGCCTGTCGGCCTCATTGCTGTCGCTCCTGGGAGATGCGAGCCGGGCTGCGCGGCGACGCGGGAACGCGACGACTCGCATCGTGGATCCCGCGCGGCGTCGCGCCTCCGAGCACCACCCGGAGGGGGGACTCGCGATGCCGACCGCGCACGAGTCTTCATGCCGTCTCGATCACGGCTCCGCAATCGGGTGCGCGCGCAGCGCGGCGTGCATCACACGCGCAAGCCAGCGTGCTCGCACGGCTTCGCGAGCGTCTCCAGAAATCGCAGCGCGCGTCGATTTCGAGTGCGGTCCTCGCGTGGTCGACGGTGGCGCGCGCGCACTCAGCGAACGTCGTCGTCGTCGTCCTCGAGGTAGTGGTTGAAGTCCTCGGCGTCCTCGCCGTGCAGGATGTCGTAGGCGTGCGCCGGGGACTTCGCGTCGAACAGCGCCTGCCGCACGTTGGCGTCGACACCGATCGTGCGCGCGATCGCCGCGAGCACTTCGAGGTGGCGCTCGCGCGCGCCCTCGGGCGTCGCGACGAGCACGATGCAGTGCACCGGCTTGCCGTCGGGCGTGTCGAACGGCAGCCCCGGTCGCGACAGCGCCATCACGCCCGCCATCCGCTCGCCCTCGGGCAGCACGCCGTGCGGGATCGCGAGACCCTCGCCGATGCAGGTCGAGATCAGCGCCTCGCGCTCGAGCACCGAGGCGAGCAGCGCGGCGCGGTCGACGCCGACCAGGTGGTGCGAGTCGACCAGCAGCTCGGTCAGGCGTTCGATCGCCTCCTCCTTCGACTCCGCGCGCAGATCGACGACGATGTTCTCCTCCTGCAGGAAGTCGAGCACCCGGGCGCGGTCGCGGCCCTGCTCGCCGGAGCGGCGCAGCGCGAGGCGCGTCAGCACCGGCCCGAGCAGCTCGTTGATCGTCACGCAACCGAGCACGGTCGCGACGAACACGTCGTGCAACGGCTGGAACAGCGGGTCTTCCTGGATCACGACCACGAGGCCGACCGCGAGCCCGGCCTGTGGCACCAGCGCGAAACCGAGGTTGCGGCGCAGCGCTCGCGGCGCGCCCGCCAGGGTCATCCCGAGGCGGCCGGCGAGCACCTTGCCGGCGACGCGCCCGGCGACCGCGAGCGCGACGACCGAGCCGACGCGCGCGAGATCGTCGACGTGCAGGTGCAGGCCGGCGAGCGTGAAGAACACCGCGAGGATCGCCGGTCGGAGGTTGTCGAAGAAGGACTCGACGAACTCGTCCTTGTTGGGCGTCAGGTTGGCCTGCGTCGCGCCGAGGAACAGGCAGCTCAGCAGCGGCGATACGCTGATCGCGCGGCTCGCGCCGAGCACTGCGAGGATCGTGATGACGGCGGCGGTCGTCAGCGGGCCGAGGCGGACCGTGCGCCGCGTGAACGTGACGATCCCGAAGCCGGCGGTCAGGCCGACGACGAGCGACAGCCCGAGCTGCCGCAGCGGCTCGGCGAGCAGGCCGAGCCCGGTCGCGCCGGCCGCCGGATCGAGCTGGCCGCGCGTCATCGCGCGCGCGACCTCGAACAGCAGCACGCAGGCGATGTTGTTCAGCGCGACGGCGGCGACCAGCGTCTTGACGAACACGCCCTTCGCGCGCGCCTCGGCGACCAGCGCGACGACGGTCGCCGGCGCCGTCGAGATCGACACCGTCGCGACCAGCAGCGACGTGCCCCACGACGCCTCGCCGAGGCCGGACAGCAGGCCGAACACGATCAGCGGCGTCAGCGTCGCCTCGAACAGCAGCAGGTACAGCAGGCGCCGGTGCGCGTTGCGGAGCCGCCGCAGATCGAGGTGCGAGCCGACCGTCACCGCGACGAGCCCGAGCGCGAAGCTGGTCAGCGGCGCGAGACTGCCGGTCGCCCGCTGCTCGAACACGTCGAGCACCGACGGCCCGAGCAGGAAGCCGGCCAGGATCTGCCCGGTGACCGCCGGCACGTGCGCTCGCTTGCTCAGCGACCCGAGCAGCGCACCGCCCAGCAGCACGATCGCGAGCATCGGAATCGGATGAGACAGCTCGTCCACGCGCTCACTTCATATCGGTACCGCGTACGATTTTTACATCAAGGTGCCGGCCGCGAGCCGGCGACCGCCCGGCGTGCCGCCCGGACCCGCCGTCGTGCGGTCAGTCCAGGTGCGCGCGGTCGCTGTCGCCCATCGCGACCTTGCCACCCGGGAAGTACTCGCCCCAGCGCCGGTCGACGAGCCGCGCGGTGTCGGGATCGCAGAACAGCTCCTCGGGGTACTCGGGGCGCATGCGTGCGTCGATGACGATCGGCGGCGTGTAGCAGCTCTGGTGGCGCACGACCCGCACGTCGCGCGCGACGATGTCGGCGGCCGGCTCGAAGCGCGTGAACACCGTCCACAGGAAGTTCAGCGGCGACCGCGCGGTGCGCTCGGCGTCGTCCACCAGCACGACGAGCGGCCAGTCGGAGACCGCGTCGGCCTGCGCGAGGCGTCGCGGCGCGTCGGGCTCGGCCGGGTAGCCGGGACCGGACACGCACAGGCAGCCGGGGCAGAACGGCAGCGCGGTGTCGAAGCCCATCGGCAACGCGCGGCCCTCGAAGCGCTCGGGCAGTGCGCGCACCGGATCGCCGAGGCCGAGCAGCACGCCCTTGCTGCCCTCGTTCACCTTCGGCCCGGTGTAGTCGAGCGTGTCCATCGACAGGTTGCCGAACACGTACAGGTCGGTCTCGAAGCGCGTGCGGGCCAGCACGTGGCTCAGCGTCGCGCGGAAGTCGCGCAGATCGACCGGGCGGTCGGTCAGCAGCAGGAACTTGGTCAATGCGAGCTGGCCCTCGCCGAGGATGCGGAACGCGTGCGTCATCGCCTCGCGGCGATAGCGCTCGGCGACGACGGCCGCGGCGAGGCTGTGGTAGCCGGTCTCGCCGTACGACCACAGCTCGCGGACCGCGGGCATCACGACGCGGATCAGCGGCGACAGCAGCTCCTGCAGGTAGTCGCCGAGGAAGAAGTCCTCCTGCCGCGGCTTGCCGACCACGGTCGCCGCGCAGATCGGATCGCGGCGGCGCAGCAGGGCCTTGACGTCGATCCGCGGGTAGTCGTGCTGCAGCGAGTAGTAGCCGTAGTGGTCGCCGAACGGTCCTTCCGGATGGCGTGCACCGGGCTTCACCTCGCCGACGATCACGAACTCGCAATCGGCTGCGACCGGCAGGGGACCGGCGGGATTGCGCGCCATACGGAACCGCCGGCCGAGCACCAGCGACGCCAGCAGGACCTCCGGCACGTTCTCCGGCAACGGCGCGATCGCCGACAGGATCATCGCGGGTGGGCCACCGATGTGCACGTTGACCGGCATCGGCTCGCCGCGCTCCTCCCACGCCGCGAGGTGGAAGCCGCCGCCCTTGCCGATCTGCACGTGCAATCCGCAGGTGTCGTCGGAGAAGCGCTGGATCCGGTACATCCCGAGATTGGGGCCGAGCCCGGCCGGGTGCTCGGTCCACACGAGCGGCAGCGTGACGAATGGCCCCCGTCCTTCGCCCACGTGCGCAGCAGCGGCAGCCGGGTCAGTCGGGGGGGCGCATCGACGACCTGTGCGACCGGCGCGCGCCGCACGGCCCGCCGGCCGACCGACGCCAGCGACCACAGCGCGTCACGCTGTGCCCACAGCTTGCCCGGCGCGGGTGGCAGCAGCTCGTGCGGGAAGCTCGCGACGCGCGCGACGAGCTGCTCCGGCCGCCGCCCGAACGCGAGCTCGACGCGCCGCGCGGTGCCGAACAGGTTGGTGACGACCGGCCAGTCCGCGCCCTTCACGTTGCGGAACAGGAGCGCCGGGCCACCGGCCGCGATCACGCGGCGGTGGACCTCGGCGGCCTCGAGGTCGGGGTCGACCTCGGCGTCGATCTCGACGAGCTCGCCCTCGCTGCGGAGCAGATCGAGCAATGCGCGCAGGTCGAGCAGTCCGGCGGGCGGATCGAGCGGGGGCGGGCGGTTCATGACGTTCGGCTCTCCTCGGCGGGCGGACAGAACGGCAGCACGAAACGGGCGGCGCGCTCCGAGGCACCGGGTGCACCGAGGCGCGCGCGCAGAGCCGCGAGGTCGTCCAGGCACCGTGTGCGCGGGGGGCCGTCGTCCCACAACGCGACCAGCTCGGCGTAGGCGTCGTCCCATTGCGCCGGTCGCTCGACCGCCAGCTCCGGTACGATTCGGCGCCCCATGCACAGGTTGGCGCCGGCGAACACCGGGACCGTCAGCAGCCGGTGCAGCACGAAGCGCGTGACCCAGGAGTCGACGACGTAGACGACGACGCTCGGTGCGCCGTGCAGGCACGCCTCGAGCGAGCCGGTGCCGCTCTTGACGAGCACCGCGCGCGCGACGCGCAGCCACGGCGCGGGGTCGCCCTCGGCGACGTGGACCTCGTCGGTGGCCCCCCAGCTCGCGAGCAGGGCGCGGATCCGTGCGATGCGCTTCGGAGCGCGGTGGGGGACGACGACGCGCAGCCCCGGCCGCTCGGCGCGCAGGCGTCGCGCGAGCTCGAGCAGCGGGCGCAGGTGGAGCTCGATCTCCTTGCCGCGGCTGCCGGGCATCAGCACGAGGGTCGGCGCGTCGCCGCAGGCCTCGTTCGCGGCGGGAGCGGACCCGGCCCGCGCGAGCTCGTCGAGCAGCGGGTGGCCGACGTAGGCCGAGGGCAGCCCGTGGCGGCCGAAGTAGGCCGGCTCGAACGGCAGGATCGTCAGCGTCGCGTCGACCGCGCGCCGGTAGCGGGCGAGCCGCCACGGGCCCCAGGCCCAGTATTGGGGCGCCACGTAGTGCACGACCGGCACGCCGCGGCGGCGCGCAGCGGTCGCGAACACCAGGTGCAGCCCCGGATAATCGATCAGCACGACCAGGTCCGGCGGGTCGTCGCGCAGAGCGCGCAGGAAGGTCGCGAACGCCCTGCAGATGAACGGCAATGCGGCGAACACCCCGCGGATGCCGAAGATCGCGTGCTCGGCGAGCGGATGGCGCAGCGCGACGCCGGCCTCGGCCAGTCGGTGCCCGCCGAACGCCGTGAATCGGGGTGCGCGGAGTCCGGCGGCGCGACAGCCGGAGCGCACGGCATCGACGAGGTGCAGGGCGCAGGTCTCGCCGGACATCTCGCCGCACGACAGCAGCACGTGTGCGGGGCGTCCCGCCGGCGGCCTGCGGCCGGCCAGGAATCGCGCGAGGGCGTCGTCGGCGGTCGGTGGGCTGGCGTCCTCGAGCGCCGCACGAGTCGATGCGAGCCAATGCCGCCGGCGCGGCAGGAACGCGAGCAGCCGCAGCGGCGTGGTGAGCGCGCGGGCGAGCTCGACCAGCACGGTCCAGCCGACCAGCAGCGGGACCGGCCACCGCAGCCTCGGCGCGCGTCGCTCCGTGCGCGTCATGGACCGGTCCGACGGAACAGCGCGTCGGCGAGCGCGTACAGCGCCGCCGTCGCCACCAGCAGCCAGATCGTCTGACCCCAGAACAGCTCGCCGAAGCTCGTGTTGCCGGCCATGACCGGCCCGTAGACCTCGAAGTCCGAGCAGCGGAACAGGCTGTAGACGCGGATCTCCTGGATGAAGTAGATCGCGACCTGCGAGATCACGACCGCGCCGATCCAGAACGCGGCATGCACCTGGGCGCGCGCGAGGATCGAGAACACCAGCGTCGCGGTGTAGACGAGCAACACGAAGGCTGCATTGTGCAGCGACGCGATCGTGACGCGGTCGAACGGCAGGTCCTGTGCGACGCTCTCGATCCGGCTCAGGGGCACGGCCGTCCACGACGTCAGGAAGATCGGCACCACCACGGCCAGGCCGACGACGACATACTTCGCCGCGAGGATGCGCGACCGCGACACCGGGCGCGCCAGCAGGAACTCGAGGGTCTGGTTCTCGCGCTCGCGAGCGATCAGGCCGGTGCCCATCAGCACGGCGGCGGCGATCCCGACGATGTTGATGCCCTTGAAGAACATCTGCACGGCCATGTACGCGAGGTAGGCGGCTTCGTCGTTCTGCCCCATGATCTGCCGCGCCATGTCCTTCAGGAACTGTGCGGGCATCATCTCGACGAGCAGCGAGCCACCGCGCCGCAGATTGGGCCACAGCAGGATCGCCGGCAGGAGCAGCAGCTCGATGATCACGGTGTAGGCCAGCGTCATGCCGCGGACCTCGCGCCAGGTCTTCCGTGCGATCATGGTCGGCCCTCCGCGGTGGCCACCGCGAGCGCGCCACGCTCCTGCAATGCGCGGTAGACGTCCTCGAGTCGCGTCGCGCCGACCTCCACGGCGAGCACCGCGTCCGCGGGCAACCGCGCCAGCCACTGCAGCGGCTCGCCGTCGTGCACGGTGATCCGCAGCGAGCCGTCCGGCAGTCGCTCGCGCACGGTCGCGCCGTCGGGCAGCGCGACGGTGTCGCCGCTCAGGCGCATCCGCACCTCGCGGCGCAGCTCGCGGCGCGCGGCCGCGACGCGCTCGGGCGCGACGTTGCGCCCGCCGAACACGAAGCAGCAGCGGTCGGCGAGCGCCTCGACCTCGGCGAGGTGGTGCGAGCTCAGCAATACGGCCCTGCCGTCGTTGCGCAGCAGCCGCAGCCAGTCGCGCAACGCCAGGCGCACGGATGCGTCGAGCGCGCGGTCGGGCTCGTCGAGGATGTACAGGTCGACGTCGGGGCGCAGAGCGGCACGGATCGCGAGCTTCTGCTTCATGCCGGCCGAGTAGCTGCGGACGCGCGCGCGCAGCGGCACGTCGAACGCCTCGGCGATTCCGCGCGGCTCCCCGCGAAGCCGCTGGTGGAAGCTGTCGGCGAACTGCAGGTAGTCCGCGCCGGTCATCTGGTCGTAGACGTTCGTCTCGCCCGGCAGGTAGCTGGAGCGCCGGCGGATCGCGAGCGATCGCCGCTGTGGGTCCATGCCGAGCACGCGCACGTCGCCGCCGTCGCGCCGCAGCACGCCGACCAGGATCCGCAGCAGCGTCGACTTGCCGGCGCCGTTGGGGCCGACGAAGCCGACCAGCTCGCCGCGCGCGAGGTCGAGGTCGAGCCCGGCGAGCGCGGTGCGGTCGCCGAACGTCTTGGTGACGCCGCGCACCTCGAGCGCCGGCGGCAGGGCGGAGCGGGATGCGTCGGTCACGAGGTCTCCATGGCGAAGCCGTGCAGGAACGACTGCAGGATCGAGGGGCCGTCCGGCGAGCGGAACGACTCCGGGTGGAACTGCAGCCCGAGCGTGGGGTGGGCTTCGTGCCGCATCGCCATCAGGATGCCCTCGGCGGTGTGCGCGAGGGGGCGGAGGACGGCGGGGAGCCCGGCGCGCGCCACGGCGAGCGAGTGGTAGCGGCAGGCCGCGAACGGCGACGGCAGGTGCGCGAACGGGGCCGCCGCCGCGTGGTGGATCGGCCACGCCTTGCCGTGGCACGGCGGGCATCGATCGACGACCGCGCCGAACGCCGCGCCGATCGCCTGGTGGCCCAGGCAGACGCCGAGGATCGGCACGCGGCCCGACAGCGCGCGGATCGCGGCGACCGAGATCCCGGCGTCCTCGGGTCGGCCGGGACCCGGCGAGATCGCGAGCACGTCGAAGCGGTGCGCCGCGAGCTCGTCGACGGTGGCGACGGCGTCGCTGCGCAGCACGTCGACCGTGCAGCCGAGCACCCCGAACGCCTGGGCGAGGTTCCAGACGAACGAGTCGCGGTTGTCGAGCAGCAGCACGCGCAAGGCTCCGATTGAACGCCGCCGGTCCCGGGATTCCAGCGCGAGCGGGCGGACCGCGCCGGCGCGCGCCTCACGGCGTCACGACGATCGTCCCGCGGGCGTCGCGCGACTCGAGGCGACGGAATGCATCGCCGATCGCCGCGAGCGGGAAGCTGCGGTCGACCCGCGCGACGATGCGACCCGCGGCGCACAGCGCGAGCAGCTCTCGCAGGTCCGCCGTGCGCGGTGCGGCGACGAACGGTGCGAGCTTCGTGCGCCGGGGCAGCGAGCCGAGCGCGGCGAGCAGCACGCGGTGCATGCCGCCGAGCCACCGGCCGGTGCCGCCCGACACCAGCACCGCGCGGCCGCCGGGCGCGAGCGCCCGGCGCAGCGCGGCGAGCGGGCGGTCCCCGACCGTGTCGACGAGCAGATCGTGCTCCGCGGTACCGAGCGCGCCGTCGCGCGTGCCGTCGCGCACCTCGTCCGCACCGAGCCCGCGGACCTCGTCCAGCCGGTGCGCGCGGCTCGTCGCCGTGACCCGTGCGCCGTGGACCTTCGCGATCTGGACCGCCAGTGCCCCGACCGCCCCGGATGCGCCGTGCACGAGCACGCGCTGTCCGGGCGCGAGCCGGCCCGCGTCGCGCAGCGCCTGCAGCGCCGCGAGCCCGCCGTGCGGCAGCGCCGCGGCCTGCTCGAACGACACCTGCGCGGGGATCGCGACCCAGTGGTCGGCCGGCGCCAGCGCGTGCTCGGCCCACGCTCCCGCGCAGCTGCCGAGCACGCGGTCACCCGCGCGCAGGTCCGTGACCTCGGCGCCGACCGCCTCGACGATCCCCGCGGCGTACTGCCCGGGCACCGCACGTCGCGGCCGCCGTAGCCCGAAGCCGAGCAGCCGGAGCAGGTACGGCAGTCCGCGCAGCAGGTGCCAGTCGCCCTGCTGCACGGGGGCGGCGCAGACGCGGACGACGGCGTCGCGTGCCGCGGGGACGGGTCGCGGCGCGCTCTCGACGCGCAGGATCGCCGGAGGTCCGTACGCGCGCTGGACGACGGCGCGCATGGTCGGCGCGCTGGCTTCGGGCATCGGCATGGCGTCGCGATGATGGCCGATCGCAGCGCCCGCGCGAACCGCCTCGCCTCCTCGCCAGCCGGCGACTCGCGCCACCTCGCGGCGGGATCTCGGCGAGGGTCCGGGCTAACGTGTGCGGCTCGCCATGAACATCTTGATCGTCGGGCTCGGCGAGGTCGGGTCCCACCTCGCGCGCAAGCTGGCCGCGCAGCCGGAGCACAAGGTCTCGGTCGTCGATCCGTCGCGCGAGCGCGTCGACAAGCTGACCAACATCTGCGACGTGCATGCGGTGATCGGCGACGGCTCGCGCCCGACGATCCTCGAGAAGGCGGATGCCGACCGCGCCGATCTGCTGCTGGCGGTCACCAACGACGACAACGCGAACATGCTGTGCTGCCTGTTCGGCCGGCGGCTCGGCGCGAAGCGGACGGTGCTGCGCGTCAAGGACCTCGTGCCGTTCGAGATGCACCGGCGGTTCTTCCGCGCGAACATCGGCTTCGACGTCGTGCTGTCGCTCGAGGAGCTCGCCGCGACGCAGATCGTCAAGACGATCCGGCAGAACCCCGCCGTCGAGGTCGAGGCGTTCGTGCAGGGCGAGGTACAGCTCCGGCGGCTGCGGCTCGACGGCGAGTCCGCGCTGGTCGGCGTCGCCGTGCGCGATGCGGGCATCGCGGGCGGCGAGATGGTGCTCACGGCGATCGATCGCAATCACGAGGTGCTGATCCCGCACGGCGACCTGCGCTTCGAGGCTGGCGACCAGGTGCTGGTGCTCGGCTTCCCGGGCGCCATCGAGAAGTTCGAGAAGCGCGTCGGTCTGCACCCGCTCAACCTGCGCAAGGTCGTGATGTTCGGGGTGAGCCACATGGTCGGGCGCGTGTTCGAGAAGCTGCGCCGGCACGCGTCGATCACGCGCATCACGGCGATCGTGCCCGACCGGGACGACGCGGGTGCCCTGTCGGAGACGATGTCGGGACCCGGTGTCAGCGTGCTGCACGGCGACGCGACCGACCTCCAGCTGCTGCGCGAGGAGGTCTCGGGCTACGACGTCTTCCTCGGCCTGTCGGACGTCGACGAGCTCAATCTGATGACCTGCCAGCTCGCGCGCCAGGTCGGCATCGAGCGCACGATCTCGCTCGTGCACAAGCCCGACTACGTCGGCCTCTATCACCAGCTCGGCGTCACCCAGGCCGTATCGCCAAGGCTGTTGTGCGCCGACGCGATCCACAGCTACGTGCAGCGCGGCAGCAAGAGCACGATCGCCGAGATCGAGGCCGGCAAGGCCGAGATCGTCGAGCTCGAGGTTCCGAAGGGCAGCCGGCTCGACGGCAAGCGGCTCGCGGACCTGAACTTCCCGAAGGGTGCACTGGTCGGTGCGATCGCGCGCGAGCGCGACGACGGCGGCAAGCCGCAGATCCTGATCCCGAACGGCGACACCGTCATCCGGGACCAGGACAACCTCGTCGTGTTCACCCTTCGCAAGGTGCTCGACTCGGTCGAGGCGCTGGTGCTGCGCGGGCGGGTGTGACGCGCCCACCCGGCCCGCCGCCGCGGATCACAGCCCGAGCTGCAACAGCAGACCGTTCGAGTTGATCCAGCCCGACGGCGTCAGTGGCGGGCCGAACGTGAACGACTGCGCGACGAGACCGACGCCGATCAGGCGCTGGTCGTTCGGGATCGTCAGCTGGAAGCCGCCGACCGGCATCGTCGTCGGGAAGGCCTGGGCGATACCGCCGGGCAGGTAGGCGAAGCAGCCGGGCATCCCCGCGAAGCCGAGGTCGAGTGGCGGCTGCTGCAGCGAGGTGTCGAACAGCGTCGCGCCAGCCACGGTGCCGCCCGGGATGTTCGACGTGGTGACGTCGATCGTGCGTCCGAGTACCGGGCGGTCGCTGGCGTCGAGCGCGAGCGGCATGAAGCGCGTGGCGCACAGGCCGCGCGACGACGACACGGCCGACAGGTCCGTGCTACCGGGATCGCTGCTCGGTCCGCCCGGCGTCCAGCCGACGAGGTAGTCGTTGCCGGTCGGGTTCACCGACTGCCAGAGGTAGTGGACGGTGCCATTGGCGAGGAACTGCGCCTGGAACGTATGCAGCCCGCCGCCGCTGTAGCTCTGGATGTTCTCGAACGTCAGCACCGCGCGCGCCTGGTTGGCGTCGAACATCACGCGGCCGCCGTTGTTCGGGTTCAGGTCGTGCCAGGCGATGGCCCAGCGGGCCGCGCCGTTCAGGAACTCGCCCACGGCCGGGGTGTACGTCGTGCCGTTGCTGGCGGCCGGCGACACGAAACCGTTCGAGCACACGATCAGGCGGTTCGTCGTGCCGCCGGGGTACGGCAGCGAGAACGGCAGGTTGACCGTGACCTCCTGATCGTCCGACAGCGTCAGCTGCGTGCCGGCCGGTGCCACCCACGAGCCGGTGCCGGGGCCGTACGAGTAGGAGCCGCTCGCGAGCGTGAAGGTCAGCGAGTCGTTGGCGAGGTCGAACGCACCCGCCGGCGAGAAGAACTCGTAGACCGTCGCGTCGCAGTCGCCGCAGCCCTGGCCGATCACCGACTTGGTCGCCGACGGGATGCCGCTCGGCACCTGGCTCTGCACCGCGATCTGCATCGAGCCGGCGCCCGGGCGCGCCGCGTCGAGCAGCACCGCGCCGAACGACGGTGCCACGTCACAGTCGAACCAGAAGTTGTAGATCGTGTTCCAGTCGAGCGCGTTGTTGGCCGCAGCGAGGAACGCGAGCTCGGTCGACGAGCGCGAGACGGTCCACTGGTTCTGCGGGTCGGTGTCGACGTCGCGGAAGCCGATGTTGCTCACCTGCGCGGCCGAGTCCAGCGGCACCCGGAACGCGGCGCCGCCGCGGAAGTTGTCGAGGTTGTGGACCGCGAACTCGTAGTGGTAGATGCCGTTCGTCGGTCCGGTGACCTTCACGCCGACCATGAAGCGGCCGTCGCTGTTGCCGTTGCCGCCGATGGCGGTGGTGGCGCCGGTCCAGCGGGTCAGCACCGGGCCCTCGGCGGACGAGCCGGTCGTCGACGCCGACCACGAGCTGCCGTTCCAGCTCATCGACAGCGGGCGGTTGCGGTAGTTGTTGTCGCGGATCGTGACCGACTCACCCTGGATCGACAGGTAGATCTGTCCGTAGAGCTGACCGCTCCCCGTCAGCTCGCTCTCCTGGATGACGATGCGGTTCTTCACGGCATCGAACGTGCTGACCATCGCGCTGGTCAGCGAGCGCCGCGCGTCGGTCGCCGCGCTGCCGGTCACCGGCGGGTCACCGCGGTCGAAGTAGCTGCCGACCGGGTTCCACGCGCCGAGCCACGGGTCGATCTCGTCCGCCGGTGCGAGGTAGTAGCGGTTGCTGTTGATCCCGCTCGAGTAGGTGTCGGAGCAGCCGACGAACATGAACTCGCCCGACCCGCTCCGGCACGGCGCGCAGGGGCCGCTGCTGAAGTTGTAGGGGACCGTCGAGTGCTTCAGGAAGCTGCGGTCGGAGACCTGCACCATCCGGCCGCCCTCTTCCTTGGCGACCAGGAAGGCGATGCGCGGATAGGTGTCGACCATCACGCCGCCGATCTCGTCGACCCACACCATGTCGACCGAGCCGGCGTTGCAGTAGGAGTGGCCGATCATGATGCCGACCTCGCCGTTGGGCCAGGCCGGGCCGCGACGCCCGTAGGCGGTCGCGTCGGTCACCTCGTAGGCCCGGATGTCGAGGCCGGGGATCGCGTTCGACTGCGAGAGCAGCGAGGGGGCGAGCGCGCACAGGGCCAACAGGCCCGCGAGCCCGTGTGTCGGGGAACTCATGCGGGACTCTTGCCACGGCGACCGCTGGCCGTCAATCCGCCGTTGCGAAACGGCCGGTGTCGACGGAGGGGTGCCGGGCGACCCTGCAGCCGGCCGGACCGTTCGTCAGCCGTCGGAGTCCGCGCGGGCCGGTTCGGGTACCGGCTCGCGCACCCACAGCCCGTCGGGGCGGTAGCGGATGCGCGTCGTCGGCACCGCGCGCGCTGGCTCGACGAGCAGCTCCGCGAGCCGCGCGATGCCGGCGAACACGACGTAGCGCTCACTGCGACCATCGGGGCGTTGCAGCGTCGCCTCACCCGCGACGAGGCCGGCGAGCTGCAATCGCTGGTCGGGGGCGTCGTCCGGAGGCACGACGAAGATGCCCGTTCCGACCGGCAGGCGCGCACCCGGTGGCGCGAGCAGATCGCCTGCTGCTGCGTCGCTCTGCGCGAGGCGCACGTCGATGCGGTCGACGTCGCCGTCGCCGTAGCGCACGGCGACGAGCTCGTCGTCCGTCGAGAGCGGAGCGGACCACAGCGGCACGCGCTGCTGGGCGAGGTCGACGTTCGCGCGGTAGAGGATGCCGCCGGCGCGCTCGATCGTACCGTCGTCCACGTTGCCGTCGGGGCCGAGGAAGTAGTGGACCCGGCAGGGGCCGTCCTGCGCGGTGCGGCCGAGGAACAGCACGCCGAGCTCGGTGGGCACCCCGTACTCGACGCCACCGCGGGTCTCGATGCGCACCGCCGGCCGCGAGCGGTCGGGCCTCGGGACGCCGGAGAACAGGTGGGCGGTGCAGCCGGTGGCGAGGCCGGCTCCGCAGAGCGCGGCGATCGCGAGCCCGACGCGTGTCGTACCGGTCGTCATCAGCAGGTTCCTTCGGCCGATGCGGCCTCGGTCCCGCAGCGTAGTGGGGTGCTCCGGGCGATGCGAGCCGGCGCAGCGCCTCGCGGAGCGGGTCAGGCCTTCCCGGTGGACTTGCGGGACGACTTCTTCTTCGTCGTGCCCGCACCCGTCGCGGCCTTGTCCGCCGCGGCCTGGCAGCCGGACGTCCCGCACACCGGTGATCCGCAGCCGCCCTCGCCCGCGGCGGGGGTGCTCGCGGCCGTGTCCGCCTTGGCGCCCGCCTCGTAGGACGAGCTGCGGTAGTCGGTCTGGTAGAAGCCGGAGCCCTTGAAGATCACGCCGGCGCCGGTGCCGATCAGGCGCTCCAGCTTCTGCTTGCCGCAGCTCGGACACTTGCGCTTCACGGGCGCCGTCATCGAGTGGAACACCTCGAAGGCGTGACCACAGGCACTGCACTCGTAGTTGTAGGTCGGCATCGCGGATTCCTCGGAGGTCGAAAACGGAACGCGGGGAGACGGGCTGGTGCGGGACGATACCGGAGATCAGCTCTCGGCATCCGGCTGCCCGCTGACGATCACGCGACTCGGCCGCAGCACCTTGTCGCCGATCCGGTAACCGCGCTGCATCACGCGGGTGACGGTGCCCGGGGTCGACTCGGCGGAGCTGTCGACGCCGACCGCGTCGTGGAGATTGGGGTCGAACGCCGTTCCGGTGGCCGGGATCTCGGCGAGGCCGTGCCGCTCGAGCACGCTCTCGAGCATCGAGCGGACCATGCGCATGCCCTCGACGATCGTGCGGATGTCGAAGCCCTCCTGCTGGTCGCCCTGCTCGGTCGCGCCGAGCGCGAGGTGGAAGTTGTCGACGACCGGCAGCAGCTCGGCGGCCATCCCCTCGATCGCGCGGCGGCGAGCGTCCTCGACGTCCTTCAGCTTCCGGCGCTGGAAGTTCGCGAGGTCGGCCATCGCCCGGCGGAGCTGGTCCTCGGTCCTCGCGAGCCGCTCCTCGACGTCCGGTGCCGGGGGTGCGCTCTCGTCGGGGGCGTCCGCAGCGTCCGTCGAGGCGTTCGTCGCGCCGCGCTTCGGATCCTCGTCGCTGCGCTGCGGGTCGGTCGAGTGCTCGTCGTGGTTCATCGTCGGTCGACTCTGTCGTCTGGCGTGGCTGGCACCGTCGTCGGGTGCGAGTCACGAGGTCGTCGCTCGGCTCGGCGGGGGACGCGCGCCGGGCTCATTGGAACATGTCGCGCACCTTCTCGAAGATGCCCTTGCGCCGCCCGGACGCTGCGGACTTGCCGCGCTTCTTGTCGAGCTCGTCGAAGCGCTCGAGCAGCTCGCGTTGCTCGTCGCTGACCTTGCGGGGGACGTCGATCTGGACGTGCACGACCAGGTTGCCGCGCCCGTAGCCGTCGGCGCGCGGCAGCCCTTGATTGCGGATGCGCAAGCGCTCGCCCGGCTGCGTGCCGGCCGGGATGCGCAGCGAGACGGTCTCGTCGCCGGCGATCGTCGGAACGTCCACCTGATCGCCGAGCGTCGCCTGTCGGAACGTGATGCGCGTCTGCAGGTGCAGGTCGTCGCCCGCTCGCGCGAAGATGGGATGCGGCTGCACGTGCACGACGACGACGAGGTCGCCGGGCGGCCCACCGCGCTCGCCGGGCTCGCCGAGGTGCTCCAGCCGCTGGACGTGGCCCTCTTCGATGCCCGCCGGGATACGGATGTCGACGGGCTCCTGGTGGGGCGTCACGCCGCGCCCGCGGCAGTCGCCGCAGGGCGACTCGATCGTCGAGCCGGCCCCGCGGCAGGTCGGGCAGGCCTGCCGGATCGACAGGAAGCCCTGGCTGATCGCGACCTGGCCGTGTCCGCCACAGGTGCGGCAGGAGGTCGGCGACGTGCCCGGCTTCGCGCCGCTGCCGCCGCAGGTGCCGCAGGGCTTCGGTCGGTTCAGCTCGATCGTCTTGGTGGTGCCGGTCGCGACCTCCTCGAGCGTCAGCTGGAGATCGACGCGCAGGCTGGCCCCGCGCCGGCGGCCACCGCGGCGCACCCCGCCGAACACCTGCTCGAAGAAGCCGCCGCCGCCGAACAGATCGCCGAACGACGCGAAGATGTCCTCGACGTTCGTGAAGCCACCCGCGCCGAAGTTCGCGTCGACGCCGTCGGGACCGTAGCGGTCGAAGCGCGCGCGCTTCTCCGCGTCGGACAGCACGGCATAGGCGTCAGCGGCCTCCTTGAAGCGGGCCTCGGCCGCCGCGTCTCCCGGGTTGCGGTCCGGGTGGTTCTCCAGCGCGATCTTGCGGTAGGCCCGCTTGATGTCGTCCGGGGAGGCGTCCCGGGCCACGCCGAGGACCTCGTAGTAATCGCGCCGTTGGCTCATCGAACTGGTTCTCGGCCTGTGATCGCCAGGGTGTCCTGCTGCCGCGGGTCCGGGTCCCGGCGGGTCCGGCCGCGGGGCGGACGATCATGGCCGATCGGCCGTCGAAGCTCTGCCGCCGGGAGCGGAATCGGCACCCGAGGTGCCGCGCTCCCGGCGGGCGCGGTCAGCTGACCGCGCCCTCGACCGCCTCGGCGTCGTCCTTGATCGACGTGACCAGCGTGTTGGTCGTCAGCATCAGGCCGGCGATGCTCGCGGCGTTCTGCAGCGCGCAGCGCACGACCTTCACGGGGTCGATGATGCCGGCCTTGAACATGTCGACCCACTGGCACGTCAGGGCGTCGAAGCCGTCGTTCGGCTTCTTGCCGTGCGCCTCGTCGACGACGACCGACGGATCCTCGCCGGCGTTCTCGACGATCTGCCGCAGCGGCGACTCGCACGCCCGGCGGACGATCTCGACGCCGAACTTCTGGTCGCCGCGCGCGCGCAGCTCGGCGAGCGCCGCACTGGCGCGCAGGAGCGCCATGCCACCGCCCACCACGACGCCCTCCTCGACGGCGGCGCGGGTGGCGTTCAGCGCATCCTCGACGCGCTGCTTCTTCTGCTTCATGTCGGTCTCGGTCATCGCGCCGACATGGATGATCGCGACGCCGCCGGTCAGCTTGGCGAGGCGCTCCTGGAGCTTCTCGCGGTCGTAGTCCGACGTCGTCTTCTCGATCTGCGCGCGGATGCTGTCCGTGCGCGCCTTGATGTCGGTCTTCTTGCCGGCGCCCTCGATGATCGTCGTGCTCTCCTTGGCGACCACGATCTTGCGGGCCTTGCCGAGGTGCGCGAGCTTGACGCCGTCGAGCTGGATACCGAGGTCCTCGCTGATGCAGGTGCCGCCGGTCAGGATCGCGATATCCTGCAGGATCGCCTTGCGCCGGTCGCCGAAGCCGGGCGCCTTGACGGCGCAGACGTTCAGCACGCCCTTGAGGCGATTGACGACCAGCATCGCCAGCGCCTCAGCCTCGACGTCCTCACAGACGATCAGCAGCGGCTTGCCGCTGCGGCTGACCTCCTCCAGGATCGGGATGAGGTCGCGGGCATTGTTGATCTTCTTCTCGAACAGCAGGATCAGCGCGTCCTCGAACACCGCCTCCATCGTCTTCGGCTGGTTGATGAAGTACGGCGAGACGTAGCCCTTGTCGAAGGACATGCCCTCGACGAACTCGAGCTCGGTCGTCGAGGTCTTGCCCTCCTCGACGGTGATCACGCCCTCGTCACCGACCTTCTCGACGGCGTCGGCGAGCAGCTTGCCGATCTCCTGGTCGTTGTTCGCCGAGATGGCGCCGACCATGGCGATCTCCTCGCGGCCCTTGACCTTCTTGGCCATCGTCGCGAGCTGGGCGACGATCGCCTCGACCGCCTTGTCGATGCCCGCCTTCAGGTCCATCGGATTGACGCCGGAGGTCAGGAAGCGCTGACCGGTGGTCAGGATCGCCTCGGCGAGCACCGTGGCGGTGGTCGTGCCGTCACCGGCGACGTCGTTCGTCTTGCTGGCGACCTCGCGCACGAGCTTGGCGCCCATGTTCTCGAACGGGTCGGCGAGCTCGATCTCCTTGGCGACCGTGACGCCGTCCTTGGTGACCTGTGGGCCGCCGAAGGACTTCTCGATCACGACGTTCTTGCCGGCCGGGCCGAGCGTGGCCTTGACCGCCCTGGCGAGCGCACGCACGCCGTCGACGGCCTTCCGACGGGCCACCTCGTCGAACATGATCTGCTTCGCCATCGCGCTCAGCCCTCCACCTTCGCCAGGATCTCGCTCTCGCGCAGGATCTTGTAGTCGTCGCCGTCGACCTGCACGTCGGAGCCGGCGTAGCGACCGTAGATGACGATGTCGCCCTTCTTGACGTCGGGCGCGACGCGCTTGCCGTCGTCGAGCAGGCGGCCCTCGCCGACCGCGGTCACCTTGCCGCGCTGCGGCTTCTCCTTGGCGCTGTCGGGCAGAACGATGCCACCGGCGCTGACCTCCTCGGCATCGAGGACCTTGATGACGATGCGATCGTCGAGCGGACGGATCTTGACCATTGCAGGAACTCCTTGGCTGGATGTCTTCGTGGTGCTGCCGGGCGCGTGTCGCACCCGGTCAGCGCAATGAGTGATGCGGTACGGAACGAGCGGTGCTGAACGGCTGGGGGAGGGGATCCCGAGGGGCGAGCGAGGGCTCAGAAGCCCATGCCGCCCATGCCGCCCATCCCACCCATGCCGCCGCCGGGGCCGCCCGCGGGCGTCTCGTCCTCGTCCTTCGGTGCGTTCGTGACCACGCAGTCGGTCGTCAGCAGCAGCGTCGCGACCGACACGGCGTTCTGGAGCGCGGAGCGCGTGACCTTGGTCGGGTCGACGATGCCGAACTCGATCATGTCGCCGTACTCCTCCTTCAGCGCATTGAAGCCGAAGTTCACCGTACGCTCCGCGGCGACCTTGCGCGCGACGACGCCGCCGTCGATGCCGGCGTTGTCGGCGATCGTACGGATCGGCATGCGGCACGCCTTCTTCATCAGCTCGACGCCGAACTTCGCGTCGCCCGTCACCTCGAGTGCATCGAGGACCTTCGCGGCGCGCAGCAGCGCCGTGCCGCCGCCGGGGAGGATGCCCTCCTCGATCGCCGCGCGGGTGGCGTGCAGCGCGTCCTCGAACAGCGCCTTGCGCTCCTTCATCTCGGTCTCGGTGTGGGCGCCGACCATGATCTCGGCGATGCCACCGGCGAGCTTCGCGAGGCGCTCCTGGAGCTTCTCGCGATCGTAGTCGGAGGTCGTGTTCTCGATCTCGCGACGGATCTGGTCGATGCGCGCCTTGATCTCCTTGGTGGTGCCGGCGCCCTCGACGATCGTCGTCGAGTCGTTGTCGATCAGCACCTTCTTGGCGACGCCGAGGTCCTTCAGCTGCACCTTCTCGAGGTCGATGCCGAGGTCCTTGAAGATCGCCTGGCCGCCGGTCAGGATCGCGATGTCCTGCATCATCGCCTTGCGGCGGTCGCCGTAGCCCGGCGCCTTGACGGCGGCGACCTTCAGGTTGCCGCGCAGCTTGTTGACGACCAGCGTGGCGAGCGCCTCACCCTCGATGTCCTCGGCGATGATCAGCATCGGCTTGTTGGCCGCCTTCAGCTGCTCGAGGATCGGCAGCAGGCGCTGCACCGACGACAGCTTGTCCTCGTGGACCAGCACGTAGCAGTCGCGCAGGTCGACGTGCATCGAGTCGGGGTCGGTCACGAAGTGCGGGCTCAGGTAGCCGCGGTCGAACTGCATGCCCTCGACGACCTTGACCTCGGTCGTCGTGGTCTTGCCCTCCTCGACGGTGATCACGCCGTCCTGGCCGACCTTGGCCATCGCGTCGGCGATGATCTTGCCGATCTCGGCGTCGTTGTTGCCGGCGATCGCCGCGACCTGCTGGATCGCCTTGGTGTCGCTGCCGGGCACCGACTTCGCCATCTTCTTGAGCTTGTCCGCCACCGCGTCGGCGGCCAGGCGGATGCCCCTGATCAGCTCGGCGTGGTTCGCGCCCGAGGTCAGGTAGCGCATGCCCTCGGTGAGGATCGCGCTCGCGAGCAGCGTCGCGGTGGTGGTGCCGTCGCCGGCGACGTCGCTCGTCTTGCTGGCGGCTTCCTTGACCAGCTTGACGCCCATGTTCTCGTAGGCGTTCTCGAGCTCGATCTCCTCGGCGACCGACACGCCGTCCTTGGTGATCGTCGGGCCGCCCCAGCTCTTGTCGAGCACGGCGTTGCGGCCGCGCGGACCGAGCGTGGAGATGACTGCGCGCGCGAGCTTCTGCACGCCGCGGAGGACCGCTTCGCGCGCCTCCGCCTCGAAAGCGAGTTGCTTGACCATCTGCGTGGAATGGAATCGGGAGCGGATGAGGTGTCGTCGCGGTGGCGGGGCTCCGGCGGGAGGACCGCGCCAGCGCGGAGCGCCCGTCGCGGCCGGCGATCCGGCCGAGGGACGCGCCCGGGGCACCCGGGGCGCCGCGGCGACAGCAAGTGTGGTGCCATCACCACCGCAGGGTGCGCCCGGGGCGTGACCTGGGCCCGCGCTTGCCCTAGAACTCCGCTCCGTCGAGCGCGCGGCGCCATCGCCCGGCTCGGGCCCGCAGCTGTCGTCCTGACAGACTGCGCGCGCGAGCCCTGCCGGCCTCGGACAAACTGGCATGAACATCCGGTCGAAGCCCCGCGCGCCCGGCGCGCGCCGCTCGCTGTGGTCCGCACTCGTCGGGCCAGGTGTGGCGCTGGCCGCGGCGGTCGCCGCGCCCGCGCAGGAGGTCGCGCCCCGCACGTCCGGCGCGCCGACCGAGCCCGCCGCGATGCTGGTGCAGCTCGCCGACGGGCGCTGGCTCGGCGCCGAGCCCGTCGCGATCGACGCGACCGCCGTGACGGTGCGTCCGGCCGCGGTGGCGACCGCAGCGGGCGGCGGGAGCGACGCGCTGCGGATCCCGCGCGACGAGGTCGTCGGGCTGCACCTGCGGCCGGCGCGCCCGAGCGGGCCGGCGCGGGTGCTGCTCGCGGGCGGCGACGAGCTGCGCGGTCGCGTCGGCGCGGGCGACTCGGCCGGCGACACGCTCGCGCTCGTCTCGCCGGTGCTCGGCCGCCTGCAGGTGCCGCTCGACCGGCTCGCGCGCATCGAGTTCGTCGCGCGCACCGCCGGTGCCGCCGAGCGCGACCTCGCGCTGCCAGCCGACGCGGAGTTCGCGGAGGCGCTGTTCCGACCGGCGCGGCGCGGCTTCGACCGCACGCTCGGCGAGCTCCACGCGGTGCTCGAGGATGCGGTGCGCTTCCAGGCGGCGCGCGACGAGACCCCGCGGCGGGTGTCGTTCGACGAGCTCGCAGCGATCGCGCTCGCCGGCGGCTACGGCCGCGAGGACGAGCCGGACGCGCGGCTCTTGAGCCGCGCTGGTGACAGCCTCGGCGTCGGCCTCGAGGGTGCCGACGAGCGGCACGTGACGGTGGTCCTCGAGGGCGGTCAGCGTGCGATGCTCGACTGGTCGGACCTCGCGTCGCTGGCGCCGCGGCGCGCGGGGCTCACGTTCCTGGCGGACCTGCCGCCGGACCGCCGCGAGGAGCGCAGCTACTTCGGTGGCCGCGCGCAGCCGCCGCTGTATCCGCACCGCGCGGACCGCGCCGCCACCGGTGGCCCGCTGAGCGCTGCGGGTCGCAGCTTCGTCAGTGGCCTCGGTTGCCACGCCTACAGCGCGCTGAGCTGGCGCGCGCCCGACGGCGCGAGCGCGCTGGTCGGGGCCGTCGCGATCGACGACAGCGTCGCCGCGCTCGGCGTGCGGCCGCAGGTCGACGTGCGCGTGGAGGTCGACGGCGCGGAGCGCTTCCGCGCGACGGACCTCGCGCCCGGTGTGCTGCGCTCGCTCGGTCGCATCGCCGTGCGACCCGGCCAGCGCGTCGCGCTGATCGTCGACTTCGGCGAGGGCCTCGACATCGGCGATCGCGTCGACTGGCTCGGCGTCGCCTTCGTGCGTTGAACGCGCTCGCCACCTCGCCGCTGCAGGGGATCGAGCTCGGTGACCTGCCGACCGTCGTGGTGGCCCTGGCGCTCGCCGTCGCGCTCGCACTGCTCGCGGGACTGACGCGCAGCGCGAACGGCGCGCGCGCGGCGCGCGCCTGCGCGGCGCTCGCGTGGCTGGCGGTGGCATGGGCGGCGCTCGACCGCCGCGAGACGGTCACCGCCGTCGAGCAGCCGCGCGGCTGGATCGCGGCGACCGTCGCGGTCGACGCCGCGGCCGACGACCCGCTCGCCACCGCGTTGCAGGGCATCGCGGCGGCGGCCGGGCTGCCGCCGCCCGCCGTCGTGCGGGCGGGCGATCCGCGCGTTGCGCTGGCGGTCGCCGCGCTCGGCGCCGAGCAGCCGGCCGACCTCGCGCTGGTGTGGGCCGGGTCGTTCACGCCGACCGCGACCGGCGCGCCGCGCGGCTGTACGGCGCTGACCGCGGTGCCGCCGCTCGGCTTCGATCCGGCGGCGCTCGCGGTGCGCGCGCTCGGCCCGGCGACCGCCGGGCGGCCGGCGAGCCTCGAGCTCGGCGCGCCGACGGCGCTCCGCGCGCAGCTGCCGCCGGCCGCGACGGTCGTCCTCGAGGTCGGCGAGCCGGTGGTCGCGCGGCGCGAGTGGAGCGGCGACGCGCTGCGTCACGGCGGTGCCTCGCTGCGGCTCGACTGGCTGCCGGAGCAGGTCGGCACGCTGCCGGTCGCGCTGCGCGTCGAGCTCGGCGAGCGCGCCGTGGTCGCCCGCGGTGAGCTGGCGATCGCGGCGCCGCGCCCGGACGTCGCGGTGCTGGGCCCCGGCAGCGAGCTGGTCGCCGCCGCCCTCGCGGCGCAGGGACTGCGCGTCGAGCGACCGGGCGCGGTCGCGTCGGCCCCCGCGGGCGCCGTGATCGTCGCGCTCGGGTCGCTCGACGCGGCCGCCGTCGACGAGCTGGTCAGCCGCGTCGACGACGGCGGCGGCCTCGTGCTGGTCGGTGGCCCGGGTGGCGCCCTGCCGCGCGACGGCGAAGCGCTCGCGAGCTGGTCGCCGCTGCGGCTCCGGCCGGTCGGCGACGGCGGCACCGGCGGCGCGGGCGTGGCGGACGGCGGCGGGGAGCCGGGCGCGCCGGCGACCGGCGAGCCCGGCGCGCCGGCCGGCCCCGAGCTGCCGCCGGACTTCGAGCCCCCGCCGCGCGACCCCGGGCAGGCGACGGCGCCGCCGGGGCCGGCGCCGACCGGCGACACCTCGGCCGCGCGGAGCTCCCGCGACCTCGAGACCGCCGAGGTCGAGCGCCGCCAGGTCTGCCTCGTGCTGGTCGTCGACCGCTCGGGCAGCATGGGCGAGTGGGCGGACGCGCGCTCGCGCGCGTCGAAGCTCGATCTCGTGAAGACCGCCGCGTTCCGGATCGCGGCGTCGCTCGAGCCGACCGACGAGCTCGCGGTGGTCGCGTTCGACGACGTCGCGGAGGAGATCGTCGCGCTCGGCCCGGTGCCGGACGAGGCACGACTGCGGCGCGACTTCGAGCGGCTCGGTCCACTCGGTGGCACGCGCATCGACACCGGTCTGCGCCGTGGCGAGCAGGTGGTCGGCCGGTCCCGCGCGCCGGTGCGCCACGTCTTGGTGCTGACCGACGGCGACGACCTGCCGCTGGCCGACGTCAGCGGCGCGCGCAACGCCGCGGACCGCATCGCGCGCGCCGGCGGCACGGTCAGCGTGATCCAGGTCACCAGCTCGAGCCTGATCGCGGACGTCGCCGCGATCGCGACCGCCGGCCGCGGGCAGTACCGCAAGGTGGAGGACGCGTCGGCGATCCCGACCTTCCTGTTCGCCGAGGTCCGCCGCGCGCTCGGCGCCGCGCGGCGCAGCGAGCCCGGCGGCCGGCCGGAGCCGGGGGAGCCGGCGGCGGCCCGCGCCGGGGACGCGCCTGCAGCGGAGGCGCAAACCGGCGGGAGTGATCCGCTCGGGCCGTCCGCCGCGGCCGCCGAGCCCGCACCGCCGGCCGCCGCCGAGCCCGCGGCGGCGCCCGTCGCGCCGGCCGTGCCGGTGTTCGCGGTCGACGACACGCCGCTCGTCGAGCCGTGGCTCGACGCGGGCTTCCCGCCGCTCGCCGCCGTCGACGCAGCGGTCGCCGATGCGCGCGCGCAGGTCGTGCTCGCGGCTGCCGACGGTACGCCGGTGCTCGCGTTCACGAACCGCGGCCTCGGCCGGGTCGCGGCGTTCGCGAGCGACTGGGCCGGCGCCGGCGCGGCACCGTGGCGGGAGGACCCGCGCTTCCCGGCCTGGCTCGCGACCTGGGTCCGCGCCGTCGCGCCGCGCGAGACCGCCGCGCCCGGCGGCGACCTGCTCGGCCCGCGCGCGATCGCGCCGCCGGCACCGACGCCCGCGGAGGTCGCCGCCCTCGAGGCGCTCGCCGGCAGCCCGCTGCGCCCGCTCGCCGAGCTCGCGCTGCCACGGGCGCGCACGACGAGGTCGGAGCGTGGCCGCGCGGCCGACGACGCGCTGTGGGCTCTCGTCGTTCTCCTGCTGCTGGCGCTGGTCGAGCGCGCGACGTCTGGGCGGTAGTCAGCTCCCGGCGGTCCGCACTTTCACGCGCTCTGGGCCGCCCGCATCATGGGTGGCGTGATCGGACCGTTCGGGGTCGATCCGCCCGCAGCCTTGCGATGATGATGCGAAACGCCGGTCGTCTGCTGTTCCTGGCGTGCCTGCTCGCGGCGAGCTGCGACCGCGCCGCGGAGACGCGCGCCGACCCGACCCCAGCTGCGGATGCCGCGCCCGCACCGAGCACCCCGATGCCAGCGATCGACTACGACGGTCCCGCGTTGCACGCCGCGCTTCGAGCCGACCGCCGGGCAGCCGGAGCCCTGCGCGGTCGCCGTTTCGCTCGAGGTGCCGACCGCCGGCTACACGCTCGAGCGGGAGGGGATCGCGATCGACGTCGCCGGCATCGCGACGGTGCAGTGGAAGCTGACGACGCCGGGCGCCGACGAGCTGGTCGCACAGGTGCTGCAGACGCTCGCGGACCGGGTGCCGCTGCCGACGAAGCCACGCGCGGTGATCGTGCGCGTGAGCACGTGGCAGCGCGGCGTCGAGTACTTCGTCGCCCCGGAGCCGAAGGTGGCCGCGGTGCTCGACGGGCCGCGGTGACGGACGCGCGATGCTGCGGCTCAAGCACGCGACCGGCCCCGCCTGGCTCGCCAAGGTGCTGCCGGCGCTCGACGAGCTGCTGCTCGAGCAGGCGCACCTCGAGAAGAAGGCCGCATCGGGCGCGCTGACCTTCATGTTCCGCTACGTCGAGCACGAGGCGCTGCAGGCGCCGCTCAGCGAGCTCGCGCGCGAGGAGCTCGAGCACTTCGAGCAGAGCCTCGCCGTGTTGCGTGCGCGCGGCATCCCGTTCCGCCGCCAGCGGCCGGGGCCGTACGCGGAGCGGCTGCTGGCGATCCAGCGCGTCGCGGAGCCCGGGCGCATGCTCGACCAGATGCTGTGCGCCGCGGTCATCGAGGCGCGGAGCTGCGAGCGGATGAAGCTGCTCGCCGACGGGTTGAGCGGGCAGGGCGAGGACGAGCTGGCCGCGTTCTACCGGCGGCTGGTCGTCAGCGAGGCGCGGCACCACGGGCTGTACGTGCGGCTCGCGAAGACCTGCTTCGAACCGGCCGAGGTCGAGCGGCGTCTCGACGAGATCCTCGACCACGAGGCCGACGTGCTGAGCCGGGCGACCGCGTTGCCGCGCCTCCACAATTGACAGGTGTCGGATTGGATGCACAGACCAGTCAGCCGCGGGCCGAGTGCGCTCCGCGCCGGTCGTGGCGGTGGCGCGCCGTGCGGATGCTCGGCGTGCTCGCCGTCGTCTGGGGAGCCCTGTGCGTTCGCGACCTCCGCTTCGGCTCGGTGCCGGTCGACTTCGTCGTCAATCTCGCGCCGATCGCGGAGTCGGACCCCGCGCTCCAGGCGACGGCGCCGACCCTCGTCGTGCTCGAGCACGGGATCGGCCGGAGCAGCTGGTCGCTGTGGCGGCTCGAGCGCGCATTGCGGGCGCACGGCTACGACGTGCTCAACCCCGGCTACGCGAGCACCGACGGTCGCGGTGTCCGCGACTACGCAGCCGAGCTCGCGACGGCGGTCGAAGCACGGCTCCGTGAGGCGGGCGAGCACCCGCCGCGCCTCGCGTTCGTCGGGCATTCGATGGGCGGGCTGGTGATCCGCGCGATGCTGGCGCGGCCGGACGCGCCGCGGGCAGACGCGGTCGTGTTCCTCGGCACACCGCAGCGCGGGGCCGCGCAGGCCGTCGCGCTCGGCGATCGCTGGTACTACGGGCTACTGCTCGGCGCGGGTGCCGCCCGCGAGCTCCGGCCCGGCTCCAGCCTGTTCGCGCCGCTCGGGCCGGTGCGCGCCGGCGCGGTCGGGGTGCTGTTCGGACAGCGTGGCGATACCGAGGGCTTCTCGCCGAGCATTCCGGGCGACGACGACGGCCGCGTCGGCGTCGCCGAAGCGCAGCTGACGGTGGCCGAGGTGCAGGGGCGGCTGGCGCAGCGCGGACTCGCGATCGGTCATTTCCGGCTCGCGCACGACGCCACGTCGATCCGCGCCGTGCTCACCTTCCTGCGCGACGGCCGTCTCGATACCGGGTGACACCCGGGGCGACCACGGGATGACCCGCGGTGGCCGTGCACCGGTCGTCAGGGGCGGGTCCTCAGGAGCCGGTCCTCAGGGGCCTGCGAAAATCCTTGGCTCCGCAGGCGTCCCCGGGTTCGATCGCTGGTTCCCCTCTCGCCGCGAGCGTCCCCACCCCACGCGCATGAGCAGGCTCACGAAGTTCCTCGGCTCCACGGTCGGCGCCAAGTTCGTCGTCGCGGTCACCGGCACGCTGCTGTCGCTGTTCGTCGTCGGCCACCTCGCGGGCAACCTGCTCTTGTTCAGGGGGCGGGACGCGATGAACACCTACGCCGAGAGCCTCCAGCACCTCGGCGCCGCGCTGTGGTTGATCCGCGGCGGACTCCTCGCGGTGTTCGCCACGCACATCGTGCTCGCGATCCGGCTGAAGCTACGCAACCAATCGGCGCGGCCGGCCGGCTACGCGCACGAGGCGACCGTGCAGGCGAGCTGGGCGTCGCGCAGCATGGTGCTGACGGGGCTCGTGGTGCTCGCCTTCGTGCTGATGCACCTCGCGCACTTCACGCTCGGCTGGCTCGAGCCGACGAAGTACGCGGTCCACGAGACGGTCGGCTCGGGCGACCTCCTGCGCGAGCGCCACGACGTCTACGCGATGGTGGTGCTCGGCTTCCGCAGCGACCTGTTCGTCGCGCTGTACGTCGTCGCGATGGTCGTGCTCGGCCTGCACCTGTCGCACGCGCTGCAGAGCCTGTTCCAGAGCTTCGGCTTCCGCAGCCCGTCGTTCACGCCGGTGATCGAACGCGTGTGCGGCACCGTGGCCTGGGTGCTGGCCGCCGGCTTCCTGCTGATCCCGCTCGCGGTGCGCCTCGACCTCGTCGGCACCGAGGTCACGCCCTGATCGGCGGCGCGCTCCGGTGCGGAGAAACCGCGCCGGTCGCACCGTCGAACCGACTCCCGCAGCCCATCCGCTCCACCCGTTCCAACCCGACGCGAAGATGCACCTCGACGCGAAGATCCCGTCCGGTCCTATCGAGAAGAAGTGGGACACCCGCCGCTTCGAGCTGAAGCTCGTCAATCCGGCGAACAAGCGGAAGTACCGCGTGATCGTGGTCGGGACGGGGCTCGCCGGCGGCTCGGCCGCCGCGACGCTCGCGGAGCTCGGCTACCACGTCGACGCGTTCTGCTTCCAGGACAGCCCGCGGCGCGCACACAGCATCGCGGCGCAGGGCGGCATCAATGCCGCGAAGAACTACCAGGGCGACGGCGACAGCATCTACCGGCTGTTCTACGACACCGTCAAGGGCGGCGACTTCCGCTCGCGCGAGGCGAACGTCTACCGCCTCGCGCAGGTCAGCGTCGAGATCATCGACCAGTGCGTCGCCCAGGGCGTGCCGTTCGCGCGGGAGTACGGCGGCACGCTGGACAACCGCTCGTTCGGCGGTGCACAGGTCAGCCGCACGTTCTACGCGCGCGGGCAGACGGGACAGCAGCTGCTGATCGGCTGCTACCAGGCGCTGGAGCGACAGGTCGATGCCGGGCGGGTCAGGATGTACCCGCGCACGGAGATGCTCGACGTGGTCGTCATCGACGGCCATGCGAAGGGCATCGTGACGCGCGACCTCGTCACCGGGAAGCTGCAGCGACACTACGCGGACGCCGTCGTGCTCGCGACCGGCGGCTACGGCAACGTGTTCTACCTGTCGACGAACGCGAAGAACTGCAATGTCACGGCCGCGTTCCGCGCCTATCGCCGCGGCGCGCTGTTCGCGAACCCGTGCTTCACGCAGATCCACCCGACCTGCATCCCGGTCAGCGGCGACTACCAGTCGAAGCTGACGCTGATGTCGGAGTCGCTGCGCAACGACGGCCGCATCTGGGTACCGGCGAAGAAGGGTGACCAGCGGGCGCCCGGGCAGATCCCGGAGCCCGAGCGCGACTACTACCTGGAGCGCAAGTATCCGAGCTTCGGCAACCTCGCACCGCGCGACATCGCCTCGCGCGCGGCGAAGGAAGCCTGCGACGACGGTCGTGGGATCGGGCCCGGTGGGCTCGGCGTCTACCTCGACTTCGCCGACGCGATCCAGCGGCTGGGTGAGGACGAGGTGCGGAGCCGGTACGGCAACCTCTTCCACATGTACGAGAAGATCACCGGCGAGAACCCGTACAAAGTGCCGATGCGGATCTACCCGGCCGTCCACTACACGATGGGCGGGCTGTGGGTCGACTACCACCTGCAGTCGACGATCCCCGGGCTGTTCGTACTGGGCGAGGCCAACTTCTCCGACCACGGCGCCAACCGGCTCGGCGCTTCGGCGCTGATGCAGGGGCTCGCCGACGGCTATTTCGTGATCCCGTACACGCTCGGCGACTACCTCGCGGGCCAGAAGGCCGGCAAGGCCGACACCACACACGCCGCGTTCGCCGAGGTCGAGAACGAGGTGCGCGCCCGGCTGCAGCGGCTGCTCGACGTCAACGGATCGCGCAGCGTCGACTCGTTCCACCGCGAGCTCGGCAAGCTGATGTGGGAGGAGTGCGGGATGGCGCGCGACGCCGCCGGTCTGCAGCGCGCACTCGACCGCATCCCGGCGCTGCGCGAGGAGTTCTGGGGTGACGTGCGCGTGCCGGGCGACTCCGCCGACTTCAATCAGGAGCTCGAGAAGGCCGGCCGCGTCGCCGACTTCATGGAGTTCGCGGAGCTGATGTGCCTCGACGCGCTGACCCGCGACGAGTCGTGCGGCGGCCACTTCCGCACCGAGCACCAGACCGACGACGGCGAGGCGGTGCGCGACGACGCGAACTTCACGCACGTCTCGGCCTGGGAATACAAGGGCTACGGCGAGCGGCCGGTCGAGCAGCGTGAACCGCTGGTGTTCGAGAACGTCAAGCTGGCGGTGCGCAGCTACAAGTGATCGACGTCGGAATCGAAGGCAGCGCGACCATGGCCAACGCAACGGGAACCATGCGACTGAAGCTCCACATCTGGCGGCAGAAGGGTCCGAACCAGTCCGGCGCGATCAAGACCTACGACGTCACGGCGAACGAGCACATGTCGTTCCTCGAGATGCTCGACGTCCTCAACCAGGAGCTGATCGGCAAGGGCGAGGAGCCGGTCGCCTTCGACCACGACTGCCGGGAGGGCATCTGCGGCTCCTGCAACCTGGTCATCAACGGTGTTCCGCACGGCCCGCAGCGCGGCACCACCGCCTGCCAGCTCCATATGCGGACGTTCAAGGACGGTGACGAGATCTGGATCGAGCCGTGGCGCGCGAAGGCGTTCCCGGTCATCAAGGACCTCGTCGTCGATCGCGGTGCGTTCGACCGGATCATCGCCGCCGGCGGCTACGTGTCGGTCAACACCGGCTCGGCGCCCGACGCCAACGAGATCCTGATCGGCAAGGCCGACGCCGAGGAGGCGTTCGGCTACGCGGCTTGCATCGGCTGCGGCGCCTGCGTGGCGGCGTGCAAGAATGCGAGCGCCATGCTGTTCACGGCCGCCAAGTTCGCGCACCTGCAGAAGCTGCCGCAGGGGCGCGTCGAGGCCGACCGCCGCGCGGTCCGCATGGTGCAGCAGCACGACGCCGAGGGCTTCGGCTCCTGCACGAACCAGTACGAGTGCGAGGCGGTGTGCCCGAAGGAGATCTCGGTCACGTCGATCGCGCGGCTGAACGCGGCCTACCGCCGCGCGTCGCTGCGCAGCGTCGAGGTGTGAGCGCCTGGTGATGGAGCGTCCGCGCATCGGCATCGTCACGATCAGCGACCGGGCGTCGCAGGGCACCTACGAGGATCGCTCCGGGCCGGCGATCGAGGAGGTCCTGCGCGAGTTCGTCGCCACCGACTGCGACTACGAGCGCCGGCTGATCCCCGACGAGGTGCCGGTGATCGTCGCGACCGTGCGCGAGCTCGCGGTGGCGGGCTGCGCGCTGATCTGCACGACCGGCGGCACCGGTCCCGCGCCGCGCGACGTGACGCCGGAGGCGATGCGGCAGGTCCTCGAGAAGGAGCTGCCCGGCTTCGGTGAGGAAATGCGGCGCGCGTCGCTCGAGGCGGGCGTGCCCACCGCCATCCTGTCGCGGCAGACCGCCGGGATCGTCGGTCGCTCGCTGGTCGTGAACCTGCCCGGCAAGCCCGGCTCGGTGCGCGTGTGCCTCGACGCGGTGTTCCCGGCGATCCCGTACTGCATCGAGCTGGCCGGTGGGCCGAGCCTCGACGGCAATCCCGCCGTCGTGCGGGTATTCCGGCCGAAGCAGGGCTGACCACCGGTCCGATCAGTTGCCGGCGAGCGCCGCGTCGGCCGCGGTGATCACGCCGGCGAGCTCGTCGCGCAGCGCGCTGTCGCCGGGGAGCTCGCCCGTGCTCAGCTGCGCGACGAAGCCGAGCAGCAGGCGGCCCTGCCGCTCGTCGAGCTCCATCTCGTCGGCGCGCAGCAGCCGCGCGACGTCTCGCAGGAGCCACGGATCGCGCTGCCGCTGCTGCTCGCTCAGATACAGGAGCTCGAGCATGCCGCGGCGCAGCCCGGGCCAATCGGCATCGCGAAGGCTGTGGATCAACGCGAGGTCGGCGTCCATGTCGCCTGCGTAGTCCTCGAGTCCGCGGTGCCGCGCATCCTCGCGGCGGCGCGTGGCCTCGGCCAGCGCACGATCGAGGCCGGCCGCATCGTGGGCGGCAGCCGCCTCGCGGGCCATCATCAGCGCGATGTTCACGCCGAGCATCGCCGCCTTCTGCGCATTGCGGTCGCCGCGGCCGAGGATGCGGTCGACGGCGGCGAAGGCATCCGCGTCGCGGCCGCGGTCGCGGTAGACCTGCGCGAGCATGACGTCCGTGTTGGCGAGCCACGGGCGCAGCGCGCGAGCCTCCTCCAGATGGACGACCGCGTCGTCGAGCCGGTGCAGGCGATACAGCGCGACCCCGAGGTTCTGGTGCGGCCCGTGGCGGTCGTGCCGCAGCGCGAGGCTCTGCTCGAGCGGCTCGAGCGCCGCCGCGTAGTCGCCGAGCATGACGTAGGCGACGCCGCGGATCGCGAGCGTCCGTGCCGTCTCGCGCCCGTAGGTCTGTGCGAGGCGTGCGCTCTCGAGGATCGCTTCGTGGAGCGTGTCGGTCGCGCCGGGATCGCGCCGTTCGAGCTGTCGCTCGGCCTGATTGACGAGCGCGATCAGTCGCAGGTCGCGGGCGACGAGCGAGCCCTGCTCGGCGGCGGCGGTCAGCAGCGGGAGCGCGCGCGTGCCGAAGTCGGGGTCGCGCCGCTCGCGGAGCTCGTGGAAGCCGGCGACCAGCAGATCGGTCGCGGAGCTCGGCGCCACGCCGAGCTCGGAGAGATCGACCGCGCGCACACCGCGCTCGCCCTGCGCCGCGCGCGCGTAGCGGGCGGCGACGGCGCCGAGGTAGGCGCTGCCGCCCGCGGCGAGCGCGCGCAGATCGGCGGCAGCCTCGTCGCGGCGTCCCTGATCGAGCTGCAGCGCGGCGCGCCACAGCCGGGGGGCCGGTCGATCAGGACGCAGCTCGAGCATGCGATCGAGCGTCGCGAGGTAGGTGTCGCGCTCCGGCGTCAGCTCCGCGATCAGCCGCTGCTCGGGGTCGCCCTCGAACGCGAGCAGCGCCGGTAGCCGCGCGTCGAGGTCCGCGTACTCTCGGTCGCGCGCGCGGGCGCGCGCGTCGAGGACGAGCGGTAGCGCGACCGCGGCGAGCGCGGCGGTCGCGGCGACGGCGGCGGTCGCGACCGCGCGCGCCGGTCGGCGGCGGCACCAGCGCCGAAGCCGGCCGACGCGCCCGAGCGGGCGGGCGGTGACCGGCCGGTGGTCGAGGAACGCGCGCAGGTCGCTCGCCATGGCCGCCATCGACGGATAGCGGCGCGCGACGTCGCGCTCGAGTGCGCGGTCGACGATCGCACGCAGGTCGCGCGGCAGGCGTGCGTCGAGCGGGGGCGGGTCGTCGCGCAGCAGTTGCACGAAGATCTGCGACGGGGTGCCGACGTACGGTGGCATGCCGCGCAGCAGGTGGTGGAGCACGGCCCCGAGCGCCCAGACGTCGGCGGACGGGAGCGTCGGTGCCTGCGGATCGAGTCGCTCGGGAGCCATGTAGGCGGGCGTGCCGAGCAGCTCGTCGGACAGCGTCATGCTGCCGGCGTCCTCGCGCCAGGCCAGGCCGAAGTCGATCAGCACCGGCGAGCCGTCACGCCGGACGAAGACGTTGGAGGGCTTCAGGTCGCGGTGCACGACGCCGACCTCGTGGCAGTGCTGGAGGCCCTCGGCGAGCTCGGCGCCCCAGCGCACGATCAGTCGGATCGCAGACTCGTCGCGCAGCGCGATGCCGCCCGCGGCCGTGCGCCACGCCGCGAGGTCGAGCGGGTCCTCGACCTCGGTCACGATGCCGAGCAGGTCGGTGCCGTCGAGCAGCTCCATGACCAGGAACGGGCGGTCGCCGGCGAGCAGTCCGCAGTCGAGCACGCGGACGACGCGCGGGTCCTGCAGTCGGGCCAGCGTGCGGGTCTCGGCGAGGAAGCGCTCGACGGTCCGCCGGTCGCCGAGGCGCTCGGCCAGGATGGTCTTGATCGCGACGTCGGCGCCGCCGAGCCGCTCGTCGCGGGCGCGGTAGACGGCACCCATCGCACCGCGGCCGAGTGGCGCGACGATACGGAAGCGGTCGGCGAGCAGTGCCCCGGGCGCGAGCACGCCGGCGTCGGAATCGGTCGATCGTTCGTTCATGACGCGTCCTCCGTGAGCGCGCACGAGCCGCGGTCCCCGTTGCTGGCACGGCGGGCACGGTAGCGGAACGCGCGCAACCTCGCGACGACCCCGTCGGAGGGGCTTCGGTCGCGCGGGCGGAGTCGCTACCCTCCGACGAGCGATTGCGTCGTGCATCGCGGGAACGGAGGTCGATCGTGAAGTTTGCAATCCGTGCGCTCCGGGAGCGGGCGCTGCTCTCGTCGGTGGTCTTGGCCGTGCCGCTCTCGGCCCAGCTGCAGCCCGGCGGGCAGCCGATCCAGAGCCCGCATACCGGGCGTTGGTACACGCTGTCACCGCAGCCGGTCACGATCCACGACGCCCGGGACATCGCACGTCGCACCGGGTATCTGGAGCTGGCGGTCATCCGCAGCGAGGCGGAGCAGGCGTTCATCCGCCTCGTGCTGACCGGGAGCAGCGCGACTACGGTGTGGATCGGATTGACCGACGAGGGCAGCGAGGGCCAGTTCGTCTGGCTCGACGGGGAGCCGGTCAGCTACCAGAACTGGCGTCCTGGCGAGCCGAACAACTGCTGCGCGGGCGAGGACTACACCGAGCTCGTGATGCCCACGGCGCAGTGGAACGACATCGGCGACACGGCGGTGCATCACGCGCTGTTCGAGTTCGACGGTGAGCTCGGCGCCGGCTTCACGCGGACCGCAGACCGCTGGTTCTGGTGCCCGGTGAACGCGCATTACTTCGCGTTGACACCGCCCGGCTCCTGGGAGGCGGCCGAGCGCTACGCGCAGCGGCTCGGCGGCCATCTCGCGACGATCGACAGCGCCGGCGAGCAGGCCTGGATCGAGGCGACGCTGCTCGAGCCGAGCGCGCACCCGCTGTGGATCGGCCTGCGGCGAGACGGCGTCGGGCAGCCGTGGCGCTGGGCGTCCGGCGTTCCCCTCGGCGCCTACACGAACTTCGCCGCGGGTCAGCAGGGCGGCAGCGGGCTGTATGGCATGCTCGGCGACTGTGACAGCGAGCCGCGCAAGTGGTTCGGCTCGGACGGCCACCTGCGCCCCGCCGGTTGCATGCCGGCGAACCGCGCGCCGCCGCCGCTCGGCGTGCCGGATCGGATCCCGGGGCTGGTCGAGGTCGATGATCCCTGTGTCGCCGCCACGCGCATGCGGGCGCCGTTCGCTGGCATGCCGCTGATCTACTCGCTCGACGACGACACGGCACTGGGCACCCGCAATGCCATCCTGCTGCGCTGCGGCGGCTTCGAGACCACGCCGGCGCGCGCGGCCCCCGACGGTCCGGCCGATCCGACCGCGAACTACAACCCGAGCCTCGGCTCGCTGCGACGGTTCCTCGATGGGATCCCGGTCGAGATCGACGCGTTCAGCCTCGGCTTCGACGACATCCTGGTCGAGCCGGACGGGCACGTGTCGGAGCTCGCGGGCGCGAACTGGTTCGGCTTGATCTTCTCCCTGCGCGAGCCGTCGACGCGACCGCTCAATGCGCTGTCCTGCGGCGGGCAGCTCGGCGACACGAATGTCCGCGGCGACGTCTACGGGTTCCTGTTCGAGTCGTGTGAGCTCCCGTTCGACATGAAGGGGCAGCCGTTCCTGGTCTACGACGACGACCTGGTCTCGACGATGACGGCGGGCACGAGCGGTGTGGGTGTGGATGCGCTGGATGCGCACGGGGCGACGCTCTACTCGGCGCTCCGCAGGCTCGATCGCTACCCGACGGGCGACCCGGCGACCACCTGGGCGTACTTCTCGGTGACGTCGACGACGGCGGCCAACATCCCGAGCACGTGGTTCGTCGGCGGCGTGTCACCCGCCGTCTACCGCTCCGGTGCGACCATCTGGCGGATCGCGTACGAACGTGGAACGAACGGCCAGGCCGGTAGCTGGGACAAGGTCCTGCCGTTCATCTCGCCAGCGGATCTGCTCACCAACGTGCTTCCGCCCGGGAGCTACCCCGAACTCGCGGAAGTCGACGCGCTGTCGGTCGATGCGGGCCGGCAGCGGATCGTCTTCTCGACGGACGAGCCGGACCTCCCGGAGCTGCTGGTCACGCAGTTCGGTGTCGACGGCGTGCTGCCGACCACCGAGCTGCGGACGGAGCTGAGCTCCGGTGGACAATCGGCGGGTACCGTCGTAGGAGCCCGTGGTGGTCGCCGGATCGATGCGGTCTGCGCGATCGACCCGCGGTTCATCGAAGCCCAGCGAGGCAGCGGCGCGGCGTCCTGGCGCAGCCACATCGTCGGCCCGCCCTGCGCGGATCCGCCGGAGATGTTCCCCACCATCAACGCGCTGCCGCGCACGGTCGAGATCTCGGCGTTCTTCAGCCCGATCGGGGGCGGCTGCCCGGCGAATTGCCCGCCGGGCGGAGCCGAAGATGCGTGCCTCGACCTGTACGGCTTCGGGATGTCGGAGTTCGGGCTGGCGCTGCTGAGCGTCGGGTTCCCGGCGTACGGCGCGACCGATTGTCGAGCGGTCTACGCATTCGACGACTTCCGGATCGTCGGGCGGGCGGCGTCGAATGGCACGCTGCACGTGGTGCTGACCGTGCCCGAGATTCCCGGGCTGTTCGACTCCGGCCAGCCCGTCGACCTGACCTGGTTCTATCTGCCGAGCAGCGGTGGCGGGTTCGAGCGCTCGCACCGCGTGCGGGTGTGGTTCTGACGCCGCCGCGGATCGAACGTCAGTTCAGCTGGATCACCGCGCCGTTGGTCATGAAGTGACCGACGCGCGTCGCCGTGATGCAGAGCCCGAATACCTGCGAGTGGATCACGCCGCCGTACAGGGCGGGGTCGTTCGGGATCGGCACCGGCACGGTGACCGTGCCGCTGCAGGGGCCGCCACCGGTCGAGAACAGACCGTACGGGCCGAGCGCGATCGGCGGTGGGACGAGGTCCACCCAGATCGGGCCGCACAGCAGCGGCGTGCTGACGTTGCCGCCGCCCGCGGCGAACAGGAAGTATGCGGCGCCGCCCACGGGACCGTCGGTCACCCGCATCTCGAACAGCGGGTTCGGCAGGTGCGGGTCGCTGGTGCCGGTCAGCGCCGGAGTGCAATTCGGGCACGGTGCCGCGCTGCAGCCGGTGCCGCGGTAGCGCATCGGCTCGGGCAGGCGCGCGAGGCCGACCAGGTGCACGCCGAGCGACGGGCTGGGCAGCGTGCAGCAATGCAGCGGCCGGCCGTTGAGGTCGACGGTGATCAGGCCGTTGGCGGAATCCGTCAGGTAGATCTCGCGCTTGCCGCGATCGACGGTGATGCCCTGCACCGGCGGCGTCAGATTGCCGTTCGGGCAGCGCGCCGTGAATTGCAGCCGGATCTGGCAGCCGCCGGACGGATTGGCGCCCGTGATGTTGAAGACGCGCGCCATGTCGTCGCACACCCACAGCGTGCCGTCCCAGGGATCGATCTCGATACCGGTCAGCGTCAGCAGCGCGGGACCGAAGCTGCAGACCGGGACCGACCGCCCCAACGGGCAGACCGCGGGCGTCATCAGGATGTCGTTGCCGTTGGTCGTGTAGTAGAGCATCCTGGCGACCGGGTCGATGGCGAGGCCGGTCCAGATGCTGTTCGCGGAGTTGGGAATCCGGCAGCGCTGCAGCACGTTGCATTGCAGATCGAGCTGTGCGAGCGTGAAGCCGTCGGTGGCCCAGACCGTGCGGTCGAGCCAGTCGTACGCGATGCCTCCGTACGGCGAGCGGATGCTCGACCCGAACACGCCCTGGGTCGGGCAGCGGCCGCGCGGCGTGCAGTCGGGCAGGAACTCGTGCACCAGCGAGCCGGTGGCAGCGAGCGAGCCGTCATCGAGCCCGAGCAGGCTCTGCGCCGGAGTCGGCGCAGTCGCCGCGAGCGCGAGCAGCAGACCGAGCACCGCGCCCGGCCGGCAGCGGGGGTCGTTCATGGCGAGGCTCCTCGTCCGTCGCAGTGCAGGGGGGGCCGCGACGAGACCGTGGCTTCCGTGATTGTCGCGGCCGCGGGGGATCGACGGGGCCGCGTCCGCCTCGCCGGCCGGGTCGCCGTCGTGGGCCGGCGCGCCGCCCGGGAGCCCGGCGCCGGCGGGACCGGCGACCTCGGGAGCACCCGCTCCCCGTCGACGCCTCGCGGGCCGCGGTCCAGCGGCGCGGGCGATTCCGGTGCGCCGGTCTCCGGTGCGCGGCCGTGCCAGGGGCGTGACCCCGCGTGCCGGGCGGGCTAGCCGCCGCGATGTCGCCCCACCCGACCGTCCTCGCGCTGCTCGCGTTCGCGGCCTCGCTCGGCGTTGCGACCGGCGTGCCGGCGCAGCAGCCCGCGCCGCGGGACCTCGACCCCGCCACCGCGGCACTGGTCCGCGCCGAGTTCGGGCTCGGGCCGTTCGAGCTGCTCGCGGCTTGGACGCGGCGCGAGCTCCCCGAGCGCGCTCGGCTGTTCTTCGAGCCCCGGGGGCGGAGTGCCGAGCTCACGGTGGCGTTCGTCGCGACCGTCGATCGGGGCCTGTGGTCGGAGGACCCCGACGTCGCGTTCGGCGCCGCCTGTCACGTGTCGGAGCGCTCGCTCGACCTCGCTGCGATCGACCGCTACGTGGCGATCACGACGCCGCACCTGTTCGACGCGGAGCTGCGCTTCGACTGGCAGGTGTTCAAGCACGTGCTGAGTTCGGCACAGGTCGCGCAGGTGCTGGCGACCGCGCCGCCCGCCGACGCGGAGGTGCGGTACTTCGGCGTCATCGACCTGCACCGCAGCATGCGCGGGGAGCACGTCCCTGCACTGTGCCGGATCCTGCAGGGCCCCGACCCGGTGCTGCGCAGGCAGGCGTTCGACGTGCTCGCCTCGCTCGCAGCGCTCGGCGACCAGCCGCGCGAGCTGCTCATGCGCACGCTGCTCGCGTGGCCCGGCGACGCGATGCTCGAGGTGGTCGACTACGACGATCCGGCGGCGGGCCCGGCGTTCGTCCCGCACACCTGCGAGCCCGGTCCCGAGCGGGGCGGCTGGTCGCCGCTGCTGCGCGCCGTGCTGCGTCACTGGTTCGTCGACCTCGCCCGCGACCGGCATCCCGAGGGTTTCGACGCCTGGCTCGCACGCCAGGCGCAGGCCGAGCAGCCGGGACCGTGGGATGTCGAGCTGGCGCTCGAGCTGCTCGACAGCGACCTGCAGCACGCGCGGTGGACGGGGCTGCGCGCGCTGCGGGAGGCCTCCGATGATCCGCGGGTGCGTGCGGCGCTCGCGCGCTTCGCGGCGGACCCTGCGCGCTCGGAGCTCGACGTCGCGGCCGCCCTGCTGGCGGCGGGTCGACTCGACGAGCTGCGTTCGCGGCTCGCCCACGACTCCAGCGCGTTGCTCGCCGGTCTGGTCGGCGATCGTGCGCGGACGACGGAGTCGCTCGCGGCGGTGGCGTTCGGCGCGGCTCCGCAGACCGGGCTCGGCGCGCTGCGCGCGCTCGAGGACGCGTGGCTGGACGGCACGATGGGGCCGCTGACGTTCCCCGAGGCGATGTTCGAGCCGCTGCGCGCGATGCTGGATGCGCGCGTCCAGGACCTCGACGTCGACCGGCTGGCGTTCGTCGCCGCGACGTTCCCGGCGCTGCGCACCCGCGCGCTCGCTGACGCGCTGCTCGCACGGAGCTGGGACGCGGAGTTGCCCGATTCCGTCCTGGCGATGCTCGAGGTGCACGACCGCGACGCTCTGTGCGCCCGCCTCGCCGCGACTGCCGCCGGCGCGGAGTGGCCCGGTGCCGCGCTCGCGCGGCTGGGTGCGCCGGGTGACGGCGGCGAGCTGGTCCGCTGGGCCGGCGACGACCCGGAGCGCGTCGCGCAGCTCGGCCCGAGCGCCGGAGCCCGCGAGGTCGGCGCGCGACTGCGCGACCTGTCGACGCTGTCGGCCGCCGACCGCCGGCCGCTGCGGGCTGCGGCGCTGGCGGCGCTCGCGGTCGCCGGGGGGCTGCCCGAGCGCGTTGCCGCGCAGTGGCGCGCTGCTCTCGAGCGCCTGCCGGACGAGGTCGCGCGCGAGCGGCTCGCGGTGTGGGCGGCGCAGATCGAGGCCGGCGATGCGGTCGGCGCCGCTCTCCAGCAGGGCCCCGACGCGTTCGTCGACGGGCTTGGCGACTGCCGTGATCCCCGCGCGCTGGCCGCGCTGCGCGCGCTCCGCAACCGTCCCGGCTGGCACGTGCAGGACACCGTCCTCGAGCTCGCGGTCGCCGGCGATCCGGACGCGCTCGCCGAGTTCCGCGAGGTGCTCGACCGCCACCTGTACGGCTACCTGGACGACGCCGACCCGTCGCGCCGCAGCCTCGGCGGACAGCTCGCCTGGGCCGACTACTGGCTCGGCGAGCTCGGCACGATCTGCTGCCGTCGCAATGGCGCGGGCTCCGCTCTCGAGAGCGTGGCCGAGATCGATATCGACAGGTGGCCGGAGGGTGGCGTGCGAACGCAGGAGGCCGCGGCCCGTGCGTGGTGGCAGCGATTCGGACCGCACCTGCGCCCGAGCCGGCTCGCCGGGCGTCACGTCGTGGCGCCGCATTGACGGCGACCGCCGCTCCGGGAGGGCCGTCGTCCGCCACTGGACCTCCCGACTTGCGCGCGTCCGTCGATCGCGTTCGATGACGCGATGCTCCCCGTCCGGGTCCGCCGCGCAGCGCGTGCGCTCGTCACCGTCGCCACGACCCTGCTCGCCGGCTGCGCGGTGGGCACGAAGCTGCCCACGGAGTGCGATCTGCTGATCGCGGGCGGGACGGTCGTCGATGGCACCGGCGCGCCGGCGCGCCGCGCGGACGTGCTGGTCGCCGGCGACCGCATCGCGGCGATCGTCGCCCCCGGGGCTGCGGACGCCGCCGGCCTGCGCGCGCGGCGCCGGCTCGACGCGAGCGGCCGGATCGTCGCGCCCGGCTTCATCGACGTGCACGCGCACGGCGAGCCGCTGCGGACGCCGGACTTCGCGAGCTCCACCGCGATGGGTGTGACGACGATCTGCCTCGGGCTGGACGGCAGCTCGCCCGATCGCGACGGCGATCTCGAAGCGTTCTTCGCGGCGGTCGAGGCGCGCGGGGTCGGCCCCAACGTCGCCGCGTTCGTCGGTCACGGCAGCGTGCGCGGACTCGCGGGGGTCGCCGACGGCGCGCCCGCCGATGCGGCCGGCCGCGAACGGATGGCCGAGCTGGTCGCGCGGGCGCTCGACGCCGGGGCGCTCGGATTGTCGACGGGGCTCGAGTACGTGCCGGGGTGGTTCGCCGACCGCGCGGAGCTCGCCGCGGTCGCCGGGCCGGTCGGCGCCCGTGGCGCATTGGTCGCGAGCCACGTGCGCAGCGAGGACGCCGATGCGATCGAGGCCGCCGTCGGCGAGCTGCTGCAGCAATGCGAGGACGCCGGCGCCGCAGCGCACCTGAGCCATGCGAAGGTCGTCCATGCGCGCGAGCCGGTGGCTGCCGAGCGGGTGCTGGCGATGCTCGACGATGCGCGATCACGCGGGATCCGCGCGACGGCGGACGTCTACCCGTACGTCGCGAGCTACACGGGCCTGTCGATCCTGTTCCCCGACTGGGCGTTGCCGCCGCACGACTACGCGGAGGTGGTCGCCGATCGCCGCGCCGAGCTGGCGGCGCACCTCCGGCGGCGAGTGGAATCGCGCAACGGACCCGCCGCGACGCTGTTCGGGAGCGGCCCGTACGCGGCGCGGACCCTCGAGCAGGTCGCGATGGAGCGCGGTGTTCCGTTCGAGGACGTGCTGATCGAGCTCGGCGCCAGCGGGGCGAGCGCCGCCTACTTCGTGATGGCGGAACCGGTCATGGAGCGCTTCCTGCGCGACGAGCACGTGATGGTCGCGTCGGACGGCAGCCCGACGATGCTGCACCCTCGCGGCCACGGGACGTTCGCACGCGTGCTCGAGCGCTACGTGCGCGAGCGCGGGATGCTGTCGCTCGAGGCGGCGGTGCACAAGATGACCGGCCTGCCGGCCGCGACGGTCGGCCTCGCCGACCGCGGCGTGCTGCGCACCGGTGCGATCGCCGACCTCGTCGTGTTCGACCTCGGCCGGGTCCACGACCGCGCGACCTTCACGGCCCCGTTCGAGCGCGCCGCAGGCTTCGAGCAGGTGCTGGTCGGCGGTGTGCCGGTGATCGCCGACGGCGTGCCCACGGGGGCGCGGCCGGGCCGCGCGCTGCGCCGCGGCCGCTGAGTAGTCGCGACGTGCCCGGCGCGGTCAGCCGCCGCTCGCGTCGGCGTCCTTCGGCAGCGCGAGCTGCTCGCCGCGCTCGGCGATCACGCGCCGCAGCCAGCTCTCGGGGTAACCGACGCCCTGGGGACCGTCGGGCGTCCGGACGTAGCCATCGAGGTGCTTCGTCAGGATCGTCGTCGCCAGCTCCTGCCAATCGGCGAACAGGCGCTCGGCCGACGCGACCGACCAGTCGGTCAGGAAGCGCCGCGCCAGGGCGGGATCGGTCGCGAGCAGGTCGGTCGCGGCGCGCTCGATCGCCGGCATCGTCGCACGCATCGCGTCCTCGTGCGCGCGCTGCGCCGCGAGCACGTCGCCGATCACTCGCGACCAGCGATCGTAGGTCAGGTTCGACACGAGGTTCGCGATCCACCATGCCGAGTCCCACGAGAAGCGGCCGTAGTCGCCGTTGGTGTAGCTCGGCGGCAGCTTCGTGATGCCGCAGTAGAGCGGCGTGAACGCGGACGTGTAGCAATCGTCCGGCGCATACCAGTAGACGCCGCCGATCGGGTCGGGCAGCCAGCCGCGGCATTGCGCGACCATCACGAAGCCGGCCTGCTGCGTGGCGATCGCGCGCTCCCAGATGTAGTCGACGCCGTCGACCGAGAAGCCGAGGTCACGGAAGCGATACGGGCTGCCGAACGGACCGGCGTCGATCCCTTGCGTCAGGTCGAACGGCGTGCCCTCGTAGTGATCGCGCATCAGCGCCATCACGTCGTGCACGGTCAGCTTGCGATCGACCGGCACGAACAGTGGATACGGTTGCGCGCCGGGCACGCTGCGGTGGTAGTCGGGCGACAGGTTCAGGCTCGGAGCCGCGCGCCGCAGGACGCTCCATTCGCGTGCGGCACAAACGCGGCGCGCGGCCGGCGAGTCGTCGGGGTGGAACGCGTGGCGCCAGTTGAACGGGCGGCCCGCCGCCGGGTCGTAGTAACCGTGCGCGGTAGCGAACTCGACCACGTCGGGAGCGAAGCGCCAGTTGTCGGGGTCGTCGCGTGGGAACTCGCCGATACGGCTCATGTTGGCGTGCACGGCGATCGAGCCGTCGGGCACGCGCGCCGCCACCCACAGGATGCCGTCGACGCCCGGTCCGCGGCCGATGATCTCCATCATCCAGACCTCGTTCGGGTCGGCGATCGAGAGCGTCTCGCCGGTCGATCCGTAGCCGTACTCGTCGCACAATCCGACGATCGTGTCGATGGCCTCGCGCGCGGTGCGCGCGCGTTGCAGCGTGAGCCACATCAGCGCGTCGTAGTCGAGCAGCCCGGCCGGGTTCTCGAGCTCGAGCCGGCCGTCGGTGGTCGTCTCGGCCAGCGCGAGCTGGTGCTCGTTGACGAGCCCGACGACGCCGTAGGTGTGCGCGACCTGCTTCACCGGCCCGCGCACCTGGTCGTCCTCCCAGGCGACGACGTCGACCGGGACACCGGGCTCGTGGTCACCGCCGGCGTGCAACAGGAGCTTCGGCTTGAACGCGCCATCGGCGGAGTACGAGACGAAGGTCGAGCCGTCGCTCGATGCACCCCGCGACACCAGCACGTTCGTGCAGCAGTCGCTCTCCTGGGCCGGGACCGGCAGGGCGAGCAGGATGGCGGCGGGCGCGAGGAGAGCGGGTCCGGGTCGGAGGATCACGGTGGTCGCGTGCGGGTCGATGGCCGATGCGGGATCACGCAACCGGTCGGATGCGCGGCCGGGGAGTATCGCAGGTCCGGTGCCGCGGCGGATGCCTCGAATCGACCGCGCGGCTCAGCGCGCGCGCTGCAGCGGCAGCTCGCGCCACTCGGTGCCGGCGCGCATGCGCAGGCGGAGGTCGGCGAGCGGGGTCTGGAACAGCGGCCAGTCGGGCAGCGCGGGAGTCACCGGGTCGAAGCGCACGCGGCGCAGGCGGACGACGCGCGCCGGCCGGCCGGCGGGCGTCGGGAACGTGAGCTCGAGGTCGAACGCGCCGAATGCGGGGCTGCCCTGCGCGGCTCGCTCGGCGGCCAGCTCGAGGGGCCGCAGCGGGCGGCCCGGTACGTCGCGCGCAGTGCGGTGACCGCGGTCGATCTGCAGCAAGCGGCCATCGTTGCAGCACGCGACGACGCGCTCCCAGCCGGGAGGCAGACCGCGGATCGTCAGGCAGCCGGGAGCGACCCCGAACGACGCGATCGGCTCGCCGGGTCCGAGCAGCTGCTGTGCCGGACGTTGGAGCGCGAACCAGCCGGTGCCGGCGTGCTCGACCGCGACCGCCACCAGCGTGGCCGCCGCGAGGTCCGCAGGCAGCTCGAAGGTCTCGCCGGCGCCGCCGGTGCCGCGCACGAAGCGCAGCCGGGATCGCGCGTGGCGCGGGGCGCGGGTCACGAACAGCTCGCCGTCGTCGAGCAGGACGATCACCTCGCGCTCGCGCAGCCCGTCGCGATCGCCGAGGGGCAGCGTCGCGAGACCGGCGTCGAGCGGGACCTCGTACCACGCGGCGGGATCGTCGCCGGGTCGCGCGGGGTCGGTCGATCTGCGGATCGCGCGGCCCGGCACGCTGCAGGGGGCGCCGTCCGGCTCGACGACGGCGATCTCCGCGATCGGCTCGGTGCGGGCGCAGCGGAACGTCTCGCGGCCGGGCGCGCGGACCAGGCGCTCGTCGTCGTCGACCGCGAAGCCGAGGCCGTCGATGTCGACGACGAAGGTCTCGTCGGCAGGCAGCGTGAACGCCACCTCGTCGCCCGCGTTCGCCGCGACGCTCCGCCGCCGGAGGAACAACGTGGCCTCGCCGCCGGCGGTCGCGCGAACCCGCACGTCCGTGCTCGCGTATTCGACGGACGCGGGCGTCGACGGATCCGCATTGCGGCCGGGAAACAGGCGCGCGACGAAGCGGGTGCGGGCCGGCGCGTGCACGACCTGCAGGCGCAGCTCGGCGAGCCGCGGCAGGCGGATCGACATCGGGTCGCCGCCGTCGCGGCCGACGCTCCACCACGTGTCGGCGTCGATGCCGACAGTGACGCCGAGCAGCGGGCGGTCGTCGGGTAGCGCGAACCGGCCGCGCGGGTCGGTCCGCTGCATTGCCGGTCCGAGCTCGGGAGCCGGCGTGCCGAGCGAGCTGTCGAGCGACGGGAGCCAGGCCTGCCGTGGTCGCTCGGTGTCCCACAGCCACACCGGCAGGTTCGCCGCCGGCTGCCCGTCGGCGTGGATCACGCTGCCGAAGCGGACGTGCGTGGTCGAGGGCGGCACGGCGGCGGCCACCGGCGTGCGCGGTCGGGGGCCCGGTGTCGTCGCATCGGTCGCGGGCGCCGCGCGCGTGGCGCCGGCGCGGGGCCCGGTTCCGGCGCTGCTGTCGGCGACCGCTGCTGCCGCCTGCGGTGTGGTCGTCGGGCGCGCGGGCACCGCTGCGATCACGTCGCGGTCGCGCGCCGCGGGCTCCGATCCGCCGAGCGCGAGAGCGGCGACGAGTGCCAGCACGGCCGCCACGCCGGCCACGGCGGTCGCCGGCGCGGTGAGCGCCGGCGCGCGCAGACCGAACGACGCGCAGACCAGCCCGAGCCACCGCTCGCGCGAACCGTGCTCGGCGTCGAGGCGCGTGCGCAGGGCCGTGAGCGCCCGCTTCAGCCGCGTGCGGACGGTCTCGACCGGCACGCGCAGGCGGGCCGCGATCTGTCGTGGCGCCAGGTCCTCGTAGAAGCGCAGCCACACCACGGTGCGGCTCGGCTCCGGCAGCGCCGCGACGGCCGCGGCGAGGCCCCGCCGGAGTTCCTCCGCCGCGAGCAGCTCGGCGGCCGAGGAGCTCGGCGGTCGCGGGGGCGCCGCACGCTCGGCGCGCGCCCGGCGCGCCTGGCGACGGTGCAGGTCGATCGCGCGCCGTTCGGCGACGCGCCGCAGGAACGCGGCCGGCGACCCGCCGCGGCCCTTCTGCAGCCAGCGCAGGAACGCGTGCTGCGCGACGTCGTCGGCGTCGTGTGGATCGCTGACGAGCCTGCGGGCGAGGGCGCGCAGGCCGGCCTCCGCGGCGAGCGCGCGCGCCAGCGGGTCGGTCGCGCCGGTTTCGATGGCGGGCTTCACGCAGGACTGGACGTCAGTCGGCGTGGAAACGGTCCAGGATCGACGGTCACGGCTCCGATCGGCAGCGGACGCCTCAGCCGGCCGGTGCGTCCGCGACGAGTCGGTGCAGCGCGAGGCGGACCACGTCGCCGGAATCCGGGTCATGGTCGGCGCGCACGAGCACCGTCCCGGCGCCGAGCTCCGGGTCGCGCTCGAGGCGCTCGCGCAGGCGTTCGAGCCACGGTGGATGGGGCTCGCCGACCGGCTCGCACTCCACGTCGTGCCGGAGCAGCCCCTGTGGCGGCTGAAGCCCGGCGGCGATCGGGACGCCGACCTCGAGGCGGTGCTCGGCGGCGCGATAGAGGAGCCAGGTCTCGTCGCTCGGCTCCGCACCGGCGTCGAGCGCCCACACGAGCACGGCCGCCGTCTCGGCGAGCGCGAGCTCGAGGGCCGCTTCGTAGGGCAGCGGGCGGGTGGCGAGCCGGCGGCGGATCGACATGCGCGAGCACGGTAGATGGCGCGGGGCGGCGGCTCAAGCGGGGCGCTATGGTGTGGGCACGAGGGAATCATCGATGACCGATCCGTTCGAGCCGCGCCGCGAGCATCGTTTCACGTTCGGACTCTGGACCGTGGGCAATCCGGGCCGCGACGCGTTCGGGGCCGCCGTGAGGCCGACGCTGCGGCCGCCGGAGCTCGTCGCCCTGCTCGCCGGCGTCGGCGCCTACGGCGTCAATCTGCACGACGAGGACCTGGTGCCGTTCGGGGCGCCGGCAGCCGAGCGCGACCGCATCGTCGCCGAGTTCAAGCGCGCGCTCGACGACCACGGTCTGCGGGTGCCGATGGCGACGACGAACCTGTTCTCGCAGCCGGTGTTCAAGGACGGCGCATTCACCGCGAACGACCCCGCGGTGCGGGCCTTCGCGCTGCAGAAGACGATGCGCGCGATCGAGCTCGGGGTCGAGCTCGGCGCGTCGACCTACGTGTTCTGGGGTGGTCGCGAGGGCGTCGAGACGCAGGCCGCGAAGGACCCGGTCGAGGCGCTGAAGCGCTTCCGGCACGCGTTGAACTTCCTGACGCACTTCTGCCGCGACCGTGGCTACGACCTGCGCTTCGCGCTCGAGGCGAAGCCCAACGAGCCGCGCGCCGACATCTACCTGCCGACGACCGGCGCGATGCTCGCGTTCATCGAGACGCTCGACCACCCGGAGATGGTCGGCGTCAACCCCGAGGTCGCACACGAGCACATGGCCGGCCTCGACTTCACGCACGCGCTCGCGCAGGCCTGGGAGCGCGGCAAGCTGTTCCACGTCGACCTCAACGACCAGCAGGGCCCGCGCTACGACCAGGACCTGCGCTTCGGATCCGCCAATCCGAAGGCGGCATTCTGGCTGGTACGTTTCCTCGAGTCGGTCGGCTACGAGGGCCCGCGCCACTTCGATGCGCACGCCTACCGCACCGAGGACGTCGAGGGCGTCCGCGACTTCGCGCGCGGTTGCATGCGCACCTACCTGATCCTGAGAGAGCGCGCGCGCGCCTTCGACGCCGACTCCGAGGTGCGCGACCTGCTCGCCGCGCTGCGCGCCGACGACGGTTCGCAGAGCGACGTGCTCGGCGCGTATTCGCCCGCGGCCGCGCGAGCGCTGCTCGGGCGCCGGTTCGAGCCCGCCGCGCTCGGTGCCCGCGGCTACCGCTACGAGCGCCTGGACCAGCTCGCGGTCGAGCACCTGCTTGGCGTCCGCTGACGCGTCACGAGCGGTGAGCGCGCATGCCGGGCGGTGGCGCCCGGCTCACGTCGCTGACGAGTCGGCGGTCGGCGTCGCCCTCGCGGAGCGCCGCGGACCGCGTCGGTCCGCTTCCCTCGACCGGGCTTCCGCGACCCGCCCGCGGCCGGTGGTGCGCCGTCAGACGCTATGGAGGCCCGGCCCCCGCCATCCGTGGCGCTCGTGGGTTGCCTAGCCGAAGCTGAGCCGAGCCACAACGGGCTGGCGGAGGTGACCGCCGAGGCCGTGGTGCGCAGACGCAGACGAGGAGGCCGGACCATGAGCGATGGTAGCGAGTTTCTCTACGTGGGGATCGATGCTCATCAGGAGACGCTGTCGATCGCTGTTCTGGAGGAGCAGGGGACCGGCCCGGAGCCGGTGGTTCAGCTGCCGAATCGGCTGCCGGTCATCCGCCGGTGGTTCCGGAAGCTGCTGCAGCGAGGATCGGTCGTAGCGACCTACGAGGCAGGCTGCCTGGGCTTCGTCTTGCAGCGGGTGCTGGACGACCTGGGCGTGCAGTGCGTCGTTGCGGCACCAAGCCATCTGCCGAGGATCCCCGGCGACCAGCGGAAGACGGATCGAATCGACGCGCGGCGGCTTGCGTCGTTTCTTCGAGCCGGCCAGATCGTGGCGGTATCGCCGCCCTCTCCGGAACTCGAGTCCCTGCGTGGTCTGACACGATACCGCCAGGCCATGCGGGAGGACGTGGTCAGGATGCGCCATCGGATCCAGAAGTTCCTGCTGCTGCGTGGCCATGTGCATCGCGATGGGCAGAACTGGTCGCCCAGCCACATGCGGTGGCTTCGTCAACTGCAGGTCCAGATCGACGACGATCGTTCGACGCTGGACTCGATGCTCGATGAGCTCGAGCATCGACAGACGTCGCTCGCATTGCTCGACCAACGGATCGAGATGCGCGGACGGCAGCAGGACATCGAGGAGGCCGTGCGCTCTCTGATGGCTTTCCGTGGTGTGAAGTCGCTGACGGCGGTGTCGGTGATAGCCGAGCTCGGTGACCCTCGTCGCTTCCGGTCAGCGAAGCAGGTCAGCTCCTACTGCGGAATCACGCCGTCGAAGCATTCGTCTGGCGAACGAATCAAGCGTGGTCCGATCACGCGCGCCGGCAATGCTCGTTTGCGACGATTGCTCGTCGAGGCTGTGCAACATTACGCGCGGCCATACCCCAACAACAGCGCCGTCATTGCACGGCGTGCAAATGCACCGACTCGCGTGCAGGCAATCGCGACCCGTGCCGAGCAACGCCTTCGGCGGCGCTATCGCGCGTTGGCAGTGCGCAAGCATACGAACGTCGCGAAGACGGCCGTGGCCCGCGAGCTGATCGGCTTCTTGTGGGCCGCGCTGCTGCCCGAGAAGTGCTCGACCGAACATCCGTGAGATTCCTCGGGGGGATCCGTGCAGCTCCCGCTGGAGGATCCTCGACTCCGCTGTGTGAACGACCCTCGCGGTCCGTTCTCGATCTCAGACTGAAGGCCTCCCGACGGACGAAGCTTCCTGTGGTTTCGATCCACGAATATCAGCGTGACGCACCGTCGCTGAGAGCCGCACGGCCCCCGCTTTTCCATCGGCACAACTGAGGACGAGGAAGGCGTCGAGCATCGCAGCAACGCGGGCTGCACGGCGCGACGACCAGGTCTGAAACAACAGCGCGGCGAGGCATCCGCCTCGGACCGGCGAGGGCGCGCCGTCACGGCGCTTGCGCCAGCGTCGATCTCCGAGGGCCCCGGCTTCGGTCCGAGCAGGGCCCCGGTCAGCCAGCGCTCCGTCCGTCGCGACGGCGCGCGCTGGCTCGACCGCGCCTGGAGCAGTCGAACCCGGTCGAGCCAGCGCCCACCGCCACGACGGCCTTGTGGCCGGGGCCCTGCTCTCGGACCGAAGCCGCCCTCGAAGATCGACTTGCGCAAGCGCCGCGCCGTCGCGCCCTCGCCTCGGTCTCGACCTGACTCGGCCGTCCCGCCGCTCGGACGGAGAGATTCGAGTGTGGGGAGCTTGACGGAGGGGCCTCCATATCAGCGGACGACCAGCATCGCGAGGGCGTTCGTCAGGTCGGGCACGGCGCCGAGCACGGCGGCCTGCGACGCGAGTGGGAGGCCGACGAGCTGCGGATCCGCGGGGATCGCGAGCGGCAATTGCGCGAATCCGGACGCGGACGTCGTCGTCGGGATGCCGTAGGCGGGTGCGACGCCGACGAGCCAGTACGAGCAGCCGAGCAGCGGGAACGGCGTCGTCGCCGGGATGCCGATGCCGAACACGAACAGCGCCGGCGTGTTCGCGGTCGCCTCGACGAGCTCGACCGCGAAGTTCTGGCCGATGCGTGCGAAATCGGAGGCGACCAGCCGCGGCGGCCGGCCTCCGCTACCCGAGCACGGTGTGCCGACGTCCGACGCGGCGCCCGCATTCGGGATCACCGTCAGCCGCTGGTAGTACTGCGCGGAGTCGTTGCCGGTGATCGTGACGAGGCTCGGCGGCGGGTTGGTCGTCGTCACCGCGCGCTCCCAGGTGCCGATCGCGATCGGCGACCCGGCCGTGGCGATGACGTAGTGGTAGGTCACGGTGCCGGCCCACGACACGCCGAGCACGTACGTGTTGCCATTGACGAGCGGCACGCCGATCGGCCCGCTCGAGTACCAGGCCGGACCGACACCGGTGCCGTCGACGGTCACCGACTTGCTGAACCAGGCGGCGGCCGACCCATTGCGGGTCGGCGAGCGGTGGATGAAGAACGTCAGCGTCTCGGGGCCGGGGACGTTCAGGTACATCTCGTAGTCGGCCAGCACGACCGACTGCGTGATCGAGAACACGTTGCCCTTGCCGGCGTTCGCACGCGACGGCGCCGTCGTCGTACCGCCGACGGTGATCGTCTGCTGCGCGTGCAGCAGCGGGAGGAGCAGGCAGAGCGCGACGAGAGATCGGACCATGGGAGGAGGCCGGGGAGGAAGAACGGGGGCGCGGGGCAGAGTGGCTCCAGGATAGCGGTCGTGGCGGGGTGCCGGCGCGTCCTGGTGCCGTTCGTCGGCGCCGCTAGATTGCCCGGACGATGGACGAGACGTTCTTGACACTCCTCGCGCCGCTGGCGCGGACCCTGCGCGACTGTCCGATCGCGGACCCGAAGGCGGCCAGGGCCTGGCTCGACGAGCACCTGCCGTTCGCGGGCGCGACGATCACCGCGGTGCGCGCGGCGGCCGTCGCCGGAGCCGAGGCGGGCTGGCTCCTGCCGAAGCGGAACGGGACGATCCGCTTCGGTCGCGTGGCGAAGGACCTCGAGGGCTTCAGCGTCGACGCCGTGTGGATGAGCGACCCGGGGCCGAAGCACCGCCACCCGAACGGCGAGATCGACCTGTGCTTCGCGATCGACGGCGCGCCGCGGTTCGACGGCAATGCGGAGGGCTGGACCGTCTACGGTCCCGACACCACGCACGTCCCGACGGTGCGGGGCGGGACGATGCTGATCCTGTACTTCCTGCCCGGCGGCGCGATCGAGTTCCTGCCGAGCTGACGCGGCCCGGGCGCGGCCGACACTTGCCGCGCGGAGCAGCCCGCGGACACTGCGGCCCATGCGATCCCGCAGCCTCCTCGCAGTCGTCCTGGTCATCCCCCTCGGCGCGCTCGCGGCACAGCGCGAGCCGGGACCGCTCGCCGCGCCGCTCATGGCGCGCGTTTCGGCGTACCAGACCGAGCGCGCGGTCCCCGGCGTGTCGGTCGCATTGCTGCGAGCAGACGGGGCGATCGAGGTCGCGGCCCTCGGCCTCGCGGACGTCGAGAACGACGTACCGGTGACGCCCGCGACCATGTTCCGGCTCGCGTCGATCAGCAAGCCGATCACCGCGGTCATCGCGCTCCGGCTGTGGGAGCGCGGTCAGCTCGACCTCGACCGGCCCGTTCACGAGCTGGTGCCGGAGTGGCCGGCGAAGGCCTGGCCGCTGACGTGCAGACACCTGCTCGGCCACCTCGGTGGTGTGCGACATTACGCGGGCGACGGCGAGCTGCGCTCGAACCGCCACTACGCCGACGTCAGGTCGGCGCTGCCGATCTTCGCGGCCGACGACCTGCTGTTCGAGCCCGGCACGCAGATGCGCTACTCGACCTACGGGTACAACCTGGTCGGAGCTGCGTGCGCCGTCGCGGCCGGCCGGGACTTCCGGCTGCTGCTGCAGCAGGAGGTGGTCGAGGTCGCCGGCCTGACGCACCTGCAGCTCGACGATCAGGACCGCATCATCCGGCACCGCGCGCAGGGCTATCGGCGCGGTCCGGACGGTGTGCTGCTCAATGCCGTGCCGGTCGACACCAGCAACAAGGTGCCAGGTGGCGGCCTGATCGGCACGGCCGAGGGCCTCGTGCGCTTCGCCGGTGCAATGCTCGACGGCCGGCTGGTGCGCGAGGACACGCGCCGCACGATGTGGACGAGCATGCGGACGACGGCCGGCGAGCGCACCGGCTACGGGATGGGGTTCGGCGTGCTCGCCGACCCCGACGGCGACGCGGCCTGGGTCGTGCAACACACCGGCGCACAGCCGCGCGTCAGCACGATCCTGCGGATCGACGTCGATGCGGGGATCGCCTGCGCGGTGCTCTGCAACCTCGAGGGCGAGGGTCGTGAGCTGCGGGAGCTGGCCGCCGCGCTGCTCGCCGAGTGACGGCGGGCCCCCGGCGGCGGGCGTCAGTCTGCCGGCAAGGCGATCTCGATGCAGGCCGGGAACTGGAAGCGCGGGTCGCCGCGCGATGCGGTCGTGGCGAGCAGCGTGTCGAGCCGCCGCTGCACCGGGCCGTCGTGCAGCACGGCACCGTTGACGGTGACGCGGACCGGGCCGTCGAGGTCGCACAGCTCGTCGCGCAGGTAGATCCGCAGCGTTGCATTGCGCAATGCGTGCGTCGGCGGATACGGCTGCTCAGCGGTCGTCGGTGCGTCGTCTTCGACGGCGGCGACCTCGACCGTGCGCAGCTCGGGATCGAGCCGTGCCTCGATGCGGATGGCGTGCCGCTCGCCGGGGGCGTCGAGGCCGAGCCAGTAGAACGCCGGCCGCGTGCGGCCGAACAGCTCGCGGCGCACCCAGCTGACCGCGTGCGGCCACGGGTCGCGGCGGTGCTCGGCGATCCACGCGACGCCGGGTCGGTAGTCGATGCCGTGCCCGCGGCCGGGTTGCTCGGCCAGCTCGTGCACGTAGCCGACCTCGCCGTCCGGCAGCGCCGTGCGCAGCTCGTCGAGGCGCGTGTGGAAGCGGCGCGCGAGGCCGACGCGGTCGAACGTGGTGTCCTCCGCACCGACGTCGGTGCGGAACGCGACGTGGCGCAGGTTCTCGGGCGGGTGCGCGTGCGGGTGCTCGCCGGCCGCCATCGCATCGGCGCCGGCGAAGCGGTCGGCCATGTGCGGTGCGAGGATGTCGGTGCCGTAGCCGCCCTGCGAGATGCCGAGCAGGTAGACGCGGTCGGGATCGACGCCGAGCGTCGCGATCGCGACCTCGATCAGCTCGTCATACGCGTCCTGGTGATGCGCGTGGCGCCAGCGGCCGAGCCGGTCGTCGGCGATGCGCGGGATCAGGTAGAGGCCGTCCGGTGGATAGACGCGGGCGGCGAGTGCGATCTGGGTGCGCCACTCGCGGGTGTTGACGTCCCAGGTGTGCGGGCCGTCGGCGCTCGCGTTCTGGCCGCCGCCGTGCATGCACAGGAACAGCGGTCGGCCGGCGGCCGGCCTCCCGCCGGGCTCGCGCAACAGCAGCGCGTACGGCATGTCGTGCTCGCCGACCTGCAGGTCGTGGACCTCGGGCGTGCCGTTCGTCGCCGCCGGCAGCGGCGGTACGGGCGCAGCCACACCGCCGGCGGCGACCCGCGCGCACCAAGCGGTCCACACTGCCCGTGCGGCGGCGTCGGCGCCGGCGCGGTCGAGCGGCGGCCCGGCGGTGTCGCCGAGCAGGGCGGCGCGCTCCGGCGCGGGCGCGGCGAACCAGCGCTCGAGCAGCTCGGGTTCCGGGGCCTGCGCGCGCGCGGCGGCGGGCGCGACGAGCAGCGCTGCGAGCAGCGCGCGGGGATGGGCGTTCGACATGAGCGTGCGGGTTGGCGCCGGGCGGGCGGTCAGTCGGGCGGGTGGGCGAAGGCGGGGTCGAGCCCGCGGAGATCGGGGGTAGCGGGGACTCCACGACGCACGGCCGGCCGTCGGCCGGGTGCGGGAACGACAGCCGGGCCGCGTGCAATGCGATCCGGCCGGGCGGCAGGCGCGGATCGCGCAGCGCGCCGTAGCGGTGGTCGCCGACCAGCGGGCAGCCGCGCGACGCGAGGTGCGCGCGGATCTGGTGCGTGCGGCCGGTGTCGAGCCGGACCTCGACCAGGGCGAGGCCGGTCGCGCCGATGGCGAGCGTGCGGTAGGTCGTGCGCGCGAGCAGGCCGTCGACCGCCGTGCGGGCCTTCGGCCGGTCGCCCCCGGCGTCGGCGACCGCGAGCGGCGCGTCGATGACGCCGGCGGCCGGCGACGGTGCGCGCGTCGTGATGGCGAGGTAGCGCTTGTCGACGCGGCCGTCGCGCAGCGCAGCGACGAATGCGCGCAGGCCCCGCGCGGAGACGCCGAACGCGACGACGCCCGACGTGCCCCGATCGAGCCGGTGTGCCGGGGCGGGACGGAAGGTCAGGGCGGCGGCCGCCGTGTCGCCCGCCGCGAGCGCGCGGACGCGCGCGGCGAGGTCGTCGCGCTGGCCGGTCCCGCCGTGCACCGCGAGGCCCGCCGGCTTGTCGACGATCCACAGATCGGCATCGCGGTGCAGCACGCGGACCGCCGCCGGCGCCGGGCGGGTCGGGCGCGGCGGGCGCGGTGCGCGCTCGCCACCGCGCAGCGCGGCGAAGCGCGCGTCGTCGAGCGCGAGGCTCACCGCGTCGCCGGGCGCGAGCCGCCGCGAGCCGTCGCAACGCGCGCCTCCGACCCGCACGGCACCGGTGCGCACGAGGCGGTGGATCAGCGCGAGCGGCGCCTCCGGCAGCAGCTTCCGCAGGAAGCGGTCGAGCCGTTGGCCGGCGTCGTCGTCGTGCACCGTGAGTTCGATCACCGGTTCGCGTCGGGGTGGGGGTGGGGCGTCGCCGCCGCCCCGGGGATCATCCCCCCGCGGGCGCGGCGCCACCAAGCGCGAATCGGGCAGCGCGCAGGCGCCGCGGCTACAGTCGCCGCTGTGAGCCGACCGACCGCCGCCCGCGCCGAGGGCGCGCTGCGCCTGTTCATCGCGATCGAGCTGCCGGACCCGATCCGCGCGCTGCTGGAGCGCGAGCTGGAGGCGCTCCGCGCGCTGCGAGCCGACCTCGGGCTCGTGCGTGCCGCGCAGCTCCACGTCACGCTGCGCTTCCTCGGCGACACCGACCCGACGCGCATCGCGGAGGTCGAGGTCGCGATGCGCGAGGCCGCGGAGCGGCACGCGCCCTTCCCGCTGCGGATCGAAGGTGCAGGGCGATTCCCGCCGCGCGGCGCTCCGCGGGTGTTCTGGGTCGGGCTCGGCGGCGAGGTCGCCGCGCTCGCGTCGCTCGCGCACGACCTCGAGGGTGCGCTGCGCACCCGGCGCTTCGCGCCCGAGCCGAAGCCGTTCACGGCTCACGTGACGCTCGGCCGCGCGCGGGGCCCGCGCGGGCTGCGCGACGTCGAAGCGCACCTCGCCACGCGCGGCCCGACGCTGCGCAGCGAGGACTTCGACGTCGCGGCACTGCGGCTGTTCCGCAGCGAGCTGCTGCCGGGCGGTGTCGTGCACACGGTGCTGTGCGACGTGCCGTTCGGCAATGCGCCGCGCTGACGGCGCGGGCGGTTCCGGCCGGTCGTGCGTCGACCGCTCCGCGCGGCCAGCATCGGTCGCCGCCGCGGGCGCTGAGCCCATCAATGCCCGGCGGCGGCGTGCTCGTCCGTCGGGATCGGCGGCAGCCCGCGCATCGCGGCGAGCGGCAGCAGCATCGCCGCACCGCCGACCAGCGCCGGGGCGGTGCTGCCGAAGCGCCAGTACAGGAGCCCGCCGATCACCGGGCCGATCGCGCGGCTCAGCGATCCCATCGATCGCAGCGTGCCCTGCGTCAGGCCCTGGCGGTCGCGCGGTGAGTAGCGCGACACCAGCGAGCCGAGCGACGGCATCGCCAATGCGCTGCCGACCGACAGCGCCGCGAGGCCGACGTAGAGCCAGGTCGCCGTCGTCGACAGCCCGATCGCTACGAAGCCCGGCAGCATGACGACGAAGCCGGCCCGCGCGACCGCGATCTCGCCGAAGCGGGGCACGACCCGGCGCACCAGCCCGCCCTGCACCAGCGCGATCAGCAGCCCGATGAACACGAACATCCACGCGTTGTCGCCGACCGTGAACGAGAAGCGCTCGACGGCGAGGAACGTCAGCGTGAACTCCAGTGCGCCGAACGCGGTCAGCTGCAGCAGGTAGATCACGTGCGTGCGCAGGATGCCCGGCGCGCGCACCGCGTGGAGTGCGGCGAACGGGTGCAGCGTCGCGCGCGCGCGGTCGGTGCGACCGGGCGTCGCCGGGCGGGTCTCCGGCAACCGCTTCGCGATCCACAGGAGATTCAGGAGCGCGAGCAGCAGCGAGCCGAGCGCGGGGGTCGAGAACGGGTTCACGCCGAAGCGGACGCCGCCCGGCCAGGCGTCCTGCAGCGCGATCGCCGGCAGGGACAGGCCACCGCCGAGCGCCGGCCCGACCACGAACCCGAGCCCGATCCCCATGCCGACCATCCCCATGCCGTGCGCGCGCTGCCGGCCGGTCGTCGTGTCGGCGACCACCGCGGCCGCGGTCGCCACATTGCCGGCCATCGCGCCGGCGAGCAGGCGGGCGACGATCAGCAGCGAGAACGTGCCTGCGAACACCCACAGGAAGTGCGCGAACGCGGTGGCGCCGACGGTCAGGAGCAGCGTCCGGCGGCGTCCGACGCGGTCCGACACGGCGCCCCACACCGGCGCGGCCAGGAACTGCATCAGGGCGTAACAGCCGCCGAGCACGCCGCCGAACAGCGTGACGACCGCGTTCTGGTCGTCGCCCGCGAACTCGCGCAGCCAGGCGGCCAGGCGGCCGATCGCGCTGTCGGGACCTTCGAGCGCGACGTAGTGGTCGAGCAGGTGCGGGAAGATCGGAAACAGGATCGACATCCCCGCGATGTCGAGGAACACCGTCAGGAAGACGATGCCGAGGAGCGAGCGGGGGCGGGCTGGTCGAGGGTCTGACATTCGGGATGAACCCCGCATCAGACCACGCCGGCCCGGCCGTCGCGAACGTTTGCCGGTCCGGTCGCGCGGCCGGCGGGCGCGGCGTGGTTCGGCGGCAATCGGCTCGCGGCCGGCGCGGCGGTCGGCCACACTGGCGCGCCACGCCGCGACCCGGGGGGCTCCCGGCGGCGCTCCGAACGATGGCGGTGACGACGGACCTGGACGACCCGGCGCGAGCTGCGCGCGGCCTGCCCGACCTCGGCTCGCGCGCGCTGTTCGTGGTCGCGTTCGCGCTGTGCGTCGTCGCGGTGTGGTCGGAGACGAGCGTCACCGGCCAGGACGAGTACTGGCTGTCGTTCCGCACGCCGCTCGAGATGCTCGAGCGCGACAGCTACCTGACGCCGTGGCTGAACGGCGAGCCGCGGCTGCAGAAGCCGCCGCTGCTCTACTGGCTGAGCTGCCTGAGCTACGCGGTGCTCGGGCCCTCGCCGTTCGCTGCACGGCTGTGGGGGGTGCTGGCCGGCGCGGGCATCGCCGTCGTCGCGGCACGCATGTATCGGCGGCTGTTCGGCGCGGACGGCACGCTCGCCGGCCTCGTCGCCGTGACCGCGCTCGGCGTCTCGATCGAATCGCGGCGCGCGATGCTCGACCTGCCGATGGGTTTCCTGGCGATGTGGTCGGTGCTCGCCGGCATGGCGTGGGCGAGCGGCGGGCGGCGGCTCGGGCACGCGCTGCTCGCGGCGGCGCTGCTCGGGCTCGCGGTGCTGACCAAGGGACCGGTCGCGATCCTGTTCGCCGGTACCGCCGCGGTCGCGGGCGTGCTGGTCGCGTCCAGGCAGGCGCGCAGCGAGCCGGGCGCGCCGCGGCCGCCGCGCCGGCTCGGTCACGCGCTGCTGGCGCTCGCGGTGCTCGCGCTGGTCGTCGCACCGTGGCCGTGGCTGATGGCGCTGCGCTGGCCGCGCGAGCTCGACGCCGTGCTGCACGCGGAAGCCGAGGCGCGGCACGTCGCGTGGTTCCGGCCGCAGTCGATCGGGCCGGTGCTCGGCGGGTCACTCGGTGCGATCGCGCCGTGGTCGGTCGCGGCGTTGTTCGCGCTGTGGGCCGCGGCGCGCGGCACGCGCGGGGGCGACCGCTTCCTGGTCGCATGGTGTGCGGTCGCGGTCGTGCCGTTCCTGTTCATCAAGACCTTCGAGCGCTACCTGATCCCGATGGTCTGCCCGCTCGCGGTGCTGGTCGCGCGCTACCTCGAGTGCGCGACCCCGCGCGCGCTGCGCAACCACCTGACGCTCGCGGTCGCGGTGCTCGGCGCACCCGTCGCGCTCGCGGCGCTGTTCGTGCTGTGGTTCGGGCTCGGCGTCGCCGGGCCGCTCGCGACGCTCGCCGCGTGGAGTCTCGCGTTGCGCACCGCCCGCCGTGACGGCGGGGCCCGGCGCGTCGCGCTGTGGCTCGGTGTGACGACCGCGCTGCTGCTCGGCGCGGTCTACCCGAGCCTCGGGCTGAACCGTCTGCCCGCCGACCTGCCCGCCGACCTCGGCCGGCACCGCGTCGCCGTCTACCACCGCGCGCAGCCGGCGATGCTGTCGATCCGGCTCGGCCGCAGCGTCGTGCCGATCGAGCCGGGCGACGACGTCGGCGAGCGCCTGCGCGGCTTCCGCGGTTACGTGTTCGTGCAGTCCGAGGACGCCGAGGACTTTCGCGCCGAGGCCGCGCGCGCCGGGCTGCTGGTCACGCGCGCTGGCACGTTCCGGTCGTTCTACTCCCGCAAGGCCTGGCTGCGGTTCGCGCGCGCGGACGCGACCTGGGCCGACTGGCGACGGGCGATCGTTTCGCGCTCGCTCGCTCCGTTGCAGCCGGGCTTCGAGTATGACTGGGTGACCGATGAGTGAGTCGACCCCCAGCTTCGCCGCGACGCGATCAGCGCGCCGACCGCGCCGCTGGCGCCGCGCGCTGCGCTGGCCGATGCTCGCGCTCTGTGCGGCGCTGGTGTGGGCCGGTGGCGAGTACGCGTGGTGGACGCTGGTCGACCACCGGCTCGTGACGATCACGCCGGGCGAGGTCTACCAATCCGCCGAGATGGCGCCCGAGCAGCTCGTCCGCGTCGCGCGCGAGCACGGGATCCGGGCCGTGATCGACCTGCGCGACGAGGGCTGGGATCGCATCCGCGCCGAGCGCGACGCGCTCGAGCGCGCGGGGATCGTCCACTACCACGTCCCGTCGCGGCAGAGCCCCAGCGAGGCGACGTTCCGCGACTTCCTCGAGGTCGCCAGGAACCCGGCGAACCACCCGCTGTTGATCCACTGCGAGCACGGCGAGGGCCGCTCGGTGCTGTTCGCCGCCGTCTACCGCATGGAGTTCGAGGGCCGGACGCCGCGCGAGGCCTGGCGCGGCGCCGCACGGTTGCCGCCGGCGCTGCGGTTCCTCGAGCGGCTGTGGCCGGGACTGACGGCGTTCGGGCCCGACAGCCCGAAGGGTCGGATCCTGCTGGGCTACCAGCGGCGCGGGCTGCAGCTCGGCACCCCGGGCCCCGCGGCCCCGCCAGCGGGGAGACCCGAGCCCGTCGGCAGCGTGCGGTGACGCGCGGACATCGTCGTTTGCGCCGGACCCGCGCTCTGTTGTGATGTCGCCGTGCCCGTGCGTCCCCTCCATCCGAAGCTGCGCACCGCGCTCGTGCTGATCGCCGCGTTCTGCGCCTCGCTGCTCCTGTGGTGGTGCGAGTCGCCCGCACTGTGGCCTGCATTGCGACCGTACGGCCGTGGCAGCGCGCAGGCCGAGCAGCTCTGGGACCTGATCACCAACGCGGGCCGCGGGCTCGGGCTGGTCGGACTGCTGCTCGCTGCCATGGTGGCGGTCCGCGACCCGACGCGCCGGCAGCTCGTGCTGACGTCGGCGATCGTCGGTGGGTTGCTCTGCAATCTGGTGAAGGTGCTGGTCGGGCGCGTGCGTCCCGACGGCGATCCGTACTCGTGGCCGTCCGGCCACGCGACGACCGCGTTCGCACTCGCCTTCGCACTGAGCTACGGTCGGCCGCGCGCACCGTGGGGGGTGTGGGTTTTCGCCGTCGTGCTCGCCGCGTCGCGCGTGTTCCTCGAACGGCACTGGCCGGCGGACGTCGTCGCCGGCTTCGGCACCGGACTGCTCGCGGTCGCGGTGTCGGCGCGGCTGCCGGTGCTCGGCTGGCGATTCCTCGACGACGCCCGCGTGCAGTGCTGGCTCGGGCTCGGTCTGTGCGTCGCCGGCCTCGGCTCGCTCGCGCTCGACAGCGACAAGGTGCCGATGGCGCGCGGCTGGGCCGTGCTGTTCGGGGTCCAGGTCGGTCTGTGCGGCATCGGTGCGCTCGGTGGGGCGCCGGTCGCGCGGCCGGCGACGGAGGCGGACGCGTGACCTCGGCGGGTCGCTATGAGCTGTCCCCGCGGGCGCTGCGCACGGCCGTCTGGCTGTCGTTCGCCGCGCTGGTCGTCGCACACGTCGCGGGTCTCGGCGACTTCGTGCTGCTCGACGTCGACGAGCCGAAGTTCGTCGCGGCTTCGCGGGAGATGGCGCGCGGCGGCGACGCGATCGTGCCGCACTTCAACGGCGCCGAGCGGTTCGACAAGCCGATCCTGATCTACTGGCTGCAGGCGCTGTGCATGCTGGTGCTCGGGCAGAACGAGCTGGCCGCCCGGCTGCCGTCGGCATTGTCGGTCGCCGGGACCCTGCCGCTCGTCGCCTTGGGCATCGCACCGCGGTTCGGCTTGCGGCCCACCTACGCGTGGCTCGCGGGTCTGGCGGTGGCGACGAGCGGCGTCGCGCAGGCGCTCGCGCGCGGCGCGACGGCCGACGCGCTGCTCCTGTTCGCGACGACGGCGCTCGCCGTGCTGCAGCTGCGCGTGTACTTCGGCGCCCGGCGGTGGTGGGACCACGCGGCGGTGTGGCTGTGCGGCGGGCTCGCGTTCCTCGTCAAGGGGCCGCCCGCGCTCGTCGCGCCGCTCGCGCTGGCGGCCGGTATGCTCGCCGCCGGCCATCGACCATCGCCATTGCGACTCGTTCCGGGTTTCCTGCTCGGCGCGGGCGTCGTGCTGGCCTGGGCGGTGCCCGCGCTGATCCGCAGCGATGGCCGGTTCTGGACCGTCGGCGTGCTGCACCACGTCGTCGCGCGCAGCGTCGAGCCGTTCGAGGGGCACGGCGGCTATGCGCCGTGGTGGTACCTCTTCTACGTCGTCGCGATCCCGCTGGCGGCGCTGCCGTGGTCGCCGTTCCTGCTGAAGCTGCGCGACGTGCCGCGCGGAGAGCTGTGCGGCGACCGCCGCCACCTGCGGCTGCTCGCGTGGTGGTTCGGCGGGACGTTCGCGGTGTTCACCGTCGCCACCAGCAAGCTCGCCCACTACCCATTGCCGGCGTTCCCGCCGCTGATGGTCGTCGCGATGCTCGCCCTGCAGAACGCGCGCAATGCGGGCACCGCGGGCGCGACCGTGGCGGACCGCTGGATCGGCCGCGTGCTGATCGCGCTCGGCCTCGCGTTGCCGGTCGCGGCGGTCGGGTTGTTCGTCGGCTTCCGCATGACGGTGCCGGGCGGTGCGCTCGCGACCGGTGCGTGCTTCGCGTTCGGCGCGGTGTGGGCCGGCCGGTGCGCGTTGGCCGGCCGCTGCACCGCGGCGGCGCTCGGCATGGCGGTGACGGCCGGCGCGGGCTTCGGCCTGGCCGCGTCGACGGTCGTGCCACCGTTCTTCGCGCGCGGTGCGGCAGCCGCCGTGCGGGACGCGCGCGACGAGGTGTTTCCCGCGGATTTGCGCGTCTACGACTTCCGCATGGCGATGCCGAGCCTCACCTACTACCTCGATCGCGAGATCCACGAGCTGCCCGACAGCGGTCCGGGCGGCGCCGAGCGCGCGGCGCTCGAGCGGATCGACGAGCCGGGCGTCGTCGTGATCACGCGCGGCGACCGCCTCGCGCTGCTCGTCGCGGCGGTCGACGCGCTGCCGGACCCGGCCCGGCGTGAGCGCGTGCGCGCTGCACTCGCGCGCCCGCGTGCGACGCTGCGCGGCTTCCTGCCCTCGAAGGGCAAGGTGCTGGACCTGGTCGTGCTGGGGGTGCAGCGATGACGGCCGCCGCAGTCGCTGCTGCGCGCCGCGGGCTGCCGTCGCCGCGCCTCGCGGTCGGTATCGCGCTCGCCGCCTGGGCGCTGCTGGTCGCGGCGCGGCTCACGGCACCGTCGGACCTGCTGACGCGCGATCAGGAGCGCGTCGCCGCCTACGTGCTCGACGCGACCGAGCGCGGCCATTGGCTGTGCCAGGAGGACTTCCACGGCAACATCGCGTCGAAGCCGCCGCTGTTCAATTGGCTCGCCGCTCTCGCGACGGAATGCGTCGGCTCGCTCGAACGCTTCGCCCTGGCGTTCCCGAGCTGGCTCTGCAGTGGGCTGACGACGCTGCTGGTGCTCGTCGTCGCGGGCCGGCTGGCCGGTCGCGCCGCCGGGGTGTGGGCGGCGATCCTCTATCTGTACTCGCAGCTCGGCCTGCGGCAGGTGCTGTTGGTGCGCAGCGACGCGGTGTTCCAGGCGACGGTGTTCGCCGCCACCGTGTTCGCGTGGCAGGCCTGGGAGACCGGTCGCGGTCACGTCCGGGCGTGGCTCGCGGCGGCGCTCGCGACGCTGACGAAAGGGCCGCTGGCGATCCTGCTGGTCGCGTTCGGCTTCGTCGCCGCCTGGCAGGAGCGACGTGCGGGACGGGACGTCCCGCCGCTCGGTCGGCGGGGGCACCTGCGCGGCATCGTGGTCTTCCTGCTGGTCACGGCGGGCTGGTTCGTCGCCGCCGACGTCGCCCTCGACGGTCGCGTGTGGGACAAGCTGATCGTCGACGAGCTGGTCGGCCACGCGGTCGGCACGAAGGACGACTTCGGCTACCCCGGCGAGCGGTTCTACCGGCCGGCGGCGTGGTTCGTGACGCGCCTGTTCCCGATGGGAGCGATCGCGGTGTTCGGCCTCTGGCGGGCATTCCGGCGGCCGTCGGCACGGGCCGAGCACCGCCGCCTGGAGCGCCTGCTCGCCTGGCAGGTCGCGCTCGGTGTCGCATTGTTCTCGCTGGCGTCTGAGAACCGCTTCGTGCACCTGCTGCCGCTGATGCCCGGCGCGGCGGTGCTCGCCGGCCGCGAGCTCGACGGCTGGCTCGCGCGCCGCCGCCCGGGCCTGCACGTCGCGCGCGCGCAGCTCGCCGCGATCGTCGTCGCCGCCACCCTGTCGGCCGTCTACCTGTCGGTGCTCGACGCCCGCAACGAGCCGATCGTCCGCGGGGCCGACACGCTGGCATTCGCGCGCGCGATCGAGCGCATCGCGGGCCCGGACTTCGCGCCCGCCAATCGCGACGCCCCCGACGCACTGTTCGCCCACCTGACCGCGTTCGCGCCACCGAGCGACGATGCCGCGATCGCCGCGGGCCTCGCCGGGACGGCGCCGTATTACGTCGCGACCATCGATGCCGACGCGGTCGCTGCGCTGGTTCCGTCGATCCCGGTCCAGCGCGTCCTCGATGCGCCGCTCGGCCGCGGCGGCGCGCGCCTGACCATCGTGGCGAACCGCTCCGCGCTGCCCATTGCAGGCGAGCGCCGCCCGCGCATCGACTCCGCCGGCACCGCGCTCTTCCTCGCGCTGGTCGCGGCGGTGTTCCTGTTGGCGGGCCGCCGCGCCGGATCCCGGTTGGCGACCTGACCGGGTGGGCGGCGCTCGCATTCGACCGCGGTGTCCTTCCCGAGGCCGGGCGGCCAGCGGCCGCGCGGCACCGTGCAGGTGGCCGCGGGCAGCGCCGCTGCGCGCGCGACGAGCGTAGCGGTGGACGTCAGGTGGGGTCCGATGCTCCGCCTGGCTGGCGTCGTGTTCGTGCTGGTCGTCGCGAGCCGTGCGACGGATCTGCGTGAGCGTGGTGTGCGCGTCGAGCCTCGACCCGCGCCGCCGGGTCCGTGCGAGGTGCTGCTCGCCGATCGGGTCGAGCTCCGTCCGGACGTGGGGTGGGACGGAGGCTCCGCGGACGGTCCACACCGGGCACGACGACGAGGCGTGGCTCGTCGTGCGCGGCCAGCTCGCCGTCGGAGGCTACCGCCCGGTCGGGCGCCGGCTCGTTCCGCTCGAGGAGACGGTGCTTCTCGTGCCGACAGTTCGGCTCTCGCAGGCATTGGCGATCGACCAGGGGTGATCGTGATGTCGGCCGTACCGCAGCTGACCGGGCTGTCGCTGCTCGCGGTCCTGGCGGCCGGGTGTGCGAGTGGTGCGGCCGTCCAGGAGGTGGCAGGTCGCCGGCCGCCGATCGCGGCGGATCACGGTCGCGTGTTCTCCCCCGGCCGTCGTGGTCCGGTGCCGGGGTCCGCCCGGAGGTCCGGCTGAACGGCGCGCCGGTCGGCGTGAGCGAGGCCGAGGGCTGCTCGTTCGTCGATCGTCCGACCGGCGATCGCACGGCGGCCGCATCGACCGTGGTCGAGCGGTGCGCGTCGTTCACGCTGTCCCCCGGACAGCCGCGCCACGTCCGCGGAGCCGCATCGATGGGCTCCTTCGTCGGGCACCTGGACCTGTGCCTCGTCGATGGTCCCGGGGGCGATCGGGAGATCCGTGACCTGCACCTCACCGGCGATCGGCAGGCGCTGCTTCCCATTGCCGCGGCTCGGCCCGCGCGGGCGTCGGGACGTGGAGCTGACCCGGAGTGCGCAAGGACGGTCGCCGGGCGGTGAATCGGTGGACCCGGGGACTACGATCGCCGCCATGACGTCGGGTCGAAGCCGTTGGATCTGCGGTGTGGCTGCCGGCCTCGCCGGGTGTCTGTCGCCGTCCCACACCGGTACGGGATCACCGCCGGCGAGCGAGGCAGCGCGACCTGCGACGTTCCCCGACGCGATCGCGAGCGACCCGGCGCGACTCGGGTGGATGGTCGGCTCGCCGCCGCCGCCTGACCGCGTCGTGAGGTTCGAGGACGGGTCCTACTTCGGCTTCCCGGCGATGCGCTGGAGCGTCGCCAACTTCCGGCAGCTGATGCCGACGGTCGCTGTCGCGCGCGCCGGCGCACCGGCGCCACTGCCGCGCGCGCTGCGCGACGACATCGACGGCATCAGCTTCCTGCCGATCGGCGCGGCGCAGCCGATCACGTGGGCCGAGTCGCTGCTCGCGACCTACACCGACGGCATCGCCGTGCTGCACCGCGGCCGCATCGTCTACGAGCGCTACTTCGGCGTGCTCGAGCCCGACGGCCTGCACGGTGCGATGTCGATCACGAAGTCGTTCGTCGGCACGCTCGCGGCCGTGCTGGTCGCCGAGGGACAGCTCGATCCGGCCCGGCCGGTCGCCGACTACGTGCCGGAGCTCGCGGCGTCGGGGTTCGGCGACGCCACCGTGCGCCAGGTCATGGACATGACGACCGGTATCCGCTTCCGCGAGGACTACGCCGATCCGAACGCCGAGATCTGGGCGCATGCGCGCGCCGGCAACCCGCTGCCCAAGCCGGCCGGCTACGTCGGGCCGCGGACCTACTACGAGTTCCTGCAGACGGTCGGGAAGGCGGGCGAACACGGCGATGGCTTCGCCTACAAGACGGCCAACACGGACGCGCTCGGCTGGATCCTCGCGCGGGTCACCGGTCGCTCGGTCGCGCAGCTCCTCGCGGAGCGGATCTGGAGCCGGCTCGGCGCGGAGCACGACGCCTACTTCTCGGTCGACTCCGTCGGGACGCCGTTCGCCGGCGGCGGGCTGAACACCAGCTTGCGCGACCTCGCGCGGTTCGGCGAGATGCTCCGCAATGGCGGACTGTGGAACGGCACACAGGTCGTGCCGGCGGCGGTGGTCGAGGACATCCGCCGCGGTGGTGATCGCGCGGCCTTCGCCAGGGCCGGCTACGAGCTGCTCGAGGGCTGGAGCTATCGGAACATGTGGTGGGTGACGCACGACGACCACGGTGCGTTCGCAGCCCGTGGGGTGCACGGGCAGGTGCTCTACATCGATCCGGTGGCGGAGCTGGTGATCGCTCGCTTCGCCTCCCACCCGATCGCCGCCAACGCTGCGACCGACCCGATCTCGCTGCCCGCCTATCGGGCCCTGGCCGATCACCTGCTCGCGGATCCGCGCTGAGTCGGCGGTCGGCGTCCGGCCCCGCGATTTCCGGAACTGGCGCGGACCGAGCGGACGCATCCATTGCGAACCCTCTCCAACTGGAGGCTCGCAATGACGATTGCCCTCGCTGGCGCCCTCGCCGGTACCCTCGCCGGATCGCTGTCGCGACCGCGTCGCGTGCCCGGGTCGGTGGTCGGCGCCGCAGTGCTCCTGCTGGTGTCGCTGGCGCCCGTCTCCGCGCAGGTGCTGCCCCGCGCCACGGTCGCCCACGTGCTACGCCGCATCACGTTCGGACCGACCCCGGCCCTGTTGGCCCGGATCCAGACCCAGGCGGACCTCGACGGTTACGTCAACGCGCAGCTCGCGGCACCGCCGACCGGCTACGGCGGCGTGGCCGACGTCCTGATCACGTCACCTGGCTTCCTGGGTGAAGGTGCCGGCCTCGTCTACGGTCCCGGGCTCGCGTTCTCGCTGGCGGACCTGCAGAACAAGGAGCTGGTGCTGGCGCTCGAGAGCCCATACCAGTTGCGCGAGCTGCTGTGCTGGTTCTGGGAGCAGCACTTCTCGACCTACTACCACCAGGTCCGGGCCGCGGCGCAGAACTTCGAGGCGCAGCTGCCCGCCGGGATGACCGCAGCCGAGGCGGCGGTGTTCCAGGAGTGGCGGGAGAACCAGACCTACCGCGCGCTGGCCTTCGCGGACTTCCGGGACCTGATGCAGGCCTGCGTCGACAGCCCGGCGATGCGCTACTACCTGAATCTGGTGTTCTCCGGCTGCCGCGCCGCGAACGAGGACTTCGGCCGCGAGTTCCTCGAGCTGCACACGATGGGGCCGCAGCGCCATGGGAACCCGGCGACCCCGAACTACACGACCGCCGACATCCAGGTGATCTCCGAGGTGTTCCGGGGCCTCGACGTCGATCCGGCGACCGGACTGCCGGGCTTCTCGCAGGCCGGCGGCACGCTGTGCCACTACGGGATCGGCTGGCTGCCGCAGAAGACCCTGTTCGCCGGACCGGCCCAGGCCCACGTCGTCGACTGGAGCTGGACCACCACGTCACCGCCGTCGACCGGCGACATCCAGGCGGAGATCGCGAGCCTGCTCGACAACCTGGTGGCGCAGACCGAGACGAAGCTGTTCATCTCGACCCGGCTGATCCGGTTCTTCGTCGGCGACGCGGATCCGATCGACCCGGGCCTCTTGTCGGCCTGCGTCAATGCCTGGGGAGCGCGCGGCGACATCGACGCGGTGCTGCGGGTCATCTTCGCCAGCCCGGAGTTCGTGAGCGCGAGCTCCTGGGAGCGGCTGGAGAACCCGATCGAAGCGACCATCTCGCAGGCGCGGTTGTTCGGGGCGGGCTTCGCGACCGCCGCCGGTACACCGAACGTCGCGAACAAGACGGAGCTCGTCGATCGCCTGTCGGCGATCCGCGCCGTGGTCGACGCCGCCGGGGCGCTGCCGCACGAGCACCCGGCACCGGACGGCTATCCGCTCGCCAGCCAGCGCCAGGTCGGCTCGGGGGTGTTCTGGAACCACGGCAGCTACGCCTGGCGGATCTACGCCGACTGGGCCACCGGCGGCGCGAGCGACAACCTCGCCTATGCGCCCGTGCCGGTCGTCCAGGCCGAGCTGGCGCGGCTGAACTGGAGCTGGGACGACCCGCTGCTGGTGTCGACCGCCACGCTCGTGATGCTCTACGACCGGCGCTTCTCCACCGCGGACCGCGATCTCGGCGAGGCGTTCCTGAACCGTCCGACCGTCTGGGACGCGTCGACGTCGGCGACCGAGAAGGAGCGGCGCCTGCGCCTGATGCTCGCCTTCCTGCTGACCCTCCCCCAAGCCCTGGAGAAGTGAGCCCGCCATGTCCCTGGATCGCAGAAGTCTGCTCAAGGCGGGCCTGTTCGGCCTGCCGTTCGCCGGCCTGACGTCGCATGTCGCGGCGCTCGCGAAGGCCGTGTCGGGAGCCGCTGCCGCGGGTTCGCCGCGCCTGCTCCTCATCTACCAGCGCGGGGGTGCCGACGCGGTCAACATGATCGCGCCGCTGAGCGACCCGGACTACGCGGTGTTCCGGCCGAACATCTCGCTGAGCCTCGGTGGCAGCATCACACAGGAGCGCCGCTGCATCCGCGTGCCGGGGCATCCGTACGCGGGGCTCCACCTCGCGCTGCAGCAGCTCACGTTCCTGCCGGCGGACAGGATCGCCTACCTGTATCGCATTGGCAATGCGAGCTCGGAGCGCTCGCACTTCACGGAGCAGCACCTCACGGAGACCGGGCGGGTCGTCTACGACTCGACCGATCCAGGCTGGCTGCCGCAGGTGCTCGGCCAGTCGACCGCCAGCTCGACGCTCGGCGCGGTCTGCATCTCGAAGCGGCTGCAGCGCATCTTCATGTCGACATCGAACGCGGTCGGCCCGACCTCGCTGCATCTACAGCAACCGTTCAGCACCGCGGTCGGCAACGGCACGATCCGCAACCTGACGATCGAGTACGGCCTCGGTACGCCGGCCGCCAGCGTCGCGACGGCGGTGCTGAACGCCACCCGGAACGGCAATCCTGCCTACCAGCTGTCCGGCGATGCGCAATACCTGCGCGACACGGTGGTCGAGGCGTCGACCGATCTGAACGCCCTGCGCGGCCCGGGCGGCTTCCCGCACTCGACGCGCTATCCCGTGCCCGGCGATGCGCCGCCGAGCGGCAGCGACCTCACGAGCGCGGACATCGCGGCGTTCGGCGGCTTCTTCGCCCGGCTCGAGGAGGCCGTCCATCTGCTGCGTGGCCCGTCCCCGCTGAGCCACGTCGTCGGAGTCGAGCTCGGCGGCTGGGACACGCATGCGAACCAGCTGCCGGCGCACGCTCGGCTGTGCCGCGTGCTCGCCCACGCGATCCGCGTCGCCTACGAGGATCTCGCACAGGACGCGGCGCCGTTCCTGGTGCTGTCGATCAGCGAGTTCGGCCGCACGCTGAAGGACAACGGCTCCGGCACCGACCACGGCGTCGGCGGCCTCTACATCGCGGCCGGGTCCTCCGTCCGCGGGGGCCTGTACAACCTGCACCACCCGGCCTGGGCCCAGCCGCAGCCGCCGTTCGCACCGGTGGGCCAGGCGTGGACGCGCCTGTCCACGCAATACGCGAGCCCGACCTGGTTCGACGCGATGAACCCGGTCACCGACTTCCGCGTGCCCTTCATCGAGATCGCGAAGAAGTTCTTCAACGTTCCCCCGGCGACCCTGCCCGGCGTCGGCGCCGAGTGGGCGGCCATCGACGCGAGCAATGCGCCGTTCGACGCGGAGCTCGGCTTCCTCTGAGCGCCTTCTGGCCCGGTGGCGCCGTTGCTCGACCGGGCTCAGCGCACGCGCTCGAGCAACACGAAGTCGCGGCGCTGACCGCGGACGCGGGCGCGCTCGACGAAGTCGGCGAGTGCTTCGTCGAGCGGCTGGCCGTCGTGGTGGCGCCAGATCAGCCAGCGGGCGTCGGCGGGGGGGCGCTCGCTCTGGGTGTCCCAGGGGATGTCGGGGTCGAGCTCGACGGCGAAGTTGTCGCCCGGGTCGCGCCAGAACAGCGGGCGCTCGACGCCGTGCTCGGCCAACACCGCGCGCATCACGGCGGCCGAGGCCGCCTCGGAGCGCAGGCCGAATGCGCGAACGTGCTCGGTATCCCATTTGAAGGTCCACACGATCACGAACGGCAGCAGCAGGAGCCACGCGAGCGCCGTCGGGCGGGAGCGGAGGCGTGGCGCCGTCAGCGCGAGCAGTGCCGCGCCGACGAACGAACGCCCGGGCAGCGGGAACGGCAGCCACGGCAGGACGAGCAGCGCGAGTACGCCGAGTCCGGCGACCGCGCGACCGGCCGGAGCGACCCAGCTCGGCAGCGGGCGCAGGCTCGCGACCCAGTCGGCCATCGCCGGGGCGACGCCGATCGCGAGCAGCGGCACGCCCGCGAGCATGTAGCGCGGCGGGCGCTCGGGGAAGAACAGCAGGATGACGACACAGCCGAGCGCGCCAGCCGTGCACGCACGGCGGAAACCGGCGGCGCGATCGTCGGGGCCGTCGCCGCGGGGCCAGGCGCGCCGGAGCCACAGCGTATACGGCAAGGCCACGAGCAATGCGCGGAGCGGGTGCACCGGCGTGTCGAGCAGGGCGCGCCAGCCGAAATCGGCGACGCGGCCGACGCTCTCGGTCGCGGCGACCTGCGCGAATCGCTCCGCCCCGACCGCCTCGGCCATCGCCCAGGTGACCAGTCCGAACGGCGCCGCGAGGGCGAGCGCGAACAGCGAGAGCCGCAGCACACCGAGCCGCCGCCACGACAGCAACAGGATGCCGGCCACGAACAGCAGGTACGGCGGTCCCTTCGCGAGCATCGCCAGCGAGCCGGCGAGGCCGGCGAGCAGCGCCCGTCCGCGCGCCTCGCGCGAGTCGAGCCACGCGTTCTCGGCGAGCCACACCGCTGAGATGACGGACAGCGCCGTGAACGCCGGGTCGATCTCGGCGAAGCCGCCGTGCCACAGCAACAGCGGTGACACGCAGGCGCCGAGCGCCGCGAGCCACGCGACGCCCGCATGCCACTGTCGGCCGGCCGCGCGGAACACGCACAGCCCCGCCAGCCACAGCAGCAGGACCGACGGCACGCGGAGCCAGAGCTTGTCGAAGCCGGCGAGCTCGTGCACGACCGCGAGGATCCAGTAGTAGAGCGGTGGTTTGGTGAGGATCACCTCGCCGCCGCGCGTCGGCACGAGCCAGTCGCCGGACGTCACCATCTCGTGGGCGACCAGCGCGCGGAACGGCTCGGTGTAGCGCCAGGTCGCGCGCGCGAGCATCGGCGCGTGGCCGGCGACCGCGAGCAGCAGGAGCAGCAGGGCGGCGCGCATCGACGCGCGACGTTACCGCCCGGGCCAGCGCGATCCAGCGCGGGACGCCGGGCGTCCGGGGCGCGCGCAGGGCGTGCGGACCGGCCGGGCGCCGCGGCTCAGGCCCGCTCGTCGCGGTGCTGGTCCGCCCAGAAGCGGCCCCAGTCAGCGAGGAAGTCGGACGACGACCATTGCTTGTCGCGACCGACGCCGTCGACGATCTCGATGCCGTACTCGCGGCAGACCGACTCCTCGCTCGCGGGCAGCGACTTGCCCTTCACCCGGTCGCCGCCCTTCGTGAAGATCCGCGGGCGGATCGCGCGCAGCGCCTCGGCGACCGTGCTGTCGCCGGGCGGCGCGCGGAACGGGACCACGTAGTCGATGCCGCCGATCGCGGACACGATCGCGCAGCGCGTCGCGAGGTCCTGGAACGGGCGGCCCTTCTTCCGGCGCAGGAACTCGTCGTCGTTGACGACGACGACGACGGTGTCGCCGAACCTGCGCGAGTCGACGATGCACGAGATGTGGCCGGGGTGGATCGGGTCGTAGCCGCCCGACGTGCAGACCACGACGCCCAGGTCGCGCGTATCGCGCAGCTTGCGGAACTCGTCCAGCTCCACGATCGGCGCGAAGAAGCCAGCCATCTCGCTCATGGGCGGGAGCGTAGCGCCGCGGGAGTGGGATTGGAGCCCCGCTGCGGGGCCGCGACTCGCGGCGGGACGGGAGTCAGGGCTCCTGGTCGGCGAGTCCGTCCGCCGGAGAGCCGCGGCGGCGCGCGAGCCGTGCCGCGCCGCCGTCGACGACGACCTCGGCCGGGCCCGGGTGGCCGAGGAAACGGTGCGGGCTGAAGGTCAGGCCGTAGGCTCCCGCATTGAGGATCGCGAGCAGGTCACCGGGCGCGAGCTCCGGTAGCTCCAGGCTCTTCGCGAAGCGGTCGGCCGGCGTGCACAAGGGCCCGCCGAGCGCCGCGGGATCGGCCGGGGCCCGGGTGCCGAGCGGGTCGTCCGCCGCGACGATCGCGTAGGCGCGCCGCATCACGGCGCCCATGCCGGCGGCCGCTCCGAACTGGTGCATGCCGCCGTCGACGACGACCTGGCGCTCGTCGCCGGAGCGCTTGACGTCGACGACGCGGGTCAGGAACACGCCGCCGCCGGCGAGCAGGTAGCGGCCGAGCTCGACGTGCAGCGCACGCGGGCGGTGCGGGGCAGCCGCGAGCACGTCGCGGAGGCCGGCGCCGGCCGCCGCGAGGTCGAGCTCGGGGTCGCCGTCGTAGACGGGCCAGCCGAAGCCGCCGCCGAAGTTCAGGCTGTCGAGCGGGTGACCGATCACCGCGGCGACGTCGGCGGCGAGCGCCGTCAGGCCGGCGGCGGTCGCGACCCAGCTCGCGGCATCGAAGGTCTGCGAGCCGCCGTAGACGTGCAGCCCGCGCAGCCGGCAGGCGCCGTCGCGCTCGATCGCCTCGGCGAGCGCCGCGACGCGGTCCTGGTCGACGCCGAAGCGGCTACGCGCGTCGGCCATCCGCAGCCGCGAGCCGGTCTGTGCGGTGCCGGGGTTCACGCGGATCGCGACCTCGGGGCGGCGGCCGGTGGTCCGTGCCAGCGCGGCGAGCCGCGCATGCTCGCGCTCCGACTCGAGGTTGACGACGACGCCGTGCTCGAGCGCGGCGCGAAGGTCGTCGTCGGACTTGCCCGGGCCGGCGAACTGGATGCGGGGGCCGGCGAGCCCGGCGGCACGGGCGACCAGGATCTCGCCGGCGGACGCCACCTCGGCGCCGGCGCCGTGGGCCGCCGCGACCCGCGCCAGTGCGACCAGCGGGTTGGCCTTCAGCGCCAGCAGCAGGCCGACGTCGCCGCCGAGCGCGCCGCGCACGTCGTCGATCCGGTCGCGCAGCGCCTGCGCGTCGTGCGCGTAGAGCGGCGTCCCGAACCGCTCCGCGAGCTCCGCCGCCGTGACCCCGCCGACCCGCAGCGGCCCGCCGCCCTCACACCGGAGCGCCCGCAGCGCCGCCCACCGCGCAGTTCCGTCGTTGCCCACGCCCCGCGATCCTAACTTCCGATCCGTACGCGGTACCGATCGGAAGTCAGCGGGCGGGCGGGGGCGGGTTCCTGCTTCAAGCCGGGGCGGTGCGGCCGCATCATGGCGCGCCGATGTCCGGGTCGGCCGAGAGCTCCGCGCGCGAGGCGCTGATCGACACCGCACGACGGGCCGCCGCGCGCGCCTTCGTGCCGGCGTCCGGCTTCCGCGTCGGCGCCGCGGTGCTGGTCGACGGCGGCGCGATCGTGCCCGGCTGCAACGTCGAGACCGCGAGCTACGGGCTGACGATCTGCGCCGAGCGCAACGCCGTGTTCCGGGCCGTCGCCGACGGTGCGCGCGCGATCCACGCCGTGGCCGTCTGGACCGAGCTCGACGAGCCGGCGGCGCCGTGCGGCGCGTGCCGGCAGGTGCTCGCGGAGTTCGCGGCGGCCGACTGCCCGGTGCTGCTCGCCGGTCCCGGCGGGCGCGTGACGGAGCTGACCGTCGGCGAGCTGCTGCCGCGGCCCTTCACGTTCGACACGCTCGACGCCGCCCGCCGGGGAGGCACCGGCGCATGAGCCGCAGCGGATTCGACGTTCCACCGGTCGACGCCGTCGCGCTCGAGACGCGCGCAGCGGAGCTCGCGACGCGCTCGATCAAGCGTGACGCGAAGCGGCGCGGTCTCGAGCTGGTCATCGCGATGACCGACCTGACGACGCTCGAGGGCCAGGACACCCCGGGCAAGGTCCGTGCGATGTGCCGCAAGGCGCGCCAACCGTTCGCGGCGGCGCCGCCGGTCGCGGCGGTGTGCGTGTATCCGGATCTCGTCGCCGAGGCGGTCGGCGCGCTGCGCGGCACGCGCGTGGCGGTCGCCGCGGTCGCGACGCATTTCCCGTCCGGCCGCGCGCCGAGGGCATTGCGCCTCGCCGACGTGCGCCACGCGGTCGGCGAGGGCGCCACGGAGATCGACATGGTGATCGACCGCGGTGCGTTCCTGGCCGGTCGCGACGGTGAGGTCTTCGACGACATCCGCGCCGTCAAGGAGGCCTGCGGTGCCGCGCATCTCAAGGTGATCCTCGAGACCGGCGAGCTGCGCACCTACGACAACGTCCGCCGCGCCTGTCGCATCGCGATGCTCGCCGGGGCGGACTTCGTCAAGACCAGCACCGGCAAGGTCGCGCCCGCGGCGACGCGGCCGGTCGTGCTGCTGATGCTCGAGGCGGTCCGCGACTTCTATCTCGAGACCGGCCGCCGCGTCGGCGTCAAGGCCGCGGGCGGCATCCGCGAAGCGAAGGACGCGCTGCGCTATCTCGTGCTGGTCAACGAGACCTGCGGCGACGGCTGGCTCACGCCGGACGCGTTCCGCTTCGGTGCGAGCTCGTTGCTCGACGACGTGCTCATGCAATGGCGTCGCCTCGCGACCGGCACCTACCAGCGACCGGAGGACTTCAGCCGTGACTGACGCGACCGATCGGAGCCCGGCGCCACGCCTGTCGTTCGGTGGCGCGTGGAGCTACGACCCGGCACCCGAGGCGAGCGACTGGGTCGACCGGCGCGACCGCCGCGGCCTGTTCATCGCCGGCGCGTTCACCGCACCGGCGGGCGGCGTGTGGTTCGACTCGCTGAACCCCGCGACCGGCGCCCCGCTCGCCGCCGTCGCGCAGGCCGACGCGAGCGACGTCGACCGCGCCGTCGCGGCCGCCCGCGCCGCGGCGCCCGGCTGGCGTGCGCTGCCCGGCGAGCACCGCGCGCGCTACCTGTTCCGCATCGCGCGGCTCTTGCAGGAGCGCGCGCGCGAGCTCGCGATCCTCGAGTCGCTCGACGGCGGCAAGCCGATCCGCGAGTCGCGCGACGTCGATCTGCCGCTGGTCGCCGCGCACTTCTTCCATCACGCCGGCTGGGCCGACAAGCTCGAGCTCGCGTTCCCCGGCCGTGCCGTCGAGCCGTACGGTGTCGTCGGCCAGGTCATCCCCTGGAACTTCCCGCTGCTGATGGCGGCGTGGAAGCTCGCGCCCGCGTTGTGCTGTGGCAACACCGTGGTGCTGAAGCCGGCGGAGACCTCGTCGCTCACCGCGCTCGCATTGTGCGAGATCCTGCAGCAGGCCGAGCTGCCGCCGGGCGTCGTCAACGTCGTGACCGGCGACGGCCGGGTCGGTGCGGCGCTCGTCCGCCACCCCGATGTGGACAAGGTCGCGTTCACCGGCAGCACCGAAGTCGGCAAGGAGATCCAGCGCGCCGTGGCCGGCACCGGCAAGGGCCTGACGCTCGAGCTCGGTGGCAAGGCGGCGCATCTGGTGTTCGAGGACGCCGCGCTCGACTCGGCCGTCGAGGGCGTCGTGCGCGGGATCTTCTTCAACCAGGGGCACGTGTGCTGCGCCGGCTCGCGCCTGCTGCTGCAGGAGTCGATCGCCGAGCCGTTCCTCGCCGCCCTGCGGCGTCGCGTCGAGCGCATCCGCGTCGGCGACCCACTCGACAAGAACACCGACATGGGTGCGATCCACTCGGCCGCACAGCTCGCGCGCATCGAGGAGCTGGTCGCCGACGCGCGCGCCCACGGCGCCGAGGTCTGGCAGCCGGACTGTGCGCTGCCCGGCGATGGCAACTGGTTCCCGCCGACCGTCGTCACGCGACTCGGTCACGTCGACCGGCTGATGCGCGAGGAGGTGTTCGGACCGGTGCTGGCGGTCGCGACGTTCCGGCACCCCGACGAGGCGGTCGACAAGGCGAACGACACCGCCTACGGACTGTCGGCCGGCATCTGGACCGACAAGGGCAGCCGCATCCTCGACCTGGCCGGCCGCATTCGCGCGGGCGTCGTGTGGAACAACACGTTCAATCGCTTCGACCCGGGTGCCGCGTTCGGCGGCATGCGCGAGAGCGGGTTCGGCCGCGAGGGAGGCCGAGCGGGATTGTCGGCCTACGTGCGGAGCGCGGGAGGGCTCGCGGCGCCATGAGCGGACGGATCGACGTGTCGAAGACCTACAAGCTCTACGTCGGCGGGGCGTTCCCGCGCTCGGAGTCGGGGCGCACCTACACGCCGGCCGGCGCGCCGGGCGTCAACGTCTGTCGCGCGAGCCGGAAGGACCTGCGCGATGCGGTGGTCGCCGCGCGTGGCGCGTTCGGGGGCTGGGCGCGCCGCGACGCATACAACCGCGGCCAGATCCTGTATCGCCTCGCCGAGATGCTGGAGACGCGCAAGGCCGCGCTCGCCGCCGAGCTCGTCGCCGGAGGCAGCGTCGCCGATCACGCCGAGGCCTTGCGCGAGGTCGAGGCGACCGTCGACCTGTGCGTCTGGCACGCCGGCCTGGCCGACAAGCTCAATCCATTGCTCGGGTCGCAGACCGACGCGTCGGGACCGTTCTTCGTGTTCTCGACCGTCGAGCCGACCGGCGTCATCGGTGTCGTCGCACCCGAGCGTCCGGCGCTGCTCGGGCTGTGCGCGTTGCTGCTGCCGGTGCTGGTGTCGGGCAACGTCGCGATCGCGCTGTGTTCGGAGTCGTCGCCGCTCGCCGGCCTCGCCCTCGGCGAGGTCTGCGCGAGCTCCGACGTCCCGGCCGGAGTCGTCGCCCTCCTGTCGGGCCACCGCGCCGAACTGCTCGCCGAGCTCGCGAAGCATCGCGCGATCGACGGCCTGCTGCTCGCGGCCGGCGACGCCGCGGCGGACGCCGAGGCGGCGCGGCTCGCGGCCGACTCGGTCAAGCGGGTGCGGCGCTGCACGCTGTCGGCCGCGGGCTACGCCGAGCCCGCGGCGGTACGCCGGCTCGACTGGGTCGAGCCGTTCGTCGAGGTCAAGACGCTGTGGCACCCGGTGTCGGCGCGATGAGCGCTCCGCCGCCGCCGCCAGCCGCTGCGCTGATCGCGCGCAAGCGCGACGGGGAGCGGTGGACCGACGCCGAGATCGCCGCGATCGTCGCCGGCATCGCGGACGGGTCGTGGAGCGATGCGCAGGTCGGCGCGCTGGCGATGGCGCTGTGGCTGCGCGGCGCCGACGAGCGCGAGACCACGCGGCTGACACTGGCGATGCGCGACAGCGGGCAGACGCTCGACACGTCGTCGCTCGGGCGGCCCTGCGTCGACAAGCACTCGACCGGCGGCGTCGGCGACAAGGTCAGCCTGCTGCTCGCGCCCTGGATCGCAGCGGCGGGCGTCGCCGTGCCGATGATCTCCGGCCGCGGTCTCGGGCACACCGGCGGGACGCTCGACAAGCTCGATTCGATCCCCGGCTACCGCGTCGACCTGGCGCCGCGCGAGATCGTCCGCATCGCGTCGCAATGCGGCTTCGCGATGGCGGCCGCCAACCACGAGATCGCGCCCGCCGACCGCCGCCTCTACGCGGTGCGCGACGAGACCGGCACCGTCGCCTCCATCCCGATGATCGTCAGCTCGATCCTCGCGAAGAAGCTCGCCGAGGGGATCGACGGTCTCGTGCTCGACGTCAAGGTCGGCCGCGCGGCGTTCCTGCGCGAGCGCGCCGACGCCGAGCGGCTCGCCCGCGCGCTCGTCGCGACCGGCAATGCGGCCGGCGTGCGTACGACCGCGCTCCTGACGGACATGGATCGGCCGCTCGGCCGTGCGATCGGCAATGCGCTCGAGGTCGCCGAGGTGGTCGCCTGCCTGCACGGTCAGGGGCCGCCCGACCTCGTCGAGCTGACGCTCGCGCTCGGTGCGGAGATGCTGCTGCTCGCCGGCGTCGACGGGACGCGCGAGACCGCGCGGGACCGGCTGGTCGAGCTGCTCGCGCGTGGCGCGGTGCGCGAGAGGATGCTCCGCAACGTCGAGCTGCAGGGTGGCGACCCGGCGTTCGTCGACGACCCGTCGCGCCTGCCGTCCGCGCCGCACGTGGAGATCCTGTCCGCACCACCGGCTGCGCGCGGCGTCGTCGTCGACGTCGACCCGCTGCGGCTCGGGCTGGCGGCGGTCGGGCTCGGTGCCGGCCGGCGGCGGGCGAGCGATGCGGTCGACCCGCGGGTCGGGATCGTCTTGCGGACGCTGCCGGGCGACCGCGTCGCGCCCGGCACGCCGCTCGCCGAGGTGCACGCCGCACACCCCGCGGACGCCGACGCAGCGCGCGATGCGGTGCTCGCCGCGTTCCGGTTCGGCGACGCCGCACCGCCGCTGCCGTCCGGGCCGGTGCTCGACCGCGTGTCGGGCACCGTGTGAACGGCGCCCGCGTCGCGACGCGCGCGTCAGTGCGCCGCGATCTGCTCCTGCTCCTCGGGCGACTTCTGTCCGCTCCGGTGGAACATCACCATCTGCACGAGCTCTGCGAGCGAGCCGGCCTGCATCTTCTGCATGACGTTGGCGCGGTGCACCTCGATCGTCTTGGGGCTCACGCCGAGCTCGGCGGCGATCGTCTTGTTGGCGCGGCCGGCGACGACCAGCTCCATCACCTGCGACTCGCGCGGCGTCAGGCTGGCGATGCGGTCACCGATCGCAGTCCGCTTCGCGCGCGTCTCGCGCAGGGTGGCGTCGCGGGCCACCGCGCGCTTGACGGTGTCGTGCAGCTCCTGGATGTCGAACGGCTTCTCGAGGAAGTCCATCGAGCCGAGCTTGAAGGCCTGCACCGCGGTCGACACCTCGGCCTTGCCGCTGATGAAGATGACCGGCAGCTCGATCTCTCGCTCCTGGAGCTGCTGGAGGATCTGCAGGCCGTTCAGGTCGGGGAGCTTGTAGTCGAGGACCAGGCAGCCGGGGACGTTGTCGTGGACGACCGACAGGAACGCGCGGGCGCTCGTGAAGGTCTGGATCTGCGCTTCGATCGGCGCGCACACCCGGCGCACCAGATCGAGGATCGCGGCGTCGTCGTCGACGACGAAGATCGTGGGGCGCGTTCGCGGCGAAACGTGGGATTCGCCTCCACCGGGGCCGGACGGGTTGTTCATTGGATTCCCTGTGGGTGGCTCGCGACCACCGCGGCGGCTCCGCATCCGGGCGTCGCCACGGCGGTCACGGGTGGACGGCCGGGCGGACGGAGCGGAGCGATCGCCGGATCACGGCCACGCCGAGCACCCGAGCCAGGGCGCATGCTAGGCAATCCGGGAGCGCCCCACCTCGGGTGCTTCCCTAGGTAGTCCGTGGAAATCCGCCTGGAGTCGTGTCGGGGTCGACGGGATCGTTGCCCGGAACACCGTCACATCCCGGTGACGTAGTCCTCGATCAGTGCCTTGAACTCGGCGACCAGGCCGGGGCCTTCGAGGGTCTTCACGTATTCGCCGTCGACGTAGACCGGCGAGCGGGGTGCCTCGCCGGTCCCTGGCAGGCTGATGCCGATGTGCGCGGCCCGGCTCTCGCCGGGGCCGTTGACGACGCAGCCCATCACCGCCACCTGCAACGCCGCCGCCTGCGGCTTCGCGCGCTTCCACTCCGGCATGCGCGCCTGCAGGAAGCCCTCGATCTCCTGCGCGAGCTCCTGGAAGAACGTGCTCGTCGTGCGGCCACAGCCCGGGCAGGCGGTCACCTGCGGCAGGAACGGTCGGATGTCCATCGCCTGCAGGATCTGCTGTGCGACGCGCACCTCCTCGGTGCGGGGCTCGCCGGGCCGCGGGGTCAGCGACACGCGGATGGTGTCGCCGATGCCCTCCTGCAGCAGCACGCCGATGCCGGCGGTCGACGCGACGATGCCCTTGACGCCCATGCCGGCCTCGGTCAGCCCGAGATGCAGCGCGTGGTCGGTCCGCGCGGCCAGCATGCGGTAGACGCGGATCAGCTCCTGCACGCGGCTGATCTTGCACGAGATGACGATGTGATCGGCGGGCAGTCCCAGCTCGACGGCGGCGGCCGCGGAGTCGAGCGCGGAACGGACCAGCGCCTCGTGCATCACGTCCTGCGCGGACTGCGGCGTGGCGGCGCGCGAGTTCTCGTCCATCAGCCGCGCGAGCAGCTCCTGGTCCAACGAGCCCGCATTGACGCCGATTCGCACCGGCTTGTCGTGGTCCTTCGCGACCTCGATCATCGTCGCGAAATTGGCATCGTGTTTCGCGCCCTTGCCGACGTTGCCGGGATTGATGCGGTACTTGTCGAGTGCCGCCGCGCAGTCGGGGAACTCGCGCAGCAGCACGTGCCCGTTGTAGTGGAAGTCGCCGACCAGCGGCACGTCGTGGCCGCGGTCCTCGAGGCGGCGCCGGATCTCGGCGACCTGCGCGGCCGCCTCGCGGTTGTTGACGGTGATGCGGACGATCTCCGAGCCCGCGAGGAACAGCTCGGCGACCTGCGCGGCGGTCGCGGCCGCGTCGGCGGTGTCGGTGTTCGTCATCGACTGCACGACCACCGGGTGGCCGCCGCCGACCGTCACGTTGCGGATGCTGACCGGGATCGTCCGGCGTCGCGCGGGCGTCGTCATGCGAGCCGCGCATGCTAGGACGGCGCGCTGGGGGAGTCGAGGCTCCCGCGGCGAGGCTTCCGCCGTTGCGCTCGACCAGGGGCGACGAGGACACTGCGTCCGGGTGGCACCCACGGCGCCGCCCGCATCCCAGCACCCCCATGGCCAAGATCACCTTCAAGGGCAGCCCCGTCGCTACGGTCGGAGAGCTGCCTGCACCGGGCGCGAAGGCGCCCGCGTTCCGTCTCGTCGCGACCGACCTGTCCGAGGTCACCAACGCCGACGTCGCCGGCAAGCGCGTCGTGCTGAACATCTTCCCGAGCGTCGACACCGCGGTCTGCGCGATGTCGGTGCGGCAGTTCAACCAGCGCGCGGCCGGCCTGCCCGGCACCGTCGTGCTGTGCGTGTCGAAGGACCTGCCGTTCGCGCACAAGCGCTTCTGCGGCGCGGAGGGCATCGAGAACGTGCGCAGCGTGAGCTCGTTCCGCGGCCCGGACTTCGGGCGGGACTACGGCGTGACGATGACCGATGGTCCGCTCGCCGGGTTGTTCGCGCGCGCGGTCGTCGTGCTCGACGGGCAGGGCAAGGTCGTGCACCGCCAGCTGGTGCCGGAGATCGCGCAGGAGCCCGACTACGACGCGGCGCTCGCCGCCGGCCGCTGAGGCCGATCACCCGCCCGCACGCGCTGATCGATGCCGCTGCTCGCCCGCCTGACCGAGCTGTTCGCCGAGCGGCGCGGCCGCGTGCTGGCGTTCTGCTGGCTCGGCTGGGTGTTCGACTTCTACGATCTGATCCTGTTCGCGTTCGTCAAGCGCGGCGTCGCGGCGGAGCTCGGGCTCGAGCTGACCACCGACATCGCCTGGATCGACGGTCTGAGCCTCGGTGCGACGGCGCTCGGCGGCGTGTTGTTCGGGCGGCTCGCCGACCGCTGCGGGCGCCGTCGCGCGCTGTCGTCGTCGATCCTGGTGTTCTCCGCGGGCACGTTCGCGACCGCGTTCGCGGATTCGTTCGAGACGTTGTGCGCCGCGCGGCTCGTCACCGGTGTCGGGGTCGGCGGCGAGTGGGGCGTCGGGCACGCGGTCGTCGCCGAGACCTACCCCGAGCGCCTGCGCAATCGTGCCGCCGCCGTCTTACAGGCCGGCAGCCCGGTCGCGATGGCGCTCGCCGCCGCGATCGGCTGCTTCGTCGCGCCGCACGTCGGCTGGCGCAGCGTGTTCCTGTGGTCGGCGCTGCCGGCGCTGCTCGTCGTGTTCGCGCGCGTGCTGATGCCGGGGCCCGACACCGCCCCGGGCCGCGGCCAGCCGGCGAGGCTGCTCGACGTCTTCCGCGGCGGGCGCCTGCGTCCGAGCCTCGCGCTGCTGGGCGTCCTCGCGCTGCACATGACCGGGTTCTGGTGCACCTACGCCTGGCTCCCGGCGATCCTGCTGCGCGAGCATCCGGCGTGGTTCGTCGGCGTGTTCCAGATCTCGATCAATGCCGTGCACGTCGTCGCGGACGTGGCGTTCGGTCTGCTCGCCGATCGCTTCGGCAGGCGGCGGACGTTCGTCGCGTTCTGCCTGCTGTTCGCGGTCGGGCTCGCCGCGATCGCGCTCGGCTTCCGGTCGCTGCGCAGCGACGTCGTGCTGTTCGGCGTCGTGCTCGGTGCGGTCGGGCTCGGGGCGGGCACCTGGTCGTGCTTCGGCGTGCTGTTCGCCGAGAACTACCCGGCGGCGATCCGGGCGACCGCGGCGTCGGGGTTCTACAACGTGTCGCGTGGCGTGCAGCTCGTGACGCAGCCGCTGATGGGGCAGCTGATGGCCTGGACCGGCAGCTACGCTTCCGCGCTGTGGGTCGGCGCCGCGGCGAGCATTGGTTCCACGCTGCTCATCGGTGCTGTGCGCACCGAGCCGACGCGCGCGGCGGCGTGAGCCGCCGCGTCCCGGCAGGGCCCGCCCGCGGCCCGCGCGGATCTGCGCTCTCCGCTCGCAATCGCCAGGGAGAACGGCTATTCCCGGGGCGCTCCCATGGTGCCTCGTCCGCCCCCCGTCGCCTCGCACTCCACGGCACGGACGCTCCGGCAAACGCTGGCTGCGTTCGGCGTCCTGTACATGTTCCTCGTCGGCATCGGCGCCATGGGCGCTGCCTTCAAGGGACTCGGCAACGACTTCTCGTCGGATCTGCTGGGGACCGGCACGGCGAGCGGTCCGCTGATCTCGCTGTTCGTCGGCATCCTGGCGACGACGATCGTGCAGAGCTCGTCGACGACGACGTCCATCGTGGTCGGTCTGGTCGCGGCGGACACGCTGCCGTTCGACTCGGCGATCTACATGGTGATGGGCGCGAACGTCGGCACGACGGTCACCAACACGATCGTGTCGCTCGGGCACATCACGCGCTCCGAGGAGTACCGCCGGGCCTTCGCTGCCGCGACGGTGCACGACTTCTTCAACATCATCACGCTGCTGATCCTGTTCCCGCTCGAGGTGACGACGGGCTTCCTGACCGAGGTGGCGGACGTCGCGACCGACGCCTTCAAAGGGGTCGGCGGATTGCACCTCGCCAACCCGATCAAGTTCCTGACCGGCCCGGCCATCGACCTGCTCGAGCGGGTGACCTTCGAAAGCGCGACGGCCTTGGCGATCCTCGGGGTCGTGCTGACGTTCGCGGGGCTGTTCCTGCTCGTCCGGGTCCTGAAGAGCCTGCTGGTGAAGCGACTCGAGAACCTGTTCGACCGCACCGTGTTCCGGACCTCCTGGATCGCGCTGCTGTTCGGGCTGGTGCTGACCGTGATCGTGCAGAGCAGCTCGATCACGACGTCGCTGATCGTCCCGCTGTGCGGCGCGGGGGTGCTCACCATCCGGCAGGCGTTCCCGTATACGATGGGCGCCAACATCGGCACCACGTGCACGGCGGTGCTCGCATCGCTGGCAGCGTTCGCGGCCATCGCGCCCGGCGAGGATGCGGCCCGGGCCGAGGCCGGTCTGCGGCTCGCGTTCCATCACGTGAGCTTCAACGTGCTGGGGGTCGCGTTCCTGTGGTTCGTCCGCGAGCTGCCGATCGGGATCGCGGAGAGGTTCGCGGCACTTGCAGTTCGGAACCGCGTGCTGCCGATCATCTACATCGTCTTCACGTTCTACTTGCTGCCGTTCCTGGTCGTGTGGCTCGGTCGGTAGTCGGAGGCATCCATGTCCGTGTTTCGCGAGATCCTGAACCTGCTGCGTCGCGACGACCTGATGTCCCAGGCGCTGCGCGACTGCTGCGAGATGCTCGACCTGTGCCAGCCGATGGTGCGCCGCGCGGTCGATTCGCTCCGCAACGCGGACACCGCGTACGCCCACGACGACATCCACAAGCTCGACAAGAAGCTGAACGCGTTCGAGCGCGACGTGCGGCGCAAGGTCGTGACGCACCTCGCGCTCGGCAATACGGCCGACACCTCGTCGGGGCTCGCGCTGGTGTCGATCGTCGTCGACATCGAGCGCATCGGCGACTACTCGAAGAACATCGTCGACCTCGCCGCGGCGCACCCGCTGCGGCTGCAGGTCGGCGAGCACGAAGCCGAGTTCGGCCCGATCGAGCAGGCCGCGCTCGAGCTGTTCGATCGGGCCAGCGCCGCGTTCAAGGCCGGCGACGCCAACGTCGCGCGCGAGATCATGCGCAGCCACAAGACCGACGTGTCGAAGCGGTGGCGGGCGATCGAGGAGCGGCTCGTGGCGGGCAACACGACACTCGGGGTCGCCGATGGCGTGACGCTGGCCCTGTACGGCCGCTTCCTGAAGCGGATCAGCGCGCACAGCAGGAACCTGGTGTCGTCGATCGTCAATCCAGTCGAGCGGATCGGCTACTCGGAGTGAGATCCGCGGCCGCGCGGCCGCCGGCGTCACGGGAGTCGAGGGTCGCTCGGGCGTGCGATGCGCGGTAGGGTCCGTCGCCATGCCGCGCCCGAAGCAGACGACCGATCGACCCGACCGGGACTCGCGCCCGCGCCCGTCCCGCTGCGCGCAGCGAGGGCGCGGTGCTTTCCGCGGCGCGCTGCTGGCGATGGCGTGCGTCGCGCCGCTCGCCGGTCAGGGCGATGCGCTCGAGCTGCCGCGCACCGGGCAGCGCTTCGCGGCACAGGGAGCGACGGGGCCAGCGCAGGTGCTGGTCGTCCACCGCGGTGGCCGGCCGACCTGGATCCGCCTCGCAGGTGCGGTCGATGCCGACGGTGCGGTCCCGCTGACGGCCGACCGCTGGCTTCCGCTCGGCTCGCTGACCTCGCTCGTCGTCGACGCGGCGCTCGACGCGGCCGAGGCCGACGGGCTCGCCCGCGACGCGACGCTCGCGGCGACGGTGCCCGAGCTCGTCGCCGGCCGCGATGCGGCGTTCGGTGCGCTCACGTGGCGCGAGCTGCAGCAGCCCGGCAGGACGCCGGGCCCGCTCTACGAGCGCTGGCTCGCGGCCGGCGAGGCGCCGCGGTCGCTCGACGCCGTGCTCGACGCGCATCTGTTCGTCCATCCCCGAGGTGGCTCGCGCAGCGGCGATCTCGCCGCGGCCCTGCTGCAGCGCGGGCTCGAGTTGCGGGCCGGCGTCGACTGGGCGGCGCTGGTGGAGGGGCCGGTCGCGGAGCGGCTCGGCGGTCTGCGGCTGCGCGCCCGGCGCCCGGCGGCGGCGCCACCGCTCGCGGTGTGGTGGAGCGAGGAGTCGCTGCGCGGTCGATGGTCCGACCGCGAGGTCGCCGCGGGGTGCTCGGCCCAGATCCGCGCAGGGGATCTCGCGAGACTCGCGGAGGCCCTCGCGGTGGGGCCGTTCGCGTCGTTCGGCGGCAACGAGTACGACCCCGCGGCGCAGGCCGCGGCGTTCGGCGAGACGATCGACGGGGAGCCCGGAACCGCTCTGCGGTCGCGCTGGGGCGAGATCGGCGGAGTGGACGTCCTGGTGCGCCGCTACCGGGTCGAGCCGCCGTTGGTGGTGCTCGGCTGGTCGGCGTGCGCCGGATCGCAGGGCGCGCACGAGCTCGCGGACGCCGCATTCGCGGAGCTCGCCGTGCGGCACCCGGATCTGCACCCGGATCGGTCGCTGGCGCTCGGCGGTGGCTACGGGGGTCGGGCCTTCGGCCGCGAGCCTCCGGCGCTCGCACCCGGCCTGCGCGGGCAGTGGCGGACGGCGGTGCCGCAGCTCGACGGCACCGCGGTGGCATGCGTGCTGCAGGTGAACGGCGAGGACCCCGGCGCCGTGGACCTCGCGTGGGGTGGCGATCGGCTCGCTGCTCTCGGCACGGGGCGGGACCGGCAGCTGCAGGTCGACGGCCACGACGGCGAACGGAAGCTCGTCACGCTCGCGCTGGAGCTCGGGCCGCGCGGGCTGCACGGCGTCGCGACCACCAGCCCCGACGGCCGCTCGAGCCTGCCGTGGCGTGTCCGCTTCGAGCGGGTGTCCGAGCCGGTCGACTGGACGCCGAGCTTGCGCGGCGCGCTCGCGCGGCTCGATCTGCACTCGCTGTTGACGGCGGACGGTGAGTCGACGCCGGCGACCGGGCGGTTGCTCGCGGTGGCGCGGGGCGGCGAGTCGGCGATCGTCGCGGTCGGGCCGGCCGATCCGGCGCGGGGCGAACCGGCGCTGGCGGGCGACGACCCGCTGCCGCTCGGCGGCCTGTCGATGATCGCGGCCGGCGTCGGTCTGCTCGAGCTCGCCGAGCGCGGTCGCGTCGCGCTCGGCGAGCCGATCGCGCAGTACTGGCCGGCCGACGAGTCGTTCGCGGACGCATTGCGTGGGCTCGATTGGCACGACCTGCTCATGCCGGGGTCGCTGGGCGCAGGCTACTTCCGCCGGATCGACGACGAGTCCGAGCGGCGGCCGCTCCATCGCGTGCTACAGGCGCACGCGTTCGTGCGCCCGGAGTGGCTGGCGGGCGATCCACGCGACGAGCTCGGCGTCGCGATGCTGCAGGGGACGTTCATCCGTGCGGGCATCGTGCCGGACTGGGCCGCGTTCGTCGCCGGCGACCTCGACGGCTGGCTCGGCACGGGGCTGCGGGTCGTCACGACCCGCCAGGAGGCGGCGGCGTCGCCGCTGCGTTGCGTCGGTGGCGACGGCGTGGCGCACGCCGCGTGGCTCGGCGAGGTCGAGGCTGCGGCGTGCGTCTGGGGCAGCGCGGCGGATGCGCTCGTGCTCGGGCGCGCCGTGCTCCGGCATGGTGGGGAGAGCTGGCCGGGCGGCGTGTGGGAGTCCGCCGAGCGCTGGCCTCGGTTGCGCTGGCTGCGCTTCAGCGACGACTCCGGCGACGCCGTGCGGCAGCTCACTGTCGTGCCGGCATTGGAGCTGGTCATCTTCGCGTTCGGCAATGGCGGTGGGGCCGACGCCGGGCTGCTCGCCACCGCGGAGCGACGCATCCTGGCGGCGTTCGAGCCGCCGGGCCCCGTGCAATCCTGGTTCACCGCCGACGAGTTCGAGGGCCCGGCGGGCTTCGACGGGACCTGGGCCGGGGTCGTCGTCGCCGGCGAGCGCGGTGCGCGGGAGCTGTCGATCGAGCTCGCCGGCGACCCGGGCAGCGCCACGCTGCGGCTCGACGGTCGCGAGCTGACCGCCGAGCTGAGCTTCCCCAGCGACGACGTGGCGCGGATCCGCGCCGCGACCGGCGACGGCGACGAGGTGCTGCTGTTCGCGTTGCGCCGGCGCTGGTTCGGTACGCAGCTGCGCGGGGTGGTCTGGTCGCTGCAGCAAGGTCGCAGCGCGCTGCCGTCGCCGTTGACCCTCGCTCGGGCGGCCCGCTGACCCGCACCTGATGTAAAAATCGTACGCGGTACGGATCGGAAGTCAGAAGGCGCGGAGGCGGGCGGCGATGCGGTCGGCGAGCGGGGTGGCGAGCGCGGCGTGGGCGGCGGGCGTCAGGCGGCCGTCGCGCCAGAAGGCGTGCGGGCCGAGCGGGCGCAGCAGCGGGGTCGCGTCGAGGAAGGCGGTGCCGGCGCGCTGCAGCGCGGCGGTCACGGCGGCCGCGGTCTGCTGGCCGAGCTCGGGGCGCAGCAGCTCGGCGGCGAGCTCGCCGGCCTCGGCGCGGACCGCGTCCGGCGCGAGGTCGGCGGCGGACGGCAGCAGCACGACCAGCAGGCCGGCCCGCGCCGGGGCGGCGCGCTGGAGCAGCTCGATGGTCTCGTCCAGCTGCCGCGCCAGCGAGGCCTGCAGCGCCGGCTGCAGGTCGAGCAGCCCGCGCCACGCCAGCGCGCGCCGGGCGAGCTCGAGCGGGCAACCGGGCAGCCGGCCGGTCAGCCAGCGCGCGGTCAGCGGCACCGGCACGTCCTGCGTCGGGGCCGGCGGCACGACGGCGCCGCCGACGATGCGCGCGCGACGTGGGTCGACCAGCTGGCCGAGGTCGTCGCCGAGGTTGGCGCAGGCGACCAGCAGCTCGGGGCGGTAGCGGGCGACCAGCTCGGGTGCGCGCAGCGCGATCTCGAGCAGGCCGTAGCCATCGCAGCTCGCGTCGAGCACGGTCGCGGCCGGCGTCGTCGGGTCGTCGCGCAGCGCGCGCTGCGCGAGCGCCGAGATGCGCGCCTCGGTCGGGGCACCGAACGCGACGAGGTCGTCGCCGAGCAGCAGCACGCGCGGGCCCCCGAGCTCCGCGCCGCGCGGTGCCGCACCGTGCAGGCCGTGCTCGTCGATCGTCGCGACGACCGTCTGCGGTGCCCCGCCGCCGAGCGGAGTGAGCACCTGCTCGACCCGCGCGCCGCGCCGCGGCCGCTGACCGGCGTGCGGGTCGTGCGCGAGGTGCTCCGCGCCGTCGATCGGCTGCTCGGCGACGGCGGTGAACGCGAGGTCGACGTGCAGCGGTCGCGCAGCCCGGCCGCGCTCGGCGAGCAGCAGCCACGCGAGCGTGGCGACGCCGCCGAGCACCGCGAGGTTCGTCGCGTAGCGGATCGCGCGCGCGTTCATGGGTGAGGACCCTCCGCGCTGGTCACGCGGCCGGCGCTCCAGTAGATCTTCGCGCGCTCACCGCGCACGAAGCCGATCAGCGTCGCACCCGCGGCGCGGCACAGGTCGAACGCGAGCGCCGACGGCGCCGACACCGACATCACCACGCCGATCCGCACGCGCATGCACTTCAGCACCAGGTCGTAGCCGGCGCGGCCCGACAGCATCGCGACGCCGTGCGCCAGCTCACGGCCCGCGCGCGCCGCCGCACCGATCGCTTTGTCGAGGGCATTGTGGCGGCCGACGTCCTCGGCGATCGACCACAGCTCGCCGTCGGCGCCGAACAATGCCGCCGCGTGGCAGCCGCCGGTCGCGTCGAACAGCTCCTGGCGCTCGGCCATGCGGCGGGCGAGCGTCGCGATCGCGTCGCGCGCGAGCTGCGGGGTGCCGGGCAGCAGCGGCGGCAGGTCCTCGAGCAGCGCGTCGGCATCCGCGAGTCCGCAGATCCCGCACGACGGGCGCACCTCGTGGGTGCGCGTCAGCCGACCCTGGATGCGGGCGCGGTCGGGGCGGCGCAGGGCGACCTGCGCGAGATCGGCGCGCAGGGCCTGGTGGTCGCCGGGCACGAGCCGCACGTCGAGTACGTCGTCGACGTGGTCGATCACGCCCTCGCCGAGCAGGAAGCCGACGGCGAGGTCGGTGTCGCGGCCCGGCGTGCGCATGGTCAGGACCTCGGCGTGGCCGGCGCGGATCGACAGCGGCTCCTCGCGGACCAGCCGGTCGCCGCTGCCGTCGTCGAGCGTCCGCTCGACGAACCCGGCGGACGCGGTGTCGGTCGGCCCGGTGGCCGTGGTCGACCGGATCGGATCAGGGACGTCCATCGTGTGCCCGCGAGCGTAGCGCGGCCGCCGCGAATCGTGTTCGATGCTCCGCCGATGACGTCCTTGCGCCTCGTTTCGCTGGGCGGGCTCCTGACGCTGGTGGCCCTCTGCTACGCGCTGTCCCGCGACCGGCGCGCGGTGTCCTGGCGGCTGGTGATCTGCGGGCTCCTGCTGCAGTTCACGCTCGGCGGGCTGTTCCTGAGCTGGCAGACCGGCAACGCCGCGCTGCAGTGGTTCGGCGAGCAGGTGAAGGGCTTCCTCGGGCTCAGCGCGGAGGGCACCAGGTTCGTGTTCGGGGCGCTCGGCAGCGGCGACCCCCTCGGCGTGGAGGGACCGGAGGGGCGGCCGATCGGCAGCGCGAGCCTCGGCTTCATCTTCGCGACGCAGGTGCTGCCGACGGTCATCTTCTTCTCGTCGTTCATGTCGGTGCTGTACCACCTCGGCGTGATGCAAGTGGTCGTGCGCGGCATGGCCTGGGTCATGGCGCGGCTGCTGAAGACGTCGGGCGCGGAGTCGCTGTCCGCGTGCGGCAACGTGTTCGTCGGACAGACCGAGGCACCGCTGATGGTGCGGCCGTTCCTGGCCGGCATGACGAAGAGCGAGCTGCACGCGGTGATGACCGGTGGCTTCGCGACGATCGCCGGCGGCGTGTTCGCCATCTACGTCGGCTTCGGCATCGACGCGGGCCACCTGATGGTCGCCAGCGTGATGGCCGTGCCGGCCGGGCTCGTCTGCAGCAAGCTGCTGTGGCCGGAGACCGAGACCAGCGAGACGATGGGGCGCGTCGTGCTGCACGGCGAGAAGTCGGCGAGCAACGTCGTCGAGGCGGCGGCGATCGGCGCCGGTGACGGCCTGAAGCTCGCGTTGAACGTCGGCGCGATGCTGATCGCGTTCCTGGGGCTGGTCGCGGTCGCCAACTGGCTCCTCGGCATCGGCAGCGATTGCTACTACGACTGGTTCGAGGGCGTCGACCCGGCGCTGGTGAAGCCGGAGCACAAGCTGTCGCTCGATCGGATCCTCGGTTGGCTGTTCGCGCCCATCGCGTCGGTGATGGGGGTGCCCTGGGCCGAGGTCGAGGTGCTCGGCCGGCTGCTCGGCCAGAAGCTCGTGCTCACGGAGCTGTTCGCCTACCAGCAGCTCGCCGGCCTGAAGGCGGAGCTCAGCCCGCGCACGGTGCGCATCGCCAGCTTCGCATTGTGCGGCTTCGCGAACGTCGGCTCGGTGGCGATCCAGATCGGCGGGCTCGGTGCGATCGCCCCGGAGCGCCGCGGCGACCTCAGTCGGCTCGCGTTCCGGGCGATGTTCGCCGGCGCGCTCGCCACCTGCATGACGGCGTGCCTCGCCGGGGTGTTGGCCGAATGAGCGACGGCGCGGAGACGGCGCGGCTCGACGCCGCAGTGGCGGCGCTGGAGCCGCTCGGGCTTCGTGACTGCAGGCTGGCGCTCGTGCTCGGCAGCGGGCTCAAGGGGTTCGCCGGCCGGCTGACCGAAGCGCGCGAGGTCGCGTTCGCGGACGTGCCGGGCTGGCCGGCGCCGCGCGTCGAGGGGCACGGCGGCGCGCTGGTCGTCGGCCGCTGCGGCGGCGTGCGGGTCGCCTGCCTGACCGGGCGGGTGCACCTGTACGAGGGCTGGTCGCCCACCGAGGTCGTGCGCGCCGTGCGGACGCTGCGCCGCGCGGGCATCGACACGTTCCTGCTGACCAACGCGGCCGGCGGCATCCGACCGACGCTGCGCGCCGGAGACCTGCTGGTGATCGAGGATCACCTGAACCTGACCGGCAGCTCGCCGCTGGTCGGGCCGGCCGAGCCCGCACTGGGGCCGCGTTTCCCCGACCAGAGCACCGTCTGGGACGCCGCGCTGACGGAACTGCTCGCCGTGCGCGATCCCGGTCTGCAGCGCGGCGTCTACGCCGGGCTGCTCGGTCCGAGCTACGAGACGCCCGCCGAGGTCCGGATGCTGGCGGCATGCGGTGCGGCTGCGGTGGGCATGAGCACCGTGCACGAGGCGATCGCATTGAACGCGATGGGCGCCCGGCTCGTCGGGCTGTCGCTGATCAGCAATCAGGCCGCGGGATTGTCGGGAACGCGATTGTCGCACGACGAGGTCATCGCGGCCGGTCGCTCGGCGGCCGCGCGGCTCGAGGGGCTGGTCGCGGGCTTCTGCCGGGCGCTGGCGGATCGGGGGGCGCAGGATCGGTGGTCGGCGGGCCGGGGCACCGGAGATTGAGCATGGAGTTCGAGATCCGCGAGTATCGGGCCGGCGACGAGACCGGCATCCTGGAGTCGTTCAATCGCGTGTTCCGCGAGGTCTGCGGCGAGGGCTACCGCGACCGCCAGCGCGCGTTCTGGGACTGGCAGTTCGCGCGCAATCCGGCCGGGCACCGGATCGTCGTGGCGGTGCGCGACGACGGCACGGTGCTGGCGCAGTACGCAGGCGTGCCACAGACCTTCGACAGCCGCTACGGCGACGCCGTGTTCGTGCACATCGTCGACAGCTTCGTCGTGCCGGAGGCCCGGTCGGGCCTGAAGCGCCCGGGGCTGTTCGTGACGACCGCCTACCCGTGGTTCGAACTCTGTGACCGCATGGGCGACGCCGTGTTGTACGGCTACCCGGTGGCGACGGCCGAGCGCATCGGGCAGCGCTACCTCGAATACAAGCCGCTGCGCGACATCGACTACCTGTGCCGCGACGTCGGCGTCGCGGGTGCGCCGCCGACGCCGGCGGCCGTCGAGGTCGACGCGGTCGCCGCGGTCCCCGCGGAGACCGACGCGCTGTTCGCGGAGCTCGCCAGCGAGCGCGGCTGTCTGGTGCGCCGCGACCGCGCCTACCTCGACTGGCGCTACCGGCAGGTCCCGGGTGGCGACGGCGACTACCTGGTGCTGGCGGCACGGCGGTCCGGTGCGCTGCGCGGGCTCGCGGTGCTGCGGCCGCAGCACGAGCTCGTGCCCGGCGCCTGCACGATCGCCGACTGGGTCGTCCCGGGCGTCGATGCCGAGATCGCCGACGCGTTGCTCGCACGCGCGGCCGGGATCGCCGCGGAGCGTCAGCGGCAGCGCCTGCTGGCGGTGTTCGCGCCCGACTCGCCGGAGGCGGCAGCGCTGCGCTCCCGCGGCTTCGAGACCGTGCCTTCGAGCGCGTACATGACGCGGCGCCTGACGCACCGCATCTACCATCCGGAGATGACGACCGGATGGCTGGCCGAGCATTGGTGGTACACGCTCGGCGACAGCGATCTGGTGTGATGCCGTGCTCCGGTTCCGCCTGTTCCCGCGCCGCCCGATGATGCTGCTGCTCGGTCTGCTCGGCGTGTGGCTCGCCGCGACGGTGACGCTGTGGCTCGCGCAGGACCGGCTGGTCTTCGTCGGCCGGGGCTTCGGGACGGGGCGGCCGGTCGATCGCGTGCGTGGCGTCGAGACGCTGTGGCTGACGACGGCGGCGGACGGACCGGCCGGCGCGTTCCGCTTCCGCGCCGCGCTCGCACAGCCCGCGACACCGCGCGGGTTCGTCGTGTGCTTCGGCGGCAACGGCGAGGATCTGCGCCGCGGTGTCTACGAGGCGAACGACTGGGCACGCTACGGGCTCGGCGCGCTGTGGGTCGAGTTCCCGGGCTACGGCGACAGCGAGAGCGAGCCGAACGAGGCGACTCTGCTCGCCGCGGCGCGCGCCGCGGCGGGCGAGGCGCGGCGCCGTGCCGAGGCCTGCGGTGGCGTGCCGGTCGCCGCCGCCGGCAACTCGCTCGGCACGTTCTGCGCGGTCGCGCTCGCCGCGGACGGGCTCGCGGACCGGATCGTGCTGCGTGCGCCACCGTCGTCGATCGCCGACGTCGGACAGAGTCGATTCCCGCTGCTGCCGGTGCGCTGGCTCTTGCGCCACCCGCTCGACAGTGCCGCGCTGGCGCGCCGCGTGCGCGTGCCGGTCCTGGTGCTCCACGGCGACGCCGACCGCGTCGTGCCGCTGCGCTTCGGCCGCCGGCTCGCCGATGCGTTCGCCGGGCCGGCGGAGCTGGTCGTCGTGCCCGGCGCGGGCCACGACGACCTGGGAATCGACGCGGGCGGCCCGCTCGGCGAGCGGCTGCGCGCGTTCCTCGTCGCCGATGTCGGCACGGCGGCGGAGGATCGCTGATGCGCGCGGCGGCGCAGCCGTCGGCGGTGTTGGCGCTCGCCGGTCTCGGCGCGCTCGCGCTGGCGACCGCGGTGGCGCGCACGCCGCTCGGCGAGCCGTTGTGGGTGTCGTGCTACCGCGACGACGCCTACTACTGCTTCGCGTGGGCGCGCAGCGTCGCCGACGGCGTTGGCCCGGCCGTCGGCGCCGGCGTCCCGACGTCGGGAGTCCACGTCGGCTGGGAGCTGCTGCTGCTGCCGCTGGCCGTCTGCGGCGACGCCGTGCTCGAGGCCGGCGCGCGCTGGCTCGGACTCGCGGTGCTCGCGCTCGCCGGTGCGGTCGTGGCCCGCGCGCTGCGGCGCGACGGAGTGGAGCCGGCGGCCGCGCTCGGCGGCGCGCTCGCGCTGCTGGCCGCGCCGGCCGCGTGGCTCGAGGCGCAGAACGGCCAGGAGACCGCGCTCGGGTGCCTCGCACTCGCGTGGCTCCTGCACGAGCGGCGTGCGCCGGGCTGGCGGTTCGCGCTCGGCTGTCTCGTCGCCACCGCGGCGCGCAGCGACGTGTGGCTGTTCGCCGCAGCGCTCGCCTGGCTCGCGCGCGAGGGCCGGCCGTGGCGCCGCCTCGCGCCGCCGCTCGTCGCGCTGGTCGCCTACGGCCTGTGGAACACCGCGCTCGCCGGCAGCCCCGTGCAAGACTCCGCGGCGCCGATGGCGTGGCTGTTCCGTGAGCGGCTGCTGGCGACCGACCCCGGGGTCGCGGAGCTCGGTCGGGCGCTGTGGTGGTGGGGGCGGCCGGTGCTGCTCGCCGGGCCGTTCGCCGAGTGGGCGCCGGTCGGCATCGCCGCGCTGTGCGCGCTCGCGTGGCGGCCCGGCGCCGTCGCCCTGCGCGCGACGCTGCCCGTCGCGCTCGCGGTCGCCGCAGCGCTCGGCGTCGACGACCTGCTGGTGCCCGCGCTCGTCGCCGCGCTGTGGCTGGCGCCGCCGCCGGCCGCCGCTGCCGCGCGGCAGCCCGCGCGCGCGCTGCTGCTCGGCTGCGTCGGGCTCGCCGCATTGCACTACGTGCTGCGGCTCTACCCGCGCGACTACTACTTCGCACCGTTCGCGGTCGCCGGGGCCTACGGGCTCGGCCACGCGCTGCGCGGGGGTGGTCCGCGCGCGGTGGCGCTCGTCGTCGCGGTCGCGATCGCGACCGGGATCCAGCTGTCGCGGCCGCCGCGACAGTTCGTCTGGCAGCAGGCGATGGACCTGGCCGGCCGGCATCTCGACCGGTTCACCGGCGATCCGACCGCCGTGGTCGGCTCGTTCAACTCGGGGCTCGTCACCTGGCGGCGGCCGGGCCCGGTGCTGAACCTCGACGGCGTCGTCGACCGCCCGGCGTTCGCTGCGCTGCGTCGCCGGCAGCTCGGTGCGTGGCTCGCCGAGCGCGGCGTGCGGTGGCTGTGCGACAACCCGGTGCAGTTCGACCTCGACGCGACGCTGCCGCACGCGTGCGGCCGCTACTTCGGCGCCGGGTTCGATCCGGCGCGCGACCTGACGCCCGTCGCGCGGTTCGTCGTGCCCGGCTTCGCGGGCGAGCGGCCGGGCACCGCAGCGTTCGTCCTGTATCGGCTCGGCGCCGCGGCCGGGCCCGGCGAGGTCACGACGGTCGCGCCCGCTCCCGCCCGGCCGCCCGGCAGCGCGGTCTTCCAAGTCGGCGGCGAGCGGACGATCATCGACCCGCCGCGCTGAGCGCGCGGCGCGCGCCGACCACGATGGCGAAGTACCTCTCGCACCCGACCCTCGCCGATCAGTTCTTCCGCGACCAGGGTTCGGCGCGCGGCTCGGGCGAGCTGTCGACGATCCTCAATCGCGTGACGCTCGCCGGGCGCATGATCGCCAATGCGGTGCTGCGCGCCGGCCTCGAGGGCAAGCTGGGGCGGACCGGCGACGTCAACGTGCAGGGCGAGGAGGTCAAGAAGCTCGACGCGATCAGCAACGAGATCTTCGAGGAGGTGTTCGACGGGATCCCGGTGGTCGCCGGGCTCGCCTCCGAGGAGCGCGAGGAGGTGCACGTCTACGCGCGCGACGCGACGCGGGGCAAATACGTGCTGCTGCACGACCCGCTCGACGGCTCGGGCAACCTCGACGTCAACGGCTCGGTCGGCACGATCTTCAGCATCTACCGCCGCCTCGATCCCGAGCAGCCGGCGACGCTCGCCGACTTCCTGCGCCGCGGCAGCGAGCAGGTGGCGGCGGGCTACCTGCTGTACGGGCCGGCGACGCTGTTCGTCTACACCTGCGGCGGGCCCGTGCACGGCTTCACGCTCGACCGCTCGGTCGGCGCGTTCTTCCTGACCCACCCGCAGATCCAGATCCCGTCCGGCGGTGGCACCTACGCCGTCAACGAGGCGAACGAGCGGCTGTGGGACGAGCGGACCCGTGCCGTGGTGCGCACGTTCCGCGAGGGGCGGACCGTCTGCGGCCGCCGCGGAGCGCGCTACGTCGGCGCGCTCGTCGCCGACTTCCATCGCACGCTGATGCAGGGTGGCATCTACATGTACCCCGGCGAGGTGGAGCGCCCGGCCGGCAAGCTCCGGCTGCTCTACGAGGCCGCGCCGCTGGCGCTGATCGCCCGGCAGGCGGGCGGCCACGCGTCGGACGGGAGTCGCGCGATCCTCGACGTCGCGGCGACCTCGCTGCACCAGCGCACGCCGCTGTTCCTCGGTGCGCGCGCGGATGTCGCGGAGGCCGAGCGCCTGCTCTGGGCGGAGCGTCCCGACTGACGGTGCGCGGCGCGCGCCCGTTCGGCGCAGCGAAGGGGGGGTGCGGGCCGCGGGGTGCCTGTGCTAGGCTCCCGCGCTTCCCACGGGCGATCCGACGGAACCTCGGCGGCCCGCCGACCGTCGATCCCCGAGGGGCCAGTCGGGTGCGTGTTCCTGTCCCGCGCACGCGGCTCCTCCCTGCACCCCGACCGCCGATGCGAACCCCTCTCCGTTCGTTCGTGGTGGCCGTCGCCGGCGTTCTCGCCGCCACGGTCGCCCTCGCGCCCGCCCTCCAGGCCCAGCAGCCCCCGGTCGTCACGCTGGCGCCGGGCTGGGTGCTGCAGGCCTTCGACGCCACCGCCGGCACGCTGCAGGACCTGAGCCTGCCCGCGCTGCGGCGGCAGTTCACCTTCGAGGTCGTCCTCGGCGGGCAGGTGGTCGAGATCCTGCTCGAGCCGAACGACGTGCGCTCGCCCGACTTCCAGCTGCTCGTCGACGACGGCACCAAGCTGACGCAGATCGCGACGCCGCCGTCGATCACCTGGCGCGGACTCGCGACCGCCTACCCGAACAGCGTGGTCGCCGCCGCGATCGACGGCGGGTCGATGCACGCGGTCGTGTCGCTCGGCGACGGCTCCCCGATGTGGGGCATCGACGGCCTCGAGCGGATCGACCCGCAGCAGCCGCGCACCCGCCACTTCGTCTACGCCAGCGACCAGACCCTGCAGCTCGGCCAGTGCGGCACCGACACGACGGGACACCAGCACCAGGTGCCCGGGCCCGCGCCGGAGGCGCGCAAGGTCGCCGAGATCGCGTTCGACTGCGACCTCGAGTACTACCAGCGCTTCGGCTCGTCGACGACCGCGGTGCAGAACAACGTGACCGCGATCCTCAATGGGATGGACGCGATCTACCGGCGCGACGTCGACATCGAATACACGGTCACCGCGGTCATCGTGCGCACGGCGCGGACCTACTCCAGCACCGACATGAGCTCGCTGCTGTCCGAGTTCGCGAACTACTGGGCGCAGAACCAGGGCAGCATCCGCCGCGACCTCGCGCACCTGTTCACCGGCAAGTTCAGCTTCTCCGGCGTCATCGGCATCGCCTACCTCGGCGTCGTGTGCACGAACGCGTCGTACGGCGTCGAGAAGGCCTACAGCAGCTCGACCACGACCAACGTCGGGCTCGTCTGCCACGAGGTGGGCCACAACTGGAACGCCGGCCACTGCGACAGCTCGAGCCCGTGCAACATCATGTGCGCGGGGCTCGGTGGCTGCAGCCGGAACATCACGTCGTTCGCGCCAGTGTCGATCAGCTCGATCGTCGCGTTCAAGAACACGCGTACGTGTCTGTCGAATCCGGTCGTGCGGCCGACGCTGACCTCGCTGTCGCCGACGACCGTGCCGGTGTTCCCGTTCCAGCAGCTCACGCTGAACGGCAGCGGATTCACGGGTGCGACGTCGGTGACCGTCGGCTTCGTCCGCACCAACGTGTTCCAGATCGTCAACGACACGCAGATCCGCCTGGTGCCGCCGGTGCCGCTGGTGCTGGGGGCGCAGAGCGTGTTCGTCGACAACGCGGCGGGGTCGAGCAACGGCCTGCCGCTGACCTACACGGCAGCGGCCCCGACGCACACGTCGCCCGCGTTCGCGACGTCGAACATCCAGATGCCGTTCGACCTCGCCGGCGATCCGAACGACAGCTGGATCCTGCTGTGCGCGTTCAACGACAGCAGGACGTTCCCGTTCGCCGGGGCGCAGGTGCTGCTGAACAACTTCACGCTGGCCGCGGGCACGCTGAGCTCGGTCGGCTACCGGAACTACCAGTTCCAGGTGCCGGCGCTGCCGCTCACCGGGCTGCTGCTCTACACGCAGGCCGTGATGGTCGACGACGTCAGCGGGCAGTTGGACGCGATCACGTCGGTGCGGCAGACGCTGTTCTTCTGATCCGTCGATCGTCCTGATCGGGCGGCTCGCCGGCGTCAGTCGGCGCGCAGGCCGTAGTAGCCCGCGTTGTGGACCGCCGGCGCCAGGTCGCTGCGCAGCAGCATCGTGCGCGCGGCCCAGATCTCGCGGAACACGCGGTAGTCGAGCGCCGTGCGGTCGAGATAGTCGACGCCGTCCGAGCCGCCGGTGCCGACCCGGCGGCCGATCACGCGCTCGACCATGCGCGCGTGGCGCTGGCGGAACACGATCATCGACTGCTCGGCGTGGATGAGCGCGTCGAGGATCTCGCCGGGCCACGACAGCAGCGGCAGCTCGCGGTGGCTCTCGATGTAGAGGATCGCGGTGCGCAGGCGGCGCACGCGACGCCGGTCGTCCGCGCTCTGCACGTCCTCCGCGTGCAGGTGGGCGCGGGCCTCGTCGAGCTCTTTCGCGTAGCGCTGCTGCAGGCGTGCGACGTCCGCCGGCGTGCGCGCCTGGTCCTGCAGCACGAGCTGCATGCGCTGCTCCTGGCCGGCGCGCTGGCGGGTGAGGAACGCGTCGACGAACGCGGTGACCGCCTCGTCGTCGCCGGGCTGGCCCGGTGAGGAGCCGTCGATCGGCGCGCGCGCGAGCCACGCGTAGACCGCGTCCTTGAGCGAGGGGCGGTCCTCGATGCGGCGCAGCACGCGGCGCAGGGCCGGGCTCTCGGAGCCGTCGTACTCGCGCAGCGCCTGCAGGTAGCTGTCCTCGTGGCCGAACGGGATGCGCTGCTCGGGCTCCAGGCCGAGCAGGATCTCGATCTCGCGCATCTGCGCGGACTGGAAGCCGCTCGCCGGCGAGAGCTTGTCGCGGAACTCCAGGTAGCTGCGCGTGCGCATCGTCTCCATCAGGCGGAAGTGCCCCGCCATCAGATCGAAGATGAGCGCGATGCGTTCGAGCCCGGCGCACGCGGACGACAGCGCCGTCTCGGGAACGTGCTGGCGGCGGAACAGGTCGCGCGCGGTCGCGAGCTCGCGGATCGCGACCTTCATCCACAGCTCGTCGATCTGGTGGATGACGATGAAGCGGACCTCGTCGTCGGTCAGCGCGCGCTCGTCACCGTCGAGCCCGCCCTGAAGCGCGAGCAGCTCCTCGACGCGGATGTAGTCCCAGTAGGTCGCGGGTCGCCGTGCGGTCATGGCCTGGTCGGGCCCGGCAGGCCCGCTGCGTCAGCATGCCGCGCGGGCGCCGGCCGCGGAAGCGTGGCCCGTCGTCAGCGGCCGCCGAAGCGAGCCTCGACGGCATTCGACAACACGAGCCCGGCGGAGTTCGCACCCGGCATCGCCGCGAGCCCCTGTGCCCGCAGCGACGCGCCGAGCAGCGCGGGCAGATTCGGCACCGGCAGGCCGAGGCGGCGGGCGGTCGCGGAGCCGGCGAGGCCGGCGACGGCCTCGACGGACGTCGCGAGGCGGCAGCCCGGCATGCCGAGGCCGCCGAGGTCGAGCGGGAGCGCTGCGCCGTTCCAGGTGGTTCGCGACAGTCCGAGCTGCAGCCACGCACCCTGGCCGGGGGCGAGGCCGGCGAGCTCCAACTCGAGTGTCCCGCCGAGCCAGGGCAGCCCGCGGTACGGCACCGACGCGAGTCCGGGCGCGGCGCCGCCGGGCGGCGCGCAGCCCGGCGCGTAGTCGACGACCGACGCAGGCCGGAGCGGTGCGAGGGACCAGGTGTCGCCGAGCGGCGTGAGGGCCGCGTCCTCGCCGCCGAACAGCACGAACCGCCGGGCGTTCGTGTCGTACTCGAACACGTGCTCCTCACGGGCCGGAGGGGCGGGCGTCGGTGTGCGATTCGACCACGTGACCCCGTCGTAGTCCCACACGTCCCCGAGCGTCGCGACGTCGCCGTCGCCGCCGTACAGCGTGACCACGCCGCGCGCGTCGTCGAACGCGAGACGATCATGGTAGCGAGCCGGCGGCGATGTCGCCGGACTGCGCGCGGTCCAGTCGATGCCGTCGTATTCCCAGGTGTCGGCGAGCCGGCCGGACGCGCCATAGCCACCGAACAGGACCACGACCTGGCGACGCGCGTCCCAGACCATCGCCGAACCGAAGCGAGCCGGCGGACTCCGCGGCGTGCTGATCCGGGACCAGCGGACGCCGTCGTACTCCCATGTGTCATTGCCGAGGCCGGGATTGGTGTGCCCGCCGAACAGCACGACGCGACCGCGGCCGGCATCGAACGTCATCGCGTGCGCGTAGCGTGCGCCGGGATTGCCTGGCGTCGCCACCGAGCGCCATGCCGCGCCGTCCCACTCCCAGGTGTCGGACCACCATTGGCCGATGTTGCTGTTGCCGCCATACAGCACGGCACGCGATCGGGTGCGGTCGAAGGCCATCGCCGAGCCCCAGCGCACCGGCGGTGCGCTCGGCGTCGCGATCGGGTTCCAGGCGAGCCCGTCGAACGTCCACGTGTCGCCGAGGAAGTTGCCGTCGTAGCCGCCGAACAGCACCAGGAGCCCGCGGACGGGATCCCAGGTGCTCGCGGCGCGGCCGCGTGGAGCCGGCACGGTCGCGGTGGCGGGCTGGCGCCACGCGCTGCCGTTCCAGGTCCATGTCTCGGCGTGGATCCGGAAGAACGACGACCCGCCGAACAGCACGGTGACGCCGTGGGTGAGGTCGAACGCGAGCGCGCACGAGTAGACGGCCGGCCCGGTCCCGACCGACCGCCACGCGGAGCCATCCCACTCCCAGGTGTCGCCGAGCGGAATCCACCCGGGCGCCGCGCCCCCTTGCAGCACGACGCGACCGCGCGACAGATCGGTCGCGAGCGCGTGATGGCTGCGGGCGGGGGGCGCGAGGGAGGGGGTGAGCTGGGTCCAGCCGACGCCGTCGAAGCGCCACGTCTCGCCCGGGCCGGCGAGACCGCCGAACAGGAGCACGCCGCCGCCGGCCACGTCGTAGCTCATCGCGAGCGCCGCGCGAGGAGCGGGAGCGGGTGCGCCGACCGCCCGCTGCGTCCACGTCGAGCCGTCCCACTCCCAGGTGTCACCGAGCGGGATGCCGGCGCGGTCGCCGCCGAACAACACGACGCGCCCACGCGCGAGGTCGCAGGCGAGGGCGTGGCCGTGCCGGCCGGGTGGGCTCTGGGCCGGCAGCAGCTGTTGCCACCCGGTGCCGTCCCAGGCCCAGGTCTCCGCGGAGTCGCCGCCGAACGCGTCCTCGCCGCCGAACAGCAGCACCGTGCCGCGCACCGGGTCGAAGGCCATCGCATGGTCGCGGCGCGCGCCCGGTGCGCGCGCGGGCGTCGCGCGATTCCAGCCGGTGCCGTCCCACACGAAGGTGTCGGCGCTGCGGCCGCCGGTGGCGTCGTCACCGCCGAACGAGACGAGCCCGCCGCGGGTGAGGTCGGCGGCGAGTGCGTGGCCGTAGCGCGCCGGTGGGCCGGCGCGCTGTGCGGAGGTCCAGGCGAGCTGGGCCGTCGCGGGGGCGCACAGTGTGGCGAGCAGCCCCGGCGCAGCGGCGCGCAGACACGCGGTGACGATCGGGTGGGCGTGGATCGCGCGTCGAGTCATGGTCGTGCGCGCCAGGAACGTCCGTGCCGAGCCGGTGGCAGCCCGCTCGCGTCCGCGTTCCGCACGGTGCGTGCGCGGAACGCGGATGCCGGCGGCGGACCGGCCGCGGGCGTCAGCGACCGCCGGGCTGCACCGGCGGCGCGATCGGCGCGTTGGTCTGGATCTGGAAGTGCAGCTCGTACTGCTCCTGACCCGGGCCGACCTGGAACTCGCGTCGGGTGCGCTGGTAGTCGAGCACCATGTTGAAGATCTCGGTCGGCGCGCCCTGGCGGCCGGCCTGACCGGTGTAGCGGCCCGGCGGCAGGCGCTTCTGCAGCACGAACTCGCCGTTCTCGTTGGTGACCGCCGTGTCGGTGAACGACGTCGTCGGCCGGTCCGGATCCGGCACCGAGCTGACCGTGACCTTCACCTGCGCGGCGGGCGCGCCGTCGACGAGGACGGTGCCGTAGACCAGCGTGCCGCGCTGCAGGTAGATGGTGCCGATGTCGGTGTCGGCGCCCTCCTGCACGACGATGCCACGGTGCGCCTGCGCATAGTGGTCGGCGTGGGAGAACTGCAGCTGGTAGGTACCCGGGTAGAGCCGCTCGAGCCGGAAGCGTCCGTCGGCGCCGGTGCGCTGCTCGGCCTTGGTGATCTCGAACGGGATCAGCGGCGCGAACATGTCCGACAGCGCGTTGTCCTCGAACGCGTTGGGCTGTGTCTTGACGAGGACGTCCGGCAGCGGCTGCCCGTTCGCTGCCAGCACGACGCCGGTGATCGAGCCGCCCTCACCGAGGCGCACGACGACCTCCGGAGCCGGTTCGCCGACGCGCAGGTCGATCGGCTCGGAGAAGTTCTTGGAGAAGCCCGGGCCGGCATTGATCTCGAGCTTGTAGTTGCCCGGATTGAGGCCGCTGAGCGTGTAGTAGCCGTCGCGGTCGAGATCGCGCTCCCGCACGCGGATCCGCGGGATCTGCGGCAGGTTGCCGATCGACTGCTGGGTGGCTACCCAGTTCTTCACGTCGATCGCGAAGTTCGTGATGCGGCGGTTGTTCGACGCGACGACCATGACGCGGACCGAGCACTGCGTCTCCATGACGATGTGCTCGTCCTCGGTGCCGGCGAGCACCGCGTCCGCCTTGGCGGGCACGTAGCCCAGCGCCGTGACGTTGAGCTGGAACGGGCTGTCGACGAGGCCGATCAGCTCGAACCGTCCGTCGGTCCCGGTCCGCGCCTGCACGGACAGCGGTGACTTCGAGGAGATCGCGTGTGCGTCGACGACGGCACCCGCGATCGGATTGCCCTCGCCGTCGGTGACCACGCCGCCGATCGACTTGCCGGGCGGGAGCTCGAAGTCGAAGCGGTTCTCGACGTCCGCCTTGATGTTGACGCTGGTCAGCTCGACCTGGGCGTAGCCGGGCGCGACGGCCGTCAGCGCGCAGATGCCGACCGACGCGTTGTCGAAGCGGTAGTTGCCGGCCACGTCCGTGCGCACCTCGACGCCGCGCTCCCGACCGGGCGTCGGCGAGTTGGTCAGCTGGTAGGTCTGCGGCTTCAGGAACACCGACGCATCGGCGACCGGCATGCCCGTCTCGGCCTGCGTGACCCGCCCGAGCACGGTGAGCCCGCGGCGCATCTCGATGTCGCCGGCGTCCCACCAGCGGCCTTCGAACAGCGTCAGGTTCGGGCGCAGCACGTCGGCGTGGTACGGGCTGACCGCGCGCAGCTCGAACACGCGGCCCGGCGGGATCGACTCGATGCCGAGGCGGAAGACGCCGTTCTCGTCGCTGGTGCCCGACGCCAGCGGCGGCTTCTCGATGCCGCGCTGCATGTCGATCAGGTTCGCGAAGATGTTGGCGCCCTGGCCCTCGAACAGGAACACCTCGGCGCCGACGACCGGCGCGCGCAGGTCGTCCACGAGCCGGCCCTCGATGCCCTGCTGGAAATCGGTTCCGGTGCTCTGGACGACCTCGCGGCGTGGCGGCGGGAGCGGCGCGCGCGGCGTCGTGGCTTCGGCGACTTCGGTCGTGCGGCGCTCACCGGCCTGCGGACCGGCCGGCTCATTCAGCTGTGCAGGCTGTTCGTTGCCGATCGGCGCCGGGTCGCTCCTGGCGTTGTCATCGAACACGAAGAACCACGCGCCGACTGCTGCGACCAGCAGCACGAGCGCGAGCACCAGGGTGTTGGCGGCTTTCATCGGGGACTCGGGGCGGGGACTCGGATCGGTGACTCGGCAGAGGTGGCAGACTCGGCGGACTTGGACGGGTGCTCGACGTGGATTCGTCCCGGTCACGTATCGGGAAGCTGCAGATGGAGCTCGCAGGACTCCTCGTTCGCGGCGAGCCGGAACTCCTGTTTCGACCGCTCGCGGTCGGCGACCTGCAGCAGGGGCCCCGGGAGCTTGATCCGGCATGCCTCCGCCACGTAGTCGCCCGGCGGCAGCCGCACCGGCAGCGCGAAGCGGCCGTCGGGGTCGGTGACCGCCTCGAACCAGATCGGCGGCTCGTCGCCGCGCAGCGGCTGGGCCGCGGAGCGGACGATGACCCGGACCTGCCCGGCAGGCGCGCCGCCGACCGTGGCGGTGCCGTGCAGCAGGGTACCACGCTGCAGCCGGATCGGTCCGGTGGTCGTCACCGCGGTGTCCGTCACGCGCAGAGCGGCGACGTGCGCGTCGGCGTGATCGGGGTGCGACACGCGCAGCCGGTAGCTGGCGGCGGTCAGCGTCCCGATCCGGAACCGCCCGTCGGCGCCGGTCGTGGCGCCGGCGCGCGTGGCGCGGTGGACGACCAGGTCCTGGAAGGCGCGGGCGAACGGCGTGTCGAGGAACTCCCCCGGGAGCGCCTCGACGCGCGCGCCCGACAGCGCGCGGCCAGCCGCGTCCAGCACGCGGCCGTCGAGCGCGCCGCCGTGCGTCATCCGCACCTCGATCGTCTGCGGGGCCACGCCGGCGGCGTCGGCCTCGACCACGAACGGCGCCGAGAACGTGTCGGCGTAGCCCGCGGCCCCGACCTGGAACACGTAGCGGCCGGGCGCCACCCCGCCGTAGAGCAGCGTGCCGTCGGGCGCCAGGTCGCGGTCGCGGACCCGCGCGACCCGGGCGGTCGGCACGGTGCCGTAGCTCTCGTCGCTGCCGTGCCACGCGCGCAGCACGACGTCGTAGCGCTCGAGCGGTGCGCCGTCGCCGAGCGCGCGGATCGCGACGACCGGCAGCGGGGCGAGCTGCACGTCGACGTCGGTCGCGCCGGCCGGCACCGGCGTCCGCTCGGCCGGTGCATGGTCCGTGGCGGTCACCGCGAGCTGCCAGTCGGCGTCGATCAGGCCGATCAGCCGGAAGTGTCCGTCGGGGTCGCTCAGCGCCGTCGCGCCCGCAGCGACGCGCTCGCCGATCGCGCGCGCCTCGACGCGCGCCCCGTCGAGCGGTCGGCCGGCGGTCGAGCGCACGGTGCCGGTGATCACGAAGCCGCGCGGCAGCTCGAGGTCGCAGCGGTTGTCCTGGCCGGGTGCGATCGTCAGGCCGCTGCGCTGCACGCGGGCGAAGCCGTCGGCGACCGCCGTCAACCGCACGATGCCCGGGCCGACGTTGGTGATGCGGTAGTAGCCGGCGGCGTCGCTGCGCGCGGTCAGCGCGCCCGCGCCACCCGAGGTCGGGGTCAGGGTCGGCACGACGCCGGCCGGTTCGGCGACCACCAGCGCGTCCGGGATCGGGAAGTCGCTGCGACCCTGGATCGTGACGCGGCCGACCAGCTCGAGGCCGGGCGGCAGGTCGATGTCGCCGATGTCGATCCACGCGCCGGTGCCCAGCTGCAGGCCGCCGAGCAGCCGCTCCGCGAAGCGGGGGTGGGTCACGCGCAGCTCGAAGTCGGCGCGCAGCCCGCCGACCAGATCGCGCACCGGGATCCGGAAGCGGCCGTCGGCGGCAGAGGTCGCACGCGCGACGGGCGGCACCAGGACACCGCGCGACGCGAGCAGCGCGGTGGTCAGCAGGCCGCGGCCCGGGCCCTCGACCAGCAGCAGCACGGCGCCGTCGACCGGCGCGCCGGTGCTGTCGACCACGCGACCGGTCAGGCCCTGCGGGGCGTCACGGTCGCCGGCGGCCGTGCCCGGCTCCGTGAACGACGGTGCGGCGCGGCGGTCGGCGGTGGTCGGCTGCGCGCCGTCGCGTGGCCCGCTGGGCATCGGCCCAGGTTCCCTGGCGTCGGCGGCCGTGTCGGTCGGGGCCGCGCCCGCAGGCAGCGGATCACTCGGGCGCGCGCGGCCCGGTCCCCCGAACCGCGCGACCAGCGCGATCGCCGCCAGGCCGCAGAGCGCCAGCGCCAGCAGGGCGCGGCGGCGCAGCGGCGAGCCGCGCTGCGGTCCGGTGTGTGGCTGGCTCGGCTCGGTCGGGTGGTCGTCGATCATCGCGGTCGGGACCTCATCGGAGCACGAGGCGGAGCGGGGCCAGCGAATCGGTGCGCAGCTCGACGCGCACCACGGCGGGGCGCAGCTCCTGGCCGGCCGGCGCGGCCAGCGGCGGAGCGACGGCGCGCACGGTGTAGCCGAACGGACCGAGCCCGCCGATCGCGAAGCGGCCGTCCCGGCCGGCTATCGCGCGGCCGAACACCGGCGTCGGGCCGCCGGGCTCGACGCCCGCGGGGATCAGCGGCTCGGCGACCACGTCGGCGCCCGCGACCGGCGCGCCGCTCGCGTCGCACACCTCGCCGCGCAGCGTCCGCGCCGGCGGCAGCCGCAGCGCGCCGATCCTCGCGAGCCCGGCGGAGGCGGTGACCGGGGCCGTCAGCAGCGTCGCGCGGTCCGGTGCCGACACGCACAGACGGACCCGTGCGTCCGGCGCGACCGGCAGTGGCAGGGCGAACGTGCCGTCGGGCTGGCAGCGCGTGGCGGCGGCGGGCGGATCGAGCGGACCGCGGGCGGCCTGCGCCAGCAGGTCGGCGAAGCTCGTCCCGTCGAGGTTGCCGTCGACCATCTCGATCACCGCGCTGGCGAGCGGCGTCCCGGATTCGTCGGTCACGACGCCCTGCGCCACCGGTCCCGGCTCCAGCCGCAGCTCCAGCTGCGGTCCGGCAGGCGGGCCGGAGCCGCAGTCGAGCGGCCCGGTCCACAGCGGCGCGCAGCGCTCGGACGTGACCAGGAGCCGCGTTCTTCCCGGTGGCAGGCCGTCGAGGCGGAAGGCGCCTTGCGCGTCGCTGCGCGCGTCGCGCAGCGGCGGTGCCGGGCTGCCGGGCTCGCCGACCGCCCGCACCCGGGCGGCGGCGACCGGCCGGCCGGTCACCGCGTCGAGCAGTCGCCCTTCGAGCGTCGCTCCGGCCGGCTGCTCGATGCGCAGCGGTGTGCGCGCCGGGACGTCGATGCGCAGCTCGACCGACGCGCGCCCCGGGGTCGTCACGCACAACGCGTGCGGGCCGGCGGCGAGCCCCTCGATGCGGAAGCGGCCGAGCGCATCGGTGGTGCCGGCCTGCGCGCAACCGCCAGCCACGGCGGGGCTCGCGGCCAGCACGGCGCCGGCGACCGGCAGGCCGGCGGGGGTGACGACCTCGCCCTGCAGCGCGTGGCCGACCGCGAGCTCCACGCGCGTGCGCCGCGGGCGGTCGGCGGCCACCGCCGGCGGGACCGTCACCTCGGCGGTGGCGAAGCCGGCCGCCGCCACCGTGATGCGCAGCGCGGTCGGTGGCACGCCGTGCAGCTCGGCGCGACCGTCGCGGTCGGTGATCGCGATCCGCTCGAGGCGGGCGCGGGCCAGGGGGCCGAGGCGCGGGTCGAGCAACGCCGGCTGCGTCCGCACGCGCGCGTTGGCGACGCCGCGGCGGTCGCCGGCGGCGTACACGGTGACGCCGAGGCCGACCGACGAGCGCAGCTCGAGGTCGCCGAGCTCCGCGCCGCGCTCGGTGTCCGCGTCGAGCAGGAGCAACCGCGGGGGGAACTGCGGGTGGTCGAGCACCAGCGCGAACGCCGTGGCGGGTGGCCGGTCGAGCGCGAAGCGCCCGTCGACCGGCGTGCGCGTGGCGGCGGCGGGTCGCTCGGCTGCGGGCGTGCGCGTGAGCCAGCCGGCGGGCCGGAGCGCTTCGGCCAGCACCAGACAGCCGGCCAGCGGCCGGCGGGAATCGTCGACGACGCGGGCGCACAGTCCCGGTGCCGCGGGCGCCGCTGTCGGTGCACCCGGCGGCCGTGTCGAATCGGACGTCGCGGTCGCCGGAACCTCGGCAGCCCCGCTGCGCGACGGCTCGCCATGTCGATAGGGGGCGCTCCCCGCGCGGCCGAGCCAGACGCCGAGCAGCACCGCGAGGGTGAGCGCCACCCCGCGCGACACCGCGAGCCTCGCGCGCGCTCCGCGCGTCACGACGGTGCCTCCCCGCGTCCGCTCGCGGCCGGCGCGGCCCGCTCCGCGGCGCGGGCGAGCTCGTCGGCGAGCAGCTGCTCGATGTCGAACCGACAGGTTCCACAGCCGGTCGTCGCACCGGTACGGTCGGCGACCGCGTCGACGTCGCCCGCACCGGCGCGGATCGCCGCCCGGATCGCCGCCTCGTCCACATCGCGGCAGTAGCAGATGCGCGGGCTCGGTCGGTGCGCCGCGGTCGCTGGCGGGGATCCGGTCATCGGCGCTCCATCGTGCCGCGGACGGCCGGCGGGCAGAAGCGTCGAGGCCCGCACGGATGCGGAGCGGCAGCGCGCTATGCTGCGCGCGGCGGTCTCGCAGAGGTCCGATGGCAGTCACCGGGACAGATCGGCACGGCGCCGGCGCCGCGGTCGTCGGCGTCGAGCAGTTCGCGCGGCGACTCGGGCTCCGCGACGACGACCTCGACCGGACGCCGCACGGCGTGGCGATCGCGCTCGGCGGTGGCGCCGGGGCGGCGGTCTGCGCGGCTGCGGTGCGCCCTGGCCTCGCCGAGCGCGAGCCGCCCCGTGACCGACCTCGCCGCGTGCTCGTGTGCTCGCCGGAGCCCGGCTCGCGCAGCGATCTCGCGACCCTGTGCACTGCGGTGGCCCTCGAGCGCGCCGCGGGTCGCCCCGCGCTCGCCGTGCTGGGCGGGACCGCCGTGCAGCCGAGCGCTGCGCCGTGGGCAGCGGTCGTCGAGCGCTGCGCGCGGCGCGACGCGCGGCATGGCGACGACGGGCGCCTCGCCGCGGAGCTCGGTGCGACGCTCGCGCTCGCGACCGGGACGGCCGATCTGCGCGCGCGGCTGGCAGCCCGGTTCGGCAGCGGTGGCGAGCTCGACCCGATCGGGGTGCCGGCGGTCGGCGTCGGGCTCGAGGCGGCCTGTTCGCCGTGGCTCTCGAGCTGTGGGCCGACCGCCGCACCTGCACTCGTGCACGTCGGCGGCGATCCCGCGCGCGGCTTCGGCTCGCCGTCGACGATCGCGGTGCAGATCGCCGCGCGCTGCGCGGACCTGGCGACGCTCGAGGTGCAGGGCGAGCCGGCGCTCGGCCTGGCGAAGTACTGCGATCTGCGCGCGCGGGCCGACGCCGGTCTGCGCCCGCACGCAGCCGTGCTGGCAGTGTCGCTCGCGCGGCTGACGACCCGGGACCCGGCGCTCGTGCGCTGGGTCGAGACCGTGCGCCTGTTCGGGCTGCCGGTCGTGCTCGCGCTGGTCGATGCCGGGGACGGGGCCGCGGAGCCGCCGGACCTGCGCGAACTCGCGGTCGGGCTCGGTGCCGTCACGGCGGTGCCGATCCCGGTGACGGGGCGCGCTCCGCCGCGTCTCGGAGCCGCGCTGCTCGACGCGATGGAGCTGGGCGTCGAGACGTTCCGTTTCGCGACGCCGGGGCGCGCACCGCTCGACGAGCGACTCCGGTCCTATGTGATCCGCGTGCACCGCGCGACGCAGGTGCTGTGGGCGGACGCGGCGCTGCGCGACCTCGCGGTCCTGCGCGCGGAGGGCGTAGCGGGGACGGATGGTGACCTCGCTGCGGTGTGCGTGGACTGGCCCGCCGACCAGCCGGTCGCGGACGGCGAGCCGGATGGTCAGCGGGCGGTGTGCGTCGAGCGCCTGCGACGGTGGACCGGTGCGGGTCTCGTGTCCGCGGAGCTGCGTCCCGTCGCTGCGACCGTCAGCGCGCGTCGCGGAACGTGAGGTACTCGAGGTTCGCGAGCGCCCGCCCGAGGCGCTGCAGCGCGAACACCAGGGCGACGAGCGCCGCCACCGCATACCCGAAGCCGTAGGCGGCGAGCCCCACCCGCGCCGCGGTGGCCGCACCGGCGACATTGGCGGTGAGGAACAGCAGCGACGTGAGCAACGCGTCGCGGCGACGATCGAAGTACAGCAGCACGAGCAGCGTGACGAGCAACCCGACGTGCAGCAGTGCACCCACGCACATCGGCCGTAGCACGTCGACGGCGCTCGGCGGCAGGCCGAGACCCGCGACGATACGCGGCGCGAACACGATGCACGCGAGCGTGACGAGGCTCTGCGTCTTCAGCAGTCGTGCGGCGCCGTGGCGCAGGCTGGTGACCATGTCGCCGCGACGTGCCTCGATGTCGGCGAGCGTCCGGCCGCTCAGCAACGCGCCGTAGTAGGCGCGGTACGACTCGTAGAACGCGGTCTCGAGGTGGATGACGTTCGCGGTCAGCGCCGGCAGCGTCGTCGTGTAGGCGAGGAATGCGCAGGTGTCGTAGAGCGGGTGGTTGCGCAGCAGGACGCCTTCGCCGACGCCGTCGAACGACCACAGCACGATCTTGTCGGCCCAGATGGCGATCGCATAGACGAGTCCGGTCGCGACCAGCAGCGGGTAACGGCACAGGGCACGGAGCGCGTCTGCGCTGCGGACCGTGGAGGCACGGGTGTCACCGAGGATCGCCGCGACGAGCAGCACGAGCGCGATCGCCTGGCCGGTGGCGTGGGCGAGCAGCCGCTCGGCAGTGTCCGCGTGTGATCCGAGCACGACCTGTGCGACGACCGAGAGCACGAGACCGCTGACGAATGCCCACAGGATGCGATCGTGGCGTCGCACGACGCCGAGCCACGACATGGCGGTCCATTGCAGGCCGACGATCACGGTCAACAGCACCTCGGCGACCGCCGTGCGCTGATCGAGATCGGATGCGACGCACAGGGCGGACGAGGTGAGCGCGAGCAGCGGTACCACGAGCGCGACGGTCGCGGCGAGACCGCTGAGTAGCCGATCGTGACGGTGCGCGTAGAGCTGGTCGGCGACGAAGCGGGTCGCGGCGGTCTGCAGGCCGCCGACCAGGATCAGGCTCCACGCGAACGCGGCGGTGACGAGGGCGCGGAACGCGCCGTCGTCGCCGGCGGGAGTGACGCCGAGCAGCAGCATCGTCGCGGTGGTCAGCACCCACGGGCCCGACGACACCATGCCGGCTGCGGCGAACGCGCGGAGCCCGGTCCACAGGCCAGGGTCGCGGCGGGTCAGGCGTCTCAGCTCGAAGCCAATGCCGGCCATGCGGGCGCCTCCTCGCCGAGCTCCGTGTAGGTCGCACGGTAGGTGTCGATCATCTGGTCCTGGTCGTAGTAGCGCAGCACGCGTGCGTGCAGGCTGCGTCCGAACGTCGCGCGCAGCCCCGGATCGCGCGCCAGCCGGATCACGGCGTCGGCGACCGCGCCGGGCGACGCGATCGGTGTCAATAGCCCGCCGGCGCCGAGCGCGCGGTCCTCCGGCAGGCGGCCCTCGAGCAGCTCGCGGCAGGAGCCGACGTCGGTGGCGACCACCGGCACCCCGACCGCGCCGGCTTCGAGGATCACGAGCGGCTGGGCTTCCGAGATGCTGGTGAGCACCAGCACGTCGACGTCGGCGAGCTCGGCGCGCAGGTCCTTGCGGCCCTCGAAGCGGACGACGTCCGCGAGCCCGAGCTCGCGGGCGAGTTCGAGGCAGCTCGCGGCGTAGCCCGGATCCTCGTCGGTCGGACCGAGGATCCGGCACACGGTGCCGGGCACCGCGTCCGCCACGACGCGTGTCGCGGAGATCAGGCTGCGCACGTCCTTGATCGGCGTCACCCGGCCGGCGAACGCCATCGTGAACGGCGCGTTCCGCGGGCGCGCTGCGCGACGTCGCGCGGCGTCGATGAACCGGACCGGGTCGACGCTGTTGGGCACGACGCGGATGCGCTCGGGGTCGGCGCCGTCGTGGACCTGCTCGTCCCCGTTGCGGCCGTACAGCGTGTAGATGCGCCGGCTGTTCGCGTAGCACGCGCGGCTCAGGCAGCGGAAGTGGCGATCCCAGGCGTCACGGAAGTACGGCGCGTGGATGTCGGGCAGGACGTCGATCGCGGCAGCGTCGCGGATCCATTCGGCGGAGTGCACCTCGATACGGCGCTCCTTGGCGTAGATGCCGTGCTCCGTCAGCAGCACCGGGCGGCCGGTCCGCTGGTACGTCACCGCCGCGAGGGCGCCCGCATAGCCGGTGCAGCAGGTGTGGTACATGCGCGCCGGCGGGACGTCGATCGACACGGTCTTCAAGAGCGGCTCGAGCACGAAGCGCCAGTTCCAGACGTAGTCCAGGAAGCTCTGATCCGACGCCTCCGCGACGTATTGCTCGTGTATGCAGTTCCAATGCTCACGGCTGCGGATCAGGGCATCGATGATGCCCGGCCGGCGCAGCTGTCCGGTGTGCGGCGCGAGTGGATCGAGCGCGTGGGACCGCTCGTCGATCAGCGCCGCGAGGAATCGCGCATACGATGCCCGCAGCGCGCGGCTCGGTGTGCGGAAGCCCGGCTGCATGGTCGGATCGGTCGGGTCCTTGAGCCAGGCCGTGCGCTGGACGACGACGTTGGACGGCACTTCGTAGACCGGCGTGCCGTGGCGGCTCGGATCCGCACCGATGTGCACGTAGCCGAAGCGGACGTCCGGCATCGCGCGGATCAGCTGGTGGACCCAGGACGACACGCCGCCGGCGACGAACGGGTAGGTCCCCTCCAGCAGGAAGCAGACGTCGAGCGATGCCGTGGCCGCGCGGCGGCGGGAGCGCGTCATCCGACGTCCTCCGAGCCGCGGCGCACGCTGCGGAAGTCCCGCAGCCAATCCGGGATGTCGTACGGCCAGCGCTGCGCGATCAAGTCGACCAGATCGGCCAGTGCGTCGAACCGGTGGGCGGTCCACAGCGCTTCGGCGCGTGCGAGCTGGACGACCAGGTCGCCGTCCTCGGGGAGCAGCCGCAGGGCCTCCAGCGGATCACCGCGGTCGACCGCGACGCGCGCGCGCGCCAGGAGTGCGGCAGTGTCGTCGCCGACCGCGCACTCGGCCAGCCGGTCGGCCTGGTCGCGGTGGTAGCGACCCATGCTCGGGTCGAGCAGCCCGCTGTCGGCGAACGCGCGATGCCGTTCGGCCAGCGCGGTGCGGGCCTGTGCGAGCCGCACTTCGTCGCGATCGATCTCGCAGCGCCTGACCAGCTCGCGCGCGGCATCGAGCGCGTGCTCGTAGACGCGGCCGGCGCGGTCGAGCTCGGCGAACGCCGCGAGCCGGAGCTCGGGATCGTCGTGCCCGAGCGCGCGGCGCAGGAGGCGGAGATGGCGTGGCTCGCCGAGAGTCGCGAGGCGTCGCAGCGCGTTGCGGCGATGCTCGATCGACCCGTGGCGGAGGATCTCGTCGAAGCTCAGCGGCAGGGCGTCGTCGGCGACCGCCGCGGCTGCCGCCCGCGCGGTCCAGTCGATGCGGGGCGCGGTGCGCCCGGTCTCGCCGGCCTCGAACGCCTCGTGCGCGTCGCGGCCGCGACCGGCGGGACCCGGGGGCAGCAGCCAGCCGAACACCGCTCCGCACGGCGGTGCGGCGATCGCGATCAGCGCGACCAGGTCGACGTCGACCGTGCGACAGCCGGGCCGCCGCGCCGCGGCGACCGCCGCGAGCCGCGCCGCGAGCAGGTGCACGAGCAGGGCGGCGAGCAGGCCGGCAGCCGAGTGTGCTCCGAAGCACAACGCGGCGGCGATCCCCTCGGCGCCGGCGGCGGCCAGACCGGGAGCGAGCGCTCTGTGCGGCGCCCTCACCGCGGGGCCTCCGCGCCGGGCACCCGGCCGGACCGGTTCGCTCCCGCGGGCACCAGCTCGGTCGGATCGAGCAGGCGGTCGAGCAGATCGAACGTGTGCTGGTCCTCGGCGCCGAACGCGAACACCTCGGCGACGGTGCGATCGGGGTCGGCGCCGCGCGCGCGCACCTCGTGCTCCAGGGCGGTGGCGACCGCGAACGCCTCGTCCCCGACGACCGCCGGCATCATCACGACCGCGCGTCCGTCGCCGAGCCGGTAGGCGACCGCCGGGGGCTCGAGGGCTGCCGCGGCGACCGCCAGCGCATCGTCGAGCGCCTCGGCGAACGCCGGCTCGGTGCGCAGGAACGCGACCCAGACCTCACCTCGCACGCGGGTCGCGAGATCGGCTTCGGCGCGGAGGTCGCGCACGAAGGCCTCGCGATCGCGCGCGTAGCCGGCCGCCTGCCCGAGCTCCGCGGGCAGCTCGGTGCCGAGCGCGGCGGCGAGTGCGCCGAGCGCGTCCGCCACGTCGTAGGCGTTGGCCGGCAGCTCGACCGCGATGAAGTCGGCGGCGGAGACGTGCTGCGGCCGCGCGCCGTGCAGCCGTGAGGCGAAGCGCCGGGCGGCCTGGCGGGCAGCGTGGATCGGCGTCACCGGCATCACGATCGCGAGACAGCCGGGCAGGCCGGTCTCGTAGAGGCCGTCCGACGCGTGGAGCAGCGCGGACAGCAGGATCGCCGCGGCCTCGCGCTCCGCGGCGCGCCCGCCCTGGAGCCGCACCGCGACGACCGACGCTCGCTCACCGATGAGCGCCGCGCGACCGACCTCGCCCTTGAGTCGCGCGGCGAGGTCGAGGTGGCTGCCGAGCCGCTCGTCGACGGCGACCGAGGAGGCCATCGCGCTGTCGCGGCCTCCGGCGTGTGCCGACCAGTCGGCGATCGCCGCGAGCAGCGACGTGGTCGCGGTCGTGAAGCGATGCGCGGGCAAGGCGTCGATGCAGAGGAGCGCGGACACCCGGCCCCGGGCGATCGACAAGGGTGCGGCCGCGAGCGGTCCGTCGCCGGGCGGTAGCGCGCCGGGACCGAAGCAGTCGACGCAACGCCCGCCGCCGGACGCCGCGCGCGAGACGACCCACGAGCGCTCGGCCGCGTCGACGTGCTGGCGCTCGCTGCCGACGGCCCAGCCGCGGCTCGCCGCGACGGTCAGTGTGCCGTCCGCGCCGACGTGCAGCACCGAGCACCGCGCCGCACCACACTGCTCCTCGACCATCCGCAGCAGCATGTCGAGCGCCGCGTCCTCGTCGCTCGCGCTGCGCAGCTGCCTGGCCGCGTCGATCAGGCTGCCGAACTGCGCGGTCTGGTCGAGCAGGCGGAGCTTCAGCCGGCGGTTGGAGTCGAGCAGGCGCTCCTCGATGCGCGCGGTCACCTCGTGCGCACCGGCGAGCTCGACGTGCCGCCGCCACAGCGCTGCGTGCCGCGCGCGCACCTCGTCGCGGATCCAGCCGAGCACGAACGCCGCCAACAGGAACGCGATCCCGTGGCGCATCACGTCGAGCTGCAGCGCCTCGGCGGGCACGTCGGCCTCGCCGCGCAGGATCGCACCCGCGATCAGGAGCGCGCACGCGATGCCGGCGGCGGCCACGCCAGAGCCGAGCCCGCGCGCGACGGCCACCGGGAGCACGACGAGCCAGTACGGGTGGTAGACCATCCCGGCGCCGCCGAGGCTGCCGCCACAGGTCGCGAGCTCGAAGCCGACGACCACCCCGAAGCCGATCAGCAGCTCGAGGGCGACCGTGGGCGGGTGGCCGGTGCGCGGTCGCAGACCCTCGTCGGCCGCGATGGCCGCGAGGCCGGGCACGCCATCGGCGCGCTCGTCGTCGGTGCCCTGCGCGGCGCTGTCCGCGGTCGCTGCCGCGATCTCGCTGAGCAGGGCGGCGAGCCCGCGCGGGTCGTTTGCGTCGCGCCCCCCCGCGGTCACCATCGCAGCACCCACTCCGTCGCGAACGACAGCGAGCCTTCGTCGCTCCCGGAGCGGCCGACCGCGCTGCCGTAGCCGAACCGCAGCGTGCCCTCGATCGACTCGCGCGGCCGCCAGGTCGCACCGAGCTCGATGCCGTAGCCGGGCTGGGCCTCGTGCAGCTCGTAGTTGACGTGCCCCTCGACCTTCGCGCCGAGACCGTCGGCGAGCCGCACGTCGCTCCGGAACCCGGCGACGAGGTAGTCGAAGCGCTCGCCGATCGGCAGCGCGTCGGCCAGCGCACGATCGCCGAGCTGGCGGATCGACTGCCACGCGAGCCACGCGAGGCCCTGGCTGCGCGCGCGCGCGTCGTCGGCCGCGAGGTACGGCGAGCTCGGCAGCGCCGGCGTGCGCCGCAGCCGGAACGAGTCGGCGACCGCGGCGTCGGTGCCCCACAGTCTGCGGCCGAGCGACAGCTGGCCGTCGACGCGCAGGTCGTGCTCGCGGCCCGCGCCCGGCAGGTCGGCGCCGAGCCGCCGCAGCCGCAGCGACGCGCCGCCGTAGCCGCGCTCGCCGAGGCCCGTGAAGAACTCGCCCTCGAGGCCGTCCTGCCGCCCGCCGAGCCCGGGTGCCGCCGCGCTGTCGGTCCACAGCTCCTGCACGAAAGCGCGCAGCTCGAGGCTCCGGAACGGCGCCGTCCACTCGGTGTGCAGGCCGACCCAGCCGCCGACCGTCGCCGGCCCGCCGGCGCCGGGGAACGCCTCGATGCCCGCGCCGACGACGTCGCGTGGCGCGCCGACGCGCCAGTCGACCGACAGGTCGAGCCGCGCGGTGTCCGTCGTGATGTCGGTCGCGCTGCCGTCGACCGCGTCGGCGCGGCCCACGTAGCGCGCGTGACCGATGCCGGCGTCGAGCCGCAGCGCGTCCGTCAGCCGTGCGGAGCCCGCTGCGATCAGCTCGGTGGTCGAGTCGTCGCCGACCGCGACGCGGCGCACCGTCGCGACCGCGTGGTGCGCGAGCCGGTCGCGCAGGCGCCGCTCGGTCGCGCGCGCGGCGGCCGAGCCGGGCTGCAGGGCGAGCCAGCGCTCGGCGTGCTCGAGCGCGTCGCGGTAGGTGCCGGTGCGCTCGCCGATCGCAGCGAGCTCGGCGTGCGGCCACGGGTCGTCGCCGTCGCGCTCGAGGGTCTCGAGCCACAGCGCGCGTGCCCGCTCGGTCTGCCCGCGGCTGCCGAAGTGCGCGGCCGCGGCGCGCACCGTCCGCTCGCCGTGCGGCTCGAGGCGCAGCGCGCGCTCGACGAGCGGCGTCGCGTCGGCCGGGCGGCCGCCGGCGACGAGCACGTCGGCGAGGTCGAGCGCCAGGGCGACGTCGGTCGGGTGCGCGTCGACGAGTGGGCGCAGCAGGCGCTCGGCGTCGGCCGGGTCGCCGAGGCGCGCGGCGCACCGCGCGAGCATCGTCAGCGTCGACCGGTCGGCGGTGGCGGCGGCCGGCGCGAGCGCCGCGCGCGCCGCGGCGTAGTGCGGGCGCGCGGCCGCTGGATCACCGAGCGCCTGCAGTGCCTCGGCGAGCTGGTAGTGCACGGTGGCGGGCTCGCGGTCCGGGGCGACCGCGAGGCGGCGTTCGAGCAGCGGGACCGCACCGGCGGGATCGTCGGACCACGCGCGGAGCTGGGCCGCGCGCAGCAGGGTGACGGCGTCGTCGGGCCGGTCGCGCAGCACGCGGTCGTAGGCCGGCCCCGCGATGTCGAGCGCCTGCTCGGCGAACGCGAGGTCGGCGAGCTCGCGCCGCTCGTCGGTCGCGAGCGCCTCGTCGCGGAGGCGATCGGCGAGCATCGGCAGCGCGACGTCGAGCATGCGGGCGGCGATCAGCGCGCGCACCGTGCGCAGGATCGCGCCGGACGGATCGGGCTCGACGACCGCCCGCGCGGCCTCGACCGCGGCGGCCTCCAGGTGGCGTCCCTCCGCCGCGAGGCGCAGGCCGAGCAGCTCGCGGTTGCGGAGGTCGTCCGGCGCCGCGAGGCGCAACCAGCGGCGCGCGCGGATCTCGCCGTCGGCGTCGCCGGCCCAGGTCGCGCGGTCGGCCCACGCCGCGAGCAGCGCGGCGTCGCCCGGATGGCGCTCGGCCAGCGCGCCGGCGAGGCGCAGCCGCGCCGCCGGGGTCGGCAGCGCATCGCACTCGGCCAGCAGGTGCGCGCGCACCCCCGGCGCATCGAGGTGCAGCGCCTCGAGCCGGGCGACGCTGCGCGGGAAGCGGCCGCGCTGGTCGGCCAGCTCGGCGAGCACGCGCGGCAGGTGGCGGTCGGGCGCCAGGCGTGGATCCGCGAGCCACGTTGCGGTGAGCTCGTCGAGGTCGCCGACGCGCGCCGACGCGAAACGGCCGAGCCACGCGACGAACACGTCGGGGTCGGTGGTCGCGTGCGCGAGCCGCGCGGCGACGCGTCGCGCGTCGCGGTCGCGCCCGAGCCCGATCAGCAGCGGGACGAGCGTCTGGCACAGCGCGGCGTCGTCCGGGCGCAGCGCGCTGCGCGACGCCAGCAGGTCGGCGAGCTCGCCGAGCCGGCCCTGCCGGTGCAGCAGGCGGCGCAGGTGCTCGGCGTCCGCGCCGAACGGATCGCCGCCGGCGAGCTCGGCGGCGAGCTGCAGCGCGAGATCGAGGCGGAGATCGCGCTCCGCGCGCGTGAGGAGCGCGCGGCGCAGCGGCTCGGCGTCGCCGGGCGCCGCGCCGTGCAGCCGGTCGAGCAGCAGCTCGAAGCCGAGGTCGCTGTCGCCCGCCGCGAACGCGAGCTCGGCGGCGGCGTCGAGATCGGCGGCCGCACCGGTGCCGTGCGCGAGCGCGACCGCGTGCGGCAGCGCGCGCTCGGGCGCGCCGAGGTACAGGTGCAGCTCGACCAGCCGGCGGTGGTCCGCGGCGCGATCCGCAGGATCGGCGCGCGCCGGCAGGATCGTCTCGAGGAGCGCGATCTCGGCCTCGGGACGGTCGAGCCAACGCGCGAGCTGCGCGCGGAGCAGGTCCAGCTCGAGCGGATCGCCGGCGCGGCGCGCGCCCAGCACGGCGGCTGCGGCGGGCAGCCGGCCCGCGGCGACCAGCCAGCGCGCGAGCGCGTCGCGCGCCGGCAGCGCGCCCGGGTCGAGCTCGAAGCTGCGCAGGAGCCAGCGCAGGCGCGCGCGGGGCCGACCGGCCGCGGCGAACCGCTCGGCCAGCTGCAGCGCGCGAGCGGCCAGGTCCTGCGGCTGCGCGGGATCGCGCTCGCGGAGGCGGACCGCCAGCGCCGCAGCCTGGGCGTCCAGGCCGGTATCGCCGGCGACGAAGAAGCTCTCGACCGCGGCGGCCTGGTCGGCGTCGTGGCTCGCGTCGGCGAGCCACGCGACCAGCTCGAGCGGCTGCTCGGGCACCGCCCGGTCGGCGAGCGTGGGTGTCGCACCCGGGTCGTCGAGCTCTCCGCGCAGCGTCGCGCGCGCCCGTGTGATCTGCTCGTCGGACTGCACCTCCGGATCGAGCGCGTCGAGCAACCCGAGCGCCGCGACGGCGTCGCCGAGCGAGCGGGCGCGGCGCAGGTGCTCCGCGGGGGTGGCGATCGGCTGGCCGCTGTGACGGTCGATGCGCTCGGGACTGGGCACCGTCGACGGCAGCGCGATCATCGCGACCAGCGCGCCGACCGCGGCGATGACGAGGACGGCGACGGTCGAGCCGCGGAAGATCACCGCGCGACCTCCACGCCGATCGCGAGATCGCCGCCACCGCTGCAGGCGACCACGCAGCGCCCGTCGGCGCCCGCCGCCGCGGTGCGCGTCACCGGTCCGATCCGCACGCTCAATGCCGCGCCGGGCGCGAACCCGGCCAGCACGGCGCGGCGCTCGAAGCCCTCGACGGCGGACGAGGTCCAGGCGACCCCGGTCGGTGAGCGCACGATCTCCGTGCACGGACAGTTGGCCTGCTCGAGGTGTGGAGCGGGTCGGTCGACGCGGTCGAACACGAGCCTGGCGGGGTCGCCGCAGACGTCGACGTACAGCGCGTCACCCAGGCGGCGCGCACCGGCGATCCCGGTGCTGCGCGCCCAGTCGATCGGCGGCGTCGGGCCCTCGATCCGCGCGGTCGTGCAGGCGTCGAAGCCGCGCAGCAGGAAGCCGTCGGGCACGCGCGCGACCGTGCAGTCGAGCAGCGAGCCGCGCACCGCGCGCACCCAGTCGGAGGCCCGGCCGACGCAGGTCTCCTCGGTGAGCGCCCAGGTCTCGAGGAGCGTCACGAGCGCGCGCAGGCGGGCCGGCCGCTCGGCGGACTCGAACCGCGCATGGACGTCGACGGGCTTCAGGATGCGCGGCGCACCGGTGCGCCGCAGCGTCTGGTCGACGTGGGCGAAGGCGCCCGGCAGGTCGTCGTAGAATCCGGCGAAGTACGCCTCCGACGGGCCGGCCGCGAAGACCTGCAGGGCGTCTCCGCCGATGCGGCGCGCGTGCGGTGGGACCGCGGTGAGCGTCGGGTCCGCGGCGTCGCACCGAGAGTCGCCGCCATTGAGCGCGATCGCACCGAGGCGGTCGACCTCGGCGAGCGTCGCGGCGTCGGGATTCGCCAGTCCCGACCACAGCACCAAGCGGCACGGGCGATCCGGAGGTGCGAGGAAGCGATCGACGAAGCGGATCGATTCGCGCACCTCGGCGCGCGGATCGTGGTGGTAGCCGCCGAGGCTCGCGCGCCACACGTCGCCGCGCGGGCGCTCACCGGCGACGGTCCCTGCGCGCCAGTCGAGCGTCCGCAGCACGCCGTTGCTCGCCGCTTCGACCTGGCTGCGCGCGAACAGCTCGCGGGCCACGCGCATCGCGCGCGTCGGCTCGCTCGGATCGATCGTCTCGGCGAGGCTCGCCACGTTGACGCCGAGGGTCACCGGGACGCGCAGACCGTCGACCACGTGGTCGCGCATCACCTCGGCGGCGAGCTGGCCGTGCTCGACCGTCGACAGGCTCTCGAAGCCGTCGCCGTCGACGCGGAAGAAGAACCGTCGCCGGCCGTGGCGGACACAGGGGTCGGGCACCGGCAGCCCGTCGAGCCGGAACGCGGCGGCGAAGAAGCGGAACGGGTCGACGTGCCAGCGCGCGCCGCCGTCGGCATCGCCCGGGTCGAGCAGCCACGGATCGAGGGCGAGGCCGCCGAAGCGCCCGGTGACGACCGGGTGGCGGACGTCGTCCGGGCGGCGCCGGTCGCGGGTGCTGACCCACGCGTCGAGCCGCGGGTCGACCAGCGCGGGTCCCTGGTGAGAGCGCAGCCGGACCGGCGGGGCCTCGAAGCAGGTGCGGCCGGGATCGCCGAACCCGACCTCGATGCGGAACGGGTCGTCGGTGAAGCCGTCCCGCCACTCCAGGCCGGCGGTGCGCAGCAGGTCGTCGACGGACGCGGGATCCGCGACGCGCAGCGACGTCAGGTCGCCGAGCAAGACGACGTGCACACGGCGCGCCTGGCGGGCGAGCCAGCCCGCGAGCCAATCGGGCGGCGTCGCGCCGGCATCGACGAGCACCAGCGCGCCGCGCCATTGATCGGGATCGAGGTCGGCGGGCTCGCCGGCCGGGTAGCTCCGGCAATGCAGGTCGAGGCCGAGATGCTCGAGCGGCATGGCGAGGAACCGCTCCACGAAGTCGCTCGCCAGCTCGCGGCCGTCGTCGCGGTGGTGCGCGGACAACGCGAGCACCGCGCGCGGCTCGGGATGCGCAGCCTCGGTGTCGATCTGCGCGAGCGCGGTCGGCGCAGCGAGCACGCTGGCACAGACCGCCAGCCGGGCGCAGCGGCCGAGGCGCAGCGCGGAGATAGGAGGACCCGACCCCATCGGAACTTGGGTTTCTTCGACCGTCCGGGCCCGCCGAGTTGATCGGGAAGCCGTCCCGCGGCGCGTGCGGACCGCGGCGCACCCCGGTTTCCTGGACGGATTCCCTCCAGCTCCGTCGCGCGACCGTCGAACAAGGGCACAGACGGCGGATATCGCCGCAGCGAGGACCGGACATGCACCGCGACGCGACGTTCGAATCCACGACGGGAGGGTCCGAGGCGCTGCCCCTGGACTCCGTGGAGGCCCAGCCGCGCGACCGCCGGCGCGGGCAGCGCCGCAGCGTGCGCCTGCCGCTCCGCTACCGCTTCCTGAGCGTCGGTGCGACGCGCTGGTCGCACGGCATCGTGCTGAACCTGGGCGAGAGCGGCGGCGCATTCCTCGTCGACGGCGCCTGGGACTACGCCGAGCGCGTCGACGGCGCCGACGGCTTCCGCATGGAGGTGCGGATCGGCGACCCCGAAGGCGGCGAGATCCAGCTCGCCGGCAGCGTCGTCTGGGTGCGTCCGGACGGCGGCGGCGCCGAGGGGATCGATCGCGTCGGCGTGCGGTTCACCGACGTCGCCGACGACGACCTGATCCGCCTGCGGCACGTGCTGCGCGGCAGGTCGGCGGGCTGAGTTGGTCGCGGGTGGCGTGCACGGCGCGAGCCGCCGCGCTCACGGCACCGCGAGCGAGCCGCGGACCTGCTCCGCGACCGCCTCGGCGGTGAAGCCGAAATCCTCCTGCAGCTCCTCCCAGGGCGCGCTGCGTCCGAACCGGCTCAGCCCGATGACGCGGTCCAGTCCGCCGGTGAGCACGCACCAGGACTCGGGGCGGCCGAGCTCGAGCGCGACCACCGGCACGCCGGGCGGCAGCACCGCCTCCCGGATCCGGCGCGGCTGATCGAGGAACACCTCGAGGCAGGGCATGCTGACGACGCGCAGCGCGAGACCCTCCGCATCGAGCAGCTCGGCGGCAGCGACCGCGATGTGCACCTCGGAGCCGGTCGCGACCAGCGTCGCGGCCGCATCGCGACCGGCCACCTCGCGGACGACGTGGCCGCCGTGCAGCAGTCGGTCGGTGGTGAAGTCGCCCGGTCGCTGCAGGAGCGGGAGATTCTGGCGGGTGAGCAGGATCGCGGTCGGGCCGCCGTGGCGCGTCAGCGCATGCGTCCAGGCCGCGGCGACCTCGGGGCCGTCCGCCGGGCGGAACACATGCAGGCCGGGAATGAGGCGCAGCGACGCGCACTGTTCGACCGGTTGGTGGGTCGGTCCGTCCTCGCCGACGTAGAGGCTGTCGTGCGAGAACACGAACGTCGAGCGGGCGCCCATCAATGCCGCGAGCCGGATCGCGGGGCGGCAATAGTCGGCGAACACGAGGAACGTGCTGCCCATCGGCAGGAAGCCCCCGTGCAGCGCCATCCCATTGAGGATCGCCCCCATTGCGTGCTCACGCACCCCGAAATGGATGTTGCGGTGCGTGAACGCACCACGGGCGACCGCGCCGGACGCTTCGATGCGCGTCTTGCACGACCCCTCGAGGTCGGCCGAGCCACCGACGAGACCGGGCAGCAGTGCCGCGGCGGTCTGCACGAGCTTGCCCGACAGCGAGCGGGTCGCGCCGTCCTTGCCGGCGATCGACTCGCACAGCTGCTGCAGGAGGTCGTCCGGTGCCGTGCGGGCGAGGAACGCGTCCCGGGCGGCCGCGCGGTCGGGGTGCCCGGCGCGCCAGGCGGACTCGGCAGCCCGCCACGACGCGACGTGGGCGGCCTTCTCCGCGGCCGCCTCGGCGAACATCGCGCGGACCTCGTCGGGCACGTGGAACTCCTCGTCGGCGGGCAGGCCGAGCGCGAGCTTCGTCGCGCGCACCTCGTCGGTCCCGAGCGGTGCGCCATGCGACGACGCGTGATCCTGCTTGTGTGGGCTGCCGTAGCCGATGTGGCCACGGCAGACGACGAGCGTCGGTCGGTCGGCGTCGGTGCCGAACGCGCGGTCGAGCACCGGCAGCAGTCGCTCGGGGTCGTACGGGTCTGCCGCCTCGAGCACGCGCCAACCGTAGGCCTGGAAGCGGCGTCCGACGTCCTCGCTGAACGACAGCGACGTCGAGCCGTCGATCGTGATGCGATTGGCGTCGTAGAAGTAGACGAGGTTCGACAGCGCGAGATGCCCGGCGAGCGACGCGGCCTCGGATGCGACTCCCTCCATCAGGTCGCCGTCCGACACGATCGCGACGATCCGATGCCGGTCGGCGAGCGGGCAGTCGAACCGTGCGGCCTCCATCCGCGCCGCGAGCGCCATACCGACTCCGTTCGCGAAGCCCTGGCCGAGCGGACCGGTCGTGGTCTCGACGCCCGGCGTGACACCCACCTCCGGATGGCCGGGCGTGCGGCTGCCGAGCTGACGAAATGCGCGCAGGTCGTCGAGCGACAGGTCGAACCCGGCGAGGTGCAGCAGCGAGTAGAGCAGCATCGACCCGTGCCCGGCCGACAGCACGAACCGATCGCGGCCGCGCCAGGCCGGGTCACCGGCGTCGTAGCGCAGGTGCCGCAGCCAGATGGCGACCGCGAGGTCGGCCATGCCCATCGGCATGCCGGGGTGCCCACTCTGGGCGCGCTGCACGGCGTCCATGGCGAGGCCGCGGATGACGTTGGCGGCGAGGCGGTAGTTGGCGACGAGTGCTTCCATGGGGGGGGGCTGCCGGGCGGGTCGACTGTAGCGACGCACGAGATCGGAACCCAGGGACACTGGCCCCACAGACTGGCGCCCGGCGCGGGGCGCGCGGTGGGGCGGTGAGGGCTGCCGGGGCCGCGGTGGGCGCGGCGGCCGGGGCTGCGCGCCGGCGCGCCACTCGAGTTCGGGTGCGACCCGACGGCGAGTGCGAGCCACAGCGGTGCGGAGGCGGAGTGCCGGCGCGGTTGCCGGATGCCGTCGGCCTCCGCGTCCCGCACCGCGCCCCGCCGGGCGCGCCACCGCCCGATGTTCACGCCGCCGCGCTGCCCGTTCGTCGACTGCCCGTTCCACCGCGAGCCGGGACCCGCTTCTTCCACCGCGCCGGCAGCTTCGAGCGGCAGCTCGGCACCGACGTCGTGCCGCGCTTCCGCTGCAAGAGCTGCGGGCGCACGTTCTCGCGCCAGACCTTCCGCGTCGACTACTACGACAAGCGCCCGGATCTCAATGCCGAGACGTTCTCGCGCCTGTGCAGCGGCGGCGGCCTGCGCCAGACCGCCCGCGAGCTCGGGATCCGCCGCCGCAGCCTGGAGCTGAAGTGGGCCAAGCTCGCCGATCACGTCGGCCTCGCGCACCACAACCTGTGCGGCCGGCTGTGCCCGGAAGGCGGTACCGTGATGTTCTCGCTGGACGAGCTGGAGACCTTCGAGGGCGAGCGCAGCACCTGCCCGGTCACCGTGCCGGTGCTGATCCACCAGGACGCCTTCTTCATCGTCGGCGCGACGGTCGGGCGGCTGCCGGCCGCCGGGAAGATGACCCCGGCGCCGCCGGCGGATCGCGGCGCGCGTCGAACGGGAGGGCAGACGGCCGAACGAGTCGCGGGCGGCGTGTGCCGAGGTGCTCGGCTTCGCGGCATCCCGGTGTCCGGACGACGCGCGGATCTGGCTGCGGAGCGACTTCAAGAGCACGTATCCGGCGCTGGCACGGCAGGCGTTCGGGGAGCGTTTCGCCGGGCACGAGCAGATCGACTCGAAGGCGCCGCGAACGACCGCGAACCCGCTGCATCGGATCAACCTGATGCTGGCGATCCTGCGCGACCTGATGGGGCGGCTGCGGCGCCGCTCATGGCTGGTGTCCAAGCAGCGGAAGCGGCTGGCGAAGCACCTGCAGATGCTGATCGGCTATCGCAACTACGTGCGGCCGCGGTTCAACGGGGAGGAGGAGTCGCCCGCGCAGCTCATCGGCCTCGTGCCGCGGCGGTTGACGGGGCGGGAGCTGCTGCGCTGGCGGCAGGACTGGGGGCCCGAGCGCAGCGGCCACCCACTGTCGGTGGACGGCGAGTCGGTGGCGGCCTTCAGCGGGCGCTGGCGGAGCGGCGACTGCGAGGCGTCGGCGACCGCGCTGAGCGACTGAGCGCCGCTCGCCGCGCCCCGATGGCCCGGCGCGGCGCGGCGCCGGCCGCGGCTCGCCAGTCTGTGGGGCCAGTATCTCAGTGGCACAGACGCAGCAGGCCGAGGTCCAGGTACTGGCCACCACCGGTCTGACGGCAGTGCACCGCCAGCGTCCGCCGCCCGCCCAGCAGGCGGCCGGCCTGCGCCGGATCGAGCGGCACGAGCACGTAGCCGGTCGTGAACCCGGGCAGCCTGAGCAGCGGGGCGCCGTCGACGTGGAGGTCGGCGTCCTCGTCGTGGTGGATCAGCAGGTAGAGGCCTTCGGGTGGCGTGTCCGCGGGGAGCTCGATCTCGCGCCGCAGCCAGATGTCGGCGGTGTCCCAGCGGGTGCGGACGGTGGTGCCGGGCGTGTCCGGCGTGCCGAAGCCGGCCGGGCCGCTCGCCCAGCCAGCGTCGTCGTAGCCGGGGCGTGTCCAGCCTGCGGCGGGGGCCGTCGTCGTGTAGCGCCAGCGTGCGTCGGGGTCCTCCTCCGCGGTCGGCAGGAGCGTCGTGAGCGTCGGCAGCGGGCCGTGGACCAGCGCGTGTGCGGCGGCGACGCGGCCGGCGTCGAGCTTCACGATCTCGCGGTCGTAGGTCATCACTCCATTGACCTCGATCTCGACGTCGGTCGTCTGCGTGTAGATGGCACCGCAGAGCCCGCGCGCCGCCATTGCGGGCAGCTGCTCGATCAATGCGACGTAGGCGTCGTTCAATGCCGACGCGTCCGCGAAGCTGCGGTAGCCCCAATTCGCGCGGTCGCGCCACAGGTGGTGGTCGACGGCGAGGCCGAGGCCGCCGAATTCACCGAGGAACGCGGCGCGGTGCGTTTCGAGTGGGGGCATACCGGGGCCGGGGTAGCGGTGGACGTCGAACACGTCGCCGACGCCGCGATCGGTCCAGCCGCTCGCGGCGTCCACCAGCCGCGTCGGATCGAGCCGGTGGACCAGCTCGGCGTAGCGGGCGGTCTCGTGCTGTCCCCAACCCTCGTTGAACACGACCCAGCCGATGATGCACGGGTGGAAGGAGCGCGCGGCGACGAGCCGGGAGAGCTCGGTCTCGAACTGCCGGACCTCCTGCGCGTCGCGGGCCGCGTCGGCGTCGGCGCCGCCGATGTGCGGGCCGCCGCTCGGCATGTCCTGCCAGACGAGCAGGCCGAGCGTGTCGCAGTGGTGGTACCAGCGTGCCGGCTCGACCTTCACGTGCTTGCGGATGGTGTCGTAGCCGAGCGTCTTGGTGATCTCGAGGTCGTGGCGCAGCGCGATGTCGGTCGGCGCGGTGTAGAGGCCGTCGGGCCAGAATCCCTGGTCGAGCAGGCCGATCTGGAAGCGCGGCTCACCATTGAGGCAGATGCGCGGGATGCCGGCGGCGTCGGGGCGGACCGCGACGTCGCGGAACGCGCAGTAGGTCGCGACCTCGTCGACGACGCGGTCGCCGTCCGACAGCCGCACGACGAGCCGGTGCAGGAAGGGGGTCTCCGGCGTCCACGGGCGCGGCTCGGGGAAGGGTGCCGGCGTCGGGTCGGCGCGGAGTGCGGCGACCGAGTCGGCCGCGAACACGGTGCGCTCGGGGTGGTCGGCGGGGTGCACCGTCAGACGGAGCGCGTCGACGTCGGGACCGTCGACCACCGGCAGCAGCGTGCCGCGTTCGCGGTCGGTGACGAAGCGCACGTCGCGCAGATGGCGGTGCGGCACGCCTTCGAGCCAGACGCTGCCCCAGATCCCGGTGACCGCCGTGTACCAGATGCCGCGCGGGCGGAGCGTCTGCTTGCCGAGGGGCTGCGTGCCGGTGTCGGTCGGATCCCAGACCCGGACGACGAGATCGTTCACCGCGTCGCGGCGCACGACGCCGGTCACGTCGAACGAGAACGCGTCGTAGCCGCCGGCGTGCGTGCCGACGATCCGGCCATTGACGGCGACCTCGCACCACCAATCGACTGCGCCGAAGTGCAGCAGCAGGCGTTCGCTGGTGGCGACGGGCTCGGCGATCGCGAACTGCCGGTGGTAGATCGCCTCCTGCTCGGGTGCGACGGCCTCCGCGACGCCGGACAGCGCCGACTCGATCGCGAACGGCACGACGATCCGCTGCGTGAACGTGGCGGGAGCCGGCGCGGAGCGGGGCACCAGCGCGAGGTCCCAGCGCCCGTTGAGCGACGTCCACGTCGGCCGCACGAGCTGCGGTCGCGGATGCTCGGGGAGCGGGTCCGTCGGATCGACGTCGCGTGCCCAGCGCGTGAGCAGGCGTGCCGGACGCGCGGCGGCGGTGTCGTCCTGGGCGGCACCGGCGGCGACGAGGAGGAGTGGGGCGAGGGCCGCGTAGCGCATGGCGGGATCGTCCTCCCGGCGCCGAGCACGGTCCATGCAGGATGTCCGCGGGTCGAGGTCGATCGTGCGGGGTGCGGTGCCCGCTCAGCCGCCGATGCGGCGCCGGATGATCTCGCTCTCGGCCCGCAATTGACGGAGCTCGTCGAGGAGGTCCGCCACGCGGGGCCGCATCGGGTCGCCGTCGGGCAGCTCGATGGCCTCGAGAGCGCGGATGCCGGCGGTGTGGTCCTGCAGAGTGCGGCAGGCGATCGCGAGGAGCATCGACTCCTCGGTCGCCAGCGGACGGTCGCGTGCCAGCTCCTGCAGGATCGACCGCGTGTCGCCCCAGCGCTGCAGCTGCAGGCTGGCGATCGCGCGGAGCGGCGGCGGGGCGGTCGGGTCCGCGGCGACCAGGTCGAAGCGGCCGAGCGCGTTGCGGAGGGCGGCGGCCTCGGCCGACGCGGTGCGCCCGCCGGCGACGGCGGCGCAATACGCGCGCACGTGGAGCGCCCGCGGGTCGGCGCCGGCGCCATCGAGCACCCGGAGCGCGAGATCACAGCGGCCGGAGGTCGCGAGCGCCGTGGCGCGGTCGAGCTGCCGCCGCGGGCGGTCGGCGTCGGTCGCGTTGTCGACCGCGCGCTGCAGCGCGGCGTCGTCGACCCGGTACGCCAGCCAGGCGCCCTGCACGTCGGTGGGGGTCAGGGGCCACAGCCAATGCGCGACGCGGCCGTCCGGAGCGAGCACGGCCGACAGGTCCGGCGCGTACGCGACGACCTCGCCGAGGCGCGGGCCGCTCTGCGGGAAGACGCGCTCGGCCGCGGGATGCCGTGCGCGCAATGCCTGCTCGTCGGGGTCCGCGCCGTACGTCACGCTCGTCCAGTCGAGGTTGGAATCGCTGAACCAGCGCCACGGCTCGGCGACGAGCGCGTTGAAGCTGCCGATGTAGCGCGGTGCGGCGCGCACGTGGAACGCCGCGAGCCCGGCGACGACCAATGCGCACGCGGCGACCCCGATGCGGAGCCGGCCGAGCCGCCCGGCGCTGGACGACCAGTCCGCTAGCGGGCGGGACGCGACCAGGACGAGCAATGGCACGACCTGCAGCAGGTGGCGGAGGCCGATCTGCAGCACCTGCACGAGCGACAGGTAGGCGAGCGGGATCGCGATGCCGAGCAGCGTCAGCAGGAGTGCGTGGCGCGGCCAGGGCGGCCGTCGCCAGACGCAGCCGGCCGCGAGCACCGCGAGGAAGGCGACCGGCAGCTTGGTGAGCAGGGCGACGACGTAGTAGCCGGCGAAGCCGGGTCCGACGCGACCGCACAGGAACGCGCTGCCGCCCTGCTCGGAGAAGTGCTTCATGTAGTCGACGCCGCGCACCCACGGTTCGGGAAGGACGCGGAGCCACGTCGCGGCCCCGGGGAGGCGGTGCACGGACGCGAAGAAGCGGCTCATCGGCTCGATGGCTGCGGCGTCGTAGCCGGGCGGGCGGAATGCATAGCAGGCCCACAGCGTCACCCACGCGACGCCGCCGACGAGAACGGCCGCCGCGACGGCGTCCGCCACGCGCGCGGCGAGGCCGTCGCTGCTCCGCGACCACAGCAATCGCGGTCGCACGCCGCGCGCGATGCCGATGACGACCGCGATGCCGCAGATCGGCACCAGGAACAGGCCGAGGTACTTGGTCGCGAGCGCGGCTCCGATCGCCCCGCCGAGCGCGAGCAGCGCTGCGATCCCGGGTCGCGTCAGCCACTGCCAGCAGGCCAGCAGCGCGAGGCCCTGGAACGGCAGCAGCGACGTGTCCGTGCCCATCAGGCTGCCGTGCGCCATCAGTACCGGGCAGGTGACGTACAGCCCGAGCGCCCACAGTGACGTGCGCCGGCCGAACCAGCGCCGCGCGGTCCACCAGGTGACGAGCGCGCCCAGCAGCGGGAACACCAGCATGCCGAGCCGGCCCGCGACCCGGTAGTCGACCAACGGCTGGTCGGGCACCCCGAGTCGCGCCGCGAGCTGGTTCGCGTAGAACGGCAGCGGCCCGTGCAGGCGGGCGACGCCGGTGTCCCAGACGAGCCCGGCGCGCAGCAGCCGGCCGGCGGTCGCGTAGGTCGGCTCGTCGGTCGTCCACGGTGTCACGACCGCGAGCCACACGCCGATCCCGATGTGGCACGCGAGCAACGCCGCCGTCCACCGGAGCCAGGTCCGCCGGCTGACCTCGGCCACCTCGACATCGTCGCCGTCGCGCATCGCCGCCACCGCCGCGGGAGACTACCCGCCGGCCCCGGGCGCGGCGCGGCCCGATCTGCGCCGTTTTCGGTCGGCCACCGCGATCGGGCCACCGCGATCTGGCCACCGCGATCGGGCGAGGGCGGGTTCGCCGGCGGCGTGCGGATCGAATATGGTGCGCCGCCGCACTCCCACGACCGCACTTCGACGATGCGCAGACCCACGCCGCTCCACCGCTCACTGCTCGCCGTTGTCGCCGCCGCTGCCCCGGTCCTCGCGCAGGATGCGCAGAAGCCGTGGGACGCGATGGACTACGGTCCGTGCCTGTGCACGACCGTCGAGGGCTTCAGCGGCGACAACGTCGCGCTGAAGGGTCGCGTGATCTTCCTCGGCGACCGCGCGCGGCGCGACAGCGCGGGCGTCGTGTTCGACAGCGAGCTGCTGCGGGTCGCCGCGGCGTGGAGCGACGGGCACCTCGAGCTGCGCGGCACGCCGTTCGACGGCGCGCACGGGCCCATCCCGCGTGCGACCGGCGCGCGGGTCAGCGAGACGCGGCAGCTCCCCGGCTACGCGTTCGCGGGCTCGTTCGCGGATCCGCGGCCGCTTCCGCACGGTCCGCTGCCGCGCGAGCACGGCCGGTTCCTCGGCCATTGGTTCGCCGGCGACCGGGTGGTGATCGGCTACGAGGTCCAGGGGCGGCGCGTGCTCGAGACGTTCGACTCGATGCGTGGTGCCGGTGGTGCGGTCGTCGGTTTGCAGCGGACCTTCGAGGTCTCGCCGGGTCCCGAGCTCCGCACCGTGCTGCTCGATGCGCCCGGGGCGACGGGCGGTCAGTCGCTCGCGGGCGGCCGGCTCGGGGTGATCGCGTTCTGGACGGCGCCGGGCGACGGCGGGGGGCGCTTCGTGACCGAGGTCGAGGCGTGCGGCGCCGACGGGAGCGAGGGGCTCGGTGTGCAGGTCGTCGACGGCCGCGTCGTGCTGACGATCCCCGCGCGCGAGTCGACGCTGCGCTTCGAGGTCGGCTGCTCGACGGTGCCGTCGGGCGGGTCGCCCGAGCTGCAGTTCGACGACGCGATGCTCGCGCTCGAGCCGCTGACGCACGGAGGTCCGCGCCGCTACCCGGAGACGTTGCGCACGGTCGGCCGGCTCGGCAGCGGCGACGGTCCGTTCGTCGTCGACACCGTGACGGTGCCGTCCGACAACCCGTGGAAGTCCCGCCTGCGCTTCGGCGCGTTCGACTTCCTCGACGCCGACACCGCGGCGCTGTCGACGTGGAACGGCGACGTGTGGCTCGTCGACGGGATCGACGCGGACCTCGACCAGCTCACCTGGACGCGGTTCTGCACCGGCCTGCACGATCCGCTCGGGCTGAAGGTCGTCGACGGCGTGATCTACACGCACGGCCGCGACGGGATCCACCGGCTCCACGACCTCAATGGTGACGGCGAGTGCGACTTCGTCGAGGTGTTCAACAACGACGTGCTGATCACCAAGGGCTTCCACGAGTTCGCATTCGATCTGCAGACCGACGCGGACGGCAACTTCTACTTCAGCAAGGGCGGGCCGGTGAATCCCGGTGGCCGCGGCTTCCAGAAGATCGTGCCGCACCACGGCACGCTGATGCGCGTGTCGAAGGACGGCTCGCGGCTCGACGTCGTGATGACCGGTCTGCGCGCGCCCAACGGCATCGGCGTCGGTCCGCACGGCGAGATCACGGTCGGCGACAACCAGGGCACCTGGACTCCCGCGTGTCGGTTGAGCCTCGCGACGAACGGCACCTTCTGCGGCTGCGTCGATACCGCCCACATGGAGGCTGCGCCGACCACGTACGACCAGCCGATCTGCTGGTTGCCGATGTCGGTCGACAATTCGAGCGGCGGGCAGGTGTGGGTTCCGGAGCAGCATTGGGGGCCGCTCGCCGGCCAGCTGCTGCACCAGAGCTACGGTCAGTGCAACGTCTACCTCGTCATGCGCCAGCAGGACTGGCGGGGGATCACCCAGGGCGGTGTGGTCCGGCTGCCGGCCGACTTCGCGTCGAGCCAGATGCGTGCGCGCTTCGGCGCGGACGGCAACCTGTACACGGTCGGCTTCAAGGGCTGGCAGACGCGTGCGGCGCGCGACACCGCGTTCCAGCGCATGCGCCGCACGGAGCGTCCACTGCACCTGCCGGTCGGGCTCGCGGTCTACACCGAAGGCATCGAGCTGACGTTCTCCGACGTGCTCGACCGCGAGGCGGCCGAGGATCCGGAGAGCTACGGCGTGCAGGTCTGGAACTACCTGTGGTGCGAGGCCTACGGCTCGCCCGAGTACCGGCCGTCGGACCCGAGCATCGTCGTCAAGGAGGGCGAGCCCAATCGTGACGAGCTGCGGGTGACGAGTGCGTCGCTGTCGGCAGATGGCCGCACCGTGTTCCTGGCGGTCGACGGCATGCAGACCTGCATGCAGATGCGGATCGGCTACGACGTGGAGGCGGCCGACGGCGCGCTCGTGCAGGGCGAGGTGCACAACACGATCCACTTCCTGGGGCCGCGCCGCCGGTGACTGGCGCCGTGTCCCGCAGTCGGCTCCGTGCGTTGGCGCTCGCCAGCGGAGCGGTTCTCGCGATCGCGGCAGTGCATCTCGATGTCGAGGCGGGAGTGCCGCCCGAGGTGGCGTCCGGGCTCGCCTTGACGATCGAGCCGCTCGGTGGCGCGAAGCCGGGCTCGCTCGCGAGCGATACCCGTCGCGCGCGGCTGCTCGCATTGCACGTGCCGCGCCGCGAGGCCCCGACGCCGTTCACGCGACCCGGCGCGTTCCGCGCGACCTGGCGTGGCGCGCTCGAGATCCCGGCGCGCGACGACTACACGTTCGCGTTCCAGGGCTCCGGCAGGTTCCGGCTGGAGATCGACGGCGCGGTCGTGCTCGAAGCGCAGGGACGCCACGACGAGCCGCTCGCGGGGGCGGCGGTGCGCCTGCGGAAGGGCGCGCGGCAGCTCGTCGCCGTCTACGAGGCCCCGTTGTCGGGGCAGGGCGACGTGCGCGTGCTGTGGTCGAGCCGACGGTTCGGCTCCGAGCCGATCCCGCCGACGGCGTTCGCGCACGATCCGGCCGACCCCGCATTGGTCGCCGGCGAGCTGCGGCGGGCCGGCCGGATGCTGTTCGCGACGCGGCGGTGCGGCAGCTGCCACGCGCCGGGCGCGGCCGCGATGCCGGAGCTGGCGATGCGCGGGCCCGATCTGGCGGGCGCGGGCGACCGCCTCGAGTCGGCGTGGCTCGCCGCGTGGATCCGCGCGCCGCGCGCATTGCGGCCCGACGCGCGCATGCCCCACATCGCGGCGGTCGACGATCCGGACGGTGCCGTCCGCGACCTCGCGGCGTTCGTCGCCGCGCAGCGCGGTGCTGCGGCGCCGGTGGGCGATGGTGCCGAGGGCGACGATGCGGAGGGTGACGATGCGGAGGGCGACGATGCGGAGGGCGACGCCCGCGCCGGCGCGCGCGTGTGGGCCGACCTCGGCTGCTTCGCGTGTCACGGCTTCGCGGACGACGGTCCCGCCGGCGCGCCGCCGACCTGGCGATCGCTCGACCTCGCGGGGGCGAAGTTCCGGCCCGGGGCGATGGCGCGCTTCCTGCGCGAGCCGGCGCGGCACGACCCGTTCATCCGGATGCCCGACCTCGCGCTCAGCGACACCGAGGCGCGCGACCTGGAGGCGTTCGTCCGCAGCCGGTCGGCCGGCAGCGTCCCCGCGGTCGCGCCCGGCGATCCCGCGCGCGGAGCGCAGCGCTACGCCGAGCTCGGCTGTGCGAGCTGCCACGCGGTTCCGGCGCCGGCGCCGGTGCAGCGCGACCTCGCGTCGCTGTGCGCCGACCCGGGTGCGCTCACCCGCGGCTGCCTCGCTGCCGACGCCGGGGCGCGCGGCAGCGCGCCGGACTTCGGCCTGACGGACGACGAGCGCGCTGCGCTCCGTGCGTTCGCCGCGGACGAGGGCGTCGCGTCGCTCGGACGCGCGGTCGCGATCGAGGTTCTCGACCGCCAGCTCGACGAGCGCGCCTGCGTCGCCTGTCATCAGGTGGACGGCCAGACCTCGTGGTGGCTCGCGCGCGCCGGGCGGCTCGAGTCGCTCGAGCTGCCCGAGCGCGCCGCCCGGGCCGACGGCCACGTCGAGGTCGCGCAGCTGCGGCCGGCGCTGACGCAGATCGGCGACAAGCTGCGGCGCGACTGGACCGCGGGCTTCGTCGCGGGCCGGATCGAGTCGCCGCGGCCGTGGCTGCACGCGCGGATGCCGCGCCTCCCCGGGCTTGCCGACGTGATCGCGACCGGCTTCGCGCACGCGCACGGCCACGCGGCGGATCCGGAGCCGGTCGCGGTCGATCCCGCCCGGGCCGCGGTCGGTCGCGGGCTGATCGAGCAGCAGGGCGGGTTCGGCTGCGTGACCTGCCACGCGGTGTTCGGGCGCCAGCCAGCGGCGTTGTTCGAGGTGCAGGGCATCGATCTCGGGCGCGTCGCCGAGCGGCTGCGGCCGGCGTGGTACCGGCGCTGGATGCTCGATCCGGAGCGCATCGAGCCGGCGGCCAAGATGCCGCGCTTCGCGACCGATGCCGGCCGCACGGCGCTCGAGCCCTTCGACGGCGACGCCGCCGCGCAGTTCGACGCGATCTGGCACTGGCTGCACGCGGGGGCCGGCGGCCGATGAGCTGCCGGCCCGACAGTCCGGCCGCGGCCCCGCCCGGCGACGCGCGCGCGCTGCCGCCCGCCGGGGGTGTCGAGCGCTGGTCGTGGGCGCTGTTCGACTTCGCCAATAGCGCGTTCAACACGCTCGTCATCACGTTCGTCTACGCGGCGTTCTTCACGCGCTCCTTGTGCGGTGACGACCCGGCCGTCGAGGGCGCGACGCGCGGTGCGGAGCTCTGGAGCGGCTCGCAGACGATCTCGGCATTGGCGTGCGCGCTGCTCGCGCCGGTGGTCGGGGCGCTGGTCGATCGGCGACGCGGGCGCAAGCGCAGTGCGCTGATCGGGCTGAGCCTGTTCACGATCGCGTGCACGGCGGCGCTGGTCTGGCCCGCGAAGGACCCCGCCACCGGCGTGGCCAGCGAGACGGCGATCTGGACGGCGCTCGTGCTGGTGACGGTCGCGAACACGGCGTTCGAGCTGATGTTCGTGCTCTACAACGCGTTCCTGCCCGGGCTCGGCGATGCGGACACGGTCGGCCGGCTGTCGGGGCGCGGCTGGGCGCTCGGCTACGCGGGTGGGCTCATCGCCCTGGTGATCGCGCTCGGCTTCATCGGGGAGCTGTCGGCGTCGCACGAGCCATGGCTGCCGGCGGAGAACGGCTTCAACGTGCGCGCGACCAACCTGCTGGTCGCCGGCTGGTTCCTGGTGTTCGGGCTGCCGATGTTCCTCCTCGTGCGGGACCGCGGCGGCGCGGTCGGCGGCCCCGGCGCGCGCGCGGGCGAGGCGGGCGGCTTCGACGTGCGGGCGAGCGTGCGCGAGGTCGTGCGCACGCTCGGCAACCTGCGGAGCTACCCGGACCTGCTGCGGCTGCTGCTCGCGCGGCTGTTCTACAACGACGCGGTGATCGCCGTGACCGGGCTGTCGGCGATCTACATGACCGGACGGCTCGGCATGGCGCTCGGCGAGACGATCCTCGCGGGGATCTGGCTCAATGTCGTGGCGGCGATCAGCGCGTTCGCGTGCGGTTGGCTCGACGACCGCGTCGGCGCGAAGCCGACGATCCTGTGGTCGGTCGGCTTCGTGCTGGCCGGCGTCGCGCTGGCGATCGCGGTGCCGACGTCGACCGCGTTCTGGTATGCGGCGACCGTCGCCGGCATCGGCCTGGGACCCTGCCAGTCGGCGAGCCGCAGCATGCTGTCGCGGTTCATCTCGCCGCAGCGCGCCGGCGAGTTCTACGGCCTCTACGCGCTGACCGGCAAGGCGACGACCTGGCTCGGGCCGCTCCTGTTCCACGTGGTGACGTCGGCGACCCACTCGCAGCGGCTCGGGCTCGCGCCGCTGATCGGCATGCTGCTGCTCGGGCTGCTGCTGGCGTTCGGCATCGACGAGAGGCGCGGCATCGCGCGGGCGGCGGCGGATGGGTGAGCGCGACGCGGCACCGCGGACGCTCGTCACCCTGCTGCAGCGCGTCGCCGAACGGGGAGCGCGGGCGTTCCTGCGGCACGGCGACCGGGAATGGTCGGCGGCGGAGTTCGCCGAGCGAGCGCGCTGGCTGGCGGGTCGGCTCCACGCGGTCGGCGTCGGGCGCGGCGACCGCGTCGCGTGCTGGCTCGAGAAGGGGCTCGACGACGCCGTCGCGCCGTTCGCCGCCGCGTGGCTCGGGGCGATCTCGGTGATCGTCAATCCACGGCTGAAGGCGCCACAGGTGCGCCACGTGTGCGACGACAGCGAGGCCGCGGCGTGTGTGACGTCGGCGGGCAAGCTGCTGGCGGCCGGCGATCCGGGAGCCGCGTTCGGCGGGCGGCGTGCGGTGGTCGTCGACGAGCTCGACGGCGCCGCCGCGGACGCGCCGGAGCCGGCGGTGGTCGAGCCGGGCGAGCCCGCGACGCTGCTGTACACGAGCGGCTCGACGGGTCGACCGAAGGGCATCGTGCAGAGCCATCGCAGCCTGTGCGACGGCGCGCGGATCGTCAGCGGCTACCTGGGGCTGACCGCCGCCGATCACGTGCTGGCGACGCTGCCGTCGAGCTTCGACTACGGGCTCAATCAGCTGCTCGGCGCCGCGTGGGTCGGGTGCCGTGTGACGGTCCACACGTTCTTCACCGCGCGCGAACTGGTACGGCGCGCCGCGAGCGTCCGCGCGACCGGGCTCGCGGGCGTGCCGGAGCTGTGGGTCGGGTTCGTCGACGCCGTGCAGCGGGGCGTCGTCCAGCGGGAGGAGCTCGCGGCGCTGCGCTACGTGACGAACAGCGGTGGGCGATTGCCTGCGCGCGTCGCGCGGTTCTTCCTCGCCGAGCTGCCGCACGTGCGCGTGTTCTCGATGTACGGGCTCACCGAGGCGTTCCGGTCGAGCTTCGTGCCGCCGGAGCAGCTCGCGGAGCGGCTCGGCACGGTCGGGCGCGCGATGCCGGAGGTCGAGCTGCTGATCGTCGATCCCGACTCGGGGTGCGTCGTGCCGCCGGGGGTGGTCGGCGAGCTCGTCCATTGCGGTGCCTGCGTCGGCGACGGCTACTGGCGCAATCCGGAGGCGACCGCGGAGCGGTTCCGCCCACACCCGGTGCGCGGCGCGGCCGGCGGGACCTGCGTGTGGTCGGGCGACCTCGCGCACATGGACGCGGACGGCTGGGTGACGATCGTCGGCCGCCGCGACGCGCAGCTGAAGATCGGTGGCTATCGGGTCGCGCCGGACGAGGTCGTCGACGTCGCCGCGCGGTGCGCGGGCGTGGCGACGGCGGCAGCGACGAGCGTCCGCCGCGGCGCCGACGGCATCCCGGTGCTCGCGGTCGCCCTGGTCCTCGACGGTCCGCAGCGCGACGCGCGACGGATCGCCGGCGAGGTCGTGGCCGCGTGCCGCGAGGCGTTGCCCGCGTACCTGGTGCCGGGCGAGGTGCACGTGCTCGGGGAGCTGCCGCTCAACGCGAATCACAAGCTCGACCACACCGCCCTGCGTGCGCTGCTCGATCAGCGGCCGCCGGAGGTCTCGACGTGACCGGAGCTGGCGCGATCCTCGACCTGCTCGACCGCTACGACCGCGCGTGGCCCGCGGAGGCCGCGACGACGGCGCGGGTCCGCGCGCTGGTCGCTTCGCGCGCGGACTGCTTCGAGCGCACCTGCTTCACACCCGGGCACGTCACCGGCTCCGCGATGATCGTGTCGGCCGACCACCGCCACTGCCTGCTGACCCACCACCGCAAGCTCGGCCGCTGGCTGCAGCTCGGTGGCCACGCCGACGGCGACCCGCGCATCGACGAGGTCGTGCTGCGCGAGGCGCGCGAGGAATCGGGGATGGTCCACTTCGATCTGTTCCGACCGGGCGGTGCGCTGGTTCCGTACGACGTCGACGTGCACGTGATCCCGGCGCGCGGGAGCGAGCCCGCGCACGAGCACCACGACCTGCGCTTCCTGCTGGTCGCGGGCGCCGGGCAGGAGCTGGTCGTCAGCGACGAATCACACGATCTCGCGTGGGTGCCGATCGCGGAGCTCGAGCGCTACACCGACGAGGACTCCGTGCTGCGGCTGCGGCGGAAGCTGCCCTGGTGACCGCGATCGGATAGCCTGCCGGCGTCCGACGAGGTTTCGCGATGCACACCGCCACGCTGTCGATCGTCGCCGCCGCGCTCCTCTGCGCCGCGCTGCCCGCGCAGGAGTCCGAGAGCCGCGAGCCGCCGCCCGGCGCGCCGTGGACGCGCAGCTTCCTCGACGCGCACCGGCAGGCGCTCGCGAGCGGGCGGCCGATCTTCGTCTACTCGACGAAGACGTATTGACCGCACTGCGTCGTCATGGAGAGGGGTCTCCTCTCCGATCCGGAGCTGCGGCAGTACTTCGACGACGTCGTGTGGATGTACCTGTTCCAGGACTTCAGCCACGACGAGTCCGACCGCGCCGCCGAGCGCGTCGCGATCCGCTTCGGCATCACGGTGTGGCCGCAGCACTTCCTGGTCGATCCGCACACGCTGGAGGTGATCGGCGACACCGGTCGTACGTTGGAGTCGTTCGGCGCCGCGGTGCGGGCGGCACGGGTGGCGGAGGGCCCGGGCATGACAGCCGCCGGGCTGGCGGCGAGCGATCGCCGCGCGGCGGAGCTCGAGGAGCTCGGCGAGGGCGAGGAGGCGATCGCGGCCGCCGAGCGCGCGCTGGCGGACCCGGACGTCGTCGTGCGGTTCCGGGCGGTGCAGCGGCTCGGGCAGGCGAAGCCCGCGGCGATCGTCGCGCGCGCCGTTGAGCTGCTCGCCGAGCCGCACGACCAGACGCGCTTCCTGGTCTGCCAGGCGGTGGCGGCGGCCGGCGACGCGCGCGCGAAGGGGCGGCTCGAGGAGCTCGTCGAGCGACCGGAGGGCAGCCGCAATCCGAACGTGCTGCGCATCCGCGCGGTCGAGGCGCTCGGCCGCTGCGGCGACGCGGCGTCGGTGGCCGTCATCGCGCCGTTCGCGAGCAGCGGCGAGTACTTCAACGGCCTGACCGGTGTCGCGGTCGACGCGCTGGTCGCGATCGCCGGGCGGGAGCCGGCCGCGCCGGCGCAGGTGGCTGCCGTGCTCGCGCGGGGCTTCCCGCGGCCGCCGGGCGCCGGCGACGAGCGCGGCGCGCGGGCCTGCGTGGCGCTCGCGCGGCGCGTGCACGAGGCGCTGCGCGCGGTGACCGGGCGCGACGTGGCGTTCCCGACGCCGTACGACGAGCCCGCGCGCGCGACGCTCGCGGAACGCTGGCGCGACGGCGGCTGAGAGGGATCAGACGCGCTGCCGATTCGAACCGTGCGGGTGGGCGCGGTCGTAGACCTCGCGGAGGCGGGCCATCGAGACGTGGGTGTAGATCTCGGTGGTGGACAGGTGGGCGTGGCCCAGCAGCTCCTGGACGGTGCGCAGGTCGGCGCCGCGGTCGAGCAGGTGGGTGGCGAACGAGTGGCGCAGGCCGTGGGGCGTCAGGCGGGTCTGGATGCCGGCGCGCCGCGCGTGGCCAGCGACCGTCTCGAGCATCCAGCGCGAGCTGAGCGGCCGGCCGAGGCGATTGAGGAACACCGCGCCGCAGTCGGCGACCTTCCGTTCGCGGAGGAACGCGCGGCGCTCGGGCAGGTGCGCCTCGAACGCGGTGCGTGCCGCACCGCCGAGCAGGCACATGCGCTCCTTGCGGCCCTTGCCGAACACCCGGACGGCGCCGTCCTCGACGTCGACGTCACCCAGCCGCAATCCGGCGGCCTCGGCGACGCGGCAGCCGGTCGAGTAGAGCAGCTCGAGCAGCAGCCGGTCGCGGCTGCCCTGGAAGCCGGGTGGGAACGGCTGCGCCAGCAGCGCGTCGACCTCCGACTCGGTCAGCGTCTTCGGCAGGCGGCGCGGCGCGCGCGGCGCGCGCACGAGGCGCGACGGGTCGGGTGCGTCGCGCGCCTCGAACTCGCGCAGGTAGCGGTAGAACGCGCGGACCGACGCGAGCTTCCGGCGGATCGACGTCGCCTTCAGGCGGCGCTCCTCGAGCTCGAGGAGCCAGGCGCGCATCTGCCGTCGGCCCGGCTCCGGGACGCCGTCGCCGAGCCAGGCGAGGAAGTCGGCGACGTCGCGGCCGTACGCCTTCAGCGTGTGCGGGGACGCACGGCGCACGTCGCGCAGGTGCGCCAGGAAGCGATCGAGCGGCTGTGCGCGCGCGGTCACGGCGCCGGTGGCGTGATCGCCGCGAGCAGCGCATCGAGCCGCTCGACCGGGTGGTCGCCCATGTGCCCGATCCGGAAGCACTCGGACTTCAGGCTGCCGTAGCCCTTGCCGACCGTGAAGCCGGCGGCCTTCGCCCGGTCGATCACGCCGTCGAGGCGCGCACCGGACGCGCGCAGCGTCGACACGGTCGGGGAGCGTTCGCCGGCGATCGCGACGAACGGCTCGAAGCCGTTTGCCTCGGCCCAGGCGATCGTGTGCGAGCGCATCGCGCGGTGCCGCGCCCAGCGCGCCTCGAGCGTCTCGGTCGCGATGCGATCGAGCTGGCGGTCGAGCGCGAACACCAGCGGCACGCACGGCGTCGCCGGCGGCTTGCCAGCCGCGAAGCGCTCGGGGCACGCCGCGAGGTCGAGCAGGAAGCCGCGGCCCTCGACGGTCGCCGCCTTGTGCAGTGCGCGCTGCGAGATCGCGAAGGTCACCAGCCCGGGCGGCAGCGCGAGGCACTTCTGCGTGCCGGCGAACGCGAGGTCGATCCCCCAGGCGTCGAAGCGGAGCTCGGCGCCGCCGACGCTCGTCACCGCGTCGACCAGCACCAGCGTGCCGGGCGACTCGTCGCGCACCGCGCGCGCGATGCCGGCGATGTCGTGCAGCGCGCCCGTCGAGGTCTCGCTGTGCGTCACGCACACCGCCTCGTACGGCTCGCGCACCGCGCGCAGGTGGGCGCGCACCTCGTCGGCGGTCACCGTCGTGCCCCACGGCGCCTGGATCGCGACCGGCTGCCGGCCGCAGGACCTCGCGACCTCGACCCAGCGTTCGGCGAACGCGCCCGCGACCAGGTGCAGGCTGCGCCGCACGACGAGATTGCGGATCGCCGCCTCCATCAGCGCGGTGCCGGGCGCGTTCTCGAAGAACGCGTGCTGGGACGGGGCGCAGTAGAACTCGCGCAGCTTCGCGCACACGCGGATCGTCAGGTCCTGGACGGCGGCGGACCGGTGGCCGACCAGCGGCATGGCCATGATCTCGCGGAGCTCCGCGTCGACCTCGACGGGGCCGGGGATGAACAGGATCGGATGGTCGCGGTCGGTCATCGCAGCGGTTCGGAGCGGTCAGGACACCAGCGGCGCGAAGCTGGGCTCGCAGCGGAGCCGTTCGAGCTCCGCTTCGGTGAGCAGGAACGGCAGCGCGGTGCGCAGCCCCGGCCCTTCGGCGAAGCAGCGCGCGCCAGCGCGCACCGCCGGCCGCGCGACGACGCCGCCGAAGCCGACGAAGCGGTCGACGACGTCCTGCGCGGCGAGGTCGGTCGAGCCGTCGCCGACGAGCGCCATCGGACGCTCGTCGTCGGGGCGGCGCGACAGCAGCGTCGGCTTGCCACGGGTCCGCGTCAGCAGGTTCGACTCGTCGAAGCCGGCGTAGCCGCCGTCCGGATCGAACTGCACCGGCACGGCGAGCAGGTGCGTGCCGTGCAGCCCGAGGTGGCGCGCCAGCGGCTCGACGCAGGGGATCAGCCCGCCGCTGATCATGCCGAGCGTCTTGCCGAGGAAGCGCAGCGCTGCGGCGACCTCGACCGCGTCGGGCACCAGCCGGTCGACGTACTGCACGCCGACCGCCTTGCACTCGGCCCAGGTCGGCGCGATGCGATTCAGGCGCGTCGCGTAGACCTCCTCGAGCGTCGCACCGCCGTCCATCGCGCGCGCGGTCAATGCGCGGATCTCGTCGCGCACGTCCGGCGTACGGCGCGCGGCGAGCTCGTCGATCCCCTCGATCGCGGACAGCGTCGAGTCGCAATCGAACCAGATCGTCCGGAGCGGTGCACTCGGGTGGAGGTCGGCGGTCATCGGTCGGGACCTCGGTTGGGGCGGTCGGGAGGATCAGTCGACGACGAAGGCCTCGAACACCGGTTCGAGCGCGCGCACCCGGTCCAGCTCGTCGCTGCCGAGCGCGCGGTCGAGATTCATGATGCCCCAGGCCGCGCCGCGCGTCCGGGTGCTGGCACCGAGCTGCATGCGCACGATGTTGACCCCGAGCTCGCCGAGCGCGGTGCCGATCGCGCCGAGCACGCCGGGGCGATCGTCGTGCCGCGTGACGAGCAGCGGGGGCTCCGGGATGGCGTCGAGCACCGTGCCGTCGACCTCGATCAGCCGGCCGTGGCGCAGACCGAGCACCGTGCCGCTGGCGACGTGGCGCTCGCCGTCGATCAGCAACTCGACGCGCAGCAGGTTCTGGAAGTCGATCTTCACCGTCGACGCCTCGTGGTGCACCCGCACGTCGTGCTGGCGTGCGAGGCGCTCGGCATTGACCGGGGTGACCGGGTGGCCGAGCCGCCGCTGCAGCGCGACGCCCAGGCACGCGACGGTGATCGGGCGGGCTGCCGCGGCCGCCAGGGAGCCCTGCAGCGTGACGCGCAGCGACTCGACCCGGTTGCCGAACACCGCGGTCAGGAACCGCGTCAGGTTCGCGCCGAGCGCGAGGAACGGCGCGGCGGCCTGCGCGCTCGCCGGATCGAGGCGCGGCACGTTGACGCCGTTCAGCACGATGCCCTGCGTCAGCGCGGACAGCACCTGCGTCGCCATCGCCCGGCTGATGTTGCGGCTCGCCTCGACGGTGCTCGCGCCGATGTGCGGCGTCAGCACGACGTTCGGCAGCTTGCGCAGCCGGTGGTCGACGGTCGGGGGCTCGCGCTCGAACACGTCGAGTGCGGCGCCGGCGAGGTGCCCGGACTCGAGCAGGTCGCACAGCGCCTCGTCGTCGACGATGCCGCCGCGCGCCGCGTGGATCAGCCGCGCGCCCGGCTTCAACGACGCGAGCCGCTCGCGGTCGAACAGGTGGTGCGTCGCGTCGAGCAGCGGGACGTGGATCGACACGAAGTCGGCGTGCGCGCAGAGCTCGTCGAGCGTCACCATGCGCACGCCGTCGGGCGTGCCGGACTCGTCGACGTAGGGGTCGTAGCCGAGCACCTCCATGCCGAGCCCGACGCCGCGCGCGGCGACCACGCGGCCGATGTTCCCCATGCCGACGACGCCGAACACCTTGCCGGTGATCTCGACGCCGGTGAAGCGCGACTTGTCCCAGCGACCGGCCTTCAACGCGGCATCGGCGGCGGGTACGTGGCGCGCCAGGGACACCAGCAGCGCGATCGCGTGCTCGGCGGTCGTGATCGCGCCGGCGTCGGGCGTGTTCATCACGACGATGCCGCGCTCGGTCGCCGCGTCGACGTCGATGTTGTCGACGCCGATGCCGGCGCGGCCGATGACCGCCAGGCCGCGCGCGCCTTCGAGCGACCCCGCGGTCACCTTGGTCGCCGAGCGGACGATCAGCGCCTCGTAGCCCTCGGCCAGCGCACCGCCGAGCGCCTGCTCGTCCATGCCGGTGCGCACGGTCACGTCGGCGCCGGCGCGGAGGATCTCGAGGCCTTCGGCTCCGAACTCGTCGGCGACCAGGATCGTCGGTCGCTTCACGGTGCCAGCCATCAACGGGCCCCCTTGCCGAACAGGATCACACCGACGGTGCGCAGGATGATGTTGAGGTCGAACAGCGGCCCCATGTGCTTCACGTAGTACAGGTCGTAGCGCAGCTTCTCGGCGGCGTCCTCCACCGACGCGCCGTACGGGTAGTTGACCTGCGCCCAGCCGGTCAGGCCCGGCTTCACCGTGTGGCGCAGTGGGTAGTAGGGGATCTGCCGGCTGAGCTGTTCGACGAACATCGGCCGCTCGGGGCGTGGCCCGACGAATGACATGTGCCCGGTCAGCACGTTGATCATCTGCGGGATCTCGTCGATGCGGCTGACGCGCAGGAAGCGGCCGATGCGCGTGACGCGCGCATCCTGCTTCTGCGCCCACACCGGTCCCGAGCGGGCCTCCGCGTCGTTCCGCATCGTGCGGAACTTGATCACCTGGAACAGCTCGCCGTCCTGCCCGACGCGCTCCTGCTTGAAGAACACCGGGCCGGGGCTGTCGAGTCGGATCAGGATCGCCACGACGACGCAGATCGGCGCCGACAGCACCAGGCCGACCAGCGAGACCGCGACGTCGATCAGGCGCTTCAGGGCGCCGGCGATGCGGTGCTTGGCGAAGCCGCTGCCGAAGATCAGGTACGAAGGTCGGAGGCTCTGCACCGCGATCTTGCCGGCGATGCGCTCGTACATCGCCTCCTTCTCCTCGACGTGCATGCCGGCCATCTTGCAGTCGAGCAGCTCGGTGACCGGCAGCGTGCCGCGGCGCTCCTCGAGGGCGACCACGACGCGCGCAGCGCGGCGCTCGGCGGCGATCCGCAGCAGCTCGCGCGCGTTGCCGAGCACGCGGTGGTCGGGGCGCTCGTCGTCCGCGGAGTCGGGCGCCGCCTCCGGATCCTGGTCGGTGCGCACGAGCCCGACGACCTCGAAGCCGCTGAACGGGTTGTCGCGGATCAGCCCGGCCAGGTAGCGGCCCTGCGGCCCGGCGCCGAGCACCAGCACGCGCTCACCGAAGTTCCAGCGGTAGAAGAACCAGTGGAAGGCGGCGCGCCACGCCCACAGCACGAGGAACGACAATCCGACCAGCAGGAACAGCTTCCACTGCAGGCGGGCGTCGGCGACCGGCAGCTCGAACAGCGACGGGAACACGAGCACCGCGACCGCGAGCATCAGCACCGCGTAGCCGGCGGAGTGCAGCAGGCGGTCGGGCAGCTCGGCGCGGTTCTGGGCGACCTTCCAGTCGTACAGGTCGTTGTACGACAGCGCGATCTGGAACAGCACGGCGATCAGCGCGCAGCGCAGCGCGAGCCACCAGAACGCCGGATTGTCCGGGTCGAACCCCGGGCCGGTGGTCGCGATGTACGGCAGCGTATTGCCGAGCAGCTGGACCAGCGTGATCAGCAGCGTCTCCGACAGCATCAGCAGCAGCTTGCGCCGCGGGATGATCTGTTCGCGGAGAGTCGGCATGCGGTGTCAGGAGCCTCTGTTCGGCGCGCGGCGGTGCGGTCCGGGAGCGTCCCGGGGAGCGAGCCACGGTCGTGGAGCAACGTCGCCGGAGCCGCCCCCGTTTTCCAGCGCGGGGGGGCGGTGATCGTTCGGCGAGCGCCGACTCCGCGGAGATCATCGGCACGCGCCGCCGTGCGCCTGCAACGGGCCTCACCGCGGATCGAACGGTCGGCCGGGGAACCAGCGGATCGCGCGGGCGCCGCCGTCGGGGCCGAGCTCGACGGCGACGACGTCGACGCGCAGCGACGCCGGGCGCGGGCGCAACGTCGGGACCAGCGCGCGCAGCGCGCGCGCGACGCGGCGGAGCTGGCGCTCGCCGACCGCGCGCTCGGCGGCGGGCCCGCTGCGCGCCTTGACCTCGACGGCGACGTAGGTGCGCTCGTCGCGGAGCAGCAGGTCGATCTCGCCGAGCTGCGTGCGCAAGCGGCGGGCGACCGGCCGCAGGCCCCGCGCGGTGAGCCAGGCGAGCGCGGCGTCCTCACCGGCGGCGCCGCGCCGGTGCCGCGGGTCAGGAGCCGCTGCCGGACGGCGCGCTCTTCGCGGCGGCGGCGTCATCGCCGATCAGCCGCTGGATCGACGAGCGCTCGATCGTGACCGTGACGTCGCGGTCGATCACCAGCCGGACGACGCGCTCCTCGACCGACTGGACGACGCCGTGGAGGCCGGCGGAGGTGATCACCCGGTCGCCCTTCTTGAGCGCGGCGAGCAGCTCGCGGACGCGCCTCTGCTCCTTCTGCTGCGGGCGCCACAGCAGCAGGTAGAAGATCGCGACGAACAGCAGGATGAACGGCGCCTGCTGGGACAGGCAGGAGCCGAGGTCCTGGCCGGACCCGCCGCCGGTCGAGCCGCCGCCCGGCTGGCCGCCGCCGGTGTCCGCCGGTGCCGCCGGCGTCGTCGCCGGCGCGCTCCCGCCGCGCACCGGTGCGGTGTCGACCGGGTCCTGGACCGCTCCCCAATGCACCGCGAGCGGCGCGGGGACGCTGACGAGCAACGCGTGGCCCGCGCCGTCGCGGGCGGGCAGGATCCGGGTCGCGCAGACAGCGCTCGGGAGTGCGGACATCGATCGAGGTCGGGGGCAGGAGGCCGCAGCAGCGGCCATGCGGGGGGACCGCGCAGTATAGAATCCGCCCCTTCCGTTCCCAGCTCGAAGTCCCAGACCCCGGCATGTCCCGCGTGTTGTGCGCGATGTCCGGCGGCGTCGACAGCAGCGTCGCCGCACTGCTGCTCGCCGAGGCCGGCCACGAGGTCGTCGGCGTGTTCATGCGCAATGGTGTCAGGCCTGCGGTGGACGCCGCCGGCGCCACGGCCGCGCGCGCCGCCGAACGCTCGTGCTGCTCGGCGTCCGACGCGCGCGACGCGGAGGCCGTCGCGGCGCGGCTCGGCGTGCCCTTCTACGCGATCGACTACGCGCAGGAGTTCGGGCGGATCATCGACCACTTCGCCGACGAGTACCGCCGTGGGCGCACGCCGAACCCCTGTGTGCTGTGCAACCAGGACCTGAAGTTCGGGCACCTTTTCTCGCTCGCCGACGCGTTCGGTGCCGACGCGGTCGCGACCGGGCACTACGCGCGCAGCGTCGGCGGGCAGCTCCGCCGCGCGTGCGATGCCGACAAGGACCAGACCTACTACCTGTTCGGCGTCGCCCGCGGTGCGCTGCCGCGCGCGCGCTTCCCGCTCGGCGAGCTGACCAAGGCCGAGGTGCGCGAGCGCGCCCGCGCGGCCGGCCTCGCGACCGCCGCGAAGCCGGAGTCGATGGAGATCTGCTTCGTGACGAGCGGCGACTACCGCGATCTGGTGCGCACCCGCGGTGGCGCCGGGCGGCCGGGGCGCTTCGTCGACCGTGACGGCCAGACGCTCGGCGCGCACGGCGGCGTCGGGCTGTTCACGATCGGGCAGCGCCGCGGGCTGCCGGCGCTCGGGGCACCGCACTACGTGGTCGCGATCCGGCCGGACGCGGGCGAGGTCGTGCTGGCGACCGCCGACGGCCTCGCCGGCCGCTCCGCGACCGTGCGCGCGGTCAACTGGCTGGTCGATCCGCCCGCCGGGCCGCTGCGCGCCGAGGTGCGGATCCGCGCGCGGATGGCGCCGGCGCCGGCGCGGTTGATCCCGCTGGACGGGGCCGCGGGCAGCGTCGAGCTGTGCTTCGACGACCCGGTGCGAGCGATCACACCGGGCCAGGCGGCGGTGTTCTACCGCGGCGAGGTGGTGCTCGGCGGCGGATGGCTCGACTGATTTTCCGCGGAATCCTGCGGGATTCCGGGCCTGTCTCGGGTGTGGGGAGCGGTTAGCCTGTGGCCGTCCCGGAGCGGTCCGGGCGGTTTGGGAGCGGCGGGGGCCTCACGTCGAGCCACCGCCGGCCGAGCCACCGTGCGCCGGTGGCGACCAAGCAGTGGTGACTGACGACCGGTATCCGAGATGTTCCGCAACCGAGGCGATCGGCGTCCGACCCGACGGACGACCGCCGAGCCGGCCGCGGTGACGGACTCGAGGACCCGGCAACGACGCGACCCCGCGGAGGGGAACCCATGAACAAGGCCCAACTGATCGAGGACGTCCAGCGCGAGCTGGGCGAGGATTGCACGAAGGCGCACGCCGAGCGCGTGGTCAACACGGTGCTGAACTGCATCGGCAAGGGGCTGACGGAGGACTCCAGCGTCCAGCTCGTCGGCTTCGGCACCTTCGAGGTGAAGCTGCGCCCGGAGCGCCAGGGCATGAACCCGCGCACCAAGGAGCCGATCCTGATCCCGGCGCAGCGCTCGGTGAAGTTCAAGCCCGGCGCGCGGCTCAAGGAGCAGGTCACGTCGAACAGCTGACCGGCGCGCGGCGCGCGCCGCGGTGCGGGTGAGCGGCGCGCGCCGCGCGCCGTAGTGCACCCCCGCGGCTGCGCGCGCGGCCGGATTCCGGCAGCCGGGCTCAAGCTCCGGCGCCACCGGGCCGATGTCTCCAGCGGCATGGCGGAAGGTCGCCGTGCACGTCCAGGAGTGCATCCACGATGCGGAGCGTCGCGCCGACCCGGCCCCTGACTTGGGGCCTTCTTCTCGTCCTCGGTCTCGCCGGTTGCTCGGCGTCACGGCCCGCGAAGGTCGACGAGGACGCGTTCGATCAGCCGAACCCGATCCTGGCGGACGAGATCCGCCAGCGCGTCGACGAGATCCCGTACCAGCACCGCGAGGAGCTGTTCGACAACCTGCTGTGGCTGCAGCAGCGCGGCGAGGTCGCCATCCCGGCGCTGCTCGACGGCCTGCGCAGCGACGAGCCGAAGGTGCGCTCGAACTGCGCGTGGGTGCTCGGCTCGATCGGCGACCGTCGCACGATCCCGGCGTTGCAGCCGCTCGTGCGCGACGACGTCGAGAGCGTGCGCCTCGAGGCCGCGCGCTCGCTCGTCAAGATGGGCGACCTGCGCCCGGCGCCGGTGCTGATCGAGGGTCTCGACAGCGACAAGGTGCAGGTGCGCTACCTGTGCCACGAGGCGCTCAAGCGCGCGACGCTGCACGACTTCGACTACGACCACCTCGCCGAGGATCCGGTCGCGCGCGCGCAGGCGGTCTACCGCTGGCGCACGTGGTGGGCCGAGCAGAGCCAGGACCGGTTCTTCGCGTCGAACTACGCGCGCGACCACGGCATCGACACCGGCGAGGCGGCGCCCGTCGACGTGACGCCGCTCGGTCAGCCGGCGGCGCCGAGCGTCGAGACGGCGCCGGTCTGGATGCAGCAGGGCAGCCCCACGCCGCAGCCGGACACCTCGGGGTCGTCGACGCCCAGGCAGCCGACCGGCGCGCAGGGCTCCAGCGACGGCTGAGCCCGGACCGCTTCGCCGACCGCGGGGTGCGGCGCGCGGGAACCAGGGGTTACACTCGGGCTAGCCCCTCGGTTCCCCGCAGACGTGTCCCTCCCGATGCACCGCGACTTCCGCACCGACCTCCGCGCCGCGGCCGGCTTCACTCTGATCGAGCTGCTGGTCGTCATCCTGATCCTCGGCATGCTCGCCGCGGCGTTCCTGCCCGACATCTTCAAGGTGTCGGGGCGCGCGGACAAAGCCGCCGACCAGCAGAACCTGCGCTGGCACTTCTCCACCTACCAGGAGTACTACCAGCGCTACAAGCAGACGCTGCCCCGCGGCACCGGGTCGAAGTTCGTCCTCGATCCGTGGGTGCGCGGCGTCGTGCAGCGCACGCCCGAGAACTTCGAGCGCTACTGGACCCCCGGCATCCAGGACCCGCACAAGGAGCAGCTCAAGACGCTCGACCCCGAGACGATCTGGCGCAACCAGGACGAGATCACCTCGGAGGACACCAACTACGCCGGCCCCGGCCCCGAGCTGAAGCGCCAGCGCCTGTGGGGTGACGGCAAGCTGCCGCTGATGGCCGACGACAACCAGTTCGGCCCGGCCTTCACCGACCACACGATCAACATGCTGATGGGCGGTGGGCAGGTGCGCGAGCTGCTGCTCGACCCCGACCTGATCGCGGTCGGCTTCACCGGCGAGGAGGGCGACGTGTTCCCGGTCGGCGAGGGCTCGCCGCACCCCGACCTCGCCAAGCTCGAGAAGTGAGCGGCCGGCGGCGCGCCCGCGGCGCTGGGCGCGCACGCGGGGGTTGGTCGCGGGCGGCAGGGGGTTAGGATGCGCGGCCCGATGGACCGCGCCCCGCGCTACTACCTGCAGAGCTACGGCTGCCAGATGAACAAGCTCGACTCCGAGCTGGTCGAGAGCCGTCTGGTCGCCGCCGGCTACGAGCGCTCCGACGACGAGGCCGCCGCCGACGTCGTGCTGCTCAACACCTGCTCGGTGCGCCAGCACGCGGAGGACCGCGTGTGGAGCCGGCTCGGCGTGCTACGCCAGCTGAAGCGCGAGCGGCCGGAGCTGGTCGTCGGCGTGCTCGGCTGCATGGCGCAGGAGCACCGGCGCTACCTCCAGGCGCGCATGCCGCACGTCGATCTGGTGGTCGGGCCGTCGGCGTTCGGCGACATCGACGCGAAGGTCGCGGACGCGCGGGAGCGCAACGCCGGGCGCGCGGCGCGGGATCCGATCGCCGCCGCCGACGCCGGCGCGAACGGCCGCGCCGACGTGGTGCGCGGCGCCGGGATCCTCGCGGTCGACGGCGGCGTGTCGGGCGACGTGATCCGCCGCGACGTGCGCGTGCGGCCGCTGCAGAGCCAGGCCTACGTGTCGGTGATGCGCGGCTGCAACATGCCGTGCTCGTACTGCATCGTGCCGTCGACGCGCGGCGCCGAGGTCAGCCGGCCGCTCGACGCGATCGTCGAGGAGGCGCAGCGGCTGTGCGATGACGGCGTCACCGAGATCACGCTGCTCGGGCAGACCGTCAACGCGTACGGCCGCGACCTCGGCCGCGACGTGACGCTCGCGCAGCTGCTGCGCGCGCTGCACCGCATCCCGTCGCTGCGCCGGCTCGCGTTCATCACGTCGCACCCGAACTTCCTCAACCGCGAGCTGGTCGACGCGATCGCCGAGCTGCCGAAGGTGTCGCGCTTCCTGCACCTGCCGGCGCAGTCGGGCTCCGACGCGATGCTGAAGGCGATGCGCCGCGGCTACACGTTCGACCGCTACCTCGCACGCGTCGAGCTGCTGAGGGAGCGCGCGCCCGACGTCGAGCTGCACTCGGACTGGATCGTCGGCTTCCCGGGCGAGACCGACGCCGACGTCGACCGGACGGTCGAGCTGATGGAGCGCGTGCGCTTCGCGCAGAGCTACGTCTTCAAGTACTCGCCGCGCCCGGGCACCCGCGCGGCCGACGAGCTCGCGGACACGGTGCCGGAGAGCGTCAAGTCGGAGCGCAACGCGCGGCTGCTCGCCGTGCAGGAGCGCCACACGCGCGAGAAGAACGCGACGCTGGTCGGCACGATCCAGGAGGTGCTCGTCGAGGGCGACAGCAAGGTCGACGGCCGGCTCAGCGGTCGCACGCGCCACCATCGGATCGTGCACTTCGCCGCGTCCGAGCGCCGGCTGATCGGCCGCTACGTGCCGGTGCGGATCGAGCAGGCGCTCGGCCACTCGCTGGTCGGCCGACTGCTGGCGGAGGACGCGGCCGAGGTGCCGGCGTGAGCCTCGGGCCGCGCGAGCAGTACCGGGCATGGATGCGCGAGGCGCTGGAGCTGGCGCTCCGCGGGCGGGGAGAGGTCGAGCCGAACCCGCGGGTCGGCGCGCTGGCGATCCGCGAGGGGCGCGTGGTCGGGCGCGGCTGGCACCGCCGGTGGGGCGGGCCCCACGCCGAGATCGAGGCGCTCGCGGACGCGCGCTACAACGGCCAGGGCGCGGACACCGTGGTCGTCACGCTCGAGCCCTGCTCGACGCCACCGGGCGTCGCCGGCAAGAAGACCCCGCCGTGCACCGCCGCGCTGATCGAGGCGGGCGTGCGCCGCGTCGTGGTCGGTGCGCAGGATCCCGACCCGCGGCACCGCGCGGTCGGCGTCGCCGCGCTCGAGGAGGCCGGGATCGAGGTCGTCGACGGCGTGCTCGCCGACGAGTGTCGGGCGATCAACGGGCCGTTCGAGCGCGCGCTCGGTCTGGACCGGCCGTGGACGATCGCGAAGTACGCGATGACGCTCGATGGCAAGACTGCCGCGCCGACCGGCGAGTCGCGCTGGATCACCGGCCTGGACGCGCGCCGCGAAGTGCACCGGCTGCGCGCGTCGGTCGACGTCGTCGTCGTCGGCTTCCGCACCGCGCGGACCGACGACCCGGAGCTGACGGTCCGCCACGTCGACGGACCGCAGCCGCTGCGCGTCGTCGTCGACCCGTGGGCGGAGCTCGAGGAGCGCAGCAAGCTGGTGCGGACCGCGCGGGACGTGCCGCTGCTGCTGTTCGTCAGCGAGGACGCCGACCCGGTCCGCGTCGACCGGCTGCGCGAGCTGGGCGTCGAGATCCGCGCGGTGCGCCCGGCCGAGGGCGGCCGCCGCCTGCACCTGCTCGATGCCTGGCGTGGCCTGCGCGCGGAGCGCGGCGCGCGCCGCGTGCTGGTCGAGGGCGGCGGCGGCCTGCTGGCGCAGCTGCTGGCCTGGGACCTGGTCGACCAGGTGATCGCCTACGTGGCGCCGAAGCTGGTCGGCGGCCGGTTCTCACCGACGCCGGTCGGCGGCGCCGGCAAGCCGTTCATGGCCGAGGCCTGGGGCTTCGACGACGTGTTCGTCCGCATGGTGGGCGACGACGTCGCGATCGGCGCGTTCAGGCGGCGCTGAGCGGCGCACGCGGCGCCGGCCGAGCGGCCGGCCGCGGCGGCTCACCGGTGGCACGCGTTGCAGTCGCTGCCGTTGTCGACGTGGGGCAGCGTCAGGCCGACGCCGTGGCACAGCCGGCAGTTCATGCTGGCGACGTGGTCCGGCGGCTTGGGCGGCGCCATGCGGTGGCTCGGCGCGTCCTTGTGACAGGTGTAGCAGGACGACGAGCGCAGCGGCTCGTGGCAGCCGAGGCAGTGGTTGTTGCGCGGGGCCCCGAACGAGCCGGCGTGGCTGAGCGGCACCGACTCGCGGTGGCAGCGATCGCAGAAGTCGGTGCGATGGCAGGCCGTGCAGCTCTCGCGGTCGACGCTCGCGTGCACGCCGTGGCCACGCAGGCGGAAGTAGTTGTTGTGGCTCTGCGGCTGCTGGTCGCGGTGGCAGTCCTGACAGGACGCCTCGGTGTGGCACAGCGAGCACTGGTTGACCAGCCCGTCGGTGTGCGCGCGCACGACCTGGCCGTGGCGGCGCTGCCAGTTGTGGTCGTGCGTCTGGGGCGCGCCGTTCGGACCGAGGTGCGAGTGGCAGGTCGCACAGTCGTTCGGCACCTGCCGGGTCGGCGTGCTGCTCTGCTCGTGGCAGGCCATGCAGTCGGCCATCGAGACCGCGACCGAGTCGTCGACGCGCTCGCTCTCGGTCATGTCGCCGTGGCACGCGGCGCAGTCGAGCTCCGCGTTGACGTGGCGCAGGTGCGAGAAGATCACCTCGTCGCTCAGCCGCGTCCGGCGCGGATTGACGAGCTTGCCGTCGGCGTCGAAGAACGCGCTCGGCTGCTTCTCGGGCGGCGTCTCCTCGGTGTCGATGCCGGAGTGGCACTGCATGCAGGCATCGAGGACCGGCATGCCGGGCGCGTCCTCGGAGCTCACCGTGTCGTGGCACATGTCGCACTCGAGGCCTTCCTCGGCGTGCTTCTTGTGATTGAACGCGGGGCCGGAGTCGGCGTCGGAGAGCGCGAAGAAGGCGCAGCCTGCCACGGTCGCGAGCAGGCCGATCGCGAGCGCCTTCGGCGTCGGGAGGCGGCGGGTTCGCCGCGCTGGATCGGTCGGGTTCAGAAGCGCCATACGCCCCTCAGTCGCAGGCCGTGGAACAGGTCGATGTCGGTGTCCTCGAGCTCGTAGCTGAGCTCCAGGTCGACGTTCTCGGTCGGCTCGTGGGTCACGCGCACGTAGTAGGTGCGCACGTCCTCACGCTCGGTGACCGCGAAGGCGTCGAACTTGTAGAGCGAATAGTAGGTGCCGGCGGCCAGCTCGACGTCCTCGTCGATCTCCTGGGTCACGTCGACGCCGAGCGTGTCGATCGTGCGCGAGCCGCTCATCCAGAAGTCGCCGAGCAGCGTCAGCGAGAAGCCGTCCCAGGGGGCGTCGGCGACCGTGAGGTTCGCGTAGACGCGCTCGTAGTCGCGGTTGAACTGGCCGACGTCGTCGTCGTCGTCGACGCGACGGATGTCGACGCCGGACTGCACCTGGAAGTGCTCGCCGAGGCCGGTCGAGGCCATCGCACCGAACTGGTAGTAGGGGAACAGCTCCTGCAGGATCGCGAAGTACGGGTCGAGCTCGAGGCTCAGGTTCCGCTGCGTCTCGAGCAGCTGGTAGTACGACAGCTGCAGCTGCAGATCCGCATCGGCATCGTAGTACGACAGCCGCGAGCGGACGTCGCGGCTCTCACCGTCGAGCATCGTGTACTCGCCGTCGATCTGCAGGCCCTCGGCGAGCTGCTGCCAGAGGCCGACGCCGAGCAGGTCGTTCTCCTCGTTGCCGAACAGCGTCCGGTCCTCGAGGTGCAGGTAGTCGAACCGCGCGCGGCCGCCCGACCAGGGACGCAGCTCGGCATACGCGCCCGTCATCCAATCGTCGGTCGTCTGCCCTTCGTAGATGCGCGACGACAGACCTCCGTATGCGCCGACGATCAGCTCGCGGCTGCCGATCGGCTCGGATTCGAGGCGCACGCCGTCGAAGAACGCGACCACCGGCGCGTCGTAGATCGACTGCCGGCCGACCCGCACCACGCCGAGCCCCGAGACGTCGTGGAAGTCGACGTAGGCGTCGAACAGCTGTCCGACGACGCCGCTGTCGAACGTGTTGACGATCGCCGGCAGGTTCTGGCTGCGGCCGTCGAGATCGCCGACCACGCGGCCGGTCACGTGTGCCGTGATGCCGTCGCGCTCGGCGTCGAACAGGTCGGCGGACAGCGTGGAGTAGATGTTCTGCTCCTTCTGGTCCGAGTCGGTCCAGCGCAGCCAATAGCGCGTCGACCAACGGCCGCGGAACCACGACTCGGCGCTCTCCGGCTGCTGCGTGGTGCCGAGGGCGGCGGTGCTCTCCGGATCGGTCGCCGGCGTCGCGGCGCTCTCGCCGCCCTCCGCCGCGCCCGGCTGCTGCCCGGCCGGCGCCTCGGGGTCCTGCAATCGCGCGTGCCCGCCCCGCGCCACGGCCGGCGCGTCCACGGCCGGCGCGTCCACGGCCGGCGCGTCCACGGCGGGAGGTCCGCTCGCGGTCACCTCGCGGACCGGGAACTCGACCGCGTCGAGCGTGACTTCGTCGGGGACGTCGGTCGACTCGGGACCCGGGCCGCCGGCACCCGTCGCGCAACCGGTCGCGACGAGCAGCCAGAGCCATCGGGCAGGTGCCATTCCGAGCAGCCGGTCAGAAAGCCGGGGTTCGCTGCGTTGAGACAAGGCTTCGCACCGCTGGATTGCGCGCGGTATCACGCGCAGACCACCGGAATCTACCGTGCCGGTCGCGCGAAGCCAGATCCGAATCCGCGCGTTCCGCGACGCGAGCGCGATGCAAACAGCATCGCATCGGGGTGATTACGCGACCGGGCTGCCGCGCCCCTCGCATACGGTTCGGTCGCGCGGTCCGCCGACCGCGAAGAGACGCGACGAGGAGAACGTGACGAGCGCGACGAGGAAGAGGAGCAGCACGTTCTCGGCCAGCTTCCAGCACACCCGTACCTCGCCCACTCCGCAGCCGCAGTCGAACGCGACGTCGCACAGCGGCACGGATCCGCTCGCGGCGAGCGCGGCGCCGCGGACCGCGATCGCGGCGGTGAAGACGAGCGTCGCGGCGAGCAGCAGGCCGCCGGCCGCGCGGAGCTGTGCACCGAGCAGGACCAGCGCGCCGGCGACGATCTCGAGCCACGGCAGCACGATCGCCGTCAGCGTCAGATACCACGGTGGCTCGGTCGGCAGCAGGTCGTACTCGCGCAGCGCCTTGAGGAACGCCACCGGCGCGCGGACCTTGTTGACGCCATACCAGACGAAGACCCCACCGACCGCGAGGCGGGCGACCAGCATCGGCAGGTGGGCGCGGACGAGCCAGCGCACCGCGCTCATCGGCGGACCTCGGGATACCCCTCGGTGCGCCACTCCTGCATGCCGCCGACGTAGAGCAGCAGCCGATCCCGGGCGATGCCGTGGTCGCGCACCAACGCCCGGCACAGCTGCAATCCGTCATCGCACTGCGCGGACTCGCAGTAGACGACCAGCCAGCGGATGCCGTCCAGGAACGGCCTGACCGGGGCGATCGCGTCAGCGAGGTCGAAATAATCGAGGTGCAGTGCGCCGGGCAGGTGCCCGGCCGCGAAATGCTCGCGGTCGCGGGCGTCGACGAACAGCAGGTCACCCGGATCGGTCTGCGCCGCGTCCCACAGCGCCCGGGTCTGGCGGCTGTCGAGGACGGTGAACTCGGCGGCGGCCCGCGCCGCGACGCTGCCCGGCGTCGGCCCGGAGCGCGTCCCGCCGCTACCGTCGGGGACCGTGCCCGGCAGGTTGGCGCCGGGGCCGCGGGGGCCGTCGGACGATGGCAGCGCGGCCGCGAAATAGGTCCGACCGAGGTCCAGGTGGCCCTCGCGGCGCAGTGCGTTGGTGGTCAGGCCGAGCGTCGCGGCGACGGCGAGAATGCCGAGCGCCGCGGCGACGACGCGGAGCGTGCCGGCGGCGCGCGACCGTGGAGCGGTCCGAGCGGATGTGGCGGGTGCGGGCACGGGATGTGGTCGGAGACTCGGGGGAGCACGACGCCGGAACGACCGCGCGGCTCCCGGGCGCGGCGATTGTCGCGAATCGAGCGAGTCAGTTCGAGTGCGCTCCGCGCCACGCCGCCCCAGGGTGTTCCCGAGGACGTGCGCGACGCCGCGGTGCTCGTCGCCTCGTGGCGAGCGCCGGGACGGGGTGCGAATACAATGCCGGCCGGGGACTTGAAGCGCGTCGGCACGCTCGTGAAGATCCCCGACGACTTCGGTCCCCGGGCGGTCATCGGCAGCGGTGGTTGCGCGCACGGCCGCGTTGCCGTGCGGGCGCGAGCTGCCATGGCTCCCCGCCCTGGCCGACGGGTCCGAATCCCACTCATGCCTCTCGCCAGCAGCGCCGGACTGTCGCGATCGCGCGCGTGGTGTGCGCCGCCCGGCTCGCCGCCGGGCCGCGCGGACCGCGGTGATCTCGCGCGTCGCGCCCGCGGGCGCGGCGATCGCGAGCCCGGGCCGCGCGCGCATTCGAATCCGATTCCCAAGCTCTCCTCCTTTCTCTCTGATGACTGACATGCAACCGCAATCTCGGCTGTCCGGTGCGCCGCGGCGAGCCACGCCGTTCCGCGCGCCATGGCGGGCCGCGACCGCTCTGCTCGCGGCGCTCGCGTTGGTCTCGTGCTCCGGCGACGACGGCGCGCCAGGTCGCAACGGCAGCTCCGGTTCGCGGCGCCAGATCCCGCTGGCGCGCGGCGAGGCGCTGCCCGGCTTCGTCGTCGACGTGCTCGGCCTGTCGGGCGGCAGCGGTCCGACCGGCAACTTCCGCGTCGGTGACCGGATCTCGATGCGCTTCACGGTGAAGACGCGCGATGGGCAGGCCATCCCGAAGGAGGATTGGGACCGGCTGCGGGTCTACATCTCCGGCCCGACCTTCAACTACCAGCGCGTGATGGAATCGACCGACGTGCTGGACGACGTGGCGGAGAACGCCGCCGGCGAGTGGGTCTACCGGTTCCCGCCGCTGCCGTCGGCCTACCTCGAGCCGCTCAACTACACCGGCGCGTTCACCGACGGCGTGCTGGCGGGGCAGGCGCTCTTGTCAGGCACCTACACGATCGGGATCGAGGGCCGCTGGGTGCTGCGCGACGAGAACGGCGCGGAGATCACCGACACGGGCAACGTGGTCGAGCACTTCCTGTTCGGCGACGCCACGGAGTTCGAGGGCCGTGACGTCGTCGGCGAGCAGAACTGCTTCCAGTGCCACGTCGAGCTGCGCGCGCACGGCGACAACCGGAAGAACCTCGAGGGCTGTCTGCTGTGCCACACGGCGGGCGCCGAGGACGGCAATGATCCGAACGTCGCGGACGGCACGCCGGGCGTGTCGATCGACTTCCGGATCATGATCCACCGGATCCACACCGGCGCGTCGCTGCCGAGCGTCCTCGGCATGACGACCGGCACCGACGGCCTGCGCGACTACGACGTCGATCCGAAGCCGTACGTCGTGATGGGCTTCCGCAGCCGACTCATCGACTTCTCGCACGTCAAGTTCCCGCTGTGGCCGAACTTCGCGCAGCCGATGCCTGCCGACATCGGGCACTCGATGCTGTCGGACGACGCGAAGGCGAAGGAGGTCGCGCAGCGGAGCGGACCGGTGCAGTGCTCCGTCTGCCACGGCGACCCCGACGGTGCTGGCCCGATCGAGGCACCGGCGAACGGCGATCTGATCTATGCGCAGCCGTCGATCGACGCGTGCATGTCGTGCCACGACGACTGGATCCACGACCGGCCGTACCTCGCCAACGGCCAGGGCATGCCGCCGAACCTCGGCAACGAGAGCTGCCGGACCTGCCACCCGCCGTCGGGCAACCCGCTCGCGGTGCGCGAGGGTCACCAGCACCCGCTGCTCGACGCGACCTTCGCGGAGGGCGTCGTCGTCGACATCGCGAGCGTCAGCGAGGCCGGGGCCGGTGCCAACATGAACGGCTCCGTCGACCCCGGTGAGAAGATCGCCCTGGAGGTCGCCGTCACCAACGCGGCCGGCGACCCGATCGACGCGTCGGCGCTGGCGCGCTTCGAGCTGACGATCTCCGGGCCGACGGCGAACCCGCAGACGGTGCACCTGTTCGCGCTGCCCGTGTCGCTGTTCGGCGGCAGCCAGCCGTACCGGTTCAACGTGCCCGAGAAGCTGTGGCTCGAGCGCGTCGGCGCCTCGACGACGACGACCGGCGAGAGGTTCCCCGGCACGCTGCGCGCGCCGCACTGGGACGTCCCCGGTGCGCTGACCGTCGTGCAGGTCGTGGACGGGATCGACGATACGTCGGCGCTGACCGAGGCCGCGCACGCGACACAGAACTACGTCGACATCCCGCCGGCGGGCGTCGGCACGAACGCGTTCCTGCGCAATACGTACGTCCGGCTGAGCCCGGGCACCATGTCCGAGGAGTACCTGCGCATCCAGTGGGTCGAGGACCTCGGCACCGCGCGCCGGCTGTGGTTCTCGGCCATCAATGCGAGCGGCTACCCGGCGGTGCTGCGGCACGAGCATGGGCTCGGCGCGACGATCGAGGCGCTCGACGTCTCGACCAAGACGCGCGGCACCGACTACGAGCTCGACCCGCTCACCGGCGAGGTGCTCGAGCGTACCGAGTTCGGTGACGGCAGCGACGTGCTGGTGACCTACGTCGCCGACTACGTGCTGCCGGACGTCTACCAGGGCGCACTGAACGACTCGCCGAACTTCGATGCGAGCCACGGTGACTGGGGCGGGCTGCCGATCGTCGCGGGCACCTACACCGTGAACATCAGCATGGAGCGCAGCCTGACCTGGCTCGCCTACAACACGGAGCCGACGAGCTACATCGACGGTTCGGCGTCGGCTGTCGCGCCGTTCCTCGTCGCCGGGGCGACGGAGATCGAGCTGCAGCAGCGCCTGGACGTGCCCGTGGGCTGCATCGCGTGCCACGGCGACCTCCAGTTCCACGGCAATCACCGCCGCGGCTACGACGTGTGCGCGCAGTGCCACACCCAGGCCGGCGCGGAGGATCGGCCGCAGTACGTGGCGCCGGGTTCCGCACCGAATCGCACGCTGATCGACTTCCGCAGCATGGCGCACAAGATCCATGCGGGGGCCGGGCTCAGCCGCGATTACGTCGTCAACGGCTTCAGCCTCGATCCGTATCCGGACAACTTCACCGCGCACACCTACGACGAGGTGGAGTACCCGGTGTTCGCGGGCGGCGTCGCGAACTGTGCGAGCTGCCACGGCGTCGACAACGACGCCTGGAAGGAGCCGGCGAACCGCGACCACCCGACCGCCACGGCCGCGGCGCCGACGCGCGAGTGGCTGGTCGCGTGCACGTCCTGCCACGACTCCGAGGCCACCGAGGCGCACGCCGACGTGAACACCAGCGCGGCCGGGTTCGAGTCGTGCGCCACCTGCCACGGGCCGGGCCGCGACCTGTCGGTCGAGCGCGTGCACTTCGTGCGCTGACGCTGCGCGGCACGGCGCGCGACGAATCGTCCGCGCCGTGCCGATCACGGTCTCGCGCGCGCGGGTGGCGGTGCGTAGCCTCCGGCACGGCAGCGTGTCGCTGCCGGCCGAGCACCGCCCGATGCGCAGACCGCTCTCCGTCCTCCCGATCGCCTGTGCGATCCTCGCCACACCGCTCGCCGCACCGCTCGCCGCACAATCGGCGGCCGACCCCGGTGCCGCCGCGGCGCCAGCCGCGCGCGTTGCCGAGGCCCCGTGGAGCGGCGCCTTCGACTGGCAGCCGCTCGGGCCTGCGAACATGGGCGGGCGCATCGTCGACCTCGCCGTCGCGCCGTCCGACCCGACCGTGTGGTACGTCGCCACCGCGTCGGGCGGACTCTTGAAGACGACCAACGGCGGCGTCACGTTCGAGCACCGCTTCGATCGCGAGGCGACCGTGTCGCTCGGCGCGGTCGCCGTCGCTGCGCAGGACCCGGATGTCGTGTGGGTCGGCACCGGCGAGGAGAATCCGCGCAATTCGGTGAGCCGCGGCGACGGCGTCTACCGGTCGACGGACGGCGGGCTCCATTGGGAGCATCGCGGCCTCGCGGCGAGCTTCCAGATCGGCTCGATCGTGATCGACCCGCGCGACCCGGACGTCGTGTGGGTCGGTGCGCTCGGACGACTCTACGGTCCGAACGCGGAGCGGGGGCTGTACCGGACGACCGACGGTGGCGAGAGCTGGCAGCAGGTGCTCGCCGTCGACGAGCGGACCGGCGTCATCGAGATCGAGATGTGTCCGGGCGATCCCGACACGCTGCTGGTCGCGACCTGGGAGCGCCAGCGCGATGGCTTCGACACCAACGACCCGGCGACGAAATGGGGGCCAGGCGCCGCGCTCTACCGGACGTCGGACGGTGGCCGGCGCTTCGAGCGCGTGACCGCCGGGCTGCCGAGCGTCCAGCTCGGCCGCATCGGGCTCGACTGGTCGCGCTCCGCTCCGCAGGTCGTCTATGCGCTGATCGAGACCGAGCGGATGGGCACGATCGGCGACGACGTCGGCGAGCCGGGGCTGACCGCGGCCGACGCGGAGACCGGTGCGCGGATCACGCGGGTGTCGAAGGACGGTGCTGCCGCGGCCGCCGGCCTGCTGGTCGACGACATCGTGCTCGCGGTCGGCGGCACCACCGTGCTCGGGCGGCGACAGCTCGACGAGCAGCTCGCGGTGCGCGGGCCGGGCGACACCGTCGAGCTCGAGATCGCGCGCGGCGGCGAGAGCCGCGTCGTCGCGCTGACGCTCGCCGAGCGCGCGAAGCCGGAGAGCGGTGAGCCCGAGCGTCCGTTCGGCACTCGGCTCGGCGGCCAGGTGCCGAACGTCCAGGCATTGCAGGGCCGCGAGGGCTTCGAGTGTGGCGGGCTGTTCCGCTCGGACGACGGCGGGCTGAGCTGGCGGCGGGTCAACAGCATCGATCCGCGACCGATGTACTTCAGCCAGGTGCGCGTCGATCCGAGCGACCCGCAGCGCGTCTACGTGCTCGGCATCTCGCTCGCGCGGTCGGCGGACGGCGGCGAGTCGTTCACGACCGACGCCAGCCGCGGCGTGCACTCCGACCACCACGCGATGTGGATCGATCCGAGCGACGGCCGGCACCTGCTGCTCGGCACCGACGGCGGTCTCTACGAGACCCGCGACCGCTGCGAGAACTGGCACCACCACAATCACATGGCGCTCGGCCAGTTCTACCACGTGGCCGTCGATGCGAGCCGCGACTACCGCGTGTTCGGCGGCCTGCAGGACAACGGTACCTGGGGCGCGCCGCGGCGGAGCCCACACGGCGCGGGCCCGGTCAACGAGGACTGGCTGCGCATCGGTGGCGGCGACGGCTTCGTCGTGCAGATCGATCCGGAGGACCGCGACCAGGTCTACTACGAGAGCCAGTTCGGCGGGATGGCGCGCACGCACCTCGCGACGATGGCGGGCGGCGGCATCCGGCCGCCCGCGGAGCGCGGCGAATCGCACCGGTTCAACTGGCGCACGCCGTTCCTGCTGTCGCACCACAACTCGCGCATCTTCTATTGCGCGGGCGAGCGCGTGTTCCGGTCGCTGAACCGGGGCGAGGATCTGGTCGCGATCTCGCCGGAGATCACGCGCACCGACCGCGGCAGCGCGACCGCGCTCGCCGAGTCGCCGCGCGACGCGCGCGTGCTCTACGTCGGCACCGACGACGGTGCTCTGTGGGTGTCGCGCGACGCCGGGCAGACCTGGCAGGCCCGCGCCGGGTTCGCGGCCGAGGGCTCGGCGGTCGGTGAGTCCGCGGCAGGCGCGAGTGCGCCGCGACCGCTCGCGGCGTGGCTGCCCGGCCCGCGTTGGGTGAGCTCGATCGAGGCGTCGCGCGTCGCCGACGGCCGTGTCTACGTGACGCTCGACGGCCATCGCTCGGACGACGACCGCGCGCACGTGCTCGTCAGCGAGGACTTCGGCGCCACCTGGGCGTCGCTGGCGGACGGGCTGCCGCACGAGTCGACCCGCGTCGTCCGCGAGGACCTCGTCAATCCCGACCTGCTCTACCTCGGCACCGAGGTCGGGCTGCGCGTCTCGCTGGACCGGGGCGGCAGCTGGCTCGCCCTGCACGGCGGCGAGTTGCCGACGGTCGCGATCCACGAGGTGGCGCAGCATCCGACCGCGGGGGAGATCGTCGTCGCGACGCACGGCCGCAGCCTGTGGGCGCTCGACGTGACCGCGCTCCGCCAGCTGACCGCCGCCGCGCTGCGGGAGCCGGTACACCTGTTCGCGCCGAACGACGCGGTGCTGTGGCAGCGGCGGCACGGCCGCGGGGTGTCGGGGGGTGCGAGCCGCTTCACCGGCGAGAATCCGCCCGGCGGTGCCGCGATCTTCTTCCGGCTCGCGGAGGATGCACCCGGGGTCGAGCTGCGCGTCGTCGACGTGACCGGTGCCACGGTACGCAGCCTGGACGCGCCGGCGACCGCTGGGCTGCACCGCGTCGACTGGGACCTGCGGGTCGAACGGGACGGCGCGGCGGAAGGCCCGCCGCGCGGCCGTGGTCGCGGGCGGACCGCCGAGCCGGGCAGCTACCGCGTCGTGCTGCGCGCGGCGGGTCAGCAGCAGGAGCAGGTGCTGCGCGTGCTCGCGGATCCGACCGCTCCCGCGACGGCCGCGCCGCGCGACGCGGAGGCGGACGGCGCGGACGCCGACCGCGCGCGGCGCTGAGCGGCCCGCGTTGGAGCGACCCGGCGTCGCACGTTCTCCCCAGCGCCCTGGAGAACACCGCAGACCTTGACCGCTGCCGGGCCGGTCGTGGTCGGGTCGGCCGGCGGCCACGACCCATGGTGTGGACCGTGGTCGCGTGAAGGCGCCCTTGCAGAACTCTCCACGTTGAAAGCAGCCGTCAGGGACGCCCGCGACCGCGCGCGGCCGGCGCACCGCACTGGCGGTGGCGCCGGCGACTGTCCACGGTTCTCCACAGGCTTCCCACGAAATGCGGGATCGGGAACGAATCCATGATTCCTCTCGACGATGTTCCGCTGCTCGTCCGTCAGCACGATCGCGTCGTGCGCCGCGCCCTCTCGTCCCGAGCCCGAGCCGCCATGCCTCGCCCCTCGACCGGCAGCTGTCGTCACTTCTTGCCCCTCGCGCTGTGGGCGTCGCTGCTGGTCGCCGTGCCGTTGCGCGCGCAGACGGACGATCCGGAGTCGTGGACGCTCGCCGTCGGGCTGCTGCAGCGCGGGTTGCACGCCGAGGCGGCGGCGCGCTTCGAGCAGTTCCTCGCCGAGCATCCCGGTGACCGGCACGCCGCCGAGGCGCACTACCGCCTGGGCGTGTGCCGGCTGGAGCTCGGCGACGCCCGCGCCGCGGTCGAGCCGTTCGAGCGCGCGCTGCGCGACCGTCGTCTGGCGCTGCGCCCCGAGTGCCTGTACCGGCTCGGCGGCGCGCTGCGCGAGCTCGGCCGCGACGTCGAGGCTGCGCAGCGGTTCGAGGCGCTGCTCGCGGAGGTCGCGGCCGATCATTACCTGGGCGCGGCCGCGGCGTTCGCGGCGGGCGAGGCGCGGCAGGCGGCCGGCCAGCGCAGCGCGGCGATCCGGCACTTCGCGACGGCGGCCGAGCGCAGCAGCGCCGACGACCCGCAGGGCTACGGCTTCGCGGCGCGCTACCGCGCCGGGCACCTGCAGCTCGAGGACGGCGCGGCGGCGGCGGCCGCGGCGACGTTCCGCGAGCTCGCCGAGCGCTTCCCGCAGCACGAGGGGCTCACCGAGGTGTGGTTCCTCGCCGGCGAGGCGGCGTGGCGCGCCGGCGACGCGGAGGTTGCCACCGACGCCTGGCAGCGCGCCGCGCGCGGCGGCGGACCGTTCGCCGCCGACGCGCTCGCCGGACTCGGCTGGGCGGCGCGCGAGGCGGGCGATCCCGAGCGCGCGCTGCAGTCGTTCCAGCGCGTCGTGACCGACCACGCGGAGTCACCGCGGGCGGTCGAGGCCGGGCTCGAGGTCGGCCGGATCGAGCTCGAGCGCGCGCGCGGTCGCGCGGCGATCGGCGCGCTGGACGCCGTCGTCGCGCGCGGCGAGCTACCGGACGCGACCCGTGCCGAGGCGCTGCACCTGCGCGGTCTCGCGTGGCTCGGCGTCGGCGACCCGGAGCGCGCGCGCGCCGACCTGGTCGCCGCGCTGGCGGCGACCGCGCGCGGCGACGGCGCGCGCGCGCGGCGCGCGTTCGATCTCGGCCGCGCGCAAGTGGCCGCCGGCGACGCCGACGCGGCGCTCGCGGCCTACGCCGAGGCGAGCGACGCTCCGGGCGCCGGGGCGCTGCGCGGCGACGCGCTGTACGCGCGCTGCGTGCAGCTGCACGCGCTCGCTCGCCACCGGGAGTCGCTGGCCGACGCCGAGCGACTCGTGCGCGAGCTGCCCGACCATCCGCTCGCGGCGAGCGCGGCCTTCGCGATCGCCGAGAACCTCTACGCGCTCGGTCGCTACGCCGACGCGCGCGGGCGTTACGACGCGCTCGGGCCGGCGCACCCGCTCGCGGCGACCGCCCGCCACAAGGCCGCGTGGTGTGCGTTCCTGGTCGGCGAGCACGCCGACGCGGCCGCGCGCTTCGCGGCCTGCGCCGACGACGAGACGCTCGCGGCCCCCGACCGCGAAGAGGCGCTGTCGCTGGTCGCGGTTGCGCTGCTCGAGGGAGGGCAGGGCGACGCCGCGCTGGCGGCTGCCGACCGCTACCGCGCGCGGCACGGTCGCGACGGCCGGTTCGTCGCCCGCACCGAGCGCATCGCCGCGCGCGTGCTACGCGCGCGGGGCGACCTGCGCGCAGCAGCCGAGCGGCTCGAGGTCGCGATGCGCGTCGGCGAGCCGGGCGAGCGCGGCGCGGTCGGGCTCGAGCGTGCCGACGTGCTGTTCCAGCAGGGCGACTTCGCCGCCGCCCAGGCCCTCTACCGGCCGCTCGCCGGCGCCGACGGCGAGCTCGGCAGCCGCGCGATCGACGGGCTCGCGTGGTGTGCGTTCGAACTCCGCGACGACGCTGCCTGCCGTGCGTGGATCGCGCGCGGCGTCGAGCGCGACTGCATCGCGGCCGCGACGCGCGCCGGGCTGCGCGAGCTCGCCGTGCACGTCGAGCACCGCGCCGGCCGCTTCGCGGCGGCGATCACCGCGGCGCAGGCCTTCCTCGCGGAGCACGCCGACAGCCCGCGTGCACCGGCGGTCCGCTACGCACTGGGCGTCGCCCAGGCGCGCGCGGGGGACGCCGCTGCCGCGCGCGTGACGCTGCGCGAGCTGGTCGACAGCGGCCGCGCCGAGCGGCCGGACCTCGCGCGCTACGAGCTCGCCTGGGCCTGCCGCCGCGACGGCGACGAGGCCGCGGCGATCGCCGCGTTCCGGGCGCTCGCGGAGGCGGGCGGCGATCCGGAGCTCGTCGACGAGGCGTGGTTGCACGTCGCCGAGGCGGAGCAGGCCGCGGGCCGTTCGGAGGCGGCGCGCGCGGCGTTCGCGAAGGTGCGCGGCAGCGCGCGCGGCCGCGCGCTGCTGCGGCGCGGGCAGACGCTGTTGCACGACGGCGACGCGGCGGGTGCGCTGCGCGAGTTCGAGGCCTGCGTCGCGCTCGGTGCGCGCGAGCCGCTGCGCGCCGACGCGCTGTACGCGGTCGGCGAGACCGCGCTCGGGCTCGGTGACGCGACCGCGTGTGTGTCCGCACTCGAGGCGCTGCTGCGCGAGGCGCCAGCGCACCGCCACGCGCTGCGCGCGCAGCTGCTGCTCGGCGAGGCGCTCGCGCGCCTCGGCCGCCACGCCGACGCGGTCGGTCGGCTCGAGGCGTTCGTCGCCGCGGCGGCGAGCGCGCCGGCGGACGCCGCGATCACCGACGTCGAGCTCGCGCGCGCGCAGCTGTGGTGCGGCATCGCCGAGGCGGCGCGCGGGCGGCAGGACGCGGCGGAGCAGGCGTTCGTCGCGGTGACGCGGCTGTCGCAGGGCGAGCTCGCGGCCGAAGCGCAGTACCGCATCGGCGTGGCGCGGCGGGCGCGCGACGACCTCGACGGCGCGGTCGACGCGTTCGTGAAGCTGTCGATCCTGTATGCGCACGAGCCCTGGGTGCCGCGCGGACTGGGCGAGGCAGGTCATTGCTATGAGGCGCTCGGGCAACCCGACAAGGCGCGGCGCTTCTATGGTGAGCTGATCGAGAGGTTCGCGGACTCGGAGCCGGCGCGCGATGCGCGCGCGCGGTTGCAGGCGCTCGACGGCGCCGGAGGGCGATGACGATGGGGCTGGTGGCGATGAGTGCGGTGGCGATGGGTGCGGTGGCGATGGGCGCGGGCCAGACGATCGGTGAGTTCCTGCGCTCGGGCGGTGAGCTGATGCTGCCGCTCGGGCTGTGCTCGATCCTGGTGGTCGGGTTCTTCCTCGAGCGCCTGCTGGCGATCCGGCGGCGGCGGGTCTGCCCACCGCGCATCGACGCGCTGCTGGCCGCGATCGTCGCCGGGCGCTTCGGCGAGGTGCGCGACGCACTCGGCGGTGAGCGGTCGGCGGCCGGGCGGATCCTGGCGGCCGGGGTCCGGCGGCGCGGCTACCCGCTGCGCGACGTCGAGGGAGCGATGGAGGACCAGGCGCGCAAGGAGCTGGAGAAGCTGCGCCACAACGTGCGGCCGCTGGTCGTGATCGGCGCGGTCGCGCCGCTGCTCGGGCTGCTCGGCACCGTGCTCGGCATCGCCGAGGCGTTCCGCCGCGTGTCGCAGACCGGTATGGGGCGCCCCGAGATGCTCGCCGGCGGCATCGAGATGGCGCTGACGACGACGATCGCGGGCCTGTCGATCGCGATCCCGGCGGTGCTCGGCGCGTCGTGGCTGCAGGGCCGCGTGCGGCGCGTCGTGCTGTTCACCGACGAGAAGCTGGCGCCGGTCGTCGAGGTCATCGCGCACCGCCCGGAGACGGTGCGCGACACCGAGCGGGACGCGCCGGTCGAGCCGGCCGCTGCCGAGGAGGACGCCCGTGCGGCTCGAGCTGGATGACATCCGCGAGGAGGCGCCGAACCTCACGCCGCTGATCGACGTGGTGTTCCTGCTGCTGGTGTTCTTCCTGGTCGCGACGACCTTCGCCGACCAGGAGGTCGAGATGGACCTCGAGCTGCCGCAGGCGGCGCACGGCGACGAGCCGGGCGACGACGACCTGCTGGTGATCCACGTGCAGGCGGACGGCACGCTGCGGCTCGACGGCCGCGAGATCACGCTCGCGGGATTGCAGCAGGCGCTGCGCACGGTCGCCGAGCGTGCCGGACAGGACGGCCGCGAGGTGCTGATCCGCGGCGACACGCACGTCCAGCTCGGACGCGTCGTCGAGGCGTTCGACGCCTGCCTCGGCGCGTCGCTGACGCGGGTGTCGATCGCGGCCGAGCCGGCGGGTGGCGCGCGCTCGGGAGACTGATCGATGGGTGCCCCGGGCAGCTGGCGGGCGGTCGGGATCGGCGTGTGCGCGACGCTCGCGCTCGGCGCCGTCGCCGGGCTCGCGCTCCTGCGCGCGGGTCGGCCGGTGTTCCACACCGACGGTGAGGTCCTCTGGCGCGCAGACGCGCTGGCGGACGCCCCGATGGTCGTGTGGGATCGCGCGATGCCGCAGTGCGAGCTGCCGGGACCGGTGCGCGGCCGCGTGCAGGAGCTGCCGGACGGCCGGCTCGTCTACGGCCGCGCCGTCGACGCCGGGCGCACGACGCTCGTCGCGTTCGATCCGCGCCTGCCCGGCGCGCAGCCGGTGCCACTCGTGCTGATCGACGGCCCCGGCCACGACTTCTCGCCGTCGCTCGATCGCGCCGGGCGCCTGCTGTTCGCATCGGACCGGCCCGGTGGCCGCGGCGGCTTCGATCTGTGGGCGGCGCCGCCGGCGGGCGGTGGGCGGTTCGCGACCCCGCGGCCGCTGCCCGACACCGTGAACACGGCGGCCGACGAGGTCGACCCGGCGCCCGCGCCGGACGGCGTCGAGCTGGCGTTCGTGCGGCGGTTCGCCAGCGTCGCCGAGGGCCGCAACGGTGAGCTGTGGATCGCCGACCTGACGAGCGCGGAGCCGGCGCGGCCGCTCGACCCGAGCGCACCGTCCGCGGCGGAGCGCGTGCGTCGCGGCCTGCCGCCCGCGATCGATCGCGATCCGGCCTTCGCCTCCGACGGCGCGGCGCTGTGGTTCGTGCGGCAGACGGCCGGTGGTGAGCCCGTATTGCATCGTGCGACACGGCACCGCGGCGCGCTCGGGGGCGCCGTTCCCGTCGCGGGGATCGCGGGGGCGGACGCCGCATTGCGCGGTCCCGCACCGAGCGACGATGGCTTCACATTGCATTGCGTGCAGAGCCGCGGCGACCGCCCGCTGTGGGTCGAGTCGCGCGCGCGGCTCGTCCACCCGTGGTGGCCTGCGCAGGTCCCGATCGAGCGCGCCTTGTGGATCGCCCTCGCGTGCGCGGTGCTGGTCGGCGCGCTGCTCGGGCTCGGCGCGCGCTGGCGACACGTCGACATCGTCACCTGGTGTCTGTTGCTGTCGGCGCTGCTGCACCTGCTCGCCTGGCTGTGGTTCGGCGGCCTCGCGATCATGACGCGCGAGCTGCCGGTGCCGCCGGGCGACGAGCGTCTCGCGATCCGCGTGGTCGCCGGCGCGGCCCCGGCCGGCGCGGCCGCCGGCACGCCGCGCGCCGACGCGCCGGCGGCGCGCGCGCAGCGGAGCACCGCGGCGCCGCAGCTCGACCTGCGCGCGCCGGCCGGCGGCGCGCTGCCGGCGGCGGGTAGTGGCGGTGCGGAGCCGACCGTTCCGGCGGCCGTCGCACGCCCGGCGGCCGCGCTGCCGGCCGGCGGCGCGCTCGCCGATGCGGCCGGGGCCCGTCTCGCGGATGCGGTCGTCGCCACGCCGACGCGGGCCGGGCGCGATGCGGTGGCGCGCGCGGCCGCCGGGGCGCCGCCGCCGGCGCCCGGCGCGCGCGCGGTGCCCCTGACGGCGCCGGCGGGCGAGGCTCGCCCCCCCGCGGCGGCGGTCGCGGCGCTGCGGATCGAGCCGCCCGGGTCGGGCGCTGCGCTGCCGGCCGGGGCCTCGTCCGGCCGGGCGGCGCCGGTGCCGTCCGCGGCGGTGCGCGCGGGGCGCGACCTGCCGGCGGCGTCCCATCAGCTCGCGTCCGCGCGGGGAGCGCCGACGCTCGGCGACGCGCCCGCGGCGCTCGGCGCAGCGCGCCGCGCAGCCGACCGGGCGGCGGTCGCGCGCGCCGGGGTCACGCCGGCCGGCACCGGGCCGCGCGCGGCGAGCGAAGCGCCGGTGCCCTCGCGTGCGGTGGGCGCCGCCGACGCGGCGGACGGCCGCACGGTGGACGCCGAGCGGCCGGCCAGCGCGCTCGGTGGGCTGCCGGCGGCGGAGTCGGTGGGGCCGACGGCCACTGCGCGCGGCGCTCCGGTGCGCGCGGTGGTCGCGGCGGCGCAGCGGTCGACCCCGCAGGGCCCCGCGCTGCGCGATGCACCGCCGCTCGGGAGCGCCGCGGAGGCGAGCGGCGGGCGGCGCGAGGCCGTCACCGCCGCGCCGCTCGCCGGGCTGGCGTCGACGCCGCTCGCGGCGCGCGACACGGCGCCCGACGGTCCGCGGCGACCGGTCGGCCCGCAGGCGGTGGCGGACTTCGCTGCCGCCGCCGCCGCGCCGACCGACGGGCCGCTGCCGGTGGTGGCGGAGCCCCCCGGCGCGCTCCCGCGCGCCGGACGGCCGCGCGATGCCGTGGCGGCGGCCGCGCCGCCGCCGGGAGTCGGTCCGGCAGCGTTGCGCGATGCGCCCGCCGCCACGGCGCGCGCCGCGCGCGACGAGCCGGGCCGGGCGGCGGTCGCGACGGCCGCATTGCCCGCGCTCGAGCCGCCGGGTCCGGTGCCCCTGGTGGCGCCCGCGCGCGGCGCGGTCGCCGACCTCGGCGTTGTCGCCGCGGGCTCGTCGCCGCCGCCGAGCGCGCTCGCACCACTCGCGGCCGTGGCGGTACCCGGGCCCCGCTCCCGTGCGGACGCCGCGCCGATCGAGCTCTACGCGAACCGCTTCGGTCCGCGGAAGGCGGAGGCGCTCGAGCGCTTCGGTGGCAATGTCGCGACCGAACGGGCGGTCGCCGCCGGGCTCGAGTACCTCGCCGACCGCCAATGCGCGGACGGATTGTGGGGGCAGCGCCGCGACGAGCACGAGAAGTACGGCGAGACCGAGGTCGGCAAGTCCGCATTGTGTGTGCTGGCGTTCCTGGGTGCGGGACACACGCCGGCGTCGGGCACCGAGCACAGCGTGGTGGTCGCGCGGGCCATCGACGCGCTGCTCGCCGAGCAGGACCCGGAGACGGGCCACTTCGGGCGCACGTCGTCGTACAGCCACGGCATCGCGACCTACGCCCTCGCCGAGTGCCACGCGATGTCGCGCGACCCGAAGCTCCGCGCCCCGCTGCAGCGCGCAGTCGACTGGATCCTGCATTGCCAGGACCAGGGTCCCGACCCGCGCAGCCGCGGCGGCTGGGGCTACTTCTCGCCGGTGCTCCGGCCGGAGGACGGCTACGCGCGCAGCTCGATCACCGCCTGGATGGTCATGGCGCTCGAGTCCGCGCGCCTGTCCGGGATCGCGGTGCCGCCGAGCGTGCTCGGCGATGCGCGCACGTTCCTGCGCCGGATGTTCGACGCGCGGTCGGGCGTGTTCCTCTACTCGCGCGAGCCCGGTCGGCTGCGCTCGTCGTGGCGCACGCTGCCCGGCTCGACGCCGGCCGCGGTGTTCTGTCTGCTGCTGCTCGGCGACGGGCTCGACGACGAGATGCTGGCGCCCGCGCTGCAGTTCACGCTGGAGCGCCGGCCGCGTTCGTGGCGCCGCCCGAGCACCGACGCGTTCGTGCTGCAGGGCGCGGGCAACGTCTACTTCTGGTACTACGGCACGCTGGCGACCTTCCTGGCGGGCGGCGACGCGTGGGCGACCTGGAACCGGGCGCTGCAGGAGACCGTCGTCGACGCGCAGCGCCGCGACGGCTCCTGGCGGCCGATCGGCGCCTATGCGGAGCAGTACGCCGGCGATCGCGACGACGACGCCTGCTTCACGACGGCGATGACCGTGCTGTCGCTGGAGGTCTACTACCGGTACTTCACGCCGCTCCTCGAGCGCCGTTGAGGAGCGTTGCGCGGCGGCCGCACCGATTCGCCCCGGAGCAGGCGTGCGGGTCGGTGGTCCGCGCGGCATGATCCGCGCGGGATGCCCTGGAGTCGCGCAGTCGTCGCGGTGCTCCTCGTCGCCGTCGCGGCGGGGGCGCAGTCGCCCGCCGAGGTCGCCCGGCGGGTGCTCGCTGATCCGCGCTTGCAGACGCGACTGCCCGCCGAGCCGGAGCCGGCGGACGGCGATCCCGGGGCGACCGGGACGCGGCCGCGCGACGAGCGACGCGCCGGCCTGGGCGGCGAGCGAGCCGATGCGAATGCGCGCGACGCGCTGCGCGCGGGGGAACCTGCCGACGGGCTCGGCACCGTCGCGTGGATCGTCCTCGGCGTGGCGGTGGTGCTGCTCGTCGGTGCGGCGATCGCGCGAGCGCAGCGCGCCCACCGCGACGTCGCACTCGCGCCGGGCGACCGCCCGGGCGGCGGTGCCGGTGGCGGGGTCGGCGAGGCGCTCGCGCCGAGCTCCGAGGTCGAGCGGCTCGCCGCCGAGGGTCGCTACCTCGAGGCGCTGCGCGTCCTGCTCGCGCAGGGCATCGCCGCGCTGCGCCGCGCCGGGGCGATCGACGATGCGCCGTGGCGGACCAGCCGCACGCTGCTGGCGACCGCCCGCGTGACCGCTGCGGAGCGCGCGCTGCTCGCGCAGCTCGTCGACGCGGTCGAGCGCGGGGCGTTCGCCGGCGCCGCCGTCGGTCGGGGCGACTACGACGCGTGCTCGGCTGCGCTGCGGGTGCTGCGCGGACCGGCGCCGGGAGGTCGGCGATGACGCGGTCCGGCGCGGGGTGGTCGCGCCGCTTCGCGGTCGGTGTCGCGGTGGTCGGCGCGGTCTCGCTGCTGACCGCGGTCGGCGCGGCGATCTTCCTCGAGCCGGACCCGCCGGTGCGGTCCAACGCGAACGACACGTTCAGCCGCTCCGCGCTCGGCTACGCGGCGCTGGTCGAGTTCCTGCGCGAGCGCGGGCACGAGGTCGACGTCTCGCGCAGCCGGGCGGCGCGCTTCGACGCGAGCGACCTGCTCGTGCTGCTCGAGCCGCAGGCCGACGAGGTCCGCGCGCGCATCGCGCGCGGTGCACGGACCCTGGTGGTGCTGCCGAAGCTGATCGGTCTGCCGGACGTCGAGCACCCGGACTGGGTCGGCGGCGTCGAGTGGCGCACGGTCGACGAGGTCGGCGACGTGCTCGCCGCGCTCGATCTCGATTGCGAAGTCGCCCGCAGCGACGCCGCGATCGACCCCGGTGCCGGCGCGCGGGTGTCCCGACCGTCGATCGTGCACCCGCAGCTGATCGTCGATCGCGGCGGCGCGGTCGACCGTTGGCTGACGTGGCGCAACGGCGTGCTCCTCGGCCGCGCGCTGCGCCCGAGCGAGCGCGGCGGGCCGCTGTACGTGCTCGCCGATCCGGAGCCGCTGCAGCACCACGGCCTCGGTCGACCCGGCAATGCCGAGTTCGTCGCCGAGCTGTTCGACGAGCTGGCGCCGCCCGGTGGCCGCATCGTGATCGACGAGGTCGTGCACGGACACGCGGCGGCCCGGTCGTTCTGGGCGAAGCTCGGCCGCTTCCCCAACGTGCTGGCGTTCGCGCACGGCGTGGCCGCGATCGCCGCGTGGCTCGTGTGCGGCATGCGTCGGTTCGGCGCGATCCGGCCGGAGCCACCTGCGCTCGGCAGCGGGCCGCTGGTCGTCGTCGACGGGGTCGCGCGCCTGCTCGCGCACGGCGGCCACACCGACAGTGTGCTGGCGCGCTACCTGGAGCAGACCGAGCGGCGCGTCGCCCGGGCGCACCACCTCGATGTGACGGCGGACGCCGAGGCGCGGCGCAGCGCGCTCGAGCGCATCGAGGCGCGGATCGGCATCGCGCCGGACGCGACGCTCGGGACGGTGCGCGACCGCGTCGGCGCCGCGATCGTCGCGGCGCGCCGGCGCCGCGCCGGGCGCGAGACAGGCTTTCTGAGTGCGGCGCGCGCGGTCGACCGCTGGCGCCGGGAGATGACGCATGGACTTGCATGAGATCCGCGACCGCACCGCGGTGCTGCGCGAGGGCATCGGCCGGCTCGTCGTCGGCCAGGAGCGGGCCATCGAGCTGCTGCTGGTCGCGCTGCTCGCCGAGGGGCACGCGCTGCTGGAAGGGATGCCGGGGACCGCGAAGACGCTGCTCGCGCGCGCGTTCGCCGCGACCCTCGCGCTCGACTTCCGGCGCATCCAGTTCACGCCGGACCTGATGCCGGGGGACATCACCGGCACCAACCTGTTCGACTTCCAGTCGAACAGCTTCCGGCTGACGCGCGGGCCGATCTTCACGCAGGTGCTGCTCGCCGACGAGATCAACCGCACGCCGCCGAAGACGCAGGCCGCGCTGCTGCAGGCGATGCAGGAGCGGCAGGTGACGATCGACGGCGCGACGCACGCGCTCGGCGACGGCTTCATGGTCGTCGCCACGCAGAACCCGATCGAGCAGGAGGGCACCTACCCGCTGCCCGAGGCGCAGCTCGACCGGTTCCTCGTGCGCATCGCGATCGACTACCCGACGCGCGAGCAGGAGATCGACATGGCGCGGCGCCACGGCCACGTCGCCGGCACGCCGGACGTCGCGACCGCCGGGCTCGAGCCGGTCGCGGACCTCGCGTGGATCACTGCGGCGCGCGCCGTCGTCGCGGGGCTCCGGCTCGCCGACGAGCTGCTCGCCTACGTCGTCGACCTCGTGCGCGCCACGCGCGAGCACGACGGCCTCGAGGTCGGTGCGTCGCCGCGCGCGATCAACATGCTGTGCCTGGCGACGCGCGCGCTCGCCGCGTTGCGCGGGCGCGACTACGCAGTGCCGGACGACGTGCAGGACCTTCTCGAGCCGGTGCTCGCGCATCGGCTCGTGCTCGCGCCCGGCGCCGAGCTCGAGGGGGCGAGCGTCACCGGCATCCTCGCCGAGACCATCCGCCAGGTCGCCGCGCCGCGCTGAGTCGCGCGATCCACCGACCGCACCGCCACGATGCACCTGACGATCCGCAGCGTCGCCGCCCTCGCCGCCGGCCTGCCGCTCGCGCTCGCGCCCGCGTTGATCGACGCGTGGCTGTGGCCCGCGTGGGCGCTGATCGTCGCGGTGACGCTCGCGCTGCTGCTCGTCGACGCGCTGCGCACGCTGTCGCCGCGCGCGATCACCGTCGCCGCACAGGTCCCGACCGAGATCCAGATCGGCGAGCCGGCGGTGCTCACGGTGCGGATCGACGTGCGCGGGTCGCGCGGGGCGCGGTTGCGCGTGCTGCCCGAGCTGGACGCCGGGCTCGAGCCGGCCGTGCCGGCGAGCGTCGACGTCGCGCCGCCCGGTGGCGCGGTGCAGTTCCCGCTGCGGGCGCGGCGGCGCGGCAGCTACGCGATCCCCGCATTGTGGCTGGAGTGGGACGGCCCGCTCGGTCTCGTCGGTCGTGCGCGGCGCGTGCCGCTCGCGGAGCTGCGCATGGCCGTCGTGCCCGACGCCCGCGCGGCGCGCGCGATCGCGTTCCGCATGCGCGGCGCCGGCTTCGGCCACACACCCGAGCGAGTGCTCGGCGACGGCTCGGAGTTCGACTCGCTGCGCGCGTGGGTGCCGGGCTTCGATCTGCGCAGCGTCGACTGGAAGGCGAGCGCCCGCCACCGGCGCCTCCTGTGCCGGCGCTTCCGCGTCGAGCGCAATCACCAGGTCGTCCTCGCGATCGACTGCGGGCGCACGATGAGCGACCCGATCGACGGCGTGCCGCGCGTCGACCACGCGATCCGCCAGGCGCTCGCGCTCGCGTTCCTGTGCCTGCGGATCGGCGACCGCGTCGGGCTGTACGCGTTCGATGCCGAGCCGCGGCTGTACGTCGAGCCGCAGGGCGGCGTGCGCGCGTTCGGCCGGCTGCGCAGCCGCACCGCGGCGATCGACTACGGGGTCGCCGAGAGCAACTACGCGCTCGGCGTGCTCGAGCTGACCCGGCGCCTGCGGCGTCGCTCGCTGATCGTCGTGTTCACCGAGTTCGCGGACGCGGTGACCGCCGAGCTGCTGCTCGACCACCTCGACCGGCTCGCGCGCCGACACCTGGTCGTGTTCGTCGCCGTGCGCGATCCGCAGCTCGAGGCGCGCGAGCTCGGCACCCCCGAGCGGCTGACGGACGTGCACCGCGCGGTCGTCGCCGCCGGCCTGCGCCGCGAGCGCGAGGTGGTGTTCGAGCGGCTGCGCCGCAGCGGCGTCGACGTGATCGACGCCGGCCCGCGCGACGCGACCGACCGCCTGCTCGAGCGCTACCTGCGGGCCAAGCGCCGGGAGCTCGTCTGATGGCCGCGGGCCGCGCGGTGGTCGAGGTCGCCGACGGCGCGGTGCGCCGCCTGCGCAGCGTCGCGTTCCGCCGCGACCGGGAGGCATCGTGGCAGCGGCTCGAACGGCTGGTGGGGCGCATCGAGCGGGACGGCATCGACAGCCTCGGCGAGAGCGAGCTGGTCGAGCTGCCGACGCTGCACCGGGCCGCGGTGTCGTCGCTCAGCGTCGCCCGCGCGATCTCGCTCGACCGCAGCCTGCTCGAGTACCTCGAGGCGCTGACCGCGCGGTCGCACTTCTGCGTGCACGCGACGCCGTCGGACCCGTGGCGGGCCTTCGTCGCGTTCTGGACCGCCGGCTTCGCCGCGGCCGTGCGCCGCTCGGCCGGGCCGGTGCTGGTCGCGCTGGCGACGGTGGTGCTCGGCGTCGCGATCGGTTTCGTCGCCGTGGTGCAGGACCTCGCCAACTACGACCTGCTCGTGGACCCCGGTATGGCACAGGGTCGCGACGCGTCGGCGAGCGTCGAGTCGCTGCGCGCCGGGCTCTATGCTCGCGACGCGAGCGCCGTGGACGGGCTCACGCGGTTCGCGAGCTTCCTGTTCCAGAACAATGCGCAGGTCGGCATCCTGTGCTTCGCGCTCGGCTTCGCGGCGGGAGTGCCGACCCTCCTGCTGCTGCTGTTCAACGGCACGTTGCTCGGCGCGATGGCGGCCTTGTTCCACCTGCGCGGGCTCGGCGTCGACTTCTGGGGCTGGGTGCTCCCGCACGGCGTCACCGAGCTGCTCGCGATCGTCCTGTGCGGTGGCGCCGGGCTGCTGCAGGGCCGCGCGGTGCTGATGCCCGGGCAGCGCACCCGAGCCGGTGCGCTGCGCGCGGTCGGCGGCGACGCGGCGCGCATCGTGCTCGGCTGCGTCGGCATGCTCGCGGTCGCCGCGCTGCTCGAGGGCTTCTTCCGGCAGCTCGTGCACGAGGTGGCCGTGCGCTACGCGGTGGCCGCCGCGACGGCGGCGTTCTGGGGCTGCTACTTCCTGTGGCCGCGCCGGACGGCGGGCGAGGGGGCCGCGTGACGATCGTCACGAGCCGACGCTTCGAAGGCGATCTGCGGATCGGCACGACGGTCGCGGTACCGACGCCCGAGGGCGTGCCGCTGGTGCTGACGATCGCGTCGTATGCGGAGCGCGTCGTCGGACTGGTCGCCGACTTCGGTCGCATCGTCGCGATCCTGTTCGTGATCGGCCTGGTCCTCGCGCCGTGGCTCGGCGGCCCGCTCGGTGAAGCGCTCCTGATGCTCGTGCTGTTCGCCTTGCGCAACGGCTGGTTCATGTACTTCGAGCTGCGCCGCAACGGGCGCACGCCGGGCAAACGGTTCGTGTGCACGCGCGTCGTCGACGCGCGCGGCGGGCCGCTGCGGCCGCTGCAGGTCGTCGTGCGCAACCTGACCCGCGAGGTCGAGACGTGGCTGCCGATCGTCGCGATCGGGCAGCCGGACACGTTCGTGACGAGCGGACCGGGCTGGGTGCGCGGCGTCGCGATGCTGTGGCTGCTGGTGTTCCTGGTGGTGCCGTGGGTCGACGCGCGGCGCCGGCGCATCGGCGACCTGCTCGCCGGCACGCTGGTAGTGCGCGAGCAGCGCGGCAGCCTGGAGGTCGAGCTGGCCGAGCGCGTCGCGCGGGCCGGCGCGACGGCACCGCGCTTCGCGTTCACGCCGGCGCAGCTCGGCATCTACGGTATCTACGAACTGCAGGTGCTCGAGCGCGTGCTGCGCGACCACGGGCAGGAGTCGTCGACGCTGCGCGAGGTCGCGCGGAAGATCGCGCGGAAGCTCGGCCACGACGCCGACCTGCGCGCCGTCGGGGCCGCGCGGGCGTTCCTCGAGGCGTTCTACCAGGCCCAGCGCGGGCGGCTCGAGACCGAGCTGGCGCTCGGCCGGGCGCGGGAGCGGAAGCGGCAGTAGCCCGGCTGGCCACGCCGGTCAGTCGAACACCGCGGCGAGCTCCTCGGCATCGATGCCCTCCTTCTGCACGCGCAGGTCGTGGTAGGCGACCACGCTGACGACCGCGCCGAGCGAGGCCGCCAGGATGATCAGCACGGTCTCGGCGAGCCACAGGTAGTGCTCCAGATCGACGGTGGCGAGCAGCGCACCGGCGCCGAAGCCGACCATGCTCTCGAGCAGGCGGAGCGCGAACACCACGCCGAAGATCTGCCAGCGCGCGCCGCGCGTCAGGCTCCAGCTGCGCCGCAGGCCGGCGAGCGGACCGATGCGCTCGACGACGACCGCCTGGGCGCTGACGAACCAGCCGCACAGCAGGATGCAGATGAGAACCAGCGCGCCCAGTGACAGCAGCGGCAGCATGCAAGCGGCAGCGTCGGCGCCGCCGGTGGCGAGCGCGAACGCGGGCAGCAGCGCGAGGAACAGGGATGCGACCGTCGCGAGGCCGATCACGAGCGCCTGGACCAGGACCGGTGCGAGCCGGCCGAGGCCTGCGCCGAGCGCGCTGCCGAGCGCGGCGTTGCGGCGGCGCAGCACGCCGAACACGAAGGGCGTCAGCGCGGCCGCGAGCACGAACGAGCAGATCGTGGTCAGCAGGCTGCCGCCCATCTGGACGACCTGCAGGGCGTTGGCGGAATGCACGGAGTCGAGCAGGGCGCCGGGGGCCGTCAGCCGCTCGACGATGTCGGCCTGCAGCACGTTGAAGGCGACCACCGGCGCGAACACGATCGTCGCGACGAAGCCGACCGTCGGCAGCCGGCGCAGCCACAGCCCGAACGACGTGCCGAGGACCTCGCCGAACTCGAAGGCCCGGCGGCGGCGGCGGTGGCGGTGGCCGGCGCGCCGCGCGATCCGCGGCGGTGGTGGTGGACCGGCCGGTGGCAGCGGGGGAGGGCTCGGAGGTGGACTCTCGGTCATGGCTCTGCGCCGATGATGGCCCGCGCAGCGGGCGAGCGCTGCTGCAATTCACGACGCACCTCCGCCGGCCGCGCGGGTGGTCGTGCGCGCGTCGGGACGCTACCCTCGTCAGCTCACGGGTGGTGTCGGCGCTCGCGCGCGCCGCCGTCATCCTCCCGGCGGCCACTCGGGCCCGGATCGCCGGTGTCGGACCGTGGGCCCGGATCCGAGGTGGAATGGGAGATTCGTTCGAGAAGCGTCAACGCACGAAGCAGAAGCAGGACAAGAGGCGGGACAAGCTGCTCCGCAAGCGCGACCGGGCGGGCGGAGGCGACGTCGATGTGGTGTCGCTCGAGGACGTCGTCGACACGCGGGAGGTCTTCCGGCAGGGCGGCCACGACCCGTCGGAGGAGATGGCCGAGGGGATCGACGCCGCGCGCGGCAAGAGCGAGGAGGAGGGGGACGCGACGCGCGGCACCCCGGAGCGCGCCGCGGCGCGCCGGCTGCGCGGCTGGCGGAGCTGAGCGCGGCACCCGCGCCGCGCGCGACGGTAGGCAGCCCGGCGGCGGACGACCCCGCGGGGCGCAGTCGCCGCGTCCCCGTCCGCGTATCGTCCCCGTCCGCGTATCGTCCCCGTCCGCGTATCGTCCCCGTCCGGGTATCGTCCCCGTCCGGGTATCGTCCCCGTCCGGGTATCGTCCCCGTCCGGGTATCACAGCGTGACGCGGGCGCGCGCGCCGGTCGCGTCGACGTCCGCGGTGCTGCCGCCGGCGTCGCTGCCGACCGTCGACTCGATGCGCAGCTCGACGGTCCCGGTCGCGGCGGGGTCCACGCGGCGTAGCTCGATGCGCGCGACGGCGCCGCGCGGGAGCGGCGCCGCGCCGTCGCGCGAGGTCGCGTCGCCGAGCGCGATGCGCAGCCGGCCCGGCGCGACCAGGTGCGCCTCGGCGGTCGGCAGCGCCGCGGCGTTGACGAGCCGCGCGGTGAAGTCGATGCGCAGCGGGTCGCCGCTGACGACGTCGAACTGCACGAGCGTCGGTGGCGTGCCCTGCTCGCCGAGCAGGAGCGGGATCTCGAGCGTGTCGGCACCGGCGGCGAACGCGGCGTCGGGAAGCGTGATCGCCGGCGTCGTCAGCCCGCTGCTGCCGCCGCCGCCGCCGCCGCCGCAGGAGCCGAGGCCGACCGCGAGGCCGGCGGTGGTGAGCGCGAGTCGGAGAGTCAGGAGACGGCGCGGCATCGGCCCTGAAGGATAGCGCAGCCCGGCGGCGTGCGGCGCGGAACGTCGCACCGGTGGTTGCCATGCAGGGCGGCAGAGCCGAAGCATGGTGCCTCGATGCCCACCCGCTTCCGCTCGCACCGCCCGTTCCCACTGGCGCTCGCCACCTGCCTCGTCGCTGGCGCGGCCGGCCAGCAGCCGACCGGAGCGTTGCCGCCGCCCCAGGAGACCACGCCCGTGAACCGCCTCGCCGACGCGACCTCGCCGTACCTGCTGCAGCACCGCCACAATCCGGTCGACTGGTATCCGTGGGGCGAGGAGGCACTGGCGCGGGCGCGGCGCGAGGACAGGCCGATCTTCCTGTCGATCGGCTACGCGGCCTGCCACTGGTGCCACGTGATGGAGCGCGAGAGCTTCGAGGACGAGGCGATCGCCGCGCTGATGAACGAGCTGTTCGTCTGCATCAAGGTCGATCGCGAGGAGCGTCCCGACCTCGACGAGATCTACATGGCGGCGGTGCAGGCGATGACCGGCCACGGCGGCTGGCCGATGTCGGTGTGGCTGACGCCGGACCTGAAGCCGTTCTACGCGGGCACCTACTTCCCGGTGGACGACCGCCACGGGCTGCCGTCGTTCCGCCGGGTGCTGCGCCACGTGCACGCGCTGTGGACCGATCGGCGCGAGCTGGTCGTCGAGAACGCCGAGAAGGTGAAGGCGCACCTGCGCGACGTGCTCGCGCCGGTCGGCAGTCCGGACGATCCCGCGTTCGCCGATCTCGACACGCTCGTCGCGCAGAGCGCCGACAGCTTCGACGAGGTGTGCGGCGGGTTCGGCGGTGGCGGCAGCTTCGCGCCGAAGTTCCCGCACGCGGCGCAGCTCGCGGCGCTGCTGCGGCAGCATGCGCGCACCGGCGACGAGCTCGCGTTACGCATGGTGACCACGACGCTCGACGAGATGGCGCGCGGTGGCATCTACGACCAGCTCGGGGGCGGCTTCCACCGCTACAGCGTCGACCGCGAGTGGTTGGTGCCGCACTTCGAGAAGATGCTGTACGACAATGCGCTGCTGACGCAGGTCTACGCCGATGCCTGGTTCGCGACCGGCGACCTCGAGTACCTGCGCATCGTCCGCGAGACGCTCGACTACCTGGTGCGCGAGATGCGCGATCCGGCCGGTGGCTTCTGGTCGACGACGGACGCCGACAGCGAGGGGGTCGAGGGTCGCTATTTCGTCTGGTCCGCGGCCGAGGTCGCCGAGCTGTGCGGCGAGGATGCGCGCGCCTTCGCGCTGCGCTACGACGTCAGCGCCGACGGCAACTGGGAGGGTCACAGCATCCTGCGGATCGTGCGGACCATCGACGAGGTGGCCGCCGAGCTCGACGCGGAGCCCGCGGACGTCGCGGCGCGCATCGACCGGGCGCGAGCGATCCTGTACGCGGCGCGCGGCCGGCGCGTGCCGCCCGCGACCGACGACAAGGTGCTCGCGGCGTGGAACGGCATGGCGATCAGCGCGCTGTGTGCCGGCTACCGCGCGACCGGCGACGCGCGCTACCTCGCGGCGGCGCAGGGTGCCGCCGACTTCGTGCTGGGTTCGATGCGGCGTGACGACGGCCGGCTGCTGCGGACGTGGCGGCAGGGGCGCGCGCAGCTGCCGGGCTACCTGGAGGACCACGCCTACGTCGCGGACGCCGTGCTCCGGCTGTTCGAGTGCGACGGTGACCCGCGCTGGCTCGCCGCCGGCCGCGCGCTGCTCGCGACGATCGACGCGCACTTCGGCGACGACGGCGACGGCAGCTTCTTCTTCACGGCGGACGACCACGAGGCGCTGATCGCGCGCGCGAAGGCGGTGCAGGAGTCGTCGCAGCCGTCGGGCATCGCGATGGCGGTGCTCGCCCACCTGCGCGGGGCGCTGCTGCTCGGTGACGAGGCGCTGTGGGAGCGCGGGGTGCGGGCGCTGCGCGCGCATCACGCGTTCGTGCAGCGCGCCCCGATCGGCTGCCCCGGCCTCATGCTGGCGGTCGACCTCGCGCTGGCCGACGTCCGCGAGGTCGTGGTCGCCGCGCGCTCGGCCGACGACGGCGACGCCCGCACGATGCTCGCGACCGCGTGGCGTGCCTGGCCGCCGCACGTGGTCGTCGCACCGCTGTGGCCCCGGCACGCGACCGCGCTCGCCGAGCTGTCCGAGGTGTTCGCCGGCAAGGCGCCGGTCGACGGTCGGGCGGCGGCGTTCGTCTGCCGCCGCGGCACCTGCGACGCGCCGGTGCTCGAGCCGGCGGCGTTGCGGCTGTGAGCGATCCCGGGGCTTGCCCGGGCCGCGACAGCGGGGGATCGTGACGCGTTCCGCGTGACCTCGACGATCACCAACCTGTTCCGGGAGCTCGGCGGCCCGGATCGCCGCCGGGTCCTGGCGCTGGCGCGCGCCGCTGGCCTGCACGGGGTCTACCTGCGCAACGCCCTCGACGCCGGCGGCGACGACGACCTGCTCGGCGCCGAGAGCCTCGCGGGCAGCGGTGCGCTCGGCGCGGTCGCCTGGCAGGGCCGGCGCGGCAACCTCGTCGTGATCGCGGGGCCCGGCTTCGGCGGCGACGACGCGCTCGACTTCGCCCGCGCGATCGTCGCGCGGTGGTCGGCGTGGCGCATCGCGCTCGGCCCGGCCGACGTCGTCGCCGAGCTCGCCCGCTGCGGCGACCGCCCGACGCTCGTGCACCGCACCCAGGTCTACTACGGCTTCGACGCCACGCAGGTGTGCCGCGAGCACCTGCGCGACGACGTGCGCGCGGCGCAGCGGCAGGACGTGCGGGCGCTGGTGCACGCGGCGTTGGAGCTCAATCAGAGCGACCTGAACGTCGCCGCGTGGCGCGTGCACCGCGGCTGGCTGCGCGACAGCGTGCGGCGCCGGATCCGCGAGCACCGGACCTTCGTGATCGGTCCACCCGGTGAGCCGCTGTGCAAGCTCGACGTCGGCAGCCGCGGTTCGGCCGGCGCCGTCATCGAGGGCGTCTACACCCTGCCCGAGGCGCGCGGCCAGGGCCTCGCGACGGGGCTCGTCGCCACGGTCGGAGCCTGGTTCGGCGCGGAGCACCCGATCGTGTCCCTGCATTGTGCCGAGGACAATGCACCCGCCCGGCGCGCATACGAGGCTGCGGGAATGCGGCTCGCCGGTGATTGCGCGCTGCTGTTGCGCGGCTGACCCGGCTCACGGGTCGCGAGCCGCGGTCGCCGCGAGCCACGCCAGCGCGCGGCCCGGGGCCAGCAACGGGTGGCGCAGCGGTCGTCGCAGGTCGAGCGCGAGCAGGCGCTCGCGCGTCTCGGCCAGCAGCGCGCGCGCCTCGTCGGTGCGGCCGAGCTGGCGGAGCAGCTGCGCGAAGCGGGCGCGCGTGATCGGCTCGTCGGACAGCCGCAGCGCCGTCGCGAGCTCGCGCGCCGCGACCGCGATGTCGCCGTGCCGCTGGGCCGCGACCCCGCGCAGGCGCGCGGCGCGCGCGGTCGCGTCGGCCTGCTCCAGCGTCGCGACCGCGACCGCGAGCACGTCGCCGCCGCGCTCGACGTCGCACAGCCCTTGCAGGTAGGTCAGCGCGAGGCGGGCGGTGGCCGCGAGCTCGGGGAGCTCCGCGAACGCGGGCAGCCGTCGCGCGAGCGCTTCGGTGAAGCCCAGCTCACACAGGCTCTCGCCGGCTTCGACCAGCTCGTCGGCGCGCAGGCCGAGCTGCGACGGTCGGGCGCGGAGCCACTCGAGGTCCTCGAGCAGCCGCGTGGCGGCGGCGTCCGCGTCACCGGCCAGGATCGCGTGGGCCGCGCGCATGCGCAGCGCCTCGTGGCGCAGCGGCGAGTCGGACGGCGTGCGGGCCTCGGTGCGCTCGAGCAGCTCGGCGAGGTCGTCGTGCAGCCCGGCGTGGTACAACGCCAGGGCGTGCGGCAGCAGCGTGCGGGACGACGGCAGCCGGCGCTGCTCGCGCTCGATCGCGTCGAGCGCCGCGCGGGCGTCGCCGACGCCGAGCTCCGCGAAGCACAGGTGGTAGCCGATCTGCGGTACGTCCGGCCAGCGCGCGCGCAGCGCGCGGAGGGTGTCGGCAGCGTCGGCGAAGCGCCCGAGGTAGGTCAGCGCGAGGCCGCGGGTCAGCTCCGCGTGCGGGTCGAACGGACGCTCACGCCGAGCGACGTCGCCGAGCGCGAGGAGCTGCTCGTCGGTGCGGGCCGCGCGGTCGCGCTCGGCGCGGGCGGCCTGCCCGCCGGCGCGCGCCAGCAGCAGCAGGCGGGCGAGCCGGTGCCGCGTCGTCGGCGACAGTCGGCCGTCGAGCAGCGCCAGCGTCTGCGTCGCGGTCCGCTCGGCGCCGGCGAGGTCCTGCGCGTCGAGCTGCGCGTGGCCGCGCGCGAGCAGCGCGAGCGCGCAGCCGGGATCGCTGCGCAACGCGCGGTCGATCCGCTCGCGGCCGGCGTCGGGCAGGCCGCGGCTCTCGTCGCGCTGCGCCTCCTCGAGCGCGCGGACGCAGGGCTCGGACGCGCTGTAGATCTGCGCGACGGGGGCGGGCGGCTCGGCCGGGCGCTCGCCGAGGCGCTCGCGCGCGAGCAGCGCGGCGTCGTCGATCGCCGCCGCGAGCGGCCGATCGGCGAAGCCGACGGCGCACAACGGCAGCGGCGCGGACGCCTCGGTCGCAGCCGTCAAGGTCAAGCTGCGCGCCGCGGCATCGACCTGCGGGACCACGCGGACCGCCGGCGCCGGCGCGCGCTCGGCGCCGGCGGCGACGTCGAAGAACGGACTCTGCCGCAGCGCCTCGCGCAACAGGCCGTCGACGACGAGCGTGTCGACGTCGCGGCCGTCGGCCGGCACGACCACCGTGCAGCGCTCGAGTGCGACGATCGCGCCGGCGGGCAGCAGCAGCAGCGGGGTCACCGGCGGGCGGGCCACACCGCCGCCGGCCGGCGGCGCGCCGCCCGCCAGCGGAGCCGGAGCGGGCCCGCCCGCGCAGGCCGCGAGAGCGATGGCGAGCGCCGTGCCGGCAAGGCGGAGCGGGCGGACCCGCGTGGCGCGCGAGGAGCGGTTCGGCGGCATGGTCGGATTGGAGCGCTGGGCGGCGCCGACCGCGAGGGGGCTCTCGACTCAGGCGGTGGCGGCCGTCCGGCCGATGGGAGCGGATGGACATGGGTGCACTCCGCGAGCTCGTCACGGTCTCGCTGCTCGGCGCGGCGGCGCTCGCGCAAGCGCCGGTCGCTCCGCAGCAGCCGGGCGATCCGGCTGCAGGGCGCTCACCGGTGCCGCGCGTGGTGGGCGTCGACCAGGACGGCTGGCCGGTGTTCGCGCCGGGCGGGTCGACGCCGCCCGCGCCGACCCCGGCGGCCGCGCTGCGTGCGCCGGCGGTCGTCGATCCGCCGGCGGTCGCCGAGCCGCCCGCGGCACCCGCCGAGCGGCGGGCGAGCGAGGCGGCGACCGCGGTGCTCGACGCGGCGGCCGCACTGGCACCGCTGTGGCAGCGCATCGGGAGCCCCGCCGCGTTCGCGGGGCTCGGCGGCCTCCGCGCGCGCTGCACGCTGCGCGTGCTCGATCCCGAGCGCGGTGCGGAGCTCGGCCGGCGCGAGTTCGAGCACCTGGCGGACCTCACGGCGCCGCGGCGCGATCGGCTGACGTTGCCGGATCGCCGCGTGGTGGGGCGCGACGGCGAGAGCGTGTTCGCCGAGCTGCACGGCCTGCCGATGGCGAGCCTCGCCGCTGCCGCGCGCGGCGAGCTCGAGGTGCTCGGCCTGCTGCTGCGCGCACCGTTCTGCTTCGCCGACGCGACGCGCTTCGAGATCGTCGACCGGCGCAGCGAGGGGGCCGTCGACGCTCCGCTCGTCGCGTTCGAGCTGCGGCCGGTCGGCGCGGAGCGCGCGGCCTGGGAGGACGCGCGCTTCACGCTCGTGTGCGCGGCCGACTCGCTGCGGCCGAGCGAGCTGATCTACCGGCTCGCCGCGCAGCGGCCGACGCGCGTCCGCTTCAGCGACTGGCGCGTGGTCCGGAACGGCGTCGCCATCCCGTTCCGGCGCGAGCTCGTCGACGCCCGGGGCGTGACGACGAGCGTGCTGGACCTCGACGCAGTCGAGGTCGCGGAGCAGCTCCTCGACCTCGACTTCCGCAGCCGGCGCTGAGCGCGCCGCGGCGTCACGGCTGGATGACGAAGCCGTGCTCGTTCGAGATGTTGCCGATGCCGAGCCAGCTGACGCCGTCGATCGTGATGAAGCCCGCATAGAGACGGACGCCGACCAGCGCCGGGATCGCCGGGATCGGGATCGCGGTCGTCGCATCGCCGCCGGCGTCGGTCAGGCCGGCGAGGCCGATCGAGCCGGCGCCCGCGGTGGCGAGGAACACGGCGTCGGGGGTCAGCGGGATCTTGCGGCCGTCGCCGAGCGGCAGGCCGCTGTTGCCACCGGACAGGATGCCGAGGTACGGCAGGTTCGGCGTCGTCGAGTCGAGCTCGAGCGTGTAGCTCGTGCCGATCTGCGGGACCGCGCCGGGCGCCGGCATCAGGACGGCGTCGAAGAACTCGAAGTCGTCCATCTCGCTGGTCTGGTAGCCGTTCATGCCGATCCCGCCCGCGGTGAGGAACGCGGCGGTGTTGGTGATCGTCAGGTTGTCGAACAGCCCGTCCATGTCGGAGTCGACCTCCATGTAGAACGAGCCGTCGAGCACGATCATCCGGCATTGCGCCATCAGCGTGCCGCCCGGGATGTCGCCGTAGGTCGAGCTGCCGGGGCGGTTGTAGGCGAAGCAGCGGTCGAAGTCGGCCGTGCCGCCATTGTTCTGGATCTTCGTCATCAGGAGGCCGGCCGTCGCGCTGGTGAAGCGCGCGGTCAGGCCGGCGAACTGGACGGCGCTGGCGGTGCTGTAGTAGAACGTGCCGTCGAGCACGCAGTCGGTGGGTGTGAAGCCGTCCTTCGTGATGTAGGCCCAGACGCCTCCGGAGGTCGCCGACAGGCGGCCGCTCTGCACCTGGAAGGTGCCGGTCTGCGGCGTCCAGCCCGAGCCCGCGAGCAGCGGGCCGTTCGGGTAGCTGTTGAAGTCGTCGGTGAACACCTGGCCGCACAGCGGGGCGACGAGGACGGACGCGGCGAGCAAGGAGAGTGTGCGCATCGGGAGTGCTCCTGTTGCTGGGGGGATCGAACGAGCGCGAACGAGTGTAGCCAATGATTCATGCCACGTGTCGCGGTGGGCAGCGACCCGGGAAATTCCCCAGCAGCGGGGAGCGGATCGCTCGACGGCGGGCGTGCGTGGACCTCCGCCTATACTGCGCGCACCCGTCCGCGCGGGCTCCTCGCCATGACCCAATCGACGTTCGCACTCGGTCTCGATCTCGGAACCAGCTCGGCGCGGGCGACGTTCGTGCGCTGCGAGGACGGTGCGGAGGCCGGGACCGCGACTGCGGCGTTCGCCGGCGGGCGCGACGGGGTGCTGAGCGACCATGCGGAGCCCGAGCTCGCGCGACAGGATCCGCGCGCCTGGCTCGCCGCGTTGTGCGTCGCCGTGCGGGAGGCGATCGGTACCGCATCGGGACAACGCGGCTTCGCGGTGGAGCGCATCGTCGGCATCGGTGTCGACGCGACCGCGAGCACGCCACTGCCGGTCAACGCCCGCGGCGAGACGCTCGCCGCCGACCCGCGCTTCGCTGACCGTCTCGCGGCGTTCGCGTGGCTGTGGAAGGACCACACGGCGGCCGCCGAGGCGCGCGAGATCACCGAGCGGGCGCGCGCGCTGCGGCCCGAGTACCTCGCGCGCTGTGGCGGTGTCTACTCGTCGGAGTGGTTCTGGGCCAAGGTGCTGCGTTGTGCTCGCAGCGATCCGGAGGTCTTCGCCGCCGCGCACAGCTGGGTCGAGGAGTGCGATTATGTGACGGCCTGGCTGTGCGGCGCGCGCGAGCCGCGGCGGATCCGCCGCAGCATCTGCGCGGCGGGCCACAAGGCGATGTTCGCCGTCGCCTGGGGCGGGCTGCCCGATGCCGAGTTCCTCGCCGGCCTCGACCCGCGGCTCGCGGCGTTGCGCGAGCGGCTCTATACGGAGGCCTTCGCGGCGGATCGGCAGGCCGGGTCCCTGTGCGCGGACGTCGCGATGCGGTTCGGCCTGCCGGCGGGCATCCCGGTCGCCGTCGGCGCGATCGACGCCCACCTCGGCGCCGTCGGCGCGGGCATCCGGCAGGGCGACCTCGTCAAGGTGCTCGGTACCTCGACCTGCGACATGGCGATCGTCGAGGGCACCACGCTGCCGCGCATCGACGGCATCTCGGGCATCGCGCCGAGCTCGATCGTGCCGGGCCACGTCGGTATCGAGGCCGGCCAGTCGGCGGTCGGCGATCTCTATGCGTGGTGTGCGCGGCTGTGCGGTGACCGGCCGGTGGGCGAGCTCGAGCGCGACGCGTCCGCATTGCAGGTCGGCTCCAGTGGACTGCTCGCATTGGATTGGGCCAATGGCAATCGCTGCGTGCTCGTCGATCCGGAGCTGTCGGGGCTGGTCGTCGGCCTCAACCTGCAGACGTCGCCGGCAGAGCTGTTCCGCGCGCTCGTGGAGGCGACCGCGTTCGGCGCGCGCACGATCATCGAGCGGATCGTCGCCGGCGGCGTGCCGGTCGAGCGCGTCATCGCCTGCGGCGGCATCGCGCGGCGCAGCGCGCTGGTCGTGCAGACGCACGCGGACGTGCTGGACCGGGAGCTGCACGTCGCGGGCTCGGCGGAGACCTGTGCGCTCGGTGCGGCGATCGTCGGTGCGGTCGCGGCGGGGCGCTTCGCCGATACCGCGGCAGCCCAGCGCGCGATGTGCCCGGCGCCGCTGCGCGTCGTCCGCCCCGACCCCGCGCGCGCCGTGGTGCTCGGGCGCCTGTTCGCGCTCTACCAGCGGCTGCACGACGCGTTCGGCGGCGTCGCGGCGAGCGTCGAGCTCGGCACCGTGATGAAGGAGCTGCTCGCGATCCGCCGCGCCGCCCGCGCGGGCTGATCGCGCGGCGCCGACCGGCCGGTGCCACCGGCGCCCGGCGCGCCACCTCAAGCGCGGGTCACCGGCGGCCGATGCCTCGGGAGTCCGGCCTCGCGGCCGGCGCTCTTTGTCGCGACGGGACCTGTGTCGGGGGACCGGGTCCAGCGTGTGCCGGCCGTGCGGGAGGATGGGGCCGGCGCCGGCGTCGCGCCGGATCGGGGGGTCCGGCGCGACGGGCGCGATCGCTCGCCGACAGCCTTGGGGGAGGTGGCGGGGAGCGGACGTCCGCGGTGCCACGCGCCACCGCGGACGCTTCCTTTTCCCGGCGCGGCGCGCCCCGTAAGACCGCGCCATGCGCGTCTCGACCGTGTCGTCGCTCGCGGTGCTCGCCAGCCTCGGCGGCTGTGCTGCCGCGCCCTCGCCGCCGCTGCCGGCCCGGCTGACGGACGTGCCGTGGTCGCGGTCGGAGCCCGATCGGGCGATCCTGGCCGCGCGCGCGTTGGCCGACCGCGGCCGGGCCCGCGAGGCGCTCGCGGGCGCCGACGCGGTGCTCGCGACGCATCCTCGCCACGTCGACGCGCAGCGGCTGCGGCAGGACCTGCTGCGCGAGCGGGGCCGCCTCGGTCGCGTCGCCGTCGAGGCCGAGCAGCGCGTCGCCGACTGGCAGGGCGATGCCCGTGCCCTGTATCTGCGGGGTCGCGTCGCCGGCCGCGACGATGCCGCGCGGCGCGAGCTGTTCGCCGCTGCCGTGCGGCGCGACCCGGCATCGTTCTGGGGCTGGCTCGGGCTCGCGTTCGCCCACCGCAACGACGATCCCGAGCGGGCGATCGCGATCTACGATGCGCTGTACCGGCGCACCGCGGGGCACCCGCTGGTCGGCGTCGGCTACGCCTACGCGCTGCGCCGCGCCGAGCGCGAGGACGACGCGCTGCGGATCTACGCGGACCTCGACGCGGCCGACGAGCTGCCGGGCGTGGCGGCGCTCGGCGCCGCCGAGACGCACGCGGCGGCGGGCCGCCAGCGCGAGGCGTTCGACGCGCTGCTCGTCGCGCTGCGCGCGCGGCCGTTCGACGCCGGCGTGCGCCGCCTGCTCGCGCTGCTGGTGGCGGCCGGGCTCGACCGCCCGCAGACCGACCGGCTGTTCGCGGTGCTGCTCGCGGACCCGGCCGCGCTGCGCGATCTGTGTGCCGACGCCGCCGGTGCGGCGACGGTGTGCGAGCTCGCACAGCGCGCCGGTCACCTGCCGCTCGCGCGCGCGGCGCTGACGTCGGCGGGCGCGGCCGACGATCCGGCGCTGCAGCGCCGCGGGCGCCGGCTCGCGCTCGCCTGCGGCGACTGGCGGGGGTTCGCCGCCGCGCTGCGGGCGCAGGTGCCGGCCGCGCTGCTCGCCGACGAGAGCAACCAGCTGCGCGGCCTCTGGCAGGCGCTGTGGAGCGGGCCGTGGAGCGCGGTCGACGATCCGTTCGGCGCGCCGGACCTGGCGCTCGGCCTGGCGCGGGCGCTGCGCGACTGCGGCCTGCCGGTCGAGGCCGAGCTGGTCGCGAGCCTCGCCGCCGAGCGCTGCGCCGAGCCGGTGGTCGCGGACCTGCGCGACGAGCTGCGCCGCGAGCTCGCGTTCGAGCGCGCGCTGCAGCAGGCGCTGCGCGAGGCGCGCACGGATCCCGACGGCACGCTCGAGCGCCTGCTCGCCGACCTGCGCGAGGTGTCGGCGCGCGTGCTCGGCGCCGACGTGGTCGGCGACGTGCGGTGCTACGAGGTGCCGTTCGTCGGCCGGCTCGTCGATCCGTTCGGCCCCGGCCTGCCGGCGTGGTTCCGCGCGCGCAATCGACACCTCGTGCTCGGCAGCCGGTCGGGGCAGCCGCCCGAGGGCATGCTGTTGACGCGCCTGTCGCTGCGCGATCTCGACGACGGCGACGGCCCCCCGGAGACGACCGGCCCGCTGCGGCTGCCGGGACGCGCGCGCGAGGTGATCGGCGAGGACCGCTCGGTCGACGGCGTCCAGGGCCTGCTCGGCGGCGACCTCGCCGGGGTCGCGCTGCTCGACCACTACCTCGTCGATCTCGACGCTGCGAAGCAGTGGGCAGCCGACCTCGTCGGGCGGCGTCGCACGGTGCGAGAGGACGGCGGGGCCCTGCTCGACGACCCGCTCCCCGACGACGCCGCCGCGCTCGACCCGGTCGACGCTGCGTGGCGGCTCGCGGCACTGTCCCCCGTCGAGGACAGCGCCATGCTCGACGCCGTGCTCGACACGATCCGGTGGCACGAGCGCGCGCACCTGACCGACTCGTTCCGCTTCCTGCCGCCGGAGCGGAACCTGTGGTCGGTGTTCGCGCTGCTGCTACGCAACGGGTTCGGCCCCCTGGCGGTCGAATCCGAGATGGAGGGGCGCGCCGAGCTCGCCGCGCTGGCGTTCGGTCGCCACCCGCGCGTCGTGCTCGCGCACGTCGCGGGCTTCCTGGGCCGCGAGCCGGGCGGATCTCCGCACGCACGGGGCTTCGCGGAGCTGGCACGTCGATTGAATGACGCGCTGCGCCGCGACCCGGCCCTCGCAACCTTCGCCCGCGCCTCGCGCTGGCACCTCGCACCGATCGATCGCATCCAGTCCACCGCGCGGCGGATCGCCGCCGGCTACTGGCCGTGACCGCGGGCGTGGGGGAACATGGGGATCGGGTGGCGGGGGGTCGACGACGAACGCGGGCGGGCCAGAGCTGCCCGTCGGACCGCGCCGTCGCGACCGGCCCGCCACTGCGGCAGCTCCGGTTGCGAGCCCTCGCAGCCGATCATCCTGATGACCGCCCGCCGCACCGACCACACCGCAGGCAACCGACATGATGCGCATCCACCGAACCCAGCTCGTCCTCGCGCTGCTCGCCGCGCTCGCGTCGCCCGCGCTCGCGCAGGACCCGCCGAAGAAGCCCGACCCCGAGGTCGCGAAGAAGATCGATCAGCTCGAGACCGCGCTGAAGGACAAGCGGGGTGAGCACGACGCCGAGGCGGCCGGCCTGATCACCGAGCTCGCGCGCGGCTACGCCGACATGCACGAGCGCGACCAGCGCGACGTCCTGAAGGCGCTCGAGCTCGTGTTCGTGCCGCGCAAGGACGACCCGGAGAAGCCCGAGCTGTACGAGCAGACCATCGCCGCGCTCGGGACGATCGGCGGCACCCGCGCGTCCGCCCTGCTGGTCAAGGTGTACGACCGCAAGCCGTTCACCGAGGACGAGTGGATCGCGGTGCGCGAGAAGATCCTCGAGGCGATCGGCGTGACCAAGGACGAGCGGCAGATCGAGTTCCTGCTCGACGTCGCCGTGCGGAGCCCGATCGACCAGATGAAGCGCGCGGCCGGTCACGCGCTACGCCATTTCGCGGATGCGAAGGGCCGCGTGCGCCACGACATCTTCAGCACGCTGCTGATCGACTACGCGAAGATCGAGGGCGAGGCCAATGCGGGCGCCGACGCCGGCAGCTCGCTGATCGCGACCCGCAAGGCGACGCTCAGCGCGATCGCGGTGCCGTGGAACGAGACGCTGGCCGCATTGAGCGGCGTGCAGAAGCGCACCGCCGTCGACTGGCAGGCGTGGTGGAACGACAACAAGAACGACCCGAAGATCTGGCGCTGACGGTCGTGGCGCACGGCGGCGAGCAGGCCGCCACGCGCCGGCCACCCCGTTCCGGGAAGATCGCCGCGCCGCGCGCGTCGAACCCCACCCGATGCGCCGCACCACGGCCCTCCTCGCACTGAGCCTGCCCGCCGTGCTCGCGCTCGGCGCGCTCGCCGCGTGGCAGCGCAGCGAGGCCGCGCGGCTCGGCGAACGCGCGCGGCGGCTGGAGGCGGCGCGCATGGGGAGCGCTCGCGATGCGGCGGACGCCGCGGCGACCGCCGCCGAGCGCGCCCGGCGCGACGCCGAGCGGATCGCGTTCCTGGAGGGCGAGCTGGCGAGCGCGCTGCGGCAGGTCGAGACCGTCAACGCCACGCTGGCGGCGCGCGTCGCGGAATTCGCCCGGCTGCGCGACGAGCAGGACGCCGCGCGGCGCACCGCGCAGCGCGGGATGCCGAGCGGGGTTCGCGCCGCGATCCAGACGCTCCACGAGCTGCTGCGGCAGGACGGGCACGACGGCCTCTGGGTCGCTTTCGCGACCGCGATCGAGGCGGCCGCGCTGCGCGACGTCGAGCTGATCGAGCGCGCGCCCGACGGGCTGTCGACGACCTTCTATCGCGCTGCGGCGATGCGACTCGAGCTCGACCGCGCGCTCGGCGTGCTCGCGCTGGTGCTGACCGACGGCGTGGTGCTGCGCGACGGCACCGCGAGCGACCTGCCCGCGGACGGGCTGCGCATCGAGCTGGCCCGCGTCGACGGGCCGACCTGGGAGGCGCGGCTGCCGTTCCTGGTCGCGGCGAGCGGCGCGTATCCGAGCGATCCGGAGGCCGCGCCGTCCGCGCCGCGGCTCGATCCGTTCACCTACGCCGGCTGGCTCGAGCGGGTCGGCAACGTGCTCGCCGAGGCGGGCACCGACGTGCGCTGGACGCTGCGGCGCTACCGGGGGCTCGAGGACGGCAACCTGCGGCAGGCGCTGCTGCTCGCGTTCGGCGCCGGTCAGCTGCTCGAGCAGACCGCCGAGGCCGAGCGGCTCGCGATCGAGGTCGACGTCGACGCCGGCATCGTCTCGCTGCTGCTGCGCGGCGGTGTCTTGCACCGGCGCGGCGGCGACACCACCATTCCGGAGTCCGGGGTACCGCATCCTGCTGCCCGGCGTGACGCCGAGCCGGGCGATCGAGCTGATGCTCGGCATGGTGGAGCGGCGAACCGACGGGAAGTGACCCGACGAGAAGCGATCGGTCGAGCGGCGATGAGCGGAGCGACGACGAGCGGAGCGGTCCGGTCCAGCGGTGGTGACCCGGGGTCGGGGTCCGGAGACGCCGTGCCGGCGGCGACCGGGCGCGGCTCCTTCGAGGCGTTCTGCGCGGAGTGGCGCCCCCGGGTGGAGGCCGAGCTCGGCGCGTGGCTGCCGCCCGCCGACGAGCTGCCCGCGCGGCTGCACGAGGCGATGCGCTACACGATGTTCCCGGGCGGCAAGCGGCTGCGGCCGATGCTCGCGCTGCTCGCCGCGCGCGCGACCGACGGCGACGTCGAGCAGGCGTTGCCGGCGGCCGCCGCTCTCGAGCTGCTGCACACCTACAGCCTCGTGCACGACGACCTGCCGTGCATGGACGACGACGCGCTGCGCCGCGGCCGGCCGACCTGCCACGTCGTCTACGGCGACGCCCTCGCGGTGCTGGCCGGCGACGCGCTGCTGACCCTCGCCTTCGAGGCGGTCGCGACCGCGGGCGGCGACGCGGCCGCCGCGCTGGCGCGGGCCGCTGGCAGCCGCGGCATGGTCGGTGGGCAGGTGCTCGACCTGGAGGCCGAGGACCTCGGTGCTGCGGTGACGCTGCCCCGGCTGGAGGGCATCCACGACCGCAAGACCGGCGCGCTGATCGTGGCGAGCCTGGAGGTCGGCATGCTCGCCGGCGGCGGCGACCGGGGTCGCTGGCCGGCCCTGCGCGACTACGGCCTCGCGATCGGGCGCGCGTTCCAGATCGCCGACGACTGCCTCGACGTGACCGGCACCGCCCAGGAGCTCGGCAAGGCGCCCGGCCAGGACGCCGCGCACGGCAAGTCGACCTACCCGGCGCTGCTCGGCCTGCCCCGCAGCCTCGAGATCGCCCACGAGCTCGCCGCGCGGGCCGCCGCGCTCGCCCCGCAGATCCGTGCGCTGCCGGCCGGCGCAGCGGTGGACGCGGCTGGCGCAATCCTGCAAGATCTCGCGACTTCCGTCGTCGATCGCCGGAGCTGACCGGCCGGGCGTCGCAGGCCCCCTGCGGATCCTGCGGCCCGCGTCCGCCGAAGCTCCGGTGCCGATCGGCGATCCGCGCTGCGCCGCGGCCACCAGGGACCATCATGCCTCGAGACCAGCTGTTCGACCGCGTCGACACCCCCGAAGACCTCAAGCGCCTGCGCCGCGACGAGCTGCCGCAGCTCGCTGCCGAGATGCGCAAGGTGATCCTCGACACGGTGACCGTCACCGGCGGGCACCTCGGCTCGGGGATGGGCGTCGTCGAGCTGACGATCGCGCTGCACTACGTGTTCGACCTGGCGCGGGACCGGCTCGTGTTCGACGTCGGGCACCAGGTCTACCCGCACAAGCTGCTGACCGGCCGCAAGCAGCGCTTCCACACGCTGCGGCAGCGGGACGGCCTGTCGGGCTTCACCAACCGCTTCGAGTCGGACTTCGACGTCTACACGATGGGCCACGCCGGCACCGCCGTGTCGGCGGCGCTCGGCATCGCGGCCGGCGACCGCGCGCGCGGTGTCGATCGGCACGTGATCGCGCTGGTCGGCGACGCCGCGATGGGTGCGGGCGTCGCGTTCGAGGCGCTGAACCACGCCGGCTCGCGCGACGACCTGCGCGCGCTGATCATCCTCAACGACAACTCGTGGTCGATCGCGAAGACGGTCGGCGCGCTGTCGCGCTACCTCGATCGCGTCCGCTCGGCGCCGGTCTACAGCCAGGCCAAGAAGCGGGTCCACGAGCTGCTGCAGGCGATCCCGTTGATCGGCAAGGAGCTGGACGAGCGCGTCGACCACGCGGTCGACCACGTGCGCAAGCTGGTCGTGCCGGGCCAGATCTTCGAGGAGCTCGGGCTCGGCTACTACGGACCGATCGACGGGCACGACGTCGGCGAGTGCATCGACTACCTGGAGCGGGTCAAGGACCTGCCGGGGCCGGTGCTGCTGCACGTGCGCACCAAGAAGGGGCACGGCGTGCCCGGCTCGGAGGAGCGCTACGACCGCGCGCACGCCGCGAGCCCGCAGAAGAAGCCGACGCCGCCGGTCGAGCAGAAGACGGAGCCGTGCGTGGTGCTGCCGGCCGAGCAGCGCGTGCTGAAGCGCAATGCGAAGGCGTGGACCAAGTGGTTCGCCGAGGCGGTCGAGCGGCTCGCGGAGACCGACCCGCGCGTCGTCGCGCTGACCGCGGCGATGCCCGACGGCACCGGCCTGATGGACTTCGCGAAGCGCTATCCGGACCGCTTCTACGACACCGGCATCGCCGAGCAGCACTGCGTCGCGTTCGCCTCGGGGCTCGCGACCGCGGGCCTGCGGCCGATCGCCGCGCTCTACTCGACGTTCCTGCAGCGCGCCTACGACCAGGTGTTCCAGGAGGTCGCGATCCAGAACCTGCCGGTCGTGTTCGCGATGGACCGCGGTGGCATCGTCGGTGAGGACGGCTGCACCCACAACGGGCTGTTCGACATCGCCTATCTGCGCACGCTGCCGAACCTCGCGCTGTGCGCGCCGAAGGACGGTCCGGAGCTCGAAGCGATGCTCGCGTTCGCATTGCATCACGACGGCCCCGTCGGCGTGCGCTACGCGCGCGGCGGAGCTCCCGGGCCCGGCGACCTGCCCGGTGTCGACCCGTCGCTCGGCGCGCCGCTCGAGCTCGGCCGCATGGAGATCCTGCGGAAGGGCACCGACGGCGCGATCCTCGCCTACGGGCACATGGTGCAGACGGCGCTCGACGCCGCCGAGACGTGCGCGAAGCAGGGTGTGCAGCTCGAGGTCGTCAATGCGCGCTGGGTCAAGCCGCTCGACGCCGAGGGGATCGTCGCGCTGTGCGACCGCCACGACCGCGTCGTCACGCTGGAGGACCACGCGTTGATGGGCGGCTTCGGCTCGGCGGTGCTCGAGATGCTCGCGCAGCGCGAGCCGGTGCGCGCGCGCGTGCGGCCGCTGGGCGTGCCCGACCAGTTCCTGGAGCACGGCGACCGCGGCACTCTGCTGCGCGAGCTCGGCCTCGACGCCCACGGCGTCGCGCAGTACTTCCTGAGCTCGACGACGGTCCGCCCGGCCGCGGCCCGCGTCTGAGTCCCGCACTGGAGGCGCCGTTCGGCGCGGACGACCGCAGCGCGCGATGGCACGGGTCCTGATCGTCGGTGACGAACGCAAGGGGCGGGTCAGGACCCTGGTCGCCGACGTCGCGGCGCACCTGCGGGCGCAGGGTCACGCGGTCGAGGTCGATGTCGATCGCGGCACGTCGCTCGAGAACCGCGCGGCGGACCTCGTCGCGGTGTTCGGCGGCGACGGCTCGATCCTCGCGACCGGCCGGCGGCTCGGCGGCAACCAGCTCCCGACGCTCGGCATCAACCTCGGGCGGCTCGGCTTCCTGACCGCCTACGGCGACGACCGCGCCGTCGAGGGCATCGAGGCCGCCCTGCGCGGCGAGCTGGTCGAGGAGCCGCGGATGATGCTGCGGTGCCGGGTCGAGCGCCGCGACGGTTCGGTCGCCGCCGACGCGCTGTGCCTCAACGACGTCGTGCTGAGCCGCGACGCGCGGGCCGGCATGATCACGGTCGTCGCCAGTCGCCACGAGTGGCAGCTCGCCGCGTACGCGGGCGACGGGCTGATCATCGCGACGCCGGTCGGCTCGACCGCCTACGCGCTGGCGGTCGGCGGTCCGGTGCTGTCGCCCCGGCTCGACGCGATCGTGCTCGCCCCGCTCGCGCCGCACACGCTGACGCTGCGGCCGCTGGTGCTGCCGGCCGGCCCGGGCGTGCGGCTGCGCGTGCTGGAGACCGGCGGACCACCGACCTGCATGCTCGCGATCGACGGCCAGGTCTACGTGCCGGTGTCGGTGGAGGACCGCGTGACGATCGAGCCCGCCGAGGTCCGCTTCCGCCACCTGACGCGCGGTCCGGGCAGCTTCTTCAGCATCCTCCGCGACAAGTTCGGCTGGGCCGACCTGCCGCGCGGACTCGCCGAGGAGCAGTAGGCCAGGTCACGCGCCGCTGCGGTGCAGCCGCAGGTAGCCGAGCGACGCGAGTCCCGCCGCGGCCCCGCAGCCGAGCCACAGCACCGTCGGTCCGCAGCTCTCGTAGACGTGCGTGCCGGCGATCGGCGCGACGATCAACGCGACCCCGAACGCCATGCCGTAGCAGCCGAGGTAGCGGCCGCGGCGCGCCGGCCCGGCGCGGGCGGAGATCCACGCCGGCACGAGCGGCGACTCCAGCATCTCGCCGACGGTCCAGATCGCCAGCGTGCCGGCCGCGAAGGGCAGCGAGCGGCCGAACGGGAGCAGCGCCATGCCCAGCCCGACGAGCGCGGCGCCCCACGCGATCACCGCGAGCGGCGGCCGATGGCGGATCGCGTGCACGAGCGCCATCTCGAACAGCACGATCAGGACCGGGTTGATCGCGAACAGCAGGCCGATCGCCGCCTCGCCGAGCCCGTAGTGCTCGCGGAAGTACAGCGGCATCGTGCCGAGGCTCTGCAGGAACGCGGTCGCGGTCAGCATCGTCATGCCGAGGAACGCGAGGAACCGGCGGTCGGCGAACGGCGAGGTCGTCGGGTCGGTGGGGCCGGTCGGGTCGTGTGCGGGCGTGCGCAGATGGCGGGCCACGCCGCGCACCCCGAGTGCGGTCAGCGCGCACGCGCCGGCGTTGACCGCGAACAGCAGGTCGTAGTCGATCTCGGCGAGGACGCCGCCGATGGTCGGCCCGACCGCCATGCCGGCATTGATCGCGAGCCGGTTCAATGCGAACGCGCGGCGGTGCTCGCGCACCGGGCACGTCGCGACGAGCGCGGCGCCGTTGGCCGGCCGGAACGATTCCACCGCGGTGCCCGCGGCGAACAGCGCGGCGCCGATCGCGAGCGGCTGCTCGAGCTGGCCGACGACGAAGAACGCCAGCGCAGCGACCAGCATCGCGACGCTCATGGTGGGGGCCGGGCCGATGCGGTCCGTCAGCCGCCCGCCGAGCGCATTGCCGGTGATCGCCCCACAGCCGAACACGCCGAGGAGCCAGCCGGCGGTGTCGGTGTCGAGGCCGCGCCGCTGCGTGACCCACAGCGTGAGGAACGGCAGCACCATCGTCCCGCTGCGGTTGACGAGCGCGATGCCCGACAGCGCCCAGGTCGTCGCCGGGAGCCCGCGGAACGCGTCGCGATAGACCTGGACGATCCGGCGCACGGGCGGGAGTCGACGGCGCCGTCCGCGCGGAATCAAGGACCGTCCGAGCGACCGGCCCACGGCGTGCGCGCGCGCCCGCCATGGGCGCTCCGCGACCGGCTACGAGCGCGACCGCGCGGCTTCGATCGAGCGGGCGAGCGACAGCAGCACCTCGGTCAGCGTCGGGTGGTACCACGGCATCGCGACCATCTGCTCGGCGCTGCCGCCGAGCGCGATGATCGCCGCGAGCACGTGGACGATGTCGTCGGCGCGCGGCGCCAACAGCTGCGCGCCGAGGATCCGGCCGGTCGGGCGGTCGGCGACGAGCTTCATGATGCCGTGGCGGACGTCCATCGTGATCGCGCGGCCGGTCTCCGCCAGGCGCGCGACGGCGGTGACGACGTCGTGGCCCGCCGCGCGGGCGGTGGCCTCGTTCAAGCCGACGGTCGCGACCGGCGGATCGAAGAAGATCACCTCCAGGTGCAGGCGGTCGTCGACGGCGTTCGGCACGGGTCGGCCGGCGGCACCGAGGCCCGCCGCACGGCCCTCCTGATTGGCGATGTGCAGCAGCAGGCGGTCGCCGGTCGCGTCGCCGGCGACGAAGACGCGTGGGTTCGACGTGCGCATCGACGCGTCGCAGGCGATGTGCTCGGCGTCGTGCGTGACGCCGGCGGCATCCAGACCGAGGTCTCGCAGATTGGCGATGCGGCCGGTGGCGAGCACGAGGTGGTCACCGCTGACGCGGAACTGTGCGCCGCGGTGCTCGCACAGGAGCTCGACGCCGCCGTCGACGGAGCTGACGCGCAGTGCGCGCGCGTCGTCGTGCAGCCGCAGGCTCGGCTGCTCGCGCATCGCCGCGGTCATCTCGGCGGAGATCAGCGGATCGAGGTCGGCGAGGATCGGCCGGCGCGTGACGATCTCGACCTCGGTGCCGAGCCGCGCGAAGAACTGCGCGAACTCGAGGCCGACCGGACCGCTGCCGAGCACGACCAGCGACTCCGGCGCGCGCTCGAGCCGCATCAGGTCGTCGCTGGTCATGACGCGGACCGAGTCGAGGCCCGGCAGCTCGGGCCGGCGCTGCACCGAGCCGGTCGCGATGACCGCGCCCTCGGTGAACCGATAGCGGACGCCGCCCGCCTCGACCTCGTCGGGGCCCGTGAAGCGCGCGCGCGCGTCGATCACCTCGTAGCCGCCGGTCTCGACCGACGCGATCTTGGCGGCCTGGAAGCGCGCGACCTTGGCGTCCTTGTTCGCCATGATCGCCGCGAAGTCGACCGCCAGGTCGGCGGGGCCGATGCCGGCCGCGCCGTGGTGCCGGGCGTAGTGCACGATCTGCGCGGAGTGCAGCAGCGTCTTCGTCGGCATGCAGCCACGCAGGATGCACAGTCCGCCGAGCTCGCCGTCGTTGAACAGCGCGACGCGCGCACCGGCGTCGTGCGCGGCCTTCGCGGCGGCGGTGCCGGCGGTGCCGCCACCGAGGACGAGGACGTCGTAGGTCTTCACGCGCGACACCGTAGTCGCCCGCTCGGGTGGCGCCACGGTCGACTGGCGCGCTCGGCCGCAGCGGTCGTCGCGCCGCCTCGTCAGCCGAGCTCGAACTGCCGCTTCGCGTCGACCTCGTCGCGGTTGATCGCGACGATCGCCTCCTCCAGGCGGTCGATCAGCGGGTAGTCGCCGGACAGCGCCTGGCGGAGCTGCCGCATCATCTGGATCGCCATGCGGAGCGTGCGGACGACGTCGCCGCCGTCGGCGCCAGCGAGGCGCTCGAGCTTCGCGATCGTGCAGCCCTCGGTCCAGGCGAGCACGGCGCGCGTCAGTCCGAATTCCGGGGCCTTGATCGTCTCCTCGAAGCCGTGCGCGAGCTCGATCGCCTCGAAGCGTCGCACCGCGTTCTCGACGCGGCGCACCAGCGCGTAGTCCATTCCGACGCGGGCGTCGCGGCCGCGCTCCTGGCCGCGGCGCGGCGCGTGCACGAGCGCGCAGAACACCGCGGCGAGCTGCGCGCGGTCGCAGGCGTCGAGCACGCCGTCGAGCAGCAGCTCGGTGACCTGGATCTCGTAGCCGTTGATGCGCTGCGCGATACGCCCGCGCGGCAGCATGCCGCCGCCCTGCTCCAGGTAGCCGGCCTGGTGCAGCACGGCGATCTTCGCGCGCAATGCGGCGTGCGCGGCAATACGGACCTTGTCGCGGCGCTTGCGGCCGCCGCCGGCCTCGGCCTGGAACGCCGCGAACGAGCGGTCGTAGGCGTCGACGAGACCGTCGCCCATCCGCTCCCACAGGTTCAGGATCGTCGAGTAGCTCAGGTTGAAGCGCGATTGGATCGGCTCGACCTTGCCGCCGAACAGGTCGGAGAGCGGCGCGTCGATCAGCGCCTCGTCGTCGAGGATCGAGATGACCAGGCCGTGCTCGTCGATACCCTGCCGGCCGGCGCGGCCGGCCATCTGCAGGTAGTCGCGCGCGCGCATGTAGTCGAACGACACGCCGTCGAACTTGCGCAGCGAGTCGAACACGACGGTGCGCGCCGGCATGTTGATGCCGAGCGCGAAGGTCTCGGTCGTGAACAGGAGCCTCAGCAGTCCCGACGTGAACAGCCGCTCGACGATCTCCTTGTGGATCGGCAGCATGCCGGCGTGGTGGTAGCCGACGCCGTGGCGCGCGCGCGCCAGGATGCCGCGCAGGCCCGGGTCGGCGCCCGGCTCGAGCTCGAACTTCTCGCAGATCTCGTGGAACAGCGACTCGATGCGCGCGCGCGCGGCGCGGTCGAGCAGGCGGCGGTGCAGGTTGCGGTCGGCCTTGATCTCGCACTCCTTGCGCGAGAAGCAGAAGAACAGCACCGGCAGCAGCGCGCGGTGCTGCAGCTGGTCGAGCACGACGACGGCGGGGTGCGGGCGGCGGTCGACGCCGGGCGCGCTGCGCCGCGGTCCGCGCGTCCGCTGCTCGTCGCGCAGCGCCTCGCCGGGGCGGCCGCGGCCGGAGCGGCGCTGGCGGTCGCGCTCCTGGAAGCGCAGCATCGTCTGGATCGCGCGCTTCCGCTGCGCGAGCTTGAACGTGCCGGTGTCGACGTGGAAGCACAGGTGCTCGAGCGGCACCGGGCGCCGGTCGTGGCGGATCACCGCCAGCTCGTGCTGCCGGGTGCGCGCGAGCCACGCGCCGAACTGATCGAGGTTCTGGATGGTGGCGCTGAGACCGACGAAGCGGACGTGCTCGGGCGCGAAGATCAGGCTCTCCTCCCAGACCGTGCCGCGCTCGACGTCGTCGAGGAAGTGGATCTCGTCGAACACCGCGAACTCGACGTCGTGGAACCGCTCGGGATCCTCGAACACCGCGTTGCGGAAGATCTCGGTCGTCATGATGACGACCGGCGCGCCCGGCGCGAGCGTCAGGTCGCCGGTCATCAGGCCGACGTCGACGCCGTCGGCCCGGAAGTCGCGGTACTTCTGGTTGCTGAGCGCCTTGATCGGCGCGGTGTAGACGACGCGCCGGCCGGCCGCGACCGCGCGCTCGATCGCGTACTCGGCGACCAGGGTCTTGCCCGAGCCGGTGGGGGCCGACAGCAGGACGTTGCGCCCCGCGGCGATCGCTTCGGCCGCCTCGACCTGGAACGGATTGAGCGTGTAGCCCTTGAACTGCATGCGGGGCGGTCGGGGCGCGCTTGTTTACACGGCCGGTCCGGACGGTATGCTCGCGGTCCTCGCGAGTCCACGACGGGTTCGCGGGACGGGCGGTGACGACGAGGGCCTCACGAAGGCACGTCGGCGGCGGGCGCGCTTCGCGGTCACGCCGGCGGTGGGGGCTTCGCTCGGCTCGGGCGGTCAGTGAGGTCGAGCGTGCGCGAGGGGGCGCGGTCCAGCGCGGATCGCGGGCTCCCGCTGCGTGGCGCGTCGACGCGAGCGGATCGACTCCGGCCACGCCGGCCGTGGAACGCGACCAGGCCGCGCCACCGGCGCGGCAGCGATCGGAACCCCGAAGCTACGGAGACCCCCCCATGGACAAGACCGAGACCCGTACAGACGTGAACCCCGGCCAGGGCCGCGCGGATGCGTTCGTCCGCCGCCACCTGTCGCAGCTCAAGATCCTGACCCGCCTCGTCGAGCACGAGCTCGACACCAGCAAGGGCCAGGAAGTGACGATCGACCGCGAGCTCGTCGAGAGCATGCTCGACACGCTCGAGATCTTCGTCGAGGACCTCGGCGGCGAGAGTGGCACGCCGCGCGCGCGCGGCGCCAAGGCCGCGCCGGAGAAGCCGGCCGTCACGCGGCTGAACTGATGCGGGTCGCGCGGCGGGCCGCCGGCCGCGCGGGGCGTCGATCGGTCGGCGTGACGTCGGACGGACGGCGGGCCTCGCGGGCCGGTGCATTCGTGGGGCGGCCACTCGCGGGTTGGCCACTCGCAGGTTGGCCACTCTGGGGCTGGCACGCTCGCAGGCCGGCATGATCGACGGGTAGCGCGGTGACGACAGGAACTGCCTGGCTGATCCGGATCCTCGTGGTTGGCGGCTTCGTCGCCACGCTGGTGCTCGTCGGCCCGGACGCCTGGGCCGTCGTGCGCCGTCGCCTCGCGCCGTCGGCGCCGCCCGGCCCCGCGATCGCGCTCGACCACATCGCCTTGCCCGCGGCGCCGGGTTGGCTGCGCGGCAGCCTGCTGCGCGCGCTGCTCTGCGATCTCGAGCCGCGGCTCGGCGGCGCACCGCGGTTGATGGACGACGCGGCGCTCGCCGCGGTGCGCGATGCGCTGGCCGCCTCGCCGTGGCTCGACGACGTGGAGATCGAGCGCCGCTTTCCCGACCGACTCGCCGTCCGCTGTCGGATCCGACGGCCGGAGTGCCAGGTCGTCGTCGACGGGACGGCGGTCGCGCTGGCCGACGCCGACGGCGTGCTGCTCCCACCGGGCGATGGCGGCCATCGGCTGCCGGTCGTCGACCTGTCACGGGCGGTGCCGGCGGCGACCGGAGTGCCGCGCTCGCGCGATCCGCGCATCCGCGCCGCGGCGCAGGTCGCCGCCGAGTGGCGCACGGAGCTCGCGCCGCAGCTCGCGGCGCCGCCGCGGCTGATCGCGATCGACGCCGACAACCTCGGCTGGCAACACGTCGCCGACGCGCGCTACAGCGAGATCCTGGTCGGCCTCGAGCGGGCCGGCGACGGTGGCGTGTGCTGGTTCCAGCACGGCCGCGCCAGCCGCGACGGCGGCCCGACGGAGGTCGGCGTGCGCGCGGCGATCCTGCGCGACGTGCTCGCGCTCGCTCCGGGTCTGCGCGGCCTCGCCGGTGGCGACCTGCGGCTGCGGAACCGTTGGCGTGACGCGCTGCGGCCATCGGCGGAGCCCGCCACCGTCGCCGATGTCGGGCCGCGCTGACGCGTCGCCGCGCGGCCCCGGGAGCTCGCGTGCGGTCGGCGGCGTCCCCGGCCCGCACCTGCCGGCGCCGGGAGGTGCGACCCGGCTGCGGTCGGCACGGGTGCGACCCTTCGCCAGCGACGAGCTCGCCCGCCGTCGCGACGGTGCCTCACGCAGCGTCCGGGTTAGACTCGTGCGCGCGCGTCCGCGGGCACTCGGCGGAGCCTCGCGGATGGGTGCGCGACCCAGGAGGCCGACAACCTGAAGATCTGTCTGACCTGCGAGGGCGTCACCGACGCCGCCGAGGAGCGCTGCGTGCACTGCGGCAGGCCGCTCGTGTCTGCGGAGCAGGTGCGCTTCCCGGTGCGCCGCGGCGACGACGGCCGGCGTGGTCCGCTCGTCGGTCGCGTCGTCGACGGCAAGTACCGCGTGCTCGGCGTGCTCGGCCGCGGCGGCATGGGCACCGTCTATCGCGCGGCGCACGAGGTCTCGCACGCGCCGGTCGCGCTCAAGGTGCTCAATCCGCGCTTCGCCGCACGCGCCGAGTTCCGACAGTGGTTCCTGGCCGAGGCGCGCAAGGCCGGCCGCGTCGTGCACCAGAACTCGGCGCGCGTGCAGGACGTCGGCGAGACGCAGGACGGGCTGGTCTACCTCGCCGTCGAGCACGTCGACGGCAACACGCTGCGGCAGTGGCTCGAGGGGGCGCCGCGCCCGACGCCGAGCTTCGTCGTCGAGGTGCTCGAGCAGACCGCGCGCGCGCTGGCCGCCGCGCACGACGCCGGCGTCGTGCACCGCGACCTGTCGCCGCGCAACGTGATGGTCGCGCGCGGCGACGACGGGTTGCGCGTGAAGATCCTCGACTTCGGCATCGCGACCGGCGCGCCCGGCGCCGAGGCGATGCGCGCGGGCGGCGGCGAGCGGCCGGCGCCGGCGGCGTTCGCGAACCCGCCGTACTCGGCGCCCGAGCACCTCGCCGGCGAGCCGGTCGACGGGCGTGCCGACCTCTACTCGCTCGGCGTGATCGCCTACGAGGCGCTCAGCGGGCGGGCGCCGGTCGACGGCGCGAGCGTCGACGAGCTCGTCGTCGCGACGCTGGAGGGACGCGCCCGGCCGCTGCCGCGGCTGCGCGGCGTGCCCCGCGCGCTGCGCCGGCTGATCGCCGCGCTGCTGCAGCGCCGGCCGGATCGCCGGCCCGCCAGCGCGCAGGCCGTCGCCGAGCAGCTCGCCGCGATCCGCGCACGCGCCTCGGGTCGCGGGCTCGCGATCGCGGCGCTGTCGAGCCTGCTGGTCGGCGGCGTCGCCTACGGCTGGGTGTCCGGGCCGGGCGCGGAGGCGCCGTTCCTGCGCACGCTGCCCGGGCAGCGCGGGCTGGTCGTCACCGCGTCGCCGGTGCCCGACGACGAGCCGCCGCGCGCGCTGCGCACCGAGGACCTGCTCGCGACCACGTTCGAGTGTGGCGGCTTCGCGGCGCGCTCGCTGACTGCGGAGCTGGTGCGCGGCGGGCGCCGCGTGGGCGCGCTCCCGCTCGGTGCCGCGCTCGATGCCGACGACGGCACGCTGCGCTTCCGGGCGTCGGCGGCGCGCGGCGTCGTGTCGGCGCTGCGCGCCGCGTCGCGCGACGGACCGGTCGACCTGCTGTTCACGATCGACGGTCGGGCCGCGATCGCCCACGCGCGTGTGCGCCTGGACGACGAGGCGCCGAACCTCGAGCTGGAGATCGGCGCGGGCGCGCCGGCGCCGCGGCTGCTCGGCGACACGCGGTTGCGGATCCTCGTGCGCGAGACGGACCGCGTCGCGGAGCTGTCGCTGCACGTCGAGCTGCTCGGCGAGCACGGCGCCCCGCAGCAGCTCGTCGTGCTGTCGCTGACGCCACCGGACGGCGACCTGCTGACGACCTCGGCGCGCGAGCTGCTCCGTGAGTCGTTCGGGCCGGTCCGCCGCTACGGTCCGACGCGCGTGCAACTGCGCGCCCGCGACGCGGCCGGCAACCAGGCGCAGACCGCGCCACGGACGTTCGAGCTGCTCGACCTCGGGGTGCCGGAGATCCGCTCGGTGCGCAGCGATCGCGGTGGCACGGTCGTCGTCGAGCGCAGCGGCGGAGCGCGGCTCTCGATGCGGCTCGGCGGCACCGAGCCGGGGCTGCGCTTCGAGGCGCGCGCGCCGGAGCACGGCGCGTTCGAGCCGCTGACGGTGGTCGGCTCGAGCGGTGCGGGGAGCGACGTGCGCGTCGACCTGTCGCTGCCGCCGCGCGGCGGCGCACGGCAGCCGAGCGGCCGCTGGGCGTTCCGCGTGCTCGACGAGGCCGGCAATGCGAGTGAGCCGGTCCACGAGGAGCTGCAGTTCCGCACCGAGGACCCGGAGCCGTCCTTCGCGTTGCCGGAGTCGGGCGGCGACAGCACGCTGGCGAGCGCGGTGCGGGTCGGCGACGGCATCGTGCTCGACGGCTCGCCGACCGAGCTCAGCTTCGCGTGCAACCCGCTGTACCGCCCGGTCGGGTTCACGATCACGCAGCTCGGCGGCGACGTCGCGCACCGCGGCGAGGTCGCCGGCGCGGCTCCCGGGCTCGGTCGCCTGCCGCTGCCCGAGCTGGCGGACGGCAGCTACCAGCTCGATGTGCGGATCGAGGACGAGGTCGCGGCGGAGACGCGCGAGGTCGCCGGCCCGCCGCTGCGGGTGCGGCGCAGCGCTCCGCGGTTGCGTCTGCCTGCCGAGGCCGCCGATGCGCAGTACCTGGACCAGCTCGTCGACTGCGGGGTGTTGGGCCGATCCGCGGGTCGGATCACGTCGGGACCCGCGTGGCAGCTCGAGCCACCGGACCTCGCGCTGCTGCGCGGCCGCGTGCACTTCGGCACCGGTGGGCGGCTGACCGGTCACCAGGACCTCGAGCCGGCCGCCGGCGTGCTGCTGGCGCCGCTCGCGCTGCAGCGCGGGCGGACCGAGATCGCGCTCGAGGTCCGCGACGTGCTCGGCCGCGAGCTCGACGTGCGGGTCGGCGACCTGCCGGCCCCGCCCGTCGTCGTCGCGGAGACCGCCAGCGTGGCGGCCCGCATCGCGCGCTTCTGGTACCACGACCGGCCGCTGTCGCCGGTCGAGCCGGTCGTGCTGCTGGAGTTCGGGCAGCCGCTGACGTTCCGGCTGCGCAGCGAGGTCCCGCTGCCCGCCGACCCGCTCGCGGTGGAGCTGGCGGTCGGCGGTGGTCCGCTGCACCCCGTCACGATCGCGGCGGCGGACACGGCGCCGCTGCTGAGCTTCCGCGTGCCGTACGCACGGGTCGCGGTCGCGATCGATCTGGACGGGCCGGGCCGCGAGGCGTTCGTCGTCGGCCGGCGCGCACCGCTGCGCGCCGAGGTGCGCACGCCGCTCGGGACGCAGACGATCGAGCTCGAGGTGCAGACGATCCGCACGGCGCTGCGGCCGGTGCGGATCGGCGAGCTGTCGGCCGACCTGCCGGCGCCGTTGCGGGACGTGTGTCTGGTACCGGTCCTCGGGCCGGGCTTCGGCCGCGCGCAGGGCGATCCGGTGCCGGCCGACTGGCCAGCTCGCAGCGCGCTGCGGCCCGCACCGAGTGTCGACGTGCGCAACCTCGCGGACGTGTTCGTGGAAGACTCCGAGCTGACTCGTGCGCAGTACGCGGCGATCGTCGATGCCGGTCTCGCGACGGTCGCGCGCGGTGGCGTCGACGAAGCGCAGCTCGTCCACGCGTTCGATCCGCTCGGCGTCGGTCGGCTCAGCGCGGCCGCGCTGCGGCCGCGCGACCACCCGGACGACGCGACGTTCCGGCGGGCGGTCCGCGCGGCTCCCGAGGCGGCCGTCTGCGGGCTCGACGCGAATCAGGCCTACTGCGCGGTGCGCCTGCTGGGCGTGCTCGTCGGCGGCGATCCGGCGCTGTTCCGGTTGCCGTTCGGGGTCGAGCTCGACAACGCCGCGCTCGGGGCGCGGTCGGACCCCGACCCCGTCGCGCTGAACGGCTCTGCGGTGCGCGGTCCCGGCATCCTGGCCGTCGCCGCCGCGCGCTTCGCGTCCCGCCCGGCGACGCCGCCGAGCCGTGCGGAGCTGCGCGAGGTCGGCGACGTCGTGACGACGGAGCTCGGTTACGAGCTGGTCGGCCTGGACGGTGGCGTCCGCGAGTGGGTCGCCGATCTTCCGTTCGTGTCGGACGACCCGGACGGCCGGGCCCTGTTGCGTGAGTGGCTGGCCGACCACGAGCGGCACGCGCAGCGCATGCGCGAGATCGCCGCCGGGCGGATCGAGGCGGTGCCGTCCGACCTGCTCGGCCGGCTGGTGACCTACGGCGTGGTGCGCGGCGCGGCGTTCGGCGACCCCACCGCGATCCCGGCGGACGCCGGCCCGCGGCTCGGTGTGACGTGGCCGGGCGCGGTGCGCGCGCTGCAGGTCCGGCGTGACGGCGCCGGCCTGCTACCGGGCGACGTCGATCCCCACGTGCTGCAGAGCGGCCTGCGCATCGCCGGCGGCCAGCGATTCGTCGAGAGGGTGCGGCGCCGATGACCGCGCGCCGGCGATCCGTCCGGGGCGCGGCGTGCGGGGTGGCGCTCGCGCTGCTCGGCTGCGCGACCGCGACCGACGACCTCAGCGGCCTCGCCGAGCGGCCGGTCGTGCCGGCGTCGGTGCTGGTGACCGGCGGAGCGTTCGTCGACGCGCCCGGCGTCGCCGCGCGGCCGAGCGACGGCGCCGAGCCGCTCGCGCGCACCTTCGCACGGACCGGCGGTCCGGCCGAGGCGGTCCCGCTCTCCGACGTGCTCGCCGCGCTGGTGCGCGGGCGCGTGTTCGCGCGGATCGAGCGGGACACCGCAGCGACCGACACGGACCGCGAGCGGCTGGCCGGTCTGCGCGGGAACCTGTCGCTGCAGTCGCCGGACGTCGGGCGGCTGCTGGAGCGCGCGCGCGGCGCGGGTCACGACTACGTGCTGATCGTGCAGCGGCTGCAGGACGGCCCGGTCGAGGGCTACGGGATCAACGACCGCTGGCCGCTGACCGTCTCGCTGTGGCTGCTGGTCGGCCTCGGCCTCGTGATCCCCGACCACACGTTCGAGTCGCGCGCGTCGCTGCAGGCGTCGCTGTTCGAGGTCTACACCGGCCGCGAAGTCCACCGGGCGCTCAGCAGCGGCGGGCCGGTCGAGCTGGCGCTCGTCAACCGCACCGGGCTCTGGGGCCTGGTCCAGTCGATCCTGATCCCGCCGTTCTGGGTCGACTCGGACGACGAGCTGGTCGCCGACGAGATGCGCGCCCGGCTGGCCCGGCGGCTGCCGGCCGCGCTCGCGCGGCAGCTCAAGAGCGAGGCGTGCCGGCAGGACCTCGCCGACCGCGCCCGCGCGAGCTTCGTCGTCGACCGGGCCGCCGACGGCCTGCGCGTCGTCGTGCGCTCGCTCGACGGGCTCAGCCTGTGCGCGCTGCGCGCCGACGGCCGGGCGATGACCGGCGCGGTCGCGGAGCGGTTCGCGCGCGAGCTGCTCGCCTCGGAACGCCACCGGGGCGACGAGTTCGTCTACGAAGCCGTGCTGCTCGGGCCGCCTCCTGGCCGATACGTACAGATCCTGGTCCAGTCCGTCGTGGGCGACGCCGCATCTGCGACGATCGATGCCGCCGAACGCTGAGCTGCCCTGACGAGACCTCGAGTGCGATGACCGAGCTGCTGTTCCCCGAGGAGATCGAAGTCGGCGCCGCCACGCACACCGGCTGTGTGCGCCCCGGCAACGAGGACGACTACCTCGTGCTCGCGGCGGACGGCGCGGCGCGGCTCGCCGCCGACGGCGTGCTGCTGGCGGTCGCGGACGGCATGGGCGGCGTCAGCGGCGGGGCCGAGGCGAGCCGCGCCGCGATCCGCTGGCTCGGTTCGACGTGGGCCGACGGCAGCGGGCGCAGCACGAGCGCGCGGCTGCAGGAGGGCTTCGACTCGGCCTGCGAACGTGTGCACGAGCTCGCCCACGCGAACCCGGGCCTGCGCGACATGGGCACGACGTTGACCGCCCTGGCGCTGCTCGGTGATCGCGCGGTGATCGCCCATGTCGGCGACACGCGCTGTCTGCGCATCCGCCACGGCGCGGTCGAGCAGCTGACGGTCGACCACGCGATGGCGGGCGCGCGCAATCTGCTGACGCGCTGCATTGGCGCAGGCCAGCTCCGCGAGGAGGTCGATCTGACCGAGCTCGACGTCGCGGCTGGAGACGTGTTCGTGCTGTGCACGGACGGCGTCTGGAGCCAGGTGGATGCCGACGAGCTCGGGCCGCTGTGCCGCTCGTCGACGGCACAGGAGGTCGCCGAACGGCTCGTCGAGCTGTCCGTGCAGCGCGGCGCACCCGACAACTGCACGGTGGTCGCGGCGCGGGTGGTGCACGCGCGGCCGGCGAGCGGGCGGACGCGACCGGCGGTGCTCCCGTCCGGCGAGCTGCGCCTCGAGTTCGCGCGCTCACCGGTCGAGAAGGCCTCGCTGGTCCCGCCGCGCTGGCCGTGGCTCGCGGTCGTGCTCGGCGTCGCGCTCGCGGTGCTGGCCGTGCTGCGCGTGACGCGCGGCATCGACCCGCTCGACTGGCTGGTCCGCGGCGGTCGCTGAGCCGCGCGCGGTGCCGCAGCCTTGCCCGGCGGCAGCCGCCGCGACACGATGCGCGGCGCCGCGTCCCGGCGATCGATCGAGCACACCGGCCCTCCATGGCGAAGAAACTCCAGCGCAAGGTCGCCGCGCGTCCGCGCGCCGTTCCTGCCCACGCCGCTCCCGGCGAGTCCGGCGGCGAGCGCACGCCGCTGTTCGGCGGCCGTCGCGTGACGCGTCGTGCGCTCTCGGAGTTCACGAGCCAGCTGTCGGTGCTCCTCGATGCCGGCATCCCGATCACCAAGTGCCTGCGCATTCTCGAGGGACAGATGCACCCCGGATTGCTGCGCCGCTCGATCCGCGACGCGCTCGAGGACGTCGAGTCCGGCACCTCGTTCTCGGAGGCGCTCGCCAAGCACCCGAAGGTGTTCGATCAGCTCTACACGAGCATGGTGCGCGCCGGCGAGGCGGGCGGCGTGCAGGAGGAGATCCTCAATCGTCTCGCCGCCTTCATGGAGAAGGCCGAGGAGATCCGCTCGCGGGTGAAGGGCGCGCTCGCCTACCCGATCGCGGTGCTGACGGTGGCGACGATCGTGCTGGCGCTCGTCTTCATCTTCGTGATCCCGCAGTTCCAGCAGATCTTCATGCAGCAGTTCGGGTCGCTGGACCGCATGCACTGGTCGACCCAATGGGTGATCGGGACCGGCGAGCACCTGCAGCACTACTGGTGGGCGTGGCTGTGCGGGATCGCGGCGATCTACGCCACGCACCGGCTGCTGCTCGCGAAGGTCGCGCCGTACCGCCGCATGCGCGACGTCGCGTCGCTGCGGATGCCCGTATTCGGCAAGCTGGTCTCGAAGTCGCTCGTCAGCCGCTTCAGCCGTACGTTCGGCACGCTGATCCAATCGGGTGTGCCGCACCTGACCGCGCTCGACATCGTCGGCGACTCGATCGACAACGTGCCGATGACGGAGGCGATCCGGTCGGTGCACGCGAGCATCCGCGAGGGTGCCGGCATCGCCGTGCCGATGGGGGAGAGCGGCATGTTCGACGACATCGTCGTCAACATGGTCGACGTCGGCGAGCAGACCGGCGAGCTCGACCGCATGCTCGCGAAGGTCGCCGACCGCTACGAGATCGAGGTCGACCGCACGATCGACACGACCTTCCGGGTGCTCGAGACCGGACTGATCGTGCTGCTCGCCGTGCTGGTCGGCTTCATCGTGTTCGCGCTGTTCTCGCCGCTGCTCAAGCTGATGGAGGCGCTCGGCTGACGGATCCTGCGGAGCCGCGGGCTCGCACGACGCCGGCCGGGCCCGCGCGGCCGCGCGGGCGCCGCCGGCGGCGGCTCCGGCTCCGTCTGTTCCTCAGCTTCCTCGGCATCAACGTCGGTCTGCTCGGCGCGGTGCTGATCGGCAGCTACTCGCTGCAGCAGGGCTGGCTCGAGGAGAACCGCGCCGACTACGAGCGACAGTTCCACGAGCTGACCGCCCGCTTCGCCTACAGCGACATCCTCGACGGACAGGATCCGGCGGCCCCCGACGTCGTGCGCCGCGTGCTGGCGCCGGAGCTGCGCGAGCGGTTCCGCAGCTACTTCCGCGACGTGCTGATCCGCAGCGGCAGCACGATCCGCGCGTCGGTCGACCTGAATCCGCTCGGTGTGCTGGGGCGGCGCACGGAGTTCCCGCTGCAGGAGATCCGCGAGGGGATCCGCGTGGCGATGGAGGACCGCCAGCTGGTGCGCGCGGGAGGCGGCTTCTGCGTCGCCATCGTCGTCGGTGACGCGGTGACCGGCGGCGCGTGGTTCGAGCCGCGCCTGCCGCCGCCGCCACCGCTGCCGTTCGGGGTGTTCGCGATCCCGGTCGTCGTCGGCACGCTGCTGTTCGGGCTGGTCACCTACGTCGTGCTCGCGCGCGGCCTGATGCGCCCGCTGCGCTCGTTCGGCGAGCTCGCGGATCGGTTCGGCGCCGGGGCCTACGACCTGCGCGTGCCGGAGTTCGAGGTCGCCGAGCTCGAGCCGGTGCTGCGCGCCTTCAACTCGATGGCGGACCGCATCGAGGGCCACCATCAGGAGCTCGCCCGCGAGGTCCGGCGTGCGACCGAGGAGGCGCAGCGGCGCGAGCGGGCGATGCTGCAGAGCGCGCGGCTCGCGTCGATGGGCACGCTCGCCGCCGGCATCGCGCACGAGATCAACAACCCGATCGGAGGCATGCGCAACGCGCTGCGGCGGCTCGAGAAGATCGAGGGTCTCGACGACAAGGACCGCGCCTATCTCGAGCTGATCCGCGACGGGCTCGACCGGGTCGGTCGGATCGCGCGTCGCGTGTTGGACTTCTCGCCCCGCAGCGACACCGCCCGGCCGTTCGACGTGCGCGACGCGATCGAGGGCGCGCGGGCGCTGGTCGACCACCGGCTACGCAAGCAGGGCGTCGAGCTCACCGTCGACGTCGAGGCCGGGCTGCCGCAGCTGGTCGGCGACCGCCACGAGTTCCAGCAGGTGCTGCTCAACCTGTTCCTGAACTCGCTCGACGTGCTGGACGGCCGGCCGAGCGGGCGCATCGACGTGCGCGCGCATCGGGTCGCCGACGCGATCGTGCACATCGTCGTCAAGGACGACGGGCCAGGCATGGACCCGGCGCTGCTCGATCGCGTCGTCGACCCGTTCTTCTCCGCGAAGGGGCGCCCCGACGCCTCGGGGCTCGGCCTGTTCATCAGCGCGTCGATCGTGCGCAATCACGGCGGCGAGATGCACTTCGAGTCCGCGCTCGGCGCCGGCTTCGAGGTGACCATCGCGCTGCCGATCGAGCGCGGTGGGGAGCGCGACGCGGCGGCCGGCGACCGGCTATGATGCGCGGCCCGCGCGGCACCCCCTCCCGCGCGATCGTCCGTCGAAGCCCGCTGGCCCGCCATGAAGCTGCGCATCCTCCAGTCGCCGGTCGTCGTCCTGTCGCTCGTCGCCGTCGCGTTCCTCGCCGGGCGTGCCCTCGACGGCCGCGACGGCGGTGTCGTCGCCGCCCAGGACCGTGACCCGCCGGTCCGCCGCGACCCACCGCCGGTCGTGACCGACCCGACGACGACGCCGGACGACGTGCTCGTCTACGGCGAGGAGGGCGGCGTCGCGGCCGGTGCGAACGGCATCCTGGCGGTGACCGGCAGCTACGGCGTCGGCACCTCGGTGCTCTACGTGATCGACACCGTGAACAAGCAGATGGCGGTCTACGAGGCGCGCGGCGGCTCGCGCAGCATGCGCCGGCTGGTGCTGGTCGGTGCCCGGCGCATCGACCTCGACCTCGCGCTCGAGGGCTACAACGACGAGTCGGAGTTCGACTACCGGTCCCTGAAGCGTCGCTTCGCCGGGGCGGGTGACAGCAGCGGTCCGGTCGAGCCGTCGACGGGGCTGCGCGAGAGCGCCGGGCGCTGACTCCGCGCCAGGCGCGCGCCGGCCGCGCGCCGCGCGGGGACGATCTTTGGCCGAGACGCTGGGATCGCGCGGGTCCGACGCTAGACTGCGCGTTGCCATCGGCTGCGGGGCGGTGCCCCGCGGCCTCGTCGACCCACCCCTCGAGTCGACGTCCGACGTGCGATCGCTCCCGCGGCGCGGTTCGACCCGTCGCGCTCGCTGTGGGGGCGATTCCACGCGACCTTCCCTCCTCGCTCTCCGGAACCCGGAGGACCGAACGTGTCTCAGCAGAACGACGACTTCATCTCCTTCGAGAAGGCTCTGCGCGACCTCCAGATGCAGAGCGAGCAGCTCAAGCGTCTCGTCTCGGAAGGTGAGATCCGCGCCTTCCGTGACGGCGACTCCATGAAGTTCAAGCGCGAGGACCTCGAGGCGCTGCGGCGCTCCGGTGGCTCCGCCGCCGAGGAGGCCGAAGAGGAGCTGGTCTTCGCCGAGTCGCTCGAGGACGACACCGGCATGGTCACCGAGGAGCTGTCGGACGAGGACACGCTGCTCGCCGAGGACGACCTCGACGAGGACGTGACCGCACCGGCGATCGGCACCCGCTCGAGCTCGACCGGCTCGTCGCGCGTGGTGCGGTCGGCCGGCGCCGGCTCGCGCGTGCGCGCGCAGATGGACGAGGAGCAGGAGGCGACGCCGGGCTGGGTGGTCGCCGCCGTCATCCTCACGATGGTGATCGGTCTCTACGCGATCCTGACCGTCTACACGACGGCGACCGGCGGCGAGGCCGACCCGTTCGGCCTGTTCGTCAAGGCCGCGAAGTGACGGAGTGACGGAAGTGACGCGGTGAGGTTCGTGTCGGCCGGTCGGTGCCGCTGCGCACGGCGAGGCCGCCGTCCGGCAGGGTCGCGCGCGAGCGCGGCCAGCTCGGTGCCCGCTCGCGGCCGGTCCGCGGGGGCGGAACTACACGGATCCGGGACCCGCGGGTCCCGGTGTCTTCCTTGCGGAGGGGGATCGGATGGGACCTGTGAGCCAGCGAGCTGATGACCCGCGCCGGGTCGGTCGGCGCCTCGCGTTCGCCGCATTGGCATTGCTGCCGCTGTTCGCCAGCTGCGTGAGCGAGGAGCAGTATCGGCGCGCGCTCGCCGACAACGACAATCTGCGCAAGATCCGCGACGGACTCGACGGCCAGCTGCAGGCGCTGAGCCAGCAGAACGAGGGTCTGCGCGCGGAGGTCGAGCGGCTGAAGGGGCTGGCGGTCGATCCGCAATGGCGCGCGCGCCAGCAGGAGCTCGAGCGCCTTCTGCAGGAGATGCGCGGCGCGGGCGCGATCACCGGTGTGACGCCGCGCGAGACCGCCGAGGGTCTCGTGTTCGAGATCCAGGGCGAGGTGCTGTTCGCGTCCGGCCGGGCCGAGATCACCGAGCGCGGCCGGGACACGCTGAGCCAGCTCGCGGGCCGGCTGACCGCCAGCGGCCGGCGGCTGCGCGTCGAGGGACACACCGACACCGACCCGATCCGCAACAGCCCCTGGAAGACGAACCTGCGGCTGTCGGCCGAGCGGGCGCTGGTCGTCGCGGAGTTCCTGATCAGCGCCGGCGTGCCCGAGGACCGGATCGGGATCGCCGGCTACGGGCCGTTCCGGCCGCGCGCGGATGGGGACAGCGACGCCGCCAAGGCGCAGAACCGCCGGGTCGAGATCCTGCTGATCCGCGGAGACTGAAGCGCCGTGGCTGCGGCGGTGCCACAGCTCGGGCGTCGCTCGTCGGGCGCGCGACCGTGCGCCGCGCGCCGCGCGGCGGCTGCGCTGGCGCTCGCCGTTGCCGCGCTCGCGGTCGGCTGCGGCGACGACAGCGGGCGCGTCGCGGCGCTGGCGGACACCGCCGCCGCCTGGCGCACGACGCGCTTCGGCGTGTTGCGCGACCTGGTGCTGTTCGCGCGCCCCGAGCGCAGCGGTGGTCCGTTCCTGCTGGATCGCTTCGAGTCGACGCGCGGCGACTGGGAGGCGTGGCTCGCGGGCGCGGATCGTCCGGTCGAGGAATGGGCGCGCTTCGATGCGTGGAACCCGGAGACCGAGGACGCGCTGCCGGTGGTCGGGGTCTCGCTCGGCGAGGCGATGCGCTATGCGGAGTGGCGCTGCCTGCGGCTCCCGCGGCTCGACGAGTGGGACTACGCGGCGACCGCCGGGTCGCGCTACCGGCTGCCGTGGGGCGACGCGGAGCGCAGCGCCTGGGCGAACACCCAGGAGCTGCGGCTCGGCCACCTGGTGCCGGTCGGGACCTTCGAGTCGGGCCGCCAGCGGGACGGGCCGTACGACCTGGTCGGCAACGCGGCGGAGTGGACCGTGACGCCGAAGCTCGAGGTGCTGCTGCCTGCAGCGGACGCGACGGGCCGGGTCGACCGCGACGTGCTCGACTTCGGCTGGCGCACCGAGGCGCTGCGGCGGAACGACGCGCTGCGCCCCTTCGCGGTCGCCGGACGGACCTTCGGGCTGGTCGAGCTGCTGCTGGTGGACGATCGCGCGGTCCCGCGCCGCTGTGCGGCCGGCCTCGATCGTCCGATGACCGGGTCGCACCTGTCCGAGGGTCACTTCTGGGCCGGCGCGTGGCGGCTCGTCGACCGCCGGCCGGGCGAGCGCAGCACGACGCTCGGCTTCCGGCTCGCGACCGACCCGGGCGCTCTGCTCGCCCGGCTCGCGCGCGACCGCCGCGCACCGAGCGCGGCCGAGGAGCTGGCGCTGCGGGCGTTCCTCGGGCGACCCGAGCTCCGTGAGCTGATGCGCGCGCAGCTGCGGGTGCGCCCGTGGCTGCTCGACGGCGCCGGGCCGCTCGGTCCGATCCTCCGCGACGAGCTCGCGCCGTGACGGCCGATCGCGATCCGTTCCGCAGCTACCTCGAGCGCCTCGCCGCGCTCGGCTTCCGGCCGAGCCGGCGGCTCGGCCAGAACTTCCTCCTCGAGCCTGCGCTGCACGCCGCCGTCGCCGACGCGGCCGAGCTCGGGCGCGGCGACGTCGCCCTCGAAGTCGGCGGCGGGCTCGGCTTCTTGACCCGCGCCCTCGCCGGGCGCGCGGGAGCGGTGGTCTGCGCCGAGATCGATGCCCGGCTCGTCGAGCTCCTGCGCGAGGAACTCGCCCGGCTCGGACCCGAGGCCTGCCCGGTCGAGCTGGTGCACACGGACGTGCTCGGCGACGGCGGGCTCGCCGCCCCGATCCTCGCCGCGCTCAGGCCGGCGCTCGCGCGCGGGCTGCGCTTCGTCGTCGCCGCCAACCTGCCGTACGCGATCTCCGGTCCGTTCGTCGCGACCGTCCTCGCCAGCGGACCCCTGCCGCCGCCGGAGCGGCTGGCGCTGCTCGTGCAGCGGGAGTTCGCGGATCGGCTCGCGGCGGCGCCCGGCGGCGCCGACTACGGCTCGCTGTCGGTGCTCGCACAGGCCTTCCACGACGTGCGCCGGGTGCGCCGCGTGCCGAGCGAGGCGTTCCGACCGCGGCCGAACGTCGACTCGGCGATCGTCGCGCTCCGCGCACGGGATCCGGGTGACGCGGGGCTGCCGGCCGGCGCCGAGCGCCAGCGCTTCGCGCGCTTCGTCCGCGAGGCGTTCGCGATGCGGAGGAAGACGCTCCGGCACGGGCTGCGACGGGTCGAAGAGCGGCTCGGGGTGCGCGTCGCGGCTGCTGCGGCAGAGCTCGCCGCCCGCCCCGAGGCGCTCGCGCCGGGCGACTGGTTGTCGTTGTGGGCGCGCGCCGCGCCGATCGCGGACGGCGGGTGAGCGCCCGCGCCGGGCGCCGCGATCGAGGGCCGGCGAGGCTTGACACGCGCTCGGGCGTCGCTAGCTTCTCCGGGCTACTCCTCGAGGACCCGGGCTCGAGGATCGGTCGCCCGCTGAACTCCGCCCCCGCGCAGGGCCCGATCGGGCTGCGCACTCCGCAGCGAGGACTGGCCGCCAGGCCGGGGCCACGTGCATCCGGCCTTCCCTCGTGGGCCGCCCGTCGGGTATCGCGTCGCGCGATGCTCCCGCCCCGTCGCGTCTGCACCGCCGTGCGCGCGCTCGCGGCAGGTTCGGGCCGTCCGTAGGGGAGGGCGCCGGCTGCCACGGGGCGCGCGCCGTCCGACGTTGATTCCTGCCGACGGTCGCCCGCCGGCCGCCGGCCACGGTGCACCAGGTTGAGTTCGACCAGGTTGCGTTCGACGAGGTGGCGTTCGACGAGGTGGCGCTCGACGAGATGGGCCGGCATCGCGTCGGCGGTTGCGGCAACGACGGAAACGCGGAGTCAGTTCGCTACGGAGTCGGTGAGAGCAGGGCTTTGGACGGAACGCAGCGCGGCCCGCGGGGCGCGCCGGGGCGCGGTCGCGTACGGACCTGCGGGTCTGGCGCCCGGGTCGGCCCGGTCGGGGTCGCGGTCCGCGCGTGAGCGAGTTGCTGTCGGTTGCGGTCGCGGGTGCGATCGCGCAGCGCCATGACGATGGACGCGAACGATTTCGAGACGGTCAAGCAGCGCATCAAGGACGCGATCGACCTCGTCGACCTCGTCCAGGAGGACACTCCGCTGACGCGCCGCGGGCGGACCTTCGTCGCGCTGTGCCCGTTCCACAAGGAGCGCACGCCGTCGTTCACCGTCTATCCCGACACGCAGCACTACAAGTGCTACGGCTGCGGGGTCTCGGGTGACGTCTTGACGTTCGTCATGGAGCGCGAGGGCGTGTCGTTCCGCGAGGCGATGGAGATGCTCGGCGAGCGCGCCGGCGTGTCGACCGAGGGCGTGTTCGGTCGCGGTCGCGGTGGCGCCGGCTCGCGGCAGCGCGCGATCCACGAGGTGCTCGAGCAGGTGCGCGAGCTGTTCGAGGCGACGCTGCACGACGAGCGCGTCGGCGCCCAGGCGCGGAGCTACCTCGAGCAGCGCGGGCTGCTCGACGCGGCGCGCGAGTTCGGCCTCGGTCTGCACCCGGCGCCGGGCCGCCTCGCGGCGTTCGCCCGCCAGCGCAAGCTGCCGCTCGAGGTGCTCGAGCAGGCCGGTCTGCTCGCGGGCGACGGTGCGGAGCCGATGCGCGGGCGGCTGATGTTCCCGATCGTCGACGAGCGCGGCCGGCCGGTCGGCTTCGGCGGTCGGATCCTGCCCGACCCGCGGATCCCGAAGGGCGAGGACCGGCGACCGAAGTACCGGAATTCCCCCGAGTCGCCGTTCTTCAACAAGCGCCGCCTGCTCTACGGGCTGCGCGAGGTCAAGCGCGCCGGCACCCGGCGGATCGTCGTGGTCGAGGGCTACACCGACGTCATCGCGCTGCACCTCGCCGGCTTCACCGGTGCCGTCGCGACGCTCGGCACCGCGCTGACCGCCGACCACGGCCGATTGCTCGAGCGCTACGCGACCGAGGGTGTCGTGCTGCTGTTCGACGGCGACGCGGCGGGGCGGCGCGCGGCCGATCGGGCGTTCCGCGAGCTGGTGCACACGCCGCTGTCGGTGCGGATCGCGCTGCTCCCCGACGGCATCGACCCGGCCGACCTCGTCGCGATCGAGCCGACGCGGACCGCAGCCGAGCGCGATGCCGGTCGCGAGCGGCTGGCGGAGCTGATCGAGGCGGCGGAGGACGCGGTCGCCGCGTGGTTCCGGATCCTGCGGCGGGACGTCGATCTGACCGACGACGCCCAGGTGCAACGGGTCGCGGCGGAGTGCGGGCGGATCCTCGCCGGCGTCGACAACCGGGCGCGCGCCGAGGCCCTGCGCGCCGCGATGGCCGCACGACTCGGGCTGAGCCCGGCGGCGATCGAGATCCCGGCGGCGCCCCGGCGCGCCGCGGCCGCCGAGCCGGAGCCGGTCCGACCGACGGCGCGCCGGCCGGTCGCGCCGACCAAGCACGAGCAGGCCGACCTCGACGCGCTGGCCTGCCTGCTGGCCGCGCCGGAGCTGGGCGAGCGCTTGCGCGAGCTGCCCGGCGAGACCGCGGCGTGGCTGGACCGCTTCCTGGGCTGGATCGAGCAGGGGCTCGCCGCCGGGCGGCGCAGCCGCGACGTGATCGTCCCCTGGCTGTTCGGCCGCTGCGAAGACGACGCCGACGCGCGCGCCGTCCTCGCGGAGGCCGTCGACCGCTCGGCGCGGATCCGGGATCCGCGCCAGGTGTTCGCGATGGTGGAGGCCGGCCGGGTCCGGCAGGCGGCGCGCCAGGAAGCGCGCCGGATGCGTGCCCTCGTGCAGCAGGCGCTCGCCGACGGCGACGCCGCGCGCGCAGATGAACTGACCAGAAAATATCAGGAGGTGCTGCGGCGTTCGGGCGCAGCCGGCGCGGGTAATCCGTGACCGCCTTGCGCACCCGGGCGCACCCGGGACGTGACCTCACCGCTTGCCGGCGGGGGGGTCGGGGCCCACAGCACTCCCCAGCGGAAGCCGAGACTCGATGGAGAAGCTGAACAGCGCCGTCAAGAAACTGATCCAGGACGCCCGTCGCTCCGGCGGCACCGTCACGCTCACGCAGATCAACGCGATCCTGCCCGAGGATGCTTCGACCCCGGAGCAGATCGAGTCGGTGATGGGTCAGATCGAGGACGCCGGGATCGAGATCGTCGAGGAGAAGTCCAAGCCCGGGCGCGCGAAGGGCCGCGCGAAGCCGGCCGAGGAGGACGATCCGTTCTCGGCGCTGATCGACGACGCCGACGAGGACGTCGAGTCCGACGCAGAGCCCGAGGTCGACGTCGACGCCGAGGGCGACGGCGACAGCGCGCGCAGCGGTCGCGAGAGCGACAGCGAGGTCGCCCGACCGACCGTCGCGGACATCACCGAGAAGATCGACGACCCCGTGCGGATGTACCTCACGCAGATGGGTGAGATCCCGCTGCTGACGCGCGAGGAGGAGATCAGCCTGGCCCGCAAGATCGAGCTGACGCGCAAGCAGTTCCGCAAGGACGTGCTCAGCTCGGGCTTCGGCGTTCGCAGCGCGATCGAGATCCTCGAGGACGTCGTGCGCGGCGAGCTGGCGTTCGACCGCACGCTGAAGGTCAACCAGCAGGACCCCGAGATCGGCAAGGCGGACCTGTCGGACCGGCTGCCCGGCAACATCGAGACGCTGCGCAAGATCTACGACGCGGCGCGCCGCGACTACGATCGGCTCGTCGAGCTGACGGACGGCGAGGTCGCGATGCGGCCGAGCGGCAAGATCCTGGACGAGGTGCTCAAGCTCAAGCAGCGGATCGTCGCGCGGCGGCGGCGTGCGGTGCTGCTGATCGAGGAGCTGAACCTGCAGGGCAAGAAGATCCGCCCGATCATCGATCTGTTGGAGAGCCGCCTGTCCGAGATGCGGCGCCTCACCAAGAAGCTGCAGAGCTACCGCGGCGCGCAGCTGAAGAACCCGATGGCGGTCGAGCTCCGGCAGCGCCTCGCGGACCTGCAACGCGATGCGCTCGAGCCGATGGACAAGCTGAACCGTCGGATCGACGTCGTCCATCGGGCGCACGCCAACTACGAGGACGCCAAGCGCAAGCTGTCGTCGGGCAACCTGCGTCTCGTCGTGTCGATCGCGAAGAAGTACCGCAATCGCGGACTGTCGTTCCTGGACCTGATCCAGGAGGGCAACACCGGCCTGATGAAGGCGGTCGAGAAGTACGAGTACCGGCGCGGCTACAAGTTCTCGACCTACGCGACGTGGTGGATCCGGCAGGCGATCACGCGCTCGATCGCGGACCAGGCGCGGACGATCCGCATCCCGGTCCACATGATCGAGACGATGAGCAAGCTGCGGAACGTCACCAAGAAGCTCATCCAGGCCAAGGGGCGCGAGCCGACGATCGAGGAGGTCGCCGAGGCCGCCGAGATCAACGTCGAGGAGGCGAAGCGGGTGATGAAGATCAGCAAGCACCCGATCTCGCTCGACCGACCGATCGGCGAGTCGGACGACAGCTACTTCGGCGACTTCATCGAGGACGAGGGCACCGAGTCGCCGGTGTTCGCCGCGAGCCGCGAGATGCTCAAGGAGCGGATCGAGAGCGTGCTGAGCTCGCTGACCTTCCGCGAGCGCGAGATCATCAAGCTGCGCTACGGCATCGGGGACGGCTACACCTACACGCTCGAGGAGGTCGGCCGGATCTTCCGCGTCACCCGCGAGCGTGTGCGGCAGATCGAGGCCAAGGCGGTGCGCAAGCTGCAGCATCCGGTGCGCGCGCGGCGTCTCGCCGGCTTCCTCGACGGCGCGCCGGACGTCACGAATTGACGTCCCGCGTGGCTCGCTCGATCGTCCATTGACGATTCCGGCTAACGTGCCGGGGCATGAGCAGGCTCCTCCTCGTCGTGGCGCTCGCCGCCGCTCAGCCGGGCGCGCAGCAGTCAGCCGTGGCCGCTGCGCAGATGGCGCGCGGCCTCGTCTTCGTGGATCGCGACCGTGACGGCGCGCGCGATCCCGGCGAGCCGGGGCTGCCCGGCGTGCGGATCAGCAACGGTCGCGAGATCGTCTACACGGCGGCGGACGGCAGCTACGCGATCGGCGTCGACGACGACGACATCGTGTTCGTCGTCAAGCCGCGCGGCTTCATGGTCGCGATGGACGAGAACCGCGTGCCGCGCGGCTACCACGTCCACAAGCCGCAGGGCTCGCCCGACGCCGGCTACCGCTACCGGGGCGTCGCGCCGACCGGGCCGCTGCCCGCGAGCATCGACTTCCCGCTGACGCCGAACGTCGAGCCCGAGCGGTTCGACATGCTCGCCTTCGGCGATCCGCAGCCGCGCGACCTGAAGGAGGTCGACTGGATCGGGCACGACGTGCTCGACGGCCTCGACGTGCGAGGGGCCGGCTTCGCGCTCGCGCTCGGCGACATCGCGTTCGACGACCTCGACACGCTCGAGCCGCTCAATGCGACGCTCGGTCGGCTCGGCGTGCCGATGTGGTACGTCCACGGCAACCACGACATGAACTACGAGGCGTCGCACGACGACCTCGCGGACGAGACCTGGGAGCGCGTCTACGGACCGGCGAACTACTCGTTCGACTGGGGCCCGGTCCACTATGTCGTCCTGGACGACGTGCTGTGGCACCCGGCAGGGAGCGGCGCGGACGGCCGGCAGCAGCGTGGTCACTACACGGGCGAGTTCGACGCCGACGCGCTGACGTTCCTGCGCGCCGACCTCGCCGAGGTGCCGGCCGAGCAGTTCGTCGTCGTCGCGTTCCACATCCATCTCGACTCCGTCGCGAACCGGCGCGAGTTCCTCGGGATCCTGAACGGTCGCCCCCACACGCTGTCGTTGTCGGCGCACACGCATGTGCAGCGCATCGTGTTGTTCGGCGCGGACGACGGCTGGGCCGGCCCCGAGCCGCACGTGCACGTCAACCACGGCACGCTGTGCGGCTCGTGGTTCCGCGGCCAGCCGGACCTGCGCGGCATCCCGCACGCGACGATGGCGGACGGCACGCCGAACGGCTGGGGCGTGTTCCGGTTCGCGCCGGACGGCTGGTCGCACCGCTACCACGGCGCCGGCATGCCGGCCGACGAGCAGATGCGGGTCACGGCGCCGGCGGCGGTCGAGGTCGGTGCGACCGCGGGCGCCGAGGTCGTCGTCAACGTGTTCGCCGGCAGCGAGCGCAGCGTGACCGAGCTGCGCGTCGGCGGCCGTGGACCGTGGCTCGCGCTGCGCCGCGAGGAGCGTACCGATCCCGCCTACCAGGCGACGTTCGACGCCGAGGCGGCGTTGCTCGAGATGATGCCCGAGCCGACCGACGACGAGACGGTGCCCGGCGCTCGACGCCGCCCGCAGAAGCGTCTGCCGTGGCTGACGCTGCCGCGGCCGAGCCCCTGCACGCACCTGTGGGTCGGCACGCTGCCGGCCGACCTGCCGGTCGGCACCCACCGGATCGAGGTCCGCACCACGGACATGTTCGGGCAGGTGTTCCGCGCCGAGCGCACGCTGCGGGTGACGCCGCCGGCGACCGAGGCCCCGGCGCCGCGCGGGCGCTGATTCACTCGCGCCGTTCGAGCCGCGTCGACTCGCGCGAGCCGAACGTGCGCACGCGCACGTCGTCGCCCTGCCGCAGCTCGACGCGCAGCTCGCTCTGCGCGCTGAGCTCGATGCTGCGCGGCAGGACCGAGCCGAGGTCGAGCACGAAGGTGCCGGTCCCATGACCGTCGAAGCGCTGCAGCAGCGCGGTCGCGTCCTCGGGCAGCCCGGGCATCCGCACCGGACCGAGCTCGGCGCCGAGTGCGACCGTCACCGCGAGCTCGACGTGATCGCCGTCGAGCGCCCGGACCTCGTAGGTGGTCGTCTGCTGGCACTCGATGCCGCGGATCGCGATGCCGCGGCTGACCTGCCAGCGTGCGCCGAGCCCGACCGGCTCGGCCGGCAGCCGCGTCGCGAACTGCTCGAAGCTCTGGTCGAGCGACCGCAGCTGGGTGCGCGCCGATTCGGGCAGCGCGTCGAGCCCCTCCGGCGTGACGCGGAGCGTCTCGCCGGTGCGCGTCGACAGCGCGCGGATCCGCAGTCCGGCGAGCGCGTCGAGCTGCGCGTCGAGCTCCCCGCGCTGCGGCTCGGTCAGGTGGTCGACCCCCGCGAGCTCGAGGCGTCCGTAGGCGAGCACGTATTGCAGCGCGTCGGGTGCGTCGGCGGGCGCGGCCTCGACTCGCACGTCGAACGGGATCTGCAGGGTGCGCGCGGGAAGCTCGTCGGTGCGATCCTCGCGTCCGATCGTCTGTTGGTTGGTGACGGTCAGCGTCGCGCGTTCGACCGCGGCGGGGCTCGGGTGCAGCCGGAGCTCGCGCCGCGGCTCCGCCCCCGCGTCGACGAGCTCGAACACGGTCGGCGAGAGCTGCAGCGCCGGCGGCTCGACGTGGCCGCGCTGGCGCTGCTCGCAGCCGCAGACCAGCACGGCGGGCGTCAGCAGCAGACCGGCGAGCCTGGTCGGGGACGGGATCCTCGGCATCGTCGCGAGTGTAGCGACGCGCGCGCTGTCGACCTCAGCAGGATGCGTCCGGATGGCAGCCGTCGTTGCGCGCCCCGGGCGCGGAATGGTCGTGGGAGTGCGCGTGCCCGGCGGTGCTGTGGCCGTGTCGGTGGCCTCGGTCGCGGCGGTCGCCGCCGTGGCCGCCCGCGTCGGCGCGGATCGCGGCCATGTTGGGTGTCTCGAACAGCCCGCCGAGGAAGCGCCGTGGGCCGCGGCGCAGCAGCGAAGCGAGGAACAGCAGTGCGACGATACCGAGCGCGACGCTGCGCAGCGGCGCGGTCGGACCATGCTCGTGAGCGTGCGCGAACGCGGGTCGCGGTGCGGTCCAATCTGGATCGAGCGCCGCGAGTGCGACGTCGCTCAGCAGGCCGAACGCGGTGGCGGCGACGAACACCCCGATCGCGAACACGACCGCCGTGCGGCGCCCGTGCAGGTCGCGCAGCACGCCGAAGGTGGTGACGTTCGTCGCCGGTCCGGTCAGCAGGAACGCGATCGCGGCACCCGGTGACAGCCCGCCCGCGATCAGCGCCGCCGCGAGCGGCGTGGAGCCCGACGCGCAGACGTACAGCGGCAGACCGATCGCCGCGGCGAGCGGCACCGCAACGGCGCTCGGCAGCGAGCCGAGCCAGGCCGGATCGAGGTGCGGGGTCAGCAACGCGGCTGCGCCGAGGCCGACGAGCAGCCACGGCGCCGTCTCGTCGACCGCCTCGACGAAGCCGTGGCGCAGCGCGGCGCGCCAGCGCGCGCCAGCCGGTGCGGGGTCGTTCGCAGCGCGCTCCGGCGCGCGGCCCGCGCCGTGGGGTGCGGGCCGCGCGAAGCGCGCGACGGCCAGCGATGCGAGCACGGCGACCGCGGCCGCGGACACGACCCGCGCGATCGCGAGCTCGGGTCCGAGCAACTGCAGCGTGAGCAGGATCGCGGCGAGCTCGAGCTCCGGCGTCGCCACGAGGAACGCGAGGCCGGCGATCGGCGAGGAGCCGCGCCGCACGAGGTCGCGGTACAGCGGCACGACGCCGCACGAGCACACTGGCATCGGGATGCCGATCGCCATGCCGCGCAGCGCCTGGCCGAGCGGGCTCCCGCGGGTCGCGCGGCGCAGCAGGTCGGGTGGCAGGAAGGTCTGCAGCAGGCCGATGCCGACGTAGGCGACGAGCAGCGCCGGCGCGCTGTCGAGCGCGAGGTCGACGAAGATCTCGCCCGAGGTCGGGCCGGCGCCGGCGGCGGTGCCGTGCGCGTGGCCGCCCTCCACGAGGCGGACGACGGTCAGTCCGGCAGCGAGGCCGAGCAGCGTGGCGACGCTGCGTTCGAGGCGCGATGCGCCGCGCGGCGCCGCCGGCAGGTCGGCGTGCAGCACGACGTGCAGCAACGTGCCCGACAGGATCGCCTCGAACAGCGCGATCGTCGCCGGTGACGCGGAGCCGAGCAGCGGCTCGCCGCCGACGAAGCCGATCAGCGTGCCCGCGGCGAGCACGGCGACCACGGTGACCGCGGCGCGCAGACCGAGCAGCGGCGCGACGATCCACCACAGGCTCGTCGCGACCGGCAGCCGGTGCGCGAGCACGGCGACCGCCCACAGCAGCGGCGCGCCGTCGTGGTCGTGCGCGTGGTCCGTGGCGTGGTCGTGCACGACGTCGACGCCCGCGAGCGCGAGCCCGTCGACGATCGCGTGGAAGCCGAGGCCGAGCAGCGCCAGCAGCGGCACCGCGAGGCGCGAGAAGCGGTTCGCGGCACCACCGCGGCGGGTGTGCAGGCTGCGCTCGGCGGCGCCGGTCAGCCAGAACGCGCCCGTGCCGGCGAGCAACGCGGGCAGGCCGCCGGCGAGCAACGCGTGCGGCAGGATGTGCAGGAGCACGAGCCCGCCGAGGACCACCAGCGCGAACGCGTCCAGCACCAGGGCGGTGCCGCGCAGCCGCCGCGCGAGGTGCGCGAGGAACGGGCCGAGGGCCAGGAGGGCGAGGCTGGCGAGCAGGTAGGTCATCGGGGGCCCGGCGTCGGGCGGCCGCGGCGGCGGGTTCGGTGCGAGCCGCGGGGAGCGGGGATCCGGGCCGTGCGCTCACGCGTCGCGCGGCGGCAGCCCGGCGTCGGCATCGCGGCGGCGGCGCCAGCCCGGCGACCGGCGTCCGAACGTCGAGCCGCCGAGCGCCATCGCCAACCACGCGATCGTCACGACGACACCGACCGCCAGGACGGTGATCGCGGCCCAGGTGATCAAGTCGAGGACCATCGTTCAGACCTCCGCTGAGATCAACGCCGAGCTGGGAGGAGCGGTTCGGCGCCGGACGTCACGCACCGGAGCGCTGCGCGCTGACCGGGTCGGCGACGAGATGCAGCTCGTAGCGCAGCTCGCGCGGGCCGGCCAGCTCGTCGCGCCCGCGGAACGTGACGGTCAGCCGGTCGCCGCTGCGCTCGAAGGTGCCCTCGGAGGGGAAGTCGCGACGCGCGCTCGCGAAGGTCAGCCGGCGCCGTCCGGCCGCCACCAGCCCGTAGATGCGATCGGTGTCGCCGTCGGGGGCGCCGTACAGCGCGATGCCGTTGAGGCCGCCGAGGATCCGCAGCTCGGCGCGCAGCACGACGCGCCCTTGCTGCAGCGTGCGGTGCTCGCCGTGCATCAGGCCGAGCTCCGGCAACGACCATTCCTGCTCGACCACGCCGGCGTCGGTCTCGCCGCGCCAGGTGCCCGACAGCCAGTCGAGGTCGCGCACCTTCAGCTGGTCGGGACGGGGGGCGGTCAGGCTACAGCCACAGAGGCACGCCACGACCACGGCGAGGCGGACGGACTGCGTCAGCGCGGGGTGCTTCATGGGCTCGGCGCGCGGCATCTTCGGGGCGGCGGGCAGGAGGCTCAAGCGGATGCGCTCATGCGATGGGGGCGCGGGGTCCGAATTCGGGCATGGACGGCCCGCGCGGGGCGGGCAACATGGACGACGCGATGGCCGAGCGGATGGCGAGACCGCGCCCGCGGACGCGGGCGCGGCGTGGCCGGCGGCGCCGAGGGGCGGCCGTGCTCGCGCTGCTCGTGCTCGCGCTGCTGGCCTGGCTGGGCGTCGGGCCGGGGGCCGGCCCGGCCGAGGTCCCGCGTGGCCGCGGTGAGCCGGGCCCGGGCGGCGTCGCGGGGCCCGACCGGCCGGGTGCGGGTGACGCGCCCGAGCCGCGCCAGCCGCTCGTCGACCTCGCGGCCGCGCCCGCGCCGGCGGGCGGCGCGGCGCAGGCGGCGGTCGGTGCGCCGGTCGCGGCAGCCGCGCAGGCCGCCGCCGCGGAGCCCGCCCCGGCGCCGGCGGCCGACCGCTGGCGCGGCGTGATCGCCGACCGGCTCCCCGCCTGTCTCGACCTGCTGCGGACCGTCGGCGACGTCGGTGCGCTCGAGCGCGCCTGGCAGTCCGCGGACGAGCTGGCCGCGATGCCGCTCGCCGCGGCCGAACGCAGCGAGCTGGAATCGGCGCGCGGCGCGGCCTCGGTCTGGCTGTGCACGCGGTTGGCCGCGATGTGCGCCGCCGCGCAGCGCGGCGAGGTGCTCGGGGACCGCGCGGGCTGGCGGGCGCTGGCCGGGCTGCGGGTGGCGTCGCTCGTCGAGCGCACCGCGGCGCTCGCGCGCGAGGTCGGGATCGCGGCGGTGCCGTGTGGTCCGCTCGCCGCCGTCGTCGTCGCCGGTGTGCCGCCCGGCGAGCTCGCGCGCGGCGCGGGCCTGCGTGTGTTGGACGGCGGCGAGCTGGTGCGTGGCGCGCTGCTGCGCGGCCTCGACGGTCGCTTCGCGGTGCGCGTCGTGGACGCGCGCGGGGCGGTCCGCGTGCCGGTCGTACCGCGGCTCGACGTCGAACCGATCGAGCCGGACGCGGCGTTCGCCGCCGGACAGTGTGCCGCGGCGGTCGCGGCCGGCGCGCGCGGCCTCGCGGTCGCGTGGCTGACCGCCGCCGAGGCGCTCGGGGCCGAGCCGACCGCGCTCGACGCGCTACGCGTCGCCCTGGCCGCGGGGCGCTGACGCGGCGCGGGTCGGGTCGCGGCCGAACACCAGCAGGAAGGTCGCGATCGTCGCCGCGCCGGCGAGCCACGCGAGCGGCCACGCGTCGAGTCCGAGCAGCGCGACCGGCACGTAGCCGGCGACGACGGCGGTGCACATGCCGAGCAGTGCGTACGGCGCCTGCGTGCGCACGTGGTGCAGGTGGTCGCTGCCGGTCGCGACCGAGCTGAGCACGGTCGTGTCGCTGATCGGCGAGCAGTGGTCGCCGAAGATCGAGCCTTCGAGGACGGCGCCGATCGTCAGCACCATCAGCCCCGGTCCGCCGAGCTCCGGTGCGGCCTCACCCATGCCGTGCGCGAGCACGACGACGTTCGGCAGCAGGATGGCCATCGTTCCGTAGCTCGTGCCGGTCGAGAACGCGACGACCGAGCTGAGCAGGAACATCACGACCGGCAGCAGCCACGGCTCGAACGCGCTGCGGAACGCGGCGGTCAGGTACGGCGCGGTGCCGAGGTCGCGGCAGGTCTGGCCGATGCCCCACGCGAGCACCAGGATCACGATCGCGAACAGCAGCGAGCTCGCGGACCGCAACGCGCTGAGCACGGCTTCGCGGAGCGTCAGGATGCGCTGCGAGACGACCAATGCGATCGCGAACAGCAGTGCGGCCCCGGAGGACCAGCACAATGCGCGCTGGCTCTGGCCCTCGCCGAGGATCTTCACGACGCGTTCGAACCACGGCAGCCCCGGCGGCAGCTCGCCGATCGCCGAGTAGCCGAACCACGCGATCAGCGCGACCGTCATGCCGACGAGCAACATGATCGGGAGCAGCGCATTGAGCCCCCGGTGCGGGACGCCGGGCGGCGGCTCGGTCTTGGTCAGGTTCTCGGACACCATCGGCCGGGCGTCGTCGGCGACCGGCTTGTGGTCGGTCCAGGCGCGGCGAGCGGCCTTCAGCATGGGGCCGAACTCGCGGCGCAGCACGATCGTCAGGAGGACCATGACGAGCGTGAACAGGCAGTAGAAGCGGTACGGCAGCGTCTGCACGAACACGGCGAACCCGTCGGACTGCTCGTAGGGCGCGCCGTCCGGGCGCGTGACTTCGGGGAGCTGCGTCGCGAAGGTCGAGACCTCGTAGGCGACCCAGGTCGAGAAGATCGAGACTCCTGCGACCGGCGCCGCGGTCGCGTCGACGATGTAGGCGAGCTTCTCGCGCGAGACGCGATTGCGGTCGGTCAGCGGCCGCATCGTCGTGCCGGCGATGATGCAGTTGGAGTAGTCGTCGAAGAAGATCAGGATGCCGATCGCGAAGCTGCACAGCTGGGTGCTGATCGGTCCCCTGGCGAGGCCGCGGATCCACTCGACCATGCCCTGCACGCCGCCGCCGCGCGCCATGACGCCGACGGTCATGAACAGGAACACGACGAAGCCGAGGATCTCGAAGTAGAAGCGGTCGCCGAACACGTCGCGTGCCAGCGTGTCGGACGCGAAGTGCCAGGCGCCGTCGACGACCGCTCCCCGGTGGACCATCGCACCGGCGAGGCAGCCGGCGAGCAGCGACCAGATCACCCGGCCGGTCGCGATCGCGAGGGCGATGGCGAGCACTGCCGGCAGCAGGCTGCGGCGGTCGGGGTAGTAGTCGGGCGTGCGCCCGGCGGGCGAGTCCGCGGAGCGCACCTCGCGGCGGCCGAGCTCGCGGCCGTCGGCGGCGGTCAGCGTCGCGAGGAAGCCGTGGTCGCCGACGACCACCTCGAGGACGGGCGGCGGGAGGTCGTCGCGCGTCGTCAGGCCGGCCTGCCCGCGCGCCCACTCGCGCAGCGTACGGGCGAGCGCCTCGGCGCGCTCGCGCCGCTCCTCGACCGAGGTGGCGCCGGCGAGGTACGAGACGCCGAGCGCGCGGGCGACCGCGCGCTGGCCGTCGGCACCTTCGACGACGGCGGCGGTGAACGGGCTGTCGTCGCCCATCAGCCACGACCGGGTCTGGATGTCGGCGAGCTCCCGATCGTCCGCGGCGGGCACCAGGAAGTAGGCGAGCACGAACGCGGCGGCGAGCAGGTACCGCAGGCTTCCGGTCATGGCGCGCAAGGCTACACTGGCCCACCTCTCGCCCCGATGACGACGCTGCAGTTCAGCCTGTTCTTCGCCGCGATGCTGGTCGCGTACGTGCTCCTGCACCTGCGCCTGACGCGGCTCGAGGCACAGCGGCGCGATGCGCAGCGGGAGCGGCTCGCGGCGGTCGGCCGGCTCGAGCAGCGGCTGCAGTCGATCCACGAGGTCGTCGAGCGGTCGTCGTCCGCGGGCCTGGAGAAGCTCCTGGGGCAGGTCGCCGGTGAGCTGCACGAGGACCTGGCCGAGCTGCGCCAGGGTGCGCGCGCGGTCGAGCAGGCGCTCGCCGCGCAGGCCGCGTCGGCGCGGTCCGCACCGCCCGCCGAGTCCGGCCCGGCGGTCCGCATGCCGCGGAGCGCCGAGCCGTCGACCGCGGGCGAGCGCGTGCAGGCGGCGATCGAGGCGCGGCTCCTGGCGCTCGGCTACGGCGATCTGCGGATCCTCGGCGATCTGTCCGAGGTCCGGCTCGACGAGAGCTACGAGGTGCGGGTGGAATGCACCCGCCAGCACATGCCGTGCAAGGGCACGGTCACGATTCGCAACGGAGGGGTCGCCGACGTCGCGCTGCAGACCGCGGCGCAGTCCTTTCCGTGAGCGGGCTCCGAGCATCCGTCGAGCGCGCGCGGCCCCGTTCCGAGCCGCCGATTCCGACGCGCGGTGCAGGTCGCCGGTCGCGCACCTGCCCGCAGCGTTCCCGTCCGTAGCGCAATCCTCCGATCATGACCGAGCAGAGCTTCGAGGGTCTGACCGCGACTCCGATCCGCCGGCTGGCCGACCACGTCGGCGAGCGGGTCCTCGTCCAGGGCTGGCTCTACAACCTGCGCAGCAAGGGCAAGCTGCACTTCCTGCAGGTGCGCGACGGCACCGGCATCGTCCAGGCCGTGATGTCGGTCGCCGACGTCGCCGAGGCCGACTTCGAGGCCGTCAAGGCGGCGACGCAGGAGTCGTCGCTGCGCGTGATCGGCACTGTGAAGACCGACGAGCGAGCGCCCGGTGGCGTCGAGCTGACGGTCAGCCGCGCGGTGATCGTGCACGTCGCCGAGCCCTATCCGATCGCCAAGAAGGAGCACGGTCCGGACTTCCTGCTCGGCAATCGCCACCTGTGGCTGCGCAGCAAGCGGCAGATGGCGATCCTGCGGGTCCGTGACTCCGTGATCCGGGCCATCCGCGAGTTCTTCCACGACCGCGGCTTCCATTGCGTCGATTCGCCGATGTTCACGCCGAGCGCTTGCGAGGGCACGACGACGCTGTTCCAGCTCGACTACTTCGACGACAGCAAGGCCTACCTGACGCAGAGCGGTCAGCTGTACGGCGAGGCCAGCGCGATGGCGCTCGGCAAGATCTACGTCTTCGGGCCGGTGTTCCGCGCCGAGAAGAGCAAGACGCGCCGGCACCTGACCGAGTTCTGGATGGTCGAGCCGGAGGCCGCCTTCTACGACCTCGACGACGTGATGGTGCTGGCGGAGGAATTCGTCGCGCACATCGTCCGGCACGTGCTGCGCGAGAACCGTAGCGACCTCGCGGACCTCGAGCGCGACGTGACGAAGCTCGAGCCAGCGGCGGGCACGCCGTATCCGCGGGTGACCTACGACGACGCGGTGCGCTACCTGCACGAGCACGGGCATGCCGACTTCCGCTATGGCGACGACTTCGGTGCGCCCCACGAGACCGTGCTCGGCGACGCCCACGACCGGCCGGTGCTCGTGCACCGCTGGCCGGCGGAGGTCAAGGCCTTCTACATGAAGCGCGACCCTGCGAACCCGAAGCTGGCGCTCGGCGTCGACATGATCGCGAGCGAGGGCTACGGCGAGCTGATCGGTGGCGCGCAGCGCGAGGACGACTTCGGCGAGCTGGAGAAACGGCTGGTCGAGCACGAGCTGCCCCGCGAGGCGTTCGAGTGGTTCCTCGACCTGCGGCGCTACGGCAGCGTGCCGCACGGCGGGTTCGGGCTCGGGCTCGAGCGGACGCTCGCGTGGATCTGCGGCGTCGATCACCTGCGCGAGTGCATCCCGTTCCCGCGGATGCTCTACCGCATCTACCCGTGACGGGTCCGGCGAGCCTGCCTGCCGTCAGCCGCGCCGCAGCGCTCGCGCCGGGTTACCACGGTCCGCGGGGGACGGCGGATCGCCGCCCGGTCCGGCCGCTCCGAGCGGGCGGCGAAGCGCGTCGAGCAGCTCGGTGACCCGCGCGGGCGGCGGGTTGCGCGCCAGCAGCGTGCCGTCCGGCCCGACCAGGAACCAGGTCGGCGTCGCGGTGATGCCGTAGCGCAGCAGCGCGGGGTCGAGCGTCTCGTCGCCGCTCGGGATCAGCGTGCCACGCAGGCCGAGCTCGGCACGCAGCTCCGCGATGCGGCGCGCCCCGGCGTGCAGCACGATCGCGACCAGCTGCCGATCGGGGATCGCGCTCGCCGTCGCGGCGAGCTGGATCGTCCGCACTCGGGCGCCGGCGCTCGGGTCGTCGGCCGAGAACACGACGACGAGTGCTGGCGCGCCGCGGCGCTCTTGCAGTGTCTGGGCCGCGCCGGTCTCGTCCTGGCGCGGCCCGAACTCCGGAAGCGCGCGACCGATCTCGGCCCGGCCGCCCGCGCCGTCGGTCAGCCGCGCCTTGGCGACGCGGGACCAGTCGGCGTAGCGGGTGCCGACGAACTGCTGGATCACGCGCTCGTGGGCGCGCGCGGCTTCGTCGCGCAGCTCGAGGAGCTCGAGGGCGAGAGCGATCCCGTGCGCGGCGCGGCCGCGCAGATCCACCTCGGCGGTCGGCGCTTCGCGCAGCACCTGCGCGTACAGCTCCTGTGCGCGGCGGGGCTCGAGGCAGGCGAGCCGCAGCCGCGCCAGGCGGCAACGCGCCTCGAGCAGCGCCGTGCGGGCCTCCGCGCGGTCCGGCGGAGCGGCTTCGCCGGCCTGCACGAGGTCCTCGAGCAGCGCGAGCCGGTCGGCCAGCCGGATCGGTGTCACGCCGTCGTCGGCGACGCCGCGGTCGAGTCGATCGCGGAGCGCGCTCCAGCGCGCCGCCAGATCGGCGCCGCCGACCGGGGCCTGCGCGGTGGCGACGAGCGCGAGCAGGGCAACGGCGATGCCGATGCGGGCCGCACGACCGCCGCCGGCCCGGGAGTGCCGGACCGCGCGCGTCTCGCGATGCGACGACATGCGCGGCATGGTAACGGGCCGCCGGACGCGCGGCCTGGGGAAATCCCCCTCCTGCACCGCGCTGGGTTCGAGGCTCGGCAGTCGCTACCGTCGCCGCGCAGCGGTCCGCGCGGGCCGCATCCGGGCGATCGAGCCGCGCCCCGGCGGCGCGCCCGGAGATTCGCGCAGCGGGGGCCGAGGACGGCGGAGGATGGCGGATTGACGAGGACCCCGGCGGCGTGGCTCGCGGAGCTGTGGCGGCTGCGGACCGAGTTCGGTGTCGATGCCGCGACGCGCAAGCGCGCCGCGATCGCGGCGCTCGCTGCGGTGCGGCTGCCGCGCGCGAGGGACGTGGTCAGGCTGCACGAGGCGCTGTGCTTCGTGCGGGCGTATCCCGACGACCGCGCGACGCTGCGGGCGGTGGAGGAGGCGTTGACGGCGTTCGACCGTCGCGCCGATCTCCGTGGGTTCCGCGGCGAGCTGCAGGACACCGGGATCGCGGGCACCGACATCTGGTTCCGCTTCTACCAGGCGACCGCCGCGTGGCTCTGCGCGCGCTGGCCGGAGCAGCTGTCGGTCGACTGGGAAGACTTCGAGAACCGCGAGCGCATCGTCCAGATCCTGCCGCTGCTCATGCCCTACACGGAGTCACCGGCCTTCGACGAATTGGAGCGCGACGCCCGGCAATGGGTCACGGCATTGAAGGGACCCGACGAGACGGACGCGGCCTTCCTGGTGCGGCGATTCGCGAAGCTGCCGGTCGACGAGTTCTGTCGGGAGGCACTCTACGACACGATCGACGTGCCGATGCGCCTGCGGCCGGGTGCCGACACCCCGTCGCGGACACGCGACCGCTGGAGGCGTGCGAAGATCGTGTTCCGCGACCGGCCGTTGAGCCGCGCGCGTCCCGACCTGCGCAGCGAGGTCGCGGTACCGCCACGGTCGGTCACCGCGGTCGGCCGCCGGGAGGGGCAGCGGCTGATCGATCTCGCGCGCGGTGCGATGATCACCCGCGCACGTGATCTCGACGCGTTCTGCAATGCGGATCCGAACGACGTGCGCATCCTGGACTGCGGAGACGGGCTCTGCTTCGCATTGATCGGCGCGCGCCCCGAGCGGCGCCTGATGCTCGAGTCGAGCTACGGGCTCTTGACGCTGCAGAACGGCGTGCCGATCGGCTACGTGCTGATCAGCGCGGCGTTCGGCTCGGCTGCGATCGCCTACAACGTGTTCGACACGTTCCGCGGTGGGGAGGCCGCCCGCGTGTTCGGTCGGGTTCTCGCGGTCGCGCACCACGTGTTCGGTGCCGATTCGTTCTCGATCGACCCCTACCAGCTCGGCGATGGCAACGACGAGGGGCTGCGCTCGGGCGCCTTCTGGTTCTACCAGAAGCTCGGCTTCCAACCCGCGAGTCGCGCGGTCGCCGCCGTCATGCACCGCGAGCTCCGTCGCATGGCGCGCGATCCGAGCCACCGCTCGGACCTGGCGACGATGCGCGAGCTGGTCGTCGACCACGTTCACCTCCACCTCGGCGCACCGCGCGACGACGTGCTCGGGAAGGTCTCGCTCGGCCGGATCGCCGCGGCGGTGTCACGGCGCCTCGCCGCGAGCCACGGGGCGGACCGCGAGCGGGCGCTCGACGAAGCCTCCCGCCGGGCCAGCGACCTGACCGGCTTCCGGCCGGACGACGGCTGCAGCGCCGCGGAGCGGCTGTGGTGGCGGCGCTTCAGCCCGGTGCTGCTGGCGATCGACGGCATCGCCGGGTGGGCGCCCGGCGAGCTCGCGGCGGCAGCGGACGTGGTCCGCGCCAAGGCGGGCCGCCACGAGTCGGAGTTCGTGCGGCGGCTCGATGCGCACGCGAAGCTGCGCGCCGGCCTGCTCGCGCTCGGCCGGCCGGCTTCGTAGCGGCGCGGGTCAGTCCGACTGGCCCTCGCGCCGGTTGCGGCGCCGGCGCAGCCAGGCGGCGCCCGCGAGACCGCTGCCGAACAGCAGCATCGTGCCGGGCTCGGGGACCGGAGCTGCCGGGTTTCCGCCGCCGCCGGGCGGCGGGTTGCCGCCGGGAGGCGGCGGGTTGCCGCCGGGCGGATTCCCGCTGCCGCCGGGCGGCTCACCGCCGCCGGGTGGCGTTCCGCCGCTGCTTCCCGAGTTCCCTGTGCTGCCGGACGTGCCGGGCGGGGTCACCGGAGGGGCTGGTTCAGTCGTGCCGCCGCCGAGGCTGGGATCCGCGAAAGCGTCGCCATCGGGGCCGTTGATCGGGGGCTGCGGGTTGGTGCCCGGATCGACCGGCAATCCGCCGGTGCCCGTGTCGCTGCAGGCCGCGCAGAGCGCGACGAGCGTCAGGGAAGAGATGAGCTTGCGCAGGTGCATGATGCGAGTTCGCGGGACGGCTTCGAGGGCGCAAACGCGGTAGAGCAAGGATCGTACCAACACGCGCCTCGGCTCCCCCGCCGTTCGGGCCGAGGGAGTCTACCTCGTTGAGGGGACCCGAGCTGGAAACCGATGTGAAATCGAATCCGCCGCGCGGATTCGCCGTTGCTTGCCGTGCGCCGAGCTCTCGATACGGTGGGCGGAAAGGGCTCGTCCGGTGCTGGTTCAGGGGTCCCGGAAGCACTGCAGGCGACGGTCCTCGAACGCGGCGAGCAGTGCCCCGCCGGGCAGGGCGACCACCGGCGCGCGCGCCGTCGAGCGACCCGGCAGCAGGTACACCTCGGTCAGCGTGCGCTGGTCGATCGCCCGTACGGTCCCGCGGGCGTCCGCCGCGAACACCAGGCCGCGATCGGCGCTGAGCCGCCCGCGCAGCTCGGAGTCCTCGGCCAGCGTGTGCAGCGTGCGGCCGCTCCCGGTGTCCAGGACGTGCAGGCTGCGCGCCTCGGCGACGAACAGGCGCTCGCCCGCGACGACCGGCGCGACGACGAGCCCCGCGAACTCGGTCCGGTGCCAGGCGACCTCGCCGGTGCGCAGGTCGAGGGCGACGATGCGGCCGTCGTCGCTGACGACGAACAGGCGTCGGCCGGCCTGCGCCGGCGTCGCGACCGCGCCGCGGCCGATCGAGGCGCGCCAGCGCTGCTCGCCGTTGCGCACCGCGTGCGCGATCGCATGGCCGTTGGTCGTCACGGTGACCACCAGATCGGCGGTCGCGAGCAGGTCGGCCGCGACCGGACCCGGTAGCTCGATGCTCCACACGACCGCGTGGTCGGACGGGCGGATCGCGGCGAGCCGGCGGTCGAGCGTCGCGACCACGAGCATGCCGTTGCTGCCGAGCGCCGGGGTCGCCTCGGTCGCAAAGCCCTCGAGCTGCCACACGACGGAGCCGTCGCTCAGGCGCAGCGCCCGGAGCGGTCCGTCGACCGAGCCGACGGCGGCGAGATCGGAGCCGATCGCGACCGGTGCCGTGAGCATGCCGGACACGTCGCTCGTGTCGTGGTGCCACAGCGGCTCGCCGTCCGCGATCCGCACCGCGACGACGTGGCCGGCGCGGTCGCTGTAGACGATCTGGCCGCGGCCGGTGTCGACCAGTGGCGTCGAGTCGATCGTGGCGTCTGCCGTGTGCGTCCAGGCGGCGCGGCGGGCGAGCAACGAGTGCACCTTGCCGAAGCGATCGCCGCTCAGCACGGTCTCCTCGACGTGGTAGCCCTCGAGCTCCACCCGCACGGTGGTCTGCGCACCGGGTCGGTAGGCCGCGACGAGTGGGGCGCGCCCGACCAGCGAGCCGTCGACGAACACCTGGGCGCCGGGCGGCTGGGTCTCGATGCGCACCGGGAGCCGCACGAAGTCGTCGAACGGCACGTCGGGATACTGCTGCCGCAGCGCGCGTAGCTGCCCCTGTGCCGAGGCGAAGTCGCCCTGCTGCGTCGCCTCGGCGAGCAGATCGAGCAGGCGCAGGATCGACGCGTAGCGTTCGACGCGCGCGCGGAAGCGCGCCTTGAGCTCGTCCTCCTCCGGGTGGTTGGCAGCGAGCTGGCGGTAGGCGTCGAGTGCCTCGGCGAAGCGCCAGGTCTTCTCGAGCTGCTGCGCGCGGTGGTAGAGCGGAGTCAGCTCCTCCGCGATCAGCGTGTCCGCGCGGGCCGAGACGTAGCGGGCGCGGAGGCGGTCGACCGCGGTCAGGAACTCCTGCAGGGCGTCCAGCCGGGCCCCGAACGTCTTGCGGTCGCGGTCCAGGAGGTCGCGGATGCGCGCGGTGTCGCGGAGCTGGAGGAGCTGCCGCACCAGCTCCGCGTTGGGGATCGCGAGCTCCGTGTCCAGGCGCGCGATGACCGCATCGAGCGTCTCCCGATCCGCGCCCGGCTCCGGCTCGCCCGGCAGCGCGGTCCGCATCGAGCCGAGTCGCTCGGTCGCCTCGTCGAGCTTCCGCGCGAGGTTCGCGCGGATGTCGTCGTCGACCTGCGCGCGCGGGATGCCGAGCGCGATCGACGCTTCCCACGTCGCCAGCGCGGGGAGCAGGGCACCGGCGTCGACCTGCTCGTGGGCGGCGTCGAGGTTGGCGGCGTGCGTCGCGGCGATGCGACCCTTGCGGCGGGCATCCGCGTGATTGCGCGTGTCGTTCAGCACCTGCTGGACGGCGGTCAGCAGCTCGTGCGGCCCCTCCTGCGAGACGATCTCGCGCAGCCGGCGATCGACGGAGTCCAGCAGCCGATCGTCGAGCGTCGCGTCCAGGTCCTTGTCGAGACGGCTGGTCTCCGCGCGGAGCTGCGAGTGCAGGTCGGCGGCGACCGCCGCGATGCGGTCATCGCGCTGCCAGGACCGGAAGACCAGGACGCCGGCGCCCATCAGCGCCGCGAGCACGCAGGCGATCGCGACCAGCCGGACGCGCCGCGCGAGCTTGCTCGCGTGCAGGCTGCGGAGCGACCGGGCGACGTCCTTGCGGCGGTAGTCGATCCGCAGGATCTGCTCGTAGACCGTCGCCAGCTGGCGCTTGTCGCGGTCCGTGTCCAGCGTGGAGGCGAGGCCGAGCAGCGCCTCGACCGCCTCGTCGGGGCGGCCGAGCCGCGCGAGTCCGCGCGCCAGGCGAGGCCGGCACGCCAGCAGATCACCGGTCTCGGCCTCGAGCGTGTGCAGGCGATCGAGCGCCTCGTCGTGCGCACCGGCTTCGAGCAGGGCGTCGATCAGCTCGATCGCCAGCGCGGCTGCTTCGCTCTGGGTGGCGGGGTGGCCCTTGGCGAGGGTGTGGAGATGGCGGAGCGCATCCAGCGAGCGACGGTCCATCTCGCGCGCCTGGCGTGCGAGCGCGAGAGCGGCCGTCGGGTCCTGGTGCGAGATCGATGCCGCCCGCAGGAGGTCGGATGCGCGGCGCCGCTCGCCGCAGCGAGCGAGCAGCTCGGCGATGCGGCCGACCCACTCCATGCCGGGGCGTTCGCGGCGCTGCAGCAGCGCGTCGACCGACATCAGCGCGCGGCGGACGTCGCCGGACGCCGCGAAGTGCTCGGCGGTGTCGAGGGCCTGCTCGACCGGCGCCGGGAGGCAGGCGCCCGATTCGATCAGCTCCCGGGCGACGATCGCGCAGTCGAACAGCTCGAGCAGCGCGGCGTCCGCGAGGTCGCGCACGTTGCGCGAGCCGTCGGCCAGCTCGTAGACGCGGGCATGATCGTCGCCCAGGTGGGGCGGCAGGTCGACGTCCTGCGCGACGAGCAGCTCGTCGATCGAGCCGACGATCGCGAAGATGCGCTCCCACTCGTCGGCGCGCCGGGCGACCTCGAGCAGCAGGCCGTTGGACTCGAACTCCGGCGACTTCTCGATGCGGTCGACCAGGACCTGGTCGGTCGGTGGACCCTTGTAGAACTCGAACGAGCCGCGGCGCCAGGTGAAGAGGCTGAACAGCTCCTCCTGGAGCTGGTTCGCGACGATGTCCTCGATGTCGCTCTCGGCGACGACTCCCTGCTGGACGAGCACGGTGCCGAGCTGCGTCTGCGAGCGCTTCTGCTCGAGCAGGGCGGAGCGCAGCCGGTCGGTGGTGATCAGGCCGGCGCGCACCAGGCGCTGACCGAGCCGCAGCGTCTCGAGGCGCTGCGGCATCAGGCAGCGCACGAGGCCGTCCCGGAAGTAGATCTCGCGCTTGTCGATCTGCGTCGAGATGCACAGCAGTCCCTCGAGCTTCGACAGCGCCAGGGTCTGGAAGATGTCGGCGAGGTTGATCTTGTCGAGATCACCGCGCATCGTGACCTGGGCGGCCGGCTCGGTGCCCGGCGCCGGGCGTGCGGTGGCATCCCGCGACGGTCCGCCGCCGTCGATCAGGAAGTCGACTTCCTCTTGATTGAGGATCCCGCCGTTGCCCATCCGGTGATCGTCCGTGCTGTCGCCGTCGTCGCTGTGCAGGTCCCGCCGGCCCGCGGTCTCCTGGCTTATCGGCGTGCTCGTCGCCGGGGCTCAACCGCAGGCGCAGGGAGTCCCCGGATCGGTGGTCCGCGTCTCGGAACTGGACCGCGAGGTCGTCGAGCTGTTCGAACGCAGCTTGAACCCGCAGTCACCGACCCTGTGGGGCAGCGGTTTCGACGCGGCACAGGGCTTCGGCACCAGCGTCGGGCCGTTGCTGCGGCGCATGGAGGACGGCGAGGCCGATCCGCGGCGCCGGCTGCTGCTGCTCGCCGCGTGGTCGATCGCGGAGGGGCCGGGCGCGACCGGCGAGCTGGTGCGCCGGCTGCAGCCGCCGCCCGGCCGCACCGCCGATGCCCGTGAGCGGCTCGTGCTGCTCGTCGCGCTGGCGCTCGGTGAGCCGCGCGCCGGGCCGGCGCCGGAGCTCGAGCACCTCGTCACGCGTGCGTCGGATCCGATCTACGAGGCTGCGGCCTGCTTCGCCGCCGCACGCTTCCCCGACATCGAAGGCCCGCCGGCCCGCTGGGCGCGCGATCGCCAGCAGCCCGGACGGCGTGCGGCCGCGCGCTTCGCCCGGCGTGCCGAGCGCCCGCTGGAGGACATCGATCTCGCGTTGCGGGGCGACGAGGCGGTGCAGCTGGCGGTGCGCGCCGACCTGCTGCGGCTCGGCGCGCTCGGCTTCGACGAGGTCGCCGTCCGCCGCTACGCGGGCCTGCTCGGCACGCGCAACGCGGGCTCCGGCGCGCTGGCGCGGTGCGCTGCGGTCGCGCTGGCGCAGGAGATCGACGCGGGCGCCTGGCTGGACGCGCTCGGCACGAGCGTCGTCGACGCCCGGGTCGCCGCCACGCTGGTGTCGAGCCCCGGCTTCCGCCGCGAGCTGTACCGGCGCGGGGTGCTCGCGGCGCCTCCGGCGTGGCTCGAGCCGATCGAGCGCGGCCGCATCGCGCTGGCGGCCGCGCTCGAGACCGACCTGGAGACGCTCGCGGCCGGGCGCGGCGAGTGGGAGCGGGACCCGGAGATCGCGCGCATCCTGTGTCTGGGCCTCGCCTGGCGGTTGCTCGGCCCGGGCGAGCCGGTGCCGGCGGCGTGGTTCGCCGCGGCGCCGCAGGTGCGCGAGCGCGCCTGGGTCGGGTTCGCCTGCGGGCTCGAGGCGCCCGCCGACTCGCAGACCTTCGACGACCCCGAGCTCGACCGCGCGTGGCTGCTCGCGTCGCGCGGCGGTCGCGAGCTGCTGCCGGCCGCGGCCGCGCGCGGGGCGCTCGAGGACGCGCTGTGGCGCCGGCAGGCACACCCGGCCCTGAGCCGCCCGCAGGCGGAGGCCGACCTGCTGCACGACGCACTGCTCGCCGGCAGCGAGCGCGGCGCGACGGTGCTCGGGGTCGGGCGCGACGGCATCGGCAGGCTGCTGCCGAAGGGGCTCGACCCGGCGAGCCACGCGTTCACGATCGCCTACGAGCTGTGGAGCTACCTCAGGGCGCCAGGGCCGCGGCGGCCCTCGACAGCTCGGCTGCAGTGACGAACGGCCCGGGGCTGACGCGCACCGTGCCACCCGACTGCGTGCCGAGGTGCTGGTGGATCCACGGCGCGCAGTGGTGGCCGGTGCGGACGTGCACGCCGGCCAGGTCGAGCAGCGCACCGACCTCCGCGGGGTCGAGGTCCGGCAGCACCAGCGACACCACCGGCAGGCGCACGGTGCCGCGCGGTGGATGCAGGACGCGCAGGCCGGCGACCGCCGCGCGCGACTCGTCGACGAACGCGTCGAGACGCGCGAGCTGCTCGGCCAGCGGTGGCCGCCGCGCGTCGCCCTGGAGCCAGCCGAGCGCCGCGTCGAGACCGTAGATCGCCGGAGTGTTCGGCGTGCCGGCCTCGAACGACGCCGGCATGCGGTGCGGATGCCGCTCGAGCGCGCGCGACGAGCCGGATCCGCCGGGCTTCGGTGGCGGGGGCTCGAGGCCGTCGCGCAGCGCGAGGAAGCCGAGCCCCGGCGGGCCGAGCAGCGACTTGTGCGCGGACGCGACCAGCGCGTCGGGATCGAGCTGGTCGAGCGGCAGGACGCCGGCCGTCTGGCTCGCGTCCAGCAGGCTCAGCGCGCCGTGCGCACGCGCGAGCGCCAGCAGCGCGGCGGCGTCCTGCACCGCACCGGTCACGTTGCTCGCGTGGTTGATCGCGAGCAACCGCGTCGGTGCGGCGCGGAGCGCGCGCTCGACGTCGCCGGGATCGACGCGGCCGTGCGGGTCGCAGGGCACGATGTCGACCGTCCCGGCGCCGCTGTCGCGGTGCCGCGCCAGCGGGCGGGCGACCGACGAGTGCTCGGTCGCGGTCGTCACCACGCGGTCGCCGTCGCGCAACAGCGCGGTGAACAGCAGGTGCAGCGACTCGGTGGCGCCCGACGTGAACGCGATGCGGTCCGCGCTGCGGCCGCACAGCCGGCCGACGCGCTGCCTCGCAGCGTCGACCACGCGCCGCGCCTCGGCGACCAGGGCGCCGTCGCCGCGGTCGGGACCGACGCCGACCTCCGCGTACCAACGAGCGACCGCCGCGGCGACCCCGGGCGCCTTCGGGCGGCTCGTGGCGGCGTGGTCGAGATGGACGAGGCCGCGTGCGGGCGGCGGTTCGGGGTCCTGCATCGGCGCGCTCCCGGCGGGACGGTCGGGGCCCTCAGCGGCCGCCGAGACCGACGTAGCGATCGTAGACCGCCCGGGCCCGGTCGACGTCATCGCTGCCGAACACCAGCGCGCGGCCGTCGGCGAACAGCGTGATGCGGGCGCTGCCGTCCGGGAGCGCGAAGCGCAGCATGCCGCGGCGCAGCTCGACGCCGGTCACCGCGTCACCGAGGCGCGCGGCGAGCCCGGCGAGGTCGACGTCGCCCGCCGTGCGGGGCCGCACCTGCACGGCGTCTCGCCCGCACAGCGCGACGACGTCGGCCGGGTCCTCGGTCAGCGCGGGGAAGCTCCGTGCACCGCACGCCACGCAGTCGGCGCGCGGCTTCGCGTCGCGCAGGAACAGCGCGGTCGACGCCCGCCACGCGTCGATCACGACCAGCCCGCGGACGAGCTGGTCGCGGAGCCCGCCGAGCAGCTTGAGCGCCTCGAGCGACTGCACCGCGGCGACCTGCGCGACCGCCGGGGCCAGCACGCCCGCGGTGTCGCAGGTGTCGAGCGCGCCCGGCGGCGGCGCCTCCGGCATGATGCAGCGCAGGCAGGCGGTCTCGCCCGGCAGCACGACCATCGCGCGGCCCTCGGCGCCGATGACGGCGCCGTGGATCCACGGCGTGCCGCTCGAGATCGCGAGATCGTTCAGCAGGTAGCGCGTCGCGAAGTTGTCGGTGCCGTCGACGATCAGGTCGGGGCGCGCCGGCAGGCGCTCGAAGGTGCGCAGGTCGAAGTGCGCGACCAGCGCGTCGATGTGCAGGCTGGCGTCGATCGCGCGCAGCGCCTCGGCCGCGGCCTCGGCTTTCGGCCGGCCGGCGCGCGCGTCGGCCTCGTCGAACAGGATCTGCCGCTGCAGGTTCGACTCCTCGACGACGTCGCGGTCGACCAGCGTCAGCCGGCCGACGCCGGCCCGCGCGAGCGTGTCCGCGACGTGGCTGCCGAGCGCTCCGACCCCGACGATCAGCGCGTGGGACGTCGCGAGCCGCTGCTGTGCGGCGGCGCCGAACGGCGTGAAGCGCACCTGGCGGGCGTGCCGCGGGCGGACCCCGGCCGCCTGCGGATCGGCATCATCGGCGACCACGCGTCTCCTGGCACCCGACACCGGGATCCCAACCTCCAGCGGGATCCCAACCTCCAGCGCGATCCCGACCTCCACCGCGATTCCAACCTCCACCGCGATTCCGACCTCCACGGCGCTGGGCGATGCTCGATCGGTCCAGCGCCGGTGAGGCGGTCACGTGGTGAAGTAGTCCGCGTTGAGCTGGGTGTATCGCGCCCACTTCTCCGGAAGATCCTCGGCCGCGAAGATCGCGTCGACCGGGCAGGCCTCGACGCACAGCGTGCAGTCGATGCAATCGTTCGGATTGATGTAGAGCTGCGGGTCGTCGTCGCCTCCGTGGATGCAGTCCACCGGGCAGACGTCGACGCAGGCCTTGTCCTTCACGTCGATACAGGGTTCGGCGATGACGTGGGTCATGTCGGGAGTGCTTCGAGCGGTTCGGGGAGGGGCCCGCCTGCAGGGCGAGCGGCTCCGACCTCGCGGATGCTAGGCAACGGAGCCCGATCAGGGAAGGATGCGAGAGAAGGGACTCGAACCCTTACGGGGGATCAACCCCACTGGGACCTAAACCCAGCGCGTCTGCCAGTTCCGCCACTCTCGCGCATGGCCGGGGGGCGTCGCCGTGCGGCGCGCCCCGGCCGGTGTCACGGCCGCGCGGACCGGGTGCCGGTCAGAGCGAGTCCTCGTCGGTGATGCGGACCGCGACGACGCTCAACAGCTCCTTGATGCGCTCCTCGACCCGGTTCACGCCGATGACGTTGTCGATCACGATCGCCTCGCGGGAGGTCGACGGATAGAAGATCAAGCGGCCGCTGCGCAGCAGCAGGAACTCGAGGAGGTCGTAGATCTCCTTGTTGAACCGCAGGCCCTGCGTCGGCATCCGCGTGATGTCGCCGAGGTAGCCGTGGTGGTGCAGGATCTCGCGGTGGTTGATCTCGTAGTAGTTGAACCGCGTGTTGACGCCGACCGTGAGCAGCACGGCGATCAGGAACACCGACAGGAAGCCGTAGAACTGCGTGTTCATGCGCACGTCGACCCAGTCGATGACGCTGCGCAGACCTCCGGCGATACCCCAGGTCGCGTCGGCCCACCCCAATCCGAGCACGACGGCGGCGACCAGCACCAGCAGCGTGATCGACTTGATCCGGGAGAAGTCGAACGTGAACACCAGCATGTTCACGAAGAACACGGTGATGAACGTGTTGCCGAGCAGCCGGCTGTAGTGGTGGGTGCCGTCCGGAGCCTCACCGACGCCGGCGGCCTGCGAGATCCAGCAGACGATGGCGACCAGCAGGGTCGGCCACAGGAACACGACCTTCGGCCACGGGCGGATGATGACGCTCCGCGGCTCTCGCTCGCCCTTCGGGGCGCTGGGATGGTGGGCGGCGGGGACTTCGTTGGCGGTCATTCGGATCGGCTCTCCGGTCGGGATCGTCGGCGATCGTCACGCTCCGCGCCGCGCTGGTCAACAACGAGGGCAGCTGCCGAGCTGGCGCGGACTGCAACGCGCGGCGCGCGCAGATTCAATCCTGCATCGACCGGATCGAGGTCGGACCCGAACCCGCCGGAGGTCGACGCGGGACCGGCCGATCCACGAGCCTCCCGTCGAGCACGGGTCCGGCTCGACGACGACGCCGGCGGGCGACTTGCGCAACCTCGCGACGGGATCTCGCGAATGCTCCGGGCTAGGATGTCCTGGCGCGGGTGCTGGTGAATTCCCGAGTCGGCGCCGCGCCAGGGGCCGCGTCCATACCCGCTGGAGTCATGAGAATCCGAATCGGTCCGCTGCTCGCGCTGCTCGCGGCGCTGCTCTTCGCGCCGGTCTCGTACGCGGCATCGTCCGTCGCCGCGGTCCTCGAGGATGCGGCACCGGGTGCGGGCGCAGCACGGTGGATCGCTTCGACCGGTGCCGGCCCGGTGGCGGAGGCCCAGGAGCCGGGGCGCCCAGCCGAGGCTCGCGTCGTCGTCGTGCCGATCGTCGGCACGATCGGTGTGCGCACCACGCGGCTCGTGCAGCGCGCGCTGTCGGTGGCGCGCGAGACCGGCGCGCAGCGGCTGATCCTGGAGATCGACACGCCGGGCGGCCTCGTCACCGAGATGCGGGAGATCGAGACGATCCTCGCCGGTCTGCGCGGCGAGCACTCGGACCGGGGCATCCACGTGTCGGCATTCGTGCGGCGCCACGCGCTGTCGGCCGGCGGCTATCTCGCACTCGCCTGCGAGGACACCTACATGGCGCCGGGTGCGTCGATCGGCGCGATCACCCCGGTGGAGGTCGGCCCGGAGGGCATCCGACAGATCGCGGACGACGACGCGCGTCGCAAGCTGCTGTCGGCGTTCCGCGCCGACGTGCGGTCCCTCGTCGAGCGCCGCGGCAACGCCGGGGAGGACGCGCTGGTCATCGCGGAGGCGATGGTCGACCCGCGCATGGAGATCGTCGAGGTCACCTACGTCGACGCGAACGGCTTCGAGAAGACGCGGGTCGTCGAGACTGCCGAGCTGCAGTCGATCGCCGATCGCGGCCTGGAGATCCTGCGGCAGGAGCCGTTCGGCACCACGCCGCTGACCCTCACCGCGGCGCAGGCGCTGCGCTTCGGGCTCGCGAAGGGCGTTCACGACACGATCGACGACGTCGTGCGCGAGGAGTTCGGGCTGGCGCCCGGCGACGTCGTGCGCGTCGAGGAGAACTGGTCGGAGTCTGCGGTCGCGTGGCTCGAGCGGATCAAGCCGATCCTGTTCCTGCTCGGCTTCCTGCTGCTGCTGGTCGAGGCGAAGGCGCCGGGCACGATGATCCCCGCGACGCTCGGGATCCTGCTGATCGGACTCGGCCTGTTCAGCAGCTACCTGGTCGGGCTCGCGGACTGGACCGAGATCCTGCTGTTCTTCCTCGGCCTCGGACTGATCGGCGTCGAGATCTTCGTGATGCCCGGCACGTTCCTGTTCGGGCTCGCGGGGTTCGCCGCCGTGCTGATCGCGCTCGTGTTGTCGCAGCAGACCTTCGTCGTCCCGGAGACCGAGCAGCAGGTGGCGATCCTGACGGACAACCTGCTGCACCTGCTCTACCTGGTGCTGCTGACGATGGCGGGCGGCATGGTGCTGCAGCGGCTGCTGCCGCGCGTGCCGTTCTTCAACCGCGTGCTGCTGACGCCGCCGGCCGACAAGAGCCGCACGGGTGATGCCACCCGCTTCGCCCGCGAGCAGGAGCGCGCCGGGTCGATCCTGCTCGGGGCGGCGGCGGTCGCGGCGACGGACCTCCGGCCCGCGGGGATCGCGGAGCTGGCCGACGGCACGCGGCACGACGTCGTGGCGGACGGATCGTTCCTGAGGCGCGGTACGCGGTTGCGGATCGTGCGCGTCGAGGGCAATCGCATCGTCGTGGTGCCCGATGAGGGCCTCCCCGACCAGAACGCGCCGGGCGGAGTGTCTGCCGGGTCGGGCGGCGAGTCCGGGGCGATCGCCTACGGCTTGCTGATCCTGCTGGTGATCGTCGGTCTCGGCCTGGTGGTCGCGGAGGTGTTCTTCGTCTCCGGCGGTCTGCTGTCCGTGGCGTCGGCCGTCGCGCTGCTGTCCGCGATCTTCCTCGCGTTCACGCAGCACGGACAGGGCTTCGGCCTGTTCGTGCTGTCGCTCGCCGCGGTCGGCGTGCCGGCCGCGCTCGTGTTCTCGTTCAAGCTGCTGCCGCGCACCGCGATCGGCCGCAAGATCATCCTCAGCGGGCCCGATTCCGCGCGCGTTCGCGGCAAGGCCCAGGAGCCTGGACTCGACGCGCTGCTCGGGCACACCGGGGTGGCGCTGTCCATGCTCCGCCCGAGCGGCTACGCGCGGATCGACGGCCGGCGCATCGACGTCGTCACGCGCGGCGAGCTGATCGAGGGCAATACACCGATCCGCGTGATCGGCGTCGATGGCAATCGCGTCGTGGTCGCCGAGGACCGCACGTCATCCTGACTCGCGTCGTGCGCGCCCGCCGCGCGGCGGGCGTCCACGCGCATCCACCCGTACCTGTCCCAGCCAAGATCCCCGGAGTTCACCGTGATCAGCTCGCTTCTCGCCCTCGCGTCGACCGCTCGACCGCTCGGACTGTTCCTGGCCCAGGGGCGCGGCACCGGCGCCACTGGCGCCGACGACGGTGGCAATGGGCTGTGGGTCCTGATCGGCCTGCTGCTGCTGCTGTTCCTGATCCTGGTCATCTTCCTCTTCAAGTTCCTGAACCTGTGGGTCCAGGCCTACTTGTCGAAGGCGCCGATCAGCCTGTTCGGGCTCGTCGGCATGCAGCTCCGCAAGGTCAATCCGACCGTGATCGTCCGAGCCAAGATCAGCGCCGTGCAGGCCGGCATCCACCTCGACGTGCGCGATCTCGAGGCGCACTACCTCGCAGGCGGCAACGTGATCAATGTCGTGCGCGCGCTGATCGCGGCGGATCGCGCCAACCTCGGTCTGGACTTCGACCGGGCCGCCGCGATCGATCTGGCCGGCCGGAACGTGCTCGAGGCCGTGCAGACGTCCGTCAATCCGCGCGTCATCGATTGCCCGACCCAGGGCAAGGTCGCCGCGATGGCGAGGAACGGCATCCAGGTGCTGGCGCGGGCGCGGGTGACGGTGCGCGCGAACATCGAGAGGCTCGTCGGTGGTGCGACCGAGGAGACGATCATCGCGCGCGTCGGTGAGGGCATCGTGTCGAGCATCGGCTCGTCGAACACGCACAGCGACGTGCTCGAGAACCCTGATGCGATCAGCCGGACGGTGCTGCAGAAGGGCCTCGACGCCGGCACCGCGTTCGAGATCCTGTCGATCGACATCGCCGACGTGGACGTCGGCGACAACATCGGCTCGCGGCTGCAGGCCGACCAGGCCGAGGCGGACAAGCGCGTCGCGCAGGCGAAGGCCGAGGAGCGGCGCGCGATGGCGGTCGCGGCCGAGCAGGAGAACATGGCGGAGGTCATGGCGAACCGCGCCAAGGTCGTCCTCGCGGAGGCCGAGGTGCCGCGCGCGATGGCCGAGGCGCTGCGCACCGGCAACCTGGGCGTCATGGACTACATGCGGCTGCGGAACATCGAGTCCGACACGTCGATGCGCTCGCAGATCGCCGAGGGTGAGAAGCTCCAGCACGGCGGCGACCAGGATCAGTCGCGCGGGAGCTGAGCGAACCGATCCGGATCCTCACGCGGAGGAGCGCACCGTGCCCGACCTGTTCCGATTCCTGTTCGACAACCCGATCCTGCTGATCCTGCTGGTCAGCTGGCTCGTCTCGTCGCTCGGTGGCGCGATGCAGCGCGCGGCGCGCAAGGCCGCCGAGCAGCAGCGGCGCGCCGGTGGTGGCGGCAGCGAGGCACCGCGGCCGGCGGCGGCGCGACCCACGGTCGTGCGCGCCGGGCGACCGCGCCCCGCGCGCAGCGAGGCCGAGGACATCGCCCGCGAGATCCGCCGCGCGATGGGGCTCGAGGACGCCGCCGCACCGCGGTCGGCGGAGGTGCCGCCCGAGCGACCCGCGGCCGCGCGCGCGACCCCTCCGGCCGTGCCGGGCAGCGCGGTGCGCCGTGCTGCGGCGCCGCCGCCGCACAGCCGCGAGCAGGTCCTCGCGGACTCCAACGAGGGTCCGCGGCGCGGCTCGCTCGTGGACGAGCTCCGGGAGAAGGCCGCCCACCGCGTCGACATCAGCGCGCTGCGGCGTCGGACGTCGGCCGCGGCGGGGGCCGCGATCCGCAGTCGGCACCTGTCCAAGCTGCGCCCGCACATCGGGGGCGGGCCTGCGGCGGGCGCGACCGCCGCGGCGCAGGTCGGCGTCCGTCCGCTGATCGATCTGCACCGGCCGGCCGCGGCGATCATCGCGCTCGAGATCCTCGGTCCGCCGGTCGGGCTGCGCCGCGAGGGCTACGCGGCGTGGCAGCGTTGATCTGCGGCCGCTCAGAGCCGCAGTCGGTAGAGCACGCGCTCGACCCAGTTCGGCCCGCCGTCGCCGGGCTCGACCTCGATGCTGCGGTAGGCATCCGCCGGGATCGCGAGCGGCTGGCGATCGAGCCGCAGCGTCGAGGGCGCGGTGCGCAGCGTCTCCTTCACCTTCGCGACGCTGCGGGCGACGTCGAGCTCGACTGCCGGCAGTGACCACGGCCGCGCGAGGCGGACGGCGCGCGCGAGTTCGAGGTCGGCACCTGCGCGAGCGCGGCCGAGCAGCTCCCGCGGCGCGGCGCCGATCGTCGCGACGGTCCGCTCCGCGAGCCCGCGGGTGTCCGCCAGCGTCCGGCGCAGGTCGCTGACCGCGCGGTCGGCGGCCGCCTGGACGCGCGGTCGGACCGAGCGGAGCTGCCGCTCGGTGTCGGACCAGGTGTCGGTCACGAAGCCGCGGACGCTCGCGTCGAAGCGGGCGAACGACGCCGTCACCGCCTGCGTCAGCGGATCGGGCCGGCCGATGGTGGCGCAGCCCGCAAGGCTGCCCAGCCCGAGCGCGAGGAGCGCTGTCGCGGCGCTGCGGCGGAGGTCCACGACGACATCATCGGCGGCAGCGGGCGAGCGCTCAAGGGAGCGAAGCCGCGCGCGTCACTCGTAGCGGAGCGGCTCGATCGGGTCGAGGCGCGCGGCGCGCCACGCAGGGATGCCGGCGACCAGCACGCACACGGCGATCGAGACCAGCGAGACCGTCGCGATCCACTGGGGCTCGATCGCGTACGGCACGTGGCGAAGGTTGTAGACGCGCACCGGGAACAGGTCGATGTCGAACCAGCTCCGCAGCAGGCTGTTGAAGTCGTCGAGGTGGATCGACGTCAGCACGCCGGCGAGGCTGCCGAGTGCCGCACCCGCGACGGCGACCGCGGTGCCGCACGCGACGAACACGCTGGCGACGCCGAACGAGTCGGCACCCATCGCGCTGAGCGTGCCGATGTCGCGGGTCTTCTCGGTCACCATCATCGACAGCGTCGCATACACGACGAAGCCGGCGACCAGCATGATGACCCACAGCACGAGCTGCATCAGCCCGCGCTGGTGCGCGACGGCGTCGAGCTGCTGGCTGTTCTCTTCGGCCCAGGTCCGGGCGCGGACCCAGACGTCGAGCGTGGAAGCGATCTCGCGCTCGATGCGGCGTGCGACGCGATCGGGGTCCGCGCCCGGTCGGAGCCGGACCGCGAACTCGCTCGCCGTGCGCGTGCCGGTCAGCTCCCGCAGCGTGTCGATGTGGGCGAACACGTTGAGGCCGTCGAACGCGGCGAACGACGATTCGAAGGCGCCGCCGATCGTGAAGTGCACCGGCGGATCGAGTTGGAACGAGCGGGTGTCGCTCGCTTCGCCGCCGCCATCGGCGATCGTGATCGCAACCGTGCCGCCCGGCGCGAAACCGTCGCGCTCGAGGCGCTGGCGGCTCAGCAGGATCGTCGGGCGGCCGTCGCGGTCGCGCAGCGGGTGGGTCGGATCCGGGACGCGGAGCTCCGGGTGGTCGGGCATCCGCAGCCAGTCGCCGAGGCCCGTGATCGCGAGCTCGGCGTCGGGATCGATGCCGAGCAGCGTGACGAGCGGCGCGTCGGCGACGAGCTCGTCGAGGCCGCGCGCCGGTGGCCGGCTGCGCGCCGGGGCCTGCGGCGGATGCAGCATGCCGCGGCGCACGATGCGCGGGGCCAGGCCGCGCACGTCGGGATCGGCGCGCAGCACGGCCGCGATGTCGTCGCCGGGGACGTCGGCGGGGATGCTGACGATCGACAGATCGGCGGTCGAGCTCTGCAGATGGCGGCCGACCTCGCGCAGGTAGCCGGAGAAGATCGACGGCACGACGATCAACGCCCAGACGCCGAGCGCGATGCCGGCGACGCCGAGCAGGTTGATCGGTCGGGCGAGCAGGTAGCGGATCGCCAGCAGGACGCGATACACGGTCAGCTCCCGGTGTCCGCCGGACGTGCGGCCGCGGCGGCTGGGTTGTCGTCGGGGATCCGGCCGTCGGGGATCCGGCCGTCGGGGATCCGGCCGTCGAGGATCCGGCCGTCGCGGATCCGGACGACGCGGTCGCAACGCGCCGCGAGTCCCGCGTCGTGCGTGACGAGGAAGAACGAGATCGAGCGCTCGCGGTTGATCCGGAACAACAGCTCGAGGACGCCGGCGGCGGTCTCGCTGTCCAGGTTGCCGGTCGGCTCGTCGGCCAGGATCACGCGCGGCTCGGCGATCAGCGCGCGCGCGATCGCGACCCGCTGGCGCTCGCCGCCGGACAGCTCGTTGGGGCGGTGGCGTGCGCGATCGGCGAGACCGACGTCGGCGAGCAGCGCCTGCGCACGTTCGCGGATCGCCCTTCGTTCCCCGAGCCAGGCGCCGAGTCCGAGGTCCATCAGCGCCCCGAGCTGCACGTTCTGGATCGCGCTGAGCTCGGGGATCAGGTGGTAGAACTGGAACACGAAGCCGATCTGCCGGTGCCGCAGCCGGGCGCGCTGCCACCCGCGCAGGTCGTCGACGCGGCTGCCGTCGAAGAGGATCTCGCCGGCAGTCGGTCGGTCCAGCAGGCCGAGCAGGTGCAGCAGCGTCGACTTGCCGGCGCCCGATGCGCCGAGCAACGCGACCGTCTCGCCCTGCGCGAGCTCGAGATCGATACCGCGCAGGACCGGGATGTCGCGCGAGCCGAGCCGGAACGACTTGTGGACGTCGCGCGCGGTGAGGACGGGGGGAGGCGTCATGCGATCATTCCGAAGCCAGCGCCCGCACGGGCTGGAAGCGCGCGGCGCGGCGCGCGGGGAGCCAGGCGGCCAGCGCCGCGACCGACAGCGAGCCGATCACGACCTGCACGACCCAGCCGGGCTCGAGGTGGAACGGCAGCTGGTCGAGTGCATAGAGGCTGGCCGGGAACAGGCGGAAGCCGAACTCGGCTCCGGCCCAGCGGTCGAGGTCGTTCGCGTAGGTGACCGCGAGCAGGCCGAGCCCGACGCCGAGCGCGCAGCCGACCGTCGCCACGACGCCACCGGCGAACAGGAACAGCTTCAGCACGCCGCCCGGCGACGCGCCGAGCGCGGTCAGCACACCGATCTCGCGGGTCTTCTGCGTCACCAGCATGTGCAGCGTCACGTAGATCAGGAACGCCGCGACCAGCATCACGACGACCAGCACGAGCTTCATCAGCGCCTGCTCCTGGTCGACGGCATCGAGGTAGACCTGGTTCTGTTGCTCCCAGGTCAGGCACGTCGCGCCGAACCGGTCGGCGAGCCGCTCCTGCAGGCGGCGCGCGACCGTGGTGGGATCGGCGCCGTCGCGCACGCGGACCGCGACGTCGGTCACGATCGCGGGATCGAACGACGGATCGTAGTCGAGCAGGTCCTCGCGCAGCACGTCGATGTCGAGCAGCGCCTTGGTCTGGTCGAACACGCGGTGCTCGGTGCGGAACGGCCGGCCGACGTAGACGATCTTCGACTCGGGATCGAGCTCGACGTGGCCGTCGATCTCGCGGAAGCTCGCCGAGAACAGCGACAGCTCCTCGGCGAACTCGAGCCCGCCGACGTTGATGCGGTACAGGCCGAGGCTGAGCGCGGGTCGCGTGCCGACGGCGAGGCCCGGCGAGGGCGCGAGGCCCTGCTCGATCCGCCACGCCTCGACCTGCTCCGGCGACACGCGGAACAGGTCCTTGGGCGTGCGCGCGCCGAACGGCGCGACGCACTCGAGCAGCTGCGTCGTGCGCCACTCGCGGTCGGGGTCGACGCCGATCAGCTCGACGAGCTGGATCTCGTCGGCGCGCACGATCAGCCGCGACGAGCTCGCCGACGACGAGCTGACCCGGCGCCGGCCCCGGGCGCGGTACATCGCGTAGTGGCGCAGGCGTGGGGCGGTCGAGACGACGTCGTCGTCGGTGGTCAGCGCGGCATCCAGGTCGGCGAAGTCGACGTCGCGCGGCAGCGTCGTCACCAGCACGTCGGGGCTGACGCGGCGCACGCTGTCGCGGATGTCGCTGATGAAGCCCGCGAACAGCGAGATCACGAAGATCATCGCCGACACCGAGACGGCGATCCCGATCACGCCGATCAGGTTGATCCGCCGCACGGCCAGGAAGCGCAGTGCGAGGAAGCCTGCGAATGCCGGCAGCAACGGCTCGCGTGTCGCGCCACGCTCGTGCGGGGTGTCGACCATCCGGGTGCCGATCAGGTCGCCTGCTCCTCCGCTGCGGCGGCGGCGTCGTCGCCCGGTGGCGGGATCGCGCCGGGCTCGAGGCGGCGCAGCAGCGGGAACAGCAGCACGTCGCGGATCGAGTCCGCGCCGGCGAGCAGCATCGTCAGACGGTCGATGCCGATGCCGAGGCCGCCGGCCGGCGGCATCCCGAACTCGAGCGCCGTGACGTAGTCGACGTCGAGCGCCGACGGCGATTCCTCGTCCCGGTGTTCGAGCTGCTCGACGAAGCGCTGCTCCTGGTCGAGCGGGTCGTTGAGCTCGCTGAACGCGTTGCCGAACTCGCAGCTCGCGATGAAGATCTCGAAGCGTTCGGCGACGCGCGGGTCCTCCGGCGACGTCTTCGCGAGCGGCGAGATGGCGGTCGGGTAGTCGTGGACGAAGACCGGGCCGGCGAGGTGCGGCTCGACGGTGGCCTCGAAGACGTCGCCGGCGATCTTCGCGGCCGGCAGCCCGTCCACCGACAGGCCGAGCTGCCGTGCGCGCGCGAGCACGCCGTCGGCGTCGAACCAGTCGAGTCCGCCATTGTGCTCGGCGAACAGCTCGAGGTAGCGGCGCCGCGGGAATGGCGGGCGCAGGTCGACCTCGAGACCGCGGAACGTGACCTTCGTACGGCCGCCGAGCACGCGCTCGCAGAGGTGCGCGAACAGGCCCTCGACGCGCTCCATGATCGTCCGGTAGTCGGCCCAGGCCTCGTAGCTCTCGAGCATCGTGAACTCCGGATTGTGGCGCGTGCTGACGCCCTCGTTCCGGAACACGCGGCCGATCTCGTAGACGCGCTCGAGCCCGCCGACCAGCAGGCGCTTCAGATACAGCTCGGGCGCGATCCGCAGGAAGAGCGGCATGTCGAGCGCATTGTGGTGGGTCGAGAACGGGCGCGCCGCGGCACCCCCGGAGATCGGGTGCAGGATCGGCGTCTCGACCTCGAGGTAGCCGAGCGAGTCGAAGTACGCGCGCGTCTCGCGCACGATGCGCGAGCGCTGCTCGAACACCGTACGCACGTCGGGGTTCGCGTAGAGGTCGACGTAGCGCATGCGATAACGCTGCTCGACGTTCTGCAGACCGGCCCACTTCTCGGCTGGGTGGCGCAGCGCCTTGGCGGCGAGCACGACCTGCTCGGCCCAGATCGTGGGCTCGCCCTTCTGCGTGCGCGCCAGCTCGCCGACGACGACCACCTGGTCGTTGGCCTCGATCAGCTTGCGGTTCGGCCAGAAGTCGGGGAGGCGGTCGCGCGCGAAGCCGATCTGGATCGAGCCGCTGCGGTCGAGCAGGTGGGAGAAGCGCAGCTTGCCGAAGTCGCGGAGCTGCGTGAGGCGGCCGCCGGCGACGACGCGCTGGCCGAGGCGCGCGTCGAGGCCGGCGAGCAGCGACGCGACCGGCTCGGGGGAGGGCACGCGCGCCGGGTACGGGTCGATGCCGAGCTCGCGCAGGCGGTCGAGCTTCGGCAGACGGTCTGGGGCGATGTCCTTGGTCACGGTGCTCGCGGGACGGTGCTGGCGGGACGGTGCTGGCGCGAGGGCGGTCGGAAGCTCGCGCGGTGGAAGCGCGCCAGGATAGGAAGGCGTCGGCCGCTGCGTGAAGTGCGACTTGGGTCGCGAACGTCGAGAATCATCGCGAGCGGGACGCTGGACGGCACCGCGGCGACGCGCGGCCGCTCAGCCGGTAGCGCGCGGTCCCGGGGCGATCCACAGCGAGCCGTCGCGCTCGACCACCTGCCACGTGCGCACCGCGACGTCGCGGAAGGTCGTGCAGCGGCCGGTGCGGAGGTCGAAGCTCCAACCGTGCCACAGGCAGCTGAGGATGTCGCCGCGCAGGTCGCCGTCGGCGAGCGCCGCGCCGGCGTGTGGGCAGGAGTTCTCGACACCGACCCAGCGGTCGGCCAGGCGGAACACCGCGATCTCCGCGCCGCGCACGCGCACGACGGCCCCCGGGTCGAAGCGCAGCGCTGCGACCGGGCCGATGCGCTGCCACGGCCCAGGGCCGAGGTCGTCGGGCGCGCGCTCGGTGCAGGCGTCGTCGGGCACCATTCCTCGCCATTGGAGCCCGCGGTGGGCGGTCAGTCGACGGGCATGCGGCGGAACGCGTACTGCCGGATGATGCGGCCCTCGTCGCGGTACTTGCGCTCGAAGTTGGTGGGCGAGAACGCGTGACCCGGGCCCGCCGCACGCAGCTCGTGCTCGGCCTCCTCGTCGCGCGCGAGCAGCGGCGACGCGCCGAGCACACGCGCGATCTGACCGGCGTAGGCGGGATTGTCGGTCGCCACCAGCAGCAGACCGTCGCGCTTCAGGATGCGGTGGATCGTCGGCGGGATGCCGTCGGCGAAGAAGCGACGCTGGCGGTGGCGGCGCTTCGGCCAGGGATCGGGGAAGTAGACGTGCAGGCGATCGACGGTGCCGTCGTCGACCCGATCACGCAGGAACAGCGCGGCGTTGTCGACCAGCACGACAGCGTTCGATCGGTCGGCGTCGCGGAGCTGTGCCGCGGCGTGTGCGGCGTAGCCGGGGGCGGCCTCGATGCCGACGAAGAACGAACCCGGCCGAGCGGCCGTCGCGGCGACCAGGAAGCCGCCCTTGCCGGGCCCGACCTCGATCTCGACGCAGGCGACGGCGGCCGGGAGCAGCTCGGCGAGGTGCGGTGGGTCGTCGCGGCCGTCGACCAGCGGCAGGTCGTCGCGGTCCGCCACCTCCGGCACGCGGCGGCGGAACGACAGCTTGCCGCCGACCGACATGCGGCGGGCGCGGCCGACGACGGGCTCGGGGGGTGGCTCGGGGGCCATGTCCGGGAGCTTACGTGGCCGCCCGGCGGGAGGCGACCGGGACGGCGGGAAGGCCCCGGCGACGCCCCGTTCCACGTCGAATGGAAATGTCCGCCGCGGGCTGTGCCGGAGTCGGCGGGCGGATAGCCTCGGGGTTCCCCGGGGTGGACCATGAGCGAGACGCGGGACTCGGCGAGGGTGACGGAGGCGCAGGTGGCCGAGCTGGACGCTCTGCTCGGCGGTCTCGCGGATCCGGTGCTCCGCTGCTCGGTGCACGGCCGCGTGATCGGAGCCAACCGCGCCGCTCGGCAGCGAGGCATCCGCACCGGTTCGCAGCTCCTCGAGCGGGTGAGACCGAGCGATCGTCCGCTGGTGCAGATGTCGCTCGCCAGCGCGGCGCGCGGTCGGGCGGTGCGCGAGCTGCGGCTGCAGTGGCTCGAGGCCGACGCCCGCTGGTGCCCGGTGGCGCTCGGTCTCGGCGATTGCGCGGCGCCCGCCGGCTCGGTGCTGGTGCGGCTCCGCGACGTCGACGGCCAGTCGCGCGCCGAGCGCGCGCTGGAGCGGTTGCGCCACGGACTCGAGCTGGTCGCCGGGCTCGTCAGCGCGGGCGGAGCGGATGGAGTGGTCGCACCCGCGCAGCTCGCGAGAGCCCTGTGCGCGATCCGCGACGCGCGCGCTGCCTGCATCGTCGAGCGCACGGCCGGTGGCGGGCCTACGTTCCAGCTCGTGCACGGGGTCGGCATCGACGGCGAGCTGTTCACCGCGGCGCTCGCCGACGGCGGTGCGGACCTCGATGGGCCGCAGCTCGCCGCGCGCCTCGCGCGGCGGATCGGCGGCGCCGACGCCGGCGGTCTGCGCGGCGTGTGGGGGCCGCTCGGGCAACAGCGGGGCGCCCCGTCGCGCTTCGGCGCGGTGACCGTCGAGGTGACCGGACGCGAGCCCGAGCGCGCCGAGTGCGCGATGCGCGACCAGCTCGGCGCGATCGCGCTGTCGCTGCGACCGCTGCTGGTCGAGCCGGCTGCCGGCGGAATCGCGGCCGCGCGGACGCAGGCCCAGCGCGTGCTGGTCGTCGACGACGACGCGGGTGTGCGCACCGTCGTCTGCGCGATGCTCGAGCAGCTCGGCGCGACGGCGCTCGCGAACAGCGACGTCGAGGGCGCGCGCCGCGCGCTCGTCGCCGATGGCGGCGTCGACGTGCTGGTGTGCGATCTCGGCCTCGAGGTCGAGCCCGGTCGCGAGCTCGCGGACTGGGCGCTCGCGAGCTTCCCCGACCTGCGCGTCGTGGTGTGCTCGGGGCGCATCGGTGCCGCGACCGCGGGGCTGGTGCAGCGTCACGCAGCGCGCGCGGTCGCGCTGGAGAAGCCGTTCCTGCCTGCGGAGCTGCGCGACGCGATCGCGCACGTCAGCCGCTAGCGCGGGCGCGCGCCGTCCGGCAGCGGGGCGTCAGTCGCCGCCCTCGCGCACCAGGTTGACGTTCCAGGCCGGGATGCGCACGCCGATCGACCCGCCGGCGGGTCGTGCGACGACGCGCGCCTGGCAACCGAGCCGGCTGTCGAGGCCGACGTCGCGCGCCTCGTCGAGCTGGTCTTCCTCGTCCTCCGTGGCCGGGCTCAGCGCGTCGGCGCCGGCCTCGATGCGCACGTGGCAGGTCGAGCACGCGCAGACCCCGCCGCAGGCGTGGTCGAGCGCCACGCCGTGGCGCAGCGCGACGTCGAGGATCGAGTCGCCGAGGTCAGCCGGGAACTCGCGCCCGTCCGCGAAGCGCACGCGGATCGGATCGCCGGTGGTCATCGCGCATCCTCCGTGGGGGGCAGGGCGGCCGGTCGCTCGGCGGCGAGCGCCTTGCGTACCGCAGCGCCGACGACGTCGTCGGCGACCTGCGCGGTGCGCTTCGACAGCTCGTCGACGGCCGCGCGCAGCGCGTCGGTCGATCCGTTGGCCGCGAGCAACGTCGCGACGCGCTGCGCGGCCTTGCGGATCGTCCAGGTCTGGTCCGGCGGCAGGTCGGCGAGGTCGAGCGCGGCGCGCGTGCCGCGCACCATCGCCTGCGCCTTGTTGCGCAGCTCGATCGCCTCGCGCTCGTGCATGTCGTCGATCGCGTGCTCGATCGACTCGCGCATCATGCGGTTCACCTCGTCGGTCGTCAGCCCGAAGCTCGGCACGACCTGGATCGACGCCTCGATCCCGGTGCGCTGCTCGCGGGCGCGCACGCGCAGCACGCCGTCCGCGTCGACGAGGAAGGTGACCGCGATCCGCGGCAGGCCGGCCGGCATCGGTGGGATGCCACGCAGGCGGAATGCGCCGAGCTTGCGGCAGTCCGCGACGCGCTCGCGCTCGCCCTGGTAGATGTTGATGTCGACGGCGGTCTGGTTGTCGACCTGCGTGGAGAACTCCTCGGTCACGCTGGTCGGGATCGTTGCGTTGCGCAGGATCAGCTTGCTGACGACGCCGCCCATCGTCTCGATGCCGAGCGACAGCGGCACGACGTCGAGCAGCAGGACCGCGCGGTTGCCGCCGGTGAGCACGTCGGCCTGGATCGCGGCGCCCAGCGCGACCGCGAGGTCGGGGTCGACGCCCTCCTGCGGCTGCTGGCCGGTCAGCTCGACCACGCTGCGGCGCACCAGCGGGATGCGGGTCGAGCCGCCGACCAGCACGACCGCGTCGAGCTCCGCCGTCGCGATTCCGGCATCGCGGAGCGCGCTGCGGCAGCAGTCGATGGTGCGCTCGACGAGCGGCGCGATCAGCTCCTCGAAGCGCGCACGAGTGATCGAGAATCGGCGCTCGGCGCCGCCCGTGTCGACGCTCAGCTCGGCGCTGTCGGCGGTCGAGAGCTGCACCTTCAGACCCTCCGCGGACTTGCGGATCGCCTGCCGCACGTACGGATCGACGACGTCGCCGGCGTCATGGCCCAGGTGCTCGAGCAGGTCGCGCGCGATCAGCGCGTCGAAGTCGTCGCCGCCGAGGTGGGTGTCGCCGGCGGTCGCGAGCACGCGGAACACGCCGTCGGCGATCCGCAGGATCGACACGTCGAACGTACCGCCGCCCAGGTCGTAGACGAGCACGGTGCCGTCGCGCGTGCCGTCGATACCGAACGCGAGCGACGCCGCGGTCGGCTCGTTGACGATGCGCAGGCAGTTCAGCCCGGCGAGCTCGGCGGCGTGGCGCGTCGCCTGGCGCTGCGCGTCGTCGAAGTAGGCCGGCACGGTGACGACGACGTCGCTGACCTCGCGGCCGAGCGCTCCTGCGGCGATGTCGCGCACGTGCATCAGGATGCGCGCCGAGATCTCCTCCGGCGACCAGTCGCGGTCGTCGATGCGGATGCGCGCGAGGCCGCGCTCGCCCTCGACCACCGGGTAGGCGAGGCGCCGCGCCTCGTCGCGCAGCTCGGCACCGGAGCGGCCGATCAGCCGCTTGACCGAGTAGACGGTGCGGTCGGGGGCGTCGAGCGCGCGCGCCTTCGCCGCGCTGCCGACGACCAGCGAGCCGTCGTTGTCGAACGACACGACCGACGGCACGAGCGCCGCGCCGTCGGCTGCGCGCAGCACGCGCGCACCCTTGCGGCCGACGATCGCAGCGAGGCTGTTCGTCGTGCCCAGGTCGATGCCGAGGACGACGCGCGCGCCGCGCGCCGGCTCGTCGGCGCGCTTCTGCGTCGCGTCGCGCGGCGAGCTGTCAGGGTCGGCGGGGTGGGTCAACGGGAGTCTCCGGAGCGCAGGTCGCTCCTGGCCTTGCGGTGATAGCGGGATTGGTGCAGGCGCGTCGCCGCGCCGCCGTGATCGCCGGCGTCGAGCGCGGCGGCGATCGCGGCGAAGTCGGCGTCGAGCAGGGCGTCGACTTCGGCGGCCAGCGCGGTGCGGCCGGCGTCGCCGACGGTCGCGACGCGCTCGGCGAGCTCCATGGCCGCGAGCAGGAAGTCGGGGTCGAGCTGCTTGTGGGCGTCGAGGGTGCCGGGCGCGCGGAGCTCGAGCAGCGCCTCGGCGCGGCGGAACCGGTCGGCCAGCGTTCGGTAGGCGTCGTTGATCGCCGCCGAGCGGTCGAGCAGCTCGGAGAGCCGCGCCGCGTCGGCGTCGAGCGCGTGGTGGTCCGGGTGCGATGCGCGCGACAGCTCCACGTAGCGCCGCTCGAGCTCGCCGCGATCGAGGTGGAGGTCCGGCGCGAGGCCCAGCGTTCGGAACGGATCGGACGACACGGTGGATCGGGGGGCGGCGAGGGGTCGCGGTTCGTCACGGGCGAGCGCCCGGCGCCTCAGGCCGAGAACGATGTGCCGCAGCCGCAGGTGCCGGTCGCGGACGGGTTCTTGAAGACGAAGCCCCGGTCGAGCAGCCCATCGTTGAAGTCGAGCACCGTGCCCGCCATGAAGAACTCGCTCTTCTTGTCGATCACGAGGTGCACGCCGTGCTGCTCGAACGTCAGGTCGAATTCGGTCGGGCCGTTGGCGTCGAAGTCCAGCACGTAGCTGAAGCCCGAGCAGCCGCCGCCCTTCGCGCCGATGCGGACCCAGGTCGAGGCCACCGGCATGTCGTGCTCCTCCATCACGCGGAGGACTTCGCGGGCGGCCCGCTCGGTGATCTGGATCCCCCGGCGCTTCTCGGTGGTGGCGTCGCTCGGGCTGGTCGTCGTCTCGCTCATGGAAGGATCTCCGCGCGTCGGGTCACGCGTCCGTGCGCTGCTCGCTCGCGCCGGCTGCCTGTGCACCGGCCGCCTGCGCATCGGGCGCGGCGTCGGTTCCCTGCTTGCGCCGGTAGTCCGCGATCGCTGCCTTGATCGCGTCCTCGGCGAGCACCGAGCAGTGGATCTTGACCGGCGGGAGCGACAGCTCCTCGACGATCGCGGTGTTCTCGATCTTCATCGCCTCGTCGATCGTCGTGCCCTTGAGCCACTCGGTGGCGAGGGACGACGACGCGATCGCCGAGCCGCATCCGTAGGTCTTGAACTTGGCGTCGACGATGCGGCCGGTCGCCTCGTCGACCTTGATCTGCAGCTTCATCACGTCGCCACACTCCGGTGCGCCGACGATGCCGGTCCCCACGTCGCTGGCGTCCTTGTCGAGGGAGCCGACGTTCCGCGGGTGGTTGTAGTGGTCGAGAACCTTGTCGCTGTAGGCCATGACAGAACTCGCGCTGACAGTGTGTGGGAGACGATGTGCCGGAGACGATGTGCCCGAGACGATGTGCCCGAGACGATGTGCCCGAGACGATGTGCCGTAGAGAATGCGTCGGAGACTCGGCAATTTGCCCGGACCGGGGCAGCCGCCGATCAGTGGACCGTCCACTTGACCTGGGACAGGTCGATGCCCTCCTGGACCATCTCCCACAGCGGTGACATCGCGCGCAGGCGCAGCACCTCGCGGACGACGAGGTCGACGACGAAGTCGACCTCCTCCGCGGTGTTGAAGCGCCCGAGCGAGAACCGGATCGAGCTGTGCGCCAGCTCGTCGCCGAGGCCGAGGCTCTTGAGGACGTAGCTCGGCTCCAGGCTCGCGGACGTGCAGGCCGAGCCGGACGACACGGCGACGTCCTTGATCCCCATGATCAGCGACTCGCCCTCGACGTAGGGGAACGAGATGTTGGAGAGGTGTGGCAGTCGGTGCTCGGGGTCGCCGTTGACGACCGCGTCCGGGAGGCTGGCGAGGATGCCGTGCTCGAGTCGATCGCGGAGCGCGCGCACGTGCGCGACGTCGGCGTCGAAGCACTCGCGCGCGAGCCGGGCCGCCTCGCCCATGCCGACGATGCCGGTCACGTTCAGCGTCCCCGAGCGCATGCCGCGCTCGTGACCGCCGCCGTCGACGAGCGGCGCCAGCCGCACGCGCGGGTTCTTGCGCCGCACGTAGAGCGCGCCGACGCCCTTCGGGCCATAGAACTTGTGCGCGGACAGCGACAGCAGATCGACCTCCTGCGCGACGACGTCGAGCGGCATGCGGCCGGCGGCCTGCGTGGCGTCGCAATGGAACAACGCGCCCTTCGCCTTGCACAGGCGGCCGATCTCTGCCAGCGGATGGGCGGTGCCGATCTCGTTGTTCGCGGCCATCAGCGAAACGACCGTCGTGTCGGGCCGGATCGCGTCGGCGAGCGCACCGAGATCGATGCGGCCTTGACGGTCGACGCCGAGCCAGGTGACCTCGAAGCCCTCCTGCTCGAGGTGCTTCATCGGGTCGATCACCGCCTTGTGCTCGGTCACGCACGTGATCAGGTGGCGTCCCTTGCGCTCGTACATGTGCGCAGCGCCCTTGATCGCGAGGTTGTTCGACTCCGTCGAGCCGCTCGTCCAGATGATCTCCTTGGCGTGCGCACCGATCAGCGCCGCGACCTGCTCGCGCGCCACCTCGACTGCGCTCTCGGCCATCCAGCCGAACGGGTGATTGCGGCTCGCGGCGTTGCCGAAGTCCTCGGAGAAATACGGCAGCATGCGCTCGACGACGCGCGGGTCGCAGCGGGTCGTCGCGCTGTTGTCCATGTAGATCGGCGTCTTGACGGCTGACATGTTCGGACGTGGTTCGGTGTGCAGGGGTGCTGCTGCGGCGTTCGACGCAGAGCTCCGGAAACTGGGATCGGATCGTGGCGAGCGCACGGCCTCAGCCGGACTCGACGCGCCGGTAGTCGGTCGCGTCGGACCGGTCGGGCGTGCCGTCGGCCGAGCCCGGTCGCGCGTCGGCCTCGCCGATGCGTCGCTGCAGCTCCCGGCGGGATGGAAACAGCTCCTGGGCGATGTCCTGGGCGCGCGACCGGTCGAGTCCGCTCAGCTCGGTGAGCTTGATGTCCTGGAGCAGCTGACGGATGCGGCGGTGGAGCAGCAGCAGCGCGCCGTGCGACGTGCACAGCGAGGACAGGTTGCAGCAGCCGTCGTCGTCCGCATCGGCGTCGGCAGCGGCGTCGTCCGTCGCCGCCTGCACCGCGCGGTGGCCGGGGCCCTGCAGTGCGTGCCGCATGGACGGGATGTCGCCGAGCGAGTGACCCGCGCACTCGACGAACGTGAACGGCCCTTCGACGGCCTCGAGGATGCCCGCGAGATCGATCTCCGCAGCCGGCTTCGCGAGCCGGTAGCCGCCGCGCGCACCGCGTACCGAGGTCAGGAAGCCGGCGCGGTTGAGGTCCTTCATCAGGTTGGCGACCAGCGACTTGTTGAGGGCGCTGAACGACGCCAACTCCTGCGCGCTGACGAGGTCGTCGTCACCCGGCTCCGCGGCGCGGCGCGCCAGGAACGACAGGATGAACACTGCGTAGTCGGCCTTGCGGGTGATGCGGAACATGACGTCTTCGACGGAGCGACCGGAGCGGAACCGGGACCGACCCGGGCTGCGGCGTGGCGCGCGCGACCGGAGCGGCGAGGTCGGCGGGCGAACGTCCGTTCGATCGCGACTGGCTGCTCGGAAGACGTGCTGGTATCGTGAGATGCCACGCCGGAGCGGGATCGGGTCGGAACGCCCGGCGACCGGCCCGCGAAAATAGCTCCCCGTTGGTGCTCATTCAAGCGGTGCTGCGGTGCGCGAGACGGTCCACCCTGCCGGCGTTGCGCGATGCCGCGGCGCGAACGACGCTGCCCGACCTCTCCCGATGCCAGACGACCTCGCCCAGCTCGTCGCGTCCCTGCCCGACCCCGTCGGGCGGTGCCCTGCCCCGTACGGTCTCCTCGAGGTCCGCGGTCCGGACGCCGTCGACTTCCTGCAGCGCCTGTGCACGCAGGACGTCGCGGGACTCGCCGCCGATCGCTGCGCACCCGGGGCATTCCTCAGCCCGAAGGGCAAGCTCGTCGCGACCGCCGTGTTCGCCCGCACGCTCGACGGCGTGCGCATCGAGGTCCAGCGCCACGCGCTGGCCGAGGTCGCCGAGCTGCTCGACCGCTACCACTTCACCGAGAAGCTCGCGGTCGAGCGCGTCGACGCCACCTGTGCCGAGTCGCGCGGACCGGGGGCGGCGCGGGCCGCGGGCGCCGAGCCCGGCGCTTGCGTCGTGACACCCGCGGGGGCGGTCCGCGTGTGCGTCGTGCGCCACGGCTCGAGCTGCGTGCGCTGGCACGGGCCCGCGGCGACGGTCGCCGCGGAGGTCGCCGCGCTGCCGGGCGCGGCGGACGAGTTCGCGGAGCTGTGGCGCATCGCCGCGCTGGAGCCGTGGCTCGGCGTCGACACCGAGCCGACGACGCTCGCGCTCGAGGCCGGTCTCGACGACCACGTGTCGCTGACCAAGGGCTGCTACACGGGCCAGGAGATCGTCGCCCGGATCCACACCTACGGGCACGTCAACCGGCAGCTGGTGCGCGTGCTGATCGACGCACCGGCGCCGATCGAGCGCGCCACGCCGCTGTGCGACGCCGAGGACGGCACGCCGCTCGGCCGTGTGATGTCCGCCGCGACGATCCCGGGCACGCCGCGCTCGCTCGCGCTCGGCTACCTGCCCGAGGCGTTCCTCAACGAGCCCGCGCCGCTCGTGCTGCGCGACGCCGGGGGCCCGCGGGCTCAGGTGGTCGGCGGCAGCTTGGGGCCGGCGTAGGCGAGCAGCGCGTAGCACGGTTCGGCGAGCGCCGCGAGGCTGGCCAGGGTGCCGTCCGGCGCGTGGTGCGCGCTCGTCCCCGCACACGGCTGCGCGCCGTCGCCGAGCATCGCGGCGCCGTCGGTCACCACCACCGCGAGGGCCTCGAGTGGCGGCCGGCAGCTGGCGCTCGCCGGGTGCGGAAACGACTCGACGCGCGCGCCGGCCGGCAGCGCGCACTCGTCGACGCGCAGCGAGAGCGCCTTGTAGTCGGGGCCTGCGATGCGCTCGAGCACCACCTCGTCGGCCAGCGCGATGCGTTCGAAGCGCCGCGGCAGCAGGGCCTCCGGCGAGCCGAGGAACGACTCGGTCGGCCGCCACTGCTGCGACGCGGAGTCGAACGACTTGCCGCTGCCGGCGAGCTGGAGCAGCGGCTTCTTCGCAGCGGGGGTCGCGGCCGCGTCCGGGCGGGGCGGCTCAGGACGGCGTGCGCTGACGAGCAGCAGGCGGCCGCTGCCATGCTCGGCGCGGAAGCGCGTGTGCGGCGGCAGGAACAGCGCGACCGCGCGCCCGGCGGTCGGGGTCGCGCGCAGGCCGCGGCGCAGCCACGAGCCGCCGCCGGCGAACAGGTCGAAGGTGCCGTCGAGCACGACGAGCAGCGACTCCCCGTCGCCGCTCGTGCGCTCGTCGCTCGAGCCGTCGATGCGAAGCAGCCGCAGCTCGGTGAACCAGGAGTCGGCCGGGAGCTCGAAGCGCAGGTCGCTGCCGTCCGGCACGGCGCGTAGGGGTGTCATCGCGCGCGGTCTTCGCACCAGGGCCGCCCCGCTGCAAGGGTCGCGCGGCGCTGCGTCACAGGATCTGCAGCTCGGCTGCGTCGAGCAGGTCACGCAGGTACTGCTGGCCGAGCTCGTCGCGCAGCGCGGCGAGCAGCTCCGGCTCCGGCGGCGCCGGCTCGACGCCGAGCAGCTTGACCAGCGCGACGCCCTGCGGCACCCGGATCGGACCGGTGACCGTGAGCGGCTCGCCGATCGCGAACGCCGCGGCGCGCAGCTCCTCGGGGTAGGCGTCGTCGCCGCGCGCGATCGCACCGAGCTCGCCGCCGCGCACCTTCGAGTACGGGTCCTCGCTGTGGATGCGCGCGAGCTTGTCGAACGGCGTGCCGTCGCGGAGCTGCTGCAGCAGGTCGTCCGCCTCGCGCTCGGCGCTGGCGAAGTCGCGCGTCACCAGCCGGTTGGGCTCCTCCAGCGCGCGGATCAGGACGATCGCGATGCGGCGCTTCTCGCCGTGGCGGGCCAGCACGCCGGCGCGATCCTCGGCGAAGCGCCGGCGCAGCTCGTCGGGCGGGAACCGCCGCTCGATCAGCCGCTCGTGCAGCACGGTCGCGACGAGCGACGGCGAGCGGGCGAGCTCGGCCGGCGTCAGGCCCTGGGTCGCCCGGAGCCACTCGTCGAAGCCGACGCCCTGGTAGCGCGGGTCGCCCTCGACGCGATCGCGGCGCCGTTCGAGCTCGGCGCGCGTGTCGGCTTCGGTGACCTCGATGCCGGCGCGCCGGGCCTCTGCGGCCAGCAGCCGCCGGATCACGATGCGGCGGATCAGGCGCTCGCGCTCGTCGTCGGCGACGTTCGGCAGCAGCGCGAGGCCCAGGTCGACGAGGCCGAACTCGCGCTCGTCGACGCGCGCGACCACGCCGGCGGGCAGCGCGCCCGGGTCGGTCTCGACGCGGTGGCGCAGCCTCGCCTCGCCGAGCCACAGCTTCAGGAGCTCGGGCGTCACCTCGCGGCGGCTGTCGAGCTCCATCGCACGCATCACCAGCTTCTCGTGCGCGATGCTCGGCGCGACGTGCTCGTCGCGGAACGCCCGCGGCGTCATCCGTTTCGAGGTCAGCCAGGCGTCCAGCGTGTAGCCGTTGCGCGCCAGCTCGGCGCGGATCTCGTCGGCGCGCGCGTCGATCTCGGTCGGCGTCGGCGCGACGCCCTGCGCGCGGGCCTCGACCGCCACCAGCTCACGCCCGATCAGCAGCTCGAGCGCCTCTTCGCCGGACTCCGAGCGGCGGAACCGGAGCGCGACCTCGGCGGCGAGCTCGGCGCGGTCGACGGTCGCCGGCGCGCCCTCCAGCCGGAACCGCGCGACCTGGTCGCCGATCCCGGCCCGCAGGGGAGCCCCGGGTGGGACGGCGGGCGGCGGGGTCTGTGCGGTCGCCGAGGTGGCGATCAGCAGGACGGTGACGAACGGTGCGATCACGCCGTCGTTCTATACGCGACCACGATCCTGCGGAACCCGGCGCCCGGCCGAACCGGACTGCGGGAGACTCCTGGAGACGCCATGGCCGCTGAGGGGATACCGTTCAGGGACCGTTCCGGGGCCGTGCCCCGGAGGCACTCCCATGGTGGATCCTCGCGAAGCACTCGACTACCACTCCTCACCGACCGCCGGCAAGCTGGCGATCCGCCTCACGAAACCCTGCTCCACGCAGCACGAGCTGTCGCTCGCGTACACGCCGGGCGTGGCCGAGCCCTGCCGGGTCATCCACAAGGACCCGGACAAGGCCTACGACTTCACCGCGAAGGGCAACCTGGTCGCCGTGATCAGCAATGGCACCGCGGTGCTCGGGCTGGGCGACATCGGCCCGCTGGCCGGCAAGCCCGTGATGGAGGGCAAGGCCGTGCTCTTCAAACGCTTCGCCGGGATCGACGTCTTCGACATCGAGCTCGACGCGCACGACATCGAGACGTTCTGCCGCACCGTCAGAGCGCTCGCACCGACGTTCGGTGGCATCAACCTCGAGGACGTCAAGGCGCCCGACTGCTTCGTGATCGAGGAGCGGCTGAAGGGCGAGCTCGACATCCCGGTGTTCCACGACGACCAGCACGGCACCGCGATCATCACGGCGGCCGGGCTCGTCAATGCGCTGCGGCTGCAGAAGAAGCGACTCGAGAACGCGCGGATCGTGTTCTCGGGTGCGGGCGCCGCCGCGCTCGCGACGCTGCGGTTGATCCTCACGCTGGGTGCGACGGAGGAGAACATCCTCATCTGCGACAGCAAGGGCGTCGTGCACACCGAGCGCGACGACCTCGGCAACAATCCCTACAAGGCGCGCTACGCGCGCACGACCGACGCTCGCACGCTGAGCGATGCGCTGACCGGCGCGGACGTGTTCATCGGCGTGTCGGTCGCGAACACCGTGACGCCCGACATGCTCAGGGTGATGGCCGACCGGCCGATCGTGTTCGCGCTCGCCAATCCCGATCCGGAGATCCCGTACCCGGTGGCTCGCGAGGCGCGTCCCGATGCGATCATCGGGACCGGCCGCAGCGACTTCCCCAACCAGGTCAACAACGTCCTCGGCTTCCCGTTCATCTTCCGCGGCGCGCTGGACGTGCGCGCGCGCACGGTCAACGACGAGATGATGCACGCGGCCGTCCACGCGCTGGCGGACCTGGCGCGCGAGGAGGTCGACGATTCGGTCGCGGCCGCATACGGCGGCCAGATGCTGCACTTCGGGCCGGAATACGTGATCCCGAAGCCGTTCGATCCGCGGGTGCTGCTGCGCGTCGCACCGGCGGTCGCGAAGGCGGCGAGCGACAGCGGCGTCGCGCGCCGGCCGCTCACGGACGTCGATGCCTATCGCGCCCGACTGGAGCGGCTGCTCGGCAAGGACCGCGAGATCATGCGGCGCGCGCTGTCGTTCTTCGCACGGCGGCGGTCGCAGCGGATCGCGTTCGCGGACGGCGAGCACGAGACGGTGCTGCGCGCCGCGGTGCGGCTCGTCGAGCAGGGCGGTGTGACGCCGGTGCTCGTCGGTCGCGAGAGCGTGATCCGCGAGCGGCTCGCGGAGCTGGAGCTCGACCTCCGCATCGGCGGACCCGATGGGCTCGCCGTGCACAACCCGCGCAGCGACGACCTGACGCCGTCGTTCATCGAGCGCCTGTTCGAGCGGCGTGGGCGGCGGGGCATGACCCGCTACGGAGCCGAGCGCGCCGTGCACGGCAATACCGGCTTCGCCGCGATGCTCGCGCGCGAGGGCTACGCCGACGGTGTCGTCGCCGGGCTCGGCCGCAGCTCGTTCCCGGAGATCCTGCGGCCGTTGCTGCAGATCCTCGGCACCGCCCCCGGTGTGCACCGCGCCGCCGGAGTGCATCTGATGGTGATCGGCAACCAGGTCGTGTTCCTGACCGATACGACGCTGAACGTCGACCCGAGCGCCGAGGAGCTCGCCGAGTTCGCGATCCTGACCGCGTCGCTGGCGACCGAGTTCGGCGAGCGACCGCGGGTGGCGATGGTCTCGTACAGCAACTTCGGCGCGGTCCCCGGTCCGCGGTCGGAGAAGATGCGGCTCGCGGCCGATCTCGTCCGGCGCCGGCAGCCGGACCTCGAGGTCGACGGTGAGCTGCACGTCGACGTGGCGTGGCGAGCGGGCGAGCTGCGCAGGACGCTGCCGTTCCTGCGGCTCACCGAGCGCGCCAACGTGTTCGTGTTCCCCTCGCTCGAGAGCGGCAACGTCGCGCAGAAGATCGCCGCGATCTCGGGCGCCGAGGTGTCGATCGGCCCGATCCTGATCGGTCTGGGCCACCCGGCGAACGTGCTCGACCCGTTCGCGACCGTCAGCGACGTCGTCCGCACCGCCACGATCACCGCGATGATGGCGGCGGGCGAGTCGGTGCACGACGCCGTCGGGGTCCGCGCCCCGGCCTTCACGTGATCGGCCCGGGGCGGCAGCGGCACCTCGCGTGGGCGGCACTGCTCCCCGGTCGCGCGGAGGTTCACGTCGCCGCGCGGCAGGCGCGCAGCGGCGGGGTGCTGCTGCTCGGCGCACTCGCCGCGCAGCTGGTGCCGCTCGCGTTCGGCTGGATCGACGCCGGCGGCGTCGCGCCGCCCCTCGGCGCGCTGCTCGCGCTGGCCTGGTTGCCGGCGGTGGCGGTCGCGATGCCGTGCGCACTCGTGCTGCACGCGGTGGCGTGCGACGCGCGCGGCGAGCGGCTCGCCTGGTCGAGCGCGTTGGGACGGGCGCCGCGCCGCGCGGCGCTGTGCGCCGCCGTGGTCTGGCTGCCGGTGGTCGTCAGCGTCGGTCGCGTCGTCGACTGCCTGGAGCCGCTCGCGCGTGACCGCGTGCAGGGCGAGGCGCGCCGGGCGCTCGGCGCGCGACCGGAGCTGCTGGTCGGGCTGGTCGGCGACAACGGCGTCGCGATCGGCGCCGTCGAGGGCGCCACGCGGGTGCTCGCGCCGCTCGGCGACGACGCGCTCGCCCTGCGCGTCGCCGCGCTGCGCCCGGGCGCCGGTCCCGAATTGGAGCTCGCGCTCGCCTCCGGCGAGGCCGCCCTGCTGTCGGCCGACGGGAGCTGCGACGTGCTCGGTGCGTTCGGCGGCGTGCGCGTCGCGGTGCCGCTCGAGGCGCGGTCGCTCGCCGACATGTCGGAGCGGGAGCTGGCGACCGCCACGCTCGCCGCGGGTGAGCCGCGCTGGCGGCGCGCGCGCCAGCAGCGCGGCCCGTTCGACGCCGCGGCGGCGGTCGCGCGCGAGCGGGCACGGCGCGCGGCCGCGCCGTGGGCCGCGTGGCTCGCGCTCGGCTGGGCGGCGTCGACGTGGGCGGCGCGGGGGCGGCTGCGCACGCTGCCGGCGATCGCGTGGCGGGCGTTGCCGGCGATGGTGATCCTGCTGTTCGGACCGCGGCTGTGGGGGCTGTCGTGCGGCTGACCGGGGCGCTGCGCGCGGCCGGTCCGACGCGCGCGGAGCGCTACGCGCTCACGCGGCACGCGGGCAGCTCGATGCTGGTCGCGGCCGTCTGCGCGGCGCTGGTGGCGGCGCTGTCGGCCACGCTGCCGGCGGTCGCGTCGAGCGCGCCGGCGCCCTGGCTCGCCGTCGGTCCGGTCGCGACCGTCGGCGCGTGCTGGGCGGTGCGGCGCCTGCGCCGGCGCGGTGAGGACCTCGCGCTCGGCATCGCCGCGGTGCGGCCGCTGCGGCTCGGACTGACCGCAGGGCTGTGGGTGCTCGCGGTGACGCTCGCCGTCGCGACGCTGCCCGGCGACCGCGGTCCGGGGCCGCGAGGGGACGGCGCGCGCGATTCCGCGCAGGTCGACGTCCACGGTGCGCTGCTGCTGCGCGGCGGTGACGGCACCGGCTACCTGTGGGCTGCGGACGCGCGCTGGCCGACGCGCACGGCGCTGGCGCCCGGCGCCGTGCCGGCCGGGTTCGTGGCGGTGCCGCGCCACGTCGGGCGCTTCCGGCTGCAGCTGTTCGCTTCCGGGTCGCCGCTCGCGCCGACCCCGCATCCGCTCGACCCCACCGGTTGGCGCTGGGCGTGGGCCGTCGCGTTCGCGGGGCTCGCCGGTCTGGCGCTCGCCTGCGCGGTACCGGGCCCGCGGCTCCGTGTCCCGCGGTGGGCCCGCGCGCGCGCTCAGGCCGGGTCGCGGCGCTCGACGAGTGCCGGCTGACGTCCGGTCGCAGCGCGGTCGGGGTGGATCAGGATCTCGCCGGCCCGCACGCGGATCCGTACGCGCGTGCCGGGGCCGGTGCGGTCGCGGAGGATCAAGTCGGTCAGCGGGTCCTCGACGCGGCGCTTGATCAGCCGTGCGAGCTCGCGCGCACCGAACTCCTCCGAGAATCCCTCGCGGGCGAGCTGGGCGCGGACCGCCGGCGAGAAGTCGACGCGGATCCCGCGGCGGGCCAGCAGCTCGGCGATCTCGCGCAGCATGCGATCGGCGATCCGCGTGCAGACCGCGACGTCGAGCGCGTTGAAGACCGCGATCTCGTCGATGCGGTTGACGAACTCGGGGCGGAAGCCGCGCTTCAGTGCGTCGATCGCCATCTCGCGCAGGTCCGCGCTCGCGACCGTGCGGCCCTCCGGGCGGTCGAAGCCCATGCGGGTCTTCAGCGCGTCGAGCTCGTCGATGCCGAGGTTGCTGGTCAGGATGACGATCGTCTGCTCGAACGAGATCTGCTGGCCGCGGCTGTCGGTCAGGATGCCCTCGTCGAGCAGCTGCAGCATCAGGTTGTGGACCTTCTCGTGGGCCTTCTCGATCTCGTCGAACAGGACCACGCAGCGCGGCTGCTTGCGGACCGACTCGGTCAGGTAGCCGCCCTCGTTGTGCCCGATGTAGCCGGGCGGCGAGCCGATCAGCTTCGCGATACTCGTGGGGCAGCGCGTACTCGGAGCAGTCGACCCGCACCAGGCGGCCCGGCTCGTCGTACAGCGTGCGCGCCAGCGCCTTGGCCAGCTCGGTCTTGCCGGTGCCGGTGCGCCCGATCAGCAGGAAGGTGCCGACCGTCGAGCCCGGACGCTTCAGCCCGACCGCAGCCTTCTTGACGGCGCGGACGAGCACGTCGATCGCCGGGTCCTGACCGATCACCTGCGCCTTCAGGCGCTGCTCGAGACCGTGGACCCGCGCCAGCAGCTCGGTGCCGGGCGCGCTGTCGGCGGCCGGGGTTCCGCCCGTTGCCGGGGCCTTGCCGTTCGCCGCGCGCGGCGAGCCGGGCAGGCTCACCTGGTGGATCTCGAGTGCCGGGTTCACGTCGATCGCCAGCTGGTAGGCCAGCTCCTCGACGACCTCGGGCTCGTAGTCGTCCCGGATGCGTTCGAGCGCCGGGCGGAGCGTCGTGGTGTAATCGGGCAGGCACGTCCGCACGACGGCGGACCGGTAGCTCGCCTTGTCGCGAACCGCGAGTCGCGCGATCTCTGCGAGGACGTCGTCCGAGCAGCAGCGGACGCGGACGAACTCGTCGAGCAGATCGAAGTACTTGATGACGATGCTGTCGTCGGGCGCGTTCAACGAGCGGCTCCGGGCGGGCTGTTCCGCAAGGCGTATCGGAGCCGTTCGGACGACAGCTTGAGACCACGCGAGACGCCGTGGTCGGCGCATCCGCAAGTCCCTCTCGGAGCATGGCGAAGGAACACGACGTCCGACTGCTGGCGACGCTCGCACACCGCGGACTGGTGTCGGCGGACGACGCGCGCGCCGCTCTGCAGGCGGACGATCCGGGCGCCGTCCTGGTCGCCCGCGGCGTGTGCGACGCGGCCACCTGGCGCGAGTGGCAGGAGACCGCGGGGGGCGTGCGGCCGAAGCTGTCCCGCTATGAGCTCGTCGAGATGATCGGCCAGGGCGGGCAGGCGGTCGTGTGGCGCGCGCGCGACCGCGCTGCGGCCGGCGAGATCGTCGCACTGAAGGTGCTGCGCCCGGAGCTCGCGCAGAACGAGGCGGCGGTGCGCGGTTTCGTGCAGGAGGCCCGCACGCTGATCGAGCTCGACAGCCCGCACATCGTGAAGGGCAAGCGCGTCGCGCGCGAGGGCGCGACGATCTTCTTCGCGATGCAGCTGATCGAGGGCGAGTGCCTGCAGCAGACGCTCGATCGCGACGGCCGGCTGGACGAGGACCGCGCGCTCGGCATCGTGCGGCAGGTCGCGCGCGCGCTCGAGGACCTGCGGCGCGCCGGGCTCGTGCACCGCGACGTGAAGCCAGGCAACGTGATGATCGACGCGCGCGACCACGCGTGGCTGATCGACCTCGGCTTCGCCACCGGCTCGGGCAGCCCGGGCGGCGGCGAGACGACCGCGGGCACGGTGCACTACATCGCGCCCGAGCAGGCGCGCGGCGCGGGCGACCTCGATGTGCGCGCCGACATCTACGCGCTCGGCGCGACGCTCTACCACCTCGTCACCGGCTCGCTGCCGTTCGACGGCGCGTCGAGCCAGGAGGTGCTCGCCAAGCAGGTGCTCGAGTCGCTGTCCGGCGCGCGCATCCGCGACATGGACCTGTCGCCGCACACGCACTGGTTCATCGAGAAGATGATGGCGAAGGAGAAGGAGATCCGCTTCCAGGACCCGGCGCAGCTCGGTGCCGAGATCGACCGCGTGCTGGAGCAGCGCGCGCGCGAACACGAGGCGCACGACCCGCTCGAACGGCTGCGCGCGCGGCGGCGGAGGCGGCGGTGAGCGAGCCGGACTGGCCGTTCACGTTCGCCTGTCGGCGCTCGGGCAACTGCTGCGCACAGCCCGGCGGCTTCGTGCGGGTCGACGCCGCGACGATCGCCGCGATGGCCGACCACCTCGGCATGACCGAGAGCGGCTTCCGGTCGCGCTTCGTCGCGCCGAGCGGGGACCGCCTGCAGGATGGCCTCGGCGGTCGCTGCTGCTTCCTCGAGGAGCGCACCGAGGGCGATCGCGTGATCGCCGCCTGCGCGGTCTACCCGGTCCGCCCCGCGCGCTGCCGCAGCTGGCCGTTCTGGCCCGAGCTCCTCCGCTCGCCCGACCACCTCGCCGCCGCCCACCGCCTCTGCCCCGGCCTGACTCCAGCCCGGCACCGCGACTGATCGCCACCGCAAGACTCGTGCACGCGCTCGCCGCTCCGATGTGCTCGCCAACCCTGACGCTCCTCGCCATCGCCGTGACCGGCGCGCTCGCGCCGGCACAGACCGACTGGCAGCTCCTCGACAACCCCGGCGGTGAGACGACCGTCGCGCTGCGCCTCGGTGCCAGCGGCGGCCACGCGTTCTTCGACGTGCCGGGTTGGGAGTCGGTGCGCGGCGACTGGGTCGCGCAGACCGGCACGGTCACCGGCGTGTCCGCGCGCGAGGGTGAGGCCTTCCTGCGACCGCGCGGCGACGACGCGCCCGAGCTCGCCCAGCTGGTGCGGCTCGCCGAGCCGAGCCCGCGCGTCCTGGTGGCGGCGGTCTGGATGCGCACGTGGAAGGGGCGCGACGGCGTCGAGCTGCGCCTGCAGCTCCTCGACAGCGCGCTCGGCGAGCTGGCGAGCGCGACGACCGGCGTGCGCCGTCCGACCGACTGGACGCGCGCCGCGGTCCGCCTCGCGGTGCCGGCTGGCACCGCCTATGCGCGCGTCGCGCTGCTCGGCTCGCGCGTCGACGGCAAGCTCTGCGACGCGTACTTCGACGACGCCGCGCTCGAGGCGTTCGGGCCGGGGCACCCCGCGGAGCTCGCCGCGCTCGACGCGAAGGAGCTGCAGCGACGGCTCGCTGCCGCGACCTCGGCCGCGGAGCGGCGCGCGCTGTGGCGCGCGCTCGCGTTCCGCGATGCGCGCGGCGCGAAGCTGGTCGGCCAGGCGTTCGCCGACGCCACCGACGGCGACGACCGCGTCTACCTGCTCGAGTTGCTGGCGTTCTGCGACGACCGCCGCAGCGCGTCGGACGCGCTGTCTACCGCCCTGCGCGCGGGCGAGGTCCAGCTGCGCGACGCCGCGCTCGATCTGCTCGGCGCGGTCTCGGCCGACGTCGCCCCGGCGCTCGGCGAGCTGCTCGCGCGGGCGGGCGACGACCAGCCGCTGCGCCGCCGCGTGCTCGCGGCGCTGCTGCGCACCGGCGATCGCGCGGCGGTCCGGGAGCTCACCGCGCTCGCGCGTGCGGGTGGCGACGACGCGCTCCAGGTGCTGCGCGCGGTCGACGGCAGCGGCATCGACGCCGACCTCGTCTACCGCCCGTTGCTGAGCCGCTACCTCGGCGACGACGCCGAGCCGGACCTGCGCGACGCCGCGCTGCGCGCGCTCGGCTCGCTGCGCGATCCGCGCTTCCTGCGGCACCTCGCCGACCTCGCGCGCGTCGCGGCATCGCGCGCGCAGCTCACCGCGTGGTTCCGCCTCGCGGCCGAGGTCGGCGGCGACGCCGCCGTGCGTACGCTGCTCGGCATCGTCGACGCGGGGGTCGCACACGCGGCCGAGTCGTTCGCGAGCGTCGCCGACCGCTTCGGCGACGCCGTGGCGCTCGCGATGCTGCGCCGCGATGGCCTCGCCCACGCCGAGCCGCTGGTCCGCCTCGGTGCCGTGCGGGCGCTCCAGGCGCACCCGGCCCCCGAGCACCTCGCCGCGCTGCGCCGCGCCCTCGTCGACGCCGAGCCGCTGGTCGCGCTGCAGGCGGTCGACGCCGTCGCAGCCCTGTCCGGCACCGCCGCCGGCGAGCTCCTCGAGCAGCTCGCGGTGCGCGGCGAGGGCCGCGTCGCAGCCGCGGCCCACCGACGCCTGTGGGATCGCAGCCCGCAGGACGCGGTGGCGGTCGACCGGCTGCTCGGCGCAGCGCAGGGCCACCCGGCCTTCGAGGCGCGCGCCGCCGCGCTCGATCTGCTGCCGCCGGCGGGCGTCGAGCGCGGTCGTGCGGTGGTGCTCGCCGCGTTCGGCGATGCGGCCTGGCAGGTGCGCGCCGCGGCCTACGGCGCGCTCGCGCGCGTGCGCCAGCGCGCCAGCGTCGCCGCGCTGATCGCCCGGCTGCCCGACGAGGTCGGCCCGGCCCGTCAGTTCCTGCTCGACGCCCTGGTCGCGCTGTGTGGCCTCGACCAGGGTCTCGACCCGCAGATCTGGCAGCGCTGGTGGGACATCGTCGGCACCACCTTCGAGGTGCCTGCGGAACGCGTCGACGTCGAGCGTGCGACGACCGGCAGCACGATCAGCTACCACGGCATCCCGGTGCGCGCCGACCGCGTGGTGTTCGTCATCGACCTGTCCGGGAGCATGGGCGAGGAGATCGACGGCGAGACGAAGCTGCAGCGCGCGAAGGACGAGCTCGTCGCGGTGCTGAAGCTGCTGCAGCCGTCACAGAGCTTCGACGTCATCGGCTTCGGCACCGGCATCACGACCTTCGAACCCGGGCTCGTACCGGCGACCGCCGAGCACGTCGATGCGGCGGCGCGCTGGATCGACGCACTGAAGATCGTCGGCGCGACCAACGTCTACGACGCATTGGAGACCGCTCTGCGGATGACCGGCGTCGAGAGCGTGTTCCTGCTCAGCGACGGCGAGCCGTCGGTCGGCAGGTTCGTCGCGATGGACGAGATCCGTCGGGTGATCCGGATGCTGAACCGCGACGCGCGCGTGCGGATCAACACGATCCTGGTCGGCGGGGGGCGTGCGGCGCAGCAGTTCATGCGGGCGTTGGCCGCGGAGAACGACGGCGCGAGTCGGACGCCGGGCGAGGAGCGGTGACGCCGGGCGCCGCGCGCGATTGCGAGTGCGCGGGCCCCGGCGGATCGGCAACATGCAGGCATGGACGGACTCCGCCACCTGACCGCGCTGCTCGCGCGCCTCGCGATCGCGGCGCTGTTTCTCGCGTCGGCCTACGACTTCGTGACCGACTGGGGGGCGACGTTGCAGCGGATGCGCGAGGCCGGCGTCCCGAGCGTCGAGGTCACGGTGCCGCTCGCGGTCGCGGCCTGTGTGCTCGGGGGGCTCGCCGTCCTGGTCGGCTTCCTGACGCGGCTCGGCGCCGTGCTGCTGTTGGCGTTCGTCGTCGCGACGACCTGGCAGTTCCACCGGTTCTGGACCTCTGCGGACCCCGCGACCGCGCAGGTGCAGCAGTCGGACTTCCTGCAGTACCTCGCGATCGCGGGCGGGCTCCTGCTGCTGCTGGCCTTCGGGCCGGGCGCCGCGAGCGTCGACGGCCGCAAGCGCCCGGCGGGCGGTGGCCAGAAGCCGAAGACGGACCGCGCCGCCCCGTGACGCGCGCGCCCCGGGCGGCGATCCTGGACCGCACCGATGTCCTCGACGAGCCCCGACCCGCGCTCCCGGCCAACCCTTCCTGCGTGTGCGCTGCGCGTCGCCGCGACCGTCTGCTGGCTCGCGGGCGTCCTGTGCGCGCAGGGCGCGTCCGTCGTGCTCCACGTCGCCTGGCCGCAGGACGGCTCCGGCGTCGCGCTCGGTCCGCTGCCGTTCGACACGGCGCCGGTGCTCGCGTCGGCCGACGGCGTGACCGCCAGCCGCGCGATCGAGCTGGGCCGGCACGACGCGATCTACGTGCTGCAGGCGGGAGACCGAGCGACCGCGCCGGGCCGGATCGAGCGCATCGAGCTGCGGGCGCCCGCCGCGGGACCCGTTGCGGTGGCGACCGCGCTGCATCCGGCGGTCGCGGCCGATCCGGCGGCGCTCGTGCCGGCGGTGCGCATCGGCGGTGCGCGTCAGGACGCGCCGCAGCGCGCGGTGGTCGTCGCGTCGCCGGTGCTGACGCGCTGGCGACTCGACTACGACCTCGGCGACTACGGCGTCGTGCTGTGGGCGACGGTGGTCGCGCGGTCGCCGGTCGTCGACTGGGCGGGACTGGTGCTGCGCCGCGACCGGCTCCCGGCCGCCGCGCTGAAGGTCGAGATCCTGGCGAGCCAGCCGCTCGCGCCGGCCGCGTTCCGCGTCGAGCTCGGCGCCGGTAGCGCCGGCATCGTGCGGTTCCGCATGGCGTGCGGTGCCGAGCGCCCGCCGGTCGGCGGCGCGGGCTGGTTCCTGCCCGACAGCTGGCCGGGCGACTGGCTCGACGCACCGATCGTGCGGGCGCCCAGCGGTCCCGGCTTCGCGGACGCCGACCTGCGCCGGCCGTTCCCTTGGGCGTCTGCCCCCTCGGCCGGCCAGGGGGGCACGCAGCCGTCGCTCGGCGCACAGTTCTCGATCCCGATCTGGACGACCGCCGATCCGCGCGTCGTGCCCGCGCTGCTGGCCAACGGCGAGGACTGGGCCCTGCGGCCCGTGCACGTGCTCGAGCCCGGATCGCTCGACCCGATCGACTACCGCGTCGACCGCGGCGACATGTTCACGGCGGGGCGGCAGTTCCATTGCGACGTCGAGCGGCTCGGCGAGCAGATCCTGCCGCGCTACCAGACCGCGGGCCTCGGTGGCCGGATCGGCCACGACGAGCAGCACTTCGCGGACCTTCCGCTGCTCGCCGCCTACGCGTGCACCGGCGATCCGGCACTCGGCTGGGTCGTCCGCAGCGACCACGCGATCGACATGCTGCAGAAGCGACCGCGGTACGGCTGGCGCAGCGCGGGGCGAGGCGAGGGGCGCGTCGCGTACAACATGCTGGCCAGCGCGCTGCTGCTCGACGACGCGCGCGCGGCCGACGTGCGCGCGCACCTGCTGCGGCGGCTCGAGGTCGCGATCGACCAGAGCTCGACGAAGGACCTGCCGGCGAGCGCACCGGTGCGCCCGATCGAGGTCGTCAGCGACCCGCGGCTCGAGTGCCGGCACCCGGCGTGGAAGCCCTGGGAAGAGGCGCAGTTCGCATGGTCGAGCTGGCTCCTGTGGCGGGCGACCGACGACCCGCGGGCGCTGGACCAGGCGTGGCGCAGTGGTCTGGCGGTCGCCTCGGTCCTGTACCGCGAGGGGGGTGGCTGGGCGTTGCCGTACGCGTGCACCCAGCTCGCGGACGGCGCCGCGATCCCGCGCGCGCAGCTTCGCTCGGACTCGCCCCTCGTGCACAGGAGCGGCTTCCCGCTGTGGTGGTCGGGCTGCGGACTGCGCGGCTTCCTGTTCGCGGCCGAGGCTCGCACCGCGCCGAGGACGGACGAGGAGCAGCTGTTCGTCGACAATGCCCGCGCCGCTCTGCAATGGCTCGATGCGCAGTCGCCCAACGACTTCGTCGATGCGCACACGGCGTTGTACCGGACGCCGGCCCCCGGCCTGGTCGTGCCGGGCGGATCGGCGGTGGTGCCGCCGGCGGGCGAGGCGCGCGATCGCGAGGCGCGCGACCGCGAGACCATGGCAGCGGCGGAGCCCGCGCCGATCCGGTTGCGCGAGGCGCTCGCGGCGCTGCCGGTCGCCGACTGGTGGTCGCGCGATGTTGCCGCCGAGGAGCGCGATGCGGCCGACGCCCGCGCCGCGACGGAGCCGTGGGACGCCGGGGCGCTCGAGTCGTTCTGCGACGCGCTGCACGAGAGCATGACCGCGCTCGCGACGCGCGAGAGCCTGGAGATGTGGTGCCTCAGCCGACCGGCCGGGTTCGCCGAGTCGCTGCACGCGCTCGCCGTGCGGCAGGCGATCGCGACCGGCGATGCGTCCGCCGACGCGTCCGCCGAGGCGGTCGCCGCGGTCGTGTGGACGGACCCGGCCGCCGTGGCGCGCGCCTATGCGGTCGTCGCGGCCGTCGGCCGGGAGCTGCTGCGGCGCGAGGCGGCCGGGACGTTCACCTGGCGGGGCCGAGCGCGAGCGGCGCGCGCGCTCGCCGAGCGGCTGCTCGCGCTCGGGCAGCTCGCCGGACGGCCGCTCGCCGAGCTCGGTCCGGACACCCCGGTCGCGCAGCTGCCGTCGGTCGATCCGGCGCGCTATCCGCGGCTCGCCGCGCGGTTGCGGGAGGTCGTCCCGACGGACCGCCATTGAGCCTGGCGGACCACCGGGCTGTCATTGCAGCTTCGCCGTGATCCGGTCGTCTTCCGATGGTCCGCCGTCGCCGCGCGGCGCCGGACCCTGGGACACCATGTCCCAATAGTCGCGCGCACGCCGCACCGCGAGCGCCAGCACGGTCCCGTCCGGATAGGCACAGTTCGCATCGAGCTGACCGGCCGGCCGGCCGAGGAACAGCTCGAGCGCCTCGTGGACGGTCTCGACCGCGTACACGTGGAAGCGACCTTCCTCGCACGCCCGCGCGACCTCGCGCCGTAGCATGAGCTCGTCGGCATTGGCGCGCGGCAGGATCACGCCCTGCGTGCCGGTCAAGCCGGTCGCCGAGCAGACGTCGTAGAAGCCCTCGATCTTCTCGTTCGCGGCACCGATCGGCTGCACGTGACCCTTCTGGTCGATCGCGCCGGTCATCGCGAGGTCCTGGCGGATCGGCAGTCGCGTCAGGGCGCTGATCAGGCAGCACAGCTCCGCGCCCGACGCCGAATCGCCGTCGACGCCGCCGTAGCTCTGCTCGAATGCGAGCGACGCGCGGAACGCGAGTGGATGGTCGACGGGCAGCAGGTGCCGGAGCAGCCCGGCGAGGATGGCGAAGCCCTTCGTGTGGATCGATCCCGACAGGCTCGCCTGCGCCTCGACGTCGATCGCACCGTCGGTGCCGGCGCCGATCGACGCGGTGATCCGCTGCGGGAAGCCGAACGTCAAGGGGCCGGCCGACACGACCGCGAGGCCGTTGACCTGCCCGATCTCCGCGCCGCGCGTCTGCACGCGGATCGCGCCGGAGGTGATGCGCTCGCGGAACCGGCGCGCCGGCAGGTCGGCGCGGGCGCGGCCGCGCCGGATCGCGTCGTGCACGTCCTGCTCGTTGGTGCGGTCGCGCCCGCCCTGGCGCGCGATGTAGGCAGCCTCGTGCGCGATGTCGACGAGCCGGCCGAAGCGCGACGTCAGCCGGTCGGCACGGCCGGCGATGCGCGCACCGTGCTCGACGAGCGCCGCGACGGCGCCGGCCGTGAAATGCGGGAGCTTGCGCTCCTCGGCGATGCGCGCGAGGACGCCGGCATAGCGGTGCTCACCGGTCGGGTCGCGCGGGATGTCGGGTGCGAAGTCGGCGAGCACCTTGAACAGGTGCGGGAAATCCGGGTCGAGCGCATCCAGCATGTAGTGGAGCTGCGTGTCGCCGACCAGGATGACCTTGACGTTGACGTCGATCGGCTCGGGCTTCACGCCGGCGTGCGAGCTGAAGAACACGACCTCCGGCGGCGCGATCTGCAGTCGTCCACTGCGCAGCGTGCGCACCAGTCCGCGCCACGCGCCGGGCTCGGACAGCAGGTCGTGCGCGTCGAGGATCAGGAAGCCGCCGTTCGCGCGCAGCAGCGAGCCGGCGCGGATCTGCAGGTGGTCCGGTGAGCTCGGCGGACCCTGCCGGGGGAAGTCGCGCTCGATCGTGCCGAGCAGGTTGGTCAGCGAGGGGCGCGTCTCGATGAGGATCGGGCAGCCCGGCTCGGTGATGCTGTGCAGGACGTTCACGCGATACAGGTCCGCCGGGATCTGCACCTGACCGTGCGCATTGGCGACGCGGCTGACGAGGTCGTCGACGACATTCCGGAGGAAGGTCTCGACGCGCGGGGTCGCGAAACGCTGCGCGATGCCGCGCGTGACGCGCTCGAGCACGCGCCGCAGCTCGTCGGCGTGCAGCCGGCGCACCGCGTCGCGGTGCTCGCGCTGCAGGTCGAACAGCTCCTGGTGGAGCTCGGCGAGGCGCTCGGCGTAGTGCTCGATCCGCTCGCGGATGCTGGCTGCGGTCGGTTCGTCGATGCGGCCCTGCTGCCGCAGCAGCTCGAAACGGTCGGGCGGCGCCGGCTGACCGTCGATCAGCGGCATGATCGCCGGCTGCTGGGTGTCACCGATGTTCAGCGTGACGACGGCGAGCTGGTTCTGGCGCAGCTCCTCGTCGAACGGCCGCGTGATCGACTCCATCCGCATGCGGAGGTCCTGCTCCATGCGGCTGCGCTGCGCCTTGAGCGCGTCGCTCTCGACCGCCTCCTGCAGGTCGTCGCGCATGAAGCGGAGCAGCTCCTCGACGGCCTCGCCGAACGCCCGGCCCGAGCCCCGCGGCAGCGTGATCAGCATCGGCTGCTCCGGCCGCGCGAAATCGTGCACGTAGCACTGGTCGGCGCTCAGCGGGCACCACGGCTGGATGTCCTCGAGCAGCTCGCGTACGAGGCTCATGCGGCCGCTGCTGGTCAGGCCGCGGACGAAGATGTTGTGGCCCTGCGCGTCGGTCGACAGGCCGAAGCGAAGGGCCTCGACCGCGTCGTCCTGGCCGATGATCCCGGCGATCGGCTCGATGTCGGCCGTCGAGGCGAAGCCGAGACCGAGCGGGTCGGTCGTGCGGCGCAGGCGGGCGGGAGGGACGCGGATTCGATCGGCGAGTTCGGTCACGGCCGGTGGATCGTCGGCGGCATCCGGCCTCGCGTCCATCGGTCTTCGCCCGGTGTCCGCCTTGACCGCGGCGCCGGCGGCGGCGCATCATCGGCGGCCGATGCGAGACCGTCGCGAGCGCCGCCCCCGGGTCGCCCTGCTGCTCGCGCTGTGCGCGTGGTTGCAGCTGGCGACCGCCGCAGCGTGGCGCGGGACGCCGTGTGTCGGCGGTGCCTGCTGCGGCGGGCCGGCCGCCGAGGCTCGCGGCGACACGGCTCGCGGCGATACGGCTCGCGCGGGCCGGGTGCCGCGCGCGTGCTGCGCGGATGCACCCGCGGACGACTGCGCTGCAGTGCCGCGCGCGTCCGGCTGCGTGGCCTGCGCCGACGGCGCGGCGTCCCGGCAGACTCCCGGGTCACGCGGCGAGCACGGCGATCGGCGGCCGTGCCGCGATTGCCATTGCGATACCGGTGACGCCCCTGCGTTGCCCGCCGACGACGGGCTGCCCGGCCCCCGTTCCGCGCCGGGGACGCCGGTCGCGATGCCTCCCGTCGCGCAACCGGTGGTCGCGCGCGCCGTGGCTGCCCGGCTACCGCGGCCGCGCGCGAGACCACCGGGGCGCGCGAGTCCGCCCGCGCGGCATCTGCTGCTGTGCGTGTTCCTGATGTGAGCCGGCGTCGGTCGGCCGGGGCGAAGGCCTCGGCGCGCACTCCCACGTCGTCCGTCAGGAATCCCCTCATGCCGAAGACTCCCTGGCGCGCCGCGGTCGCGGTCGCGCTGTCCGCATTGTGCGTCGGCTGCGCCGCTTCGCGCGCTGACCCGTCCTCGCTGCGCGCGCGCACCGAGCGCGTCCGCGGCGCGCAGGGCGGACCGTCGCGCGCCGACCCGCCCGACGATCCGCGCGGCGCCGCACCCGAGCTGCCGGAAGCGGCCTCGCTCGACGACTACGTGCGCGTCGCGCTGCTGCGCGACCCCGGCATCCAGGAGCAGTTCGAGGGCTACCGACAGGCGCTGGCGGCGGCGCGGATCGCGGGCGGCTGGCCGGACGCGCGGGTCGCCTGGGCGCACTTCGTCGAGCCGATCGAGACGCGCACCGGTCCGCAGCGCAACCGCGTCAGCCTGACCCAGCCGCTGCCCTGGCCGGGCGAGCTCGATGCGCGCAGCGACGCGGCGTCGCGCGACGCCGAGGCGGCGTGGTGGGGCGTCGAGGCGCGGCGCCGCGAGGTCGTGCGGAGGGTCAGCGAGGCGTTCTTCGACCTCGCGTTCCTGGCGCGCGATCGGACTCTGACGGCAGACACGCTCGCGCTCCTCCGCAGCCTCGAGCCGGTGGTCCAGCGGCGCGTCGAGGGCGGCGCGCCGCAGGCGGACCTCGTGCGGCTGCAGGTCGAGATCGCGGTGGTCGGCGATGCGCTCGCCGGCCTGGATGCCAGCCGACCGGCGGTCGAGGCGCGACTCGACGCGCTGCTCGACCGCGACCGCGGCGCCGCTCCGCTGCCGTCGCCCGAGCTCGCGCTGCCGGAGTCGGGTGGCGAGGATGCGACCGACGAGCAGTCGGAGCGCGCGGCGCTGTGGGAGCGGCACCCCGAGCTGCGCGCGCTGCGCGAGCGGATCGCGGCCGAGCGCGCGCGCGAGGACGTCGCCGAGCTCGCCGGGCGTCCGGGCGTGACGGTGGGCGTCGACTGGTTCGAGACCGGCGAGGCGCGCATCCCCGGCGCGGCCGGCAGCGGCGACGACCCGCTCGCGCTGGTGCTGCAGCTCAGCCTGCCGTTCGACCGCGGTCGCTACCGGGCGGGAGTCGAGGCCGCGCAGCACGCGCGCGTCGCGGCGGCGATGCGGCTCGAGCGGCGTGCCGCCGAGCTCGACGTGGAGCTGCGCACCGCGCAGTACCGCCGCGCCGACGCCGCGCGGCGGATCGCACTGCACCGGGACGAGCTGCTGCCGCGCGCACGGCAGGCGCTCGCATTGACGGAGACCGCCTACCGCAACGGTGTGCTGTCGCTGTCCGACTGGATCGACCGCCTGCGGGCGGTGCTGTCGTTCGAGGAGGCGCTGTGGCGGGCGGGTGCCGACCACGGTCGCGCATGTGCGGCGATCGCCGCCCTGACGGGAGGAGACGAGTCGTGAGGACGGTCTCGGTGGTGCTGTTCTGTGTGCTGGTCGCGGCCGGCGCGTTCCTGCTCGGCCGCCTCGCGGCGCCGGGCCCCGGCGCGGGCGCCGTTCCGCCAGCGTCCGCCGAGCGACCGGCGGCCGCTGCGCCGGCGGCCGCGCCGGCGGTCTGGACCTGCCCGATGCACCCGGCGATCCGCCAGCCTGCGGCCGGCGACTGCCCGATCTGCGGCATGGATCTCGTGCGCGACGACGGCTCCGGGTCCGCCGGTGGCGATCGGCCGCGGCGCCTGACGCTGTCGCCGGCCGAGCGCGCCCTCGCCGAGGTCGTCACCGCCCCGGTCGAGCGACGCTTCGTCACCAGACGGCTGCGCTTCCCGGGCGAGGTGCAGTGGGACGAGTCCCGCGTGCGCACGGTCGCCGCGCGCGTCCCGGGTCGGCTCGAGCGGCTGTACGTCGACTCCACCGGCATCGGCGTCCGCGAGGGCGACCACCTGGTCGTGCTGTACAGCCCGGAGCTGGCGACCGCGCAGCAGGAGCTGCTCGAGGTCCAGCGGCGGCTGCACGGCGTCAGCGGTCGCAGCGAGTTCCTGGTCGAGAGCGATCGGCGCGCCCTCGCGGCGGCGCGGGGCAAGCTCGAGGAGTGGGGGCTCGGTGCCGAGCAGATCGCCGCGATCGAGGAGCGCGGTACGGCCGAGGACCGCATGCGTATCGACTCGCCCACCGGCGGTGTCGTCATCGAGAAGGCGGTCGAGGAGGGCGACTACGTGAAGACCGGCCAGCGGCTCTACCGCATCGCGGAGCTCGCACGGCTGTGGGTCGCGATCGAGGTCTGGGAGCAGGACCTGAGCTGGGTGCGCTACGGGCAGAGCGTGGCGATCACCGCCGAGGCCCTGCCGGGCGAGGTGTTCGACGGGCGGATCTCGTTCCTGTCGCCGACGGTCGATCCGCTGCGCCACACCGTCACCGCGCGGGTCGTCGTGCACAACCCGGACGGCCGCCTGAAGCCGGGGATGTTCGCGCGCGTGCTGATCGAGTCACGGCTCGCGACCAGCGGGCGGGTCGCCGATCCCGAGCTCGCCGGCAAATGGATCAGCCCGATGCACCCGGAGGTCGTCGCGGATGGCCCCGGCCAATGCACGGTGTGCGGTATGGACCTCGTGCCCGCCGAGGAGCTCGGCTATGTCTCGGCCGACGCGCTCGCGAGCGAGAAGCCGCTCGTCGTGCCCGCGACCGCGGTGCTGCCGACCGGGCGGCGGGCGGTCGTCTACGTCGAGGTGCCGGGTACCGAGCGGCCGACCTACGAGGGTCGCGAGGTGCTGCTCGGGCCGCGCGCGGGCGACGACTGGATCGTGCAGGAAGGGCTTCGCGAGGGCGAGCGCGTCGTCGTGCACGGAGCGTTCAAGATCGACAGCGCGCTGCAGATCCGCGCCGAGCCGAGCATGCTGTCGCTGCCGGGCGGACCGTTCGCGCCGGGGTCGCCACGCCTCGGCGGCTTCCGTGCGTCGCTGGAGCCGGTGTGGGACGCGTACTTCGCGGCGCAGCGGGCGCTGGCGGCCGACGATGCTGCGCTGGCGGGCGCGCAGCTCGCGGCGCTGCGCACGGCGGTGGACGGCGCTGGCGGGCAGGAGCTCGAGCTGCGCGACCGCGAGGCCTGGCGCGCGGCCGCGGTCGCGATGCGCACCGCGCTCGCTGGGCTCGGCGTGGCCAGCCCGATCGGCGATCTGCGCGCGGCATTCGCGCCGCTGTCGGCTGCGCTGATCGACGTGGACGAGCGGTTCGGCCACTCGGGTGAGCGCGTCCACCGGGAGGTGTTCTGTCCGATGGCGTTCGACGATCGGGGCGCGCGCTGGCTGCAGCTCGAGGAGGCGATCGGCAATCCCTACTTCGGCGCCAGCATGCTGCGCTGCGGCGAGGTGCGGCGGCTGCACCCCGGCTACGGTGGTCGGGCGGAGGTCGCGGGAGCGGAGTCGCCCGCCGGCGCGGCCCCGGCGGTGACGGCGCCGGCCGGCCCGGTCGTCGCCGGACTCGACGCCGTCTACGGCGCCGTCGTCGATGCCGGCATCGAGCTCGCGGCCGACCGCCGCGACGGCGCCGTGCCGAAGCTCCGTGCGCTGCAGGACGCGATCGCGGCGATCGCGGCGGCGGACGCCGGGACGCGCTCGGAGCGGCTGACGGAGCGGCTCGGTGCGCTCCGGCAGGCGGCGACCGACGCGCTCGCCGCGCCGGACCTGGCGGCGACCCGCGCCGCCTACGAGCACGTGTCGGTCGCTGCAATCGCATTGCACGAGGAGTTCGGGCATGCCGGTATGGCGCCGCTGTTCGTCATCCATTGCCCGATGGCCTTCGACGACCGCGGTGCCGACTGGCTGTCGCGCGACCAGGTCGTGCGCAATCCCTATTTCGGTAGCGAGATGTACTCCTGCGGTGCCGTCGAGCGCGCCCTGCCCGGTCGGGAGGCCGGCCGATGACCGACCCGCAGGTCGGACCGCCGCCCGGACCGTCGCTGTTCGAGCGGCTGCTCGGTGCGGCGCTGCGCCAGCCGGTCGTCGTCACGGTGCTCGCCGTGGTCGCGGTCGGCTGGGGCGTGCTCGTCGCGCCGTTCGACCTCGGCGTCGGCGCCGGTGCGCGCGACCCGGTGCCGGTCGACGCGCTGCCGGACACCGGCGACAACCAGCAGATCGTGTTCTCCGAGTGGCCCGGTCGCTCGCCGCAGGACGTCGAGGACCAGATCACCTACCCGCTGACCGCCGAGCTGCTGGGTGTCGCGGGCGTCACCAGCGTGCGCAGCACGTCGATGTTCGGCTTCTCGAGCGTCTTCGTGATCTTCGCCGACGACGTGGACTTCTACTGGGCGCGGGCGCGGCTGACGGAGGCGCTCGCCAGTCTGCCACCCGAGACCTTGCCCGACGGGGTGCGGCCGCGGCTCGGTCCGGCGGCGACCGCGCTCGGCCAGGTCTACTGGTACACGCTCGAAGCGCGCGACGAGGCGGGTGCGCCCGTCGCGGCGTTCGATCTGCACGAGCTGCGGACGATCCAGGACGACGTCGTGCGCTACGCATTGGCGAGCGTCGAGGGCGTCGCCGAGGTCGCCTCCATTGGCGGCTACGTGCGCGAATACCAGGTCGACGTCGACCCGGACGCGATGCGCGCGCTCGGCGTGACGCTGACCGACGTGTTCCGCGCGGTGCAGGGCTCGAACCTCGACGTCGGCGCCCGCACCGTCGAGGTCAACGGCGCGGAGTTCGTCGTCCGCGGCCTCGGCTTCCTCGGCGGCGTCGAGGATCTCGAGCAGGTCGTCGTCGGCGAGAACGCCGGTGTGCCGATCACGATCCGGCAGATCGCGCAGGTCGCGCAGGGACCCGCGTTGCGGCGCGGGGCGCTCGACCGCGCGGGTGCCGAGGCGGTCGGCGGCGTGGTCGTGGTGCGCCACGGGGCGAACCCGCTGCAGGTCATCGAGCGGCTTCGGCAGCGCGTCGCGGAGCTGGCGCCGGGGCTGCCGAGCCGACGGCTCGACGACGGCCGGACCGCGCGCGTGACGGTCCGGCCGTTCTACGACCGCACCGAGCTGATCCACGAGACGCTCGACACGCTGCGCATCGCGCTGGTCCAGCAGCTCGCGATCACGGCGATCGTCGTGCTGCTGATGGTGGCGCACCTGCGCAGCGCGCTGCTGATCGGCAGCCTGCTGCCGCTCGGCGTGATCGCCTGCTTCGTGCTGATGAAGCTCGTCGGCGTCGAGGCGAACGTCGTCGCGCTGGCGGGCATCGCGATCGCGATCGGCACGATGGTCGACACCGGCATCGTCCTGACCGAGAACGTGCTGCGGCACGTCGATCCCCGCGACACACCGGCGGCGCGACTGCGGGCGATCCGCGTCGGTGCCGCCGAGGTCGGCGGCGCCGTGCTGACCGCCGTGCTGACCACGGTCGTCGGCTTCCTGCCGGTGTTCGCGATGGAGGGGCCGGAAGGCAAGCTGTTCACGCCGCTCGCGTGGACCAAGACCTTCGCGATCCTCGCCTCGATCGTGATCGCGCTGTTCGTGATCCCGGTCGCGGCCGCATTCCTGCTGCGGCCGGCCGGCGGCCGGCGCCCGGCGCTCGCGGCGACCGGCGTCTTCGGACTCGTCGGCGTGGCGCTGTGGTACACGGTCGCGTGGTGGGCGGGTGCCGTGGCGATCGGTATCGCAGCGGCGCGCGCCGTCGACGGTCTGGTTCCGCCGCGCGCGCAGCCGTGGCTCGGTCGCCTCGGCGGCGTGGTGCTGGCGGGCCTGCTGGTCGTGCTGCTCGCCGACGAGTGGCAGCCGCTCGGCGTCGGGCGCATGGCGGCCAATCGCGGGTTCACGGCCGCCACGCTGCTGGTCGTGCTGCTGGCGTTCTGGCTGCTGCGCGCCGGCTACGTGCCGGCGCTGCGGGCGCTGCTGCGGGCGAAGGCCGCGTTCCTGGCGGTGCCGCTCGCGATCGTCGCCGCTGGCGCTGCCGTGTGGCTCGGTGCAGAGCGACTCGGGCCGTGGCTCGGCGTGACGGGCGCCACCTGCGTCGCGCTGCTCGCGTTCTCGCCGCTGCGTGCGGCGCTCGCCGGGTTCGCCGGGCGCGGCGCGGACCGTGGTCGCCGCCTCGCTCTCGGTACGGCGCTGGCGGGCGTCGCGGCGTCGAGCGGTTGGCTCGCCGGCGGAGCGGACCTCGCGTTCGGCTGCGGTGCGCTCGGGATCGCGCTCGGCACCGCGCTGGCGCTGGTGCCGGTGCGCAGCTTCGCGCGCCCTGGCAATGCGCTGCGTGCGGCGCTGCGCGCGGTCATCGGAGCCGCGCTCGCCGCCGCGCTCGCGCGGGGCCTCGGCGGCTCGCTCGCCGCGGCGGCGGCGCTCGCGACGCTCGCGCTCGCGACGGCGGCCGCGGCCGCGCCGGCCCGGGCGGCGGTCCGGATCGGCCGGCTGCCGGCGGGCGTCGTCGCCCTGCTGTTCGCGGTCGCGCTCGGCGCGGGCGTCGCCGCGACGCGCGCGGCGCTCGACGACACCCGCGCGGGTGCGCCGGGCGCCGTGGCGCGAGCGGCGTTCCCGGGCCTCGGTCGCGAGTTCATGCCGCCGCTCGACGAGGGCGCGTTCCTGCTGATGCCGGTCACGATGGCGCACGCGTCGATCGGCGAGGCGCTGGACGTGCTGCAGAAGCAGGACCGCGCGATCCGCGCGATTCCCGAGGTGCTCGACGTCGTCGGCAAGCTCGGTCGGGTCGACAGCCCGCTCGATCCGGCACCGATCGCGATGATCGAGACGGTCGTGACCTACGCGAACGAGTACCGCCTCGGGCCGGACGGGCACGTCGCGCGGTTCCGGTTCGACGCGGCGACCGGCACGTTCGCTCACGACGGCGCCGGCGCGCTGATCGAGGACGAGGACGGCCGGCCCCTGCGGCAATGGCGCGACCACATCCGCACGCCGGACGACATCTGGTCCGCGATCGCCGACGCGGCGCGCATCCCGGGCACGACCACCGCGTCGAAGCTCGGGCCGATCGAGACGCGGCGCGTGATGTTGCAGACCGGCATGCGCGCACCGATCGGCGTCAAGGTCCGCGGACCCGATCTCGCCAGCGTCGAGCGCGCCGGCCTCGCGATCGCTGCCGTGCTCGAGACCGTGCCGTCGGTCGACGCGCGGACCGTCTACGCGGAGCGCGTGGTCGGCAAGCCGTACCTGGAGATCGACATCGACCGCGCGGCGATCGCGCGGCACGGGCTGTCGGTGCGCGACGTCCAGCAGGTCATCGAGGTCGCGATCGGCGGGCGCCCGCTGACGCGGACGGTCGAGGGCCGCTCGCGCTTCCCGGTGCGCGTGCGCTACCTGCGCGAGCTGCGTGACTCGATCGACGAGCTGGCGCGGATCCTGGTGCCGGAGCCCGGCGGCTCGTCGGTGCCGCTCGGCCAGCTCGCGGAGCTGCGCTACGCGCGCGGGCCGCAGGCGATCCGCGGCGAGGACGGGTTCCTGACCGCCTACGTCACCTTCGATGCTGCACCGGGCGCGGCGGCGTCGGACGTCGTCGACGCGTGCCAGCGCGCGCTGCGCGACCAGCAGGCGAGCGGCGTGCTCGCGCTGCCGGACGGCGTTAGCTACCGCTTCGCGGGCGAGTACGAGAACCAGGTCCGCGCCGAGGCGAAGCTGCGGATCGTGCTACCGCTCGCGCTGGCGGTGATCTTCCTGCTGCTGTACCTGCAGTTCGGCGCGGTCTGGTCGACCTGCATCGCGTTCTGCGGCGTGTTCGTCGCGTGGGCCGGGGGCTTCCTGATGCTCGGCGTCTACGGGCACCCGGAGTGGTTCGAGGTCGAGCTGTTCGGCACCACGCTGCGCGAGCTGTTCCAGGTGCGGCCCGTGCAGCTCAGCGTGGCCGTGTGGGTCGGCTTCCTGGCGCTGTTCGGCATCGCGACCGACGACGGCGTGCTGATGGGCACCTGGTTGAAGCGCAGCTTCGCGGAGCGCCAGCCGGGCAACGTGCCGGGCATCCGCGCCGCCGTGGTCGCGGCGGCGGCGCGCCGCATCCGGCCCGCGCTGATGACGTCGGCGACGACGATCCTCGCGCTGCTGCCGGTGCTGACGAGCCGCGGGCGCGGCTCGGACGTCATGCTGCCGATGGCGATCCCGAGCTTCGGCGGGATGACGGTCGTGCTGCTGACGGTCTTCGTCACACCGGTCTGCTGGTGTGCGGTCGAGGAGCTGCGCCTGTGGCTGCGCGGCAGGCGGACCGCCGGGTGACGACCCTGGCGATCTGCCCGGGAGCCCGACGCCGATGCAGCGCGGCGCCGGCGAACCTGCGAAGATCGCGGCAGCCTCCGCACGGCGCGCTGCCCCGAGAAACCATGTCCACGACCAGGAATGCCCGCTCCTTCGCCCTGTTGCTGACCCTGCTCGCCGCCGGGACGTCCGGCTGCGTCAGCCTGCGGTTCGGGCCGAGCGCGACCGGCGACGACGACTTCTTCCAGATGCACGGCATCGCGAACGCGCACGGTGGGATCGTCGCCTGGCGCGAGCACCCGAGCTACGGCGTCGAGCTGCTGTCGGGGTTCAGCCACGGCGAGGTCGCGTCGATCGACATCGGGCCGGTGGTCGGCGTCGGCGTCGGGCTCGCCGGCTTCCGATTCCATCTGTGGCCGCTCGAGTTCGGCATCGGCACGCTGTTCTACGACGCCGAGGCCGCGAGCCACCGCTGGGCGCTGCCACCCGAGAACGCGGAGCAGTTCCGCGACGTCGAGGACACCTCCAATCGCGAGCCGGCCGAGCCGCCGCGCAGCGGAGCGTCGCGCGACACGTCGCGGCGCGACGGCGCGCGGTGAGCCCGGCGCGCCGGGGCCGCCGCTCACAGCAGCGGCGACGCGAGCTGCACGGTGTTCTCGAGTAGTCGTCGGCGGAACGGCCGCTCGCGCCATGCCTGCAGGTCGATCGCCCGCGAGCGCGTCGCGAAGCCGAGCTGCACGTCGCGCAGCTCGGCGGTGATCTGCGTGTCGTAGACGATCAGCGTCAGCTCGAAATTGAGCCAGAAGCTGCGCATGTCGAGGTTCGGCGAGCCGATCAGCGACAGCTCGCCGTCGATCGTGATCGTCTTCGCGTGCAGCAGGCCGTCGGGATACTCGACGATGCGGACGCCGGCCTCGAGCAGCTCGTCGAAATGCGAGCGGCTCGCGTGTCGCACGAGGAACGAGTCGATCTTGCGCGGCAGCACGACGAGCACGTCGGCACCGCGCTGCGCGGCGGCGCACAATGCCGCGAGCATCGAGTCGTCGGGCACGAAGTAGGGTGTCGTCAGGATCAGCTCGCGGCGCGCCGCGAACAGGGCCGTGATCAGCACGCGGTGCAGCCCCTCGGGCGCGTAGGCCGGCCCCGAGGGCAGCACCTGGACGGTACAGTGGCCGCGCGGCGGCACCTCGAACACGCCGAGCGGCTCGCTGCGCGCGGCGCGACCCTTCTGCGCCTCCAGCTCCCAGTCGGCGAGGAACACGCCGGCGAGCGCCTCGACCACCGGGCCGCGCACGCGCACCGACGAGTCGATCCACCGTCCGACGCCCGCCGAGATCTTGAAGTGGCGCGGGTCCGCGAGGTTCTGGCTGCCGGTCCAGGCGATCTCGCCATCGATGACCGCGAGCTTGCGGTGGTTGCGGAGATCGAGGCGCCGGAACAACGCGCGCACGATGCCGACCGGCAGCGCATCGAGGACCTCGACGCCGGCCGCGTGCAGGCGGCCCGGCAGCGGGCCGTTCAGGAAGCTGCGGCTGCCGACCGCATCGACGAGCACCCGGCAGCGGACGCCGCGCGCGGCGGCGCGCAGCAGTGCGGCCTCGACGAGCTCGACTGCGCCGCCGCCGTGCCAGATGTAGAACAGCAGGTGCACGGTGGTCTGCGCACCGTCGATGTCGCGCGCGATGCCCTGCAGCACGTCGTGCGCATCGGTCGTCAGGCGCAGCTCGTTGCCACCGAGGGGCGGCATGCCCGCGACCGCCTCGAGCTGGCGGGCGAGCCCCTGCAGCCGCTCGGGGAGCTCGACCTCGCGGGCAGCGGGGCGCAGCCGCAGCTCGGCGAGCCAGCCGCGGTAGAGCGCGAGCACCGCGCGGGCGCGCTCCTCGCGCCGATGACCGAGCCGCCGCTCGCCGAGCAGCAGGTAGAGCGCGGCGCCGCCGAACGGCACCGCCAGCAGCACGGCGAGCCAGGCGAGCGTGACGCCCACCGGGTGCCGGACGCTGACGACGCGCAGGCCGAAGCAGGCGACGACGACGACGTCGACGGCGACGACCAGCAGCGGGATCCAGGCGGGGTCGAGCATCGGCAGGCAGGCCGGGCCGATTGTCGCCGCGGCGGCGGCCCGACGCCCGCTGTCCGTCGGGGTTCTGGCGCGGGCGGGCCGCCCGACAGTCGGCCGGAAGGCTGTCGCGGCGCCGCGGCGCGTCGACTACGCTGCGGTTCCTGGAGGTGGTGCGAGGACGCGATCACCCTGGAGATGCGCATGGCTGCAGATCGCAAGCTCTGGCCCGACGTCCGGGCCCGTGACCTGATGAGGACCGACGTCGTCACCGTGTCCGAGTCGGCCTCGCTGACCGAGGCCGTCCGCAAGCTGGCGGACCACCGCATCTCGGGCATGCCGGTGACGAACGAGGCCGGCCACCTGACCGGCGTCGTGTCGATCCGCGACATCCTCGACTACGAGTCCGAGGAGGGCGGCACGCGGGTGGTCTCGTCGCGCGGCTACTTCGCGGTCGCCGACGACGCGATCGACGACGACTTCGGCTTCGAGGAGGTCGAGGTCGCCGAGGAGAGCTCGGCCACGGTCGGCGACGTGATGACCGCCGAAGTGCACTCGGTCGACATCGATGCCGACGCACTGTCGATCGCGAGGCAGCTCGTCGAGCACCGTATCCACCGCGTGCTCGTGCAGGAGCGCGGCAAGTACGTCGGCCTCGTGACGGCGATGGACCTGCTCACCGCGCTCGTGCGGTGAGCCATGCGGGCCGCGGCTGGCTGGCCGACGCGGACCGGCCGGCAGTCGGTCCTCGCCGCAGCCTCGCCGCTCGCGGGAAGATCGTGGAAAGAACGGGGTCCGGGTCGCGTTCCACGCCACGTCATGGCGACCCGGCAGACCCTCGCGGCCGGGGCAGCGTTGCTGCTGGCGGCCTGCGCCTCGGCGCAATCCTGGTTCGCGGACGCGCGCGAACATGATCACCTGCCGTTCGACTCGCGCTACGCGTATTGCGTTGCAGCGGGTGACCTCGATGGCGACGGCGACGTCGATCTGCTGATCGGTGGGCTCGCCTGCGTCCTGCTCGACGACGGTGGCGCGCACTACGTCGATGCGACCGCGACCGCGCTGCCGCCGGGCCGCTACGTGTGGTCCGCGCTCGCGCTGCTCGACGTGGACGCCGACGGCGATCTCGACCTGTTCGCCGGCACCGGCGGTGAAGGCAACGACGGTGCGCTCGATCAGCTGTTCGTCAACGACGGTCGCGGCCACTTCGCCGACGAATCCGCGACACGGCTGCCGGCCGTCGTCGAGCGGACGACGGCGCTCGCCACCGGCGACGTCGACGGCGACGGCGACGTCGACGTGATCGCCGGCGCCGGGCAGAAGCTCGATCCGTTCTCCGGGACCTACTGGGACGGTACCAGCCGGCTCTACCTGAACGACGGAAGCGGGCACTTCGCCGACGCGACCACCGCTCACCTGGCGATCCCGCCGGACGTCGAGCTGCGCGACCTGGCGCTCCGCGATCTCGACGCCGACGGGCGGCTCGACCTGCTGGTCGCGTATCCGAGGGCGTTGCTCTACTTCGCCGGTCAGGGCGGTGGCGTGTTCGCCGACGTCGGTGCGGTCCGGCTGCCGGAGGCGTTCCCGAACGGCTCGGCGCTCGCGGTCGGCGACGTCGACGGCGACGGCGACCCCGATCTCGGCATCGGCTTCGCGTACGCGTCGGCGCAGCCGAACGTGCTGCTGCTGAACGACGGCGGTGGTCGGTTCGCGCGTGCGGCGGCGGGCGCGCTGCCCGCGGACGCCGACCTCACGCGCGCGCTGCAATTCGCCGACGTCGACGGCGACGGCGACGTGGATCTGCTGGCGGGAAACAGCGGGCGCGCCGACATGATCGTCGGGCGCGACCGGCTGTACCGGAACGACGGCACCGGCCGCTTCGCCGAGGCGCCGTTCCCGTCGACCTTCGGCTGGACGATGGCGCTGGGCGTGACCGACCTCGACCGCGACGGCGACGTCGACGTCGTGTCGGTCGGCTTCGGCTCGCGCACGCGCCTCTACCTCGGCGACGGTGCCGGTGCGTTCGTCGAGGCCGCGCGGCCGGTGCTGCCGTGCACCGTGCTCGCGAGCGCGGACTTCGACGGCGATGGCGATGTCGACGTGATCGGCCAACCCGACGACTTCGACGGGCCGCGGCTGTGGACGAACGACGGTGCCGGGCGCTTCACGATGGCGGCGGCGCCGCTGCCGGGCCTGCCGATGTTGTCGAACCAGCGGACCGTCGGCGCCGTCGGTGTCGCGGATCTCGATCGCGACGGCGATCCGGACCTCGTGATCGCGGTTCGCCATGGCCAGTCGAACCTCGTCGAGCGGAACGACGGGAGCGGGCGCTTCGTGCTGTCCTTTGTCGGCCCGGGCGACGATTCGCGCAGCGTCGCGGTCGGCGACGTGGATGGCGACGGCGACGCCGACGTCGTGTTCGGCAACGACTACGGTTCGACGGGTCGGCAGAATCGCCTGTATCTGGGCGACGGCAATGGCGTGCTGACGGAGGCTGTCGGCGCCCTGCCGGTCCTCGCGGACCGCACGCAGGCCGTCGCGCTGTTCGACGTCGACGCCGATGGCGACCTCGACCTGCTGGCCGCCAATCTGTTCAGCCAGACCACCCTGGCGCTGAACGACGGCAGCGGCACGTTCACGGACGTGACCGCGGCGCGCCTGCCGCAGGCGCGGCTCGGTACGCACGGCCTCGCGGTCGGCGACGTGGACGGCGACGGCGATCCCGACATCGTGCTCGCGAACGATGGTCAGGACAGCGTGCTGTGGCTGAACGACGGTCGCGGGACGTTCGTCGCCGCGAGCCCCGGTCGGCTGCCCGCCGGCACGTCGACGGCGCAGTGCGCCGTGCTCGCGGACCTCGACGAGGATGGCGATCTCGATCTCGTCCTGGGGCAGCGTGGTGCCGGGCCGTGGCTGCTGGTCAACGACGGTGCCGGGACCTTCGGCGACGCGAGCAGCCTCGCGGCGTCGTTGGTCGTCGGGCCGTACCGGGTCGCGGCGCTCGACCTCGACGGCGACCGCGACGTCGACCTCGCGTTCGGCGGTCTGGACCGCTTCGGCGACGGGCAGGTGCTCCGCAATCGCGTGCGGTCGATCGAGTCGCCGTTCCTCGCACCGCTCGGGGGCTCGCTCGGCTTCGACGTGCACGCTGCGGGCGGGGCACCGGGCTCGCTGCAGGCGGTGCTGCCCCTGGTCGGCTTCCGACCGTTCGCGTGGCCGTTCCCGCCGTTCGGCGTGCTGCGGATCGACCCCGCCGCGATGGTCCCGCTCCCGGTGCGTTTCTTCACCGCCGCGAGTGGTCCGGCGACCTACCGGTTCCCGGTGCCGGCTGATCCGGCCCTGGTCGGCGGCGAGGTGCTGATGCAGGGGCTGGTGTTCGACGTCGACCGACCGGAGCGCCTGTACCTGTCGGCGCCGGCAGCGGGCCTGATCTGGCGCTGATCCCGCGTTGGACATCGCGGCGTGGCCCGCTATCCTCGCTGGGCCTTCGGTTCCGAGTCAGGGATCACGTTGCACCCGCAAGTCCGCCAGCTCCTCGAAGTCCAGAAGGTCGACCAGAAGTTCTCCCGGTTGCGGCGAGCGCTCGATTCGATCCCCCGCGAGCGGGAGCAGCGCGAGGGGGAGCTGGAGCGCATCCGCTCGATCCACGCCGAGCGGCAGGACGAGGTGCGGCAGGCCGAGGTCGCGCAGAGCCAGATCGAGCTCACGATCAAGCAGGGCGACGCGGAGCTCGAGAAGCTGAACGTGCGGCTCAACACGGTCCGCAACAACGCCGAGTATCAGGCGACGCTGCTGCAGATGGAGTCGGTCAAGCGGGAGCGCGGGAAGGCCGAGGAGCAGGGCCTCGCGATGATCGACCGGATCGAGGAGCTGCGGCTGAAGGCCGCCGAGTCCGGTGCGAAGCTCGCCGAGGAGCAGGCCGCGTTCGAGGCGTTCTGCCGGGAGGGCGACGCGTTCGTCGCGAGCAAGCAGGGCGAGGCCGACGAGCTCGGCGCACACCGCGCGAAGCTGCTCGCGGAGGTCGCCTCGGACGTGCGGGATCTCTACGAGCGGATCTTCGGTGCGCGCAAGGGCGCCGCGGTGGTGCCCGCCGACGGCCAGACCTGCACCGGCTGCTACACGAAGATCCAGCCGAACCTGCTGGTCAGGCTGCAGGCCTCGACCGCGATCGTGCAGTGCGACGCATGCCAGCGGATCCTGTACCTGCCGGAGTGACCCGACCTGCTGGGGTGATCGTGTCTGCCGGAGTGGTCGTGTCTGCCGGAGTGGTCGTGTCTGCCGGAGTGACCCAGGGCGCAGCGCGGGTAGCTGCCGGCGCGCGGAGCGGCGAGCGATGAGCCGAGGTATCCACCCGGTGATGGTCGGCACCGCCGGCCATATCGATCACGGCAAGAGCAGCCTCGTCAAGGCGCTGACCGGAGTCGACCCGGATCGGCTGAAGGAGGAGAAGGCGCGCGGACTGACGATCGACCTCGGCTTCGCGCCGCTCGAGCTGCGCGACGGGCGTTTCGTCGGCATGGTGGACGTGCCCGGGCACGAGCGCTTCGTGAAGAACATGGTCGCCGGCAGCACGGCACTCGACATCGCGCTGCTGGTGGTCGCCGCCGACGACAGCGTCATGCCGCAGACGATCGAGCACGTCGAGATCCTCGATCTGCTCGGCGTGACGCGCGGGCTCGTCGCGCTGACGAAGATCGACCTGGTCGACAGCGAGCTGGTCGAGCTCGCCGAGCAGGAGATCGACGAGCTGCTCGCGCGCACCTCGCTGGCGGGCTCGCGGATCGTGCGGGTGAGCAACACCACCGGTCAGGGGCTCGACGAGATCCGCGATGCGCTGCGCGAGCTGGCCGCGTCGGTCGCGCCGCGCGGGCACGACGGGCCGTTCCGCATGGCGCTGCAGCGCGTGTTCCGGCTGGAGGGCATCGGAACGGTCGTCACCGGCGTGCCGGTCAGCGGCCAGATCGTCGCCGGCGAGGAAATCGAGTTCCTGCCGATCGGCGGCAGCGCCCGCGTGCGCGGCATCCAGGCGTTCGGAGGCTCGGTCGAGCGGGCGGTCGCGGGGCACAGCACCGCCCTGTCGGTGCCCGACGCGCGCGGTCTGCCGCTGCGGCGCGGCGTGGTCGCGGCGACGCCCGGCGTGTTCCGCGGTGGTGACCACGTCGACGTCCGCCTGCGCGTGATCGAGGGCATCGAGCCGCTCGCGCACCGCGAGCCGATCCGCTTCCACACCGGCACCTGCGAGGTGCACGGGCTCCTGTCGCTGCTCGAGCAGGACGTCGCGCCGGCCGGCGCGGAGCTGCTCGCGCGCGTGCTGCTCGACGAGCCGGTCAGCTGCGCGCACGGCGATCGCTTCCTGCTGCGGCGGCTGAATCCGGTGCGCACGGTCGGCGGTGGTGACGTCGTGCAGATCGGCGAGGGCGGCCGCTACCGGCGTCGGCGCGTCGCGGAGGACGTCCGTACGCTGGTCGAGGCGGGAGCCGATCCGACGCTGCGGGCACTCGCCGCCGTGGAGCGAGGCGGGCCGCGCGGTGTCTCGGCGCAGGACGTCGCGATCGAGCTGGCGATCGACGAGGCTGCCGCCCGCGAGCTGCTGCAGTCGCTGGACGCCGTCGCCTGGCACGAGCGTGGCCGGCGGGCGTTCCTCGCCACGGTGCTCGCCGCCGGGCGCAGCGAGCTGCTCGCGTCGGTCGAGCGGGTGCTCGCCGCGCGTCCGCACGCGGCGTCGCTGCCGCGCACCAGCCTGCGCACCAGCCACGAGTTCCCGCCGGAGCTGCGCGACGCCGCGCTCGACGCGCTGATCGCCGAGGGTGCCGTGCGCTCGCTGCCCGACGGCCGCGTGCTGTTCCTGGCCCGGCTGAAGCCGTTGGCACCGGCCGACCAGCGCGACCTGGATTCGCTGCCGCGACTCTGTGACGAGCGCGGCTACCGCCCGCCGAGCGTCGACGAGCTGCGCGAGCTGTCGCGGTTCCCTGTCGCGCGATTCGACAGTCTGCTCGCGCGCGCAGAGGACGAAGGGCGGCTGCAGCGCATCGGTGAGCACGTCTACCCGACCGCCCGCGTGCGGGCTGCGATGCAGGCGATCCGGCGCAACGCGGTGGCGCACGGCGGCGTGCTGGAGATCCCGGCGCTGCGGGACGAGCTGGGCACGTCGCGGAAGTGGCTGATCCCGCTGCTCGAGCACGTCGACGGGCTCGGCCTGACGCGGCTCAGGGGTGGCGAGCGCCGCCTGCTCGGCTCGTCGGACGTGTGCCGGGAGCTCGAGGCCGACGACGGCTGATCCCGATTCGGTCCTCCCCGTGGGCGCTGCCGTGCAGGACGTCAATGTCGGCGGCCGGCCTGCCGATAGGGACGGCGGTTGGCTTCGCGGCACCGCGGGGAGACGCCATGACCGATCCACGCATCCAGGGCGACGAGCTGGAGTTCGACGACGAGTTCGTCCTGGACGACATCGAGCACGACGAGGATCTGTTCGCCGATCCGACGTCGCCACCGGCCCGGACGTCCGAGCCCGCGCAGCCGGAGCCGGTCGCGGGTCCGTCGGACCCGCCGGCGCAGGATCCGCTCTCGTTCGAGCTGCGGTCCGTCGAGGCGTCGGAATGCGGCGGTCACCGCGCGCCTGCCGCCGTGCAGGACGACTTTGCCGACCTGTCGTTCGAGGACGACAGCGCCACGGTCGAGGAGCTCCTCGCGCACGACTACCGCTCGGCGACGCCGTCGGAGACGTTCGGATCGGACCAGCCCGGTTTCCGCGACGACGGCGGCGGTCGCTGGGGCGGCCGCCACGTCCCGCTTCCCGACATCGTCGGCGAGGACACCGAGCAGGACGCCAGCCTGTTCGATGCGGACGAGTCGGGGGTCGACGACTACGACGAGGTCGAGATCGTGCACGTCGACGAGACCGCGGCCGGTGTCGCGGCCGACGGCGGGGGCGAGCTGGACTTCGACGCGCAACTCGACGGGCTGGACACGCTCGGAGCGCTCGACGGCCTCGGCGGCGAGCTGCTCGAACGGCTCGGCGACAGCGATGCGCAGGACCCGTTCGCCGACCTCGAGTTCGCGCGTGACGGCGAGGAGCCACCGCGCGACGACGCGCGGATCGATCTCGCGGCCTACGGGATCGACCCGGCGGACGGCAAGCGGACCGCGTCCGCCGAGCCGGGGCTGGAAGCCGCGTTCGGTGCGCTGCCCGCCGCCGAGGACGACGACTGGGACCTGACGGTGCGGGACGAGGGGCCGTCGGCCGAGCCGGCGACCCGCCACCAGCAGACCGACTGGAACGACGAGTCGTTCGTGCTGCTCGACGGCCAGGACGACGAGCCGTCGGAGGCCGACTCGGTCGACGCGGTACCCTCCGGGGGCTTCGGGGGCGGTCGCCGCGACACGTTCTACGCGCAGGGCGACGAGGGCTTCGCCGAGCACGAGCTGGCCGCGGAGGACGACGCCGAGCGTGGTGACGGTCTCGACACCGAGGTGTTCGCGGGCGAGTTCGACGAGGCCTGGGAGATCTCCGAGGAGACGCCGGACGAGGCCGAGGAGGAGCTCGACGACGGCATCTACGGGCGGCCGACCGAGGCAGTGGCGCCCGAGTACACCTACGGCCCCGACGACACGCGCGACCTGCGCGAGCTGGAGGAGACCTACTACGAGGACGAGCCCGAGGTGGGCGTCCGCGTGGTCGGCGCCGGCCCGCGGCGCCGCGTCGGATTCGCCCGCTTGGCGGCTGCGGCCGCTGCGCTGCTGATCGTCGGTGCCGGCACGGTTGCGATCGTCGACCCGAGCCGGTTCGGACTCGGGGACGACACCGCGCTGGTCGAACGCATCGCGGTCGCGCGCCCGAGCCTGCCGCTCGAAGTGCCCGAGCCGGTGCTGGCGGTCGAGACCGCACCGCCGGCGGACGTGCCACCGGTCGCGCAGGGTGGCACCGACACGACTCCGGGGACGCCCGCTACGCCGACCACGCCGGACGTGCCCGTCACACCGGACGGCCAGCCGCCGATCGAGGTCGGCCCGATCGTCCCGCCGACCGGTCCGGTCGCTGGCCCGCTCGGGCCGGCGGTGCCCGGCGGAGTGACTCCGATCGCCGGTCCGACCGGCCAGGAAGTCCGCACGACTCCGCCAGAGGACCAGCCGTTCGACCCGCTGCCGGTCGGCGAAGAGATGGAGATCCGTGGCGCGCAGCCGGCGCCGCCGCTGCTCGCGGATGCGGTGGAGCCAGGCGTCCGCGCCTGGGCCCAGCTGACCAACGAGTCGGTGTTCGTCGGGACGGTGCGCAAGATCGACGCGAGCTTCGTGACCCTCGAGCTGGCCACCGGCGAGGTCACGCTCGAGCGGCGTTCGCTCGCCGCCCTGCAGCCGCTGTCCGAAGGCGGCTTCGATGCGCTCGTCGAGATCGAGCACGGCTTCGTCCAGGTGCAGGGGCGCGGCACGCTGCTCGGGCGGGTGTTGCGCAACGAGGGCTCGGATGCGGTCGTGCTCGCGACCGCAGATGGGCGCGTGACGATCCCGCACGAGGATCTCGGGCAGCTCGGCGTGCGGACGGCGACCGGCGTGGTCGTCATCGACGACGACGACGCCTGGCTCGAGAGCCGGGCGCGGCGGCGCCTGCAGCGCGGCGATACCGAGCTGGGCGACGCACCGCAGCGGAGTGGCCAGCCGGCGGCGTCTCCGCCCGCGGGCCAGGGTGCGCGCTGAGCCGGAGCAACACGGCTATAACGGAAGGCTGTCGCCTCGCACCGCTGACAGCCCTTCCGCACGATGATCCGAGCCGTCTCGCTGCTCTTCGCCATCCTGTTCGCCGTCCTGTCCGCCGCCTCGGGGGCCGCGCAGACCCCGGAGGAACGCGCCGACGCGGTGCAGGAGTTCCGGCGCTTCTTCCGCAAGTTCAAGGAGGTCGATCAGCAGGTCGAAGCGGTGCGGACGCTCGAGGGCATGGAGTCCGTCGAGGCGGCCAAGGAGCTCGTCGGGCTGCTCGACCACAAGACGCCGGAGGTCGCGCGCGCCGCTCTGGATGTGCTGTGTACCTACCGCGATCCGGAGACGTTCGCGGGGCCGGTCGCCGCGCTCGTCGAGATGAAGGACGCGCTGGCGCAGGCGCGCATGATCCAGGTGCTCGGCCGTGCCGGGATCCGCGAGGCGATCGCGCCGATGCTCGAGATCGCCGGCGGCAAGAAGGTCGGCGAGGAGGTCAAGATCGCCATCGCGCGCGCGCTGTCGGCGCTCGGCGCGGTCGAGGAGGCGCCCGGCGTCGTGGGCCCGATGCTGGCGGACCGCAGCGGGCTGGTGCGCATGGCCGCGGCGCAGGCGATCGGCGAGCTCCGGCTGAAGGCGCTGGGGCCCCAGCTCGTGCCGCTTCTCGACGACTCCGCGTGGCAGGTGCAGAGCGCGGCGATCACCGCCGTGAGCCGCGTGCGCGAGGCGTCGGCCGTCGCGCCGCTGATCTCGTTGATGGAGAAGGGAGGGCGGCTCGAGGAGGAGTGTGCGGAGGCGCTGTTCCAGATCACCGCGATGGACTTCGGGACCGACGCGGCCGCCTGGCGGAAGACCTGGGATCAGCTGCAGTCGATCGAGGGCTGGCGCATTCCGACCGACGAGGAGCTCGCGAAGCGCGCCGCATCGCGCGAGAAGTACGACGCGATCTACGGCAATCGTAAGGAGGGCACGCCGACCTTCGGCGGCATCCCGACGACGTCGCGACGCATCCTGTTCATCGTCGACGTATCGGGCTCGATGGCCGACCTCGTCGTCGAGCGCGAGCGCTTCGACTCCGGCTACGAGAGCTACGAGAAGCTGGAGATCGTCAAGACCGAGCTCGAGCGGACGATCGACTCGCTGCCGGACGGCACGCTGTTCAACATCGTCGCCTTCGCGAGCGACCTCGACACCTGGAAGTCCAACCCCACTCGCGCCAATGTCGTCAATCGGGCGAGCGCGCGCGAGTGGGTGCGCAAGCTGAAGCCGATCGGCGGTCCCGATATGGCGGGCGCGAGCGCCGACGCGCTGGCGCAGGGCAAGACCAATACGTTCAAGGCGCTGATGTATCCGTTCGGGATCGACCCCGACGCCAGGCGACCGAGCACCGGCACTGCACCGCTCGAGAACCCGTTCGACACCGTCTACTTCCTCAGCGACGGCCGACCGTCGATCGGCGTGCACACCGACGTGCAGGTGATCCTCGAGGAGGTGACCCGGACCAACGAGAGCTATCGGATGGTGTTCCACACCATCGCCATCGGGCAGTTCCAGAAGGACTTCCTGCGGGCCCTCGCCGAGCTCAATGGTGGCGTCTTCGTCGACCTCGGCAGCTGACTTCCGATCGGTACCGCGTACGGTTTTTACATCTCGTGCGGAGCGCGAGATGTAAAAACCGTACGCGGTACCGATCGGAAGTCTCGGGTCAGTGGCGGCCGGCGGGGTGGCAGTCGAGACACGCGGGGGAGGACCACGAGTAGTTGCGGACCTCGCGGTGCTTCGACGCCATGTCCGATTGCGCGTGCTCGTGGCAGTCGATGCACGAGAATGCGGCGCCGCCGGTCGTGTGACACTCGTTGCACGCCAGGCCGCGGTGCGCGCCGCGGTCGATCGGGAACCCGTGCCGGAAGACCGCGCCCTGCCAGCCATTCAGCGTGTGGCACAGGGTGCAGTCCTGCCCGAATCCCGACGCCTGGTGGTCGGGGTCGGTGACCGCGACGTAGTCGTCGCGGTGGCAGGCGATGCAGTCGGGTGACAGGCCCTGGTAGTCCGGTTCGTTCACGTGGCAGGTCCGGCAGGCGAGGCCTGCGTGACCGCCCCGCAGCGGCACGCTCGCCGGGTGGTCGAAACGCGCCGGACGCCAGGCCACCGGAAGGTGGCACCGCTCACAGTGGTCGGTCCAACCCTGGGCGGCGTGGTCCGGCGAGGTGGCACGCCTCAGCTCGCCGGTGTGGCACCGGGCGCAGCTCGGGTCGAGGCCCTCGAAGTTGCCGGTCTGCGCACCGGGGTGACACCGCCAGCAGGCGGCTGCGGCGTGCGCGCCGACCAGCGGGAAGCGGGTGCGGGAGTGCGCTGCGATCGCGCCGGTCGGCTGCCAGTCGGACTCGCCGTGGCAGACGTCGCAGGTGCCGCCGAGCTTGCCGCGATGCGGGTCGATGTGGCAGCCGGCGCAGCCGCGCGCGGCGAACTGCGCGACCGGGCCGCGGTCGTTGTGGCAGCGCAGGCATTCGGCGCCGTCGTGCGCGCCGGTCAGCGGCACCCCGGTCACCGCGGCGTGGTCGAACGTGAAGTCGGGACGGATGTCGTGCCAGCCAGAGCCGACGTGACACAGCGTGCAATCGGCGGGGAAGGAGTCGTGGGGCACGACCGGGCCGCGGTTCGGATCCCAGTCCTGCGGACCGAGGAGACCGCTGCAGGCGGCGATCGTCAGCGCGACCGCGACGACGAGCGCGACCCGCGCGCGGGGCGGGTGGCGGGCGGGTGCGAGATGGTCGGGTGCAGTCATGGCGGCGGCCTCGTCGTCAGAATCGGAACTGGGCGTAGGTGCCGAGGAACAGCGCATCCTGACCGTCGCCGAACGTCAGCTCGGCGTCGATCTGCAGCGATACCGCGTCGGCGGGAACGAGGTCGAGCGAGGCGCCGACGCGGTGCTGCTCGAAGGTCTCGTCGCCGGCCGGCAGCCCGGCCGTGCTCCAGCTGACGAGCTCGTAGCGCAGCTCGACGCGGTGCGCACCGATCCGCTGAGCCGCCCGCAGACGGATGCCGGGTCCGTCCTGGAACGAGCCGTCGACGCGGAACAGCGCGGCGGACACGTCGAGTCCCGCGGCCAGCGCGTCGCGCGCCTCGACGCCGAGCTCACCGCCGAGTCCCTGGTCGTCCTGGTCCTGCCACCAATCGGCGCGCGCCCAGGCGCGCACGTCGTCCGCGAGGTCGACGTCGACGCGCGGGCCGGCGCGCAGGACACCCGCACGGCGGATCAGCTCCGGATCCGCGAAATACAGCTCGTCACGGCGGAGCTGAGCCCAGCGGTAGCGCGACGCCGTCACTCCGACTCGCACGCGATCGTTCGGACGCCACGACGACGACAGCCACGCCTCGGTCAGCTCGGGGCCGGTCGACTTCAGGTCGTCACCACTCCCGTAGAGGTCGACCTTCGCACTGCCGTCGAAGCGCAGCCGCTCGGCAGGCGACCAGTCGAAGCGCGTGAACAGGAGGTCGCGATCGGGTGTGCCGTGGTGCCACGTCTTCTGGAAGCCGCCCGTCCACGACGCGCGCGTGTTGCCGCCGCCGACCCACTGCGCGAACGCGAATGCGCCCCAGTCCTCGCCGGTCTGGCGAGCGGGGAACGGCAGCGGCAGGGCCCCGGCCCCGGCGCCGACGCGCCAGCTAGAGCCCAATCGTCTGGCGACCTCGACCCCGTCGAGTAGACCGAGCTCCGGCGCGAAGCGCGACACGAAGCGACCCGCTTCGAAGCGCACGTCGCGCGCCTCGTCGTCGCCGTGGGCGTAGCTGAGGCGATCGATCCGGCCGCGGTCGGTCGCGTCGCTGCCGTCGTCGAGCAGGTCGGAGGCGCGGCGCGTCAGCTCGCCGTCGAACGACAGCGAGCCGCCGAGCCCGAATGGATTGAACACGCCGAGGCGCGTACCGAGGCGTGCGAGCAGGTACTCGTTGGCGCGGCCGTCGCCGTCGTCGCGGCTGTAGAGCAGCTGCATGAACGCGCGGCCGTCCCAGCGCGTGGGCCGGCGCGCCGGACCGCCACCGAACGCCGGAGCGAGCAGCGGGTCGTCCGGGTCGTGCTCGAGCGGAGTCGCCTGCCACGGCGGGTGGTCCGGAACCGCGGCGCGCCGCGGTGCGGAGCGGGCCGGATCGCCGGCCGCGCGGCGCGCGACCCGGGCCGTGCCCGGAGTCCCGATCGGCGGTAGCTCCCGGCCGGGCGGGATCTCGGCCCGCGCGCTGCTCGTCGAGGCCTCCCGGATCGTGGCCGGCACCGGCGTGCCCCCCGGCGGGAGCAGCTCGACCTCCTGGCCAGGCTCGAGACCGTCCGACCGGCCACGGTCGAGATAGACGCTGCGCCCGGCGACCGCGGTGACGTGCACCTGCAGCTCGGCGACGTCCTGCGCCGCTCCGCGCGGCGCGAGCGTGGCGGCGCACAGCGCGAGCAGGCGGAGCATCCCGCGAGGGCCCGCCATCAGCGTCCCCCCCGTCGGTCACCACCGTGACAGCCGCGGCAGTCGAGCGGCAGCGGTCGGTACCGGACGATCGGCTCGCCGTGCGCGACCGGGGTCGCACGATGGCAGGCAGCACACGCGACGCTGGCGTGCGGCTGCCCGGGATCGAAGCGGGCGTCGCGCCGGTGGTCGAATCCGGACGCCTGCCAGTCGCGCTCCGTGTGGCACCGGGCGCAGTCCGCGGGCGCGACGAATCGATCGTCGCGCCAGCTGGCGAACTGCGCACCGTGCGGATCGTCGTGGCAATCGGCGCAACGCGTCGGGGCGCTGCCGAGGCGTCCGTCGGCGGTGCGACCGTGGCAGCTCGCGCAGTCGGCCCGCGCGTGCGCGCCGTCGAGCCGCCGTCCGGTCCAATCGCCGTGGTCGAAGCTCGCGGGATCCACGGCACGGAACGACCGCTCGTCGTGGCAGCGGGCGCAGCCGGTGCGCCCGGCGACCGCGCGTGGTAGCAGCGGCCCGTCGAAGGCACCGCCGTGGGGATCGCGGTGGCATGCGTCGCAGCGCGCCGGCGTGCCGACGAATGCGCGCGGCTCGGCGTCGGCGGCCCGCGGGTGGCAGAGCGAGCAGGCCACGGCGCGGTGCGCGCCGGTCAGCGGGAACGCGGTCGCGGCATGCCGGGTGACGTCGAAGCGGGGTGGCGTGAACGCATCTTCTGCATGGCAGCGCAGACAGTCGGCATCGAGCTTCTCACGCACGTCGCCGCGCGGCAGGAACTGCCCGCCATGGGGGTCGCCGTGGCACGCGCGGCAATCGCCGGCGTAGCGGCCCGGGTGCTCCGCTGCGAAGTTGCTGCCGCCGGCAGCGACATGGCAGGCCGTGCAATCGACGGTCGCGTGCGGTGCGGCCAGCGCGAACCCGGTGGTCGCGTGCTCGGCGGGCGTCAGCGAGGCACCGCGGAAGGTCGCGGCACCGTCGTCGTGACAATGTGCGCAAGCACCGGCGTCCCGCAGGAAGCGCTCGGTGTGCGGCGAGCCGTGGCAGTCGCCGCACCGCGCGAGGCGATCGACCGGCGGCGGCACTGCGCCCGTCCGGGACCTGCGGTCGTGGCAGCCGCTGCAGCCGGCGTCGGTGTGCGCGCCGCGCAGCGCCACGCCGCGAGCCGCGTGTTCGTTGACTCCGAACTGCACAGCGGCGAAACGCTCGGTGTCGTGGCAGCGAGCGCAGTCGTGCGGCGCGGTCGACGTGGCGATCGGCAGTGCCGTGCCGCCAGGGCCGTGCGGATCGGCATGACACGAGATGCAGCCGCGCGCCGGTACCGGCGAGGACACCGTCCGGAGCGCTGCGACCGAGCGATCGCTGTCCGGTGTGTGACAGGTGTCACAGGCGACCCGAGAATGCGCGCCCTGCAATGGGAACGTCGCGTGCCGGAAACCCGGCGCGGCCTGGAACGCGGTCTCCTGACCGTGGCAGGCGGCGCAATCGTCGCCGAACGCCGCCGCATGCGGATCGTCGTGGCACGTGGTGCACCGCATGTCGAGACCGAGGAATCGCTCCATGCCGGCGGGCAGCACGGCGACGTCGGCCCGGGTATGACACGCGCTGCAGTCGAGCTGCGCATGGCGGCCCTGGAGGGCGAAGCCGGCCACGTGTGCGTGCTCGTAGGCGCGGCGCTCGGGAACGCCGGCGAGCGAGAATGCGCGCTCGTCCACGAGAGCGACGGTGTCGCCGTGATGCTCCTGATGACAGCTCTCGCACCGCGCGCCGCGCCGGTCCGGCTGGCTGCCGTGCAGGCCGGTGCCATCGCGCAATTGTGTGCCGATCGCCTCGTGGCAGGTCGTGCAGGTCGATGCGAACGGCTCGGCATGGCACGTCGCACAACCGGCCTGACCGACGAGTCCTGCGGTCGCGGCGTGGACGGGATGGAGCGGACCCGGTGCGATCCGGGCATCTGCCTCCCACAGCGTGACGGCCGCGACGGCGACGAGCGACGCCACGGCGACGAGGGTCTTCACTGCTCTCATCGTCCCCCTCCGAACCACGCGGCTCCCGGCAGCCCGCTCCAGTCGACGTTCGCGTAGCGCCAGGCCGCCACGACGTGCAGGACCGTCAGCAGCACCAGCAGCAATGCAAGCCAGCGGTGCAGGAAGCGCCAGGTCGACAGGATGGCGCCCAGCTCCTCGTAGTGCACCGCGGCGAGCTGCAGGTCGTGCGCGCGGCGCGCGAGATCGAGCATCGCGCGCACCTGGGACGCCGGGATGCCCTCGGCGAGGCCAGCCCTGTGGAGGCGCCGCAGCGCACGCGAGAACGCGATGCGACGGCGCATGGCGGACCACAGGCGAGTCACGAAGCCGCGCCCCCAGGTGCGGCGGTCATCGTCGACGAGCGCCTCGAAGCGAGCGCGGACGTGTGCCGCGAAGTCGTCGTCAGTGCGCTTCCATTCGGACGTCAGCCCGTCGATCCGGCTGGCGATCTCCTCGATGCCGAGCACCGCGCCGTTCGCGGCGCGCGGCACGAACGCGTACAGGTAGCGGCCGATCGTGCCGGTGACGACGACGACGGCGAACGCGAGGAATGCGTGTCCGCCGACGGTGTCGGCGGGGGCGAAGCCGGCATGGAGGGCGGCGGCGAGGAACGACGTCAGGCCGGTGACGACGTGCGCGTTCATCCACGCCCGGAGGCTGCCCGGCAGGCGTCGTCCGATCGTCCGTGCGCGCCGCAGCAGGTAGGTGAGGTTGCAGAGCATCAGGCCGACGGCGAGGAGCCCACAGGGCAGGCCCAGCGTGCCGGTCGGGCGGAGCAGCGCATGGTCCGGATGCCGGTCGCGCGCGGTCGCGTCGAGGGCGTAGTAGTCGCCGTGCAGGAGCGAGACGAGCAAGACGCCGCCCGCGAGCGCCAGTGAGGCACCCAGAGCGAGTACGAGGCCTCCGGCGAGCTCGACCCCGGGTGGCTCGGTCGCGGTCGCCGGACGATCGGCGGGATCGAACGACACGCCCGCCTGCTCGAGCATCCCGAACGGCGGGGTGCCGCCGGCGAGGACGAACACGGCGTCGTTCGGCAGCACGATGTCGCGCTCGTCCGCGGGGCCGTCCGCGACGGTCGAGCGCAGCACGACGCGGTCGGATCCGATCCGGACCGGCGTCGTCCGGTAGCGGACATCGACGGAGCCGGTGGCCTCGGCTTCGCGGATCGCGCGGTCGTTGCGGGCCTTGAGGCGGTTGAACGCGGCTCTTCGATAGGAGAGCGTCACGTGGTTGTCCGGCTGCGCGGCGAGCCCCAGGGCAGCCTCGATCGCGCTGTCGCCACCGCCGACGACGAGCACGCGCTCGCCGCGATGGCAGCCGGCGTCCTGCAGCGCGTAGTGGACCTTCGGCAGCTCCTCGCCGGGGATGCCGAGCTTGCGCGGGGTGCCGCGGCGACCGAGCGCGAGGCACAGGTGCTGCGCGTCGAACGTGCCCGCGCTCGTGCTGGCGACGAACGTGCCGTCGGGCCGTCGCGACACGGCCGTGAGCTGCACGCCGGTGCGCACGTCGAGGGCGTGCTCCGCGACGAGTCCGTCCCAGAGCTCGACGAGCTCTTCCTTCGAGTATTCGAGCCGGCCGAGGCGGCCATGCAGAGGCAGCACCATCGGCTGCGTCATCACCAGCTTGCCGCGCGGGTAGGCGGCGACCGCGCCACCGGGCCGGTCGGCCTGCTCGAGCACGACGGCCTCGATGCCGAGCTCGCGTGCGCGCAATGCAGCGGCGAGACCGGCGGGGCCGGCGCCGACGATCAGCAGCTCGACCGGAGCTGCGCGGTCGTCGCGGTCGGGGGCACGAGCAGGCACGGTCTGGAGCTGTCGGCGGGAGCGGACCGCGCCCGCTCCCTGGCGCAGGCGCGCGTGCACTGCGTCCGCCACCGTGATCCCGTGGTTCACGGCGGTGCGCACCAGGGCATGGCCGCTGAGCTCGCCGGCGACGAACAGGCCCGGCACCCCGACCGCCTCGAGGTCGGACTGCAGGGCGGGGAGGTCGCGGCGGTCGGAGAGATCGCCCAGGGTGACAGCGACGGCGCCGACCGGGCAGGCATCCGCGCAGCGACCGTGGCCGACGCAGCGCGAGCCGTGGACCACCGTCGCCTGGCCGTGGACCAGCGCGAGCACGCCCTCCTCGGGGCAGGCGGTGACGCACGAGCCGCAGCCGATGCAGCGATCCAGGTCGATGACCGGATGCTGGAGCCGTGCGGCATGGCTGCCGCGCACGCGCGCGTCGCGTCGTTCGGCAACGCCGTGCAGCGACACGCGCAGCTGCCCGCGGCGCAGCAGTGCGGCGCCCAGGGCGGCAGCGAGTCCGGCTGCCAGCGCGGCTGGCAGGAGCAGGGAATGAGGGTCGGTCATCCGCGACCGCGGCAGGTCAGGGTGTCGTCTCGGTCGTGTCGGGGCGTGGAACCGAACGGCGTGCCGCGACCCGCGCGGGCGAACGGCGTCCGGATCCCCGACGCGGCCGATCCGGATTCCGCACCCGGTTCGGCGCGGCGATGTCGCGGACTTGTGTCGGGTCCAGGATCGCGACAGCCCGGGACGAGACGTCGGCCCGGGTCCGCCCGGTGCCAGGGAAGTCCTGGGTCGCGGGCGACCGTCCCCGCAGCGACAATGCACCTCCCTGCCCTGGAACCGTCCTGAGGACGGAAGAGGTCTGTCCGTGACCCTTCGTCTGACGATGACGCTCCGGCTGGCACTGTCGGTCGGAGCCTGCCTGATGGCGCTCGGAACCACCGACGCGCGGGCCCAGGGGCTCGCGGTGTCGCCCTACGGCACCGGGTGCGGACCGGTGGCCGCCGGCGCTGCCGGCATCCTCGGCAATCACCTCGAGCTGTCGTTCTCGCTGACGCAGGCGGCACCCCACGCGCTGGGGATCGCGGTGATCGGCGTGAACGAGCAGGCGATCCCGCTGCCGACGACGAGCTGCCTGCTGCTGACCGAGCCGATCTTCACGCTGCCGTTCCGCGTCGACGGGAACGGTGAGCGCACGATCGCCTTCCTGCTGCCGCTCGGCTACCAGGTCACGGCGCGCGTGCAGTTCGTCGAGGTCACCGAGGCGCTGCTCGGCGTGCTCGTGCTGCGGCCGAGCAACGGCGTGCTGGTGCGACCCGACGGCTCGTGAGCGCCGGGCGGGGGCCGCGGGTCGACGGCCGAGCCGCCGATCCGCGGCCTCAGGCCCTGGCGCAGTCCGGCAGCGCGGCGGCGACGCGCTCGAGCGCCGCGTCGATCTCCGCGGCGGTGACGTTCAGGGGCAGCCGGAAGCGGACCGCGCGGTCGCCCGAGGGCAGGGCGAGCAGGCGGTGGGCGCGCAGTGCGCGCAGCAGCGCGTCGCGCGCGGGGCGGTCGGCGCGATCGAGGGCGACCAGCGAACCCTGACCACGCACGTTGTCGAACGCACCACTGTCGCTGGCGATGGAACGCAGACCGGCGAGCAGGCGTTCGCCCTGTCGTGCGACGTTGTCGCCGAGGTGCTCGTCGAGCACGATACGGATGATCTGCGTTGCCCGAACCATGTCGACGAGACTGCCGCCCCACGTGGAATTGATGCGGCTCGCCTTGTGGAACACGTTGTCGGGTACGTCGTCGACGCGCGTGTTCGCGTAGAGGCCGCAGACCTGCGTCTTCTTGCCGAACGCGACGACGTCCGGCGCGACACCCTTCGACTGCCACATCCACGGTGTGCCGGAGCTGAAGAAGCCGGTCTGCACCTCGTCGAGCACGAGCAGTGCGTCGTGCTCGTCGCACAGCCGCCGGAGCTCCGCGAGGAACTCGGGACGGAAATGGCGATCGCCGCCTTCGGCCTGCATCGGCTCGACGATGACGCACGCGACGCGACCGGCGAACTCGCCGCGGAACGCCGTCTCCATCTCCGCGACGGCACGCCGCTCCTCGGTCTCGACATCGTTGTCGACGTTGCCGGCCAGGTCGAAATGCAGCGCCGGGCTGTGGATGCGCGGCCAGCGGAACTTCGGGAACAGGGCGGTCTTGACCGGGTCGGTGTTCGTCAAGCTGAGCGTGTAGCCGCTGCGACCGTGGAACGCGTGCCGGAAGTGCATCACCGCGAGCGTGTCGCCATCGTGGCAGCGGTCGACGCCGATCTTGCGTGCCTTCCAATCGAAGGCGACCTTGAGCGCGTTCTCGACGGCGAGCGCGCCGCCCGAGATCCAGAAGTGGTGCGGGTAGCCGGGCGGAGTGACGCGCGTCGCGAACAGCGACACGAACTCCGCCATCAGTGTCGTGTAGAGGTCCGCGTTCGACGGGTTGGTGCTGCCCGCCAGCCGGATGCGCTCCAGGAACTCCGGCTCCTGCATCGCCGGGTGGTTCCAACCGATCGGCCAGCTCGCGAAACAGGTGAAGAAGTCGAGATACTCGTCGCCGGTCACCTCGTCACACAGCCAGGAGCCGTGCGAGCGGCGCAGGTCGAGGACGATGGGCATGCCATCGGCGAGCTGGTGGCGGGAGAGGGTCGCGTGGACGTTCTTCGGGTCGATCATGGGCGCTCCGGGCCTGCTGCGAGCCACTGCCGGGGCGGGACGGGGCCGAGCGACGCCACGCGGTCCCGCGGATCCGGGCGTGCGGTCGCAACGCCACGCCGTGCGGCGCAATTGCGTCCGGGAGGTCCCCGAGCTGCGGTGGTGTGCCGCGATCGGCCACGTCGGGTAGCATCCAGGTCCGGCGCGCCCCTCGCCGGTTTCTCGCACCCCGCACCTCCGCACCTCCGTCGACATGCGTCTCCTCGTCGCGCTGCTCGCCGTCTGTCTCGCCGTGCTCGCGCCGGTGCACGCCCAGGGCAGTCCAGCGGGGACTGGCGACGGGCTCGATCGCCTGCAGCGGGTCCTCGGCCAACCCGAGGCCGAGCGGATTCCCGTCGTGCGCGGGCTGGCCCGCGATGGCGGCGCTGCGGTCACGGTCGCGCTGCTGGAAGAGCTGCAGCGCGCGCAGGAGGAGGCGTATCGCGTCGCGCTGCTCGACGCCCTCGGCGGTGCCGCGCGCGAGGGCGTCGTCGGGCCGATCGCGCAGATCCTCGAGAGCGCGGACTCGGGGGTCCAGGAGCGGAACGCGGCGTCGCGAGCGCTCGCGAAGCAGGGCGCCGAGGGCGTGGCGCGGCTGCGGGCGGTCGCGATCGGATCGAGCGTGCCGCTCGCACGGAGCTACGCGGTCAACGGACTGGCGTCGGCCCGCACCGACGACGCGTGGCGGGCGCTCGCACAGATCGCGCAGGACGGCGACGCTGCGATGCGGAGCACGGCGATCCGCAATCTCGCGAGCGCACCCGACCTGCCGGAGGTCACCGCGGCTCGCATTGCAGTGGCGAGAGGTGACGACGTGATGAGCGCGGCCTCCGCGGTGCGGCAGCTCGCCGAGCGGTCGCACCCTGACGCGGCCGAGCTCACCGTGGCGCTCGCGCAGAAGGCGGGCGACGCGACCGCGCGGTTCGCGGCCGCGGATCTGCTCTACGCGATGGCGGCGGTGTTCGGATCACGGCTGTACCAGCCGTTCCTCGAGATCGCCGGGCGACCGACCGATTCGACGCTGACCCGCGCGCTGGACGAGGTGCTACCGAAGGTCGCGAAGGACCCGGCGTTCATCGAGTTCCTGCGGCGCGGGCTCGGCCGCATCGGGGAGTCCGCGCAGCTGCGCGTGGCGCTGCGCGCGCTCGGCGAGGTGCCCGGCGCGGAGGTCACCGCCGAGATCGCGGACTTCGTGCGCTCGCGGGACCCCGACGTCGTGTTCACCGCGCTCCGGGTGCTCGCGAAGCGCGGCGACCGCACCGCGGTTCCCGAGCTGCGCAAGCTGCTGCGGGCGAAGGACGACCCGCGGCGGCTCGAAGCGCTGCAGTGCCTCCACGATCTGCTGAAGGGCGATGCCGAGTGGCGGGCCGAGCTGGTCGACATGCTGCGCAGCACCGCGAAGACGAAGAGCCCGGCGGACCGCAGCCTGGTGATCTCGCTGCTGGCGGAGCTGGGGGCGGCGGAGGCGCTGTCGGCGGTCTGGCAGGAGCTGGACGACAAGAGCTGGACGGTGCGCGCCGCGGCGTTCGACTTCTGCCGGCTGGTGCGGAGCAAGGAGTCGGTGCCGAAGCTGATCGCCCGGATCGACGAGGAGTCGGGCCGCCTGCGCGAGGACCTGCTCGATACGTTGCAGTCGCTGACCGCATTGCGGTTCAGCGACCGCCGGCGGTGGGACGAGTGGTGGAAGGAGGACGGGGCGGCGTTCGAGCTGGTCCCGGCCGACGCGTTCGCGAAGCGCGCGCGGCCCCGCAGCGAGGGCGCGACGACCACGAGCTACTACGGCATCCCGTTGATCAGCGACCGCGTCGTGTTCGTGGTCGACGTGTCGGGCAGCATGTCCGCGCCGATCGGCACCGATCAGCGGCGCACGCGCCTGGACGAGGCGAAGCGGCAGCTCCGGCGGGTCGTCGAGGGCACGCCGGAGCACTTCCGCTTCAATGTGGTGTCGTTCCACACGACCATCGCAGCCGTGTTCGACGAGATGCTCCGGGTCAGCCCGCGCAACCGCGCCGAGGCGCTGCAGCGCATCGACGCCCTGTCGCCGATGGGGTCGACGAACGTGCACGACGCGATGAAGCGTGCATTCGAAGAGGAGGAGGTCGACACGATCTACCTGCTGTCGGACGGCGCTCCGACCGCCGGTCCGATCACCGACCCCGACGCGCTCGCCGACGAGATCGCGCGGTGGAACCGCGCGCGGCGGTTGCGCATCCACTGCATCTCGATCGGCACGGACAGCCCGATGTTGAAGCGCATCGCGGCGGAGTCGGGTGGCGAGTACGTGCTGACGCGGTAGCGGCAGCGTGCGCCCGGCCCGCGTGATGCAGAAACCAGTCGCGGTACCGATCGGAAGCCGGGATGCTGCGCGGGATGAATGACGAGCGTGCCGAGTTCCTGGAGCGGCCTGCGGACGATGTGCGGGCGCGGCGGCTGCGGGGGGTGGCATGGGGCGTGTCGGCGATCGTGCTGCTGCTGGTCGGCGGCATGCAGCGGATCCGGATCGAGCTACCGGACGGCTGGTCGACCGCCGGTCTGCCGCCGATCTACTCGGCGCTGAACGCGCTGTGCGCGGTGACGCTCGTCGTCGCCGTGATCTGCGTGAAGCGCGGCCGCCTGCGTTGGCACCGGCGCGCGATGACCGTCGCGCTCGCCCTCTCGGTCCTGTTCCTGCTCGGCTACGTCGCCTACCACGTGACGAACGACCCGACCCGCTACGCCGGTCAGGGCCCGCTGCGCACGCTCTACCTCGCGCTCCTCGCGACCCACATCGTCGCCGCCGCGGTCAGCTTCCCGTGCATCCTGTTCACGTTCATCGCGGCCTGGACCAATCAGTTCCAGCGGCACCGGCGGCTCGCGAAGTGGGTGTTCCCGCTGTGGCTCTACGTCGCCGTCACCGGGCCGGTGTGCTACCTGCTGCTGCACAGCGCCTCGCCCGGATGATCCGCGCAACCCCGCGACGGGATCTCGTGAATCATCCGGGCTAGACTCGGCGAGGTTCCGCGATGGAGGCGACGCCCCGGATCACCGCGTACCTGCTCCGCCTGCGCGACGGCGACGCGGCTGCCGCGGGCGAGATGCTGCCGCTGGTCTACGAGGAGCTGCGGCAGATCGCGGGGCAACTGCTGCGGGCGGGGATGCCCGGGCACACGCTGCAGCCCACGGCGCTCGTGCACGAGGCGTGGCTCAAGATCCAGCGCGCGGTCGGCGGCGGTGCGGGGTTCAACGACCGTGTGCACTTCCTGGCGGTCGCGGCGCGGGCGATGCGGCAGGTGCTCGTGAACCACGCGCGGGATCGGCGGGCGCGGAAGCGGGGCGGCGACGCGCAGCGGGTGCCGCTCGACGAGTGCCTCGACGTGGTCGAGCGACAGACCGGCGACCTCGTCGCGCTGCACGACACGCTGGAGCGGCTCGCGCAGGACGACGAGCGGCAGGCGCGGATCGTCGAGCTGCGCGTGTTCGGCGGACTGACGATCGAGGAGGTGGCCGCCGCGCTCGGCGTGGCGCCGACGACCGTCAAGGCCGACTGGCGCTTCGCGCGAGCGTGGCTGCAGCGCACGCTCGGATCCGAGCGCCAGCCGTGACGGGGCCTCGGGCCGCTACTGGATCTGCACCTGCAGCGCGTTGGACAAGGCGAACGGGAAGCTCGCGCAGCCCTGGAGGCCGGGTCCGGACACGAGCCATTGCTCGTAGAGGCGCACCCCGACGAGGCCGGGCGTGGCCGGCACGGCAAGCTGCCACGACGCATCGCCGTTGCGATCGGTGCGCAGCGGGCCGACCACGAACGACGTGTACGGATCGGGGACCAGCACGCAGGTGCCGCACCCGCGCATGTCGATGCGGTCGGTACCGATGACGAGCCAGCAGGTGCCATTGACGCTCTTCACGACCGCCTGGTGCGTGCCACCGGTCTTCGCGCACTCGGCGTACACCCGGGCCGTCAGACCACCGCAGCCGCCGCCGAGGTCGGTGACGAGCCCGACGCGGTTGTCCAACGTGAGCCGCGAGCCCTGGGAGCTGTGGGTCGCCAGCGTCCCGGTGACGGCGAACGCGACCACCTCCTCGGCACGCTGCGGATCGACGTTGCCGCTGGCGCTCGGACGGACCAGCGCGGCGTGGGTGCCGGTCCAGTAGAACTCCTCCGCGGCCTGGCAGGGCAGGCAGCCGGTCAGGGTGAACGACGCGATGCGCGAGCTGGTGCATTGCGGATCCGAGGACGTGCACCTGACCTGGAGCGGGACTGCGTAGCTCGCGACCACGCGGCGGCCGGCCAGCGCGAGGTTCAACAGCCCGCCGCCGGAGTCGTCGGTGATCTGCACGGGATCGCGGGGGGTCGGGTTGCCGGCGCCGTCGAGACCGACGCCCAACAGATGGAGCCTTCCCGCGAAGCCGGGCGTGGGGAAGGCGCCGGGCGAGGAGCGGAGACCGACGACCCATTGGCCGTCCTGACCGTCGGCGACGATCTCGGTCAGGTCGTTGCCGGGTGCCGGACGGCTGACCACGGTGGAGGCGAGTGCACCGGTATCGGTGCACAGACCCATGAAGGCCGTCGGCGTGCCGCCGAAGCCCTGCGACCACGCGACGAGGTAGCGACCGTTCGCACCACCCGACTTCGCGATCGCGACGGGTCCGACGCCGGTGTAGAGCCCGCCGGAGCCGGACACGGTCGTCGTCGCCGCCGCCGCGAGGTCGAGCGAGGCACTGACGCGCGTGGCGAGCACGCGGCAACTCGCAGGGCCGGACGCCGGCGCCTCGGTCGCCACGATGACCATCCGATCGGCGGTCGGACTGGCATTGGTGCTGATCGCCAGATGCGGCCACGAGGATCCGGTCGCGTTGGTCAGCGCCTTGAGGCTCCCCAGCGTCGTCGGCGAGGCGACGGCGCGGGCGACGATGCCGCCGGTCTCGGGCCAGGCCACCACGAAGCAGTCGCGCGCGTTGCAGTTGCCGACCACCGGACTGCCGGCGCTGCCGGCGGAGTCGAGCAGGACGGCGCCACCGGGTTCGAACCAGCCGCGGATCTCCATCGGGCTGGTGCCGCTCGTGCCGCCGGGCTGCTGCCAGACGATCAGGCAGCGGTCGGTGGTCGCGTCGTAGGCCGCCTCGAGCGAGTTCCCGGGCGTCACGCCGAGCGGGGTCGTCGCGGTGATCAGCGGGTCGAGCACCAGCGGCAGCGCCGCGTGCGCCACGAACGCGGCGGGCAGGCGCAGGGTCAGCACGTGCCTGGCGTACTCCATGCTGCCCGCCGCACGATTGCCGAGCGCATCGATGCCGAGCACACCGGCGATCCGGACGGCGCCGGAGTCGTCGCCGAATTCGATCGCATCGGCTGCGACGGCCGCGAGTGGCAGCGACGAATCGACGTCGATGGTCACCGTCAGATCGCCATCGCCCGCGGGCAGCTCCGCGAACACATAGCCGAGCTCCAGACCGTCGGCACGCACGTCGTAGGTCTCGGTGATCGCACCGCGACCGTAGCGGACGCGCAGACCGTCCTCGCGCGGCGGGGTCGTCCTCGCGAGCGGCTCAGGGGCCGCGCCGCGGGCGGCGGCACGGGAGCGCAGCGCCACCGTGTGCGGCCGCGACGTGGCGGGTGCCACCTCGACCCGGTCGGTGTGGAAGCGCGCCGTGTAGCGCGCCCCCATGCCGAGCAGCACGTCATCGGCGCGCTGCACGAGGACGAAGCGGTCGGGGGCGTGATCGACGATCATCGAGCGCTGCGGGTGCTGGGCTGCGGCGGTTGCCGCGAGCACGGTGACGGCCCAGGGGGCGATCGCAATCAGGGACGGGCGGAATCGGTTCATGACATCCTCGCGCGATGACTTCCTCGGGGGTCACTCCACGACGGTCAGCCGGATCGCCGACGACGTGGAGAGCGTCCGCAGGAGCGGACAGAGATTCGTGGCGCTGCCGACCATGCCACCCTGCACGTCGAGCCGAGCGCCGAGCAGCGCGGTCAGGCAGGGAACCGGGAGCGGGAACGTCGCCACACCGCCGGGCAGCGGCCCGGACAGCAGGTCGACCGGTGCGACGAGCGAGCAGCTCCCGCACACGAGTGGCGGTCCGCCGAGCCCGAGGCTCACGAAGCCGAGGGTGGCATTCGGGTCCGTCGTGCTCAGGCGCAGCGAGAAAGCGGCATTGCCGATCGAGAACTGGCCGACCGCCTGCAGCGACAGTGGATTGCCGCAGCCCGTTGCGGTCGTCGTCTGCAACGTCGCGGAGAACGGTGTGAACAGCCACGCGTCGATGTTTCCCTCGAATGGCGGCTGCCCGGAGTGGCTCGCGAAGGCGATCAATGCGTCGTCGGCGACCGCGCCGCCGGAGCGGCGGCTGGCGATGGCCGGCAGCACCTCGCTGGCGAGGCTGCCCGCGAGCGTCAGCTCCGTCCCACACTCGTTGCAGCCGGACGGTGCCATCGCCTTCGCGTGCACCTCGTAGCTCATGAACCCGGCGGCGACGGTCCAGGCGACCAGGTACTTGGGACCGAGGAACGCAACCGCCGGCTGCAGTTCGTCGATCCCCACGCGCTGGGAGACCGCGTCGTAGCCGGCCAGCATGACGCCGGCTCCGGTCCACGACAGCTGCATGCAACGGATGTCGCGGTCGCCCGGGGCGAGCTCGGCGTCGAACGCGAGCAGGAACTGGGTGCCGTCGCCGTCGACGGCGGGGCTGGGCGTGGCGGAGCCGCCGGTCGGCGCCGACAGGCCGGCCCCGATGACCGAGCCGAAGATCGTCGTGGCCTGCGCGACGACGGACCCGGGCAGCCCGAAGGCGACGACCGCTCGATTGCCGGCGGAGCGCGTGATGCGAGGGTGCTGCGCAGCGGGGTCCGTCGAGACGGTGGCGCGAGTGCCCAGCACCATGGTGCCGGTCGATCCCGCGTTCAGCGTGTACTGCTGCAGACGGATGCCGGCGCCTTGCTCGCGGTAGACGATCAGCCCGCCGACGTCTGCGAAGCCGGAACCGGCATTGCCGGACACGTCGGGCTCGACGCAGTACGAACCGGCCGGGCTGATCGCGACGTTGGGTCCGAGCGTGCGGTCCGCGTTGACGACCTGCGCCAGCACGGTCGCGGGGCCGACCAAGGTCGGCGCCGACTCGTAGACGACGACGAATCGGTCGACCGCGTTCTGGCTCGCGACCCGGGGTCGGCGGATCACGTTTCCGCTGGCGACGAGGAACGCCGCGCCGGGGCCCGTGGAGCGACCGTACTCCAATGCGCGGAGCTCGGTCGTACCGGCCGCCAATGCGCGGGTCCACACGACGAGGAAGTCGTCGCTGGTCCGGTCGTAGGCGACGTCGAGCTCGCGGTCGTCGTCGCTTCCGGCCGTGACGGAGATGCGCGTGCCGATCAGCGGGTCGAGCACGAGCGGCAGCGCGGCGCGGTCGACGAACGCCGCCGGCAGCGACAGCTCGAGGGCGCCGTCGACCAGCCGCAGACCGCCGCTGCAGGTCGCACCGCGGGCGTCGATGCCGGTCACCGCGCCGATGGTCACGCCGCCGAGGCCGGGAGCCACGAAGTGCAGCGCACGGTCGCCGTCCGCGGCGCCGCGGCCGGCGAGCTCGCCGGCGAGCTGGCAGCGCACCACCAGGTCGCCGCGGCCCGGCAGCTCGGTGAACACGAAGGTCTGCTCGACGCCGTCGGCGCGCACTTCGTAGCACTCGGTGATCGACGGGGAGCGCTGGTAGCGCGCGAGCCGGCCGTCGAGCCGCGGCTCCGCTCCCGTGGCGATCGGCAGCGCGAGGTCACCGCGATGCAGCGAGCCGAGCCGGATCGCCAGCCGCTGCGGCGCGGGTGCGCGGCGGCCGAGGGCCGGTGTGTAGGTGATGCCGTCGGCGTCGAAGCGCACGGCATAGTCGCGGCCGAAGCCGGCGAGTCCGCCGGCGTCACGGGCGAGCGCGGCGACCGCGTCGAGCATGGCACGGGTGTCGAGGCGGGCGGCCCGGGCGGGTGCCTGGGCGAGCGTCGCGGCACCGGACGAGACGGCGAGCGCGGCGGCGACGGCGCGCAGGTGGACGGCGGAGAGCATCGGATCGGTTCCTCGCGTTGGGGCGCGGCGCGCGCAGCGCGGCCGCTCACCGGCGAGAACACGAAGCGAGGCGGAAGCGGTCGGATGATTCTGCGCCGGTCAGCGCGCGCGGATCGCCGCCACCCGGCGCCGCAGCGCGGCCGCCTCGGTGGCATCTCCCAACCGCTCCAGGGCCATGGCCTCGTTCTCGAGCGCGTCGGCGAGGTCGGGGCTGGCGGGGCCGCCGAGCCGCTCGTAGATCGCCGCGGCGCGCCGGTAGAGCGCGAGGGCGTCGGCGGGACGGCGCAGATCGAGGCGGACGTTGCCGAGGTTCATCGCGACGTTGGCGACGCCGTCGTCGGCCGGCGTGTCCTGCCGATCAGCGATCGCGAGTGCGCGCTCGAGCAGCGGCTCGGCCTCCGCGGTGCGTCCGAGCGTCGACAGCACGCCCGCCACGTTGCACAGGCGCCGCAGCAGCAGCGGGTGGTCGGGCCCGAGCAGCCGCTCGCCGGCCGCCAGCGCCTCGCGGAACAGCGGCTCGGCTGCCTCGGGCCGGTCCTGCGCCATGCGCAGCACGCCCAGGTTGGTCGCGACGTTCGCCGTGAGCAGCGGATCGTCGGCCTGCGCGAGCAGCTCGTGGGCGGCGGTGAACAGGCGCTCGGCCGCGGCCGCGTCGCCGCGCATCCCGTGGACGTTCGCGAGGTGCACGAGGTCGTTGGCGCGGACGGCAGCGCTGGCGACGGTGGTGCGCGCGTCGCGGACGAGGGTGTAGTGCTCGAGCGCGGCGTCGAGGTCGTGGGTCTCGAGAGCGCAGGCGCCGAGCCCCTCGTGGCACCGGATCCACGCGTTGTCGTGAGGCAGGCCGGCGGCCTCGATGCGCGCCAGCGCCTCGGCGAACAGGGTCCGTGCGGCCGGCGAGTCGCGGCCGACGAACAGCGCGCGAGCCTGGTCGACCAGCACCTGGATCACGGTGGGATCGTCAGCGGGTCGCGTCGCTTCCAGCGTTCGCAGTGCGTCGTCGATCAGCGGCAGCGCCGTCGCGCGGTCGCCCATCTCGCTGAGCACCGCGCCGAGGAACCGCGACAGCCGCGCGCGGAGCAGCGGCTCGTCGGCCAGCGCGTCGCGCATGTCGGCGGCGCCGCGGTCGACGAGTTCCTTCGCCGTGATCGTCCGGCCGAGCGCGACGCCCGGTGCCGCCGCGGCGAACAGGCCCTCGACGAACCCGGTCACGCGGTTGGCGAGGCGCGCCTCCTCGTTGGCGCGCGACTCGGCGAGGGCCGCGCGGCGCGCGCTCGCCTCCGCGCGCAGCGCCCAGCGCACGGAGAACACGGTGCCGAGCACGAGCGCCAGCAGCGCGATGGCGGCGCCGGCGACCACCGCGCGGTGGCGACGGACGAAGCGGGCGGTGAGATACGCGGCGGTCGCCGGCCGCGCGAGGATCGGCTCGTGCGCGAGGTAGCGCCGCAGGTCGTCGGCGAAGGCCTGCATCGACGCGTAGCGGTGCTCGGGGTCCTTGCGGAGCGCGGTGGCGACGACCGTCTCCAGGTCGCCGGCGAGCTGGCGGTCCCGGCGGCCCAGCGGGGTCGGCTCCTCCTCGATCACGCGGCGCAGGCCCGTCGCCAGCGCGTCGCTCGTGACGTCGAGCGGCAAGGCCCCGGACAGCAGCTCGTAGGCGACCACGCCCAGCGCGTACACGTCGGTGCGCACGTCCACCTCGTCGCTGCGGCCCTCGGCCTGCTCGGGGCTCATGTAGGCGAGCGTGCCGAGCAGCTGCCCGGCGTGCGTGCGCAGCGTGCGGGTCCGGTCGTCGTCGATCAGCCGTGCGATGCCGAAGTCGAGCACCTTCGGCCGGCCGGCCGCGTCGACGAACACGTTGCCCGGCTTCAGGTCGCGGTGGATCAGTCCGCGCTGGTGGGCGTGGTGCACGGCGTCGGCGATACCGATCAGCACGCGGACGCGGTCGGCGAGGGAGGGGCGCGCGACCTGCGCCCAGCGGTCGAGCGGCTCGCCGTGCACCAGCTCCATGGCCAGGTACGGCACCGGTCCCTGCGGCGTCCCGGCCTCGCCGAACGCGTGGATCTGCGCGATGCCGGGGTGCTGCAGCCGGCCGAGCGCCTCGGCCTCGAGCGCGAAGCGGGCGTGGGCGGTCGGGTCGCCGAGGCCGGGCACCAGGAGCTTCAGCGCGACCTCGCGCGCCGGCCGATCCTGACGCGCGCGGTAGACGATTCCCATGCCACCGCGGCCGAGCACGGCGAGGACCTCGAACGGGCCGATCCGCTCGGGCGCGGGCGCTGCGCCACCGTCGAGCTGCGCGCGCAATGCCGCCAGTTGCTCCTCACCGAGGTAGCACGGCTCGCCATCGAGCTGCAGCAGCTCCTCGACCTCGCGGCGGAGCGTGTGGTCGTCGCCACACTGTTGCCGGAGGTAGTCCGCGCGCGCGTCGCCCACGAGCTCGCAGGACGCCGCGAAGATCCGGCGCACCTCGGTCGCACGGGAGTCCATCGGGGGGCGAACGGTAGCGGCCTGCCGGGCGCCGGCACAGTGGCGGGGAGGAGCGGGCGGCCGGATCAGCGCGCGCTCCAGGCGTGCGTCAGGGCGGGGACCGTGTCGCGGAGGATCTCGAGGATGGTGCGGCGGTCGTCGGCCGACAGGTGCCGGTAGGCGGTGCGGCCGAAGCGCCCGGTGAGGATCCGGTGCAGGCGCAGCAGCACGATCTCGCGCACCTCGGGGTGCAGCTCCGCGAACGCGGTGGACTGGATCACGTAGCTGCAGGGCCAGCGGAACAGGCGCGTGCGGAGGTCCAGTTCGCGCAGCGAGCGGCCCTGCTGATCACGGGGACCGCGCGCCGCGAACTCGTCGGCGAAGCCCGAAGTGCCCTGGATCGGCGCGGCGAGCGGCGCCTCGTCGCGGAACAGCAGGTAGCGCAGGATCTCGTCGGCGAGGTCCTGCAGCAGACGGCGGGTCGCGTCGCTGCGATGGTCCGGAGGATCGCCGAGTTCGCGATTGGTGGCGCGCTGGCGCTCGACGGCGAGCGTCGCCTCGTAGTCGGCCCAGGCGAGCAGGTCGTGCATCCAGGTCTGGTGCTCGAGCACCATGAGCGCCACCAGGTCGCTGTGCGGCGACAGGTAGCGGGACGCGTCGATGCGGTCGGCGAGATCGGTGACGTTCGCGCCGCCCGCGGGCACCTCCGGCAGCTCGGCGTCAGCGGCCAGCACGACATTCCCGCGGTGCGTCATGTCGCCGTGGGTGCCGGTCACGTACCAGCCGCCCCAGCGCTCGTCGAACGGGCTCTCGTGATTGGTCACCGTGGCCCCCAGGCGCTGGATGAGCTGACCGCGCTGATCGACGAACACCGAGCGGACCAGGAGCCCGGGCCAGCCGCGCGTCCAGTGCAGGGCGTGGCAGCGGAGGCAGTCGCCGTCGTTGCGCTCGATCCGCGGCGGGCCGTCGCCGCGGTCGGTGACGGTGTAGAAGATCGGCCCTCGCAGCGGGTCGACGGCGGTGACCTCGAGCACGTCCGAGCCGGGCACGTAGCCGACGTAGGCGTCGTCGCCGAAGTAGATCGCGCGCGGCGTGTCCGGCGAGATCCGCGCGTTCTGGAAGCTGGTCTTCGAGAACACCAGGGTCTGCGACGACGCGGGGACGTCGAGGGCATCGAGCAGCGCGGGCAACACCCCGTGCCGGGGGTCGCGCGCCAGAGCGATCGAACCGTCCGCGAGGCCCCGCTGGAGCGCGGCGGCGGGGTCGCGCCCGGTCGGCTCCTCGTAGCGGATCGGCTCGCCGAGGTAGCGCTCGCCGCTCTGGGCGGGCAACGGCTGGAGCCCCGCGGCGATCAAGATCGCGATCCGCAGCATGTGCGTCGCGGGGACGGTCGGCGCTGAGCGGTCATCCCACATGGCGGTTTCGTGATCTCGCCGCGTCCGGCGGGCGTCGACGTCAGGGCTCGATCCGGGTGCCGAGCACCGCGAGGAACTGGCGGATCCACTCCGGATGCGCAGGCCATGCGGGGGCGGTGACCAGGCGCCCGTCGGTGCAGGCATTGGAGAAGGTCTCGTCGACGTCGCACCAGCTCGCCCCGGCGCGCTCGACGTCCGGGCGGACGGCCGGGTAGGCAGTGCAGCGCTTGCCGTCGAGGACGCCCGCGGCGGCGAGGATCTGCTGGCCGTGGCACACCGAGGCGATCGGTTTCCCGGCGTTGGCGAAATGCTGCACGATCGCGATCACGCGGGGATCGAGCCGGAGGTACTCCGGCGCGCGACCGCCGGGGACGACCAGGGCGTCGTAGTCGGCCGGGTCGACGGCCGCGAAGTCGGCGTTGATGCCGAACAGGTGCCCGGGCTTCTCGCTGTAGGTCTGGTCGCCCTCGAAGTCGTGGATCGCGGTCCGCACGCGATCGCCCGCCTGCTTGCCGGGGCACACCGCGTGCACCGTGTGCCCGACCATCTGGAGCATCTGGAACGGCACCATCGCCTCGTAGTCCTCGACGTAGTCGCCGACGAGCATCAGGATCGTCTTCGCTGCCATGCGGTCGTCCTCCGGTCGGGGGTCATGGGACCCGGCCGATCGTAGTCGACGCCCTGGCGCGATCAGCCGTCGCGATCGCGCAGTGCGCGCAGCTTCGCCTCCTGGTCGGCGAGCAACCGTGGCACCCAGGTCGCATCCGGGTCGGTCGTCGCGAGCGACGCGCGCATGCCGGCGAGCGCCTCCTCGAACACGGCCGGGTCGCGCCGTGCCTCGGCCCACTCCAGCATCGCGAACCAGAAGCCGCGGCTGACGTAGGGGCTCGGGTGAGGTCCGTCCCGGTGCATCGCGAGGAAGCGTGGGCCGAGCGTCGCGCGGGCGTCGCCGGCGGTGCGCGCGGCGTCGAGCGCAGCGGCGACCTCGAGGTCGACGATCCGGGCAGCGATCCGCGCGGCGAGATCCGCAGCGTCGAGCTCCGCGATCGACGCCCGCCGCGCGCGGGCCGCGTCGAGTGACAGCTGCCGCTCCTCGAGCTGCATCAGCAGGAACCCGGCGGCGGCCGCCGGGTCGGTGTCGGCCCGCTCGCGCAATCGCACGTAGCGGTGTGCGCGTGCGCCGGACGCACGGAAGCCGTCGACGGTGCGGTGGTCGAACGGCACCTGGACCAACACGGTCCCGGCCGCGTCGAGGAACGCCACGCTCGGGAGGCCGACGAGTCCCTTCTGCTCGCGCAGCCGCGGATGCCCGGCCAGCTCGGACTCGATCTGGCAGAGCAACACGAACTGGTCGCGCAGGGCGGGGAACGCCGGGTCGGAGAGCGGACCGCTCTCCGTCGCCTTGCACGGCGTTCAATGGTAGGCGGTCGTGAAGTAGGCGAAGATCAGCCGGTCCTCGCGCGCGGCTGCGGCGAGCGCGTCGTCGTAGTCGGTCGTCCAGTCGGCGTGGCGGAGGAACGGCGACGCGAGCTTCTCGCGCAGCGCCTGCTCGGGGGACGGCCGCGCGGGAGTGGGCGACTGCGCCGCGGACAGCGCGGCGAGGGCGGAGACGGCGGCGAGCGTGCGCAGCATGGGGTCAGTGTGGCGAGCGCGCCCGCCGGCGCAATCGGTGTGGCGCCGTCCGCGCCGACGCCGGGGTGCCGCCGCGCGGCGGGCCGCAATACTGGAGTGCGCCAGCAGGATCCGGCCCGTTATGGCATCCTGGCCGTGCCGCCGCGGTCGCGTGCCCCGCTCCGACCGTGAGGCCAGCCCCCCGCGCGGAGCGACCCCAATGCCGATCCACCTTCCCGCGATCTTCGCTCTGACCGGCGCGCTCGCCGCGCAGACGACCTGGATCGTCGACGCCGGCGGCGGCGGCAGCTTCGTCGATCTGCCGCCCGCGGTGGCGGCCGCGCAGCCCGGCGACCTGATCCTGGTGCGCGCCGGCGTCTACAGCCCGGTGACCGTGAGCAAGGGCCTCCGGATCGTCGGCGATCCCGGCGCGACGCTGTGGAGCCTGAGCAGTCCGCTCGTCGTCGTCGACCGGTTGCCGGCCGGGGAGACCTTCGTGCTGCAGGGCATCGACGCGACGACGTCGGGCGGCCCGGGTGGCGTCCGCGTGCTCGACTGTGCCGGCCACGTGCACCTCGAGCGCGTCTCGATGAGCCCGGTCGTCGTCGAGCGCAGTGCGCAGGTCAGCCTGCACGGCCTCGACCTGTTCGCGGGCGCGCCGCCGGTCTCGATCACCGACAGCAACGCGGTGCTCGGTGGCTGCCGGCTGCGGGCATCGTTCAGTGTCGGTACATTGCAGCACGCGTTGGTCATGGAACGGAGCCTCGTCGTGTTCGCGGAGAGCACGGCGATCGGTGGCGTCGACTTCACCGGCATCGGCTCGGGATCCGGCATCGAGCTGCGCAGCGGCAGGCTGGTGGTCGCCGGCGATGCTGCCACCGTCGTCGAGGCGGGTGACTCCCGCAGCCTGCGCCGACCGACCCCGGCGATCCGCACGCTCGGCGGCGCGATCGTGCTCGACCCCGCCGTCACGCTGCTGCCGAAGTTCGGTGGCCCGCCGATCGGTGGCGTCGCCACGGTGGCCACGCGGACGGTGCCGTCGGTGCGCGCCAGCGTGGCGGGCGGGCGGCTGTCGGCCACCGCCCGCGCCAACCCAGGCGACGCGCTGCACCTGCTGCTCGGCCTGCCGCTCCAGCCGGTGCTGAGCCTGCCGTTCGGCGATCTGTGGCTCGGTCCGATCAACCTGGTGCTGGTGTCGGCGACGCTGCCGGCGACCGGCTCGCAGTCCGTCAGCTTGCCGCTGCCGCCACTGCCGGCTGGGACGGTCGCGACGCTGCAGGCGGTCGTGCTCACGGCCGGCAGTGTGCAGGTCTCGACGCCGGCGGTCGCGACGCTCGATGGCTGAGCGCCGGCGACGGGTGCAGCGCGCGCGTCGGCGCGATCGGTGCCGCCACGGCGCGTTCAGCGCAGCAGCTCGAGCAACCGCTCGGTGAGCGCTTCGGCGAGCAGCTGCTGGCCGGCCGACGACAGGTGCACGCGGTCCCACCACAGGAAGCCGCGCTCGTCCTGGCTCGCGAGGAGCGCGTGCATGTCGATGACCGGGACGCCGGCGCCGTTGGCGAGCTCGCGCATGACCGTGTGGTTGCGGGCGAGGTAGGGCAGCGGGTCGGCTTCGGGGGAGTTGGCCTCGAGCACGCAGACGAGGCGCGCGCCGCGGCGCCGGGCGGCGGACCACAGGTCGACGAGCGCCTGGCCGAACGCGGCCGGATCGAGGTCGTTGTGCCCGGCATCGACGACGACGACCTCCGGCCGGAACTCGTCGAGCGCCCGGCTGTCGCAGCGCGCCGCCTGCTGGGCGAGGCTGTCACCGCACACGGCGACGTTGCGGCAGCGCCAGCCGGGATCGGGCGCCCGTCGATCGAGCTCGCGCTCGACCAGTCGGGTCCAGACGTCGGCTTCGACCCGCGCGCCGGAACCCCAGGTCTGCGAGCCGCCGGCGAACAGGATGCGCCGGGCGCGCTCCGGATCGCGCCCGGGGTGGCGCTCGGCCCAGGTCAGCTCCGGCTCCTCGGGGCGGAACATCGTGTTCGCGTAGTCGGGCTTCTGCAACGGATCGCGCGGGTACAGCGACGCCAGCCAATGGTCGTCGAGCAGCGCGAGCGCCCACGCCAGCAACGAGAGCGTCGCGAGCACGGCGGTCGGGGCGAGCCAGCGCACCGGCCCGCGGCGGCGGCGCAACCCCGCGGCGAGCAGCAGCCAGAGCCCCGCGGCGATCGACGCCCCGAGCGCGGCGTGGCCGGGCAGCAGGTCGTCGCGGTCGAACCGCTCCACCAGCAGCGTCTCGCGGCCGCGCGTGAGCACGACGTCGTCGACGAGAGCGGAGCGGAAGCCGCCGCGGAAGCCGATCCGGCGCGAGCGGACGGCGGGGTCGCGCCCGCCGGGTTGCGCAGGCGATGGGGGGACGGGCACGCTGGCGACCGGTCGGCCGTCGACGAGCAGCAGGCACGCGGACTCGCTGAACCGGAGCGCGGCGTCGTGCCACGCCGAGTCGAAGGGGGCGACGGGAATCGGCTCCAGGCTCTCGAACAGCCCCTTGGCGTCGGTGCGGAAGCCGGCGCTCGGCTTGTCCGCCAGCGCGCTCAGGCGGAAGCCCTGCAGCACCTCGAACAGCGCGTCGCCGCGGTCGAACTCGACCGCGAGCCACGCGCCAGGCTCGAGCCGGAACCGGAACGTGCACTGCAGGAACGGCAGCGGCTCGCGCAGGTAGATCTCCTGGAACCCGAACCACGCGCCCAGATCGACCCGCTCCCGGAACAGCATCGGGCGGGTGAGGCGGGCCATCGCGCCCCCGATCACGCCCTTGCGGCAGTCGGTCTTCGAGCTGCCCCAGCGGCCGAGCTCGTGGAGCGTCCGCTGCCGGGCTGCGGAGTAGCGGCCGGCGCCGAGACCGGCCAGCGCGCAGAGCGCCGCGACGAGCAGCGTGATCGACCAGGAACGGCGCATCGTTCGGGGGTTTGGCGGAGAGTGCCGCGGGGTCGGGGGGCCGTCCAGTCGCGCCCGGCGCGACGCGGGCCGATCGCGAGCGCCGCAGGACTCGCCGGCCCGGACCCTCCCCAGGACCGCGCACCCGGCGCTAGACTCGCGCGTTTCCCTCGCTGCACGGTAGCGCCCGAGTCGCGCTCCCTCGTCCCACCGAACCGATGCCCGACAGTCCGCGCCAGATCCGCATCCGCGGCGCCCGCGAGCACAACCTGAAGGGGGTGGATCTCGCCTTCCCGCGCGACGCGATGGTGACGTTCACCGGCGTGTCGGGGTCCGGCAAGTCGAGCCTCGCCCACGCGACGATCTACCAGGAGGGGCAGCGGCGCTTCCTGGAGAGCCTGTCGGCCTACGCGCGGCAGTTCCTCGGCCGGATGGAGAAGCCGAAGGTCGACGCCGTCGAGGGGCTGTCGCCGACCGTGTCGATCGACCAGAAGTCGGTCGGGCACAGCCCGCGGTCGACGGTCGGCACGCTGACCGAGGTCGCGGACTTCCTGCGGCTTCTGTGGTCGCGGCTCGGCGATCCCGCCTGTCCCGTGTGCGGCGCCGCGATCGAGAGCTGGTCGGTCGACCGGATCGTCGACGCGATCCTCGCCGGCCACGACGGCAGTGCCCTGCTGGTGCTCGCGCCGGTCGTGCGCGAGCGCAAGGGCGAGTACCGGCAGGAGCTCGCCGACTGGCGCGCGCGCGGCTTCGTGCGGGCGCGGATCGACGGCGAGGTGCGGCGGCTCGACGAGGACATCGAGCTGCACCGCTACAAGTACCACACGATCGAGCTGGTCTGCGACCGGCTGCGCGTGCGGCGCGAGGAGCGTTCGCGCCTCGCCGAGGCGGTCGAGCACGCGGTCGCGCTCGGCGCGGGCACGGTCGCGATCCGCGACGAGGATCGCGACCAGGACGCGCTGTTCTCGACCGCGCGGGCCTGCCCCGACGGGCACGGTGCGCTGCCGGAGCTCGAGCCGCGGCTGTTCTCGTTCAACTCGCCGGTCGGCGCCTGCCAGGACTGCGACGGCCTCGGGCTCGTGCACAGCTTCGACCCGGCGCTGCTCGTCGCCGACGAGGACGCGTCGATCGCGGCTGGCGCGCTGCACGGTTTCAACGCGGACGGGAGGCTCTTGTTCGGCCGGCTCGGGCTCGACCACCTGGCCCAGGTCGCGGCGGCGAGCGGCTTCGATCTCGAGACCCCGTGGCGGCGGCTCGGCAAGGCGGCGCAGCGGGTCGTGCTGTTCGGGTCCGGCAGCAAGCGGTTCGACTTCCGCTGGCGCCGGCAGGGTCGCAACCACGAGGCGACCGGCCGGGAGCACGCGAGCTGGCCCGGTGTGATCCCGCACCTCGAGCGCATCTACCGCGGCGCGACCCGCCACGCGCTCGAGCGGTTCCGGCGGGCGAGCACGTGCCCGAGCTGCGAGGGCACGCGCATCAACGCGACTGCGCGCAGCGTGCGGTTCGAGGGGCGCAGCCTGCCGGAGGTGCTCGCGCTGCCGATCGCGGCGGCGCGGGAGCTGTTCGCGGGCCTCGCGCTCGGCGGCAATCGCGCGACGATCGGGCGCGAGATCCTGCGCGAGATCGACTTCCGCCTGGGCTTCCTCGCCGAGGTCGGCCTCGGCTACCTGACGCTCGACCGGCGCGCGAACACGCTGTCGGGCGGCGAGTCGCAACGGATCCGGCTGGCCGCGCAGGTCGGCGCCGGGCTGCGCGGCATCCTGTACGTGCTCGACGAGCCGAGCATCGGGCTGCACGCGCGCGACCAGGACCGTCTGATCCGCACGCTGCACGCATTGCGCGACCGTGGCAATACGGTCTGCATCGTCGAGCACGACGAGGCGACGATGCGCGCGAGCGACTGGCTCGTCGACATCGGGCCGGGCGCCGGCGTCCACGGTGGCGAGATCGTCGCCGAGGGGCCGCCCGCGGCGGTGTTCGGCGGCCGTTCGCTGACCGCGCGGTTCCTGCGCGGCGAGGAGGTGATCGGGATCCCGACCGTGCGCCGCCCGCGTGATCCGAAGCAGCTGCTGACGGTGGTCGGCGCGCGGCACCACAATCTGCAGGAGCTGACGGTCGCGTTCCCGCTCGGCCTGTTCGTCGTCGTCACCGGCGTGTCGGGCTCCGGCAAGTCGACGCTCGTCAACCACATCCTGAAGCGGGCGCTGCGGCGGCAGCTGATGAACGCCAACGACGTGCCCGGCGAGCACCGGCGCATCGACGGCATCGAGCACCTCGACAAGATCATCGAGATCGACCAATCGCCGATCGGTCGCACGCCGCGCAGCAACGCGGCGACCTACACCGGGCTGTGGGACCACGTGCGCGACCTGTTCGCGTCGCTGCCGGAGTCCCGGTTGCGCGAGTACAAGAAGGGTCGCTTCTCGTTCAACGTCGCCGGCGGCCGCTGCACGGCTTGCGAGGGCGCCGGCGTGCGGACGCTCGAGATGCAGTTCCTGGCGCCGGTCGAGGTCGAGTGCGAGGAGTGCGAGGGGCGTCGCTTCAATCCGGAGACGCTCGAGATCGAGTTCAAGGGCCGCGACGTCCACGACGTGCTCGGCCTGACGATCGACGAGGCGTTCGAGCTGTTCCGCGACCTGCCGAAGATCCGGCGGCCGCTGGAGACGCTGCGCGACGTCGGGCTCGGCTATCTGCAGCTCGGGCAGCCGTCGACCACGCTGTCGGGCGGCGAGGCGCAGCGCATCAAGCTGGCGACCGAGCTGCAGCGCCCGGCGACCGGCCGCACGCTGTACGTGCTCGACGAGCCGACCACCGGCCTCCACTTCGAGGACGTGCGCCGGCTGCTCGAGTGTCTGCAGGCGCTGGTCGACGGCGGCAACTCGGTCATCGTGATCGAGCACGATCTCGACGTCGTGAAGTGTGCCGACTGGCTCGTCGACCTCGGCCCCGAGGGCGGGCCCGGCGGCGGCCGGCTGGTCGCCGAGGGGCCGCCCGAGGAGGTCGCGAAGGTCGACGCATCGTGGACCGGTCGCGCACTCCGGCCGCTGTTCGACCGGCGGCGCTCGGCGCAGAAGGCCCGGCTCGCCGCGAGCACGCCGGGCACCGCGGCGCCGACCCACCTGCAGGTGCGCGGCGCGCGGCTGCACAACCTGCAGAACGTCGATGTCGCGATCCCGCTCGACAGCTTCACGGTCGTCACCGGTCCGTCGGGATCGGGCAAGACGAGCCTGGCGTTCGACACGATCTTCAACGAAGGGCAACGCCGCTTCGTCGAGAGCCTGTCGACCTACGCGCGGCGGTTCCTCGGTCGCATGGATCGCGCGCCGGTCGACAGCCTCGACGGCCTCGGCCCGGCGATCGCGATCGACCAGCGCAACAGCAGTCGCAGCCCGCGCTCGACGGTCGCGACGGCGACCGAGATCCAGGACTACCTGCGGCTGCTCTACGCGCGGATCGGGCGGCCGCATTGTCCGACGCACGGGCAGGAGCTGGTGTCGCATCCGCCGCACCTGATCGCGAAGGAGCTGCTCGCCGACTTCGCCGGTCGCCGCGGCTACCTGCTCGCTCCGATCCACGTGCCCGACTCGGTGGCGGCGGATCCCGACACGCGGGCGCACTACCTCGAGGAGCTGCGGGCGCAATGGCGCGAGCAGGGCTTCGTGCGCGCGCTGGTCGACGGCGAGGAGCACCGGCTGGAGGACCCGTTCCCGGCGCCGAACGCCGATGCCGAGGCTCTGCAGGAGCTGCACCTCGTGATCGACCGCACGACGTTCGACGACCGCGGGCGCCTGATCGACGGCGCGGCGCAGGCCGCGCAGATCGCGCACGGACGCGTCGTCGCGCGCACCGTCGACGGCGAGGAGCGGCTGTACTCGACCGACCGGTCGTGTCCGCACTGCGGGCACGGCACGCCCCGCGAGCCGCACCCGCGCTGGTTCTCGTTCAATCACCACTCGGGCGCGTGCGCGACCTGCGCCGGCATCGGGCGCGTCTCGGCCTGCGTGCCCGAGCTGCTCGTGAGCCGGCCGGAGCGCGGTGTGTTCGACGGCGGGATCGTCGCGTCGTCGGGCATCTACAAGCTGCTGACGCGCAAGAGCGGCTGGTTCCACACGGTCGCGAAGGCGGTCGCCGCGCGCTACGGCTTCGACCTGCGGACGCCGTGGAGCGAGCTGTCGCCCGCGCACCGGCGCCTTCTGATGCGCGGCGCCGGCGAGGAGCGCTTCGACGTGCGGTTCACCAGCGACCGCGGCGGCGGGCGCCGCACGTGGCGCATGGCGACGAAGTGGAAGGGGCTCGGCGTGCAGGTCGAGCAGTGGTTCCAGGAGTCCAAGTCGAGCGAGGCGTTGCGGCCGGTGATCCGCGAGTCGGTGTGCCCCGACTGCGAGGGCGAGCGGCTCGGAGCGGCGCAGCGCCACGTGCTGGTCGGCGGGCGCTCGCTGCCGCAGCTGACCGGGCTGGCGGTCGACGAGGCGCTCGCCGCGATCGAGGGCCTCAAGCTGCGCAAGAGCGAGCGGGCGATCGCCGCCGACGTGCTGAAGGAGATCCGCAACCGGCTCGGCTTCCTGTGCGACGTCGGGCTGGGCTACCTGTCGCTCGATCGCTCGGCGGCGACGTTGTCCGGTGGCGAGGCACAGCGCATCCGGCTCGCGACGCAGCTCGGCAACCAGCTGGTCGGGGTGCTCTACGTGCTGGACGAGCCGACGATCGGCCTGCACCCGCGCGATACCGAGCGTCTGCTCGACACGCTGCAGGGCCTGCGCGACCTCGGCAACACCGTCGTCGCGGTCGAGCACGATGCCGCGGTGATCCGGCGCGCGGACTTCGTGGTCGACATGGGGCCGGGGGCCGGCAACCGCGGGGGGCGTGTCGTCGCGAGCGGCACGCCGGACGAGGTCGCGACCAGCGACGGCCTCACCGGCCGCTACCTGCGCGGCGAGCTGACCATCCCGCGGCCCACCGAACGGCGCAGCCCGAAGGGCTACATCCACCTGCGCAATGCGACGACGCACAACCTGAAGGGAGTCGACGTGCGCTTCCCGCTCGGCGTGATGTGCGCGGTGACCGGCGTGTCCGGTTCGGGCAAGTCCTCGCTGGTGCTCGACACGCTGCTGCCGGGGCTCTCGACGCACCGTCTCCAGAGGCTCTTGCCCGGGCGGATCGTGTGCGATGACCTCACGTTCGAGGAGCTGGCGGACCGGAGCTACGAGGAGCTGACCGCGTGCGTCGTCGACCAGAGCCCGATCGGCACCACGCCGTCGAGCAATCCGGCGACCTACACCGGGATCCTGGCTCCGATCCGCGAGCTGTTCGCGCAGCTGCCGCAATCGCGCATGAAGGGCTTCGGGCCGGGCCGGTTCTCGTTCAACGTGCGCGGCGGCCGCTGCGACGCGTGCGAGGGCAAGGGGCAGATCCAGGTCGAGATGCACTTCCTCGCCGACGTGTGGATCACCTGCGAGATCTGCCACGGCCGGCGCTTCAATGCCGAGACCCTCGAGGTGCGCCTGCGCGACCGCTCGATCGCCGACGTGCTCGACATGGAGGTGCAGGACGCGGTGCAGTTCTTCGGCGACCACCCGAAGATCCGGCGTCCGTTGCAGCTGCTGTGCGACGTCGGTCTCGGCTATCTGACGCTCGGCCAGCCGGCCAACACGATGTCGGGCGGCGAGGCCCAGCGCATGAAGCTGGTCGCGTCGCTCGCACGGCGGCCGTTCGGCCACACGCTGCACGTGCTCGACGAGCCGACCACCGGACTGCACCTCGACGACGTGCGCAAGCTGGTCGCGGTGCTGCAACGGCTCGTCGACCGCGGCGACAGCGTGCTGGTCGTCGAGCACCACCTCGACGTGATCGCCTGCGCCGACCACGTGATCGAGCTCGGTCCGGAGGCCGGGCCGCGCGGCGGCGAGCTGATCTTCGCGGGTCCACCCGAGGCGATGGCGGTCGCGAAGCAGAGCCGCACCGGCGGCTACCTGGCCGCCGCGCTGCGGGCCGACGGCGGGCCGCCGCGCGGGCGGCGCCGCCCCGCTGCGGATCGCGCACCCGATTTCGACCCCGACGCCGAGCTCGAGGGGACCGCGCCGTGAATCCCGCCAACCCGCTGGTCGTGCAGACCGATCGCACGATCCTGGTCGAGACGCGGCACCCGCGGTTCGAGGAGGCGCGCGCCCGGCTCGCGCACTTCGCCGAGCTGCAGAAGTCGCCCGAGTTCGTGCACTTCTACCGGGTCACGCCGATCAGCGTGTGGCACGCCGCGGCGCTCGGCGAGCCGCTCGACGACATCGTCGGCTACCTGCAGACGGCGTCGATGTACCCGGTGCCGCCGAAGGTGATCGCCGACCTCGGCGACTGGTATCGCCGCTATGGCATGCTGCGCTTCGAGCGGCTCGACGGCGACGGTCGGCTGCGCCTGAGCTCGAGCGATCCGGCGGTGCTGGCGGAGCTGCTGGAGTCGCGCACCGTGCGGCCGCTGGTCGACGCGGCCAGCGCTGTCGACGGCGCCGTGTGGTTCCCCGAAGCGAACCGCGGCGTGATCAAGCACTGCCTTACGAAGCTCGGCTACCCGGTCGTCGACGAGGCCGGCTACACCCGTGGTGCGCAGCTCGACGTCGCGTTGCGGCGCGTGACCGGCGGGGGCCAGCCGTTCGCGCCGCGCGACTACCAGCGGCGCGCGGCCGACGCGTTCTGGCTCGACGGCAGCGCGAGCGGCGGGTGCGGCGTCGTGGTACTGCCCTGCGGGGCGGGCAAGACCGTCGTCGCGTTGACCGCGATGGAGCTGGTGCGGGCGCGCACGCTCGTGCTGACGACCAACACGGTCGCCGTGCGGCAGTGGCGTCGCGAGCTCCTCGACAAGACGACGCTCACGGCGGCCGACGTCGGCGAGTACACCGGCGACCAGAAGGACGTGCGGCCGGTGACGATCGCCACCTACCAGATCCTGACCTGGCGGCGCCGCAAGACGGATCCGTTCGTGCATTTCCCGCTGCTCGAGAACGCCGACTGGGGGCTGATCGTCTACGACGAGGTGCACCTGTTGCCGGCGCCGGTGTTCCGCGCCACCGCGGCGATCCAGGCGCGGCGGCGGCTCGGCCTGACCGCGACGCTCGTGCGCGAGGACGGCAAGGAAGGCGACGTGTTCTCGCTGATCGGACCGAAGCGCTTCGAGGTGCCGTGGCGGGACCTCGAGGCGCGCGGCTGGCTGGCGTCGGCGCGTTGCTACGAGGTGCGCGTGCCGATGGGCGAGGTGCGGGCCGCGGCGTACCGCGCGGCGACCCGGCGCGCGCGCAGCAAGGTCGCCGCGGAGAACGAGGCCAAGCTGACCGTCGTCGGTCGGCTGCTGCGCCACCACGCGGGCGACCGCGTGCTGGTGATCGGCATGTACCTCGACCAGCTCCGCGTGCTGGCGCGCACGTTCGATCTCGAGCTGATCACCGGCCGCACGCCGATGGACGCGCGCGAGCGGCTGTTCCACGCGTTCCGCGACGGCCGCCTGCGCAGCCTGTGCGTCAGCAAGGTCGGCAACTTCGCGATCGACCTGCCGGACGCCAACGTGCTGATCCAAGTGTCCGGGACGTTCGGCAGCCGGCAGGAGGAGGCCCAGCGGCTCGGGCGGGTCCTGCGGCCGAAGGGCGACGACGGCGGTGAGGCGGTGTTCTACACGCTGGTCAGCGAGGGGAGCTGCGACGAGGACTTCTCCCGGCAGCGGCAGCTGTTCCTCGCCGAGCAGGGCTACGCCTACGAGATCGTCGCCGCGGAGGACCTGCGCGAGGCGGAGGCGCGCGCATGAGCGGCTACACGCTGCGATCGCTGCTGCGCGGCGTGCCCGACCGCGACCTGCGCTCGATCGAGGAGCGCTGGATCGGACGTGGGGCCGCGGGGGAGTCGCGCGCGCGGGCGTTGGTGCGGCTCGCAGCGGCGATGGAGGACGAGGAGCTGGTCCAGCGACGCTTCAAGGAGCTGTCCGAGAAGCTGTCGGATCTGGTCGAGACGTTCCTCGGTGCGGTCGATCGCGCGCGGCCGCTGCGCGCGATCTTCACGGCGCCCGACAGCCCGTTCCGCTCGCGCTACGAGGTCGAGGCGTCGCTGGTCGCGCTGGCGCGCGAGGGGTTCGTGCTGCCGGTGACGCCCGGTGACGACGGCGCCGCGCCGGACGGCGCGGCCGACGAGATGCTGCACGCGATGCCGCTCGAGCTCGCGCAATGCATCGACGGTCTGCGCCACCGTCAGCGCGCCGAGCTGCGCGGCACGCTGACGCTGCAGGGCTTCCTGCAGGAGCGCTACTACAAGGACGACGCGCGCCAGCGGGACCCGAAGGACCGCGGCGGAACCCACGCGCGGCGCGTCTACAAGATCTACGTGATGGAGAGCTCGATCCGGAACCGGATCGCGGCCCTCCCGCGACCGATCCGGGCGGTGTTCGACCGCGTGCTGGCGACCTACGGCGGCCTGCTGCCGGCCACCGAGTTGCCGCGCATCGCCGCCGAGGAGGAGGTCGACGTCGACGTCGACTTCCTGCGGAAGAGCCTCGAGGAGGCGATGCTCGGCACCGTCGCGCCGCTGAAGCTGGCACGCTTCGGGCTCGAGCCGATCGAGCCGGCGGTCGTCGTGTTCTTCGAGGTCGCGCTGTTCTGCCTGCAGGACTGGAGCGAGAGCCACGGCGGGGTGCAGATCGACGAGGCGCTCAGCAGCGGCGTCGACCTGCTGACCAACCTCGGGCGGTTCTTGCGCGACGTCGCGACGACGCGGGTGCAGTTCACCGTCGACGGCAACCTGTACAAGGCGTCGGCGCGGCGCATCGTGAAGAACTTCCTGGCGATCCCGGGCGGCTACATGCCGCCGGAGACCCAGGCGCGGTTCATCTATGGATACTGCCTCGGGCGGCGGCTGATCGAGCGCAGCGGCGAGCGCGCGCTGCGGCTGTCGAGCGACGCACTCGACTTCGAGCATCGATCGCTGCACGAGAAGCTGCGCGCGCTGGTGGCATTCGTGGTCGAGGAGCGCGGTCCGCAGGGCGAGCACTACCACCAGGTGCGACTGCGGCGCGTGTTGCTGCGCCTGCTGCGACGGCTCGAGCCGGAGGAGTGGTACGAGGCGCTGTTCGTGCCGTTCCTCGCGCGCAATGCCTACCTGGGCAAGCTCGACGAGCTGCGCGTCGAGGACTTCTTCGCGGCGCGCTTCAAGGGTGGCGGCTACGTGCCGAGCGAGACGGCACACCAGCTGTGCCTGCAGCTGCTGGACTTCGTCCGCCGGCGTCTGTACCCGCTCGGCCTCGTCGACCTCGGTCTGCGCGAGGGGCGGCCGGTCGCGATCCGGCTGTCGCGACTCGGTGCCGAGCTGCTGGGCGCGGAAGCGGCCGGCGAGGTGGGCGGACATCGCTCGACCGTCGTGGTGAATCCCGACTTCGAGGTCATCCTGTTCCCCGGCGACGACGAGCACGAGGCGGTGCACACGCTCGACCAGTTCTGCGAGCGGCTGAAGACCGACCACATCCACCACTTCCACATCAGCCGCCATAGCGTGCAGGCCGCATTGACGGAGGGTGTCTCGCTGCACCACATCGTCCAGGAGCTGACCGACCGTTCGCGCACGCCGCTGCCGCAGAACGTGCTCTACAGCCTCGAGGACTGGGCCGACCAGGCCGGCGTGCTGCTGCTCGACGAGGACCACGTGCTGCACGGTCGGCGCCCGGAGGTGCTCGACCGCTTCGCCGCACACCCGCGCTTCGCCGAATGGGTCGTCGCGCGCCGCGACGCCGACCGCCTCGCGCTGCGGCCGGAGACGGACTTCGCCGAGCTGCGCGACGTCGCGCGCGATCTCGGCTTCCTGATCGAGCGGCAGGAGGGGCCGGTCGCATGAGCGGCGGAGCGAGCGGTGCCGCGTGGTGCAGCGCGCTGCGGATCGTGCAGGTGACGGACGGGCGTGGCGACGTCGCGCGCATCGCCCGGCTCGCCGCGGCCGCGGTCGACGCCGGCGTCCGCACCGTGCAGCTGCGCGAGCCGCTGCTGACGGCGCGGGAGCTCGCGGCGCTGTGCGAGCAACTCAGGCCGCGGCTCGACGCGGTCGGCGGGCTGCTGCTCGTCAACGACCGTGCGGACGTCGCCGCCGCGGGGCTCGCGCACGGCGTGCACCTCGGCCGCCGCTCGCTGCGCCCCGAGCAGGTGCGGGCGTTCGCGCCGGCCGCTCGGATCGGGTGCTCGGCGCACGACGCGGCCGAGCTCGCGGCGGCGCGGGCGGGCGGCGCCGACTACGCGTTCCTGTCGCCGGTGCACGCGACCCGCAGCAAGCCTGGCGCGGTGCCGCTCGGCCCCGCGCGCGCGGCGGAACTCACCCGCGCGGCCGGGCTGCCGGTCGTGTGGCTCGGCGGACTCGACGCGGAGCGCGTCGCGCGGTCGGCGGGCGGTCCGGCGTGCGGCTTCGCGGTGCTCGGCGCGCTCGCCGACGAGGCGACGGTGGTTCGCGTCGCGGCGGCGCTGGTGGCGGCGGCGCGCGCCGCGGAGGTGTCGAGGTGAGTGCGCCGGTGCAGAAGCGCGGGTTCGACACGCTGCGCGCGGCCGGCCTGATGCGGCGCGCGTTGCTGCCGGTCGCGGTGCTGCTGGCGCTGCTGCTGTGGCGCAGCTACGGCACGCTGCGGGTGCCGGACGGCATGGACACCACGCCGGCGGTGCCGCCGGGCTCGCTGTGCGTGATCGAGAAGTCGCCGGGCGACCTGCGCCCGGGGCAGCTGGTGTTCGCCGAGCTCGGCGGGGGGCTCGTGCTGAGCCGCATCCGTGCCGTCGACGCGGACGGCGTCCTGCTCGAGAACGACTCGCGCAGCTCGCGCCTGCCGGACAGCCGGCAGCTCGGCCCGGTGCCGCGCAGCGCGATCCGCGCGCTGGTGCTGTCGACGTTCGCGGGGGCGGCCGACGGCGGACCCGCACCGCCCGCCGGGGAGCCGCGGCGTGGCCGGTGAGCGGGCGCTCACGGCGCGGCTCGCGCGGTTCTTCGGTGCCGCGCGCCGGGTGGTCGTCGGCATCGGCGACGACGCGGCGGTGCTGAAGCCGCCGCCCGGCGACCTGGTCGTGACCTGCGACCCGGTCGTCGCCGGCGTCCACTTCGCGGCCGAAGCGCCGCCGGCGCGCGTCGGCCGCAAGGCGGTCGACCGGAACCTCTCGGACCTCGCGGCGATGGGCGCGGTCGCCGACCATCTGATCGTGTCGCTGCTGCTGCCGATCGGCTACCCGGTGGCGGCGCGGCGGGCGCTGCTCGGCGGCATCCGCAGCGCGGCCCGGCGCGCCGACTGCGCCGTGATCGGCGGCGACGTCGGCACGACCCCCGGGCCGCTGACGGTGACCGTCACGGCGCTCGGGCACCTGCGTGGCCGGCCGCTGCGCCGGGACGGTGCGCGGATCGGCGACCGCGTGCACGTCACCGGGCCGCTCGGTGGCAGCCTCGCGTCGGGGCGGCACCTGCGGATCCGACCGCGGCTCGCCGAGGGGCAGTGGCTCGCGAAGCAGCCGGCGGTGCGCGCCGGCCTCGACGTCAGCGACGGGCTGGCGCTGGACCTGTGGACGCTGCTGCGCGCGTCCGGCGTACCGGGCGCCGAACTCGACGCCGCGGCGATCCCGTTGCACCGCGACTGCGCCCGCGCCGCCGCGGCGACCGGCCGCCGGCCGCTCGACTGCGCGCTGGGCGACGGCGAGGATCACGAGCTGCTGTTCACGGTCGCCGCCGGCGCGACGCTCCCGCCGGGCGGGCCCCTCGCGGCGGTCGCGCGGCGACCGATCGGTGTGCTGGCCGCGCGGCCGGGGCTGTGGCTGCGCCACCGCGACGGTCGCCGCGAGCGGATCGCGGCGCAGGGCTACGAGCACGATGTCGACTGAGCGGATCGAGCGGGAACTGTACCTGCCGGACGCGGCGGCCACCGCGGCGCTCGGCGCGACCCTCGGGGCGCACCTGCGCGCCGGCCAGGCACTCGCGCTGATCGGCGAGCTGGGCGCCGGCAAGACCTGCCTCGCGCGCGGCGTCGCGCACGGTCTCGGCGTCGACGCGCCCGAGGAGGTCGCGAGCCCGACCTACCTGCTGGTCGTCGAGCACGAGGGGCCGGTGCCGATGCTGCACGTCGACGCCTACCTGCCCGACAAGACGCGGGCGTTCCTGCTCGACGGCGGGCTCGGCTACCTGGACGAGTGCGGCGGCGTCGCGGTCATCGAGTGGGCCGACCGCCTCGTCGACCTGTGGCCCGCCGAGACGCTCGAGGTGCGGCTGGCCGACGACGGTCGCGGCGGGCGCGTCGCGCGGCTCGCCGGGCCCGCCGGCGCGTTCGGCTGGCTCGCCGCGATCGGCGCGCCGGCGCGCGGCGACTGACCGCTGGCGCCGGCCGCTCCGGTCCGGCCGCCCGGGCCCGGGACTTCCCGGTGAACCGCCGCGTGGGCATGCTCGTTGTCCGACGCGATGGACGAGCGCAAACGCCGCAGCCAGCCGCAGGTCGACACCGGCGACGACCTGCTCGACCGCTTCCGCAGCGGGGATGCAGCGGCGTTCGACCAGCTGGTGGCGACCTACGAGACGCGGCTCGTCCAGTACTTCTACCGGCTGTGCTGGGACCTCGACCGCGCCGAGGACCTGACGCAGACGCTGTTCCTGAAGCTGCTGCGCGGCGTCGGCCGCTACCGGCCGGAGGGGCGGCTCGGCACCTACGTGTTCCGCGTGGCGACCAACCTGTGGATCGACCACTACCGGAAGACCAGCCAGCGGCGGCGCCTCTACTCGCTCGACCAGGCGATCGACGGCGGCTTCGAGCCGGCCGCCAGCCACCCGGGCACCTCGCCGGCGCTGGTCGCCGAGGACCACGAGGAGCGGGCGCGGCTGCGCCGCGCGCTCGAGCGGCTGACCGAGCCGCACCGGCTGGTGTTCGAGCTCGCGGTCTACCAGGAGCTTCCGTACGCGGAGGTGGCGGCGATCCTCGACATCCCGATCGGCACCGTGAAGTCGCGGATGCACAACTCGGTGCGCGCCCTGAAGGAGCTCCTGTCCGAGCCCGGCGAGAGCGCCGCGCCGGACCGGGGCGCGTTTCGCCAGCGAGCGGAGTCGAACGGCTGCGGAAGCGGACTCCGACCGGGACTGGGAGGACTGACCGGATGAGCGGCGACGAGCGCATCCCGGCCGACGCGCTGCTCGACGGCGGCGCCCCGGACCTCGTGGGCCACGCGCTCGGGGAGGGTTCCGAGCGCGTGCGGCACCGCGTCCGCGCGGCGATCGCCGCCGATGTCGAGCTCGCCGCCGAGTTCGCGGCGACGCGCGACGTGCTCGAGACGCTGCGCGGGCTCGGCGACGTGCGGCCGACCGGCCGCGTGCGGCGGGCGCTGGCGCTCGCGGCGCGGCGGCGGATCCGCCTGCGCGGCGGTCCGGCGGTCACCTGGCGCGACCGCGTCGACGTCGCGCTGCGCGTCGCCGCGGTCGCGGTGCTCTGGTTCGGCATCACCTGGGGCGTGTTCGGCGCCGGGCTCGCCGGGCTGCTCGGGGCGCGCGCTCCGCAGGGCGGTCCGGAGGACGTGCCGGAGGTCGGGCTGCGGCTCGCGTTCGCGGGGCAGGTGTCCGGCGGCTTGCGGCTCGGCGGCGAGCTGCGCGCGGCGCTGCTCGACGGCGAGCTGCCGGTCGCCGATGCGAGCTTCCGCTCCGCCTACGAGCAACTCACCGGCGTCGCGCTGCCCGACCGCTTCGAGACGTGGCTGTGCGCCGACAACCTGCTGTCGCGGCTGCGTCGCGAGTCGGTGCTGCGGATGTCCGCCGAGGAGCGCGCGCGCGCGCGCCGGGCGACCGGCGTGCCCGATCTCGAGGCGCGCACGGCCGCGCTCGCAGCGATCGTGGCGTCGCGCACGGAGGCGGCGCTCGTCGCGTCGCACGCGAGTGGCCCGGCGACGGCGGGTCCGGGCACGTCGGGGCCGGCGCTGCGCGACATCGCGCTCGGGTTGCGCGGCCTGCTGGCGGCCGGGTCGACCACCGGCGAAGGGCCGCACCGGCTGGTGGTGCAGGAAGCCGTGCTGCACCTGATGGACGCGCTGAAGGCGAGCCGGGACGCCGCCGGGCGGAGCGGCCCGGCGAGCGCCCTGCGCGGGCGGCTCGACGACGGCGAGCGGATCGTCGCGCTCGCCGCGCTGTCCGACGTGGCGGTCGTCGACGGCGGGACGGTCGCGAGCTTCGTCGCCGCGGAGGTCGATCGGATCGCGCTCGACACGCTGCGCGCGCCGGCGGACGGCGGGCGGCCCGGGCTGCTGCACTGGGGCACGCCGGTCGGTGCGCTCGGCGATGCCGGCCGCGTGCTGCAGCTGGCCCCGGCGTTCGGCGCCAGCGCCGACCTCGCGTTCCGCACGCGGCTGCTGGTCGCCGCGCACCTCGTCGAGCGGCTGGCGCGCCGGCCGGACGTCGAGCGGCCGGACCTGCTGGTGGCGCAGCTGTACGGGTTCGGCGATCTGATCGACCGGCGCGAGACCGATCGCCGGCTGTCGCTGTGGCGCGCGCGCCATCTGCGCCCCGACTTCGTCGCGGTGCACCAGCTGGCGTGGAGCAGCTACCCGGTGCGCCCGGGCTGGGCCGACTTCCAGGCCGAGCTGCGCGAGCTCGGCGGACAGCCGACGCCGGACGGCCTCGGTGACGCGGCCGCGCTGCTGCTCGCGCTGTGCACGAACGTCGCAGCACCCGGTGTGTGGGACGCGATGAGCGTCGCGGGCCTCTGACGGTCGCCGCGCCCTGCGGCTCCGCTCGAGCGCGTCGTTGCTCCGATCGCGCGGTTGGTCGAACATGGCCGTTCCCCGTCGCCGAACCGACCCCGCTGCGACCCTGACCCGATGCTCCCACCGCGCGTTCGCTCCGTCGTCCTGCTCGCCCTGTGCGCCGCCGCGACCGGACCCGGAGGTGTTCGGCTGGGCGCCCAGGAGGGCGCACCACCGACCCGGCAGCAGCCCGACCAGGCTCCCCAGCAGCCCGAGCCGGTCCGGCGGGACACGGCGCGCGCGGTGTTCGCCGACCCGGCGACGATCCCGATCCCCTCGGACGGCGGTGACCGCGAGGTGCGCAGGCTGACCCTCGAGGACGCGCTGCGCTACGGCCGCGTGCACAACCTGTCGCTGCTCGCGGAGTCGCTGACGCCGGAGCAACTCGGCGAGGACGTCCGGATCCGTGACGCGTTCTTCGAGCCGGAGCTGTTCGGGTCGGCGAGCTACACCGACTCGCAGAGCCCGCCCCGCAACGCGTTCCAGCCGGCGATCCAGCGCAAGACGCTGAGCGGCGACATCGGCTTGCGCCAGCGGCTGTCGACCGGTGCGCTGTACGAGCTGACCTTCACGCCCCTGCGCGTGCGGCAGACGTCGTCGCTCGCGGGTGCGTTCCCGGAGGAGCAATACTCGGCCGAGTTCGCCGCGCGCATCACGCAGCCGCTGCTCCGCGGTGGCTGGGGCGCGTCGAACCTCGCCGACCTGCGCGTGGCCGAAGCGTCGTTGACGTCCGGCCAGTCGCGGTTCGAGCGGACCGTGCAGGACACGCTCATCCAGATCGTGCAGGCGTATTGGGAGCTCGTGTTCGCGCGCGAGGACTACCGCGTGACGGTGCAGGCGCTCGACCTCGCCCGGGAGCAGCTGCGGATCACCAATGAGCGGATCCGCGTGCGCGAGCTCGCGGAGCGCGATCGGGTGTTCGACGAGGCGGACGTCGCGCGGCGCCAGGAGGCGTTGATCCGTGCCGAGAACGCGATCCTGCAGCGCGAGGACGAGCTGCGCAATCTGATGCTCGACGACAGCGACGGCCGGTTGTGGATGCTCAATCTGCAGCCGACCTCGCCGATCGAGGGCGAGTTCGCGGCACCGGAGCTCGACTGGCGCGAAGCGTCGCGTGGCGCGCTGCGGCTGCGGCCCGACCTCGTCGCATTGCGGGCGGATGTGCGCCAGGCCGAGATCGCGTACGAAAGGGCCGCGCAGGACGTGCTGCCGCAGCTCGACCTGGTCGGCTCGTACACCTCCGACGGTGTCCGCGAGAACTTCGACGACGCCTTCGGGGACGCCGCCGGCATCGAGTTCCCGGACTGGTCGGTCGCGCTGCAGTTCTCGGTGCCGATCGGCAACACCGCGGCGCGAGCTGCGCGCGAGCGTGCGGCATTGGGACTCGAGCAGGCGCGCCGCCGCCTGTACGCGGCCGAGCTCGACGTGACGCGCGAGGTGCGCACCGCGCTGCGCGACCTGACGACGGCAGCGCAGGCGATCGCCGCGTCGCGCGAGTCGGTGCGGCTGGCGGAGACGCAGCTCGACACCGAGCGCGAGCGGCTGCGGGTCGGGCGCGGGACGATCTTCGAGGTGCAGCAGCGCAACCAGGAGCTCCTCGACGCCCGGCAGCAGCTGCTGCGCAACCAGATCGACTTCCGGGTCAACGAGTCGCGGCTGCGCTACGTGCAGGGCATCCTGCAGGCGCCGGATGCGTAGGGCTGGCGCCGCCCGCGGGTGCGGGTCGGGGCGTGACCCCGAGCTGGCGAGGGATTAGGAGCGCGCGATGCGGACGGCACCGATGCACTGGATCACGAACGACGGAACCGCGCGACGGCTTCGTCTCGCCGCCCTCCTGCTGGCAGGCCTCGCGGTCGTCGGCTGCCGAGGCGAGTCCGCGGGGCCCGCGGGCGGCGGGCCCGCCGCGACGGCGCCGGCGCGCGGGGGCAGCGCGGGGCCGAGCGGCGACGACACGATCGCCGGCGCGGACGCGCACCCGTACGGGTTCGCCGTCTGGCACGAGGACTTCCCGGGCGCGCCGGAGCACCCGGCGCTGTCGCCGCGGGTGCCGGGACGCACCTACGTCAGCACCCGCGCGCAGGCGCTCGACGCGGTCGTGTCGAAGCTGCAGGGGAACTGCACGCGCAACGCGTGGCTGTTCGCACGCGACGTGTTCTCGCGCGCGCGGGGCGAGGCGGTCGTCTCGGCGCTCGTCAGGGCGTTGGAGCTCGCGCTGCAGTCGCCGACCGGCGCGGACCACGCCGAGAACCTGCTCGGCGCGCTGGCCCAGGTGGGCGACCCCGCGGCGTGTCCGGCGGTGCTGCGCGCGCTCGACCACCACAGCGACGCGATCCGTGACGCGGCGATGGACACGCTGCAGTACTGCGGCGATGCGGCGGCGCTGCTGCGGGCCTGGGAGCTGATCGACCGGGCCGGCGGGCGGGGGCTCGCGGCGTGGATCCGCGGCGCGGCACGCGCGCTGCCACCCGACGAGTTCGTGCCGAGGTTCCGCGCGATCCTCGCCGACCGGCGGCTGGCGAGCGTGCACCGCGTCGTGCTCGAGGAGGCGGTGAAGCTGCCAGCCGCGCTCGCGCTGTCGATCTTCTCGAACCTGGTCGGGCAGGAGCCGGCCGAGCTGCGCGCGACGATCGCCGTGCTGCGGCACCTGACCGGCGACGGCGGTGGCTCGGTGCTGGTGCGCGACATCCTGCTCCAGGAGGCTCCGCAGTCACGGATCTCCGCCGTGCAGGCATTGCGGATCGGTGGGGCGCGGGACTTCCTCGACGAGCTGCTCCGGCTGACCGAGGACCCGGACCCGACCGTGCGGCTCGAGACCGTCAAGACGCTCGCGGCGATCCCCGGCGAGACCGTCGACCTCGCACTCGACTCGCGCACCGAGGACGAGTTCATCGACGTGCGTCGCGCGGCGTTGACCGCCCTCGCGGCGCGCGGCTTCGACCGACCGCTGCAGGATCTGGCCGAGCAGGTGCGGCGCGGTACCGGCTCGCGCGTGCAGGCGGCACTCGAGGACCTCGTCGCGGCGCGCTACGTGGGCACGATCCCGGCGGTCGTCGAGCGGCTGCGCGGCACGACCGGCCGCGAGCGCGAAGGGCTCCTCCGTGCGATGGCGCTGACGACCTGTGCCGAGGCCTTCGGCCCATTGCGCGACGAGCTGCTGTCCGACGAGCCGTACGCGGTCGAGCAGCACGAGTTCGTCGCCTATCTGATGGCCAATTGCCGTGGTGCGGAGCTGGCGGTGGTCGAGCTGTTCGACGACCTGCCGCGCGACGACTATCGCCGCCGTGCGTGGCTCGTGCAGACGCTCGCGAACATCGCGGCGGACCGCGCCGAGGCGGACGCCCGGGAGACGATCTACGGTCTGTTCCGCCGGCTGCTGCGCGATCGCGAGGAGATCCCGCAGATGCGCCTGCTCGCATTGGAGTATCTGCGCCGCGACCTGACCTTCGACGACGTGGTGCCTCTCCGCGCGCAGCTGACCGACGAGGAGCCGCCGATGCGCGCGGCGCTGGCCGACTTCCTGTTCGAGTACTTCTGACCGGTGCGCGGTGCGGACGCGCCGTCAGCGATCGACCAGCTCGGCCGGCAGGATCAGCCAGCGCTCGTCGCTGCGCGCGCGGTAGTCGGAGGCACCGCCGAGCTCGGCGATGCCCTGCCGGGGGACGCCGGAGCCGCCCTCGGGCATCCGCTCGCGGCCGGCGTAGCCGACGCCCAGGTTGCGCGTGTAGGCGACCCGTCCCCACTCCGGCGCGAGGAACACCGAGCGGCCCGGCGGCAGCAGCGTGCGCGGCCAGCCGTACGACTCGAGCGGGAGCCGCGCAGCGGAGTCCCAATCGGCGGGCCGCAGCACCGGCGGTGGACAGCGCACGATGCGGAACAGGTAATGACGGTTGCCGAACAGCGGTGGGCCGTCGCCGGGCTCGAGACGGGGCAGGTCGGACAGCGGGTGGCCGCGCTCGCGGCAGCGGCGCTGCAGGTCGCGCTCGAGCGCCGCGACGGCGGTGCGGTCGTCGACGTCGATCGGCGCGGCCGCGATCGCGGTGCGCAACAGCTCGATCGTCACCTCGAGCGCGCGGTCCTCGACGCGCACGGCGCGGCGGCCCGACCAGGTCGGCAGCCAGAACGTCGCCAGCAACGCGAGCAGGCCGACGCCGACGAGCAGGTTAGTGAGGTTGGGGGGGCGCACGGTCAGCGCGGATGATCCACGAGATCCCCGCTGCGGTCACGCAAGTCGCCGGCTGGCGGCGCGGGTGCGCTCCGGTAGACTCCGCGACGGCGACGCGATGGACCGACCGCAGCGGCTCGAGCTCGAACTGCCGGACCTCGTGCGGGACGCGGTCGAGGCGCTGCGCGCTCGTGGCGGCCGGGTGTGGCTGGTCGGCGGGAGCGTGCGCGACGCGCTGCTCGGCCTGCCGGTGTCCGACTGGGATCTCACGACCGACCTCGCGCCAGCCGCCGCGGCGGCCGGCTTGCGCGCGGTGCTGCCCGAGCGCGGGCGCAGCGAAGAGGACGAGCTCGGCGTCGTGCGCTTCGCGGATCGCGCCGGCCTCGAGCTCAGCGTGTCGACGCTGCGGGTCGAGCGCGCCTACGGGCCCGACCGCCGGCCGCGTCGGGTGACGTTCGTCACCGAGCCGGCCCGCGACGCGATGCGGCGCGACTTCACGGTCAACGCGATCTACGCGGCGTTGCCGGATGGCGCACTGCTGGACCCCTGCGGCGGGCTGCCCGACCTGGTCGCGCGCCGGCTGCGCACGGTCGGCGAGCCGGCGGGGCGGTTCCGTGAGGACCCACTGCGGATCCTGCGCGCGCTGCGCTTCGCGGTCGCGCGCGGACTGACGATCGAGCCGGCGACCGCCGCGGCGCTCTCGGAGCTCGCGCCGCGCGTCGCCGACCTGTCCGGCGAGCGCCGACTCGACGAGACGCTGCGGATCCTGGCCGTCGGTCGCGGGGCCGGCCTCGCTGCCCTGCACGGGTGGGGCGTGCTGGCGGCGGTGGCACCGGCGCTGACGCCGCACGCGGCCAGTGAGCTCGCGCGTCGCGGCGCGGCTCTCGACGCGCTGCCGGCGGCCGCCCCGGCGGCCGCGCTGCTCACGGCGGCGACGCTCGGCCTGCCGGCGGGCCCGCGCGAGGCGGCGCTGCGCGCGCTGCACGCGCCCGCCTCGCTCGCGCGCGACGTGCGGGCCCTCCATGCAGCGGTGGCAGCGGAGCCCGACGTCGCGCTCGTGCTGCGCGGGGTCGACCCGGCGTTGCGCGCTGCCGCGCTGCCGGCGCTGTGCGGCGCGGACGCCGCCCGTCGCCTGGAGGCCGAGCTCGAGCTGCTGCACCTGCCCGGGCTCGACGGCCACGCGGTGCTCGCCACCGGGGTGCCCCCGGGGCCGGCGATTGCGGCCGTGCTCCGCTTCGCACGGGGGTGGCTGCTCGACTCCGGCCGGCGCGACCCGGCTGCGGTGCGGGACGCGATCGCGGCCGGCGTGGCAACGGTGGTCAAGCGTTCGCCGGGCGACGGTCGATAGGAGACCGGGACGTGCCGGCACCGGTCTGCCGGTCGTGCTCCGTCCGTGGCCGGTTCGGCACCGCGCGCCCTGCCGGCCACCCCCGAGGTGCGAGCGATGAACAGCGGAAACCCGGATCGATTCGAGAACTATCGCCGCGAACGCAACCGTCGGCGGCTGGACGCCGGGCCCGTGCGGGACCTCGGGCGCAACGCGAACGTGCTGCGCCAGATCGAGGAGGCGGAGGCGCGCGAGGCGCGCAACGCGCGGCTGACGCGGGAGGTGCAGGAGTTCTTCGAGGACGCGACGCGCACCGCCGCCGGCATCGTGTCGCAGGTCGCGCAGAGCGCCGAGCAGGAGCTGCAGCACCAGATCGCGCGGGAGATGTCGGAGTTCCTGACCGCGACGATCCAGCGCGCGCAGGAGTTCGTCCAGCTGATGCAGCAGCAGGGCGGCCGGGTGTCGTCGCAGGACCTCGAGCCGCACGTGCGCAATCTGGTCGGTTCGAAGCTCGACGAGTTCCGGTGGGCGGGCACGGCGCAGGTCCGCGATCAGCACATCGGCCTCGACCCGTTCCGGATCGACGTCGGGACGCCGCAGAGCGCGCACGAGGCCAGCGGCCAGGACGACGACGCCGGTGGTCCGGTCCGGGGGGGCGCGCGCGGCCGTGGCGAGGACGACGACGACGGGACGCGGCGGCTCGACTACGAGCACCTGCCGCTCGAGATCGAGGTCGTCGGCGGTGACGAGGCGACGGCGGAAGACGCGCCGGACCCGATCGAGGGCCACTTCATCGCGGAAGCGCTCGGCCTCGACCAGCTCGCGGACGAAGAGGTCGGGCTCCCGAGCGACGCGCCGGCGGTCGTGCTGTGGTTCGAGCGCCTCGCCGGCGACCCCGAGCAGCTGAAGACCGCGCTCCGGGTCCTGGTGCACTACGACGCGATGACCAAGGCCGAGGCGCGCCAGATCTTCCAGGAGACGGTCGGGACCTGAGCGCGGGCACGCCCGGCGCCGTGCGCCGGTATCCTCGATCGCGCGCGATCCCATGAGCGACCGCAGGGAGTTCAGCCGTCTCGAGGAGGCCATCGAGCTGTGGCTCGGCTTCCGCCGCGACGGGGGCATGGCGGTCGACGCGTTCCTCGCGGCGCACGCCGACCTGCGCGACCTGCTCGAGCCGCTGGCGACCGAGGCTGCGGTCGCGCGCGACCGCGATGCGGTCGCAGGCGGGCCGGCGCTGCTCGGCGGCGACTTCGAGCTGCTCGAGGAACTCGGCCGGGGTGGCATGGGCGTCGTGTTCGCGGCTCGTCAGCGCAGCCTCGACCGGCGCGTCGCCGTCAAGGTGCTCGCCGACCCGCGCGGAGTCGCGCCGCGCAGCGTGGCGCGCTTCCGGCGTGAGGCGACCACGGCCGCGCGCCTGCGGCACCCGCACATCGTCGACGTGATCGCGACGGGCAGCGAGCCGGACGGCACGCATTGGTTCGCGATGGAGCTGGTCGACGGCGAGCCGCTCGACCGGTTCGTCGCCGGCCGGACGAGCGCCGACGGGACGCGGGACCTGCGGTCGATCGTCGAGCTCGTCGCGCTCGTCGCCGACGCCCTGCACCACGCGCACGAGGCGGGCGTGCTGCACCGCGACGTCAAGCCGTCGAACGTGCTCGTCACGCGCCGCGCCGACGGTACGCCGCTGCCCGTGCTGACCGACTTCGGTCTGGCGCGCGAGCTCGACCTGCCGTCGCTGAGCCGCTCGGGCGAGCTCACCGGAACGCCGTACTACGTGTCGCCCGAACAGGCGCGCGGCAGCGGCGACGTCGACCGCCGCACCGACGTGTTCTCGCTCGGGGTAACGCTGTTCGAAGTCTCGACCGGCACGCGACCGTTCGAGGGCGCGACCAGCGAGGCGGTGCTGCGCGCCGTCCTCGAGCGCGAGCCTCCCGACCCGCGACGGCTGCAGCCGACGCTGCCGCGCGACCTCGCGGCGATCCTGCTGAAGGCGCTCGAGAAGGAGCCGGCGCGGCGCTACGCGACCGCCGGCGAGCTGGCCGCCGATCTGCGCCGGTTCCTGGAGTTCCGGCCGGTGCTGGCGAAGCGCGCGAGCGCGCTCCGTCGCGTCGTCCGCGGCGCGCGGCGCGAGCCGGTGCGGGCGGCGTTGATCGCGGTGCTCGCGGTCGCGGTGCCGGCCGTCGCGGTGCTGCTCGGCAACCTGTGGTCGCAGCGGCGCGCCGCCGTCGTCGGCGAGCGGGTGCTGCGCCGCCAGACGGTCGAGGATCTGTTGCTCGACGCCGCGCGGGCGAAGTTCCTGCAGGACGCGGTGGCCGCCGACGCGATCCACGGGCGCCTGCTCGAGCTGGCCGGCGACGAGCCGACCGCGGTCGTCGAGACCGCGCTGTACTTCGGCCGGGTGACGCGGGGCGGCCGGCCCGATCGTCCGGAGCGTGCGCTCGCGGTGCTCGACGCCGCCGCGCCGCTCGCCGCCGACGAGCCCGCGATCCGCCGGCTGCGCGCCGCCATGCTGGACGCGCTCGGCCGCACTGGTGAGGCGGCGGCGGCCCGCGCCGGGCTCGGGGAGCCGGCTACGCCCCTCGACCTCTACGTGGCGGGCCGCGCCGCGATGGACCGCGTGCGACAGGGTGACGACACCGCGATCCCGGCCGCCTGCGAGGCGTTGCGGCGCGCGGTGCTGCGCAGCCGGAAGCCGGACCCGGCACTGCTCTGCGAGCTGTACGTCGCCGCGTTCCTGGCCGGCGACGAAGCGCTCGAGCGCGACGTGTCGGAGGCGCTCGTCCACCTGTGGCCGGGCGCGCCGGCGGCCTGGGTGTTCCGCTGCTTCTACTTCGACGGCCGCGACGACGCGCGCGCCGCCGCGACCGCCCGACACCTGCTGGCGGTCGAGCCGGACTTCTGGTGGGCGCACTTCAAGCTCGGCGAGCTGGCACACCGCGCCGCTGACCTCGACACCGCCGCCGCCGAGCTGACGGCCGGCTGGCAGCGCTTCGACGGCTACCTGCCGCTCGGCGTCGAGCTGGTCGGCGTGCGCCTCGAGCGCGGTGAGCCGGCGCTCGCGCGACCGGTCGCCGAGCAGCTCGCCGAGCTGGTCGGCCGCCGCGACGCCGAGGTGCTCGGGCTGCTCGCGACGGTGCAGCGCGCAGCGGGCGACGCGGCCGCGGCGGACCGGACGACGGCCGAGATCCGAGCGCTCGACCGCCGCTGAGCAGGCGGCCCGGCGGCCGGCGCAGCGCGGGACCCTTCGGTTGTTTCCAGGTGTCGGAGCGATAGCTTGTCTGCCCCCGAAACGCCGACACCTGCATGAACATCCACGAGTACCAGGCCAAGGAGCTGCTCGCCCGCTACGGCGTGCCGGTCCCCGATGGCATCGTGTGCGACACCGCGGACCAGGCGGCGGCCGCCTTCGAGAAGCTCGGCGCGCCGCTCGCGGTCGTGAAGGCGCAGATCCACGCTGGCGGCCGCGGCAAGGCCGGTGGCGTGAAGCTCGTGCGCTCTGCCGCCGAAGCGCGGGAGAAGGCCGCCGCGATGCTCGGCAAGGCGATGGTCACGCACCAGACCGGTCCGGAGGGCCGCGTCGTGCGCAAGGTCTACGTCACGCGCGGTAGCGACATCGCGCGGGAGCTGTACCTGGCGATCGCCGTGGACCGCGCGACGAACGCGCCGGTCATGATGGCGAGCGCCGAAGGGGGCGTGGAGATCGAGGTGCTGGCGGCGGAGCGGCCGGAGGCGATCCACAAGGCGCGCATCCACCCGATGAAGGGGCTGCTGCCGTTCCAGACGCGGCGGCTCGCGAAGGGGCTCGGCCTCACCGGCGAGCAGGCGAAGCAGGGCATCAAGGCGATGAGCGCGCTCGCGAAGCTGTTCGTCGAGCTCGACTGCTCGCTGGCGGAGATCAATCCGCTGATCGTCACCGAGCAGGGTGACGTCGTCGCACTCGACGCGAAGATCAACTTCGACTCGAACGGGCTGTACCGGCATCCCGACGTCGCCGCGATGCGGGACCTCAACGAGGAGGACCCCAAGGAGGTCGAGGCGAGCAAGCACGGCCTGAGCTACATCGCGCTCGACGGCAACATCGGCTGCATGGTCAATGGCGCCGGGCTCGCGATGTCGACGATGGACGTCATCCAGCTCAAGGGTGGCCGTCCTGCGAACTTCCTCGACGTCGGCGGCGGCGCGACCAAGGAGCAGGTCACCAATGCGTTCAAGATCCTGCTGTCCGACACGAACGTGAAGGGCGTGCTGGTCAACATCTTCGGCGGCATCATGAAGTGCGACACGATCGCCGAGGGCGTGATCGCCGCCGCGCACGACGTGCACCTGAGCGTGCCGCTGGTCGTGCGACTGGAGGGCACCAACGTCGAGCGCGGTCGCCAGCTCCTCGAAGCGTCGGACGTCGCGCTGCAGACGGCTTCGTCGCTCGACGATGCCGCGGAGAAGATCGTCGCGCTGGTGGGCAAGGCCCGCTGACAGATCCCGGAGAACGAGGAGACACGAACATGGCGATCCTGATCGACGGGAACACGAAGGTCATCACGCAGGGCATCACCGGCAAGCACGGCACGTTCCATACGCTGCAGGCGAAGGCGTACGGCACGCAGGTGGTCGCGGGCGTCACGCCGGGCAAGGCGGGCACCGAGGTCGAGGGGATCCCGGTGTTCGACTCGGTGCGCGAGGCGAAGGCAGCGACCGGCGCGACGACTTCGGTCGTCTACGTGCCGGCCGCGTTCACCGCGGACTCGATCTGCGAGGCGGTCGACGCCGGCATGGACCTGGTCGTGGCGATCACCGAGGGCGTGCCGGTGCTCGACATGGCCTGGGTGCGCGACTACATGGCCGGGTCGAAGACGCGCCTCGTCGGACCGAACTGCCCTGGCGTCATCACGCCGGTCACGGCCGAGACCGGCTGCAAGATCGGCATCATGCCGGCCTACATCCACAAGCCGGGTCGCGTCGGCATCGTCTCGCGCAGCGGCACGCTGACCTACGAGGCGGTCTGGCAGGTGACGTGCGAGGGCCTGGGCCAGTCGACCTGCATCGGCATCGGCGGTGACCCGATCAACGGCACGAACTTCGTCGACGTCCTCCGGCTGTTCAACGACGACCCCGACACCGACGGCATCATCATGATCGGGGAGATCGGTGGCTCGGCAGAGGAGGAGGCCGCCGACTTCATCAAGGCCCACGTGAAGAAGCCGGTCGTCGGTTTCATCGCCGGTGCGACAGCCCCGAAGGGCAAGCGCATGGGGCACGCCGGCGCGATCATCTCCGGCGGCAAGGGCACGGCGGCCGACAAGCAGGCCGCGCTGCGGGCGGCGGGGGTCACCGTCGTCGACACGCCGAGCATCATGGGCCGGGCGATCCGGGAAGTGCTGGGCGGGTGACGCAGGTCCCGCAGGGCTCGACTCCCACCGGCGGGCGCGGTGCCGGGCTGCCGCTGCTGCTCCTCGGCCTCGGCGCGCTGGTGCTCGTCGAGCCCTGGCTGCCCGGGCGCGCTTGGATCACCGAGACCGTCGGCGAGACGGCGCTGCTGCGATTCGCGCTGGCCGGCGCCTGCGCCGTGCTGGCGCTGCTGGTCGTCGATCGCCAGCGCACGGCGGTGCTCCTGCGCACGCTGCTCGGCGAGCTGCAGCGCGTCGGCCGCGCCGCCCGGGGCGGCGCGGAGCCGAGCGCCGCCGAGCGCGACGAGGCGGTGAGGATCCTGATCTCGGCGCTCGATTCCGGCGATCCGAACACGCGGCAGACCGCCCACGGCCACCTGGTCCGGCTGACCGGGATCGACCTGGGCACGGCCTCGGGAGCGTGGCGGGAGCGCTTCGGCACGGCGCATGACAGCTAGCGCGGCTCCCGGTCGGCGGGCGCGGGCGCGCCGACCTTTGCGCTGCCACGCTCCAGACCCCAGAATGACCGATCCGACCTGGTGACCCCTCGATGACCACGTTTCTCGCCTTCATTCCCGGATCCTGGGAGTGGATCATCATCCTCGCGATCGTCCTGCTGCTGTTCGGCCATCGGATCCCCTCGATGGCGCGGAACCTGGGGTCGGGGATCGTCGAGTTCAAGCGCGGCCTCAAGGGTGGCTCGGACGACGACGGCTCGCGCGCCGGCAAGCTCGGCGATCGCACGCCGGGATCCGGCACGACGGGCTCGACGAAGGGTGGCTCGACCGAGGACATCGGGTGAGCGTGGACGGCAGCATCGCGGGTTCCGGAACGGCGCCGGGCGGCGCCGCGAGCCAGCGCGCGGCGCGCGGCGCGTCCGCAGGCCGCGCGCTCGGCGGCGAACGGGTGCGGCTGACCGACCTGACCGCGCTGATCGCGCCGGAGCTCCTGCGCGTCAATCGCGAGCTGGCGGCCGACCTCAGCCCGGAGCAGCCCGAGCTGACCGACATGCTCGACCTCGCGACGAGCTACCGCGGCAAGCAGCTGCGGCCCGTGCTCGTGCTGCTCAGCGGCCGGGCGGTCGGCGAGCTGACCGACGCGCACGTGACGGTCGCGAAGATCGTCGAGCTGCTGCACACGGCGACCCTCGTGCACGACGACGTGCTGGATGGCGCATCGATCCGCCGCCGCCAGGCGACGGTCAATGCGGCCTACGGCACCGAGGTGCCGGTGCTGCTCGGCGACTACATCTACGCGAAGGCGTTCCACATGTCGGTCGCCCTCGACGACCCGACCTGTAGCCGGGTCCTCGCGGAAGCGACGCGCCGCATCTGCCAGGGCGAGATCACGCAGATCGTCCACCGCTTCGACTTCGAGTGGGACGAGGCGCGCTACTACGACGTCATCACCGACAAGACCGCGTTGCTGTACGCCTGCGCGTGCCGGCTCGGCGGTCACTACGCGGGTGCGCGAGGGGCCATGCTCGACGCGCTGGAGCGCTACGGCATGGAGCTCGGCGTGTCGTTCCAGATCGTCGACGACTGCCTCGACCTCGATGGCGACGAGGAGGTGGTCGGCAAGTCGCTCGGCACCGACCTCGGCAAGGGCAAGCTCACGCTGCCTCTGCTGCACATGATGCGGGACCCGGCGGTCCGCACGCGCCTCGAGGCGCTCATGTGCAGCGAGCTCGGCGAAGCCGACAAGCTCGCGGCGCTCCGCCGGGACTTCCCGCTGGAAGCCGGGCTCGACTATGCCCGCGACGCGGCCGCCCAGCGCGTGCAGCGCGCGGTCGACGCGCTGGACGTCCTCGCCGCCACCCCGGCCCGCGACGCGATGCGGGCGATGGCCGACTACGTGCTCGCCCGCCGGCGCTGACGGGCAGGGTCGGCGGGTCCTGTCCACGGCGTTCCCCTCGCTCCGCGCCCGCCGATCCCAGAGCTCACAGCCCGGACCCATGTACGAGCGACCCGCGATCCGACTCCCGCACCTCTCGACCGGCATCCGCACGTTGATCTTCGTCAACGTCGCCGTGTTCGCGGCGTGCTTCCTCGCGACGCTCGTGTTCCTCGACAGCGGGCTCGACCGACCGGTCGCCTACTACCTCGGGCTGTCGTGGAACGGGCTGGGCGACTGGTACGGGCTCGGCGTGCTGCGGTTCGTCACCAGCATCTTCGCGCACAGCTACAGCGACCCGTGGCACATCATCTACAACATGGTGGGCCTGTGGCTGTTCGGCAGCATGGTCGAGGAGGAGATCGGCCGCCGCGGGATCTTCCACTTCTACGTGTGCGCGGGATTGCTGGGTGGCGTCCTGCAGCTCGGCCTGTCGGCGCTGCTCGGTGCCTACGACATCCCGGCGATCGGGGCCAGCGGCGCGGTCTACGGTACGCTGGTCTACGCGGCGATGCAGGCTCCGCGCATGCGGACGTTCTTCTATCTCGAGATGCGCTGGCTCGCCGGGATCTTCGTGGCGGTCGGCGTCTATATGTCGATCCTCGGGTTGCGTCACGGCCTTGCCGACGGCACCGCACACGGTGGCCATCTCGGTGGCGCGCTGTTCGGTTGGGTCGCGTTCCGCCGGCTGCGACCGTTCTACGTGCGCCTGGGGCGTGGCGACGGTCCGCTGTTCCCGGTGTTCGCGAGGATGCGGGCGGACCGCGAGCGGCAGCGCGAGGTCGATCGCCAGGTCACGCTCGACCAGCTGCTCGAGAAGATCCAGGCGCAGGGCATCCACGCGTTGACGCCGTCCGAGCGCAAGCAGCTCGAGCGACTGAGCCGCGAGATGAAGCGGCGGTAGGTCACGGGAGCTCCGCGGTCGGCTGCCGTGGTCGCCCGCTGGGGGAAGTTCCGGGGTCGGTCGTGCGCGGCGATGCGGTGCCCTGGCAGCGCTGCGGTCCTACAATCGGGAGCGCGTCCGCCGGGTGGCGGACGGCCCCCCGAACGCCCAGCGCCGGCGGTCAAATCATGCGAGCACTGCTGACCCTCCTCGGTCTCCTGGCGATCGCGCTCCCCGCGACCGCCCAGAAGGTCTCCTACGACGAGTTCGCGCGTGCAGTCGACGAGCAGGTGCGCCTCAACGACACGAAGCGGCTGGTGCGCACCGTGCGCGACAATCCCGTGCACACGGTCGGCCATTTCCAGGGGCTCGTGCTGTCCGACCTGAACAGCCGGCGGGACGACAACCTGACGCAGCGCAATGCGCTCAAGGCAGCGTGGGAGGAGGCATTCCGCGGTCGCACGCTCGACCAGCTCGACCGCTGGCTGCAGCTGGTCGCGTCGGACTCCTCCCGCTTGCGCAGCTACGACAGCGCGAAGCAGGCGCTGTCGCGCGCCTACCAGGAGTTCAACCGGATGAAGAGCGAGGCGGTGACGGACCGCGGCCCGTGGGACGCCCTGCGTCGCTCGACCGAGGAGATCGCCCGCGCGTTCGAGTCGGTCGGCCACAAGATCGATGCGGCCGAGGCCTGCGGGCTGCTGGCGCGCATCTGCACCGACGTTCCGGGGCGCACGCTCGACGACCGCAAGGCCGCGATCGTCGCGCTGCAGCGCTTCCTCGATCACCGCAAGGACTGGGACTACACCGAGGACGTGTACTACCAGCAGAACCTCAGCTACATGAAAGCGGAGGAGGAGCGCATGAAGGCCGAGGATGCGGAGGCGGCCAAGCGTGAGGCAGAGGGTTACCGGGGTGACATCAAGGGTGCCGATGCGTTCCTGCTCCCGAACGCGAACGACCTCGAGGTCGTCGCTCCGCTGACGTTCGAGGCGCTGAAGAAGGGCAAGGAGTTCGACTACTGCATCCGCGGCAACTCCGCCCCACTCGAGTGGTGGGGGGTGCGTGCGCTGGCGAACACGCCGACCGCGCTGGCCTGGTTCAAGGGCGCGGACATCCACCTGCTGTGGTCGGGGTCCACCGGCTTCGGGATCACGCGCGATCCGGCGATCACGAGCCTGGACGCGCCGGGAGTCGACGAGGTGCAGGCGTCGAACCGGATCAAGGACCCGAGCGTCTTCCACCTCGACAACGACGCCACGCGCCACTACGCGATGTGGTTCTTCGTCGGCGGCGACCAGGAGCCGTTCCAGGGCATCAACCAGAACCTCGCGCCCAGCGAGAACGGAGTCACGGTGTTCTATCGGAGCGCCGCGAGCTGGGTCGCGGACGTCAACGGCACCAAGGTGACGTTCTTCGACGACAATGCGAACGGCCTGCTGTTCGAGGAGGATCCGTTCGGCGTCGGGCTGACCGACCACAACGTCGGGACGGGACCGGACGACGAGGTGAAGGTGCCGACCTTCGACGGCATGCAGATCGGCCGGGGACCCCGGCAGCCGCTCGGTGCGTGGGTGAAGCTGGGTGACTCCTGGTATCACATGCGCTCGCACGAGAACGGTGCCAGCGTCGGGTTCCGACCCTGCAACCCGGAGTACTTCAAGACCGGCACCATCCAGATGCACTGGAAGGGCCCGCGGAACCTGGAGCCGATGTTCCTGCTCGTGCGCGGTGAGGGCGACTTCGAGATGGCCGTCTTCGACCTCGCGGACGGCAAGGCACACGAGGTGCCGGCCGGCAACTACCGCATCCAGTTCGGGCGCATCGAGTCCGGCAAGGGGCCGCGCTTGATGTCGGCGAACATCTTCCCGGGCAGCGCCGAGGTCATCGAGGTCAAGCCGGGAGAGGCGGCGGAGTTCTCGCTGGGTGGGCCGTTCCGCCTCGACTTCGCGAAGCAGACCGAGGGCGCCCAGGTGGCGCTGCAGCCGCTGACGATCCGCATCCGCGGGTTGTCCGGAGAGATCTACAGTCACGTGAACGGCGCCGCTCCGGAGGCCGAGGTGGTGGTCGCGCGGTCCGACAACGGCCGCGGTGCGCGCGTCGTCGGCGAGCTGCAGGCGATCGACAGCGCGGAGCTGCTGTTCGGCATCGCCAACAAGTTCACCAAGCTCGGTGGTCAGGTCGGCTACTACCCGGTGCCGCACGGCACGAAGCCCGGTGACGACATCGTGCTGCGCATCGATGTGCCCGAGGGGCAGTTCATCGGGCTGCAGGAGAAGAAGAACAAGCTGTTCGGCAAGCTCGACGCGATCTGGAAGTGAGCGGCCGGCGGGGGCTATCGTCGCGGGGGTTCCGAACGTCCGACAGGAGCCCCCGTTGCTCGACATCAAGGTCATCCGTGAGGACCCCGAGCGCGTGCGCGCCGGGGCGCTGAAGAAGCACTTCCCCGCGCGCGCCGAGGCGGTCGACCGTCTGCTGGCGCTCGATGCGGAGCTCCGCGGGCTGCTGCCGCGGATCGAGCAGATGCGCGCGGAGCAGAAGCAGGCCGGCAAGCGTCTGGCCGGGCTGTCGCCGGAGCAGCGCGAGGCGGTGCTCGAGCAGCAGAAGGCCCTGAAGGCCGAGCTGCAGTCGCTCGAGGCGCGCGAGAAGGAGCTCCAGGTCGGTGTGCGGGAGCAGCAGCTGCTGATCCCGCAGGTGCCCGACCCGGAGGTGCCCGAGGGCAAGGACGACCAGGCCAACACCGAGGTGCGTCGCGTCGGTGACGCGACGCAGCCGACCTTCGAGGTGAGGGCCCACGACGACTTCGCGACCGCGCGGGGCTGGCTCGACGTCGAGCGGGCCGCCGCGATGGCCGGCAGCCGCAACTACATGCTGTTCGGCGACCTCGTGCTGCTGCAGGACGCGGTGCTGCGGTTGGCGGTGGACCACATGGTGGCGAAGGGCTTCGTGCCGGTCGATCCGCCGCTGCTGGTCCGCGACAACATCATGGAGGGCACCGGGTTCTTCCCGGGCGGCGAGGAGCAGACCTACCGGTGCGAGGTCGACGGCCTGAACCTGATCGGCACGGCGGAGGTGCCGGTCACGTCGATCCACGGTGGCGAGATCCTCGGCGAGGCGGAGCTGCCGAAGCTCTACGTGGGCCGCTCGATGTGCTTCCGGCGGGAGGCGGGCACCTACGGCCGTGACACCAAGGGACTCTACCGCGTGCACCAGTTCCAGAAGGTGGAGCAGGTGATCATCGACGTCGCCGACGAGGGCCGCAGCCGTGCGCATCACGAGGCGATCGTCCGCAATGCCGAAGAGGTGCTGCAGATGCTCGAGCTGCCGTACCGAGTCGTCAACGTGTGCGGCGGCGACCTCGGCGTGCCGCAGGCCTTCAAGTACGACATCGAGTGCTGGATGCCGTCGCGGCAGGCGTTCGGCGAGACGCACTCGGCATCGCGCTTCTACGACTACCAGGCGCGGCGCCTCGGCATCCGCTATCGCCCGGCGGACGGCGGCAAGCCGCTGCATTGCCACACGCTGAACAACACCGTGCTCGCGAGCCCGCGGATCCTGATCCCGATGCTCGAGGTGCACCAGCGTGCGGACGGCCGCCTGCACGTGCCGACCGCGCTGCGGCCGTATCTCGGCGGGCGCGACCGGCTGTGAGCCGGGGCGCGCGAGCGGTCGGCGGCGCTCGGGGTCAGCGACCGCCGAAGCCGGGCGGCAGCCCGTTGCCGCCGGCGCCGCCACCGATGCCGCGCAGCAGGTCGCCGAGATTGATCGGCGGCTGCTGATTGCCGCCCGGGCGGTTGCCACCGCCGCCGCTGCCCGAGCGACCGCCGCCGGCGTCGCCGCCGCTGCGGCCGCCGCGACCGCCACCGTCGGGCCCCGCGCCGCCGCGGCCGGGCCCGCTGCCGCCGGCGGGGCCACCGCCGCCGAGCGGACCGGCACCGCCGAGCGGGCCACCGCCGCCGCCGATGGGGCCGCCAGGGCCGCTCGCCTCGGGTGGCGGCGGTGCGATGGAGATCATGGCGACGCCGGGCTGCAGGATGTTCGGGTAGCGCGCGTCGAACACGATGTGCCGGACGTAGTCGGTCTCGGTCTCCTCGATGTCGTCGACCTCGACGCCACCGACCTCGTTCGCGCTTCCGAGTCGTCGATGCAGCTTGAACTCGATCTTGATGCGCCGCGGGAGCCGGCCCTCGCGCCGCGAGTCCCACTCGTCGAGCGGATCGGCCTGCTCGCCGACGGTCTCGTAGTAGGTGATCTTGAACGAGCGCAGGCGATCGGAGACGAGCTGGAAGGTCCCGCCGGTCGTGATGTCGTCGTCGATCAGCGGATCCTCGCGACGCCACAGCTCGATCAGGTCGGGGTAGGTGGCGTTCTGCTTGAGCCAGTAGCCGACCTCGCAGAGCGACGGGAAGGCGAGCTCGTTGGAGTCGGCGTAGGTGCCGCGCAGCGAATCGGACGTGCACACGAGGTCGATCCAGTCGGCCTCGGCGCCGACGATCGAGCGGTCGCGCCCGATCAGCACGGTGTCACCCTTGATGTTGTGGTGCCACAGCGAGCGCAGGTCGCGTTCGACGAGCGCCAGGATCCGGTTGCCGTCGGTGTTCGACGCGACGATGTTCTCGACCTCGTTGTTGCGCCGGACGGTCGTCACGAACGTCGTCGAGATCGCCAGCAGGAGCATGCCACCGACCGCGACCGCCACGAGCACCTCGACGAGGGTGAAGCCGTGCGCGCGGGCGCCCGGTGCGGCGGCGTGGTGCGACCTCGGGAGCTCCGGGTTCATTTGGTTCCTCCTGGCAGACCGGACGCCCCGGCCGAACCCGGGTCACCGCCGGTGCCGCTCGTCCCGAGCTGGTCGGCGTACTCTTTCTGGACCTGCTCGGGCGTCAGCCCGGCGATCGCCATCGTCGACACCTTCGCGCGCAGCATGAAGGTCTCGATCGGCGGCAGGTCGGGGTCGTCGAGGGCGCGCGCGCGGGGGAAGTAGACGACGATGGCGACGTCCTCGAACTCGTCCTCGCTCGGTACGCGCTCTTCCAGCTCCCGTTCGCGCAGGTTGTCCTGGTATTCGATCAGCGACATCCCGGACGTCTGTGCGCGCCGGAGCTGGTCGCGCTCCCGCTGCCACGCGAGGCGATCCGACGCGCCCGTCGAGCCCTCGGCGCCGACGCGCTGATCCTGCTCCGCGAGGCGCGTGCGCAGGTCCTCGATCTCGGCCTCGCCGACGACGATCTCGTACTCGAAGTCCTGATAGGCCTCGAGCGTGTAACGGCGGCCGCGCTCCGGCTCCATCTCGCGTGCGCCGGCCTTCAGCTCCGACAGGTAGGTCTCCGCGATGTCACGGGCGATGCGCCAGTTGCGCACCTCCTCCGCGGTGACCATCGCCGCGGTTCCGCGGGCGATGAACGTCAGCGCGACCGCCGTGAAGATCGCGGACGCGACCAGCGCCTCGATCAGCGTGAAGCCCCGCTGGCCGTGCGTATGGGTGAGGGCGTCTACCGGGGGTCGGGCGCTCATTGGAAGGCGTACTCCTCGGTCGCCTCGAAGAACGCGGCGTGTCCCTCGAGGTCCTTGACGATCCGGCCGCCGCGCTCGAGTCCGCGGAACTGGATCGACCACACCATGTTCTGCAGGTCGGGATTGCGCTGCGTCAGCACGATCACCTGGTCGGCCATGAAGCCGTGGTGATCGATCGGGATCTCGACGCGACCGTTGCGGATCGCCGGGCCGCCGACGACCGCGACCATCTGCAGATCGACGTAGTCGTCCAGGTCCTGCCACTGCAGCTCCCACGGCTCGGGCTCGGCCTGGTCGCGCGTCAGGCGCTGCTCGGCGGGGAGCACCATGCGGTAGCGCTCCAGGTCGAGGTCGAGCTCGACCTTCAGCGGCTCCGCGCGCAGCTCGGCCTCGGCGCGGGCCTGCTCGACCAGGCTCATGATCGAGCTCGCCGCCTCGTCGAGCCGCGATTCGGGGACCAGCGCACCGTAGTTGGCAACGACGATCCGCGCGGTCAGGCCGAGGATCGCGACGACGAGCAGCAGCTCGATCAGCGTGAACCCGCCCTGGCCATCGGCGGGCGCGGGGCTCGGCGCGCGGCCGCGGGGCTCGCTGCGGGAGGCCAGGACTCAGTCCTCCCGCGGCTTCGGGTGGATGATGTCGTCCTCGGTGTCCTCGTAGCCGTCGGGTCCCATCGACATCACAATGAAGCTCCGGTTGTCGTCGCCCTGACGGATGATGTACTCGTGATCCCAGGGGTCCTTGGTGTCCATCTTGATCGCGATGCGCCCCTTGTCGTCCGGCGTCGTCAGGTCCTCGAGGCTCGGCAGGCGGCCGGCGTGGCGCAGGCTGTAGAGTTCGCACTCGCTGTAGATCGACGCGCAGTCGCTGCGGGCCTTCTCGATGCGCGCGTCCTCGGCCGAGCTCAGCACGTTGCCGGTCACGAGCATGGCCAGCAGGCCGATGATCACGACCACGACCATGATCTCGACCAGCGTGAAGCCGCGCTCCGCGAGGCCTTGGATCGGCGCCGGAGCGGCGGTGGGGTGGAAGCGACGGGTCTGCTGCATGTCTTCTCTCGAGTTCGGAATGCCTGATTCTAGCCGGTGCCGTCGAGGCCCGGGGAGCCGGAGCCGGAGCCGGACGCCGGAGCCGGGTACCGGGCCGGTACCGGAAGCGCCCTCTTGGACGCCGCCGGCCGGGCCGATCTTCCGGCGCCACCCGGGCGCGGCCCGGGCGCGGACTGCCGGCGTCACTTGATCTTCTGGAGCTGCATCAGCGGCATGACGATCGCGACGACGATGCCGGCGACGATCGCGGCGAGGAAGACGATCACCAGCGGCTCGATCAGCGACGTGAGCTTCTGGGTCGCGACGTCGACCTCCTCGTCGTAGGTCTCCGCGACCCGCTCGAGCATCTCCTCGAGGTTGCCGGCCTGCTCGCCGACGCCGACCATGTAGCAGACCATCGGCGGGAACACGCCGGACATCTTCATCGGCGTGGCGAGGTCCGTGCCCTCCAGCACGTTGTCGTGCACGGTCGTCAGCGCCTTGGACAGCACCACGTTGCCGACCACGCGCTTGGTGATCTCGAGTCCCTGGAGCGCCGGCACGCCGGAGCGGAGCAGCGTGGCGAGCGTCGTCGAGAACCGCGCGACGGACTGCTTGCGCTGCAGGTCGCCGAAGATCGGCATGCGCAGCTTGAAGGTGTCGAAGATCCAGCGGCCGCGTTCGGAGTTGACGAACAGCTGGAAGCAGACGACGACGCCGAGCGCGGCGACCAGGCACCAGATCCAGTTGGTCTGCAGGAAGTGGCTGACCGCGATCAGCACCTGGGTCGGCAGCGGCAGCTCCTGGTTCTTCTTCTCGATGAGCTTCGTGATCTCCGGCACGACCACGGTCATCAGGACGCCGACGACCAGGACGCCGACGATGATCATCACGGTCGGGTACACCATCGCCGCGCCGACCTTGTTGCGCAGCCGGGCCTGCGACTGCAGGAACTCCGACAGGCGCATCATGACCTGGTCGAGCGCGCCCGCTGACTCACCGGCGCGGATCATGTTCGCGTACAGCTCGGTGAAGTAGGCGGGGTGCAGCATGACCGCGTCCGCGAGCGGCATGCCCTGCGTGACGCGCTCCCGGATGTCGCGGAACGCGGCCTCGATCTTCCGATCGGGCGACTGCTCGATGACCATCCGCAGCGCCTCGGCGAGCGGAATGCCGGAGCGGAGCAGCGATGCCATCTGGCGCGTCACCGCCGCGACCTGCTCGCTGCGCAGCTTGTTGGGAGCCTCGACGCCGGTGATGCCCTTGACCTGCAGCCTGCGCTGCCGGCGCTGGCGCTCCTTCAGGTCGGTGACGAAGAGCCGCTCCTGGCGGAGCTTGATGCGGGCCTCGCGCGCCGAATCGGCGTCGATGATCCCGCGCTTGCTCTTGTTCTCGCCGTCGACGGCCTTGTATTCGAAGATCGGCACCGTGGCTCCTCGGGCTTTCGTGTGCTCCGGTGCCCCTCACATGACGTCGAGCTGCGTGACGCGGAGCACCTCCTCGGGAGTCGTCACGCCCGCGAGCAGCTTCGCGACGCCGTCCATGCGTAGCGTCTTCAGGCCGCGCTCGAGCGCGCCGCGCTTGATCTCGCTCGCGGTCGCCTTGTCGACGATCTGCTGCTGGATGATGCCGTCGATCGGCAGCACCTCGTAGATCGCGGTGCGGCCGGAGAAGCCGCTGTGGTAGCACTCGTCGCAGCCGCGACCGATCGCGACGCCCTGTGGGAACTGGTCGGGGCTCAGCCGGAGCTCCTCGAGCTGGAAGCGGACCTGCTCCGACAGGCCGCCGGCCGGGTGGTACTCGCGGCAGTGCGGGCAGATGGTCCGCACGAGGCGCTGTGCGATCACCAGCAGCACGGACGACGACACCAGGTACGGCTCGATACCGATGTCGAGCATGCGCGTGACGGTCGAGGCCGAGTCGTTCGTGTGCACGGTCGAGAAGACCAGGTGGCCGGTCAGCGCGGCGCGGATCGCGATGTCCGCGGTCTCGGTGTCGCGCACCTCGCCGACCATCATGACGTCCGGGTCCTGGCGCAGGAACGAGCGCAGGCCGGCCGCGAAGGTCAGGCCCTTCTTCGTGTTGACCTGCACCTGGCTGATGCCGTCGAGCGCGTACTCGACCGGGTCCTCGATGGTCAGGATGTTGAGCTGCGGCGAGTTGATCTCGCTCAATGCCGCGTAGAGCGTCGTCGTCTTGCCCGAGCCGGTCGGCCCGGTCACGAAGATGATGCCGTGGCTGTAGTGGATGTAGCGGCGGATGATCTGGTGGTTCTCGGCAGTCAGGCCGATCTGGTCGAGCTCGTAGACCTTGGTCGTCTTGTCGAGGATGCGGAACACGATCCGCTCACCGTGCTGCACCGGTACCGTCGAGATGCGCACGTCGACGTCACCGTCGCCGATGCGGATCGACGCGCGGCCGTCCTGCGGCAGGCGGCGCTCGGCGATGTCCATCTTCCCCATGACCTTGACGCGGGAGACGATCGCCTCCTGCGCCTTCTTGGGGATCGATTCGGTGTCGTAGAGCACGCCGTCGATGCGCATGCGCACCTGCAGGCGGTCGACGTACGGCTGCAGGTGGATGTCCGAGGCGCGCAGCTTGAGCGCCTGGAACAGCAGCATGTTGACCAGCTTGATGATCGGCGCCTTGTTGGCGACATCGAGCAGGTCCTCCGACTCCTCGATCGTCGACGCGAGGCCGACGATGTCCTGCTCCTCGATGTCGTCGAGGGCCTCGTCGACGCCGCTCGCCTTGTGGCGGTAGGCGCGGTTGATGAGGCTGGCGATCTCGGAGCGGGGCGCGAGGACGGCTTCGACGACCGAGCCCATCATGGTCGCGAGGTCGTCCATCGGCTTGACGTCGAGCGGCCGCGCGGTCGCGACGCGCACGACGCCGGCGTCCACGCCGATCGCGATCAGGCCGTGCGTGCGCGCGAACTGCACCGGCACGTCCTGGATGAACGATCCCGGCACGGCGACGCCCTCGAGCGAGTGACGCACCTCGAGGCCGAGGAAGTCGCCGAAGAACTCGAGGCAGCGCTCCTCGGACAGCATGTTCTTCTGGACCAGCACCTGGTCCAGCGTCTGACCGCTGTCGCGCTCGATGCGCAGCGCCTCCTGGATCTGCGCGTCCTGCAGGCCCGCGTTGCGCAGCAGGCGCTCGCGGATGCGATCCTCGAACATCACCATCAGCGCGACTCCTCCGGGTCGGCCGGCGTGATCGGCACGGCGCGGCGGCCGCCGATCTCGCCGGTGCCGAGCTCCGGGCCGGTCGGCCGCGAGCCGTCGAGCTCGGGCGGGGTGTCGGGCCGCCGGTAGCGGGGGAACTCGAAGCCGCCGAAGCGATCGAGGTCGTCGACGGTCGCCCGCGGGTCGTCGAGCGTGAGCTGGGTCGAGCCGGTCCACTTCGGATCGACGACCTTCAGGCGGCGGTTGCCGATGTACTGCGCGGCCTCCAGCTTCTTGCGGTCGCTGATCTCCTGCAGGTCGAGGAAGTCCTCCTCGTCGAGGATCGTCGGCGTGACGAAGAAGTAGAGGTTCGTCTTGCGCAGCTCGGTGCTGCGGTTGCGGAACAGGGCGCCGAGCAGCGGGATGTCCTTCAGGTACGGGATGCCCGACTCGCTCTCCGATTCGGCGTCCTCGATGATGCCGCCGAGCACCATCGTCGAGCCGCTCGGCAGCGTGACCTGCGTGCGGACCTGGCGGCTGATCGTGATGCCGCCGGTGGTCGGGTCGGCCTGGCCGACGAATCGCGACACCGTCAGGTCGATGTTGAGGCGCAGGTAGTCGTTGGTCGAGATCGACGGCGAGATGTTCAGCTCGATACCGGCGCGGCGCGGCTCGCCGACGCCGGTCTGCGTCGTCGCCGTGCCCTGCGTCTGCGTCAGCGTCGGCCGGTTCTCCTCGCTCTTGACCAGCGCGCTCTCGTTGTTGTTCACGACGATGCTCGGCAGCGACAGGATGTTCGAGCGGTCGTCGGTCTGCAGTGCATTGACGAGCACCGGGATCGCGAAGTCCTGGTTGCCGATGACGCCGCCGGTCAGGCCCTGCAGCGGATTCTCGAAGTCCGGCAGCCGCGTGTCGGGGAGCCCGTCGCCGTCGGAATCGGAGAACGTCGAGAGGCCGAAGTTCGTGAATCCGAAGCCGCGCGTGAAGTCGCCGTCGGCGAGGTCGAGGAGGCCGAGCTCGACGCCGAGGCGGTCGAGGTCGTTGGTGCTCAGCTCGACCAGCGCGGCCTCGATCAGCACCTGCGGCTGGCGCACGTCGAGCAGATCGATCATCTGCCGGAGCTGCCGGAAGTTCGATTGCGTCGCGGAGACCAGCAGGGCATTGCTCTCGGGGAACGCGACGATGACGGTCTGCCGGGGCTGCCGCTGCTGGCCGGTCGCTCCGGCGGTGCCCTGCTGGGCCTGGCGCGTCGCGTTCAGGTCCTCGCGCAGGAAGTTGCGGAGCGTGTTCTCGAGGTCCTCGGCCAGCACGTTCTTGAGCTGCACGACCTGGATGTCGCTGGTGCCGGCCTCGATCGGCACGTCGAGGCGCGCGATCAGGTCGAGCGCTTCGACGATCCGCGTCGGCGTGCCCGACACGACGAGCGCATTGAGCGATGGCTGCGCGTAGACCTTGACCTCGTCGTTCTGGCCGGCCGCGATCGTGCCGCCGGCGGCGGGCTGCGCGGCCTGCGTCAGCGAGCGGTTGCGGTCCTCGAGGATCTGCTCGAGCAGCGGCAGCAGCTCTTCGGCCGTCGCGTGCTCGAGGCGCACGATGCGGGTGTCCTGCTCCGGGAGCTCGGGCGGCACGTCGGCCAGCCGCAGGATCTGCCACGCGGCGTAGACCTGCGGCCCGAAGCCCTGCAGCAGCAGCGAGCGCGGATCACCGAGGTTGCCGGGGATCAGGCCACCGGCCTGGCCGGCCGACTGCGAGAAGAACGGCCGCAGCGCGGTCGCGGCGTTCTGTGCGTTGATGTTCTGCAGGCGCACGGTCGTCAGCACCTGCACGCCGGTCTGCGTCGCGAAGTCGGCGAGCTGCTCGATCGGCACGTAGCGCGCGCTCGACGCGATCTCGGTCCGCTTCGGACCCTGCATCGACACGACCTCGGTGATCTCGGTGCCGCCGCCGCCGCGGAGCACGCAGGCGAAGCCCTGGATGTAGAGCATCGTCTGGAAGAACGAGAAGAACTCCTCGCGCTGCAGGCGGACCGTGCCGACGAAGTTCACCTTGCTGTTCTGCGCCTGCAGCTCCGACTCGGTGAAGGTGATCACCTTGCCGGTCACGCGCTCGGTCAGCTTGATGAACTCCTTGATCTCGAGGCCGGTCGCCTCGTTGATCGACATCACGATCGTGTCGTTCTCGATCGTGAGCCGGACGTTCGGCTGCGTCTCCTCGCCCTGCGCGGGGAGCGCGGCGAGCGGCGCGAGCACCGAGAGCAGCAGCGCGGCCAGCGTGCGCCAGGCCGCGCGCGCCGGACGGACGTCCGGGGCACCGGCTGGGAGCGACGCGCCGCGGGCGACCGCCCCGCGCGTGCGGAAACCTGGCCCGCGCGTGCGGAAACCCGGCCCGCGCGTGCGGAAACCGGGCCCGCGCGATCCGGCAGGTCCGTGCGTGGACGGGTGAGCGAGGCGCTCCGCGTGGTTGACGAGCATCACGTGCAATCGACGTCCCATGGCGACAGCTCCGCGGATCCCTCGTAGGGTCGGGATCGTGCGAGGGTGACCGCGGCGGACCTCGCCGGGACGTCGCTGAGACGTGTGCGAGGGGCGGCCACGATCGCCGCTCGGACGGAGACCCGCGCGGTTTTATTTCCGCCGCCCGAAGCGGGGAAGCGCGCTTTTGACCGTTTCGGTTGGCAGCCGCGACGGCATCCGTTACGACTGCGAGACTCGACTCCGAGCCCGCCTGCGGCGGCGCGGTGCGCGCGATGAAGCTGTCGGAACTGATCGCGGAGAAACTGGTCCTGCATCCGCTGTCCGCGAAGGACAAGTGGGAGGCGATCCGGCTGCTGGTGCGCGCCGCGGTCGATGCCGGTGCGCTGCGCGCGGAGCGGTTCGAGGCGGTGCACGAGGCGCTCGTCGCGCGCGAGCGCAGCATGACGACCGGTATCGAGCACGGCGTCGCGATTCCCCACGCCGCGGTCGATGGCATCGAGGATGTCATCACCGTGCTCGCGATCGCACCCGCCGGCGTGCCGTTCGAGGCGCTCGACGGCCGCCCGTCGCGCATCCTGGTCTGCCTGGTGATCCCGCGGCACAAGAAGCTGCTTCACATCAAGACCCTCGCGGAGATCGCGAAGCTCCTGAACCGGGCCGAGGTCCGCGAGGAACTGCTGGCGACGCGCGATGCGCGCGAGGTCGTCGAGCTGGTGCGGCGCCGCGAGCGGGAGATCGCGTGAGCGCGCCGTGCGCGCCGCAACGGTGAGCGCCGATCGAGAGGCCCGCAGCGGCGCGGGCGCGGGCGCCGTCGCGCTGCGCCTCGTCGCGGCGCTGTGCGCCGGCTTCGGCGGGCTCGTCGCCGAGACCGTCGCGCTGCGCCGGCACGCGCTCGGCCTCGGCAGCGGCGCCGCGGCCGCGACCTGGGTGCTCGGCGCGTTCCTGGTCGGGCTCGGCGCCGGCGGCTTGCTGGCGAGCCGGCTGCCGGCGCGGCTGCGCGGCGTGCGGGTCGCGGCGCTCGGCTACGCCGTCGTCGCGGCACTCGTGCTCGCGGGAGACGCGGTCGCGCGCGGCCTCGGCGCGGTCGGTCCGTTCGCCGGTGCGGTGCTGGTCGCCGGCTGGCCGGGGTTGCCGGCGCTGGCGATGGGGCTCGCGTTCCCGCTGCTGTTCGGTGGGCTGCGCGGCCGTTCGGCGCCGGGGTTGCTGGTCGGTGCCAACACGCTCGGCTCGGTCGGCGCCGCCTGGCTGGCCGGCAACCTGCTGGTGCCCGAGTGGGGGCTGCGCGCGAGCGCGTGGCTCGCCGCGGCGAGCTACGCGACCGCTGCCGGGAGCGCCTGGCTCGGCGCCGGGTCCACGCCGCGCGGGGACCGCGAGCGACCGCGGGCCACCACCGGGGCGCTGCGGCTCGCCGCGGTGGCGGGATTCGTGATGCTCGGCTACGAGGTCCTGCTGCTGCGGCGGCTGCCGTTCTTCCTCGAGGGCTTCCAGCCGACGCTCGCCGGCGTGCTCGCCTGCTGCCTGCTGTTCGCCGCGCTCGGCGCGTTCGCCGGTCGCCTGTTCGCCGGCGCCCACCGCGGGCCCGCCGTGGCGGTCGCGGCGGCGGGGGTCGCGATCGCCTGCGGCGCGGTCGAACGCTTCGCGCCGGGGCTCGGCCGGCTGCCGGTCGACGACGACCTCGGCCTGCACCTGCGCGTGCTGGCGACCGCCGCGGTGCCCGCCGCGCTGCCGTGCTTCCTGTGCGGTGCGGTCGTGCCCGCGCTGCTCGCACGGGCCGCGCCGAGCGGTCGCGACGCGCTCGCCGGCGCGCTGTTCTGTGCACAGGGGCTCGGTGCGCTCGCCGGCTCGCTGGCGGTCGGCTGGTTGGCGCCGTGGTGCGCGCCGGGCTCGTTCTTCGTCGTGGCGCCGCTCGGGCTCGCGGCGGTCGCGCTGGTGGCGGTGCCGGGACCGCGGCTCGCGCGGCTCGGTGCGGTGGCGGCGGTCGTCGTCGCCGGGCTGCTCGGACTGACCGGCGCCGGCACCCCCGGTGCGCCGCGCTCGCCGATCGACGGCTCGCGCAACGACCGGCCCGGCGCGCTGCGCACGGTCGCGTTCCGCACCGATCCGGTGACGACCGCCACGGTGGCGCTCGACCGGCGCGACCACGGGATGGTCCTGTTCACCGACGAGTTCCGCGCCGCCGAGACCGGTCCCGGGACCAGCTACATGCGGCTGCTCGGGCACCTGCCGTTGCTGCTGCGCGAGCACCTCGAACGCGCTGCAGTGATCGCGCTCGGCACCGGCACGACGGCCGCGGCGGTCGTCGAGTGGCCGGACCCAGCGACGATCGACGTCGTCGAGATCTCGCCGGCCGTGCTGTCGTTGTGCGACCTGTTCGGCGGCGACGGACCGGTGTCGACCGGCGAGCCGGCGCCGTTCCGCGCCGACCCGCGCACGCGGACACACGCGATGGACGGGCGGCGCTGGCTCGCCCGGCAGCCGGCCGGCTCGCTGCACCTCGTGACGATGGAGCCGCTGCTGCCGTACGCGCCGGGCACGACCGCGCTGTACAGCCGCGAGTTCTACGCGCTCGCGCGCTCGCGGCTCGCGCCCGGCGGGCTCGCCGTGCAATGGGTGCCCACGCACGCGATGCCGGTCGCCGCGTTCGAGACGCTGCTCGCGACGTTCGGTGACGCGTTTCCCTGCACGTCCGTGTGGCTCGTCGACCAGTCGACGCTGCTGGTCGGCTCCGATGCGCCGCACCTGCCCGACGCGCTGACGCTGGCGCGGCGCCTGAGCGCGGATGCGCCGCCGGCCGCGCGGCGCACGCTGCACGAGGCCGGGATCGCGCGGGTCGACGACCTGCGCGCCGCGTTCGTCGGCAGCGGGCCGTTCACCGCGTTCGCCGGCGCGCGGCGGCTGTGCGACGACCAGCCGTTCCTCGAGCACATCGGCTACTGGAGCGGCGAGGCGCGGCTCGGCTTCCTCGCCGGCAACCTGGAGCGGCTCGCCGCGCTCGCGACGGCAGCGCCGTTCGACAGCGGCGGTGTGGACTGGCCCGCGGTGCGCACGGCGCGCCTCGCGGGCCGCGCGGCCGGGTCGCTCGACCCGCTCGACCCGGGTGGCACGGCCGCGCAGGAGGCGGCGCGGCGGCTCGCCGCCCTGCGCATCGCGGCGCCGGGCTCCGTGCTGCTACAGCGCGAGGAGACGCTCGCGCTGCGCGCGCTGATGCGGCGGGAGGTCGAGCGCGCCGATGCGCGGACCGCGCGCGCGCTCGCGCGCGCCCAGCTGCGCCGTGATCCGGGCGACGCCGAGCTGTGGCTGGCGGCGTCGACCGACGACGGCACGCCGACCCCCGAGGCGATCGACGCGGCGCTCGCGCTCGACCCGACGTTGATCGACCGGCCGGGGCGCTACCGGGCGGCGATCCGCGCGCTGCGGAGCGACGCGCCGCCGAGCCCGCTCGCCGACCTCGCGCGGCTGCCGGAAGGCGCGTCGCTCGCCGCCGCCGTCGCTCGCGACGGCGCGCGGGCAGCGGTCTACCGCGCCGCGTTCCCGGTCCGCTGTGCGCTCGCGCTGTGCGGGGTCGCCCGCGAGCGGCCGCTGAGTGCGGCCGAGCAGAGCGCGCTCGCGCCGCTGCTCGATCCGGCGTCGTTCGACGCTCTGTGCGATGGCGTGATGGCGCGCGGTGGGGATCCGAACACCGAGCTGCTGCCGCTGTGGCGTCGCGACCTCGCACCGGGTGCGGTGCTGGTCGACCTCGCGCGCGACCCCGATCCGGCCCGGCGCAGCGCGCTCGCCGAGGCGCTCGGGGGCCGCCGCGACGCACCGTCGCGCGCCCTGCTCGCCGACCTGCTCGAGGACGTGCACATCGACGTGCGCCGCACCGCCGCCGTCGCCCTGCAGCGCACGACGCGGGGGTCGGTCGCCTACGATCCGCAATGGCCGGCGGAGCGTCGCAGCGAGGCCGCCGCGAAGCTGCGTGGCGGCGGCTGAGCGGGTCGATCAGCGCCGGTCGAGCGCGCGCCGGATGCCGTCGGCCAGCAGCTGCGCGACCAGCTCGTCACCGGTCGCGGTCGGGTGGATGCCGTCGTGGGTGAGGAGCCCGCGCGGCGCCGCCGCGAGCGTGCCGTCCAGGCGCAGCGTGCGATTGTGGTTCTGCAGCCAGGCGATCGAAGCCGCGCGCAGGTCGACGAGCGTGGCGCCCTCGCGAGCCGCCACGCTGCGGACGATCGCCGCGAAGCGGTCGATGCGCGGGTCGTGAGGATTGGTGCCGTCGGGAAGCTCGCCGGCGAGGAACGGCGTCGCCAGCACGGTGCGCGCGCCGACCTCTGCGGAGTGCCGGCACAGCTCGCGCAGGCCCGCCTCGAAGTCCGGCTCGGGCGTGCCGCGCCAGGTGACGTCGTTGATGCCGATGAACACGACCGCGACCGCCGTGCGGTCCGCGCGCAGCACATCGGCGAACGGCGCCTGCGCGGCATCGCCATCGGCGTCGGTGCGGCCGCCCTCGCGCGCACTGCGCGGTGATCCGTCGCGCAGGTCGGCGACGCCGCCGCCATTGATCCCACGATTGCGGACCTGCACGCCGAGCGGCAGGACCGCGCTCTCGATGCGCCCGGTCACGCCGCCGAGCCAGGTGATCGAGTCGCCGAAGCACGATACGACGTCGCCCGCGCGCAGCGGTGAGTCGGCGGCAGCGAGCGCGGCGAGGCCCTGGCATTCGTAGCGCGACCGACGCGCGGCGTCGGCAGCGGGATCGGTCGCGAACGGCGGGTCGCGCGGAGCGACGAGCGCCCCGGGTCGCAGCGCACCGTCGGGATCGACCACGGCGCGGTACAGCTCCGCGGGACGGCCGCGCGGGGCGACGAAGCCGACGCCGGCGGAGCCGCTCGCGGGCAGCGTGCCCGCGGTCAGCAGGGCGCGATCGGCGTCGGGGTCGAAGCCGACGATCCGCAGCGCGCCGGTCCACGGCTCCCGCGCGGCGAGCGCGACGCGGTCGGGCGCGTCCGGGCGGCAGCGCAGCGCGCAGTCGGTCGCGAGCGACCACGCGCCGAGCTGGCAGTCGGCGTCGGTCGCGAGCGCCAGCTCGACGCGGTCGGGGCCGGCGAGCACCACGCCGACGGTCGCCGCGATCGTGCCGCCCGCCGCGACGCGCAGCGGCGTCGTGGAGCCGGCCGCGCCGGCGATGCGCAGCGTGCCGGCCCCGGTCACCGGCGCGGCGAACGTGAGCGGGTTGCCGCCGCCGCTGTCGATCGTCAGGGTCGCACCGGCGGCGAGGTGGATGCCGCCGGTCAGGGTCACCGGGCCACCGAGCCACAGCGTCGCGTCGGCGTCGACGCGCAGGGCCTGCGGCAGCGCGACCGCCGCGAGGAACAGCTTGCCCCCGCGCAGCGTCACGCGCGTGTCCGCGGCGCCGAGCGCGCCCGGGCGGCGGACGACCAGCATGCCGCCGTCGACACGGATCGTTCCGTCGAACGTCGCGGAGCTGTCGGCCGTGAGCTCGACCCCGCCGTCGGCGTCACCCGCGATGACGACCGTGCCGGTGCCGGCCAACGGCGCAGCGATGCGCAGCAGGTGCGCGTCGTGCGTCCACGCATTGTCATTGCGCAAGGTCACGGTGCCGTCGACCTGCAGGCGGTCGGCGGCGAGCGTCTGGTTCGACGGCGTCGGCGTGCGCCGGTAGTCGACGAGCGCGCCGTCGTCGAGGCGCAGGCTGCCGGCGCGGACGAGCGTCGCCGCGGACAGCGAGGCGTCGAAGGTCAGCGTGTGGATGGCGGTGCCGTCCGGGAGTTGCGGGACGGGTGCGTCCGGCGTGACCGTGAGGCTCGCGCCAGCGGGGGTCCGGTCGCGCGCCTCGGCGTCGGCCCACACCGCGAGCTCGTTCAGGTGCACGCCGACGTTCGCGGTGTTGTGCAGCAGGTCGACCCGCACGAAGCGTGCGGGGGTCGGCGGGAAGCGATCCTCGATACCGGCGGGACCGGCGGGCTCGCGCGCGGAGCGGTGGTCGCCGACGGTCGTCCACGTCGCACCGTCCGCCGACGCCTCGACGGTGTAGCGGTAGGCGCGGTGACCGTCGTGGTAGGTGACGACGCGGACACGGTCGATCGCGTGGATGTCGCCGAGGTCCACCTCGAGCCACTGCGGGTAGGGATGCGCGTGCCACCCCGAGGCATTGGACGGATCGCCGTCGACCGCGAGCATCGGCAACATCGCACCCTCGGTGCCTCCCGAGCAGCGCACCGGGCGGCCCGTCGCCAGGCTCGCCGTCGCTGGCGGCGTGGCGGCCACGAACGGCTGCGGGGTCGGCGCGAGCTCGGCGGGGGGTGCGTCGAGCGGCAGCAGCAGCTCCTCGAACGCGATGGGCTCGGCGGCGCCCGGCAGGCGCACGCGGAGGTTCAGTTCGTTGCGGATCGAGCGGAAGAAGTAGCGCAGCGTCAGCTCGTGCACACCGGCACGGAGGTCGCCGCGGGTGACGTCGTGCGCGGGCGAGCCCGGGTGCTGTCGCCACGCGACGCGCGTGCCGCCGAGCCACAGCTCGGCCAGCCCGTCGTCGCTGCGCAGCAGGAACTCGTGCGGTCCGTCGGTCGGCACCCGCACTCGCCCGTGCAGCTCCAGCGCATACGGCTCGAAGGCGTCGGGGATGCGCGTGTCGACGTGACCGAACGGCTCGATGCGCGCGAACAGCCGTGCATTGATCGACGCGATCCGCTCCGGCGTCGCGCGACCGAGCGTGCCGCTGCGCGCCGGTGTCGACGCCGCGAGGTCCGGCATCGCGTCCCAACCCAGCCGCGGCGGAGCGGGGAAGAAGCGGTAGCGATAGCAGGGCTCGCGCGTGTCGGGCGGTGGACGCGGCCCGTCCGCCAGCACCTGGTCGACGAGCGGTGCCAGCCGCTCGACGCGGCTGGCGAAGTCGGCGAACGCCCGCGGACGATCCGGAGTCCAGGTGCGCTCCGCGATCGCCGGCAGCCGGGTGCGCAGGAGCTGGATCGCGACGTCGGGGGTCTGCTCCCACAGGCAGAGCTGTGCGCCGAGCAGCGGGACGTCGGGGGCGAACGTCGCGACGGGCAGCGGGCTGTCGCGGTTGCCGAACTCGCGGGGGTGCCACGCGTAGGCGTCGGCGGCGCTCGGGGCACGGCCCTGCGTCGGCACGAGGTAGAGCGGCCACCAGCCGCAGTTGACGACGTCGAAGCCGGCGGCGGCCAGCCGGTCGGGCGGATTGGTGTCGAGGCTCCAGGCCATCACCACGAGGTCGCGCGGGATCGCGGCAGCCGGGGTGCCGGTGCCGCGGAAGCCCTCCCACACGATGGGGCGGCGGCCATGGCCGCGGATCAGCTCGCACATGCGTGCGATGAAATGGGCGTACAGCTCGTCGGTGTCGCCGGCGAGCGCGTTCGTCAGGCCGTGGGCCTCGCAATAGGTCCGGTACTCGGAAACTCCGAGCAGACCGCCGGCCGCCACCTCGTCGGCGCCGAAATGCAGGTACGGGCTGTCGGTGAACACGTCGCAGAGTTCGCCGAGCAGTGCGTCGAGCGCCGCGTAGGCGCGCTCGTTCGCCATGTTGACGACGCCGGTGCTGCGCGCCGCGCCGGTCGCCGGGTCGACGGTGCCGAAGCGGTCGGGGTAGGCACGGCCGAGCAGGCTCGCGTGCCCGGGCACGTCGATCTCGGGCACCAGCGTGACCCCGCGTTCGATGGCGTGGGCGACCAGCGCAGTCAGCTCGTCGCGCGTGTAGTGGCGGCGCGTGCCGTCGGGGAACACGGACGGCACCGCCGGCAGCGTGCGCGATGGGAACGTGAACGACTGATCGTCGCTCAGGTGGAGGTGCAGGAACGGCACCTTGTGGAGCGCGAGCAGGTCGATCGCGGCCCGCAGCGCGTCGACGTCGTGCCAGAACCGCGCAACGTCGAGCAGCACGCCGCGGTACGGGAGGTCGGGGCCGTCGTCGATCCGCAGGCGCGGTAGCTCGACGGTGTGGTCCGGAGCCGCGGTCGCCGCGAGCTGGCGCAGCGTCGCGCGCCCCCAGGCGAGCCCGCGGGCGTCGCCGGCGACCAGCTCGACGCCGCGGTCGATCGTCAGGCGGTAGCGCTCCGGGCCGAGCTGCGGGTCGATGCGCCCGTCGATGGCGACCGGCGTCGCGGACCCGGGTCCGCTCGCGGGCAGGCGGATCGCACCGCCGAGGTGCTCGACGGTGCGTGGCCAGGGCACCAGCGCGAGGTCCTGGGCGACGCTCGCCGGGGCGAGCAGGATGGCGGCGACGGCGAGCGGGCGGAGCATCGTGGGAGGCGAACGGCGCCGAGGTGCGCCGTCCCGAGGATACGCATCGGTGCCGGCAGCCGCAGGACACGAGATTGGACAGGGGACGACCCGCGGCCGACGATGCCGCCATGCACACCTCCCGGATCGGGTCGGCACCGTGGCTCCGGCTCGCACTGCTCGGCTGTCTCCCGCTCGGCTGTCTCTCGCTCGGCGCCTGTGACACCGTCTCGCCATCGGTCGACGTGGTCGGCGAGGAGGTCCATTACACGGCAGCCGACGGGACGCATTGCGTCGGCTACCTTGCGTGGGACCGTTCGCGTGCGGGCCGGCGACCGGGAGTGCTCGTCGTGCACGAGTGGTGGGGGCACGACGAGTATGTCCGGCAGCGGGCCCGCCAGCTGGCGGCGCTCGGCTACGCGGCGCTCGCGGTCGACATGTACGGCGAGGGCAAGCACACCGAGCACCCGGCCGAGGCGCAGGAGTTCATGCAGGCGGTCCTCGCCCGACTGGAGAGCGGAGCGCAGCGGTTCGAGGCAGGGCGCGCGCTGCTCGCGGCACAGCCGACGGTCGACCCGACCCGGATCGCCGCGATCGGCTACTGCTTCGGCGGCGGCGTCGTGCTGCAGATGGCGCGGTCGGGCGCCGAGCTCGCCGGCGTCGCGAGCTTCCACGGCTCGCTCGGTGCAGCCGAGCGGACGACGCCCGGCCGCGTGCACACGCAGGTGCTGGTGTGCCACGGTGCGGCGGACTCGCTGATCCCGGCCGAGCAGGTGGCGGCGGTGAAGGCCGAGTTCGGCGCCCGGCTCGAGTTCCACGAGTATCCGGGCGCGAAGCACGGCTTCACGAACCCCGCTGCCGACCGGCTCGGTGCCGCCGCGGGCATTCCGATCGGCTACGACGCGGCGGCGGACGCGCAGTCGTGGGCGGCTCTGCAGGCCTTCCTCGTGCGCGTGTTCGGCTGAGTGCGCCGCGCGAGCGTCCGCCTCAGCCGAGCAGCTGGCCGATCCGCTCGTCGACGGCGCGGCCGATCGCGTCGCGCGTCTGTCGGTAGATCTCCAGATTGCCGCCGTAGGGATCGGGGATGCCGCCGCCGGACGGGTCGAGCAGGTCGACGTGGTCGGTGCGCTCGGGGGCGAGGTTCCGCACCGCGACCAGGTGCGCCGGGGCCAGGCAGTAGACCTGGTCGGCGCCGCGGATCGCGTCGGCGGTCAGGAGCCGCGCACGGTGCGCGCTCAGGTCGAGGCCGACCTCGCGGGCGGACTCCAGGCTGCCGTCGCTGACCGGCTCGTCCTCCTGCGCCGTCGTGCCGGCGCTCTGGAAGTCGAGCCCGTGGGCGAGCACCAGGTCGTCGGTCGTGTGCAGGCGGCGCGCCGCCGCGCGGCGCGCGAGCGCCTGGGCGAGCGGCGAGCGGCAGGTGTTCCCCGAGCACACGAACAGCACGGTGCGCGCCGCCGCGCGGTGGATCTCGGCCGCCGACAGCGTGCCTTCGCGCAGGATCTCGAGCTCGCCGATGTCCGGCGGCGAGCCGTTGTGTTCCGCGTCGGTGGAGCCGCGCCAGCGCACGACGGTCGACGCCTGCTCGAGAGGAGGGCGACCCGCGTCGTAGAGGCGGTCGACGCGGTCGCCGAAGCGGGCGGCGATCTCGTCGGGGTCGACCAGCGGCTGCTGGCCGCTGCGATTGACGCTGGTCAGGTAGAGGCTGTGGCCGAGCTCGCGGATCACCGCGCGGGTGAACGCATGACCGGGCAGTCGCACGCCGATCGTGCCGACGCCGCCGCGGGCCGGCAGCACGATCGTCAGCGGGCCTGGCCAGTAGCGGTCGAGCAGCCGTGCGACGCGCGGCGGGACGCGGTCGACCAGCGCGTCGAGGTCGCTGCGGTCCGCGACGTGGTGCGTGAAGATCAGCTCGGCGGGGCGGTCCTTCAGCTCGCGGATCCGATCGACGCTGCGCTCGTCACCCGGGGCGGCCGCGAGGCCGTAGACGGTCTCGGTGGGCAGGACGACGATCTCCCCGGCGCGGATCGCCGCCGCCGCCTCGCGCGCGAGGTCGGCGGCGGGAGGGCCGGGGGGGACCGGAACACGTCGCAGCGTCATGGGCGCGTTTGACTCGAGGTTGGGATCCGGTAGCTTGCCCGGCTTGGCCCTGTCGCACGGCCGCCGGTGGCGTTCCCCGCGCTCCGCGCGGCCCCTCAAGGTCCCATGAGCGAGACCGGATCGCAAGTGCCGAGCGCGGACGAGCGGCGTGAGCCCGAGCCGGACCCCGCGGCCGCTCCGGGGGGCGAGGCCGGGTCGAAGCTCCGCTCCGAGGCGGTCTCCGAGCGCGTTCGGCTCCGGCAGCTCGCGCGGCTCGGCGCGCTGTTCGCGGGCTTCGCCCACGAGATCCGCAACCCGCTGTCGACGATCCGGCTGAACCTCCAGCTCGTGAAGGAGGATCTCGGTGAGGCGCAGGCGGAGCTCCCGCCGCGGATCGGTCGGCGGCTGGCGGTCGTCGAGACCGAGGTCGCGCGCCTGCAGGCGATCCTCGAGCAGTTCCTCGGCTACGTGCGGGTCCCGCGGCTGCAGCTGCGCGAGCTCGACCTCAACGCGATGCTGCTCGACATCATCGAGTTCACGGGGCCGGAGGTCCGCGCCAAAGGCGTCGCGGTGCGGTTCTTCGGCGCGCCCGAGCTCGGCCCGATCCGCGCCGACCCGGACCAGCTCCGGGCGGTCGTCGTGAACCTGCTGCGCAACGCGCTCGACGCGTGCAGCGACGGTGACGAGATCCTGGTTCGCACGCGCGCATTGCCCGAGGGCGCGCTGGTCGTCGTGGCCGACACCGGCTGCGGGATGCCGCCCGACGTCCTCGAGCGCGCGTTCCAGCCGTACTTCAGCACCAAGAAGAGCGGCACCGGCCTCGGCCTGCCGACCGTGCGCCGGATCGTCGAGCAGCACGGCGGGTCGGTCGCGGTGGACTCGGAGCCGGGGCGCGGCACGCAGTTCACGATCCGGCTGCCGGCCGACGGCGGCGGCGGTGGCGAGGAGGTCGGCGAGGCGGACACCGGCACGGGCGAGGAGGGCGCATGAGGAAGGAGCCGGTGCTGCTGGTCGACGACGACGACGGGCTGCGCGAGACGTTGGCCGACGCCCTGGAGTCGCTGCCGGTCGTCGTCACGACGGCCGCGAGCGGTGGTGAGGCGCTCGAACGGCTCGCCGAGCGCGAGTACGCGGTGGTGATCTCCGACCTGAAGATGAAGGAGGTCGACGGTCTCGCCGTGCTCGCCGAGGCGAAGCGGCGCCATCCCGCGTGCAGTGTCGTGATCCTGACCGGACACGGCTCTCGCGAGGTCGCCGTGCAGGCGATGCGCGACGGCGCGACCTACTACATCGAGAAGCCGATCGACCTCGCCGAGCTGCGCACGAAGGTCACCAAGTGCCTCGAAGCGCACCGCAAGGAGGTCGAGTACCAGGAGCTGCGCTCGCGCGTCGACGCGCAGTACGGCATCGCCGGCATCGTCGGGCAGGATCCGAAGGTCGTGCGGCTGCTCGACGGCATCCGGCAGATCGCGCCGACGCAGGCGACCGTCCTGCTGCTCGGTGAGTCGGGCACCGGCAAGGAGCTGGTCGCGCGGGCGATCCACGATCTCGGGCGCCGCGCATCGGGGCGGTTCGTCGCATTGAATTGCGGTGGGCTCGCCGAGGGCACGATCGAGAGCGAGCTGTTCGGTCACGTCAAGGGTGCGTTCACCGGTGCCGTCTCCGACCGCGAGGGCAAGTTCGAGTATGCGGACGGCGGCACGCTGTTCCTCGACGAGGTCGGCGAGATGCCGCTCCAGACGCAGGTGAAGCTGCTGCGCGTGTTGGAGGATCGGGCGGTCACACGCGTCGGCGCGAACACGGCGAAGCCGGTCGACGTACGGCTGATCGCGGCGACCAACGCCGACCTCGAGAAGAAGGTCCAGGACGGCGAGTTCCGCGGTGACCTCTACTACCGGCTGAAGGTCGTGACGCTGCGACTGCCGCCGTTGCGCGAGCGCAGCGGAGACGTCAAGGTTCTGGCCGGCCATTTCCTGCAGGAATTCGCGCGTCTTCACGACAAGGACGTCGAGTCCATCGATCGCGACGCGCTGGTCGCACTCGTGCACTACGACTGGCCGGGCAACGTCCGCGAGCTGCGCAATGCGATCGAGAGCATGGTGGTCCGCGCGCGCGGCAACATCCTGACCGTCGCCGACCTGCCGCCGGAGATCGCGCCGGCGACCGCCACGCCGGAGGGGGAGGGCTGGGAGTTCCTCGTCGGCCGCACGGCCGAGGAGGTCGAGCGCAACCACATCCGCGTGACGCTCGCGGCGACCGCCGGCAACCGCGTGCAGGCCGCCCGCTCGCTCGGCATCTCCGAGCGCACGCTGTACCGCAAGATCCGCGAATTCGGGCTGTGACGGGCGGCCGGTCCCCGGGGCCGGCGCCGCCGACTGGACGGACCGCCACCCCGTCGGGCACGCTGGGCGGATGCTCTGCGTGTCGCCGTTCCGAGGTCGCCTGCTCGCCGCGCTCCTGGTCGCCCTGCTGCCCGAGGCCCACGCCGCCGCGCAGGGCACCGACGAGCTGTACGGCGAGGACGTCGAGTCGGCCCAGCGCTACCTCGTGCGGGGCGAGCTCGGTCGCGCGCGCGCCCTCTGCGACGAGGTGCTGGCCGACTGGGAGTCGATGCGCGGCAGCGACGACGCGCCGCGGCCGGAGACCGCGGCGGCGTGCCGCGCGATGTTGCTGGAGATCGACCTGCGGCAGGGCGACTACCCGGCGGTCGTCGCGGCCAGCGACCAGCTGCCCGCAGAGCTGGCGAGCAGTACCGCGGTGCGGCTGCGGCTGTGCGAGGCGCTGACGCGGACCGGCGACTACGAGCGCGCCGAGCGCGAGCTGCGCGACCTTGCGACGCGGTCCGACGGCGCGGCGTCGGTCGAGGCACAGGTCAGGCTCGGCGAGCTGCTGCTGGAGACCGGCCGGCGCGAGGAAGGGCGCGCGCGCCTGGACGGGGTCGCGGCCGCGATCGGTCCGGAGGCGACGCCCGAGGTGCGCTACCTGGCGGCGCGGGCGCTGACGAAGCTCGGCGGCCGACGCAACATCGAGCGCGCCTCGGTCCTGCTGCGCGACGTGATCCAGGCGGACCCCGACCACGCGCCGTCGCGCGTGCTGTTCGCCGAGCTGCGCTTCGTGGCATTCGGGGAATGGGAGGGCGCCGAGAGCGGCGAGTCGCTGCTCCAGGACGTGCTCGAGCGCAACGGTGAGGTCGAGGAGGCGCTGGTGCTGCTCTACCGGATCCGCAGCATCAACATCCGGCTCGACCCGGCGAGGACGGCGGAGTACCTGGAGCGGGCGCTGGGCGTCAATCCGCGCAGCGTGCCGGCGCTGCTGGAGAAGGGCGTGTCGCTGATCGACGACCGGCGCTTCCAGGAGGGCACGGCCGTGCTCGATCAGGCGTTGCGCGTCAATCCCCGCGACAAGCGCGTGCTCGCGCAGCGCGCGGTGGTCGCGGCATTGCGCGGCGACGACGACGGTGCCCGGCGGTTCCGCGAGCTGGCGATGGCCGTCGACCCGGGGTTCGACGGCGTCGACGTCGCCTTCGGCGACCGGCTGGTGTCGCTCTACCGGTTCGGGGACGCGGTCGAGCACTACGAGCGCGCGCGGCAGCGCGACCCCGCCGACGTCGACGCCATCGAGGGTCTCGCCAAGGCGCTGATCTACAGCGGTCGCGGCGAGGACGGGCAGAAGCTCCTGCTGCGCGCGCGCGAGCTCGAGCCCGGCTACGTGGATCCGTGGCGCAACAACATGATCGCCGTGCAGGAGCTGCTCGACGAGGAGTACGAGCGGGTCGAGCGCGAGGGTTTCGTGTTCCTGCTGCACCGTGCCGACCGCGAGGTACTGGAGCGCTACCTGGTGCCGTACGAGGAGGAGGCCCGCCGCGTGCTCGGCGCGAAGTACGGCCTGATCCCGGAGGAGCGCACGCGCGTGGAGGTGCTGCACCGGTGGGACGACTTCTCGGTGCGCACGATCGGCTTCCGCGGCTTCACGGCTCTCGGCGCGTGCTTCGGCCCGTTCATCACGCTGGTGTCACCGCAGGATCCGGATCTGCGCCGCAACGACTTCATGTGGACGGCGACGGTCTGGCACGAGTACACGCACGTGCTGACGCTCGCATTGAGCGCGCACCGCGTGCCGCGCTGGCTGACCGAGGGCTTCTCGGTGCACGAGGAGCGCGCGCGCAACCCGGCGTGGGAGCGCGGCATGGATCGGGAGCTGCTCGACGCCTGGCACAACGGCCAGATCCCGCCGGTGCGGCTGATGAACCAGCTGTTCCGGGGACCGCGGATCCTGTTCGGCTACTACCTCGGTGGCCAGATCGTCACCTACCTCAGCGACACCTACGGCTTCGACAAGGTCCTCGCGCTGCTGCGCGGCTACGCGCAGGATCGATCGAGCGAGCAGATCGTCGAGGACGTGCTCGGCTTCGACACCGAGGAGCTCGACCGCCGGTTCCGCGCCTGGCTGTGGAAGCAGCACCTCGCGGAGCTGCGGATCGTGCCGCGTTTCGACGGTGCGAGCGTGGACCGCATGTTCGTGCAGATCGCGCGCGACCCGGACGACGTCGAGTCCCACGTGAAGCTCGCGTGGCACTTCGTGCAGCGCGGCGTGCTGGTCGACGCCGCAGCCCACGTGCGCGAGGTGGTGCGCCGCGATCCCGAGCACCCCGAGATCCAGCTCGTGCGCGCGGAGATGCGGCGGCAGGAGGGGCGGCTCCCGGAGGCTGCCGCGCTGTACGAGAAGGGCTTCGCGGCGGGCGCCGACGACTTCGACTCACGGATCCGCTACGCGGACATCCTGCGTCAGCAGGGCGACCGCGACGGTGCGATCCAGCAGCTGCAGCTCGCGAAGCGCTGCTGGCCCGACTGCACGGATCAGGGGACGGCGCCCGAGCTGGTGCTCGCCAGGCTCTACGAAGAGATGGGCCGCACCGCGGAGGCGATGATGGAGCTGCGCACGTTCTGCCGGCGGACCGCGCGGGCGTTCGCGCCGCGGCGGCAGCTCGCCGCGTTCGCGCGGGACGCGGGCGACCGCGCGCAGGAGGCCGAGCTGCTCGACGAGGCCGTGCAGATCGATCCGTTCGTGCGCGACGTGCACGTGCGGCTCGGCGACGCCTACGTCGCGCTCGGCCGGCTGCAGGACGCGGTCCGCGAGCTCGAGGTCGCGCTCGCCGTGCTGCCGGAGCTCGACCGCGACCAGCTGGGCAAGCCGCCCACCGAAGTGCTGCGCGCCGACTCGCCGGAGTTCCTCGCCAGCCAGGCGGAGGTGCGGGTCACGCTCGCCGGCGTGCTGCGTCGACTCGGCCGCGAGGACCGCGCGCGCGACCAGCTCGAGAGCGCGCTCCGGGAGGCGCCGGACAGCGATGCGGCCGAGCGCGCGCGACGGCTGCTCGAGCGCTGACGGCGCCGGGCTGTGTCTTGTCGCTGTCCCGGGGCGGCAGTACCGTCTCGCGTTGCTCGCGATGCAGGCCCTGCTGGATTCGACCTGGAAGAACATCGAGCCCGCACTGCGGGGGCGCGTCGGCGCTGCGGTGTTCGAGAGCTGGTTGGCGGTGCTGCGACCGCTCGCGATGGAGCGCGGCGTGTTCTACCTCGAGGCGCCGAGCCGGCTCGTGGCCGAACGGGTTCAGCAGTTCCACAGCGAGCTGCTCGAGGCGGAGCTGTCGCGCGAGTTCGGCACCCGGGTCGGCGTCTCGATCCAGGCGCGGCCCGATGCGTCACTGATCGCCGACGTCGAGGTCGGACCGAGCCGGCCGATCGTCGATCCGAGCAACCGGACCGCGTGGCTGGCGTTGCGGGCGCTCCTCGAAGGTCGGGAGCTGCCGTCGACGCAGTTCCTGTTCCACGGTCCGCGCGGCACCGGCAAGACCTTCCTGCTCGCCTGGTGGCGGTCGGCGCGACGGCAGCGCGTCGCGTGGTTCGACGGCGAAGGGCTCGTGCGCGCGTTCCAGAGCGCGTTCCGCGAGCATCGGGTCGAGGGCCTGCGCGCGGAGCTGGCGGGCGACGCCGACCTCGTGATCGACGAGCTGCACCGCATCGCCGGGCACGAGCGCATCCAGCGGGAGCTCGCCAAGGTGCTCGAGCTCCGCGCCGAACGGGATCTCGTGACGGTGCTCGCCTCCCGGCACCACCCGCACGAGCTGCGCGACTGCGACCCGTCGCTCGCCACCTGGCTGCTCGCCGGTTTCGTCGTGCGCCTCGAACTGCCGAGCCACGACGCGCGGCTCGCCTACCTGCGCGCGCTCGAGGGCCCGCGCTCGCAGAACGGTCGCGCCGACCCGATCGAGCGGCTCGCGCGGGAGGTGCGCGGTAGCTATCCGGAGCTGAAGCGCGCGTGGCTGTTCGAGCGGAACGCGCAGCCGCAGCTGCGCGACCACTACTTCCAGCTGATCGATCCGCGCAGCGCGTTCGAGCGGGTGCGCGACCGCGTCGCCGAGAAGTTCGGCGTGCCGGCCGACGAGCTGGTCGGGCAGAGCCAGCGGCGCGTGGTCAGCCACGCGCGGAAGGTGCTGTCGTGGTTGTGTGTGCGGTCCGGTCTGAGCCGAGCGGAGGTCGGTCGTTACCTGGGGCGGACGCGCGCGGCGATCAGCTACTCGATCCGGTCGCTGACGGACGAGCTCGAGAACGACGCGGAGCAGCGCCGCGACCTCGAGGGGATGCTGTGAGCGCTCGCCGCGGCTTCTACGTCGCGATCGACGGCGTCGACGGCTGTGGCAAGACCACACAGGCAGCGCTGCTGTGTCGCTGGCTCGAGGGTGGATTCGCGGAGGTCCTGCACGTTCGCGAGCCGGGCTCGACGCCGGTCGCCGAGGTATTGCGGCGGCTCTTGCTGTCGCCCGAGACCGGTACCCTCGACGCGACGACCGAGGCGCTGCTGTTCAGCGCGGCGCGCCGCGAGCTCGTCGAGCGGACGATCGCGCCCGCGCTCGCGCGGGGTGCTGCGGTCGTCAGCGAGCGCTGCTTCGCGTCGACCTGGGCCTACCAGTGCGTCGCCTCCGAGCCGCCGGCGGACGCGATCTCGTTCCGCGCCGCGACCGCGGCAGCCCACCAGCACGCGCGGCCCGATCTGCTCGCATTGCTCGACGTGCCAGCACGGCTCGCCGTCGCGCGGATCGGCCGGCGCCCGCTCGATCGCATCGAGGCGCGCGGCGTCGACTATCAGGCGCGCGTCGCCGCGGCGTATCGCGAGGTCGCAGCGCCGGGTGGCTGGGCGGCCGAGCTGCTCGGGCCCGACGCGATCGCGTCGATCGACGCGTCGGGCACGCCGGAGTCGGTGTGGAGGTCGCTGCGGGCGCGGGTCGCGCAGCGGCTCGACGCGCTGGGCGTCGAGCACGACCGACTGGAGCTGACGTGAGCGGGTCGCCGTGACGGAGCTGGCGGAGCTGTTGGGGCAGGGCGAGGACTTCGCCCGGCTGCGGCGTGCGGCGCGCGCCCGGACGCTGCACCACGCGGTGCTGCTGATCGGACCGCCGGGGAGCGGCAAGACCCTCGCGGCGCGCTGGCTCGCGCGCGACCTGCTGTGCGGCGAGCTACCCGACGATGCGCCCGCCGTCCGTCGCGTCGCGCGTGCTGCCCATCCCGACCTGCACGTCGTCGCGCTGCCCGAGGACCGCCAGGACATCCCGGTCGACGCGATCCGCGAGCTGTCGGCGGTCCTCGAGCGCGCGCCGGTCGAGGCCGGCGCGCGCGTCGCGCTGATCGACCCGGCCGACCGCCTGAACGAGCAGGGCCAGAACGCCCTCTTGAAGACGCTCGAGGAGCCGGGTGCGGCGACGTTCCTGCTGTTGGCGACCAGCCGGCCGGAGGCCTTGCTCGAGACGATCCGCTCGCGCTGCACGCAGGCACGCATCCTGCCGCTCGCCGACGACCTGCTGCGCCGCGCGCTCGGCGCCGAGCTCGCCGGGCTCGAGGTCGAGGCGATCGCGGACCTGCTGCAGGATGCGCAGGGCTCGCTCGGCCTGGCCCGCCGCGCATTGCAGCCGGAGCTGCGCGCGCTCGACGAACGCCTCGGCCGCTTCCTCGCCGAGCCGGCCGACGACCCGGGCGCGGCCGCGCGCGAGCTGCTGCAGGGCGCGACCGGCCGCACCGCCACGGAAGAGCGCCTCGGCGCGGTGCTGTGGTGCCTGCGCCGCCGGCTGCGCCGCGCGGCGCTGGCGGCCGCCGCCGAGGCGGGCGCAGCCCTGTATGCGGCGCCGGCCGCGACCTGGGCGCTCGCCGCACTGGAAGCTGCGCTCGCGGCGGAGGGCGACGTCGCCGTCGGCATCCCGGCGGCAGTCGCGCTCGAGGGTGTGCTGGCGAGCCTGCGCGACCGCGAGCCGGAGGCCGGCCCGGCCGACTGGTGAGCCGGCCGGCGGAACCGGGCGGGGTGCTGTTCGAATCAGCCGCCCGGCGCGAGCTTGCCGGCGAGGGTCGGCGGCTTGTCGATGCGGGTGCCGAGCTTGACGTTCGTCGCGAGGCGCGGCACGCCCTCGGCGTGCAGGGTCTCGTGGACGTGGCGGATCGCGTCGAGGATCTGCTGGAGGTCCCCCTCGACGTTGGTGCCGTAGGCGTGCAGCTGGACCGTCAGGCCGGCCTCCTGCAGCAGCGCGTGCGCGCGCATGACCTCCTTGCGGACCGAGACGCCGACGCCGAGCGGCACGACCTGGATCTCCGCGATCGCGTTCATCCGGGCATTCTGCCGCCGGCCGGGACCGTGGGCTCGCGGCTTCCGCAGTTGCGGGGACCTGGCCAGCCCACTAGGCTCTCGGGTCGGTCAGTCGGAATCCGTCGGGTCCCGGCGCGGCGCACGCGCTGCCCGGGGACGTCGGGGCACCGGCTGGCGTCGTCTCCGGACATCGCGTCGCGCCGCCGCAGACCGACGGGTCGCTGCCGCATCGCGTTGGACGGAGACACCCGACGTCCGACTTCGGTGCGCACCTTCGCGGTGCTTCCGTCGCGGTCGGGGGGGAGCCCCGAAGCGCCTGTGGCAGCGGGACTCCAGGCGGTTCCAGCGACGGCCGATAAGGGCCTCGGGCTGTCAGGGAGCTCTCCGCCGGCGAGCCGGCGGGGGGTGGCGTCCGGAACGCGGTTTCCGGGTGGCGGGCGTCCCGCCGGCGATCGCTTGCGCGAGGCCGGGGGGGCGATCACCACATCAGCACGAGACCTCCAGGAACCGATCCCCCCATGACTGCCAGCGACGGCATCGACGAACGCATCCAGGCGCTGCGGCGGCGCGACCGGCGGTTCGCGCGGGATGCCTACGACTTCGTGCTGGAGGCGCTCGACCACACGCTCGTGCACCTCGGCAAGGATCGTCTGACCGGCGAGGAGAGACACGTCGGCGGTCGCGAACTGCTCGACGGCATCCGCGAGTTCGGAGCGCAGCAGTTCGGCCCGATGGCGCCGCTCGTGTTCCGCCGCTGGGGCGTGCGCAGCACGGACGACTTCGGAGAGATCGTGTTCAATCTGATCGACATCGGGCTCCTGAGCCGCCGCGCCGACGACTCGCGGCTCGACTTCGCGGACGCCTACGACTTCGATCTGGCGTTCGCGGAGCTGTTCCGCGATCGTCTCGCGCACATCTCGCGCGCGGTGTGATCGTCCGCCTCCGCGGCCGGGCGCGCTCGCGCGCAGCCTGCTCAGGAGGGCCTCGCCGTGACCTTCGACGCTCCTCGCACGCCCCGCGGTGGCGCCTCGCGAACCGCCTGGATCGTCGGCTCGGTCGCGCTCGCGGCGATCGGCGTCATGTATCTCCTGCGGGAGGTGTTCGGGCCGCTGTTCGCTGCGCTCGGCATCGCCTACGTGCTGGAGCCCGTCGTCCAGCACCTGTGCGCGCGCGGCTACAAGCGCACGCTGTCGGTCTGCGTCGTGTTCGCGCTCGCGCTGCTGATCGGCGCGCTGCTCGTCGCCGTCGTCGCACTGCAGGCGAACTCGCTCCTCGACGCGTTGATGGCCGACTCGAACGGGCTCGTGAAGCGCAGCGTCGACACCCTGACCGGGCTGATCAACCAGCAGCTCGGCAACCTGCAGGAAGGCGAGCTCGGCGAGCGGATCCGTGACCCGCGCACGTGGACCAACATGGTCGGGCCGCTGGCGACCACGCTCGGCCTCGTGCTGCGCGAGTTCCTCGGTTGGGTCGAGATCGTCGGTGCGCTGCTGCTGACGCCGATCTACACGTTCTATCTGATGCTCGAGCTGCCCGGATTGTGGAAGCAGGCCGAGGCACTGCTGCCGAGCGCGGATCGGGAGCGCACGCTGCGGGTGCTCAACGCGATCCACGCCGGCATGGCGGCCTTCCTGCGCGGCCGGGTGGTCATCGCATTGCTGAAGGGGCTGCTGATCTCCGCGGGTCTCTGGGCGATCGGAGCGCCCTACGCATGGGTCGTCGGCATGGCGTCCGGTGCCCTGTCGGTGCTGCCGCTGGTCGGTCCGCTGATCGGCTGGCTGCTGGCGATCGGCGTGTCGCTCGTCGATCTGCCCGGTCCGCTGCAGCTCGTCTGGGTCACGATCGCCTACGTCGCGTGCGAGGCGCTCGAGAACTTCGTGCTGACGCCCTGGGTCATGAAGGAGGGCGTGTCGCTGCACCCGCTGACGGTGCTGTTCTGCGTGTTCTTCTGGGGGGCGCTGTTCGGCGCGTTCGGGGCGCTGCTCGCGATCCCGCTGACGATCGTGCTCAAGATCGTGCTCGCCGAATACCTGCTGCCCCAGGTGCAGCGGCTCGCGCGCGGCTGACTCGCCGCGCGCGTCACTCGTCCTTCGCCGCCGTGGTCGATTCGTCGACCTTGAGCACCGGCGCGTATTCGGGCACCTGGCGGGCGTCACCGCCGGCCTTCTTCAACAGATCCAGGATCGCGCGCTGCAGCTGCTGGTCCTCCTGGTAGTCACCGACCGCTCGCCCACCGGGGTAGGCCTTGCCGCGCAGGTCCGCGACGAGGTCGCGCAACAGGTAGCGCACCCAGCGGCGGACGTCGTCGGGGGACAGCTTCGTGTCGAGCCCCTGGTAGTAGGCGTCGAAGTCCGGGTAGCGCGCCGTCGAGCCGCCGTCCGAGTCGGCGAGCTGCAGCGCGAGCTCGGGCTGCGACTTCACGAGGTTCTCGGCGTAGGTGCGGAACGCGCCCTTCTGGAACAGGTCGAAGATCTCCGCGTTCTTCCACGCGTCCTTCAGGCTGACCTCGCGGAGCTCGATCGCGATGTCGGGCTGCACGCCCCAGTCGGGGTTGAGGATCTTGCCGTCCTTGTCGATGTCCTTGTGGATGCAGCGCCCGCTCGGCAGGTGGTAGCGCGCGACGGTCAGCTTCATGCGGGGGCCGACGTCGTACTTGCCGTTGCCGTTGCGGTCCTCGTACGGCTCCCAGTCGTCGTGGATGCCGTTGTCGTTCTCGTCGCGGTACTCCTCCGGCGGTTCGGAGCGAAGCGGCAGCAGCTGCTGGACGCTGCCCTTGCCGAACGTGCGGTCGCCGATGATCACCGCACGACCGAGGTCCTGCAGCGCGCCGGCGGTGATCTCGGCCGCGGACGCGGTGTACTCGTTGACGAGCACGGCGAGCGGCAGGTCCGTCGCGATCTGCCGCCCGGGTCGCGTGCGGTACTCCTGGCGATCGCGCGGGTCGCGCCCCTGCGTGAAGACGACCAGCTCACGCGGCTTGACGAACAGCTCGACGACGTCGCGGGCCGCCAGCAGGTAGCCACCGGTGTTGTTGCGGACGTCGAGCACCAGCGCCTTCATTCCGCGAGCCTGCATCTCGCGGACGGCCTGCCGCAGCTCGGCGGCGGTGCCCTGCGCATAGGTGAGGATCTCCGCGTAGCCGACGCCGCCCGGCAGCATCTCGTAGCTGACCGACGGCACCTGGATCTCGGCACGGGTGATCGAGACGTCCTGCGCCTCCTGCAGTCCCGGGCGCATGATCTTGAGCACGACGGACGTGTTCGGCTCGCCCTTGAGGCGTGCGATGATCTCCTCCGACGTGTGTCCGGCGGTCTCCCAGCCGTCGACCTCGAGGATCTTGTCGCCGGAGCGCAGGCCGGCGCCGTAGGCCGGGCCCGAGTAGATCGGTCGCACGATCGAGAAGACGTTGTCGCGGTCGAAGTTCACGTAGGCGCCGATGCCGCCGTACTCGCGGTTCAGGTCGAAGAAGAACCGCTGGAACTCGTCCGACGTGAAGTAGGCCGAGTGCTGGTCGAGCGACTCCATCAGCCCCTTCGCGGCGGCCTCGATCATGTCCTTCTCGTCGAACGACGCACCGCGCACGTGCTGGGCGAGCGCGGTGAGCATCAGCTCGCGGAGCTTCGCGAAGCGATCGTCGGAGGGCCCCGCCTGCGGCTCACCGTCGCGCGTCAGCTCGAGCAACCGGCTCTGGAACATCCGCCGCTCGCGCTCGAGCGCCAGGTAGCTCCGCGCGAGGCGGCCGTCGGCGTTCGGGCGCGTCGCGACCTCGCGCAGCACGGCCCAGCTCGGGCTCGTCGAGTCGGTGCCGAGATCGGCGAGGGCCAGCGCCGCCTGCACGCGCAGGCGGTCGTCGCGGGAGCGCAGGAAGTCGGTCAGCGTGCGCTTGCTGGTCAGCCGCTCCACCTCGGTGCCGATGCCGAACAGCCCGTGCGCGGCCTCGACGCGCGTCAGCGGATCGGCCAGCTCGTCCTCGACGCGGGCGCGGAACAGCTCGCGGATCTCCGGCTCGAGACGCTGGTTGAACAGCTGCTCGTCGCCGAGGATCGACAGCGCCGCGACCTGCACCGCTGGGTCCTTGGCGTCGAGCACGGGCCGGACGATCGCGAGGATCTCCTTGCCGAAGGCCTCGCCGTCGGCGACCGCGCGCACGGCCGCTGCCGCGGTGACGCGGCCGACCGGACCGCTGCGCTCGGCGGCCTGCGCGATCGCGCGGACCAGCGCGTCCTCGCTCGCCTCGAGCTCGGAGATGTCGAGCGCCGTCGCCCAGGCGGCGTCGAGCCCGGCGGCGTCGGCGCGCGCGACGAGGCCCGCGACCTGCCGCTCCAGCTCCGTCTGGGTGGGCGACCGGGCGGCGAACACCGCCAGGGACAGGACGGCAGAGAGGACGAGCCGGGTCGTCGTGAACTGCATGTGGACTCCAGATGGGGTCGGATCCCGGACGGGGACCCGTCAGCCGGATCGGCCAACGGACCGTCCGGACCGGAACGCGACTTCGCTGGGGGGCTCAATCTAGCCCGGATGATTCGCGAGATCCCGTCGCGAGGTCGCGCGAGCCGCCGGCCGGCGACCCGTCGAGTCGGCCCCGCGGGCCGGCGGGTCGTGGCGACACGTCGAGCGCGGGTTCGGCTCGACGACGACGCCAGCCAGCGAGTTGCGTGACCGCAGCAGGGGTCTCGTGAAGCATCCGGGCGCGGGAAGGTGCCGGCGCGCAGGCCTCGCGGTACCGCGGGGCCGACCGGCCGGGCTGTGATACGCTCCGAGCCCCGTTCGGCGCGAGTGCCGGTCGGGATTCGGATGTGTCCCGTCACGATGGACTCGCAGCCCCAGGACTCCCGCGACGCCGAGGCTCCCGCCCTGTCCCATCTCGATGCCGAGGGGCGCGCCCGGATGGTCGACGTCGGCGACAAGCCGGCGACGGACCGGCGCGCGGCGGCGCGGGCGGTCGTCGAGCTCGGTGCGGAGCTGCGCGACCGGCTGCTGCGCGGCGAGCTCCCGAAGGGCGACGCGCTGGTGGTCGCGAAGGTCGCCGCGATCCAGGCTGCGAAGGAGACGCCGCGGCTGATCCCGCTGTGCCACGGCCTGGCGCTGAGCGGCATCGAGGTGCGCTTCGCGCCGCTCGGCGCGGACCGCCTCGAGATCGTCGTCGAGGCGCGCTGCGTCGGCGCGACGGGGGTCGAGATGGAGGCGATGACCGGCGCTGCGGTCGCCGCGCTCACGGTCTACGACATGTGCAAGGCGGTGCGTCGCGACGTGCGGATCGGGCCGGTCGAGCTGCTCGCCAAGTCCGGTGGCAGCAGTGGTTCGTGGCGACGTGAAGGCCATGAAAAGCCGTGACGTGGATCGGCCGGACCGTACAGTGCCGCGCTGATCCTCCGCTCGCTCGACGCTCCTCCCGCGCGCGGCCCTCGGGAATCGGGCCGGGAGGACGGACGTCGGCGGGCGGCGCCCCCGGAACCCGCCGGCCGACTCGGCCCGGCCCCACAGAACCATGGCTGCCAGGAAGTCCACGAAGAGCAAGGCGACGGCGGCGCGCGCTGCCTCGCGGTCCACGTCGACGGCGAACGGCGCCAAGCGCGGCGGCGGCGGGTCCGCGGCCGCGAAGAGCCCGGCTGCCAAGGACAGCGGCGCGAAGGCCGCGGGAGCGAGGGGCGGCGGTGGCGGTACCAAGGGCGGCGCGACCAAGGCCGGCGGTGCGAAGGCCGGCGGTGCGAAGGCCGGCGGTGCGAAGGCCGGCGGTGCGAAGGCCGGCGGTGCGAAGGGTGCCGCGCGCTTCGACCGCGTCGCCGAGATCCAGCGCGTGATCGACGTGATGGTCGCGGCGGGCGCGGTCGAGGTCGAGCTCGAGGACGGCGGCAGCAAGCTGCGCGTCCGGCTGCGCGAGGAGCGCCCCGCGACGGTCGTCGCCGGCTATCCGGCACCGGCCGCGCTCGCTGGGCCGCTGGGCGCACCGGCGCTGTCGGTCGCGGCGAGCGTCGGCAGCGGCGCGCCGGGCAGCGAGCCGGCGGCGACGCCCGCGGTCGACGATGGGCGCCGGCAGATCTTCAAGTCACCGATGGTGGGGACGTTCTACCGCTCGCCGTCACCCGAGGCCGACCCGTACGTGCGCGTCGGCGATCAGATCGGTCAGGACTCGACGCTCTGCATCCTCGAGGCCATGAAGGTCATGAACGAGATCAAGGCGGAGATGGAGGGGCGCGTCGTCGAGATCCTGGTCCAGAACGGCGAGCCGGTCGAGTTCGGCCAACCGTTGTTCGTCATCGAGGTGGACTGAGCCGTGTTCCGACGCCTCCTGATCGCGAATCGGGGCGAGATCGCGCTCCGCATCATGCGGGCCTGCCGCGAGCTCGGCATCGAGACGGTCGCCGTGTATTCCGAGGCGGACCGCGACCTGCTGCACCTGCGCTATGCGGACGAGACCGTCTGCATCGGTCCCGCGGCGAGCTCCGGCAGCTACCTGAACGTGCCCGCGTTGATCGCGGCGGCGGAGATCGCCGACGTCGAGGCGATCCACCCGGGCTACGGCTTCCTGTCGGAGAACGCCCACTTCGTCGAGGTCTGCCAGTCGTGCAACATCAAGTTCGTCGGGCCGCCGCCGGCCGTGATCGCGGCGGTCGGTGACAAGGTGCGGGCGAAGGAGATCGCGCGGCAGGCCGGCGTCGCCGACGTGCCCGGCTCGGACGGACCGGTGCGCAGCGAGCAGGAGGCCCTGCAGGTCGCTCGCGCGATCGGATTCCCGGTGCTGATCAAGGCGGCGGCGGGCGGCGGCGGGCGCGGGATGCGCGTCGCGCACAACGACGTCAGCCTGATCAATGGCTTCCACGCCGCGCAGGCGGAGGCCGAGACCGCGTTCAAGGACGGCACCGTCTACATCGAGAAGCTGCTCGACCGGCCGCGGCACGTCGAGGTGCAGATCCTCGGCGACCAGCACGGCAACATCGTGCATCTCGGCGAGCGCGACTGCTCGCTGCAGCGGCGGCACCAGAAGCTGGTCGAGGAGAGCCCGTGCCCCATCCTGACGCCGGAGCAGCGCGCGCAGATCGGTGAGGCAGCGGTCCGCCTCGCGCACGCGGCCGGCTACGAGTCGGCGGGCACCGTCGAGTTCCTGCTCGATCGCGACGGCAACTTCTACTTCATCGAGGTGAACTCGCGCATCCAGGTCGAGCACCCGGTGACCGAGGAGGTCACGGGTTTCGACCTGATCCAGGAGATGATCCGGATCGCGGCTGGCGAGCGGCTGTCGTTCACGCAGCAGGACGTCGTCCAGCGCGGACACGCGATCGAGTTCCGCATCAACGCGGAGGACCCGGATCACGCATTCAAGCCGTCGCCCGGTCTGATCGAGACGCTGATCCCGCCGGCCGGCCCCGGCGTGCGCTGGGACAGCCACGCCTACCAGGGCTACCGGGTGCCGCCGCACTACGATTCGATGGTCGCCAAGCTGGTCGTGCACCGGCCGACGCGGCGCCAGGCGCTGGCGACCGCACGGCGCGCGCTCGACGAGCTGGTGATCGAGGGCATCCGCACGACGACGCCGTTGTTCCGGCGGGTGCTCGAGCACTCGGACTTCATCAATGGCGAGGTCGACACCGGCTTCGTCGACAGGTTCTTCGGCCAGAAGTGAGCGAGCAGGACGCGGGTGGCGAGGTGCGCGGCGCGAAGGGGATCGGTTGGATCGGACGGCTGCTCCTGGCGGCGAACGTCGCCGCCGCCGTCGCCAGCGCCATCCTCGTGCTCGCGATCTACCTCGCTCCCGATGCCGCGAGCGGCAGCGTCCAGAGCGGCCCGGGCGTGTTCCGGGTCGCGGTCAGCGGCAGCACGACGTTCGGGGTGGTGGCGCTCTACGCGGTGGCGCTGGTCGTCGCCGACTTCCTGTGGCTCGTCTATGGCGGTCGCCCGCAAGGGCCGCCGTCGCACGTCGTCAGCGAGGGGCCGGGCGGTCCGCTGCGGATCGCCCGGGACGCGCTCGAGACCGGGTTGCGGGCCGCGGGCGAGGCGCTCGACGAGATCAGCCGCGTGCGTGTCAGCGTCGACGCGACCCCCGGGCTGAAGCGGATCTTCCTGCGCGCGCAGTTCCAGGCGCCCGAGAATGCGGCGATCCACGACGCCAGTGGGCGCCTGCGGGCTGCGCTCGCGCGGCGATTCCACGAGCTGGTGCGGCTCGCCGAGGGCGTGCGGCTCGAGATCGAGATCGAGTTCGTCGGCTTCGGCGGCAAGGCGCTGCGCAAGGCGAGTCCGGAGGAGCCCGAGGCGCCGGCGCCCGATCCGCGCGAGGCGTTCACGGGCCCGCGCTACCCGATCGGCGACGAGGGCTGGCGCGACCCCGAGTGACGCGCGCAGGGTGCGGCGGTCAACCGTCGTCGCCGTAGCGCTCGAACAGCCGGGCGGCCTGCGCGCGGTGCTGGTTGGCGCCGCCGAAGTCGCCGACCGCCTCGAGCGCTTCGGCGAGCGTCTCGTGGGTGCGTCCGAGTTCGCGGCCGGCGGCGGCGTCGAGCGGCTCGGCGCTCGCGAGGGCGAGCCGCCGCTCCAGCGCGAGCCGCAGGCTGTCGATCGCGTCGGCGGGCCGATCGAGGTCGAGCCGCAGCTCACCGAGCGCCTCGAGGCTCTCGGCCTGCGCCGAGTACCACGCGAGCGGTTCGCTCGAGCGCGCGACGAGCGCAGCCAGCCGCGTCGTCGAGCGGATCAGGCAGGCCTCCGCCTCGGCGCGATCACCGAGGTCGCGGTACGTCTCGCCGATCGCGCGCTCGATCTGCGCGCCGAGCGCGGCGACCTCCTCGTCCTTCGGCACCAGCCGGGCCAGCCGGGCGGCCAGCGTCGATGCTCGCTTCAGGGCGCGCATGCTCGCGTCGGGCGCACCGTCGCCGAGATGGGTATTGGCGAGGTTGAGCAGCGCCTGTACGAGCCGGGTCTGGTACGGCACGCTCTCGGGATCGAGCGCGACGAGGCGCTCCTCGGTGCGGATCGCCAGCTCGCCGTAGCGCGCGGCCTCGGAGAAGTCGCCGAGCCGCTCGTGCGCGCCTGCCAGCGAGTCGTAGACGAACGCGAGCGAGGCGACGCTCTCGTGGTCGGCGTCGTCCTGCTGCACGAGGCGCGAGTCGACGCGCTCGGCGGCGGCGTAGTGGCGGATGCTCTCGGGCAGGTCCTCGAGCCTGCCGTAGACGGCGGCGAGCTCGGTGTGGAAGTGCGAGAGGTCGCGGAGCAGGCCTGGATCGTCGGGGTGCGTTTCGAGCTGCTTCTGCAGGATCGCCAGGCCGGCCTGCGCGTGCAGGTCGGCGCGCTGGGGATCGTCCTTCTCGAGGAGCACGAGGGCCGCGCAGAGGTGGCAGTGGGCGGCGTTGGCGTGCCAGCGCGTCTCCTCGGGTCGCGACGCGATGAGTCGCTCGTCGGTCTGCAGCGCGCGCAGGAATGCATCGAGCGCGTCGTCCCAGCGGTGCTGCTCCTCCAGGGCGTAGCCGTAGACGAGCAGCCCGTCGGCGAAGCGGAACAACGAGTCCTCGTCGCCGAATTCGGCGACGAGCTCTCCGAGCACCTCGCGCATCGTGCCGTACGAAGCGAGCCCCTCGTCCACGAGGCCGGCGTCGAGCGCCATCTCGGCGACGTCGCGGAGCGCGTCGGCGTGCTGGACGCGCCACTCGCGCGGCACGTCACGGCCGGCGGTGACACGGGCGCGCATCGCGGCACATTGGCGTGCGTGCTCGAGCGCGAGCTCGCTGCGGCCGAGGCGGTCGGCGAGGTCGCAGAGGTTCTCGTGATCGGTCGCGAGGCAGTACTGCCAGTACGGATCGTCGCCGTCCAGGCGGACCAGCTCGCCGTTGAGCCGCAGCGACTCCTGGTGGTGCGCCCAGGCATCCTGCAGCCGGTCGGTGGTCGCGTAGTGGTGGCCGAGCGTGTTGTTGGCCAACGCGAGCGTCGAGATCGCGCGGAGGTCGTCGGGGCGGGCGCGAGCGACGCGCTCGGCGAATGCGAGGGCCGCGCGGAGGTGCGGGAACGCGTCGTCGACGCGGCCGTCGGACTCCAACGCGACGGCCAGCGAGCCGTGCGTCGAGCTGAGCAGCGCCGCGGTTTCGAAGTCGCCGTGGTCGCGCTCGACGAGGGGAGTCAACAGGTCGGCGGCCTGCGTCAGCACGCGGACCGCGTCGCCGGGGTCGGGCGGCAGGTGGTCCGGGATACGGTCCGGGTCGCGCCGCGCGTCGTCGGTGGCGGCGGCGAAGACCTCGAGCAGCGTGGTGCCGCGTTGCACCAGCGCGCTGGCCCGCAAGAGCGCGACCTGCCGGGCCGCGTTGCGCTCGCCCGGTGGATCGTCGGGCGGCGGTGGCCCGGCCTGCTCGGCATGGCGATCGGCGGCGGCGATCGCATGCCCGGCGGCGGCGTCCGCTTCCGCGAAGCGACCCTCGCCGAGCAACGACTGCGAGACCGCCATCCACGCCTCGGCCAGCTGGCGCTGCGTCGCGGCGTCGTGCGGGCGGCGCGCTGCGGCCTCCTGGGCGGCGCGCAGGTCGCGGTGTGGGTCGTCCTCTCTGCGGGCGCGTCTGCTCATGCCGATGGCCGCCCTACGACCGGCGCAGCGGGCGCGCGGGGTCCGCGCGCCCAGCGGGTCGATCCGGCGGGGGTCAGAGTTTCTCCCCGTCCTGCGACGAGGACAACAGGCGTTCGAGCCGGTCGGGTTCGCGGCGGACGTGCAGGGTCCTGGTCCGCGACGGCACGACTGCGCCCGGCGGCAGACCCTTCGGCTTCCGCACCTGCTTCGCCGGGCAGTAGATCACCTCGCCCAGCTCGGTGCCGCGCACCTTGCTGAAGTGGAGCGCCAGCGTCGCCGCGTCGAGCAGCGATTCGAGGCTGGCATTGCGGCCCTTGTCGACTCTCAGCAGCACGTGGCTGCCGGCGTAGCCGCGGCCGACGTGGAACCACAGGTCGCTGCCACGCGCGACCCGGGTGGTCAGCCGGTCGTTCTGCTGGTTGTCGCGGCCGACCAGCACGAGCAGGCCCTCGCGCGTGACGAAGCGCCGGAAGTTCTCGCCGCCGGTGAGCTTCCGCAGCTTGAGCTCGCGCTGATCGGGCCTGGCGGGGCGGCGGGGCTCGACCAGGCCGCGAGCGGCGAACGCGTCGTGCAGCTCGGCGAGCGCGAGACCGCGTGCGCGTGCCTCGCCCGGCAGCGCCGCGAAGCGCGTCTCGAGGGAGGCGAGGGCCTCGACCTCGCCGGTGAGCTCGGCGATGCGCTCCTCGGCGGCGCGCCGGCCGTCCTCGTGCTTGCGCGCCTTCCGGTACAGCATCTCCGCCTGCGCGTGTGGCTTCAGCCGCGTCTCGCGGGGCACGACGAGCTGCTCGTCGGGTCGCTCGGGGTGCGGGCAGCGCAACTCGGTGGCGTCCGCGGGCAGGGTCGAGCCGTAGGCGAGCAGCATGTCCGCGGCGGTGCGGATGTCGCGCGCACCTTCGGCGGCCTGGAGCTGCGCTCGCGCACCCTGCAGGCGACCGTCGATCCGCGCGCGGGCGCGCTGCAGTGCGCGGGCGAGGAGGTCCTCCTCGGCGCGGTCCTCCTCGGCGTGGTCGAGCGCGCTGAACAGCCCATCGACGGCGTCGAGCCTGGACGGTGCGGTGGCGAAGCGGTCGGTCTCGACGCCCGGCGGCGCGGTCCGCGGTGGCGCTGCCGGCGGCTCGTAACGGGCACCGGGGCGCAGTGCGCGCGCGGCGACGTTCGGTAGCCGCGACAGTGCGAGGATCACGTCGTCGGCGTCGGTCAGGGCCCACAGCCCGCGCGTGCCGAACAGCTCGACGTGGAGTCGACGCGGTTCACCGCTCCCGGTGCGGAGCTCGAGCAGCGCTCGCCGCTCACCGGCTGACGGCGCGCTGCAACGCACCACGGTCGCGCCGCCGAGCAGCTCGGCGAGGCGGTCGACGCGCGGGCCGGAGGCGAAACGGTGGGCGGGAAAGCGGCGCGCGGTCGTGCACACGCGCGCGCGCCGGCCGCCGGGCGCCACCTGCAAGACCTGCCGGCGCTCGTCGTGGACGAGGAACAGCAGCAGGTCGTCGCGGTCCTTGACGAGAGCGACTCCGTCGACGATCGCAGCGGACCAGCGCGCCTCGAGCTCCGCGAGGAGGGCGGTCAGTTCAGTGGCATTGAGCGCGGCGGGCGCGTCCATCGGCGAGGTGCGGGGGCGGCGGTGGAGCCACGCAATATAGCCGCCCGCGTGCGCTTCCCCGCGTTCAGTCGGCGGCCGGCAGGCGCAACGGCTCCGGGTCGTGCGGCAGGCTGCCGCGGGCGGCACGCAGGTAGCCGAACGGCGTGACGTGCAGGAAGTTCGACACCCGCGACGTGTAGACGTCGGCGTGTCGCTCGATCTGGCGGGCGAGCCGGCTCTTGTCGTTGCCGGCGCGCAGCAGTGGCCCGAATCGATGGCCGCCGAGCAGAGCGCTGCGCTGGGCGAGCGGGGCGATCCGCTGGTCGAGCGCATCGACCTCGCTGCGCAGTCCGCGTAGCCGCTCGTGGATCGCGGTGACCGGCATCGGGGCGCCCGGAGGAGCTTCCTCGCCATGCTCGTGGCGCTGCAGCGCGAGGCGCAACGTCGCCTGCTCACGCTCGCAGCGCTCCTTGTCGCGCATCAGCGCCGCGAGCGTCGCCTGGTCGTGCGCGAACTCCTGCTCGTGCCGGACCTCGTCCTCCAGCTCCCGCAGCACCAGCGCGGTGCGCCAGCGGCGGATGCGGCTCGACACGTGGACGTCCGCGTAGACGTGGTCGCCGACGTAGAGGATGTCGGAGCCGTCGACCCCGAAGTGCTCCTCGACGAGCCGCGCATTGCCGCCGAGGTAGACGCGACCCGCGGGAGGCGAGCCACCGAGCGGTGCGGCTGCTGCGGGGTCGTCGACGATCTCCCGGAGCGGTGCCTCCCCCTCGAAGAACGCCGGCTTGCGAGCCTGTGCGATCACGAGGTCGAACAGCTCGCGCCAGTCACCGCCCGGCAGGAAGCGGTCGAACGCGTAGCCCATCATCGCGCGGGTGTAGTGCCATTCGGAGTTCGTCGCGAGGAACAGCCGCTTGCCCGCCTGCCGGAGGTCGAGGAGCGTGCGTGGCAGCTCCGGGTCGAGCGGCACGAACCGGGTCGGTTCCGCGATGATCTCCGCCTTCAGCTCACCCTCGAGGTGAGCGGCGTCCATCGCGCGGGCGACCAGGGCGTAGAGCGTGCGGTGGTCGTGGCCGGCGCCGAGCACACCGTCGTCACGCAGGTCGACGAGCTGCCCGTAGATGCAGGCCTCCGACAGCGAGAACAGCGTGTTGAGGAACACCCAGCGCGGCTCGCTGAGATCCACCCACACCTGGTCGTACGCGCGCCGCAGCTCGGCGTGGTCGAGCATCTGCGTGCCGTGCGTCGCCTGCGTGACGTAGCCGAACCGGTTCGCCTTGACGACGTTGCCGAGCTCCAGGTCGAGGATCAGCCCGCGCGCGAACAGCTCGGGCGCGAAGTGCAGTGCGCCGACGGGATGACCGTCGGCGAGGAGCCGCCGCAGCGCGTGTGCATAGGCGCGCGCCTCCCACGCGTGCACGTCGTAGTGCACGAGCGTGTAGTCCATGTCGAAGCCCAGCACCGGCATGGCGCGGAGGTTCAGCGTGCGGTTGCAGAACACGCGGCGCTCGGGCGGTGGCTCGGGGAACAAGCTGGGAGTCGACATGAACCTGGTCGTGGGGGTCTTCGGAGCTCGCCGCCCCGCTCCACGCGGGCGGACCCGGAACGGTCCGAACGGCGCAGACGGGGCTTGCCGCGTCGAATCAGGGTCGCTGGTGCGAGACGGCGAACGTGAATCATCCGGGCTGGAGAGGCCGCGGCGATCCGGTTCAGTCGTCGGCGAACACGTCGTCGAGCGACGTCGCGTCGAGCACCCGGGTGGCCCAGCGCCGGAGTGCGTCGGCGCCGGCGGTGCGGACGCGCTCGACGAGCTCGGCGGACGGCGGTCCGAAGCGTCGGGTCAACTGCTCCAGCAGGATCTCGGCGCGGCCCTCGGCGCGACCTTCGGCGCGACCTTCGGCCCGACCTTCGGTGCGGCCCTGGTTGAGAAGCTGGTCGTAGGTGGAGGTCATGTCGGGCTCCAGCTCGGGTCCGATCTCGGTCAGGACCAGGTCGCGGAGCTCTGCGCCGGACAGGTCGCGGACCTGGGCGATGTAGGTTAGCACGCTGATCAGTGCGGCGCCGGTGTCGGGGGCGTCGCGGGCGTCGAGGACGGCATCGCGCAGGCGCCGGAGCACGTCGCGCAGCGGTGCGCCGTCGCGGACGAGCTGCAGGCACAGCAGCGTCAGGTGCGCGAGTGCGGTGCCGGTGCGGGCGGTCAGGGACCGGTCGGTGGCGAGCGACAGGTCGTCGAGCAGGAAGTCCAGGCGCGGCAGGAAGCGCTCGATGTCGGTGTGGAGCGAGGGGTCGACGTCGAACAGCTCGAGCGTGCCGGTGGCGCGGTTCCAGCCGTGCGGGCCGTGGTAGACGACGATGGCGACGACGGGGGGTAGCCGGGTCAGCGCGGGGTGGCGCCGCCGGTGGTGGCCGAGCACGCGGGTGGCGCATTCGAGGACCTGGAGCGCGGTCCAGCGGTCGGCGGCGCTCTTGTGCTCGAGGATCACGTGAAGCAGCGCGGGGCGGCTGCCGAGCTCGACGCGGTAGAGCAGGTCGACGTGGTGGTCGGGCTCGGCGGGATCGGTGAAGCTGCCGGGCAGGAGCTCGAGGGTGTCCCAGCGCGCGGCGGCGGCGAGGCGCGGCGGCAGCAGGCGCCGGAGCTCGCCGGCCGCATGGTGCGGCTGCGAGAACACCAGCTTGAACAGGGAGTCGTGGGGCGTGGCCATCGCGCACCGTCGCGCCGGGCGAACGGTTCCCTGTGGCCCGCAGGTCGAGGGCGGTTGCAGGGGTGGCCCCGACGCGGGGCGCGGCGGCTCGGGCAGCGCGGGGGCGACGCGGGCGTCCACCGCGTCGCGGGCCGTCCGCCCCGCGCGCAGCCAGACCGGGATGGGCGGCAGCGGCGGGCGTCAGGGGCGGATGCAGATCTGCATCGCGTCCGTGATCGTCAGCGGGTGCGTCGCCTGCGGGCTCCGGTCCAGCAGCAGGCCCTGCGCGTAGGCTGCGAGGCCGGCGAGCGAGGGCTGCATCGGGATCGACACGGGGACCTGCACGAGTGCTCCCGGACCGTTCCAGACGAGCCCCGACGACAGCGTGACGAGCCCGGGGGCCGGGTCGACCTGGAGCTCACCGATCGGACCCGACATGCCCCAGCCGGGGATCGGCGAGCCGCACGGATACGCGGCGTCGGGGCGGAACCCCAGCAGCAGTGCTGCCAGCGAGCCGGCCGGCTGCGAGCCGACCGGATTGTCGATCGCGACCAGAAACGTGCGGCCGAGCGACGTCGAGCCGACGGTGGCGCGCAGGCTGCCTTCGGGGTTGATGCCGCAGCCGCCGACGAACGTGCCGACCACCGGCGTGTGCCGGAAGCCGCTGATGATCACCTCGCTGCGCTGGCCGTCGCGCGGCGCGCCGCCGCGGTTGATCCACAAGTTGAAGTGGAACCGCGTGCGACCGCGCGACGGGACGATGTGGCCGAGCGTCGGCTGGTGCAGATAGGTGCTGCGGTGCAGCACGGCGGCGGCTGGAATCGAGCAGGGAGCGTGTCGTCCGCGTGCGGCGAGGAACTCGACGCGATCGGGCTGCCAGGTCAGCGCGCGGGTGACCGTCGGTGCGGCGGCGAGGTCCGGCAGCGTGAAGCGCAGGAGGTTGCCCGGCACGTCGTACGGTTGCACGACGACCTGGGACGTCGTGGGATCACCGGGCTGGCCCCAGCGGGAGTCCTCGAAGTCGATCTCGCGATTGGGCCAGCGCGGGATGGTCGGATCGTCGCCGTACGGATCCCAGGTGAACGCGCCGAACGTCAGGTTCGGATCGAGGTCCTCGAGCTCGCTCTCGGTCGTGAACCAGAACGTGCCGTAGCCCAGGTGGTCGACCGACATGACCTCCGCAGACGTCCAGACGCCATTGCGGTAGACGACGGCGAGGTGCAGTCGGCCCTGGGCGTCGACCTGGACGTCACGGGGATCGGAGGAGAACGGATTGCCGCCCGGGCCGACCGGGGAGGGCGCATCCTTGACGGCCCAGTCGAGACCCGCGAACGAAACGACGCGCCCGTAGCGCTCGTGCACGTCGACGGCCAGCGCTTGCAGCGAGGCGGGCACGCGGATCGCACCGGAGGCCAGCGGGGCGGCGACCCCGGGTGCGAGCAGAGCGGCACAGTAGATTGTCGCGCGGCTATCGAGCGTCGTGGAGACGACGCTCGCCGTCCACGTCCCGTCCGGCCGGATCGCGACGGTCGGGGCCTGGAAGCTCGGCTTCGTCCACCAGCCGGAGCCCTCGATATGGATGTAGACCGCGACGCGATGCGTCGCGAAGTCCACGCCGGCCGCGCGCCCGGAGATCGCACCGACCGTGCCGAACGGCGGCACGGTGGTGATGTCGATCACCGGCTGCGCGACCAGCGGCGCCGCCAGCAGCAGCAGCGCGACCGGCGTCCACCGGCTGGTGGCAGAGGGACTCCGCCGGTCGGACTGGCACATCGGATCAGCGGATCTGGACCAGCGTGGGCTGGGTCAGGTCCAGTCGACCGCCGGTCACCAGGATGCCCTGGCTGTTGAGGTCGATGCCGGCCAGCAACGGGTTGTTCGGGATCGGCAGCGTGAAGACTCCCATGCCGTCCGTCGGGCCGAACACGATGGGCACCAGCGTGTTGAAGTAGGCCTGGCAGCCGAGGACCAGGACACCGGTCGTGCTGAGCAGTCCGAAGGCCACCGAGCCCTGGGCGGGCAGCGTGTAGGTCACGGACTGGCCGGGCGTCGGAGTGCCCTGCACGTTCATCGCGGATCCCGCGCACGGGATCTGGAAGTCGAACAGCGTCGGCAGCAGCGGATCGGTGTTCACCGTGGTCGTGTTCGACAGCGACAGTGCGAACTGCAGCGGCGTCGGCATGCAGACGGGCGCGCTCGTCGAGAACACACCGACGGCGACCTGGGCCTGCGCACCGGCGAACCACGAGCGTGGCACGTTGTTGGTGCCGAATTGCCCGACCAGCGTGAACTGGCCATTGGCGCCCGGTGGCGTCTGGTCGCACTGCTTGATCCACTCACAGCCGAAGATCGGGCCGCCATTGAGCAGGATCGGCCGGACGACCAGGCGGAGTTCGGCACCGGGCGGGATCGTCCCGCTGATCGTGCCACTGATGGCGAAGTAGTACGGCTCCGGCGAGGTCGAGCAGGCGCCGATCGAGGGATTCATGATCCGCGGCACGGTGCCCGTGGTGAGGACCTGGATCGTCTGCGTCGCGGCGGATCCCGCGACGAGTGCAGCGCAGAGTAGGGAGAGGAGAGGCTTCATCGAGTTCGGAAGGTGCGGAGTCCGTCGATCAGCGGATCGACAGCAGGGTGGGCTGGGTGAGGTCGAGCACACCACCGGTCACCAGGGCACCCTGCGTGGCGAGCTCGGCACCGAGCAGCGCCGGGTCGAGCGGCAGGGTCAGAGTCACATTGCCCATGGCGTCGGTGGAGACGAGCACGATCGGGAAGCCGAGCCAGGCCGTGCAGCCGAGCAGCGGGAACCCGAACACGTTGACCGGTGCGAACGCGATCGCGCCCGGCGTGGGCAGCGTCCAGCTGATCGCGTTGCCGATCGTCGGATCGCCCTGGACGTCCATGTAGACGCCGGAGCAGGGCAGCGCGTAGTCGTGGAGCGTCGGCATCAGCGGATCGATGCGGACGGTCACGACGTTCGACACCGCCAGTGCGATGGTCGCCGGGTCGGTCACGCAGGTCGGCACGGTGGTGGCGCGATCGAACAGCGCGAACTGCACGTCGGCCTGCTGGCCCGCGAACCAGCCGCGGGGGGTGTTGTTGTCGCCGAACTGCCCGATCACGACGAACGAGTTGTCCGGCAGCACGAACGCACGCTGGCACTGCAGCACCCAGGTGCAGCCCGGGATGTTCATGCCGTTGTAGAGCGTGGGCTTGACGAACAGGCGGATCTCCTGTGTCGACAGCGGTGGTTGGCCGACGGTGCCCCGGATCGAGAAGTAGAACGGGTTCGGCGTCGTCTGGCAGCCGGGGATGAACGGTGTCGGCGGGATCCTCGGGATCGTCCCCGCCGGAGTCGTGACGGTGAGTGTCGTCTGCGCCGCGACGGGTGCGGCGAGGCAGGTCAGAAGGAATGCGAGTCGGGCGATCGACATGGCGGCGTCCTGGTGGATGAGCGCGGCCGGCGTGTCGAACGACCGCCGCGCGATGTCGTCAGCGAGGAGCGGGGTGCCGGGCGGACCGGCACCCGCGGATGACTCACTGCAGCTGGATCTCGTGGCCGTCCGAGATGGCGAACATACCGTTGTTCGCCGCCGGCGTGACGACCAGCGTCTGCAGCATGACGCTCGTGCCGGCCATGCCCGCCGGAGCGACGAACCAGCTCGACGAGCCCGTGCCCGGCGCGATCACCGGGCCGCCGATCGGGCTCGGCAGGTTGCCCGTGATGGCGACGATCGGGCGCGCCGGATCGAAGTAGACGTTCGGCAGCGACGGGAGCTGCGGCACGCCGGTCGTGAACGCCTGTGCGAACACCCAGAACGGAGCGCGGTCGAACGTGCCCTGCGGGGACCACACGTTGAGCTGCAGGAGCTGGCCGCCGGCGGCCTGCTTGACGTCGAAGCCGGGACCGGTGGTGGCCGGCGCGCCCGCGACGCCGGTGCGCAGCTCGAGGTCCTCACCGCTGCCCGGGTAGGCCGGCCGGGCCGGCGGCGGGCCGGTGAACACGCAGTCGTCGACCAGCAGCGCGCCGCCGGCCGTGCCAGGCTGCAGGAACAGGATCAGCGCCTGGACGGACGCCGTATTGGCCGGCGCGACGCCGGTGACCGCCGGGTTGTCGATCCAGACGTCGGTCGGGTAGGTGCCGTCGATGATCGTCTGCTCGGCGCCGCCGATCTCGACGTTGGCGGCGTCGAAGAACGCGATCTTCATGACCGCCCAGTTCGCAGTGGGGGCGCCGGGCCCGGTGATCGCATCGCCGCTGGCGTGAGCGGACCAGCAGTCGAGCGTGAACGACTGCCCGGGCAGGGCCGGGAACGACTGGAAGATCCCGGTGACGTTGAACGAGCCCGTGAAGTTGCCGAACATCTTCATGACGAACGGCGCACTACGGGCAGGCACGAGAGGGCTGCCCTCCAGGAACGCGTTGCCGAACTGACCCCAGGCGAACACGGGGCCGTCGAAGCCGGGGTTCTGGAGCAGGTTCTGGGCGGACAGGGCGGGCGTGAGCACCGCCGCCAGGGCGAGGGAGGAGCGCAGGAGAGGGAGCATGTGTGGTCGGATGCTGGGGTGATCGAGGGAAAGGGAAGGCGAGACGATACCTTGGTCGGGCCTGGATCGCCCGTCGGACGCCAGTGGATGCAGCGAACCTGGTTCGAGCCGAAACCTGCGGACGCTGGTAGCGATCGATCCCGTCGGTCACTCGCCGCACGGTCCATCGATCCCGTCGATGCTCCGACGGAGGCCTGAGCGATGTGACGAGGCGATGGGGAACGTCTGCGCTGCCGGTCCGCTGCAGCCTTGCGAGGAACCGCGCCAGGCGATCGTTGTTTCCCGTCACGTGACGGCTCCGTATCCTGCGCCCCCCGCGGCGCATCCCGGACCAGCTCGGATCGTCCCGCGGCACCGAGGATCCCTGCCGATGCGTGAGCGCAGCAACTACTCCACCCTCGTCGCATTCGCGGTCGCCCTCGGCGGCTTCCTGATGGGCTTCGACAGCGCGGTGATCTCCGGCGTCGTCGACCCGATCAAGGCGCGCTTCCGACTCGATGCGGACCAGCTCGGCTGGGCCGTCAGCTGCCTGACGCTCGGAGCCACCGCGGCGATGGCATGCGCGGGTCCGCTCGCCGATCGCTTCGGGCGGCGGCCGGTGCTGCAGGTCACGGCATTGCTGTTCACCGTGTCGGCGATCGGCAGTGCGCTGGCTCCCAATTACGCCACGCTGGTGATCGCGCGCATCGTCGGTGGCTTCGGCGTCGGCGGCGCGCTGCTGATCGCACCCATCTACATCGCCGAGATCGCGCCGGCGGCGCAGCGTGGGCGGCTGGTGTCGTTCAACCAGCTGAACATCGTGCTGGGCTTCTCGGCGGCCTTCTTCTCGAACTACTTCCTCGACGGCTACTTCGCGTCGCGGGTCGACGACGTGTCGGATCTCGCGTGGCGCTGGATGCTCGGGGTCGAGACCGTCCCGGCGGTGCTGTACTCCCTGCTGCTCCTCTGGGTCCCGCGCAGCCCGCGATGGCTCGCGATGCACGGGCGCGACGACGAGGCGCTCGCCGTGCTGGCCCGCGCCAACGGCGCGGGCGCCGCCGCGGCCGCGCTCGCCGAGGTCCACGCGGCGATCGCGCGCGCCCGGGCGCAGGGGCGCGTCGGCGTGGGCGAGGTGCTGACCCGCAGGATGCGGCGCGTGATGGTGATCGGGCTGGGGCTCGGGCTGTTCCAGCAGATCACCGGGATCAACGCGATCTTCTACTACTCGACGACGATCTTCGCGATGGCGGGGGCGGCGCGCGACGTCGCGCTCGGTCACGCGATCCTCGTGGGCATCGTCAACGTCGTCTTCACGCTGGTCGCGATGCGGCTGATCGACCGGCTCGGACGGCGGCCGCTCCTGATCATCGGCACCTCCGTGATGTCGGTCGCGTTGCTGACGAACGCGTGGGAGTTCCACAGCGCGACGTACCGCGTGGGTGCGGATCCGGTGGCGGCGGTCGCGAAGCTGGGCGAGGTCGTGTCCGAGCCGGCGGCGCGCGCCCTCGCGCCGCTCGGCGGCCTGACGTTCGCGAGCCAGTCGGAGCTCGCCGCGGCGGCGGCACGGCTCGCTGACGCCGCGGGGCCGGCCGTCGCGGACGAGGTCGCGGGCGCGAAGGACGAGCTCGCGAAGGCCGTATTGCAGCTCGACGGCACGGTCGTGCTGGTGTCGATCATGGCCTACATCGCGGCATTCGCGATCTCGCTCGGACCCGTGATGTGGGCGATGTTCTCCGAGATCTTCCCGATGCGTTTGCGCGGGGTCGCGATATCGATCGCGGGCTTCTTCAATTCGCTGGTGTCGTTCGGCGTGCAGCAGCTCTTCCCGCGCGGCATGGAGACCATCGGCCCGGGTGGCGTGTTCGCCGTGTTCGGGGGGTTCGCGTTGCTCGGTCTCGGCTTCACGCTGCTGATCGTCCCGGAGACCAAGGGGCGATCGCTCGAGGAGCTCGAGACGGAGCTGATGGGGGAAGCGTGACGACGTCGGGATATCGGGATGCTCGCGGGATTCGTCGACTCGTCGCGTCGTTCACCGGCACGCTGCTCGGGTTGATGGCGTCCGGCTGTTCTGCTCCACCGAGCGCGCAGGTGACGATCGACGTGACGCTCGGCGCCGGCACGGCGTCGAGCGGCGACGTCACGGCGGTCGACGGCGGCGTCAGACTCGCGTTCGACGACGGCTGGTTGGAGTTCGCTCTGCCGGTGGCGGTCGCAGGCCGTTACCGCTGCGAGCTGACGGTCGTGGAAGAAGCGCGCGCCGACGGGGCGAGCGCCTGGGTCGAGGACTACGTCGGCAATCCCGACGGGCGCACCTACGACATCACCGGGCCGATGCCGCTGCCGCGCGGTGGCGTGGTCGCCCGCGACGGCTCACCTCTGGACGTCGGGTCGCACCGCATGCGTCTGCATTGCGCGGGTGGGCCGGTGACGGTGCGGTCGCTACGTTTCACGCTGCTGCGGGAGCATGCCGTGACGCTGCGGACGTCCGTGCAGCGGACCGATGGTTCGGAATGGGTGCTCGTGTGGTCCGACGAGTTCGAGCGCGCCGGTCATCCGGACCCGGAGCGCTGGACGTCTGACCTCGGCAACTGGGGCTGGGGGAACCGTGAGCCGCAGTACTACACCGAGGGGCGGCTCGAGAACGCGCGCGTCGAGGACGGGCACCTGGTCATCGAGGCGCGCCCCGGCGACCTCGGACAGGCCTGGACGTCGGCTCGGCTGACGACGCGCGGGAAGATCAGCTTCCAATACGGCCGCATCGAGATCCGCGCTCGCGTGCCGGCCGCGGACGGCACCTGGGCAGCGGGCTGGCTGCTCGGCGACGCGTATCGCGACGAGCTGTCGTGGCCCTATTGCGGGGAGATCGATGTGATGGAAGCGGTCGGCCGGGAGGTCGACGACGCCAGCGGGGACGGCATCAACCACGCCTCGTGCCACACCCGCGCCTACTACTTCAAGCAAGGCAACCACATCTCCAGCACGATCCCGGTGCGTGGGATGTCGACCGGGTTCCACGTCTACACGCTGGATTGGGAGCCGGACGCGATCCGGATGTCGTGCGACGGGGAGCACTACTACACCTACGACAAGACGGAGTCGCCGCTGTCGTGGCCCTTCGATCGCCCGCAGAACCTGATCCTCAACCTCGCGATGGGCGGGGGCATGGGCGGGCCGATCGCGGCCGGCATCGGTCCGCAGCGGCTGCTCGTCGACTACGTGAGGGTCTACGAACGGCGCTGAGGGGGGTGACCCGGCGGCACGCGCCGACGACCGGCGAGTGGACGTCGCGTGGGATCCGGCCGGCGGTGCGAGCGGAGACGCGTCATGACACGTCATTCATGCTGGAACGAGAACGCGGTCGACGGCGACTTCGTCGAGCGCGACGGGCGGACCTGGTACCGGATCAGGAACGTCGACCGAATGCCGCCGTTCCTGACGAGCATCGCGAGCAGCGCCGACCACTGGCTGTTCGCGTCGAGCCTGGGCCCGGTCACCGCAGGCCGTCGGAGCCCGTCTGCTGCGCTGTTCCCGTACTCGACCGACGATCGGTTGCACGATGCCGTGGACCGCACCGGCGGTCGCACGATCGTGCACGTCGACGGCGCGAAGGGGGCCCCGTGGGAGCCCGGGTCGGAGCGCGGACCCGGCCTGCGTCCGATCTCGCGGGATCTGTGGAAGGACGTCTGCGGCGCCGCACTGTGCTTCGAGGAGCACGAGCGCGAGCTCGGGCTGACGCTGCGCACGACCTGGACGAGCAGCCCGCGCTACGGCGTGGTGCGCATCGTCGAGCTGGAGAACCGCGGTGGGGAGCGGCGCGCGCTGCGGGTGATCGACGGTCTGCTGAACCTGCTCCCCGCGGACGTCGACCCGGGCATGCAGACCGGCTTCAGCAACCTCGTGGATGCCTACAAGGCCGCCTGGCTGATCGGTGAGCACGGGCTCGCGGTGTTCGCGCTGAGCTCGGTGCCGGTCGATCGCGCCGAGCCGAGCGAGGCGCTCCGCGCGACCACCGTACAATGCCTCGGCGTCGCGGAGGCGCGTTACCTGCTGTCGGGTCGGCAGCTCGATGCCGCATTGCGGGGGGCCGCGACCACCACCGAGCGCGCGGCGCGCGGCGTCCGTTCCGCCTATCTGGTCGATCACACGGTCGAGCTCGGACCAGGGGAGAGCGCGCGTTGGTCGTTCGCGCTCGAGGTCGAGCAGGACGCCGCGGCCATCCGCAGGGCGGCGGCGCGACTGGCGCGGGGCGAGACCTCGTTCGTGACCGTGGCGGCCGACGTGGAGGTCGGTCGGCGGATGCTCGTCGAGCTGATCGCTGCGGCCGACGGTCAGCAGCACACCAGCGAGCCCGGTGCGGATGCGCGCCACCACAGCAATACGTTGTTCAACGTGATGCGCGGTGGGACGTTCCCCGCGGGCCACCGCCAGGAGCGTGCCGACCTCCTGGCCTGGCTCGCGGAGGTCGCACCGCAGGTCCATGCCCGGTGGGCCGAGCAGATCGCCGGATGGCCCGAGCGCGCCGCCGTCGACGACTTCGGGCACCTCGCACGCGAGCTGGGGGACGCGGATCTGATCCGTCTGCAGCGCGAGTACCTGCCGCTCGCACTGAGCCGCCGGCACGGCGATCCGAGCCGGCCGTGGAACACCTTCGAGATCCGCGGCCGGAGCGCCGACGGCTCGCTGCAGCTCGGGTACCAGGGCAACTGGCGCGACATCTTCCAGAACTGGGAGGCGCTCGCGGTGTCGTTCCCGGCCTACGCGGTCGGTTTCGTCTGCCGCTTCGTCGATGCGTCGACGGCCGATGGCTACAACCCGTACCGGCTCATGCGGGGGGGCGTGGACTGGGAGGTGCACGACCCGGCCGATCCGTGGTCGTTCATCGGCTACTGGGGCGACCACCAGATCGCCTACCTGGCGCGGCTGATCGAGCGGTGCGAGTCACTGACGCCGGGGCGCCTCGCGACGCTGCTCGGCCGGCGGGAATTCGTGTCGGTCGACGTGCCATACCGGATCCGCCCGTACCGCGAGCTGGTCGCGGACCCGCAGGACACGGTCGTATTCGACACCGCGCGCGACGCCGAGCTGCGCGAGCGGGCCGCCACGACGGGGGCGGAGGGCAAGCTCGTGCGCACGCGCGACGGCGCGGTGCTGCGGATGACGCTCGCCGAGAAGCTCCTCTTGCCGTTCCTGGTCAAGCTGACGAACTTCGTGCCCGGAGCGGGCGTGTGGATGAACACGCAGCGCCCGGAGTGGAACGACGCCAACAATGCGTTGGTCGGCCGCGGTGCGTCGATCGTGACGACGTGCGCGCTCTGGCAGCACGCCGGGCTGCTCGCGGAGCTCTTCGCGCAGGCGCCCGCGCTCGAGCTCCACGACGCGTCGGCGCGACTGCTGGCCGCGGTGCGCGCGGTGCTCGAGGGGTGTGATCCCGATGCGGTGACGCTCGATCCGGTCGCCAGGCGCCGGGTGCTGGATGCCGTCGGGACGGCCGGCGACGAGCACCGGTCCGCCGTCTACGCCGGCGAGTTCGGGGCGGTGGGTGAGCACGCCACCGCCGACGTCGTCGCGTTCCTCGTGCGCGCTCGGGACCTGCTCGGGTGCACGATCGCCGTGAACCGCGGCGACGACGGGCTGTACCACGCCTACAACCTGCTGAGGTTCGCGGGCGCCGAGCGCATCGACATCCGTCGGCTGCCGACCATGCTCGAGGGCCAGGTGGCCGTGCTCGGCTGCGGCTACCTCGACGGCGCCGCGAGCGCGACGCTGCTGCGCGCGCTCGCCGCGAGCCCGCTGTACTGCGCCCGCCGGGACAGCTTCCTGCTGTATCCGGATCGCGAGCTGACGCCGTTCTTCGAACGGAACGTGCTGCCGGCGGATCTCGCGGTGCGCTACCCGGCGGCCGCCCGGCTGGTCCACCGGCTGCTCACGGCGCGCAACCTCGACATCGTGCGCGTCGACGACGACGGCACGCTGCGGTTCGCACCCGGGATGCGGAATGCGGCCGGTCTGGCCAACGCATTGGACCGGCTCGCGGCGGACGGTGGTGAGCCCCTCGGCGAGGCGGCGCGGACGGAGCTGCTGGCGGCCTACGAAGCCGTGTTCGACCATGCGGCGTTCACCGGCCGGTCCGGGACCTTCTTCGGCTACGAAGGGCTCGGCTGCGTCTACTGGCACATGGTGTCGAAGCTCGCGCTGGTGATCCAGGAGGTGCTGTGGCGGCACGTCGACGCCGGTGGAGACGTCGGCGTCCGGGACGAGCTGCGCGATGCCTACCGGCGCGTGCGTCGCGGCCTCGGTGCACAGGCGACGCCGGCGGACTGGGGGGCCTTCCCGATCGATGCCTACTCGCACACGCCCGGCCACGGCGGCGCGAAGCAGCCGGGGATGACGGGTCAGGTCAAGGAGGACCTGCTGTGCCGGCTCGCCGAGGTGGGCGTGCGGATCGTCGACGGCCGGATCGGCTTCGACCCGTTGCTGCTGAACGGCGACGTGGCGGAGTTCACGCTGTGCGGGACGCCGATCGGGATCCGGACCGGCAGTGCGGTGGACGAGGTCGTCGTGACCGCTGCGGCCGGCCGGGAGCTGCGCGGTGCGGGGCGCTGGCTCGATCGCGACGTCAGCGCCGCGATCCTCGGTCGCGCGGGTGACGTGCGGCGCGTCGACGTGTCGCTCGCACGTGAGCGGGCCAGGGCTCAGCCGCCGAGCTCGTCCTCGGCGTCGTAGATCCAGCGGAACGCGTGGTAGTCCCACTGCACGACGCCCTCGGGGAAGAACAGCCCGAGCTCGCGCTCGGCTGCCGCGGCGGAGTCCGAGCCGTGGATCAGGTTGTACGAGCGGCTCACGCCGAAGTCGCCGCGGATCGTGCCGGGCTCGGCCGTGTTCCCGAACGTCGCTCCCATCATCTTCCGGCAGATCGCGATCGCGTCGTTGCCTTCGAGGGCGAGCGCGACGATCGGTGAGCTGGTCATGAAGCGCACGAGACCTGCGTAGAAGGGCCGCGCTTTGTGGGCCGCGTAGTGGGTCGCGGCGAGGTCCGGCGACATCGTCATCAGCTTGAGGCCGACGACCTTGAGGCCCTTGTCCTCGAAGCGGGTGAGGATCTTGCCGGCGATCCCGCGCTGCAGGGCGTCGGGCTTCAGGAGGATCAGCGTGCGTTCCATCGGGTCGCTGTGGAAAATGGGGCGCAGGATGATACCTGTGCGCGACGCCCTTTCCTCGCGCGTTCCGTCGCGGCGCCGATCCGCTGCAGTGGTCGGGTGGCTCGGGCTGCTCGCGCTGTCGGGTGGCTGTGCGCCGGCCAGCTGGACGGCCGTGCGGGAGGCCCGCGCGGAGCGCCAGGTCGCGGAGCTCGACGCGCAGCTCGCCGATCACCGGCGCGACGTCGCCCGGCGCGAGCTCGAGCTCCGGCAGGCGGGCGACCGTCTGCAGGAGCTCGACGACGCGCTCGCCGACGCGCTGGCGCAGGTCCGCGAGCGTGGCGCGGAGCTCGACCGGCAGCTCGCGACGGTCCAGGCGCTCGAGGAGGACCTGGAGGCGGCGAACCAGCGCGCGGCGCAGATCCGCGAGGAGCTGGAGCCGCTGCGCGATCTGGAGGCGCAGCTCGGGCAGCGGCAGCAGCGCGTGCAGCAGCTGAACGCCGACATCGCGGCGCGCGACGGGGAGCTGCAGCAGCTGCAGGCGCGCCTGCAGGAGCGCGAGGCGGCGCTCGCGGCGGCGCGCAGCGACGTCGAGGCGCGCGCCGGCAAGCTGCAGGAGGCGGAGAGCGCGCTGCGCGCAGCGCTGCAGGCTGCCGATGCCTCGTTGCAGCCGCCGCCGCCCGCTGCGGGCGGCGACAAGTGACGCGTCAGTCGCGGCGCACGGAGTCGAGCGCCAGCTGGATCTCGGCGCGGGCGCGCTCGTCGTACGGCTGCCCCTCGACCACGAGCAGCAGGTCGCCGTCGAGGTAGAGGCGCAGGTCGGCCGGCAGCCGCGCGGGCTCGCCGCGCTGGATCCGCAGCGCGCGCCGCCACGCGAAACCGGAGCCCGCGGTGTCGTCGGTCCAGCCGCCGTCCTCGAGGACCTGCACGCCGTCGCCGTGCAGCGCGCGCTGCAGCATCGGCTCGGCGTCGGCCTGCGTCCATGCCGGCAGGCCGCGCGGCGGCGTGAACGCCTGTGCGCGCACGAGGCCGAAGTGCTGCGGGCAACGCCACACGACGTCGAATGCATCGTGCGCGGCGGACAGCGTCGGATCCCAGCCCGGCACGCCGGTCAGCGTCAGGCGGAACCGCTCGTTCACGTAGCGCGAGCCGTCGATGCTGCCGCCGAGTCGCTCGGTCAGGATCCGCGCCTCGAGCTCCGCGGCGTCGAGGTCCGGATCGAGCAGCGTGAAGCTCGCGAGCAGCGCATCGATCTGCTCGCGCCGGGCGAGCACCGCGGCGGTGCGGCCGCGGACGACGAACAGGTAGCCGAGCCGGCCGTAGACGGCGATCGCGAGCTCGGTGCGGCGGTCGCCATCGCCGTCCTCGACGACGCTCTGCGCGCCGCGCAGCTGCTGCGGGCAATCCGGCGCTTCCACGTACATCGGCGGCACCCACGGCGCGACCTGGAGATCGAGCGCCGGTGCGTGCAGCACGTCGCGCGCGAGCTCCCCGAGCAGCGCGGTCGGCTCCGGCATCGCGGTGCCGCGCGCCAGGTGGACCGTCAGGTCGACCGCGACGTCCGTGTCGAGCGCGTAGAACGACAGCGACTCGAGGCAGCCGACGCGCTCCTTGCAGTTCGGCACCGTCAGCCAGTCGGTGCCCCCGTCGATGCGGTAGTTGCACGCGTGGCAGCGCAGCAGCGACTTGGGCTGCAGCGCGCTGGCGGCCGTCAGTGCGCCGAGGAACCGCTCGTCGACCTCGACCAGCAGCTCGGCGCGCACGCCGGCAGCCAGCGAACGGGCGGCGACGAGCGCGTGCTCGACGAGGGCGGGCCGATCGGCGCGGGCGCGGCTGCGCGTGGTCGTGCGCACCAGCGCGATGCGGTGTGGACCGAGCTCCCAGCCGTCGAGCGCCTCGCTGTGGCGCTGCAGCCGGACGCCGGTGCGCAGCACGCGTGCGATGCGGTCGAGGTGGGCCGTGTGGCGATCGACGTGAACCGGCGCGAAGCAGGCCTCGTAGGCGGGCAGATCGCAGCTCTCGAAAGCCGCGTCCAGGCGCCCGAGCAGCGCGCGCACCTCGGCGAGGCTCGGCGGAGTCTGCGACGCGAGCGGTACGGCCAGCCAGGCGATCAGCGCGAGCGCAACCCGGGACCTCATCGGTTCCCTCCGTGCGGGAGCTCGGCGGCGGCGAGCAGCAGCAGCGCGTCGTCGGGCTCGAAGCGCAGCGTGTCCGGGGTCCGCTCGACCGCGCGCGCCCAGGCGGTGGCGACCGGCGTCGGGCTGAAGTCGAGCGCGGCCCCGAGCGCGATCTCGGTGCGGGGCGCGGTGGGGGCGTCCGCGCCCTGCTGCCACGGTCGCCAGAGCGCGAGGCCCAGCAGCACCGCCGCCGCTGCGACGAGCCGCCATCCGGCCGGTCGCGCTCGCGGAGTGGGAGCCGGAGTCGACTCCGGCTCGGCGACGAGGTGCAGCGGGCTGCGGTCGACGCGCAGCGCCGCGAGCGTGCGCGAGACGAAGTCGGGCGACGAGCTCGGCACGTCGTAGCGGTCGAGCAGCGCGCGGACCTGGGCGTCGAGCGTCGCGCGCTCGAGGCGGTCGGCATGCACGGCGGCCAGCGTGGCGTCGACGAAGCCGGGTGCCGGAGCGGTCACCTCGAACGCGTCGAGCAGCGCGCGGTCCAGCAGCTCCGCATCGCGCGGCAGCTGGTCCAGCATGGCGGCCTCGGCCGCGATGCGCTGCCGGTCGGCGCGGACGGCCGCCAGCGTGCGCTCGACGAAGTCGGCAGCGACCGGGACAGCCGCGCACGCCTCGTCGCTCGGCCACGGCGCGTCGGCCTGGTGGTCGGCGGCCTGGTGGTCGGCGGCCTGGTGGTCGGCGCCCCGGTGGTCGTCGGCAGCGCCGTCGCTGGGGCCGAACGGGTCGTTCATCGCGGGGCTCCGGTGGTGTGGAACAGCGGTCGGCAGCGCATGGCACTCAGGCTCCGGCCTTGAGATAAGGGGACAGCCGCTCGCGCAGCGCCTCCTTGGCGCGGTGCAGGCGGCTCTTGACGGTGCCCTCCGACACGCCGGTGACCTCGGCGATCGCGCCGTAGTCGAGCCCCTCGTATTCGCGCAGCACGAACGCGAGCCGCTGGTCGGGTCCGAGCGTCTGCAGCGCCTCCTCGATCTTGCGACCGAGCTCCTGGTTCTCGGCCGCCGAGCGCGGCTCGGCCGCGCCCTGGTCGGCGGGCTCGAACGTGCGCTCGTCGTCGTCCACCGCGAACGGCACGGTCGTCAGCCGGCGACGCTTCAGGAAGTCGAAGCAGTGGTTGCGGACGAACGTGTAGGCCCAGGTCGTGAACTTGACGCCGCGCGACCCGTCGAAGCGCTCGATCGCGCGGAAGATCTTGACGAACACCTCCTGCGTGAGGTCCTCGACCTCGGCGCGGAAGCGCGAGCCGAGGAACCGGTGCACCGTCGCGAGCAGCGGCCGATGCAGTCGCTCGATGATGATCCGGCAGGCGTCGTCCTCGCCGGCCTGCGCGCGGGCGATCACCTGCGGTTCGATGTCGTTCACGAGGCCTCCTGGGACCGCGGTGTCGAGCGCGGGCTACGCGACCGGGCCGAGCGCGTTCCCGGAATTCCGGGGCGGCGGGCGGGCGAACGCCCGCGCCCGGTCACAGGTGGTAGCGGATCAGGTCCGGGTCGTCCGCGGTGTCCCCGAGGCGCTCCTCGACGAGCTTGCGGTCGACGACGACGCGCTGGCCGGTGCGCTCGGAGGCGTCGAACGACAGGTCCTCGAGCAGCATCTCCAGGATCGTGAACAGGCGCCGCGCACCGATGTCCTGCATCAGGTCGTTCTGGCGGAACGCGAGGTGTGCGATGCGCTCGAGGCCCTCCGGTGTGAACTCGAGCTCGACGCGCTCGGTGGAGAACAGCGCCTGGTACTGCTTGACGAGGCTGTTGCGCGGCTCGGTCAGGATCCGCACGAAGTCCGCCTCGGTCAGCGGCTTCAGCGCCACGCGCACCGGGAAGCGGCCCTGCAGCTCCGGGATCAGCTCGCTCGGCTTGTGGAAGTGGAACGCGCCCGCCGCGATGAACAGGATATGGTCGGTCCGCACGTGCCCGTAGCGCGTGTAGACGTCGCAGCCCTCGACGACCGACAGCAGGTCGCGCTGCACGCCCTCGCGCGACACGTCGGGCCCGTCGGAGTGGCCGCTCGACACGATCTTGTCGATCTCGTCGACGAACAGGATCCCGTCGTTCTCGGCGCGGTCGAGCGCTTCGGTGTGGATCCGGTCCTCGTCGACGAGCTTGCCGGCCTCCTCGTCCTCCAGCACCTTGCGCGCTTCGGCGATCGTCAGCCGCCGCACCTTGGTGCGCTGCGCCGGCGTGCGCCCCCACACCTCCTGCAGGGCGCGGGCGTCGATGCCCATCGCGTCGTTGCCCTGCGGGCCCATGATGTTGAGCGTCGGCGTGCGCGTGTCGACGACCTCGACCTCGACCTGCTGGGTCTCGAGTTCGCCGGCGGCGAGCTCGCGCCGCAGGCTCTCGCGCGCCGCGGCCTTGGCGGCGCGGTCGCCCTCGTCCTGCTGCTCGACGAACTGCTGCATGCTCGGCGGCCGCCAGATCTGACCGTTCTCGAGCAGGAAGCCGGCCTGACCGGGCTCGACCAGGCCGCGCTGCACGCACAGCGCGCGGAAGATGCGCTCCTCGGCGCGCGCGCGCGCCTGATCGGCGACCCGTTCGGCGTGCTCGCGGCGCACCATCGCGACCGCGTTCTCGACCAGGTCGCGCACCATCGACTCGACGTCGCGACCGTGGTAGCCGACCTCGCTGTACTTGGTCGCCTCGACCTTGACGAACGGCGCGCGCGCGAGGATCGCGAGGCGCCGGGCGATCTCGGTCTTGCCGACGCCGGTCGGCCCCACCAGCAGGATGTTCTTCGGGTAGACGTCGGCGGCGAGCTCCCGCGGCAGCTGACGCCGACGCCAGCGGTTGCGCAGCGCATTGGCGACCGCCCGCTTCGCGCGCGACTGGCCGATGACGTACTCGTCCAGCCGGGCCAGGATCTCCTTGGGAGTGAACTCGATGCCTTCGGTCAACGCGGTGGCTCCACGGGGGCGGGCGTGCACGGCGCGGCGGTGCGCCGCGGCGGACCGCGCAGTGTAGCAGAGGCTCGCCGGCGCACGGCGAGCTCAGAAGAAGCCGGTGACGGCCGCCGAGCGGGCGATCGTGCCGGCGGTCGCGGAGTGGTCGCTCGCGCTCGCGACGCGGACCGCGGGCAGCACCGGGACCGCGAGCGGCGGGACCGTCAGCACCGACGCATCGGAGAACGTCACGTCGACGCCGGCGATGCCCGAGGCGAGCTGCACGTGGAAGCGCGTGCCCGGCGGCAGCGCCGGGAAGCCCGCGACGGAGCCGGTCCAGTCACCGGCGGCGTCGGTCGCGCCCGGCAGCGAGTAGGTCGCGTCGAAGCTCGGCAGGATCGTGCAGCCGGCCTTGAATGGCCACGGCGTCGCCTGCGGGCCGAGGCCGACGATCATCGCGAGGCGCGCGACTGGCCCGCCGGGCAGCGTCGGCACGCCGTCGCGCGACGCGATGTCGAGCCCGAGGCCGCCCTGCGCGTCGACCGTGAAGGCGAGGCTCGCGCTGTGCGGCGCGCTGGCACCGGCGGCCGGGCACCCGGCACCGTAGCGGAAGCCGGGCTGCGTCGAGCTGCCGTCGCTCGGGAAGTCGTGGCTGTCGAGCAGCGCCGTGAAGTTGCGGTTCGCACCGCTCGCCGTCTGGTTGCCGAGGATGGTGACGTCGAGGCACAGGGTCGCGCCGGCGCCGAGCTGGAACGGCGTGCTCCACGGAATGCGGAAGTCGAACGCCGGCGCCGGATCGACCGGCGGCCGCAGCGTCGTCGGGAACGACAGCGTGACGCGCGGCAGGACGAGCGTCGCGTCGCTGCCCAGGTTGCTCGCGAAGGTCGCGGAGGCCTGGTCGGGCGCGTGCGGAGCGGTCGCCGCCACGACCTCGAGATCGACGGCGAACGCGTCGAGCCGGTCGCGCGTGTTGATCGCATCGCGTCGGTACGCGTGGCCGGTCAGCGTGCGGGCGCCGGGGCCGAGGTCGGCATGCAGCTGCTGCAGACGGTGATCGAAACGGCCGAGCGGGTAGCTGGTGCTCGCGCTGCCCTCGAAGACCGCGCGGTCGGCGGGGGAGATCAACGCCGGGCTCTGGGCGGCGAGCGGGAGTGCGGCGAGCAGCGCGACGAGCGCAGCGTGGGAAGGGTGGATCGTGCGGGACACTCGGGGGTTCCTCCTCGCCACCCGCACGGCGCGGGTGGCACGAGCAAGGCCCTGGCGCCGCCGATTCGGAGCGCGGATTCCGCGCCGCGCGCAAGAATTCGAGCCGACCGGTGCAAGACGTGTTGAACCCGGGCGCCCGCTGAATATCCTGCTCGGCCGAATCGCGGGGATCGGCCCCGCGGCGCTCTTTGTGACCGATGTCGAAGCGGACCCGCGACACCCGACGCCGACCCGGCTCCGGCCATGGAGCTCCCGCCGGTGGCGCACGCGGCTCCGAGCGTGGGTCCGATCGGAGCCTCGATCGCGGCACCGACGCGATCGCGGCGTCGCTGACGTTCGCGGCGGCGGTCGGGCTGTTCGCGTGGCTCGGCCACCGCGCCGACGCGTCGTTCGGAACGCGGCCGTGGCTGCTCGTGTCCGGCTCGCTGCTCGGCGTCGTGGGTGGCTTCCTGCACCTCGTGCAGCATCTGTCGCCGGAGTCGTTGCCGTGGAACCGCTCGCCGCCCCGTCGGGACGTGGAGGGGCCGCCTGGCGACAGCCCCGCGCGCGACGCGCCAGGTCCGGACCGCCATGACGACCACGACCCGTGACGACGACGACCCGTGACGACGACGACCCGTGACGACGACGACCCGTGACGACGACGACGTCGGTGGCGCCTCGCCGGGCGGTGCGAACTGACCGGCACCGGACGCCTGAGTCGCGCGAGGCGCTCGCCACTGCGATCCACGTCGACCGCTCACGCCCCTCATCCAATTCCCCGGGACGGCCGTTCCGGCCCACATCCTCCCGCTCCCGCGACGACCCGCTCCCGAGCCGGTCCTGCGACCGACTCCGCCATGCGCACCGCCCCAGCACAGCACGCCAGCAGCGAGCCCGCGCCCGCGGTCCGCGTGCGCTTCGCGGTCGTGCTGGCGATGGCCGCATTGCCGGCGGCGTTGCTCGGTGGCGTGGCGATCGCCAGCGGGAGGCTTCCCGCGGGTGCCGACCGCGCGGTCGTGCTCGGGCTCGCGGCGAGCTGGCTCAGCGGTGCCGCCGGCCTCGCGTGGAAGCTGCACGCATTGCGTGCGAGCCTCCGTGCGGTCGGGAGGGCGGCGTCGATGGGGGTCCAGGCCGCGGCGCTCGGCGACTTCCTCGTTCAATTGCTCGGCGTCGGCACGGGCGTGCTCGCGCTGCACCTCGGCGGTGCGAAATTCGCCACCGTCGCCGGGTTTGGCCTCGCGTTCGCGGTCGCCACCCTGTGTCTGCAGATCATCGGCGGGCTGGTCCTCGCGCGCGCCCTGCAACGACCCGCGATGCCCGCCGGAGCGGCGGCGCCGGGCGAGCCGCGCCCGGGCACCGATCGCAACGAGACGCACACCGCCCGCGCAGCGCCAGCGGCGGACCCGGCCGGTCGCGAGCCGCATCCCTACGCCCGGATCGCCAGACGATGACGATTCCCACGATGCCTGGACTGCCGACGTTCCTCAGGGGGATGCTCGCCCTGCTGACGCTGGTCGGTGTGCTGTGCGGCGCTGCGCCGCAGCACGCTCCGCAGCACACTGCGCAGCCGGAGGAGCACACTGCGCAGCCGGAGAAGCACACTGCGCAGCCGGAGGCGCCGGCGCCGGAAGGCCAGCACGCGCCCGCGCCGCAGGAGCCGGGCGACGCGCAGCACGCCAGCGGTGCCGAGCACGGCGGGAGTCACGAGGCCCTCTCGACGATGGAGATGGGGAGCGGGGACTTCTTCCTGCACAAGTACTCCCATCTCCAGCCGCACGCGATCGCGCTGGTGCCCGCCAGTGGCAAGCCCGCCGACAGCTGGTTCACGTTCTACGACGTCAACCTGTTCCAGCTGTACGCGCTGGCGGTGATGCTCGTCGTGTTCCTGGCCGTGCTGGCGAGCTTCCGGTTCGCGCGCTCGCCGTGGCTGCTGCGCGTGTTCCGCGGCTGGTGCCACTGGTTGCGCGACGAGATCGTCGTCTCGGTGATGGGCGAGGAGGACGCGCGGAAGTTCGCGCCGTACTTCATCTACCTGTTCTTCTTCATCGCGTTCATGAACCTGCTCGGCATGCTGCCGGACAGCGTGACCGCGACGGCGACGCTGCACGTGACCGGCGCTCTCGCAATGACGACGTTCGGCTTCATGCTGATCGGCGGCATGGTCAAGCAGGGTGTCGGCGCCTACTGGAAGAACCTGCTGCCGCACGGCGTGCCGGTCTGGCTCGCACCACTGCTGTTCGTGCTCGAGGTGATCGGTCTCCTGGTGAAGCCCTTCGCGCTCACCATCCGTCTGTTCGCCAACCTGCTGGCGGGCCACCTCGTGATCTACTCCTTCATCGCGATGATCTTCCTGTTCGCGAAGGTCTTCGAGAAGGAGGCGGTGTCGTACGGCCCCGCGGTCGTCGCGGTCGGGATGAGCGTGTTCATCTCGATCATCGAGGCCTTCGTCGCCCTGCTGCAGGCCTACATCTTCACGCTGCTCAGCACGGTGTTCGTGCAGCAGTCGCTTCACCCCGAGCACTGAGCTTCTCCACGAGACCGGGCCGGTGCCGACCCCTCGGCAGGTCGCGCGACGCCGGCTCCGCTCCCGACCCCTCGATCGATCTCCCGACACCGCGCCGCGCGCCCCCGGAGCTTCCGGCGGTCGCTGGGCGCGGCGCACCCGAACCTCAACCGCCAACCCTTCCCCACTCCAGGAGACCCGTGATGCTTTCGTTGATCCTCGCTTCCACCGGCATCGGCGCCGGTATCGCCGCGGGCAGTGCCGTGATCGGTGCCGGTGTCGGCATCGGCCTGATCGGCTCGGCCGCCGGCGAAGGCCTCGCTCGTCAGCCGGAGGCCGCGAGCGACATCCGCGGCAATGCCCTGCTGCTGTCCGCCCTGATCGAGGGTGTCGCCTTCTTCGGCGTCGTCGTCGGTCTCCTGATGGCGCTGAACACCAGCAGCGGCCAGTGATGATCGGCTCCCTGGTCCTGCTCGTCGCGTCCAGCAGCGGTGGCTTCGACCCGCTGGAGTTCGCCCCCGGGGCGAGCTTCTGGACGCTCGTGATCTTCCTGTTGGCACTCGTGCCGATGTGGAAGTTCGTGTTCGGTCCGATCACGAAGGCGCTGGACAACCGGGACCGCAAGCTCGACGAAGCGATCGCCGCTGCCGAGAAGGCGCGGCGCGGCGCCGAAGAGCAGGCCGAGGCGACCAGGCGCGAGCTGGAACAGGCACGCCGCGAGGCTCGCGACATGGTCGCGGACGCGACCGCCCGCGCGGAGCGCCAGGCCAAGGAAGCGCTCGACCGCGCCCGCGCGGACGCGCAGCGGCAGGTCGAGCAGGCTCGCAACGAGATCGAGTCGCTCAAGCAGCGCGCGCTCGAGGAGATCCGGCGCGAGGTGGTCGACCTGTCGATCCGCTCCGCCGGCAAGCTCCTGCAGCGCGATCTCGACGACGACGCGCACCGGCGCTTCGTCGACGAGTTCCTGACGACCGTCGATGCGGGAGGCGGCGCGCGATGAGTTCGCTCGCGAAGCGCTATGCCGCCGCGCTGCTCGACGTGGCGACCACCCGCAACGCGGTGGACGCCGTGGCCGCGGACCTCGAGGCGATCCACAGCGCGGTGACCGGCGATCCGGCCGTGTTCGCGCGGCTGACCGGCCCCGAGACCTCGCAGGTGCTACGGCAGCGGCTGCTCGACCGGCTGGTCGAGGGTCGTCACGAGCTGCTGCGCAACCTCGTCGCGGCGTTGGCCCGGCGGCAGCGCTTCGCTCTGCTCGGCGGGCTGTGGCCCGTATTCCTGGAGCTGCTGCGCGCGGCGCGCGGCGAGACGGTCGGAGTGGTCGAGACCGCACGGCCGCTCGACGAGGGCCGCACGGCGGCGCTGAGCGCGCTCGCGGCGCGACTCGCGGGCCGCCAGGTCCACCTGACCTTCCGCCAGGCACCCGAGATCCTCGGCGGCCTCCGGATGCAGATCGGCAACACCCTCTACGACGGTTCGGTCGCGTTCGCGCTGGAGCGATTGCGCCGGCGCCTGTCGACTGTCCCGCTCGCCTGAACCCGTCCACGCACGCCTGTGTCGCGGGGGCCCCGGCGAGGGGCCCTGACCCAGGCGCGCACCGAATCCACAACCCACGCGCCCCGTGCGGGCGTGGTGCTCGCGGCTCCGCGCCGCGCCGCCGCGCTCCGCCGGGCGGTCGCCGTCCCGGACGTCGCGTCCCCGGGTCGGTGGTCCCCGAGTTCTCCAAACCCCGACCAGCGGCTCGGGCGGCAGGCGCCGCGCGAGCCGAGGCCAGCAGCACGAATCACCGCTCCCATGGATCTGAAACCGTCCGAGGTCACCTCCGTCCTGAAGCAGGAGATCGAGGGCTTCCACAGCTCGATGGAGACGTCGAACGTCGGCACCGTCCTGTCGGTCGGCGACGGCGTCGCGCGCGTCCACGGCCTCGACGAGTGCATGATGAACGAGCTCGTCTCGTTCGACAGCGGAGCGTCGGGCGTGGCGCTGAACCTCGAAGAGGACAATGTCGGCATCGTGCTCCTCGGCCAGGAGACGAGCGTCAAGGAGGGTGACACGGTCCGCACGACGGGCCGCGTCATCTCGGTGCCGACCGGCCTGCAGATGCTCGGCCGCGTCGTCGACGCGCTCGGCAATCCCGTCGACGGGCTCGGCGAGCTCGGCGTGACGGCGGACGACTACCGGCCGATCGAAGGTCGTGCGCCGTCGGTGCCGGAGCGCCAGCCCGTGAAGGAGCCGCTGCAGACCGGCATCAAGGCGATCGACGCGATGATCCCGATCGGCCGCGGCCAGCGCGAACTGATCATCGGTGACCGCGCGACCGGCAAGACGGCGATCTGCGTCGACACGATCATCAATCAGAAGGAGACCGGCGGCGGCGATCCGAACGACCCGAAGCAGATGCTGTGCATCTACGTCGCGGTCGGCCAGAAGCAGTCGACGGTGAAGGCGGTCGTCAGCAAGCTGCACGAGACCGGCGCGATGCCGTACACGATCGTCGTGTCGGCGCCCGCGTCCGCGCCCGCAGCGATGCAGTTCCTCGCGTGCTACGCCGGCGCGTCGATGGGCGAGCGCTTCCGCGACGAGGGACGGCACGTCGTGATCTTCTACGACGACCTCTACAAGCAGGCGCTGGCCTACCGGCAGGTGATGCTGCTGCTGCGTCGTCCGCCGGGGCGCGAAGCGTTCCCGGGCGACGTGTTCAACCTGCACTCGCGCCTGCTCGAGCGCGCGGCGAAGCTGTCGGACGAGAAGGGCGGTGGCTCGCTCACGGCGCTGCCGATCGTCGAGACGCAGGAGGGCGACGTGTCCGCCTACATCCCGACCAACGTGATCTCGATCACCGACGGGCAGATCTTCCTCGAGTCGAACCTGTTCAATGCCGGCCAGCGTCCGGCGGTCAACGCAGGCATCTCGGTGAGCCGCGTCGGTGGCTCGGCGCAGATTCCGGCGATGAAGAAGGTCGCCGGTGGCCTGCGCATCGGTCTGGCGCAGTATCGCGAGCTGGCGGCGTTCGCACAGTTCGGCTCCGATCTCGACAAGGCGACCCAGCAGTCGATCAACCGCGGCCGCCGGCTCGAGGAGCTGCTGAAGCAGCCGCAGTACGCGCCGGTGCCGGTCGAGGAGCAGGTCGCGGTGATCTACGCGGGCACGTCGGGCGCGCTCGACACCGTGCCGGTGAACCGCGTGAGCGAGTTCGAGCTCCGCTACCGCGAGCACCTCCGCTCCGCGCACTCCGGGCTGCTCGAGAAGATCCGCGTCGACCGCAAGTGGAGCGACGAGCTGGCGAAGCAGTTCGATGCGGCGGTGAGCGCGTTCCGCGAGCAATTCCTGGCCTGAGCGGCGAACGCGCGGTCCCAGAGGTCGATTCCGTTTCAGGCCGACCTGCGAAGTCGAACCACAGCAGGTCGAACCGAACCAGGTCGAACCGAACCAGGTCCATTCCAGTAGGGCGAAGCGAGCAGGATGGCGAACATCAAGGAGCTGCGCGGCCGGATCCGTTCGGTCGCGAACATCGCCAAGATCACGCGGGCGATGGAGATGGTGGCCTCGATGAAGCTGCGCCGCGTGCAGAGCCGCGCGCTGAGCTTCCGCCCGTACACCGAGGAGCTGCAGGGACTGCTGGGCCACCTCGCCGAGCACGTCGGCCACTCGCCGGACCGGCCGTTGTTCCAGGAGCGCGAGATCAAGTCGATCGGCGTGATGCTGTTCACGTCGGATCGCGGCCTGTGCGGTGCCTACAACGCGAACGTGCTCGCCGGCGTCACGCGGCTGCGTGCCGACCTGAAGGCGCGCGGGCTCGGCGACGGCTCGCTCAAGTTCTTCGTGGTCGGCCGCAAGGGCTACTCGTGGCTCAATCGCCGCGGTCTGCACGTCGAGCGGTACTACGCCGATCCGACGCTCGAGGCCCTCGACTTCGCGACGGCCCGGCTCGCGTCGCGCGACCTGGTCGAGGCGTTCACGTCGGCCGCGGTCGACGAGGTGCGGATCATGTTCACGGCGTTCGAGTCGGTCGTGCGCTTCGTGCCGCGCGACGAGCGCTTCCTGCCGGTGACCGTCGAGCTGGGCGACCATGCCGGCGGCCACCAGAACGGTGATCGCCTCAAGGGCGAGAGCGGCTACCTGCTCGAGCCGTCGCCGCACGAGATCTTCTCCCGCATCCTGCCGAAGTACCTCGAGACGGTGATCTTCGACGCGATGCTCAGCTCGCTGGCGTCCGAGATGGCCTCGCGACGCATGGCGATGAAGGGCGCGACCGATGCCGCGACCCGGATGAACAAGGAACTGAAGCGCGTCTACAACCGGGCCCGCCAGGAGAGCATCACGAAGGAGCTGCTCGACATCGTCGGCGGCGCCAACGCGGTGCAGTGACGCGCGCTGCAATCTTCACCCCGAGCAGATCCATCCGAGAGGACGTGAACCCGTGACCGCAACGGCTGTCCAAGGCAAGGTATCGCAGGTCTTCGGTCCCGTCGTGGACGTCGAGTTCCCCGAGGGCCAGCTGCCGCCGATCTACAACGCACTGCACGTGCGCGACCCCCAGCGGGGCATCGACCTGACGCTCGAGGTCGCGCAGCAGCTCGGCAACTCGATCGCCCGGTGCGTCGCGATGTCGTCGACCGACGGCATGGTGCGCGGGACCCCGGTCATGGACACCGGCGGCCCGATCCGCGTGCCGGTCGGAGCCGGCACGATGGGCCGGCTGTTCGACGTGCTCGGCCGTCCGCTGGAGGTCGGCATCAAGCACCCGCACAAGGAGGGCGTCGTGCTCGGCGAGGTGCACGCGAGCGACCATCTGCCGATCCACCGCGACGCGCCGACGTTCGAGGACCAGAAGGAGGTCGCGGAGCTGTTCGAGACCGGCATCAAGGTCGTCGACCTGCTGTGCCCGTTCGCGAAGGGCTCGAAGGTCGGCCTGTTCGGCGGCGCGGGCGTCGGCAAGACCGTGCTGATCCAGGAGCTGATCCAGATCACCGCGGTGCAGAAGGGCGGCTTCTCGGTCTTCTGTGGCGTCGGCGAGCGCACCCGCGAGGGCAACGACCTGTGGCTCGAGATGGCCGAGGCCGAGTACACGCTCGCGAGCGGCGGCAAGGCGTCGGTGCTCGACAACGCGGTGCTGGTGTTCGGCCAGATGAACGAGCCGCCCGGTGCGCGCCTGCGTGTGGCGCTCAGCGGCCTGACGATGGCGGAGTACTTCCGCGACCAGGAGGGCAAGGACGTCCTCCTGTTCATCGACAACGTGTTCCGCTTCGTGCAGGCGGGCTCGGAGGTGTCCGCGCTGCTCGGTCGCCTGCCGTCGGCGGTCGGCTACCAGCCGACGATGGCGTCGGAGATGGGTGCGCTCCAGGAGCGCATCACGTCGACGAAGAGCGGCTCGGTCACGTCGATGCAGGCGGTCTACGTGCCGGCCGACGACATCACCGACCCCGCGCCGGTCGCGACCTTCGCGCACCTCGACTCGACGATCATCCTCGAGCGGCAGATCGCGGAGCTCGGCATCTACCCGGCCGTCGACCCGCTGAAGTCGACGTCGAAGCTGCTGACGCCCGGCGCGGTCAGCGACGAGCACTACGAGGTCGCGCGCGGCGTGCAGAAGACGCTGCAGCGCTACCAGGACCTGCGCGACATCATCGCGATCCTCGGCATGGAGGAGCTGACCGACGAGGACAAGCTGGTCGTGTCGCGCGCGCGGAAGATGCAGCGCTTCCTGTCGCAGCCGTTCTTCGTGGCCGAGCAGTTCACCGGCACGCCGGGCGAGTTCGTCAAGCTCGAGGACACGGTGCGGTCGTTCAAGGAGATCCTCGAGGGCAAGCACGACGCGCTGCCCGAGCAGGCCTTCTACATGGTCGGCAGCATCGAGAAGGCGATCGAGAAGGCCCGCAAGATGGAGGCGGGCAGCTGAGTCGGAGCGCCGCCTCCGATCGACGGCCCCTGGAGACCGCGCCATGAAGACGTTCCGACTGCGCATCGTCACGCCGGACCGCGTCGTGTTCGACGAAGCGGTCCGCGCGGTCCGCTTCCCGGGCATCGACGGCAGCTACGGCGTGCTCCCCAACCACGCGCCGCTGATGACGGCGACCGCGCCCGGCATCGTCTACATCACGCGCACCGAGGGCGGTGCGGTCGAGGAGATGCTGATCAGCGACGGCTTCGCCGAGGTGCGCAGCAACGTGCTGACGATCGCCGCGTCGGCCGGCGAGCTGGCGTACGAGATCGACGTCGACAAGTATCGCGAGCTGGAGCGCCAGGCCCGCGAGAAGCTGGCGCACCGCGCCGAGCTGGTCGACGAGGAGATCCTGGTGGCGGAGATCCAGCTCCGCCGCGCGCTGCTCGGTCAGACGCTCGGCGGTCGCTCGCGCGCGCCGGCGCCGCACTCGGACGCGCACTGAGTCTCCGCTGCGCCCGTCGCGGGGTAGCCGGCGCCCTGCTCGGCATACTCGGCCCAGACCGGGGTGTCGGCGCGCCGGCCGGTCAGCACCTCGTAGCGCAGCTCGAGGTTGCGAAGCCGGCCACGCAAGTCCGCCGCGCGCGAGCCGTCGTTGCACGCGGCGAGCAGGTCGCGCAGCCGCAGCACGTCGCGGCGCAGCTCCAGCTCCGCGGGCGCGAAGCCCTGGCTCTTCAGCAGGATGTAGGCGGCGCGCAGCTCGGCCGGCACGCGGGACAGGTCTTCCAGTTCGAGCGGGCGGCCCGCGCCCGGCAGGTCGCGCAGCTCGCCGCGGGCGATGGCTTCGCGGATGCGGGTCTCGGCGATCGCGTCGAACGGGTCCATCGGCCGACCACGATAGCGGCACCCGCGGCCGCTGCTGGTAGCATCCGGCGATGCATCGATCCGTCCCCGCGCCGCTGCTCGCCGCGCTCACGCTGCTCCCGCTCGCGCCCGCCGTGGCGCAGGACCCCTGGCCGACGTCGATCCCGGCCGACGCCGACCCGCTGACGACCGCGAGCGGACTGCGCTACAGCGTGCTGCGCGCGGGCAGCGGCGACCGGCGGCCGGTGCTCGGGGACCGGGTCGAGGTGCGCTACTCGGGCTGGCTCGAGGACGGCACGCTGTTCGACAGCTCCGAGCTGCGCGGCGCCGGCTCGACGTCGAAGTTCGTGCTCGGCCGGGTCATCGAGGGCTGGAACGAGGGCGTGCAGCTGATGTCGCCCGGCGCACGCTTCAGGCTGACGATCCCGGCGGCGCTCGGTTACGGCGACCAGGGTTCACCGCCCAAGATCCCCGGCGGTGCGACGCTCGTGTTCGTCGTCGAGCTCGTCGACTTCCAGAGCACACCGCGCTTCGTGCCGGTCGAGAAGGACGGCGCCGAGACGCTCGAGTGTGGCGCGTTCTACAACGTCGTGCGCGCGGGCGAGGGCGAGTCGCCGTCCGGGGTGCAGATGTTCCGCATGCGCTACGCGGTGTGGGATCGCGACGGCAAGCTGCTCGACAGCACCTTCCAGCACGGCGGCACGATCGAGGGGGCCCTCGAGCACATGCGCCTGCCGTTCCTCAAGGAGCTGCCCACCAAGATGAAGCCCGGCGAGATCTGTCGCATCCAGGTCTCTCGCGAGCAGGGCTTCCCCGACGGATTGCCGCCGCAGTTCGGCGCGATCCCGGACGGCGTGACGGTCTGGGAGCTCGAGCTCGTCAAGGTGCTCACGCCGATGCCGGTGCCGGAGTTCCGCATGCCGAAGGAGGACGAGCTGCAGCGCAGCGCGAGTGGTCTGGGCATCGTCGTGCTGCAGGAGGGGCAGGGCGAGCCGCCCCACGACGGTGCGATGGTGCAATGCCACTACGCGGGTTGGCTCAGCGACGGCACCTTGTTCGACGCGTCGTATTCGCGCGGCGAGCCGCTCGAGGTCGAGGTGGGCGGACCGGTCATCGACGGCTGGAACGAGGCCCTGCGCGGTATGAAGCCCGGCGCGAAGTGGCTGCTCGTGATCCCGCCGGCGCTCGCGTACGGCGAGGCCGGGCGGCCGCCGGTGATCCCGCCGTCGTCGACGCTGGTCTTCGTCGTCGAGCTGCTCGACGTCGCCAAGTGAGCGGCAGCGACGGCGCGGTGCCGAGCCGCCGATGCACAGCAGGCCGATGCACAGCAGGCCGATGCACACCAGGCCGATGCACACCAGGCCGAGCACGATGGAGACGATCCTCGAAGCGCGCGATCTCTATCGCTTCCACGAGGTCCGCGGTGACCGCGTGCCGATCCTGCGCGGTGCGTCGTTCACGCTGACGCGTGGCAGCTTCACGACGATCATGGGGCCGTCCGGCTCCGGCAAGTCGACGCTGCTGCACCTGCTCGCCGGGCTCGACGTGCCGTCCGCGGGCGACGTGCTGCTGTGCGGTGAGTCGCTGAGCCACGCCAGCGAGGCGCGGCGCACGGCACTGCGGCGGCGGTCGATCGGCTTCGTGTTCCAGTTCTTCAACCTGCTGCCCGATCTGACGGTCCGCGAGAACGTCGAGCTGCCACTGATGATCCAGGGCCGCGCACCGAGGCGTGCGGCGGCCCGCATCGACGAGCTGCTCGGGCTGCTCGGGGTCGCACACCTGCACGACCGGCTGCCGAGCGGTCTGTCGGGCGGCGAGATGCAACGGGTCAGCATCGTGCGCGCGTTGGCGGGCGACGCGCCGCTGCTGCTGGCCGACGAGCCGACCGGCAACCTGTCGTCCAAGGCGGGGGAGGAGGTCGTGACGCTGCTCCGCGACGTGGTCGCCCGGCTCGGGACGACCGTGCTGCTCGTCACGCACAATCCGCGTGACGCGGCGATGGGCGATCGCGTGCTGTTCCTCAACGACGGCACGCTCGACGTCGAGCACGCATTGACCGGCAGCGTCAGCGTGCACGACGTGCACGCGCGCCTCGAGCAGCTCGGCATCTGAGGAGGGGCCTGGGGTGCGATTGGTCCTGTTCCTCGTGCTGCGCGCCTGGCGCGGCAATCCGTGGCGCACCGGGCTGACGGTGCTCGGCATCGCGCTCGGCATCGCCGTCGTGACGGCGATCCACGTGATGGATCACAACACGATCCAGAGCCGGCTGCGCGCGCGGAGCGCCGAGACCGGCCGGGTCGACTTCGAGCTCGACCCGCGTGAGCCGGGCCGCGACCTCGGCGAGCTGCAAGACGTGCTGGCGGCGGCCCCGGGTGTCGGCGCGGTCGGCGCCGTGTGGCGTGCGCCGGTCGAGATTCCGGTGGGCGACGCGGCGGTTCCGGTGAGGACGGTCGTCTACGGCGTCGCGCCGTTCCCGGACGAGGGGTTCGCCCAGTACGCGGTGCAACGCGGTGCCGAGCCCGCCGCGGACGATCCGGACGGCGTGCTGGTCGGGGCGGCCTGGCTCGCGGAGCTCGGCGTCGACGTCGGTGCGCGGCTCGAGCTCCGGGCCGCGGCGCAGACCGCCCGGCCGCGGTGCATCGGCGGCGTGCTGCAGGGTGGCGAGGCGCGCCCGCGCGCGCGCAGCGAGCCGATCGCCGTCGTCGTGCGCGGCGTGCTCGCCGACCAGCGGCTCGGCAGCCGCGAGCGCGGCTTCGCGATCGTCGCCGGGCTCGACCTCGCGCGGCGGCTCGCGGCGCGCGCAGTGCCGCTGCTGCAGGTGACGCGCGCGTACGGTGCCGACGTCGACGCGCTGCGCACCGAGCTCGAGCGCGAGTTCGTCGTGCGCGACGAGCGGTCGGCGCTGATGGGCGAGTCGAGCGACGAGCGGGCCTTCCGCAACGGCGTGAAGCTGCTCGGTGGGCTCGCGCTGATGCTCGGTATGTTCGTCGTGTTCCAGACGCTGTCGCAGTCGCTGGTCGAGCGGCTCCGGCAGATCGGTCTGCTGCGCTGTCTGGGCACGTCGTCGACGACGATCTCGCTGGTGTTCCTGCTGGACGGCGTGGCGATGGCGGTCGCCGGGGCGGTGCTCGGCGTGGGCCTCGGCCTGCTGCTCGCGATGCTGCTGCAGCAGATGCAGTTCTCCACGCTCGGCATGCTGAAGCCCTGGCAGCTCGACGAGGTGCCGCTCGCGCCGCTGCTGTGGACGGCCGGGCTCGGCGTGGTGTTCACGCTCGCCGGCGCGGCGTTCCCGCTGTGGCGAGCCTGGCGGCTGCCGGTGATCCGGATCCTGCACGCCCGCGGGCTGAGTCGCGCGGCGGACGTGCTGAAGGGTGTGAACCTGTTCCTGTTCGGCCTGCTCGTCGTCGTGCTGCCGATCGGCTACCTCGCGATGACGACGATCCTCAGCGAGACCGAGCGGGAGACGCGACTCGTGCTGCTCGAGCTCGGCGGCCTGCTGCTCGTGTTCGGTGGCGTGCTGCTGCTCGCACCGCAGATCGTGCGGACGCTCGGCGCGCTGCTCGTGCTGCCGCTGCGCAGCGCGCTGCGCCTGCCCGTGCACCTCGTGCACAAGGCGCTGCGCCGGCAGACCGGCAGGTTCGCGGCATCGGTCTGTGGGCTCGGCGTCGTGCTGCTCGCGGTCATCGCGCTCGAGAGCCTGACGTCGGCGCTGCACGGCGACGCGCGGCGATTCGGACGCACCGCGATGCCCGACGCACTGTTCATGGGCGGCGAGCCGGTGAGTGTCGACGAGGCGCGCGCGTTGGTGGAGCTGCCGGGCGTCGCCGCGGTCGACCCGCTCGTCGGTCCGGTCGCGGCGCCGTTCCAGGTGTCCGGACTCGAGCCGACGCGCGTTGCCGCATTGCTCGGAGCCGACTTCGACGCCGAGGACCAGCGGCGGTTCGCCGACCAGCGCACGCTGATCGTCAGCGGCCGGCTCGCACGCCTGCAGGGGCTCGCGCCGGGGCAGGCGGTGCCGCTGCTGACCGACGGCGGCCCGGTCGCCTACACCGTGCTCGCGGTCGACGATCGCGCCGGCTTCTTCCCGGACGACCCGGCCTGGGCGATCGCGCACCCGCGCTGGCTGCGGCAGGACTTCTGCGTCGGGGACGAGCAGGTGCACCGCCTCGTGCTGCGGCTCGCGCCCGGCGTGGCGGCCGGCGCGGTCCGGCGGGCGGTGCGCGAGCGGCTGCCGCAGCTCGACTTCGCGAAGTCCGGCGACGCGATCGTCGACTACCTGGTCCGCGACGTCACCCGCGACTTCAAGCTGTTCCAGGTGCTGCTGGTGCTGATCCTCGGGCTGGCCGGGCTCGGCGTGGTCAATGCGATGACGATCGCGGCGCTCGGGCGGGCGCGCGAGATCGGCGTGCTGCGCGCGCTCGGCGCGAGCCGCCGGCAGCTGCGCATCGCGTTCCTGCTGGAGGGAGCGTTGACCGGCGTGCTGGCCGCCGGCGTCGCGCTGGCGCTGGGCATCCCGCTCGGCCGGATCGTCGTCCGCGGCATGAACGACGTCGCCGGCCTCGACGCGCCCTACCTCGTGCCGACGCACGTGTTGTGGCTGGTGCCGGTCGGCGCCGTCGCGGTCGGCGTGCTCGCGTCGCTGGTGCCCGGCGCCCGCGCCGCGCGGATGAGCCCGGCGCGGGCGGTCCGCTTCGAGTGACGCCGGCGCTCTGCCGTGGCTCCGGCCGCGCGCGGGCGCTACAACGGGCGACCCGCCCGCGGCGGGAGAGCACACATGGCACGCTGGCAACGGACGCACACCTGTGGCGATCTGCGCACCGACCACGTCGGCAGCGAGGTCGTCCTCAACGGCTGGATCGAGAACCACCGCCACCACGGCGCGGTGTTGTTCGTCGACCTGCGGGACCGCTACGGGGTCACGCAGGTCGTGTTCGAGCAGGAGCGCGACGGCGCGCTGTTCGAGCGCGGGCGGCGGCTCGGCGCGGAGGACGTGCTGTCGGTGCGCGGCGTGGTGAACCGGCGGGAGCAGCCGAACCCCGACCGGGCGACCGGCGAGATCGAGGTCGTCGTCACCGAGCTCGAGGTGCTCGCCGAGAGCGAGCCGCCGCCGTTCGAGGTGCTCGACGTGCCGGAGGCGAGCGAGGAGCTGCGGATGCGCTACCGCTACCTCGACCTGCGGCGGCGGCCGGTGCAGGAGGCGCTGGTCAAGCGCGCCGCGTTCGTGACCGCGGTGCGCAAGCACCTCGCGTCGCTCGGCTTCGTCGACATCGAGACGCCGGTCCTGACGCGCAGCACGCCGGAGGGCGCGCGCGACTACCTCGTGCCGAGCCGCGTGCATCCGGGCTCCTTCTACGCGTTGCCGCAGAGCCCGCAGATCTTCAAGCAGCTCTGCATGGTCGGCGGCCTCGACCGCTACTACCAGATCGCGCGCTGCTTCCGCGACGAGGACCTGCGCGCGGACCGGCAGCCCGAGTTCACGCAGATCGACCTCGAGATGTCGTTCGTCGAAGAGAACGACGTGCTCGACGTCGTCGAGCAGACGATGGTCGCCGCGTTCCGCGAGGCGTTCGGCATCGAGCTCGCGCAGCCGTTCCCGCGGTTGGACTACTTCGAGGCGGTGTCGCGCTACGGCAACGACAAGCCCGACCTGCGCTTCGGCATCGAGCTCGTCGACGTCGGCGCGCTGGCGGCGAAGTCCGGATTCCAGGTGTTCCGGAACGCGGTCGAGACCGGCGGCGCCGTCAAGGGCCTGTGCGTGCCGGGCGGCGGCGAGCGCTTCTCGCGCAAGGACGTCGAGAAGGACCTCGGCGGCCTCGCGGGCGCGTACGGCGCGAAGGGCCTCGCGTGGGCGAAGGTCGGCGCCGACGGCGCGCTGGCGGGCTCGATCGCGAAGTTCTTCGAGGGTGCGGCCGGGCACGAGCTGTGCGGGGTCATGGGCGCGAAGCCCGGCGACCTGCTGCTGTTCGTGGCCGACGAGCTCCGGATCGTGCACCGGGCGCTCGCCGAGCTGCGGTTGGCGGTCGGCGACCGCCTGGGCCTGCGGACGCCGGGCGAGTTCCGCTTCGCGTGGGTCCTGAACTTCCCGATGTTCGAGCGGGACGACGAGACCGGCGGCTGGGCCAGCTCGCACCACCCGTTCACGGCGCCGGTCGACTGGGATCTCGAGGACTACTCGGCGAGTCCGGGCACGGTGCGCTCGCGCGCCTACGACATCGTGATGAACGGCTGGGAGCTCGGCTCCGGCAGCATCCGTATCCACCGCCGCGAGGTGCAGGAGCGCGTGTTCCGCTTCCTGGGGATCGACGCCGAGGAGCAGCAGCGCAAGTTCGGCTTCCTGCTCGATGCATTCCGCTACGGGGCACCGCCGCACGGCGGCATCGCGCTGGGTGTCGATCGGTTGATCACGCTGGCGCTCGGCGCACCGTCGATCCGCGACGTCATCGCGTTCCCGAAGACCGCCACCGCGACCGACCTGATGTGCCAGGCGCCGAGTGGGGTGTCCGCACGGCAGCTCGAGGAGCTGCACATCGGGCTCAGCGGCAAGGCGCTGCGGCCCGACGCCGAGGGAGGAGCCGGGTCATGACGAGCCATCGTGCCTGGCCGTCGTCGTCGCCGCGATCCCGGTCGACCTCGCGGGTCGCCGGGCCGGCGCTCGCGCTGGTCGCGGCGCTCGCCGCCTGCAGCAGCCCGCCGCCGGCGCCGCCCGGCGCCGGGCTCGTCAGCGTCGACCGGGAGCCACCGGCGGGAGCGCGCGTCGCCGAGCGGCCGACGCCCCGGGTCGGGGACCGGCTCGTCTACCTGCGCGGCGGGAAGGTGCGCACCGCGTTCCGCTACGTCGAGGTCGACGACGAGAACATCGTGCTCGAGGAAGAGGACGTCGGCTCGCGGCTCGTGATGGACCGCGACCTCGGGCTGCTGCGCGAGGAGCCGCGCGGGGCGCCGGAGTCGGCGCGCATGCGGAGCCCGGTCGACGCGCAGCTGTCGTGGCCGCTGTGGGTCGGCAAGCGATGGGTCTGCGAGTTCGTCTCGTCGGGGCCCGGCATCGCCGTGCCGCTGCCGATCCGCGCGCTGTACACCTGCGATGCGATCGAGACGCTCGCGACTCCGGCCGGCAGCTTCGAGTGCTACCGGGTCCGCCGCGTCACGCAGCCGATCGGACGCGAGGACAAGTCGTACGACCGCCACCACATCCTGTGGTACGCGCCGGCGGTCGGCCATTTCGCATGCATGCTCGAGGACGGTCTATTGACCGAGCTGCTCGAGCTGCACCGGCAGTGAGCCACTGTCGCAGGGAACCACTGTCGCAGGGACCGACTGCCGCGGCCCCTTCGCGTGGCGGCGCCGGTCGCTCCGATGAGCGCATCCATGGCGCGGGCGCACACCGCTCGAAGCGGGTGCGCCCGTCAGGCGACAGTCCGAAGACCGTCAGGCGACAATGGTCGGTGTCGCACCGGTGGGGCGACCGGACCGCGAGTCGACCCGCGGTCCTGCAGGCGTCACTCGCCCGCGCCCTCGTGGATCTGCAGGAAGCTGCCGTCGTCCGACATCAGGCTCTTCATCGTCTTCTTCGAGCTGGTGTCGTAGTAGTCGAAGCCGGTGCCCTCGCCCTCCCACACGTCACGGATCCAGAACGCGTAGGCGTCGGTGATGAAGAAGTCGCCGATGTAGGCGACGTAGTAGGCGATCGGGAACGCCGGGATCGGGAACCACAGCAGGCCGTTGATCAGGGGCATCTCGACATAGAGGTCCTGATCGAAGTTGTCGAGCGAGCGGCGCAGCTGGTGCGGGCCAGCGGCGCAGCCGGAGAACATCAGGCCGACCGCGAGGGCCAGAGCGAGTGCGATCTTGCGCATTGGGTTTCCTTCGATGACTGGGGTGTCGGCGACAGTCCGGAACCGGGGTTCCTCCATGCCGCATCGGCTCGCAGGTTAGGAGCCCCAACCCCCCCTTGCAACGCAGATTCCGACAACCGTCGGGGGCCGCCGCGGCACTCCGGGGAGACCCGGATCAACCGTCGGTCGGCAGCCGGAAGGTGGCCTCCGCCGGACGGACGACACGCTTCAGGTGCAGCGGCCGGCGCAGGCCATCCGGGCCGGGTGCGGGGCGCGCGCGGCGGAGCCACTGCTCGAAGATCGCGAGGGAGCGCGCCGTGTGCACGACGGTGTCCCCGTACGCGTCAGCGGGCTGCGCCTTCTCCACCGTGACCTTCTGGTGCCAGCAGTGCATGCCGGACACCGGATCGGGCTGCACCGGGAACGTGAAGTTCTGGTGGACGCCGCCCTCGCGCCACCAGACGCGGCGGCTGTCGGCGTCCGAGCTGTCGAAGGCCGCGATGCTGCCCGTGCGCCGGACGCGCCAGGTGCCGGGCTCCACCTCGGTCAGATCGCTCTCGTGCTGCTGCCAGCGGTTGCCGCCGTGCGCCTCGCCACGCTGGCGGAAGCGACCCAGGTGGTGGCTGCAGGCGATCACCCCCGGGCGGACGCCTTCGGTCACCCACGCCTTGTTGACGTAGTAGCCGATGGCCGTCGTCACGCGGAGCAGATCGCCGGTGTGCACGCCGAGTCGCTCGGCATCGCTCGTGTGGATCCACACCGGATTGGTGTTGGAGAGCTCGGTCAACCACTTCGAGTTGGCGGAGCGCGTGTGGATCAGCGTCGGGAGCCGGAACGTGGAGACCAGCACCATCTCGCCCTTGCTGCGATCGAGCTGGCGCTCGTGCACGTGGCTCTCGATGTAGCCCGGGTCGGCGAACTCGGGCCACTTCCACTCGGCGAGCGTGCGCGAGTGGATCTCGATGCGGCCCGACTGGGTGGGGAAGCCGCGGACGGCCGAGCCGTCCTCGTCGAGGATCGCCACGACCTTGCCCGCGCGACGCACGACTGCGCCGGCCTCGTCGCGCTCGGCGCCGGCGAGCTCCGCGGCCGGCACCGGATCGCGGAAGCTCTCGTAGATGCCGCTGCGCACCTCGAAGCAGCCGTGGCGCTTCATGTACTCGAGCGGCGTCAGGCCCTCGCTCTGCGCGGCCTCCGGCAGGCCCGGCACAGAGTGCTCGAAGATCCACCCGTAGTACTCGTCGAGCGTGATGCGCTCACCGGGCCGGTACGGCGACTCGAACCACTTGCGGATGCCGAGCGAGCCGTCCGGATCGATCCGCCACGACAGCGCGATCCAGAACTCGTCCTCTTCCCAGACCTCGCCCGGATTGGCCTGCCACGTCCATTCGACGGCTTCACCGCGGAGCTCCTTGTAGCGCCGCAGGACCGGCTGCCGGAAGCCGATCCACTGGGCCGCGTGGGTCTCCTGGCTCATCAGGTCGTGGCGCTCGGTCGCCACGCCCATCGGCAGCACGTAGTCGGCCCAGCGTGCGGTCTCGTTCCAGGTCGGCGTCAACGCCGCGTGGCAGCCGACCAGCGCCTCGTCGCGCAGTGCCTCGATCCAGAGCAAGCCGTCCGGATTGGTCCAGACCGGGTTGTAGACGCGCGTGAAGTACGTGTCGATGCGGCCGCGTCCGGTCTTCAGCAGGTGCGGCAGCAGGAACGACAGCTCGTGGTGCGCGAGTGGCCACTCGCGTGGATACAGCAGCTCGCTCCACACCTGCTGCGGCGGCGGCGACGCGAACGGCTTCGCGACGAACTTGTTCCAGCCGCTGGGATTGGTGCCGCCGACGGTGCCGACCGCGCCGACCAGCGTGGTGACGAGCTGCAGCGTCCGCGCGACCTCCCAGCCACCCTCGTTGCCGCTGGCGGCATTGCGCCACACGTGGCTGGAGAAGCGCGAGCCGGCCGCGGCGATCTCGCGCGCGATCGTCACGATCGTGTCGGCGTCGAGCCCGCATTCGTCGGCCGCGCGCTGGGGCGTCGCCCACGCGTAATGGTCGCGGAGCTGCGCGAGGAAGGTGCCGAAGTCCGCGCCGCCGTTGCCGTGCGCGTCGAGCCAGCCGCGCCAGTCGGTGAACCGCCGCAGGAAGGTGCGGTCGACGAGGTCCTCGGCCAGCAGCACGTTCGCGATCGTCAACAGCAGCATCGCCTCGGTGCCGGGCCGTGGCGCGAGCCAGTAGTCGGCGAGGCCGGCCGTGTTGGACAGTCGCACGTCGACGGCGCAGATCTTCGCGCCGTTCATCTTCGCTTCCTGGATGCGCTGCGCGTGCGGATTGAAGTAGTGCCCGGTCTCCAGGTGCGCGCTGATCAGCAGGACGAACCGGGCGTTCGCGTAGTCGGGCGACGGCCGGTCGTGGCCGACCATCATCGTGTAGCCGAGCCGCGCCGCGGCCGAGCAGACGTTGGTGTGGCTGTTGTGGCCGTCGACGCCCCAGGCCTGTAGCACCCGGTCCATGTAGCCGTCGGCCCCGGGGCGGCCGACGTGGTACATGATCTCGGTCAGCCGGCCGTCCTGGATCGCCTTGCGCATGCGGCCCGCGAGGTCGTCGAGCACCGCGTCCCACGTCACGCGCTCGAACGAGCCGGCGCCGCGCGGGCCGACGCGGCGCAGCGGGTACAGGATGCGATCGGGGTCGTGGACCTGGTTGATCGTCGCCGGGCCCTTCGCGCAGTTGCGGCCGCGCGAGCCCGGGTGGTACGGATTGCCCTCGACCTTGCGGACGTCGCCGGTCGCCTGGTCGACGTAGGCGGTCAGGCCGCAGGCCGCCTCGCAGTTGAAGCAGATCGTCGGGACGATCGTGTAGCGCTTCTCGACGCGCTTCGGCCAGGCCTTCGCGTCGAGCTCGCGCCAGTCGTGCCAGCGCTCCGGCGGCGGGAACGACTCGAGCGGGGTGACGCGCATTCCGTCGGGGGAGGCGGTGGACATCGGTCGACTCACGACAGCGGCGGGAGCTGGGCGGCGCGGACGAACGCCTGCTCGTAGAAGTAGAGGCCCACGGCAATGGCTGCCGCCAGCGCGACGGCGAGGCTCGGGCCGAGCGCGTCGAGGACGGTGACCAGCGCGAGCAGCGCGGCGCCGCCACCGGTCAGGTTCAGGCCCGCGCGCCACGCGAGCACGTCGCTGCCCGGCGCGATCGGGATCGTGCGCAGCAGCGACGCCGCCTGCCGTGCATTGCGGGTCGGGTGTGGCCCACGGATCTTCGCGTCGGCGAACCGCTGGTGCAGGAAGGCGGCGAAGGCGGCGATCGCCGTCAGCGTCCAAGCGGGGGTCGACAGGTGGGCGGTCGCGGGCAGCAGCGCGACGGCACCGAGCAGCAGCGCCTGCACCTGGAGATGCCAGAACGTCTTGCCGGCCGACTGCCACAGGTCGCGACCCTCGCACTGCTGGAACAGCCAGGCGGTGTAGCCGGCGCACAGCGCGCCGAGCGCGACGTTCGGGATGCGCAGCGCGTCGGCGAGCGCCGTGAGTCCGGCGAACCGTGCCGCGAGGATCGCCGCCGTCAGTGCGCCGAACGCACCGAGCACGAAGCCGCCCTTCACGAGCCAGCTCCGCAGGTTCGGTCGCGTCAGCAGGCGGAAGAAGTACTGCGGGCGCTTCAGGTCGCCGATCAGCAGCGCGACGGTCGCCAGCAGGAACGTCAGTGCGAGCAGCTCGGGCAGCCAGCGCGCGCCGAAGCCGCGCACGCCGAGCGTCGCCGGCAGCCACGCCAGCAACGCGGCCCCGGCGGCGATGCCCTTCGTCACCAGGTAGGCGGACACCTTCGAGCCCCAATGGACGTCGTGGTTGACGTCGAGCACGGTGGTCGCGTGAGGGTGGGTGTCGTCCGTGTCGGGCCACGGTGGGGGTGCGAGCCGGCGCTCGCTCCACAGGTAGGTGGGCGGGTCCTTCGCGAGCCCGGGCTCGAGCGACACCGCGTCCATACCGAGGTAGTGCACGTTCGGGCCGGTGCCCTGCTCCGGCCTGCGCACGACGCTCCCGGCGAGGCCGGCGAGCTGTGCGATCCGGCTCTGCGGGTCGTGCAGGTCGCCCGACACGATCGCCTCCTCGGGGCACACGATCTCGCAGGCCGGCTTCAGCCCCTGCTCGACGCGGTGCGCGCAATAGTGGCACTTCTCGGCGCCGCCGGTGTCCTCGTTGAGGTAGAGGGCGTCGTACGGGCACGCCTGCATGCAGGCCTTGCAGCCGATGCAGGCGTCCTTGTCGAGGTCGACGATGCCGTCATCGCGCTTGCCGAGTGCGTTGACGGGGCAGATCGTCACGCACGGCGCGTTCGTGCAGTGGTTGCAGCGCAGCACCGCGAAGTGCCGCTTGACCGCCGGGAAGGTGCCGATCTCGGTGTACTTGACCCAGGTGCGGAAGCTGCCCACCGGCACGTCGTTCTCGGACTTGCAGGCGACCGTGCAGGCGTGGCAGCCGATGCACTTCCGGTGATCGATGACGAAGCCGTACTGCATGAGCGGGCGGAGAGCGCGAGGTGGGCGCACCATACGGGCGCCGCGCGGGCGGCGCGACGATCAACCCGCGTTCGGCGCGCGCTCGGTGAGCAGCGCATCGAGCGTGCCCCGCGTCACCGCGTGGTAGCGCGGCCGGGCGCTGGCGTAGATCGCGCGAGCGCGGGCCGCCCCGGCCTCGCTCGCCAACAGGGCGGTGTAGAGCGGGCGCACCAGCTTGCGCCGGCCGACCGCGAGCAGGAAGCCCTCGAGGCGGGCGTCGACGCGGGGCGGCAGCGGGCCGGCGAGGATGCGACGCTCGAGCCACGCCGCGAGGATCTCGGCGTTGTGGCTGCCGGTCAGCTCGAAGGCGGCATCGAGCTCGTCGAGGCGGGCCGCCGGCGCGCCAGCACCGAGATCGTCGAGGAAGCGCAGCGTCTCGGCCGTGGTCCAGCCGGGCATCGGTAGTGCGGCGGTCGGACCACCGGCGAGCCACGCGTCGCGCGCCGCGTCGACCGCGGCGAGCCGCGTGCTCGGCGGCAGCGCGAGGTCGGCCGGCAGGCCGGGGGCGTGGATCCAGGCGTCGACGTCGATGCCGCGAGCGGCCGCCGGATCGCTCTGCAGCAGCTCGGTCGACAGGAAGGCCAGGAAGTCGGCCGTCGTCACGCTGCGGAACGCGTGGCTCGCGAACCAGCGGCCGAGGAACGCATCGAAGCGGTCGCGTCCGAACGCCCGCTCGAGCCGGCGCAGGAACGCTGCCCCCTTGTGGTAGGGGACCGACGTCATGCCGAGGTCGGGGTCGCGGCCGTCGAGATCGACGTGCAGCACCTGGTCGCACGGCTCGAGCTTGGCGAGCTCGGCGCGGAGTTCGCCGACGCACAGGTGGATCTCGAGCGCCGCGCGTTCCCGCCCGTACAGCGCTTCGACGATGCGCTGCTCGACGTAGACCGTGAAGCCCTCGTTGAGCCAGAAGTCGCTCCACGTCGCATTGGTGACCAGGTTGCCGGACCACGAGTGCGCGAGCTCGTGCGCGATCAGGGCGACGAGCGAGCGGTCGCCGGCGAGGATCGTCGGCGTCGCGAAGGTGAGGCACGGATTCTCCATGCCGCCAAACGGGAACGCGGGCGGCAGGACCAGCACGTCGTAGCGGCCCCACACGTACTCGCCGTACAGCTCCTCGCAGCGTTGCAGCATGCGCTCGACGTCGCACAGCTCGTCGGCTGCACGGTCGAGCATCGCCGGCTCGGTCCAGATCGCGCACCGTGCGGAGACATCGCGTTTCGCGAGATCGCCGATCGCCAGTGCGATCAGGTACGGCGGGACCGCGTGCGACATCGCGAAGCGCGTCGTGCCGGCCGATTCGACCTCCCGCCGGTCCGCGCTCATCAGCGCGACGAGCGCGGGATCCGTGCGGATGACGGCGGTCCAGGTGACGCGCGTGCCCGGCGAGTCCTGCAGCGGGATCCAGGTCCGCGTCAGGATCGCCTGGCCCTGCGTGTAGAGGTACGGTTGCGTGCCGCCGGCCGTTTGCGCGGGGGCGAGCCATTGAACCGCGGCGGCAGCATGGCCCGTGCGATAGCGGATGGTCACCGAGCGGTCGCCGGGAGCGAGCGTGATCGTCAGCGCACGCCCGAGGATCGGATCGGCGCCGGATAGCTCGTGCGGGCGCGCGGCACCGTCGGCACCGACGATGCTCTCGATCGTCATCCCGCGCCCGACGTCGACGATCAGCGGCGCGCCCGCGTCGGGGCGCACCACGTGGAGCGTCGCGGTGCCGTGCAGCTCGCGGCTCGCGAAGTCCGCGGTCAGGTCGACCTCGACGTGCTCGACGCGGACCAGCTCGGGGCGCGCGTGACTGTGGCGGTCGGTGGCGGCGGCGGGCGGTTCCATCGCCTCGCCACGGTAGCGGTCGCCGACGGATGACCGATGCGGATTCCGGCCGCCCCGGGGCGCTGCCCGTGGCATCGCAGCGGTAGCCGCGAAGACGACCCCGGCCGGGGCCGCGTCAGTAGGGGAGCGCGAGCTCGCCGTAGTAGCTGTGCTGCGCCCCGCCAGCGGCGTCGACGCCCGAGAAGAAGACGCGGAGGACGTCGGGATCGTACAGCGCGGGCGACGTGTACGGCTTGACGGGGGTCATGCCGATGTAGCGCGCGTCGCCGACGGCAGGCACGCCGACGATCGGGATGTCCGCCCAGGTCCAAGATTCACCGCGGTCGTGACTCACCCCGAGTCGCACCGTGGCACCGGCTCCCGCCGCGAGGACGTAGAGGGTGCCATGGCGATCGATCTGGAGCTTGGCGTAGTTGCCCGCGCAGCCGACGGGAAGCAGCCGCGGCGGACTCGCGAGCCCGTCGTCATAGCGGCGCAGCCAGGTGCAGTCGGGCGTGCCGAGCAGGTAGCTCAGGACGTGCAGCACACCGCGCTCGTCCCACGCGACGTCGGCGGGGAACGCATTGTTCACTCCGACAGCGGGACTGGGGTGCGTCTCGCGGAACAGCAGGCGTGCGCCGCTCGCGGGCGGATCCCAGAGGTACGCGGTGGAGGCACGGTAGTAGGCGTTGCCGGCACCGGGCACGAACTCGCCGAAATACATGAGCCAGCGATTGGCCGCCGGCTGGGCGGCCGTCACCGGGTAGAGGAGGTAGCTACCTGAGCTCACGAGCGCGGGGAACGTTCCGTACGAGCTGCCGCTCCGCCACCACTGCGGGATCCGCGACCAGCTCGAGTCGGCGAGCGACCAGATCGTGGTGCCGTCGGCGGCCGTGCCCAGGCCGAGGTAGCCGTCGTTCGCCAGCGGCCACTCGTCGTAGTTCAGATACGTGTCGAAGCGGAGCGCTCCGCTACCGTCGCGGGTGCCGAAGATCAGATGGTAGAAGCGGTGTCCGCCTGCACCTCCCTGGAAGCAGTCGCCGGCCGGGGCCGCGCAGTTGAAGACCAGGTGCAGGCGCTGGGCGGTGTCCATCACGATGCCAGGCAACTGCTGTGGATATCGGATCGTTGCCACGGCGACCCACGGCCCGCCGGTACGGAGCCGGCGGAGGATCGTGCAGGACCGTGCCGCGACGCCGGCTGTGAAGTGGGTGTGGACCGCGTACAGGTGAGTGGAGTCGGCTGCGAGCTTCGGCAGGTTGGCGTTCCAGCTCGGTGGCGTGTCGACGCGCGTCGGACCGGAGTGGATGAGCTCCGCGGTCAGCGCCGGGCGTGCGAGCAGGGTCAGCGTCAGGAGGTCGGAGGTGGCCACCGGCGTCGGCCGCGGGATCCGCGGGTCGGCCACCAGGGCCTGCACGTGGATCGATCGCCCGAGGAGCTGGGGTAGTTCCGGGATCGGTACGGGACTGAAGCCGACGGCCGGCATCGAGTCGAGCAGGATGTCCGGGCTCGCGTACAGCATGCAGCCTGGGATCCCGGCGAACGAGAGGTCGAGCGGTAGCGCGTTCGTTCCCCAGAAGCCGTCCGAGGCGCCGACGATCAACGTGTAGGCGGCCGTCGCCGGGCTGGCGGCGATGCCGATCTCGACGGTCTCGCCGGGTGACGGCAGACCGCGGAAGCGCATGGCCAGCGTCATATTGCCGGCGTCGGTGCAGCCGGTGCCGCTCCAACGGACCTGGGCGAGCACCGGAACAATGGAGAGGAGCGCGGCGACGATCTGCCACCGCATGGGCACGCGTGACCCGCTCATGTCCCGATCGTACCGAAACAGCTGGAGCCCGGGACCTGGGCGAACCCCCGTCCGGGCCTACCGAGCCCGTTCCGGTGTCCGGTCGTCTGCGCACCGGCCCGCGTCAGGTCCTCGACGCTTTCCAGGTGTCGAGCCACGAGCCGTACATCGGGTTCGGTAGCACGAACCAACGCGTGCCCCAGTACGACGCCAGGTCCAGCGTGCGCGCGCGGCGCTCGTCGGCGAGCGCCAGACCCTTCGTGCGCACGACCTCCGGGGTGTCTCCGTTGCGGAGCGAGGCGGTCGGACGGACGTTGCCCAGGAAGTCGCCGAGGTCGTCGCCGAACAGCATCAGCACGCGGTGCGTCGCCGCGATCCGGGTGCGACGCACGGTCTTGTCGCTGCTGGTGTTGTCACTGCCGGTCGTGTCATCGTGCTCGCCCCTGGTCAGCACGACGTCGAGCTGCTCGGTGTCGGCGAGCGGGAAGCCGAGCCGCCGGAGATTGTCGCGGGTCGCGGGCTCCTCGGCGGCGTCGCGGTTCGTGACGTAGAAGATCGTCACGCCGCGCGCGGCGGCGTGGGTCAGGAAGTCGAGCGCGCCGGGGATCGCCGCCGCGCTCCGCTCCTCGACCCAGCCCGACCACATCTGCGGGTCGAAGCCGTGGCCGGCGGCGGCGAGGCGCGCATTGAACGGCGTGTTGTCGAGGACGGTCTCGTCGATGTCGACGACGATCGCCGGCGGCAGGTAGATCCAGTCGGTGACGGTGAGCTGCTCGAATGCCGCCGTCCATTGCTGGTCGTTCAGCGCGACGTCGAGCATGCCGGTGGCGGCCGCGTAGCACTGGCGGCACAGCGCGATGCGCTCCGCGGACTGCTCGCACCACGCGACGGCGACGGTCGCGGGGTCGGCTGGATCCTGCGGGAAGGCGGTCGGCGCCGGCCGGTCGGCGCGGGTCGCCAGCGCGCCGAGGAACGTGACGGTCAGGAGCGCGAGAGGGGATGCGAAGCGGGTGTTCACGCGCGGTATCGTGCCGCGCGCCGCGGTCGCCCGCACGCCGCAGACCGGCGCGCGACCTCCGGGTTCTCCCGCGGGCCCGCGGCGGCCGGCGAGCGGGTGGCCAGACCGGGCGGGCGCTGCAGCGCCCGGCTCACATCCCGAACGCGCCGAGCTTCTCGGCGTCGTTCTGGTCCTCGATCTCGATCTCGCGCGCCGACGGCCGGTACTCGGCGGTCAGCGAGCTGACGACCGGCGTGACGATCCAGGTCAGCGGCGACCACCCGTACCAGTAGTTCTCGGTGTCACCCTGGACGATGCGGATGTGGTTCCCGTCCAGTTCCGCGATCTCGGCGGTCAGCTCGTCGACCATCGTCTCGATGTCGGTCTGGCCGATGAACGGGACGATGATCAGCAGGTTGAAGCCGACCTTCGTCATCGACGTGAAGTAGACGCGCTCGCCGTCGGGGCCGACGCGCTCGTGCCAGATCGTCGCCTTCGAGTGGAAGGTGCAGCCGCCGAACGCGAGCGCGAGGACCGCGAGGCAGGCCGAGAGAGCTGTCTTGCGCATGGTCGTCGATCGATAGCCGGGCCGTGTGGTCGAGGCAAGGACCGACCCGGGCGTCGTCGGCGTTCGTCCGGCGTCAACGCGCCGGCGGCCGGGCGCGGAACGGCAGATCGAGCACGTCGCGGCGCTCGTCCGCGTCGATCTCGGCCGCGACATCTTCGTAGCCCGGGCAACGGGCCTCCACTCGAACCGGGCCCCGCGGCACCATCAGCTCGAGGTCGCCCTCCGAGACGGTCCAGTTGGCCATCATGATCGTGCGGCCATCGGCCATGCGGATGCGAAAGGCGACGTAGCTGGCCGCGGCCAGGGCGGGGACGAGGGGCCGGATCGTCAGCGGCAGCAACTCCGTATCCAGCACGATGTCGAGGACGTCTCCCGGTGGATCCGTCGCGGTCAGGACGACCCGCATCGAGTCCAGTGCTTCGCGGAGCTGCGGTGTCGCCCGGAGTGTCGCCACGCGGTACGTGCCGAGTGGCAGCAGTCGACGTTCGGACGGCGGGCAGTCGATGGGCATCCGCGTGTCCTCGTGGAACAAGCGGATCGGCATCGACAGGGGGCGACCCGACACGGTGCGGACGCGGACGAGCATGTCGCGATAGGCATGGTCGGTGTCCTGGCGCATGAACACCGGATCGGTGAGGCACCGCACCGGGACGAGCGGCCATTCGCCCACCCAGATTGCGTCGTCCTCGGTGACGGCCTGACAACGCACGAGCACGTCCACGTCGGGGTTCCACGGCCGATGGACGAGCACGAGCCCGTCCGGGAACCGTCGCTCCAGCGCCCGGCGTCCGTACCCCAGGCGGCGGACGACCGGGGCTCGGATGTCCACGTCGCGCACTGCGAGGTCCCAGGCGACGCGCTCCACGTCGGCGCGGGTGGGGCACGCGAACACGACGCCGTAGAGATCCGTCATCGTGACGTGGACGTCCGTGACGCCGGCGACGTCGACGATCCGGTCGACGTCGGCGTCGGAGTACGGAAGATAGTCGGCGTGGAGCGCGTTGAGGGCGTAGCGACCGTCCGGCAATCCCTGGAAATCAGCTGCGCCGAACGAGTCCGTCGTCCGTGACCACAGCGGGGCGTCGGAAAGCGGATTGCCGTCGGCGCGCGCGGGAGCGTTCTCGGGCTGACCGCGACCGGCCGGTGACAGGAGTACCAGTGCCTCCGCAATCGGGATTCCCGTATCTCGCAAGACGATCGCGCGGACCGAGCCCGCGGCCTGCATGGATACGACGACAGGAGACTCGCCGCGGCGAGCCACCGCGAGGTCGATGACGCTGGCGACCCGATGCGTCGCGCGGACGAGGAGGAAGGGGGTATCGACCTCGGTGAGATCGATGTCCGCGCGACCGGTCGCATCCGTTTCGGTGAAAGGATCCGACCGCGACGTCGAGAACGGCTCATCCGACCGGGGCATCGGCTGCAAGGTCGCTCCTCCGATCGGCTGGCCGGACTCCTCGGCGACCGTGAGGATGGACAGGTGGCCGAGCCCCGTGTTCACCGACGGGCCGTCAACGGGACTCCGCCGGGACGCCTCGATCGGCCGGACGGCTCCATCCGTCGTCGCGGGTGACGACGGCAATGCGGTGGTCGGGACCGGTGGCTCCGGAGTCCGCCGCGCGATCCACAGGGCGGCTGCAATGGCGATCCCGAGGGCAACGGAGAGTGCGCGGCTGCGCTTCATGTTCGCCGATTGTCGACAACCAATGCCGCCAATAGCCGTTTCCGAAGCGATACGTGATGAGCCCGCCGACGTTCGCTTGGAGCGACGGTGAACAGTCGGGCGCAGCGGCCAAAGCGACGAGCGGGCCGTTTCTCGACACCCCGGGAGAGTCTTCGACGACCGGGGTTGGACCGGGCACGAGTCCTGGACTGCTGCCGAGCTTCCCGGAGAGAGGGCAGTTCCATGTCGAGCATCCCGGACGCAACCTCGCGATGTCACGCTAGCCAGGTCGTGGGCGGGCGGGGAGGACGGAGAAACCCGCAGCGGGAACGGTCGGCCGGCACGCGCCGCAGTGACCAGGGAGCCGGGATCCGGGGGGCGATCTCGTCCGGACGGTCCGCGATCGCAGGTTCGGGATCCCTGGCGGGCGGCCGAGCGGACGGCCAGCCGCCGGGTTCGGGCGCGGTCACCCGACCGGCGGGCCGCGCCCGCGTTGCCGGCTTGCCCTCCGTGGTCGGTTCGTGTGCAATCCTCGCCCCCGAATCGTCATGAACGAGACCATCAAGCTCACCCTCCCGGACGGCAGCGTGCGCGAGGTTCCGGCCGGCACCACCGGTCTGGAGCTCGCGGCGGGCATCGGCAAGGGGCTGGCGAAGGCGGCGGTCGCCATCAAGGTCGACGGCCACGTGCGCAGCCTGCAGCTTCCGATCGACACGGATGCGACGGTCGAGATCGTGACGCGCGACACGCCGGAGGGGCTGCACGTGATCCGGCACTCGGCGGCGCACGTGCTGGCCGACGCGGTCAAGCGCCTGCGGCCGCACGCGAAGCTGTGGAAGGGGCCGGCGATCGACGATCCGCGGTTCGGCTTCTACTACGACATCGATGTCGGCGACGAGCCGCTGAGCAACGAGGACCTGCCGAAGCTCGAGGAGCTGATGCGGCAGATCGTCGCGAGCGACGTTCCGTTCGTCTACGAGGAGCGCTCGCGCGAGGACGCGAAGCGGCTGATGGCCGAGCACGGCGAGGTCTACAAGCTCGCGACGATCGCGAAGATCCCCGACGGCGAGGTCATCTCGTTCTACCACTCGGGCGACTTCGTCGACCTGTGCGAGGGACCGCACGTGCCGAGCACCGGTCGCATCGGCAAGGGCATCGCCGTGCTGAGCCTCGCCGGCGCACATTTCGAGGGCGACGCCGGGCAGAAGATGCTGACCCGCGTCTACGGTCACGCGTTCGCCGACGAGAAGTCGATGGCGGAGCACCGCCACAAGCTGGAGGAGGCGCAGAAGCGCGACCACCGGCGGCTCGGCATCGATCTCGACCTGTTCTCGACGATGGGCGAGTTCGGCGCCGGCCTCGTGCTGTGGCACCCGAAGGGCGGCTTCGTGCGCCACAAGATGGAGGAGTTCTGGCGCCAGGAGCACCTGAAGGGCGGCTACGACATCGTCTACACGCCGCACGTCGCGCGCTCCGACCTGTGGCGCACGTCGGGCCACCTCGACTTCTACGCGGACTCGATGTTCAAGGGCATGGACGTCGACGGCGCCGACTACCTGCTCAAGCCGATGAACTGCCCGTTCCACGTGCAGATCTACAAGAGCACGCGCCGCAGCTACCGCGACCTGCCGTTCCGTTGGGCGGAGCTCGGCACCGTCTACCGCTACGAGGAGGCCGGCGCACTGCACGGGCTGATGCGCGTGCGCGGCTTCACGCAGGACGACGCGCACCTGTTCGTGCGGCCCGATCAGCTCGACGCCGAGATCGACCGCGTGCTGGCGTTCATCCTGCACATCCTGCGGTCGTTCGGGTTCGAGCAGTTCGAGATGAACCTGTCGACCAAGCCGGAGAAGTCGGTCGGCGACCCCAAGGACTGGGCGACCGCCGAAGCCGCCCTCCGCAAGGCGCTCGAGAAGAGCGGGCTGCCGTTCGAGATCGACGAGGGCGGCGGCGCGTTCTACGGGCCGAAGATCGACGTCAAGATCCGCGACAGCCTCGGGCGGTCGTGGCAGTGCTCGACGCTGCAGCTCGACTTCAACCTGCCCGAGCGCTTCGACCTGACCTTCGTCGACCACGACGGCGAGCGGCGCCGGCCGTTCATGCTGCACCGCGCGCTGCTCGGCTCGCTGGAGCGGTTCTTCGGCATCCTGATCGAGCACTTCGGCGGCGCGTTCCCGGTGTGGCTCGCGCCGGTGCAGGCGGTGCTGCTGTCGGTCGGTGAGCGGCACGGCGCGTACGCGGAGAAGGTCGCGGCCGAGCTGCGCGAGCGCGGCTTCCGCGTCGATGCGGACTGCGGCGCGGACAAGATCGGCGCGAAGATCCGCCACCACCTGTGGCAGCAGAAGGTGCCGATGATCGCCGTGTGCGGCGACCAGGAGGTCGAGCACGGCACGCTGGCGGTGCGCGACCGGCGCGACGGCGAGCTCGGCGCGCTGACGCCCGACCAGCTCGCCGAGCGCCTCGCCGAGCTCGAGCGCACGCGCGCGTGAGCGACCCGGCGCGCGCGGATCACCCGCGCCAGAGCGACGAGCGATCGTCACCCCGGAACCCGCTGCGCGGCCGCACCGGCGCGAGCGGCGTGCGCGGCAGGTGCGCCACCGGTCCCGGCAGGTTGTAGCCGACCGGCGCGACGTCGTTCGGCGCGTCGGCGTGGAACAGGCTCGCGAGATACTGGACCTGGCCGCGGCCGGGGCCGAGCTCCAGCTGGCCGCCGCCGAAGATCGCTATGCGGTGCGCGCGGCAATGATCGTAGGCGTCCAGCAGCCGCTCGAGCGATCCGAAGCGCGACGGCTTGAAGTTGACGACCCGCGGCGGGAACGGCAGCCGCCGCAGGTCGGCGGGGCCGTGCAGCGGAGCGTCCCAGGTCAGGTCGCGCTCGCGCCCGGCGAACAGCGGGCGCACGCGCGGATCGAGATCGGCGTCCTCGAGCAGGGCATTCGGAAACGCCGCGAGCACGTCGCGATACAGGCGATGGTCGGCGCGCTGGTCGACCGGGGTGCCGCGGTAGAGGCCCTTCAGGTCGAGGACGTCGACGCGCGCGAGCGCCGCCAGCTCGGCGAGGAACGTGCGGCTCCAATGCGGCGTCGGATCGAGCTTGAAGCGGATGGCGGCATCGTGGCGGAGCGCGTCGCGGAGCGGCGCGAGCGTCGGCGGTGTCGGGAGCCCCATCGAGCGGACGAAGCGCACGGCCGCAGGCGTGCGGCCGAGGACCGCGTGGAGTGGCACGCCGGCCTGCCGCAGCGCGAGATCGAGCGCGGCGCTCTCGTACGCCCAACGCCGGTAGTGCTGCGACGCGGGCCGCAGCGGTGGCGCGGCGAACAGCTCGGCGGCGTCGAGCCGCGCGGCGAGCCGGCCGAGATCGCTGGTCCCGCGCAGGTCGAGCGGCCCCTGCGCCGCGAAGCGGTCGTGGTCGCGCGGCTCCCACGTGACGTCCTCGCCGACGCCGACGTGGCCGCGACCCTCGAGGATGACCAGCGTCGTGGTCCGCTCGCGGTTCGCGCTCCAGCGGACGGTCAGCCGGTGCAGGTGGACGGCGTCGATCCGCACGTCGAGCGGGGCGAGGAGCGCGTAGCTACCGGCCGGCATCGGACCTCGCGGGCAGGCGGTCGGCGGTCGCGTGCAGGATCGCCTCGATCGGCGTATAGAGCAGCGCGAGCCGCTCGTCGGAGCGCACTCGGTCCCAGCCGACCGCGTCGATCCCGAGCGGCGCGACGCGCTCGGTGGTCGACACCTTGAAGCGCCCGGCGCCGTGGAAGATCCCGACCAGCTCGGGCTTCGCCGTGGCCCCGTCCTGACGGTAGACGCCACCGCCCGAGTGGCCGTGCGGCGCCGGCCAGCCGGCGGGGGCCCAGAGGCCGGTGGCGCCGGCGTCCGTCGTTGGCGGCCCGGCAATGACGTAGGGGCCGGCCACCACGAACGGTTTCCAGCCGGCCCAGGTGTCGGGTGGCTCGGCACCCGACTGGAAGATCGAGCTGAAGCCGGCGAGCAGGAGCGGTGCGGCCGCGTCGGTCCGCACATCGTCGGTGGGCAGCCGCGCGGCGCGGGCCGCGTCGAAGCACGGCGTGTCGCACTCGACGAGGACCCAGTCCGCGGCGTGGTCGTCGGGGGTCGGTGGGGTGGCGCCTGCCGCGGCGAGCCGGAACGCGACGCGTAGCAGCTGGCGCGGGTGCCCGACCGCCGGCTCCGCGCGCGGATCGACCAGCACGAGCTCGCGCTCGGCGGGCAGCGCGCTGGAGGTCCACGGCTCCGTGGTCGACCACAGGTGTGCCGCGGTCAGCAGGTGGCGCGGGCCGAGGACGACCGCGGACCCGTAGCCGGTGATGCGGTCGTCGGTCCGGAGCCCGATCCACACGGTGGAATCGAACGCGGTCCGGGCCAGCACGGCGGGCCGCTGGTCGGCGATCTGCACCGTGGGGCTGCCGGCGCAACCTGCGCCGACGATGCCGAGCAGCACGCCGACGACGCGCAGCGGTGCGGGGCGGCAGTCCAGGCGCGGAGCGCCGCGACGCGCGTCGGCAGCACGGTCGGCGCCTCGGAACGGAGAACTGCCGGTGCGGAGCATGCTGTGGTCGGTGACGGACGGTGCGACGAGCCGGTGCGGTCGGTGGCGGCCCGGCGCAGTATCGGGCCGCGGGCGGAGGTCGCAACCCATGCGGCGGTCGGCCAGTCCGGGCTTGGCGGGGAGGCCCGTCGCCGGCTACCCTCACGCCTTCACGCCGGTCGGGGTCTCCGCGTCATGGAGCCGTCCGGCGCGGCGCAGCGATCGGCCGCCCGGGTGTCGGGCGGGCTGCGCCACCGCGTCGCACGGTGCCGTCGCACCGTGACGCGCGCGGCGGCTCCCGACGCGAGCAGCTCTCGGCTCGGCCTTCGTCCGTTGCGCACCCCGTTCGCGGGCGCGCGGGAGGCGGCCCTCCGCGGCTCGCGGTGTGGGTCGCCGTCCGCGGGGTGGCGCGACAGAGTCGACCCACACAGAACGAGTTCGAGTATGAGGATCGTCCATGGCGATGCGTAGGGGGCCGCGAACCGCGAGGCCCGCGGCGCCGCGAGGCCCGCGCATCAATCAGCGGATCCGCGTCAAGCAGGTGCGCGTGATCGACGACGAGGGGCAGATGCTCGGCGTGATGGAGACCGCCGACGCCCTCGCCATCGCGAGCCGCAAGGGCCTCGACCTGGTCGAGATCGCCGCCGACCAGCGGCCGCCGGTGTGCCGCATCCTGGACTTCGGCAAGTACAAGTACGAGCAGAAGAAGAAGGAGCGGGCCTCGAAGAAGAAGCAGCACCAGGTCGAGGTCAAGGAGGTCCGCGTCCGCCCGAAGATCGCGGAGCACGACATCCAGGTGAAGGTGCGCCGCGCCCGCAAGTTCCTGGAGGACGGCGACAAGGTGCAGATCGCCTGCCTGTTCCGCGGCCGCGAGATGGCCCACAAGGACATCGGTATCCAGGTGATGAAGAACGTGTTCTCGCACCTGGAGGACATCGCGAAGGTCGAGCGAGAGCCGCACCTCGAAGGGCGGCGCATGGTGATGCTCGTCACGCGCCGTTGAGCGCGCCGCGGCGATCCTCGCGGGCGCGCCGCGCCGGTGAGCTCCGACGCCGCGATCCTCCGTACTCCGACGACGGCCGGGCGCGGTGCGCGTGTCCGGCCGACCTCCCGAGCCCCCTCCGTTCCATCGTGCAGACCAAGACCGATCTTCCCCCGTTCGACTTCGAGGAGCGCTTCGGCGTCAACGCCGCGTACGTCGAGCAGGTCTACGCGGAGTTCATGGTCGCGCCCGACGCGGTCAGCGAGGAGTGGCAGCGCTTCTTCGAGACGCACCTGCCGCCCGAGCACCTGCCGAAGCGCGCGGTCGCGGCGCCCGCCGACGCCGCCGCCACGAACGGTCACGGCGCGGCGGCCGCGGAGCCGAGTGCCGCCGAGCTCGGCTACGAGCCGCTGCGCGGCATCGCCGCGAAGATCGCCGGCAACATGACCGAGAGCCTCGGCGTGCCGACCGCGACCTCGACGCGGGACGTGCTCGTCAAGGTGCTGGAGGAGAACCGGCGCATCATCAACGAGTACCTGGTCGGTGAGTTCCGCGGCAAGGCGAGCTTCACGCACGTGATCGCGTGGGCGATGGTCAAGGCGCTCCAGGCGGTGCCCGGCATGCTGGTCCGCTATCGCGAGGTCGACGGCAAGCCGCACCGCGAGCAGGTGCGTACGATCAACATCGGCATCGCGGTCGACGTGCAGCAAGGCGATGGCCCACGCTCGCTGGTCGTGCCGAACGTGCGCGACTGTGGCTCGATGAACTTCGCGACCTTCATCGCCGCATACGAGGCCCAGGTGCGCAAGGCGCGGCGCGGCAAGCTCGGCCCGGAGGACTTCCAGGACACGACCTGCACGCTGACCAACCCGGGGACGATCGGCACCGTCAGCTCGCTGCCGCGCCTGATGGTCGGCCAGAGCTTCATCCTCGCGACCGGTGCGATCGCCTACCCCGCGCCGTGGCGCGGTGCGTCGGAGGAGACGATCACCGAGCTCGGGATCGGTCGCGTCATGACGGTGACGAGCACCTACGACCACCGCGTGATCCAGGGTGCCGATTCCGGCGAGCTGCTGAAGACGATCGACGAGCTGCTCAATGGCGAGCACGGCTTCTACGAGCAGCTGTTCCGCGATCTGACGATCCCGTACCAGCCGATGCGGCTGGAGCAGGACCGACGGGTGTCGCTCGGCTCGCCGATGCGCGAGAACCAGACGCTCGAGCGGGCTGCGCGCGTGATGCAGTACATCCGCGCCTACCGCGTGCGCGGCTACCTGCTCGCGAACCTCGATCCGCTCGTCTACGAGCCGAAGACGTTCCCCGAGCTCGAGATGGACAGCTACGGGCTGACCATCTGGGACCTCGACCGGACCTTCTACACCGGCGGCACGCACACCGTGGAGCGCGCGACGCTACGCGAGATCCGCGACGTGCTTCGCAAGACGTACACGCGCCGCATCGGCGTCGAGTACATGCACATGGTCGACCCGGAGCAGAAGGAATGGCTCCGGCGGCGCATGGAGAGCACCTGCAACGAGGAGGAGCTCCCGCGTGAGGTCGTGCTGCGCGTGCTGGACCGGCTCGTCGAGGCGGAGGCCTTCGAACGCTTCCTGCACACGCGGTTCGTCGGGCACAAGCGCTTCTCGCTGGAGGGTGGCGAGACGTTGATCCCGGTGCTCGACGCGCTGCTCGAGCACGCCGCGGCACACGGCGTCGACCACGGTGTGATCGGCATGGCGCACCGCGGGCGCCTGAACGTGCTCGCGCACACCCTCGGCAAGCCGTTGACGCGCATCTTCGGCGAGTTCGAGGGCTACATCGATCCGAGCTCGACGCAGGGCTCCGGCGACGTCAAGTACCACCTCGGTGCGGAGGACGTGTTCGAGGCCTCGAACGGACGCGAGATCAAGCTGCAGCTCGCCTGCAACCCGAGCCACCTCGAGGCGGTCGATCCGGTCGTCGAGGGCATGGTGCGCGCCATCCAGGATCGGCGCGGGCGCAACGACGAGGCGCGGCGGCAGGTGCTGCCGATCCTCGTGCACGGCGATGCCGCGTTCGCCGGGCAGGGGGTCGTGCACGAGACCCTGCAGATGTCGCAGCTCCAGGGCTACCGGACCGGCGGCACCGTGCACGTCATCGTCAACAACCAGATCGGCTACACGACCAATCCGGACGACGCGCGGTCGACGCCGTTCTGCACGGACGTCGCGAAGGGGATCCAGGCGCCGATCTTCCACGTCAACGGCGACGACCCGTTGGCCGCCGTGCGCATGGTGCGGCTCGCGCTCGAATACCGGCAGCGCTATCAGCGCGACGTGGTGATCGACATCGTCTGCTACCGCCGGCACGGCCACAACGAGGGCGACGAGCCGAGCTTCACGCAGCCGCTGCTGTACCGCAAGATCGAGGCGCACCCGAGCGTGCGTGCGATCTACCAGGACTGGCTCGTGCGCGCGGGCTGGCTCGAGGCGGCCGACGCGGAGAAGTTCAACGAGGCGCTCCAGCAGCGCTTCCGGGAGTCGCTCGAGCAGGTGCGGCAATCGCAGGCGCCGACCGAGGACCGGCAGCACGACGCCGCGGTGCGCAGTGCGAAGCCGGCCTGGGTCGGCCGCCGCTCGACGCTGCTGTCGGGCGAGCGGCTGACCGAGCTGCTCGACGCGCTGTGCACCCTGCCGGCCGACTTCGCCGCGCACCCGAAGATCGAGATGCTGCTCGACCGCCGCCGCTCGATGGCGCGGGACGAGCACCCGTTCGATTTCGCGACCGCCGAGTCGCTCGCGTTCGCGACGCTGCTGGTCGACGGCCACCCGGTCCGTCTCGCCGGGCAGGACAGCGGCCGGGGGACCTTCTCGCAGCGCCACTCGGTGCTCGTCGACATCAGGACCGGTGGCGAGTACGTGCCGCTCAATCACCTGGCGCCGAGCCGCGTCGCGGAGCAGCAGGCGACCTACGAGGTCGTCGACAGCCTGCTCAGCGAGGAGGCCGCACTCGGCTTCGAGTACGGATTCAGCGTCGCCAGGCCCGAGTGTCTGAACCTGTGGGAGGCCCAGTTCGGGGACTTCTGCAACGGCGCGCAGATCCAGATCGACCAGTTCATCGCAGCCGGCGAAGCGAAGTGGGGCCAGAGCACGGGGCTCGTGCTGCTGCTGCCGCACGGCTACGACGGCCAGGGCCCCGAGCACAGCTCGGCGCGGCTCGAGCGGTTCCTGCAACTGTGCGCCGAGGGCAACATGCGCGTCGCCAACCCGTCGACGGCAGCGCAGTACTTCCATCTGCTGCGCAGGCAGGCGCTCGACCCGGATCGCAAGCCGCTCGTCGTCATGACGCCGAAGAGTCTGCTCAGGCAGCGCACCGCCGGGTCGACGCTCGCGGAGCTCGCCGACGCGCTGTTCCAGTCGGTGATCGTCGACGCTCCCGGGGTGCCGGACGCCGCGGTCGAGCGCGTCGTGTTCTGCTGCGGCAAGGTCTACTACGACCTCGACGCGGAGCGCCGGGAGAACGGGCCCGGAAACGCCGCGATCGTGCGCGTCGAGCAGCTCGCACCGTGGCCCCGCGCGGAGGTCGACGCGGTGTTCGCGCGGTTCGCATCGGCCCGCGATTTCGTGTGGTGCCAGGAGGAGCCGGCCAACATGGGGGCGTGGAGCTACGTGCGCAATCGCGCCGCGTTCACGCGCTACGCCGGGCGGCCGGATGCGGCGAGCCCGGCGACGGGCGTGTCGCAGGTCCACAAGCAGGAACAACACGCACTCGTGCAGGATGCGCTGCACGCCACCGCGGAACCGCAGGCGTGAGCGACTCGACGGCAGTGCGGCCGGTGGGTGCGTACGGGCGCCGGGAGCTGGTGGCGCTCGGCGGCATCCTCGCCGTCGCCTTCGCGCTGCGATTGATCGGGCTCGGCACCTGGGCGTTCTGGGTCGACGAGGCCCACAGCTTCCGCGACGTGACGAACCCGTGGTCGCAGTTCTGGGCCTCCGACGTGTCGCGCTATCCGCTCAGCTACCTGCTGGTGCGGGGGCTGCTGGACTCGGGCATCCTGCCCGCCACCACCGAGGGCTGGCTGCGGCTGCCGTTCGCGTTCGTCGGCGTGCTGACGGTCTCCGCGGTCGCGGTCTTCGGGCGGGCGCTCGTCGGCAATCGGGCCTCGTTGGTCGGCGCGGCATTGCTTGCGCTGTCGCCGTGGCATCTGTACTGGAGCCAGAACGTCCGCGGCTACGCGTTGATGCTGTTCCTGGCCACGCTCGCGGTGTTCGCCGGGCACCGTGGCGCGCGCGACCGGTCGTCGCTCGTCGTCGGCGCAGGTGTGGTGCTCGGCGTGCTCGCGGGGCTGTCGCACCCGTCAGGGTTCCTGTCCCTCGCGATCCTCGGCGGCGTCGTCGGGATCGAGCTGCGAACGCACCTGAGCGGGCTGCGGCGCTACCGGCGGCAGCTCGGCGGTATCGCGGTGGTCGCGCTCGGCGCGGGCGCGGCGTGGCTGGTGCCCGCGATCATCACGGCGTTCGAGAAGAAGCCCGGCTTCTCGACCGTCCACCTCGCACAGACACTGGCCTGGTTCGCCGGCGTCCCGCTGCTGGTCGCGGGCATCGGCGGACTGGCGACGGTCCGCCGCACGCGCGGCCGGGTCGACACCGTCGTGCTCGCGACGTGGGTGCTGCTCCCGCTGGTCGCGCTGACGGCGTGCTCCGTCCTGCTCAAGGTCACGGCTCAATACGCGCTCATCGTGCTGCCGGGGCTGTGCCTGCTGGCCGGACGGTTCGCCGTCGACGTCGCCGATGCGATCGGCACGGCGCGGCTCGCCGATCGCCTCGCACGCCTGGTGCTGCCGGGCGTGCTCGCGCTGTCGTTCGCCACACACGACTTCCTCTACTACACGGTGCGCCACGGTGAGCGCCCACGCTGGCGCGAGGGTGCGCAGATCATCGCGCGCGACGCCGGCGGGGCATCTGCCCTGGTGCTGACGTCGAACGGGCCGAGCCTCGACTACTACATCGACCGCACGGCGTTCTGGCGGCCCGTGGGCTCACGCGTCGCCATCGTCGTCGTGGGCATGAGCCCATGGACGTTCGCGAACGCCGGCGGTGCGGAGGAGTGGCTCGACGCGATGACGGAGCGCGCACGCGACGAGCACCGCGCGCTGTACGTCGTGCTCACGGAGCCGGAACTCGGCGAATGGGATCTCGATGGCGCATTCAACCGCACCGTGCGCGCCCGCGGGCACCAGATCGGCCGGCTGCCGTGCTGGACGGGGCCGAAGGACATGACGGTGCTCGTCTACCGCATCCCCGTGTGAGGCGCGCGGGCCGCGGCACGCGTCAAGCGGCGGCTTCCTCCTCGCGGCGGCGCGGCGCGTGGACCGCCCACATGACGACCGCGAACGCGACGCCGCCGAGGCTCAGCATGTAGAGGCCGGGCAGGATCAGCAGATTCGGAGCCCAGACGAGCCACGCGAGCTGCTCGTTCGAGCCGGCGTCGACGTGCATCGCGACCTGCGCGAACGGGTTCGCGAAGCGCGTGACGGTGTGCACGTCGAGCGACGTGCCGAGCTGCTCGCGGGTCGCCAGCGTGCCCCAGATCGCGAGCGGCAGCCGCGCGACGGTGACGAACACCGCGAGCCACAGGAACGTCGGCAGCACCTTGCGGATGCGCAGCGCCAGCAGGGCGGCGGCGGCGAGCGACGGTGGCAGCAGCGCGCGCTCGAGGCCGGCGGGCTCGACGAGGCCGTGCGGAGCGGCGGTCTTCTCGAACGCGAGCTGCAGCGCGACCGCACTCCAGGCCAGCAGCAGCGGCCCCCAGAACGGGTGCACCCCGGCGCCGTGCCGGCCGGCTCCGGACGCGCCGCCGGGCCGGCGGCCGAGCAGGAAGGCGCACCACGGCAGCGCGAAGACCAGCGCGGACATCCCGAACGCGTGTCCGGCCGCCGTGACGGTCTCGACCACGAACGGCTTCCAGACGATGTTCGCGCCCTCGAACGCCGCGAACCGGAACACCACCTGGGCGGTCCGGGAGGCGGGGCCGGCGAGCGCCGCGGCGGCAGCCGCGAGTGCGAGGACGCCGACGACGGTGGCGGCGCGGCCGCGCCAGGCCGGTAGCACGAGGGCCAGGGCGCACAGCGCGAGCGCGAGGAGGTGGGCGAGGACGAGCAGCGGGTCGGGCATCGGGCCGGCCATGTTGGGCCGGCGGCGGGGCGCAGGGAAGCGCGCGCCGGGCGGCGTCGCCGGGGGGACCTGCGGCGGTCGGAATCGTCTGCGATCCGGCTTGCCCGGCTGTCGCGGCCTCGTTATCTTGCTCCGCCTTTCCCGGTTCCGAACGACGTGTTCCGAGCGATGTCGAAGCTGAAGACCAAGAAGGGCGTGGTCAAGCGGATGAAGCTGACCAAGAGTGGCAAGGTCAAGCGCCACCACGCCTTTACGTCGCACATCATGGTGCGCCGCAGCCGCAAGCGGAAGCGCCACCTGCGGCAGGCTGCGATCATCCCGGGCCGCATGGGCCGGAACATGGCTGCGTGCCTCGGCGCACGCTGACAGCCATCCTGAGGCGACAGGCATCCCGGGCTGACAGCCATCCCGAATCGACCCGTGTCCCGGGCCGCGCCGAAGCGGCCGCGCCCGGCCCCTCCGAGCTCACGACATGCGTGCAACCAACGGTTCCGCCACCAGGCAGCGTCGCAATCGCGTCCTGCAGCGCGCCAAGGGCTTCCGCGGCGCCCGCGGCAGTCTGTTCCGCCAGGCCCGCGAGGCCACGATCCGCGCGGACCGCTTCGCGCTGGTCGGCCGGCGCAAGAAGAAGCGCGACTACCGCAGCCTGTGGATCATCCGCCTCAGCGCGGCCGCCGAGCTGCACGGCATGAAATACAGCCGGTTCATCCACGGCTGCGCACAGGCCGGCGTCCGGCTCAACCGCAAGGAGCTGTCGGAGCTCGCCATCCACGACCCCGCGACGTTCACCGCGATCGTCGAGAAGGCGCGCGCGGCGATCGCCTGAGCGGCCGCCCCGCGGGCCGGCGCTCGCCGGCTGGCGCAGCGCCGGCTGATGCAGCGCCTGCTGATGCAGCGCGACCTGGCGACGACTGACCGGCCGAGCGGCGACCGGCTCGGGTCGAGACCGCAGCTCCGCGCGGCAGCGGGCGTGCGGCCCCGGGTCCCCGCAGGCACCCTGGAGGACCCGTGACCGACATTCGCGACCAATGGCTGGCCGAGATCGCGGCCGCCGCGGACGAGTCCGCCCTGCGGGAGCTCGAGTCCCGCCTGCTCGGCAAGAGTGGCGCGGTGACCGAGCTGCTGAAGAACGTGCCCAAGCTGCCGCCCGAGGAGCGGCGCGCGGCCGGTCAGGCCGCACACCAGGCGAAGGTCGCGATCGAGGCGGCGCTCGCCGGGCGGCGCGCGGCCCTCGACGCCGCGGCGCTCGCGCGCGAGTTGGACGGGGGCGGCTTCGATCCGAGCGCACCCGCGCTGCGCCGCGGGTCGGGCAGCGGTCCCACGCGCGAGGTGCTGGTGCCGTGGACGCGGCCGCGCGGCACGCTGCACCCGATCACCGTCGTGCGCGACGAGCTCGTCGACCTGTTCCGCTCGCTCGGCTTCGCGTGGCTCGACGGGCCGGAGGTCGAGTCGGAGTTCTTCAACTTCGAGGCTCTCAACATCCCGGCCGACCACCCGGCGCGCGACAGCCAGGACACGTTCTGGCTCGACGACGGCAACCTGCTACGCACGCACACGTCGCCGGTGCAGATCCGCGCGATGCGGCACTACCGGCCGCCGTTGAAGGTGATCGTGCCCGGCCGCTGCTTCCGCAGCGAGACCGTCGACAAGAGCCACGAGCACACCTTCTACCAGATGGAAGGGCTGGTCGTGGACGAGGGCGTGTCGACCGCCAACCTGATCCACACGATGAAGACCTGCCTGCGCGTCGTGCTGCGACGCGACGTGAAGGTGCGGCTGCGCCCGGGCTTCTTCCCGTTCGTCGAGCCCGGCTTCGAGCTCGACGTCAACTGCCCGTTCTGCAATGGCGCAGGCTGCTCGGTCTGCAAGCAGTCGGGCTGGATCGAGATCCTGCCGTGCGGCATGGTGCACCCACGCGTGCTCGAGGCCGGCGGTGTCGACCCCGAGCGCTACACCGGATTCGCGTTCGGCATGGGCCTGCAGCGCGTGACCATGCTGCGCTACGGCGTCGACGACATCCGCCTGTTCACCGGCTGCGACCTGCGCTTCCTGTCGCAGTTCGGGGAGGTTGCCGAATGAAGGTCTCGCGTCGCTGGCTCGAGCGCTACGTCGATCTGTCCGACCGCAGCGCCGAGCAGATCCTGCTCGACCTGACGATGTCGACCGCCGAGGTCGAGGGGGTCGAAGCGTTCGGCACCGGGATCGACGACGTCGTCGTCGGTCACGTCGTCGAGCGCGTGCAGCATCCGGACGCCGACAAGCTGTCGGTCACCAAGGTCGCGGTCGGCAGCGAGGCGCCGCAGCAGATCGTGTGCGGGGCCCGCAACGTGGCGGCCGGCCAGAAGGTCGCGGTCGTGCTGCCGGGCGCGGTGCTGCCTGGCGGGCTGCAGATCGGCAAGGCGAAGCTGCGCGGCGTCGAGTCGCTCGGGATGATCTGCTCCGAGAAGGAGCTCGGGCTGAGCGATGCCAGCGAGGGCATCCTGGTGCTACCGGACGACGCCCCGGTCGGCGCGCGCTTCGTCGACGTGTTCGGAGTCGTCGACGACGTCTTCGAGATCGACAACAAGTCCGTCAACCACCGGCCCGACCTGTGGGGGCACCACGGCATCGCGCGCGAGCTCGCGGCGATCCTCGGCCGCCCGCTGCGGCCGGTGTGCGAGCCGCTCGAGCTGCCGGCCGACGGCCGCTCGCTGCCGGTGCGGATCGACGACCTGACCGCCTGTCCGCGCTACTGCGGGCTGGTGCTCGAGGGCGTCACCGCGCGCCGTAGCCCGCCGTGGCTGCGCTGGGCCCTGGCGGCGGTCGGGCAGCGTTCGATCGACCTGCTCGTCGATCTGACGAACTTCGTGATGTTCGACCTCGGGCAGCCGATGCACGCGTTCGACCTGCACCGGCTGTCGAGCGAGGGCATCGGCGTGCGCTTCGCGCGCGCCGGCGAGACGATCACGACGCTCGACGGCGTCGAGCGGCGACTGTCGACCGACGACCTGCTGATCACGTCGGGCGACGAGCCGGTCGCGCTCGCCGGTGTGATGGGCGGCGCCGGCTCGATGGTCGAGGCGGGCACGTCCGAGCTGTTTCTCGAGTCGGCGAACTTCCGTGCGTCGATCGTGCGGCGGACGAGCACGCGGCTCGGCCTTCGCAGCGAGTCGTCGGCGCGCTTCGAGAAGGCGCTCGACCCGGCGCAGACGGTGACCGCCGTGCACCGCTTCGTCGGCCTGCTGCAGCGGGAGGTGCCGGGGGCTCGCGCGGCCGGGCCGCTGGTCGATCCGGCGCATTGGCGCTACGAGGGGCGCTCGATCCGCTTGCGGCGCGCGCGCCTCGCGCTGAAGCTCGGCATCGAGCTGCCGGACGCGCGCGTGCGCGACATCCTGGAGCGGCTCGCCTTCGACGTGCGCGACGCGGCCGACGGCTTCGACGTCGGTGTGCCGTCGTTCCGCGCCACCAAGGACGTGACGATCGAGGACGATCTCGTCGAGGAGGTCGGCCGGATGTTCCGCTACGACAACATCCCGGAGCGGCCGCTCGTGTCGGTCGTCGAGGTGCCCCCGCGCGATCCGGAGCTCGAGCTCGAGCGCCGCGCGGTGCTGCTGTGCGCCGCCGAGCTCGGGGCGCACGAGGTCTACGACTACAGCTTCGTCCCCGACGCGACGCTCGAGCGGTGCGGAGCGCTCGGGCTCGACTACGTGCGCGTGACCAACCCGGTCGCGCCGGAGATCACCCGCATCCGGCGTCACGTGCTGCCGAGCCTCCTGGCGAGCACCGCACCGAGCCTGCGCAGCGCGGCCGAGGTGCGGACGTTCGAGGTCGGCAAGGGCTACCACCCCGAGCGCCGCGATGCCGACGGGCTGCCCCACGAGGTGCGCGAGCTGGCGCTGGTGTTCGCGCGCCGCGACGGCGAGCCGTGCTACCCCGAGCTCCGCGACGGCGTCGAGACGCTGTTGCGCCGGCTGGGCTATCCGGCGGTCGCCGATCGCGTGCTGTCGGACGCGCCGCCCTGGGCCCACCCGCAGCGCTGTGCCGAGCTGCGGCGCGGCGAGCGCGCGGTCGGCTTCGTCGGTCACCTGCACCCGGCCGTCGCGCGCGCGCTCGAGCTGCCGGCGAGCACCGCGATCGCGACAGTCGACCTGCGCGCGCTGCTCGCGACCGCGCGCCGCGAGCCGCGCTACCAGCGGATCTCGCCGTACCCGCCGCAACCGGTCGACGTCGCGCTGCTGGTGCCGCACGACGTGCAAGTCGCCGCGGTCGACGCGTTCCTGCGCGCTGTCGACACCGACCTCGTGCAGCGCGTCGAGCTGTTCGAGGTCTACACCGGCGAGGGCATCCCCGGCGATCGCAAGAGCGTGAACTTCACCGTCACGCTCGGCTCGATGGAGCGCACGCTGTCCGCCAAGGACGAAGAGAGCTACCTGTCGCGCGTGCGCCAGCGCTGCGCGGAGATCGGCGCCGAGCTGCGCGGGTGACGCCGCGGGCGCCGCGGCGGCTCGGCCCGCGTTGACACCCTGGGGCCGGCGGCCGAGACTCGCGTCGGCGCGCCGGGTGGTGGTCGCCCGGCTGCTCTCCGGGAGAACGCGATGACGATGTCGATTCCGGTGCTGGCGCTGCTCGCCAGCGCGATGGCGCCCGCTCCGCAGGGCGGCGACGGTGCCACTCCGAAGCCCCTGTTCCACGCTCCGGTCATGCTGCGCGCCGGGGGTGAAGCCGTGCGGGTCGAGAGCCCAGGCTACGCGGCGCCGTGCTGGGCCGACGTCGACGGCGATGGCGATCAGGACCTGCTCGTCGGCCAGTTCGCCGGGGGGCGCATCCACGTCTACGAGAACGACGGCGACGGCGAGCTCGCGGCAGGACGCTGGCTGGAGGCCGACGGCGACGTCGCGGCCGTGCCGGGGGTCTGGTGATGCACCTCGTCGACTCCACAGTTGGTGGACGTCAATGACGATGGGATGCTCGACCTGCTGTCCGGTTCCTACTCGCGCCACGACCCCGACATGGCGGGGCTGTTCCAGGTGCTGTGGGGCAAGGCCGGCGGTGGCTTCGGGGCGGCGACGACGTTGTGTGGATCCGACGGCGAGCCGCTGATCATCGCGCACGCCGGGCGCGGCGAGGTCACCGAGGCGATCTGCACGCGGCCGTTCGCGATCGACTGGGACGGCGACGGCGACCTCGACCTCGTGGTCGGCAACTTCCGCGGCACCTTCCACCTGTTCCGCGGTGAGGGCCAGGGCCGCTTCGCGCCGCGCTCGGAGGCGATCCTGTGCAATGGGAAACCGCTGCAGATCGACGGGGCGCACGGCGATCCGTTCTGCGTGGACTGGGACGGCGACGGCGATCTCGACCTGCTGAGTGGCTCGAGCCAGGGCGGCGTCCGCTGGGCGCAGAACGTCGGCGACGGCACCGGCGAACCGGTGCTCCGACCGTTCGCGACGCTGATCGAGGCCCGCCCTGCGCAGAGCGACGCGGGTCTGCTCGCGGAGGCCCAGCTCGCCGAGGCGCAGGAGGACACCCGCGTGTGGGTCGCGGACGTCGATGGCGACGGCAAGCTCGACATCCTGGTCGGCGACACGGTGACGCTCGGCGCCCCGGCCGAGGGGCTGACGCGCGAGCAGTACCTCGAGCGGCGGCGGGCGTGGGACGAGGAGTCGCGAGCGGTCTCGCAGGAGCTCGCCCGGGCGTCGGACGCCGACGCGCGCCGGAAGCTGCAGGAGCGGTACTCCGCCCTGTACGAGCGCCGGAAGGAGTTCCTGCACGAGGAGCGCACCGGCTATGTCTGGCTCTACCGCCGCCGCTGAGCGCGGGGACAGACGGTTCGCGAACCCGATCGGTCACCGCGCCGGCCGGTCGACCGACTGGTCGACGCCCGGCAACAGGCGGTAGGTCGCGCCTCCGACGCGGACCGTCGCGCACTGCCAGGCCAGCTCGAGTCCGCTCGCGAGGTGGAACAGGAGGTCGGGTTCGTCGAGGGTGCGGGAGCCGCCGTCTGCGGTGCCCCAGGCCAGCCCGTCGGCGGGGACGACGTCGCGCAGGCGCAGGGTCGCACTCCCGTAGCGCAGCACGAGGTCCGCGCCGTCGGCCGTGAAGCCCCAGACGAAGCCGTCCGCGCGGCCGAGCTCGAAGCTGCCGCCGCGGCCGAGCACGCCGCCGCCGTGGATGGCGACGTCCCCGGTGGCGCAGGCGGCCGCTGCGGCGAGCACTGCGAGCGCGACACGGCAGGGCTGCGGGCTCACGGCAGCTCCTCGCTGCCGAGGTTCGCGAGCCCGCCACCCGCGCGCAGCTCCTCGATCTTGCGGGCGAGCTTCGGCAGCGCGCGTTGGAAGCGCATGCGTGCCGCGTCGGTGGAGCAGCCGAGCCGCGCGCCGATCTCCTCGAAGGGAAGCTCGTCCCATTGGCGGAGCAGGATGACGCGGCGGTCGTCGGGCGGCAGCAGCTCGAGGGCGAGCCGCACCCAGGATTCGCGCTCACCGCGGGCGGCGTGCTCGCTCGGGCGGGTGACCGACTCGAGCGACAGATCGAGGTCGATCACGCTGTCGTCGGGCAGCGGGCGCTCGCGCTGGATCGCGCGACGCTTCGCGGTGAACCAGTCGTGCCGGTCGCGCAGCACGTTCTCGATGATCCGCACGAGCAGCCCGCGGAAGCGGTCGCGGTCGTGCATCACGAAGCGCGGGCCGTAGCGCAGCACCTCGACCATCGCGTCCTGGACATAGTCCTGGGTCTCGCCCTTCTGTCGCAGCAGTCCGCCGAGGCGGCGCTGCACGTGCTCTCGGATCCAACCGAGGTCGCGCTGCAGCAGCTCCTGCAGGGCCCCCTGCTCGCCCGCGTGCCAGCGGCGCAGCAGGATCGCGGTCTCGCCCGGATCGTCCATCGTCGCCAGATGGGACGGGGCGCGGCGCGCCGCGTCAATCGGCGCAGCGCAGCGCGTCCTCGAGCCGGCCGAGCAGCTCGCGGGTCAGGATCGCGGTCAGGCCCCACAGGACCTCGCCGTTCGCCTCGAAGCGCCACATCGGTCGGCGCGCCGCGTCGGTCGGTGGCGGCGCTTCGCGCCAGCGGGCGGGGTCGCGGAGCTCGCGTACGCGGAACGGGACGAGGGCCGCGACCTCGCGCGGGTCGGCGGTCAGCCGGGCGTCGGGCGGGATACGGCCGACGATCGCGTGCACGCGGAAGCCCGAGCTGCTGAGTCGCACCGGCAGCGCGCCGAGCACCTCGACCAGCGCCGGATCGAGGCCGATCTCCTCGCGGGCCTCGCGCAGCGCGGTCTGCACCGGCGTCTCGCCGGAATCGCGCGCGCCGCCCGGGAACGAGATCTGGCCCGGGTGGGTCGGCAGGTCGTCGCGACGCCGCGTGAACAGGATGCGGTCGCCGTCCGCGGCCGTGAACCAGGGCACCAGGACCGCGGCATCGCGCAGCCCGGGGCGGCGGTCCCAGTCGTCGCGGATCCCGTCCAGTGCCTTGCGCAGCACGTCGTCGCCGATCGGGGCGTCGAGCCGGCTCATGCGCTGACCTCGAGGACGCACGCCTTCAGGTAGCGCGACTCCGGACACTCGAGAGCGACCGGGTGGTCGGGACCGGCGCCGCCCTGCAGCAGGATGCGGACGTCGCGGCCGGCGGCCGCCGCGGCGTCGCGCAGCATCGCGAGGAAGCGTGCCTCGGCGACCGCGCCGGAGCACGAGAACGTCGCGACGATCGCGCCCGGCTGCGCGCGCTCGAACGCGAGCCGATTGAGGTCCGCATAGCGCGCCAGCGCCGCATCGACGTCGTCGCGTCCCGACGCCCACTTGGGGGGATCGAGCACGATCAGGTCGAAGCGGCCGGGGCGGGTGTCGCGGAGCAGATCGAAGGCATCGCCGTGCTCGGTGCGCACCCGCAGGCGATTGCGCTCGGCGTTGGCGGCGGCCTGCGCGACCGCCTCCTCGTCGAGATCCGCGGCGACGACCTCGCGCGCGCCGCCGCGCGCCGCATTGAGTGCGAAGCCGCCCGCATTGCAGAACAGGTCGAGCACCGCCCGGCCGCGCGCGAGCCGCCGGATCACCTGGCGGTTGTCGCGCTGGTCGGCGAAGAACCCGGTCTTGTGACCACGGCCAGCGCTGACCGCATACTCGAGGCCGTGCTCGGTGACCACCGTGTCGACGCGCGGTGGCGGCGGGACCGGCTCCATGCCCTCGCGCTTGCGGGCGGTCGCGTCGACGGTCAGCACGAGCCGCGCGGCAGGCCAGCGCGACAGCAGGCGCTCGCCGATCGCGTCGATGCGCTGCTGCGCGGCCAGCGCGAACACCTGGGCGACGATCGCGTCGCCGAGCCGGTCGAGGATCAGGCCCGGCACACGGTCGCCCTCGGCGTGCACGAGCCGATAGCCATCGGTGACGCGCGGCAGGCCGAGCACGTCGTCGCGCAGCGCGATCGCACCGTCGATCGCGTCGAGCAGCACGCGGTCGGGGTCGCCGTCTGCGCGGGTCAACATGCGCAGCGCGAGCTCCGTGCGCGGATTGTAGAAGCCGAGGCCCACGAACCGACCGTTGCGGTCGTGCACGCGGACGGCGCTGCCGGCCGGGATCGGCGCCGCCGGACGGCGGACCATCTTCCGGTAGAACCACGGATGCCGGCCGTGGACCTGGACCTTCAGCGTGATGTCTTGCAGCGAGTCCGTCATCGGCGCGCGATCGGGACGGGCCATCATGCCGCCCCGACCGCGCGTGGTCCCGCGCAGGCTGCGGAACGTCGCTGACAGCGGCGTCCGCAGCCGCGATGATCGCCCGCCGATGCCGATCAGCACTCGACGCCCCGCGCTCCGCCTCGGCACCGCTCTCCTCGCCGTGCTGTCGGCGGGGGGCTGCGGTGACGATCGCCCGCCGACGCTCGCCACGCTCGAGCGCTTCGACGGACGCGTGCGGATCGCCGTCGCAGCGCCGGACGGCGCCACCGGGTTCGCCGGGCGGCTGACCTTCGACCGCGCGGCCGGGAGCTTCACGTTCGCGAGCGACGGCACGGAGCCGGCGCGCGAGCTGCGTGGCGCGCTCGCGAGCAGCGGGGGTGTCGAGCTGCGCGCGGGGGGCATCCCGACGCCGCTCGATCCCGCCGCGTTGTCGACCGTCGTCGTGCTGCTGCAGGTGCTGCTGCACGACCCGGCGCGGCAGGTGACGGTCGAGCCACTGCCCCGCGCGGCCGGCTACCGGGTGATCGACGGCGATCGCGTGTTGACGGTCGAGCCGGCGCCCTGGCCGCCGCGCTGAGCGGCGCGGCCCGCCGCCGGCGTCGTCTCGGATCGGGCCGCGTCGCGATGCCGCGTTGGCGCCGCAGGTTGCAGCAGCAGCCCCTGAGTGCCGCCGACGTTGCGCCGCAGCGTGTGGTAGGTTCGGTCGTGAGTCAACCTCAGCCCGAAGCATCGTCGTCCGAGCCGACCTGGGATCCAGCCCGGGGTCTGGACCGCCGCCGCCGGCCGACCCCGATGCTCTCCCGTTTCACGTTCCTCGGGGGCCGACGGCGGACCGGCGGCCGGCGCCCCGGCGAGAACGAGGCCGTGTTCGTCGACCTGTACGGCCCCGGGCTGCTGCTCGTCGTGCTGGCGATCGTCGTGCTGAACTTCCTCGACGCCTGGTTCACGACGCTGTTCCTCAGCATGGGCGGCCAGGAGCTGAACCCGATCGTCGACCACGTGCTCGGTTGGGGAAGTGCGCCGTTCGCGCTGCTGAAGAGCCTCGGGATCGGCCTGTGCGTCATCATGCTGACGATGACGAAGGGGTTCCGCATCGCGCGGCTCGGCCTCGGCGTCATCCTCGGCGGCTACGCACTGCTGCTCGGCTGGCACCTGTTCCTGCTGACGCACGTCGCCGAGTGACGGCGCACGCCGGCAGTGCGGCGGTCGATCAGGCGTCGCGGTCCGGCGGGCGCGCGGCCTCGTCGCGCAGCTCCACGCGGCGATAGAGCTCCGCGAGGGGGACGACGAGGTCGATCGCCGGAAGCTCGAGCGCGGCGTCAACCCCGTCCGCCGCGGTGATCGTCCAGCGCCCGCCGTCGCGGGTCAGCACGTCGACGTGGGGCCGGAACTGGTCGACCAGCACGTCGTGCGCGAGCGAGGGGATCCTGGCGTAGTGCTCGAACTTGCGGCCGCGGTCGTAGGCCTCGGTCGACGGCGCCAGGACTTCGACGATCACGGTCGGGTTCGTCAGCGTGTCGAGGTGGTCGTCCTCGAAGACCGGCTCGCCGCAGACCACCGACCCGTCCGGGTAGGTGTAGAGACCGGTCGCGACGCTCTTCACGCGCAGGTCCGCGCCGTAGGTCTCGCAGGGGCCATCCGCGAGCTGGGTGCCGAACGCGACCAGGAGGTTCACGGAGATGAGGCTGTGCGCCCGGCTCGCGCCGCTCGTCGCGAACACCTCGCCGGCGAAGTACTCGGACTTGCGCTCCGCGACCCGCTCGCGGGTGAGATAGTCGGCAGCGGTCAGGCGGTCGGCGCGCGGTTCGCCCATCCCGCGGACGATAGCCGGCGGAGCGCCAGGTGGACGCAGCGCGCGGAACCGACTCGGCTCCTCGCCAGCCGCCGACTCGCGCAACCTCGCGACGGGATCACGTGAATCACCGGCGCCAGCCGCTACTCTGCGCGGTCCGTGTGCGGCATTCTCGGCGTCAGGCAGGACTTCGCGACCCGCGAGCAGGCGCTCGCGGCGCTCGGCGCGTTGCAGTGGCGCGGGCCCGACGGCACCGTGCTGCGCGAGGTCGACGGGTTGTGGCTCGGCGTCGCGCGCCTCGCGATCACGGATGCGTCGAGCACGCAGCCGCTCGAGGACACCGCGGCGCGGCTGATGATCGCGTTCAACGGGGCGGTGACGTCCGCGCGCGACGAGCGCGAGTGGCCGGGTCCGCCGCTGCGCACCGGCAATGACGCCGAGCTGCTGCTGCGCCGGTTCGTGGAGTCGGGTGCGAACGGCCTGCTCGACATGACCGGGCCGTACGCGGCGGCGCTCGTCGACGCCGGTGCGCACGCCGTGTGGTTCGCGGGCGATCCGATCGGCGAGAAGCCGCTGTGGATCGTGACCGACGCCGACCGGCTGCTCGCGTTCGCGTCGTGCCCGGCCGCGCTGCGACCGCTCGGCTTCCGCGTCGGGTTGTCGCCTGGTCAGCGCGCGCGCTTCCTGCGCTACGGCTTCACGTCGGGAGCGGTATTGTCCGGCTGGCCACAGCTGCTCGGCGACAGCGCGCCGGTGTTGCGCAGCGATGCTCGCGGCCTCCAGCTCGCCGAGCTGCGCGGGGACGCGGCGCGGCGCGCGCCGCTCGAGCGGGTGCCGGCGCGGGTCGGCAGTCGCGCGGCGCGGCCGTCGCTGCGGCTCGCGGCGGCGCTGCAGGCGGCGGTCGTGCGTTGTGCCGACGCCGAGGTGCCGGCCGGTCTGGCGCTGTCGGGGGGCATCGACAGCGCGTGCATCGCCGCGTGCCTGCCACGGGCGCGCTTCGGTCGCTGGCACGCGTTCCAGTTCCGCGCCACCGGCGAGCCGGACGACGAGCGCCTGCGCGCGCAGGACGTCGCGCAGCGGTTCGGGCTGAAACTCGTCGCGGTCGACGGCGGGCCCGAGCTGCTGCGCGCGTTGCCCGAGCTGACCCGCCTCGTGGGGCTGCCGCTCGGCGATCCGTCGCTGCTCGCGGCGTTCGCGCTCGCTCGCGGGGCGCGCGCCGACGGCGTGCGCGTGCTGCTGTCGGGCGAGGGTGCCGACGATCTGCTGCTCGGCTACCCGCGCCACCGCGCGGCGCGCTGGCTACCGGCGCGCGGGCTCGACAGCGCCACGCTGCGGGGCGGTCTGTCGATGTCGCGCCGCGCCCGCTGGCGCCGCGCCTGGTTCGCCCGCCGGCCGTACGACGCGTTGCTGGAGATCGGCCCGCCCGCGTTCCGCGCCCAGGTGCTCGCGCCGGAGCTGTGGCGGGACGACGCCGGCGCACTGCCGCCGAGCCGCGGCTCGGCGCTCGATCGCGCGCGCTTCGTCGACCGCGAGCTCTACCTGCGCCTCGACCTGCTGCCGAAGCTCGATACCGCGACGATGGCCGCCGGGGTCGAAGGACGCTGCCCGTTCCTCGACCCCGAGATCCTGCGCTCCCGCGAGGTGAACCTCGGTGACGCACGGCGCGTGCTCGGCAAGCGTGCGTTGATCGCCGCGTTCGGTCCGCGGCTGCCACCCGGACACACCGAGCAGCGCAAGCGTGGTTTCGCGATCCCGCTCGACCGCTGGTTGCGCGAAGACGACTTCCTCGCCGACGTGCTGCGCGACGCGCGCACGCTGCAGCGACCGTGGCTGGTCGCGGCCGGGCTGACGCGGATGCTCGACCTGCACCGGACCGGCCGGGCGCGGCTCGGTCACGCGCTCTACGCGGTCGCGGCGCTCGAGCTGTTCGACCGTCTCGACGAGGACGCGGGGAGCCCGGTGCCGTGAAGGTGCTGCGCGTGCTGACGCGGCCCAACCTCGGCGGCCCGACGCGACAGGCCGTCGCGCTGTGGCACGCGCAGCGGAAGCTCGGCGTCGTCACGCTGCTCGTCACCGGCGTCGTCGGTGACGACGAGGACGCCGTCGACCTCGCGCATTGCGGGATCCCGCGCCGAGCATGGCCGCTCGGCGAGGAGGCCTCGCGCGAGGGCGGCCACGTCGTGCTGGCGAGCCTGCGCCGGGGGGTGTCGCCGCTGCGCGATCTGGCGGCATGGCGCGCGCTCCGGCGCCTCGTGCGGGCGTTCGCGCCGGACGTCGTGCACACCCACACGAGCAAGGCCGGCGTGCTCGGCCGCATCGCCGCCCGGTGCGAGCGCACGCGCTGCGTCGCGCACACGTTCCACGGCCACGTGCTGCACGATCACCTGCCGCCGCTGCTCGCCGCGGCGGCGCGCCGGGCCGAGCGCGCGCTCGCGCGGCGGACCGACCTGCTGTTCGCGGTGTCCGAGACCTGCGCGGCGGAGCTGGCCGCGCTCGGTGTCACCACCGCAGCGATGGTCTTGCCGCCGGCCGTCGACGTCGCCGCGGTGCGCGCGACGACGCGGAGCGCCGCGCGGCAGCGGCTGGGGCTCGCGACCAGCGCGAAGGTATGCGGCTTCGTCGGCCGCCTCGCGCCGGTCAAGCGGCCGGAGCTGCTCGCCGCCGTGGCGGCGAGGCTGCCGGACTGGAGCTTCGTGGTGCTCGGCGACGGCCCGGGCCGCCGCGCGCTCGCCGCGACACACCTGCCGAACCTCCACCTGCTCGGCGGGCATGGTGACGCGGCGACGCTGCTGCCGGGCTTCGACGCGCTGCTGCTGCCGAGTCGGCGCGAGGGATTCCCGCTGGTCGGCGTCGAGGCGGCGGCGGCGGGCGTGCCGACGGTCGGCTTCGACGTTCCCGGCGTGCGCGACCTGCGGCGTGCGGTAGGCCTCGGCCGCGGCGTGCCCGAGTCCGAGGGTGCGGATGGCCTCGCGCGCGCGCTGCGGGCGCTGCCGTCGCAGCGGCTCGGTGGCGCGGCGGTCGACGCCCTGCTGCGGTCCTGCGATCCTGCGGCGGTCGGCGAGCGACTGGTCGACGCCTACGCCGCCTGCCTCCAGCGCGCGAGCACCAGCCGATGACTGCCGACGCCGACTTCCGTGAGCCACACCTGCGCCGCGGCGACTTCCTGGGCGCGTTCGCCGTGCTGCGGCGCGATACGCCGGGCGACGAGCGCATCCTGATGGTGCAGAACGAGCGCGTCGTGCGTGGCGTGCCGACCCGCACCTGGGATCTGCCGGGCGGCCAGCTCGAGCCCGGCGAGCTGGCGCTCGACGGGCTGCGCCGCGAGCTCGCCGAGGAGACCGGCCTCGTGGTGCGCGGCGCACCGCGCTTCCTGTTCGTGCAGGAAGGCGAGCGCACGCGGGCGGGCGTCCGGCAGCACGCCTGGCGCTCGTTCTTCTTCGCGGTCGACGACTGGGACGGCGAGCCCCGGCCGCACGGCGAGGTCCTCGCCTGCGCGTGGCTGGCGCGCGCGGAGCTCGAGCGCGAGCTGACCGCGCCGTACCACGACAGCTTCCTGGCATGGCTGCGCGACGGCGGGACGTGGTTCGCGTCGGGCTGGCACGACTGAGCTCACGAAGTTCCCGACCCGGCGTGCGACCCGGGCGCGCGTGCGATGCACGGAGGTGCGATGGATGCGCTCGCGCTGTGTGTCGTCGCCCAGACCCTCGCCACGCTGACGGTTGCCGAACCGGGGCCGGTTCGGCTCGGGCTGCCGCTACCGGCCGTCGCGCTGCAGCGCGGTCTGCGGGCGGTAGGGCCACCGGGTGTGCAGGTGCAATGGCGGCTCCTGCAGACCGAGCCGGGCTTCGGTAGCGACGCGGTGTGGGTCGAGGTCGCGCTGCTCGGAGCGGCGGGTCGCGTGCGGTTGTGCGCCGGCGGTGAGCCGTCCACCGCGGCCGGCGCCGCCGGACCGGTGCTCGCGCGGACGCGGACGGCCGTGACGGACGACGCCGGAGTCGAGTCCATCACCGACGAGCTGCGCTGGGCGGACGGCACCGTCGACCGGCGCGAGCGGGTGCTGGATCCCGACGACGGGCTGGCCGCGCACACCGTGGTCTCGCCGCAGTGGCTCGCGCGCACGCTGGCGGCCGGCGTGCCGGCGTCGTTCTGGCGCGAGGCCGACGTGCTGCCGCGGTGCGACGGGACCGGCACCGACCTGCGTCGCGCGCTGATCGCGGCACTGCCGCTGCTCGATGCGCGGGAGGCCGACGGCGCCGACGGCCGCGGCGACTACCGGCGCGGCGAGGTCGTCACGAACCTCGAATTCGACACCGCGCTGGCGCTCGCCCGCCTCGGGCTCGCGGAGGAGCACCGCGGCTGCCTCGAGCGCGCCTGGCGCTCCGCGCTGCACCTCGCCGACGTCGATGTCGACCGGCGCAGCGGGCTGCCGTTCCGACACGGCGCCGGGCACCGCAGCGCGGGGCCCGAGGCCGGTCACGCGTGGATCGAGGGCCTGCGGCTGTGCGGCTGTCTGTTCGCCGACGACGCGCTGCTCGAGACGGCGATGCACATGGCGCGCTCGCTCGCGCAGCGCGTGCGGACCGACAGTGCGCCGAGCGGGGACTGGCGCGACCGGATGCGCGACGAGGCGTGGCCGCTGTTCGAGCTCGAGACGCACCTGCGATTCTGCGACATCCCGCCGGTCCGCGCCGCCGCCGACCTGCTGCGCGAGCGGATGCTGGCGCGCTGGGATCCGCAGCGCGAGGTGCTCGTCTACGGCGAGGGCGTGCAGCGCGGCGGCGTCCACGTCGACCGCCTGTGGCTGACCGCCGGCATCGCCCTGCCGGCGCTGCGGCTCGCGGGGGAGCGCAGCCGCGACCCGCGCATCCCGCCGATCGTGCGGTCGATCGAGTCGCGGCTGCTCGCGTTGATGCAGCAGGGCGGGAGCGGGCTGCCGCTGCAGTACCGCATCGGTGCCGGGGGAGTGTTCGGCGTCGCGCGGGTGTCCGGGGCCGCCGAGGGCTGCCTGCTGCTCGAGGGTCCGAGCCCCGCCGTGCGCGCGCGGGTGCTGCGGCGGGCCGGGTTGCGCAGCGCGCTCGACGACCTGCTGCCGCCGGACGCGGAGGACCTCGCGACGCGCTTCACGTTGGTCGGGCGCTGTCGGTGGGTGATGGGATGACGCGTCGCGCCGTGCTTCGATCAGCGGACGGCGCGGACCGGCAGCTCGCCCTCGAGGATCTCGCCGTCGCGCATCACGATCACGAACAGGCCGTTCGATCGCGCGTCGCGCGTGCGGTCGGCGAGATCGTCGAGCGAGCGGAACGGCACGTTGCGGCGGTAGCCGAAGAAGTCGCGCATCGCCGAGCCGAGCAGCAGGTCGCCGTCGCGCACGCCGATGCCCGCGGCGGTGCCGCCGGGGTAGACGTGGCGGACGCGCAGCGCGGTCGGCAGCAGCGGGAAGCGACCGCGCTGGCCCTGGTAGAAGCCGTAGGTCGCCTGGCGCAGCAGGTCGCGGTCGCGGTCGGCGTCGAGCACGTCGACCTCCAGGCCGATCCGCTGCACGACCTCGCGCGCGCCGGCCGACAGCGCGAGCGGCGTGACGTCGAGCGTGCGCGCGCCGCGCGCGACGCGCACCCGCACCGGCTTCTCGAGCGGGGCGGCGGCGAGCGCACCGTAGAAGTCGAGCGTGCTGTTCACCTCGCGGTCGCCGATCGCTACGACGCGGTCGCCCACCTCGAGGTCGGCGCGCGCGGCGGGACCGTCGGGGAACACCTCGCTGACGACCACGTTGCCGTCGCGCTTCTCGACCGCCGCACCGATCCACACGGTGGCGAGGTTCTCGGCCTGCGCGAGCACGTCGTCGAACACGCGCTTGACGGTGTCGACCGGGATGGCGAAGCCGATGTTCTCGACGCCGACCGCCATCGCGTTGTTGATGCCGATCAGCTTGCCGGTGATGTCGAGCAGCGCACCGCCACTGTTGCCCTGGTTGATCGCAGCGTCGGTCTGCAGCAGGCCGGTGTAGTCGCGGAGCAGGCCGTCGGGCCCGGCGACGCGGATCGAGCGGTCGGTCGCCGACAGCACGCCGACGGTCACGGTGTTCGCGTGCCCCTGCGGATTGCCGATCGCGATGACGGTCTCGCCGACCATCAGCGAGTCCGAGCGACCCGCGACGACCGGCTGGACCGTCTCGCCGGGCTTCAGCACGAGCTGCAGCAGCGCGAGGTCGTGCTCCGCCGAGGTCGTCAGCAGCCGGGCCTCGAGGCGGCGATCGTCCTTCAGACGGACCTGGAGCCGGTGGATCTGCGGGTTGCGCTCGACGCGCAGCACGACGTGCCAGTTGGTGATGACGTAGCCCGACGCGTCGACGATCACGCCGGAGCCCTGGCTCTCGAGCGAGGCGCCGTTCGGCGCGCTGGCATCGAGCACGTAGATGCTGACGACGCTGTCGGCCGCGCGCTGGACCGCGCGCACGACCGGCGTCGTGCGGAGGTCGAGATCGTCGCGGTCGGGCTCCATGCCCTGCAGGATCGTCGGGGCCGACAGCACGCCGGGGTCCTGGGTCGCGGCGCGCGACGGCGCGCACGCGATCAGCAGGGGCAGCAGGCAGAGCGCGGAGGCGGCTCGGAGGGTCGTCATGGGTTCGGTCTCGCTGGGCCTGGGGCGGCCGCCTGGACGGCGGCGCGGAGGTCAGGAACGGTCGGCGGGTCGAAACGCTCCCGCCGGGTGGCCGCCGCGTAGACTCCCGGTCCGATGGCCGCCGAGGAATCCGAGCGTAGCTTCCGGGCGACGGTCGAGCAGCGCGAGACGATGCGCTGGCGCGACGTCGACGCCCAGGGTGTCGTGAACAACGCGGTGTTCCTGACGCTGTTCGAGCAGGCGCGCCTCGCCTACTTCGGCCCGCTCGGCGTGCTGCGCGGACCGGGCTTCCCCTTCCTGCTCGCGGCGAGCACCGTGCAGTTCCGGGCGCCGGCGCGCTGCGGCGACGAGCTGCGGGTCGCCGCCTGCGTGACGCGCCTCGGCCGGTCGAGCTTCGACATGAGCTACCGCGTGCGGCGCGGCGGGCAGGGCGTCGCCGACGGCAGCGCGACGCTCGTGTGGGTCGACGGCGAGCTGCGTCCGATGCCGATCCCGAGCCCGGTGCGCGCGGCGATCGCCGCACGCGAGGGCATCGCGGCCGGCCCGGGCGAGGTGCAGCGATGAGGGCTGACGGTCGGGCGGCGAACAGCGCCGCGGTCGCGCTCGGCAGGTGGCTGGTGCTCGCGTCGACCACCTGGGTGGCCGCGCAGGTCGCCGTACCGGCCGAGCCCGGCGCGACGATCGCCGGCTGCGTGATCGCCGCCGGCGGCGGCGCGCTGCCTGACGAAGTGTTCGCCGAACTCGCGGCGCGCGCGGGCGGACGCGATGCGCCGCTCGTGATCATCCCGACCGCGAGCCAGGACGCCGACGCGGACGGCGAGGCCGAGCGGACCGTGCGCGAGTGGGGCGCGGACGGTTTCGGCGACGTGACCGTGCTGCACACGCGCGATCGCAGCATCGCCGACCGCGAGGACTTCGTCGCGCCGCTGTTGCGGGCGCGGGCCGTGTGGATCTCCGGCGGCGACCAGTCGCGGCTGACGGCCGCCTACCGCGGCACGCGCGTGCAGCGCGAGCTCTGGGCGGTCGTCGCGCGCGGCGGCGTCGTCGGCGGCAGCTCCGCGGGAGCCGCGATCCTCAGCGAGACGATGATCGCCGGCGGCCGGCGGGAGCCGGAGCTGGGACTCGGGCTCGGGCTCCTGCCGCGCTTCGTCGTCGACCAGCACTTCACGCAACGGGGGCGGCTGCCGCGCCTGCAGCGGGCGATCGCGCTGCACCCCGCGCTGTGCGGGCTCGGTCTCGACGAGGGCACCGCGCTCGTCATGAGCGGCCGGCAGGCCGCCGTGCTCGGTCGGGGATCGGTCCAGGTCGTGCTCGGCGCCGGCGCGGGTCGCGAGGAGGCGGTCGTCTCGCACCCGGCGGGCGCGACGCTCGACCTCGAGCAGCTCCGACGCGCGGCGCGCGCGCGCGGCGGCGAGGCATTCCCCGGGGAGGCGACGCGCTTCGCGCCGGTGATCGGCGGCGGCACGCTGCTGCTCGCCGGTGGCGGCGCACTCCCCGACGCGATCCTCGCGCGGTTCGTCGCGGCGGCGGGTGGTCCGGACGCACCGATCGTCGTCGTGCCGACCGCGGAGTCGTTCGCGGCACCGCGGCGCGAACCGGCGATCGTCGCGGCGCTGCGGCGCGCCGGCGCGCAGGCGATCGCCGTCTGGCACGAGACCGATCCGGCGCGGCTCGCGGATCCGACCGTGCTGGCGCCCCTGCGAGGCGCGCGCGGGCTGTGGTTCACCGGCGGCCGGCAATGGCGGCTGGTCGACGCCTACGAGGGCACTCCGGCCTGGGACGCGTTCCGCGACGTCGTCGCGCGCGGCGGTGTGATCGGCGGCAGCTCCGCAGGGGCGACGATCCAGGGCGAGTACCTGGTGCGCGGCCATCCGCTCGGGAACGCGGTGATGATGGCCGAGGGCTACGAGCGCGGACTCGGCGTGCTCGCGGGCACCGCGGTCGACCAGCACTTCACGCAGCGCCGTCGGCACGACGACCTCGCCGCCGTCGTCGCGCGGTTCCCGCAGCTCCACGGCCTCGGCCTCGACGAGGGCACCGCGGCGATCGTCGCCGGCGACCGGCTGGAGGTGGTCGGCCGTGGCGGCGTCACCGTGCTCGCACGCGGCGCCGAGCGCGTGCTGCGGGACGGTGAGTCGCTGCGCCTGCCGTTGGAGCCCGACCGCCGGTGAGCGCGTTGCGCGTCCTCTACGTCGAGCCCTTCGACGGCGGTGCACACGCCGCGTTCGGCGACGCGCTCGCCGCCCACGGGGGTGCCGCGGTGACGCGTCTGTCGCTCCCGGCGCGCGCCTGGAAGTGGCGCATGCGCGGGGCCGGGCTGTGGCTCGCCGAGCGTCACCGCGCGGAGCTCGAGGCGCCCCACGACGTGCTGCTGTGCAGCTCGTTCACGCCCCTCGCGGACCTCGTCGCGCTGGTGCCGGCGCTCGTCCGGCTCCCGAAGGTCGTCTACTTCCACGAGAACCAGTGGCAGTATCCGGTGCGGGAGCGGGAACCGCGCGACCACCACTTCGGGTTCACGCAGCTCGTGTCGGCCGCGGTCGCCGACCTGTGCCTGTTCAACAGCCGGCACAACCTCGCGACGTTCCTCGGCCACTGCCAGGCGGTCGTCGACGCGATGCCCGACGCACGGCCGCGCGCGACCGTGCGGGCGCTGGCGGCGCGCAGCGAGGTGTTCCCGGTGCCGGTCGAGCTCCCGGCCGTCGACGCCGCGGAGCTGCGCGAGGTCCCGCCGGGACCCGCGCGCGCCGCCGGCCCACACATCCTGTGGAGCCACCGCTGGGAGCACGACAAGGACCCGGACACGTTCTTCGCGGTGCTGCGCGCATTGCATGCGCGAGGGTGTCCGTTCCGGCTGCTGGTGTGTGGCGAGCGCTACGACCGAGCGCCCGCGGTGTTCGAGGCGGCGCGCCAGGAGCTCGCCGACCGTATCGACCACTTCGGGTTCGCGGCGACTCGCGCCGACTACGAGGCCCTGCTCCGGCGCGCGCAGATCGCGGTGTCGACGGCCCTGCACGAGTTCTTCGGCATCGCCATGCTGGAGGCGACGCACGCCGGCGCGCTGCCGCTCGTGCCCGACCGGCTCGCCTACCCCGAGCTGTTCCCGCGCGAGTACCGCTATCGTGACGCCACGGAGCTGACCGACCGGCTCGCGGCCGCGTGCCGCGGCTGGGTTGCCGGAGCTGTCGACCTGCGCGGCGACCGGCGCACGCTGACGGAACGCTACGACGCGCGCGTGCTGGCACCGACGTTGATCCGGCGCCTCGCGGTGCTTCACCAGTTGCCGAGGTAGCCGCCCGGCCGCCGCGAGTTGCCGTGCACCGACCACACGTCGAAGCCGTCCGGGTGCACCGTGCCCGGCGCCGCATAGCGATACTCCTGGCCCCAGGGGTCGAGCGGCAGGCGGGGACCCAGGCCCGCCGGCAACACCGGGGGCACCGCCGCCGCGAGCTGTGCCAGGGTCGCGGGGAGCTCGCCATTGCGCCGCCGGTACTCGTCGATCGCGGCCGCGACGAGCGCGACGACGCGGCGCGCCTCGGCGACGTTCGCGGCCTCGCGCTCCTCGGCACGGCCGAGATGCTCGCGCAGCCATTCGCGCAGGTCGCCCTGCCAGCGCAGGTAGCGCAGCGAGATCCCGTCGAGGCCGAGGTCGTAGCCCGGCTCGGTCGTGCCGCGGCGGCGCGACTGCGGATTGGCCCCGACACACTCGAAGCGCATGACGTAGTCGCCCGCCGGCAGGGTGTGCACGCCGCACTTGTGGTCGCACCACGTCCCGTACACCGTGCTCTCCGGCTCGTTCGCGCGGTCGGAGCGCGGGTCGATCCAGAAGTCGAGCGCCGGGTCGAGCACCGCGTCGAAGCCGGGGCCGCGCAGCGAGACCTTCCAGACGCCGTAGTGCCAGAACAGCGACTGGAACACCGAGATCGAGTAGACGCCCGCGCGGGGTACCGCGAACGGCACCTCGAACCAGCCACCGGGTCCGTCGTTGCCGACGAACGTCATCTTCTTGCGGGACGCGCCGCCGGTCGCGCCCATTGCGCGATTGCTGCGGAGCTCGACGCGGACGTCGTCGCCATGGCGGATCCGGTCGATCATCTGCGACGTCTCGACCATGAGCTCGGGCTCGAGGCGCTCGTCGGCCGGCGGGAAGTCCCAGAAGCGCGGTGCCGGTGCGGTCGCGTACCAGAACGCGACCGACGACAGGAAGTCCGGGCGATACACGAAGTCGACCGTCGCGTTCCGGCCGGTGTCGGGATCGCGGAAGGTCATGAAGCTCCGCCGCTCGATCTCGAAGCGCAGGGACTCGCGGAACGTGATCGGCGCCGCGACGTGCCAGCGGTAGGCGGTCATGCGTTGGTCGAGCGCCTTCGGTTCGTAGATCGTCACTCCGGCCCGGAGGTTGCTGAACAGGCGCAGGTTCCAGGCGTCGGACAGGTAGTCCTCCATGCCGGTGCCGACCAGCGACGGCGTGGCCTCGCCGTCGATGTAGAAGCGATCGTCGGACTCGCCCAGCCACTCGCCATTGCAGCTCTGGATCGACAGCACCGTGCCGACGTAGTGCCCGCGGCCGCGGATGTCGGCGACCGTGTAGGGGGTGAACTCCGGGACGGGGAACTCCTGCCGGTAGCGCGCATGGAAGTACATGACCGGGTCCGGGGCACGGTCGTGCTGCATCCAGTCGACGTAGTAGTAGCACGACGTCACCCGGCTGTCGGATTCGTTGGTCATCGTCAGCCGCGCGCGCTTCGCGAACGGCATGCGCCAGTACGAGTTCATCGCGCGGCCGTAGCTCGTGACCTCGATCGGCAACGAGCTGACCGTCGCACGCATGCCGTTCCCGGCGGCGAAGAAGTCGCCGAGCGGAGCTTCGACCGACGGCACCTCGGCGTCGTCCCAGTAGACGCGCAGCACGAGCGAGCGCGGGTAGCGGCGGTGCTCGGCGCCGATCGTGAACCAGATGTGCCGGATCTCGCCGGGGCCCTCGAGGTCCGCGAGCGTCACCGTTGCGCCCGGGCCGATGCGCAGCGCGTCGTCGTTCGACTCGGGATCGAACAACCCGCTCGACGTGCGCATCCGGCGTGCGTCGAGCGGGTGGGTGATCTCCTCCAGATCCTGCGCGCGGCCGAGGGTGGCGGTCAGGACGGACAACGCGCAACAGCACCAGCGCAGCGACGAGCGGTCCATGGCCCCCAGTGTCGTCCGCGGCGCGGGACGCGGCACGGGTGCCCGGCAGATTTCGCACTACCAGCGTCCCGCTGTCGAGTCCACGCGGTCAATGACGCGCCGGCGGCTCCCACAGGCGCGGGCGCGACCCGCGCGAGGTCCGCTCGGCGACCGGCGCGTCCGTGAGCTTCTGCGGCAGGCTCGACACGTAGCCGGGGAGCCCGAGCGCGATGTCGCCGACCTCGACGAGGAACGCATCGGGGACCTTGCCGGGCAGCGTCGCCTCCCAGTGATCACCGACGCGGCCCATCAGCAGGTGGTACCACATCAGGTCGCGCCACGCGGGATCGTCGGTGTAGACGTACCAGGCCTTGACGACCTGGATCCGCGCGTCGCTCTCGAGCCACGCACGGAACACCGAGCTCTCGCCCACCCGTTCGTGCTCGACGGCGGTGATCTTCGTCAGCGGTCTGCCGTCGAATACGTGCCCGACCCACATGGGCCAGTCCATGAACTGGATCTCGCTGAAGTTCGAGTGGCAGTAGTTGGGGATCAGCTCGATCGTCATCGGGCGCTCGAGGCGCTCCTGCAGGAGGTTCACGTTGAACATCCGGTAGCCGTCCTCGTTGGTCGCGCCGAGGTAGAACACCGGCACCTGGACCTGGTCCTGGAAGAACGCGTGGTGGAACGGCAGGTGCCACTCGACGGTGTCGGTGCGGTAGACGCCCTCGTTGCCCATGACGACGACGCCCGCGACGCGCTGGTCGAACGCGGCGGCGACCGTCGCGCTGCGGCCGCGCTTCGAGTGACCACCGACGATGGCGTGCAGCTCGTCGAGCCCGAGCAGCTGCTGCACCGCGTTCATCGCCTGGACGTACACGACGGCCAGCTGGCAGTTCATGTTGTAGTAGTCGTGCCCGGTCTCGCGACGCAGCCGGTCGAGCACGCGGATGTCGCGCTCGATGTCCGAACCGTCCGCGTAGGTGCCGGGATTGGTGAGCACCATGGTCGGGTAGCCGGTCCGCACCGCGATCGGCTCGGCGTACTTGTCGACGTGGATCGGGAAGGCGAGCCCGCCGGGCGACCCGATGACGACGACCCGGCCCCGGCACCCTGGCGCAGCGCCGTACGCGGGGTCGGCGGGCAACAGGACGACGCAGTCGTGGCCCCACACCCGTCCGGCGAGCTCCTGGCTCGAGAAGTGCGCTGTAATGCGGCGCAGCTCGACGCGCGGATCGGTGTCGCTCCGCACGACCTCGTCGGAGGCGACGCGGAGGTCGATCGGAACGCAATGCTCGCGGACGATCGGCCACAGCTCGCGGGGCTTCGGGACGTCGCGGGTCGCGGCCTCGAAGTCGAACGGCTCCTGGGCGATGGCGAGGCCGCCCGCAAGCGAGGTCACGCACAGCAGCAGGCGAGCCGCGAGCCCGCGACCGAGAGGCGACATCATGAGCGCCCAGACTACCGCGCCCTGGCGGAGTCCGGCGCGGTCGGCGCGTACAGGGCGCGGAACACCTCGTAGTTGTCGGCGATTCCGGCGACCGGGCGCGGGTCGAGGCGCGCGATGCGCTGCGGATCGTCGACGAGCGAGCGCAGCAGCTCGGCGAGCGCCGCGGAGTCGCCGGCCGGGAAGCGGAAGCCGTTGACGCGTTCGTCGAGCACCTCGGTCATGCCGCCGAGGTCGGACACGGCGACCGGCACGCCGGCCTCGAATGCCTCGAGCACGACGAACGGCGTGTTCTCGTACCACGTCGAGGGCACGACCAGCAGATCGGTGTCGGCCATCACCGCGTCGAGCTCGCCGTGGCCGAACGCTCCCGCGAAGCGGATGCGTTCGTCGTCGCCCGCCAGCGCACGCAGCGTCGCGACGTGCTCGGCGAACATCTGCTCCTCGAGGTTGCCGTACAGCGTCACGAGCAATGGGACGTCCGGGATGCTGCGGACCGCGCGGATCAGCACCTGTGGCCCCTTCCACGGCGACAGCACGCCGGCGAACGCGACCCGGAGCGGATCGCGCGGCCGCGCGACGGCTGTGCGCGCGACGCGGCCGGGCTCGAGGCCGTACGGCACGACCGTCAGGCGCTCGGCAGGGAATCCATTGCGCGCGAACATTCCGGCGAGGAAGCGCGATGGTGCGACGATGGCGTCGGCGAGCGCGAGTCGGGCGAGCAGGTGTTCCTTGCGGCGCAGCACGCCGGCGAGGCGCCCGGCCGCACCGGTGCGGAACCACGAGCTGCGGAGACCGCGCGCAGCGGCGCGCGCGAGAGCGGCGGTGTCCGTGGCGTCGACGAGCGGCGTGAGCTTCTCGAACTCACAGCTCAGGCACCCGAGGCCGCCCTCGGGCGGTCCCTCGCACAGCGCACCGTCGCTGCGCAGCAGCGTGAAGCGCGGACACAGGAACCAGAAGTCCATCAGGTTGACGACCACGCGCGCGCCGAAGTCCCTGGCGGCCGCGATCAGCCCGGCCCCGAGTCGCCGCAGGTGGAGGAAGTGCACGGCGTCGGGGCGCACGTCGTCGAGCAGCGCGCGGAAGCGACGCGCGACGATCGGCACGTCGTAGTCGAGCAACACGTCGTGCGGCGACAGACCCCACCAGTGGCGCAGCCGCAGGGCGGGCAGGCCCTCGTACGGCTCGTCGCGGAGCCGGAGCGGCGGATCGTCGCGGCCGACCCAGGGATCGAGCGACAGCACGACGACCTCGTCGCCGCGGCGCGTCGCCTCGCGCGCGATCGCGCGGGTGTACTGCTCGGTGCCGGAGCGGCACTCCGGGAAGTACTGATGGACGACGAGCAGGAGGCGCATTGCGGAGCGTGGCTTCAGAGAGGGATCGTCAGCAGCGGGCCGTCGAGAGCGCCGGCGCGGGCCGCCGCGTGTCCGAGCGCCGCCACCGCGCGGCGCGCGCGCAGGCGGAGCGCCGCGCCGGCCGGCTCGCGCGCCCACAGCATCCAGTCGATCGGGGTGCCGCCGAACAGCTGCTCGCTGAGCGCGAGGCACTCGGACGACAGGCTGCCGACCGAGCCGGCCTCGACCTCGTGGCCGTCGGGGAGCGGGCACCGGAACGTGAACGAGAAACCACCCGGCAGCCACAGCTCGGCCGCGAGCAGGTGCGGATAGGGGCTGTCCTCGAAATGCGCGCTCGCGAGCGCGATCCAGTGGCGGTCGAGCTCCGGGTGTGCCGGCAGCTCCGGGGGAGCCGCGCCCTTGCCGTCGGCGTAGGCGAGCAGCAGCTTCAGCGAGCGCAGGTCGTCGACGTCGACCTGGATCACGTCGCCCGGGCCGTCCTCGGTCCATTGCAGCGGACGCGTCAGGTGGCCGGCGCGGCACAGGCCGTCGGAGAGGTGCTCGCGCCACGCGAGGATGCGGTCGCGCACCTGGGCGGCGGTGGGCGCCGGCTCGCCGCGGGAGGCATGGTCGCGTGCGACGGCGGGAGCGAAATGGGCGGTCAGCGGTCCGGCGTGGAGTCCGACGAACACGTGGGGCCTGCGTGGATGGGATGGTGATGGTTCGCGGGCGGGTCCGGCTCAGACGAGCTCTTCGAGCGGCCCGCGCGCATCGGCGAAGGAGGCGAGGCGCGCGCCGGCGAGGTGCGCGATCGCCAGGTGGACGTCGGCCATCGGCGTCCGGGCCGGCAGTGCCAGGTGGTGCCCGCGGCTGCGCAGGCGGCCGCCGGCGGCGCCGCAGAGGAGCACCGGCAGGTCGTCGTGGTTGTGGCGATTGCCGTCGCTGATGCCGGAGCCGAACAGCACGATCGACTGGTCGAGCAGGCTCGGGCCGCCGTCGTCGCGCTGCGCGAGGGTGGTCAGGAAGCGCGCGAACTCCTCGGTGTGGAAGCGATTGATGCGACGGATGCCGGCGAGCCGGTCGGCGTTGCCACCGTGATGCGACAGCTCGTGGTGGCCGCCGGGCGCGCCGACGAAGGCATAGCTACGGTTGCTGCCACCATTGCCGAGCATCAGCGTCGCGATGCGCGTGCGGTCGGTGGCGAGCGCGAGCGCGAGCAGGTCGTACATCGTGCGGAGCCGCGCGACGAAGCCGCCGTCGTCCGCGTGGCGCTCGAGCACCTCGGGAGACGGCAGGTCGGCGCGCCGTTCGGCGTCCTCGCGGTCGAGGCGGTCGAGCCGCTGCTCGACCTCGCGGACGGCGTCCAGGTACTCGTCGACCTTGCGGCGGTCGTCCGCGGGCAGTCCGCGCTGCAGCGCCTTGACGTCGTCGAGCACGGTGTCGAGCACGCTCTTCAGCCGCGCGCGGCGGGCGGCGCGGGCCGCGGCGTCGAGCTGCTCGGCGGGGTCGCCGAACAGACGCTCGAACACCGCGCGCGGCTCGGTCTCCTTCGCGACCGGCGTCGTCGCCGTGCGCCACGCCACGTTGTTCGAGTACGCGCAGGAGTAGCCGGAGTCGCACACACCCGCGGAGGCGCCGCCCTCGAGGCCGAGCTCGAGGCTCGGCCAGCTCGTCCGTGCGCCGAGCTCCGCGGCGACGAGCTGGTCGATCGACGGGCCGACGCGGATGTCGGCGCCGCCGGTCTTCACCGGGTGGGTGCAGGTCAGGAAGGTCGCGCACGAACGTGCGTGGTCGCCGGGGCCGTCGCCGTGCGCCCAGCCGGCGTCGATCTCGAGGCCCGACAGCACCACGCAACGGTCGCGGAGCGGAGCGAAGGGCTCGAGCAGGAACGGCAGCTCGAACGCCGTACCGGTCCGCCGTGGGCGCCAGGCGTCCATCACGATTCCGTTCGGTGCGAACACCCACACGGCGCGCACCGGCCGGGACGCGCTGCGCATGGCCGGCACGTGGGCGTCGAGGAACGGCAGCGCGAGCGCGGTGCCCGTGCCGCGCAGGAAGGTGCGGCGGCTCAGGTGCCGTCTTCGCAGCGGGTGGGCCATCGTTGGGGTCTCGGTCGGGAGCGGGTGGGGACTTCAGTGTGCGGTCAGCGCACGACCACGGTGCGCATGCGGAACGCGTCGAGGCGGACGATCGCTTCGACCAGGTCTGCGAGCGTGGCGCCCGCGTTCAGATCGCGGGACGCCGCCTCGAGCGCCAGCTCGTCGGCGGTGCGCACCGGCCGGCCGACAGCGTAGACGAACAGCTTGTGGAGCAGCGCGCGGACGAAGCGGGGATCGTCGGCCAGCCGCGCGCCGAGGGACGCGGGACCGGTCAGCTGCGCGCCGTCGGGCAGCATCCCGCTCGCGTCGATCGGCAGGCCGCCGTCGCTGTCCCGCCACCGGCCGACGGCGTCGAAGTTCTCCAGGGCGAGGCCGAGTGCGTCCATGCGGTCGTGGCACACCGAGCAGCGGGCGTCCCGCCGGTGCAGCGCGAGCTGCTCACGCAGGCTCGCGGCGACGGCGACCGAGGCCTCGCCGCCGGCGAACGAATCGCTGCCGGGTGGCGGCGCCGGCGGCGGGTCGTCGAGCAGGTTGGTCAGCACCCACTTGCCTCGCTTGACCGGCGACGTGCGCGTCGGGTTCGACGTGACCGTCAGCACGCTCGCGTGCCCGAGCACGCCGCTGCGCGCCGGTCCGACCGGCACGCGCACGAAGCCGTCGACCGGCGGCACCGGCAGCCCGTACAGCCTCGCCAGCCGGCGGTCGACGAACGTGAAGTCGGCGGCGAGCAGCGTGCGCACCGGCAGCGCCTCGCGGCGCACGGTGTCGAACAGCAGCTCGGTCTCGCGCCGCATCGACGCCGCGAGTCCGGCGTCGAACTCCGGGAAGCGCGCGGGGTCGGGTTCGACGACGTCGAGGCGCCGGAGCTCGAGCCACTGCGCCGCGAAGTTCGTCGCGAGAGCGCTCGCGCGCTCGTCGGCGAGCATCCGCTGCGCCTCGGTCGCCAGGCGATCGGGGTCGGCGAGCACGCCGGCGTCGGCAGCCGCGCGCAGGCTGGCGTCCGGCAGCGTGCTCCACAGGAAGTAGCTGAGGCGTGCCGCGAGCGCGTGGTCGTCGAGCGGTTCGTTGGCGCCGGGCGGGAGGTCCCGAGCGCGCGGCGCGAGGCCGCCGGCCTCGACGCGGAACAGGAAGTGCGGCGACACGAGCGCCGCCTCGACGGCGAGGCGCAGGCCGTCGCGGAAGGAGCCGCCGGCCGCGACGGTCGTGTGGACGAGGCGCGCGTACGGCGTCACCTCGCGCTGGGTCACCGGCCGGCGCCACGCCGCGGCGAGGACCGGTGCGAGGACGGCGCGCGCGCGCGCCAGTGGGGTCCCGCGCGCCGGGAGGTCGGCCAGGAAGCGCTGCTCCGCGAGCGTCGGCGCGCGGCGGTCGAGCGGACCGACGATCTCGAATGCGACGACGAACAGGTTGCGGTCGCGCTGCCGCGGGTCGGGATTCTCCGGGTCGTAGTAGTCGTTGACGAACGTCGCGCGCGCGGTGAGCCGCGGCGCAGCGAGGTCGACCTCGAGCTCGCAAGCCTCGGGCGTGCCATCGGTCGCCCGCACGTCGAAGGTGCGGCGTCGCGCGCCCGCCTCGACCTCCATGCGTGCGAGCTCGGGGCCGGCCTGCTGTGCCCACGCGAGGACGCGGAGCACGTAGCGGCCGGCGCGCGGTAGCGCGAGCTCCGCCGTCGCGGTGCCGCGCGAGACCATGACCACGGCGTCGGCGCCATTGCGGGCAGCGCCGTCGACGCGCAGGTGGTCGGCGTCGATGCGCCCGACCGGCGCGACGTCGGCGTCCTCGTCGGGGAACGCCCGCAGGGCGATGTCCTCGGCGGCGGCGGCGTACTTCTCCAGGTGCAGCGTCGAGACCGACAGCGCGTCACCGATGTTGTCGAAGCCGTAGGCGAGGTCGTCGGCGGGGAAGGTGCGCACGTCGACGTCGACGCCGAGCAGGTCGCGGACGGTGTTGGCGTACTCGTAGCGGCTCAGCCGGCGCAGCGTGACGCGGCCGGGGTCGCGCGGCGAGCCGCCCGCCAGCGCGGCGAGTGCGCCGTCGACCCAGGCGAGCGCGCGGGCGCGCGTCGGCGCATCGGGCTGCGGCTCGGCGCGCGGCGGCATCTCACCGCCGCGCAGCGCGTCGCGGACCCGCAGCAGGTCGTCGGCGAGCGCGGGCGTGGGCGTTGCTGCGAGCAGCGCGGGGACGTCGAGGTCGGCCTCCGGGTCGGGTGCGGTGTGGCAGTCGGCGCAGTAGCGCGCCGCGAAGCTCTGCACGTCGGCGGCGGCGAACGGCGCGGGCTCGCTGACGCCCTGGGCCGCCAGCGCGCCCGCGAGGACCGCGCCGAGCAGGCCGGCACGGGGCGCGAGCGGCGCGCGCTGTCGGTCGGGAGCTTCCATCGGACGCTCGCGCGAGGGTACGCGCGGGATTCGTGCAGCGGAAGCCCGCGCAGCGCGGCTATCCTCGGTCGCGATCATGCGCGCGCGATCGGCTTCGGCAGCTCGGTCCCGCCGCAGGCGGCTCGCAGCGCTCGCGACCGTCGCGGCGTTGTGGGGATGCGGCCCGGACGGTCCGCCGACGCCGCCGGCGACGGTCGGGACGTTCGTCGGCGAGGCGGAGTGTGCGCGCTGCCACGAGGAGGCGTTCGCGGCGACGCGCGGCACGCACCACGACCTCGCGATGCAGGAGGCGACCGCGGCGACCGTGCTCGGCGACTTCGCCGACGCGACCTTCGAGCAGTTCGGCCAGACCTGGCGGTTCCGCCGCTCGCCCGACGGGGGCTTCCTGGTCGAGACGAGCGACGGCCCCGGCGGCCAGCCCGCGAGCTACGAGATCGCCTACGCGTTCGGGGTGGTGCCGCTGCAGCAGTACCTCGTGCGCTTCCCGGGCGGTCGCATGCAGGCGCTGACGGTCGCGTGGGACACGCGACCGGCGGAGGCGGGCGGTCAGCGGTGGTTCTCGCTGCAGCCGGAGGGCGACGGCGCCGGACACGGGATCACCGCCGACCACCCGCTGCACTGGACCGGTCGCAACTTCACGTGGAACCAGATGTGCGCGCTGTGCCACTCGACCGACCTGCGGCGTGGCTACGACGCGGCGACGGACAGCTACCGCACCACCTGGAAGGACGTCGACGTGACCTGTGAGGCGTGCCACGGCCCCGGCTCGCACCACGTGCGGTGGGCGGACGACGGCGCCGATCCCGACGAGCACGACGGTCTCGCCGTGCGCCTGCGCCACGACGTGCGCTGGTCGTTCGCTCCGGGTGCGACGATCGCTCACCGCGAGCCCGCGGCACCCGACCGCACCGAGGTGGAGACCTGTGCACCGTGCCACTCGCGGCGCACCGAGATCGTCGACGGACCCTGGCACGGCCGGCCGTTCCTCGACTCGTTCAGACCGAGCCTGCTCGACCGCGAGCTGTACTTCGCGGACGGACAGATCCTCGACGAGGTCTACGTCTGGGGGTCGTTCGTGCAGAGCCGGATGTACCACGCCGGCGTGACGTGCTCGGATTGTCACGACGCGCACTCGCTGCAGCTCCTCGCGCCGGGCAACGTGCTGTGCATCCGCTGCCACGATGGTCGCGTCTACGACACCAAGGCGCACCACCTGCACGACATCGGCACGAGCGGCTCGGCGTGCGTGGACTGCCACATGCCCGCGCGCACGTACATGGTCGTCGATCCGCGGCGCGACCACTCGATGCGCGTCATCGAGCCACTCGCGGCCGCACGCATCGGCGCGCCCGACGGCTGCACGCATTGTCACGACGACCGCGACGCGGCGTGGGCCGCGAACGAGCTGGCCCGCGCGCGCGGCGACCGCGGACCGCCGGCGGCCGCGGCGCGATTCTACGGCGACTCGCTGCGCGCGGGACGGATCGGGCGCGACGGTGCGGGCGCCGCATTGCGCGACGTGATCGTCGATCGCGAGCGGCCCGGCATGGCGCGCGCGACCGCCGCGGACCTGCTCGGCGAGCAGCGCGACGCGCCGCGCTACCTGTCGGCATTGCGGGCCGCGACGCGGGACGACGACGCGCTGGTCCGGCTCGGCGCGGTCGGCACGCTCGACCGCCTGCCGGCGGCGCAGCGCGACGAGCTCGCGATCCCCGCGCTGCGCGATCCCGTCCGCGCGGTGCGCGCCGAGGCGGCGCGCGCCCTCGCCGAGGTGCCGGCCGGCGCGCTGCCGGCGGCGGCTCGGGTCGACTTCGAGCGCGCATTCGCCGACTACGTCGCGAGCCAGGAGCTCAATGCCGACCGGGCGTTCGGGCGGGTGAACCTCGCGCTCGCGCTCGCGCAGCGTGGGCGGACCGACGATGCGATCGCGCAGTACGAGGCGGCGCTCGCCGAGGAGCCGCGCTCGGTGCGCGCGTGGGTCAACCTCGCCGACCTGTACCGGGCGCTCGGCCGCGACGACGACGGCGAGCGCGTGCTCCGTCGCGGCCTCGAGCAGGCCTTCGAGACCGCCGATCTCGAGCATGCGCTCGGCCTGCTGCTGGTCCGGCGCGGTCAGCGTGACGAGGCGCTGGTGCGGCTCGGCCGCGCCGCGCGGCTGCGCCCCGAGGAGCCGCGCTACGCGTACGTCTACGGCGTCGCGCTGCAGGACGCCGGCGAGACCGATGCTGCCGTCGCGGCGCTGACGGACCTGCTGCGCCGATACCCGCGCGACACCGACGCGCTGCTGGCGCTGACCACGATCGAACGCGACCGCGGCCGACTCGACGAAGCGCGCGCCTGGGCCCGGCGCCTCTGCGAGGCCGCTCCCGAGGACGTCCGCTTCCGCGAGCTGCTGCGCTCGCTGGACCGGTGAGAACCCGCAGCAGCGGTGCCGCGCCGTTCGTCGTCACGGCCGCACGCTGCCGTAGCGTCTGCGGCTGGGCAGGTGCTTCTGCGTGCGCGAGTCGTAGCCGCAGTGGCAGTTCGGGCACTCGAGACGGAACGCAGCGCGCGCCGCGGCAGCGTGCGCGGGCGTCCTCACGATGTCGCGCAAGCGCGTGACGTGCAGATTGCCGAGTGGGAACGTCACGTAGCAGAGCTGCACGATGCCGTCGGCGCCGATCCACAGCATCTGGTAGCGGTCGCAGGGTACGCGCATCGCGGGGCCGCGAAGCAGCCAGTCGGGGATGGACCACAGGCCGAGCTCGGACTGCTCGAGGAGCCCCGGCTCGTCGCGCTTGACCTCGACGAGGCGCCGCACGATGCGCTCGATCGCCGGGCGGTCCTCGGCCCGGAATTGCAGCCTCCGGTCGGGTCCCTCGGTGAAGTACGGCAGCGAGTAGTGCACGAGATCGACCTGGATCGGCGTCCGATGGCGGCGCGCGAACGCCAGCACCGCATCCAGAGCGCGGTCGTTCGCCGTCGGGCGCATCAGCAGCCAGTTGAGCCGCATCCGGATCGCGTCGCCGAAGCGATCGCGGACCGCCGCGATGCCCCGCTCGACGCGACCGAACGCTCCCGAGCGCCCGGTGTAGGCGTCGTAGGCTTCGCCGGTCCCGTAGAAGCCGAAGGTCAGTGCGCGCAAGCCCGCCGCATGCAGGGGGCCGATGCGCGCTTCGAGCAACGTCGCGTTGGTCGTCAGATAGATGTCCAACCCGCGGGCGACACCGTGCTCGATCATCGCCGGAAGCTCGGGATGGAGCAGGGGCTCACCGCCGTAGAGGCGGACCGAGCGGACCCGGGCGGCTGCCGCGTCGTCGAGGAGCTCCTGGACGATGCGCAGCGGAAGCTGCTGGCCCGGCATGAAGTCGCGGCCATAGCGGCAGCCCTCGCAGCGCAGATTGCAGCGCGCGGTGATCGCGACCGTGACATTGTGGGTGCAGGGCCGCACGAGCGCGGGCACGTGGGCGGCCGCGGCATGCTCGAGAGCGTGTGCCCTGGCGGCCGCGCCGGCGAGGAAGCTGCGGATCCGCGGGCTGCGGTCCGCGAGCGGGCGAAGGACACGACGAGCGAGTCGAGCTACATCCACCGGAGGCTTCCCGCCGGCCCCGTGCGGGGTCACGGGCCGACCGTAGATGTGCGCCGGACGTCGGTCAACCTGGGCGGAGCCCGGTGCCGGACGGAGCGCACGCCCGAATGGCGTCGAAGCTCGCGTCGACGACGGGCTGCCGCGCGCCGGCAACTCGAGCAGTGCGCCGGCTCGACTCGCGCGCCGCCGGGCATGGGGATTCGGTGCGCGCCGTTGGGTAGCCTCTCGCGCCTCATGCCGCGACTCGAAGACCTGCTCAGGCTCGGGCGCCCCGTCGACTGGGGCTATCCCACCAACCGGGCGATCGTGATCGTCGTCGGCATCGTCGCGGTGGTGTTGTTCGCGGCCCGGCTGGCCGCGGGCGACGGTCCCGGCGCCGCCGGGCTGCTCGGGCTGCGGATCGCGCTCGCGACCTTCCTGGCGTGGGCGCTCGCGCGCGAGATCGACCCGGATGGCGAGCGCGCGGCGTTCCTCGGCGCCGGTTTCGCCGCCGCATGGACCGGTGCGATGGTCGAGAGCAATGCGGCCCCGAACGTCGCGGCGCTGTTCTGGCTGCTGCTGGTGCTGCGGATCGCGAACCGCTCGCCCGGGCGGTCGGCCGGCTGGCTCGACACCGCGACGGTGCTCGGGCTGACCGCCTACGGTGCCGCGCTCGGCGAGGTGCAGGTCGCGTTCCTCGCGGCGCTCGCGTTCGCGGTGGACGGACTCGCCCGCGATCCGCTGAAGCGGCACCTCGCCGCGGCGGGCCTGGCGGTGGTCGGCGGTCTCGTCGCGGCAATGCTGCGCACGGGATCCGCGCGCACTGCGCTCGGCGACGACGCGACACTGCCGGCCGTGTTGTCGGGTCTCACGCTCGTCGCTGCGCTGCGCTTCACCTACGGCCGGCCCCCGGAGTCGGTCGGCGACCGCGACGGCCGCCGTCTCGACGCGCGGCGTGTCGGCGCGGCGCGCGCGCTGCTGGTACTCGCCGGCTGGAGCTTCGCGCTGCGGGCGGGGAATGTCGGCGTCGCGGCGCTGGCGCCCGCGTGGGCGGCGCTCGCGGGCGTCGCACTGTGGCCGCTGCGACGGTGAGCTCGAGAAGGCCGGGAAGGCCGGGGCGGTCCGCGGCGTCCGAGCGGTTCGCATGGCACCCTTCGCACGACGGCTCGCGCTGCTCGCAGCGATCGCTGGCGTCGTCGCGACGGTGCACGTCGCGCGCCGCGCAGCGGGTGCCGTGCGCACGGTGCCCGCTGGCGTGTGGCGGGCGGATCGCGACGACGACGGAGCGGCGGACGGCCGGCTCGCCGGCCGGGTCGTCGACGGTGTGAGCGGGCGGCCGATCGCGGGGGCGCGCATCCTGGTCGTGCGACCGTTCGTCGGCGATGGCTGGGACCCCGAGCCGGAGCCGACGGAGGCGGAACTCGTCGCCGAGATCCGCAGCGACGACGACGGGCGCTTCGCGGTCGGCGTCGTACCGGCGCATCCGCATCGCGTCACGGTCGAGCAGCGCGGCTACGCGCCGTGGCGACTCGCGGGGGTGCGCGCCGGACGGGCCCTCGCGGTCGCGCTGGAGCGCCCCGCGGCGCTGCGCGGAACCGTGACGATCGACGGTCGGCCGGGTCGCGACGTCGAGGTGCGCGGACTCGTGCGCGGGCTCGGCGAGGTGTTCGCCACCCGCAGTGACGCGCGCGGCACCTGGGCGGTCGACGGCCTGCCGCCGGGCCCGCTGCGCATCGAGCTCGCGACGCGCGGGGCGGAGTCGCCGCCGTGGGCCGAGCTCCAGCTCCACGCCGGGGACCTGCTGCGCCACGACGTCGCGCTGCACGCCGGTGCGGTGACGGTCGGTACGGTGACCGACGCCGCGACCGGCGCGCCGTTGGCGGGAGCGGAGGTCAGCGACGATGCACGGTTCCGCCGCGCGGCGCTCGCCGACGCGCTCGGCCACTACCGGCTGCAGGGCTTCCCGGCACCGGGCGCCGGCGTGCTCCACGTGCGCGCCCCCGGTCACGCGACCGCGACGCGCTACGTCGGCGAGCTCGCTGCGCGCGACGGCCCGCAGCGCGTCGACTTCGCGCTGCGGCGCGGCGGCGTGGCAAGCGGGCGCGTCGTCGACGCGGTGGGCGTCGGCGTCCCGGACGCGTGGGTCGCGGCGGTCGGTGCCCGGCGCGATGCGCCCGGGGTGCGCGGCGCCCACCGCGTCGCGACGCGGACGCGGCCCGACGGTTCGTTCGAGCTCGACGGACTGCAGGGCGAGCTCGGCTACGAGCTGCTGGTGCGGAAGCCCGGCTTCGGCGTGCGGGTGGTGCCGTTCCCGCAGCCGGCCGAGGCGGATACCGTGCTGCGGCTGCCGGACGTCGCATTGCGGGCCGGCGGTGAGATCCGCGGCGTCGTGCACGACGAGTGCGGGGCACCGCTGAGCGGGGTCGGCGTGTCCCTGCACGGCGCCGACCGCGAGCGTGACGCGCTCGCGCGGCGCGGCGTCGGCATGGCGGGGTCGCCGTACGTCGACACGCGGCAGGCGATCACGGACGAGCGGGGCGTCTTCCGCTTCGCGGACGTCGCGGTCGGTCGCTACCGCGTCGCGGCTGCTGCCGACGGAGCCGAAGCGGTGTCGGCGCTCGTCGAGCCGACCAGCGACGGCGAGCTCTGCGAGGCCGAGCTCGAGGTGTTCGTCGGCCTGGCGATCCGCGGACGGCTGATGGCCGCCGACGGCACGCCGGTCGAGCTCGCCGCCGGCGACGTGAGCCGCAGCGACGGCCGCCCGCTGCGCGGGCCGGCGACCGTCGTCGCGCGGCGGGGCCGGTTCGACGTGCGGGGCCTCGAGCCGGGGCTGCACCGCATCGACTGGACCACGTGGCGACCGGCCGGGCCCGGCGTGTCGATCGAGGTCGAGGCCGGCGCGCGCGACGTCGTCGTCGCGCTGCCGCGCACGGTCGAGCTGGCCGGCCTGCTGCTGGCGGCCGACGGTGCGCCGCAGCCGGGCGCGTGGGTCTGTGCGCGGCTGCCGGACGGCGAGCGGCTGTCGGCGCCGACCGGTGTGGACGGCCGGTTCGAGCTGGCGGTGCCGGCGGAGCTCCCGATCGACCTGGACGTCGTCGTGCCAACGGCGGTCGGCGGGGGGGAGCCGGACCTGGTGGCCGCGCAGCTCGCCGACCCGGCGGCGGTGCGGGGGCTGCGCGGTCCCCGGCGCGCGCTGGTGCTGCGGTTGCGCGAGTGAGCTACGACGGCTCGCAGCGGAGGCGCCCGGCGGCGACGATCCCGCCGTGAACAACAATCTGCTGAGTCGCGCGCTGTGTCAGGCGGTCGAAGCGCTGCGCGGCGGCGCGGGCGAGGACACCTGGACGGACGTCGAGCGCGCGTTGCGACGGGCGCGGCCCGACGACCCCGACCTCGCCGATTCGGACCTCGCGGTGATCGTCGAGCTGCGCGACTTCGACGAGCTCGCGCGGTTGGTCGACGGCTGGCGCGATCCGAAGGGCGACCTGCCGATCGCGGACAAGGCGATCATCGACCGTGCGATGAAGGCGCTGCGCAAGCGCATCAAGCTCGCACGGCTCGACGAGGAGTCGTCGCTCGGCGGCAGCGCATTGACGGGCGGCAAGCACTCGGCGATCACCGCGGTGCGCCCGCCGGAGCAGTATCCGGCCGAGGTATGGGAGCTGCTGATCGCGCGCGGGCGCGTGCGGGACATCGGACACGGGCTGCTCGAGCCGGTCGGCGCCGGGTGAGGCGTCCGGCCAACGGCGCGTCGGCTGGCGGCGGGCGGCATTCCGCCCGGGTCGGGACCCGCGTTCCGCAGGGGCGCGCGGATCGGCCGACCGGTCCGGCCAACGGCAGCGTAGAGTCTGCGCCTTCCCGGAGCCACCGATCCAGGAGCCACCGACCATGTTCCGTCCGCGATTCCCGTCCCGATCGTTCGCGCTGCCGATTGCGGCGCTGTGCTGGTTCGCATGGCCTCTGTCCGCGCAGGACGAGCCACAGGGTGTCCCTTCGCCGAAGTGCGACGAGCACGCGCCGCTCGCCGAGCTGGCCGGCACCTGGCACTCGACGGTCCGCATGGCCGCGATGCCCGGCGTGCCCGGGATGGAGGAGGCCATGGAGGCCGAGGGCATCGAGCGCGCCGCGCTGGTGTGCGACGGCATGTGGCTCGTGTGGAGCAGCGAGGGCGAGATGCAGGGCGAGACGTTCGGAGGCGTGTGGCTCGCCGGCTACGACCCCTTCGAGAAGCGCTACGTCAGCGTGTGGGTCGACAACCATCAATGCACGCCAGCGGAGATGATCGGGTCCTACGATTCCGACGGCCACGTCTGGACCTGGCACGGCCGCAATGCGCAAGGGACCATGCGCAGCGTGCTGACCTGGAAGGACCGCGACACGATGGTCGAGACGGCGTGGTTCACGCCGCCGGGCGGCGCCGAGATCCAGACCATGCAGGCCACGCGGCGGCGGCTCACCGAGCCGCCGCCGGCAGCGGCAGTCGCGACGCCCCGCGGTGGGGAGCTGCCTGCCGCGCTGCGCGAGCTGCACCGCGGCATCGGGAGCTGGGACGCGACCCTGCGGATGCAGGTGGATCCGTCGGCGCCGGCGACGGAGGAGCGCTGCCGCGAGGTCGTGCGCGCGGTCTGCTGCGGGCAGTACACGTGGTCCGACTTCAGCGGGACGATGATGGGGATGCCGTTCGAAGGGCACGCGCTGGTCGGCTGGGACGCCCCGAACGAGCAGTTCGTCTGCTATTGGGTCGACAGCTTCTCGGCGACCTGGTCGAAGACCGCGGGACCGTTCGATGCCGACGCGGGGGGCTTGACGCTGAGCGGGACCTGCCGGGGGCCGGACGGGGCGCCGATGACGATGCGCGAGGAGCTGAGCTGGCGCGACGCCGACCGGCGCGAGTGTCGGATGACGTTCGAGTCCGCCGGCGCGACGCAGTCGATGACGCTGACGTACCGGCGCGCCGCCGGCCGCTGACGGGGCCATGCCGGCGGGCGGATTGCGCGCGCCGGGCGAGCGACGCGCGGGGCGTGCGCCGACCGGCCGGGCGGGGCTCGCGCGACCTCGAACGGGCGTGCGAGCCAAGACGCGGGGATCCCGGACGGACTGACCGTGCTCCGACGCACGGGGTAGGGTTCGAGTGCGCGCCCTGCCTCGCCCTGCTCTACCCGGTGATCTCCCCGGCCCGGAGTTTCTACGTAGTCGCGACGAGTGGGCTCGCCGCCCAGACCTTCGTCGATCGCACCGCCGGCTGAGTGCTCGCGACGGCCGATCATTCCCGCGCCGCCCTCGGCAGCGGCGTCGCGGCCCGGTGACGTCGACGGCGACCAGGACCTGTTGGTCGGCGGGGACCTGACACGCGCGATGCGGTAGGTCAACCAGGGCAACGGCGCGGTCGTGGACGAGGCCGCAGCGCGCGGGATCGCGCACGTCGGCACCGACTTCAGCGCGTCGTTCGGCGACCACGACCGCGACGGCTGGCTCGACCTGTACATCGGCAACCGGACCGACCGGAACGGCGTCGGCCAGGCGAACGTCCCGTACCGCAACACCGGGCAGGGCCACTTCGTCGACGTGACGGCCGCGGCGGGCGTCGGCGATCGCGGCCCGACCTGCGCCGCGGTGTTCGTCGACTACGACGAGGACCTGTGGCCGGACCTGCTCGCCGCGAACGACAGGGGGGCCCACCCGGTTGCCGAACGAGCCGTACCGCAATCTCCGCGACGGGCAGTTCGCGGCCGTCGGCGCGCAGGTCGCCGCCAATGCCGGGATCGATGGCACGGGGTCGACTTCGTCGACGCGTTCTGCGACGGCGGCGTCGATCTCCACGTGTCGGACACGGGGCCCGACTTCCTGCTCCACGACTGGGATCCTGCCGCGGCGACCTACCGCGACCTCTCGCGTCGCTACGGGATGTTCGGCGTGATCGGCTGGGCCGTGAACTTCCTCGACGTCGACAACGACGGCTGGCAGGACGTCCACGTCGTGCAGACCCAGGTGCCGAACTCGTTGTTCCACGACGTGGGGCGATCGGTCGCGGGCGCCGGGTCGGGGCCCGACGTCGCGTTCGCGCTCGGGCTGTGGCGGTTCCACGCGCTGAACTGCACGGTGGTCGCGGACTTCGACGGCGAGCAGCGCTTCACGTCCCTCGGCTATGCGAAGAGCCACATCACGTCGCTGACGGGCGTCGCCGGGCCGGTGCGGCTGTACTCCGACCTGCTGCTGCACGACGTGATGCCGGCCGGATTCCGCGGCATGGCGGAGCCGGGCGCGGGAGCGGGCATGTTCCGCACGCCCCCCTCGTGGGGGATCGAGGACACTGCTCCGTACCTGCACGACGGTCGCGCGGAGGACCTCGACGCGGCGATCCGCGGGCACGCCGGTGAGGCGGAGAACGTGCGGCTCGGGTGCGAGGCGCTGTCGGCGGACGCGCGCGAGGCGCTGCTGCCGTTCCTGCGGGATCTGTGAACGCGCCACGCCGCGTCGCGGGAGCGGCCTGCGCGGCCGCGTGGCTCGCGCTGACCTGCTGCGAGGCGCGCGGCACGGCGACGGTCGAACGCGCAGCGCCGGCGCGGTTCACGGTGCTCGGCCGTTGGGACGACCCGTCGCGGCTGCGCCACGCGTTCGACGAGCTGGACGGACCGCTCGACGCGGCGTCGTTCCGCGGCGCGGTCCAACGTGCGCTGGCGGTGTGGAGCGCCACCGGCGTGGTCGGCTCCGAGCCGGTCGGCGACGCCAGCTCGGCCGACGGCGTTGTCGGCGGACGCCGTGGCGAGGCTGTGGTCGCTCGACGGAGGTGGCGTCGAGGGGTCCGGCGACCTCGTGCTGCGGGGTGCCGACGGGACGGCGCGGGGGGATCCCCGCGGGGTGGCGCCGCTGACCAGCTGCGCGTTCACCGTGTTCGACACCGATGGCGATGGTGCCGACGAGGTGCTCGTGTGGCAGACCGACCCAGCGGGCCAGGGCGCACTGACGGCGTATTTCTTCGCGGCGGGAGCGCACCTCGCGCGGACGCTCGGGCCCTGGGCCGGCGCGACGTCGACGGCGACGGGCGCGGTGCGACCGTCGAGTGCGCGTCCGGCCGGTGAGCGGCGGCCACGCTGCTGCTCAGAGGTTCACCGACTCGAGCGGCTGGTCGACGAACGTCTCCTGCGTCTCGAACGGGATGAACTCGGCGAGGTAGTCGTGCTCGGCGGCCTCCTTGACGAGGTTGCGGGCGATGACCATGCGCTGCACCTGATTGGTGCCCTCGTAGATCTGCAGGATCTTGGCGTCGCGGAAGAACTTCGCGATCGGGTAGTCCTCCATGAACCCGTAGCCGCCGAACACCTGCACGGCGTCGGTCGCGACCTTCATCGCGGTGTCGGCTGCGAAGCACTTGGCCATCGCCGCCGTCTTGTTGACGGACACACCGGCGTCGGCCTGCGCAGCGCACATGTAGACGAGCCAGCGCGCGGCCTCGGTCTGCATCGCCATGTCGGCGAGCATGGCCTGGATCATCTGGAAGCTGGCGATCGCCTGCCCGAATTGCTTGCGGCGCGTCGCGTACGTGGTGGCGAGTTCGAGGGCGCCGGCCGCGGTGCCGACCGCCTGGGCCGCGACGCCGGGTCGCGCCCAGTCGAGCGTCATCATCGAGTGCTTGAAGCCCATGCCGGGCTTGCCGCCGATCAGCCGGTCGTCGGGCACGAAGACATTGTCGTAGGCGGTCTCGCAGACCGGGACCATGCGGATGCCCATCTTGTTCTCCTCCTTGCGGATCGAGAACCCGGGGTCGCCCTTCTCGACGACGAACGCCGAGATGCGCCGCGACTTGGAGGTCGGGTCGGTGACGGCGAAGCACATGATCAGCGAGGCGCGCGAGCCGTTGGTCGTCCACTTCTTCTCGCCGTGGATGCGATAGCCGCCGTCGACCTTCTCGGCGCGCACCGCGAGGCCACCGGCGTCCGAGCCGGCGAACTTCTCCGACAGCGCGAAGGCACAGGCGAGCTCACCGGTCGCGACGCGCGGCAGGTAGCGCTGCTTCTGCTCGTCGGTGCCGCCCATCAGCAGCGGGATCGAGCCCAGCGCGTTGACGGCGAACGCGACTCCGAACGCCGGGTCGGCCTTGCTGAACTCCTCGACGATCAGCGACAGGCCGAGGATGCCGATGCCGCTGCCGCCATACTCCTTGGGGATCCACGTGCCGAGCAGCCCGGCCTCCGCCGCCGCCCGCATCGCGTCTTCGTTGTAGCTGTGGTCGCGGTCGTGTCGCGCGGCCTGCGGCAGCAGGTAGCGCCGCGCGATCTCGTGCGCACGGGCGCGGCAGTCGAGGTGGGCGGGGGTGAAGACGACGTTCTGGAGCTCGTTCATGGGGAGCGGTCCCGGGCCCTCTTGGGCGTTGCCGGTCGGACGGCGGGGAGCGGCGATCGTAGTCGCGGGCCGGCCCGGACTCACGAACGGAACCCCGCGCTGCTGCCGATGGCCAGGGGACGATCGCTCGCCGAGCCGACAGCGCGATCGCACGGAGCGCTCGCGGCCGGGAACGGGACGTCCGCTGCGCGGGACCGTACAACGGTATGTTCACACGGGTGCCGCCAGGATCCGCAGGCCGCTGCCTGCTGCGCGGTACCCGGCTCCCGAATCCCCGTCGCTCTCCTCGGAGGGACCTCCCCGATGCGTCTTCCGTCGCTCTCGTTCGCTGCGCTCTGCCTGTCGGTCGGTCTCGCGCCGGCCCAGTCGATCACCACGCTGTATGCCGGCGGCAACAGCGGCACCACCACCTGGACCAACCAGTTCGACGTCACGGTGCTGTCACCGAACGGCCTCGTCATCGTGGCGTTCGACGTCAACTGCGAGAACACGCGCGCCGGCGGCGTGGGCTCGCCGTTCACGCTCGACGTGTGGGTCACGCAGGTCGGCGGCACCTACGTCGGTAACGAGATCAACGCCAACGCCTGGACGCACGTCGCCACCGGCTCCGGCGTCTCAGGTCCGATCGGCACACCGACGCGCGTCGACGTCAGCGACTTCGTGCTCGCGCCGGGCAGCTACGGTATGGCGCTCGAGTACAACGGCACCGCGATGGCGTATACGAACGGCAACGGGGCGAACCAGACCTACTCCAATGCGGACGTGCGGCTGGATCTCGGCGCCTCGACGACCGGTCGGTTCGGCGCACCGGTGTACTCACCGCGGGTGTGGAACGGCACGCTGTACTACTTCGCGGGCACGGCGTTCTTCCTGCCGTTCGGCGAGGGCTGCGCCGGCAGCGCCGGGCGTCCGACGCTGGCCGCGGGGGCAGGGAGCCGGCCCGCGCTCGGTGGCTCGTTCACCGTCGACATCGGCAATCTGCCGGGGATCGGCGTCCCGGTGCTCGTCGCGATCGGCTACTCCAACACGATGTGGGGCGGCAATCCGCTGCCGTTCGACCTCGGCGTCCTCGGGATGACCGGCTGCAGGTTGTACGTCGCGCCGGAGGTCGCGGTGCCGACCGCCAGCCCGACGACGACCGCGTCCCTGACGGTCAACATTCCGAACATCCCGTTGCTGGCCGGTCGTCAGCTGCAGTACCAGGCGTTCGTCGTCGAGCCCGGCATCAACCCACTGAGCCTGATCGTCAGCAATGCAGGCACGGCCTGGCTCGGCAACTGATCAGCGCTCGCCGCGTGCGAACTCGCGGATCTCGGGAGCGGGGTCGAACGTGCCGGTCTGCCGCAGCAGCGCACAGGGCCACAGCTCCGCGTCGCGGGACGCGAGGGCACGGTAGGCGGCGAGGCGGATGCCCGGGTCGTCGTCGGACGTCTTCCAGACGACCGCGCGCTCGAGCTCGCTGTCCCACACCGGTCGCTCCGCGATGAGCTGCAGGGCGGCGCGGCAGGTGGCCGGTGAGCAGCCCTGCAGCAGCTCGACCAGCTCGTGGCCGGACTGACCCGTCAGCGCCTCGCGCAGCACGTCGACCGCCACGTCGATCCCGGCTGCTCCGATCGCGCGCGCCGGATACGGGGAGCGGCAGCTTCGCGGGTCGAGCTCTGCGAAGCGGAACGCGGCCGCGTCCGCGAGCATCGTCGCGAACCAGGAGCGGGAGGCAGCCAGGCGGTCGCAGACCGCGGGCAGCTCGCGCGGCTCGATGCCCACCTCGATCGCGAGCTGCAATGCGCGGGCGGCCGACTCGTCGTCGGATCCGGGCGCGACCAGCCGGTCGAGCGCGGCGCGCGCGAAGGCCACGCCCGGCTCGCCGAGCGTGGTCGCGCGGCGCAGAGCGGCGACCGTGACGTCGATGGCGGGCGCCGCGGCGAGCTGGCGGACGGCGGCGAGGTCGTCGGTGGGAGCGGCCCGAACCGCGCGGCCGATCGCGGACGCGAGCGCGGGTGCCCAGTACCAGGCGCCGGACGGGTCGGTGGGCACGACCGCGGCGAGCTGGCGGAGCTCGAGCGGGACCAGGGCGAGCGACGCCGCCACGACGTCGCGGGGGAGCTCCCCGCGCGCGGCGAGGTCGACGACGCGCGCGGCGTGGCGCGGCAGCGTGCCCTGGATGGCGCGGACGAACTCACTGCGGGCATGTTGGCTCGCGGTGCGAAGGTCGGGCAGGCGGTCCGGTGCCAGCAGGAACAGCCAGGGTGCATTGCGGAGCGCGGCGTCGCGGTCCGCGTCGCTCGTACCGATCAATGCGCTCGCGCGCGCGGCGGTCAATCGATCGGCGCGGGGTTCGACGAGCCACGCGCAAGCGATCCTCGACCACAGGTCACGGGCCGCGTACCAGACGACGAGGTCGTCCGGGACGCGCGGGTAGCTCGCATCGAGGATCTGGCGCGCGAGCACGTGGACGCGCGTCGCGAGACCGGGCCCGCTGGTCGACGGAACCAGCGGTGCGAGCAGCTCGTGGACTCGTCGCGCCTGGTCGGCGTCGAGCTCCTCCGCGAATTCGGCAACGCACGTCAGCAGCAGCTCGACGGCCTGGGAGTCGGGCCACGGCGTGCGCGCGGGACGCGGGTCGAAGCGGTCGGTCCCGAGCGCGTCGAGCAGGGGACCGACGAGGCGCGGGTCGCGTGCAGTGGACGCCGCGAACAGCAGCCACGCGTCGCGACCCTCCGGGGTGCCGGCGGGCGGCGGGCCGGTGCCGCAGAAGCGGAGGCCGGGGCGCACGCGGAGCGCGGCCGGATCGCCGTTGAGCACGGCCAACGCGCGATCCGCGACGAGATCCCGCAGCGCGGGGTCGTCGCACTGCGGCAGGACCGCGGCGCACACGGACGCCGTCAGCTCGGCGATCGCGGGGTCGGGATCGTCGAGCAGGGCGCCGAGCGGCTGCGCCGCCGCCGTCGCGGCCGCCGCCGGCAGCGGACGGATCGCCGCGAGCGCGGTCAGCGCGGCGAACCGCAGGTGCGACGGCGTCGAAGGGGCGCCGAGGGCGAGCACGGCGGTGAAGCCCTCGGCATCGAGGGCGGCGGCGGCCCGCAGCGCGATCAGCGCAGCGGACTCCACTGCGGGGATCCAGAACGGGGCGGGCGGCGACTCCGGAGTCGGTGCGGCAGGCGGCGGGCGGCGGCGCGCGAACGCGATCAGCGCCGCCGAGATCCGGCGGCGAGCGGAGCTGTCGAGGTCGTCCGGCTGCGGGATCCTGGCGAGTGGCCAGCGGTCGGCGGCGAGGTCGGCGAGCAGGCGCTCGACGGCGGCCGCGTCGAAAGGCGGCACGGGCAGCGCCGGCAGCAGGCCCGCGAGGGTCGCGTGGAGCGTCGGGTCGTCGGCCACCTCCCGCGCGAGCCACGGCGGCACCGCTGCTCCGAGCCGCAGGCGCAGGGCGACCGCAGCGGCCAGCCGCACGCGGGGCTCCGGATCGGTCAGCGCGTCCGCCAGCGCGAAGGGGCCGGCGGACGGGTCATGACCGAGCACGGCCGCTGCCCCCGCGGAGCCGGGCCGATCGATCGCCCGCAGGGCTTCCGTCACGACCTCCGCGTGCGCTCGCTGCGCGGCCGCGGAGATGCGCTGGAGGACCAGTGCGGAGCCGAGCCACCGGGGCTGGTCCAGGCGCCCGTCGCGGTCGGGGTGGTGCGTGCGCGGCGGCAGGAAGCGGGCGAGGTACTCGATGTCCGCGCGCTCGGGCGGATCCGCCGCCACGTGTCGCTCGATCCAGCCGCCCAACGCGTCCGCGAACACCTCCGCCCGTCCGCGCCGTCGCGCCGGCTCGTCGCGCCACAGTGCGTCGACCTCCACATCGCGCGACTTCACGAGCGAGACCGCGCGCACCCACAGGTGACCGTGCAGCCGACCACGCAGCGGGACCAGCGCATCGACGAGCTCGGCGATCGGCCGTTCGCGCAGCCCCGCGCGACTCAGCTCGAGGTCCCAGTCCGCCCCCTGCACCGCGGCGGCGATGCGCGCGGAGACGTCGTCCTGGGCAGGCCCATGCCCGGCCAGCACGAGGCTCGCGAGCAGGACGGGAACGGCGCGGCGGAGGCGAGGGTGCATCGTGGCGGCCCGGTCGTGGAGCGACCCCGCGCGAGGCAGCACGGGACCGCGAATGCCCGCACAACGTCGGACGGCTGGCGCGGTTCCCGAGACCTCGCCGAGCGAGCGCAGCCGCGCGCACCTGTGCGCCGCGCCACCGTTGCGTCCGATCCCGGCGTGTGCGCGACGCCGAGGCAGTGCGATCGGTCGGAGCCGTCCCGCGCGCGCGGCGCGCTCGATGCGCCTGCGCGACGCGCGGCGTGAGCCTGCGCGACGCGCGCCCGGTGAATCTGCGCAAGGCGCCTTCGATGCGCACGCTGCAGAGCAAGTTGAGTGGGCGATACTGGGCTCGAACCAGTGACCCCCAGCTTGTCGAGCTGGTGCTCTAGCCAACTGAGCTAATCGCCCGCTCAGGCGCCGAGGTCGTCGGCGGGTGGGGGAAGCTACCGCGGGCCGGTGGGTGGCGCAAGCCGAAGCGGCCGGGAATCTGTCGGACCGACGCGCGGGCGGGGCGGGCGGGACGGTGGGACAACGACAGGGTTTCGGGTCCGGGGCGCCGCTAGAATCGGGCGCTTCGACCCCTCGAACACGCAGCGAGAACGCATGAAGATCGGCGTCCCCAAGGAGATCAAGCCGCAAGAGAACCGCATCGGGGCCGTGCCGGCGATGGTGCACGGACTGGTCGCGGGTGGGCACACGGTGCTGGTCCAGCAGGGCGGAGGGCTCGGGGCCGGCATCCCCGACGAGGCCTACGTGAAGGCCGGTGCGCGGATCGTGTCGTCGGCAGCGGAGGTCTACGGCGAGGCCGACATGATCGTGAAGGTGAAGGAGCCGCTGGCGACCGAGTACCCGCTGATCCGGCCGGGACAGATCCTGTTCACCTACTTCCACTTCGCCGCGAGCCGGGAGCTGACCGAGGCGATGGTCGCGTCGGGCGCGCACTGCTTCGCCTACGAGACGCTCGACGTCGACGGCAAGCTGCCGCTGCTGACGCCGATGAGCGAGGTCGCCGGTCGGATGTCGATCCAGGTCGGCGCGGCGTCGCTCGAGGCGCACCACGGCGGGCGCGGCATGCTGCTCGGCGGCGTGCCGGGCGTCGAGCCGGCGACCGTGCTGATCCTCGGTGGTGGCGTCGTCGGCACGAATGCGGCGCGGATGGCCGCCGGCCTCGGTGCGCGCGTGCTGGTGATGGACGTCAACCTCGACCGGCTGCGCTACCTGAGCGAGGTCATGCCGGCGAACGTCGAGATGCTGCACAGCAACCCGTACGCGATCCGCGAGAAGCTGCCGGTCGCGGACCTGGTCGTCGGTGCGGTGCTCGTCGCCGGCGCGCGCGCGCCGATGCTGATCGAACGCGCTGACCTGAAGCTCATGAAGGACGACGGTCCGGTGGTCGTCGACGTCGCCGTCGACCAGGGTGGCTGCATCGAGACCTGCAAGCCGACGACGCACCAGAACCCGACCTTCGTCGTCGATGGCGTGGTGCACTACTGCGTCGCCAACATGCCGGGTGCGGTGCCGCGGACCTCGACCTTCGCATTGACCAATGCGACGGCGCCGTGGGCGCGGCGCCTCGCCGACCTCGGCGCGCGAGCGGCGCTCGACGACGAGTACCTGCGCTCCGCTGCGAACGTGCTGTCCGGCAAGGTGACGCACACCGGTGTCGCGCAGGCGTTCGACATGCGGTTCGTCGAGCCGGAGCGCGCGCTCTGAGCGGCCCGCTCCGGGAGCACACGGATCGGACCCGGCGTCGCCATGCTCGCTGAGCTCGCGATCCAGGGCAGCGCCGCCGTGACGGCCCAGGAGCCGGGGCTCGTCGGCAGCATCGTGCTCGGGCTCGTCGAGGGCCTGACCGAGTTCCTGCCGATCAGCAGCACCGGGCACCTGATCGTGGCCGATCGGCTGCTCGGTGGCACCGACCCCGCCTACGAGGTCGTGATCCAGGCCGGTGCGATCAGCGCGATCGTCGTGCTGTACCGGCGCCGGATCGCCGGCGCGCTGCTCGCGCTCGCCGGCCGCGGCACCACCGGCGACGCCGACGCCCGCAGCGGTGGGTTCCTCGCCAGCCTGTCGCGCAACCTGCTGGTCCTGATCGTCATTGCGGCGGTCCCCGCCGTGGTGCTCGGCCTCGGACTCGGCGACGCGATCGAGGCCGCGCTGTTCGACCCGGCCGTCGTCGGTACGACGATGGTGCTCGGCGGCGTGGCGCTGCTCGCGCTCGAGCGCTGGCTCGACCGGCGGACCGCGCGCGGCGACCGTGCGGATGCGCCCCTCGAGTCCTTGAACTGGCGCCACGCGCTGTGGGTCGGCGCCTTCCAATGCCTCGCGCTGATCCCCGGCACCAGCCGGTCCGGCGCGACGATCGCGGGTGCATTGCTCCTCGGTTTCCGGCGCACGGCTGCCGCGGAGTTCTCGTTCCTGCTCGGCCTGCCGATCCTGTACGGCGCCTGCCTGCTGCAGGTCTACAAGCAGTGGGACCGGATCCGTGGCCCGCTGCTCGACGACGTGCTGATCGGCAGCGTGGTGAGCTTCCTGACGGCACTCGTGATCGTCGGGCCGTTCGTGCGCTTCCTGCAGCGTCACTCGTTCCGGCCGTTCGCGTGGTACCGGATCGTGGCGGGCATCCTCGTGCTCGCGCTCGCGCTCGGCGGCTGGCTCGCGAACGACGCGTCCTGAGTCAGGCCTTGCGGTAGCCGAGCCAACGCAGCACGTGGAGCACCTCGCTCCACGACGGGAACGGCCGGCTGTGCTGGTGGCGGTAGAGGTCGAGCGCCTCGATGAACTGCAGGACGTCGGGATCGACCTCGAGACCCTGCGGTGCCGGCGGCGGCGCGCGGCGCGCCATCAAGCCGTGCTTCGCGGTGCGCTTCGCGGACGCCGGTGCGGCGGACTTCGCCCGCGGCTTGCGAGGGGCGCGCTGCGGGGCCGCGGCCGACTCGGTGGTCGCGGTCCGGCGGCGCTTCTCGCGTGCGGCCGCGGTCTTCGGGTGCGTCGACTTGCGCCGCCCGGGCGCTGCGGACGGGGTCATGCCCGAGGGATCGGCCTCAGCCGAGCACGCGCTTGACGTTTTCCGTCGTCACCGGACGGATGACGCCCCGGTCGGTGACCAGACCGCCGAGCAGCCGTCCGGGCGTGACGTCGAAGGCCGGGTTGCGCGCCCCGACGCCGGCGGGGGGTGCGATGCGCTGCCCGCCGAGCGTCAGCACCTCGTCGGCGGCGCGGTCCTCGATCGGGATGTGCGCGCCGTCCGGCAGCGACAGATCGAACGAGCTCGACGGCGCGACGACGTACATCGGCACGCCGTGCTCACGGCAGGCGAGCGCCAGCGCGTAGGTACCGATCTTGTTCGCGGCGTCGCCATTGGCGGCGATGCGGTCCGCGCCGACCAGCACGATGTCGACCTCGCCGCGCGCGATCAGCGCCGGCGCCGCGCCGTCGGTCGCGACGTCGACGGGGATGCCCTCGGCGGCGAGCTCCCACGCGGTCAGCCGGGCACCTTGCAACAGCGGTCGCGTCTCGTCGGCGATGACGCGCAGCCGATTGCCGCGGCGCCAGGCCTCGAAGACCACCGCCAGCGCCGTGCCGTCGCCGGCGGTCGCCAGCCTGCCGGTGTTGCAGTGGGTCAGGACGGTCGCGCGGTCGGGGATCAGTGGGGCGCCGTTCTCACCCATCGCGCGGCACAGGGCGACGTCCTCCGCGTGGATTGCCCGCGCCTCGGCGAGCAGCGCGCCGAGCGTCGGCTCGCGCTCGCCGCGGCGGGCGAGCCGCCCGCAGGCCCAGCCCAGGTTGATCGCGGTCGGGCGGGCCGCGGCGACGCGCGCGGCGACCTCGGAGCAGGCGCGGCGGAACGTCGTGGCGTCGGTCGGCACGCGCTCGCGCACGCCCAGCACGATCGCGTAGCCGGCCGCCACGCCGATCGCCGGAGCGCCGCGGACCGCCAGCCTGCGGATCGCGTCGATCACGTCGTCGACGCGCTCGAGACGCAGCACGCAGAGCTCTGCGGGCAGCCGGGTCTGGTCGATCAGCTCGAGGCGTCCGTCGATGTCGCCCTGCCACGCGATCGTCGGGGTCATGCCCATCGCGATCGACGATCAGCAACCGAAGCGGTCGCGTACGGCGCGGTCCTTCGCGAGGGTCTTGTCGCGGTCCCTGCTGCGGAACGCGCGCAGCCGCTCGGCGAGGGCCGGGTCGGACAGCGCCAGGATGCGGGCGGCGAGCAGCGCGGCGTTCTTCGCGCCGGAGCTGCCGATGCCGAGCGTCGCGACCGGGATGCCGGGCGGCATCATCGCCGTCGACAGCAGCGCGTCCTCGCCGCGCAACGGGCCGGCGTCGACCGGCACGCCGAGCACCGGCAGGTTCGAGTGTGCCGCCAACGCGCCGGCGAGGTGGGCCGCCATGCCGGCGGCGCCGATCAACACCTTGACGCCGTCGCGCTCGGCGTCGCGGGCGAACGCCGCGGTCTCGTCCGGCGTGCGGTGCGCGGACAGGACGCGCACGTGGTAGCCGACCTGGAGCTCGTCGAGCAGGACGAAGGCGCCCTCGAGCACCGGCAGGTCGGAGTCGGAGCCCATCAGGAAGGCGATCGGCCGCGTCATCGACACAGCCTCGCCTCGATGTCGGCGTAGGTGCGCGCGGTGCGCTCGACGACCTCGTCGGGCAGCGGTGGGGGCGGCGGCTGCTTGTTCCAGTCGAGCCCCGACAGCCAGTCGCGCAGCACCTGCTTGTCGAAGCTGGTCGGCTTGCCGCCGGGGCGCACCTCGTCGGCGGGCCAGAACCTGCTCGAGTCCGGCGTCAGGCACTCGTCGATCAGCACGAGCTCGCCGCCGATCGTGCCGAACTCGAACTTGGTGTCGGCGATCACGATGCCGCGCTCGGCCGCGTAGGTGCGGCCGGCCTCGTACAGCGCGAGTGCGGCGTTACGCGCGCGGGCTGCCAGCGCGGGGCCGACGAGACGCTCGACCTGCGCGAAGCTGATCGGCTCGTCGTGGCCGGTCTCCGCCTTGGTCGACGGCGTCAGGATCGCCGGCTCGATGCGGCTCGCGTGCTGCAGGCCCGGCGGCAGCTCGACCCCCGACACGCGGCCTTCGGCCTGGTAGTCCTTCCAGCCCGAGCCGGTGAGATAGCCGCGCACGACCCACTCGACCGGCAATGGCCGCGCGCGGCGGCAGCGCATCGTGCGGCCGCGGAGCTGGTCCTTCTCGTCGGGGGCGAGCTCGGGCCACGCGTCGACGTCGACGGACAGCAGGTGGTTGGCGACGACGTGCCGCAGCTTCGCGAACCAGAATGCCGACACGCTCGTCAGCACGCGGCCCTTGCCCGGGATGCCGCGGTCCATGACGACGTCGAACGCCGAGATCCGGTCGGTGGTGACCAGCAGCAGGTCGTCGCCGAGCCGGTAGAGGTCACGCACCTTGCCCGCGCCCAGCTTCTCGGCCGAACGGAGGCTGGTGGAGAGCACGGTGGGGGAGTCGCTCGTCTGACCTGCGGACATCGTTCGGAGCTCGGGTTCGGGTGGTCGGGTGGGGACGGACGGTCCGGTCGGCTCAGGAGCCCGACGGCGGCATCGGACGCAACGCGATGCCGAGGTTCAGCTCGATCTGCTGGTCGGCGCGCGACTCCTTGAACTGGTCGACGAACACGATGGTGTCGTAGCCCTGGTCGAACGCCGCGACCCAGGTCTCGCGGGTGCCGGGCACCGTGAAGGTCAGCGTCCCGTCGGCCTGCGCCTGGAAGGTGCCGGAGTAGCGGAAGTCGACGCCGGTGTTCGACTGCGCGAGCAGCTCGAAGTCGCCGTTCGACTTCAGCTCCAGCGTGCCGAGCGCGGCGTCGGAGCCGGACGCGGTCGGGCGCAGGAACAGCGTCCACATGCCGAGCGTGTAGGTGCCGGTCAGGTTGGCGACGTCGAAGCCGGCGGGGTCGCGGACGCGCAGCATGGCGACCACGCCACCCGCGTCGTCGGTGCCCGCGGAGAACGGATCGATGCCGAAGATCACCGACGTCGTGCCGCCGGCGACGAAGCCGCGCTCGTAGTCCGGCTTCGTGGTCGGGTCGACGGCGATCTCGAAGACGAAACGGCCGTCGGCCTGCGGCTGGAAGTCGCCCGGATCCGCGCGCAGGTTGACCTGCCCGGCCTCGGACTCCGTGCCGCGGCCGACCATCGAGCCGTCGGCGGCGAGCGTGACGCGGCCGCCCAGCGCGACGCCGACCAGGTCGGGATCCGCCGGGCTCGAGCTCGGCGCGACGATCGCGTGCATCATCAGCACGTGCCAGTCGGCGGCGAGATCCGCGACGGCGGGGGCCGCGCCCTCGACGACCTGCGTAACCCCAGAACAGGCCGATGCCGGTGCCGACGCGGTCGGTCAGGAACAGGTTGCGGGTGTCACCCTCGCGGCCATAGGCACCGCGGTAGAGCAGCGAGCCGGCATTGCTGTTGACGACGATCGACAGCGTGCCCGACTCGGACAGAGCGTACTCGCCGCGGGAGATCTCGGCGCCGCCGGCCCCGGCCTCGCGCAGCACGTAGCGACAGTCGTCGCTGAACGTGATCTCGCCGTCGATGGTGCCGACGTCGTTCGCGGTGGTCGGGAAGGCCGGGAAGCGCGGTCGCGTGACGATCGCGAAGGCATGCGTGCGCTGCGTGATCGTCACCTCGCAGGTCGGCCGCTCCTCGTTGCCACCCTGGGCACAGGCGGCGAGCAGGAGGGCGAGGGGTGCGGCGGAGAGCGGGACGACGGGGCGGATCGATCGGGGCAAGGACGGGTCTCCCGGAATGGCGGGGGCCGGAGCCGAGGCGCTCCGCGACCGGCCGAGTGTAGCCCGGATGATCCACGAGTTCCCGTCGCGAGGTGGCGCAACTCGCGTCGGTCCCGGCCGGCTCGCGACGGTCGGCGCAGGTCACAGCCGGGGCGGCGTCGTTGCCGATGGGTGACAGCGATGAAGGCCGCGCGAATCGATCGGCGACCGAGCGCGCACTCCGCGCGTGACGCGGAGGGTGCGGTCGGCTACAGCCGGCACCCGATGTCGCCCGCCCTCGCCCTGATGTCGCGCACCGCGCCGCTGGTGGTCGCGGCGCTGCTCGCCGGCTGTGTGAGCGCGCCGCGGTTCGCCGGCCCGCTGCCGGTCCGCGACCAGCATCCCGCACAGCTGACGGTCGGGCGGCTCCTGCCGCGCGCCGCGGCGGCGGAGGCGCCCGGCAGCGTGCGGGCCGACTGGACGAATGCCTACTCGAGCCTGTTCCTGGCCGGCGGCGACAGCGAGGCGAGCTTCCGGATGGACGGCGAGTACCTGCGTTCGGCGCTCGCGGCGCGCGTCGGCCTCGGGCACGGTCTCGACGTGGAGCTCGAGGTGCCGGTCGCGCACACGACGGCCGGCTTCCTCGACGACTTCATCATCGAGTGGCACGACGCCTTCGGGCTGCCCGACCAGAACCGCGACGACCGGCCGCGCGACGAGTTCGTCATCGAGGCAGACCGCGGCGGCGTGGCCGTGTGGCAGGTCGAGAAGTCGGGCTTCGAGCTGCTCGACGTCCCGCTCGCGATCGCATGGTCGCCGCTGTCGGCGGGGACGGACGGTCGGTTCGGCGTCACACTGCGTGCGGGCGTCGAGCTGCCGACCGGTGCCGCCCGGCGCGGCTACGGGTCGGGCGGCTTCGATTGGATGCTCGGCGTCGCCGCCGAGGCGCGGCTCGAGCGGGTCTCGCTCACGGCACACGTTCAGCACACCTTCGCGAGCACGCCGGCGCAGAGCGAGCGGGCGGGGTTCTCGTTCCACGACGTGACGGTGATCGGCGCCGGCGTCGAGGTGCCGGTGCTCGACGACCTGACGCTGCTCGCGCAGACCGATCTCGAGACGTCGACGCTGCGGGGGCTCGACTTCGACCGCGCGGCGAACGCGCAATGGCTGCTGTGGACCGGCGCACGCCTGCGGATCGCCGAGCGCGCCTGGGTCGACATCGCGATCGGCGAAGACCTGTCGAGCTACATCGCGCCGGACCTGAGCGCGTGGATCGGGTTCCACGCCTTGTTCGGTGGGGCCGACGGCGCGCGCTGATCAGCGGCGCCGGGGCCGCTCGGGCTGCCGCTGCGGCGGCGCGTCGGCGGGCAGCTCGGGCGCGAGCACGATGTGCAGGGCCGGCCGGCGCGCACGCAGCGTCGCGACGCCGGCGGCCGTGGCCGCGCTCTGCCACAGGTAGAGGTGCTCGAGCGCCGGGAGCTCGGCGAGCGTCGCGAGGCCGCGGTCGGTCACCGGCGTGCCGCACAGGGACAGCGAGCGCAGCTCCGGTAGCTCGCGCAGGGCGCGCAGCGCGGCGTCGTCGACGCGCGTGCTGCCGAGGTCGAGACGGACGAGGCGCGGCAGGCGGGGTAGACCCGCGAGGTCCGTCAATGGCGTGCGCCGCAGATCGAGCTCCGCGACGTGCGCGGCGAGCGGGCCGAGCGCGCGCAATGCGGCCGTGTCGACCGACTCCTGGTGGGCGGGGTACGACACGCGCAGCAGGCTGCCGGCGTCGACGAGCGGCTCCGCGCGGCCGTGGGCACCGAGCGCCGTCCGGAGCGTCGCCGCGGCGGGGGGCGCGAGGTCGGCCGCGAGCCGCGCGTACAGCGTGGCGCGCCCGGAGGTCGCGGGAACCGGCGGCGCCGGTTCCGTGGTCGCGCCGGTCCAGTCGCCGAACGGCGCACCCGCGGCGATCCAGCGCTTCAGCACGTCGGCCTGCGCCGGTGTGAGCGGGTCGCCCTTCTCCGGCATGATGTCGGGGTCGTCGGCCGGCAGCACCGTGCGCGTGTAGAGCGCGCTATCGCCGGGCCGGCCGGCGACGACGACCGGGCCGCCGTCACCGCCGAGCAGCAGCAGCTCGCGCGTGTCGAGGCGCAGGCCGCCCTTCGGATTGCGGCGGCGGCCGCGCTCGTCCTCGTATGGCGCACGATGGCACTCGAAGCAGCGCGACTCGAGGATCGGCAGCACGTCGCGGACGAAGTCGGCGGTCGGCTTCGGTGCGTCCTGGGCGGCCAATGTCGTGGCGGCGGCGAGCGTGGCGAGCGCCGCATTGCGCAATGGCGAGGTCATGCGAACACCTCGCGGACCGGCTGGCCCTTGTTCGCGACCTGGAACGGGCGACCGGACGGCGAGTGGTAGACCTCGTCGACCGGCAGGCCGAGCGCGGTCGCGATCGTCGCGTTGAAGTCGGCAACCGTCACGCGGCCCGCGGTGATCTCCTCACCGCGCGCATCGGTGCTGCCGTGCACGTGGCCGCCGCGGATCCCGCCACCGGCGAGCAGGCACGAGAAGGCCTTCGGGTGGTGGTCGCGGCCGTTGCGCTGGTCGTTGATCTGCGGCGTGCGGCCGAACTCGGTCGCGACGACGACCAGCGTTTCCTCGAGGAGGCCGCGCGCATCGAGGTCCGCGAGCAGCGCGGCGAGCGCCTGGTCGAGCGGCGGCAGGCGCTCCTCGAGCGCCTCGAAGTTCTCGTTGTGCGTGTCCCAGCCACCGACGACGACCTCGACGAAACGGACGTCGTGCTCGACGAGCCGGCGCGCCAGCAGGCAGGCCTGGCCGACGCGCTCGCGGCCGTAGGCGTCGCGCAGCGCGGCGGACTCCTGGCCGAGGTCGAAGGCCAGCAGGTCGCGCGAGCCCATCAGCTCGACGGCCTGCGCGTAGGCCTCGTCGTAGGCCTGGCCGAGTCGCGAGCCGTGCGCCGCCAGGAAGCGCTCGTTCATCTGCTGCAGGCGCTCGATGCGGCGGCGGAACGTCGCCTCGTCGATGCCGTCGGCGCGCGCGGCGTTCTGCAGGCCGGCCTCCGGATCGCCGATCGGCAGCGGTGCGAACTGGCTGCCGAGGAAGCCGACCTGCGCGGTGAACGCGTCGCCGCCGATCGTCACGTGCGAGGGCAGCGTCGGGTTGGCGCTACCGCGGATCGAGCCGAGCCACGCGCCGAGCGACGGGTGGCGGATCGTCCCGCGCAGCGCGTAGCTCGTGTGCATGAAGTAGCGACCCTGCTCGTGGGCGCCCTGGTTCGACCACATGGAGCGGACCACGCACACCTTGTCCATCTGCCTGGCGAGTCGCGGAAGGAACTGGCCGACACGGATGCCGTCGACGTTCGTGCCGATGGTCTGCATCGGGCCCATCGCGTCGTTGCCCGGCTTCGGGTCGAAGGTGTCGAGGTGCGACAGGCCGCCGCTCAGGTAGACGTAGATCGCGCGGTGCGCGGTGGGCACCACGCCGGCTGTGATCTCGCGCCCGGCATTCGACTGCGCGAGAGCGCGCGGCAGGAACGGCATTGCGGCGACGCCGAGCAGCCCGCGTGCGGCCATCGACACGAACTCGCGGCGCGTCGGCAGGTCGGCGCCACGCATTGCATTGCGGAGGGAGCGGTTCACCATGGTGCGTCGCGGGTCAGAGGATGAAGCGGAACTCGTGGCTGTTGACGAGGGTCCAGACCAGGTCGCCGAGCGCGGCAGCGCGGTCGGCGCGCAGGTCGGGGAGCCAGGTCCGCAGCTCGTCGGGGGCGGGGCTCCGCTGCAGGATGCACAGGAACGCGGTCTCCACGACGTCCTCGGGGCGGCTGCACGCAGCGAGCGCGCGGCTGAGCGCGGTCGACGGGTCGGCGAGCTGCTCGTCGACGAAGCCGTTCAGCAGGCGCAGGGCCTGTGGTACGGTCGCGTCGCGGTTCGCCGCTTCGATCGTCTCGCGATCGGACTGCCCGAACTCGCGCAGCAGGTGGCCGTCCGGCGCCGGCGACGGCAGCTCGGAGGCCCGCGCGAGAGCGCGCCGCGCGCCGGCCGGACCGCCGGCCGCCTGCTGGCGCAGCGCGGCGAGCTCGGCCGCGATCCGCGCGACCTCCCGTTGGTCCTGGCGACGGCGGGCGTCGCGCAGCGCCTTCAGCAAAGGCGCGGCCTGCTCGCGCAGTGCCTCGCGCTGCTGGCGTGACAGCTCCTGCTGCGCGGCGAGCTGCTCGCGTCGCTCGCGGGCGACGACGCGACGGTATTCCTCGGGATCGGCGTAGCGGAGCACCTCGCGCTCGAGCCGCGCGGCGAGCTCGGTGTCGCTCAGGTTCGCGATCTCCTCGAAGCGTGCGTAGACAGGCTCGGCGCGCGCGCCGGGGGGGGCGATCGTCGCGTCGGGGTCGTCGAGCGCGAGCGTGAGCAGCGAGTCCCAGAGCTGCTCGGCGCCGAGGCGCTGGATCGCGGGGCCCTGGAAGCGGAACGGCTCGTCGCCGCCCTCGGGCGGGGCCGCCGCGGTGCGCTGGTAGAGCCGCGTGCGGTAGAGGATGCGCTCGAACTGCCGCAGGTCGTAGCGGACCGCGCGCATGGTGCCCTCCAATGCGGACCACAGCGCGGGGTTCGGGAACACGGTGTCGTCGTGGAGGTCGTCGACCGGCTCGAGCGGGCCGCGTCCCATCGCGAGTGCGAACATCCGCGCGGCGATCACGGCGGCGAACCGCGGATTGTCATCGGACGTCAGCCATCGTGCGAACGCGGCGCGCGAGTCGACGTCGGCGTACGGGATGGCGCCGCGGCGCGCGAGCGGCGGCAGGCGCCGGAGCTCGAGGCGGCCCAGGCGGTGGGGCTCCGGGACGTCGGCGAGCTGGCCGAACGGCACCTGAGCGGTCACGAACGAGCCGGGCTTCGCATCCTCGTATTGGTAGTCGTCGGGCAGCGCGACGGCCGCAGCGCCGGACCCGGAGATCCCGACCGCGAGCTGCTGGCCGAAGCGCCGCAATGCGCGCTGTCCGGCATCACCGTATTCGCCGGCGAGGTCGCGGGCGCTCGCCAGCAGCCGCTTGCCGAGCTCGGTCTCGAACAGCCCGATGTCCGTGTAGCGCAGGCCGCCCTGGAACGCGGACAGCTCGAAGAACCTGCGCTGCGTCCAGGCGTCGTCGAACGGGTGGTCGTGGCACTGCGCGCACTCGATCCGGGTGCCGAGGAACACGCGCGCGGTGTTCGCCATGCTGTCGTGCGGCATGCCGAGGTCGCGCATCAGGTAGCCGGTCGCACCGTTGTCGCGCGCGTGCGCAGGACCCTCGGCGGTCAGCATCGCCCGCACGAACGAGTCGTACGGCACGTTGTCGGCGACCGACCGGCGGATGAAGTCGAGGAACGGCTCGCCCGACGTCTGCCGCACGAGGCGCGTCTTCGCACGCAGCAGGTCGGCCCAGAAGTTCACCATCCGGCTCTGGTGCGCGGGCGATGCGAGCAGGTCGTCGACGAGGCGCGTGCGCTTGTCCGGGCCGCGGTCGTCGAGGAACGCGCGCGTCTCGGCGAGCGTCGGTGCGCGACCGCCGATCCGTAGCCAGGTGCGGCGCACGAACGTCGCGTCGTCGACGGTCGGATTCGGCGTCAGGTCGTGCGCGCGCAGATCCTGCTCCACGGCGGCGTCGATCCGCTCGGCGGCCTGCCGCAGCGCGCGTTCCTCGGCGCTCTGGCTGGGCGCGACGGGCGCGAGCGTGACGGCGAGCAGCAAGGTGGCGACGCCAGGGACGGGCGATCGGGTCCGCATGGCGGGTCTCCTCGGGATTCGGGGTGGCGAGCGTCGGGCGCGCGCGGCGCCCGACGGCGGACCAGTGGACGCGGGAGGGTGCCTGCGGGGCACCCGGGGAATGTCCCGGAGTTGTCGCGTTCGCGACCGGCGGCGGACCGGGCCGGGTCCACCACTCCGCATAACCATGATTATCGGAAGTCCGGAGTGCCGTCGATCGCGTCGACGGCGGGTCTGCGGGCGCTCCCGGACGCCGGACCGCCCGGCTCAGCGGCTGCGCGCCTTGGCGCGAGCGCGCGTCCGACCGTTGCCACTCGCGGCGCGCTCGGCGGCCGGCTCGCCGGCCGGTGCGCTGGCGGCGAGTCGGCCGAGCTGCTCCGCCAGCGCGACCTGCAGGCTGGTGAAGCCCGCGTAGTGCACGGTGCGCGCCGGCACCTCGGCCTTGCGTGCCAGCTCGAGCGCGGGCTCGGTCGTCTCGTGGCGGTTCCAGTGCAGCAGCAGCAGCAGGTCGACGTCGCCGGTCTCGAGACGGGTGCCGATCTCCCCCACCAGCTTCTGCGGCGAGCTGTAGTTGGCCATCAGCCACTCGCCGTCGAAGCCCCACTCGGTGGCGAGCTGCTCGAAGCGCGGGTGGTGGCGGCGCTGCCGCTCGTTGCCGCCCACGACCAGCACGTGCGCCTTGCGTCCGAGGCCCGCCGTGAGCGCCGCGCACACCGACGTCAACGACTCGGTGCCGCTGCCGGCGGTCGGGTCGGCGAGCTTCAGCAGGCCCTCGATCTGCTCCAGCTCGTCGCGGGCGAGCTCCGGGAAGCCGAGCCCGACCTCGCGCAGCAGCCCGCGCGCCTCGAGGCAGCGAGTCGACGTCCTTGCGCGCGCGCAGGCTGCGCGCGATCTGGCTCTGCAGCTGCGCCTTCTCGAAGTCGCGGTCCTCCATCTCCTCGTAGAGGTCGACGAGCTCGCACTTGATCTCGAGGTGGTCGAGCGCTTGACCCACCGAGTCTTCGTTGAGGAGCAGCTTCTCGAGCTCGGCGAACTCGCCGCGGCGCACCAGCAGGTCGCGCATGTCCTCGTAGACACGGCGGCCACCCTCGCGGTCGCCGCGCATGTTGTGACCGGTCAGCAGCACCTGCATCGCCTCGATGCGCTGGTCGAGGTCGACCGCGATCTCGAGGACGCGCTGCGCGGCGTTCATGGCCGGCTCGGCCTCGCCGAGCGACAGGTACTCCAGGGCGATCAGCAGGAGCTGGTCGGGCGCGGTGCCGCGGCCGACGTCCACGGCGTCGAGGAACTGCAGCGCGAGCTGACGGTCGAGCTTCTTGATCGCCTCGTGCACGGCGTAGAAGTTCTCGAGATCGGGCCGCACGCGACCCAAGGCCGTCTCGATCAGGCGCAGGGCACGCGACGTGTGGGCCGGGTCGCCGAGGACCAGCAGCGAGGACGCCAGGTAGAACTCGTTGCGCGCGATGAGCTCGGCGTCGCGGCCAGCGACGCGCCGCAGGCGCCGGGTACAGGAATCGAATGCCTGCGAGGCCTCGTCATAGTCGCGCGTCTCGTACGCGAACAGGCCGAGCATGAAGAGCGCTTCGGGTGCGTGGACGTCCTGCGAGGGGCCGACTCGTTCGATCCACGCCTTGGCCGCGTCGCGCTGCGGGCGGTCCTCTCGCGGCGTGAGCTCCTCGATGGTATGGACGCGCAGGGTCGCCAATGCCGCGCCCAATGCAATGCGGCTGCGCATGCAGCGCAGGTCACTCGCCAGCGGGAACGCTTCGCTGAAGCGACCGAGCGCGTCGTCGAACTCGCTGACGCGCACCAGCCGGCGGCCGAGGGCGTGCAGATAGCCGGCGCGCACCTCGGCCGGCAGCGAGCCGAAGCACGGGAGCGCGACGCAGCGCTGCAGGATCGACGCGGTGCTCTCGCCTTCGGGCGGATCGTTGCGCGCCTCGAGCCGCGTCAGCAGGTCGGCGAGCGCGGCCTCGACGACGGTCGTGGTGCCGTCGTCGGTCGCCGAGGACAGGAAGTCGATCGCCTGCACGGCCTGGCTGAGCTCCCCGCTCCAGAACAGCGTGCGGACGACGATCGGCAGCACCTGCGTCGCGATCCGCGGGTCCGACAGCAGGTCGAGCACCACCGTCTGGTCCGCCAGCAGATCGGCGACCCAGTTGCGCTCGCCGCGGCGCTCGTGTCCCCGCAGCCGACCGAACTCATGGAAGCGTCTGGTCGCCGGGTCGGCCGCGTCCGCCGCGGGCAGGTCGAGGCCGAGCAGCGCGCGCGCGTAGCCGACGTGGAAGTTCGACTCCTCGCGGTCCGGTGCCAGCTCGCGCAGCGCGACGAGCTGTGCCTTGACCTCCTCGCTGCGGACTTCACCGCGCTCGGCGAGATGGATCTGGCGGAGGATCAGACGGTCGAGTGCACTCTCCCAGGCCATGCGCAGCTACCGTGTGGAGGTTCGTGGCAGGGTTGCCGCCACGGCACCCTCGGTCTGCTATCGACCGGAGCGGGCGCCGGACCGAAGGCCGGTTCGGGGCCCTGTTCGGGGCGCTCGCATCGGCACCTCCCGCGCCCGCCGGCCACCCGGCTGCGCCTGGGTCAGCCGCCCAGCACCTGCTCGGCCGCGCGGGGCAACGCGATGACGGGGCCGTGCACGCGCGGCGGGCCACCGCCGAGCGACAGTCCCAGGATCAGCAGGTCCCCCTCCTCGAAGCCCGCGGCCGGCACCGACGTCACGAGCTCGAACTCCCCCGCCGGTGGCGCGGTCGTCTCGACGCGGATCGCCGCGTCGAGCGAGGCGTCGATCACGCGCACGAGCGCGCGCTGGCTGCCGGTCGGATCGGCGTCCGCAATGGCCACGGCGGCCGCCGCGCGGTGCAGGCGGTCCGCCTCGTCGACGAGCGCTGTGCGCGCGAGCTCGAGCCGACCGCGCAGGTCGACCCACTGGGTCTCGGCGACCCAGGCGACGAACCCGGCGAGCGCCTCGTAGGCGTCCTGCAGATGCGCCACCCGGCGCTCGGGCGCGGCCTCGAGCCAGGCTTCGGTCAGGTACCGGAGCAGGTCGGCCGCCTCGATCTCCTCGACGTCGACGCGCTGGATCGGCCCGCGCAGCTGCTGATCGGCGAGCCGTCGCAGCCAACTCTCGGCCGCGGCCGAGGCGCCGCGCTCCCAGGCGAACTCGCGGACCATGCCGGCGAGGTTGCCGTCGTCGAGGCCGACGTCGTCGTCGGTGCCGGCCGGGACGTCGGGTTCGTCATCGTCGCCGAGCGGTTCACCCAGCATCCGCTCGACGTCGGCGAACAGGTCGGCGACGTTCTCGTGTGCACCGAGGCCTTCGCCGATGCGGCGCGCCAGCGACTCGCCGAGCGACTCGTCGGCGCGCCGCCGGAAGCGGGGTTGGCGCGGTTGCGCGGACGCCCGCGCCGCGGGGCGCGGCGCGGGCTCCAGCGCCCTCGGCACGGCGCGGTCGGCGTGCGCGGCGCGGTGCGCGTTCCAGAGCTGCAACAGCAGCTCGCGCAGGCGGTCGAGATCGACGTCGGTGTCGAACGCGAACTGGTCGAGCAGCGGACCGAGCACCGGTCCCGGCGCATCCGAGTCGCGCAGGGCGGCGCTGATGGCGGTGGCGGGATGCTGCTCCGCGCAGCCGGCCTCGTCGAGCAGCGCGTGCAGCTGGGCCTCGAGGTGCTCGATCGGTGCAGTGGTCTCCGCCACCTGCGGGCCGCGAGCTGGCGCGTGCGCCGCGAGGCGCCGGTGGACGAGCTGCTCGACCTCGGCCTGGTCCAGCCGGCGCTCGAGCCCGAGGTTGCGGATGTCGCGCTGGAACGCGACGGCGAGCCGCGGCGCCCCGGCGACGATCGCGGCGCCGGAGCTCACCACGTGCTCGTCGCTGCCATCCTCGATGGCGAACACGCGGCCGACGACGAGATCGCCGGGCCGCAGCCGCCGCGGCAGGCCGAGCAGCCGCAGCCGCTCGCCACCTTCGAGGTCGCGCACGCCGGTCTCGCCGGTCGCGCTCGCCTCGACCAGGAACAGCCCCTGCCGGCTGCGCCGCAGCGGCGCGAACTGCGGTCGCTCGTCGGCGTCGAGCGACTCGACCGGCAGCCGGCCGAGCACGTCGCTCGGTCGCTCGAGCAGATACCACTCCGCGAAGCGTTGCGCCGCGGCGTCCAGCTCGGCCGGGTCACGCACGTAGTCGGGCTGGTCGGCGCCGAAGAACGTGCGCCGCGCGCGCGCCATCTCGCCCACCAGACGGGCGTCTGCGGTCGCGAGCGTCAGCAGCTCGCCGAGGCGGGCCTGCAGGTCGAGGGGATCGGGCGTCATGGTGGTCGGGCCGGCCTGCCGGCGCGGCAGCCGCGGGCGGCTACGATAGGCCCTCTGGCCGCGCACGGCCAACGTGCGCCTCCTGCACTCCCGTCGTGATGTTCCTCCCCCAGACCCCCAACGTGCCGATCGATCCGGCGAGCGGACTCCCCGCCGCGGATCCCCACCCTGCCTCCGAGGCTCTCGGCTGGTTCGAGAGCATCGGCTGGGTCGACCGCTCGGCCCTCGCCGTGCTGCTCGTGTTCTTCGTCCTGGGACTGTTCCGCGGCGCCGGCTGGCAGATGAGCCGCATCGCGATCCTGCTGATCGCCTACGCGGCCGCGTTGTTCGGAGGGCCACCGCTGACCGCCGCGACCCGGCACCTGTACGGCGACGACGTCGACCGGGCGCTGCCGCAGTACGTCGCCGGCACCCTGGTGTTCCTCGCGGCGCTGGCGCTGTGCGCGCTGCTCGCGTGGCAGCTCACCCGCCGGCGCGAGCGCGAGCCGCTCGGGTTCGGCAGCCGCCTGTCGGGAGCGGGCCTCGGTCTGGTGACCGGCGGCCTCGTGATCCTCGGCGTGCTGACCGCCACCCACGTGTTCGCCGCGACGACCTCGCTCGGCACGCGCGTCGTGCACGCCGCCGAACACTCCGCGACGCGCGCGGCGAGCGAGCGCGTCGTGCGGATGACCGAGCGCGTGATGCCGATCCGCTTCGAGTCGGGCGCGCAGGCGTGGCAGCACCTGTTCGAGGCGCCGCTCGCCGAGCGACCGGCGCGCGCGAGCCAGCCGTCCGCCCCGGCCGACGCCGGGGCACACGCGTTCACGACGGACCCGCAGCCGGGCGTGCAGCCGCCTGCACAGCCCCCGCGCGACGAGCAGAAGCTGCTGCCGATCGACAAATGAATCGCGCCGCCGCGCCGTCTGCCGGCTGGAAAGCGCGGCGGACGACGCCAAGATGGGCGGCGATCGCTGGGGGCGTCCGCGCACGGGGCGCGGGCTGAGATGGACCCCTCGAACCTGATCCGGTTCAGACCGGCGTAGGAAAGCGATGACCGACACGTCGCACAGCACCCGTCCCAGCTCGCTACCGTCCCTGTCCGCGAGCTTCCCGCGCAGCGAGAAGGTGCTCCTCGACGCCGAGCTCGGCGTCCCCGCGCGCGAGATCCACCTGACCAACGGCGAGGCGCTGCGCGTCTACGACACCACCGGCCCGCAGGGCTGCGACCCGCACCGCGGCCTGCCGAAGCGCCGCCAGGCCTGGATCGAGGCCCGCCTCGCCCGCGGCGACACCAACTTCTCGCAGATGCACTACGCGCGGCGTGGCATCGTGACCGAGGAGATGCGCTTCGTGGCGATCCGCGAGAGCTGCGATCCGGAGCTCGTGCGCAGCGAGGTCGCGCGCGGCCGCGCGATCATCCCCGCGAACCGCTGCCACCCCGAGTGCGAGCCGATGATCATCGGCCGCAAGTTCCTGGTGAAGATCAACGCCAACATCGGCAACTCGGCGGTCAGCTCGTCGATCGAGGAGGAGGTCGAGAAGCTGCATTGGGCGATCCGCTGGGGCGCCGACACGGTCATGGACCTGTCGACCGGGCGCGACATCCACGAGACCCGCGAGGCGATCCTGCGCAACAGCCCGGTGCCGATCGGGACGGTGCCGATCTACCAGGCGCTCGAGAAGGTCGGCGGCGAGGCCGAGAAGCTGGACATCGGCGTGTTCCTCGAGACGCTCGAGGAACAGGCCGAGCAGGGCGTCGACTACTTCACGATCCACGCCGGCGTGCTGCTGCGCTACGTGCCGCTCACCGCCGAGCCGCGTCACCGGCATCGTCTCGCGCGGCGGCTCGATCATGGCCAAGTGGTGCCTCGCCCACCACAAGGAGAACTTCCTCTACACCGGCTTCGACGAGATCTGCGAGCTGATGAAGCGCTACGACGTGTCGTTCAGCCTCGGCGACGGGCTGCGTCCCGGCTCGATCGCCGACGCCAACGACGCAGCACAGTTCGCCGAGCTGCGCACGCTCGGCGAGCTCACCGAGCGCGCCTGGGAGCACGACGTGCAGGTGATGATCGAGGGGCCGGGCCACGTGCCGATGCACAAGATCAAGGAGAACGTCACCGAGCAGATGCGCTGGTGCAAGGAGGCGCCCTTCTACACGCTCGGTCCGCTGACCACCGACATCGCGCCCGGCTACGACCACATCACCTCGGCGATCGGCGCCGCGATGATCGGCAGCCACGGCACCGCGATGCTGTGCTACGTGACGCCGAAGGAGCACCTCGGCCTGCCGGACCGCGAGGACGTCAAGCAGGGCGTGATCGCCTACAAGATCGCCGCGCACGCCGCCGACCTCGCGAAGGGCCATCCGGGCGCGCAGGCGCGCGACGACGCGCTGAGCCGTGCGCGCTTCGAGTTCCGCTGGGAGGACCAGTTCAACCTGTCGCTCGACCCGGAGACCGCGCGCGCCTACCACGACGAGACGCTGCCGCAGGACGGCGCGAAGACCGCGCACTTCTGCTCGATGTGCGGGCCGAAGTTCTGCTCGATGAAGATCACCGAGGACGACCGCGCAGGAGAAGGGCGGCGCCGGGGGGGCGCCGACGCAGCGCCGGCGCGGGCGGCCGAGACCCGGGCTTCCCCGCGCGACCGCCGCCGGGGTCTACCGCGCCCGCGAGCACACCCCTCGACACATCGAGCCCGCCGGGCGCGCCCGGGCCCCACCCCCCCCCCCCCCCCCCCCCCCCCGTCCCCCCCGCGCCTGGCCCCCCCCCCCCCGCACCGCCCCCCCCCCCCCCCCCCCCCCCCCCCCCCCCCCCCCCCCCCCCCCCCCCCCCCCCCCCCCCCCCCCCCCCCCCCCCCCCCCCCCCCCCCCCCCCCCCCCCCCCCCCCCCCCCCCCCCCGCCGGCCCCCCCCCCCCCCCCCCCCGGCCCCGCCCCCCCCCCCCCCCCCCCCCCCCCCCCCCCCCCCCCCCCCCCCCCCCTGCCCCCCTCGCCCCCCCGCCCCCCCCCGCCCCGCGCCCCCCCCCCCCGGCCCCCCCGGCATCAGCCACGAGGTGCTGGCGGGCGAGTGGCCACACGCGCGCAACGCGCTGACGGTCGCGCGCGCCGTCCGCGACGCCTATCCCGACGGCCGCGTGCTGATCGCCCTGCGCGAGCAGCGCTCGTTCCTCGAGTCGACCTGGCGGGAATACGTGCGGCTCGGCTCCGCGCTCCCGTTCCGCCGCTTCCTGTTCGATCCGGTCGTCAGCGGCGGCGCCATCCACGACGACGAGCCGCTGCGGACGCACGTGCTCGAGAGCGCGTGCTTCAGCCGGCGCGTCGATGCGCTGTTCGAGCTGTTCGGACGCGAGCGCGTGCTGGTCGTCTGCATGGAGGAGCTCGCGCGCGACCCGGCCGCGTTCTGCGGGCGGCTGTGCGCCTTCCTCGGCGTCGCGCCGTTCGAGCCGGAGCGCGAGCGCTCCAATCCGCAGCTCTCGCCGGCCGCGCTGTGGCTCCTGCGGCCGCTCAACCGGCTGTTCCACACGCCGTACCACCCCCGCACCGGCCCGCTGCCGCTGCACGCGCTGCTCGCGTGGCGCATGGCGCGCCGCCGACCGCGCGACGCGGCCGACGCGAACCGCGCCGCGCTGCTGCTCCGCGCCGGCGGCCGCCTGCAGCGCGAGCTCGCGCAGCGGCTGCTGCCGGTGCTCGACCGCGCGCTGCTGCGCCGGCTGCCGCGGTCGCGGCGCGGTCCGTTCGCAGACCTGCCGCCGGCGCTGCGGACGTTCGCGGAGGACCGCTTCGCCCGCGACAATGCCCGCCTGTGCGCGCTGACCGGTCTCGACCTGCGCGCGCTCGGCTACCGGATGCCCGACGCATGAACCACCCCCTGACCCCGCTCGTGATCCTCGGTGCCGGCGGCCACGCGTCCGACACGCTGACGATCGTCCGCGCGCAGGCGGACGCGGGCGTCGCACGGCACGCGGTGGTCGGCTTCGTGTCGGAGCTCGAGGCCGACCACGGTCGCGCGGTCGGTGGCGTGCCGGTGCTCGGTGGCTGGGACGCGCTCGACGCGCAGCCGGCGGCCGACGTCGTCTGCGCGATCGCCGATCCGCGCGTGCGCCAGCGGGTCGTGCGCGAGGCGCTGGCCCGCGGGCGGCGGTTCGCCACGCTGGTGCACCCGGCCGCCGTGGTGTCACCGCGCGTCGCGGTCGGTGCCGGCTGCCTGCTGTCCGCCGGCGTGCTGTCGACCGACGACGTCGTGCTCGGCGACCATGTGATCGTCAACCTCGCGTGCACGTTGACGCACGGCAATCGCATCGCGTCGTACTGCACGCTCGCACCCGGCTGCCGCATCAATGGCGGCGTCGTCCTCGACGAGGGTGCCGAGCTCGGCGCCGGTGCGATCGTGCTGCCCGGCCGCCGGATCGGTGCGTTCGCGATGGTCGGCGCGGGTGCGGTCGTCACCCGCGACGTCGAGCCCGGGGCGACGGTCGCGGGTGTGCCGGCGCGGCCGCTCGCGCGACATTGAGCGCCCGCGACGTCGCAGTGCATGTCGGCATGGCTGGAAGAAGCTGTGGATAGGTCGCCGACCTGCCGGTCGCCGCCCGCAGAGCGCGCACGACCCGGCGGTCGCAGCTCGACGCTGAGCTGCGGCGTTCACCGATCGCTCAATCGAGGATCTCCGCGGTCTCGACCAGCACCCCACCCGATCGCTCGCCACCGACGATCAGCATCTCCCCGCCGGCGAGCCGCGTGATCGTATGTCCACGCCGCTCGAATTGCATTGCGTCGATCGTGCGTGCATTGCCGTTCTGATCGACGATCTCCACGGCCTTGGTCGGTGTGCCGACAGCGTCGATCAACCCACCTGTGACCAGCACGCGCCCGTCGGCGAGCGTTGCCGCGACCACCTCGCTGCGAGCGACACGCAATGGTGGTAGTGTCGCGAAGGCCCTGGTCGCCGGATCGAAGCGCAGTGCATCGGAGCGCGGATCACGCTGCGCGTCGGCCCCGCCGAGCAGCCAGACCGCGCCGTCGCCGACCGAGACCGCTACGTGGAGGGTGCGCAGGTCGGGCTCGGGGTCCGGCAGCGCGACGAACGACTCGGTCGCCGGGTCGAACAGCTCGGCGACCGGTAGGTGCCCGGCGCGACCGTCACCGCCGAACACCAGCACGCGCCCGTCGGACAGCAGCGTCGCCGTGTGGCCGACGCGCGGTCTCGACATCGACGCGGTCAACAGCCGGAAGGTGCCGCTGACCCGGTCCCACAGCTCGGCGCTCGCGCGCACGTCGGGCTCGATGCGGTCGGTCGAGCTGCCACCGAGCACGAGCACGCGCCCGTCCGCGAGCCGCGTCGCCGTGTGGCCGGTGCGGTTGCGAACGAGCGACCCGCTCCGGGTGACGGTCCGCGTGCGCTCGTCGATCACCTCGCTGGGCGTGTCGGCGCGGTTGAGACTCAGCAGGCCGCCGACGACCAGCACCGTGTCGTCGTCCAGCCGCAGGGCGCAGTGCTGCTCCCGCCCGAACGCGAGCTGTGCGAACGGCCGGAACGACAGCGTCCCGACGTCGAAGCGGAACACCTCGTAGCCGAGGATCGACAGCCCCTGGTCCCCCGCGATCACCAGCGCGCCGCCGTCCACCGTCGGGAGCGTCGCGTGCTGCGTGACGTGGAATCCCATCGGCACGCTGCGCAGTCGCTCGCGGTAGCGCGCCCCGATGTCGACCCGCCGGCGCTCCTCGGTCGTGCCGCTGTCGACGATCAACTCGAACGAGTTCGCGACCCGCAGCGGCGGCGTGTCGACCACGGAGACCGGGCCGACCGCGCCGACACCCGGTTCCACCCGGCCGGACCCGCCCTGGTAGCGCACGCGCAGCCGCGCGCTCTCGCCAAGCAGGTAGTCGCTGCGTAGCGCACGGAACTCGAGGATTGCGACCTCGCCCGGAGTGGGCGCGGCACCTCCCCCGCTGCAGGCGGAGAGCAGCGCGGCTGCGGCGCTGGCAGTGCGGGCGAGGCGGGACGACGGCGACGTGGGCAGCGGCATCGCGAACCAATACGCCAGCCATCGCCGCGAACCCTCACCGGCCGCCACGACGACCAGCAGATTCTCGCCGAGGCATCGCGCGGCGAGGTTCGGTCCCGCCGCGGCACCCGCGCCTGCCCCCCGCCCGTGGTTGGACGCAACGGCATGCGGCCCCCGCCGTTCCGATCGGCGACGCGTGCGGCGCGACTGCCCGCGATCGCGTCCCGCTCCGGTCTCGGCGTCAGCGGACGCCGATGAACGCCTCGGCACCGGTCCGCCGCGCCAACGTGTCCGCGCCGATCGAGCCCGTGAGCAGGTCGCGCCACGCGCGCAGCGCGCGGAGCACGGTCGCGCCGTCCTCGCGCACGAACTCCAGGCGGATCCGCCGCACCCCCCCCGCCAGCAGCCTCGGCAGCCAGCGTGCGGACTGTTGCGGTGCGTGGTGGAACACGGTGTTGCGGCAGCCGACGTCGACGATCACCGGATGCTCGCGGCCCTGGTGGTCGCGCACGGCGACGCGGTGTCGCTCGCACGGACGGCCACAGGAGCGATGGTCGCGCCCGTCGCTGAGCAGGTGCGAGTAGAGGCAGTGCTCGGTGTGGAAGGTCGGGATGCGGTGGTGTGCGACCACGGCGAGACGACCGGGCGGCACCCGCGGCACCAGCGCGAGGAGCTGGGCTTCGTCGAGGTCGAACGACGCCGTGACGGTGTCGAGCCCGAGGCCGAGCAGCATCGCGCCGTCAACGAGTTGGTGGCGTTCAGCGAGAAGTCGCCGTGCAAGGCGGCGGTCGCCCGCGGCCCGCAGGTCGAGGAAATGCTCCATCGCACCCCAATGGCGGAGCAGGACACCGTCGGGCTCCAGGCGGCGGATCCGCTCGTCGATCGGCTCCTCCCCGGGCTTGCCCACGCGCGGCGTCGCGACGGTGACGCGCAGGCCCGCTGCCCGCGTGCGCGCGCAGGCCGCGCCGAGACCGACGAGCTCCATCCAGTCGAGCTCGACCTCGCCGACGCCGAGCTCCGTCGCGCTCGCGAGCACCGCGTCGAGTTGCGCGTCGCTGCGCACCAGCGGCACGAGCGACGGCTCACCGGGGGGCAGCGGCGCGACATCACCGAACCCGGCCGCGACGCTCGGCACCGCCGGGCACGGGTCGAGCGCGCGGACCGCCCCGCGCTCGACCAGCGGCAGGAGGGTCGCGACCAGTGTGCGGCGCAGCTCCTTCAGCACGCCGACCGGCAGGTGCAGGCCCGGCGCGAGCGCGTCCGCCGACAGCTCGGCGAGCCGGAACGGCGTGCCGCCGAACGCGCCGAGCTTGTCGCGGAGCAGGGCGGCGTCGAGTCCGGCACCGTGCGCCGGCTGCAGCAGCGCCGCGCTGCACACCGACGCCTCGTGGCGGCCGGCGCGGGCGTGCACCGCGAGCGGCTCACCCGGCGTGCCGGCGACCGCCAGCGATACCGCGATCCGGCCGTGGGGCTCGCGCGTCGCGCGGTCGATCCGCGCGGTGAGCGACGGGTCGCGCGTCACCCACACGCGGTCGCCGGCGCGCACGCGGCGCAGGTCCGGCCCGGGCGTCGCGAAGCCGAGCAGCACCCGACCGGCGCCGTGCGGCTCGACGCGGAACAGCGGCCCGCCAGGCTCGTCGCGGTCCTCCGGCTCGCCCTGGTCGAACACGACGCCGAGACCGGGCCGCAGCTCGAGCGGCGCTGCCTCCGGCGCGTGTGGCAGCGGCGCCGACCGCTCGCCGCGCGGCGAGCCTCGCTCCCGGTCCGCAGCGAGCGCGCCGGTCCACGGCCGCACCTCGTCGACGCGGTCGACGACGACGGCGTCCGACCGCACTTCGACGACGCGGCCGACCGGCACGCCGCGGTGCTTCGGGAAGCGCCCCTCGACGAGCGTCTGGTGGTCCGCGCCGCCGAGGAAGCCGTCGCCGAAGCCGCGCGTGTAGCTCAGCGACATCGCGAGCAGGTCGTCGGCGAGCTGGCGCCGCGCCGCGTCGCTCGGCGGTCCGGCGGCGACCGCGTCGACCCAGCGGCGGTAGCCGGCGGTCGCGGTCGCGACGTACTGCGCGTTCTTCTGGCGCCCCTCGATCTTGAGGCCGTGGATGCCGAGCGCCGCGAGCGCGGGCACCGCGTGCACGCCGGCGAGGTCCTTCGGGCTCAGCAGGTAGCGCACGTCCCCGGTGTCGCGCACCGCGTCGTCGACGACCAGCTCATAGGGCATGCGACAGCTCTGCGCGCATTGCCCGCGATTGGCGGAGCGGCCACCCCACGCCTCGCTGGTCAGGCATTGCCCGCTCCACGAGACGCACAGTGCGCCGTGGACGAACACCTCCAGCTCGAGTGACGTGCCGGCGGCGAGCTGCGCGATCTCGGCGACCGACAGCTCGCGCGGCGCGACCACGCGGCTGACGCCGAGCCGCTGTGCGAAGCGCGCGGCCGCGGCGCTGGCGATCGTCATCTGCGTGCTGGCGTGCAGCTCGAGCGCCGGGCAGATCGCGCGCGCCAGCAGACACACCGCCGGGTCCTGGACGATCAGCGCGTCGATGCCGGTCTCGGCGAGCCTGCGGAGGACGGCTTCGAGCGCGGGCAGCTCCGGCTCGAACACCAGCGTGTTGAGCGTCGCGTAGGCGCGCGCACCGGCGCGGTGGATCCGCGCGACGACCTGTGGCAGCTCGTCGAGCCCGAAGTTGACGGCGCGCGCCCGGGCGTTGAAGCCGTCCCGGAGGCCGAAGTAGACCGCGTCCGCGCCGTGTGCCAACGCCGCCGCGAGCGCCTCGGGCGAGCCCGCGGGCGCGAGGACCTCGGGCTTCCTGGGCGGTTGGCCGGTCATCGGGCGCGGTAGTATTCCGGGGCGACCGACGCCCGTCCACCGGGCGCGGCACCGCGCTCCCTGATGTAAAAACCGTACGCGGTACCGATTGGAAGCGAGGCTGGCAGAGTTGCGGGCGGCGGTCGACCGGGTGAACGGGGCGCTGCGGGACGTGCTGCAGGAGCGGGCGCGGCTCGTGGTCGAGATCGCGCGGTGGAAGCGCGCGCGCGGGCTCGCGATCGCGGATCCGGGGCGCGAGGCCCGGATGGTCGCCGAGCTGCTCAGCGCGCCCGGTGACGGCTTCGACGCGGCGGCGCTCGAGCGGCTGTTCCGCGCGGTGCTCGCCGAGTCGCGGGCGCTGGCCGAGCGGACCGCGGCCGCGCCGGAGCGGCAGTCGTGAAGATCACCGTGCTCGCGGTCGGGCACCTCAAGGAGGCGCACTGGCGCAGCGCGCAGCGCGAGTACCTCGAGCGGCTCCGGCACTACGCGAGCATCACGGTCCGGGAGGTCGAGGACGACGGTGCGCTGTGCGCCGCGGTGCCCGAGCGCGCCCGCGTCGTGCTGCTCGACGAGCGGGGCAGCGACCTCGACTCGGCGGCGTGGGCCGAGCGCATCGTCGGCGAGGCCGAGCTGCGGCACGGCGCGCAGCCGCTGGTGTTCGTGATCGGGGGCCCCGACGGGCTGCCGGCCGGGCTGCGGGCGCGGGCCTGGCAGACCGTCGCGTTCGGTCGCGCGACGCTCCCCCACCGCCTCGCCCGCATCGTGCTCCTCGAGCAGATCTACCGGGCCTTCACGATCCTGCGCGGGCTGCCCTACCACCGCTAGACTGACGGTCCGCCGCCCCGCGGACCCGACCCCACCGACCCGATGCCGATCCCGTTCCTGCGCGCGGCGTACGTCAGCGCTGTCGCCGTCGTCGGCCTGGCAGGCCAGTCCGTCACGTTCGCGGGCCGCGAGGTGCCGCTCGCCGAACTCCCGCTGCCCGCGCAGGCGGTCGCGGCCGCGTGGCAGCCGCTCGCCGAGACGGCCGACTACCGCCTCGTGCTCGCCGCGGACGCACAGGTGCTGCTCGTGCTGAACGACCACTACGCGCGCCCCCACGGCCGCGGCGAGCGCCCGGACCTCGCGAAGCTCCTCGACGATCTCGAGGCGACCACCGCCGCCGTCGACGCGCTGCTCGGCGCCGCCGATCCCGCGCTCCCGCCGGCGGTCGTCGTCGCGGCGACCACGCCCGACTACCCGGCGGTGCTCGCCCGCGTCGCGGCGATCGATCCGCGGCTGGCGGCGTGGGCCGACGCGCGCGGCCGCAACGTGACCGGCTTCGTGCTGTCCGAGCCCCTGTGTGCCGCGTGGCTCGACGACGGTGTCGGCCAGCAGGAGTGGGACCGCCACAACGAACTCGTGCACCGAGCGGCCCAGCTGCTGCTGCGGCGGCGGGCACCGCAGCTCCCGCCGTGGTTCGCGCTCGGCTTCGCGTGGCACGTCGAAGACCTGGTGCGCGGCAGCATCTACTGCTTTCCGCACCGCACCGGCTTCGTGTGGGCGACCGAGCACGGCGACTGGGGCAAGCAGCTCGCCGCCGACTTCAAGCCCGCACACCGCAAGGCTGCCGGGCTGCCCGCCGAGCTGACGATCGAGGAGATCGCCGACTGGGATCCGCAGCGGGAGGCACCGGAGTTCGACGCGCGCAGGGCCTGCATCGCGTTCGGGATCGTGCGCTTCCTCGCCGTCCAGCACCCGGACGCGCTCGCGACCGTCGCCCGCGCCTTCGACGAGGCGATCCGCAGCGGCTGGGTCGTCACGCTGTCCGACACCGAGTGGACGACGAACCCCGACTACCGCCTGCCCGCCGACCGCCAGCTCGCGATCCTGCGCGCCGTCGACCCGGACCTCCTGCAGGCGCTGACTACTGCATTCGCGAAGGATCGGATCCGTCGCCCAGCGCACCGGCGCCCGTAGCGACGCCCGCTCGGCTCCCGAGCCAGAACGGCGTCGCGTCGACGACCCCGCGCCGCTCGCGGTAGTGGCGGACCACCACGCGGTCGACGAACGCCATCCGCGCCCCCGCGCGCCGGAACCGCGTCCACAGGTTCCAGTCGCCGGGCTCGTCGAGCCGCCAGGCCTCGACGTCGTGCCGGATCGCAGCGAGCCGCCGCGAGAACAGCACGGCCGAATGGCAGATGCGACCGCGGCGCAGGGGCCACGAGCCGCGCCGGGTCCAGTCGCCGTCGTCCTGCTCCATCTCGGCGACGCCCCAGACGAAGTCGGCGCGCCGCTCGAGGGCCCGCCCCAACAGCACCTCGACGTGGTCGGGCGTGAACGAGTCGTCGTCGTCGAGCGGCGCGATCCAGTCGCCGCGCGCCATGCCGACGCCGTGGCTCATCGGGATCGAGCCCGCGACCATCCAGCGCAGCTCCGGGTCGTCGGGGTAGCGCCCGCGCTCCGGCAGGTTGACGAAGCGGATCCGGGGATCGCGCACCGACCGCACGGCGCGCTCGGTCGCCTCGTCGCAGTGGTCGCCGACGACGACGATCTCGAGGTTCGCGTGGGTCTGGGCGATCGCGGACGCCAGCGCGCGCTCCGCGACCAGCTGGCCGCGGTTGTAGGTGGCGATGCGGACGGTGACGAGCGGCGGCGCCTGCGGCGCGAAGATCGTCGGGCCGGTCGGATCCGCGCGCAGCTCGCGCCGCACGCACAGCGCCTCACGGCGCTGCCGGCGCCAGACCCGCCAGCCACCGCGCTGGGTGCGCACGTACCACAGGCGCAGTGTCGAGCGCGGCCGGACCGTGAGGTCGAGCACCGCGGCGAGCACCCCGAACGCCACCGCGCACACGATGGCGGCGCGCACCCACCACGCGGCGCCATGAGCGAGCGCTCCGGCTCCCGCCCCGACCGCCGCCGCCGCCAGCCCCGCGGCGTAGCCGCTGACCGCCGGCCGGAGCCACGCGCGCCGCGGCAGCGCGAGCCGCGGCAGCAGGAGCCTCGGCACGACCAGCCAGTTCGAGACGACGATCACCCCGAGCGAGACCCACGCCGGTCCGCTCGCGAACCCCCCGTGCGCGGCAACGAGGCTCAGCCCGAAGTTGGTCGGCGCGGCGACGAGCGCGACGACCGCCAACGTGCGGTGGCGATCGGCGGCGATCGACAGGCTCGCCAGCACGTGCGCGGGCACGTTGACGATCCACACCAGCGCGTAGACCAGCAGCACCTCGCGGGCGAGCGCGGGTGCCGCGCCGACCCAGCACCGCAACAGGTCCTCGCCGCACCACCACAGGCACCCGAAGCCCGCGGTCGCGAGCGCCGCACCGAGGAACACCACGGCGCCGAAGCGCGCCCCGCGCTCGGTGCGCGGCGCGGTCACGAAGCTCGGGAACGTCGCCGACAGCGCGGCGAACAGCAGACCTGCGCCGGCGCCCGCCAGCCGGCTGCCGAGCGCGAAGCGGCCGGCGGTCTCGTCCCCGAAGATGCCCGCGACGACCGGCACGTCGATCGATTGCGCGAGGTAGCCCCCCGCCGCAGCGATCCACAGCGGGATGGCGAAACCGGCGACCGTCCGCAGCCGCGCGACGCCGGCGCCGGCGGGGCCGCGCAGCAGTCCCGCGCGCGCCGCCGCCACGGCGAGACCGCCGAGCGCCGCGAGCCGCGCGACGCAGGTCGCGAGCGCGGCCCCGACCAGCCCGTGCTCGCCGACCCACAGCAAGACGAGCCCCGCGCCGAGCGCGTTCTGCACGACCGCGGTCCCGGCGACCAGCTCGAACCGCTCGCGCCCGCGCACGATGCCCAGCAGTGGGCCGAATGCCATCGCGATGCCGGCCTCGAGCGCCAGCAGCACGAACGCCGTCGTCATGCCGGGCACCGGCGCACCGGCGAGCAGCCAGCGCGGCACTCCCGCCGCCGCCACGCCGACCGCCACCGCGGCAGCCCCGGCCAGCAGGTAGACGCGCACTGCCGCCCGCACGCGGGACCACGCGACCGCGTCACCAGCCCCGGCCAGCGCGGCGTCGCGGCTGACGCCCAGCGCGAGCCCGTGATCGGCGAGCAGCAGCACGGCGCGCAGCGCGACGAGCGTCGCCCACACGCCGAAGCTGCCTTCGCCGAGCGCGCGGTAGACGGCAGCCGTGACGACGAACGTGCCGACGGTGTCGGCCACCCACCGCGCGCTGGTCGCTGCCGCCTTCGGCAGCAGCGAGCGCCCCTTCATCGGGCAGCTCCGCTCACGGCTGGCGTCGCGCGCTGCCGCGCGGCGGCGAGCGCGCGGGCGACCACCGCGCAGATGTCGTCGATCTGCCGGTCCTCGAGCTCCGCGAACAGCGGCAGGCACAGGAGCTCGTCGGCGAGCGCATCGGTGTGCGGCAGCGGCCGGTCGGCGTACGGCGCGAACAGCCGCATCCGGTGGCACGGCCGGAAGTAGCGCTTCGTCTGGTAGCCCTGCTCGGCGAGCGCCCGCTCGACCGCGTCGCGCTCGCGACGGCCCGCGAAGCGCACCGCGAAGTCCTTGAAGGTGCTGCGGTCGCAGGCTCGCACGTGCTGGAACGTCACGCCGCCGAGCGCGCCGAGGGCACTGCGGTAGCGCGCGACCTGCAGGTCGCGCGCGCCGAGCAGCTCGTCGATGCGCGGCAGCGTCAGCGTGCCGAGCGCCGCGTGCAGCTCCGACATCTTCCCGTTGAGGCCGGGCACCTTGGTCTCGTAGTCGTGCTGGAAGCCGTAGGCGCGCGCGTGCTCGAAGCGCACCAGGAAGTCGGGATCCCGCGACGTCACGAGACCGCCCTCCGCGCAGGTGACCGGCTTGGTGCCCGACAGGCTGAACACCTCGACGTCGCCGAGTGCGCCGACCGCGACACCCTCGCGCCACGAACCGTAGCCGTGCGCCGCGTCGAACACGAGCGGGATCCCGCGCTCGGCCGCGACGGAGCGCAATGCGGAGGCGTCGCACGGATTGCCGAACACGTGCGTCGCGACGATCAATCGCGCCCCGCAGCGAGCGGCGGTGCGCCGCGCGTCCTCCGGGTCCATGTCGAACGTCTCGGGATCGACGTCGACGAACACCGGGATCAGCCCGTTCCACAATACGGCGTTGATCGTCGAGTTGAACGTGAACGACGGTACCAGGCACGGCGCGCCGATCGGCACGTCGAGACACGAGATCGCGCAGGTGAGCCCGATGTCGCCGCTCGCGACGGTCCGCGCCGGCACGCCGAGGTACTCCTCGGCGATCGACTCGAGCCGGCGGCTGAACTCGGCGAAGTTCGACAGCATGCGGGTCTCCCAGATGCGCTCGAGCAGCTTCTGGAACTCCGCCAGCGGCGGCAGGACAGGGCGCGTGATCGGGATCATCGAACGGACTCCTGCTCGCCTCGGGCCTCGAGGACGAGATGACTGTCGGCGCGGGTCTCCAGGCCGCGGAGCGCCGGGTCACGGCTCTCGCCGATCGCGCAGCGCTCGACCTCGACGAAGCCGGCGTCGCGCAGCACGCGTGCGAGCTCGGCCTCGTCGTAGAGGAAGCGGTGCCCCCAACCGTGGAAGCACTGATTGAGCATCACGGCGGCCGAGTCGACCCACTCGTGCCCGCGCCAATGGACCCAGTCCTGCGCCGTCCAGTCGTCCCGATAGCAGGCGACCAGCCGGGCGAGGTCGGGCGTCGCGATGCGTAGCACGCCGTCGGGGCGCAGCACGCGGCGGCACTCGCGCAGCAGGCGTACGCCGTCCGCGCGGTCGAGGTGCTCGATGACGTGCTCGGAGTAGACGAGCTCGACGCTGCCGCTGCGGACGGGCAGCGGCTGCCGCAGATCGAGGCGCACGTCGGCGCCGCCGCCGAGATCGATGTTCGTCCAGGCGGCGATCGGCGCGTCGCCACAGCCGAGGCACAAGCGCGCGGCACCGCGCAGCCGGCGCCGCGCGCGCAGGCCGAGCCAGGCCCCGCGGAGCCCGTGCAGCCGCCGGCCGACCTGCGCGCCGAACCGTGCCGCCAGCTCGCGGGTCGCGCGGCAGGCGAGCCCGAGCGCGCCGGGGCGCCGGCTCGGGACCTCGCGGAGTGTCGGGGGACGATCAGCGCAGACGACCATCGGCTCGGGGGGCCTCACAGCGCCCGTCGCAGCGGCGCTTCGCCCACTCCGTCGGCAGAATCGGCCGACGACTGGAGCCCGGCTGTCGGATTCTGCCGCGCGCCCGCGCGCTCAGGCCGGTCCGGCCGCCCGCCGCCCGAACGCGGGCACGCGCAGGTTCAGCGCCTGTGGCCCGTCGGTCTCGACCCGCGCCGCGCGGGCGACCTGGCCGAGCTCGGCGGCGAGGCGGGCGGCGACGTCCTCGAGGCCGAGCGGGAACGGCAGCCCGGCCTCCGGCCGCTCGACCAGCGCGCGCACCGCGACGTCGCCGGCCTCGTCGACGCGGACCCCGACCCGCACCGTGGCGTCGACTCCCGGCGGCAGCAGCCCGCACAGCACGCGCAGCAGCGCCGTGACCGCCTGCATGAACGGCCCGCCGGAGACCAGCCCCGCGCACTGCACCGCGTCGTCCTCGAGCGCGAGCCGCAGCCCACGCTCGCGGAACGACACGGTCGCGAGTCGCGCGAGGCTGCCGAGCAGCTCGCCCGCCGGCGCCGGCTCGTCACCGTCGCCGGGCGCCGGGCTCAGCCAGCGCAGCACGTCGAGCGCGTGATCCGCGCGTGCGCAGGCCTCCAGGATCGTCGCCGAGCGCGCAGCCGTCGCCGCCGAGCTGCCGTCGCCCAAGAGCTGGGCGAGACCACGGATCGCGAACAGGCTGTTGCCGAGCGCGTGGATCAGCCCGGGCGCCAGGAAGTCGATCGCGCCGTTGCTGGCGCTCGCCGCGGCGCTCATTCGACTCCCGGATCCGGGCCCTGCCCGAGCTCGCCGAGCTCGACGTCGATCTCGCCGAGCCAGCGGCCGTCTCTCACGACGCCGAGCCGGATGTGCGTGCCGGGCTCGGACCACGTGATGCGCTCGTGCAGCGCACCGACGTCGCGGATCGGCTCGCCGTCGCACGCGACCAGCAGATCGCCCGCCGCGAGTCCGGCGCGGTCGGCCGCCAGTCCGGGAAGCACCTGCTCGATGCAGACCGCCGCGCCACCGGGCGGCAGTGTGTCGATCGTGGCACCGCGCACCGCGGGGTACATCGCGACCCCGATGTGCGCGCGCCGCACGCGACCGCCTTGGCGCGCCATTCCGTCGATCACGCGGCGCACGACGCGCACCGTGATCGCGAACGACGGCCCGCCGTCGGTCGCGCGCGTCAGGATCCCGACGACCTGCCCGTGCAGGTCGAAAACCGGGCTGCCCGAGCTGCCCGGCAGCGACTGCGCGCTGAACTGCAGGTAGTCGTTCGACACACCGCGGCCGTCGTGCCGAAGGTGGCGCCCGACGAAGCCGACCACGCCGACCGTCAGCGTCTGGCGGAACTCGAGCGGGTCGCCGAGCGCGAAGATCCAGTCGCCCTGCCGGAGCTCCAGCGAGTCGCCGAGCGGGGGCACCACGACGCTGCCACGCAGGCGCTCGGGCTCGCAGTCGAGCTGCAGCAGCGCGAGGTCGGTGCTCGGGTCCGCACCGCAGATCCGCGCCGGCAGCGAGCCGAGGCCGGGCAAGTCGACCGCGATCGCCAGCGGCTCGGCGACGACGTGCAGCGCGGTCAGCACGCGGCCCTGCTCGTCGAGCAGGAGCCCGGAGCCGTGGCTCGTGTCGTTCGGTACCTGAGCTGGATCGTCGACTCCCGCGAGCGCTCCGCGCTCGCCGATCGGTCGCGCGTCGCGCGGCGCGCCGCCCACTGCGACCTCGGCTTCCGGGATGCCCGGCGGCTGCGGTCGGTGGACCGTGTGCACGCCGACCACGCCACCGCGCACCGCTTCGACGAGCGGCGCGAGGCTCGGGATGCCGACGACGCGCGGTGCCTCGACGCGCGGTCGCGACTCGACGGCGAGCGGCGAACCGCCCACCGAAGTCGACGCCCCGACGGGCGCCGCGTCGCTGCGCAGCACCCAGCCCGCGGCGAGACCGCAGGCCGCGCAGAGCGGCCCGACGAGGGCCCAGGTCCGGAGCTCGGAGCGTGACGGCCGCACGGTCCGCGGATGCTAACGCCCTGGACGCGGCGCGGGTAGGTCCGCGCCCCGGCGCCGTACGCGCGACGGCTCGCCAGCGGCCGTCGCGAGAGTCGCAGAAATGTGAGCCACCGATCCCGGGCTGAGACGTGGAGGCGCCCGACGTTGAGGAAGACGCCAGTTCCGGCCGACGAGACACCGAGCCTGATTCTCGAACCCGAAGACGGCCGATGGCCCATCACGACGACCTGCAGCACGCCGACCGAGACGATCAGCGACGTCCTGCTCCTGCACTCCGTGGACTGCTCTGTTGCCTGACGGCGCTCTCGCTCGCCGTCGGCGGATGTTCGGGCGGCGGTGGCACCGATGACCCCGGCGGCTCTGGTGGCGGTGGCGGCGGTGGCGGCGGCGATCCCGGCGGCGGCGGTGGCGGCCAGTCCGGCGGCTCCGGCCAGCCGCTGCAGATCAGCCCCCGCCTCGTCGTCCGCAACGAGCACGACGAGGACCGCACCGACACCATCGAGGCGAGCGTGCCGTTCCCCGAGGGGATGATCGCGGACCTGTCCGGGGTCGGCGTCAGCGGTCTCGCGACGGCGTGGATGCCGATGCAGGTGTGGCCCGACGGCTCCGTGCGGATCGCCCAGGCCCAGTTCACCGACGACATCCCCGCCAACGGTCGCAAGGTCTACGACGTCGTGCAGGGGGTGAGCCCGCTGACCGGCCCGTTCGAGCCGAACGGCTGGATCTCGATCATGCCCGAGCGGCTGCGCGCGAAGGCGCGGGTCACCGACGTCGGCGATCATGCCTACGAGGTCGAGACCGAGCTGCTCGGCGGCCGTGTCGTCCACGAGACGCCGCTCGTGCGCACCTGGCACCAGCGTCTCTACCACCAGCCGACCGAGGCGGGTTGCATCCAGCGCGACTTCCTGACGTCGCAGTTCTACGTGACCGAGTATCGCGACATCCCGCTGGTCACGGTCGACTGGATCATCGGCAACGACTACCTCGGCAGCGACGACCCGCAGGGCAGCACGGATCCCAACCTGTATCCGCTGTCCGACGTCGACGTGAACGAGGTCACCGTGATGTTCGACGGCTTCACCGAGATCCAGCCGTACGAGCCGCAGTGGCACGACATCGAGGCGCCGCGCCCGGTCGGCGACTTCACGGCCTTCACCGTGATGCGCGACGACTTCATCGGCGACGGCCAGACGCGGCGTTACCGCTTCCAGATCCGCGTCGAGCCCGCCAACGCGCCGGTCGAGGCCGCGCAGCGGTGGCAGCGCTCGTTCCGTGCCCGTCTGCGCGAACCGATCTTCGCGCTCGCCGACGTGCCGACCTGGCAGCTGACGCACGCGCTCGGCGTCCACGGCGGTCCCGCGGACCCACCGGCCAACGCGGCCGAGCGGGCGCGCGGCGACTACCTGACCTGGCTCGGCCGCGACCACTTCGGCACCTGGGGCTGCTTCGGCGACGTCGATATCACGGGCACCGCCGGCACTCCTCGTAATGCGCCGGTCAATCCGGATGCCGCGCACGCGATCCAGGCCGAGTCGCAGGACCTGATGGTCAAGCTGCAGCACATGGCGTGGATGCAGGGCATCCGTCCGTTCCACCTGTGGGGCCTCGAGATCGGCGCGAACGAGGACCTGCTCCTCTACTACCCGATCCCCTATCGCCCGACCGATCCGTCGATCAGCCGCATCACGCTCGGTCGCCGCGAGGTGCTCGACAACGACCCGTATCCGCAGATGCGGACGCGCACCAACTGGCGCAATCACGGTGTGAACGGCTACGACGAGGAGCACTGGACCACCGACATCCTGTTCGACTACTGGACGTTGACCGGTGACCATTGGGCGCAAGCGGAACTCCGGAACCTCGGGGAGTCGCTGCAGGGCATGTTGCGTCTGCGTGGCTATGCGACGGAGAACATGCGCGCGGCGCGCAGCGAAGGCTGGTGCATGGTCGGGTTCGTGCAGGCCTACCTCGCGACGCAGGACGAGTCGACCAAGGACTACGCCTGCCGCCGCATCCGCGAGATCGTCGAGGTCCAGCGCTGGAAGGACCACCCGTCGCGCACGCTGCGCGAATACCCGGGCCACCCGGGCACCGGCTTCGGTGTCGAGGTGAGCTACTTCCCGCCCTGGGAGCACGCCTCCGTGATGCTCGGCTACCTCGACGCCTGGAAGTTCTTCGGCTGCGAGGAGGCCAGGCAGATCGCCCAGGACGTGGTGCGGACGATCGACTACGCGTGGGTCAGCGACTACACGCACCCGGTGACGCACCAGTACTACGCCGACGCGATCCGCTACTGGTGCCCGCTCCAGCAGGCTGGCCAGCCGCGCCCGCCGGACTTCCTCGACCAGACCGTCGGCGCCTACATCCCGAGCACGCCGCTCGGCAGCGTGAACCTGTTCTTCATCACGCCGCTCGAGCTGATGACGCGGATGACCGACGACCCCTACACGCACGAGCGCGCCGTGTGGCAGCTCACGAAGATCATGCCGGGGAACGACGACGACCGGAACTGGGACAAGTGGTCGATCGTCGCGCCGCGCTTCTACTCCGCGCGGCCGCCGCAATGATGTGACGGGGACCTGACGTGCGGCGGCGGGCGGCCGAGCGTTGACGCGCGCGGCCGTCCGGCGCACACTGCGCGCCGCCGATGTCCCGCGCGCGCCGATTTCCCCCGCGTTCCGAGCCCCGCCCGGCACCGCCGCGCCCGACGGCGCTGCGTCGCTCGCTCGGGTCCGCGTGGCCGGCACGCACCGCCGCGCAACGCCGCGCGCGACATTGTCCGCAAGCCGACGGCTGACCCCGCGGCCCGCCCGCCCCCGCGAGGGCCGGCGGGCCCTGCGCGTCGCCCCCGGTGCCATCCCGCGCACGGCCCGCGCCGCCTCGCGGTGCGCGCCACTCCATGATTCCCGTGACCCGATGACTCCCCCGACGACCGGACCAGGTCTCCCCCTCGAGCTCGCGCTGCCGAAGGGCCGGATGCAGGACGGCGTGCTCGCGCTGCTCGCCGAGGCCGGGCTGCCGGTGCGCGTCGGCGGGCGCGACTATCGCCCGCGGCTGCACGTGCCCGGCATCGAGGCGAAGCTGCTGAAGCCGCAGAACATCGTCGAGATGCTGCACGCTGGCACGCGGCACGTCGGCTTCGCCGGCTGGGACTGGGTCGTCGAGAAGGGCTTCGAGGACGCGATCGAGGACCTCTGCGACACGCGGCTCGACCCGGTGCGGATCGTCGCCGCCGCGCCGGCCGACCTGCTGGTCGACGGCCGGCTCCCGGCCGACCGCCCGCTGGTCGTCGCGTCCGAATACGAGCGCCTCGCGCGACGCTGGATCGAGACCGAGGGGCTCGAGGCGACCTTCGTCCGCAGCTACGGCGCCACCGAGGTGTTCCCACCGGAGGACGCCGACGTCATCGTCGACAACACCGCGACCGGCGACACGCTGCGCGCCAATGGTCTCGTGATCGTCGCCGAGCTGATGCGCAGCTCGACGCGGCTGATCGCCAGCCGGCGCGCCCGCGCGGTGCCCGCGCTGCGGCGCCGCATCGACGACCTCTTGATGCTGGTGCGCTCGGTGCTCGACGCCCGCGGTCGCGTGATGCTGGAACTCAACTGCACCGCCGCCGACCTGCCGCGCATCGTCGAGGTCCTCCCCTGCATGCGCACGCCGACCGTCAGCACGCTGCACGCGGGTGCCGGCCATGCGGTCAAGGCCGCGGTGCCGCGCGAGGCGCTCGCCGAGCTGATCCCCGCGCTGAAGGCGACCGGCGCGACCGATCTCGTCGTCACGCCGATCGTGCAGCTGGTGCCATGAGCGACCGCGCACCGACCGGCCCGCTGCCCCGTCCGCTACCTCGTATCGCGGGGCTCGGCGGCTACCGGCGCCCACCGCTGCCCGCGTGCGTCGACCTGCGCCTGGACGGCAACGAGGGTGCCGCGCCCGCCGCTGCGCTGTGCGCGGCGCTCGCCGATCTGGATCCGGAGCTCCTGCGGCGCTACCCGAGCGCGGCGGCATTGACGGAGACGATCGCCGCCCGCCACGGCGTCGAGCCCGAGAGAGTGCTGGTGCTGGCCGGCGGCGACGAGGTGATCGACCGGGCGTTCCGGGCCTTCACCGACCCCTCGCGCAATGCGGTGTGGCCGGAGCCGAGCTTCGAGATGCTGCCGCGCTACGCGGAGATCGCCGGCTGCGAGGCGCGCAATCCGCCGTGGCTCGACGGACCGTTCCCGACCGCCGCGGTCACCGCGGCGTGCGACGCGGCCACCGGGCTCGTCTTCGTCGTGACGCCGAACAACCCGACCGGCGTCTGCGCGACCGCCGCCGACCTCGCTGCGGTGTGCGCCGCCGCGCCGCACGCGCTGGTCGTGCTCGATCACGCCTACGTCGAGTTCGCGGACGAGGACCTGACCGCGACGGCACTCCGCGCCCACCCGAACGTGGTCGTGATCCGCACGCTGTCCAAAGCGCGTGGGCTCGCGGGGCTGCGGGTCGGCTATGCGCTCGGCGACCCGGCGGTGCTCGCCGCTCTGCGCGCCGTGGGCGGACCGTTCTCCGTGGCCGCCCCCTCGCTCGCACTCGCCGCGCGCGCGCTGGCCGACGACGCGCCGCTGCGGGCGTCGATCGCGCGCGTCCGCGCGGAGCGTACCGTCCTCGCCGAGCGCCTCGTCGCGCGCGGGCTCGCGGTGCCCGGCTCGCAGGCCAACTTCGTGCTGGCGCGGGGCCCCCGCGCGGTCTGGCTCGCCGACGCGCTGCGCGGACTCGGCATCGCGGTGCGCGCGTTCCCGGGCCGCGCGCTGCTCGCGGACGCGGTGCGGATCACCTGCCCGGGTGATGCCGCGGACCTCGACCGACTGTGCTCGGGTATCGATGCAGCGCTCGCACCGCAGGCGCTGTTGTTCGACCTCGACGGCGTGCTCGCCGACGTGTCGACCTCGTACCGCCGCGCGATCGTCGAGACCGCGGCGACCTTCGGCGTGGCGGTCACGCACGACGCGATCCGCGAGCTGAAGATGCGCGGTGCCGCCAACAACGACTGGGTGCTGACGCGCGAGCTGTGCGCGGCCGCCGGCGTCGACGTCGATCTGCCGACCGTCACCGCGCGCTTCGAGGAGCTCTACCAGGGCACCGCGCGGCCCGGCAGCCACGCCCGCCCCGGGCTCTGCGAGACCGAGCGTCCGCTCGTCGACGCGGCGACCTGGCGCGCCCTCGCCGAGCGCCTGCCGCTCGGCGTCGTCACCGGCCGACCGCGCCCGGACGCCGAGCGGTTCCTGGCCCGGCACGGTCTGCTCGACCGCGTCGCGACGCTGGTCTGCATGGGCGACACCCCGCCCAAGCCCGACCCCGCGCCGGTGCGGCGCGCACTGACCGGGCTCGGTGTGGCGCGCGCCTGGCTGCTCGGCGACACGCGCGACGACCTCGATGCCGCCCGCGGTGCCGGCGTCGTGCCGCTCGCCATGCCGGCGCCCGGCGAGCCCGCGCCCGCGGCGACCGCGCACCTGCTCGCGTGCGGCGCCGCGCGCGTCGTCACCTCCCCCGCCGACCTCCTGGAGCTCCTGCCATGACCCTGCGCGAAGCGACCGTCGAGCGGACGACTGCCGAGACGTCGATCCACTGTCACGTCGCACTCGACGGCTCGGGCGCGAGCACGATCGCGACCGGCGTCGGCTTCCTCGATCACCTGCTCCATGCGTTGGCGCGGCACGCGCGATTCGATCTCGAGCTGCGCTGCACCGGCGACCTGCACGTCGACGACCACCACACAGCAGAGGACTGCGCGCTCGCGCTGGGCACCGCACTCGACCGTGCGCTCGGCGAGCGCCGCGGCATCCGTCGCTTCGGCCACGCCTACGCGCCCCTCGACGAGGCGCTCGCGCGCGCGGTCGTCGACCTGTCCGGCCGGCCGTGGCCGCAGGTCGAGCTCGGCTTGCGGCGCGAGGCGCTCGGAGGCCTCGCCTGCGAGAACGTCGCCCACGTGCTGCGGTCGCTCGCGATCGCGGCGCGCATGGCACTGCACGTCGACGTGCTGAAGGGCGACAACGACCACCACCGCGCGGAGGCGGCGTTCAAGGCCTGCGCGCTCGCGCTGCGCGACGCGGTGGGCCGCGACGGCCCGGCCGACGCGGTGCCGAGCACGAAGGAGGTCCTGTGAGCGCGGCGCCCGTCGTCCACGTCGTCGCGACCGGCGTCGCCAACCTGGCGTCGGTCGTCGCCGGGTTGCGGCGCGCCGGCGCGGAGCCGCAGCTGACGGCCGACGCCCGCCTCGTCGCGCGCGCCCCGGCCGTCCTGCTGCCCGGCGTCGGCGCCTTCGACGCCGGCCTCGCGACGCTGCGCGAGCACGGCGTCGACGCGGCGCTCCGCGACCGCATCGCCGCCGGTCGGCCGACGCTCGCGATCTGCCTCGGCCTGCAGCTGCTGCTCGACGGCAGCGACGAGTCGCGCAGTGGCGCGCCGGGTCTCGCGATCGTGCCCGGCCGGGCGAGCCGGTTCGGCGACACCGTGCGCGTGCCGCAGCTCGGCTGGAACCTGACCACCGCGGAGCGCGGCTGCCGCGTGCTCGCGACCGGCCACGCCTACTTCGCGAACTCCTACCGCCTGGTCGAGCGACCGCCCGGCTACGCCTGTGCGGTGGCCGATCACGGCGGCCCGTTCGTCGCGGCGGTCGAGCGCGGCGCGCTGGTCGCCTGCCAGTTCCACCCCGAGCTGAGCGGGCGCTTCGGCCGGGCGCTGCTGTCGCGCTGGCTCGCCCACGCATTCTCTGCGGAGCGCACGACATGCTGACCCGCCGCATCCTGCCCTGCCTCGATTGCCGCGACGGCCGCGTGGTCAAGGGCGTCCGTTTCCAGGGGCTGCGCGACGCCGGCGACCCGGTGGAGTTGGCCCGCGCGTACGAGGAGCAGGGCGCCGACGAGCTGGTGCTGCTCGACGTGTCGGCGACGTCGGAGGGCCGCCGCACGGCGCTCGCGACCGTCGCCGCGGTGCGCGCCGCGCTGTCGATCCCGCTGACGGTCGGCGGTGGCGTGCGCAGCGTCGCCGACGCCCGCGCGCTGCTCGAGGCCGGCGCCGACAAGGTCTCGGTCAACACCGCCGCCGTGCTCGAGCCCACCCTGCTCACCGTGCTGGCGGAGCGCTTCGGCGTGCAATGCACGGTGCTCGCGCTCGATGCCGCGCGGCGCGCGACCGGCCCCGGCCACGAGGTCGTCGTCCGCTCGGGCACCGAGCGCACCGGCCGCGACGCGCTCGACTGGGCGCGTGACGCGGTCGACCGCGGCGCCGGCGAGATCCTGCTGACCAGCTGGGATCGCGACGGCACGCGCAGCGGCTACGACCTCGAGCTGGTCCGCCGCCGTGTGCGCCGCCGTCCCGGTGCCGGTGATCGCGTCGGGAGGCGCCGATTCACCTGACCACATGGCCGAGGCGTTCGCAGTCGGCGCGGACGCCGTGCTCGCGGCGTCGATCTTCCACGACAGCGATACGACGGTCGCCGCGGTCAAGCGCGCGCTGCGCGGCGCCGGCGTGCACGTGCGGATCGACGACGGCGGGGAGGTCTCGCGATGATCGTCCCGTCGATCGACCTGCTGGGCGGTCGCGCCGTGCAACTCGTCGGCGGTCGCGAGCTGAAGATCGACGCCGGCGACCCGCGGCCGATCGCCGAGCGCTTCGCGCTCGCCGGCGAGATCGCCGTCGTCGATCTCGACGCGGCGCTCGGGCGCGGCGACAACCGGGCGCTGATCGAGGAGCTGCTGCGCATCGCACCCTGTCGCGTCGGTGGCGGCATCCGCGACGCCGACAGCGCGCGGCGCTGGCTCGACGCCGGGGCGACCCGCGTCGTGCTCGGCACCGCCGCGCGCCCCGACGTGCTGGAGCAGCTGCCGCCGGAGCGCACGATCGCCGCGCTCGACGCCGTGCACGGCGAGGTCGTCGACCACGGCTGGACGCGCGGCACCGGCCGCGGCGTCGCCGAGCGCATGGCCGAGCTGCGCGAGCTGTGCACCGGGTTCCTGGTGACGTTCGTCGAGCGCGAGGGCCGGCTCGGCGGTACCGCCCCCGACGCCGAGGTGCGCGCGCTGTGCGAGGCCGCCGGCGGCGCGCGCGTGACGATCGCGGGCGGCGTGACCGATGCGGCCGAGGTCGCGCGGCTCGATGCGCTCGGTGCCGACGCGCAGGTCGGCATGGCGCTCTACGAGGGCCGGCTCGACCTCGGCGACGCGATCGCGGCTCCGCTGCACAGCGACCGGCCGGACGGGCTGTGGCCGACGGTCGTCGTCGACGAGCGCGGCACGGCGCTCGGCCTCGTCTACTCGAGCGCGGCGAGCCTGCGCGCGGCGGTCGCCGAGCGGCGCGGCATCTACCAGTCGCGCACCCGCGGGCTGTGGCGGAAGGGCGCCAGCTCCGGCGACGTGCAGGAGCTGCTGCGCGTCGACCTCGACTGCGATCGCGACGCGCTGCGCTTCGTCGTGCGCCAGCACGGCGCCGGCTTCTGCCACCTGGAGCGCCCGACCTGCTTCGGACCTGCGCAGGGCCTCGACGCCCTCGAGCGCACCCTCGCGGTGCGGCTCGCGGACGCGCCGGCCGGCAGCTACACCCGCCGGCTGCTCGACGACCCGGACCTGCTGCACCGCAAGCTGGTCGAGGAGGCGCACGAGCTCGCCGAGGCGAGCGACCCTGCGCACGTCGCGCGCGAGGCCGCCGACGTGCTCTACTTCGCGGCGGTCCGCCTGGCGAAGGCGGGCGTGCGGTTCGCCGACGTCGAGCGCGAGCTCGACCGCCGCGCGCTGCGCGTGACGCGGCGCCCCGGTGCTGCCAAGCCACCGCGCCCAGGAGACCCGTCGTGACCGAGCCGCTGCCGGTGCTGCCTCCCGACCGCGTCGCCGCCGCCCGCACGGTGTCGCTCGACGATGCGACGCTCGACGGCGCGCGCGCGATCGTCGACGACGTGCGGCGCCGCGGCACCGCGGCGCTGCGCGAGTGCGCGTTGCGCTACGACCAGCTCGCACCGTCGTCGCGCCTCGTGCTCGACCGCGACGCGCTGCTGCGCGCGCGCGACGAGCTGCCCGCCGCGGACCTCGCCGTGCTCGAGCGCACCGCGGCCCGCATCCGCGCGTTCGCGCTCGCGCAGCGGCAGTGCCTCACCGCGCTGGACGTCGCGGTCGCCGGCGGGCGCGCCGGTCACGAGATCCGCGCGGTCGAGCGCGCGGGCTGCTACGCGCCGGGCGGGCGCTACCCGCTGCCGTCGTCGGTGCTGATGACGGCCGTCACGGCGCGCGCCGCCGGCGTCGACAGCGTGTGGGTCGCCTCGCCGCGGCCGACCGCGGTCACGCTCGCCGCGGCCGCGGTCGCCGGTGCCGATGCGGTCGTCGCCTGCGGCGGCGCGCACGCGATCGCCGCGCTCGCCTACGGCGCCGGTGCGGTCCCGGCCTGCGACGTCGTCGTCGGACCCGGCAACCGCTGGGTCACCGCCGCCAAGAAGCTGGTCGCCGGCGACGTCGGCATCGACATGCTGGCCGGCCCGTCGGAGCTCGTCGTGCTCGCGGACGCGACGGCCGACCCGGCGACGATCGCCGCCGACCTGCTCGCGCAGGCCGAGCACGACGTCGACGCCCGGCCGGTGCTGATCGCGGTCGCGGCCGAGCAGCTCGTCCGCGACGTGCAGCGCGAGCTGACCGCCCAGCTGACGGGGCTGCCGACCGCGGCCACCGCGCGCGACGCGCTCCACGGCGGAGCCGCGACCGTCGTCCCCGACCTCGCCGCGGGCATCGCGCTGTGCGACCGCCTCGCCCCCGAGCACCTGCAGGTGATGACCCGTGATGCCGCGCGCTTGCGCGACCGCTTCGCGCACTACGGCGGCCTGTTCCTCGGCGCCCGCAGCGCGGAGGTGTTCGGCGACTACGGCGTCGGCCCGAACCACGTGCTGCCGACCGGTGGGGTCGGGCGCCACAGCGGTGGCCTGTCGGTGCTGACGTTCCTGCGCGTGCGCACCTGGCTCGAGCTCGCCAGCGTGCCCGCCGGGCTCCGCGACGATGCGGTGCGCCTCGCGGAGCTCGAGGGCCTCGCCGGCCACGCGGCCGCCGCGCGACGTCGTTGATCGGGCGGCCGAAGGCCGGCTCGCCCGAGCTACGATCGCCGTCGATGTCGCGCCTGCTCCTCGCCCTTCTCGGCGGCGCTCTCGCACTCGGCGCCGCCCCTGCCCAGGACTCCCGCCGGCTGACCGAGGGCTGGGAGCTCGCACCGGAGACGGTCGCCGGCCAGCGCCCGGCCGACGGCTGGCGACCGGTCGTCGTGCCGAGCACCTTCGAGGACGTGCTGGGGACCGACTTCGACGGCGTGTGCTGGTACCGTCGTCGCCTCGCATTGACGGCCGCGGAGCGCGCCGAGGCGACCGTCCGCGTGCTGTTCCGCGGGGTCGCGACCGCGGCGACCGTCTTCCTCGACGGCGTCGAGATCGGCGGCCACCTCGGCCAATGGACGCCATGGCGCGTCGATCTGACGCCGCACCTGGCGGCGGCCGGCGCCGCGCTGCTCGAGGTCCGCGTCGACGAGAAGGTCGGCCACAACACGCAGGGCTTCCTGCCGGTCATCCAGCCGCACTTCGGCGGGCTGTGGCGCAGCGTCGAGCTCGAGGTCGACCGCGAGCCCCGGATCGACGACGAGGCGACGTTCTCGTTCGGCCATTGGAACGGTGGCGCGCCGACGCTCGACCTCGACGTCGCGCTGCGCTCGCACCGCGCTCCGTTCCGCGGGCGGATCACCGCCCGGTTGCTCGAGGACGGTCCCGCGCGCCGCCCGCTCGACTGGCAGTTGGACGCCGCGCTCGCCGACGGCGGACCGCTCTGCCGGGGCGCCCGCATGCCGGCGGGCGTGCGGCCATGGTCGCCGGCGGAGCCGGTGCGCTACGTGCTGCGCCTGACGCTGCGCGACGACACCGGGCGGCGGGTCTGCGATGTCGTCGACCGGCACGTCGCGTTCCGCGATCTCGCCGCCGAGGGTACGCGCGTGCTGTGGAACGGCCAGCCGCTGCAGGTGCGCGGCATGCTGCATTGGGGCTACTCGGCGCCGCACGTCGCGCCTCCGGAGGATGCCGCGTTCTGGCGCCCGCAGCTCGAACGCATCCGTTCGCTCGGCTGCAATCTGGTCAAGTGCTGCCTGTGGATCCCGCCGCAGTGCTTCTACGAGCAGGCCGAGGAGCTGGGACTGCTGGTGTGGCAGGAGTACCCCACCTGGCACCCGCAGCTCACGCAGCGGTACCTGCCCGAGCTGCGCCAGGAATACGAGGAGTTCCACGCCTACGACCGCAGCCACGCGGCAGTCGCGTTCCGCAGCCTGACCTGCGAGACCGGCCACTCGGCGGAGCTCGCGGTCATCCGCGCGCTGTACGACCGCTGCAAGGAGCTGGTGCCGGACACGCTGGTCGTCGACGACAGCGCGTGGATCGAGTGGCACCGGGTGCACGACTTCTACGACGACCACCCGTATGGCAACAATCGCTGGTGGCCCGGCAAGCTCGCGAGCATGCGGCAGTACATTGCCGAGCGCGGGGCGAAGCCGCTGCTGCTCGGCGAGTGCATCACGTCGGACACCTGGCTCGATCTCGATCGCTGGCAGGTCGCGCGCTACCCCAAGGACGCCTGGTGGACGCCGTGGGGCCTCGCGGCGCAGAACGCGTTCCGTGACTGGATCGCGGCGAGCTTCGGCCCGGACGAGGCGCGCGCCCTGCTGCCCGAGTCCATCGAGTACTCGCTGCGCAACCGCAAGTACCAGATCGAGCGCATCCGCCAGACGCTGCCCGACGCCGGCTACGTGCTGTCTGTCGTCCGCGACATCACCAAGTGTCGCATGGGCTTCATCGACGACTTCGGCGACCTCAAATGGACGCCGGAGCAATGGCGCTGGCACGGCGACACCATGATCTGCCTCGACACCGACGACGACCGGCAGGCGTTCCCGATGACGAGCGGTCCACTGGCGGTCCCGGTGCGGATCGCCCACTCGGGCGCCGCGCCGCTGCGCGGGACGCTGCGGCTCACCGTGCCGGAGATCGGTGTCGAGCGTACGTTCACCGGCGTCGCGCTGGAGCCCGGCAGCGTGTCGGGGCGCTTCGTGCTGCAGGTGCCCGGCGCGGCGCTCGCCGCTCCCCGGCCGCGCCGCGTGCGCGTCGAGGCGACGCTCACGGGCGGTGGCGCAGAGCACGGCGCCGCGACGCACAATGCGTGGGACCTATGGGTGTTCCCCGCCGCGAGCAGCGGCCTCGATCCACGCGTGCGCATCGTCGATCACCTCGACGCGGACACGGTGGCCGACGTTCGCGCCGGCGCCCGCGTGCTGCTGCTGGCCGGCGACCGCAAGGGCAGCCTGCTGACGCGCGGACTGTGGTTCCTGCGCGGCGCTCCGTTCGCACCGCCGCACCCGATCCACGCCACCTGTCCACCCGATTTCCTCGAGCACCTGCAGGCGTTCGACCTCGAGGACGGCCGCGTCATGCAATGGGAGCCGTTCGCCGACGAGGTCGATCCGGTGCTGGCGTTCTGGGACACGCACGACCTCGATCGCGTCGATCGCTACGCGCTGGCGTTCACCGCGCGCCTCGGCGCGGGCCGGCTCGGCGCGACCGTGCTGGACCACGACTCGCCGGCCGGCCGCTACGTCCTGGAGCAACTCGTCGCCACGCTCGCCACCGGGCCCGCTCCGGTGCGCGGCTTGACCGACCAGACGATCGCCGCGCTGCGCGGCGCGCTGACCGGCCAGCAGCTCGACCTGATCGACTGGGAGATCGCGGTCGATCCGCGCGACCGCGGCCGCGGCGAGGGCTGGGCCGACGGCGGCGACCACGCCGGCGCCGCCTGGCGACCGATCCACGCCGGTCGCCACTGGGAGGCGGAGGGCATCCCGCAGTACGACGGCGTCGCCTGGTACCGCCGCGACGTCACGATCCCCGCCGGCTGGTCGACCGCCGCGCCGATCCACCTCGTCTTCGAGGGTGTCGACGACTCCTACCACCTGTTCCTGGATGGCCGTGAGATCGCACACTTCGGCGACCCGGCGACCGGCGAGACCGTCTGGCTGACGCGCACCACCGTCGACGTCGCGCCCTTCGTCCAGCCCGGCCGCACCCACCGCCTGGTCCTCCGCGTCGTCGACCACGTCGGCGCCGGCGGCATCAACGGTGCCGCCTTCCTGACCACCGCCCCCCTCGGCCCCAAGCTCGTCCACTAGCTTCCGATCCGTACCGCGTACGATTTTTACATCAGGCGATCGCCGGGCCGCGCGATCGGGCGCTGTTGCGACCCCCCGGCAGCCGCACTAGTTTGGGGCTCTTTCACGCACAGATCGCCGATGGTCCAGGTCCAGAGCATCCAACCGACTCCCAACCCCAACGAGTTCAAGTTCGTCTGCGACGGACCGTTGAGCGCGGCGCCACGCCGCTACGGCTCGCCCGCCGAGGCGACCGGGAACCCGCTCGCGGAACGGATCCTGGCGATCGACGGCGTGGTCGGGCTCGTGCTGGATGGCCGCGCGGCGACCGTCCAGATGAGCAACGACGCCGACTGGCGGGCGGTGCACGAGGCCTCGACACGCGCGATCGAGGGCGCGCCGGCGCTGCCGGCCGGCCCGGTCGCCGGCGGGGTCGCGGTCGCCGGCGCGGCGCGCGTCGAGCGCATCGAGAGCACGCCGAATCCGAACGCGTTCAAGCTGATCTGTGACGCCCGGCTGTTCGACGGCACGCGCAACTACACCCGCGCGGCCGACGCGAAGGGCCACGAGCTCGCCGAGAAGCTGTTCGCGATCGCGCGCGTCGACACGGTCTTCTTCTGCGACCACTTCGTGACCGTCAGCATGCAGCCCGGCGCGGATCTCGATGGCGCGCGGCAGGCGGCCCGCGTCGCGATCGAGTCGACCGCCGCGCCGCTCGGCCGGATCGCCGCGAGCCACGCGACCGCTGCCGACCGTGGCTTCGAGCCCAGTGCGCTCGACCCCGAGCGCCAGGACCTGTTCCGCCGGATCAACGAGCTGCTCGACGACCGCGTGCGACCGGCGCTCGCCAACGACGGCGGCGGGCTCGAGGTCGTCGGTCTCGAGGGCAAGACGCTGCTGATCCGCTACCAGGGTGCCTGCGGCTCGTGCCCGAGCTCGATCGCCGGCACGCTGATGGCGATCCAGAACCTGCTGCAGGTCGAGATCGACGAGGAGCTGTCGGTCGTGTCGTCGTGACCCCGCCCGACGACGCTCCGCCCCGCCCCGCGGCCGAGCGTTGTCCGGCCTGTGGCGTGACCCTGCAGCTCGTCCGCGTTCACGGCCACGGCCAGTGCGCCCATTGCGGCACCAACGTCGAGCCGTGCTGCGCGGGCGCGGGCGACGAGGTGGACGCGCGCGAGTCGGGCCACGACCGCGCGACCGTCGCGACGCTGTGCGCACTGGTCGCGGGGCACGGCGGTGCGGTGCAACGCGACGTGCTGCTGAACGACTTCAGCGATCACACCGGTGCGGGTTGGGGGCTCGGCGCCCGACTCCTGCGCGAGGCGATCGCCGGCGGCGACCTGCGGCTCGATGCGCGCAGCGGGCTCGTCGAGTCCGGCGCCTGAGCGGACCGCCGCGCTACGATCGCGGCCGATGTCCACGCTCGCTCCCCGCACGTTCGGCGTCCTTGCACTCGCGGCATTCGGCGCCGGCTGTGCGCTCGCCCAGTCGGACCTCGATCGGGCGCGCGGCCTCGTCGCCCGGCAGGTGACGATCGAGACCGGCCCGCTCGCCGGACGCACGTTCGCCTATCGCCTGCTGCTCCCCGCGACGATCGGGCCGGACGAACGGCTGCCCGTCGTGCTGTTCCTGCACGGCGCCGGCGAGCGCGGCGACGACAATGTCGAGCAGGTCCGCCACTTCCCCGAGCGCATGGCGCGCGAGGCCTACCGCGAGCGCTACCGGACGATCGTGATCGCCCCCCAGTGCCCGCGCGGCGAGCGCTGGGTGGACGTCGCCTGGAACGCGACGGACGGTGAGCACACCGGCGATGCGCGCTACCTCGACGTCGCCCGCGCCGCCCTCGCCAGGACGCTCGCCGAGGAGCCGTGCGACCCCGACCGCGTCTACCTGACCGGACTGTCGATGGGCGGGTTCGGCGCCTGGTCGCTCGCCTGCGCGGAGCCCGAGCGCTTCGCCGCGCTGCTGCCGATCTGCGGCGGCGGCGATCCCGCCCGCGCCGAGCGTCTCGCCGACCTGCCGCTGTGGACCTGGCACGGCGCGGCGGATCCGGTCGTGCCGGTCGACTACACGCGCCGGATGGTCGCTGCCGTGCGCGCGGCGGGTGGCGCGCCGCTCTATACCGAGCTGCCGGCCGAGGGCCACGGCGCCTGGAACGCCGCCTACGCCATCGAGGCCGGCGCGCTCGACTGGCTGTTCGCCCGGCGCCGCGAAGTGCGCGACCTCGGCCTCGCGGTCGCCTGCGACACCGAGGCGCCACGCCTGCTGCTGCTCGACACGCTGGTCGCCGCCGATGGTCCCGGCGCACAGCGCTGGGAGTGGTCGCCCCGCGACGCCGACGGCCTGCGCGAGGAGCAGGTCGCCTGGTTCGACGATCCGTGCGACGTGAAGTGCATCGACGCCGGCCGCTCCCTGCTCGCCGCCGCCGGCGGCGGTGCCGTGTTCGTGGTGCGCGTCGCCGATCGCTCGCTCGAGCTCGTCACCCGGGTCGACGGCACGCCGGCCGCCGTCGAGAGGCTGCCCGACGGCCGCCTCGCGGTGGCGTCCGACGGCCGCGTGCTGCTGCTCGCCCCCGTCGCCGGCAAGCGGAGCCCGCCGCTCGCGACGGTCACGCTCGACGGCGCCGCCGCGCTGTGCTGGGACCCCGCGCGCGGCGAGCTGTGCGCGCTCGGTGCCCGCGAGCTGGTCGGCCTCGTGCCGGGCGCCGCCGCCTGGACCGAACGCTGGCGCACCGCCCTGCCGGCGACCGGGCAGGGCCGCGACCTCTGCTGGCTGCCGGGTCCGCAGCGCGTGCTCGTCGCGACGACAGCCGGCGTGCTGGAGCTCGACGCCGACGCGCACCGCCTCGCGCCGGCGACCACGCTCGCCGACGCCGGCGACCTGCTGTCGCTCGCCGAGCTGCGTGCCGGCGGACCGTGGCTGTGCCTTCCCGCTGTCGCACCGACCGCCCCCCAGCTGGTGCCGACCGCTCCGCCCCTCGACTGGCCCGCGGTCCGTTGGTCGCGCCTGCGCGCGTTCCGCTGATCCCGCTGCGCCGTAGCGGTCACCGCTCGAGCAGCCCGGCTCCGAGCGCCGCGGCCCCGATCACGACCGCCCACGCCGGCGCTCCCCATTGCGACAATGCCACCCACGCCCCCAGTGCGACCGCGAAGCTCCCGGCGCCGCGCACGCCGGCCTGCCAGACCGGATCGTAGAGCGCCGCGAGCAGCAGCCCGACGACGGCCGCATTGGCGCCGGCCAGCGCCCGGCGCAGGCGTCGCGCGTGCCGCAGGCGGTCCCAGACCGGCAATGCGGCGAGGACCAGCAGCAGGCCGGGAACGAAGATGGCGACGGTCGCCAGCAGCCCGCCGAGCACGGCGGCGCCCGTCCCCCCATCGGCGGACGCGACGCCGAGGAACGTGGCGAACGTGAACAGCGGTCCCGGCAGCGCCTGCGCTGCGCCATAGCCGGCGAGGAACGTGTCGCGGTCGACGAGCCCGCCGCGCACCACGTCGACCTCGAGCAGCGGCAGGATCACGTGGCCACCACCGAACACGAGCGAGCCGGCGCGCGCGAACAGATCGAAGCGCGCCGCGAGCTCCGAGCCCGTCGCCCGCGCGACCACCGCCGGCACCGCCAGGAGCGCCGCGAACGCGACCGCCCAAAGCACGGTCGCGCGCAGGCTGCCCGTGCGGCTCGCGGGATCCGGTGCGTCGTCCTCGCCCGCGCCGGGCAGCCAGACGATCCCGCACAGCGCGCCGATCGCGATCGCCAGCACCTGCGCCCACGGCCCCGGTGCCAGCGCGAGTGCAGCCGCCACTCCGACCGCGAGCGTCAGCCGCGCGCGGTCGGGGCACAGCGCCCGCGCCATGCCGGCGACGGCGTTGGCGACCACCGCGACCGCCGCCGCCTTCATGCCGACCAGCGCACCGCCGCCCGGCGCCCCCACCCAGGCCGCGAACGACCCCATGAGCAGCGCCGATGGCAACGTGAACCCCAGCGCGGCACCGACGCCGCCGAGGAGTCCGGCGCGCCGTACCCCGACCGCGAAGCCGACCTGGCTGCTGGTCGGCCCCGGCAGCATCTGGCACAGCGCGACGAGGTCCGCATAGTCGCGGTCGCCCAGCCACGCACGCCGGCGCACGTATTCGTCGCGGTAGTAGCCGAGGTGTGCGACCGGTCCCCCGAACGACGTCAGCCCGAGGCGCAATGCGACGGTGAAGGTCTCGAGCCAGGCGCGCATGGCGGGGATCCGGAGTCGCGCGCTCGGCATGCGAGGGAGCGCGACGAGGTCGCGGACACGACCGCGGTCGTTGCCGGAGGCGGGACTCGAACCCGCACTTGGAGTTACCCAAAGCGGATTTTGAATCCGCCGCGTCTGCCAATTCCGCCACTCCGGCCGGGTGCACGGACCGGAGAGGCTAGCGTCTGTCCGGGTCGTACGGAAGCCGGCGCTCGCCGGACCCTGCGGACGGTCTGCGGCAGGCGGTGTCGATCGCGGCGAGGCGCTCGGCGAGCCAGGGTGGCGGAATGCAGCGGGCGCGTGTCAGGCGGACCGCGCGGAGGGCGGCGTCGCGGTCGCCGGCGTGCAGGTAGAGCGATGCGGCGAGGCCGATCGCGCCGGTGCTCGGTGCCAGCTCGAGCAGCTCGCGGGGCGACAGCGCGTCGGGCTGCGCGTCGAGCAGCTCGGCGACGCGCTCGAGACCGGCGTCGGACGGGCTCGCGCCGAACGCCGCGACCGCATCGCGGATCGCGCCGCGCCGTGCCGCGAGATCACCGAGGGCAAGGCTCGGGCGCGGATCGTCCGGGGCGAGCTCCGCAGCGCGGCGCGCGTGCATCTGGGCGGCGTCCAGGTCGGGGCGCTCACGGCTCGCCAGGCGCTCGGCGGCGAACAGGTGCTCGTCGACGAGCGCCGCCAGTGCGCGGCGGCGTGCCCGCGGTCCGGGCGCCAGCTCGTGCGCGCGCTCGCGTGCCGCGACCGCACCGGCGAGGTCGCCCGCCGCGCGGCGGACCTCGGCGCACAGCCGCCACAGCGGCAGGTCGTCGGCGTGCCGGTCGAGCGCCTCGCGCAGCGCGCGGGCCAGCTCGTCGGGCAGCGTCTCGCCCAGCGCCCATTCGGCGCGCAGCCGGAGCTGCGCATGCGACCGTGCCAGCTCGTCGGGCAGCTCCGCCGGCACGATGTCGAGCACGCGACGCAACGCACGCCGCGCGTCGCCGCGCTCGAGCTCGAGCCGTGCGAGCTTCAGCGCCGCGTCCGACGCCAGCGCCGGGTAGGACGCAGGGGCGACCTCTCCGTGCCGCGCGACGCGCGCGAGGAGTCGGGCCGCCGTGGCGGAGTCCCCGCCTACGAGGGCATCGACGGCGCGCAGGTGGCGCCGCATCGCGAGGTCGCCGCGCAGAGCACGCCAGCTCGCCCGCAGCGTCCGCAGCAGGTAGACCCCCAGCCCGAACAGCAGCAGGTTCAGCAGCACGAGCCGGCCGGTCGGCGTGCGGACCAGCGGGTCGAGCGCGCGGACGATACCGTCGGCGACGGTGCCGAGCACGCCGAGCGCCGGCGCGAGCAGCGCCAACGCGACGATGACCGCCACGGCGACCGCGAGCCACAGCAGGCGGCGCGGATGCCGCACCAGCGCGCCGAGCGCACGCCGCAGCAGGGAGCTACGCGATTCCGCCAACGCGTCCTCCTTCGCTGCTCTCGTCCGGCCGGTCGATCCGGTGCAGAGTCTGCATCAGCCGCAGGCGCAGATCGGCGTCCGTCTCGCGCTGCTCGAGCTCCGCGAGCGCGCGGCGCGCGGACGGCCCACCGATCCGACCGAGCGCTCGGACGATCACGTCCCGTCGATGCGTGCGCCGCCGCCGCAGCGGCTTCGCGAAGCGCTCGAGCACGCCACCTGCGCGGTAGGCGTCGAGCAGCGGTGGGATCGCGTCCGCTCCGATCGACACGATCAGGCCGAGGATGTCCCGGTCGGCGGCGCCCGGCACCGCGCCGAAGCCATCGCAGAGCCTCGGCACGATCCGGGCACCTGCGGCGAGCAATCGCCGTCGCGCCTCCGAACGCACCTCGGCGGGTCGGTCGAGATCCGCGAACACGGCGACGAGCTGCTCGCGGCCGGCCTCGCCGAGTCCGTCGAGCATCCGCCCCGCGCTCGCCGCGCGGGCCGGGTCGGCGAGCGCCGCGACGATGTCGCGCACGACGTCGCCGCCCGGCGACCGTCGCAGCAGCAGCGCTTCGAGCGGGCTCGGGTCCGCCGCGAAGCCGATCGCGGCCAGCAACACGGCGTCGCGCGTGAAGGCCCCCTCGGCGAGCAGCACGTCGAGCAGCACGTGACCGGCGGGCAACGCGCCGAGGAACAGCGCCAGCTCGCTGGCGTCGATCTCCTCGAAGCGCTGCAGGATCTCGAGCGGCGAGCACACGTCGAGCACGCCGTCGAAGGCGTCCACGTCGCCGAGCGCCACGTGGTAGTCGATCGCCGCCTTGCGCAGCTCGCGATCGGCGGTCTCGACGAGCTCCGCGAAGGCCGGTTGCGCGACCGGGCCGAGCGCGCGACCGACGCCCGCCAGCACGCGCACCCCAGTGGCGCGCACCGGTCCGCGCGGGTCGGCGTGCCGCCACGCCTCGACGATCGCTGGCACGACCTCCGCACCGAGCCGGGCGAGCGCCTCGATCCAGCGCCGGTCCCCGGGAGCCGCCGCGGCGCGCGCGAGGAGCTCGGGAACCGTGCGCGCACCGAGCGCGGCGAGCTCGCCGAGCGCTTCGCGGTCACCGCCAGCCAGCGCGTCGCACAGCCGGCGCACGTGCACCGGGTTGGCCTCCAGCGCATCCGCGATCCGCGCGGCGGAGTCCAGCCGCGCGACGAGCGCCAGCTCGGCAGGATCGCGGCGCGGCATCGCCACCAGCGGCCCCGCCGCGACGAGGCTCAGGTCCCCTGCCGCGCCCAGCGCGACGAGCGCGCCGGGCTCGGCGGCGTGCGCGGTCGTCCCCTCGGCGCCGGCGAGCGCGGCCTGCACGTCGGCGAGGACCTCGCGGGCTGCCGCGGCGTCGGGCGCCGCGCGCACCGCGCGGACCGCGTGCTCGAGCGCCTCGGCCGGCCGGCCGACCTCGAGCAGCGCGCCGGCGATCGCGACGTCGCTGCGCACCGCGACGTGCGCGTCGCTGCTGCGCAGCTGCACGAGCTCGCGATGCGCAGCCGGCGCCTCGCCGATCTCGAGCAGCGCGAGCGCGTGCCACAGCCGTGCGGCACCGTGGCGCGGATCGTCGCGCACGACGCGGCCGAGCCGCCGCGCAGCGGCGCCGAAATCCTCGCTCGACACCTGCTCCACGCCGAGCAGGAACTCGCGCAGCGCCCGCCGCCGGCGGCTCTCGCGCACCAGTGCGCGAGCGCGCAGCCAGAGTGCGACGAGCGCGGCGCCGAGCAGCGCCAGCAGGATGATCTGCAAGAGCGCCGGCTCGGCCGCGATCCGCGTCAACAGATCGTCGTGCCCAGCCTCCACTGCGCGGCCCGCGGCGGTCCCGGCGTCCTGCGCGGCGCGCATGCCGACCTCAGCGCTCCGCGAGCGCGAGCTGGACGAGGCGATCGAGCAGCGCGGGGAACGACAGGCCCGCCGCGGCCGCGCATTTCGGCAGCAGGCTCGCCGAGGTCATGCCGGGCAATGTGTTGACCTCGAGGATGCGCGGGCCGTCCGCGGTGACGATCATGTCGGTGCGCGACACGTGACGACAGGCCAGCGCGACGTGCGCGCGCACCGCGAGTTCGCCGACCGTGCGGAGCATCTCCGCATCGAGCCCGCGTGGCGGCACGACCTCGTCACAGCGACCGGCCTCGTACTTCGCCCGCACCGAGAAGTAGCCCTCTTCGGCGATCGGGTAGATACCGACCGGCGGCAAGGGCTGCGGCTGACCCGACGCGAGGTCCTCGAGCACCGGGACGCTGATCTCCTCACCGCGCAAGGCCGCCTCGGCGACCAGCCGTGCACTCGCGTGTTCGGCGACGAACGACGCGACGTCGGCAGCGCTGTCGGCGCGCTGCACGCCGAAGCTCGAGCCGGACACGTCGATCTTCAGGAAACACGGGAAGCCGAGCGCGGTCGCGACGCGCTCGGCGACGGTCACTGCGTCCACCCGTGCGGGGAACGTCAGCGCACGGCCCATCGGCAGACCGTGCGCGGTGAGGCACTCGCGCGTGCGGAGCTTGTCCATCGCGACCGCCGACGCCGCGACGCCCGCGCCGACGTAGCGGATCCCGTACAGATCGAGCAGCGCCTGCACACGTCCGTCCTCGCCGAACGCGCCGTGCAATGCCGGGAACACGACATCGATGTGCGCTTCGTCGAGCAGCGCATCGATGGCGGCACCGGGACGCCGCGCGACCCCCTCCGCCGCCAGGTCGAACCGCGCGTCGTCGCGCGGGGCGACGCGCCAGACCCCGTCACGGTCGATCCGAACGGGCCGGCACGCGTAGCGCGCGGGGTCGAGATGCCGGCACACCTCCCGCGCCGAAGCGATCGAGACGTCGTGCTCGAGCGAGGGCCCACCGCCGAGCACCGCGACTCGCAGCGGGCGATCACCTGCGTGCGTGCCGGCGCTCGTCATCGGAGCGGCCTCCTGCGCCGTCCGTCAGGACGCGCCCTGCGGGCCCGCCGCGGCCCGCGCCTCGGCCGCCTGCAGATCCTCGGAGATCGCCTCCAGCAGCCCGTCCATCAACTCGACCAGCAGCTTCTGCTGCCGCTCGAGCTGGACGACGCGACGCATGATCTTCTCCACGACCGGAGGCAGCACCGCCTCGGTCGTGTAGTTCTTGATCATCGCGAAGGTCTCCAGGCGCTCGGGGCTGGGCTCCTTGTGGAAATGGAACTCCAGGGGCTGCTCGAGAGTCTCCCTGATGCACTTCCGAAGCTGCTCCTGGGAACCGTCGTCGAGCCCGCTGTGCGTGATGCGGTGCGCGTCGACCTTGTAGGCGTGGAGGAGGTCGCGAAACTTCTTCTTCACGATTCGACCTTGGAGAAGTCGGAGAGGGGTCACGCCGCGGGCGGGACGGCATCGACCGGCCTCGCACACGGCCTGCGGCGGACGGCAGATCCTGGAGCCGCGATCCTAGCCCTCGAAGCGCGCCAGGGCCAGACAGGTGTTGTGCCCGCCGAAGCCCAGCGAGTTGCTGAGCGCCGCGTCGACGCGCACCTCGCGTGCCTCGTTGGGCACGTAGTCGAGGTCACAGTCCGGATCGGGAGTCTCGTAGTTGATCGTCGGCGGAAGCTGGCCTCGCTCGATCGCGAGCGCCGTGAACACCAGCTCGACAGCACCGGACGCACCGAGCAGGTGCCCCACCATCGACTTGGTCGAGGAGACGTGCAGCTCGTGGGCGTGGGCGCCGAGCACCTTCTTGATCGCGAGCGTCTCGATCTTGTCGTTCAGCGAGGTGCTCGTGCCGTGCGCGTTGATGTAGCCGATGCGCTCCGGCGTCAGTCCGCCGTCGCGGAGGGCTTGCTGGATCGCGCGGCACGCGCCCTTGCCCTCGTCGTCGGGAGCGGTGATGTGGAACGCGTCGTCGGTCGACCCGTAGCCGACCAGCTCCGCCAGGATCGTCGCGCCGCGCGCCTTCGCGTGCTCGAGCTCCTCGATGACGAGCGCTCCCGCGCCCTCACCCATCACGAAGCCGTCGCGATCGCGATCGAACGGCCGGGATGCGCGGGTCGGCTCGTCATTGCGCGTCGACAGAGCCTTCAGGGAGCAGAAGCCCGCGAGCGACAGCGCCGTCGTCGCGGCTTCGCTGCCGCCGGTCAACATCACGTCACACTCACCCCATTGGACCGCACGGAACGCCATGCCGATCGCATGGCCGGCGCTCGCGCAGGCCGAGGACGTCGCGAAGCAGGTCCCTTCCAGTCCGAATCGGATCGCCGACTCGCCGGCGAGCGCATTGGACATCATCTTGGGGATGAAGAACGGGCTGACGCGCCGCGGACCGCGCTCGAGGAACAGCTCCTTGGTCTTCTCGAGTTCCTGGATGCCACCGATGCCGGTGCCCAGGATGCAGCCGACCCGCGTGCGGTCCTCGCGGTCGAGGTCGAGCCCGGAGCGCGTGAGGGCCTCCTTGCCCGCGACGAGCATGTACTGCGTGTACACGTCGAGCTTGCGCGTGTCGGGAACCGAGAAGTGCGCGGCGGGATCGAAGTCGCGCACCTGGCACGCGAACTTCGTCGGGTGCTCCGAAACGTCGAACGACGTGATCGGCGCGGCTCCCGAGCGCCCGGCGAGCAACGCATCCCAGGTGGATTCGAGATCGAGGCCGAGCGGGGTGACGACCCCGAGGCCGGTGACGACGACGCGACGTCTGCTCATGTCCCTGCTCCTGTTCCGCTGGCTCCTGTTCCGCCGGCTCCTGTTGCGCCGGCTCCTGTTGCGCCGGCTCCTGCTCCGCCAGCTCCTGCCCAGCTCGACGCGGAGTTCCGCGCACTGCGGCAGCGACGGACCGCGCGGACCTCGCTGCGGGCGATGCGAGGCCGCCGTCGACGCCGAATGCATACGCCGGCCCGCCGACCAGCAGGTCCGGCGGATCCGGACGCGACCGTGACCCCGCGGGCTGGCGGTGCTGCGGGCCGCACGATCCGCTCCGGTGGCAGCGTCAGGAGGTCTTGTCCTGGATGTACTTCACGGCGTCGCCGACGCGCTCGATCTTCTCGGCATCCTCGTCGGGGATGTTCACCCCGAACGCGTCCTCGAACTCCATGACGAGCTCGACGGTGTCCAGCGAGTCCGCACCCAGATCGTTGATGAAGTGCGTCTCCATCGTGACCTTGTCGGCGCTGGTGCCGAGCTTGTCGCAGACGATCTTGATGACGCGCTCCTCGATTTGCGACACGATTCGACCTCTCGAATGGCTTGGGGGTTGATGGTGTGAAGTCAGCGAATTTGCCGCCGCGAAGCGGGTTGTCCAGTGTTCGCGGCGCGAATCGGCGGGAATCTTGAGCGGCGGTGGACGCGTCCACACTCCGTTCGGAAGCCGCACCGCGGCGTCCGAAGTCCGGGCCGAGCGGCCCGCTGCGCGGCTCAGATCGTCATGCCTCCGTCGACGACGAGCACCTGCCCGGTGACGTACGCCCCCGCGTCACTCGCGAGGAAGGCGACCACGGCAGCCACGTCGGCCGGTGTGCCCAGCCGGCGCAGCGCGACCGAAGCGAGGATCTGCTCGCGGACCTTCTCGGGGAGGTTCGCGGTCATGTCGGTCTCGATGAACCCGGGAGCGACCACGTTCGCGGTCAGGCCGCGCGAGCCGAACTCCTTGGCGATCGACCGCGCCAGCCCGACGAGCCCGGCCTTGCTCGCCGCGTAGTTCGCCTGGCCGGCGTTGCCGGTCAGCCCGACGACCGACCCGACGAACACGATGCGCGGTGACGGTGCCTTCGTCATCGAGCGGATCAGCGCCTGGCTGAGCAGGAACGCCCCGCGCAGGTTGACGTTGACTGTCTGGTCGAAGTCGGCAGCCGTCATGCGCAGGAACGAGCCGTCCTTCGTCACTCCGGCGTTGTTGACGAGGATGCTCGGCGCGCCGCCCGACACGATCTTGTCGACGAGCGCGGCGATCGCGTCGGGGTTCGACACGTCGGCCGCGAACGCCTCACCGCTGCCACCGGCCGCAGCGATCTCGCGCAGCGTGTCGTCGCAGCCACCCGCGCGGGTGGACACGCACAGCACGTGCGCCCCGCCGCGAGCGAGTTCGACGGCGATCGCGCGGCCGATGCCGCGCGACGCGCCGGTCACCACGGCACGCCGGCCGGTCAGGGGAGCATTCGGATTGGTCATCGGTGCATTCCGAGGCGGGTCACGCGGCGCTCACCAGCGCAGCAGCACGTGGCCCCAGGTGAGTCCGGCGCCGAACGCGACGCAGCAGACGAGCTTGCCCGGCACGAGACGGCCTGCCGCACGCGCCTCGTACAGCGCGAGCGGCACCGACGCCGCCGAGGTGTTGCCATAGCGGTCGATGTTCACGAACACGCGGTCCATCGGTAGCCCGCATTGCTCCGCGGCGCTCTCGATGATCCGCAGGTTGACCTGGTGCGGCACCACGAGACCCAGCTCGTCGTCGCCGTACGGCGCCAGTGCCTTCTCGACCAGGTCGACGAAGGTCGTGACCGCGAACCGATAGATCTGCCGGCCCTGCATGCGCACGAAGTGCTCGCGACGCTCGACGGTGTCGAACGTCGCCGGCGACTTCGTGCCTCCGGCCGGAAGGCTCAGCGCATCGGCCTCGCCGCCGCGCATGCCGCTGCTGCCGCCCAGGTACTCGCCCCGGCCGGCGCGCTCGAGTGTCGTGAAGACCGCGGCCCCGGCGCCGTCGCCGAAGATGACGCAGGTGCCGCGGTCCATGTAGTCGACGATGGCACTCAGCTTCTCTACCCCGACCACCAGCACCGTCTCGTAGGCGCCGGTCGCGATGAACTGTGCCGCGGTCTGCGCGCCGACCACGAAGCCACTGCAGGCTGCGCCGATGTCGAAGCCCCCCGCCTGCGGCGCGCCGATGCGATGCGCGATCTCGCAGGCGGTCGCCGGGAAGATGTAGTCGCCCGTCACCGTGGCGCACAGCAGCAGATCGACGGCGCCTGCGCCGATGCCGGCGTCGGCGAGAGCCTCGAGCGCCGCGCGCGCCCCCATCTCGCTGGCGAGCTCGCCGGGCGCCGCGATGCGCCGTTCGCGGATGCCGGTCCGCTGGACGATCCACTCGTCGCTCGTGTCGACCGCGCGCTCGAGCTCGGCGTTCGTCAGCCGGCGCTCGGGAACGTAGTGGCCGAGCCCGGCGATCCCGACACGGCGGAGCGCGCCGGCCGGCCGAGGCCGCGGTGTGATCGACGGGTCGGTCATCTCAGCACCTCAAGCCGGGTCGGTCTGCACGCCTGGGGTCTTCCCCTCGGTTGCACCCGCACTCTCGAGCTGCCGCGCGAAGCGCACGATGTGGGAGTTCACCCGCGCGCCGACGGCACGCGCCGCGAAGCGGATCGCGTTGGCGAAGGCCGGTGCCTCGGAGCGCCCGTGGCAGATCGTGACGATGCCCTCGACGCCGAGCAGCAGCGCACCACCGTATTCGGAGTAGTCGACGTCCTGCTTCATGCGGCCGACCACGCGGCCGAGCTGCTGCTGCTCGATCCCGACCTCGCCCATCAGCCGCGCCATCGCTCGCAGCATGTACTCGGCGCAGCCCTCGCTGACCTTCAAGAGCACGTTGCCGGTGAAGCCATCGCTGACGATGACGTCGCAGACGCCGGAGAATACGTCGACACCCTCGATGTTGCCGACGAAGCGGAAGTTCGAGCGCGCATTGCGGAGCAGCTCGCGCGCTTCCCGCACCAGCGGATTGCCCTTCTTGTCCTCCGAGCCGATGTTCATCAGGCCGACGCGCGGCTCCTGCACGCCGAGCGCATCGTGCACGTAGGCCGATCCCATCACGGCGTAGTGCAGCATGTCGATTGCCTTCGGCTGCGGATTGGCGCCGACGTCGATCAGCGTGAACGGGCCACGCTCGCCGTTGATCGTCACGGCGATCCCCGGCCGGCGGATCCCCTCGAGGCAGCGGAGTCCGAGCGTCGCGGACGCGACGACGAGCCCGGTATTGCCGGCGCTGACGAACGCGTCGGCCTGGCCGGCCTTCACGAGCCCGATGCCCTCGGCGACGCTGTTGCGCGGCAGCCGGCGCATCGCCTCGACCGGGGTCTCGCGCCCCGACAGCTCGTCGGGGGCATCGTGTCTCCTGGCCGCGGCGAGCGGGTCGTCACCCTTGCGGTCGGCGGCGCGCTCGGCGAGCGCCGCGTCGACGCGCGCGGCGGGGCCGACGAGGACGACGTCCTCGGCGCGCACGTCACCGCGCTCCACGGCCAACCGGGCCCCGGCGACGACGGCCGCCGGGCCATGGTCGCCACCCATCGTGTCCAGTGCGATTCGAGCCAAGTTCGGAAGCGGTCCGCTCGGGGAGATCGGCGAGCGCCGGGTTGCGCGGCTCGGCCAGGGGGCACCGTGCGGCGGACGACGCACGGAGTTCGGCGCGGCGAGGGTGGGGTGGGCGCGCGGCCCGGCCGCATCGGTGGGACGAGAATGCCGAGCGGAGGGCCGCACGGCAAGCGATCCGCGACACCGCCGCACGAGCCCCACGCGACGGGGCTGCGCCGGAGTCGGCGCGCGCCGGCACCGCGCGCGTCAGGCCGACGTCGGGGTCACACCGACGCCCGGATCAGACCGACGCCCGGATCAGAGCGACGCCCGGATCAGACCGACGACCGGATCACGACGACGCGCGCGTGGCGATGATCGCGCCCTTCTTGCGGTAGTGGCCGCAGGACGGGCAGATGTGGTGCGGCCGGATCATCGTGCTGCAGTGCGCGCACTTCACCAGCTCCGCCGCAGGGACGCCCTGGTTGCGGCGGCGGTTGCCGCGCCGCGAGCGACTGACCCGTCTCTTGGGGACTGCCATGTTCGACTCCGCTGTGCCGGGGCCGTCCCGCCCCGCGCACGCGGAGCTCTGGAGCGACGGATCGGCGAAAGGGGCGCGAGAGCATAGCGCCACGCGCCGCCCGGTCAACGCCGGATCGGCGCGGCGCGCGGCGTCAGCAGGCGAGCGACGCCAGCAGCTCGCCGGCGCGCCCGACCGCCTCGGGAAGCCGGCTCGCGTCGCGTCCCTTGCCCTGCGCGAGCTCCGGGCGACCGCCGCCGCCCCCGCCGAGCAGGCCGGCGAGCTCCTTGACGAGGTCGCCCGCCCGCAGCCGGCCGGCGACCGCCTTCGACACCGCGGCGGCGACGATCACGCCGTCGTCCCCCGGTGCGAACACGACGCCAGCGAACGGCTCGAGGCGGTCGCGGACGCGCGTCAGCAGCTCCTGGACCTCCTTGGTGTCGAGGCCGGCGCTCGTGAACACCGCCGTCCGCACGCCGCCGTGGGTCTGCACGCCTGCTTCGAGTTGCTGCGCGAGCGCACCCAGGTCGGCAGCGCGGGCCGCCTGCAGCTCCTTGCGCAACCGCTTGCCCTCGTCGAGCAGCGATCGCACGCGCCCGATCACCTCGCCGGCCTGCGCCTTCAGCAGCTGCCCGAGCTCGGCGACCTGCTGCCGGTCGCGCCGCGACGCGTCCAGACTCGCGAACCCGGTGATCGCCTCGATGCGCCGCGTGCCCGCGCTGATCGCCGAGTCGGACACGATCCGGAATGCACCGATGTTGCCGGAGTTCCGGACGTGCGTGCCGCCGCACAGCTCCTTCGAGTAGTCGCCGACGCTCAGCGTCCGCACCTGCTCGCCGTACTTCTCGCCGAACATCGCGACGAAGCCGGCGGCGCGCGCCTCCTCGAGCCGACGGATCTGCGGCACGACCGGCGTGGCCGACAACACGACGTCGTTGACCTCGTCCTCGACGGCGCGGAGCTGCTCGTCGGTCAGTCGCTCGCCGTGCGTGTAGTCGAAGCGCAGGCGCTCGGGCGACACCTCCGAGCCGGCCTGGCTGACGTGCGGGCCGACGATGTGCTTCAGGGCGGCGTGCAGCAGGTGGGTCGCGGTGTGGTTGCGCTCGGTCGCACGGCGCGCGACCGCGTCGACGCGGAGCGTGCAGCGCACGCCGGCCGCGAGCGTCCCGGCGACGATGCGGGCCTCGTGCAGCCAGAAGCCGTCCTGCTGCGTGGTGTCGACGACGACCGCGCGGCCGCCGTTCCAGGTCAGCTCACCGCGGTCGCCGACCTGGCCGCCACCCTGCGCGTAGAACGGCGTCTGGTCGACGACCACGACGACCTCGGCATCCGCGCCGGCCGACGCGACCGGGCGCCCGTCGTTCAGCACGGCACCGACGGTCGCGTCGCACTCGAGCAACTCGTAGCCGACGAACCGGCTGCGCGACACGCCGAGGTCGCGCAGGCGCATGCCGACGCTCTCGGCGAACACGGCGTCGCTGGTCGCCGACGCCTCGCGCGCGCGGCGCTGCTGCTCGGCCATCGCGGCCTCGAAGCCGTCCTCGTCGAGGCGCATCCCGTGGTCGAGCAGCACCTGGCGCGTGATGTCGACCGGGAAGCCGTAGGTGTCGTGCAGCTGGAAGGCGAACTCGCCGGAGCCCTGCAGCAGCTCGGGGCGCTGCCCGCGTTGCACGCCGGGCCGCCCCTCGCTCGCACCGCGCTCGACCAGGAACGCGGCGAGCCGCTTCATGCCCTGGCGGTAGACGGACGCGAAGCCCTCCTCCTCGCTGCGGATCAGCGAGCGGCACTGGCGCGCGTGCTCGCGGACCTCGGGGTAGGCGTCGCCCATCACCGCGCCGACGACGTCGACCATCTCGAACAGGAACGGTCGCTCGATGCCGAGGTCGAACCCGTCGCGCGCAGCGCGGCGCAGGATCTTGCGAACCACGTAGCCGCGGCTCTCGTTGCTCGGCAGCGCGCCGTCCGCGATGCAGAACACGACCGCACGGACGTGGTCGGCGATGCGCCGCATGCGCACGTCGTCGCGCGCATCGGCACCGTAGCGGCGGCCGGTCACCTGCTCGAGGTGGCGCAGGTACGGCACGAACAGATCGGTCTCGAAGTTGTTCGGCACGCGCGCGAGCACCGCCGCGATGCGCTCGAGGCCGAGGCCGACGTCGATGTTCTTCTGCGGCAGCGGCTGCAGCGTGCCGTCGGCCTGCCGGTCGAACTGCGTGAACACGCAATTGCCGACCTCGACGAAACGGTCGTCGGGCAGCGCCTTCAGGCCTTCGCGCACCGGGAACGGCTGGCCCGGCTGCTTGTCGAAGTAGAGCTCCGAGCAGGGTCCACAGGGGCCGTTCGGTCCCTTGCTCGGCGCCTCCGCGGGCCAGAAGTTCTCCTTCTCGCCGAACCGGTAGATGCGCGCCTCCTCGAGCCCGATGTCGTCGCGCCAGATCGCGTAGGCCTCGTCGTCGTCCTCGTAGACGGTGACGACGAGCTGCTCGGGTGGGAAGCCGAGCTCGCCGGTGAAGAACTCCCACTCCCAGCGGATGCAGTCGCGCTTGAAGTAGTCGCCGAACGAGAAGTGCCCGAGCATCTCGAACAGCGTGTGGTGGCGGGGCGTCGCGCCGACGTTCTCGAGGTCGGGGACCCGCAAGCACTTCTGCGCCGTGGCGACCCGCCGGTGCGGCAGCGTCCCCCGCCCGAGGAACATGTCCTTGAACTGGTTCATCCCGGCGCCGGTGAACAGCAGCGTCGGGTCGTTGGCGGGAACCAGGGAATCGGACGGCAGCCGGGCGTGCCCGCGCTCCTCGAAGAAGCGCAGGAACCTCTCACGGATCTCCGCAGCGGGGATCGGTCGCATCGCCGCCATCGAAGCGCCCCGCTGCGGCGACACAAGAGCGCAGCTCCGGGCGTCGCTCGGCGCCGCCCGGTGCGCGACGCTCAATCGTCGCCACCGCCAGCGGAACCACCGCCAGCGGAACCACCGCCCCGACCGGAACGGCCCCCGCCCGTGCGCCCGCGACCGGGACCGGGACCGCCGGCCTCGGCGACCGCTTCAGGGTCGGAGTCCACGCTCGCGTCGGTATCGCGGCCACTCCCATCGCGACCAGCCCCATCACCGCTCGCGGCCAAGCGCGAGCCTCCGCGCGCGACCGCCGGCCGCGGCAGCGGTGCGACCGGCGTCCGGCCACCGCCGCTCGGCGTCTGCGCCGCGCCCTCCGCCGACCCATTCCCCTGGGCCCCGCTCCCCTGCGTACCGCTCCCCTGCGTCAGGTGCGGTGCGAGCTTCGCCAGGATCTGCGCGCGGATCTGGTCGCGCAGGTCGGGGTGCTCGACGAGGAACTCCCGCGCCCGCTCGCGGCCCTGGCCGAGCCGCTCGTCGCCGTAGCTCAGCCACGTCCCGCTGCGCTTGAGGATCCCGCAGTCGACGCCGATGTCGAGGATCTCGCCGAGCTCGTTGATGCCCTCGTTGAAGAGGATGTCGAACTCCACCTTGCGGAACGGTGGCGCGATCTTGTTCTTGACGACGGTCGCCTTCGTCCGCGCCCCCGTCGCTTCCTCCCCGGTGCCGCCCTTGACGGTGCCGATGCGCCGCACGTCGATCCGCACCGACGCGTAGAACTTCAACGCGCGGCCGCCCGTCGTCGTCTCGGGGCTGCCGAACATCACGCCGATCTTCTCGCGGATCTGGTTGATGAAGATCAGCATCGTGCCGGTCTTGTGCACGACGCCGGTCAGCTTGCGCAGCGCCTGGCTCATCAGGCGCGCCTGCAGGCCGACGAACGAATCGCCCATCTCGCCCTCGATCTCCGCCCTCGGCACGAGCGCCGCGACCGAGTCGATGACGATCACGTCGAGGGCGCCCGAGCGCGCGAGCGTCTCGCAGATGTCGAGCGCCTGCTCGCCGTGGTCGGGCTGCGAGATCAGCAGCGCGTCGAGATCGACGCCGAGCCGCTTCGCGTACTGCGGGTCGAGGGCGTGCTCGGCGTCGATGAACGCCGCCATGCCGCCGCCGCGCTGCGCGCTCGCGACGACGTGCAGCGCGAGCGTGGTCTTGCCCGACGATTCCGGGCCGAAGATCTCGACCACGCGGCCCCGCGGGAAGCCGCGGCCGCCGACCGCGAGGTCCAGGCCGAGCGAGCCGGTCGAGATGCCCTCGATCGGCACCAGCATGCCGTCGCCGAGGCGCATCACGCTGCCCTTGCCGTACGACTTCTCGATCGACGCGAGCGCGTCCTGCAGCGCCTCGGCGTTGCGACCCGGGCCGCTCTCGGCGGGTCGTTCACGGTCAGACCTGGCCATCGAATCCCTCCCTGGGAGCCTGTCGGGCACGGCACCGACACCCGTCGCCGCCGCACCCGAACGAACACCGAACATCAACTCTCGATACGGTGCCCTCGACGGCGTCCCGGGTCACGCCCCTTTCCGGGATTTCTGCGCGCCCCCCGCCACCGGCGCACGCCGCTCACACCGCCACGAACTGGATCAGCTCCTGGTAGCGGCGGTCGATGTCCTCGCGGGTCGCGGTCGCGAGCCGCTCGACGCTGAAGCCCTCGACCGTCAGGCTCGCGGCGACGGTGCCGTAGGCGATCGCGCGCTTCATGTTCCACAGGCTCAGCGTGTCGCAGGTGGACAAAAAGCCCATGAAGCCGCCGGCGAAGCTGTCGCCGGCGCCGGTCGGGTCGACGACCTTCTCGGTCGGGTAGGCGGGCATCGCCGACTGGAAGAAGTTGCTGAACAGGAAGCAGCCGTGCTCGCCCTTCTTCAGGATCAACAGCTTCGGCCCCATCTGGAGCGCACGGCGGCCGGCGCGGATCAGGTTGGTCTCGCCGGTCAGCATCTTGATCTCCTCGTCGTTGACGATGAGACCGTCGACGCGGTGCATCAGCTCGTCGAGCTCGCTGCGCGCGGTGTCGATCCACAGGTTCATCGTGTCCGCGACCGCGAACTCCGCGCCCGCGGTCTGCTCGAGCACCGACAGCTGCGTCTGCGGCGACGCGTTGGCAAGGAACACGAAGCGCGAGTCCGCGAAGCTCGGCGGCACCTTCGGTGCGAAGTCGCCGAACGTGTTGAGCTGCACGTCGAGCGTCTCGCGGCTGTTCATGTCGGCCGAGTAGCGGCCGCTCCACCGGAAGGTCTTGCCCGGCTTCACCTCGAGGCCGTCGAGACGCACGCCCTTGCGCTCGAGCAGCGCGCGGTGCTCCGCCGGGAAGTCCTCGCCGACGACGCTGACGAGCCGCACCTCGGTGAACAGCGCGGCCGCGAGGCTGAAGTGGGTCGACGACCCGCCCAGGCAGCCGACGCGCGTGCCGTGCGGGGTCTCGATGTCGTCGAATGCGGTGGAGCCGACTACCAGGAGCGACATGGATCTGCGGTGGGCTGTGGGGAGCGCGGAGCCCGCCAGTCTCCGGTCGCCGCGCGCGCCGTTCAACCGCGCGCGCGGCATTCGGCCGTCACGTCTCGCCGGGCGCGCGCGTCGGTGCGGCCGTGGGAGTCGCCGGCGTCCCGACCTCGCCCTGCAGCGCCGCCTGCTCCTCGCGCGATTCGCGCGCGATCTCGGCCTCGAACTCGGCGCGCGTCACGCGGTCGCGGTCGATCAGCAGCATGATGCCGCCGATCAGCGACCACGCCGTCGTGTGCAGCCGGTACAGCACCGACAGCGCGACGCCCCGCGTGCGCATCATCTGCACGGGATCGGGCACGCCGACCGCGAGGTGCACCGCGCCGAAGCGACCGAACAGCTCACCGAACAGCAGCTCGCCGACACCCCAGCCGTTCGGCGCGATCGGCACCGACGACACGATCAGGATCACCGGGATCAGCACGAAGTACTCGCCCGCCGGCATGCCGACGCCGAGCGCTTGCCCCATCAGCCAGAAGCTCGCGATCGTGAAGCCGTGGTTGAAGGTACCGCCGAGCAGCCACGCGAGCACGCCGCGCACGTGTGCGCGGTAGAAGTGCACCGCGTGGTCGACCTTCATCAGCGGCCGCGCGAGGCGCGCCGGCAGCTTGCGCAGCAGCTGGTCGAGCCGGATCGCGCGGCGCACGCGGCGGCTGAAGGCGAGCCCGCCGATCACGCAGCAGGCCGCGAGCACCGCCCAGATGCCGGCCGCGATCACACCGAAGCGGTCGAGCTGGAACAGCACGACGATCGCCCCGAGCAGCGCGAGCGACGCGAGGCCGAGGATGCGGTCGACGATCACCGACATCAGCGCCTCGACGCGCCCCTGCGGGCAACGCTTCACGATGTACAGCGCCTTCACGACGTCGCCGCCGGTCTGCCCCGGCACGACGTTGTTGAAGAACACGCCGATCCAGGTCAGGCGCCACGATTGCCAGAACGACACGTCGAGCTCGTTGACGCGCAGCAGCCACCACCAGCGCGACGCGGAAACCGTCAGCGTCAGCAGGTAGCACAGTGCACCGAGCGAGAAGTACAGCGCGTCGAGATTGCGGACGTAGGTGAGGATGCCCGGGGTCACCACGCTGCTGCCGCCGTCGGGCAGCGGGCCGATCGGCAGGCTGCGCGGCCCGTCGGCCGTCTGCAGGACGACCGGATTGGCGTCCCACGAGCCCTCGACCTCGCCGTGCACGGTCGCGACGACCTCGCCGTCGCCGCCGGTCGTCACCACGACGTCGTCCCACTGCACGTTCTCGAACACGTACCAGAACATCACGACGACCAGCAGCAGCTTGATCGCGTTGACGACGTGCTTCTTCATCGACCTCCCCACTCGCCCTTGGCGCGCACCTTCGCCCGCGCGCGTGCGATACCCGCGCACTCGCCGCGCCACGCGCCGAGCACCGCCTCCGCGAGCGCGTCCGACGCGACGCCGAGCTCCTCGATCCCGGCGGCCGGCACCGGCACGCCGGCCACCGTCACGTTGACGGCGAAGTGCAGCAGCGACGACACCGGGCTGCGCGTCGCGATCGAGATCGACAGCTTGCGGTCGCCGACCCAGAGGTCGTCGCCCGCGCGGCGCAGCGGCGCGCGCGCGCCGAGCGCCGCGAGCTGCTCGGCGACGACGACCGTGAACAGGCGCTGCCGCAGCACCCCGCAGGCGAGGCTCGCGTCGTCGAACAGCTCCATCACGAAGTGCAGCATGTCGTCGCCCGCGATGCCCGGTCCGCCGAGGTCCTCGAGGTCCGCCATCTCGGCATCGCTGACGCGGCACGCGCCGCGGAACGCCACCAGCGCGTCGCCGACGATGCCGGTGCGCGCGAGGATCCAGTGCGCGCGCAGCGCGGCGCCGTCGTAGTCGATCCGCTCGCCGGCGAGGTGGCGGACGATCATCGCGGGGCCCCGCGGTCGGCGCCGTGCACCAGCACCTCGCTGCGCCAGAACGACTCGGCCCACTCCGGCTCGAGCTCGACCGGCCGCCCCGTCACGCGCGCGAGTGCGTCGAGCGCGACCATCCGCAGCCCTTCGTCGGCGTCGGCGGTCGCCGTGTCGAACAGGAACTCGAGCGGGCGCGGCCCGTTCGAGAACCGGTCGAGCAGCAGGTCCCGCGGCAGCTGTGCGCACAGCCGCACGAGCTGCCGGCGGATCGCGACGTCCTGGTCGTAGCGCGGCCCACCGCCGAGCGACGCGAACGCGAACAGCGCGGCGTTGACGGCGCGCGGGCCCGACCGCCGCCGCAACGCCAGCAGCGCGGACTCGCGGACGTTCGGCGCGCGGTCGAGCAGCAGCACGCGCAGCTCCTGCCCGAGCTCGCAGCCGCAGCGGTCGGCCAGCGCGTAGCGCGCGGCCCGCCGCAGCCTGGGATCGCGCAGCCGCACGGCGGCGTCGAGCAGCGCGCGGATCGCCTGCCGGCCCTGCTCCGGGCTGGGGCCCGGTCGGGCGCTCAGCGCGCGCAGCCGGCGCAGCACCTCGAAGCCCTCCGCCGGTCGCGGCGCGCGGTCGGCGAGCGCGTCGACCGCCGCCGCGAGCGCCGTCAGCTCGCGCTTCTCGCGCGCGAGGCTCGCGACGCTGTCGAGCGCGCGCGTCGGCACCTTCAGCGGGTCGACCCCCAACTCCGCGAGCAGGTCCTCGACCGCGTCGACCGCGACCAGGCGGTCGAGCTCCTGCGGGTCGCGGGCGAGCAGCCACAACACGCGGTGGCTGCAGTCGGCGAGGCGACCGACGTCGCCGCGCGCCCGTCGGACCATGCCCTCGATGCGCTCACGCAGGAACTTCGCGGGCTGGTCGATCTCGACGAAGCGCGGCTCGAGGCTCCACAGGCCGGCGAGCGCGACGTCGAGCAGCGTGCCCTCCCACCACCGCACGATGCCCGGCCAGCGGCGTGCGCGGTCGCTCGGCTCGAACGACGCGGGCTCGGTCGCGGTGTCCTCGAAGCCGGTCATCGAGTCGAACTCCATCCGCTGCGTCGCGTACGACGCGGCGCAGCCGCCGCCGAGCGCGGACGCGGCGCACAGCGCGGCCAGCAGGGCGGCGCGGCGCTGCATCACGAACGGAAGCCCTCCGGGTGGTCGCGGTGCCAGCGCCATGCGGTCTCGACGATCGTGCGGATGTCGCCGAAGCGCGGCTTCCAGCCGAGCGCCTCGCGCACCCGCGCGCTGGAGCCGACCAGCCGCGGCGGATCGCCGGCGCGGCGCGCGCCGACCGTGTACGGCACCTTCAGCCCGGTCACCTCCTCGACCGCGCGGATCACCTCGAGCACCGAGGTGCCGGCCTCGTTGCCGAGGTTGTAGGCGGACACGCCGATCGTCCCGGGTGCGCGCTCCATCGCCTCGAGCGCGAGCACGTGTGCCTCGGCGAGGTCGGTCACGTGCACGTAGTCGCGGATGCAGGTGCCGTCCGGCGTGTCGTAGTCGTCGCCGAACACGGTCAGCCGGTCGCGCTTGCCCATCGCGGCGTGGATCACCAGCGGGATCAGGTGCGTCTCCGGCTCGTGGTCCTCGCCGATGCGGCCGCCCGGATCGGCGCCGGCCGCGTTGAAGTAGCGCAGCGCGACCGACTCGAGGCCGTGCGCGCGGTGGAAGTCGCGCAGCATCCACTCGTCGACGAGCTTGGTCGCGCCGTACGGATTGATCGGGTCCTGCGGCAGGTCCTCGGTGATCGGGATCCGCGCCGGCTCGCCGTAGGTCGCGCAGGTCGAGCTCAGCACGAATCGCTTCACGCCCTGCTCGACCAGCGCGTCGAGCAGGTTCAGCGTGCCGAGCACGTTGTGCCGGTAGTAGAGGCCGGGGTTCTGCACCGACTCGCCGACGTAGCAGCGCGCCGCGAAGTGGAACACGGCGCTGATGTCGTGGTCGGCGAACACGCCGCGCACGAAGTCGCGGTCGAGCATGCTGCCGCGCGCGAGCGGCGCGCCGAGCAGCGCGGCTTCGTGACCCTCGCTGAGGTCGTCGAGGACCAGGACCTCCCGCCCCCGCTCGCGCAGGGTCAGGACCGTGTGCGAGCCGATGTAGCCGGCGCCGCCGCTGACGAGGATCACTCCGGACAAACCTGCCTCCAGTCGTCACGTAGCCTGGCGCGCACCGCCGCGTCGCGCTCGCCCCGCTCCGGGAGCCGCACGAGCGGACCGAGCCGGTCGACGAGCGCAGCGTGCACGCAGCGGAACACGTACGCATCTTCTTCGGCTCGCAGCAGGTCCTGCAACAACGCGATCGCAACCCGGGCCTCGCCGCGGGCGCCGAGCAGCGTCGCCGCCGCGCCGCGGACCTCCGGGGCCGGGTCGCGGAGCGCGGCGCCGACCCGGCGCTCGAACAGCGGCCCGGCGGGGTCGAACGCGCGGACCACCGCCACGCGCAGCGCGGCGAGGTCCTGCGCGTAGCCCACGAACATCGCGCGCTCGCGCGTCGCCGGGACGGCGAGCAGCGCCTGCAGCGCGCGCAGCCGCTCGAGTGGATCGTCGCTGCCGCGCACCAGCGCGAGCAGCTCCAGCGGCGTCCGCTGTGGCGCGCCGCCGGCGGCCGCCGCGCGCAGATCGGCCCGCAGCTCCTCGAGGCGCGGGCGCGCCTCGCGCACCCAGCCGTCGTCCGCGGTGGCGTCGAACAGCGGCGCCAGCGCGTCGAGGCCGGCCTGCGGCCTGCCGCGCGCGTGCTCGGCCTCGGCGAGCAGCAGGCGCGCGCGGGATTCGTCGGGGTGCTCGGCGAGCAGCGCGGCGAGCCGCGCCGCGGCGCTGTCGAAATCCGCGACATCGCGCATGGCGCGCGCCTCGGCGAGCTGCAGGTCGACGTCGCCCCGCGCGCGGCGCCGGCCGGCGGCGAGCACCGCGAGCGACTCGCCGAACAGCTCCTGCGACTCGAGCCACGCGGCGAGCGCGAGCGCCGCCGCCGCCGGCTCCGCGCCGGTCGCGAGCTCCTCGCGCAGCAGCCGCTCGCCGGCCGCGACCTCGCCTAGCGCGAGCCGCGCGCGCCCCTCCAGCACCCGCAGGTCGGGCGGCGCGAGCGCTGGCACGGCGGCGGCGCGCTCGACCGCGGCGAGCGCGTCCCGCGCGCGCCCGTCGGCGAGCTGCGCGCGCGCGGCCGCCGCCCAGGTCGCGGGGTCGCCGGCGAACGGCTCGGGCGGCGGCGCGGTCACGCCCGGCACCGGTGCCGGCGCCGCCGGCCGGTCGATCGGCGGCGCCGTACAGCCTGCGGTGATCAGCACCGCCACGAGCGGTGCGAGCGTGCGATACGAGGCACCGCGGTGGACGTGGAGACCGGGCATCGGCGAGGATCGATCGGGACTGCGCGGCGGACGCCGCGAACGCGTCCGGACCGCGGGCATCATCGCGGATCGCGCGCCGGATCCCAGCGCGGGGAACCGTTCTGCGCGATCGGTGCCGGAGCGCGTCGTGGCCGCCCGCCGCTCGACGCCACCGCGAGGGCCGGCAAGCCGTGCCGCTGCGATCCGCGCCCGCGCGCTTCCAAACCGCCGCCGCCCCGACATCATCGCGAGCGCATGGTCCGGTCCCAGCAGGATGCTCCTTCCGCCGCGTTGCTCGGGCGGCTCGGCCGCAGCGCGCGGCGGGCCGTCGAGACGGTCGCGGCCTACGTCGTCGGGCAGTCGCGCCCGTCGCCGCGCGCGGACGTCACGCGCAAGGGCGCGGGCGACTTCGTGACCGCCGTCGACGTCGCCGCCGAAGCGCGGCTGCGCGAGCTGCTGCTCGGCGAGTATCCGGAGCACGGCTTCCTCGGCGAGGAGAGCGAGCCGGTGCGGCTCGACGCGCCGCTGGTGTGGTGCGTGGACCCGATCGACGGCACCAGCAACTTCGCGCAGGGGCTGCCGCAGTACGGCGTGTCGGCGGCGTGCCTGCACCGTGGCACCGCGGTCGCGGCCGCCGTGCACGTGATGCCCGAGGGCGTCACCTACAGCGCGATCGCCGGCCGCGGTGCGCGGCGCGGCAGCCGGCCGCTGCGGGTGCCGGAGGCGCGCCTCGACGACGCCGCGGTGCTCGGCGTGCAGTGGTTCCGCGGCACCTTCGAGCCGGCCTGGCTCGGGCCGCTGTTCGAGGCCGGCGGTCGCATCCGGGTGCTCGGCAGCACCGTCGTGCAGATCTGCGACGTCGCGGCCGGTCGCCTGCACGCCAACGTGCAGTCGCAGGGCATGCCGTGGGACTGGGCCGGCGCCGCGCTGGTCGCGATCGAGGCCGGTTGCCGCGTCACCGACTGGGACGGGCGCAGCGTGTTCCCGGTGCGCGACCTCGCCGCACCGGAGCACGTCCCGACGATCGTCGCGACCCGCGCGGTCCACCGCCGGCTGTGGGAACTCGTGCGCGGCCGTGCGCACGGCCGCTGAGGCGGCCGGCGCTCAGCTCCGCCGCTGCTGCGGGCGCGTCGCCTCGCGCGCGAGCATCTCGATCGCCGAGCGGCTGCTCGGATCCATCGTGATCGCCTTGCGGAACAGCGCGTCCGCACCGGCGTGATCGCTCTGCTGCAGCCGCATCAGGCCGCGCACGACGAGCTGTCGCAGCTCCGCGCCACACGCGTCGATCGCCGCCTTGGAGTCCGCCAGGTCGTCGCGCGTGCGCCCCGCCGACTGCCCGGTCTCGCGCACGAACGCCTGCGCCTCGTCGGGGCCGAGCCGCCGGAACTGACCACCGCTCGGCCCGCGGTCGTTGCTGCCGAGCACCAGCAGGCCGTCGGGGGCGAGGCGGCGGGCGATCGCGCCGATCAGGCTGCGGCGCGCCGGCTGCTCCGCCATCGCGAGCAGGCCACGACAGATCACGACGTCGTGCGGCGGATCGTCGCGCATCAGCTCGGGGCTGCGCGGATCGGCGACGTGGAACCGGACGCGCAGTCGCAGGCTGCCGAGCAGCTGCTCACCGTCGGGGCGCTTCAGGAAGTAGTGCTCGCGCCACGCGGTGCGCTCCTCGCCGATGCTCCACGCCGGGTAGACGCCGGTGCGCGCCCGGCGGATCGCGGTCTCCCGCGGGTCGACCCCCTCGACCGAGAACCACTCGGCGTCGATGCCCTTCTCGACGAGCGCGAGCACCACCGAGTAGGCCTCCTCCCCGGCACCGCAGCCGAGCACCAGGATGCGCTGCGGGCCGCGGTCGTGACGCAGCCGGTCGGCGACGAAGCCGACGATCGCCTGGAAGCTGGCCGCCGGCTGCAGGAACCGCCGCGGCCGCGGCTGCAGGTGGGCGATCAGCGCGCGGCGCACCGGCTCCGACACGCTGGCGCGGACCGGCAGCTCCTCGAGCGGCAGGTCGAGCTCGAAGGCCGCCGTGCGCGCCGCGGCGATCACGGCGGCCGGGTCGAGCGCGCCGTTCTGCCAGCCGAGCACGCGGCACAGGATCGCGTCGAGGCGCTCGACGATCGCACCACCGACCTGGCTGGCGCCGGTCGCCGGCGCATGGCTCGGCGTCGGATGGCCGACCGCCGCGGCGGCGGGGCGTTGCGCGGTGGGAGACTTCGAGATCTGGTCGGACGACATCGCGGCGGCCCTCGGCGCTGTGGCGGGTGCTCTCGTCGTCAGGGATCGGCGTGCGGCCGCGCGCGCCTTGAACCCGCGGCGGCACCGGCGTCCGCGCCCGGCGGCGGGCTCAGCGGTCGGCGAGCGCGTCCGCGTAGGTCGCGAGGTAGCGCCCGTAGCAGGTCGCGAGCTCGAACTCCGCCTCGGCCCGGGCGCGGTTCGCGGCGCCGAGCCGCGCCCGCGCCGCAGGATCGGACGCGGCGGCGTCCATCGCCGCGGCGAGCGCGGCGGCGTCGAGCGGCGGCACGATCCACGCGCGGTTGGCCGGGTCGACCATCTGCGCGACGTCACCGACGTCGCAGCCGACCACCGGCAGCCCGCCGGCCATCGCCTCGAGCAGCGCGAGTGGCATCTGCTCGGTGCGCGACGGGATCACGAAGACATCGAGCTCGCGATACTCGGGCGCGGTGTCGGCGACCGCGCCAACGAACTCGCAGCGGTCGGCGACGCCGAGCTCGCCGGCGCGCTGCTGCACCAGCGCCAGGTCGGGTCCGTCACCCACGATCCGCAGCCGCGCGCGCTCGCGGCACGCGCAGCGCGCGAGCGCCTCGACCGCGAGCACCTGGTTCTTCTCGGGGCGCACGCCGCCGACGCAGCCGAACACGACCTCGGTGCGCGCGGTGCGCGGCGCCGGCCGGAAGCGCTCCAGGTCGACGCCGTTCGGCAGGTAGCGCACGCGTGCCGCCGGCTGCCCCCACGCTCCGCGCGCGATCGCCTCCAACCGGCGGCTCGGCACGATCACCGCGCGCGCGTAGCGCAGCACCGCGCGCCGGAACAGATTGCGCCGGGGCAGCAGACGCTGCGCCTCGTCGGGGCCGAAGCCGTCCTCGTGGTGCACGACCGCGCGCAGCCCGGCCATGCGCGCACCGAGCACCCACTCGATCGCGCCCCAGTTGTAGGTCAACAGCAGGTCGGGCTGCAGCGCGCGCAGGTAGCGGCGCATCGCACCGAGGCGCGCGAACAGCCCGGCCGCCGTGCCGGGCGGCGGGCCGGCGACGCCGTCGACCCGGAGCCCTGCTGCCACCCGCTCCAGCGCGTCGAGCGGCCCGCACAGCGACACGACCGTGTGCCGGATCGCCGGGCCGGCGAGCCCGATGAGCTGCACGGCGCGCATCTCGCGACCGCCGAGTCCGAACGACGGCGTGACGTGCAGGTAGTGGCGGAGCGCGGTCGGGTTCGGCATCGGCGCGGTCGCGGTGGAGGGCTGCAGCGTGGCCGCGAGCCGGCGCCGTGTCCACGGCGTGGCGACGCGATTCGCCGGTGGCGCGCGCGCTGTCGATCCGGTTCGATCGACGGCTCGGCCCGACCGTCCGCACCGTGCCATGACCATCCCCCACCGTCTCGCGACCCTCGCCGTCGCACTGCTCCTGTCGGCGCAGGGCGCAGCGCAGTTCGACCCGATCCCCCTCGACGAGGTCCTCGAGAACCCGTCGGCCTACGTGCCCCGCATCCCGGACTACACCTGGATCCCGGGGCAGACCGCCCTGCTCGAGGTGGTCCGCGGTGCGCCGGGCGAGGAGGACCAGGCGAACGTCGTCACGCTGCCAGCCAGCGACCGCCGTCCGCTGTGCAGCCCGAAGATGCTTCTCGCGGCCCTCGCGAATGCCGGCGTGCAGACCCGGCCGAGCGAGCGCCTGCCGCAGCTGACCCCGCTCGGCGGCACTCGCGTCCGCTTCGTCGCGGCGGGCGCCGTGTGGCATTGGGACGCGGCGAAGCCGGACGCCCCGGTCCGCGTGCTCGACCTCCCGCGTGATGCGTCCGCCGTCGAGCTCGCGGCCGCGGACGCCGCGGTCGCGTGGGTCGAGGACGCCGACCTGCGCGTGCGCGACCGCAGCGGCGCGACCCGGCGCGTGACGTGGGACGGGATCCCTGCCGACCTCGTCTACGGCGAGGCGGCCCACCGCAGCGAGTTCGGCATCACCAAGGGTCTGTTCTGGGACCCGACCGGCCGCCGCCTCGCGTTCACGCGCGAGGACTTCCGGCCGATTGCCGAATACCCGTTCGCCGACTACTCCACGAAGCCGGCCGAGCCCCTGCACGGCCGCTATCCGATGGCGGGCGGCCCCAACTCACGCGTGACGGTCGGCGTGTTCGACCGGCAGACCGCCAACCTCGTCTACCTGGAGCACGACCCGGCGGCCGACGTCTATTGGACGAATATCACCTTCGCGCCCGATGGCACGACGGTCTACGTGGCCATCGTGGATCGCGGTCAGGACCATTACGACCTCGTCGAGTTCGACGCCGCGACCGGCGCGCGCCTGCGCACCGTGCTGTCCGAGAGCGACGCCGAGTGGGTCGAGCCCGAGCACGGCCCGATCTTCCCGCCCGATGGCGACGGCATGCTGTGGCTGTCGAGCCACGGCGGCTTCCGGCAGGTGTGGCGCATCGGTGCGGACGGTAGCTGGCGCTATCCGGAGACCGAGCTGCGGATGGACGTCGACGAGGTGCTCGGCTTCACGCCGGACGGCAAGCACATGTGGGTCATGGCGAACGGCCCCGACCCGCGCGAGCGGCACCTGTTCCGCGTGCGGCTCGGCGAGGCCCGCCCGGCGATGGCGCTGATGGCCGGCGCCGACAAGAGCGTGCGCATGACGCCGTCGGTCGGCTGGCACGAATGCCAGCTGTCGCCGGACGGCTGGCTCCTGGACGAGTGGTCGCAGCTCCACCACCCCGGACTCGTGCAGGCGGTCGGGCCCGACAATCGCCGGCTGTTCATCCACCAGGCGATGCACCCGCTGGCGCAGTTCGCGCGCCCCAATCACCGCTTCATCGAGGTCGAGGCGGACGACGGCACGACGCTGTACGGGCACGTGATGTTCCCGCCCAAGATCGATCCGCTCGTCAGGTATCCGGTGCTGCTGTACGTCTATGCAGGCCCGAAGAACCAGCTCGTACGCAATGCGTGGCTCGGCGGCGCCAATCTGTGGCTCTACCACATGGCGTCGATCGGCTACGTCGTCGTGCGCCTGGACGGCCGCGGCACGCCCGCGCGTGGCATCCACTTCGAGCAGGCGGTGTTCCGGGGCCTCGGCGAGATCGAGGTGATCGACCAGCTGGCCGCGCTCGACCGCGTCGGCCGCGAGTTCCAGTTCGCGGACCTGGAGCACGTGGGGGTCCACGGCTGGTCGTTCGGTGGCTACATGACGCTGCGGCTGATGACCCTCGCTCCCGACCGCTTCCAGGTCGGCGTGGCCGGGGCGCCGGTCACCGACTGGAGCCGCTACGAGACCGGCTACACCGAGCGTTACATGGACACGCCGCAGGAGAACCCGGAGGGCTACGACGCGAGCTCCGTGCTGCCGCTCGCGAAGCACCTGCAGGGCCACCTGCTGCTCGTCACCGGCACCGACGACAAGACCGTGATGACGTCGAACTCGATGGCGTTCCTGCAGGCCTGCATCGATGCCAAGGTGCCGATCGACTTCATGGCCTACCCGATGCAGCAGCACGGGCTGCGCGGCAGCGCCCGCAACCACTTCTATCGCAAGATGACCGCGTACTTCCTGGAGCACCTGCCGCCACCGCCGATCGACACGCGCGCGGGCGTCGCCGGCGACCATTGAGCGACGGTCGGGCGCGCGGGCACGGTCCCGAAACAGGGCGAACTGCCCGGAAACCCGCGACCGCGATTCGACGTTAGACTCGTCCGAGATGAGTGCCCGTCCCTTCGTCCTCGGTCTGGCCGCCGGTACCGCGGTGGCCCTCGTCATCGGCTCGCTCCTGTCGAATCCCACGACCGCCCCGGAGCCGATGCGCGAGCCCGTCGCGGGCGAGGACGCCGGCGCGGCCGGCCGCGGTCAGGACATCGACCGCGTGCGCATGCAGCGCGAGATCGATCGCCTGCGCGAGGAGCTGGAGCGCGCCCGCGCCGGGATCGCGAGCGCCCGCACGCCGGCCGAAGCCGTGCCGGCCGCGGCCGAGCCCGGCACCGGAACGCCGACCGACGCGGTCGTCGATCGCAGCGTCGAGGTCCAGCCCGGCGAGCGCGACCCGCGCTTCGAGGAGCTGCTCGTCGAGCTCGATCGCCTGCTGCAGAGCGGCGCGCTGAAGGAGATGTTCGGCGAGAACTTCGACCAGCTCTACGGCTTCCTGCTCAACACCTGGATGGAGGCCGGCCGGCCGGCCGAAGCGCTCGCGCTGCTGCGCCGCTTCCCGCCGGACTCGGACTGGTCCGGCTACGCGACCTACATCGCCTCCGAGCTGCGCGAGCGCGGCGACCTCGCGGGAGCGCGCGAGGCGAGCATGATCGCGCTACGGTCGGGCGCGCAGGACTGGGACCTGATCGAGCAGCTCGCGAATCTCGACCCCGCCGAGGCCGCGCGGACGCTCGCGTCGCTGCCGACCGAGGGCATCGATGCGGCCACCCGCTCGGCGCAGCAGGCGATCCTGCAGCTCGCCGCAGGCGATCGCGAAGCCGCGCTGCAGTCGATCGACGCGCTGATCCGCAACGGGCAGATGCCGGAGTACGCGTGGCAGCAGCTCGTGCAGCGCGATCCCGCCGCCGCCGAGGCGCGCCTGCGCACCGCGATCGACGCCGGCGGTGCCGGTAGCGACGTGGACGCGCTGCGCCTGCAGCTCGCCGAGTCGATGCGCTCGCAGGGTCGCGGCGAGGACGCGGTCGGCGCGCTCACCGTGGCGCTCACCAACAACCCGCTCAATCCCGCGGCGATCGACATGCTCGGTCAGATCGACCGCGGCCGCGCCCTCCGCCACCTGGAGGCGTTGACGCGCAGCCAGCCGAGCGCGCTGGCCTGGGGCATGTACGGCGACCAGCTGCTCGCCCAGAACCGCCAGGCCGAAGCCGTGCAGGCATTCTGGCAGGCGACCGACGCCGACCCCCACTCGGGCTACACGTACCGCCTGCTGAACCTCGCGCCGCTGGAAGCCGCGCCCCGCCTCGTCCCGATCGCCGAGCGCACCCGCGACGACGAGCTCTACGGCGACATCGCCGACGCACTGTGGCGCGCCGGGCAGCGCGGCGACGCCCAGCGCTACTGGCAGCGCGCGCACGACATCGACCAGACCGACGGCGAGTGGATCGGCAAGCTCGCCGCGGTCGCCGAGGGTCGCGACCCGCTGTGATCCGCGCGCGGACCGTCCACTCTCCACGTTGGCAACACCAGCGGCGTGCGCTACCCTTCCGCACTTCGACGGGCCGTAGCTTAGCCTGGTAAAGCGCCTGCTTTGGGAGCAGGAGAGCGCTGGTTCGAATCCAGTCGGCCCGATCGTCACTCGTGCACGTCGCGTCGGGCCTGCGCGTGCGATCACGGGTCCGCGTCGCGTTCGCGGAGCGCGCGGCCGAGGCGGATCAGCGCGCGCGTGTGCATGAGTTGCACGGCGTTCTCCGAGCGCTCCATCGCGTCGCCGACCGCGCGGAACGACAGGCCCTCGAGGTCGCGCAGCTCGATGACGCGGCGCAGGTCGTCGGGCAGCTCGGCGAGCGCGTCCACCAGCCGGTCGACGCGCTCGCTGCGCACCACCATCTGGGCGGGATCGTCGCCGTCGAACACGTGGTCGGCCAGCGTGCTGAGCTGCGCCTCGCGGCGCCGACGGCCCGCGTCCACGATGCGGTGGCGTGCGGTGCGCGTCACCCAGCGCAGGAAGGACGCTGCATCGGCGAGCTCGGGGGGATCGGCGAGGAACTCGAGCAGCGCGATCTGCGCGAAGTCGCTCGACTCCGCGGCGCGACGTGCACCGTCGCCGAGCATCAGCCGCACCCGCGCGACGAGCTGCGGCCGGTAGCGCGCGAACAGCTCGTCGAGCGCGAGGCGATCGCCCCTGCGCGCCTGCTGCAGCAGCTCGACCGTATCCGTACGCTCGGTCAATGCGTGGTCCTCGTCGGCCGGGAGGCTAACCGACGCGGCCGGACGTCCGCCAGCCGCGGCTGGCGCGGCCGACCGGGGCATCATTCAATGGCGCGCGATGCCGATTCCAGATCCGCCGAGCGTTGCCGAGCTGGCCGTGCTGGAGTTCGTCGCCGCCCGCGCGGCGGGTCGCGACGTCCCGCTCGTCGACCTCTGCGGTGGCGACGAGGCCGTGCTGGCGGAGGCGCTCGAGCTCGCCGGTGACCTGCGTGCCGCCGAAGGGCTGCTCGCCGCCCTCGCGACGCGGGGTGCGCACGCCGCCGGGGCCGGCGACCCCGGCCCGGCGCTCCTCCCGACCGGTGGTGCGGCCCGCTACGTTCCCGTGCGCGAGCTCGGCCGGGGCGCGATGGGCGTCGTCGACGAGGTGCGCGATCCCGACCTCGGTCGTCTCGTCGCGCGCAAGACGATGCTCGACGCGACCCCCGACAGCGATCCGCTGTCGACGTTGCGCTATCGACGGCGGCTGGCGCGGTTCGTCGCCGAGGCGCGCGTGCTCGCGAGCCTGGGGCACCCGGCGATCCCCCCGGTCCACGAGATCGGCGTCGACGAGGGCGGGCGCCCCTACTACACGATGCCGGTGCTGCCCGGCGCGACGCTACAGGACGCGATCGGCGGAGCCGCGCCCGCCGAACGCCGCCGCGCGACGGTCCGACTCGTCCAGGTGCTCGCGCAGGTCTGCGAGGCGGTCGCCCACGCGCACGATCACGGCGTGCTGCATCGCGATCTGAAGCCGCAGAACATCGTCGTCGGCCCGCGCGGCGAGACGTTCGTCGTCGACTGGGGCCTGGCGCGCGGCGAGCGCGGGTCGACGGCCACGGACGGGCCCGGCGATCCGCTCGCGACGCGCGCCGGCGAGGTGCTCGGGACACCCTGCTACATGGCCCCCGAGCAGGCCCGCGGCGCGGCCCACGGGCCGGCGACCGACGTCTACGCGGCCGGCGCGGTCCTGTTCGCGATCCTGACCGGCCGCGCTCCGCACGCGGAGCTCACCGACACCGCGGCGGTCCTCGACGCCGTGCGCTCGGGGCGCGCTCCCGACGTCGCGCGACTCGCTCCCGCCGCCCCGCCCGAGCTGGTCTCGATCTGCGCACGCGCGATGGCGCCCGAGCCGGCCGACCGCTACCCGACGATGGAAGCGCTCGCCGCCGACCTGCGTGCCTACCTGGAGACGCGCGTCGTCGCCGCGCACGCCCGTGGCCCGCTCGTCGAGCTGCGCAAATGGTGCAAACGCAATCCGCTCACCGCGGCGAGCTTCGCGCTCGTCGGCGTCGCGGCGATCTCGGTCGCGCTGCTCGCGCAACGTACCGCGCGCATCGAGGCGCGCGCCAACGAACGGCTGCGAGTCGAGCTGTACCGCAGTGCGGTCAGCAATGCCGCCACCGCGATCGCGGACGGCGACGAGAGCTCCGCCGTGCGCTGGCTCGCGATGGCGCCCGCCGGGCTGAGGCAGCTCGAGTGGCGGTTCCTCGATGCATGCACGCGGCGCTGGACGATGCGCTGGGACGCGGGTGGAACGATCCAACACGGCGTGACGTGGTCCCCCGACGGCACGCGGATCCTCCTCGCGGTCGAAGGTCGGACGAGCTGGTGGTCGCCCGAAGGTACGCCGCTCGCGACCTTCGCGACTCCCGGTCAGCTCGATCAAGACGTCGCCCTGGTCGCGGGCGGGGACCGGATCGTCTGCCCGGACGGTCGCGTGCTCGACGCCGAGGACGGCCGCGCGCTCCGACCGTCGATCCCGGGTCGCGGTTTCGGTGCCGTCGCCTGGTCGGTCTGCTGCGACCCGACCGGGCCGCGCGCCTACCGCGGCCAGCAGGATGGGACCGTCGTGGCGTTCCGGACCGACTCCTCGGAGTCGTGCTGGAGCACGCCGGCTCTGGCGGGCGCAGTGCTCGCGCTCGCCATGTCGCACGACGGCGCCGCGGTGATCGCAGGCGGATTCGACAGCTCGCTGGCGGTGCTCGCCGCGACCGACGGCGCACTGCGCAGGCGCATCGCATTGCCGGGTCGCGGCGTGGACTCCATTGCTGTGGGGCCGGACGGGCGGCTCGCTACTGCGGGCTCGGGCGGCGCCCAGGTGGTCGAGCAGCTCGGCGAGGGCCCCACCACGCAGCTCACGAGCGTGTCGTGCGAAGCCGTGGCCTGGTCGCCGGACGGTCGCCTGCTCGCCGTCGCGGAGGGATCCGCGACGCGCTTGCTCGAGCAGACCGCGAGCGGCTGGCGCGAGGTCACCCGCGCGATCGGGCACCGCGACGAGCACCGCGCGCGCCTCGCGTTCTCCCCGGACGGCACCCGGCTGCTGTCGGCCGGCACGGCCGGCGAGATCCTGCTCGCCGACGTCGCCGAGCTGACGTCCAATCGGCCGTCCGCACCGCTGCTCCCCGGCCTGCTCAACGAGCTCGCCGTCGGACCAGCGGGCGCCGCAGCGTTGCTGGCGATGCTCGATCGCAACACGGTGACCGTCTGGTCGCTGCCGCCCGGCCGGAGCGAACCGGAGCTGCTGCGCCGACTGCCGCAGGGCGGTCCTCGCGCCCTGGACGTCAGCCGCTCGCTGGCGATCACCTTCGATCACGGAGAGCTGACCCTCGTCTCCTTGACGACTGGTGACGTCCGTGCCTCGCGTGCCGCCACGCACCCCGCCGGTGCTCGATTCGTCCCGGGTGGCGTCCTGACCGCCGATGCCGAGCGGATCGTCCGGTGGGCCGGCGACCTCGCGTCGGAGCTGTGGGCCGTCCCGCGTCCGGCGGGCGCAGGGACGTCGCCACACGTGACGCCCGACGGGCTGCGCGCGGTGCTGCTCGGCAATGCGACCGAGCCGCCGCTCGTCATCGACCTCGCCGCCGGTACCCACGTCGCGACGCTCACCCCGCCGGGCGGGCTCGTCGCGACCGCCGACTTCTCGATCGCCGGACCCGTGTTCGCGTGCGGTACGACCGACGGCCGCGTCGTCGCCTGGGACCTGCGCACCGGCGAGGAGCGGTGGCGCATCCGCGCCCCGGGCCTGTCCGGCGCGATCGCCTTCACCGATGCGGGAACGCGCATCGTCGCGGGTCGCTCGGACGGTCGGCTCGCGATCCTCGCGTCGGCTAGCGGCGACGTGCTGGCCACCGTCCCGTGCGGCAGCGAGCGGATCGCTTGCGTCGCGCGCGTCGGCACCGACGTCCTGGCGGTCGCGGCTCTCGACGGATCGACGCGCCTCGTCACGCTCGCCGGGCGGACCGCACCGACCGGCGACGAGCTGCGGCCGCGCTGACCGACGGCATTGCGCGATCGCCTGTCACCGGCCACTGAACCGGTGCGTCGCGAGCGACGTTGCCTCAGTCGCGAGATCCGAATCCGACGACGGAGGCGCAATGGCCCGCATCGACACCGACCGCGAGAAGACCGGCAGGGCGGACATGACGCCCATGATCGATTGCGTCTTCCTGCTGATCGTCTTCTTCCTGTGTATCGACTTCAGGACCTTGGAGGCGAAGCTGCCTGCGTGGCTCCCGAAGGCCCACGGCTCGAGCCCCGCGCACACCGAGCCGGTCGAGCAATTGTCCGTGCGCATCGTCTGCGACGAGGTCGGCCAGGAGGTAGCGCGCCGCGATTCCGTCGGGCCGCAGCGCGCTCGCAACAACGTCCGCATGGTCGGTCATCGCGTCCATTGGCTGGTCGGTCCGCGGCGCTTCGACGATCCCACGGGCCTGATGGACGGTCTGCAGCAGATCGCCGCGGATCCTCGCCGCCGCGTACCCGACGACCGGACCGGCGGAACGCGGATCCTGCCCGTCGTCATCGAGCCCGGACCGAGCACCACGTACGGCGACGTCGCCAGCACGGTCGACTCCGTGCGCTTCGCCGGCTTCGACGACATCTCGTTCGGTGGTGGACTCCGGGCACCCCGCTCGCCGCGAGGCGGCTCGAGCGCGTCGGTCGAGGGCCGATAGCCGGACCGGATGGCGGCCGTCGCGCTACGCTACGCCCCGCCATGCCCAGCCTGCGTCTCGCCACCGTCGTGCTGCTCGCCTGCAGCGCCGTCCCCGCCCAGAACGATTGCGAGGGCTTCGGCGGGCGCACCGCAGCGTTCGACCTCGATCCGACGACCGGCAGCCGCGGCCACGTCGGCGTCGCCTTCCTGCAGGGCGAGATCTACGTGACGACGGCGGGCCGCGGGGCGACGCAGGCCCCTCCGCACTCCGTCCACGTGCTCGGCCCGACCGGCCAGCTCCACCGCACCTTCGCGCAGGACCCGAGCACGGCCGCGACGCTGATCGGCTGGCGAGACGGCACGAGCGACGGCCGGTCGTTGATGTTCTGCTCCGAGCTCGGCATCCACGTCGTCGACCGCGTCGGCCAGCGCATCGGCACGATCCTCGCCGCGAACGGCCCGCGCACGCTGCCGGCGCAGCCGATCGCCGGACCAGCTCTCGCCGCATTGCGGGGCTTCACGGCCGTGGCGTTCGATCCGGCCGGCGACGCGGGCAATGGCTCGTTCGTGGTCGGCCAGGGAACCGCACCCCTCTACGAGATCGACCTCGGCGGCGGCGTGCTCCGCACCTTCGCCAATGCGGACGGCCTCGACGTGACGGGCCTGGAGCTCGACGGCTGCGGCCAATTGTGGGCATGGGCGCGCGCGGCCGACGGCGCGATCGTCGAGCTCGACCGCGTGACCGGCCGTGCGACCGGTCGGAGCATCGCGCTCGAGCGGGGTGTCCTGCAGCCCGGCGGCCTCGCCCTCGCCCTGGGACTCGACTTCCGACCGGCCGGCGACGACCTGCTGCTGGTGCGCCGCACGGTGTCCGGACCCGCGGCCGACCGCCTGGAGGCCCGCTCGCTCGGCGACTTCCGCAGCGTGTGCGCTCCGTGGACGCTGGTCAGCGCGCGCGACGCCGAGCAGCCCGACCCGTCGTTCAAGGTCCTCGGGCGACTCGACCGCACGCTGAGCGTGACCGCGCTCGGCCCCCGTCCGGCGCCGGTCGCGTTGTGGCTCGACGCCGGTCCCGCCGCGCTCGTGTGCGGTGACGTGACGGCCGCGAGCCCGGCGCTGCTCGCGCTGCACAGCTTCTTCGTGCTGACGCCGTTCAGCACCCCGAGCGGCCCCGCGGTGACCTTCGGCGCGAGCTCGAACACGCCTATCGCGCTGCCGCTCGGCGGCGTCGTCGGCGTGCTGCCGGACGGCCCGCTCCGCATCCAGGCGCTGGCGCTCGACGCCGGCGTGCCGCCCGTCTACGTGCCGCTCGTCGCGACCAACGAGGCGGAGTTCGAGCTCGACCGGGCACTCGTCGTCGGCGTCACGGTGACCGCCGACGGCCTCGACAGCTTCAATGGCGACACCTCGCGCGGCTTCTTCCGCATCGAGAACCGCGCCACCGTCCCGGGCCGCTCGATCGTCCGCCTGGAGCTCGACGTCACCACCACACCGGTCCCCGGCATGATCACCCTCGAGTTCGACACCGACGAGATCGGCATGGTCGAGCGCTTCGACGCCGGGAACAGCACCGCGATCCGCTGCCCCGGCACCTACCGCAACGGCTCGGACGTGGCGACCGGCCTCGTCTACGACGCACTGAACCAGCCGGCAGCCCCGTGCGCGCTCGGTGGCAACTCGGGCTTCGTGGGCCGCAATGCGATCCCAGGGCTGCCCGGCACCTTCCAGACGATCGAGTTCCGCTTCGCGCCCGCGACCTTCTTCGGCGGCGCGCTGTTCGAGTTCGACCTCGACACCGACGCCGGCAACGGCGACGCCGGCGGCGACATGGCCGGCATCGTCGTCACCGTCGACCTGCTCGATGGCTCACGGCACACCGGCGTGCTGGCGCGCGTGAGCCCGACGCTGGCGCGCCTGCGGTTCTGAACGCGGACCGCGCCGGTCAGCTCCCCAGCGCGTCGAGCGCGCGCCACACCTCGCCGAGATCGACCGAGCCGCCGCCGAGCACGGGCGACTGCAGATGGTCGCGATGCTCGGTCGGCGCTCCGAAGCTCTCGCCGTCCCGCTGGAAGCTCCACGCCCTGCGCGCCCCCGGGTCGATCACCCAGTACTCGCCGACCCCACAGCGCTCGTAGCACTCGCGCTTCAACGTCAGGTCGGCGCGGCGGGTCGAGCGCGACAGGATCTCGACCACCAGGTCCGGCGGACCTTCGATCTCGCGCGGGCGCAGCCTGGCGCGTGACCCATGCAACACGACGGACAGGTCCGGCTGGACGCCGTCCTCTTCGGACAGCCGCACGGCGCTCGGCGCCGCGAGCACGACGCCGCGTCCGCGCGCCTCGACGAGCGCGTGCAGCGCCAGGAACAGCGCGCCCGACACGCGCTGGTGGGCCAGGTCCGGCGCGGGCGTCACGACGTGGATCCCCGCCAGCAGCTCGTGCCGGAAGCCGTCCGCGGGGAACGTCGCCAAGTCGTCGTAGGTGAGTCGGTCGCCGGTCGCGAGCTCGGACATCGATGGCTCCTCGTCACGAATGGTAGCTCCTCGACACCTGAGTGGCAGCTCGAGTGCGCCGGGTGACACCGAGGCACCGCTCCCGGGGGGCCGTTCGCGATCACTCGCGGGTCGCGCGTAACGCCGCCTTGCGTTCGGCGCGTCACCTCATGGACCGATCTCGGCGCCCGCGCGCGCCGCGGTCGGACAGACCACGAGGGCACCACCATGACCGATCTCCGCATCACGCTCGCGGCCGGGCTGCTGCTCGCCGCGGCGACTGCGCTGCCGGCGCAGACGACCTGCGTGTCGTTCAACGAGAACCGGCAGCTACCCAACACCGACATCAGCCGGGGCACCGTGGTGTTCGCTCGCCCCGGCTTCGAGTACGCCTACGAGGTGACCGCCCCGACGGCGCTCGAGGTGATCGGCTTCTCGATGCCGACCGGCTACTCGACGGTCTGCAGCCCCGGCCCCGAGTCGATGCAGACGTTCCTGTTCGAGGCCGGCCCGGCCGGCGGACCGCTGGCCACACCGGCCCGCATCTCCACCATGGACCTGCCACGCGACCCGCGCCGTGTGGGCCGAGACGTGGTTCTCGCCGCCGCTGTCGGTGCCGGCCGGTGCGCGCTTCTACATCGGCTATCGCCATCCCGACACGACCTGCGTCTGGAAGAACGTCGCGTTCGATCCGTCTGCGCCCATCGCGCTCGGCGAGTACGACCGGCCGACCGGCACGCAGACCTGGATCGGGCCCTGCCAGAGCGTGCCGGGCTACGTGTGCCGACCGCTGATGTGGCGCGTGCAATGCTCGACCGGGGCGAGCGGCTACCTCTGGGACGGCGAGTTCCTCGGCTGGTCGTCGCGGTTCTTCGGCAACTCGGCCAGCAGCGGCTCGATGACCCGGATGGCGACTGGCGGGAATCCGGGAGCGAACGTGCAGGTCTCACTGCGACCCGTCGCCAATTCGTCGGGTGAGGGCGACGCGCTGCTCGGACTGTGGCAGGACACGAACGTCTGGGATCCGCGCGCGCAGGGCGCCATCGAGACGATCGCATTGACCATCGACTTCAAGACGATCCGCGCGGACAACGACAACGTCCACCACCTGATCCCGATGGTGATCCAGGGCGGTCGCTATTACGTCGCACGCGCGAGTGGTGACACCACCGGACAGTCGTCGACGTGGAAGCGCTTCAGGGCGGCACCCCGCAGCGAGAGCGACTTCGACCGGATCTGGCCGCGCAACACGGCGAGCCACCCGGACTTCTCCTCGGCGGGTGCGCCGCTGACGATCGGCTTCCTGGCCTGGACCGGCACGCAGGGCACCCCGCCCGCCCGCGTGCAGGCCTACGACAACTGGCGGGCGACCGTCACGCCGGTCCGCGGCTCGGTCACCACGTTCGGGGCCGGCTGCCCGACCGGAGTGTTCCAGCCCTTCATCGGGGTCGGCGGCTCGCCGCAGATCGGCCGCTCGATCACGCTGTCGGTCGCCGACCACGCGCCCACCGGCGTGTTCTGGTACCAGAACTGCCACCTGTTCGCCGGCTTCTCGAAGTGGACCTACACGATTCCCGGCAGCGCGTGCGACGTGCTGATCGCACCCGACGTGCTCGTCTACGTCGGCAGCGGGCTCGGTGGCGTGATCGCGCCCCCGCTCGGCATCCCGGGCGATCCGGGCCTGATCGGGCTGAAGCTCCACTTCCAGTGGATCGCGATCCTGCCCGTGATCCTGACGAGCGACGGCGCGACGGTGGTGGTCGGTGCGTGACGCGTCTCGCGCCACGATCGCGTCCATCGACCCCTGCCGTTCCCTTCGGGTAACGCGCGCGTCGAGACGGTGACACGGACGACGGCCGCGCGCGTTGGCCCCGCGTTTGCCTCGCCGTGCACATCCCATGGGACGCACGTCCCGCTGCTCGGACGGCCCGAGCACGTCGCCGACCTCTCACGCACCCGACCGACCCGCGCGCTGCGTGCCCCGCCGCGCGCCGACAGCACGGAGTGCGAGACATGAGGACGATGTGGACGATCGCGCTGGCCAGCGCCTGGGCGCTGCTGGCGCCGGAGAACCTGCCCGCGCACGGCGGGCGCTACCTGGGACCCGAGGACGTCGTGCCGCCGAATCCCGGCGGCGGCGGCGGGCGGCGGCCCGGTCCGGGCGGGCCGGTGACCCCGCGGCCGGGCGGGCCGGGTGGCCCGGCGCTGCCCGGGCCGCTCACCCCGGGCGGCGGCCCCGGCACCGGTGGTGGCTCCGGGCCGGGTGGCGGCGGTGGACCGGCGACCGGCTCGGGAATCCAGCTCGCCCCCGATCTGACGGGCTGGGAGTTCTGGTGGGAGTTCAATCGCGACCCTTACATCGCATTGCGGGACGCGATCCACACCGACCACGTCACGACTGGCGGCGACGAGTTCTTCATGGGCTACGGCCGCCGCGCGTCGTCGCGCAACACGCTGGCGCCGACGCGCTCGCAGATCCTCGGCGAGATCCTGCCGGCATTGAATCGTGCGCTCGAGTCCACCGGACAGCGCGACATCGTGTCCTCGTGCATGGTGGCGATGGCGAAGATCGGCGAGGACACCGAGGACATCCACATCGTCTCCACGCTGCGGCGGCGCCTGACCGAGCGCGACCAGGAGGTGCGCGAGACGGCGGCGCTCGCACTCGGCATCTCGCAACTGCCGGAAGCGCTGCCCGATCTGCTGGCATTGCTGCGCGACGACGCTGCCGGCCGCAGGCTCGTCGCCGACTCGTCCGTCGACGACCGCACGCGCGCGTTCGCCGCGTTCGGCGTCGGTCTGATCGCCTGGGCGACGAGCGACCACGACGTGAAGCAGCAGGCACTCGACGCGCTGCTGGGCGCGCTCGCCGACGACCGCGCGGCCAACGGCAACGTACGAGTGCCAGTGATCTGCGCCATCGGCCTGCTGCGACCCGACCCGGCGTCGCCGAAGGGCCGCACCATGCTGATCCGCGCGCTGACCGCGCTCGACGCCTACTTCGCGCGCGACCTCGGCGCCAGCGAGGAGCTGATCCAGTCGCACACGCTGACGGCGGCGGCCCGGCTGCTCGACGCCAGCTGCGACGAGCCCGACGCCGAGCTCGCGTCCCTCGTCGCCCACCACCGCGACCTCTGCCTCGCGATCGTGACCGATCGCGCGCCGCGCAAGCTGCGTGGCGACGATCCGCTGCGTGCGGCGATCCTCGCGCTCGGCCAGCTGACCCCGCGCGCCGATGGCGACGTCGCGGAGCCCGCGACGAAGGCCGTCTCGGACGCGCTCGTCGCCTACGAGCGAAGTGGCCGCGACGCGCAGGCGCGCTACTTCGCGATGATCGCGCTCGCGCAGATCGGCGGCACCGCCAACCGCGATGCGCTGCTCGCGGTGCTGGAGCGCGGGCAGAAGGCGCTCGAGAAGCCGTGGGCCGCGATCGCGCTCGGCGTGCTCGCGTACCGCGAGCGCGAGGCGACCGGCCGCGACCCGCGTCCGGACGACCTGGTCGGCCAGCGGCTCGAGCACTGGCTGGGCGCACTGAAGACCCCGAGCGCGGTCGGTGCGCTCGCCGTCGGCCTCGGCCTCGCCGGTCACCGTCCGGCAGCGGATGCCATGCTCGAGTCGCTCGACAAGTACGCGAGCCAGGACCAGCTCGCCGGCTACCTCTGCATCGGACTCGCGCTGCTCGGCGACGACCGTGCGCGCGAGCCGATCCGGCGGCTCGTCGAGACCTCCGTGCGCCGGCCCGAGCGCCTGCTGCAGGCCGCGGTCGCGCTCGGCAAGCTCGGCGACAAGTCGGCCGTCGACACACTGCAGCACCTGCTGGCGGCGGGCGACCAGAACCTCGCGCGCCTCTCGGCGATCGCGTCCGCGCTCGCGTTCGTCGGCGACCGCCGCTCGGTCCAACCGCTGTGCCGCATGCTGTTCGACCCGGATCTGACGGATCTGAGCCGCGCGTTCGCCGCGGTCGCGCTCGGCGGTGTCGCCGACAAGGAGTCGCTGCCGTGGAACAGCAAGATCCGCTGCGACATGAACTACCGCGCCGCGGTCGAGACGCTGACCAACCAGGTCAACGGCGTGCTCGACATCCTGTGAGCCGCCGTCACCTCGTCACTTCGACGGCGGCGCGCCGTCGGTCGGCACGTAGCCGTCGGACAGCGTGCGCAGGAACGCGACGATCGCGGCCTCCTCGGCCGCGGTCAGTCCGAGGTTGCCGAGCTCTTCCCGATTGACGTTCTCGGCGACCTCCGGAGCCGGCCACGGCTCGACGTCGCGCGTGTTGTAGAAGTGCACGATCGATTCGAGCGACGTGAAGAAGCCATTGTGAGCGAACGCCTTCACGAAGGCCGGGTCGGGGCGCAGGTCGACATTGCGTAGCGTCGGGACCTTGTGCTTGCCGAGCTCGCTCCGCCACACCGACATCGGTGCCCCGCTCGCCTGCAGGAAACCGCCCAGACCAGGGTCGACGTAGGCGTCGCCGTCCGGGTTGATCGCTGGTGGCATCGAATAGAACGGGTTCGCCGGATTCGCCGGGATCCCGAGGTTGTCGTAGGTGAAGTCCGTGAACAGCGGTGGCTCTCCCTGTGGCCCGGGATCGGCCGGATGGCACGCGGCGCAATTGCCCTTGGCCGGGTCGCGGAACAGCTGCAGCCCCAGCTGCTCTTCGGGCTCCAGCGTGGCGAGTCCCCGCAGGAACGCGTCGTACTTCGACGAGAAGGGGTTCACCTCGGCCGAACGTTCGTAGGCGGCGATCGAGCGGCCGATGCGCTCGTACGCGAGGTCCACGTCACGCCTCCAGTCGAGGCTGCCGGGCCCCCACACTGCCTCGAACAGCGGCGCGTACGTTGAGAGCGCGACGCGTCGCACGACTTCCTTGCGGCTCGGGACGTTCATCTCCAGGTCGTTCAGGAACGGACCGAGCGCCTGCTCGGTCAGCGGATCGCCGAGCACCGCCCCGCTCGCCCGGCCGTCCCAGAACATCCCACCGATCCACGCCTCCTCGACGGGGTCGTAGTACAGGACCGGACTGTCGCCGGCGTAGGCCGAGGCGGGCGGCTTGCGATTACCGAAGCGCGTCGGCACCGACCCGGGATACACGCCGCCGTGTGCATTGAGCTCGGACACCGGACCGGTGAAGCCGACTCCGGGGCCATGGCAGGCGGCACACGAGACCCCGGGCGGGACGGAGAGATTGGTGTCGAAGAACAGCGCCTTCCCGAGCTGCTCTTCGAGGCTCAGCTGCTGGGCGGTCGCGCCGGCAGCGAACAGGGTCACGGAACCCGCGATCAGAGCGGATCGCAGCATGCGTGGATCTCCTCGGCAGTTGCGAAACGAGAGGTCGATGCCTCGCGCATCCGTCGACCGACCGAGATCCAGAGCGACCCGGGCCGGTGAGCAGCCGGCGGGCAACTCCGGGTCGACGCCCGCGCCAGCTCCGTATTTCATCCGGTGTAACAGGTGAAAACCCGGCAGCTACGGTCGGCGCCGCCGACCCCGTACGCAGAACCGCTCGCGCGTCGAGGCTGGCACGCACACCGCGGTATCGTCTCGCGTCGACGTTCCACCCATCGGTTCCACCACACCGCTCCCCGAGTGCAACCGCCACGCGCATCGCATGAGGAGGCCCGCTGCGGGCGGTCGGCGTACGGCGCGGCCGCAGGCCTCGACGCGTGGCTCGCGCGACCGCCGGACGTCAAGTTCCTTGCCGCCGTAATGGCAGTCGCTCTCGCGCTGCGCGCCGTCGCGGCGCTGCTCACCGGCATGCCGTCCCAGGACGGGGTCAGCTACCTGTGGATGGCCGACCGGATCGCGGCCGGCGAGCCGCGCGCAGCGCTCGGCGAGGTGTTCCCGCCGCTGTGGCCCCTCGCCGTCGGGCTCGGGCTCGCGCCGACCGCCGCGGATCCGTTTCGCGTCGCGCAGGCGCTCGCAGCGCTGTCCGGGGCGCTCGCGGTGGTCCCCGCCGCACTGTGTGCGCAGCGCCTCGCCGGCGGCGGTGGCCGTGCGGTCGCGCTGCTGGTCGCGACGGCACCGCACGCGGTGCGCTACGGCGCGGAGGGTTACAGCGAGCCGCTGTTCCACCTGCTGACCGCCACGGCGCTGCTCGCGACCGCTCGCCAGCGGCCGTCGTGGGCGGGCACCTGGGCGGGTCTCGCGTTCCTGACGCGGCCCGAGGGTCTGCTGCTCGCGCTCGGCCCCGTCGTCCACCACGGCCGGCGCGGGCTGCGCGCGCTTTGGCCGGCACTGATTGCAATGCTCGGCTACGCGGCCGCGCGCGCCGCCGCGGGCCACACGTTCGATCCGTTGCCGAAGCTCGCGCTGCACGCCGCGCGCGGCGACACGCCGCTCGACGCCGAGTCGGGCTTCGTCCTACGACGCCTGCTCGACAACCTGCTCGCGCTGCCCGGCGCGTGGTTCGAGGGACTGCAGGTGCTCGGGGCGCTCGCGCTGCTCGGACTCGTCGTCGCCCGCCGCGACCGTGCGCTCCGCGCCCCCCGCGCGCTGCTCGCGCTCGCGCTGGTCGCGATCGTCACCTTCCTCACCCGCCGGCGCTTCATCGTCGCGTGGCTGCCCCTGGTCGCGCTGTTCGTGCCCGCGGGGCTCGCCGCGCTGCGGCCGCGGTCGCGGACCGCGGTCATCGCGCTCGCGCTCGGCCTCGGACTCGCGACCGCACTGCGTCCGAGCGGCGACGACCGCCGCGCCGAGCGCAGCGTCGGCGAGCACCTCCGCACCCGGCTCCCGCCCGGCCGGCACGTGATCGGCGACCTGCCGCGACTGCTCTACTACGCCGGCGAGCGGCCACCCGAGCCGCGCCACTACGCGCCCGCGGAGATCGTCACGGCGGCGCGGGACGACCGCGTGGCTTTCGTCGTCGTCGCCGCGCGGCGCGCGACGACCGCCGGCGTGCTCGCCGGACTCGGCGCCGCCTACGTCCCGATCGCGCTGCCCCCCGAGCTGGCCGCCGCGGCATCGGCAGCGGGCATCGAAGTGCTCGCGCGGCGCTGACGTCGTGCGGTTCCGACCAGCCAGCCGAGCAATGCGAGACTGCCGAGCGTCGCGACGTACAGCGACTGCTGCCACTCCTTCACGGCGTCGCCGACCAGGTCGCCACCACCGGCGCTGCACACGACGAAGTAGGCGATCGCCAATCTGCGTGCGCCTCCCGCTCCGAGCCAGGCGTCGCTCGCGAGCAGCAGGAACGCCGGGATCAGCGCGACGTGATGCGCCTTCCAGCTGATCGGCGAGACGAGCAGCGACGCGACGAATGCCAGGGCCAGTGCGCGGCGGCGTCCGTCGCGGTCACCGCGCCAACGATGAGCACACCAGAGCGCCAGCCCGACGACGGCGAGCCCCGCCAGCCGCGCGATCGTGGCGGTCACGTCCGGCGCGAGCCCGGCTCCCTGCACGAAGCCCGGCACCTGCGCTGCGTACGCCGCGGGCACGGTGCCGAGGTAGCGCGCGACCATGCAGCGCAGGCTCTGGTTCATCCACGTGAACGGCGGCAGGTCGTGCAATGCGGGTGCGTAGAGATCCTGCTGCCGTCCGTAGGCGAGCGCGCCCTCCGCCCAGTAGCGGAACGGCTCGAGACCCTGCGCGTTGATCGCCACCGCGAGCGCCGCGAGCCCGCCGGCGATCGCGAGGCTCCCGGCCGCAGCGCGCCGGTGCCCGCACAGCCATAGCACCGGCACGAACAGCGCCATCGTCGGCTTGGTCGCCAGCGACAGCCCGAGCAGCAGGGCGCCCGCCCGCCAACGGCCGCGCTCGGCACACGCTGCCGCGCCGAGCACCAGCGCGACGTTGATCAGATTGCCACCGCCGCCGTGCGTGTCGCGCAGCACGTAGCGCCCCGCGAGCGCGCAGACGAGCGCGAGCAGCAGGTGCCGCCGCGGCCACAGCCCCGGCCGGCGCGCGCGCAGCCAGTCGAGCAGCACGACGCCGATCACCCACAGCGCGCCGACCTGCAGCAGCCCCCAGGCGTAGCGCGCGATGCGCTCGCCGAGCTCCGCGAACGGCCAGGTCAGCAGCCCGAACGACGGCGGGTAGACCGGGTGCAGCGGACGGTGGTCCTGGAACGGCGCGTAGAGCCACTCGCCGGCGGCCAGGCGCCGGCCGAACTCGAGGTGGTCGGTGATCACACCGCGCGTGCGCCGACCGGTCCGCAGCACCAGGAACACGCCGAGCGCGCACCACGCGAGCTGCCACACGTGCGCGCGGAGGAAGTCCGCAACTCGGCGATGGCGCGGGCGCAGGGCGTCGGTCGGCACGTCGTCACCGGTCGGCACGGCGAACCCGACCGCCGGGCCGGGCTCAGAAGCGCACGAGCGCGAGCTCGGCACAGAATGCCGGACCCATCGCGACGAGCAGGGCCGGCGTGCCGGCAGCGTACGGCCCCGCGTCGAGCGTGTCGCGCAGGACCATCAGGACCGACGTGCTCGACAGGTTGCCCTGCTCGGCGAGCGTCGCCCACGAGCGGGCGACGTCGACCTCCGTGAGGTCCAGCGAGTCCTGCATGGCCTGCAGGACCTTCGGGCCGCCCGGATGGCAGACCCAGGCGCCGACCTCACCGCGGTCGACGCCGACCTCGGCGAGGAAGCGTGCGACGTCCGGGCCGATGTTCTCGCGCACGACGGCCGGCACGCTCGCCGACAGCACCAGCTCGAAGCCGTGCTCGGACACGCGCCAGCCCATCACGTCCTCGCTGTCGGGGTAGAACACCGAGCGCGTCGCCTCGACGCGCGGGCCACGCAGGCCCAGCCGCTCCGCCGCGCGCTCGCCGGCGACGACGACCGCCGCCGCACCATCGCCGAACAGGCCGGTCGAGATCAGGTGCGGCACCGACAGGTCGCGCACCTGGAAGGTCAGCGAGCACAGCTCGACCGACAGCAGCACGGCGACGTGGTCGGGGAAGGCCCGCACGTAGTCGGCGGCGCGGGCGACGCCGGCGACGCCGGCGACGCAGCCGAGCCCGAAGATCGGCGTGCGCTTCACGTCGCGCCGGAACGGCAGCCGGTTCATCAGCCGCGCTTCGAGCGACGGGCTGGTCACCCCCGTCACCGTCACCGAGAAGAACGCGTCGACGTCCGCCGGACCGATGCCCGCGCGCTGCAGCGCCTCCGCGGTGGCCTGCTCACCGAGGTCCAGCGCGGCCCCGAGCCACGCATCGTTGAACTGGCCGAAGGTGCCGAGCGCGGCGTATCGCTCCAGCGGTAGCGCGAGGTGTCGCGCCCTGACCCGGACGTTCTCGAACAGCTTCGGCAGGCGCTCGCGCACGCCGGGGCGGTCGCGCCACACCTCGAGGAGATACGCGAGGATCTCCCGCTGCGAGTAGCGGTGCGGCGGCAGTGCCCGGCCCACGCTTGCGATCGTCATCGGATGTCCGGGGTTCGGAGTTCGGGGGGTCGTGGTCCGGTCGCCGGCCGCCGGACCGGGCGCGGCACCAGGTAGGGTGTCCGGCGTCGGTAGGCCTCGAACCGCGCCCCGTGGATCGCCGCGAAGCGGCGCTCCTTGTGGAGCGGTCCGAGGGCGCAGTAGGTAGTCCAAGCGACGGCGAGGGCCAGCCGGTCGGGCGTCCAGACCGGACCGGTCCACAGCGTCAACGCGAAGCCGAGGTAGATCGGCTGCCGGCAGAGCGCGAACGTACCGCGCTCGGGGAGCGGCCCGTAGTCCGGCCGCCGGCCGCGCCACACCGCCCACCACCCGAGCAGGCCCGTCTGCAGCGCGAGGTGACCGTCGTGCAGCGCGCGCAGCAGGAACAGCCACGCGCACGCGAACGCCGCCGCGCACGCCACCAGCACCGCGGTCGATTCCGGCCGCCACCAGACGACGCCGGACGGCGTCCACAACGCGAAGACCGCCAGCACCTGCAGGCTCGCGATCGTCGCGTAGGTCGTCGACGTGAGGTCGCGACCGTACGGTGCGGGCGCGAGCCGCGCCAGCCACGCCCGGCCGCGCCGGGTCAGCAGCCCGGAGTGGAGCAGCGGGAACTGCACCAACAATGCAGTGTTCGCGACGGTCGCGGCCGTGCCGTGCAATGCGCCGCGGCCGGTCGTGAGCCCCGACCAGAGGCCCATTGCCATCGCGGCGACGCCGGCGGCGAAGCTCGCGTGGCAGACGGTGCCGAGTCCGAGCGCGAGCAGGCGGACGCGCAGACGTGGTGCGACGGCGGTCACGACTCGCCTCGGACGAAGAAGGCACCGTAGGAGACGGCGAACGAGCGCGATGCGCGCAGGTGCAGCGCGCCGGCGCGCAGCGTGCGCCACAGCCGGACGCGCTCGCCGCACAGCCGCTCGAGCCACAGTCCGCACGTCGCCGCGGCGTCGCACAGCTCGACGGGCCTGACGAACAGCGCCGGGTCGTGCGTGCCGCGCGGGACGAGACCGAGCCCCTCGGCCAGGCGCACCGCGAGCCACGCCGCGCGCCGCGTGCGATTGAGCGTGTTCACGTAGGCGAGCCCGCCGGGCACCAGCAGACGCGCGGCCTCCGCGAGCGCCGGCGCGAACGGCTGGAGGTGCTCGACGACGTCGCTCAGCACCACCAGCTCGAAGCTCGCCGCCGGCAGGCCACTGGCGCGCAGGTCCGCCTCGACGAAGCTGCAGCGCAGCCCGCGGCGCGCGGCCTCCGCCCGCGCCGCCGCGAGGCTCGGGCCGCTCCGATCGACGCCGACGACCGCAGCACCCCGCTCCGCGAGCGGGATCGACAAGAGCCCGCCGCCGCAGCCGAGGTCGGCGACCCGCAGCCCCGCGAGCGCACCGGCGAGCCGCGCGTCGAGCACGGCGAGGTGGTGCTGCTTGACCGCGCGCAGCGAGCGGAATGCGCGGTCGTCCGCGGACCACCAGCCGTCCGCGTGCCGCGCGTAGAGGTCGAGGTCGTTGCGCGGCACGACGCCCGCGGAGCTCAACGTTCGACCCCGCGCTGCAGGACCACGATGCCGTCGGCGCCGGACAGACGCAGGAGGTCGTCGCTGCGCGCGACGTCCGCCGGCTCGGCTCCCGCGCCGAGCTGCAGACGGCCGTCGGCCGCGAGCTCCCAGGTGCCGTCGAGCACGCGGTAGCTCGGCGGCGGGCCCGCGAACAGCGCGGCGGCGGTGAACGTGCCGTCGGCGTCGAACCAGTAGCTGATCGAGCGCAGCACACCGGCGAGCGGCCCGTCGAGGTGGATCGCGTGGAACAGCCCGCGCAGGTCGTCGCGCGCGACCGGGCCCCACGCGACGGTACCGAGGTCGTCGACGACCCGGCGATCCTCGACCGCGACGACGTTCGACGGGATGCACCCGCCCAGCCCGCACAGCGCACCGGCGAGCCCGAGCGCGCCGAGCCGCATCACCGTGCACCTCCCGGCGGCGCGCTGGCGGCGCCGCGCGGCGCCGGTCGCGCGCGGAGCGCGATCCAGATCGTGACCTCGTCCTCCATCGCGATGACGCCGAGCTTGTTCGGCACCGGCACGCCGTAGTCGCTCAGCCGCAGCGGTGCCTGACCGTCGATCACGAGGCGCCGCGCACCGTCGATCGACATCTGCACCGGCATCGTCAGCTCGCGCGTGACCCCGCGGATCGTCAGCGCACCGGTGGCGTCACCCTCGATGCGCTGCGCGTCGACGTCGATCCGGCGCGCGGCGAAGCCGGTCATCGTCCACGCGATGTCGCGGTGCGCCGCCGTGTCGAGGTGCTCGCGCATCGCGTCGTCGCGGTCGTCCAGACCGGTCGTCAGACCGGTGGCGTCGACGACGATGCGCGCGGTCGGCGCCTCGCCGGGGTGCGCCAGGTCGGCGGTCAGCTCGCCGCTGAGCTTCGACGTCGCACCGGAGAAGTCGTGCAGGGTGCTCCGCGCGTCGAAGCCGACGCGCGACAGCGAGGCGATCACGCTCCACGTGCGCCGCTCGTCGAAGCGGAAGTCGTCGGACGGCAGCTGGAACGCCAGGAAGCTGGCGCGGCGCGGCGCGGGCTCTCCCGCAGTCTGCGGCGCAGGGCCGCCGGTCGGCTCGGCCACGGCGGTCGACGCGGGCGCCGCAGCGACGTCGGCCGCCGGCGGCGGCGGGGACTCCACGGCGACCGGCGTCGACACCGCCGGTGCGCTCTCCTCCGCCGCGCCGGCAGCCGCCGCCGTCGCGGCCACCGCGGCGCTGCCCGGCTGCGCACGCAGCGCGCCGACCGCACGCTCGATCGCCGCGAGGCGCTCGCCCAGCGCGCCATCCGCGCCCGCCGGCCGCGCCCGCAGCTCGGCGAGCACCGCTTCGACCCGCTGCAGAGCGGCGCCGATCGGTGCCGCGCGGGCGTCGCCGCGCTCCTGCCACGAGGTGTCGAGTGCCGCGAGGTTGCTCTGCAGCGCCGCGGCCAGCCCGCGCAGGTCGGTCTCGAGAACACCGACGCGCTCCTCGAGCCGCGCGATCGGGGCGTCGGGATCGAGCGCGCCGGCGGAGTCGGGCGCGATCGTCACGCGCACCTGCTCGCTGGTCAGCAGCCACGCCGCGACACCGCCACCCGTGAACGCCAGCAGCGCCAGCACACCGGCCACCTGGAGGAGCCTCGCCATCGCGGGGCCGGGGAGCAACCGACGGACCAGCCCGCAGCCCGCCGCGGCGACCGCCCGCCGTGCCCAGCGCACCGCGCTGCGCGTGTCGAATCGACAATCGCGGGTGTCGATCCGACACGCGCGCCGCGCACCGCGGGACCATCCGCCGAGGCCGCGCGCCCCCGCGCGGGCGCCGGCGAGCGGCGGCACGCCCGGTGCTCCGCGGGCGATGTGCGACGCCGCAGAGACCTCCTCGTGCTCCTCTCGATGCTCGCGCCGCTCGTCGCCGGTGCGATCGCCCGCGGGCAGCTCCGCGTCGATCTCGAGAACCGCACGATGAAGGCCCCCGACGCCGCCGAGATGGCGCTCGAGGCGCGCCGAACGGCCGAGTTCGGCCCCGACGACGCGGTGGTGATGCTGCTCGAGCCGCGCAATCCGGCGGCGGCCGAGGCCGGCGCGGACGCCGACGTGCAGGCCTGGCTCGACGAGCTGCGCACGCTGCCGGCGGTCACCGGGCTGCGCACGATCGGCGTCCCGGGCCAGCCCGGCGCCGTGCTCGCGGTCGCCGACGTCGGGGCCGGGGGAGCAGACGGTGCGCGCGCCGCGGCGGTCCGGCAGCTCGCCGAGCTCGCCCGCGCACGTGCGCCGGCGACCCACGCGCTGCGCGTCTCCGGTCAGCTGCTCGGCGAGATCGCGATCGCCGAGGCGCTGGTCGCCGAGCAGCGCCGCATCGTGCCGGTGATCCTCGGCGGACTGCTCGCCCTGCTGCTGCTCGCGTGGCGCAGCGCGGCGCTCGCGGTGGGCGCGCTGCTGCCGGCGCTCGCCGGCATCCTCGCGCTCACCGTGCTGCAGGCCGCGCTCGACCTGCCGATCGACCCGGCCTCGGCGCTGCTCGCGCCGGTCCTGCTGACGGTCGGCGTCGCCGGTTCGGTGCACCTGATCGAGGCCTGGCGGCGCCGCCTCCGCGCCGGCGCCGACCACGTCGCCGCGAGCCACGGCGCGCTGCGCGACCTGCGCAAGCCCGCGCTGCTCGCCGTCGCGACGACGATCGCCGGCTTCGCCGGTCTGCTGCCGAGCCCGGTGCCGGCCGTCGCCCGGTTCGGCATGCTCGCGGCAGTCGGCTGCGCGCTGTGTGCCGGCATCGCGCTGCTCGCGCTGCCGCCGTGGCTGCGGCTGCTCGGCGGGCCATCCGCGCGCCGCGTCGCCCGCCGGCCGACGCAGCCGTGGCGCCTCGCCGGGCCGGGCACCGCGGTGCTGGTGCGCAACCACGCCGCCGCGGTGTCCGCGGTCGCCCTGCTCGCCACCGTGCTCGCGGGCGTCGCGATCGCACACGTGCGCGTCGACACCGAGCCGCTGCGCATCCTCGCCCCGCGCGACCCGGTGCGGCGTGACGCCGAGCGGATCGGCGCGGTGATCGGCGGCACCGAGGTGTTCGACCTGCTCGTCGAGGGCCGCGACCCGGCGCTCGCCGGCCTGCGCTCGCTGACGCTCCAGGCACAGGTCACGGCGCTCGCCGGCGTCGTCGCGCCGACCGGGGCCGTGCGCACCGCGCCGAGCGGCTCGCGCCTGTTCTCGTTCCTGCTCGCGCCGGGCGGCACGACGCAGCGCGAGCGCGTGTTCACCGCGGCCGAGGACGCGGCCCGCGAGCTCGGCTTCCGCGACGTCCACGCGACCGGCGCCGCGGTGCGGGTGGCGCGCGACTCGACCGCGCTCGTGCGCGGGCAGCTCCGCGGGCTGGCGTTCACGCTCGGCTTCCTGTGGCTCGCCATGCTGCTCGGCTTCCGGTCGCTGCGGCTCGCGACGCTCGGGTTGCTGCCGAACATCCTGCCCTGCCTGCTGCTGTACGGCGCGCTCGGGCTGTTCGGCATCCCGCTGTCGGTCGGCACCGCGATGGTCGGCTCGGTGATGCTCGGCCTGGTCGTCGACGACACGATCCACTTCCTGCACGGCTATCGCGAAGCGCGGGTGTCGGGCGGCGGCCGGACCACGGCGATCGCGCGCGCGCTACTGCGCTGCGGCCGCGCCCTGACGATCTCGAGCGTCGTGCTGGCCGCCGGCTTCGCGACCGGACTCCTCGGCGAGCTCCAGACGACGCGCGAGTTCGCGGCGCTCGCCGCCGGCACGATCGTCGCCGCCTGGTTCGCGGACGTGATCGTGCTGCCGGCGATCCTCCTCGTCGGTCGCCGCGCCGGCGCCCGCTCCGCACCCACCTTCCACCGTCCGTGCGACACCCCGCTGACGCACACCGCATGAGCGCCGCTCGCCACGCCGCGTCCCTGTCCGCCTGCGACGTCGCCGTCGTCGGCGCCGGCCCCGCCGGTACACACCTCGCGCTGCGCCTCGCCCGCGCCGGCCGCTCGGTCGTGCTGCTCGACCGCAGGACCTTTCCGCGCCCGAAGCCCTGCGGCGAGTTCCTGTCGCCCGAGTGCGTGCCACTGCTCGCGGAGCTCGGGCTCGCCGACGCGCTCGAGCAGGACGGTGCGCACCGCGTCGAGGGCATGCGGCTGTGCGGCGCCGGACTCACGACCGTGGGTCGCTTCCTGCCGGTCGCACCCGCTGGCCGCGCGCCCGCGCACGGCTACGCGCTGCGGCGCGAGCTGCTCGATCTGCGCAGCTTCGAGGCCTGCGTGCGCCAGCCGGGGGTCACCGTGCTCGCCGGCCACGCGTTCACCGGGCTCGTCCGCGCTGCGGACGGCACCGTTTGCGGGCTCCGGCTGCTCGACCCCGACCACCGCCCGCTGCAGCTCCCGGCCCGCTTCACGGTCGGCGCCGACGGTGTGCACAGCCGCGTCGCCTGCGCGCTCGACGTGCAGCGTCCGCACCGCTGGCTGGATCGCTTCGCGATCGTCGCGCGCTTCGCCGACCCGGCACCGCGCGAGCTCGCCGAGGTGCACTTCCTCGCCGGCGCCTACGCGGCGATGGCACCGATCGACGCCGGCGAGCTGACTCTCAACCTGGTGTTCGACCGCGCCGCCCTGCCGCGCGGACCGCGCGGGATGGAGGCGTTCCTGCGCGCCCGGCTGCGCGAGGCGACCGGCCTGCCACGCGAGCTCGCCGAGCGGCCGCTGACACAGCCGTTGCGCGCCTGCGGTCCGCTGGCCATGCGCACGACGGCCCAGGTGGTCGCCGGCGCCGCGCTGGTCGGCGACGCCTGCGGCTACGTCGACCCGGTGACGGGGGAAGGGCTGTTCTTCGCGATGCGCGGAGCGGCGCTGCTCGCCGGGCACCTCGACGCCGCGCTCGCGCAGGGCCGCACCGACGCCGCCAGCCTCGCCGGCTACGTGCGCGCACGCCGCCGTGAATTCGGGCCGCGCTTCGCACTCGCGACGCTGCTGCAGCGCGGGATGCGCCACCCGCGCGTGCTGCGGACGTTCCTCGCGCTGCTCGCCGCGCGCCCGCGCTGCGCCGACCTGCTGGTCACGCTGACCGGCGACACGCTGCCACCGCGCGCGCTGCTCACGCCGCGCCGCCTGTGGTGGGCGCTGGGACGCTCGCCGCGCGTCGCGTAGCCTGACGCGCGAATCCGCGGACCCGACGGCCGTGACGCGCATCCGCTACACGATCGGTCAGAAGCTCGGCGCGCTGCACGTCGGCGTCGTGATCGCACTCGCCGCGGTCACCGCGCTGGTCGCACTGCAGCTCCGCGGTGTCGAGACCGACGTCAACCGGCTGCTGGAGGAGAACCGCGAGCTCGCCGTCACCAACGAGCTGACCGCGGCCGTCGACGAGCTCGACTTCGCGCTGGCCAGACCGGACGCCGTGGAACGCGGGGCGCCGGGTGCCGTCGAGGTCCAGCGCCACCTGCAGCGGCTCGCGACCATCGTCGCGCAGCTTCGCAGCGCGCAGCCCGACGACCCGTCGCGCGAGGAGCACTCCGATGCCGAGGCGCGGATCGCCGACTCGATCGCCGCGGACCTCGAGGCGTGCGCCGACCTGCTCGCGACCGGGGCCGCTCCAGCGGCGCTGATCGCCCGGCTCGCGCACCTGCGACGCTACGCCGAGACGCTCGACGGCGAGCGCCGCCGCGAGGCCGCCCGCGCGGCAGCCGACGTCCGCGCGCGCAACGACACCACCGCGCGCGTCGCCGTCGCGACGATGCTGGTCGTCGCGGTCGCGCTGTGCGGCGCCTGGCTGTTCGTCCGGCGCACCGTGGTCGTGCCGATCCGCGAGCTCCACGAGCGCGCCGAGCGGCTCGGCCGCGGCGACCCCGACGTCCGCCCCCACCGCCGGCGCCACGACGAGATCGGGCAGCTCGCCGAGGCGTTCGCCGACATGGCCGACCGCATCGCGCACACGCACGGTCGCCTGCGGGAGAAGGTGCAGACGCGCACGCGCGACTTCGTCCGCGCCGCCCGCGTCGCCGACCTCGGCGTGCTGGCGGCGGGCGTCGCACACGAGATCAACAACCCGCTCGGCTCGATCACGTCCTGTGCGGAGGGTCTGCTGCGCCGCCTCGCGCGCGGCTCGATCGACCCCGACGACCAGCGCGAGTACCTGCAGACGATCGCCGACGAGGCCTACCGCGCGCGGACGATCACCGGCCGGTTGCTCGAGCTCGCCCGACCGGCCCCCCCGGCGCGCGAGCCGATCGACGTGCGGCGGCTGCTCGCGGAGGTCGAGCGGCTCGCGCCGCGCCAGCTCGCGGACGTCGAGCTCACGCTGCGCACCCGTGTGGTCGAGCCGCTGCCCGCGCTACGCGCGGACCGCGGCGAGCTGCTGCAGGCGCTGCTCAACCTCGTGCGCAACGCCGCGGACGCCTCCGTCGCCGCGGGACCCGGTCCGCACCCGATCGACGTGACCGCGGCGCGCGCCGCCGACGGCGGTGTCGAGCTCGCGGTCGCCGACCGCGGCGTCGGTGTGCCACCAGCGGATGCGGAGCGGGTGTTCGAGCCGTTCTTCACGACGAAACCACCCGGCCGTGGCACCGGTCTCGGTCTCGCGCTGATCGCGGCGATCGCCGAGACGCACGGCGGCAGCGTGCGCCTCGATCCGGCCTGGTCGCCGGGCGCCCGTTTCGTGCTGTGGCTGCCGCCGGCCGACGGCGACGGAGCCGCCCCGTGAGCCGCGTGCTGTTCGTCGACGACGACGCGACGTTCCGCCGCGTGCTCGCGCGCGAGCTGCGCGACTTCGGCCACGAGGTCATCGCCTGCGCCGACGGCGACGCGGCGCTCGCCGCAGCCCTCGACCAGCGCCCCGACGTCGCGCTGATCGATCTGCGCATGCCGGGCCTCGACGGCATGGAGCTGCTCGGCCGGCTGTTGCGCCACGACGGCGAGCTGCCGGTGATCGTGCTGACCGGCCACGGCGCCGTCGCGGAGGCGGTCGCCGCGATGCGCGCCGGCGCCTACGACTTCCTGACCAAGCCGACGCCACTCGACGCGCTCGAGCAGGTGCTGCGCCGCGCCCTCGAGCGCCGCGGGCTGCTCGACGACAACCGCCGTCTGCGCCGCCTCGCGGATGCCGGTCCCGGCCCGGTCGACATCCTCGGCTCGCACCCGCGCACCGTCGCGCTGCGCGAGCTCACCGACCGCGTCGCCCGGGCCGACGCCCACGTGCTCGTCGAGGGTGAGAACGGCACCGGCAAGGAGCTGGTCGCGCGGCGCATCCACGCGGCGTCGGCGCGCCGCGACCGACCGCTCGTCGTCGTCCACGGCGGAGCGATCCCCGACGACCTCGTCGAGGCGGAGCTGTTCGGTCACGAGCGGGGCGCGTTCACCGGCGCCGACCGGCGCCGGATCGGCCTGCTCGAGGCCGCGCACGGCGGCACCGTGTTCCTCGACGAGATCGGCGAGCTCCCGCTCGGCGTGCAGCCCGCGCTACTGCGCGCCGTGCAGTTCGGCGAGCTGCGGCCGGTCGGTGCGAGCGAGCCTCGGCACGTCGACATCCGCATCATCGCGGCGACCAACCGCAGCCTGCCCGACGAGATCGCGGCCGGCCGCTTCCGCGAGGACCTCTACTACCGCCTCGCGCAGCTCGTCGTGCGCGTGCCGCCGCTGCGCGCCCGCCGCAGCGACGTGCGCGAGCTCGCGGTCCGCTTTCTCGCCACCGCGAGCCGCGCGTCCAGCCGCACGGTGAGCTTCGCCGACGACGCGCTCGCGGCGCTGGAGGCGCTCGACTGGCCGGGCAACGTGCGCGAGCTCGAGAACGTCGTGATGCGCGTGGCGCTGCTGGTCGACGGCCCGCTGGTCAGCGCGGCGGACGTCGCCGGCCTGTGCGCGCACCCCGATCCCGATCGCCTCGCGAGCGCCGAGCTACCGACGCTCGACGTCCGCGAGCTCGAGCGGATCGCGATCGCCGCCGCGTTGCGCAAGCACGCTGGCAGCAAGCCGAAGGCGGCGGCCGAGCTCGGCATCGGCCTGAAGACGCTCTACACGAAGCTGGCGAGGCTACGGGACGACCCGGTGCGCTGAGCGCAGCCGACGCGCGTGCGCCGCCCGGGCCACATTCCGCGCCCCGCGCGACCGCGCCCGCCTACGATGCGGGCGGCCTCGCTCGACTCTCTCGCCAACCCCAGGAACCACGCCATGCGCTTCCCGCTCGTTCTCGTCTCGTTCGTCCTCTGCGCCGGGCTGCAGGCACAGACCCCGACCACCTGGTTCGTCGACGCCGCGATCGGCAGCGACACGAATCCCGGCCTGACGCGCAATGCTCCGCTGCGCTCGCTGACCTACGCGGTCTCCGTCGCGTTCGACGACGACACCATCGTCGTGCTCCCGGGCACCTACTCGCCGACCGGTACCGGTGAGATCTACCCGATCCAGCTCGGCAACAACCGGAGCCAGCTCCGCGTCAAGATCATCGCGGAGGGCGGCCCCGCGGTGACGATCCTCGACGGCGAGCAGCAGATGGTCGGCGCCGGCGTGCCCATGCTGCGAATCCTCTACATGGCGGAGGGCACCAGCGTCGAGGGCTTCAGGTTCACCAACACCGGCTCGGCGAGCTACTGGTCGATGGCGATCCGGCTCGGCTCGACCAGCGGCCAGCAATACGCCGCCAAGGACGTGTCGATCCTCGGCTGCGTGTTCGACAACTGCTACCGCGGCATCGTCGTGTTCGGCAGCGAGCCCGCCAATGGCAACCAGACCGAGGGCTGTCGCATCCACGACAACCTGTTCGTCAATTGCCAGCACCGTTCGTTGGCCGTGTGGGGTCCGGGCGTGAACTACGCCTACAACAACACGATCGTCAACTCGGGCCACGACTCGATCTGGGTCGACTCGCTGCCGACGCAGGCCTCGTCCAATGCGGTGATCCAGAACAACGTCGTGGTCGGCGGGGCGGTCGGCGGCATCGCGGTCGGCCCCAATGGCCTGACCGCCGTCATCGAGAGCAACCTCGCCTGGCAGAACTTCGCGGACTGGTCCGGCTTCACACCGACCGCGTCGAACCTGGTCGCCGACCCGCTGTTCGTCAGCCCGACCGACCTGCACCTGAGCGCAGGCTCGCCCGCGTTGCAGTCGGGCTCGACCGCCGGGCTGCCGGAGCTCCGGCTCGACCACGACGGCATGAGCCGCCTGCACGACTCGGACGGCAATGGCACGGCCGACCTGGATCGTGGCGCCTACCAGCGCAGCGACTACGGCATGACCCTGAGCGGCACCTGGGACCTCGGCCAGACCGTGCAGTTCGGCTACCGCGCCGCGGCGCCCGGCGGTGGCGTGCTGGTGTTCGCGACCCGGCGCAGCGCCATCCCGCTGCTGAACTTCGGCGTGTTCGCCGTCGATCCGTTCACGGTGCTCGCGAGCGCGCCGATCGGGCCGGTGCCGTCGAGCGTCCCGTTCCAGATCCCGAACCTCGCCGCGCTGCACGGCGCCTACCTCGTCATGCAGGGCGTCTACGTCGGTGCGAGCATCCACTTCCTGAACGCGGTCGAGCGCGGGCTCTGAGGTCGGCGCGCGGCCGGCGGCCGCGCCGCGCGGATCCGCCCTGCGGTCTCGCGCCGGCCGCCCCTGTGCGCCGAGGAGCTCCACCATGCGCCCGCAAGACATCCGCGTGTTCAAGGAAGTCGCGCGCGACTTCGACGTCTGGATCCTCGTCCGCGAGACCAACGAGGCCTCGCTGCGCTGGATCGGCGAGCCCGGCTTCACGCCGAAGCCGATCGACTGCAAGGCGAAGACGGCCGACATCGGGCCGCTCGCCGGGCTGGTCGTCGACCCGTATCGCCGCAGGGACTGCATCTCGGAGGCCCGCCGCGGCAAGGCTCGCGACTGCTGGGCCGACTTCGAGAAGGTGTTGCGCGCCGACCGTGAGCGACGCGTCCCCGAGTGGGGCGTCCGCGACGCGCCGGGCGACGAGTTCCACGGCGCGGTGACCTTCCGCGGCAGCTACGTGCACGGCGACTACGACCTGAAGGACGTGATCGACGCCGAGCACTTCGCGCGGAACCTCGGCGTGCACGACACGCTGCGCGGCCAGAAGCACGTCTGGAGCCCCGAGTATCGCCGCGTCCGCGACGAGCTGAACCGCAGGCTCGGCATCGAGATGATCCAGCACGGCGCCGAGGCGCAGTACGCGGATCACAGCGACGAGATGGTCCGGCTGTTCGCACCACAGGGCTTCACGGCGACCTTCCACAGCGCTCGCGAGCTCCGCCGCTTCTACGAGATGCACGGCCGCCAGACGTTGACCGGCCAGCCGTCCGACCACCGCGGTGATCCGAACTGGCGGCCGCGGATCCTGCCGGGCGGCCGCCGCTGACGCGACGGCCGTGCGGACTTCGCGGGAGCCGCGCTACGCTCCCCGCGTGATGCCCCCGACCCGGCCCCGGACCATCCTGTCCCTGCTCGCCGCGCTCGCCGCGAGCGCCTGCGACTCGAGCCCTCGCGACGTCGCCGACGCGCTCGCCCGCGCCGAGTCGCGCCGCGGCGAGGTCCGCGCGGTGGTCGCCGGACTGCTCGCTGCCGGCCCGGCCGCGCTCGCGCGCGACGACGGCCACGTCTACACCGTCGACGTCGGCCAGCTGATGACCTGGACCGCACTCGCGGGCGAGCGCGACTGGTACGCACAGCTCCGCGACCTCGTCGTGCGCGAGCTCGTCATCGACGAGCCCGAGCAGGACTTCACCCGCGGCTTCGTCGCCTGGCGGTTCCTGCCCGGCACGCCGCGCAGCGCGCGCGACGCGTCGGGCACCACCGAGGCGCTGCGCATCGCGGAGGCGCTGTGGGAGGGCGCCGAGCGCTTCGGCCGCCTCGACGACCGCGAGCTCGCGCTGCGGATCCTGCATGGCTATGCGCGCCACGCCTACGTCGACCAGGGTGTCTGGCTGATCCGTAACTACTTCAACCTCGGCCAGCGCAGCTTCGCACCGAACTCCTACCTCGTCGACTACGACCCCGACCTCTGCCGGCGTGTCGCGGACGCGACCGGCGACCCCGTGCTCGGCGAGGTCGCGGCGCGCGCCACGGAGCTCGTCCGCGCGGCCCGCTCGCCGGCCGGGCTGCTGCACGCGATCGTCCAACCCGAGGTGCTGACGCTCAGCGGGGTGCCGGGTGCGATCTTCTCACCCAACGACATCGAGCAGCTCAGCAACGTGCTCGCCGTCGCGGAGCGCAGCGCGCGCACCAGCCCCGACGTCGCGCGGGGCGTCCTCGCCTTCGCGCTGCGCGCGCTGCCGACCGGGCGTCTGAACTTCAATGCGTCGACCGGCGAACCGATCGGCCTCGCGTCGGCGCGCGCCGAGACGCACGCACCGCTGACGCGCCTCGCGGCGAACCTCGCCGACCGCTCGGCGACCTTCGTGGCGCTGTCCGCCCTGCTCGCGAGCTCGGGCACCCTGCCGGGCGACGGCACGCGGCTGTACGTGGCCGGCGAGACGCTGCTCGCGCTGGAGCACGCGATCGCGCTGCTGCGCGCGGGCTGACACCCGATCACGTCACCGCTCCGGCAGCTCGGGCAGCTCGGCGACGTAGCGCGTCAGCACCGGACGATCGCCCGCGACCTCGGTCAGCAGCTCGCGCACCCGGCGCAGCACGCTCGGGACGTGGCTGCCGCCCTCCCACGCGACGCGCGCCGCGTGCAGCGCCTGCACGGCGACGGCATCGTCGACGTCCGCGAGTGCCGCACCCAGCTTCGCCGGGTCGCGGCCGGCCGCGCCGGCGAGGCGCTCGCCGGTCTCGCGCGGGCTCCGGTAGCCGCCGGTGCCGTCGCAGTCGAGCCACACCGGATTCGTCGCGGCCAACGTGTAGGGGCGCTCGGTCCGCCAGTACGGACCGGTGACGCCGTCGCCGAGCACGACGAACACGAGGTGCGCATCGTGGCCGCGCGTCGCGAGCTCGAATCGCAGCGTCACGTCGGTCGGCTGGCCGTCGCTCGCCGGCACCTCCTGCCCCGCGACCTCGCAGCCGTTCAGGAAGGCGAGCGCGCGGAGCGGCCGCACGAAGCCGGGCGCCGCGACGCGCAGCGCGCACCGCACGACGCCGTCGCGCACCGTCACGGTGTCGCCGCAGCTCGCCCCGTCGCCCACCTCGAGCGAGCAGAACATGCCGAAGCTGATCGTCGCCCGGCCGTCGACGAACGCGTCGCACGAGCGATCCACGTCGATCCTGGCCGGGTCGTCGGTCGCGCTCGGCACGTAGGTGCGGCCCTGCCCGACCGGGTCGCCGACGGTGTGCGAATCCGACGTGCCGACCGCCTTGATCGGTACCCCGTGGTTCAGCAGCGCGAACCAGTCGACGAACAGGAACAGCGGATCGTTCTGCAGCGTGGTGGAGTTGACGAGCTCCATGGCGTCGAACGGCACCGCTCGCTGCCCCGGCAGCTCCCCGCTGAGCCGGCTGAGACCGAACTCCCCGAACGGGCCGGTCGGGATCTGCGGCCAGCGCGGGTGGTTCAGGATCACGACCCGGGCACCGCGCGCGCGGATGTCCTCGACCAGCTGGATCCAGTCGGTCAGCCGGTGGTCGGGCACCCGGTCCGCCGCCGCCAGCGGGAACGCGTTCACGTGCCCGACCGCCGTCGTCACCTCGTTGCCGACGACCGGCGTGAAGTGCGCGCCGAGACCGAGCGCGCGCTGCGTCGGCCGGTAGTCGATGTTGTGGTTGTGATCGGTGGCGATCGCGAGCTCGACGCCCTCGGCCGCGAGCGTCACCATGCGCTCCTCGACCGACGCATCGCCGTGCCCGCTGTGCGTGACCGTGTGGATGTGCGTGTCCGCGGCGATCCAGCCGGAGGTGTCGACCTCGCGGTGCAGTGCGAGCTCGACCGTCGCGCGGTCGCGCACCTGGCCGCCGACGTGCAGCTCCGCGCTCGCCACGCTCCACTCCATGCCCCGCGTCGCGTGGACGCGGTAGTCGCCGGCCGCCACCTCGAAGCAGGCGACGCCGTCGGCGGTGTAGCAGATCCCCGGCCGGACCGCGGTGAGCGGCCGCACGGCCTCGAACAGCTCCGCGAGCTCGCCGCCGGCCGTCACCACGCTCACGCGGGCCGGCAGCGGTCGGCCGCTCGCCGCGTCGGTCACCCGGATCTCGACCTCGCGGAGGTCGAGCACCTCGCGCAGCGAGCGCAGGTGCAGCCGCAGCTCGCCGAGCACGATGTCGTCGCTCGGTGCCGAGGGCTCGAACGTCAGCCGGTTGGGCCCGTCCCGCAGGCTTCCGGGCGGTAGCCGGTAGCGCTCGATCCGCGACGCCTTGCCGCGCCGCAGCACGCCGACGCGAACGCCGTTCAGCTCGATCGCCCAATCGCCGTCGACGTCGCGCTGGCGTAGCTCGAGCACGCACTCGCCGGGGTGGCGGCGCCCGCCGAACTCCAGCTCGAGCCGCGCACCCTCCGGCTCCGCCGCCACCTCGGGCCAGCCCGCGATCGTCGAATCGCCGAGGTGGTGTAGCGCCGGGTCGAGCTCCAGCACCTCGACCTGCGCACGGACGGCTCCTGCGACGGCGACCGGCCAGACGGCGAGGCGGATGAACGTCTCCAGCAGCGGTGAGGGTCGCATGGCGGAATCGTCGCGGAGGCGGCGGCCTCCCGCACGCGATCGTCGCTGCGATCCCAGCGCGCGGATCGAGTGGATACGGATGTTCGACGGCCGGCGCCGCCGCGCGTCGGCGAGGAGCGGAGCGACATCGCCGGACGGGCCGGGCGGACCGCTGCGGAACGTCGCACACTCACGCCGGCTCCAGCGCGAGCCCTGCTCCACCCGAAACTGCGGAAGGCTCGGGCGCGGGTCCTGTGCTAGGATTCCGGGCTCGCTCGCTCTCGCCAGGAGGCCAGCTACGGCCTGCCGGACGATCGGAGGAGGGGCCGACCTCCACTCGAGATGACACCCGGGATTCACAGCCAGGCGGGCCCGACGCGCCCCCCGACCATCTCCGCGATCGTGCCCGTGCGCAACGGCATCCGCGACCTGCCGTCCTGCCTGGGTGCGCTCATGGACTCGGACTGGCCGCTCCACGAGGTGATCGTCGTCGACGACGCGTCGACCGACGACACCGCCGCGCTCGCCGAGAGCCTCGGCGCCCGCGTGCTGCGCCTGGAGCGCAACCGCGGTCCGGCCTTCGCGCGCAACCGGGGTGCGCAGGTCGCGACCGGCGACGTGTTCTTCTTCACCGATGCGGACGTCACCGTGCACCGCGACACGGTCGGCGCGGCGGTGCAGGCGTTCTGCGACGATCCCGGGCTCGCGGCCGTGATCGGCAGCTACGACGAGAACCCGGCCAGCCCCGGCTTCGTCGCCCAGTACAAGAACCTGTTCCACCACTGGGTGCACCAGCATGCGAAGACCGAGGCCTCGACGTTCTGGACCGGCTGTGGCGCGATCCGCAGCAACGTGTTCCTGGCGCTCGGCGGCTTCCACGAGGGCTACCCCAAGCCGAGCATCGAGGACATCGAGCTCGGCTTCCGCCTGCGGGGCCGCGGCCACCGCATCCGATTGGAGAAGCGGATGCTCGCGACCCACAGCAAGCGCTGGCGGCTCTGGAACCTGATCCGCACCGACGTGTTCCTGCGCGGCGTGCCGTGGATCGCGCTGATGCTGCGCGACAAGCGCGCGCCGGAGGACCTGAACCTGTCGCGCGCGTCGAAGATCGCCACGATCTTCGCGGGACTGTTCGCGCTGAGCTTCCTCACGGTGCTGGTGCGCGGCATGTTCGTGCCCGCGAGCCTGGTCGCGCTGCTGCCGACCCTCGGCATGCTCGCCGGGACGCTGCTCGCTCAGCACCTCGCGACGCACACGACCGAGGTCCACACCGGCCCCGGCCGCGGCGCGCTGGCGCTCGGTGCCACGCTGCTGCTCCCGGCGCTCGCCTTCGCGCTGGCCCCCGACCCGCTCGGGCTCGTGCCGCTCGCGCTGTGGCTCCTGACCGCGGCGACGCACCCGGACCTCTACGCGTTCTTCGCAGCGCGGCGCGGCGTCGCCTTCGCGGTGGGCGCCGCTCCGCTGCACGTCATCTTCCAATGGTGCTGCGCGGCGAGCGTGCCACTCGGCATCCTCGCGCACATGCGCGATCGCAAGGCCGTGCAACGTGGTCGTTGCGCGCCCGCACTTCGCGAGCTCGCGCCGCTCGAGCCCAAGATCGATCGAAACGGCCGCTCCGCACGGCCGGAAGGAATCCGAGTATGACCCCCGAGGTCGTCGTCATCGGCGCGGGACCCGCCGGCCTGACCGCCGCGTACGAGCTCGCCCGCAACGGGCTCCGCTCGACGGTCATCGAGAAGAGTCCCACCGCGATCGGCGGCATCTCGCAGACGGTCGTCTACAAGGGCTTCCGCTTCGACATCGGCGGTCACCGGTTCTTCACGAAGATCCCGGAAGTCAATCAGGTCTGGCACGAGCTCCTGAGCGACGAGTTCCTGACGCGGCCCCGGCTCAGCCGCATCTACTACAAGAACAAGTTCTTCCACTACCCGCTGAAGCCGATCGACGCGCTGACCAAGGTCGGCATCGTCGACACCGTCCACGTCATCGCGAGCTACCTGTGGGCGAAGGCCTTCCCGACGCGGGAGGAGATCAACTTCGAGCAGTGGGTCCGCAATCGCTTCGGACACAAGCTGTACTCGATGTTCTTCAAGACCTACACCGAGAAGGTGTGGGGCATGCCGTGCACCGAGCTGGGGGCGGACTGGGCCGCACAGCGCATCAAGAACCTGTCGCTCGGCACCGCGATCAAGAAGGCGCTGTTCGCCAAGAAGGGTGACGCGTCGGTCACGACGCTGATCGATCAGTTCGAGTACCCGAAGCTCGGCCCCGGGCAGATGTGGGAGACCTGCCGCGACCGCATCGTCGAGAAGGGTCACGACGTGCTGATGGGCCGCGCGACCGAGGCGATCCACCACCACGGTGGTGCGATCACCGGTGTCACCGTGCGCGACGTCGACGGTCGGACCGAGCGGTTGCCGGCGACGCACGTGATCTCGAGCATGCCGCTCGGCGAGGCGGTGCGCCGTCTCGATCCGCGGCCGCCGGACGACGTGATCGCCGCCGCGAACCGGCTCCGCTATCGCGACTTCCTGACCGTCAGCCTCGTGCTCGACCAGGCCGACCTGTTCCCCGACAACTGGATCTACGTGCACTCGCCCGAGGTCCACCTCGGCCGCATCCAGAACTTCAAGAACTGGAGCCCGTACATGGTGCCGGACCCGAGCAAGACCTGCCTCGGGCTCGAGTACTTCGTGTTCGAGGGTCAGGGCCTGTGGGCGGAGCCCGACGGCAAGCTGCTCGAGCTCGGTGCGGCCGAGATCGAGAAGCTCGGCCTGGCGTCGCACAAGGACGTCAGCGACGGCACCGTCGTGCGCATCGAGAAGGCCTATCCGGTCTACGATTCCGAGTTCCAGGCGGCGGTGCGCACGATGCGCGACTGGCTCGTCGCGAACGTCCCGACGCTGTGGCAGGTCGGCCGCAATGGCCAGCACCGCTACAACAACCAGGACCACTCGATGCTGACCGCGCTCTACGCGGCGCGCAACGTGATGGGCGAGCGCTACGACGTGTGGGACGTCAACGTGGAGAAGGAGTACCACGAGACGCTCGAGCGCGGGCAGCCGCGCCGCGTCGAGCAGCCGCACCGCGAAGCCTCCGCGGTGTGACGCGGCGACGCCGGCGCGGCGCGGTTCCCTCGCGACGCGCGGGGCGCTAACCTGCGGCGCCACCGACCCGATGACGCCCGTCGTCCCGCCAGCCACGAGGCTCCTCGTCTGCACGCTCGACGCGTGTGCGTGGCCCCTGCTGCAGCAGCTCGCGACCGCCGGCCGGCTGCCGACGATCGCCACGCTCCTCGCGCGTGGCGCGCGGGCGACGCTGGCGTCCACCGCCGAGCAGCTCCCGGACTCCGCGTGGGCGTCGCTGTGCACCGGCCGCAACCCCGCCGCGTTCGCGCGCTACTTCCCGGTCCAGTACGACCCGGTGACCGGTGACCTGCGCTGCGCCGGAGAGCACGAGCTGACCGGGTCGCCGTTCTGGACCACGCTCGCCGACGCCGGTCTGCGCGTCGGCGTGTTCGACCCGCCGAACCCCGGCCCCGCACCGGCCGCCGACTTCCTGGTCGCCCACTGGCCGCTCGCCGGGCGCCGCGGCCCGCGGGGCTCCTCGCCGCCGGAGCTGCTACCGGCGCTCGACCGTCGCTTCGGCCGGCCCGCGCACGGCACCCTCGAGCCGGCCCCACGCTCGCCGCGCGGTCGCCGTGCGCTGGGCGCCAGGCTGATCGCTGCGGTCGAGCTGCGCGGCCGCGTGCTGGAGCACCTGCTGACGACCCGCGGCTGGGACGTCGCCGTCGTCGGCGTCGGCGAGCTGCACGCGGCCGGCCACGCGTTGTGGCCGGCGGACGACGGGCGCGACGGCGGTGAGCTCGCCGCGGTCTACGTCGCCGTCGACGCGCTGCTCGGGCGCCTGCTCGAGCTCGCCGGTCCCGATTGCCTGACGCTGGTCGTGTCCGCCCACGGCATGGGCCCGCCGCGGGCGGGATCGCGCGACCTGCAGCACATGCTCGACCTGCTCGGCTTCGGGCCCCGGCCGGCGCGCCGCACCGATGGACGTCCGCCGCAGGAGGCCGGCGCTGCAGCCCGGCTGGCCGCCCTCGCGCCCGGTGCGCTGCGCCGCGCCGCCGGCCGCGCGCTGCCCGGACGGCTGCGCCGCGAGCTGCACTTCCGCTGGCACGCCGGCCGCCGCGATTGGGTCGGCTGGCGCGCGCACGCGGTCCCGAACGACGACGCCGTCGGCGCGATCCGGCTCGCGCTGAGGGGCCGCGATCGCCACGGCTCGATCGAGCCGCGGCAGGTGCCGGAGCTGCTCGGCGAGCTCGAGCAGAGCCTGCGCGAGCTGACCGATCCGGCGAGCGGTCGCCCCGTCGTGCGCTCGCTCGCGCGACCCCACGAGCTGTTCGCGGGCCCCTACACCGATGCGCTCCCCGACCTGACTGCGTGCTGGGAGTACGGGTTCGCGTGGCGTGCGGTCCACTCGCCGCGCTTCGGCACGCTGCCGGTCGGGCCCCGCGGTGACCGCGCCGGCGACCACACGGCCGACGCGTTCCTGCTCGCGCACGGACCGGGCGTGGCGGCGGGCGACGAGCTCGCCGGATCCTCGATCCTCGACGTCGCACCGACGATCCTCGCGGCGTGCGGCCTGCCGCCGCCCGCCACCTGTGAAGGTGCGCCGATCCAGCTCGCCCCCGCGGTCGCCGCGGCACCCGCATGAACGGAGCCCGCCGTTGACCTGCCAGGATCTTCGCAAGCCGCCCACGGCCGCGCGCCGACGTCCGAGGGCGGACAACCGCCCCCCGATCCCGACCCGATGACGCCCCACGCGTCGACACACCAGAGCGCCGGTGGGCGCAGCGACATCCTGTGGACGCTCGTCGGCCGCATGGGGACGACGGCCGCCAACGCGCTGCTGATGCTCGCCCTGTCGCTCGGCGACCTGATGGCGCTCGACGCGTTCGGCGTGTTCGTCGCGTTCGTCGGCGGCCAGATGCTGCTGAGCCGCATCGTGCTCGCCGGGCAGGAGCAGGCGATGGTGCGGCTGCACGGCACCGGCGAGCTCGGCCCGGAGGCGCTCCGCGCCGGCCTCGTCGTCGTCCGCGTGCTCGGCCTGCTGAGCGTCGGGGCGGGGCTCGCCGCGCTGCTGCTCGACCCGGCGTGGCTGCCGTCCGGCTGGTCGCCGTGGATGCTGGCCCTCGGCGGCGTCGCGGCCGCCGGCAGCGCCTGGCTCGACGTCGCCTGTGCGAGCTTCCTGGCCCGCCTCCGCTACCGCCGGGTCGGCCTGCTGCAGGCCGCGTTCGCCACCGTGCGCGCCGCGGCGACCACCGCTGCCGCCGCCTCCGGGTCGTCGCCGAACCTGCCGTTCGCGGTGTTCGCGATCGTCACGACCCTCGGCGGTGGGGCGGTGCTCGCATGGTCGTTCGTCGGCACCGGCGCGGCGGCGCCGGCCGCCCGCATCCGCGCGACGCTGTCCTACGGCCGCTGGATCACGCTCGCCGATGCCGCGATGGTCCTCGCACTCCAGCAGGGCGTGTTCCTGCTGATGGCGCTCGGTCGCCGCCAGGAGGCCGGCCGCTTCGGCTTCGCGCTGCAGTTCGCGCAGGGGCTGTTCGCGATCTACCTCGCCGCCTACCACGCGCTGCTCCCGCGCGCATCGCGGCTGGCGTCCCGCCGCGAGGTGGCGCCGTTCCTGCGGCGCGTGTACGGCCGCATCGGCCTCGCGATCGGCGGATCCTGGATCCTCGCAGCAGGCATCGCCATCGTGCTGCCGATGATCCTGGAGCGGCTCCGCCCCGAGCTGCTCGGCTTCGTCCCCGCCTTCCTCGGCCTCGCTGGATTCGTGACCGCCCTCCTGCTCGAAGCCCCGATCGGCGTGAGCTGTCACGCGCTGCGGAGCCCACGCCTGCACCTGCTCGCGATGAGCGTCCGCTGCGTCGCGATCTTCGGTCTCGGGCTGTGGCTCGTGCCCAGGCTCGGCGACACCGGTGCGGGCCTCGCCCAGCTCGGTGGTGCCACCGTCGCGATGGCCCTGCTCGCCTGGCTGCTGCTCCGCGCGCTGCCGCGCACCGCCCCTGTCGCCCGGGAGGACCGATGTGCGGGATCGTAGGTCTGTGTCGCATCGGCGACGACGACCTCCTGCTCCGGATGACCGGCCTGCTCACGCACCGCGGTCCGGACGACGAGGGCGTCTGGTCTTCCGGCGACGTGCGCTTCGGCCACCGCCGGTTGTCGATCCTCGACCCGACCGACGCCGGCCACCAGCCGATGCGCAGCGACGACGGCGAGCTGTGCGTCACCTTCAACGGCGAGATCTACAACTTCCGCCAGCTCCGCGACGAGCTCGAGCACCTCGGCCACCGCTTCCACACGCGCACCGACACCGAGGTCCTGCTGCACGCGTACCGGCAGTGGGGTGACGACTTCGTCGGCCGCCTCGATGGCATCTTCGCGTTCGGCCTGTGGGACGAGCCGCGGCGCCGCCTGCTGCTCGCGCGCGACCACACCGGCGTCAAGCCGCTGTTCTGGCACGCGACCCGCGACGGCGGCCTCGCCTTCGCGTCGGAGCTCAAGGTGTTCCGGCTGCTGCCCGGCTTCCGCAGCGAGGTGAACCGCCGGGCATTGCGGTCGGCGCTGCGCTTCGCGTGCAACCTGGAGACGGAGTCGATGCTCGCCGGCGTGCACAAGCTGCTGCCCGGCGAACGGCTGGTCTGGACCGACGGCCGCATGGACGTCGCCAACTTCTGGACGCACCCCGACTGCCGGCCGCGCGACTGGGACCCGACCGAGCTCGCGACCACGTTGCGCGACACGCTCGCGCGCACCGTCGAGGCCCAGCTCGTCTCGGACGTCTCGCTCGGCGCGGCGCTGTCCGGCGGCCTGGACTCCAGCGGCATCGTCGCGCTGATGGCGCGCGCGGGCGGGAGCGTCAAGACGTTCACCGTCGGGCACGGCCACGACGACCCCGACCTGATCAACGCCCGGCTCGTCGCCGAGCACTGCGGCACCGATCACTTCGAGCTGCTCGTCGACGCTCCCGACCTCGCCGACCTCGCGCCGCGCGTGATGTACTACCTCGAGGAACCCGCCGGCCAGATGGAGTCGGTGCAGATGTTCCTCAACTACGAGGCAGCCGCGAAGCACGTGAAGGTGCTGCTGGTCGGCGAGGGCTCCGACGAGCTGTTCGCCGGCTACGACCGCTTCAAGCTGTTCGACCAGAAGCTGCCGTTCACCGACGGCATGCGGCGCGCGTTGTACGAGCGCGTCTACATGTACGCGGACCGCCAGCCGCGCCACCCGCTCGCCTACGCCGTCGCGCGCGGCGCATGGGGCCCGCTGCCGGCGTCGCCGCTGAGCGATCCCCTGCCGCGCGCACCGGAGCCGCCGTTGCACGGCCTGTCGCGCGAGCGCGCGCTGGAGGTGGCGCTGAACTGGGACCAGCGCACCTACCTGCACCACCTGGCGCTCAAGCGCGCCGACGCGACCGGCATGGCGCACGGCCTCGAGCTGCGCGTGCCGTTCCTCGCCCGCGAGGTCGTCGAGCTGGCCGCGACGATCCCGGGCCGCTTCATGCGACTCGGCGGCGTGGAGAAGTGGATCCTCCGCGAAGCGCTGCGCCCGCTGCTGCCGGCGGCGATCATCGACCGCAAGAAGCGACCGTTCCAGATGCGTCACGGCCGCTCGCTGGTCGAGACGCTCGAGCTGATGGCCGAGCGCCTGCTGAAGCCCGCCGACGTCGCGCGCCGCGGCTTCTTCGAGCCCGCGCGCGTCGCGACGCTGCTGCGGCGCCGGCCGAGCCGGCGCTCGCCGGTCATCGCCCAGCGCGTCTGGTCGTTCCGCGTGTGGGCGACGCTGCTCAGCGAGCTGTGGGCGCGTATCTTCATCGACCGCGATCCCGCCGCGCCCCCGCCGGCATCCCTCGAGGACGTCTCGTGATGATGGAGGTCCCGTGACTCGCCCGCCGCGCCCCGGACCGGTCGCGCGCGTCGCGCTCGGCGCCGGCCGCGCGCTCCTCGGCCGCCGCTTCAGCGCGCGCCTCGCCGAGCTGCGGAACGTCGAGATGCTGGCGCCGGCCGAGCTCGTCCGCCGCCAGCAGCAGCGCCTCGCCGAGATCACGCGGCACGCGGCGGAGACGGTTCCGTTCTGGCGCGAGGCGTACCGCGAGCGCGGCCTGCGGCCCGACCACGTGCGCACGCTCACCGACCTGCGCGACCTGCCGGTCGTCGACAAGGACGTGTTCCGCTCGCGCCCGCTCGAGGACTTCCTCAGCGAGGCGCTGCCCGCCCACCGGCGCCTGCCCTACACGACCTCCGGCTCGACCGGCGATCCGTTCCGCTTCGTGCTCGACCGCGCGGCGCTGCCGCTGGTCGCCGCGAGCCACCTGTACTTCGACTCCTGGTTCGGGATCGACCCGTTCGACCGCCACGTCCGCGTGATGGGCCCACCGGCAGCGGACGCCCCACCGGGCGCGGACACGCCGTTCGGCGCCCGACTGCGCTACCGGCTGAACGCCGCCCTGCAGCGCCGCTACGAGCGCCTCACCCAGCGTCGCTTCACGACGTTCCGCGTCACCGCCGACGAGCTGCGTCACGCGATCGAGCACTTCCGCGCGCGCTACGTGATGGGCTACACGTCGACCCTTGCCGCGCTCGCCGACGAGCTCCTGCGCGCGGGGTGGTCGTCGTCGTGGCCGATGAAGGCGATCGTGACCATCGCCGAGCCGCTCACCCCCGAGCGCCGCCGCGCGCTCGAAGAGTGCTTCCGCGGACCGGTCGCCAATCGCTACGGACAGCGCGAGTTCAAGTTCTGGTGCGCACAATGCGTGCCCGGCGACCCGACGCGCTTCCAGGTCGTCACCGAGCTCGTCGCCGCGGAGACGGTGCACGCCGACGGCTCACCATGCGAGCCGGGCGAGCTCGGGCGTCTCGTGCTGACGAACCTGCACAATCGCGTGATGCCGTTCCTCCGCTACGACACGCGCGACGTGGCGGCGCTCGGCCCGCCCGATCCCGCGCGCGCCGGCGGCCGTGGCTTCCCGTTCGTCGAGCGGCTCGACGGTCGCTCGCAGGAGGTGCTGGTCACCGCGGCCGGGCGGCGCATCGACCCGACGACCGTCGGCCACTTCCTGTTCGTCGTGAAGGGGCACGTCGACGCCGTGCGCCACTACCAGCTGCGCTGCCACGGCGACGCACGGGCGACGCTGCGGGTGGTGCCGGGCCCGGGCTTCCGCGACCCCGAGACCACCGCCCGGCTGCGCCGTGACCTCGCCGAGCTGCTCGGCGCGGGCGTCGACGTCGACGTCGAGACGGTCGCCGAGATCCCCCTGGAACGCTCCGGCAAGCGTCCGATCATCAAGCTGCTGCCCGCCGAACCGAACCCGCATGGATCCGGAGTCGACGAATCCCACTACTCGAGCCCCAGCGACGTCTGACGCCGCACTCGGAGCCGCGCCGTCGCGCGCTCGCGCGTGGTGGACGGCGATGGTCGCGCTGTGTCTGCTGATCACCGCAGCGACGGTCTACGTCGGCAGCGCGCGCAACGGATTGCGCAATCCCGACGAGGCACACTATGCCGAGCAGGCGCGGTCGTTCCGCGACGAGGGGCGCTTCGAGCTCGGCTTCGTCCGCTTCCACCAGGTGAAGCAGCCGGCGGAGATCACGCATCCCGAGGACCTCTACCCGCCCGGCAACGGCATGCTGCTGCTGCTCGGCTGGAGCCTGGTCGGCGAGGGTGACTTCGGCTCCGCGCTGCCGTCGATGCTGATCGCCGCGCTCCTGTTGCCGCTGCTGACGTTCGGGCTCGCGCGCCGGCTCGGTGCGTCACCGCCGTTCGCGTTCGGCTGCGGTGCCGCCCTGCTGTTCGACAGCCTCGTGCACGACCATGCCCACCAGGGGCTCGCCGACCTGCCGCTGGCGGCCGCCGTCACCGGAGCCCTGCTGCTCGCGCTCCGCCCGGGGCTCGTGTCGGCCGGGCTCGCCGGCCTCGTGATGGCGCTCGGCTTCTGGCTGAAGCCCGCGGCGCTGCTGTTCCTGCCGGCCATCTGGCTCGCACATGCGATCGCGCATTGCGGTGGCCTGCGCAGGGAGCCTCTCCGCCGGCTCGTCGGCACGACCGTGTTGTTCGGCGCCGTGTTCGCCGTCGCGGGCTGCTGGTGGCCGCTGCGCAATCTCGACATGTACGGCGACCCGCTGTACTCGGCCAACAAGTTCATCACCGCAGCCGCCAACGATCCGCGCTACGACTTCTTCTGGAACCGCAAGGTGTTCTGGGCCCACCCGGAGATCGACCTGCGTGCGTTCGCGTCGTCGCTGACCGATCGCGCGAGCCTGGTCGTGTGGGTCAAGCGGGTCGTCCAGCACGTCTACGACCTGATCGTCGTGCTCGGCCCGACGCTGTTCGGCGGCCTGTTCGCGGTCGGCGCCGTGCTGCTGCACCGCGACCGTCGCGTGCTCGCCGCGCTCGCTGCGATACTCGGCTACTGCGTGACACTGTCGGTCGTGTTCGCGATCTACCCGCGCTACCTGCTGCCGCTGCTGCCGCCGATCGGGGCGGTGGCGTGGATCGCCGCCGACCGGCTCGCCGCGGTGGTCGCGGCCAGCAGCTCCCGCCCGCTCGGCAGCGCGCTGTGGCGACGACCGCGAAACCTCGCGCTGCTGCTGACAGCGGTCTCGATCCTGCCGGGGAGCGCCGCGATCGCGCTCGAGGTCGTCAACGGCAAGGCTTTCGTCAACTACCGCGATCTCGGCGCCGTGCAGGCCTGCGACTGGCTGAACGAACACGAGCCCGACACCGCGCGCGTCGTCGTGATGTCGCACGAGGCGCTGCGCCTGCGCCACAAGACCGGCCACCGCACCGTCAACACACCCTGGGACGACCCGGAGGTCATCGAGCAGGTCGTGCAGCACTACGGGGTCGACTACGCGGTGCAGACTCACGAGGGCGACTCCGCGCCCGAATCGAACCGCTTCTTCGTGCCGTACCTCGAGCGCTTCGGCGGCGCCTGGGAGCGCGTCGAGCTGCCGCCGGACGCCGAGTTCACGCTCTGGCGCCGCCTGGACGGCGACGGCCACCGCTGAGCGGTGGCCTGCCTGCCCCGGCCGACTCCGCACTGCGAGCCTCTCGCGGCTTGCATCGACGCGGCCCGCGCCCCAGTCTGCCCTCCGACCCGCTTCGACTTCCCGCGAGGAACGTCCCGATGACCGCTACCAACCGAGACGAACTGCAGCTCTCCCGTCGCTCCGCTCTGGGTCTGGTCGGCGCCTCGACGCTGCTCGGCGCGCCGGCGCTGGCCGCCAGCACCGCAGCCTGTGCAGGACCTGCCGTCGTCGCGCCGCGCGGCCCCGCCGGCGAGTATCAGCTGCCGCCGCTGCCGTACGCATCCGACGCGCTCGACGGCTTCCTGAGCCAGGAGATCCTGGAGCTGCACCACGACAAGCATCACGCCGGCTACGTGCGTGGCCTCAACAGCACGCTGGCCGCGCTGGCGGAGGCCCGCACGAAGGGTGACTACTCGGGCATCAAGGCGCTGAGCCGCGCGCTGGCCTTCCACGGCAGCGGCCATGTGCTGCACACGCTGTACTGGCACTCGATGAGCCCGAACGGCGGCGGCTCGCCGAAGGATGGCGTGCTGAAGACGATGCTCGACGCGAGCTTCGGCAGCGTCGACGGCTTCCGCAAGCAATTCGGGGCGGCCACCAAGCAGGCCGAGGCGTCCGGCTGGGGCATCCTCGCCTACGAGCCGCTCGGCGATCAGCTGATCGTCACGGCCGCCGAGAGCCACCAGCAGATGGCCGTCCAGGGCGCGATCCCGCTGTTGGTTTGCGACGTCTGGGAGCACGCCTACTACCTGCGCTACCAGAACCGCCGCAACGACTACGTCGACGCCTTCTTCGACGTGATCCACTGGGACTTCGCCGAGCAGCACCTCGCCGCGACGCGCCAGGGCGCGGTCCAGGGCCACGGCGGGCGCTGAGACCGCGCGGCGTGGCGCGCAGGCCTCAGCCCTCGCGCAGCACCGCCTCGAGCGCCTGCGCGACGAGGCGATGCCCGCGCAGATCGAGGTGCTCGTCGCGCGGGATGTAGATGCCGTCCGCGCCGGCGTCCAGCGCGCGCCGGAACACCGGCAGCAGATCGACGAAGCGTACGCCTAGCTGCACGCACAGCGCCCGTACGGCGGTCGCGAAGCCGCGGTCGGTCTCGTAGCCGCTCGGGAGGATCCGCTCGCGGTCGGCGTCGGTCGCGAAGCGCAGGCGGTCGCTCAGGACGCGCGCCGCGACCGGTAGGAAGACGACCACCAGCTCGACCCCCGCCGCGCGGCACAGCTCGTGACCCTCGCGCAGCGCGCGCTCGGTCTCCACCCAACCGCGCGGGCGCTGCCCGAGCCAGTCCCGCCGCACCGGGTAGCGCAGCGTGATCGGCAGCTCGGTGCCGTCGTCGAGCCGCAGCTCCGCGTAGTCGCCGCGCTTGTCGCGGTAGGTCTGCCGCACCAGTGGGGCGAAGAACGAGTTCTGCAGGAAGCGGTCGCGCAGCGGCACCGTCTCGTGGTCGCCGTCGCGCCAGCGCACGAACTCCTCGGCGTCGGTCAGGTCGTTGCCCTCGAACAGCTGCCAGACCACGACGCGCGGCTTCGGGTCGCCGGCCAGCGCGTAGCGCTCGAGGACGATGCGCTCCTGCTGCGGTCCGTACGCGCCACGCCCGTAGTTGACGACCGTCTCGCCGAGCCGCTCACCGACGATGCGCACGAAGGTGTCGTCCAGCTCGACCTGCGCGGCCTCGGTGTAGGAGTCGCCGAGGAACGCGATCGCGCCGCCGCGCGTGCCGTCCGGATTGCGGAAGCCGCGCTCGTCGGTCGCGTAGTGGACCACCCGGTCGGTCCCGCGCGGCGTGCCGCTCCACCGCACGCCCGGCTTGCGGACGAAGCCGAGCTCGGCATCGGCATCGCTGTCGAGCCGCGAGATGTGGGCGCCGTCCAGCCAGAAGTCCGGCGTCCACGCCCCGGCGACGAACAGCGAGAACGTCAGGTCGAACGCGGCCAGCGCAACGAGCGCCGCCAGCGTCGCGACACCGCCCTTCAGACCGACCGACCGCCGCCGTCGCGACGGGACGATCAGCAGCGCCGTCGCCAGCAGGGTGACGATCAGCAGCGGGACGCCGAGGTAGACGTAGTGGAGCGGGTAGTAGCCGTACAGGAACCGACTGCCGCGCTCGCCGAGCAGCGGCAGCACGACGATGTAGCCGGTCGCGCACCACGCGCCGACGAGGAACAGCAGGTGGACGGTGCGGAACTTCGGCATCGGTTCGGGTGGCGGGGCGGCGCGCGAGTCTAACCCCCGGGCGCCGGCACGGTCAGCGTGGTCCGCCCGGAGCTCCCGGCGGCGCGAGCCGGCTCAGACGGTGACCCGTACGTGCATCACAGCTCCTCCGGAAGCTGGTCCGGCACGTCGCTGCCGCGCACGAGCACGAGGATCGCCGAGTGCGGCACCACGAGGAACGCCTCGTTCTCGAAGCTGATCTCGATGGCGGCCTTCCGGAAGAACAGCGCGTAGTCACCCAGCTCGACCTGCATCGGCAGGTAGCGCGGCGCCGCGTAGCCCTCCTTCCATGGCTCCGGCTCGTCCTGCGGCGGCGGCAGCGGGATGCCCGGCCCCTTGGCGACGACCGTCCCGCCGCGGACGTCCTCCTTCTCGACGACGCCCGGCGGCAGCACGAGACCGACCTTGGTGCGCTTCTCGGAATCGTCCGCGCGGATCAGGACCCGGTCGCCGACGACCAGCAGTTCGCGATTGCCCTTTCGCATGACCGTGGCTTCGTCCCACAGGTTAGCGCCGACTCGGCACCGCCGCACGACTGGAATACAATGCGGCGCTCATTCCGCCACGGCGCCGGCCGTGGCGTGCCTCCCTTTCCCGCACACCATGAATCGCATCCTCGTCCACACCCTCGTCCTCGGCCTCGCCGCTTCCGCATCGGCGCAGGTGACGCTCACCGAGTTCGCTACCATCGATCTCGCCTCGACCGCGAACGCGTTGAACCCGGAGTTCATCGGCTCCAACCCCGTCGCCGTCGCCTGGAACGGCAGCCAACTGTTCGTCGCCGGCTACAACAACAGCCCGACGACGATCACGCAGTGCGCCATCGTCGAGGTGCTCAACCCGACCAGCGCCACCCCGACCTACGGCCCGGTGTTCGGCGTCGTCGCGAACCCGCCGAGCTTCCGTGGCTACTCGGGCCTCGACATCTCCGGCAGCTCGCTCGCCGCAGCCTTCGACGACGGCATGGCGAACGCCGACGGCATCGCCTGCTTCGACCTCGCCGGCACGCTGCGCTGGCGCAAGAACGCCCGCGGTGGCAGCGGCGTCGCGTTCGACCCCGGCTTCCCGACCGGCAACCCCGCCGTCGGCCGGGGCGTCGCATGGACCACGTTCGGCTCCGGCCGGCGCTCGCTGCAGAACACGACCACCGGTGCGGACATCTGGGACAGCACCAACGGCATGGTCATCCTGACGCCGGAGGGCTCGTTCTGGCGCGACCTGGACTTCGACGACCAGACCGGCGACATCTACCTCCGCGAGGGCAACAACGTCATCGCGTGGATGCGCACCGGTGACAATGCCGTCGCGAACCCGGTGCTGGTCTTCGACCAGAATCCGGACGCCGACTTCATCAACCAACAGAACCTCGCGGTGCTGCGGGGCCCGACCGGCGTGATCGTCCTCTACAACGACCGCGCGCTGAACTCGACCAACCAGGGCTTCTCGCAGGTCGTCAAGGCCGCGTTCGCCGACGGCCGTCCCGTCAGCCTCGACTTCGGCAGCTTCAGCCCGAACCCCGGCAACGCGAGCTACGACTTCTCGTACGACGCCGCCACGCGGACGCTCGCGCTGCTCGACTTCTCGAATCGCAACGTCCACCTGTTCAACGTGTTCATCGCTCCCTGGGAGGAGTACGGACAGGGCTGCAGGGGCTCGAACGGCATGATCCCCACGCTGACGCTCGGCGGCGACGGTGCCTCGCCGGGCTCGGTCAGCTACACGTTCGGGAGCGGGCCTGCGAACGCCGCCGCGTTCATCGTGTTCGGCATCACGCGCGGCAGCCTGCAGCTCCCGGGCTCGCAGTGCTTCGCGCAGGTCAGCCCGATTCTCTCCGTCACGCTCGGCCCGGTGTTCCTCGACGGGCAGGGTGCCGGTTCGACCACGCTGACGCTGCCGGGCGGGCTCACCGGCGTGTCGTTGACCCAGCAGGGCGCGATCGTCGATGTCGCCATCGGCGGCCTGATTCCGCTGATCACGACGACCGCCTACGAGCTCACGCTCCAGTGAGCTCGTGGCGCGCGGTCGCGCGCGACGCGGTCACTTGTCGAGCCCGAGCTTGTCGAGCTTGGGCGCGATGACGAACCGGCAGTACGGCTGATTGCGGTTCTGCCGGTAGTAGTCCTGGTGGTACTCCTCGGCAGACCAGAACGTCGTCGCGGGTGCGATCTCGGTGACGATCGTGCCGCGGTGGTGCCCCGACGCCTGCTCGTCGCGCTTGCTGCGCTCCGCGATCTCCCGCTGCTCGGGCGTGTGGTAGAAGATCACCGAGCGGTATTGGGGACCGATGTCGTTGCCCTGGCCATCGACCTGCGTGGGGTCGTGCGCGGCCCAGAACCAGTCGAGCAGCGCGGCGTACGAGAGCTTCGCCGGGTCGAAGGTCACCTGCACGACCTCCGCGTGCCCGGTCCGCCCGGTGCACACCTGCTCGTAGCTCGGCGCATCCACGTGGCCGCCCATGTAGCCGGAGCGCACGTCGATCACGCCGTCGCTCTGCTCGAGCACCGCTTCGATGCACCAGAAGCAGCCCGCGCCCAGCGTCGCGACCTCGGTCGACCGGGAGGCCGTGGCCCCAGGGTCGTCGCTCTGCCGCGCGGCCGCCTCGCCGGCGCCGCCCTGCGGATCGGCGGGAGCACCCGCCCTCGGGTCGGAATCATCGTGTCGCATCGTGGCATCCTCGACTGGTGCAGCGCCGCGCGCCGCCGCGGCCTCGCCGGCGGACCTCCCACCCGCGCCACTCGCGGACGCCGTCGCGCGCGACGGGTCGGACGTGTTCACGGCATCCTCGGCGGGACCGTGGCACGCGGCGAGCGCGGCGAGCAGGACGCAGGACAGCAGGCGTGGGAGCGGGATCATCGGCGACATCCTACGGGCTCGACGGGAGACCGTTCCGCAGCGCGTTCGCCGGCACGGTGGCACCCGGATGCCGCGACGCCAGCCCCGGTCGCAACGCTGGGGCGAGCGACGGAACGGAGCCGCGGTCCAGATCCGGGACCGCCGTGATCCCACCCCGACCGGGCCCGACCGCACAGCTCGCCGCACCGGCCCGCGGGGGGCTCAAGCCGCGCACCCATGGCGTCGACAGCTTCCCCATGCGCTCCGTCCGAACGGCTCACCCGAGCGTTCTGCTGCTGTCCGCGCTGCTCGGCTGCTCCGGTTCCGGCGGCGCCCCGACCTCGCCCGGCCCCGCCCCGCAGCTCGGTGCCCCTGCGATCACCCCGGCCGCGGACGGCGCCGACGCGGTGCTGCTGTTCACGCTCGCCGACCCCGAGGCCCGCCCCGTCACGTTGACGGTCGAGGTCTCGCGCGACGCCGGCGCGAGCTGGCGTCCCGCCCGGATCGACGACCTGGCCGGCGCACCGACGTTCGCGACGACGACGGCGCCCGTGGAGATCGCGCTCGCGTGGCACTGTCTCGACGACCTCGGCTTCCGCGAGCTCGCATCGCCTCGGCTGCGGATCACCGCCCGCGCGGACGGCGGCCGTGCGGCCGAGCTGCTGATCGAGGTGCCGGCGCTCCCGCGCCTGAAAGCGGCGGTCGCGCGCGTGCGCGATCCGATGATCCACTACGGCTCCTTCGACGCGCCGACCCTCGAGCTCGCGAGGCAGCACGACCTCGTCGTCCTGCATCCCGTCAACGCGGGTATCGACCGCACGATCGTCGAGTCGATCCAGCAGGGCGTCGACCCGGACGACCCGGCGGACGACGTCCTGGTGCTCGGCTACGTGTCGGTCGGCGAGGACCTGCGCACGATCTGGGTGGACGATCAGCAGATGCTGCAGGACTCGCGCTTCGTCGGCGACGGCAGCGGTCCGCGCGTCGATCCGCGCGGGCCCGACGCCGACGGTGGCCGCCTGACCGGCCTGGATCCGCTCGGCCTGCCCTCGCCCGGCGGCTCCGGCTACGCGTCGTACTACCTCGACGACAACTCGGTCGATCGCGATCCCAACCGCCTCGGCGACGGCCTGCCCGACCGCAACGCGAACTTCGGTGGCTGCTTCGTCAATGCCGGTGATCCGACCTGGTTCACGGTGCTCGACCAGATGACCGTCGACGGGCCCGACCACGTGACGGGAATGCGCGAAGCGCTGACGACCGACTACGGTCGGGGTCTCGGCTGCGACGGGCTGTTCCTCGACACGATCGACACCTGCGCGCCGAACTACTACACCGACTCGAGCAGCGACAACCAGTCCGAGTTCGAGTGGACCGCGGCGGGTTTCACGGCCTTCATGCGGCGTCTCCGTGCGACGTATCCGCGATCGGTCATCCTGCAGAACCGCGGGCTGTTCTTCTACGACCCCCGCCAACCTCACTACGAGGTGTCGCCGCGCGGCGCCGTCGACTACGTGAAGTTCGAGAGCTTCCGCCTCGACTCCTCGAGCGCCCACGAGTTCCACCCGTACTTCTTCCCCGACAACAAGTACAACGTCGCGCCGAAGCTGATGGCGGAGGCACAGCGCGAGGACGGCTTCACGGTGCTGTCGCTCGGCTACGCGGAGGGGCCGCCAGGCTCGATGGACCACGCGACGCTGCTCGGGCAATCGACCGTCGGCCGCGCGTCGCTGCTGCTCGACATCGTCGAGACCGAGGACCTGCTCGGCTTCCGGCACTACATCACCGACGCGAGCGTCACGCTCGCGAACACGTTCGTGCACGACCACCGGTCGGGCCCGGACACGTCCCCGCCGGTGTGGAGCAGCACCTACAACGCGAACGTCCCCCCGTGGCCGGACCCGCCGGGGGCACCGACCCCCCGCGTCGGGATCCAGCGCGCCGATGCCGGCGACGGCGAGGCGACCGTGCACTGGGACGTGGCGACCGACCGCGGTCGGGTCGGCTACGTCGCCTACGTCCAGGCGTCGATGTTCGACTTCGACGGCGACCCGTCGCTGAGCGCTGCGCGCCGCTTCGCGTTGACACCGCGCGTCGGTGCCAACTACGCGTCGTCGTACGGGCCCGGGACCTACGCGTTCCAGGACACCATCCCCGGTCTGACCAACGGCATGCAGTTCTGGATCTGCATCCGCGCCCACGACGAGGACGGCAACGAGGACGACAACCGGACCTTCGCGACCGCCACGCCGTTCCAGCGTCAGCCGCTGGCGGTCGACGGCCTGTTCGACGACTGGCGCGGAGTGCCGGTCACGATCTCCGACCCCGCCGACGCACCGGACTCCGCCGGCCCGGACTGGCTCCAGATCCAGCTCGCCGACTCCGCGGACTTCCTGTTCGTGCACGCGACCTCGGAGAACCCGTTCAATCTCGACGGCTCGCCGACCTACGGCTACTCGCGCACGCTCGTCCTGATCGACGTCGACGACGACCCCGCCACCGGCTACGCGTACGGCGGCATCGGCAGCGAGCTGCTGATCGCGGGAACGGAGCTGTTCGCACAATCGAGCGGCGTGTTCAACGCCGGCTGGCTGGAGACGCTCGCGGTGTTGCCTGGTCGCGGGCATCACGGAATGGGAGTTCGCGATCCCCAGGAGCCGCCTCGACGATGCCGCCGGTGGCAGCGGCAGCGCGACGCGCATCCGCGTGGTGTTCCTCAACGACGAGACCAACGACGTGGCGCCGGACGCGGGCAGCGCGGCCTTCGATCTGACCCCGCGCTGAGTCCGGCCGCCGCCGGCGCTACACTCCCGGACCGGAGGTGATCCGTGTCCCGATCCGCGTCCCGCACCGCTGCTCGTCCCGCCCTGCGCTCCGGCGCTCCCGTCACGCGCCGCTCGTTCCTGCTCGGCTCGACGGCGACTCTCGCCGCACCGCTCGCACTGCGGTTCCGGCCCCGCCGCTCGCCGAACGAGCTGCTGCAGGTCGCCCACGTCGGCGTCGGCGGGATGGGTGCCTCGGACCTCGGCTCGGTCGCGAGCTCACCGCACGTGCGCATCGTCGCGCTGTGCGACGTCGACGCGCAGCACCTCGGCGCGGCGGCCGCGCGTCACGACGGCGCGCGCACGTTCAGCGACTACCGCGTGCTGCTCGACGAGCTCAGCGACGACATCGATGCCGTCGTGGTGTCGACGCCGGATCACATGCACGCGCCGATCGCGCTCGCCGCGATGGAGCTCGGCAAGCACGTCTACGTGCAGAAGCCGCTCGCACACGACCTGCACGGCTGCCGCCGCCTGCGCGAGGTCGCCGCCCGGACCGGCGTCGTCACGCAGATGGGCACGCAGATCCACGCGCACGCCGCCTACCGGACAGCCGTCGCGACGCTCCGCGCCGGCGCGATCGGCAAGGTGCGCGAGGTGCACTCGTGGGTCGCGAAGTCGTGGGCCGGTCCGGCGACCGGGCGGCCCGACCACAGCGATCCGGTGCCGGCGAGCCTCGCCTGGGATCGCTGGCTCGGCGTAGCCCCGGAGCGGCCGTTCGTCGCGGGCGTCTACCACCCGGCGCGCTGGCGCGGTTGGCGCGACTTCGGGACCGGCACGCTGGGCGACATGGCCTGCCACCTGCTCGATCCGATCTTCACGGCGCTCGATCTGCGCGTACCGCTGCGGGCGACCTCGCGCGGACCTGCACACGGTCGGGAGACCTTCGCGCCGGACGGCGACGTCACGTTCGTGCTCGCGGGGACCGCACACACGGCGGACACCGTCATGCTGCGCTGGACGGACGGCAGCGCCACCAGCCGTCCGGACGCGAGCCGCGCGCAGCTCCCGGACGGCGTCGCGCTGCCGGGTGCAGGCTCGTTCCTGGTCGGCGAGGACGGCGTGATGGTCCTGCCGCACTGGGCCACGCCGACGCTCTACCGCCACGGTGAGCCGCACGATGCACCGCTCCACGAGGAGGCCGGCGGCGACCACTATCACGAGTGGGTCGACGCGTGCCGCGGCGAGGGCGAGACGTCCACGCCGTTCGCGTTCGCGACGGCGGTCACCGAGACGGTGCTGCTCGGCGTCGTCGCCGGCGCGCTCCCGAGCCGCGAGCTGACCTGGGATTCCGCCGCGCTGCGCTTCGCGGACGACGATGCCCAGGCGCTGGTCGAGCTGCCGCACCGTGCGGGCCACGCGCATTGACGTGGCCCGCCGCGATGTTCAGAACCCGAAGGTGAGCTTCGCGGCGTTGGACAGCACGTATCCGATTGCATTCGCCGTGGAGTTCCCGCTGGTCGGCAGGTCCTGCACGACGAACTGGCCGTAGATCGGCAGGCCGATCACCCGCGGATCCATCGGGACCGGCGGACTGACGAAGCGTACGATCCCCGTCACCGGGTCGCTGACGCCGCGCGGCATGAACCCGTCGACGAGCGTGTAGAGCATGCAGCCCGGCAGCAGCGTGGCCAGCGAGACCGGCGTGGGCTGGGGCGCTGCGAGGTTGAGCACCCACATCGCGCTCGGGTCCGCACCCCGCAGCAGCAACTCGAACGTCCGGCCGGGCACCGCCCGACCGCGCGTCGCCACCGACGGCAGGAGCCCGTTGCCGTTCGGGCACCCGTGGCCGAACAGCAGCGTGCGAGCCCGCGGGGTGCGCGCCGGCACGCCAGGATTGCGGAACAGGTAGACCCGTCCGTTGTTGGTGATCCCGCCGACGTCTTCGAACGGCGCGCCGACCAGCAGCTCGGGGAAGCCGTCGCCGTCGTAGTCGCCGGACATCTCGATCTCCCAGCCGAACGCGCTCGCCGTCTGCGTGCCGCCGACGCGCGCCAGCACCTGGCCGCTGACGACGGAGAACACGACGACCTCGCCGCCGACCGGCGCATTGGCGCTGCCGAGGATCGCACCGACCGCGACGTCGGCGAGCCCGTCACCATCGTAGTCGCCGCCGGCGACGTCGAATCCGGTCAGGTCGCCGACCGCCAGACCGTCGAACCGCCGGAGCAGGCTCCCGCTACGGCCCGAGTAGACGTAGACCGAACCGAGGAAGCCCTGGTCGAATACCGAGCCGACCGCGATGTCGTCGTGCCCGTCGCCGTCCGCGTCGCCGATCATCGCGACGCTCGCACCGAACACGACTCCGGGCTGGCCGATCGCGAACGTGTGGAGCAGTGCGCCGCTGCGGCCCGAGTAGACGTACACCTCTCCCGTAGTCGGCACACCGAGCCCGGCGGCACCGACCGCGCTGACGACGAAGTCGTCGAAGCCGTCGCGGTCCGCGTCGCCACCGCCGTCGATCGCGAAGCCGAAATACGAGGCCGGCGCCCCACCGCCGAGGATGTAGAGGTCGCTGCCGTCGCGACCCGAGAACACGACGACCACGCCCTCGGCCGGCAGCCCGTTGGGCTGGCCGACGAACGTCGACGCCGCGATGTCCGCGTAGCCGTCGCCATTGACGTCCCCGACCCCGGCGACCTCGGTCGCGAAGTAGCCGAGGTTGATGCGTCCGAAGCGGAACTCGAAGTCGAAGCGGTGGATCAGCGGGTAGGGTGCGGCGCCCGAATAGACGAACGCGGCGCCGAGATTGAGGCCCCGCTCGGGCAGCGTCGGTGCGAAGTTGTCCTCGCCCCGCGCGCCGATCAGCAGGTCGGGAACGCCATCGCCATTGACGTCACCCGCCGCGTCGACGCTGCAGCCGGTGAAGTCACCGGTGAAGTCGCCTTCCCATCGATTCAGTGGCACCAGCGTGAAGTTCGGCGTGCCGACCCGCATGACATCGGCACCCGACAGCAGGACGACCGTGCCGGTGTCGCGCGGATCGCTCAGCAGTGGATTGTCCGTGTCCTCCGCACCGACCAGGATGTCGTCGATGCCATCGCCATCGACGTCGCCGACATTGGCGATGGCCTTGCCGTAGAGCTCTTCCGTCGCCGCGCCGGCGAAGATCGGTGTGCCCTGGGCAGCGACGAAACCGCTCGCGGAGAGGCCCGCGAGCATCAGGTGAACGAGGGGTTTCATGAGAGTGGAGAGACGACTGGCGGGAGGCGGCCGGTGACGGTCCGCCGGCGGGGACGGTGCGCTTTCCCGATGCCGAGGGAGCCTAGTCCGAGCTTGGAATCCTGTCGAACGGGTGGCCAATGCCAGCGCCGGCGAGCGATTCTGGTGGACCGCACCCGATCGCCGTCGGGCTGTAACCGGACCCGCAGCGCCGGTCGCCGGCCGCGTCCGGCATTCCGCAGCGGCATCGCGGGTCCCGCTCCCCGACCTGCGGCCCGCGACGAGTGGCATCGCGGAGGGCCCCGCCCGGCGCGCGCGCGGCCTCGCTCGTCCCGTTCGGAGATTCCCCGCGCGGCCGGCCCGAGTCCGCGCACACCGCTCGCCGAGGTCGCGTCGGCCGTGCCCCTCGATGGTCGGACGTCGCCAAGGTCGCACGCCCCGCTCCCGTAGCTGCTACAACACTCGCGCCCCGCAGTCCTCCCAGGCGCAGTCCTCGTCGATGTCGTTCGCCCTCCGCTCCCCGCCGCGCTCGGCTCGCTCCGCCGCGCTGCTCGCGGCTCTCGCACTCTCCGCAGCGCAGCTCGCGGCCCAACCGCTCACCGCGACCGTCCCCTGCGATCGCGACAACACGCTCTACGACGACTTCCCTCGGCTCGCTGAGCAATGGCGCCGGCCAGCGCGTGTTCGCCGGGGCCAACCTCTCGGCGCTCGCGCGCCGCGCCCTGTTGCACTTCGACGTGGCCGCCGCGCTGCCCGCCGGCGCGACGATCCGCACCGCCCGACTCGAGCTGTCCGTCGTCATGTCGCGCGCCGGCTCGTCGCCGCTGCCGGTCGGCTTGCACCGCGTCACGTCCGATTGGGGTGAGGGCACGTCGGTCGGCACGCGCGGCGAGGGTGGTGGCGCGTCGTCGACCCCCGGCGACGCCACCTGGCTGCACACGTTCTACCCGAGCTCGTTCTGGACCAGCCCGGGCGGCGACTTCGTCGCTGCGGCGAGCGCCCAGGCGAGCGCCCCGCGCAGCGGCACCGTCGCGCTCGGCTCCACCGCCGGGACCGTCGCGGACGTCCAGGGCTGGCTCGACCGGCCGGCCACCAACTTCGGCTGGCTGGTCCTCGGCGACGAGAACGCGCCCGGCGACGCCCGCGCGTTCGGGTCGCGCGAGCAGCCGACCGCCACGCTCCGACCGCGACTCGTGGTGACCTACGATCCACCCGGGGCGGCCGCCTCCGTGACGAGCTTCGGCGCGGGCTGCGCGGGTCCGTCGAGCGTCGTGGCGTCACTGTCCGCGAATGGCCTGCCGCGGCTCGGCAATGCCGCATTCGGCCTCAGCGCGGTCCTCGACCCGGCGTCGCTCGCCCCGACCGCCACGCTCTCGCTGCTCCGCTTCCCCGGCCCGATCGTGTTGTCCGGCTGCGAGATCTGGATCGACCCGGCCGCCTTCGTCGACGGCCTTCCGCTGGGAGCCGTCGGCCAGCTCCCACTCCCGGTCCCGAACGTCCCGGCGCTCGCCGGTCTGTTGCTCGAGGTGCAGGCGGTGTCGCTCGACGTCGGCGGCAATCGGGCGCTGACGTCGAACCTGCTCGAACTCGCGCTCGGCTACTGACGACGCCGGGGCCGGGCGTCCCGCAGCGTCCTCGACTGCGCCGGAACCGCCTGTGGGCCAACGAATCGTGGCGGGCTGCGGCTTGCCGCTCCGCGGCCGTCTGCTACCGTTCGACGCCGACGCTCCGGCGATTCGTCGCATACGCCGGAGCACGCGAGAGGAACCCCGAGCGTCCCGCCCTGCCGGCGGCACGGCGCCGCGGTTCAACGGCCGTGGAGCCGCATCGATGACCAAGAGACTCTTCGTGGGCAATCTGTCCTACGACACGACCGAGCAGTCGCTCGGCGAGGCCTTCTCCCAGCAGGGCCACAACGCGACCCGCATCACGATCCTGCTCGACCGGGAGACCGGCCGCTCGCGCGGCTTCGGCTTCGTCGAGTTCGCCTCCGACGACGCGGCGCGCGCCGCGCTGACCGCGATGGACGGCGCCTCGGTCGACGGCCGGAGACTGCGCGTCAGCGAGGCCGAGGACCGGCGCGACCGGCGCGACCCGCGCGGTCCTGGCGGGCCCCGCGAGCGCCGTGACGACGACCGGCGCTCGGGCCCGGGCGCGGAGCGTCGCGGTCCCCCGCCGGAGCGCGGTTCCGGCGGAACCGATCGCGACGCCGCCGAGCGTGGTTCCGCGGAACGCGGCTCCGCGGGCGGCGGCTTCCGGCGCCGGGAGGACGGTCCGGAACGCGGCAGCGGTGGCGGTGGTGGCGGGAGTGGCGGCGCTGGCGGCGTGCGGTCCGATCGCGAGCGGCGCGGCAAGCACGGCCGGGAGCGGGATCGCGATCGCTGGGACGAGGGCCCGCGGCGCGGTGAGCCGCGTCGCCGCGGCCGGACGCACGACGACGACGACGACTTCAGCGGCACGTACGACGCCGACGACGACATCTGATCGGACGTGCAGTGCCGATCTCGGCGGGCAGTGCCGATCGGGCGGGCAGTGCCGATCGGCAGGCAGTTCCGATCGGCAGGCAGTTCCGATCGGCAGGCAGTGCAGCGCGCGGTGAGTCCCGTGGCCGATCCTGAGCCCGTCACCGAGGAATCGTCCGGGCCGGGGCGGCGCGGACCGCGCGGCCCCGGCGCCGGCTGGCTGGTGGCGCTCGTCGCGCCCGCCGCACTGGCGGTCGCGCGCGGGTTCTGGGCCCCCGACGAGCCACGCTACGCGCAGGTCGCCCGCGAGCTGATCGAGTCCGGCGGCGGCCCGGTGCTGCACCTCTGCGGTGAGCCCTACCCGGACAAGCCGCCACTGTTGTTCTGGCTGAGCGGCGCCCTCGGCCGCGCGACCGGCTGGAGCGAGCTCGCGATGCGATCGCCGTCGCTGCTCGCCCTTGCGCTGCTCGCCGTGCTCACGCAGCGCTTCGCCACCTGCATGGCGGGCCCGCGCCAGGCGCGGCTCGCGCCGTGGATCCTGCTGACGATGGCGCTGCCGACCGAGCTCGGCTCGCGCCTGCAGCCCGACACGCTGCTCGCGGCGCTGGTGACGCTGGCGCTGGCGATCGCGACCCGCTGCGGCGCCGAGCCGCGCCCGACGAGCGTGCCGCGGCTCGCGTCGCGGGTGTCGCGACCGGGCTCGCCGCGCTGGCGAAGGGACCGGTCGCGTGGCTGTTGGTCGGGCTGCCGCTGCTCGCGTGGCGGCGCGCTACGCCGCGACCGCCGGACACCCCGACCGCGCGCCACCCAGCGCTCGGCTGGCTCGCAATGGTCGCGTTCGCGGTCGCCCCGGTCGCGAGTTGGGCGCTGTGGACGATCGCCCGCGCACCGGACCTGCGCGCCGCGTTGCTCGTCGACCAGCACCTCGGCCGCGTAGTCGACCCGCACAGCCACCCGGGCTCCCCGCTCAAGCCGACCCTCGAGCTGCTCGCGCTGTGGCTGCCGTGGACGCCGTTCGTGCTGGTCGGTCTGCTGACCGCCGTGCGGAACCGCGCCAGCGCGGCGGCCGCCCACCGCGCGTGGCTGTGGCTCGCTGGCCCGCTGCTGTTCTTCTCGGCGATCGCCGAGAAGCGCGCGGTCTACCTGCTGCCGATCTACCCGGCGGCCGCCCTGCTCGCCGCGCACGGGCTGTGCACCTGGAGCGGAGCGCGCGGCTGGCGCTCCGCCGCGCTGCGCGCGGCCGTGCTGCTGGCGACCGCGCCGCTCGCGGCGGTCGGCGTCGCCGGCCTCGCCGCGCCGCTGTGGCTGCCGACGTTGACCGGTGCCTTCGAATCCCCCGCCGGGCTGGCCGGTCGCGCCGTCGCGTTCGGCCCGCCGGTGCTCGCGGTGGCGCTGCTCGCCATGCGAGCTGCCCGGCGCCGCGACTGGCTGGCCTGGGCGCGCGCCGTGGCGCGCGCCTGGCTCGTGACGATCGCGCTCGGTGCCGTGCTGCTGGTACCCGTCGTCGATCGCGAGAAGTCCCCGCGCCATCTCGCCGCACGGCTCGCCGGTCGCCCCGAGCAGCCGACCGAGATCCCCTGCATCGGCGTCCGCCCGGAGGGCTACGCGTTCTACGCCGGCCGCCCCGCGGTCGCCGACCCGCGGGCCGCCCGGATCGCCGGGGCGCTGGCCCGCGACGACGCCGACTTCCTCGCGCTGGTGGCCGCGCGCGAGCTGCTGCGCCTGCCGACCGACGTCCTGCGCCGCGTGCAGGTCGTCGACGCGCAGGGCGTCGGCTCCCGCCGCGTGCTGGTGCTCGGCCGCCGCCAGCAACCGTGAGTGGGTGCCGGGTCGGTCGCCGCTTGAACGGAGGGCACCGAGGCCACAGGCTTGATGGTCACTTCATCCCGGCGGCGGCGGGCCCGGCCCCGAGCAGTTCGGGACCCGGCTCCGGACGCCGCGTGGAGCGCCGATGAACGAACTCAGCATCGACCGGCTCAGGGAGCTCGCCAAGGCTGCAGAGCCGCCCTGTGTGTCGCTCTACATGCCGACGCACCGCAGGGGCGTCGACCTGCAGCAGGACCCCATCCGCCTCGACAACCTCGTGCGGGCCGCGGAGCGGCTCCTCGAGACGGATGGCCATCCGACCGAACGGATCGCCGCGCTGCTCGACCCGGTCCGCGGGCTGCGCACCGACGACGCGTTCTGGGCGCACCAGCTCGACGGCCTCGCGATCCTGTGCCACCGCGCTGGACCGACGATCCTCAAGCTACCGTTGTCCGTCGACGAGCTCGTGATGAACGGCCAGCGGCCGTATCTGAAGCCTCTGCTGCCGCTGCTGACCGGTGACGGCCGCTATCGCGTGCTGTCCCTGTCGCAGGGCTCGGTGCGCATGTTCGAGGGCAACCGGGACGGCCTCCAGGAGCTCGACATCCCCGACCTGCCGCAGAGCGTCAGCGACGTCGTCGGCGACGACCTCGAGCAGAAGACTCCGCAGCAGCACTCGGTCGGCGGCGACGGCCGCGGCATCCAGCACGGCTCGGGAGGCGCGACCGACGTCTCGAAGCAGGAGCTCGAGAAGTTCGTCCGCGCGGTCGATCAGGCGCTGCACGCGGCGCTCGAGGGTCGCATCTGTCCGTTGGTGGTCGCCGCCGTCGACCACGTCGCCGCAGCGTTCCGCAACGTCACCCACGCGCGGCGCATGCTGAAGCAGACGTTGTCCGGCAACCTCGAGCACCTCGATGCACACGAGCTCCACGCGCGCGCGTGGCCGCTGGTCGCCGAGGAGTTCGCGGCGGACCTCCGCAAGGTCACCGAGCTGGTGCGCGCCGGGCTCGGCACCGGCAAGGTCGTGCAGCGGATCGAGGAGGTCGTCAACGCCGCCCACGAGGGCCGCGTCGCGAACATGCTGGTCGCCATCGACACGATCCGGTGGGGTCGCTTCGACCCCGACGCGCGGCTCGTCGAGCCGCACCCGGAGCGACGGTCCGGCGACATCGACCTGCTCGACCGCGCCGCGACCGACTGCCTGCTGCACGGCGGTCGCGTGCATGCGCTGCGCCTCGACGAGATGCCCGGCGACGACGCCAAGGCGATCGCCGTGCTGCGCTGGTGACTCAGCGCGGCCCGGTCGGCTCGGTCAGCGTCGCCGCGCGCAGCACGCGACCGGCGAGGTCGCAGCCGCTGCGCCAGGCGCCCTCGACGCGCGGCCCGCCGCACCAGTCACCGCAGGCACCGATGCCGTGCGCCGCGTCGAACAGGCTCGCGTCGGTGAGCGGCTCGACCGGCGTCGCGAAGCTCCAGCGGTGCACGTCGCAATGCAGGACCGCCGGCAGCGCGCCCCCCTGGGCGCGCGCCAAGGCGTCGAGCGACGGCGCGGCGAGCTGCGCGACATCGATGGCACCATCGTGCCCGGCGGACCACTCCGGCGTCGCGTGCAGCACGAAGGTCTCGGGGCGGGCCGCGCGGCCGGGCTTGCTCGAGTCGCGCGCGAGCCACGCGAGCACCGGATCGCCGGCGACGAAGGCGGCGTCGAAGGGCACCGCGAGCGGCGCCGCGAACGCGACCATCGTCGCGACGCACGGCGTCAGCACCACCGCTCGCGCGCGCGCGGCGAGCGCCGGCGCGATTGGCGCGAGCAGCTCGGCGGCCTGCGGCGCCGGGAGCGCGCAGAGCACGAGGTCGAAGCCGCGGGCGTCGACCGCCTGTCCGTCGCCGTCCGTCGCGTGCCAGCGGCCGCCGTCGCGGCCGAGCGCGGCCACGCGGACCCGCTGCCGCACCGCCAGGTCGGCGCCGAGGTGGCCGGCCAGCGCGCTCATGCCGGGCGTGCCGACGTAGCGATCGCCCGGGCGCGGGTCGGGTTCCACGCGGCCATCGCGCAGCGTGACGATGCGCGCATCCCAGCGCGCGACCACGCCGTCCTCGAGCCAGCTCGCGACGTGTCTTCGGAACGGCTCGCTGCGCGCGGTGAAGAACTGCGCACCGTGGTCGAACCACAGCCCGCCATCGGTGCGCCGCGTCGACGCGCGCCCGCCCGGGCCGCGCCCCTTGTCGGCGACCAGCACGTCGATGCCGTGGTCGTGCAGCGCGCGGGCGCACGCGAGCCCCGCGATCCCCGCACCGACGACCAGCGCGCGCAGCGGTCGCCCGGCGATCGGACGGTCGACGCGGGCGGCGTAGCGCGCGACGTCCAGTCGCCCCGCGTGCGCCTCCGTCGGTCGCGGCCGCACGGCACCGAGCACCGGCTGCGCCGGCTCGAACGGGCGGTCGAACAACCCGAGGCACCACCACAGGCCGCCGTAGCTCGCCGGGTCGCGGCCGTCGAGCGCGTAGCGGTGGTTGAGCTCGACCAGGCGCTCCATGCAGGTCGCGACGTCGGGCGTCCACTCCGGCAGCGCCTTGCCCCAGGTCATCCGCAGGTTGTTGTGCAGCTCGCCGTGCCGGAGCAGCGAGCGCTGCGCGGCGTCCCACAGCGCGTCGCCGGTCCGACCGCGCGCCAGCGTCTCGAGGCTGCGCAGCGCGGGCCTCGGGTCGCGCTCGTGCTCGCGCAGCGTGGCGAGCGCCCAGGCCGGCAGGGCGTCCGCGGGGTCGTGTGGGTCGGCGGTCCGCGCGGCCCACGCGTAGGCGAGTTCGCGCCACACGAGCAGCTCGTCGAGGAACTTGTCCGCCCCCGCTCCGCCCACGGCGGCGACCTCCCGCGCGATCCGCAGCGGCGACACGTGGCCGAAGTGCAGGTACGGCGACAGTCGGCTGACCCCGTCGCGCAGCGGGTCGTTGCGGTCGCGTGCGTAGGCGCGCAGCCGCGCGAGGAACTCCGCGAAGCGCGCGTAGCCGGCCCGCGACCCGCCCGCCGTGTCCCGCACCGGAGCGACCGTGTGGTCGATGTCGCAGCTCGCCAGCAGCGCATCGAGGTCGACGGTCGCCGCGTCGACCGGCTCGAACGGGAGCTCGAGCGCGGCCGCAGGCACCACCGCGGCGACCGGCTCCGGCCACGGCCGCAGCACGCGCTCGGCGCGCGACACGCGGGTCGCGTCGCGGAACGCGAAGGCGCGCTCGGGTCGCCGCGCCACCAGCGGCATCGGCACGACGCACGCGGTGTCGACCGTCCACACCGGACCCGGCGCACGGGCCGCGAGCCGCGCCGTCCAATCGCGCAACGGCGGCACGGGCATGTCCTCGGTGACGACCAGCGCGGCGCGCTCCGCCAGCGTCCGCAGGTGCGGTCCGCGGTGCCCGGCACGCTCGACGTGCAGCGCGTAGCGCACACCGCGGGTCGCGAGCTCCGCCGCCGCATCGCGAGCGCCCTGCAATGCGAAGGCGTGCAGGCGGTCGGAGGCGAACGGATGCCGCTCGCCGAGCGCGTGGTAGACGAGCACCGGCAGCCCGAGACGCGCGCCGATCGCGAGGGCGACGTCGAGCGCCGGGTTCTCGTGCCCGCGCACCGCCGTGCGCATCCAGTACAGCACGAACTCACCGCTCGCCGCGATCGGCCGGCCGTCGCAGGGTGTCGTGCGCTCGCGGAGGTGGTCAGGCAGTGTCGCGAGATCGGTCATCGGCGGGTCGAGGCGTTCGCCGCGAGAGCCGCGCGGATGCACGGCCGGGCACGCGGGGTCGGCATCCTCGCTCGCACGCCGCGCGAAGCCGCCGGTGATGAACGTCCAGCTCGTCTGGTTCAAGCGCGACCTGCGGCTGCGTGACCATCGGAGTCTCACGGCGGCGCTCGCCGCGGGTCCGGTGCTCGGCGTCTACGTGTTCGAGCCCGAGCTGCTGCGCGCCGCGGACAGCGACCCGAGCCACGTGCTGTTCACCCTCGAGGCGCTCGCCGAGCTCCGCACCGCGTTCCGGTCGCGGGGCGGCCGCCTGCTCGTGCGCACCGGCGACCCGGTCGACGTGTTCGAGGAGCTGCGGCTGCGTTGCGGCGGCCTCGCCGGACTGTGGTCGCACGAGGAGACGGGCAACCTGCTCTCCTACCGCCGCGACCAGCGCGTCGCCGCGTGGGCCGCGCGCACCGGCGTGCCGTGGCACGAGACCTGGCAGACCGGCGTGGTCCGGCGCCTGCGCAGCCGGGACGGCTGGTCGCGCCACTGGAACGCCCGGATGGCGACCGCGCCGCTGCCCGCCCCGGACGCACTGCCGGTCCCGCCCGGGTTGCCCGCCGATCTCGACGACGGGCCGCTCCCGTCGCTCGCCGCGCTCGGGCTGTCGCCGTCTCGTCGCGTCAGCGTACAGCCCGGCGGCGAGAGTCCCGCGCTGGCGACGCTCGAGTCGTTCCTGGCGGGGCGCTCGGTCCGCTATCGCACCGACATGTCGAGCCCCGTGACCGGTGCGGACGGCTGCAGCCGGCTGAGCCCCTACCTCGCGCAGGGCTGCGTGTCGATCCGGACCGTCTACGCCTCGACCCGCCAGCGCGCGGCGGAGCTGAAGGACGCCCGTGCGGGCGGCGCGGACGTGCCCCCGACCTGGCTCCCGTCGTTGGCGTCGTTCGGCTCGCGCCTGCGTTGGCATTGCCATTTCATGCAGAAGCTCGAGGACCACCCGACCCTGGAGACCGAGCCGCTGAATCCCGTCTACCGCGGGTTCAACGACGACCACCACGACCCCGAGCTGCTCACCGCGTTCGCCACCGGCAATACCGGCTACCCGTTCGTCGACGCTTGCATGCGCTGCCTGCACCACAGCGGCTGGCTCAACTTCCGGATGCGCGCGATGCTCGTGTCGTTCGCCTGCCACCATCTCGCGCAGCCGTGGCAGCCGGTGGCGACGATCCTCGCGCCGCTGTTCCTCGACTACGAGTGCGGTATCCACCACGCGCAGACGCAGATGCAGGCGGGGGTGACCGGCATCAATGCGGTGCGCATCTACTCACCCGCCAAGCAGCTCGCCGATCAGGACCCGGGCGGCGAGTTCGTCCGCCGCTTCGTCCCGGAGCTCGCCGGCGTGCCGCTCGAGCATCTCGCGGAACCGCATTCGATGTCGAGACCCGCGCAGCGCGCGGCCGGCTGCGTGATCGGGCGCGACTACCCCGCGCCGCTGGTCGACCATGCACGCGCCTACGCCGGCGCGCGCGCCAGGATCTACGCGCTGCGCCGCACCGACGCCGCGCGAACCGCCGCGCGCGCCGTGCAGGCCCGCCACGGCAGCCGCCGACCGGCGCTGCGGCGGCGTCGGTGAGCTGCTGCCCGGCCGGCGCGCGGTCCGTCACCTGCCGAGCGCGCGCGCGACCGCCTCGGCCGCGTCGCGCGCCGGCTCGACGCCGTCGATCGCCCAGCTGTCGAGACCGATCACGCGCCGCCCGGCCTTGAGCGCGAGCGCGATCTCGCTCAGCGTGCCATAGCCGCCCGCGATCGCGATCAGCACGCCCGCGGCCTGCGCGATCACCGCATTGCGCGCCTCACCCAGGCCGGTCGGCAACGCGATCGTCACGTGCCGATTCGCACCCGCGGCGTCGGTGCCGGGCAGCAGTCCGATGACGTCGCCGCCAGCCTGCTGGGCGCCGCGCGCGGCCGCCTCCATCACGCCGCCACGGCCCCCGCACAGCACCACGCAGCCGGCCTCGGCGAGCAGGCGACCGACCTCCTCCGCGAGCGCGAGCACCGGTGCGGCAGCCGCCCCCGCGCCGATCACCCCAACCACCGTCCTGCGCGTTGCCATCGCCGGCATCGTGCCCGCCGCGCGGCGGCACGTCCAACTCGCGCGACGGTGACGGCCCGCTCGGCGCGGCGCCGCGCTACCATGCGCCCTCGTCCTCTCCTCCACCCTGATGATCCGCTCCCTCCCCGCCCCGGTCCTCGGGCTCGCGCTCGCGATCTGTCCGCTCGCAAGAGCGGCGTTCGCGCAGATCCCGCCCGGCTACTACGCGACCGTCGACACCAGCAGCGCTGCCGCACTGCGCACCACGGTCCACGACGTCATCGACGACCACCTGCGCCTGCCCTACACGGCTTCGTCCACCGACACCTGGGACGTGCTGGAGCTCGCCTGGCAGGACCCGTCGAATCCGACCCGGATCGTCGACGTCTATCGCAATCGCTCCTTCCAGAAGCTGAGCGACCGCGTGTCCGGCTACAACCGCGAACACACCTGGCCGAACAGCTACGGCTTCCCGATCGACGGCACGGACAACTACCCGTACACCGACTGCCACGCGCTCATGCTGTCGGACGCCGGCTACAACACCGCGCGCAGCAACCGGCTGTTCGAGCCGTGCACGTCCGGCTGCACCGAGTATCCCACCGACCCGAACAACGGCATCGGCGGTGGCCAGGGTGCGTATCCGGGCAACTCGAATTGGGGCTCGGGCAACTTCACGGCGGGCCGTTGGGAGGTGTGGCGCGCGCGCCGTGGCGACGTCGCCCGCGCGCTGCTCTACCTCGACGTGCGCTACGAGGGCGGCGTGCACGGCACGACGGGCGTCCGCGAGCCGGACCTCGTGCTGACCGACAACCGCAGCCTGATCGTCGCCGACTCCAGCCGCAACCGACCGCTCGCCTACACCGGTCTGCTGTCGACGTTGCTCGCCTGGCACCTGGAGGACCCGGTCGACGCGTTCGAGCAACGCCGCAACGACGTCGTCTACACGTACCAGGGCAACCGCAACCCGTTCATCGACCATCCCGAGTGGGTGGCGATCTGCTGGGGCCTGCGCGTGCCCGGCTCGTTCACGACGTTCGGCACCGGTTGTCGGGCTTCGACCGGCTTCACTCCCGGCATCCTCGCGATCGGCGAGCCGCTGATCGGCCGCAATCTGACCATCGGTGCGAGTCTCGCTCCGGCGAGCCAGCCGGCGGTGCTCAACCTCGATCCGTTCCGGCGCTCGATCGACCTCGGCGCATTCGGCTTCACCGGCTGCACCGCCTACGCGCTCGGCATCTTCGAGGTGTCGGCGGCGACGAGCTCGATCGGCAGCGCGGCCGTCACGCTGCCGGTGCCCCCCGAGCAGGGCCTGGTCGGCGGCGTGTTGATCGCGCAGTGGGTGATCCTCGACACCGCCGTCGGCGGGCTGGTCGTCACCGACGCGGGCGAGATCCGCTTCGGCCGCCCGTGACGCTGGGATCGCCGCCGCCGGCCGGCGATCCTGTGCGGAGCGGGCGTCGCTCCTGCCGATCCACGGTGGGGAGCGACCCCGCGCAACCGCCGACCGATCCCGCCCGATGACCGAACCCGCCCGCCCCAAGCGTCGCAGGCGACTGCTCCTGTTCGTCCCGTTGCTGCTGGTCCTCGGCACCGCGCTCGCGCTCGGTGCGTTCGAAGCCGTGCTGCGGGTGCTCGACCCGCTCGACTACGCCGAGGTCGACCTCCGCCAGGACTTCATCGTCGGCATCCGCGGCGAGACGCCGCCCGGCAAGACCGGGCTGACGTCGTTCCACCTGCGGCCCGGAGCGCACGTCGAGTTCCTCGGCGCGACGTTCGACATCAACGCCGACGGGTTCCGCACGCCGCCGGTCGAGAAGCACAAGCCCCACGGCGTCTACCGCATCGCGGTCGTCGGCGACTCGGTGCCGTTCGGCTGGGGCGTCCCCGAGCCGGCGTGCTTCCCGCGTCGCCTCGAGACGCTGCTGAACGAGCGCGACCACCCGTTCGGCAAGGAGCGCGTCGAGGTACTCAACTTGTCGGGACCTGGCCGCGGTCTCGGCGACTACCTGCTCACGGTCCGTGAGTACGCGCTCGGCTACGAGCCCGACCTGATCGTGATCCCGTTCATCTTCAACGACGTGCCGCTCGACGAGACCGTTCCCCCCGAACAGAAGCCGCCCCCACCGTTGCACTCCGTGTCGTGGTTGCGCTGGTCCTGGGCCGCGCGCTATCTGCTCAGCGCGCTCAACGAGGTGCGCGGCTCCGTCGTCAAGGCCGACTACTTCATCGGCATCCATACCAACGAACGCGCCAGCGAGATGTGCTGCTTCGGCTTCCAGCTGATCCAGCAGGCCGTCGGCTCGATACCGGTCGTGATCCTCGACACCGTCGACGACGCGCCGGGCCAGCCGATTCCCAAGATCGCCGAGTGCACGCGCACGATGGGGATCCCGCGCGTCGAGTGCTACCTCGACCGACGCGAATGGGACGCTCGTTGGGCGATCCGGCCGCCGGTCCACACGCACCCGAACGCGGCCGCCCACGACGAGTACGCGCACGCGCTGCTGCGGTGGCTGGAGACCTCCGGTCACCTGAAGTGACCGTCTCGCGCGGTCAGTGCGCCAGCACCTGCACGGTGCGTCCGACGTCGTCGAGCAGCTCGCGCAGCCCGTCGTAGTCGGGGTGCCGGAAGCTCAGCCACGCATTCGCGTGGTAGCCGTTCGCGACCGATTGCGTGGGCTCGCCGACCGCCGGCAGGTGTGCACGCAAGAGCCAGGCGCCGTAGCGGCGCTGGATGTCCTCCAGGCCCCGGTAGCCGCGGATGTGGCCATCGCACTCCGGACGCAGCGCGATCGTGCCCGCGCTGTAGCGGCGCGACATCCGGACGTCGGTGCCGCCGTGGACGACGAGCTTCGCCCACTCGGCGTACACGTCGACCTCGTTGGCTGCGCAGTACAGGTCCCAGACGCCCACCCCGGGCGGCCGGCAGCCGATCTCCGAGAAGCGCAGCCCCTTCGGCCCGAAGAACCACTCCATGTGCGTGGCGGAGGTCTCGATGCCGAGCACCTCGATCACGCGGCGTCCCAGCGCGCGGATCTCCTCGTAGCCCGGACCGTCGACGCGGTTCGTGCAGACGATCTGCGGCGAGATCCAGCGCGTCCGCATCGCCTCGAGCACGTTCGGGTAGTAGTGGCACGCGAAGTCGTGCGCGACGCGGCCGCGGACCGTGAGCGTGTCGTAGAAGCCCTCGTGGCCCTCGTTGAACTCCTCGATCACGAGCGCTGCGCTCCGGCGCTCGCCATGCAGTCCGCATTGGCCGAGCACGCCGTCGAGCTCGGCCTCCCGGTCGACGCGGTAGGTGCCCGACGCGCCCGCTGAATCGACCGGCTTGAGGATCACCGGGTAGCCGTGTCGGCCGACGAACTCGCGGACCTCCGCGGCGCTCGACACGCGCGCGGACGCCGCACACGGCACTCCCGCCTCGCGCAGCACGTCCTTCATCGCGGCCTTGTCGCGGCACAGCGTCGTGGTCCGCACCGAGGTGCCCGGGATCCCGCAACGCTCGCGCACGACGGCGGCCGGCAGCACGTGCGACTCGATCGTCGCCTCGAGCCGGTCGACCCAGATCTGGCCCTGGATCTGTCGCGTCGCCCATTCGAGCGCGTCGACGTCGACGACCGAGCCGATCTGCCAATAGCCGCGCAGCCACCGGCGCAGCTCGTCGTCGAGCTGGTCGTAGCTGCGCTCACCGACGCCGTAGACGCTCGCCCCGACGCTGCACAGGGCGCGCGGAAACTCCCGTTGGTTCCGTGGGAACAGCGGCTCCACGAAGATCACGTTCATCAGCGGTGCCTCGCCCGCCTCGCGCCGTCATCGCGACGCGATATGGCGGTACAGGTTCTCGTAGTGCACGCCCTGCCGATCCCAGGACCAGTCCTCGCGCATCGCGTTCTCGACGAGCGTGTCCCAAGCCGGCGGATGCGCGTGGGCGCCCATCGCGTGCCGCATCTCGGCGAGCAGCGCGAACGGGTCGAAGTCCCAGAACACGAAGCCGGTGCCGGTCTCCTCGACCGGGTTCCACGGTCGCACGGTGTCGGCGAGCCCGCCGGTGCGCCGCACGACGGGGATCGTGCCGTAGCGCATGCTGTACATCTGGTTCAGGCCGCACGGCTCGAACAGCGACGGCATCAGGAACACGTCGGAGCCGGCCTCGATCCAGTGCGCGAGCTCCTCGTGGTAGCCACGGAAGATCGCGATCTGCGTCGGGAACGTGTTACGCAGCCACTGCAGCGCGTCCTCGTAGCGCGCTTCCCCCGAGCCCAGCACCACGACGCGCGCCTGCGGGTACTCGCGCAGGAACGCCGGCAGGACTTGCGGCAGCAGGTCGACGCCCTTCTGGTGCGTCAGCCGCGAGACCATCCCGAACACCACGCAATCCGCCGAGTACGGCAGCAGCATTCGTTCGAGCAGCCGCTTCTTGCACTCGAGCTTCCCGCTGCGGTCGTCGCGCGTGTAGTTGCTCGGAATGTGCGGGTCGGTCGCGGGGTCCCAGTCACCGTAGTCGCAGCCGTTCACGATCCCGCTCAGCGAGCCCGACCGGTCGCGCAGGATGCCGTCGAGCCCCCGCCCACCCTCCGCGGTCTGGATCTCGTGCGCGTAGGTGTCGCTGACGGTCGAGATCCAATCGACCCATGCGAGCCCCGACTTCATGCAGTTGATCTCGCCGCGCGCCCAGTCGCCCTGGTGCAGGTGCCGCTCGAGCCCCCGCATGCCGAGGTCGCCGATCCGGCTGCTGGGGAACACACCCTGGAAGTCGATGTTGTGGATCGTCAGGAGCGTGCGGGAGGCCCACAGCTTGCGGTCCCAGTCGTAGAGCGTCCGCTTGTAGACCGGCAGCATGGCGGTGTGCCAGTCGTTGCAATGGAACACGTGCGGGAACCAATCGAGCCGCTGGCAGGCCTCGAGCACCGCGCGCGACAGCAGCGCGAATCGCAGCGCCTCGTCGCCGTGCTCGCTCGAATACAGGCGCTCGCGTCCGTACAGGCCCGGGCAGTCGATCAGGTGCACCGGCACCACGCCGCCGTTCCCACCGCCGTCGGGCAACGGCGTGCTGCGGATCGCGAACTCCTGGCTCCAGTCGCCGAACGGCACCGACACGTCGCCGACGCGGGTCTCCGTCTCGAGCGGGTAGCCGGCGCGCGCGACCCGCTCGTAGAGCGGCGTGAAGATGCGGACGTCGTGCCCGCGCCGTGCGAGCCAGCGTGACAGACCGGCGGACACGTCGGCGAGCCCGCCGGTCTTCGAGAACGGCGCGACCTCCGAGGAGACCAGACAGATACGGAGCTTGCTCATCGAGGGCGCTGAGGTCGCGGCGCGCGGGGCGGCGCGCCGGCCGGTCGGGTGGGGACGGGCGGCGAGACGGACGGGTCCGACCGACCTCCCGCGCGAGCGGCTCGCGCGGGCCTCGGCCTCCCTGGCGCGGCCACCGGGGCGACCGCTGGCACCGCCGGCGGCGATCCTATCCACGCGACCGGCCGTTTTCGCGAGCGCACGCCGCGCGCGCGGACGGCATCATCGTCCCCCCGAGCGCCTCGCCGCGCATGGACACCTGGCTCGACACCATCCGCGCGTTCGCCGAGCAGCACCGCCAGCTGCTGGTCGCCCTCGGCCTCGCGAGCCTCGCGACCGCCATCGCCGGCGTGCTGTGGGTGCCGCGCTGGCTCGCCGGCCTGCCCGCCGACCACTTCGTCCGCCCGCGACCTGCGCTGCGCTCGCGGCCGCACCCGGTCCTGTCCGCTCTCGCGGTCGCCGCGCGCAACACCGTCGGGCTGGCGCTGCTGCTGGCCGGCATCGCGATGCTGGTGTTGCCCGGCCAGGGGCTGCTGACCATCCTGCTCGCGCTCGGCCTGCTCGACTTCCCGGGCAAGCGCCGGCTGCGCGTGCGCTTCGTCATGGTGTCACCGATCCGCCGGGCGCTCGACGCGCTGCGCCGCCGCGCCGGCCGCGCGCCGTTCCGCCTGCCGCCCCCTCGCCGCTGAACTCCGCCGGGCGCTTCGCTATCCTGCGTCGCCTCGCTACGCCACGGCTCCCGCATGAACGTCCTGATGCTCTCGCCCGGGTTCCCCGAGGACATGCCGTACTTCACCCGCGGGCTCGCCCAGGCCGGCGCGCGGGTCGTCGGCGTCGGCGATCAGCACCCGGACCAGCTGCCGCCGCTCGCGCGCGACGCGCTCGCCGACTACGTCCACGTCGGCGAGCTGTGGAACGAGAGCGCGGTGCTCGCTGCGCTACGTCACCGGCTCGGCGGCCAGCACATCGACCGCGTCGAGACGCTGTGGGAGCCCGCGATGCACCTGGCCGCCCGGCTCCGTGAGCAGCTCGGTGCGCCCGGCCTCGACGTCGAGCGCACCCGGGCGTTCCGCGACAAGGTGCACATGAAGCACGTGCTGCGGGAGCACGGCGTCCGCGTGCCGCACCACGCGCGCGCCACCACGGCCGCCGACGTGCGCGCGGCGGTCGAGCGCATCGGCTTCCCCGCGATCGTCAAGCCGGTCGCCGGCGCGGGCTCTGCCGACACCCTTCGCGTCGACGACGGCGCGGGCCTCGACGCGGCGCTCGCCGCGCTGCGCCACGTGCCGGAGGTCGCCGTCGAGGAGTACGTCGACGGCGAGGAGTTCACCTTCGACACGCTGTCGGTCGGCGGCCGCCCGGTGTTCGAGAACGTCGCCTGGTATCGCCCCAAGCCGCTGGTCGCCCGCCACGAGGCATGGATCAGCCCGCAGGCGATCGTGTTCCGCGACCTCGAGCGCCCCGACCTGCAGAAGGGCCGCGCGCTCGGCCGCCAGGTCCTCGAGGCGCTCGGCTTCGACTCCGGCTTCACGCACATGGAGTGGTTCCTGACGCCGCAGGGCGAGGCGGTGTTCGGCGAGATCGGCGGCCGCTCCCCCGGCGGCCGCCTGACCCACGGCATGAACCACGCCTGTGCAATCGATCTGTTCGCGGGGTGGGGCGAGGTCGTGCAGCACGGCCGCTTCTCGCAGTCGACCGATCGCCCCTTCAACGCCGCGATGATCTTCAAGCGCGCCCAGGGCGAGGGCCGCATCCAGCACCACTGGGGCCTCCGCGAGCTGCTCGAGGCGTACGGCGCCCACGTCGCGCACCTCGATCTGGTGCCGGTCGGGCAACCGAGGCGCGACTGGACGCAGGTGGTCACCGGCGACGGCTGGATCGTCGTCCGCCATCCGGACCTCGATACGACCATCGAGATCGCCGACCGCTTCGCCGCCGACCTGCGGATCCTGGCCGGATGACCGCGAGCTCCGTCGTGCTGCTCGGCCCGCAGGGCACCGTCCCGCGCGTCCGCGACGCGCTGCGCGACCTGGGCGTGCGCGAGCCGGTCGCGATCGTGACCGCCGGCTGGGAGGAGCGCGAGCGCGAGCTGCTGCCGTTCATGAAGCACGTCGAGCTGCCGGTGCGCAACCTCGACGTGTTCCGGCGCGCCGAGGTCGTCTACGGCCGCGATCCCGACCTGCACGCCGCGATGCGCAAGCGCCACGACCGCGTGCGGGCGCAGCAGCGGCTCTATCGCGCGCGCCTCGCCCACGCGCTGGACGCCGCGCGGGAGTCGCTGGCCCGCAGCGACGCACCGCCCGGCCTGCTGGCTGCCGACCGCCGCGACGCGATCGACGCCATCCGCCGCCTCGACGCGTTTCACCTCGCACGCGTCGACGAGATCGAGCTCGAGTTCGAGCTCGGCGTCCGTCCCGCCGAGCGCCCTGCCGTCGCGCTGCACCGGGCGCGCATCCGCGAGCGGCTCGCCGGCTGCCGGGCCCTGTGCATCGCCGGCGGACACGTCGGGATCCTCGTCAACCGGATGCGCCTGCTCGGCGTCCTCGACGCCCACCTGTCGCTGCCGGGCGATCGCCCGATCGTCGCGTGGTCCGCCGGCGCGATGGCGCTCGCGTCGCGCGTCGTGCTGTTCCACGACCACCCGCCGCAGGGCGCCGGCAACGCCGAGGTGTTCCGCGCCGGGCTCGGCATCGCGCCCGGCATCGTGCCGCTGCCGCACGCGGACCGCCGCCTGGCGCTCGCCGACCGCGCCCGCGTCGCGCTGTTCGCCGCGCGCTTCGCTCCCGACGCCTGCGTCGTCCTCAACGCCGGCGCCCGCCTCGATCTGCGCGCCGGCGACTGGCACGCGACCCCCGACACGCTCCGACTCGCGCCCGACGGCTCGCTCGGCCCCGTGCAGGAGGTGGCGTGACACCGGCGGTCCTCGAGCTCCAACGCCGGCTCGGCGCCGTCGAGCCGGCGGCTCGCGCGGCCCTCGTCGACACCTTCCTCGCGCGCCGCGAGGTCCCGGTGGTCGAAGGGCGGCACGTCACCTTCCTGTGGCGCGGCGAGGCGGACGACGTCGCTCTCGTCCACTGGATCTACGGCCTCGAGCAATCGCGCCCGTTCCGCCGGCTCCCCGACACCGACCTCTGGTTCCACGCGCTCGACCTGCCCGAGCACGCGCGCATGGAATACAAGATCGCCGTCACGCGCAGCGGCCGCACGGACTGGCAGCACGATGCGTTCAACCCGAGGCTCGCGCGCGATCCGTTCGGTGCCAACTCGGTCGTGCACGGCCCGGCCTACCGCGAGCCGGCCTGGGCGCGACCCGATGCGGACGCCCGCCGCGGGCAGCTCCGCACGATCGAGCTGCAGAGCACCGCGTTCGGCGACGTCCGCCGCGTCGATCTGTACCTGCCAGCGCGCTACCGGCGCACCCGCCGCCACCCGCTGCTGATCGTCCACGATGGCCCCGACTACGTCCGCTACGCCGCGCTGACGACGATCCTCGACAACCTCATCGAGCGCGGTGAGCTGCCGCCGCTCGTCGTCGCGCTCACGGCGTCCCCCGACCGGCTCGTCGAATACGCGGCGGATCCTCGCCACGCCGGCTTCCTGTGCGACGATCTGCTGCCGGCGTTGCACCGGCAGCTGTCGCTCGTCGATTCGCCGTCGGCCCGCGGCCTCCTGGGCGCGAGCTTCGGCGCCGTCGCCGCGCTGTCGACCGCGTGGCGACGCCCCGGCGTGTTCGGCCACCTGATCCTGCAGTCGGGCTCCTTCGCGTTCACCGACATCGGCCGCCACGAGCGCGGTCCGATCTGGGATCCGGTCGTCGACTTCGTCAATGCGTTCCGGCGCGCGCCCGGTCGGATCGCCGAGCAGGTGTTCGTCACCTGCGGCACGTTCGAATCGCTCGTCTACTACAATCGCTCGCTCATCCCGCTGCTCCAGACGGCGGCCGACGAGGTCCGCTACGAGGAGGCGCAGGACGGTCACAACTGGGAGAACTGGCGCGACCGGCTGCGCACCGCCCTGAGCTGGACTTTCCCCGGGCCACTGTGGTTCGTCTATGAATGACCGTCGACCGCCCTGGCTCTCCTCGCCGCTGGCCGCGGCACGTTCCATAGGCCCCTCTCCGCGCGACGGCCGCCGCGCACCCGCTCTCATCGCTCCCGACCGCCCATGACCGAAGTCACCCGTCGCATCGGTTTGTCGCTCGGCGCAGACCTGTGCTGGCCGCTCGTCTTCGAGGACCTCGTGCGCACGCTCGACCTGCGCATCCCCGTGCGCGTCACGGACGCCGACGGACGCGAGCGCGAAGAGACGGTGCGCTTCGAGGTCGAGCGCATCACGATCGAGCCGTTCGACCTCCAGCAGCCGGTGCGCTACGACCTCGTCGTCGACCGGCTCACGCACTGGTACCACACGAGCCGCGAGTGGATCAAGAAGGCGGTGATCCTCGACGGCACCTACGTGTTCAACAACCCGTGGTCCGTGCAGTCGATGGAGAAGCAGACGACCTACTGCGCGATGATGCGGCTCGGTATGCCGATCCCGCGCACGGTGCTGATCCCACCGAAGGAATACCAGGAGACGGCCGACCTGCGGAGGACCCTCGAGAGCTACGCCCGGATGTTCGACCTCGGCCAGATCGGGCGCAACATGGGCTACCCGCTGTTCATGAAGCCGTACGACGGCGGCGGCTGGGTCGGAGTCTCCAAGGTCGACAACGAGGCCGAGCTGCGCGACGCCTACGAGGAGAGCGGCCGCTTCGTGATGCACCTGCAGAAAGGCGTGCATCCGTACGAGGAGTTCGTCCGCTGCATCGGACTCGGCCCGCAGGTGCGGCTCGTCCGCTACGACCCCACCGCACCGCTCCACGCCCGCTACCAGCCGGCGGACCGGCCGTTCGATCGCGAGCACGCCAGGACGCTGCGCGCCATCGCGCTGACCATCAATGCGTTCTTCGGCTGGGACTTCAACTCCGCGGAGTGCCTGCTGAAGGACGGCGTCTGGCATCCGATCGACTTCGCCAATCCCTGTCCGGACTCACAGGTCACGTCGCTACACGAGCACTTCCCCTGGCTCGTCAAGGCCAAGCTACGCTGGGCGTTGTTCTGCGCCGCGACGCGACGTCGTTTCCGCCAGAACCTGAACTGGCAGCCGTTCTGGGACGTCGCCGCACGCCCCGATCTCGACTACGCGCACAAGCTGGAGCTGTACGCCGCGATCGCGGAGCGCCACTTCGACCTCGAGCGATTCGATGCCTTCTGCGCCGAGCACCTCGGCCAGCTCGACCGCGTCGCCTGGGAGTACTTCGGCACCGCCGACGCCCGCCGCGCGATCCGGGCGAAGGTCGAGGCCCTGTTCCCCCGGCACGAGTGGGACGACTTCACCGAGCACTTCTGGCAGAGCATCCAGCGGTGGCGCAAGCTCGAGGAGCCGGCGACGTGAGCAAGTGGTCCCACCGCTGGCACTCGCCAAGCCTCGGCCGCGAGATCACGCTGACGCGCTGGGGCGAGCTCGGCCGTCCGGTGCTGGTGTTCCCGACCGCCGGCGCCGACGCCGAGGAGATCGAGCGCTTCCACCTGATCGACGCCGTGGCGCCGTTCCTGGCCGACGGCCGCGTGAAGATCTACTCGATCGACAACGTCGCGTCGCGCGCGTGGCTGGCCGAGGATCGCTCCGTGGGGTTCGCCGGGTTCATCCACCAACGGCTCGACGAGGCGTTGATGCGCGAGGTCCTGCCGGCGATCCGCTGGGACTGCCGCGCCGGCGAGGACCTCGAGCTCATCACGGCCGGCGCGTCGCTCGGCGCCTTCATGGCGGCATCGACGATCTGCCGCCACCCCGAGGTGTTCGCCAAGGCGATCTGCATGAGCGGCAGCTACGAGCTGACGCGCTTCCTGCACGGCCCGCTCAACGAAGACCTCGCCTGGGTCTCACCGCTGCACTTCGTGCGCCGCCTGCCGGACGGATCCGATTGGCTCCGCCGCCTGCGCGAGCGCTTCGTGCTGATCGCCTACGGTGGTGGGCGCTGGGAGAACCCCGACCAGAACTGGGCACTGGCCGACGCCCTGGGCGCGCGCGGTATCCCGAACCGCGTCGATCGCTGGGGCCCCGAGTGGGACCACGATTGGGTCACGTGGCGACGGATGCTGCCGACCTATCTCGGCGAGCTGCTGTGAGCCCAGCCAGGCCACCGGCTCACTGGCCGGTGTGCAGCTGGTGGTAGGCGCCGACGAACTTGTACTGCCCGGTCTCCTGCCGCAGCGCGTTCAGGATCGCGTCGCTGTAGCGGACGATCGCGTAGTCCCCCGAGCCCTGGATGTTGAAGTTGCCGGTGCACACCGTCGCGCCCTCGAGCAACGACGGTGCCCGCACGACGAGGTTGCCGTCGACGTAGAGCAGCCCGCTGAACACCGAGTTGCTGCCGTCGATGATCGTCACGTTGCCGCGGATGAACACGATGCCCATGCCGCGCAACGGGCGGTCGCGATCGAACGTGATCGATGCCACCTCCGCCACCACCGTGTCGCCGTCCGGCACCGGGAACGGGAAGTCACGCGGATCGCTGACGAAGTGGTCGGCGGTCGCGCGCAGCTCGTTGTAGCTGACCCCGAACACCGCCTCGACGCTCATGTCGATGCCCGTGGCCGGCGCGAGCGCGGGATTGCCGGTCACCCGCGCCTGGTTGCGCGGACCGGTCGTCGGCTTGCCCGAGCCCTCGGGGTAGTAGACACCCGCGCCGTTCGTTCCGCCCTCGATGCGACCGTAGGTGTTCACGTGGCAGGAGTTGCCATCGCCGACCGTCAGCGCGGCCTGGCCCGGCGGTGCGAGCCGGCGCCGCAGGATCTCCGCCTCGAGAGTGCGGGTCGCGATCACCCGGTTCGGCGCCTCGTCGAATCGCACGCGGTTCGAGTCCCGCTCGAACACGTAGCCGACCGACACGACCCGCCACGCACCGCCGGCCATGCCGCTGCCGCGCTCCGCCCCGACGTCCTCGCACTGCAGGCCGCGACGCCACTCGAGCCGCCGCGAGTCGGGGTCGTCCTCCCACTGCTTCCAGACCTCGTACCGGCCCCAGATCTTGCCCTCGATCCGGAACTCGCGAACGATCCCGATGTCGGGGTCCTCGGTATCGAGCACGGGTGGGCTGGCGTTCTCGTCGAGCCGTGGGTCGAAACCGAGGACCGGCTGGCTCGTCTGGCGACGGAACCAGTTGACCGCCTCGGTCATGCCGGCCCGCGCGAACTGCAGGGCCTGGCTGTTCATCCGGAAGTTCGTACGCGTCTTGTCGCGATTCGATTGCTGGATCAACGAGCCGGTGAACACGATGCCGGCGGCGATGAACGCGAAGAACAGGGCCATGATCAACGCCGTGCCCCGCTCGCCGGCGCGCGCGTCGACGACAGGGACGGCCTGCGGCGGCCGGGACGGGCGGTGCGGATCGTTCATGTCGGCTCCCGATACGGATGGGCCGCGACCCGTGCCCGGGTCGGACCTCACCCGCCGTGTTCGGCTCGCGCCGGCCGCGAGCCTGAGCCGATCGTCGCAATTGCCGACGCTGCGTCCCACACCGGGACACTCGCCCCTCCCCCCGGCCATCGACCGCCGCGGAGAGCGACGGTCGCCGCCGCTCACCGGAACGGGTACCGGTGCGGCACGACGACGATGCCGGAGTCCGTCACCTTGAAGCGGCGCCGGTCCTGGTCGTTGTCGACGCCGATCTGGAAGCCGGGCGGCACCTCGGTCCACTTGTCGATGATCGCCCGGCGCACCCGCGCACCCTTGCCGATCCGGACGCCCCGGAACAGGATCGACTCCTCGACGCGCGCGCCCTCGTCGACGAATACGCGGTTCGACAACACGGAGCGGCGCACGAGCCCGCCGGAGACGATCACGCCGGGCGCCAGCAGCGAGTCGTAGACCTCGGACTTGCGGCCGTTCTCCTCGAACAACGTCTTCGCCGGCGGGTCGTTCGGCGTGTAGGTGTAGGTCGGCCAGTCGTCGTCGTACAGATTGAACTGCGGCGACGGGCTGCACAGGTCGATGTTGGCCTCGTAGTACGACTCGATCGTCCCCACGTCGCGCCAGTACAGGTTGTCGCCGTGGCGCTCGTCGACGAAGTGGTGCGCGTAGACCTGCCCCTCGGGGATCATCCGCGGGATCACGTCGTGTCCGAAGTCGTGCCCGCTCGCGTCGCCGAGCGCGGCATCCTCCTCGAGCCGCCGCACGAGCTCGTAGCGCTCGAAGACGTAGATGCCCATCGAGCCGAGGCAGTAGCCCGGCTTACCGGGGATCTCCGGACCGTGCTCGGGCTTCTCGACGAAGCCGGTGACGCGGTCCGCCTCGTCGACCTGCAGGATGCCGAAGCGATCGCTCTCGTCCTGCTTGATGCGCACCGCGCCGATCGTCAGCGCGGCTCCGGTCCGGATGTGCGCGTCGAGCATCCGACCGTAGTCCATCCGGTAGATGTGGTCGCCGCTGAGCACGACGACGTGCTCGGGCCGCATGCCGTGCACGGCGTCGAGGTTGTGGAAGATCGCGTCGGCGGTACCGAGGTACCACGAGCGCTCCTCGCGGTGCTGCGGCGGGCGCGTCACGATGAACTGCTCGAGGCGGCGCGGCAGGAAGTTCCAGCCGAACCTTATGTGCTCCTCGAGCGAGTTCGCCTGGTACTGCGTGAGCACGAAGATGCGCCGCAGGCCCGAGTGGATGCAGTTGCTCAGCGTGAAGTCGATGATGCGATACTGCCCGCCGAACGGGACCGCGGGCTTCGCGCGGTCCAACGTCAGCGGCTTGAGACGCTCGCCGCGGCCTCCCGCGAGGACGAAGGTCAGGGTGTTCTTGAGCTCCTGCGTGAACATGGGTGTCGGCCTGGGCGAGGGGTCGGGCGGCGAGCGGAAGTCCCGCTGCCAAGGCATAGAATGTCCGCTCGCGCGCGACTAGAAAACCGTCCGGTCAGGAACGTCGCGCGCGCGGCGGTGTCGGGTGCGCGCGAGGTCGGCTCTCGGACCCTGCGCGGAGGTGCCGATCCCACGCCACAGCCGCGGTGAACCGACCGCACCGAATCATCCGAGCCGGCCGATGCACGACACCACCGCTCCCTCACCGAAGCTCGACACCGCGGCGCGCCACCTGGCAGCGATCGATGCCGGCACGCTCGCTCGCCACTGGCTCGCGACCGACGGACGCGGCGGCTACGCCGTGTCGAACCTGCTGTGCTGCCCGACGCGCGCCGACCACGGCCTGCTGGCGGCACCGCGACCCGGTACGACGGCGCTCCACCTGTTCCTGTCCCGGTTCGACGAGGCCGTCCACGCCGACGCGTCGGCAGCGGCCGTCCGGCTCGGGGTGGGGCGCTACCGCGGTGGCGTCTACGCCGGCCGTGCCGATCAGCTGCTGACACCCGCCGGGGATGCCGCCCGCGGCAGCACGACGTTCCGCGTCGGTGACCTGCTCGTCGTCCGCGAGCTGCTGGTGCCGAAGGGGCGCGCGGCAGTGCTCGTCCGCTACACGGTGCGCCGCGCGTCGAGCACTCGTGCGACGGGGAGCATGCCGGTTCGGCTCGACCTGCGTCCGCTGCTCGCCTGCCGCGCGCTCGGCGCGCTCACCGTTCGCAACCGCGAGCTCGATGCGTCGGTCCGCCTCCTCGCGGCAGCCACGTCGACCGGCTTCTCGTGCCAGCCGTACGGCGCGCTGCCGAGCGTCGTCACGACGATCGGTGGACTCGCCCGGGAGGCGTGCCGCGTCGTCCCCGAGCCGGTGTGGTACGAGGGGATCGAGTACGCACCGGAACCTGGCTCCGGCGCTGCCGCCGAGGACCACTGGTCGCCTGCGCGTATCGAGCTGGACTTTGCGGAGCCCGACGCCTCCGCCGTCGTCGCGACCGCCCTCGACCGGGCGATCGACGATCCGGCGGACCTCTGGCGACGCCTCGCGCGGCTGCGCGTGATGGCCCAGGCCGCGGCCCGCGGCCCGGCGACCACGCCCACGGCGGTGCTCGCGGCGCGCATCGCGGCGACGGCGGACGACTACCTGTCCGTCGCCGCCGACGGCCGGCTCGGCATCCAGCGCGGCTTCCCGCGCGCCGGCGAGCACGGTGTCGACACCTTCGTCGCGCTGCCCGGCCTCACGCTCGCGCGCGGTCGCCACGCGGCGTGCGCGAGCGTGCTCTGCGGAGCGCTGCCATACCTGCGCGACGGACGCCTGCCGGCGCGTTTCGGCACCGGCCCCGCGGACAGCGACTACGCGGGCTTCGCCGCGTCGCTGTGGTTCGTGCGCGCCGTGGAGCGCTACTTCGAGGCGTGCCCCGCCGCCGACGCCAGTGCCGTCGCGCTGCTGTCCGCGGCGGTGGATGAGGTGCTCGACGCGCGCGACGAGGACCCCGGGTCGGAGGATGCCGACCTCGCGGTCCTGGACCTGCCCGCGCCATCCGCCCGCATCCTGACGGACGCGCTATGGTGCTCGGCGCTCGCGTTCGGTAGCGAGCTGGCCGAGGCTGCCGGCAACCGCGAACGCGCCCACCGTCGCCGGCAGGCGCGCGCTCGAGCTGACGCGGCGCTGGTCGCGAGCCACCGCGAGGGCGCGGACGATCCCGCCGCCGCGGCGGGTCGGCTCCTGGCAGCCTCGTTCGCCCGCGCGCCGCTCGCACCCGCGGAACGCGAGCGCGCACTCGCGTCGGCCGCGGCGACCCTCGCGGCACCGCGCGGACTGCGCCCCGGGCCCGGCCGTGACGCGGTGCCGTGGCTGCTCGGCGCCTTCGTCGAGGCGACGCTGCTCGCCCGCGGTGCCGCTGCCGACCGGGTCGCGCTCGCCGCTCGACTCGATGCACTGCTCCCGGAACTCGACGTCGGGATCTGCGAGCACCTCGGCGAGTGTTGTGCCGACGCCGGCGACTCCGCCGCCGCCGCGCGACCGACGGCCGCCGCCCGCAGTGCGGGCGAGATCCTGAGGGCCTGCGCCCTCCTCGGCGCGCTGCCCGCGGTGACCCGCACCGGCGCTCCGGCGGAGGCGTCGGCATGAGCCGCCGCGACCGGCGGACCATCGCGCGGGGCGCCGACCTGGACTACACCTCGCAGTCTCGCCGCGCCGATCCCGAAGCCGGGTCGCTCGGCAGTGGCATGCCACGGATCGCACGCCACTCGACCATTCCGACCTGGTGCCCCGGGTCGCCACCCGCGCACCGCTCCACCCACCGCCTTCCATGCCCCGCCGCCGCGACCGCCGCGGCAGGCGCCGGGTCCGCCTCCGAGAGGATGTCCACGTGACCGCGTCCCACGCCCTGTTCGAGATCAGTTGGGAAGTCTGTAACAAGCTGGGCGGCATCCACACCGTGCTGTCGAGCAAGGCGAGGATCGCTGTCGAACGTCTCGGCGACGACTACCTGACCGTCGGGCCCTGGCTCTTGTCCGACACCAACCGTGAGCTGCCGTTCGACGACGACCCGTCGATGGTCGACTTCGCGGACGCCTGCCGCGCGAGCGGCATCCCGGTCCGGGTCGGCCATTGGCGGATCCCCGGTCGGCCGCGCTGCATCCTGGTCGAGTTCTCGAGCCTGATCTCCCGCAAGGACGAGCTGCTCGGCAAGCTCTGGGACGATCACAAGGTCGACTCGATCGAGGGCGGTTGGGACTACGTCGAGCCGGTGCTGTTCGGCATCGCGGCGGCCAAGGTCGTCGCCGAGTGGCACGACCGCTATCTCGCCCCGTTCCACCGCCGCACGATCGTCCAGGCGCACACCTGGATGACAGCGTCGACGCTGCTCACGCTGAAGTCGACCCACCCGTCGATCGCGTCGGTCTTCACGACGCACGAGACGGTGCTGGGCCGCGCCCTCGCGGCGAGCGGCGCGACGCTCGACCCGCACCTGGCGCCCGATGCGATCGCCGCGCTCGCGCGCACGCACGGGGTCACCGCGAAGCACTCGATCGAGGCGGTCGCCGCGCGCCAGGCCGACGTCTACACGACCGTCAGCGAGGTGACCGCCGACGAGGCCGAGGTCCTGCTCGGCCGACATCCGGACCCGGTCGTCCCGAACGGCATCGACCTCGGTGTGATCGACGACCTCGCCGGCACTCCGGAGTCCCGCGCCGAGACCCGCGCGACCCTCGAGCGGGTCGCACGCCGCTTCCTCGGCATGCCCGAGCTCGGGAACGCCGCACTGCTCGTCTCCGCCGGTCGTTACGAGTTCCACAACAAGGGCACGGACCTCCTGCTCGAAGCGCTCGCGGAACTGGACCGGCGGCCCGGGCGGCCGGTCGTTCAGTTCCTGCTCGCGCCGGCCGGCAACTCCGGCATCCGTCGCGAGGTGCGCGACCGGCTCGCCGCGGACGATCCCAAGTCGCCGCAGGACGCGATCGGCATCACGACGCACCACCTGTTCGACGAGGACAGCGACCCGATCCACGAACGCTGTCTCGCGCTCGGCCTGGACAACCGTGGCGGCTCGCGCGTCAAGATCATCCACATCCCGGTCTACGTCGGTCCCAAGGACGGTTTGATCGGTCGCGAGTACGAAGCGGTGCTCGCGGCGATGGACCTGAGCCTGTTCCCGTCGTCGTACGAGCCCTGGGGCTACACGCCGCAGGAGTCGGTCGCGGTGGGTGTCCCGACGATCACGTCGGACGCCGCAGGGTTCGGTCGCTGGGCCGAGGCGAACGGAATCGACGCCGATTCGGGGGTCGTGGTGCTGCAGCGCGTCGGTGTCGACGACGCGACCGCGGCACACCGACTGGCCGACGAGATCGAGCGGTTCCTGGAGGAGCCGGTCGAGGCCCGGCAGTCGCGCCGTGAGCGTTGCCGCGAGACCGCGACGCGCACCGCGTGGACGGATCTCTTCGAGTATTACGAGACCGCCTACGAGCGCTCGCTGGTCGGCGCGGCCACGCGCAGCGCGAGGGCGCCGGCGCGCCCGGCCGCGCCTCGTCCGAAGCCGCCGGTGCGGATCGAGCCGGCCAAGGGTCGCGCGCCGCGCCTCAACTACTTCGACGTCGCGGCGACGCTTCCCGAGCCGCTGCGGCCACTCGAGCGGCTGTCCCGCAACCTGTGGTGGTGCTGGGACCCGGAGGCGCCCGCGCTGTTCGAGGAGATCTCGCCGCAGGGCTGGACGAGCTGCCACCACAATCCGGTGCGGTTCCTGCGCCGTGCCTATCCCGAGGACCTCGCTGCGAAGGCCGCCGACCGTGACTACATCGCGCGATTGCAGCGCGTCGTCGCGCGCTTCGACGACTACCTCGCGGCCACTCGCGACGCGGTTCCGGTCGACGTCGAGGGCGCAGGTGCGGCGAGCTTCAGCGCCAAGCACCCGGTCGCGTACTTCTGTGCCGAGTACGGCATCCACGAGTCGCTGCCGATCTACAGCGGCGGTCTCGGCGTCCTCGCCGGCGACCATCTGAAGTCGGCGAGCGACCTCGACCTCCCACTGGTCGGCATCGGCCTGTTCTACCGGATGGGCTACATGGGCCAGGCCCTGACCGCGGACGGTCAGCAGGTCGCCGAGGATCGCGAGAACGTCCCGGCCGACCTGCCGATGGAGCCGGTCACGCGCGCCGACGGCTCGCCTGTCGTCGTGCAGGTGCCGCTGCCCGGACGCGATCTGACGCTGCGCGCGTGGCGCGTCGCGGTCGGCCGCGTGACGCTGTACCTGCTCGACGCCAACACGCCCGAGAACCGCGAGGAGGATCGCGCGATCACCCGCAACCTCTACGGCGGCGACCACGAGATGCGCATCCGCCAGCTGATCGCACTCGGCCGCGGTGGCGTGCGCCTGCTCGGTGAACTCGGCATCGCCCCGTCCGTCTACCACATGAACGAGGGCCACGCGGCGTTCCTGTCGCTCGAGCGCGTCGCGCGGCTCATCCGTCTCGAAGGCTCGCGTTTCGATGCCGCCCGCGAGTGGGTGCGTGCGACCACGGCGTTCACGACGCACACGCCGGTGCCCGCGGGTCACGACCGGTTCCCCGAGGACCTGATGCGCCGCTACTTCTCGGACGTCCCCGACTGGGTCGGCGTCCCGTGGGAGCGGTTCCTGGGCTTCGGCCGCGCCGTCGACTCGGACCACGAGTTCAACATGACCTACCTCGCGCTGAGCTTCTCGTCGTTCGCGAACGGCGTCAGCCAGCTGCACGGCACGGCGTCGAAGGAGCTGCTGCACCCCTATTGGCCCAGCCTGCTCGAGGAGGAGGTCCCCGTGCACGCGATCACCAACGGCGTGCACCTGCCGACCTGGACGCACCCGAAGATCGCGGCGCTCCTCGGCGCCCGCTCCCGGACCGTCACCCGCGACGACTTCCGGACCGCCGCCAAGGACGTCGATCCCGCGGAGCTCTGGGAGGCGCGCCAGGAGACCAAGCGCGTGCTGCGCCGCAAGGTCGAGGAGCGCGTGCGCAAGGCATTCCTCGCGCGCAACGACAGCCCGAGCCTGCTGAACTCGATGCTCGAGGGGCTCGACACCGACGCCCTGTGGATCGGCTTCGCGAGGCGCTTCGCCCCCTACAAGCGCGCCGGACTGCTGTTCCGCGACATCGAGCGCCTGCGTGCCATCTGTGACGACCCGGACCGTCCGGTGCGCATCCTGGTCGCCGGCAAAGCACACCCGCGCGACGGCCTCGGCCAGGACGTGCTGCGCGGCATCGTGCAGCACACGCGCGGTCCGTCCCTGGCCGGCCGCGTCCTGTTCGTCGAGGACTACGACATGGACCTGGCGCGCGCGCTCGTCCAGGGTGTCGACGTCTGGCTGAACAACCCGACCCGAATGCAGGAGGCCAGCGGCACGTCGGGCATGAAGGTCGCCGCCAATGGTGGATTGAACCTCTCCATTGCGGACGGCTGGTGGCCCGAGGCCGCCGACGGCTACAACGGCTGGACGATCGCCGACACCCAGAAGATCTACTCCAACCAGGCCCTGCAGGACGAGTACGACGCCGCGGTGCTGTACCGCATGCTCGAGGAGGACGTCGTGCCGCTGTTCTACGAGCGCGACGAGACGGGACTGCCGGCCGCGTGGCTGACCCGCGTCATCCACACGCTGCACACGGTCCCGCCGTTCTTCAGCACCGATCGCATGGTGCAGCAGTACCTCGACAAGGCCTACCGCCCGCTCGCCCGTGCCTGGTTCACGATGCGCGCCGACCGTGCGCGTGCGAACCTGGTCGCCGAGCGCGCCACCCGCCTGCGCAAGAGCTTCGCGGACCTCCGCGTCGTCGACATGCGCCTCGCCGACCTCGGCCAGGTCGCCGTCGGCGACTCCGTCGACGCCTGGGTCCAGGTCGACCTGGGCGGCCTGGCCCCCGACGAGATCGTCGTCGAGCTCGTGTTCGGCAACGCCCCCCAGAACGGCAGCCTGCGCAACATGGTGGCCGTCGTCCTCGAGCCCACCGGCGAGGTGGAGGGCACGCTGCACGCCTTCCAGGGCTCACACCGCATCGAGCGCTCCGGCCGCTACGCCCAGGGCCTACGCCTCCGCCCCCGCACCCTGAGCGTCTCCCCCAGCGCGCTCCGCGACCTCGTGCTCTGGGCCTGAGCCGCAGCGGCCTCGCCTCCCCGCGCAGCCCCACGAGTGGCCCACGCGTTTCCAACTTGCATCGACCGGTGGCCGAGGTAGACTGCCCCGCCCGGAACCCGGCGCCAGCCGGTGCCGGAGCCATCCCCGATAGCTCAGTCGGTAGAGCAGCTGACTGTTAATCAGCGGGTCGCAAGTTCGAGTCTTGCTCGGGGAGCCAGTCGTCCGCGGAAGCGGACCGAGCCAGCCCCGCGGTGAACGCCGCGGGGCTGGGTCGTGTACCGGGGGCAAGCGGAAGCGGCGCGCGTGCGGGGGAATGTGCGGTGTGCGCGCGAGCGGCGGCGCTCTCGATGCGCGGCATGCGAGAGCGGTCGCGGGTGCGTACTACAGCGACCTCCCAGCACGTTGGAATGACCCGCTCTCGTGCTCTCCTGCGGCGCGAAGAGACGCCCATCTTCGCCCGAGGCGACACGCCGCGCCCGGGAATCCCGGCTTTCAACCGAACGCCAACGCCGAGCAGCTGCGGTCCGATGTGCGGCCGCAGGTAGCCCCGGCTGCAGCAGCAGGGGTCGAAGATCTTGTGGCAGGGAATGCAGTGGTACCGCCTGGCCGCGATCTGACCTGACCGCCCCGCTCCCGTCGCTGCCTCCCCTGTGAAGCCTCCCGCGGCGTATCAAGCCAGCGGAGACGCCCCGTTCAAGGTCGGGACCCACTCCAGAAACGCGGCGAGCACGCCTTGACCCAAAGGCTTACTAGTGGTAAGTTTTTCTTACCTACATGGAGGCGCACATGAATACCGACCGTGACCAGATCGAGACCAAGGTGCTGGCAGTGCTCAGGGAGGTCCAGGAACTCAGCGGCAGGACATGGGCCGATCTCGGTCCCCACTCGAAGCCCATCGGCGATCTGGACGGCTTCGATTCGCTGATCGCGATCGAGGTGACCGTCCTGCTTGAGGAGAAGCTCGGGTGCAGCCTCGACAAGAACAACCTGTTCGTGTCCGAGGACGGTACGCGCGCGCTCTCGCTGAAGGAGGTCACCAACCGCATCTCCGAACTGCTCGCCGCCAGCGGAGGGAAGGCATGAGCACCGTGGCTGAGCGACTGCGTCTCGCCCGCCAACAAGCCGGTCTCTCCCAGGGTCAAGTCGCGAAGATGTTGGACATGCATCGGCCCACGATCTCGGAAATCGAGGCCGGTAGACGTCGGGTGCCGGCCGAGGAACTCGCGCAGTTCTCACGAATCTACGAGGTCTCCGTGGCATGGCTTGCGGGATCGGAAGGCGGCGATGAAGGCGTGGACGATCGGGTGAGACTTGCGGCCCGTGAACTCTCCAAGCTCAAGCGCGACGATCTCGACAAGCGTACTTCGCCTCCTCTCGAGTCTGCGCAAGTCGAGGCGCGAGAAGCGGTGAGAACGGACGACCTCGCCAGAATGGCGGCTCGCGCAGCCGCTCGCGTCCGCGCCGATCTCGGCGTCGGGCCAGCAGAGGGAGTGTGCCCGTTCGACATCGCCGAGGGGCTCGAGGTGCCCGTTCGCCTGGTCCCTCTGCCGAGCCTCGAGGGCATGTACTCCCCAGAGCCCAGGCCTACCATACTGGTGAGCGCCGAGCGACCTCCCGGCCGCAGGCGCTACACCTGCGGCCACGAGATCGGCCACCACGTCTTCGGTCACGGCACCCGGCTGGATGAGCTCAGGGAAGATCTCACCGTTGACACCTGGAACCCCGATGAGTTCGTGGCACAGCGGTTTGCTGCGGCGCTGATGATGCCCAAGCTCGCCATCAACTCCGCGTTCGCCAAGCGCGGTTGGTCCGTCGCGGACGTGACGCCTGAGATGATCTTCGTGGTCGCGCAGGAACTCGGGGTCGGCTTCACAACGCTGATCGCGCACCTTGAGCGGACGCTTCGACTCCTTTCGCCGAGCGTGGCGGAAGAGTACCGTCGCGTGAGGCTCCCGAAGCTGCGCGAGCGACTCGCCGGCTTCGAGGTCGAGCACGACCTGGTGGTCGTCGACCAGCACTGGGGTCGGCGAACCGTCGACCTGGAGGTTGGCGATGTCGTCGTCCTGCCAATGGGCGCGGAGGTGATCGGCGCATGTGCATCGGTAATAGCAGGACATGAGGGATACTGGGTCGCGTGCTCACCCGGAATCGGAGCGGTGTCGATCGCCGCGGGACGGCCAGAGTTGTCGCTTCGTGTGAGCCGAAGAGCATTCACGGGTTTGGCGCGGTACCGGCACTTGGAGGACGTCGCCGATGGCGAGTGAGCAGTTCATCGAGGAGGCGAACCTGTCGGTTGCGTGGGCACGGGCGCTTCGCATCGCCAGCGCACGAGGGCGCAAGGAGGTTGGTCCCCTCGTCGTCTCGGTCACCGGGTTTGACACGAGCGGCGCCTTCAAGGAGGAAACCAGGATCCGGAGAGAACTCGACGCCCTCCTCGCCGGGCGGGGCATGCAGAGCGTCGACACGGTCGCGAACACGATCTTCCCGTGGTCGATGTGGAACCCATCGGCACCGCGGCGTCAGCTGTTCGACCGATACAGCAGGATTGCCCCACGCCTACGGCGCGCCTCTGGCAAGAACCGCCGCGGCATCTACTTCGATCGGATGATCAGCGGGGGTCCGACGGGGAACGAGAATCAGGTCGAGTTCGCCCTTGCCACCTACAGCGCACGCAACAGTGTGAGGCGAAGCGTGCTTCAGATCGGCATCTTCAATCCCGCGCAAGATCACTCTGCGGCGGCGCAGCTTGGCTTCCCCTGCTTGCAGCACGTCACCTTCGCGCCCATCGATGGTGGCCTTTGCCTGAACGCCTTCTACGCGAGCCAGTACATGGTCGAGCGCGCATACGGGAACTACGTCGGCCTCTGCAGGCTTGGCTGCTTTGCAGCCCACGAACTCGGTCTCCAGCTGATCCGGATGACCTGTTTCACGGGGATTGCCGAGTGCGAGATCGGGAAGGGCAAGTTGGCCAAACTGCTGGCCGCTGCCGACGAAGTCATCGGGCCGAACGAGCGGCCTGGAGTGATGTCATGAACTTCGACGAGTACCAGCGCAGAGCAACCGTCACCGATCAGAACCCAAGGCCGGCGGATGAGTCTGAAGGTGTTCCGCCGCCTCCGACAGAGCCACACCGGCACGAAGTGATCCCGCTCCTCGGGCTCGTGGGCGAGGTCGGAGGCCTGCTGGCAGAGTACAAGAAGCTGCTCCGTGACGGCGCAACGCACAGGAAGTTCCGCGATGAGGTCGCCGAGGAGTTGGGCGACATCCTCTGGTACGTGTCGAACGTCGCGTCCAAGTTCGACCTCGACTTAGAGGAGATCGCGAGCGCCAACCTCGCAAAGGTCGAGGATCGGTGGCGTGCGCCACGACAACGACGGCAGCTCTACGACGAGGCTTTCGACCGTGACCAGAGGCTCCCGCGCCAATTCGAGTACGCATTCGAACACCAAGACGTCGATGGAGTCACGAAGCTGGTGCTCATCGACCGTCGGAACGGAGGGACGACTGGTGACCCGCTCACCGACAACGCCTACGAAGACGACGGCTACCGCTACCATGACGTCGTTCACCTCGGCTTCGCGGCGTGCCTCGGGTGGTCACCCGTGTGGCGAAAGCTGCTCCGCAAGCAGAAGCGCGTCGCGAACCGCATCCCACGTGACTTGGCAGACGCCGAGGATGGCGGTCGCGCGCAGGTAATCGAGGAGGCGATCGTCGCGGCTGCGTACGTCTACGCCGCCGATCACGGCTTCTTGGAGAACCTCCCGAGCGTCGACTGGCACCTGCTACGCCACATCAGACAGCTCACGGCAAACCTGGAGGTCCACAACGTCTCGGCGTGGGAGTGGAACGACGCTCTCCTCCGTAGCTTCGCAGTCTGGCGGCAGCTTCGCGGCAACGGTGGTGGCATCGTCCGTGGCGATCTCGATGCCGGCACGATCGAGTTCATCGCGGAGGCGTAGCTGCGAACGCAAGGACGCCTTGGTGTGGCTGGCCAGCCTTCGACAGTGATGTACTGGGTGACAGAGTGGTCGGCAGCTTGATGCCCCACTTCGGTGGGTACCACTGCGGAAGCGGCGAGCGGCTCGGCGCGAACTTCTGCTTGATGCGAGTGCGGCCGGACGTGCCCTTTACGTCGGGGTGCACGACGCGGGCGTACTTGTCGACCTCACAGAAGAGGTTCTGGCAGTCGATGAGTTGCAGGGGACGGCCCCAGAGGTCTTGGAACTCAAGACCTAGGCGGCGGAACTCGGCATCGGCGATCCCAGCCATCGTGCGGATGACATCGGCCTCGGTGAGGCCTGCCGTGTCCGCGAAGCACTTCCTGATTCCATCCCGCGCGCCCGGCCCGGCAACGACGAAGTCCATCTCGGAGAAGTCCAACATCGAGCTGTAGTTGAGGTCGATAGTGAACTGGAATGCGAGGAATCCGCCGAGCGAACGGTAACCACGGAGGATCTCGTAAACGCTCTCGAGGGAACGAGCCCGCTCAACTAGGGCTGGAACGCCATCGCGCATGAGATGCTCGAGGAGGCGGAGGTGGTTTCGGTGCTTGCGTCGCGAGCCGAATGCGGGCGACGGCATGATGTACGCGGCCGAGTAGACCCGCTCGCCCCGCTTCATGAGCCCATCGAACACACGCGCGTAACGCTCGAACTCGAACTTACTCCAGCTTGGCGGACCGACTTCGCCGGCGAGCGCTTCCCAAGTCTCGATTCGGTTGAAGAACTTGAAGAGGAGGGCGCGGAAGAAGATCTCCTCGCTCGTCTGCGGCCCCTCGTAGAGGACGTGTCGGATCAAGTACTGGCTCACTCGGTCCGCCGCCCGGTAGACATTCGTGAACCGGTGGTCGGCGAGCACGGGATCGTCTGTCCACGGTGGCGGGGTTCCCAGGACCCTCTGCATGAAGAGGGCCTGACGCTGCGCAGCGAAGCGCCAGTACGTGTCGAAAACGGGGGTCGTCTTGAGGACGCGGCTCGGTCCCGCCTCGATGCATTGCGGGTGCCGGCGACGAGCAGCCGTGGGCATCGGCCGGATTCAACCTGACGAGGAGTTACGGAGCAAGCATCCTTCCTTCAACGCTTCGGACTCGTGGGCCGCCTCTGTGCGCGCGGCCGGAGTTCCTTAGGACGCGCTCGCTGCACCGCTCGGTGCCGAGGAGGATCTCCTGCTGCACGTCCACGGGCAGGAGCGCGAGGTCCATCAACTGCGAAGTCCGTGCTCGCGTGATGCCAAGCACCGCCGCAGCGTGCGCGTAGTTGCGCAACTCGCCAGCGTCGATGAGCCGCTCGATGTAGTGCGCGAGCGCGAGCCGACGGGCAAGGGTATACGTGAACACCAGCACCGGCGCGGCGTCGGCCTGGGTTGCGCGATCGGCGCCAGCATCCGGACGCTTGCGTGGCCGCTGCTTCCCGAGCCGGCTCTGGATCCGGATCGTCGGCTCCATCAGGTCACGCCCTCAGGGTTCCCGTAGTCCATGCGCCGCATCTCGATGTCGATCTCGTCGGTCATGGCGGTGTAGGTCACCCTGGCAATCAACGGGCGCAGGACTTGCTGGCGGTCCGATCGCCCGAGTTGGTCCCAGGCGGGCTGAACGGCGGCAAACGGCACGGACCCGGCATGGCCGTTCCGGCCGTTGCGGGAGGATTCGTGCTCCGCACGATGCCGCTCGAACTCGGTGGCGACCGCCGATTCGAGCAACCCGTGCTCAGTCGCGGCCTCCTCAACCTTGCCGAACACGTGCGCCTCGACGGCCGATGCCGAGACCCGACTGCCAGGGCAGGCATCCGCGCCGAGACTCTGCTGAGTCTGGCAGACGTAGTAGCGGTTCGTGCGCCCGGCCCTGGTGGTGTACGAATGGCTCATCGCCTGGCCGCACACGCCACAGCGCAGCAGCCGATCCAAGCCGGCGTCCCACTTCCGACGTGGGCCGGCGCCGCAGCGACGGTTCCTCTGTAGCAGTTCCTGCACCGCGTCCCACGTCGCCCGTTCAACGATCGCCTTGTGCGCACCGTCCACGAGCGCCGATCCCGCGCGCACCATGCCGGCATAGAGCGGGTTCGTCAGCAACGTCTGCAGCGACGTCTTCGTGAACGGCAGGCCCGCCGACTCCCTTCCCTTCCTCGATCGGAACACCTTGGTCCGCACCCCGCGGCGGCGCAGCTCGCGGGCAGTCTCGAGCAGCGAACCGCGCTCCAGGTACGCAGCGAAGATCTCCCGCACCGTCGCCGCCTCGGCCTCGTTGACCACGAGCCGCTTGTCCTGGATGTCGTAGCCGAGCACCGGACGCCCGCCCGTCCAGAGCCCGTTGCGCCGGCATGCGGCAATCTTGTCCCGCGTGCGCTCGCTGATCACGTCGCGCTCGAACTCCGCGAACGACATCAGCAGGTTCAGGGTGAGCTTGCCGACGCTGGTCGCCGTCGAGAACTGTTGCGTCACCGACACGAACGTCACGCCGTGCCGCTCGAACAGGTCCATGATGCGCGCGAAGTCGGACAGGCTCCGGCTCAGGCGGTCGATCTTGTAGACCGCGACGCAGTCGACGGTGCCCGCCTTGATGTCCGCGAGCAGCCGCTGGAACGAGGGCCGCGCGGTGTTGGCGCCGGTGAACCCGCCGTCGTCGTACCGCTGCGGCAGGGCCTTCCATCCGTGCGTACGCTGGCTCTGGATGTAGGCCTCGACGGTCTGCCGCTGCGCTTCGAGCGAGTTGAGCTCCTGGTCGAGACCCTCGGCGGTCGACTTCCGCGTGTAGATCGCGACGCGGACCGCCGCTGGTCGCGCGGCGTGGCCGGTGCCCCTGGGGCGCGACGCGGCCCTGTCGTGCGGCATCCTCACCGGGAAGCCCCGCGCTTCGTCAGGCCGAAGAAAAGGCGGCCGTTCCAGTGCGTGCCGGTGACCGCGCGAGCCACGGCCGAGAGGCTGGCCAACACCTGCCCTTCCCATTCGAACCCATCCTTCAACACCCGCACGCGGATCTCCTGGTCACGCCACCGCCGCGTCAGGACCATGCCGGGAAGGAGAGCCTTCGGCGGGCCCTGGTTCGGGTGCCGCGGTCCGGGCGGCACGACGTCCTCGATCGGCGGCAGTTCGATCTCGCCGATCAGCTCCTCCAACCGGGCCTTGGCGACCTTGGAGAGCCCGCCGAGCCGGTGCTCCTGCATCTTCCAGGCGATGCGCTTCCAGAGCCATGCCCGATGCCGGACGCGCGGCCGCTTGCCGAACACAGCCTCGTATCGCTCGGCCAGGTGCGCCACGTCCATGGCCTGCAGTTCCGCGATCTCGGCGGCCATGGGCTTCCTGGGCGGTATGTCGTTCACGTCCACGGACACATGGAGCCTCGATCTCGGGGTGTTGAGCAAGGCCCTCCGGCAGATCTCCGCTGGCCTGTGGGGAAACCGCGAATCCGCCCAGAACGTCGGGCCCGCGCACGCCTGCGCGGCATGCGGAGCAGAACATGTGCCGCCCCCCTTGATCAATCCGACTCCAGCCCCCTGACGAGCCACCCCACCCAGCACGGAGATCGGCGCAGCAGACCGGGACATCCACAGTCCCGATGCCCAACGTCGCACCGTCGGAGTACGCCTTCGAGGCGCCGCTGCGGCCGCGACCCCGGCACGAGTGTAGACTGGCGACCGTCACAACGGCCGGGGCTCGTCCGCGGCGCCTTCGCTGGCGCCTGACTCTCCTTCTTCCCCTTTTCCCCAAGCGGCGGCCCCGGCCACCTTCTGCCGTCGGCGGGCGGCAGGACGCCGGCCGAAGGTTGGAATGGTTCGGATCCGGCCTCGGGACGCGTGCGCTCCGTGGTCATGGACTCGGTGCTCGAGGTGGGCATCGACCTCGTCGGCATACCGAGTTGCGGCAGTCAGGTGATCGGCTTGGCGTCCGTGACGGCGGGGCAGCGCTCGCCGCGCCCCATGGTCGCCAGCAGCCAAGCCGCGGCCCGCCACGTCGCTCGCATTCTCGGCGGCGGTGGGCATGGGCGCGCGGCATGAAGCCGCTGGCACGGCCGAGCTGCCGCGGCTACTCGCCCGAGGGCTTCATCTGTGTCGACGCCTCGCCCCACCAGGGCCAGACGCCGAACGCGATCTGGAACGGGAAGGTGGCCAGGTCGAAGGCGGCGCCGCCGAGGATGACGGGAACGCCGAACGTGGCGCGAATCGCCATTGACTCGGAGTGGCTGTCAGGCGCGCCATACATCGAGCTCTTCCCGTAGGCCCACCGTGCGCCGTTGACCGTGCCACAGGCCGGAAGCGTGAGAAGCGCCAACACGACCAGCGCCATGGAGTTTCGTCTGTTCATCGTTCTTCCTCATCACCGTTGCGGGATGGCACCACTCCTTCGGCCACTGGGGCGCCGCTTCTTTACACCACTGCGGTGTAGACCGGTCCGGGGTGAACGATCGCACGCCGATGGGCTCATCCACGGCGCTGCACAGCAAGAGGTACCGCGCGTTCCTCGTTCGGCTGCGGAGCGCGCGAACCGAGGTTGGGATGACGCAGGTCCAGGTCGCCAAGGCGCTGCGGCGCCCGCAGACCTGGGTCAGCAAGTGCGAGCTGGGCGAGCGCCGCGTCGACTTCGTCGAGATGCTGGACTTCGCCAAGCTGTACGAGAAACCACTCGACTGGTTCGCGGTGTGACCGCGCCTGCACGAGTAAAGTCGCTGCCGCAGATGCACGGCCGCGTTCATGTTCACGATCTCCCTGACCTGTCGGCCGACACCCCCGGCCGGAAGGTTCGGGTCTGGACGCCGAACTGCTACGCCGACGCATCCGCGCCTCGCTTCCCGGTCCTCTACCTGCAGGATGGCCAGAACCTGTTCGGCGGCTCTCGCTCGCGGTCCAAGTCTGGCAACTGGCAGGTAGACGCCACCGCGCAGAGACTCATCACCGCTGGCGCGATCCCGCCCATGATTCTCGTCGGGGTCGACAACGTAGGTGCGGAGCGCGCCGACGAGTACACGCCGGTGCCCTGGAAGGGCAAGGGCGGCCGTGCGGAAGTCTACGCAGACCTCCTGGTCTCCGAGGTCAAGCACTTCGTCGACCGCACCTATCGCACGCGGCCAGGACCGGAGTCGACGGCGCTCGGCGGGTCCTCGCTCGGCGGGCTGTTCGCGCTCTACGCGGGGCTGCGGATGCCGGACGTGTTCGGGGGCATCATGGCGATGTCGCCGTCGATCTACTGGGGAGAAGACCACATCGTCGGGGTCGCCGAGCAAGTCCCGCCTTCGAGCGTGCGTATCTGGCTCGACGTGGGCCAGCACGAGACCACGACCATGCGCACGGGACTTCGCAAGATCCACGACGCACTGACGCGGAACGGATGGCGTACGGACCGGGCGTCTCGTCGCACAGCCCTGCGGACGATCGAGGATCCGGACGGGCACCACGACGAAGCATCGTGGGGTCGACGCTTCGCACAGGCCCTGAGGTTCCTGTTCCCAGCGAACGGGCTGCGCGAGCAGGCCCGTGCCGAGCATCCGGCTGACGGACGATCTTCGCGAACCTCCCCTGGCGGGCGGAGCGTCGCGGCGAGCACCCGGCCAGTCCCCCGATGCCCGACGCGTTCGTAGCGCCCGCACGGCCCGGAATACCCACCGGGCCTCAGACCCTTGCGAGTCGACTCGCGAACGCCGCGGCGGGCGCCGGGCCACCGGCGCTTCAATCGTCGTCGCGCTGGCGGCGCACCGTGACGGCGAACGTCTCGTTCTGCTGCACCCCGTCGATGAACAGGATGGGCGCGCAGATGATCTCGTCGGGTTCGTACCGCAGCCGCCGGTGCCACGCCGCGAGCGCCAGGGAGATCACGATGTCGTCGTGGTACCCGCCGGGCGCCCCCGTGCGCACGTTGCCGGCATCCGTCACCGAGAACTCGAACGCCTCGAGTTCGTCGATCCCCTCCGGCCAGGCCTCGGGCCTCGGGATCGTGATCGACTTCTGCTCGAACAACATCGCCAGGTTGTCGATCAGCGCGGCCTTGGTCTTCTGGGTGAACGGGTACGCCAGCGCCCGGATGTCCGCGCGCAGGAGCTGCTCGTAGACCGGCTCGCCGGCGCCGGTCGTGTCGACGTAGACCTCCGGGTTCCCGTAGCGTTCGAGCGCCGCCTTGATCCGCTGCACCTGGATCGGCCAGTCGAGCCGCTGGAAGCGATCCGCGAGCACGAGGTTCCGCTTGTCATCGATGACGGTCAGCACCGTGTAGTCCTCGATCTTCGCGAGGTCGAGGCCCGCGAAGTACCGGCGGCCCTCCTGCTGCTCGGCGAACGCCCCTGTCGCGGCGTCCCTCACGTAGCGGAACACGGCGCCCGATCCCTCGATGAACTCGGCCTCGTACTCCTGGCGGAACACGCGCTCGGGCAGCCGTGCTCGTTCGCGCTCGATGAAGTCGCGGTCGAGCAGTGGGTTGCCCCAGCTCGGGCAGTTCCAACTGCGCCAGTCCGGGTCGCTGCCCTGCCCGCGCCGAAACAAGTCGTAGTAGTAGCCCTTGCCCTTCGGCGTCGAGATCAACAAGGCCCACCCCTGCTTGTCGATCAGCCGCTGCGAGATGTGCTCCTGCCAGATGCGCGGCCTGAGCCGGGATGCCTCGTCGAGGATGACCCAGTCCAGGCCTTCACCCAGCAGCGACACCTCGCTGTCCGCCGACTTGCCGCGGATCTCGGAGATCCCGCCGGCGAGGTTGCGGAGCCGGATGCGTCGTTCCGACTCCTTGACGGAGACGATCCGATGCTTCAGGTGCTGCAGCGCCCGCAACCGGATCTCGAGGAAGACGCGATCCGCCAGGTCGTAGGTCGGGGCGACCACCCAGCCGATGGAACCCTTCTTGTTCGGCTGCATCGCGGCCGCCAGGCCTTCCATCGCGGCGCAGACGGTCTTGCCCCAGCGGACGCCGCAGGCAACGACCCGCCGCGGCTCGGTGGCGAGGTGGATCTCGAGCTGCCCGGGATGGGGCGTGTAGCCGAGGTCCTCGAAGAACTTCTGCTTGTCGAGCGAGGGCCTAGCCATTGCCGGCCTCCTCGGCGTCGTCGCCCTCGACGGTCAGCCAGCGCGAATACTCGCGGCGGATCACGTCTTCGACCTGGATCGCGGTCCGATCCGACGGTTCGCCGCGGATCAGCCGCTCCTGCCGAATCGCGACGTCCAACGCGCGCACGGCCTCCATCGCGGTCTGCAGCGGCATGTCCCGGAGCGCCTCGAGGGCACGGGCCTGCACGATGCGCAACGACTTGATGTGCCTGCCGTTCATGTCCTCGAGCGCCTCGGCGAGGCGCTGCTCGGCACCCTGGCGGGCTTTGGCTTCGATCTCGGCGACCCGCTGCTGCCACTCCTCCTTGCGAGCGCGGTTGGTGACCGCGCGCTTGGTGACGGCGAAGTGGCGAGCGACCGCCTGGTAGCTGCGGCCATCGCCGAGGCTGACGTAGTACTCGAACGCGTCCTTGGGGAGCTTGGCGGCCATCACGCGACCTCCCCGGCGGTCGCGCCGCGGTCGCCACGCTGGGCGGCGATCTCGTCGAACGCGGCGCCAGTGCCGTCGAGGACGGCCGCCTTGCCGGTCGCCGTCTGCCAGCGCCGGATCGCCACATCGACGAACGGCGGGCTGATCTCGATCGCCCGGCAGCGACGCCCGGTACGCTCGGCCGCGATCAGCTGGGATCCGGAACCCGAGAACGGCTCGAACACGACGTCGCCGCGGCGCGTGTGTTTCTCGATCGGCCGCACGAACAGCTCGACGGGCTTCGAGGTCGGGTGGTCGCTCTGGAACCTGGCCTTGCCGTCCCAGTCGCACTCCCACACGCTGTCGTGGCGGTGCTCGCCGTCGTGCTCGGGCTTCTCGCCCTGACGCCAACCCATCATGCAGGGCTCGTGGCGGAAGTGCCAGAAGACGTGGCCGAACACCGGTGCCGGTTTGACCCAGATGATCTGCTGATGGTCGAGGATGCCGAGTTCGCGCCAGATCCTCTGGATGTCGCCGCAGCGCTTGTGCGCGTGCCAGCAGTAGATCGCGCCCTTCGGCGCGAGCACGTCGAGCACGTTCGTGAACACGGACCGGAAGAACCCGTCCCCATCCACGATGTCGATCTCGCGGTAGCTGTCGGTCCAGTCCTTGCCCGAGTCGTTGGGCCGCTCGCCGGTGTAGCCGACGAGGTAGGGCGGGTCGGTGGCGACGAGAGAGGCCTTCGCGCCGGCCATGGCGAGGCGGACATGCTTTGGGTCGGTCGAATCGCCGCAGAGCAGGCGGTGGTCGCCAAGGATCCAGAGGTCCCCGGCCCTCGAGACCGGCACCTGCGGCGGCTCGCCGGGCCCCGGATCGTCGATCGGTCCTCCGAGTTCCCCAGGCTCCTCGAGCTGCGCCAGCAGTTCGTCGATCTCGCCGGTGCTGAAGCCGACCCCGTCGAGGGCGTCCTCGGCGCGCAGATCCTGCAGGATCCTCGCCAGCGCCGGCTCGTCCCACTCGGCGAACTCGGCCGTACGGTTGTCGGCGATGGCATAGGCGGTGGCTTCGAGGTCGGTCCCCTCGAACCAGACGACCGGCACCTGCTCGTGGCCGAGCAGCTTCGCTGCCTTCAGGCGTGTATTGCCGGCGAGAACCTCACCGCCCGGCTTCGCGACGATCGGCTGGCGCCAGCCGAAGCGGCGGATCGAGTCGGCGACGTGGGGAACAGCGGGCTCGTTGATGCGAGGGTTGCTGGGGCTGCAGAAGAGACGGTCGGTAGCGACCCATGTGATGGCGATCCTGTTGTGCATGCGTTCTCCGGAGGGTTGCTGCCGTCACTCGACGGCAGGGCCTCCCGGAGTTGGCGGGCACGAATCGGACACCTGCTGTCCGCGGCCTCCAGATCGCCAGATCAACTCACCTCGGAGTCCCAGCGGGCGCCATGGCCGCTCTGGTGCCAGTGGTAGTCGAGCTTCCCGAGCGCCTTGCGGACGCGGTTGCCCGCGCGCTGCAGCGAGTCCTCGCGTGCCGCATGCCGCGGGGTAGTGGGCTCAATCAGGTCGGCTTCCGATTCGCCGTCGAGTTCCTCTTCGTCCCGAACTCGCCGCCGCATCGCCTGACCTCGCCAACGCCGGTCGAGTTCCTCGCCGCAGGCCGCCATGTCGGCGCGCACGAGTTCAGCCCATGACACATCGCGTCCGTCGGCTTCGACGACGGCCCGGAAGACATGGACCTGCCTTGGGCCTCTGACGTGCACCGTCGTGCCGCCCTCGGTCACGATGGCGAGCCTGTCGTCCACGTACTTGATGACGAGAGCTTGAGGCTCGACCCGCTCAGTCGGCTCCGATTCCGTCGCTTGCGATGGCCTTTGGTTGCCATGGGTCTCGACTTGCACCGCTCGCGCGAGTTCGTCGAGGTCGATCCCGCGCAGCGCCCGGCGCCCGAGTTCCCGCACCTCCATGGCGTAGTGGTCGGCCTTCTGCCGTGCCTCGGCGAAGCCATCGCGCTTCGCCTGCTGCCTGAACCGGACGGCCGCCTGCTGCGGCAGGGCGATGTGGTCGATCAGAACCTGGGCGACCTTGCCGACGAGCCGTCGGTTGTCCACCGCCCCGAGCTGCCGATCCTCGTACTCCAGCGGCAGCGCCTCGCCTGGTTCGGGCCACACGTCCACCTCGACCGCCATCCGCACGGGAACGAGCGGACACCGGTTCGCTGGCGGTTCCGAGTGGTCGCGGATCAATGTCATCCGCTCCTGCAGATCCGCGAAGGCGTCAACCCACCTCCATGCAGCGCGAACTTTCTGCCGACCGCGACGGAGAAGGCATCGCAGAGCTCCGAGGACCCACACGGCCGCCCCGTCGAGTAGCGGCAACCCAGCAGCAGCCGGGACGATGATGGTCGGTCGATGCGAAACCGTGGAACGACGTGGCACAGGGAGACTGTCGGGTTTTCCAGCGGATCACCTGAAACCTGCTCGCGGACCCGCTTGGTTCGGCCAGGCTGCTCCCGCTGTGCGCCGCATGCGCACCAAGCGGACCAAGGGGCCGGGCGCGTCTGACATCTTGACTTTCGGACCGGGAGCTGCGAGCCTGGGCTCTCCATCCTCCCGAACGTGTCTCTAGTCCGTACTCGCCGCGTCGCCCGCTCGTGCTCCCTGAGCGCTGTGTGGGCGTGCCTGCTCATGCTGCTCGCGTGGGTACCGGGGAGATTCGTGGTCTGCAACGGACCGAGCTGCGACAACAGGATCGAGTTTGCCCATGTGGGCTGTTGCGATTGCGACAGCCTGGCAGATGCCCACAAGGCCGGAGAGCCCGGCAACCCGAATCCACAGCCGCTCCAAACGGGGCGCGGATGCGGGTGCAAGGACGTTGCGTTGAGCCTCGGACTCGGCCCGACACCGAAGCGATGGTCTGTCGGCAACCCGGCCGCCCCTTCAGCGTGTCTCGCGCCGCCGACGGATGTGGTGATAGTTGTCAGCGCACCGAGTCGATGTGTCTGTCGACCCTCGACCGGCCCACCCCGGGTCGATCGCAGAACAGAGCTACTCGCAAGCACAGTGCTGCTGATCTAGGCGGTCTGCGCCGGGCACGAGCCCGGTGCCGCTCCGTTGTGGCCGGCAGCCGCACCCCAGGTGCAAGCGGCTGGCGGCCTGCCCGCCTGGACCCATTGGACCCGGGGATGCAATGCGAGATTCTCGTCCTGCCGCACGATCGTACTCAACGCCCACCCGCATCTGTTCGCTGCCCGCGCTCCTGCTGCCAGTCGTCGCAGCGGCTGGCTGCGTCGCCTACGAGCCTCGACCGCTAGATCCCGAGGCGATCCTGAGGGATCTCGAACGGGTCGAACTCCCAGCGACGACCGACTCTTCAGCAGCCGGCGGCGCGGCCACGCCGCAGCTGACGGCACGGCAGGCAGCCGGTTGGGCCGTTGCTCACAACCCCGGGCTGAAGGCACTACGCGCCGACTTGGGCATCGCCCAGGCGGAGCTCGTTCGCGCCGGTCTGCTGCCTGATCCGGCGATCGGCTGGGAGTCGATGAATGCCCTGGCCATCCAGTTTGCGGGCGGCACTCCACATCAGGCGGACTACGTCGCGGGCCTGGTCGCGTCCTGGCCGGTGCCTCGACCAGGCGAGATCGGTGCCCGAGAGGATCAGGCCTCAGCGCACCTGCAGGGCGCTCGCTCCAGCGTCCTGGCCGCAGAGTGGAGCTTGGCAAGAAGCGTCCACCTTGCGTGCCTCGATCTCGAGGCGGTGCGGGCCAAGCTGCAGCTCAACGCCAGGGTCCTGGAAACGGCCCGGCGGACCGCAGACCTCTTCGCCGAAGCGCGCCAGGCTGGGGGTGCAACCGCCGTCCAGGAGAACCTCGCCGGCATTGAACTCGCTGGCCTGGAGCAGGAGCGCATCCGCCTCGAAGGCGAGCAGCGCGCAGCGCGTCAGGAGGTCCATCGCTTGCTGGGCATTCCGCCGGATGCGCCGCTGGACGTAACCATGGGTGCCGACCCCTTCGTCCTGCCGAGCCTTCCCGACAAGGACACCACTGCGCTCGTGAACGCCGCGCTGCAGAAGCGGCCCGACCTCATTCAGATTATGGCGGAGTACGACGCCAGCGAGGCCGAGCTGCGGCTCGAGGTCGCTCGGCAATGGCCCCAGCTCTCGATCGGTACCGGGCTCGCCATCGTCCTGCCTTTCTTCAGCCGATGGAACCGTCCCGCAATCGATGCCGCGATGGCGAGGCGCGAGAAAGTCGAGGCAGAGGTGCGCGCAGCGGTGCATTCGTTGCGCGCCGATGTCTACGCCGCTGTCGCCAGCGAACAGGAAGCCGTACGCCAGGTCCGGCACTTCGAAGAGACCTTGCTGCCGAAGGTGCAGGAGAGTCTTCGGCTCACGGATGAAGCACTGAGCGTCAGGGAAGTCACGGCCATCGAGATCCTGACCGCACAGCGCCAAGTCCTCGACGTCCAGAACAACTACCTCGAGGTCCGCATCCGCGCCGCACGGGCGCGCCTGCTGCTCGATACCGCTACCGGCGCAGTGCTGGCCGACGAGGCTGGCAACCACAAGGGAGAAGACTGATGGCGCACGATCCGACCAACCGCTCTGCATTCGCTGGGCCCCTGTTCCTGACCGTCGTCACCGGGCTCATGGCCCTGTCTGGTTGCGGGCCGGCAGCCGGCACCTCCCCTGACGAGGCCAATCCACAAGGTGACGAGCACTCAGCCGAAGTGCACATGGACGAAGTGCAGCGTCAATCCGCTGGAATCGAGACCACCGTCGCAGCGGCAGCGCCCATCGAGGAGACGATGCACCTCGTCGCCCGTGTGGCCAGCAACGAAGACAGGATCTTCCATGTCACACCGCCGATTCCGGGGATCGTCCAGGCGATCCACAAAGGCCTCGGCGATGCCGTGAAGGCCGGCGATCCGCTCGTCGAGATCTGGAGCGTCGAACTGGGCAACGCTACCAGTTCCTGGCTGAAGGCGCGGGCGTCCGTCAGCGCCGCTGAAGAGACGCTCGCCAAGTCCAAGCAGCTGTTCGCGCAGCGGCTCGAGACGCTCACGAGTGTTCTCGACGGCGAGATCCGGGTTGCGCGCAAGATCTACGAGCGCGAAGACGAACTGCAGCAGAAAGCGATCGCCACGATCCGACCGTTCCTGGAGGCCGACAAGGAACTGCAGCGGGCGTTGCTCGCCAAGGACCGCGAACTGACCACTCTGGCAGCCGAACGCGACACACGCCTTCTCGATCTCGAGGTGGTCCTGCGCGAAGCACGCATCGAGGAGGTTGCAGCCAGGGAACGATTGCGGGCGCTGGGGCTGGAGGATGCAGCAATCGAGACCTTGGCCAAGCCAGGTCAACGGCACGGCAGCCTGGTGCTGCGAGCCCCGGGAGACGGCGTCGTGCTCGAACGCCACGTGACTAGGAACGAACACGTCGGCACCGAGGACGCACTGTTCGTGATCCACGACCTGTCGACCGTCTGGGTCCTCGCGTCCGCCTACGAAAAGGACCTAGCACGGCTGCGACCACGGCAGAAGGCCTACGTGCATGTCGATGCCCTGCCGGGCGCCGAGCTGACCGGCGAGGTTGCGCTGATCGACTACCGCATCGCGGCCGCCACGCGAACTTCCGCCGTTCGGATCGTGCTTCCCAATGGCCCCCTGGAAGGTTGGCCGATCGACCTGCCGCTGCGGCCTGGGATGTTCGGCGAGGTGGAGATCGTCGTCGAGTCCCGCACCGGCCGCGTCGTCCTGCCCGAGGCCGCGATCGTGCACGAGGGTGAGGAGAACTTCGTCTTCGTCCAGACTCCGGGCGAGGATGGCTCGTACCAGCGCCGACCCGTGCAGGTGCGAGCAGGCGCCCACGACCTCGTGGAGATCGTGACCGGCGTCGACCCTGCCGAGACCGTCGTGATCGCAGGCACGTTCGCGCTGAAGTCGCTGGCGCGCAGCGAGGAACTCGGCGAAGGCGATGAGCACTGAGAGCGGAGGCTCAACCATGATCAATCGCATCGTCGACTTCTCGCTGAACAACCGCTTTCTCGTCGTCACCCTGTGGCTGCTCGTGATCGTCCTGGGGATCCGCGCCCTGCGCCAGCTCCCGATCGACGCCGTCCCCGACGTGACCAACGTGCAGGTCCAGGTCCTGACCAACAGCCCAGGCCTCGCTCCCGAAGAAGTCGAGCGCTTCATCACGTTCCCCGTCGAGACCGCGATGAGCGGCCTGCCCCGCGTGGAGGAGATCCGCTCGGTATCCAAGTTCGGCCTGTCTGCCGTGACGGTCGTCTTCGAGGAGGACTCCGACATCTACTGGTGCCGCCAGCTGGTCGGCGAGAGGCTCACCGACGCCAGGGATGCCATTCCCGAGGGCTATGGCGAACCGGAGATGGCGCCGATCTCGACTGGACTCGGCGAGATCTACCAGTTCGAGGTGCGCGGCGACGGCTACTCGCCGATGGACCTGCGAACGATCCTGGACTGGAACATCGCCTATCAGCTCCGCACCGTGCCCGGAGTCGTCGAGGTCAACGCCTTCGGCGGCGAGCTGAAGACCTACCAGATCACGCTCGACTCGGAGTCGCTGACTGCGCGGGGCCTCACCGCCTCCGATGTGTTCGAGGCCGTGCGCCGGAACAACCAGAACGTCGGCGGCGGCTACATCGAGCACGCAGGCGAGCAGTATCTGATCCGCGGCGAGGGCCTGATCGCCGGGCTTCCCGACCTCGCCAACGTGGTCGTCGGCCACGGCGAGGAGGGCACGCCGATCTACGTCAGCAACGTCGGCAAGGTCGAATTCGCGCCGATGATCCGGCAAGGGGCGCTGACCCGCGACGGCGTCCGGGAGGGGGTAGTCGGCGTCGTCATGATGCTGATCGGCGCGAACTCGCGGACTGTTGCCCAGGCCGTGCACGAGAAAGTGCAACAGATCGAGAAGACCCTCCCCCGCGGGGTCACCATCGACACCTTCTATGACCGCACCGACCTCGTGGACCGCACGATCCGCACGGTCGCCTGGAACCTCATGGAAGGCGGCGCGCTCGTCGTCATCGTGCTCCTGCTGCTCCTAGGAAGCCTGCGCGGTGGCCTCATCGTCGCCGCCGCGATCCCGGTCTCGATGATCGCAGCCTTCATCGGGATGCAACAGGCCGGCGTATCGGGCAACCTGATGTCGCTCGGCGCGATCGACTTCGGTCTGATCGTCGACGGTTCCGTGGTGATGATCGAGAACGTCATCCGCTACGTGCACAAGCACCGCGACCAAACCGACGTCACTCATCTGGAGAAGGTCCGCCGCGCCTGCCACCAGGTCGCACGGCCAGTGGTGTTCGCAGTCGGGATCATCATCATCGTCTACCTTCCGATCCTCGAACTGCGCGGCATCGAAGGGAAGATGTTCCGTCCGATGGCCCTGACCGTCGTATTCGCGCTCGCGGCATCGCTGCTCTGCGCTCTGACCCTGATGCCGGTGCTGGCGACGCTGCTCCTGCGGAAGCCCGCCGAGAAGACGCCTTGGCTGTTCCGGCTGGCCAGGCGAGTCTACGTTCCAGCGCTGGCCTTCCTGTCGACCCGCCCGAGGCGCACGGCAGGAGTCGCGGCTGCGGCGCTTGCCGTCAGCCTCGCCATCGCACCGTTTCTCGGGGCCGAGTTCATCCCGCGCCTCGACGAGGGTGCGATCTCGATGCAGATCTGGCGCCTGCCGAGCATCTCGCTGGAACAGTCGAACGAGCTGAGCCTCAAGGCCGAGAAGGTGGCGATGTCGTTTCCCGAAGTCGCGACCGTCGTGTCGCGCACGGGGCGCCCTGAGATCGCCACCGATCCCATGGGAGTCGAGGTGAGCGACACCTACTTGATGCTCAAGCCGAGGAGAACCTGGCGCTTCGGCAGCCGCGACGAGTTGATCGCCGCGCTGGATGAGCAGCTGCGCGACCGCGTCCCCGGCGCGGTGTTCAGCTATTCGCAGCCCATCGAACTGCGCGTGCAGGAGTTGATCGCAGGTGTGCGCTCAGACATCGCAGCCAAGATCTTCGCGGCCGGCGGTGACTTGGACCAGATGAAGGACATCGCCGATCGGGTTGCTGCGGTGATGCGCCGCGTGCCCGGGCTCGAAGAGGTCAAGGCGGAGCAGACCGTGGGTCTCCCGACCGTACGCATCCAGCTCGACCGCCAGGCCATCGCCAGACTCGGGATCAACGCACGTGATGTGCTCGACGTCGTGGAGGCCGTCGGTGGCAAGCCGCTCGGGACCGTGTTTGAGGACCAGAAGCGATTCTTCGTGCAAGCAAGGTTCGACCCCGCGGTTCGTGCCGACCTCCACCACATCGGCGAACTGAGGGTGGCCGCGGCGGGACAGGCAGGCAGTTCCGACCGCGTGCTCGTTCCGCTGGCACAGGTCGCGGACATCCGGCTCGAGACCGGACCAGCACAGATCAGCCGGGAGAAGACGAGCCGGCGCATCACGGTGGAAGCCAACGTGCGCGGTCGCGACCTCGCATCCGCAGTTGCGGAAGCCGGCCGAAGGGTCGCGGAGAGAGTCAAGCTGCCGCCCGGGTGGAGCATCGAATGGGGCGGCCAGTTCGAGAATCTGCAGGAAGCCGCTGAGCGGCTGTCGATTCTCGTGCCGCTCGCGCTGTTCCTGATCTTCGTGCTGCTCTACACGACGTTCTCGTCGGCAAAGCTGGCGGCGCTCATCTACCTGAACGTACCTCTTGCTGCCACGGGTGGCATCTTCGCGCTGGCGCTTCGCGGCTACCCCTTCTCGATCTCGGCCGCCGTGGGCTTCATCGCCCTATTCGGCGTTGCAGTGCTGAACGGGGTGGTGCTGGTTTCCCGGCTCGTCGAGTTGCGCAAGGCCGGTGTCGCAGCAGGCGATGCCGCGCGGGAGGCCGCATTGGCGCGGCTGCGCCCGGTCCTGATGACCGCCATGGTCGCTGCCCTAGGCTTCGTTCCGATGGCGCTCGCGACCAGTGCGGGTGCTGAGGTGCAGCGGCCTCTCGCCACCGTGGTCATCGGCGGCCTGGTGAGCGCAACGTTCCTGACGTTGCTTGTCCTACCGTCGGTGTACCCCTGGTTCGGCAAGCCGAAGCAGGGCCAAGATGCCGAACAACGCATTCCCGATGACGTCAAGGAAGACTGACATGTCCCCATCCCGGAGCAAGCTGCTGTCGCTCGCGCTACTGGTCGCCGCACTTGGCTCTAGCTGCAAGGCGCCGTCGGCCGTAGTGGAGATGCCCTGTCCGAAGTGTCGGTCCTTCATCGACCAGGAGCTGACGGTGCGACGCTCTGGGCGTCACTACTCGACCACGACGAGGTTGCCTCGTCAGTTCGAGTGCTCGAACTGCGGGAGCGTGCAGCTCTACCCCGACGGAACGGGTTGGGCCATTCGCTGCCCGGTGTGGGCTCCAGAGGGTCGCCGGTGCGGGGGTGATGCAACGGATCGCAAGACGCTTCCTGGCAATGAGGGCCACGAATCCAGGTGAAGCCGCTGAGTCGAGCCGCCTACATTTCCATGACCCCCGTCCAGACCATGAGCAGGCGAACTGCGTGGCCGCGCCATGCCATCGTCCTGTCACCAAGATGCCCAAACGCCATGCATTGGCGGCGCCACGCCTGGGTCGTAGGCGGAGGCCATGACGACGCCTGATAGCCCCGGTGCGGTCCGACACTTCGCAGTCGATGGCATGGACTGCGCCGAGGAGGTGGCGACGCTTCGCGACGTGTTGCGCAACCTGCTGCCTCCCGATCAAGTCGGATTCGATCTTCTGAACGGCCGCATCTCGGTACCAGCGCGTATTCCCACCTCGCAGGTCGTGATGGCTGTAGCCGCAACGGGAATGCGCGCCGTGCCGTGGAACGAGCGCGAGGCTCCAGACAGGTCGCGACGCAGACTGTCGGGCCGCGCGTGGTTGGTGCTAGCGAGCGGCCTCGCGACCGGAACGGGGTTCCTGGTCCACGCATGGTTCGCGGGTCTCGGTGCCGCGACGAGGACCGACACGCCCACCGGTATGCCCTGGCTGGCACGTGGCGCGTATGGCGCCGCGGTTGCCGTCGGAATGTGGGTGGTCGTGCCAAAGGCCTGCTATGCGTTGCGTCGCCTGCGGCCGGATATGAACCTGCTGATGACGATCGCGGTGTCCGGAGCAATCGCGATCGGCGAGTGGTTCGAAGCGGCGACGGTTGCCTTCCTGTTCGCACTCTCGCTGGCGCTGGAGGGTTGGAGCGTCGGTCGCGCTCGGCGAGCTGTCGCCGCACTGATGAAACTGGCGCCGGATCGAGTGCGCATCGTGACCGAGGACACCGCCGAGGTCGTGGTCGATCCTGGTGAAGTCGAGCCGGGATCGCGATTCCGCGTGCGGCCGGGCGAACGGATCGGCCTCGACGGCTCGATCGTGCGCGGTGCGACCGAGGTCGATGAGGCGCCGATCACCGGTGAATCGTTGCCGGTTCCGAAGGAGGTCGGCAGCACGGTGTTCGCCGGCACGATCAACGGCTCAGGCGTGATCGACGTGGTTTCGACACGACCTGCCGGCGAGACGACGCTGGCTCGGATTGTGCGGCAGGTCGGCGAGGCTCAGGCGCAACGCTCGGTCGCCGAGCAGTGGGTCGAGCGGTTCGCCCGCATCTACACCCCGTCGATTCTGGCTCTGGCCTTGGCTGTCGCCGTGCTTCCGCCTGTCCTTGGCCACGAATGGTCGGATTGTCTCTATCGGGCGCTCGTGCTGTTGGTGATCGGATGTCCTTGCGCGCTCGTGATCGCCACCCCGGTGGCCGTCGTGGCGTCCCTGGCCGCGGCCGCCCGTCACGGTGTTCTGCTCAAGAGCGGGCGAGTGGTCGAGGTGCCGTCACGTCTTGAGGTGGTTGCACTCGACAAGACAGGCACCGTCACCGAAGGGCGCCCACGAGTCGTGGGAATCGTACCTCTGGCGGATCACGACGAACCAGCATTGCTGGCGCGAGCGGCGGCGCTCGCAGCTGACTCCCTCCACCCAATCGCACAGGCAGTGCTCGCGCACGCCAGGGCGGCCGGGGTCCCCGTCCGCGCTGCCACGGACGTAGTGGCCATCCAGGGCAAGGGAGTGGAAGGGCGAATAGACGGGCGCCGGTTCTGGCTCGGGTCGCATCGGTTCCTCGAGGAGCGCGGACAGGAGACTGCGGAAGTGCACCAGCGCCTCGAAGAACTCGCGCGCACCGGCCGGACGATCGTGGTGGTCGGCAACGACGCTCACGTCTGCGGCTTCGTGGCCGTGGTTGACCGGGTGCGGACGGAGTCAGCAGCAGCCATCGCGGCGCTGAAGCGCTTGGGCATCTCTCGCGTCGTTTTGCTGAGCGGTGACAACCGAAGGACAGCCGAGATTGTCGGAGAGGAGACCGGTGTCGATGAAGTCCACGCAGAACTCCTGCCCGAGGACAAGGTGCGGGTCGTGACCGAGATCGAAACCGAGTTCGGTCCCACCGCGATGGTGGGCGATGGTGTCAACGACGCTCCTGCGCTGGCGCGCGCGTCGATGGGCGTTGCGATGGGCGCGGCAGGGACCGATGCGGCAATCGAGACTGCCGACGTGGCCCTGATGGGAGACGATCTCGGCAAGCTGCCTTGGCTGATCGAACACTCTCGTGCCACCCTGACCGTGATCCGTGCCAACGCGATTCTGGCACTCGGAATCAAGGCCGTGTTCGTGCTATTGACGTTCTCTGGGATGGCATCACTCTGGGGTGCAATAGTAGCGGACATGGGAGCGTCGTTGCTTGTAGTCGCCAACGCGATGCGACTGTTGCGCAGGTGAGCGGCCGGTCTCCCATCGGTGCGCCACCGCCCAGGCCCGCCTCACGAAACCTCGATCACGCGATTCATGGTTCCGTGGTCGTTCGGGACGCACTTCGGGCAGTCGCGAGCGTCCCCACGACAGTCCGGCTCGCAGCACCACTGACCGTCGACGATGAACTTGAACTCGTGATGCCCCGTGGGCAGTTCCAGCGCCACGCTCCATGTACCGTCGTCTGCGCGCTTCAACTGGGTCGCGTCCTGATGCCAGTTGTTGAACGTCCCGGCGACGAACACCGCCTGCGCCTGAGGTGCGCGGCATGTCAGGGTCGTGGGGGAGATTGTTGGTTTCTGTTTCTTCATGACGCTTCCTCGCTACTCGGCCCTCGTCCACTCTGGCGAGGGCCACCTCTTGGGTCTTGGTGGTGCGCGGACAGTTGACGGCCGATCACGAGGCTGTTGATCGATCAGGACTGCTGCGCGCATTCCATCCTCCCGTCTACCTGTCGCACGGTCGGATCAGCAGCTCGATGGTCTCCCCACCTCGCAGGACCGACAGGCGCAACTCGGCCTCCGGCTTCATGCCGCGTAGTTCCGCAACGGCAACCTCCAGTTCTCGTGTACCACCGATCCAGCGACCATCGACGCCTATCACGATGTCTCCGCCGAGGAGCAAGTCGCGACTGCCGATGCGCACTGGAAGCGCGCCTCCACGTAGGCCCGCGCGGCTTGCCATGGAATCTGGCGAGACCCTTGTCACGAGCAACCCGCAGCGCCCCCCGGGCACGTTGAGTGCGGCTGCCAGTTCAGCTGGCAGGAACTCGGCCTCGACACCCAACCAGACGGGCGGCTTGTCGAGGAGGTAGCGCCTCGCGGCATTGGAGGTCACGGCGAATCCGAGGCCCTCGTTGCCGGCGCCGTTCGTGACGATGTGACACACGATGCCGACGACTCGTCCTCGCAGATCGAACACCGGACTGCCAGAGTTCCCCGAGTTGATGGCAGCATCGGTCTGCAGATGCTCGACGAAGCGCATGCTGCCGAGGAACCTCTCGTCCTGACGCCTCGCGCTGACATAGCCGACGGTCAGGGTGCGCTCGAGATCCATCGGCGCCCCGATCACAAAAACACAGTTGCCAACTCTCACCTCGTCCGAGTCGCCCAGTTCGCCGGGCGTGACGCTGCGGGGCAGGTCGCCTTGTACGCGCAGGAGCGCCAGGTCGGCACGAGGCTCCATCGCCCGAATCACGGCGCCTCGACTCGATCCGTCAACGAACTCAACACGAATGGCGTCCGCTGCTGCCACAACGTGTGCGGCAGTCAGCACCTCTCCAGATGCCGTCAGCACGATCCCCGAACCAACCCGCGTCGCGGGTTCGAGTCTGGGTATCGCCACGCCACTCAAGCGGGTTCCTGAAGTCCGGATCGTCACGACGCAAGGCGAAACCCTTGCAACGACGTCGGAGAGATCCTGCGCTGACACCGGAGTGAGCAGGGCCACGAAGACCGCGAGTCTCGTAGGCATCGGAACCTCCTGTGAACCTCCTTCTCGCCGCCGGACGCAGCGCACCACATCCGTGCCCTTCGCCGCCGCAGATGAGACCACTGTGGGGATCCCACCCGCGGGTGCAGCTCGTCTACTTTCCGTGGCCGACATGACCTTCGGACTGGTGGTGCTTCGTGGCCGCGTCGATGACTGCAACGAACTTGGCAGGGTCCTTCTCGACGTCCGCTTTGCAATCCTTGCAGCCGAGCCGCAGCAGGCGGCCAGCGATCACGACATCGATCGGCTTTCCCATCTCGCCGAGCTTCTCGCCGCTCACCGGACACTCTTTCAGCGGGTAGTCCTTGGCCTGCACCATGACGACGGCCTTGTCGAGCGCTGCGAGGAACTTCGCCGGCGCCTTGTCGAACTCGGCGCGCTCCTGTTCCGCGCCGAGACGGATGAGCCGGTTGCCGTACACGAACTCGAACGGCTTCTCCGGCAGGTCCTTGCCGGTGACGAGCGACGTCTTCAGCGGGTAGATCGGCCCCTGGTCGGCAGCGATCTTCGCGTCGAGCTTGGCGAGGCTCTGCTGGAGGTCCTTCTCGAACTTCTTCGGGCAACCGCCGCAGCAGTAGCGGACTTCACGGCCGTCATAGACCTTGACCATCGGGTCGCCCATCGTGCCGAGTTGCTTGCCGGAGATAGGGCACGTCGCGAACGGGTAGGCATCCCCGACCCGGGCAGGCTGCTTGGTCGGCGGCGCCGACCGCGGAGCCTCGTGGCCCGTATGCCCGCCATGACCTTCGTGCTGGGCAAGTGCAACGCCGGAAGCAAGCAGAGCCATCAAGGGGGCCGTGACGAACAGTCGTGCGGTGCGGAACATCGAAACCTCGCGTCGGTAGAGACGATCGTCGGGCCCAGGCAACGTCGCCGAAGCCCGACCGGGGACAAGGACTCCGGCCTTGCGGAACTCCTTCGCACTGCGACTGAGCGACTCGCGAGGCCGATGCGCGTTGCGTGCAAACCCCATGCCTTGCGCCTGTGCGGGTGCGCCGGGGGAACAGCCCTGCCACGCGGCTGAGGCGCCGGCAGTTCCTGACTACCCGATGCTCAAGAACTGGCCGCATCGGTGCTCCCCCTCCTTCGACGCGCCGACATCGACTCACGCGCGAAGCCGGCAGACCGGTCAGCCGCGGCGCGGGACCGCCTTGGCCTCGTGGCACATGACGCAGCCGCAGCCGCACACAGAGAGTCTGGCGATCGAGCGGCAAAGGGCCGCCTCTGCGCGAACCAAGTCCAGGCCCTCTTCCTCCGTCTCGCGCCGCAGACGCGCCAGCGCGCGGCCCATGGCAAGATGCGCCCGTTGACGATCGATGCCGCGCGGGAAATCGAGGAAGTGCACGACCAGGCTCACGCCCTTGCGAGTCACCTCCGCAAACCCGTCTCCAACGGCCATCACTTCCCGCTCGCCGGTCGGATGCAGAACCTGCATGATGCCACACCTCAAAGCTGCAAGCATCGGTGCATGGTTGGCCAGAACACCGAGATGGCCATCGACCGATGGCACGCGGAGTGCCACGACTGGTCCCGTGAAGAGCAAGCCTTCGGGCGCCCGCACGCGCAGTTCGAACTCACCGAGGCGCTTCCCATCTCCATCACCAGTTGCGATTGGATCAGCCAAGCTCCACGACCTCACCATCCTCCGGGACGATCGTCGACCAACCGAGGCTACCAGCAACGTGGGCGCTGAATGCCTGCGCCGCCTGGGCTTCCCCGTGGGTGACAAACACGCACTGCGGGGAGTGCGATGCCGTACGCAGCCAGGTCAGAAGCTCGTCGCGATCGGCGTGCGCCGACAAGTTGTGGAGCATCTCGACGTGCGCCCGAACCGGCACGTCATCGCCGTGGATTCTCACCGTCTCCGCACCTTCCGCGAGCCGACGGCCGCGCGTGCCCGCTGCCTGGAAGCCCGCGAGCAACACCGTGTTCCGGGCATCCGGGAGCAGCCGTGCCAGGTGGTGCACGACGCGACCACCGGTTGCCATGCCACTGGCGGACAAGACGACGTACGGAAGCGCCATCGAGTTGAGTTCCTTCGACTCTGCAGGTGTCCGCAGGCACCTGGCGACCGTACAGGTCGCTCGGCAAGACGGCTCGTCGAGCCGGTGTTCGGCTCGATGTCGGCAGTAGATCTCGCTCGTGTCGATGGCCATCGGACTGTCGAGGAACACGGGCATTCGCGGGATCCGTCCCTTGAGCCGAAGCCCGGATAGCAGGTAGAGGAGGGCCTGTGCCCGGCCGACTGCAAACGCCGGGATCACAACTTTCCCGCCGTGGACCATGGTCTTGTGGATCACCTCCGCCAGCTTCTCCGCGCCGTCCGCAGGGTCGTGCAGCCGATCGCCATACGTCGACTCACAAACGATGTAGTCGACCGCGGGAATGGGGCTTGGCGGCCGCATCAGCACGTCGTGTTGTCGGCCGACATCACCGCTGAACAGCAGCCGGGTCGCCTCGTCCTCGAGCACCAGGAACGCCGACCCGAGGATGTGCCCCGCGGGATGGAACGTCACGTTCAGACGAGGCGCCACTTGTAGCGCGACGCCATAGTCGACGGGCCGCAGCAGGGGCAGACACGCCGCAGCATCCTCCCGGGTGAACAACGGCATTGCCGGCTTGTGCCGCGAGTACCCTCTGGCGTTCGCGTGCCTCGCGTCTTCCTCCTGGAGGTAGCCACAGTCTGGGAGCAGGATCTGCGCCAGGTCGCGAGTGGCGGAAGTGCAGAACACGTCCCCGCGGAACCCATGCTTGACGAGCGCCGGCAGATAGCCAGTGTGGTCGATGTGGGCATGCGTGAGGAGCACCGCGTCGATGCTCGCGGGGGAGACCGGGAGGCTCGTCCAGTTGCGCTGCCGGAGGTTCTTCTGCCCTTGGAACAGGCCGCAGTCCACCAGCACCCTGGCCCCGCCACGGCACTCGACGAGGTACTTCGAGCCAGTAACGGTACCGGTCGCACCTAGGAAGGAGACTCTCACTGCCCTGCCTCCTCAGCCATTCGTGGAACAGGCATCGCGATGCCGAAGCGCCGTTCTGCGCATTGCCGTAGACAGGTAACGGCCGACGCCACGTTGTCGGTGATCGTCAGGCGATCCAGGTCGAGCCTGACGATCGCCCCCCTTTCCAGCAGCTGCCCTTCCAGGAAAGATCGCAGCGGGTCCCAGTACTCGCGACCCATCAGAATGACCGGGAAGTCGTGCACCTTGTCCGTCTGGATCAGGGTGGCGATCTCGAAGACCTCATCGAGCGTGCCGAAGCCTCCTGGCATCGCGACGAACCCGCAGCTGTACTTGACGAGCATGACCTTCCGCACGAAGAAGTGGCGGAACTCCGTCCAGCGCTGCACATACTGGTTTGGCTTCTGCTCCCTTGGCAGAACGATGTTGCAGCCGATGGACGTCCCACCGGCTTCGGCGGCGCCCCGGTTCGCTGCTTCCATCATGCCGGGGCCTCCTCCGGTCATGACTGCGAACCCCTGTCTACTGAGCTGGCTACCCAGGTCACGAGCGAGCTCGTACCAAGGGGATCCTTCGCCGAAGCGCGCCGAACCGAAGACGGTGACGGTCGGCGGCAGGCCGCGGAACGCACGAAACCCGCGTACGAGCTCAGCGCCTATGCGGACGACACGCCACAGGTCCCGGACTCGGTTCTGGGGGCCGCGCAAAAAGCGCGTCTCTTCGGCCAGGGGAGAGCGCTTTCCCCATTCCGCATGTCCGAACTCGCACCAAGCGCCTTCGTCCGCCGTCGGCGTGGATCGTTCCTGGTTTGCGCTCATCTGCCCTCCTGTATTCAGTGGTGCTTGTACCGACCGATGCCTGGGATGTCGTTCCAGGAAGTGATTCGATGGCACTCGTAGCACTGCTCGACCCTCGCATGTGGCTTGCGGGCGACCTTCGCCGAGATCATCTCGAAGTGCATCATGTAGTGGCTCGGTGGCGCCTGGTGGCACTGGGCGCAGTCACGGGAACGCGCCGCCGGATGCCGATACTCTGTGACCGCCCACGCCTTGGTGCCATGACAATCGCTACACTCGGAACCAAACAGCCCAAGATGCGGGTCTACCGTGGCGTGGCAGGCGGCACAATGGAGGGCCGCCTCGCCCACGGCGAGCGCCAGACGTCTCGCGGACGCTCCTCCTCCTCCGAGTGCCGCGATGGCATCTGCGAACTGTCGCTGCTCCGGATCGGCACTGCGCATCAGTTCTTTCAGTCCGATCGCCACGAGCGCCGAATGGTCCATGGTGGATACCAATTGCCCGCTGCCCCGATGCTCCGGGTGGCACTCCCGACAGCTCGACACCGTCGCGTGGAACGCGGTCGGCTGACTCTGCAACAGCCTCTCGTCGTTTGCGTGGCAGACGATGCACCGGGCGGCGATAGACCCTTGCATAGGTACATGGCACGCCGCGCAATCTGCGGCGAGATCCGCATGTGCTGCGGACAACTCGCCCGGGCTGGCCAGCTGCTGCCAGAATGCAACGCTCCGCAGTCGAGGCTCGAACGCCAACGCCGCGGTGAGGACAGCTCCGAGCGCGAGGAGCAAGCCGGTAGTCGCCCGCAGACTCATGGCCACCACCTCAGACCGAAGTAGATCGTCGCCCAAACGTGGAGCCCAAGGAGGAGGTAGAGCCCGCAGCTGACGACGATGTGCCATCGAAGCCACCTGCCGAACCACCGCTTGAAGCGTTCATGAGTGCCGATGGCATACTCCAGGTCGGCACGGGACTCGACGACTCGCAGCGCCCTTGGAACCAGGGATGCAAGGACCGGGTCCTGCCGAGCATCCTGCACGAAGAACGCACCGGAGAGCCGTCGCCTCAGGCTTCGCTGCCTTGTCAACGACGCACGCGCATCTCCGGCGTTTGCCAGTGCCCCCTGCATCCTGTCGTATTCGGCCGTGACCTGTTTCAGTTGGTCGCGCTTCTCCGCAAGCTCGGCTTGGATGTTGCGCATCAGGTAGCGTCCGATGTAGCCACTGAGGACGACAATGATGGTCAGTGCCGTCAGCGCGGTGGCCAGCGGACTCTCGAAGCGATGGCCCGTGTGGAACAGCACCAGCAGGGGGCCGAGCACCCCCGCGTAGATGTGCCAGGCGAGCAACGTGCGCATCGGGACGTGCTTGGTGATCGACTTCCGCAGTTTCGGGACACGCTTGACGACCACGTACGCAGCCGGGACGAGCATCAGCAAGGCGCCGCCAATTCCGAGTGCGTGCCCCAAACCGCTCCCTGGGAAGCCAGCTGACCGATGGATCAGGAAGCCGAGCCACAGCACCAGCATCATCAGCACGAGGCCGCCGACGACGGTACTCTCCCGTTCTTGCGCACCGGACCGAGTGCGTGGTTCAGGCATCGACCTTCACACTGGCAGATGACTTGGCCTGGCATGCCAGGACCCATCCACTCTCCTTCTCGCCGGGTTCGAGACCGTCCTCGATCTCCATCTCGACCGCCCCCTCGAGGAGCCGGACCTTGCACGAGCCGCATGTACCCGCGCGGCAGGAGTTGTCGATGTCGACCCCGATCCGGTCCGCCACGTCCAGGATCGTGTCGTCCCTTTCGAAGGAGCCGCTCTTGCCGGACCGAGCGAAGGCCACGCTGGCTTGCGTGGCGACATCGGGAGTGTCGACAGCGCGAGCCACACCCTCCACGTCTTGCGGGTCGCCGCTGCTGCCGCGCAGCTTCTCTTTGCTGCCACCGAACGCCTCGGTCTTGATGTTCGCCGCCGGTACGCCGAGTTCCGCGAGGATGTCCTTCGTCGCTTCCATCATCGGTTTCGGCCCGCAGACGTGGATCCGCTGCTTGGGCAAATCGGGCACCGAGCTCGCGATCATATCCTTGGTCCAGCGACCGCGCGGGCCCTTCCACGACTCGTCCTCTTCGCGTGTGAGTGTCGTCACTACCGACAGATTCGAATGGCGCCGCTGCAACGCCTCCAGTTCGGCGCGGAACAGGAACTCACGTTGGTCGCGGCATGCAAACAGCAGCGTGACGTGTCCCGGCCATCCGATGTCCGTCAGGTAGCGGACGACGCTCATCAGCGGCGTAACCCCGACGCCGGCGCCGATCAGCACGATGCTCGACGACTCCTTTCCCGTGAAGCAGAACTTGCCCATCGGGGCGGAGACGTCGAGCGCGTCGCCCTCTTTGACTTGGTCATGAAGGTGCTTCGACACCGTCCCGTTCTCCTCGCGCTTGACGGTGATCTCCACGTAGCCCTGGACACTGGGTGCCGAGGCAATCGTGTACGACCTCTTGACAACATTCTCTCCGATCTTCACCGCCACAGTCAGGAATTGACCCGCCTGGAACTGGAATGGAACCATCGACCCGCCTTCCGCGATCAGTCGGAAGGTCTTGATCGTCGGCGTCTCTTCGAACACTCGACAGATGCGCAGCTTGCCCGCCCAACGTCCCGGCTTCGTCGCTGACCGGCTTGCTTCAGAACTGCTCCTCCCTGCCGCCGAGGCAGTGGCCTCGGTTCCTGCGCCCAGGCCTCCTGCTTCCTGGCTGCCCCCGCGGCGCTCGGTAAGGGCGTCGATGAGGCTTGCTGCCCGTCGCATCTTGTGGAAGTACATCCATACCATCGCCCCAGTGAACGCGATCAACGCGACCATCGCCGAGAAGTGAAACCACCCGAGCCCCATCGGCCCCGGCGATACCGGTTGCGACACGGGCGATAGCATGCTCATCTCGGTCTTGAACCAGCGCATCGCCACGCTGCGCGGTGCCTGGCCCTCGGCCAGCGCGCGGTGCGCCGCGAGACCACTGTCGAGTTCTGCCACGCCATCACGGATCATCGCCACGGCCGCCTGCATCAGCTGCCAGTCGCTGCCTGGTGCCGCAGCTGCGAGGCGGTCGAGTCCTTCCGACATTCGGGACGTCCCCGACCTCATGCGCTCGTGCGCCTTGGCCTGTACCTCGGCACGCGCCTCGAGGGGAAGATCGGGCAACGCCATCAAGGATGGGTAGAGCTCCTTGGGCGGTGGCACGCCCATGCTCTTCATCATTTCTCCCATCCCGCCCATTCCCATCCCGCCAGCATCACCGGCGCCGTCTGCCTGGCTGCCCGGGGCCGCACCTGCGCCTTGCTGCTCGGGGCCTTGCTGCCCAGGATGGTGCTTGGCGTGCTCCGCAGGCGAAACCTGCGCCGCTGCGCCGACGCCCAACGCGATGCCGACCGCGATCGCGCGCATGGCCGAGAACCAGGTGGAGCGACTGCTCGTGCCTTCCTTCCGTGCGGGCAGTCGCTTCATTTGCCGCTCTGAGCATCAGTATCGGTTGCGTAGTCGCCGACCAGCTGTCGACGCTGGGCGTCCGTCAGCACGCTCGCCGCCTCGCCGACGCTGCGAATGAACTGCAGCCGCATCTCTGCTGTCTGTGTTGCGATCTCCCGAATCTTGCGACTGATCGCATCGCCATCCGGCTGGCCAGCGCTCGTGAGCACCCACAGGTCTTGCTCGAGCTTGTCCAGGGAGCGCTGCATGTCGTTCTGTTGCAGCTCTGACTGCGCGTGGAGTTCTGACAGTTGCCGGTGCTGCTCGTGAGAAAGCCCCAACGCCTCCGCGTAGTCCAGGAAGTGGGTGTTGGCGCCGATGTGGTAGATGTGCGACGCTCCTGGGAAGCCCGGCAAGACCGACAGAACGGCCGTCCGAGAGGCGGACGCTTGGCCCATCGAGCCCATCATGCGCATCTGTCTCGATTGGCTCTGCCCCATTCCCGGCATCGGTCCCATGGACATGCTCGAGCTGTCGGTCGCTTGCGAAGGTGCCATGGAGCCGGATGCGCTCATGTTCATGCCGTTCATGCCCATGCGCATGCCACCCATGCCCATACCGTCCATGCCCATGCCGCCACCCGTCTTGCCCATGCCCATTCCGCCCATCCCCATGCCACCGCTACCCATGCCGCCCATGCCAGAGGATGCCATTCCGCCCATGCCCATCGACCCGCTAGGGGCTGCTGTTCCCATGCCCCCAGTTGCCTGCATGCTGCCCGCTGCGGGTCCCTGTCCTGCAGGCTGTTGAGACTGGCCATGGTGGTTCTGAAGCAGAGCGGTTTCGAGCTTCGCGACCTTGGCCCTGAGCTCCGCAATCTGGTCGGCGAGCGAGGGCTCCTGTTGACCCACGTGCTCTGCGTGCTGCTTGTGGTCTTCGTGCCCCGTCGGCGGCGCCTGAGCCGCTGCTGTAGCCCCCGCGATGAGGGCGCACGCCAAGGCGAGGGAATAGACTCGCGTCTTCTCTTTTCTCATGTTCGTCATCGCTCATCTCTCCACGACTCGGGTTGGTCTCGACACCGGCACCCGAGTCATTGCCGGTGCGTAGGCACACTCACTCGTTATTGCCACTCCATGGCGAACGACAGTGGCGCTACCGGCCGTCGTGCGGCGACGAACTGCAGCGGTCCCAGGCGACGCCGTCGACCGCGCAGCCGCCACACTTGACCATGTGCACTCCGTTCGCGATGTAGACGGACATCTGCGTCTTGCAGCATGGGCACTGGTAGGTCCGCAAGACCTCGTTGTGGGTGGGGCCCGATGCCGGATGGTCGACTCGAGCACGACTCACCGCGTCGAAGCACTCCTGGCAGACCGGCGTTTTGCCGGCACTCTCCGGAGCTACGGTACCGCAGCTCGTTGCGAGCGCGGCCACGAAAGAGAAGGCGATTGCCTTCTCGAGGTTGCTGGTGTCTTGCATCGATTCCTCCTGAAAGAACTCTGAATGTGTCACTCGCCATGCGCTGCCCAAGTCCGCAATGCTGCTGCTGCAAGGCCCTGACCAGGAGTCCCCAGGCGCTGCTCGTACGAGCGCGCACAACGGGTAACACGGGCTGGCGTGCCCAGATCGGTCCAGCCACACTCCGGAGCCACCACGAGATCCAGATGTTCCTCGTACCCGGCCAGAAGGTCGCGACAGAAGTCACTCGGGGGCATGCTCTCGTAGATCTCGCCCAACCCTTGTTGTGCATCGGCTGCTCGAAGTGCTGCCAAGAGACCCGGAGCACGCTCCATGAAGAGCCCCAGGAGCGCTTGCACCGACGCCGTGAGGTAGAACCCGTTCCAGACCGCACCCTGCCGCAGCAGCCGAGCCGCTTCCGCCCGGGTGGGCTTCTCGACGAAACGCCGGACTCGCAGGCCGCCATCGACATGCCCAGCGGGGAGGATCCAGCCGTAGTCGGACTCTGCGTCCTCCGGCCTCATGCCAACGAGGACCAGTCGATCCGTTGATCGGGCCACGATTCGTTGGGCGTCCCGGATCGCCCGCACGAGCAGATCTTCGTGCGTGAAGAAGTGATCTGCCGGCAACAGGGTGACATGCGCAGCCGGATCGCGCGTGGCGATCTCCAACAAGGGCAGGAGCACGCCGGCAGCCGTGCCCCGGTTCAACGGCTGAACGATCACGTTGCGGGGATCCATGCCTTGCAGGTCTCGCTCCCAGTAGGGGCGATGGTTGCTCGCGACAATCGTCACGATGCGTTCGCGCGCCGTGAACTGCTGAGCGCGCTCGAGGGCGTCGCCGAGGAGCGATCGGTCCCCGAACAGTGAGCAGTACTGCTTGGGGACAGGGCCGCCCATGTAGCGCGACGTCAACGGCTCAAGCCGCGAACCGCTTCCACCTGCGAGCACGACGGCCCACTGCCGAGCCTGCGGCGATTCGTTCTCGCCCAGGACACCGTTGGGGGCTCCACCGGAATTCATGACTTGATGCCTCGCCACCGGGTTCCGTTGGTTCAGTAGCCCCACCCGTCCACGATCTTCGCTTGCAAGATCAGGCGGTGCAGCGCGTGGGAGGACTTGTTCTCTGGATCGAGGTCACATGCCTTGTTGCACCACTCGTCGGCATCGGGCAACGCGCGCCGCTCGAGGTAGATCGTCCCGAGGGCAAGGTAGGCGGTCGTGAGGCGGGCGCGGAGCTCGTCCTGCACCGCTTCCAGGCGCTCAGCCGGGGATGCCGCGGTCGTCGTCTCGTCCCGCTCGACCGGCGGCCGTGGCGCAACGAGGTCGCCAACCTCGCTCCAGACCTTCTCGAGCCGGGAGATCGCACGCTGCAGCCCCCGCTGCTGACGCATGTCTCCGTGAGCCGGCACGTCCAGGTCCTTGACCACCTTCTCGAGCACGCTTCGAACGCTCTTGACGGCCGACGCGATCTCCTCTCCCGTCGCCTCGTGCGCGCTCGGCCGCTTCTGGTCCGCGATCTTCGCCGCCAGCTTCGTTGCATCCCTGGCGGATCTCGTATCCCCGTAGTCGTGGGCGACGGCATGCGCCGCGAGTTGGGCAGAACCCAGGCGACCATCCTCGAAGTCCGCTTGCGCGGCTTGCAGAATCCGCGCCGCGATCTGCTCGCGCGACTGCTGCTCCACCCGCTTCGCCTTCGCGCCCAGCGCCGGATCCAGCTTCGCCGCCTGGCGCGCTTCCGCAATCGCAAAGGCGAACAGGCCAAGATCCTCGCAGACTGCGGCCAGGTCGAGGTGGGCCCCACCGTTGCCTTGATCGATGCGTGCCGCCAACACGTCGTAGACGGAGCGCGGAATGATCTCGGCGCGCGAAAGTTCGCGCATCTCTTCCTTCGGGAACGTCAGTTCCATCCGGAACGTCCCGTCGGTCACGTCGACGACACGTCCGATGAGAACCTCGCCGGTGCGTAGTGTGACGCTCTGGCCGCACAGCGACACCGCCAGAACGAGGATTGCAAGAAGGCAACGGGTCGTGGGCTTCATGGGAGTCTCCTTGGTCAGTGGCATCCGCCGCATCCGGAGAGGACAATCAGCGTGCATGCAAGCAGCAACCAGCGAACGAACGGGGTGATGATTCGATTCATGACGACCGCCAGTGGGAGTCAGGTGGAGTCGCTGGGTGGCTGAGCAACGCCCGTGCCGGTAGCGTGTCAGGCCGGCGCAGCGGCACTCGACTTGCTCCGGCCTCGCCGGGCGTCCGCATTCACCTCGACGCCTGATCCTCCTGTCCCTACCAGCATGCTCGCCTCGGGCCTCGACTACGAACATCGGCGAAGTTGCCTGGCCGCACTGCGACCGAGGACCGGCAACGACCCGCCGCGATGGTGCCGTGGTGTCTCACTCACCAGCTTCTGATGTCCCGATCACCAGAACCTAGCCGAATGAGGGCTCATCGCGGGCGGCGTCCGGCCCGATCGAAGAAGCCTCCGCGCTCCCTGCGCCGCCATCTCCTGATCTGGTCGCTGCTGATCGCACTCGTTCCGATGTTTCTGCTGGCCGGACAGGGATACCACTGCGCACGCCAAGCCGTACTCGACACGGCGGCTGAACGGCTTGCAGAACTCACGGAGTCGCGACGGCAGCGCCTCGAGATGTGGCTTTCGGAGCGCCTGGCCGACGCTGCGTTCCTCGCTGCCTGCCCGGCCGTGCGTCACGAGTGCTCGGCTGACTCGCAGACCAGCCAGACGGCACAGGTGACGTCGGCGTTCCTGTCCACGTTCGCTACCAAGTACGGCATGTACGAGGCGATCGGCCTCTACGACCCGGGGTGGCACGAACTAGCGGGTGTGGGAACACGCAGCCACGGCCTTCAGGCATTCGAGCTGTCTGGCATCGTCGAGGCCGTCGGCAGTTCGCCTGGACCTGCCGCGGGACGCGTCCATCGTCACCGAGACGGTCGGCTCGGCATGCACTTCGGCGCCGCCGTTCGGGACGGCGAGCAAGTCACCGGCTACGTCCTTGCTGCTCTCGATGAGGAAGTGATGCAGGCCATCTTGAAGGACGGCATGCCCACTTCCACGTACCGCAGCTACCTTGTCGGGCGAGACGGCATCATGCTCACCGAAGCGGAGAGCAGTCTCGCCGGCGCCGGGCTGTCAGAACGGGTCGCTTCCGTCGGGTTCAAGAGGGCGGCGAACGACGAGACCGGTGCTGCTGTCTACCGGGACTCCCGCAACCGAGAGGTTGTTGGGGGCTATGCCGCGATCCATGGAATGGATTGGATCCTGTTGGTGGAGCAGGACGCGCCAGATGCGCTGGCGTGGCTTCCGGAGCTGGGCTGGCGGGCGCTGATCACTTCGCTTCTCGTATCTGCTGCGGTCGTCGCCCTCACGCTGCGGAGTGCGCGCCGCATGACGGCACCGCTGCAGCAGCTGGCGAATGTCGCACGGCAGGTCGCACACGGCGACTTGGAAGCCAGAGTCGGCCCCGTTTCCCAGTACGAGGTCGGCTCCGTCGCCACCGCACTGAACCACATGCTGGACGAGCTGGCCACCGCCCGGCTCCGAGTCGTTCAGAGCGAGACCCTGGCGGCAATGGGTGAGATGAGTTCTGCGGTCGTCCACGAGATGCGGAATCCGCTTTCCTCGATCAAGCTGAACCTGCAGGCGATCCTGAAGAAGCTCTCCGACGACCCGCGCAGCCTGGAGCTCGCCGAGATCGCCCAGGCGCAGGTTCTTCGCCTGGAGCGCATGTTCTCCGATCTCCTGTCCTTGAGCAGGCCGCTGGCCATGAACTTCGGTGTGCTGCCGCTGCAGGACACGCTGGTCGCAGCCCTGGAGGATGTCGCCGAACAAGCTGGCAGCGAACGGTGCAGTCTCCACGTACAGGAACTCGACCCGCACGTCCACGTGCGAATCGATCCTGACCGGATGCGACAGGCGCTGGTCAACCTCCTCCAGAATGCCATCGACGCTGCGGGTCACGGCGGCGAGATCGTAGTCGTCACTCGTCTCGAAGAATCGCGGCGACGCGTCCTCATCGAGGTGGCCGACAACGGCCCCGGAGTCTCGTACGACAACCTCGAACGCTTGTTCCAACCCTTCTTCACGACGCGCGCAGGCGGCACTGGGCTCGGACTCGCCATGGTCCGCAAGATCGTCGAGTACCATGGGGGTCGCGTGACTGCCGCCAACCGCACCGACACGGCGAACAACGAGACTGGCGCCGTCTTCCGAATCGAGCTACCTCATGAGCCAGAGCAAAGCTAGTGCCCTGCGGATCCTCGTCGTCGACGACGATGAGGCACTGGGCCGCTCGCTGCAAATCCAACTCGAAGAGCACGGACACGCAGTCACCACGTGCATGAACGGGAGGGATGCCCTCCGTCTGGTCGGCGACGGTGGTGCGTTCGACCTTCTGTTCCTCGACCTCCGCCTCCCGGACCAGAGCGGGCTGCGCGTCTTGAAGACGCTTCAGGGTCTCTCGAGCCCACCGGACACTGTCATGATCACTGGTGTCCAGGACATGAAGTCCATGATCGAAGCCATCCAGGTCGGCGCCTTCGATTATGTGCGGAAACCTCTCGCGCTCGAAGATGTGCTGGTGGCTGTCGAGAAGTGCATCCAACGCCGCTCGCGGCGCGGACACTCCGGACGGCGGGACCTCGTCCGCATCGACGTCGAATCCGACCAACCTCACGAGATCGTCGGACAGGACCGCAAGATCCTCGATCTGCTCAAGCAGGTGGGCTTGCTCTCTCGCAGCAAGGTCACCGTACTGATCCAGGGCGAAAGCGGGACGGGCAAGGACCTCGTCGCTCGCGCCATCCACAATGCCTCCTCGCCATCACAGCCGTTCATCGCCATCAATTCGGCCGCGATCGTGCCAACTCTGCTCGAGAGCGAGCTGTTCGGGCACGAGAGGGGCGCCTTCACCGGGGCCGACACCCGCAAGATCGGCCGCCTCGAGCAGGCGGGAAACGGCACCGTGTTCCTCGACGAGATCGGCGACATGCCGATGGAGCTGCAGGCCAAGCTCCTGCGCACGCTGCAGGATCGTTGCTTCGAACGCGTCGGCGGAAACCAGAGCATCCCCTTCGAGGCGCGAGTGCTCGCCGCGTCCCATCGCGACCTCGACGCGATGGTGGCAGACAAGGAGTTTCGAGAGGATCTGCTGTACCGGCTGTCCGTTGCACGTCTCCAAGTCCCGCCGCTACGCGACCGACCCGGCGATGTTCGTCCGCTCGCAATCCACCTGCTGCACCGAATTCGCAGACGGCTGGAGAGCCCTGTGTTAGCTATCGCCGAGTCGGCACTGCAGACCCTCGAGGGGCATGCTTGGCCTGGAAACGTCCGCGAACTCGAGAACGCACTGACGCGCGCCGTAGCCGTGGCGCGAACCGACGTCATCGAGGCCGTGGACCTACCCGACGTCCACCGCCCCGCGACTCCGAACTCTGCGCCCCATGAGAGTCCGCTGCGGAAGCTGTCGGAGGTCGAGCGGGATCACGTCAAGGCCGTCCTGGATCATCTCGAGTGGAACATCACCAGAAGCGCTCAGGCTCTCGACATCTCCCCAACAACCCTGCGCAAGAAGATCGCCGACTACGGCTTGCGGTAGTCTCCATGTGCCACTGCCAACTGATCCCACCGCTCTCTCCTACCGCGCAATGGTCATGACCCAACCTGCCGACAATCCCGAGCTGGCACTTGCGGCAGCACAAGATCCGTACGAGGGGGTCCCGTTCGATCCCAACTTCTTCTGTACGATTCTACCCGGCCGGGTCGGGGCCTTGTGTCCAGGCGTGTCGAAGCACGTGCCGGTCGTGCTCGTGCACCTGGTCGATGGTTCGGTACTGGATGTATGTCACATCGCTCAGCTTTCGCCTCGCTGGGTCGCAATGGCAGCGTTTCGCAACGCGCCGAGCTGTGAAGAGATGGACCTCCATTTCGTGCCGTATTCTACGATCCTTCGCGTGACGCTCTCGGCGAGAAGCGTCTCCGAACGCCAGATCGGCTTCCAAATCGATCACGCTGCGAGCGCGATCAAGCACTTGGAAACCGCGGGTGGCGCGCAAGTCGATCCCGACCAAGGCTCCACGCAATGACGACGCAAACCCGCATGCTTGTCGCCGCGGAGACGCGCTCTGACCGCCATGCCTGGTTGATTCTCGTCACGATCGTTGCACAGCTCGGCGGCCTTGCCCTGGTAGCTGGCTTGTCGGCCACCGCGTGGCTGCTCGCGGCCTTGGCAATCGTGGCCGCCTGTGGCCTGGCGCACAACGGATGGAAGCAGCGCACCCGATTCCGCGGAATCGACAAGGTCATCGTTCCACTGGCGTTCGGTGGGCTCGGCCTCGTTATCGGCCAGTACTGGGTCGCACGCTTCGTTTCGGCGTCGGACGCCGGAGGCGACGCCGCAACCGCTCCTGCGGCGATGCAACGCCTCCTGGTCATGGCTACTGTGCTTGCTCTTTGTGTACCAGCATGCGCGCTGATGTGCTCGCACGAAGCGTGCACATCTCGCCGACGAGCGATCGCGGAACTCGTACTCCTGCACTTGCTGATGATGGCTGGGATGTTCGTAGCGTCACGGCTCGCAGCCCAGGAGCTTGGCCTCGTGCCGAGCCCGATCTGGACGTACGCTACTGCCATGTTCGGGATGGGGATTGGAGCTTTCGTCGCGACCCTGGTGTTTCACCGGCGAGTAGTTGGAAACGCTCACCCACATGGCCGGGCATAATGCAACCTGCGCTTATTGCCTATGTTGCAGCATGTCTACTCACGTATTCCCTTTTGTCCCGATGGCTCCGAAAGCTATCGCTGACGTCTGCCATCTTCTTTTTTTTCGCCGGACTGCCCGCTGGACCTTTCGGCCTGGACCTGTTCGGGACCGAGAGCACGGAAGCTGCCCACCTGCTGGCCAACATCACCCTTGCCCTGGTGTTGTTCGTTGACGCCACACACGCGTCCCCTGAGCACCTGTTGAGGCCGCGGGGCGCCCCGCTACGCTTGCTCTTGCTCGGCCTTCCGCTGGTTGTCGTAGCGGGGACCGCCGTCGCCTCGTTGCTCCTGCCGGGCTTGTCCCTGTGGCAGGCTGCGGTGCTGGCAGCAGTGGTTGCGCCTACCGACGCGGCCCTGGGGCAACCGATCCTGCAAGACGAGCGCGTCCCCGCTGACATTCGCCACATCCTCAATGTCGAAAGCGGACTCAATGACGGGCTCAGCGTACCCATTCTGATGGTCCTCCTGTGCGTCGCCCGCACCGATGCTCACCCCGACATGACTGCCTACTGGGTGCGCTTTGGCGCCACACAGGTGCTTCTGGGACCACTCATCGGGGTCCTTGTCGGTCATGTCGGCGCCAAGCTCATCCTACGGGACTCCGGAGTCCGCGGCGCCATGGAACCGGACTGTCGCATCGGCGTCGCCGCTCTCGCGATCGTGTCCTACGGGCTCGCGGAGGTTCTCCATGGCAACGGGCTGCTTGCATCCTTCGTCGCGGGACTTGCATGCGGGAGGGTCAACCGGAAGGCCCAGCTGACTGCGTTCGCCGACGCGGAAGGCAAGCTCCTGTCGGGCTTGGTGTTCTTCATCGTCGGGGCGCTGCTGCTGCCGCAGGCATGGGACAGCTTGAGCCCCGCGATGCTTGCATTCGCCATCGCGGCGCTCACGGTCACCCGGGTTCTGCCCTCCGTCGTGACCCTTCTCTACACAGGCCTGGGACACAAGGCCATCTTGGCGATTGGATGGTTCGGGCCGCGTGGTGTCGCCACAGTCGTGTTCGCCCTTTTGGTCGAGCGTCATGCCGAATGGGATAACCGCAGCGCGGTCTTTGCTGCGGCCATAGCAACAGTTGCCTTGAGCATCGTGCTGCACGGCGTGACTGCTGTTCCTGCGGTACGGTGGCTGGCCAGCGATGGGCGTCAACCGTCGCGATGACGAATACCGGGCGTGAATCGCCTCCACCCGATGACCGTCGGCGGTGCGGTTGGTCAGCTACGTGGCGCCAGGCTGGACCACTCAGCAGCTCGACGCAGCTTCCCCGCGAAGAATTGGACCGGCAGATGAAAACGAGCTGCCCACGATCGCTCGTCGTGGGTCTCGCACGGAAAGGCCAGGTGCAGGAGGTTTGCGCCAAGAAACAGGCCCCGAGCGATCAGGCCCTTCGCGATTCCGAGAGTTGCCTCGTAGTTGTCCCCGGGCCAGCCGCTGTCGAGGTATATCTTCAGCTGCCTCCGCGAATCCATGGGGTCGGTCCGCACGCGCTCCTGCAAGTCGTCGCGGTAGCCGAAAGTCGCTGACAGACACGCGGCACCCCCGAACACTTCGGGACGTCGCCACGCCATGGAGAACGCAGCTACACCTCCGAGGGACGACCCGGCCACCATCGTGTGCGCAGGATCCCGCAGCGTGCGAAGGTCATCGTCTACGTGCGGCTTCAGCTCTCCCGCGATGGCATCGCCGAACCTCTCGAAGCCGCCCTGGGTGTACTCCTTCTCGCGGTCCCGCGCACGAATGCCGATCACGATGACCTGATCGATCAGGCACATCGAGTTGAGCAGCACAAGGGTCCGATCGACGTGCCAGGCATTCCCAAGATAGGCTTCCTCGTCGAAGAACAGGTTGGCTCCGTCCAGCATGTAGAGGACCGGGTACCGCTTCAGGGTATTCTCGGAGTAGCCGGCCGGAAGGTAGGCGCGAAACTCGTGAGCGCGGCCGAGCGCCGCCGACAAGACCTCGCGGTTGCCCGAGAGCGAGCCTGCGGAATCTCCGCGGAAGTAGGGATAGGACTCCTGTGGGGCTTCATGACTCAGAATGGCCAAGCGGTTTGCACCGCAAGCCCAGTGCAATCCTGACGCAGTTCGGAGGCACGGCTTGAAGTCCAGATAGGGTCGTTCGGACTCAACAGGGAAGTCGAAGGTCTCCCGTCCGGGATCCACGTATCCTGGAGGAACGTCACGATCCCAGTCGTCCTCAGTGCGGAGGACGATGGCGCCAGCGTCGAGAGGATACCGGACGCGGATGACACCTCGGTACTTCACGTCGACCCTACAGGTAGGCCTGTGCTGCATAGTGCAGCGCGACGCGGTGGGTATGGAAGTAGGATCCGTTGAGGGCGATGCAGCTCTTCATGATCTGAGCCCAGGCATGCTTGTCCTGCTGGTAGCACGGCAAGATCGCTGCATCCAGCTTCTCGTAGATCTCGCCTGCATCCGCGGCATCGCCGCGAGGTTTGCCCCCAGCTCCCAGGGACCACCCGGTCACTCCCTCCACGTGCCCCTCGATCCACCAGCCATCGAGCACGCTGAGGCTCGGCACGCCGTTGACTGCCGCCTTCATTCCGGAGGTGCCCGAAGCCTCCAGCGGCGGAGTCGGCGTATTCAGCCAAAGGTCGACGCCAGCCGTGAGCTGGCGTGCCAGGTCCATGTCCTGGTCAGCCAAGAACACGATCCGAAGCCAGTCCGTTTCGCGCTGGGCTTCTCGGAGGAGCCGTTCGATCGCGTGCTTGCCGTCTTCGTCGTTGGGGTGCGCCTTTCCTGCGAAGATCACTTGGAGGCCGCCGTGGCGAGCTGCTACCGCCTCCAACGCCGCTCGGTCCTCGAACAACAGCGTCGGACGTTTGTACCTGGTGGCCCGCCGCGCGAAACCCACCGTGAAGCGCTCGGGGAGTAGCTGCACGTTGGACCTCCGCTTGATCTCCGAGATCAGCAGGCCCTTCGACTGTGCATGCGCCTCCAGGATCTGCTCGTCCGGGATCTGCCGAGCACGTCGCAGCCACGACGGATCCTGCTCCCAGCGTGGGATCCAGCGGTCGAAGACCTGACGCAGACTCTCGGAGACCCACGTGCGGGCATGAACGCCGTTGGTGACCACCTCGATGCGGTAGCCCGGGAACATCTCGCTGGAGACCTCCCCGTGTCGCTCCGCCACACCGTTGACGAACTTGCTGAGGTTGAGGCCCAGCAGAGTCATGTTGAGCTCGCTTTGACCGCCCAGCATCTGCAGAACGTCGTCGGGGGGAAGCGCGCCGCCGAGCAGTTGGCGGACCAGGTCGAGGGGAAAGCGGTCGTGACCGGCGGGAACCGGTGTGTGGGTCGTGAAGATGCAACGCTCGCGCACCGAATTGAAGTCCCACGACCCGGTGTGCTTCTGCTGCCTGGCGAGCAACTCCAGGGCGAGCAGCGCCGCATGCCCTTCGTTCATGTGGTAGCGCTCGATCTGATCGAGTCCCAAAGCCTCGAGCATCCGAATCCCACCGCTGCCGAGTACGATCTCCTGGCGCAACCGCTCGGCCGGAGACCCGGCGTACAGCCGGTTCGTGATCGACCGATCCCTCGGGTCGTTCTCGGCGCAGGACGAGTCCAGAAGCAGTAGCGGAACGGTTCCGCCCGACCATCCCTGGATCTCGACCCACCATGCTTCCAGCACGATTGGGCGGCCCTCGATGGTGACGGTGACCCGAGCCGGCAGCCGCGTGCAGAACTGCTCGGGCTGCCAAGCGACAGGCGCCTCGTGCTGTCGACCCGCGGTATCGATCTCCTGCCTGAAGTATCCGCCCCGGTAGAGCAGCGATACGCCCACGACCGGAAGGCGAAGATCAGCGAACGAACGCAGAGTGTCGCCAGCCAGGACCCCGAGACCGCCCGCGTAGGTTGGCATGCCCGAGTACAACGCGACCTCCATCGAGAAGTAGGCGATGCGCCGGGATCGGCTCCCGTCGGGTAGGCCATCGGATTCGTGTGGCGCGTAGCGTTCGGGGTCGGCTCGGAACAGTCCGGCGCATACCTCGGAGCAGAACCAGAAGACCCGATCCCGGTAGTTCTCAGAAGGCGGGTCGATGCGCGTGACCGGCATCCCGCAGACCGGATCCTGGGGCACCTTGCTCATGTCCCTAGCACCTCCATGCATTTCCAGAGCGTGAGGCTCCATGGCACATCAAGAACATCGTTGCAGACCCGTCGAGGGGCCGTGGAGTCCGAAGTTGCGTTGGGTGAGACTCGCTCCGATCGTTGGATCGCCCTGTTCGACACCTGGCGCCCCGAGGGCAGTCTGACCGGCGCGGGTGATCGGGGCGGAACGTCTGTGAGTCTCCTGGACCAGCCAGTTCCTGAAGACTCTGCCGCCACGAAACCAGGATCTGCCCTACTGGCCTCCGACAACGGCCGCACCGGTTGCAGGGCTCGCGTGCTGCCGCCTCGGGTTGCAGCATCTGCCGTTTGATCGTCATGCCGAACGCAGAGCAAACCGTGGTCCACAACTGTCCCGAGGATCGGGTCGCTGCGGCACGCCCTTCGCCTCTCCGCCTTGCAGGCCCAAGAGCAATCTCGGCATGCGAGATCGACGCATGAGCAGAAGCCCCCCGTTCCATCCTGTCGCGATTGGCAGTCGCCTTGCGGGTCCGTCACGCCCCGGCTGCGAGAACGACAACTCCGAGAACGATCAGGAGCCACAGCACCTTCGTCACCGTCGCCCGCCATCCATGGCGGCCGGGCGAACCGCACCGCCGGCACCGTGCCGGCGGCGTGGCATGGCTCTGGGATTTGGCTGGCTTCATCGAAACGCTGCCGGCGATCACTCGTGTCCGTGGCCGGCGTCCTTGCCACCGTGGCCCTCCTGCCCCTTGTGCTGTTCGTGGCCCTCGTGCGTCGCAGGCTTCTCACCCTTCCGGGCCGCGTCGACCAGCCCGATGAACTTCGCCGGGTCCTTCTCGACGTCCTTCTTGCAGTCCTTGCAGCACACGCGCACGAGCCGCCCCGCTACGACGAGGTCAATCGGGTCGCCCATGTCGCCACCATACTTCTCACCACTCACCGGACACTCCTTCAGTGGGTAGCCTTTGCCCTGCGCCCCGACGACGGCCTGGTCGAGCGTGGCGAGGTACTTCGCCGGAGCCTTGGCGAACTCGGCGCGTTCCTGCTCTGCGCCAAGCCGGATGAGTCGGTTGCCGTACACGAACTCGAGAGGCTTCTCCGGCAGGTCCTTGCCGGTGACGAGCGACGTCTTCAGAGGGTAGATCGGCCCCTGGTCGGCAGCGATCTTCGCGTCGAGCTTGGCGAGGCTCTGCTGGAGGTCTTTCTCGAACTTCTTCGGGCAGCCGCCGCAGCAGTAGCGGACTTCACGGCCGTCATAGACCTTGACCACCGGGTCGCCCATCGTCCCCAGCTGCTTGCCGGAGATCGGGCATGTCGCGAACGGGTAGGCATCGCCGACCCGAGCAGGCGTCTTTGCCGCCGGGGCCTGATCGTGTCCGGCGTGGCCTTCGTGGCCTTCATGCTGGGCGAGCACGGAGCCGGTGCTCAGCAGCCCGGCCAACACAGCAGTCATCACGGAGAGACGCGTAGCAGTCATCTTCGGAACCTCACTTGCGAACGTAGGTGCTCTCCCCGGCGCGGCAACGTGCCGCCGCTGGAAGAGAGCTCGGGATTGGGAACGAGAGGAATGCAGGCTGACCATTGGCATCACCGGTGCTCATGCTCGTGGGAGCCGTCGTGGCCATGCTCCGCTGCGGAATCGCTCGGCTCTGCGCTGACGCCGACACCATGACGGTAGACGAGCAACGCGCCGCGGTCCGCGCCGAGAGACGCGAGCGCTACCACCGCACCGACACACCCGAGCTGCACGAGCCTGTTCCGGACGCACGCGTTCTTCCGCAGGACAAGCCACGCGACGGAAGCGACCAACGACGCAGCCGCGGCGGCAAGCATGAGGTTGCGATGCACGTGCACGATCTCGTGGCCAGGTGCTTCGTGATCCATCGGCGCTGCGGCCAGGTAGCCCGAGACGACCGCAACGGCACCACTCATCGTGCCGGCATGCAGCAACCAGCCGGCGAATCGGAAGGAACTCGACTGTGCACGCCACACGCCAACGCAGGCGAGCACCAAGGCCAGAAGCCAGAAGGCGATCGGGAAGTGCACGAACAGCGGGTGGAGGTTCGGCAGCGTGAACATCGCTGGAAACAGCTGACTCATGGCACGACTCCTTGGCAGGAACGGAACGCACACCTCACGACAATCCTCCGTTGGACTCCGGCACGGCCGTCGGCAGTGCGGCGGATCGCCACTCCCCGGCCATCGCGATGCGTTTGGCCTGGAAGAAGATCACGGGATAGATCAGGAGCTCCATGACGAAGCTCGTCGCCAGCCCCCCGATCATCGGCGCCGCAAGTCGCCGCATGGTGTCGGCTCCGGCACCACTCGCCCACAAGAGCGGCACCAGGCCGATGAACGTCGTCATCACGGTCATCGTCTTGGGGCGGATGCGTTTCACGGCACCGTCATGGATTGCGAACCAGAGGTCGTTGGCATTCCGCATGCGACCTTCGGCCCGGAATCGCTCGAAGCTGTTGTCGAGATACAGCAGCATCACGAGGCCAGTCTCCGCGTCCAGACCAGCGAGAGCGATGATCCCGACCCAGACGGCAAGCGACAGGTTGTAGTCGAGGAACCAGAGTAGCCAGACCGCACCGACCAGGCTGAACGGAACGGCGAGCAGCACGATGCCGACGCGCAGCCACGAATGCGTCGCCATGTAGAGCAGTAGAATGATCAGCACCGCCGCGATCGGGATGACGAGGCTGAGGCGTCGGTTCGCCTCCTGCATGTACTCGAACTGGCCGGACCAGACGACGGTGTAGCCTGCCGGCAGGACAACGTCGCGAGCGACCGCCGCCTGCGCGTTCTTCACGTAGGTCCCAACATCTATGCCCGTGATGTCCACGTACACCCAGCTCGTGAGCCGGGCGTTCTCGCTCTTCACCATCGGCGGGCCCTTGTGCACCTCGAACGTCGCCAGTTGGCGCAAGGGCACCTGTGCACCAGCCGGTGTCGGAACGAGCGTCTGCCGCAACGCCGGCAGGTTGTCGCGCAGTTCGTGCGGGTAGCGGACGTTGACCGGATAGCGTTCGAGCCCCTCGACCGTCGAGCTGACGTTCATTCCGCCGAGCGCGCTCATGATCACGTCTTGCACGTCCCCGACCAGGAGCCCGAGCCTTGCGATCTCGTCGCGGTCGACGCGCACGTCGAGGTAGCTGCCGCCGACCGACTTCTCGGGGAACGCACTGGTTGTGTACGCACCCGTTCCCGGCGCCGTCTTGACCGTCTGCGCGATCTGCTCCGCGAGGTGGGCAAGCGTCGACAGGTCGGGCCCCATGACCTTGATGCCCACTGGGGTCCGGATGCCGGTGGACAGCATGTCGATGCGGGTGCGGATCGGCATCGTCCAGGCATTGGTCAGCCCCGGGATCTGGATGACTTCGTTCATTCCGGGCACCCGCGTGCCCCCCGGCCATTCATATCCGTACACCAGGTCCTGCACGGTGATCGGAACGGTCTCCGGCCACACGTTGTGCAGGGGCTCGCGCAGCCAGTCTGGCCAGTCCGAGAAGAACCGGGCGACGGGCTTCTGCCGCCAGAGGCTCTTGTCGCGCCGAAGCGTGATCGTCGTCTCCAGCATGCTCGGAGGTGCTGGGTCCGTAGCTGTGTCGGCACGACCGAGCTTCCCCAACACGCTCTCGACCTCTGGAAACCTCGAGATCAGTGCGTCCGTCTGTTGCAGAAGCTCGCGCGCCTTGTTCACGCTGATGCCGGGATCCGTCGTCGGCATGTACAGGAGGTCGCCTTCCTCGAGGGGTGGCATGAACTCCGAGCCGAGCTTGCTCAGGGGCCATGCAGTCAGCGCGACGATTGCCACTGCAGCGCTCAGGACGAGCCAGCGGAACTGCATGACGAATGCAAACAGCGGGTCGTAGAGGCGCTCCAACGCGCGGCTGATCGGATTCCGTTCCTCCGACAGGATTCGCTGCGGCAACACAACGAGTGCACTCAGGACGACCCAGCCGATGGCAAGCCAGCCACGCCACGGCGCGAGGCTCGCCAATGGCACGGTGGCCAGCAGCGCGGCTGGAGCGCCGATGACGGCAGCGTATGCGGTCCAGCGACCCCACCTGGACAAGCGGCTCGGCAGCACGCGCTCGCTGATGAAATAGACCATCAGCACCGGGATGATGGTGACCGCTAGCACCGCCGCCGCGGCCATGGCGAACGTCTTGGTATAGGCCAGCGGCTTGAACAACCGCCCAGACTGTTCGCCGAGTGCGAATACCGGAAGGAAACTGACGGTGATGATCAGCAGGCTGAAGAATAGGCTCGGGCCGACCTCCGCCGCCGCTTCGCCGATCAGCTTGGCGCGCGACGTCGGGCTCGCTCCGTTCGCGACCCGATGCTTGTCTCGTTCGAAGTGCTTGTGGGCATTCTCGACCATGATGATCGAGCTGTCGACCATGACGCCGATCGCGATCGCGATGCCGCCGAGGCTCATGATGTTCGCGTTGAGCCCGAGCATGTACATCACTGCAAGGCTCGCCAGCACACCGGTCGGCAGCACGAACACCGCCACCAGAGCACTGCGCGCATGCAGGAGGAACAGGATGCACACCAGCGACACGACGAGGATCTCCTCGATCAGCGTGCCGGTGAGCGTGTGCACCGAGCGGTCGATCAGGTCGCTCCGGTCGTACGCGGTCTCGATTGCGACGCCTGGAGGCAGACCACGCTCGAGTTCGCGCAACCGTGTGCGCACCCGATCGATGGTCCGGCTCGCGTTCTCGCCGAAACGCATCACGACGACGCCACCGACGGCCTCGCCACCGCCATTCCACTCCGCCACGCCACGACGAATGTCGGGGCCGAGTCGGATCTCTGCCACATCGCGCAAGTAGACGGGTGCACCCCCGGTTCCCACGGCAAGAGCGATCTTGCTGAGTTCGGCGAGAGCCCTCGTGCTGCGCAACCCGTCGAGCGAGGTGCCGGCCTTGCGTGCGGCGGCGATCTCCGCGTCGCTCAGGCTGCCCAGGTAGCCGATTCCCCGGACCATGAACTCGGTCTCGCTGATCTCGATCAGGCGGCCGCCCACGTCGACGTTCGAGCGCTGTACGGCCTGCTTGACTCGGGACAGGGGGATACCGAGCCCCAGCAGCTTCACTGGGTCGACGACGACCTGGTACTGCTTGACGAAACCGCCGATGGCGGCGATCTCGCTGACGCCCTCGAGGGCCGTCAGCTCGTAGCGCAGATACCAGTCCTGCAGGCTCCTCAATTGCGCCAGGTCGATTTGGGGCTGCAGAAGCGGCCCTCCATCGATCGGGCAACGGTCGTAGCCTCGCACGAGCTCGACCTCGCGCAGGCGCTTCCTCACCCTTTCCGGAGCCTGGGCGAGATCGTCGTAGCGACGGTTCTCGGCCTCGTCATAGAAGGCGACCTTGCGCGACTCGAAGATGCGGTGATGAACCAGGCGCGCACGGACCCCTGGTTCCAGATCCGCGAGCTGGGCTTCGGTGTACCATTGGTCGGTCTCGTGATCGTGGTAACCGCCGTTCGGGTGCTTCGGGCAGTATGGCCCCGTCGTCAGCACGTACTCGTAGACCCACCCCACACCCGTGGCATCCGGGCCCAGTTGGGGGCTGACGCCACTGGGAAGCTTGCCGGCCACGAAGCTGAGCTGCTCCAGCACACGACTGCGCGCCCAATAGAGATCGGTGCCGTCCTCGAAGATGACGTAGACGAAGCTCGTTCCGAACATCGAGTAGCCGCGTACGACTTTGGCATACGGCACGGCCAGCATCGTCGTCGTCAGCGGGTACGTGACCTGGTCCTCGACGATCTGCGGAGCCTGGCCCGGATACTCCGTGCGGATCACGACTTGGACGTCGGACAGGTCCGGAATCGCATCGACCTTGATGTTGCGGACTGCGAAGACGCCGGCGAGGACGATGAATGCCGTGAGCAGCAGCACCATCGCGCGGTTGCGGATGCAGAGTTCGATCAGCCGAGCGATCATCGGCCACGTCCTCCGGCGTCACGTTCGCCGACCTTCCGCGCAGGCAGGGTCTCCTTGACGCTACCGCACTCGAGCATCTCGGCGCCCATGTAGGGGTTGCGGAGCTGCTTGTCGGACTGCAACCACGAGGCCTCGACCATCGGACAGAAGGCACGCTCGAGGGCACGGCCTGCCGGGGCCACCCGCAAGAGATCGATGACCGCGTTCGACAAGTTCTGGAACGCCTCCCGTGTGGCGGCCAAGTCGAGGTTGTCGGCGGGCACCGCTGCAGCCAGTCGCTTCGCCAGTTCGGCTGTCTTGCCCTGGGCTGCTCCCGCGAGAACCTGAGTACTCTTCCGCAGCTCTCCCCACGCTTCCGGAAGTCCATCGGTCCTGTCCTGAGCTAGCGCATCCGCGGCCCCCAGATAGCTGGCGACGATGGCGTCGACGGCATTGTCTACGGCTGCTGTTTCGCCACGGGCGGAGCCGGCTTCGGCATGCGGCAGCCCAGAACGGCGATCGAAGCAACTCAGCATCTTGCTGCCGAAGTACGGATTGCGAACTGCCCCCGCTTCCTGCAGCCAGATCGCACCGCCTTGATCTTCGCGGAACATCGGGCAATGCAATTCCTCGACCGCTTGCTCGTGGGTCGAGGGGACACCGGTCGCCCGGAGCAGCTTCCCGAAAGCGATGCTCAGGTCGTAGAAGGCCAACCGCGCCGCCGCGAGGTCAGCAAGCCCGGCGAGTTCCAGCGCCTTGCCCCGGATCGTCGCTGCCTCGTCGTGCTGGTGCCAGAAGTGCTCGTGACCTGGAATGGCGACCGCGAGCATCGCATCAACGCCCTGAGCAAGCGAACGCGCTTGTTCTCCGATTCCCGTCGTCGTGTCGCTCGCGAGTTGGCTGCCGATCTGCAGGTATGCGCTGAGAGTTCGCCCGACGGCCGCGGCGAGATCCGGCGGCAGCGCGTCGAGTTCCGGCCCTGCGACACTCTCCTGCTCGCTGCCGACCAGGTCGCCGCGGATCATTCGCAGCAGGCCCTCACGGATCTTGCTCTCGCTGTCGAGCAGGAACTGAGCGCTGGTGACGACTCGTTCGCCAGGCTTCAGGCCATCGACGACCTCGACCTTTCCGCCATCGGTCTCGATGCCCAGACGCAACGAGCGCGGTTCGAACCGTCCACCTCCGAGACTCACGAAGGCGACCTGACGTTCGCCGGTGTCGATGACCGCCGATCGGCTGACCAGTGTCCGCTCGGCAGCCAGCGTCCGCCGGAGTTGCACATTGGCGAACATGCCAGGCTTGAGCAGGCCGCTGTCGTTGTCGAACTCGAGGCGGACATTCACCTCGCGAGTCTTCTCGTCGGTCCACGGATAGACGTAGGTGACGCGTCCTGGGAACTCCTCTCCCGGGATGTACGAGAGGGTCATGGTTGCTTCCTGACCCAGCTCGACGAACGGCAGCTGGTACTCGTAGACAGTGACCGTCACCCATACCTTGGTGAGGTCGGCGATCCGGTACATCTGCATGCCCGGATCGACCCGCATGCCGGCGACCGCCATCTTCCGGATGACGGTGCCGGAGATCGGGCTCTTGATCGTCATCGTCTTCCGCGGCTGCCTTGTCTTGGCGAGTGCCTCGATCTGCTCGTCGTCGATGCCGAAGTATGTCAGCCGCGTACGAGTCGCCTGCAGTCCGGACACCGCGTCCTCCGCGACACGAGGAACATGCACGACCCCCGGAAGCTGCTGTTGCTGGAGCGCAAGCACGTAGTCTTGCTGCGCCGAGAACAGTTCGGGGGCGTAGAGCTCGAATAGCGCCTGGCCCTTCTCGACGTTGGCGCCGAGGAAGTCGACGTGTAGCTCTTCGATCCAGCCTGCGACCTTGAGGTTGACGTCGTGCAGGCGCGTCTCGTCGTAGTCGACCTTGCCGACCGTTCGCACCGTGCCCACCAGCGGTCCCGTCTCGACGAGGGCGGTCCGCACGCCGATGTTCTGCGCCAGCACAGGGTCGATCGCGATCTCGCCGGTGAACTTCGCCGGGTCGAGCGGAGTCAGATCCATGTGGCAGATCGGGCAGAGCCCCGGCTCCGGCAGGATCACCCAGGGGTGCATGCCGCAGGTGTAGAACTTGTTGCTCGCCTCCTTGCTCTCGCCGTGAGGCTTGGACCCGGTGATGTCACTCCACATCTGCCGAAGCGTTGCGCCGATGCGCTGACCAAACCGGTCGCCGATGAACAACATGCTGCCGCCAACGATCAGGAGCAGCACGAGCAGGCGAAACGTGCGCCAGGCTTTGGGCGGCTGGCGATTCTCGGTGGGCGCGGGGACAGTCGAATTACTCGCTGGGTTCATGGTCGCTTCTCCTGTGGGTCGCGCGGCTGCAGATCGCCGCCGGCGACGAACTCCACTTCACTGAGGTTGCGCTCCAGGCTGGCCAGGGAGCGGTGGTAGTCGAGGCTCAATTCGAGGAGGCGCCGCCATCCAGCTAGCAGCGTGGCGAAGTCGACTCGGCCAGCTTCGTAGCCGCTCTGGGCTACGCTCACTGCCTGCTGCGCGCGCGGCAGGATGCCATCCCGCAGCAGGATCGCCTTGCGATAGTCGGTGTCGACCCGCACCAGCAGGTTCTGCAGCGCGAAGAGCACGTCGTTGCGGCCGCTGCGGTAGCGAAGTGCGCTCGCCAAGGTTTCCGCGTTGCGCTGCAGAACCCCGCTGCGCAACTTGTCGAACCAGATGGGCAGCGTGACGCCGACGTTGAGGCTCCAGACGTCCTCTCCGTTTGCAACGGGACTGCGGCCCCCGTTCATGATGAACGTGAACAACCCGCCCAGACTGAAGTCTGGGTAGTACTGCAGCTTCGCGAGTTCGACGTTCACGAGGTCACGCTGCACCGCCTGCCGCAGAGCCGCGAGCTGTGGACTTGTTTCGTCCGTACGACGCAGGAGGTCCAGAAGCCGCCACTGCAGCGGCTCCGGTTCGATCGCACGCGGCGCGGGAAGTGGCGCGTCGACGGCGCGATCCATGAGGATGTTGAGCCGCGCCGCTGTGGTCGTGAATTGCTGCTCGTAGTCGATGCGCGTGTTGGTGAGTGCGTAGAGCTCGACCTCGGAGCGCAGCAGGTCCTGCTGGCTCGTGGTCCCGGCCGCGACGCGAGCCTGAGCGCTGTCACGAACGCGCTGCAGTAGCGTCTCGAGCTCGCGGCTGACGTCGATCGAAACCTGCGCCTGGTAGAGGTCCGCGTAGGCCTGCTTGACGTCGGCGATCACGCGGAGTCGCTCGGTGTCCAGGTTCGAGAGGGCGATGCGAACCACCTGCTCGGCAGCGCGGCCCATCGCCGAGAGCTTGCCGGGCCACGGCATTCCCTGGCTGAGACCGATGGCACCACCCATCTCGCCGCCCGCTGTCTGCACCATGTCGCCGGTAGGCGGCACGATCGAAAGCATGGGGTCGCTCAGCGACGAAACCTGCGGCACACGCAGGCCGAGAGCTTCGATGTCGCGGATGCGTGCCTGGATCCTGGGGTTGCGGCTCAGCGCGAGCTGCACGTAGTCACGCAGCGCGGCCGACTCGGGAATCGCGATCGGCTCTGGCAACGCCAGCTCTCTGCGGATCGCCGAGGACGCCGCCTCCTGTACCGCTTCGTCTTCCGTGATCTTCGGCGAGAGAGCCTCGCTCTCGCTGGCAATGCGTTGCTGGACCTCCGGTGACAGCTCATAGAACGCCGAACAGCCGCCCAGGGAGAGCAGCACCAACAATAGCGCTGTTGATCGAATGGATGCGCAGGCCCGGCAGTGGAAGGCCATGGTTGGTCTCGGCTTGAAACGGGATCGGTTGACAGACTGACCACCGGCGAGTCGCCGGCGTCCACCATGATGCGGTGGGTACAGAGTGCTTCTACCGAGGTCCGCTAGCAGAGCCAGACCGACAGCGCCTTCTGTCGCGAGAGCTGCGGCAGCAGCCCGATAGGGAGCCCCGCATCCTCCAGGATCTGTGGCTCGCAGGCCGGCAGGGTTGCAGGCGGCAGCGGTCGCCATGTCGACTTCGGCTCAGTCGCCTGTTCCTGGTGCGGCGCCGGGGCGGCCGGCTGAGGGGCAGGGTGCTCGCCCTTGTCGCAGTGACAAGTCTTCTGGTCCCCGGACCGCTGGCAGCAACAGCATCGCACGTCACAACACCCCGCCACCACGCCTCCATGGACAGCGGGCGCGTCGTGTTCGCAAGCGACCTGTGCCCCAAGCGGCATTCCTGAGATCAGCATCAGGACCCCGCAGAGCCAAGCCAGGATTGAGCGGGACAGGGGCATGCAGTTACACGGCACCCCGTTGGCGCAACGTCTCATGCTGACAGCATGAACGGGAATGCCAGGGAACGGCGGGGTGGTGCAGCATGACTCCTGGTTTGCGTGTGGGCGCCGGCGCGTGTAGGCCAGTCGCGGACGATCGGCTGCGTGGCAACTTGCGTACCCAGGCAGACATGCTGGCACTACCGGTGGCGCTGCCACCCGACGGAAGGGAATGCGGACTTGTGGGGCATTCTGCTTCGACACCGCCTCCTTCGTGATCGGAACTCCAACTGCCGCCAGGTAGCCCTTGGCTTCATCCCCTCTGGCGCCATCGGATCAAGATGCCGCCCGATGTTGCCCAACAGGATCTGGAGGGCTGGTCGTCAGGTCCTGGCTGGTCCCGCCCGCCGAGGCAGGCAACACGCGGCTACGTGTTGCCGGAGCCCCGCAGCCTCAGCGCGTTGGCGATCACCGAGACGGAGCTCAGGCTCATCGCCGCTGCTGCCACCATGGGACTCAGCAGCCATCCGTTCAGCGGGTAGAGCAGGCCCGCGGCTAGCGGAATGCCGGCGGCGTTGTAGCCAAACGCGAAGAAGAGGTTCTGCTTGATGTTCCTCATCGTGGCGCCGCTCAGCTGACGGGCTCGAACGATCCCGCGGAGGTCACCCTTGACGAGAGTGACCGCCGCACTCTCCATGGCGACGTCGGTGCCCGTTCCCATCGCGATGCCAACATCGGCCTTCGCGAGGGCGGGCGAGTCGTTGATGCCGTCCCCTGCCATCGCAATGCGGGAGCCTTCGCCCTGCAGCCGATCGATCGTCGCAAGCTTCTGGTCCGGCATGGCGTCGGCGAAGACCTCGTCGATGCCCAATTCCCTACCAACGGCCTCGGCGGTTTCGCGGTTGTCGCCGGTGAGCATGACGATTCGCAACCCCATGCCGTGCAACTCCTGGATGGCCTGCGGAGTGGATTCCTTGATGGGGTCCGATACGGCGAGTAGGCCGATGAGCTGCCCGCCGGCTGCGACGAACATCACGGTAGCGCCAGACTGCCGCAGCTGCCTCGCTCGAGCCTCATCCGACTCGGAGACGGTTACGCCCGCACGCTGCATCAACGCCAGGTTGCCAAGAGCTACGGTCTTCGCATCAACCCGGCCCGTAACACCCATGCCGGTCACGGAGTCGAAATCCTGAACGTCGCCCGCAGACACGCCGCGTTCTTCCGCGCCGGCCACGATCGAGCGAGCGAGTGGATGCTCGCTTCGCGACTCCAGGCTCGCGGCCAACCTCAAGACAGACGTCTCGTCGGCCGCGTTCCGAGGAGCAACATGCGTCAGCCTCGGTTGTCCGAGCGTCAGCGTGCCGGTCTTGTCGACGACGAGCGTATCCACGTCGCGCAGGCTCTCGATCGCCTGCGCATCCCGGAACAGCACACCGAGCCGCGCTCCTCGGCCCGTCGCCACCATGATCGACATCGGCGTCGCCAGCCCCAGTGCGCACGGACAGGCGATGATCAGCACCGCGACCGCATTGAGTAGGCCGTAGGCGAGGCGAGGCTCCGGTCCCCAAACGCTCCAGATGGCGAACGAGAGTGCCGCGCTGGCGATGACGGCCGGCACGAACCATGCCGCAACCTGGTCGGCCAGGCGCTGGATCGGGGCTCGGCTGCGCTGGGCATCCGCAACCATCTGGACGATTCGGGCGAGCAGTGTCTCGCTGCCGATCTTCTCGGCGACGATAGTCAGACTCCCCGTCGAGTTGACAGTGCCGCCAACGACCGCGTCGTTCGCAGCCTTCTCGACCGGAACGGGTTCGCCGGTCACCATCGACTCGTCCACGGAACTCTTGCCTTCGACGACTCTGCCGTCGACGGGAATCGCTTCGCCCGGACGCACTCGAAGACGGTCACCGACCTGCACCGCGTCGAGCACGATCTCCTCTTCGTCGCCATCCGCCCCGATGCGATGAGTCGTCTTCGGTGACAGGTCGAGAAGGGCCCGGATCGCCGCCCCCGTGCTGCTGCGCGCGCGCAGTTCCAAGACCTGTCCGAGCAGCACGAGGGTCACGATGACCGCCGCCGCTTCGAAGTAGACTGCAACACCGTGCTCGCCTCGGAACCCATCGGGAAACGAGGCCGGAGCGACGACGGCGAGCACGCTGTAGACGTATGCGACGGACACGCCCAAGCCGATGAGCGTGAACATGTTGAGCTTCCGGCGAGCGACCGATTGCCAGCCCCGCAGCAACAGGGGCCAAGCGGACCAGAGAACGACGGGAGTCGCAAACGCGAGTTCGAGCCAGCGCGCAGACGCTCCGAGGGAACTGTGCACGGGCGCGCCGGGCAAGACCATGTCGCCCATCGCGAGGAGCAGGATCGGCAACGTGAAGACCATGCTCCAGACGAAGCGTCGACGCATGTCCCGGAACTCGGAATCGTCCTCGCCGACGGTGGCGTCCAGCGGCTCCAAGGCCATGCCGCAGATCGGGCAGAAGCCTGGCCCTACCTGCCGAACCTCTGGATGCATCGGGCAGGTGTAGGTGCCATCCGATGCCGGAACTCGGGCGGCATCCGGCCTTCGCTTGCCGTCGTGCGCGGCTTCATGCTGATGAGAATGGCAGCCCGATCCGGACTTGGCCGCGGGACTGTGTGGGTTGTTCGACATGCTCTCGCTTAGGGTACCAGGACAACCGCAGACGAGGCCAACGGTGGGCGTTGCACGCTCTTCGGGAGAAACCACGGCCACCCGGTGCCTGGCGTCCACTGACTGAACGAACGCGCGTCTGGCGCCTCCCCTGACCTTGCAGGATCAGCGCGTATGCCCTCGCAGGATACTCGGCATGTTCCGCTCGTAGGCCGAACGCTCCCGGGCAGCCTGCTTCCTCGCACCACTGTGGTTGAGACGCCACTCCATCAACGCTCGGCTGACGCCGAACCGTTGCGCGGCAGCTTCTGCGTCAGTCTGCTGCCTTGCCACTTCGAGCGCTGCTCGCCGCGGTACGAGAAGCTCGCCGGCCAGCCAGTCGGCCTCGAGTTCCATGGTCGCGTCCCAGCGGCGGCAGCCAGCGTCGATGATCTCGGTCGGGGGCTGATGACGAAGGAGAACGTGCCCGACCTCGTGGACGATGTTGCTCGCCTGTCGAACAGCGGAGTGCGAGGGGTTCGCGACGATCACGCGCACGCCATCGCTCTCGAAGAGCGCGGCAGAGAACTCGCGCCGCCCGCGCCCAAGCAGGAACCGGAGCGACTCCTCCTTCATGCCGAGGCGTCGCATCTCGGGAAGGTCGAAGACAACCACGCCCACGTGCTTCGCGAGCGCCCTGGGATCGAGCCGCCCCTGCCAGTCGCTTCCCATGCCGTCACGAACCTCGAGGGCGAGGCGTTCGGCGAGCGCCTTGAAGCCCCGGCGGTAGTCAGCTGCCATCCTCGTTTCTCGGTGGAGCTGCACTGCCAGAATCCATCAGACGCTGAATCGCTCCGAGCAGATCCTGGACGGCGTCGACTGCTTCCGGCGAGAGGTTCTTGCCGGCCCGAAGGTGTGTCGAGAGGACTGCACTGGCTTGCTGGGCGGCGATCGTCTCGCCCTTTCCCGTCACCAAGAACGCGTCTGCCGGAACGCCGAGCCACTTCACAAGAGCCGCGAAACTGTCTACGTCGGGCCGCTTGTCATCGGCCATCCGGCTCAGGGTCGAAGGGCTAACCCCAGCTTCAGAAGCAACTTGGCGCCACGATAGCTTCCTAGTTCGCCGCTGTTGGTCGAGTGCGTCGCGAAGCGCGCGAACGTCAAGATGTGGTCGAGTCATGGGTCCTCGTCATCGTTGCTAGATTAAAACGCTCGGCACCCTCTTGCAACACTCGGTCTGTGTGCTACATCTCGATCACGCGTTGCTTTCTCGCAACGCGAGGCATCTCACATGACCAACGACTCGACCGGCCCCCACGGGCCCAAGTACTTCATCAACATCGAGGGCACCATTCACGAGTGGGATCGACCGACCATTACCACGGAGGAGATCCTCCGTCTGGGCGGATGGGAGGCGACGCTGGGTGTACTCGAGATCGACCTCAAGACCAACGAAAGCCGAACTCTGGCTCCTGGGCAGACCATCGAACTCCGGCCGGGCCAGGGCTTCGCCAAGAAGGTGCAGTGGAAGCGCGGCTACGCGCTGACCGAACGCGTATCCGCCGAGCTCAGGTTGCTGCGCGGCGTCTTCCCCGACATCGTGTACTCGGAAGACGGGCACTGGTTCATGATCCCGGACTATCCGGCAGCGGAGGCGTTGGGCTGGACGCCTCGCCCCTTGCCCGTCGCGTTCCACGCGCAGCCAGGCCATCCGGGCCAGGCGCCGTACGGCATCTGGGTGCCATCCGGTATCCGTGTCGCCGGCAGTCCCCCGAGCAACATCCAGGACCCAGCCAGCAGGCAGCCGCCGTTTCCAGGAAGCTGGGCCCTGCTGTCGTGGACGTCGGACGGCGACCAGTGGAGGCCAAGGGCGAACATCGCCGAGGGGTCGAACCTCGTCAACTACGCCATCGGCTTCCGCGATCGCTTCCTGCAAGGAGTGTAGGTGGTGAGCGCCGTCGTTGAACTCGCCGCGGCTGATCACGCAGCCGTGCTCGCGCACCTGCTGCCTGTGGAGCCCGAGGCCGAGGAAGCAGCGTTCCTTTTCGCGACATCCGCCGTGGACGCTGGCCGGTTGCAGCTCCGAGTCATCGAGAAGTACTTCGTGAAGCCGGAGGAGTTCAACATCCGGACTCTCGGCCACCTCGAACTCCGGGCGGATGTGCACGAACGGATGATCCGAACTGCGCACGACATGAACGCCGTGCTTATCGAGACGCACTCGCACCCCTACCACTTCGAGAGTGCTGCCTGCTTCTCGCCGAGCGACCTGGCCGGACTTGCTCAGGTCGTCCCGCACGTCATGTTTCGGCTGCCGCAGCGACCGTACGCGGCAATCGTCGTAGCGCCAGCCGGATTCGACGCGCTGATTTGGACCGAGCCTGGAGGTCGAGCACGCACGATCGATGCGGTTCTGGTCGGTGGCAAGCGGATGCTCCCGACCGGCTACACGTCGAGTCGTGGCTGGAGGACTCATGGACCGGTTTGAGCGACAGCGCAGGTTTTTTGGAGCCGAGGGCCAAGACAGGTTGCGCAGCACTCGGGTCTTGATCGTCGGAGCCGGCGGCCTGGGTTCTCACATCGTGCAGCAGTTGGCGTACCTGGGCGCTGGTCAACTGATCGTCGTCGACCCGGACGTCCTCGATGAGACCAACCGGAATCGGTTGGTCGGGGCATGGACAAGCGATCCGCTGGGAAAGCCGAAGGTCGCGATCGCACACCGACTCGTTGCCGCCATCGATCCCGGGATCGAGATCGTGGCGCATCAATGCGATCTGCGCGATGCAGTCGTCGAGCAGGAGATTCGGAACGCGGACTGGATCTTCGGGTGCGTCGACAACGACGGCGCGCGACTCCTGCTGACGCAGCGGTGTGCCGAGGCGCGCAGGCCGTACGTCGACCTCGCGACCGAGATCTACGTCAGCGAGAACCAAACAGACTGGGGGGGCCGCGTCTGCGTAGCCATGTCCGGCAGAGGGTGCCTGTACTGCCTCGGGCTGCTCTCGCAAGAGGACATCCAGACGTCGCTCGCCGACGACGCCGAGCGTCGCGACAGGAAGGCGATCTACGGCATCGAAGCGGGCGCACTTCAGGGCTCCGGTCCAGCAGTCGTGTACCTGAACGGGATCATCGCATCGCTCGGCGTGGCGGAGTTCGCTGCTGCGGCAACCGGGCTGCGTGCCGCTCGGCCCCATCTCGAGTACCGCGGCACATTCGGGTTGGTCTCCGCTCGGGTGGACCCTCCCGAACCCGGCTGCCCCTACTGCATCTCAGGTGTGGGAACCGAATGAGGCCCTCTTGCCGTGGACCGCGGCACCTTCTCCACGGAAAGCAGGCGGTTCTCTGAGCGCAGCGTCGAATCGATCCACCGCACCAACTAGAGTCTCAGCTCCATGATGGAGTCGACATGACCAAGAGGAGCGGCAAGCGCATCGAGGTCCATGAATCAGGTCAAGGACGCCACGAAGCCTTCTCCCTGTGGACCGCACCGCCCGGATCGTGGGAGTCGCCGATCGAGAGGGTCCCTGAGCCTGCGGACCTGAAGGTGCTTCTGGCTGCCCTCGACCTGGATCGATCCAGAGTTGAGGGGGATGAGCAGGCCCAGGCGTTCAAGACGCCGGTCACCCCGGACGTACTGAGCCAGCCAACTCAAGGCTGAGAAGGACCGCCAAGGCTTGGCCAAGCTCAGGTTTCACGACTTCAATGGCCAGAAGGATCCACTGGTCGCGCTCGGGAGACGTGACCAAGCGGTCTACCTGCGCCACTACCTCGCCGACCTGGGTGCGACAACGGTGCTCGAGGAGCCAGCGTACTTCGACCGTGACTACCTCTCGGAGTTCGCAGCGTTCTACGGCGTGAGCTCGCGCGGCTACTCAAACCGTTGCCGCCGCTGCCATTTCTTCTCGACGAAGGTCTCACGAGACCGAATCCGCTCGGCAGCCGGTGGAAGCAAGGCCGCGATCGCGTACCTGCAGCAGGCGTATCTCGGTTTCGTGGTGATCCGGCCGATCCCGTCCGCGCCCCTCGGACGAACGGTCGTCCGTTGGTACCCTGACCTGGCCAAGACGCCACCGCGAGTCACGAACCCTGCGAGGGAGTACAGGTGCCACGTCGCTGGCATCCCGCTGCGCGTGAACGGACTTGCCTGGCAGCAGCAGGATGCGGCAGTAGGGGCATGCGCCACCGTTGCACTCTGGTCCATGCTCCATTCGTCCGCGTTCGATGACCACCACGCGATCCCGACGACGGCTGACATCACTCGGTTCGCCCACAGGAACGCGTCGCTCGGGTCACGCGTCTTCCCTTCATCGGGGCTGACGATCTATCAGCTCTGCGAGGCCATCAAGGAGGCTGGGCTCGCGCCGGTGGTGTTGCAGGGCGACACGGGCAAGAACGGACGCGCTGCGTTCACACGGGACAGGTTCGCAGCTGCGTGCGCGTCTCTGATCAGGTCGGGGTATCCCGCCCTGATCATCGGTGAGTTGGAGAACAACGGGGCACATGCGGTGTGCGCCGTTGGTTTCCGCGAGTGTGCACCGCCCGTCCCACAAGTCGGCACCGTCCAACTCCAGGACGGCGGCGTGCAGCACATCTATCTTCACGACGACAACCTGGGCCCAAGCGTGCGGTTTGCCGTCGGACAGGATCCGACCGACGGCTACGTGCGGCTCGAGGCGTCGGCTCCGCCACCGCGCCACACCCTCCATCTTCCGGCAGATCCGTCTGCCTCGTATCCGGCAATCATCCCGTCGCAGATTGTCACGGCCGTGCACGAGGATCTCCGCACGTCTCCCGACGGTTTGCATCGACGGGCAATCCTCGCCGCGAAGATCCTGGTCGATGCCTACAACGGCTTGATCGCGGCGGGCGCGCTGTCCGGCAACGCGATCGGCCTGACGGTCAGCACCCGATTCACGAAGCTGCACCGTTACCTCGGCGAGGAGCTTGCCCGGACCCTGAGGGGCAGCAAGGACCGGCTCGCGCGCGTGCGCCTCGCACTGTGCGAACAGACTCCTCCGATGAGCCTGCACGTCGGTATCGTGCGCATCGGATGGCAGGCAGCTCCGCTGCTCGACGTGCTGTTCGACACGACGGACAGCGACTCCAACCTGACCCCATTCTGCAACGTCCAGTACCACCAGGACATCGGCAGGCTCGCGACCGCGTTGACGGCGGCCGGGTATGCGGACCTGGGTGAGCCCGTCGAAGCATTCTGAGGTGATGGCGAATCGAGCAGGGCGTTGGCATCAGCGCAGCAGGGAAGCGCTGCTGCCTTCGTCCGCCGCGTGACCAAGCGCGAGAACTTGAGGGACGACATCACGCGCAGCCGAGCCGGGCCGCTTGGCGGAGCGGAAGCCTGCGATGCCGAGACTCGAACGCGGCCTGACACTGCCGCGACGAGATCCGGCCTGAAGGCCGAACCCATGTTCCCCCGTCGCACCATTGTGCCTCCCCAACTCGAACCTACGATGGCCAACACACGGCTCGGAGGGCGATGATCAAGTTCAGCATTGGCGGGCGTTCGGTGACCCCGAACAACATGGGCGATGCGCTTCAGTCAGCACTGCTCGCATCCATCGAGGAGGACCTTTGTACCAAGATCGGCAGCATCCGTGACCCCGAGACAGGCGAGTTCCCGCTTGTCGTGGTCAAGGGTCGTGACATCGAGCACCTTTCGATAAGCGTCGAGGGGTCCGCGAAAGTCATCGAGTTGGTGACGGCACGACTCGGACTCAACGAGACGGAGGGCGAAGAAGGACCCAAGGAAGGAGAACGACCGGTTGCCTTTCTGTGCCACGCCTCGGAGGACAAGAACGTGGTGCGTCGCTTGGCAAACGATCTCATGGCCCATGGCGTCGAGGTGTTCTTCGACGAGTGGGAGATCCGCGGCGGCGACAGCCTGCGGCAGAAGATCGACGCGGGACTGGATCGCTGCACGCATTTCGTCGCGGTCCTCTCGCCAACAAGCATCTGCAAGCCATGGGTCAACAGCGAGATGGATGCTGGCTTCGTGATGCGACTTCAGCAACAGGTCGTCTTCATCCCGCTGCGGCTGGGCCTCGATGTCGCCGGTCTACCTCCTCTGCTGCGGGGGATCGCCGCACCGGCAATCGACAACTACGAGGCCGATCTCCCCGCTCTGATCTCTGACATCCACGGCGTGACTCGGAAGCCGCCGCTCGGCCCGAGGCCGGCGGTCAAGACAGTGGCGACCGCTGGGATCGGCTTGTCGCCGGCCGCCGAATCCATCGTCCGGCTGCTGGTCACGCGTTCGGAACACGGCGACGCTCACGACCCCCGCGTGGATGTCGAGGAACTCGAGAAGGCGACCAGGCTGACGGAGGACGACCTCGCTGACGCCGTTGACGAACTCGTGGGACAAGGGTACGTCGGGAAGCACATCCACTGCGGCTGCGGGGAAATTGGATTTGCTGCGATCTACCCCGAGGGCGAGTTGTTCGCGAAGTTCGATGATCACTTCATGCCGTGGAGGCCATCGGAGGACGCGCTCGTGCTGGCGACCAAGGCCCTGGAGTCACCGGGTGGATGGCTCCCTGTCGTACCAACTGCCACGTTGCTGGGTTGGCAGCCGAGACGCATGAACCCGGCCCTGAACTACCTGATGAATCGGGCCTTGGCTGACTTCGGCGGCGAGGTCGGGACACACCCGTGGTCGGCGATCGGCTTTCAGAGTAACCACGCCACCCGACGTCTCGCGAGGGGACGCGCCCGGCCTGGTGCCCCTTCCGGGCTTGGCACCGCAACCGATCCGCCGCCTGCCGAGTAGTGATTCCCCGATGGAGCCTCGCTTGGGGGATCATCGCTGCTTCAATCTGCGCGAATGCGGCTCGGAATCTCCCATGCCATAGGGAGTTCCGCGCACCATCTCCACCGAACTCGGACAACGGCCAGCCTCGATTCCGGTGAACCCGTGGGGAAGCCGCGGGGAAGCGCTCTCTCCCGCTGGTCAGAGAGCAGTTGGTCTGGGGAGCCATTTTTCTCTCGTCGCCAACCGACGGCGAGGGTCGGTAAACAGAAGCCCCCAAGGAGCGATCCGAGGGGGCTTCGCCGTTTCTCCCCAGAACTCCGAGCGTTTCGCGCGCTGCGCGTGCCTCAGCGGCGCTCTCGCGCGTGCTCGCAGAGAGCGCCGAGCGAGCTCGATGAGCGCCGCGTGGGACAGCTCTCCCGCTCTCTCTCCTGTCCCGTGGGGAGAGAGAAGCCGAGAGGCGTTTAACTGCGTACCCGGCGATCAACAGTCGGCCCCGTTGGTCAACAGCTTCGCCGGGCGCGACGAGGCCGAGCTTGTTGATCATCAGGGCGACGGCTCGCGAGGAGCGACGAACGGTGCCCGCCTTCATGCTTGGAGAGCTGGTCGCGCGAGGTTCGGGCGTCGGCGTGGTCGCGGGGGTCGGCGGGCCTGTTGATCGCCGGGGCGCTCTCGATGCACGGCCCTCCCGCTTTCGAGCGCCAGCATCATCTGGTCGAGCGTCGCATCATCCGCACGTCAACTCGTCCCCTCGACGTACCCGATCGGGATGAGGCCGGGCAGTGTCTCGGTCCGCGTCACGCGGAGGCCGGCCTCTTCGACCGCCTGCTGCAGCGACTTCGCGGTGAAGCGCCTGTGCCCTGGGAAGCCGGTCACGGCGAGCGCCCGCGAGACCACCCACGAGAGCGCCGTCTCGTCGTGACAGAAGGTCGGAACGATGATGCGGCCGCCCGGCTTGAGCACGCGCCGAAGCGCCGCCAGTGCCTCGGGCAGGTTCGGCACGAGATGGAGGACGTTCGCTGCAACGACCGCGTCGAACGTCCCGGCGTCGAACCGGAGCGAGTAGAGGTCGGCCTGCTCGCATCGCACGTTCGCCACGCCGGCATCTCGCACGCGCTGCTCGAGCGCGGCGACCATCGCCGCCGAGTAGTCGGTGGCGACGACCTCCTTTGCGCTAGCTGCGAGCGCGGGTGTGACGAGCCCGGTGCCAGCCGCAACCTCGAGCACTCGGCCCAGGCCGCGCGTCGCCTCTCCGGCCAGCTCGACCATCCGGGGGATCGGCCGTCCGAGGAGCGACATCGATCGGTCGTAGTTCTTCGCGTGCTTGTCCCAGTAGCTGCGGTCGCCGTCGCTCATGCCGTTCCCTCGCGAAGTCATGCCGGCGCTCCTGCGCTCGGCGCACGCAGCAGCCTGAGCCCGCTGCCGATGACGATAAACTCGCTGATCTCATGAACGAGGACCGCCACCGGAAGGCTGAACACGCCCGCCACCGCGCCGACTGCGAGCGTGCCGATCACAATGATGGAGAGCACGAGGTTCTGCCGAACGACCTGCTGGGTGCGCTGAGCAAGCGCGAGCGCGAAGGCGAGGCGACGGAGGTCATCCCCCATCAACGCGACATCTGCCGTCTCGAGGGCTACGTCCGTGCCAGCTGCGCCCATGGCTACTCCGACGGTCGCCTGCGCGAGCGCAGGAGCGTCGTTCACTCCATCGCCGACCATCGCGATCGGTCCCTTGGCAGCGAGGGCGCGGATCTCCGCGAGCTTGTCTTCCGGCTTCATCGCGCCGTGGAAGCGCTTGATGCCGAGCGTCGACGCCACACGTTCGACAGCGAGTCTCTGGTCGCCCGAGAGTACGATGAGGTCCACCCCACGCGCGTACAGCAGACGAACGGCTTCGGAGGCGTCGTCGCGCACGGCATCCTGCACGGCGACCACACACCAGATGCGCGAGGACGTCCCAGCGACGATGACCGTCTTGCCGGCCTCCTCGAGGCGCCGAACCTCTGCCGTCGCCTCATCGGCGTTCGCAGCGGTGCCTTTGAATAGGCCGAGTTGACCGACCAGGACTTCCACTCCATCGAGGGTCGCGAGGACGCCCGCGCCTGGCAACGCACGCACGTCGGCGGCCTCAGCGATGGCCACGCCGAGGGCACGAGCGTGCGCCACGATGGCTCGTGCGACGGGATGCTCACTGCGCGACTCGATGCTCGCGAGGCGAGACAGCATTTCGCTCTCGGCGTGAGGACTCGCGTCCAGCCGAACGATGTCGGTCACGACAGGCTCGCCGCGCGTCAGAGTGCCGGTCTTGTCGAGCGCGATGATCCGGATCGTGGCGAGGCGCTCAAGGATGACACCGCCCTTGATGAGGACGCCGTTGCGAGCACCTGTCCCGAGCGCCGCGACGAGCGTGATCGGCACCGAGATGACGAGCGCACACGGCGCAGCCGCCACGATGAAGACGACCGCGCGATGCATCGCAAGAGACCACGACAAGCCGAACGCGAACACCAGCACCGCCGCGATGAGCACGCCACCGGCGAGGACGGCCGGGCTGTAGCGCGCGCCGAAGCGTTCGATGAAGCGCTGCTGCTCACCCTTCTTCTCCTGCGCTTCCTCCACGAGGTGGATGATCTTCGCGACAGTGTTCTCCTGGTACGTCTTCGTGGCGCGCACCTGGATCACGCCGTCGGCGTTGATCGTTCCCGCGAACACCTCGTCGCCCGCGGCCTTCTTCACGGGGACGCTCTCGCCCGTGACCGGTGCCTGGTTGATCGACGTCTCTCCTCGCACCACCGCGCCGTCGGTGGCGACGGACTCGCCGGGACGCACGATGAAGACCTCTCCCACGGCGAGGCTCTCCACGGGGACCTCGACGTCGACACCATCGCGACGCACGAGCGCCACCTTCGGAACGAGCTTCATCAACGCGCGCACCGCGGCCCGCGTCTTCTGCTCCGTGAATCCCTCCGCGGCCTCGCTGATCGAGTACAGGAAGACCAACATCGCCGCCTCGAGCGGCTCGCCGAGCGCAGCCGCGCCGAGGGCCGCCGTGGACATCAGCACCTCGATCCCGACGACCCGCTTTCTCCAGAGCTTCTCGAGTCCCTCGCGCGCAAAGAAGTACCCGCCGACGAGGATCGCGAGCCCCAATGCCACAAGGCTGGGCCAGCCGACAGTCAGGGTCCGAGAGAGACCCCAGCCGATCGCGAGGAGCACGCCTGACGCGGCGGATGCGAGAACCTTCGGGCTCCACAGGCGCGGCGCATCGCGCTCGGCCTCACGGGCCACGGGGAACCCGAGCGAGGTCAGCGCCCCCTCAAGCGCCTCGCGTGAGGTCTTCGCGGGCTCGAACATCAAGGCCACCTTGCCGGCCTTCGGGAACGTCCGAACCTCGACGACGCCTTCGTGACCCCGGAGGCCCGCCTCGATCTTCGCCGCCTCGTTCTCGCAGTCGAGGTGCTGCACACGCACCTCGAGTTTTGTCGTTCCACCGCTCATGACTGACCTTCCTGTGGCGTATCCACCGCCTCGACGGAGCCCCGTATGTGTCCAGTCCGAGGGTGCTTTCGGCCTCCGAACCAGCTGTAGACCGCCGGCAGCACGAAGAGCGTGAGCAGCGTGGACGACAGGATGCCGCCGATGACGACCGTCGCGAGCGGGCGTTGAACCTCAGCGCCCGAGCCATGGGAGAGCGCCATCGGCACGAACCCCAGCGCTGCGACGAGCGCCGTCATGAGGACCGGACGCAGTCGCTCTACGGCGGCGCGCTTCACGGCCTCGGTAGCGGTCGCGCCCTCCTCCTCGTGTTGGCGCGCGGTGGACACCAACACAAGGCCGTTCAGCACGGCGACGCCGAAGAGCGCGATGAAGCCGACGCCCGCCGAGATAGAGAGGGGCATGCCTCGGAGCACCAGCGCTGCGATGCCGCCGGTCACGGCGAACGGCACGTTCAAGAAGATGATGGCTGCGGGCCTGGCGGCGCCGAAGCTCGTGTACAGCAGCACGAAGATGAGCAACAGGGCGAGCGGGATGACCAGCGTCAGGCGCTCCGTCGCGGCCTGGAGGTGCTCGAACTGCCCGCCCCATTCGAGGCGGTACCGAGGCGGGAGTGGAACCGCCCGATCGACCCTGCGCTGTGCATCTGCGACGAACGACGCGATGTCGCGGCCGCGCACGTTCACCTGAACAGTGACGCGTCGTTCGAGGTCCTCGCGACCGACCTGTGCCGGCCCTGTCTCCTCCTCGAGGTCGGCGACCTGCGAGATCGGCACGGTCTGTCCGGCGCTCGCCGCGACGGGGAGCGACTCGAGCAATGAGAGGTCGCGGCGCGTCGCCGGATCGAAGCGGACCTCCACTGCATACCGGAGGCTTCCCTCGTAGACCTGCGTGACCTGAATCCCGCCGAGCGCGGCGACCGCGTCGAGGACGTCTTGTACGCGCACCCCATAGCGAGCCGCGGCCTGTCGGTCGACGTGAACACGAAGCATCGGGAGGCCACTGATCTGCTCGGCTCGGACGTCTTGTGCACCGGGCACTTCTCGAAGGACGCGCACCAGCGCCTCCGAGCGCTCACGAAGTACCTCGAGTTCCTCACCGTAGAGCTTCAGCGCGATGTCGGCGCGCGAGCCCGCGATGAGCTCGTTCATCCGCATCTTGATGGGCTGGGAGAAGCCGAAGACGATGCCTGGAACGTGCTCGCGAAGCGACTCCTCCATCGCCTCGACGAGCTCCTCTCTCGTGCCGTATCGCCAGGTGTCACGCGGCTTGAGCGCTACGAGGACGTCGGTCATCTCGACGCCCATCGGGTCCATGGCGATCTCGGAGCGCCCGGTCTTGCAGACCACGGTCTCAACCTCCGGAAACTCGCGCAGGGCTCGCTCGAGCGCCGTCGTTTGCCGTGTGGCTTCGGTGAGGCTCGTGCTCGGGAGTCGATAGACCTCAAGCGCGATGGCACCCTCGTCGAGCTCGGGAATGAACTCGGCGCCGCGCGTCGCCGCGACGCCAATCGCGCCGGCGAGCAGCCCGACCGCGACGCTGACGGTCGCGACGCGGTGACGCAGGACCACGTCGAGCGCGCGAGCCAACCGATTGCGAAGCGCCGTGATCACTCGCCCCTCCGACTCCTTCGGATGGAGCGGCAGCATCAGCGAGGCGAGGACCGGCGCCAGCGTGATGGACAGGACGAACGCGGCGGCAAGCGCGAAGACGACTGTGAGCGCCATCGGCCGGAACATCTTCCCCTCGATGCCCTCAAGCGTGAGGATCGGGAGGTAGACGATCGCGATGATGAGCTCTCCGAAGGCCGTGGCGGTTCGCACCTCGAGCGAAGAACTCAAGACCAGCTCGTCGCGCTCCGCGGGCGTCAGCGCGCGACCCAAGGCATGGGAGCGCTCACTCATGCGCCGCACGGCGTTCTCGACGATGATGACGGCGCCGTCCACGAGCAGACCGAAGTCGATGGCCCCGAGGGACATCAGATTCCCGGACAGCCCCGCTGCGCGCATCCCGAGAAAGGCGACCAGCATCGAGAGCGGAATCAGACTCGCCACCACCAGGCCCGCTCTCAGGTTCCGCAAGAACAGAAAGAGGACGACGATCACGAGGAGGCCGCCCTCGGCGAGATTCCTGGCGACGGTGGTGATCGTGCTCCGAATCAGCTCGGTACGGTCGTAGAAGGGGGCGATGGTGACGCCTTCGGGCAGCGTCGGCTGGATCTGCGCGACGCGCGTCCGCACGCGATCGACGACCGCGCGCGAGTTCTCTCCGAGCATCATCATCACGACGCCCGCGACGATCTCGCCGTTGCCGTCTCGCGTGACTGCGCCGTGGCGAACCGCCGGTGCGAACGCGACGCGGCCGAGGTGTCGAGCCAGAATGGGGGTCCCGTCGTCGCCGTTGGCGATCACCGTGTCGCCCAGGTCGTCGAGCGTCCCGATCAGGCCGTCGCCCCGCACCAGGAGTTGCTCGCGATGGCGCTCGATGTACGCGCCTCCGGCGCTCCCGTTCGAGCGTTGGAGCGCCTCGATCACGTCGCGGAGAGACAAGCGGTGCGACTGGAGCAGGGCCGGATCGAGTTCGAGCTGGTAGGTCCGAAGCTCGCCGCCGAACGTGTTGATCTCGACGACCCCAGGCACGCTCTTGAGCTGCGGTGAGATGTACCCTTCCAGGATCGACCGCAGCTCCATCGGCGAACGGCCCGGGCCCCGTACCTCGAACTGGTAAACCTCGCCGAGGCCGGTGGAGAGTGGCGCGATCTCCGGAGTGCCGTACCCCTCCGGGATCGCGTCGCGTGCCTCCTGGAGTCGCTCCGCGACGAGTTGACGTGCGCGGAAGATGTCGGCGTCGTCCTCGAAGACCACCGTGACCTGCGACAGTCCGAACTTCGACACGGAACGAAGGTCGGTGACCTGAGGCAGACCGCTCATCGAGCGCTCTACGGGGACGGTCACGAAACGCTCGACCTCGAGCGGTCCAAGCGCGGGCGCGTTCGTCAGGATCTGCACCTGGACGTTCGTGATGTCCGGGACTGCATCGATCGGAAGGGTGCGTGCGGCGTTAACCCCGAGCGCCGCGACGACGGCCGTCAGCACTAGGACAAGAAATCGGTTGCGGAGAGACCACTGGACGATGTGTTGCAACATCTCAGTCGTCCTCGTCTGCGAAGGATGAGCGTTCGAGCTCGGCCTTGAGAGTCAGGCTGCCATCGGCGACGACCTCTTCTCCTTCTCGAAGGCCGCTCTGAATCTCGACGGTCGCGGCCGTGCGCGCGCCGACGCGCACGCGTCGAATCGCGAAGGTCCGATCGGCGCCCCGGACGAAGACGACCTCCTCGCCAGCGACCCGCTGGAGCGCGGCCGCCGGAATCGTCAGCGCGGGCCGATCGTCCTCGGCCGGCTGGGTAGCCTCGTCCCCGAGCAGCCGCGCCCGACAGAACATGCCGGGGCGAAGCGTGTGATCCTCGTTCGACACTACGACGCGCACTCGCGCGCTTCGCGTTCGGTCGTCGAGGAGCTCCCCGACGTGCGTAACCCGCCCGCGAAGGTCGCGCCCCGGAAGCGCGCCCAGCGTGATGGAGACCTCCTGCCCGACCGCCACTCGTCCGAGATCCCGCTCATAGGCGGTGAGCACAGCCCAGAGCTCGCCGAGGTCTGCGACGGTGAAGAGGGTGGCCGCCGCGTCGACGTTCTGGCCGACGATCGCCTGCCGCGCGACGACGATGCCCGCGATTGGACTTCTCAGCGTGACCGTCGAGCCCGCGGAGTCCGTCGCTCCTGGGGCGCCGAGGCCGAGCGCCACGAGCGCACCGCGGGCGGCTTCCAGGTCGGCGCGAGTGGCGGCGAGGTTCGCGCGCGCCGCCTCGAAGTCGGCCGCAGAGGAGATGCGATCCTGGCGAAGAAGCTCCTGCCGTTGGTAGGTCGCCTGGGCTTGCTCGACTCGCGCGGCAGCAGTGATGTACGCGCCACGCGCGCGACCATATTCGCTGCTGTCCACGCTCGCGAGCGCAGCGCCGCGCTCGACGCGGTCGCCTACGTTGACGTTCACGCGCGAGACGCGCGCGGCCGTACGGGGGCCGACCATGGCCATCCGATCGGGCGGCACGACAAGCTCTCCGACCAACGCGATGTCGCGGGAGAGACGACCGCGCGCGACCCGCGCGACCTCGAGGTGCGCTGCCTCCAGCGCCTCCTCGCTCAGTCGGACTGTCTTCGCAGCGCCTTCTTCCTCTTCACGGTGCTCGCCTGCCTCTTCACGGTGCTCGCCTGCTTCTGCGTGACCTTCCGTCGACGCTCCTGAAGGATGGCGCATGCGGGCGAACACGAGCCCGGCGACGCCCACGGCGAGCGCCGTGAGCGAGACGGCGATGATCTTCTTGCTGCGAGTCATCGGAGCACCCCCAGCGCGCGCTGCAGCGAAATGCCGGCATCGGCGAGCTCAACGAGCGCATCGAACTGCTCGCGACGCGTATCGGCGAGCTCACGCTGCACGACGAGCACTCGCGTGAGGTCGCTCTGGCCGAGCTCGAACGCGCGTTGTGAGAGGCGAAGGCCGTCTTCGATCGCGGGGATGGCGTCCGTTTCGAGGATGCGAAGCCCGTCCAAGGCCGCTTGGTAGCGTCGTCGAGCGACCCGCACCTCGGCGTCGACGCGGATGGCGAGCGCAGCGCGTTCAGCCTCGAGGCGTTGCGTCCGCGCCTCCGCGATCGCGATAGGTCCCTGGTTTCTTTGGAAGATGGGCAGCGGCAAGCCGATGCCGAGCAGAAACACGTTCGCACCTTCCTCGCGCTGGTACGTCGTCCGCAGGACAGGAACCGGCCACGCGGCGCGTTGCTCAGCGTCGAGTTCGAAGCGGGACGCCCTCAACGCGGCGTCCGCGGCGACGATCTCGGACCGGTCCGTCGGCGCCATGCGAACGAGCGCGTCGGTGAACTCGGAGCTCACCGACCCGAGCTCGCCCGTGACCTCCACTGAACGATCAGCCGGTATCCCAAGGATGCCCTTCAGCGCGGTGACGCTCATCTCGCGGTTGGCCTCGGTCGTCGTCACGGCCCGCCGCGCACGCGCTGCGGAAACCCGCAACAGCGCGACATCTGGATCGCCGATCTCCCCAGCGTCGCGGCGACGCTCGGCGGTACGCAGAAGTGCGGTCGTGAGATCGAGCTGCTGGCGCGCCCAGCGGTCCTCGGCGGTCGCGCGCAGTGCCCGGTAGTACGCGGCGAGCGCCTCTGCGAGAGCTTGCTGCTGCGACGTCCCGACGAGCGATTCATCGCGCGCGATCGCGCCGCGAGCGGCGTCGATCTCGGCGCCCCGACGCCCATAGATCTCGAGCGGTATCCCGAGCGACACCTCCGCGTCAGGGATCGTGTCGTTCGGACGGAATCGCGGCCCAGCTGCCACGTCCAGCCAGGGCGACTGACGAAGCAGCACCTCGGCGCCCACGAGTTGACCTCGGCTCTCGCCGACTCGTCGAGTCGCGACGATCACGTCCGGGCTCCGACTTCGAGCCAACTCAGCGACCTCTGCGCGGCCGAGTCGAAGAGGCGCTTCCTGTGCCTGAGCGCGCAGCGATACCAGCGCGAACGACAGGACGAGCCCGCCGATGAACCATCGAAAGACAATTGCAGTAGACAAGACACATCACTCCTCCGCGTCGCCTGCGCGACGCCAACAAGCCTCTGGAACACGCACGGTTGATTCGGGCGGGTTCAGGCTCGCGGAGGGTGAAAGACCTCGTTGGCGCTATCGCGCGAATGGCAGGTATCGACGGGGGGCGCGGCCGGCGCTCCGCAGAGCGGGGGAGGCGCCGTCACCTGCACCATCGCAAGTGGCGCCGGCACGGACGGAGCGAGCTTGGCGCACAACCCGTGGGAGCAGTTCGGCGGGCAGTGCTTTTGCCCATCCGAACCGTCGCAATCAACCGAACACGCGACGGGTTCGCCGGTCACGAGTTCCACGGCCAACTCGGGGAGCCCACTCGCGACGAGCGCAACAAAGGCCGCGATGATGATCGCGAACCACGAACGCGAGACCGATCGGCGTCGCACGCGCCTCGTCATCGCGATCGCTCCTGGTGCCGCGCGAAGGCCTCGCAGACGGCGCGCTCGAGCGTCGGGCTCTCGAGGCGGTAGTACGCGAGCTTGCCCTGCATCCGGCACTTCACGACGCCCTCGCGCCGCAGCCGCTGCAGCTGCTGCGACGTCGCGGGCATCGATCGCCCGAGCACGCGTGAGAGATCGCAGACGCAGAGCTCGTGGAACGAGAGCGCGTAGAGGATGCGCAAGCGCGTGGGGTCAGCGAGCAGGGCGAACTCAGCTGCGGTGCGTTCGAGGATGTCCTCGTCCGGCATCGCAGCGAGAACGTGGGCGACGTTCTCCTCGTTCACGAACTCGACGCCGCACGTGTCCGCTTCGTCCGAGGCGGACGGCAGGCGAGCACGATCGGCGCGGTTCGTTTCCACGAGTTCGAAAACTAGCAACCTTGGAACCGACCGTCAACGGTGTCGCAGTTGGTCCTACTTTTGGGGCGGGCAACGGCCGCTTTTTTCCAAAAGCGGCTATTTTGCGTCGGGGTGCCGAGCCGCTCACCCCACCAGCTTCGTGATGAGCGCCATCCCCCGCGCGGCCTCGGCGGGCGTCGCGTCGGCGAGCTCGAGGTACACGCGCCCGCTCTCGTTGAAGTCCTCGGTGTTCACGCACCAGCGCTCGCTCGCGGGCGTGGCCAGCTCGATCTCGGCGGCGAGCTTGTGCAGCGCGGCCTTCACGACGCGGTAGCTGGTGCCCTTGGGGAAGCGGAGCGCGATCTGCGGCTCGGGCGTTCCGTAGCGGCTCTCGCCCTGGCTCACCGTCTTCGTCGCCTGCGTGTTCTTCGTCGTCGTGCTCATCGTCGTCCTCGGTGGCGCGTCGTGCGAAGTGCCCGTCGCGTGAGGACATACAGGCTTCCGTTTGCGCCCCTAGCAAGGCCGAACACGTTGATTTCACATGCGTTTTCAGGAGCTTGGAATAGCCACGAGGTTCCGCGGACATGGGGCGTCGGAGGCGGTTGTAGGCCTGCCGACGCCCCGCCGATTCCGCCGCGTTCACGCGCCCGTGGTGTCCGCGTTCGTGAAGAGCGCGGCCGCGTCTCGCGCGCCGAGATGCGCGAGGTAGTGGCCGATGGCCCCCCGGAGGAACTCCATGCGGTTCTTGATGCCCTTCGCGCGCCAGGCCTCGTCCATCTTGTCGGCGACGTCCGCCTCGAGCCGCAGCGGGAGGATCTTCACATCGAGCGGCTCGCCCTCGCGCGCGCGGGTCTTGCGCGGCCCGACGTTGATCCGGCCCTTCTCGGCCTCGCGGATCTTCCAGATGAGGTAGCGGCGGTCGTCGCTGCCTGTCGAGCGACCGACGACCTCGAGATACTTCGTCTGCAGCTCCTCGATCGTCATCGACGCGAACCGACCGCGCGGCTTCGGCGGCGTGCTCTCGGTGAGCGTCGTCTCGGGCTCCGGCACCGGCGTCGCGCGCGCGCTGGTGCGCGTCGGGCGCTGCGGCTCGTCGGCGGGCGCGGGCTCGACGGCGCGAACGGCCAACGCCTCCTCGATGCGCCGGACGAGGAACTTCTTGTTCGGGCTCTTGGTGGTCTCCCCCGTCGCCTCCTTGAAGCGCTCCCACAGCGCCGGCAGCCCGAGGGCTGCGAGGTTCTCCTTCTTGGACTTCGCCTTCGTGGTCTTGGTCTTCGTGCTCATGACTGCTCTCCTCGTCGGGCGCTGGGTACACGTCGCCCTTCACGCGCGCGCCCTTGGCTCGCGTGGCGGGCTTGCGCTCCGTGATGGAGCGCGTCGTCGTTCAGGTCGTCAGCGCTTCAGGCTCGCGAAGCACGCGAGGTCGATGGCGCGCGGGTCGCTCGACACGGAGCTGAAGCGTCCCTCCGCAGCGAGCCATGGTTGCACCTCGACGCGGTCGTCGGCGGTCACGCCGCCCGCGCGCTCGAGGTCTTCCTCGTCGCGGATGTACTGCCCCTCCCGGTCCGGGTCGTAGTCGGCACGCAGAGCGTTCTTCAGCACGGCGACGATGCGCACCTTGTGACCGCGCAGGTAGGCGTGCTCGGTGCCGTCGTAGGTCGTCGTGGTGCCGAGCGGCTTCATCGCTCCTCCTTGGCGGCGGCAAGCCCCGCGCGATACGCGGCCGCGAGAGCGGCCTTCACCGACCAGACCGCGACGTCGTGGAAGTCGAGCGAGTCGCTCTTGCGTGTCTCGAGCGTGTCGATGTGGAGCATCGTCTTCGCGATGGAGGCGAGCAGATCATCGACCGTCGGCTCCTTCCTGCCGGTGCGCTTCTTGTTCGTGGTCTGCATCGTGGTCCTCCGCGTTGATCGCTTCGCCATACAGGCTTCCGTTCGCGCCCCCAGCAAGGCATTCCGTGAAGAATCGACCTCTCTGGGAACCGCGCTCGCGCTCAACGCATGGCCACGCTCCACGCCGTCTTCGAGCCGTAGCGGAGCTGCTCGCCCTCGACGAGGAAGACGTCGTTCTTGGCGGTGCCGCGCTCGAGGCGGGGCTCGTCGTCGTCGTCGTCGCGCGCCTCGCGATCGGCGCGCAGCATTTCCTCGCGCGTCGTCACGCCTGCGAGGCTCAGCTCGAACGGCCAGTTGGGCTGGGACATCACGAGGACCTCGGCGTCCGGGTCCTGCTCCTCCAACAGCTCGATCAGCTCGCTCACCTTCATGTCGTCGTCTCCGTCGGGGTGGTTCGTGCGGTGCGCCCCGTTCGCGACGACATACAGGCTTCCTTCTGGCGACCTTCCAAGGCGAAGAAGCGAGAAATCGACCGGCGCGCGGAAGCCCCCGTGACCTCGCGAGAACTCCGCGCCCGGTCCTCACGCCGCCTTGTCGTGCATGTCCTCGATGGCGTCCTTGAGCGCGACGAGTGCGGCCTCGACCTTGGTCACGGCCTCCGTCTGCGCGCGGCCCATCTCGGCCACCTTGTCGAACAGCTCGCGGAGCTGGGCGTCCTTCTTCTCGTTCACCTTCCAAAACGCCCACGCCAAGACGGCCACGAGTCCGTAGGGCCCGGTTGCCTGCAACCACGCTGCGACGCCGGTGAAGTTCTCCATCTTGCTCTCCTTCGTTCACGCCACGGCGTGTGTGGGCAGTAGGTCTCGGACATCGGCGCGGCGCACTCCCGTCGTGCGCTTCACCGCTTCATCGAACGCGCTCTCCGGCGAGAGCCCGACCTCGAGCCGCAGCCACGCGTAGAGGACGAGCATCGAGCCGTCGGCGTGCCCGAAGTACTGGTGCGCGAGGATGCCGGGCAGCGGCTTGTCGGCGGCGGGCACGAGCCCGAGCGCGAAGCGTCCGTCCCGGAGCCCTGGCCATGCGCGCGGCACCGCGATGCCCGGTGCCGGCGCGCTCGTCGCCCACTTCACGAGCTGGGCGACGGCCTCGCACTGGGCGGGAAGCGGCACCACGTACTCGCCCTTGTGCGCCCACGGCGCCTTGATGACGCGGTCCCATGGCAGGCCCGGCTTGAGGTAGCTCGGGTAGTAGGGGTTCACGACCTCGACGCCGAACGAGGCGCCGTTGTGCTGGCTCGCGTGCCAGAGGATGTCCGTCGCGAGGTCGCCGTGCTGCGTGAGCGCGCCGTCCGCGCCCATCACGAGGTGGACGCTGAGCCCGCGCTTCTTCAGGACCGCGATGGTCGAGTCGACGCTGCGCGTAACCGTCTCGTGGATGACGAGCTCGACCGCGCCAGCCCGCTTGCCCTTCGAGGCGAAGCGATGGACGCCGTCCTCCGCGAACGTGCGCACGGTGAGGCCGTCGACGGGACACGTCGCGACGCCGCTGACGATGAAGCCGCCGCTCACTGGTCCGGCTCCTTCCCCTGGAGCTGCTCGACCGCGCGCGCCGGCAGCTTGAGGCCCTTGCCGAAGAAGCGCTGCCTGGCCTCCACGGCGATGGGCCGGGTGAAGACCTGGTCCGCCTTGTCTCGCAACTTCGCGACGACGCGGCCCTTCTTCACCAGCTCGGAGTGCAGCTCGTCGACGAGCAACCGATGCAGGTGTCCCGAGCTGCCGACCACAGGGTGCTCCTGCTCCTCCACCGGCGAGCGAAGGAGGAACTCGCGCGAGTGGCACGTGGGGCACTCCGGGAGCGCCACGACGTTGTCCTCGACCTGTTGGTCGCGCTCGAGCCCGGCCTCTATGCCGGCGAGCAGGACGCGGTTCTCGCCGTCGCACTTGGCGCAGCGCTGGACGAGCTCGGTTTCGGTGATCTCCTGAATGGCCATGAGCACTCCTCACGCGATCGCGGTGTACGAGCCGAACCAGTACGCGGTCGCCGCCCCAGCGAGCGACTGGTACGAGAAGAAGCCGAAGCCATCGCGGTCCGCGTAGCCGGTGCTCGGCGTGCCCGAGAAGCCGCCGCTTGCCGAGTTCACGCTCAAGGTGATCGACGACGGCGCCGCCGGGAATCGGTTGCGGAACGTGACGCCGCCACCGCCAGCGACGGTGCGCGTCCCGTTGAAGCTGTTGGTCCACTCCATCCCGAGGCGCCCGACCTCGCGCACCGTCCCGGTCAGCTCGAACGCAGAGTTGACGGTGTTGCTCATCGGCAAGCGCCACGTTCGCGTCCACGTCGTGAAGGTCGCGGCGAATGAGTCCTCGTGGATGAACTCGACGAAATAGCGCGCGAGACGCAGACCGCCGCAGTACGTGCCGCTCGCGTCACGCACCCACTGCGCGCCGTCCCACGAGGCGTTGATCGTGAACCACACCTGGTCGGTGTCCGAGTAGATGCGAAGGCGCGTCGAGGCCGTCCCGGAGGCGTTCGCGTCGAGGATGAGCGCCTTCGTGCCCCCGAGCGGCGGGATGTGGATGGTGCGGTGCTGGCCGGCGTTCGCCTCGTTGCCCTTGAAGTGATCGTCCTCAAAGGCGTCCAGGATCTCCGCGAGCGCGGTCTCGACGTTCGTGGCGTTGAGGTTCGCGCCCGCGTCAGCCACGGCGATGGCGCTGGCGGCGTGTGCACCGCTGGCCTGGTTCGCGTGGCCGTTGAGCCCGCTGAGCAGCGCCGCCAGCGCGGCGCGCACCGTGCCCGCGCCGATGGCGGTGGGTGCGCCCGCGATGGCGTCAACGCCGACGAGCCCTGCGCCGGGGGACGCCGCTCCCGTCGCGACGAGGTCCGTCACGACCTCCTGGAGCTGCGCCTGCACGTTGGTCGCGGCGATGTTGTTGTGGGGCGTCGCCGCGATCGCCGCCGCGTTGTGGGCGCCGGTGGGCGTGCTGACGTGCGTGTTGAGGAACGCGAGGAGCTGTGCGAGCTGGCTCTTCACGGAGCCCGCAGGCAGCGCGTTGGGCGCGCCCGCCGCCGCGTCGACGCCGACGCGCGAGGCACCGGAGCTGCCCACCGCTCCGGTGGAGAGGTCGTCGATCAGCTCATCGACCGCGGCCTGCACGTTGCCCGCGCCGACGAAGCCGTGCGGCGCGTAATCGATGGCCGTCGCGGCGTGGCGCCGGGCCACCGCCGTGAAGTGGTCGCGCAGCTCGGCGTCGGTCTCGTCGAGAGCGGCCTGCACCGTCGCCGCGAGGGGCTGGAGGATGCTCCAGGTGCCAGTGACCACGGAAACCGAAGAGCCCTGCGCGAAGATGAACGCTTGCCGGCGCGAGGTGTCGAGGTCGGCGGCGAGGATCTGCGTCTGGCCCGGGCGGCGGCGCACGTCGCAGAGGAGCAACTCGTCGGCCTGGAGCGCAGGCTTCGGCGCGACGCCGATCGCGCCCTCGGGTGCCTGCCGCACGACCAGCTCGAACGACTCGTCGCGGCGGAAGAACACCTGCTGCGAGTTGCCGTCCGTGCGCGGGTCGGAGAGCAGGCGCTTGAAGCGCAGGAAGATGCCGAGCCAGCGCTCGTTGCCGACCGTGGCGACGTCGGTCGGGATGCCGACGAGGTCGACGGCGCAGTCCACCGTCTGCCCCGTCCCGAAGAACATGCGCTGACCGAGGTTGTCGTAGGCCCGCCCGGGCGCGGTGAGGTCCACCGTCAGGTCCGGCACCGGCGAATGCGGCGCGGGGACGGCGCCCGAGACGATGCCGTAGATGTTCAGGTCGGCGGCTAGGTCCCGATCTGCCTTCTCGAGCAACGCGAACGCGAGGTCGAGCTCGGCCTCGGTGACGCGCTGGCGGAAATAGAAGTCGACGCGATCGGCCATGTCGTTGCCTCGGAGCGCCCACGTGGCTCTCCACGGAGGCAAAGCCGCCGGGCGCGGGCCCCGGGGACAGGCTGTCAGTGCAGGTCGGTCGTCTCCCCGAGGTCGCTGAGGCCCAACTCCCAGTGGTTCGGGAGCACCGGCGGTAGCGGCTCGACGAGGTCGACGAAATGCGTGTGCGCAGGCTTCAGGTATTCGACGATGGCGCGGAGCTGGCGGCGCTCACGGTCGGTGAGGATGCGCGCGACCTCGACGTTGAAGGCGTAGCGGGCGAAGCGGTCCGAGGGGCCGAGCACCCAGTCGATGCCGAGCAGCGACTCGCCGAGGTAGAGCGTGTCGGCGTTGAAGGACGAGATGGCCGAGATGTCGATGCCGAGGAAGAAGCGGATCGCGTTCTGGGTGCCCTTGGCCGTCCCCTTCTGCCGGTACATCTCGACCAGCACCGACGCGAGCCGCCGCTTGCCCATCGCGTCGAGCTCGAACGGAAACGGGTTTCCGAGGTCGCGCAGGATGAGGTCGACGAAGGCCTCGGGCGCGCGCTCGAGGTCGAAGATATCGGGCCAGCGATCGACGTCTGCGAGGAGGAGGTCCGTGACCTCCTGCAGGCAGGCGATGAACCGGAAGAGGTCGCCGGTGTGGTCGTCTCGTCGGTTGTGCTTCGGCAGCATGCGCCACAGGTCGAAGCGGCGGGTCGCGGGGCGCGCGGGCCGGAAGCCGGCGAAGCTCGCGCGGTCGTAGGGGCCGACGACGACGTTGCCGAAGAGGTCCGTCACGCCGATGGCCACGACCTCGTGGAGTACGTCGGGCGTCATCTCGGTGTCGAGCGTGAGGAGAACGACGCTGCCCTCGATGCTCACACCAGCGACCGCGACTGAGACTGCCGGCGCGGCCTTGGGCGTGAGGATGAACGTCGCCCCGCTCGGGACCAGCACCGACTCGTCGAACGCGACCCGCACGGCCTTCGGCGCGAGTGCCTGCGCGCCGACGACGCGTGGCGCGGTCCGGTCCTCGACGACGAACGAGTACACCTCGTCGAGCGAGGCCGCACCGCCCACCGTCTGCGCGAGCACGCGCACGTGGACCGTGGCCAGGCTCGCGAGCGGAACCACCGGGTGCAGCACCACGCGGAGCGTGTCCGCCGTCTGTGTGACGCCGGCGAGCGGGCCTGCAAAGGCCGGAGCGAGCTCGGGCAAGGCGCTGCCGTCGAACGCGAGGACGCCGTCGACCCACACGTGCGCGGATGCGCGGTCGACGCCGTCCGCTCCGGTGTCGACCAGCTCGATGGCGATCGTCGCGTCGATGGGCACGCCCGTCTCACCGGGGCTCGGATCGCGGTTCACGAGCACGAGCCTCGGCGTCGTCACCACGAGCGCGACCGAGTCGACGTAGAGCGCAGGCAGCTCGAGGGTACTCATGCCGGGCTCCTCACGCGGTCACCAGCTCGAGCCGCATGCCGATGGTGTGCAATCCCGAGAGCTTCGAGACGTTCGCGGCGAGGTCGGTGACGAGGCGCTCGCGGCCGGGCTTGGCGCGCATGGCCGCGAGCTTGGTGCCATCGACGAGGATGCTGGCCTCCCACGCGAGCCCCGGAGGGGTCGACGCGGGCACGCGCAGCCGCAGGAGCGCGCGCACCAGCATCACGCCGGTGAGGTCCGTCTGCTGCGTGACCTCGGCGTGGTCGCCGGGCGCGAGCTCGAAGAGGCGCCCAGGCTCGGCATCGCCGAGGACGAAGGCGTAGTCGCCCCCCGTCGCCTTCGGCGTCGCGAGGCGCCCCTGTCCGCGCCCGAGACGGCTGGTGAACGCGGTCAGCGCCATCGCTCACACCTGCCGGAACAGCTCGAGGTGGTCGAAGTACGCGCGCCGCGTGACGTCCTTCACGGAGAAGCCGAAGCCGCCGCGCCCCGACGTCAGCGGCTGCGAGCCGGAGTTGATGCCGAGGTGGTCGTCGATGAACTCCACCATCCCGGACACGGGCTGCCAGTCGGGCGGCGTCCCGAGTGCATGCAGCGCGAGGTCGTTCTGGAAGACCTTGAGGACGACGTCGCCGTTCGTGTTCACGATGACGTCGAGCCGCAGATGCAGCCACGTCGCCTGCGCGAACGAGGCCGCCGACTTGAGGAGCACGCCGGGCCCGTCCGCCGTGGGAAGCCCCACCGTCACCGCGCCCTTGCGGAGCACGATGCGGTGCGGATCGTCGTCCGAGAGCCCGAGCAGGTACGCGCTGTCGTTGACCGAGTTCCCCTGGCAGCAGAGGAACAGGAACGGCGAGAAGCCCGTGGGCCCGCCGCCCGCACCGCGCTGCACGACGCCTCGAATCGAGCCGCCCTTGGCCATCGGGGCGAAGCTCGCGAGGTTGGCGAAGAGGCCCACCGCGCCCTCGACGGCTGCGAGCGAGTTGAAGGCGTAGAGGAAGCTGCCGCCGCCCGGTGGGCGTGCGATGCCCGAGGTCACGCCCCGGTCGACCGTCGCGATGTCGAGCCCGTCGTTGAGGTAAGTCCAGTCTGCTTCGGCCATCGTTGTCTCCTCAGAGCGTCGTCATGCTCGTCCAGCCGTTGTTGAAGTCCTCGACGGCCTGCGCGCCCGCGTCGAACAGCGCGGCGCTCGAGGTCACGGCCGCCCACGTCCAGGCGTAAAGCTGGTTGCTGCGCCACTGGTCCTCGAAGTCCTCGCGCGGCTCGCCGTCGAAGACGCCCGCCGCGGCGACCACGTCGGCCCACTCACGCGCGTAGGGCACGTTGCTCCATCCCGTCTCGCACTCCTCGGCGGCGAGTCCGTCGAAGGTGGCAGTGACGAGCTGCGCGGGCGGGAGGTCGTAGAGGTAGACGACGTTGGCCCAGCCGCTCTCGAACTCCTCGTAGCCCTTGAGGGCGCTGTCGAAGAACGCGAGCACCACGACCACGTCTTCGATGGAGTCGAGCAGTTCGAACCAGCGCTCGAAGTCCTCCCACGCCTCTTCGGGCGCGGCGCCGAAGCCGGCGATTTCCTCGAGGCTCGTCACCGCCGAGAGCGTCCAGTGCTCGGCCTCGCCGGGGAGTGCGCCCGCGTCCTCGAAGCTGGGGTTGAGGATCGCCATCAGAGCAGCTCCCCCGTGTCGCCGTTGGTCAGCGTCACGGTCCGCAGAACCGGGAACTCGCGCACGTTGAGGCGCACGTCGGCAGGCAGGCCGTTGAGCGTCAGGTCGAGACGCGCGTCGCCCATCTTCCGCACGCCCGGCGTGTCGCGGATGACGTTGAAGAGGTCCGACCAGGCGATCTCGCCGACCGGGTTGCCCTCTGCGTCCTTGATGTTGAAGCCGAAGTCGACGAGCGGGTTCGGCGTTCCGTCGGGCTCGTTCACGCGGAAGTACGCGGCGAGGTTCGCGCGCACGCGGTCGCGCACATCGTTGGCTGCGTAGCCTTGGCGCAGGAAGATGCGCGCGGCGACGTCGATGAGCTTGTAGACCGGGTCCTGCACGCTGACCTGGAACGTGAGCGTGCAGGGGTAAACCTCAGTCACCTGCTGGAGCACGAGGTTCTTCAGCGCGGGCGTGGGCATCGCCCCGGGCGCCTGCGACTGCGGGATGACGTAGAGGATGCCGGTGTTCTCGGCGATGGTCGGGTCCTCGTTCGAGGTGAGCATGAGCGCGCGGGCGACGCCGGAGAGGCGGCGCGCGTTGATCTCGAAGTCCTCGCGCGCGACGGTGCGCGTGAGCGCGCGCAGGCTCTCCGGCGCCAGCAGCTTCGCCGACGCGACGGTCTGCCTGTCGGCGCCGCCCGAGGCGGGCGCGGGGTTCCGCACGCTGACCTGCACCGCGTTGCCGTAGGCGTCCTTGAACGCGCCCTCGATGACGGCGATGCGCTCGGCGTCGACGTTGCCCGCGCTGCCGCCGCCCGTCTTGTAGGTGACCGAGACGGTGCCGCTCGGCGGCATGCCGCTCACGCCGTTGCCGAAGCGCAGCGTGGCTCGGTCGTTCTGGTCGACGGCGACGACGAAGTGCCGGTCGTTGGGCCGCGAGTCGAGGAAGCTGTCGACCTCGGTGAACGCGCCCTGCGGCGTCGACACGATGGCCGAGTCGTCGAGGTAGGGCGCGAAGTCGAGGTGCAGCTCGAGGTCCGCGAGCCCGCGCGCGTCGAAGAGCTGCGTGTGCGCCCTCGAGTTCTCGACGAGCGCCAGTGCGCGCGGCGGATCGGCGGCGGCGGCGATGACGGCAGGCGCGAGGAGCTGGAAGCGGACCGGCTCGGTGACCTCCTGCGTGCGCAGCACCGTGCCGGCCGGGAAAGTCACGCTGGCGACCGGTACGCGGGCGAGCTGAAGCCAGACCTCGGCGGTCGCCGCCTGCGCGCCGTGCAGCCGGTAGCCGAGCATCTTCGCCAGGGCCATCACGCTCTTGCGCTGCGTGGCCGTGACGAGCCGCGACTCCCGGGCGAGGTTGTCCTGGTAGAACGTCAGGACGTCGCCGACGTAGGCGTAGAGCTCGACGAGCAGGTTGCCGAAGCCGGCGACGTCGAAGTCGGTCCAGTCCGGGAACACGCTCTTGATGAGCGCGATTAGCCGCGCCCGAAGGGCGTCGAAGTCTTTGTCGGTGTAGTCGACGGACTCGGGCAGCGTGGCCACGGCGGGATGCCTCCGAGGAGGCAAAGCCTCGGGCCGGGACTGGGGGGCCGGGGGGGGGCCTTTCGGGGGGGGGGGGGGGGGGGGGCCCGGGGGGGGGGGGGGGGGGGGCCGGCGGGGGGGGGGGGGGGGGGGGGGGGGGGGGGGGCGGGGGGGGGGGGGGCGGGGGGGGGGGGGGGGGGGGGGGGGGGGGGGGGGGGGGGGGGGGGGGGGGGGGGGGGGGGGGGGGGGGGGGGGGGGGGGGGGGTGGGCGGGGGGGGGGGGGGGGCGGGGGGGGGGGCGGGGTGGGCGGCGGCGCGCCGGGAGGGGGGGGGGGGGGGGGGGGGGGGGGGGGGGGGGGGGGGGGGGGGGGGGGGGGGGGGGGGGGGGGGGGGGGGGGGGGGGGCGGGGGGGGGGGGGGGGCGGGGGGGGGGGGCGGGGGGCGGGGGGGGGGGGGGGGGCCGGGGGGGGGGGGGGGGGGGGGGGGGGGGGCGGGGGGGGGGGGGGGGGGGGGGGGGGGCGGGGGGGGGGGGGGGGGCGCGGCGGCGGGGGCGGGGCGGGGGGGGGGGGGGGGGGGGGGGGGGGGGGGGGCGGGGGGGGGGGGGGGGGGGGGGGGGGGGGGGGGGGGGGGGGGGGGGGGGGGGGGGGGGGGGGGGGGGGGGGGGGGGGGGGGGGGGGCGGGGGGGGGGGGGGGGGGGGGGGGGGGGGGGGGGGGGGGGGGGGGGGGGGGGGGGGGGGGGGGGGGGGGGGGGGGGGGGGGGGGCCGGGGGGGGGGGGGGGGGGGGGGGGGGGGGGGGGGGGGGGGGGGGGGGGGGGGGGGGGGGGGGGGGGGGGGGGGGGGGGGGCGCGGGGGGGGGCGCGCCCCGCCGGCTCAGTTCAGCGCTCGATCGACACGTCCACGGCCGCGTTGGTCTCGCGCTCGCGGACGCGCACCCGCAGCGTGAGGGACGGACCGTTCTGCTCGACGGCCAGGCTCACGAGGGTAGCGCCGGGGACCCAGCGCTTGAGGGCATCGCGCACGTAGACGCGGGCCAGCTCCTTCAGGGCGGCGTCGTTGCGCTGGTGGCGCAGGAGAGCGAGCCCCGCGCCGAAGTTGGTGCGCCAGGGCAGCTCCCCCGAGGAGCGCGCCGTCGCGCCCTCCGTGAGCAAGGCTTGGCGGACCTTCGAGGCGAGCAGCGCCTCGCCGCTGCCGACGGCGAAGTCGCGCTTCTTGTCGCGCCGAAACGGGATGAGGAGGTTCTGGGCTTCGCGGCTCATGGCGTCCTCCTCACGGCACCGGGATGGCGCTGCGCACGTCCTGGAGCGCCTTCACGATGGCGTCGATCGGCGGCACCACCTCGTCGAGCGGACGTCCCGCGAGGTTCGAGAGGTCCGGCACCTCGGGCGCGCCGACCATGCCGAGGAAGATGTTGAGGATGCCGATGAGCTTCCCGAGGCTCGCGAGCGCCTTGCCGACGTTCGCCGCCTCCGTCGCGACGTTCGCCTGTGCGCAGCTCGTGATGGCCATCAGCCCGGCGTCCTCGAGCTCGGTCGCGCGGTCGATGGCGCCGAGGATCTGCTGCATCTGCTGCTGCAGGTGCAGGAGCTGATCGCGCGCCTGCCTCAGCGTGTCGATGACCAGGTCGATGATGCCGATGATGGTGTACGGCAGCGAGAGCTGCGGGATGAGCTTCAAGAGCTTCGAGACCTTCTCGGCCAGCTCGGGGATGCACGCGGCGAGCGCGGTCGGGTCCGGCGGCGGCCCGAGCGAGTCCGGGATGGCCTTCACGCAGTTGAAGACCGCCACCACGGTGTCGATGATGTCGAACACCGGCATCAGCGGCGTGAGCGCGGGCTGAATCGCCTCCATCAAATTGAACTGCTGGATGCTCACGCCGCCGGGCAGCGTGATGACCGGCGGATCGCCGAGCTCGGGGATTTCGAGGCAGATCGGGAGGGCCACGGTCGTCTCCTTCAGATGGGGGCGGCGATGGGCCGGACGACGCGGCCGCCGATGGTGATCTGCGTGCCCTCGATGCTGATGGCGCCGACCGCGCGCAGCGTGAGCGCCGTCGTCGCCTGCAGCGTCACGGTGTTCTCCTCGGCGTCGAAGACGAGGTGGTCGCCGGTCTTCTTGTTGGTGAGCTTCAGCTTCCGGCTGTCCTTCGACTCATCGAGCTCGATGCGGAAGGTCTGCGTGGAGAAGACGCGGTTGTCGGGCGGGGTCTTCTGAGCTTCCTCCGGTACCTCGCTCTCGCCGTTCGGCTTCCCCCAGTGCGCGGCGAGGTAGTACGGCGCGTCGACGTTGCCCTGGTTGAAGAAGACCGCGACCTCGGCGCCCTCCTCGGGCACCGCGAAGAAGCCACGGTCTTTCGAGCCGCCACCACTCGTCCCGAGCGGCCATGCCCAGGCGCTCTCGGGCTCGAGCACACCGGGGATGCAGACACGCACGCGACCGAGCTGCTCCTCGTCGTCGCGCTTCGTCACGTAGCCCACATACATGCCGAGGAGCCGCGAGTCGTGCGTGTGGATGTCGTCGTCGAAGGTGCTCATCGCGTGGCTCCTCAGTACATGCGGCTGACGCCGGCCTCCGGGTCCTCGACGCCGACGACGTTGCCGTCGTGCCGGTACTCGACGACGGTGCGACCGGTCTCCGGGTCGACGCGCTCGAGCTCGGTCACGGTGCTCGTGCCGGTCGCCGGCGTGGTGCGGTTCGGCTCGCCGCCTTGCGGCTGCCCTCGCGCGTTCGGGCCTGCGCCACGGCGAGCCCCGGTGCCGTCGCGCGTGAGCTTCAAGTCGACGAGGTAGCCCGAGGACGAGATGACGTGCTTCGCCTCGGTCACGTAGTACTTGCCCGAGAGCAGGCTCGAGATGCCCCGCACCTCGATGACCTGCTTCGCGCGCAGCGTCGGATCGCCCACCACCTGCAGCGCGAGCTTCACCGTCTCGCGTTCCGCGCGGCGGAAGCGTGCGGCCGACTCGCGCTCGGCGGCTGCAGGCGTCGGCGCGGAGGTCGGATGCACGCTGGTCGTCGCGTTGCGCTCCTGAAGCGAGGTCTCGCCGGTCTCGCGGTCGACCACCTCGAGGACGTCGCTCAGCGTCGCGCGCTCGACCGTGGCACTCGTCGCCGCCGACTCCACCGTGGTCTTGGCGAGCGGGTCGCGCCCACGCACCTCGACGCGGCCGGCGCGTCTCTGGAGATCGCTCTCGACGCTGACCGAGATGATGTCGCCACGCCCCGGGTCGGAGAACCAGGTCAGCACGTGCTTCGGCGCGCGGGCCTGATCGCGCGAGCGCCAGTGAAAGCCTGTGTCGTCGACGAAGTACTCGTACTCCTCACGCGCGGCGAGGCGTCGGAGGAAGCGCGCGTCGGTCTCCGCGCTCTGGCTGACGGTGTCGAGCACCTCGCCCGTGTCCTCAACGTCGAGGAACTCGCCCTCGTAGCCGTGCTCGGCGGCGATCTCCCGTACGACGTCGGCGCGCGACTTGTTCGCCCACGAGCGCGTCTTGGCCTCGCGGTTCATCAAGACGCTCGTGGCCTGGCCCTCGATGGTCAGCGTCTGGAAGCCCTTGAGCTTCTTCACGACGACCCGGCGCGGAGGCGCCATGTTGCCGGGGTAGCCCCAGGACACTTCGAGCGTCGCGCCGCCCACCAGCTCCGCACGCTCGAACAGCGCGAGGTCGAAGTTGTCGAGCTGGAGCGAGACCTGGTCGGCCTTCTTCTCGGCGTCCTCGTACGTGAAGGCGATGATGCGGCCCGCGAGGTCGAGGGGCTCGCCGCTCGGCGCACGCTCGTTGTCGAGCAGCGTGATGCGCACGCCCGGCCCGCTTCGGTCGACGACGGTCATGCGTCGAACCTCCGGCGCTGCTCGCCGAGGATGACGTCGGTCAGCACGCGCAGGCTGGGCACGAAGAGCCGCCGACCCATGTCGAGCTCGAGCGTCGGGTCGACGATGAGGTCGGGCTGGAAGTCGGCGAGCACCCACCAGAAGCCGCACGCGCGCGGCAGCGGCGCGAAGTAGCGGCCGGCGAGGCCTTCGAGCGTGTCGCCCTGCGCTACGACGTGGACGCGCGTGTCCGTGTGCTCCTTGAAGCGGTACGGCTCGCGCTCGCTGAGGAAGCGGCGTCCCAGCTCGTCGGGCACGCCGAGCGCGAACAAGTGCCGAGAGCCGGTGCGAGGCGCCATGCCGAGGCAAAGCCTCGCTGCCCGTCCCCTCGGGGACTACAGCTCGGCCTCGCGCAGCTCCTCGCTGGTCACGCGGGTGTCGAGGATCTCCTCGAACGTCACGCTGGCCGCGTAGACGAGCACGGTGCCATCGACCGCGAGCTGCTTGTAGGTGAACTCGACGCTGGCGACGACGCACTCGACGGTGACGACCTCGGGCCAGATGAAGAGCACGCGCGGAGGCGCTGTGGCGGCGACGTCCTCCGCACCTTCGGGCGGCACGGTGAGCGCTCGCAGGAACGCCCTGAACTCGAGGATGTTCACGTCTCCCGGCTGCTCGGCAGCGAAGTAGCGGTCCAGGTAGAACTCGACGCCCGAGAGCTGCCGGTTCGCGGTGCTCTGGAACTGGAGCACCTGATGCGAAAGCCCCGGCACAGCGAGGCGGTTCCAGTTCACTTGCAGCTTCTCCGAGAGCTGCGTCGGGTTGAACAGGCACTCCATCGACTCGCCGCTCGTGACGTTCACGAGCACGCAGCGCGGTGGTCGGGCGATGGCTCCGTCGAACGACATCTCGGGTCTCCTGTCAGTACGCCGGGACCGGCGAGAACGAGCGGGTGGCCGTGTCGCGGTCCGCTCGATGGACCGCGGTGGCGAGCGTGGTCCCGTCCACCTGGAGGTTGACCGTGATGGGCGGCGAGGCCGGGGGCGTTGCCGGCGTCATCGGAAACGAGGCGGGGACGGCGGGCGTCATCGCCGCCACGGCGGGCATCGTGGAGGTGGCCGCGTCGAGGGCCGTCAGCGTCGAACCAGCGGGCGCCACGGTCACGCCAGCGGTGACCTCGTCGACACCCTCGAGCAGCCCGCGCTCGATGTCCTGGCGCAGGCTGCGGATCGCGTCGGCCCCGCCGAGGTCGGCGCCGAAGACGCCCGCGATGGTGTCGATGACGCCCGCGATGGTCTCGACGAAGCCGAGCAGGAGCTGCGCGAGGAAGTTGATGGTGTTGAGCACCACCTTCTTGAAGCCCACCCAGACCTGCGCCCAGTTGCCGGTGACAAGCCCTCCGAGGATGTCGACTACGCCGCCGATGAATCCCACCACGGAGCGGAACGCCGCGATGATGACGGCGAGGCGGTTCACGACGAACGACACCATCACGCCGATCGCGCCCGCGATGCCCGCAGCGACGTAGCCGATGACCGTGCCGAGGAACTCGGCCACCGAGCGCAGCGCATCGAGCGAACCGCCCGCCTGGCCGCTGGCGCTCGACGTGAAGCCGAACATCGCGCCGAGCTTGCCGAGCTCCTGGAAGACCAAGGAGACCGCGTTCTTGACGGCGTCGAACACGGGCTGCAGCGGCGCCATCGCCGAGCGGAAGGTGTTGATGGCGCTCGTGACGACGTCGATGACGAACGTGAGCGCGCCGACGAAGACCTCGACGAGCACGCCTGCGATCTGTCCGAGGATGCGGCCGAACGCGGCGAAGTCGTCGGACGGGATGCCCGCCGCTGCGTTCGCCGACTCGCCCGCGACGAGGCCCAGCGCCTGGCCGAGCCTGGTGAGCGCGCCGACGAAGGCCTCGAACACGGGCGCGGCTGCCTCGATGGCGGCGCTGAAGCCCTCGCCGATGCCCTGGAAGAAGCGCTGGATGCGGAAGGCGATCTGGTAGACGCGGATGAGGAACGTCTTGAGCCCCGCGTTCTCCGCGCGGTTCAGCTCCTCGCGCACCGCGCCGGAGAAGCCTCCCTGCTCGAAGAGCTGCACGAGCCCTCGGAAGGCGAGCTTGATGCGGTCCCACACGCGCGCGAAGAAGTCGGCGATGCCGCCGACGTTGCTTCGGAACGCGACGACGAAGCCCGCCACCACCGCCGCGAGCACGCCGAAGATGAGGATGGCCGGAAGGATGGTGGCCATCAGCCCGCCGAGCGTGATGCCCGCCGCCTTGAGCCCGATGAGTAGGAGGGCGAAGCCCGCCTTGGCAGCGATGACCGCGCCGACCAGCGCGACGACGGCGCCCGCGCCCACCACGAAGGCTGCGAAGGCCCGCTTCACAGGTGCCGGGAGCTGCCGGAACACGTTCAGCACCGCATTCACGACCTCGACGACGATCGTCACGAGCGGCTTGAAGACCTGCGCGAACGGCTCGCCTGCGACGATGGCGAGGGTCTCGAGCGAGCCCGCGAGAAGCTGCTTCTGCCCCTCGAAGGTGTTGAGCATCTGCTCGCGGAAGCGCGCGGCCGTGCCCCCTGCGTTCTCGAACTGATCGCGCAGGTACGCGATCGCCGCTGCGCCGCGCAGCGTCTCCCCGGAGTTGGTGCGCACGCCGTTCGTGACCTGCGTGAGGATGGCGTTCACGCCGCCCAGCGCCTCGCGCCCGAACGTCGAGAGCAGGAACGCCGACCGCTGCGCCTCGCTCATCCGGTCGAGCTGAGGAGCGAGGTCGCCGAGGATGTCGAGGAAGCTGCGGAAGCGGTTCTGCGAGTCCGTCACCGAGACGCCGACGCCGCGAAGCGCCTGCTGGACACGCGGATCGGCCATGCGCTCCATCGCGACGGCGACGGCGGTGGAGGCCCGCTCGACGCCGGGCACGACGTTCTTCACGAGGCCCAGCGAGATCAGCGTCTCGGACAGCGACTGGTGCAGAGCCTGCGCTCCGCGCGACGCGGTGCCGAGGGCCAGCGGGAGCTCGCTCGCATCCAGCGCGAACACGTTGACCGCCTGCAACATCCGGTCGACGGAGATGGAGGCCTCGTCGATGGAGAGGCCAAACGCCTTCATGGCTTGCGAGGCGAGGCCCGCTGCCTGCGAGGGCGTGAGCTGGCCGAGCGAACCCGCTGCGAGGTCCAGCACGGGGTTCAGGAGGCGGACCGACTCAGTAACGTTGAAGCCGGCGGCAGCGAGGTCCTGCAGCGCCTGCGTCGCCTGCGTCGGGGAGAACTGCGTGGCGAGGCCCGCCTCGATGGCGGCGTCGTGGAGCCGAGTCAGCTCCTCGGCGGTCGCGCCCGCGATGGCACCTGCGGAGGCGACAGCCTGCTCGAACCGGCCGGCTGCGTTCGCCAGCGAGAACGCGGCCCCCACCGTGGCAGCGCCTGCGGTGAAGACGGCGAGGCCCACGCCGAGCTGCTGGAACGCGCTCTGGATGTTCTCGGTGCCGAGCCCGACGCGGCGGTCGAGGCTCATGAAGTTGCGCTCGAGGTTGCCGATGGCGCCCGACGCGAGGTCGCGCGCGGTGAAGACGAAGCCGAGGCCGAGGTTGTTGAGGGCCACGGGTCACTTCCTCCCTCGACCGTTGCGCGCGGCCTTCTCCAGCTCCTTCGCCTCCCGCGCGCGCTGGCTGCCGATCCGCTCGATGAGCCAGTCGCGATCGGTGGTCGGTAGGTCGAGGGCGTCGTCCAGCGTCACCGCGAGGCCCGAGCCTCCGTGCTGCTGCCAGCAGAGCTGGAAGAGACCCTCGCGCCAGGTCTCCATGTTCACGTCGGGGAAGAGCTGCTCCGGGCCTTCCGCCTCGCGGTCCTGTCCTTGCCCGGCAGGAAGAACCCCTTGTCGAAAGGGAGCTCCACCTCCTGCGTCTGGAAGCACTCGGGGCACTCGATCTCGATGGTGGTGTCGACGCCGCAGTCGACGCGGTCGAACTCGTCGACGAGGAAGTCGGCGTCGCGCATCGTCAGGTCATCGAGGAACTGGCGCTTCGCCTTTGCGTCCACGCCGTCGATCTCAAGCACGCGGTACGCGAGCACCGCCGAGAGCAGCTTGTCGGGGGCCGAGCGCTGGAGCGCCGGCAGCTTCCGCTCGTCCTCGCCGGTCAGCAGCTTGAACGCGACCCTCTTGCCCGCATCGGGCAGCGTGGTCTCGAAGCGGTTCCCGCCCACGAACGCGGCGCGGCTCTCCTCGGAGAGCCTGCGCACGGGGAGCTTCGTCAGGTCGATCTCCCAGTCGATGCGCGCGCGGCAGTTCTCGTTCCGGCACGAGACGCCGAAGGCGTACTCGGGGCCGTAGGTCAGCGCGCGCACCATGAGCAGCGCGAAGAAGCGGTCGCCCTGGAGCACCTGGCCGAGATCGAGCTTGGCGCCCTCGGCGAGCGCGTAGGGGCCAGGGTCGAGGGTCTCCTCCCAACACGCGGCGAGCAGCTCATCGACTTGGCCGCCGTTCTTGGCGAGCTTGCGGTCCGCGAGGACGCGCTCCTCCCGCACCTTCATGCCGCGAACGCGGCCCTGGAGCCCCGAAGGGCACGTGATGACGTCTGCCATGCGCTGCCTCCACGGGGGCAAAGCCGCCCGAGGTCCGCCGAGGGGACAGCGAGGCCGCGCTGTACGGCTTGACTGCGATGGGGGACCATGCGGCACATCTTCCCGGAGCTGCGACGATGAACGAGGCAACTTTCGAAGCCCACTTGGGGGCGGTGCTGGCGGGCCTGTTCCCGGCCAACGGCGTCAAGGTGACGCACCAGATTCAGTTCACCGTCCGCCTCGGGCATCACGACCTCCAAGCTGATGGCCGGAAGGGCTGGGAGAGGAAGGGGCGCGCGGACGTACTCCTGACCGCCGACGTCGGCCACGTCGCGGTGCTCGAGCTGAAGCGCCCAGGCATCGACCTCACCGATGACGATCGCGATCAGGGGCTGTCGTACGCGCGCCTGCTCACGCCGATGCCGCCGCTAGTGATCGTGTCGAACGGGACGACGACGAAGTTCTACAAGACCATCGACGGGGCGCCTTGGGCCCCTTCGGGCATCGACGACGAGGTGTTCGCCAAGCTCGTCAGCGGCGCAGCGGCAGTCGCGGCTGCCGGGCGCGATGAGGCGATCCGCAGCCTGCTTGGCACCAACCCGGACATGTGGGCGGACTTCCTTCGGAAGTACACGGCAGATGCGCTTGCAGCACGTACGGGAGACCTCCGGGACTTCGGCCTTCCGTTTGCTCGCGGGTTCTCGGTGGAACGAGAGGTCGTCGCCAGGCTGCTCGGCAAGCTTCGCAAGAAGGCGCCGGCGGTCGTGGTCCTGGGGCCTCCGCTCTCGGGCAAGTCGGTTGCGCTGAGGCAGTGCTGCGAGAAGCTGGCGAGCGGTGACCTGATACCGCTCTACGTCGACGCGAGCAGCGCCAGGCATGGGCCTCTTCGGCTGCTGGCATCCGTATTTGCGAAGAACCTCTTCACTGCGACGAGCATCGAGCAGGTTCGTCAGTGGCTCTCGACGTCACTACGGACGGTGCAGGGAGACACGCGCCTCGTACTCCTGCTTGATGAGATCGTGCCCGAGCTGAATGACACTTGGCTCGGCGATCTAGATGAGCTGCTGGCGCTTGGAGCAACGGCTCCCTTGTCCATCGTCCTCGCGCTAGACCCAAACACCTGGAAGGCGCTGTCGGTGCGTCCGGGTCGGCCGACGAAGACGGAGCTGGGCCAGCGCGCCGAGATCGTTCACCTCGAGCTCCTCTCTGACCGGGAGTTCAACGTGGCGATGGAGCAGCTTTTCGAGGCAACACGCAGCCAGCCTCACTTCGGCGGGCAGTACAATATTGAGTACCGCGAGCCACGTGTCCTTCGAGCCATCGCAAGCCGCATGCCGCCTCGCAAGCCGGGCGACGATGCAACGTACCTGAAGTTTCCGAGCACCACCACCCTCAGCGAAGTCGACATGACGTGGACCGCCGTCGTTCGCTCGAATCATGATCTCGTGGCGGGGCTGCGACACCTCGCCCGCGCATATCTCGAGGACATCGCGACGAGAGGGAGCGACGCTGAACTCCAGCTCGCATCACACCGAGCCGCCGCGCTGCGGCAGGACGTTGCGGCGAAGCTTCTGCCGTCGGAAACGCTCGCATGGCTCTTGAAGCACAGCTTCCTGTCCACCCGGCTTGGTGCGCGCGAGGAGATTCTTCTTCTGCCGCGTCACCTCGAGCTGTTCGCCAAAGCGGCCGCGCTTGAACTCGGCGAGATCGTGTCGACCATCGCGAACTTCGACGAGGCCTACCAGGCGCTGATGTCGCGCAGCGACATGCTTCCTTTGGGCGACATCGTTGGTGCCGGGGCACTCCGGGTGGTCGCAGATCGGGACGCCGCGCGATTCACACGCATCATCCACCAAGCGCTATCGGACTCGCCGAACACCGAGACCATTCCTGCGGGGTCCAGGCTGCAGGTGTCTTTCCGTGGACGCGTGCTCGGAGAGATCGAGCTACCCGAACCGTCGGCGATGATCGGGAACATCCACCCGTGGCTCGTCCTCGCTCAGCTCGCAGTACTCCCGATGGGCGGGCCAGAGGGTGAAGTAAGCCCGAACGGATGGATCATCGCGACCGTAGGCGCGTTCGATGGCTTCCTCCGGCGCGTTCAAGACGAGCGATGGAGGGAGATGGTCGGCTTCCATTTTCACGAGTTCCCCGGCAAGGGCTCGGTACCGTGTCTGAACAACGGTGTCGTAGAGCCAGTTGGCAACGCGATGATGGCGGGCTTCTATGTCCGACCGGAGGAGATGGTCGGAATGGCCGAGCACGCCATCGCACAGGATCTCTTCCAACTGGCGTGGCGTCTGAACGCCGCAGCGCGCGAAGTCACGAGCGCGACGGACGCGCGTGTCGCTGGTGCTGCGGAGGAGGTCGTTTCACTCACGGATGAGTACCTGCGCGCGAATTACGCGGCGATTCTCCATGATGTCGGCGGTGTGGATGTGGAGGCGTCCGAGGGTTCGGACGGTCCCGACGAGTCATCCGGACCATCAACGGGCTGACGCCTACTGCACCAGCTCGAAGAAGTCGTACGTGAGCGTGACCGACTCGATGATGTTCTCGTCGCTCTCGTTGTCCCACTCGCCCGCGACGAACTTCACCGGCCACGCGCGGGAGAGCGACCAGCGGCGCAGGGTGAGGCCGTCGCGGTCCTGCTGCACGATGTCGAGGTTGCGCTTGTAGTTCACGTCGGTGAGGCCGAGGCCGCTCGACGTGATGGCGACGTCCTGGAACCAGTCGAAGAGGTCGCGGTCCTGCGTGGCGCCGCGCTCGAGCGTGACGTCGGAGAAGGTGAGGCGCCCGGGGCTCTTGTTCGGGATGAGCGAGCCGCCCTCGAAGTACTGCACGTTGGCGACCTCGACGGAGAGCTCGCTCGCCTTCTGGAAGCCGGCGTGGCCGACGTCGTCGATCTCCACGACGAACTTGAACTTCTTGTGGAAGCTGCGCGGGTTGCCGATGACGGTCATGGGTTAGCTCCTCATCCCTCTGCGGCCGCGAGCTCGGCCTCGAGCGCGCGCGTGTCCTGGCTGATGCGGAGGATGATGAACTCCGCGGGCTTGTTGGTGGCGAGGCCCACGCGGGCGATGAGCTTGCCGGCGAAGATGACCGTGGGCGTGTTGAGCTGCTCGCTCACGTCGACGAAGAACGCGGTGCTCGGCGTCTTGCTGCGGAAGGCGCCGTTGTTCATCTGCGCGAGCAGGAAGGCCGTGATGGTGCGCCGCACCTGCGCGCGCAGTCCCTCGGTGTTGTTCTTGTGCCGCGCGAACTGGAGCCCCTGCTTCAGACTCCGCTCGATGAAGATCACGCCGCGCCGCTCGGCGACGTAGGGAAAGTTCCCGTTGCCCTTGAGCGTGCGCGAGCCGTCGATGTAGCGCGGCAGGCCCGGGCCCGTGGTGAGCGGGTTGATGCGGTGCGGGTAGACGAGGTCGCGCTTGTTCTCCTCGAAGACCTCGTCGGTCTCGAAGCCGAGCACGCCGAACATGCGGCCCGCCTCGATGCCTGCGGGCGGGTCGTAGACGCCGCCCGGCTGCGCCGAGTCGGTGCGCGTGAAGACGCCGGCCACGATGCCCGAGGGCGGGACGACGAGCTGCTCGGCCGAGCCGAACACGCTCTTGGCCGGGTTGAGCACCTTCACGCGGGGCCAGTAGATCGCCCCGAACTCGGAGAGCTCCTCGAGCGCGGCCGTCGTCGCGACGTAGGTGACGATGTCCGTCGCGCTCTGGTTCGCGGGCGGATCGAGCACCGCGAAGATCGCGCCGTCGCGGTCGACCTCGCAGTAGCGCACCATCGCGTTGTGGACGGCGGGCGTGGCGCGCCCGGGCACGAGGAGCAGCGACAGCTCCTGCACCTGGTCGAGCGCGTGAATGCCCGTCTTGGCGGGCTCGCTGCCGATGAAGTCGTTGTCGTCGAGCCCCACGAGTCCGTCGCTGCCGCCCGCGAGCGCCACGGTCTGGGGCGGCGGGAGGGGCGCGCCGACGAGGAGCTGGTCGATGACGCGCACGTACACGGAGCCGTTGCGCGCGTCGTTGACGATGCTCTCGACGTAGCGCCCGTCGCTCGGGTTCATCGAGAGGTTCGGGAAGGTCTCGCGGTAGGCGCCGTCCTCCACGACGAGCAGGTCGAACGCGCTCGGCGAGCCGTTCGTGGCGGCGCGAACTTCGGCCTCGACGCGGTTCGCGTAGGCGCCAGGGTCCTTGCCCTCCACGCGCACTGCGTTGGCGGTGCCCGAGGCCGCGCCAGAGTGGAGAGCGTTGTCGAGCGCGAACGCGGCAGCCGTCGTGGCGTTGGCCTGCACGCTGGCGCCAGGACCGGTCGCCACGGTGCGCACGTCGAGCACGCCGCCGATGCCCGCATCGACGGTCACGGTGGGAATCGCCGCCTCGACGACGGCCTTCACCTCGGCGACCTCGACGGCCCGCAGGTTCGCGACGTTGCCGCCGCCGATTGATGCCGAGCCAGGGAACGCGAGCACTGCGTTGGCCGTACCGCCGGTGACCTGCACGCGGCTCGCGGTGCCTTCGGTGTCGCTGGCGAGCCGAACGATGCCGCCCGGCGTGGTGGCGCGCCCGCCGACGATCACCGCGTTGATGGCGGCGGCGACCTCGGTGGCCGTGGCGTTGGCGATGTCAGCGAAGTCGGCGGCCGAGAACAGCACCGTCTGCTCGAGGCCGTTGTCGACGCGCAGGAGCAGCTCCATCCCGTCGGCGAGCACGTACGGGCCCGCGCCGCCCGCCGCCATCGCGGCCGCCGAGCCGTTGAACACGGCGTCGGCATCAGGCGCACCGTCCACGGCGAGGCGAACGAGGTCTCCGTCGTTCAGCACGAAGGGCCCAGGCGCGGCGCCGAGCAGGATGCCCGGCGTGGGACCGCCGCCCGCGACGAGGAAGCCCGCCGCGCGCACGGCGGTGGCGGTCGCTGCGTTGGCGACGTTCGAGTAGTGCGCGGTGCGGACCACCCAGAGCTGGGCCCCGCCGTTCTCGAAGAAGCCCATCGCAGCGAGCGCGAGATCCGAGTCGGGCGTGAAGCCGCCGAACTTGGTCTGGAAGTCGTCGAACGACGTGCAGAGCACGGCTTCGCCGATGGGGCCGCGCTCGGTGACGCCGACCGCGCCCGCGACGGAGGTGGGAGCCGAGGGGATGCCGCGAACCTTCGGCTCCTCCTCGACGATGACGACCTTGGACGACAGGAGCTGTCCGCTCACGATGCACCTCGCTTGTTCTTCTTCGCCTTCACGTCAGGGCGGATGACCTCGGCGAGCGAGGTCGTGTGAAAGGGTGGAGTCGCGGCCACGACGGGCTTCGGCAGCTCAGGCACGTGGCGCTTCACGGCGAGGTCGCCGCGCTTCACCGCGCGCACGACGTCGGGGATGGTCAGCACCGCGTCATCAAGCGCGGGGCTGGTCACGTCGCTCGCGAGCGTGAGGGACTTGGCCGTGCGCCGTGCCCGGCGCCCCTGCTCGACGTCGCAGCGGCACTCGCCGAGCGCCTTGCAGTACGTCTCGTGCGCGAGCACGAAGACGAGGCAACGGCCGCTGGTGTTGGTCAGAGAGACGGTCACGGAGCACCTCCGGGAGCGATGGCCTGCGTCGGGAGCAGCTCGGGCTCGGTGACGCGCTTGCCGAGATCGAGAGGAAGCCCCTCGTCGACGTCAAAGCCGCGCACCACGAAGCCGCAGGTGAACGCGCGCACGTCGTCCTTGCCCGCAAGCTGCGTGCGGAACTCGCCATCGGCGTCGAGCTCCCAGCGGACGGTGCCTCGCGACGCGTCGGCGGGATCGCGCTGCAGCTCGAGCCAGCGGTTGCGGTTCAGGAATGTCGCGACCGCCGCCATCAGGTTGAACAGCTCGGCGGTCCGCTCCGACGCGGCGGTGAGCGAGAAGACGAGGTCGACGGTGTACGGTGGCTTGCGCCGAACGAGCTCGGGCCCAGAGACGCTGCCCACCACGTCCTCATGGGCGACGTTCGCCGAGTAGAATCGGTTCGGGCGAAGCGTCGGCCCGGAGAGAACCAGCGACGGCACCTTCGCCATCGCGATGACGTTCAGCCCGTCGAGCGTCGTGTCGTCGTAGTCGACGCTGACCGTGGCGCTCACGTTGCCGAGCACCTGGCGCTTCAGCTCGCGCAGCATCTGCCGGATGACGCGAGTGAGATCGGACTCGCGCGCAACGGTCGGACGCGAGAACCGGTAGGCGCCCGCGAGCACCACGGACTCGCCGGGGATCGGGTCGCCCGCCGCGTCGAGGTTCAGCAGTTCGACGTCGACGACGCCGACCGCGTGGACCGGCGTGCGGAGGTCGACGATCCGCTGCCCGGCCTCGTCACGGACGGACAGCACCTCGGCGAGCACACCGCCGAACAGCACCCGGACCCGGTTGGCGATGTCGGCTCCGACGAGCCGCACGAGGTCGCCGCCGCTGGACGGCCCAGCGGCAGGCTGCACGGAGCTGAGAGTCGGGAGGGCCACGCGGAGGCAAAGCCACGGGACCTGGTGCTCAGGGGACGCGCCCCTTCACATCAGGGCGCGAGGCCAAGCTCCCTGGCGACGCGCTCGAGGAACCGCCTGCTGGCGCCCTCCCGGAACTTGTCGAACGCGGGCCGGAGGAAGGGGCGCGCCGGGACCTGCACGACGATGACGCCGCGCCCGCCGCCTCCCGTGGGCTCCTTGCCTGCCTTGCGGAGCAGCGCGAACAGGAAGCGCCGCATCTTCGGCGTGATGGGGATGATGACCGGCGGACCGCCGAACTCGTGGAGCTTCGCGAGGTCCACCATCGAGGCACCATCCTTCGAGCGTGCCGAACGCGAGACGCCGATGAAGGCCTCGTCGCCCTGCACGATCACGGTGATGGAGTTGCGGAGGTCGCCGCGGACGATGAGCGCCTTGCTCCCGCCGAAGCCCTCGAGCTGGCGGGCGGCGATGGTGAGCGGCGACGGCGGCTTCAGTGGCTCGCCACCCGGCGCTTGGCTCGTGAGCCCCTGGACGATCTCGTTGCGCAGGGCGTGAGCCTCCTGGCGCACGGCGGTGCCGATCGCCGCTTGCAGGCGCTGTGGCGCAGCGGTGAGGAGCCGCCGCGCCCGTGCCCAATCTCCCGTGCGCGAGACCGCCATCGCTTACCCCTGCTTGAAGCGAAGGCGCGGCACGTGCTCGTCGAGCCAGCCGAGCGCAGCGTGCGTCGCCTCGTTGATGACCGCGCCCTTCCTCACGCTGATGGCCGAGAGCGCGAGCGACTTGGCCGTGACCTCGATGTCCGCGTCGCGGCAGCCGTAGTCCTTGAGGACGGAGGCCGTGCGCTGTGCCGAGGGCGTCGTGCCCGTGCGCCAGAACTGCAGCTCCAGGTTCGAGCGGTAGGCCTCGGCTTCCCAGCGGGCGCGCGCCGCGCGGTCCGCGAGGTAGCTGACCTCGTAGGAGAGCCCCTCACGATCGTGCTGCACGACGTGTTGGTGCTCGTGCACGCAGATGACGACCTGGTGCCAGAGGTCCCAGCCGCCCTTGGGCGAGCCGACCTCGAACGGCGTGTAGATGCGCCGGCCGATGGTCGTCGTGAAGTTCTTGAGGAAGCGGTCCTTGCTCTGGATGCCGAGCGCTTCGAGCCCGCGCGCGACGAGCTGCATCTCGAGCGCGCTCGACTTGTTGATGACGCTCGTGCGGAAGTGGTCCTGCATGAAGCGCCAGAACGCCCAAACCTCCTCGGGCTTCACGTCGAGGAAGACCTTGCCGACGACCGGCAGCGACTGGAGGTAGCCCTTCATCGCCCACCTCCCGCCGCCGCGTCTGCGTCGCTCGCGGGCACGCAGGTGTGTCCGGTGATGCGACCGTCTTCAGTTGCCTCGTCAACGTACGCGCAGACGAAGGGCGCACCGCTCCGCTCGCTCACGTCGTCGCAGTCGGCGAGCTCGTGGTAGCTGCCGTCCGCGTCGCAGATCTCGGCCGTGTTGCTGGTGCAGCGCGTGGCGCCACGGACGCAGCCGTCGATGGGTCGGCAGTGCGCGCCGAGGCAGAGGGCGGCCAGGGCGCTGAAAATGAGGACTCGCATCATGATCCACTCCGTGCGGCTGCGCGGTCCTGGAAGGAGACGAGCAGCAGGTTGCGGCTGGGCCGACGCCGATGGAGCCCGAAGCCGATGGGACGCGCCTCGGTCACGTAAAGACCGGGTCGCGTGCGCACGGCCTGAACGAGCTGGCCGTCGCGCGCGTAGAGCGCGCCCAGCCTGTCGCTCGGACGAATCAGGGCGTCGCCCGAGGCAGCGTCGACGAGACCGAGCCGCTCGAGGTCCCTGAAGTGGAAGACCAGATCGAAGCTCGACCTGGGCGTGTTCCCGGACGTCGCCATGCGCAAGGCTTCAAAAGCCTCCGGCTCCACCTGGCAGGGGACGCGCACCGGCGGGTGCTCGCGGCGAAAGGGCTCCGCGACGCCGTCGTCGTCGGAGTCGACGAGGATCGACTCCTTGAAGTCGTCGTCGTAGCCGGGCGGAACGCCCGCACCCGCATCACCGAGCGCCATCGCCTGCGTGTCGAGCCGGTGCAGCTCCGCGATGAACGGGAAGATGAGGCGCCCGCGCATCACGCCGCTCCGATGGGCGTCGGCCGCACGTAGAGCGCGAGGAGCGCGTCGACCTCCGGGTCCCCGGTGAGGCTCGCCGACGCCGAAGCCTTCGAGGGGTCGAGCCTGTAGCTCTGGTCGCGCGTCCGCTCCTCGATGATGCGCCAGCGGCTGCGCGCCTCGAACGAGGCGTCGTCGGCGAGCGGCGCCATCGAGCGCAGGACGAGGAGCATCGTCGCGCGGCGGATCGCGGGCGGCGTGCGCCCCGTGGGCGTGCCGTCGTCCTCGGTGAAGCCCCAGAGCCCCTCGGCCACCACGTTGCCGTGGCCGCGCGGGAACACGCGCCCGTGGCGGCGCGTGAAGCGCGGGCCGTCGAAGCCAGGCTGGACGGGCGCGCCGACGATGAGCAGCTCGCTCGGGTCGAGCGACAGCTCAACGATGCCGAGCAGGAGCCGGTCCACGCGGATCGGCGGCACGGGCAGCTCGATGCTGGGCGCGCCGCGCCCAGAGAGATGCAGCGTCAGCGAGCGGGGCTCGAAGAACCAGCCCGTCACGCGGTCGATGAGCCGCGACGCCTCGTCGAGCAGCAGCTCGAGGCGTGCGTCGCTCGCCTCGGCCGCCGTCACGCCTTCGGCGCGCAGGTCGGCAACCGAGGCGTACACGTCACTCTCGCTCGCGCTTGCCGCGCCTGGGGCCGTCGTCGTCCTTCGTCGGCGGCGTCGGCGTGGTGGACTTCTGCGGCAGGTCCTCGATGGTCACAGCCGCGCGCGCGGGCACGACCTTCAGGTCGTCCGTCGCGCTGCGCTTGACCTTGGCTGCCTCGCTCTCGCCAGCGTCGAGCGCCTTCGCCTCGGCCTCGGTGCACACGTCGAACGCGAGCGGCGCGTAGCGGTCGGACGGCACCTCGCGCACGGCGCGCAGGTACTCGGCCACCGGCCTCTCGACGCGGTACCAGCCGCGCTCCTCCTGGAACTTGATGCCGGCGTAGGTGTAGCGCCGCAGCACGTGGCCACGGCGCGGGTCGTAGGGCTTCAGACGAACGAGCAGCGTGTCGGTCATGGCTCAGTCCTCCTCAGAGCTGCACGTTGATGGCCTTGGCCACGCCGGTCTCCTCCGCGAACTTCACGTCGAAGCGGAGCGTCGCGACGATCTTCAGCGTGCCCTCGGAGATGTCGCGCGCCGACTCGATGCGGATCTGCCGCCAGATGCCGACGTGGATGTTCTTCGGGTTGCAGAGCAGGATGACCGTCTGGTCGCTCCCCGCGCCGAGGTTCTCGGGGAACAGCGGGATGGGCTGCACCGGCACGCCGGAGTAGAGGACCGGCGCGTCGCCCTCGAGGAACTTGTCGCCCACCGCCGTGGCTCGCTCGGCGAGCGTGTTGCGGTAGTCGAGGTCCGCGTCGACGCTGGTGAGGTACCGCATCGCGCTCTTGTCGCGCAGGTACTCGCTGGGCAGCGTCTTCACGAGATCGCGCAGCAGGTCCTTCGAGATCGGCGCAGCCGCCGCGTCGACGACGTGGCTCGTGGCCTGCTTGAGCACGCCGTCCATCGTGGCGAGGAACGGGTCGGCCGACGCAGTGTCGCCGCTGACCAGCACCTCCTCCATGTCGCGCGAGATGGCGTCGGCGATCATCTCCATCATCGTCTGGCGCAGCTCGCCGCGCTCGATGCTGTCCTCGAGCACCTCGTCGGAGAGGCGCACCTCGGCCTTGAACAGCTTGGCGTCGAGCTCGACCTGGGAGAGGTCGGGGGCGGCGCGCTGCGCGGGCGGGAGCGCCGTGGCTTCCTGGCCGGGCCGCAGGATGCGGCTGCCGAACTTGATCTTCGAGATCTGCTGCTTCGGCGAGGCCATCGGGACGACCGTCGCCTGCTGCATGAGGACGGACTGCTTGATGAGCAGGCGCATGAACTTCTGCGCCTGCGCGGGCTTGAGGATGCCGCCTCCCGCCGTCAGGTCGGCGAGCGCGAGATCGGCCTTCTCCAGGATGGTGCGATTGTCGAGGTACGTCATGGGCGCGGGCTCCTTCCGGCGGGGTTCAGAGGTCGTGGAAGGAGATCGCCTTGTCGACGCTCTCCCGGTCCTTGGGCTTGTTGAGATCGAGCGGCCATCCCACGTCCTCGACGGTGGCCTTCGACATGCGTTCGGCGGGCGCGGCGCTGTTCGGCAGTCCGAACTGCTTCTCGACGCGCCCGAGCCGCTGCTGCTGCTCCTTCACGGTCTCCGACAGCGCGCGGAACGAGTCGGCGAGCTTCGCGAGCGAGTCGGTCACGCTCGGCGCCGCCGTCGCGGACGAGTCCTTCGCGGCGACCGCAGGCTCCGGCTGTGCCGGCGTCTCGGTCTTTGCCGCGGGCACCTTGGCCGCGAGCTCGGCGAGACGCGCGAGCGCCTGCTTCGCGGCGGTCACGTTGCCGGCGAAGGTGCTTGGCTCCGCGGGCTTCGTCTCGGCGTCGCCCTTGGCGCGTGCCTCGATGTCCTCGTAGTCCCCGGCGCTGCGGGCGAGGAGCTGCTCGGCAACGGAGCGCAGCTCCTCGGCCAGCTCGGCGAGGCGAGCGTCGGCCTGGTCTGCGCCGAGCGAGCCGAGCAGCTCGACGAGCCCGGTCAGGCTCTCCAGCGCAGTCAGCGCTGCGCCGAGCGCGGTGCCGTCGTCGAGCTTCGCCGTGGGCGCAGCGGACGGCGACTGGTCGGTGGTCGTGGTGTCGGTGGTGTTGTCGTCGTCCATGGCGTCATCCCTCTTCACGATCAGGAAGCGGTGCTTGTTGGCGGCGCGGTCGACGAGCGAGACCTCCTCGACGACCATGTCGACGAGGCGATGCACGCCGTCGTCCGCCTTGTTCATCGGCGTCGTCATGCGGCGGCCTCCGAGGCGGGCTGGTTGTTGGTCGGCTGTTCCGATGTCGGAACGGGCGCGGGCTCGGGCACTCGACGCGCCGAGCCGCCGATGGAGAAGCCGGTGAGGTCGCCCGTCTTCACGCGCTCCCACAGCTCATCGGAGAGCACGCGCACGGCGAGGAGCCACGTGCCCTTACGGACCGCGAGCTCCCCGATGGTGAAGTCGGTGGGCGCGAGGAAGCTCTCCAGCACCTTCACCTGCCCGTTGACGCGCAGGCGGTGCATGAGCCCGAGGCCGCCGAAGTCCTCCATGAAGCGGTGGGCGGCGGCGCGGATCTCCTCGGCCGAGTAGATGTCGCCCTGCGCGTCGACCACCTCGGGCTCGAGCACGATGCCCAGCACGAAGCGCTCGTCGTTCGGGTCGATGCCCTTCACGAGGCGCGAGGGCTTGTCGAACACCAGCTCATCGACGCTCGGGTCGAGCGGCAGGTGCTCGCACTTGGCGACGAGCTCGAAGTCCGCGGCCTTGCGCACCGGGAAGTTGGCGACGAAGAGGCGCATGGCCTGCTTGGCGCCGCCGCGCCCCGAGGCCTCGCGCACCTTCAGTCGGAAGACGTGCCCGACCTTCTTGAAGGCGGCAACGTTCTCCGGGGTCGGGTTGAGGACGGCGATGAACTTGCCCTCGACCTTCGCAAGCGCGTCGATGAACTCGCTGAGGTCGATGACCTTGTCCTTGTCGAACCACTCGCCGGGGTACGGCGGGTCGATGAAGAAGAAGGTGTCCTTGCTGTCGAAGGCCTCGATGGTCTTGCGGTAGTCCTGCCGCAGGATGCTCACGTCCTTCAGGCGCTCGGCGGCCCGGAGATACTTCTCCGGGTTGGTGGTCGAGCCGAGGTGCTGCTGCGCTGGGTGCGTGCCGTCGGGGCGGCAGTCGCGCGCATGCGTGCGAACGAAGATGAGCTTGTAGAAACGGGCGACGTCGTCCTTCGGCGTCATGTCGCGCGCCTTGGCGAAGCTCTCCTGCGTGACGGTCCACTCGAAGCGGCGGCGTAGCTCCTCGACGCGCTCGGGCGTCATCGCCTTGATGCTGCGGTGGAGGAACACCACGTCGTCGTCGAGGTCCGCGATGACCTCCTTGTTGCTCGGGTCCTTCGCGTGCAGCACCGCCGCCGCGCCCGCGAAGGGCTCGACGTAGGTTTTGTGCGCCGGGATGAGCGGGACGATGCGCTTCGCGTAGTGGAACGAGCCGCCGAACGTGCCGAAGGGCTGCGCCTTCTCGACGTCGTCAGCGCTGTCGTCGAGCGCGCCGTCCCAGTCGTCGAGGACGAACTCGTCGTCGAGCGCCTTGGTGGTCGGCTCGTAGTTCGCGACCAGGAGCTGCGTCAGCACGGAGCTGCCGCCGACGCCGCGCATGTGCGCGATGGACCGGCGCGTGCGGATGCGCTTCGACCAGAAGTCGCTGCCCTTCACCAGCTCCGGGAACTTGCCCCGGATGCCGTAGGTGATGAGGAAGCGGCCCTTGAGCGACTTGAGCAGCTTGAAGAACCGCTCTTCGTCGAACTCGCTCTCGCCGACGTCGACGTTGTAGCCGGGGTACGGCGGGTCGAGGAAGAAGACCGTGTCCTTGCCGTCGTACTTTCGAACGACCTTCTCGTAGTCGCCGCCGTAGACCTTCACCCGCTTCAGGCGCGGCGCGAACTTCTCGATGCGCTTGATGGTCGTCGCCTCGACGCCGACCACCGTCGGGCTGAAGCTCTTGCCGCGCATCTTCCCGTAGGAGAAGTGCGTCAGGTACAGGAAGCGGTGCAGCCGCTCGACGTCGTCCTCGGGCTCGACGTCGAGGAGCCGCTTGAAGGTCTTCTCGTCGCCGACCCACGGCAGCTTCTTCAGCTTCGCGAGCCCCTCGGGCGTGAGCTTCTTGATGAGCCGGTAGGCGTCGGCGATCTCGAGGTCGGCGTCGTTGATGACCTCGACCTCCGCGGGCTCCTTGGCGAACAGCACCGCCGCGCTGCCGGCGAACGGCTCGACGTAGGTCTTGTGCGCCGGGAGCATCCCCACGAGGCGGTCCGCCAGGCGCTTCTTGCCCGCGGGCGAGCCCCAGATGGTCTTCTCGACCTCGGTGGACGCGGCGCGCAGACCGGCGCTCGCCGCGAGGACACGGCGCGCGTGGGTGATGGCGGCTTCGCGGCGGTCAGACATCGCGCAGCGCCTCCGGGTCGGTGCCCCACTCGGGCTTGTCGCTGGAGGGCGCGTTCAGGTCGCGCGGCCACACGAAGGGCGCGTCCTGCTTCGCCGTCTTGTCCCCGGTCCGCCCCGGCCCGGACGCAGGCGACCCGTCCCCGGTGGTCGGGGCGGTCGTCTCGGGCTCGCGCGGCTTCGTCTCGGGCATGCGTCGTCCTCCGCAGAGGCAAAGCCGCCGACTTCGCGCGGAGGGGACACGTGCCAACTCAATGTTGCGGCGCCAGACTCGCCGCCGGGCCGCAGTCCGAGGGGCGCCGATCGCGGCCTGGGCCCACGGCCGTTCCGGGTTGAGGGTGCTACTGCTTCTTGTCCAGCTCAGCGAGCACGCGCATGAATGCGTGTTCCAGGCGGTCCATCACGTTCTTCAAGCGGGGAAAATCGACCCACGCTTCTCCCTGAAGCCTCCCCGACTTGAACACCGCGCCGGCCTCTGGATAGCGGAACGTCGTCGAACGAGCGTCGACATCGTGGAACTCGTTCAGTCGCTCCACGATCCACCCTGGCACCTCGGCTCCCAGCCGTTCACGGACAACACGACGGAAGTGCTCAACGAGCCCGCTCAGGTCGTGGTTACGGTGGCCGGGCTCCACCGTCGCCTTCAGGAACAGCTCGATCGAGTGCCGGTAGTTGAAAAGGACGGGATAGAGGAGCTCGTGCGCAGTGTCGTTAGCGAGCGAGGCGGCAAGTAGGGTGTCCCCGGCTCGCTTGAACGAGGCGGCGAGCACGCCTCGCTCCTTGACCGCGAGGTCCGCCATGCCGCCGACCAGAGCTCCATGCCGCCAGCTCTCGTCGATATCCTCGGGAACCTCGTCAAAGATCTCGTCGGCCGTCTTCATCAGCCGATTCTAACCCGCAGTCCGCGAGGCAGAGTTCTGCACCGGCGACGCCGGCATCGGCTGCCCCCGACGACATCCAGGAGCGGGCAGTCAAACCACTGCGAGCGTCGTGGACCGGCAGAGGCCGTGGTACGGAGGGAAGCCGATCCCGACCTCGTTCAACGCGCTGTCGCTGGCGAGGGTGCGGAAGTCGCCGCGGTCGTCACGTGTGCCCATCGCCGAGCGGGTGACCTCCGCGAGGTCGGTCCGGCCGCTGCCGCCATCCACGTAAAGCCGGGTCCGGCCCGTTTCCGGGTCGAGGGCCTCGCGGACCCACGGCATCGCATGCTTGATGGCCTCGGGGTCCTCGAGCTGCTCGATGCGGTCGAAGCGCCGAAGGGCGTCAGCCACCGAGAAGGTCTTGCCGTGCAGGTAGCGGCAGATGTTCGTGGTCTGCTCGTCGAGCACCGCCTCGATGCGGTACTGCCGGATGCCCGCCTCGGCGTAGCTGCTCATCTGCGCGTAGGAGCGGCCCTGCGCGATGAACGAGGCGGCGACCGTCTCCCAGTAGAACGGGGCGCGGTCGACGAGCGCGGCGCGGGCGGCCTGCTCCAGCGCCTCGGCGAGGTCGTCACGCCCGAGGCCTTCCTCGAGCCCGGCGGCGACGATGCGCCTGGCCTCCCCGCCGAAGCTCTCGATGCGGCGGCCGTACTCGTCGCGCACGAAGTTGCCCTGGGAGCTGGTCACGTGGGCAACGACGCGACGGTCGACCGCGTTGAACTCGGCGCCGATCGCCAGCCGCTGTCCGCGCCGGGCGTCGGTGCGGGTGGCGGCGACCACCTCCTGCGCGGCGTCGTTGAACGGCGCCTCGATCCGCGCGGGCACGATCGCTGTGGCACGGCCGGCAGCGGCCATCGCGTCAGAGACCAAGCGGCGCCGCTCGGCGGCCGTGGTGCGACCCCAGTCGACGTCGAGGACGGCGATCGCCTCACGGACGGCGTCGACGTCGGCACGCCCGGTGGCGCGTCGGAGCTGGGCGGCCAGGAGCGCCACGGCGCGATCGAACCCGGCGCGGGTGCCGAGGTTCATGGCCTTGGCGACGGGACGCCGGAGGAAACGCTCGACGAGCTCGTCGGCCGCGACTCGGGCCTCGTGAACGACGAGGAGCCGATCAGCGGAAGCGGATGTGCCGCACATCGGCGTCCTCCTCGAGCCGCAGCTCGCCGTGGCTCACGTGCATCAGGACGCGGCAGAAGGTGCAGCGCAGCGCCTTCGAGAACGTCAGGTCGTCGGGCGCGTCACCCTCGTCGATGTCGAGCCCATCGGTCCCGGCGAGCGCGCGCGTGTTGAACCCGCAGCGCAGGCAGCACACATGGTACCCGACGAGGAGGTTCGTGCGGTCCTGCGGGACGCGGCGGATCTCGCCGCGCTCGAGGCGGCACGGGCGCTTGGTCGAGGGAACCAGCTTCACGCCCCGCCTCCGATGACGAGCGGGGCTCGCCGCCTGGCGCGCACCTCAACGCCCGCCTCCGTCGGCGAGAACACGACGTCGTGGCAGGAGGCGCAGCGGTCGCAGAGCGCGAAGACCAAGAGGCCGTTGCGCCAGAGCGTGGTGGTCTCGTCGAGCCCCGCGTGGCGCTGGCACATGCGGCAGGCGATGACGCCGCGCTCGGCGTCGAGCTGCGCCTGCTGCACCCACGCGCGGTGGTGCTCAGGGCGCATCGCGCACCTCGCCGAACCACGCGTCGAACTCCTCGCGCGGGACCTTCACACGCTCCGTCTCCAGGTACCGTCGCGCGAGGTCGAGGCGTCCCGTGGCGAGCCGGTCCTCCTCGGCACGGAGGTCTTCGCGCAGCGCGAGGAGCTGCTTCGCGCTCGGCAACAGCGCCTCGGGATTCACGGCCTTCGGCTTCAGGTCCTCCACGCCGGTCTGGATGCCCGCGAGCGTCAGGGTGATGGGGCGCTTGGTCCAGTCGTCGCCGATCTTCCTGAACTCGCGGTTGAAGATGTCGCCCGCGAGCAGGCGCCCCTCCTCGGGCGTGAGCACGCCGACGCGCACGAGCCGCTCGACCATCTCGGTCATGCGCTCGGGGTCGCGCGTCACCGGCGTCTGCGAGCGGAAGCGCCAGAAGCGGATGCCCATGTCCGCGAGGAGCTTCCGGTTCATCAGGAAGTCGAACTCGTCGCGCTCGGGCTGGAAGACCTGGTCCTCGGCGAAGCGCAGCGCGCTCTCGGCGGTCGCGCGGTTGAAGTCCTTGCTCTCGCCGCGCAAGAGGCGCGGCAGCCGGAAGGCGCTGCCGACCTTGTCGATGTTGCGCTCGTCGTAGACCTGAAAGAGCGCGTCCTGCTGCTGGGCGTCGGTGAGCGGCCGCAGCTCGATCTTCGCGCGCCCGCCGTCGCCGGTGCCCGCGCCGTCCGCCTCGAGGATGAGGATCTTGTGGAAGTTCGCCTTGCCCTTGAGGTTCTCCTCGATGAAGCGCTCGATGCGCGGCACCGACGCCTCGGAGATGCGCCCGCCCGACACGAGGAGCGCCATCGGCGGCACGGACTTGTTCTCGAAGTAGAGGAAGTTGACCTCCTCCATCTGCCGCGAGCCGAGGACGGAGAGCAGCGTGCCCACCCAGCGCGGCACGCCGTAGGGCGAGCGCGGCGAGTGGATGGCGAAGTGCAGGAGCTCGGTCGCGGGGCCGTCGTCTGACTTCGCGGCCTTGAGCGCGGCGATGTCGTTGAAGACGCGGCCCGTCGAGCGCGAGACCACGCGCGGATCGCCGAACGACTTGAAGTACACGCACTCGGTGGACTGCACCTGCACGTAGCGGCGCATTCGCCGGCGCGCGCTGACGGTGTCGAAGCTCACCGGCGAGACGCGGACGCGCTCGCGGACCTCGACAGCCTCGCGATCGAGCGGGAGGAGCCGCACCGTGTACGACGGCACGTAGACGAGCCGCGCGAGGTCACCCTTGCCGTCGCGAAGCACCTCCCAGAAGGCGTTGCCCGTGACCTCGAGGTCCTGGCTCGTGCGGCGGCGCAGATCGACGAAGGAGTGGTCGAAGCAGGCGAAGTCGAAGAAGGCATCGAGGCGCGCTCGCTCCACGCGGGCGAGCTGGCGCAGGTCGGCGAAGCGCGACGACACCTCGTCAGCGGTCGGCGTGAGGCCCACGCCCTCGGGCAGCGTGCCAGCGTCGCGCGCGGCGAGCCGCTCGAGCGTGATGGCGTCGGCGACCTTCGAGCGCGCGTCCTCGGCATCGAAGTCGATGACCGCGTCGAAGCGGTAGCCGTTGCCGTCGATGTTGGTGGCGTAGGCGTCGACGTTCTGGCGCAGCGAGTTCGAGTGCTCGACCAGGAGGCACAGCGTCTCCGGGTCGTAGGGCGGGACGAGCGCGCCGGCCGAGGTGAACGCGGCGGCGGTGTCCTCGCCGGCGGGGCGGCTCGCCGGGTCCTGAACCGTCGCGCCGACCACGTGGGCCTTGAGGATCGTCTGGAGCCGCTCGTCGGCGGCGTGGATCGCGTCGGGCGTCGTCACCGCGCGGCCTCCGCGTACGCGACGAGCCCGGTGGGCGTGAAGGAGACCGCGCGCGCCCGCAGCCCGCGCTTGGCGATCGCCTTGTGCGCGGCGGCGAGGAGCGCATCGTCGCTCGCGGCCTCGAGCTCGACGTCACGCCCTGGCTCGGGCGGGGCGCCAGCGGGCTTGCCAGCCGGGATGACGAAGAGCTTGAGGGTGCGGCGCATGGTGGACCTCGCAGGACGAAAGAGGCGAGGCGCTTGGCCAGCCTGCGAGGAGGCAGTCCACCTGGGTACCGAGCATCTGGACCGCGCGCCTCGCCTCCGGGAAGGGCAAAGCCTCCCGGCGCCGGCTTCGGGGACAGGGGGACAGAAGCCCTTCACATGCATCGTGAGTGAAGGCGTTCTGTCCCCGCTCGTCAGCCGCCCTTCCAGGGGTCGCCGGAGAGGCGCACAACGAGCCCCGTCCACACCCGCTCGAATGCGTCGTCGAAGTCCCAGGACTGGCCGTGCGCGAGCAGCGGCGCCATGTCCGCGGTGAAGATTGGGTCCTTCTTCTTGGCCGCGAGGTTCTGCTCGAACATCGCGCGCGTGACCTTCGCGCCGTCCGCCTCCATGTACTTCGCGAACACCTCGACGACGCGGTCGGGGGAGACGTCGCCGCGCTGGAGTGCGAGCCCCAGATCGAACAGGTCGCGTCCCTTCTTCCGTTGGTAGAGCGCGCGGAGCTTCGTGCCGAGCAGCTCGTCGAGTTCGTACGTGAGCAGGTTGGCCGTGCCAGTGAACCAGCGCGAGCTGACCTCGAAGCGATGCTGCTTGAGGCCGTAGGCGGTGAAGTGTTCGCGCGAGTTGATCTCGACCTTGAGCTTCAACCCGACCGGCGGAACGTCCTCGGACTCGAAGCGGTAGTTCAGCGTCACGCGGCCCTCGGTCTGCTTCCACTTGGGCTTACCCAGCCACGGATCGAGCGCGTCGTGGATGGCGTCGAGCACATCGCCGATCCCTCCGGGGTTCGTCTGGACCAGGTCGATGTCCTCGGAGTAGCGAGCGGCGGGCGTGATGTGGAGCTTGTAGAGCGCGGTGCCGCCTCGGAACGCGAGGCCCTCAGCGATCGGCGCTCGCGAGAACAGCTCGACGAGCGCGCGAGAGATGACGAGGTCTTGCTCGACTTGCCTATCGAGCACCCACGGGGCGCGGTCGCGCCACTCGGTGATGAAGTCCTTGGGGATCACAGGTCCGGCTCCACGGTCGCGTTCACGGCGAGTCTCCAGCGCTCGTCCCGTGGCGCGCCACTCCGGCTCTTCGCGCGCACGAGCGGGGCGACATCCTTGGCGCGTGCAACCACAGCCGGCGCGAGCTTGTCGGCGAGATCGCGGTGCTCCGTCAGATCCAACAAGTAGCCGAGGCGCTGCACCCAGGCGATGGGGCTCCTCCCGCACTCCGACACCAGCCGCTCGACATCGATGGCAGGGGCGAGCTCGGCGAGCACGGACGCGACGTTGTCGAGGCCGCCGCTCTGGTCGGCGTAGCCCACCAGCTCGAGCGCGGTCGCCTCGGGCGATGCGACACGGAGGAGGCCCCGCGGAGTCTTCCTCTCGACGACCGAGGTGCTCTCCATGTCCTTGCGGGCGATGAACTGGACTCGGACCTCGCCGCACTCGATCGCTCGCCGGTTGGTCCTCACCATCACCTGAAGCGCCTGCGGGCGCTGATGGGCGGCGCCATGAAGCTCGGCCGCGCTGAGCAGCGCCACGTAGTAAGGCTCTGCCAGGTGCTGCATGAGCTGCGGCACGAACTGATCGGCGGGGAGGCTTCCGAGCCGCCGGTACTCGGGAGGGACGATGACGTAGAAGCCGCGGTAGGGGTCGGCGATCTCGCCCTTGGCCTTGAGCCGACGTAGCGCCGCGCGCACCGTCGGAACCGAGCTGCCAAGCGCAGCGGCAGCTTCCTCCGTGGTGAAGTGGTGTCTGCCGCGTGCGGCGAGGTCCACGATGTAGCTGGCGGCGGCGCTCATGGTCGTTACCGTCAAAAAGTAACTCATTCCGTCGCTTTCTGCAAGTCACGACCACTGGCGACGGGCCAGTGCCTGCGAAAAGAGACGTTCTTCGTCGCCTTCTGCAGGCGTCGACCTCACCCCAAGACCCGCACGCCGATCTCGCCCGTGCGCGGCTCCGTCGCCTTGCGCTCCTTCTGGCAGGCAAGCGCCACTGCCCAGAACTTGTCGGCGTGGCCGCGCGCGTTGCGCTCGGCGTCGAAGCTGACTTTGCCCGAAGGGAGCACGCGGCGCTTGATGGCGTGGACCTGGCCGACCAGCTCGCGGTCGCGGGGCAAGGTCACGTCGCGGCGCTGGAGCAGGATCTTGAAGTCCGTGGCCCAGCGTTCCTTCGACTCGTTGGTGAAGTTCTCGCCGACGACCTGCGGGAAGTCGCGCGACAGGTTCTCGGCGAGGTTCATGCCGATGCCGCTCCGGTCGATGGAGAGCCGCGCGACGGGCAGCGTGCCCAGCAGGCGCCGCAGCTCGGCCTCCTGCTCGGCGAACGGCGTCCCCTCGAAGCTCCGCAGCATGCGCGCGGTGAAGCGGCCCTCGATCTCCTCGAACACCGCCAGCTCGGAGCGGTCGCGCGTGCGGCCGACGTCGAAGCCCGCGACGATGCGCCCCTCGGGCGCGCGCACGCTGGTGGGCTCGTCGTAGAGCACCAGCTCGTCGTTGGTACACGGGAGGATCAGCTCGTAGGGGAAGAAGCTGTAGGTCTCGTCGACGAACTTGCCCTCGAACTCCTGCTGGAAGTCCTCGATGGGCAGCGAGTCGAACTGCTCGATGAGCGTGGGCCGCCCGAAGCGCTCGACGCGCTCCTCCGTGGGCAGGTCGAGAGCGAGCTCCGACGCGGCCTTCACGTCGGTGGTGAAGAAGCGGCACAGCCACCACGGCACGTGCTGCCGCGTGTGGTGCGGGTACTTGCGCAGCTCCTCGTTGGCGATCTCCCAGAAGATGCCGCGCCTCCCGAGCGGCGTGCTGCACCCGGTGAGCTGCCCGTTGCTGCGGAGGATGAGCGCCGTCGAGCCCCGGTACACCTCGCGGTCGTTCACGTAGTGCGCGAGCTCGTCGAGGTAGACGTCGCCCTTCTTGCCGCGCGGCGCCTTCGACGGGTGCGAGAGGATGCGCGAGAGCCGCTTCGTCGCACCGTTCGACTCGAACGCCAGCTCGGTCTTCGAGTCGACGACGAGCCGCTTCTGGTACGCCAGCGGCAGCTCCTCGTGGAGCTGGCGCGCGGTGAGCACCTTCTCCTTCGCGTCGTCCATGTTGTAGCTGACGAAGACCGCCGTGTGCTTGCTGCGCAGGTGGCAGCGGGCGAGCGCCTCGAGCGCGAAGAGGAACGAGAAACCGACCTGGCGGCTCTTGTTGACCCACCGGAACCGCGAGCGATTGGTGAGGAACTCGCGCTGGTACGCCTCGAGGACGATGGGCTCGTCGTCGTATGCCATCAGCGCCGTGACGAAGCCCGGCTCCGTCATCAGCCACTGCTGGAACTCCTCCTCGGTGCGCTTGACGATCCCGAGCGTCACGCCGCCCTCCGGGTCGTCGCGAGCGACCTTGCCTTCGTCGCGAACGGAAGCCTGTATGGGTCGCAAGGAGAGCGACCATGACCGCCTACGCCGACACCATCTCGCGCCCCGTGAAGACGCTGACCGAGGCCGAGCAGCGCGCGCTGCTCAAGGTCACCGGCCAGCACGTCGACGGCTTCCGGGACCACGTCATCTTCAGCCTCGCGATGGGCACGGGCCTGCGCGAGCACGAGCTCCTCGCGCTCGACGTCGGCGACGTGTTCGACGACGCCGGACGCGCCAAGCGCCGCGTCGCCCTGCGCGTGTTCAAGCGCTCCGCGAAGGAGCCCGTCGCCCAGGAGGTGCTGCTGCCCGACGCCGTGCGCGCGAAGCTCGAGCGGCTCCTTACGACGCGCAAGCGATCGGGCGAGACCATCACGCCCACCACGCCGGTCTTCGTGAGCCGCCTCGGACGGCGCCTCTCGGCGCGCCAGCTCCGGCACCTCTTCGCGGTCTGGCAGGAGCGCGCCGGCTTCGAGCGCCACGTGGGCTTTCACACGCTGCGCCACCACGCCTGCAGCGCCGTCTACCGCGCAGTCGAAGGACCTCCGGCTCACGCAGAAGTTCGCGCGCCACAAGTCGGTGGTGACGACCAGCATCTACACGCACCCGACCGACGACGAGCTGCTTCGCGCGGTCCAGGGGCTGGTCTGCTGAGCCCGCGCCGCACCCCTGACCCACTTGCCGAGCAGAACCGAACGCGCGCGCGTGCTCGGTTTCTTGTTCGGCGCTCGGTTTCGAATCGCGGGGCTGCTCGGTTTCCCAAAACTGACCCACTCGGAAACGGCCCCAGGCACCCTGGGGCGGGCGCGCGGCGCCACGAAAAACGGACCCCTCCCCCCCTTCGGCAGGTTGTAGGCGTGCGGAGGCCGATGCCGGCATGCCGACGCCGGGGGCCGGCATGGTAGGCGTGGTCCACGAAGGCGCGTGCCAACCGCCGCTAAGAGAGAAAAGCGGCGGTTGGCGCCCGGTGCAGCGCGCGTTCTCGGGGACTTCGAGCGCCTCGAACGCGCCGATCTCGGGGAGCCGTACCGCCGCTTTCCGTGGATCGGCGCCGTCGACGCGCGCGAGGCCCGGCTCGGCAGCGCTGTCTTGGCGAGCGTGGCTGCCGGCGTGTTCCGGCGCGCGCCGCGGTGAGCTCGTCGTGCTCGAGCGCTCGAAGCTGGGCGGCGGCGTAAGGCCGCGGAATCCCGGGGTCGGCGCGAGGGGCGCGTGTTCTTCCGGCCCGCTGTGGGCCTCGTGGGCGCCCGTCTGCGAGGCTCTGCTGGCCGCGTCGTCCTGGCCGCGCGGGCGTGCGGCCGCGCCGGGGGCGATCATCCCTCGTCCTCCTCGCCGTTCGCGCCACGTGGGCCAACGTCGGCGGCCTCGTGCGCGCCCAGCGCGGCCTCGACGGCTGCCGCCGCCCCGAGCACCTGGTTCTCGATCAGCTCGGCGTCGTCCGGGTCGGCGCCCATCTGCTCCGCGAGCTCGCGGGCGAGGCGCACGAGGCGGCGCACCTCGTCGCGCAGGTGCTGGGACAGGTTCGGTTCCGCCTCGCCGTCCCGAATCGAACGCGAGGGGGGCAACCGAACACCGCCAGGCTGTTCGATTTCCCGTGCTCGGTTTCGACCGCCTCACCGCGCACGTCGATGACGCCGGCCATCGCGGGCGTCGAGGACTCGAGGTCGCGCAGGTAGCGCTCGTGCCTCTCCGACAGCACCTCGAGCGAGAGCATGTGGCGGATCTCCTGCCGCGAGTCGGCGCCGCCCTCGAGGAACGACTTGAGCCGGATGAGCGTGTTGACGTCGGCCGGGCTGTCGGTGCGGACGCGGCCTTCCTTGAGCGCCTCCCTGAACTTGATGAGGAACTCGTCGATGAGCGCGAGCATCTCGGCGACCGTGATCGCCTCGGCCGTCGCGCGTGCCTCGATGATCTTCTCGTCGCGTCGGGCCTCGATGCGGTGCTCGCCGTACTTGCGGCGGTGCATTGTGTTGTGGCTCTTCGCGTAGTCGGCGATGACGCTCGGGGCGACCCCGTACTTCTCGGCCAGCTCGCGGTACGTCGGGTAGACGGTGTTCGACGTGCCGTCGTCGTTCATCGACACCTCGCCGAAGACGAGCAGCCGATCCAGCTCGGCGAACGGGATGACCGGCGCCTGCTGGTGGCGAGGCCGGCCGGGTCGACGACGCTCATCCGAGGGTGCGGTGTTCTCCGTTGCGGACTCTGCGCTGTCTTCGACGCTCGCGCGCACGACGTCGCTGGGCTCGGGCACTTCGACGGAGCGCTCGACCTTCGGCGGCGGCGGGGCCTTCGGTGGCTCGAGCTGGGCGCGCAGCTCCTCGCGACGCTCCGTGGTCCGGTGCTCCTTCGCGAACGCGGCGATGGTGCTGACCGCGACCCCGAACCTCGCGGCGACATCTCTCTGCGTGAGCCAGACGCGCTTCGCCTCGCCGTGCTCATCGGGCACCACCTCGCCCTCGACCAGCAGGCGCTCGACCTCCTCGGGGTTCGAGAGCTTCGGGCCTTCGCCCTTCGTGGGACGACCAATCTTCGCGTGCTTGTTCTTCGCCATGTGCCCTCAGAAGCCGATGGAGAGCTGGATCGGGGACGTGGTGGTGAGCAGCGACTTCAAGCGCTGCATCGCGCGCGACCGCTGCCTCTTGAGGCGCTGGTAGAGACGCTCGCGGGCCACGTCGTCGTCAGGCTCGAGACGCTCGACGTACGCGCGCAGAAGCTCTCGGCGCAGCACCGTCGCCTCGACCACGTCGAGCCCGCTCGTGGAGACTCCCTCCTGGACGGCGCGCTGGATGAGGAGCGCGAGGTCGTACAGCTCCTCGTCCGTGCGCGCGCGACGGGGAGCGAGGGCGTCCGGGTCGAGGTCTTCCAGCTCCTCGACGTCGATGCCCGGGTGGCGTTGCTCGCGCTCCTTGCGAAGGAACGCGAACACCTGCCGCTCGGTGCGCTGGCGCAGCCGCATCGGCAGGCGGTCCATGAGCGGCACCTCGGTGAGCGCCGCCAGGAACGCGGTGACGACGAGCTGGTCGAGCTCGTCGCCCGGCACCGTGTCGCTGACGAGGCGGCCCCGCAGGCGCACCAGCATCGGCTTGAACGCGCCGAGCAGGATGGACGCCCACACCGCAGCGCGGCTCGCCCGGTGCTCGCGGATGATCGCCTCGGTGAGCGCCTCGCGCGCCGCGTAGGTGCCCTCCGCTTCGTCGTCGAGCATGGCGAGCACGGAGGCCGCGTCCGCGTGCGTCGCGATGGCGGGCTGCTTGGCGCGGCCCGCCTCGAAGGCATGGCGGTGGCGCACGGAGAGCGCGTCGCGTCGCAGCCGCTCGAGGTCGTTGCGGAGGGCGCTCTTCACTTGTCCCTCCGCGCCCACCACTCGGCGACGAACTCGAGGAAGTCGTCGAGGCTCAGTGCCACGAACGGCTCGGCGCGGTCGTCGCGAATGACGGCGATGGGGATGCGCCCGGGCGGCGCGGCGTTCGAGGCCTGGCGCAGCGCGGCCCGGACGTTCGGCTGCTTGCCGCGTTTGGCCTCGGGCCAGAACACCGGGCAGTCGACGTCGGGCGTCTCCTCGCCCGTGCGGAACTGGAGGCCGCGCCGGATGGTCGCGTCCGGCATGACCTCGCGGAAGCGCTGGACGAGCTCGCGCTCGAAGCCGGCGCCCTTCCTCCGAGAGTGCGCGCCGCTCATGCTCGCACCTCGCGAACGAAGTAAGCCGGCAGGCCCAGCCGCTTCGCCTCGCGCAGCTCGCGCTCCATGCCCTCGGTGACGAGCTCGCCGAAGACCCGGACCTCGTCGCAGTTGGCGAGCAGCTCGAGGCAGAGCGAGAGCGCCTGCTCGCGGCCCGTTGCCTCGTCGATGAGCTGCGGGAGGTAGAGGTGCGGCGCGATGGGGAGCACGCCGTCGTCGATGAGGAACTGGCTGATCGCGCGGACTCGCTCGATGTTGCCGGCCGGGTCGTTCGCGAAGGGATGGCAGACGTAGACGCGGCGACGACGACCCGCCTCGATGCGACGACGGCGCACCAGCTCGGCGGCGGTGTAGTGCAGGCCGTCCAGCACCTCGGCGTAGGCCTCGCTCGGGTAGTCGCGTCCGTCGTCGAGGCGCCACGGACCGTACTGGCGACGGCCTTGCGCGAGGCGGCCGAGGAGCGCGTCGCAGATCTGCCGTTCATCCACCGGGAGCCCGGTGACGACACCGCCCGCGCGCATGCGCTCCACGAGACGCCGCGCGACCTCCAGCGAGCAGCGGGCATCGGCGAGCGCACGATGCGGATGCGGGCGCTCCAGCCCGAGCAGCTTCGCGAGCGGATCGAGCGACATCGAGGGCAGCTCGCCCGTGACCACCAGCGGCCACGCGAGGCTCGCGGTGTCGAGCCGGTGGTAGTCGACGTTCGGCAGCGCGAGCCCGGTGCGTCGAAAGCCAGTCTCGAGGAAGGCCCAGTCGAAGCCGACGTTGTGGCCGGCGACGAGAGCGCCGTCGAGGAGCGGCGCTACCTCGAGCAGCGCCTCGCGGAGCGGGAGCGCGTGCTCCCACGCCGCCGTCGTGAAGCCGTTGATCGCCAGCGCGTCGAGCTGCGCCTCGCCGAGACGCTCGGGCGCGACGAGCGCCTCGTGCTCGTCCAGCACCTCCAGCGTGCGTGCGTCGACGCGGACGATGCCGACCTCGATGATGTCGTGCCGCGATGGATCGAGGCCGGTGGTCTCGAGGTCGACGAAGGCGATGGTCGTCTTCGGTGCCCGGCGTGCGAGGCGCGGAGCGTCGTGGGGGATGATGGGCGCGGCGGCTGCCGACGCCGGAGCGAGGGGCGGCGGGAGCAGCATCACGCCACCTCCTTCGCCCAGAGGCGCGGCGACATGCGCTTGTCGGCGTGCGCCTCGAGCTCTGCCTTCAGCAGCGAGACGCGCGGCTTGTCGAGCTTCTTGCCCAGCGACTTGAGGAGCGCGTCGAGCGCCTTCTTGTCGATGGCTCCGAGCTTCCCGAGCACCTCGTCGCGCGAGAGCCCCGTCGCGTCGGCGAGCAGCGAGAGCGTCGGCTCGAGCGGGTAGTCGAGGCTCGTGGTCGCGAACATCCGGTAGCGGACGCCGCCGAGCACCAGCTCGTCGCGCTCCTTGAGCTGCGCCTTGAGGATGTCCTCCAGCTCCTCTTTTCGGGCGTAGAGCGCCTTCGCGAGGCGCGCGACCTCCTCGCGCTCGCGGGCGACGCCTTCGAGATCGGCGAGGTCTTCGACGATGAACTCGCGCTTGCCCTTGAGCGCGTCAGCGTAGGCCGGGCACTGCCTGCGGTGGTCGCAGTAGGAGCAGTTGCTGTTGAGGCGCGCCGGGTACTCCGTCGCGGTCTCCGTCTGCCGCCCGAGCGTCTCGACGTAGGCGAGCGCGTCGGCGAGCTGCTCCTCGGTGCGCGTCGTCTCCTGCCGGACGCCGTGGCGCAGCATCCAGAAGGTCAGCTTCACCTTCTTCGCCCACGGCCAGAGGCGGCGCACCGCCACCTCGTAGAGGCTCATCTGCAGCGAGGTGTCGACCTCGTCGCGGGTGAAGAGCTGGTGGTTGGTCTTGTAGTCGATGACCTCGACGGTCTCGTCGTCGATCCAGTCGACGCGGTCGATGAAACCCAAGACCTCGAAGGGCCCGACCGGCAGCCGGAACTCCTTCTCGATGGCGAGGACATCGCGGTGGTCGACGACGCCCTGCTCGGCGATGAAGCGCCGGAGGATGGCGAGCCCCTCGGCGAAGACGTCCATGCCGGTGAGCTGCTCGGCGCCCCACGCCTCGCGATAGAGCTCGATGGCGCGCTCCTCGGAGAGTGGGCCCGTGCGCTCGTCATCGACGACCTCCTTGATGAGTCGCTCGAGAACGGCGTGGATGGTCTTGCCGAAGCGGAGCGGGAGTCCCGGCTCGGCCTGCTTCTTCTCGATGTAGTGCAGGCGGTACGAGAGGGGACAGGTCTCGAACCTCGAGAGCCTGCTGTAGCTGAGGTGCTGGTTCTTGAACGGGGCGACGGTGGTCATGAGCGCTCCTCGAGGGGGCGCTCTCGGCGCTCAGGGTTGTTGGTCTTGGCGGTCTTCTCGAACGAGACGATGTGCGAGCCCGGGAACACGCTCATGACGCGCGCGAGCGTCGCGGCGTGCTCGGGGGTGATCTCCTTGCGCTCGCGGCCCGTGTACGCGGGCACCAGCCACACGTCGCCGTAGGTCTCCGAGTGCAGCAGCACCTCGACGCCGAGCGCCTTGAAGCTCTCGATGTCCTCGGTGGTGAAGCCGCGAAGCTGGTCGACGTCGACTGCGGGCTGCGCGTCGGCGTCGGGCTTCGGAGCGAGCGCGATCGGCGCAGGCGCCGTCGAGACCTTCGGCGCCGGCGGCGGCGGCGCGACCTCGGGCAGCGGGTTGCCGAACAGGTCGCGCGCGACGGGCTTCGGTGCCGGCGCATGCTCGACGACGGGCGCGGGCGCGACGACGGGCAGCGAGCGCTTGTTCGGCCCGTTGTGCTTTTGCCACTCGGTGCAGACGAACTCGTCGGGCAAGGCGCACGTGCCGCCCTGCTGGAAGTGGATGCAGCGCTTGCCGTCCTCGCCCCGCGTGTACTTCTCGCAGGTGATGTTCGGCGGTCGCTCTGCGGCCGGTGTCGGCGGCGGCAGCTCCGGTCTGACGAGGTCCTTGATGGCCATGCGCTTCCTGGCCGGCGACACGAAGCGCCGGTGGGGAAGGAAACGCGGGTTGCCTCAGCGAGCTGGGACAGGCTTCGAGCGGCCGCCGACGAATTTCCGCGCCGAGGGGAGGTGGAGGACGGCGCAGCGGCGGCGGTCGCCCTCGTGGTCGAAGCGCACGCGCTCGGAGCGCGCGACCACGACCTCGCGTTCGTGCCGCCACCCGAGCTCGAGGAGCGCGCGCAGCTCGCGCCGGAGGAGCCGTCCGCGCTCGGCCCGGTAGAGGGCCGTGGCCACCGCCTCGGGATGGACGGCCACGCGATCGTCGGGCAGTCGGGCGAAGTGCTCGCCCTCCTTCAGCGTGCCGTCCTCGATGCTGACCAGGATGTTGAACACCAGGTCTGCGAGGTGGCCCTGCCGTTCATCGGCGAGGCGCCGCTCGCGGTGGATGGTCCGCATCAGGCGCGTCGAGGTCGCAGGCGCGATGAGCCGTGCCTGCGCGAGGCGGGCAGCGAGGCGCTGGAACTCGAGGACGAGCGCGTCGCGCTCCTCCTTCGTGAGGAACGGGATCGGCTCGTCGGGCTGGCGCGCGTTCATGGGGACGAAAACGCGACCTCGCCCGACGCGCTGGGACACCACCGCGAACGCGGCCCTGGCCCACACGCTCCGCTGGGACAGCAGGACAGCTACTGGTTCCGTCCCGACCGGCCGCCAACGCCCTCTTTCGCCAGCAACCGCAGGCACTTGCGCGCCCTCGCGGACACGGACAGCCGCCGACGGGTAGCACCACAGGCGTAGCGAGATCTCATTTTCGAAGGGCCGACGAGTCGAAGGCGCCCTCGCGAAGAAATCGCGAATCGCTTTTGAGTAGACCTACCCGTCGATAGCTGTCCAGAGAGAGAAGAGATACGTAACTATTGAAGAAGAGAAGAGAAAGACGGGACAGAGGGCCGTCCTGGGACTGTCCACGGCCCGTCAAAATGTCCCAGCGCTGAGCGCGCCTGCTTCGGGCCTTCGCAAGCAAGCGACCGCGCTGTGACGATCCTCCGGGAGGTGCGGAGGGGCCGGCGAACGCGCTCGCCGCAGGGAGGGGAGAGAGGGACCCCGGAACCGGCGCCCGATCCTGCCCTGGCTTCCACCTTCCCCTCTCCAACGAGGCTGCCCTCGTACCCGCCGATGACCGGTGGGTCGCGAGGAGACAGCCCATGAAGATCCAGTCCACCACCGCCACCGACTGCCGCTGCAAGGCCTGCGGCGCCCTCTTGGCGAAGCGCGATCGCGACGGCCTCACCATCCGACGCGGCGACATGCAGGTCGTCGTCAGCGGCGACAGCACGGTCGCCGTCACCTGCTACCGCGACCGCTGCCGCACGTTGAACGTCCTCGCGTCGCGCACGCCGATGCCGCCGACGCCCGTGCCCGCGCTCCCGAGGGCGAGCGCCGCGTAGCTCGCGGCGCCCTCCTTCACCTCAAGTCCACCGAGCGCATGACGCCCTAACCACGGCCCCAAGGAGCGCCTGACGCCCGCCGGAAAGGCGGCGCGTCATGCGCGCACGTTGGGAGGCGCTGCATGCAGCCCTCGACCGTTCCGTTCGTTCTCTTCAGGCAGAGCAGGCGTTTCAACAGGCAAGGCAGCACCCCGCGCTCGCGCGCTTCGACCAACCCTTCGAGGTGGTCGAGTACCTCGCGAGCAAGGGCGGCGACCTCGACGAGAAGGACCGTCTCCTCGGCGTGCTCGTGACCCTCGTGCAGCGGCGCGAGCACCACGAGCTCGTGAGCGGGCTCCTGTGGCTCGGGCTCTGGCCCGGCCTCGACGCCGTCTACCTGCGGCGGCAGCGCAACTTCCGGGGACAGCCCGAGGAGCTGATCGCCGAGCTCGCCGACGTCTTCACGAGCATCATCGAGCGGCTCGACCTCGAGGTGGTCCATCGCGTGGCCGCGACGCTCGTGCGCAGCACCGCGCGGGACCTCATCGATCGCCGACGCCGCGTGTGGGCCGACGCTGACCGGATCGTCTACCGGGACACCTTCGAGCCGGTACGTGATCAGGACGACCGCATCATCGTCGCGAGCCACCTCGACCGCCTTGCGCGCGCCGAGTGGGAGGCGTCGCAGGCGGAAGCCCCACTCGGGCTGACGCAGGGGCTGTCGTTCGAGGACGACGTCGCCGAGCTGCGCGTGTGGCTCACCGAGATCATTGGCGCCGACGCCGAGCTGCTGCTCGCGGTTCTCGTGCTGGACGAGAACCAGCGCGAGGCCGCCCAGCGCCTCGGGCTCTCGCACGACGCCGCCCGCAAGCGCTTCCAGCGCGCGCTCGGCCGACTCCGCGAGCACCTCGCGAGCTCGCTGTCCCACTCCGACCTCGCGGGCCGCGTTTGCCTCCCCACGAACCGGATGAACCGCCCGGAGGAGCCGACCGCATGACCCACGAACCCATCCCCATCCACGACCTGCCCGGCGACGAGGACTTCATCCGCCTGCCGGGCCTCTTCCGACGCTGGGAGCTGAACGACGTCATCGAGCTCGGCGCGGACTTCCACCTCGAAGACGCCGGCGAGGCCGCCGACGGCACGCAGCTCATCGCGGTGTACCGGCGCGAGCGACGCAGCACCCGCAACACGACCACCGACAGCAGCACCACCACCAACCCCAACAAGAAGGAGCAGTGACCAATGACGAACAGCATGTGGCAGCAGACCGAAGAGATGGCGAAGAAGCACGACCAGGGCGGCTCGCTCTGGCTCAAGCTCGCGGGCGATGGCGACAAGGCCGTCGTCGTCTTCCTGGGTGAGCCGCACCCGCGCGAGGTGGCCTTCGTCGACGGCAAGTACGTCGAGGTCGACGACAAGATGAAGGCCGCGGGCACGAAGGCCTCGCTGCGCGTCGCGCTAAACGTCGCCCTCTACGACTCGAAGGAGGTGAAGGTCCTCGAGCAGGGCGTGATGTTCTTCAAGGACCTCGTCCGCGTCCGCGAGAAGTACGGCCTCGAGAAGTGGGCCTTCGAGATCCAGCGCCACGGCGCCGCGAAGGACCCGAAGACCACGTACTCGATCCTCCCCGAGCACCAGCTCTCGGTCGAGCAGCAGAAGGCCTTCCAGGCGCTCCCGCAGCACGACCTCGCGAAGCTCTACTCCGGCGAGGGGGACAGCGGCGGCGCGAAGGGTGGCCAGTCGCTCGACAGCTACGACAAGAAGAGCGACGCGAAGGGCGACGGCACCGTGGCCCCCAACGTCGCGCAGGGGCTCGTCACCGCGCTCAAGGCGCTGCCGCGCGAGGCGACGGACAAGTTCCTCGCGAAGTTCGGCGTCCAGCGCATCAAGGACCTGCCGACGTCGCAGGTCGAGAAGGCGCGCGCGTTCGTCGAGCAGCTCCAGACGGAGAGCGCCGCGCCTGCCGCCGCCGAGACCGAGGTCGATCCCTTCGCCTGAGCGAGCCGCGAGGAGCCACCGATGAATGACTACCTCTCCGAGGTCTTCGGGGACGGCGGGCTCTTCGCCTCGCGGTTCCCCGGGTACGAGATGCGCGAGGGCCAGGTGGCGCTCGCCCGCATGGTCGACGAGGCCATGCGCGGCGGGCGTCACGCCCTCGGCGAAGGGCCATGCGGAACCGGCAAGTCGGTCGCGTACGCGGTGCCGGCCGTTCACCACGCGCACCACCAGAAGAAGCGCGTCGTGATCGCGACCGCGAACATCGCGCTGCAGGAGCAGCTCGTTAGGAAGGACCTGCCGATGCTCGCGAGCGTGCTGCCGTGGCCGTTCACCTTCGCGCTGCTCAAGGGCCGCAACAACTACGTCTGCCTCGACCGCATGGCCGAGAGCGAGGCGCGCGGCGAGCTGCGTGGCCTCTACTACGACGACCAGCAGCGGCAGGTCGACGACGTGCTCGCGTGGGCCGACGCGACCAAGACCGGCGACGTCTCCGAGCTGGCGTTCATCCCGCACGCTCAGGTCTGGTCGAAGTTCTCGGTCGGCTCCGACGAGTGCAAGGGCGACGGCTGCCCGTTCCGCGACGACTGCTACGCCGAGCACGCGAAGGCGACGGCGCAGGGCGCGGACATCGTCGTCACGAACTACCACATGCTCTTCGCGCACCTCGCCGTGCGTCAGGCGACGGGGCAAGATCTCGTGCTGCCTGCGTTCGACCTGCTCGTGCTCGACGAGGCGCACGAGGCAGCGGAGATCGCCCGCGAGTTCTTCGGCTTCACGCTGTCGGAGCACACCTTCGGACGGCTCGCCTCGGCGGCGGCCGACCTCGGGGACAAGCAGCTCGCGGGCGAGCTTCGCCAGGAGGCGCAGCGCCTGTTCGCGACGCTCGCCGACTTCGCCCGCTCGCCCCGCTACAAGAAGCGGCTCAAGGCGCCGGGCTTCGCCAACGACGCTGCCCTCCAGCGCGCCCTCGGCAAGCTCGTGGCGCTCGCCAAGGCCCGCGCCGAGGACGAGCTCGCGGACAAGAAGGAGCGCGCCACGGCGCGCAGCGTGGCCAAGAACGCCGCCACCGCGGCCGCGCGCCTGTCCGAGGGGCTCGCGCAGTCGAACCCCGCCTGCGTCTACTGGCTCGACCTCGACAACAAGGGGCGCCCCAAGCTCCGGTCCAAGCCCATCGACGTGAGCGAGCTGCTGCGCGAGGAGCTGTTCGCTCGCTGCCCGTCGGTGTCGCTCGTGAGCGCGACGCTCACCACCTCGGGCACCTTCGACTTCGTGCGCCGCGAGCTCGGCGTGCCCGAGGGCGCGCTCGAGGTCGTCGCAGAGACGCCCTTCGACTTCACGTCGCAGGCGCTCCTCGTCGTGCCCGAGCGGCTGCCCGATCCGCGCGACGCCGACTTCATCGACGAGGCCTCGCGCATCTTCCAGCACGTGGTCGACGCCTGCGACGGCCGCACGCTGGGTCTCTTCACGTCGTACCGGAACCTGAACGCCGTCTACGACCGGCTCGACGGGCGGGAACACCGCGTGCTGCGCCAAGGCGAGCTTCCGCGCGCCGAGCTCACGCGCCTCTTCAAAGAGGACGTCGGCTCCATCCTGCTCGGGACCGAGAGCTTCTGGACCGGCATCGACGTCGCGGGCGAGGCGCTCACCGGGCTCGTCATCGACAAGCTGCCGTTCCCTCCGCCCGACGACCCGGTCATCGACGCCATCTGCGAGCGCGACCCGCGCGCCTTCGACAACTACCTCGTGCCGCTCGCCATCATCGCGCTGCGCCAGGGTGTGGGTCGCCTCATCCGCTGCAAGACGGACGTGGGCGTCGCCGTCATCCTCGACAAGCGCATCGCGGAGAAGGGCTACGGGAAGAAGTTCTTGAAGAGCCTGCCGCCGATGCTCACCACCCGGCGCGTCGAGAACATCACCCGCTTCCTCGAGGAGGCTGCCTATGCGCGCGCGAGTTGACGCGGCGCTGACCCTCGACGCCCGCGAGGTGCCGCCGAAGGTCGTCGAGCGCCTGTGCCGGATGCTGTCGTTCCCGAACCCTGCGTTCCTTGACCGCCTTCGCCTCGGGCTGAACCCGGGCGCCGAGCTCGAGACGGTGTGCTTCGTCGAGCAGACGGGCGGCGAGCTACGCCTCCCGCGCGGCGCCATCCACGTGCTCAAGCGCGCGGCCGCGCAAGACGGGCTCATCGTCGCCTGCGACGACGCACGCGTGCTGCCCGAGGAGCAGCTCGACGTGCCCGCGCTCGGGCTCCGCGACTACCAGTCGAACGCGGTCGAGAAGCTCGCGAAGGTCACACAGGGCACGGTCGTCATCCCGTGCGGTGGCGGCAAGACGCGCGTGGGCATGGGCGCGATCGCCAAGCTGCGCACGCCGACGCTCATCCTCGTCCACACCCTCGACCTCGCCGAGCAGTGGCTCGGGGAGCTGAAGGACAAGCTCGGTCTCGAGGCTGGGTTGATCGGCGATGGAGAGGAGCGCCCCGCGCCCGTGACCGTCGCCGTCATCCAGGCACTCGTGCGCTGGGACCCGTCGAAGCTGGACACGCTACTCAACGGCTTCGGACTGCTCATCCTCGACGAAGCCCATCACGTCGCTGCGAGTACGTTCCACTCGGTGGTCGACCGCTGCCCCGCGCGGTACCGGCTCGGCCTCACCGCGACGCCGGATCGGGAGGACGGGCTGACCGCGCTGCTCGACCTGTTCCTGGGTGCGCCGCTCGTCACCGTCACGCACGACGAGCTGGTCGCGGCGGGCGTCCTCACGGTGCCCGACATCCACAGCATCGAGACGGACTTCCAGTACCTCTACACCGGTGCGGAGGACTACGCGCCGATGCTCGCCGCGGTCGCGAGTGACCCGGCGCGCAACGCGCTCATCGTCGAGCACGTGGTCTCCGAAGCCCGCGCCGGCCACGTCTGCCTCGTGCTCTCCGGGCGCATCGACCACTGCCACGCGCTCGCCGAGGCCATCGAGTCCGAGGGCGTCTCGGCGGCGGTGCTCACCGGGGAGGTCAAGCGCGCCGTCCGCAAGGAGCTGCTCGATCGCGCCCGCGCCGGGGAGCTGGCGGTCATCGTTGCGACGAGCCTCGCCGATGAAGGCCTCGACCTGCCGCGCCTCTCCCGCGTGTTTCTCGCGTACCCCGGCCGCGCGCGCGGTCGCACCGTGCAGCGCCTCGGGCGCCTGATGCGCCCGCATGCCGAGAAAACGGACGCCGCGCTCTTCGACTTCGTCGACCGGAAGGTGCCGCTCCTGCGCCGCCACCACCTCGAGCGCAGGAAGCTCTACGCCGAGGTGCTGGGCGTCCCTGCGTCGAAGCTCGGCACGCGCAGAGGAGCCGCATGAGCGCGCTCGGCCCCGACGAGAACACCATCCGCGCCACGTGGCGCTGGCTCGCCCACGGCGCGCACGGCGTCTCGGAGGTGCGCGTCATCCGCCCCGCGGGCGGCATCATCGGCATCGGCTTCTTCGACGACGAGGACGCATTCGTCCGTGAGTGCGTGCGCACGAACGCGGCGGGCAACGTCTACGTCGGCATCCAGCCGCGCCCGCGCCGCCTCTTCGACGCGGCCCCGAACGTCGTGCGTCCGCTCAAGACCGGCGCCGGACGCAAGGACATCGAGGTCATCACCGCGACGGTCATCGACCTCGACCCGGTGCGCCCGAAGGACACCGCCAGCACCGACGCCGAGCTCGCGCTCGCGATGGCCGCCGCGAACGAGGCGATCGCGTGGTGCGAGGCCGAGGGGCTCGTGCGCCCGCGCCTGATGATGAGCGGCAACGGCGCGCAGCTCTGGTTCGCGTTGCCGCCCACGGCGCTCGAGGGCGAGCGCCGCGAGCGGCTCCAGGCCGGGCTCAAGGCCTTCGAGACGAAGGTCCGCGAGCGCGCGCAGACCGACGCGGTCCACGTCGACTCCATCCACGACGTCGCCCGCATCATCAAGGTGATCGGCACCGTCAGCCACAAGGGCGACGGCAAGGGCGACCGCCCGCACCGCGTGAGCGCCGCGCTCTCTGGCTTCGATCGCAGCGAAGACGACAAGCTTCTCGCGCGCCTCGACGTTGAGCCTGAGTCGACGCTGCCCGTCGCTGCCCCGCGCGCCTCGCTTCCGATGGTGGGCAACGTGGCGGCGCCCGGCACCGGCACCACGAAGGCGAAGCGCACGCCGGAGGGCGAATACGACTGGGAGCACCCGGTCGAGATGTGCGGCCCCATCCAGCGGCTCTGGGACCACGGCGCTGAGGACCGCAGCGTCGCCATCTTCGACATGGTGCGCTTCTTTGCGCACAAGGGGCTCGGGCTCGATGAGATCACCGAGCTGGTGCTCGAGTACGACCGCCGGGGCTTGGGCAAGCTGCGCGGTCGCGACGGCGTTCGCTACGTCGCCAAGGCCCACGAGAAGGTGCTCGCCACTGCGCGCGCCGACGGCTCCATCGCGCCGCCGTGCCACTCGCTCCAGAAGATCGGCTTCTGCAAGGTGAACGTCGAGCCCTCCGCTCGCTGCGACCTCTACGACGTCGTCTTCGACATCGAGAAGGCCATCGAGGCCGTGCCCGCCGACACGCCCGCGCGCGAGCTGGAGTACCGGCTCAAGCCCATCCTCGACGCCATCGCGCACCGCGACCCGTCGGTGCAGTCGAAGTACCTCGGCGCCGTCGAGAAGCGCTTCGGGCTCAAGGCCAAGGACCTGCGCAAGGCGGTCGCCAAGGCGGCCACCGCGCCCGCGCGCGAGGAGGGCGAGGGCACCGATCCCGAGAACAGCGACGAGGACATGGAGGGCGCGATCTTCGAGGACGCGTCCTGCTACTACTGCATGACCGCGCGCGGCGAGTCGAAGGTCATCTCGTCGTTCACCATCGAGCCGACGATGCGCGTCCTCACCGAGGACGGCGAGATGATCTTCGGCGACGCGCTCACCGACAAGCACGGCAAGGTGCCGGGGCTACGCCTCCCGCTCACCGCGTTTCACAGCAAGCGCGACCTCATTCGCCAGCTCCCGTCCGCTGACCTCCAGTGGACCGGCAGCGACAACAACGTCCAGGGGCTCCTGCGGGTGCTCGCGCGCCGGGAGATCCCGCGTCGTCCGGGCTCCAACATGCTCGGCGACTACAAGAAGGGCGAGCACCACGTCTGGCTCGGGCCGAACTGCGCCATCGGAAAGGACGGCTTCATGGAACCGTCGCCCGTCATGTACGTCCCGAGCGGCGCCTCGCTCGACAAGCGCATCGCCTACGTGAAGGTCGACGAGGACACGTTCCTCGAGGTCGCGGCGACGGTCTTCCGCTGCCTGCCGGAGGTGAACCGCCCCGAGGTGATGCTGCCTGTCATCGGCTGGTTCTTCGCTACGCCGATGAAGCCGCGCTTCATGGAGAGGGTCGGCACGTTCCCGACGCTCTTCGTCTGGGGCACGCAGGGCTCGGGCAAGTCGAGCCTCTGCATCGACATCATGTGGCCGCTGTTCGGCATCCGCGACGCCGAGCCGTACTCCGCGACGGAGACCGAGTTCGCGCTCCTCAAGCTCCTCACGTCGACGCGCTCGGTGCCCGTCTTCATCGACGAGTACAAGCCCTACGACATGCAGCGCCAGCGGCTGAACACCCTGCACCGCTACCTGCGTCGGCTGTACCGGGGCGAGACCGAGGAGCGCGGGCGTCCCGACCTCAAGGTGAACAGCTACCACCTGCAGGCGCCCGTCTGCGTCGCGGGCGAGACGCGTCCCACGGAGGCCGCGCTGCTCGAGCGCATCGTCACCGCGAACCCGGACAAGACGACGCTCGCGCAGAACCCGACCGCGCGCGCCGCCTACAAGGAGCTGCGCTCGGTGGACCTGGTGATGTTCGCCCCGCGCTACATCCAGTTCTGCCTCGGGCGCGACTTCGACGCCGACCTTGAGGTCGCGCGCGCCGTGGCCAAGGCGCTCCTCGACGGCCGCAAGGTGCCCGTGCGCATCGTCGAGAACCTCACCGCCATGCTGCTCGGCGTGCATCTCTTCGAGGAGTTCGCCAAGCACTGCGGCTGCGAGCTCCCCGACGAGCTCGGCGTCGAAGCCGCCGTCAACGCCGTCCTCGAGGACGTGCTCGAGACCGATCACGGCGTGAAGAACGCCCTCGACCACTTCCTCGAGATGCTCGGCGTGATGGCCGTGCAGGGAGACCTCAAGCACAAGGTCCACTACGTGTTCGAGGACGGGCACCTCGCCGTCCACCTCGAGAGCGCCTACGACGCCTTCCGCGCGCACTGCAAGCGCATCGACTACGAGGGCGAGATGGTCGACCTGAAGGCGCTGCGCCGCCTCGTCACCGAGAGCAAGAAGCAGGGCGGGTTCGTCACCGCCGAGAGCGAGCGCGTCACCTTCGACAGCGGGCGGCGCCGCGCGTTCCTTGTGGACCTCTCCAAGACCAAGGTCGTCACCGCCGACGACTTCCCGACGCCGGAGCCGGGCGGCAGCAGCGGCTTCCGCGACAACTTCAAGGGCCGCTACGGGCGCGACGACTCATGACTTCAGCGCGCGTTCGTCAGGGAGCGGCACGCCGAGTGCGCGGGCCTCGCCGAGCATCTTGATCGCTTTGGCGCGTGCCTGCGTCTTGTTGCGCGCCAACTCGTCACTCCCCGAGGTCTTCCGCTTGCTCTTGGCGGGCTTCTCCTCGCGCGTCTCATTTTGCTTGTCGCCGAGGAGCCGGAGGTTCGCGAGGCTGGGGTCGAAGTGGATGTGGCGCGGGTTGAGCGGCAGGCGCAGCATCCCTGGGCGGTCCGTCGACGACTGGAGGAGCGCCTTGCGCTCGGCTGCGGTCATGCCGGCGTACCCGTCTGGCTGGTCAGCGACGAGCGCGTTGCGCAGCTCGACGAGGTCCACCTCGCGCTCGTCGAGCTGGAGGTGCGGAGCCTTCTTCAGCCAGCCGCCTTCTTCGACGTCGGGGGCTGCCACCCGCGCCGCCGCGAGCCTGAGCAGCCGCGCGAACTTCGCGTCGCTGACGCGGAAGGCCGCGAGCAACTCGCCATTGAGGCGGACCACGTGGCGCTCCGGCTCGGAGGCGAACAGCAGCTCGACGTCCTCGAAGAGCGCCTCCTTGGCCTTCGCGCGGGCCGCCCACGACTCGGGCCAGAGCAGCTTCAGCGCGCGGTGCAGCCGGAGCCCCGGCGCGTCGAGCCCGAGCTCAACGTGGCCATCGCCCACAAGCCGCGGCTCCGTTCGTCTCGCGACGACCACCGCGACAGCGTCGGCGCCCGCCGCGCGCCGCAGCTCGAGGATCGGCCCGCGCTGCCCGCTCCCCTCGGCGGTGGCGAGCACCACCAGGGTGCGCCCCACGCGACGCTCCAGGACCCCGAGGGGCAGCAGCCCTTCGAGCGCGGCGACGCTGGTGGCCGCGAGCGCCTCCTCGGCACACACGCGCGCCACGACGGGCCCCAGGGCCGCCGCGCGATCGAGGGCGAGCACCGCCAGCTCGGTCTTCGTCAGCGGGATGGGCTCGCACTCGGCGGGCACGTTCCCGCAGACCGTGACGAACCCGCCGTCGCGCTCGTGGACCTGGCGCGGGCAGCCGTCGCCGCCGCCGTTCGGACACTGGAACACCCCGGCGCGCTCGCCGGTGGGCTTCAGGTGGGGCTTGAGCAGCGCGAGGTCCTGGCCGAAGCGCTCCTGCCACTCGGCGAGGACCGCGCGGTTCCAGGGCGCCGCCTCAAGCGACCGCCACAGCCGGAGCAAGGTCTGCATCCTGCGCCTCCACGGTGGGCGTCTTCACGAACCCGCGGGCCGTGAGCCACGCCTCGACGACGCTCGCGTCGGAATCGCGGGTGTAGCTCGCGATGTTCTGGGGACGGATGGTCACGGTGCGCGGCGTCTTCGCGTCCGTGAACTTCACGAGGAAGCTCGCCTTCACGAGGCGTCCCTTGGGCAGCTCCTTCTTGCGGCCCTTGAGCGCCTCGAAGAGATCCTTCGCGCGACGGATCTCGATCTCGCCCTGGGGCCCGCCCCAGAGGATCTGCACCTCCTTCAGCGTGATGGTGTCGATGCCCTCGACGTCGCTGCAGATGAGCGCGTCGGCGCCGTCGTCCTGCAAGGGCGCGAGCGTGTACTTGGCGGTGTTCGGGAACCGCTTCGGATCGCCGAAGAGCAGCTCGCCGAACAGCTCGCGGTAGAGTGCGACGAGCTTCTTGTTGCCCTCGGCGTTCACCGACAGCTCGCCGAGCCCCTGATCGTACTTGAGCACGTCGTACTTCTCGGGCCGGTAGTAGACCGAGGTCATCCCCGTCTTCTCGATGGACCCCTCGCGCTTGAACGGATCACCCCGACGCACGAGGAACCAGACGCCGTCGGGACGCGGGAACACGAAGAGCTTGCAGGTCCGCCCTCGCTTCATCGCCTCGAGGCGAATGCCGAGCGCCTCCTCGCAGGCTCGCAGCTTCTTGGCTCCGGGCGCCCGGTACTTCGTGTCGACGCCGTCCGGCGACTGGAAGTACTCGAACGTCCGGCGCCGCTGCAGAAGGAAGTGTTCGGCGTGCTTCTGCTCGAGCAAGGCGGGCGCGCGCAGCCGCACCTGCACCGCGACGTCGGCCGGCGTCGGCTCGTCGCCGACGTCGAGCTTCACGCCTGCGGCGGCAGCCGCCTCGAGGAGACCGTCCATCGCGTCGGCCGTGGCCATCTCGTCGACGTAATACAGGTCGTCGATCAGCTCGCTCGGCGTCTGCTCGTCGGGCGTCATCAGCACGGCAGCGATCGCCTCGTAGTCGGGGCCGTGCCCGTTGAACGAGCCGAAGTCGACGCCGCGCGTCGCGAAGTAGGCGGCGTGCTTGTCGAGCAGGTCCATCAGGTACTTGGCCTGCACGGCTTGCAGCGACTCGGCGCTGGAGAAATGTCGGAGCGTAAACGTGGCCATGGCTCAGCCCTCCTCGCGAGCGAAGAGGACGCCGCGAAGCGACGTCGGGTTGGGGGCGGTGGGGGTGAGCTGCATGGGCGACGTCTCCTGTGAACTGTGAACTAAACCGTGGACACTCCGAGCACGGCAAAGCCGTGCGGCTACAGCAGGCTCCTCTGGGGGTTCGACGCGTCGAGGACGAGGTTCAGGTCCAGGAGGCGGTAACGCATCGCCTCGTTCGACACGTTCGTGAAGTTGCCCTTCGCCATCACCTCGGTGGCGAGGTCGCGGAGCTTCTCGTCGAGCACGCGCGCCTTCCGCTTCGCCTCGACGTCTTCCCAGGTCGGCAGCGTGTCTCCGCAGAGCGCCCGCACGGTGGCGCGCACGTCGGCGGCAGGCATGAGGAGCGCGGCGGCGAACCTGTCCGCCTGCCACTCGGCGGGCGCCTTCTTCTGACTGGAGCGGCAGAAGATGGTGGGCTGCTTGGGCACGTCGTCCTTGCCGAACAGTGTGGCCGTGACCTGCTCCATCTCGATGAGCGGGCGGTGCAGGTACCAGTGTCCGCCCTCGTGGGCGAGCGTGAAGGCGAGACGCCCCTCCTTGCCCTCGATCATCAGGGACTCGTCGATGAAGACGCGCTGGTCCTTGATGAACGTCGCGCCGAGCACGTCGGGCACGCCGATGAAGTCGGGCAGGTCGATGTAGACGAGGTCGAGCTCGAAGTACCCCTCGAGGATGTTCTCGACGTCGATGGGCGCGCGCACGGGCTTGCCCTTGTCCTTGGCGTACTTGTGCAGCAGCTCGTTGGCCGCGCGCTCGACCTGCTTCTCGTGCAGGAAGGGGACCTTCAGCTCTGGAATCATTTGCCCCCCTTCTTCTTGGTCTCGAGCCACTCCAGGAACTCCGCGCCCGTCACGTTCTGCTCGCGGGCGCGCCGCAACATCACGGGCATGTCCGGGTCCGCCTTGATCAGCTTCTCGACGTCCTCTGGCACGCGGCCGGCGAGCTGCATCAGCTCGTCGAAGTTGTCCCCCAAGACGTCGGCCAGGGCGCGGAGCGTCTTCTCGGTGGGCGGGCTCGGGTCGAGGCAGTTCTCGACGCGCGACAGGTACGTCGGCGAGACGCCGACCTTGCTCGCTGTCTCGCGAAGGCTCAGGTCGCGGGCGATACGCACGCGCTTGAGGCGATGTCCGAGTTTCTCTCGCTTGGCCATGTCGCTCGCTCGTCCCGGACGGCATGCCCGGGAGGTGTTGTGCAGTAGATACTGCACACTGCACACCGGGCGCAAGGGGGATCATCAGGCAGCGGATGATCCCCCTGTCCCACCGCGCCCATCGGGGCCGCGTTTCCCGTCCCATGAACGCGATCCCGACGCCGCCCGCGAGCGCGGCCGCACCCGCCACCGAGAGCGCCGAGGAGCGCCACGCCGACCGTGAGCGCCGCCTCGACCAGGCCGCCTCGATCCTCGCCGTGACGCTGCTCGACATGTGGCGGCGCGAGCGCCGCGCACGACGCGAAGCCGCGAGCGGAGGTGCGTCGTGAGGTCGTCGCTCTCCCAGGCTCTCGCCTTGTCTTCCACGGGGGAAGAAGCCGTCATGCCCCAGGCGCGTGGGCATGGCGCTCTCGCGAACCACGGAGACACGATGACGAAAACGACAGACAGATCTCGCGCCGAGATGCGCAGGCTCGACGACATGCCGAGCCAGCTCGCCGCGCTCGAGACGATGAACGTCCCGGCGCTCGCTGAGAAGTACCGCGAGCTGTACGGCGAACCCACCCGCTCGCGGAACCGGGCGTACCTGAAGAAGCGCCTGGCCTGGCGCATCGAAGCGAACTTCCAGGGCGACCTCTCGCAGGGGGCCATCGCGCGCATCCAGCAGCTCGGCGACCAGCTCCCTGAGCGCTGGCAGATGCGTCTCGGGCAGCCCGCGAGCGAACCTGCCTCAGCGAGCGACGCCGCGACGAAGTTCGACGCGGCGCTGAGCACCGCGACGACGGAGCCTCGCGATCCGCGCGTGCCCCCGGTGGGCACCGTCGTGCGCCGCGTCTTCGATGGCAAGACCCACGAGGTGACGGTCTGCGTCGAGGGCTTCGAGTACGAGGGGCGCAAGTACAAGACGCTCTCGGCCATCGCGAACCAGATCGCTGGCTCGCGCTGGAACGGCTTCCTCTTCTTCGGGCTCAAGAAGCGCGGCGACGCCGCGAGCGAGGAGAGCGCGGCATGAGCAGCGACTTCTTCCGCACCCGCATGGGCCAGATGTACTACGAAGCGACGATGCCGTCGCTCGTGCGCGAGCTGGCGCGCCTGAACCAGAACCTCGAGCGGCTCGTCGCCCTCGCCGAGAAGCGAGAGGCGAAGCTGGCCGAGCTGGTTACCACCGAGCCCGCGCCGGAGGAGCGATGAGCCGGCGCCCTGCCAGGAGCAGCGTCGAGCCCGAGACGAGGCGCGTCGCCATCTACACGCGCAAGTCGACGACGATGGGGCTCGAGCAGGAGTTCAACTCCCTCGACTCCCAGCGCGAGTCCTGCCTCGCGTACATCCAGCGCCAGCCGGGTTGGAAGCTCGTCGACGAGCGCTACGACGACGGCGGCTTCACGGGCGCGAACATCGACCGCCCCGCGTTCACGCGCCTGATGGCCGACGTCGAGGCGGGCAAGGTCGACGTCATCGTCGTCTACAAGGTCGACCGCCTCTCGCGCTCGCTCCTCGACTTCGTGAAGGTGATGGAGCGCCTCGGAGCGGCTGGCGCCTCGTTCGTCTCGGTCACGCAGAACTTCTCGACGGCCGACGCGATGGGCCGGCTGACGATGAACATGTTGATGTCGTTCGCTGAGTTCGAACGCGAGATGATCAGCGAGCGCACCCGCGACAAGATCGCCGGTGCCCGTCGCAAGGGGAAGTGGACGGGCGGGCCGGTGCCCTACGGCTACTCGGTGAAGGACAAGAAGCTCCTCGTCAACGAGCTCGAGGCGCGCGTCGTCCGCGAGGCCTTCGACCTGTTCCTGATGCACCGACAGCAGGCGAAGGTGGCGCACCTGCTGAACGAGCGGATGCTCCTGCCGCGCGGCTCGAAGGTCACCAAGAAGCTCGCGTGGTCGAAGGAGGGCATCGGCCGCATCCTCAAGAGCCCGATCTACGCGGGCTTCATGATGTACGGTGAGGAGCTGCATCCCGGCGAGCACCCGCCGCTCGTCGAGGAGTCCACCTACCGCGCCGCGCAGGCCATCCTCGCGGGCACGAGCCGCGTGGTGCGGTGGACCGGCACGAACCCGGACTACGTCTTGCGGAGCCTCGTGCGCTGCGCGCTCTGCGGCGAGATGATGTGCCCGGGCTCGACGACGAAGCCCTCCACCGGGAAGACGCACAGGTACTACCGCTGTTCGCGGCGTGAGAAGTACGGCAAGGACCAGTGCGCCGGAAGGCCGCTGCCCGCCGCTGCGCTCGAGGAGTTCGTCGTCGCCCGCATCTCGAGCGCGACCGCCGACGGCTCGCTGGCCGAGCGCGTCGCGATGCACCTCGAGACGCTCACCGCCGGCAAGGGTGAGGACTTCGGCAAGCTGCGCGCGGAGCTGGCGACGAAGATTGCCGAGTGCTCGGCAAACGCCTCCCGGCTCACCGAGGAGCTGGTGCGCCTCGATGGGCGTGCGCGCGAGCTCGTCGAGCAGAAGCTCGGCGTCGAGGCTGACCGTCTCGCCGCGAGCGAGCAGCAGCTCCGCGACCTCGAGCGCGACGCCGCCGAGCTGGAGATCGCCAGGAAGGACCACGCCTGGTTCGTCGCCGCGCTCCGCGACTTCGCCAAGGTCTGGGTGAACATGTCGCCCGACAACCAGGGGCGCTTCCTGCGCGCGCTCATCGACAAGGTGGTGGTCGACGAGGGCAAGGGCACGTGCCGCGTCGAGCTGATCGACTTCGGCGCCGCCTCGGGCACGAAGGAGGCAGCGTGAGCGACCGGCAGACCAGCGACGAGAGCGCGCGGAAGAACACGCCGAGCGACTACCGGGTGATCGAGGAGCCGATCTTCTGGCGCCGGAGCCGCAGCGTGGAGCTCACCCCGACGCCGCCGCCCGATAGGCCCGAGCCCGTGCGACGCCCCGCCAAGGTCGCCCGGCAGCTCGCGCTTGCGCACCACCTGCAGGCCGCGATCGAGCGCGGGCTCGTGGCCGACCAGGCCGCCCTGGCGCGCAAGCTGGGGCTCACGCGCGCCCGCGTCACGCAGCTCTTCGACCTGCTCATGCTGGCCGCCGACCTCCAGGAGCAGGTGCTGGCCCTCGAAGCCGTCGACGGCGCTGAGCCGATGGCCGAGCGGACCCTCCGGGCGGTGGCCCACGCGGGCACGTGGGCCGAGCAGCGGGCGGCGTGGGCGAAGTTCGTGCCCTTCGGGAGTCCGACGTCCCCCAGGCGGCGCCGGCTCAACCCCCATCTGTCCCGCCCAACCCCGGCGGATTTGGGCGTCAACCCAAACGAACCCTAGCAAACCCCATTGCAGCCGACCTGGCGCCCTGATATCGTGTTCAGGAAGCAGTCAGCCGGGCACGGCTACAAGGACGCGCATGGACGACAGGTGGCTCTCAGTTGACGAAATCGCCGAGTACCTCGGGGTGAGCAAGGACACCGTCTACACGTGGGTCACCTCGAAGGGCATGCCCGGCCACAAAGTCGGCCGCTTCTGGAAGTTCAAGCGCGAGGACGTTGATGCTTGGGTCCGGGACGGCGGCGCCGCCTCGTCGTCCGACGAGATATCGAAGGAGCCACAGCGTGGCTGAACGTCGAGACGTTGGTGATGTTGCCGCGACGAACCGCGTCTGGTTCGTGCGCGCCGGGAGTCGGGGGAGCGAGATTCGCTCGTTCCTCGACGACGGCTTTGTGGGAGTCGCCTGGGGCGAGACCGGCGCGTTGACCGGCCTCACCGAGCTGCGCGCCTTCGAGGAGCGCCTCATCGCCGTCTACCCAACGCGGTTGCGGCGAACCCTCACCGCCTGGGCGGCGATGCTCCGGGCGATCACTTCGACGATGGCGGTGGGCAACGACGTCATGACGATCGAGCCCGACGCGCGTCGCTATTGGCTTGGCAAAGTCGCGTCGGAGTACCGGTGGGAACAGAACGCCCAGCTCGCGCATCGTCGCAGCGTTCGGTGGTCCGGTTCGATCGCGCGCGCGCAACTCACCGAAGCGACGCAGCACTGCCTCGGTGCGATCTCGACGGTGTTTCGCCTCTCTGCCGACGCGACGCAGGAGGTACTTAAGACTTTCCGCACCCTCGGTGCCCCTACGGTGCCGGGACGGCGCACGCAGAGAACTTCGAATGGCTAAAAAGAAGACCACGAACACGGCTCCCGATGTTGAGGGGAGCGGCGACGACTCGACCCAGATCGATGACGGGAAGATCCTCGACTACATCACGGGCAAGCCGGTCGCTGAGAGCGACAAGGAGCGCGTTCGGCAGCGCATCGCGCGTGCGTTGTTCCATGAGTACGGCATCTCTGTCGACGACATGGAGCCCGACTTCAAGGTGAAGGTCGACGGCATCGAACAAGAAGATCGACATCGCCATCTTCGAGCCCGGCGCCGAACACACGCCCGAGCACGTGCGTCGCCTGGTCGTCTGCCAGAAGGAGCTGAAGCTCGGTGACAAGGGCGCGTACAAGATGCGCGACCACGAGCAGGCCGCGAAGGACCTCGAGCTCCTGAAGGCCGGGATGACGGCGTGCGAGGACTGCAAGTACGGCCTCTGGACCAACGGCTTTGAGTTCTTCTTCTTCCGCGTCGAGCGCACCCGTTTCGACGTGAAGTTCAAGCCGATCGGCGACTGGCCGCTCTCCGACGAGTCCATTGGAACCCGTGACGTTGCGTCACACGCCAAGCTCCGTCGAGCCGATCCCGAGATGCTGCGCACCGCCTTTCGGCGCTGCCACAACTTCATCCATGGCAATGAGGGCATGCCGAAGGACGCTGCCTTCTGGCAGTTCCTCTACCTGATCTTCGCGAAGCTCCACGACGAACGACAGCCGAACGATGCACGCCGTTTCTGGGCTGGCCGCTTCGAGAAGACCATCAACGGTCAACGGCAGCTCATCGACGAGCAGTTCGATGCCGAAGGGCAGAAGGCGATCCGCAAGCGCATCCTCCCGCTCTTCGAAGACGTGAAGAAGAAGTACCGGACGGTCTTCCGAGGGAACGAGGAGATTACGCTCTCCGACCGCGCCCTCGCGTTCATGGTCTCGGAGCTGGCGAAATACGACCTCGGTCGCACCGACGTCGACGCGAAGGGCACCGCATACCAAGAGATCGTCGGCACGAACCTGCGCGGGGACCGGGGCCAGTACTTCACCCCGCGAGGAGCCATCAAGCTCGTGGTCGCGATGCTCGACCCGAAGCCCAATGAGCGGGTGCTAGACCCTGCGTGCGGCACAGGCGGCTTTCTTACCGCGACGCTCGCGCATCTCGCCCATAGGTTCCAAGAGGAGAAAGGGATCGAGCCGGGCGCAGAGTCGACGCAGGAGTTCATCTCTATCCAGGAGCGGCTCGGCGAATTCGTGAAGAAGAACCTCTTCGGCGCCGACTTCGATCCGTTCCTCGTGCGCGCGGCACAGATGAATGCTGTGATGGCGAGCAACGCCGAAGCGAACCTCTTCAACATCAACTCGCTCGAGTTCCCCGCTGGCCATCTGCCCGGACTCGCCGACGCGAAGAAGGTCGCCGAGCTGGGCACGATGGACGTGGTGATGACGAATCCGCCTTTCGGTTCTGAAATCCCCATCACCGACCCGAACATCCTCAAGCACTTCGAACTCGCTCACAGTTGGGAGCAGACCGAGCAAGGATCGTTCCGGAACACCGGAAGGCTGCAATCGAGCGTCGCGCCGGAGGTCTTGTTTCTCGAGCGCTGCGTCGACTGGCTACGCCCTGGAGGTCGCGCCGGAATCGTGGTCCCCAACGGCATCTTGGGAAACCCGGGCGACGAGTACATCCGCTCGTGGTTGCTCCGACACTGCTGGATCCTCGCGAGCGTCGAGCTTCCAGTAGAGGTCTTCATTTCCGAAGCGGACGTGAACATCCTCACGAGCCTGCTCTTCCTGAAGAAGAAGTCGCAGCAAGAGATTCAAGCGGCGGACCTCGGCAAGGAACCGAACTACCCGATCTTCATGGCTGTCGCGGAGAAGGTGGGCGTCGACCGCCGAGGAAACACGCTCTACGTGCGCACGCCCGCCGGTGACGAGGTCTTCGAGGACACCGAGGAGACCGAGCGCATTCGGGTCGGCGGCCAGCTTGTCACGCGGACTCTGCGGCGTAAGCGCAAGGTTGTTGACGACGACCTCCCGAAGATCGCAGACGCATACCGCGAGTTTCGTCGTCGCACCAAGGAGCCCGGCAAATGAGAGTCGGCTCCGTAAAGGCACGCGATGTCATCGCCGCGGGATCAAGACTGAACGGCGGCTTCCACCTCGCTGAAGATCAGCAGGCATGGCGCGTCCTCTCTTCGTTCCCCTCGAAGAAGAAGACGAGGCTCGACACGTTGGGCCGCGACCGCGGCGTCTTTCGCGGCCCCATCTTCACGCGCACGTTCTGCACCGATCCGAAGTTGGGTCGGCCGTATGTTTCGCCCGCGGAGCTCGAGCGCGCGGAGATTCATTCTGATCGATACCTCGCCGCATCCCACGGCGAGCTTCTCGCAGAGCTGGAGCTTCGACGCGGAATGGTCTTGGTGACTTGCTCGGGGATGAGTCTGGGCAGGGCCATCCTGGTTCGCGGGTCGATGGAAGGACTGTGCGCGTCGCACGACCTCATCCGCATCGAAGCTGACGCGAGCAATGTGCCCCTTGGCTACCTCTATGCGTTTCTTCGCTCTCGCCACGGATACGTCGCGATGCGCCGCCAAATTTACGGCGGAAACATCAAGCACATCGAGCCTCACCACGTTGGCGCCGTGGGAGTACCTCGACTCGGCGAGGTGTTTGAGGACCGGATCGGGAAGGAGATCGATGAGTCGATCAAGCTGCTCGACTCCTACGAGCGGAAAGTGGTCGAGGCAACGAACGTACTCTTCGAGTCCGTCGGCCTGGCGGACGTCTCGGCCCACGAGTGGCACTCCGATGGTCCTGACCTCGGCTTCGTCATCGACGGTCCGAACGTCAAGAGCCTGCGCGCACTGAACTTCAACCCGCGCTACACGGCGCTTGTCGACCGCATCAAGCGAGGCCCCTGGCGCTCTCTCGGAGATCTGTGCGTCCCCGGCGGTCTGCAGCGCGGTGGTCGATTCAAGCGAATCGATGCGTCACCCGAGCACGGGACCATGCTCGTCGGACAGAAGCAGCTCTTCTGGTTGAAGCCCGAGGGGCGGTGGATTGCTCGGCGAGGAGCCGACAGCGACGTGTTCGTGCCCGCTGGGACAGTTCTGGTTCCCGCGCAAGGTACCCTCGGCGAGACGGAGCTCTTCTGCCGTGCGGAGTTCGCGTGGGGTGCGGGGCTCGACATCGCCTACTCGGAGCACATCCTCCGAATCATCGCAGACGAGTCGAAGCTGCTCCGCGGGTGCTTGTATGCGTTCATGAGATCGGAGACCGCGTTTCGCCTGTTTCGTTCTCTGTCAGTTGGCACGAAGCTCCAAGACCATCACAACGCGTTCCGCGCGGCTCTCCCAATTCCGTTTCCTCCTCGCCCCGTCCAGGAAGCGGTCCATCAGCTCGTCGTATCCGCGTACGAGGCGCGCCACCGTGCGGTCGCGTTGGAGAACGAAGCCATCGCGCGCATCGAGCGCGCTCTTGAGGAGGGAGCGAACTGATGGCCACGGTGATCCCCATTGGCGAGCCGGTGAACGAGGCCGAACGCCAGGCCATCGCGTACCTGCGGGATCACCTGCCGGCGAGCTACCTCGTCCTGCACAACTTTGAGATTCCCCGCGACGGCGAAGCCTTCGAGATCGACATCGCCGTTGTCGCGCCGCACGCCGTCTACCTCGTCGACGTGAAGGGCACGCGCGGGCTCATCGATGTCTACGGGCCCAAGTGGTACCCGGAGGGCCGCCAGCCCTTCAGCTCGCCCCTGGCTAAGCTGCGTGGTCATGCGAAGGCGGTGAAGGGCATCATCACCAGCAGCCAGCCTGGCCGTCGCGATCTCGAGGACATCTACGTCGACGCCGCCGTCGTGCTTACCGCACCCGACGCCACGCTCGTCGACCAGGGTGGGCGCGACGCGCCGAACGTCACGACGCTGAAGAAGGCGGCCGCGTTCTTTCAGAACGGCACGCGCATCCCTGCGGGCAAGTCGAAGAACATCGGCGCGCACCACAACATCATCATCAAGGCGCTCCAGGGTGTCGCGAAGGCGCGCTCGGGCCCGCAGCGCTTCGGCAACTGGCAGGTGCTGGAGAAGCTCGGTGGCACCGACAGCTACGTCGAGTACCGCGCCTTCAATACGATCGTCGGACAGCGCGCGACAGCGCTGGTGCGCGCGTACCAGGCAGACCCCTACAAGCCACCGGAGGAGCGCGAGCAGCAGAAGCTCCTGATCTCGACCGCGTACCGCGCACTCAGCTCCATGCCCGGCCATCCTGGCATCGTCGGCGTCCGCGAGTTCTTCACGAGCGAGGGAGAGGACAAGTACTTCCTCGTCACGGAGGACGTGCCCGGACAGGCGCTGCGCCTGCACATCGAGAAGCCGGCATTGGCCCTCACGCTGGACCAGAAGACCACCATCGCCGCTGACCTGCTCACGGCGCTCGCGCACCTCCAGACGCACAAGGTCGTTCACCGGAACATCTCACCGTCGAACATCCTCGTGGGCACTGACGGACGCGTGCGGCTCACGGGCTTCGACTTCGCTCGCCCGGGCACGGACCACAGTCGCACCATCGCGCAGGAGATCGTCGACGACCTCGAGCCCAAGTACATGGCGCCGGAGATCCATGGCGAACCCGCCGCCGCGACGCCTGGCTCGGACATGTTCAGCGTCGGCCTCGTGCTCTACGAGCTGTTCACCGGCGAGCGCCCTTTCAAGACGCCGACCGAGCTGTTCGAGCAGAAGGCCATCTTCGCGGTGAAGCCGACTGCCGCGCGCCCCGAGTTGGCCAAGGGCTTTGACGATTGGCTCCAGAAGCTCTGCGCATTCGAGCCCGATCAGCGAGCGACGCCGGGCTGGGCGATCTCCGAGCTGAAGATGATCCTCGACCCTAGCGCGGGCTCGGTCGCGCAGGTCGCCGCGACTCCTTCCGCAGCCGCCGTCGAGGCGTCCCAGCCCCAGCTCGACTACTCGAACCTGCTGCCTCAGACGCAGATCACGCCGAAGTACGTCGTCGAGAAGCGCCTCGGCAAGCCCGGCTCGTTCGGCGTTGCATACAAGGTCATCGACACGTTGGGGGACGTCTCGCGCGCGATGAAGCTCGTGCTGCGCGACCGCGTCTCGACCGTCGATCGTCTCAAGAAGGAGTACAAGACGCTCCTTCGAATCCCCGATCACCCGAACGTCGTGAAGGTGATCGACGCCGACTTCATCCCCGGCAACGGCCCGCCCTTCATCGTCTTCGAGTACATCGACGGCCTCGACGTCGGCGAGATGATCGACGGAAGTCTTTTCGCGCCCGAGGACGCGCTCGAGCTTGCGCGCCAGGTGGTGTCGGGCCTCGTTCACCTCCACGAGGCGGGCGTGTTCCATTGCGACATCAAACCCCGCAACCTGCTGTGGACCGATCGCGGCGCGAAGATCATCGACTTCAACGTGTCCGTCTTCGGCGCAGGCGGGGAGCGGGGCGGCGGCTCTCGTCGCTACCTCCCGCCCGACCTCGACCTCGAAGCTGTGCCGACGACGAGCGATCTCGCGGACCGCGATCTCTACGCTCTGGGCATCACGCTCTACGAGGCGGTGACCGGGCGCTACCCGTGGGACGGCGCGCAGATCCCACCGCCGGGCAAGACCGCCGCCGACCCACGCGAGCTGTCGAACCTGACGAACATCGCGCCCGAGCTCGCCGACATCATGTTGAAGGCGATCGCGCCCAAGCGCGCTGATCGCTTCGCGTCCGCGGCCGATCTGCAAGCCGCTCTCGCCAACGTGCCCGCCGCACGACGGGCACCGCAGCCCACGACCCCGGTGCCACCCGCATGGGGCGTTCCGGGCGACGGCGGCAATGGCAAGGGCGCCGGCGGCCCAGAGACTCCGATTCCGCCGAACACGAACCCCTACGTGCGTCACCTGCTCACCGTCTACAGCCAGAGCAAGCGGAGCAACGCGGGCACGCGCGGACTCGATGTCATCAGCGAGCAGACCTACGTCGAGACCGCGCTCGACCGCGACCTCCTCCCGTCAGTGCTCGCGGGCGAGTTCTCGCTCGTCGTGATCTCGGGCAACGCGGGTGACGGGAAGACCGCGTTCCTGCAGAAGCTGGAGCGCGCAGCGAAGGATGAGCAGGCCATCGTTGCGCCCGCTCTGAACGGCGCGCGCTTTGAGCTGCGCGGCCGCACGTTCCTCTCGAACTACGACGGCAGCCAGGACGAGGGCGACCAGAAGAACGACGACGTCCTCCGCGCGTTTCTCGCGCCGTTCAAGGGCAAGGACTCGTCGACCTGGCTCGTCTCAAAGGAGACGCGCCTCATCGCGATCAACGAGGGCCGCCTCGTCGATTTCCTTGAGTCGAACCGCGCCGACTTCGAGGCGCTCGGCGCACTCGTGAAGGACGGGCTCCGCACCGGCGAGCCCGCTCAAGGCGTCGCGGTCGTGAACCTGAATCTCCGCAGCGTCGTGGTCGATCCGCAGGGCTTCGACAACTCGATCCTCGAGCGGCTCGTGAACCGCATGACGCACGAGAAGTTCTGGGAGCCGTGCCACGGCTGCGACTTGAAGGAACGCTGCTACGCGTTCCACAACGCGCAGACCATCCAAGACGAGACGGCGGGCAAGCACGTCGTCGAGCGCCTCAAGAGCCTCTACGCCATCACGCATCTGCGGGGGCGGCTCCACATCACGCTCCGCGACTTGCGCTCGGCGCTCGCGTACACACTCGTCGGCACGCGGGACTGCGACGAGATCCACGAGCTGTACCGCACCGGCCAGCGCAACGAGATCATCCAAGGCTTCTACTTCAACAGTTGGAGAGGCGGCGACGCGCCCAACGCGGACCGCCTCCTGACGCTGCTGTCCGAGGTCGACGTCGCTGACGCCGATGATCCGCGTCTCGACCGCGCCCTCGACTTCGTCTCGCCCACCGAGGACCGCAGCTTGTTCCGCTTCGAGCAGCGTGGGAACTACGACCGCGAGATCCTCCGCAGCCTCTATGACGAGCTGCCGCGCGACGTCTCTGGCAAGGTGAGCACGCATCGCGCCGAGGCTCACCGGCGTTTCATCGCGATGGCGCGCCGGCGCGCATTCTTCGAGCGCCGCGACACGGGATGGCGCTCGATGCTGCCCTACAAGACGGCGGACGACTTGCTCGCCGTCGTGCGCGGCGACCGCAGGCCAGATGGCCTTCTCGAGCCGCTGCTCGTCGCCATCAATCGTGGCGAAGGGCTCACGCGGCCCGAGCGCATCGGCAACCACCTCGCGCTCGAGGTGCGACGCGTCGACGGCGGAAGCGTGCGCTCGTACCGGCTGTACCCGCGCGAGCGCTTCTCGCTGGCGCTGGCCGACCAGGCTTCGCGCTCCCGCTTCGTCGAGCACATGCCCACTGGCCTCGTGCTTCGCTACCAGGACAAGAACCTCGACGCCGAGCTGCTCGTGTCACTCGACGTGTACGAGATGTTGCAGCGCCTGAACGACGGCTACCGTCCCAGCGTCGAGGAGGAGCGCGGCTACTACCTGAGCCTCGCCGTCTTCAAGAACCAGCTTGGCTCCGCGCCCTATCAGGAGGTGCTGCTCAGCACGTCGGGCCACGACTTCTACCGAGTCGCTCGTCAGGCCGACGGCCGCCTCGAGATGACGCGCGCTCGGGAGGGAGCGGTCTGATGTCCTTGTCCAAGCGCGATCGAGAGTTCCGGCTGCCAAAGATCAGCTACCTCGACTTCAAGCAGCTCGAGATGGACCGAGTGCTCACCGCGTTCTTCGCGCGGCTCGCGCACAACGGGTTCCCGAGCCGCTTGCGGCGTAAGGTAGAGCTGTCGGTCGAGAGCTTCGTCGAGGAGTTCCTCGAGCACCCGGAGTGGTTCACGGGCTTCAAGGACCATCGCGAGGTCCTCGAGCGCTGGGTCGAGACCCACCTGCTCGACGTCGTGAACCGGGGAAAGGCGAACCAGGCGGTAGCTGCCCCGCGCCCGCTGCACGGCTTCACATACCGCTTCCGAAATCCCAAGCACTCGCGCGACTACGGAGCCGCGCAGCACCTCTACGAGATGCTCTATGGCGCCCGGAACGGTGCTGGCCAGAAAGCTATCGAGCACCTCAACCACTTCTTCTTCCAGGGCCACGACAAGGTCACGGGCAAGGCCGACGGCGGTGCGGTGCTCGACGTGGAGACGCAGGCGCTCCTGCGGCTGCTCGATCAGGTCGAGGACGCGCCCGACACCAAGTCCGGCCGCGAGTCCTTCACCCCGCTGTGCGTGGGCGCAGCAGACCTCCTCGCCGAGGACATCCAGCGCCTGCTGTTCTACCAGCGCTTCATCCCGCGCTCGGTGATGGTGGACTACCTGAAGGTCCTCATCGCCTTTCACCTCGGGCTCTATCACTTGCGGCTCTTGAAGCTCCTGCCGGCGCTCGTGCGCAAGAAGGGCTCCGATCCGACGTGCGCGACGGGTGCGTGCCCGATGAACGCAAAGAGCCCCGACAACCCGTTCGGCGACTGCCCGTATCGAGTGGGCCTCCTCGTCGACGTCGCCGGCCAGCCCGGTACGCCGATGGCAACGCTCGCTGAGCGCAGCGCGGACACCCACTACCGCCGCATTCCGACCTTCGTGCGCGCTTACTTCGCGACGAAGAAGCTCGACGAGTTCGCCACCGACCTCGTGCGGCGTGGCAAGCTCTCGAAGCCCACGAGCGGCGACTTCTCGGTCGGTGAGGTCCTGCAGCTTCTCGACGCGCCTCTGAAGGCCGAGCGCGAGAAGTTCTTCGGACAGCGCATCTCCAGCCTGGTCGAGGAGACCTCGGGCGCGAAGGACGCGGAGCTCGATCCCGAGCTGAAGGCGGTCACGGAGATGGGGCTCTCCGAGTTCGACGCCTACATCGAGATGATCGTCGCGCTGCGCGGGCGCTTCCACCGCCAGTACATCGTTGAGTGCCTCGACTCGCTGTTGCTCAAGAACCGCTCGGGAGCCGCGCTCGCACAGGGCAGAACGAAGAACGCGCCCCGGCGCTTCGTGCTCGACAGCCGCCTCCTCGAGGTGTTGCTCCAGATCGCCGTTCTGAAGCCGGGCGGCGCCGAGGGCTTCCACACGGGCGAGCTGCGCGTCGACGAGCTGCTCGTGTTCCTGCGTGAACGCTACGGCATCTACATCGACCAGTTGCCGCGAGGCGATGGCTTCGCCACCACGAGCATCGAGGACCGCCGCGCGCTCCGAGATAACGTCCGCGCCTTCACGGGTCGGCTCCGCGAGGTCGGCTTCTACCGCGACCTCTCCGATGCCTACGTCACACAGACCATCACCCCGAGGTACCGCATCGCCGAAGGCGGCACGGCGCAAGGAGGACAGCCGTGAGCGCTGGGTTTCAGGAGCTGACGCAGGCGCAGCTCACAATGGAGCTGGAGAACGTCGCGATCCCGCTGCTCGTCGAGCAGCTCCGTACCCGTGTCGCTGGCCACTGCATGCGGGTGAGCGATCTCGACGCCGAGCTGATGGTGCGGCTCTGCGCACGTCTCCGCGCCGAGCTGCCGAGCACCACGGTCGTCGTCCTCACCGACGGCAAGCTGCCCATCCCGTCCGAGCTCGCGGTGTCGAGCACCAAGCTCGTCGAGCTGCGCAACCCGCACGCGGATGGTTCACTGCGCCAGCCGCTCCTCGTGTTCGTGCCCAGTGAGGTTCGTGCCTCGGCCGAGGACTCCTTCGGCGTTGCCACGTTCGAGGAGGTTTCGGTCACGGGCCTCTACGAGGCGCTCATCAAGCGGCTCGTCGAAGGGATCCCGCCCGCGCTGCGCGGCTCCGTCCAGGAATCGCTCCGTCGCCTCCGTGAGTCCGAGAGCCCCTGGACCTTCGCTGACGCGCTCTCGACGGTGCGCTTCCTGCTGACCGCCAAGGTGAACGGCAACGATGCGGAGGCCATCGGTGCGTCGCTGTACGAGATCGGCCTCGTCCCCGACTTCGAGTGGCTGGCCCCGCCGGAGAAGGCGCCGCCGCGTCTCGTGCGCAACCGCGAATGCGTCGAGAAGCTGACCTGGTCGGCGCGCTCGGAACGCGGTCGAGTCGGCGAGCTGGGACTCGCGAAGCGCGCATTCAAAAACCTACTCGGCAACTTCCTCGCCGAGGCGGGCACCGACGATCCACGTCAGTGGGCACGGCGCATCGTCGTCGACAAGTCGCACTGGCAACTCGCCTTCAACAAGTGGGAGTTCGAAGACGGCGGCGTTCTGCCCGACTCCATCTTCGTCGGCGAGGTACAGACCGACCTTCCGACCGTCGCCGACGACGAGACGAAGGAGCCGCTCGCGCAGCTTATCGGGCAGCACATCCTCCCGGTCAGCAGCCTCAAGAAGTTCAACGTCACGTTTCGCACCGAGCCGCACCCGAGCAAGGTTCAGGGCCTCGCGAAGTTCGTGGCGCAGGTCATCTCGAAGGAGCATGGCCCCATCGGTCTCGTGCGAAGCAAGGCCGTGTGGAAGACCGCGACCGACAAGGCGACCATCTCGTTCTCCGCGCTCGGCAAGATCGATTGGGAGGAGGGTTGGCACTTCGTCCGCGTGCTCGCGCAGACGGAGAGCGGTGACCTGATCCCGCTCGTCGACGCGAACGGTCACGCGATCGCGTGGAGCGCCGACACCGAGGAGCCCCTTCCGCGTCCGAACGAGAGCGACCTCTTCTACGTCCTGCCGGAGACCGAGGTCGAGATCGAGCCCGCGCAGCGTGCGGTGCCGCGTGAGCCGAGCGCTCTGCATGCGCTCTTCCGCGCGCAGTTCTCTGCCATCCTCGACAATCGCGACCCGGCGTCCGTTGTCTTCGGACACGCGGCGTGGGCCGAGAAGACCAAGGGGCACGTCACCGGTGCGGACATGCTCGAGGTGAAGCTTGGGCGTGAAGGCTCGGTGCATGTGCCGGTCTCACGCGCGCTCAAGAGCATCGAGCAGAAGATCCTCGCCACGCCCGAAGGACCGATCAGTTGGCGCATCCCGCTGAACCACGGTGTTCCTGGAACGAGCACCGGCGAGGTTAACGGCTGGCCCCAGGGGCCTGCTTGTGACCGCTTCCTCGGGGCGCGCACGCGGTACTTCGAGGCCGTGCGGGGCGGCACGTCGGAGCTTGTCACTCAGGGCATCGACGCGGCCGCGCAAGCCGAGCTCGCAAGCGACTACGCCGAGGCGTACCTCGAGCTGCTCGCAGACCTATCTCGGCGTGCGGAGGCGACGGCAAAGAGCGATTCCCAGCGGGCGTTCGCCGACCTGCGCAAGGTGCTCGCGCTCGATTCGGTGCTGCTCGCCATCGTTGACCACCGTGGCCGCCGTCGCGACGCCGTCCTTGTGGCCCCCACGCATCCGCTCCGGGCGCTGTGGTTCGCCACGTGGGCAAAGCTCGGCGCCCGCTGGGTGGCGGCGGCGAAGAGCGCCCCACACGAGTACGTGATCCCGACGCGCGACGCACTGCTCAAGCTCCTGTCGCCTACGAGCTTCCCGCCGGTTCTGCCTACGGAGGCGGGCCACGTGCTCACCGCCGTCGACAGCATCAATCCATTCTGGACGCTGTTCGCGCCGTCGAACGAGGAGGACCCGCGCGGGCTCGTCGGCGAGGTGTGTAGCGCGCTCGGCCTGCCGGAGCCGGCCATCGGCGGTGCCCTCATCGATGGCGCGTACCTCGCGTCGCGCGTGCGGCGCTATCTCGTGCAGCACCCCTACGTCCGCACGCTGACCATCAATGCGTTCAATCCCGGTCGCGCCGGCGTGCTCGGAGACATGCTCCTCGAGCTACAGAAGGAAACGGCCTTCGCAGACCTGCGCTACGACCTCCGGCTGTTCGTGCCCGACCCTGATGCGCCCGGAGTCGGCGAGGAAATCGCCGCGCTGCTTACGACCGACGGTGGCACGGCTGCGCGTGAGGCGGACGCCTTCTCCGTCCCGGCCGAGACGCATCTCCATCCGAAGCTGCGCTTCGCGGTACGCGCGACCAAGGACTTCCGCACCAGCCCCGACACGCACGCAGCACACCTCTCGCTACTCTTCGACGTGTTCCCGGCCGAGGAAGTGGCCGCCCGCAAGGCGGACCCGCGCCACGCGACGGCCTTCGTCCACGGCCTCGTGCAGGAGTTCTCGACCGAGTACCACGAGGACGAGCTGACGGTGGCGTGGCGCCGCCTCCCGCGCCACGGTGTGGCCCAGCCCATCGAGGACGCGGAGGAGCTGTCCGATCTGCTCGGCAGCCTCGCCGCCGCGATGTCGAGCGCAACGGCGACCATCGCGACCGGTCAGAGCGGCATCGACCTCCGTCCGGTCGTGAGCCTTGCCCTGGGTCCCGACGACCGTGCCCTCCTCCATCAGGTCCACGAGGTGAGCGATTGGGTGTTCACGCTCGACCGCAACCTCGGCATCGAGTTCTTCGACCATGGCGGGCACGCCACGCGGCCCGACTACCTCATCGACCACTCGCCCGACATGGCGAGCACTCTGGGACACCGGCTCGTCATCACCTCGCGCTCCGTCGCCGAGCTCGAAGCGCTCCTGCGCCCGGTCCTCGAGCAGTACGGGCTCCAGGCTGAGGGCCGTCACGCCGTGGTGCTGCTCGACCAGCTCCGGTCGCTGTCAGGGCGGCTCGCGCTGAAGCTCATCTCGTCGCCGACGCAGCGAGCGGAAGCCCTGGGCCTCGCGCTCTCGCGCCTCTATCTGGAACACCAGGGCGTCTTCGAGAACCAGATCGTCGTCCCTCTCGACGCGCACCTCGAGCTGTACCGCGTGCTGAAGCAGGGAGCCGATGAGCTGGGCGACGAGGTCAGCTTCAAGCGCACGGACCTCGGGCTCTTCGACCTCGACATCACCCGGCGCATCATCACGTGCCGCCTCGTCGAGGTGAAGTGCTACTCGGGCGTCGGCGATCTCGCCGCGTACAATGCGCTCAAGTCGAGCATCGCCGAGCAGATCGGTCAGAGCGAGCAGGTGCTGGCGCACCACTTCGATCCGAAACGCATGCCCCAGGATCGCCCGGACCGCGCGTTCAAGACGCGCGAGCTCGCGTTGCTCCTCGAGTTCTACCTGGAGCGCGCCGAGCGCTACGGGGCCATCAGCCGCGAGGCCGCCGACGAGGCGCGCTACTTCGTTCACACGCTCGATGACGGCTACCAGCTCGCGTTCACGCGCAGCGCCCTCATCTTCGATTTCGCCAAGCCCGGCACCGAGCCGCCCGAGAGCGAGAGCGGCATCGAGTACCATCGGATCGGCGTCGACCTGATCCGTCAGCTCGTCGATGCTGCGGCGCCCAGCGGCGAGTCGTCGGCCAGTCTCAGCGCCAGCTCCTCGGGGAGCGGTGGGCCCGGCGGTGGTGGCCCGCGCCCGCGCGGCGTCACCGAGGTTCGCCGTCGGCGCGAGCGCGCGCCCTCGGTGCCGACGCTCGACTCGGCCGCCTTCCTCGGCTCTCCGCGCGATCGCTCGGTCTCGTGGGAAGAGCTGCGCGGCCGCCAGCCCAGTGTCCCTCCGCCCGCGCACACGTCCGTCGCCCCGCAGGAGGCCGTGCCCACGCCCGCCGTGGCGCCCGTGGCACGGCCCACTCCTCCGGAGGCCCCGCCCGTGGCGCCGCCGTCCAAGGCCGCCACCGTGGCCAACGTAGCGCCCGCAGCACGGCCTCCCGAGCCCCCGGCAGCCGAGGAGCCGCCGCCTGCGCCGAGCCCCGAGGCGAAGACGGCGCACGCTGTGCCCTACGACATCATGCTCGGCGTCACCGGCGACTCGCCCCAGTACGGGCTGCTCGGCGATGTCTCGGGCCGGCGCATCGCGATCGACCTGAACCAGACCCACACGATCAGTCTCTTCGGCGTCCAGGGCGGCGGCAAGAGCTACACCCTCGGCACGATCGCGGAGATGGCTTCGTTGCCCATCCCGAACATCAATGTCCTGCCGAATCCGCTCGCGACGGTCATCTTCCACTACAGCCCGACGATGGACTACCGCCCGGAGTTCACGTCGATGGTCGCGCCGAACAGCGAGGCCGCACAGGCGAAGGCGCTGAAGGAGACCTACGGTGCCGAGCCCCGTGCGCTCTCCGACGTGCTCCTCCTCGCGCCTGCCGACAAGCTCGACGAGCGGAAGCAGGAGTACCCGGACATCGAGGTGCGCCCGCTGAAGTTCGGCGCCGCGGAGCTGCAAACGAGCCACTGGCGCTTCCTCATGGGAGCGGTGGGCAACCAGGCCACGTACATCCGGCAGCTCAACCGCGTGATGAAGTCGCTCCGCGACGACTTGACCCTTGAAGGGTTGAACCAAGGCATCGAGGCCTCGTCGCTGCCCGACCACCTCAAGGGCATGGCGAAGATGCGCCTCGAGCTCGCGAGCGAGTACATCGACGACTCGGTTCGCCTGAAGGACGAGATCCGCCCGGGCCGTCTCATCATCGTCGACCTCCGCGACGAGTTCATCGAGAAGGACGAAGCCCTCGGGCTCTTCGTCGTGCTCCTCCAGCTCTTCGCCGACGCGAAGTACCGCGACGCGCAGGGCGCGGAGCACTCGTTCAACAAGCTCGTCGTCTTCGACGAAGCCCACAAGTACATCGAGAGCCCCGACCTCGTGGCTGGCCTCATCGAGGTCGTGCGTGAGATGCGCCACAAGGGGACGAGCATCATGGTCGCGAGCCAGGACCCGCCCTCGGTGCCCATCTCGCTCATCGAGCTCTCCAGCCAGGTCATCCTTCACAAGTTCAACTCGCCCGCCTGGCTCAAACACATCCAGAAGGCGAATGCGGCGCTCGGCTCGCTCACGCCCGAGAAGATGTCGAACCTGCGCCCCGGCGAGGCCTTCATCTGGTCGAGCAAGGCGACCGACGACGCGTTCACCAAGAGCGCTGTGAAGATCCGCTGCCGCCCGCGCGTGACCCACCACGGCGGCGCAACGAAGACGGCGGTCGGAGGCCACTGATGACGACCTCGTTCTCCGCTGTCGACCCGGCGCTGGGGTACCTATACCAGGTGCGACTCGCGCTCCTGTGGTCGCTGCGGCGAGCAAGGAGCGGCACTGACTTCATCGTCTCGCTCGAGACATTGGACGACGTCGCGTTCGAGTCGACAGGCGGCACCCCCGAGGAGTTGCTGCAGGCCAAGCATCACCGGAACCGAGAAGCCACACTCACGAACGCGAGCGGCGACCTCTGGAAGTCGCTCCGCGTCTGGTTTGAAGGCTACGCAGCGAAGCAGGTGCCACTGAGCACGACGCGGTACCTGCTGACGACGGGGGTGGCGCCGGAGGAGAGCGTGGCCTCTCTGCTGCGCGGCGAAGGGCGGGATGTCGAGAAGGCGCTGCAGCTCCTCGTAGCGGTGACGCAGATCTCGGAGAGCGACAGCAACGCAAAGGCCTACGAAGCGTTTCTGGCAGCGCCGGTCGCCACGCGAAAGGCGATTCTCGAAAACGTCGTGGTCATCGACCGGGCCCCGACCGTGGTGACGATCGACGAGGACATCAAGAAGGAGGTCCGGTGGTCCGCGCAGCAGGAGCACTTGGATGCCTTCGCCCGTCGGCTAGAGGGCTGGTGGCTCGACCGAGTCATCAAGCAGCTCGCCGATCCGAGCGGTACCTCGGGGATTCAGGGAACCGAGATCGACCAGGCCATCGATGAGCTGCGAGAGCAGTTCAAGCCGAACAACCTTCCGATCGACAGGGAACTCGCGAGTTACGTGCTCGATGAGCGAACGAAGAATGCCCATGCCGAGTCCCCATTCGTCCACCAGCTCAAGCTGGTCGCGGCCGGCGATGACCGCGTCGCGTTCGCGATGCGGAACTACTACCGCGCGTTCGAACAGCGCTCGCGCTGGATGCGCGAGCACCTCCTGCTTGTCGGTGAGCTCACCCGCTACGACGGCAAGCTTGTTGAGGAGTGGGAGCAGGCGTACCTCGCGGCGAAGGACGAGATCTCGCCGACGGCTGCCGAAGACGAGAAGCGGAAAGTTGGTCGCGAAGTTCTCTCGAAGACCGAGGCGGTACGGCTTCCGGTTCGGCCGGACGTGACCGAGTCCTTCGTCGTGCGCGGGTCGTTCCAGATGCTCGCGGACGAGGCGAAGGTTGGATGGCACCCAGACTATCGAGATCTCCTCGAGTCGTTCGGCAAGCCGTCGCAGTCCGATGACGCGGCCAAGGGAGGGGACGAGTGACCCTCTGGCGTGAACGGTCCATTGAGGAGCGGCACCTGCTGAACCCGAGTTTCTGCTCGGTGGTGCTTTGGTACGCGGCGGCCGGATACGTCGCGAAGCGCAACCCGGCCATGCCGTTGGCAATGTCGTTCCTCGTGCTGCCCTTCGTGCTCCATCGACCGACGCGCGAGAGCCTGCCACGCACGACGGCGACCTCCCTCGCGGCCTGGCTTACGGACCAGCCTCTCATTCGCGCGCGAGTCGCCGAGCGCGCCGTCGCTCTTCGGCCCTTCACGCAGGAGGCGCTGCTGTTCGGCGGCGCGCATCAGCTTCTCGTGCTCGGCGCAGATGGAATCCGCGCGAGCGCATCCGCGAAGAAGACCATCGAGAGTGGGCTCGCGGAAACGAGCGATGAAGTTCGCGCGTGTGCCAAGCGAGCCGACTTCGTCGGGAAGTGGTTCGAGAAGGCCGGGAAGGCAGAGACCGTTCTGGCGCTGCTGGGAGTCAGGCCATGAGCGTGCAGATCCTCGACATCGTCATCTACAGCCACGATGGCCGTCGCCGCGAGCTGCGGCTGAAGCCTGGGAAGGTGAACATCATCACCGGCGCTCCCACCACCGGTAAGTCCTCGCTCATCGAGATCGTCGATTACTGCTTCGCAAGCAAGGAGTGCGGCGTCGCTGTCGGCCCGATCCGCAGGTTCGTGTCCTGGTTCGGAGTGCGGCTCCAGCTCTCGTCCGGGCAGGCGTTTGTCGCGCGACGGTGCCCGGCGGCCGGAAGGAACTCGAGCGAGGACTTCTTCATCACGACTGCCACGGCCGTGGAGTTGCCGAACGCCGCTGATCTTCATCAGACGACCAACACGACCGGCGCGCTGGGCTTCCTGAACTCATGGACGGGCATCCGCGACAACATCCACGAAACGCCCGCGCTCCAACGCACGTCGCTCACGGCGTCCGTCCGACATGCGGTGAATCTCTGCTTCCAGGGACAGAGCGAGATTAACCGTAAGGAGCAGCTCTTTCACGGCACCGACAACGACTTCGCCAAGCGCGATCTGCGAGACACGCTGCCGTACCTCCTCGGCGCAGTCGAGGACGACCACGTTCGCAAGCTGGGCGAGCTGCGCAAGGCGAAGGAGCGACTGCGTGCGGTTGAGCGGCGTCTGTCAGAGCTGGCGCCGCTGCGGAACGATGCGAGCAAGGCCGGCGCGCTACTCGCCGAAGCCCGTGACGTCGGGCTGTCGAGCGTCGTGCCGACTAGGTGGGAGGAGACCATCGCTGCGCTCCGAGCCGTCGCGAAGACTTCGCTCGCCAGCGTGGATGTGACGCTCCCGCAGAACGGCGAGTTCGCGAGACTGAGCGCTGAGCGGAAGGCGCTGAATGCAGAGCACGCGCGGCTGCGCGCGGAGATTGGAACGGCGCGCGCGTTCGCGAACGAGGAACGCGGGTTCTCGCGCGAGGCAAACGAGCAGCGTGCACGACTGGCTACCATTGGGATCTTTCATGGGCGCGAGCCTGGGCACACGTGCCCGCTCTGCTCGCAAGAACTGCCGTCCACGAGCGCCCCTGCACCGGTGGCTGCGCTCCAGGATGCGCTCTCGGGTTTGTCACGTCGGATGGAGTCGATCGCAAAGATCGAGCCCCAGGTAGAGCAGGCGATCGGCCAACTTGAGAAGCAACTCGAGGACGTGCACCAGGCGCTGCTACGGAACCGCAGCGAGCTCGATGCGGTACGTGCGGCCGACGCCAAGCTCGCCGACGCTCAAACCGAGTCGAATAACAAGTCGCGCGTGCTGGGGCGAGTCGGCCTGTACATCGAGAGCATGCCGGACCTGCCTGATACGACGGACCTTGAGAAGCATGCCGAAGTACTCCGTGCGGAGGTTGCGCGCCTAGAAGAAGAGCTGAGCGACGAGCGAGTTCAAGAGCGGTTGACGTCGATGAGCATCCTCCTCGGCAAGCGCATGACGGCCTGGGCAGCGCGGCTCTCCCTGGAGTTTTCGGACTCGCCCCTGCGCTTCGACTTCAAGAAGCTCACGGTGGTCGCGGACACCGAGGAGGACGGCGACGTTCCGTTGGACCGGATGGGCAGCGGCAAGAACTGGGTCGGGTACCACCTCATCGCGCACCTCGCGCTGCACCAGTGGTTCGCTCAGCGCGCACGCCCCGTGCCGAACTTCCTCTTCCTGGACCAACCGTCACAGGTCTATTTCCCGCCCGACAAGGACGTCGAAGGTTCGACCGCGCTGCTGGACGATGACGAGCGGCTTGCTGTTTCCGAGATGTTCCGCCTCATCTTCGACGCAGTGAAGGAGGTGGCACCGGGGTTCCAGGTGATCGTCACCGAGCACGCTGACCTCACCGAAGACTGGTACGCCGAGGCCGTGGTGGAGAAGTGGCGAGGCGGCACGAAGCTCGTGCCAGCAGACTGGCCGCGCGCTGGGGAAGGAGCTGCTGAGTGAAGCAGCCTGGCGTAGGGGGAACACCCATCACCACGCCCCGCGAGTCCCATCACCTCGACCGCAAGTCGCTGCGCCTCGTCACGGGCGTGAAGGCGGCGACGTTTTCGATTCGGGCCACGTCGGAGCGATGGCCAGGATCTGTGGGCAGAACGGACTGCCCGAGCATTTCGTCCAGCTTCGCCACGGGCGCGCCCGCTCGGTTCGCCGCGCCCCACGCTCGGGCCCGCGTCGGCGCGCCCTGGGCCAACGTGGGCGCCCTGGTGGGGCTCGTCGGCGAGTCCGAGCTCGCTCGGCTTCAGCGCACCGTCTTCGGTTCCGACCGCGTCAGCAGGGCCTCGACCGCCGAGCGCGGCACGCTCCGTCGTGGCACGCGACGCCCGTTCTAGGTCGGCCTCAGCTCGAAGACGAAGGCGTTGCTGGGCGCGTCGATGATGCCCGGAAGGCGACGCCCGTCCTCGGGCAACATCGTGCGCTTGCGAAGCTCGAAGCCGACTGCCTCGACGAACCACTGCGTCGCGCTGACGGCGTACATGCGGCCGACGCCGACCCCGTACGCGTGGCGCACGATGTACTCGACGAGCGCGCGGCCGTGCTTCTTCCGCCGACAGGTCGCGCGGACCGCGAGCGCCCGGAGCACCGCTGCGTCGCCGTACTCATCGAGTACCGCGACGCCGATGACGACGCGGCCGTGCTCAAGGACGACGCGCGTCCGCTTCCCGCCCGCGGGCTCGAGCCAGAGCTCCGACGTGGGGAACCAGGTCATCTCCAGCAGCATGTTCGCGACCAGCTCATCCCGGGCCTCGAGCTCGCGGAAGACACGGCGCGGCGACCCCTTCGGCTTCTCGATCAGCCCCGAGGTGCGAGGCGGCTCTGGCTTCGGCGGCTCGGGCGGCGGCCAGGGTTCCCCACGACGCTCGGCCCGGTGCTTCGCGCGCCACATGCCGAGCAGGGTCTCGGCGAGAACGCTGGCCACCTCGTCCATACGGCGCTGCACGTCGGCACGTCGTTCCTCGTGCGCGATCTCGGCGGTGGCGTCGGGCTGCGGGGCCTGGTCCATGCAGCCACCACTCAGGCTCGCTTCGCCGCTACAGTCCAGCGGCAGCCGGGACGCCTCGCTTTCGCTTAGCCTGTCCCAAGGGCACGCGATCCCAAGGCGACGGACTCACGATGGGACAGCGCGAAGCGGCGAATCTGTCCCAGCGCTCTCGGCGGAAGTTCTCGGAGTCGCAGCGCGAGCGCCGTCGTGGGTCAGTACGAACATCCGAATCTGTCCCAACCCCGTTTACCGAGAGCGTTCGCAGGCTGCGCCGCACACGGAGCCACCTCCGCGCGGAGTCGCGGATCGGCCCGCCCCGCGGTTGACCGCCGCGGGGCGGCGGCGATTTCGGGGGAGGTGTGCGAAGGTCGCGTGCGTGCGCGGGTTGCGTCGGCTCGTCGACGGACGGGCGCGTCTCCGCGAGAGCGTCGTGACCGGGTCACCCACGCCGGAACGGGGACGTCCGGATCGGCACCAGGGCGGGTGCTCTCTGCGGACGGGCGAGAGAGCACGGTCGCTGGTTAACAGTCGGCCGGCTCGCGGTGCCCGAGACGCCACCCCTCCGTGCTCGCGCGACCAGCGAGGTCCCGCTCGTCGTGCTGCCCGGGGCGCACGACGAGCCGTGCAGCGGCGCTACGCGCGAGACGCCCGCCGACGCCACGCCGTCGCCGCGACGCGATCTTGCACGGCCACGCAGGAAACCCGCTGCGCTACCTTGCCGACGTGCGGCGTCGCTGCCCTGCCCCGACCAGAGGTTCGAGAATCCGCAGCCACCGGCCGTCGGACACTCACGCTGGATCCAGCCGGCCACGGCCGTCCCGAGAAGGCGGAGAGCCTGGAGTCGAGGCACGGCACGCACGATCGTGGCGGTCCAGCGCAAGTCCGTAAGCGCCGCGAGCCCAGCGCGTTCGAGTCTTCGGAGAGGACGGCTCAAGACTCGTGGAGGAAGAGTAGCTGGTTGCCTTTGGAGTCGATCATCTGGCCAAACTTCAGCTCGGCTTGCGCGCCAATAAGCAAATAGACGAACGTCTCCGTCGGAGAGATTTCAATACCTGGTGCGTCGAGTCGCTTTCGCAACAACTCATACGGGTGCCATTTGATCACGTCCTTGGTTGGAAGCGTTAAAGTGACTTCCTCGGCGTACAACCGCGGCGGCACAGTGAATGCGTGCCCCGGCACGAAGTGCCAGTCGACGCGCACACCAATGCACCCGATGCGCATCACCCGTTGATCCGATAGCAGCAGCTCGATGAGTGATCCGCGGATCCCGAATGCCTTGATATGGGCATCACGGATGCTCATATTGTCGCGCCGCGCCCGTGCTGTGCGCGTGGAACGAGCGGCGGCCTCCGCTGCATCGCGGAAGCTCCTGTAAGCCGGCTCATGTAGGGGGAGATCGACTTCCAGACTGTCAATCATAGTCAGTGATCCGACCTGCTCGACTCTTTTCCGCCCGAGTACATTCCTGTCTCGGGGTTATAGTGGGCGGAATACCAGACTCCGGTGAACGGATTCCTTCCTATGTGCTTCTCCGTGTAACCATGCCCCACCCATTGTGGGTCATTCGCTCCAATTACCTCCACGTCTTCCAAAGTGTCGCTTTGGCCGGTGGCCTGTTCGAGGGTTGGGAACTCCTCATCTGGAAAACGACCGCTTCCGGTTGGAGAGACCTGCGTTTCCGCTCCTTCTCGGAACCATCGATCGACGAAGTCCTCGTAGGTCTCGTCAGGATCGCCGTGAAGTAGGTAGAATTGGTAGAGTAGCGGATCTCTCCGCGGTCCGACGGGATTGTCCCCGGTGCATGACCATGCGTCCCTGAACGGATCTTGGATCCGGAGATTCTCCCGCCACAGCCTAGTTGGGACTCCAGGCTCCGGAACCTGCCCGCCATCCCGTCCTGTCCGAAAACTCGAACGACGCAGATCCTGCGACGCGCTGTCACGCTCACGCGCCCCAGTGCGACGCGGAATCGCCCCACTCGACCGAGCTTCGGGCTCTTCGTACGCACCTCGAGCCCGATTTCGCCTCCGTGACCGCCCTGTCGAATCCGCACGATCGCTACGCCGCTGCGCGGTGGTAGTGCTTCAGCACTCCACCGATTCGCTCGCGGACGATCACGTCGCCCTGCCCGGCGTCGGGCTTGCCGTCGATCGGCACATTGCCGATGCCCTGATGCGGGCGCTCGGTGTTGTAGTGCGCGACATAGTCCCGCAGCACGCGCCGCAGATGATCGTCCCCGAGCAGAATCAGCCGATCGAGGCACTCGCGCTTCACGGACTGCACCCAGCGCTCGGCGATCGCGTTCATGTTCGGCGCCTGATATGCAGTGCGCACGACGCGCACTCCGGCGCGCTCGAGGATCGCGCGGAAGTGCGACGTGAGCTTCGTGTCCCGATCGACGATCAGGTGACGCTTCCTCCGTAGGAAGCCGTCGAACGGCTCGGTCAGGTTGCGCGCGATCTGCGCCATGAACGCGCCGTCGGGGTTGGTCGTGATGCCACTCACCTCCACCGCGCGGGTCAGGTGGTCGATCACGAAGAACACGTAGTGCGTGATCAGCCCACGCGCGGTCCACACCTCGGCCGTGAAGAAGTCGGCACCGGCGATGACGTCCGCGTGCGCACGCAGGAACGTCCGCCACGACGTCGGCCGCGCCGGGCTCGGTGGCACGCCGTGCTCCTTCAGCGTCCTGGCGATCGTCGAGCGCGCGACCTGGTGGCCCAGCTTCCTCAGCTCGCCCTGGATGCGGCTGTAGCCCCAGGTCGGATTGTCCCGCGACATGCGGAGGACGAGCTCGCGAATCTCCTTCAGGAGCCCCGGACGACCGACACGCCGGCGGGCGTACGTCCACTTGCGTGCAATCAGGCGGCGGTGCCACGCCAGGATCGTATCCGGCGTGACGAGGCTCGCCACGCTCGCGAGCAGCCGCCGCCCCAGCGCCTTGCCCCGAACGGCCAGGCGGCGGCGCTGGTCGTCCGTCAGCCGCAGCGGCCGCCCGCCGAGCTGCTCGCGGAGGATGCGGTTCTCCTCGATCAGGTACTCGATCGTGCGCGACTGCTCGCGGCTCACGAGGCCCGCGAACGTGAGCAGCAGGAAGCGAAGGGGCCCAAGTTCAAGCACAGCACGGTCTTCGCAGGCGGTCGGACGCGGATCAACCCCCACCACCGGCTCGAGGCCATCGGGCGACAGCCGCTCCACCGGCAGGCGGAGGTACGGCGCAAACGCCGGCGGGTACAGCGTGAAGGCGAGCCCGTGGGCTGAGCACCGTGCCACCGTCAGCGGGTGCTTCGGCCCCATCTTCCGGTGGCGCCGATGGTGCACCGACACCCTGCAGGTGTCACCAGCCGCCCAGCGTGGGCAGCAGGTCGGCAGCTCGGCCATGAGCTGCCCATCGCCGCCATCGACGTACGGGGTGACGAGGAAGGGGATGCGCGAGGGCCGTCGCGCCGAGTAGGATCCGGACATCGCAGCTGTGCGAAGTGCTGCCGGCCCCCCCGACACGGTGAGACGGCGGCACGAACCTGAAGCCCGCGGTGGTCGAACACCGCGGGCTTCTGCATTTCTGGAGGGAGGGGAACGGGGGCGGGATCCTACGCCCCCGTCCGGCGCCAGCGAGGCCCGCGCCCGATGCCGGTCATTCCACCACGGACCGACCGATGTCCACGCCCGGCAGCGCCGATCTCACCCCGGTGCGTCCCGCCACGGAACGTGCAACGAGAACGCGCCGCTTCCGCCATTGGGCGTGCCCCGTAACAGCTTCGTCCTCTCGGCCGCGAGCTCGTCGTGCATCCGCGACTGCTCGCGGAGCTCGATGACCCATGCGGCATCGGGTTCGAGTGCTCGGAATGCACACCCATCGGTCCGCAGTGAGTCCGCCAAGACCAGCGCGTCGCGGCGGTCGTCCTTGGCGCCCGACGGACTGAACCGGTCGCGGAAGCGATCGAGCTGCTTGGGGTTGATGGCGTGCACCCGGAATCGCTGCTCGAGCAGCGTGTCCACCACCGCACCGTGTGGGATCTCGATCGAGATCAGAACGCTTTGCGGATCGCCGCTGGCGAGCTCGAGCAGCCATCGGCAGAGCTCGGCGAGATCGGCACCGGTGTGCTTGACCTGGCGCTCGCCGAGCAGGTCGCCGCTGGCGTCGAGTGCGCACACCTGGTGCAGCTCGGTGGCCCAGTCCACACCCACGAAGATTCGTTCGTCGTCGGTCATCGTCAGTCGGTCCTCAGGAACAGGAACTCGACGACACCGCGTTCTCCGGCTGCCCTGTACTGGCGCTCGTGGCGCAACTCCCCACGGGTCGTGGAACGCGGCTGCCCGACGCGGCGCGAGTCCCCCCCAGGAGCTCGAAGCTTAGGGGGCAAACGGCTGCTCGCGACGGGCCGCCGAGACCAGGCAGGTTACCCTAATGGGCCGCTCCTGCCTGGCTGCCCGAAAGGTACAGGGCGCAGCCCGTCCTCGACCACGCTGCAGTGTGTGGCTGCGAGTGGCGGCCGCGGTGGCGCCATCCTGTGCGGATGGGGAGTGAGGAGTGGCGGCAGAAAGGGCGTCCGAGGAGCGATGGGAATCGTCCTCGATCAAGCCCTTTGTCGCCCACTCTTCGCCATCCGGCTCTCGCTAACATCGCGCGATGCAGGCACTTGGGTCATGCGGGAACTTTGCCGGCTCATTCCGACGGGTTTTTGGTTGCATGCCTTCGCCCCGCCGTTGTCTCGTCGCCGCTGCAGAGAAGGACCCACTGGAGAAAAGTAGCACATGGGCATGACAGAGATCCCAGGGCGCCGCCTGACCGAGGGCGAGACGTTCTACACCGACTGGGCAGCCACGGCTGGTGACAGCTTGATACAGCGGATTCAGCTGCTGGACTCGACCGCCTCCGCCGAAGTCACGATGTATATCGAGACACGCGAGGAGCCTGGTGACACTCCGTCCACGGTGAACCCGGTGAGCGGTGGTACGGGGGTAGGTTCGACTTCGGGCAGGATCATGCGGCACGTCGATCGAGGTAGTCTTGCCACGCCACAGGCCACCGCTCGTCCTTGACGAGCACGCGCAGGTTGAGCACACGCTGACCGCCTTCGTCCGACCATCGCATGCCGCTGCGCCCGAGTCGGTGGGTGACGATGTTCTTCGCTGCGGACTCGACGTGACCACTCCCGATGGGGAGCCCCATCGCGATGAAAGCGCTGTATCGCATTCGTTCGCGGTTCCTCGCGAAGTGTTTGATCGCCCGGCGAACCACATCGCGTGCGTCGGAGCCAGCGGGCAGCAGCTTCACGTATCTCTTGAGCGCGCGCAGCAGTTGTCGACGCCGTCGTCGTCGAGCAGAAGCCGCTCGCGACGTTTCTCGAACCAGCGTGAGGCCTCGGGAGTGTCTGGTCCGAAGATCGCCTGCGCGGCGCCGGAGAGACTCTGGGCGGCGTGGTAGAAGTCGAGGATCAGCACCGCACCAACGAACTCCTCGCGTTTCTCTGCGGTAGTCCAGATCGAGTCCTTGCCGTCGCAGATGATCGCCACTTGGCCAGGCTGGCGCTCTTCACGGAGTGCGGCGACGCGCGCCGCTACCTGATCGATCAGCGTCTTCATGCCGGTTTCCGGCATCCGTGCGAAGTAGCGACTGTCCCGCAGTTGTGGTCTGGTCTCCCCGTCGGTCGGCGGGTCGTAGGCAGAGATGCGCCCGATTCCAGCCTCCTTCCACTCCGTCTTGCCGTCTCCGCGAACGGGGACCATCACGCCGTCCCAGCTGATCACGAGGTTTGCGCTGTCGGCCAGAGGAGCATCGCGAGCGATGACCTCCTCGACCTCGTCTCCGCGCTTCTCGAAGAAGTCGCCGACGTCGCGGATCACCCGCTTGATCGCCGTCGACGACGGCGCAACAGGCAACGCCTTGGTCATCAGCTGCTCGACCTCGCAAGGCGTCAGAGCGCTGCACGAGAACGCGACCATCTCCTCGATCTCGGGCGTCGCGAAGCGGTCTGTCATCCCGCAGCGCTCGTCGAGCGGCACGACTCCGCCGGACTCATCGTCCGCCGCGTAATGCCCGCCGCGACACCGTCGCCAGGCCGAACGCCGTCAGCCACTGCTTCGGCGCGATCCCCTTGAACCGATGCTGTCGCCCTCTGTGTTCGACGGACGCGTGCGCCACGTCCGTGGCCTCCAAGGTCGCGACCAGAGCGCTCAGCGCCACCGCCGAACTCGCCGCCCTCAGCCCGGTTGTCAGGTCCTGAAACGCGGACGGCTGCGGACCCGACCCCTCGAACGAACTGACCAAGCGGTCGAGTTGTCGTCGGAACTTGACCACTGCGTCGTCCAGGCGTTCACTGAGCTGGGCTGCGGAGAGCGGCGCGTTGCCGCACGCAAGTACCGTGTTTGTTGCCACTTACCTGGTACGAACGACTCCGCAGCCCACTCCCAACTTTCTGCCAGAACTGAAATCCACCCCCGGTGGTACGTCGATCACCATCAATTCCGTGGGAATCGCGACCGGAGTCTACACGCCGCCCTCAGCAATCGTCGGCATACAAGCTGACGTCCGGGTCAAGCTCTCCTGCGCGTCCGGCACCTCGGGAGCCTACGCCGTCGTGCGGCTGCTTCCGCCCGTGTTCTTCAACAAGTCGACCCCGTAGCGAGAGGAGCAAACGATGTTTGTCGAAGTCATCGGTGAGACCATCCACCACGTCAACGTCGGGGACGAGACGAAGACCGTCTACCTCACGCCCTGGTTCTCCATCGGCGCGGACAATGCCATCTTCACGTATGAGCGAGTCCACTCGACGCTTCCGGTGGCCGAATCCGTCACTGTCCTGACGAAGCAGCGGGAGGACGGTGGATACGGTTCGACGGCGGCGACCTTCTCTACCACGCCCCTCACGAGTACGCAGCTATATGAGGCGAACGCCACGGGGCTGCAGGACCTCGTCCGCTTCATGATCTCGCTGAGCGGCGACACGGCGGGCCTTCTGCACTATCGCTTCCTCCCGCCCACCTGGTATACGACCGCCGTCTGACCTACCGACCGTCCGCTCCCCGCGGCTCGACGCAAAGGCGTCGAGCCGCACTCGTGAGGATTCTCCCATGTTGACATACAACCAAGCTCCTGGCGCACGCGAGTGGACGATGGACGCTCGGCGCGAGTCCGGCGAACCGCCGGCTCGCTCCGGGTGGCCGGCGATGCGTCCGGAGCCGACTCAATGGAGCATGCCGGACTACGACGGCGACATCGGCTGGACCGGGCCTGCGAGCACTGGAGGGCATTCGTGCCAGAGTGGTGGGTCGTGCGAGTGTGGCGGGGCTTGTGAGAAGACCCCGTCGTTCGAGATCCCGGGCTACGACGAGGACATCGAGTTCGACGCACCAGCCCGAGAGTCCCTGAGGGTCGCCGGGACTCCCGTGGAGCCAGGCGAATGCCGGCAGGAAGACGTCATTCCGCTCCCGCAGTTGTTCAAGCTCGTTCAAGAGCCCCAGGATCCTCCATGGGGTTGGCCGCCGCCGCACATCCTCTTGCATCCGGACAGCGGCTTGTGTGCGTGCTGCCCAGTAGATGTCAGACTCGAGCGCACGGGCAAAATGACCCCCTGGGGAGCGCCAGTATATGAAGTTGTTTTCACCTACGCGCACATATCGTATGGCCGACCGCCATTTGACTATTGCGGGTGCTCACTGGATCTCAAGGAAGTGACGTACGCCGACAACGTCGTGCCGTGGAAGTTTCCGAGAATTCTCAATTTCTTCGGGAACGGGCGGGGTATGGGCCAGTTCGAGGAACCTTATGTGGCCAAGACGGACTGGGGGACGTTTGTCCGGAAAGGGGAGCCGTTCTATCCGATGCGAGATCCTGCGGCTATGAAGTTCCACCGCGACGCGGTGGCCCGCGGCGCGCAGTCGTCGCTGCGCGAGTACATCGAGTACGTCGACGCGTCTGGAAAATACTCAGAAAACTGCCCCTGGAAAGATAGGCGAAAGGAAATGCGCCTCCCGGATGCGCCTGGACTGGACGTCCGGCCGGTGGAAAACACGTGGTATCTGCGTGCGTGCCCGATCCCGCGTGTATGCCCTCTTCTTGGCACTGTAGGAATTATTGTGCGGTGGGAGGCGGACGGATCGGCTCGAATCGTTGACAAGGGAGGCTTCTGGGGGGTCAAGGAGACGTAAACGCGTGGGCCTCGGTAAGAGGCTGGCTTTCGCTGCGCCTAGGCGCGGAGGAGTTAGACTGTGCGCAGTCCAAGCAGAAGTGCCATGGTAGGGTGGCTGGGAGTCGCGGCACTCGTGGTTGCTGCTATCGGGCTTCATTTGCTGTTCTGTGAATGGAATGGCAAGGGGCCAACGTTGGTGACGCTTCGGGAGCGGCCTGGTCAGTTCATGTACTACACGGAGGCGCCACCTTCAGGACTCTGGATAAGCGCGCGGTTTGGGACGCTATCCGGCATTGTCTGCGGGCTGGTCGGGCCGGCGGTGATGGGGCTCGCAGCGATGGCGGCTGCGCTGTCAGGTTCGCGGGACTCGTCGAAACAGCGGTAGGTCCTACTTTCCGCGGAATAGGTCGGCGGCTTCTTTCAGCCACGGCCGCGGCGCAGCTCACGCCCCGTAGGCTCGTCGGTCGACGCGCATGAGCTTCAGCAGCTGAACGACGACCGCGTCCTGTCCGAAAACTCGAACGACGGCGATCCTGCGGCTCCCTGTCAAGCTCACGAGCCCCAGCGCGACGCGGAATCCGCCCACTCGACCGAGCTTCGGGCTCTTCGTACGCACCTCGAGCCCGATTCCGCCTCCGTGACCAGCCTGTCGTATCGGCACGATCCCTACGCCGCTGCGCGGTGGTAGTGCTTCAGCAATCCACCGATGCGCTCGCGGACGATCACGTCGCCCTGCCCGACGTCGGGCTTGCCGTCGATCGGCACATTGCCGATGCCCTGATGCGGGCGCTCGGTGTTGTAGTGCGCGACATAGTCTCGCAGCACGCGCCGCAGATGATCGGCCCCGAGCAGAATCAGCCGATCGAGGCACTCGCGCTTCACGGACTGCACCCAGCGCTCGGCGACCGCGTTCATGTTCGGCGCCTGATATGCAGTGCGCACGACGCACACTCCGGCGCGCTCGAGGATCGCGCGGAACTGCGCCGTGAGCTTCGTGTCCCGATCGAGGATCAGGTGACGCTTCTTCCGCAGGAAGCCGTCGAACGGCTCGGTCAGGTTGCGCGCGATCTGCGCCATGAACGCGGCGTCGGGGTTCGTCGTGATGCCCGCCACCTCCACCGCGCGGGTCAGGTGGTCGATCACGAAGAACACGTAATGCGTGATCAGCCCGCGCGCCGTCCACACCTCCGCCGTGAAGAAGTCGGCTCCGGCGATCACGTCCGCGTGCGCACGCAGGAACGTCCGCCACGACGTCGGCCGCGCCGGGCTCGGTGGCACGCCGTGCTCCTTCAGCGTCCTGGCGATCGTCGAGCGCGCAACCTGGTGGCCGAGCTTCCTCAGCTCGCCCTGGATGCGGCTGTAGCCCCAGGTCGGATTGTCCCGCGACATGCGGAGGACGAGCTCGCGAATCTCCTTCAGGAGCCCCGGACGACCGACACGGCGGCGGGCGTACGTCCACTTGCGTGCGATCAGGCGGCGGTGCCACGCCAGGATCGTATCCGGTGAGACCAGGCTCGCCACGCTCGCGAGCAGCCGCCGCCCCAGCGCCTGGCCCCGAACGGCCAGGCGGCGGCGCTGCTCGTCCGTCAGCCGCAACGGCCGCTCGCCGAGCTGCTCGCGGAGGATTCGGTTCTCCTCGATCAGGTACTCGCTAGCGCGCGACTGCTCGCGGCTCACGAAGCCCGCGAAGGTCAGCAGCAGGAAGCGGAGGGGAGCAAGGTCGAGCACAGCACGGTCTTCGGAGGCGGTCGGACGCGGATCAACCCCCACCTCCGACCATCCGCTGGGCTGACGTCTCCGTGGCTCCAAGGCGTCGCTACTCCCGTTCTCGCCAGTAGCCCGGGCGGCGACGCAGATGTGCAACCGCGATCACCTGCACCTCCTCCACGCCAACGCGGTAAACGAGACCAAATGGGAACCGGCGCAGCAACGCTCGCCGAGTTCCACTGGGGCCCGGCGGCCACCGCAGCGGCGCCTCACCCACTGCTCCGACCGCGCGATCGAGCTCCGCAACGAAGCCGCTTGCTGCTTGCGGACTGCGCCGCGCATACCACTCCCGCGCCGCGGCAGCTTCGTCGACCGCATCCGGATGGAAGACGACTTTCACGAATGTCAGCCTGAGATTCGCTGGCGGGCCTCGGACCACGGCACCGGGTTGACGGTCCCCGCGTCGATCTCGCGAAGGCGACGATCGATCTCAACTGACCATGCCGCTTCCGCGTCAGCATCGGTGTGTTCTTCGAGGCTCTCGAGCAGCGACCCCGCCAGCGCCGCGCGCGCTTCGGGCGGCAGCTCGAGGGCACGCTGGAGCAGGTCCTTCACGTCGGTCATTCGTCCAGAGTAGCTCCCGCGCCGCGGACAAGGCTGGTCTCCTACGCGAAGTTCGCATTCAGGTAGGGACTGGGGAGCCACCTCCGCGCGGAGCCGCGGATCGGCCCGCCCCGCGGTTCACTGCCGCGGGGCGGCGGCGATTTCGGGGGAGGTGTGCGAAGGTCGCGTGCGTGCGCGGGTTGCGTCGGCTCGGCGCCGGACGGGCGCGTCTCCGCGAGAGCGTCGTGACCGGGTCACCCACGCCGGAACGGGGTCGTCCGGATCGGCACCAGGCCGGGTGCTCTCTGCGGACGGGCGGCAGAACACCGTCGCTGGTTGACAGTCGGCCGGTTCTCGGCGTTTGAGACGGCACCGGCGCGTGAGCAGCGGCGTCCAGATCGTCGTGCTGCCCGGGCGCACGACGAGTCGTGCACCGACGCTGCGCGCGACTCGCCCGCCGCCGCCACGCCACCGCCGCGACGCGATCACGCACGGCCACGCAGGGAAGAACCCGCAGCACCACTTGACCGACGGGCTCGTGCGCACGGCGTCGCACCCGATGAGCCGGACCGAAGAGCAACTGCCCGAGGGGTGGGCGGCGACCTTCGGCGACGAAGTGCCGACCGCCGTGAGCGCGGCTTGGCGCGCTCAGTTCGTCCGGATCCGGCGACCGGGCTTCCGGACCGCGCCGGTTCGCGGCGTCGCCGAATCGACGGTCCGCCCTCTGGCGAGCAGCCTGATCTCCTCCGCGGGCAGATTCGAGCGCTGGCGGCGCCGGTCGCCGGACGCTTACGCCGGGTCGCAAGAACTGGATGTGCGTCGGCATCGCGGATGCCGGCCAGCCGACCGTCGCCCTGATGTCGATCTTACAGTCCTCGAGAATCGCGTGGCGGACAACCGCGCAGCGATCACCGGCCTCGTGCAGTCACTCGTCTACGCGAGCTGAACTCGCGCGGCTGCACGCCGGCGCGACTCCCGGCTCCCGCTGCCGACCGCGTTGCCGCGTGGCATCGGGTCAGGGCCCAGCGACCCCGCAGCACGTCGGCCGTGATTCCCCATGATGACTCCGGAGCCGGCCTCCGGCTTCGCTTGTCGCTCGGCCGCCCCCGTCGCGGGTGGATTCGACGGGGCAGTTACGTCTCGACGCCGTCGCCCTCCGCTGCGTTGACCGCTTCACCGTTTCCGTTCCAGAGATTCCAGTAGGGACTCGATCGCGACATACGCACGGCGCATTCGCGCGAGATGCTCATCACCGAGGTAATCGGCCGCGACTTGCCGAGTCGCGTCGAGCGTCAGCAGGAGCTGTCGCAGCGCGCCACGGAGTTCGCGGGAATCATCGGATCGCGACAGCGCCAGCGGCACTGCCAGCACCCTGGTGCTATGTATGACCCACAATAGTCCATCGACCGCATTCGCCTCCCGTGAGAGGGCTACAAGCTCGCTAGTCGGAAACTCGCCGCCCCGCTCAATCTTCTCCCACATCTCTCGGCGTCTCTCGAGGATGGCAGGCCCCACACCGTCGCCCCACAGCCTTGCCTCGACTTCCAACTCCGAAAGCACGTGCATCAACGCGCGGGCTTCCCCACGATTACGGGGATTGCCTGCATCGGAGTCCGATGGCCCGCAAGCGTAGAGCAGCGCGAGCGCCACCGCAACTCCGTAGCGCAGTGCATGGACGAACGGTGCCATCGCTGAATATCCCACTGTGTCTCGCGTCCTGTCCCAAAACTCGAACGACGCCGATTCGGCGGCTCCCTGCCAAGCTCACGCGTCCCAGTGCCGATCCGAATCCGCCCACTCGAACGATCCTCCGTCCCGCAGGACGCACCTCGAGCCCGATTCCGCCTCCGTGACCAGCCTGTCGAATCAGCACGATCGCTACGCCGCTGCGCGGTGGTAGTGCTTCAGCACTCCACCAATGCGCTCGCGGACGATCACGTCGCCATGCCCGGCGTCGGGCTGGCCGTCGATCGGCACATTGCCGATGCCTTGATGCGGGCGTTCGGTGTTGTAGTCCGCCACGTAGTCCCGCAGCACGCGCCGCAGATGATCGTCCCCGAGCAGAATCAGCCGATCGAGGCACTCGCGCTTCACGGACTGCACCCAGCGCTCGGCGACCGCGTTCATGTTCGGCGCCTGATATGCAGTGCGCACGACGCGCACTCCGGCGCGCTCGAGGATCGCGCGGAACTGCGCCGTGAACTTCGTGTCCCGATCGAGGATCAGGTGACGCTTCTTCCGCAGGAAGCCGTCGAACGGCTCGGTCAGGTTGCGCGTGATCTGCGCCATGAACGCGCCGTCGGGGTTCGTCGTGATGCCCGCCACCTCCACCGCGCGGGTCAGGTGGTCGATCACGAAGAGCACGTAGTGCGTGATCAGCCCGCGCGCGGTCCACACCTCGGCCGTGAAGAAGTCGGCACCGGCGATGGCTTCCGCGTGCGCACGCAGGAACGTCCGCCACGACGCCCTCCGCGCCGGGCTCCGTGGCACGCCGTGCTCCTTCAGCGTCTTCGCGATCGTCGAGCGCGCGACCTGGTGGCCCAGCTTCTTCAGCTCGCCCTGGATGCGGCTGTAGCCCCAGGTCGGATCGTCCCGCGACATGCGGAGGACGAGCTCGCGAATCTCCTTCAGGATCCCCGGACGACCGGTCCGCCGGCGGGCGTACGTCCACTTGCGCGCGATCAGGCGGCGGTGCCACGCCAGGATCGTATCCGGCGTCACGCGGCTCGCCACGCTCGCGAGCAGCCGCCGCCCGAGCGCCTCGCCCCCAACGGCCACGTGTCGGCGCTGGTCGTCCGTCAGCCGCAGCGGCCGCTCGCCGAGCTGCTCGCGGAGGATGCGGTTCTCCTCGATCAGGTACTCGATCGTGCGCGACTGCTCGCGGCTCACGAAGCCCGCGAAGGTGAGCAGCAGGAAGCGAAGTGGGGCAACGTCGAGCACAGCACGCTCTTCGCAGGCGGTCGGACGCGGATCAACCCCCACCATCGACCGTCCGCTGGACTGACGTCTGCGTGGCTCCACGGCGTCGCTACTCGCTCCCCCGCCGCAGACAGGGCTGGTCTCCGCCCCGAATTCGCATTCTGGTTGGGTCTGGGGAGCCACCTCCGCGCGGAGTCGCGGATCGGCCAGCCCCGCGGTTGACCGCCGCGAAGCGGCGGCGATTTCGGGGGAGGCGTGCGAGGGTCGCGTGCGTGAGCGGATTGCGTCGGCTCGCCGGCGGACGGGCGCGTCTCCACGAGAGCGCGCTGAGCGGGTCACCGCGATCATGAACGGGAACGGACGTGACTCAACCGAGCGCTACGTGGCCGACGTGCTCATGCGCACGGCGTCGTAGCCATGCGACGGGTCGACGAGCTGCTGCCCCAGTCGTGGGCGCCGACGTTCGGCGCCGAGGTGACGACGACCGCGAGCGAGGCGTAGCGTCTGCACGGCGTAGCCGCCCGTTCAAGTCGTCTGGAACTGGCGCGCGGGCCGCCCGGCTGCAGCGCGCTGCCGCCTCGCTGATCCGTCTGTCCGCCCTCCGGCGAGCAGGCTGACCTCCGCCGCGCGCTCGATCCAGCGCCGGCGGCCGCCGGCCGTCGGTCGCTTTGGGTGGGGCCCAGCCGGCCACGGCGGTCAGGAGCAGATGAAGGGGCTCGAACCGGAGCACGGCACGCACCATCGTGGCGGTCCAGCGCAACTTCGTAAGTGCCGTGAGCGCATTCCATTCGAGTTCCCGACAGGACGGGCTGCAGTCGGAGCACGGCGGGCACGATCGAAGCAGCCGAGTGCAAGTCCTTGACTTCACGGAGCGCCGCCCGTTCGGGTCTTCGGACAGCACGAGCCCTGCCGCACCGCGCGCGCTCCGGTGCGCGGACGGAGCGCGGGCGCTCGCCAGAGGGGACGCCGCGGTCGTCGCGGGGCTGGGCTAGCGTGCGAGCGGTGAGAGCCATACTGTCCCGCCCGTTTCCATCCCCGCGAGGTCTCCCATGGCTCCAACCCCCCTGCCGACGAAGAAGCAGTTCCAGAAGGACACGGCGCACTCCAACAAGCTGAAACTGCGCGGCACCATCGCCCGCATCGACACAGCGCTACACGCGTGGCACGCGCTGCGTTCGGTGCAGACGACGGTCCAGGTCTACAAGGAGTGCCGTCACTGGCTCAAGGCGAAGGAGGGCAAGACGTCCTCGAACTCGCTCCGCCGGCAGACCAAGATCAAATACCTCGTGGACCAGGCACTCGTCTGGATCCAGCACCTCGACCCGAACCTCGGGCAGGCGCTGCTGCGCTTCAACGAGAAGAAGGCGGGTGGTGCCCACGCGGGCGCCAAGCCGCTCGCCGGCGTCTACCAGCACGAGCGCTCGCTGTACGTCCAGAGCGGCAAGACGCACGCCCCCTCGGGCACGATGCTCGACGCTCGGTTCAACAGCGCCCAGTTCGGGGGCAAGGCGTTCGGCGATCTCACGGAGGCCGAATTCGCCCAGCTCGACCGTCAGCTCGGCCAGAAGTTTCCCGTCGTCTACCTCCCGAAGATGGACCGCCTGCAGCGGTTGGTCTTCGTGCAGGACCATCGTCTCATCACGTTCGACGGGTCGCCCCTCACCACGCAGGGCGAGGGCGGCTGGCCCTACGCCATCGACCGCTACGGCAACCTCTTCACCACGGACGACCGCGCGGTCGACGGGCAGTTCAACCACTCGTCGTTCAACGCGGGCAACGACGTGATCTGCGCCGGGATGATCCGTGCTCAGAACGGCCAGCTCCTGGGGCTGAGCAACAACAGCGGCCACTACAAGCCGAGCCAACAGCACCTTCACAACGCCGTCGTGCTCCTGATGCGGGAGCTGGGCGGCACCGGCACGCGGACCGCGAAGGCGGAGCTGTGGGACTTCGTCGAGGAGCCGGGCTACATCAACATCTACGAGTTCCCGTTCGCGGGCTTCCCCGCGCAGGGGCATGGGGGTGGCGCCAAAGTCCACCGCATGCGGGCGCCGTGAGCGCGGTCGTCGGCTGGGGGCGACAAGCGGCACGACCACGATCCCGTCCGATCCGAACACCCAGCCGACACGGTGGTGCCCGTCCAGCTGACCCGAGGGGCCGGTGCCCGCACATCGACGTCGCTGCTGTCGGCACAGCCCGGGCAGACCGGTTCCCCTCTCCGACTCGACTCCGCCGGACCTCCGCACGACCTCGGGCCGTCACGCCACGCGAACGTAGTGGCGCAGCAGGCCGCCGAGCCGCTCGGTCTCGACAACGTTGCCCTCGGCGGCGCGACCGTCTCCCGGTCGTTGCTCGAGTTCGTTTCCGAGTCCTGGATGTGGCCCGTCCTGTCCGGGGAACTCGAACTCGAACGATGCCGGTCCGGCAGCTCCCTCCTCGTTCGCGCGCCCCAGTGCGAACCCGAATTCGCGCAATTGACCGGACTTCGGGCTCGCGCAACGCAACGCACCTCGAGCCCGATTCCGCCTCCGTGAACGCCCTGTCGAGTCAGCACGATTCCTACGCCGCTGCGCGGTGGTAGTGATTCAGCACTCCACCCATGCGCTCGCGGACGATCACGCCGCCGTGCCCGGCGTCGGGCTTGCCTACGATCGGCACATCGCCCATGCCCTGACGCGGGCGCTCGGTATTGTAGCGTAGGCGTCCGGTAGCCCCCATCTACTTTCCGCCGTCGTGTCACTCAGGCTGTGGCGCATGACGAAGCACACCCCGGCGCGGTTCGCCGAGATCCGCGAACACCTGTCCAAGCTCGCGCCGCGCCGCATTGCGGTAGCCGACTACGCGCGCGAGATCGGCGTGGCGGCCTGGACGATCGACTCGTGGCGGAAGCAGTACGGCGCCGAGGCGCTGGCCGAGCAAGTCGCGCCGCGGGCAGCGCGGTCTCCTACCGGCGTCGACCTGGTCGAGGTCCGCGACGTCCGTGTCGGCTCGGCGTCGTACATCGAGATCCAGGTGGGCGACGTCACGGTCCGCGTCCCGCCGGCATCGACTGCCGATGACATCCGTGCCGTGCTGACGGCAGTGCAGTCATGCTGAGCCTGCCTCCCTTGGTCCGCATCTTCCTCGCGCGTGGCAACACCGACTTGCTCGAGCAGATCGACCCAATCGCCGGGTTGGTGGCGCACGTCCTCGAGGAGGATCCGATGAGCGGCGATCTGTTCGTGTTCTGCAACCGGGCGCGCTGTCATCTGAAGATCCCGTACCAGGAGGAGGGCGGGTAATGGCTGCTGCAGAAGCGGCTGGAGCTCGGTCGGTTCGCATGGCCTGATGCGGACACGCCTGTGTTGCAGCTCAGCGCGACCGAGCTGCACGCGCTGCTCGGGGGGCTCGACTTCCGACAGGCGGAGCGGCTACCACGAGTCGCGAAGATCTCGAAACCTCCCGAGCCACCCGCCACCTTCGCTTCGTAGCCTGCGGCGAGTGGCGGTTCACGAGCAGCAGCACACAGACGTCGACATCGACGCCGCGGCGGTCATCGCAGGGCTCCGCGTCGAGCTCGAATCGCTCCGCAACAAGTACGATATCCTCAGCGCACGGCATGACGCCCTGCTGCGCAGGCTGTACGGGAAGCGGACCGAGCGCTCTCCGGTGGATGGCGAGGGGCCGCTGTTCGCAGGGCTGGAGAACCCGGAGGCGCCTTTGCCGCCACATGTCGACGAGGCGCCGGACGCGGAAGAGCCGGACGACGAGCCGCGCGGTCGGGGCGCCAAGGAGCGGCGCCGTCGCGGTGCGTCGCGGATCCCGGCAGACATCCGCCGCGTGGTCGAAGTGATCGAGCCGACCCCGGAGGAACTGCGCTGTTCGTGTTGCGACGACCATCGTGAGCGACACGTCATCGACCCCGAGGAGAGGCTCCGAGGAGACCGAGCGGCTCGAGTACGATGGACGCGGACCCCGGCGAGACCACCGACTCGACGGTCGCTGCGACTCGGCGATCCTGCCTTCGACCAAACTCGAGGCATCGGCTCTCGAACGCATCTGTCCCTTTCGGGGCTCTGTTCCACGGCCTGCCCACTCCCTGTGAACGCTCCGCGGCCGGCGTCGCCACGGGACTCGCGCATCACTCGGTGTTTCGAGCTGAACTACCTCATCTCCTTCTCCCTGTCCGAGCTTCGCCCGGCGCAAGAGCTTCCCGACTGAACACCAGCAGCTTCGTAACGTCCTTCCACGGCCACTCGAACCTGTAGTAGACCTTGCCGTCACGGGTCCAGGCCAGGCGGTCCTCGTCGATGGCCGCAGGCAAGACGTATCGACAGAGCTGCTCGAGGGCTTCGCGACGGCCGGCCCCCACCGCGGTCGCCGCGTGCAACGAGAAACCGCGGTAGTGCGCCTGCCGATCGAGGGCATCCACGCCGTCACGAATCGCGTCTGGATCGCGCCAGCGGGGCGAGTATCTGGCCTGCGCGGGGGACGTCTGCGAAGCCCGGCGGGCGGCCTTCGAGCTGGCGCGCATGCTGGAGATCGAGGGCTACCTCCTCGTCGACGCCCAGGACTCTCCGCGCCGACCCGAACTGCAGGTGAGCGACCCGGTCCTCGCCCTGCTGGCCGGCGCGGCGAAGGACGCCGTCCTCCAAGCCGTCGTGGCCGAGTACCACGGTCCGCTGGGGAGCCGTGCCCAGGGTCTGAACATCTTCTTCCCGGTCCGGGAGGAGGACTGGAGGAGCAGCAACGTGAGTGAAGTCGAGTTCGCAGCGGACACGAGCCGGGATGAACTCCCCTGCGCCTCTCTGTCCTGGGTCGTTCCCACGGCGATCGACGCCGCGCAGCCCGGTCCACCAACCTGCACGCCTGGCCCTTTCTGCGACGGAATTCGGTTCCCCTTCAGCGCGGCGACGGGCGCGTCCGCGGTGCTGTGCGTCTACGACATCGCGAGCCGTCTCGTGCACTCCGTCCCGGTCGGCAGCGTCGATCACGCGGTCTCGGACGGCCGCGACGAGGCCGGCGCGAGGCTCCCGGCGGGGGTCTGGCTCTACGAACTGGACCTCGGCGACAGCCGTGGTCGCGCGCACCAGATCCTGCTGCTGCGATAGGGGTGCCGGGCAGCAGCCATACTCCGTTGGCCGATGGCGGCTGCGAAGGTCGGTTCGAGGGCGACTTCCCTCACGCGCACCTCCGCGGCGCGACTCACTATTCCATGGGCGCCACGGTGCCCGCGTTGACAGGCGCGAGCGCCATGCACATACTCGACGCTGCTCAGAAGAGGGCGGGGTCCTGATTCAGGCATCAAGCCCTCGCGCGCCAAGACCAACTCGAGGAGGCCGATTCGCATGGCCAGCTTGCTCGAACTCGCGCGGATGGCGAACGCCGTCTACGACAACTCGCCCGCCGTCCCGGGCTGGGTCTGCACCAGTTTCCGGGCCGCCAGCGGCGCCCTCGACGGCTTCCAGGCCGCCACCTTCACGAAGGGCGGCGAGGTTGTGGTCGCTTTTCGCGGCACGGCGCAGGCGATGGACGGGGTCGCCGACTTCAAACTCGGCACCGGCATGAACTCCACCTACTTCGCCGCCGGCGAGAAGTTCGCGGCCCCGTACCAGGGCCGGCAGAACGTCACCGTGACGGGGCATTCCCTGGGCGGCGCCATCGCGCAAGTGGTCGCCAACCGCGGCGGCTTCCTGATGGCGACCTTCAACGCGCCCGGCGTCGGCGTCATTGCCAGCCGAAACATCGGCGAATCCAACCCGCTGATGAACGTCGTACGGACGGCCGGCATGATGGCGAGCACGCTGCGTCACCCGATGCAGGCGGCGAGGGACGTCACCTACGCCCTCCGTCCGGTGCGCGGCGTCAATCTCTGCCTTGAAAACGACGCCATCAGCAAGATCGGCAACCACTACGGCCGGGTGCTGCGCATCCGCGGCACAGGCGCCAATCCGTTGACCGAGCACCGGATCACGACGGTCATCTCCGTGCTGGAGCTGCCGCGGAACGCCGCGCTTGCCAATAGCTCGCCCCGCTCCTACTGATCGCGGTCTGGCTACCGCGTGCTGCGCCATGAACCGCGGCTTCACCTATACGGGGCGCATCGACGCCCGCGGCGCAGGCGCCCGGTTGCTCGACTATCTGGCCGCGCGCTACGCGTACAGCAGCCCGGCGGAGCGGAGCGCGCGGATCGAGACCGCGTGCTGTCCGAGAACTCGAACGACACCGATCCGGCGGCTCCCTGCCAAGCTCGCGCGGTCCATTGCCGATTCGAATCCGCTCGCTCGACCGAAGCTCCGTCCCGCGGGACGTTTCTCGAGCCCGATTCCGCGTCCGTGACCGGGCTGTCGAGTCAGCACGATCCCTACGCCGCTGCGCGGTGGCATTGCTTCAGCACTCCACCGATGCGCTCGCGGCCGTTCACGTCGCCCCGCCCGACGTCGGGTTTGCCATCGATCGGCACAGTGCCGATGCCCTGCTGCGGGCGCTCGGTGTGGTAGTGCGCCACGCAGTGTCGCAGCACGCGCCGCAGACGATCGCCCCCGAGCAGCATCAGCCGATGGAGGCACTCGCGCTTCACTGACTGCAGCCACCGTTGGGCGACCGCGTTCATGTTCGGCGCCTGATGCGCAGTGCGCACGACGCGCACTCCGGCGTGCTCGAGGATCGCGCGGAACTGCACCGTGAACTTCGTGTCGCGATCGAGGATCAGGTGACGCTTCCTCCGCACGAGGCCGCCGAACGACTCTGTCAGATTGCGCGCGATCTGCGCCATGAACGCACCGTCGGGGTCGGGCGTGATACTCGCCACCTCCACCGCGCGCGTCAGGCGGTCGATCACGAAGGACACGTGGTGCATGACCAGCCCGCGCGCGGTCCACACGTCGGCCGTGAAGAGGCCGGCACCGGCGATCACGTCCGCGTGCGCACGGACGAACGTCCGCCACGATGTCGGCCGCGCCGGACTCGGTGCCACGCCGTGCTCCTTCAGCGTCTCGGCGATCGTCTAGCGCGCGACCCGGTGGCCGAGCTTCCTCAACTCGCTCTGGATCCGGCCGTAGCCCGAGGTCGACTCGTCCGCAGCCATGCGGAAAGGGAGTAGCCCGGGCGGCGGCGCAGATGCGCAACCGCGATCACCTGCACCTCCTCCACGCTGACGCGCTTCACGAGACCAAATGAGGACCGGCGCAGCATCGCTCGCCGCGTTCCACTGGGGCCCGGCGGTCACCGCAGCGGCGCCTCCCCGACTGCTCCGACCGCGCGATCGAGCCCCGCAACGAAGGCCGTCGCTGCTCGCTGGCTAGACCGCGCATACCATTGCCGCGCCGCGGCAGCTTCGTCGACGGCATCCGGATGGAAGACGACCTTCACGAATGTCAGCCCGAGCTTCGCTGGTGCGCCTCGGACCACGGCACGGGCTTGACGGTCCCCGCGTCGATCTCGCGAAGGCGACGATCGATCTCGACCGACCATACCGCTTCCGCGTCGGCATCGGTGTGTTCCTCCAGGCTCTCGAGCAGCGACCCCGCCAGCGCCGCGCGCGCTTCGGGCGGCAGCTCGAGCGCACACTGGAGCAGGTCCTTCACGTCGGTCGTTCGTCCAGAGTAGCTCCCGCGCCGCGGACAAGGCTGGTCTCCTACGCGAAGTCCGCATTCAGGTAGGGACTGGGGAGCCGCCTCCGCGCGGAGTCGCGGATCGACCCGCCCCGCGGTTGACCGCCCCGGGGCGGCGATCTCGGGGCAGGCGTTCGAAGCTCGCGTGCGAGCGCGGGCTGCCTCCGCCCGTCGTCGCACGGGCGCGTCTCCGCGAGAACGACCGGACCGGGTCATCCAAGCCGGAACGGCGACCTCCGGGCTAATCGCCGCGCAGCGCCTCGAGGAGCGGGCCGCGAGTGACGAACACCGTCGCCAGCCAGGTCCACAGCGCGCCGCTGGCGGCGACCACGGCGACCAGGCCGATCATCGAGCCGAGCGGTGGCGGGTGGGACGCGCCGAGCGACGGGCCGATCGCCATCAGTGCCGCGACGACGCCCGACCCGAGGCCGAGTGCGAGGAGCGCGGCGTGCTCGCTCCAAACCAGCTGCCGCAGCGCGCCGGTCCGGAACCCGACCGCCCGCGCCACCGCGAGCTCGGCGCGGCGCTCCAGCGCACTGCGCAGCACCACCGCGCCGAGCCCCACGGTGCCGAGCAGCAGCCCGAGCCCGCCGAGCACCCCGAAGATCGACAGGTAGGTGTTCTGCACCGCCTGGAACGCTGCGAGCCGCTGCGCGGTCGGCGTCACCTCCAGCCCGATGTCGAGGAACGCGCGGGTCAGCCCGGCCGTCACGGCGTCGACCTGCGCCTTCGGGGCGTCGATCAGGAACATCCGGTAACCGGTGGCGGACGGGAAGCGCTCCTCCAGGTGCCGCTCGGCCACCACGAGGTTGCCCTGCAGGATCGAGTCGGCCACCGTCCCGACGATCCGCACCTCGAACCGCCGTCCGACCTCGTCCTCGTACGACAACGAATCGCCGACCTCCTTGTGCAGGGACCAGGTCACGCTCGCCGCGTCCCCGATCGCCGGCACGACGCCATCGCCGAGGTCCAGGTCGAGGCCGCGCCACGGGCTCTCGCCGGCCGGGGTCGCGGTCGCGACGAAGCGGAACGCCCCGCGATCGGCGAGCTCGGCCGCGTCGACGCCGACCAGCTGTGGATTCTGCGGCAGGCTCAGGTTCAGGCAGCTCGCGTCGTCGCCGTCGCGCACCCGCAACGGCACGATGCGGACATCGCGCCACGCGGCGCCGTCGAGCCCGTACGCCGCACGCGCGCTGGCGGTGTCGAGACCCCGCAGGACCGGCAGCGTCGATCGTCCGAACAGCGCGAACCCGCCGGTGCCAGACTCCCGCACCGACGGGTCCAGCGGCGGCTCGAGGCGGTGCGCCTGCACCGACACCACCAGGAACGTCCCGCTCGCCAGGAGCCCGATCGTCGCGAGGCTGCGGCCGGGCCGGCGCCCCGCGTTGCGGAGCCCGAGTGCAGCGACGCTCCGGACCGCCACACCGGCGCCCGCGGCGAGGCTCATGAGCAGGCGCCGGCAGGCGAACAAGGCGCTGGCGAGCACGAGGGCACCCGCCCCGAAGAACGCGCCCGCCGCCTCGTCCGAGCTCGTCCCGGCCATGGTCACCAGGGAGACGGCGAGCACGAACGTGAGACCGGACAGGACCACGCTCGCGCGGCCGTGGCCGCGCTGCGCTGCGCCGACCCCGTCCACCATCCCGCGCAGCAGCTCGACCGCCGGCCGCCGCGCCACACGGCGCAGCGTCAGCGCGAGCGCGAGCAGGGCCGCCGCGATCGCCGCGCTGGCGCCCCCCGCGACCGACGCCGGCACGATGTGGACCGTGAGCGAGGTCTGGCCGACGGCGTCGCGCCACAGCGTGCCGAGGCCGCCCAACACGGCGTGGGTGTAGGCGACGCCGGCCACAGCACCCAGCACGGCACCCGCCACGGCGAGCGCCGACGCCTCCAGCAGGAGGAGCCGGCGCACGGCCGAGGGGCTGAAGCCGAGCGCGAGCAGGGTGCCGATCTCGCTCGCGCGCTGCTCGACGCCGAACGCGAACAGCAGCGCCGTCAGCAGCAGCGCGGCGACGATCAGGAACAGGCTCAGCCCGAGAAAGAGGCCGCCGAAGTCGGTCGCCGAGGCGCCCGCCGCGAGCGCCGGACCACGCAGGTCGGCAAACCGCAGCCCCAACGCCGCGGGTTCCACGCGCCGCGGCAGCTCGTCCGCGATGCGCTCCGCCAGCGCCACCGGCGCACGTACGGCGGTCAAGCTCCCGAAGCGGTTGCCCCACAGCGCGCGCGCCGCCCGTAGCGTCGTGAACGCCTTCGGCGTGCCGCGGTGTGCGTCCCAATAGGCCTGGTCCGCGTCGTCGAGCCGCTCGAGCTCGATCGGCACGCCAGGATCCCAGTCGCGGCAGCTGCGGGCATCGGCGAGGCCGGGGAGCTCCGGCATCAGTCCAGGATCGGCGGCGGCGCCCGTGAGAGGCACCATCGAGCGCACCGTCAGCGTGCTCGATCGCTGCTCGAGCCGCAGCCCCGACCCCATCACGAAGTAGTCGAGCTCGACGGCGTCGCCCGGCTTCGCGCCGAGGTCCGCGGCGGCCCAGTCGTTGAGGACGATCTGGTCGTCGCCGAGCGAATCCGGGACGAGCCGCAGCGTGGCGGCGAGGATAGCGGGCACGCTGGCTCCGGCGACCAGGGGCCCGATGCCGCTGACCAGCGAGTACGGCGTCTCGGCCGCGCCGACGCGCATCGCGTTCACGAAGTACGTGAACACACCGAGCATCCGGCCGTCGAGCTGTGCCAGCGCGTCGACGACGTGCGCGTCGATGAACACGCGCCGGCTCGTCAGCTCGGCGACGGCCCCGCCGTCCAGCGTCCGCAGCGTCAACTCGGCGTCGTCGAGTCTCCAGCTGCGCCGCAGCGCCGCGTTCGCGCGCTCGGCCGGCGCGTCGACGACCAGCAAGTTGGCGCGGCCCGGCAGCTCGAGCTGCTCCTGGAGCCAGCCCAGCGGGAGGAACAGGTCGAACGGCGGCACCTGGCTCGCGCGCAGCCCGAAGCGGCCGAACTCCTGGTCGCCGACGATGCCGTCGACGATGACGCGCAGCGCGAACGAGACGTCGTCGACCTGCGCCAACGTCGCCTCGCGGGGCATCGCGCTCGGCCGCTCCACCCGCACCAGGACCTCGTCGCCGACGCCGACGTGCAGCTGGGCGGCGAGCCGGTCATTGACGAGCGCGTGCCCGGGCGCGATCGGTGCGCGCGCGACACCCCGCGTGCTCAGCGCGAAGAACCGCGAGTCGACCCCGAAGACGTCGACGATGCCGGTCCGCACCGCCCCACCCCCGCGCGCGGCCACCCCGGGCAGCGTGATCGCCGCGGCACAGGTCGCGCCGCCGAGCTCCGCGCTGAGCGTCGCGGCGAGCTCCGCGCGCACGAACCGGTCGCCCGCGACCAGCGCCGCCTCGACGCGGCCGATGCGTTGCAGCGCCTGCTCGCGCAAGGTCCACCGCACCGAGTCCCCCACCGACAGCGCGCCGATGAGCACGGCCGCGGCGCACATCACCCCGGCCGCCACCCCGGCGTGCGTGCGCGCGTGGTGCCGTAGACCGCGCAGGACGAGCAGCCACGTGCTCATGAGGGGATGCCCGCCGGGACCAGCACGCCGTCGCGCAGCGCGAGAACGCGCTGCATGCGCGACGCGAGCCGGTCCGAGTGCGTGACCGTGACGAGCGCGACCGCCCGCGACGCGCAGAGGCCGCACAGCAGGTCGGCGAGCCGATCGGTGGCGGCCGCGTCCAGGGACCCGGTCGGCTCGTCGGCAAGGATCAAGCGCGGCCCGTTGATCAACGCGCGGACCACGGCGACACGCTGGCACTCGCCGCCCGACAGCTGGGCCGGGCGCCGATCGCAGCGGTCGCCGAGACCGACCTCGACCAGGAGTTCGCGGGCGCGGTCGACGGCGGCGCGCCGCGCGGCCCGATCCGGGTCGACGAGCGTGGGCACCAGGACGTTCTCGAGCGCCGAGCACTGCGGCAACAGGTGGTGGGCCTGGAACACGAACCCGAGCTCGCGATTCCTGAGCACCGCCAGCCGGTCGGCGTCGAGCGTCGCGAGGTCGACGCCATCGAACAGCGCCTGCCCGCTGCTCGGCGGCAGGAGCCCGCCGACGATGTTCAGCAGCGTGCTCTTGCCGGAGCCCGATGGCCCGAGGACCGCGAGCGCGTCGCCCGGTGAGACCTCGAGATCCACGCCGCGCAGCACCTCGGCGTCCGCGCCGAAGCATTTGTGCACCGACCGCAGCTCGACGAGCGGAGCGCTGTGCATACGGTGAGTCTCGGTGCGCCCCGCGCGGGCTGCAATGGCGTCACGCCGTCAACTCGCGGCACAGCGCCACGAAGTCGCTGGCCATGCGCTCCGCGGTGAAGCGTTCGGCAACGCTACGCCGGCCTTGCGCGGCGAGCTCGGCCGCCAGCGCCTCGTCCGTCAGTACGGTCTCCAGCCGGTCGGCCAGCGACAGCACGTCGTCGGCCGCGCACAGCAGACCACCTCCCGTCGCCGCCAGGATCTCCGGGAACGCCGCGTGCCGCGGCTGCACGACCGGCACTCCGGCGGCCATCGCCTCCAGCAGGTACAGGCCGAAGGCCTCTCCGTACCGCGCGGGCACCGACAACACCGACAGCGTGCCGAGGAACGCGAGCTTGTCGGCGCGGTCGATGTTCGGCAGGAACTCGACGTCGTCGCCGCGTCCGTGCGCCGCGACCTTCGCCGCGAGCGCGGCGACGAAGGAGCGGTCCTCGGCGAGCTGCACACCGGCGATCCGCAGCCGCAGGTCCGGGACGCTGCCGCGTGTCGTCAGGGCCAGGAACGCGTCGACGAGCGTGTCGAGCCCCTTGTCGCGGCACATGCGCGCGAGGTAGCCGATTGTGCGAGGCCGCCGCGCGGACGCTGGCACCGAGGCGGGCGCGAAGCCCTCGAGCTCGATCCCGTTGTGGATCACGCGGACCAGCGCCACGTCGACCCATAGGCGCTCCGCCATGCGCTCGGCGTAGCTGGCGCTGACCGCGGCGAGCGCGTCCACCTCCGCGATCCGCACGCGCAGCTCGCTCCAAGACTGCTCGGCGTAGGGCTCCGGCAGCGCGTCGAGGAACGGCGCCTCACCCTGGAGCGTCGCGACGACCGGAACGCCGAGCGCCGCCTTCAGGCGGCGGACCACGCCGCACAGCATCGCGTTCGAGATGACGACCACGTCGGGCCGCGGCCGGGAGCGGAGCCACTCGACGAGCCGGTCGACCTCGCGGGCCTGCCGCCCGGACTCGCCGCGGAGCATCGACAGCGTCAGCGACCCGAGGTCCGGAGCCTCGGTCATGGTGCCGCGACGCGAGGCCCAGCGGAGCAGGGCCGGGCGGTCGAGCAGGTTGGCGAGGAACCGCGGCATGTGCCGCGCGAGCCGCGAGCGGTGCTGCAGGTAGACGTTGATGCCTCCCATCAGGACCGGCGCCGCCGGCGCCGCGTGCTCCTCGAGTACGAGCGGCAGGTACAGCGGGACGACCTCGACATCGTGCCCGAGGCGCTGCAGCGCACGGGCGAGGGCCTGGTCCCGCAGGCAGCTGCCGCAGTAGAAGTGGCCGGTGCCCGGCGTGAGCAGGGTGAACCGCATCGCGGAGCTCCGACCTACCCGCGCCGCTCCGCACGGCCCGCGCGGAACGCATACACGCGTTTGTCGCTCGCGCCGAGGACGATCATGCCGTCGGCGACCGCAGGCGAGGAGTACACCGGCTGGCCGATGTCGTAGCTCCAGAGCTCCTCGCCGTCGCTCACGCGCAGCAGGTAGATCCGGCCGTCGCCCGACCCGAACACCACCTTGTCGCCGCAGATCACGGGTGAGCCGTCGACCTTGCGCCGCGTGCGGAACGTCCACAGCGGCTCGCCGTCGGATCGCCGCACGCAGTGCAGTCGCCGGTCGCGGCCGCCGAACACCACCCGCTCCGCGCTGACCGCCGGTGAGGAGCAGAAGCCGTCCTGCTCGCTCGTGTATGTCCACGCGATCTCCCCGCTCGCGAGGTCGACGCAGAGGAACTCCTTGCCGTAGTGACCGAGAAAGGCGGCGCCATCGGCGAGCGCGACCGAGCCCGCGATGTGGCAGCCGGCGCCGAGCTCGACCTTCGCGAGGACCGCGCCGGTCGCGGCGTCGACCCGGTGCAGCGCGGCGTCGCAGCCGCCGACCACGACCTCGCCCGCGCGGATCGCTGGGCAGCCGTGGACGTAGTTCTCGGTCTCGTACGACCAGACCTTCTCCCCGCTGTGGGCGTCGACGCAGTAGAGGCTGGTGTCGTAGCTGCCGACCACGATCCGCAGCGCGCCGTCCGCCGCCCGGAACCAGTTCGCGCTGCCGAGGATCCGGTCGCCGGTCGCGAACTTCCAGAGCAGCTCGCCGCTCTTCGCGTCGAGGGCGTAGAGGCACGCGTCGGCCGAGCCGACGTACACGCGCCCCTCGTGCACGAGCGGCGATGCCTCGACCGCGTCCCCGGTCGCGTAGGACCAGCGCCGCTCGCCGGACACGAGGTCGAGCGCGTAGACCGATCGGTCGGTCGACCCCACGTAGACGGTGCCGCCGACGACGACGGCCGACGAGAGGATCTCGCCCTCGGTCGCGAAGGTCCAGGCGAGCTCGGGGCTGGCGCCGAGCTCCCCCGGCGCGACGCCGCTGAGGCCGGGGTCACCCCGGTAGTGGGCCCAATCGTGGCCGGTCTGCGCGACGGCGATCGACGCGAGGATCGGCAGGCAGCACGCGAGCGGAGCGGCGGGTCCGGCCATCGGCGGTCGAGGATAGCCCGCGCGTCGCGACGCACGACGGCGAATGCGCACGGGCCGGGCGCGCATTCCCAGCCCACGCCATGTCGTGCCGCGGCTCGATTGCCGTGGACCGACAGGCGCCCACGCGCGCCGTCGCCGCTATCGTCGCCGCCGCGTCCCGGCACCGACGCGACGCGAGCGCTCATGAAGGCACGCCTCACCTGCCGGACCGTCTCACGCCTCACGACGGCATCCGTGTTCGCCCTCGCCGGCTGCGCCGCGCTGCGGCCACCGCCGCAGGAGCCGCCGCCCGCGGCGCGCGCCACGCAGGAGCCAGCGGCCACGGAGCGCGTGGTCGTCACGGCCCGGAAGTGGGAGGAGTCGCCGGCGGACGTCCCCCGCAGCGTGACCGCGATCACGAGCGAGATGATCCGCGACCGCGGCGCGACCACGATCCGCGACCTCGCGGGCTACGTGCCGAACATGCTGCTGACCGAGTTCACCGCGCGCCGCCTGAGCTTCCCCTTCGTGCGTGGCGTCGGCTCGGGTCAGGGCGAGCCCGCCGTCGCGACGTTCGTCGACGGGGTGCCGCAGCTCACCGTCAGCAGCACCAACCTCGAGCTGGTCGACGTCGAGCGCGTCGAGTTCCTGCGCGGGCCGTTCGGCGCGCTGTACGGCCGGAACACCATCGGCGGTGCGATCCACGTGATCTCGAAGACTCCGCCGGAGCAGCCCCGCATCGACGCCGGGGCGACCCTCGGCAACTACGGCAGCCAGGCCTACGACCTCGCCGTGGGCGGCCCGGTCGCGGGAGACGAGCTGGCCGCGAGCTTCGCCGGCCGGTACTCGCGCCGCGACGGATACACCACCAACGACTTCACGAACGACGACGTCGACTCGCGCGACAGCTACTTCGGCCGCGCGCAGCTGCTGTGGGAGCCGGACCAGGACACCCGCCTGCGCTTCGTGGTCTACGGCGAGCGCTCGCGCGACGGCGGCTTCGTCCTCTCGAACCTCGCCGGCCTGCGCGCCGACCCCTACCGCATCAACCAGGACTTCGAGGGCGAGACGAGCCGCGACATCCTGGCGAGCTCGCTGACCTGGAACGAGTACGGCGACGACGTCGACTTCGTGTCGATCACGTCGCTCCAGGGCTGGCAGATCGCCGAGTCCGCCGACTTCGACTTCTCCGCGCTCGACGGCGTCCGCCGCTTCACCGCCGAGGATCAGGACTACGTCTACCAGGAGGTGCGCTTCGAGTCCGCGCCCGGGTCGAACGTCGCGCTCGGCGACGACGTGCAGCTGCGGTGGCTCGTCGGCGCGAGCGGGTTCCACAGCGACTCGAGCCGCGCCGCGACGAACGAGTTCCGCGCCGGCGGCGCAGGGATCCTGTTCCCACCGGCGATGGTCGGGTCGGACCGCGTGACCGGCGATTTCGCGGACTGGTCTGCGAGCCTGTTCGGCCAGGCCGCGCTGCTGTTCGGCGACGGCTTCGAGGTCAGCGCCGCGCTGCGCTACGACTTCGAGTCCAGGTCGGCGGACATCGACCGCGTGTTCGACAGCAACGGGTTGGTCGTCCCCGTCTCCTCGACGCGCGACGACGAGACGTTCGACGAGGTCCTGCCGCGCGGGAGCGTCGCGTACCGGTTCTCCGAGAACGTCAAGGGCTACGTCCTGGCCGCGCGCGGCTTCAAGGCCGGGGGCTTCAACCTGTCGGCCCCCGCCGGGAGCGAGGCGTTCGGTCCCGAGACCAGCTGGACCTACGAGGCCGGCGTGAAGACCGAGTGGCTCGACGAGCGCGTGACCGCGAACCTCGCGGTCTTCCACGTCGACTGGGACGACATGCAGCTCAGCCAGTTCGACGCGAACGCGGGCGGCTACGTCACCAACGCCGGGCGCTCGACGAGCGAGGGGATCGAGCTCGAGGTCGGCGCCGAGCCGCTCGACGAGTTCGCTGTCTCGGCCGCCCTGGGGCTCCTGCAGACCGGGTTCGACGAGTTCGTCGACCAGTACGGACAGGACGCCGCCGGCAACTCGCTGCCGTTCGCCCCGGCGATGACGCTGGGGCTCGGCGTGCAGTACACCCACGCGATCGACGAGTCCGCGGCCGGCTTCGCCCGCGTCGACTTCTTCCACGTCGGCGAGTACTTCTACGACGCCGGGAACCGCGAGTCGGCCCGCTACAGCGTGACCGACCTCCGGATCGGCGTCCGCGGCGACCACTGGCGGCTCGACGGCTTCCTCGCCAACGCATTCGACGAGGTCTACGTGCCGATCGCGTTCCAGCCGAGCCCGGCCGACCCGAGCGTGTTCGTCGGCCAGAACGGTGCGCCGCGCACGTTCGGGTTCTCGCTCCTCGTCACCTTCTGAGCGCTACTCGCTCCTGGCGATGCAGTAGAGCGACTCCCGGCCGCGCAGATAGATCTCGTCGCCGACGATCGCAGCGGTGCCGTCGAACGTCTCGTCGAGCTTGTTGGTCGCCAGCTCTCCGTACTCCGCGCCGGCCTTGATCACCTTCGTGACCCCCTCCCGAGAGGTGATGTAGACCCGCCCGTGCACGCCGACCGGCGACGAGTAGACCGTCCGCAGGCCGGCGATCCGCTGGCCTTCGTATTGGACCGTGCCGGTCTTCGCATCCACACAGGTGAGCACGGCCTCATTGCCGGCGAGGAAGTAGAGCCGCCCGTCGTACAGCAGCGCCGAGGGGGTGTACGACGTGCCCGCGCCGTGGGTCCACAGCACGTGGTCACCGCCCTTCAGGTCGCCCTTGGCGCCGGCGAGGCGCACGGCCTGCAGCGCGCTGCCCCGGAAGCCGCTCATCAGGTAGGCCACGCCGTCCTGGTGGATCGGCGTCGGGATGCAGTTCTGCGTCATCCCGCCGAGGGTCCACACCTCCTTCCCGGTCGTCAGGTCGTAGCCCCGCGACGCGCCGGTCGCCGAGATGATGACCTGCGCCCGGTCACCGACCTCGACCACCAACGGCGTGCTCCAGCTGGTCTGCTCGTCGCGCGGGGTACGCCACAGCTCGTCGCCGGACTCGCGGTCGAACGCGGCGACGAACGACTCGCCCTCGTGGTCCCAGTTGACGACCAGCGTGTCGCCGAACAGCGCCGGCGACGCGCCTTCGCCGAAGCCGGCGGCGATGCGCATCCGGCCCAGGTCCTTCGACCACAGGATCTCGCCCTTCAGGTCGAGGCAGTGCAGACCGCGCGACCCGAAGAAGGCGTAGACGCGCTCGCCGTCGACGATCGGTGAGGCCGAGGCCATGCTGGCCGTCGGGTGACTGCCCTCGTGCGGGACGCACTCGTTGACCTTGGTGTCCCACACGGTGCTGCCGTCCGCGCGGTCGAGGCACAGCACCCGGAACTCGTAGACCTTGGACGGGCCGCGAGCGCCACGACCGCCCCGCCGACGCCGGTCATCTCCCGCCGGCTCCCCGCCCGGCGCGGCTCCTTCGCGGTCCGTCTCGATCGCCGTCGTCACGTAGACGCGGTCGCTCCACACCACGGGCGACGAGCAACCCACGCCGGGAATCGGCACCTTCCAGCGGACGTTCTGCTCCTCGCTCCACTCGACCGGCGGGTCGCCCGCCGGCGCCGCCCCGGTCCCGTCGGGGCCCCGCCAGTTGGGCCACCAGGCGACCGTCTCCTGCGCCGGGGTGAGCGGTGCACAGAGGAGGAGGGCGAACGGAACCGCGACCGAGGCGAGCCTCATGAGTCGATCCTGCCTGACTCGGGGAATGACTGGGGGAGGCCGCATGCTACGCGCGGGGCCGGACGCCGGCGTCAAGGTCCCGCGCGGAGCGCGCAGATTCGCGCGCTCCCGGCGGGGGCACGCGCCGGAAATACCGCCGTACGCCCCGCGGTTCGCCGCTCGTGAGGTTGTCGCCGATCGCCGTGCTGGTGACTCTGCTGCTGGCCACGGCGGCGGTCACCGCGACCTGGTCCTGGCTGCGCGCCGGCGCGGGGCGGGCGTTCGCGCTGCGGGAGCCATTCCCGGTCGAGGACCTGCCCCGCTTCCGGGCCGAGCTGCCGGGCGTGCTGACCACCGGCGCCGGCCGGGCCGCCGAGGACCTCGAGGGTTCGTGGCCGTGCTTCCGCGGCCCCGACTGGGACGGGGTCAGCTGGGGGGAGGTCCGGCTCGCCGAGCAGTGGCCCGCGGACGGGCCCCGCCGGCTGTGGCAGATCGACGTCGGCGAGGGCTACGCCGGCGCCGCGATCCACCGCGGCCGCGTCTACGTGCTCGACTACGACGAGGGCCGGGTGGGCGACGAGGTCGTGCCCGAGCGGCGCGGCGACGTGCTGCGCTGTCTGTCGCTGCGCGACGGCGCCGAGATCTGGCGACGCTGGTACCACCTGCCGATGGTCCGGCAGCACGGGATCACGCGCACCGTTCCCGCGGTCACCGACCGTCACGTGGTGAGCCTGGGCCCGATGGGGCACGTGCTCTGCCTGGACGCGGTGACCGGCGACGCGAAGTGGTCGCTGGACCTCGTCGAGGAGTTCGGGGCGGTGATCCCCGAGTGGTATGCGGCGCAGTGCCCGCGCATCGATGACCGCGACGGGCAGGACGTCGCGATCCTCGCGCCCGGCGGCGACCGGGACGTCCTGATGCTCGCCGTGGTCTGCGAGACCGGCGAGGTCCGGTGGCGCACGCCCAACCCGAAGTCGCTGCAGATGACCCACTCGTCGATCGCCTGGATGGACTGGCACGGCGAGGACACCTACGTCTATTGCACGACCGGTGGCGTCGTCGGCGTGGCGGCCGACGATGGTCGGCTGTTGTGGGAGTTCCCCGAATGGGTGATCTCGCCGGCCGTCGTGCCGACGCCCGTCGTGATGCCCGGCAACCGGATCCTGCTGAGCGGCGGCTACAAGGCCGGCAGCGTGCTGCTCGAGCTGCGCGACGGCGAGCGCGGCGAGCCGACGCCCGCCGTCGTCGCCCGGCTCGACGTCCGCACCTTCGGCGCCGAGCAGCAGACGCCGATCGCATACGAGAACTGCATCTACGGCGTGCTCACGAAGGATGCCGGCCCCCTCCGGGAGCAGCTCACCTGCCTGAGCGTCGCGGGGGCGGTCCTGTGGTCGAGCGGCCCGGAGCGACGGTTCGAGCTCGGGCCGTTCCTCGTCGCCGACGGCAAGCTCCTGCTGATGGACGACAATGGCGTCCTGACCATGGCCCGACACTCGACCACCGGCTACGAGGAGCTCGCCTCCGCACGGGTCCTCGACGGCCACGAGTCGTGGGGCCCGATGGCGCTCGCCGGTGGGCTGCTGGTCGCACGCGACCTGCACACCATGGTGTGCCTCGACCTGCGCGAAGGAGCGCTCAAATGAGGACTGCCATCACCGTCACCGTCGTCCTGGCCGCGGTCGCGGTGGCCGTCATCGCGCTCCTGGACATGGACCCGACCGGTGCGCGCGGCGCGCGCACCGGCACCCGCTACGTCGAGGAGGCGCGCGCCGCGGCCGCGATCGACCCCGCGCTCGTCGGCTGGGACGAGTCCGCACCGCCGCTGGCCGTCGCGATGGACGCGCCGTGCGGCCTCGCCGTGGGCGTGCAGGATCGCGTCATCGTGGTCGGCGACCGGCTGGTGATCCTCGCCGCCGACGGGGCACAGGTGCTGCGCTCCGCGCCGCTGCCCGGCGGCTACCGCGCGGTCGCCGTCGACGGGCGCGGGCGGATCGTCGCCGGCGGCGGCAACCGCGTCGACGTCCTCGATGCGCGAGCGGACGACGTGCGCGTCGCGCGCCACTTCGAGGTCGCCGGCGACGGCGCGCGCGTCACCGCCGTGGCGATCTCGTCAGAGTGGATCTTCGCCGCGGACGCGGGCCGGTGCACGGTGCAACGGCTCCCCGCCGACGCAAGCGAGACCGCGCGGTTCGAGCCCGTCGCCGGCGGCTTCTTCGTGCCGAGCACGATGGACCTCACGGTGTCGCCAGCCGGTGAGCTGACGACGGTGGACCCCGGACGGCACCTGGTGCAGGTGCGCGACGGCTACGGCGACGTGATCCGATCGTTCGGCCGGCGCGGCGGCCAGATCGCCGACTTCCACGGCTGCTGCAATCCGATCGCCATCGCCGTGACCGCGGCCGGGCAGGTCGTGACGGCCGAGAAGGGACTCGCGACCACGCGGGTAAAGGTGTATGCGCCGGACGGCGAGCTCGACAGCGTCGTCGCCGGCCCCGACCGCTTCGACGCGGGCGCCGACGGACCGCCCGTCGTCCTGGACGTGGCCGTCGATTCCCGGGGCCGTGTGCTGGTGCTCGACCCGGCCCGGCGCCAGGTACGGATCTTCACGAGGAAGGCGCAATGACGGCGGACCGGCCCACCACCCGGCGCGAGTTCCTGGCCACCACCGCGCGCGTCCTCTGCGCGGCGGTACTGGCGGCCGGCGCGGCGCTGTTGTCCCTGCGCGGTGGCCGCGCCGCGTGCCAGCGGTCCACCGCGTGCGACCGCTGCCGCCACCGCAGCGGCTGCGGTTTCGCCACCGACCCCGAGCTCCCGGCGAGGTGAACATGGCGCGCACGACGAACCAGGTCTCGCGACGTGACGTCCTCCGCGCCGGCGGCCGAGGCGCCGCGCTCGCCGGTCTGGGGGTGACCGGCGCCGTGCTGGTGATCCAGCACCGCGACGCGCCGGGCGAACTCGTCTGGCAGATCGACCCGGAGAAGTGCACGGCGTGCGGCAACTGCGAGACCCACTGCGTGCTCACGCCGTCGGCGGTGAAGTGCCTGCACACGCACGTCATGTGCGGCCGCTGCGGCTTCTGCTTCGGCTACTACGACCTGCGCGGCGGCTCCGAGGCGCACGCCGGCGTCGAGTACCAGCTCTGCCCGACCGACGCGATCCGCCGCGAGTACCTCGGCGGCCCGTATTTCGAGTACCTGATCGAGGAGGCCGACTGCATCGCCTGCGGCCTGTGCGTGAAGGGCTGCACCGGCTCCGGCAACGGCTCGCTGTACCTGCAGGTGCGGCACCCGATGCCCGCCGCGCTGCGCGGGGCGACGCCGGACGGCACCTGCGTCAACTGCAACCAGTGCGCGATCGCCGTGGCCTGTCCGTCCGACGCGTTCGTCCGGGTGCCGGCGAGCGACCCCTACCCGTTCCGGCGGCTGGGAGGCGCCGCGCATTGACCGCGCTCGCGACGCTCTTGGCACTCGCGCTGCTGCCCGCTCAGAGCCCGCAGCAACCCTCGCGCTATCCGCCTCCGGAGCTGGGCCCGGACTACGTCGAACCGGCGACGGCCTTCCCGCCATTGCGCGACCTCGTGCCGCCGCTCCTGGATGTCGCGATCCTCGTGGCGGCACTCGCCGTGGCGACCTGGCTCGGCCACCGGTGGCGTCGCCGCACGGCGCTGTGGTTCCTGACCCTCGCATCGGTGGCGTGGTTCGGCTTCGTGCGCGCCGGCTGCGTGTGTCCGGTCGGCTCGCTGCAGAACGTCGCCGAGGCGCTGGCCGACTCGAGCGCGCCGCTGCTACCTGCCACGGCGCTGTTCTTCGTCGTGCCGTTGATCACGGCCCTGTTCTACGGCCGGACCTTCTGCGGCTCCGTGTGTCCGCTCGGCGCGGTGCAGGAGCTCGTGCTGGTCAAGCCGCTGAGCATCCCGGCGCCGCTGGCCGCGGGGCTCGCGCTCCTGCCGCTGGTGTACCTGCACCTCGCCGTGCTGTTCGCGGTCACCGACAGCGGGTTCCTGATCTGTCGCTACGACCCGTTCGTCGGCTTCTTCCGCATGGGCGCGACGGTCAACATACTGGTCGTCGGCGGTGCCCTGCTGCTGATCAGCGCGTTCGTCGGGCGTCCGTACTGTCGCTTCCTCTGCCCGTACGGCGTGCTGCTCGGCTGGGCCGCGAAGCTCTCCAGGCGCCGGATCACCATCGCCCCGACGGCCTGCACCAATTGCCGGCTGTGCGAGGGGACCTGCCCCTACGGCGCGATCACCGAACCCAACGTCGCGACCCTCGGGGGTGAGCGCTTCCGCGGGCGCCGTACGCTGGCGACCGTCCTGCTCCTGGCGCCGCTCCTCGTCGTGGGCCTCGGCGCCGCGGCGGCCGGGCTCGGCCCTGCGCTGGCGCGCGGCAATCCGCGCGTCGCCCTCGCCGAGCAGGTCGCCGCCGAGGACGCCGGCCTGCTCCGCGAGACCACCGACGCCAGCGACGTGTTCCGGGCCTCCGGCGAGAGCGTCGCGAGCCTGAACGCCAAGGCGGACGCCCTGCGCAGCGACTTCGTGCTCGGCGGGTGGATCGGCGGCGGGTTGATCGGCCTGGTCATCGCGCTGCGGCTCATCGGCCTGTCGGTGCGCCGCACGCGCCGCGACTACCAGGCCGACCGCGAGCTGTGCCTGGCCTGCGGCCGCTGCTTCGAATGGTGCCCGGTCGAGCACGAACGGCGCGGCACGACCGCTGAGGGCTCGGTGCGCCGGTGAGCACGGCGGACGGACGACGACGTGCGCGGCGGCAGACGGCGCTCGGTGCCGCGGTGGTCGCGCTGCTGTTCTCCCTGTTCGTTACCGTCGAGCTGGCGCTGACCTGGCAGGCAATGCACGCGAGCCGCGGCATCGACCACCCGACGCTCGTCGCGCTGCGGGCGGACCTCGCGAACGAGCCACGCTCTGCGCCGATCAAGGCGGAGATCCGCCGCGTCGAGCTCGTGCTCCGCGAGCGCTACCTGACGAGCGAACGCCGCCTCCGCCACGGGGCGTGGCTGCTCCTGGCGGGGGTCGCGGTGTTCGTGCTCTCCACCGAGGTCCTGCGGTCCACGACAGAGCGCGTGCCGGTGCTCGTCGCCCGCGCGCACGGCTACGACCCCGACCGGCGACGCTCCGCCGCCGGTCGCCTCGCGATCGCGGCGGTGACCCTCTGCCTGATCGCCGCGGCCGTCATGATCCCGGTGCCCGGCCGGGGCGGGGCGGACGTCGAGGCGGCGCGCGGCGTGTGGCCGCGCTTCCGCGGCGCCGGCGGCCTCGGGATCTCGCCGTACGACAACGTGCCGCTGAGCTTCGACGCCCGGGCCGGGCAGGAGCGCAACCTGCGCTGGAAGACCGTCGTTCCTCTGCCCGGCATGTCCTCCCCCGCCGTCTGGAACGACCGGGTGTTCGTGACGGGCGCGATCGAGACCACGCGCGAGGTCTACTGCCTCGACGCCCGGTCCGGCGCGATCCTGTGGCGGCGGGCGGTCAGCGCCGGGCCGGAGAGCAACGAGGTGCCCGCGTCGGTCTACTCCGAGACCGGCTACGCCGCGCCGACCCCCGTGACCGACGGCGCGCAGGTGTTCGCGCTGTTCGCCAATGGTGACGCGGTCTGCTTCGACGCCTTCGGCAAGCAGCTCTGGTGCCGCAACCTGGGCCTGCCGGACAACATGTATGGGCTGGCCGCCTCGCCCGTCCTGTCCGGCGAGCGCTTGATCGTGCAGCTCGACCAGGAGGCCGGCAGCGCGCTGATCGCGCTCGACCGGCGCGACGGCACCGACGTCTGGCGGACGGCGCGCGACGTCGGGAGCTCGTGGCCCACGCCGATCCCCATCGAGACCGCGGGCGGTCCGCAGATCGTGACCTGCGCCAACCCGTTCACGATCGCGTACGACCCGGCGACCGGCCGCGAGCTGTGGCGGGTCGACAGCCTCGCGGGCGACGGCGGCCCGTCCCCGACGTTCGGTGAGGGGCTGGTGTTCGCGGTCAACGTCGGCTCACCGCTGGTCGCGATCCGCCCCGACGGTCGCGGCGACGTCACCGACAGCCACGTCGCCTGGCGCTGGCGCGACGGGCAGCCCGACGTCTGCAGCCCGCTCTGCGCGCGGGGGCTGGTGTGGCTCGTGGCGAGCGACGGCTGGACCACCTGTCTCGATGCCCGCACCGGTGCCAAGATGTGGCACCAGGCACTCGAAGTGAGCTTCTACTCGTCTCCGTCGCTCGCCGGCGACCGCGTCTACCTGATCGGCCGGCAAGGTGAGCTGTTCGTGATCGCGGCCGAGCGCGAGTTCCGGCAGCTCGCCACCGGTCACCTCGGCGAGGAGTGCGACACGTCCCCGGCGTTCGCCGACGGCCGCATCTACGTCCGCGGCCGCCGCCACCTGTTCTGCTTCGAGGAGCCCGGCTCGTGATCGCGCCGCCCGACCTCGAGGCCGTCGACCGCATCGTCGCCGACCTGGGCAGCACGCCGAGCGCGCTGATCCCGATCCTGCACGCGATCCAGGAGCACTACGGCTACCTGCCCGCGGCGGCGCTGCGGCGCCTGCACGAGACCACGGCGATCACCGCGGCCGCGATCACCGGCGTCTCGACGTTCTACGACCACTTCGAGCTCGAGCCGTCGGGCCAGCACCGGATCAGCGTCTGCCACGGCACGGCGTGCCACGTGAAGGGCGCGGAGCTGATCACCGACGCGTTCGGCCGCCAGCTGCAGCTGGCCCCGGGCCAGCACACCGACGACCGCGGCCTGTTCACGCTCGGCAAGGTCGCGTGTCTCGGCTGCTGCACCCTGGCGCCGGCGGTGCGCATCGGCGACGCCACCTACGGCAACGTGTCGGCCGACACGGTCGAGCGCGTGGTCGGTCACTTCCTGAGCCGCGAGCGACGGAAGGAAGTCCGCGCGGCCGACCCCGGCACCGCGGCCAGGCGGGCGCAGGTCGAGTTCCGGATCGGGCTCGACTCGTGCTGCGTCGCCGCCGGCACCGCCGACGTGCATCGCGCGCTGCAGGACGAGCTGCGCCGCGCGCGGGCGGACGCGGTGATCAAGCAGGTCGGTTGCGTCGGCATGTGCCACCAGGTGCCGATGCTCGAGGTGGTCGAGCCTGGGCGCGAGCCGCGGCTGTACGCCAAGGTGTCGGCGCAGGACGTGCGCGGGATCGTGCGGCACCACTTCCCGCCAGCGGGCGTGCTCGGGCGGCTGCGCAGCTTCCTCAGCCGGAACATCGACGACCTGCTCACCGACGAGAACTGGCCGGGCGTCGAGCGCCACGTGCTCGAGGTCCGCGACCGCCCGGTCGCCGACTTCCTCGGCCGGCAGCGGCGCATCGCCACCGAGCACAGCACCGAGCTCGACCCGCTCGACGTCGACGGCTACCGCGCGCGCGGCGGCTTCGCAGCGCTCCGCGCCTGCTTCGACGAACTCCCGCCCGAGGCCGTGATCGACATCATCGACCGCAGCGGGCTGCGCGGCCGCGGCGGCGGCGGGTACCCGACCGGCACGAAGTGGCGCATCGTGCACGGCGTCGCGGCGGCGCGGAAGTTCGTGATCTGCAACGGTGACGAGGGCGACCCGGGCGCCTTCATGGACCGGATGATCCTCGAGTCGGTGCCGTTCCGTGTCATCGAGGGGCTGGCGATCGCCGCGTGGGCGACCGGGGCCCGCGACGGCATCTTCTACATCCGCGCCGAGTACCCGCACGCGGTCGAGCGGATCCGCGCCGCGATCGCGATCTGCGAGGAGCGCGGCCTCCTGCGGCACGAGGGCTTCGAGCTGCGCCTCGAGGTCGCGCGCGGTGCCGGGGCCTTCGTCTGCGGCGAGGAGACCGCGCTGATCGCGTCGCTCGAGGGCCGCCGCGGCATGCCGCGCCTGCGCCCGCCCTACCCGGCAATGAGCGGATTGCACGGCATGCCCACGCTGGTGAACAACACCGAGACGCTGGCGATGGTGCCGTGGATCGTCCGCAACGGCGCCGAGGCGTTCGCGGCGCTCGGCACCGCGCGCTCGAAGGGCACCAAGGTGTTCGCGCTGGCCGGCAAGGTGGCGCGGGGCGGCCTCGTCGAGGTGCCGATGGGCATGACCATTCGCGAGATCATCGACGAGCTCGGCGGCGGCGTCGCCGCGGGGCGGACGCTCAAGGCCGTGCAGATCGGCGGGCCGTCCGGCGGGTGCGTGCCCGCGTCGCTGGCCGACACGCCGGTCGACTACGAGTCGCTGCTCGAGGTCGGCGCGATGATGGGCTCGGGCGGATTCGTCGTCCTCGACGACACCGACTGCATGGTCGACGTCGCGAGGTACTTCCTGCACTTCACCCAGACCCAGTCCTGCGGCCGCTGCACGCCCTGCCGGCTCGGCACGCGCCGGCTGCTCGAGGTCCTCGACCGCATCCGCAGCGGCGCGGGGCGCGCGGGCGACCTCGAGCTCATCGAGGAGCTGGCCCCGCACATCCGCACCAACAGCCTGTGCGGCCTCGGCAAGTCGGCCCCCAACCCGGTGCTGTCGACGATCCGCTACTTCCGTGACGAGTACGAGGCGCACCTCGAGGGGCGCTGCCCGGCGGGCCGCTGCCAGGCGCTGATCTCGCACGTCGTGACCGACGCGTGCATCGGCTGCACCCTGTGCGCCCAACACTGCTCGACGGAGGCCATCCCGATGAACCCGTACCGCAAGCACGAGATCGACCAGGCGCGCTGCAACGGCTGCGGCGTCTGCAAGGTCGTGTGCCCGGTCGACGCCGTGGAGGTCAGAGCGCGATGCCCAAGCTGACGATCGACGGCCGCGAGGTGACCGTGCCCGAGGGCTCCTCGGTCCTGCACGCCGCGCGCGCGCTGGGCGTCGCGATCCCGTCGCTGTGCCAGCGCGACGGGTTCGAGCCCTCGACCTCGTGCATGGCGTGCGTCGTGAAGATCGGCAGCTCGCCGACGCTGCGACCGTCCTGCGCGACGATCGTGACCGAGGGAATGGAGGTGAGCTCCGAGCTCCCCGAGGTGCGCAAGGCCCGCCGCGCGTCGCTGGAGCTGTTGCTCTCGGACCACGCCGGCGACTGCGTGGCGCCGTGCCAGCTGGCCGACGAGCGCCACGCCGACCTGCCGCGCTTCCTGCGCCAGGTGGCCGAAGGCGACCTCGGCGGCGCCGCGGCGACGCTGACGACGGCGGGGATCGACCTCGACGACCTCGACGGCCTGCAGGTCCATCGCGCCGAGAAGGCGTGCCGCCGTGGCCGCAACGACGAGGCGGTCGCGCTCGACCGCCTGATCCGCTACGTGGCGGCCCACCGCGACCACCCGGCGGACGCGGCGGGCGCGCCGCCCGAGTACCGCGCCTGGTCGGTGCGCCTCGGGCGGATGACCGAGGCGGAGCAGGCCGCGCTGCTCGCCGGTGCACGCCCGGGCGCCGCAGTCCCGCCCGCGGACGCCGCGCGTGGCTACACGCCCGACGAGGCCCGCGCCGAGGCCCTGCGGTGCCTGCACTGCGACTGCCACGCCGCGCACTCGTGCAAGCTGCGCGACGCGTGCGAGGAATACGACGTGCCGACCGCGCGCCTGCGCTCGCAACGGCCAGCGTGGGCGATCGACCGCTCGCACCCGGACATCCTGCACGAGCCGGGCAAGTGCATCCGCTGCGGGCTCTGCCTGCAGGCGGCGGAGCGGGCCGGCGAACGGTTCGGCATCACGTTCGCGGGCCGCGGCTTCGACATGAGCGTGCAGACGCCCTTCGGCGTCCCGCTCGCGCAGGCCGTCGCCGCCGCGGCCGCTGATTGCGCGGACGTCTGCCCGACGGCCGCGTTGTCGCGGCGCGACGCCAACCGGTCCGGAGAGTCGAACGCGCCGTGAGCAGACAGGTCACGACGACGCGCGGCGGCGTCGCGCGCAGCCGTGCTGTCCGAGAGTTCGATCGATACCGATCCGGTGGCTCCCGGCTACGTTCGCACGCCCGAGTGCGACCCCGAATCCGCCCGCTCGACCGGACTTCGGGCTCGCGGGCCGCACCTCGCGCCCGATTCCGCCACCGTGGCCGGCCGTCGACTCAGCACGATCCCTACGCCGCTGCACGGTGGCACTGCGGCAGCACTCCACCGATGCGCTCGCGTCCGATCACGTCGCCCTGCCGGACGTCGGGCTCGCCGTCGATTGGCACATTGCCGATGCCCTGATGCTGGCCACGCGCGATCGTAGCGATTCGGAGCGATCCTGTAAGTCAGCGGAGCGCAGCGGGACCGGCGGTCGGGAAGGTCAGGGTCCGATCGACGCGCGCCCCGGTGCCCGGTGCGATCAGCGCCCGGACCGCCCCGCTCAATGCCACGTGAAGCGCGTGATCATCCCGCCGGGATCCGGTCCGTAGCCGACCGGTTGCGCGTAGTCGCGGTCCCGCCAGACGTTGCTCATGGCGCAGGGCGGCGCGCCATCCTGAAGGTGGAAGACGTTGCTCCACGACAGGCCCGCGGGGTTCGCGGCCGGATCCACGGCCGCCCATTGGCTGTAGCAACGATCGACAATGGGCAGAACGAACTCGCCGTTGCCCCGGGAGTCGAGCGTCGTCGCCACCGCGATGTCCGGGCGGACGAACAGCAGGCAGCCCGGCATCCCGAAGGGGTCCAGCTGCAACGGCAGGGGGAACGGCCCGGCGGACAGGATGCCGGTTCCGAACCACGCCGCAGCGGGCGCGTCGGGCGGACCGGAGGCCAGTCCAACGCGGATCCCCTGGCTCAGGATGGTGCCTGACAGGAAGTTGGTCGTGGGGCCGCAGCCGGTCCCGTATGCGCCGATCGACATCGAGACGCCCTCGCGGCAGCCGTCGAGTTGCCGCTGGAACATCCAGGTCGTCGAATCGGAGTTCTCGACCTCGACCAGCAGCCCGGGGCCGCGAAACGTGTGGGGCGCGTCGAACAGGAACATCACGAAGCCGTCGGCGGGATTCGTGTGGCTCGTGATCGGCGGCAGCGACACGGTGCGTCGTGCGAACACGACACCACCGGACGCGCCGACGAGGTTGTCGGCGAACCGGCTGCTCATCCGCGCGCGCGTCAGCGCCGTGTCGAAGACGCGAATCTCCATCGGCAGGACCGGCGCATTCGGCGCGAGACCTCCGTAATAGGGCCGCCAGCCGAGGCCGGAGAGCCGTTGCCCCGGCGTGACACCGTGCGGCAGAGCGGACGGCTCGTAGAGCTGCTGCCATCGCAGCCGTGATCGGCTCAGGGGATTGTAGGGGCCGATGGCATGGTTGCCCCAATGTTCGGCGTACGCGGGCGGCGCGACGCCGGATTGGGCGTCGACGAACGTCGCCGACGCGAGCGCGGCGAGGACCACACCGCCGCGGAGAGCGTTCGGGCACATGGCGCACACATTGTAGTCGCGAACGTGGAGTGTGATCGCGCGGCCCGACACGCTGGTGGCCCGCGCAAGGTGTCTGCCGGACGGAGCGTCGTCCCGTCATGCGCCGCGAGGCCCCTCCTCCTCACCGCGGCTCGGGGACATCCCCGAGTCGCCGGATCGCCGCGGTCGACGCGGCGCGGACCGCCTCCATCCGCACCGGACTCCGAGTCTCGGGTCACGACGCCGATGAAGGTCCATGTCAGCGTCGGCATCGAGGGCGCCAGCGGCAGGTGCTTCGGGAATTCGTGTGGGCCGACTCAGCCGTACTGGATAGCGACCACGCCGCCGGGTGTGCCGCGAGGGCCACGCCTCGGGCCGCGCACCGGGTCCGCTCGCCGTGCGCGCCACGGCCGGGGCAACGTGCCCACGACACGAGCACCGGGTCCGGAGCTGGCGACACCTCGACACGTGCCGGGTGCGCTCGATCCCGGTCGCCGATGTCCCTCGCGTGGATTACCCCGAACACGGTGTCCGACCGGTCCGGGCGCCGTGGGCGGAGCCCGGCTCGGGCTTCACCGAGTCGTTCGCAGCGCCGGTGATCGACGGCTCCACGAAGTCCCGATCCCCGCGGTCGCCCGTCTCATCAGCCTGACCTGGGACCACGCGGCCGGCCTCCAGGAGCGAGCGGTCCGCCGTGGTCCGGCACGGCGGGAACCACGTTCGGTCGAGTTCATCGGGGTCGACGCAACGTCGCTCCGCGCGCGCCATGAGTGCGTGACGGTCGTGACCGATCCGATCCGCGGTGAGGTGATCGACGTGACCGACGATCGTCGCAAGCACCCAATCGACGAGTCGTATGTCCGGCTCGACCCCCTGCAGCTCGCCGCCGTACAGGTCGCCGACAACAGCCGCTTTCGAAGAACGCGGTTCTCCTCGCTCGCTCAGGCGATGGCCCGGCCCTGCTCGCCGTCGCCGGGTCGCTCGTGGATCCGATCGGAGCCGACCACCCGATCCGCTGCCGCTGCCGGGCGAGAGGGAGTCGTCGCGTCCGAGCGGCGCGCCCAGGAGTTCGTCGAGCAGTCGCTCCGGACCGGCCCCGTCGTCGCCGAGCCGGCTGGCGTCCGCGGCTCCGACCAGGTCGGCGAGCAGACTGCGGAAACCGGGTCGGGCTCACCACCCCGCGGGATTCCCTGGCCCTCGACGTTGTCGGAGCGCTCGTCCACGCCGACGGAGCGCAAGGAAGTCCGCCGAGGTCGGTCAGCGGTTCTCCGATCCGGAACCGTCGGGCGCGAGCGTCAGCTCGACTTCGAGTTCGAGACGGCGGCGATCACGCCAGGTGTCCCCGACGAGCTCGACCCGGTTGCGGACTTCGTCGAGCGTCATCACGACGCTCTTCGTGGGCCACCCGGGCTTGCCAGCGCTCACGATCACGCCGCTCAGCGTCTCCGCGACCGCAGCCCGCCGACGGACGCTGTCCTCGCCCAGCCTGCTGAGCACGGACGAGACCCAACCTCTGCTCACGCGGCCGACGAGGTCGATCTCGGCGCGCGCGACGCCCTGGTCGTCGGCGACCGCGTCGGCCAACGGCACCAGGACGACCGCGCGGGCGTCCGGCGCCCTGGACTGGTGGAACCGCACTGTCGCAGCCGGTATCGCGCGGCCGTTCGTGTCGTTGACGTGGACCTCGAACGTCGTTGGCAGCGGATAGCTCCGTGGCGCGGTCGTGACCAGCTCGACCACGACCGCAGCCGCGACGATCGCCAGGAACCACAGGATCGTGCGCTTCTTCATCGCGGTGGAGCCGACGAGTTTGCGCGACGCGAAGCCAGTGTGCACGAGGCAAGTCGGGCCGCTGGGCGGGCAAGAAGGGCGTGCGCTCGAAGTCGGTGCTCGCGATCATCGCCGGTCGCGTCACCGTCGACATGACCGAGAACCGCACAGCTCCGCGCGCCGCCGTCCACTGGGTCGGCATCGTCGCGGCGTTCGTCGCGCCGTACGTGCAGCTGGCCTGTGGATATCCGGTCGACTGGACCGCGCTCGCGTGGCTCGCGCTGATGGTCGCGCTCCTCGCCAGCCGTCCCGGTGCCGGCTCCGTCCGGCAGCGAGTCGGTCTGCCGCCGCCGGACTCGGACGCCGTGATCAGGGCGTTCGCGATCGGAATGGTCCTGTTCGCGATCACCCGGTTCACCGGCGGCGCGTTGTCGGTGCCCTACGATCGTCAATTCGATCAACGTCTCCGCCCGATCGGGACAGTGGTTCCGTTCGTGTTCCAGGCGTTGCACTTCGAGCTGTTCGTGGGGTCCGTTCTGCTGGGCGCTGGGCGCCTGCGTGTGGAGCGCCCGGTCCTCGTGGCGGTCGCGGCCGGCGCCTTGACAGGCCTCGTGCCCACCCTCTACTTCGGTCTCGTCACCCCCGGTCGGTGGCTGAGCCCGGTTGCGATGATCGCTTTGGTCGGTACCGGCGTGCTCCGCGCAGCGAACGTCCTCGATCGCCACCACGTTCTCACGGCGTGCGCGATGCACGTCGGGTTCACGGTCGCGAGCCATCGTTCGGTGTGGATCTTCCGCTCGAGCGGTAGCGAGGTGGACGGTGCCGTGTTCACCGAAGTGATGTTCGGCACCTGGGGTGTGCTCGCGATCTGCTGCGTCGCGGCTGGCACCCAGCTCTGGCTGCTCGCGCGGCGACGTGTTTCCTCGCCACCCTCCTCGCCCGACCCGGTGCGCCGACCCTCGTGAAACTCGAGTCCCGGTCGACGATCAGGCAGACTCCTGCCGCGCAATGCACCGTCGCTACAGTCGGTCAGATTCCGTGCAACCTGCGGCACGAACGCGATGTCGGGGTTCGTCATGATGCCCGCGCTCTCGACCGCGCGGTTCACTCGATCGATCACGAACGACACGCAGTGTGTGACGAACCCGCGAGCCGTCCGGACCTCGGCTGTGAAGAAGTCGGCGGAAGCGATGACCTCGGCGTGCGAGCGGAGGAAGGTGCACCCGGACGTGGACCGTTCCGGTGCGGGCCTGATCGCTGTTCCTCGAGGATCCTCGCGACCGTCGATCGCGCGACGCGCTTGCGGAGCTTCACCAGCTCGCCCCGGTTCCGGCAGTGGCCCCAGCTCGGGTCGTCGGTCGCCATCCGCACGACGAGCACGCGGATCTCCTCCATGAAGCCGGGGCGGCCGACTGTCCTGGTGCTGGGGTAGGTCTACTTCGCGGCGAGCAGGCCCCGGTGCCAGTGCAGGATCATGTCGGGGGTGACGATGGTCGCGACGCTGGCGAGCAGACGGCGGCCGCGGAGCTGCTCCTCGCGCACGCGAGACTGCTCGACGAGGTAGGCGATGGTCGCGGCCTGCTCGCCTCGACGTCCTGCACACGGTGGCGCGCGGCCGGGACCATGGCGGCAATGGCCTGTGGTCGGCCCGGGCCGGCGTCGACGAACTCCGCGGCAGGGACATCCCCTGGTGAGCCATCGTCGTCGACCGTCACCGGGTACAGCGCGGCGGGAACACCGCTCCGCGACACTTCGCATGGACTCGCGGCCCCGCCGGACGCGCTCCGCGTTCGCAGTGGGGTCGACCTGGAGCAACCAGCGGCGACGAGCGTGGTCGGGGACTCTCGCGACGCCTCACCGGCACGATGCCCGGAGCCCTCCCAGCACCGATCGAGCGAGATGGACTCTCTAGCTCCCGGGACCCAGACTCCCCGCGATGCTCCCCCCGTCGCCCACCGTCCGCGCTCCGCCCGCCCGCAGCGACGTGGCGGTGCGAGAGGATCCGCCCGGTCTGACGATCCGCGTGCCGGAGACGCCGGCTCCTCATGCGGCGAGCTGGATGACGGTTCGCATCCTCGGCCCGCTGCTGTTCCGCGGTGGTGCCGCGTTGCTCGGCGGGTTGGCCGTCTTCGGATGGGGTGGATCTCCGCACGGCCCGGTGCTGTCGATGTTCGTAGTCGCCGCAGCGGTGGTATCCGGACTCCCGAGACTGCGACGTGCCATCCGCACCCGCCGCGGAACTCGCTGCACGTCGTGCCGGCCGGGCCGTGGAGCATCCAGCGACAACCGGGACGGCTCGTCGACCTGCACCGCCCAGGCCGGCGCCGAAGACGTCGATCTGCTCGACCCGCTCGATCCCGAGACGCGTGCTGTCGTGCTCCACGAACTCGGGTGGCGCCTGGGCTTCCAATGGTGCCTCCCTCCCGGCGAGCTGCGACACCTGGCGACGCCGCCAACCGCTCCCGCCGGGAAGATCACCTTCGGTGACCGCGCCGAGCGGAGAACCTGGATGCCGAACCCGGACCAACCGTCCCTCCCGCGGCCCCCGGAAGCGACGTCGAGGTGCACCACGAGTCTCCGGAACGCGCCCACGTGTCGGTCCGCAGCCAGGGGATCGTCCACACCGCGGGGATGTCCGTGGTCGTGCTCGGGATCGCGGCCACCTTCCTCGCCGTCGCCGGGTCGCACGCGGGCGTCCTCCCCGCCGACCGCCTCGGCGATCGACCCGAGCTCGTCCGCCGGTCGTGCCTCGTCGCGATCGTGCTGCTGCCGATCGCCGGCCGGCACGGCGTTCCCCTGCCGTGCTCTCGCCGCACGTTGCGGACCGAGGGTGGCCGATCGTCGGTGGGCGGCCGGCACGTCGACGCCCAGGAGATCTTCGGCGTCGGCGTCGGCGTCGGCGGTCACCCCGGCACGGACGACGACGCCTACCTCGCCGTGTGGACGGATGCCGGCAAGCGATGCTCGTTGCTGCGGTCGACCACCGACGCCCATTTCACCAGCGAGCGCGACCTCCTGTGGATCGCGGACGTCCTGCAACGAGCTCTCGTCGCCGGCCGGCGTCACGCTACCGACGCGGGCGGGTCACCGGCGGGGCTGCGGAGGGAGCCAGCGGGCCGCGATCGTGGTCCAGTTCCATGATCCGCACGTTGCGGTACCAGACCCGCTTCGCCTCGTCCTGGAAGCTGATGTGGCCGCGCGCGGGACGGTCCGCCATCGGCGTCTCGCTCAGGTCGATGTCGACGATCTGCTCGCCGTTGAGCACGACGGTCAGCCGGCTGCCGAGCATCGTGATCGTGTAACGGTTCCATTCGCCGGCCGGCCTGACCATGTTCTTGGTCGGCCCGACGGTGCGGATCACGCCGCCACAGTCGTGATGGCCGACCTGCGTCTTGCCGTAGGTATCGAGGATCTGCACCTCGATTCCGGTGTCGACCTGGCTGGCGGGGTCGCCGACCCGCAGGAACACTCCGGAGTTGCCCTTCGCCTCGAACCTGAACTCCAAATCGAGGACGAAGTCGCCGTACGTCCTGCCGGTGGTCAGGTAGGCGTCGTAGCGCTGCCAGCCGGATTCGCCGGGCCGCGGCTCGAGCGCGATGGTGCCGTCTCCCCCGACCACCCAGTTCCCGGCCGTGCTCCAACCGCTCAGATCCTGGCCGTCGAACATCGGCCGGAAGGCGGGCGTGAAGAACTCCCCGTCGCGGTTCTTGACCGCATCGAGCGAGAGGCCGCGGTAGGCGCGCGCCAGCGCGGCGATGTTCCGTTCGTCTCCGGTCAGGCTGACGACAGGCCGCTCGAGGTAGTCGTCGACGGGCGGCAGGAGCGAGTCCGCGCGCGGCTTGGTGAACCCGTACAGGCCGATGCCGTCGCGCAATGCGGCGGGAACGACCATCGTCGGATCCTGCCGATTCCAATTCGCCAGACAGGTCAGCAGCCGGGTGTGCTCGCCGATCATCGGTCGGATGGCGGCGAGCCGCTCGAGGTCACCGCCCTCGTTCATCAGCCAGTCCACCTCCCGGAACATGCGGGAATCGACGATGTGGGGATGCATCGGGCTGTGCGACGACAGCCAGATGATGCAGTCGGGCCGGGTCTGCCTGGCCGCGTCGTGGATCGTGGCCCAGCAGCGATCGAGTGCCCGCCGGCCGTATTCCCTGTCCTGCTCCTCGGTGAGCGAGTCCTCGCCGGGGAACGGGTGCCCCATCAGCTGCTCGTAGAGCTCGGTCTCGCAGGCGAGCCACCTCCCGCCGGTCGCGGCGCGGTCGGGCTGCCAGAGCCAGTCGACCATGAAGCCATCGATACCGGTGTTCGCCACCGCGTCCCGAACGGCCGCGTCGAGATACTGCAGATACTCGTCGGTGTACGGGATGTGCGTCTTCGCGGGTACCCCGTAGCTGAGCTCGGGGTGCGCCTGTCCCCAGCGGGTGTTGGCGCCCGCACAGAAGTAGCCCATCACCCGCATGCCCCGGAGATGGCCGAGCCTGACCACCTCGCGCAGGAAATCGTGCTGCAACCCCGGCTGCTCGGGCACCACGTCACCGCGGTACCAGGCGTAGCCGTTGCACGACACGCAGAAGGTCTGCAGCACGTCGGCGCCGAGCGCGGCGTACCACGCGACGTGTGGCGCGGGATCGGCCTCCGCCCACAGACCGGGGGCCGCGAATGCGTTGGGGCCGCCCGGGCCCCAGTTGAAGTCGATGCAGAAGGCCTTGACGGGATCGCGGCGTCCGGCACCGACGGCAGCGCCGTCGTTCGATTGCGACGCGACACAGCCGAGCGAACAGACCAGGAACGTGAGGATCCGCTCGATCATCCCGGACAAGGTAGCGGGCATCCGACCGGGGCACGATGCTGACCGGTGGAACGGCGCGACCCGCCAGCTCGAGAACAGTCCGCGTGTGCGACCCGGATGCCGCACGGAGCAAGTCAGCCACGTTGCATACCACCAAGCCGGGCTCCGGCGCTCCCGGCGCGGCGCTCCACGATGCTGCCGCCCCAGCGGTCATCCCCGAGTCCGACCACTCGTTCCAGACCCGCAGCACCCGCGGCACCGCCCAGGCGCCGAACTCCTGGACGCCCTCCAACCCGGCGTCCGACAGTGCCTCCGGCATTTGCGTCCACAGCGCACGTCTGGCGCGCCCGCGGTCGTCGACCGCGAGCAGCTCGCGGCCGATCCCGCTGCGCGTCGCGGCGAACCACGCGGCCGCGCCACTCGCCGCGAACCCCGCCGGGTCGGACGAGGACACCGGGAGCTGCGCGTCGACATCGCGCACGAGGCGCGGCGTAGACAGCCGGGCGCTGGCTCCGCAGGACCGGATCGGCAGGATCGCGATGCGCGCCAGCGAGCGCGCGCGATGGCAGGCACGGGACGGGGTCACGAGGCTCTCGCTCCTCGAGGGTCCAGGGGTCGCCCGAGTCCTCGCGGCCATCGTCGTGCATCGCTCCGTCATATCCAGGACGCGCCGAGCTTCCCCAGCTCGCCCTCGATCCATCCGCAGCGTCAGGTCGAGCTGTCGGCTGCGATGCCGGCAATGGCCTCCCGGGTCTTCTGGACGATGGCCGGGTGTCCCGCCCGCGGCTGCGGGTCTCTCCCCAGGGTCGGGACGAGCCGGCGATGCCGGCGAAGCACCGTGTCGGGCCAGGCGATCGTCACGGCGCGGTTGTCTTCGACCAGGCACATGATGACCCGCGACCGCTCGCGTCTCACGGCACCCGCGACAGTGAGCGGGTGCCTCTGCATCCTCGCGTGGTCGAGTCGGCCGACAACACCGGCGCGAGCGGGCCGTAGACTGCGCCGGACGCCGACCTCGCCACCGGAGCTCCGTGAACGAGACCTGCCGCTTCTGCCGCCGTCCGCTCCCCCGTCCGCCACGCTGGTCCGACGGCGCGTGCGACGCTCCCGCCTGCCGGCACGCGGCCACCACCGCGGCACTGCGGCGGTGGCAGCAGAGCCGTGAGGAGCTGCGCGCCGCGGCACGGTCGGTCGCCCGCGAGCACGCTGTCGAGCTCGGGCTGCCCGCGGAAGCCGCACCGCCGGTGAACCTGCTGCCGGCCAACGGCAATCGCCTCCGGACGCTGCCCGACGACCGGCGCGAGCGCTTCCTCCACCACCTGCGCGGCCTCCTCGCGGCCGTCGAGGCGCACGGTGCAGCCGGCGATGCCAACATCACCGAGACCGCGCCCGTCGCCGAGACCGCGCCCGTCGCCGAGAACCCGACCGCGGTCGATCACGCCTGCGCGACCTGCCGCGGCCGTTGCTGCCGACTCGGCGGCGTCCGGCACGCGTTCCTCGACGGACCGACGATCGCGCGCTACCGGCGCGATCACCCGGACGCCACCGCTGCCGACGTACTCGCGGCCTACGCTGCGAAGCTGCCCGACGTCACCTACGAGAACTCGTGCGTCTACCACGGCCGCCTCGGCTGCGGGCTGCCGCGCGCGATGCGCGCCGAGCTCTGCAACACCTGGATGTGCGACGACCTCGTCCAGCACCTGCGCGGCGTGACGGACGGTGCCGCAGACCCGGTCCTGCTCGCCGCGGTGGAGGACGGTCGCCTGCACCGCGTGGCCCTGAGCGTCGGTCCGGCGCGCCGCGAGGTCGAGCTGCCGGACGCGAGTGCCGCCGGCGCGCGGGGCGCCGGACCGGGCTGAGCTCGGGAGCGGCACCCGGTGAGCGACCTGCCGCAGCGCGACCATCCGCCGGCAGACACGGCGGCCGACGCCGCGGTCGTGCCGACGCCGGTCGTCACGCGCGCCCGCGGCGCCCCGACCGCTCGGCGAGGATGCCACGAGCGTGCTCGCGCACGTCCGGATCGGGATCGGCCTCGGCTGCCCGCCGCAACGCCATGGTGGCGGTCTCGCTATCGACGATCCCGAGACCGTCGAGCGCGAGCCGCCGCATCGCTGGCTCGGGATCCTGCGCCGCCCGCCCCAGCAGCTCGACGGCACCTTCGCTCCCGCGCCGCGCGAGCTCGTGGACCGCTTCGCTCCGGACCATGCGGGTCTCGTCGACGAGCTGCTCCGCGAGCAGCGGGAGCGCGGTCGCGTCGTCCGCCACGCGCAGTGCGAACGTCGCTGCGGCCCGCACCTCCGGATCGGAACAGCGCACGTGCGGGAGCACCCGCGGCAACGCGTCCGCCGATCCCGCATTGCCGAGCCCCTGCAGCCACGACGCCGTCTCGCCCCGCGCGGCTGCGACCGCCTCCAGCGACAACAGCTCAGACCGTGCCTGCTGGCCGACCTCCCCCGACCCGCCACCCCGGACGAACGCGCCGAGCAGCAGCAATGCCGTGCGCGACGCGTCGTCGCTGCAGAGCGCCGTGCGCGCCGTGCCGGCGACCGCCGCGACGACGGTGAGCTCCGGAGCGGCGACCTGGAACAGGGCGGTCAGCGCCCCGCGGCGGCTGATCTCCGGTCGGCCCGGGTCCGCCAGCACGTCGACGAGCTCGCGCTGGGCCTCGACCGTGCCGGCGGCGCCGAGCGCGGTCAGCAACAGCCCGGCGACGTCCGCTTCGGCCTCGACCGACCGGATCGTCGCGCCAAGGCGCGCTGCCAATGCGGGGTCGCGCTCGAGCCACCGAGCGAGCCGGAGCCATGCGGTCGCCAGCTCGCGCGAGCCGAACTTCGCAGTCCGACCCAGTCGGATCAGGTCCTGCAATGCACCGTCGGCGGTGGTGCCGGCGAGCAGATCGGCATCCCGATCCTCCGCCACCGTCGTCTCGAGCTCCGGCCCGGCCGGTGTCAGACCCACCAGCAGATCGGGACCGGCGAACGACGCCGCAGCCCCCGCTCGACGGATCGAGACGCGGCTGCCGATCCGCGCGAGTGCGGCGCCCTCCCGGCAAAGCTCCAACGCGTGCTCGACGATCTCCTCCCGAACCGTGCCGTCGGCCGCGACCGTCGCGCGCGTGGTGCCGCACACGGCGTGACTCGCCGACTCGTCGAACCAGCCGACCAGCTCCGTGTAGCTGTCGTGCTCGCGGAGCACGGTCAGCGTGTCGTCGTCGGTCGCGCGGACTTCGAGTTGGCCGGTGAACTCGCCATTGGGATCGACGTGACGGATCGGCCGCGACCCGAGCCCGGTCGGTCGGCGCAGCAGCAGACGACCGACGAGCGACCGCACGGCATTGCGCTCGGCGCTGCCGAGCGTCGCTGCGAATCGATAGCCGCGGATTACACCGTCATCGTCGAGCTCGATGCTGCACGACGAAGCGCTGGCGCGATGCAGCGGATCGTCTGCGTCCGCTTCGAGGTCCTCGACGCGGAGCGCCGCCACGCCGCTGGTCAGGTGTTGCACGAGCAACCGACCGCGCCGGGATCGTTCGCGACTGGCATCCGCGTCGTCGAAGCACTCGTCGGAGTCGCGTTCGACGAACTCATACACCAGTGCGGCCCCGCTCACGGCCGCACGCTCCCGATCCGCGAACTCGACCGGGCCCGCCTCGCCCCGATCGGTCGACACAGGCGCCTCGTCGTGCTTCGAGCGTGCTGGCGGCGTCGCATCGGGGACCGTGACACCGAGGATCGCGGCCGCGGCGAGCGCCGCGACCGCACCGATCATCCTGGAACTCCACATGGTCGACCTCACAGGTAGGCGAGCCGCCGGACGATCTGGGGAGACTGGAAGTTCTGCAGCCAGTGCGTGTGGACGACCGCGCCGAAGAAGCGCTCCTCCAGCTTGATCCGCAGGTCGGACGCACCGAGCGTGTAGTCCGCGTACCCCTGGATCGAGTCCCGTCTCACGGTCGTGGAGAGCACCAGGTTCTGCGAGGCGAACTGCTCGGCCGGGGACGTCACTCGCCACCCGAACAGATCGCCATTGTTGACGTTGAAGCCGTTCACCGCGGTCGACGCGCGTGCGGCCGCGACCAGGTCCGTCCCGCCCCAGACGATCGTCGCGTCGACGTCGATGCTCTCGACGAACATGAACTCGGCTCGATGCCGGTCGCTGAGAGAGGAATTGGGGATCCTCGTCACGTTCAGATTCTGGGCGAACACTTCCGTGCGCAGCTGGTACCGGTAGCCGTGTCGGTTCGGCTGCGCGTAGCTGCCCGTGAACATGCGGAGGCCGCCGCTGTCGACCGTGAGCAGCCCTCCTCGCGCCGGCACCCATCCGCCACCGGCGGTCATGAGCTGGTACCCCGACAGCGCGATCCGCAGACCGAACGGCCCGCGCAGGAACTTGATCGGCGCGGTCGACAGGCTGCAGCTCAGCTCACCGTAGCTGCCCTCCGCCCAGCGGCTGAGGCGCAGCCGCGCTTCCGCGCGGTTGAATACGAAGGCCTGGTCGGCCTCGTGCTGGCCGACGTCGTCGACGACGGAGTAGCCCGAGCTCTGGGCCGCGGCCGTGCCGCTGCACGCGGCGGCAGCGACGAGAGCGATCGCGAAGTGGTAGATGGGATCGCGGAACATGGTTCTCTCCTCCTGATTCCTGGGTCGGGAAAGTGCACGGCGCACTTCCCGCGCCCTCCCAGCGCTCCGGACCCGTTCGATCCGTCACGACACGGGCCGGAATCCGCGAACGCGGCCCCGACCACGCCGGCGGCGCGGCGGCACCGAGCACGCCGCTCGCGCGTCACGGAGGAATCACCGCGCCCGACGCTCACGTGCGCTGAAGTCGCCACTGGCGACAGTCGGCGCTCCGCCGTCACGTGCGCTCGCGCTGACTCGATTGGCGTCCCGCGTGAAGTGCTCCCCCGAACCCGCGATCCCCTCCGGCCGCGCTGCTACCGATCGGGTACCGCGGGGCGACGGACCGAGGTCCGCCCCCCGCCGGTCGCGAGCCGGTCTCCCGGCTCGCCGATCAGTTGCCGAGGATCAGCCAGCCGCCGTCGCTCGTCAGCACGCTGCGGCTATTCACACCGGGTGCGACCACGACGCCCTGCGCGTAGACCGGCAGGTCGATCAGTGCGGGGTCGCCCGGGATCGGCAGGGTCGCGCGCGCGGCGCTTCCGCTGATCGGAATGCCGAACGCGTCGTCGACCGAGGTCAGCAGGAAGCACGAGTCCATGCCGAACGAGGTCAGATCGATCGAGCGCTGCGCGAAGCCGAGGGTCATCAGTGCGGATACGGTGCTCGGCGGCAGGTTGCTGACGATCAGGTCGATCGACGTGTTGAGGCGCGGCCGCGCGCTGGCGCTGATCGACACCGCCGTGCCACCGGAGGGATTCGAGATGTCGCTCCCGCCCGGGTCCACCCCGATGCCACCCGCCGAGTAGCCGACCAAGCCATCCCCCGACGATACCGCCTGGTAGGCGAGGATGAACTCGCCGCTCGGGAACAGCTGGATCTGCAACGTATTCGAGCCCGTGCTGGGGAACTCGGGAACACCGGCCCAGGTCACGACGGCCGAGCCGGACAGTCGGTCGAAGTACACCGCACCGGCGGATGCCGGATTGAGGTCGTCCCAGAACGCGGCAATGCGCGCCGGCGCGGAGAGGAACTCGGTGACCGACTCCGTGTAGTCCGTGCCGGCGTGCGCGCCGGTCACCAGACCGATCCAGCCGTTCGAATCGACGTCGATCGCGCTGGTCGTCCCGCCGCCCGCCAGCGGGAACGCGAAGCCGAGCGCCTGATTGCGCGCCAGCTGATCGTCGCCGAGCCTCAGATTGTTCGAGTAGCCCGTCACGAAGCAGTTGCTGCACGGCGCGACCGTCCAGCCGCTGGCGCCGTTGGGCGTGAAGCGGATCGCCGAGTTCGCGAGGTCGAACTGTCCGAACACCTCGTAGAACGTCGTCGGCAGCGAGTTGTTGCCCGCCGGTCCGCAGCCCCGGCCGTAGACCGACCAGCCGGCCGCTCCCTGGCAGCGCGTGATCGGTGTCGGCAGGTTGCGCGCCTGCGCCGCGGCGAGGAGGTCACCGCAGTTCGGCGTGCCGTTGTTCAGATTGCCGTCGTCGTCGTCGAGCAAGAAGACCTCGCGCACCGCGTCCGGCTGGTTGGTCGCGTTCGCCACCAGCGATGCGATCACGATCGCCTCCGCCCGGGCGATCCCTGCCGCCAGACCGAGCGAGCCGATCAATCGCGTCCGCACGTCCCACGCGAAGCCCATCCACGTCTGACCCTGCTGGTGGACGCCGCCGCCGGCAGGGAACGTGTAGGTATTGAGGGCGGTGCGGACGTAGCCGCCCGACGTCGTGAAGTTGCGTCCGACGATCGGATCGTCGAGCCGGTAGATCGACAGGATGTCGCCCCAACCCTCGCTGAGGCCGTCGGTCTGGGAGATCCCACCGAAGGCGTGATCGATCCCGTGGCCCCACTCGTGATAGACGACCGAGTTGTAGGCCGTCATGTTGCAATTGCCGCCGGTGGCGTAGAAGTTGACCGTGTTGTTCGTGTAGAACGCGTTGCAGGTCGACGCCCGGTTCACCGTCGCGCTGATGTTCGCGATGTTGATCTGATTGGTCGGGAACGGGCCGGTCAAACTGCGGACCCAGCGGTGTACGTCGTCGATGTGCCAGAACGTCGTCGGCTGCGACCAATCGAACTCCGTGGGGTTGGCCGACAGCAGCTGGAGCTGCGCCGGCACGCCCGGCGTGGCCACCACCGAGGTGCTGACGGGCGAGCCCTGCAAGGGGCTGATCCCGCCGCCGACGTACTGGCCGCTGCCCGACCCGAGCGTCACGCTCAGCGTCACCGGATTGCTTCCGGTGTACGGGATCGTGAAGTCTCCGTTGGCGTCGGTGAAGGCGGAGCCGACCGACGACGACACCCGCACGCCCTGCAGCGGCTCGTTGGTCCGCGGCGTCAGCGGGTCGCCACGGTTCATCCACGCGCGGACGTTGCCGGTGATGGCGACCATGCCCGCGCCGTGCTCTGTGGAGTCCTTCGCACCCTCGCCCTCGGGATGCTCGCCATCGGTCAGGGTCTCGCCCTTGACGTGCAGGTGGCCGAATCCACACCGGTAGACCTCGTCTTCGAAGTGGATCACCTCGCCGGTCCGCGCGTCGACGAAGACCTTGCCGACGACGATGTTCCCGCCGCTGCGGTCATCGACCTGCACGCGCCACGCGAGGCGCGGAGTCGTCGGCGCGTCGGCGTCGACCTCGGCGTGGATCACGAGCTCCACCAGCCGCTGCTGGGCGAGCTCCAGCGCCTTCGGAGCGATGCCGAGGTGGTCGTGCGCGATGACCCATGCGCGCTCCATCGACACGACCGGCTCGACGGCGAAGTCGTCCGGGATCTGCACGGCCTTGCTGCCGAACATCGCGACGACGCCGTTCTCGTTCAGGCGCACGTCGGCCCGACCGCCGATGACCTCGAGTCCGAGGTAGCGCTGGTCGTAGACGAACACGTAGAGCCGCTGCGTCTGCTGGCCGATGCTCTCGACGAACGTCGAGCGGCCGCGGCCGAGCAGGTCGGCGTGGGTCTGCAGCACCTGTTCGGACAGCACGCGCGCCTGCGCGATGCCGTCGACGCGGAGCGCGACGCGCAGGCCGTCGCCGAAGATCGCCTTGGGCGTGCCGGTCGCGGCATTCCAGACCGCGGTGAACGACTGTTGCCCGTGATCCGCGGTGAATCGGTCCCAGGCGATCGACGGGCCGGTGGGCTTCTGGGCGAGCGCTGCGGGCGCGAGCAGCGCGATGAGCGCCAGGGGAGCGAGAGGAGCGGCGTTGGTCATGAGTTCCGGGCAGCGAGGCTGCGGTGATGGGCGTCCGGAGGGCTGACGCCGGCGCGGCCGTCGGGCCGCGTCGGTAGGCCGTCGTGTGACCGACGGGCGCCGGCGAGCCGGTCGCCAGGGGTTCCGGCGGGGAGGCGCGACGAAAATAGCGAGGATCCCTCATCCCGGAAACGGGCCTCTGCCCCGGAGAGCTCCGTCGACGACGCGGGTCGGAGGCGCGCGCGTCCGGCCCGCGCACCGGGTCACCCGCACCAAACGTCGATGGTGCCTGCGCCACGACGCCGCGCCTGCGTGCTCCGGGACCGGCCGCAGATCATTCCGGGATGCTCCGCACAGCGCCGTCCGCCAGCACGCAGCGGAGCTCACCCGTCGCCAGCCAGACGACGGCAGAGACGGCACTGCCGGCGCCGGGCGAGTAGACGCGATGGGTGCGTGCCTCACCACCGGACCCGATGGCGACGGTGCGCACGCTGCCGTCCGCCGCGCCGACCGCGACGCGCTCCCCGGTCACGGCGAGTGACGTGACGGCGACGCCACTCTGCTCCGCCTCGGGCGTGACGACGTGCTCCCGAACCACCCACAATCCGCTGCGCGTCGTGCGTGGCAGCTCCGCAGCATGCGACAGGTCGAGCAGCAGCTCGCGCCATATCACCCGCCCGTCCGCCAGGCCGACGGCGAATGCGGCGCGCCCCGCCGCGTCGATCGGTCCGACCGCCGAAACGGTCGCCTCGGCATCGCCGTCCACCCACTGCGCGGGGACGACGTCGGCCCAGGCACCGACCCGCGCGAGCTCGCCGTCGGGCTCCGCCGTCGGATCGAACGCGAACAGGACCCCGCGCTCCATGAGGAGCGTCAGCCCGCGTGGCGCGACGGCGAGGACGACCGGACGCTCGGCGCCGCCCGGGAGCACCGCGCGGAGCGCGTGGCAGCCGACCAGCTCCGCCGGCAGCCGAGCGGCGCCGAGCTCGTGCGGCGTCACGCGCCGCGTCGAGATCGGCCCGCCGCGGTCCATGGCGATCGCGAGCCGCTCCTTCAGGACCCACAGCCGTTCGCGACCGTCCGCCGCGACGCCCGGGACGGCTTCCGCGCGGAGCTGCAACGGGAGCGCGCCGTCGCCGCGCACCTCCCACAGCCCGCCGCGCGCGCCACGCACGAACGCGACGTCGCCGTCGCCGGCGACGATCGCGGTGAGTTCCTGGGCGACCACCGAGCGGGCCTCCGCGCCGGCGTCGAACGCGAGGCGCACGGCGGCTTCGGCATCGGCGGTGACGATGGCCCAGGCGACCTGACCGCGCGCCGCGAAGCACGCATCTCGCACGGCTCCGCCGAGGGCGCGCTCGCTGCGCCACACCTCGACGTCGCCCGACGCGTCCAGACTACGGCCGGCGAGGTCGCGACCGACGAGGCGGACGCGACGCACGCCCAGCCGCGTGGCCACCGGCACGCCGACGTTGCGCACGGCGGACCCCTCGACCACGCCACACGCGGCGAGCGGAACGTCGTCACCGTCGATCTGCACGCGCTCGAGCAGCACGTCCTCGCTCAGGTCGAGCACGATCCCCCGCTCGCCGGCGTCGACGGCGCGCGGCCATTCGACGACCGCCGGCGCAGCGCGGTCGAGCTCGATCCGCATCGACCGCCGCGATTCCATCCCGGCCTCGTCGACCGCGAGCATCGCGATCTCCACGACGTCCTCGGCCCGCAGCTCCGCCGGCAGCGCTCCCAGCTCGAGCGTCACGCGGTGCGCGCCCGGGGTGAGCGGCGCGGTGTGCGCCACCTCGCGGTCGCCGGCGACGATCCGCAGCTCGCGCAGAGCATCGGTCACGCCCACTTCCAGATCGACGCGCTCGGCCTCGGCCGGGATGCGCAGCAGCTCCTCGCCGACACCCCAGTCGGTCCCGCCGCGCGTGTAGACCTCCGTGGCGATCCCCTGCCCGGCGAATCCGACGCCCACGCGAGCCCGGTCGACACCGTCAGGCAGCTCCAGCTCGGCGCGGAACGCACCGCTCGCGTCGACCGGGAACGCCAACGGCGCGGCGCCGGCCACCGTGACCTCCACGGCGGGAACGTCGTCCCAGGCGGCCCGGTCGGCGATGCGACCGGCCACCACGAACCGGCGTCCGACCTTCACGGCGCGACGACCTCCACCAGCGGGCACCGGCTCGGTCAGCTCGATGGACGGGTCCGGCCGATCGGTGACGTCGACCGTCCCGCGGAGCAGCGGCAGCTCCGGCCCGGCGAGCACGCGGCCCGCGATCGTCCAGGCGTGCGCTCCGACCATCTCGGCCCGCCAGGGGAACTCGACGTCGCGGTCCTCGCCCGCCGCACAATCGACTCGACCGATCTCGACCGCGACGCCGTCCGCGCCGACGACGGTCGCGATCACCGTACACGGCACGTCGGCCCCTGCATTGTCACAATGCGCTGCCAGCACGATGCGCTCGTTCCGCCGGGCCCGCAGAGCGAGTCCCGCTGCCGTCGGGCGGAGCTCGGTCGACGCGGACTCCGACGCGAGCGCGATCGGTCCGCGCCCGGCCACGTCCGCCACCGCCTCCGAGGTTCGCTCGGGCGCCGCGCCGGCGGCTCGCGCATCGGCGCTCGCGTCGCCGCTCCCGCCGGTCGCGAGCACGACCGCGATCGCCACGCCGCACACCGCGAACAGCGCGCCACCGATCCGCAGCTGCTGCCGCCGCTGGTGCGCGGCTGCGGCACGGCTGACCGCCGCGAGGCGCTCGTCGACCTCCGCACGCAATGCGTCGACCCGACGGGCATCGACGTCGAGCCGCTCGAGCGCAGCGATCCCACCGGCCGCGAGGTCGAGACGACCGACGCGCAACGCGTCCGCGACGCCGCTCTCGACCTCCGCCACCCGAGCGTCCCGCGCCGCGTCGGCACGCGCGACCAGCTCGGCGAGCTTGGGCACCCGCGGCGCCACCTCGCGGAGCTCGCCCAGGCGCTGCCAGACCTCCTCGACGCGACCCGCCGCGACTGCCGACCGCACCTCCTCCCAGAGCCCGCGCAGCTCGCGCTTGCGTTGCAGCGCCTGCTGCCGCGCGATGCGCTCGGCGGCCTGTGGATCCTGCGGCATCACCGTCGCGACCCGCTGCCAGTACTCGAGCGCGGTCTCCAGGTCGCCGTCGGCGTCCGCCTGCTGTGCACGCGCGCGCAGGCGCGTCGCACGATGCACGCGCTCGCGAATGCGCTCGACCTCGCGCTGGGCGCTCCGCACATCGGGCAGCAGCTCGGCCACCCGACCGAGCGCGTCGAGGGCCACGCCGGTGCGCCCTCTCGCGAGGTCCTGCTCCGCGCCGGCGAGCAGCTCCTGCGCCTCTCGCCACGCCTCCAGGGACTGCCCGCAGCGACCGCAGTGCGCCGAGCCGACCCGGTACTCGCCGGCGCAGCGCGGACACTCGGCCGACAGCGAACCACCACAGGTCCGGCAGAAGCGATCCGCCACGGCGTTCGCCGCGCCGCACGCGGGGCAGGCCATCGCGTCGACCGACTCCGACGCGGCCTGCACCGGCGCCGGGCGCGGCGTCAGGCCGCCGGTCTCGCCGGCGCGCGCGAGGCCGACCGCTTCGATCGCGTCGAGGAGCTCCGTCGCCGACTGGTAGCGCGCCTCGGGCGCGATCGCCAGACAGCGCAGGACCACGGCGCGCCAGCGCGCCGGGAGCCGCTGCTCCCGGATCGGACTCGGGCGCTCGCCGGTCGCCGCGGCGTACAGCGTCGCGCCGAGCCCGTAGACGTCGGAGCGCTCGTCGGCACCGCGGCCGTCGACCTGCTCGGGTGCGGCATAGAAGCGGGTGCCCATGCCGACGCCGGTCATCGACAATCCGGCCGGGCCATCCTCGCGCCGCGCCAGACCGAAGTCTGCCAGCTTCGGCTGCCCACCGACCGACAGCAGCACGTTCGACGGCTTGATGTCGCGGTGCAGCACCCCGCGCGCGTGCGCACGCTCCAGACCCTTCGCGAGCCCGCGCGCGAGATCGAACAACTCGCGCTCGCTCAGCGCCCCGCCGCGCTTGATGCGCGACTCGAGCGTGCCGTCGGCGTGCAGCGGCATCACGTACCACGGCCCCTCCTCGTCGCGCCCCCAATCGAGGATCGCGACGATGTTGTCGTGGTCGAGGTCCATCAGCGCCTGCGTCTCGCGCAGGAACCGCCGCTCGAGCTCGGCATCGAGCGCGCGAACGCGCTTCATCGCCTGCTCACGGCCGAGCCGCCGATTGCGCACCCGGTAGACGACGCCCATGCCGCCGCCGCCGAGCTCGCCGAGGATGTCGTAGTGATCCGCCGCGCGACCCGAGCCACGCCCGGGCAGCGCCGACGACGACACGCGCGTGACGTCCGCCGACGCTTCCGCGGCCGCGACGCGACCGCGCGCGACCGCCAGCGTCCGCGCCGTCTGCTCCCGCACCCACGCCCATGCCACGTCGAGCGCCGCACCGTGCTCGGGGTGACGGGCGCGCAGCTCGGCGAAGCCGAGCTCGAGCGTCGCCGGGTCCGCAGCGGACTCGCACAGAGCGAGCGCGGCCGAGCGGAGATCGGCGGGCAGGGCGTCGAAGGGCGTGCTCATGTCGTCTCCGTCGGGGGCGCGACGGTCCGGCCGAGGCCGCTCCCTGCCGCGCTCGGACTCACTCGTCGATGCTGCGGATGGTGCCGTCGGCCAGCGCGCAGCGGAACCCACCGCGCTCGGTAAGCGCGAGCGCCAGCACTTCGCCGCCGCCCGGCGCGTAGCTGCGCACGACACGCATCGCCCCGGCACCATCGAACTCGAGCAGCCGGACGACGCCCGCGGCGTCGCCCGCCGCGACCAGCCGACCGCGACAGGCGAGCGCCGTCACCGGCGCCGACGTGCTCGCGTCGCTACCCTCGGCCAGGATCCGCAGCGTGCCCTGCGACGCGAGCGGCGCCGGCGGCTCGCCGTCCGTCACGAACAGCTCGCGCGCGAGCACGGTCCCGTCGCTGAAGCCGATCGCGAGCACCGCGACGCCGGACCCGTCGGCGAAGCGGGCTGCCGACGCCGTGCTGCGGTCACCGCCGTCGAGCAGACCCGACGGCGCGTGCAGCGACTTCACGGTCCAGTCCTCCGCAGTGCCGCCGTCGGCTCGCCCGGCCGCGAACATCGCGAACAGCTGCCGGTCGGCGATGATCTTCGTCGCCCGCGACTCGACCACCGCGAAGAACGGTCGCAGCACGCCCCGCACGGCACCGGTGAACGCCCAGGTGTCGCCGAAGCCCGGCTCGAAGTTGCCGGGCGGCAGCGTGCGCGTCGGCTGCGTGCTGCGCAGATCGGTCCCGCGGAACGCCGACACCAGCCGCGCCTTGACGGTGAACACGCGACCGTCGCGGCCGACCGCGAGCCGCGGCCCCTCGCTGTCGACCTGGCCGAACTCCTCGGGCTCCGCGCCCGGGCGCAGCCTCCGCAGCCCACCGTCGGCGAGCCGCACGACGGCTCCGCCGGCGCCGTCGCAGACGAGCTCGTGCACGGCCAGCGCCGCGGCGATCTGCTGTGTCGCGCCGCCGGACCCCGCTTCCCAGCGGAGCACACGATCCTCGACGACCGCCCAGATCGCATCGCCGTCCGCGGTGAACCGCGCGAGCTTCGGCGTGCTGCCGCCGAGCGCGTCGACGACGTCGTAGATCTCGACGTCCTCCGCCCAGCCGAGCGTGCGTCCGGCGCGATCGATCGCCTCGACGCCGACCCGCTGCCGGCGCGCCTCCGGGCGTAGCGGCACGCGCAGCGTCTCGCTCCACTCGGCGTCGCTGACGTTCTCCGCCGCCAGGTCCACGCTCCGCCCGTCGACCGTCAGCCGCAGCGTGCGCAACGGCTCGCTGAGCTCCAGCACCGTGCGCAGGTCGCCGTCGCGGCGCACCGCGCGCGTGAAGCGAGCCACCCGCGGCGTGTCGTCGTCGAACTGCAGCCGCAGCTGCCGCGTGTCCTCGGCACCCGAACCATCGCGCGCGCGCAGGATCACGTCGACGCCGCTCAGCCCCGGCGCGATCGTGCCGTCGACATCCCGGAGCGGCGCCAGATCCAGCGTCACCAGCGCCTCGCCGCGGCCGACCCCGCGCTCCGCGGCGAGCGACCGGCCGTCGGCGAGTTCGGCGTCGAGCGTCGCGAGGCCGTCGTCGACGGTGACGGTGACCGGGCAGTCGCCGCGCTCGCGCGGCACGAACAGCTCGGCGGGCGCCTCCCAGCCGACGCCCTGCCGCGCGAACACCCGCGCGCTCGCGCGCACGGAGTTCGCGAACCAGATCGCGACCTCGCGGCGCTCGCCGTCCTCCGGCACGCTGAGCTCGGTACGGAACGAGCCGTCGCGCGGGTCGACGCGCAGCTCGCGCGCGGACGCCTGGTCGGCGCCGACGACGACGCGCACCGTCGCGAAGTCGGCCCAGCGGTCGTGCCCGCCGACGCGACCCGCGAGCTCGAAGCGCCGCGGCACCTTCACGGCGGGTCCGTCGGGATCCGCGATGACGGGCGCGACGATCGCGACGGTCGGATCGTCGCGCTCGGTGACGACCAGCTCGCCAGCGCACGACAGCTCGTTCAGACCGCTCTCGTCGCCCGCGTCGATCCGCCAGTGCAAGCGCCCGGCACGCGGGGCCAGCGCCGCGAAGCGCAGCTCGCGCCCATCGTGCGGTCCGACCGACTGCGGCTCGAACGCGATCGTGTCGGCGCCCGGCCCGTCCAGTGCGCACCGCACGCGGAACGCCTCGTCGTGGCGGAAGTTGTCGAGGCGCGCGACCAGCTCGAAGCGACCGCCGCGGCCGACCGTCTCCGCGCAGGCGCCGGCGACCGGCGCGAGGGTCGCGTGCGCGGCGCGCACCCGCAACGGGAGCTCGAGGTCGATCGACGTGCCGCCGGCCAGCTCGAGGCTCGCGGGCATCGGCACCGCCCCCTGCTGTTCGCCGACGAACGGGCCGATCGCGAAGCCGCCCGCCGTGGCGGCCAGCCGCTCGCCGCCGGTCCAGCGCAGCGCCGCGACGCCGTCGAGCTGCAGCGCGAGCGAGCCCCCGACGATCAGCGCGTCGCCCTGCATACCGAGCCGCCGCAGCAGCTCCGTCTCCAGCGCACGGCCGAGCTCCGAGCGCGGGCCGACCACGGTGCGGAGCGCGGTGATCGCAGCCGCGAGGTCCGCCGCGCCGGCGTCGCCGCGCCGCTCGGCCACCTGCAGCACACGCTCCGCCGCGGCGTGCTCGCTGCGCTCCTCGGCCACCCCGCTCAGGGCTTCGCGCGCGGCACCGAGGTCGGCTGCCGCCAGCGTCCGCCGCAGCTCGTCGACGGCCGCCCGCGCCGACGTCGACCGCACGACGAGCGTCACCACGACCGCGCACACGAGCAGCAGCGCCGCGCCGATCGCGATCTGCCGGATGCGCCGCTGCCGGTCGAGCGCGCGTACGGTGCCGTCGCGCAGCTCGAGCAGCTCGTCGCGCAGCGGGCCGAGCAAGTCGGCGGGCGCGTCCAGCGCGGCCAGGATCTCGACCGCCCGCGCAGCGTTGCCGAGCAGCCCGGTCTTCAGCGCCGTGCGCGCCTCGCTGCCCGCCGCGCGAAGTCGCTGGCGCCGCGCCGCGTCGGCGCGCTCGACGAGCTTCGCGAGCTTCGGCGCGCGCTGCGCGGGCTCGCGCAGCACGGCGACGTCGGCCCAGCCGTCCTCGATCGCGCCGGCGCCGAGCGCCGCGCTGACCGCCGCGACCGCCTCGCGCACCTCGCGATTGCGGAGCAGCGTCGCCTGCCGGCCGATCCGCTCGCGGGCCTCGCCGTCCAGCGGCAGCAGCTCGGCGACGCGCTGCCACTGCGCGAGCCCGAACTCGAGGTCGCCATCCTCGTCCGCCGTCCGCGCCTGGCCGCGGAAGCGATCCGCGCGCGCCAGGCGGTCGTCGAGCCGGGCGAGCAGATCGCGCCCACGCCGCTCACCGGGGGCCGCTTCCAGCGCCTGCTGCGCGGCCTTGCGCGCCGCGTCGACGGCGCCGAGCTCCGCCTGCTGCTCGGCCTCGTCGAGCAGGCGCCGCGCGCGATCCCACGCCTCGACGGACAGCCCGCAGCTGCCGCAGTGTGCAGCGCCCACCCGGTACTCGGCGCCGCAGCGCGGACAGCCCGCCACCAGCGACTTGCCGCAGGTGCGACAGAAGCGGTCCTCGAGCACGTTCGCGCCGCCGCACGAGCCACATGCGAGCGGATCCCTCACCGCGTCGGCGCTCGGCGCCGCGGGCACCGGCGTCGCTGCGAGCCCGACCGCCTCGATCGCCACCAGCAGCTCGGCGGCGTCCTGGAACCGCTGGTCGGGGTCGAGCGACACGCAGCGCAGGATCAGCGGACGCCACCGCGACGGGATCGACTGCTCGCGCATCGGGCTCGGCGGCGAGCCCGTCGCCGCGACGTACAGCGTCACGCCCAGCCCGTAGATGTCGGAGCGCTGGTCCGCGCCGCGGCCGTCGAGCTGCTCCGGGGCCGCGTAGAGCCGCGTCCCCATGCCGACGCCGGTCATCGACAGCCCGGCGAGCGCCGGGTCGGCGTGCCCCTCCTCGAGCCTCGCGAGCCCGAAGTCGGCGAGCTTCGGCTGCCCGCCGTCCGACATCAGCACGTTCGACGGCTTCACGTCGCGGTGCAACACGCCCTGCGCGTGCGCGCGCTCGAGACCGCGCGCGAGGCCCCGCGCGAGGTCGAACAGGTCGCGGTCGGACAGCGCACCGTCACGTGCGATCTTCTCGTCGAGCGTGCCGGCTGCGTGCAGCGGCATCACGTACCACGGCCCCTCGACGTCGCGTCCCCAGTCGAGGATCGCGACGATGTTGTCGTGCTCGAGGTTCATCAGCGCCTGCGTCTCGCGCAGGAAGCGCCGCTCGAGCTCGTCGTCGTCGCAGCGCACGCGCTTCAGGGCCTGCTCGCGGCCGAGCCGGCGGTTGCGGACCCGGTAGACGACGCCCATGCCGCCCTTGCCGAGCTCGCCGAGCACCTCGTAGAGCTCGCTGGCCGCGCCCGAGCCCTGCGCCGCGAGCCGCGACGACGACGACACGCGGGTCACGTCGACGTCGCCGGGCGCCGAGCCGCCGCCCCGCGAGCTGGCACCCCGCGAGCTGGCACCGCGCGAGCTGCCGCCACCCGAGCTGACGCCGCGCGAGCCGAGGGCCGAGCCGCAGGCCTGGCAGAAGCGGGCATCGTCCGGATTGACGTGTCGACAGGTCGGCGACGGGCAGAGCATGGGCGCAACGAGAGCGGAGAGACGGAGCGCCCCGCAGCGCGGAGCGGGGCCATCGAACGCGATTCCGCTCGCACCGCAAGCCCGAATCCTGGTCAGCCGTCGATCGGGCTCACCTCGCGAGCTCGGCCGCGCGCGCCGCGTAGCGGCGCGCGTCGTCGCCCGCGCCACCCTGTCGGGCGACCAGCGCAGCACAATCGAGCGCCGCCGCCGCCAGCCGCAGGCGACGCTCCGCGGCGAGCCGCTCGCCGGTGGCGCCGAGCACGCCCGCGGCCCCGGGGCCGAGTGCCTGCGCGAGCCCGAGCAGCCAGCCGCGCGCACGGTCCGGCTCCAGGTCCGCGGTCAGGCCCACCGCGGCGTCGACGAGACGTCGCTGCACCTCCGGGTCACCGGGCCGCGCGCGCCACGCGATCGCCGCATTGCCCGCCGCCTGGTCGAACTGCCTCGCGCCGAGCAGCGCGTCGGCCGCCAGCAGCCGGGCGTCGGCGTCCTCGCCCCTGCTCTGCAGGGCCTTCTGCACATGGTCGAGCGCCTCCGCGTAGCGCCCGCGCTCGATCAGCAGCATCGCCAGCGTGCGCTGCGACGGGTAGTGGAACGGCCCCTTCGCCACCGCCTGCTCGGCCAGCTCCAGCGCGCGCTCCGGGTGCCCCTCGGCGTGCTCGACCAGCGCCAGGTTCTGGTAGCCCACCGGCAGATCGGGCCGCAGCGCGATCGCGGCCTCCAGGTGCTCGCGGGCCGCGGCGAAGTCACGCTGCTCGAACCGCGCAGCGGCGAGGTTGACGTGCGCCTCGTTGAGCGACGCGTCGAGCCGCAGGCTGGTCTCGAGGTGCTCGATCGCCGGCCCGAGCTCGCCGCGGTCGAGCAGGATCTTGCCGAGATTGACGTGCGCGATCTGCGCGTTCGGGTTCTTGCGCAGCGTGTCGCGCCACAGCGTCTCCACGTCGCGGTAGATCGGGCATTGCAGGGCCGTCGCTACCGCGAGGGCGACGACCGGCGCCGCGGCGAGGGCGACCCTCGTGCGCGCGGCGGCCACGCGGCGTGCTGCGATTCCGGTGGCGACCGCGGCGAAGCCGGCCAGCAGTGCGATGCTGGCGTGGTACTGGAAGTGGTCGGCGACGAACGAGTACCGGAACGGGTAGACGACGACGAAGCCGAGCGCCGGCACCAGCGTGCCGCCGAACAGGAGCAACGCGGTCAGCGGCCCGCGGCCGAGCCGGGCGCGCCAGGCCCACGCTGCAGCGACGACTCCTAGCGCGGCGACCGGCCACAGCCATTGCGCGACGGAGCCGGTGTCGAGCACCCACCGCGGGTAGATGAAGGTCAGCCCGAACGGCGCGAGCAGCTTGCCGGCGTAGAACCACACCGCCCGCCCGGCGACCAGCGCGCGCTCCGCCGGCGACAGCGCGAACGACAGCGTGTCGGCGCCGACGTGCGTCGCCTCGAGGTGCGCCGTCAGCCACGCGAACCCGAGCCCGATCGCGAACAGCGGCAGCATCGCGACGACGTCGCGCCGCGGCAGCCGCCCGCTGCGCCACCACACGACCAGCAGGACCGCCGCGGGGAACGAGCAGGTCACCGTCTTCGACAGCAGCGCCGCGACGAACGCCAGCAGTACGAGCGCGTAGGCGCCCGGGCCGCGCGCCGGTCCCCGGGCCGCGGCCGACGCGGGGTCGCCCCGCCAGCGCAGCCAGGCGTGGAAGGCGAGCAGGTAGAACAGCAACGACAGCACGTTCTTCCGCTCCGTGACCCACGCGACCGACTCGACGTGCACCGGGTGCACCGCGAACAGCGCGGCGGCGAGCAGCGCGCCCGGCAATGCGAGACGCCGCAGCAGCCGCCACAGCAGGACCGCGCTGGTGCCGTGCAGCAGCACGTTGACCAGGTGGTAGCCGAGCGGCGCGAGGCCCCACGCGCGATACTCGAGCCAGAAGCTCGTGTGGACCAGGGGGTAGTATTGCGGCAGCGAGCGGGGCTCGAGCCAGATGCGGGCGAAGTCCGCGACGGTCCGCAGGACCGGGTTGGCCGTCACGTAGTCGTCGTCGTCCCACACGTAGCCGCAGCCGAGCGCGGGCGCGTAGGCGACGAGCGTCAGCGCGACGAGCCCGAGCCCGATCACGACGGCCTGCGATACGCGAGACATGGGCGCCGAACTCTACCCCGGCCCGCGCGGCGCGGACCGCGCGAATCGGCTGCCGAACGCGACCACGATCGCTAACGGAGCCGCGACCCCGACCGTCTGTCGCGCCGGATCGACGCCCCCGAGGATACGACCATGCGAATCCCCCACCTGACCGTGCTGCTGCTGCTTCCCGCGACCCTGCTGCTGCCCCACGGCGCCGACCCGGCCGGCCCGCGCGCGCCCGCCACAGCGGCGGTGCCGGGCCCAGGCGGCGTGCTGCATGCGGTGACCGCGTTCCTGGCGGCCCGCGACGCCCGCGATGTCGACGCCTGCGCCGCGCTGCTGGGCGCGGAGCGCGAGCTGGTCACGTTCGCGCGCGATGCCGCCGGCGAGTTCCAGTTCGCGACCGGCGGCGCCACGCGGTTCTTCGGCATCCGCGCCGACGGCACCCCGTTCACGGCGACCGGCGCAGCCGAGTTCGCCGCGGCGGCGTGCGCGGCGGACACCGGCGGTCACTCGCTGGCGACGACCGTCCGCGAGGTCTGCGCCGCGTGCACGTCGGAGGAGGTCAGCAGGGCGATCATCCGCTTCGAGCGCGTCGTGCGCGACGGCGAGCGCATCGTCGCGCGCCGACCGATGCGCGCGACCGCCGCGCTGCGCTACCGCGCCGGCCCGCCGGCGGGCTTCGAGATCTACCACTGGCACGAGTCTCCCGACGCGGGGTCACCGGCGCCCCCCGACTCCGGCGCCGGCCGCTGAGCCACCGGATCGCCGAGCTTGCAGCGATCCTGACGGCAGCCTGCCGCGCCGCGACGACGGTCCGCCTACCATGCGGAGCCCGTCCCATGGAAGACCGCCGGACCGAACGCGCCGCGCTCTGGGTCCTCCGCATCGCCGGCGCGACGATGTGCGCGGGGCTCGCCTGGCACCGCGCGCTCGACCGCGACGACGCGATATCGGCCTTGCTGTACGACGATCTTCGCTGGTGCGGCGAGGCGACCGTCGACGCGATCACCGGCTCCGCAGCGGCATTGCTCGCCGCTGCCGGCGTCGCGCTGCTCGGTCCCGCGCGCATCGCCCGCGCCGCCGCACTCCTCGTGTGTGCCTGGGTCGCCGTGCTGTGCGTCGCGGAGGTCTCGAAGGAGCCGCTGTGGCCCGAGACCGTGCCGGGCGCGTGGGCGGTCCGCTGGCTCGGCCCGCTGGCGCTCGCCGCGTGGCTCGGGCGCCGCGCGCGCGGCCTGCCCGGCCCCGGCCGCGCGGAGTGGCTGCTGCGCGCGGCCGCGGCGTCGACCTTCCTGTTCCACGGCTTCGAGGCCGCTGGCGTCCGCTTCCTCGCTCCGGGCGTCGGTGCGCCGCACGGCGAGTTCGTCGACTTCCTGTTCACGGCGCAGCGCGCCGCGTTCGACACCGCGCTGTCCGAGGACACCAACCGGGCGCTGCTGCGCGGCATCGGAGCTCTCGACGCGACCGTCGCGCTGCTGCTGCTGCTCGGCCGCTGGCCCGCGGTCGCGCTGTGGATGACCTGCTGGGGCCTGCTCACCGCGGGCCTCCGCGTGCTCGAATACGACCAGCCCGGCTGGTCGCTCGCGCTGATCCGCGTCCCCAACGGCGGAGTGCCCGCCGCGCTCGCGCTGTGCTGGCTGCATCGCGCGCCCGCGCGAGCGGCCACTGCGACCATCCTCCCACCACGCCGATGACGATCCGCACACCGCTGTTCCTGGCCGCGCTGCTGGCCGTGGTCCTGTCGCTCGCGTCCCGCGAGCCCGGCGCCGCCGCGGACGCCACCGGTCCGCGCGAGGTCCGCGTGATCTGGACCGAGAGCCCGCAGACGACCGCGGTCGTCGCCTGGTCCACCACGATGGGCGACGACGCCGGCTTCGTCGAGCTGGCCCTCGACGCGCCGTCGCTCGCGTCCGGCACGGACACCCGCCGGGTCGACGCGCAGGCTTGCGGCGTCTACTCGGGCGAGCACGACGACCTGTCCGACCTGCGCTACCACCATGCGCGGATCACCGGGCTCGAGCCGTCGACGACGATCTGGTTCCGCGTGACGACGGGCGGAGTGGCGTCGCGGGTCCTGCACTTCACGACCGCACCGGCGGACGACCGCCCGTTCGCGATCCTGTCCGGCGGCGACTCGCGCTCGGACCGCGCGATGCGACAGGCGATGAACCGGCGCCTCCAGGCGATCGCGACCGCACGTCCCGACGTGCTCGCCTTCGCACACGGCGGTGACTACATCCGCAACGGGCTCGACCTCGGCCAATGGTGGGCCTGGCTCGAGGACCACCAGCTCGTGACGACCGCGGACGGGCGCGTGCTGCCGGTCGTCCCGACGCGCGGCAATCACGAGGGCACCGGCCCGCTCTACGACGAGGTCTGGGCGCGCCCCGGCGGTGCGCAGGCCGAGGACTGGTTCGCGACCAAGCTCGCCCGCGACGTGCTGCTGATCACCCTGAACAGCGAGACCGCGACTGACGGCGACCAGCGCGACTTCCTCGCTGCCACGCTGCAGGCGCACGCCGGCGTGCCCTGGAAGCTCGTGCAGTACCACCGCCCGATCTTCCCAGGTGTCAAGACGCCGGGCCGCGCGAAGAGCCACTGGCAGCCGCTGTTCGACGAGTTCGGCGTGCGGCTCGCGCTCGAGTCGGACGGCCACGTGTTGAAGCGCACCGTGCCGATTCGCGGCGACGCGCGCGACGACGAGCACGGCGTCGTCTACCTCGGCGAGGGCGGCCTCGGCGTCGCGCAGCGCACGCCGGAAGCCGAGCGCTGGTACCTGCAGCCCCCCGGGATGTCACGGAGTGCGCACCACGTCTGGATCGTCGCGTTCGGTCCCGACGGGATCGCCGTCGAGGCGATCGGGGTCGACGGTGAGCGCCTCGACACCGCCCGGATCCCACCGCGCTGACCGCGCCCGCTGGCGACTGTCGGTATTCCCGGAGTCGAGTGCTCCGCCCGGGCCGAGTGCAACGAAATCGCGCACCTCAGGGAGAATCCGCTGCAGTTCGCGACGGGTTCCGGTCGATGGGACGCGCATGTCGCTCCTGGTCCCCCGGCCTGATCCTCATCCACCGAGCGGGAGCCGCGATCGGCTCGGCCGCTGCGATCCCGGTCAGCACGACTGGGCCATCGTTCTCGCCGCGGGTGACGGCACCCGCCTGCGCGCGATCACCGTCGACGAGCAGGGCCGCGCCGTCCCGAAGCAGTACTGTTCTCTCTGCGACGGCCCGAGCCTGCTCGAGGAGGCGATCTTCCGCGCGCGCGCGGTCGCCCGACCCGATCGCGTGCTGACCATCGTCGCCGCCGAGCATTGCGCATTCTGGCAGCACAGCGTCGACGAAGCGACGCGCGCCAATCTGGTCGTGCAGCCTGCGAATCGCGGCACCGCCGCCGGCCTGCTGCTGCCGGTGCTGGAGATCCTCGACCGCGACCCGCACGCGCGCATCTCGATCTTCCCGTCCGACCATCACGTGCAGGACGAGTCCGTGCTGCTGGACGCGATCGACGTCGCCCTGCGCACGATCCACGTCCAGCCGAACGCCATCGCGATGCTCGGCATGACTCCCGACGCTCCCGAGTCGGAGTACGGCTGGATCGTACCCGCCGGGTCCAGCCGCTCCGTGGCCCGCATCCGCGAGTTCGTCGAGAAGCCGCCGGTCGCCACCGCCACGCGGCTGATGGGCCGCGGCGGTCTGTGGAACACGTTCATGATGGTCGCGACCGCGCGCGGGCTCGTCGACGTCGTCGCGGAGCAGCTCCCGGCACTCGTCTCGGCGATGTCGAAGTGCTTCGAGGTGCAGGGCGCCGAGCGCCGCCATCGCCTCGAGCGGCTGTACGCCGACCTGCCGACCCACGACTTCTCCCGCGACGTGCTCGAGGGCGCCACGCCGCACCTCCGCGTCGTGCGCGTGCCGAACTGCGGCTGGACCGACCTCGGCACGCCGCGGCGCGTGGCCGAGTGCCTGGCCCGCAAGATCGTTCCCGACGGCCTGCGGCAGGCCGGTCGCCCGGCACCGGTCGTGCTGCGCCATTCGCTGGCGCGCCTCGCGCAGGTCTGAGCTCCGATCGCTCAGCCGGTGGCGTGAGCGACCGCTGCCGGTGGTGACCGCCCGGGCCGGTCGGGCTACCGTGCCCGACCATGCGGAGACTTGTGCGCAGGTCGGGGAGCAGAGCAGCGTCGTGGCTCGCGCTGCTGTCGGCGATGGCGGTCCCGCTGCGCGCCCAGACGAGCGCCGGCGACGACCTTTGCTCGCGCGCCACCGCGCTGTTCGCCGCCTTCGCGGAGCGTTGCGAGCAATACGACGCGCTCGACGCGGCCCGCGTCGCGTGGCTGGAGGTGCTGATCGAATACGATCCGAGCAACGAGCACGCCCAGCAGTTCCTGCTCGCGACACGGGACGACGAGCGTCTGCCCGGAGGCCCACGATGGACCGAGGACCGCCGCCGGGACGACAAGGTCGCGACACTCTGGCGGCGGACGGCTACGGCACTCGCGGAGCTGCACCGCCGCGCGGCGAAGCGCGCCGGACCCGACGCCGGCGCGGCGCGCGCCGCATGGCTGCGCGTCAATCGCTTCGCACCCGCCGACGCCGAGGCCGGCGCGGCGCTCGGATTCGCGGACTTCGGCGGCGTGTTCCTGCCCCCTGAGCGCGGCCGTTGGCTGGTCCGGGCGCGCGCGCTGCAGAGCGCGCTCGACGCGCTGCGCGACGCGAGCTGGCCGGTCGAGCCCGTTCGCGAGGGAGACGTCGCCACCGCGCTCGCCGGCGTGGGCGACCTGCGCGCGCTCGTCACCGGCATGCGCGGCCCGCGCGCGCAGGTGTTCGGCGACGGCGACCCCGCCGCGCTGGCCGACGCCGTGCAGGCCGCCGAGCGCGCCGAGCTGCTGTGCCGCTACCTGCTCGCCGAGGCTCGCGACCTGCAGCCGCTGCACCGCGATCGTCCGCCGGGCTTCGTGTTCGTGTCCGGGCGCGACGACTTCGTCGCGCTCGTGCGCGCGAGCGACGAATCCGACGCCGACAAGGAGTTCGTACAGCGCGAGCTGTCCGCGACCTGGCTGCGCTCGCGGCCGAGTCGCATCTACGTCGCCCACGAGCCGACCGTCACCGGTCGCGTCGACTGGGCGGCGCGCGTGTCGACCTCCGTCACGCTCGACCCGGAGCCCTTCGCGATGGAGGAGGGCGCCGGCCACGCGGTGTGCACGTGGCTCCTCGATGCGACCTGGAACTGGTTCGCCGGCCCCCCGCCGCCGACCACCGACGGCACCTCGGCGGACCGCCTCGCTGCGACGCTGTTGCTGCCCGCGGCCGGTGCGTGGCACCGCCAGGCCATCGAGCAGGCGTGGCTCGGCAACGGGCCACCGCTGCGGCGCCTGCTCGAGCTCGGACCGTCGGACATGTCGCGCGCAGCCCGCGTCGAGGCGTTCGCGATCACCCGCTGGCTCGCGACGACCGACCCGCGCGCGTGGCGCTCGTTCGCGGGCATCGACGACCTGCCGGCCGCCGAGTTCGTCAGCGACTTCGCCGAACGCACCGGCACGGACCTGCAGGCGCTGCAGCAGGCGGCTCGCGAGCATTGGCGTATCGACGCTGCAGGACTCGCCCCGTTCCTCGCTGCCCCGCTGCGCGAGGCGCGTGCCGACCGCGACGTGCGCGCGTGGTTGACGCGGTCGTCCGCCGACCGCCTGCGGCGCTCGCTGCCACCGCTCGGCTTCGTGGCGGGACTGCCGCCGGAGTTCGCCGACGTCGCCGGGTCGGCCCCGCTGATCGCCGCGCTCGGCGGGGACGTGGACGCGACGACGCTCGCCGACACCGACTCCGACACCTTCCACGCGTGCGCGGCGCGCGTCCTGGTGTTCGATGCGGACCGGCTGCGCGAGCGCGACGTCGCGAGCGCCTGCGACCTGCCCGGCCTGCGTCACCTGCTGCTCGCGGCCGAGGTCGCGCCGCTCCACTTCGCGACGCGCGGCGATCGCGTGCTCGTCGTCGTGCCGGCGTTGCCCGAGTCGATCGAGCCGATCGAGCCGTGCGCGTGGCCGCCCGACGGCGCCCGCGACGTGCCCACCTCGGTGCCGGTCGACCGCCTCGGGAAGGCGACGATCCGCTGGCTGGGGCTCCCGGCCGACCAGGCCGTCGTCGGTTATCCGATCACGCTGCTGCTCGACGGCACCGGCGCGTCGCTCGCAGCCTCGGACGCGAGCTGTGTGGTCCGCGACGGGGACCGCACGATCGAGGGCACGCTGTTGACGCCGCGGAGCGACCTGCCGTTCCGGATCGCACCGCCGGAGACGCTCGTGTTCGTATCGCACGCGCCGCTGCCGTCGAATCGCGAGCTCGACGTGGAGTTCCACTGGCGGAGTGGCGACCATGCGCCACCCCCGCGAACGCTCCGCTTCCGCACCCGATGACGCGACGCCACCACATCCGCAGCGGCTCCGACTTCGAGAAGCTCGCCGGCTACGCGCGCGCCGTGGTCGTGCCGGACCCGCACGGCGACTGGATCTTCGTCAGCGGCACGACCGGCTACGACTACGCGACCGGCACCATCTCCGCGGATCCGGTCGAGCAGACCGAGCAATGCTTCTGGAACATCGGGGCGGCGCTCGCCCAGGCCGGAGCCGCGCTCGACGACATCGTCCGCATCCGCGTGTTCGTCAGATCGCGCGACGTGTTCCGCGCGATCGCCCCGGTGCTCGGCGCGCGCTGCCGTGCGTTCGAGCCGGCCAACACGACGGTGATCGCCGAGCTGGTCGAGCCGGCGATGCTGGTGGAGATCGAGGTGACCGCACGCGCGCGCCCGGCGCCGGCGGCTCGCTCCTGACCGCTGCGCCGCGCTGCGGCGGACGGTCGTCGCGGTCAGCCCTCGGTGCCGGTGCCCCGCCAGGAGGCGTCCGCTCCGAGCGACCTGCGGCGGCCGCCGCGCGCAGCGGGCAGCACCCGGGGCACCGGGCGTCGCGCCAGCACCCTTGCCGCACCGAGCGCGGCCAGTGCCAGCAGCAGCGACGGCCCCGCCAGCGAGACGCGCAGCGCGTGCTGGGCGGCGGTGCCGACCGGCACTGCCGAGACCGCACCGATCGACCACGCCGCGTCGAGCGCCAGCCCGGCCGCGAGCACGGCTGCCGCCGCCACCGGGCGCACGCCGGCGACCGAGCGGGCGGCCAGCAGCGCGCCGATCAGCAGCACCGGCAGCGCCTGCTGCAGCCCGCCGAGCGCGGCGAGACCGCCGTGCGCAGCGGCGACGACGGCGGCCGCCTTCGCGCCCGCGACGAGCGCCGCCCAGCCACTCGCTTCCCTGACCCGCGCGACCGTCAGCGCGCGCCCGCGCCGCATCGCGATCCTGCGTTTCCCTTCCATCGGCTCCTCCTCGCTCGGCTCCCCGTCGCTTCCGATGCCCGCGCTCCGGGCACCCTTGGAAGAGCGGCGCAACGCCGGCGACCGAAGCTGCGGATCCGCTTCGCGGGCCGCCGCGCCTTCCGCGCGCGGAGACCCGGCTGTAGGCTCTCGCGCCCTCCGAGATGGCAGCCCCGCCCGCGACCGACCGACCGTCCGACGCCGAGCTCGTGGCCCGCTGGGCGGGCGAACCGGCGCCGCTCCTCCCACTGCTGCACGCGTTCCACGAGCGCGACGGCGTGCTGACCGACGACGCGATCCGCCGCGTTGCCGCGGCATTGCGCATCCCGCTCGCCGAGCTCTACGGCACGGTCACCTTCTACCACTTCTTCGAGCGCGAGCAGCCGGGCCGCGCTCGGCCGCGCGTCTGCGACGGTCCGGTGTGCCGGCGGCGCGGCTCGGCCGAGCTGCTCGCCGCGCTCGGCCACCACGGCGCCGAGCCGATGCCGTGTGCAGGCCGCTGCGACGAGCCGATCCCGGTGCTCGTCGGCGACCAGCAGCTCGTCGGCGCTCGCGACGGCGAGCTGCGCGACCTGCCGACGCCGCTACCGCCGAAGCTGAGCGACGACCGTCTCCCCGGCTGGCGCGAGTGCGTGTTCCGCCACATCCGCACCGAGGGGCGTGCGGCGCTCGCGGGCTATCGCGCGACCGGCGGCTACGCGGCGCTGTTCCGGGCGATCGCCATGGCGCCCGCCGAGATCGTCGACGTGATCGCGCAGAGCGGCCTCGCCGGGCGCGGCGGCGCGGGCTTCCCCACCGGGGTCAAGTGGCGGCTGGTCGCCGAGGCCGAGGGCGGTCCGAAGTCGATCGTCTGCAACGCCGACGAGGGCGAGCCCGGCTGCTTCAAGGACCGCGCCCTGATGGACCACGATCCGCACGCGGTCCTCGAGGGCATGGCGATCGCCGGCCGGGCGACGGGCGCCGCGCGCGGCATCATCTATCTGCGCTACGAGTATCCGCACACGCTGCGCGTGCTCGAGAAGGCGATCCGCGAGGCCGAGCGCGACGGCCTGCTGGGCGAGCGGATCCTGGGCTCGGAGTTCTCGTTCCGGATCCACGTGCGGCGCGGCGCCGGCGCCTACATCTGCGGCGAGGAGACCTCGCTGCTCGAGAGCCTCGAAGGGCGCCGCCCGTGGCCGCGCAACAAGCCGCCGTATCCGGTGACGCACGGATTCGAGGGCCTGCCGACCGTCGTCAACAACGTCGAGACGCTCGCGTCGGTCCCGCCGATCCTGCTGGAGGGCGCCGATTGGTATCGCGGCCTCGGCCTCGGTGACCACGCCGGCACGAAGGTCGTCAGCGTGTCGGGCGACGTCCAGCGCCCCGGCAACTACGAGGTGCCGATCGGGCTACCGCTGCGCACGCTGCTCCAGGATTGCGCCGGCGGTGCGCTGCCGGGCCGTCGGATCGTCGCCGTCACCCAGGCAGGCCTGTCCGGCGGCTTCCTCGCCGGCGCCGATCTGGACGTGACCCTCGACGAGCCGGCACTGCGCGCGAAGGGTTCGTTCCTCGGCGCGGCCGGCCTGATCGTCTTCGACGACTCTCGCGACATGGTCGCCGTCGCCGCGGACGGCATCGAGTTCTTCGCCCACGAGTCCTGTGGCAAGTGCTTCCCGTGCCGCATCGGTACCACCCGGCTCACCGAGCGGCTGACCGGCTCCGACGGACCGCTGGACCTCGACGAGTGGCGCAGCGAGGTCGAGGACATCTGCGCGACGATGAAGGCCACCAGCGCCTGCGGCCTCGGCCTGGCGGCACCGCTGATCGTCGAGAGCCTGCTACGCTCGTTCCCCGACGACGTGCGCGCGCACGTCGAAGGACCGGCGATCGAGACCTGACGCCGCCACGCCGCGACCGGCTCGCTGTGGCCCGCCACCGTGACCCACTCACGGTGCACCACGCCGGGCCCCGCGCGCCGTGCCCCACTCACCGTGCCCCACTCACTGTGCCCCACTCACTGTGCCCCACTCACTGTGACCCGCTGACCTTCGACACGATGACCTCGACAGCCACCACCGCGAGTGATCCGACCGCCGATGATCGCCAGGGCCCGGCGCGCACGCGATCGATGACGATCGACGGCCAGAAGGTCGACTTCGCGCCGGGCGAGACGATCTACGAAGTTGCCCGCCGCCTCGACCGCGACGTGCCGACGCTCTGCTACGACCCGCGCCTCGAGCCGTTCGGAGCCTGTCGGCTCTGCGTGGTCGAGATCGAGGGGCAGGCCCGGCCGGTCGCCTCGTGCACGACGAAGGCGACGGCCGGCATGGTCGTGCGCACGGTGACCGACGCGCTCGAGGCGCACCGCCGCACGCTGCTCGAGCTGGTGATCTCGGAGAACCGCGACTCGGGCGACGCGTTCGGCGCCGGTACCCCGGCCCACGTCGACCCGCTGCGCGGCGCCTCCAGCCAGGAGCTCTCGACCCTCGCGGCGCGCTACCGCGTGCGCCCGGGTCGGCACGCGGGTGCGCACTCCGGCCACAGCCGCCGCGACGACGACAATCCGTTCATCCTGCGCGACTACGATCTGTGCATCTCGTGCTACCGCTGCGTACGCGTCTGTGACGAGCGCGAGGGCGATCACGCGATCCACGTCGGCGGCCGCGGCTTCGAGAGCCGGATCCTCACCGAGTTCGAAGGCCACCTCGCCGACTCGTCGTGCACCTTCTGCGGTCAATGTGTGCAGACCTGCCCGACCGGTGCGCTCGCGGACAAGAAGGCGCTGCGCGCCGTCGACCTGCCCGGTGAGCTCACCAAGACGCGCACGATCTGCCCCTATTGCGGAGTCGGCTGCTCGGTCGACATCGTCACCAAGGGCGACCGCATGGTGGCCGTGCAGCCGGCGTTCGACGGTCCGGCCAACGAGGGCGCGCTGTGCGTGAAGGGGCAGTTCGCCTGGGACCACGTCCAGCACGACGAGCGGCTCCGGACGCCGCTCGTCCGCGGCGCCGATGGCGTCCAGCGCCCGGCGACCTGGGACGAGGCCCTCGACCGCGCGGCCGACGGCTTCCGTCGCGCCGCCGCGGAGCACGGCGCGAAGGCCGTCTACGCGATCGCCTCCGGGCGCGCCCCCCACGAGTCCGCCTACACGATCCAGAAGTTCATCCGCGCGGGCTTCGGCACCAACTACATAGACAACTGTTCGAGAGCTTGACACGCCCCCACGGTCGCCGGTCTGGCGGCCGCCATCGGTCGAGGCGCCATGTCCAACCCGCTCGCGGACATGGAGAAGCCGGACGCCATCCTGTGCATCGGCACCAACATGACCGAGTGCCACCCGGTCGCGGCCACGCGCCTCAAGCGCGCGGTCGCCAAGGGTGCGCGGCTCGTCGTCGCCGACCCGCGCCGGATTCCGCTCGCGGACCTCGCCGAGCTGTATCTGCCGATCCGCGTCGGCTCCGATACCGCCCTGCTGCTGGCGATGGCACACGTCATCGCCGAGGAAGGCCTGGTCGACGAGGCGTTCATCGCCGAGCGCACCGTCGGCTACCAGACGCTCCGTGAACACCTGCGGCAGTTCACACCGGACTGGGCCGCGCCGATCTGTCGCGTGTCACCCGCGCACATCGCGAAGGCAGCACGCATCTACGCGGGCGCCGGCCGGGCGGCCATCTACTACACGCTCGGGATCACCGAGCACATCTGCGGCGTCGACAACGTGCAGAGCCTCTGCAACCTCGCATTGATGACCGGCAACCTCGGCAAGGAGGGTGCGGGCATCAATCCGATGCGCGGGCAGAACAACATCCAGGGCGCCGGAGACTGCGGTGCGCTCCCGGTCAACTTCCCCGGCTACCAGCCCTGCGACGACCCCGAGGCCGCCGCGCGCTTCTCGCAGCTCTACGGCCGCGAGATCGCGCCAGAACGCGGCATCACGAAGGTGCACGCGCTCGACCTCGCCGCCGAGGGCCGCATGAAGGCGATGCTGATCTGCGGCGAGAACACGGTCGTGTCCGACCCCGATCGCAACCATTGCGAGCACGCCCTGCGCAACCTCGACCACCTCGTCGTCGTCGACCTGTTCCCGAACGAGACCACGGCGCTCGCCGACGTCGTGCTCCCGGCCACGGCCTGGGGCGAGACGGATGGCGTCTACACGAACACCGAACGCCGCGTGCAGCGCGTCCGTGCGGCGGTGCCACCCCAGGGTGACGCCCGGCCCGACTGGTGGATCGTGTCCCAGCTCGCGCGACGCCTCGGGCTGGCGGGCTTCGACTACGAGTCCGCCAAGGACGTCTTCAACGAGCTGTGCTCGGTGTCGCCGACCTACGCCGGCCTCGACTGGGACCGCATCGACCGCGGCGAGTACCAGTGGCCGGTCCCCGACAAGGACCATCCGGGCACACCGATCCTGCACCGGGACGGGTTCAAGAACGGCCGTGGTCGCTTCAACATGATCACCTACCGGGACCCGGCCGAGGTCGTCGACGACGAGTACCCGGTCTGGCTGACGACCGGCCGGCGCCTCGAGGCCTACCACACGCGCACGATGTCCGGCCGCGCTGCCGGCATGGACTACCTGCTGTCCGAGGAGTCCCTCGAGGTGCACCCCGACGACGTCGCCACCTTGGGCCTGGTCGACGGCGGCTTCGCCCGGGTCACCAGCCGCCGCGGCTCGGTCGTGCTGCGCGTCCGCGCCGACGACACCTCGCCCCGCGGCACGGTGTTCTGTTCGTTCAGCTTCGGCGACGTCCCCGTCAACGTGCTGACCGGCGGCGGCTACGACCCGGTGACGTTCACCGCCGAGCTGAAGGTGTGCCCGGTGCGCGTCGAGCCGGCCGAGCCACCGGCCTGACGCGTCGCTGCCGCCAGCCGCGACGCGCTGGCGACCCCCGGTGCCCGGCGGGCACGCCGCCCGGCGTCGTTACGGGTTCACCCGGGTGGCTGGCCCGGCCGGCCCGACCGGACGCCCGGTGGGTCCTGAGCCGATTTCCTGTTTCGCCGCCCCGACGCGTCGGGAAATGGCTACGCTTCCCGCCGCTTGTCGGAACCGACAGGCGTCCGTCGACCGCGTTCGGCAGCTCCCCCCGTCGGGGCTGCGGTCGCGCGCGGTCTTGTCCTGATGGTGCGGGCATCGAGGCACGAGATGTCCGCCCCAGCCGGCGCGCGGCTGCGGTCGCGCGCGACAGCGTGCCGAGTGACGATTCATGGGTAAGCGACTTTTCGTGGGCAACCTCTCCTGGGGAACGCAGGAGGACGACCTCATCGAGCTCTTCGAGACTGATGGTCGGACAGTGGTCAGTGCCCGCATCATGACCGACCGCGATACCGGCCGCTCGCGCGGCTTCGGCTTCGTGGAGATGGCGTCCGACGAGGACGCGCAGGCCGCCATGCAGGCGTTGGACGGTGTCGAGGTCGACGGCCGTCCGCTCCGTGTGAACGAGGCGGAGGAGCGCCAGCAGCAGCGTGGCGCTGGTGGTGGCGGTGGCGGTGGCTTCGGCGGCGGCCGCGGCGGCGGTGGCCGCGGTGGCCCGCGCGGCGGCGGCGGCGGCGGCGGTGGCCGCGGCGGTCGTGGCGGCGGCGGCGGCGACCGTTGGTGAGCCGCTTCGGCTCGCTGGCCTGACGACCGCGAGGTGGTCGGGCTGACTTGCGGAGTCGGCTTCGAACCGGCTCCGCGCGCGTGCTTCGGTGCATCGCGCTGGCCCAGGCGCATCGAGCTGGCGACCCCGCTGGCCGCGCGCCGGGCCTCCGAGTCGAGACGACTCGCTCACATCGCGCAGTTGCCGGCGGTCTCTCGCGGATCGCATGGGCCTGCGCTCGTGCCGCGGCCAGCTCGAGGCGCGAGCGGGGCGGCAAGGCCCGCGGCGCGGCGACCGCGCCTCAGCGCGCGGGCGACCGCACGCCCCGGATCCGTACTCGATCCAGAGCGGGTCGACCGGCGGCCGGCACCGCCTCGACGACGTCGTGCGTCACGATCAGATCGACGCGCCCATCGCCCACTCCGATGCCCCGCACCCGCAACGCCCGCCACGCAGCGGGCAGCAGCGGGTCCGCCTCGAGGCCACCCTCGACGATCCGCAGGCCGCCGAAGCCGAACGCGAGCGCCTGCAGGAACCCGCCGATCCCGGTCGTGAAGTTGATGCAGTCGTTGCCGGGAGTCTCGCTCCACGTCAGGAACGGGCCCTTCACGTTGGCCCGCCACGCGTCGTCGAGCGCTGCCAGCGCCCGGCGCTCGTCGCCGAGCCCGGCCCACAGGATCGTGTGGATCGCGTGGCTCATGGCTGGCGCATTGCGCGCGGTGCGCGGTGCGTAGTACTCGAGATCCGCCCGCACGCGCGCCGGATCCCGGACGATCCCCCACGGATACGCGAGCAGCACCACGTCGGCCTGTTTGATCGTCCGCCCGTCGTAGCCCGCGAACTCCGGGTGGATGCCGCGATCCGGATCGAACGGCACCGTCAGGCCGCGCGCGACGTCGGTCCAGACCGCGGGTGCGTCGCTGCCCGCGAATTCCACGGCGAGCTCGAGTGCGCGTCGGGCAGTCGCATTGACGTACGGGAAGTCGTCCTCGCGCTCCGCGTATTCGTCGGCCCCGGTGACGCCGCGCAGGTGGAACAGGCCGTCGTCCTCCGCCGCCGCCCGCGCCGCGTAGAACCAGGCGATGCCACGCGTGACGGGCGCTGCTCGTGAGCGGATCCACTCGGGGTCGCCGTGCAGCTGCGCGAACTGCCAGAACGCCAGCGCGATGCACGCATTGTTGTGGATCTCGTCGGCCGCGACGAACCAGCGCGGACACGCCTCCTGCCCGGTCCGCGCGCTCTCCCACGGGAAGTAGGCGACCTCGCTCTGCCACGGCGCACCCGTGGTCACACCCTTCAGGATCGCGTTCTGCCGGGCGCCCTCGAGGCGCCGGTAACGATACTCGAGCATCGATCGCGCGAGCTCCGGGTGCAGCAGCAGCAGGGCCGGGAACATCCAGGTCTCCGCGTCCCAGAACACGTGCCCGGCGTAGTTGTTCGCGTCGACCTTGGTCAGGCCCATCGGTCCGATCGAGTCGTCGCCGCCCGGCTGCAGTACCGAGGTCAGGTGGAACAGCGCGGCATCCGCGACGCGCTGCAGCTCCGGAGCCCCGTCGATCTCGATGCGCGCGCGCCAGAGGTCGGTCCACGCCGCGACGTGCTCGGCGAGCAGGCCGTCGAAGCCGAGCGCCAGCCCCTCGGCGAGTGGCCGGAAGTCGTGGCCGATCGGCAGCGGCCCGCGCCGCGAGGTCCGGTAGCTCGTCAGTAGCACCAGCTCGCGCGGCTGGCCCGCGACCAGAGGGCGCTCCAGATCGAGCCAGATGCGGTCGTCGCTCTGCCACGCGCGGCACTCGGGCGACGTCCCGTCCGGCTCCTGCAGCCCCTGGGCGACCTCGACGTCGAACGGATCGCAAGCGTCGGTCTCCGCGACGAGCGTCCGCAGCCGCACCGCGTGCCGGCCCTCCGCCGGCCGCTGGCGCGACGACACCCAGCGCAGCCCGCGCGTGTTGGTCAGGTCGAGCGACGCGCGCAGGCGGAGCGTGGTGTCGCGCTCGGCCGTGACGCGCACCCGCGTCGCGAACAGCGCGGGTCGCACGCGAGACGCGAGCTGCTCGACGACGACATCGACGACGCCCGCAGCGGTCGTGCGCCGGAACCGGGTCGTCAGTGCGGCGCGCGCGAGATCGAGCTCCTGGCGGTAGTCGGAGACCGTCGTACCGCCCGGCTCCGCGAGCTCGACGTCGCCGACGCGGAGCGCCAGCTTGGCGGGCGCAGGCGCCTCGGGCAGGTAGAGCTGGTAGTTGGGCCAGCCGTCGTCGTTCAGCAGCGGTCCGTTGAATGCGCCGGCGAGGATCGTGCGGTGGCGGTGCATGCCCTCGGGCCACAGCCCGAGCGCGGGGACGGTCGCCCCGAACTCCCCGCTCGCGAGGGTCACCGGGTAGCGGTTGCCAGGGTCGGTCGAGGTCAGCGGCGCCGGGCCGTCCTGAGCCTGGCACCAGGTCGCGGTCGCGACGAGCAGCACCTCCAGCAGGGACGCGCGCATCCACGCACCATACTCGCGACGATGACCCGGATCGCGACGCCGACCGGCGACCCCGCCCGCCCCGTGGCGCGGTGCCGCCGGCGCCGCAGCGGCGGTCGCAGCGCACGTTTCACCCGGATCCCGCGGTCCGACGTGCCCGCCCGTAGCGGCCCCGCGCTAGCATTTTCCGATTCCGCCCCTCTGGACCGAAAGCCAGCAGCGACGCTCCCGCCGTGAGATCCCTCTTCTTTTCCCTCGCCACCGTCGTCCTCGCGCTCACCGGCTGCACGGACACCTCCGACTCCCCGCCGGTCGGCCCCGCCGTCGTGTCACCCCGTCCCGGCGGCGTGGTGAACGTGGCGACCCCGACCCTCGAGCTCGCACCGATCTTCTCGGCCATCTACTGGGAGGTGGTGATCACCCCCGAGACCGGCCTCGACGAGGACCCGATCCGCCTGACGGTCCGCGAGCTGACCTCGACGCTCCCGCCGCTCGGCGACGGCGACTACCGGCTCGAATACGAGGCGTTCGACGCGCTCGGCGGCACGGTCGCCGTCGGCCCGGTCACGCACTTCCGCGTTCTCCGCACGCCCGAGGTGTTCCCCGAGCTCGACGTGACGGTCGCCGACACCGGCAGCGCCCAGCCCGGCTACCGCCTGATCAACTTCATCGGCGGCCCGAACGGCTACGTGCAGATGCTCGCACTCGTGAACCTGCGCGGCGAGGTCGTCTGGTGGTACGAGGGCGCGGACTTCCCGGGCCTGTTCATGGCGCCGACGGTGCTCGACGACGGCTCGGGGATCCTGGTGATCTTCGCCGGCGGCCAGATCCAGGCGCAGCGCCTGACCGGCCGGGTCGTCCGCCTCGGCTGGGACGGCGCGATCGAGTATCTGACACCGGAGACCGTCGTCGCGCACCACGAGTGCGACGTGCTCCCCGACGGCCGCTACGCCTACCTCGGCTTCACGTGGCGTGAGTTCGAGGGCAACGTCATCGAGGGTGACACGATCAACATCATCGATCCGGTCACCGGCGACCTGCAGTGGTCGTGGGACATCTTCGACCACATCACGCCGATCGACTGGCCGACGCCCGAGCAGACCGCGCTCGGCTTCTCCGGCTACGGCGGCGACTGGAGCCACTCGAACGGCTTCGACTGGGACCCGACGAACTCGGTGTTCTGGCTGTCGGTGAGGCACTTCGACGCACTGCTCGGCGTCCACTATCCGACCGGCGAGGTCCGCTACATCCTCGGCTACAGCGCACTGCCGGGCCTGCCGGGCATCGGCGGCCCCGACCTGATGCGGCACCAGCATGCCCCCGAGGTCCAGGCCGACGGCTCGATCCTGCTCTGGGACAACGGCAATGGCAGGCTGAACCCGGTCTCCAAGGCCGAGCGCTTCTCGTTCGACCTCACTGCCCGCACCGTGGACACCGAGTTCTCCTGGGACGAGGGTGCGTTCGACCCCGCGATCGGCGACGCCGACCGGCTTCCCAACGGGCATTACCAGATCACGCACGGGATCCGGCCCAAGATCATCGAGGTCGACGAGCAGGGCCAGAAGGTCTGGGAGCTCAGCGGCCCGCAGGGCGGCTCGTGGTGGTTCTACCGCAGCGACTGGGTCCCGGCGGAGCTGGTGCCGGCCGCGCTCCGCACGGCGGATTGAGCGCACCGCGCGCCGCACCATGCGACGCCTCGCGCTGCGTGTCGCGCTCCTGCTGGCGAGCACCCTCGTGTTCCTCGCCGCGGCGGAGGTGCTGTACCGATCGGTCGCACCGCCCCCGGCCTCGGGCGTGCTCTACTACGCCGACGCGCGGTATCGCGAGATCGACCTGACGACACCCGCGGGTCTGCTCCGCGCCCAGGAGCAGATGGAGGTCGTCCCCGACGCCCCGCGCTTCCGCATGAACTTCCGCCCCGGCGCGGACGTGCGCCTGTGCTACCGGGGCTACGAGGGGCGCGACGGTTTCGACGAGCACGGCTGCGTGCCGTTCCGCTACAGCTCGTGCGGAATCCGCGAACGGGAAGAGCTGTGCCTGCCCAAGGCCAGCGGGGAGCGCCGGATCCTCTGCATCGGCGACTCGACGACGGTCGGCTGGGGTGTCCGCGTCGAGGACGCCTGGCCGCGCCGCGTGGAGGTGCTGCTCCGACCCGCGGACGACGCCCTGCGCACCGTCAATTGCGGCGCGTCCGGCGCGATCGCTCCGGACGAGTACGTCATCGCCCTGCGCTCGCGGTTCGCGCGGTTCGACCCGGACCTCGTCGTCGTCACGCTGTGCATCAACGACCTGCTGCCCGTCAACGGCGGCATGGCCCACTTCGACCCCGCGGCGCGCGCTGCGATGAGCCATCCGCTCGGCGGCGTGCCCGGGTGCTCGCGCCTGCTGTCCGACTTCTACCGGATGGCTCGCATCCGTGACGCGCTGCACCTCGACCCGGCCCACGACTGGGTCGCCGAGCTGCTGGCGCTCCCGCCCGACCAGCGCCCCGACGATGCGAAGGCGATGGGCGCGGTCTACTGGAGCGACGGCGTTCCGCAGCGCTCACTGCTCGAGATCCAGTCCTGGTGCCGCGAGCGGAACGTCCCGTTCGCCGTGATGCTGTGGCCGTTCCTGCAGGGCCTCGAGTCGCGGGCCGAGCACCCGTTCGCCGGCATGCACGACCGCGTCGCGGCGTTCTGCACCGAGCACGGCATCCCGTTCCTCGACCTGCTCGACGTGTTCCTCGGGCGCGACCCGGCGCAGCTGTGGGTCACGCCGAAAGACCTGCACGGCAATGCCGAGGCACACGCGCTGGCCGCCCCGGTGATCGCCCGGTTCGTCGCACCACTCGTTCGCTGAAACGGCGGCGGCACCGCGCAGAGCCCGGCACCGGTCACGGCCCGGCCGCGTCGCCGACGATCTCCCGTCTCGCGCTCTCGAAGCAGGCGAGCGTGTCGTCGTCGAACAGCACGAAGCTGACGGAGCGCACCGCCGGCTGCCGCGCCAGCTCCTCGACCACGGTCCGGAGGGCGATCCGCGCCGCCTGCTCGCGGGGGTAGCCGTAGACGCCGCAGCTGATCGCCGGAAATGCGAAGGTCTCGCAGCCGCTCGCGACGCCGACCCGCAGGCTCTCGCGGTGACACGAGGCGAGCAGCTCCGCCTCGCCGACGTCGCCCCCCTGCCAGATCGGCCCCGGCGTGTGGATGACGAAGCGGGCCTTCAGCCGGTGCCCACCCGTGATGCGCGCCCCGCCGGTCGGACAGCCGTCCGGGTAGCGCCGGATGCACTCGTCGAGCAGCCCGGGTCCGGCCGCACGATGGATGGCGCCGTCGACCCCACCACCACCTCGGAGGCCGCGGTTCGCGGCGTTGACGAGCGCATCGACGTCACACTCGACGATGTCACCTCGCACGCAACGAATCCTCGCGCCAGGACGCCCCATGGGCGCAACCATAGGTCGGGATCGCGTCCACGTCATCCGTCGAACAGGTCGCCTTGCCGTGGCGCGGCCGGGCTGCGGCGGAGCGGTTCCTCGCGACCCGCCGCGATCCCGAGCCGCCGGCAGGTCGCCGCGAACAGCCGCTCGACGACCTCCCAGCGCGCGCCGCTGCCGCGCATCCGCGCATGGAAGCGCGCCGCCCCGCTGCCGTCGCCGCGCACCTCCCGCAACGTGTGCAGCACTCGCTCCGCCCGCTCCGGGAACGCCTCGCGCAAGCGATCCTCGAACACGCCGCGCACCTCGCGCGGCAGGCGCAGCAGCACCAGGAATGCGCTGCGTGCGCCGGCGTCGCCGGCCGCCTCGAGGATCGCCGGGATCTGGTGGTCGTTCAGCCCGGGGATCACCGGTGCGATCGCGACGCCGACCGGCACGCCGGCCGCGGCGAGCCGCGCGATCGTCGTCAGGCGCCGCGACGGCAGCGCCGCGAACGGCTCGAGCGCCCGCCCGTCGGCGTCGTCGACGAACGGCACCGACACGTGCACGGCCGCGCCCGCGCGCTCGTGGCACCGCCGCAGGAGGTCCGCGTCGCGCTCGATCAGCGCACCCTTGGTGATCGCGCCGACCGGCCAGCGGAACTCGGCACACGCCTGCAGACACGCGCGCGTCAGTCCGTAGCTCGCCTCCAGCGGCTGCCACGCGTCGGTGACGCCGGCGAAGGCGATCGTCTCCGGGACCTTGCGGGTCCGCGCGAGCTCGCCGCGCAGCAGCTCGGCGACGTTGGTCTTGACGACGATGCGGCGATCGAAGTCGGTACCGGCCCCCCAGTCGAGGTACTGGTGCGTCGGTCGCGCGTAGCAGTAGGCGCAGGCGTGGAAGCAGCCGCGGTACGGGTTGACCGACAGCCCGAACGGCACGTCGGGGCTGTCGTTCGCCGTCAGCGCGGACCGCGCCTCCTCCTCGTAGATCTGCAGGCGCGCCTCCGGCGCCGGCCCGAGCAGCTCGACCGACGCGCTGTGCCACGGGTTCGGCGGATTCGCGACGAGGCGCACCATCGCGGCGCACGATACCGCGCGCCCACCCCGACCCGGGGGGCACACCCGAGCGCACTGCTGCGCCGGACCCGGCGAGCGGGCACGATGCCGGCATGCTGTCGCCCCTGCCTCGCTCCCTGGTGGCCGCGCTGCTCGCCGCCAGCGCCCTCGCTCACGCTCAGGACGCCGCCGCACCGCACGCCGCCGCACCTCACGAGGCGACCGGCCCGAACATCGTGCTGGTGTTCACCGACGACCAGGGCTGGGCCGACGTCGGCTGCCAGGGCGCCCGGGGCTTCGCGACTCCCCACCTCGATTCGCTCGCGCGCGACGGCGTCCGTTTCGAGCAGTTCTACGTCGCGCAGCCGGTGTGCTCCGCGTCGCGCGCGGCGCTGCTGACCGGCTGCTATCCGAACCGCATCGGCATCCACGGCGCGCTCGGACCGGCGGCACGCCACGGTCTGCACCCCGACGAGACGACCCTCGCCGAGCTGTGTCGGTCGCGCGGCTACGCGACCGCGATCTTCGGCAAGTGGCACCTCGGCCACCTGCCCGAGTTCTTGCCGCAGCGCCACGGCTTCGACGAGTACTACGGGATCCCGTACTCGAACGACATGTGGCCGCACCACCCCGAGTCGCCACAGGCCTGGGGCGACCTGCCGACCCTCGACGGTGACGAGGTGGTCGGCCTGAACACCGACCAGAACCGCTTCACGACCGACTTCACCACCCGCGCAGTCGCGTTCGTCGAGCGCTGTGCCGAGGCGAAGCGACCGTTCTTCCTCTACCTCGCGCACCCGATGCCGCACGTGCCGCTGCACGTGTCCGAGGCCCGCCGCGGCCGCACCGAGCGCGGGTTGTACGGCGACGTGATCGAGGAGATCGACTGGTCCGTCGGTGAGCTGCTCGCGACCCTCGACCGGCTGCACCTCGCCGACGACACGCTGGTGCTGTTCGCGTCCGACAACGGCCCGTGGCTCAGCTACGGCGATCACTCCGGCTCCGCCGGCCCGCTGCGCGAAGGCAAGGGAACGACGTTCGAGGGCGGCGTGCGCGTGCCGTTCCTCGCCCGCTGGCCGGGCCACATCCCCGCGGGACGCGTGCAGCGCGAGCCGTTGATGACGATCGATCTGCTGCCGACGATCGCCGGCCTGCTCGGCGCGGAGCTCCCCGCGCGCAAGATCGACGGCCTCGATTGCTGGCCGCTGTTCGCCTGCGAGGACGGCGCCCGCAATCCGCACGACGCCTACTGGTTCTACTACCACGACAACGAGCTCGAGGCGTTGCGCTCCGGGCGCTTCAAGCTCCACCTCCCCCACGCCTACCGCACGATGCTCGGTCGCGAGCCCGGCGACGGCGGCATTCCGGGCAAGTACGCGCAGGCGCGGATCGGCCTCGCATTGTTCGACCTCGACGCCGACCCCGGCGAGACGCACGACCTCGCCGAGGAGCAGCCCGAGGTCGTCGCGCGGATGCTCGCCCTTGCCGAGCAGGCGCGCGCCGAGCTCGGCGACCGGTCGACGGGTCGCCGCGGCGCAGGTGTCCGACCCCCGGGACGCAGCGAGTGACCCCTCGATGAACGTCGCAGATCGCCCGTATCGCCTGTCGTTCCCGGTCGCGCTCGCGCTCGCCTGGGTGGGCGTGGCACCGTGGCTGCTGTACGGACTCGGCGTCACCGTCGCCTGGCCCGCGATCCCGCACAGCATCGTGATGGCGCAGGGCTTCGTCGGGACCGCCGCCGCCGGCTTCCTGCTGACGATGCTGCCGCGGCGCACGGCGAGCGCCCCACCCTCGGCCGGCCTCGCCGTCGCCTGCGCGGTGCTCCCGGCGCTGACGTCGTTCGCCGCACTGGCGGGCTGGCCGGCCGCGAGCCAGCTGCCGTGGCTCGCGTTCCTCGCCACGCTGTTCCGGTTCAGCTCACGGCGCCTGTGGACGGCGCGCGCGGCGCGCCGCGCTCCCGACGCGTTCATCTGGATCCCGCTCGCGCTGCTGATGGCGCTCGCCGGCACCGTCTGCTTCGCGCTGTACGGAGCCCTGCACCTCGACTTCCGCTGGCACCGGCTCGCACAGCTGCTTTCGGTGCAGGGGCTCGTATTCGGGCTGGTCATCGGCGTCGGCAGCCTGGCCCTCCCGTTGATGACGCGCGGCGAAGGCCCACCCGACGCTGCCCAAGGGCGCATCGGCCCGCGGCTCGCGCACGTCGCCTGCGCGATCGCGCTGGTGGCGTCGTTCGTGATCGAGGCGTTCGTGCTCCCGCGTGCCGGGCAGGGTCTGCGCGGCGCGCTGCTGCTCGGCGTGCTGCTCGGCACCGCCCGGATCCACCGCCGCCCGACGCGGCCCGGTCTGGTGCGCCGCCTGATGCACGTCGCCGGCTGGCTGCTCCCGCTCGGCCTCCTGGCCGCGGCGATCGACCCGAGCCGCGCGAACGTCTTCAGCCATGCGACCTACCTGGCCGGCGCCGGACTGCTGGTCCTGGCGGTCGCCGCGAACGTCGCGCTCGGCCACGGTCCGACGCCGTCGCGCGCCGATGCGGCCCCCACCGCAGCCTGGCTGCTCGGCGCGCTGTGCCTGGCGGCCTTCGTCGCGCGGGCGCTCGCGTTCGTCGACGGAACGCACCTCCGCGAGTGGCTCGCCATCGCGGCGTCGCTGTTCCTCGCCGCGACGCTCGCGTGGCTGTGGCTCTGCGCGAGCAGCCTGCGCGGGGCGGCTCCCCGCTCCTCCGCACAGGCCGCCGGGCCGCCCGGTCACAGCCGGTGACCCGCCTTCTCGGCGGCGGCCTTGCTCGGGTAGACCTCGATCGACAGGTTGCCGTCGGTCAGCTCGTTCGTCCGCTTGCCGTAGACGTACTCGACCCGCCCGTCGCCGTCGCCGTCCAGGTTCTGCGCACCCCAGGCATTGCGGATCGCGCCCTGCCCCGAGTTGAGCTGCGGCTCGACCCACACGATCCGGCCACCGACGTGCACATCGGTCATCGCGTGGCCGACGCGATCCCACTCGCCCTGTGGCTCGCCGTTGGTCGGCGTGTAGCGCGGATTGGGAATCCAGCGCTTCACGAGCGTGAAGGTGGCGTCGTAGCCGCGCGTCTCGAGTGCGCGCTCGAGCCCGTCGGCGAACTGGACGCATCGGAAGGTCTCCGTGTACGGATTGCGCCAGACGCCCGCCGCGTCGACGTCGCGCGCCAGATCGCGCAGCTCGGGCGGCAGGTTGTTGGGGTCGATCGTCTGCGCGCTCTCCTTCTCGTCCTTCTCGTAGCCGACGACGCCGTCGCCCAGTGCGGGCACCGAGCCGAACGCGATGCCGCCCGCGTTGCGGCCGACCTGGCCCGCCAGCACGCTGACTCCACCGACCGCGACGCTGCACGGCACCAGGTCCTCGTTCTGCACGGTGCCGGCCGTGATCTGCGCGGTATCCGCGATGAACAGACCGTCGAGCAGGGTGGCACCCTGGCCGATCGTGACTGCCGCGCCGACGACCGTCCGCGAGCCGACACCGACGTTCGCCGCGAGCACGCTGTCGTGGCCGATCACCGCGTGGTCCCCGACGTCGACGCCGTCCAGGAGCTGGCACCCGACACCGATGCGCGCACCCGCACCAATCCGCACCGACGACCCGAGCAGCGTGCCCTCGGCGATCTCGGCGCCGGGCTCGATCGTGCAGCCGCCCAGCAGTCGGGATCCCGCACCGACGACGGCGCGCGCACCGACGAAGCCGTTCGCACCGACGACGGCCTGCGGACCGACGACCGCCCCCGCACCGACCGCGGCACCGGCCTCCACGGTGGCACCGCGGCCGAGCCGCGCGGTCGGGTCGACCTGCGCGGACGGGTGGACCGTCGCCTGCGGGCGGGTCGGGTCGAGGCGCGGCGCGCGCAGATCGAGGCCGAGACCCGCACCCTGCAGCGACAGCGCGTCGATCCGCACTGCGGTGCGCAGCGTCGCGGTGGCGAAGAACGCGCTGCCGTCGGGCGTCGACGGGTCCGGCACGCTCCACGCTCCCGGCCCCGCGGTGGCCATCGTCCGCGGCGGCAGCGCGAGCGTGCGCGGCGGCAGCGACGGCGCATCGAGGTTCGTGAGCACGAGCACCGGAGCGAGCTCCACCGTGCATCGGGCCTGCCCTCCGGTCGCACTACCGCGGGTCAGCGTCATCGTGCCCGCTGCGCTTCGCAGCGGATCGGCGTGCAGCTCGACCCGGATCCGCTGGGGCTGGCCCTGGATCGTCACGACGATCGGCTGCACGGACTGCAACGACAGCTCGTGGATCTCGATCGGGACCGTCACGTCGCTGCCGGGCGTGCTGCCGAGCACGCGCGGATCGCCGTGCAGTCGCCGCACGATCGTGTCCGTCGTGCCCAGCTCGAACCGGTCGGCCGTGCCGAGCGCGGCACCGGCGAGCGGTACGCGGCCCTGGAACGGCGCGGAGCCGGGCGCGAGGAAGTCCGGCGGCAGGGCCAGATCGACGAGGCCCGCCCGTGTCTCGAGCAGGTCGATGCCGCCCGGGATCCGCAGCCCGGCGGGGTCTTCGACGATCGGAAACAGCAGCGTGTCGGAGTGCGCGAGCGGCAACGCTGCCGGCAGCAGCGGGTCGACCGTGAACACCTGTGCGGCGAGCTCGATGCCGACCAGCGCCCGGACGGGCGGCAAGGGCAGCGGTGAGCCGAAGCCGCCGGACGGATCGGCCGGCTGGGCATCGGAGAGCGCGACCCACACGCGCAGCTCGGCACCGGCCGGCGCACCGGGGATCGGCAGCGGCTCGGGGAACGGGAAGCCGAGCACCAGGAAGCCGACGTCACCGGGCCGCAGGCCGCCGGCGCGCAGCACGGTGGTCTGTCCGATGCCCGGGATGCCGTCGAGCCCGATCGTCGGTGTGCCGTAGGTCGCCGGCGTGGCGCGGCCGACGTGCTCGGCGTGGCGCTGGACGACGACGTCGAAGCCTCCGGCATTGTCGGCGTGCAGGTCGTCGTTGACGCCGAGCTCGAGCGGCCCGCTCGCCGGCGCGCCGCCCTGCCAGTGGGCACCCAGCGGAAACACGACCGTGCCGATGCGGCCGAGCAGGGCACCGCGCGGCGCAGTCGGCAGCCACAGGCCGGTGCTGCCGCCGGCCGTCGGGTCGCCGGCGGCCGGCGCCCAGCCGGCGGCGGTCGGTCGCCACTGGATCAGGCCTCGCGCGTCGACCGACAGCGGCTCGCCGGCCTGCACGACGAGGCCGGTGGCGAGCGCGGTCGTCGGACCGGCGGTCCCCGGAACGAGGTAGCCCTGCGCGGCGGCGCCGGTGGCGACGAGGGACAGCAGGATGGCGGTCAGGCTGGAGCGGATCGTCGGACGGGTCGGGTTCATGGCGTGGTTCGCTTGCGTCGTGGTCGCGCCCCGGCGGAGTCCGGGGCCACCCCCTGCAGCGGAGCCGCCGTCGCGGAAGTGCCCACGGCGTCCGAAACCCGCCCGGTACCACCGATGCGCGACCGGGCGAGCCGCCCGACGCGCGCCCCGCGACCAGATCGGTGCAACCCCCGGCGCCCGCGGAATCGCCCGGTCCGTATCGTCCGGGGGTCGAGCCCGGCTCTCGCGCACTCCGCGCGGGCGGGCTCACCGCCCAGGAGGCCACCCGGTGAAGACCCTCGCCCTTCCGCTCGCTCTCGCCCTCGCCTGTCCCGCCGCCGCACAGTTCGTCAATCCGCTGTCCGCGCTCGGCGTCGAGGCACCGTCCCGCTTCGGCACGCCGTTCACGAGCTCGGGGACCTCGTCGGTCATCCTGCACGAGATCCACGGGCTGTCCGCGTATCCGACGCTGACGGGCAACCTCGTGCAGATCGCGTGGCGCCGCGACAACGACACCGTCGTCGCGTCGACCGACTACATCGCGTTCTCGGTCGACTTCCAGCTCGCGGTCAGCACGAGCCCCCGGACGACGCAGTCCATCTCGCAGGACTTCGCGACCAACCGCGGCGCCGACTACGCCGTCGTCCACAACGGCATCGTGAACTTCCCCGCCGTGCTCAAGACCCCGAACGTCGCCGGGCCGTTCTCGTACGCGGTGCCGTTCGCCAATCCGTTCTCCTACTCGTCGACCAATGGCGACCTGCTCGTCGAGGTCATCACGAACGGTCCGGTGACGCAGCCGAACTCGCTGTTCTTCTGCGACGCGTCCGCCGAGTCCGGCGGCAGCACGTCGCGCGTGCTCGGCGCGCCGTGCGGTGCGGCGACCGCGAACAACAGCCTCGTCTACAGCAACTGGGGTCCGGGCATGCTCGGCCGGATCCTCGAGTACAACGGTCCCCCGGCGGTCAGCGCCTACCTCATGCTCGGCACGACCGGCCCGACCTTCGCCGGCCTGCTGCTGCCGCTGGACCTCGGGTTCATCAGCGCCCCGGGCTGTCTCCTCCAGCACGACATCCTGCTCGGCGCCTACGGCGGCACGACCAGCAGCTCCGGTCGTCTCGAGTTCCGCTTCGAATCGCCGCTGATCCCGGCGCTCGGCGGACTGCAGATCCGCGCCCAGTTCGCCAACATCGGCGACCCCGGCGCCGGCAACGCGGCCAACCTGTCGCTGACCGCCGGACACGAGATCACGCTCGCGACGCCGACGCCCGGCGTGCCCGCCGTCAGCGAGGCCCACGCGACGTTCGCCGGCGGGCCCGCCAACACGGCGGCGCTGGTCCAGCAGGGCTACGGCAAGGTCGCGGAGTTCACGTTCCGCTGAGCCCGGCGCGGCCGCGACCGCGGCAAGCTGCCCCGATCCCGGACACCGACCGCGGCGTCCGAGGATTCCCGCGGTCCGGCGATCGACCGCCGCAGACCCACCGATCGCCGCGCGGATCCGGTGGCGTGCAGGGCTACCATGGCGAGCTCGGGCCCCATTGCCGATCCCGCCATGCGAACGCACCCGACGCACGCATTCCCGGCACTCGTCGCGCTCCTCGCGCTGGCTGCGTGCCATTCCGATCCGCCGATGAACGACGCGCCGCCGACGCACCCGCTGCTCGCTCCCTGGTCCGGTCCGTACGGCGGTGTCCCGCCGTTCGACCGCATGGACCTCGCCGAGCTCACGCCCGCGGTCGAGGAGGGCATGCGCCTGGAGCTCGCCGAGATCGACGCGATCGCCGACGATCCCGCGCCGCCGACCTTCGCCAATACGATCGTCGCCATGGAGCGCGCCGGTCGGGCGCTCGACCGCGCGCTGGTGCTCTATGGCATCTGGAGCTCCAATCTGTCGTCGTCCGACTTCCGCACGCTCCAGGCCGAGCTCGCACCGAAGCTCGCCGCCCACCGCACGCGCATCACGCAGAACGCCGCACTGTTCGAGCGGATCCGCGCGGTGCACGAGAGCCCGGAGCTGGCCAGCCTGACGCCGCAACAACAGCGCCTCGCATGGCTCGTCTACACGCGCTTCGCGAAGAACGGCGCGACGCTGACCGGCGCCGCGAAGGAGCGTTACGCGGCCATCAACGCGCGCCTCGCGCAGCTGCACACGGCGTTCTCGAACAACGTCCTGGCCGACGAGGAGGGCTACGTGCTGTACCTGCGCGAGGACCAGCTCGGCGGGCTGCCCGACTCGTACGTGCGCGCGGCGGCGGCGGCGGCCGGCGAGCGCGGGCGGCCGGGAGAATACGCCGTGACCAACACGCGCTCCTCGATCGACCCGTTCCTGACCTTCTCGGACCAGCGCGATCTGCGCGAGACGGTCTGGAGGACGTTCTACGCACGCGGCGACAACGGCGACGAGCACGACAACAATGCGATCATCGCGGAGATCCTGCAGCTCCGCGACGAGCGCTCGAAGCTCCTCGGCTTCGGCAGCTACGCGGAATGGCAGCTGCAGGACCGCATGGCGAAGACACCCGCCCGCGTGCTCGATCTGCTCGAGACCGTGTGGCACGCGGCGGTCGCCCGCGTGCACGAGGAGGTCGCCGACATGCAGGCGATCGCTGATCAGGAGAGCGCCGATGAGGAGGGCACCGGCATCACGATCGCGCCCTGGGATTACCGCTACTACGCGGAGCAGGTGCGCCAGGCGAAGTACGCGCTCGACTCCGACCAGATCAAGCAGTACCTGCAGCTCGGCAAGCTGCGCGACGCGATGTTCTTCGTCGCCGGCGAGCTGTTCGGCTTCGCGTTCACGCCGGTGCCGGCCGGCACCGTGCCGGTGTTCCACCCGGACGTCGGCGTCTGGGAGGTCACCGACCGCGCCACCGGCCGGCACGTCGGACTGTGGTACCTCGATCCCTTCGCGCGGCGCGGCAAGCGCTCGGGCGCGTGGGCGACGTCGTATCGCGGTCACGAGACCTTCGACGGCGAGCGCTCGGTGCTCGCCTCGAACAACTCGAACTTCATCGCCGGCGCGCCGGGCGAGCCCGTGCTGCTGTCCTGGGACGACGCACAGACCTACTTCCACGAGTTCGGCCACGCGCTGCACGCGCTGTCGTCGAACGTCGCCTATCCGACCCTGAACGGCGGCGTGCGCGACTACACCGAGTTCCAATCCCAGCTCCTCGAGCGCTGGCTGCTGACCGATCCGGTCATCGAGCGCTTCCTGGTCCACTACCGCACCGGCGCGCCGATGCCGCCCGAGCTCGTCGCGAAGCTGAAGCGCGCCGCGACGTTCAACCAGGGCTTCGCGACGACCGAGTATCTCGCGTCCGCGCTGATGGACATGCGCCTGCACATGGTCGACCCGACCGGGATCGATCCCCGCGCCTTCGAGCGGAGCACGCTCGCCGAGCTCGGCATGCCGGCCGAGCTCGTCATGCGGCACCGCACGCCGCAGTTCTCGCACGTGTTCGCCGACGAGGGCTACGCCGCCGGCTACTACGGCTACATGTGGGCCGACGTGCTGACCTCCGACGCCGCCGAGGCCCTCGCCGCCGCCCCCGGCGGCTACTACGACCACGACCTCGCGAACCAGCTGGTCGCCTGCCTGTTCGCCCCCCGCAATGCGATCGACCCCGCCGAGGCCTACCGCATGTTCCGCGGCCGCGACGCCCGCATGGAGGCCCTGATGCGCGACCGCGGCTTCCCGGTCCCCGGCGACGGGCGCTGACGCCCGGGCGCGGTCTCGCGCGGGGGGCGAGGCGCTGTGCCGACGCGCCCGTCTCCGGCAACCGCGGCCGCGACGGACGCTGTGGGTCTGCCGCGGCTGACGAAATGGTCGGGGCGACTGGATTTGAACCAGCGACCTCTGCGTCCCGAACGCAGCGCTCTACCAGGCTGAGCCACGCCCCGACGCGCATCGGCGACCGGGATCGGCGCGATGCGGGCGGGGGAAGCTACCGCGGGGGACCGGCGCGGTCAACCGACCGGCGCGGGAATCCGCGGCGTGCAGCCGCCGTTTCCCCGCCTCCGCGTTTCGGCTAAGGAAGGGGGCCATGCGGTCGTCCCTCCTCGCTCCGGAACTGCGCGAGCTCCTGCACGAGGGGCGCCGGGAGGATCTGCGGACGCTGCTCGGGGAGCTGCACCCGAACGACGCGGCGACGATCCTCGCGGGGCTGGAGATCCCGGAGATCGTCGAGGCGCTGTCGGTCCTGCCGATCCTGCAGGAGCGCGACGTCTTCTGCTACTTCGAGCCGGAGCTGCAGCAGGAGATCGTGCGGCGGCCGGGGCGGGCGCACGTGCGCGCGCTGCTGAAGGCGATGCCGTCGGACGAGCGCTACGAGTTCCTCGACCGGCTCGATCCGCGCGTGCGCGCGGGGCTGGAGCCGCTGCTCGAGCAGGCCGCTCGCAACGACCTGCTGCGCCGCGAGCGTTACGAGGACGATCAGGTCGGCTCGTTCCTCAGCACCGAGTTCTGCCGGCTGCGGGCCGGGATGACCGTCGCCGAGGCCATGACGGAGCTGCGGCGGCAGGAGCCCAGCCGCGAGACGATCTACTACAGCTACGTCGTCGACGAGGCCGGCAAGCTGATCGGCTTCGTGTCGCTGCGCCACCTGATCGCCGCCGAGCCGACCGAGCTGGTGCGCGACCTGATGAAGACCGAGCTGGTCTCGATCCGGGCCTCGGCCGACCAGGAGGACGCGGTGCGGCTGATCCGCGAGTACGACCTGATCGCGCTGCCGGTCGTCGACCGCGAGGGTGTGCTGGTCGGCATCGTGACCTACGACGACGCCGCCGACATCCAGGAAGAGGAGTCGACCGAGGACATCGAGCGCATGGCCGGCATCTCGGGCGAGGCCGAGGGCGAGGGCGGCTACCTCGCCGAGCCGGTGCTGAGCCAGATCCGCCGGCGCATGCCGCTGATCGCGTTCCTGGCGATCACCTACGTGTTCACGTCGTCGGTGATCGCGTCGCACGAGCAGGCGCTCCCCCACCGCGTGCTGATCGCGCTGCTGCCGATGGTCATGGCGACCGGCGGCATGGTCGGCTCGCAGGCGAGCTCGCTGGTGATCCGCGGCCTGACGGTCGGCGACCTGGAGCCAGGCAGCTTCGCCGCGGTGATCTGGAAGGAGACCCGCGTCAGCGCGGGCCTCGCGGTCATCCTCGGCTCGATCGTGTTCGGCGAAGGGCTGCTGCTCGCGTGGCTCGACGACGACCCGCTCGGCGAGCATCTGCGGTTCTTCCTGATCGCCTGCTCCGGCATGGCGGTCGCGCTCGCCGCCCACGTGCTCAGCGCGGCCCTGATCGGCGTCAGCATCCCGATCCTGGCCCGCGCCACCGGCCGCGATCCGGCGCTGGTGACACCCGCCGTCACCGCGATCGCCGACTTCTTCGGCGCGTCGCTGTTCCTGCTGGTCGTCGCCGGCTTCCTGGCGCTCGTGTGAGCCACGACCGACGACCGGCGCCGCGCAGGGATCAACTGGATTCGGTTGAGGTTGCCCGGATCAACCGTTTCCGGTTGACTGCTTCCATGCCCCCGCGCTCCGAGCCCCGCCGGTGGATCGCGCTGATCGGCGACCTCGTCGCATCGCGCCAGCTCCGCAGCGCCGCGCGCCGCCGCGCGCAGACCCGGCTGCACGCCTTCATGCAGCGCCTCGACGCGCTCGCCGGCGACGCGCTCGCCGCCCACTTCGTCGTGACCGCCGGCGACGAGTTCCAGGGGCTGCTACGCGACGCGACCCCGCTCGCCGAGCTGCTGTGGGCGATCCAGGTCGAGCTGGCGCCGCTCGCGGTCCGCGTCGGCGTCGGCCGCGGCACGCTGGCGACCCCGCTGCGCGAGGGTCCCGCGATCGGGATGGACGGCCCGGCCTTCCACGCCGCCCGCGCGGCGATCGAGGCGGCGGAGGAGGAGTCCGCCGGTGCGCCGGTGTTCCGCGGCTTCGGGCCGCGCGGCGATGTCGTCCTCGGCGGACTCGCCCGCGCGCTGCACGGCTGGCGCGCGCGCTGGACCGACCGACAGCGCGACGTCGTGCTGCGCCTGCGCGCCGGTGCTGCGCAGGTCGACGTCACCCGCGAGCTCGGCATCTCGCCGCAGGCGGTCAGCAAGCACGCTGCCGCAGCCGGCTTCGCCGTGCACACGGCCGCCGAGGACGCGCTGCGCGCCGCCCTCGAGCTCGTCGCGCGCTGCGCCGACGCCACCTGACCCGTCCATCCGCGCCACCGGCAGCACGATGACCTGGCCGACCACCCCCGAAGCCCGACTGACCTGGGCGCTGCTGCTGCTCGTCTGGGCGCTCGGCGTCCACGCCCTGCTGCGGGATCCGCTCGGCATCGACGACTGCGACGACGAACGCGCGCGCCGCGGGCTGCGGCCCACCGCCCGGCGCGCCGTGGTGCGCACGCTGGCAGTCGCCACCGTCGTTCCCGCGCTGCTCCAGCCATTGCGGGTCGCCGTGCCCGCCGGCCTGGTGCTCGGTGCGCTCGCCGCCGCGCACACCGCATTGCGGACGACACTCGCGTTCCGCCTGAAGCGCGGAGCGGAGCTCGAGGTCGTCGCGTTCCTGCTGGTCGCGCTCGGCGCCGCCCTCTGCAGCCCGTCGCTCGGTGGATCGCGCATGCCAGTCCCGCACGGACTGGAGATCGGATCGGTCGCGCGCGCGCTCGCGACCGCCATGGCATTCGTGACCGCCGCGCGTGGCGGCACGCTGGTCGTCCGCGGCGTCCTCGACCGCCTCGACGTCGCCCCGCGCAAACACGGTGGCGTGACGGCTCCCGACGACGCGCTGCTCCTCGACGAGCCCGAATACGCGCGCGGCCGCACGATCGGTCGCCTCGAGCGCTGGCTCCTGCTGATGCTGGTGATCGCCGAGGCCTACGGCGCGCTCGGGTTCCTGGTCGCCGCGAAGGGTCTGCTGCGTATGCGGGACACCGACGACCGCGCGTTCGCCGAGTACGTCGTCGTCGGCACGCTCGCGAGCATCCTGGTCGCCGCGGCGCTCGGCGTCTTCGTGCGAGGCGCGTTCGGTTAGCGGCGCCCCGGCCGGAGGGCGATCGGCGTGAACCCCTCGGTGTCCTCGACGACTCGGATCGCCGAGTCGAGCGGGACTCCTTCGATGGTCTGAACGACACCGGTCGTCGGCCAGGCGATCGCCACGCGCACGATCCGCTCGGCAGCGCCGAGGCCGATCGTCTGCCGCAACGGATTGCCACCGAAGCTGCCGCCGCTCGACACCAGCCGATGGATCGCGCGCTCGGCGCCGTCCTCGACGACGTCGACCCGGATGCGTGCTCCGATCGCTGCACGATTCGAGCGCACGCCGACCGCGTGCACGCACAGCCAGCGATTACCGAAGCCCGGATTCTCGTACAGCGCGTCCCGGAAGCCATCGCCGCGATACGCGCCGCCCATCTGCTCGAACACGTCGACGTCGCCATCCGCGTCGAGATCCGCGAACACGACGGCGTGGCCCTTCTGCAGGTGCCCGAAGCCACCGGCGAGAGTGACGTCGACGAAGCCGCGACCACCGCGGTTCACGAACATCAGGTTGGGCATCAGGCTGTAGTACGACGGGTCACCGGTGCCGAGGTACATGTCGAGCCAGCCGTCGCCGTCCAGATCCCCGTAGTTCGAGCCCATCGGCATCGCGGGCACGTGCAGTCCCGACTGCTCGGCGACGTCCGTGAATCGGCCGGCGCCATCGTTGCGATACAGGCGCGCGAAGCCGCAGGTGACCGGCATCCCGAGGTGCCACGCGGCGAGGTGCCCGATCCCGGTGTCGTAGCTCGACGCGAACAGGTCGAGGTCGCCGTCGTTGTCGTAGTCCCAGAACCACGCCGGGAAGCCCGCGAGCGGCTGCGTGACGCCGAGCCGCGGCGCCACGTCGACGAAGGTGCCGTCGCGCTGGTTGTGGAACAGCCGGTTCTCGCTGCCGATGTTCGACACGTACAGGTCGGGGAAGCCGTCGTCGTCGTAATCGCCCCAGGCGACCGCCTTGGTGTAGCGGAGGTTCTCGACCCCTGCCCGCGCCGCGACATCGGTGAACGTGCCGTCGCCGTCGTTGCGGAACAGCTGGCACGGGTGGCGCAGGTTCTGCGGACTCTCGTTGCCGACGTAGAGGTCCAGATCGCCGTCGTTGTCGAAGTCGGCCCAACCGGCGGTCTGCGTCGGGTAGTGGACCGCGCCCAGCCCGGCGTCGAACGTGACGTCGGTGAACGTGCCGTCGCCATTGTTGCGCACGAGCGAGTTCGGGTACCTCCCGTGCTCGAACAGCCACGCGCCGCGCAGCACGAGGAAGTCGACGTCGCCGTCCCCGTCGTAGTCGGCCTGCACGAGGTTCAGACCGCCGAGCAGCCCCGTCAGCCCGGCCGCAGCCGTGCGGTCGGCAAACGTGCCGTCGCCCTGGTTGACCCAGAAGCGGAGCTGGCCGCTCGTGTCCCACGTCGACACGACCAGATCGAGGTCGTCGTCCCCGTCGAAATCGTCGGCCACCGCGCCACCGGACAGGCTGAACGTGTCGAGTCCGCGCCCGGCCGCGACGTTGACGAACCGCGGGAAGTCCGCGTCGGCGGCAACGGTCAGTCGCTCCGCCGGCAACCGGTGCGCCTCCGGCACGCCATCCGGCCAGCTCCCGAGCGTCATGTGCGCGAGGTTGAGGAGCCAGCGCGCCGCCAGGTGCCAGTAGTCGTCCTCGCGCGTCATGTCGAGCACCGCGAGGAAGTGACGGATCGCCGCCGACGCACCTTCCGGCCGCGTGTGCAGTCCACCACCCCGGATCGGCAGGATGCAGCTGTCCGGCGACGGCAGCTCACAGCAGTTCTGCGTCTCCGCGAGCCGCATCGATGCGACGCCGAGCTGGAACTGCACGGTCATCGCTGCCGTCGCGTCGCCGGGGATCGTGCCGTTGCGCAACCCACGCTCGGCAGTCTCGAGCAGCTCGATCGCCGCGCGCTCGCGCCCGAGCTGCAGCTCGGCGACGGCCGCGTCGACCCACAGCTGCGCGGGGGCGGAGTCGCCGTACACGCGCAATGCCGCGCGCAGCTCGCGTGCGCGCCGGTCGCCGAGGTAGTGGTGCTCGTCGGGCGTGCGCCGCTCGACCTCGCGCAGCAGCTCGAGCATGCGCTGGTGGCCGGGCGGTTGCGCGGAGACGTCACCCGCGGTCGGCGCCCGCTCCCCGCGAGCGACCGCGGGCACCACACCCTCCGGCGCGCGGTCGCGGCCGCACCCGGCCGTGCACGACGCGACGACGAGCGCGAGCCCGGCGGTCCGTAGCCGCGCGCGGCTCATCGCGCCACCTCGACGATCCCGTGCGCGGTCTCGAGCTCGCACTCCGTCACGGCGCCGTCGGGCCAGCGCACGCGGAGGCGCGAGCCGCGCGCGACCGGCCCGAAGAACGCCAGCGGCGCGGACTGCGCGAGATAGCCCGACCCGCCGCTCAGCTCGCGGACCACGCGACGACCGTCGGGCCCGGTGATCGTCAGCCGCGCGCCGAGCGCCGTCGGATTGCCGGGCGGTCCAGCGAGCCGCACCGCGAGCATCGGCGCGCCGGCCTGGGCGCGGAACAGCCGCAGCGGGCCGTCGTTCGTAGCGCAGGCGAAGTCGGGCGCGCCGTCGTCGTCGACATCGAGCACCGCGAGCCCGGTGGCGTCCTCCGGCATGACGACGCCGGCGCGGTCCGGCGACAGCACGTCGAACCGCAGCCCGCCGCGCCCGGCGAGCACGGCGCCGACGCCGCCGGAGAAGCGGCCGGTCTCCGGTTCGGGCCCGTAGAAGTTCTGCGCGATCGCGAGGTCGACCCGCCCGTCGCCGTCGAAGTCCGCGACGCCGACGCCGAAGCCGGGAGCGATCTGCGCGCGGCGCGGCAGCGGGTGCAGCGCGAAGCCGCCATCGCGATTCTCGAGCACGACGCTGCGCAGCTCTTCGAAGCGCAGCTCGAACGACTGCCGCAGCGCAACCGCACCGTAGATGTCCGCGAGCGATGCCCGCGCGAAGGCGTCGAAGCTCGGGAACCGGTCGGCGAGGAACGGCATCGCCGCGCTGCTGCAGCTCAGCCCGCGCACCGGCAGCTCACCGGCCGCGACGTCCTTCGCCGTCTTCGCCTCGACGACGTCGAGCTCGCCATCCGAATCGTAGTCGGCGGCATAGATCCGCAGCGGGTGCGCGGCGTCGGCGCGGTACTTGGTGTTCAACCCGAGGTTGGTCGCGACGAGGTCGACGTCGCCATCACCGTCGAGGTCGGCGGCCGCGATGCCGTTCCATTGTCCGTGCAGATCGCCGAGCCCGGTGGCCGCGGTGGCGTCCGAGAGCCGCGCGCCGCCGTCGTTGTGCAGGATGCGGAGCGGCTGGCCGTGCGCGGCGATCGCGAGGTCCAGGAACCCGTCGCCGTCGAGGTCGGTCCACACGGCACCGGTGACCATGCCGGCCTCGGCGAGCGCCGGCGCCGCCGTCGCCGTGACGTCGACGAACCTCCCGCCGTCGTTCCGCAGCAGTGCGCTCGGCGGCGCATGCGGATAGCGGCCGGCGATCGTGCGGCCGCCGACGAACAGGTCGACGTCGCCGTCGCGGTCGAAGTCCGCCGCGCACACACAGCTGCCGCTGACGGCCCGCTCCGGGATCGTCCCGGCCGGGGCGATCGAGAAGCGCAGATCCCCGTCGTTCACGTAGAGACGGTCGTGCAGCAGCGTCTCGTCGTCGCCCGCCTCGATGCTCCCCGATGCGACATACAGGTCGAGGTCGCCGTCCGCGTCGTGGTCCACGAACACGGCGCCGAGGTCCTCGCGCTCGGTGTGCCCACGCCAGGGCCCGTCGACCACGGCGAACCGGCCGTCGCCGCGAGCCACGCACAGCGACCCGGCCTGCCCTGCCGCGCCGCCCACCCACAGGTCGTCGCGGCCGTCGCCGTCGACGTCCCCGCACGCGAGGCCGGGTCCGAGCCGCGACAGCCGGTGCGGCAGCAGCGGCTGCAGTGCGTAGTCGTCGAAGTCGCGCTCGCCGTGGCGGACCGGCGGGGCGGCGACCGCCTCGAACCACCGCGGAGCCGCTGCGGCCGGCGCCGGAGCCACCGCCTCGCCGGCGACCTCGCGCACGGTGTGCAGGTGATCGACCGCCAGATCGCGGAACTCCTGCACGGCGCCGCTCGGCCAGCGCACCGTCAGACGGTCGACGCGCGTCGCCGCGCCGAGGCCGAAGTGCTCGACCGGCTCGCCGGCGCTCATGTAGCCGCGCGTCGGCGACACCAGCCGCGTCTGCGCGACGCCACCGGCCTCGACGACGATGGTCGCACCGACCCCGAAGCGGTTGCTCGCCGTGCCGCGCAGCTCGACCAGCACGCGGTGCGCCCCGCTCCCGCGATTCTCCAGCAGGCTCGCGGGCGCGTTCATGTTGTTGACGACGATGTCGAGGTCGCCGTCGCGATCCAGATCGGCGATCGCCGCGCCGTAGCTGACGCCCGCCTCGTCGAGCCCCCACTCAGGCCCGACGTCGGCGAACTCCAGGTCGCCGACGTTGCGCCTCGCGACGTTGGGCTCCGGAACCGTCCGCAGGTTGCGGGCGAGCTCGAGCGCCGCCGCGCGGCGGCCGTCCCGCCACAGCCGGGTGAACTCGCGCGCGGCGTCGGGGTCGTCCTCGAACCGCGGGATGCCGTTGGTCGCGAAGAAGTCGAGCCGCCCGTCGTCGTCGAGGTCCGCGAGCCGCACCGTCCACGTCCAGTCGCTGCTCGCGACTCCGGCCAGGTGTCCCGCCTCGACGAAGCGGGGCGTGCCGGTGTTCACGTACAGCATGTTCCGCATGTATTGCTGCGGGTCCGCGTTCATGAGGAACCAGCGGTTGTCGCCCATGTTCCCCATCAGCAGCTTGCCCATGTAGTGCGACGTGCTCGACATGTCGCCGACGCACAGGTCGAGGCGGCCGTCGTTGTCGACGTCGCCAAAGTCGCTGCCCATGCCGAAGAAGGCCGTGTACGGTAATGCCGTCCGGGTGACGTTCTCGAAGGTGCCGTCGCCACGGTTGCGGTAGAGGCAATCCGGCGACTCGAGGTCGTTGGCGACGTACAGGTCGAGCCAGCCGTCGCCGTCCATGTCCCACCAGGTCGCCGACAATCCGTTCGCGCGATCGTCGATCCCGGCGCGATCGGTCACGTCGCGCCAGCGCGCGAAGCCGTCGTTGCGGAACAGCCGGTCGCGCTGACCGGCGAGGAAGACGCGGTTGCCGATCGTGAAGTAGAAGTCCTCGTAGCCGGCCGGGACGATCGCCTGCCCGTCGCGCTCCTCGAACTGCGGATACGGCGGGAACAGCTGGGCGAGCGACTTCGCGGTGTCCTTCGGGAGCGTGACCTCGCGGATCAGCTCCACCGGCGTGCGCGCGCCGAACACCCGGTTGGTCACCAGGTACAGGTCGAGGTCGCCGTCGTTGTCGTAGTCGGCGAACGCGACGCCCATCGACGCCGCGACCACGGCGAGCCCCCACTGCCGCGCGCACTCGGTGAACGTGCCGTCGCCGTCGTTGCGGTAGAGCAGGTTCGGTGCCTCGAGGTTGCAGACGTAGAGGTCGAGGTCGCCGTCGCCGTCGATGTCCGCGAACGACGCCGCCGACCCCCACGCATCACCGCCCGACAGTCCGCCGGCGGACTCGGTGACGTCCTGGAAGCGCAGCGGAGCGACCTGCCGGAACAGCCGGTTGGGTCCGTCCTGCGACACGAGGTAGACGTCCGGCAGGCCATCGGCGTCGTAGTCCCCCACCGCGACGCCGGCGCCGGCGTAGACGTAGGCGATGTTGTTCTCCGGCCGCAGCTCGTGCGCGAACCGCAGCCCGCTGATCGCCGGATCCAGGCGGGCGAAACGCGGGCCGTCACCCCCGGCCGGGCTGGCGAGCGGGCGCGAGACCAACGCGGGCGTGCCGACGTCGGCCTCCGACTCCGCGGAGCAACCCGCGAGCAGCAGGCCGCAAACGGTGAGCAGGCGCTCCATCGCCCCGCATGATTGGCCGCCGGCACGACCAGTCAAGGTCCGCGCCCGCGGGACTCACGAACCCGCCGGGTCGCCGCCCTCCCCGCCGTCCGCGTCGTGCTGCTCGCGCAGGCGCATCCGCAACGCGAGCCGGAACTCGCCGCGCTCCTCCGGCTCAGCGGGGTGCCAGCGGCCCTCCTGCAGCCGCTTGTGCACGTTGCGACCGGTCTGCACGAAGCTCGTCACGTGCTTCGCGTCGAGCGTGAACACGTGGACGCGGTTCTTCGGGCCGGTCACGACGATCGTGTCCTGTGCCTCGTCGCGCAGGATGCGATCGTCGCTCGCGTCGCGCGCGTCCTCCCAGGCCTTGGTCGTCGGACGCTGCCCTTCCTCGGTGCGCTCGCGGGCATGCTCGGTGCGATTGCTCGCCCGGCGCGCGCGACCGGCGAGGCGTTTGGCGAGGTCCTGCAGCAGCGGGAGCACGAACTCCTCCTCGTCCGGAGCACCGCCGTTCGCGTTGACGCCGGCGAGCCGCAGCGACTCGCGATCGAGCCGTTGCTGGAACCGCTTCAGGATCTGCGGGATGCCCGGGTCGGCGATGTCGCTCAGCTCGGCGGCCCCGACCCAGTGCAGGCGGAAGCGCGGCGTGCCGTCGAGCGTCGTGCCGCGCAGCAGCTGGAACGAGAACGCGGCCTTCTGGTCGCTGCTGACGAGCGGGAACAGCCCCGCGTCGACCTGACCGAGGATCCGGAACACCGGGTCCGTCGCGCCGAACTCCTGGAGCTGCTGCGTGCGCAGCACGCGGCCCATCGACACGTGCGTGACGACCGTGTCCTCGCCCTCGCACAGCGCGTCGATGCCGGCGTCGCGGCGCTCGATCGCCAGCGTCACGAAGTCCGTGAAGCTCGGCCGACCCGTGCTGCCGAAGCCCTCGAACACCTCGCGCGGGGAGCTCGGTCGGGAACCCGGGCCATCCGCGGACCGCGCGAAGAAGCTGTAGACGGATCCCGGCCGCAGTGCCTCCTCGTGCTCGCGCACCTCGCGCACGCGGTCGACGACCTGCCGGATCGCGTCCTGCGCACAGCGCGCGCCGTCCCGCGATGCATCGAGCGGCACGCGCAGCCGGATCTCGAGCCAGCGCGGGCGCCCGAACGCCTCGATGCCCTCGGCGTCGAGCAGCGTCGACGCCATCTCCGACAGCGCGCGCACCGCCGCGCGCGCCGCCCGCTGGCCGTCGCCCTCCCGCGACTCGCCGCGCGGCGGGCGGGGCTCGGCCGCACCCGCGCGCCGCGACTCGGCCGGCTTCGGCTTCTTCGTGCGCTTGCGCTTGCGGCGCTCGCGGCCGTCGGCTCCCGTCGGGCTGGCCATCGCCACCGGCGACACCAGCGCTCGCACCGGCGCCGGCGGGGCCCGCGTCGGCCGCGCTCTCGATGCCGTCGGTGGGCGCGCTGCCGTCCTCGCCGGCCGGCGCCTTCCGCCGCCGGCGCCGCCGACGCCGCTTCGGACGCGCCCCGCCGTCGCCGGCATCGCCAGTCGGCTCGACCGTCCCCGCGCCGGCGGCACCGGAGGGCACCGGGTCGCCAGACACCGGATCAGCGGACACCGGATCAGCAGATACCGGATCAGCAGACAGGGTCCCGGGGTCGACCCCGGCTGCGGGCGGTGCAGGATCGCTCGCGACCACGGGCGCCGGTTCGGACTCGGACCTCGGCTGCGCTGGCGGCCCGCCCAGCGCAGCGTCCTCGGGATGCTCGCCGCTCACCCCGTCACCTTAGGGATCTCACGCGGCCAGGGCAAAGCTCAGCGTCCTGCGGAACCGCTGCGGGGCGCTGGGAAGGCCGCGCCCGGGCTGCTTCAATGCCGGATCTCCGATGACCGAGATCCACGATTCGATCCTGTCGACGGTCGGCATGACGCCGGTCGTCCGGCTGTCCCGCCTCGCCCGCCACCTGCCGGCGGAGATCCTCGCCAAGTGCGAGTTCATGAACCCGGGTGGATCGGTCAAGGACCGCATCGGCGTCCGGATGCTGCTCGACGCCGAGGCGCAGGGTCGGATCAAGCCCGGCGACACGCTGATCGAGCCGACCTCCGGCAACACCGGCATCGGTCTGGCCATCGCGGCCGCCGTGCGCGGCTACCGGATGATCATCACGATGCCCGAGAAGATGAGCCGCGAGAAGCAGGTGGTGCTCGAGGCGCTCGGCGCCGAGATCATCCGCACGCCGACCGAGGCCGCCTGGGACTCGCCGGAGAGCCACATCGGCGTGGCGCGGCGCCTGCGCGAGGTGCTGCCGAACGCGCACATCCTCGATCAGTACGCGAACCCCTCGAACCCGCTCGCCCACGAGGAGGGCACCGCGGTCGAGATTCTCGAGCAGTGCGGCCACGACCTCGCCGCCGTCGTGCTGACGGCCGGCACCGGCGGCACGCTGACCGGCGTCGCGCGCCGCCTGAAGCGCGAGATCCCGTCGATCCAGGTCGTCGGCGTCGACCCGGAGGGCTCGATCCTCGCCGGTGACGAGCCGATCCGCCCGTACAAGGTCGAGGGCATCGGCTACGACTTCATCCCCGACGTGCTCGACCGCTCGCTGGTCGACCGCTGGATCAAGACCAACGATCGCGACAGCTTCCGCGTCGCGCGCCAGCTGATCCGCCAGGAGGGCCTGTTGTGCGGCGGCTCCTGCGGTGCCGCCGTGTGGGCCGCGATGCAGGTCGCCCGCGACCTGCCGAAGGGCAGCCGCGTCGTCACGATCCTGCCCGACTCGATCCGCAACTACCTGACGAAGTTCGTCGACGACCGCTGGATGCGCGAGAACGGCCTCGACGATCGCCAATGGGCGGTCGGCAGCGTCGGCGACGTCATCCGCGCGATGCCACGCCGCGAGGTCATCGCGCTCGAGATCGACAAGCACCTCGGCGACGCGGTCCGCATCTTCAAGGACCGCGGCATCTCGCAGATCCCGGTCACCGACGGCGGCAAGCTCGCCGGCATCCTGACCGAGTCGGACGCCTTGCACGTGCTGCTCGAGGGCCACGCGACCAGCGACTCCGCGCTGGCGGAGGTCATGCACCGCCAGGTGTCGACGATCACCGAGGCCGCGCCGGCCACGATGCTCCCCGACATCTTCGAGCGCGGCGAGGTCGCGCTGGTCGTCGACCGCGAGCACCGCATCCGCGGCATCCTGACCAAGCTCGACCTGATCGACTACATGACCCGCCAACCCGCCGTGCGGTGAGCGCCGCTCGGCACAGCTTGCGACCGCGCGCTACCCCGGACCTCCTCCCCGGCAGTGCGGGCCTCCTGGGCCCGCCCAGCCCGACGCCTTCCCCGAGCCATGGCCATCCGAGTCACCGAAGCCACCCGCGGAATGATCATCCGCTTCGAGGGTGAGCTGTACCGCATCGAGAAGTACGACCACGTCACGCCCGGCAACTGGCGCGCGATCCACCACCTGCACCTGCGCAACCTGAAGACCGGCCGGCAGAAGCAGGTGCGCATGAACACCTCGGACCAGATCGATCCGGTGTTCACCGAGTCGCGCACGTGCCAGTACCTCTACAAGGACGCCAATGGCTACGTGTTCATGGACGACGAGCACTACGAGCAGTTCCACCTGCCCGAGGACGTGCTCAAGGACACGATGAGCTTCATCATGGAGAACGACACCGTCGACGTGCTCTACGCCGACGGCGAGGCGCTCGTCGTGCAGCTCCCGGCCGCGGTCGAGCTCGAGGTCGTCGAGGCCGAGGAGGCCGCGCGCGGCGACACGGTGTCGAACGTGCAGAAGCCCGTGAAGCTCGCGACCGGCCTGTCGATCAAGGCGCCGGCGCACATCAAGGTCGGCGATCGCGTGCGCGTGAACACCGAGACCGGCGAGTTCCTCGGCCGCGCATCCTGACGCCGAGCCACCTGGTCGGCCACCCCGTGGGGCCACCCTATCGGGCCAGCACGTCGGCGAGGCGCGCGAGCACCTCGCGTCGCCCGATCCCGCGCTCGCTGCACAGGCGCCGCAGGTCGTCGTCCTCGACGCGGACGACGACCCGGCCCGACGGCAGCCGCGCGCACTTGACGCGCACCGGACCGAGCGCACTCGCGCGCGTCTCGCTCCAGCGCTCGAGCACCTCGCGGCGCACCGCCGCGATGCGCAGGCCGAGCGTCGTCGACTCCTCGAGCAGCAGCTCGGTGACGGCGGCGCGCGTCCGGGCGTCGACCAGCGCGCGGAGCTCGACGCCCGGCCGCCCCTTCTTCATCTGGATCGGCACGATCCACACGTCGACCGCGCCGCGCTTCACCGCCTCCTCGGTCAGCCAGCCGAGCTGCTCGCCGGTCGCGGTGTCGAGGTTGCACGCCAGCTCGAACAGGCCGCCGTCCGCCGGCCCGACCGCGGCGGCGTCGGCGAGCGTGACGCGCAGCACGTTCGGCGTGGTCGGGTCGTCGCGCGTCCCCGCGCCGTAGCCGACCCGCCGCGGTACGAGGTCGGGCGCCGCGCCGGCGGTCGCGAGCTCCGCGATCAGCGCCGCGCCGGTCGGCGTGGTGCGCTCGCCGGGCAGGCGCCGGCTGGTCGGACGCCCGAGCAGGCTGCCGAGCGCACCCGGTGCGGGCACCGGCAGCTCGCCGTGCGCGCAGCGGACCGTGCCGGTGCCGACCTCGATCGTCGACGTGTGGACCGCCGTCACGCCGAGGAGCTCGAGCCCGAGGCAGGCGCACAACACGTCGCACAGCGCGTCCTCGGCGCCGACCTCGTGGAAGTGGATCGCGTCCGGAGTCGTGCCGTGCACCGTCGCCTCCACCGCGGCGAGCCGCCGGAACACGGCGACCGCGCGCGCGCGCACCGACTCGGGCACCGCGGCACGCGCGAGCAGCGCCTCGACGTCGGCGAGGTGACGGTGCGGCGCCGGCCCGGCCGCCGGAAGCCTCACGACGAACCGTGCCGCGGCGAGCCCGGCCCGCGTGACGCGCTCGGCGCCGACGTCGAGCCCGGCGATGCCGAGGCTCGCGACCGCCGCACGCAGCGGCGCGAGGTCGAGCCCGGAGTCGAGCAGCGCCGCGACCCACATGTCACCGGCGACGCCGGCCTGGGCGTCCAGGAACGCGATCATCGGCGGAATCGTCGCCGCTCGGCCCCGGGTCCGGGGAACGAATCTTGCTCCCGGCGCAGCGCTGCCCCCCCGCGCAGCGACGCCCGCGACCCGCCGTACTGGTAGCCTGCGCCGCAGCGGACCTGCGAGCACCGAAGCGCCGCTCCCGGCGCGCCCCCCGAACAGGCTCTCCATGAGCGCACGCATCCCGAGCGATTCCGCACGCACCGGCCGCGCCGCCGCGGCCCTGGTCGCGCTCGCGGTCGCGCTGCCCGCGCAGACCGGCGGCGTGCCGCACGTCGCGGTCGACACCGAGTTCGCCGACGCCGTCCGCAGCAACGTGCAGAGCCAGGACCCCGAGCTGCGCTCCGAGGCCGCCCTGGTCCTCGCGCTGTGCGGAGCGCCCACCGACGCGGGCAGCATCCGCGACGCCGCGACCACGTTGCGGGACGCCGACGACCGTGCGCGCGGCCTGCTGGCGGTCGCCGTGCTCGCCGCGCCGGGCGCCGAGGCGACGCTCGGAGCGGTCTTCGACGACGCGGACCCGCGCGACGCGCTGCGGCACGTCGCCGCATTCGCGCTCGGCCTGCTGCCGGAAGATCACCTCGCGCCCGCGCTCGACCGTTACTTCGCGACGCTGCGCGGGGCCAACCACACGCGCGAGCGGGACACCGTCGCGAGCGTGCTGATCGCCGCCACGCTGCAGCCGCGCCGCGACCGTCGCGTCGTCCTGGAGACGGCGCTGACCGACCCGTCGCACCGCGACCCACGGGTCCCGGCGACCGCGCTGCGCGCCCTCGCCGCGCTGCCGGACGGCCTCGCAGTGGTCGATTGGGCCGCACTGCTCGACAGCGATGCGGAGGCGCTCGTCGACGCGGCGCTCTGCACGATCGCCGAGCAACGCCCGTCGCTCGGCTCCGACGTGCAACAGCAGATCCTGCGCCTCGCCATCCGCGGCCGGCTGCCGAGCACCCGCGCCGCCGCGCTCGACGCGCTGGTCGCGCTGCGCAGCCCGCGCGCCCTCCAGCTCGCCGGGCTGGCGCGCAAGACCGCGGCCGCCGAGCTGTTCGCGGCCGGCGTCGCGGTGGCCCTGCAGCTCGGTGGCGGCTCGCTGCGCGACGACGTCGGTGCCCAGCTCGCGGGTCTCGACCGCGACGACGCCCGCCTGCTGCCGGCCCTCGCACGCTGGCGCGGCGCGCTGCCGGCGTGCCTGTCCGGCCGGCTGCGCGCGTGGCTCGGCGATCGCTCGGCGCCGGTCCGCCTCCGCATCCGCGCCGCCGACCTGCTGCTGCGCGACGCTCCCGAGCTCGCCGTCCCGCGCCTGCGCGAGCTCGTCGCGTCCCTGGACGATCCCCAGCTGCTGGCCGATGCGCTGCGCACGCTCGGACGCGCGGAGCCCGCGGTCGACGACCTGCCGCGGCTGCTCGCGTGCAGCGAGGCGGCCGACCTGCCGCGGCTGCCGTGTCGCATCGAGGCCCTGTCGCGCGTCGGCGCCCCGCTCGCCGGTTCCATGCTGCTCGCGGCGCTGCGCGATGCCCGCCTGTCGGACGCGGAGCGCGCCGCCGCGCTGCGTGCCTGGCGGCGCGGTCACCTGCCGCAGCCCGATCCGCTGGCGATGCTCGCCGCGCCGGTCGCCGTGCGCGCGCTGCTCGCGCAGTAGCGCGCACCGCCGACGTCAGAGGATCGACTTGCCGAACGCCGACGACAGCATCTCGACCGCGACGTGACCGCTCTCGTTGCGCACGTCGAGGATCGGATTGAGCTCGGTGATCTCGATGCTGACCAGGCGCCCGGTGTCGGCGACCGCCTCCATCAGCAGGTTGCCCTCGCGCCAGTCGATGCCGCCCTTGACGGGCGTCGCGACGCCGGGTGCGACGCCCGGGTCCAGGCCGTCGAGATCGAACGACACGTGGAAGCCAGCGGTCCCCTCGTTGACGTAGGCGAGCGCCTCCTCGATGACGGCCCCCATCCCGCGCTCGTCGATCTCGCGCATCGTGTAGGCGTGCACGCCCGACCGGCGCACGATCTCCTTCTCCTTCTGGTCGAGATTGCGGATGCCGATCAGCGCGACGTGCTGCGGATCGACCTTCGGTGCGAACCCGCCCAGCTCGACCAGCTCCCGCGCTCCGTAGCCGAGTACGGTCGCGAGCGGCATGCCGTGGACGTTGCCACTCGGACTGCTCTCCGGGGTGTTCATGTCGGCGTGCGCGTCGACCCAGATCACCCCGAACTTCTCGGACCGGGAGTGGAAGTGCTCGGCGATCCCGCTGATCGTGCCGATCGCGATGCTGTGGTCGCCGCCGAGCACCAACGGGCAGCGCTCCTGCCCGAGCGCGTCGCGCACGCGCGCCCGAAGCTGGTCGCAGGCCTCGCGGATCTCCTTCAGGAACTTCGCGGAGACGCCACCCGGATCGTGCCCCTCCGGCTTCTCGACCAGCACGTCGCCGGCGTCCTCGACCTCGTGACCGAGCGCCCGCAGCGTCTCGCGCAAGCCCGCGATGCGGATCGCCGACGGCCCCATGTCCACGCCGCGGCGATCCGCTCCGAGGTCCATGGGCACACCGAAGATCCGGATGTTCCTGCGCTTCGTCATGGGTTGGAATCCGCGTGGTCGGTCGATGCCCGCACCGGTTCACCGCGCCCGACGCCGAGCCGCTCGTAGGCGCTACCGTCGACGACCGCGACCTCGACGGTGCCGAACGAACCGACCAGCGCGATCAGCGACCCCGCCGGACGCTCGCCATAGGTGCCGACGAACGGGACGGCCCGGCCAGCGATCGACAGCGAGCGGACGCCCGCGGGCAGGCGATCCGCCGCCAGGTTGGTGATCAGGTTGCCGAAGTGGTCGACGTGGACCACGCGCGGCCGCGCGTCGAGCGGCAGGAGCTTCGGGTCCTCGATACGGCGCCCGAGCGCCTCGAACCCGCACAGCCGACCCGCGAGCATGCCGCCGGCGGGCGCGAACACGTCGCGGCCGTGGAACGTGCGTCCCTGCGGTCGCAAGCCGAGCCGCTGGGGCTCGACCTCCAGGACGACAGCGTCCTCCTCGACGAGCACGGCGGAGAGGAGCCCGTTGTCGGGCCCGATCCAGTAGCAGTCCGCGGCGGCGACCGCCAGCATCCGCCGGCCGGTGCCGACGCCCGGATCCACCACCGCGACGTGCACGGTGCCGGCGGGAAACCGGCCGACGGCAGCGCCCAGGAAGAACGCACCGACCTCGACGTCCTGCGGTGGCACCTCGTGGCAGAGGTCGACGATCGTCGCCGCGCGGCAGCGCCGCAGCAGCGCGCCCTTCATGATCCCGACGTACGGATCGCGCGAGCCGAAGTCGCTCAGGAGGGTCACGACTCCGGAGGGCGGAGCGAGGCGGGGCATGGGCGGGCTTCCGCGGGCGGATCAGATCGGCTCGCCGAGCAGCGCGATCATCTTGTCGCGCTGCTGCACCATCAGCTCGGCGGTGTCGGCCTCGAGGCACATGCGGAGGTAGGGCTCCGTATTGCTCGGCCGCACGTTGACCCACCAGTTCGGGTAGGTGACGGTCACGCCGTCGAGGTGGTCGATCTTCCCGTCGGCGAACATCTCCTCGACGCGCTTCATCGCGCCGGCCTTGTCCTCGACCTTGAAGTTGATCTCGCCGGTGCCATGGTACCGGCGCAGCTCGTCGGCCGCCTCCTTCAGGCTGCGGTCCTCCTTGCTGAGCTGATTGAGGACCATGATCGCCGCGAGCACACCGCAATCGGTGTAGTAGTTCTCGGCGAAGTAGAAGTGCCCCGACAGCTCGCCGCCGCCGATGCAGTCCTGGTCCCGCATCGTCTCCTTCATGAACGAGTGACCGACCCGTTCGCGCACCGGACGACCGCCGAGCCGCGCGATCTCCTCCGGCACGACCTTCGACGAGCGGAGGTCGTAGACGATGCCCTTGCCCGGGAACCGCTCCAGCATGCCGCGCGCGATGATGACCGTGATCAGGTCGGCGTGCACCGTGCGCCCCGCCTCGTCGACGAACGCGCAGCGGTCCGCGTCGCCGTCGAACGCGAGACCGAGCGGCGCGTCGACCTCGGCGACCTTCGCCCGCAGCACGTCGAGGTTCGACTCCTTGAGCGGGTTCGCCTCGTGGTTCGGGAACGTGCCGTCGAGCTCGTCGAACAGCGGCACCACGTCGAGCCCCGGGATGCGCGCGAAGATGCCAGGCGCCTCGTGCGCGCCCATGCCGTTCGCGTAGTCGACGACGATGCGCGTCTTCTTGATGCCGCGCGCGAAGCCCGCGATGTGCTCGCAGAAGTCGTCCCTGACGTCGATCTGATCGCGCTTGCCGCGCTTGCCGCGCGGCGCGAGGGCATCGGTCTCGACGAGCTTCTGGATGTCGGGGATGCCGAAGTCCGACGACAGCGGGCGCGCCTCCTCGCGGCACAGCTTGAACCCGATGTACTGCTTCGGATTGTGCGAGGCCGTCACGCACAGGCCGCCGTCGCAGGGCAGCTTGCCGATCGCGTAGTAGGTCGCCGGCGTCGACGCGAGCCCGATGTCGAGCACGTCGCAGCCCTGGTCGAGGATCCCGTCGATCACCGCGTCCTGGACCGCCGGGGCCATCGTGCGCATGTCCCGACCGACGACGAGCGTCTTGGCGTCGAGGAAGCGCGCGAAGGCCGCGCCGATCTTCCGGGCGATCGACTCGTCGATCTGGTCCGGGTAGGTCCCGCGGATGTCGTAGGCCTTGAAGATGCTCACGTCGCGTTCTCGTCGAATGCCCGGGTCCGTCCACTCACGATGACGTGTCGCCGACCGCCGCGCGCATCGCCGTGATGCAGCGCTCGACATCGGCGTCGGACAGATCCCGGTGGGTCACGAATCGTAGTCGTTCGGGGCCGACCTGCAGCGCGCGGACCGAGCGCTCCGCCAGGGCGGTCACCAGTCGGTCGGCGCGCAGCGGCGCGGCCACGTCGACCATCAGGATGTTGGTCGCCGGCGCACGCGGCCGCAGACCGGGCAGCTCGGCGAAGGCATCGGCCAGCGCCCGTGCCCGCGCGTGGTCGCGCTCGAGCTCGGCCGGACCGTCGCGCAACGCGAGCCGCGCTGCCGCCGCGATCACGCCGGCCTGGCGCATGCCGCCACCGAGCGCCTTGCGCGCCCGGCGCGCCTCGGCGACGAACGCGGCCGAGCCGGCGAGCAGCGAGCCGACCGGCGCACCGAGCCCCTTGCTGAGGCACAGCGACACCGAATCCACCCCGGCGATCAGCGCCGACGCCGGCAGCCCGAGGGCGATCGCCGCGTTCGCGAGACGCGCGCCGTCGACGTGCACGCGCAGGCCGTGCCGGCGCGCGGTGGTGATGCGCGCCTCCAGACCGGCGCGGTCGAGCACCGTGCCGCCGGCCATGTTGTGCGTGTTCTCGAGGACCAGCAGCCGCGAGCGCGGGAAGTGCGGATCGTCGCGCCGCACCGCCGCCTCGATCGCGGCGGGCGACGGGAAGCCGTCCGCGTCCGGCGCCGACGGCAGCGCGCGCACCTGCGTGCCCGACCAGCGCGCGGCCCCACCGCCCTCGTAGAGGAAGACGTGGCTGCGCTCTTCGCAGATCAGCTCGTCGCCGGGGCGGCAGTGCACGTGGATCGCGCACTGGTTCGCCATCGTCCCGGACGGCACGTAGAGCGCCGCCTCCTGCCCGAGGAAGGCCGCCCCTTCGCGCTCGAGCGCAATCACGGTCGGGTCCTCGCCGAACACGTCGTCGCCGACCACCGCCGTCGCCATCGCCTCGCGCATCGCGGGCGTCGGGCAGGTCAGGGTGTCACTGCGGAAGTCGGCGATCCGGTCGGCCACGCGCCGGATCATCGCCGCGACGGCGCGCGCGATCCACGCGGCCGCGCCCGTTTCTGATCGCGCCGTCGCACGCCCGGTGGCACGCTGCGCCACGGATGCACGAGCCGGACGACGCGAGCGCCTGGATCCTCCGGCTGCGGGTCTACGCCGCGTTCACGTACCCGTTCGCCTGCGTCCCGTTCCTGTTCTTCTACTTCGCCGGGCGCGGCGTCACGACCGCGGACTACGGCACGCTGGTGTCGGTCTACTACGTGACGATGGTCGCGGCCGAGGTGCCGACCGGCCTGCTGGCGGACCGCTTCGGCCGGCGCGCCGCGATGGTGCTCGGTCCGCTGCTGCTCGCCGCGGGCTTCTGGACCATCGCCGCCGTGCCGGACTTCGGTGGGTTCCTGCTCGGCGAAGCACTGCTGGGTCTCGGCCATTCGGTGCTGTCCGGGCCGCCGTCCGCAGTGCTGTACGAGGTGCTCGCGCGCGCCGGCCGCGCGCGCGACTACCACCACCACGAGAGCGTCTGCAATGCGATCCGACTGCTCGGCACCGGCGGGTCGTTCCTGCTCGGCGGAGCCGTCGTCGCGCTGTGGGGCTACCGGCCGGCGATCCTGCTGACCGGCGCGCTGTGCCTGGTCGCGAGCGCCACGGCGATCGGCCTGCCGACGCCCGCGGCGACCGGCGGCGCGGGCCGCGCGCGGCTCCGCGCGATGCTGGGCCTGGCGCTCGGCGAGCTGCGCGGCGGGCCGATCGCCTGGATGCTCGGCTACTTCTGCCTGCTGTTCTTCCTGCTGCGCTTCCCGTTCCACACCTACCAGCCGTTCCTGCTCGCGGCGGGGCACACCGAGCCGTGGCTGATCGGCACGCTGTTCTGCGCGCTGAACGTGTTCGCGGCGCCGTTCAGCCGCCTGACGCCGTGGCTCGCGCGGCGCTACGGGAGCGGCCCCTTGCTGTGGGCCATGCCGATGGCGCTGGCGGCGTCGATGGTCGTGATGGGCGGCCAGGTCAACGCCCTCGGTATCGCGCTGTTCTTCGTTCACCAGGTCCCGTTCGGGATGCACGTCGCCGTCGTGCAGGACTTCGTGCAGCAGCGCATCGGCGACGGCGCGCGGGCCACCGTGCTGTCGGTGCTGTCGTTCCTCGGCCGGCTGGCGTTCGCGGCGGGATTCCCGGCGGTGCTCGGGCTGCTCGACGTCGCGCCGGCCTACCGCGCGGTGGGTCTCGCCGGCGGACTCGGCTGTGCCGCCGTGCTCGTCGCCGGCCAGCGACATTGGGCAACCCGGACCGACGGCACCGGCCGCACGCCGCCGAGGGAGTGACCCGGCCGCGTGAGCCGCGACCCGCGCGCTCACGAGGTGCGATGCTTCGCCGGCCGCGCGTCGACCGCGCGCCAGCAGGCGCGCCACGCACCGTCGTCGCAGCGCCGCATCACGAAGATCTCGAAGCCCTGCTCGTCGTAGGTCGCGCCTTCCGTCTCGTAGCGGATCGCGAACGAGCGGCGGGTCACGGCGGTGTCGCCCCACACCTCGACGCTCGCGTCCGCGGGCCGGTAGTCGAGGATGCGCGACGCGCGCACGAAGTCGACGTAGCTCTGCACACAGGGAGCGCGGCCGCGCGCGAGCACGCTGCCGCCGAGCGTCGCGATCACGACGTTCTCGTCGAACAGCTCCGCGAGCGCCTGCGGGTGGCCGCTCCGCCACCCGCGGTCGATCGCATCGACGGCCGCGCGCACCTCCTCGCTGCGCGTCGACTCACTGGAATCCGGAAGGCTGGTCGCCATGCCGGTCCATCCGAACACGGCGCGCGCTCGGATGCCAGCCCGGGGGCCGGGCGCGGCCCGCTCCCCCGGGAAGGCTGCCCGGAATCACGTGCCGAACAGCATCGTGCCGGCGTTCGAGGTCAGCGCGCCGAGCGTGTTGGCGCCCGGTGCGATCACGACGCCCTGCGCGTTCAGCGTCTGCCCGACGAGGCCCGCGAGGTTCGGGATCGGCAGGTTGAGCGACGCCGTGCTGCCGGTGATCGCGGCACCGAGCGTCTGCTCGAGCGACGTCAGCAGGAAGCAGCCCGGCATGCCGGCCGCCGTCAGGTCGATCGACTGCTGGAACAGGCCGAGGTTGACGAACGCACCGCCGGCGTTGGCCGGGATCTGCCCGATCTGCAGCACGAGCGTCGTGCCGAGCCGCGGCGTGCCGCTCGCACCGAGCGTCAGCGCCGGACCACCGGCCGGGTTGCTGATGTCGTTGTTGCCCGGATCGGCGACGCCGCCGCCGACCGAGTAGCCGACGAGACCGTCGGACGACGACACCGCACCGTAGGCGAGCACGAACGAGCCGTTCGGGTAGAGCTGCAGCTGCATCGTGTTGGAGCCGACGGCCGGGTACTCGGGAATGCCGGCCCACGTGACGATCGCGACACCCGGACGCGTGTCGAAGTAGACGTCGCCCCCGCCGCTCGTCCCCGGGTTCAGGTCGTCCCAGAACGCCGCGATGCGCGCCGGGTTGCCGAGGAACTCCGCGACCGTCTCGGTGTAGTCGGTGCCCGCGTGGGCGCCGGTGACCAGACCGACCCAGCCGTTCGAGTCGATGTCGATCGCGGTCGTCGACCCGCCACCGCGCAGCGGGAACGAGAAGCCGAGCGCCGCATTGCGGAAGAGCTGGTCGTCACCGAGGTTCAGCCCGTTGCTGTAGCTCGGGTCGAACGCCGCGCCCGTGCTCGACAGCGACCAGGCACCGCCGTTCGGCGTGAACCGGATCGCGCGGTTGGCGAGGTCGAAGCTGCCGAACTGCTCGTAGAACGTCTCGGGCAGCGTGTTGTTGCTCGCGGCTCCGCAGCCGCTGCCGTACGCCGTGAACCGCGGGATCACGCCCGAACGATTCACGCCCACGCACACCAACGCGTACGTCGCGTCGACGATCCCCGGCGTCGCGACGTGCGCGTCCTGGGAGATGCGCGTCGCGATCACGTCGACCGTCCAGGTGCCCGCCGCCGGTGCCTGGACGAACACGCACTCGACCGTGTCGATCGTGTTGGCCGAGCCGCCCGCCGTCGAGTAGTTGCCCTGGGTCAGGCCGTTGTTGCCCCAATAGACCGTGCCGTTGGGAGCCGTGACCCGCAGCGTCAGGTCGTTGATCGCCGCCTGCGCCGCCGCCGGGTTGCCCGCCGGATCGACGAAGGTCATGCAGATCTTCAGCTCCGGCTCCGCGGGCTGGACCGTCACCTGGTAGGTCCGCGTGATGCCCTGCGTCAGCGCGTCGTCCTCCGCGACGATCATCATCGCGTTGCTGTTGTCGAGCAGGTTACGGAGGCTCGGGAAGCCCCAGCCGACGTGCTCGCGGCGGTTGTCGCTGCTGCTCGCGGTGAACGGGTACTGCTGCGCATTGGCGAGCTGCAGTGCCTTCAGCGTCTGGGCGAGCGGCCGGTTCTGGAAGGTCGTGCCGCCGGGGACGCGCGGCGCGTTGCCGAACAGGCCCGCCGCGTACATCTGGATCGCGATGGCGTTGTGACCGCACACGATCGGAGTCGCACCCGACGTGCCACCGAAGCTCGAGTACCAGTTCGTCGACGAGTAGCCCGCCGTGCCGGACCGGTCGGAGCAGCCGATCGCGTCGTAGTAGGCGGCCAGGTCGGGCTTGATGCGCCCGTCGGCGGCCGGACCGGTCGAGCCACCACCCGCGGCCCAGCTGTCGTCCGCCGGGTTCGAGTTGTTGAAGTGCTGCACGCCGCCGATCGAGAAGATGTTCTTGGCCCACGCCTGCGGCCGCGACTGCTGGTTGCCGGCGTTCGACTGGCTCTGCGTCCACGGGATCCGGTGATCGAAGATCACGTCGTCGGAGTCGGCCGAGATCGACGTGTACAGCGTCGTGCGTGCGTCACCCCACGACGCGGTCGTGAACATGCACTGGTGCGTGTTCACGACCTGCCCGATGACCGCGTTGCGCGAGCCGATGACGCTCGAGTACTGGGTGTAGAAGCCGACCGCGTCGGGCGCCATGCCGCGCACCGCCGCATTGCTGGTGCCGTTGCCGAACACGATGCCGGCCGTGCAGTGGCCGTGGTCGTCCGCGCCGCCGCCCGACGACACGTTCGTCATCGGCGTCGTGAAGTCCGGGTGCGTCGCCTCGACGCCCTCGTAGACGTGGCCGCGCACGCCCTGGCCGGTATAGCCGAGGTTCGACTCGACGTAGTTCGCGCCGCCCTGGATGCGGGCGTTGTCCATGTCCAGCTCCGGGGCCGACCAGCGGTCGATCCACAGGACCTCGTCGAGGCGCGCCGCCAGCGCGAGCTGCTCGCCGCTGAGCTCGACGACCATCAAGAGGCCGCCCTCCTGCGGGTCGACGACGCGGCCGCCGAGCGCCTCGATCTTCGCCTGCAGCGCCGGCTTGTCCTGGCGCTTGTCGACGACGACCACGTTGTAGCGGCGCACCGGCACGTCCGCGCCGTGCACGTGCTCGTCGAGCAGCTCGGCCTCGAGACGCCAGGCCGGCTGGTAGTAGCCGACGAAACGCGTCGTCGCGAGCGCGTCGACCTTCGCGGCGACGGCCAGCGGCATGCGCACGACGTAGGCATTGTGCGGCAGGTAGCCGTGGAGTTCGCCACCCTCGGTGCGCACCGCCGCGCGGTCCGCCTCGGTCGGCACGCCGTGGAACTGCACGACGAACAGGCGCACGTCCCGATCGGCGTTCAGCGCCGCAGGGACGGCGGGCTGACCGCGCAGCGGGTCGAACCGGCCGTACTTGAGCACCAGCTCGGTCGGCGCGCCGGCGTCCGGCACGCTGGGCTGCGTCGGAGCGGCGTCCGGCTTCTGCGCCGGGACCGCCAGGGCGAGGAGCGCGACGAACGCGCTCGCGGAGAGGAACTGCGATGGATGCATGAGTCGGAGGAGAGTCAGCGGGGCACCTCGGCGCGGCCGTCGTGACGACGGCGCCCGAGGCGCGAGCCTGGTTGTGGCAGGTGCCGCCCGATCGCGGGAGGTCCGCAGCGGGAGAATGGGAGCGATGACCCCGGCACCGCGGGCGCGGACCGGAGCCGGTCCGGCGGAGTCTACCAGCGCGGACGGACCTCCGGACCGTCCTGGCGTCGCCGTTCTTCGGTTCCGCCCCGGTCCCGACACCGTGCATCGGAAGCACCGATACCGTGCGCCGGACCGGATGCCGCCCGCGTCCGCGACGCCGCGCATCACCCGCACGCGGCGTCCCGCATCGGGACTCGCGCGGGTGCCGCCGACCGCCCAGCCGAGGAACTCCCTGAGAGATCCGACCGCCGCCAGGCACCTACGATCCAACGATGCCCGGCGATCCGCGCGCGGTGCTGATGTGTCCGCCCGCTCACTTCGACGTGATCGACGTCAAGAACGTGTTCATGGAAGGACGGCAGGGCACCGTCGACCACGCCGCGGCGCGGTCGCAATGGGATGCGCTCCGCCTCGCCTTCGAGAGCTCTGGCCTCCACGTCGAGCTCGTCGCCGCGACGCCCGGGTGCGAGGACATGGTCTTCGCGGCCAATCAGACGCTGCCGGGCGTCACGACCGACGGGCGTCGCGTGTGCGTGCTCTCGCACATGAACCATGCCTCGCGGCGCCGCGAGGTCGCGGCCTACGCGGAGTGGTTCGCGGCGCACGGCTTCGCGGTCGTCGACCCGCTGCCACCGGCCTGCCGGTTCGAGGGCTGCGGCGATGCCATCTGGCACCCGGGGCGCCACCGGCTATGGATCGGCTACGGCGAGCGCAGCGACGCGGAAGCGCACGCCGCCGTCGCGGCGGTGTTCGACGCCGAGGTGCGCTCGCTGCACCTCGCCGACCGCCGCTTCTACCATCTCGACACGTGCTTCTGTGCGCTCGACGCACACCGGGCGCTGGTCTACCCGGGGGCGTTCGACGCGCCGAGCATGGCGCTGCTGCGCGCCGGCTTCGACGAGCTGCTCGAGGTCGAGGAGCGCGAGGCGGTCGAGACGTTCGCGTGCAACGCGACGGCGCTGCCGACCGGCCACGTGCTGATCGAGCAGCGCGCCGCGCACACCATCGCGCGGCTCGACTCGCTCGGCTACCGCACCGTCCCACTCGATACGGGCGAGTTCCTGAAGTCGGGCGGCAGCGTGTTCTGCATGAAGCAGTTCGTGCCCTGACCGGCGCTCACGGGCGCGGCACGCGCGCCGCGAAGCGCTCGCGCAGGATCGCGCCGAGGCCCGGGTCGGAGGCCTCCTCGTAGCGATACTCGGCGCGCACCGCCGGCTTGTCGATGCGCACGATGCGCGTCAGGTCGATCGGCGTGCCGACGACGACGACGTCGCAGTCCGCCGCGGCGATCGTCCGTTCGAGCTCGGCGACGTCCTCCGCGCTGTAGCCGAGCGCCGGCACGACGGCCTCGAGGTGCGGGTACCTCGCGTAGGCGGCCGCGATCGCGCCGACCGCGAACGGTCGCGGATCGACGATCTCCGCGGCGCCCGCGGCGCGCGCGGCCAGCAGGCCCGCACCGTACGCCATGCCGCCGTGGGTCGTCGTCGGCCCGTCCTCGACGACCAGCGCCCGCTTGCCGGCGACGAGCTCGGGCGCCGCCAGCCGGATCGGCGACCGGCTGTGCACGATGACCGCGCGCGGATTGTGTGCGCGCGCGTTGGCCTCGACCTCCGCGATACCGGCAGGAGTCGCGACGTCGGTCTTGACGACGACCAGCACGTCGGCGCGCTCGAGGTTCTCGCGGCTCGGGAAGTAGCGCAGCTCGTCGCCCGCGCGCAGCGGGTCGAGCAGCACGACGTGCAGGTCGGGGCGCAGGAACGGCAGGTCGTTGTTGCCGCCGTCCCAGACGATCACGTCGGCCTCCCGCTCGGCTTCGGCGAGGATGCGCGCGTAGTCGGCACCCGCGAACACGACGCTGCCGGCCGCGAGGTGCGGCTCGTACTCCTCCATCTCCTCGATCGTGCAGTCGTGGCGGCGCAGGTCGTCGAGCGTCGCGAAACGCTGCCACACCTGCGCCTGCAGCTGCCCGTACGGCATCGGGTGCCGGAGCACCGCAGCGCGCAGGCCGAGCTCCCCGAGCGTGCGGACGACGAACCGCGAAGTCGCGCTCTTGCCGCAGCCGGTGCGCACGGCGCACACGGCGACGACCGGCTTCGACGACAGCAGCATCGTGCGGTCGGGATCGAACGTCTCGAACCGCGCGCCGGCCGCCCGGACCCGCGCACCGAGCTCGTCGACCTGCGCCCGCGTGACGTCGCTGTAGGCGAACACGACGCGCGCGACCGCCCGCTCGCGGATCAGGTCCAGCAGACGGGACTCGGGCACGATCGGGATCCCCGCGGGATGACCCGCGCCGGCGAGCACCGGCGGATAGGTGCGCTGATCGATGTGCGGGATCTGCGCAGCGGTGAACGCGACCACCTCCGTCTCCGGGTCGTTCCGGAAGCAGGTGTTGAACACGTGGAAGTCGCGGCCGCCCGCGCCGACGATGAGGACTCGCTCTCGCTCAGCCATGATCTCGCGCCCGGACTCGGGCTCCCTGGGCAACCCGCGCCGCACGCAGGTCCTTTCACCGCGGTTCGCCCGGGTCCTGGACCTCGAACAGCACGTACCAGCCCGGCTGGCGCCGGCGGTCGCTCTGCAGCCCGGCGGGCGTGACGTACACCGGCACGAACCCCGGGATCTCCCGCAGCGAGCGCGGGTCGGCCTGCAGCATCGCCCAGGCGGCCGTGCCCGGCAGCGGCGCCTGCGCATCGGCGCGCAGCCCGGCGATCTGGCGGAAGTCCGTCCACAACGACGCGCGGTCGAGCAGGAACCAGCGGGTCCGGAACGTGCCGCGGATCAACCGCTGCAGCTCCGCCGGACTCTGGTGGAAGAACGCGTCGAGGAACATCCGCGTGCGCTCGCGGCTGCGCGCCGTCTCGTACTTCGGCTGCATGACCGCCGGCCGGCCGGTGTGGGCGAGCACCGCGGTCGCGGTCATGAAGTCGGCGCAGACCGCCTCGCCGGGCGGCACGCTGCGCTCGACGGCGGCGAGCGCGTCGCGCAGGTCGAGCTTGCGCGCCGGCGGCTCGTACCACGAGCACGAGAAGTCCTCCAGCTGGCTGCCGAGCTGCGCGAGCTGCACGACGACCAGCGCGGCGAGCGCCGCCCGCGCCACCGCGGGGCGCCACCGCCGCAGCACGGCGGCGACGATCGCGACCGGCAGGACCAGCGCGGCGACCGCCGACAGCCGCAGCACCAGCCAGCTCGCGACGACCGCGATCAGTGCGCCGAGCGCGAGCGGCGCGAACGACGCGTCCGCGGAATCCCGCGCGCGCCAGCTCCGCAGGCCGGCGGCGACCACCGCCACCAGGCCGACCAGCGCGGCGCCGTAGCTGGTCCACAGCAGCGCCGCCGGCATCGTCGCGAACGGCCCCTGCCACAAGAGGCGCGCGTCGAAGTCGAGCGACGACGGGTCGGCCGGGAACTGCCCGAGGTGCGCGAGCTTCGCCAGCGCGAACGACACCACGTGCCGGTAGTCGCCGCCGCCCGGCAGCAGCGCGGCGAGACCGCCGAGCGCGGCGGCGCTCGCGACCAGCGTTCCGCCGGCGAGCGCGAGCCGCCGCGGCGCCGTCGTCGCGCGCGCCCGCCCGAGCGCGCCCGCCAGCGCGAGCGAGGCGGCGATCTGCACCGGTAGCGACAGCAGCGCGAGCTTCGCCCGCAGCACCGGCACCAGCACGCAGCCGAGCACGAACAGCAGCCCGGCGCCGAGCGCGCGGCGGTCGACGAACGGGTTGCGGCCGCTCCACACGTACCAGAGCCACAGCGCACCGAGCTGCAGCGCCACGACGAAGCCGAGCGCGTGCCAGGTGGCGAGCGCGAGCACCAGCGCGACGCTCGCGAGCAATGCGCTGCCGTAGCCGCGGGTGCGCGCCGCGCGCGCGAACAGCCACAGGTGCAGAGCGTACAGCGGCAGGCTCAGGTCCTCGCGGATCAGCACGAAGCCGAGCGTGCGCCAGGCCGCGGGCAGCGTCGCGCACGCGAGCGCCGCGATCAGCGCGTCCCAGCGCGAGCGCGTCAGCTCGAACGCGAGCCCGAACACGCCGAGCAACGCGAGCGACGCGAGCACGGCGGCGACCTCCACGCAGAACACGTGCAGCGGCGCGGTCCCGGCGAGCAGCGGGTGCAGCCACGCGACGACGTACTCGATGCCGACCGTGAACATCGCCGGCACGTCGCAGGTCGCCGGGAACTCGAGGGTCGGGTCGGCCCCCCAGTCGGCCGGCGTCGCGCCGCCGTTCGCGATCAGCTCCTGCGTGAAGTGGAACAGCAGCCCGGGATCCGAGCGCAGCAGCCCGCGCGGGTCCTGCGCATCGAACAGCGGATCGGCGAGCGTGACCTGCACGCGCACGGCGGCGCACAGGGCGATCAGCCCGAGCAACAGCAGGAACGGAGTGGCGGCGCGCAGGCGGGCCATGGGTCCGCACCTTAGCCGACCCGCGCGCGCGTTCCCTGCGCGCTTCGGGTCCGCCCCGATCGCGGCCCGCGCAAGCTGGCGAGCGAGCCCCCGCGGCGCTTCGATCGACGGGGATGAGCACGCTGCGCACGCTGGCGATCCCCCTCCTCGCGAGTGCCGCACTCGCACAGACGCCGGTGGTCCACGTCGCACCGGACGGCGACGACGCCCGGCAGGGCTCGGCCACCGCGCCGCTGCGCTCGCTGGCGCGCGCGCGCGACCGCCTGCGCGAGCTGCGGTCCGCCGCGGCCCCGCCGGTCGGCGGCGAGGTCGTGCTGCACGCGGGCACCTGGCACCTCGGTGAGCCGCTGCGTCTCGACCCCGCCGACGGCGGGACGGCGGCTGCATCGGTCACCTGGCGCGCGGCGGACGGCGCCGCCGTCACGATCTCCGGCGGCCGGCGCCTCGCGCCCGTCGTCGCCGCCGCCGACGGCCGCCTGACCGCACCGCTCGGCGGGTTGCGACCGCGCGAGCTGTTCGTCGACGGCGCGCGGCGCCCGCGCGCGCGCACGCCGGACACCGGCTTCCTCCGCGTCGTCGCCGCGGCCCCCGACCGGCGCTCGGGCTTCTCGTTCGAGCCCGGCGCGGTCGCGGCCGTCGACGACGTCACCGCCGTCGAGCTCGTGTTCCTGCACGACTGGTCGGTGTCCCGGATCGGCCTCGCGTCGCTCGACCCGGCCGCGGGCACGCTGGTCACGCGCGACCCGATCGGCGCCGCCGCGGCCCACTACGCGATCGACAACTTCGAGCCGCACCCGCGCTTCTGGCTCGAAGGCTCGCCCCGCTTCCTCGACGCCCCCGGCGAGTGGTGCGTCGACGCCGCCGCCGACACGTTGGTCTACGCGCCGCTCCCCGGCGAGGACCCGGCCGCCATCGAGCTGGTCGTGCCCGTCGCACCCGCGCTGCTCGACGTGCGCGGCGACGAGATCGCGCCGGTGTGCGGCCTGCACTTCGCCGGGATCCGCTTCGCGCACGCCGCCTGGCAGCCACCCGCGCACGGCTATGCCGAGGGCCAGGCGACCTTCCACGAGCCGCGCACCGCGGCGGGCGGCGACATCCTGCGACAGCCGGTGCCGCCGGCGCTGCACTTCGAGCGCGCGGTCGACTGCTCGCTGCGCGATTGCGAGATCTCCCACCTCGGCACCGCCGGGGTGCGCTTCGGCAGCCGCACCGCGCGCTGCGAGCTCCGCGACTGCGTCGTCGACGACGTCGCCGGCAATGGCGTGATGATCGGCGAGGACGGCCACCGCACCGTCGACGGTCGACCGTGGTGGCAGGCCGCACCCGAGCAGGCCGCGAGCGACACCGCCGTGGTCGGCTGCACGATCGCGCGCTGCGGGCAGCAGTTCTTCGGCGCGGTCGGCATCTGGGTCGGGTTCGCCCGCGGTGCCCGCATCACCCGGAACGAGCTCCGCGACCTGCCGTACACCGGCGTGTCGCTCGGCTGGCGCTGGAATCCGGAGCCGACGCCGGTGCGCGACCTGCTCGTCGCCGACAACCACATCCACCACGTCATGCAGGTCCTGAGCGACGGCGGCGGCATCTACACCCTCGGGCTACAGCCCGGCACCGTGCTCAGCGGCAATCGCATCCACGACGTGCCCGTCAATCTCGGGCGCGCCGAGAGCAACGGGATGTTCCTCGACGAGGGCACCACCGGCATCCTGGTCGAAGGCAATGTGATCTGGAACGTCGCACGCGCGCCCTTGCGCTTCCACCGCGCGACGCGCAACCTGGTGCGCGCCAATCTGCTGGTGCTGCGCGGAGACAACCCGCCGGTCCGCTACAATGCGACGGATCCCGCCCTGATCGAGCTGATCGACAACGTCGTGGCGCGCACCACCGACGATTGAGCGCCGGTCACCGCGCGCTCGCGCGATCACCGACGTGCGCGAGCAGCGCGTCGTGCAGGCGACGGTTGCTCGCCAGGATCGAGCCGCCGTACAGCCAGTCGCCACCGCCGCGCAGGTCGGTGACCCGCCCGCCGGCCTCGGCGACGACGACCGCACCCGCGGCGACGTCGTAGGGCGCGAGGTCGAGCTCCCAGTAGCCGTCGTAGGTGCCGTCGGCCGTCAGGCAGAGATCGAGCTCCGCGGAGCCGTAGCGCCGCAGGTCGCGGCAATGCGGCAGCACCGCGCGCAGGCGCTCCACGTTGTCGTCGCGCCCGGGCTGGTCGCGCACGTAGCTGAAACCGGTCGCCAGCAGCGCGTCACCGAGCTCGGCGGTGTCGGCCACTCCGATCGGGCTCCCGTCGCGCGTCGCCCCGAGCCCGCGCGCCGCGACGTAGGTGACGCCGAGGCGCGGCGCGTGCACGACCCCGACGACCGGCTCCCCGCGCCAGGCGGCGGCGACCGCGACCGCGAAGTAGGGCAGCCGGTGCACGAAGTTGGTGGTGCCGTCGAGCGGGTCGACGATCCACAGCCACTCGGCGTCACGGCTCGGCGCACCGGCCGGCGTCAGCTCGCCCTCCTCGGCGAGCACCGCGTCGGCGGGCCGCGCCTCGAGCAGCGCGCCGACGACCGCCCGCTCCGCGGCGCGGTCCGCCCCGGTGACGAGTTCGCGCCGCGCGCCCTTCGAATCGGCGCGGCGCGCCGGCAGCCGCTCCGCCCACTCGAGCAGCGCTGCGCCACCGCGCCGCGCGGCCCGCTCTGCCAATGCGCACAGAGCGGCGAGCTCGCCGGCAGCGGGCAGCGGGGAACGGGCATCTTCGGTCCGGCTCACGGTGGCCCACTCTACGGCGAGCGCGCCGCACCGCGATCCCGATCAGCGCGCGATCGCGGCGACCAGCCGCTCCTGCAGCTCGCGCGGGTGTGGTCCACCACGGCGCCGGTCCCAGTTCATCAGGATGGCGAACGCGACGTCGCGATCGCCGACGCGCACGATCCCGGACAGCGCGCTGGCGTCGCGCAGCGTGCCGGTCTTCGCCTGCACGCGCGCCGCGAGCGGGCTGCCACGGAAGCGGTCGCTCATCGTCGTGTCACGCTCGCCGCCGCGCGCCAGCGCCGCGCGCCACACGTCGGCGAACGGGGCGCGCAGCGCCGCGCGGAGGATCGTGCAGATCGCCTGCGGCGTCAGCCGGTCGTCGCGCGACAGCCCCGAGCCGTCGACGATGCGGACGCCGTCGGGCAGCTCGCCGAGCAGATCGGCGAGCGCGTCGCGCACCGCGGCGGCACCGCCGTCGAACGAACCGTCGCCGCGCGTCTCGGCGCCGAGCACGCGCAGCAGCTGCTCCGCGTCGATGTTGCTCGACTCGGCGAGCACGCGGCGCAGCGCGGGCGCCAGCGGGGTTTCGATCGCGGGCAGGTCGGCATCGCCCGGCGCGGCAGTCGGCTCGAACCGCAACCCACCGCGCAGGAGCCCGGCGCGCAGCGCGCGCAGGAACACGGCCTCGGCGTCGTCCACCGCGCCGCGGTACTCGCGCGGCTCGCCGCGCTCCCAGAAGCTGCCGTCGAGCTCGAGCCAGCCATCGCGGGCCGCGGCTCCGTGGCGTGCTCCGGCAGCGCGGTCGGCGGTCAGCCGGATGCTGCCCCGGAGCTGCAGGCCGCCGACCGGCGCCACCAGCTCCGCGGCGGCATCGATGGAACCACCACCGCGCTCGACGCGCAGCGTCCAGCAGCCCTGGTCGAGCAGCACGGCTCCGCTCGGCGCGCTGTAGGTGCGATGGAACTGGTCCGCCGGCCAGCCGGCGGGGCGGCTCGGCCCGCCGAACGGGCCGCTGGCGAGTCGGACGTCGCGGAGCTGCTCGACGCCGGCCGTGCGCAGTCGGACCGCGAGCGCGGCGAACAGCGCCGCGGGGTCCTGCTCGGTGCCGCGGATCCAGTTCGGATCACCGCCGCCGACGACCTCGAGCACCCCGTCCCGCACGCGGAAGCCGGTCCGGAAACGGTAGTCGCTGCCGAGCCGGTGCAGGAACGCGACGGTGGTCGCGAGCTTCTGGTTGCTGGCCGGCAGGAACGCCTCGCTGGCGCGGTGGCTCGCGAGCTCGCGGCCGCTCGCCGCGTCGACCGCGACGAAGCCGGTCCGGATGCCGGCGCTCTCGGCCTCGCGGACGACCGCTGCCCAGCTCGACGCCTGGGCCGACACCAGCCCGGCGGCGCACGCCAGCCAGAGCGCCGCGCGGAGCGCCGGGAGGCTCGGGACACCGGCGGGCGCCACCGGCGCGCACCGCCATCGACCGTCGCGTCGTCGCATGGGCACGGAGTGTCGTGCCGCCGGCGGCCCGGTGCAACGCGCGGGCGCGCTGCCAGCGATTTCCTGACGCGGCCGGCGCGCGCCGACCGGCCCAGGCAATGGAGTTCCGGCCGGCCCTCGGGAATGTCCCAGGCGCCGACATCAAGATTTGGAGTGGACAGCTGCCGCGCGACCCCATACGTAGTGGTCCACCGCGGCAGCACCGGCTCGGTCAGGCCGGCTCGCCGCGGGGTTCCACAGCCGCCGGCGCGCCCGCTCGTCCCTGTCGATCGTCCGCTCCGGTGGTTCGCTCTTGATCGCCTCGACTCGTTCAACGTGACTTCGGCACCGACTTCCGGCGCCGCGGTTCCGCTGCCATGACGCCGATTCGCCGCGGGCCACGCCGCGACGGCGACCGCTGCCTCGCTCGACTCCGCTCGCCGCCCGACCGGCAGCGTTCGGACCGGGCCGTGCGGTCGCCGCGGGGCCGCCGCCCACGGCAGCCGTGGCTCGCCAGGGAGGTGGGTCGACACCCGCTCGCCTCCGCACGGCATCGCCACCGTCGTCCGGCCGCGGCAGCCGCGGCCGTCCGGCGGTCGCGCTGGAAGCCGTGCGCACGGCGGCAGCCCGGGATCCGGACCCCGAGATCCGGACCCCGAGATCCGCACCGCCGCGCGACCGGCGTCCCGCAGCGCCGCGGTCGCGAAGGACGAACCACACGGTCTGCGGACCGTCGCCGTCCGCTCTGCCCCGACCCCACCACCTCGCCTCGCCGCGATACCGTGGGGACCTGCGCGCAGCGGCGCGGTGCCGACCGCGGCCGCGTGGCCCGGCTCGCCGGGCGCACCCAGCGGATCGGCCGGCCCGATCCGCGCTTCTCGTTTCCCGCTTCTCACGACAGGCTTCCCGTAGCCAGGGCTTCCCAGGGAGGGATCGGACCCCGCGCCGGCGCGCGGCGTCGTCCGACCGGTGGATCATGCGCAGACGCCTCGCACCAGTGCGGACCGGAGTGCGGCTCCTGCGATCGAGGTCCATCGTGTGCACGCGGAGGGACGGGAATCGGGGGGCGGCGGCCGACGGGAGCGCGGGTGCGCGCTGGCGGGCGATCGGTGCCTGCAGGCACACCGGGGTGTCGGGGCGCGCGGCGGCGCGGCGGCCGTGGAACGTAGGGAGGCGCAGGGACGGCGTCCGGCTCGCGGGCGACCGTCAGGGAGACACGCTCACGTGAAGATCCAGCGGCGATTCACCGACCCCGAGGGGACCCCGTACGACGGCATCGAGTTCACCCACCGCACGTCGGAGATCCGCAACCCCGACGGCTCGGTGGTGTTCCGTGCCGAGAACGTCGCCGTGCCAGCGGCCTGGAGCCAGGTGGCGACCGACATCCTCGCGCAGAAGTACTTCCGCAAGGCCGGCGTCCCGCAGACCGGTCCGGACGGCCAGCCGCTGCGCGACGCGCAAGGCCGCGCCGTCACCGGTCCCGAGCGGGACGCTCGCCAGGTGTTCGACCGCCTCGCGGGCTGCTGGACGCACTGGGGCGAGACGTTCGGCTACTTCGACACCAAGGCGGACGCCGACGCCTTCCGCGACGAGCTCTGCCACATGCTGGCAGCGCAGCACGCCGCCCCCAACTCGCCGCAGTGGTTCAACACCGGCCTGCACTGGGCCTACGGCATCGACGGGCCGCCGCAGGGGCATTGGTACGTCGATCCCGCCGACGGCCAGGTCAAGCGCGCGTCGAGCGCGTACGAGCGCCCGCAGCCGCACGCGTGCTTCATCCAGTCCGTGTCCGACGACCTCGTCAACGAGGGCGGCATCATGGACCTGTGGACGCGCGAAGCCCGGCTGTTCAAGTACGGCTCCGGCACCGGCACGAACTTCTCGCGCATCCGCGCCGAGGACGAGCCGCTGTCCGGCGGCGGCCGGTCGTCGGGCCTGATGTCGTTCCTGAAGATCGGCGACCGCGCCGCCGGCGCGATCAAGTCCGGCGGCACGACGCGGCGCGCGGCCAAGATGGTCTGCCTCGATCTCGACCATCCGGACATCGAACGCTTCGTCGATTGGAAGGTCCTCGAGGAGCAGAAGGTCGCGGCGCTCGTGACCGGCAGCCGCACCGTCCGCCGCCACATCCACACGGTGCTCGATGCGTGCACCCTCCCGCCGGTCGCCGCGCCGGCGGACGGCAAGCCGGCGAGCGGCGCGCGCGTCGAGGCGCGCCCCGCCCACAATCCGGCGCTCGCCGCCGCGCTCAAGGAGGCGCGTGCCGCGCTGGTGCCCGAGGCCTACCTGCAGCGCGCGATGCAGCTCGGCGCCCAGGGCTTCCAGGCGATCGAGTTCCCCGAGTACGACACCAACTGGGACAGCGAGGCGTACGTCACCGTCTCCGGCCAGAACTCGAACAACTCCGTGCGCGTCCCGAACGCGTTCTTCGAGTGCCTCGAGCAAGGGCGCCCGTGGCCGCTGCGCTGGCGCACGACCGGTGAGCTCGCCCGTGAGATCGACCCGGGTGACCTGTGGGACCGGATCTGCTACGCCGCCTGGGCCTGCGCGGACCCCGGCCTGCAGTACGACACGACGATCAACGAGTGGCACACGTGCCCGGCCGACGGCCGCATCGAGGCGAGCAATCCGTGCTCCGAGTACATGTTCCTCGACGACACGGCCTGCAACCTGGCGTCGCTGAACCTCGTCAAGTTCCTGCGTGACGACGGCGAGTTCGACATCGCCGCGTTCGAGCACGCCACGCGGCTGTGGACGATCGTGCTCGAGATCAGCGTGCTGATGGCGAGCTTCCCGAGCCGCGAGATCGCGAAGAAGAGCTACGAGTTCCGCACGCTCGGTCTCGGCTTCGCGAACATCGGCACGGTGCTGATGCGCCTCGGCATCCCGTACGCGTCCCGTGAGGCCTGCGCGATCGCCGGGGCGATCACGGCGATCCTGTGCGGCAAGAGCTACGAGACCTCCGCCGAGCTCGCGGCGGAGCTCGGCCCGTTCCCCGGCTTCGCCCGCAACCGCGAGCACATGCTGCGGGTGATCCGCAATCATCGGCGCGCAGCCTGGGGCGAGCCCGAGGACCACTACGAGGGGCTGACGATCGTGCCGCGCGCGATCGACCAGAAGCGCTGCCCGGTGCCACTGCTCGACGCGGCCCGCGCGGCCTGGGATCGCGCGCTCGCGCTCGGTGAGCAGCACGGCTACCGCAACGCGCAGGTCACGGTGATCGCGCCGACCGGCACGATCGGGCTGCTGATGGACTGCGACACGACCGGGGTCGAGCCGGACTTCGCGCTGGTGAAGTTCAAGAAGCTCGCCGGCGGCGGCTACTTCAAGATCATCAACCAGAGCCTGCCGGTCGCGCTGCGCAGGCTGGGCTACTCCGGCGCGCAGATCGACGACATCGTCGGCTACGCGGTCGGCCGTCGCACGCTCGCCGGAGCGCCGCACGTCAACCACGAATCGCTCCGCGCACACGGCTTCGGCGACACCGAGCTCCGCAAGCTCGAGGATGCGCTGCAGTCGGCATTCGACGTGTCGTTCGTCTTCAATCGTCACGTGCTCGGTGACGCGTTCTGCCGCGACGGACTCGGGTTGACCGACGCCCAGCTCGACGACTGGAACTTCGACATCCTGACCCACCTCGGCTTCACGCGGCGCCAGGTCGCGGAGACCAACGACTACGTCTGCGGCACGATGACCGTCGAGGGTGCTCCGCACCTGAAGGACGAGCACCTGCCGATCTTCGATTGCGCGAATCGCTGCGGGCGGCGCGGCAAGCGCTACATCCCGTTCTGCGCGCACATCGACATGATGGCGGCCGTGCAGCCGTTCATCTCCGGTGCGATCAGCAAGACGATCAACATGCCGCACGACGCGACGATCGACGACGTGCGCGACGCCTACGGGCACTCGTGGCGCAGCATGATCAAGGCGGTCGCGCTGTACCGGGACGGCTCGAAGCTCTCGCAGCCGCTCAACAGCGTCGCGGAACCCGACGACCAGCACGCGGACGACGCCACCGAGGCGGACGCGGTCGCACCGGAGCTGCACGCGACGCCGAAGGCCGTCGCGGAGGCCGCCGAGCGCGTCACCGAGCGGGTCGTCCACCACTACCTGCGCGCGCGCCGCAAGCTGCCCTACCGGCGGCGCGGCTACACGCAGAAGGCGGTGGTCGGCGGCCACAAGATCTACCTGCGGACCGGCGAGTACGACGACGGCACGCTCGGCGAGATCTTCCTCGACATGCACAAGGAGGGCGCGGCGTTCCGCTCGCTGATGAACAACTTCGCGATCGCGATCTCGCTCGGCCTGCAGCACGGCGTGCCGCTCGAGGAGTTCGTCGACGCGTTCGTGTTCACGCGCTTCGAGCCGAACGGCATCGTCACCGGCCACGACCGGATCCGGCTGTCGACCTCGATCCTCGACTACGTGTTCCGCGATCTCGCGATCAACTACCTCGGCCGGCAGGACCTCGCGCAGATCCAGGAGGACGACCTGAGCAGCACGACGACCGGCGGCGGCCGCGCCGACGACGAGGAGCTGTTCGAGGAGCCGACCGCGGAGGAGGACGACGGCTTCGAGCCGCCGCCCGACGAGCCGACCGTCGAGCTGAAGCTCGACGCCGAGCAGCACCGGAGGTCGGCCGCGCGACTCGACCGGTCGGATCGGCTGCCGCGCCCGCGCAACGGCGACCGCTCCGGCCACGACGCGGGCGACGGCGGCGGCGCGCTCCACTCGCCCGCGCTCGACGCGCGGCGGGCGGCCTCGGCGGTGGCGGTACCGACCCGCGCCGCGCGGCTGCGCGCCGCGAACGAACGCGCGCTGAAGATCCGCGAGGCGCGGATCAAGGGCTACGAGGGCGACGCCTGCGGCGCCTGCGGCCAGTTCACGCTGGTCCGCAACGGCACCTGTCTGAAGTGCGACTCCTGCGGCGCGACCAGCGGCTGCAGCTGACGTCGCCGCACTCCGGATGCGATTCCCCGGTGTGACCGCTCCGCGCCTGCGGCGATACTCGGGGCCTCCGATGCGCACCTACTCGATGTCCGGCGGCACGCTCGGCCCGCGCGGTGGGCTGTTCATCTACCTACCGGGCGCCACGCTGGTGGCGCTCGGGGTGATGATCCTCTGGATGCCGGAGCTCTTGCGCTACCTCGTCGCGGGGCTGCTGCTGCTGGTCGGCGCCGTGCTGCTGGTCGCGGCGCGGCAGATGCGCACCACGGTCAGCTCGCCGACCGGCATCTTCACCGCGGTGCAGCAGCGCCTGCGGCGGCCGTTCGGCGGCTGACCTGGCAGGCCGGCCGGTCCGCTCCGCGCCCGCCGCCGCCCGCTGTCGCGAAACCCGACGGCGCGCCGTCGACCATCGCGCCTTGCGACGGCCGGTGGGTGACCAGCCGTCGCACACGCTCAACTGCGCGACACCCGCACGCCGATGCTGGCCTTGGACACAGGCCAGTCACCGAGCGGGTGAGGCATGCAGCGGGAAGCAGCGGGGAATCGATTCGTGACCGTTCTGGCCTCCGGCCTCCTCCTGGCCGGGTGCAGCGGTGGCGGCGGGAGCGGCGGATCGACGCTGTTCCAGCCCTCACCTTCCGAGCTCGGCATCGCTCCCGCGACACTGGCGGTCCTCGCGACCGCGCCCGCCGATGGTGAGTCCGGCGTCGCCGTCGACGTCCATCCCACCGTGCTGTTCGACGGCGTGCCGATCGATGCGAGCCTCGCGTTCGCGGCGCTGCGCCGCGCCGGCGACGACGCGGACCTGCCCGGCACCTGGAGCGTGTCCGCCGCCGATCATTCCGCGACCTTCGCGCCACGGGATCCGCTGCTCCCGGACGCCACCTACGAGCTGTGCGTCCTGCCGCTGGTGTGCGCCACCGACGGCCGCCTCGTGGAACACAAGATCGTCGCCCGCTTCATGACGGTCGATACTCGTGCGCCCGGGCTGGCGAGCAGCTCGGTGCCGTCGGGTGGCGAGCTGGCCCCGAACGGCACCGTCGAGCTCCGCTTCGACGAGCCGCTCCAGGACGGCGGTGCCCCGCGCGGATCCTTCGTCGACGAGCTCGCCCGCGCCTGGCCCGCGACCGTGCGCGTGACCGACGTCGTGGCGAGCGTGCGACCGATCGCGGACCTGCCCGGTGGCCAGCGGCTGACGCTGCGGGTCGAAGGCATCGCCGACCGCGCGGGCAACACCGCGGCCCCGCTCGAGCTGCCGCTCCGGATCCCCGCGGATCAGCGCGCACCGCACCTGGTGGCGAGCTGGCCCGGCGCCGGCGGGATCGTCGCGATGTCGCCGCTCGCGTGGCTGCGTCTCGAGTTCGACGAGTCGATCGACGTCGACGCGCTCGATGCCGGCGCGATCGACCTGTTCGACCACCTCGGCGGGCGGCTGCCGGTCGACGTCCACGCGAGCGCCGACCGACGCACGCTGTGGCTCGCCCCGCGGACCCCGCTGCCCGCCGACAACACCTGCTCGCTCGCCCTGCCGACGGGCGCAGGTGGCGTGCGCGACCTGGCCGGGAACCCGCTGGACATCGATGCGATGCTCGGCTTCCGGGTCGGCGCCGACACGCGCGCCCCACAGCTCGGCTTCGCCGCTCCTGCGGACGGTGCGCAGGACGTGCCGCCCGACACCGCGATCGAGCTGTCGTTCGACGAGCCGATCGACCCGGGCAGTGCGAGCGGCGTGGTCCTGCTCGATGCCGACCAACGCGAGGTCGCCCTCGCGACGCGCCTCGTCGTCGGCCTCGACCGCATCCGGCTCGTGCCGGCCGCCCCGCTGCAGCCGCTCGCACACTACAGCGTGCGGGTCCGCGGTGGCGCCGACGCCGTCCGCGACGTCGCCGGCAATCCGCTGGCCGCGGCGGCCGCGGTGTCGTTCCGCACCGGCCCGCAGCTCGAGGAGATGGCACCGTGGACGTGGCCGCCGACCGGCGCCGCCGATGTCCCGACCGACGCCGTGCTCGTGCTGCACGCCGCGGAGCCGTGGAACCTGACGACGCTCGATGCAGAGACCGTCACGCTGACCGACGCGACGGACGCGCCGGTCGCGTTCGCGCTGAACGCCGACCACGGCGATCGCGTGCTCCGGTTGTCGCCGCTCGCGTCACTCGCACCCGGCGGCGGCTACGAGCTCCGCATCGCGGGCGGACCGGGCGGCGCACGCGCCGCGTCGGGGGCGGCGCTGCGCGACGACCTCGTCTTGCGCTTCCGCACCGGCGCCGGCGCCGACTCGATCGCGCCGACGGTGCGCCTGACGCTCGACGCGATCGACTCCCGCCGCAGCGAGTCGCTCGGCGTCGCTCCGCACGGCTTCGTCGTCACCGTCGAGGCCGACGACGACCGCGGCGGTGGCATCGACTGGAGCACGCTGAAGCTGGACTTCGCCGGACCGGGCGAACCGCCCCCCGACGCGGACCTGTTCGCGCTCGCCGCACCGACCCCGCACACCTGCCGCGTGCAGCTGCCCTACGCACAGTCGCTCGCGATCGGCAACTGGACCGTCCGCGCGATCGTGGCCGACGTCGCCGGCAATGTCGGCGCCTCCGCGACGCTGTCGTTCGAAGTCCTGTCGCCAGACCTCGCGCGACTCCCGTTCGACCGCGCACAGGTCGTCTGGCTCCGCTTCGACGTCGACCGCGACGCCACCGGCACCGCGGACTTCGAGGAGGACCTGCTCCGCCTCGGCCTCTGCTCCGCGGGTGACCCGGCGGGGACGAACGACACCATGCTGCGCCTGCTGCGCCGCGGCGTCGTGCGCCGTGCGCACGAGCTCTACCACCGCGGTCGCGACGGCGAGCGACTGGCCGAGGGTGGCTCGGTCCCGGTGCTGTTCACCGACTCCGAGCCGTACGGTGCCACCACGATGAGCGTCGCCTGTGGCGGATTCGATCCGCTCGGCGAGCCCGGCCGCGCGTTCGGTGACGCGTCGTCCGGCGTGCTCGGACGCGCATTCTACGACCGTGCCAATGGCCGTCCGACCCAGGATGCGATGTCGACCGCTCCCGGACTCGGTGTGTTCCCGTCCGAGATGTTCCTGTTCGAGACGTCCATCCATATCAGCGTCTATCCGTCGTTCGTCACCGCCTTCGCACGCCGGTTCATGCCGCTGTGCCCCGCGCTGGGCGGCGTCGCGGTCGGCCGTGACCCGCTCGACGCGATCGTGCTGGCCCCCGGCTTCGTTCCATTGCAGGCGACGTCCGCGCAACGCGCGCGCTACGAGACGATCCTGCGCGCCGCGGACGACTGGGCGACCGTCGTCGGCACGATCGTCGCACACGAGGTCGGACACGCGGTCGGTCTGGTCGCTCCCGGACACGACGCCACCGGCCTGCACGGCGACGAGACGCTCCACAACGAGTACGCGTCGATCACGGACGTGATGGCCGCAGCGCTCGGCTACGACTCGATCGTCTCGCTCGACTTCCAATTCCGCGACCTGAACGTCGCCTATCTGCGCCAGCGCGTGCTGCTGAAGTGAGAGGCCCGCCGACGATGAACGCCACGCTCCGTATCCACCGCAGCTCGGTCGCCCTGGCCACGCTCGTGGTGCTCGCACCGGTCGCGCGGCTGCCCGCGCAGCGGGAGGCCACGACGCTCGCCGCGCTCGTCGATCGTTCCACGCACATCGCCGTCGTCCAGCTCACCGCGCTGCAGGAGCGTGGCGACGAGCTGGGCGCGGTGATGCAGCGCATCGACGCGCTGCTCGGCACGCCGCCGCAGACCTCGACGCGCGCCGAACCCGCGGCGCGCGCGTGCGGCTGCGCGCTGCACGGGCTCGCGGTCGGCGACCGCCTGCTCGCGTTCCTCAACGAGGCCGGACGCCCGACCGCACTCGGCGCCCGCGGCCTGCCGCGCGCCACGCCAGAGCTGGTCGCCCACGTGCGCAGCCTGCTGGCGACCCGGGGCGATCCCGTGGCGCGGTGCCGCGCACTCGGGCTCGCGCTGGCCGCCGCCGACTCCCGCGTCGCTGGCGACGCGGCGCTCGGCCTCGGGCTGGCGCCGGGGCTCGAGCGGGCCGACGAGCCGACCCGCGCGCGCCTGCGCGCCGCGCTCGCGCGGGCGCTCGAGGGAGCGACCACCGAGGTCCCGGCGCTGCTGGTCGGCGCCGAGCGGCTCGGCGACGAGGCCTGCGTCGACCTGGTGGCGGCGGCCTACCTCGGCACCCGCGATCAGGCGGTCGCCGCGGCGACCCGCGCCACCCTGTTGCGCCTGCCGGCACCGCTCGTCGCACCGCGCCTGGCGACGCCTGCGGTGATCGCCGGTCCGGCGCGCGAGCGGGTGCTCGCGCTCGCCGAACTCGCCCCCGCCGATCTGGGTCGGCCGCTCGCTGCCGCGCTGCTGCGCGCGACCCACCCGTCGGATCGACCCGGGCTCGAGCGCAGCGCGGTCGCCTGGCTTCGCGCGGGTGGTGACACCGCGACCGTCGCCTGGCGCACCGACGCCGCCACCGCGGCGCGCTGCGCGCGCCTCGCGGCGGACCCGACCGGACCGGCCCTCCGTTGCATCGACCCGAGCGACCTGCGATGACCGCCCCGACCGACTCCTCGACGCTGCTGACCCGCATCGCCGCGGGCCTGCCTGCCGATCTCGCGCGGGTGCTCGCGACGCCGACGAGCGAGCTGTCGCTGTCGCCGCGCGCGCGCCGCGGCTTGCGGGAGCTCGGCGTCGGCACCGTCGCGGACCTGTGCAGGACGAGCGCCGCGAGCATCCTCGCGCTCCGCGGCGTCGGCCGCCGCACGCTCCACGAGATCGAGCGTGCGCTGCGCGCCGCGTTCGGCGCGGTGACCGCGCTGCCCTCGACGGCACCGCCGCACTCCGAGCCGTTCGACGACTGGCTCCAGCGCGCGCTCGATTCGCTGGACCCGTCCGCCGCCCGCCTCGCTGCCGCCAGGCTCGGCTTCGGCCGCGCCCCGGCGAGCGTCGCCGCGCTGGCGGCCGAGACCGGCCTGCCGCCGGCCGAGGTGACCGCCGGTATCGCCGCGACCGCGGCCACGCTGCTCGAGGCGGGCGGCGCTGCGCTGCGCGCGATGCTCGACGCCGCCGAGCGCGACCTCGACGCGCACGGCGGTGTGCTGAGCTCCGCGCAGAGCACCGCGGCCGACGCGCTCGGTCGCGCGGTCCGCGAGGCCCGGCGCCCCGACCTGCCGCTGCGGCTCGCGGCGCTGTGCAAGCCGCTGCGATTCACCCACGATGCCGGCCGACTCGTCGCCGCACCGCTCCCCGCGCTGCGCGAGCGGGTCGCGACGATCCGCGACGTCGTCACCCGCATCGGGCTGCCCTGTGCGCTCGCCGAGCTGCAGGCGCGCCTCGCCGAGCGCGGTGTCGACGTGACCGAGGAGTTCCTCGACCACGCGCTGCGCGCCCACCTCGGCGCGACGATCCTGTTCCGCCGGCGCAGCGCACCGCGCGTCGTCTGGCGCCGCTCGCGCACCGCCGACCACCTCGAGAGCATCCTCGACGACGCCGGTGGGCCGCTGCGCCTCGACGACCTGCTGTTCCACTACCGCGACCGCCACGCGTCCGCCCGGCGCCACCGCCTGCACGACGTGTTGCGCGCCGACAGCAGGTTCCTCGAGGTCCGGCACCTGGAGTTCGATCTGCGCATCCGCCACCTCGACACGCTCGAGATGGTGCGGCCGCTCGCCGATGCGCTGCGGGCCCACATCGTCGCGACCGGGCAGCGCACCGCAGTGCAGTCGCCGGTCGGCTCCGGCGCGCCGTCCGAGCGCACGGCCCACCTGGTCACCGACCTGCTGCGTCACGATCGGTCGCTCCGCTACCTCGGCCGCGGTCAGTTCTGCGCCCGGCGCCGCAGCGGCTCGTCGATCGTCGCACAGCTCGTCGACGAGCTCCGCGCGGCCATGGGCGAAGTCCCGTTCGCACGGTTCCTGCAGAATCAGGAGCCGCGCCGCCGCCGGCTGGTCGCGCGCCTGCTGCGCGACAACCGCCGCTTCGTGTTCCCGACCCGGGACCGCGTCGACCTGCTCGAGAACTACCCCTTCAATCCGGAGCGCCTGCGCCTGCTGCTGCGCGAGACGTCGTCGTGCCTGCACGAGGCCGGCGGCCACGCGCCGCTCACCGCGGTCCACGCCGCGGTCGAGGCCGCGGGCCTCGGGGGGAGCTTCCTCGACGAGCACCTGCTGCTCGATCTGCTGCGGCGCCACGGGAACTTCGAGATCCTGCCGGGCCCGGTGGTCGCGGACCCCGACCTCGCGCTCGGCGCCTGGATCCAGCGCACCGCGCGCGACGCGCTCCGACAGTCGCCCGCACCGCTGTCGGCCCAGCAGCTGCTGGCGGCCTGTCCGACGCTCGCCGAGTTCGGCGCCTGTCTCGAATCGATGCTCGACCTCGATCCGCTGGTCCAGACCGCCGACGGCCTCCACTACGAACTCGCCTGACCGCGCGCCGGACGGGCTCTCGGCACGGCGACGGCCGCCCCACACGAGTCCCGAGGCCGCGCCGCGCGAGCGTGCGGGCTCGTCGCTGGCGAGGCGCCCGTCCGGTCCTGCCCGCTGTCGGCTTTGCCCCTCCCGGCGCGGGCAGGTCCTGGCCGATGACGCTGCCAGCGGCGAGACTGCCCGCTCGCAGCGCGTGGCCCTCCGATCGTCCGGGTCCGGCTCCGCCGCCGCGCGGAGCCCGCCCCGGCCGGGTAGCCTTCGACGACACACCTGCGGCGTTACACCTCGATAGACCGATGCCCGTTCTCCGCGAGAAGCGCTTTCTGCGTGTCAAGCTCGACATGGTCGGCCGGTGCCAGCTGCGCTGCATCATGTGCCACTTCGCGCACCCCGACTTCGTCGAGAGCCAGACGACGATGGGCAGGGACCTGCTGGAGAAGGTCGGCAACGACCTGTTCCCGCGCGCCCACGACGTGGTGCTGTCGTCGAGCGCCGAGCCGCTGATGGCCCCCGACCTGCCGCGGGCCTTGGAGCTGTGCCGCGAGCACGGCGTGCCGAACTTCCACTTCTCGACGAACGGCATGTCGCTGACGCAGAAGATCGTCGACAAGGTGATCGAGGTGCAGATGCCGCTGCTGACCATCTCGATGGACGGCGGCGACAAGGAGACGTTCGAGCGGATCCGGACGCCGGCGAAGTGGGAACGGGTCGTCAGCCGGTTCGACCTCGTCAACGAGCGCAAGGCCGCGCTCGGATCGAAGCTCCCGGCGATGTCGGTCACCGCGGTGCTGATGAAGTCGAACATCCGCACGATGCCCGCACTCGTCCGGCTGTGCGGTGAGAAGGGCGTGAAGTACATGAACTTCGTGCACATGGCCGTGCTCGGCGGCATGGGCATGGAGAAGGAGTCGCTGCTCAACGAGCCGCGGCTGTGCAACGAGCTGATGGAGGAGGTGCAGCGCACCGCCGACTCGCTCGGCATCCAGATCGTGCGTCCGATCCCACTGCCGGAGTCCAACGCGACGATCGACGACTCGCTCGTCCCGGAGTCCGACGAGGGCGGCGGCAACGCGCTCCTGCCGTCGGAGGACGCGTCGGCCAACGCGATGTCCGTCGACGACTACCTGAACCACAAGAACCGCGAGTTCATGCTGAAGGCCAGGCAGAAGCGCCACCACCGCCGGCCCTGCTACTTCCCGTGGTACTACATCCACGTGAACCCGGACGGCACGGTGTTCCCCTGCGGGTCGTGGTGGGAGCACACGGTGTTCGGCGACTTCCGCACGCAGTCCTTCGAGGAGATCTGGACCGGCGAGAAGTTCATGGAGCTGCGCCGTCAGCTCCACCGCCACGAGCTGCGCCCGACCTGCGCCAACTGCGCGGTGTCCAACATGGGCCGACCCGACGTGAAGGCGTCGTTCGCGCAGCGCGCGAAGTTCCGCGAGCGCGCGCGCCACGCCGCCGGCGTCAAGCCCTGACCACGCGGGCCGCCCGCGCGGCGCCACGCGCGCGCGGCGCGAGCGCCATCAGCAGGATCGCCCCGACGACGCCGGACACCGCGCCGGCGCCGAGCGCCGCCGGCGACATCGGCTCCGATGGACCGACGTCCAGCAGCCGCGACAGCGGGCGCGCCTGCGCCGCGATCCAGCCGAGCGCCAGCACCCACAGCGGAACCTCGACGACGACCGGCACCACGGCGACCAGCACGATCGTGCGGGCGCGGGTGATCGGGCGCAGCGCCAGGCACGCGGCCAGCGTCGCGCCCGCCAGCCCCGAGCCGCCGAGCAGGTCGCGGTCGACCGGGCCGTCCACCTGCACCTCCACCAGCCCAGCGGCGACGATCGCTGCGATGCAGAACACCGCGAACCGCAGCGAGCCGAACCGCGACTCCAGCCGCCCACCGCACAGCCACAGCGCGAGCGCGTTGGACAGCACGTGCAGCACCCCGCCGTGCAGCAGCCAGCAGGTGAGCAGCGGCCGGACCAGGCCGACGACGCTCGCCCAGCCGGGCCGAACCTCGTCGCGCTGCAGCTGGAACCACGCGTGCCACCACGCGCTCGTGTTCAGGCCGAGCTCACGGTGCGTGCGTGCGACCGCCTCGGGCGACGCCGCGACCGCCGCGACGAACACGGCGAGCCACGCGGCGCAGATCAACCACACGACCGGCGTCGGTCGCCGCGGCCCCTGGTCGTCGGCGAACGGGATCAACATGCGCGCCTCGCACGCTGCACACGCCGCTCAGTCGTCGTTCTCCTCCGGCGCCACGCCCACGACCTCGCTCGCCGGCTGCGAAGCGCTGATCTCCCGCATGGAGGTCTCCTTGCCGTCGTAGGACAGGAGCCGCGGCTGTCCCTCCTCGCGGGTCTCGAGGTGTACCGGCCGCTTCCACATGCGCTGCACGTAGCGCAGCGTCTGCAGCGCGGCCTCGAACTGCAGGTCGGCGCCCATCCAGTCGTGGTAGAGGTACAGCTCGCCGCGATTGCCGAAGTTGGCATCCATCACATAGATGATCGGATTGCCGAAGTTCGTCAGCGCGTCGAGCAGGCGCCGCTTGACCTTCCGCCAGTCGCGGTCGACGACGACGTAGCGGCCGGTGGCCTGGTCGACGCCGTAGACGTACAGCTTCTGCTGCTCGGCGAACTCCTCGTCGATGAAGCAGTCGATGAACGAGACGTCGTTGTAGACCTTGCGGACCTGGAAGATCTTCTCCCGGCCCTCGTTCGTCGGCCGGTTCCACCGCCGGCGGACGTCCGGATCGTCGCAGCGCTCGTATTCCGGGCCGAACTTGCCGACGTCCCAGCGATGCTCGATGTGCCGGAACAGCTCGACGCCGAGCTTGTACGGGTTGATCTGGCCGGGGGCGGTCGCCAATGTGCCGGAGTGGGCATCGGCGTAGTGGATCACCTCCGACGCCTCGACGATGTGCCGCGTCATGATCGTCGAGTGCCAGTACACGGCCCAGCCCTCGTTCATGATCTTGGTCATCCCCTGCGGCGCGAAGTAGTAGGCCTCGTCGCGCAGCATGTCGAGGACGTCCTGCTGCCACGGCTCGAGCGGCGCGTGGTCGAGCAGGAAGCGCAGCACATCGCGGATCGGACGTGGAGGGAAGCGCTTCGCCGCCCGCCGCTTCGCCTCGGCCGCCTTGCGCTGGGCAGCGAGGTAGTCCGGCGGGTTGATGTAGCGGTCCATGTAGTCCTTCGCCTGGATCCGCGGGATCTCGGACTCCGACTCGGACTCCCCCCCGGCCTCCGCCCGCCCGGGGTCGCGCTTGATGAACGGTGAGTGGATGTCGATCAGATTGTCGAGCGCCTGGACGCGGTCGATGAACCGCTCGACCCGGTCCACACCGAACCGGTCCATGTAGCGCCGTATGCGCGAACCGTGGTTGGCCGTGATGTCCATCATCTTCCGCGGCGTCTTCGAGAACCATTCGTTGTTCTTGAAGAAGTCGCAGTGTCCGTAGACGTGGGCCATCACGAGCTTCTGGTCCGTCAACGAGTTGCTGCGCATCAGGTATGCGTAGCAGGGGTCGTTGTTGATGACGAGCTCGTAGATCTTCGACAGCCCCCACTGATAGCTCTTGCTGAGCTGCTCGTACTCCATCCCGAAGCGCCAGTGCGGGTAGCGCGTCGGGAAGCCGCCGTAGGCGGCGATCATGTTCAGCTCGTCGTGGTCGACGAGCTCGAATATCACCTCGTAGAAGTCGAGCCCGTAATTGGCAGCGATCTCGCGGATCTCGTCCCGGTAGTGCGCGAGCTCCGGTGTCAGCTCACCCATCGCTCAGCGCCCCTTTCCGAGGAAGGTCTTGATCGACGGCAGGATCCCGTCGCGGTCGAGGATGTCGCTGGTCACGAGCTTCTCTTCCCTCCCCAACGCCTGATCGAGGTCCTTCTTGAACTGCCCGGAGCCGTACGCGGACTTCACCTGTCCATAGCTGAACTGGTTGCTGGCGGGCAGCAGGTTGCTCCGCAGCAGATCCACACAGCGCTCGGTGTCGCGCGACGACCAGTTGTCGCCGTCGCTGAAATGGAACGGGTAGATGTTCCACTCGCTGGCTGGATACTTGTCCTCGATCACGCGCAGGCACAGCTCGTACGCGGAGCTGATCTTCGTGCCGCCCGACTCGCGCAGGTGGAAGAACGTGTGCTGGTCGACGACGTGCGCGGCCGCGTCGTGCACGATGTACTCGACCTCGAGGTTGCGGTACTGGCTGCGCAGCCAGGTATCGATCCAGAAGGCCTCGATCCGCACGATCTCCTTCTGCTCGCGTCCCATCGAGCCCGACACGTCCATCATGTAGATGACGACCGCGCTCGCCTGCGGCTCGTCGCGCGTCGACAGGAACCGGTAGCGGTGGTCCTCCTCGATCGGCACGACGATCGGATTGTGCGGGTCGTAGGTGCCGGCGGAGATCTGCCTCTTCAACGCCTCCTTGAAGGTACGTTTGAAGTGCCGGAGGCTCTTCGGGCCGGTCCGGCTGATGCCGGTGAAGCGCCCCGCCCGCGTGCGGATCGCCTTCTTGCCGCGCGGCTCGATGTGCGGCAGCTCGAGCTCCTCACCGAGGATCGCCGCGAGCTCCTGCAGCGAGACGTCGACCTCCAACGAGTGCTGGCCTTCCTGCTCGCCGGCCTCGCCCTGGCCGGGCTCCTGGCCCGGCACCGCCTCGCCGACGTCGCCCTCGCCCTGGCCGACGCCGCCCTTCTGGTTCTTCCCGTACCGGAAGCGCGGCAGCTGGATCTGCGGCAGCGGGATGCTGACGTAGCGCTTGCCCTGGCGGCCGATGAGCTCGCCCGACGTCACGTACTTGCGCAGGTCGCGCTTGATCCGGCCGCGGACGATGTCGCGGAACCGGGTGTGGTCCTGATCGATCTTGCGCAAGCCCCGATCCTCCGTGCGGTCCGCGTCCGGCGCCACCGCTCAGCGGCGACGCCCGGCGGCGGCGCGCATCACGAACGCGCCTTGGTGTCGCCGCGGGCGAAGATCGACGCGACGTAGTTGAGCACGTCGGTCGCCGAGATCTCGTCGTAGCCGAAGTCGCGGATCAGACGGCTCTTGACGATCTCGATCTTCTCCTGCGTCTCCTTGTCGACGACCGTCGACACCAGGCTCGTCAGCTTGATCGAGTCCTTCTGGTCCTCGAACAGCTTGAGCTCCAGTGCGCGGTGCAGCCGCTCGTTCGTCTTGTAGTCGAAGGTGCGCCCCTCGACCGCGAGCGCACCGATGTAGTTCATGATCTCGCGGCGGAAGTCGTCCTTGCGCACCTCGGGGATGTCGATCTTCTCCTCGATCGAGCGCATCAGCCGCTCGTCCGGCTCCTCGTCACGGCCGGTGTACGGGTTCTTGACGCGTTCGTGCTGTGTGTAGGCCTTGACGTTGTCGATGTAGTTGCCGCACAGGCGCGCGATCGCTTCCTCGTCGGCCGAGATCGCGCGCTGCACCTCGTTCTTGATGACCTCCTCGTATTCCTCGCGGACGACGAGCAGCAGGTCGCGGTAGCGCTTCTTGGTCTCCGGGTCGGAGATCAGCGAGTGGTGGTCGAGCCCGGTCTCGAGCTCGTTCATCACCATGAACGGGTTGATGCACGGCAGGTCGTTGACCAGCGTGTTGCTGATCTTGTCCTGGATGTAGCGCGGGCTGATGCCGTGCATGCCCTCGCCGGGCGAGTCCTCCCGAAGCTCCCGCACGTTGTCGCGCGTGTAGCCGGGAAGCGACTTGCCATTGTAGAGCTTCAGCTTCTGCATCAGCGTCAGGTTGGCCTTCTTCGGCTCGTGCAGACGCGTCAGGATCGCCCACATGGCCGCCGTCGACAGCGTGTGCGGCGCGATGTGCTTGCCGGGCACCTTCTTGCGATTGAAGTCGCGCGTGTAGATGCGGATCTCGTTGTCGAGCTTCAGGTTGTACGGGATGTCGATCTTGATCGTACGATCCCGGAACGCCTCCATCAGCTCGTTGTTCTGCAGGCGGTTGTATTCGGGCTCGTTGGTGTGCCCGATGATCACCTCGTCGATGTCCGTCTGCGCGAACTTCTTGGGCTTGATCTTGTGCTCCTGGCTCGCCGTCAGCAGGTCGTAGAGGAACGCGACATCGAGCTTCAGCACCTCGATGAACTCGATGATGCCCCGGTTCGCGATGCAGAACTCGCCGTCGAAGTTGAACGCACGCGGATCGCTGTCGGTGCCGATCTCGGCGATCTTCCGGTAGTTGATGTCGCCGGTGAGCTCGGTCGAGTCCTGGTTCTTCTCGTCCTTCGGCTGGAACGTGCCGACACCGCAGCGGTCCTTCTCGCTGATCAGCATGCGGCGTACGACGACGTGGCTCAGCACCTTCATCCAGTCGCCGTCGTAGCGCTTCAGCAGCATGTCCTCGTAGAACCGCGACACCGGGCAGAGGTCGAAGTCGAGGCGCAGCAGGTAGCCGGTGCGGGCCTTCCTCTGCAGGCGGTCGAGGATCTTCTGTCGCGCGGCGGGCGGCACGAGGAGCAGCGGCTCCTCGTTCATCGGCGAGGGGATCAGCTGCCCGTCGATGTCCCAGGAGAACGTGTAGAGCGCGCCCTCGTCGGACCGCGAGTACGCCTCGAGCCCCTTCTTCAGGAGGCGGACGATCGTCGACTTCGCCGAGCCGACCGGTCCGTGCAGCAGCAGCACGCGCTTCTCCGGCCCGAAGCCGTGCGCCGCCGCCTTGATGATGCTCATCAGGTTCATCAGCGGGCGCTCGAGTCCGAACAGGCCGTCGACGCCGCCGTCGATCGGGTCCTCGAAGAAGCGGTACTTGCGCAGCTTGTCCTTGTTGTCCTCGACCTCCTCGATCCCGTGGCTCAGCACCATGTCGTAGAGGCGCTGGTGCGCGGTACGCACGATCAGCGGGTTCTCCTCGAGGAGCGCCAGGTACTCCTCGAACGACCCTTGCCAGTGCTCGTCCCGGAACTTCTGCACGTCCAGCGATTCACGGATCAGGCCGAGGATGTCCTGCGATTGCGCCATGTCGTCTCCCTGCGGATCGGGTGCGCGCCTCCGCGCTCGTCGCGGACCCGCGCCTGCGTGCTGCTCGTCGGGCGGCCCCCGGCCGCGCGCCGGGTCCGCCCGCTCTCATCGGCAGTCTAGCCCGGATGATTCATGAGATCCCGTCGCGAGGTTGCGCAAGTCGCTGGCTGGCGAGGAGTCGAGTCGGTTCCGCGCGCAGGCGTGTTCGGGCGACACGGCGAGCGCGGGTTCGGCTCGACGACGACGCCAGCCGGTGCCTTGCGTGACCGCAGCAGGGAGCTCGTGGATCATCCGGGCTCGCCCGGATGATTCATGAGATCCCGTCGCGAGGTTGCGCAAGTCGCTGGCTGGCGAGGAGTCGAGTCGGTTCCGCGCGCAGGCGTGTTCGGGCGACACGGCGAGCGCGGGTTCGGCTCGACGACAACGCCAGCCGGTGTCTTGCGTGACCGCAGCAGGGAGCTCGTGAATCATCCGGGCTCGCCCGGATGATTCATGAGATCCCGTCGCGAGGTTGCGCAAGTCGCTGGCTGGCGAGGAGTCGAGTCGGTTCCGCGCGCAGGCGTGTTCGGGCGACACGGCGAGCGTGGGTTCGGCTCGACGACGACGCCAGCCGGTGCCTTGCGTGACCGCAGCAGGGAGAGCGCGGATCGGTCCGGCCGGCCCCGTCGCCTGGGCGGGAAGCGGCCGCGAGCCGCGCTCGCCGTGGTTTTTGCCGTCCGGCCGCGCCGACGTTTCCGCACCGCGGCAGCGCGGGTAGCCTTCGTGGGCGATGCGTCGTCCATCCGTCCTGCTCGCCGCCGTCAGCGCGAGCCTCGTCCTCGGCGCCGCCGTACTCGCCACGCTGTCGGGCTGCGGCGACGCCGCGAGCCTCGGCCCGTTCGTCGGCGCCAACGCGCACCGGCATGCCACCCGCATCGTCGAGCTCAGTCCGCGTCCGCCCGGGTCCGAGGGCATCCGCAACGTCGCTGACTACATCGAGCAGCAGCTCGCGGCGATCTCGCCCGACCTGAAGCTGCAACGGCAGAGCTTCTTCCGAGCGGACCTCGACGAGGCGCTCGGCCACAGCCTCGAGTTCCAGAACCTGTGGGTGGAGATCCCCGGCACGCGCGGCGGTGAGCTGCCACCGATCCTCGCGATCGCCGCGCACTACGACAGCAAGATCACGCACCCCGGCGAGCAGGACTTCGAGTTCGTCGGCGCGCTCGACTCGGCCGGCTCCTGCGGCGTGCTGATCGAGCTCGCGCGGCTGCTGCAGGCGCAGCCGCCGATCGGCCCCGACGTGTGGCTGATCTGGTTCGACGGCGAGGAGTCGATCCCCTGGGAGTGGGATCACGGCAAGTCGCTGATGGGCAGCCGCCACTTCGCGCAGGTGATGAACGAGGACGGCGACCGGTTCCCGACTGGGCTGCGCGGCCGCCTGAAGGTGCTCGTGCTGCTCGACCTGCTCGGTGACCCGGAGCTCAAGATCGACAAGGACACCGCGTCGAACCCGACGCTCAACGCGATCTTCAAGGACGCCGCGACGCGGCTCGGCCGTGCGGACGTGATGTTCCGCTACGAGTCGCCGATGACGGACGATCACATCCCGTTCAAGGAGAAGGGGGTGTCGGTCATCGACCTGATCGACTTCCGCTACCGGCCGGCCGCCGAGCACTCCCCCTCGGAGCCCGCCGAGGTCGCGCGCTACTTCCCCTGGTGGCACACCGCCGAGGACAACCTGCAGCACCTGTCGGCCGACTCGCTCGAGCTGGTCGGCAACCTCGTGTGGGCCGCGTTGCCCGACATCGAGAAGGCGTTCTACAAGTGAGCGTCCGGCGCCTGCCGCTCGCGCTGGCCAGCGCCCCGCTCGTGCTGCTCGGCGCGTGCGCGAGCTCCTGCCGCGAGCAGCCCGCACCGCAGCCGGCACCGGCGCCGAGCGCAGCGGCGCACGATCTCGGTGCGCGAGCCTACGCGCACGTCGCGACGCTCTGCGACCTCGGGGCCCGGCACAGCGGCACGACCGGCTGGGAGCGCGCGCTCGATCACATCTTCGCAACGCTGCGCGACGCCGGGTTGTCTCCGGAGCGCGACCGCTGGGTGGACGCCAACGAGGGGTTGACCTTCGAGAACGTGTCCGTGGTCATCCACGGCGCACGCCCCGAGCGCATCCTGCTCGCGTGCCACCACGACACCAAGGTCACCGAGGGACACCCCGAGCCGCTGCACAACTTCCCGTTCGTCGGCGCCAACGACTCCGGCAGCGGGGTCGGTCTGGTGCTGGAGCTCGCGCGCGACCTCGCGCAGCGGCCGCTCGCCGTCTCGGTCGAGGTCGCGTTCTTCGACGGCGAAGAGAGCATCCCCTTCGACTGGGACGTCGACCGCGCGCTGTTCGGCTCGAAGCGCTTCGCGACCCGCTATCGGCTGCGCCGCGCGAAGGACCCGGACAGCCCGCCGATCGTCGCGATGGTGCTGCTCGACATGGTCGGCGCGACCGAGCTCAGCATCGACGAGGAGGAGTACTCGACGCCCGAGCTGCGCGAGCTGGTGCGCACCTCGGCGCGCGCGCTCGGTCACGATGGCGCGTTCTTCGCCAACCGCCTGCCGGTGCGCGACGACCACGTGCCGTTCCTCGACATCGGGATCCCCGCGGTCGACCTGATCGACATCGCCGACAACCCGCAATGGCACACCGTCGACGACGTCCTCGAGAACGTGTCGGCGGCCAGCCTGCAGGTCGTCGGCGAGGTCGTCTGGGACCTGCTCCCGCGCATCGCCGCCCGCTACGCCCCGCGCGCGCGCTGACCGCCGTGCGCCCCACGGCATGACCGTCACCCCATGACTGTGACCCCATGACCGTCGCCCACCGCGGCTCCCACCACCTGCGCTTCGCGGTCGAGGGCGACGGCCCGCCGCTCGTGCTGCTGCCCGGCCTCGGCAGCGGCGCGCGGTTGTTCGGCACGCTGCCGCGGCGCTTCGCGCGCGACGGGCATCGCGCGATCACGTTCGACCCGGTCGGGATCCCGCCGTCGTCACCGCTGCTCGGCGAGTACCGTTTCGACGAAGCCGCGCGGGACGTCTGGGCGGTCGCCGACGCGGCGGACGCCGAGCGGGTCGACCTCGTCGGCACGTCGCTCGGCGGCAAGCTCGCGTTGGCGGCCGCCGCGCTCGCGCCGGAGCGCGTGCGTCGGATCGTGCTGCTCGCGTCGAGCGCGGTGCCGAGCGCGCGCGCCGCCCGCGTCTATCGCTTCTTCGAGACGATCGCCGAGCACGTGCCCGGCGATCGCTTCGCCGATGCGGTCATGCCGTTCCTGCTCGGGCGTCGCTTCCACGAGGAGCGCCCGGCGGTCGTCGACGACATCGCCCGCGCGACCCGCCCCCAACCGGCGACGCGCGCGCTGATGCTGCAGCAGGCCCGCGCGCTGCAGCACTACGACGGGCGCGCCACCGCCCGTGCCGTGCGCGCACCGGTGCTGTGCATCGCCGGTCTCGACGACACGCTGACCGACGCCCGCGACGTCGCAGCCACCGCCGCGCTGCTCGAGCACGGTCGCTACGTCGAGATCGCCGGTGCGGGCCACTCGCTGCTGCTCGAGGATGCCGAGGTCTACCGGCAGACGATCGGATTCCTGTGCGAGTGAGCTGCGGGAGCACGCTGTCCGCCGGCGCGTCTTGTCGTTCCTCCGGCGTAACAGACCCGGGCGAGCTGTCACGGCGAGCGCACAGTCGGACCCGTTTTCGGGCCCGCGGAGCGGCTCACCGGTTGCTCCGCGGCTCCGATTCGGCTCACATCGCACGGCCGCAGTGCGCTGCGGTCCTGTGTTTGCTCCACGGTCGCGGACGTGCGTGCTGACGCACGGATGTCGCCGACCAGCTGGTCGGCAACCCCGCACCTTCCCAGTCTGCACGGCTCGGACTACCCGCGCAGGCCCTCGAAGCCTGACGCGCGACCCGCAACCGCAGCGCGCAACCGTTCGATCCCGGCTGCGCCCACCAGCGAACCAAGCTGCGACAACCCCAACGGAGTGCACTCGATGAATCGTCTGTTGATCACCGGCCTGGCGTGCGCCGCATTCGCGTTCGCGGCGCCGGACTCGGCCTACGCCCACGGCGGTCAGTACCGTGGCCCTGGCGACGTGGTCCCGCCGAACCCGGGCGGTGGCGGCGGTCGTTCCCCCGGCCCCGGCGGCCCTTCGACTCCTGGCCCCGGCGGCCCGTCGACGCCCGGCCCCGGTGGCCCGTCGACCCCTGGCCCCGCCGGCCCCGGCACCGGTGGCCCGGCCGGACCCGGCCCCGCGGGCGGTCCGACGACCGGCGGCGGCGTTCAGCTCCAGGACGACCTGACCCGCTGGGAGTTCTGGTGGGAGTTCAACAAGGACCCCTTCATCCGGCTCCGCGAGTCGGTCATCGCCACCGGCACGACCACCAACAGCGACGAGTTCTTCATGGGCGCAGGTCGCCGTGAGGTGTCGAAGGACACGCTCAAGCCGACCGACTCCGAGATCCTCGGCACCATCCTGCCGGCGCTCAACCGCGCGCTCGAGAGCACGACCCAGCGCGACATCGTGTCGTCGTGCATGGTCGCGATGGCGAAGATCGGCAAGGACACCGAGCAGATCAAGATCCTGCCGATCTTCCGCGCGCGCCTGAAGGAGAAGGACCAGGAGGTCAAGGAGACCGCCGCACTCGCGATGGGCATCTCGCAGATGCCCGAGGCGGTGCCCGACCTGCTCGAGCTGGCGAAGGACAGCGCCGCCGGCCGTTCGCTGATCGGCGATACCACCGTCGACGACCGCACGCGCGGCTTCGCGGCGTTCGGCCTCGGCCTGATCGCCTTCGCGACCAGCGACCACGACGTCAAGGAGCAGATCCTCGATGGCCTGATCGCGGTGCTGAAGGACGAGGGCGCCCGCAACCGCAACGTCCGTGTGTCGGTCATCAATGCGATCGGCCTGCTCCGCCCCGATCCGAACGTCCCGAAGGGCAAGGAGCTGCTCAACAAGGCGATCCTCGCCCTGAACGAGTATTGGAACGCGGACCTCGGCAGCGGTGAGGAGCTGATCCAGTCGCACGTCCCGCCGGCGGTCGCCAAGCTGCTCGAGGAGGTCGACTACGCCGAGCACGCGGATCTCGCCGAGCTCGCCAAGCAGCTCCGCGAGGACTACCTCTCCGAGGTGACCGGCAAGACGCGGAAGAAGCGCTCCGGCAACGAGATCGTCCAGTCGTGCGTCGTCGCGCTCGGCCGCATGACCGAGGAGAACCGCGGCAAGAAGGAGACGCCGGAGAGCGCGGCGATCTCGGACGCGCTGGTCGAGTACATGGAGCGCGGCAAGGACCAGCAGGCGACCTACTTCGCGATGATCGCGCTCGCGCAGATCGGTGGCGACGCGAACCGCGACGCGCTGATCAAGATGCTCGAGAAGGGCCAGAAGGCACTCGAGAAGCCTTGGGCGGCCGTGGCGCTGGGAGTCCTGGCCTTCAACCGCTACGACGAGCTGGGCGCGCGGGCGACCGTCGACGACCTGATCGGCGAGCGGCTGCAGCGCTGGCTCGGCGAGGTGAAGAACCCGAGCGCGCTCGCGGGACTCGCGGTCGCGCTGGGCCTGACCCGCTACGACACGGCGGCCGACCAGCTGCGCGAGCTCCTGGAGAAGAACAAGAACCAGGACGACCTCGCCGGCTACATCTGCATCGGCCTCGCGCTGATGGGTGACCAGCGCTCGCAGGAGCAGATCCGCGCGCTCGTCGAGACCTCGGTGCGCCGCCCGACCCGCCTGCAGCAGGCGGCGATCGCGCTCGGCAAGCTGGGCGACAAGAGCGCCGCGGAGACCCTGCAGCGCATGATGTCGGAGGGTGATCAGAACCTCGCCAAGATGTCGGCGATCGCCTCGGCGCTCGGCTTCATCGGCGACCGCCGCTCGATCACCCCGCTGACCAAGATGCTGTTCGACGAGAGCCTGACCGACATCAGCCGCGCGTTCGCGGCGGTCGCGCTGGGCGGCATCGCCGACAAGGAGCTGCTGCCCTGGAACAGCAAGATCGGCGTCAACATCAACTACCGCGCGGCGGTCGAGACGCTGACCAACCAGATCAACGGCATCCTCGACATCCTGTGAGCGATCTGCCGTGAGGCGGGCGACGACCGGCCGCGCGACCCGAGGTCGCCGCGGCCGGTGCGCGTCCGCCGCCCGTCGGTGCGCGACGCGTGGCGTTCACGCGGCGCGACGGCCACCGACGACCGCGAGCGCCGCGCACGCCGCGAGCCACGCGACCCCGAGCAGCGCCAGCCACGCGTTGCGCGAGCCGGCGGCATCGGCGCGCTCGGCGCCCAGCGCGGGTCCCTCGACCTCCGCCAGGCGGCCCGCACTCGCCGCGGCGAGCTCGCCGTCCCCGGCGAGCGCCGACGCGCGCCGATACTCGGCGCGCGCCCCGAGGTAGTCGCCGCGCCGCCAGCGCGCGTCGCCGGCGATCAGCCGCAGCCAAGCGGTCTCCGCAGGCGCCTGCTGCACGAGGTCGAGCGCGCGGTCCCAGTCGGCGCTGCGCGCCGCGGCGAGCACCGCGTCGGCGACCGCCGCCGCGTCGCCGGCGCCCGCGATCGCGACCGGCGCGGCCCCGTCGCGGCCGCCGTAGGCGCGCTCCTGCAGGGCGTCGAGGAACGGCCGATCGTCGGTCAGCGCCGGCGCCGAGCCTGGCGCGAAGCGACGCCAGCGCGCTGGCTCGCGCGCGATCTCGAGCACGTGCGCGAGCGTCGCGTCGGTGACCGGTCGCACCGCCTCGAGCACCTCCGGCTCGACCGGCAAACGTTTCCGCGCGACGACGACGAAGTTGCGCGACTCCGGCACGCGCAGCGCCCAGGCCGCACCGAACACCTCCGCCATCGTCGCGGCGATCGTCCGCACGACCGGGTCTTCGAACGACAGTCCGCCGACGTTGACCGAAACCACCCCGCCGTCCTCGAGACACCCCTGCACGGCCGTGAAGAACTCGACGCTCGCGACGTGCGCCGGCACGTAGATCTGCCGCTCGTAGGCGTCGACCAGCACGACGTGCCACCGCACGGACGCGTGCTCGACGAACACCCGCGCGTCGACACCGGCGTGCACGCCGGCGGCCGCGCCGAAGCCGCCGAAGTCACGCCGACCGAGCTCGACGACCATCGGATCGAGCTCGACCGAGTCGAACCGCACGCCGGGGTGCAGCGCGCCGAACAGGCGCTCGAAGGTGCCGGCGGCCGCGCCGAGCGACAGCACGCGCAGGTCCGCGGGTCGCGCGCCATCGCCGGCGAGCCACGGCGCGACGACGTGCCAGTCGTAGTAGCGCCCGCCGGTCCACGGCGAGCCCTCGATCCGCACCGAGTGGAACGAGTCGAGCCCCTCGTTGATGCGCAGGAGCCGCGCCTGCTGGCCCTCCTCGCGCCGGTCGACGACCTGCAGGTACTGGTAGGCCGACTCCCGCTCCTCGATCATCGTCTCCCCGTCGCCCGGCGCGCGCAGCGGGCCGCGCGGGCCGAGCCCGGCAGCGGCGAGCACGCCGAGCGCCGCGACCGCCGCGCCGCGTCCTGCCCGCACGACGACGGCTGCCGCGAGCAGGCAGCCGGCCGCGATCCAGATCGTCGCGCGGCTGCCGACGCCCGGCACCAGCAGGTGCGTCGTCGCGAAGGTGCCGCACAGCCCACCGACGATCGACCAGGTGGCGACGAGCCCCGAGGCCCGACCGACCGCGGTGCCGCCCGCGGTCAGCGCGGTGACCAGCAGCGGCGTCACGGCACCGGCGAGCAGCACCGGTGGCGCGAACAGCAGCAACGTCGCCGTCAGCGAGCCGCCGACCAGCGCCCCCATCGCGCGATCGAGCGGCAGGTCGGCAGGCACCAGCCAGCGCCCCACCGGCCCGATCAGCAACGGCACCAGCGCCGCGACGACCGCCGCCGCGAGCAGCAGGCCAGCGAGCCGCCCGCGACTGCGCTCGGGCAGCGCCAGCCGCCCGCCGACGAACGCACCGAGCGCCATCGCGGCGAGCATCACGCCGATCACGTTGGTCCAGACCGGGGCGCTGTCCCCGAAGTGCGGTGCGAAGCTGCGCACCGCGACCAGCTCCAGCGTCATCTCGGCGAAGCCGCACAGCGCGGCGCACAGCGCCGCGGCGAGAGCTCGGATCATGCGATTCTCCCCATCCGCGCGCGCCGGGCGCCGCCCGACGAGCCGCCGCTCACTCGCCGTCGGAGCCGGCGACGGTCGTCGCGAACTCGGCCGTGAAGATGTAGCCCGAGTCGCGCCGGCGCAGCATCAGATCGACCATGTCGCGCAGGTCGCGCGTGCGCTCCTCCTGGGTCGCCTTGCCGTTGACGACGACCGTGAACGGCTTGCTGAGGTCGACGATGTCGTCGTTGAGGAGCAGCGCGAAGTCGCTGATGTGCCGCGCGGTGACCTCGATCCGATTCGCGGCGCGGTCCGCGACGACCTCGATACGCGGCCGCTGGTCCATCGGCAGGTTCGCGATCGGCTCGGCGGTGCCGATCTTGACCCAGTAGGCGTCGTTGAACTGGTCGTGGTTCGGCTCGATGACGACCGTCGCCGGCGTCAGGCTGCGCCGCTGCTTGCCGATCCACTCGTCGATCGCGGCCTGCGAGCCGCTGAACGGATGCTCGCCGACGCCCTCGATCACCGTGCACGAGCCGGGGCTGAGCGCGTCGAGCTTCTTCTTCAACGCGTCGCAGGCGTCCTTGGTCGCGGCCGACGACACCAGCAGGATCGGCATCCCGCGCAGCGAGCCGAGCCGGATCTGCTCGGACACGTCGACCGGGTCCCGCACGACGATGCCCGCGAAGAACTGGGGGAAGTAGGTCGCGAAGCGCAGCGCGAACGCGCCCGAGCCATGGCTGCTGTCGAGGAACACGCGGTCGTAGTCGACGTTGTAGGTCGCCCGCAGCCCGCGCGCCGAGCCGAGGATCCACTTGGCGCGCGAGAACTCGATCGTGTCCGCGTTGGGATCGTCGCGGTTGATCGGCGTGTCGAAGTCGTCGCTCGGCGTCAGGTTCGGGATCGCGAACAGCGTGTCGCCGACCAGCCCGGACGTCGCCCAGGTCGCCTCGAAATGGTCCTTCGCGCGCACCCACCCAGAGCCGTCGGCAGCGAGCGGCGTCAGCAGCACGACGGTGCGGTAGGCCTCGCGCGGGTCGTACGTGCGTGGCGCCACGCTGAAGTGCTCCGGGACCAGCTCGTCGCCCTCGCCCTTCTCGAGCTTGAGCTCACCGCTCGCCGCCACGCGCTCGTAGGGGAACGCATTCGCGAACACCGCCCGCACGTCCGCGATGCTCGCCAGCACGTCACCCTTCCGCTGCTTCGACTCCCACTCCTTCATGAAGGCCTCCTTGGCCTTCCGCGCGGCATCACCACGGCGCCGGCGGTCGCGAGCGGACTCGGCGGCCTCGTACTCCAGCTCCGCTGCGAACCACGCCTGCACCTTGCGGTTCAGGCTCTGGATCTCGCTCTTGCTGAGCATCTGCGGCTCGTTCTGCGCGCCCGCTCCAGCGGTGAACAGCAACAGCGCGGCGGACAGGACAGCGACCTGACGCATCATCGAGGGGGTCTCCGGGACGGTTGGGACAGGGCTTCCGGGGGGCGACCGGCCAGACGCGTCGCGACCCGCCGCGGACGGCGGGCCGCAGACTCGGGTGCCGCGGACGTCCGTGCGAGGGCGGCCGCCGCGCCTGGGCAGGGCGCCCGGACCTTACGGCGGCGACGACGCCACCGCGAGGGACCGGACGTGGGGAATTGCGAGGCCCACCCGGGTCGACGGACGACCGGCCGGGCTCCGTGGCCTCGCTTAGCAAACACCGTGCGCAGCCGACCGCGGCGGGCCGCGTGGCCTGGACCGCCGAGGCTAGCGCCAGCAACGCCGCACGTCGACCGCCGGCGTCGTACGGCGCGCCCGGCGCCGGAGCGCCGCTGGCGTGGGGCCGCCGCGCTCAGATCAGCGCGACCCGCCGATCGCCCGGGACGACCTCGCCGCAGCGGTAGCCCGTCTCGCCGGCCGCCGCGAGCATCGCGAGGCACCGATCGACGGTGTCGCAGGCGACGAACACGACCATGCCGAAGCCCATGTTGAAGACGCGGAACGCCTCGTCCTCCGCCACGCCGCCCCGCTGCACGAGGAGGTCGAAGATCGGCGGCCGCGGCACCGCGTCGCGCTGGATCCGCACCGCGGTGCCCTCGGGAAGCACGCGCGGCACGTTGTCGGGCAGCCCGCCGCCGGTGATGTGCGCCATGCCGTGGACGAGCTCGGCCTCCAGCAGCGGCCACAGCGGCTGGAGGTAGCTGCGGTGCACCGCGAGCAGCGCGTCGGCGACGCTCGCGCCGCCGAGCTCGCTCGGACGCTCGTCGAGGATCGCCGCTCCGTCGCGGAGCAACGCGTGCCGCGCCAGCGAGTAGCCGTTGGTGTGCAGCCCCGACGACCGCAGCGCGATCGCGACGTCGCCGACCGCGATCCGCGAGCCGTCGAGCAGCCGGTCGCGGCGCACGGCGCCGACGATCGTGCCGGCGACGTCCATCTCGTCGCGCTGGTAGACGCCGGGCATCTCGGCGGTCTCGCCGCCGAGCAGCGCGCAGCCGTTCGCGCGGCACGCCTCGGCGAGCCCCGCGATGACCGCCGCGACCCGCTCGGGCACCATGCGGTCGACGGCCACGTAGTCGAGGAAGAACAGCGGCCGCGCCCCCTGCACGAGGATGTCGTTGACGCAGTGGTTGACGAGGTCGGCACCGACCGAACCGACCCGCCCCGCCAGCGTCGCGACCTTCACCTTGGTGCCGACGCCGTCGGTCGACGCGACCAGCAGCTCGCCCTCCGCGCCGACCGCGCGCAGGTCGAACAACCCGCCGAACAGACCGACGTCGCCGACGACGCCGGGTGTGTAGCTCGCGCGGATCGCGTCGCGCGCGCGGCGCACCGCGTCGTACTTGGCATCGATGTCCACGCCCGCGGCCCGGTAGGCCGACGGCGACCGTCCACTCGCGTCGCTCACTCCCGACTCCTGCTCGAAGAAGGCCGCACGAAACCAGTGCCGGTCCGACCCTGCCGGGCCGACACTGCTGATCCGACACCGGCGCCGCCGTCACCCGATCGGACCGACCGGAAACTCCCGGCGGAGGTGGTCCAGCACGCGGCGGCTGTTCTCGAAAGCGAGTTCCAAGGGCACCGCTTCGAGGTCGAAGAACCGCACGTCGCTCGCATCATCGGCGGCCGCGATCCGCGCGTCCACGTCGAGCTGGTCGCCGCGCGGCCGCGCGAGGAACACCACGACGTTGACGAGCTTGCGCGGGTCGTCGCGCGTCAGCCCGACGAACAGCGCCCGCACCACGTCGACGTCGAGCCCGGCCTCTTCGCGCGTCTCCCGCACCGCGGTCTCCGCGAGCTCCTCGCCGTGCTCCTGGAAGCCGCCCGGAAAGCTCCACTGGCCGCGGTACGGCGAGATCGCGCGCCGTACGAGCAGCACCCGGCGGCCGTGCGCCACGACGGCGACCGCCGCCGTCGCGGTGGTCTCGAAGTGCACCAGACCGCAGGCGACGCACACCGGCCGGCTGCGACCGAACGCCGGCCGCCGGTCCATGTGCTCACCGCAGCGCGGGCACCACGCCGGGAGACCGTCGCTCGCTGCGGCGGCGCCGTCCGGCCCGTGCCCGATCCGGACCGCGGGCTCGGCGCCGGGCGGGTCGGACGGCAGGTCGGCTGCGCGGGCCATCGACAGAGCTCCTCGGGCGAGCGGCTTCGTGCGGACGCCGGACGCCAGGTTGCGTCACGGCGGTCAAGAGCCCATTCTTGCCCGCCGCTCCGGTCCGGTCAGCCACCATCCCCCGTCGACCGACGCATTCCTGCGACTCCGACGGGGGTAACGAGTGGCCCGACCGGCGCCCCGATCATCATGGCGCGACGCATCGCTGTCCTCGGTAGCACCGGCTCGGTCGGGGAGAACGCCCTCCGCATCGCAGCCGCCCATCCGGATCGGTTCGAGGTCGTCGCGCTGTGCGCCAACAGCTCGGCCGAGCGGCTGCGCGAGCAGGTCCGCAGCCACCGCCCGGCCGCCGCGTGCCTGGTCGCGGGGCCGCTCGAGGCACTCGACGTCGACGCCTCCGCGTGCGCGACGTTCAGCGGCGCCGACGGCGTGCTCGAAGCCCTCGAGCGCGCCCGCCCCGACGTCGTGCTGAACGCGATCACCGGCGCCGCCGGCCTGCCCGCCTCGGAGTGGACGCTGCGCCACGGCCGCACGCTCGCGCTCGCCAACAAGGAGTCGTTCGTCGCGGCCGGCGAATACCTGATGCAGCTCGCCGCCGAGACCGGCGCGACGGTCCTGCCGGTCGACTCGGAGCACTGTGCGATCTTCCAGTGCCTGCAGGGCGAGGACCGCGGCCGCATCCGCCGCATCTTCCTGACCGCGTCGGGGGGACCGTTCCGCCAGCGCCCGCTCGACTCCTTCGGGGCGATCACGCCGGCCGAGGCGCTCGAGCACCCGACCTGGAGCATGGGGCCGCGGATCACGATCGGGTCGGCGACGATGATGAACAAGGCCTTCGAGGTGCTCGAGGCGCGCTGGCTGTTCGACCTCGCCCCCGAGCAGATCGAGATCCTGATCCACCCGCAGAGCATCGTGCATTCGATGGTCGAGTTCGTCGACGGCTCGATCCTCGCGCAGCTCGGCGTCCCCGACATGCGGGTGCCGATCCTCTATTGCCTGGGCTGGCCGGAGCGCGTGCCCTTCCCCGGCTTCCAGGGCTTCGATCCGCTGCGCTTCCGCGAGCTCCAGTTCCACACGCTGGACGTCGACAGGTATCCGGCCGTCCCGCTCGCCTTCGACGCGCTGCGCATGGGCGGCGACAGCGGTGCCGTGCTGAACGCGGCCGACGAGGTCGCCACCGGCATGTTCCTCGAGGGCGGCATCGACTTCCCCGCGATCACCGAGATCGTCGCCGCGACGCTGCGCGCCCACCGGCCAGCCGCGGTGCGCTCGCTCGACGACGTCCACCGCGCGGACCGTGCTGCCCGCCAGACCGCCGAGCGGCTCGCCGCGGACCGTCCCCGCGTACGGAGCGCGCGAACCTGAACCGATGAACATCCTGCTCGCGCTGCAGACGGCGCTCGGCATCGGGCTCCTGATCTTCGTCCACGAGCTCGGGCACTACCTCGCGGCCCGCCTCGCCGGCGTCCGCGTCGACGTGTTCTCGCTCGGCTTCGGGCCGCGCCTGCTGGGCTTCCGCCGCGGACCGACCGACTACCGCCTGTCGCTGGTGCCGATCGGCGGCTACGTGTCGGTCGCCGGCGACGGGCCGCCCGACCCCGCCACCGCCCACCTCGAGCGCGACACCGGCGGGCTGAACACCAAGGGCTTCGGGGCGCGCGCGCTGTTCTTCCTGGGTGGCGTGCTGATGAACCTGCTGTTCGCGCTGATCGCGTTCCCGATCGTGTTCAGCGCCGGCGTGCAGTTCGACGCCCCGCAGCTCGGCACGCTCGCGCCGGGCGGCGCGGCCTGGCAGGCCGGGCTCGAGACCGGCGACCGCGTGCTCGAGGTCGACGGCAAGGAGATGTACAGCTTCCGGAACCTGCTCGTCGAGACCGCCCTCGCCGGCGGCGGCGCGCCGGTCCCGTTCGTCGTCGAGCGCGGCGGCGAGCGCCTCACCGTGATGGTGCGGCCGCGCTACTCGGACAGCCTCGGACTGTACGAGCTCGGCGCCGCCGAGCCGATCGCGAACGCGCCGCTGCGCATCGACGAGGTCGACGCGTCGTCACCGGCCTACGCGGCCGGGCTGCGCGCTGGCGACCTGCTGATCGCGGTCGACGGTGACGAGCTGGTCGGCGCCGCCGCCGACCTAGCGCTCGCGCGCATCGAGGCCGATCCGGCGCGCGCGATCACGCTGACCGTCGAGCGGCCGTCCGGCGAGCGCACGGACGTCACGTTCACGCCGGCCCAGGTGACGCCCAAGGGCGCGCGCCCGCGCATCGGCGTCGTGCCGTACCCCGATCGCGTCGACGCGCTGCGGCCGTCCGCACTCGTGCAGCGCCTCGGGCTCGAGGCCGGCGACCGAGTCATCGCGATCGACGGCCGGCCGCCGCAGTTCGAGGATCGCGAGACGTTCGCCGGCGACCGTCCCGACCTCGCCGTCGAGGTCGAGCGCGGCCAGCGCACCTTCGTGCTCCGCGACCCGCAGACCGACGCCGACGAGCGCGCCGAGCTGAGCCGCTGCGTCGCGTTCCGCTCCGAGCCCGACTCGCTGCGCGTGCTGCCGCTGCCCCACACGCCCGCGGCGACCGCAGGGCTGCAGCCTGGCGACCGCATCCTGAAGGTCGACGGCACGCCGCTCGGCACCTGGAGCGAGCTGGTCGAGTTGGTGCAGAAGGCGATGCCCGAGCGCGCGGAGGACCCGGCCCGCCCGCTGCAGCTGGAGGTCCGGCGCGGCGACGCGACCCTGACCGTCTCGCTCGCGCCCGCGCTCCCCGAGCAGGTCGAGCTCGGCTTCGGCCGCGTGCTCCCGAAGGTCCACAGCACGCTGAAGTCGGACTCGCTCGGCGGCGCGATCCACGCCGGCTTCGTGGCCTCGGTCGACCTCGTCAAGCAGCTCTACGTCACGCTGAAGCGGATCGTCACCGGCGACGTGTCGGCGCGGAACCTCGGCGGCATCGTCACGATCAGCCGCGTCAGCTACCAGGAGGCGCAGGACGGCTGGGCGCGCTTCGTCTACTTCCTCGCGCTGCTCAGCATCAACCTGGCGTTCGTCAACCTGCTGCCCATCCCGGTGCTCGACGGCGGCCACATGCTGTTCCTCGTCATCGAGAAGGTGAAGGGCTCGCCGGTGAGCCCGGAGGTCGTCAACTACAGCCAGATCATCGGGCTCCTGTTCGTGATCCTGCTGATGCTGTTCGTGACCTACCACGACATCCGCCGCATCTGAGCCGCGGCGGCGTTCCTCTCGACACCGCGGCGTTCCTCTCGACACCACAGCCCACCGTGCTGCTCCCCTGGCTGCGCCTGCTGCGCATCGGCACGCTGTTCTCCCCGGCCGCGGACGTCGTCGCGGGGGCGTGTCTCGTCGGTGGGCCATGGTCCGTCGAGCTCGGTCGCGCCGTCGGCGCGAGCGTGCTCGTCTACGCCGCCGGCATGGTGCTCAATGACCACGCCGACCGCCGCGAGGACGCCGTGCAGCGGCCGGAGCGCCCATTGCCGTCCGGCGCGATCGCGCCGGCGAGTGCGTTCGCATTCGGACTCGCATTGCTGGCGGGTGGCGTCGCGCTCGCGCCCGTGCCCGGCTGGCACGGCGCGCTCGCCGCACTGGTGCTCGCCTACGACTACCTGCTGAAGCGCAGCCCGGTCACCGGCGCGCTGACGATGGGCCTGCTGCGCGGACTCAACCTGCTCGCCGGTGCGGTCGCCGTGCAGGGCGGCGTGCTCCCCGAGCAGCGGCACGTCGTCGCGACCGCGCTCGCCTACGTCGTCTACATCGTCGCGGTCACGCTGCTCGGCGTCCTCGAGGACGCCCCGCAGGTGACGCGCCGTGCGGTCGAGGGCGTGCAGAGCGCCCCGCCGGTCGCCGCGACACTCGCGCTGTTCGCGCTGCCCGAACCGCGGCCGGCCGCGTGGCTCGGCCTGGCGCTCGCGCTGGTGTTCCTGCGCCGGACCCATCGCCACCGCGGCGCCTGGGATCGCACCGCCATCCGCCGTTCGATGACCTGGCTGCTGCTCGGCACGATGGTGTTCACCAGCCTCACCTGCCTCGGTTGCGGACGACCGGTCGAGGCGCTCGCGATCGCCGCGGCGATCCTGCCCGCGCGCTGGATCTCGCGCCGGATCGCGCTGACCTGACAGGTGTCCGCCCCCCGGGGATCCCCGAGGCGCGCGACCGCTCAGCGCAGGGACAATGGAACGCATCCCGATCCGGACGCGCACACCATCCCGGGTGCGCGCGGATCTCCTCCGACGATGCGCATCCCCCTCCTGCTCGCCGCGGCCGCACTGCTCGCGGCCCCCGCCCCGTCGCAGCTCACGCTGACGACGACCTTCGCCGACAACAACGGCCTGTCCGCCGGCGCCGCCCAGTACTTCGACATCACGGTGCTGAACCCGGCCGGCGTCGCGATCTCGCAGCTCGACGTCAACAGCAACAGCACGGCGAACACGAGCGGCACGCTCGACATCTACTTGACCGCGGTCGGCGGCACCTACGTCGGCAACGAGACCAACGCCGGCCTGTGGTCGCTCGCCGGCTCGAGCCAGCCGTTCCTGACCGCCGGTCGAGGCCTGCCGACGGCAGCCCCACTCGCGACGCCGATCGTACTCGCGGCAGGTCGCTACGGCATCGCGATCCACTACGTCGGCGTCGGCGTCGCATATACGAACGGCAACGGCACCAACCAGCAATACGCCAACCAGGACCTCCAGCTCGACACCGGCTCGTCGAGCAGCTCGCTGTTCGGCGGCAGCTACAACAACCCGCGCGTGTGGAACGGCACCGTTTACTACACGCCGGGCAGCGGTAGCTATGCACAGGCGACGCCGTTCGGCAGCGGCTGCGGCCATGGCGGCCCTGCGAGCTTCTACGAGGTGTTCTCGACGACGCATCCGTTCGACCTGTCGGGTTTATCGTTCACGATGGTCTGGACGGGCGTCAGCTATGCCTTGATCCCCGGCGCGAGCGCGACCGTAGCACCGAGCGGCAGCGCATTGACGATCACCGACGACACCGTCGTCCCGCTCACGCTGCCGTGGCCGATGCCGACGCAGGCCGGCACGACCCAGAACGTCTGGCTGTCGTCGAATGGCTTCCTGACCTTCGAGTCGAACACGAGTTCCCAGCTGTCGGAGAGCGTCAGCCTGCTGCTCGGCGATCCGCTGACGCGCCTCGCGTTCCTGTGGGACGACCTGAACCCGGGCGCGGCCGGAACCGTGCACGCCGAGCAGGATCCCTCGACACCGTCGCTCTACCACATCACGTTCCGGGGCGTGCCCGAGTACAGCAACAGCGGCTCGAACGACGTCCAGGTCTCGTTGCAGCAGGGCGGCGCGATCGAAGTCAAGTACGGCAACTGCACGATCGCCGACTGCCTGGTCGGCTACAGCCCCGGTCACGGCGCGCAGGATCCGGGTGCCACGGACGTCTCCGCGCTGCAGGGCATGCTGCTCGGCGACGGCCGCCCCGACCTCGCGCTCGCGTCGCTCGCGCGACCGATCCTCGGCCAGACCGCGCAGATCGAGCTCCGCAACCTGCCGATCGGCGGGCTCGCCGGCGTCGTGAACTACGGCTTCGAGATCCCGACGCCGCTCGACCTGACGCCGGTCGGCGCACCCGGGTGCTGGCTGTACGTATCCGCGCTCGCGGGAGTCGGCTTCCCACTGACGCAAAGCACCGCGCGGCAGTCGCTGCCACTGCCTGGCAACCCGGCGTTCGCACGCATCGTGATCGGGCTGCAGGGCGTCGTGTTGATGCCCGGCATCAACCAGCTGGGCGTCGCGGCGACCAACGGGCTGCGCTGGACGCTCGACGTCAACTGAGGCAGGGAGGTCGCGCTCCGGGTCGGCGGGCGGGACGCGGGGCTCCGATCGCTCGGTGTGGTGGGGTCCAGCGCATCGCGAAGCCCCGCTCGTCTCTCATTGATCCACGCCGGGATCCAACGCTCGCTTCCGACCTCCGACGGGCGCCGCTCGTCGCTCGCCGATGCCAGACGTCGTGGAGTCGCAGCGACGCCGGAAGCTCGCGATCCGCACCAGCGCGACGCCGTTCCGCTGGAGCGTGTGAGTCGTCGATCCAGGGAACTCGTTCGGTCGAATCGACCCGAGAGGAACGAACTTCCTACGGAACTTGCCGGCGGATCGCGACCGTCGGAGCGTTAGACTCCCGCGCCTCCCACGGGAGGCCATCCGTCTCCGATCCGGGGAGTTCCCCGCGGCTCGTTGCTGCGAGGTATCCTCCCCCGTGCCTGGTGGCGTCGCCGATGCGGCGCACCTCCATCCTCTCACCCAGCCAGCTCCCTCGAGGAACTCAATGCGTTCTCTGTACACTCTCGCCGCCATCGCGGCCCTCTCGGTGGCCGCATCGGCCCAGTTGTCGCTGACGACGACGTTCGCCAACAACAACGGCGGCGCCGCCGGCGGCGCGGTCTACTTCAACCTGACTGCGCTGACGTCCATCAACGTCGTCGCCCTCGACATCAACACCTCACTCGCCGTCGGCAACCCCGCGTCACTGGACGTCTACCTCGTGCCGGGTGGCACCTGGGTCGGCAACGCGAGCAACGCGGCGTACTGGGGCACTCCGATCCTGGCAGGCCAGGCCTACGTCGGCGCCGGTGTCGGCCAGCCGTCGAACGTCGTGTTCAGCAGCGCCCTGCCGCTGGCCGCGGGCCAGTACGCGGTCGCTCTCGTCAACAACGGTGCGGCGCACGCCTACACGACCGGCGGTACGGGCTTCCCGCTGACCTACGCGGACGCCAACCTGCAGCTCGACCTCGGCGGCGCCTCGAACGTCCCGTTCACCGGCACCCCGTTCTCGCCGCGCGTGTGGAACGGCACCGTGTACTACACGCTCGGCGGCGGCGGCACCTTCGCCCGCGCGTCGGCGTCGGGCACCGGCTGCGGCGCCGCCCCGCTCGGTGACGGCACCTTCTACGAGCTGTTCGACGGCATCGCGAGCAACTTCGACCTCTCCAACACCGGCTTCACGCTGAACTGGACCGGCAACGGCTACGCGTTCGTCCCCGGCGCCAGCGCCATCGTCCCGCCGACCGGCGCCGGTCCGATCGCCCTCGGCGACGACCAGACGGTCGCCGTCCAGCTGCCGTTCTCGCTGCCCTCGCCGCAGGGCTTGAACAACCGGGTGTGGCTGTGCTCGAACGGCTTCATGTCGTTCCAGTCGACGACCAACGCCGACTTCAGCGAGTCGGTCGCCGAGTTGCTCAGCGCGCAGACCCGACTCTGCTTCCTCTGGGACGACCTGAACCCGGGCGCCGGCGGCACCGTCGATGGCGAGGTCGACGTCAACGGCGTGTTCCACATCACGTTCACGAACGTGCCCGAGTTCGGCGGCACCAACCAGAACAACGTGCAGGTCTCGCTGCAGTCCAACGGCACGATCGAGGTCAAGTACGGCAGCATCGCGCTGCTCGACTGCCTGGTCGGCCTGAGCACCGGCAACGGCGCGACCGATCCGGGTGGCATCGACATCTCCGCCGCGAGCCCGTTCATGTTCACGACCGGCTTCGCGCAGGCCGCCCTCGGCCTGGCGGTCGTCGATCGCCCGATCATCGGCACCACGGCCAACACGCAGGTCTCGGGCATCCGCCCCGCCACCGCGCTCGCCGGCGCCATGAACTACGGCACGCCCTTCCCGACGCCGCTCGACCTGACGGCGCTCCGCGCGCCGGGCTGCTTGATCTACACGCAGCCGCTGTTCAGCCAGGGCTTCGCGACCGGCGCCCCGACCGCGCTGGTCGGCATCCCGATCCCGAACCTGCCGGTCCTGGTCGGCGTCAGCCTCGACCAGCAGGCCGCGGTCGCCGACTTCTCCTACAACGCCCTGGGCGTCGCGACGTCGGGCGTCGTGACCTGGTTGATCGGCGACGTCTGATCGCAACGTCCGATCGGTGACACCCGATCGGTCGGGCGCGGCGCACCGCGGTCTCGCGGTGTGCCCGTCTCCGATCCGCGCGGGGAGTTCAGGCTCCCCGCGAACGCGTGAGCCGGATCCGCCCGCGGGTCCGGCTCGCGTCGTTTCGGGACCGGGTGACCCGGTCGCGAATCGCTCCGGCTCGATCCGTCGCGTAGCCTCTGCGGCCATGCAGCACGGCATCCTGGTGCGGCAGGACATCGCGGCGCTGATCGCCGGTGGGTCGCTCGTCAGCAACCCGGCCATCGCCCCGGCCCAGATCCAGCCCGCGAGCCTCGACCTCCGCCTCGCGACGCTCGGCTACCGCGTGCGCAGCGGCTTCCTGCCCGAGACCGCGACCGTCGCCGAGCGGCTCGAGGAGACGCTGCTCTACCGCTTCGACCTGACCGACGGCGCGGTCCTCGAGCGCGGCCACTGCTACGTGTTCCCGCTGCTCGAGCGCATCGCGAAGCCGTTGCCATACCTCGTGCGCGCGAACCCGAAGTCGTCGACCGGCCGGCTCGACCTGTTCACGCGCCTGCTCGCCGACCGCTGCGGCCGCTTCGAGCAGGCCCCACCGGGCTACACCGGCCCGTTGTTCCTCGAGGTCGTGCCGCGCTCGTTCCCGGTCCGCGTCCGCACCGGCCTGTCGCTGACGCAGATCCGCTTCGTCGCCGGCGAGCCGCTGCTCGACGACGACGCGCTGCGCGCCGAGTACGCGCGCGCACCGCTGCTGTTCCGCGACGACGGCAGCCCGATCCCGCTCGCGGAGGTCCGGATCGACGGGGGCCTCTGCATGGGCATCGCGCTGCGCCGTGACCGCGAGGTCACCGGCCCGGTCGGCTACGAGGCGCGCAACTACACCGCCATCGTCGACCTCGACGCGCTCGACGCCCACGACTGGCAGGGCTTCTTCCGCGCCATCCCCGAGCCATCGCGCGGGCGGCTGATCGTCGAGCCGGAGGCGTTCTACATCTTCGCCAGCAAGCAGCGGGTCCGTATCCCGCGTCACCTCGCGGCCGAGATGGACGCCTACGACGTCGGCATGGGCGAGCTGCGCACCAACTACGCCGGCTTCTTCGACAATGGCTTCGGCGGCGAGCGTGGGACGCGCGCGGTGCTCGAGGTCCGCCCGCACGACGTGCCGTTCCTGGTCGAGGACGGGCAGGTGTTCTTCAAGCTGCGGTTCTTCCAGAGCCTCCGCGAGCCGTCGGTCGCCTACGGCGAGGGCGGGCTCGGCTCGCACTACCAGGGGCAGGCGCTGCGGCTGAGCAAGCACTTCCGCCGCACGGACGGCGGTTCGGCGCCGGGCTGAACCGCACCGTCCCCCGCCGGGCCACTACGGCGGAGCCACCACCTCGACCGGATCACGGCCTGACCGTTACATTGGGCCAGCTCCGACTCTCTCTACTGCAACGAGGACTCCCCGTGCGCCATCTCCCCTCGGTTCTCGCCATCGCCGCGCTCGCGGCCAGCGCGCCGGCCCAGCTCGCCAGCTACTCGCAGTTCGGCAGCGGCTGCGGCGGCACCGGTGCGTCGAGCTACTACGAGCTGTTCAACGGCGGCAACTTCGACCTGTCGAATCTGACGCCCGGCATCCTGCACCTGTGGAACGGCACGACCTACGCGGTCGTTCCCGCCGCCGGGCCGATGTACATGCCGACCGGGACCCCGATCACGTTCGGCGACGACCAGGTCCAGACGATCTCGCTGCCGTTCCCGGTGCCGACGACGGTGGGAACGATCAACTCGATCGACGTCTGCTCCAATGGCTACATCTGGTTGCAGACCAACCCGACAGCCGACTACACGCCGAGCGTAGGAGAGTTCCTCTCGCAGGGGCCCCGCTTCTGCGCGGCCTGGCACGACCTCAATCCGTCGTCGTCCGGCGGCGGTGCGATGTACGCCGAGACCGATCCGGCGACCGGCAAGTTCGTCGTCTGCTGGGAGAACGTCCCCGAGTATCCCGCGACCGGCGCGAACACCTTGCAGGTCGCGTTCGACCCGTCCGGCAACGTCGAGTTCCGCTACGGCAACTGCACGTTCGCCGGGACGGGCCTGGTCGGCTACTCGCCGGGCAACAACGGCGCGGACCCGGGCCCGATGGACATCTCGGCGATCACCGGCTTCTCGCTCGGCACCGGGATCCCGCACCTGGCCCTGGTCCCGGTGACGCGTCCGGTGATCGGCCAGACCGCGATCTCGCAGACGCGCTACATCCGCCCCGGCTCGCTGTCGGGGGTCGCCCGCTACGGCGTCCGGGCTCCGAGCCCGATCTCGCTCGCCGGCATCGGCGCGCCCGGCTGTGACCTGCTGGTGCCAGGGCTCGCCGGCGTGCCGTTCGCGACCGCCGGCACGGCTGCGAACAACCCGTTGCCGATCCCGCAGATCCCCGGCATCGCCGGCGTCGTGCTCGACATGCAGTCGATCGTGCTCAGCCCCGCCGCCAACGCGCTGGGCGTGGCGCTGTCGAACGGCGTGAGCTACACCATCAACGTGAACTGACGCCGCGACTCGCGGCACCTCCGACATGCTCTGAGTGATCCAGCAGCAGGGCAGGCGTGGCCTCGCCTTCACCGCCCTGGCGGCCGGCGGCATCCTCGCCGCGGATGCGGCGCTGCGCGGCCGACCGCTGCCCTGGCCGGCCCTCGCGTTGCTCGGCATCGTGACGGCGATCGGCCTGCTCTGGCCACGGCGGAAGCGCTGCTGATCGGATCGGCTCGCGCGCGCGACCACCGCGCGCGGATGCCCGGGTTGCGCCGTGGCGCCGCGCCGGCCCGGGCGCTCAAATGGCCGGCATGTCGAGCACGGAGGCCGGTTCCTTCCCCTCGGTCCAAGGCAGTCGGCGCAGCAGCGCGGTCCTGATCACCGGCGCTGGCGGCGAGGTCGGGCACGGCCTGATCCGTGCCCTGCACGACCGCGGCCGCCGCGACATCGTCGCGATCGACCTGCGCGACCTCGATCCCGACATCCGCGCGATGTGCATGCAGACCGTCGTCGGCGACATCTGCGACGCGATGCTGCTCGGACGGCTGTTGGCGATGTTCGAGCTGCGTGAGATCTACCACCTCGCTGCACTGCTGTCGACGCGCGCCGAGTTCACGCCGGAGACCGCACACGACGTCAACGTCGGTGGGACGCTCGGCCTCCTGCGCCTCGCGGCCGAGCAGGCGCGCAGCCACGGCCAGCCGGTCAAGTTCGTGTTCCCGAGCTCCATTGCAGCGCACGGGCTGCCGGACCTCGCGACGAAGACGGCGGCGGGCACGATCCGCTGGGACCAGCACCTGACGCCGACCACGATGTACGGCTGCAACAAGCTCGCCTGCGAGCACCTCGGCCGCTACTACATGCACCACTACCGGCAGCTCGCGAAGGACCGCGTCCCCGACCTCGTCGACTTCCGCTGCCTGCGCTACCCCGGGTTGATCAGCGCCGACACCGTGCCGTCGGGTGGCACCAGCGACTACGGGCCGGAGATGATCCACGCGGCAGCACGCGGCGAGCACTACGCCTGCTTCGTGCGCGAGGACACCCGCATCCCGTTCCTGACGATGCCGGACGCGATCGACGCCACGCTGCAGCTCGCCGACATCGACCGCCGCAAGCTGAGCACGCCGATCTACAACCTCACCGCGTTCAGCCCGACCGCCGGCGAGTTCGCGGCGCTCGTGCGCGAGCACTTCCCGGCCGCCGATATCACGTTCGAGCCCGACCTGCAGCGCCAGGCGATCGTCGACTCGTGGCCGGTCGACGTCGACGATGCCCCGGCGCGCCGCGACTTCGGCTTCGCGCCCAAGCACGATCTCGACAGCGCCTTCCGCGACTACCTCGTGCCGCGCATCCGCGCACGCTACGCGCGGTGAACGCGGACCGCACCCGCGCGCCGGCCGCCACCGAGCCGCCGTTCGACCTCGCGGCGATCCGCGCCAACCGCGAGCGGCTCGGCGCGCTCGTCAAGACGACGCCGGTATGGCGTTGGGACACCGACGTCACGCGACGGCGCTTCGGCGACCGCGTCGAGCTGTTCGTCAAGCTCGAGCTCTGGCAGCACACCGGCAGCTTCAAGCCGCGCGGCGCGCTGACCGTCATGCAGCAGCTCGACGCCGCGGCGCTCCAGCGCGGCGTGACCGCCTTCAGCGCCGGCAACCACGCGCTCGCCGTCGCCTACGCGGCGCGCTGCCTCGGTACGTCGGCGAAGGTCGTGATGCCGGCGACCGCGAACCCCGGCCGGATCGCCGCGGTGCGCGCCGCCGGGACCGAGGTGGTCCTGGTGCCCACCGTGCACGCGGCGCGCGACGAGGTCGAGCGGATCGCAGCGACCGAGGCCCGCAGCTTCGTGCACCCGTTCGAGGGGCCGGGCATCGCGCTCGGCACCGCGACGCTCGGGCTCGAGCTCGCCGAGCAGGTCGACGGGCTGGACGCGGTCATCGTGCCGATCGGCGGTGGCGGCCTGTGTGCCGGAGTCGCGACCGCGCTCGCGCTGGCGCAGCCGAGCTGTCGCGTGATCGGCGTCGAGCCGCGCGGCGCCGACACGATGCACCGCAGCTTCGCGGCCGGCTCGCCGCAGGCGATCGACGCGGTCCGCACGATCGCGGACAGCCTCGGCGCGCCGCGCGCCGAGCCGTACTCCTTCGCGCTGTGCCGCCGCGCGGTCGCCGAGCTCGCCGCGGTCGACGATGCCGACCTCGCCGCGGCCATGCGACTCCTGTTCCAGGACCTGAAGCTCGCGGTCGAGCCCGCCGGCGCCGCGACGACGGCCGCCGCGTTCGGACCGCTGGGCGACGCGCTGAGCGGTCGCGTCGCGCTGATCCTGTGCGGCGCCAACACCGACGTCGCGTCGTTCTTCGCGCAGGTCGACCGCAGCGCGACGCCGCGCTGGCTCGGCGCCTGATCCGCTCGCTGGCGGGGCGAGGTGAGCCCGCGGTCACTCGACGAGCTTCGCACGCACGCGCTCGAGCAGGCGCTTCGTCGCCAGGATGCCGTCCTCCTCGCCGAGGCCGTCGCCCTCGAACTCGACGCCGACGAAGCCACGGTAGCCGGCGTCGACGACGACCCGCAGCATCCGCAGGTAGTCGATCGTCGTCTCCTCGCCGCGGTCGTCGAACGCGTAGCTCTTCGCACTGACGGCCTTCGCGAACGGCATCAGCTCGGCGACCCCGCGGTAGCGGTCGTACTCCTCGTCCGGTCCGACGCGGAAGTTGCCGAAGTCCGGCAGCGTGCCGCAGCGCTCGTGGTCGACGAGCCGCATGACGCCGGCGAGCCACGCACCGTTCGACGACAGGCCGCCGTGGTTCTCGACGATCACGTTCAGGCCGAGCTCCGCCGCGTGCTCTGTGAGCCGCCGCAGGCCGTCCGCCGCGAGCTTCTGCTGCTCCTCGAAGCTGCCCGAGCTCTCCGCGTTCACGCGGATCGAGTGGCAGCCGAGCACCTTCGCGGCGGCGAGCCACGGCCGGTGTCGCTCGACGGTGCGCTCGCGGCGCGCCGCGTCCGCGTGACCGAGCGCGCCGAGCCCGTCGCACATGATCAGCAGGCTGCGGACGCCGGCGTCGTCGGCCGCCTTGCGCAGCTCGGCGACGTAGCGTTCGTCGCGCACCTGCTCGAGGAAGAAGCTGTTGACGTACTCGATCCCCTCGAACCCGAGCCGCGCGGCGAGCGCCGCGAAGCCCAGGTTGTCGAGCCGCGGCTCGGCCTCCCCGCGCAGCCGCCGGTGCAGCGACCATTGCGCCAGCGAGATCCGGAACAGCGGCGCGTCGGCCGCGCGCCGGGTCTCCGTGGCGGACTCCTGGGCCGGCGTCGCGGCCGGCTCCACCGCCGGTCGCGCCGGTCGCACCGGCTCCTGCGGCTCGCGGCTGCCGCCCGGCCGTGCGGCGAACGGGAGTCCGAGGGCGGCTACCGAGGTAGCCAGGAAGCGGCGGCGATCGAGGTCCGGTGCCAAGCGGGGCGACTCCGTGCGAGGGAAGCCCGCGACGTTAGTCGGGCGCCCCGCGGGGATCCACCCGAGCGCGACCCGGGGCCGCGGCGGAGGACCCTTGGCCGCACCGGACCCCGCCCCGATGATCGACGCGATGCGCCCGACGCTGCTACCCCTCGCGGCGGCGGTCCTGGCCGCCGTCGTCGGCCCGGCCGCCCAGGCCCAGGCTCCGGTCCGCGACCGGCTGGAGGGCTGGCAGCTGCCGCTGCGCGGCTGTGCCCAGTACGAGCGCCGCGCGCAGCCGCTCGTCGTCGCCCCGCCCGAGGTCGAACGCGACGCCGCGCTCCGCCACGTCGTGCGCGCGGCCGATCAGGGTGGTCACCTCTGGCGCTACCGCGTGTTCGACGCTGGCCTCGGCGCGGACGGCTGGCAGGACGCGGACTACGACGACGCGGGCTGGCAATCGGGACGCACCCCGTTCGGCGACCGCTGGCAGCGCACCGCATGGCCGGCGAACCAGCGCTATCTCGACGTGCGCGCCGAGTTCCAGATGCCGCGCCGCGGGCCGAAGGCCGCGGTGCTGCTCATCGGGCACGACGATCTCTGCGACGTCTACCTGAACGGCGTCGAGATCTACCGCGGCGACCGCTTCCTGCTCGACCAGTGGGTCGCGCTCGACGAGGGTGCGCTCGAGGCGTTCGTCGCCGGGCGCAACGTGCTCGCGGTGCGCGTCGAGAACACCGGCGGCGCGTCGCACTTCGACCTCGGCCTGACCGTCTGCGAGCGGAGCTTCCGCGACCCGGTGCAGGCCGTGAACCTCGTCAAGAGTCGCATCGACGGCGCGCGGCGTCTGCGCGACGGCCTGTTCCCCGCGTTCCGCTCCCCGCCCTTACTGTGCGAGGGTCAGCTCGACGCGAGCCACGAGCGCATCGCGCTCCCGCCGATCGACCTGCGCGACCTCGCAGCGTTCGTGGCGTTCGACCTCGGTCGTGGCATCCTCGCGCACCCGGTCGACGGCGAGCTGCCCCGCACCTGGCGCTTCGGCGACGTGCAGTTCAAGGGGCGCGCGACCGAGGCCGACGCGGACGGCAATCAGCGCATCGAGGTCGACCTGCGCTCGCGCATGCCCGACCGCCGCGACGACGAGCCGCGCTTCGTCGAGGGCTACGTGCAGCCCCAGTACACGCACGAGCTCGACGCGCACCTCGTGATCGACCGCCGGCTCGACGTCCAGCTCGGCGTCGTGACGTCGTTCCGCAGCGAGCTGACCGGTGAGTTCGCGCCGCGCGAGGGCGAGCTGACGGGCACTTCGTTCCAGCTCGGCCAGCACGAGGATTGGACGCTGACCGACGTGCGCCCGAACCGCGACACGTGGTTCAACGAAGCGGTGCTCGACGCCATCCATCGGGGCGCCGACAAGCTGAAGGCCGAGATCCGCGATCCCGACGGCCGCGAGCTCCGCAACGAGCCGACCGGCGATCGCACCTACAACACCGGCCGGCTCGCCCTCGCGCTGCTCGCGCTGCTCCACGCCGAGGTGCCGCCGGACGACCCCGTCGTCGCGAGGGGCCTGGACGAGCTGCGTCGCCGCCGCCTCTACGACACCTACGCGACCGCCCATGCGATCATGGCGATCGAGCGCCTCTACGCGCCGCGCGGTGAGTACGAGTCGCTGCACGCCGGGACCATCGACCGCCCCTACAAGCGCGCGCCCTCTGAGGCCGACCGCGCGTTGCTGCAGGAATGGACGAACATCCTGCTCAACAACGTCGACACGCGCGTCGACGCGGGCTACCTGCTCCGCTTCAACTACACCCGCGGCGGACGCTACGACCATTCGGTCAATCAGTACGGTCTGCTCGGTCTCTACTCCGCGCACCTCTGCGGCATCGCGATCCCGTCCACGGTCTGGGAGGGGGCCGCGAACCACCTGATCGACGACCAGCAGAAGCCCACCGGGCGGCGCAAGCTGACCCTGTCGACCTACCGGCAATGGGAGGAGGAGCGCCGCGGCGGCACGACGACCGCCGGCGAGCGCACGACGCGCATCGCGGGCTGGGGCTACCAGGGGCCGAAGAGCAACGGCATCGACCTGCCGGTCTACGGCTCGATGACCTGTGCCGGCATCGCCGGACTGACGATCTGCCTCGCCGGTCTGCGCGACTGCGACGTGACGCGCGCGAAGCTGACGTCGTCCGCCGAGGAGTCGATCCGGATGGGCTTCGCGTGGCTCGCGGAGCACTTCACCGTGCACTCGAACGCGCTGCGCTACCAGCAGCCGTACTTCTGGGTCTACTACTACCTCTACGGCCTCGAGCGCGCCTGTGAGCTGTCGGGCGTCGCGCTGCTCGACGGCCGCGACTGGTACTACGAGGGCGCGCTGACGCTCATCGCACAGCAACACCCCGACGGCGGCTGGCCGGACGACATGTATCCGGACCAGATGGTGGTGCGCACGGCGATGGCGGTGCTGTTCCTCAAGAAGGCCTCGATGCCCGTCTACACCCAGCGGTGAACGAAGACCCTCCTGCCACTCGCCCCGCCCTCCGCGCCCGCGTCCAAGCGCTCCTGGAGCCCGGCCCCGAGCCGGGTCGCGCCGCGAGCGTGCTCGCGGCCGTCATCACCGGTCTGATCCTCGCCAACGTCCTCGCGATCGTCGCCGCGAGCGCCGAGCCACCGCACGTCCCGCTGCCACGGCTGTACGTGTGGTTCGAGGTCGTGTCGGTCTGCGTGTTCGGACTCGAGTACGCGCTCCGCTGGTGGAGCGCACCCGACGATCCGCGCTTCGCGCACCGCGCCCTCCCACGGCTGCGTTGGGCGCTCACGCCGATGGCGTTGATCGACCTGTTCGCGATCCTGCCGTTCTTCGCCGAGCTGATCGTGCACGCCCACGGGCTCGACCTGCGCATCCTGCGCCTGCTGCGCCTGCTACGCATCGCCCGCGTCGCCAAGCTCGGCCGCTACTCGCAGGGCCTGCAGGCCCTCGGCCAGGCGTTCTGGTCGCGCCGCGCCGAGCTCGCGTCGTCCGTGTTGGTGCTCGTGCTGCTGCTGCTCGTCACGTCGACGCTCGTCTACATGACCGAGCGCGACGCCCAGCCGGAGGCGTTCGGCTCGATCCCGAAGGCCATGTGGTGGGGCGTCGCGACGCTGACGACGGTCGGCTACGGCGACGTCGTGCCGGTCACGCCGCTCGGCCGCGTGCTCGGCGCCGGCATCGCCGTCCTCGGCATCGGCGTGTTCGCCCTGCCGGCCGGCATCCTCAGCGCGGCGCTGCACGACGAGCTCGGCCGGCGCCGGCGCCGTGCGAGGCAGGAGCAGCCGGCCGCCGCGCCGCCGCCCGCGCCGTTGCCGATCAGCTACTGCCCGCACTGCGGGCACGCGCTGCACCAGGAGGTCACCCCTCCGCCCGCAGCACGTCCGGATTCCACGCCGTGATGCGGATGCCGTTCGCGTAGATGTCGACGATCCCCAGGCCTGCCGGGGGAAGCTGCAGGCACACCGCGCGCGACAGCCGCATGCCGAGCATCGCGGCCACCAGACCGGTGACCACGGCACCCGATGCAACGACGGCGACGGTCCGGCCGATCAGCTCGTCGCGGTGATCACTCCACCAGTCGAGCACCCGCTCGATCGCCTGCCCGAGGCTCTCGCCATCCGGTGCCGCGACCTCGCCGAAGTCGGTGAAGAAGTCCCGCACGCGATCGGGATCCTCCCGGGCGATCGCCTCCCACGACCGCCCCTCCCACTGCCCGAGGCTCTGATCGCGCAGCCGCGGATCGGTGCGACACTCGATCCCCTTGGCGATCGCCAGGGCGCTCGCAGCGTCCGCACACTGCGGCTGGTCGCTGGCGAACGCGGCGTCGATGGGCAGCTCCTGCACGAGCTCGAGCCAGCGCAGGATCGCCCGCTCACCGCGGCGGCCGAGCCGGGCGTGGCCGGCGCCGATCGCGCGGCCGGCGTCGTCCGGTGCCAGCTCCGGGTGGCGGAACAGCAGCAGTCGGCAGAAGTCCTCGGGGGCATCGAGCACGCCGCCAGCCTGCGCCGCGGCCGCGGCCGGCGCAACCGGGAACCGCGCAGTCGCGCGCGCCGATCGGACGATCCCGACGTTGGCATCCCCCGCCCCGGACGGGGATGATGACCGGCTGTCCCAGCCCGGAACCCTCGCGTCTCTGCCAACCTGCGCGCCCCCTCGCGCGCGCTCCCGCACCCCCGCGGCCGACTCGTCGCCGCGCCGGTCCGGGCCTGGTCGGGGCGCGCCGATCGCTCCGGGCTGGCTGTCGATGCCCGCGGAGGGCCCCTCTTGTTCGACGTCATCAAGACCCACATCGACGGCCTCGATGCCATCCTCGCCGGCGGAATCCGGTTCCCCGAGGAAGGCGCGGCGTTCGTGTTCCTCACCGGCGGGCCCGGCTCCGGCAAGACGATCCTCGGCCTCGAGCTGGTCGCCCGGCAGTGGCTGAATGCCGAGGACGGCTCGACGTGCCTCTACTACTCCGTCGAGCACACGCCGCGCAGCCTGTTCCGCAAGCTCGCCTACGACTTCGGCTACCACGGCACGCGGGCGCAGGTCCGCCTGCTGCCCGAGGAGGTCAGCCACAAGCTGGTGCTGGAGGCGACCACCGAGAAGGGCACGTCGCGCCTGGTGCTGACCCAGGCGACCCCGGCCGCCCTCGACAACGAGAGCCCCGCGAGCTCGGTCGACATCGACTGGATCCTCGCCGAGGTCGAGAACCACCGCCTGGCCGGCCCGGTGCGGATGGTCTGCGTCGACAACGTCGGCCTGCTGCTGACCGGTCTCGACTACTACGGCAAGCGCCGCGCGCTGCTCGCGACGCGCCGCAAGCTCAATCGCCTCGGCGTGCACGGCGTGTTCGTGCAGGAGACGACCGACGCGAACGACATGCGCATCCCGAGCGCCGAGGAGTTCTCGACCGACGTGCTGATCGAGCTGTCGTTCCAGGACCAGGCCGGTCAGTTCAAGGCGCGCACGATCGAGATCCAGAAGGCGCGCCATCAGTACTACTACCGCGGTCCGCACCACTTCTCGATCGCGGGGCGCGGCGTGATCCGCGACACCTACCTCGGCGCCCGCAACGAGCGCGGTCCGGGCATCCACGTCTACCCGTCGGTCGCCGCCCAGCTGTCGATCGCCCGCGACAGCCACGAGGGTCGCGTCCCGGCGCGCGGCCGCGACGTCCTCGACGTCGGCGTGTCGACGCTGATCTCGGGCTTCCTCGACGGGACCGGCCCGACCGCGCGCTCGTCGACCGTGCTGCTCGCGGAGCCGGGCACCCGCTACACCTACCTGGCGTTGCGCTTCCTCGCCGCGGGCTGCGCGGCCGGCGACCACTCGCTGCTGGTCTCCACCAAGGAGGACACCGATGCGTTGCTGCGCATCGCGGAGCGCGACAACGACCTGCGGCAGCAGATCGTCGCCGACCACAAGTTCCGTGACGAGCTCCGCGTGCTCTACCTGCACCCCGAGTTCATCAGTGCGGGCAAGTTCACGTCGGACCTGATGCAGTTCGTCGGCGAGGAACACGAGCCGCAGGTCACGCGTCTCGCGTTCGACAACATCTACCGACTCGACGACCGCTTCCCGCTGCTGGCCGGGCAGACCTTCATGATCCCGGCGATGCTCGACATGCTGCGGTACCGGGGCGTCACGCCGCTGTTCATCGACCTGATCCCGCCGGGCTGCGCCGAGGGCCGCACCGAGTTCGACCCCGCGCGCTACATGATCACGTTCGACCACGTGCTGCACGTGTTCCTGCGCGAGGAGGACGGCGCGCACCGGCCGTACGTCCGCGTGCTCAAGTCGTCGACGGGCGTGTTCTCCCGCCAGGCGATGCCGCTGAACGTCACCGGCTGCTGATCGCCGGCGTCAGCGCACCGCGCGCAACGCATCGACGGTCGCGCGCACGACGGCCGGATCGCAGCAGAAGCGCTCGTCGTCGGCGAGCGCGCCGCCGCTGATGCGCGCGCCAGAACCGGGGCGCGCGCCTCGCCGATGCAGAACGCAGCCGGCCGACAGGTGCACCTCGCGCACGCCGGTGCGCTCGACGAGCTCGGCGACGTGATCCGGTCGCACGCCACCGCCGGCGACGATGCCGAGCCGCCCCGCCGCGTGCCCGACGCACCGCGCGATGCGCTCGGCCCCGTCGATCGCGCGGGGTGCGCCGCCCGACGTCAACACGCGCGCGACGCCGAGCGCCACCAGCCGATCGAGCGCCGCGAGCGGTTCGCCGACGTGGTCGAACGCGCGGTGGAAGGTCACCGGCAGCGGCGCTGCCGCGGCGACGACGCGCCCGACGGCGACCTCGTCGACGGCACCGCCGGGCGTCAGCGCACCGAACACGATGCCGTCGGCGCCCGCCAGGCGCAGCGCGCGCGCCTCCTCGACGGCCCCGCGCAGGTCGTCGGCGTCGACCACGAAGTCCCCGGCCCGCCCGCGCACCATCGCGAACAGCGGCAGCGCCGTCCGGCGCCGCAGGCTCACGAACATGCCGATCCCCGGCGTCAGGCCGCCGAGCGGCAGCGCCTGACAGACCTCGAGCCGCTGCGCACCGCCCGCGGTCGCCGCGGCCGCCGCTTCCGCGGAGTCGATGCACACCTCGCAGAGGATCCCAGCACCCATGCGGCGATCATCGCGGCTCCGCCCGACCGCGGCCAGCGCGTAGACTGCCGCCCATGGCGGCGGGACCCGACGACGGACCGCGGCGGCGACCACGCCGCCGCGCACGATGGCTGCTGGCCGGGCTGCTCGCACCACTGCTGCCGCCGGTCATCGCCAATGCGTGGATCCTGCTGGCGACCGCCCGCTCGATCCACGACCTCGAGAGCGCACCGCGACACCGGACCGCCATCGTGCCGGGCGCCAGCGTGCACCGCGACCGCGGCCCGAGCAACCTGCTCGCCGACCGTCTGGACACCGCCGCCGCGCTGCTCGCCGCGGGCACCGTCGACGAGGTGCTGCTGAGCGGCGACCGCGACGTGGAGCGCAGCTACGACGAGGTCGCCGTCATGGCGGCGTACCTCCGCGATCTCGGCGTTCCGGCGACCGCGATCCGCGTCGACCCGCACGGCTACCGCACCTTCGACAGCGCCTGGCGCGCACGCCGCATCTACGGCATCGACGACGCCCTGATCGTCACCAATGCCTTCCACGCTCCGCGGGCGGTATGGCTCGCCCGCGCCCAAGGCATCCGCTGCGACGGCGTCGCCGCTCCGCCCTCGCGCGACTACCCGCTCCGCACCCGCCTGTGGAACCAGCTCCGCGAAGCCGCCGCGCGGACCGTCGCGGTGCTCGACGTCTGGGTGCTCGACACGCGACCGCGCGTGCCCGCGGGCGGCGGCTGACCGCGTCGCACCCCGCGCGTCGCGACGCCCTCAGCTCCGGATGACGAGGCGGAGGTCCGCACGCTTCACGGCCCGCCGCGGTCCCGTGAACGGATTCACGGTACGCTCCGCCCAGTTGGAGCGCTCGCGAGGCGTGCCGTTGTAGAGCTGGTCCCAGTAGAGCACGTCCACTCCCGTCGCCCGCGCCGAGCCCTGGTCTCGCACGAAGTCGCTCGCCAGGTAGTCCGTGCCGTCGTTCGACCAGGCATCGCCCGACCGCAGCAGACCCCGCACCTGACCCCACGTGCCGTGCAGCTCGAGCGTCGCGCCGGCAACCCGATATGCATTGGCGGTGAGACACGACCGGCGGAACTGGGTCGAGCCGCTGCCGTCAGCCGCCTGCTGCTGCGCCACCGCAGCCAACAGCCGTGCGTAGCCGGCGCTCTGCGCCGAAGTGCAGGTGTCCTCGAGCACCGGCACGAACGTGAAGCGCACCCGATCCAGCAGTCCGACCGACGTCGCCCAGTTGCGCGTCGCCCCGACCCAGGCGGTGTACTGACGAACGCGCAGCAGGTAGCCGTCGCGGATCGCCGTCTGCGCCGCGGTCGGGCGGCGCGCGGTCCACGCATCCCAGAACTCGGCCTGGTTCGCATTGCCCCGCGCGTCGTGCGGGAACCAGCGTCCATAGACGACGATCCGCAGTCGCCCGCGAGCCTTGTTCGGCAGCACGCTCCGCACCAGCCGGTCGAGCTGTGTGAAGGGCGCTGCGGGAGCGAACTCGAACGGGAGCGCGGACACCTGGACGCTGTGCGGCGCGGCGCTGAGCTCCGCCGCGACGAAGTCGATGTCCGCGTTGGAGGCGCGCGCGGCGCCGATGAGCTGGATCCCACGGTCCTGCGCCGTTGCCGCCGAGGTGGCGACGGCGATGAGCAGCACGCCGGCGAGCGCCGGCCTGAACGAGATTCCGAACATGGTCGTCTCCGACACCCGGCGCCCCGCGACCATCGCAAGCGCGCACGGGAGCGCACTCACAGCGCGGTGGCGCGGGCCGACGTTTCGCCGCGCCCTCCTCCTGCGCGCGGGCCGCACTCCGCACCACGTCGGAGCGGCCGGCACAGCCGCACTCCTCCGGACGCCGGTCAGCGGGGATGGCGGCCGCGGAACGCGAAGCTGTCGACCGCGCGGCGGTCGGAGGGGCGTTCGCGCTCGCGCAGCTCCTCGGGCAGGGACTCGACCGGCCCCTGGCGACCGACGGCGATCGCGGCGAGCGGTCGCACCTCGCCGCGCGGGAAGCCGAGCAGCTCGTGTGCACGCTCGACGTCGAAGCCGCCCATCGCGTGCGCGCGATAGCCGAGCGCCTCCGCCTGCAGAGCGAGCGACAGCCACGCGGAGCCGGCGTCGAAGTCGGCCCAGCGGTTGTCCTTGCCGTTGCGCGCGAACCGCGTGCGCGCGCCGAGCACGGCGAGCAGCGGTGCGACCGCCGCCCAGCGGCGGTTGCTCTCCGCCAGGCACTCGACCAGCCGCGCGTGCGCCTCGCGGTCGTCACGCGTCGCCCAGACGACGACCCAGGGCTGCTCGTTGAAGCACGACGGCGCCCAGCGGACCGCCTCCAGCAGGCTCTCGACGTGGTCGGCCGGAATCGGCTCCGGCAGCAGCGCGCGCGGTGACCAGCGGTCGAGGAACTGCGGGTGCACCCAGTTCGAAGCCTCGCGCCCCCCATCCTGGCTGGCACGCACCCGGCCCAATTCGTCGGTCACGCGGCTCATCGCGCCTCCGCGTCCCGGTGCCCGGCGACGATCGACGCGACGACGCTCGGATCGGCGAGCGTCGTGATATCGCCGAGCTGCTCGTACTCACCGTGCGCGATCTTCCGGAGGATACGGCGCATGATCTTGCCCGACCGCGTCTTCGGCAGCCCGGGCACGAGCTGGATGCGGTCCGGTGTCGCGATCGGGCCGATCGCCTCGCGCACCAGCTCGCGCAGCAGGTCGAGCAGTCCCCGCTGGTCGTCCTCCGCGCACTCGTGGCCCGCCGCCAGCTGCACGAAGGCGCAGATTCCCTGACCCTTCAGCTCGTGCGGGATGCCGACGACCGCTGCCTCGGCCACCGCGACGTGCGCGACGAGTGCGCTCTCGATCTCCGCCGTGCCGAGCCGGTGTCCAGACACGTTGAGCACGTCGTCGACGCGCCCGGTGATCCAGTAGTAGCCGTCGGCGTCCCGGCGGCAGCCGTCGCCGGTGAAGTAGAGGCCGTGGAAGTGCCCGAAGTAGGTCTGGTGGAAACGCTCGTGGTCGTTCCAGATCGTCCGCGCCTGACCGGGCCAGCTACCGCGCAGACACAGATTGCCGGCGACGTCGTTCCCGTGCAGCTCGTTGCCGTCGTCGTCGACGAGCACGGGCCGGACGCCGAAGAACGGCAGCGTCGCGGACCCCGGCTTGGTGGGTGTCGCACCGGGCAGCGGCGTGATCATGTGACCGCCCGTCTCGGTCTGCCACCACGTGTCGACGACCGCACAGCGCTTCTCGCCGACCACGTCGTGATACCACTGCCAGACCTCGGGGTTGATCGGTTCACCGACGCTGCCGAGCACACGCAAGCTCCTGCGGGAGTGCTTGCGCACCCACTCGTCGCCGGCCTTGGCGATCGCCCGCAGCGCGGTCGGCGCCGTGTAGAACTGCGCGATCTGCAGGTCGTCGACGAGCCGCCAGTAGCGGCCTGGGTCGGGCCAGGTCGGCACCGACTCGAACATCACCGTCGTAGCGCCGTTGGCGAGCGGCCCGTACACGATGTAGCTGTGCCCGGTGATCCAACCGACGTCCGCCGCGCAGCAGTAGACATCACCGGGCCGGTAGTCGAACACGATCTCGTGCGTCAGCGCGGCGAACAGCAGGTAGCCGGCGCTCGTGTGCATCAGGCCCTTCGGCTTGCCGGTCGAACCCGACGTGTACAGCACGAACAGCGGCGACTCCGCGTCCATGACCTCGACCGGGCAGTACGAGCGGTGCCGGGCCATCTCCTGGGCGAGGTCGAAGTCCCGCCCGGGCGTCATCGGCACCGGCACCTCCGTCCGCTGCGCGACCAGCACCGTGCGGACGTTGGTGTCGCGCAAGGCGCGATCGACCGTCGCCTTCAGGGGGATCTTGCGCCCGCCGCGCACGCCTTCGTTCGCCGTCAGCACGATCCGGCAGTCCGCGTCGACGATCCGGTCGCGCAACGCCTCGGCCGAGAAGCCGGCGAACACGACCGAGTGGATCGCGCCGATCCGTGCGCAGGCGAGCATCGCGTACGCGAGCTCGGGGATCATCGGCATGTAGATCGCCACCCGATCACCCTTCTTCACGCCGTGCTGCAGCAGCACGTTGGCCAGGCGACACACGTCGTCGTGGAGCTCCTGGTAGGTGATGTGGCGGTAGTCCCCGAGGTGGTCGCCGGCCCAGATGATCGCGGCCTGCTGCGCCCGCTTCGGCAGGTGCCGGTCGACGCAGTTGTGACACACGTTCAGATGTGCCCTCTCGAACCAGCGCATGTTCGCGGTCGAGAAGTCGTCGTGCACGACCCGCCCCCAGCGCCGGAACCAGGTCAGCCGCTCGGCCTGCTCCGCCCAGAACCCCTCCGGATCCTGCAGCGAGCGGTCGTACATCGCGCGGTATTGCTCGAGCGACCGGACGTGTGCGCCGGTCGAGATCGATTCCAACGGTCGGATCATCGCTGCAGCCCTCGGCTCCGGGTGGAACGTGCGGCGCAAGGGTAACGACGGCGGGCCGTCGCATCGACCGCCGAGAGCACGCCCCGATCAGCGCGGTAGTCGACCGCGGAGGCGCAGCACGGCGCGCCCCTCGCGGGCGACGTCGAGCTCGAGCGGTCCCGCGGCACCGAGCGCCCGGACCGCCAGCGCAGCGCCCGCCGGCGTCACCCCGGCGGGCGGCAGGGACGCATCCTCGCCGGACAGCAGCACCGCGCGATCGCCGTCGATCCGCACGAACCACTCGCCGGACACGAGCCACTGGTCGTCGTCGACCCGGCGTCCGAAGCGGTCGAGCACCGCGCGGGCTCCGGCCGCATCGCGCAGCCCGACCGCGGCGACCGCGCGCTCGTCGCCCGCCCCGAGCGCGGCCGAGATCCGGCCGTCCGCCACGGCCAGCAGCTCGCCCGCGAGCTTGCGGAGACCACCGCCGAACGAGCCGAGCGCACCGCCGAGCGGCGACCGTTCCTGGTCCGCGCTCAGCTCGTCGAGCACCGCGCGCGCCACGTCGGGATCGACGAACGCGTCGAGCCGCAGCTGCATCGCCGCCGCAGCGGGGGCCGGGTCAGCGAGGACCGCCGGCGCGCCGCCCGGGTCGCGCAGCAGGGCCGTCACGCCGCTCGTGCTCCCGTTGCTGTGCACGACCGCCTCGACGCGCAGCGGGTCCTCCGGCCCGCTCCCGTCGATCGTCGCGATGCACCAGTCGAACGCCTGGAAGCCCAGCGCATCGAACGTCGTACGCGCCAGCGCCTGCGGCTGCGCCTCGCCGAGCTCGCGCCGCGCGAGGTCGACTGCGAGCTGCAGATCGGCGAACACGACGACGGAGCCGGTCGCCGGCAACGCCGCCCAGGCGTCCTGGAACGACACTGATTCGCGCAGGTCGGCCCAGCCGGTCTGCAGGCCGACCGCGTGCAGCGCCGTGATGCCGGTGGCCTCGTCGCGCCGCACCTCGATGCGCGCGCTCCCCGCAAGGCGCGCGACCAGGTCCTCGGCGATCGCCGCCACGAGCCCGTCGTCGCCGATCGCCGCGGCGACGCCAGCGCCCGCTGCCGGCTCGCGCGCCGCGATCACCGCGACGGCATTCCCGGCGACCCGCGCGAACCGCGCCGGTACGCGTTCCCGCGCCGCGGAGCGGTCGTCGCCGCCGCGGCACGCCACCACCGCCAGCGCGCCGACCACCGCGGCAGCGACAGCGCCGCGCCACCGCCGCAACTCCATCAGCCGAGCGCGCGGCACCAATGGACGAGGGTCCGCACCGCCGTACCCGCGGCGCCGGCCTTGTAGTAGTCCTTGGCGCGACCACCCCACGCCGTGCCCGCGATGTCGAGGTGCGCCCACTTCGCATCACCGACGAAGAACGACAGGAACGCCGCGCCGGCGATCGTGCCGTTGCCGTGCTGCGGACCGTTGATGTTCGCGAGGTCCGCGAACTGGCTCTTCATCTGCTCCTTGTGCTCGGCCCACAGCGGCAGCTGCCACAGCGGCTCGTCGGCCACGCGACCCGCGGCGACGAGATCGTCGACGTGCGCCCTGGTCGTTGCCCATGATGCCGGCGGCCTCGTGGCCGAGCGCCACGATCACGGCGCCCGTCAGCGTCGCCAGATCGACGATCCGCTCCGGCGCGTACTCCTTGACCGCATAGGCGAGCGCGTCGGCCAGCACGAGGCGTCCCTCGGCGTCGGTGTTCAGCACCTCGATCGTCGTGCCGTCCATCGCGCGCACGACGTCACCGGGCTTCTGCGCCGCGGCGTCCGGCATGTTCTCCGCCGCGGCGACGATGCCGATGATGCGCGTCCGACCCCGCGCGCCGGCCAGCGCACCCTTGCCGATCGCGTGGAACAGCCCGAGTACCGCGCCGGCGCCGCACATGTCGTAGCGCATCTCGTCCATCTTGGCGGACGGTTTGATGCTGATGCCGCCCGAGTCGAACGTCAGCCCCTTGCCGACCACGCACACGGTGCGCTTCGCGCCCGCCGGCGCATAGTCGAGCAGGATCAGCTTGGGTGCCTCGGCGCTGCCGCGCGCGACGCCGAGCAACGCACCCATCTTCAGGCGCTCCATGTCGCGCTTCTCGAGCACCTTCACCGCGATCTTCGCACCGCCGAGCTTCTTCGCCTCCTGCGCGAGGCGCGCCGGGTTGGCGATGTTGCCGGGCAGGTTCTCGATGTCGCGCGCGAACACCGTCGCGGCGGCGGTCAGCACGCCGAGCTTGAGCCCCTTGTCGAAGTCCGCGGCCCTCGTGCCCGCGTAGCGCACCGCGGCGGCCTGCGCCTTGCGCGGCTTCGGCTTCTCCTTCCGCGGCGGCTCGTAGCGGTAGGCGCCGAGGGCGATTCCCTCGGCGACCGCCAGCCCGGCGTCGAACGCGCCGACCTCGCCGTGGTCCGCCTCGGTCACCAGCAGCTCGAACGAGGCGACGCCGGCATCCTCGGCGCGCGCCTGCGCGACCGCCGCCGCGCGCCGCAGCGACTCGCTGGTCATCTCCTTCGGCTTGCCGATGCCGACGAAGCCGAGCCGCTTCGGCTCGCTCCTGGCGCCGTCCGGCCGGTGGAACAACGCGAACGATCGCGGCGCTCCGGTGACGTCACCGGTGTTCTTGCACCGCTCGACCGCGTCGGCCAGCGCCGGCCCGAGGTCGGGGCTGCCGCGCTCCGGTGCGAACGCGATCGCGAGTTCCACGCGGGACAGGGACGAGCCGAAGGGTTCGCTGCGGATCTTCATGGTGGATACGGCGCCGAGGTTACGCGGCGCCGCGCCCCGATCGGAGCACCGTTCACCCGATTCCGCCGGGCGTCACGGTCGTCACTCCGCGGTTCTCGGCAGCTCGCCGACCCAACGGCTGCCGCCCCCGTCGCCGGCGAGCCACTCCTTCTTGAAGATCGGCACCTCGGCCTTGAGGCGGTCCATGATCTCCCGGCAGGCCTCGAACGCCGGACCGCGGTGCGCGGCGGCGACGACGACGATCACCGAGGCCTCGCCGATCGGCACCTCGCCGAGCCGATGCTCGACGCGCACGCGACCGATCGCGTGGCGCGCACCGACGTCCGCGAGGATCCGTGCCATGACCGGCTCCGCCATCTCCCGGTAGGCCTCGTAGGCGAGGCCGCGCACGCGCTCGCCGTCGTTGTGGTCGCGCGTGACGCCGGCGAACGTGACCACCGCACCGTCGTGGTCGGTGCGGCACTCCGCCTCGAGCGGGCGCGGTTCGAGCGGACCGGCGACGAACCGGAAGGCGAGTCGCTCCGTCGCGCCACCGCTGATCGGCGGGATCAACGCGAGCTCGTCGCCATCGCGGAGCACCCGGTCACCCGCCGCATACTCGCGATCGACCGCCACCGCGAGCGGCAGCTCGGCGAGCCCCTCGACGAGCTCGCTCAGCCGGCGCTTCGCGCCGTCGACGTCGGTGCCGTCGGGCAGCTCCAGTTCCAGCTGGTCGGTACCGAGCCGCTCGCGCAGCATCGCGAACACGCGCACGCGGATCTTCATCATCGCACCCGGCGATCGCCGGCCCGCGCCTGCGGGCCGGCGACCCGCCCCATGGTGGCGGGACCGGGCGCAGCGTTCCAGCGCGACCGACATACGGCCCACCGTGCCGGAACCGGCTCCCGGCGCCGTCCCGGGGTGCGACTCCGAGCCAGCCTCGGGGGTCGGCTGATGGACGGGCGTGCCGGCGCGTCTACGCTGGGGTGCCTTCATCTCGCTCGATCCTCACCGGCGGCCACGCCGTCCGGGTTCTGCACGGCAGCGACCGCGCCGGCCGCCGCCACCCTGCACGAGCGGGTCCCATCCACCATTCCCAGGATCCAATGCTCTCCACGACTCTCCTCACCGCCCTGGCGATGATGCCGCAGGGCGGCGTCGGTACGTCCACCGCACCGGTCGTCATCAACGAGTTCGCGTACGACGACACCGGCACCGACGACTTCGAATACGTCGAGATCTACAACCGCTCGGGCGTGCCGCAGGACATCAGCGGCTGGACGCTCGTCGGTGACGACTCGAACGGCGTCAACTTCACGTTCGCGTTCCCCGCGAACACCGTGATGCCCGCGGGCACTTTCCTCGTGGTCGGCAATGCCGCCGTGCCGAACGTCAACTTCGTGCTCGCCGGCGGGTTCCTGCAGAACGACAACGAGTCGATCACGATCTTCGACCCGTCGAACAACATCGTCGACACGCTGATCTACGAGGCCAACAAGGGCCTGTTCAACCCGGCGCTCGCCGAGGGCGAGGGCGTCTGGGCGAACTTCACGCTGACCGAGTCCATCCCGACCGCATGGTGCCGCCTGCGCGACGGCTTCGACACGAACAACAACGGCAACGACTTCCGCATGCAGCCGTGGTCGCCGGGCACCAGCAACGACCAGCCGGCGATCGGCGTCGTGTTCCAGGACTTCGACTCGCTGACCGTCGGCAACGACCTGACGACGTTCGGCGGCACCTTCGTCCGGCCGCGCGTCATCGACCCGACGATCGCCGACGCGAACAACACCACCGCGATCGCCGCATCGCCGCAGGGCGGCCTCGCCGCGGTCGCGTGGGACCCGTCCGGCGGTGGCGACCACACGATGCGCCTCGCGGATCCGACGATGAACGTCCGCATCGAGGCGTTCGTCTACATCCCGTCGGCGCCGCTGCTGACCGGTGAGCTCGAGATGTGGTCGTTCGGCGCGGGCACGTCCGGCACGTTCTTCAACTTCCCCGATCCGACCGGCGCGCTGCTGTTCACGGCGAACGGCGACACCGGCCTCGTGTGGACGCTGGTCCACGACGATCAGGGCGCGATCCTCTACCTGATGGACCGCAACGACGGCGGCATCGGTGCCGGCGCGATCACCCCGGCGACGGTCGTCGGCTCGATCCCGATCGCGGCCGGTGTCAACGACGGCTGGCAGCGCCTGCTGATCGACATCAACGGCACCACCGCCACCGCGCGCTTCGGCGGCACCTACGGCGCCCCGGACGGCACCCTGTTCACGACGACGGTCGCCGCCGTCGACCGCGGCGTCTACATCAGCTACCGCGAGGGCGTGGCGAACAACCTGACGGCCCGCCCGTTCACGTTCGACCTGCTGTCGGTGACCGCCTGCAACCCGGCGGTGACCTACCACTACGGCACCTCCCTGGCCAGCAGCGGCGGCCTGACGCCGGTGATCTCGACCAATGCCGCACCGGTGCTCGGCACGACGATCTCGATCGACGGCGCGCGCCTGCTGCCGAACAGCGCCGCGGTGCTGTTCATCGGTCTCGAGCGCACCACGCCGCTGGTCCTCGGCCCGTTCGCACCGGCCGGCTTCGCGATCTGGGTCGACTCGTTCGTGTCGCCGACGCTGCCGACGGATGGCTCGGGCAACACCAGCCTGCCGCTGCCGGTGCCGACGAACCCGGTGCTGTGCGGCATCGAGGTCGGCTGCCAGTACCTGCAGGTCGACCCCGGCTACCTGCCGCTGCTGGTCCCGGTGTTCCACACCGACGGCCTGCGCATCGTCCTGGGTGTCTGAGCCACCCCGTCCCGATGCCCGCCCGGGCACGGCGCGACGGCAAAGCCGAATCGCGCGCGCCCGGGCTTTCTCGCGCGGCCACGAGCGCGCAGAGTGATCGGCCATGAGGTCGACCCTGCTGCTGCCGGCCCTGGCGGCTGTCTGTCTCGCACCGCTCGCCGCACAGACGACCCGCGCCGAGCGGCTGCTGGCCGAGCTGACGCTCGAGGAGCGCGCTGGCCAGCTGCTGATGTGCTGGAGCCTGACGCGCGACGACCTGGACTACGCGCGCGCCGCCGAGCTCCGCCGCTGGATCGCCGATCCCGCGATCGGCGGCGTGATCCTGTCGCTCGGCGACGCCGAGACCGCGGCCCGTCTCGTCGGCGATCTGCAGCGCGCCGCGAAGGTGCCGCTGTTGATGGCGGGCGACTTCGAGACCGGCTTGTCGTTCCGGCTGACCGGCACCACCGACCTCGGCAAGCCGATGCTGTGGGGCGCGACCGGCTCCAGCGAGCTCGCGCGCGAGGCCGGGCGTGTCACCGCGATCGAGGCGCGGGCGCTCGGCTTCCACCACGTGTTCGCGCCGGTCCTCGACGTCAACAGCGACCCGCGCAATCCGATCATCAACGTCCGCTCGTTCGGCGAGGACCCCGCGGCGGTCGCGCGGCTCGGCACCGCGTTCGTGCGCGGCTGCCAGGACGCCGGCGCGCTCGCCACCGGCAAGCACTTTCCCGGCCACGGGGACGTCGACACCGACTCGCACCTGGCGCTGCCGACCGTGCCCGGCGATCGCGCGCACCTCGACGCCGTCGAGCTGGTCCCGTTCCGCGCGGCGATCGACGCCGGGCTCGGCGCGATCATGACCGGCCACCTCGCGGTGCCGGGCCTCGGCCTCGCGCCCGACGAGCCGGCGACGCTCGCGCCGCGCGTTCTCACGGGATTGCTGCGCGCCGAGCTCGGCTTCGATGGCCTGATCGTCACCGACGCCCTCGACATGGGCGCGCTGAAGGACAGCGCGGACGCCGCGGTGCGCGCGCTGCTCGCCGGGGCCGACGTGCTGCTGATGCCGCGCGACCCGGTCGCGACGCGCGATGCGCTGTGCGCCGCGGTGCGGTCGGGTCGCGTGCCGCAGAGCCGCCTCGACGAAGCGTGCCTGCGCGTGCTGCGCGCGAAGGAGCGCGCGGGTCTGCTCGCCGGCGGCGGCCTGCCCGCCGACGACTGGCGGGCGGTCGTCGCGTGCGACGAGCACCGCGCGCTCGCCGGCCGCATCGCGTCCGCAGGGGTCACGCTGCTGCGCGATCCCGGCGCGCTGGTCCCGCTGCGTCCCGGACCGGTCGCGCTCGTCGTGCTGACGCCCGACGCCGCGCCCGACGCCGGGCGCGCGCTCGCCGACGCGCTGAGCGACGGTGGCATGCTCGTCGAGGTGCACGCGCTGCACGGCGCGTCGTCGCCCGACGATCGCGCCGCCGCGCTCGCCGCGGTGGGCCGCGCCGACGCGCGCGGCGACCTCGTGCTGAGCCTCGTGTACGACCGCGCCGACCGCGCTCGCCGGCCGCTGCGCGGACTCGACGACGTACTGCAGGGCCTCGCCGAGCTCGCCCACAGCCACGTGACCGCCGTGTTCGGCGATCCCTATGCGCTGCGCCACGCGCACGCGGGCGCGACCGTCATCTGTGCGTTCCACGGCTCTCCGCACACCGAGCGTGCGGTCGTCGACGGCCTGCTCGGCACCGGACGCCTGGTCGGCCGGATGCCGGTCAGCGTGCCGGGGCTGTGCGCGACCGGCGCGGGCGAGACGCGCCTGCCGCCGACCCCGGCAGCGCTGCCCCGCGTGCGTCCGCAGAGCGAGGGCTTCGCCGCCGACCTGCCCGAGCGCATCACGGCGCTGCTGCGCGCCGCGATCGATGCCCGCGCGTTCCCCGCTGCCGTCGCGATGGTCGCGCGGCGCGGCAACGTGGTCGCCGAGGTCGCGCTCGGCACCGAGACCTACGCGCCGGACGCCCCCGCCATCGGCCTCGACGCACGCTTCGACCTCGCGTCCCTGACCAAGGTCTGCGCGACCACGCCGGTCGCGCTGCGGCTGGCCGACCGTGGCGACCTCGCGCTCGACGCGCGCGTGCACGACCTCGTGCCGGCGTTCGCCGGCGGCGACAAGGACCTCGTCACGGTCCGCCACCTGCTGACGCACACCGCCGGCCTGCCGCCCTTCCGGCGCTACTTCCGGCAGCTCGCCGGCAGCTACGCGGTCCTCGACGCGGTCGTCCGCGAGCCGCTGGTCGCGACGCCCGGCACCGCCTACCGCTACAGCGACCTCGGCATGATGCTGCTGATGCTCTGCGACGAGCGCGGCGGGGGCCGACCGTTCGTCGAGCTGTGCGAGAGCGAGGTGTTCGCACCGCTCGGTATGCAGGCGACGTTCGCGAACGGCGCACGACCGCTCGACGCGGTGCCCACCGAGGTGTGCGCGTGGCGGGGCGAGCTGGTGCGCGGCCGCGTCCACGACGAGAACGCCGCCGCGATGGGCGGCGTGTCCGGACACGCCGGGCTGTTCGGTACCGCCGACGATGTCACCCGCGTCGCCCAGGCGTTCCTCGGCGGCGGCCGCGGTTGGCTGTCGCCCGCGACCGTCCACGTCGCGACGTCGCCCGGCGGCATCGTCGGCGACGGCAACCGCGCGCTCGGCTGGGCGCTGTTCACGCCGGACGGCTCGGGTGGGAGCCGACTGTCGCCCGGCTCGTACGGCCACACCGGCTTCACCGGGACCTCGGTCTGGTGCGATCCGCGCCGCGACCTGTCGATCGTGCTGCTGACCAACCGCGTGCACCCGACGCGCGACAACCAGGCACACGTCGCCGTGCGTCGGGCGCTCGCCGATCTCGTCGTCGACACGCTCGTCGACGACGTGCCCGCGCCGCTGTGAGCGGATCGAGCCGCCCAGGGCGGCTGCGGCTCACGGCACGATCAGGATCGGGAACGCGCTGGTCGCGAACGCCGCGTTGCCCTGCCGATCGGCGCCGATCGCCGCGAACACCATCGGCCGGAACAGGAGCGGCGTCAGCACGCCGGCGGGTGCTGCGAACGTCGCGACCGCGCGACCCTGCGGGTCGAGCACGCCGATCGCGTTCGCGAACAGCGGCGTGTTCGCAGCCATCACCAGCGCTTCCGTGATCGCATCGACGTTCAGCGGAACGTGCACACCCTGCCAGGTCGTGCCGGGCGACGAGCCGGAAGTCGATCCGAGGACCGCGTACGCGTAGCCGGCGGCGCCCGCACCGGCGTCCAGCGTGAACGACAGCGGATTGCCCTGGCTCGCGTAGTGGAAGCTCCCCGAGCCCGTGAACGAGACGCTGGCGACGACCCGCCGGCGGGTGGCCGACTCGTGCCCGTCGGCATCCCGCACGCGCATCCCGATCCAGTAGGTCCCCGCGGCCGGCAGCACGTACCGCTGCGTCCCCAGCGGGAGCCACGGCGTCTCGTAGACGTCGTCGCCGTCCCAGTCGATGCGGATCTGCAGCGTGTTGGTGGGCTGGTCCGGGTCGAACGACGCGCTCGGATCCAACGTCACCGACAGGCCCGCGGCCTGCGCCGTGAACGACGGCGTCGGGAAGTTCGAGCCCGGCACCGCGTACTGCTGGACCTTCGGCCACCAGGTCGGATCCGTGGTCGCGTAGCGGAACGTCTGGTAGCCGTCGCCATTGCCGAGCAGCGCACCGGTGATCGACGCCTCGACCGTCAGCGGCGTCGTGGTCTCACCGCTGCTGGAGTAGGTCTTCACCACCGGGCAGACGCGCACGCTCGGATACGGCGCCGCCGCCTGGTTCGCGTACAGCGCGGCGGTCCTCACGTAGGCCTGGTGCAGCGCGTACGTGCTGTAGATCGACCCGTCCGCCGTGTAGCACATCGGCATCAGCACGTCGAGGTACTGCGACAGCGCGGCCCAGTCCTGGCCGTAGTCGCTGCGCAGGATCGCCATCGTGCTCGCGTAGTCGCGGAACCGCCCGTCGTAGGTCGGCCCGTCGAACGAGTAGCGGTTCGCGATCAGGTAGGCGTGCAGCGTGAGCACGCCGATGCGCGAACTGACGTCCCGCACGAAGTCGGTCACCGGCCGGGGATCGTTCCCGCTCGACGTGCCGACGAACCGCACGTAGTCGAGCGCGAAGCCATCGAGGTCGTAGGTCGGCTCGCCGTTCGGCTGCACGTCGTCCACGAACCAGCCGATCACGTCGAGAAGGTACTGCCGGTGCGCAGGGTCGGTGGGCTGCACGGCATCGTCGAAGCAGCGGAGCACACCGATCACGCGGATGCCCCGCGACCGCGCGTAGCCGATCAGCGAGCGCAGGTCGATGCCCGCTCCACCTGGCCGCACGGCACCCCACGCAGGATTCCACCTGGCCGATTGGTCGGTGATCCACAGGTCGCCGGTCAGCCGGCCGGTCGCACGGAACACGCTGACGTACAGGTGGTCGGCCCCGGTCTGCACGCACTTGTCGACGACCTCGCGGACGCGGTTGTCCATGTTGCCGACGAGGAACGGGAACAGCCCGACGCCGACGTCGGTGGAGGGTTGCTGCGCGGCGCCGGGCGTCGCGCCGGCCGCGGCGAGCAGCGCAGCGAGCAGAGAGGTGCGGAGTCGATTCATGGCGGAGACCCCGAGTATACGACGCACGCTGCGCGGGCCGACGTGCCGCGGCAGGCTGCGGAATTCCCGATCTGGTCGAGTCGTCCGTCACTGCGTATCCCTCCAGGTTCGCAGGCGCTCGCCCCGCGCGCCTGCCCGCTCCGTGCGGCCGCGGTTCCGGATCCGTGGCCCCCGGTCGCGCACCCCCCTACCGGAGATTCCCTCATGCGCGCACGCCCACTCCCGATCCGCGCGATCACGACTGGCGCACTCCTCGCCGCGCTGGCGCTCGCGCCCTCGCCGCTGACCGCCCAGAACCGCGCTTCGCTGATCTACTGCGGCCGCTTCCCGTTCGTCGGACTCGACGCCGTGAACGAGCGGCCGGGCGGCAGCATCAACCAGCTCTCCGAGTTCGCGATCACGACCGTGACGCCGGGCGCCGGTGCGGTCGCCCGCTGCTGGCTGCCGGCCACCGGCGACGAGGCGTTCCTCGGCGATCCGGCCGGCAACCGCAACTACACGTTCTACGCCGGCTTCAAGACCTACTTCCAGCGCATCAACAAGTGCGGCCTGTTCGTCAAGCACGCCGACAAGGCGCGCCACGACGTTCGCCGTGTCTATTGGACCGTGCGCGACGACCCCGCCCAGGCGCGCCGCTTCGTCGTGTTCGACCGGAACGCCGGTGCGACGGTCACGCTCCGGCAGGGCGACTTCGTCCGCCTGACCGAGAACGGCAACCTGGAGTTCTTCATCACACAGACGCTGTTCGACACCGCGATGGGAATGCAGAGCGGCTCGTTCACCAGCGGTGCGAGCGCGCTGTGCCAGGACGCCCAGGGCAACCTGTACTACAGCCCCGCAGAGGGCGGCCACTGGGTCAACGGCAACCAGACGACGCAGTTCTGCAACGACGGCTCGATCTGCATGATCCCGGCCGCCGCGATCACCTACGACGCGCGCGGCAACGTCGCGGCGGTGCTGGCCGACTCCGCGATGCTGCTGTTCGAGGAGACCAACGGCACGCCGAGCATCCGCGACATGGTGCAGACCAACGCCGGCGCGTTCCGGAACGACGGCACGCCGATCGACGGCAGCACCGCCGCACAGCGCACCACCAATCTGGTCGGTCTCGACCTCGACCCCAACGGCGGCACGCTGCTGTCGGCGTTCACCGATCCGCAGGGCAACCCCGTCACGGTCCCGAACCTCGTGTTCACATGGGACCAGGGCACCTGGGGTGGCTCGATCTTCACGACCGGTCCGAACCTGGTCGGGCTGCCGGGCGCGATCGCGACGATCAACGGCGTGCGGTGCGGTTCGACGACCTCCGGCGTTCCGGCCGACGGCTCGTGGCTCGGCGTACAGCTCGACGTCGGCAACTTCCAGCCGACGCTGCTCGGCCTGCAGGTGTTCCCGCAGGAGCTGCCGTACGTGCCGGCGGTCGCGGACGTCGCGGACTTCGGCGCGCTGCCGCAGACCGCCGCGTCGGTGACGCTCGACTTCTTCGGCCCGCCCAATGCCGGCATGTTCCTGGCGATGACGATCGGCCCGTTCACGCCGGGCTCCGTCACGAGCTCGTTGGACGTCCGCAGCCTGTTCGGCACGGCGAGCTTCAACACGATCTTCACGATCCCCAACGCGCAGCTCGCGGTGCCCGTCACCGGGCTGCTCGGCATCACCGACCAGTTCGGCTACTTCCCGTTCACGCTGCCGAACCCGAACACCGGGGCCGCCGTCGGCGCGCTGCTCGTGTTCCACGGCATCGCGTCGGGACCGGCCGGCATCCAGGTCACGAACCCGGCCGTGATCCAATACAAGTGAGCACCCAATACGAATGAGCAGGGCGGGCGCGGGCCGCGTCAGATCTTCAGGTGGATGCCGCGCCGGTCCATGACCCACAGCACGGCGAGCCAGCCGAGCACCCAGGTCAGCGCATAGGCGAGCGACGCGAGCTCGCCGGGCCCGAGCCATGCGGCCCAGACCTCGTCGTAGAGCCAGCTCCGCGCGGTCACCGTCCGGCCGCCGCGCGTCCCGACGTCGATCCAGCCGAGCACGCGCGCGAGCACGCCGGACCCGACGAACACCGTGATCGGATTGACGCCGTAGATCCGCAGCGGCGCGGCCCACCGCCGGATGCCGCGCACGTCGCACGCGTACAGGCACAATGCGAGCGCGCACGCCGCCTGACCGGCGGTCAGCGCCGCGTAGCTGCTGGTCCACAGCGCCTTGTTGATCGGCAGCGCGAGGCTCCACACGTAGCCGAGCACGACCAGCAGCGACCCGTGCACGAACAGCCGGAGCACGCGCTGCTCGAGGGCCGCGGTCGAACGGACGAGGCCCCCGGCGAACACGCCGAACAGGCATGTCCCGATCGCCGGCAGCGTGCTCAGCAGCCCCTCGGGGTCGTAGACGCGCGCCTGGAGCCAGATGTGCCCCGGCCCGAACACCTGCAGGTCGACCCAGCTCGCGATCGTGCCCGCCTTGTCGTCGAGATCGGGAGCCGCGTGCCCGGGCACCGGCACCTGCGTCAGCAGCAGGTGGTAGCCGACCAGCAACGCACCGCACAGCCACGGGAGCGCGCGTCGCGGCAGCAGCAGGAAGGCCGTCGCGGTGACCGCGTAGCACACGCCGATCCGCTGCAGCACGCCGGGGAAACGCCAATGCGCGAAGGCGTCGCCCAGCGACCGCGCGCCCAGCCCGAGCAGGGCCGGCAGCACACCGCCGAGCGCCGACAGGAACAACCCCAGGCCGACGAGCCACAGCGTCCGCACCGCGATCTTGCGCAGCAGCGGCCCGCGCGCCGCGCCCGCCTCGGCGCGGCGGCCGAGCGACAGCGTGATCGCGACCCCGACGATCCACAGGAAGAACGGGAAGATCAGGTCGGTCGGCGTCCAGCCGTGCCACGCCGCGTGCTCGAGCGGCGGGTAGATCGCGGACCACGTGCCGGGGTTGTTGACCAGGATCATCGCGGCGATCGTCGCGCCGCGGAACGCGTCGAGCGCGAGCAGCCGCTCGCGGGGCGCCTGCGGCGCGCCGTCGCTCATGCGCCACCCGGCGCGCCGGCACGGCGGTCGAGCACGATCGGGAAGTGCGGCCCCTCGACCAGCGCGCCGAACGGCAGCGGCGCCACGCCGCGCAGCAACGGCGCACCGCTGGGATCCGCGACGCGCGTGTCGGGCCCCATGTAGTTGAACACGAGCGCCCGCCGCGACCGCGACGACCGGTTCGGCCCCGAGCCGTGCAGCGTCCGGCAGTGATGGAGCGTCGCCTGCCCGGCGCGCACCGGCACGGCCCACGGCCGGAACGCCGCGCGCTGCTCGGGAGTCAGCCGCTCGGCGATCGCCTCCAGCGGGCTGTCGAACGGCAGCGGCGGCAGCAGCCCGAAGCGGTGGCTGCCCGGCACGAACATCAGGCAGCCGCTCGCGTCGTCCGCGTCGTCGAGCAGCAGGTTCAGCGTCACGTGGTTCGCCGGTGCCGTGCGGGTCCAGTACGACTCGTCCTGGTGCCAGGGCACCACTCCCGGGTGGCCGGCCGGCTTGTAGAACACCTGGTCGTGCCAGAACCGCAGCCGGTCGACGCCGAGCGCGTCGGCGCAGGGCGTGGTGATCGCGGGGTGGAACACCAGCTCGCGCAGCACCGGCTCGACGAGCCAGCCGCCGAGGAAGTGACACACCACCTCGTCGGGACGCTCGCTCCACGCGGCCTCCACCTCGTAGAGCTCCGGCTCCAGCTCCCCGAGCCGCGGCAGCAGCGCGTCGAGCGCCGCGCGTGCGCGCGCGACGCCGGCGTCGTCGAGCACGTCGATGGGGCCGACGAATCCGTCGCGGTGGAACGCTTCGAGCTGTGCCGGCGTGAGCCCCGAGCCGCCGCAGACGGCGGCCGGCGCGTCGGTCGAGAGATCGGGTTGCATCGGGGGGGCGACGGCCGTCGGGGCCGCGGAAATCCGGGCCGCGCGGTGGAGCAGTCGGGTCGCGAGTATAGCCTGCGGGCACTGTCGCTCACGCCGCTCAGGAGCCCAGATTGCGCATCGCCACGCTCGACCTCGCCATCCTCGCCGCCTACCTGCTCGCGATGGTCGCGTTCGGCCTGTGGATGGGCCGCCGCCAGACCGGTGCCGCGGACTTCATGCTGGGCGAGCGCCGCATCCCGTGGTGGCTCGTGCTGTTCTCGATCGTCGCGACCGAGACCAGCACGGTGACCTTCCTGAGCATCCCGGGCCACGCCTACCGCCACGACCTCGCCTGGCTGCAGCTCCCGCTCGGCTTCGCGATCGGGCGCGTCGTCGTCACGCTGCTGCTGCTGCCGCGCTACTTCAAGGGCGAGCTGTTCACTGCCTACGAGCTGCTGCGCGACCGCTTCGGCGGCGCGACCCGCCAGATCGCGAGCCTGCTCTTCATCGTGACCCGCACGCTCGCCGACGGGCTGCGCCTGTTCCTGTCAGCGATCGTGCTCCAGGAGGTCGCCGGCCTGCAGGTCGAGCACGCGGTGATCGGACTCGGCGCCGCGACCGTCGTCTACACGTTCGTCGGCGGCATGCGCGCGGTCATCTGGACCGACTTCGTGCAGTTCGTCGTCTACATGGCGGGCGCCGCGATCGCGGCGTGGATCCTGCTCGGCCGCATCGACGGCGGACTCGACGGGTTCCTCGACGCCGCGCGCGCCTTCCCGACGCCGGCCGGCCCGGTCGACAAGCTGCGCATCCTGGACACCTCGTTCGACCTCGGTAACGCCTTCAACCTGTGGGCGGGGTTGATCGGCGGGGCGGTGCTGGCGGTCGCCACCCACGGCGTCGACCAGCTCATGGTGCAGCGCTACCTCGCCGCGAAGAGTCGCGCGCACGCGTCGGTCGCCCTCGTCGCGAGCGGCATCGTCGTGATCCTGCAATTCGCGTTCTTCCTGCTGATCGGCGTCGGCCTCGCGGTGTTCTACGCGCAGCAGGACCCGGTCCCGGTGTTCGCGAAGGACGACCGCGTGTTCACGACCTTCATCGTGAACGAGCTGCCCCGCGGCGTGCTCGGCATCGTCCTCGGGGCCGTGTTCTCGGCCGCGATGTCGACGCTGTCGGGCTCCCTGAACTCGTCGGCGACCGCATTGTCGAACGACATCTGGCACCCGCTGTTCCGCCCGCACGCCGGCGACCGCGAGCGCCTGGTGACGGCGCGGCTGTTCGTCGTGCTGTTCGGCGCGCTGCAGGTGCTGGTCGGCATCCGTGGCAGACACCTGGACGAGTCGATCGTCAACGCCGTGCTGGCGATCGCCAGCTTCACGACCGGCATCGTGCTCGGCGTGTTCCTGCTCGGTATCTTCGTGCGCCGCTGCGGCCAGACCGCCGCGCTGATCGGTCTCGTCGCCGGCACCGCGATCGTGTCGGAGGTCCGCTTCGACCTGCTGGCCCGCGTCGGCCCGGACTGGGCGCTCGCGGCGTTCGCACCGGGCCTCGACGGCCTCGCCTGGCCGTGGTATGCGCTGCTCGGGTCGAGCGCGACGCTCGCCTGCGGAACGCTCGCCGCGCTGCTGTTCCCAGGCCCCCGCCCCAGCTCCCGCTCATGAACCACGCCACCCGCCCGCTCGCCGCGCTGCTCGCCTGCGCGGCCGTCAGCGCCGCCCAGCAGGAGCCCGCCGCCGTCGTGCGCACCGGCCTCGACGTGCTGGTCGCCGCACGTTTCGAACCGCTGCGCGGCCGTCACGTCGGGCTGATCTCGAACCACACCGGCCGCACCGCCGACGGCCGCGGCATCGTCGAGGTGTTCCTCGCCGCCGACGGCGTCGACCTGCAGGTGCTGTTCTCGCCCGAGCACGGCTTCGAGGGCCTGCTCGACCAGGCCCGGATCGACGATGCGACGCACCGCTCGGGTCTGCGCATCCACAGCCTGTACGGCGAGACGCGCAAGCCGACCCCGGCGATGCTCGAGGGTCTCGACACGCTGGTGTTCGACATCCAGGACATCGGCTGCCGCTTCTACACCTACATCTCCACGATGCGGCTCGCGATGGAGGCCGCCGCCGAGCACGGCCTCCGCTTCGTCGTGCTCGATCGCCCGAATCCGATCGGTGGCGTCGCGGTCGACGGCCCGGTGCTCGCGGCCGGCGACGAGTCGTTCGTCGCGGCGCACACGCTGCCGCTGCGGCACGGCATGACGGTCGGCGAGCTCGCGCGGATGATGAACGACGAGCGCGCCATCGGCTGCGAGCTGCAGGTGATCGCGATGGAAGGCTGGCAGCGCGCAATGCTGTGGGACGCCACCGGCCTGCTGTGGGTCGATCCGTCGCCGAACATGCGCACGCTCACGCAGGCCTTGCTCTATCCCGGCGTCGGCCTCGTCGAGACGACCAACGTGTCGGTCGGCCGCGGCACCGACACGCCGTTCGAGATCGTCGGCGCACCGTGGCTCGACGGCCGGCGGCTCGCGGCCTCGCTGCGGGAGCGCGGGCTCCCGGGCGTCGCGTTCGTGCCGGTCGAGTTCGTGCCCGAGTCGAGCAAGCACGCCGGTGAGCGCTGCGGCGGCGTGCAGATCCTGCTGACCGACCGCGACGCGATCGATCCGCTGCGCGTCGGCCTGACGCTCGCCTGGGCGCTGCACCGGCTCTACCCCGACACCTGGGACGTCGACCGCTTCGCGCGGCTGCTCGCCGAGCCCGAGGTGTTCGCGGCGTTCCGCACCGGCGCCTACCCGGAGCAGGCCATCGGCCTGTGGCAGGCGGAGCTCGACGCGTTCCGCGCCCGCCGCGCGCGCTACCTGCTGTACCGATGAACACGACCCCGCGGTTCCCGCTCGACCGCCTCGCGGACGGCGCGCCGTTGCCCGAGCCGCTCGCGCGCGCGCGGCGGATCGGCCTCCTCTGCAATCAGGCGAGCGTCGACCACCGCTTCCGCTACGCCCACGACGTGCTCGCCGACCGCTGCGGCGCGCGCCTCGCCGCGCTGTTCGGCCCGCAGCACGGGCTGTGGAGCGAGCAGCAGGACAACATGATCGAGACCGGCCACGCGCGCCACCGGCGGCTGCGGGTGCCGGTGCACAGCCTCTACTCGGAGACGCGCAAGCCGACGCCCGCCATGCTGCGCGGGCTCGACCTCCTGGTCGTCGACCTCCAGGACGTCGGCACGCGCGTCTACACCTACGTCTGGACGCTGCAGCTCGCGCTCGAGGCGTGCGCCGAGCAGGGCGTCGCGGTGCTGGTGCTCGACCGCCCGAATCCGCTCGGCACCGCCGTGACCGAGGGCGCCGTGCTCGACCCGGCGTTCGCGAGCTTCGTCGGCCTCGCGCCGCTGCCGATGCGCCACGGCCTGACGATCGGTGGCTTCGCCCGCGCGACCGTCGCCCGGCTCGGTCTGGGCATCGAGCTGCACGTCGAGCCGGTCGCGGGCGTACCACCCGACGCGCAATGGCCGGCGCTCGGCCGCAGCTGGGTGCCGACCTCGCCGAACCTGCCGCGCTTCGAGAGCGTGCTCGTCTACCCGGGCCAGGTGCTGCTCGAGGGCACCAACCTCAGCGAGGGGCGCGGCACGACCACACCGTTCGAGATCTGCGGCGCGCCGTGGCTCGACGGCGACGACTGGGCGGCCGCCGCGCGCGAGCTCGGCGCCTGCCCGCAGGCGGTGCTGCGCCCGGTGCGCTTCGAGCCGACCTTCCACAAGTTCGCCGGCGATTCGTGCGGCGGCGTGTTCGTGCACGCGCTCGACGCGCAGCGCTTCCGCCCCTACCGCACGACGCTCGCGCTGCTCGCCGCGGCGCGCCGCCTCGCCCCCGATCACTTCCGCTGGCGGCAACCACCGTACGAATACGAGCAGGTCAGGATGCCGATCGACATCCTCGCCGGCTCGGCTCGCCTGCGCGAGGCGATCGACGATCGCGCGACCGCGGCGCAGCTCGACGAGCTGGCCGCGCCGCGCTGAGCGCGCCGCGTCACCCGCGCGCGCGCAGTGCTTCCTGCAGCACCGCGTCGACGCCGCGGTCGTCGCCGGCGAGCAGCGCCGGCACGCACAGGCACAGGCCCGGCCACACCTCGCTGGTCAGCACGCCGTCGCGGTCCGGCGCGAGCCGCTGGTAGCGACCATCGCGCAGCGCGAACCAGTCGACGGCGACGTCGCAGGTCCGCCACACCAGGTACTCGCGCACCCCGTGGCGCTCGTACAGCCGCAGCTTCTCGTGCAGGTCGTAGCTCGCCGAGCTCGCCGCGATCTCCGCCACCAGCTCCGGGGGGCCCACCAGCACGCCGCCCGACCGAGGTCGGCAGCGCAGCGGCCCGTCGCCGACCGTGCGCAGCGACAGATCCGGCTGCACCGCACTGTCGTCCCCGAGGTACACGGTCGCGTCGATCGAGACGCGCGTGCCGGGCGTCGCCCGCTGATAGGCGAACAGCCATGCCGCGAGACGCGCGTGCGGATCGCCGTGCAGATCGGCGCGTACGGGGGGAACCACGTGCACCACTCCTTCGACGAGCTCCGCGCGCAGCTCCGGGCGGGCTCCTGTCTGCCGCCGCTCGAACTCCGCACGGCTCAAGTGGTCGCCGTTCTCCAGCGGCGGCAGGGTCGGGCTCGGGCGCGCCATCGTCGGACTCGTCCTCGGGGGAGTGGCACCGGCCGGAACGGATCGCGGCCGGAATTCCCGCCGAGTGTAGCGAATCGCCGGGACGTCACCCGCGCGCGCGCAGTGCTTCCTGCAACACCGCGTCGACGCCGCGGTCGTCGCCGGCGAGCAGCGCCGTCACGCACAAGCACAGGCCCGGGCACACCTCGCTGGACAGCACGCCGTGGCCGTCCGGCGCGAGCCGCTGGTAGCGACCATCGCGCAGCAGGAACCAATCGACCGCGGCGTCGAGCGTCCGCCACACCAGGTACTCGCGCACCCCGTATCGCTCGTACAGCCGCAGCTTCTCGTGCAGGTCGTAGCTCGCCGAGCTCGCCGCGATCTCGGCGACCAGCTCCGGCGGGCCGACCAGCACGCC
>JADJWQ010000003.1 GCA_016716265.1 Planctomycetota bacterium
GAGGACCGCGCAACCTCGCGATGGCGCTGTCCGCGTTCGAGCTCAGCTGGGTCGACGGCGGCGCGGCGACCTGCAGCCTCGCCAGCCACCTCGGGCTCGCGCCGATCCACGAGAAGGGCACGGCCGAGCAGATCGACCACTACCTGTCGCGCGCCGTGCCGCGCCCCGGCGAGCCGACGCTGCGCGCGGCGTTCGCGCTGACCGAGCCGTTGCCGTACGTCGGCGTCGATACCGGCGTGCTGTCCGGCAAGGCGAAGATCGTGCAATGGAACCCGGGCGAGGAGCCGATCCTGCAGATCGACAAGCGCGGCCGGTTCATCACGAACATGGACTTCGCGGACGTCGTCACCGCCGCCGTCGAGTCCGACGACCCGCGCATCAAGGGCAGCTTCTTCGTGATCCTCGAGCAGGGCGACCCCGGCGTGTTCGACCGCGGTGCGGCGACCCGCAAGCTCGTCCACCAGCTGTCGTCGACGCGCGATCCGATCTTCAGCCTGCGCGTCCCCGCCAGCCGCATCATCGGCGGCTACGCGGTGCAGGACGGCGTGATCGTCCCCAACCACGCGCACGGCGAGGTCCTCGAGGCGGTGTTCCGCCGCACGCGCGTGCCGGTCGGACTGATGACCGCCGCCAAGCTGCTGAGCGCCATCGAGCCGATCATCCGCTACCAGCGCGGCCGCTTCCGCGGCGGCGAGGGCCAGCCCGGCACACCGCGCTACGAGCTCGGGTTGCAGCAGAAGGAGGACGTCTTGCAGCGGCTCGTCGAGATCTGGGCCACCGGCGAGGCCTGCGCGTCGCTCGGCTTCCAGACCGCGCGCCTGCTCGACGAGCTGCGACCCTCTCGAGAAGGCGAGGACTTCCACCGCCTTTGGCCGAGCGCGGCGCCGGTGACGCCCGTGCGCGCATGCGCGAGACGAAGCGCACCGAGGCGCTCGCCGTCGAGCTGCTCGACCTCGAGGCGAAGCCCGCCGAGGCGCGCGACGCCGCCCGGATCGCCGCGCTGCGCGAGGACCCGCTGGTCCGCTACGTGCTCGACGACGCATTGGCCAACGTGCTGTGCCCGGCGACCAAGCTGTGGAACACCGGCCACGGCGCCAACACGATGCGCGAGGCGGTCAGCCTGGTCGGCGGCTACGGCATCACCGAGGACTGCCCCGGCTTCCTCGGCCAGAAGTGGATGGACGCGCAGCTCGAGGCCACCTACGAAGGTCCCGAGGCCGTGCAGCGCCGGCAGCTCAGCGTCACGATGACGAGCCCGGTGTTCCTGCGGCAGCTCGAGGGCTTCGTGCGCGAGCAGCGCGAGCTCGCCGACCGCGACCCGTCGCTCGGCGCCTGCACGCTCGGCACCGCAATGCAGCTCTGGCTGTGGACCTTGAAGCACCTGCGCGAGGCCGACGACGCCGACGGCCGCCCGCTCTACCACTCGACGCGGCAGGGCGTGACGTTCCTGATGGCCGACGCACTGTGCTGGCTGCTCGCGTCGCGCGCGCAGATGCTCGACGTGCTGGAGTTGCAGAAGGCCGCGCCCGATCGCCCCGACCTCGCCGACGCGCTGCCGGGCACCGTGCGGTTCTTCGCCGACCTGTGCCGCGCCCAGGCCGCGCGCGCGGCCGGCGAGGTCGGTCGCATCTGCGCCGAGCTGGTGTTCGGCTACCAGCGGCACCCGACCTGGGAGAGCTGCGGGAGCTGCTACCGCGCCGGCGACCTGCAGGCGCTCGAGAGCCTGATCCCCGGCATCGACGCGGTCGGCCGCGCGTTCGACGACGTCGTCGAGGCCGACGGCTCCCATCCGAAGAAAGCCGGCCCCTGCGTCAGCTTCCACGGCTTCGAGGCGTTCAGCGCCCTGCGCCGCAAGCTCGACGGCTGCCTCGTCGAGGCCCACCTCGCGAAGGACCGCGCCGCGCGCGCGCTGGCCGGCGTGATGATCCCCGAGGCGCTCGACTACCCGGGCTGAGCCGCCGAGTCCCGATCCGGAACGTGCGATGATCAGCCCCCAGGAAGTCGAGCGGCAGAGCCTCGAGATCGACATCGCCTGCGTCGGCTTCGGCCCGGCGACCGGCGGCTTCCTGACGACGCTGTCGCAGGGGCTCGCCGCACTCGAGGCCGAGGGGTCCGCGGCTCCGGAGAGCGCCGCCATGCCCGGCCTGCCGCCGCAGGTCGTCTGCTACGAGCGCGCCGACGACCTGTCGTTCGGCGTGTCCGGCGTGGTGACGCGGGCGCGCGGCATCCGCGCGTCGTTCCCCGAGCTCGACCCGGCCGCGATCCCGATGGCGCGGCCGGTCGCCCACGAGAAGCTCGTCTGGCTGTTCGATCCCGGCTCGGCCAGTCGCCGCTCGCTCGGCATGCGCGCCGCCGACCGGCTGCTGAAGCTGTTCCGCAGGACGCGCGATCACGCCTGCGAGCTGCCCTGGGTGCCGCCGTTCCTGCGCAAGCACGATGGTCTCGTGCTGTCGATCGGCCAGCTCAATCAGTGGGTCGCGTCGCGCCTGATGACGGACGGGCGCACGCAGCTGTGGCCGGGCATGCCGGTCGCGGCGCCGCTGATCGAGTCGGACCGCGTCGTCGGCGTGCGGCTCGTCGACCAGGGCACCGACCGCGCCGGCCGGCCCGAGCCCGGCTTCATGCCCGGCATGGACGTCAAGGCCGCATTGACGGTCGTCGGCGACGGCCCGGTCGGCCCGGTCGGCCGCCAGCTCGACGAGCACTTCGGCATGCCGGACGGCCACGAGCGCGACGAGTGGGCGGTCGGCATGAAGATGGTCGTCGACCTGCCCGACGGCTGCGCGCTCGAGCCCGGCACGGTGCTGCATACGCTCGGCTATCCGGAGCCCGAGATCTTCGGCTTCCTGTACGTGCTCGAGCCCGGTGTCGCGTCGCTCGGCATCTTCGTGCCGTCGTGGTTCGACAGCCCGGTGCGCGCGACCTACCGCTACCTGCAGCACTGGATGCTGCACCCCTACCTGTGGCGGCACCTGCAGGGCGGACGCCTGCGGTCGTGGGGCGCCAAGCCTGCACGAGTCCGGTCGCCACGGCGAGCCGCACCTGTGCGGCGACGGCTATGCGCGCATCGGCGAGGGCTCAGGCAGCACCAACGTGCTGACCGGCTCCGGCGTCGACGAGGCGTGGACGACCGGCGTGCAGCTCGGCGAAGCCGTGCTGCAGCTCTGGCGCGAGGGTGCGCCGTTCACGAAGGAGAACCTCGAGCGCACCTACGTCGCGCGCCGGCGCGCGAGCTGGGTCGAGCGCGAGAGCCGGATCGCGGCGCGGTCGCGCGACGGGTTCCGGCGCGGAGTCGTCCGCGGCCTGGTCGGCATGGCGATCGCGGGGTTCAGCGGGGGCCGCCTGCACCCGTTCGGGCGGCCGCACGGCCGGCGTCCGGCGCGCAGCCTCGAAGCGTTCTACCGCGGTCGCGTCCCGCCCGACGAGCTCGCGCGGCTGGTCGCCGACGCCCGCGCGCGCAAGCAGCCGCTACACGAGGTGCTGATGGCGCGCGCCGGCTGGCCGGAGATCGCGTACGACGGCCAGCTCCTGGTGTCGCACCAGGACGCGCTGCTGCTCGGCGGCAAGGTCCAGGCTCCGCCCGGCTATGCCGACCACATCGCGTTCGTCTACCCGTCGCTGTGCGAGCGCTGCGAGACGAAAGTCTGCATCGAGGTGTGCTCGGGGCAGGCCATCACGCCGGGCGAGCACGGCGTGCCCGACTTCGATCGTGAGAAGTGCGTGCATTGCGGCGCCTGCCAATGGAGCTGCGACGCGCCACGTGAGCCGGGTACGGAGCTCGGCGCGATCGCGCTGCAGGCCGGCGCCGGCGGCCTGCACTCCGCGGAGAACTGACCCCCAGACGATCGACCTGACCGACCCGCCACCTGACCGACCAGCGATGACCGACGGATATCACATCATCGTCTGCGGGAGCCTGGTGCCCGACCCGTTGCAGACGCTCGAACCCGTTCCCGGCAGCACGCCGCCCGCGTTGAAGAACGAGGCGATGCTGCCGGCCGTGCTCGACCCGTGGGCCGCCCACTCGCTCTTCGAGGCGGCCCGGCTGGCGCGCGAGACCCCCGGCTCGAAGGTCTGGCTCGTCAGCCTCGGACCGAAGTCTCGGCTGCAGCAGCTCATGATGCAGGTTGCGCAGAAGGTGCCGTTCGAGCTGGTCGCGCTCGACGGCCCCGCCAGTGGCTTCGCCGACGCGGCCGAGGTCGCCGCCGCGCTCGCAGGCGCGATCGCCGCGATTCCGGGACTCGATCGTTCGCGGCTCCTGCTGTTCGGCGGCTGCGCGTCGGCCTCGCGCGACGCGGGCGCGACCCTGCAGATGGTCGCCGAGGAGCTCGGCATCCACGACCAGTTCCTCGCCGTCGACGAATTGAAGCCCGCGGCCGACGGCTCGCTGCGCGTGCTCGAGCGCATCGAGGGCGGGCGCTATCTGGCGTCGGTCTGCGACGGGCCACCGCTGTGCGTCGGGTGGTCGACCGGCTCGCTGCCCGAGCCGCCGAACAGCCCACAGATCGGCATGCAGAACATGCGCGCGATCATGCCCGCATTGCAGCGCGCGAAGCCGGCACCGGTCGGCTCGCAGGACCTCGCGTGGCTCGATGCGCGCGTCCCTGACCAGCGGCGCGACACGCGCATCGTCAAGGACGCGTCGACCGACGCGATCGCCGCGGAGATCGTCGCCTGGATCCGGAGCTGACGGAGCGCCCGATGGAACACGTCCTCTGCCTTCTGCACACCGACGCCGACGGCGCTGTGCCACAGCCCGCGCGCGAAGCCGTCACGACCGCCCTCCGCCTCGCCACCGAGCTCGGCGGCGCAGCCCTCGCGATCGGCGTGATCGGGGCCGGCGCTGCCGCCGCGGCCGACCAGCTCGCCGGCACCGGCGTCGAGCGATTCGTCGCCGTCGACGGCCCCGACTTCGCCAGCTCGCGCTATGCGACCGATGCCGCCGCGGCCGCCGCGATCGCGCGCGCGACCGAGGCGACCGTGATCGTCGGCCCCGCCACCGCTCGCTTCGCGCGCACGCTGCCCGGCGTGGCCCGCCGGCTCGGCGGGCGCATCGACACCCAGGTCACCGGGCTGGCGGTCGACGCCGGCCGCGTGATCGCCGAGCGCTGGTACTACCGCCAGCGGATCGTCACGAAGGCGAGCCGCACGACGCGGCCGTGGCTGCTCACCCTCGCGCCCGGCATTGCATCTCCATGGCAAGGGGAGCCCGGCCAGGCGAACGCCGAGCGGCTCGCCGTCGAGCTGTCCGCCGCCGAGCAGCGCACGCGCGTCGTCGGGATCGAGCAGGCGAGCAGCGGCGCCGCCCAGACGATCCGCCCCGATGCCGACCTGCTGCTCGTCGCCGGCGCCGGCTGGACCAAGAAGCAGGCCGACGGCCAGCCGCACGTCGCCGATGCCGCGCGCCTCGTGCTCGGCTTCCTCGAGCGCACGCGCGCCTCGCTGGGCAGCAGCAAGTCGCTCGTCGACCAGAGCGCCGAGGGCGGCGCCGTGATGCCGTTCATGACGCACCTGAACCAGGTCGGCCAGACCGGCTCGACCCCCCGCCATCCCAAGGGCCTCGCGACCTGCTGCCACGGCGAGGAGCCACACGTCGTCGGCTGGCGCTTCATCCGCGAGCGCCGCGCGATCAACCTCGATCCGTCGTGCGGCTGGGCCCGCGGCAAGGCCGACGTGCTCTATGTCGCCGACGCGTTCGAGGTGATGGCCAAGGTCAATGCGCTGCTGGACGGCGCGAGCTGACCCCCGCTCACGACCCGCCCCGCTGGCTGTGCCGCGGGGACCCCGCATCACGGCTGCCGCGTCGACGGTGTGCGACGCGCGCCGAATTCCGGACGGCGGCGCGTGGACGCGGCGCGCGGGTCGATCTGCAGCGCGGTCAGCGGTTCACGCGATGAGTCCATCCGCACGCCAGCCTTCGAACAGGAACCTCCAGAAGTCGCGTCGGCGACCCAGGTGCAGCTGCACTCGGTCGCAGCCGTCGAGCACGTCCTGCAGACTCTCGAACCTCCACACATCCTCGTATCGCGCCTCGCGCATCACTCGAGCGATCCAACGGGCGCGCGTCCCGGGTTCGGCGGGGTCAAGCTGGCAGCGCAGCTCCGCGACCGATACGTCGATGCCCCACCGAACGTACGGACGGGCCTCGGGATCCTCGAGATCGGCGGACAGCGGACGCATGGCCCCCCGACCCTGACCGGATGATCCTCCGGCGCCGCACGCATGCGCGCCGCACCAACGCAAGACCGACGCGCGTCAGCCGGGTAGACCGGACGCGACCCGGCCCGGATGCGTGCCGGCAGCGGCTCGCGGAGACCGCAGCCGCGCTGCCGGTCGCCGAGGAGCCCACACGCGTCCGCGGCATCGAGCGGGCGCGACCTGGTCCGGCGCCAAGCTCGGCCCGAAACCCGAGCTGCTGCTCCACGGCCCCGCCCCCGGCGACCGCGCGGCAATCCTGGGGTCGGTAACCTCTCGCCATTGCCACCGTCGGCAACCGGACAGGGCCAGGAACCCCACGTCGTCGATTGACACTTCATTCTGGGGCGCCGTGCAATCGAGCTCCCTCGTGCGTGCGGCTGGGCCCGTGGCCGCGCCGACGCGCTCTACGTCGCCGACGCGCTCGAGGTCATGCCCGAGATCATCGCGCTGCTGGCCTGGTCGCACCGACCGTACTGCCGACTCGTTGGCAGCGAGCATCATGCGGCCACGCGTGCGACTTGCCTGGTGGTCACCGCGGCGGTCTTCGAGAGCGTCTGCGCACTCTCCGCTCAGTCGACGATCGTCGTCACCGGCGGAGGAGGCGCGCTCAACAGCGCCGTGCAGCAGGCCATGCCCGGCGACCGGCTGATCGTTCGCGCCGGCCGCTACGACGCCTTGCTCGTCGATCGCGGCCTGCTGATCGAATGCGACGCCGGCGTGCTGTTCGCAGCGGACGTGTACCACGGTGGGCCGTCGCGGATCGCCGGCGTGCCTGCCGGCCAATCGCTGGTCGTTCGGAACGGCGGGATCGCCGGCAGCCTCACTCCGCGCATCGAGATCGACCGGTGTGCCGGCATCGTGACCTGGATCGGGCCGGCATTCGGAGAGGTTCCGACCCAAGGCCACATCGAGATCACGCGGTGCAGCTCGGTGTCGATCGACTCGCCTCGATTCCCCCTCCCGTCGTTCCATGGCAGCGACTGGCGGATCACCGTCGACGGCAGCTCCGCCTCCCTGTCCCATTGTGCGTCCTGCGCTCCGGTCTTCGCGCGATCGAGCACCCTGGCGCTCGACGAGGTGAGCGTCGTCGAGTCCTACGGCGCTCCGTCCCTCGGTGCCGATCGCGCGGTGGTCACGGTCTCGGGTGGCCGGTTTCCGGGGTCCAACTTCTGGACCGGCTACATCTCGCTGCCGGGAATCCGGTTGCACGCGTCCGAGCTGACGATCACCGGCGGTGCGACCGCAACCTCGGGCACCGGCCAGAGCGGCCTGCAGGGCGCGATCGAGGGGGATGCCCTGAGCCTCGTCCGCATCGACCCCGGGGTGCAGCTGACCGCGCCCGGCGCGCCGGTCCAGGGCGTGGCCGCGGTGCACGGTGGGCCGATCGCGTTCGTCGACCTTCCGGGCCAGCTGCGCTCGGGCGTGCCGTTCGGGCTCCGGACCCACGGTGCGCCGGGGGATGTCGTGTTCGTGTTCCTCGACCTGCCGGGTCCCCCCGCCCCGACCCCGCTCGGCCCGCTCTGGCTGCGCCCGACGAGCCCGCTGTTCGACGTCGCCACGATCCCCGCCGCCACCACCTCGACGCTGTCGAGCTACGTGACGCCACCGCTGCCCGCGGCGCTGCCACTCGTGTTCCAACCGATCCGTCTCGGGTCGGCAGGCGACGTTTCGCTCGGCGTCGCGAGCCGGGTGCTCGTGAACTCACCTGCCGCCGCCCGGCGGGGCCGTCCGACGGACCCGGCTGGCCAGGCCGGGGCCGCACGGTGAACGCGGATGCCGGCGTCCGGAGACTCGGAGCGAGCCTGCGCGCCAACCGCGCACGCACCCCCGCTCCTGGCCGACGCTCCGGACGAGGCCGCCGCCCACCGCGCTCGACCACTCACGCCGGCGCCCGCGTCTCGAGGCCACCTGATCGCTCGGCACGCGCTCCGGAGGGAACCCCCGCCGCGTGCCCGGCGATGACCTCCCTCCTGGCGCCATGCGCAATCGCGTGTCCGAAGCGCGGAGCCCTGCGATCACCGATTCGAGGTCGTGGAGCGCTCTCGGGGAGCGAGCTCACGGGTCGCGGACCACGGCGAAGCCGGGCTGGCTGATCTCCCAGGTGCTCGGCTGCGAGAGGCAGGCGGCCTGATACACCAGCACGTCGCCGAGCTGCAGCCACGCTGGGATCGTGGTCGTCAGCGTGGCGCGGCGGTCGGGGCCGACGGCGGCGCTACCGATCTCGACGACCAGGCCGGGGTCGAGCCACACGTCGCCGATCGACAGATGCACGGGCTCGGCCCCGTGCACGAAGCTGGCGAACACCGAGACGATCGAGCCGGTCGCGCCGTAGGCGACGATCGACTGCTGCTGCCCGCGGATCGCTTCGCCGGGCAGCACGGCAGGGAACTCGCGCACGAGGTCGTGGCCTTCGACAATATGGCAATCGTCGAGCGTTGTATTCGGGTCGCGCACGAACCAGGTGGCGCGGGGATCGGGCGGGGATGGTGACGACTGAAGTACGCTCCAGTGCCGCGTGCTCCCGGGATTGCCCGGACATGCCAGGGTCGGAACCGAGTAATCAGCACCGAGAATCGTGGATCCACCTGTGATGAACAGATCGCAATACACCGCGTAGATCCCCGGGTCCATCGCGGTGTTGCCATTCGGATGATCGATGCCACCTTCGATACGGCTGCCGATGATCCAGGCGGTCCCATTCCTCGGGCCGCCCAAGAAGGACGCGCCCCCGAGGTATGGAGACACCGACTGGCCGGACGAGTACACGGCCCGGATGTCACTGTCGATGATCCAGATATTTGAGTCGAAAGTACCTATCGCCGGTCCAGTGATGACGTTGTGTCGAACCCGCGTCAAGACTACGCGGTCGCTCTCTCGTGCGCCGCCCCATGCTGCGTAGACATTGGGGACGCGTAGAGGCGGGACAGGATCACCAGTCCACGAGCCCTGAACAGCGAGGCGCTCGCGTTGAAGTGCTCGGTCGCGAAGTCCAGGTTGTCGAGCACCACGATATCACCTGCCGGGATCTCACGTATGAGGCATCTCTGTCGCACTGGCACCGGGTGGGCCCCGGGGGCCACGATGCGGATGGAGCGCCGGATCTCCGGGGGAAGATCGTACGGCAGGTTCCTGCCCGGTCGCACGAGGATCGTGTCCCCGACGCCGGCCGCCGCGTAGGCGTCGTCGATGTCGAGGAAGTGCGTTCCCGGTCGATTCGCGCTATCGACGATCCAGGTCCGTTGCGCGACGAGCCGCAACGGCAAGATCGCACACAGTGCGACGCACACGAGGAACCGCACCGACTGCCCGAGCTCAGATCGATCGCTCATCACCTCTGCCTCCACTTCCAGATGCCTTGGGATCCGGCGATGTACATCTCGTTCTTGCCGTTCTGATCCAGATCGTCGATCACGATCGAGTTGTAGGCCCCGAGGCTCCCGGGCAGCCACGTGTGCAGGATCTCCTGCCCGATCGCCATCGCACCCAGCTCGAACACGTAGAGCTCGCCCGACAGCGTCGTCACCACCAGCTCGTCGCCTGGGAACCCTGGCGACTGCAGCACGTCGCCAACCGCGATGCCGCTGACGGCGAAGCCGGCGCGGTCGTTGAGGGTCGGGGCCGTGAGGATCTTCGTGCCCAGCTTCAGCATCGTCGTGCCATCCCAGCGCAGCCACCGCACCGAGCCGACGACGTCGGCCGCCGGGTCGCCCGGCGGCAGCGCGTTGGGGTCGGGGTAGGTGAGGAAGGCACCGGCGAAGATGTCGATCTGCATGGGATCGTCGGGCGCCTGGCGCGTTGCCAGCGCCATGCCGCCGCAGCCCGCGTCGAGATCCGGGTCGGTCGAAGGCGTCGAGCCAGCCCACAGCAACTCCCCCGTGTGCTCGACCGGCGGTTGCCGCTCAGGTCGGACTTCGACCCGTGCTCGACGCGCGGGCGAGCTCACGGGTCGCGGACCACGGCGAAGCCGGGCTGGCTGATCTCCCAGGTGCTCGGCTGCGAGAGGCAGGCGGCCTGATACACCAGCACGTCGCCGAGCTGCAGCCACGGTGGGATCGTCGTCGTCAGCGTGGCGCGGCGGTCGGGGCCGACGGCGGCGCTACCGATCTCGACGACCAGGCCGGGGTCCAGCCACACGTCGCCGATCGACAGATGCACGGGCTCGGCCCCGTGCACGAAGCTGGCGAACACCGAGACGATCGAGCCGGTCGCGCCGTAGGCGACGATCGACTGCTGCTGCCCGCGGATCGCTTCGCCGGGCAGCACGGCAGGGAACTCGCGCACGAGGTCGTGGCCCCACGCGATGTAACAGTTGTCGAACGTCGTGTTCGGATCGTGCACGAACCACGCAGCCCGGGGATCGGGCGGGGATGGCGAGGACTGGCGAACGCTCCAGTGCCGCGTGCTCCCCGGATTGCTCGGACATGCCAGGGTCGGAACCGAGTAATCAGCACCGAGAATCGTGGATCCACCCGTGATGAACAGATCGCAATACACCGCGTAGATCCCCGGGTCCATCGCGGTGTTGCCATTCGGATGATCGATGCCGCCTTCGATCCGGCTGCCGATGATCCAGGCGCGACCGCCCCCGAAGTAGGCGCCGCCGTTGAAGTAGGAAGGAGCCTGACCCGACGAGTAGGCCGAGTGGATGTCGCAGTCGATCAGCCAGATGTTGGAATTCGTGGCGACGATGCTGGGACCAGCCGGAAAGAAGTTGCGAAAGCGTAGGAATACTACGCGTGCACTATTCTGTGCGTTACCCGCGGTCCCAAACACCTGCGGAGAGGCGTACATCCGCGATAGAATCACCAAGCCCTGCGCGCGCCCGACCGGAACGCTCGCATTGACGCTCTCGGTCGCGAAGTCCATGTTGTCGAGGACTACGATGTCGCCAGCAGGGACATCCTGGATTGGACATCGCCTTCGGACCGGCACAGGGGTCGGGCCGGGTGCGACGATACGGATCGCGTGCGTGATCTCCGTGGGAAGATCGTACGCCAGGTTCCTGCCCGGTCGCACGAGGATCGTGTCCCCGACGCCCGCTGCCGCGTAGGCGTCGTCGATGTCGAGGAAGTGCGTCCCCGGTCGATTCGCGCTGTCGACGATCCAGGTCCGCTGCGCGACGACCGGTAACGGCAGGATCGCGAGCAGCGCGATGCACATGAGGGAGCGCACCATCATCCTGACTTCAGCTCGGTTGCCCGTCACTTCTGCCTCCATTTCCAGATGCCCTGCGATCCGGCGATGTACATCTCGTTCTTGCCGTTCTGATCCAGATCGTCGATCACGATCGAGTTGTAGGCCCCGAGGCTCCCGGGCAGCCACGTGTGCAGGATCTCCTGCCCGATCGCCATCGCACCCAGCTCGAACACGTAGAGCTCGCCCGACAGCGTCGTGACGACGAGCTCGTCGCCCGGGCACCCTGGCGACTGCCGCAGGTCGCCGACCGCGATGCCGCTGGCGGCGAAGCCGGCGCGGCCGTTCGCCGTTGGCGCCTGGAGGATCTTCGTGCCCAGCTTCAGCATCGTCGTGCCATCCCAGCGCAGCCACCGCACCGAGCCGACGATGTCGGCCGCCGGGTTGCCCGGCGGCAGCGCGTTGGGGTCGGGGTAGGTGAGGCAGGCACCGGCGAAGACGTCGATCTGAAGCGGGTCGTCGGGTGCCTGGCGGGTCGCCAGCGCCATGCCGCCGCAGCCCGCGTCGAGATCCGGGTCGGTCGAAGGCGTCGAGCCAGCCCACAGCAACTCCCCCGTGTGCTCGACCGGCGGTTGCCGCTCAGGTCGGACTTCGACCCGTGCTCGACGCGCGAGCGAGCTCACGGGTCGCGCACCACGGCGAAGCCGGGCTGGCTGATCTCCCAGGTGCTCGGCTGCGAGAGGCAGGCGGCCTGATACACCAGCACGTCGCCGAGCTGCAGCCACGGTGGGATCGTGGTCGTCAGCGTGGCGCGGCGGTCGGGGCCGACGGCGGCGCTACCGATCTCGACGACCAGGGCCGGGGTCGAGCCCACGTCGCCGATCGACAGATGCACGGGCTCGGCCCCGTGCACGAAGCTGGCGAACACCGAGACGATCCGAGCCGGTCGCGCCGTAGGCGACGATCGACTGCTGCTGCCCGCGGATCGCTTCGCCGGGCAGCACGGCAGGGAACTCGCGCACGAGGTCGTGGCCCCACGCGATGTAACAGTTGTCGAACGTCGTGTTCGGATCGTGCACGAACCACGCAGCGCGGGGATCGGGCGGGGATGGCGAGGACTGGCGAACGCTCCAGTGCCGCGTGCTTCCTGGATTGCTCGGACATGCCAGGGTCGGAACCGAGTAATCAGCACCGAGAATCGTGGATCCACCCGTGATGAACAGATCGCAATACACCGCGTAGATCCCCGGGTCCATCGCGGTGTTGCCATTCGGATGATCGATGCCGCCTTCGATCCGGCTGCCGATGATCCAGGCGGTCCCATTCCTCGGGCCGCCCAAGAAAGACGCGCCCCCGAGGTATGGAGACACCGACTGGCCGGACGAGTACACGGCCCGGATGTCACTGTCGATGATCCAGATGTTTGAGTCGAAAGTCCCTATCGCCGGTCCAGTGATGACGTTGTGTCGAACCCGCGTCAAGACTACGCGGTCGCTCTCTTGTGCGCCGCCCCATGCTGCGTAGACATTGGGGGACGCGTAGAGGCGGGACAGGATCACCAGTCCACGAGCCCTGAACAGCGAGGCGCTCGCGTTGAAGTGCTCGGTCGCGAAGTCCAGGTTGTCGAGCACCACGATATCACCTGCCGGGATCTCACGTATGAGGCATCTCTGTCGCACTGGCACCGGGTGGGCCCCCGGGGGCCACGATGCGGATGGAGCGCCGGATCTCCGGGGGGAAGATCATGCGGCAGGTTCCTGCCCGGTCGCACGAGGATCGTGTCCCCGACGCCGGCCGCCGCGTAGGCGTCGTCGATGTCGAGGAAGTGCGTTCCCGGTCGATTCGCGCTATCGACGATCCAGGTCCGTTGCGCGACGAGCCGCAACGGCAAGATCGCACACAGTGCGACGCACACGAGGAACCGCACCGACTGCCCGAGCTCAGATCGATCGCTCATCACCTCTGCCTCCACTTCCAGATGCCTTGGGATCCGGCGATGTACATCTCGTTCTTGCCGTTCTGATCCAGATCGTCGATCACGATCGAGTTGTAGGCCCCGAGGCTCCCGGGCAGCCACGTGTGCAGGATCTCCTGCCCGATCGCCATCGCACCCAGCTCGAACACGTAGAGCTCGCCCGACAGCGTCGTCACCACCAGCTCGTCGCCCGGGCACCCTGGCGACTGCAGCAGGTCGCCAACCGCGATGCCGCTGACGGCGAAGCCGGCGCGGTCGTTGAGGGTCGGGGCCGTGAGGATCTTCGTGCCCAGCTTCAGCATCGTCGTGCCATCCCAGCGCAGCCACCGCACCGAGCCGACGATGTCGGCCGCCGGGTTGCCCGGCGGCAGCGCGTTGGGGTCGGGGTAGGTGAGGCAGGCACCGGCGAAGATGTCGATCTGAAGCGGGTCGTCGGGTGCCTGGCGGGTCGCCAGCGCCATGCCGCCGCAGCCCGCGTCGAGATCCGGGTCGGTCGAAGGCGTCGAACCGTCCCACAGCACCACACCCATGTGCTGCCCAGGCGTGTTGCCGTTCGGGTCGAACGTGGGCGGCCGCACCAGAGTGACGCTCGAGCCCGGCGTGTTCAGCACCAGGACCGTACCGCCCTCGTCTTCGCCGATGCGCAGCGACTGCAGGTTGTAGACCGACCCGAAGACCTGCGAGACGTTGTTTCGCAGGTCCTTGCACTTCGTGTCCGTCGTGTCGTAGGGCGGTGCACCATCGTGTGTCGAGTACCAGGTGTCGAGCACGTTCAGTGGATCGACCCAGGCGCCCTGCACGAGGTTGGGGTAGGTATCCTCCTGGCCGCCCCACCAGTGCGCGTAGCGGATCACGTCGCCACCGCCGGGCGGGTCGCCGGTTCCGAGTCCAGATGCGGCGCCGCTGCCGGCGAAGGGGCTGAAGCCGAAGTAGACCGGCAGCTTCGGTGGAAACGTGACCTCCGGAAGGCCGGACACCTGGGGGTCCAGCGGGTGCTTGTACCAGAGCGGCGAGTACGGCTGCTGGAAGTAGTTCCGCCAGGGGCGGGTCTCCAGCCACCACTCTGTCCCAGTCGACGTCGGATTCGTCCTTCTGATGCGGTCGGGATGCGATTGCGACGTCGATATACCGGCCCCGAGCACGATCAGGTCGCGCATCGGCGACGCGGTGGTCACGTTGTAGCTCGCTGGGAAGCCCACTGCTTCGAACACCCCCCGCATATCCGCCAGCCACGAGTAGGACCCATTCATCGGATCGACCTCGTAGAGCTCGCCCGCCTGCGTCGCTGCATACAGGCGCGGCAGCATCAGGTCCTGCTCGTAGAGCGCCATCCGCGACACCATGCCCCAGGTGCCCGCGAGCGAGCGGTTCGTCCGCGGGAAGGCCTGCGAATACGATCCCGCGGTGGTCGGGCGCAGGAGCTGCAGTACGCCTCTCTGGATCTGCGCATCGAGGATGTCCTGCACCGTCAGCCACACCACGTGCCCGGACATCGTCGACAGCGCGAGTTCTTCCCGATAGCCGGAGACGCCAGGGCCGAGGTCCACCGCGCGTAGCGCCACCGGACGGGTCGCCGGAGCAAAGCTGCCGAGAATCGCTCCGGACTCGGCACCGCCGGAGAACGGCACCCACCAGAGGAAGTCCTTCTTCAAGACAGCGAATCCGGCGGGCGCGCCCTGGCTGTCGTGCACGCACTCGATGTCGACGATGTCCGTCGCCTCGCCGTTGAAGATGGTGCTCGTGTACTGCGGGCTCGCCGCTGCCAACGTCAGCGCGTCGAACACCCGGATCACCGGGTTCTGGTTGACGAACTTGGTCCCATAGCTCACCGCAATCTTCGTCGTCCCGTTGTCGTCGAACAGCTCCAGGTCGTACGGCGTTCCCACCTGCCGGTCCGTCCAGCAGTGGATCTGGGCCAGCGGCTCGGTCACGGCGACCGTCATGTCGCTGACGGTCAGGTTCACGATGTGCTGGCGGTGCGAGAGGATCGTGATCGGTCGCTTCGACGTCGTGTCCGCGGTCCCGTAGGAGGCATCGTGAATCGCGAAGTCCTCGATGCCGGGCTCGCCGAGGTCGGTGAGCAGCGTCAAGTCCGCCCGCAGGACCATCAGGTGCCCGTGGAAGGTCGTGAACACGATGTCGTTGTCCGCGCCCGTCGCGTGCACCTGCGCGAGCTGCAGTCGGCGGGGCGCCTCGTGCTCGAAATCGAGCGCGTACGGCCCGACCGGCAGCGGCTGCAGCGTCTCGGCATCGAGAACGTGGATCGCACGCAGCGTGCCGACGACCGCGACCGGATTCGCGTAGCCGGTGCCGAGCCTGCCGACGTCGAGTGCCCAGGCGCCGTAGCCGAGCGACGGCGACTGCGCGGCGACGTCCAGCTCGTCGGTCACCGGGTTGCGCACGTAGCGCGTCACCACGCCGTCGAAGCTGCCGCTGTAGAGCGACTCCTCGGTGTCCTCCGGCAGCAGGTACGAGCGCAGCGACTCCTCGATGCCGAGCGCGAGACCCTGGCCGGGCGTCCGGCCGCCGGTGCCGAACGCCGGATCGAGCTCCAGGTACGGGTTCGGCGCCGGCGGCACGTACGGGCCGCGCGCCAGCGCGTGGTCGTACGGCGCCTCGCTGCCGTCGTCCGGAGCGAAGGTCGGCGGCGGCGTCGTGGGGCTCGCCTGCCACGACATGTAGACGTAGGGCAGCATCTCGAGGATGCCGTGGACGGTCGCCGGGACCGGGAGTCCCAGGATCGGCGTCGTGACCGGTCCGCCCTCGCCGTGGCAGCGACGGTCTACGACCGACCAGGCGAGCAGCGGTGGCCCCGCGATCAACCCCTGGTAGTCGATGCCACGCGTGCCGCTCAGATACGGGATCCAATCGACGCCGCTCGTCACGGTGTCCTCGTCGGCGACCAGCCACGCCATCGGTCGCCGGACTTCTCCGAAGCGCTGACGGACCAGCAACGACACGTTGAAGTAATCGGCGTCGATCTGGCGCAGGTAGAACGGCCACTCGAGCGCGTCCTTCAGGTTGTACGACGTGTCGTGCAGCGTCATTCCCGTACCGCGCCCGAGGTACCGATACGTGAACTGCTCGCCCATCAGCCGCCGGCAGGAGTCCGAGAACGTGCCGGCGAACGAGCCGTGGAACACGTCCGGGTGGAACAGCGCGCAGACCTGCGCGGTGAGCCCCCCGAACGAGCCGCCCTCCGCGAGCTTCGGCGGCGACCTATGGGTCGGGTGCGACGGGTCGAAGCCCGGCGGCAGCAGCACCGAGCCGACCGGCTGCACCAGCATCAGATCGATCGCCTTCGCGAGCTGGATCGCGCGCTGCATCTCGAACGTCATCGGCCTGCCGAACGTGCGGGGCACGATGTGGGCGAACACCGCCTGGTATTGACCCGGAGCGGTCGCCGCGTTCAGCGCGTTCTCGACCAGCCATACGCCATTGTCGGGGCGGGCGATGGCGTTCATCGGATGGACCGGATCCCCGGCGACCAGGCCATCGGGGCGGAGATGGCCCGGGTAGACCCCATGGTCGACCTCCTGCCCGGGCGGTGTCGGCGTGCCCCAGGTGGGCCATAGGCCGATGATCACGACCAGCGGCTTGGCGTGATCGCGCTGCAGTGGTGCGATCACCTCGAAGGCGGCGTCGTCGACCTGGGCGCCATTCGCCAGGGCGGTCGGTCTCAGGTAGCCGACGAAGTGCCAGGTCGTCGCGGTCAGCGGTACCCAGCCGCCGTTGCCCTGCGCGTCCCGATATGGGTGGATGTCACCGACCTGGACGTTCGCATGATCGCCATCACGATAGCCGCCGTGGTCGGGTGCGAAGGTGCCCGCAGGGAAGCCCTCGCCGTTGTTCCAGGTCTGGTCGGCTCGCCAGTTGAACAGCGGCGATCCGGCGCCGCGATGGGCGCCCGCCGGCGGCGGCGAGGAGATCTCCGCGATGTGCGGGTGCACACCCAGTGCCTGCCCGGTGGCCTCAGCCGGCGTCAGCGCGGCGAGGCAGAGAGAGAGAGAGAGAGAGAGAGCGCGCGCGCGCGTCCGCGTCGCGGCGCCTCACGATCCAGAGCGAGCGATCCCGTGCACATCGAGCCTCCGTTCCTTCCGATGGCCCGGGCATGCTCCCACGTCCGGTATCCGGCGTCCACGGGGTCCGGCCGCGCCGCAGCGCAGAGGCGGCGGCCGTCGAGGCGGATCTCCGCTGCAGACCCCGGCTTCGCCATCCTCCCGGACCCGCACGCCCGAACACCTGGACGCGACGCACTCCACGACCGTGCGCACCGCGGCACCCGGTCGTCCCGAAGCGACCGGGCGGACCACCCTCAGCCCGCCGCGCCCACGCCCGTGACCCATGCCGCACAGGCCGCCACCGCGAGGCCCCAGCAGGCGAGCGCCACCGGTGGCAGCAGCACCCAGGTCCACAGCGTCGCCCAGCCGAGCGGGAGGCGCGGAAAGTAGAACTCGGGGCGGCGGCCGAAGAACCAGCCGGTCCGGCGCAGCAGGCCGAAGCGGATGTTCACCAGGTGGAAGCCCGCGACCGCGAGCTCGGAGCGATACAGGACTCCGCCGAGCAGCTCGGTGACGGCCTGCGCGTGGCCGTCGTGCACCGCCGCGAGGGCGTCGGCGCTCGCCGCGACGGAGCGCTGCAACGCCGGGTCGGCGATGCTCGAGCGCGAGCCACCGGTCCAGCGAGCACGGTTCTCGACCAGCGGGCGGCGGAACCAGGTGACCTCCTCGGCATCCTCGACGAGCTCCGGCATCCGCAATGCGGGCTCGGTGTGCGCGGGCAGCAGCCGTGCCCATTGCGTGCAGAGGACCTGCTGGTGCTCGGTACGCCCCGACCCACCGCAGATACCGCAGGTGACCATGCGGGTGCGCGCGACCTGCCGCGTGCGCTGCACGGAGCGCCCGTCGACGTACTCGGTGTAGTACTCGGTCTCGTAGTAGGTCTCCTGGACCTGCCCGCTGCCACCGCACCGCGCACACGTCTTCACGACGTTCCACTCCTGCCCGAGCGGCAGCGGATCGAGCCAGTTGACGTAGCCGCGCGGGACGTTCAGCGGGAACCGCGCCTCGTCCCACGCGGGCACCTGCGGCCAGCGCAATCCGGCGTACGTCCCCCAGCCGCCCGCCAGCTCGACGTAGCGCCGCACGGTCATGAAGCGCAGCGTGGCCACCGCGCAGGGCCGGTGCGCGGCATCGGCGCGACGCATGTAGCGGCCGAAGCTCCGCGTCACCAGCTCGCCGGCCTCCTCGATGTTCTTGACGCCACGCGTCACGCGCTCGCCGAGCGCACCGAGGTCCAGCGCCGGCAGCTCACAGCCGGCGTCGCCGTGCAGCTTCGCGAGCCACGGCACCTGCTCGGCGATCGCCGCGGACACCGGCTCGTAGACGCGCGCGCGACGCCGGTAGCGCAGCGCGAGGCGCAGGTCGGCGACCATCCGCAGCGACCACAGCCCCGCCGCGCAGCCGGCGCCCTGGAGCAGCGCGGTCGGACCGTGGTGCACGGCGAGCGCGGCGAGCGGCGACAGCGCCGACGCACCCACCGCGAGCTGCATCCGCCCGAACGGCAGCAGCAGGTAGTGGCGGTTCGTGAACAGCGCGATCGCGAACAGCGCAGCGCCGATGTAGGCGACGGCGAACGACACCCCGTGGAGCTCGGCAGGCAGCATCCAGAGCACGGCGAGCTGCCCGCGGACGGCAGCGACGACCCCGCGGTCGTCCGCGTGGGCGAACGCGAGCCACGCCACGCCGCCGAGCAGCACCGCGAACAGCGCCCGACCCCACATTCCCGCGCGCCAGCCGGGCGCCACCCGGTTCGGGAACCGCTCGGCGCCGAGCGTCTCGAGCCGATCGTGCGGGAACCGGTCGACGAGCTCGTCGACGCGCACCCGCACGGCGGGCGGCGCGCCGGGGTCCACGTGCAGCACGCGGTCCCGCCAGCCGCGGCGCAGCCCGCGCAGCACGACCGCCGCGACGACCGCGACCGCCGCCGCGACGGCCAGCTCGCGGTCGAGCGTGTGCCGCCGGTCGTAGACCTGCCACGCGAGCCAGCCGGACCGCAGCGCGGCGACGATCGCCGCCACCGACCCGATCCACAGCACGCCGTGCACGACGCCGACCAGACCGCGGACCGGCACGATCTCATGGCAACGCGTGCGCAGCAGCGTCAACGGGCTCACCGGAGCGAGCAGCCTGCGCAGCACGCTGAGGCCGACCAGCAGCGCGAACGCCACCGCGATCACCAACACGGCCTGCGCGACCGGGGACTCGACCTCGCGACCGATCCGACGGATCCCTTCGAGCAGCTCGGACATCACGACCTCGGGCGCGCTCCGGGGCACGCGACCCGTGAGCGGAGACGCGCCGCAGAGCGAAGGGGCCGGCAGCTACGTTTCGTCGCCCGGCTCGCTCAGCCGGCATCCTCCCGGTCGTCGTCCGATCGACCGGTCGCCGCGGACCCGGGCGCCGGATCCGCTCGCGGAGGCGGCTGTGCCGCTGGCCCCACCCGCTCCGCGCGCGCCAGCACCGATGCCAGCTCGCTCAGCTCGCCGACGATCTCGAGCCGGCGCAGGATCGCGGCGGGCGACATGTCGGCGGACACTCCTCGGCTCGCGCGCTTCGCGTCCGGCTCCGTCATCACACATCCTCGCGCAGGCCTGACCCGTCGAGATCCAGGGGCTCGTTCGTGAGATCCACGGCCGCACGCTGGTACCCCCCGACCACCGCGGCGCGTCAGCCGGGTCCGGCGCCCTCCTCCAACAGCAGCGTGGCGAACGCGCAGCCGGCGGCGGCGAACCAGCAGTTGCCGTTGTGGAACGACGCCTTGCGCGCGCGGCCGTCGGGGTGCACGTAGTGCGCCTGCCCGAACGGGCCCTCGCGCGTCAGCTCCTGGATCGCGCGCAACCACTCGAGCGCGCGGTCGCGCCGGCCGAAGCGGAGCAGCACCGATGCGGCGAGGGCGGGCCAGCCGTCGTAGGCGCCGGTCGCCTGATGGTCGGCGCGGAAGGTCTGGAAGCTCGGCAGCGCGCGCGTCAGCGCGTCCGGGTCGCGCGGCGACAGGGCGCGACACCAATCGGCCGTCACGAGCTCGCGCTCGAAGAACGCGACCATGCCGTCGCGCACCGCGGCCGGCAGATCGGCGGTCATGCAGCGGCCGACGTAGACGAAGTCGAGGATCGTCGCGACCACGCGGCGGCTGCCGTCGGGCTGCAGGCACGCGAACGGGCCGCCGGCGTACAGCGCGAGCACGTCGCCGGCGAGCGCGTCGGCGTCGTGCGCGTAGCGGGCCTCGCCGGTCAGCGCGGCGAGGAAGCGCATGGCCTGGACGTTCAGCGCATTGAACGCCGCGATGCGGTGCTCGTAGGTGCTGACGCACTCGAGGATGTTCTGGCACGCACCGTAGTCGGTCAGGCCGGGCCGGGCGCAGCTCCGCAGGTACGGCAGGTGGCGCAGCGCCCAGGCGCGGTCGCCGGTCACGCGCACGTAGTCGGCGACGCACGACAAGAGCCCGCCGGCATTGACGCCGTACTCCATGCCGGCACCCTGCCCGCTGACGGTCTCGAGCCCCCAGTGCCGGTGCAGGTCGACGCGCATCATCGCCTCGAGCTGCGCGCGCAGCACCGCCGGATCGAGCCGTGCGAGCAGCGGTGCCTGGAACGTCAGCTCCCACAGGAAGCTGGTCGTCATCCCGCCCTCCGGACCGAGCGCGACATAGGCACTCTCGAGCCGGCCGGGTGCGGCGGCCGACTCGCTCCAGATGCACTGGCCGCCGGTGGCGACGAGCGACCGCGGCGTCGGCGCGCGCACCAGCCGCCGCGTCTGCAGCAACGACAGCACGCCCATCGCGTAGAGCCGCTCGAGCGCTCCTCCGCACCACGGCAGGTGGCCCGAGAACACGTCGTTGTCCGGGGTGAACGCCGCCTCCCAGCAATGCTCCCAGGACCGGCGGGCGTCGTCCCAACCCGCCTCCACGTCGAGCGGCGCGAGGTCCTGCTCGCAGCCCTGCACGCCGGTCCACACGACCTCGTCGCCGGCGGCGACGGTGAGCTCGGCGATGCCGACCCGGCCGCGCGCGCAGGGCAGCTCGCCGTCCAGCCATGCCTGCAGGTCGGTCCACACACCGCGGCGCCCGGGCACGGCGATGTCGGCGGCGCCGAAGGTCTTGGTGTCGTCGAGCCGGAAGCCCGCCGCGGTCTCGACCACGTTGAGCATCGGCACGTCCTCGGGCGGCAGGTTCCAGTAGTCGGTGAACCGCCACACGCGCGGCAGCCCGCCGAACGCGAGCGCGAAGGTCCCGGCGCGCTCGAACCGCAGGCGCACGATCACCGCATCGCGCCCGGCCGGCATGCGCACCGCGCTCGCCACACCGTGGCCGCGCCGCTCGATCTCGTACGCCTTCCACCGGTATGCGACGCCATCGCGAGGCACGCGGCGGACGCGCTCGCCGAACCGCTCGAACAGCAGCCCGAGCGGCGTCGCGATGCCGGTCGGCGGGCAGATCCAGTTCTGCACGCCGGCGACGCCCCAGGCCGCCTGCACCATGCCGACGAAGTTCACGAGCGCCGGCAGGCTGAAGTCGGTCTCGCGCTCTGGTCGCTGCCAGTCGGAGGCGAGCTCGTCGAGGCTCAGCATGGCGATCGCTATCCGCGCACCTTGCCGTCGTCGCTCTCGACGTAGCCGGCATTGAAACCCGGCAGATCGATGATCCGCCCGTTCGCGTACCTGAGCAGCAGCTCGTCGATCTGCTTCGGCGTCGGCTCCGGGCAGCAGACGGCCTGCGCGGCACTGGCGTCGATCTCGATCGTCATCACGTGGTCGTCGCGCAGTCGCCGCAGCTCGTCGCCGTCGAAGTACTCCTCGCGGTAGTGCAGCGACACGCGCACGACCTCCTCCTGGCCGCGGAAGCGCGGCAGCTCGCCCCAGTAGAACACCTGGTCGCCCGGCGCCTTCAGCCAGCGCAGTGCGCGCGGCAGCACGCGCTTCCTGGCGCCGCCGTTCAGCGCGTGGAAGAAGCGCTTCAGGTAGGCGACGTGGTTCTGTGCGAGCGCCTCGTCGCGCGGCTCGATGCCGAACCGCTCGCGCACGCCCTCGAGTCGCGCGAGGTCCGGCCCGGCCGCGCGGATCGCGTCGCGCAGCTCGTGCTTCCACACCTCGCCGAGGTGGTAGGTGATGCCGCGCGCGGGCGCCAGGAAGCAGGCGTGCACCTTGCCGTACAGCCGCTCGTTCGGGCACATGAAGTCGTTGTGGAGCCCGTAGACCGCGCCGCTCCGGCCGTGCGCCCGCCAGTGCATCCGCTGCGTGAACGGCGTGTCCCACCAGCCGAGCGGAATGGGCTTCCACAGCCGGTGCCGCAGCGGGAACGCGACCATGTAGACGATCGCCACGAGCGTCGGCCATACGCCGAACACCTGGTCCGTCACCGCGGCCGGCAGCAGCAGCAACATGGCCGCCACCGCGAGGTTCGTCGTCACCCAGTCCCAGAACAGCAGCCCCGACACGGCGAACACGCCGAGGTGGAACGCGGCCCAGCCGACGCAGAACGCGATGCCGAGATCCCGGTGCAGCAGCGCGAGCGGCGCGAGCAGCTCGATCGTGAACGCGTAGAGCTGCATCGGCCGCTCGACCACCTTCAGCACACGGATCGCGCGGCGCCAGGTCCGCCACGGCAGGAACCGCGCCCAGCCCCAGCTATAGGCACTCGCGGCGAGGTGGTGCAGGCGATTGTCCTTCACCCACGAGTACCAATGCGGCCCGAGCCAGATCTTCGCCAGCGCCGTGATGATGTAGTGCGAGATCTGGATCGTCAGCACGAAGAACGCGAGGCCCGCCGTGTCCGTGAACGGTCGGTCGGCGCCCGGCCCGGCGAGCGCCGCGGACAGCCCGGCGCCGCACAGCCAGGTGACGACCGCGATCAGCACCCGCATCGGCAGCGTCGCGTGGTGCTCCCACAGCGCGAACGGGTACGACAGCAGCACCGCGACCGGCAGCAGCAACGCCGGGCTGACGAACGCCCCCGCCGTCGCGACGACGAGGCCCCAGCGCGCGACGCGGTCGCGGTCGCCGAACACCGGGTCGATGTCGCGCGTCGCGGCCTTCCACGTCAGCAGCACCGCCAACGCCAACGCGAGCACACGGACCGCAACCCCCTGCGGCACGTCGCTCCACCGCCACGGCACGGCCAGCGCCGCTCCGAGCGCGACGAGCGTGGCCACGATCGCACCGTCGGTGCGCAGCCCGACACGCCGCAGCAGCCGCACGACGCCGTCGCGGCGCGTCGCGAGGTCGACGAGCCAGTAGCCGCCGGTCATCAGCAGCAGGTCGACGCCGTCCATCCGGTCGAGGGCCATCGGCGCCATCGAAGCAGACGGCGCCCGGCACACCAATCGACCGGCGCGGATTCGACCGCGCGCGGCGCGGGCCCGGCGGCGTCAGGCCTCGCGCCGCCGGCCGCTGCCGAGCTCGCGCGACTCGAGGGTGCTGCGGCCGCCGGCGAAGTCGACCGTCGCGATCGTCGCGAACGACGGCCGCTCCTCCTTGGAGCGCTGCCACACGGCGCGCTGGCAGCGCAGCCGGAGCACCGTGCGCCCCTCGTTCCCCTCGCGCCGCACGCGCAGGCCGAGCAGGCGCACCTCCTCGAAGCGCGTCTCGATCGTCCAGGTCCGGCCGTCGACGACGGTCTTCTCGAACAGCCACGCCGACACGATCGGCTCCGCACTCGCGACGCGGTGCGCGAGCTCGGGCAGGTCCGCGGTGCCGACCAGCTCCACCTCGACCAGCGACACGGTCGCGCCGCTCCCTCCACTCGGCCCGTCGAAGCCGAGCCGGTACGCCGCGACCTCGATCGCGCCCTCGAAGCCTGCCGCACGGCAGCTCCCGTCCACACCGTGGATCCGCAGAAACACGTCCGCCATGCCGAGAGTGTCGCAGCGCGATGCGCTCGCACAAGCGTCGGCCGTGGTCCTTGGAACCGCGGCGTCTCCGCGCGATCCTGGGCGCGCCATGCGAAGCCGCGCCACGCACTCCACAGCGCTCGCCGTCCTCGTCCTGCTCGCCGCGGGTTCCGCACCTCGCAGCCAGTCTGCCGCGACCGCGCACCGGCCGAACGTGCTGTTCCTCTACACCGACGACCACGCGGCCGACGCGCTGTCGGCGTACCGCCCGGGCCTGATCGAGACTCCGAACCTCGACCGGATCGCGCGCGACGGTGCGCTGTTCCGCAACGCGTTCTGCGGCAACTCGATCTGCGGGCCGGCGCGCGCCACCGTGCTGACCGGCCTCCACAGCCACGCGAACGGGTTCTGCCGCAACGGCGACCGCTTCGACGGCTCGCAGACTACCTTCCCGAAGCTGCTGCGGGCCGCCGGCTACGCGACCGCGGTGATCGGCAAGTGGCACCTCGGCTCGGAGCCGACCGGCTTCGACCACTGGGAGGTGCTGCCGGGCCAGGGCCAGTACTACAACCCCGACTTCGACACCCCGGCCGGCCGCGTGCGCTTCGAGGGGCACTCCACCGAGGTCGTCACCGAGCGCGCGCTGCGCTGGCTGCGCGAGGGGCGGCCGAGCGACCGGCCATTCGTGCTGATGTGCCAGTTCAAGGCACCGCACCGGCCCTGGCTGCCGGGCCCGCGGGAGCTGCAGCTGCTGGCCGATGCCGACATCCCGCTGCCGCCGACGCTGTTCGACGACTGGTCGGGCCGCGGCCCGGCCTCGCGCGAGCAGGAGATGACGGTCGCCCGACACCTGTTCCTCGCCTACGACCTGCAGTGTCCGGTCGACGAGGACGAGGAGCTGTTCGGCGCCTACACCGCGGCGCTGCGCCGCATGACCCCCGCGCAGCGCGCGACCTGGGACCGCGCTTTCGAGGCCGAGAACGCCGCGTTCCGCGCCGACCCGCCGACCGGCCGCGCGCTGGTCGAATGGAAGTGCCGCCGCTACCTGCGCAACTACCTGCGCTGCGTGCTCGGCGTCGACCGCGCCGTCGGCCGCCTGCTCGACGCGCTCGACGAGCTCGGCATCGCGGACGACACGCTGGTCGTCTACTCGTCCGACCAGGGCTTCTACCTCGGTGACCACGGCTGGTACGACAAGCGCTGGATGTACGAGGAGTCGCTGCGCGTGCCCCTGCTGATGCGCTGGCCCGGTCACCTCGCGCCCGGCACGACGATCGATGCGCTGGTCCAGAACATCGACTTCGCACCGACCTTCGTCGACCTGGCGGGATTGCCGGTGCAGGACGCGATGCACGGCACCTCGCTCGTGCCGCTGTTCGACGGCGTCGCCCCGGTCTGGTGGCGCACGTCGATCTGGTATCGCTACTACGACGGTATTCCGGTGCACGCCGTCCCCGGTCACCGTGGCGTCCGCACGGCGACACACAAGCTGATGGTGTTCGACCGCCCCGAGCTCGGCACCGAGCTCTACGACCTGCGCGCCGACCCCGACGAGCTCCACAGCATCGCGGACTCGGAGGAGGCCGCCGGCATCCGCCGCGACCTCGAGGCCGAGCTGCGCCGCCAGGGCCAGCGCTACGGGGACCGCGAGTGACGCGAGCGCGCGCGTTCGGCGCCGGCGTGGCGCTCGGCGCCCTCGCGAGCGCGACGCCCGCGCAGCAGACCGCGGCGCCGCTGCGCCTCGCCGGCGAGCACGTCGCGCTGGTCGCGCACGGCTTCGACGCGGCCGTCGCCGCCGGCGCACTGGAGGTCGTCGATGCGGTGCCGCCGCTGATCGCCGCCGAGCTCGGCGTGACCGCCGCCCCCCGTTCCGCACCCAAGCCCGAGATCCACCTGTACCGCACCGCCGAAGCGTTCGTCGCAGCCGACCGTGCGCGCACCGGCGGACGCTTCGCTCGCAATCTCGCCTGTGCATTGTGGGACGGCACCGCGCACGTCGCATTGCAGCCGGAGGTCGGCGACGCCTATCTCGCGCAGCTCGGACTGCCGGCCGCGACGCTCCGACTGCTCGCCCACGAGACGGCGCATGTCGCCCGCTTCGCGCTCTGTCCCGGCCACCGGGCCCACCCGCGCTGGCTGCTCGACGGGCTGGCCTTCACGATCTCGCACCGCCGGCTGCGCGCGCTGGGCCGCTCCGCCGCGATGCCCGACGAGCCGGTGTTCGCGACGGGCCTCGCGACGGCGCGCCGGCTCGCGACCGAGGACCGGCTCGCGACCGTCGCCGAGCTGCTCGGCCGCGCGACGACCGACGCCGACGACGCGACCCCCGGCCGCCGCTTCCACGAGCTCTACGCGCAGCACCTCGCATTCGCGTGCTTCCTGCAGCAGCTCGACGCCGGCCGGCCGTGGACCGCGCTCTGCGCGACGCTCGCCCGACTCCCCGCCGACGCCACGCCAGCGGACGCGGACGCCGCCCTCGCCGCGTGCGTCCCGGCCGCCGGGCTCGACGCAGCCTGGAGCACGTTCGCGGCCGCGCTCGCACCGAGCTGGGTCGAGGACCATCGCTCGCTCGCGACCGCGGCCGACGACCCGGCGTCGCTGGTGCAGACCGCGTTCGCCGACACCGACGCGATCGCGTGGTGGACCGCCCCCTGCCCGCGCGGCGGCGCGCTGCGCACGGCCGTCGCGTTCCTGCCCGGGGCGACCGGACAGGCGGACCTGCTGCTCGGCCGCGACGACACCGGCTTCGTCCAGGTCGCGCTGGTGCGAGGTATCGGGGCCACCGTCCGTCGCCACCACACCGACGGCGACCGCTGGGAGCTGCTCGCCGAGCACCCGCGCCCGGCGCTCGGCCGGGCTGCCTCGGCGGAGATCGAGCTGCGCTGGTCCGCCGCGGGGCACGTCACGCTCACGCTCGACGGCGACGTCGCGCTCGACCGCGACCTCGGCTGCGAGCTGGCGGGCGCCGCCGGTCTCGGCTGCCCGGCCGGCACCGCGGTGCGCTGGCAGAGCCCGGCGCTCAGGCCCGCCGGGCGGTGACCCGCGACGCGAATGGGACCTGCGTGGCGACTCCCAAGGACCCACGCCGCGCCCGGTGGGCCACTACGATGGCAGGCCGCGCCGGGACCTCCCCCCGCGCGACCTCCTCGCGACGCCCTCCGATGCTCCGCCCTCGCTTCGTCACGCTCTGTCTCCCCGCCGTGGCCCTCGCCGCGGCGCTCCCCGCGCAGCTCGTGCGCGGCGGTGACCTCGTGGTCGCCGACTACGGCCTGCCCGGCGTGTTCCGCGTCGAGCCGAACGGCACGATCACCCAGCTCCCCGATGGCGGCCTGCTCGGCGGGCCGTCCGGCATCGCCGTCACGCGGCTCGGCGAGATCGCGGTGACCGACTTCCCGGCGAACAGCCTCGTGCTGATCCCGCCGCTCGGCGCCCCGCGGGTCGTCGCCAGCGGGCTCCGCAGCCCGATCCGCGTCGCCGAGGACGTCGACGGCACCTTCCTGGTCGCCTCGCTCGGCAACAACGCCGTGCTGCGCGTGACGCGGGGCGGCCAGGTGACGACCGTCGCCCCCATGCCATCCGGCTCGCGCCCGTTCGGTGTCACACCCGATCCGCGCGGCAACGGCGAGTTCCTGGTCGTCGACGACCGGGCCGACACGCTGTTCCGCGTCGATCCCCTCGGCAACGTCACACCATTGCACGCAGGACTGCCGTTCCAGCTCCCGCAGGGCGCCGCGTTCTTCGCGAACGGTGACTACGCGGTGTTCGACGGCGTCACCGACTCGATCTTCCGCGTCGACCGCAGCAGCAATGCGGTGACGACCTGGGTCACCAATGGCGCCCTGGCGGCCAACCCGGAGGGCATCGTGCCGAGCGGCGACGGCGGATTCTTCGTGTCGTCGTCCGGCAATCCGGGCGGCAACCGCGTGCTGGCCATCGACCCGGCCGGCAACGTGTCGACCGTCGGCTCGGGTGCACCGCTCGTCAACGTCGAGGACATCGGCATCGTCCCGTCGTTGCGCGCGCCGGCCTTCGCGGCCACCGGCCCGGGCAACCCCACGACGTTCGTCCTCGACCTGCGGGCCGAGGCGAACCGCACCTACGCGCTCGGCATCGCAGCGACGGTGTTCCCCGGCCTCCAGCTGTCGCCGACCGACCCCCGCGGGCTGACGGTCAATCCGGACGCGCTGTTCGTCACGACGCTCGGCCTCGTCGCGCCGCCCGTGTTCACCGGCTTCTTCGGCGTGCTCGATCCGACCGGTCAATCCTCCGCGACGCTCGACCTGTCGATCCTGCCGCCCGGCGCGCTGGCGGGCATCGTGCTCCACGCGCAGGCGCTGACCTTCGACCTCGCCGCGCCGACCGGCATCGGCGACCTGACCGACGCGCTGCCGATCACGTTCCGCTGAGTGCGCCGGCGCGCGCTGCTCACGCCGGCAGCAGGTCGCCGGGCAGCGTGCCCGTGCTGTCGCCGAACGACGCAGCCGCGACGCCGACCGTCCGCAGCATGCCGAGCAGCAGGTTCGACATCGGCACGTCGTCGCCCCAGATCCGGTAGCGGCCGTGCGCGACGCCGAGGTCGCTGCCGCCGGCAAGCACCAACGGGTAGTTGCGCGCGTTGTGCGTCGTGCTGCAGCAGCTCCCGTACAGCACCAGCGTGCGGTCGAGCAGCGGACCGTGCTCGTCGCGGACCGCACTGAGCCGCTCGACGAACCGGGCGAACTGCTGCGCATGCCACTGGTCGTAGCGCCCCCACTCCTCCCAGTGCCCGGTCGCGTTGTCGTGCGTGATCGTGTGGTGGCCCTTCTTCACGCCGAGCACGAGGTTCGGGAAGTTGTCGGCGAACCCCATGCCGTCCTCGCGGCCGGTCTGGTACGTGACGACGCGCGTGACGTCGGTCTCGAACGCGAGCACGATCAGGTCGTACATCGCGCGCAGGTACGCGGTCGGGTCGACGCGCGGGTTCGGATCGAGCTCCAAGTGGCTGGCGTCGAACGGCCTCATCGGCACGTCGAGCCACGCCTCGGTGCGCTTCACCTGCTCCTCGACCGCAGCGAGCGACGCCAGGAACTCGTCGAGCTTCGCCTGGTCGCCCGCGCCGAGCCGGCGCTGCAGCCGGCGGCTGTCGTCGAGCAGCAGGTCGACGAGCTTGCGGCCGCGCGCGAGGCTGGCGCGGCGCTCGGCGGTCGTCTCGCCGGCGCCCGGCGCGAACAGCCGCTCGAAGATGTCGCGTGGCCGGTGCAGCGCCGGGATCGGGCGGCCGTCCAGGTCGAACGACAGCGTCGACACGCGCGACTTGTAGCCGACGCCACCGTCGGTCGACAGCACGAGCGACGGGTAGCGCGTGTGGCGCTTCAGCTCGCGGGCTGCGAGCTGGTCGACGGACACGCGGTTCTGGTAGTGACCGCCGCGGACGTCGCCGGCCGTCAGCCAGGTGTCGCCGGCGAGGTGGCCGAGCAGCTCGCGGCTCAACGGATGGCTGAGGCCGCCGAGCACGCTGAGCCGCTCGCGGAACGGCTGCAGCGACTCGAGCACCGGCGTGAACTCGAACTCGGCACCCTCGCCACGCGGGAACCAGCGCCAGTCCGCGTACTGCGGGTCGTCCGGCAGGCTGACGCCGTTCGGGAAGGACACGAAGCACAGGCGCTTCGGTGCCTCGCGCCGCGCGCCGCGCCGCGGTGACATCGCCTCGAGGTACGGCACCGCGCAGGCGACACCCGCCCCCCGGAGGAACGTGCGGCGATCGAGCTGCCAGGGACGTCGGCTCATGGGTCTGGTCGGGCGCAGACGGTAGGCGACGTGGCCGCCCTGGTCCACCCGGCACCCGGCCACCGCGCGCCGCTCGTCGGCCGGCGCGACCCCGCGCGCGCCGGCAGGCTCGCGGCGACATGGAGCTCACCGCTGCGTCCGACGTGCGGATCGAGTCTCCCGGTAGAGCTCGCTCTTCATCGCCTTGACCAGCACCGCCAGCTCGCGCGGCGACTGTCCACACCGAACGCCAGCCGCGCGCAGCATGCGGGTCTCCGCCCCCGACACGCGCCCGTCCTCGAGCATCGCGCGGATCATCGCCTCGAGCCAGCGGCGGGCCTCGTCGGGACCGGCCGGTGCCGGCACGCCCTGCGGGCTCCGCCGGACCGCGTCGACCAGCTCGTGGACGCGCTCCATCGGTACACCGAGCTTCCGGGCCATGCTGCTCACGACGGCCGCTTCCGCGCTCTCGATGCGGCCGTCCTCGAGCGCGGCCGCGAGCGCCCAGGCCAACAGCTCCGAGCTCGCCGCCGGCGCGGGCGGCACGACGCCGCCTGCCGATTGCGTGCGCACGGCGTCGAGCAGCTCGCGCGCCGCACTGGTGCGGCGCTCGTGGATCGCCGTCAGCACCCAGTCCTTCGAACCGTCCGCCAGCGCGAATCCGCAATAGCGGCAGGTCGCACCGGTGCCCCCGTCGTCGGGCGCGCCACAGCTCGGACAATGGTTGGAGGTCAGCGCGCGGCCGAGGTCGCTCGTCGCGCCGGCGGCACGCTCGAGCACGAACAGCGTCCGCTCGAGGCGTCGGTCCGGCGCCGCCTCGCGACCACCGCCGGCCGCCATCCGGTGGCGCCGCCCGTCCCAACGGATCTCGACGATCGCGCGGTCGCGCTCGGCGCCGGGCAGGAAGCCCGCGGTGCGGACGCCGCCGACGGCGCAATCGCCGACGTAGGTGCGCAGGCCATCGGGCCCGGCGCCGAGGTGCTCCCGGTAGTCATCGAGCAGCGCGGGCGTCGCGACCTTCGCGAGCGGCGTGACGACGCCGGCGCGGTCCGCCGCCGCCTTGCGCCAGAACATCACCGACGCGCGGTCCTCGAGGTGCTGCACGCTGAGCATCGGATCGCGCGCCCGCAGCACCGTGAGTCCCGGGACCACGGCGGCGTCCGCACCCGACCACTCCGACACCTGCGTGATCTCGGCGAGCACCCAATCGAACTGCCCGCTGAGCACGAGACTCTCGCAGCTCGAGCACTGCGCGGACTGATTGAGCACGAGCGGCGCCGCGCAATTGGGACACTGCCCCTCGATCAGGCCGTCCCGCCCGGTCGTCCGCGCGCCGCGCCGGCGCAGGAAGCTCCAGCACTCCGCGAACTCCGATCGCGGCAGCGTCGACCCCGCGATCGGCATCCCGGTCGCGAGCGACACGCGGTGGATGCCCGCGGCGAAGTCGATCCGCACCGTCGCGGTGTCGAAGTGGTCGTCGCTCTGCACCTGCACGAGCGCCGCGTCCAGCACCCGCGTGCCGACCATGCCCTGCCGCCAGCCGTCCTCGCGCTGCTCGTCGATCTGCAGCGAGAAGCGCTCGTGGACGCCATCCGACACGAACGGCCGGATGGGCTCGAGCTGCTGCGCGCACCACGCGTCCTGCGCCTTGCGGAACGCGGTCCGCACGCGCCGCAGGAAGGCCGGGCCGTCGAAGTCCGGATCCACCGCGCGCAGCCGCTCGACCAGCGCGGCGCTGCGCTGCGAACCGCGCACGCCGCGCCCGCGTCGGATCGCGTGCGCCGTCTGCGCCGACCGCCCCTGTTTCGCACCGGCGACCAGCACGACGACCACGGCGATCAGCAGCGGCACCCCGACGACCGGCACCTCGATCGCGAGACGGAACAGCCAGTAGAGCAGGTAGGCGATGCCCTCGCCGTCACCGCCGCCACCGCCACCGCCCCCGCCACCGCTGTAGCTGCCGCCACCACCGGCCTGCGCGACCAGCAATCCGGGCCACGCCACGACCACGAGCACGCTGACGACGAGCGCCCGGGCGGCGCGCCGGACGGAGCGAACGGACCGGACGACCATGGGTTGCCAGTATCCGCCGTCGTCCGCCGCGCCGCGACGAACGCGGCACGGATCCCGAGCTCGCGGAGGAACGAGGCCCGCACAGAGGGCTCGTCGCCGATTTCGAATCGCTGACGAACACCGCCTCCGGTCCCGAGCCGTACGCACGCCTCTCCCTCATGCGGCGACGCCCAGGCTCGTCACCACCGCGTCGCGTGCCTCCCGCCGCTTCCCGCACCCCGGGTCCACACCCGGACGTGCGTCCGCATCCCGTCTCTCTGGAGCAAGCGTCATGCAATCTCCGCGAACATCCGGCCGACTCGGGCCGGCCGCGGTCCTGGCGGTGCTCGCGATCCTCTCCGACCGCGCGCCCTCCCAGACCCTGACCTTCCCCGCGACGCTCTCGTCGTCGCACGTGAGTCTGACCTTCGATCTCGTCGGCACGACCGAGCTGCGACTCCTGGCCATCACCAATCGCGATGGCGCGACACCGTTCACGTTCGTCAACGACCCGACCCAGCTATCAACGACCGGACCTTGGCAGATCCGCGGCCACGGTCCTGCGCCGGCCGGCGCTCCCTTCGCCGTCGATTCGTCGGCCGCAGCGACGTTCGCAGCCACGTCGTCGCAGGCGGGCAACGAGACGGTGTTCCACTTCGTGTGGACCGGCGTCCGGATCGACAGCGCCAACTTCGTGCGTGTCGAGCTCGATGTCGCGCTCGGCGCCACGGACCCCGTGAGCCGCTGGAGCGGCCGGGTCACCCGCGAGGCGGGCAACACGGCCAGCATCGAGGAGGTCGACTTCCCGGTGCTCTGCGTCAAGGGGCCGGTGGCGCCGCGCTCGCCCCAGGAGTCCCACGCCAACGCACAGTGGCGCACCCGTCTGCTCATTCCGACGGCACTGCTCGATCCGCTGCCGGCTGCGAATCTACCGGTCGCGTACCACGCCGTGATCGGCCGGGACTACACGCTGAAGCATCCGCACGCGGAGCAGGTCATGCAGTTCTCCGTCCTGCACGACGCGGACACCGCCGACGCGGGCTTCAACCGCATGCTGTACGTCGGCACGCGCGATGCCACCGGACACTACAAGACCTTTCGCCACCACCCGTTCAACACGGCGGGCGGCCAGCTGTACTACCACTGGACGACGACCTACTTCCCGACCTTCGCGGACCTGAGCGGGCAGCCCAGCCGCTACGGCAACGAGTTCATGTCCCCCTACCCCGCGCTGGTCGGCTCGCTGACCGCGCGGTCCGACGACTTCTGGTACGACGCCGCCGCCTACTACCGCTCGATCCTCGAGGATCCACAGACCGGCTTCGCGCCGCCGCGCCTGGAGCTGAACACGCTCCTCGGTGACAGCGTCGGCCCCACCATCTCGAGCTTCCCGGTGATGGTCGCGGTCCGGTCGCCGGCGGGTCCCGGCACGCTGTACGAGCGCTTCCTCGAGCTCACCCGGACCTGGCGCGCGATGCTCCAGAACCCCTACGCCTCGACCTCGGCCACCTATCTCCATTTCCAGAACTACCTGAACGGTGGGATCTTCGGGGTCGCGGACCATCCGCTGTCCGGAAGTGTCGACCCCGACGTGCTCCCGGTGATCGACGCCGCTCGCACCGAGAACATCCGCTGCTCCGTCTACACCTTCCCGGTGTCCGTCCCGCAGACGTCCGGCTGGGCCTCCTTGCTGCCCACCAATTACATCGCGTGGGACATCGACGGTCTGCCGCAGGGTGATCCGAACGTGTTCGTGATCGACTATGCGATTCCCGGCGCCAATGCCGCCCGGGATTGGTACGGCAACACCGTCCTCCTCCAGATGATCCAGCACCTGGACCTGAATGGCTTCTACCTCGACATCATGTCGGGGACGGGAACGCGGCTTACCTACGACCCGTCCGGCCTCCCGCCATACCACCCCGCCCACGGTGGCGACGGCTACGAGCAGGGCCAGATCGCGATGATCGACCATGCACGCGACGTCCTGAACCAGAACGCATCGGCCATGCCGGGGCCCCACCACGACGTCTACCTCATGAGCGAGGCTCCCGAGGAGTACCTCGCCGGCCACCTCGACTTCATCGGACGTGGATACGACTTCGTTCCGCGCCACCTGCAGCTCCTCGAGGAGTACCTGCAGTCGATCGGCCTGCCCGGCGATCACACCGGCGTCGCGGCGGGCGCTCGCGACTGGAATCCACCGATGTGGAATGCCGTATACCACGAGTACGCGCCGAGCTCGGCGATGGTGACCGTGCCGACGACCCTGGCGTTGGCGATGCACCCCCTCAACGGCAACAGCGGCCTGACGGGCGACCAGCTCCGGGAGTACCTCGCCTACGTGTTCGGCGCCTACTTCCTGTCCGGGACCAAGCCCTCGGCCTTTCCCTACTATGTCGACATCGACTACCCGCTGGTCGTCCTCGGTCCCTCCGGAAACGTGACGCACGATCCGGTCAACGACGTCCAACAGGTGGGGCCGAGTGCCGTGACAGCGATCCGCGATCTCTACGCCGCTCAGGAGCGCGAACATGGGGGCCAGTACATGCTGTTCGGCAGGATGATGCGTCCGCTCCCCGTCGATCTGGCCACGGCATCGAGGCGCATCAATCCTACGAATGCGTGTTACAGCGTGCCAATCGCGTTCCGGGATGCGGTCCTGCCGTTCAACGAGCCAGCGCGCGGGCAGACTCTGATCGCGGCGTTCCCCTACGACGTCACGTCCGTCCAGCACTCCGTCTGGCGCAGCCCCGAGGGGAAGATCGGCATCCTGCTCTACAATTGGACGCTGAACCCCGCGTCCTTCCGGGCGGTCTTCGACCCGACGAACTACGACCTCGGTCCGACCCAGACCTACCACGTGTCGCAGTCCGTCCAGGGTGCCCAGGACGTTCTGCTCGGCTCGTACCAGGGCAACCTGACCCTCGACCTCGGCGTTGGCGGGGGTGGCGGCGGCAACGTGCTGTCGCTCGGCTCCATCCCTGCGCGCACGTTGTACGTCCTCGAGCTGGAGCCCTGGTGAGCGCGATGCGCCGACGCGGCGGCGCGCCTCGAATGGCCTCGCTGCCGCGAGCGGACGCTTCGCTGTTCACGTCATCGCGCCCGCCGATCGCCTGCCCACGCGGCCGCGGGCAGCAGCATCACCTTGCCGGCGTTCGCGTCGAAGTCGTCGGCGCCGTCGGCGCTCAGCGCGACGTCCCGCAAGCCGTCCCCATCGAGGTCCGGCACCACCGCGATCGCGACCGCGCCGGTCACCGAGGTCTCGACACGGACCGATCTCCCGCGTGCGCGGTCGAGTCCCGACACCAGAGTGATGGCGAGAGACGGGAACGCCCGGCGATGGTCGCGCTTCGCGATCACGAGCAGATCGCCATGACCATCGCCATCGAGATCGTCGACCGCGACGAGCCCGGTCCCGAAGCCGTCCTCGCTGCCAATTCCGCCGATCACGTCCGGCTCGGTCCGCGGGCCCCACGGCGGCTCGGCCGCGAGCGTCAGACAGACCACCCGGCCGCCCGCCTGCCCTGACGAGGGCGCGCCCAGCAGCAGCCGGGCCGCAGCGGACGGACCGGGTGCGAGCATGGCCGCGGCGACGCCCAGCGAGGAACTCTGCTCGCGCTCCTCGACCCGCCACAGCTCCCGTCCATCGCGTCCCGATCGTGCGACCACCACCTGCCGCAGCACGTTGCGCAGCGCATCCTGCGGCTCGTTGCAGCCCACCAGCACGTCGGCGCACCCGTCGCCGTCCAGGTCGCCGATCGCGTGGGTCGCGTGGCCGACCTTGTGGCGCCGGCTCACGCCTTCGGACGTCCACAATGCGTGGCCGTCGCACCCGGAGATCATGGCGACCGCACCACGGTTGCCGTCGAGGCCGTCTGCCCCGACCAGCACATCGTCGATCCCGTCGTCATCCGCGTCCTCGCAGCGGCACAGACGCTTGCCGAAGTTCGCATCGGACGCGCCCGGGAACAGACCCGCGGGCGTGATCCGCAACGGGTCGGGCAGCTCGACCAGCGGTCCGCCCGCAGACGTGCCCAGCCGGACGATCTCCACCGCTCCGGCGTTCGCAGCCGCGCCGTCGGCGTGCATCGCCCCGACGGCCAGGCGGACGGGTGCCGCCGGGTCGTCCGCCTCCAGCAGCGCCACGGCGCCCCCGTACAGATCGACGCCACTCGACCGCTCGATCCGCAACCCGGTCGCCGGCGGTCCGCGCGTCGGATCGTACACCGCGACGAAGCCGCCCAGGTGCGACCCGACCGCCAGCAGACCGCCGCGCGCATCGAGTGCGCGCCCGAACCCCGCTCCCGCTCGCCCGCCTGCGCCGAGGACGGCGAGCGGCTCGATCGTGGCGTCCGACTCGACGTCATCGGGAGCGGCATCCAGGCACCGATCAGAACCGTCCACCGCGGCATGCCGGAGCGCGGCGTGGTCCGCGAGCAGCTCGCAGCGCAGCGAGGCGCGCCGCTCTCGGAGCGGCAGGCCGCGCTCCGTCGGCGTCCACGCGCGCGATCGCGACAGCGCGCCAGGGAAGCTCGCGAGCCGCACCCGAGCCGGTGGCAGCTCCCGCAAGCTCGCCAACGCGTTCTCGTACGGATCCCGCAACCGGTGCAGGACCGACGCGGGCGCTTCGCGCGACTGGACGCGCAGCAGCCCGTCGAGCTGCGCGGACAAGCTGCCGAGCCGCTCCTCCCACCAGCGGTCTGCCGCGCGGACCAATGCATACTGCACGCGCGGCGGCCATCCCTCGCGCTCGCCGAGCCGCAGGTATCGCGCGATCGCAGCCAGGTTCCGAGACGTCAGCTCGACGAAGAACGCCGCATCGTAGTCGGACAGCCCGCCCGCGGCCGCGCCCCGGAACTCGTGCAGGAGCTGCGTCGCGGCACCGCGATCGTGCGCCAGCAGCGCATCCGCGCAGTCGAAGACGTTCCGTAGCGACCGCGCGTCCGACTCGACCGCACTGCGCAGATGGCTGACCGCGAGGAACCGATCGCCCGCCCACAGGCGCAGCCGGCCCAGCACGGAGTCGATCAGGAAGTCCTGACCGAGATCGCGGTCGAGCCGACCGAGCTCGCGAGCCGCCGCGCCGGGGTGACCCGTCAGGTAGGCGAACAGCCCCACCGCGAGGTGGTCGTCCTGCGTCCACAGGTCAGCGGGGCAGGTCGGATCCCCGAACACCTGGGCCGCGGTGTCCCAGTCCTCCAGGAATGGCGCGAGCTGCGCGCTGACCGCGGCCAGCGGCCGGGCGCGAGCGGCGCTCACCGCCCCGCGCTCGACGTACTCGCGCGCACCATCGATCAGCGAGCGCTCCCGCCGCGCGCGCAGGGCCTCGCTCGCGCCGAGGCGCTCGAACGGGCCGGGCTCGCCAGCCGCGGCATAGAGCGATGTCGCGCGGTCGGCGACCTGGACCACCGGCGGGCGGTCGAGCGCGATCGGATCCGCCGTCAGCCACTCCGCCCGAGCCTGCCGGAGCATCGCCCGCACGCGATCCACGTCCTCCGCCCGACCGAGCAGGTGCTCGACCAGCAGCACCGCGAACGCCGCTGCGGCCGCCAGCGTCAGCACCGCGGCAGCGACGATCCCGCGGTGGCGGCGTGCAAGCTCCCAGGCCCGCGCCACCCAGCCGACCCGGCGCGCGTGGATCGGCCGCAGGTCGAGGAACCGCTGCAGATCGTCCGCCAGCTCGCCCCCGCTCGCATAGCGGGCCGCGGGGTCGGGCTGCATTGCGGTCTCCACGATCGTCCCGAGATCGCGCGGCAGCCACGGCGCCAGCCGCCGCGGCGGCGCATGGAGGCCCTCCGCGACCCGGCGCAGCAGCTCGCCGCTGCTCTCCGCTTCGTGCGGAAGACTCCCCGTGAACGCCTGGTACGGCGTGACGCCGAGCGAACACACGTCGGAGCACCCGTCGACGACGCGATTCCTGCCGGCGAGCTGCTCCGGGGCTGCGAACGCAGGCGTGCCGAGGAACTGGCCGCTGACGGTCTGCACGTGCTCCACCTCGTCGAACGACAGGCCGAAGTCGGACAGCAGTGCGAGGCCGTCCGTGCACAGCAGGATGTTCGACGGCTTCACGTCGCGGTGGACGATCCCGCAGCGGTGCACCGCGTCGAGCGCCCGGCCGACCGCGATCCCGATCTGCGCGAGGAACACCACGGCCCCGCGCTGGAACACGTCCGGTGCCGCCTCGGGGAACGCCGCCGCGAGATCCGTGCTGCTCGCGCGCCGCCCGCGCGGGAGACCGTCGGGCAGGCGTGCGAGCGTCCTGCCGTGCGCGACCTCCATCGCGTAGGCGCACACCTCGTCCGTGTCGACGACGTCGTGGACCGCGACGATGTGCGGATGGCGCAGGCGCGCCAGCGCTCGCGCCTCGAGCAGGAACCGCTGTCTGGCCTTCACCGACGCCATCAGGGACGGCCGCAGCACCTTCAGCGCGACGAGCCGGTTCAACAGCTGCTGACGGGCGAGGTACACGGTGCCCATCGCGACGCGACCGAGCTCCTCGTAGATCTCGTAGCCACCGATCTGCGGGCGTCCCGTGGATGGCACACGGCCACGCGCCGGACCGATCGCGCGAGCGATTCGATCTCGCCCCGCAGATCCGGCCGCTCGCCGGCGAGCGCGTCGAGCGGGAGCGGCCGCCCCTCGTTCCGGTCGTCCAGCAGACGCCCGAACGCTGCGTCGAGGAACTCGCTGCTCGACCGATCCGGCGGTTCCGTCGCGTCCATCGCACGCCTGAGAGGAAATCAGCTCACGTGGCGTCGCGAATCCGCACTCGCGCCGCCGCCGACGATGGAGACCGCGAGCTCCGCACCCCGGCTCCGCTCCAGGGTCGTGCGCGCGAGCAGACGTGCGTACTCCATCGCACCGCGGCGCAACCGGTGCCGGACCGCGGACTCGCCCAGGCCGAGTTCCGCGGCCACCTCCGCGACGGTCCGCTCCTCGAACAGCCTAAGCCGCAAGAAGTCGCGCACGTCGCGCCCGAGCGCGAGCTGCATCGCCGCCGCCTGCTCGCGCGCCGAGGCGACCCGACTGCGGGTCGTCGTCACCTGCGGACCCGCAAAGTGACCGCGGTCGTCGTCCTCCGGAGCGTCGAGCGAGCCCGCGTCGCGCTCGCCCCGTCGCTTCATCGCGCCGTCCCGGTCGGCGAGATCCGCGATCCGGTGGCGCGCGATCGCGAGCAGCCAGCGCCGGAACGCGCCGATGCCGTCCCAGCGCAGCTTGTCCCGATCCCGCCACGCGTCGGCAGCGTGTCCTGCCAGACGTCCGCGGCCGTGTAGCGCCTCGCCAGCGGCGCGCTCATCGCGGCCTCGATCACGACCAGCGGCGCGCCCGGCCCCACGGCGTCGATCAGCCGGTCCCAGCTGTCGGGATCCGTGGGTTGCAGCGCGAAGCTCGACTCCGAACTGGCCATGCAGAAGCTCCTCGAGACGGCCGCGAGCGGGCATCGCGACCCGACCTCCGGCCGCGCGTCGTACCGTCCGACCTGACGTCGGGCAGCCATATCGACCGCAGGGACCCGACGAATTGGGTGACATCGCGCCGCCCCGTCTTCGCGATGCCCCGCAACCGGCCTGCGGGTGCACTGCAGCTGGCTTCCGGGCTACCGCGACGTGAACGAGGGGCTCGCGACGATCGCGCGGACCACGGCGCGCATGCGGTAGCCCGAGATCCTGACCTGCGTGAGGATCGTCGCCAGCTCGGGGGCGTCGGAGAGCCGCGGCTCGCGGCCGAGCGCCCACGCGTACAGGTGCTCGATGACGGCAGCCGCGAACGCGTCGCGGCGCTCGGTCACGAGCCAGCGCTTCAGCTCGTCGACGCCGTCGAGCGCCGTTCCGTCGGGCAGCACCGACGTCGCGTCGATCGGACGGCCGCGGCGGGTCGTCTCCAGCAGGCCGACCGCATTGTAGCGCTCGAACACGAACCCGTACGGGTCGATGCGCCGGTGGCAATCCATACACGACGAGGAGTTGCGGTGCTGCTCGAGCCGCTCCTTCAGCGTCAGCCGCTCGGCACCCGGTGCGCCGTCGTCGAGCCTCGGCACGTTCGGCGGCGGTGGCGGCGGCCGCTCGCCGAGCAGCTTCTCCTTCAACCACACCGCGCGCTTGATCGGGTGCGGCTGGCGGCCGTCGGAGTGGCCGGTGAGGAACGCGCCCTGCGCCAGGAGCCCTCCGCGCCCGAGCTCCGGGGCGACCGGCACCGGCCGGAACGACGGTCCGCGCACGCCGGGGATGCCATAGAACTCCGCGAGGTTCTGGTCGAGCATCGCGAAGTCCGAATCGACGAGCGTGAACAGGCTGAGGTCCGCCCGCAATGTGTGCAGCAGGAACTGCACGGTCTCCTCCTGCATGTCGCGCTGGACGAACCGCGTGAACGCCGGGAACTCGCCGACGTCGACCGGCACCTGCGTCAGGCGGTCGAGCCGCAGCCACTCGTGGGCGTACGCACGCACGAAGCGCTCGGCGCGCGGGTCGTCGAGCAGCCGATCGACCTGCTGCAGCAGCTCGCCGCGCAGCCGGCCTGCATCCGCGAGCGCGAGGAGCGCGGCGTCGGGTGGCGAGTCCCACAAGAAGTAGGCGAGCCGGCTGGCGAGCGCGTGCTCGGACAGCGGGCCGTCGTCGAACGCGGGCTCGGCGAGGAACAGGAACCGCGGCGAGCACAGGACCGCGACCAGGGTCTCGCGCACGCTGTCGACGTAGTCGTCGAGCTCCGGACGGAGCGCCTGCCACAGCGCGAAGAACGGCTCGACCTCGCCGTCCAACAGCGGCCGCCGGAACGCGCGCGTCATGAACCGCTCGAGCACCGCGCGCGTGTACGCCGCTTCGTCACCGGCGAGCTCCGAATCGAACAGGATCGTCCGGTGCGGCGCGGGCGGCCATTGCGGGAGGAACGGCGCCTCGAACTCGATCGAGCGGATCAGCAGCGGCGGCCCGGTGTCCTTCGCCGACTTCACGAGGTGGTCGTTCCACAGCCCGAGCAGCATGAACCCCGACAGGATCTCGGTGTCGCCCGACTCCGGCTCCGGGATCGGCAGGTTCTCGAGCCGGCCATGGAACACGTACTCCTCGGGCGCCTCGACCGGCGCCCGGACCTCGCGCGGCTGGTCGAACGTCAGATAGTCCATGCCGTCGTCGGTGCGCGTGCCGACGTACACGCGCAGCACCGGCACGCGGTCGCCGATCGCGGCATTGAGCTCCGCGGCCTCGGTGGAGAGGCGCTCGACCAGCGGATGGCCCGCGTCCAGCCGGGTGACCACGACCCGGTCGAACCCGACGAAGAACGGCCCGCCGACGCGCACCTGGTGCCGGCCGCCGCGCAGCGCGGCGACGCCCATCGAGGTCACCGCGCGACCGCGCTCGCGATCGGCGGCGTCCGGCTGCGGCCGCAGATCGAGCTTCATGCCGTCGACGAACAGCCGGATCGACGCCATCGCGTCGGTCGACACCGGGTGGACGAGGTCGAGCTGGTAGAAGCCGTCGTCCGGCAGGTCGACGAAGAAGCGCGCGTTGCTGTCCTTCGGCACGTCCTCGGGCAGCAGATCGTCGCCGGCGATGCGTAGATTGCGGCGCTGGTCGCATTGCGCGGCCGCGACCACGCGGGCGCCGTCGGGCACCCGCAGAGCCGCGTCCGCACCCCACGACGCGCGCGGCACCGGCTCGTCGAGCGCGACGAGCAGCTCACGCGCGACGGCGGGCACCAGCGCCCGTGACGCGACCACGCGCATCACGAAGTCGCCGCGCTCGGGAAACACACGCTGCATCTCGAGCTTCACGTTCGGCGACGGCCCCTGCCACGACCCCGGCGCCCGCTCGACGTGCGGCAGCGCGCCGTACAGCAGGAGCCCGTCCGGCACGACGTGGAAGCGCTCCTGCGACGAGCCGCGCAGACCGACGCCGATGCGCCGCCGCACGTCGTCGAGTGCCGTGCGCTCGACGGCGTCGGCACCGACCCGCGGCTGGCCGTCGGCGTCGAGCAGCTCGACCACGAAGTCGTCGGTCGCGAGCGGCACCGATTGGTAGCCACCGACGTGCGCGGCGACGTGCCCTGCACCGATCCCACGACCGAAGCGCACGCGGTAGCGCGCGACCGGCGGTGGGTCGCCGCTGACCAGCGCCTCGGCGAGACCGAGCCGCGCGATCCGCTGGAAGTCCTCGAGGTGCAGCTCGGTGGCCTGCAGCACGTCCGCGTCGTTCGAGAAACCGTACGCCGACCGACCGTCCGGCGGCAGCATGCGGCCGAAGTCGATGCCGACGCCGAGCAGGTCCTGCAGCGTGTGCGCGTACTGCGCGCGCGTCAGCCGCCGCAGGGTGGTGGGACGATCGCCATCGTCCTGCTGCACGGCGGCCGCGACCGCCGCACGCATCCAGCGGACGAGCGTCCGCCGCTGCTCGTCGCTCGGCTGCTCCTCGTCGCGCGGCGGCATCTCGCCGGCGTCGAGGACGTCGAGCACGACGTCCCAGGCCTCCGCGTCGGCGAGGCCACGGGGCTGCGGCGGCAGCCGGTCGAGCCGCAGGTCGCCCTTCTGCCGCTCCGCGCCGTGGCAGCGGAAGCAGAACTGCTCGAGCACCGGCCGCACGTCCGCGGCGAAGTCGGGCGGATCGCGGGGCAGGTCCTGCGGGATCGCGGCGGGCGCCAGGGACGCGAACAGCGAGCCGGCGCCGAGCAGGGCGAGCGCACGGCGGCGAAACGAGAGCAGGGTCATGGGAGAGCGGCCCCATTGGATGGCGCACGGACCGGGCACGCAACGGCCGTCCACGGGCTCAGCGGCCGCGCGCTGCGGTCATCGCACAGCCGCTGTGCGCACCCTCCCAGACCTCGACGCGCGACAGGCCGGGCAACGCCGCTTCGATCCGCCGCCAGATCCACGCTGCCAGGTGCTCGCAGGTCGAGGGCGCCAGCCCCGGGACCTCGTCGAGCAGCCGGTGATCGAGCGCCTCGAGCACCGGTGCCATCGCGCGCTGGATCGCCGCGAAGTCGACGACGAAGCCGGTCGCCTCGTCGACGGGTCCCGCGACGCACACGCGCACGCGATACGAATGGCCGTGCAGCCGATGGCACGGGTGCGACTCCGGCAGGTGGGCGAGCCGGTGCGCCGCTTCGAAACGGAACTCCTGGAACACCTCGGTGTACATCGCCGGGCGCGAAGGACGCGGACCGCCGGCATCGTCGAGGATCCGGAGACCCCGATCCAGCCAGCGTGCTCACGGTCCCGCCGTGGTCCGTCCGGTGCACCGCGCTGCCACGGCGCGGACCGGCTCCCAACCGGCGATCGCGACGCCCGATGGTCTCACGTCGGGTCGGCGCTGCGGTCCCCCAGCGGTCGGCGCGAGCGAACCGCCCCCCGTCGGCGACCGGCAGTGCGCTGGTCGATCGCCCGGGCCGACCGTATCCTCCCCGGGTCCCTCACCGGCCCTGCCCCGACGGACCGGAGTTCTTTCCTCTCATGCGTTCCCTCACTCTCTGGCTCGCCCTCGGGCTGGGCTTCGTCTCCCTCCTCCCCGCGCAGGAGCCCGCGCCCGCCTCCGCGCAACCGACCGCCGTCCCGGGCGCCTACGTCGTCCAGTTCCGCGAGCGCTCCTTCGATCTGGAGCCGTTCCGCGACGCGATCCGCGCCGGCCGCAGCGCTGCCGAGATCGCGCAGATCGTCGCGCGGATGGAGGAGTCGGTGCGCGCCGACCAGCTCGGCTTCGTCCGCGAGGTCGAGGCGCTCGGCGGCCGCGTGACCCACCAGTGGTGGATCATCAACGGCGCGGCGGTCGGCGACGTGGTCGGGCCCGCGGTCGAGCGGCTGACCGCACTGCCGAACGTCGCGTCCGTCGAACCGGTCGTGCTGCACGAAGCGCTGAACAACACGGCGCGCAACTCGACGCACCACGAGGCCGACCAGGCGAACCTGCGGCGCGACGCGCAGGGCCAGCCGGTGCTCGGCACGGGCGTGACGGTCGCGATCCTCGACACCGGCGTCGATGCGCGCTTCGGCGGCAGCGGCACGCCGAACCGCGCCTACTTCGTGGGCGGCAACACCGCGAACAACACCAGCGGCGGCCTCGGTGGCAGCCGGCTGCGGGTCGTGTTCGGCGCCGCGTCGTCGACCGACACCGAGGACGCCCACGGCCACGGCTCGCACGTCAGCGGCTCGGTCGCCAGCGACGACTCCACCTACCGGGGCATCGCCCCGGGCGCCTGGCTCGCGGGCGTCAAGATCACCACCAGCTCGTCCGGCAACGCCTCGACCACATCGATCGTCAACGGCTGGCAGTGGGTCGCGGCCCAGCGCGCCGCGTACGACATCCGGGTCGCCAACAACTCGTTCTCGGGCTCGCCGAGCCTGACCGATCCGATCCAGGTCGCGCTCGACAACACTGCCCGCAACGCCGACGTGCTGATCTGCTGCGCGGCCGGCAACAGTGGCTCGAACACGTCGTCCAGCCAGAACGTGTGGAACGGTCTCGCGGTCGGCTCGCTCGACAAGAACTCGCTGGCGGTGTCGTCCTACTCCGGCACCGGTCCGCTCGACGGCTTCGGCCGCACCTATCCCGACATCGCCTGCGTCGGCCGTAGCGTGCTGTCGATCCTCAGGGACTCGACCGCCGGATCGTCGTCCAGCGGCACCTCGATGGCGTCGCCGATGGCGTCGGGCGGCGCCGCGCTGGTGCGCTCGGCGGTGCCGACGATCTCCGCGATCGAGGCCAAGGCGATCTTGTTGAACACGACCAAGTTCAACCGCACCAGCCGCAACACCTACGGCCTCGGCGTGATGGACTGCGACGCGGCGGTCGCGCAGGCGCTCGCCGGCGACTACCAGACCGTGCAGCTGCCGCCCGGCTCGACGCCGTACTCGTTGCTGTTCACGGCCGCCGCGAGCGGCACGCTGCCGATCACCGCGGTGTGGATGCACCCGGGCGGCTCGCAGTTCGACAACGTCGACATGCGCATCTACGACGGTCCGACGCTGGTCGCATCCGACCTCAACACGCTGAACAGCTACGAGTCGGTGCAGTTCACCGCGCAGGCGGGCCGCGCGTATCGCCTGGAGCTGACGCGCGTCGGCACCAGCGTGATCCCGACCCTCGACGTCGCGATCGCCGGCTTCCGCAGCGCACCGGTCCTGCCGCCGTCGCTGACGGCGATCAACCCGGCGCAGACGACGAACGGCGCGCTGGCGACGATCACGCTGGACGGCTCGTTCGACCGCATCCAGAGCGTCGACGTCGGCGCGATGAGCATCACCAACTTCCAGCAGGTCAGCGCGACCCGGCTGACGTTCACGCTGCCGAGCCCGGCCGAGATCGGCGCGTCGCTGCCGGTCACGGTGACCAACGCCAGCGGCACCAGCAACCAGCTCGCGCTGCGCATCGACGGCACCCATCCGATGCGGATCAGCGGCGTCGGCATCGGCCTGCGCGGCTTCCCGTCGACGATCGACTGCCTCGGCGACGCCGGCTTCAGCACGTTGATGTTCGTGTCCCCGAGCAACCAGCCGAGCGTCCTGCCTGGCATCGTCAGCCTCGGCATCGCCGCGAACTTCTCGCTGCTGTTCGAGGCGGGCTCGTTCGCGCTCGACGGCCGCGGCAGCGCCCGCGCGCAGTTCACGCTGCCGGCCTCGATCCCCGCCGGGCTCTACCACTTCCAGGCGATCACGTTCGACCTCGGCGCGCTCAGCGCGCCGCTCGAGTCGTCGAACGTGTTCACCGTGAATCTGTTCTGACGCAGCCGCGCCGGCGCCGGCGGGCCGCTCGCGACGCTCCGCAGCCCGCTCACATCACGAGCTGGGTCGGCCGCGGCGCGCCGGCCTGCCGCTCGCGCTCGATCCGCGCGACCTCCGCGCGAATGCGTGGGAGCACCACCTCGGCGGTGTAGCGGATCAGGTGCTCGCCCTCGATCGCTCGGGCGAACGACCAGGCGAGTCGGCGCGGCGCTCGCAGCAGCGTGGTCAGCAGCAGGCGCCAGAACGGCCGGCGCCGCGGACCGCGCAGGCCGATCCGCACGATCGCGTTCCACGCGGCCCGCCACCGGTCTCGGGCGGGGAATGCCCGGACCGGCGGCGGTGCCGCGCGGACGAAGGCCTCGCACCGCGCGTAGTAGCTCCGCGGATCGTACACCGCCGCGAGGAGCTCGGCGTAGCCGCGCAGCAGGTCCGCCTCGTCCATGCGCGGCGCGAAGTTGGGCCGCCCGAACTGATCGCCCGTGGACCGGTGGCGCAATCGCCCCTCGCCACGAAGCCGCTTCTCCAATGCCGTGCCCGGCAATGCCGTGAGCACCCCGATCATCGCGATCGGGATCCCGGCGTCCTCGATCAGTCGCCGCTGCCGCTCGCACGTACCGGGGCGCTCCTCGTCGAAGCCGACGATGAACCCGCCCATGACCTCCAGACCACCGCGGTGGAGCGCGCGCACCGCCTCGCGCGGCGGCTGGCCGAGGTTCTGCACCTTGCGGGCACCCGCGAGCGCCGCCGGTTCCGCGGACTCGATACCGACGAACACGCTGTCGAACCCGGCGCCGCGCATCGCACGGACGAGGTCCGGATCCCGCGCGAGATCGATGCTCGCCTCCGTGCAGAACGTGAACGGGAAGCCGCGGCGATGCTGCCAATCCGCGACGGCCCGCAGCAGCCCGAGCACGGCCCGCCGATGCCCGATGAAGTTGTCGTCGACCACGAACACCGAGCCGCGGTGGCCGAGCAGGTACAGCGACTCGAGCTCGGCCACGAGCTGCTCCGGTCGCTTGACCCGCGGCCGCCGACCGAATAGCTCGACGACGTCACAGAACTCACAACGGAACGGACAGCCGCGCGAGAACTGGACGCTCGCCGATGCATAGTCGGGAAGCCGCAACAGGTCGAAGCGCGGCGTCGGGCTGTCGCCGAGCTCCGGGCGGGCGACAGCAGGATCGAGCACCCGCCGGCCCCCGTCCCGGACCGCCGAGTCCAACGCGTCCACCAGCTCGCCGACGCGGCCCTCGAGCTCGCCGCGGAAGACCACATCCGCGTCGATCTCGTCGGGAACCGCCGTCACCGCGGCGCCGCCTGCGACCGTGATCCTGCCGGCGGCGCGCGCGGTCGCGACGATCTCGCGCATCGAGTCGAGTTGCAGTCGCATTCCCCCGGTCATGACGACGTCGGCCCATTCGACGTCGGCCCGCGTCATGCGACGGCAGGCGGTGTCGACGAAGCGGATCTCCCAGCCCGCCGGCAACAGCGCCGCGACCGTGATGAGTCCGAGCGGTGGAAACGCGGTGCGCCGGCCGACGAACGGCATCGAGAACTCGAAGCCCCACCAGGTGACGGGCGCTGCGGGCGCTGCCAGCAGGACACGCATGGCCCGACCGTACCGCCGGATGCGCACCGACAGGGTCAGCGTCCGGTCACGGTCTTGCCACGACGGCGCTCGCGCAGCTGCCGATCGACGCGGCGAGGCAGCGCCACGGCGACTCGCGCAGGAAGATGCACCGGCGGAGGGGCGTCCGAAGCGCGTCGCCGATTCCGGGCCCCGTGACCGAGGGAGCAGTGCATGTCGCCCGACCACCGACCCACGCTGATCCTGGCCGCTGTTGCGGCCCTCGCCCTCGCGCCCGCCGAGCGCGACGCTCTGCCGCAGGCCGCGCCGGCCCCCGGCCCCGACTCGCTGCTCGGCGCGAGCCCCGAGGACGTGATCGCCGATTTCGGCGTGCCCCACGAGTGGCACTGCGGCGCGACCTGGTTCCGGTTCGAGTACGAGGGCCCCGACGGTGACCGGGCGCGGTTCACGTTCCACGCCGACGTCGCGGTGGAGGTGCCCGCGGCCGGCTTCCGCCCCGCGCGGATCGAGTCGCCCGGCGCCGACGCCATCTACGCGGGGCTCGACGTCGAGACCGCCGTGCGCAGGCTCGGCGATCCGACCGACGTGACGTTCGGCACGCTGAGCATCGACCTCGGCTTCGCCGACGGCCGGCGCGTGGCGGTCGCGCACGGCCGTGTGTTCCCGTCGCGTGGCTGAGCGGGTCCCGGACGTGCGCACCGCGCTGACGCGGGCCGGCGCGCTCAGTCAGCCAGCGCGCCGCGCCGGATCCAGTCGCGGATCTCGAGCGTGGCCGAGCGGCTGAGCTTCATCGCGCTCTCGATGCCGTTGCTCAGGCAGGTGTCGGTCAGCGGATCGATGACCTGCGCGAAGAAGCTCTGGTCCGGCTCGCCGGGCACGACGCGGACGCCCGCCGTCCCGCCGCAGGCCAGCGCGACCACGTCGACGAGATTGGTGCGCGCTGTCGCCGCCGACGTCAGCACGAGGCCTCGCGCGGCACCGGTGTCGCCGTGGCAGCCGGTCGCGCTCTGGCCACAGCTGCCCTGGATGTGCGCGTCGAAGATCTCCGTCCAGCTTCGCGTCTGGAACGCGACGACGTAGCGGCGCCGGGTGAGCCGCGCCTCGCCGCCCAGTCCGTCGCGCACGACGAGCTCGATGTCGTAGTCGCCGGCCGCCGGGTCCGGGAAGGTCGGATCGCGCTCGGTCGAGAACGACACGCCGTTCACGAACCACTCCCACTCGGTCGCGCCCGTCGACAGGTCGCGGAACTTCGCCGTGAAGTTCCCGGCCAGACCGACCCGGTCGCTGGCGGTGAAGTCGGCGACCAGCGGCAGCACGGCACGATCGCGCAGGAAGTGCAGCACGACGTCGGTCGTGTCGGAGCGACCGAGCAGCTCGTCGCTCGACTCGAACGCGAGCAGTGCGTCGCCGCTCGGCGCGCCGTCCGGGCCGACCAGCACCGCCGCGACCGGGCGGGCACTCGCGGTCGCACCGTCACCGCCGATGCCCGTCACGCTCGCGCGCGCGAGCTCCTGCACGGAGCCGATCGGCGCGGCCGCGCGCATGGCGGCGAAGTCGAGCGTGTAGACGTCGTCGACGCCGTTGGCGTCCGTGGACGCCCGGTCGAGCGCGGCCGGCGTCACGAATGCGATGCGCGATCCGTCCGGGGCGAGCTCCGGCGCGGCGCTGGGGTGGCGGCTGTCGCCGCCGAGCGCGAACGTGCGCACCGCACCCGACCAGAACAGGTAGCTGCGCGCCCCGTCCGTCGCGGCGCGCGCCGCACCCTGCTCGAGGCCCGTCGCGTCGGTCTCGAACGCGATCCAGAGGTCGCCGGTCGCCGCGTCGTGGAACGCGCGCCCGTGCCGGGCGGCGATCGGCGACTCGCCGCCGCCGTTGCGCACGCTCGCGCGTACGACGTCGCCGAACGCGCCCGACCCGATCGTGCGGCAGAACACGTCGCCGACGCCGTTCGCGTCGTCCGCGACGAGGTCCGTCGCGGTCGATTCGAACGCGACGACCAGTCCGTCACCGCCGACATGCGGCGCCGACGACGCCCCGTCGCCGCCGGCCTCGGCCGCGCCGGGGATCGACGACACGAGGCTCGTCGTCGCCGCGAGCGTCTGCGCGTCGAACACCCGCACGAACACGTCGCCGGCGTCGGCGCCGTTGCCGTCGACGAAGCCCGCGACGAGGTTGCTCGCACGCGACGAGAACGCCAGCACGACCGATCCGCCGCGGACCGCGAGCGCCGGTGTGCCGCTGTCGCCGTCGCCGGGACCACCGGCCCCGAGCGTCACGAGCGTCGCACTGCCGAGCGACGCGAGCGCCACGACGACGCGGTCCTCGCTCTCGCCGGGCTCGGTCCGGACCCGCAGCTCGTAGCGGACGAGCGCGAGCTGGGTCGCGCCCGAAGCGCCCGTCACGATGTCGTCGGCACCGGTCGCGAACGCGATCCACACGACGCCGGCGCTCCGCTCGAACTCGTCGATGCCGGGGAAGCCCGGATCGGGGACGAAAACGATCGCCGGCGCCGTCGACGGCCCCGAGCCGGTCGCGGTCGTCACACCGGCGACGCTCGCGACCGCGATCGTCTGCGCACCCGCGAGCCCCGCCGACGCCTGGTTGCGCAGCTGGCGACCGCCGACCTCCCAGGCGTCGACCAGACCGAGCCAGCTGTCCAGCGAGATCGGGACCGGTCCGCCATCCGCCATCTCCTGGAACGGCACGCGGCCGTGCTCGATCGCCCACAGGATGCGGTCGTCCTCCCGCAGGTGCTCGTCGAGGGCGTCGCCCTCGCGCGCGATGATGTCGGCCTGGATGTCGCCGAGATCGCGCCCGCGCAGGTCGAACTCGGCGCCCGGCGCGATCCACGAGATCACGTCCGGCGCGAGGCCCGGCACGCGGATCGCGGACTGCGTGTGGCACTCACCGCAGCGCGAGTTGTCGAGGGTCTTGCCGACGTGGCGCGGATCCACGCGGAAGCCGTCGGCGGCCTGGAAGCTGTGGCAGCGGGTGCAGCGCTCGTCGCGGAACACCTGCCCGAGCCCCTCCGCGAACGCGGTGGGCACGTCGCGGCCGCGCAGCAGCCGCTGGTTGTCGACGACCGCGGCCACGAACACGTCGTCCGCGGAGTTCGCGTCCGTGATGCTCGGATCGACCGCGCTCGCGTCGAGCGCCGACGCGAACGCGAGGATCGCGATGCGCGCGGGCTCCTGTGCGCCGACCCGCGGCAGCGCGACGCCGGCGACGCTCAGCCCGGCGAGCGGCGTGTCCGAGTCGCCGCGCAGCGACGGCGCCGCGAGACCGGCGATTGCGGGCGCGAGCTGCACGCCGAAGCCCTGGCCGGCGCTCGCCGGCAGCGCGCGCTCGGTGCGAACGGCGCGGCCAGGTGGCCCCTGGATGTCGTTCGAACACGCGGCGGCGAGCCCGAGGACGGCCCCCACGGAGATCACCAGCATTGCAGAGCGCATCGCGGCTCCGTTCCCTTGTCGGTTCCCGTCCATACAGAATGACCCGTGCACCATGCTCAATACGTGCCGACGCCGTAGACACCGATGGCGAGGTTGTCCTGGTCGATGCCGACCAGGTCGAACCAATCGCGGATGCCCGAGTCGACGATCGTCGTGAAGCTCGCATTGACGCCGACCGCGTGGTTGTCGCTGATCCGGTAGCGCAGGTCGCCGCGCAGCTCGAAGTCGGACAGTCCGCCGTCGCCGGTGCCGTAGTCCCACCAGGCCTGGTTGCCCGACGAGTAGCCGAGCCCGCCGAGCAGCACGAGCGTGAGGTCGTCCGCGACCTGGAAGTCCTCGGAGACGTTCAGGTTCAGGTAGAGGCCGTCGGCCTGGTCGAAGTCGTAGTGGATCTGCAGCTCCGGCCGCACGCCGAGCGCCTCCGTGCCCACGACGGTGAACGCCTCGGTGGTCGCACCCCGCGGTCCGCTGCGCTCGAAGAACGCGCCGTACGGCAGGCTGTAGTTCGTCAGTCCGGCGCGCAGGTCGAACGCCTCGGTCTGGAACACGTAGAAACCCGTCACGTCGAACGCGGTCACGCGACCGCCGTGACCGTCGGGGAACCACGCGCTCCCGGTCTCGTCACCGAGGTCCATGTTCGCGAACGCCTCGACCGACACGGTCTCGTCGGGCTGCTCGGCGTCGGCCCAGCGGGTCGGGACCGTGACGGTGCCGCGCCCCTGCAGGACCGGATTGGCGTTCTGCGGCATGCCGCGACGCACCCATTGGCTGCGCAGCTCACCGATGAACTGGACGGCGGGACGCGGCTTCTCGGCAACGACGCCACAGCCGGCCGACACGAGGAGGAGAGCGGGGGCGAGCTTCAGGATCTTCATCGCGGGGGTTTCCGCCGGGCCTCGGCCGGCAGCGGTCGGGATTCGAGGTGGTAGAAGCGCGGCTTGCCGTGCAGAACGCGCAAGCCAATGCGGAGCTGATCGCGGGGTTGGCCCGGGGGCAGCCCGAATTCGACGCGACACGCGTCCGCGCCGTCACCGAGGACGACCGTGCAGCCGGTGTCGGTGTGCTGCACCTGCACCGTCAGCAGGAACGCAGCGCCGATGTCGCCGCCCTGATCGAGCGGACGCTCCGAGGTCAGCTGCAATGCGGTGGTCGCCGGTGACCCGTCGGTCGGATCCGCGAGCGGCTCGAGCAACCACTCACCCCGCCCCTCGCGACGCACGTGCCGCCGCCGGACCCCGAGCTCCTGCATCCCGAGGTGCGGAGCGAGCACTCCCCGGCACTCGACGTCATCGGTCTCGACGCCGGGTCGCGACTCGACACCGGCGAATACGCGGCGGCCGTCCGGCAGCGCCAGGACGAGCCCGGCGAGCTCGGGGCAGCGCTGCTGCTGGGTCCACGCGAGGATCCGGCACACCAGCTCGTGCCCGACGGGTAGTGCGGCGTCGGGATCGAGGTCGATCGCCTCGGTGTCGCGCCGGTTCTCGAGGTAGCTGGCGGTCCCCGACCACACCGTGTCACCGGCGTCCCGCTGCAGCTCCGGCAGGAACATCGCGAACGGCGGCTGCTCCGGCGCATCGGTCGCCGAGGGGTCGCGCGCCGACGCGGGGTGCAGGAAGCCGAGCCCGCTGGAGTCCAGCTCCGTCAAGAACGCCGGCAGCTCCCGATCGCCGTGCACCTGCACTGCGGGGGCGCGCGGCACCTCGACTTCGCGTTCCGGCGCGGGCCGATCGGGCTCGCTCTGCGCGCCACCGGCGGCGGGCGAGCCGGTGCCGCCGGGGTCCGCGGCATCCGTCCCCGAGCCGCGCAGCGCCCACGCACCGACCCCGACCGCGACGCAGGCAGCGCCGACGATCACCCAGCGCGGCACGGCGGACCGCGGCGCGGCCGTCGCACTCCGCCGACCGGAGCTCGGCGCCGGCGTCTTCGCGGGTGCAGCGGGGCGCGCAGCAGCGCCGGCGACCGACGCGCGCGTCAGATCCGCGAGCGCGCTCGTCCGCCCGGACCGCTCGCGATCGCCCGCCGCTGCGATGCAGCATTCGATCACCTCGCGGTACGACTGCGGCCGATCCTCGCGGTCGTAGGCGAGCATCCGCATGACGAGCTCGGCAACCTCGTCGGGGACGTCGCAGCTGGCGCGCGGATCGGGGATGAACTTGCGCTTGCGCTCGAGCATGACGCCGGTCGGCCCCTGGAAGGCCGCCTGCCCCGTCAATGCGTGGTAGAGCACACAGCCGAGCCCGTAGATGTCGGCGCGGTAGTCGACCTCCGCCGGGAACTCGATCTGCTCGGGCGCCATGGTCGCCATGGTCCCGACGACCATGCCCGCCTGCGTGAGCTGCGCGCGATCGGACGCGCGCGCGATACCGAGGTCGATCAGCTTGGGAACCAGCCGGAAGCGCCCGCGCTGCGCCGACGTGTCGTCGATCTGCTGGAACAGCACGTTCTCGGGCTTCACGTCGCGATGGATGATCCCGAGGCTCCAGGCGTGGTCGAGGGCATCCGCGAGGCTGCCGCACGTGTCGAGCGCCAGTCCACAGGACAGCGGCCCGTGCTCCGTCGTCCACTGCCGCAGCGTGCCGGGTCCGTCGACGAACTCCATGACCATGTAGCAGAGGCCGTCGTCGGTCACGCCGCTGTCGAAGCAGGTGACGATGTTCGGATGCTTCAATCCGGCCAGGATCTGCGCCTCGCGCCGGAACCGCGCATTGAACTCGTCGGAGGCGAGATCCGCCGCGATGACCTTGACTGCGACGCGCCGCTCGAGGAACTCCTGGACACCCTCGAACACCACCCCCATGCCGCCGCGGCCCAGCTCGCGGACCAGCCGCACGCGCGGGATCGCGGGCATCCGCGGGCCTCCCGCCTGCGGCAGGGTCAGGTCACCTTCGCTCATCGGGCGAACTCGCGCGCCGCCTGCATGACGTCGCGGAACGCCGGGCGGTCGGCCTCGTCGCGGCCGCGGTAGATGTAGCCGATCGTGCCGTCGCGCTTCAGGAGCACGGTCGTCGGGAAGGCCCAGTCCCCGCCGACGATGTCGAGCGCGCGGGCGAGCGCGAGGTCGGGGTCGCGGAGGATCGGGAACTGCGGCGCCTTCTGCTGGCTGGTCGCCTCGCGGTAGGCCTGCTGGAACGCCTCGATCGCGCCGGTCTGGCCCGGGTCGGGATAGACGAACAGCACGCCGACGCCGAGCTCGCGCAGCTCCTCGAGGTGCGGCTCGAGCGCCTCGTATTGTGCCACGCAATACCAGCACACCTGACCCTTGAAGCCGCGCAGGATCACCACGAGCGTCGGGCGCTTGCCGACGTAGCGCGAGCGCAGGTCGACGAAGCTGCCGTCCGCAGCCGTCAGCGTCGTGATCGGGAACGGCCTGCCGACCCATTGCTGGGCGGCGTCGTCGCGGGGCTCCGGCTCGTCCGAGCCGCTCGGCGCGCGCGCCGGGCCGTAGCTGCTCAGCACCTTGGCGGCGCGCGCCGACCGGCCATCCGAGTACAGCTCGACGAAGTCCTCGAAGCGCTCAGCCTCGCGGGGCGTCAGCACGTCCTGCACGGGCGGCGCGGGCACCAGGTCGACCGCCGCGGGAGCCTCGTCCACCGGCACCTCCGCGATCACTTCGATCGGCGCCGGCTCCGGCAGCGGTGCCGCGAGCTCGGCGAGCCAGCGCGCGATCACCTCCTCGATCGGCGCCGTCGCCGCGAAGTCGTCCGCGGTGCGCCCGGTCTCGTCGGGCGTCAGGATCGCGAGCTCGGCGCTCGGCAACGGTGTGCCGAACCGGCCCGCTGCATCGACCGTCGACAGTCGCTCGATCCGCCGGCCGGCGCCGAGCTCGCCCCGCGCGAGTGGCCGGCCCGCCGCGTCGAAGCAGAGGAACGCGCCGGCCGGCCGGCCGTGGTCGAGCCGCGCGACCATGCGTGGCATCCAGTTGCCGTGCAGGCTGATCCAGACGCCGTCGGGGATGCCGTCGACCGCGGCGCCGAACCGCAGCGGCACGGTGCCCGGCGGCCCGTCCTGGGCCAGCTGGGCGGCATCCGAGCCACCGTAGGTCACGCGCTTCTCGCCGCCGTCGGCCGCCGCGACGATCCAGTCGCCGCTGCGCGCGCCGTCGCGATACAGCCCGCGGCCGCCGACGCGACCGCCCTCCCACTCGGCCCACGCACCGGTCCGCTTGCCGCTGGCGAAGAACCCGACCTGCTGCACGCGACCCGCCACGTCGAAGGCGGCCCACGGGCCGTCCTCGAGGTCGCCGCGGTAGCCGATCACCGAGCGGATCGGCCCCACCGCCGCACTCGCCGCCGCCGGCACGCCGCCGTCATGGAAGAACGTCCACGCGCCGGTGCGGAAGCCGTCGACGTCGAACTCACCGACCCAGCTCAGCGCACCGGACGGGTACCAGGTCTCCCAGCTCCCGAACCGCCGGTCGTCGCGATACGCGCCCTTCGACCGCAGCGAGCCATCCGGGTAGCGGAAGGTCCAGTCGCCCTCCATGCGGTAGGCGTCGTCGCGCCCGGGCCCGCCGTCGCGCGCCAGCACCGCGCGCCCTTCGCCGGTGTAGCTGCCCCAGCGGTAGTCCTGGTAGAGCCGCTCGAGCTCCCGGAACAGGACCTTGCAACTGCCGGCCGCGACGGCCAGAGCGAGCACGCCGCACGCGATGAGAGTCCGCTTCACTGGGGGTTCCTGTGGGCTACGGGCCGCAGCGCCGATCACCGACCCGCACCGCACCGGGTGGCGCGATCGCCGCCCCGGACAGGCGAGCACGAGGGGAGCACGCGGGGTGACCGCAGACACCGATCGGCAACTGCCCACACCCCAGAGCGGCGCTCAGGCTAGGAGCCTGGGCCACGGCAGGCCAGCGCGCCGCGCGCCAAGGCGCGCGGTCGCGCGGAAGGCATCGCGGGAACTCGGAGTCCGCCAGTCCGGCGGGGCAGTCACGGTCGAGTTCGGTCGGTCACGGAGCGCACGCCGGTCCCTTGGCGGGCCTCGCGACGAAGCGAGACCCCGGAGAGCCCGCTCACGCGGAAGTCATGCCCTTCATCCTGCGCAGGTTGAGCGCGAGCGCCACGAGATTCAGCTCCGCAGCGACCTTCGAAAGGCCACGTAGGCTGAATCCCCTGAAGCCGAGGATGCTCTTCAGCCACCCGAACGGTGGCTCGGCGACGTGCTTGCGTTGTCGGTATCGCTCGCGACCCTCCTCGGTGCCGAGCTTCTCGCGCATGCGTTGCGTTGCCTCGTTCTGCTCCCCGGGTTCACGCGCATCCTTGCCCTCGCGCCCGAGGGCGATGTAAGCGTCGATGCCGGCAGCTTCGAGCACAGCGAGGTCCTCCTCCTTGCGATAGCCAGCATCCGCGAGCACCTGGTTCGCAGGCAGACCGGTGTTCTCCATCGCGGCCTCGATCACCGGGATCAGCTGCCCCGCATCCGACGCGCAGTTGTTGACGACGTTGGCGACGATCAGCCGGGAGTCCCCGTCGACGGCGATCTGAACGTTGTAGCACTGCTCGAAGCCCGTCGAGGTCTTCATGATCCGGCTATCCGGGTCGGTGAAGTTCTCCTGGTCCTTCGGCTTCGGTTCGCCCTTCGGCATCTTCCGCGCTCCGGGCCGCTCCCGGGGCGGCTCGCGTCCTTCGCTCTCCGCCTGCGCCTTCTTGGCTTCGTCCGCCGCCTGGGCCTCCTCGGCCTTGCGCTTCTCCAGTCGAGCCTTCGCCGCGCGGATGCGCGCCAGGCGCTCTTCGCGGCGCCGCAGTTCCTCGGGCAGCTCGTCCCCGCGGAAGTCGGGACCGAACTCGACGTCCTCGCCTTCGTCCTTCTCCTGCGCCAGCCTCATGATCGCGGCAATCTCGCGCTCCAGCTGCTCCTCCTCCTCCTTCATGCGCGCGTAGCTCATCGCCTTGTGCTTGCTCGCGTTCGCCTTCAGCTTGCTGCCATCGATGGCCAGCGTGCCGATCCTCGCCAGGCCCGCTTCCGCTGCCATCTTCACGACCTGCGCGAACAGGTCGCTGAACTGCTCCAGGTGGTTCGCACGGAAGCGCCTGATCGAACGGTGACCCGGCACCTGGTTCTCCGCAAGCACCCGGAACGCCACGCTGTCGCGGAGCTGGCTCTCGATCTTGCGAGAGGAGAACGTGCCGGTCGCATACGCGTAGATCAGCACGCGTAGCATCATCCGCGGGTGGTACGGCAGCTCGCCCTTCCCGCACACCCGGTAGGCGTCCACCAGCTTGTCGATGTCCAGTTCGTCGACCGCGTCCTTGATGAACCACGCCAGATGGTCCTCGGGAAGCCAATCCCGCAGCGAGGGGGGAAGGAGCAGACCCTGGTCGATGTCGAGACCCCGCTTGAACCGCGCCATGCCCTCCCTACGTACCAGCAACCAGAAAGGGTGAGACAATCCACCGAAACTTCAGGGCTCCAGGGTCATCCCGTGACCCAAGCTCCTAGGGGGATCCCCAGGCACCGCAAGACCCCACGCGGACGGCTGGCGTCCCGGCGCGGCCGGCCGTGCCGCGCGCCCACGCGCCGCCGGGCGCCGCCGCGGCGGCTCGACAGCGGTGCGGGCACGAGCGCGCCGGCTCGCACGCGGGGCGCAGACCACGCCGTCGAGGCTCTTCGGGATCGACGACAGCGGCCCGTCGCCCGGCGGTCGCGATCGCGTCGGCCGCCGCGCCCGATGTCGCACCGCGGACCGGCGCCCTACCGACCCGCGAGTGGCCGGCGGCGCCAGCCACGGCGCGCGCCGGGCGGCGGCCGCGACGCCGCGGTCAGTACAGCAGCTCGACCCAGCGGCCGCCGGCGACCAGCTCGGCGTGGCGACGCTGCCAGCGCGAGTCGGTGCCGGCGATCTGCGCGAACACCTGGTGGAGCTGGTCGCGGATCTTCTCGAGGCCGGCGAGATACACGCGCGTGTTCGGCTGCTGCAGCATCTGCCAGATCTCGTCGGCGCGCTTCTGCAGCGGGGTCTGCCAATCGATGTCCGCTTCCCAGACCGGATTGGCGCTCAGCGCGCGGATCGCCTCGAAGGTCGGCTTGTCGTAGTAGAGGCGGAAGTCGTTGCGCTCGTCGTTCTCGTAGAGCAGGTCCATGCCGGTCTGCCCGCCGTGCAGCAGCACGATCTTGCCGCGGAACTCCGGATGGTCCTCGTGCAGGTGGCGCACGAACGCGCGGAACGGCGCGATGCCGGTGCCCATGCCGATCAGGATCAGCGTGGCGTCCGACTCGTGCGGGACCTCGAACGCGAAGCCGTACGGCCCGGTCAGCGTGATGCGGCCACCGGGCTGCAGGTCGCACAGGTAGTTGCTCGCGACGCCCTGGAAGCGCTCCCCGCTGTACTCGTCGATGTAGTTGCATCGGCGCACGCACAGCACGATGCGACTCTTGCCCGCGGCGACCTGCGGCCGGTCGGCGACCGTGTACAGGCGGAAGTGGTGCTGCTGCCCGAACTCCTTCTGCCCCGGCGCGAGCAGACCGACGGTCTGCCCCGCCATCGGAGCGAACTCGGGATCATCGACGTCCAGCACGATCTCGCGGACCTCGTCCGTGGTCGCCGGGGAGATGCGGGTCGACGACACCACCTGGGCGGTGACGCGCGTCGACGTGTCGTAGTCCTGCAAACGCATGGCTCAGAGCCTCTTCGGAGCGGGGTGGGAGAAGTCGGGGAACGTCGCGCGATCGCCGGCGCTCGCCGCCTCGCGCTCGCGTCTCGATTCGCAGGGCGTCGCGCAGGAGCAGCTACCACAGCTGCCGCGCTTCGCCAGCACGTCGCCGTGTTCGTCGGCGGCCTCGGGGAACACGCGTCGCCACGCGCATTGCACGGCGACCCAGCCGGCAGCCACGGCCGCGAAGCCCAACGCTGCCTTCAGGTAGTCCCAGAGCATCAGGAGGCTCCTCCGCCGAGGCCGGCGAAACCCATGAAGCCCATCGACAACAGCCCTGCCAGCGCCAGCGCGAGCGCGGTGCCCTTGACCACATCGGGCAGCTTCGCGAGCTCGAGCCGCTCGCGCAGACCGGCCATCAGCACCAGTGCGAGCGTGAAGCCGAGTCCGGCCCCGAACGCGAACGCCACCGACTGCACGAAGCCGTAGCCCTTGTTGGTCTGGAACAGCGCGACGGCGAGGATCGCGCAGTTCGTCGTGATGAGCGGCAGGAAGATGCCGAGCGCACGGAACAGCGCCGGGCTGACCTTCTTCACGAACATCTCGACGAGCTGGACGGTCGACGCGATCACCGCGATGAACGCGATGAGCTGCAGGTAGGGAGCGCCGATCGCGTCGAGCAGGGCATGGATGCCGAACGCGCACACGGAGCTGACGAGCATCACGAACGTGACCGCCGCGCCCATCCGCGACGCGGTCGCGAGCTTGCCCGACACACCGAGGAACGGGCAGATGCCGAGGAAGTACGCGAGCACGAAGTTGTTGACGAGGCACGCGCTGACGAACAGCGAGAACGGCGACTCGTTCATGCGGCGACCTCCTCGGCGGCGTCGGCCGCCGCGCGGCGCGCGCGCCGCTGGCGCAGCGCGTTGAACAGCAGCAACCAGGCGGCGAGCGTGAAGAAGCCGCCGCTCGGCAGGATCATCACGACCCACTCCTGGTAGCTCGGGCCGAACACGGGCACGTCGAACAATGCGCCCTTGCCGATCACCTCGCGCACCACGCCGAGGCACAGCAGCGCGAACGTGAACCCCGCCCCCATGCCGGCGGCGTCGGCCGCCGCGCGCAGCGGCGGGTTCTTCGACGCGTAGGCCTCCGCCCGGCCGAGGATCACGCAGTTGACCACGATCAGCGCGATGAACGCTCCCAGCGCCTTGTGCAGCTCGAGGCTGATCGCCTGGATCACGTAGTCGACGACCGTCACGAAGGTCGCGATGACCAGGATGAACGTGACGATCCGGACCTGCTTCGGCACGATCTTCCGGATCAGCGACACCGCGGTGCTGGAGCACACCAGCACGAACAGCGTCGCCAGCCCCATCGCCAGCGCATTGCGCGCGGTGTTGGTCACCGCGAGCACGGGACACATCCCGAGCACCTGCACGAAGACCGGGTTCTGCTTCCACAGCCCCTTGAGGAACTCGTCGGTCGTGCTGACCGGCTCCTGGCCGGGTCTGATCGTCTCGCTCATCGCGCACCCTCCGGCCGGAAGTCCTCGAGCCGCGCCGCGATGCGGGGGACCCACAGCGCCGCCATGTCGCGCACCATCCGCGCGACCGTCGACGACGTGATCGTCGCCCCCGAGATCGTGTCGATCTGCCAAGGCGTCTTGGACCGCGTCGGATCCGGCTTGACGATCTCGATCGGGTGCACGAGCGCCTCACCACCGTCGGCGAGGGTGACGTCGAGCGCCGCGAAGTTGCCGACGAACGCCGGGTCCTTCTCAACGCGGTCGCCGAGCCCCGGCGTCTCCCGGCTCTCGAGCACCTGCAGGCCGACCACCCGCTGCTCGCCCGGTGCGTAGCCGAACAGGATCCGCACGACGTCCTGGTAGCCCATCGCCTCGGCCGGGATCGCGACCCCGACCAACGCGCCGTCCCCGGCGAACGCCGCGAACACCAGCTCGCCGTCCGACGCGTCCGCGGGCGCCGCCTCGAAGTGCGGCTCCGGCGCGCTGACGAATCGGAACGGGTGGCTCTCCACCGCACCGGGCACGACCTGCAGCACCGCGCGCGCACGGGCCTCGATGCGGTTCTGCAGGATGATCGGCGCGGTCGCCTGGAACGCGGTGACGATCAGGAAGCCGCAGACGAGCCCGACGCCGACCAGCGTCCCGAACATCTGCGTCACCGGCGTCGCCGCGCGCGCGGCGGGTTCGATCGGCCCGCTCATGCGCCACCCGCCTTGCGCTGCCGGTGCGCGTGGCCGTAGGTCCGCGGCCGGATCTGCTGGTCGATCAACGGCGTCAACGCATTGCCGAGCAGGATCGCGTACATGACCCCCTCCGGCATGCCGCCCCAGGTCCGGATCACGACCACCAGCGCGCCGATCACCACTCCGTAGACGATCGCGCCGGGGTGCGTCATCGGTGAGCTGACCATGTCGGTCGCCATGAACACCGCACCGAGCATCAATCCGCCCGACAGCAGCATGAACGGCGCCGACGCGTAGCGGGCCGGCTCGATCGCGTGCAGGACCGCACTGAGCAGCGCCACCGTCGCGAGGATCGCGACCGGGATGCGCCAGCTCATCATCCGGCGCAGCGCGAGGTAGACGCCGCCGAGCAGGATCAGCACGGCGCAGGTCTCACCGGTCGAGCCCGACACGTAGCCGAGCGCGAGATCCGACGCGGCCTCGGCGACGTGGTCGAACTTCCACGCCGACAGTGGTGTCGGACCGGTCAGGACGTCGTAGGTCGGCTCGCAGAACGGCAGCGCGAGCGCCGAGCTCGGCAGCCGCGCGAACCGGCCCGCGGTCAGCGCCGGCAGCCACGTCGTCATCGCGACCGGGAACGCCGCCTGCAGCATCGCCCGGCCGACCAGTGCCGGATTGAACGGGTTGTAGCCGAGCCCGCCGAACAGGAACTTGCCGACACCGATCGCCAGGAAGCCGCCGACGGCGACCATCCACAGCGGCAGCCCCGGCGGCAGGGTCAGGCCGTAGAGCAGCCCGGTGACGACCGCCGACCAGTCGCCGAGCGTGCCCGAGTTGCCGGCCACGCGGTTCAGCAGGGCCTCGGCGACCACGCACGCGACGATCGCCGCGCCGAGCGTCGTCAGCGCCGTCAGCCCGAACGCGTAGATCGCGAACGCCGAGATCGGCAGCAGCGCCACGACCACGTGGAACATGATCGTGTCCACGCTCGCCCCGCTGACGATGTGCGGGGAGCTGCGGATCACCAGCGTCCTGCGCTGTGGATCACCGATCGCGGTCGTCATGGCACCGCCTTCGCCTGCAGCTTGCGCACCTGCTTCTTCGCCACGCGGAAGTGCTGTACCAGCGGGATGTGCGACGGGCACACGTAGGTGCAGCTGCCACACTCGAAGCAGTCCAGCAGGTGGTAGCCGTTCGCCATCTCCTCGTAGCGGCCATTGCGTGCGAGCAGGCCGAGCTGCGACGGGTTCAGGAAGATCGGACAGGCCTCGAGACACGACCCGCAGCGGATGCACGGATACTCGCGCACCTTGGCGACGCGGCCGGTCTCGCGCTCCGTGAACGCGATGATGCCGGTCGTGCCCTTGGTGATCGGGATGTCGAGGCTCGACACTGCCTGCCCCATCATCGGACCGCCGAGGAACACGCGCGTGACGTCATCCTCCATGCCCACTGTGTCGAGCACGAAGCGCAGCGGCGTGCCGATCGTGATCCGGTAGTTGCCCTTCTTGCGGACGCCCGGACCGCCGATCGTGATGACGCGCTCCTGGATGCCCCGACCGAGCGGCAGCAGCTGACCGATCTCGGCGGTCGTTGCGACGTTCGTGCACACGCAACCGACGTCGATCGGCAGCCCGCCCGACGGCACCTCGCGGCCGAGCAGCGCCGTCGTCAGCATCTTCTCGGCGCCCTGCGGGTACTTGACCTGCAGCACCTGGACCTCGATCCCGAGCCCGGGCGGGACCGCCTTGCGCAGGCTCTCGGCAGCATCCTGCTTGTTCGCCTCGACCGCGATGACGATCCGCTCGGCCCCGGTCAGCGTGCGCAGGTAGCGGATACCGGTCATCACGTCCTCGGCGTGCTCCAGCATCACGCGGTGATCGGTCGTCAGGTACGGCTCGCACTCGGCGCCGTTGATCAGCAGCGTGTCGCAGTGCTTGCCGTCGGGGATCTTCAGCTTCGCGTGCGTCGGGAACCCGGCGCCGCCGAGCCCGACGACGCCGGCGAGTTGGATCGCCCGCAGGATCTCGTCGGCCGACGCGGTCTCCGGGTCGCACGGCGGGCCGTCCATCACCTCCTGCGTCGAGCCCGCGAACGGCTGGATCCAGATGCCGGTGACCATCTGGCCGAGGATGCTCGGCACCGGCCCGATCCGCCGGACGGTGCCCGACACCGGCGCGTGCATCGCGACCGACACGAAGCCGTCCGGCTCCGCGATGCGCTGACCACGGGTCACCTCCTGTCCCTCACGGACCGTCGGCACCGCCGGTTTGCCGATGTGCTGGACGATCGGCACGACGAAGCTCGGCGCGAACGGGAACTGCCGGATCGGCAGCCCGCTCGTGTCGTCCTTCGACTCCGGCGGGTGGACGCCGTGGGCGAACGTGTGGCGCGCCGAGCTCAGTTGTACTTCTCCGCCCGCTTGACGAGCTTGTCGAGGTCCTTCTCGCTCGGATTGCGCGGCAGTCCGGGGTGGATGACGCGCGCGGTGCAGCGCTCCGCGGCCTTCACGAGGTCCTTGTAGGGCCCCGCGTCGGGGTCCTTGATGAACGCCTTCTTGCTGCCGTCGTAGGCGAACATCTTGCCGTTGATCTTGATGCACTCGTCGCACGCCGTGCACTCGGCGCTGTCGATCCACGGCGCCATGCCGCCCGCGACCGCCCCACCCTGCGGCGCGGCCACCGCGCCGGGCACCGCGGCCGGCGCCGCAGTCAGGGCGACCGCGGTCGCCGCCGCACCCTGCCCACCGACCATCGCCAGCAGCCCCTGCGCGATCCGGCCGACCACGTCGGCGCGCACCTCCGCAGCGATCTGCTCGCGGCTCGGCTGCTCGGCCGTCGCGACGCCTGCCAGCGCCCGCAGCATGGTCCAGAAGTCGCGCCGGTCCTCGCACGACCGCACCATCGGCTCGGCGACCATCAGCCGCGACAGGCGCTGCTTCTTGTCGACGCTCCAGATGAACGGGTAGCGACCCTCGCGGTCGCTCGGGTCCATCTGCAGGAACTCGTGCAGCGGCACCATGTCTTCGTTCCAGGTGTCCGGCGGCGCGATGCGGAAGTGCTTGCGGAAGCGCACCTCGCCGACCGCGAAGTCCGCGAAGGTCATCGGCACCTCCTCGGTCTTCTCGCGGCCGCCCTCGACGTAGCGCAGCGTGTAGGTCGGCCAGTCCGCGTCGAGCGCCGGATTGCCCTCGAGGTCGAAGCACTCCGCGGGCGTGACGCCGGCGTCCGGGTCGTAGCGGAACAGCGGGTAGGCGCGCGACTCGACCGCGATCCGGCTCCGCTCGGAGCTCTGGTCGTCGCCGATGCCGTGCTCCGGCTGGCAGGCCGCATACAGATTGAACAGCGCCGGCCGTCGCGCCTTCAGGCCCTTGATGAAGCCCTCGATCATGTGCGCCGGATGCGCGATCGTGCTCTGCAGCACGTAGGTCGTGCGGTGTGCCATCGCGACGAGGCCGATCTCCTTGCGGATCTCCTCCTTGCCCTTGATGGCCTTGCCGTACTGCGCCATGTCCGAGATCTGCCCGACGAAGCCGGACGTGCACGCCTGCCCGCCGGTGTTCGAGTAGACCTGCGTGTCGAGGACGAACACCTTGATCGGCTTTCCGGACGCCATCAGGCGCGACAGGTTCTGGAAGCCGATGTCGTACATCGCGCCGTCACCGCCGGTGGCGACGACCGGCGGGCACAGCTCCCACTCCTCGTCGGTGAACTGCTGCCAGTTGAAGTAGGTCAGGAACTCGCCGTGCTGCTTCGGATCGAAGCTGTCGGTGAGCTCGAGCTCGGCCTGGCGCACCGCGCGGAAGCCCTCGGCCATCTTCGCCATGTGCCCCTCGAAGATGCCCATGGCGACCGACGGCGCGTCCTGGAACAGGTGGTTGGTCCAGGGGAACGGATACGGGTTGAACGGGTAGGTGCTGCCCCACACCGACGTGCAGCCCGTCGCGTTGATCATGCCCATGCGCGCGCGGCCGCGGCCGCTGGTGCCGCCGGCGTAGCGGTCGCGCAGGAGCTTCAGCTTGCCGATCAGGCCCGACACGCGGCGGATCCACTCGGGGTCGATCGGCTCGCCGCCGGTGCGCCCCTCGACGTGCCGCGACAGGCTGCCGAGCGTGAAGTCCTCGTGCGCGCCGATCGACTGGATCGCGGCCTCGACCGCGCGCGGGTCGCCGATGTCGAGCTTGCCGACCAGCTTCAGCCGGACCTTCTCCTCGAGGCTCGCGATCAGGCCGTCGAGCTTCTCGACGTGCCGCTTGATGCGCGGCTGCATCAGCGCCTCGACCGTCGACACGAACAGGTGCATCGAGGTCTTCTCGCCGCAGCCGAGGCACGCGCCGTCGCCGCTGGTGAACGCGAGGTAGTTCGACTTGTCGAGCAGCAGCGTCTCGAGCGCACCGATGCCCTCCTCGAGGTCGTCGATGCGCTGGTACTTCTCGGGCGTCGTCGGCAGCTCGAGCCACAGGTCCCAGTGATCGCGCAGCCGCTCGATCGAGTCGGGCGTCTGCGGCACCGGGCGCAGGGCGTCGTCGTCGCACACCTCGACGCACTCCATGCAGCCCTTGCAGGTGTACGGATTGACGGTGATCGACAGCAGGCCGCCACTGCCCGGCTTGTCCTTCTCCTGGTTGGTCCAGTACGGCCGCGTCAACGCGAACTGGAAGCCGTTCCAGTGCTCGAGGAACAGCGCGAGCTCGGCCTTGACGGCGTCGCGGATCGACTCCTCCGCCTGCTCGCCGGCCTTCTCGACCGCGTAGCGGATCATCTCCTGCACGTCGTCCTCGAGCCGCGCCTCGGCGAGGTTCTGCCGCAGGATGCTCTCGACCTGCCGGACCGCCTTCGGCAGGTGCACGATCTCGTGGCCGCGCCTGCGGATGCGCTTCACGACGGTGTCGAAGATCTGTCCGACCTCGTTGACGAGGCCCGGGATCGCGGTGTCGGGACACACCGTGTAGCAGTTGCCACACGCCGTGCAGTTCTCCGGCACCCACTCCGGATGGTGGAAGCGGATGCCGGTCATGTCGCGGAACAGGGCGCTGACGGCGGGCATCACGCCGAGCCCGATGAACGGGTCGGTCAGGTTGTCGTTGCCCATGCCGCGCGCGTAGAAGCTCCCGGTCTGCTCCCAGAACCGGTGCACGTCTGCCATGCGGCTCTCGCTGACCGGCTCGCGCTTCAGCATCACCGGCAGCGCGGGCTCGGCGTGCGCGGGAGCGACCGGCGTGCCGGCCTTCTCGGTCACGTCGCCGTGCGGCACCGCGCGCACCTCGGAGTAGCCGCGCTTCACGACGCGCATGTTCTCCTCGACGATGCGCGCACCCTTGCCGCCGAACTTGTGGTCGAGCTGGGTCCGAATGGCGTCGAGCAGCGTCTTCTCGTCGAGACCGGCCTGCTCCTTGACGCCCGACACCGCGAAGAACGCGCCCTGGAACGCGATGCCCTGCATGCGGAGCTGCAGGTCGGGGTCGGTCGCCTCGTCGCGCGCGATCTGGAACGCGTCCAGCGCGTACACGCGGATCTTCTTGTCGACCATGATCCGCCGGTAGGCCGGCGGGAAGCTCTTCCAGATCGCCTCGGGCGACGGCAGGTCGCTCTGGATGATCAGGCAGCCGCCCTCCTTCAGGCCCGCGAGCGCATTGGTGTGGCCGAACACGTTGGGGTCCGGAGACAACACCGTGTCGACGTAGTAGTACTCGCAGTTGATGCGGATCGGCTCCGGGGCTGCCGACAGGTAGTAGGTGGTCGGCTGGCCCTTCTTCTCGGACCCGTACTTCGGGTTGGCCTTGATGTGGTAGCCGAGCAGGTCGAACAGCGTGATCGCGAGGTTCTTGCCGGTCGTGATCGCGCCCCAGCCGCCGACCGAGTGGAACCGCACCGTGATCGAGCCCTTCGGCATCAGGTTCGGATTCTCCGAGCCCTTGACGGCCAGCTCGCGCACCCGCGGGTAGCCGGACTCGATCTCCTGCTGCCACAGCTCCTGCTTGGGCGTGACGGCCTTGTCGCGCAGGAAGTCGATCGACAGGTAGAAGAACTTCTTCTTCGCGCCGCCGTCGAGCATGTTCTCGACCGCGCCGATGATGCCCTCCGGCTGCAGGTCACGGCTGCCCATGCCGAACGAACCCGAGTAGATCGGCGGTACGTCGGCCTGGCTGCGGTAGGCGGTCAGGTGCGGGTAGGCGGAGCCGTCCCCGAAGCCCCGCTCCACCGAGCGGCTGATCGTCGCGCGGATCTCGCGCACGAGCGGCAGGTCGACGGCGAGCGGCTGGTCGAGGCGCTCGAGCACGACGACGCCCTTGCGGCCCTTCAGCAGCTTGCTGATCAGGTCGCTCGGGAACGGCCGGAACATCACCATGTCGACGACGCCGACCTTCAGCCCGCGCGACTCGCGCAGGTAGTCGGCGACGACCTCCGCCGACGGGATCACGCTGCCCTGACCGACGATCAGGTAGTCGGCGTCCTCGCAGCGCCACGTCATCACGCGGTCGTAGCTGCGTCCGCTCAGCGCCGCGAACTCCTCGAACGCCCGCTTCGCCAGCTCCGGGATGTGGTCGAAGAAGTACGGCCGCTGTGCAGCGACGCTCTGCATGTACGAGTCCTGGTTCTGGACCAGACCCGCCATCACCGGATTGTCGACGTCCCACAGCTCCGGAATGCGGCGCCGGCGCTCGCCGAACAGGATCCGCTGCGCAGCGGTCGGCGTCTCGATCACGTCGTCGGGCCGGCCGAGGTACTCGGCGATCAGCTCGCGCTCCGGCACCAGCATCGACTCGATCAGGTGCGTGGTCAGGAAGCCGTCCTGCGCCAGTGCGCCCGGCGTCAGCGACAGCTCGGCGATGCGGTGCGCGATGATGTTGAGGTCGGCAGCGTGCTGCGCGTTCTTCGCGAACAGCTGGAAGAAGCCGGTGTCGTCGATGCAGTGGTAGTCGTCGTGGCCGGCGTGCACGTTCAGCGTCGACTTCGTCATCGCCCGCGCGCCGATGTTCAGCACGTAGGTCAGCCGCTTGCCGACCGCCGCGTACAGCGACTCGTGCATATAGGCTATGCCCTGGCCCGACGAGAAGTTCGCCGCGCGCAGACCGGTCATCGACAGCCCCGCCGTCACCGCCGCCGCCGCGTGCTCGCCCTCCGGCTCGATGAAGATCAACGGACGACCGGCGATGTTCAGGTGGCCGGCGGCGGCGTTCTCCGCCCAGTATTCGCCCATCTGCGTCGACGGCGTGATCGGGTAGGCACCCGCGCCGTCCGTCGACTCGCGCTCGCACAGGATGACGGCGGTGTTGCCGTCGACAGCCGCGCGCACGCCCGGGTACTTCGCGTCCTTGCCACCGTCGCGCCGCGGGTCGGGCTGCTTGGACGAGTCGGGACGGTTCCGGTTGACGATCGAGGTAGGCATCGCGGAGCTCGCTTCGGAAGGGCGCTACGGTACGAGAGGAATGCTCGGGTCGGCGGACGGCGCGCGCTCACGTCGGCGCGTCGATCCGCGCGGTTCTACGGAGGACCTTGCGCGCGGCGTCGCCCTTGACGGCGCCCCGCTCGGGGTCGAGCCAGACGATGGCGCCCGTCGGGCACCGGGAGATGGCGCGGTCCGCGATCGCGCGATCGCGGCCGCCGGTGACGATCGGCAGGTTCGCCTCCATGCGCACCTGCTCGGGCGCGTCCATCGCGCAGCGCCCGCAGGCCGTGCACGCGACCTCGCAGTCGGCGAGGATCTCGTCGCCGGCCGCGTGCGACGCGCACTGCACCCACAGCCGCGCCGCGCGCGGCTGCAGCGAGAACAGGTCCTTCGGGCAGGCGACCACGCAGTCCCCGCAGGCCGTGCACGCGTCCTCGTCGACGACCGGCAGACCCTGCGGCGTCATGTGGATGGCGTCGAAGTCGCACGCGACCTCGCAGTCGCCGATGCCGAGACAGCCCCAGAAGCAGCTCTTGCCGCCGCCGGCGACGAGCGCCGCCGCGGAGCAGCTCGACAGGCCCTCGTAGCGCGCGCGGTCGCGGGCGACGTTCGCGCCGCCGGCACAGGCGAGCCGCGCGACGCGCCGCTCGACCGCGCCGACCTCGACGCCCAGGTAGGACGCGATCGCCGCGTGGTCGGCGGGCGTGCCGACCGTGCACTGCCCCGGCTGCGCCTGCCCGGCGACCAGCGCCTCGGCGAACGGCCGGCAGCCCGGTCGGCCGCAGGCGCCGCAGTTCGCGTGCGGGAGCATCTCCTCGACCACGTCGATGCGCGGGTCCTCCTCGACGTGCAGCTTGCGGTTCGCGACCGCCAACAGCGCAGCGAGCAGCAGCGTCAGGCCACCGAGGGTCAGGACGGCGGTCAGCACGAGCATCGGGCGGGGGCCGGACGCAGGCCGGCGAGCAGCAGGGCGGGGATCACTCCCGGGAACAAGGCTGCCCGAGCGCAAACGTTTCGTCGCAGGGCAGGGATCCACCCAGGCCCCCGCGTGCAATGCGCTCGGCGGCGGTGCTCATTGGCGGGCCCGGCGGCGGCCGGGCGCCCGGCGCACGGCGGCCGGGCGCGCCGTTGCGAGCGGCGGCCGGGCCCGCGGGAGCGACGGGTCGCGGTGCGGCATGGGTCGGTGGGAATCACCAGGTACGGGGGGTGTCATGTTCCTCGCCCGAGTTCCACGAAGCCATGGGGAGCTTCCCGCGGTCACCCGTCCACCGCCGGGTCCGCGACGATCGACAGGAATCCGATGCGGATCAGCGCGCGGGCGAGCGTCAGCCGACCGGCCACGTCGAGCCGCGGCGACAGCTCGTCGACCCGGAACCGCCGCCCGGGGGCGAGCCCCTGGAGATCGTCACCGAGCGCCGCCGGCAGCTCGAGCCGGGCGTCGCCGCGCCGGGCGACGCTGCGACCGTCCGCACCGCGCTCGCTGCGCGCGCCATCGCGCACGGCCAGCTCGCTGGCGGCGGTCAGGGCGTCCAGCCCGCTGCGGTCGAGCAGCCCGCCGCCGAGCTCCGCCGGCGTCCCGTGGCCGTCGCGCGCGCGCAGCGCCGCGACCGCCCGCTCGACGTAGCGACGCTCGCCGAGCGTCGCGAGCAGCTCGCGCAGCAGCGCCTCGCAGCCCTCCCGCAGCTCCGCGCCGCCCCCGTCCGGAGCGAGCAGCGCGCGCCGCCATGCGACCGATCCGGTCGCCGCGAGACGCAGGACCTCGGCGAGCACGTCGCAGCGCCGGTGCCAGCCCACCGCGAGCGCCAGGTGGATCGACGCGCAGCCGACGGTCTCGGCGTCGTGCGGCACGCCGCGCGGCAGGTAGAGCAGGTCGCCGGTGTGCAGCGCGAGCTCGCGCGCGTCGCCGGCCGGCACGTAGCCGGGCGGCGGCGTCTGCGCATCGAGCGGCAGCGCGACCTCGGCGGGCCACCACCGCCAGCGTTTGCTGCCGGCGAGCTGCGCGACGAACACGTCGTCGGTGTCCCAGTGCGCCGGCAGGCTCGTCGACCGGGCCGGGCTGACGAACACGGACGCGCGCACCGGACAGCCGAAGTCGCGTTCGAGCCCGCGGACCAGGGTGCGGACCGGCGCGGACACGTCCTCGAAGTCGTTGATCAGCAGCGTGCCGCCCTGCTCGTAGAGGTCGAGCACGCGGTCGACGCGCACGCGCGGCACACCGTTGCGGTCGGGTCGTGCGAACTCCTCTTGCGGGACCGGCCGCTCGTCGACGAACACGCGCAGGCTGCGCGGTGCGATGCCGGTCCGCGTCAGCGCGTCATCGACCCCGGCGCGGTCGAGCAGCGCGGTGAAGCGAGCTGCGTCGCCAGGCTGGTGCAGTGGCTCGCGCTCGAGCCAACGGGCCCGGAACGACCGCTCGTCGAGCGGCGCGAGCAGGTCGCGCAGCCCGCCCAGCGGCCCGCGGTCGTCGCACCCCCGCAGCGTGGTCGAAGCGATCATCGACGACGACAGCAACGGCAGCCGCGCGGCGTCACGCGACCTCGACGAGACCCTCGCCGATCAGCCGCCGCACCAGCGCGACGCGCCCGGCTGCGTCGAGCCGGCCCGGCAGGTCGGCGATCCGCACACCCGGGCTGGCGAGCAGCGCCTCGACCTCCGGCTGCGCCGCGCGCGGGAGCTGCAGCAGCGACTCGCCATAGCTGACCGAGAGCCGCGCACCGTCCGCCGCCACGCGCGCCGGCCGCCCGGTCGCGCGCACGACGCTCGCCGCGTCGAGCCGGCCGCGGGCGACCGCCCGCGCGAGTCGGCCGCGCTCCGCACCGTCGTCGCGATGCCCACCGAGCAGGCCGGCGAGCGCTCGCCGCAGCGCGGTCTCGTCGTCGAGCCGCGCCAGCAGCCCGCGCAGCTCCGCCCGCAGGTCCTCGAGGCTCGCGCCCCGCGCCGGGTCCTGCAGCGGCAGCCCGCGGCGCAGCGCGACGTCGGCGTCGCCGGCGGCCCCGACCAGCGCGTCGACCAGGTCGGCCCACGTGTGCACGAACGTGACGAGCGTCACGTGCAGGGAGTGCGCGTCCTCGGTGACGGGCTCGTGCACGAAGCCGCGCGGCAGGTACAGCAGATCGCCGGGCTGCAGCACGACGTCCAGCACCGGCTCACCGAGGGGATCGCGGCCCTTGACGAACATCTGCCCGCGGTACGGAAGCTCGCGCGGACCGGCCCACACGCGCCAGCGCTTGCTGCCGTCGCATTGCACGACGAACACGTCGTCGAGGTCGTAGTGCGCGCCCCAGCCCACCGCCCGCGGCGGGGCGAGGTAGGCGTTGGCGCTGACGCCCTTGCAGCGCAGCAGCCGACGCAGGCTCCGGCAGACCACGGCGACCGGCTCGCAATAGTCGCTGAGCTGATTGAGCGCGATCGTCGCACCCGCCTCGAACAGCTCGTACAGCCGACCGACGTCGAGCCGCGAAGCCGGCCCGTGGCGCCGCGCATTGTCGCCCGAGACGTGCTCGGCCCGGTAGGTGTAGTCGGTGTGCACGTCGTCGCCGGCGCGATAGACGCGCACGTCGGTGGGGTCCAGCTTGGTCGTCGCGAGCAGCGCGTCCAGCCCGTCCAGACCGAACCCCGGCAACCTCGGTGCGCCGTTCGCCGGCACGTGCAGCGGCGCACGCTCCCAGTGGCGCGCGAAGAACTCCTCGATCGTCACCGGCGCCAGCAGCGCCGCCACTCCGTTGCGGTCCTCGTCCATCGTCCCCACCTCCGGATCAGTCGTCTGCGCAGCGCCGCGCCGTGCGCCCGGCCATGCGTCCCGCGGCTTCCCGCTCGATCTCCAGGTAGCCCTCGCGAGCGAGCCGCCTGCACAGCGTCACGCGCCCCGCCGCATCGAGCGGCCCGGGCAGCCCCGCCGGCGTGAACCGCACGGCGGCGCGCATCGCGACGAGCTGGACCTCGACGTGCGCCGGCAGCTCCAGCCGACGACCCCCGCGCGAGAGCACGACGCGGTCGTCGCAGCGCTGCCAGTCGAGTTGCGCGCGCGCCCGGAGCGGCGTCGTCGGACCGAGCTCCACGGCGTCGCCCAGACCCAGCAGTCGACCGATCTCCCCGGGCTGCGCTGCGCCCCGCGCGAGCCGCGCGCGCGCCTGCCGGCAGGCCGCCACCACCGCGTCCCGGCCGACCCGCGCGAGCTGCGCGCGGGCGAGCGCGGCCAGCTCGCCGGCATCGGCGCCGAACCCGCGGCGCAGCGCGACGTCGCCGCGCGCGGCGAGCGACACCGCCGCCTTGCAGAGGTCGACCCAGCACAGCGGCAGCAGGCCGATCGTCAGATGGATCGACGCGCTGCCTTCGCTGCTCGCCGCGTGCACGACGCCGCGCGGCACGACCAGCAGATCGCCGGGCGCGAGCACGAGCTCGTCGACCACGCGCCCGGCGCGGTGGGCCGCGTCGACGGCACGGTGCGCGGACCGCGGCGCGCGCACCTGCGCCTCGTAGAGCGTCCAGCGCTTGGTGCCGGCGAGCTGCAGCACCAGCACGTCGTCCTCGTCGAAGTGCGGCGCCAGACCGCGGTGCCCGCCGGGCGGCGTCACGTAGGCGTGCGCCAGCACGTCCGCGGCGCGCAGGCGCGCGCCGAGCTCCTCGCACAGCGCCTGCACCCGCCCGTCGAAGCGGTCGATCCGCTCGACGACGAGCGTGTGGCCGGCCGCGTAGAGAGCGAGGACCGCGTCGACGTCGAGCCCGCCGCCGTCGCGCAGCGCGAGCCGTTCCGCCGGCACCCGCTGGCCGTCGCGGATCACGCGCAGCCCGGCCGGGCCGATCGCACCGCTCGTCACGATTCGATCGACCGCCGCCGGGTCGAGCACCGCATCGAAGCGATCGGACCGCCCGCCGCGCAGCACGGCGTGCTGGCCGGAGGCGAGCGCCCGGCGCAGCCCGGCGCTGCCGAGCGCGCCGAGCAGCTCGTCGACCCCGGACCGCCGCGCGAGCGGCGTCGCGTCGAGCGCGGTCATCGCGCACCTCCGGTCCCGACGTCCAGCACGCGCAGGATCCCCTCGCGCACGAGCGCCCGCGCCAGCGCGGTGCGACCCGCGGTATCGAGCCCGCCGCCGACGTCCCCGATCCGGAAGCGGCCGCCGCCGAGCATCGACCGCAGCGCCGGCTCCGCGTGGGCCGGCAGGTCGAGCGCGCGGCCGCCGACCTGTACGCGCACGCCGGCCGCGGTGTTCCACACCCGGCCGTCCTGCTCGGTCCGCGGCGCGAGCGTCGCGTCGGCGCCGAGCGCGGCCAGCTGCTCGAGCTCGGCGAGCTGCCCGCGCAGCAGCGCGCGGCGCTCGGACAACGCCTCCGCGGCCAGCTCGTCGCGGGTCCGCACGATCGGCTCGACCAGGTCCGTCGCCCGGAGCCGGGCGAGGACGCCGTCGATCAGCGGCGCGTCGTCGGCGGCCTCGAGCCACTCGATCGGCACCGCCTCGCGCAGCTCCTCGCGCTCGAGCGCCTGCGCCTCGAGAGTGCGCACCAACGCGTCGCGCCAGGTGTTCACGGCGAAGCCGACCGTCAGGTGCACCGAGCCGCCGACCCCCGAGGTCACGCGGTGCACGACGCCGCGCGGCACGTACAGCAGGTCGCCCGGCTCGAGCGTCACCGTGCCGGGGGCGACCGCGGCGAGCTCGCCGAGCGAGCTCCGCTCGAAGGTCTGCTCGGGCAACGGCAACGGCAGCGGTGCCTCGCGCAGCGTCCAGGTCTTGGTGCCCGCGAGCTGCAGCACGAACAGGTCCTCGTTGTCGTAGTGCTCCGGCAGACCGGGCGTCGCCCGCCGCGTGACGAACAGGTTCGCGTCGACGAAGCCGTTGGTCGGGAAGCAGCGCTCGAAGTCGCGCACCAGCTCGGCGACCTCGTAGCTCTGGTGCTGAGTGCCCTGCACGATCAGCGTGGCGCCGAGCTCCAGACAGTCGATCAGCTTCGCCGGATCGGCGAGCTGCTGGTCGGGCGGCCGCGGGATGCGCGACCCGGCGCACAGCCGGTCGAACGTCAGCTCCTCGCCGTCGAGCGCGACGCGGACGTCGGGACGGCGCAGCGCCCGCTCGCTCAGCATCCGGTCCGGGAGCTCGCGCAGCGTGTCGAGACCGGGCAGCTCGCGCCCCGCGCGGCGGACGAGCGCCGGTGCGCGCTCGAAGTGCTCGCGCAGGAACGTCGCGAGGTCGAGCGGGGCGAGCAGCGCGGTGACCGTGGTGCGGCTCACGACCCACCTCCCGCCACCGCGGGCCGCCCGGCGCCGACGACGAGCCCGGCCGCGATCAGCGACCGGGCGAGCTCCACCGACGCGCGCGGGGCGAGGCCCGGCAGCGCGCCGGCCGGGAAGACCTCGCCGGACAACGCGCAACGCAACGCCTCGCGATGGCTCGCGGGCCACCGCAGCGTGCGCTCGGGCGCCACGACCTCGACGGTCTCGCGATCGCCCGCCAGCACGTGCGGAACGCCCGGCCGCGCGGCCAGCCGCGCCTCCGCCTCCGCCATCGCCAGCGCGTCGAGGTCGGCGAGCGTGCCGCGCCGCGCCGCGCGCCGCGACACCGCGAACCCGCGCTGGAGGTCGTCGAGCGCGGCGAGCGCGAGCGGTCCGTCGAGCAGCTCCGAGAGCAGCGCGGCGTAGCACTCCGCGTGCTCGACCGGCAGCGCGGCGGCCGCGTCGAGCAGCTCGGCGGGCAGCTCGGCGGCGAAGCGCTCGTCGCGCGCGGCCGCGGACTCGACCAGCGTCTCCAGGTACTCGCACCAGGTGTGCACCGCGAGGCTGATCGTGATGTGCAGCGACGGCTCGCCGTCGACCGCACGAGCCTCGTGGACGAGGCCGCGCGGCATGTAGAGCAGATCGCCCGGCGCCAGCACGAAGCTGTCGACGTGGCTGTGCGCGGGCGGTGGCTCGGCGAGCCGGTACTCCTGGAAGTAGGCGGACAGCGGCACCGCCGCCTCGTGCAGGTGCCACTGCTTGCGCCCGGCGATCTGCAGCACGAGCACGTCGTGCGTGTCGAAATGGACCGCGAAGCCCTGCGAGCCCCGCGGCGTCGCCAGCACGCTGGCCTTCAGCAGGCTGCACGTGAACGCATGGTCGAGCGCGCGACACAGCTCCGCGATGCGGGCGTCGTGGTGGTCGAGCCGGTCGATGTAGATCGTCGCGCCGCGCGCGTAGTGCTCGAAGACGCGCCCGAGGTCGAGCTCGCGCTCCCGCTCACCCTTGCGCAGCGTGCGCAGGCGCGTGAACTCCTCGACCGGCACCGGCGCGCCGCCATGCATCAGCTCGAGCTCCGACGGCCGCACCGCGACCGCGGCGAGCAGCGCGTCGAGCGCGACGGCCGGAAACCACGCGTCGTAGTAATGCGGATCGCCGCGGTGCACGCGCAGGTGGCGGCGCCCCGCGTGGTCGGACCGGAATTGCCCGATGGTCACGGGCGCCAGCAGTCGTTCCAGCACGTCGCTCATGGGTCGATCCTCAACAGGCCGGCGCGCAGCAGCTCGCGCGCCAGGCGCAGCTTGCTGGCGTCGTCGAGACGGGCGGACACGTCGGCGACGCGGACCGCTCCGCCGCCGAGCAGGCACCGCAGCTCGGCGCGGACGGCGCTCGGGAACGACAGGCTGCGATCGCCGAGGTCGACCAGCACGCGCTCGCCGGCATCGCGCAGCCGCGCCGCGACCGCGCTGCGCGAGACGCGCGCATCCGGTCCGAGGCGCTCCGCGGCGACCGCCCCGGTGAGCGCTCGCGCGAGGGGATCGCACGCCGCCGCCACCTCGGCGCGGAGCCCGGCGACCGCGCGCTGCACCGCCGGGCGGGCGTCGGCCGTCACGCGCGGGGCGATCGCGCCGAGCGCCGCGGCGAACCGCGCCCGCGTCACCGCGCGCTCGGCATCGTCCCCCGGTGCGACGCAGCCGGACGGCAGCGCTTCGCGCAGCGCGACGTCGGCGGCGACGCGCTCGCGCACGACGCGCGCGAGCAGGTCGCTGACGCGGTACGGCGACCACTCGATCACCCACGCGACCAGCAGCTCCTCGGCCTCGACGCGCAGCTCGCCGCCCGCGCGGACCTCGACCGTCGCCCCCGCCGCGACCGACGTCGCGCCGGCCGCCGCACCGCACAACCGGGCGCGACCGGCGAGGACGTGCAAGACCGTGTGTGCCGCGCGACCCGCCGCGCGCGGCTCGAACGTCGCGCCCGGGCCCGCGACCAGCGCCGCGCAGCTCGCCGCCCGCGGCCGCAGCGCCGCGCGCAGCTCGCGCAGCCGGTCCGCGACGCGGTGGTCGTGGCGCTCGAGCCGCGGCACGCGCAGGAGCCCGGCGCAGCGGATCGCGGCCAACAGCGCCGGCACGTCGAGCGCACCGGTGGCACGCGTGCCGTCGGCGTAGGTGCGCGCGTCGATCGCCCGCCCGCCCGCGTCGGTCACCTCGACGTCGGCCGCGCGCAGACGCACCGCGAGCAGCCGGTCGAGCTCCGCGACGTCGAGCACCCCGGCGCAGTCCGCGAACAGCGGCGCTGCACTGCGGTCGGCGTCGCCCTCGCACAGCGCCGCGAGCGGCTCGCTGGAGCGTCGCTGCGCGCCTGCCTCGTGTGTGGTGTTCTTCACGACCACGCGAGCAACGCGAGCGGCGCGACGTCACGCCGGTTCGCGCGCCGCGGGATCAGGGCGCCAGCTCGATGCCGTGCCGCCGGCCGGTCAGCGGCTCGGCCAGCAGCGCGAGCACGGTCCTGCGGTCGACGCGGATCCTCACGGTGGCGAGCAGACCGGTCTGCAGCCGGGTGCGGATCGCGGGGTGCGCGGCGAGGTCGGCGCCGTCGAACGCGACCCAGCCGACGTACTGCCCGAGCTCGTCGGCGTCCGGCTCGATCCGCTCGATGCACCCTGCCAGCGTGCCGTGGTCGGCGCGCGGGAACGCGTCGAGCTCGATGCGCGCCGGCAGGCCGGGCCGCAGCCGGCGCATCGCCGCGTTCGGCACCTGCACGCACAGCACGAGCCGCGAGCCGTCCGGCAGCACCACGGCGGCGGGCGCGTCGATCGCGAGGCGATCCCCGGCGTGCCGGACCGCCAGCTCGGCGACGACGCCGTCGCAGGGCGCGCGCAGCGTGCTGCGCTCGACCCGGGCGAGCGCCTGCGCGCGCTCGACGCGGAGCGCGTCGATCCGCGCCGCCGCCTCGTCGGCGAGCTGGCGCGCGCGCCCGGCGGCGTCGTCGAGCGCCGCCAGCTGCGCGTCGACGCGCGCGATGCGGATCGCCACCTCGCGGCGCGCGCGCTCGAGCTCGAGCAGCTCGGTCGGCGCGGCGATACCGCGGTCCAGCAGCTCGCGCCGGCCCGCGATCAGCTCGCCGTACTGCGCGTCGATCGCCACGGTCTCGCACCGCTCCCGCTGCAGCGCGTCGCGCTCCGCGCGCTGCCCGTCGATCTCGCGACGGTGCCGCTCGACCTCCAGCTCGACGACGCGGATCTCGGCCTGCAGCCGCTCCGCCGCCGCCGCGTGCTCGCGGGCGTCGAGCGCGAGCAGCGGTGCGCCGGCCCGCACGTGGTCGCCGACCGCGACATCGACCGTCGCGACGAGCCCGGCCTCGGGAGCCGCGACGCGCACCGGCTCGCCGGCGACGGTGGTCCGGCCGCGCACGCGGACCACCACGTCCGTCTCGGTTACGGCACTCCACCACAGCACGGCGGCCAGCATCGCCAGCGTCACCTGGACGACGCCGCGCCCGACCAGCGCGGACGCGCCGGGCAGCAGCGCGTGGCTCCGCACGGCGACGCCGGCCGCCGCTCCGCCGGGACCCGCTCCGATCTCCTCGACCTCGTGCTCCATCGTGCACTCCAGCGCTGGTTCCCCCGCCGCGTCACGCCGCGCGCGGATCGCCGGTCAGCTCCCGATAGCGACCGCCGCGCGCGACCAGCTCCTCGTGCGTGCCCTGCTCGACGATCCGCCCGCCGTCCATGACGACGATCCGGTCGGCGCGCCGCACCGTCGCCATCCGGTGCGCGACGACGATCGTCGTGCGGCCCGCCGCGACCCGCTCGAGCTGGGTCTGGATGGCGCGCTCGGACACCGGGTCGAGCGCGGCGGTCGGCTCGTCGAGGATCAGCAGATCCGGATCGCCGAGCAGCGCGCGCGCCAGCGCGACGCGCTGCCGCTCGCCACCGGACAGCGTCACGCCACGCCTGCCGACCACCGTGTCGTAGCCGAGCGGGCTCTGCTGCACGAGCTCGTGCAGCCCGGCGAGCCGCGCCGCCGCGGCGACCTCGCCGAGCGGTGCATCCGGATCGCGCACGGCGACGTTGTCGCGCAGCGTGCCCGAGAACAGCGTGACCTCCTGAGGCACGAACCCGACCCGGCGCCGGAGGTGCGGAAGTGAGATGCCGCGCAGGTCGTGGCCGTCGATCAGCACCTGGCCCGCGGTCGGTGCGTAGAGGCCGAGGATCAGCTTCACCAGGGTCGTCTTGCCCGAGCCCGAGGCGCCGACGATCGCGACGCGCTCGCCGGGCTCGATCGTCAGGTCGATGGCATCGAGCTGCGGGCGGTCGCCTTCGCCGCCGTGGCAGAAGCGCACGCCGCGCAGCTCGATCCGCCCGTCGAGTCGCGCCGGCCGCAGCAGCGACCGGCGCTCGTCCTGCTCGGGCGCCACGTCGAACACGTCGGCGAGACGCTCGGCGGCATTGCGCGCCTCCTGCAACCGGTTCCACGACTGCACGAGGCTGGCGACCGGTCCGACGACGTTGGCGGCCACGGTGACGAACGCGAGGAGCTGACCGGTCGAGAGCTCGCCCGCCGCGAGGCCCGCGCCGAGCACGCCGCGCGCTCCGATCCACAGGAACAGCCCGGTGCTCGCGCACTGCAGGAGCACCGCGAGGCCGAAGTACGCCGTCGCGGCGAGCTCGCCGCGCCGCGCCGCCAGCAGCGACTCGGTGTAGAGCGATTCCATCTGCTCGCGCACGCGGCTCTCGATCGCCATCGACTTGACGCTCGCGATCCCCGCGACCGCCTCGATCAGGAAGTCGGTCGCGGCACTGCGCTTATCGAACTCCTCGCGCTCGTGCCGGCGCAGGACCGGCGTGAACGCGCCGATCAGCGCCACGAACGCCAGCAGGATCGCCAGCACGATGCCGGTCATCCGCAGGTCGTAGCAGGCCAGCAGGGCGAGGTAGCCGCTCGCCAGCACGCCGTCGAGCACGACGGCGGGCAGCGTCTCCGCGAGCGCGGCACGCAGGCGTTGGTTCTCGGTCACGCGGGTCACGACGTCGCCGACGCGATGGCTCTCGAAGTGGCGCAGCGGCAGCCGGAACACCTGGCGCAGGAAGTCGGCGATCAGGCGCGCGTCGACCTGCGTCGACACGTGGACCAGCAGCAGCTGGCGGACGCTGCGCAATGCGGCGGTGAAGCCGGCGACCAGCAGCAGCGCCACCAACAGCATGTCGAGGAAGCCGAGCGAGCCGTCGACCAGCACGCGATCGACGACGAGCTGCAGCGCGAGCGGCGTGCCCAGACCCAGCGCGCTGAGCAGCAGGGACGCCAGCAGGACTTCCGCCAGCATGCGGCGGAACGGCCACAGCACCGGCGCGAAGCGGCGCAGCACGCCGAGCCGTGGTGCCGCCGCGACCAGCCGGGCGGTCGGCACGAGCTCGAGCGCCGCACCCGTGAAGCCGGCCGCGAACTCCTCGCGGTCGATCCGCCGCACGCCGATGCCGGGGTCGGCGACGACGACGCCCCGTCGCGTCACTCCGTGCACGACGACGAAGTGCGAGCCGCGCCAGCTCACGATCGCCGGCAGCGCGAGCCGCGGCAGCTGCGCGACGGTGACGCGCACGCCGCGGGCATGGAAGCCGAGCTGCTCCGCACCGCGCGCGATCGACCACATCGAGCAGCCGTCCGCGCCGATCTCCGTCAGCTCGCGGAGCCGCGCGAGCGGCTGTGGGCAGCCGTGTTGCGCGGCGACCGTCGCGAGGCAGGCGGCGCCGCAGTCCGACTCGTCGCGCGACCGGACCAGCAGGTGCGGTCGCAGTCGCCGCCGCCACGCGGGACGGGTCGCGACCCGCCGCCGGGATTCCGCATCGTCGATCTCCATGGCCTCCACCCCGACGGGTCCGAATGCGTTGCACCGAAGCGCGGCCGGCCCGCGCACCGCTAGCCCGGATGATTCACGAGAACCCGTCGCGAGGTTGCGCAAGTCGCTGGCTGGCGAGGAGTCGAGTCGGTTCCGCGCGCAGGCGTGTTCGTGCGACACGTCGAGCGCGGGTTCGGCTCGATGACGACGCCAGCCGGCGTCTTGCGTGACCGCGGCAGGGAGCTCGTGGATCACCCGGGCGAGGGTGCGCGGGCCCGTCGCGGAGCTCAGCCGCGGCCGAGCGGATCGAGCATGCCGCCGCCGCCCAGGCCGCCGCCCACGCTGCGGTGATTCCACGTGATCGAGCAGCCCCAGCTGCCCTTGATCACCTTCATGTCGCTCTCGTCGAGCGTGCGGATCTCGTCGTCGTGGAGCGGCTGCTCCGGCTCGCGCTGCTGGTCACGGTCGTCACGGTCGTTCATGGCATTCCTCTCGTCGGGGGCACCCCGTGTGCCCGGTGCCCCCTTCAGCAACACCGGCTCGCGGCCGTCACAGGCGCCCGCGGCGTTTCCGCATCGACGCCGCCCGCCGCGGAGTCTCCCGTCTCATCGACGGACGCCGTCCGCGTGGTGCTCGCCACCGTGCGACCGGGCCGGCCGTGCCGCCGTGCCCGGAGCGCAAGCGATCTGCGCACGCGCGGAACCCCCGCGCGCCGGCGAACGTCTGTCTGTCGCCGTACTCTTCCCTGCGGCCTCTCCCGTGCTCCCTGGCTCCCTGGCTCCCGTGCTCCCTGGCTCCCGGGCGGCCCGCGTCGATGCTGCGCGCGAGCACCCCGACCCCGACCCTCCGATGCGATCCCCTCTCCTCCTCGCAATCCCTGCGTTCTTCGCGCTCGCCGCGGGCTCCCTGTCCGCCCAGGCGCTGTCGCTGACGACGACGTTCGCGAACAACAACGGCGGCTCCGCCGGCGGCGCGGTCTACTTCGACCTGACCGCGTTCGCGGGCATCAACATCCAGGCGCTCGACATCAACACGTCGGCGGCACTCGGCACGCCCGGCACGATCGACATCTACGCCGTCCGCGGCACGACCTACGCCGGCAACGAGCCCAACGCGACCTTCTGGGGCACGCCGGTCCTGGCGGGTGAGGCGTTCGTCGCGGCCGGCTCCGGCCAGCCGACCAACGTCCAGCTCTCCTCGCCGCTCCTGCTGGCGCCCGGCCAATACGCGATCGCGATCGTCAACAGCGGCGGCCACGCCTACACGAACGGCAACGGCACCAACCAGCGCTACGCCGACCAGTTCCTGCAGCTCGACTTCGGCTCGGCGTCGAACGCCCCGTTCACGGGCTCGCCGTTCACGCCGCGCGTCTGGAACGGCACCGTCTACTACACGCCGGCCAGTGGCAACTTCGCGCAGGCGATCCAGTTCGGCTCCGGCTGTGGCGGCGGCGATCCAGCGAGCTTCTACGAGGTCTACCTGGCGTCGAACCCGTTCGACCTGTCCGGGTTCTCGTTCACGATGATCTGGAACGGCACCAGCTACGCCGTGATCCCGGGCGCCAGCCCGGTCGTCCAGCCGACCGGTAGCCCCAGGGCGATGGCGGACGACGTCGTCGTCCAGCTCGCGCTGCCCTGGAGCATCCCGACGCAGGCCGGCAACACGTCGAGCGTGTGGCTGTCGTCGAACGGCTTCCTGACGTTCAACAGCAACACCAACTCGCAGTTGACCGAGAGCGTCTCGGGCCTCCTGAACGACGCGCTGACCCGGCTCGCGTTCATGTGGGACGACCTGAATCCCGCCGCCGGCGGCGCCGTCTATACCGAGCAGGATCCGACGACCCCGGGGCTCTACCACATCACGTTCCAGGGTGTGCCCGAGTTCAGCATCGGCGGCTCGAACGACGTGCAGATCACGCTTCAGCAGGGCGGCTCGATCGAGGTCAAGTACGGCAACTGCAGCGTGTCCGACTGCCTGGTCGGCTACAGCCGCGGCAGTGGCTCGCGCGACCCGGGCGCCACGGACATCTCGGCGCTCACCGGCTTCCTGCTCGGCGACGACCGCCCGAACCTGAAGCTCGCCAGCCTGGCGCGGCCGGTCCTCGGCCAGACCGCGCGGATCGAGGTCCGCGACATCGCGGCGTCGTCGCTCGCCGGCGTCGTCAACTACGGCATCGAGATCCCGACCCCGATCGACCTGACGGCGATCGGCGCGCCGAACTGCTCGCTCTACGTGTCGGCGCTCGCCGGTGTCGGCTTCCCGCTGACCCAGGCCAACGCGACGCAGTCGTTGCCGCTGCCCAACGTGCCCGGCTTCGCCGGCATCCACGTCGGCCTGCAGGCGGTGCTGCTGAACCGCGGCGTGAACACGCTGGGCGTCGCGGCGTCGAACGGCCTGCGCTGGATCCTCGACGTCAACTGAGCCGGGCCTCCGGCGGGCCCGCTGCCGCGGCGCGTCAGCGCGCCGCGGCGCGGATCTGGTCGCTCGTCAACAGGCGCTTGCTCGACTTGCCGGCGTCGAGCACACGTTGGATGCGCTCGTCGGTCGGCTCGATGCCGAGCTTCTCGAGGCACCAGATCACGTTCGACTTGCCGCTCATCGGGCCGATGCCGATGCGCTGCTCGAGGCCGACCATGTGGGCGGGCACGCCGCTGTAGACCGAGTCGGCCAGCCGCACGTCGCCCTTGCGGAACGCCTTGATCACCGCCGCGGCATGCACGCCGGTGCCGGTCTCGAACGCGTCGTTGCCGAGCACCGGGTAGTTGTGCGGGACGCGGACCTCGAGCGCGTCCGCGACGAACCGGACGTACTCCGGCAGGCGGGTCAGGTCGTTGTCGATCCAGCCCATCAGCCGCGCGTTGACGAGCAGCAGGTCCATCGGCGTGTTGCCGGCCCGCTCGCCGACCGCCAGCGCGGTCCCGTGCACGCGGGTCGCACCGGCCTCGATCGCCGCCACGCTGTTCGCGAGACCGAAGTTGCGGTCCATGTGCCCGTGCCAGTCGATGCCGACGGTCGGATCGAGCTTGTCGACGATCTCCTGCTTGATGAAGCGCACGACCGACGCAGCGCCGTGCTGGGTCGCGTGACCGACCGTGTCGCAGACGCAGATGCGCCGGGCGCCGAGCTCGATCGCGGTCCCGAACAGCGCCTTCAGGGTCGCCGGGAAGGCCCGCGTCGTGTCCTCCGTCACGTACATCACCGGCAGGTTGTGGTCGCGGCAGAACGTCAGCGCCTTGCGGGTGTGCTCGAGCATCGTCTCGAGGCTCCAGTCCTCCGTGAACTGGCGGATCTGGCTCGAGCCGATGAACGCGCACACCTCGATCGGGATGCCGGCCCGCTGCGAGATCTCGACGACCGGCTCGATGTCGCTGACCACGGTCCGGCACGCGACGTTCGCCTGGATCCGCATCCGGCCGTCGGCGATCTCCTTCGCCATCCGCAGGATGTCCTCCCGCGGCCGACCCCCGGCGCCCGGCAGGCCGAGGTTCGCGGTGTGGATGCCGAGCGCGTCCATCAGGTGCAGCAGCTCGAGCTTCTTCCCGATCGGCGGATCGACGACCGACGGCGACTGCAGCCCGTCGCGCAGCGTCTCGTCGTCGAACATCAGCCCCTCGATCTTCGGGACGGTCCGGTCGACGACGTTCCAGTCGTAGATGAGATCTTCGACATTCACCATGGCGCCCGAGCTTAGCGGCCATCGGTGGCGCCGGCGCGCGAACCGGCGGCGAAGCTCCCGATCCGCACCCGCTACCGATCGGCCGCGGCGACCGGGAGCTTCAGCGGGCGGCGGCGCGGATCTGGGCCTCGGTGAGCAGGCGCTTGCTCGACTTGCCGGCGTCGAGCACACGCTGGATGCGCTCGTCGGTGGGCTCGATGCCCAGCTTCTCGAGGCACCAGACGACGTTCGACCGGCCGCTCATCGGACCGATGCCGATGCGCTGCTCGAGGCCGACCATGTGCGCCGGCACGCCGCTGTAGACCGAGTCCGCGAGCCGCACGTCGCCCTTGCGGAACGCCTTGATCACCGCGGCGGCGTGCACGCCGGTGCCGGTCTCGAACGCGTCGTTGCCGAGCACCGGGTAGTTGTGCGGGATCCGCACCTCGACCGCCGCCGCGACCGCGCGCACGTACTCGGGCAGCCGGGTCAGGTCGTTGTCGATCCAGCCCTTCAGGCGCGCATTCACGAGCATCAGGTCCATCGGCGTGTTGCCGGCCCGCTCGCCGATGCCGAGCGCCGTGCCGTGCACGCGCGTCGCACCGGCCTGGATCGCCGCGATACTGTTCGCGAGGCCGAGGTTGCGGTCCATGTGCCCGTGCCAGTCGATGCCGACCGTCGGATCCAGCTTGTCGACGATCTCCTCCTTGACGAAGCGCACGACCGACGCCGCCCCGAACTGCGTGGCGTGACCGACCGTGTCGCACACGCAGATGCGCCGGGCGCCGAGCTCGATCGCGGTGCCGAACAGCGCCTTCAGGGTCGCCGGGAAGGCCCGCGTCGTGTCCTCCGTCACGTACATCACCGGCAGGTCGTGGTCGCGGCAGAACGTCAGCGCCTTGCGGGTGTGCTCGAGCATCGTCTCGAGGCTCCAGTCCTCCGTGAACTGGCGGATCTGGCTCGAGCCGATGAACGCGCACACCTCGATCGGGATGCCGGCCCGCTGCGAGATCTCGACGACCGGCTCGATGTCGCTGACCACGGTCCGGCACGCGACGTTCGCCTGGATCCGCAGCCGGCTGTCGGCGATCTCCTTGGCCATCCGCAGGATGTCCTCCCGCGGCCGCCCCCCCGCACCCGGCAGGCCCAGGTTCGCCGTGTGGATGCCGATCGAGTCCATCAGGTGCAGCAGCTCGATCTTCTTCTCGACCGGCGGATCGACGACCGACGGCGACTGCAGCCCGTCGCGCAGCGTCTCGTCGTCGAACTCGAGTCCGACGACTTTCGGGATCGCACGGTCCACGACGTTCCAGTCGTAGATGAGGTCTTCGACGTTCACCATGGCTCGCGAGGCTCCTCGGGTTGGGGACTCACAGTGGTCGACGGCTGGGTACGCCACGCACGAGGGTCTCGAGCGTGACCGACGAGAACGTGCATCGCACGACCTCGTCGACTTCGTCGAACAATGCACGCAATCGACAATCGATACTGTGCTGGCACGCGACACTGTCGTGGTCTGCGCCAGTGTCCTGGCCCGGGCGCTCCGTTTCCGACAGCAGACAGTGCCCGACCCGCCGCGGCGGGTCGAAGACCGCGATGACGTCGAACGTCGTGATCTCGCCCGCGGCGCGCGCCAGCACGTAGCCGCCCCCCACGCCGCGCACGCCGCGCGCGATCCCGGCCCGCACCAGGCCCTGCAGCACCTTGGCGAGCACGGCCTCGGGGATCCCGTAGCGCTCGGCGACCTCCCCGACCGTCACCGGACGGTCGACGAGCGCCATCTCCAGCGTCGCGTAGAGGGCGTAGCGAGTGCTCTTCGTGTAGCGCACGGTTGATCTGCTCCCGACGGCGAGGCCCGCTCGCGGGACGCTCCCGCGGCAGACCACCCGCGCAGGACTACGACGTCGACCGCAGCTCCTCCAGCCGGCGCGCGGCCTCGAGGTCCTGGTCGAGGCACAGGCGCGCCGCCGGCCGGAAGCCCTCGTGATGGAAGAAGCGCAGCAGCTCCTGGTCGTCCCACTCGACCTCGGTCTGCAGCGTGCGGATGCCGAGCCCGAGCAGGTTGGTGCGGAGCTGCCGCAGCAGCGCGCGGCCCACGCCGACGCCTCGGTGGCGGGGGTGCACGCCGAAGCTGTCCAGGACGGCGGCCGGCTCGGTCTTGCCGAACTCGCCGTAGAACACCCGCGCGAGCAGGTACCCCACGAACGCTCCATCGAGCTCCGCCGCGAGCGACACCTGGATGCCGGTCTCGGCCAGGTTCTGCGCGAGCTTGATCCGGAAGTACTCCTCCCGCCGCCGGCCGACGATCGCCGCGTCGAGCGCGATCACCGCCTCCAGGTCGCGAGGGTGCAGCCGGCGCACCTCGGGAATCACGTCTTCGCTCGGTCCGGTCGCTGTCATGCCGCTCCTCGTCACGCCGTCAACTGTCCACCGTCCACGCGCACGACCTGGCCGGTCACGTGCGCGCTGAGCTCCGAACAAAGGTAGAGCACGGTCCGCGCGACGTCCTCCGGGCGTCCGGCGACACCGAGCGCCGTCTCGTCCACCGCGCGCTTCAGGATCGCCGGATCGAGATCGCGGGTCATCGCGGTCTCGATCAGACCCGGCGCGACCGCGTTGACCCGGATGCCGGCCGGCCCCAGCTCGCGCGCCGCGGTCTTCGCGAGCGCGATCAGGCCGGCCTTGCTCGCCGCGTAGTTGGCCTGCCCGAACTTGCCGCGCTCCCCGTTGATCGACGCGATCAGCACGATGCGACCGCGCCCCCGCTTCCGCATCCGCGGTGCGACGAGCTGCAGCAGGTGGAACGCCGAGTCGAGGTTGATGCGCAGCACCCGCGTCCAGTCCGCCGGTCGCATGCGCCACAGCACCGCGTCCGCCGTCACGCCCGCGCAGTGCACGAGCAGGTCGACCGCAGCGTTCCGTGCGTCGAGCTCCGCACCGAGCGCCGCGATCGCGGACGGCTCGGCGAGATCGCAGGGCAGCGGCTCCGACCCTGCGGGGACCGCGAGCCCCGGCAGGTCGCTCGCCAGCACGCGCGCACCGTGCGCCGCCAGGAGCTCGACGACCGCGGCACCGATGCCGCCCGCCGCGCCGCTGACCAGCGCCACCGAACCGTCCAGATCGAGCAGCCCGCGATCCGCCATCACGCACCGCCACCGCTGAGCGACAGGCCGCGCTCGGCGAGCTTGCGCGCGCGGAACCCGCCCCACAGCGCGGCACCGATCGCGCCGGCGAGGATCGAGTCCGGGTGCGCGCGGATGTCGAGCGCGTCGTTCGCGTCGCGCATCGCCTGCAGCAGGCCCTCGTCGCGCGACAGCCCGCCGGTCACCAGCACGCGGCCGGACGCCCCCGCGGCCACCAGCAGCTTGACGTAGCGGCCCGCCATCGAGTCGTGGATGCCGCGCAGGATGTTCGAGATCGACACGCCGCGCGACACCATGTTGATCACGTCCGTCTCCGCGAGCACCGCGCAGATCGACGAGCACAGCTCGGGCGCATCCGCGGCGAGCGACAGCGGCCCGATCTCCTGGATGGTGACACCGAGGTAGCGGCAGATGTTCTCGAGGAACTGCCCCGAGCCCGACGCGCACTGACTCGTCATCCGATAGCCGAGCACCTTGGCGCGCCCGTCCATCAGCACCGCGCGGGTGTGCAGGGCACCGATGTCGATGACCGCCCGCACCTCGGGATCGAGGAACAGACCGCCCCGCGCGTGCGTCGTCATCCCGTAGAAGTGCCCGGTCCGGAACGGCACGTGCTCGCCCTCGCCGGTGGTCGCGACGTAGTGCAGCGCGCCGCGCTCGACACCCGCCATCTCGAGGGCCTTGTCGAAGGTCACCTCGGCGACCTCGAGCGGATCGCGGCGCCGCAACCGCTCGACGATACCGGCCAGCATGCGCTCGCGGCCGGGTCCGCCGTCCTCGAAGACCGCCGCCTTGATCGACGACGAGCCCACGTCGACGCCGGCCGTGAGCAGCGGTCGGCCGGGCTCCGGCGCAGGCGCGCCGCTGCTGGCAGGATGCGGATCGATCGCGGTCATACCGGCACCTCCGCGCGCCGCTGTGCGTCGCGCCAACCGAACAGCGCGGCGCCGAGCGCGCCCGTGTAGATCGAATCCGGCGAGATGTTGATCGTGCGCTCGCCGTAGTTCTCGGCGATCAGGCGCGCCAGCGCGCGCACCGCTTCCTGGTTGCGCGCGACCCCGCCGGTGAACGTGAACTCCTCCTCCACGCCGCCCGAGCGCGCCAGCAGCGACATCGCCCGCAGGATGATCGCGCGGTGCAATCCGGCCAGGATGTCCTCGCGTCGCTCGCCGAGCGACAGCCGCTCGCGCAGCTCCGCGCCCGCGAACACCGTGCACGTCGAGTTGATCTTCACGCGCCGCGTCGAGCGCGACGCGATGCCGCCCAGCTCGTGCAGGCCGAGGTTCATCTCGTCGGCGATGTAGCCGAGGTAGCGCCCGCACCCGGCCGCGCAGCGATCGTTCATCTGGAACGACGTCACCACGCCCTGGGCGTCGACCTGGATCGCCTTGGTGTCCTGGCCGCCGATGTCCAGCACGGTGCGCGTCCGCGGGAACATGTGGTGCGCACCGAGCCCGTGACACAGGATCTCGGAGCGGATCTGCCCCTCCGGGAACGGCAGCCGCTGCCGCCCGTAGCCGGTCCCCACCGAGCCGATCTGCAGGAGCTCGAAGCCGAGCACCGCGTCGACGGCGCGCTGGAGGTCGGCGCGCGGCGCCGGCAGGTCGCCGAGCGCTCCGCGCACGTGCTCCTCGAACGTGCCGACCGCGTCCGACGAGTTCTCGACGACGAGGATCGCCTTGTCGAACAGCCCGGCGAGCCGATCGAAGGCCCCCGGGATGCCGCGCGCCTGCTGCTCCGCGAGCTCCATGTAGCGGCTGCCTGCTAGGTCACGGAAGAAGTCGCTCTTGCGTTGCCCATCCGCGGCGTAGAGCGCCCCGATCTCCGCCTGCATCTCGGCGAGCACGCCGTCGAGGAGCCCGCCGACGCCGTCGGTCGCCAGCTCCCTGAGCGTCGCATCGAGCGCGCGCAGCTGACTGGCGTACTGGCGCGCCCGGAACAGCCGCTCGAACGCGACCAGCAGGGCGTCGGCGTCGCCGGCGTCCAGGTGCCGGCGGATCAGCGAGAACCGCGTGTGGATCAGCGCCTCGTCGAGCGCGATCTGACACGCGACGTCGTAGTTGCTGCGGCTGTTCGTGATGCCGCGACCGAGGATCCGCGCACCGCCGTCCAGGACGACGGCCTTGGTGGTCGTCGACCCGAGATCGATGCCCACGCTGTACTCGAGCTTCATCGCGAAGCTCCCGCCAGCCGCTTCTGGTCGATCATCTGGAAGTACGACTCGAGCCGGTTCTTGATGTTCGAGGCCGAGAAGTAGCGCGGATCGACGAGGTCGCTCTCGACGAATCCGCCGGGCCGACCGGTGCGCTTCTCGACCTCGCGCAGGATCATCAGCTGACCGGCGCTGAACGAATTGCAGCTCTTGACCGAGTTGATCAGGAAGCCGTCGGCGGAATACTCGCTCACGTATTTGGACAGCAGGTCGACGCGCGTCGGCAGATTGAGGTTCGTGTAGCACCCCATGCAGTAATCCGCGAGCGTCTCCAGCGGCCGCTCCGGATCGTGCCGGAAGCCCTGGTCGTAGACGCCGCCGACCTTCGTGTAGGTCGACGCGACGACCACCGCGCCCTCGTCACTGAACATCTTCCAGAACTCGCGGAAGCTGGTCCAATTCGGCGGCCCTTCGACCACCACGCGGTAGCGCTCCTGCCGCAGCTCGCCGTCCGGCGTCACCGGTCCGCGCCCTTCCCGGACGCGGGCGTCGACCTCCTCCCGGAGCACGCGGTAGTAGTCGACCGCGTCCTCCGTGCCGCGGAACGCGGTGAAGATCGGCCCGATGTAGTAGACGCCGCCGAAGTAGGCATCGATCGGCGACGGCCGGTGCTTCGCGGACTCGAGCACGTGCACGAGGTCGTCCTCCGCGCGCGCCGAGCGCGCGAGCATCTCGCGAAGCCGGTCTTCGTCGAATGCCTTCCCGCTGATCCGCTCGAGGGCGGGGATCACCTTGTCGCGGAGCTGATTGACGACGTAGCGGCGCATCGCGTCCGTGATCCGCCCTCGCCCTGGTAGGGCACGTGCAGCATCGTCACCGGGGCGTCGTACTTCTGCGCCAGGATCTCGAACCACTTCAGGAACGTGAAGCAGCCGGTGTACGACAGCAGCAGCAGGTCGGGCTTCGGCAGCCGCTCGCCGGTCGGGCCGATGTTGCCCGACTCGAGCATGCCGACGTCGCACTTCACGTAGGTGCAGACGTCCTCCGAGTGGCCCAGCTTCTCGGCGAGCGCGATGTAGTCGCGCGACTTGCCGCGCATGCCGGACTGCAGCGCGTTGATCTCCGGCAGCACCGGCAGCACGTCGAAGGTGCGGAGCAGCTCGGTGAGATTGCCCGGCACGAACGTGTAGGCGCACTTCGCACCGGTCTCCGGCGCCTGCGCCAGCCGGTGGAAGTGCTCGGCGATCATCCGCTTCTGCCGCTCCTGGCTCGCGTCCTTCTGCGCCTCGGCGGCGGCTCCCGGACGGTCGGTACGTGTCGTCATGCTCCCGCTCCACTCCACAGCTTGATCGAATCGGCGAACGTGCCGGCCTGCTCGCGGATGACCTGGAACTGGCCGGTGTTCTCCGCGTACTTGAACGCCGTCCACGGGATCCCCGCGGCGTCGAGCGCACCGACCAGCATCGGCTGATCCAGCAGCGCCGGGTCGCAGAAGCTCGGCGCGCAGAACACGACACCCTCCGCCCCGCTGCGCTGGACGCGCTCGACGAGGTCGCGCCCCTTCCGGTCGTCGTCGATGTAGCGGATCGCACTCGGCACGCCCTGCTCCAGGTAGGCGCGGACCAGCAGGTCGAGGGCGTCGCCGGCCGCCGACTCGCCGGCGCAGAGCACGTCGCCGCGGATCCACCTGTGCACGGCGACGAAGTCGTCGTCGACGATGTAGCACCCAGCCCGCTCGAGCGTACGGATCAGGCCGAGCGGCGGTTGCTCGCAGAACGAGCCGGTGACCAGCATCCGCGCCTGGTCGAGCGGCCGCCGGGCCGCGTCCGCGCACACCGCGGCCCGGTATTCCTCCACCAGCGACGTGTGCTCCTCGACCGGCAGCAGCATGCCCGCGTACATCACCAGGTAGAGCTCGTCGCTCGGCACCCGCCACGGCTCCCGGCGGCGCAGCTCGTAGAGCGACTCGACCGCGCGCCGGTTCGCGTCGTAGACGGCGATCGACGCGCGCAGCGCGGCATCGTCGAGGGGCCGTGCACCGCGGCGCGCCAGCTCGCCGGCGATGTCGAGCAGTTCGTGCCGGTAGAACGCGCCGCCGACATCCGGTGCGAAGTCCTGTGGGACGTCGAGGTAGCGAACCAGCTTGTCGGGGAACTGCATCATCCACATCCCCGACAGGTTGCGGATCACGTCGCAGGTCGCCGGGAACAGCATCCCGTCCAGGCAGTCCAGGCTGCCGTTCAATCCGAGCTCGATCGTGCTGCGCGGCAGATGGCAGATGTACGACTGGTAGTAGGCATCACCCCGGATGATCTCGATGGAATCGCCGCCACCGAGGACGCCGACCGGGAGCACGCCCATCGCGTGCAGCAGCTCGCGCGGCACGTAGACCGGCATGAACCCGACCGCGAGCCCCCCGGTCCGCGCCTTCCAATCGCGCACGACACCGAAGGTCTTGTCCTGGTGCAGGGCCTCGAGCCGCTGCAGCAGGCTTGCGAGGGCCGTCGTGGCACCGGTGCCGGTCATGCGTGCCTCCATTGCGGGGTGCGCTTCTCGAGGAACGCGGTGATCCCTTCGGCCGCGTCGGCAGTCTGCATCAGCTCGTCGAGATACAGACGCTCCAGGCGGCGGAGCGTCTCGAAGAAGCGGGCGTCGAAGCCCGCGCGCGCAGCGCGCACCGCGAAGCGCAGGCTGCTGGCGGAATGTCCCAGCAGCGCTTCGCGCGCGTGGGCGAGCGCGGCGGCCTCGGGGTCCTCCGCGAGGCAGTCCGCGAGTCCGCTCGCGACCGCCTCGGCGGCGCCGAGGGGCCGCCCCGCCAGCAGCACGTCGTCCGCGGCACCGCGCCCCATGCGCTCCGGCAGCAGTGCCGACGCGACCGGTGCGATCACCCCGAGCCGGATCTCCGGCTGACCGAGCATCGCGTCGGGCGCGACGAACAGCCGGTGGCAGAACGCCGCCAGCTCGAGCCCACCACCGAGGCACTGCCCGCGCACCGCGGCGAACACCGGCACGCCGGCCGCGGCGATCTTCGCGAACAGGCCGTGGAACGTGGCGAGCATGCTCCCCACCCGCTCCGGCAGGTGCTCCTGCACGCTCGCGCCGAACGAGAAATGCGGACCCTCGTGCGTGAGGACGATCACCGCCAGCCGTGGCGAGGACGCGGCGCCGACGAACACGTCCGTCAACGCGGCGGTCATCCGCGCATCGATCACGTTGGCCTTCGGTACTGCCAGCGCGACGCGCCAGATCGCACCGTCGTCGAGCTCCTGCACCGTCACCGGCACCCGCTCCGTGTCGCTGCTCATTCGGGAGCCTCCAGATCGATCTCCAATTGCACGAACGGTCCGCCAACGAAGCCGCTGGCACGGAAGAACGAGAGGATCGGCACGTCGTTGCGCCGAACCATGGTCCGCACGTGCCGGACGCCGAGCCGGGCGAACCGACTCCGACACTCCGCGACGAGCGCGCTCGCCACGCCGCGGCGCTGCCGGGTCGGGTCGACGCCGACCGCGAACACCCAGCCCGCGGGCTCGGACCCGAACTCGAACGCGCGCACCTCGCCGAACAGGTAGCCGGCGAGGCCATCGGCGGCATCCACGCAGATGCCGAACGTACGATTGCCACCGCGCCGCCCGACGAAGCCGGCGAACACCTGCCGCCAGTAGGCGGGCTTGCGGGCGCCGGTGTGCTCACCGTCGATCCGGACGACCTCCGCGAGGTCGTCCGGACGCAGGTTGCGCACGCGCAGTCGGGTCGCGGGCCCGGTCACGCACGTCCCCCGGGCCGGGCGTGCGCCTTCGCGAGGATCTCCTCGGTCAGGTCCTCACCCCAGGTCGCCCCCTCCGCGAGCCGCTGCCTCAGCAGCAGGAAGTCGGCCTCGCGACACTCGCGGCTGCCCTCGTGGAACGCCCGGAAGCCCGCGCGTCCCTCGGTCATCATGTTCAGGCCGAGCCACGCGCGGTTGCCCTCGCGGTTGCGATCCCAGTGCGCCAGCTTGTGCTTGCGCACGCTCTCGATCGTCTTCGTCAGGCAGCCGGGCATCGTCATCGCGAGCGACGTGATCAGGCGGTCGACCTCCGCGTCGAGCAGCGAGAGATCGACCGTGCCGCGCTGCATCAGCTCCTTGCCGCGCGCGCGCTCCGCACCGGTGCGGAACTCGCCGTGCACCACCCGACCGAGGTCGTCCACGAAGCGATCGGTGACGACCAGCGGGTTCGGCACGAACGCGCCGTCGACCTTCAGCGCCGGGACGATGCTCGTCAGGAGTCCGAGCCGGTGCGCCTTGTGCGCGCTCCAATGCTCGCACAGCGTGCAGCTCTCCATCGCGCGCTCGATGTTCACGAACAGCGGCAGGAAGTCGGTGCTCCCGCCATCCGGCGCCGAGCCGTGCTTCGGGCCGGCCTGCCCGAACAACGCGAGGTCCTGCGCAACCGAGAAATCGCAGGCCATGCCGATCTCCTGGCCGCCCGCGATCCGCATCCCGTTCACGCGACAGATCACCGGCTTGTCGCAATGCAGGATCGCCGTGACCATGTCGTTGAACAGCCGCATGTACTGGCGGTACTCGTCCGGCCGCCCCGCGTAGTACTCCGCGTATTCCGCGGTGTTGCCGCCGGTGCAGAACGACCGGCTGCCGGCACCGGTGAACACGACCGCGACACAGCGCCGATCGTTGGACGCCTGCCGCATACCGAGGATCACGCCCTTGACCATCGCGGTCGTGTACGAGTTGAGCTGTGCCTCGTTGTCGAGGGTGATCCGCGTCGCGTGCAGGCCGTCGGCCGTCGCGCCATCCGGCGCCTTCACGGGCAGGTGCTCGATGCGGACTCCCGGTCGATCGACCTTGTCGACCAGATCGTGGTTCTTGAACTCCATGTCCTGTCGCTCCGTGTTGCTTCGCGGCGGCATCGATCGCTCGGCGCGCTCCGCGAGGGCCTCGAATCAGTCGGGGATCAGCACCGGACGCCGCGTCAGCCGATGCGCGTGCAGGTCCTCGAACGTCTCGTTGATCGCACTCAATGGCCGCTGCTCGACGAACGGAGCGACCGCCACCGCGCCCGACACCACCAGTCCGACCGCGGCCGGATAGTGCTCCGGCAGGCAACCCCAGTTGCCCTGCGCGGTCGCGTCGAACGCCATCAGGTTCGAGAGCCGCAGCGTCACCTTGTCGGGCGTGAAGCCGACCACCGACAGGAAGCCGCCCTGCTCGAGCAGGCCGAACGCCGTCGACTGCCCGGCCGCCGTACCCGAGGTCTCGAACACCTTCTGCCGGAAGCCCGGCACGCCGTGGCGCTTCGCGAGCTCGCGGACGGCTGCCTTCAGCGCCTTGAAGTCGACGCGGCCCGCGTCGAGCGTCAGCTCCGCGCCGTGCTCGGCCACCATCGCGAGGCGGTCGGCGCTGACGTCGATCGCGACGACGTGCGCCCCGAACGCCCGCGCGATCTGCACGCCGAAGCCGCCGACCCCGCCCGCGCCGACGAACACGGCGAGATCCCCGGCGGCGAGACCGCTGCGGTGGATCGCCTGGAACGGTGTCGTCACGGCGTCGGCGACCACCGCGAGCGACGCGAGATCGATCCCCGCCGCGTTCACCGCCGGATCGTCGAGGTCAGGCACCTCGCACAGCCCGCGCGCCGGCACGCGCACGTGGCTCGCGAAGCCGCCGTGCACGTCGTTGCCAGGGAAGATCTGCGCCGGACACACCGCACCGCGGCCGGCCGCGCAGGCCGGGCACTCCCCGCAGGGGATCACCGCCGGCACCACGACCCGGCGCTCCAGCCAGCGCTCCGCGCCGGGCCCGGCGACGACGACCGTGCCCGCGATCTCGTGCCCGAGCGTCAGCGGGAACGGGTGCCGCGTCGGCACGCCGTCGTAGTGGAACCCGAGGTCCGTATGGCACACGCCACAGCCGGCGACCGCGACGAGCACCTCCCCCGGCCCGGGCGATTCGTCCCGCGTCGTCCGCACCATCGGCTCGCCGGGGGTCACAACGGTCCACGCCTGGATCTCCAAGGGCACCTCCGCGCTGGGGGTAAATCGGTATTCCGTGTCCGGTTTACCGATTTGATCCGCCGTTGCAAGCGGGTGGCCCGGATTCCGAGCCGTCACGGCCCGACCGTCACGGCGCGAGGTGCCGGCGCAGGAACGCGAGCGTCAGCGGCCACGCGTGCTGCACGGCGGTGAGGTTCGCGCCGCCGGCGCCGTCCTGCCGCCGCGTGAAGCCGTGCCCCGCACCCTCGAACGAGTGGAACTCGTAGCTCTTCGCGTGCCGCATCATCGCGGCGATCGTCGGTGGCAGCGTCGCGTTGATCCGCGCGTCGTTGCCACCGTACAGACCGAGCACCGGCGCACCGATCTGTGCGATGCGGTCGTCGGGCGCCACATCGGCCGTCGAGCCCGGCACGTTGCCGTAGAACACGACGGCGGCGGCGAGGTCCGGCTGCGCGAGCGCGTAGCCGAAGCTCTGCGTGCCACCCCAGCAGAAGCCGAGCACCGCGGTCCGACCGTTGGATGCGGCGAGCGACTCGCCGTAGCGCCTGGCGGCGTCGAGCCGCGCGACGACGTCCGCCTCGGCCAGCTGCCGGATCGCCTGCCCGACCTCGCGGCCGAGCGACGCCGTGCCGCCACCGCCCGGTCCGCGACCCGACAGGAAGTCCGGCACCACCGCGATGAAGCCGTCCTGCGCGAGCTGGTCGCCGACCGCACGGATCCAGTCGCTCATGCCGCGGATGTCGTGCACGACCAGCACGACGCCGGCCGGATCGGGGCGCTCCGGGTAGACCACGAAGGCGTTCAGCGGCGCGCCGTCCGCCAGCTCGATGTCGACCCACTCGCCGTGCCGCGACGACTCGTCGAGGGCGCGCTCGACGTGCGCATCGGTGCCCGGCGGCAGCGCGTCGTTCCACGGCACCTCGACGGTGTCGGGGGCCTGCGCGAGGAGGGGCGCGGCGGCGGCGGGCAGGGCGAGGAGCACGAGCGGGAACGGGAACGGGGGCATCGGTCGGGTCCAGGGGGGGCGGCGGGCCGGCAGCGATCATCGCCCGGCGGGCCGCGATCGCAATCGGCGGGGCCGCCGGCTGACCGGTCGCCTCGCACCGCGACCCGCGCGACAATCCGCGGCCCCGGCCGTTCCGTCACCCCGCCATGACCAGCGCACGCACCGCCACCGCCCTGCTGATGACCCTGCTGTCGACCTGCGGCTCGCGCCCCGCGCCGTCGCTCGCGCCACGCCCCGACACCGCACTGACGTTCGCGTTCTGGAACGTGGAGAACCTGTTCGACGCGGAGGACGACCCGGCCAATCCCGGCGACGACGAGTACCTGCCCGCGACCGGCTGGACCGCCGACCGCTACGCGCGCAAGCGCGATCACCTCGCGGAGGTCGTCGCGACGCTCGCCCCGCACGTGATCGGCTTCGCCGAGGTCGAGAACCGGCGCGTGCTCGACGACCTGTTCGCGGACGCTCGCCTGGCGCCGCTCGGGTTCTCGGTCGCGCACGTCGAGTCGCCCGACAAGCGCGGCATCGACGTCGCGCTCGCGTATCGCGCGCCGCTCGCACTGCGCGGCGACGACCCGGTGCGGCTGCACCCGATCGACAAGCCGGGCGAGCAGCCGACCCGCGGCGTGCTCGAGGTCCGGCTCGAGGCCGACGGGCAGCCGTTGTTCGTGCTCGTCAACCACTGGCCGTCGCGCGGCGGTGACCGCGACGGCGCGTTCCGCCGGATCGCCGGCGCTCGCGTGCGCGAGGTCGTCGACGCGATCGTCGCCCAGGAGGCCACCGCCGGGCGCGAGGCCGACGTGCTGATCGTCGGCGACCTGAACGACGATCCGTGGGACGCGTCGGTCGTGGAGGCGCTCGGCGCGGTGCGGAGCCGCAATGCCACGCTGAATCGCACCAACGTCCGCAGCCTGTTCAATCCGACCTGGTCGCTGCTCGCGGAGCCTGACGTCGGCACGCTCTACTACAACCCCGAGTGGACCTGGAACGTGTTCGACCAGGCGATCGTCACGCGCGGGATGCTCGACGACCGTGGCTTCGCCTACGTCGACGGCTCGCTCGCGCGCCATGCGAGCGACGCGATGCGCGACCGCTACGGGCGGCCGCGCTGGTTCCGCGCCGGCCGCAACGGCGAGTGGACCGAGGGCTACAGCGACCACTTCCCGATCCACGGTCGCCTCGCGCTGCGCGCACCGTGAGCATCGCGGCGCCGGTCACTTCTGTCGCCGGTCAGTCGCCGGTCACCTCGACGAGGATGCCGTGCTCCTCGAAGTGGTCGGCGAGCAGGTCGCGGACGGCCCGGAACCGCTTCTTCGTGTTCGCGGCTCCGATCAGCCCGCCCCAGAAACCGCTGGTCTGCCGCTGCAGCCTGACGGCGAGCCGGTCGGCGCCCTGCGGGCGCAGCTCGAAGCCGATCTCGTGGTATTGCGCGAGCGCGCCGAACAGGACGTTCATCGCGCGGTTGCCCTTCTTCGCCACACCGGTGCGCGCTCCCGACCACGCCGTCCGGAAGCGGTTCTGATCGAAGACGTCGTCGAGCATGCCGCGAAGCTGCTCGGCATCGCTGCCCTGGACGAGGATCTCGGCCTTCAAGCTGCCCACGTGGGTTCCTCCTGGTGGTGGTCGGGTCGGTCTGCGCGGTCGCGCGCCCGGCAGCGGGGCCACCCGCGGTCCCGCAGCACGCGTGGGGACGGTAGCGCGCGTCACCCGGGAGCGAAACGCTGCCTCCGGTGGTTGCGCGGATTCCGCGCTGCGCTCGCACCGCGCCACGGCGGTGCGCGACGCCCGACCCTCGCCCCCGGCCGCGGCCCGCGTAGTCTGGAGGTCGCCCGCCGCAGCCCACTCCTCCCATGTCGCTCCGCTCCTGTCTCGGCGCGCTCCTCGGCGCCGCTGTCCTCCTCGCGTCGCCGGCCCCCGCCCAGCGTGCCTTGCTGTTGCGCGACCGCCAGCCGGCAGCGGTGCCGGCGGGCCACGGTGTGCAGGCCGCCCTCGCCCGGGTCGTCGCGGGTCCCGACGCCGCCGAGCGTGCGGCCGGCTTCACGACCGCGATTCCGCCGGGCACCGCGCTGCTCGGCGTGCGCCGGGAAGGCGACCGGCTCGCGATCGAGCTGTCCCACCCGTTCGCGGCGCTGTGCAGCCGCGCCGCCGAGCTCGACCTCGCGGTCGAGCAGCTCGCGAAGACCACGTTCGACGTCGATCCGTCGCTGCGCGCCGTCGATCTGCACGTCGTCGACGAGCTCGGCGCGCTCCGGCCGCTGCCCGAGCTGCTGTTCGCCGCCGGGCTCGGCCCCGACCCGGCACGCACGTTCGCACCGCGATCCCCGCGGGGCGCGGGCACCGGAGCCGGACCCGATCACCCGGTGCAGGGCGCACTGAGCGGCCTGACGATCGCAGTGTCGCCGGGCCACGGCTACTACTGGCACAGCACGCTCGGCTGGACCACGCAGCGCCCGCTGATCGACGGGCTGATCGAGGACGTGCACAACAACGAGATCGCGCTCCGCTACCTGATTCCGTACCTCGAGAACATGGGCGCGCGCGTGGTCAACTGCCGCGAACGCGCCGAGATCCCGCACGACCGCGTCGCCGACAACGACCAGGGCCCACCGACCTACGCGGAGACCGGGGCGTGGACGACCTCGACCAGCGCGGGCTACCAGGGCGGCACCTACCGCTACGTCGCGACCAACCCTGCCGGCGGCACCAGCGCGGCGTGGCAGGTCGCCCTGCCGGCGGACGGCAGCTACCCCGTCTACGCGTGGTACCGCGCGGGCACGAATCGCGCGCGCGACGCCCGCTACGAGATCCGCCACGCCGGCGGCGTCGACGTCGTGACGATCGACCAGACCCGCGACGACTCGACCTGGACCTGGCTGGGCGAGTGGTGGTTCACGGCCGCGGCGGGTGCCCGGATCACGCTGACCAACGAGTCGAACGATCCGGGCAGGGTCGTGATCGCCGACGCCGTGCGCGTCGGGGCCGGCTTCGGCTCGATCGCGCGCGGCGGCGCGACCAGCGGCCGACTGCGCTGGCTCGAGGCATCGCGCTACTGGGCCCAGTTCAGCGGTGCGCCGGCATCGGTATGGGACTCGGTGTCAGGCGGCCAGGACAACGACGACGACGTCACCTGCCGACCGCGCTTCGCCGAGTGGCGCGGCGCCGACGCCTACATCGCACTGCACACCAATGCCGGGGGCGGCAGCGGCACCGACACCTACATCTACAGCGGCGGCGCGACGCCGGGCTCGACCACACTGCAGTCGCGCGTCCAGACGCAGATCGTCGGCGACATCCGGCAGTACTACGACTCCACCTGGATCGACCGCGGCACGCCGCAGGCGAACTTCGGTGAGCTGCGCCTGCTGTCGACCATGCCGGGCGTGCTCGTCGAGCTCGCGTTCCACGACGTGGCCGGCTCGCGCGACCACCGCGCGCTGCACGACCCGGTGTTCCGCCGCATCGCCGGTCGCGCCTACGCGCGCGGCGTGCTGCGCTACTTCGCGCCGACCGCGCCGTTCGCCCCGGAGCCGCCGACCGCACTGCGGGTGACGCAGGACGGCGCCGGCGGCCTCGCGGTCGCCTGGCTCGGCAGCGCGGGCGCCACCGGCTACACGATCGAGCAATCGAGCGACGGGAAGAGCTTCGCCGCGGTCGGCAGCACCGCGACCACCGCCTGGAGCACCGGCCCGCTGCCCGCCGGCAGCCTGCTGTCGTTCCGCGTGCGCTCCTTCAACGCGACCGGTCGCTCGTTCCCGACCGAGGTGCTGACGGCGGGCACCTCGCACCGCGGCACCGCCGAGCTGCTGCTCGTCCAGGGCTTCGACCGGCTCGACCGCTACGTGAAGGCGCCGGACAACACGTTCGACTACCTGCACCGGCACGGGCAGGCGATCCGCGACGCCGGCGAGTTCTCGCTCGGCTTCGACGCCGCCACCAACGACGCCGTCCGGATCAACCTGGTCCGGCTCACCGACTACCGCGCCGTCGACTGGGCCTGCGGCGAGGAGAGCACCGCGGACGACACCTTCGACGGCCTCGAGCAGGTGCTCGTGCAGAACTACCTCGCACAGGGCGGCCGCCTGCTGGTCAGCGGCGCCGAGCTCGGCTGGGACCTCGACGCGCGCGGCTCGGCGGGCGACCGCGCCTTCTACAACGGCGTGCTCGGCGCGCGCTACGTCGCCGACGACGCGGGCACGTACGGCTTCCGCAGCGTCGCCGGAGGGCTGTTCGACGGCCTGCCGGCCGGCACCTTCGACGACGGCACGCGCGGCACCTACGACGTCGACTACCCGGACGTGATCGCGCCGTTCGACGCCGGCTCCCGGCTGTGCCTCGAGTATTCGACGGGCAGCGGCCAGGGCGCCGCGCTGGAGCGGCAGGCGGGCGCCGCGCGCGTCGTCAACCTCGGCTTCCCGCTGGAGACCGTCACCAGCGCGTCGCTGCGCGCCTCGCTGATGGCGCGCGCGCTGCGCTTCCTGCTCGAGCCGCGCGCGCTGCAGGCGCCCGCCGACGTACGGCTCGGCACCATCGCGCCGCTCGCGGTCGACGTGCCCGCGTACGCCGGCCGCACCTACCTGCTGGCGGCGTCACTGGGCACGTCACCGGGAACCCTGCTGCCGGGCGGCCAGCTGCTACCGCTCAATGCCGACGGCCTGTTCAGCGTGTCGCTCGACCCGGCGAGCCCGGTGTTCCTGGGCTTCCTCGGCGCGCTGGACGCTCAGGGTCGCGCGAGCGCCGGGTTCTTCGCACCGCCGATCCCGCTGCTGCTCGGGCAGCGCTTCTACTTCAGCGGGCTGGTGCTCGCGCAGCACACGCCGCCGGTGGTCGGCACGGTGCTGCCGTGGGTCGCGCTGCGCGTCCGCTGACGGACGCGCGCGCCGTGCCCGCCGGAGGGGGCGGGCGTCAGTCGCCGATCGCCGCGGCGACCAGGCAGCCCTTCGCGACCGCGGTCAGCGCGTCCTCGGCCCGGAAGATCCGGCCGATCGGGATCGGGAAGTCGATCTTCGCGAACTCGTCGCGGAACACCTCGATGAAGCCGCCGACCAGCGAGGTCCCGCCCGCGCAGGCGATGTCGATCGGGTTCATGAACGTCGGCATGTTCTGACCGCGCTCGAAGCGGTGCTTCACGTTCTGCAGCACGTAGCTGATGAGGTTGCGGTAGTAGATCGCGACCGCCTCCTCCTCGCGGTTCTTCGGATCGCGGATGTCGACGCCGCGCTCCTTGATGTAGGTCGCCTTGCTCGCCTTGATACCGAGGACCTGCGACACGTTGCGGTCGATCCAGTCGCCGCCGCGCGCCACCGAGAACGACACGCACGGGATCGACTTGTAGGCGACGCAGGCGTTCGCCATGCCACCGCCGAACGACAGTCCGATGCCGGTGAAGTCACTCTCCGCGAGCTCGGCGAACACCACCGCGTGCGCCTCGTTGATGGACTTCGCGGCGTAGCCCATCTTCGTCAGCAGGCCGCCGAACAGTCCCTCGTGGTAGACGATGTTGTTGTCCACGTCGAGGGACTCGGCCGGCACCGAGTAGTAGCAGTTCTCGCCGCGCTGCGTCGGCTCGCCGAGCACCTTGGCGACGATCATCTGCATGATCGGCAGCGCGTCGATCTCGTCCGGGCTGATCAGACCGTCGCTCATCGGCCGCCGCGTGTCCTTCCCGAACACATTGGCCAGCTCGAACGCGGCCTCGCCGAGCACGATCACCTTGCCGTTGTGCACGACGTAGGGGACCTTCAGCTTGGTCAGCATGTTCTTGCTGTAGACGTCGTCACCGATGTCGAGGAACGCATTGCGTTCGACGTTGACGGTGATGCCGCCGTCGTCGTTCTGCACCGCCGCGGCGATGTTCGCGGTGCCGAGATCCAGACCCTTGCCGAGAGTGACCTGCGTCCGCGTCTCGACGACTTCCGACGGATGGCCGCCGGCCTTGATCTGCTCCCTGGGGTTCATCGTGCCTTCCTCGGTCATCGGTCGGTCCTCGTGTCGCTCGCTCTCATCTCCGTGGGCGCCCGGCCAGCTCGCTGGAGCCGGCGCTCCGCGCCCTTCGATCGATCCGGTCAGCTCGCGTCCTGCCCGCCCTTCAGGCGACGCAGCTTGTCCAGGTGTGCGCCGATGCCACCCGACTTCTTCGCCTTCACCTCGACGCTGTCGAAGTTGGACTCCACCGGCGCCGTCCCGACATCGTCGAACAGCCCGTCCAGCTTGACGGCCTGCGCGTCGACGGCGCTGCTGATTCCCATCTTGCGACCGAGCTTGTCGAGTCGCTCGTCCATGGAGCGGGTCAGCCCGGCGAGTGCCTGCGCCATCTGGCCGGCCAGGTCCGGCAATGCGGGTGCCGTCGCTGGCGCATTGCGGGATCCCACTTCGGCCCGCAGCGCCTCGATCTCCCTCATCATCTGCCGGAGCGCCGGATTGGTTTCCGGATCGGTGGCCGCCGTCTGCTGCTCTTCGAGCTCGGCAGCGCGTTGCCGCTCGGCCTCGAGTTCCTCGTGCAGCCCTTCGAGCGCGGCGCGCTGCTGCTCGGCCCGCTCGGTCGCGACCGCCAGTGCCGACTCGGTGTCGGCCAGCGTCGCCCGGACCTCGCCGAGCTCCACCTGCAGATCGGCGATGCGCCCCGCGTGCCCTGCAGCGTCACCCGCGGCGCGCTCACGCTCTTGCTCCGCGTCGCTCAGCTGCGCCTTGAGGCGCCCGAGCTCCTCGCGCAGACGCACGAGCTCCTGCGCTTCGCGCTGCCGCTCTGCGACGAGCCCGGAGAACTCCTGGCGGCTGCGCTCGGTCAGCGCGTCGAGCTCCTCCTTCGGGATCAGCCCGGATTCGGAGATGGCGCGTTGCACCGCCTCCTCGATCAGCGACGCGATGTGTTCGGCGCGGATCACCCTGACCCGCTGCCGACCGCGCTCGCGGAGCTCGTCGATCGACGCGGTGGTCGATCGGGCGCTGAGCGCCTCCTTCACGTCTCGGATCGATTCCATGGCTCCACCGGACCCCGGACGGATCGGGGCTTCGCAAGGGAGTTTCGGACGACCCGAGGTCGAACTTGAGCGGCGCGGATCGACGGACCGGGCGACCGCGTCCCGATCCGATACCGCGCCCGCGCGCCGGCCTCTGGCGCGGGCGCCAGCGGTCACTCACGCATCAGTCGGACGCGGTCAGAACGGCACGTCGTCGAAGTTCTCACCACCGCCCTGCTCGCCCCCGCCACCGGCCGGCGCGCTGCCGCGCTCGCCGCCGCGCGCGCGGCCCCGGCTCGCGCCGCCACCGCCACCGCCGCCACCACCGCCACCCTCGCCCTCGCCGCGGCCGCCGACGAACTGGAAGTTCTCGATGACCACCTCGAGCTTGTTGCGCTTGCCGCCCTCCTGGCTCTCCCACTCGGAGAACTCGAGGCGGCCCTCGACGAACAGCGGCCGACCCTTGCTCATGTACTCGTTCAACACCTCGGCCTGGCGGCCGAACGCCGTCAGGTCGACGAAGCAGGTGCTCTCGCGCTGCTCGCCATTGCTGGTGAACTTGCGGTTGATGGCCATGCCGAGTTTCGCGACGGCCATGCCGCCCTGCGTGTAGCGCAGCTCCGGGTCGCGCGTGAGGTTGCCGAGGAGGATGACCTTGTTGAAGTTCGCCATGACCGTGCCCGCGCCGCGACGGAACCGCCCGCGCCGACGCGAGCGCGATCGTAGCGCGCCGACCGTGCATCCGGTAACGTCGCCGGCCGCTGTTCGCGCTCGCCACACGCGGCCCCGACCTGCAGAGGCCGTCGCGCCACGACCCATCGATCGACATGAGCAACGAGTCCGTGAAGCCGGGCGCCGCGCCGCGCCCCCAGGTCGAGAGACGCCGCACTCCCCGCGCTCCCGCCGACTTCGCGATCGCGTTCGCCGGTCCGCCCGGCACGACGCACGAAGCCCGGCTGCGCGACCTGTCGACGGGCGGGCTGTGCTGCCACTACGGCGAGCCGCTGCGCGAGATGACGCTGGTCGATCTCTCGCTCGACATCCCCGGGGTGCAGAGCACGCAGCACGTGCAGGGCGCGGTGGTCCGCTCGGCCAAGGTGCGCGGCGTGAACCCGCCGACCTACGAGATCGCGGTGTTCTTCACGTCGATGTCGCCCGAGGCGCGCCGCGCGATCGACGCCTACGTGACGGCGCGGCTCGTGAGCTGACCAGGCCTCGTGAGCTGACCAGGCCTCGTGAGCTGACCAGGCCTCGTGAGCTGAAACGGGGGTGCGCCGATCAGCCCCGGCGCCGCGCGACCAGGATGCGCGGTCGGCGGGCGAGATCGTCGAGCAGATCGACGTCGGTCAGCACGGCGCAGCGCTCGAGAACCGCCCGTGCGGCCGCTGCCGCGCCGATACCGGTCTCCAGCACCACGGCACCACCTGGTCGCAGCATCACGTCGAGACCCGCCGCGATCGCCTCGTAGGCAGCCGCCGGCTGCCCGGGTGGCGTCCACAGCGCCAGGCCAGGCTCGTAGCGCCGCACGTCGTCCGCGCACAGCTCCGGGCGTGCCGGGTCGACGTACGGCGGATTGGACACCACGAGATCGAAGGGCTCGGCACCTCGCAGCGGCTCCCACCACGAGCCCTCGACGAGCCGCACGCGCGCACCGACCCGGTGACGCTCCACATTGCGCGCCGCCACCGCGAGTGCATCGGCCGACACGTCGACGGCGACGACCGACACGCCGGGTCGCTCGACCGCGAGCGCGATCGCGATCGCACCGCTCCCGGTGCCGAGGTCGACGATGCGCGCTTCGCTGTCGGCCGGCAGCTCGGCGAGGGCGCGCGCGACGACCTCCTCGGTCTCCGGCCGCGGCACGAGCACGCTCGCGGTGACCTCGAGCTCGAGCCCGAAGAACTCCCAGGCGCCGAGCAGGTGCGCGACCGGCTCGTGTGCGCCGCGCCGCCGGACCAGCTCGCGCAGCGTCGCGAGCTCGCTCGGCGTCAGCGGGCGGTCGTGCTGCAGGTAGACGTGCAGCCGGTCGAGCCCGAGCGCGTGCTGGATCAGCAGCTCGACCGAGCGGCGCGGCGCATCGACGCCGCGCCGCTCGAGCCACGCGATCGACGCGGCCTGGACCGCGCCGAGCGTCGTCGGAGTCGGGTCCACCGCGCTCATGGGCGCCGCCGCTCAGCGGCGGCGTGCACCGCTCCGGCCCGCCGGCTTGGCGGCCTGCCGCGCGACCTTCTGGGCCTTCGCGTGCTTCGCGCCGCCGAACACGGCCATCACGAAGAACAGCTCGGCGAGGAGCGCGCCGAACACGAACACGAGGCGACCCGGGCCGATCATCGTCACGATGTCGCGCACCATCGCCTGCTTCTCGACGTCCTGGATCTTGATGAAGGCCATGGCGAGCGGCTTCCAGCCGGACTCGTAGCCCTTCAGCGCCAGGAACTGCTGCATCGCCGGATCGAGGAACGAGCCGATCAGCGTGTGCAGCTGCAGCAGGAACGGCAGCAGCGACAGGAACACCCACTTCAGGTTCCGACCGGTGAAACGACCGGTGGAGATCGCACCCCACCAGGTCCAGACCATGCCGATCGAGATCAGCAGCGCGAACGCGCCACCGATCGTCCAATAGCCGGGCACCAGCTCCGACCCGGTCACACCCCACGGCATCAGCGAGCCGATCAGCATCACGAGGCCCGCGAGCAGGAATCGGTAGTATTCCTTGTCCGCGTGCGCGTTGTAGGCGGGGCACGGCAGGCCCATGCCGGCGCTCATGGCGTGCGCTGCGCCCGGCGCCGTCGGCGCACCGGCCGGCGCGCCCGACGGCTCCGCAGGCTCCTCGGCGGCGGACGCGACGGACGCGGCGGTGATCAGCTCCAGCTCGGGCAGCTCTTCGGTCATCTCGGTTCTCCTGGAGGGGTTCGATGCGGTGAGGGCCGCGGTGGGGGCCGCGGGGCGGGCGTCGCGGCCCGCGCCGACGTTCGTCGCGGCGCTCGTGGAGGGGTCTTGGGAGAGGGTCGGCACGCGCACCGGATCCAGCGCAGGATCCGGGCCGCCGGTTCAGAGGGCGGCGATGCGCTCCTCGCGATCGACCGCGAGCAGCGCCTCGACGACCGGCTCGAGCCTGCCCTCGAGCACTGGCGCAAGTGGGAAGTTCTGGCCGAGCCGATGGTCGGTCAAACGATTCTGGGGAAAGTTGTACGTGCGGATGCGGGCATTGCGGTCGCCGGTGCCGACCTGGCTCTTGCGGTCGGCCGACCGGGCGCTCTCGACCCGCCGGCGCTCCGCGTCGAGCAGCCGGGTCCGCAGCAGCTCGAGCGCCTTCGCCCGGTTCTTCACCTGCGAGCGCTCCTCCTGGCAGAACACCGACAGCCCGGTCGGCAGGTGCGTCAGGCGCACGGCGCTCGACACCTTGTTGACGTTCTGCCCGCCCGGCCCGGACGCCCGCACCGCCTGCATCTCGAGGTCCGCGTCGCGGATCTCGACGTCGACCTCCTCCGCCTCGGGCAGCACGGCGACGGTCGCGGCCGACGTGTGCACGCGACCCTGCGATTCGGTCGCCGGCACGCGCTGCACGCGATGCCCGCCGCTCTCGAAGCGCAGCCGGTGGAACACGCCGTCGCCGCGCACCGCGAGGATCACCTCCTTGCAGCCGCCCACCTCGCCCGGCGACTCGGACATCCGCTCGACGGTCCAGCCCTGGCGGTCGGCGTAGCGCACGTAGAGGTCGCGCAGCTCGCCGGCCCACAGTGCCGCCTCCGCGCCGCCGGTCCCCGCGCGGATCTCCAGGATCGCGCTGCGCGCCCCGTCGCTCTCGCTCTCGAGCAACGAGTCCAGCAACGCGTCGGCGAGCTCCCTTCCGCGCCGCTCGAGCGCCGGCAGCTCGTCGCGCGCGAGGTCGGCGAGCTCGCGGTCGGAGCCGTCGAGCAGAGCGCGCGCGTCGTCGAGCTCGCGCTCCACCGACCGCAGCGACTCGTAGCGGGCGACCGGCTCGCGCAATGCACCGAGCTCGCGCTGCAGCCGCGCGATCCGTGCCGGCTGTGCGAGCACGGCGGGATCCGACACGGCGGCGGTCAGCTCGGCGAGGCGCGCGCTCATGCGATCCAGGCGCGCACGGACGCTGTTGCGCAGCAGGTCACTCATGCAATGCGCGAGGCCACAGCGCCGATCCAGGCCAGGAAATGCGAACGCGCCCGGCAGCTGCCGGACGTGTTCCGGAGCGGCGGCGCGGACGGGACCGGCGACCCCGCGACCCGCTGCCGGCAGGCGCTCAGGACGAAGCGGCCTCGCCGTCCGTGGCCGCTCCGCTCACGGTCGTCGGCCGCGAACGCGCGTAGCGGCGGCGGAACTTGTCGACGCGACCGGCCGAGTCGACGAACTTCTGGTGGCCCGTGAAGAACGGGTGGCAGGCCGAGCAGATGTCGATGCGGATCTCGGACCGCGTCGAACGGGTCGTGAAGGTGTTGCCGCAGGCGCAGACGACCTTGGCTTCGACGTAGTTCGGATGGATGTCGGCTCTCATGGCTCCTCGGCCTTCCGGGCGCGCCGGCCCGCGTAGCGACCTGCCCTCGCTCCCCGCGACGCGGGTCCGTGCGTGGGAGTTCGGAGGGCGCAACAGGCTATCGTCGCCCCGCTCGCCGTCAAGAGCGCGCGGCGTCAGCGCAGCCAGCGGCGCAGCGCCGCGGCGCCGGCCAGCTCGCCGCGCTCGCCGACCCGGACCAGCGCCGCGTCGAAGCGATGACCGACCCCGAAGCTGCGCAGGACCTCGAGCAGCAGCGCGCGCTCGCGCCCGTCGAGCGCGTCGAGGTCCGCCGTCCGGAGCACGATGCCGGCGGCCGGCCACACGGCGTCGGCCAGCTCGGGCCCGAGCGGTGGAGGTGCGGCGCGGCGCACTGCCACACTGGCGTCCGCAGCGATCCGCACGACCGGCGCGACCCGCGCCGGCAGCTCGTCCTCGCGGGTGGCGACGTAGACGAGCAGCGCCAGCCCCCGCGGCACCGCCGGACCGGGCTCGACCGCCGGCGGCGCCGGCGTCGCCGCCTCGCGCGGAGCGCCCTGCTCGCGGTCCGCGCGCGCCAGACCGACGCGCAACAGCGCGACGATCAGCGCGGCGAGCGCCACCCCGAGGGTCAGACGCCGGCCGAGCCCGTCCATGACCCGGGTCCCGACGACAAGGCCACGAGCAAGGTGCGCAGCCCCGCGACCGACAGGCCGATCACGGTGTCGAGGTCACCGTCGATGCAGGTCGCGAAGCGACCGGCATCGTCCTGGATGCCGTAGCCACCGGCCTTGCCGAGCCAGCTCCCGCCGGCGACGTAGGCGTCGATCGCCGCGCGGTCGAGCGGGGCGAACCGCACGGTCGCGCGCGCGCACAGGACGCGCGGCGCGGCGGTTTCCGCGGTCCCGTGCCGCGCCGCCCCGTGCGCCGCCAGCGCGGTGTGCACGACGTGCGTGCGACCCTGCAGCAGCGCGATCATCCGCGCCGCGTCGGCGGGATCGGCAGGCTTGCCGAGCTCGACACCATCGACGTCGACCACCGTGTCGACGCCCAGCACGATGCCGCGCGCCCGATCCGGCGCCGCGAGGTCGGCGGGCAGCTGCGCGCCCGCGGCCTTCGCCGCGGCCCGCTGCGCCGCGCGGTCCGCCGGGCTCCCGGTCCCGACGATCTCCTCGCCCGGCTCGACGCAGACGAACTCGAGGCCGGCCGCAGCGAGCAGCGCGCGTCGCCGCGGGGATGTCGAGGCGAGCAGGATCAGCGGTCCGGCCAGCACTTCGCGCAGCCTCTGGGTTCCCGGCGCCGCGCCGGCGCCGGGCGGAATCCTCACCGGGACTTCGATTGCAGGCGCAGCAGCAGACAGGCCGGCGACAGCGGTGGATCGGTACGCGCCCGCCCGCTCGGCAACGGCGTCCCGACGCCGAGCGGCAGGTGCCCGAACGGAGCGAGCAGCTCGCGCACGCGCGCGACGAACTTCTCGAGCGCCTCGTTCTTGCCGTCGCCCTTCGCGTCGAGGCCGAGCCGGGCCTGCACGCGCTGCGTCGAGCGCTCCGAGAAGCAGACCTCCTCCCAGTCGATGAAGCGGCCGACGAACTGCGCGACCTCGTCGCCGATCGCGGGGATCCGCTGGAAGAAGGCCTTGCGCTCGGTCACCGACCCTTCGCGCAGGTGGTCGAGGTTGACGCTGTTCTGATCGTTGTAGATCTGCTGCACGGCGTCGTGCAGCGCCCGGCAGCGCTCGAACAGCCCGTCGATCGGCAGGTCGTCGAGGACGGCGGCGATCTCGTAGGCCTCCGCGATCCGGAACTCGTTCCGGTCGACGAAGTTCTCCTCGATCCGGCGCAGCACCTCCTGGCCGAGTCCGCAGGCGTGCCCGGGCACGAAATGCGCGTGCACGAGCACGTCGACCAGCTCGGCCCGCGTCGGCGCCGCCGGCTTCGGCAGCCGCGCGACCACCTCCTCGAGGTCGACGAGCGTCTGCTCCAGGTTCTTCGGCGTCGGCTCGAGCGTCAGGCTCGGAGCGTCCGCCGCGACCGCGCTACCCGCCGCGGGAGCCGCCTTCTTGCGCGTCACCTTGCTGCTCGACTTCTTCTTGGCCGCCATCGGTCGTCGACCTGTGATTCGGCCCGCTGCGGTCGACGAACCTGCAGCGGGAAGCGCTCCGGGAGCGCGCCATCGGGCTGCCGCGCCGGCGCACGCCCGCCGGCGCTCGGAACCGGCCGAGCGCGCGAGGCGAGCCCGGCGCACTCGCTCGGTGGCCCGCGCTTCAGTCTGCCGCGCGCGACGCCGACGCGGGCTTCGCGGCAGAACCGTGCTTCGCGGCCCACTTCTTCTTGGCGAGGCGGCCGGAGCCGAGCTGGCGCGGCGGCTGGAACGGCTTCGCCTTGCGCTTGCGCTTCTTGTCGGCGGACTGCGCACCGCGCTGCCGCGACGGGAGCTCGAGGCCCGACTTGCGGATCAGGCTCGCGACCGTCTCGGAGGGTTGAGCGCCGACCGACAGCCAGTACTGGATGCGCTCGGCGTTGAGCCCGTACTGCTCCTCCGCGCGCGGGTGCTTCGGTAGGTAGTAGCCGAGCGTCTCGATCACGCGGCCGTCCCGCTTGAAGCGGGCCTCGGTCGCGCAGACGCGGTAGGTCGGGTGATTCAGGCGTCCGAATCGGGTCAGGCGCAGCTTGACGGCCAAGATCGAACCTCGTCGCGGATCAGCGGTGGCGGGAGCACGGACGGCGGTGGCGCTCGACGGCGCGGCTGGCACGGGTGCCACCGGCGTCGGCACGCGAGCCGGCGCGGCGGGCCGAACGGACGGCGACGCCCACCACGGAAAAGGGGCGCGGATGCTACCGCAGCGCGCCGGTGCTGACCAGCGGGCTGGCCAAAAATCGCCGCCCGCTCGACGCCGCGTGGCCAGCCGTCGGGGTCAGCGCTTGCGGCCGCGCATGAAGTCGCGGAACGCCTGGTTACCACCCCCACCGCCGCGCCGCCCGCCGGGCATCGGCGGCATGCCCCCTGCCGTTCCACCCGGCATTCCACCCGGCATCCCACCGAACCCGCCCATCCCGCCGAGCTGCGACGGGTCCGGCATGCCGGCGCCGGCGAGCCCCTCGAGCCCGCCGCGACCGAGCTTCGCCATCATCTTCTGCATCATCTTGAACTGCTTGACGAGGTCGTGCACCGCCTGCAGCTCGTTGCCGCTGCCACCGGCGATCCGCCGCCGGCGCTGCACGTCGATCGCGTCCGGATTGCGGCGCTCGAACACCGTCATCGACTGGATCATCGCCTCGACGCGCTTGAAGCGGCGGTCGTCGAGATCGACCTCCTTGAGCGCCTGCCCCATGCCGGGCAGCATGCCGAGCACCTTCTTCAAGGGCCCGAGCTTCCGGATCATGTTGAGCTGCCGGAGGAAGTCCTCGAAGTCGAACTTGCCCTTGAGGAGCTTCTTCGCCTCCTTCTCGGCCTGCTTCTCGTCGATGACCTCCTGCGCCTTCTCGACCAGCGACACGACGTCGCCCATGCCGAGGATGCGCCCGGCCATGCGCGGCGGATCGAACTCCTCGAGCTCGTCGGGCTTCTCGCCGGTGCCGACGTAGAGGATCGGCTTGCCGGTGATCTTCTTGATCGACAGCGCCGCACCGCCGCGCGCGTCGCCGTCGGTCTTCGTCAGGATGACGCCCCAGATCGGCAGCCGCTCGTCGAAGGTCTTGGCCGAGTTGACGGCGTCCTGACCGAGCATCGAGTCGCACACCAGCAGCACGCCGTGCGGCTTGCAGCGCCGGTGCACCTCGTCGAGCTCGGCCATCAGGGGCTCGTCGATGTGCAGGCGGCCGGCGGTGTCGAGGATCACGACGTCGTGCCGGTTGCGCTTCGCGAGCTCGATGCCACGCGCGCAGACCTCGGGCGGCCGCGCCGACGTGCCCTCGGCGTGCACCGCGATGCCGAGCTGCCTGCCGAGCGTCTGGAGCTGCTCGACCGCCGCCGGGCGCTGCAGGTCGGCGGCGACCAGCAGCGGGTTCTTCCGCTTCGTCTTGCGCAGCCACAACGCGAGCTTCGCGCAGGTCGTCGTCTTCCCCGACCCCTGCAGGCCCGCCATCATCAGCACCAGCGGGCCGTTGTCGGCGACCGGCAGCCCGCGCTTCTCGCCGCCGAGCAGCGCGGTCAGCTCGTCGTGGAAGACCTTGACGAACTGCTGGCCGGGATCGACCGCCTGCAGGACCTCCTGGCCGAGCGCCCGCGCCTTGACGTCCTGGATGAAGTCCTTGGCGACCTTGAAGTGGACGTCCGCCTCGAGCAGCGCCTGCCGGACGGAACGGATCCCCTCCTCGACGTTCGCTTCGGTGAGGACCTTGTTGCCGACGATCGACCGGTAGGCCTTCGTCAGCGCGCCGCTGAGGACATCGAACATGGCAGTATCGGGGCAGCTGGCTCGCGGGGCCCGCGGCCCCGGTGACCTCCGCCGCAGGACAGCGACCGCCGGCGGCCCGCCGGCGCCCGCCGCGAGAAGCGCGACAGTCTGGGCAGTGCGCGCGCGACGGTCAAGCCGCGCCGGACGGACGCGCGGCTCGCCGCGCTGCTCGCGCCCGCTCGCGTCGGAAAACGTGGGACGCCCGCGCCGGGGCGGAGAATAGCTGACGTCCCGTCCACCCCATCCGCACCCCCGAGGATCCGATGCGACTCCTGCTCGCGAACCTGCCCGCCGCGCTCCTCACCGCCGCGGCTCTCGCCCAGGCTCCCGGTGCCCACTGGTCGACCGTCCAGGGCATCCCCAACCCGCCACAGCGCCGCGAGAATCCCGGCGCGGCCGACGTCAACAACTTCTACGTCTTCGGCGGTCGGTCGGGCGGCAGCGGCGGCGTCCCGATGAACGACCTGTGGCGGTTCGACGGCGCCGGCTGGACGCTGATGACCGCCGACGGCGCCGTCGGCTCGCCGCCCGCGCGCGACCTCGCGACCGTCACGTGGGACTTCAATCGGAACCGCCTCGTGGTGTTCGGCGGCCGGGACGTCGCGAACGTGACGCTCGGCGACACCTGGGAGTGGGACCCGCTCACGAACCTGTGGAGCGCGATCACGCCGGTCGGCGGCAGTCCGTCGCCCCGCACGTTCGCGGCGACGACGTTCGATCCGGTGAACGGCAAGGTGTTGCTGTTCGGCGGACTCGATGCGGGCGGCGCGCACCTCGCCGACACCTGGACCTGGGACGGCAGCGCGTGGACGCAGCTCAGCCCGGCCGGCGCGCTGCCGCCGGTCCGCCGGCAGCACCACCTGGTCACGCGATTCGACTTCCTCGACGTGCTGTTGTTCGGCGGCCAGGACGCGACGCTCTCCTCCCCCGCCAATTGGCGGCTCGACACCTGGCGCTGGGACGGCTCGCAATGGCTGCAGATCGTCACGGCCAATTACCCGAACGGCCAGGTCGCCAATGACGCGGCCTACGACGCGATCCGCCAGCGAGTCGTCCTCGCCGGCGGCAACGGCATCGGTGGCAGCCCGACCGGCACGATCGCCGAGTTCGACTCGCTGACGAACGACTGGGTCGTGCGGCCGCTCGACGCCGGGATCTACAAGGTCAGCCGCTACTTCGCGGCGTTCGTACCGGCCCTCGGCAAGACCTTCAAGGCGAGCGGCCAGGCGCTGAACGCGACGCGCCCGCCGACCGAGACCTACGCGTACCAGACCGACGTCGCCGCCGCGTTCGTGCCGCTCGCCGGCGGCTGTGCGACGAGCGCCGGCATCCCGATGCTGCGGTCTCCACGGCTGCCCTGGCTGGGGCGCACGTTCTCGCTCGAGGTCGCCAACACGCCGGCGACCGCCGTCACGCTGATCGCGATCGGCGCGTCGACCACGGCGATCCCGCTGTCCCTGCTCGGACTCGGCGCGCCGGGCTGCGTGATCACGGTCCAACCGATCCTCGGCGTGCCGGCCCCGCCGGCGACCGGCACCGGCCTGCCGACTCTCGACCTGCCGATGCCCACCGACACCGCCCTCGCCGGCATCGTGCTGCTGACCCAGGCGATCGTCGTCGACGGCGCGAACGGCGGCGTGTCGAATCAAGGCGACGCGACGATCGGCGCGCTCTGAGGCCCGCCGTCGCGTCGTCCGACCGACCCGCGCACGGCCGCCCGCTCCGCCGATGTCGCCCTCCGAACAGACCGTCGAGGCCGCGTTCCTCGCGTACCGACGCACGCGCGATCCGGCGATGCTCGCGCGGGTCTACGACCGGACCGCATCCCGGCTGCTGGCGGTCGCGCTGCACGTCAGCAGCAGCGCGGCGTCCGCCGAGGACGCCGTGCAGGACACCTTCCTGTTCGTGCTCGAGCACCCCGAGCGCTGGGAGCCGTCGCGACCGCTGGTGCCGTGGCTGCTGGGCATCCTGGCCAACATGCTGCGGCGCAGCGCGCACCGCGCGAGCCGCGCCCCCGACCCGGCTCGGCTCGACCTCCCGGCGGCGATCGATCCACTCCGCGCGATCGAGACCAGCGAGGTGCTGCAGGAGATCGAGCGGGCGATCGAGCACCTCCCGCAGCCGTACCGGACCGTCGTGCTGCTGCGCCTCCGCAACGGCCTGAGCCCGGCCGACATCGCGGTCGCGCTCGGTCGCGAGCCGAGCACGGTGCGCACACAGCTCAATCGTGGCATCGAGATGCTCCGCAGGCTGCTGCCTGCGGGAGTCGCCGGGCTGCTGGTCGGGACCTTCGCGACCGCCCGCGGTCTCGCCATGGTTCGCGAAACGGTGCTGGGCCGCGCGACCGCCGTCCACCGTCTGTTCGTCGCGGAGGGTCGCGGCGCCGGCCTCGGCCTGCTCCGCTATCTGCTCGGCGCCGCCGCGCTCGCGGCGTTGATCGTGGCCGCATGGCTGCCGCGATCCGGGAGCGATCGCCCGGCGGTGGCCCCCGACGCGCCGCCCACCGAGGTCGCGCACCGCGCGACGCCGCCGCGCACGGCGGACCCCGGCGGGGCACTCGCCGCGGAACCCGACCGCCGGCCGGCCCCCCTACCAGCCGACCTCGCTCGCGGTGCGCTGCGGGTCCACGTCCACTGCGACGGCCGACCGCTCGGCGACGCGAGCGTCTGGCTCGAGCCGGTCACCGACGGCGGCGGCGTCGTCGTCCACCACGACTCCGGGCTGCGCGGCGCGTGGACCCGCGTCGTCCCGGGCCGTCCGCAACCCGAGCGCCTGCAGCGCCGCGCGACGACCGACGCCGCGGGGCGCTGCACGTTCGACGCACTGCCCGCCGGCGTCTGGCTCGCGCACGCGCTCGGGCAGGCCGCGATGGCGCTGGTCGTCGCCGGCGACACCGTCGACGCGGTCCTCCCGGTCGACCCGGACGTGCGCACCGTGCGCGGGATCGTCACGGCGCCGGACGGCGTGCCGATCGCCGGCGCCGAGCTGTGGACCGTGCGCGAGCACGTGTCGCCGATCCGCGAGGTCGTCGGGCGGACCGCGCCGGACGGGACCTTCCGCCTGACGGTCGCGCCGTTCACGACGGTCGGCGCGCGCCAGCCGGGCTACTGCCCGGTCGGACGCAGCGTCGGCCGCGACGAGCCCGCGGTCGTCGACGTCGAGCTGCGTTTCCGCGAGCCGGGCGGCCGGTTGCGTGGTCGCGTCGTCGACGCGGCCGGGGCGCCGCTCGGCGCGGCCAGCGTCCAGATCGGGCACAGCGCCGACGCGCGGGTCGTCGTGTTCGCTGCGCGCCCGCGGAGCCTGACGCGACCGTTCCGGGTGCTGACCGACACCGATGGCCGCTTCGACGTCGACGGCCTCGCGACCGGGTCGACCGTCGTCGCCGCCTGCGCACCGGAGCACGGCGCCGCAGCGCAGACGGTCGAACTCCGCGCGCGTGAGACCGCCGAGATCGAGCTGACGCTGCCGCGTGCTGCGACGATCGTCGGCCGCGCGAGCGATGCGTCCGGCGCGCACCTCGCGGGCGTCGCGGTACAGGTCGGCGGCCCCACCGAGCTCGGGCACCGTGCGACGACCACCGACGCCGACGGGAGCTTCCGGCTCACCGGCGTGACCCCGGGCAACGCGCTCGTCACCGCGACGGACTTCGGCACCGGGTTCGCGACGCGAGCCCTCGAGTGCGGGCCCGGCGCGGCCGTCGAGTGGAACCCGACGTTCGGGCCCGGCGACCTGCGGATCGCGGGGATCGTGCTCGACGCCGGCGGACGGCCGTTCGCGGGCGGCTACGTGCTGCGCGTGTCGGGCTGGCGGAGCGAGACCGCGCGGCTCGACGCCGCCGGCCGCTTCGCGTTCGACGTGCCGCTGCGGGAGGTCGGCCTGCCGACGACGCTGCGCATCTACGCGCGCGACCCGCGCGGTCCCGCCGGCCGGATCGTCGGCGTACCGCTGGCGATCGAGGACGGGCTGCTCGCCGGCCGACCGGAGGCGACGATCCGGATCCCCGCGACGCTCGGTCCGTGCGCGTGGGTGCGCGGCCGGCTCGCCGCCGACACCGGCACGGAGGCGCCCGCCGCGGTCTCGCTGGAGCGCGACACGCTCGCCCGCCCGTGGCGCGTGCGCCTCGACCCGCTCGGACCTGCCGGCGAGTTCGAGAGCGGCCCGGTGCCCGCCGGCCGCTACCGCGTGGTGGCGACGGGCACCGAGCGGCGGGCGTTCGGCCCCTTCGAGCTCCGCGGTGGCGAGACTCTCGACCTCGGGTCGCTGGCGGCCGCACCGCAGCCCACTGCGGACCGCGAGTCGCTGACCCGGCTGCGCCTCGCCTTCGTGCACCCGCCGACCGGAGCGGGGACCGGCGCGGTCGCGCTGGAGATCCGCAGCGCGGACGGTCGGATCTGCGCCCAGGAGACGATGCCCTGGCCCGACGACGGCTGCTCGCAGGCGGTCGTGTCGCTGCCGCCCGGCGACTACCGGGTCGTCGCGATCAGCGACTCCGGGACCGGCGCGGACGGGGTGTTGCACGTCACGACCGGGTCGCCGACGCACCGCGCCCTGCTGTTCCCGCTGCTCCCTCGCTGAGCCGGCGCGGCGGCACGGGGCGCCGCGATCGAGCTCACCAGCGCCGGTAGACGGCCGGCCCGCGCCACGCGTAGCTCGAGTAGACCGCCGTGCCGCGCCACGCGTACGGGGTCGTCGTGCGGAACCGCGAGCGCCACTGCGCGGCGGCCGCCCGCGAGCGCGCGTAGCCGCCGCGCGAGAAGTACATCCAGTTGGTCAGGCCGTCGGTGTCGCGCGTGATGCCGTCCGGAGCGACGCCCGGGACGCGCACGATCCGCACCGGCCCGACCGGGCGCGCGTTCAACCGCACCGTCTCGACGACGCGTGGTTGCGCCGGCACCCGCGCGGGACGCGCGCTGTTCTGCGAGACGGCCATCGAGGTGGTGCCCAACAGCACCGCGAGAGTCATCAGGAGCGTGCGCATGGCGGTCGGTCCTCGACGTCACCGGGGCGCGACGCCCCGGCGACCGGTCGTTCCGGACAGGATACCGGTCTCCGACGCCGCGTGGCGGCCCGGTCTTCCCGGGCCCCCCACGCCAGCGGCCGTCAGCCCTCCGAGATGCGCTCGATGTCCGCGCCGAGCCGCTGCAGCTTCTGCTCGATGCGCTCGTAGCCGCGGTCGATGTGGTAGACCCGTCGAACGTCGGTGCGCCCCTCCGCGACCAGGCCGGCCAGCACGAGGCTCGCGGACGCGCGCAGGTCGGAGGCCATCACCGGCGCGCCCGACAGCCGCGGCGTGCCCTGGATGATCGCGCTCGGACCCTCGCGGCGGATGTTCGCGCCGAGCCGGGCCAGCTCGCTCGCGTGCATGAAGCGCTCCGGGTAGACCTTCTCGGTGATGATCGACACGCCCTCGGCGCGCGTCATCAGCGCCATGAACTGCGCCTGGATGTCGGTCGGGAAGCCCGGGTAGGGCAGCGTCGTCACGTCGACCGCGAGGATGCGACCGTCGGGGCGCTGCACGTTGCGGACGTAGTCGGCGCCGACCTCGAGCTCGGCGCCCGCCGCCTGCAGCCGATCGAGCACCGCGAGCATGTGCGCCGGTCGCGCGCCCTCGACCGTGATCGGCGAGTTCGTCATCAGCGCGCCGGCCAGGTAGGTCGCTGCCTCGATGCGGTCCGGGATGATCGAGTACTCGCAGCCGCCGAGCCGCTCGACGCCCTCGACGACCAGACAGTGTCCGCCGATGCCGGTGATCCGCGCACCGCACGCATTGAGGAAGTTGCAGAGGTCCTCGACCTCCGGCTCCATGGCCGCGTTCTCGATCACCGTCGTGCCGCGCGCGAGCACCGCGGCCATCAACACGTTCGCGGTGCCGAGCACCGTCGAGCCGTAGTTGCCGCCGAGGAACATCGAGCCGCCCTTCACCACGCCGCCGGCGTGCACGTAGCCGTCCTCGATGTGCACGACCGCACCGAGCGACCGCAGCCCCTTGATGTGCAGGTCGACCGGCCGATGGCCGAGCACGCAGCCGCCCGGGTAGCTGACCTTCGCGCGACCGCGCCGCGCCCACAGCGCACCGAGCACGACGAACGACGCGCGCATCTGGCGCACGAGGTCGTAGGGCGCGCAATCCGCGCGCGCGTCGGTCACCTCGAGATACAGCGAGCCGTCGCGCTCGCGGTGGTTCTCGACACCGAGGTGGCGCAGGATGCCGCGCATCGTCTCGATGTCCTTCAGGTCAGGGATGTTCCTTAGCACGACCGGACCGTCGCACAGGAGCACTGCCGCCATGATCGGCAGCGATGCGTTCTTGCTGCCGGACACGCGCACCGACCCGCGCAGGTCTCGTCCACCGCGAATGCGGATTCGATCCATGGCCCCTCCCAGGGAATCGCCGCGCCCGCTGACCGGCGCGAGCTGTCGAGATCGAGCGGCGCGGAGTCGAGCCACGCTCCGCGCTGCGACCGGCGACGCCGCCCGCGTCGCCCGGTCCGGCGCGGATCGTAGCGAGGCCCGCGACGCCATTCCAGCATCGAAGCCGCGCGCTCGCGCAACGAGCGATCAGCGTGCGTTCAGAGCCGATCGAGCGCGCGCACCGCGCGGACGCCGACATTGTTCGACCGCGTGTCGGCCGGTGCCGAGCCACGGTTCGACGAGCGCGCGAGCTCCGGCGGATTCGTGTGGCTGCCGCCGCGCATGACGCGTGCGCCCGCGTCGCCGAACGCGTCGCTGCACCACTCCCACACGTTGCCGTGCACGTCGTGCAGGCCGAACGCGTTGAAGCCGAACGAGCCGACCGGCGCGTGGATCACGCAGCCGTCGTCGAGGCTCTCGTCGCAGGTCCACGCGGGCACGACGCGCTTCGCGGTCGCGTCGGCGACGTTCGCGAAGCCCGCCAGCGAGTCGGCGCTGTCCCCGGTGAACCACGCCGTGGCGGTGCCGGCCCGACACGCGTACTCCCATTGCGCCTCGCTCGGCAGCGCGAGCCCGTGCTGTGCGAGCAGCTCCTGGCAGGCGGCCCACGACACCTGCTCGACCGGGTGCGCGCGCGTGATGCCGCCGGGGACCACCGCGAGCTCGCGCCCCGCGAAGTAGTAGCTGGGCACGCCGCCGCGCGAGAGCCGCTTCCATTGCGCCTGCGTGAGCTCGTGCCGCGCGACGAGGAACGGAGCGGTCTCGACCTCGCGAACGTCGTCGGTCGCCGCCGAGCCCTGCGCCGGATCCCCCGCGATCGACACGCGACCGCCGGGCACCAGCACGAACACGATGCCGGTGTCGGACCCGACCGCGATCCGACCGTCGGCGTCGAACGTCGGCAGCGGTGCGTCGGACGCCGCCGAGCGGAGATGGTGGAACTCCCAGAGCCCGGTGACCGGGTTCATGCCGATCGGCACGAGCCCGAGCTGCGGCGCCAGGTCGATCGGCGGCTCGGCGTAGCGGCGGCTGGCGACCGCGCCGTCCGCGCGCGCGATCGCGGCGCGCGCCGCGTCCCAGCGCGCGCGCTCGGCGTCGATGCTCCGCTGGCGCACGGTGGCGGCCCAGGCCCGGCGATCCTGCACCGCGGCGAGCTCGCCCGCCGCCGGATCGACGAAGCGCTCGAGGTCGGCGACCAGCTGCGCCAGCGTGTCGTGCAGGAACTGGTCGCCGCGCAGCTCGAAGCGCAACTCGCCGCCGGCGGACCCGGCGGCCCGCGCGCGCAGGTCGGCGAGCGCCTGCCGCAGCTCGGGCAGCGCTGCGGCGAGCGGCAGCCCCCGCTCGCCGAGCCACGCGTCCATCGCGGGGACCAGCTCGGGGCTCGCGGGGAACAGCGTCGCCGCTGCGGCGCGCGCCTCGCGCAGCAGCACGACGTTCGACAGCAGCTCGAACTGGGCGAGCGCGGCGGTCGCGGTGCGCCGGGCGTCCTGCTCCGCGGTCGCGCGCCGGTCCGCCTCGCGCTGCGCCTCCAACGCGAGGCGCGCCTCCTCGTCGGCCCGCGCGCGCTCCTGCTCGGCAGAGCGGGCGGCGGCGAGCGCGGTGCCCTCGCTCGCGGTCGCGCGGTCGGCCTGCCGGCGCGCCTCGATCAGGAACCAGGTCGTGCCGATCACGCCGAGCAGCAGCGACAGCAGCAGCAATGCTGCGCCGATCACCGTCGGGCGATGGCGCCGGACGAACTTGCGGACGCGGTACGCCGCGCTCGGTGGCCCGGCGACGACCGGCTCGTCGTCCAGGTGCCGCTGGATGTCGAGCGCGAGCTCGTTCGCCGTCTGGTAGCGGCGCATGCGGTCGCGCTCGAGCGCCTTCATCACGATCCAGTCGAGCTCCCCGCGCAAGCGGCGCGTCAGGTTGCGCGGCTCGACGCCCCGCTGCAACGCGATCGCCTCGCCCGCGGTCGTCACCCGCGTGCTCGGCCGCGGCGGCTCGTGGTCGCGCAGCTTGCGCTGGATCTCCAGCACGGCGGCAGGGCTGCGCGCCGGCCGGCCGTGCGGCAGCTCGCCGGTCAGCAGCTCGTAGAGCAGCACGCCCAGCGTGTAGATGTCGGAGCGGGTGTCGACGTCCTGGTTGTCGAGCCCGGCCTGCTCCGGGCTCATGTAGGCGGGGGTGCCGAAGATCTCGCCGCGCTGCGTGAAGATCGTGCCGTCGACGAGCCGCTGGTCGGTCGCACGCGCCAGCCCGAAGTCGATGATCTTCGGGCACGCCCTGCCGTCCTGCTCGACGACCAGCACGTTGCCGGGCGTCAGGTCGCGGTGCACGACGCCCTTCTGGTGCGCGTGCTGCACGCCGAGGCAGACGGCCTGGAACAGGCGGAGTCGCTCTTCGATCGACAGGCGGTGCTCGTCCGCGTAGTCGACGATCGGCAGCCCCTTCACGTACTCCATCACGAAGAACGGCTGGCCCCGCTCCGTGGTGCCGGCATCGAGCACGCGCGCGATGTTCGGATGCTCCATCAACGCCAGCGCCTGCCGCTCCATCTCGAAGCGCGCGAGGATCTGCTGGCTGTCCATGCCGAGCTTGATCACCTTGACCGCGACCCGGCGGCGCACCGGCTCGCGCTGCTCGGCGAGATAGACGGTCCCCATGCCGCCCTGGCCGAGGACGTCGAGGATCCGGTAGCGCCCGATCGACTCGGGCCGCTCGGCGGAACGGTGGGCGGCGTCGGTCACGGGTTCTCCCTCCGGGCCACCGCGGTGACGAGCGCGAGTCCGTTCACAGGATCCGGAGCGTGAACACGTCGCCGAACGAGAACGCCGTGATGCCGTCGAGCGGGTTCTGCTCGAACGTCACGATCACGAAGTACAGCCGCAGGCCGGACAGCGCCGGATCGTTCGGAATGTCGTAGGTCACGCAGCGCGGCAGCCCCGTGAACACGTCCGAGTCGATCACGGCGACCAGCGGGAAGCCGATCGGGACCAGGTACTCGGCGATCTGCGTCGGGCCGGGCAGCAGCGAGATCCACAGGCAGTCGTGGCAGCCGCGCAGCCCGTTCCGACAGAACGTGATCTGCCCCCCCACGCGGGGGTCCCCGAGGACCCACATCGACGTCGCGCAATCGTCCGGGCGCGTATCGCTGCCGATCCACCCGCTCTCGTCCGCACTGGCGCCGCCCGCCTGGAACTTCGCGCCGGCGTTCAGCGGCGCGAGCGGTCCGTTCTCCGAGAACCCGTACGCCAGTGCGCGCGCGTTCACGTTGGCCGCACCCGGTCCCGACAGGTCGATCGCGAACACGACCGGCCCGACCACCGCGCTCCCGGCGCCACCGCCGTTCCAGGTCGCGGCCGCGTTGGCGATGCCGTGCAGGCCGCCCGAGCGCGGGTGCAGCTCGAGCTCGAAGCTCCCCATGCACCCGGCCCGGCGGGCGCCGAGCGCCAGCGCGAAGTCCGGCGTCGCCCCGCCGGCGGCGGTCTGGCCGGCGAGCGTCGCGCCGGTGATCGCGCCGGGCGGCAGGTTCAGGAACAGCCGCGTCAGCAGCGGCGTCGCCTGGCCTGGCAGCACGGCCGAGGTGTTGGTGACGGTCAGCGTCAGCCGCAGCGCGGCCTGATCGTAGGCGAGGTCGAGTTCGGCGCTGGCCGGCACGCCGCCGGTCAGCGTCGGCGGGTCGTCGGCGCCCTGGCAGCCGACCGCGTCGATCCCGCCGATGCGCAGCGAGGCGGTCGTGACCTGTGCGGCCGGGGCCGGCGCGAGCTGGAGGGCGGCGAGCAGCGTGGCGAGGACGAGCGACGGGGAGGCGGAAGTGCGAGGGTGGAGCATCGAGGAGGTGCCGAGCCGGAGGGCGTCGCCACGATCCGATCGCGACCGGCGGGCGACGAGGGCGCGGAGCATAGGTCACGACCCGCCGCCGCACACGGTCCTAGCGCGGACCGGCGCGCGGCCTCGACGCCGGACCGCGCTGGCGTTCTCGCGCCGGCGCGGCACGATCGACGGAGTGACCGCCTCGTCGCCGCCCCGCCCGTCCACCGCGCCCCTCGACGTCCTGCTGGTCAGCCACGGCCTGCCGCCGGAGAGCGTCGGCGGCGTCGAGCAGCACGTCGACGGCCTCGCGCGGGCCCTGGTCGCAGTCGGCCACCGCGTGCACGTGTGGACCAAGACCGGGCGCGGCGGCGCGGCGCAGGGCTCGACGTCGAGCGCGCCCGCCGACGCCGCGACGCCGTACGCGGTGACCCGGGTCGCCTACCGCTACGAGGGCCTCGACACGCTGCTGTCGCTGTACGCGGTGCCGCTGCTCGACCGCGCGCTGGCGGGCTTCCTCGCCGCCCACCGCTTCGACGTCGCGCACGTCCACCACCTGACCGGGCTGTCGACCGGCAGCCTCGGGGTGCTCGCGCGACACCGCGTGCCGACCGTGCTGACGCTGCACGACTACTGGCTCCTGTGCCCGCGCGGCCAGATGTGGCACCGCGACGGCAGCGTGACCGACACCGTCGAGCCAGCGCGCTGCGCCGACTGCCTGCGGCCGTCGTTCGGCGGCTTCGTGCCGGCGGGTCCCGCGGGCGAGCAGGCGGTCGCCGGCCTGCACGCGCACGCCCGGGCGCTCCTCGACATCCCCGCGCGACTGATCGTGCCGTCACACCGCGCCGCACCGCCGTTCGTCGCGCTCGGCGTGCCGGCGGAGCGCCTCCATGCGGTCGAGAACGGCGTCGACGTCGACGCGCTGCGCGCGCTGCCGCTGCCGACCGCCGACGCCGATCGCCCGCTGCGGGTCGGCTACCTCGGCACGCTGATCCCGAGCAAGGGCCTGCACGTGCTGGTCGACGCGCTCGCCGCGCTGCCCGCGGGGGCGATCGAGCTCCACGCGCACGGCAACGTCGTCCCCTACCACGGCGACGCGAGCTGGCTGACGCACACGCTGATGCGCGTGACGCCGGAGCGGCGCGTCGCCTGGCACGGCCCCTACCACACGGCAGAGCTGCCGGGGATCCTCGCCGACCTCGACGTCGTCGCGGCACCGGCGCTGTGGCGCGAGGCGTTCGGCCTGACCGTGCGCGAGGCGCTCGCCGCGGGACGCCCGATCGTCGTCAGCGCGATCGGCGGCCTGCAGGACGCCGTGCGCGACGGCATCGCCGGTCGCGTGGTGCCACCCGGCGACGTCGCTGCGTGGGCGCGCGCGCTCGGCGAGCTGGCCGCCGACCGCGCGGCGGTGCGCGCGATGGCGCGGCGCGCGCGCGACGAGGTGCCGGTGCGCGGCTTCCGGTCGATGGCCGACGAGCTCGTCGCGCATTACCGGGACGTGATCGCGCTTGCCCGGACCGCCGGCCGTCCGTAGGCTTGCCCGATTCCGCTGCGCAGCGAACCGTGCCCGCGCGGGTCGAGCCCCCGTCGCGGCCCGCCGCGACCCGACCGACGCCGCGACCGAACCGAGACCCGAGCGCGGCCGCGACCCACCAGATGATCCAGGAGCAGTCGATGACCGAGTCGTCGGCCCACAGCCGCGAATTCCCCGACCACGGCGACCGGAGCGCGCCGGTCCGCCGCGATCCGATCGAGGTCGTGTCGGGGGCGATCGACCACCGCGCGATCCAGGAGTTCCGACGCCGCGTGTTCAGCTCGGTCCACGAGCTCGAGCGGCTGCGCGACTGGGTCGAGAGCCCGATGGCCGGCGGCATCCAGCGCGGCCTCGTGCTGTGGGCGCTCGGCGACCACCAGCGCGCCGTCGAAGTGCTCGAAGGCGAGGCGCGCAACCCCGCGATCGCGGTGTGCCTCGCGCGCAGCTACCACACCCTCGGTCGCTACGACGACGCCGAGAAGGTGCTGTCCGCGTCCGACATCGACCCGGTCCAGGCGGCGGCCCTGCTGCGCGTCGTCGAGGCGCGCGGTGACGGCGAGCGGCTGCAGCGCGAGATCGAGCGGCTCGGCGACATGCTGGAGCCGGTCGAGCGGCTCTACTTCCGCGGCCGCGCCCGCGAGTTCGCCGGCGACGCGCTCGGCGCGATCGCCGCCTACGACGAGGTGCTCGCCCAGGACGAGCAGCACGCCGAGGCGCTGTTCCGCCTCGCGCTGAACGTCGACCTGCGCGGCGAGGACGAGGAGGCGCGCGAGCTGTACGAGCGCGCGCTGATGATCCCGCCGGTCAACGAATCGGTCGTCATGAACCTCGGCGTGCTGTACGAGGACGCGGGCAACTACCGCCGCGCGATGCAGTGCTTCGACCTCGTGCTGCAGGCGTCGCCGAACAACCCGCGCGCGCGCATGTTCCGGCGCGACGCCGCCGCCGCGCTGTCGATGTTCTACGACGAGGACCAGGAGCGCCGCGAGGACAAGCGCAACAAGGTCCTGCGCACGCCGATCAACGACTTCGAGCTGTCGGTCCGCAGCCGCAACTGCCTCGCGAAGATGGGTGTCTACACCCTCGGCGACCTGGTCAAGAAGACCGAGGCCGAGCTGCTCAGCTACAAGAACTTCGGCGAGACCTCGCTGCTCGAGATCAAGGAGATCCTCAAGAACAAGGGCCTGCGCCTGGGCATGGGCCAGGACGAGCTGATGACGGCGTCGATCGGGGAGACCGACGAGCCGCAGCTCGCCAGCGAGGAGATGCCCGATCCGTCGAGCCCCGACCCGTCGCGGCGCCCGGTCACCGAGCTCGACCTGTCGGTGCGCAGCCGCCGCATCGTCGACCTGCTGAAGATCCGCAGCATCGGCGACCTCGCGAACAAGACCGAGGCGGAGCTGCTCGCCTGCCCGAACTTCGGCCAGACCTCGCTCAACGAGATCAAGACGAAGCTCGACGAGCTCGGGCTGTCGCTGCGCGGCTGAGCCGCTCGGCCGCCCGGCCGCGAGCTCGCGCACCGCGATGTACGACCACCTGTCCGGCGAGGTCTGCGAGGCCCAGGGCGCGCGCGTCGTGCTGCGCACCGGCGACGGCGTCGGCTACGAGATCAAGGTCCCGGTGCGCGTCGCGGCGGGCCTGCAGGTCGGTGCGCGCGCGCAGCTCTACACGATCCTGCACGTCGTCGACAGCGCGCCGACGCTGCTCGGCTTCGCGTCCCGCGACGAGCGCGAGCTCGCGCGGCGCCTGCTGGCGGTGTCGGGGGTCGGCCCGTCGATCGCGCTCGCGATCCTCAGCACCTACCAGCCCACCGAGCTCGCCGGCTTCCTCACCACCGACGACACCCGCGCGCTGCAGCGCGTCAAGGGCGTCGGCGCGAAGACCGCCGAGCGCCTGTGCCTCGAGCTGCGCGACCGCGTCGCGCGCCTCGAGCTCGCGCCAACCGCGGCCCGCGGCGGCGCGGCCGCGGCCGGCGCCGTGCTGCCGCCGGCCGCCGAGGACGCGGTCATGGCGCTCGTCACGCTCGGCTACGCGGAGGCCGACGCGCGCAAACGCGTCGAGCGCGCGCGCGCCGATGCCGGCGCCGGCGACGACACCGGCGCGATCGTCCGGCGCGTGCTGCGCGGCTGACGCCCGCGCACGGCCGGGACGGTCTCGGGACGTGCGGCCCGCTTGACACCGAGGCGCCGACGCTAGAATCCCGCCACCATGATCAAGTGCACCACCGCGGCCTTCGCCACGGCGCTGCTGATCCCGACGGCGTTCGCGACCGCCCAGCTCCCGCTGGGAATGGACGCGCCGGCCTTCGAGATCAGGAATGCCTTCAATGGCGCACCGCCGAGCTTCGCCGAGCTCAAGGGCAGACTCGTGCTGCTCGAGTTCTTCGCCACCTGGTGAGGACCTTGCTCCGCATCGATCCCGCGGATGAACGAGCTTCACGAGAAGTTCGCAGACGCGGGGTTGGTGGTCGTCGGCGTGTCCGACGAGTCCGAAGAGCTCCTGCAGGAATACATCGAAAAGAAGGGCGTGCGCTTCGGGATCATCCGGGCGCCGGGTGCCATGGATGCGTACGGCGGCCGTGGCTATCCGAGCTTCTTCAGCATCGGGCCCGACGGCACGATCCTCAGCACGCCGGCGCAGCGCATCCCGTCCGACGACTTCATCGAGAACGCGCTGCGCGACGTGCAGCTCGCTCCGGAGATGCCCGCCGGCCATGCCTTCGACGCCCTGCGCACCGCGTGGGAGAAGGAGGACTTCGAGCGCGTGTCGCGCGAGCTCGAGCGCGGGCTGCAGACGGCCGGCGAGGACGCCGAGACGCTCGCTGGGTACACGACGCTGAAGCAGCGCTTCGACGCGATGTGCCGCTCGGCCGAGCAGCGCGTCGAGCGCCTCGGCGCGGGACCCGACTACTTCCGCTCGCAGGCGCAGCTCGAGGCGATCGCCGACCGGTTCAAGGGCCTGCCGCCCGCGGCCGCGGCCAAGGCGATGCTCGACCGCTTCGACGACGACGCGAAGATCCGCAAGGAGATCCGCGCCGGCCGCGACCTGCAGCGGCTGCTCGGTCGCTTCGACCCGAGCCGCATCGCCCAGGCGCGCAAGCTGCGCGAGCAGCTCGCGAAGTTCCGCGAGTCCTGTGAAGGGACCTACGCGGCGGAGCGCGCCACCGAGATCATCGCGTCGCTCGCGACGCATTGAGCTCCGCCGTCGTCGGTGCGGCGGCGCGCCGGGCGGTGGTGCGCCCGTATCGGGAACGTCCCGTCGGCGCGCCCGGGAAATCCGCCCTTGGCGCCCGCCTCAGGGGCCCGGTTAGCGTATCGGGCCCATGTCCACTCGCGTTTCCCGGATCTCCCTGCTCGTCGCCCTGCTCGGGGCGCTGGGCGCCTCGGCCGTGTGCGCCCAGCAATCCACGACCGTCCCGGCGACCGCCGGCACTGCCGACGGTCCCTACGCCATCCGCGCCACACCGCTGACCGTGGAGCTGTCGCAGGACGGCACCGACGCAACGCTCTACACGGGCATGCTCGGCACCAAGGCCAAGGTCATGCTCGTCTGCGAGGGTCCGAACAGCTCCCTCGCGCTCAACATCGACCTCGACGGCGACGGCGAGGAGGACTGGATCGCGACGGCGGAGCCGCAGCAGGTCCAGCAGCGCGGCCGCAAGTTCTCCGTCTGGCGCTTCGAGAACAGCCTCGAACGCGGCCCCACCCGGCTGACGCCGATGGCGCAGCTGCCGGACGGTGCCGACGTGCCGACGCTGCAGTTCCAGCCGACCGTCGTCGGCAACCTGTATGGCGAAGCGCGACTCGGCGACACCCCGATCAAGGTCATGGTCTGCGACCTCGACCTCGACGGCGTGATCGGCAGCCACGACGACGGCTGGGTGCTGCACACCGCTGCAGACATGGACGCGCTGCTCGGCGGTGCCCGCCCCAAGCAGTTCAGCGTCTACTCGCTGATCGAGGCCTACGAACCCTGCTTCCTCCCCGACGGCCGGGTCGTGCGGCTCGACGGCGTGACCGCCGCCGGCATCTCGCTGAAGACGAAGAAGGGCGGCGACGACCTCGAGAGCTACCTGCACCGCCGCACCGAGCGCGTCAACGCGAAGTGGAAGGAGCGCTTCGAGGGCGAGCTGAAGGACATGATCGCGTCGCGCGGCGAGGCCGGCCGGCCGCTCGCCACGAAGCCGATCGCATGGCTCCACGCGCTGAGCCTCGACGAGGCGCTCGAGCGCGCCCGCAAGGAGAACAAGCCGCTGCTGGTCGACTTCGAGACCGACTGGTGCATCTGGTGCAAGGTGCTCGACACGCTGACCTACCCCGACGCGGAGGTCGCCGCCTACGTCGAGGCCAACTTCATCCCGGTCAAGGTCAACGCCGAGCTGCTCGTCGAGGACCTGACCGGTCGCTACGAGGTCCGCGGCTACCCCGGCATGCCGGTGATCGCACCGGACGGCGAGAAGATCGACGCCCTGTCGGGCTTCCAGCCGCCGAGCGCGTTCCTGGAGTCCCTGCGCAAGGCCCGCGAGGCCTTCGAGAAGCACTGACCGTCAGGCGCGCGACACCGCGCGCCCGAGCGCGACGAGCAGCAGGTTGACGTCCGCCGGCGTCACGCCGGCGAGGCGCGTCGCCTCGCCGACCGACAGCGGCCGACGCGCCAGCAGCCGCTCGCGCCCTTCGTTCGACAGCCCGACCACCGCGGCGAAGTCGAACTCCGCGGGGATCCGGCGCGCGTCCATCGCCCGCAGCCGCTCGACCTGCTGGTGCTGGCGGGCGATGTAGCCGGCGTACTTGATCTCCGCCTCGACCTCCGCACGCTCGTCGGCGTGCAGCCCGGCGAGGTCGGACGCCGCCGCACCGCACGGATCGACACCCGGCGCATCGACACCGAGCGCATCGACGACGTCGTCGAACGTGACCTCCGGCCGCCGCAGCAGCTCGGCGAGCGACCGCCCGTCGCGCCGGATCGCCTCGAGCCGGGCGACCGCGGCGCCGATCCGCGCCTCCTTGCGCGCGACGTCCGCGGCGCGGGCCGCATCGCATAGGCCGATCTCACGCGCGATCGGCGTGAGCCGGCGGTCCGCATTGTCGGCACGCAGCAGCAGCCGGAACTCGGCGCGGCTCGTGAACATCCGATACGGCTCCGACGGATTGACGCGGCACAGGTCGTCGATCATCACGCCGAGGTAGCTGCTCGCGCGGTCGAGCACGAGCGGCGGCTCACCACGCGCGAAGCGCGCCGCATTGATGCCCGCGACCAATCCCTGCGCGGCCGCCTCCTCGTAGCCGCTCGTACCGTTGATCTGACCCGCCGCGAACAGACCGGCGACGTCGGCGACGTGCAGGTCCGCGCGGAGCTGATCGGTCAGCAGGTAGTCGTACTCCACCGCGTAGCCGTGGCGCAGGATGCGGACGTCCTCGAGCCCCGGGATGGTCCGGACGAGCTCCTCCTGCACCTCCGGCGGCAGGCTCGTCGAGATGCCGTTGGGGTAGACCTCGTCGCTCGCGCGACCCTCGGGCTCGAGGAACACGAGGTGGGCGTCGCGGTCCGCGAAGCGCATCACCTTGTCCTCGAGGCTCGGGCAGTAGCGCGGCCCGACCCCGACGATGCGCCCGGCGTACATCGGCGAGCGGTGCGCGTGCCGCGCGACGACCGCGTGCGTCCGCGCGTTCGTGCGCGTCAGCCAGCACGACACCTGCGCGACGTCCAGCCGCCCGGTGCGGAACGAGAACGGCCGCGGCGGGTCGTCGCCGAGCTGCTCCTCGAGCCGCGCGTAGTCGATCGAGTCGCGGTGCAGCCGCGGCGGCGTGCCGGTCTTGTGCCGGCCGAGGCGCAGCCCGAGGCCGCGCAGCGCGCGTGCCAGCGCCGTCGCACCGCGCTCGCCGTGGCGGCCGCCGTCGGCCTCCCACTCGCCGGCGAACAGCCGGCCGCCGAGGAACGTGCCGGTCGTCAGCACGACCGCCGGCGCGGCCAGCTCGCGGCCATCGGCGAGCCGCACGCCGCGCACCGCGCGCGCGGCGCCCGCCGCCCGGCCGACCGGCAGCTCGACCGCCTCGCCGGCGACGAGCGTCAGCCTCGGACAGGCGGCGACGCGCGCCGCCATCTCGCGGTTGTAGAGCGCGCGGTCGCACTGCGCGCGCGGCGCGCGGACCGCCGGCCCCTTGCGGGTGTTCAGCATCCGGAACTGGATGCCGGCGGCGTCGGTGCACGCCGCCATCTCGCCGCCGAGCGCGTCGATCTCGCGGACGAGGTGGCCCTTCGCGATCCCGCCGATCGCCGGGTTGCACGACATCCGGCCGATCGCGGCCGGGTCGAGCACGACACACGCGGTGGCCGCCCCGAGCCGCGCCGCTGCCAGCGCCGCCTCCGCTCCGGCGTGGCCGCCACCGACCACCACCACGTCGAAGTCGCGCGTTCCGTCCATCGTGTCGGGCGCCGCGGGATGCCCCCGCGGTGGCGCACCCGTAGCGCGGTCGCACCCTCCGTGCAAGCTCGACCGCCCTCGTGGACGATGGAGTCGGCATGTGGACCTACGTGATCCGTCACCGCGCCCGGCTGCGGCGCGTCTATCGCTTGTCCCGACCGGCGTGAGCTGCCGGCCGGGCGATCCGGTGACCCGCGCCACCGCTCCGCACGATCGCGGATGTCCCGGTTCGGGACCCGGCGGCACGGTCGGCACGCCGCACGCCAGGCCTGCCGGCCGTGTTCGCGGCGGCTGGGGGCACCCCGCGCAGGACCACCGGCCGCGAGCGGCACCGCGCCGCCGGCCGCCAGCGGTCGCGCGACACCGATCGGACCGCGCGCAGCGTGACGCCGCTGCCTGCCGCCACACGGTCCGGGATGGGCTCGCACCACGGCTCCCGGGCACGCCGGCCTGGGTGATTCCCCGGGGAGCGATGAGCGCCGGGCCGTAACGACGTGTATTACGAGCGCAGCCCGATCGGTGCAATGCCGTTACGAGTCGAGTCTCCCCCCCCCCGCCCTGGCGCCCGCGCGCGGCATGCATTACGCCGCAATCGGCCGTGGATTACCGACCTGGACGTTCGGCACGCATTGGATGGGGAGTTAGATTTCCGGTGCTCCCGCCCCGGCACCCCGCGGTCGGCGAGCGATCGCGCGGCGGTCCGCGGACACCCTCCGGATTGCATGCAACCGCGCGGTCGACCCCTCCCTCCTCCCGAGGATCACCTCCAAATGCGTACGCTTCTCACGCTGGTCAGCGCCGCCGCGTTGGCAGCTGCCGCTTCCACCCAGACGCAGCAGGTCGTCATCCCCAAGGGCATGACCACCTCGCATCCGGGCACGACGAGCCTCACGTGGCGGAACACGCTGTTCCACTTCCAGATGCTCTACGACCCGTCACACTTCCTCGACCAGGGCATCGACTACCCGATCACGATCACGCGGATGCAGTTCCGTGCGTCGAGCGGGGCGACGTCGGTGGGTGGCGACACCTACATCGGCGTCACCGCGATGATGTGCTCGAGCCCGAGCACCTACGCCGCGCCGAGCACGACGTTCGCGACGAACCTCGGCGTCGACACGACGACCGTGTTCACCGGCAACGTCGTCTGCCTGCCCGCCGCCGGGACCTCGCCGAACACCTACATCATCGACATCCCGCTGCAGACGCCGTTCGTCTACGACCCGACCTCGGGCCTGAACTTCCTGATCGACGTCAACGCGCCGACCGCACCGGTGCCCGCGGCGCTGCCGAACATGGCATCGTCGTCCAGCAATGCGACGCACCTCGCCCGCCGCATATCGACCGCGACCGCCAACGCGGCGACCGGCGCGCTGTCGGACTTCGCGTCGGTCGTGCTGCTCGACTTCACGCCGCCGCCGAACCTCGGCGCCGTCACGCCGTACGGCGCCGGCTGCAACGACATCTCCGTCAGCTGGTACGAGAACCTGACCACCGGCTCGTTCGACCTGTCGAACTCCAGCATCCGGATGGTCCCGAACGGCACCGGCTACAACGTCGTGCCGGGCAGCAACGCCTGGTTCACGCCGGTCGCCGCCAACCTCGGCCTGACCGACGACTCGCTGTCGCCCGCCCAGCCGCTCGGCTTCACCTTCCCGTTCCCGGGTGGCTCGACGACCGACATCAAGATCTGCTCGAACGGCTTCGTGTGGCTCGATACGACGCAGACCGCCGCGACGTTCTCGGGCGACCCCGCGCTGCTGCTGGGCCAGGCGCCCCGCTTCGCCCCGCTGTGGCACGACATGGATCCGTCGATGGGCGGCACCGTGACGTTCGACATCGACCCGTCCGGCCAGATCGCCTACGCGACCTGGGACCAGGTGCCGCTGTTCACGAACCTCGCGTCGCTCAACACGTTCCAGGTCGCGCTGTACGCGAGCGGCGACGTCGAGTACCGCTACCAGGGCTGCACCAGCGACCCCGGCATCTTCGGCTGGAGCCCCGGTGGCAACGCCAATGACCCGGGCAGCATCGACGTGTCGGCGAGCCTGCCGTTCGCGACCTTCGCGGACGTGTTCCCGCTGGTGCTCGCGCACCTGGACCGCCCGCGGATCAACCGGACGTTGAACCTGGAGGTCCGGAACGTGCCGGGCGACACCACGCTGATCGCGCTCAACATCGGCGTGTTCAAGGTCGACCCGCCGCTGAACCTCGGTGTGATCCGCATGCCGGGCTGCTTCCAGCACGCGTCGATCGACGTCGGCGTCGGTCTGCCGGCGGTCGTCCCGACCACCCCGCTGTCGTTCGGCGTCCCGAACCTGCCGGTCCTGATCGGCGTGCACGCCTACTTGCAGGCGCTCGGCGCCTCGCCGAGCGGCAACCCGACCGGCATCCTGACCACCAACGGCCTCGATCTGCTGATCGGCCAGAACTGATCGCGACGACCGGCGGGGCCGGGCGGTCGAGCGCCGCCCCGGCCGCCGGTCGCACGGTCCGACCCTGCACCGGCCCGCGCACCGCGCGCGCGGACCCAGCAGGCTTGAGCGGAGGCGCGCGGCCCGCGAGACTGGCAGCGATGCCGGTCCGCATGGCCCACGATCCCCTCCCCGGCGCCGATCGGCTGCCGCGCCGCCGCGCGCGGTGGCTCGCCGCGCTCGCGCTGGTCGCGGCCGGCGCCGCGCCGCTCGCCGCGCAGTCGCCGGGCGTCGGCCTCGCCGAGCTGCCCGAGCTCGCCCGCGCGCGGGCGCAGCGGCAGCGGCCGGTCCAGGAGGCGGCGCTCGAGCCGTTCCTGCCCGACCTCGCGCTCGACCACCGCCGCAACGCCGAGATCGTCGACCAGACGATCGAGAAGGTCGCTCGCCTCGGCGACGGCATCGCCCCCCTGCTGCTCGACAGCCTGTCGCCGACCCGCGACACGCGCGAGGCGACCTTCCTCGCCGAGAACTCGGCCCGCGTGCTCGCGCGCATGGACCTCCACGCGTTCCAGCCGACGCTCGTCGAGCTGCTCGAGGGCGACGAGCCGGTCGGGCGCCGCAACGCGCTGTGGCTGCTCGGACGGATCGACGACCCGGCCGCCGTCCGCGCGATCGCGCGCAGCTTCGGCCGCCTGGTCGAGCCGCGCGATCGTGAGCTCGCGTTCGACGCGCTCGCCGCGCGCGGCTCGAGCGCGCTGGTGCCGGAGGCCGTCCGCGCGCTGGGCACGCCCGATCCGGAGCTGCGCGGCGCCGCGCTCCGCTACCTGACCGCGTCGCGCGCGGCGGACGCGACGCCGACGGTCCTGCAGGCCTTCGCCAGCGACGCAGAAGAGCACCTCTACGGCGACTACATCCGCTTCCTGAAGACCAACACCACGCGCGACGCGCAGGCGGCCGACCTGCTCGCGACGCTGCTGCGCGGCACGCGGCTGTCGCCCGACGACGAGCTGCTGGCGATGGAGGCGCTCGCGACCGTCGCGCCCGAGGACCACAGCGGCGTCAACGAGGTGCTGAACGCCGTCGTGACGAGCCGCAAGGCGGTGCGCTACCGCATCCTCGCCGCGCAGACGCTGCTCGCGCTCGGCGACCGCCGCGCACCGCGGATCCTGCTCGACGAGCTCGAGGCGCGCATCAAGGAGAACCGCAGCAGCGCCGAGTGCTTCGAGGATCGCGCGCTCGCGAACTTCGCGTTCGAGCGCTACCGCGAGGCGATCCGGGACTTCGAGCAGGCGATCCGCTACTCGACCGTCAGCGTCCGCAAGAGCCTGTTCTACATCCAGATCGCGCGCTGCGAGGCCCACCGCGGCAACACCCGCGGCATGCTGCAGGCGCTGCGGGACGCGAACGCACCGGCGGCCCGGATCCGCGAGGAGGCCGCGGTCGACCCGGTGTTCGTGCGAGCGCTCGAGGAGGACTCCGTGCAGCGCTTCCTGCGCGCGTTGGACCGCTGACGCCGCCGCGCGGCGGATCGCGGTTGACCGGCGCCCTCCCGCGCCCCAACATCACGCGTTTCGCCGCCCGAGCGTCCGCCGGCGGCCCGCCTTCCCGCCGCTCGCCATCATGGACGTCCAGGTCGCCGAATCCGGATCCTGCCGCCGCTCGCTCACCGTCCGCGTGTCCGCGGACGACATCCGCGCCAAGGTCGATCAGCTGTTCCGCGAGGCCTCCGGTCAGGTCCGGCTGAAGGGGTTCCGCAGCGGCCGCATCCCGCGCAAGGTGCTCGAGACGAAGCTCGGCCCCCAGGTGCGGCTGCAGGCCAAGGAGCGCATCGTGCAGGACGCACTGCGCGACGCGTTCCGGCAGCACGACCTGCACGTCGTCGGCCAACCGAAGGTCGCGGGGGTCGACGGCTCCCCGATCGACGAGACGAAGGACCTCGAGTTCACGGTCGAGCTGGACGTGCGCCCGCAGTTCGAGCTCGGCGACCTCGGCGAGATCGAGGTCGACGAACGGCCGACCGACGTGACCGACGACGACGTCGAGCAGGCGCTGCAGCAGCTCGCCGCGCAGAAGCGCACCCTCGACGAGGTCGACGACGCGATCCAGACGAGCGACTTCCTGACGACCCGCGTGGTCTGGCTCGACGAGTCCGGCGCGGAGGTGCACCGCAAGGACGAGCAGAAGCTGTCGCCGGCGATCCCGCTGCTCGGCACCGACCCCGACTCGTTCCGCGCGACCCTCGTCGATAGCGTGAAGGGCGACACCGTCGAGGTCGAGCTGACCTTCCCCGACAACTTCGAGGTCGAGGCGCAGCGAGGCAAGCCGGGTCGCGCGCGCATCGAGATCCTCGGCGTGCAGCGGGTGCAGCCCGCGCCGATCGACGACGAGCTCGCCAAGGCCTTCGACCACGACACGCTCGACGCGCTGCGCGCGAGGCTGCGCGAACGCATCGGCGAGGAGAAGCAGCGCACCGAGCGCAACCGGCAGGAGGACGTGATCCTCGGGCGGCTCGCCGACATGCACCCCTTCGACCTGCCCGAGTCGATGGTCGAGCAGCAGCTCGAAGGCCAGCTCGCGGACTTCCGGCAGCGGCTCGCGCAGGCCGGGCGCGGCGAGGAGGAGATCGAGCAGCAGGTCCAGGAGTCGCACGGCGAGGCGCAGCAGCACGCCGAGCGCATGGTGCGGTTGTACTTCCTGTTCGACGCGATCGCCCGGCAGGAGCAGCTGACCGTCACCGAGGCGGAGTTCGACGACCACCTGCGCGCGATCGCCGCTGCCAACGACGCCACGCCGGCCGACGTCCGCCGCTACCTGGAGAAGGAGAACCGGCTCGGCGAGGTCCGCTACGCGCTCCTCGAGCAGAAGGTGCGGGAGCTGCTCAGACAGAAGGTCCGCATCTCCGATAGGTCGGAGGCGTGACCCCGGCGGCGTGCGCGACCGTTCACCCCAGGACCGATCACCGCTGGACCGATCCCGGAACCACCATGGGCATGAGCATCCTGATCCCGACCGTCATCGAGAAGACCGGCCGCGGCGAGCGCGCCTACGACATCTACAGCCGGCTGCTCGAGGACCGCATCGTCTTCATCGGCACGCCGATCGACGACCACGTCGCGAACTCCGTCATCGCGCAGCTCCTGTTCCTCCAGAAGGAGAACAAGAACCAGGACATCAGCATGTTCCTGAACACGCCGGGCGGCAGCGTGACCGCGGGTCTCGCGATCTACGACACGATGCAGTTCGTGCAGTGCCCGGTCGCCACCTACTGCATCGGCCAGGCCGCCTCGATGGGCGCCGTGCTGCTCGCGGCGGGCACCAAGGGCAAGCGTCACGCGCTGCCGCACGCGCGCATCATGATCCACCAGCCCTGGGGCGGCGTGCAGGGCACGGCGCAGGACATCTCGATCCAGGCCGAGGAGATCCTCAAGCTGAAGGAGACGCTGACGCAGCTCCTCGCCCGGCACTCCGGGCAGAGCATCGAGCGCGTCAGCGAGGACAGCGACCGCGACTTCTTCATGAGCGCCGAGGAGGCCATGAACTACGGCCTCGTCGACGAGATCGTGCAGACCGCGAAGTGACGCGGCGCACCCCGCGCGCCCGGCGCGACGGCCGGGCGGCCAGGCCGGCGGCCGACGCCGGCCCGCTGCCAGAGTGGCGCTGGCTGTGCTGCCGCGACACCCGCGCCGGGGCGGAACGCGGCCGGCACAACCGATCGGAAGACGCGATGCCGAGGACCACTGGAGGCAAGGGCCGCTCCGTCGAGCGGTGCACGTTCTGCGAGAAGTCGCGGCACCACGTCCGCTCGCTGATCGCCGGCCCGCCCGGCGTGTACATCTGCAACGAGTGCATCGAGATCTGCAACACGATCCTCAAGGAGGAGGATCGGCGCACGCGCGGCGAGACCTCGCCGACCTTCGTCCGGGACATGGTCCTCAAGGAGAAGGTGCCGACGCCGCAGGAGATCCACGACAAGCTCAGCGAGTACGTGATCGGCCAGGAGCAGGCCAAGAAGACGCTGTCGGTCGCGGTCTACAGCCACTACCGCCGCCTGCACGCCCGCTACCACAACCCCGACCTCGAGCTGGAGAAGAGCAACATCCTGCTCGTCGGCCCGACCGGTTCGGGCAAGACGCTGCTCGCGAAGACGCTCGCGCGGATGCTCGACGTGCCGTTCGCCATCGCCGACGCGACCACGCTGACCGAGGCCGGCTACGTCGGCGAGGACGTCGAGAACATCCTGCTGAAGCTGCTGCAGAACGCGAACTTCGACGTCGAGCGCGCGCAGCAGGGCATCGTCTACATCGACGAGATCGACAAGATCGGCCGCACCACGCACAACGTCTCGATCACGCGCGACGTGTCGGGCGAGGGCGTGCAGCAGGCGCTGCTGAAGATCCTCGAGGGCACCGTCGCGAACGTCCCGCCGCAGGGCGGCCGCAAGCACCCCGAGCAGAGCTACATCCAGGTCAACACGGACAACATCCTGTTCATCTGCGGCGGCACGTTCTCGGGTATCGAGACGCACATCTCGCGCCGGCTCGGCCAGCAGGTGATGGGCTTCCACGCCGAGGCGCGCGGACCCGCGATGCTGCGCGACGACGACGCCAACCCGTCGCGTCGCCGCGACGAGCTGATCGCGCAGATCGAGCAGAAGGACCTCGTCGACTTCGGGTTGATCCCCGAGTTCGTCGGCCGCCTGCCGGTCATCGCACCGCTGCGCTCGCTGACGCTCGAGGAGATCATCTCGGTGATGACCGAGCCGAAGAACGCGATGGTCAAGCAGTACCAGGCGTTCTTCGACATGGACGACAGTCGCCTCGAGTTCGAGCCCGATGCGCTCGCCGAGCTCGCGCGCATCGCGATGTCGCGTGAGACGGGCGTGCGCGCGCTGCGCTCGCTGTTCGAGGAGCTGCTGCTCGACCTGCGCTACTCGCTGCCCAACGAGCCGAGCGGCCGCACGTTCGTCATCGACGCCGACTTCGTCGCCGAGCGCGTCGGCGGCGGCCAGCCGCGCCGCTCGACGCCGCGCGACGCGGCCCGCGAGACCGCTTGACCGCGCTGACCGACCTCGACGACGCCGAGCTCGAGGCGCGTGTGCTCGCCGCCGGCGGTCGCCCCTTCCAGGCTCGGCAGATCGCGGCCTGGGTCTACCGCCAGGGCGCCGCCGACTGGGACGGCTGCCGCAACGTGCCGCGGGCGCTACGCGACGCGCTGGCCGCGGAGCTGCCGCTGCGCGGCTCACGGGTCGTCGAGTCGTCGCCGGCCACCGACGGCACCGAGAAGCTGCTGCTGCAGCTCGCCGACGGCGAGTCGATCGAGACCGTGATCATCCCCGATGGCGAGCGACTGACGCTGTGCGTGTCGTCGCAGGTCGGCTGCCCGGTCGGCTGCGTGTTCTGCGCGTCGGGGCTCGACGGCGTGCGTCGCAACCTCACCCGCGGCGAGATCGTCGAGCAGGTGCTGCACGCCCGCGACCGCCTCGCGGCGCGCGGGCTCGGCCGGCCACCGGCGCGGCTGACCAACCTGGTCGTCATGGGCCTCGGCGAGCCGCTCCTGAACCTCGCGAGCCTCGGCCCGGCCCTGGCGCGGATCCACGCTCCGGACGGCATCGGTCTCGGCGCGCGGCGCATCACCGTCAGCACGTCCGGGTTGCCGGACCGCATGTTGCGCTTCGCGGAGCTGCCGCACGCGTACGGGCTCGCGGTATCGCTGCACGCCGCCGACGACGCGCTGCGCAAGGAGCTCGTGCCGACCGCACGCGCGAGCGTCGCCGAGATCGTCGCGGCAGCGCGCACGTGCTTCGAGTCGCACGGCCGCGAGGTGACGTTCGAGATCGTGCTGCTCGCCGACGTCAACGACCGCACGCGCGACGCCGACGCATTGATCGCCGCGCTGCGCGGCTTCCCCTGCACGGTGAATCTGATCCCGTGGAACCCGGTCGATCGGATCGCCGGGCTCGCGCGGCCGCGGCCGGAGCGCGTCGACGCGTTCGCCGAGCGCCTGCGACTCGGCGGTATCAACGTCACGGTGCGCCGCCAGCGCGGCGCCGATCGCGACGCGGCCTGCGGTCAGCTCCGGCTGCGCCGGCTGCCGCAGGCCTGAGCGGCGCTCAGCGCGCGCCGCGCGGCTTCAGCTGGCCGCCCGAGTCGCCGGCCTCCTGCGCGGGAGCGTCGGCGAGCTTCTTCGCCTCGAGCTTCGTCGGCGCGCCGATGCGCAGGATCTCGACGTGCACAGGCTGCCCCTTCGAGATCGGGCGCAGCGCCTCGCGCACGTCACCGACGTCGCGGATCGCACGGCCCTCGATGCTCAAGATGATGTCGCGCGGATGCAGGCCGAGTTCCTCGCCGAGGCTACCTTCGGTCACCTCGCCGACCACCAGGCCGACGCCCGGCTCGAGGTCGAGGAACGCCGCCACGTCGACAGGCAGCGGCTGCACCGTCACGCCGAGACGCTCGCCCTCCGGAGGGGGTGTCGACGCGTCGAGCGGCTGCAGCGGGCGCAGACCCGGCACGCCGGGGAGCTGCGGGAACGGCGGGAAGCCCTGGAACGGACGCATCGCGTCCTGCGGACCGATTCCGATACGGAAGCTGCCGCCCGGACCGAACACCTTGTCGGCGATCTCCGGGTACTTCGTCTTGAACGCCTCGATGCTCGGGGCCTCGTAGACCTCCGTGGTCTCCTTGCCGTTCTCGTCGGTGTCCTTCAGCTCGACCCGCACGCCGTCCGGAGTGATCTGGATCGACGTGCCGTGGTCGAGGCCGAACGGCGACACGCCGCCGAGCGCGCGACCCGAGCGCATGCTCTCCTGCATCCTGCGGATCTGCTCGTGCAGGTCGCGGAACTGGTCGCGGCCGAAGCGGTCGTCGCCGAACAGCCGCCCGATCTCGTCGAACATCGAGTCGATCTCGTCGCGCTGCGGGCGCTGTCCGTCGCCGCGCGGCTGCCCCTGCGGCGAATCGTCGCGCGGGCGCAGGCCGGCGGGCTCGCCATCGAGCTCCCGCAGCAGCTGACGCGCACGGAAGCGGACCTCGGGGTCGGGGTGCGATTCAGCCGCGCTCTTCAGCGCGGCGCGGGCACCCTCGCCGAGCTCGCGTAGCGCCTTCTCTGCGGCCTGCCGCTCGGCGAACTCGTCCGCGCCGAGCCGCTCGACCCAGGTCTCCGCCGTCGCCGCCGGCGGCTTCGCCTGGGGCTGCTCACCGGCCGGAGCCGGCGTCTCCTGCTGTGCCAGCAGGCCCGGGCCGCCGACAGTCAGGGCCAGCAGCAGGAACATCGTCGCCTTGGTGGTCATCGTGTTCTCCTCGAACCGACCGTCCCGGCCGGCTCAGGCGCGACCGACGAAGCAGCCCGCGAAAGACTCCCTCGCTCCGTGCGCCGCAGCGGGACTCAGCGCCGGCCGGCCGCGGGTGCCGTCGCGGTGCCCGTGCCGTCGTCGCCGGCCGGCGCCGCATCGCGCTGCGCACCGGCGTCGCCGGCGAGCTCGGCGTCGACCATCGACTCGGCCTCCCGCTGCGCACCGAGCCCGGATGCCGGGCCACGGCCCGCGACGGCGCTGCCGCCGGCCGGCCGCCGCCAGCCGACCGGCACGGTGCGGCGCGTCGGGTCGACGCTGAAGTCGCGCGCCAGCGTCGGCACGACGAACGGCTGCGCCGGCGGCGCGACGACCGACGCCGGCTCGAACAGGAAGCCGCTCGCCCACAGGCCGGCCGCGAACAGCAGCGCCGCAGCGACCACCGGGCGCAGCCGCACGCGCGGCCAGCGCGCGCGCCGCACCGGTGCGACACCACCGTCGGCACCCGCGACACGCTGCAGCACGGCGGCCTCCAGCGCGTCGAAGAACGCCTCACCGCGCGCGCCGCGCAATGAGCTCGGCACGTCGCCGGCCGCGACCTGCAATGCGCGGTGCGCGTCGAGCGCGCTGCGGAGCTGCCGGCGGCAGGCCGGGCACGCGCGCAGGTGGCTGCGCAATGCCGCGCCGAGCGGGCTGCGGTCGAGGTCCATCTCCCTCGCCGCGAGGTCGTCGACCTGCGTCAGCACCTGCGCACAGGAGAGCGCAGCGGCCGCGTCGCCGCCACACGCCGGCAGCGTACGCGCCGCCGCGTCGGCGCCGGGCGTCGGGTGCTGGTGCGGATCGCGCGTCATGGACCCGAAGAACCCTCCAGCCGGTCGAGTCGCTCCCACTGCTCGCGGAACACCTGGCGACCGCGATGCAGCCGCCAGCGGGCGGTCGCGTGCGTCACGCCGAGAATCGGCGCGATCTCGCGGCAGCTCAGGCCGTGGATGTCGCGCAGCACGAGCACGGCCTTGAACTTGGCATCGAGCTTCTCGAGGACCTCCCACACGCGGCCGCGCAGCTCGGCGCGCTCGGCGGGCGCGTCAGGGCCGTCGTCGTCGCCGGCGCGCTCGCCGAGCACGTCGAGCTCGACCGCCCGCGCGCTGCGCCGCTTGCGCAGCGCGTCGATCGCCAGGTTCATCACGATGCGGTGGAACCAGGTGTAGAAGCTGCGCTCGAAGTCGAACCGCTGGAGCGAGCGGTGCACGCGCACGAACGCCTCCTGCACGACGTCGCGCGCGTCCTCGGCACGGCCGACCACGTGGAACGCGACCCAGAAGGCGCGGCGGTGGTAGCGGCCGACGAGCTCCCCGAACGCGTCCGGCTCGCCGTCGAGGATCGCGCGCACGACCGCGGCGTCCTCGACGTCACTGCTCGTCGCGGCGTCGCGCCCGGGCAGCTCGCGCGCGGCACTGCGCGCGTCACGCAAGGCGCGCGCGCCGACGCGGCCGTGGCCGCCGGCGAAGGCGGGCGTCGGCCCGGACACGGCGCTGAGGGGAATCGGCGAGGAGGCTTCCATCTCGGGATCGGCGAAGGCTCGAGGAGGGGGTCGGCCGTCAGCGTGGCCGACCGGGGCCTCGATCCGTCGTCGTCGCGCGGAATGCCAGACGGCGTCGGGCATCCGACCCGGGCAGGATAGCCGTCGCGCATCCGCGCGCACGCATCTACGCGGCGTGGCGCCCTGCTGCGAGCCCCGATCCGGACGCGCGTCAGCTGCCGGCGAGCTCGGCCGCGTGCACCGGCAACCCCATGCCGCGGAACTTGCGGAACCGCTGCTCCTTCAGCTCCTCGGACGGCAGCGCCGTCAGCTCGTCGAGCCAGGTCTCCAGCCGGCTACGGACGTTCTGGATCGTGCCCTGCGGATCGCGGTGCGCACCACCGAGCGGCTCCGGGATCACCTCGTCGACGAGCCCGTGCTGCAGCAGGTGGCCCGACGTGAGCTTCAGCGCCTCGGCCGCCTCGGGCGCCTTCTCGCCGCTCTTCCAGAGGATCGCGGCGCAGCCCTCTGGGGAGATCACCGAGTAGTAGGCGTGCTCGAGGATGCCGACGCGATCACCGACGCCGATGCCGAGCGCGCCACCCGAGCCGCCCTCGCCGATCACGATCGAGACGATCGGCACCGACAGGTCGAACATCTCCAGGATGTTGGTCGCGATCGCGGCGGCCTGGCCGCGCTCCTCGGCGCCGATGCCGGGGTAGGCACCCGGCGTGTTGATGAACGTCACGACCGGTAGCCGCATGCGCTCGGCGAGCCGCATCTTCTGCAGCGCCTTGCGGTAGCCCTCCGGGTGCGCGCAGCCGAAGTTGCAGGCCAGCCGGTCCTTGACCGTCTTGCCCTTGCGGTGGCCGATCAGCATGAAGCGGTGCCGACCCATCGTCGCCAGCCCGGTGACGATCGCGCGGTCGTCGCCGAACAGGCGGTCGCCGTGCAGCTCGACGAAGTCGTCGAGCATCGTCTGGATGTAGTCCGACGTCATCGGCCGCTCGGCGTGCCGCGCGACGTTGACCTTCTCCCAGGCCGACAGGTTGCCGTAGACCTCGGCGGTCTGCGTCCGGAGCCGCTCCTCGAGCGCCAGGATCTCCCCGCTCAGGTCGAGATGCGTGCTCTGCGCGAGCCGCTTCAGCTCCTCGATCTTCTGCTCCATCTCGAGCAGCGGTCGCTCGAAGCCGAGCCCGTTCTGCTGCGTGTCGGCCTGCTTGTGTTCGGTCACGGGGGTCCTCCCGAGTCGCGGGTGGGGTCGCAGTCGAAGCCGCAGACCTTACCAGATCGGCCCGGGGTTTCCGCAGTGGGGTCGGCCCGTGCCGGCCCGGCGAGCGCCGGTGCAGGGGCCGGCGCCGGCGTGCCGCGCGGCCGACGTCGACCGGCGCGCCACAACCCGTGACGCCCGCGGCGCCTGTGCGATCGCCCGGACCCGGATAGTTTCGTCGCCGCGCGCGGAGCGCCGGTCGCAGGGCAGCGCTCGGCAACCGCGCGCCTCTCCCTCGAGTGCTTCTCGCTCTCCACGATGAACACCGTCACGGCTCCCGTGCGGACCTCGGCGCGCACCGACCTGCGCGTCGACCGCTCCGACCTCCGCTTCCGCAATACGTCGTTCGATTCGGTGCTGATCGAGATCGACGTGCACAATGACGGCGACGCCCGCTCGGCGCCCGCCACGCTGCGCGTCGACGCCGCGGCGTTCGGCGCGTTCGTGCCGTGGCGGCCGCTCGCCGTGCTGCAGGTGCCGGCGATCGCGCCGCGCGCCGCGCACCGCGCCGGGTTCGAGGCCGGGCGCACGCCGGTCGCCGCGCTCGGCTCGATCGCCAGCGTGCCGCCCGCCCGCATCGCCGCGGTCGCGGCCGGCGCCGCACCCGACGAGCACGACGACGCCGCCGACCCCACCGCGCCGCGCACCCCGGCGCGCGACCGCGTGCGCGACCGCCTCAGCGTCCTGCTGCGCCGCCGGCCGGAGCCCGTCGTGGACCCGGTCGGCTTCCTGCTCGGCCGGCTGCTGCCACCGGACCTGCTCGGAGGTCGCCGGCTCCGCCAACCCGCACTGGGTCGGCAACCTGAACGTCTTCCTCGGTGGCAAGGCCGTCGAGCGCCACCTGGCGCGCAGCCTCCGCGTCCACGCCGGCCGCGCCAACCTCGCGCTGTTCACGCTCGGCGACGGAGCCGACGCGTACCGCTTCGAGCTCGCCGGCGACGCCGCCGACTGGAGCGTCTCGCTGAGCCGCGCCCCGCGGCTGCTCGGCCGGCGGCACGGCGCCGGCGACGGCGCGCTGCCCACCGACACCTGGCACGACTTCCAGGGCACCTCGACCGTCTACCTGTGCCTGCAGCCTCCCGCCGGCGCCGAGCGCGGCGCGCTCGAGGTCCACGTGCAGCAGCGCTCGACCGGCCGGACGGCGGTCGTCGAGTTCGATCTCGACCCGGGTGCGCAGGGCCCGGGCTGCTACGCGCTGTAGTCCTGACCTGCGCGCCTGGTCGTCGAGCCGGCGGAAGCGCCCGCGCTCAGCGCGAGCCCGGGGCGCGCAGCGGGATCTGCACGTTGAAGGCGGGGCCGTCGTAGCCCGCACCGACGATGCAGGCGCAGCACAGCGTGCGCGGCTCGCCCCGCTCGTCGAACAGCAGCTGCGGGCGCTCGAGGTTCGCGACCCTCAGCACGCTGCCGTCGGCGAAGCGGAGCTCCTTCGCGGTGACGAGCGGATGCCGCGCCGGCTGCCAGGCGAGCGCGTCGGGCGACGTCAGCAGCGCCAGGGCCGGCGCACCGCCGGTCAGCCGGCCGGAGAAGTCCTTGACGATCGCGTAGTAGCGGCTGCGCTCCGGGTCGTACCAGACGAACGGGTCCTCCGCGCTCGCGATCCTGCCGTCGTCCATGCGGACGTCGAACACGAACCGGTCGAGCGGCCGGAACGGTCCGTCCGGCGCGGCCCCGACCGCGACGCCGTGCACCCCCCGCCAGCGCGGGTCGTACAGGTTGCCCTTGAAGAACAGCAGCCAGGCGCCGTCGTCGGGGCGCTGGACGACCGACGGGTTGACGACGATCAGGTTGTCGGGGAGCGCCTCGGTTCCGGGCGGCGACGGCGCGACGACGTCGCGCGCCTTGACGCGCGTGCGGGGTCCGAGCAGCGGGCGGTCGGGTCGGTCGAAGCGGCCTGCGACGAGCTCCGCGACCGACGCGGCGGAGACCACGCCGGTCTGCTGCATCTGCTGGATGCGATCGCGGTCGCGCAGCGAGGCCCCGGGCGAGTCGGGCGGCTGCGGGCCGGGGTCGCGCGAGCCGATGTGGTAGAGGAACACGCGGTCGCCGAAGCGACGCACGTGCGGGTTGTGCACGCTCTGCGCATCCCAGGCCGCGGGATCGCCGGCGTGCCGCCGCCCGCGCAGGACCACGCCGGTGAACGCGAAGTCCCGATCGGGTCGCTCGGACACGGCGTGCGCGATCTCCGACGAGAACAGCCACTCGTCGCCGAACGGCCGCGCCTCGACGCCGGCCCGGAACCGCGTGACGAACATGTGGTAGCGCCCGTCCTCGCCGCGGATCACCGAGCCGCCCCAGACGTGCTGGTCGGCTGCGCGGAGCACGGCGGCGCTGTCGATCGTGATCCTGCCGTCGATGCGGGTCACCGCACCGGGCACCGGCGCGAGCCACGCACGCAGATCGAGATCGTCGGGGCGCGGCTCCGGTCGCTGGGCGGGGGCACCCGCGAACGGTGCCAGCATTGCGAGCAGCAGCACACGCGAGCCGAGCGTCGAGAGCCTCATCGCCACGAGTCTCGACGGCGGCGCCGCTCCGCGCCATCGGCGATCGCCCCCCGCGGCGAGTGGATCGATCCGCTCAGCGCCAGATCGAGCGGAGCTCGCGCACCTCGCCGTCGGCGAGTCGGGCGGCGCCGCCGGCGGCGAAGAACCGCACGACGTTCGGCACGCCATCGCGCCGGCGGGGACTCGTCAGGTAGATGCGACCACCATTGCCGACGACCTCGACGAGCGGCCGATCGGCGACCGCGCGGATCCCGATCCGCCCGTCGACGGGCGCGAGCGGCACACCGTCGAGCTGGCGCGCCGCGACGTCGTAGACGACCCGGTGCCCGCCGACGTCGATCCCGACCGCCGCCGCGTCGCCGAGCTCGAACGTGGCCCGCACGTCGAGCAGCTCGGTGCCGATCGCGAGCTCGATGCTCCGCTCCCCGTCGAGCTGCTGCGCCGTTACCGCGCGCACCTCGCGCGCCAGAGAGTCGAGCTCGACCACCGGCTCGGCGAACATCCGCACGCCGTCCGGCGTCGTCCGCAGCGTCAGCTCGTGCGGCAGCGTGAAGGCCTGGTTGAAGCGCATCCCCGGCATCGCGATCCGCGCCCAGCCGATCTGCACACGCCGCCCGTCGGGAGCGTTGCTGAAGGTCTGCGAGGCGTAGTAGTCGCCGTAGTGCAGGCGGTGCTTGCCGGTGTGCAGCGGCGTGAACGCCTCGCCGTCGAAGTCGCCGATCGCATAGCGGGCGTCGCCGGCGAACACGACCCACCGGGTCCGGCCGGGATCGCCGTCGACCGGGAGCTCGAACAGCTCGGGGCACTCGTACCAGCCGTCGATCCGACTGGCGAGCCTCCAGCTCTGCAGGTCCGCCGACGTGTGGAACTCGAGCGTCCGGCGGCCGTCGACCTCACCGTAGACGACCATCACCCAATGCCGCCCCGGCTCGTACCAGACGATCTTCGGGTCGCGCCCTGCATGACGCACCACCGGGTTGCCCGCGAACTCGGTGAACGTCCTGCCGCGATCGTTGCTGTAGGCGAGGCACTCGCCACGCCCGGTGCTGGTCCACGAGGCGACGATCACCTTCTGGTCGCCGGTCTGCCAACCCGACGTATTTCGCTCGTCGACCACCGCGCCGCCGGAGAACGCGAGGTCGCCCCGCCCGCGGCTGTAGATCGCGATCGGCAGCTGCTGCCAGTGCACGAGGTCGCGGCTGACCGCGTGACCCCAATGCATGTTGCCCCAGCTCCAGCCATACGGATTGTGCTGGAAGAAGAGGTGCCACTCCCCGTCCAGGTACACCAGGCCGTTCGGGTCGTTGTTCCACCCGACGCGCTGCGAGAACCGCAGCTGCGGCCGCAGTGGCTCGTCGTAGAGGTCGCTCGGCTCCGGCAGCTCGTCCGTCAATCGGACCAGCTCGACGCTCGCGTCGTGCACGCGTCCGAAGCGCAGCTCCGCGCGCGCGCCCGCGAACGCGGCCAGATCGAGGAACGACCAGAACGACACGTCCGCCGCGCTGATCGCGAGCTCGGCCTCGAACTGGCGCACGTCCTCACCGGCGATGCGCAGGTCCACGTTCACCTGCCGCGCCCCGGTGCGGATCGGCAGCAGCAGGTAGCGCCGGTCGACGAGCAGCTCCCGCGCGCGCGGCCCCGGCCGCGCGCCGAGCTCCGGGCGCGCATCGGTCGCCACGACGTGATCGAGGTTGACGTGCCCCCAACCGCCCCGGCGCGCGTCGACGACCTGCAGCCTGGCGCGGCGGCCCGCGAACTCGGCGACGTCCCAGGCCCACGGCTCGAGCGCCTCGCTGCCGCCGGGCTCCGTATTGGTTCCGCAGGCCGTGCGCACGACCTCGCCATCGACCAGCAGGTTCACGCAGGTCTCGCGCTCGTAGCCGCCGCCGCCGATCAGGAAGGCGAGGTAGCGCCGCTCGATGGTGAACTCCGGTGACGTCAGCGTTCCGACGGAGTCGTCGCCCCCCGCGAAGCTGTTGACGAGCCGCTCGCCGCGGTAGCCGCTGACCGGCATCTGGTGGGGCAGCGTCCCGCGCGCCGGGCCGGCCCCGAACGCCTCCCCCGTCACCACCCAGTCGCCGTAGTCGGCCGACTCGAAGTCCGCGACCAGGACATCCGGCCGCACCGGCTGCTGCGCGACCACCGCGGGGGCGGCGATCGCGACCGCGGACAGCCAGCCGAGCACCAGCGACGCGTGGTGACGACGGCGGCGACGACCGTGGCGATGGCAACGTCGGTGGCAAGGTCGGTGGCACATGGGGCTCCCCGGAGTGAGTTTGTCGATCATGCCCCGCGCGGCGCACCGCGGCGATCGGCAGCGACCACCCGTACGACCACGATCCGGTCGCGCAGGTCGCGCGGCGTGCATTCGTCCGCCGGGGTCACAGCCGGCCGGCGCTACGATCGCGCGCGTCCGAACGGAGGTCGACATGTCGAATCAGCGGGCGCCGACGCGGCGCCGGTTCCTGGGCGTCGCCGGCGCCTCGATGCTCGCGACCCGGATGGGTACGGCGCCGTCGCTGCGCGGCCGCCGCGCGAAGGTCCGCCTCGCGGTCGCCGGCGGCGGCTTCGGCGCGAGCCATCACTGGCACGAGCACCCGGACTGCGAGGTGACGGCCGTCACCGATCTCGTCGAGGAGCGGAGACAGCGCCTGTCGCGCGCGTACCGGTGCGACCGGGTGTTCCCGTCGCTCGAGGACATGCTCGACCGGGCGCGCGACACCTTCGACGCGGTCGCCGTGTTCACCGATGCGCCGAGCCACTGTACGCACACGCTGATGTGCATGGAGGCCGGCAAGCACGTGACGAGCGCATGCCCGGTCGCGTTGACCCTCGAGGACTGCGCGAAGATCAAGGCGACTCAAGAGCGGACCGGACTCGTCTACATGATGCACGAGTCGAGCTGGTACCGGCAGCCGTGCATCGCGGCGCGCGAGCTCTACCGCGACGGTGCCTTCGGTCGGCTCGCATACTCGGAGGTCGAGTACTTCCACCCCGGCATCGGCACGCGGACCAACCCGCTGTCGCGCTGGCGCGGGACGAACTCGTGGCGCTGGGGATTCCCGCCGATGCTGTATCCGACGCACTCCCTCGGTCTGCTCGTCGGCGTCACGGGCGAGCGGATCGTCAGGGTGTCGTGTCTCGGCCAGAAGGTCGGCGACGACTTCCCCGGTGGCGGCGACAACGCCTACGACAACCCGTTCGACAACGAGATGGCGCTCGGCCACACGAACCGCGGCAACATCTGCCGGTTCGGCGTGTGCTGGCAGATCGCCGCCCACGGCGAGCGCGGGCAATGGCTCGGCGAGAAGCTGTCCTGCTTCATGCCTGGATCCGCGGGGCAGCCGCAGGCCCGCCGCGGCGTCGACGGCGGCTGGGAGCCCTGGGACGTGCCGGACTATTGGCGCACCGACCGGCTGCCCGAGCCGATGCGCCACGACAGCGGGCACGGCGGCAGCGCGGCGTTCCTGAGCTGTGAATTCGTCGACGCGATCGTGCAGCAGCGCCGGCCGACCTGCGACGTCTACGAGTCCATCGCGATGACCGCTCCCGGCATCGTCGCGCACCGCTCGGCGCTGCAGGGCGGCGCGCTGCTCGACGTGCCGTCGTTCGATCCGTGACGAGCGAGCGCGTGCCGCTCAGCTGGACGGCCCGCAGCACGCACGGGCGATGGGCTTCGTGGCTTCGATCGCCGCCGCAGCGACGCATTGTTCGAGGCCGCTGCCCGGCTGCCAGTCGCGGATGAACTCGCGGCTCTCGGTGCGCACGTCGATGCGGATGTCGACGAAGCCGGCCGCCTCGAGCAATTCGCGATTGGTGGCCGCGCTGGCCGCGCCGGCGATGCAGCAGGTGAGGGCGGTGGGGTCTTCAGCGACGCCGGCGGGCAGCGGCGCGGTCATGACCACGTCGGAGATCGCGAGGCGCCCGCCGGGCCGGAGCGCACGGAACGCCTCGCGGAACACCGCCGCCTTGTCCGGGCTCAGGTTGATGACGCAGTTCGAGAGGATCACGTCGATGGTGCCGTCGGCCACCGGCAGATGCTCGATCTCGCCGAGCCGGAACTCGACGTTCGTGGCACCCGCGCGACGCGCATTGGCGCGGGCGCGCGCGACCATTTCGGGAGTCATGTCCACGCCGATCACGCCTCCGGTCGGCCCGACCTGGCGCGCCGCGAGGAAGCAGTCGAAGCCGGCGCCCGACCCGAGGTCGAGCACCGTCTCGCCCGCCCGCAGCATGGCGATCGCCTGCGGATTGCCGCAGCCGAGACCGAGGTTCGCCCCGTCGGGCACCGCGGCCAGCTCGGCGTCGGAGTAGCCGACCGCGCGGCTCGCGTCCGCGGCGCTCCCGCAGCAGCCGGGTGTGCACGCCGACTCCGCGGCTGATCTCGCGACCTCACCGTACCGGGAGCGCACCGCCTCACGCACCTCGTCGTCCGTCCGCTCGTGCATCGCCATGGTCCTCTGCGGCCGCCGACCGCGGCGACCGTCCGGTAGCTTGCCGCCGGCCGCTCCGGTCGGTCAACCGGACCCGTACCACGCCCGCAGCAGCTGCGTGGCGACGTCCCGGTGGCTCGGTTGCCCCTGCAGCTGCTGCAGGAAGCGACGCAGGTCGGCGTCGCGACCCTGGGCGCGCAGCACCGCGCGCAGGCCCTCGTACTGCGCGGTCCGGCCCGGCGCGAGGCGGATCGCCTGCACGAACGCCGGCTCGGCCTCGCCATAGCGCTCCTGCGCGCGCAGCAGCGTGCCGAGCGCGTTCCAGGCATCCGCGCGCGACGGATCCAGCGCGAGCGCGCGCCGCAGCACCTGCTCCGCGCGCGCGGCGCCCGCATCGCCGGGCGCGGGCGCTGCCGCCGCCGTCGCGCGCATCGTGAGCCCGATGCCGAGGAACGCGAGCGCCTCGACGTCGTCCGGATTCGCGGCGAGCACTCTCTCGACGACCGCGTTACCCGCCTCGTGATCGCCACGCAGGTATTGGCTGCTCGCGTATTGCAGCAGCTGCACGGTGGTCAGCGCCTCGCAGGCGTACATCTCGTCGAACAGTCGCTGTGCCTCGGCCTGCTCGCCGCGGGCGTACAGCATCGCCGCGTGATTGCCGAGGATCTGTGCGGCGAGATGGCTGCGGCTGCCGACCGTGCGCTTCGCCCAGGCATCCGCCCAGAAGCCGGGGTCGTCGTGGTAGACCGACACGCGGGCCTGGGCCAGCACACCGAAGGTCGCGACGAGCGGCGCGAGGGCCAGCCAACCGAGGCGCGGCCGCGCGGCGACGACCCGCGCGAGCCCGGCCAGCACCGGCACCAGCACGCACAGCATCGGCAGGTACATGCGGCGCTCGGCGGCCACCTCGCTGCGGATCGGTAGCACCGTCGAGGTCGGCGCGAGCAGCAGGAAGCCGGCCAGCGCGAGCCAGGCCCACGGCGCCCGACGCCGCCACAGGAGCTGCGAGGCGATCAGCACGCCGAGCACGGCCGCACCGGGCGCGAGCGCCGGCCCGAGCGTGCGCAAATAGTCCTGGTCGTACGCCCCGCGCAGCGGCGCCGGCCAGACGGCGAGGCGCAGGTAGTGCAGCACGACCGGCGCCTGCGTGTAGAGCCACTCGAGGGCCGCGATGCGCGGCACCGTGCGGTAGCCGACCGTGGGATTGACGGGGCTCGCGACGACGCACAGCAGCAGCACGAGCCAGGTCGACGCGAGCGCGGCGTGGCGCCAGCGGTGCGGCCGCATGGCCGCCCAGGACGGCGCGAGCAACGCGCGCTCGAACAGCAGCAGCACGATCGGCGCGACGACCATGTCCTCCTTCGCCGCCATGCCGAGCGCGGTCGCGACGACGGCGAGCCAGCCGGCGTCGCGCAGCAGCGCCAGCAGCGCGACCAGCAGACACGTCGAGAACACGAGCGTCGACCGCTGCGTCGCGTAGGCGACGGCATCGCCGGCGAGCGGATGGGCGACCCAGACGACCGCGACCGCGAACGCGAACGCCGTCGCCCGCCCCGGTCCGAGCGCGCCGCGGACGTTCGGCGCCAGCAGTGCGCGCCGCACGACCGCGAGCAGCAGCACGCCGTTCAGCAGGTGCCACAGCAGATTGCCGAGGTGCGGTCCGAACGGCCCGTCGCCCCACAACCGGAAGTCGACGACCAACGACAGCGCCGTCAGCGGGCGGCCGGCGAGCGGCTGGTGCACGTCGCCGAACGCCGCACCGAGGAAGTCCCCGCGCAGCAGCGCACCATTGCGCTCGATCGCCGGGTGGTCGTCGAAGACGTACTGCCCCCGCCACACGCCCCACCACGCGAGCAGGCCGACGACCAGCACGCCGAGCGCAGCGGCGAGCGCCCATCGCGCTCGGCCGGTGTCGGAGGCCAGCCGGTGCTGGCGGGTCGTGAGCATGGCGGGAATCCGGCGGAACGGCCGCGGCGCACGGCCGCGGGAACCACCGGGCCGGCCGGACCGCGACCGAGCAGACCCGACCGATCGCACGAAGTCGAGCCGGGCGGACGACATTCGAGCGCGGTCGTCCGGCGTGCGGCGCCGCGGGTCGTCGTGACGGTACGCGCCGCGCGTCGCTTCCCGGAAGACAGGGAACCTCCAGGACCACGACCCGCCTGACCGTCGCCATGACACTCGCGGCGCTGCTCACCTGCGCCGCCGGGGGAACGGCGCAGACACTGTATAGACGACCTCGGCTCGGGGTCCGACTCCACCGCCCGCACCAGCCGGTTCGCCCCGCTCCAGAACCTGCGCACCGCGCTGGACCGCGCCGCGACCGATCCTCGGTGACGCTGATCCTGGTCACCGACGGCACGCACACCCCGGGCACCCGGCGGGGTGACACGTTCCACCTCGTCGACGGCGTCACGGTCCGCGGCGGGTACCTGCCGGGCTTCCTGTTCCAGAGCGCGGTGTCCCGTACCGTGCTCAGCGGCGAGATCGGCGACGCCCGCGACCGGACCGATGACTGCCGGACCGTCGTCACCGCCGTGAACGTGGACGGCGCCCGCCTCGAGGACCTGACGATCGCCGACGGCTACGGCGGGTCGTCGACCGCGGGCCTCGCCGGCACCGGCGCCGGACTGCGCATCCGCAGCTCGCGGTTGTCCGTCGACCATTACCGGTTCGAGGACGACCACGCAGATTCCAATGGCGGCGCCGTCTTCACCCTGCACGAGTGCTCGGTCTCGATCACCGACTCGATCTTCGCGGGGAACAGCGCCGGCATCGGCGGCGGTGCCATCACCGCGTCGGTCGACTACAACACCGCCGCGGAGATCCACATCGACCGCTGCCGGTTCCTCGGCAACGAGGCGCTCCAGCGTGGGGCGATCTCCATGGGACCGGGCGACGTCCGGGTGTGGAACAGCGCGTTCAGCGGGAATCGCGTGCCGCAGGACGACTTCGCTGGGCGCGGCGGCGCGATCTACTGCTCGGGTCTCGTCGAGGACGACCAGCACGTCGGCAACTGCTCGCTCACCGACAGCCGCGACGGGCTACGACGCCGACGTCGCGCCGGCCACCGGCACGGCGCCGACGATCGTCCACTGCTGCGTGCGCGACATCGCCGGCCTGCCGGGCACCGGCAACTTCGACGACGATCCGCACATGATCGATCCGGACGGTCCCGACGGCGAGGAGGGCACCGACGACGACGACCTGCGGATCCCGCACCCGGCGCTGGCCGGCTCCCCCTGTGTCGATGCCGGCGACAACGACGCGATCGCGGGAGCCCACCTGCAGACGGACCTCGATGGCGAGGCCCTCGAGCAGCACCCCTACAGCCATTGGACCGGCACACCGCTGGTCGACGTCGGCGCCTACGAGGTCGGGCCGATCACGCTGCTGCACCGAGCCGGGCCCGTCGACGATCTGGCGCTCCGCGCGCTGGTCGACGGCCACATCGCTCACGTCTCCGGCAGTGACGCAGTGGAGCTGCGGGCCGGCGACCGGCTCGATCTGTGCATCGAGTCGCCGCGCGGCATGCACCGTGGCGCGCTCGCGCATCTGGCGCTCGACCTGCTGCCGGCGCAACCGCCCATCGGCATGCCGCGTGGCATCCTGGTGGGTCACTCCGCGATGTTCCTGCCGGCGGGAATGGTGCCGACCTTGCTCGGCAACGGCCCCCCGATCCCCGCCGGACTCGTCGGCGTCGACCTGCTCGCGCAGGGCTTCGTGCTCGATCCGCAGGCCCCGAACGGTCTGGTCCGCGTCACCGACGGCCGCGAGCTGCGGTGCCGCTGACCCGCCGCGCGCATCGGCCGCCGTGACGAGTCCGCGCATCCGGTGCTTCTCCCTTCGTCCCCGGCAGGTCGGCTGCCACCGCACCGGTGCCGGCCGCCACCGGGTCGGCTGCAGACAGGAGACCGAGTCCGATGTCGAAGACCACGCTCGCGCCCGTCCTCGCGGGCATCCTGACGGTCGCCGCGACCGCACAATACGGCCACCTGGCCGCCGGACCGTTCCCGATCGATCTGCTCGCGGCCACCGGCAACCCGAATTGCCTGGGGGTCGCCCGCAGCGCCCTCGGTGGAGTCGTCCGCTTCTGGGTCACCGCGCGCCAGCTCGTCGCGGGCGGCCCGCACCTGCTGTACGAGCTCGACGCCGCCGGGGCCATGGTGGCCGTCCACAACCAGCCGCCGACCGCCAGCCCCGCCGGCATCCGTGACCTCGCCTGGGACGGCGGCAACATCCTGTTCGGCGGCCACGAGCTCGGCGCCGGTGGCGCGGGCGTGCTGCACCGCTTCGACATCGGGGGCGGCGGGTTCCTGCCGTCGCTGCCGGTGGCGGCCAGCGGTCCTGCCGCCGCGCTCGGCACGATCCGCGCGCTCGCCTTCGTGCCCGGCGGTCCGTGGCAGCTCTTCGCCGCCGATCAGGTCGGCAACGCATATCCACTCCAGATCGTCGCCGGAGTCGTCAACGTGCTCCCGCCGATGCCCGCTGGCCTCAACGGCATCATCGGTGCTGGCTACGACCAGGTCGAACGGCGGCTGTTCTTCTTCGCCAATGGCGCCTACCCGCATCCCTGCCACCCGGCGCCGGTGAACGTCGTGATCCAGGACGCCGAGTACTGCAATGGCCTGCCGATCCGCCCCGGCACCGACGTCACCTTCGGGAACCTCGCGATCGGCGGCAATGCGGGCGGCATGGAGGTCTACCGCCGCGGTCCGTACAACCTGCGCTTCGGCGTCGTGCTGCAGCAGACCGCCGCCGGCAACGACTTCCTCGTCGAGGTCGACCTGCAGCTCGAGCGGGGCAGCTCCTGCACCTGCGGCCCGCTCTGCGGTGGCGTCCGCCCCGCCGACGTCCACCTCGGCGGCGGCGCCGCGACGCCGATGAACCCCGGCTTCCAGCTCGAGCTCCGCCGCGGAAATTGCGCCGCCGGCGGCGTCGCGGCCTTCCTGGTCAGCCTCGCCGCACCGATCCCGCCGATCGCGCTGCCCGCACCCCCCTTCGCCCCCGGCTGCAACCTGCTGGTCGATCCGGCGCTCTCGATCATGCTCGGCCCGGTCGGCATCTCCGCGGCCGGCACCGCGGTGCAGCCACTGCCGATCGGTCTGCCCTGCGGCGCCCCGGCGCTCGGTGTCACCGCCCAGGCCGCCCTGCTCGGCGCCGGCGCGTACTTCACGTCGCGCGCCGCCAGCTTCGAGATCCGACCCTGACCGCCGGGATGCGGAGTGGGCCGTGGCACCGTAGGCTGCGGCCATGCCACGACGAGGCCGGGTCGCGCTGGTCGCCGGCGCCACGCGCGGCGCGGGTCGAGGGATCGCCCGCGCGCTCGGGGAGGCCGGTGCGGTCGTCTACTGCACCGGTCGCAGCAGCCGCACGGGAGCCGTCGACGCGGCGCGGCCGGAGACGATCGAGGAGACCGCCGAGCAGGTGACGGCCGCCGGCGGGGTCGGCATCGCGCTCCGCGTCGACCACACCGACGAGGCCGCGGTCGCCGCGCTGGTCGAGCGCATCCGTGCCGACCAAGGACGGCTCGATATCCTCGTCAACGACATCTGGGGCGGCGACGCGCTGACCGAGTGGGGCAAGCGGTTCTGGGAGCTCGACGTCCGGCAGGGCTTCGCGATGCTCCAGCGCGCGGTCCACACACACGTCATCACGAGCCGCCACGGCGTGCCGCTGATGCTCGGCGGCAGCGGCGGGCTCGTCGTCGAGGTCACCGACGGGGCGTTCCACGGCTACCGCGGGCAGCTCTTCTACGACCTCTGCAAGACCGCCGTCATCCGGCTCGCCTACGCGATGGCGGTCGAGCTCGCCGACACGCCGGTGACCGCGCTCGCGATCACCCCGGGCTTCCTGCGCTCCGAAGCCGTGCTCGACCACTTCGGCGTGACCGAAGCCAACTGGCGCGACGCCATCGCCGTCGATCCCCACTTCGCGCACTCCGAGACACCCATGTTCGTCGGGCGCGCGATCGCCGCGCTCGCCGCCGATCCGGACGTCCGCCGCCACGCCGGCCGGGCGCTGACGTCCTGGGACGTCGCCCGGCACTACGGCATCACGGACCTCGACGGCCGGCAGCCGCACTGGGACGAGCACCTCGACGCGGCGATCGCCGAGATCCTGGAGCGCGGCTCGCCGAGCCCGCAGGACCTGTTCCTGCTGACCGTGCGCAGATCGCAGATCGACTTCGACGAGGCCCGCGCCGAGCAACGCGCCCGCATTGCGCGCTTCCTGGAGCAGCACGGCGACCGGGCCGCACGCTCGCCCGGCTGATCGACATCGCCGAGCGCTGCTGTTCAGCTCGGGAAGATGTCGTGGTCGGTCCCCTCTTCCTCCTCGCGCCGCATCTCCTCCCAGAGCCCTTGCACGATCTGCTCGACCAGCGTCTCGACCGTGCGGTTCTCGCGCTCGGCCTCGTGCTCGAGCGCCGGCAGCTCGTCGTCGGGGATCTCGATCCACACCTGGACCCTGGTCATCACCGGCTCCTCGCCGTGTCGGCCGCGACGACCGGCACCGCCTTGTGTCCGTAGCAGAGAATGCCCGACTGACCCTCCTTGCGGATCAGCCGGAACTCGAGAGTGACCTCCATGCCCGGCTGCACCGTGCTCGGCTCGCAGTCGGTCACCTGCACCATCAGGCGCACCCGCTCCGGGGTCTCGACGATCGCCATCGCATACGGACTCTCCATGACGAAGTCGTCGGGCGACACGCGCAGGACGGTCGACGTCACGACCCTGCCGCGCCGCGACAGGAGCACCGGCTCGAACTCCGCCCCGCGACACGCCGGGCAGATCCGGCGCGTCGGGTAGACGACCTTTCCGCAGCCGTGGCAGCGTCCCGCCTCCAGGCGATAGCGCCCGGGGATCTCGCGCCAGTATCTCGGACTCGGCATGGTCAGACCCTCTCCAGGATGTGGACGACGGAGCTCGCGCCGGAGCCGCCCATGTTCTGCGTGAGGCCGAAGCGCGCGTCAGCCACCTGCCGATCGCCGGCTTCGCCGCGCAGCTGCTCGAACACCTCGATGACCTGCGCGACGCCGGTCGCGCCGACCGGGTGACCCTTCGCCTTCAGGCCGCCGCTCGTGTTGACCGGCACGCGCCCGCCGAGCGCGGTCTCCCCGGACGGCGCGGCGTGGCGACCGTGGCCGCGCTCGACCAGCCCGAGGGCCTCGATGCAGCAGATCTCCGCGATCGAGAAGCAGTCGTGCACCTCGGCGACGTGGACGTCGCCGGGACCGATCGCCGCCATCCGGTAGGCCCGCTCGGCGGACAGCTGCACGGCGTCGAGGAACGCGGGGTCGGCGCGGTCGGCCAGGGCCATCGCTCCGGTCGCGACCCCGCTGCCGATGAGCTTCACGGGTCGGTCGGTGAACCGCTTCGCGTCGCGGAGCGGGCACAGCAATACGGCCGCCGCGCCGTCGGTGACCGGCGAGCAGTGCAGCAGGCGCAATGGATCCGCGACCAGCGTCGAGGTCATCACACTCTGGAGGTCGACCACGCGACCGAACTGCGCTTTCGGGTTCAACGCGCCGTGTCGGTGGCTCTTGACCGCGACGGCCGCGAGCTCCTCCTCGGTCGTGCCGTAGGTCTCCATGTGGGCGCGCGCGATCATCGCGTAGAGCCCGGGGAACGTGACGCCCTGGTAGGCCTCCGTCTCCTGGTCGGCGGCGGTCGCCAGGACGGCGGTCGCGTCGGCCCCGTCGTTCATCTTCTCGACGCCCGCGACCAGCACGAGATCGCTCAGGCCCGACGCGACCTCGGCGAATCCGGCACGCAGCGCCATGCCCCCCGAGGCACACGCGGACTCCACCCGCATCGCGGCGACGCCGGCCATCCCCAGGTGATCGGCGCACAGGGGGCCGATGTGCTCCTGCCCCACGAACTGGCCGCTCGCCATGCTGCCGACGAAGATCGCATCCAGCCGGTCGACACCGGCCGCGTTCAACGCCTCGGTCGCGGCGTCGACGAACAGATCGCGCAGACTCGTCTGCCAGAGCTCGCCGAACCGGGTCATGCCCGCCGCGACGATCGCGACTTCGCGCATCGCTACACCCTCAGTGGTTCAGGATGATCTTCTCTCGATACTTCGCGTACTCCCCGTACGTCAGGTAACGCCGCGGACCGTCGAGCATCGAGCGCACGGTCGCGCCGAGCTCCCGTCGCGACGGGAGCAGGTCGGTCGCCTGCAGGACGAACGCATCGCTGCCCGCCCCGGAGCCGAACGACGTGATCAGGATCCGGTCGCCCGGCTCGGCGACGTCGAGGATCGCGGCCAGCCCGGTCGGTGACGACCCGGAGTAGGTATTGCCCATCGTCGTCACGACCCGACCGGTCTTCATCTGCTCGTTCGTGAAGCCCAGCGCCTTGCCCGCCGCCAGCGGGAACTTCCCGTTCGGCATGTGGAACACCGCGAAGCGGAAGTCCTCCGGCTTCAATCCGCTGCGCGCCAGGATTCCGCGAGCCGCCGCCTCGACGTGTTTGAAGTAGGCGGGCTCGCCGGTGAACCGGCCGCCATGGCGCGGATAGAACTGCCCTTCGCGGCGCCAGAAGTCCGGCGTGTCGGTCGTGAAGCTGTAGGTCTCGAGCACGTCGACCAGCACCCGGTCCCGACCGAACAGGTAGGCCGCGCCACCTCCCGACGCCGAGAACTCCAGCGCGTCGTTCGGCGCCCCCTGCGACGTGTCGGCACCGATGCCCATCGCGTATTCGACCCGTCCCGAGTCGACCAGCGACAATGCGACGAACATCGCCTCGGTGCCCGCCTTGCACGCGAACTCGAAGTCCGCGACGTGCACCTCGGGTCCGATCCCGAGCGCCTCCGCGACGACCGTCCCGCTCGGCTTCACCGCGTACGGATGCGACTCCGAGCCGATGTAGAGCGCACCCACGCGCTGCGGATCGACGTCGGCCCGCGCCAGCGCGTCGCGCCCCGCGGCAACCGAGATCGTGATCGTGTCCTCGTCGATGCCCGGCACCGACTTCTCCTCCAACAGGAGCCCGCGCTGGATCGAGCGCGGATCCTTCCCCCACTGCCTGGCGATCTCCTCGGACGTGATCCGGTTGCGAGGGATGTACGCGCCGTAGCCGACGATGCCTGACATGTCGCGCCTCCAGTGCGAGCAGACCGAAGCGTTCCGCGCTCGAGAGTCTCGGGATTCGATTATCCCTATGCGTTCCGCGCAGGGCAAGCGAACGCACGGCACGGGTCTTCCCTGAGGTCCAATGCAGCACGCCGGGCCGCCCGGGGTCGTCGATCTCCGCGCGGGCGGTCGTGGCGATCGGAGCGGACCGCGCTGGAGGGCCGGCTGCGCGATCGGATGTCGGGACCGTCGTCCCTGCCGGATCGCACATCGACGGCAATCGCTCGGCGCGCCCCGCGGCCTGGGTGAACGTCGTCGCAGTAGACGGGTCACGGGGTCTCGCGCCCCGACGATCTTCCCGACACGATCTTGCCGATTCCGAGCGCACCGCGGACGGGCCGCTGCGACGCTGGCGTCGCCGGTGGCCGCGTCGTGCGACCCGGCAGGCACCACGCCGCCGATACGACCAGACCGCGACGAGGCCGACGAGGTCGAGCGCCCTGTCGCGTCGCGTGCCGAGTTGCTCGCGTGCAGCGAAGTAGTCGACCTGCACGCCCGGCTCGCCCGCATCGCGGGCCCCGCCTACCGCGCCGCCACGCTCCGCGAACCCCCGCCGCTCGGCCTCACACAGGTCCCGCTCGGTGGCGCGCCGCCAGCGCCGTCGCGGCGACTCGGCGACATCGAGCTCCCCGCGGACCTCGGCCGCGGCTTCGTCCGGGCCATCCGCAAACCGCACCAGGGGCACAGGCCCGATATCCGCGAACGTCGCGTCCCCGTATCCACGGTTTCGCGGCCGAACGCCGGCAGCTGCGTCCTGACGACGGGTGGTTCGTCGCTGCCGACCCGCACACGGCGGCCGTGCGGGTCACCGGCGCGACCGATTCGTCCAACACCGGTCGTCGGAACTCCGTCTTCGAAACCCGGCTCGGCGAGTCGCCTCCGTTGCCGTTCCGATGCCGACCTGCCCCCGCGTGCGCCTCGCCGATCAAAAGGAGTCGCGACGCCCTGTTCGAATCACGCAGCTCCCCCCCCCGCTATCGACCTTTCGTCGGGGCCGACAGCACCGGGCGGAGCGTCAGCCGATGGCACCCTCCGGTCGCGTCCGGAAACTCGACCGGTTCTGAGTCGCTCCGCACGCTGGCGAACCACCCCTGAACGTCCTCCGCAGCGAGCGCACTCTCCACCGCCTGTGGGAACTCACGCCAATTCGAGCCCTCCACGGCGACTTCGATCGCGAGTGACGGCAACCCACCGTCCGCCGGGACACTCAATTCCAGTGACAGCAAACGGAGTGTGGCGCAGCTCCCCGTTGCGACCGCTGCCTGTTCCGAACTCGCAGCATCGCGCACCGCCGGATCCGGCTCCGCGCCGCACGCGACCCTCATCCAGACTTCCCAGAAGTGATCCAGGACGTCTCGGCTATCGGGGAGTGCGATGTAGATCCCAGGAATCGGAGGCTCCGGGTCGCGGCGTGCGAACACGAGGTTCTCTACGACGAAACGCGGGATATCGGTCGCCCCGCCCGGCACCATTCGACTCGCCGACCCGCCATCCCGGATCGCGTGATCCCGAAGTCGTAAGTCCCGGAGCTTCCAGCACTCCGATTGAGACTGACAATTGAACACCAGTGCTCGAATATAGTCGATTGGCATTGCTGCGGGACCCGAGCCTCCGCGCGCGAACCGGAGAGACAGTTCCAAGTCCATCGCCTTGCCGTCCGGCGCCTCCGTCGGTGTCGGGAAGCCCATCGTAACAGCCACGCCGACGAGCCCACCCGTCGCCGTCGACACGATCATCCTCTCGAAGAACGCCCGGGGATCCGATCTCCAATCGCGAGGCGACGCTCGTCTCGTATCGGTGCGAGTGCCGAGGGCGACCCCTTCGTCGCTCCGGATGAGCTCGCTCACCTGCAGCCCCAGCACCTCGCTGGCCTCCACGGCAAGCTCATCGATGGCGAACCAGCACCCCGCGACGCCGCCGATCTCCGAGACTGTCCGACTCGCCTGGCCGTCGCGACCGAGCTGCTTCTCCGCCATTGCACGAAGCAAGAGGGTCGCCGCTCTCTCTGCGCCCAGCTCGAGTGCCCGGTCGAGACTGACGAGAGCTTCATCGTAGTTCGCGCGCCGATACCGGATCGCAGCCCCAAGCAACCAAGAGTACCACTGCCCGGGACGTCGATCGACGAACTCCCGGACGCGTGCTTCCAGCGACTCGTTCGGCGCACGGAGCGCGACGAACCGACGCCAATACTCCCGCGCGACTTCCAGATCGGTCGGTGTGTCGAGCGCCATTTCCAGCGCGCATCTCTGCACGAACGGAGCGAGGTTCGACATCCCCCGCACGGCCGCGTACACGTCACTCCGAGCCACGAGAGTCGCGACCAGACCTTCGATGATCCTCCTGGCCTCCTCGCGTTGCCTCGCGGTCTCCCGTCGCACCAGCCGCAGAACCGCTCGTTGCATGCCCGCGGCGGCTTCCTCACCGCCGCGAATCGCGGTCGCCGCCAGCTCCAGCGATCCCCACCGACGTACCGCGTCCGCGAGGATCGCACGCGCCTCGTCGTCTGCGCCCCGCTCCGCCCGCTCGACTTCATCCCTGGTGGAACGCGCGATGGCCGACCACAGCGACAGGTCACGTCCGGCCGCCGTCAGCAGACGGTCGCCCTCCGGACCGAAGTGGACTACCGGGAGGCCACCCGATTCGCCGCGGAGCGACAGTAGCTCACGCCCGGTCCTGACATCGTGTACGTGAACCACTCCGTCCCTCGACACCGTCGCACACCGCCTGCCGTCCGGATGGAAGTCCCCGCAGGACACCCCCAGCCCGACGTCGGGCAGAACGCAGGACTCGGTTCCGGTCTCGATGTCCCAGATCCGAACCGTTCCGGCCACGGACACGGTCAGCAGCAACGAGTCATCAGCGCTGAAAGCCGCTTGCAGGATCGGTGAGCCGTCTCCGGCCAGTCTCCGGACGCGTTGCCCCGTATCATCCCAGAGGATCACGTCGCTGCGGTCCATTGTCGCCACGAGCCCGCCACGGTGTCCGACCACCGGATCGAGGCCGAGCAACCACGACGAGTGCTCGAGCGTCGCGAGTACTTCGCCTGTCTCGACGCTCCAGAGCGACACGTCCGAGTCCATGACCAGATCCGACGGGAGCTGCCTCGGGTCTCGCGGGCGTTCGACGTGCCAGCTCAGCGCAAGGGGGCGATCGACCAGAAACACGACCCCGTCGGCCACTTCACCGTCCACGTGAAACTCGCGCACCGGCGTCCAGCCCCGCGTCTCCAGCATCACGATCTTGTCGCCGCGCGAGAGCAGGATGTGCTGGCCGTCGACCGCGAACGACGCCGCACGCAGGCCGCCATAACCTCCGAGCCTCCGCTCCACCACACCGGTGTCGGCATTCAATATGCTGACGGAGTTGCCGAGCTCCGCGGCAACCCAGCGGAGCCCCGGGCTGAGCACAGCCCGACGAGCCTCCTGCTCGTCTGCCGTCACGAGTACCGACACCTGACGGCCAGACACCGCATCCCATAGGCATACGCCATGCTCCGTCGCCGTGACGATCGTGCGCCCATCGGAGCCGAGTTCCACCGACCTGATGTCTGCGGTGTGTCGTGCCACGTCCCGGGATCCATCATGATCAGCAGCGTCCCAGGCGTAGATCGAAAAGCGCTCGAGTCCCCTCGACCCGTCGCTTGCGAACGACTCACATTGCGTCAGGATTCTCGACCCGTCCGCAGAGATGGTCGTTCCGAGGACGACGGCGTCATGCCGCAGCTTGCGCACCAGCGATGCCGTCCGGGTGTCCCACACCTCCGCGACCCGGCTCCACGCACCGATCACGATCAAGTACCTTCCGTCTGGAGCCGGACGAACGTCTCTGGCGTTCCGTGTCGGCAGTACGCGCAATCGATCACCCGAATCTGCAGACCATAGCGTCGTCAATCCGTCCTGCGACACGGTAGCGATACGGGCTCCGGATGAATCGAATCGCGCTCGGTAGGCGCTTCGCTCGTCGAGATCCAGCAACCTCGCACCCGACCTCGCGTTCCATACCGTGACGGAATCTCCGCGCGTGACGAATCGCCTCCCCTCAGCATCGAACTCTGCGTCGCGCGCGTCGATTTCCCGGAGCAGCTCGCGCGTCGTCAGGTCGAAGAGCCTCACACGTGCCGCCGCCGACACCACGATCAACCGCTCGCCGGTTCGATCGACGGCCAGCCTGCGAAATGCCCGCCCTTGCGAAGCGATATCCCCAAGTGTCCGCTCCCGGTCAGGTGGGCCCGGTTCCTCGATACTCGCATCCTCGCAAGTGATGCACACGAGTTCGCTCCCGTCAGAGGCGTCCCAGATCCGGATCGTCCCGTCGAAGGAACACGTGACGACCCGGCGGCCTGCCGCATCGAATTCGGCGTCGACAACCGCGGCCTCGTGGCCCCGACACACAGCCACCGGATCGCCGGTTCTCACGTCCCAGATCCTGGCGGTGTCGTCCAAGCTGCCGGTGATCGCCCGCGCACCATCGGCGCTGAAGGCGGCGTCGGTGACTGCAGCCGAATGACCGATCAGTCTGACGGGCACGTCGCGTCCGTCGAGCCATCGAATCTCCGCTTCCCGGCTGCCGTCGATTACCAGCAGGCGCTCGCCGAGGGGGTCGAGGCCCGCCATGAGGCGATTCGGGAGTCTCCACAGGGACTCGTCCAGCGAGGCGTAGGCATACCGCCATTCCCAGGCACGGTGCTCCGGTGGCGTCTCGTCGAGGCGCTCGCGTGCCGCCCGGACATCGTCGAGTTGGATCGCCGCCTGCGCCGAGAACAGGCCCGCGAGGTACGCGCCGCGTCGCTCTCGTCGTACGGCCTCGACCGCTTCCGTCGCCCGTCGTTCGGCTTCGCTCGACATCCGTTGCGCGATGCCTCGCTGCTGGCGCTCGCGGATCAGGCTGCGCCACGTTCCCACGATGCCCGCTACGAGCGTCAGCAGCACGACGGCGAACGCGGTGACCTGGGAACGGTACTTCGAGCAGAACTTGCGCATCCGGTATGCCACCGTCGGGGGACGCGCGTCGACCGGCTGCTGGGAGAGGTATTTGCCGATGTCGCCAGCGAGCTCGGTGGCCGAGGCGTATCGGCGATTGCGGTCCTTGTCGAGCGCCATCATCACGACCCAGTCGAGGTCGCCCTCGAGCTCTCGGGCCAGGGCACCTGCGCTCGTGTTCCGCTTTCGAGCCACTGTCGTCGATGCTTCGCCGAGACTCGACAGGCGCGTGCTCGGCTTCGGCGGAACATCCTCGCGGATCTTGCGACGGATCTCGAGCAGCCCGGCTTCGCGCAGTTCGCGCCGCGTGAAAGGAAGCTCTCCGACGAGCAGTTCATACAGCATCACGCCCAGTGAGTACACGTCCGTGCGCGTATCGATGTCCTGGGTCGTCATCTCCGCCTGCTCCGGCGACATGTACTCCGGCGTACCGATGATCTGCCCGAGCTCCGTGAAGATCGTCGCCGCGACCAGCCCGTGATCCGTCGCCCGCGCCAACCCGAAGTCGATGATCTTCGGCACCGCCCTGCCCTGCTCGACCGACACCAGCACGTTGCCTGGCTTCAGGTCGCGATGGATGACTCCCTTCTGGTGAGCGTGCTGGACTCCGGAACAGACCTGCTGGAACAGCTCGAGTCGCTCCTTCGTCCCGAGCTGGTGCATGTCGCAATGCTCGGTGATCGGCAGACCCGCGACGTGCTCCATCACGAAGAACGGCTGCCCGGTATCCGTGGTACCCGCATCGAACACCCGCGCGATGTTGTCGTGGTTCATCATCGCGAGCGCCTGACGCTCCGCTTCGAACCGTGCCATCACCTGCCGGCTGTCCATGCCGAGCTTGATGACTTTCAGCGCCACCCGACGGCGCACCGGCTCCCTCTGCTCCGCGAGGTAGACCGTACCCATCCCGCCCTCGCCGAGCACATCGAGGATCCGATAACGATCGATCCGCTCGGGTCGAGACGCTCCTCGGGACACGATCCCGGCCGCACGCAGTCGGCCCAGCCGGGCACGCAGCTCGTCCGCGAACTCAGGATGCTCCCGGCACACCAGCTCCAACGCACCGTCGCCTTCATCGTCAATGCGCTCCAGGCAGCGGGCGAAGACCGAGTCCAGGTCGGCTTCCTCGGGCACCGGGTCGGAATCGCTCATCAGGCCCTCCGGGGTCTTCTCGATCGCAACGGTACGGCACTCGACAGTAGCTCGTCTCACCGGTTGTCGGCAACCGGCTGATGCGCATGCACCATCTAGCCGTCCGGAGGCAGACTGGGCCCGCTCAGCACGTCGCGACCCGGACGACGCTGATCTTGACCATCGGCGACGGAGCGGATTGCCTTCCGCACGTTCGACGCCGCGCAGGCGAGGTCGTCGTCGCTGCGATCCGGGACACGGCCGGACAAGCCCCACTCCGAGTAGCAACGACGTCCTCCGACCTTGCCGGCACGCCTTCCGGACGAGCCGGATTCGACGGCGACGGCGGCGGATCCCGTTTGCCTCTCGCTTGGCGATCTCACGGCGCGGTCGTCTCACAGAAGAGAGCCCCATCCGGTTCGCACCGCGCCACTCGGGAGCGATCGTGGACCGATTCTGCAGCAAGTGTCGCATCCCTCTGCGACCGCTCGGCGCATTCGGGATGTTCATCGCGCTGCATTGCCGCTCGGCCGGGCGTACACGTCCGATTCGGCATCGCCTCCGTGCCAGGTGCCGCCGACTGGCGCGCGGGTCACTTCGAGAGCCGGCACGCACGCCCCGGACGCCGCCCGGTCGTGCTCTCGGGGCTGTGCTCGGCGACCATGGCCGAGGACATCCGTCGTGACGGACATCCCCCGTCGGCCGCGCTGTGGGGTGGCTGACGTCTCCCCTTGTGCCGCCGGTTGGCCCGCCGGACACTCGGCCACCGATGCAACACGACCGCGACGAGTCGGGCGAGGTCGAACGCCTGGTCGCGTCGTGTGCCGAGCGGCTCGCGCGCGGCGAGCTGGTCGACGTGCACGCCGAGCTCGCTCGCATCGCGGACCCCGCCCGGCGCGCCACCGCGCTGCGCGAGCTCGCGCAGCTCGGCCTCGCGCAGGAAGCGCTCGGTGGCGCGCCGCCGGCGCCGTCGCGGCGACTCGGCGACTTCGAGCTCGTCGCCGAGCTCGGCCGGGGCTCGATGGGCGTCGTCTACCGCGCACGGCAGATCGCGCTCGATCGCCCGGTCGCCGTCAAGGTCGTCACCGGCCTCGCGACCCTCGACCCGCGTCGCGTCGAGCGCTTCGTACGGGAAGCGCGGACGCTCGCGCGGCTGGCACACCCGGGGATCGTGCCGGTGATCACCGCCGGGGAGCAGGACGGCGCGCTGTATTTCGCAATGGAGCTGGTCGACGGCACTCCATTGCACGCCGTGACGCAGGGTCTCGCCGCCGTGCGACCTGCCGACCGGACCATCGCGCACGTCGCCGATTTGATCGGGGAGCCGTGGCCTACGACGGACTCGTCGTACCTCGCGTGGGTCGCTCGCGTCGTCGCGGATGCCGCCGATGCGCTGCAATACGCACACGAGCAGGGCGTCCTGCATCGTGACGTCAAACCGGCGAACCTGATGCTCACGTCGCGCGGCGTCCGGCTGATCGACTTCGGTCTCGCGCGCATCGCCGAGTTCGACTCGACGCTGACCTCGCTCGGCGTCGTCGGCTCGCCCGCCTACCTGCCCCCGGAGTCGATCGGTGACGCGGCCGCCCGACCGAGCGCGCAGGGCGACGTCTACTCGCTCGGCGTGGTCCTCTACGAGCTGCTCGCGGGGCGGCCGCCGTTCGTCGCGGACTCGACCGCGGCACTCCTCCTGCGCATCGCGCGGGGCGAGCCACCGCCCTTGCGCCGCGCGTTCCCCGGGCTGCCGCGCGACCTCGAGACCATCTGTGCGAAGGCGATCGAGGGCGTCCCGAGCCACCGCTATGCGACCGCGGCGGCGTTCGCGCGCGACCTCCGCGCATTCGTGGCGTTCCGGCCGATCGCCGCCCGGCCGCCCGCGCTGCCGCGCCGCGCCTGGTTCTGGCTCCGCCGCAATCCGGCCGTGGCGGTCACGCTCGTCCTGGCCGTCGGGGTCGCCGCGGTCCTCGGCGGAGCCCGGATCGTCGAGCACTTGCAGCGCCGCGCCGCGCTACGCGAACTGTCTGCCGTGTGCGCGCGCTCCCTCGCGAACGGCGACGCGGCCGGCGTCGCCGCGGCGATCGACAAGCTGGTGGCGATCGACGATTCGCGGCCCGAGCTACCGCGCTGGCGGGCCGCGCTCGCCGGGCTGCGCCTCGACAGCGCGCGGGCCCTGGCCCGCGACGAGCTGGCGGGCTTCCGCGACCTGCATGCGCGCCTGCTCGAGCGCGCGGCCGAGCGCGACCGCGCGGCGGCGGTGATGGCCGTCGAGCCGATGCCCGCGGACGAGTACCTCGCGGCGCTCCGCATCGGGCAGGACTGCGAGCGCCTCGATGCGGAACGCGGCGCACTGTTCCTGCGCGTGACCCACATGGCCGAGGACGCGCGCACGGCCGCGACGCTCGCGGGCGCGCCCGAGCACCCGGACGTCCGCGCGCTGCTCGCCGAGCTGTTCGTGCTCGAGTGGCGCTGGGCGGAGCGGAGCGGCAACGCCGAGTGGGCGCGGCTGTGCGCACGGCGCATCCGCGAGAACGACGACGCTGGCAGCTTCGTCGCCGAGCTCGACGCGCCCGGTCAGGTGTCACTGGTCGCGCCGCCCGGCCGCGCGGTGTACCTGTTCCGCTACCGGCCGCGCCACGAGTTCAGCGCCGACGATCCGAGCAACCGGCTGGTGCCGGTGCCGTGCGACGCGGCGACCCTGGCGGAGCTGACCGATCGCGAGGTCGGCGTGCGCCCCGGCGACCCCTGCGTCGTCGTCGTCGGGGCGACCGCGACCCGCGCGGCGGCCGGCCTCGAGACCGACGACCTGATCGTCGGCGTCGAGGGCCGCACCGCGGTCAGCGGGCTGTGGATCCGGGCAGTCCAGCCGGGCAGCCCCGCAGAGGCCGCCGGCGTGCGGCCCTGGGATCGCCTGGTCAGCGCCGCCGGCACCCCGCTCGGCTGCTGGGCCGATCTGCGGCTCGCGCAGGTCGCCGCTGCGGCAGTGGAGCTCGAGTCCGAGGGCGGGCAGGCCGTGCGCCTCACCGTGCCGAGCGACGGCACGTTGAAGACGCGCTCCGGGATCGAGGTCGGGACGCTCGCGGACCTCCTCGCGGCGGTGCCGCCACCGACGGCTGTGACGCTGACCGTCGTGCGCGGCGACGAGCGGCTCCGCGTCACGCTGCCGGCGGGAAGCGCGATCGCGGTCGCCGCGATCGTGACCGCCTACCCGCTGTGGCTCACGCCGCGCGCCCGACTCGGCACGACCCCATTGCCGATCGTCGCGGTGCCGCCGGGTGACTACCTGCTGGCGGTCGGCGGCCATGGTGGGCCGCCGCTGCGCGCACCGTTCCGCGTCGAGGCCGGGCAGTCGTGTGCGCTCGAGGTCACCGACCCGCCGAGCCAACCGCCCGGTGCCGACGTGGTGTGGATCCCCGGCGGCACGACCCGCCTCACGGGCGCCAGCGCCGCCGGCACGGAGCACGTCGTGCCGCCGTTCTGGATGGACCGCTTCGAGGTCACGCTGGGCGACTGGGATCGGTTCCAGCAAGATCCGGAGGTCGCCGCGCACATCGCGCGCGAGCTCGCGACGAGTGGCCGCCTCGTCTACACGATCCGCGACGAGGTCGAGATGAAACCCAGGGTCTACCGCCAGGACCCGCGCGCCCGCTTCCCGGTCAAGTCGATCAGCCACGAGGACGCGCGCGCCTTCGTCGACTGGCGCGACCGCGAGCTGCAGGCCGCCGGCTCGCCGTGGCGCGCGAGTCTGCCGACGCTCGCAGAATGGGAGCTCGCGGCGCGCGGGTTCACGCAGCGCGCCCTGCCGTGGGGTGACGTATTCGAGCCGCAGCTCACCGAGGCACACCTGACCGTCTCGCCCCCGGTGCTGCAGCCGGTCGGCAGCCGGCTCGGCGACGAAAGTCCGTACGGCGTGCGCGACCTCGCGGGCAGTGCGGCCGAGGCGACCGCCGATCCGTACCGGGGCATCCGCGACGTCTACGTCGTGAAGGGCGGCTCCAACCAGATGGAGCGAGCAGCCGACTTCGCCATCGCCAGCGAGGATGCCCGGCCCGGCAGCTTCGTCGTGTCGTTCCTCGGGCTCCGCGTCGTCTACCACCTGCGGTAGCCCCGCGCGCCGTCAGCCGTCCCGCAGGAGCGCGCCGAGCCGGATCAGTGCACGGGTGTGCAGGAGCTGGACCGCGTTCTCGCTCCGCCCCATGCGGCTTCCGATCTCGGCGAAGCCGAGCCCCTCGAAATGGCGCAGCTCGAGCACGGCGCGGTCGTCGGGTCGGAGCGCGGTCAGCGCGTCGACGAGCCGCTCGATCTGCTCGCGGTGCGCAGCCGCGTCGACGGGCGATGCCGCGCCGCCCTCGCCGGCGACGTCGAAGGAGCTCGCGAACGCGCTCAGGGCCCGCTCGTGACGCCGCCGCGTCGCGTCGAGGATGTTGTTCCGGGCGATCCGGGTGGCCCAGCGCAGGAAGGACCGCTCGTCGACGCTGCCGAGCCGCCCGAGGTCGCGCAGCACGTCGACGAACACGCCCTGCACGAAGTCGCTCGACTCGGCCGAGCGGCGCGCGTCGGGGCCGAGCATGATCCGGATCCGCTCCAGCAGCGGGCCGCGGAACCGCAGGACGAGCTGATCCTGCGCCGCGCAGTCGCCCGCGCAGGCAGCGCGGAGCAGGGCAATGTGATCCGGGAACGTGTCGTCCATCACGAGTGCCGACCTGCGGGATCCAGGGCTTGCGCACTCCGGGCGGTCGGATGATCCGCAGAACGGTTCGCTACCGCCAGCGCCGGGCGGCGGAGGAAGGGCTGTCCGCCGCCAGCTCCGTTGCGTCGGCGCCCCGCTCGGGCGCGCGCGGGAATCAGCGCGTCCAGACACCCGCTCCGAGCAGGCCGGATCGTCCGGCGCGCCGGAGGATCCTGCGCCGCGAAGCCGCCCTGACGCGCCCCTGCGCCCGGCCCCGTCGGGCCGTCGGGCGGCGACCACCTCCACTGCCACCTCGACCACCACGCCCGAGGTGACGCGGCCGGGCCCGCCGGGGGGCGAGCCAGACGGACCGGATCGCCCGCCCGGTGCTCCGATCGGGGACGCTACCGGCCGACGGTCCCGAGACGTTCGTCACTCCGGCGAGCGGGCGTCACGCCCGCCCGGGCGGCCGAGCCGATGCGCTCGAGCTGGAGGGCGGCGACCTGGACCCGATCGACGGGTCGGACCGTCGCGTCTCGGTGGGTTCGATGCGCCGCGTCGCAACGTGCACGGCGACGTCGCCATTGCCGCTCCGGTCGCACACCGCAACAGCACCGACGATCGGCACCCGCCGATCCCATGCTCGACCGCGCTGCTCGGATTGCCGCTCCACGTGCAGGTGATCGCGCTCGATCGAGCCGGCAACGGCGTCGGCGGTGCGCCGTCGAACGGCGCCCGCGGCACGATCGGCGGCGGAATTCGGGCGATCGGCGACCACCGGCGAACGTTCCCCGCGGGGCCCGCGCGCGCCGGTCACGGCGCGCGGGCACGCACGTCGCGGTCGACGATCCGAACTCGCGGAGCCCCGGCATCGGAGCTCTCCAGGTGCCGGAGCGCACCGCCCTGGCCGATCCCGTCGCCACGCCGTCGCACCGCTCTCGCTCCCGGGGTCGTGAGCCGCGGCGCCCGGGCCGCCCGCCGTGGATTCCGCCCGGCGCCTCTGGCATCGTCTGCGCATGGCCGATGCGTGGCGCGTCGAGGTGCGGGTGCGCGACGATCTTCCCGATCCCGCCGGGCGCGCGGCGCGCGATGCGCTACGCGGGGCGGGACTCTCGCTGCGCGGGCCGGTGCGCGCGCTGGCCGGCTACCTGATCGGCGCCGAGGCGTCGCGGGAGGCGGTCGAGGCGGTCGCGCGCTGCGTGCTCGCCGACCCGGTCACCGACCGCTTCGCGGTGCTGGCGCCCGACGAGCATCCGAGCCCCCGCCGCGGCCGCGTGACGGTGCGGCCGCGCGCCGGCGTGACCGACCAGGTCGCCGCCTCGCTGCGCAAGGCGCTGCGCGACCGTGGACTGCCCGAGCTGCCGACCGGCACCTACCGCGCCTTCCTGCTCGACGCGGAGCGCGACGCCGACGTGTCCGACGACGCGCTCAGGCGCGCTGCGCAGCGCAGCCTCGCGAACGACGTCGTGCAGGAGGTCTTGCTCGGCACCCCGCCGGAGGGGCTGCCCGGGCCCGGCCGCGCCGCCGACCTCGCGCCGCGCGAGGTGCCGCTGCGCGCGCTGGACGACGCCGCGCTCGAGCGGCTGAGCGTCGACGGCGGGCTGGCGCTGACCGTGCGCGAGATGCGCGCGATCCAGGCGCACTACCGGGAGCTCGGCCGCGAGCCGCGCCACATCGAGCTCGAGACGCTCGCGCAGACCTGGTCCGAGCACTGCAAGCACAAGACGCTGACCGGCCGGATCCGCTTCGTCGACCACGACGCCGGCGGCGCCGCCGAGATCGTCGACAACCTGCTGAAGTCGGAGATCGCGCGCGTGACGCGCGAGCTCGACCGCGACTTCTGTGTGAGCGTGTTCGAGGACAATGCGGGAGTCGTCGCGTTCGACGACGAGGACTGCGTCTGCATCAAGGTCGAGACCCACAATCGGCCATCGGCGATCGAGCCGTTCGGCGGTGCCGCGACCGGCGTCGGCGGCGTGATCCGCGACGTGCTCGGCACCGGCCGCGGCGCGCGCCCGATCGCGAGCACCGACGTGTTCTGCTTCGCGCCGCTCGACACGCCCGAGGCCGAGGTGCCGAAGGGTTGCCTCCCGCCCGAGCGCGTGCTGCGCGGCGTGGTCGCCGGCGTGCGCGACTACGGCAATCCGATGGGCATCCCGACCGTGCACGGCGCCGTGCACTTCGACCCGGACTTCATCGGCAATCCGCTCGTCTACGTCGGCAACGTCGGCATCCTGCCGCGCGACAAGGTCGGCAAGCAGCCGCGCGACGGCGATCGCATCGTCGCGGTCGGCGGCCGCACCGGGCGCGACGGCATCCACGGTGCGACGTTCTCGTCGCTCGGCCTGCATACCGAGAGCGAGGTCGTGTCGAGCGGCGCCGTGCAGATCGGCGACCCGATCACCGAGCGCAAGGTCATGGACCTGGTGCTGCGCGCGCGCGACGAGGAGCTGTTCACCGCGATCACCGATTGCGGCGCCGGCGGCTTCTCGTCGGCGGTCGGCGAGATGGGCGAGCACCTCGGCGCCGACGTCGACCTCGCGACGGCGCCGCTCAAGTACGCGGGCCTCGCCCCGTGGGAGATCTGGGTCAGCGAGGCGCAGGAGCGCATGGTCCTCGCGGTCCCGGCGGACCGCCTGCCGCGGCTGCTCGCGCTGTGCGACGAGGAGGACGTCGAGGCGACCGTGCTCGGGACCTTCACGTCGACCGGCCGGCTCGTGCTGCGCTACGGCGACGTCGTGCACGCCGACCTGGACATGCGCTTCCTGCACGACGGCGTGCCGGTGTTCGAGCGCGACGCGGAATGGCGCGCGCCGGTGCGGCACGACCCCGAGCTGCCGCCGGAGCGCGATCTGGCCAATGCGCTGCTCGCCGTGCTCCGCGATCCGAACGTTGCCAGCAAGGAGTGGATCGTCCGGCAGTACGACCACGAGGTGCAGGCCGGCAGCGCCGGCAAGCCGTTCTGCGGCGTCGCCCAGGACGGTCCCGCCGACGGCGCGGTGCTCGCGCCCAAGCTCGGCTCGCTGCGCGGCGTCGTGCTGTCGTCCGGCCTCAATCCGCGCTACAGCCGCATCGATCCTGCCGCGATGGCCGAGTGCGCGGTCGACGAGGCCCTGCGCAACATCGTCGCGCTCGGCGGCGACCCGGACCGCACCGCGATCCTCGACAACTACAGCTGGGCCAATTGCTCGGATCCGGCGCAGCTCGGCGCGCTGGTGCGCGCGACGCGCGCATTGTGCCGGGTCGCGCAGGCCTACGGCACACCGTTCGTGTCGGGCAAGGACTCGCTGAACAACTCGTTCCGCGACGGCGAGCGGCTGATCCAGATCCCCGGCTGCATCCTCGTGACCGCGCTGTCGGTGATCCCCGACGTCACCCGCACGATCGGCTCGGCACCACGGCACGCCGACGCCGAGCTGTGGCTGGTCGGCGCGACGCGCCGCGAGCTCGGCGGCTCGGTCTACTGGAAGACGCGCGGTGCGCTCGGCGCCTCGGTGCCGCGCGTCGACGTCGACGCCGGCCGCGACGCATTGCGCGGCGTGCACCGCGCGATCGCCGCGCGCGCGATCCACGCCTGCCACGACCTCAGCGAGGGTGGGCTCGGGGCCGCGGTCGCCGAGATGGCGATCGCCGCGCGCATCGGCGTCGAGATCGACCTCGCCCAGGTGCCGCGCGCCGCGCTCGCCGACGGCGCGGTCCCGACCGCCGCCGAGGAGCTGCTGTTCAGCGAGACGCCGAGCCGCTTCCTCGCCGAGGTGCCGGCCGACCGCGCCGCCGACCTGCGCGCCAATCTCCACGGCGTGCCGGCCGCGCGCCTCGGCCGCTTCACGCGCGCCCACCGCGACCTGGTGATCCGCGACGGGCCGCGCGAGCTCGCGCGCGTGCCGGTCGACGCGCTCGTCGACGCGTTCAAGACCCCGCTCGACCTCGACCGCCGCGCCGCCGAGGAGGTCCGGTGAAGACGCCCCGCGCCCTGATCCTGCGCGCCCCCGGCATCAACTGCGAGCGCGAGACCTTCGACGCGTTCGCGCGCGCCGGCGCCGCGCCCGAATACGTGCACGTCAAGCGCCTGCGCAGCGAGCCAGCGCTGCTCGACCGCTTCGCGATCTTCGCCGCGCCGGGCGGCTTCGCCTACGGCGACGACATCGCGGCCGGCAAGGTGCTCGCGCACGAGCTGGGCGTGTCGCTCGGCCCGCGGCTCGTCGACTTCGTCGCGCGCGGCGGCCTCGCGCTCGGCATCTGCAACGGCTTCCAGATGCTCGCGCGGCTCGGCCTGCTGCCGCGCGTCGGCGCACCCGACCGGCTCGTGCAGCAGGTGGCGCTCGCCCCGAATCTGAGCGACCGCTACGAGTGCCGCTGGGTGCGGCTGCGCACGCCCGCGAATCGCTGCACGTTCCTCGACGAGGGCCTCGAGCTGCGGATGCCGGCCGCCCACGGCGAGGGCCGCGTCGTGCCGCTCGACGCGGCACTCGCGCACACGCTGAGCGCGGAGGGCTACGTCGCGTTCGTCTACGTCGATGCCGACGGGCAGCCGACCGAGAGCTACCCGGCCAACCCGAACGGCTCGCCGGCAGGCATCGCCGGACTGACCGACGCGACCGGCCGCGTGCTCGCGCTGATGCCGCACCCCGACCGCGCCTACCTGGCGCACCACGCCCCCGACTGGCGCACCGCGGGCCTCGCCGCCGAGCCCGACGGCATGCACGTGTTCGCGAGCATGGTCGCGACCGCGCGCGCGGAGAGCTGAGCGGCCGACCCCATGGGCGGCGCGCCGGTGCGACCCGGGCCGACCCCGCCCCCGGGTCCGGCCCGGCTTGTCGGGTCGAGCCGCCGCCGCTAGCCTCGCGCCCAGTTGGGGATGCGACACCGGGTCTGCCGCAGGACCCCAGCTGCCTGGCGTGCCGCCGGCCGTGCGCGGACGCTCCTCGGCGCACCAGCTCGCTCCGAGGATCGTCACCGGGTCGCCGGTCGCCACAGGGATCGGAGGTGACCGTGGACGAGCACCAGGATGCGCTTCGGAGCGAGCGGGCCGACGCACGGTCCCCCGGTGGCGGTCCCGGCTCGGGCAGCGATGCCGAGGTCACCGTCGACTCCGGCGCACCCCACGACTCGGACCTGACCGTCGCCCCGGACCCGTCCGCGAACATCCACCGGACCAGCGATTCCGGCAGGACCAGCGATTCCGGCAGGACCAGCGATACCGGCAGGACCAGCGATAGCGACCGGACGGTCGACTCGGACCCGACCACCGGCTCCGACCTGACCATCGATCCGGACGTCACGCTCGACCCGGACGCGACGATCGACAGCGGCTCTCGCGCGAAGCCGAGCACGGCCCGCCGGCCGTCGCGCTCCCCAGCGCGCGACTCGCGCGCGCCGGACCTGCTCGCGTTCGACGCGGACACGCTCGTCGGTCGCGAGCTCGACGGGCACCGCGTCCTGCGGCGGCTCGGCGGCGGGGCCATGGGGGTCGTCTACCTGGTCGAGGACCCGAGCACCTCGCGCCGCGAGGCGATGAAGCTCATCCACACCGAGTTCATCGACGAGCGGAGCATCGAGCGCTTCCACCGTGAGGCCAGGCGCGCGGCCAGCGTCGACTCGCCGTACGTGGCGACCGTGTATCGCTCCGGGGTCGCCAAGGTCGGCGATCGCGACCTGCCGTACATCACGATGGAGTACTGCCCGCGCGGCTCGCTCCTCGACTACATGCGTTCGACGCCGGACGGTCGGCTCCCGATCGACGAGGCGGAGCGGCTGCTGCGCGAGATCGTCTCCGGCATGCGCGCGGTCGAGCTGGGCGGAGGGATCGTCCATTGCGATCTCAAGCCCGCGAACATCCTGCTCAAGTCGGACGTCGACGACGTCCCACACGTGAGGATCTCCGACTTCGGCCTCGCCCGCGAGGCGGACGTGTCCGCGTCGCGCGACCCGGACGCTCGCGGTGGGTTCACGCCGCTGTACGCGAGTCCAGAGCAATGGCGTGACGAGCGCCCCACCCACGCGAGCGACATCTACTCCCTCGGCGCGACGTTCTACCACGCGCTGGTCGGCCGCTCGGCACCGGCGGTGTTCTTCGAGTGCGAGGACTCCTCGCTGTACCCGGGTCGCGTCAGGCAGTTCACGCTCGACGACAAGCGCACGCATCTGTCACCGCGCGAGATCCGACCTGACGTGCCGGTCCACCTGAACGCGGCGATCATCCGGATGACGACCTGGGCGGCGTCGGACCGCCCGCAGTCGTTCACGGCCGTCGCCGAGCTGCTCGACAGCCAGCGCCTCTCCGAAACGCAGGCGCTCCGTCTCGCCACGCGGCGACTCCGCGTCGCCCGGCGGCTCAACGTGCTGTACGGCACGGCCGCGGTCCTGCTGGTGAGCCTGTTCGCGTGGCTCTGGACGCATCGACCGTCGACGGCGGACACGCGTGTCGAGGCCGTCGCCAACGTCCTGCGCACGCACGCCGACTGGCCGCCCGACTCGGGTGCGGCCGGCGCGCTCAGAGCGGAGCTCCAGCAGGTGATCCCCTCCGAGCTCACGGGATTGGCTCCGTTCGCCGAGGAGCTGTCGAAGCAGATCGACGCGGAGGAGAAGCGGCGCCTCGACACCAGGAGCCTGTTGGACCGCTGCCGCAGCGCACTCGAGGATCGAGCGATCGACGAGCGCGAATTCGACGCGATCACCGCGGCGCAGCAGGACGTCGTCGCCGGCGGCCCAGGGAGTCCCGACCAGCTCACGCGCCTGGGCGCGTGGGTCGACCGCGCCCGGCAGGAGGTCGAATCGACCTCCGCATCGATCCGGCACCTGCAGAGCTGCGAGGGGCTCCACGCCGAGGGTCGGATGTCTGCTGCGCTCGTGGCGCTCGCCGGCCAGCCCCCCGGGTTGACGACTTCCGGGCCGGTGCAGCCAGGCGGCGGTGAGCCCACCGGGGGAGTCGACGATGCGCGGCTCGCGCGACAGCTCGGCGAACACCATGAGCAGCTCCGGGACCGTGCGGAACGCCTGCGAACGACCGTGGCGGACGCACTGCGGCGACTCGTCGGCGAGCTGGCCGCGCTGCTGCCGCGCGACACCGCGTCGAGCCTGCGGATCGCGACCGTGCGCGACAGCCGGCAGCGCATCGAGGAGCTCGACACCTCCCGCCAGCTCGCCGAGCGCGAGCCCGAGCTGCACGCGATCGCCGCGGGCCACCTGCGGCTGCTCGACAACGCGCTCCTGCAGCCGCTCGGCTCGACCGAGGCGGACCGTGCGGGGACCTCGACCGTGGCCGCAGGGCTCGCCACCGCCCTGCTGCAGCGGGCGCTCGGCGACGAGTTCGCGAGCGGCCCGCTCGCCGCGGCGTCGGTCGTCGACTGGAGCGCGGTCGCGCGGCGCATGACCGAGCAGCGCAGTCGCCTGCGCGCGGCTCGCCAGCGTGGCCTTGCGGACGCGACGGGTGCCGACCCGCTGCGCGTCCCCGACGACCACCCGGTGCGGGCGGCGATCGACGCCGCCTCGCTGCAGAGGCACACGAACGACCTGCTGAGCCTCGTCGACCGCGTGCACGACATCGCCGAGGACGCCGCGCGAGCGAAGCTGGAGTCGCGCGCGCTCCGGTGGCTCGGGATGCAGGATGCCGCGTGCCTGACCGCCGACCTGCGCGCCCGGCTCGTCTCGCTCCCCACCGAGCTCCGCGACGACCTCGGCACGGTCGTGGCGCTCGAGGTCAACGGCCAGTCGACCGACGTCGCCGGCAGCCGCGAGGACCAGCTCGCGGCCCTCGATGCCCTCGACGAAGCGCTCGCCGGCTGGCTCGCACGACTGGTCGAGCAGCGCCGAGGCTACGAGGCCGCGCTCGCTGCCGCGGACGAGGGGGCCTGGTTCCGGGCGGCGGCGATCGGTCGCGGCTTCGAGAAGCTCGACCAGGCGCTGCGCGACCTCGACCGCGCGAGCCGCCGGCGCCGCGCCGAGCTGGCGCCGGCCGACCCGGAGCTCCGGCCGCGATTCTGGCCCGAGCCGGACGGGAACCGCCCCGGCGAGCCCGGCGACCCGGTGCGCCTCGACGCGCTGCGACGCCTGTTCGAGGAGCGCTGGCCGCGGGACGACGCCACCGCTGGACAGGGCCGCCCGTACCGGGTGCCGGACCGGCTGCGCGTCGCCGGCTCGTTCCGCGTACCGGCGGCCCCGGGCGACGCGGCCGCCGCCGAGCGAACCGTGCTGTCGTTCCGCTGGGCGCTCGGACCGCTGCCGCTCGCCGCCGACGCGCCGGTCGATCCGGTGGCGATGGTGCTGGTCCGGCTCGACGATCCGCACGGCGCCCGCGCGCGCTGGTTCCTGGTCGACGTCGACGAGCTGTCCTTCGCCCGCTACCGCGCCGTCGTCGCCGCGCAGTCCGAGCCGCCCCGCCGGGTGTGGCCACACTTCCAGACCAAGACGATCGCCGCCGAGCTGGAAGCGAACCCACCGCAGCCGCCCCTCGCGGACGAGCAGATGCGCATACCGGTGCCCTGCGCATCGCCCGATCGACTCCGGACGCTCGCGGACTGGCTGTTCAAGCAGCCGCTCCCCGATGTCCTGCTGGAGTTGCTGATCGCGGGCGCGGCGACTGGCGAGCCACCGACCTGGTCGAGCCCGCGGGCGGAGCTCCGCGCTGCGATCCTCGAGACCGGCACCGCCGAACACCAGGCCGCGCTCCGGACGATCCTCGCGGGTCTCCTCGTCGACGACGACGTCGACCCGCACGGCATCCGCGGCCTTCGGAGCGGTCTCGCCGAGCTGGCGATCACCGAGCCGTTGGACGCGACCCAACGCTGGATCTCGCGCGGCGCGACCGGCATGGCCTTCCGCACGCTGCGCGACGAGTCCGGCGTGCGCGCGGTCAGCGACGTCCAGACCTTCGAGCCCGCGCTCGGCTTCCGCTTCTGCGTCGAGCTGTCCCCTCCGCAGTAGCCGCCGCCCGCATGACGAACTCCCCGACCCCGTTCCGCGATCCCCGAGCCACGGAGTGCCCCCGACCATGACCTCTGCCACGCGACGCTCTCCCCGCCAGCCGCTCGTCGTCTCCTGGGGCATGGCGCTCGCCGTGCTCGGCGCGTGTGCGACGCCGGATCCCGCCCGCCTCGACGACGGGCGCGCGATCCGCGACCTGCCACCCGCGGCGCTCCGACTCGGAATCGGGCCGCTCGACGGCCAGCCGATCGCGACCGCCGAGCCGGACGCGATCCCGCACGACTGGACGCGCGACGCCATCGAGCGCGGTCTGCTCGACGGCCTGCGCGAGCTGCGCGCGGCCACGGAGCTCGTCCCGGTCGCCGACGCGGCGGACGCCGCCGCGCAGGGCTGCGACCTGTACCTCCAGCCGCGGCTCGAGCGCCCGCAGATCGATCTCCGCTACGCCGACTACGGGTCGAACTGGTTCGCGTCGCTCGGCTTCTGGATGGTCACCTGGGTCGGCGGCCTGTTCTTCGAGGACTCGCTCTACGCGACCGACTTGCAGCTCGGACTGGCGTTCCTCGACCGGCAGTCGATCGTCGATGGCCACGACCTCGCCACGCGCAGCTGGGCCGGGACGACGCTGACCAGCGGCGACGTCGAGCTCGCGTTCTTCGATCGCAACCCGTTCTTCTCGTGGCCGACCGTGCAGTCGTTCGTGCTGCCGCCGTTCTGGACCTCGGACTCGGAGCCGGAGACCGGAGCGATCCTCGCCGAGCGGGCGCTGTTCTCGGTCGCCGCACAAGCGGCCCGCTACCTGAAGCTGGACCTCGAGCGCGCCCTCGAGCTCGAGGTCGGCACGATCGCGTTCGGCGCCAGCGCCGAGAGCCCGCTCGACAACGAGAGCCTCGTGCCGGCGGATGGCCGGATCCCGCTCGTCGTGCGCGCATCGAGCAGCGTGGATCGTGTCGAGGTCGCCGTCGACGATCGTCCGCTCGGCGCAGACCTGGAGCCGATCGACATCGAGCGACAGCAGACCGGTGCCGCGCGTTTCATCGCTCCGTTCCTCGGCGAGCGCGCGCTGCAGCTCGATCCGGCGGCGCTCCCTGCGGACGCCACCGTGATCCGGGTGGTCGCGGTGCTGGCGGACGGCAATCGGCTGCATCGGACGCTCCGGCTGTTCCGGAGCGAGGCGGCGCGCAGCAGCTGGCTGGCGCGCAGCGCACCCGCCGATTGAGCCCGGCTGACCGTCGCGCTTGACGGCGCGGACCGCCGCGGGGTCTGATCCCGGTATGGCGCTGCCGTTTCCCGCTCCGGAGATCGACGAATGGGTGCCGGTCGCCGTGCTGGGAGACCCGCGCGCCACCGTGCAGGTCTGGGGACCCCGCCTCGAGCTGGCGGCGTGGCCCGACCTCGGCGGTGGCGGCCCGAGCTTCGTGCACCTCGACCTGAGCGGACGCTTCAGCCAGGTGTTGCTCGGCCGCATCGCGGCGCGCGGGATGCCGCTGCAGTACGTGGCGGTCAAGCTGGCGCGCGACAACTTCCGGGAGACCTCGAGCGGGCTCGCCGCCGCACACGTCGACAATGCGGAGCTGGCCGCGGGCTGGGAGCGCGAGAAGATGACGCTCGCGATGCTGCGCGGGCAGGGCGCGGTCGCGATGCTGCTGATCGACGACGGTGGCCCGCTCGCCGCACCGTTGGTGCATTGCCGGCACATGCGGCAGACCTTCCGGCCAATCGACCCGCGCACCGGCCAGCCGCTGCAGCTGTGCCGCGACCCCGGGGTGCTGGAGCTGACCGGCCTGCCGCACCCGGAGCAGAGCCTCGCGCGCTACCTGTACGATCCCGATGCCGAGCTCGCCGCCGGTGAGCCCGACGACGGCGCCAGCGAGACGCTGCCGCGCTTCTTCACGTGGTCGGAGATCGGCTCGCCCGCGCAGCGCATCCCGGCGCTCGCCCAGGGCCGCGAGATCTTCCGCAGCTGGCGCGCGCTGTTCCGGCCGTCGCTGCCAGCCGACGCGCAGGGCGCGCTCGAGCGCACGTTCGCCTGCTGGACCTGCCCGGAGCAGTCCGCCTGCTACCGCCAGGGCGAGGAGGCGAGCGCGCGGCTGACGCCGCTGACGTTCTACGGCGGCCCCGCGATCGTCACCGAGGCGCTGCCGCTGCGCGTCGACGAGCTCGCCGACCTGCTCGGCGGCGCGCGCCTCGCCGACGTGTTCCCGGCCGGCTTCGGCCCGGAGGCCAAGGGGCGCGAGATCCTGCTACACGGCTTCGCGGCGGCGGTCGGCGAGCGACCGCCGTGGGTGGTCGCCCGCGGCGCGCCCGGGTTCGCGACCGAAGTGCTCGCGCGCAAGCTCGAGCTCGTGCACCAGATCGCGCGCGCGCTGCGCTCGTTCCACGAGTCGACCTCGCGCCCGCACCTCGACCTGTCGCCCGGCAGTCTGATGGCGCGCGTGACCCCGCCGCGCGGCGTCGTCGACGCGCCGTGGGACTTCGAGGTCCAGCTCGTCGACGTCGGCTGCCAGGTCCGGCAGCGCCTCGCGCCGCGCGCGCCGGAGACCGTGCCGGTCGCGTGGCTGCCGGCCGCCGGCCACGACCGGCAGTACGCACCGGAGTGGCTCGACGACGCCGAGGGCCGGGCGCCGACCCGCGCCCGGATGACCTGCAACGAGCCCGACAAGCAGGGCGCGATCGACCGTATCCGCATGCGCGCCGAGCTGACCCCGCCGTTCGAGGTGCAGCGCGGCGACTTCGTCCGGCTGCGCGTCGACGAAGGCGTGCCGCGACTGCGCGAGCTCGGCCACGATCTGGTCGGCACCGTGATGGGCGTCGAAGGGCGGCTGGTCCGCTTCGAGGTCCACGCCGGCGAGCCGCTCGCGCACCGCGCCGACCTGCCGATCCACTTCGACGCCGACGTCACCTTCTTCCGCCGCCTGCACGCGCCCTGCGACCTGCACGCGCTCGCGCTGCTCGGCTTCCGCATCCTGCTGACCAACGAGCACCTCGACCCGCGCGCGGCGCTCGAGCTCGGCCGCCGTCTGATCGCGACGCTGCGCCACCGCATCTTGGAGGGCCAGCGCCGCGATGCGGGCTCGATCGAGACGATGGCGCGCACGCTGCTGCGCGAACAGATCGACCTCGCCGACCGCAGCCACGCGGTCTACTTCGGCACCGACCGGCCGCTCGAGCCGGACGACGGCCCCGCGCCCGAACTGTGGGACGACGCATTGCTCACGCTGCTGCGGATCGGGACGTTCCTGCCCGCCTACGGCGTGTGCCAGCACCACCTCGACTGCGACCTCGACGCGCCGGCCACCGCATCGCGTCGCGCCGAGGCGCTGCTGCGCGACCTCGTCGACCGCGTGCACGCGGCGTTGCCGTGGGCGCGGCCGCGCGCGCAGGAGCTGGTCGAGCTGTGCGACCTGCTGAGCCCGGAGGGCCTGTCGTGAAGTTCCTGAAGCTCTCCGTCTGGGATCTGCGCACCGGCGAGTGCGTGCTGCGCGACCGCGAGTTCCGCGACGACGTCGTCGTGTTCGGCCGCAGCGCGGACGTGCAGTGCACGCTGCCGGAGAAGTCCAACGAGGAGGTCTCGCGCCGCCACGGCCAGTTCGCGCGCAACGGCGCGAACTCGTTCCTGGTGCTCGACAAGAGCTCGCTCGGCAAGACCTGGCTGAACCAGCGCCACCTGCGGCAGGGCCAGCCGGTGCCGGTGCACGACGGCGACGAGGTGTTCGTCGGCGAGCAGCGCTGGCGCATCGACGTGCGGCTCGTCGACGCGGCGCCGGCAGCGGGCTTCGAAGCGCCGCGGCCGATCGAGCCGGAGCCGCCGCGCCCCGAGCCGACCCCGACGCCGCGCGACCTCACGCCCCGCGTGGAGACCCCGCCGCGACCCGTGCCTGTGCGCCCGGAACCCGTGCGCCCGGAACCCGTGCGCCCGGAGCCGGTCCGCCCCGAGCCGGTCCGCCCTCAGCCGCTGCCGCCCGACCCCGAGCTGCGCGCGGTGGTGGCGGCGCCCAGCGACCCGATCCAGCCGCTCGTCGACGGCATCCGCGCGCGGCTCGCCGAGCAGTACGCGGCGTCGCGCGACCTGCATCGCGACGTGCGGCGCCGGCAGCTCGCCGAGACGCTGCGCGAGTTCGTGCTGACACTCGAGCCGCGCGACAAGCCGCAGGTGCTGGCCCGCCTGCGCAGCGGCTTCGCGCACGCGCTGCCGGTCGCGGCACCGCCCCCGGTGTTCGAGCCCGAGCCGACCGGCGACCTGCACACGGCCGGCGTCGACGAGCTGGCCGCGCGCGTCCTCGGCGCGGCACCGGCCGACGATGCCGCGCGGGCGGACTTCCTGGACCGCATCGAGCGCAGCCTCCGGAGCCTCGTCGAAGGGCTGGTCCGGCTGCACGTGCAGCGGCGCGACTTCAACGACGGTCTCGGCACCGCGTCGGAGACGATGATGGGCCGCAGCGGCCAGAATCCGCTGCTGATCCGGCTCGACACGCCGTCGGTGCTGCGCGCGCTGCTCGGGCGCGGGCTCGCGGGCGACCCGGATCGCGCCGACCAGCTGTTGCGCAACGCGATCGGCCGGATCGAGCGCCACATCGCGGGGCTGGTGGCGATCTCGCGCGAGGCACCGCGCGTGACGCTCGCCGAGATCGACCCCGACGACATCGAGAAGGAGAACAAGGTGCTGGTCGGCCCGCTCGGCGCGATGCGCTGGTGGAAGAGCTTCCGCGAGCTCCACGAGGAGCTGCTGACCAACGCTGGCGGTCTGTTCGACCGGATCTGGCCCGAGCTGAGCCTCGCCTACAGCCGCGAGCAGCATCCCCGGAGCCGGCAGGACGACTCCGGTCGGGCCGAGTGAACCGCGCGGTTCGCGTCCGTGCGATCGGCGGCGCGCGCCGCTAGCATGGCGCCGCTCGTCTTCCCGACTCCGGCCCTTCGCTGGCCCGCTCGCTGTCCCTGACCCACGAGCTCCGCCGGTCGACCGACCCCGCGGTAGCGTCGAGACCGCGTACCCGTATCGAGACGGTGCAGAAGCATGACGACGTCGATGCCCCACCCGCGCTGGACCCCGCTCGCGGCGCTGCTCGTCGGCCTGCTGGCCGCGTGTGCGAGCCCGCCGCTCGACGTGCGTCTGAAGACCACGTCGAATACCAACGAGACGCGCTCGCTGGCCACCAACGAGCCGCCGAGCCCCAAGCCGCTCGATGTCTACGTCTACGAGCTCGCCGCCGACGACGAGACGGCGTTCCTCAAGAAGTCCCGCGACGCGCTGGTCCCGAAGCCCGACGAGCCGCCATTCGGCCTGGCCTGCTGGGAGCTGACGCTGACCCGCCTGAGCACCGAGATCGACGTGCGTGACGAGCTCGGGAAGTCCGACCAGCGGCTGGCGGACGACACGGCGTTCGTCGGCGTGTTCGCGCAGTTCAACGAGTACCACGCCGGCATGAAGGACCGCGCGGTGGTCGCGATCGACGAGCTCGACAAGGTCGCGTTCCTGATCGGCAAGGACTCGGTGACGATCGTGCCGAGGGAGCAGGACTGATGGTGGAGTTCCGCCGCGTGCTCTGGGAGGAAGGCACCTTCCTCAGCCCCCAGCACCTCCAGCTCGCCGACCGCCACCACGAGGGCGTCGTGCGCGAGCGCTTCGCGCAGCTGCACACCTTTCCGTGGGGCCTGTCGGCGTTGCGGATCGACGAGGAGTCGCTCGTCACCGGCACGCTGCAGATCGAGCAGGTCGCGGGCGTGTTCCGCGACGGCTTCTGGTTCGACACCGAGACGCGCGACACCGCGCCGCCGCCGCGCAGCTTCATCGAGATCTTCGACCCGAAGGCGGGCTCGCTCGGCGTGCACATCGCGCTGCCGCGCACCGGCGAGAGCGGGCTGCGCTGCGTCGATCCCGCGACCGGCGTGCAGGTGCTCGCGCCGTTCGCACCGGACGAGGTCCAGCTGACCGACGAGACGCGGCCCAACTCGAGCTCGCGGCCGGTCCGCGTCGCGCAGACCCAGCTCCGCGTGATGTTCGACGGCGAGCCGCTCGCCGACTACGAGACGCTGAAGATCGCCGAGCTGCAGCAGAGCGCGCAGGGCGGCTACCGGCTGCGCGAGGACTTCGTGCCGCCGTGCCTGTCGATCGACGTGTCGCCGTGGCTGTTGAGCCAGCTGAAGACCGTCGTCCAGCAGTTCGGCGCGCGCGCCGGCGACCTCGGCGTCAAGTACCGCCAGACCGGCGGGCTCGGCGAGGCGGTCGGCCTGATCCAGCTGGTGACGATCGGCAGCCACTGGCCACGCCTGCTGCACCTGTTCGACCATCGCAGCGGCGTGCACCCGCAGACGCTGTTCCTCGAGCTGATCTCGCTGGCCGGTGGGCTCACCGCGTTCCGCGAAGGCGTGTCGCCGAGCGACCTGCCGCAGTACGACCACACGAAGCTCGCCGACACGTTCAAGGGCGTGATGCGTCACCTGGTGCTCGGCGAGGGCCCGCAGGCGCAGGCGGACGTCACGCGGCTGACGGTGTCGTTCGACTCGCCGATGTGGGTCGGTGCGATCGCCGACCCCGCGCTGTTCCAGTCGGCGGAGTTCTACCTCGCGGTCGAATCCTCGCAGCCGCCGGAGGAGCTGATCCCGCGCTTCCCGCGCCTCGCCAAGATCAGCGGCAGCAAGCAGAAGGTCCGCGAGCTGGTGATGTTCCAGGTGCCGGGCCTGTCGACCCGCCACGTGCAGGTGCTGCCGAACAACGTGCGCCTCGAGGCCGGTCGCGTCTACTTCGAGCTGCAGCGCGCCGGCGAGCACTGGGACGCGATCGAGGCGGCCGCCGAGGTCGTCATGCTGTTCCCTGGCGCGCTGCAGGTGCAGAGCGTCGAGGTGCTGTGCGTGCCGAAGTGATCCGAGAGACTGCGGCCGGGAGCCCGCGATGTACCCCACCGACGACCCCTACTCCTCCGGCCGCCGCGGCCGCTCCCGTGGCCGCCCCGACCGCGCTGACGACGACCGCGACGACTACGAACGCGACGACTACGAACGCGATGACCACGGACGAGGCGGCCGCGGGCGTGGCGACGACGACGAGGGGCAGACCGTCATCGGTCGCCCGGTGGGCCGCCGGCAGCGCAGCGGCACGACGCTCGTCGAGCTGACCGAACCACTGTTCGCGCTGGTGATCACGCTGCGGGAGAGCGACGAGATCGGCTCCGCCGCGAAGATCCGCCAGGCGTTCCGGACGCTGGCCGCCCAGCTCCGCGAGCGCGCGGATGCCGCCGGCCTCGATCCCGAGCGCGTCGAGCACGCGCTCTACGCGATCGCCCGGCTCGTCGACGAGACCGTCCTCGGCAGCCACTCGGACGCGGCGCTCTTGTGGCGCGACGAGCCACTCGACGAGCGGCTGCCCGACGAGGGCGACGGTGGCGTGCGCGTGTTCGATCAGCTCCAGGCCACGATGGGCTCGACGCAGCACCCGGAGTCGGTCGACCTGCTCGAGGTCTACCTGCACTGCCTCGCCCACGGGCTCCGCGGGATGTACGGCGCGCGCGGTCAGCTCCAGCAGCTCCACGCGCTGCGCCAGGACCTCGCACGCACGATCCGCCGCGCCCGGCGCGGCGCCGACGCCGAGCTGCCGCTGTGCACCGGCGTCAAGCCGGCGAGCCAGCTCGCGAGGCTGCGCCGCAGCGTGCCGACCTGGGCGTTCGTCGCGCTGATCCTCAGCGCGACGCTGGTCGTGATGTGGATCATGGCCGACCGGGCCGCCGGGGTCCGCGACGAGGCCGTGCGCGGCCTCGGTCCAGTGGTCGGCTCGGCGGCCGGGGACGGGAGCGGGAACGGCAACGGGACCCGCGAAGGAGGCGATCGATGAAGCTCCTCGCCATGCTGCTGCGACCGCCGGTCGTGATCAGCGGCGCGCTCCTGCTGCTGTGCCTCGCGATCGTCGTCGGCGGCACCGCGCTGCGCGACGCGCAAGGCTGGGAGGAGCCGAGCACGCTGTCGCTCGCGCTGCTGAGCCTCGTCGTGCTGCTGGTCGCCGGCTTCCTGTGGCTGCTCCGCCGCATGCAGCAGCTCGCGAAGGGCGAGCGGATCCAGGGCCAGCTCGAGCGTTCGGCGCGCGCCGACGTCGAGTCCGCCCGCCCCGACCTCGCGCCGGACGCCGCCCAGCTCGAGTCGAGCTTCCGCGCCGGACTGCAGGCGCTGCGCTCGACCCGGATGGGCAAGGGGGCGCTGTACGCGCTGCCGTGGTACGTGATCGTCGGCCCGTCCGGCTCCGGCAAGACGACGATGCTGCGCGAGTCGGGGCTCAGCTTCCTGCTCGACCACGACCGTGGCGTGCGCGGCCTCGGCGGCACGCGCAACTGCGACTGGTTCTTCGCGTCCGAGGCGATCCTGCTCGACACCGCGGGTCGCTACTCGACCGAGACCGAGGACCACGAGGAGTGGCTGACCTTCCTGCAGCTGCTGCGCAGCGCGCGTCCGGAGAAGCCGGTCAACGGCACGCTGCTGTGCATCAGCATCCGCGACATCGTCGAGGCGAGCGACGCGGGGATCGAGCGCGAGGCGCAGCGCATGCGTGCGCGGCTCGAGGAGCTGAGCCGCGGGCTCGACATGGAGTTCCCGGTCTACCTCGTGTTCACGAAGTGCGACCTGATCCCCGGCTTCGTCGAGTTCTTCGGCAAGATGGACCGCGACCAGCGCCGCCAGATCTGGGGCGCGACGTTCGCGAGCGACGAGCGCCGTCCGGCGGACATCGCGCTCGGCGACGAGCTGCAGTCGATGGAGGAGGCGCTCGCGCACCGACGCATCGCGGAGCTCGCGATCGAGCGCCCGGCTGCCCGGCAGCGCAAGGTCTACGCATTCCCGATCCAGTTCCGTGCGCTGCGGCGACGGCTGTTGCGCTTCGTGGAGCTGCTGGTCCAGGACAGCCCGTACCGGGAGGCATCGGCGCTGCGCGGCGTGTTCTTCACGAGCGGAACGCAGGAGGGCAGCCCGATGGACAGCGTGCTCGCCGAGCTGCGCCAGACGTTCGGGCTGCCGGCGCCGCGCGAGGACGATCAGCCGTCGGACGAGGGACGCAAGGCGTACTTCATCGAGCGCTTGTTCCGCGACGTGGTGTTCGAGGATCGCGACACCGCACGCATCTCCGCCACCGCGCTGCGCCGCCGCGCGCGGATCCGCCTCGGCACGATCGCCACGGCCGCCGGCATCGCATTGCTGATGGCGATCTGGTCCTGGCGTAGCGACAGCGCCGTGCGGAGCCGCGTCACCGCGCTGTCGAGCGCGTTCGAGGTCGCGCGACGGCCCGGGCCGATCGCGACGGCCGAGGATCTGCACCAGCTCGATACGCTGTGGGCGATCGCCCGCGACCAACGCGAGGCATTGCCCCCGCAGCTGCGCCGGACCGGCTTCCTCGTCGCGAGCGAGGGACCGCTGCGCAAGCAGGCCGAGCCGTTGTTCGAAGCCGCCGTGCGCAATCGGCTGCACCCGATGCTGGTGGACGTCGTCAGCCGCTCGCTCGACGACGACTACGCGGCGCTGTGGCGCCGCCGCGCGCGCTGGTCGCCGGAGAACCCGCCGTCGGACGCCGACCGCCAGGACTTCCAGAAGTCGCTGGACGATCTCCGACCCGCGCACGATCTCCACGCGTTCCTGACCGGGCGCACCAAGGACCTTCCGGACGGCGGGCGCCAACCGCTCTGGCGCACGATCGCGAGCTTCGGTGGTCACGAGCCGGCCGTCGCCGCACCCTGGCTGTCCGCGACCGAGTGCCCCGAGGGCTCGATCCAGGATCGCGTGCTGACGGTCCTGATCCAGATGCCCCCGGACGCACGCAGCACGAGCTCGGCCGGCGTCGACCACTTCGGTGAGGGTCTGCGCGAGGTGATGCGGGAGACCACGCCCGCTGGCGCAGAGCCCCCCGCGGCGAACGCGACGATCGAGGAGCTCCTCGCGAGCCTCAACGCACCACTCCCGCAGCCACAGCAGATCGAGATCGCCGTCACCCCGACGCCGGGCCCACCGCCGCCGACGCCGCCGCCGCCGGACGAGACGCCGGCCGAGCGCCGCGCGCGGCACGGCGGGACGGCCACCCAGCAGCTCGGCTACGCCCAGGAGGAGCGCGCGAAGCTGTTCGACGGCGAGGCCGGTGCCGGCGTTCGCATCCTGCAGCCTGCCGTCACCGCGGCGCGGCGCCTGGGGCGGGCGGACTCCGAGTTCAGCGGCGCGCTGCGGCGTTACGTCGCCTTCAGCCTCGAGTCCCGGCGCGAGGCTCCGCGCGAGCCCCCGCCGGAGCAGCCGGACGACTTCCTCGGCGCCTACGGCACGCTCGCCGACGTGCTGGCGAAGCTCTCCGACCAGGAGAACCGCGGTCAGCCACTCGAGGCCAAGGACCTGAAGGACGCGTCCGCACAGCTCCTCGACGTGCACACCAAGGTCGCCGAACAGCTCGAGGCGCTCGCCGCCGACGGGCTGACCGACCGCGACCTGCGCCCGACGCGCACCAACCTGAGCCAGCTCTCCGACGAGCTGTTCGCCGCGTTCGACAGCCGGCTGCGCGCCGCCATCGCGGCGCAGCTCACCCAGCGCTGGACCGAGCTGCGCACGGCGGTGGCGCGCGAGCTCGCGCCGCGGTTCCCGTTCGCCGACGCGGGCATCGACATCCCGCTGGCGGAGTTCGAGGCGTGGCTGAAGGTCGGCGGCAAGTTCGACCTGGCCTTCGCGCGACTCGACGAGCTGCTCGGCGTCGACGAGACGCGGGTCCGCAATGCGCAGCAGGCGGGCGTGCGCAAGGCCGACGCATTGTCGCCGGACCCGGCGGTCGCGGGGCTGCGGGCGGCCGTCGAGCGCATCCGGACCTCGATGTTCGACAGCGGTGGCAAGCTGCAGTTCCGGCTCGACTTCCGCTTCGATCAGATCGACGTGCTGCTGCAGTTCATGCCTGCCGCACTCGACCTCCAGCGCACGACGGCAGACCGCGGTTGGCGCCCCAATGACGACTACCGGCTGACGGACGTGCGCTGGACCCTGCAGCGCAAGGACGACGCCGACGTGCTGGAGTCGCCGACCAGCCGGACCGGCGCGACGCGCACGATGACCTGGAACGAGGACGTCCGGATCACGACCCTCCAGTTCTTCACGCGCCGACGCCAACGGCCCGAGATCTGGCCGAGCTGGGGGCGCTTCGTCGAGGATCGCGCCGCGGCCACGGCAGCCACCGCACCGTGGTGCCTGTTCCACTTCGCGCGCAGCGGCAGCACGCGACTGCCCGCCGATGCCGACTTCAGCGAGGTGCTCGTCGAACGCTACGGCCGCGGCTGCGTGATGGTCGAGATCGATGCCGACCGGAGCACGCCGACCGACGTCGTCATCCGCTGGGCGATCCCCGGCTCGGTGGCCGGCGACCCGAACGCCCGCAGCAGCCCTCCCGCCTACCACCGCTTCCTCTGCGCGTTGCTCGACCGCGGCCCGACGGCGGTCAACCCGCTCGCGCCCGGCTTCTTCGCGCTGCCCGCGCTGCCGGAGAGCCCGCTGCGATGATCGCCCCCCGCTCGTTCCACTTCGGCAAGCTTCCCCAGCACGGCGACTTCCTCGCCCCGGACCGTGCGAGCGCCGCGGCCGTCGCCCTCGACGCGTGGCTGCACGGTGGCATGGATCGTCTCCGCGAGCTCGACGAGGGCAGTTGGGGGGCGCGCTACGACGGCCTGCCGCCGACGCGGTTCGCCGCCTGGCCGAAGGAGTCGAACGGCCCGCTGGTCGGCGCGCTGTTCGCGTCGCGCGACAAGGTCGAGCGCCGCCATCCGTTCGTCGCCGGGCTGGCGTTCGAGCAATCGCTCAGCGCACCGTGCTGGACCGCGCTGCCGCTCGCGACGAGCGACCACCTCGACGCGCTCGAGCTGCTCGGCATCGGCGACGCGAAGGGCTCGCTCGACGAGCAGCGCCGCCTGCTCACGGGGCTCGCCTGGTCGGGCGCCGACCTCGACGACCCCGCGCAGCAGCTCGGCGCCGCGCTCGGTCGATTGTCGACCGAGATCCTGTGGCGGCCGATGCGCGGGGCCCAGCAGCCCGGGCGGCGCGCCGTCTGCCTGCTCGACTTCGCCGCGTCACTCAGCGAGCGCTTCCCGCCCCGGTTCGTCCTGCGCGTGCCGATCACGCCGGACCCGATCAGTCTCGGGTTCTGGCTGCGGCTGACGGCCGCGCTCGCCCCGCGCGGCCAGCGCCCGCAACTCGTCGCCTGGGGGCCGACGGCGGACGGCAGCCGCAGCGTGCTGCGGCTGTTGTTCGACGAGCTCCAGCCACGCTACTTTCCGGCCGTGATGTTCCCGGACCGCGACGACCGCTTCGGCTTCGACCTCGACTACACGACGGTGATCGCAGCGCAGCGGCGCAGCGACGCCGAGCGACGCTTCGGCGAGCTGACCGCCCGCCCCGGCACCTGCGACCAGCTGCTGCGCTCGGTGGAGCGGGCAGCGCAGCGCTAGCTCGCCGCCCACGCGCCCCGACTTCTCCGGAGTATCCGATGCCGCAGATCCAGATCGACCTCGAACGCTGGCTGACTCCCGTCGCCGCCGAGTCGCCCGCCGGGCCGTCCCTCGAGCTCGACCCGCGCTACGTCGAGATGGAGACGGCGGGCCGCGGCGAACCCGCGCGCCAGCAGGGCGGCGCGATGATCCCCGCCACCCCGCCGAACTGGCAGGTCGTCGGTCAACGCGCCCGCGAGCTGCTCGGCCAGACGCGCGATCTGACCGTCGCGCTGCGACTCGCGACGGCGGCGCTGCACGTCGATGGGCTCGCCGGCTTCCGCGACGGCCTGAAGCTGATCCACGGCCTCCTGACCGAGATGTGGGACCACGTGCACCCGCAGCCGTTCGACGACGACCAGGACGACCCCGACCGCTGGATGCAGCGCTACAGCACGCTGATGCAGATGAACATCGAGCGCGCGCCGGCACCGGTCCTCGAGGGGCTGTGGGCGCAACCGCTCGTCACGTCACGCCTCGCCAGCCGTACGCTCGGCGACCTGCTGTTCTACCTCAAGTATGCGGGAGCTCCGCATGCGCCGTCCGATCCCAGCGAAACGCCCGCTCCGAAGCCTGACGAGATCCGCGCGTTCCTGCGCGCGACGCCCGTCGACGCGCTCCGCGCCGCGTTCGCCGAGGTCGACGGGACGCTCGAAGCGCTGCGCGGCGTCTGTGCTGCCTACAACGCGAGACTGCGGGGCGGCCAGATGACGCTGACGATGCCGCACCTCGAGACCACCCTCGGCTCCGCGCGCCGCGCACTCCAGGAAGTGCTCGGCGACGCGGCCCCCGCGGCCGCTGCGACGACGACCGACACCGACGCGCCCGAGCCCGACGACGCCCCGACGACGGAGGATGCCGTGACCCGCGACGAACCTGCCCGCTCCGGTCCGTTCCGCTCGCGCGAGGACATCGCGGCGACGATCGATCGCATGTGCGCCTACTTCGAGCGCTACGAGCCGACCAGCCCGGTGCCGTTCTTCCTGCGCCGCGCGCGCGCCCTCATGGAGCAGGACTTCCTGCAACTGATCCAGGAGCTCGCCCCCGGCGGCCTCGACCAGGCGCGGCACATCACCGGCGCCGAGCCGGCCGCGGAGTGACGCCACCGGCCCCCGGCGCGGCTCCGGACAGCACCGCATCCGGAATTTCATGCGCACCCGGGCAAGATGCGACTAGCATCTGCCCCCGCGCGGGAACTCCCCGAGTCCGCGAGGCTCTCTGGCACGGAAGCCGGTGACCCTGCTGCCGACCCGGACCCGCTCGACGTCTGCACGGGGATACGGCAAGCTCCCCGCTGTCGCTCCTCCCCCGGCCTGTCTCCCCCGGCCTGTCTCCCCCGGCCTGTCTCCCCCGGCCTGTCTCCCCCAGGCTCGTCTCGAACAGTCTGCGACCGAAGCCGTGGTGCGCGCCGCGCCACGGCCGGTCTGCGTGTCGCTTCTCAGGTCGCCGAGGTTCCGGCGATCCAATCTCAACACCGCCCTGCTCGTCGTAGCTCGCCGTGGTCGGGACCGCATTCGCTCCGCCCGGCTCGCCTCGACCCGTCAGGCAGGTCTGCATCCCACGGAGTCGTCATGCCCCCGAGCCAAGGACAGAAGTACATCGGCCAGAATCGGAAGCCGCGCGTCCAGATCGAGTACGAGGTCGACACGGGCGGCGCGATCCGCAAGGTGGAGATCCCCTTCGTCGTCGCCGTGATGTCGGATCTCTCTGGCCAGTCGGTCGTCGACAAGGGGCGCGTGTCGGACCGCGACTTCCTCGAGTTCGATGCCGGCAACCTCGACCGTCGGATGGAGGCGATCAAGCCGCGCGTCGCGTTCGAGGTCGACGACAAGCTGAGCGGGGACCCCGACAAGAAGCTGCGGGTCGACCTCACCTTCGAGAGCATCGAGGACTTCAAGCCCGACCGCGTCGCGGCGAAGGACCCGACGCTGCGCAAGCTCTACGAGAAGCGCCAGCGCCTCGAGAACCTGCTCGCCTTCCTCGACACGAGCCCCGATGCCGAGGAAGTGCTGCAGAAGGCGCTCGAGAACGACGCGCTGATGAAGGCGATCACCTCCGAGCGCGCCAGCGGCGAGGAGCCGAAGCCCGCCGAGTGACGACGGCAACGCCGACGCGACGACGCCGGACGTGCGAGCGTCGCCAGTGAACACGATCCGCCAGTGAAGACGATCCGGGGATGCACGCGTCGGTGCGCGATCCGCTCCCCCGGAGCCTCCAGAGTCCACGACGTCGACGGTCGCATCGGAGCGCGCGACTGGCGTCGACCCCATCGAGATCCCGGCAGGAGCACGCAGAGATGACCGACCCGAACGCAGCCCCCAGACAGCAGGGCGCCCAGCAGGAACTGACGACCGACGACTTCCGCAGTCTGCTCGGCCAGAGCTTCGGCAATCTGACCGAAGCGGAGAAGGACACCGCGACCAAGGCGACCGAGGACTTCATCTCGGCGGTCGTCGAGGACGCCAATCTCGTCGGCGCCAACGTGTTCGAGTCGCTGCGCCGCGCCCGCGCCAAGATCGACGAGGTGCTCAGCGCGCAGGTCAACGAGATCCTGCACCACCCCGACTTCCAGAAGCTCGAGAGCGCCTGGCTCGGCCTGCACGACTTCGTCAACGGCACCGAGACGAGCACGCAGCTCAAGATCCGCGTGATGAACGTCACCAAGGACGAGATCGCGAGGGAGCTGCAGAAGTTCAAGGGCGCGATGTTCGACCAGAGCCCGCTCTTCAAGAAGCTCTACACCGCCGAGTACGACCAGCTCGGCGGCGCTCCGTACGGGCTCGTCGTCACCGACTACCACTTCGACCACACCGCCCGCGACATCATGATCATGGGCGAGATGGCGAAGATCGGCTCGGCCTGCCACGCGCCGGTCCTCGCCGGTGCGGCGCCCTCGCTGTTCCGGCTCGGCTCCTGGGAGGACGTCATGAATCCCCAGGACCTCGCGAAGATCCAGGACACGCCGGAGTTCGCCGCGTGGCGCGCGCTGCGCGAGTCCGAGGACTCCCGCTTCCTCGGCCTGTGCGCTCCGCGCTACATGGTCCGCGCGCCGTTCGACCCGGAGTCCAACCCGGTCGAGGGCTTCGGCTTCAAGGAGGACGTCGGCGGTGGCGACGGCAAGCGGTTCGCGTGGGCGAACGCCGCCTACGCGCGGGCGCTGAACATCACGCGCGCGTTCAAGGACTTCGGCTGGTGCACCCGCATCATCGGCGTCGAGAGCGGCGGCAAGAAGGCCGAGCTACCCGTCGTCACGTTCGAGAACGCCCACGGCGGCGTCGACCAGAAGTGCCCGACCGAGATCGCGATCTCCGAGCGGCGTGAGAAGGAGCTGTCCGATCTCGGCGTGATGGCGCTCGTGCACCGCAAGTCGAGCAACGAGGCGGTGTTCTTCTCGGCGCAGTCGGTGCACAAGCCCGAGCAGTACGACGATCCGGCCGCCACCGCGAGCTCGGAGCTGTCCGCCGGCATCAACTACCTGATGGCGAGCTGCCGGTTCGCCCACTACCTGAAGTCGATGGTCCGCGACAAGATCGGCGGCTTCAAGGAGCGGGGCGAGCTCGAGTCCTGGCTCAAGCGCTGGATCAGCCAGTACGTCTGCGCGAATCCCGAGAGCGTCAGCGAGGAGACCAAGGCGCAGCAGCCGCTGAAGAAGGCGACGCTCGTCGTCGAGCCGATCCCGGGCAAGCCGGGCGAGTACCATGCGACGTTCAAGCTCACGCCGCACTACCAGCTCAAGGCGATGGACGTCACGCTGAGCCTGGTCGGCGATCTGAGCGCCAAGGCCGGCTGAGCCGGTCCGCCCCACGAGCGGTCGAGCACCGCGCGCGGGGCGGCGTCACGCAGCGAGGCGCGAAGAACACGGAAAACACCGTCACGCGGGCTTCGCTGCCCACCTCCCCGCCCCTTGATCGGGCGTCTGGAACACCGGGCGACCGACCGCGCGACCGTGGCGGGGCCCGCACCGAACACCCCAGTCACGAGGCTCGCGCGGCGAGCCGGCTCATCAAGACCACCTGCAAGAAGCAACGGAGAGAATCATGGCAGTCGACATGTTCCTGAAGATCGATGGCGTCGAGGGCGAGTCGAAGGACAAGACCCACGGCAAGGAGATCGACGTTCTCGCGTGGAGCTGGGGCATGTCCCAGACCGGCACGATGCACACGGGCGGCGGCGGCGGCGCCGGCAAGGTGATGGTCGACAACATCAGCCTCACCAAGTGGCTCGACTCGTCCAGCCCGGACCTGATGGCCACCTGCTGCTCCGGCAAGCACTACGCGAGCGCGAAGCTCACGGTGCGCAAGGCCGGTGGCGACAACCCGGTCGAGTACCTGATCATCGATCTGACCAACGTGCTGATCTCCTCCATCAGCACCAGCGCGTCGCAGCACGACGACCGCCAGACCGAGGGCGTCGTGCTGAACTTCGAGAAGTTCAAGGTCACCTACACGGGCCAGGACCACACGGGTGCTGCGGTCGACCCGAAGAGCGTGACCTGGGACATCGCGGCCAACGTGAAGTGACCGCGCGGCGCCGGCCCCGGTGGCTCGGCGCGACGCTCGCGACGAGCGTCGCGCGACCCTCGGTGGCCGTGCATCCACACGAGCCAGCTCGCCCATCGAGCGTCGCCGGACCGTTCTTCGGTTCGGCGACGTTTCGTCGTTTGAAAGCGCCTGCGGCGGCGCGGCGGCGCGTCTCCGCCGCCGTGACTGCCGCGGACGCGCGTCCCGCTCGCCTCTCCCGCCCCCCCGTCGACCGATGACCTCCGACGTCGCCGACCTGCTCCGTCACGGCCAGGTCCAGAGCGCGCTCGCCGCGGCGAAGCGCGCGTTCCAAGCCCAGCCGAACGATCCGCATCGCAGTGTGCTGCTGTTCGAGCTGTTCGCCCTGGTCGGTGATCTCGACCGCGCCGCGCAACGCCTCGACGTCGTCGTGCAGCTCGACCCCAAGTCGGTCGGCTTCGCCCAGCTCTACCGCGGCGCGCTCGACGCGGAAGCCGAGCGCCGCAGGGTCTTCGCCGGCGCCGACGCTCCGGTGTTCGCCGGCGAGCCGCCGGCCTGGGCGGCGAGCTTCGTCGAAGCGCTGCGCCTCGACTGCGATGGCCAGCACGATGCCGCGCGCGACCTGCGCGAAGCGGCCTTCGAGAGCGTCCCGGCGACGCCCGGGCAGGCCGACGGGGTCGCGTTCCCGTGGCTCGCCGACGGCGACAGCCGGCTCGGTCCGATCCTCGAGATCGTGATCCACGGCCGCTACCGCTGGTTGCCGATCCCGCAGATCCGCTCGCTCGAGACCGAGTCGCCCGCCACGCCCCGCGAGCTCGTGTGGGCGCCAGCGAAGCTCACGTTCGTGTCCGGCGGCCATGCCGACGTGCTGATCCCGGCGCGCTATCCCCTCGATCCGGACCCGGACGACGCCGTGCTGCTCGCGCGCCGCACCGACTGGATCGAGCTCGCGGAGCGTTCCTTCCGCGGCGTCGGCCAGCGCGAGTTCCTGACGGCTGACGGCAGCTTCCCGCTGCTCGCCCTGCGGAATCTCGCGTTCGACGCACCCGAGGGGTCCGCGGCGGCCGACACCGCGAGTGCACCGGCGCCGGCCGACCCCGACGCCGGTCGCTGAACCGGAGACCCGCTGCTGCCGCCCACCGCCATGGCCCAGCGTCGCAACCAGGATCACCTGCAGCCCTCGCTGGTCGATCGGCTGCGGCTGTCCGGCCCGCGCATCATCGACGGTGCGCGACTCCGCGAGTCGGTGTGCGAGTACCTGCAGCATCTGTTCGAGGCCCGGCTACCCAGGATGCTGCCGCACAGCGACCCGGTGCGCTCCTCGACCGTGTGCTTCGGACTTCCGGACGTCGGCTCGCAGTCCGCCGCCGAGCTGATCGGCGACCCGGAGATCGACCTGGTCGGCACGATCGAGCGCCTGATCGACGACTTCGAGCCGCGCCTGCGCCTGATCCGCGACGACCGGACCCGCCCGCCGGTGCGCGTCGTCATCGCCGAGGAAGGGCAGGTCGCACTGCCGGGCACCCTGATCGTCGAGATCCACGGTCGCGTATGGGACGACCCGGTGCCGTTCGAGGTGCTGCTGCGGTCGCGGATCGACCTGATCGACGGCTCGGCCTCGGTCGAGCCACACCGCCCGGGCGCGAGCGCCGGGACCAGCTGACCATCGCACACGATCGCGCGCATCCGCGAGGAGCCCCAGCCACCCGCCCGACATGGACAGCGACTTCGAGTTCAGCGCCCTCCTCGAGAAGTACCGCGTGGAGCTGCGGCACATCCGCGAGGTCGCGTGGGACTTCGCGGGACGCTATCCGCACGTCGCGCGGCGTCTCGATCTGCAGCAGTTCGACTGTGCGGATCCGTACGTCGAACGGCTACTCGAGGGGTTCGCCTTCCTCGCCGCCCGCGTGCAGCTGCAGATCGACCGCGCGCTGCCGCGCTTCACCGAGCACCTGCTGCGCTGTCTGCACCCGGCGTGGGTCGCACCGACGCCGTCGATGGCGATCGCCGAGCTGGTGCCCGACCACAGCGAGGGCAGCCTGATCGAGGGCTTGACGATCCCGCGCCACGAGCGGCTGCGGACCCCGCTCGCGAAGGGCCAGCACTCGACCTGCGAGTACCGCACCGCACACCCGGTCACGCTGTGGCCGATCGAGATCGCCGAGGCCGCCTACCTGCCGTACGCGCGCGACCTCGCGGCGGCCGGCCTCGGCGCGCGCGGCAACGCGCAGTCCGGCCTGCGGATCCGCCTGCGCACGGTGGCGGGGGCCACGTTCGACGCGCTGCCGCTCGACGCCCTTTGTCTGCACCTGGTCGGCGACGAGTCGATCCCCGATCGGCTGCTCGAGCAGTTCGTCGCGCACACGACCGCCGTCTGCGCGCGGCCGGCGGACGCACCGACGGCATGGACCGCCGAGCTCCCGACTCCGGCAGTGCGCCAGCTCGGCCTGGACGACGAGCACGCGCTGCTGCCGCACGGCGCGCGGGACTTCCAGGGCTACCGCCTGCTGCAGGAGTTCCTCGCGTTCCCGCAGCGCGCCCGGTTCGTCGAGATCCGCCACCTCGGCGGTGCCGTGCGCCGGCACGTGAAGGGCAAGCAGCTCGATGTGTTCGTGCTGTTCGACCAGCGCGCCCCGGAACTCGAGAACATCGGCGCGCAGAACCTCAAGCTGTTCTGCACGCCGATCGTGAACCTGGTCGAGAAGACGACCGACGCGCCGCGCGACCAGAAGAGCGACGAGTTCCACGTGATCGTCGACCGCAGCCGAGTGCACGACTACGAGGTCTACGACGTGCTCGGCGCGACGGGCCTCGGCGCGCGCCGCACGCAGCGCATCGAGTTCCAGCCCTACCACCGGCTCGGCGGCGACTCGACTCCCACCGCGCGGCGGTTCGTCGTGCACCGCCGGCGTCGCAATCCGACCCGGGCTCCCGACTCCGGCACGACGGGTCCGAGCTACCTCGGTGACGAGGTCTTCGTCTCGCTGGTCGACCGCTCCGAGCGGCGCGCACCGTGGCCCGACTGGCTGCGCACGCTGGAGCTGCGGACGCTGGCGACGAACCGCCACCTGCCCACCACGCTGTGGGAGGCGGGCGGCCGCGAGCTGCGCCTCGAGGGCGGCGCGCCCATCAAGGAGATCCGCCTGCTGCAGAAGCCCACTCCGCCCCGCCTCGCTCCCGCGGCCGGCGACACGCGGATGCGGCTCGTCAACCAGCTGACGCTGAATCACGTGTCGCTGACCGATAGCGACGACCGCCAGGGCGCCGCCGCACTGCGCGAGCTGCTGTCGATGTACGGGGATCTGATCGACAAGCAGGCGCGCAACATGGTCGACGGCATCCGGTCGGTCGAGAGCCACGCGATCGTCGAACGCTTCCGGCCCACCGAGGAGGGCGAGCGTCCGGCGGGCCCCGTCACGTTCGCGCGCGGCCTCGAGATCCACGTCGAGCTCGACGACGACCGCTTCGAAGGCGATCTCGGCAACGCGTTCGGCCTCGGTGCCGTGCTGGAGCGCTTCTTCGCCCGCTACGTGTCGATCAATTCGTTCACGCGGACCGTTCTGTCCACCCGCGACCGAGGGGAGATCGCCCGATGGCCGATCCGTATGGGACGCCGCAAGACGCTCTGATCGACGACGAGCTCGAGTGCACCGAACCGCAGCAGCGGAGAGCCGGAGCATGACGGCCTTCGAAGACGCTCGGAACGACGACGAGCTGGAGGACGCCGAGCTGCCCCCGGAGACCGGCGAGCGGTCCGACACCGGGCCGGCACTCGCGGCGCTCGGACCTTTGCTCGAGCAGCTCGCGGAGGAGCCGTGGGGCATCGGCTTCTTCCACCTGCTGCGGAGGATCGACGCCGCGACTCCCGAGTTCCCGGCGATCGGCAGCAGCGAGTCGCTCGGGCGCGAGTTCCCGTTGCGGTTCGGCCAGGACGTGTCGCTGCGCACGATCAGCGCACCGCTGTCGTCGTTCGCTCCCCCGGGTGCACAGAACGCCGGCCGCCTCGGCCAGCGCTTCTTCGGGCTGCTCGGACCCGAGGGGCCGCTGCCGATCTTCCTGACCGAGGCGGTCGTGCGGCGCAGCAAGTCGAGCGACCAGGAGACCTCGCTCCACGACTTCGCCGACATCTTCCACCACCGGCTGCTGTCGCTGCTCTACCGCGCCTGGCGCCTGGGCAGCCCGGCCGCGAGCGCCGACCGCGAGGACGACCCGATCTCGCGCTTCGTCGCGGCGCTGTGCGGGCGGCTCGGCGATCACCTCGCCGGGCTCGGCCCGATCGGGCGCACGCTCGCCGTCGGCTTCGCCGGCCACTTCGGCTGCGACTCCCGCCACCCGGACGGTCTCGAGAGCGCCCTGACGGACCTGGTCCAGCACCCGGTGCGCATCGAGGAGTTCATCGGCGAGTGGCTGCAGCTCCCGCGCGAGGCGCGCTGCCGTCTCGGCGCACCGGGCGAGCACAATCGTCTCGGCAGCTCGCCGGCGCTCGGCCACGCGACCTGGTCCTGCCAGCACAAGTTCCGCGTGCATGTGGGCCCGCTGCACTTCGACCGATACGCGGAGCTGCTGCCTGGCGGCAATACGCTCGACGGTCTCGTCGAGGTCGTCCAGGAATACGTCGGCGAGGAGCTGACCTTCGACGTCGACCTCACGCTGCTCGCCGAGGAGGCCCCACCGCTGGTGCTCGACGCCTCCCGGCAGCTCGGCCGCACCAGCTTCCTCTGCGGCGCGAGCCGCACTCCCGTCCACCGCCTGCGCGTCGACGCCCCCCCGCTGCGCCGCACGTCGCTGATGTCCGCGCGCCAGTGACCCGGCGCGCCCCGTGACCCGTCTCTCTCGCCCATCGACCGCCATGACCGAGATCCGCAACGAGACCCTGTTCGGGAAGCTCGACCCGCTGTGCTTCGAGACCTCCGAAGGAGCCACGATCTACGCCAAGCTCCGCGGCAATCCGCACGTCGAGCTGGTGCACTGGATCCACCAGATCCTGCAGCACGACGACAGCGACGTGCTGAAGATCCTCCAGCACTTCGAGATCGAGAACGCGCACCTCGCCGCGGATCTCGTGCGCGCGCTCGACAAGCTGCCGCGCGGGGCCAGCTCGATCCAGGGCTTCTCGGAGCGCCTGCTCCGCACGATGAAGGAGGCGTGGACCTACTCGTCGCTGCTGTTCAGGCGACCCTACATCCGCTCCGGCCACATCGTCGTCGCGTGGCTGAAGACCGATTCGCTGCGCGAGCACCTGCGCACGCTGTCGAAGCAGTTCGACAAGATCCGCGTCGACGAGCTGGTGCGCGACTTCGACAAGATCGTCGGCGGCTCGCCGGAGGACGGCCAGACCGCCTCCGACGGCTCGGCGGGCACGATGGCCGCCGGCAGCCCGGGCGAGGCCAGCGGCGCGATGGCGCCTGCCGCGATGGGCAAGGGTGAGGCGCTCGCGAAGTACACGGTCGATCTGACCGCGCGCGCGAAGGCCGGCGAGATCGACCCCATCGTCGGCCGCGACAACGAGATCCGCCAGATCGTCGACATCCTGATGCGCCGCCGGCAGAACAACCCGATCCTGACCGGCGAGGCGGGCGTCGGCAAGACGGCGGTGGTCGAGGGCTTCGCATTGCGGCTCGCGCGCGGCGACGTGCCCCCCTCGCTCAAGGACGTGCAGCTCCGCTCGCTCGACGTCGGCGCGCTGCAGGCCGGCGCCAGCATGAAGGGCGAGTTCGAGAACCGGCTGAAGCAGATCATCGAGGAGGTGCACGCGTCGCCGCAGCCGATCGTGATGTTCATCGACGAGGCGCACACGCTGGTCGGTGCCGGCGGCGCCGCCGGCACCGGTGATGCCGCGAACCTGCTGAAGCCCGCCTTGGCACGCGGCACGCTCCGGACGATCGCGGCGACCACGTGGGCCGAGTACAAGAAGCACATCGAGCCGGATCCGGCGTTGACGCGCCGCTTCCAGACCGTCGCGATCGACGAGCCGACCGAGGCTCGCGCGATCCTGATGATGCGCTCGATCGCGTCGGTGCTCGAGAAGCACCACGGCGTGCAGCTCCTCGACGAGGCGATCGAGGCGGCGGTCAAGCTGTCGCACCGCTACATCCCGGCCCGCCAGCTCCCCGACAAGTCGGTCAGCCTGCTCGACACCGCCTGCGCGCGCGTCGCGATCAGCCAGCACGCGGTGCCGGCCGAGGTGGAGGACTGCCAGCGCCGGATCGAGGCGCTGCACGTCGAGCTCGAGATCATCGATCGCGAGGAGGACGTCGGCCTGGACGTCACCGCGCGGCGCGCGACCGCGCAGGCCGCACTCGCCGAGGCGGAGACCGAGCGCGCCCGGCTGCAGGCGCGCTGGGATGCCGAGAAGGCGATCGTCGACCGCCTGCTGGAGACGCGCGCCGCGCTGCGCGGCCGCACCCGCGCCATCGAGCGGACCGCGAGCGCCGCCGCGGACGCGGCGGATGCCGCCGCACGAACGGCCGAGGCAGCGCAGCCGGAGCTCGCGCCCGCCCAGGGCCCCGCCCGCGCCGATCTGCTGCACACGCTGACCGCGCTGCAGACCGAGCTCGCCGAGCTGCAGGGCGACGCCCCGCTGATCCTGCCGACCGTCGACGAGCAGGCGGTCGCGTCGGTCGTCGCGGACTGGACCGGCGTGCCGGTCGGCCGGATGGTCAAGGACGAGATCCAGGCGGTGCTCGACCTCGCGAACACGCTGCAATCGCGCGTCATCGGCCAGGATCACGCGATGGCGATGATCGCGCGCCGCGTGCAGACCTCGCGGGCGGGCCTCGACAATCCGAACAAGCCGATCGGCGTGTTCATGCTCGCGGGCCCGTCGGGCGTCGGCAAGACCGAGACCGCGCTCGCGCTGGCCGAGGCGCTGTACGGCGGCGAGCAGAACCTCATCACGATCAACATGAGCGAGTTCCAGGAGGCCCATACGGTCTCCACGCTGAAGGGCTCGCCGCCCGGCTACGTCGACTCCGACCGCGGTGGTGTGCTCACCGAGGCGGTGCGTCGCAAGCCGTACAGCGTCGTGCTGCTCGACGAGATCGAGAAGGCGCACCCCGACGTGCACGAGATGTTCTTCCAGGTCTTCGACAAGGGCTGGATGGACGACAGTCGGGGCATCCGCATCGACTTCCGCAACACGCTGATCCTGCTGACGTCGAACGTCGGCAGCGAGCTGATCATGTCGATGTGCCAGGATCCCGAGCTGGCGCCCGACCCGGAGGCGCTCGCGCAGGCGATGCGCAAACCGCTCCTCGAGAAGTTCCCCGCCGCGCTGCTCGGTCGCATCGTCACGATCCCCTACTTCCCGCTGTCGGACCGCATGCTGGAGACGATCATCCGCCTGCAGATCCGGCGGATCGAGCGTCGCATCAAGGAGTCCCACGACATCCCGTTCACCTACGACGACTCGATGGTCGAGCTGGTGCGCAAGCGCTGCACCGAGGTCGAGAGCGGTGGCCGCATGGTCGACGCGATCCTCACCAACACCGTCCTGCCGACCATCAGCCGCGAGATCCTCGAGCGGACGATGAGCGGCGCCGGCCTGCACCGCGTCCACGTGACCGTCCAGGACAGCGACTTCGCCTACCGGGTCGACTGAGCGCCCGGGAGGCAGCCACGAAATCGGCCCCGAGCTCCCCGACAGCTCCGGTTCGTCCCGCCGGCGGGGCCCCGCCGGCGCGAGAATCGGCCTGCGGTCGGCGCCCCGGCCACCCTGAGTGCTCGGGGCGCCAGCCGTGCGCCCTGACGGGGCCGCGCCGCGGGCCCGGCCCCGAATCCCGAGGAACCACGACATGCCGCCAACCTCCTCGAACCGCGCGACGGCGCTGAGCTCCCCCCTCGGCGCCGACAAGCTGCTACTGAAGCGCCTGACCGGCACCGAGCGACTCGGCCGCCTGTTCCACTACGACCTCGAGCTGCTGTCGGACGACGAGGCGATCGACTTCGCCACGATCGTCGGCCAGTCCGTGACGGCGAGCATCGAGACCGCGGACGGGTCGAAGCGGTTCATCAACGGCATCGTCACCCGTTTCGAGTATGCGGGCCGCTCCGCGGACCGGCTGACCGCCTATCGCGCGACGATCCGACCGTGGTTCTGGATCCTGACGCGGCGCGCCGACTGCCGCATCTTCCAGGAGAAGTCGATCACCGACATCGTCAAGGAGGTCTTCGACGAGGCCGGCTTCTCCGACTACGAGGTGAACGTCCAACGCTCGCTGTTCCCGCGCACGTACTGCGTCCAGTACCGCGAGACGGACTTCAACTTCGTCAGCCGGTTGCTCGAGGAGGAGGGGCTCTACTACTACTTCCGCCACGAGGACGGCAAGCACGTGATGGTGATCTGCGACGAGACGTCGTCGCACCAGCCGATCCCCGGCTATGCAGAGATCCCGTACCGGATCACGAGCCCCGGCGAGGTCGCCGACCAGCACGTGAGCTCGTGGAGCGTCGCGCAGCGCGTGCAGCCCGGCGCGTACGCGGTCGCCGGCTTCAACTTCGAGACGCCGCGCGCGAACATGCTCGCCGCCACCAACGTGGCGGGCGACCACGCCGAGGCCGATCACGAGATCTACGACTACCCCGAGCCCCACCTCGACAGCGGCGGCGCCCAGGTCTATGCGAAGCTCCGCGCCGAGGAGCAGATGGCGGAGCAGGAGGTCGGCACCGGGACGACCAATGCGCGCGGCATGGCGACCGGCTTCACGTTCGACCTGACGACACCGCCGCGGGACGACCAGGCCAAGAAGCACCTGGTGATCGCGACGCACATCGAGATCCTCGGCGACGTGTTCGCGACCGGTGAGGACGACGTCGTCGGCGATCCGTTCCACTGCCGCTTCGAGACGATCGACGCGACCGCGAAGTGGCGCGCCGCACGCGTGACGCCCCGGCCGGTCGTGCAGGGCGTCCAGACCGCGATGGTCGTCGGCAAGGCCGGCGAGGAGATCTGGACCGACAAGTACGGCCGCATCAAGGTCCAGTTCCACTGGGAGCGCAACGGCAAGAAGAACGAGACATCGAGCTGCTGGATCCGCGTCGCGCAGACCTGGGCCAGCAAGTCGTGGGGCACGTTCGTGCTGCCGCGCATCGGCCAGGAGGTCGTCGTCTCGTTCCTCGAAGGCGATCCCGACTGCCCGCTCGTCACCGGCTGCGTCTACAACGGCGACAATCCGACGCCGTATCCGCTGCCGGGCGCCGCGACCAAGACCGTCTTCAAGTCGAACTCCAGCAAGGGCGGCGGCGGCTTCAACGAGCTCACCTTCGAGGACAAGAAGGGGTCCGAGCTCATCTTCGTCCATGGCCAGAAGGACATGGACATGAAGATCCTGCACGATCAGACGCGCTCGATCGGCAACGACCGGACGTCGAAGATCGGCCGCGACGACAAGATGACGATCGAGCGCGACCGGACCGAGGAGGTCAAGCGCCACGAGACGATCAAGATCGGCGGCGACCGCAAGGAGACCGTCGACGGCAACGAGACCATCGAGATCGGCAAGGACCGCAAGGAGGACGTCAAGGGCAACGAGACGATCTCCATCTCGAAGGACCGCAAGGTCACTGTCACCGGCGAAGAGAAGATCACGATCAGCAAGAGCCAGACGGTCTCCGTGACGCAGAAGATCACGGTGACGGCAGGCCAGGAGATCGTGTTCAAGTGCGGCGCCGCGAGCCTGACGATGAAGGCGGACGGCACGATCCAGCTCAAGGGCGTCCAGGTGACCGTGGAGGGCGCCGCGACGCTGACCGCGAAGAGCGGTGGCCAGACCAAGGTCGAAGGCATGATGACCCAGGTCAAGGGCGTGATGCTGGACCTCAAGGGTGATGGCTTGGCCACGCTCAAGGGCGGCATCACGATGATCGGCTGACCCGCGTCCTCTGTTTCCAACCCCTTCGCTCCCTCCCTCTCGCCCCGATCCGCCACCGACGATGGAAGCCACCGACCTCAGCATCGCGTCGACTGCCGCCTGCGCGGACGTCGAGCTCGAGGACGACGCCAAGGCGCTGGTCCGCGACGACGTCTCCGTCGGCCAGCTGCTGCAGGGACTGCAGCAGTCCGGCCAGTTCCTCGATGCGATCCGCGTGCTGGCCCGCGTCCTGCCCAAGCCGCGCGCGGTCCGCTGGGCCCTCCAATGCCGGGAGGAGCTCGCCGATGCGTCCACGACGCCTACCGAGGGCGCCTGCCTGCAGGCGGTCCGCGCGTGGCTCGCGAATCCCGGCGACGACCCGCTCCGCGCCGCCGCGGGCAGCGCGGCAGAGGCCGACGGCTACCGCACGCCGGGCGCCTGGATCGCTGCAGCGGTCGCGTGGACGGGCGGGAGCCTGTCGCCTGCCGGGCAGCCCGTGGTGCCACCGCCAGATCACCTCACGGCGCACGCCGTGGCGGGCGCGATCGGCCTCACGGCCGCGCGCGGCCCCGATCCCGATCGCATCGCCGAGGTCCAGGAGAACTACCTGACCGTCGGCCTGACCTACGTCACCCCCGAAGGAGGCGCCCGATGATGCCCGCAGCCCGCATCGGCGACATGCACGTGTGCCCGATGGTGACCGGCGTCGTCCCCCACGTCGGCGGACCGGTCGCACTCGGCTGCTTCACGGTGCTGATCGCCGGCATGCCGGCCGCGCGGGTCGGCGACATGTGCGTGTGCGTCGGTCCCCCGGACTCGATCGCGCTCGGCTCGTTCACGGTGCTGATCGGCGGCATGCCTGCCGCGCGACTCGGCTCGCTGACCGCGCACGGCGGCACCGTGGTGGTCGGGGCCCCGACGGTCCTGATCGGCGGCTGACACACCGGTCCCTCCGCGCGAGGCGCTGCATGGCATTCCGGCACCACGGCTTCATCTGCACGTCCCGCCCCGTCTGCTTCACGACGCGCGACGGGCACCGCGTCTGCGGTCCGCGCGACTACGTCGAGATGCACGTCCGCGATCGCATCCTGTCCGACGGCGATCCGGACTCCTGGGCCCGGACGCTCGATCCGTTCGAGCGCCAGCTCGTCGAGGAGACCCGCGACGCCATGTGGCACGAGGCGATGCGCAGTGCGCACGCGCAGGTCGCCAACCTCCGGCGGGAGATCGTGCGCATCGCCCGCGAGGAGTACGACAACTGGCACCCGACCGGCCAGCAGGGCCTGCACGAGCGTCGCGATGCCGAGGGGCGCCGGCTCGTCCAGCTCTACTGGCAGCGCGGCGTCGGGCGCACGGTGTCCGACGCGTCGCTCAGCAGCGCGACCTGGCAGGACTCCAATCCCTGGAGCTCCGCGTTCGTCAGCTACGTCGTGCGCGAGGCGGGCGGCGGCAACCACTTCCAGTACGCGTGGGGCCACGCGGTCTACGCGCGCGCGGCCATCGACGCCCGCGAGCACGACTCACCACGGATCTTCCGCGGCTACCGCCCGCACGAGCGCGTGTTGCAGCTCGGCGACATCGTCGTCAAGGCGCGCGCCGGCAGTGGCGCGACCTACACCACCGTGCGCCGCGGCATGAAGACGCACGGCGACATCGTCACCGAGATCCACGCCGACCACGTCGTCGCGATCGGCGGCAACGTCAACCAGAACGTCGACTCGAAGAACCTGTCGATCGACGCGACGGGCCACCTGACCGCCGCCGGCTACTTCGTCGTCATCCAGCTCGATCCGGTGGTCCCCGCGCGGCTCTGACGCCCCCGTGCCGCGGCGGCGTCGCCGGCGGCACGCCGCGCTGAAGCGCCGGCGGCGCGTGCGGCCAGCGCCGGCCGCAGCGCGACCGGGCCGGTGGCGGGCGGGTCCCTCCGTCCGCTACCGTGGGCGGCCGGAACCGCCATGACGCTGACGCCGACCGATCCTTCGCTGCTCGACCGCCTCCCACCCGAGCTCGCCGCGCTGCCGTTCGGCAGCCCCGAGTTCAAGGCGATGAACGCCCGCATCGCCCAGGCCGACGAGGACCGCTGCGCACCGGTCAGCCGCGCGATGCCGACCTGGATCAACCTGACGGGGACCACGGTCTGCAACCTGAAGTGCTTCATGTGCAACCAGTTCCTCGATCCGAACAGCCCCAAGTGGTTCATGTCGGACGAGGTGTACGAGCGGGTCGTCGCAGAGCTCTACCCGTTCGTGCAGACCGTGCAGTTCTCGGCGTTCGGCGAGCCGCTGATGACGCCGAAGATGGAGCAGAAGCTCGACGATCTGCGCCGGACGAACACGAAGCTCGAGATCGTCACCAATGCGACGCTGATGATGCGCGAGAGCCGCTTCCGCGAGAAGCTCCTCGAGGCGCTCGAGCTCGTGACGTTCTCCGTCGATGGCGCCACACGCGATACCTACAACTCGGTGCGCACCGGCGCCGACTTCGACGAGGTCATGGACAACATCCGGCGCTTCGCCGACCGCCGGCGCGAGATGCCGGCTGCGGCCCGGCCGCGGATGAACTTCAACTTCATCATGATGAAGCGCACGGTCGCCGAGGCGCCGCGCTTCGTCGAGATCGTGCACGAGCTCGGCGGCGACGAGATCGTGTTCAACCACCTCGTCGAGTTCCATCCGACGCTGCGCGACGAGAGCCTTGCGAACCACCGCGCCTACGCGAACGAGTGGATGGACCGCACCCGCGAGGTCGCCGCCGCACTCGGCGTGCGCGTCAACATGCCGCCGAACTTCGTCGACACGAGCTCGCGAGCGAGCCCACCCGTCGACACGTCGGCGTCCGCGGACGCCGCGCGCCCGCAGCCCCGCCCCTGCGGCAAGCCGCCGATCAAGTGCTGGTTCCTCTGGAAGCGCGCCTACATCACCCACGAGGGCAACGTCGTGCCGTGCTGCCTGGCGGGTATCCCGCACTTCGGGAACATGCTGGACGCGGGCTTCTTCGCGGTGTGGAACAACGAGACCTACCGCACCTACCGCAGCAAGGTCTTCACGGACGAGCCCCACGGCCCGTGCCGGACCTGCTACCTGATCTACCCCAATCCCGAGCTGGCCGGCAGCGAAGGCTACGAGCGCTTCTGAACCCGCAGCCACGGCGAGGTGGGTTCCGGCCGCTCTGCGCGGCCCGCGTCTCAGGCGTGCGCGGCCGGCACCTGGTGCAGGTGCACGTCGCGCTGCGGGAACGGGATCGAGATGCCCTCGGCGTCGAAGCGCTCCTTCACCTGCCGGGTGATCTCCCAGTAGACGTCCCAGTAGTCGGTCGCCATGACCCAGGGGCGGCAGATGAAGTTCAACGACGACTCGCCGAGCTCGTGGAGCTTGATCGTCGGCGCCGGGTCCCTCAGCACCTTCGGATGTGACGTCACGATGTCCGTCAGCACGTCCTGCGCGCGCCCGATGTCGTCGCCGTAGCCGATGCCGAAGGTCATGTCGACGCGGCGGGTGCTGTTCGCCGTGATGTTGGTGATGACATCGCCCCAGATCTTGCTGTTCGGGATGACGATCGTCTGGTTGTCGAAGGTCCGGACGGTCGTCGACACGAGAGTCATGTCGTTCACCGTGCCGATCACACCGGCCATGTTGACGACGTCACCGATGTCGTAGGGCCGGTAGATCATGATCATCACGCCGTTGGCGAAGTTGCTCAGCGTGCCCTGCAGCGCGAAGCCGATCACGAAGCCTGCTGCACCGATGGCGGCGAGGAACGGCCCGATGTCGACGCCGATCTGACCGAGCCCGATCACCACGCCGATGAACACGACGACCTTCTTCGTCGTGTTGACCAGGAAGTTGCGGAGCAGCGCCGAGCTCCTCTTCACGGCGCCGAGCGAGCGGTCGAGGATCCCGCCGACCAGCTTCGAGAGCCAGCGGAACACGATGAAGATCGCCATGAACACCGCGATGTCGACGGCGATGCCGACCAGCTTGCCGATGCCGCCGTCGAGGTCGAGCAGCCACTCGCGTGCCTGCACCCAGGCGCTGCGGATGCCGCTCACCTCCAGTGGAGCGACGACGGAATCCGAGTAGGCGGAGTAGCGCTGGACCTCGGCCGGATCGGCGCCCTTGTTGCGATACTGCCGGATCACGACGGCGAAGCGCTTCTGCAGCGCCTCGAGCTCGCCGCGCAGGTCGACGAGCCGTGCATTGAGACGATCGGACTCGGCGGTGTCGCCGGACTTCTCCGCCGCGATCACGGCGATCTCGGCATTGCTGAACTCGCGCGCCTTGCGCTCGATGAGCAACGCCCAGGCGTCGAGTGCCTCCTTCACCTTGTCCGCCGGCAGTGGCCGGAGCCGCGACGTCAGCTCCCGCACGTCGATCGTCATCGCCTCGGTCAGCGTGACGCCGCTCGTCGAAGACTGCTGTGCGTCGGCGCGCTGTTCCTCGCCGAGCGCTTCGATGCGTTGCAGCACGCGATCGGCATCGCCACCACTCGCGCGGAGCGCCTGGGCGAGCTGACCGGTCGATCCGAGCACGCGGTCCAGCGCCTCCGCGGCAGCGGTGCGCTCCGCCGGCGCGCTGGCCCGGTCGCGCGCCGCGGCGGCCTGCTCCAGCAGGCGCGACCACGCCGGCAGCGCCGCGGCGAGCTCGTCGGTGCTGCGCTCCTTCAGCGTCTTGGCGAAGTCCGAGACGTCCAGCGCCTTCACCTCGTCGAGCGACTGCGGCGTCGGGATCGGCGCGCGGGCCGGGGCCTCGGGCTCCTGCTGCCCGGCGGCCGCCGGCGGTCCCTCGCCCTGCGCCGGCAGCGGCGCTCCGAGCAGGGCGAGCACGCTGAGCAGGGCAAGCACGGTGAGGAGCGGGATGCAGCGATGCGCGACCTCGTTCGTCAGCATGGTTCCTCCACGGGGCGCACCATGATGGCGACTCGCACCGGGCGGCGCACGTCTCGATCGTGGGAGACCCACGCGCGCAGGCTCCGACCGTCACTCCTCGCGGAAGTCGCTCGACTTGATCGCGTAGCGCTGCATGAGCTTCTGGAACGCCGAGCGCGACATGCCGGCCTCCTCGGCGCTGCGCGTCACATTGCCCTCGTGGCGACGCAGCAGCTCGCTGACGTAGGTGCTCTCGATCGCGGCCACCTTGCGCGCCTTCATCTCCTGGAACGACCCCAGCGGCCGCCCGTCCGTGGTGCCGATCGTGGCCTCGGCCCGCGTGCCCTTCGAGATGTCGTCGGGCAGATCACAGGTCTCGATGCGCGATCCGCTGCCGAGCGCGCAGGCGCGGTCGATCGCGTTCTTGAGCTGCCGCACGTTGCCCGGCCAGTCGTAGCTCTTCAGCGCGACCAGCGCCTCCGGCGCGAAGTCGCGCGGGCCGGGCCCGCCTCCGGTCTCGCGCCGGAACTCCTCCAGGAAGTGCCGGGCCAGCTCCTCGACGTCCTCGATACGCTCGCGCAGCGGCGGCACGTCGATACGGACGACGTCCAGCCGGTAGTAGAGGTCCTGCCGGAAGCGTCCCTGCTCGACCTCCCGCTGCAGGTTCCGGTTGGTCGCCGCGACGATCCGCACGTCGACCTCGATGGTCTCGGTCCCGCCGACGCGCCGGATCTCACGCTCCTGGATCGCCCGCAGCAGCTTGGTCTGGAACGTCAGCGGCAGCTCGCCGATCTCGTCGAGGAACAGCGTCCCGCCGTCCGCGACCTGGAACAGCCCCATCTTGTGGCCGACCGCACCGCTGAACGCGCCCTTCACGTGCCCGAACAGCTCGCTCTCGACGAGGTTCTCCGGCATCGTCGCACAGTCGACCGGGACGAAGCGCTCGCCGCTGCGCGTGCTGCAGTCGTGCAGGTGGTGGGCGAGGAGCTCCTTGCCGGTGCCGCTCTCGCCCTGGATCAGCACGGAGGCGTCGGTGCGAGCCGCCCGCTCGAGCCGCTCGATCGTCTCCGCGAACCGCGCGGATCGGTAGACGAGCCGGCGTCCCGCGCTCCCGGCACGCAGCCGCTCGCGGAGCCCCGCATTGCGGCGCACGAGCTCGCGGTGCGCGGCCGCCTTCTCGACGCGCGCCATCAGCTGCGCCTCGTCGAACGGCTTGGTCACGTAATCGAACGCGCCGTGCTTGATCGCGTGCACGGCGGTCTCGACCTCGGGATGACCGGTGACGACGAGCACCTCGACGTCCGGGTCGCGGTGCTTGACCTCGTCGAGCAACGCGAGCCCCGACATCCGCGGCATCCTGAGGTCGGTGAGCACGATGTCGAACGCTGCGCTCGCCATGCGCGACAGCGCCTCGGCGCCCGACGTCGCGGTCTCGACGTCGTAGCCCGCGCGACGCACGAAGAACGCGATCGAGTCCGCCATGTCGGGCTCGTCGTCGACGACCAGCACCCGCAGCACCCCGCGCGGCGGCGGCTCCTCGGGCCGCTCGTTCCCGCCGTTCGTTGTCTCGCGCTCGCTCACGACTCGGTTCGATCCTGCCGCCGGAACTCGCAGTCGGGGTTCTGGCAGGCGACCACCAGCTTCAACGTGTGCGAGACGAGCCGGAAGCCGTGCTGCGCCGCCACCGCCTCCTTGAGCCGCTCGAGCTCCGGATCGGCGAACTCCACGATCCTCCCGCAGTCCTGGCAGAGCATGTGATCGTGGTGCTCGTGGCCGAGCACGTGCTCGAACCGCCGGCCGTTCTCGCCGGTGTCGAGGCCCTCGACGAAGCCCGCCTCCTCGAGCATCGCCAACGTCCGATAGACGGTCGCCCGCGAGACCTGGCTGTCGACGCGCCGACACATGTCGAGCAGCTCGTCCGCGGTGAAGTGCTCGTGGGTGCCGAACGCGACGTCGGCGATCAGCCGGCGCTGGTTCGTCCAGCGGTGGCCGCGCTCGCGCATGTAGCGCTCGACCGTCTCGAGTTCTTCCTCAGGCGTCATCGCTCGGCGGGTACCACCCACAGCTGCCGCGGAACCTCCCGCGGTGGGATCTGCGGCGGGGATCGTCCCCGAGCCGCGGGCGGCCGGCAAGCCTGCACGGCCGGCGTGCACGGACTCGGAACGCCGCCGGGACCGCCGTCACCGGAGTCCGATGTCGGTGCGGAAGTGGCAACCTCGGAACGTGATGCGACGTACGGCCGCGTAGGCACGTTCGCGCGCCTGAGCGACATCAGCGCCGAGCGCGCAGGTCGCGAGCACGCGACCGCCGGCGGTCACGATGCCGTCGGGCCGCCGCGCGGTGCCGCTGTGGAACACCTGCAGGTCCGGTCCGCTCTCGACCGCGTCGAGGCCTTCGATCGGCAGGCCCTTCGGGTAGTTGCCCGGGTAGCCGTCGCTGGTCAGCATCACGCACACGGCCGGCCGCGGATCCCACTCCGGTGGCTCACAGCTCTCGAGCGTCCCGTCGACCGTCGCGAGCAGCAGCGGCACGAGGTCGCTCTTCAGACGCATCAACAACGGCTGGGTCTCGGGATCGCCGAGCCGGCAGTTGTACTCGAGCACGCGCGGGCCGTTGTCGGTCAGCATCAGGCCCGCATAGAGGAAGCCGCGGAACGTCCGCCCCTCCTGGTTCAGCGCGTGCACCGACGGCAGCACGATCTCGCGCTCGATCTGCGACGCGATCCGTGCCGGCACCCGCGGCGCCGGCGACACCGCCCCCATGCCGCCCGTGTTCGGCCCCTTGTCGCCATCGAACACCGGCTTGTGATCGCGCGCGCTCTCGAGCGGCACGATCGTGCGGCCGTCGGTCAGGCTGATGACCGATACCTCCGGCCCTTCCAGCTTGTCCTCGAGCACGACGCGGCGGCCGGCAGCGCCGAAGCGGCCGCGCTCGAGACACTCGCGCACGGCGTCGCGCGCCTCGTCGAGATCCTTCGCGACATAGACCCCCTTGCCGGCCGCGAGCCCCGCCGCCTTGACGACGAGCGGCCCCGGGGTGCGCTGGTCGATCCACGCGAGCGCCTGGTGCAGATCGTCGAACCAGCGGTAGCCCGGGCCCGGGATGCGGTGCCGGCGGCACAGATCGCGGGCGAGCGCCTTGTCACCCTCGATCTCGGCGGCACGGCGATCGGGGCCGAACGCCTTGATGTCAGCGTCCGCCAGCGCGTCGACGAGCCCGGCGCACAGCGGCGCCTCCGGACCGACCACGACGAGATCCACGGCGAGGCGCCGCGCGAGCTCAAGCTGTCCTGGCAGGTCCTCGGCCGCGACCGGGAAGGTCTGCGCGAAGGCGGCGATCCCCGGATTGCCGGGGGCCGCGAACACCTCGTCCACGAGCGGCGACTGGGCGATCTTCCACGCGAGCGCATGCTCGCGACCACCACCGCCGACGACCAGGATCTTCATGGCCCGGCGAGGATACCGGCCCGGGCGCGCATCGTCGCTCGCGAATCACCGCGATGCGCCGCTCAGCCCTCGAGCGGACGCCGGTAGACACCGAGCACACAGCGCTCCGGGTAGCCGAGGCCGACCGCACGGCACAGCCGGCGCACGGTGAGCTCCGTCCACAACCCCGCCTTGAAGCGCGCCAGGCTGCGACAGTCGTCGACGAGCGCGAACCACTCCTCCTGCAGACCGCGCACCTCGAACAGCCGGCGCAGCGTGCCCCGCGTGTTCATGCGGAAGCAGGTCGGGAAGGTGTCCTTCGCCTCGGTCCGCCACAGGAAGCGCTTCACGCCGTGCCGCCACGAGAACGGCACGAGGCTCGTGATCAGCGGCACCGGCGACCAGCGGTAGACGGTGTAGATCACGACGCGACCGCCGGGCGCGAGCAACCGGGCGATCGTGTCGGCGACCGCGCCGGGGTGCTCCACGTGCTCCGCCACCATGCGCAATGTCAGCAGATCGAAGCGCTCGCCGGTCTCGTAGTGGTCGAACGGCAGCCGCACCTTCTCGTGGACGTAGGTGTTCTCCTCCAGCGTGACGTCCGGGTCGACGCCGACCAGCCGCGCCGCCGTCCCCGCGAGCCGGCGCGCCAGCTCACGGTTGTTCGGCAAGAGCTCCCGTCCGCAGCCGACGTCGAGCCAGCGCGTGCCCGCGCCGACCAGCGCCGCGACGGTCGCCTCGTAGTGCTCGTCGGGCGTGTGGTAGCCGAACCGCGCACGCATGCGCGGACCCCAGCCCCGCCGCTCCGGCGGTCCGAACTTGTCGGTGAACACCTGCTCGAGTGCCTGCCGGTCGGGCGGCGACGAAGCCCGGGCGAGCCCGGGGGACGCGGAGTCGACGATCTCGGTCATGGCGCGGGGAACAGCTCGTCCAGCTCGTCCAGCAACGCGGGCGTCAGCGCGGTTCGCGGACCCGCCGCAGCGGAGCCGCTGCGCGCGGACGACACCGTACCAGCCGTATCGAACGCCGCGAGGTTCTGCTGGAGCTGGTCTGCCGAGCGGACGCCGACCAGCACGCTCGCGACGTCCGGCAACCGCAGGCAGAACGCGAGCGCCAGTCCCACCGGCGCGATCCCGCGCGCGGCCGCGAGCCCCACGAAGCGCTCGACCCGCTGCAGCAGCGCGGGGTCGAGAAAGCGCTCGACGAAGTGACCGAAGCGCGGGTCCGCGGCGCGCGACCCCGCGGGGGCCGCGGCACCGGCCGCGTACTTGCCGGTCAGCACGCCCTGCGCGAGCGGCGAGTAGGCGAGCTGCCCGACGCCCACCCGCCGCGACGCCGGCAGCACCTCGCTCTCGATGCGGCGGTCGAGCAGGTTGTAGCAGGGCTGGTTGGAGATCGGTGCGAACCAGCCGTGCGCGCGACACAGCCCGACGGCCTCCTCGATCAGCGCGCCCGGCCACGCGCTGACGCCCCAGTACAGCACGTCGCCGCGCCGGATCAGCGTGTCCATCGCCGCGCAGGTCTCGGCGAGCGGCACGTCGGGGTCGGGCCGGTGGCACTGGTAGAGGTCGAGGTAGCCGGTGCGCAGCCGGCGCAACGAGCGGTGCGCCGACTCGATGACGTGCTTGCGCGACAGACCGCGGTCGTTCGGGTCGTCGCTCATCGGGAAGTAGCACTTCGTGGCGAGCACCAGCCGGTGCCGCGGCAGCCCGCCGACGGCCCGGCCGAGTGCGCGCTCGGCCTCGCCGCGGTTGTAGACGTCCGCGGTGTCGAACAGGTTGATCCCGGCCTCGAACGCCGCGCTCACGATGCGCTCCGTCTCGGCGCCGTCGACCGCGTTGCCGAGCGTCAGCCACGAGCCGAGCCCGATCGCACTCACCTTCAGGCCACTGTCCCCGAGTCTCCGGTACTCCACGCGGTCTCCCTGCGTCGTCGTCACGAGCGCGCCAGCCGCAGGCCGGCGAAGGCCCAGCGCTGGTGCGGTTGGAAGAAGTTGCGGTAGGTGGCGCGCACGTGTCCGGGCGGCGTGATCGCACAACCGCCGCGCAGCACGACCTGACCCGACATGAACTTGCCGTTGTACTCGCCGAGCGACCCCCCGAGCGGCGCGAAGCCCGGATAGCCGACGTACGGCGACGCGGTCCATTGCCACACCTCACCGAACAGCTGGCGAGCCGGGCGCTCGGCGGGGTCGGCGATCCGCGGCTCCAGCCAGCCGGTGGCGAGCCCACCGGTGGTCGGATCGCGATCGCGCGCCGCGACCTCCCACTCGGCTTCGAGCGGCAGCCGGCACCCGGCCCACCGCGCGAAGGCGTCGGCCTCGTACCACGACACGTGCACGACCGGCCGCGCCTCGCACACGGGCGCGAGCCCGCCGCGCAGCGAGTACTCCGCGAAGCCACCGGCGCCGTCCCGCTCCCAGTACAGCGGCGCCTCGATCCCCTCGCTGCGCAGCCAGGCGAAGCCGTCCGCCATCCACAGCTCGGGCCGCCGGTAGCCGCCGTCCGCGATGAACTCGAGCCACTCGCCGCAGGTCACCAGCCGGTCCTGCAGCTCGAAGTCCTCGAGCCAGGTGCGGTGGCGCGGCAGCTCGTTGTCGAACGCGAAGCCCGCGCCAGCGTGGCCGATCTCGACCAGACCGCCGGCGTGACCGACGAAGCCCGCCGCGTCGGTGGGGCCGTCCAGACGGTCGGGCGAGCTCTCGTCGTAGGCGGGTCGCAGCGGGTTGCTGCCGAGCACGTGCTTGCAGTCCATCAGCATCAGCTCCTGATGCTGCTCCTCGTGGTGCAGCCCGAGCTCGACGCGGCGCGCGACCTCGGCACGGGCGGCATCGTCGAGTCCATCCGCGTCGTGCAGCAGCGTGCTGACCGCGGCATCGACGTGCGCGCGATAGGCCCGCACCTCGTCGACCGTCGGCCGCGACAACAGCCCGCGCTGCGGGCGCGGGTGCATCGGCCCGACGGTCTCGTAGTAGCTGTTGAACAGGTAGTGGAAGCGGGGCTCGAAGACCCGGTGGCGCTTCGCGAACGGCCCCAGCACGAAGGCCTCGAAGAACCAGGTCACGTGCGCGAGGTGCCACTTGGTCGGGCTGACGTCGGGCATCGTCTGCACGACCTGATCCTCGGTGCGGAGCGGCCGCGCGAGCGCGTCGCTGCGGTCGCGGACGGTCCGGAAACGCTGCGCGAGGGTCGCGAGCCTGGCGTCGGTGGTCGTCGTCATCGCGTCTGCTCCACCGACACCCTAACCCAGCGGACCGCCGCCGGCTCGAAGGCGCACACGACCGCCACCCCCAAGCCCAGCCCCTGCCCGCGCACCGTGTCCGGCTCGACCAGCGCGCGCAGCGGTGCCCCCGCGCCGACGTCGACCGTGACCAGCTGCCGGCCGAGCAGGTCGCCGATCGCCGTGATCCGGCCGCGCAGCTGATTCGTCAGCCGCGGGCCGGGCAGCGGCTCGCGCAGCACGAGCACCGCCGCGGCCGGCACCGCGACGCGCCCCCGCCAGCCGGGCGACAGGCGGACGAACGGGAGGTGCAGCTCAGTCGCATCGGCCAGCGTGACGCGCAGCCAGCGGCCCTCTTCGTCGAGGTAGTCGACCGCGGCGGGCAGCAACGACTCGATCGGGAGCTCGGCGGCGAGCGCTCCGCGCAGCGTGCGGCCGAGCAGATCCCAGGCGTCGTCGGGGCCGTGCAGCACACCGTCCGCGAGCAGCAACAGACCGTCGGCGAGGTCCTCGAGGTCGGCGCTGGAGCGGGCGACGTAGACGATCACCTGCGGCAGCTCGCGGCCGGCGGCCCAGCGCAGCAGGCCGTGCAGCGCGAGCCGCTCGCGCTCGGGCGTGCCGCGGGCGACGTCGACGAGCAACAGGTCGGGGCGGGCGAGCAGCGCGCGCCCGAGCTCGACGCGCCGCGCCGCGGAGTCGTCGAGCGCCCCGGCGGCGGCGCCGAGGATGTCGAGCAGACCGAGCGCCTCGGCGACCGTCGGCACCTCCGCGGCCGTCGCCCCGCGGTCGCGGCCGGCGCGGACGCCGAGCGCGAGGTTGGCCAGCACGTCGCGCCGGCGTCGCAGGCGGGGGTGCTCCGCGATCGTCGCGACGCGCGTGCCGTGCGGCGGACGGCGTTCGAGCGCCGCGAGCCACGTCGACTTACCGGCGCCCGCCGCCCCGACCAGCGCGATCACGCCGCGCGGCAGACCGACCGCGCACGCTGGCCGCGCGGCGTCGCCAGCGGCCGGACGCGGGACGCTCAGCACCGCTCGGTCCCCCAGCCCGCGATCCCGAGCGCACCGGCGATCGCCAGCGCGGCGCCGCCCGCCAGCACGGCCGGCGCGGCCGGCATCGCGAAGGTCGCCAACCCGGCGCCGAGCGCGACTCCGCCGACCAACTCGCGGCGGGCATCGGTGAGCTCGATGCGCCAGCGGGCGACGCGCCCGAGCCCGAGCCCGCGCAGCGCCGCATTGGACCCGGACGTCTCCCGAGCGATCCCCACTGCCGCACCGAGCGCCCCGGTCACCGCCACGGTCAGCGCTCCGGACCAGAGCGGCTCACCGCGTCGCAGCGCTGCGACGGCGGCGAGGGCGAGCGACGCCGCCGCCGCCGCGGCGACGCCGCGCAGCGGTCCGCGGGCGAGCCACGGTCCGAGCACCAGTGCCGGTCCGGCGCCGAGCGCCGAGGCCATCGCGAGCGTCCGGAGCTGATCGTCCACCGCGCCGCCTTCGCACCGCGCGACGCCCGGGATGCGCGCCGCGCGTCGGCCGCGCGGAGGCTCGGACTCACAGGAACGTGTCGCGGTTGTGCGGCAGCGTCGGCACCGCGTCGAGGTCCTCGCCGGACTCGATCAGCCGCTCGAGCCACCAGTTCGTCTCGTTGTAGAGGCAGGTGACGTCCTTGCAGTTCTCCCGGGCGTCGAAGTTGTCGAGCAGCGCCTTGACCATCTCGGACGCGTCGCGGACCGACTGTGGATCACGGAACACGTCCTTGTCGCCGATGCGCGCGAAACCGACGCCGCGGTACGCAGGGCAGTTGAACATCCCGTGCGGGCTGAGCACCTGCCGCAGTGCCTGCATGTGGCAGACCCGCGGCTGATGCGTGTAGTCGCGCCACGAGTTCTGCATCAGCATGCGCAGGTTGGTGCTCTCGCGTACCGAGAACTGCGGCCCCTCGTACTGGCGCGCCGCGTCGACGCCCTCGCGGATCCGCCGCATCACCTCGGCCATGTGACCCTCGATCTTGTCGGGGTCCATCACCTCCGACCCGGTCTCCGCGCGCTCGAGGAACGGCTTGTACGAGATGTAGTCGAACCCCGCTTCCGACGCCCGCTTCGCGGCGAGCTCGATCTCACCGATGTTCTCGACGACCTTCACGTCGTCGCGCGTGCCACCCTTCCAGGTGATGATGAACGAGTAGCCGATCTGGAAGCGGCCGTTGGCGGCCTTGATCTTCGGGATCCACGAGCAGATCTCGTCGAGCGTCAGCGTCGACGGCGACGGGTGGTGCATCCGCTGGAAGGTGTCGTTGCGGCCCGAGTCGAGCGACAGCCGGACCCAGTCGCCTTCCTCGAACCACGCCGCCGCCTCCAGGATCTTGTGGTTACGACTGCCGTTCGTGACCACCGACACCTGCAGGCGGAGCTCCTTCAGGTAGCGCACGAAGTCGACGAAGCCCGGATAGAGCGTCGGCTCGCCGCCGCCGATCAGGATCACGCTGCGCATGCCGCGCGCGGCCATCTCCTCCATCTGCGCGCGGAGCACGGCATCCTCGTACCGGACCTTCGCGTTGAGGATGTCCCAGTCGATGCAGTGGTCGCACTTGTAGTTGCACGCCGTCGTCAGGTCGAGATTGATCGACAGCGGTACGAGGTCCGGCACGGTCGGCTCCGGCGCACCCGTGCGTCGCGCGTGGCGCAGCGCGCGCTGCCACTCGACGTAGTCGCGCACCGAGTTCCACATGCCTTGGCGGCGCAGCTTGGCCGTGAAGTCGTGGATCGACTCGGCCTTGCGGCTCGTGCCGGGCACCGCGCGCTCAGGCGCACTCGCCGCCGTGCCCGCCCGCGCCGAGGCGGTCGAGGATCGCTGCGTAGAGACCTGCCCGCCCCCGGATCCGTTCAGATTCTCGTCTTGCTGCATCGCCATCGCGCTCCCTGATCAGGGCGGGCAGACGATACACGAGCGCTCGCAGGGGATCATCGACGGCGACGCGCTTTCCCGCGGCGTTCTCGAACCCCATCGCGTAGCGACCAGCGCGCGTGTCGATGAAGCGATCCATGCGCCGCCCGTCGATCGCGAGCCACGCGGGACGCGGCTGCGTCGCGACGTGGCGCAGCTCGAGCCGCAGGTCGAGCGCGCGCCCCGCGGTTTCCAGCTCGACGTGCACGACGGTTGCCGACGCGCCCGGCGCGAGCCCCTCGGCGCGCGCGGAGCGCAGCGCCGGCGCGGCGTCGCCGCTGCACGCCTGCGCGAGGCTCAGCAGGTGCGACAGCGAGTCCTCGACCATCGCGCGGCCACGCCCCGACGGCGACAGGCCGAGCGCGATCTCGCCCGGTGCGCCGCGCCGCACCGCGGGCCACAGGCGATCGAACGCGCCGAGGACTTCCGGCCACTGGCAGGTCTCGAGCACGACGCGCCCGCGCTCGGCGAGCTGTGCGAGCACCCCGTCCACCTCCGCACACTCGGCCGCCCGCACCAGTGGCTTGTCGCACAGCACGTCGAGCCCGTGCGCGCACGCCGCGCGCAGCGCGGGCAGGTGCGCCTCGACCGGCGCGTGGATCGCGAGCAGCCCGGGTGCCCGGCGGTCGAGCATCGCGTCGAGGTCGACGAACGGCTCGACGACGTGACCGAGCCGCTCGCCGAGCGCCTCGCAGGCCGCGCGCGTGCGCGCCACGTCGCGGCCGACACCTGCGACCACGCGCATGCCGCACTCCTCGAGGAAACCCGCCACGAACGGGCCCAGCCCGTTGCGGGCCCGGCCCGGCCCGACGAGGCCGACGGTCGTCTGCTCGCTCATTTCGACCAGAGGGTAACCGCCCGCCGGGACCGGAGGTGTCGATCTGTCGTCTTCCGCACGGAACGCCGATCCGTTATCCATCGCGACCCATGCCGAGCAAGGACTCGAAGTCGAAGCGTCGCGCGAAGCGCTCGAAGCCGAAGTACCGCACCGCCGAGACCGCCGACCGCCACGAGCTGTACCAGCTCTCGGTGCAGGCGCCGGAGGTGGACGGGCCGTTCTTCCGCAAGTTCTTCAAGCGCTACGCCGGGCGCCCGCCGGTCGTGCTGCGCGAGGACTTCTGCGGCACCGCCTACCTGTCCTGCCACTGGGTGGCGCAGCATCGCGAGCACCGCGCGATCGGCGTCGACCTCGACGGCCCGACGCTCGACTGGGGCCGCCGCAACAACCTGGCGACCCTGCTCGACGACGAGCAACGGCGACGCATCCAGCTGATCCAGCACGACGTGCTCGACGTGCGCACCGAGCCGTGCGACGTGATCGCCGCCCTGAACTTCAGCTACTCGTTCTTCATGACGCGCGACTCGCTGCGCGCATACCTCGCCAACTGCCGGGCGAGCCTGGCGGCCGACGGGCTGCTGTTCCTCGACGCGTGGGGCGGCTACGAGACGCAGGAGGAGCTCGAGGAGGAGCGCGAGGTCGAGGACTTCGTGTACGTGTGGGACCAGCACCGCTTCGACCCGATCACCTACCAGAGCGAATGCCGGATCCATTTCCGCTTCAAGGACGGCTCCGAGCAGCGCAACGCCTTCAAGTACTTCTGGCGCCAATGGACGCTGCCGGAGCTGCAGGAGCTGATGACCGAGGCGGGCTTCCACGACGTGCACGTGCTGTGGGAGGGGACCGACAAGAAGACCGGTGAGGGCAACGGCAAGTACCGGCGCGCGGCCCGCGGCGACGCCGACCCGGGCTGGATCGCCTACGTCGTCGGCAGCGCGGCCGCGCGCTGAGTTCCCAGCGCGCCCCCGCCGCGGTCCGGACCGTCGCGGCCGGCGCGCGAAAGCGGGGCACGCCGGACGGGGCACGCCGGATGGGGCACGCCAGATGGGGCTCGGGGCGTGATCGGGCGTCGATTCACGACGCCGGGTCGCTACAATCCGCCGCCCGCCAACTCGGCCCGCACCCGTCCTCTCCGCGCGCCGCCGCGCGCGTCCCGCCATGAACACGATCGTCGTCCTCGGCGCCGGCAAGATCGGCCGGATGGTCGCCCACCTCCTCGTCCACAGCGGCGACTACCTCGTCCGCATCGGCGACTCCGATCGCGGCTCCATCGACCGCATCACGACGACGCTCGGGCGAGCCGAGGCCCGCGTCGTCGACTTCGGGTCCGACGCCGATCTCGACGGCGTCCTCGAGGGCGCCACCGCAGTGGTCTCGTGCGCTCCGTTCCACTGCAATCCGCGGATCGCGGAGCGGGCGCGCGCGGCCAAGGTGCACTACTTCGACCTGACCGAGGACGTCGCGGTGACGCGCCGCATCTCGGAGCTCGCCGAGGGTGCCGAGTGCGCGTTCGTCCCCCAATGCGGTCTCGCGCCAGGCTTCATCACGATCTGCGCGGTGCACCTGATCGAGGACATGACGGACGTGCACGATCTGCGCATGCGCGTCGGCGCCCTGCCGCGATATCCGACCAACATGCTCCGCTACAACCTGACCTGGAGCACCGAGGGGCTGATCAACGAGTACTGCCACCCCTGCGAGGCGATCGTCGACGGCGAGCTGGTCGAGCTCCCACCGATGCAGAACCTCGAGTCGCTGATCGTCGACGGGGTCGAATACGAGGCCTTCAACACGTCGGGCGGTCTCGGCACGCTCGCCGCGACACTGCGCGGGCGCGTGCGCAACGTCGACTACAAGTCGGTGCGCTATCCCGGCCACAACACGCTGATGAACTTCCTGCTTCGCGACCTGCGGCTGCAGGACCGGCGCGACCTCCTCAAGGAGATCTTCGAGGCGGCGCTGCCCACCACGGTGCAGGACCAGATCGTCGTGTTCGTCAGCGCGACCGGGACCTGGCGCGGCCGGCTGACCGAGCGCACCTACGCGCGCACGATCTACCACCAGGAGATCGACGGCCACCACTGGAGTGGCATCCAGGTGACGACCGCGGCCGGCGTGTGCGCCGCGGTCGACCTGCTGATCAACGGCCGCCTGCCGGACCGCGGCTTCGTGCGCCAGGAGCAGATCTCCTACCGCGACTTCGTGGCGAACCGCTTCGGCCGCTACTACGCCTGACCGCGGCGGCCCCTGCCGGCCGCGCCCGGCGCGGGTAGGATCCGGCGCGATGTCGGCGCTCCTGTGGCTCGCGTCCTCGCTGCTCGCTCCCCAGGTGCCACCACGACCGGTGGTCGCACCGCGCGACCCGAGCGTCGAAGCGCGCGAGGCGACGACCGGCGCAACGGCGGCCGGCACGGACGTGGACGACGACGTCGCGGTGCGCGAGGGGCCGGCGGGACTCAGCCCAGACACCTGGGAGCGAGCGCGGGAGGCCTCCGACCGTGCGCTCGCGTGGCTCGCGGCCACGCAATCACCGCGCGGCTACTGGGTCGCGGACGTCGGCCACAAGCAGGAGTACGACTACCTCGTGCTGCGCGACGGCGCGGCCAACGACGCGGCCGGGGAGGGACACGTCGGCGTCGCGGCGATCTGCGGTCTCGCGTTCCTCGCCGGCGGACACCTTCCGGATCGCGGCCGGTACGGCGCGGTCGTCCGCCGCACGCTGGACTACGTCCTCGCGCAGGTCTCCGACAGCGGCATGATCTCCGACGGTGGCACGCGCATGTACAGCCACGCGTTCGCCATGCTGTTCCTCGCCGAGGTGCACGGCATGGACCCCGGCCACCCCCAGCTGCGCGAGGCGCTCGAGCGCGCGGTGCACCTCGTCGTCGACTGCCAGAACCAACAGGGCGGCTGGCGCTACAACGCGTTCACGACCGAGGCGGACATGTCGGTGACGGTCTGCCAGCTCCAGGCGCTGCGCGCAGCCCGGAACATCGGTATCCGCGTGCCGTTGCAGACGATCGACGACGCGATGGCGTACGTGATGCGAGCGCGGACGACCGCCGGACCATCGCGCGGCCTGTTCTACTACAAGACCGCCGGCGTCGGCGCGTGGCGCAAGAACCGCGAGTACGCGATCAATGCCGCGGCGCTCACCGCATTGCTGTCCGCGGGTGTGACGGACCCGAGCCTCCACGACCCGGTGCTGGACTTCCTCGACGACGAGTACGAGGTGCTGCGCCGCCACTTCGTCTCGCACTACTTCTTCTTCTACGGCAACTACTACGCGTGCCAGGCCTTCTTCCAGGCCGGTGGCCCGCGCTACGAGCGCTTCCAGGCGCGCCTGGTCGACGATCTGCTGCGCACCCAGCGGCCCGACGGCAGCTGGCTCAACGACGTCGGGCCGGGCGACGCGTTCGCGACCGGAATGGCCGCAGTGCTGTTGCAGGTGCCGAAGCAGTACCTGCCGATCTTCCAGCGCTGAGCCGGCCGGCGTCGCTCACCGCGGCGCGCCACCGGTGCTCGCGCCCGGGGCGATCAGCATCGATGCGTCCAACACCACGCGTCCCCCGACCGGCACGCTGCACTCCCAGCTCCGCACGCCGGCCTCGACGACCCGATAGCGACCCGCCTCGAGCCGACCGACCGACACGCCGACGGCACCGCCCAGCGTGCGCCAGCGCTCGACGCCACCCGGCGCGTCGAGCGGCACGACGCGGTACTGCGCGACCACGCTGCTCGCGACCCCGCCGAGATCGATCACGCCCGGCGCCCGCAGCTCGATCGAATCGAGCACCTCGGTGCCCTGTGGTACCCGCAGTCGACCGATCGAGCCATCGGCGCCGATCGCGACGAGTTCGAGGTCGCCCGCGCCGGCTGCCTGCCACGGCAGCTCCAACACCGGCGCACTGGCGCCATCGTGCACGCCGAGGAAACCGAGCACGCCGTCCGGCGACCGCGCGAACACCTGACACACCGGCGGCGCCGGCCGCACCGCGTCGTGGACGGTGACGACCAGCGTACGCCCGCCCTCGCCGACCGGCCCGAAGCGGGCGAACCGCCGCCCGCGGGCGAGCGAGGTGACGGTCCGCATGCCGTCGTCGGAGCGCTGCAGCACGCCCTCGATGCGCAGCTGCGCGACCCCGACCCGCGCGTGCTCCAGCGCCGCGCCGCCCGGGCGCCACAGACCGCTGCCCGGATCGAGCCCGACCTCGAACACGGCGTCGCTGTCGGGATCGACGAACCGCAGCTCGCCGCCGCCAATCGTGTGGAAGGCGAGCCGACCGGCCGCGTCCGCCACACCCTCGTGCACCAGCGCGCAGACCGTGCTCGGCAGCCCGGGCACCGTCTCCAGCACCGTCAGGAGCGCACCCGCGTGCCCGTCGACCGCCAGCTCCACCGCGCGCCCGAGCGGCACGGCGAGCTCGACCGGCTGCGCGTCGCGGTGCACGACGCCGTCGGTCCCGACGATGCGGGCGCACCGCACGAAGTCGCCGTCGACCAGCGCGAGCACCAGGGTCTCGCCGGCGTCGAGCGTCTGCGGCAGGCGGCTGACCGCGAAGCTGCCCTGCGCCGCGCCCTCGAGACCGACGACCGGCACCGCCAGTTGTTCGAGCGGCTCGACCGTCCCGAACGTCTCGTCGACCACCCACGGCACGACGCGCACCGGCCCGCGCAGCCCGCGCGCCGGATCGAGCACGACGCCGCGCAGCGGCGCACCGTCGTCGAGTGCGATGTCGCCGAGGCTCCGGGAGCGCAGGTCGCGGCCGAGCAGCGACACCACGCGGCCGCGCACCGCGCAGGCCCGCCCGATCTCGCGGGGCGGCGTCACGTCGACCACCAGCGTGTCGACGTGCGACGGATCGGCGATCAGCTCGTAGCGCCCGTCGCGGTCGGTCTGCAGCTCCTCCGGCTCGTCGCGACCGGGCCGCAGCACCGTCACCCGGGCGCCCGCGATCGGCGCACGGCTCCCCGCGGCGACGACGCGACCGACCCAGCGGGGCGCGACGGGCGCGACCGGCCGGACCCCGGTGGCCCGCCCGGCATCGCCGTTCGCGTCCTGGCGGCTGCGCGCCAGCATCGCGAGCGACGCCACCGGCTCGAACTGCGTCGGCTCGAGGCCCTCGAACCAGGCGACCGTGCCGGCCGCGACGCTCTCGACGACTCCCGCACCGCGCTCGAGCAGCGCGGTGCCGGTGAGCACCTCGACGCGCGCGCGGACGCCGGCCACGCCATCGAGACCGGCGTCGGCCCGGAACACGTCCTCGAGCGACACGAACGCCTCGCCCGCCGACAGCCGCACGACCGCGACGTCGCGCAGCCGGATCTCGACCGCGCGCCCCGCGCTCCACGACACGTCGCCGGCGACCAGCGCGAGCCCCGGCTCGCGCAGCATCGTCGCCTCGGTGCCGCCGTGCAGGACGACGTCGACCGGCGCCGCACCGGTGCCGAGCGGACGCTCCGCGCGGCCGGCGCCGCCGATCCCGTCGCGGCCGTCCTCGTCGGCACTCCAGCGCAGCGTCGCGCCACCGAGCGAGCGGGTCCGCAGCCGCGCGCCCGGCTCGACCAGGTCGCCCGCCGCCAGCCCGCGCCACGCGCCGTCGGCCGCCTCGAAACACTGTGCGTCGCGCGCGGTGACGACCTCGATGGCGGCGCGCGCGTCCGCGCCCTCGAGCATCGATCGCGTGACGATCCAGGTGACGAGCAGCGCCGCCGCGAACGCGGCGACCGGCAGCGCCACCTGCCGCAGCGCCCGCCCCAGCGCGGTCGGTAGCCGACCGTGGCCGGGCCGCCCGGAGATGCTGTAGAGCCAGCGCGTGCGCCGCTTCTCGCGGCGGAACTCGCCGCGCACGCGGGCCATCACGTCGCGCGTGAAGTCGTCCGGTGCGGACAGCCCGGCGTCGTCGGCCGCCGCACCGGTGCCGACGACCAGCTCGCCGACCGCGCGCATCACGCGCGCCGTGAAATCGGCCGGCACCACCGCGACCGCGTCGCGGTCCTCGGCGGTCGCCTTGCGGATCCGCACGACCTCGAGCTCGAGGCGCGACAGCGCCAGCGCGCAGTCGCGGCAGCGGTGCACGTGCTCCTCCACCTCGCCTGCGGCGGCCGGGTCGAGCTCGCCGTCGAGGTAGTCGCGCTGGGCGATCCGGATCCGGCGGCACTCCGCGCTCGCCGGTGGGTGGCGCTCGAGATCGTGGAGCGGCGCGGGCTGGCGGCCCGCGGCGAGCGCCTCGCGCTCGAGCGCGTCGCGCGCGGCCGACGCCGGGAGACCGTCGCGCGCCTCATCGCCCGCGCCCGGCTCATCGGGCCGACGCTCGGCGTCCGGATCTTCGCGCTGCGCCGCCATCACGACCTCTCCATCAGCTTCTCGAGCCGGCTCTGCAGCACGTCCTTCGCCCGCCCCATCCTGATCTTCACGTTGCTCAGCGAGATGCCGAGCGCGTCCGCCACCTGCTGGTTGGTGAGCCCGTTCACGTACTTGAGCACCAGCGGCAGCCGCAGCCGGTCGCTGAGCAGCTCGATCTCCTGCCGCACGATCTGGCGCGTGGCCTCGCTCCACTCGCGCCCAGCGCTCTGCGGGTCGACGATCCAGTGCGCGAGGCGCTCCTCCTCGACCGACCGCGCTTTCGGCTGGGTGTCGACGCGACGGCGGCGCAGCAGATCGCGCGACGTGTTGCCCGCGATCCGCAACAGCCACGGCTCGAAGCTGCGGGACGCATCGAAGCGATCGCGCGAGCGGAACACCTTCACGAAGGTGTCCTGCGCAGCTTCCTCGGCATCTTCCCGCGACCGCAGCATGCTGAACGCCAACCCGAACACGACGCCCTTGTGACGGTCGACGAGCGTCTCGAAGGCGGCGATGTCGCCGCCCTGCACAGCCCGCATCAGGTCCTCGTCGGACGTCGCAACCATCATCCTGTGCCGCGCCTTACGCGCCCCGACCGACGACCGGGCCAGGGAAACCCTCGATCTGCTGCCGACAGCCTCGGAATTCTTCCCGGCCGGTCAAGCCCTCGGCCCCGGATACCGATGACCCGGGCGCGCCGTGGCATCGGCGCGCAGGAGGCAGGCGTGCGGATCCCGGACAAGCAGGCGATCTTCTTCGAGCTGGACGGCGTGCTCGTCGCCCAGCCGAAGCTCGAACCGGACGGCTCCGTGCCGTGGCTGCCCGGCGCCCGCGAGGCGCTCGAGCGGATCGACCAGCGCACGTTCCTGCTGTTCATCGGCACCGCCCGCGAGGACATCGCGTTCGGCCGTCTCCGCGAGCGCGACTTCAAGCGGCTGTGCGACGCGCTGATCGCCGACTGCACCGCGCGGCACGTGCACTTCCAGAAGATCTACTCCTGCCCGTTCCACCCGAAGGGCCACGCGCGCTACCGCAAGGAGTCGGTGTTCCGCAAGCCGGCGCCGGGCATCTACAAGATGGCGCAGCAGGAGTTCGACCTGAACCTCGCGCGCTGCTGGGCGATCGGCCATCGCACCACCGACGTCCTCGCGGCCCAGCGCGCCGGCACCGGCACGATCCTGGTGCAGACCGGCGCGGCCGGCCAGGACGGCGCCTTCGTCGTCGAGCCGCACCGCACCGCGCGCGACCTGCGCGACGCGATCCGCCAGATCCACGCCTTCGAGCTGGCGTCGCGCTCCTGACGCCGGGCTCACGACGCCAGCACCGCGACCACCGACTCGCGCTCGGCGATCGCGAGCGCCCGCGCGAACGCCGCGCAGCCGGCGGCATCGACCGCGACGCGCACGCCGATCCGCAGCGCCTCGGCCAGCTCGGCCACGTTCGCGACCGGCTCGGCGACCTCCAGGGCCAGCGCGCGACCGCACGCGGCCAGCCCGCGCTCGAGCGCGGGCGCGAGCTCCGCGCTGCCGATCACGACCCGCGCGACGTCGCTCGGCATCTGCGCGTCGAGCTCGAGCGCGAGCGTCGCGATGCCGACGTCGAAGTCGGGGTCGCCGGGCCCGGGCGCTCGCGCACAGCCCTGCGCGCGGGCGCGCGCGTGGGCCGCAGCGACGGCGGCGTCGTCGTCGCAGGGTTCGAGACCGACCCCGGGCAGCGCGGCGAACAGCGCGCGCGCGTCGGCCGGCAGGTCGGCGGCGCGCAGCGCGACGCGCGTCGGGATGCGCTGGAACGCGGCGGCCGCCGCGGTGCCGAGCGCGCTGCGCCAGGCACCGCCGACCGCCAGCCCCGGCAGCGCACCGAGCCGCCGCGCCAGCGCGTGCATCGCGCCGCGGAACCACAGGCCGCCGGCGACCTGCAGGCACTCGAGCTTCAGCCGCAACCCGGCGGGCGCGAGGCGCCCGGGCAGCAGGGGCTGGCCGACGAGCGGCGTGACGAGGACCTGGCCGGCGAGCCGGCGCGCGGCGGCCTCGAGCGTCGGGCGGTCGATCTGCATCGCGGGCCGCAAGGCTACCGCTCAGCCCAGCGCGGCGACCAGCAACGTGACGCGCGCGGCGCCCGCGGCCGTCAGCACGGCGGCACACTCGCGCGCGGTCGCGCCGGAGGTCGACACGTCGTCGACCAGCACGATGCGGCGGCCACGCACCGCGCGCGGCCGCGCGATCGCGAACGCGCCGGCGACGTTCGCCGCGCGCGACGTGACGCGTGGGTCCGACTGCGGCACGGTGTCGTGGACGCGGCGCAGCGCGCCGACCAGCAACCGCGCACCGGTCAGCTCGCCGATCTCGGCGGCGAGCCAGGCGGCGTGGTCGCGCCCGCGCCGGCGCCGCTTGCGCGGGTGCATCGGCACCGGCACCAGCGCGCACCGCGACGGCCGCGGCTCGAGGTCGCGCAGGCGCAGCGCGACGGCGCGCGCGGCGAGCTGCAGCGCGGCCGGGTCGCCCGTGAACTTCAGCGCCCGCACGACGTCGCCGCCGGTGCCGCGGTAGCGCCAGGCCGCGCGCCGCGCGGCGAGCCCGCGCAGCGGTGCGTGGTCGGCGGTGCAGCCGCGCCCCGGGCCGGCGCCGACCGGCTCACCGCAGCGCGCACAGCCACGCGCTGGCAGCCGCTCGAGCCGGCCGCGGCAGGGTGCACACAGGCCGTCGCTCGGGCCGCCGCACGCCGGGCAGTGCGGTGGCGCGACGGCGTCGAGGATCGCACGGACGACAAGGCGCGCACGGCGGCGTTGGAGCGGCGACAGCAGGCTGCGGAGCACGTCCTCCCGGTGGCCTGCGGCAGCCGCCCGGTGACACCAGGCCACTGACCGCTCGCCCGGGACAGCCGGCGCGCCGCGCGTCGCGCTCAGCGACCCGGCAGCGCCTTCACGTCGTCGCGCAGGCGGCGGCCGGCGTCGCCGCGACCGACGGTCGACGCCGCGCGGATGCCGCGCTCGAGCTCGCGCGGCAGCTCGAGGGCGCGCCGCACCTCGCGGACGTAGTCGGCGACGCTCATGTCGGGCCGGTGGCGCACGCCGAGGAACACGCCGATCTCCTGGGTGAGCGCCATGTTCTGCTCGAAGTCCCAGGGGTGCTTGTGGAAGAAGTCGCGCAGGTAGCGGCGGAAGTTGCGCCGCGAGTAGGTCAGCCCGATCAGGTAGACGATGCCCGCGAAGCCGACGATCACGAGGCACACGATGACCGTCGTGATGCGCTCCTTCAGCGCGTCGAGCACGGCGAAGCCCTGCAGCAGGAAGCCGGTGTTCAGGAACAGGAAGCCGATGACGACCTGGATCTTGTTCAGGCTGTAGTCGCGCACCGCCGCGAGGCTGCCGGCGCCGACGCCGAAGAACTCCTCGATGACCTTCCGCGTGCGGCGGAAGATGATCGAGTTGGCGAGGAAGAAGACCCCCACCAGGTTGCAGGTCAGTCCGATGACCGCGAGTTCCGAGGAATCCATGGCTGGCAGTCGCAGGGGGACGCCGCCGTGCCGTCCGGAGCCGTCCCGCGGGGGCCGGCGTCCGAGCTGACACGGCTGCAGCGCGCGGATCCGGAGCGACCGGAGCCGTCGCGGGGCGCCCCGCGCGGGGTGATCGTACCGGCTGCCCACACAGCGCACCACGGCCCGGCCCGGTTTCGCCAGGGCCCCCGCCGCGCCTCCGCCAGGCCCCGCGGAAGTCGCCCGCGCGCCAGCGTTTCCGCGCTGGCAACGCGGGCTTCCGCCGGCTCGACTTTCGCCCCCGCCGGCGACAATCTCCCGGTCGGAACCGGCCACCTGCGCCGCGCCGCCGCGCCTCGCACCCGGCGGTCACCTCTCCCGAACCGCATGGAATCCGCCCTCGTGCTCGACGGCCTGACGAAGCGCTTCGGTGACTTCGTCGCGGTCGACGACCTCTCGCTGCGCGTCCCGCGCGGATCGATCTACGGCTTCATCGGCCCGAACGGCGCCGGCAAGACCACGACGATCCGCATGGTGATGAGCATCTTCTACCCCGACCAGGGCACGATCACCGTGCTCGGCGACTCCAACCCGGAGGCCGTCAAGGACCGGCTCGGCTACCTGCCCGAGGAGAAGGGTCTCTACAAGACCATGAAGGTCCACGAGATCGTCTCCTACTTCGGGCAATTGAAGGGCCTCGACCGCCGCACCGCCGACGACCGCGCGCGCGAGCTGCTGGTGCGCTACGGCCTCGGCGACTGGCTCGACAAGAAGTGCCAGGCGCTGTCGAAGGGCATGGGCCAGAAGGTCCAGCTCCTCGGCACGATCCTGCACGGGCCCGAGCTGGTGATCCTCGACGAGCCGTTCAGCGGCCTCGACCCGGTCAACATGGACGTGATGCGCGACACGATCCTCGACATGCGCAAGGAGGGTCGCACCGTCATCTTCTCGACGCACGTGATGACGCAGGCCGAGGAGATCTGCGACTACGTGATGATGATCCACCGCAGCCGCAAGGTGCTCGACGGCACCATCGCGCAGGTCAAGGCCCAGCACGGCCGCGGCATCCGCCTCGCGTTCGACGGCGACGGCTCGGCGGTGTTCGACGACCTGCAGCGGCAGGGCCTGCTCGCCAGCCACCGCGACCACGGCCGCGAGGCCGAGCTGTTCCCGGCCGCCGGCGTGGCCGACCAGCAGGTCCTGAAGGCGCTGGTCGACCGCGTCGTCGTGCGCCGCTTCGACGTCAGCGAGATCTCGCTGCACGAGGTGTTCGTGCGCACCGTCAAGAAGGCCGGCCAGCCGATCGCCGAGGAGGAGATCGAGGCCGCGAAGGAGGGTCTGCGATGATCGACCACAAGACCTTCCTGGTCGCCCGCCGCGAGCTGGTCGAGAACGTCCGCACCAAGACGTTCTGGATCGGCATCTTCATGCTGCCGCTGATCTACGGGATCGCGATCGGCGTGAACATCCTGCTGAAGGACGCCAAGCAGGTGCGCGCCTACGCGGTGCTCGACCTGAGCGGTGACGGCCGGCTCGACGCCGCGATCCAGCAGCGCGCGGCGACCACCGACCTGCTGAAGGTGTCTGGCGACGAGGCCGACGGTAGCACCGAGGCCGACGGTGGCACCGAGGCCGCGCAGCGCGCCGAGCGCGCCCGCCAATGGTTCGAGTCGCTGCCACAAGAGCACCCGCTGCGCGACCTGGTCGCGCGGCTCGCGGCCGCCGGCGTGTCGTTCGACGCCGCGTCGCTGCGCGACGGCGAGGGCCTCAATGCGCTGCCGCCCGACGCCCGCAAGGTGCTGATGGGCTGGTTCCGCGACGTCGCCGGCGATCCCGAGAAGGTGCAGGCGCTGCGCTCGCTCGCGTCGGACATCTCGCTCGGCCGCTACCGCCGGGTCAGCCTGCAGGAGCTCGGTATCGATCCGGACGCCCAGGACGTCGAGCGACAGCTCAACGCCAAGATCCAGGACGAGACGCTGTTCGCCTACTTCGTGCTGCCCGAGGACCCGGTCGACTCGGACCAGGGCGCGCGCTACGTGTCGAACAACCTCACCGACAACGACCTGCGGCAGTGGTACGAGCAGCGCGCGACCGAGGTCGTGCGCGACCTGCGGGTCCGCAAGCTCGGGCTGTCGGAGGACGACGCCCGGTCGATCCTGAAGTCGTTCGACTTCCGCAAGACCAAGGTCTCGGCGACCGGTGAGGCCGAGGACGTCGAGGTCGGCGACCAGGCCGCGAGCTTCGCGCCGGTGGCGTTCGTCTATCTGCTGTGGATCGCGGTGTTCACCGCCGCGCAGATGCTGCTGACGAACACCGTCGAGGAGAAGAGCAACCGCCTGATCGAGGTACTGCTGTCGTCGGTGTCGCCGCTGCAATTGATGACCGGCAAGGTGCTCGGCATCGCCGCCACCGGCCTGACGATCGTGCTGAGCTGGGTGCTGTCGTCGATCGTCGGCGTGCAGTTCGTCCCGGACGACTCCCCCCTCGGCGGCGGCACACTGACCGCGATCATCGGCGACCCGCTCTACCTCGGCTCGTTCGTGTTCTACTTCCTCGCCGGCTACCTGCTCTACGGCGCGATCCTGGTCGCGCTCGGCTCGGTGTGCAGCTCGCTGAAGGAGGCGCAGAACCTGATGCAGCCGATCTTCATCCTGCTGATCATCCCGCTGGTCGCGATGATCTTCGTCGTGCAGGAGCCCAACGGCACCGTCGCGCGCATCCTGACCTACGTGCCGTTCTTCACGCCGTTCCTGATGATGAACCGCGCCGGTGGTCCGCCGCCGACCTGGGAGTACGTCGCGTCGACGCTGCTGATCCTGGTCTCGCTGTGGGTCGCGTTCCGCGCCGCCGCCAAGGTGTTCCGGATCGGCATCCTGATGACCGGCAAGCCGCCGAAGCCGGCCGAGATCCTGCGCTGGCTGCGCGCGCCGATCGGCACGATCACGCCGAAGCGGATCGACGTCGCGCACTGACGCGAAGCGCCGCGGGGGCCGCGTCCGCGGCTCACTCCCACTCGATCGTCGAGGGCGGCTTGCTGGAGATGTCGAGGCACACGCGATTGAGCCCCGGCACCTCGTTGATGATGCGGTTGCTGATGCGGCGCAGCACGTCGACGGGCAGCAGCTCCCAATCGGCGGTCATCGCGTCGAGCGACGAGACGACGCGGACGACGCAGGCGTTCTCGTAGGTGCGCTGGTCGCCCATCACGCCGACCGAGCGCACCGGCAGCGACACCGCGAAGTACTGCCACAGCCCCTCGTGCAGGCCGCGCGACTCGACCTCCTCGCGGACGATCGCGTCGGCCTCGCGCAACGGGACGAGCCGCTCCTCGGTCACCTCGCCGAGGCAGCGCACGGCGAGACCCGGGCCCGGGAACGGCTGGCGGTCGACCAGCGAGCTCGGCAGGCCCAACTCGCGGCCGATCTGCCGCACCTCGTCCTTGAACAGGTCGCGCAGCGGCTCGACCAGCTCCAGGTCGAGGTCCTCGGGCAGGCCGCCGACGTTGTGGTGGCTCTTGATCGTCGCGGTGGCGCCGCCGTGCGCGGCGACCGACTCGATGACGTCCGGGTAGAGCGTGCCCTGGCCGAGGAACTGCGCGTTGCTCAGGGCCCGCGCCTTCTCGCGGAACACCTCGACGAACACGCGGCCGATGATCTTGCGCTTCTGCTCGGGGTCGCTGACGCCGGCGAGCTCGCCGAGGAACCGCGCACGCGCGTCGACGACGTGCAGGTCCATCCGGTACTCGTCGCGGAACAGCACCTCGACGGCCTCGCGCTCGCCCTTCCGCAACAGGCCGTTGTCGACGAACACGCAGTGCAGCCGCGGGCCGATCGCCTTGTGCACGAGCACCGCGGCGACCGAGCTGTCGACGCCGCCCGACAGGCCGAGCACGACCTCGCCGTGCTCGCCGACCTGCGCGCGGATCGCGCGCACCTTCTCCTGCACGACGTCGCCCGGGTGCCAGTCGTCGCGGCAGCCGGCGACGCGCAGCACGAAGTTGCGCAGCACGCGCTCGCCCTGCACGGTGTGCGTGACCTCCGGGTGGAACTGCAGCCCGTAGATGCGGCGGTCCGGGTCGGCCGCCGCCGCGACCGGGCACGGCTTCGAGCTGGCCAGCACGCGGAACCCCGGCGGCAGCTCCGCGACGTGGTCGCCGTGCGACATCCACACGACGCTGTGCTCGTCGACGCCGTCGAGCAGCACGTCGCGCTCGATGACGCGCATCTCGGTGCGGCCATACTCGCGCGCGTCGCGCGCCGGCTCCACGCGGCCGCCGAGCGCGCCGGTCAGCCATTGCAGCCCGTAGCAGATGCCGAGCACCGGCAGGCCGCGCCCGAGGATCGCGGGATCGAGCTTCGGCGCGTCGGCCTCGTAGACCGACCGCGGCCCGCCCGACAGCACGAGCGCGTCCGGCCGCATCGCCTCGAGCATCGTGCCGACGCGATCGGGCACCGTGATCCGCGAGTAGACGCCCATCTCGCGGATGCGCCGCGCGATGAGCTGGCAGTATTGCGTGCCGAAGTCGACGATCAGCACGCCGCCCTGGTGGGAGGACACCTGCGCGTCCCCCTGCGCCCGCCGATTGCTCAATCGAAGTCCCCGCTGTAGTTCGGTGCTTCCTTGGTGATCCGGATGTCGTGCGGGTGCGACTCGCGCACGCCGGCCGCGGTCACGCGCACGAACCGCGCGCGCTCGCGATAGGCGGCGAGGTCGCGCGCGCCGAGGTAGCCCATGCTGGCGCGCACGCCGCCGACGAGCTGGTAGACGTAGGCGGCGAGCTGGCCGCGGTACGGCACCATGCCCTCGACGCCCTCGGGCACCAGCTTCAGCGCCTCGGTGACGCCGGCCTGCCCGTAGCGGTCGGCGCTGCCGGCCGCCATCGCGCCGAGCGAGCCCATGCCGCGGATCGCCTTGAACTGCCGCCCGCGGTAGAGCACCGCCTCGCCCGGCGACTCGTCGAGGCCGGCGAGCAGGCTGCCGAGCATCACGCTCGAGGCCCCCGCCGCGAGCGCCTTGGCGATGTCGCCCGAGCTCTTCACGCCGCCGTCGGCGATCACCGGCACGTCGTGCTGCCACGCCTCCTCGGCGCACTCCATCACGGCCGACAGCTGCGGCACGCCGACACCGGTGACGACGCGCGTCGTGCAGATCGAGCCGGGGCCGATGCCGACCTTGACGCCGTCGGCGCCGGCCTCGATCAATGCGCGCGTACCCTCGCGGGTCGCGACGTTGCCGGCGACGACCGGCACGTCGTGCGCGGCCTTGATCGCCTTGACGGTCTCGATCACGTTGCGCGTGTGGCCGTGCGCGGTGTCGACCACGATCACGTCGCAGCCGGCCTCGACGAGCTGCGCGACGCGCTCGGGATCGTTGACGCCGACCGCCGCGCCCACGCGCAGCCGCCCGCGCCCGTCGCGCGCCGCCAGCGGGTACTGCTCGAGCAGGTTGATGTCCTTGATCGTGATCAGGCCGGCGAGCCGCCCGGCGGAGTCGACCAGGATCAGCTTCTCGACCTTGTTGCGCTGCAGGATCTCGCGGGCCTCGTGCAGCGTCGTCTCGGGCCCGGCCGTCACCAGCCCCTCGCGCGTCATGACGTCGCGCACCAGCGTGTCGCGGGTCGCGACGAAGCGCAGGTCGCGATTGGTCAGGATGCCGAGCACGCGGTCGCGGTCGTCGACGATCGGCAGGCCCCCGCAATGGCGGCGCTGCATCAGGTCCTTCGCGTCGCCGACCGTCGCGTCGGGCGGCAGCGTGACCGGGTCGAGGATCACGCCGTTCGCGCTGCGCTTGACGGTGTCGACCTCGGCGACCTGCTTCTGGATCGACAGGTTCTTGTGCACGATGCCGATGCCGCCCTCCTGCGCGAGCGCGACCGCCATCCGCGACTCGGTCACGGTGTCCATCGCGGCACTCGCGATCGGCACCGGGATGTCGACGCCCCGGCAGAATCGCGTGTGCGTCGATGCGTGCGCGGGGAGGACGTCGGACTCCTGCGGCAGCAGGAGGACGTCGTCGTAGGTCAGGCCCTCGCCGACCAGCTTCGCCATGGGCCGGTTCTACCCGGCAGCCCGGCGGCGGGTCCACAGCGAACCCCTGCCGCGCGGCGGCCGGCGGCTCAGCGGACCAGCAGGGCGGCGCTGCTCGTCAGCCGCGGCGGGCCGCCGATCGGGTCGATGGTCACCGCCTGCAGGTACAGCTCGAGCCCGCGCAGCGCCGGGTCGGCCGGCAGCGGCAGGACGACGCGCGCGGCGCCGCCCGGGTCGAGCGGTACCGCGGTCAGCGGCACGACACTCAGCGGGTCGAGCAGCAGGTCGCGGTTGAAGCCGAGCGCCAGCCGGCCGGTGCCCGGCGCGATCAGCACGAAGGCCTGGCCGGCGGCGGGCCCGCGCAGCGCCACGCCGGCGACCGCACCGGGCGCGACCTCCAGGTCGTCGACCCACAGCCCGTCGGGCAGTCCCGCTGCGCGCAGCGCGGCGCCGAGATCGGGCCGGCGGCCGATCGCGCCGAGCGCCGGCGTGCCGTGCCGCGCCAGCAGGTCGCGCACCTCGGCCGGCGTCGGGAGCCGCCCGTCCTGCTCGCGGATGGCGCCGATCAGGTCGGCTGCGAGCGCGGCGACGATCGCGGTCGCCGCCGACGTGCCGCCGAAGTTGTCGGTGTAGCTCTGCAGGAAGTCGCCGCCCGGCAGGAACAACAGGCCGGTGCCGGCGCTCGGCACCGCGAGCCCCCAGCCATTGACGTCGACGCGACCGCCCCAATTGCTCTCGGCGGCCTTCGCGAGCCGCGGGCCGGCCGTCGCGCCGACCATGATCGCCAGGCTGTCCTGCGCGCTGCGGTCGAAGCGGCCGCCGAAGCGCGGGTCGTCGAGATCGCTGTCGCCATTGGCCGCCGCCTCGACGACGGTGATGCCGAGCAACGCCGCGGTGCGGATCGCGGCGAAGTACGACGGGAAGTACTCCATCGGCACGAGGTCGCGCGGCTTGAGCTGCCGGATGTCGAAGCCGAACACCACCCCGATCACGTCGCCGGGCACCGCGCGGATCAGCACGGCGGCGAGCGCGCCGGGCAGGCCACCGCCGCCGGACAGGCTCGCGACCGTCAAGGCCGCCTCGTCGGCGAGGCCGTTCAGGCCGAACGCATTGCGGTCGGCGAGGACGACCCCGATCACGCCGCTGCCGTGATTGCGATTCTCGGGCGTGCTGCCGGGCAGCGGCGTGACCGCGACGCTTCTCGTCAGCTTCGACAGGTCCTCGTGACCGAAGTACCAGTCCTCCTCGACGTGGTGGAAGGTCACGCCACGGCCGCGACCACCGACGATCCCCCAGGTCGGCCGGACGTCGAAGCCGAGCGGCTGCGGTCCCAGCAGCGTCGCCTGCAGCGGCGTGAAGTCCGGCGTCGGCGGCGGGATGTCGCCTCCCGCGCGCGCGACCGACAGCGGCGCGGCAGCGCGGTCCTGCAGCACCGGCAGCGGCTCGGCGAACGCGTCGAGCACCGCCGGGTGCGCGCGCAGGGCGGCGGCGAGCCGCGGCCCGTCGCCCGGCCGCGCGGTCACGCGCAGCCAGCGGCCGAGGTGGTCGGGCGCCCGGGCTTCACCGACCCGCGCGACCGCGACGCGGTGCCAGCGATCGAGCGTCGCGGCCGGCGCCGGGAACAGCGGCGCGACCGATGCCGCGGCCGCCAGCAGCCCGGCGAGCGCCGCGCGCTGCGGGGTCGCGGCGTGCAGCTCCGGCGCGCCGTCGGTGGCCATCGCCACCTCGAGCCCGGCCGCGAGCCGCACGTGCAGCACGTCGGGCGCCGCGAGCGGTGCAGGAGCGGGCAGCACGGCCGGGGCCTGCCCACACAGCAGCGGGCAGAGCACGGCGAGCACGGCGAGCACGGCGACGCACGACGACCACAGGACACGCATTCCCGGACAGTCTAGGCAAGCTCCCGGGGGTCGCGAAGCCGTGCGCGCCGGCCGCCGGGCCCGGGCCGGGACCGCTCCCACCGCGACCGCGCTGGCAGCGGCGGATCCCGGCCGCAGGCGCCGGCGACCGCCGCCCGCTCAGTGCTCCAGCACCCGCCGCAGCACGCTCTCCAGCGTGCCCAGCTCGCAGGGCTTCTCGAGCACGTCGTCGAAGCCGTGGTCGCGATGGCGCGCCAACACCGGGTCCTTGCTGTAGCCGCTGACGACGATCGCGCGCGCGTCCGGGTCGAGCCGCTTCAGCCGTGCGACCGCCTCGCAGCCGCCCATGCCGTGTGGGACGGTCAGATCCATGACCGCGAGGTCGAACGGCTCGCCGCGCAGCGCCGCCTCGCGCCAGCGCTCGAGCGCGTCGGCGCCGTCCTCCGCCTCGGCGACCTCCTGGCCGAGGTGGCGCAGCATCCGGGCCAGCGACGTGCGCGCTGCCTGATCGTCGTCCATCAGCAGGATGCGGTGGCGCGCGGGACCGACCGGCCCGCCGCGCGCCCCGCGCAGCGCCGGCTCGCCGACGGCGGCTACCGACCCCGCCGCGGCTGCCACGCTACCGGCGACCGGCAGCGCGACGCGGAACACGAACAGCCCGGTGCCGGGCTCCCGCTCCGCGGTGATCCGGCCACCGTGCCGGCGCACGATCGAGTGCGCGACGCTCAGGCCGAGGCCGCGCGGACCGAGGTGGCCGGCGGCGAACGGATCGAACAGCCGTTGCAGCTCGGTCGCCGAGAACTCGGGACCACCGTGCTGGACGACGACCTCCAGTCGGTCGTCGAGCGGGCGCGGCTGCACCCGGACGACGACGCTCGCGCCGGGCTGCGTCAGGGCCAGCGCGTGCTCGATCAGGTAGTGGAGCGCCTGGCGCACCTGGTCCTCGTCGATGTCGGCGCGCGGCAGGACCTCGGCGACGGCGGTCGACAGGCTCACGCCGCCCGACTCGCCGAGGTCGCGGACCACCTCGCGGACCAACGCGCCGAGTTCGGTCGGCCGGCGGATCGGCTCGCCGCCGCCGGCGAAGGTCAGCAGCTGCCGGGTCAACCGGCGCGCGCGCAGGCACGCGACCTCGGCCTCGGCGAGCAGGCGATCGACCGGGCTGCTGATCCCGCCGTGCAGCCGCGCGAGGCTCACGTTGCCGAGGATGCTGGTCAGCGCGTTGTTGAAGTCGTGTGCGATGCCGCCGGCGAGGTCGCCGAGCGCGTCGAGCCGGCGCTCGCGCTCCGCCACCGTCAGCTCGTCGGAGCTGGCGTCTCCCCCGCGCGCTGCATCGCGGCCGAGCCGCCCGCCGACCGCGGCCGCGACGCGCTCGAGGTCGGCGACCACGGCTTCCTCGAGCTGGTCACCGGTGCACACCAGCACCGCCGCCACCGCGTCGCGAACGTGCACCGGCACGCTCACCGTGCGCGGTGCACCCTCCGGCCCCGCCGAGTGCCGGGTCGCGCGCGCGGCGAGCGCCTCCGCCGCGAGCTCACCGAGCGCGGCCGGCCCGACGTCCACGCCGAGCCGCCCCGCCGACTGGAGCTCGCAGGCGATCCGCAGCCCCCCGGCGACGACGCGGTAGACGGCCACCCCGCTGAGTCCGAGCACTCGACGCAGCGAGCGCGCCACGAAACCCGGAAGCTCCTCCACCGGGATCTCCCGATCCAGCGCCTGCACGAAGGCGTCGACAGACGCGGGGTCGGCGAGGACCAGCGACGACGCGTTCGGGAGCGATTCCGCGACCTGTTCGGATTCCATACGGCGTGGGAAGCTGGCCGCTGGAGAGCTGCGGGCGTGCCGCAGCGGCGGGGAGAGGAGCCCGGCGCGACCGGTGGATCGGTCCCGAGCAAGCACTTGATCGGCAGGATCGGGGGCCGGCTCGACCCCGCCGTGCCGCGATCTGCGGAAAAAACCGTTCGATTTCCGAGTACCGCATCGGCGCCGGGCCGCGCGTGCGGTCGCTGGGCATGACCCGGCACCCCGGCCGGCCCGGCCGGTCATCACGGTGGCTCCGGGTGGCGAGCTCTGCGACAGTCAGGCGGCGATGCCACCCGCTCACGTCGTCCTGATCACGCTGCTCGTCTACAAGGCGACGCTCCTGGCGATCGGCATCCTGGCGGAGCGCCTGAACCGCGACGAGGCCGACTTCCTGCTCGGCGGGCGGCGCCTCGGACCGCTGGTCGCGGCGATCTCCGCCTCGGCGAGCTCGTCGTCGGTGTGGACGCTGCTCGGCGTCAGCGGCTTCGCCTACCGGGAAGGCCTCGTCGCGCTGTGGCTGGTCCCCGGCTGCGTCGGCGGCTTCGCGCTGAACTGGTTCCTGGTCGCGCGGCGGCTGCGCGCCGCGACCGCCGGCGCGACCGGCGCCCTGACCGTCACCGAGTTCCTCGCCGGCCCCCAGCGCGGTCGCGGCTTCCTGCCGGTGCGGATCGTCGCGACCGCCGTGCTCGTGTTCAGCCTGGTCGCCTACGTCGCGTCGCAGTTCCTCGGTGCGGGCAAGAGCTTCGAGAGCTGGTTCGAGACCGACCGCAGCGTGGCGATCGGGATCAGCGCCGCGGTCGTCGTGCTCTACACCGTGCTCGGCGGCTTCTGGGCGGTCAGCCTGACCGACACGCTGCAGGGCCTCCTGATGGCGCTCGCCGCGCTCGCGCTGCCGGTCACCGCGCTCGTCGCGGTCGGCGGGCCGCTCGCGCTCGCACACGGCATCGCCGCCGTCGACGCCCCGGGCTACGCGAGCGTGCTCGGCTCCGGGACCGGCCTGCCGCACGCGCTGCTCGGCGTTCTCGCGCTGCTCGGGATCGGGCTCGGCTATCCGGGCCAGCCGCACGTCGTCAATCGCTTCATGGCATTGCGGGACGACCGCGCGCTGATCGTCGCGCGGCGCTACGCGATGCTGTGGGCGCTGATCGTCTACCCCGGCATGGTGCTGCTGGGGTTGTGCGGGCGCGTCGCCGATGCGACGCCGCTCGCCGATCACGAGACCGTCTTCTTCGAGGTCGCCGGCGCGCTGTTCCACCCGGTGCTGGCCGGCATGCTGCTCGCCGCCGTGCTGTCCGCGATCATGTCGACCGCCGACAGCCAGCTACTGGTCGCGAGCTCGGCGCTGAGCCACGACCTCGGCTGGCGGGCGCGCAGCGCGCGCGGCGATCTGCTGCGCTCGCGGCTGGTCGTCACCGGCATCAGCGCGATCGCGGTCGGCCTCGCGTTGACGATCGACGACACGATCTTCGGCAGCGTGCTGTTCGCGTGGACGGCGCTCGGCTCGGCGTTCGGTCCGCTGCTGCTGTGGACCTTGTGGCGGCGACCGGTCGGCCCGCTCGCGACGCTCGGCGCGATGCTGGTCGGCTTCGGAGCGAGCGTCGTCGCCTACAGCTTCGCGGCGACGCGCGGCACGGCGGTCGAACGCGTGCTGCCGTTCGTGCTCGCGGTCGTGGTGCTCGCCGCGCTCGACCGGCGCGCGGCGGAGCGTTGACGCGTTCAGCCTCGCCGTCAGAAGGGGTGGCTGCGCACGACGTGGCGGCGCATCGCACGCTCGAGGCGCAGCCACACCTCGATGTCCTCGGCGGCGACCCCGCCGGCCTCGAGCGTCTCGCGCAGCAGCACGAGGCGGCGATCGAAGTGCCCGCGGAGGATCGGCGGCAATGCGGTGTGCGCGTCCTTCGGGTGCCGGACGCTCAGCGCGTCGACATCGCCCGTCGCCCAGCGCAGGAAGGCGAGCTGCCCCGCGGCGATCGCGTCGAGGTCGCGGCCGGCGAAGAAGAAGCCGAGCAGCACGTCGTCGGCCTGGCGGCGGTAGAAGCGCGCGAGCAGGGCGCGCATCCGCTCCACCCCACCGATGCGGGTGACGAGCCCGCGCGCCCGCGAGCGCGCCGCTGGTCGGGGCGCGTCCACGCGGTCACTGGATGAAGCCGACGGTCACGCCGAGCGTCTCGGGACGCTTCTCGGCCTTGTCGTACATCCCGACGAAGCGCGCGGCCTCGGGCGTGTCGACGCCGCGTAGCACGTCGACCCACGCGGGCGGCACGGTCTGGTAGAGCAGCCACGCGACCACCGTGACGCGCCCGCCGCCCGCCGGCGCCGGCACCCGGTAGTGCACGACGTCGGAGCCGGCGACGAAGTCGGCGTCGTCGCCGATGCCTGCCGGGGCGGTGTCCGCGGCGTGCGGGCCGTCCGGACGCCAGCCGCGCGGCAGAAGGCGCGTGTCCTTGGCACGCGCGGCCATGCGCGTCAGGTAGGTCGTCGGCGCGCCGTCGGAGTCGACCGCGACCGCCTCGAAGATCGGCACCTGCGCGGCGGACGTGACCAGGTCACGGTGCGGCTCGCGCAGCGGATCGGCGAGCCCGACGATGCGACCGTCGGCATCGAACGCTCCCGAGTCGAACAGCACGTCGCGACCGCTGCGCACCTGCACGCGGAGCCACGCGCGACGGGCCGGGTAGCCGGTCGGCAGCTTGTGGCCGGTCTCGTTCGTCACCCGCACGCCGAAGCGCACCTCGCCGTCGACGATGCGGCCGTCGACGACCTCGAGCGTCGCCGTGTCGTGCGCGAGCTGACGCCGGGTCGCGCGGGCCGTGCGCTCGAGCGCCTCCTTCGGCGCCGTGACGCCGAGCTCGTCGGCATTGCGCCGCAGCATGTCCAGCATGAACGCGTTGCCGCCGACGAACACGTGCGCGCGGAACGGATCGCGCACGTCGATGTTGAAGTCGAGCCCGCCCGGGTTGCGCGCGATGCGCATCGGGCCCTGGTCGGGCATGTGGCACTCCTGGCAGCTGCGCGACGTGTCGGTGCGACCGGCGGGGCCCTCGGTCGTGAACTCGCTGTTCCGCCACTCGAGATACGGCGTCTGCTCGGGGAACGGCGGCGCGCCCTCGACGTGGTGGGTGTGCAGCGTGTGGCACGCGCCGCACAGCGCCGACTCGCGCACGTGCTCGCCGTGCGTCGCCGTGTAGCCCGTGTGCATCAACATCGGCTGGAACGCGGGCTGCGGATACGGACCGAAGATCTTGCGCTCGGTGCCGATCGTCAGGTTGCCGGAGAAGCTCGCGGGCGTGCCGAGGCCATCGGGCTTCGCCTGGTGGCACACCGTGCAGGTGACGCCGTCCTGCGCGAGCGGGTCGCCGACGCTACCGGCGACGCCCGGCGACGGCTGTCCCGACAGCTTCGCACCGTGGTGCGCCGCGGGCCCGTGGCAGGTGATGCACAGCGCCTCGATGTCGGCCGCGCGGTCGGGGTCGGCGGCGACCTCCTTGCTGACCTGCGCGCGCCAGTACGGGTCGCGGAACGAGTTCGCCATCATCGTCGACTGCCACAGGCCGTACGGCGAGACGTCGTCGCCGGTCGCGCTCCACAGCGCCTGCGCGGCGAGCGAGCTGGAGTGGCACAGCGCGCAGGTCCTGGCGTCGGCGAAGGGCTCGGCGGCGCCGTCTCCGCGCATCCGGGCCATGCGACCCATCCCCATGCCGCCGCCCTGGCCCGGGCCCATGCCCCGCCCCATGCCCGCACCGGGACCGCGCCCGGGCGGCGGGCCCTGCGGGCCGGTCAGCGGCACGGTCAACGGCACGGTCAGCGGCACACAGAGGACGGCGAGCGACCCGAGGGCCCACGGGCCGAACCGACGCGCGAGGTGTAGCTTCACGACCACGCAACGTAGGGGCGCACGGCGACCGTTGGAAGAGCGGTCGCGTCAGCGGCTCTCGCAGTAGCGATCGAGCCAATCGAAGAACACGCGGTGCCAGAGCACGCCGTTCTGTGGCGACAGCACCCAGTGCGATTCGGCCGGGAAGTACAGGAACCGCGACGGCACGCCCTGGAGCTGGGCTGCCGTGAACGCCTGCAGGCCCTGCTCGACCGGCACGCGGAAGTCGCGCTGGCCGTGGATCACGAGCAGGGGGGTGTCCCAATGCTGCACGAAGCGGTGCGGCGAGAAGCGGTCGTAGTCGCGCTGGATGGCGGGATCGCGCCAGTACGGGCCGCCGATGTCCCAGTTCGGGAAGAACAGCTCCTCGGTGGCCAGGTACATCGACTCCAGGTTGAAGACACCACAATGCGCGATCATCGCGCAGAAGCGGTCGCGCTGGTCGTGCCCCATCAGCCAGTAGATCGTGTAGCCACCGAAGCTGGCGCCGACCGCGGCGGTGTGCTCGCGGTCGATCCAGGGTTCCTCGAACATCGCATCGGTCGCCGACAGGATGTCCTGCATCGGCTGGCCACCCCAGTCGCCGCTGATCGCCTCGTTCCAGCGCGTGCCGAAGCCCGGCAGGCCGCGGCGATTGACGCCGAGCACGACGTAGCCGTTCGCCGCCATCAGGTGGAAGTTCCAGCGGAAGCTGAACGACTGCCCGACCTGGCTCTGCGGGCCACCCTGGCAGTAGGTGATCATCGGGTAGCGGCGCGACGGGTCGAAGTCCGGCGGCTTGACGACCCACGCGTGGATGCGCTCGCCGTCGGTCGCGTCGAACCAGCGCTCCTCGACGGCCGGCTGCACGAGCTGCTCGTAGATCGGCCCGTTGACGTCGGTCAGCGCGACACCCTGCTGCGGCTCGTCGGTGCCGAGCGCCACGCGCACGACCTCCGCCGGGCGCTCCATCCGCATGCGGGTCGCGAACACGGAGTCGCCACCGGCGGCGGGCGCGAGTCCGCTGAAGTGCCAGCGCCCGCCGGTCACCTGCCGCGGCTCGCCGCCGGCGAGCGGCAGCGCGAAGATCTGGTGCGCGCCGCGCCAGTCGGCGCCGAGCAGGAAGCCCGCATCGCCAGGGAGCCACGCGAACTCGTCGATCGTGCCGTCCCACGCGTCGACGCGCCGGCGGGACCCGCTCTGGCGGTCGAGCACGAACAACCGGTTCTGGTCGGACTCGTAGCCGTCCCGCGCCATGCTCAGCCAGGCGAGGTGCCGCCCGTCCGCCGAGAACGACGGATTGGTGTCGTAGCCCGGCATGCCGTCGGTGAGGCTCCGGTGCTCCGGCGCGTCGAGCCGCACCTCGAACAGATCGCTGTCCGTGCTGGTCTCCGGCGACTCGACCCGCTTGCAGGTGTAGACGATCGACTTCGAGTCGGGTGCCCACGCGATCTGCTCGCCGCCGCCGAACGGCTTCAATGGCGTGTCGGCCCGCATGCCCGCCATGAGGTCCCGGGGCTCGGCCGAGCCGTCGCTCGGCACGACGAACAGGTGGCTGTAGCTGCCGTCGACCCAGCGGTCCCACTGCCGGACCATCAGGTCGTCGTAGATGCGCGCGTCGGCCATCGGCAGGTCCGGATAGAGGTCGTGCACGGTGGGATCCAGCTGCACGTCCGTCGTGAACGAGAACCACGCGCCATCGGGCGACCACGCGAGATTCGCCACTCCTCCCGTCACGCCCGTGATCCGCCGCGCCTCCCCGCCGTCCAGCGCCAGCACGTGGATCTGCGGCGCGCCGTCGCGCGTCGACAGGAACGCGATCCGGTCCCCGCGCGGCGACCACCGCGCCTCGAAGTTGCTGCCCACGGTCGTCAGCTGCCGATGCTGACCGGTCGCGAGATCCAGCTCGAACACCTGCGACTCCCCGCGGTTCTGCGCCAGCTCGTAGCGCCGCACGGTGTAGAGCAACCGCGCACCGCCCGGTTGCACCTGCACGTCCGAGACGCGCCCGAGCTTCCAGAGCAGCTCCGGCGTCATCCGCTGCTGCGCGGACACCGGCGAGCCGAACACGACGGCCGTCACGACGGCCATCAACAGGGCAGGAGCGGAACGTTGCATGAGGCTGACGGAGATGCTCGAACTCCACGACTCCGCACGCGGAGTCGGAGACCGCGCAGCTTCGGGCGCACCGCGAGCCGCCGCAAGCACAACTGCACCCGCCGCCAGCCCGACGCGCCGCGCCCCGCTCACGCACCCGGTCGTCGCGCGCGCGCCGGCGCACGCTCCGCCCGCTGCCACAGAGAACGCAGCAGCGGGCTCCGCGGCTCGACCACCGGAGCCGGCTCAGCGGGCGTGCCGAACCGCTCGACCACCTCGGGGAACCAAGGTCCCGACGAGCACGGATCGACCGGCCCCGCCAGCGGCACACCGTGCTTCCGCGCGTCGTGCAGCACGTAGCGGATCGCATGCAGCACCTGCCGCGGACTCCGCAGCACCTCGGCGTGATACCGATCCTGCCACACACGACCGACCCGCCTCCACCCGCGATTCAGGCACCTCGCCATCCGCACCTTCAGCCCCTTCATCGCCCTACCGAGCGCGAGCGCATCCACCGCCTCGACGATCAGATGCACATGGTTCCCCAACACCGCGAAGTGCACGATCCGCACATCGAACCGCTCCCGAGCGGCCGCGATACAACCCCGCAAATCGCCGAACACACCATTGCCTCGCATCGAAGGCAGCCCATCGACGAGCTTCAGCGTCACGTGCACCGGGGTCCGCCACCCGAACCGCTCCCGTGCTCCATACGGAAGCAACCGCCGCTCCCTATCCTTCTTCCGCCCCGCTCCCTCTCGCCGCCCGCCCCATTGCGGAAATACGAACTCCCGTTGCCCCATGCGCCCGACTGATCGCTTGCGCGTCATGCCTGCACAATACCAAGACCACCATGGATGCCAACAATGTGCCAGCAGAAAGTCGTTGAGTATCGAGCCCTTGTGCAAGCGTGCGGTATCGAATCCATGCACTGCACGGCTGGTAGCGTTGGCGGGCTCCGAAACTCCCGGCAGGCCCTGCAGTGTGACTGAGCGCCATTGGTCGTCCCTTGGCGGACAGCTCGGCCTGCTCGGCTCCCGGCGGACGACGTCGGGCAACAGTAACACGACGGGCGGGCGGTGCCGTGCGACGCGTCGAGTGTCTGCCGAATCAAGTCGCCTGGCGGCTCGGGCGGACTCGGTGCGCACGCTCTGGCAGGCGACCGGCGTTCGTTCGCCCTGACGCTGCCGATCCGCCCTGTCCATTGACTCAGCGCCTTGGATCGCTCGATCGGCCGGGCGGCTCGGCCCGAGGCGCCCTGCAGTCGAAGGTCGACGCGGGCGCTCGCTGCGACTACCGTCGCACGGCATCCGCAAGCTCATGCACGATCAACCACCGCAACTGCCGAGGGCGACCTACCGGCTCCAACTGACGCCGGAGTTCGGCTTCGACTCGGCGTGCGGCGTGCTGCCCTATCTGGCACGGCTCGGCGTCTCGCACGTCTACCTGTCCCCCTGCCTGCTGGCCAGGGACGGTAGCCAACATGGTTACGACGGTGTCGATCCGACGCGGCTCGACACCGCGCGCGGCGGTGAGGCCGCGTTCGAACGCCTGCTCGCCGGCGCACGCGCGGCCGGACTCGGCGTCGTCGTCGACGTCGTGCCGAACCACCTGGCTGCCAGCGAGCAGAACCCGTGGTGGCACGACGTCCTCGCGAACGGACCCGAGAGCCCCTTCGCCCACCACTTCGACATCGACTGGCACGTCGACGACGAGGAACTGCGCGGCCGCGTGCTCCTGCCGATCCTCGGCCGACCGCTCCCCCACGCGGTCGACGACGGCGCCGTCCGGGCGGGCATCACACCCGGCGGTACGCCCTGCCTCCTGGTCCACGACCGTTCCCTGCCGCTCAGCCCGGCGTCGGTCGCCGCCGGGCTGCACCGCGCCGGTGACGTGCACGCGCTGCTCGCGGCGCAGCACTACGTGCTCGAATTCTGGCGTGACGGCTTGACGCGGCTGAACTGGCGTCGCTTCTTCGACGTCACCGAGCTGGTCGGCGTGCGCGTCGAGCGCGACGAGGTGTTCGACGACATGCACCGGCGGCTTCTGCAATACGTTGCAGATGGCCGCGTGCAGGGCCTGCGCATCGACCATCCCGACGGCCTGCGCGACCCGGCCGGCTACGCCAGACGCCTGCGCGCTGCCGCCCCGTCCGCGTGGATCGTCGTCGAGAAGATCCTCGCCACCGACGAGGCACTGCCGGCGGACTGGCCGGTGCACGGGACGACCGGCTACGACTTCCTCGCCAACGCGAGCGGCCTGTTCGTCGATCCTCGCGCCAACCGGCCGCTCGCGGAGCTGTGCCGCGAGTTCACCGGGCGCTGCCAGCCATTCGCGGAGCTTCGGCGAGACAAGGAGCGGCTGGCATTGCGCGAGCTGTTCCCGGCCGAGATGGCCCGCATCACGGCGATCGCCGCACGCGCACTCGGACCGGGCGCCCCCCCCGACGCCCGGCTCCGCGCGGTCGTCGAGGCGCTCGTCGTCGCCATGCCGATCTACCGCACCTACGTCCCCGAGCGCGGCACCGCCAGCGCGCAGGACCGTCGCTGGCTCGACGCGGCCCTGGTCGAGGCTGCTTCCGTCGCGATGGACATGGCGGAGGCGAACGCGCTGCGCCGACTGCACGCGCTGGCGACCGGTGACGAGACCGGCGGCGACGCCGGCGCGGAGTGGCGCGCCCGCCTGCAACAGTTGACCGGACCGGTCGTCGCCAAGGGTCACGAGGACACCGCGCTGTATTGCGACCGTCGCCTGGTCTGCCTCAACGAAGTGGGCTCCGATCCGGGGCTGTTCGGGTCGTCGCGGCGCGAGTTCTTCGGGCTGTGCGAGCGGTTGCACGCGAGCTGGCCCGCGACGATGACGACGCTGTCGACGCACGACACGAAGCGCAGCGCGGACGTCCGGATGCGCATCGCGACGCTCGGAGAGTGCGTCGAGGAATGGGGCAGCGCCGTGCGGCGCTGGCGCCAGCGTGCGGCACGCCACCGCGCGGCACCGAGCCTGCCGCTCCCCGGAGCGGAGTATCTGCTCTACCAGACCCTGATCGGCTGCTGGCCTGCTGCGCCCGAGCGTGTCGTCGGCTATATGCAGAAGGCCGCGCGCGAGGCGAAGCTCCGCACGTCGTGGCTCGATCCCGATCCGGACTACGAACGCGCACTGACCACGTTCGTGCGGTCGGTGCTCGACGACCGCGAGCTGCTGGAGGACGTCGAAGCGTTCGTCGCCCGGCTCCTGCCGGCCGCGCATGTGCACGGTCTGTCCCTGCAGCTGCTGCAATTGACGGCGGTCGGTGTGCCGGACGTCTACCAAGGCTGCGAAGCGTGGAGCGAGAGCCTGACCGACCCCGACAACCGGCGGCCGGTGGACTTCGCGGCGCTCGCGGCGCAGCTCGAGCACACGACTCCGCTCGGGCCGGCTGCCGCGCTGGCGGGCGACATCGGCGTCGCGAAGCAGTGGCTCGTGCACCGCGTGCTGGGGTTGCGCCGCGATCGGCCGCAGGCGTTCGGCGCGGATGCGCCGCCCGAACGACTCGCGGTCAGCGGCCCGGACGAGCGCTGCGCCGTCGCGTTCGCTCGCGGTGGCGAGATCGCGGTCGTCGCACCGCGCTTCGTGCTCGCGACGGGCGGCCGACCGGCGACGCTCGATTTCACGGTGGCCTTGCCGGCAGGACGCTGGCGCAGCGGGTGGGACGGCGCACCGGTGGGCGTCCGGCCCAACGCCGCCGAGCTGTTCGAGCACTTCCCGGTCGCGCTGCTGGTCAGCGGCTGAGGACCACCGCCTGCCACGGTGCCAACGTCAGCGCGCCGGTCGCGGGAGTCACGTGCGTGGGCACGGCGCTGGCCGCGCCGATCGAGTCCCACCGCCGCCGCAGACCGCCCGCCGGCACGCAGTCTGCGGGCAGTGCCACGACCGCCGACCGGTCGCCGAAGTGCAGCAGCACGTGGACCGCGGCGTCCCCGGCGCCGCGACGGCCGTGCACGACACGCCCGGCGAGCACGGTGGCGACCGCCGCACCGGACGGCAGCGCCTTGCGCAGGTCGAGCAGCTCCCGGTACGTCGCGCGCAGACGTCGCCCGTCGGCGTCGGGCGTCGTCAGCACCGAGCGGCGGAACGTGTCCTCGGCCTGCGGGTCGGGCGGCTCGCCGTGCGCCGCGAAGGCCGCGAACTCACGCTTGCGGCCCGCGCGCACCGCGTCGGCGAGGGCCTCGTCGCCGTGGCTCGTGAAGTACAGGAACGGCTGCCGTTCCGCGTGCTCCTCGCCCATGAACAGCAGTGGCGTGCACGGCGACGTCAACACCGTCGCCGCGGCCAGCGGGAGCGCCGCGGGTGCCACGAGCGCCGTGAGGCGCTCGCCACGCATCCGATTGCCGATCTGGTCGTGGTTCTGGGCGCAGACGACGACCTGCTCCGGGCGCAACGATCCCGCCGGGCGACCGTGCGAGTGGTCGCGATACGCCGAGTACTCGCCCTGGTAGGCCATGCCCTCTGCCCACGCCCGCGCGAGGAGTGCGAGGTCCTGGAACCCGGCGTAGTAGCCATCGCTCTCGCCGGTCAGCGCGACGTGCAGCGCGTGGTGGAGGTCGTCGCACCAGAACGCGTCCATGCCGAGCCCGCCGCCCGCGCTCGCCAGCACGTAGCGCGGGTCGTTCTGATCGGTCTCGGCGATCATCCACACCCGTCGGCCGCGCGCCGCCGCCCGCGCGTGCACGGCTGCCGTGATCGCCTCGAGGAACGGCAGCGCCGAGCGGTCGTGCATGGCGTGGGTCGCATCGAGGCGCAGGCCGTCGACGCCGCAGTCGTCGACGAGAAACAACGCATGCTCGATGAAGAACCGGCGCACCTCGTCGCTCCCGGGGCCGTCGAAGTTGATCGCCGCTCCCCACGGCGTCCGGTTGCCATCGGTGAAGTACGGCCCGAAGCGATCGAGGTAGTTGCCCTCCGGTCCGAAGTGGTTGTAGACGACGTCGACGAGCACGGCGATACCCCGCGCGTGCGCGGCGTCCACCAGCCGCACCAGTCCGTCGACACCGCCGTACGAATGCTGCACCGCGAACGGCAGGACTCCGTCGTAGCCCCAGTTTCGCTCACCGGGGAAGCTCGCGACCGGCATCAGCTCGATCGCGGTCACACCCAGATCGCGTAGCCCCGGCAGCAGCCCGGCGGCTGCATCGAACGTGCCTGCCGCCGTGGCGGTGCCCACGTGTAGCTCGTAGACGACCAGGTCGCGGAGCGCTGGCGGGGTCCGCAGCGCCGCCGCGGAACGAGGCTTCGCGGCGACCACGGACGGGCCGTGCACCGAGACAGGCTGCGCCCGCGACGCCGGGTCGGGCACGCCGTCGCGACCATCCAGGCGCAGCAGGTAGGAAGCACCGGGTCCGACGTCGTCGAGGACACCGGCGTGATATCCGCGCGCTGCGGGAAGGAGCGCCGTCCGCTGCGCGCGCGGTGCGAGAACATCGACCTCGACGCGCCGAACGCGCGGCGCCCACACGAGGAACTCCGTGCGACCGGCACCGGCGGGCCACGCGCCCAGCCTGGCTGGCATCACGGCACCACCTCGTCGACTCCGTCGGGGTCGGTGTCGGGGTCGAGCGCGAGGAACACCGCGGCGAGCGGCGGTAGCACCAGATTCAGCGACAGCGCGTGGTCGCGGACCGGCACCGGCGTCGCGACGAGCGCGCCGAAGTTGCCGTAGCCGGAGCCACCGTAGATCTTCGCGTCCGTGTTGAGTACCTCGCGCCAGACGGCGTCCCGCGGCACGCCGCAGCGGTAGTTGGTGCGCGGCACCGGCGTGAAGTTCAGCGCCACCAGCATGCGGGCATCCGCGTCGCGACCCTTGCGCAACACGATCACGATGCTGTTGGCGCTGTTCTCGACGTCGATCCACTCGAAGCCGTCCGGTGAGAAGTCGAGCTCGTGCAACGCGGCGTGCTCGCGGTACAGACCGTTCAGATCGGAGACGAGGCGCTGGGTCCCGCCGTGCCGCCCGTCGGCGAGCAGGTGCCAGTCGAGCTCAGCGTCGTGGTTCCACTCGTTCCACTGCGCGAGCTCCGTGCCCATGAACAGGAGCTTCTTGCCGGGAGTCGCAACGGCGTGTGCGAGCAGCAGTCGCAGATTGGCGAATCGCTGCCACTCGTCGCCGGGCATCTTTCCGAGCAACGAGCCTTTGCCATGCACGACCTCGTCGTGCGAAAGCGACAGCACGAAGTCTTCGTGCCATGCATAGAGCGATCGGAACGTCAGGTTGCCGTGGTGGTGCTTGCGAGCGATGGGATCGAGCCGGAAGTAGTGCAGGGTGTCGTGCATCCACCCCATGTCCCACTTCATGTCGAAGCCGAGCCCGCCGTCCTGCGTCGGCCGCGATACCCTCGGCCATGCAGTCGACTCCTCGGCGATCGTCAGCACGTCGGGGAAGTCGCGGTGCACCGCGTCGTTCATGCGCCGCAGGAACGCGATCGCATCGTTGTTCTCACGCCCACCGCTCTCGTTCGGGATCCACTCGCCCTCCTTGCGCGAGTAGTCGAGGTAGAGCATCGAGGCGACAGCGTCGACCCGCAGACCGTCGGCGTGGAAGCTGTCGATCCAGAACCGCGCGCTCGAGCACAGGAACGACGCCACCTCGGGTCGCCCGTAGTCGAAGATCATCGAGTTCCAGTCGGGGTGGAAGCCCCGCCGGGGATCGCCGTGCTCGTAGAGGTGCGTGCCGTCGAAGTACGCGAGGCCGTGCTCGTCGGACGGGAAGTGTGACGGCACCCAATCCAGGATCACGCCGATGCCCGCACGGTGCAGCTCGTCGACGAGGTGCCGGAGGTCGTCCGGCTCGCCGTAGCGGCTCGACGGTGCGAAATAGCCCGTCGTCTGGTAGCCCCAGGAGCCGTAGAACGGGTGCTCCATGACGGGCATCAGCTCGACGTGTGTGAATCGCGTCGTCCGCAGATGCTCGATCAGCGGAGCGGCGAGCTCCCGATAGCCGAGCGGCTCGCCATCGCGCCGCCGCCAGGAGCCCGGGTGCAGCTCGTAGATCGAGATCGGCGCGTCCCGCGCCTGTCGTCGCGCGCGTTCGGCGAGCCACTCGGCATCACGCCATTGGTAGGTCGAGCGATACACGACCGACGCGGTCTTCGGCGGTGCCTCGTGGAGCCTGCCGTACGGATCGGCCTTGTCGACGCAGTAGCCGTCGTGGTGCGATCGCACGTGGTACTTGTAGAGCTGCCCATTGCCGACATCGGGGACGAAGCCCTCCCAGATGCCCGAGACACCGCGCGGCGCGAGCGAAGTGACGTCCTTCCGCCACCCGTTGAAGTCGCCGATCACCGACACCGCCGCTCCGTTCGGCGCCCAGACGGCGAAGTACGTTCCATCCCGCCCGTCGTGCGTCGCCAGGTGCGCGCCGAGCTTCTCGTACATGCGGTCGTGCCGGCCCTCGTTGAACAGGTGAAGGTCGAGGTCGCTGAGCCGTGACCACGGGCGGTCGGACGGCACGCCGGGCGGCGCCTCCCGCGGAGCCGGCCGGGCGGGCGACCGCTCTGCGGGCGAACGCTTCGGTTGTCGCTTCGTCGTCTTCTTCCTGCTTGTCATGGGTTCCTCCGGTCCGCGATGACGGGGTCGGGCGATCGGATCGAGGGCACCAGCCCGTGCCGCTACCCGTGCACCCGATCGGGCGCGCTGCGGGGACGCCCGCCCCGCGGGGGGGGCAGGTCCGGCGCGGCGGTCGCCAACGGCTCGCGAGCGCTCACCCGCCGCCCCCGTCGCGCAGCTGCTCGGACAGACCGGCGAGTGGGATGCCCACCCACTCGACGCGGTTGTTGAGCTCGTAGCCGAGTTCGTACAGACACTTCTCGGTCGTGTAGAAGTCCAGCAGGACGGCACGGTGATGCTCGTCCTGCGGAAGGAAGCTCGCCTTGGCGGCGTGCTCGAGCCAGCTCGCCAGATAGGAGGTCGAGACCCACTCGACCCACGAGTGCATCCACGCCGCGAGCACCGGCACGTCCTGCTGCCGGTGGCGGCCGCGCAGCGCGGCCCACTCGCCCGCGTAGTGGAACGAACGCAACATGCCCGCGACGTCGCGCATCGGCGACCGCTTCAGCCGGCGCTCGCTGAGCGTCCGTGCCGGCTCGCCCTCGAAGTCGATCACGACGAAGTCGCCGCCGGTGTACAGCACCTGGCCCAGATGGAAGTCGCCGTGCGTCCGCATGCGCTCCGTGTCGATGCGCGCCTCCATGATGCGACGGAGCCGGCCGTCGATCGCCGCCTCGGACGCCAGCACCTCGTCGGCGCGCACCACCTCGTCGGGCTCGAGCTGTGAGCGCACCCGCTTCAGCATCGAGAGATTCTGGCGCAGCATCGTACGCGCGGATTGATACAGCGAGCGCTGGTGCAGCGTGGTGAACTTCTCCGGCGCGAAGTCCGGATCGTCCCGGTCGGACGCGAGAGCGATGTGCAGCTCCGCCGTTCGCTGGCCGAGCAGGCGTGCGTCGCCGAGGTATGCACCGATCGCCTGCTCTGCCTCGGCCGGAATCTGCTCGAGCACGCGCTGCGACAACGGCAGCCCGGCCCGCACCGGCGCCCTCCCCTCCGCCGCCCAACCGAGCGCCAGGTCGAAGTAGCGGCCGAGGGCATCGAGCGTGTACTTCCACGCGTCACCGACGTTCTGCACGAAGTCCTGCAGGATGCCGACGGCAGCGCTCTCCCCCTTGCTCCGGACGTACGTGAATGCGCCGGCGACGGCGGGAGTGTGCGGGAAGCGGGCGCGCTCGGTCAGGAAGCGGCCGATCTCCAGGTCCGGGTTCATCCCTCCCTCGATCCGCCGATACAGCTTGAGCACGAAGCGCTCTCCGAAGCCCATGCTCGTGTTCGTCTGCTCGACCCCGAACGCCCACGGATGCAGCGTGTCCGCCTTGGCGGCGAGCTCCGCGCGAGCGCCGCGCGACAGCTCCGGAACGATGTTCCCGGCCGCCCCCTTCAGCGGCCGCCGCTTGACGAGCAGCTCGAGCAGCGCCCTGCCGAACGCCGGGTCGTGGATCGCGTCGACGAGCACGGCACGGCCGTCGGGCGCGTCGGCCCCCACGTCGCCTCGCTCCAGCCAGCAGAGCACGTCGTGTGGGCGATCGCTGGCGACCTGCCTGCCGTCGGCCCCGACCGCGCACCAGAGCGGCCACAGGTAGGTCTCTCCTTCGCCGTCGTAGAACGTGACGTCGAGCACGACGACGAAGCTCGCAGCCTGTTCCCGCGGCACGCCGACCACGTCGGCGATCGTGACCTGCTTGACCCGCCGGCCCTTGCTCCGGAACCAGCGCCGCTGCGCGAGCTGGCCCGCGAGCGCTGCCCGCAGCGGCTCGCGCGCCGCGCCCTGGAACATCCGCGTCCACGGTCCACGCACCGACACGGTCGCCCGGCCGTCGCCCGCCGCCGCGGCGCCGTCGCCCGCGGCCGGCTCGAGGCGGAACCAGAAGAACGAATGCCCCGCGAGGGACAGGAAGTACCCCGCGTCGCCGATCCGCGGAAACTCGCTCCGACCCGACAGCTCCACCGGCGTCCAGCCCTGGAAGCCGTCGAGTTCCAGCTCGACGGCCTGCGCGAAGCGCGACAGGTTCGCGACCACCAGCACGTGTTCGTCGCCCAGACTCCTGACGAATGCCAGGACCTTGCCATTCGACGGATGAAGGAACCGCAGCGAGCCACGTCCCATGACGGGCATCTCCTTGCGCTGCGCGATGATCTGCTTCATCCACCACAGCAGCGACGAGGTGTTGTGCTGCTGGGCCATCACGTTGATGGACTCGTAGTGGTACTCCGGATCGATGATGAGAGGCAGGAACAGCTGCTGCGGATTGCAGCGCGAGAAGCCTCCGTTCCGGTCGCTGCTCCATTGCATCGGCGTGCGGACGCCATCGCGATCGCCGAGGAACATGTTGTCCCCCATGCCGATCTCGTCGCCGTAGTACAGCACGGGCGTTCCGGGCAGCGAAAGCAGGAGCCCGTTCAGCAACTCCACGGAGCGTCGCGACTTCAGCAACGGCGTGAGCCGGCGCCGGATGCCGAGGTTGATCCGTGCTCTCGGATCCTCGGCGTACACCCGGTACATGTAGTCGCGATCTTCGTCCGTGACCATCTCCAGCGTGAGCTCGTCGTGGTTCCGCAGGAACAGCGCCCACTGACACGACGCCGGGATCTCCGGCGTCTGCGCCATGATGTCGAGCAGCGGGAAGCTGTTCTCCAGCTGGAGCGACATGAACATCCGCGGCATGAGCGGAAAGTGGAAGTTCATGTGGCACTCGTCGCCGTCGCCGAAGTACTGCGCCGCGTCCTCCGGCCACTGATTGGCTTCCGCGAGCAGCATCCGGTCGGCGTACTTCGCGTCGACGTGTGCCCGCAACTTCTTCAGGAAGGCGTGCGTCTCCGGCAGGTTCTCGCAGTTCGTTCCTTCCCGCTCGTAGAGGTACGGCACCGCGTCCAGCCGCATGCCATCGACCCCCATGTCGAGCCAGAAGTCGACGACCTTGAAGAGCGCGTCGTGCACCGCGGGGTTGTCGAAGTTCAGATCGGGCTGGTGACCGTAGAACCGGTGCCAGTAATAGGCGCGCGCGACCGGGTCCCAGGACCAGTTCGACAGCTCGAAGTCCTTGAAGATGATGCGCGTCTCCCCGTAGCGATCCGGCGTCTCGCTCCACACGTAGAAGTCGCGGTGCGGGCTACCCGCAGGGGCCCGGCGCGCCCGCTGGAACCACTCGTGCTCGCTCGACGTGTGGTTGACCACCAGCTCCGTGATCACGCGCAACCCCCTGCTGTGCGCTTCCTTGAGGAACCGGCGGAAGTCCTTCAGCGTGCCGTAGCACGGGTTCACCTGGAAGTAGTCGGCGATGTCGTAGCCGTCGTCGCGCAATGGCGACGGGTAGAACGGCAGCAGCCACAGGGCGGTGACGCCGAGGTCCTGCAGGTAGTCGAGCTTCTCGATCAGCCCGCGGAAGTCACCGATGCCGTCGCCGTTGCTGTCGGCGAACGCCCGGACGTGGAGCTCGTAGATGATCGCGTCCTTGAACCACAGCGGGTCACGGCGCGCGGAGTCCCGGTCGTCGGTGCTGGTCATGCGAAGTAGTCGAAGTCCTGCTCGCTACGGAGGAAGCGCCGGATCGAGAACACGTGTGCCGGCATCGTGTGAGGATCGATCTCGACGAAGTTCCTGCCCGAGCGCCACTCGTAGCGTCGGTCGCTGAGCAGGTCGTGCATCTGGAAGCGCTCGTGCGGATCCAATCCGAGCTCGTCCACGTCGAAGTGGATCCAGCCGCTGTGACGGTGGTGGTAGTCCAGATTGACGACGACGACCACGAGGTCCTGGCCGTCCGGCCCGGCCTTGCTGTAGCACAGCAGCTCGTCGTTGTCGCATTCGTGAAAGCGCACGGAATCGTTGCGTTGCAACGCCGGGTGCCGGCGGCGCAGCCGGTTCAGGCGGCGCAGCAGGGGCGCCAGGGACTCCTTCGCGTCGAGGTGCCAGCGCCTGAGCTGGTACTTCTCGCTGTCCTGGTACTCACCCGACCCCGGGCGCCCCACGTTGTCGAGCAGCTCGAACGCGGGGCCGTAGACTCCGTAGCTCGCACCGAGCGTCGCCGCCAGGATCGCGCGCGTCGCGAAGGCACTGCGCGGCGCGTCCCACAGATCGTCGGGGAGGATATCCGGCGTGTTCGGCCACAGGTTCGGGCGGAAGAACTCGGCGACCTCGGTCCGTGTCAGCTCCTCGATGTACTCGACGAGCTCGTGCTTGAAGCGCCGCCAGGTGAAGTACGTGTACGACTGCGTGAACCCGATCTTGGCGAGGTTGTACATCATCTTCGGTCGCGTGAACGCTTCCGACAGGAAGATGGCCTCGGGCCAGCGGTCCTTGATGCTCGCGATACACCATTCCCAGAAGGCGAGCGGCTTCGTGTGGGGGTTGTCGACACGGAAGGTGCGGATCCCCCGCTCGCACCAGAACTCGAAGATCGACAGCAGCTCCCTCCACAGGGCCTGCCACGCCTCGCACTCGAAGTCGAACGGACAGATGTCCTGGTAGCGCTTCGGTGGATTCTCGGCGTACTGGATCGTTCCGTCCGGACGCCGCGAGAACCACTCGGGATGCTCGAGCACGTACGGATGGTCCGGCGAGCACTGCAGCGCGATGTCGAGCGCGACCTCGAGGCGCAGAGCCTGGGCGCGCGCGACGAAGCGATCGAAGTCCTCGAGCGTGCCCAGGTCCGGGTGTACGGCCTTGTGACCGCCGAGCGCGCTACCGATCGCCCACGGGCTGCCGGGATCGTCCGGGCCAGCGCGAAGTGTGTTGTTGGGGCCCTTCCGGAAGCTCGTGCCGATCGGGTGGATCGGCGGAAGGTACACGATGTCGAAGCCGAGACCGGCAGCATGCTCCAACATGCGCTCCGCGTCGGCGAGCGTGCCGTGCTGGCCGTCCGATCCGAACGAGCGCGGGAAGAACTCGTACCAAGCTCCCGCGCGCGCGAGTGGACGGTCGACGACGACGGCCAGGACGTGTCGATAGCGCGTCGCGCGGCTGCGATCCGGATGCCGGGCAACGACCTCCAGGAGTTGCTCGTCGAGCGCGATCCGGACCCGATCGGGGAACGGCAGCTCCGCGTCACCGATCGAGTTCGCGGCCGCCGCGACCGCCTCGCGGTCGCGACCATCGGCGCGATCCTGACACTCCTCCAGCAGTCTCCTGCCGACCAGTAGATCGACCTCCTTCGCCTCGTCGGCATCGACCTTCCGACCGAGACCACGCCGCCACGACGCGTACTGGTCGATCCACGCCTCGATGGTGTACTCGTAGCGGCCGGCCGCCGCGGCGACGAAGCCGGCGCGCCAGCGATCATTGACCAGCGGCACGAGCGGCACCTCGTCGAAGTCGTGCGCGCCCTGCCTCCTGAACAGCAACCGCCCGGCCAGCACCTCGTGGCCGTCGGCGAGCAGGTCGGCTTCGACGACGATGCGCTCCCCGGCGATCCTCTTGACAGCGTGACGGCCGCCATCGAGCTCCGGTGTGACACGATCGACCTCGACACGGCTCCAGCCGTCGTGGCCGAGGCGGGTGGGCAGCGACAGGCTCATATCACCTCACTCCCCCCCGATTCGCGCGACCGTCGCTGGTTCGCGCAACCGCACCGGGACATCATGCCGTACCGTCGTGCCGCGCTGGAGCCGTACCACGGCGGTCCGCAGACCGCATGGAAATCTGGCAGGGCATGGAAATCTGACAGGGCATGGAAATCTCGCAGGGCATGGAAATCTGGCAGGGCAACCCGTTCCCGCTCGGAGCCACCTACGACGGTAGTGGCACGAACTTCGCCGTGTTCTCCGAGGTCGCCGAGCGCGTCGAGCTGTGCCTGTTCGACGACGCAGGTCAGGAGACGATAGTCCCTCTGCCGGAGGTGACGGGGCACGTCTGGCACGGCTTCGTGCCAGGGCTCCAGCCTGGCAAGCGCTATGGGTATCGCGTGCATGGCCCCTACGATCCGAAAAGCGGGCTCAGATGCAACCCTGCGAAGCTGCTGCTCGATCCGTACGCTCGCGCGATCGACGGCTCGGTCACCTGGAATCGTGCGATGTACGGACATCGCCAGGATGCGCCGAGCGAGGCGGATCGTTCCGATAGTGCACCGTTCACGCAGCGGAGCGTCGTCGTCAATCCGTTCTTCGACTGGACGGACGACCGGCCGCCTCGCACGCCGTGGCACGAGACCGTCATCTACGAGGTGCACGTCCGTGGGTTCACGATGCGCCATCCCGGCGTTCCGGATGGCCAGCGAGGCACCTACGCGGGGCTCGCACATCCGGCGGTACTCGATCACCTGAAGGCGCTGGGCGTCACGGCCGTCGAGCTGATGCCGGTGCACGAATTCGTTCACGACCAGCGACTCGTCGACCTCGGACTCCGCAACTACTGGGGCTACAACTCGATCGGCTACTTCGCGCCGCACGCGGACTACGCGCAGCGCAGCGATGCCGGGAGCCAGGTGCAGGAGTTCAAGGCCATGGTGAAGGCGCTGCACCGGGCCGGCATCGAGGTCATCCTCGACGTCGTCTACAACCACACCGCCGAGGGGAACCACCTCGGCCCGATGCTGTGCTTCAAGGGCATCGACAACTCGGCGTACTACCGGCTGTCGGACCAGGACCGTCTCTACTACGTCGACTTCACCGGCTGCGGCAACAGCCTGAACATGCGGCAGCCGTTCGTGCTGCAGCTGATCATGGACAGCCTGCGCTACTGGGTCGAAGAGATGCACGTGGACGGCTTCCGCTTCGATCTCGCGTCGGCGCTCGCGCGCGAGCTACACGAGGTGGACCGACTGTCGGCGTTCTTCGACCTGATCCACCAGGATCCGGTCGTCAGCCGTGTCAAGCTGATCGCCGAGCCGTGGGATCTCGGCGAAGGTGGCTACCAGGTCGGTCGCTTTCCGTCGCTCTGGTCGGAGTGGAACGGCAAGTACCGGGACACCGTGCGTGACTTCTGGCGCGGCGAGGACCAGACGCTCGGCGAGTTCGCGAATCGCCTGACCGGCAGCTCCGACCTGTACGAATCGAGTGGGCGACGTCCGTACGCCAGCATCAACTTCGTGACGTGCCACGACGGATTCACGCTTCGAGATCTGGTCTCCTACAACGAAAAGCACAACGAGCAGAACGGCGAGGGCAATCGTGACGGTGAATCACACAACCGGTCGTGGAACTGCGGCGTCGAAGGCGACACCGACGATCCGGACGTGCTCGCGCTGCGCCGCCGCCAGCAGCGCAACCTGCTGGCGACGCTGATCCTGTCGCAGGGCGTGCCGATGCTCCTGGCCGGCGACGAGCTGTCGCGCACCCAGCGCGGCAACAACAACGCCTACTGCCAGGACAACGAGCTCGCGTGGCTGGACTGGGAGGCGATCGACGAGGACCTGCTCGGCTTCACGCAGGCGCTGATCGAACTGCGAGCAGACCATCCGGTGTTCCGTCGCCGGCGCTGGTTCCAGGGCAAGCACGTCAAGGGTGCGGGGCGCCGGGACATCGGCTGGCATCGGCCTGACGGCACCGAGATGCAGCAATCCGACTGGGAGAACGGGTTCGCGAAGTCGCTCGGGGTGCTGCTGCACGGCGACGGCATCGAGAGTCGCGACGCCCACGAGCAACGGATCGTGGACGACGACTTCTACCTCGTCTTCAACGCGCACTACGAGCAGATCGAATTCGCGCTCCCGACCGGCGGCGAGCCGCGGTCATGGCGCAAGATCGTCGACACGAGCGTGATCCCGGCGATCGTCGACAGCCCGGACCCCGAGACCGGGTCGATCATCCTCGCTGCCCGGTCGCTCGCCGTGCTGCGGCACGAACGCTGATCCGAGGGCCGGCCCCCGCCACGCCGGGCGACTCGACGCTGCACGCAGCCGAGATCGCGCGACCTGGAGTTCGGCATGGGCGGCGACGTCAGGAGCTCCCCGGTGCCTCCGGCTCGCTCATCGCCGCTCCAGCCGCGCGATCAGGTCGCGGCGCTCGGCCGCCAGACCGCGCGCGCGCAGCGCGTCCGCGAGCGCGCGCCGAAGGTCGAGCGCTCGGCCGGCGGCAGCGCGCGCCGCGAGGCCGTCCCGGTCCGCCGGTACCCGCAGGGTCCAGTTGTGCGGTCCGACCGTGCCGGGCTCGTTGTAGCGGGCCTCCTCGCCGCACAGATCGCTGAAGAAGATCTTCACGCCGCGTGCCGCGCTGGCGAGCGCGTCGGCCACCTTGGCGTGCACGAGCGCAGCGACGTCACGCCGTAGCTCCGCTGCGAACGGTGCGGGGTCGTCGCCCGGCCGAAGCCGATGAGCGAGGTAGCGCGCTTCCGCCGCGCCGCGCGCCCCGTCGAGCCAGCCGCGCGCCAGGCGCCACACGGACGGCGTGTCGTGATTGCCGACCATGATCCAGTCCTCGGGCCGGGCGTTCTCCGCGCGGTACACGTCGTGAGGGTCGTCGGGGTCGGCCTTCTGGGTGACGCGGTAGCGGCCGAAGCCGTGGCGCTCCATGACGCGCTGCAACGGATACGGCATGGTGCTCAGCACCTCGCACATGACGCCGGGTCTGGCGCCGGCGGACGGCGGGCCCGCAACGGCATCGAACAGCACCGAGTACGTGTCGACCTGCTCGTCGTCGAGCACCGCGACCCAGTCGTCGGCGTGGCGTGGGGTCGCCGGATCTGCATTGAGCTGCTCGGGGCGCACGCGAGCGAAGCGGGCGAGCGCCGGATGGTCCGGTAGGCCGGGCGACTCGAACAGCCGCGCGCCCTGCTGCACGGCGGCGACGGCATCGGGCAGGTCGCTGCGGTAGACCCACGGACACACGAGACCGTGAGGATGGTCGATGCGCACGCCGTCGTACTCGCGCAACGTCTTCGCCATCCGCGCGCGCAGGAACGCGATCGCACTCTGCTCCGGACGCTGCTCGCCGGGATCGAATCGATCCGGGTCGAGCACTGGATAGCCCCAGGGCTGACCGCTGGGATTCGTCCTGCTCGGTGGCGCGCCCAGACGGTAGCCACGCAAGAACAGGCCGCGGAAGCGTGCCTCGTCGGAGGGCGACATCCCGATCTGCAGGTCGCCCCAGACCGTCATACCGAGCGCGTCGAGCCAAAGCCGCCAACTCGCGTGCTGGCGGTGGAACAGCCATTGGGCCAGCGCATAACGCTCGGCATGTACGACCGGGTCGATATCCGCGTGCCGGGGCCGATCGAACGCCGTGTCCGCGAGGAGCCAGTCGGCATTCTCCCGTGCAAAGGCGTGGAGCTGGGCGACGACCCGCGGGCGCGAGGCGAGGCGCGCGTGTGCCGCCGTGAGCACGCTGGCGATCGCCACCCGGGCTGCCGAGTGATCGGCGCGTCGATCGTCGGCCGCCGCCTCCTCCACGGCCACGGCGACGCTGTCGGCCGACACGAGACCGTCGAGCCCAGGGTCGTCGACCAGGTCGGCCAGTCCGAGCGAAAGCTCGTTCCGCGAGAACAGGGTCGCGTCGTACGGCGACGGGTTGCCGTCGCTCGTGCGACCCTGCGGACCGAGCTGCACGGCGTCGAAGCCCTGGGCTCGAGCGCTCTCGAGGAACGCCCGACCGGCGCGCGAGTACGGCGAGCCATGACCGACGTCCTCGCCGGGCGACAGCGGAAAGCTGACGTCGTGAACGACGAGCACGAGGTGCTGCTTGCCGAGCAGATGCAGGGCTTCGGAGACGGCGGAATCGGGCTGGGCGAGCAAGCGGATCGGTCGGTGACGTGACCAGCGACCACGGTAACCGACCGCGACGGCGGGCTCGCGGCCTTCGTTCGATACGAGCCCTGCCATTCCCGCGGTGCCGGCGCGAGCCCCCGTCACGGGACGGCGTGGTCGGTCTGCCGCGGCCGCACGCGCGGACGGCGGTCGCGACTCGCGCGGACGCCGCAATCGCGATTCGTCGTCAGATCGAGCGGCTCCGGAACGCTGCTGCGCGGGCTCGGGACATCAGCGCGTGGCGCTCCTCGCCGGCGGGGAGCAGCTCGGCGGCGGTGATCGCATCTTCGGTGCGGCCGGTGCGGAGGGCGGCGTCGATGGCGGCGCGGAGCAGGGCGACGCGGGTCGGGTCGGCGGGGGCGCCGGCGAGCGGGTCGCGGTCGACGAGCTCGCAGATCAGCTGGTGGAGGGCCGGGTCGAGGCGCATCAGCTCGAAGCGCGTGTGGCCGTGGGTCGGCTCGGTGGCGGGGCGCTTCGCGAGGCAATGAAAGGCCTCGACGCCCTGGGCGAAGTACTCCGCGTGATTGCTGGCGGCGTAGTAGTCGAGGCAACGCTCGTCGGCGATCGCGTCGCGGTAGAGATCGCGGATGCGGGCGTCGATCGCGCGGGACCGGAAGCCGAACAGATGCGCCTGGTGCGCGACCTCGTGGGCGAGGACGTCGAAGCCGAAGCTGGCGGCGTCGTCGAGGGCCTCGATGCCGGTCGCGGCCTGCAGGCCGCCGATACCGCGCACGTCGTCCCAGACGCGCCCGTCGAAGGTCCGCTCGCCGCGCAACGAGGCGCGCGCCGGGGCATCCGTCGTGCGCTCGTCTTCGAGCAGCAGGTCGTGGCGGCCGCTGCGGCCGACGACGCGCGGCAGCCGCGTCGCGAACAGGGCGAGTGCGCGTTCGGCGACGATGCGGCGCGGACCCGTCAGCCCGGCGAGCTGCGGCATGAACGCCTCGGCGACCCGCGGGTCGATCTCGGCGACCGGCAGCGCCGCTTGCAGGGCGACGAACGCCGGGTCGACACCGACGATCGAGCGGCGGGCGCGGCGCTCGAGCAGCGCCTCGCCGAGCAGACGATGAACGACCGGATTGCCCGAGTCCTCGCGCAGCGCGGCCTGCAGACCGTCGATGGCCGCGCCCAGGTCGCCGGCCCGGCGCGCGTCGAGCGCCGCGCGCGCGCTGGCAGGGAGTCGCGCGTCGCACGGCCGGGTCAGTCCGGAGCCGAGGCGCAGATGAGCTTCCGCATGGCTCGGGTCGAGCTCCAGCACGTGCCGGTAGGCGGCCGCGGCGGCATCGATGCGCTGCGACCGGAACAGCGCGGACGCGTGCGCCGACCACAGCTGGGGTCCCGCCGTGTCGCCGGCCGCGCCGCGCAGCGCCTCGGCCGACCAGTCGAGCGCCTCCTGGAACCGTCTGGCCCGCAGCAGCGCGCGCACGCGCAGCCCGGCGGCACCGTCGTCGACAGGCGCCCGCGCGAGGGCTTCGTCCGCGTAGGCCAGCGCGATCCACGGGCTGCCGAGCTGCAGGTGGGCGCGGCCCAGGCCGACCAGGCCGTCGACCGCCGCGGCGTCGAACTGCCGCAGCAGCAGGAAGCTCCGCCGCGCCTCGACCGCATCGTCGCGCTCGAGCTGCCGCTCGCCGAGCACCGCGAGTGCGCGCATCGCCTCCGCGGTCGCGGCCGCGTCGGGCGACGGCGCTTGAGCCCAGGCCGACGCCAGCAGGACGAGCGCGGCGAGCGGAGACGACAGGCGATGGCGACGGGCTGTCACGGTCGGGACCGCCGGAGGATACCCCGTCCAGCGGACCGCGGTCGCGGACACGTCACGTCGACGCGCCGACCCCGCGCTCGCAACGGCGGAAGCGGCGCGCGCTCACCCGAGCTCACCGCGGTCGGTCAGCGCAGCGACCGGCCGATCACGACGATCCGCTCGACGTCCAGCACGCGCGTGTCCGCCGGATCCGGCCGATCGATCCGCCCGCGCACCGCGACCTCCAGGTCGTCGAACATCGACAGGTCGTAGCGACCGGAGCTGCAGACCAGCCGGAAGCTGGTCTGCCCGCCCTTCTCGATGGTCGTCACGGTGTCGCCGAACAGCGTCCCACGCTCGAAGCGCATCCAGCCGGTCGCGTCGAACGGCTGCATCGGATTCACGCCGGGGCGCGGCGGCTGATAGACGTCCGTCACCGGCTTCGGGCCCGCGCGCGTCTCGCGCAGCAGCTCCGCGACCTTCTGGTTCCGCTCGGCGTCGGCGACCAGCGCGCCGGCGATCGGGCCGAAGCGCTCGGCGAGCGCACCGCCCGTTTCCTGGACCTCGCCGCGGAACGCGGTCGCGGCCTCGACGATCGGGCCCCAGTCCTCGCTGTCGTCGGGCTTCGCCACCTCGACGTCGATCTGCTGGCGGATCGCGTCCGCCCGCGTCGTCAGCGCCGCGGCCGCCTCCTTCGCCGCGCGCTCCGCGGCGGCCTGCGCCGCCACGGCCGCGATCGCGGCGCGCTGCCGCTGCTCGAGGTCGGTCCACGCCGGCAGCGCGGCCTCCGCGCCGAGCGGCACACCGGCGCTGCTCGGGATCCACGCGGTCTGGCCCGGATTGCGCACGCGCAGCCAGTCACCGTCCCGGCTGACCAGCAGGAACTCGTGCCCCGGGTCGACGAACGCCACCGGCGCGCGCCGATCGCCCGGCGAGTAGCGGAAGGACAGCCGCGCCTTGCTCTTCACGGCCGCGTCCCCGACCGCCTCGACGAAGCCGGCGTGCACGTAGCCGATCACGCCGAGCGGCAGCTCGATCTCGACATAGTCGCCGTTCGTCGTGCCCGTCGTGCGCACGACGTCGCCGACGCTCAGCCGCTCGTCGTAGGCCGGCGACTGCTCCGTCGCGAAGCAGCGCAGCGGCACGTCGTCCGCGTCGATCCGCAGGTAGCGGGCCGCGGCCGCCGGGCTGCCCGCAGCGCCCGCCGCCGGCGATTCCGCGCCCGGGGTCGGTGCCGGCTCCTGCGCCGTCACCGCCGCCGCGCAGACGAGAACCGCGGCGAAGATCCGGCCGAACACGGCCGCCCTCGTCGTCGTCATCGCGTGTCTCCCTGAATGTGCGTCGCCCGACCCACGCCGCCCGGCGCGGGTCCTGATTCGGCGCCATCGTAGCCACGCGCACCGCGCCGCCGCAACCTCGAACGCTGGCGCTGCCCTGTAGCCGCCCGTGCACCCGCGCCGATACCATCCCTGACGATGGCGCCGCGCCCGCTCCTCGCCCCGCTCCTGCTGCTCGCCGCGGGCTGCACGTACGCGAGCGGCGACTCGCTCGTGTTCGTCACCAGCACGCCGGCCGGCGCCTCGATCGCGGTCGACGGCGAGGACACCGGCTTCACGACGCCGCGCGCGCTCGACCTCGGTGGCCTGTTCGGCTCCGACCACGACATCACGCTGACGCTCGACGGCTACGAGCCCGAGACCCGCCGCGTCGTGCACCGGCGCACCGGCGCGACCTCGCGCTGGGGCGACGGCAACGACGTGCGCGTCTGGCCCAATCCGCTGCACTGGACGCTCGGCGACTGGTTCACGCCGTTCGAGCTCCACTGGGCCTACGTGCCCGGCGACCTGCACGTGCGCCTGTATCGGATGGGCGAGGCGCCGGTGCGCGCGACGCCGCAGGACTGACGGCGCCTTGGCCCGCCCCGCCCAGCCGCCCGCCGCGGACTCGCTCCGGCCCGCCGTGTTCCTCGACCGCGACGGCACGCTCAACGAGGAGCGCGGCTCGTGCGGGGATCCGCTCGGCGTCCGCGTGCTGCCGGGCGTCGCCGAGGCGCTCGCACGGCTGCGCGCGGCGGGCTTCGTGCTGGTCGTCGTCACCAACCAGTCGGGCGTCGCGCGCGGGCACTACGGCGAGGCCGACGTCGCCCGCGTGCACTGGCACCTGCAGCGCGAGCTCGGCAACGCGGTCACCGCGTGGCTGCACTGCCCGCATCACCCGAGCGAGGGCGACGGCCCGTACCGGCGCGACTGCGATTGCCGGAAGCCGGCACCCGGGCTGCTCGAGCGCGCCGCCCGGCTGCTCGCCCTCGACCTGCGTCGCTCGTGGCTGGTCGGCGACGCGGCGCGCGACCTGCTCGCCGGCGCCGCCGCCGGGCTGCGCACGGTGCTGGTCGAGTGCGGCAAGGACCCGCGCGCCGAGCGCGACGCGCTGCGTGCCGCCCGCTGCGAGCCCGACGGTGTGTGCGCCGACCTGCCCGCCGCCGCGGCGCGCATCCTGGCGGCGCGCGAGCGGGTCGACCGCTGAGCACCGCGCGTCACTTCGGTCGCCGCGTCCGCGCGAGCAGGACGAAGGTGCCGAGCCCCGACAGGACACACAGCACGAGCGAGATCCAGCCGACCACCGGTCCCGACGTCGAGCGCGGGAACAGCTCGGGCAGCACCATGAACGCCACCGCCGCGATCGCCGCGGTCACGCCGAAGATCGTGCAGCAGACGTAGAACCCGATCAGCTCGGGCGTGAAGCCCATCTTCTGGTCGTCGATGCCGGCCACCGGAGCAGGTTAGACAGCTCCTCCGCCGAGTCCAGCGCGCGCGGCGAAGCCCCGCCCGCTCTTGCTCGCGAGCATCGCCGATGGCAGCTTCGGGCTCCCATGTCGAGCGCCGTCCGCGACCTCCTCGCCCGCCTCGCCTCCGCCGTCGGGCTCCACGAGGCCCCGGCGCCCGGCCGCGCATCGCCCGCCGACGGCGTCGACTTGTCGCGCGCGGCTCCGCTGCTCGATCTCGCGTCACCGCCCTGCGCGGCGCGCATCGAGGAGCGGATCGCGCGCCCGCCGATCCGCGCGACCACCGAGGCTGCGGTCGCGGCCCGCCTTCGCGCGGCGTGCGGGCTCGACGCGGACGCCGAGGTCCGGCTCGCGCGGAGTCCTGGCGTGCTGCGCGACGCGTTCCTGGCCGCCGCCCGTGCGGCGCGCGGCGCGCCCGACGTGCTGTGCGTGCACGGGGCACCGCCCGGCGACGGCGCAGACCTGCAGGCCATCCCCCCTGAGCGCGGCATGGAGGCGCTGGCGGCGCTGACCGCCGACCCGGCGCGCTTCGCCGCGCTGCTCGTCGAGCCGCGACCGCTCGGGGCCGGCGATACGCTGGCGGCCCTGTGCGCCGCTGCCGTGCACCACGGCCTGCCGGTGCTCCTCGACGAGACGGCCACCGCGTTCCGGCTCGCACCCGGCGCCGCGGGCGCCGCACAGGGGCTGCCGGCCGACGCGTTCCTGCTCGGTCCGTCGCTCGCCGGCGGGCTGCCGTTCGCCGCGCTGTGCGGCCGCGACCTGCCGCCGGTCGACGACGCACCGGACGCCGCGACCCTGCTCGTCGCCGACGCCTCGCTCGACCTGCTCGCGGAGCGCCCGGTCGCCGACTCGGCCGCCGCCGCGGGTGCCGAGCTGCGCGAGCGCCTGGTGCGGCGGCTCGCCGCGGAGGACGTGCGCGCCGAGCTGCTCGGTCCCGACGCAATGCCGCGGATCCGCTTCGCGGGGCAGGAGAACGCGGAGGCGCCGCTGATCGCGCACCATTTCCAGCTCGAGCTGCGCGCGGCGGGTGTGCTCACCGACGGTCCCGACCTGCTACCGCCACCGCGCAAGCAGATCGAGCCGGTCGCGCGGGCGTTCGAGCACGCGACGAGCCGCATCCGCACGTTGCTGATCGAGCACAACTCCTACCTGAGCGGTGGCCTGCCGTGGCCGTTCGCGGGCGACGTCGACCCGCGGCTCCGCGAGCGCGGGCTCGCCCGCTACCGCTACCCGAAGCTGGCCGCGGTCGACGTCGACTCGCTGCCGGACGAGCGCGGCGTCCGCATCGCGTTCGCCGCTGGCGAGCTCGGTCCGATCACGTCGTCCGGCTTCTACCTCCCGACCCGGCTGCGCGGGGATCTCGACATCCGCGTGACGTTCCGCGTCGAGCGCTGGGAGCCCGGTCCCGACTCGGCGTGCCTCGGGCTGTTCCTGCAGAACGAAGCGTCGACGGCGCGCTACTACGCGCAACTGATGTCGACCGCGGACCGCAAGGGCGAGCACTCGGTCGCCGCCGGTCTCGAAGGTCGTCTGCTCGGCCGGCGCACGGTCGACGGCTCGCACGGGCAGCTGCGCCTGACGCGCGTCGGCCGGCAGGTCTGCGCGTGGTATGCGCCGGCCGACAGCGACGCCTGGGTCGAGCTCGGCGCGCTGACGCTGGGCTGCGACGACGACGTGATCTGCGGTGCCAAGATCTGGTCCAAGGTCCGCTGCGGCGGGCTGGTCGTGCTGCTGCACGACCTGCAGGTGACCGCGACGCTCCCGGCCGAGCAGCTCCCGCGCCTCGAGCCGCGGCCCGACCCGCGCCGCTCCGGCTGAGCCCGCCGTCGCCGCACGCAGCTACGGCAGGTAGCGCGACAGCCGGCCGCCGACCCGACTGGTGACGAACGGCGGCAGCTTCGACCACAGCTTCCGCGGGCCTTCGAGCTTCGGATTCGAAGGGTGGAAGTTCGGCAGCTTCGCGTCGTCGCGCAGCATCACGAACTCGTAGTGCAGCGGCATGGCGTCGAATCCCATGTTCTCTTTGAACTTCGCCGCGCCGGTCTCGCGACGGCTGCGGCCGAAGTCGAACACGCGGTAGCCGTTGGCGATCGCCCATTCCATGATCTGGCAATACGCGAAGTCGCTGACCCCTTTACCGCGCGCGGCGATCCGCGAGCCCGAGTAGTACGCGTACACCGCATCCCGGAACAGGAAGCTCATCACGGAGCACATCGCCTGGCCCTCGGGATCGCGCACGACGTGCAGCACCACCTGCCGTCCGAATTCCTCGCGGATGTTCTGGAACCAGCGCAGCGGCAGCGACGGCGTTCCGAGCCGGCGCTTCTCCTCCGAGAACAGGTTGAAGAACAAAGCGACGTCGTCGCTGGTCTCGATCGTCATCCCGAACTTGTCGCGCGCGCGGCGCACCTCGGCGCGCGCCTTCTTCGGGATCGACGGCAGCACGTCCGCCGGGTCAGCGGGCAGCTCCTTGCGGAACGTGACGTAGAGGTCGTAGCCGAGCCGCTCGCCGGGGCGCTCCGAGAAATGGCGCAGCTCGAGGTAGCCGGCCTTCACGCGGCGGCCGTAGTCGCTCGCCGCGTCGAGCAGGAGCTGCTGGGACACTTCGTCGTCGGCCAGCACGCCGCCGTAGACCGCGTACGGCAGCGAGATGAGCTGGCGACCGATGAACGGGCTCTTGACCCAGAACAACGGCAGCACGCCCTGCCACGCGCGATCCGCCTCGCAGACGAGGTAGTGCGCTTCGTGGCCGAACGTCTCCTCGACGACGCGGCGCCAGCCGGTCAGGTGGAAGAACGAGCCCTGTGCGCTCTCGCGCACGTAGCTGTCCCAGCGCGCGTCCTCACCCGGCAGCAGCTCGCGCACGCGTGGAGGCACGTCGGGCCGCGGCCGGACTGGCGCCTCCTCCTCGACCATCGGCTCCACTCCGCCTCCTTCCCCCGAGCCCCCTTCGAGGAGCTCGTCGATCTTGTAGTCACGCATCTGGCCGGCCTGCGTGAAGATGATGATCTCCCCCACCAGGCCGAAGCCGATCAGCTGCACGCCGAACGCGACGAGGATCGCGCCGAGCACGAAGATCGGCCGGTCCTTCAGACTCTCGTTCTCGACGATCTTCTGCACGATCGGGTCGACGCTGATCGCGATGCCCAGCAGGATCGACAGGACGCCGAGGATGCCGAAGAACCGCAGCGGCTTCTGCGTGAAGCGCGTCAGGAAGCTGATCGCCAGGATGTCGAGCACGCGGCGCACGTAGACGCCGATGCCGTAGAAAGCGAAGCGCGTCCCCTGCTCCTCGCGGTGCCGGACCTTCACCTCGACGACGTGGAACCCCTGCCGCTGCGCGAGCACGGGCAGGAAGCGGAACATCTCGCCGTAGACGTTGACCTCGTCGAGCACGTTCCGGCGCATGCCGCGCACGCTCGAGTTCAGGTCGTGGAAGTGCACGCCCATCACCGCGCGCAGCACCAGGTTGAACAGGCGCGACTGCACGCGGTTGAGCCACGGATCGACGCGCGGGTGGCGCCACGTCGCGACGAAGTCCGCGCCGGTCTCGAGCGCGCGGACGACCTTGACGATCTCCTCCGGGTGGATCTGCAGGTACTGCGGCACCTGCACGATGAACCCGCCGCGCGCGCGTGCGGCACCGGCCGACAGTGCGATCGACTCGCCGAGCCCGTCGCCCTGCAGCCGGACGATCTTCACGTGTGGATCGTTCAGCTCCTGCAGACGCTGCAGCACTCCGCCGTGCACCCCGTCGAGCACGAACACGAGTTCGAACGCGTAGCCGGCCTCGCCCAGCGGCTCGCTGTATCCGCGCACCAGCGTCTCGACGTCACAGGACGGATTGCTGATCGGGATGATGACCGACACGAATGCGGAGACGGTCATTGGGCAGCCTCCGTCGCGGCGACGGACGTGCGCCGGCGGAAGAACCGCGACGCCTTCAATTGCAGCTCGGCGAGGAAGCCGAGCAGGAACACGTTGAACGCGAACACGGCGGCGACCGCGGCACCCGACATCAGCACGATGTCGTAATCACTCTCGAACGTGATGCCGCCCTCGACCGGCTTGACGAAGCCCATCGCGAGAAGCAGCAGGAAGGCGACGAACAGCGGAACGGCGAGGATGCCGAACCAGCGGATCGGGTGCGCCGCGAACTGGATGAGCATCTTGATGACCACGAGGTCGAGCACCACCCGGAAGATGCGGCCGAGCCCGTACTTCGACCGCCCGTAGCGCCGCGGGTGATGGCGCACCGCGATCTCCGACACGCGCGCGCCGAGCCCGGCGCCGAGCGCAGCGATGAAGCGGTGCATGTCGGAGTACAGCGTCAGGCTACGCACGACCCACGCGCGGTACGCCTTCAGCGAGCAGCCGGTGTCGTGGATCGGCACCCCGGTCGTCCAGCGGATCAGCAGATTCGCGAGCATCGACGGCAGCAGCCGTGTCGCGAACGCGTCCTTCCGGTGCCGCCGCCAGCCGCAGACGATGTCGTAGCCGCGCTCCAGCTCGGCGACGACGCGCGGGATGTCGGCGGGGTCGTTCTGCAGGTCGCCGTCCATCGTGACGACGATGCCGCCGCGCGCGTGGTCGAAGCCGGCGGCCATCGCCGGCGTCTGACCGCAGTTGCGCCGGAACAGAATCACCCGCAGGTGCGGGTCGGCCGCGGCGAGGTCGCGCAGCACCTGGCGCGTGCCGTCGGTGCTGCCGTCGTCGACCAGCAGCAGCTCGTAGCTGCGGCCCACCGCCCGCAGCGCGTGGGAGAGCGCCGAGTGCAGCGAGCGGACGTTCTGCACCTCGTTGTAGAGCGGGATGACGACGCTGACATCGATCTTCGGCCCGCCCCGGTCCGCGCGCTCGGCGCGCCGGGTCCCGAGCAGTTCCGTAGCGACGCCGAGCGGTCGACGGCTCGACGGTACGGAGGCCGGTGGCGGCCCGCCGGGGTCGCGATCTGGCGCTGCGTTGCGGTTGGTGTCCAAGTTCGCCGACGACGATACCCGCGGCACGCGCGGGAAACCCTGCGGCCGAGTGCGCGATCGCCACATCCGCGTCACCGCATCCCCGGTTCCGCCGGTCGGCAAGCTCGCGCCCGGGTTTCCTTATCGAACTCCGCCCGCTGGTTCTTGCCAGCATCGTTCTTCGGTTCCGACTCGATACTCCCCTCCCTTATGTTCTGCCTCCCGGTCGGGCCGGGGTTAGTCTCCGACATGACTGTCTCCCTCCGCATCGCCGTGGTCGACCGCGAGAGCAGCGGTCTGGCCGCACGGCTGCGGCAGGTGCCGGGGCCGCTCCAGATCGAGCGGTTCCAGGACGTCATCGAGGACGCGCCGAAGATCCAGGCGCACCGTCCCGACGTGCTGTTCGTCGTGCTCCCCGTCGACGTCGAGCCCGAGTTCGTCGGCGGGCTGCGCGTGCTGGTGCGCATGCTCGAGGACCCGCGCACCGTCCTGATCGCGCCGCAGCAGCGCGAGGTCCTCGCCGACCAGCTCGCCGTGCAGCTCGGCGCACGGGTGCTGACGAGCCCGGTCGACCGGGCCGACCTGATCGACGCCCTGGCGCTGTCGGAGCCCCCCGAGGTCCAGCCGGGTCCAGCCAGCTTCCTGGCGCTGGCGCGCGGCATCTCCGACGAGATCAACAACCCGCTGCTGTTCGCGGCCGGGCACCTGCAACTGCTCGAGTCGATGTGCGATCCGGCCCGCGACATCGACAAGCTCGACCAGCTCGCGGCGGTGCGCCGCGGTCTCGACCGCATCGGCGCGACGATGGCGAAGATCCGGTTGATGAGCCGGGCCCGCTCGCTGCAGCCGCCGCTGCCGACCGCACCGGCGGGCGAGCTGGTCGGCCGGGCGATCACCGAGCTGCCGCGCGGCGCGCGCGAGCTCCTCGGCGGGCGGCTGCCGTTCGCGGTGCCGGACGTCCGGCTGCCCTGCGACGCCCCATTGCTGATCGCGGCGCTCGGCCATCTGTTGGAAGTCGCGGCGGAGCTCGGCCGCATCGCCCAGGACGTCACCATGCAGGCGATCTCGACGCGGGACACGCTCCGCCTGTCGGTCACGCTGAGCGGCCTCGACTGCGAGGACTGGCAGCTGCCGCGCGCGTTCGAGCCGTACTACCTGCGCAGCGCGCTGCGCGGCACCGCGCACGGGCTCAACCTGTTCCTCGTGCAGACGGTCGTCCACGCGCACGGCGGCCGCGCGCTGGCCCGCCGCGACGCCGAGCGCTCGATCACGTTCGAGCTGGTGCTGCCGCTCGACGGCTCCGCGGCTTGACCGGGCCGACCCGAGCCGGCTGCCACGATCCACCGCCGGGCTCAACCGCCGGGCCGCCGCGCGTCGATCTCCGATCGAGGGGCCGGCGCGCCGCCCCCGCGCCATGGCCGAGATCCTGATCGCCGATGCGGACCCCGCGACCGCGGCCGCCCTCCGCGCCGCGGTCGAGTCCGAGCGCAAGCTCGCGGTGCGCACCGCGACCGACGGTCGGGCGCTGCTCGCCGGACTCGGTGACGGCGACCCGCAGGTCGTGCTGGTCGACGCAGGGCTGCCCGGGCTCGACGGCCGCGAGCCCATCGCTCTGCTGCGCCGCGAGGCTCCCGACGCACAGATCGTGCTGATGGCGGCGTTCGGCACGGTCGCCGACGCGGTCGCCGCGATGCGGGCGGGCGCCAGCGACTTCCTGTCGAAGCCGTGCACCGGCGAGCAGCTCCGGCTGTGCGCGCAGCGCGCGCTCGACCGCGCCGCGCTCCTGCACGAGAACCGCAGCCTGCGGCGCGCCCTGGACGACCGCTACCGGCCACCGGGCTTCGTCAGCACGGACGCCCGGCTCGACCGGGTGTTCAAGACGATCCACGCCGTCGCAACCGCGCGCACGACCGTGCTGCTGACCGGTGAGTCCGGCACCGGCAAGACGCTGCTCGCCCGCGCGCTGCACCGCGCCTCGGACCGCGCCACCGGCCCGTTCGTCGAGGTCAACTGCGGCGCGCTGCCCGAGAACCTGCTGGAGTCGGAGCTGTTCGGCCACGTGCGCGGGGCGTTCACCGGCGCCGTGAAGGACCGCGCCGGCAAGTTCGAGGAAGCCCACCGCGGCACGATCTTCCTCGACGAGATCGGCACCGCATCGCCCGCGCTGCAGGTCAAGCTGCTGCGCGTGCTGCAGGATCGCACGCTCGAGCGGATCGGCAGCTCGGCGACCGTGACGGTCGACGTGCGGGTCGTGCTCGCCACGAACGTCGACCTCGCCGAGGAGGTGCGCAGCGGCCGCTTCCGCGAGGACCTCTACTACCGGATCCACGTCGTCGCGCTCGAGATCCCACCGCTGCGCCAGCGGCCCGACGACGTGCCGCTGCTGGCGGAGCACTTCCTGGAGCGCTTCCGCGTCGAGCTCGGCAAGCCGGTGATCGGCTTCTCCAGGGACGCGATGCAGCGCTTGCGCGAGGCACCGTGGCCGGGCAACGTGCGGCAGCTCGAGAACGTCGTCGAGCGCGCCGTCGTCCTCTGCGAGGGCCCGCGGATCGAGGTCGCCGACCTGCCCGCCGACCTCGCCGGGGCGCCGTTCGGCGGGCCCGTCGGACCCGAGTCGCTGGTGCGCGACGATGCGCACCTGCGCCCGCTGCGCGAAGCGCTCGAGGAGCCGGAGCGCCTGCTGCTCGAGCGGGCGCTCCGCCACTTCGGCGGCTGCCGCAGCGCCGCGGCCCGGTCGCTGGGCATCAACCGGAGCACGCTGTTCAACAAGATGCGCAGGTTCGGCCTCAGCTGACCCCGCACGGCACGGCCGCGGACCGCTCGCCACGGAACCAGCACGCCGGCAAGGCTAGAATCCCCGAGCTCATGTTCCGTCGCACTGTCTTCGTCTTCTTCGTGACCGCGTTCGCCGTGCTGCTCGGAACGCTGGTCTACGCCATGCTCGGGCTGTCCGGGCCGGAGACGAAGTTCGACAACGCGCGCGACGCCTTCGCGGACGCCCGCTACTCCGACGCCATCCGGCTGCTCGACTACGCGGAGTCGGCGGTCGGCCGGCAGTCGAATCCCGAGCTGGCGGCGAACATCCTCGACCTCCGCTACCGCGCCTACCTCGCGATCGGCAACCTGCCGCCGGCGATCCGCGACCTCGAGTCGCTGCGCACGCTGCGCCCGGACGACCTCTCGCTGACGCGCGAGCAGGTGCGTGCGACGATCCTGGCCGGCGAGCCGGAGGGTGCCCTGCGGCTCGCGGAGTCCGCGCTCAAGACCGCGCCGAGCGACCCCGAGCTGCTCGAGCTGGCCGGCGAGGCGTGTCAGGCGGACTACCGCGAGCGGATCACGCGGCTGGTCGCCGACCTGCGGATCCTCCTCGATCACGCCTCGGCGAAGCAGGCCTTCACCGCGCTGCGGCGCTGGCTCTACGGCGCGCCCGGCGACGACTCCGCCGAGCGCGCGATCCAGACGTTCCGGGACGTCCTGAAGGAGGTCAGCCCCGAGAACTGGGCCGCGGGCACCTTCGAGCCGCGCCTCGCCGACACGCGGGCGCGCGTGCAGCGCGCGCAGTCGTACTTCCGGCGCGCGCTCGAGGTCGACGGCACGCCGGTGGCCGCCTACGTCGGGCTCGCCTACGCGCTGTCGGAAGCCGAGCGCAACGACGACCGCAGCTGGCTCGGGGAGCTGTACCTGCACCGCTTCGACCATGTCTACGGCACGCTCGCCGCAGCGGACCTCGCCGAGCTCCACCTGCGCGCCGGCCGCCCGCGCGCGGCGCTCGACGTGCTCGACCGCTTCCTGCCGCCCGGCACCTGGCAGGCACGCCTGGACGAGGGCCGCCTCGACAGCTCGATCCGCCAGCTGCTGCTGCCGGTCGCGCGCGCGCTGCAGGCGCTCGGCGACACCCGCCGCCTGCTCGCGCTGGGCGAGCAGGCCGAGGCGATGGAAGCGGATCCGCGGCTCGACCTGAAGCCGGAGATCGACTGGATCCGCGCGGTCTGCGCACGCGCGAGCAAGCGGCCCGGCGACGCGATGCGGGCGCTCGCCGACTACTCGCGGGCGCTCGCGAGCCAGCCACAGCAGTCCGACCGCGTGGTCGCCGAGCGCGTCGCGGTGATGAACGAGCGCATCGCGATCGCGCAGGCGCTGAACTGGACGCCCGAGTTCTTCGAGTTCGCGTTCCGCGAGCTGGAGCGCCTCGACCCGAACGATCCGATGCCGGTCGTCGAGCGCTCGCGGCTCAAGATCCAGGGCAACGACCCCGAAGGTGCGCTGATCGAGCTGCGCTACGCGCGCAAGATCGCCGAGCACGACGAGCAGGTGCTGAAGATCCGCGCACTCGCGCGCGACGCGTCGCTGGCGCGCTCCGGCCGCGGCACCGAGCAGCAGCTGAAGCGCTGCCTGGAGCTCGGCTTCGACGTGCCGCCGGACGCGCCCGAGGAGCTGCTGTTGCCGCTCGCCGAGCGCGCGCTCGACAAGGGCCATCTGCAGATCGCGCTGGCCTGCAGCCGGCGCGCGACCGAGATCTTCGGCTGGGCACGCTGGCCGCGCTCGCTGCTGGTGCGCTCGGCGTTCGCGGCCGACCGCCCCGACCTGGCGCTGCAGGCGGCGGAGGCCTGGGTCGGCTACCACCCGCTCGACCTCGAGGGGCTGCGCGCGGTGCGCGAGGCGCGCGAGCGGCTCGGCCTGCCGATCGACGACCTCGCGCACGACCTGATCCTCGCCGGCGAGCGCGACGGCGAGATCGCCTCCAGCCTGCTGCGGCGGGCGATGGCGCGCAACGACCTCGCGTCCGCACGCCACCTCGCGCGCTCGATCGCCGAGAACCACGCCGACGACGCGCCCGCGCTGCTGCTGGTCGCCGAGGTCCACGAGCGGATCGGCGAGCTCGACGAGGCCCGCCAACTGTACGAGCAGGTCGCCGCGCTGACGCTGAACCGCGACGCCGACACGTTCCGCAGGGCCTTCAACCACTTCCTGCTCACCAACGCGGCGCTCGACGCCGACCCCGGCTACCTGCAGCTCCTCCTCGAGCGCTGCCTGGACCTGAACCGGGGTGACACGGACGCGCTGGTGGAACTCGCCGAGCGCCTCGACGCACTCGGCCGGCCCGACCAGGCCTACCTCGTGATCGCCCCGGTGCTGACCGAGCCGATGCACGCCGCCGGCCGGACCGGCAGACACTTCCTGCTCGGCGGTCGGCTCGCCCTCCGGCTCGGCGACCTGGAGCGGGCCGAGGAGGACCTGGTCGCCGCGTGCGCGTTCGAGGACGGCTCCGCCGCACACCGCACCCTGACGCTCCTTTTGCTGTCGCAGGACCGCCGCGACGAGGCCCGCAACGCCTGGTGGCAGAAGGGGGTCGACGACCTGACCTCCGCCTGCGTCGCCGCGGCGTTCGGGCGGCGCGACGCTGCGCTGTCCTGGGCGCGCGTGCAGCACGCGCGGGCCGCGTTCGACACACCGGCACTCGCGCTGCTCGCGATCCTCGCGCCCGACGAGCCGGGCCTGGCACCGCAGTTCGTCGCGCTGGCCAAGAGCCACTCCGACGAGCTGCTCGCGGCATTGACGTGGCTGTCGGATCCCGACTTCGCGCGGATCGCGCTCCGACAATGCAGCGAGCTCGCCCAGGACTCGCAGGGCAATCCACTGGCGCGCACGCTGCTGGCGCGCGCCCAGGCCGCGTCGGGACACCCGGACGAGGCGCTGCGCACGCTGGAGCGCGTCATCGCCGACGCACCGCTGATGCTGTCGGCCTACGACGAGGCGATCCAGATGCTCGACGACGCGGGGATCGACCCGCTCGCCGATACGCCGCTGATCGGCCGCCTCACCCGCCGCGATCTGATCGAGCACGCGGTGGCGACCCCGGAGATGCTGGCGCTCGCCACCCGGCAGCTCGCCGCGCGGCTGATGGTCCGCGTCGGCCAGCAGCCGCAGGTGGTCGAGAGCGTCGCGCAGCTGTGGATGTCGCAGCCGGGCCACATCGGCGTCGGGCTCGACCAGGTCGACGTGCTCGCGAGCCTCGGCCGTGTCGATCTCGCCATCGAGCTGTGCGAGGTGCTCGAGTCACATCTGCAACCCGCCGAGCGCCAGCGCTTCGTGGCGACCTACTTCTCGCTGGTCTCCGCGCGCCTCGCTGCCGGCGATGCCGGCGACCTCGAGACGCGCGCGGTCGCGAAGGCGCGGGGGATCCTCGACAACGACGTCCCGTTCGGTGTCGTCGTCAACTTCCTCTACGACCGCAATCTCGCGCGGCAGGGCCGTCTCGACCCGCGCGCGCAGCCGGAGCGCGCGGACGCGTTGCGCACCCTGCTCAATCGTCACCTCGCCGCCGTGCGCGCCGGCAAGGACGGCTACGACCTGATGATCGCGCAGACGCTCGACCGCCTCGCGGCGGTCGACGGCCGCAAGCGCGCGCTCGAGGTCTGCGAATCGCTGCTGCGGTCCGATCCGAGCATGCTGAACCTGTGGCTGCTGCGCGGTCGCTGGCTGGCACGCCAGGGCAATACCGAGGAAGCGCTCGAAGGGCTGCGCTGGCTCTACCACTACGCGCCGGGCCACCCGGCGGTCATCAAGGTCGTGGAGCTGGCGGCGCTGCTCGGCGAGACCGTCGACGAGGACCACGCGATCCTGTACTCGAAGGTCGACCCCACGCTGCTCGACACGCCCGACGGGCGGTTGACCCAGGGCCTGCTGGCGCTCCGCCGAGCCGACTACGCCCGCGCGGCGAGCCTGCTGGCCGACGGCGCACCGCGCGAGGACGGCGCGCACCTCTACTTCCTCGGCCTCGCGCGACTGTGCAGCGGCGATGCCGACGGCGCGCGCACCGCCCTGGTCGCCCTGACGACCGACTACCCGGACAGCAGCTTCGCGTCCAACGCGGGCCACTTCGCCCGCCAGCTCGAGCACTGATCGAGCGCCTCGCGCATCCCGACGAAGCGGAAGCGCGCGAGCAGCGCATCGAGCTTCCGCAGCGTGCGACGCAGGTTCACGTAGTGGCGGAACCCCCGCAGGCCGCCGACCGGTCGCCGGGGCTGCTCCGGGTCGACCTCCCACGGATGCAGGTAGATGCAGCCCGGCCAGCCCTGGGCCTCGGCCTGCCGCAGCCCGCGCACGAACATCCAGGTCGGGAACAGCCGCAGGTAGCCACCGCCGCCGACCGGGATGCGCTTCGGGCCGAGCTTCCAGGTCAGCGGCGGGAACTCGTCGAGCTCGCCGGCCGGCGTCTGCATCCGGTACGGCGTCGCCGGCGCACCGGGCACCCCGTAGTCGGGGTGCGCGACCGGCTGGATCGAGCTGTCGAGCGTGTAGCCCTCCTCGGCCAGGATCCGCGGCGCCCACGGTGTGCGCCGCGTGATCGACCAGGTGCACGCGCGGAAGGCGGTCGGTGCACGGCCGGTCAGCTCGGTCAGGATGGCCTGGGTGCGGCGCAGGTCGTCGCGGAAGCCGTCCTCGCCGAGGTCGTGCAGCATGCGGTGGTCGTAGCCGTGCGAGCCGATCTCGTGCCCGGCGGCCGCGGTGTCGCGCACGAGGTCGGGCAGCCGCTCGGCGATCCAACCGAGGAAGAAGAACGTCGCCCGCGCGCCGCGGCGGTCGAACAGGTCGAGCAGCCGACGCGTCGACGCATCGCAGCGCAGCTCGAGGTGGTCCCAATCGGCGCGGTCGACGTGACCGGCGAGATTGAGGACCTGGAACCAGTCCTCGACGTCGACCGACAGCGCGTGCGCGCGCCCGCTCACCGCACCATCTCCCGGATGCGCGGCAGCATCGCTTCGAAGAACTCGCGGCAGCGCCGTTCGGCGATCGCATCCCCCTCCGGACCGACCCAGGTCTCGACGCGCAGCAGGCAGCCACCGACGCCCTTGCGCAGCAGCGCGAGCGGTGCGTGGTGGCCGAAGAACTCCCAGTAGTTGCCGGTCACGAGGTCGGGTGGAGCGACGTAGGCGAACAGGCTCAGGTAGCGCCGGCCGTCCTCGAGCGAGGTCAGCACGAGGCGGCCGATGTCGGCTTCGGCCTGCCGGCCACCGTCGTCGAACCGCACCGTGAGGCGATCGTCACCGACGATCTCCATATGCGACCCGCGCAGGCAGGTGTGCGGCGGGTGCACGCTCTTCCAGTTCGCCGCGTGGAACACCGCGACCAGGAACACGACGTCGTCGCCGCGCTCGTAGCGCCGCTGCACGACGTCGTCGGTGCCGAGCAGCGCGAGCGTCGAGTCCGGCAGCTGGTAGTCCACCATCGCGACGAAGCCGCCCGCGACGCGCGGCACGCCCGCGGCGCGCCCCCGCGTCTCGACGAACGGGCGCGTCGACGCGAGCAGCAGGAGCAGCGGGCAGACCGTCCACAGGACGACCGCGTGCGGCAGCAGACGCCTCACGAGAACCTCCGGCGCAAGCGGGTCCACACCGCGTCGAGGCCCACCAGGATGCCCAGGTCGAGGCACCAGACGAGGATGTTCAGCACGTCGTGCCCGGTGCCGGTCGCGAAGTCGGCCCCGAACGACCGGGCGAGCCAGCAGATCGCCGCGATGCGCACGACGTTGGTCGCGATCGCGACGGGCCCGGACACCGCGAGCACGAGCCAGCGCCGCGCACCGGTCTGCGACCCCGTGAAGAACGCGAGGCAGTAGCCGAGCGTGATCAGCGCGACCAGTGAGCGCAGCCCGCTGCACGGGTCGGCGACCAGCAGCGGCTGGGCGACCCCGGGCACGTGGATCTCCGCCATCACGCGCTCGCCACCCAGCCCGAACGCGTTGGCCAGCGCGAGCCCTGCACCGACCGCGAACTCCTTGAGCTCGAACGCGAGCTTGCCGGTCACGAACAGTGGCATCGGCAGCATGAACGGCAGCAGCCCGACGACCGACGCGACGACCGCGAACCGCCGCGGCCCTCCCGCGAGCAGCACGGCGCCCGGCACGCTGAGCAGCATGCTGGCGGCCGACACCGAGTCGATCGTCAGGGCCGCCCCGGCCAGGTGGCCGAGCAACCCGGGCCCGAGCAGCAGCCAGCCGCGCGGATCCAGCCGACCGGGGGTCGCCAGGAACCGGCGGCGCCGCGCCCACACGATCGCCGCGGCGAGCAGCGCGACCAGCGGACCGTGCGCGTAGTACGAGCCCTCGTAGAACCAGCTCCTGACGACCCACGAGACGGTCGTCGCGTAGGCCAGCACCAGCGGCACCCCGATCGCCAGCAGTACCCTCATCGCGCCGCCCGCTCCGCGCGTGCCGCTTCGAACGACTCGACCACGCGCCGCGCGTTGCCGAGCCAGGTCCATTGGCGCTCGATCAGCGACTGGCGGCCCGCGGCGCCGAGCCGCCGCGCGCCGTCACGGTCGCCGACGAGCGTCGCGAGCTGCAGCGCGAGCGAATCGATGTCGCCGGGCTCGAACAGCAATCCGTTGACGCCGTGCTCGATCGTCTCCGCGATGTTCGGCTGCCGCGGCGCGATGGTCGGCACGCCGGCCGCCAGCGAGTCGAAGATCTTCAGCGGCGACGCGTAGTCGTTCGCCGCGGGGATCAGGGCGGCGTCGAACGCACCGACGATCTCGGGCACGCGATCCTGGGGCAGCGCACCGACCGTGACGACGCGGTCCTGCACGCCGAGCGTGCGCGCGTGCTGCAGCGTCGCGGGCATCGCCGGGCCGTCCCCGACCAGCAGCAGGCTGACGTCCGCGAGCTGCGGACGGGTCAACAGCTCGACCGCGAGATCGAGTCGGTGCCAGTGCCGCATGAACCCGATGAAGCCGAGCACGAAGCGACCGTCCCCACCGAGCCCGAGCTCCGCGCGACGCGCACGACCGATCCCGAGGATCTCGGGCCCGAACCGCGCCGGGTCCGCCGCATTGGCGATCACCAGCGTGCGCTCCGGTCGCGCACCGAGCGGCAGCAGCATGTCGCGGAGCGCGCTGGTCACGGCGAGCACGCGGTCGGCGCGCCCGAGGACCTTGCGCTCGGTCCGCCGGGCGAGCCCGGGGTAGCGCAGCTTGCCGGCGAGCTCGACCTCCGCCGTCAGTGGCGCGTTCACCTCGAGCAGCAGCGGGATGCGCAGCTTGCGCGACGCGCGCAGCCCCGCGACACAGTGCAGCGCGTGCCGTTCGTAGACGAAGTCCGGCCGGAACTCGCGCGCGAGCGCCAGCAGCCGGCGCACGGCGGTGTGGCCGTAGCCGATCTCGAGCAGCTCGACCGCCCGGCGCGGCAGGCTCAGCCGGCCGCGCAGGCCGCTCTCCCGCGCGCCAGCGCCGGCTTCGCGCATCGTCGCGGCCCCGTTGGCCTTCGGCACCAGCGCGCACTCGAGCACCTCGTGGCCGAGCTCCCGGAGCGCGCGGATCAGCTCGCGTACGTGCACGGCCTGGCCGTCGTCCGAACGGATCCGATGGTGGTAGAGGATGCGGTAGCCCGGGTTCATGCCATCGCACGGCAGAAAGTCTGCGCCAGCATCTCGATCGGCCCGTCCCAGGAGAACCTGGAAGCGTATTCCCGCACCCGCGCCGGCTCGGCCGGCGACCGCAGCAGCCGCTCGACCTCCCGCTGCAGCGCGCGCGGGTCGCCGCCGCGGACCAGGCTGCCCGCGTACGGCACGGCGAGCAGCTCGGGCACCGCCCCGACCGGCGTCGCGACGACGCGCAGCCCCGATGCCAGCGCCTCGGTGACGACGTTGGGCCAACCCTCGCGCTCGCTCGGAAGCACCAGCAGGTCGGCGGCGCGGTAGAGCACGGCGACGCGCTCCTGGGGCAGCGCCCCGAGCAGGTGCAGCCGGCCCGGCGGCGCGATTCCCAGCAGCCGCTCGCGCTCGGGCCCGTCGCCGGCCAGCGCGAAGTGCACGGCGTCGGGGAGCTCGCGCAGCGCCCGTGCCATCAGGTGGAAGCCCTTGCCCGGGACCAGCCGGCCGACGCCACAGACGATCGCCGCGGCGGCCGGCAGGCCGAGCTCGGCGCGGGCGGCGCGGCGGTCGCCGGGCCGGAAGCGCTCCAGGTCGACGCCGTTGCGCGCGACGCGGACGGTGTCCGTGGCGACCCCGAGCATCGCGGCGAGCTGCTCCGCCAGCGGCGCGCTGACCGCGAACCAGCCGGTCGCCGCCGGGGCGACGTCGCGGAGCTGCGCGACGACGGTCGGCTCGGCGCCGAGCACATTGACGTCGCTGCCGCGCGCGGTCACGAAGCAGGGCAGCTCCAGCTCGCGCGCGAGCGCCAGCGCGGCGACGCCGTCCGGGTAGACATAGTGCGCGTCGACGAGGCAGGGCCCCGCCGCCGCGAGTGCCGCCAGCACCGGGCGCGCCGCGTCCCGCATGCGCGCCGCCTGCGCGCGCAGCGACAGCCCCGGCAGGTGCCGGTAGCGCGGGTGGTGCACGGTGACGCCGGCGACGGACTCCCGCGCGGGCACCCGCGCGGTCCAGCGATCCGCACGGCGGCGCAGCAGCCGCGGCACGGCCGGCACCGGACACACGACCTCCCAGTCGAAGCCGGTGCGCGCCGCGACGCGGGTCGCGCGGTCCTGGACGAACGTGCCGTGACCCGGCCGCGCGGCCGACGGGAACAGGTTCGTGAACGTGATGATGCGCGGTCGCCCGCTCACGTCCACCTCGCCAGGAAACGGTGCAACACCGACGTCGCCCACAGGATCGTCGTGTGGTCGCGCAGCCCCGCGCGGTGCTCGCGCAGCAGTGGCCGGAGGCGGGCGGTGTCGAGGATCGCCGTCAGCCGTTCGTCGTCGAAGGCGCGCTCGAGCGCGTCGCCGACCGCACCGCGCAGCCACGCGCGCGACGGCGGCGAGAAGCCCTGCTTCGGCCGGTCGAGCGCCTCGTCGCCGAGCCGCCCGCGGAGCGCCCGGCGCAGGAAGCCCTTGGTGCGGCCGCCGGCGAGTTTGAGGGACGCCGGCACGCGCGCCGCCAGCTCGACGAGCTCCTGGTCGAGGAAGGGGGCGCGCACTTCGAGCGACACCGCCATCGACGCCCGGTCGACCTTCACGAGGATGTCGCCCGGCAGGTAGGTGGCGAAGTCGGCGGCCGCGCAGCGCGCGAGCGGGTGCTCGCCATCGCCGGCTTCGTAGGCCTCCCGCACCGCCGCGAGCGGGTCCGCGCCGGCCTCGGCCCACGCGGGGCGCAGCAGCGGCCGCAGCTCCTCGGGCAGCACGGCGCTGACCGAGCGCGCGTACGCCTCGCCCGGCCGCCGCGCCATGTTCTGGAACGTGCGCTTGAACCGCATCCAGCGCGGCATGAAGTCGAGCTTCGGGTACAGCGCCCCGAGCGCGGCCCACATGCCGCGCGGCAGCCGCCCGCGCAGCCGGTTCTCGAGCGCGTCGAACTTGTGCCGGCGGTAGCCCGCGAAGCTCTCGTCGCCGCCGTCGCCCGACAGCGCGACCGTCACGTGCCGCCGCGCCAGGCGGCTGACGTGGTAGGTCGGGATCGCGCTCTCGTCCGACATCGGCTCGTCGTAGGTCGTGTCGAACCAGCCCTGCTCGAGCATGTCGTCGGGGCCGATCGCGTCCTCGTGCAACGTCGCTCCGCACGCGCGTGCCGCCTCGCGTGCGTACTGCCGCTCGTCGAGCGGACCGCCGCCCTCGAAGCCCATCGTGCAGGCGACCACTTCGCCGGTGCCGACCCGCGCCATGCTGTCGACGACCGCGAAGCTGTCGATGCCACCGGACAGGAACGCACCGAGCGGGACGTCGCCCATCAGCCGGATCCGCGTCGACTCGTCGAGCTTGTGGAGCACCGCCTCGTGCAGCTCGCGCTCGTCGCGCAATTCCTCGGTGGCGAAGCTCAGCGTCCAGTAGCGCCGCTGCGCGGGCCGGCCGTCGCGGACGGTCATGCAGGTCGCCGGCGGCAGCTTGTGGACGTCGCGGTAGATCGTGCGTGGATCCGGCACGTAGCGCAGACAGAAGAACTCGCCGAGTGCACGGCGGTCGAGCTCCGGGGCGCGCAGCTCCGGAACCGCGCGCAGCGCCTTCAATTCGCTCGCGAACCACAGGTCGCCGGCCGCCGTCCGATGCCAGTACAGCGGCTTCTTCCCCATGCGGTCGCGCGCGAGGAACAGCGTGCGGTCGCGCTCGTCCACGATCGCGAACGCGAACATCCCACGCAGCCGCTCGGGCAGCCGCTCGCCCCACGCGCGCCAGCCATGCACGAGGACCTCGGTGTCACAACGGGTTTCGAAGGTGTAGCCGAGCGCCTCGAGCTCACGCCGCAGGTCGAGGAAGTTGTAGATCTCGCCGTTGAACGTCACCCATGTGCCGTCGTGCCCCATCGGCTGCGCACCCGCTGCGAGATCGACGATCGACAGCCGCGCGTGCGCGAGCCCGTAGCCCGGACGCGCGCGCACGCCGCGGCCATCGGGACCGCGGTGGTGCAGCGTCGCGATGACGCGCTGCAGCAGCGCCTCGTCCGCCGGCTTCGCCCCGTCCGCATGGAATACTCCTGCAATACCGCACATCGTCGTGTCTCTGCTCGCACGTCGCGGGCGCCGGCTGCCCGCCTCGTCGACCGGCCCCACGCACACCGACCGCTCACACGCCCCGCCGCTCCCAGCGCGGCACCTGGCTCGGGCCCAGCGTGGCCGGCCGCAGGCCGACCCGCAGCAGCTCGCCCGACGCCCGCGCCGCACCGGCGGTCGCCGTCGCCGGCTCCCGCGCGAGTTCCATGCGCGCGACGAACACCATCGCCGTCACGATGCCGAGCCAGTGGTACAGCAGGTCGAAGTGCGCGCGGTTCAGGAAGAAGCCACCGAGCATGAAGCCGGCGATCGTCGCCTCCGCCATGCTGCCGTAGCTGCGCACCCAGGCGAGATCGGGCCGCATGCGGGCGATGCGCCGTAGCTGCCCCGCCGCGAAGAACGTCGACACCAGCATCGTCATGAATGCACCGAAGGCGAACACCCCGGTCTCGGCGAACATCTGGATGTACGAATTGTGCGCGACGTGGTTGAACAGATCCTCGCCCGGGAAGAGCCTGCGCGCGTAGTGCTGATAGAGGAGGCGGAAGTTCTTGTGGCCGATGCCGATCCAGAAGTTCTCCTCGATCATGTGCAGGCCGATCTGCCACGCGAACAGCCGTGCGTTGGCGGACGCGTCGGCGCCCGCGGCAGCTTCGTTGATCGTCGACAGGCGCTCGACCACGCTGCGCGGCGCCGCGAGCAGGAAGATCGCTGCGAGGCTGCCGCCGACCATCGCACCCTGCAGGATCTTGCCGGCCCGCAACGTGAACACCGCGAACACGACGCACATCGAGAGGAAGCCGCCGCGCGAGTGCGTCAGCATCACGGTCAGACAGGTCAGCCCGAGCGTCAGGTAGAAGAAGCGCTTCAGCAGCGGCTGCTTCTCGGTGACGCCGAGGTAGTAGAGCATCGGCAACGACATCACGAGCGCGAGCGCGAAGTCGTTGTTGTCCTCCATCATCCCGCCCGGACCACGGTTGATGGACCCACCGCCGAGCAGGCCGTACAGACCGCCCTTGAAGCCGAAGAAGCCGAGGCACATCGCGATGGTCATGACCATCACGCGCAGGCGCTGCTTCGAATCGACCTGGCTGGATGTGATGCACGCGATCGCGACGATCTTCGTGAACTCGATGAGTCCCGAGACGATCCACGGATCGTGGTACTCGGCGAGCGCGGTGCTCAGGTACGTGAGCAGCAGGATCACGATCATCGACGCCGTGCGGATGTCGCGTCGCATGAACGGCCGCCGGCCGAGCTCGGTCGCGACGAAGCCCGCGATCAGCGCGAGGCCGACGTAGAAGCTGAGCCGCATGTCGCGGGCGAAGCCCCAGCACAGGTCCTGCGGCCGCATGTAGGCGAGCCAGCTGAACAGCAGCAGCCCGATGAACGGCTTGCGGAACGCGATCGGCAAGCCTGCGACCACGATCAGGAAGACGACTGCGTCGCGCATCGCTCAGCGTCCTTCCGGCATCCGTTCGGCGCGGCTCGTTCTCCGGTCACTGCGGCGCGCCGAAGATCGACTCCAACGCGTCGAGCACGACGGTCGGCAGCCGCGTCGGCGCGATGTAGTAGACGGTGACGAGCGACAGCGACAGCACCAGGAACGTCGCCGCCACCAGCGACACCCGCCGGCGATAGCGGACCGCCTCGCGCCGCGCCTCGAGCGTCTCGATGTAGGCGAGCGTGCCCAGCACGGGCACCTTCAGCGCGAAGGTCACGTCGTCGACGGTCTTGAAGGTCGAGCGCAGGAAGTCGAGCAGCAGCACGAGGCCGATCGCGGCGCCGAGGCCGACGATCGCGCCGGTGATCGCGACCAACGTGACGTTCGGCTCCGTCGGAGCCGGTGGTACGACCGCCTCGTTCGGCACCTTGAACGGGTCGCCGCGCGTCGTCCGCTCGTAGATCTCACTGAGCTGCCGCTCGCGCTCGAGCGCGATGCGGTGCTTCTCGTCGGCATCCGCGCGGCGTGAGCGCAGGTCCTCGTAGGTCGCGAACACGGTCGGGATCTGCGCGAGCTCCGCGGTCAGCTCCCGTTCGCGCGCCCGCAGGGACTCCAATCGGGCCCGGTTGCCCGCCAGCTCCACCTCGGCATCGTTGCGCTGGACGACGAGCTCCTGGTAGCGCGGGTTCGCTTCCGTGCGCGTGATCATACCGCCCTCCTGCACGCCGGGCACCAGCGCGGCGATCTGGGCGTCGATGTGCGCGAGCCACTGGCGGTAGGTCGAGAGCTTCGGGTGCCCCTCCCGCGCACCGGCGATCTTCGCCTCGTATTCGGCCTTCTTCAGCAGCAGCGCGTTGAGCTCGCGCGAGATCTCCGACTCCTCCTTGATCGGTACCTGCACCTCGGTATCGGGCTCGAGCAGCTCGAGCTCACCGCTGATGCGCTGGATCCGCGCTTCGTGCCTCGCGATCTCGCCGTCGACCTGCGCGAGGTCACCGCGCACGCGCCCGAGCTCGGTGGTCAGGGAGTTCTCGCGCGTGGTCCGCGGGTCGAGGTCGAAGGGCACGATGTGATACTGCGCGATGTGACTCTCGAGCGCCTTGACCGCGAGGTCGCGCGCCTGTTGGAAGGCGGCGACGTCCTCGCGCGCGCTGCGCAGCTCGGCGCTCGCCTCGGTCTCGAGCTCGGTGCGGATGCCGTTGACCCAGACGTTGCGCAGCTCGTTGCAGAACCTCGCGGCGAACTGGCCGTCGGTGTCCTTGTACTCGATGACGATGTTGTAGAAGCCGCGGCGCTGGTCGGTGTTGAAGGTCTCGACCGACAATCGCGAACCCACGTCGTCGATCGCCTGCTGCCGGGCCGGGTCGTTGCGATCGGTGCCGATCCGTTCGAGCGCTTCCAATGCGTCCTCGACGACGACCGGGATCGACGTCGACGCGTTCGTGACCTTCGCGAGGAGCGGATCCTCGTCGGAGCGCGAGGCCGGGTCGAGCGCCATGCCCTGGTAGGTGAGCTTGGTCGAAGCGACGTAGTAGCGCGGGATCAGGAACGCCACGAACGCCCCGATCAGGAGCCCGACGAGGCTCATCGGGATCACCTGCCACCGGCGCCGGCGTAGCAGCTCCAGGTAGCGGGCGAACGAGATCGGCGGCAGTTCGAGCTGCTGGCTCACGGGTCAGGAGCGCGGGTCAGAAGCGCGGGTCAGAAACGCGGGTCAGAAACGATTGCCACGCCCGAAGAACGTGGGCTCACCGAGGAAGAGATAGTCGTAGGTCGAGCGGATGGTCGCGATGCCGAGCGCGGAGCCGACGACCCGGTTCAGCGGTTGCAGCAGCTTCTCGAGGAAGCGCGCGATGTGACCGAGGAAGGTCGGCGGGATGTAGATGATGTCGTTGTCGTCGATCCGGAGATTGTACGTGGTGTTGCCGGTCTCGATCATCTCGCGCACGTTGACGACGACGACGAGCGGGTTCTGCGCGTCGGGCTTGATGACCTTGACGCGGCCCATGTTCGCGAGGTCGGTGATCGGCGCGCGCGCGATGACCTCGAGCAGGGTCATGTCCGCCTTGGTGAGGGGCACGAAGCGTGCCGCCTGCGTCACCTCGCCGAACATGTAGAAGCCCTTGCCCCGCGAGATGATCCGCGCCTGGACCTGGATCGGTGCGGTGAAGATGCCGGCCAGCAGCTGGCTGACCATGTTCGACAGGCTCTGTTCGGTCAGGCCGAGCACGTAGACCGAGCCGATGTAGGGAACGAAGATCGTCCCGTCGAGACCGACCGGCTGCGCGTTGGCGAGGATGTAGAGCTGCTCCTGACCAGGGAGCTGGTAGACGTCCGGGTCGACGATGAACTGCACCAGGTCGCCGCCGCCGACGTAGTTCTCCGCGGTCGCGACGCCCTCGGCACGCGTCCCGAAGCCCTTCTCGTGCAGCAATTGGCGGATCCGCGCGTCCTCGACGCTGGTGCAGCCGACGGCGAGCAGGGCGACGAAGGCTGCCGCGAGCAGGGCGAGCGCCCGGCTGCACTGGTCTGCGCGCTGGTCAGGGGTCATCGGCGGTGATCCTAGCCCGAACTGCGGGGGCGCGCCGCGCGCCGCTCGACGATTCTCGGTGCCCGCGCCGCGCTGCCGGCGCGAGTTCGCGGTGCGGTCCGGTTCGGCCGATCGACGCGCCGGATGGCGCCCTGCTCGTCTGCTATCGGGAGTCGCGCGGTCGCGACTGGACCCGATGTGGCGCGCGCGCTCGCCCCACCCACCGACGTCGGCCCGCCGACGCACCGTCGCACACCCGACACCCGCGGGCCGCGACCGGTCAGCGCCCGGCGTAGTTGCGCTGGTAGTACTCCTGATAGGCCCCCGAGCGGACGCGCTCCCACCAGGCCCGGTGGTCGACGTACCACCGGAACGTCTCCTCGAGCCCCGCCTCGAAGGTCCGGGTCGGCCGCCAGCCGAGCTCCTGCTGGATCCGCGTCGAGTCCATCGCGTAGCGACGGTCGTGACCCGGGCGATCGGTCACGAACTGGATCAGCTCCTCACCGCCTCCACACAACGCCAGGATCTGCCGGACGACGACGATGTTCTCACGCTCGGCGTCGCCGCCGATGTTGTAGACCTCGCCCGCCCGCCCGAGCCGTCGCACGGCGTCGACGGCGAGGCAGTGGTCCTCGACGTGGATCCAGTCGCGCACGTTGCGGCCGTCACCGTAGACCGGCAGCTGCCGGCCCTCGAGGGCGTTGGCGATCATCAGCGGGATCAGCTTCTCGGGGAACTGATACGGCCCGTAGTTGTTCGAGCAGCGCGTGATCACCGCGTCCATGCCGTGCGTGTGGTGCGCGGCACGGACCAGCAGGTCGCTGCCGGTCTTGCTCGCCGAGTACGGTGAGTTCGGCTGCAGCGGCGAGTCCTCGGTGAAGCGCCCGGTCGGCCCGAGCGAGCCGTAGACCTCGTCGGTGCTGACGTGCACGAAGCGCGCGACACGGACGCGACGGCTGGCGTCGAGCAGCACCTGCGTGCCGACCACGTTGGTCTGCACGAACGCGGTCGCGTCGAGCACCGAGCGGTCGACGTGGCTCTCGGCGGCGAAGTGCACGACGACCTCCGGCCGGTGCTCGTCGAACACCTGCGCCATCACGGCGGCATCGCGGATGTCGGCGCGCACGAACGTGTAGCGCGGGTCGTCCTCGACGTCGCTGAGGTTCTCGAGGTTGCCGGCGTAGGTCAGCGCGTCGACGTTGACGATCTCGTCGTTCGACCTCTCGAGCAGCAGCCGCACGTAGTTCGAGCCGATGAACCCGGCGCCGCCGGTCACGAGGATCCTGGTCATGGTGTGTCTCCCGGCTGCTCCAGGTAGCGCTGCAGGGCGTCCTCCCAATCCGGGAGCCGCCGGCCGCGCAGCGCGGCGAGCTTGCTGCAATCGAGCACGGACCATGCCGGCCGCGGCGCCGGGCGGCCGAGCTCGGCGGTCGTCTGCCGGCCGATGTCGACGTGGAGACCTGCGCGAGCACAGATCGCGACCGCGAACGCGTGCCAGCTCAGCGCCCCCTCGTTCGCCGCGTGCCAGGTGCCCGACGGCGCGTCCGACAGCCCGAGGTCGAGCAGCGCGTCGGCCAGATCGACCGTCAGCGTCGGCGAGCCGATCTGGTCGTCGACGACGCGCAGGGGTTCCCCACGCCGCGCGCGCGCGAGGATCGCGGCGGGGAAGTTCCTCCCACCCGGCCCGAACACCCAGGCCGTGCGCGCGACGTGGAAGCCGATCGGCGGCGGGTCGGTCCGGACCGCCTCCTCGCCGAGCAGCTTGCTGCGGCCGTACGCCGAGGCCGGTGCGACCGGGTCGTCCTCGCGCAGCGGTCGGCGCGCGGCGGTTTCGGCGCGCCCGACCGCGAACACGTAATCGGTGCTCACCGCGACGAGCCGCGCGTCCACCGCCCGACAGGCCGCAGCGACGTATGCGGTGCCGTGTCCGTTGATGCGGTCGGCGCGGTCGGGGTCGGCCTCGCAGCCGTCGACGTCGGTCCACGCCGCACAATGCACGACGAGTGCCGGCCGCGCCCGCCCGATCGCCGCGCGGCACGCATCGGCGTCCTCGACCGGCAGCTCGCGGTGGTTCGTCGCGAGCGTCGCCAGGCCGCGCGCCCGCGCGGCCGCGACCACGGCGCGGCCGAGCTGCCCACCCGCGCCGGTCACCAGCACGCGGGCCGGACCACTCACGCGCGCCGGCCTCCGGCGCCGACGTCGAGTCGGTTGGCGCCGCCCTCGGCGACCAGGTTGCTGGCGCGGAGCAGCGAGTCGAACGTCCCGGCGTCGGTCCACCAGCCGTGCAGCACCTCGGAGGTCAGCGTGCCATCCCGCAGGTAGAAGTTGTTCACGTCGGTGATCTCGAGCTCGCCGCGCTCCGACGGCTTGAGCTGGTCGATGAACTCGAACACGCGCGCGTCGTACATGTAGATGCCGACCACCGCGAGGTTGGACTCCGGCTGCTTCGGCTTCTCGACGATCTTCAGCACGCCACCGCGCGCGTCGACGGTCGCGACGCCGAAGCGCTCGGGATCGTGCACCTCCTTCAGCAGGATCTTCGCACCGCGCTCCTGCGCCTCGAAGTCCTGGACGGCCTTGCGGATGTTGCCCTCGATGATGTTGTCACCGAGGACGACGACGATCTTCTCGCCGTCCGCGAAGTGCTCGGCGAGCTTCAGTGCGTCGGCGATGCCGCCCTCGCCCTGCTGATACGTGTAGCTCAGGTCCTTCAGACCGAAGTCCGCACCGTTGCCGAGCAGCTGCAGGAAGTCGCCGGCGCTGTTGCCGCCGGTCACGATCAGGATGTCCTGGATGCCCGCATTGATCAGGCACTGGATCGGATAGTGCACCATCGGCCGGTCGTAGACCGGCAGCAGGTGCTTGTTGGTGACCTTGGTCAGCGGGTAGAGCCGCGTGCCGAGTCCGCCTGCGAGAACGACGCCCTTCATCGAGCCGAGCTCCCTTCGTCTTGCCGGTCCTTGTCGTGCCGCCCAGTGCTGCCGCCCAGTGCTGCCGTTCAGTGCTGCCGTTCAGTTCTGCCGGTCGCCGGCGCCACGCTCGGTCGCCGCGGTCTCGCCGTAGGTCTGCCGGTACCAGTCGAACGTCGCGCGCAGACCCGCGTCGAAGCTGGTCGAGGGAACGTAGCCGAGCAGCGCTCGCAGTCGACTGACGTCGGCCTGCGAGTGCTTCACGTCGCCCGCGCGGGCCGGACCGAACACCGGTTCGACGTCCGCCCCCGCGTGGCGGGTCAGTGTCGCGAGCAGTTCGCGGATCGAGTAGTTGCCGCCGCCGGCGAGGTTCACGGTGTGGCAGCCCGGCGCGAGGTCGGCCTCCAACGCGCGAGCGACGCCCTCGGCGACGTCGCCGACGTAGGTGAAGTCGCGCGTCTGGGAGCCATCGCCGTCGATCCGCGGCTGCGCGCCGCGCAGCAATGCGAAGCAGAATGCCGCGACGACCCCCGAGTACGGGCTGTCCGGCACCTGCCGTGGCCCGTAGACGTTGAAGAACCGCGTGACGACCACCGACGCGTCGTAGACACGGCCGAACGCGCGCGCGTACAGCTCGCCGGCGAGCTTGCTCGCCGCGTACGGCGACAGCGGGCTCTCGCGCAGCTCCTCGTGCTTCAGCTGGGCATCCTGCTCGCCGTACGCCGACGACGAGCCGGCGTAGACGACCCGCACGCCGCACCGCCGCGCCGCGTCGAGCACCTGCACGGTGCCGGTCACGTTGTGATCGTGGCTCTCGAGCGGCGCCTCGACGCTGCGCACCACCGACGGCAGCGCCGCGAGGTGGACCACCCCGGCGATGCCGTCGAACGCGGTCGCGACGGCTCGAGCGTCGGTCACCGAACCCTCGACGACCTTCAGCTCGGAAGCCCGGCGCCCGACCTCGGTGCGCACCGCGTCGAGGTTCGCCCGGCTACCGGTCGAGAAGTTGTCGAGCACCGTCACCCGGTGCCCGGCGCGCAGCAGCCGCGATGCGACGTGCGAGCCGATGAAACCCGCACCGCCGGTCACGAGGTAGTGTCGCTTCATGCCAGTCGTCCCGCTGCCCGCTCGGCGAGGTACCACGCGGCGAAGCGCTCGACGCCCTCGCGCACCGTGGTCTGCGGCGCGAAGCCGAGCTCCGCACGGATGCGCGACGTGTCGGCCCAGGTCTGCTTCACGTCTCCCGGCTGCTCGGGCCGGCGGTCGATGATCGCCTTCCGGCCGAACACGTCCTCGAGAGTCGCGATCAGCTCGCGCAGCTCCGTCGTGTGGGCGCCTCCGATGTTGTAGATCCGATAGCCGTCGGCCTTGTCCAGTGCCGCCACCACCCCATCGACGATGTCGTCGCAGTAGGTGTAGTCGCGGCGCGTGGAGCCGTCGCCGAACATCGGGATCGGCTCGCCGGCGAGCAGCTTCCGGCTGAACAGGTGGATCGCCATCTCGGGCCGCTGGCCGGGACCGTAGACGGTGAAGAAGCGGAGGCAGGTGACCGGGTGGCCGTTCAGATGGTGGAAGGTGTAGCACAACACCTCACCCGACTTCTTGCTCGCCGCGTACGGCGACACCGGGTGGTCGACGGGATCGTCCTCGGCGAACGGCACCTTCTCGTTGCCGCCGTAGACCGACGACGAGCTCGCGAACACGAACGGGATCCGCGGCCGCGCGCGCACCGCCTCGAGCAGCGTCTGCGTGCCGGTCACGTTGACGTCCATGTAGCGGATCGGGTCGGCGATCGACGGCCGCACACCGGCGAGCGCGCCGAGGTGGATCACGCCGTCGACGTCGCCGACCACGCGCTCACATGTACCCGCGTCACGGAAGTCGCCCTCGACCAGCTCGTAGCGGCCTGCGCCCGGGCGCGCGGCCGCCTCCGAGCAGGTCGCGACGTTCCGCCGCTTGATGGACTCGGCGTAGAACGGGTCGAAGTTGTCGAGGACGCGGACGTCGCGCCCGGCGGCCAGCAGGCGCCTGCAGACGTGGGAGCCGATGAAGCCCGCGCCGCCGGTGATCAGGATCTTGCTCATCGGGGGAGCGCCGCCGGCGCCGTGCCGGCGGCGAGAGGGAACGACCGCGCCGCCGCTCTGGACGGCGTGGACGGGGGAAGGTCACGGAGAGGACCGCGGCGCTCGGGTCGCCACGGCAGGGTCGCAGCTGCAGGGTCGTCACTGCAGGGTCGTCACTGCAGGGTGTTCACTGCAGGATCGTCACTGCAGGGTGTTCACGGCCGGCGCAATGCCACCGGCCCGGCACGGCGTGCTCAGCGCGCGAGCGCGCCGAGCTTCGCCTTGAAGTACTCGACGGTCCGGCGGAGCCCCTCCTGTAGAGGGATCTTCGGCTCCCAGCCGAGTGCCGAGCGTGCCTTGCCGATGTCGGGCCGACGCTGCTTCGGATCGTCGACGGGAAGCGGCTCGAAGCGGATCTTCGATCCCGAGCCGGTCAGCTCCAGGATGGCGTCGGCGAACTGGCGGATCGTCATCTCGTGCGGATTGCCGATGTTGACCGGCAGCCGCTCGTCGCTGCGCAGCAGTCGCAGGATGCCCTCGACGAGGTCGTCGACGTAGCAGAAGCTGCGGGTCTGGCCGCCGTCGCCGAACACGGTGAGGTCCTCGCCCCGCAATGCCTGGCTCATGAACGCCGGCAGCACGCGACCGTCGTTCAGCCGCATGCGCGGGCCGTAGGTATTGAAGATGCGCACGATCCGCGTCTCGACGCCGTGGTGACGCTGGTAGGCCATCGCCATCGCCTCGGCGAAGCGCTTGGCCTCGTCGTAGCAGCCGCGCGGACCGACCGGATTGACGTGGCCCCAATAGTCCTCGCGCTGCGGGTGCACCTGCGGATCGCCGTAGACCTCGCTGGTGCTCGCGAGCAGGAACCGGGCACCCTTCTCGTGTGCGAGCCCGAGCGCCTTGTGCGTGCCGAGGCTGCCGACCTTCAGGGTCTGGATCGGCAGCTCCAGGTAGTCGCGCGGGCTCGCCGGCGAAGCGAAGTGCAGGATGAAGTCCAGCCGCCCGGGGACGTGGATGTAGTTCGTCACGTCGTGGTGGAAGAACTTGAAGCGCGCGTTGCCGAACAGGTGCTCGATGTTCGCGAGATCACCGGTCAGGAGGTTGTCCATCGCGATGACCTCCAGACCGTCGTTCAGGAGGCGTTCGCACAGGTGCGAGCCGATGAAGCCGGCTCCGCCGGTGACCAGTGCACGTTCCAGAGTCGTCATCGTTCGGTGTCTCGTTGGTCAGGGAACTCGGCGCCGGCGAGTGGATCGATGCGCAGGCTCGCGCCGGGAGCGAGTTCGAAGCGCGCGCCGGTCCAGCCGACCGACCCGGCCTCCAGCACGGCGCGGGCCTCGAGGACCCGGCCGTCGCGCGCGGTCTCGACGTCGCCGCGCACCTCGAGCGAGGCGCTCGGGGCGTCGGTCGCCGGCGCGCGCAGCAGGACGGTCGTGACGAAGCCGGCGGGCAGCTCGAACTCGCGGCCGATCGCCGCCAGCCGTGCGACGCCCGGCCCGCGGTTCTCGCAGCGCACGAAGCCGCGATCGCGCTGGAGCACCGCCTGCGCCGCGCGCAGCGTCAGCTCGGCGCCGCCCGGCCCGAACCGCGCGACGAGCGGCCGATCGCCGGCGGCGAGCCAGACGCGGTACAGGTCGGTGAGCTCGAGCGCGATGCGATCGTCGTCGAGCTGCTCGATCTCGACGCGGCTCGTGCCCTCCATGCGCAGCGTCGCGCCACCCTGGAAGGCCATCAGGTACTGCCCCCCACCGCGGACGTCGACGCGCGCGCCGACGCGGATGACCTCGAAGCGGTCGTGCAGCGCGAGTGGCGCGAACGGCGCGCCCTGCTCGGGACGCAGCCAGACGAGGTCGGTGTTCTGCGCGAGCACCGCGACGGTCGCCGTGAAGCCCTCGGGGTTCTCGGAGCCGGGGCCGACGAACCACGACGGCCAGGCGTTCGGCGAGATCGGCAACGCCGGCGGCGGGACGACGGGCATCGCGCCGCTCGCGCGCTCGTACGGGTTCGGCAGCCGGCCACCCGGATAGGCGCTGAAGCCGGGCGGAGTCAGCAGCGGGAAGCCCTGGAACAACGGCTCGGCGCGATCGGGCGGAGCGAAGCCCTGCGGCACGAGGTCGCGCAGCATCTCGGCGGGATCGGGGCCGAGCAGGCTCGGCTGATCGAAGGTCTGGCGCTGGTCGCGGCGCTGCTGCTGGTCCTGGAACAGCGTGCCGCCGAACGGGATCTGCGCGCGCAGCGCGCCGGTCGCGGTCGCGAGCAGTGCGGCGACCATGGCGACGCGGGCCGCGCGGACGCGCGGCAGGGCTCGCGACGCAGGCTCGCCGCGCGCGGCAGTCGGGCTGGGACCACGGTCTGACGTCATGGGCGAAGGCCGTCTCGCGACATGCTCACCGACCTGTTTCGGCAGGGCAACGGCGCGAGCTGGCGATTCTCTGCGTCGGGCCGGGCGAACCCGGCGGCCGGCTTGGCTCCACGGCGATTCCCGCGTCGAATGGGAGGCGCATGCGCGCCACCCCCGTCACCCGCCGCCCCCCACCGCAGCGCACCGGCTCGCCGACGCACACGCGCCGGCCGGCCGCCCGACAGCGGCGGCGGCGCGCGCCGACCGGTAGCCCGGCGACGCGCGAGGAGTCCCAGGCCGCCTGGTTGCGCCGGCGCGCCGGCCTCGGCGCGAGCCTGCTCGCCAGCGGTCTCGTGCTGCTCGCGGTCGCCACGCTGCTGGTGATCGCCTGCCTCGCGGCCGCGACCCTGCTGCGCACCTGAGCCGGCCGCGCGGCTCCCGCTGCCCACCGTTCGAGCACCGATGCCCCGCCCCACCGCGCCGATCCGGATGGTCGCGACCTTGCTCGCGACCGCGGCTGCCACCGCGCAGCTGCCGCCGGTGACCGCGCTCGGCGACCTGAACCCGACGCCGGCACCCGAGCCCTCGTCGGCGCCGGCGCTGCTGCGCGCCGATCCCGGTGCGGGGCGCGCGTTCTTCGTCGCCGCGACGCCGGCGCTCGGCCGTGAGCTGTGGATCAGCGACGGCTCCCCGGCCGGCACGCGCGTGGTCGCGGACCTCGCGCCCGGCGCGGCGTCGGCGGCGATCGCCGAGCTGACCGTGGCCGGCGGCCGCGCGTTCTTCGCGCTCGACGACGGCGCCCGCGGCGACGAGCTGTGGACCAGCGACGGCACCGCCGCCGGGACCGGACTCGTGCTCGACGCGGTCCCGGGGATCGACGGCCTCGCACCGCGCGGACTCGTCGCGGTCGGCGCACGGGTGTTCTTCACCGGCGCCGAGGCCGCCACCGGCCGCGAGCTGTGGGTCTCCGACGGCACCGCGGCCGGCACCCACCGCGTCGCCGACCTCGAGCCGGGCGGCGGCAGCTCCGCGCCCGGCGACCTGGTGCCGCTCGGCGCGCAGTGTCTGTTCGCGGCGACGACCACCGCGGCCGGCCGCGAGCTGTGGGCCTCCGATGGCACCGCCACCGGCACGCGCCTCGTCCTCGACCTGCGCCCCGGCACCGCCAGCGCCCGACCGCGGATGCTGACCGCGCTCGGGGGCCGGGTGCTGTTCGTCGCCGACACCGATGCGGCCGGCGCCGAGCTGTGGCGCAGCGACGGCACGCCCGGCGGCACCGCGCTGTGCGTCGACCTGCGGCCGGGTAGCGCCGGCAGCGACCCGACCGGTCTGGCCGCCGCCGGCGCGCTCGGCTTCTTCGTCGCCGACGGCGGCAGCGGCGAGGGGTTCGAGCCGTTCGTCACCGACGGCACCGCGCCCGGCACCGTCGCGCTCGGCGATCTGTGGCCCGGCGTGGCCGGCTCGCTGGCGCGGTGGGTCGGCGGCGCCGGCGGCAGGCTGCTGTTCGCCGCGACCGACGGCCAGAGCGGCCTCGAGCTCTGGGCGAGCGACGGCACCGCCGCGACGACCCGCCGCATCGAGCTGCGCCCTGGCTCCGCGGGCTCGACGCCGACCGCGCTCGGCCCGCTGCCGGGCGGCCGCTTCCTGCTCGCCGCCGACGACGGCGTCGCCGGGCGCGAGCCGTTCGTCAGCGACGGCACCGCGGCCGGCACGCGGCGGGTGGCCGACCTGCAGCCGGGCCCGCTCGGCTCGGCGCCGGCGGCCGGCGTCCCGCTCGGCGGCGCGCTGCTGTTCCCGGCCGACGACGGCAGCCACGGCAGCGAGGCGTGGCTGTGCGACGGCACCGCGGCGGGCACCCTGCTCCTCGACCTCGCGACCCTCCCGGCCGGCGCGACGCGAGGCTCCGATCCGCGCGCGTTCGTGACGTTCGGAGCCGGCCTGGCATTCGTCGCCGACGACGGCAGTGCCGGTGCGGAGCTGTGGCTGACCGACGCGACGCCGGGCGGGACGGCCCGGCTGGCCGACCTCGCTCCGGGCCCGGCCGGCGCCGACCCGCGCGACCCGCTCGCGGTCGGCGACCGGCTCTACTTCTCGGCGGACGACGGTCGGAGCGGCCGCGAGCTGTGGGCGACCGGCGGCACCGCCGCGACGACCGTGCGCGTCGCCGACCTCGCGCCGGGCACCGCGTCGGCGTCGCCGGTGCCGCTCGCCGAGCTGCGCGGCCGGCTGCTGTTCCGCGCGGCCACGCCCACGACCGGTGCCGAGCCCTGGCTGACCGACGGCACCCAGGCCGGCACCGTGCTGCTCGCCGACCTCGCCCCGGGCAGCGCCGGCTCGCTGCCACAGCAGGCGATCGGGTTCGGCGACCGCGCGCTGTTCGTGGCGACGACCGCCGGCACCGGCGCCGAGCTGTTCGTCACCGATGGCACCCCGGCCGGCACGCGGCTGCTCGCCGACCTGCGGCCGGGGCCGCTCGGCTCGTTCCCGGCCGAGCCGCGGCGCGTCGCCGGGCTGGTCGTGTTCCGGGCCGACGACGGCGTCCACGGCAGCGAGCTGTTCGCGTCCGACGGCAGCTCGACCGGCACCGCGCTGCTCGCGGACCTCGCGGCCGGCCTGCCCGGCTCGTCGCCGCTCGGCCTGACGGCGGCCGCCGACCAGCGGCTGCTGTTCTTCAGCGCCGACGACGGCGTGCACGGGCGCGAGCTGTGGGTCACCGACGGCTCGCCGTCCGGCACGCGGCTGGTCGCCGACCTCGAGCCCGGCCCGGGCGGCTCCTCGCCGACCGGGCTGACCGCCGCCGGCGCGCGGGTGTTCTTCTTCGCGGAGACCGCGCTCGCGGGCCGCGAGCTGTTCGTGTCCGACGGTACGCGCGCCGGCACGCAGCTCGCCATCGATCTGCTGCCCGGGCCGTTCGGCGGCGCGCTCGACGGACTCTTCGCGAGCGGCAGCCGGAGCGTGTGGTTCACCGGCCGCGACCCGAGCGGGGCCGGCCTGCAGGTGTTCGAGAGCGACGGCACCGCCGCCGGCACCCGGCGCGCGACCGCGATCACGCCGCCGGGCTCGATCGTCGCGCCGCGGGCGGTCGGCGTGGTCGGCGCGCGGCTCGTCGTGCTCGCCGACGACGGCGTGCGCGGCATCGAGCCGTTCGCGCTCGCGATCGGTGCGACCACGCTCGCGGTCGGCCGGCCCTGCGCGGCCGGTGCGCGCGCGCCGCGCCTGACCTGCGACGACCTCGCGCTCGGCACCGTGGCGACGGTCCGCGGCGGCTGGATGACGCGGGGCTCGTTGGCGGTGCTGCTCGCCGGCCTGCCCGGCCTGCCGCAGCGGTTCCCGGCGGGCAGCGACTGCTGGCTGCACGCGCTGCAGCCCGCGGTGGTGGCGCCGCTCCCGATCGCGGCGGCCGGCTTCGCGACGACGCTCGCGATCCCGGCGGACGCGTCGCTCGGCGGCGTCCGCGTCGCGCTGCAGGCCGCGCTCGGGCCGACCGACGGCCCGTCCGGCATCGACTGGACCGACGCGGTGCTGGCGACGCTCGGCCGTTGAGCGGTCGCCCGTCCCGAGGATCACGGCTTGACACGCGTGCCGCGGCTGAGTCCAACGGAACGGCCTGCGGCCGCCCCCCGCGGCCCTCTCGCACCCACGCCGCCCTCCTGATGCCGAGTCCCGCCACGCAGCGCACGCTCCCCGCCGCCACCGCGCGGCTCCCGTTGGCCGCCCGTCGCGCGCCGGTCGCCTGCCTCGCAGCGCTGCTGCTGGCGGCGTGCGGGACCTTCGGTGGGCTGAGCACCGAGAAGCGCGAGGAGCTCGCCGAGTTCCAGCGCCGCGCCAAGCTCTATCTCGAAGGGCGCAAGTGGGACACTGCGCTGCGGATGGTCGACAAGGGCCTCGCGATCGACCCCCAGGACTACAACCTGCGGGCCGTGCAGGGCGCCTGCCTGTTCGAGCTGCGCAACCAGGACCCCGACAATCTGCGCCGCGCCGAGGTCGTGCTCGACGCGGTCTACCAGGAGCGCGATCCGGAGGACCACCGGCCCTACCTGCTGTTCGACTACGCGAAGGTCAAGCAGGAGCTCGGCCGACTGCACCAGGCCCGCGCGCACGTGCTCGAGCGGGAGACGACCAACCAGGACCTGACCGACTCCGAGCGCACGGTGCGCCGGGCGCGCGCCGACGAGCATCAGCGCCGCGCGCTGGAATGCTGGGCGGCGGCGTCGGTCGCGTTCGACGCGCTGATCGACCGCGAGGAGCTGCTGCGGTTCGCGCACAAGGGGCTGATGGAGATCGCCGTCGAGCGCGGCGACTACGCGGGTGCGGTGGCGCACGCCGAGGCCTGCCTCACGCGCAACACCACCGAGCAGGAGGCGGCGCGCGCGGTGATCGCCGAGACGATGACGCCCGGCTTCGAGATCGAGAAGCGCAAGGAGCTGCAGGACCTGATCGAGCAGGAGCTGCGCATCCGTGCCGCGCTCGCCGAGATGTACTACGGGCGCGGCCAGTACGCCGACGCCGTGACCCAGCTCGACCTCGTGCTGCGCGCCGACCCAGGTCGCTCGACCGACTACTACAACCGCGCGAAGGCGCTCGAGGAGCTCGGGCGCATCGACGACGCGCGGCGCGACTACGAGAAGTTCCTCGGCACGACGAACCTCCCGAACGACGACGACAAGGTCCAGCGTGCGTTCCGGTTCACGCAACCCGGGTGACGAGCGCGCCGCCACCGTCGCCGGCTTTCGCCTGCCGCGCGTACTGCGGGTCGTCCGCGCGAGCGACTTCCGGCGGATCTACGCGCGCGGCCGTCGCGCGCACGGCCGGCACCTGACCGTCGTCGCCGCGCGGCGCCGGGAGCCAGGCCACCGGCTCGGCCTCGCGGTGTCGAAGGAGCACGGCCACGCCGTGCGGCGCAACAAGATCAAGCGCATCCTGCGCGAGGCATTCCGGCTCGAGCGCCCGACGCTCCCCGGCGCCTTCGACCTCGTGCTGATCCCGAAGCCGTTCGAGGGTCGCCTGCAGCTCGCGGCGGTCCGCAGCGAGCTGGCCCGCCTGGTCGGCCAGCTCGACGGCGAACCCGAGCCGCGCACCCGCGACGGCCGCTCGCGTCCGCGCGGCGGACGCCGGCGCCGCGGAAACGACGGAGCCCCGCGCGCATGATCGCGCTGCTGCGGAGACTGCTGGTGCTCGCGCTGTCGGTGCCGATCGTGCTCTACCGGCGGCTGCTGTCGCCGCTCAAGCCGCCGACCTGCCGCTTCCGCCCGACCTGCTCGGCCTACGCGCTGCAGGCGCTGCGCGTCCACGGCCCGGTCCGCGGCCTGTGGCTCGCATTGCGCCGCGTGGCGCGCTGCCACCCGTTCACGGAGCCCGGCGAGGACCCGGTCCCACCCAAGCGCGGCGCGGCGGTCCGCGGCTGAGCGCGGTGCCACGGCAATGGACGACCTGTCGCCGAGACCGACCCGCCGCGAGCTGCTGGCCGCGCTGATCCTCGCAGCGTGCTGCGCGCTCGGCTTCCTGCGCGAGGGCGTGCTGCCGACGCGCGCGCTGCTGCCGTTCGTCCCGGAGCGCTACGCGCCGCTCGGCGCCGAGGCGGAGCAGCGCGGCGAGCTGCCGGACCGGGCCGAGCTGCGCGCCGGCAACGTCTCGCTCGGCGACAAGTACAACCAGTCGCTCGCCTGGGACCGGATCCTCCAGGACCGGCTGCGCGACGGCGAGCTCCCGCTGTGGACGAACCACATTGCCGGAGGTGCGCCGTTCGTGCCGCAGATGGCGCAGGTCTACCAGCCGTGGAACCTGCTGCTGCTCGGGCCGTGGCCGTCGGCGGGCTGGTACGGGATCTCGTACTTCCTGCACCTGGTGCTGTGGGGACTCGGCGCCTGGTACTTCCTGCGGCGCATCGGGCTGCTGCAGCCGGCCGCATTGCTCGGCCTCTGCTGCGCGGTGCTCGGCCTGTGGACGCAGGCGCGGATCCACCACAACGTGATCCTGTCGGCGGCGCTGCCGCTGTGGCCGCTGCTGACGATCGTGCACGGCGCGTTCGCCCGCCGCGGTCCGGGACCGGCCGGCATCGGTGCGATCGGCCTGCTGCTCGGCATCTCGTGGTCCGGCGGCTTCGCGCCGGTCAGCCTGCAGACGACCGCGCTCGTGCTGGCGCTCGCGCTGGCGACCGCGGCGACGTCGCGGCGCGCGCGACCGCTGCTCGGCATCGGCGCCGGCTTCGCGCTCGGCGGGCTGGTCGCGCTGGCGCAGATGGGCCCGACGCTGCTCGCGTCGACGCTGTCGGCGCGGGAGGCGCCGACGCCGGAGCAGCTCGCGGCGATCGGCCTGTCGTCGCGCCACCTCGCGTCGCTGGTGTGGCCCGATCTGCTGCACTGGCCGGCGCGCGCCTACCAGGCGCCGACCTTCGCGGCATTGCGCGAGCTGCCGGCCTTCCTGGATCCGGCGGTCGCCGGTCGCTTCAACTGGTCGGAGACCGCGGTGTCGATCGGGCTGCCGGCCGCATTGCTGGTGCCGCTGGCCGCGCTGACGCGCGCCCGCGTCGCGGTCGGCGTGTGCATCGCGGCCGGCGCGCTCGCGTTCGGCCTCGCGACCGCGAAGTCGCCGTTCCTGGAATTGTCCGGCGTGCTGCCCGGCGCGCGCGCCGGCGACCTGCGGCGCTTCCTCTACCTCGCGAGCATCGGCCTGACGGTCGCGGCGGCCGCCGGCGCCGACGTGCTGCTGCGCCGACCGGCCGTCAGGGTGCTACCGGCGGTGCTCGCGCTGGCCGGCGCGGCCGTGACCGGCGCGCTGCTGCTGCGCTGGGCCCTGCCGTTCGCCACCGACGAGCAGTTCGCCGCCGACTGGGCGGCGCGCCTCGGCGAGCGCGCGCAGCTGCCCGCCGAGATCGTGCGCGCCGCGATGGACGTGCGCCCGACCGAGATCGCCGACAATCACGCGATGCAGGTGTGGTGCGCATCGCGCGTCACGATCGTCGCCGTGCTGGCCGCACTGGTGCTGGTGGTCCCGCTGCGCCCGGCTCGCCGCGTGCACGTGCTGCTCGTCCTGACGGCGGTCGAGCTGCTGCTCGCCGGCGCCGGCACGTTCGTCGCCGTGCCGGTCGCGCGGGTCGTGCACCCGCCCACCACGCTCGCGCCGGTGATCGACGCGACGGCGCGCGCCGCGCCAGGCGACGTGCCGCGCCTCGTGCGGCTCGTGACGCGCACCGATGGCGTCAGCATCGACCTGTGGCCGCCGAACCTCGGTGCCTATCACCGCATCGAGGATCTGTCGGCCTACGACCCGCTGCCGCCGGCGCGCATGGAGCAGACCTTCCTCGCGATCGAGCCGGACCGCCCCGGCAAGCCGAGCGCGGTGCTGCACGGCGCCGGCGTGCTCGCGTTCTTCGATCCGGCGACGCTCGCGCACCCGCTGCTCGACGTGCTCGGTGCGCGCTACGTGCTGACCGACCGCAGCGACGTCGCGCTGTCCGACCGGCTGATCGACGCGACTCCGCCGGCGACGCCGGCGCCGTTCCGACTGCTCGAGCGCACCACCACCCTGCCGCGCGCGACCTTCGTCGACACCGCATTGCCGGTGCTCGACGGCGATACGGCGTTCCTGTCGCGCCCGGGATTCGACCCGCGCCGGGCGGTGCACCTCGCCGGACCCGGCGCCCCCGCGCTCGGCGGCGATGGCCATCCCGACGCCGACGTCGAGGTCGTCGCGCGCACCGACGAGCGGGTCGCGGTCCGCGTGACGGCGCGCGAGCCTGGCATCCTGCGGCTCGCCGATCCCTACGACCCCGGCTGGCGCGCGACGCTCGACGGCGCGCCGGTGCCGATCTTCGTCGCCGACCACTACCTCCGTGCCGTCGAGGTGCCTCCCGGCGACCACCGCGTCGAGTTCCGCTACGCCGGCCGCGAGGTCTGGCTCCCCCGCCTCGCCGCCGCACTGGGCGTCGCGGCCTGTCTCGCATTGCTGGCGATCGCGCTCCTCTCGCGCCCGCCGCGCGGCGGTCGGTCGGAACGCTCGATCGCGTGACCGCGACGCTCGCGCAGCAGGGTCGTCGCTCGATCCGGGATCCTGGGCGTCCTGTCCGGAAACTCGACCACGCTGTCAGGAAGTGGTCCATGGCGACGCGCCGTAGCGAAACGCATACGACCGGAGTGGCCGGCCGGCCATGAGCGGGGCGATTCCGCCATCATGTAGAGATCGCTTCTCGGGACCTCGACGTCTGCCTCCGAGGGGGACGCAACGCTCGGGTGTGGATCTCGTATTGAGCGAAGCCGCTCTTTTCATGCCGCGAGCGCTCGGACGGCGGTCCGCTGCGTAGCGAAGAACCGCGACATGGCAGCATCCCATTGGTGGCTGAGCGCGAGCGCGCGGAGCTTGATCACGTGGTCGCCGGTATCCTGCTTCCAGCGCGATCCGGCGCGCTTCATGCGCACGCCGATGAGGCTCTTGCAGGTTGCCTCGACGGTTCCGCTGCCGATCGGCAGCCCTTTGGCGCGGGCGCCGGCGTAGTTCATGCGGTGCGCATGATTCGTGAGGTAGGTGATGGCCTCGTGGATGGGGCCGTGCTTGACCACGCTGCCGTCGACCGGGTCGCACCAGTGCGGTTCGAGGTCGGCGAGAATCTGCGTGACGGCGTCCTTCCTGCGCTCGAGGAGCCGGCGCCAGCCAGCCACGACCGCTCGGCTTTCGGCGCCCTGGATCGCCTCGGCTGCCGCGGACAGCTTCTCTTGGACGTGCCAGAAGTCGACCATCAGATGGCGCGGACCTAAGAGGCTTTCCGGGAAGCTCGACTCGAGCAGGTTCCACATCTCGTGAGCCCCATCAGCGAGTAGCTGAAGTCGCAGCTCGGGCTGCTTCTCGCGCAGCCGGTAGACCACGTTCGCCATGGCGTTGCACACGTCCAAGGGGTCGATGCCAGGCATTTGTCCGAAGCGCATCGAGTAGAGCGCTCGGCCGTTGCCATCGTGCAACGTGACGGTGCCGCAATGCGCCATGTGGAAGACGCGCGTGATCTTCGGCGCGTTCCTCCTGGGCCGACCGGGCGGCCGCGGATGGCTCCTCCATCGGCACGCTCGCCCGGTCGAGCGATACCGAGATCGCGCGTGCCTCAGCCGGGATCTCGAGGCTGCTCACGATGGCGTCCTCGATGTTGACCTGGTGACGAAGCGCACAGCGCCCCGAGCTCATGCGGCACGCGCTCGAAGCTCGCGCGAGAGTAGGGAAGCCGGCGGGTCTGCTTGCCGCTCTGCTCACCCTCCCGCGATGGCGCCTTCTGCAGCTCGAAAGCCATCGCCCCGGCCGTCTGCGGTAGCCAGCCGTCGCCGATGGCGCCCGCACGCAGGCTGATCGCGTCCACCGTCGGTGCGTTGCCCTCGCCGAGCGGACGATACAGCGCACGTCGCACCTCGACGGTCCCCGCGAGCGATCGGTACCGGCCGTTGCCGTACTCCGACCCGCGTGAAGGTCTTGCCGTCGATCTCGACTCGCGGCGCGTCGACCTCCAGAGCGCCGAGCATGACCGCGTGCGCGTCCGCTCCACCGCGCCGGTCAGCTCGGCGACCATGACCTCCGAGACCGCGTAGTCGATCGCCTCCCGGCCTGCCGCGCCACTTGCGGCGCGCGATGCGACCGCGGCGCACAGCGCCTCGATCGAACCCACCATGCTCTTGCACGCAGCCGGCACCGCGACGACGATCAGGTCTTCGACGGCGCCCCTCCCAGGACGCTTGGTTCGCATCCTGCATCCGATAGGGAGGGGCGTCGTTTTGTACAAGTTCTTTTTACACAAGATCTTGTGCTCGCTCCCCGCCCCCGCCGCACCGCTCGGTGTCAGCGCCGCGCCTCACTCAATCCGGGAGCCACACCCCAACGCTCCGCCGCAAGCCCATGAGTCGAGCTCGACCAACCCTATCGAGTCTTCCGGTAGCACGGCTTCGATGGCACTTGCTGTTTGCTCACGCAGCTCGCCATCCGCGAGCCACCATGCTCAGGCCATCCCGCGCGTCAGCGCAATGCCGTTCGAACTGCTCACGGAGGCGAGGCCGCGCGCGCCGACCTCGATCCGCACGAATTGGTGGAACAGCCGTATGCCGGCGAACGCCGGTACGTTCGGGATCGTCAACCGGAAGTGGACGGCGCCGCCGACCGGGGACCAGGTCTCCGCCACTTCGAGCGTGGACAGGAGATCGCGGTTGGGCAGCCCAGCCCGGCGCAGCAGCGACAACGGGAGGTCATGAGTCGCGAGGCCGATCGCCGACACGGCCAGGCCCCCGGCACCGAAGCCGATGGCCGTCGAGCGGAACGTCGACCCCGACCAGGGCAGGCTGGACGCGGTAGGCGACATCGGACCGGCCGGGCCGGTGCAGCCGGCCCCGTAGGGGACGGCCCTGGCTGGGCCGGTCGACGTGAGCCGGGCGATGCGCGACGAAGGGATGTTGCCGGCGCCGGTGACGTCCCCTCCGACGAATGGGCCCCCGTTCCGCGGCGGGATGCCCTGCGCGCAGAGAATCGCCTCGACACCGGAAGGTGCGCACGGCAGGGGGCGGATCCTCTGCAGCCCTGCCGGCGACAGAGTCGGCACGAGCACTGTGCCGAGCGGCGTTGTGAAGCCCATCTGGAACGTGCCTGCTCCCGGCACGACGGGTAGGTCCGGGCGAGACATCGGCGCGTACCGCGCCGGTCATGCCGGGCGCGCCGGAGACGGTGAGCACGAAGTTGTCATCGGCTTGACGGACCGGCCGCGACACGTCGAGTCGGAAGGGCTGTGCCTGCGCATCGGTGTGGCTGACCAGCGAGCCCAGCGCCGCGGTCGACGCGAGCGGCGTGACGGGGATCCGACTAGGATTGCCGCGTGCGGGTCCTCCACGTCGTGCCCGGTTGCCCCAGCGAAGTGCTGGGCGGCATCCAGACCGACGTGACCGAACTGCTCGCCGCGCAGTTGCAGCGGCGTGATCGACCCGCGCTGTCCTGCGGCAGCTTCACGCCGGCGCCGGAGTCGCGCGTGGAGCGCGGGCGAGCACTCGGCGTCGAGCGCTGCCGCGCGCACCGTGCGGGCGGCTGGTTCACCCATTTCGCGCACGCCCGCGACGACGGCGTCGGCGACGCATTCATGGCCGTGCTGCGCGAGGAGGCGATCGAACTCGTGCACGTGCACCACTGGCTATTCGCCACCGACGACCTCTGCGCCCGCGCCGCGCGATGCGCCGTCGCGGCGGTGCTCACGCTGCACGATGCGACCACTACCTGCCCGCGCGCCTACCGGGTCGACCGCCAAGGCGCGCCGTGCCTGGCGCCGCTCGACCAGCACGCGTGTGCGCGCTGCGTGCCCCGGTTCGCCGGTCAGACCGACCACGAAGTGGCGGAGGCTGTCGCCGAGTCCGTGTGCGCCATGCGCGCCGAGCTGGCCGCCGCCGCGGCCGTGCTGGCGCCGTCGAGCGCGTTGGCCGCGTTGGTCGCCGAGCAGCATACCGGCCCGGCACCGCGGGTCGAAGTGCTGCCGCTGCCCGCGCGCGAGCTGCGCGCGCCGGCCGCGGGCCTGCCGGTGCACTTTCGCGGTCGCTATCGGTTCGAGGATCTGGTCGCTGCCGACCTCGAGCTCGCCGTGTTCCCATCGCGTGCGTTCGAGAGCCACGGCTCGCTGCTGGACGAGGCCTTCGCCCTGGCGATCGCTGCGATCACCACCGCCGTGGGAGCGTTCGCGGAACGGGGCGGTGCTGTGGTGCTGCGGGTGCCGCCCGCCGACCCCACGGCCCTTGCTGCCGCGCTGCGCGCACTGCTCGCCGATCCGGCGCGGCGCGACGCGATAATGCGCGCGTTGCCACCTCCGCCACCCTCGACGGCGACCCACGCCGCACAGCTCGCCGAGCTCTGTCGGCGCGCCTGCCACCGCCCGGTGCCCGCTGTTCCATTGCGCGGCGCAGCGCCGGTGGGCGGCCAGTTTCACCGGTACCGCAACACCGCGCCGGCATGAGCCTGACCCTGTCGGCACTGTTCGTGAACTTCAACTCGTGGCGCTTGCTCGACCGAGCGCTGCGATCGTTGTGCGCCGCCCCCCCACACGGACCCGATGGGCAGCGCCTCACGCTCGAGGTGATCGTCGTCGACAATGCGTCGCCGCTCCGCGATGCCGCGGCCGAGGCCGAGCTGCGCGGGCTGGTGGCGGCGATCGGCGGGGTGTTCGAGCAGAGCCCGGACAACGGCGGCTACGCCGCGGGCATGAACCGCGCGCTCGCGCACGCGCGGGGCGAGCTGATCCTGGTCTGTAACCCCGACCTGCTGTTCCTCTCCGGCACGGTCGATCGCTTGGTCGCGGCATTGTGTGCCGACGCCACGGTCGGCGCCGCGCAGCCGGAGCAGTATTGGGACGAGGACCTCCAGTGCCGGCTGCCGGCCGGCCATCTGCCCACGTTGCGCGAGCTGTACCGTAGCGTGCTCGCGCCGCTGTGGCCGCGCGCCGCGCGCCGCCATGTAGCCGAGCGCACGCAGGCGATGATCGAGGTCTGGACGGCGCCCGGGGTGCACGAACTGCGCATGCTGTCGGGCTGTTGCTTCTTGATGCGCCGCGCGACGATCAGCCGAGTCGGCTTCTTCGACGCGGGGTTCCCGCTCTACTACGAGGACACCGACCTCGGCAAGCGGATCCAGCGCGCCGGGCTGCGGATCGTGCAGGTCGGCGGCAGCCGTGTGGTGCACCTCTACAACCGCTCCGCAGTGACCGCCCAGGGCGTGGCCACCGAGCGCTTCCAGGTCGGTCGGCGGCGCTACTTCGCCAGGTGGCACGGCTGGCTCGGCCGCGCCAGCGTGCGGCTGGTCGATCGCCTGCACCGCACCGCGCTGGTCCGCCGTCGCCTGCAGCGGCTGCCGTGGCCGGTGGTGGTCGATTGCCCGGTGGTCGACGGCCGGCCGCTGCTGCAGCTGCCGCGCCGGGTCGAGCGCTTCCTCGTCGAGCACGCCAACGACCAATGGTTCACGCTGACCGCTGGCACGTTCGGTTCGGGCGACACTTGGAGCCCGCGGGCGAGTCTCTACGCCAACTACCCCGCGACGGTCTACTTCCGCGTGGTCGATCTCAGCGCCCCGGGCGGACGCCTACTGGGTATCTACCGCCACCGCCGCACGTTGCCGGCCGAGGCGACTCGATGAGCTTCAATCGCCTGGTGCGCAGATTCGGCGACGACCTCGCCACGGCCCCGTATGCGGCGCAGGTAGCCGAACTGAGGCGCACGGCTACCGCGCTCGCGGGGCGCGGGGTCGTACTGCGCGCCGACTTCGCCCGCGACTGGGAGTACGCACACGTGCTGCTGCGGGTCGCGGCGCTCGCCGCCGAGCTGCCGCTGCAGCGGGTCGTCGACTTCGGCGGCGGCAACAGCATCCTTGCCTACGTGCTGGCGCAGCGCGGGTGCGACGTGACCGTGCTCGACAGCGACGCGGCGGTGCGTGCTGCGGTCGCGCAGCATGCCGGCGTGCTCGGCCTGCATGAGCGCCTGCACGCGCCGCCGACCGCCGCGCCGTGGCCGGTCGCCGAGGCCAGCGTCGACCTGTGCATCTCGATCTCGGTGTTCGAGAGTCTGCTGCGCCGCGAGCGCGCGGCGTTCTTCGCCGAAGTGCGCCGGGCGCTGCGCGACGGCGGACGCTTGCTCATGACCTTCGACTACGGGGTCGGAGCACGCTGGATCTCCGATCCGGTGGTGTCGCGAGCCGGTCTCGCCGAGGACGTCGTGGCTGCCTCCGGCCTGGAACTCGTGGGACCGCTTCCGGACGAGCCGGACTTCGACCCGGAGATCGGGCCGCCGGTCAAAGCGCTGGTGCGCACGATGGACGGGCACGACTGGATCTGTGCCGCATACACCTTCGGTGCGCTGGAGCTACGCCGTCTTGTACGGTGACAGCAGGTCGGCCACCTGCATGGCGAGACTGACGTCGCCGCACACCGTGACGTCGCCGGCATAGAACAGCTGCACGGCGCTGGCGTCGCCGTGTACCAAGCGGTGCAACGCGTCGCGCCGCAACTCGAGGCGGGCGTCGGCGGGATGCGGTTCGCCCTGCTGCACCGTGCAGCGGCCGGCATCGACGCGCAGCTGCCAGGTGTCGCCGGCGACGACCAGCGCGCACACTCCATCGCGACCGGCCGTGACGGTGCGGTGCGTCAGCTCGGTGAGCAGTGCGGCGGTGTCCGTGGTCGTGTCGCCGTGCGCGGGCTCTGGCCGCAGCCAGCGCTGGGCGGCCAGCTCCGAATCCGGGATCGCCGGGAACGACGCACTGCCCGGGACCGCGGGCGTGCGCTGCGCTGGGAAGCGGTTGCCGGCGAAGGGCCCGCCGAGGAGCGCACGCTGCCGTGGACTGGCACGCGCGAGCAGCTCGGGCGAGACCGACAGCCCGTGCCATGTCGCCATGTAGTACGGGCTGTAACCGAAGTACAGGGACCGCCGGGTTCGGCCGCTGCGCACGGCCAAGGCACCATGCCAGAGGTCTTCAGTGAACAAGATCACGTCGCCGGGTGCGACGTGCAGCTCGCGATAGCCGGGGATGGCTGACCACGGCACGCGCGTCTTACCCTTGCACTCGGTGGCGACGAACTGCCGGGCGAAACCCGAGTCGTACTCGGGAATCGGCCAATCCGCCGGTACGGGCGCATAGGGCATGGGCGCCCCGAGCTTGTGGCTGCCTTCGAGCACGACGAGCGCGCCGTCCTGCGGGCCGCATTCGCTCAGGGCGATCGAGGCCTTGACGTAGCGCGACTGCGGGCGCCCGGCCACGACCCGATAGTCGGCCAACGGATGATGGTGCAGGGGTACGCCGAGACCCTTGCGCCGCGAGATCGAGAACGCCTCCGTGCTGCGGGCCGGGCCCGGCACCAGGTCGTCGACGAAGCTGATCCACGCGGGATGATCCAGCAACCGCAGGAACAGATCGTCGCACTCATGGATGTGATAGAGGCGCAGTTCGTCGAGGCCGGCGGTGCGGGACGGCACGCAATGCACGGGCAGCGAGTCCGGCGGGGACTGCTCGAGTTCGACCAGACGCGCGGTAAGGCGCTCGACTTCGGCGTGGGCCAGTGCGCCGCGCAGCACGAGGTAGCCCTGCAGATCGAGTTGGTACAGCGAGGTGGGTGAGAGCATCGTCGGTCACTGGATGAAGCGAGCGAGACGCGCGGTGAGCTTGCCGGCGTTCGATGCGCCGTGGATGACGCGGCGATCTACCGGCCGGCTGATCCGGCGGCTCGATCCTCCCGACGCGCGACCCTGGTTCACGCGTTCAGGCTAGCGCAGCGTGGTCGCGTGTCAGGCCCTCAGGAAATTCCAAGGGGTTTCTGGCGCAGCGACCGGGTAGCCGAAGCGCGGTTGGGAACTCGATGGTCCTCGCGGAGGGCCCTCCGGCGGAGTCAGACCAAGGAGATCTTGCCGGCCGTGAGGCGACGGTGAGCAACCAGGGCAGACCCGAGGCGTGAGACGACCGCCGATCCGACCGCGACGGAGGGAGTTGATCAGTTTCAGTCCGGCCAGCGGCCCACCCCAGCGGGCGGTGCCCCGGGGCCTGGCTGTTACGCCGCGCGCTGTACGAGGTCACCCGCGTCGCGTAGATCGAGGGAGATGAAGCGTCGCACGTAGGCCGGCCGGTGCGCGGACGAGTGCGGTGAACGAGATTGTCGAGGTGCGGGCGAGCGCCCGCGGGCCAGATGCCGCCGGACCCGAGGACTTCGACCGACTTGACGGAGGCGAGGAGCATCCCGCCGAACGGGGCGACGAACGCGAGCGCCACGAGGACGAGCGCCGCCCGCTGCACGAGGTGCGACCGGTCACGCATGCACCCACCTCCGCGACAGGAACAGCGTCGCGGCGGTCAGCGCACCGACGACGGCGAACAACAGTACCACCATTGCGCAGGCGTAGCCCATCTCCTCGTATTGGAACGCGGTCCGTTACAGGTGCAGGGCGTAGAACAGGCTGGCGTTGTTCGGCCCGCCACTGGTCAGCACGAACGCCTGTGTGAACGTCGGGAACGAGCCGATCACCAGCGTGATCGCGTTGAACACGATCAGCGGCGCGATCGACGGCAGCGTCACGTGCCACAGCCGCCGCAGGGCACCCGCGCCGTCGACGCGCGCCGCGTCCAAAGGGGGCGCGTGGGACGGACGCCAGGCCGGTCAGGAACGCGACGACCGTGCCGCCGACGTACCGCAGCGGCATCAGCACGAAGCTCGGCACGACCGCGCGCTCGTCGAGCAGCCAGGGCACCGCGGGCAGTCCGAGGGCGCGCAGCGCGTCGTTCGGGAGACCCCCGTCCGCGTCGAATGACCGCCACCACACCACCGACATCGCGACGCCTGCGATCAGGCACGGCAGGTAGACGACCGTGCGCATCGCGCCGAGCCAGCGACCGGCGCGGTTCAGCAGCAGCGCGAGGCCGAGCGAGACGGCGAGCTGCACCGGTATCGCGAGCAGCACGTAGAGGCCCGGGACCTCGAGCGCCCGCGCGGTCAGCGGGTCCCGGGCGAGGCGCGCGAACTGGTCCGTGCCGGCGAACCGCGCGCCGGCGACCGGTGACAGCGCATTCCAATCGGTGAACGCGAGCGCGCCGACGAGCACGATCGGCAGCAGCACGAACGCCGAGAACCCGAGGATCCACGGCGCGACGAAGCCGAGCGCGGCGAGGCGATGGCGCCGTTCGATGCGCGCGGGCGCGCGCTGACGCCACGACAGGACCGAGAGTGCCGCGATCCGTACCGCCCCGGCTCCGCCGATGACCTCGAGCAACTCGACTGAAAACCGACTCCGCGGCCTCGATCAGGGGGCGGCGCAACACCTGGAACACCTCACGCCCGTGCGGCGGCATGTTCGCCGCGTCCGGCGCGTGGATCTCGTCGGCGACCGCGCGGATCGCCGGCACGGCGCGGCCGAACTCGCCCACGAAGCGCGCGCCCTCCTCGCCCGCCAGGAAGCGCAACAGGGTGACCGCGGCGTCCTTGCGCGGGCTCCGCGACGAGATGCAGTACGCCGTCATCGCGAGCGCCGTGCCGCGATTGCCGGCCAGTCCGCGGGGCAGCGGCAGCACGTCGGAGCGACGATCCGGGTGCTGGTCGCGCAGACCCTGCGCGGTCCAGCGCCCCTGCGGCCCCACCATCGCGATCGTGCCCGCGCCGAACTGGTAGCGCGGCGACGCGTGCACGTCCGGCTGCGCGAACGGCGGGTGCGACCCGTCGGCGTGCAGCCCGGCGACGAACGCGAGCGCCGCCACCGCGGGGGGCTCGCCGAACGCCGAGCGATCGCCATCCGGCGTCCTCGAACGCCCCGACGTCATGGAAGAAGACGTAGGGCGTGCAGTCCTTCGGCAGTCCGTAGAGCGCGGCACCGCGCCGCAGCGCCTCGAGGGACTTCGGGAAGTACGCCCCGGCGTCGAAGTCCGTTCCGGCGAGGTGCGCGTCGAGCGGCTCGAGCGCGCCGGCCCCGCGGTAGGTGTCGAGCGCCTCGTGGCTGAACGCGGAGACGTCCGGCGGGTCGCCGGCCGCGATCAGCGTCCGGAGGGTCTCCTCCTCCTGGCTGGCCGGCAACTGCTTCACCCGGATGCCCGGATGTCGCTCCCCGAAGCGCTCGAGCAGCGGGTCGATCCAGTGGTCGTCTTCGAACCACGGGAGCAGGCATGGGCGCTCGCCGGCCGGGTCTGGCGTCCGCCGGTCCAGGCCATACCGGCAACGGCAGGGAGCGATCCCGGCGTCGGTCCACCAGCTCGACGCGCACGTCGGGGATCGACTCGTCCGCGATCAACCGCCGGGCGCACAGCCGATCGCGGACCGCCGTCCACGTGCCCGTGAACTCGGCCGCGTGCCGCCGCGCCGCCTCGAGGCACGCGGTCGGGCCGGTCCACGCGACCTTCACCGTGCGGGTCGGCGCGGGCTCTGCCCCGTCGAGTCCGGCCATCGTGCGCAGCCACGCGGCGACGGTGGCGTTCGCGATGCGTTCGCCGACCCGACCGCGGCGGCAGGGCCAAGCGAACGGCCCCCCTACGACGCGGCGGCGCGCCCAGACGTCCACCGGGCCCGGCGCCACGAGGCGGGCGCCTCGGCGGGCCTGCGCGTCGAGCACCCAGACCCCGATCTCGGGGAAGTCGACGGGGAACGCGGGCCCGCCGCAGGCGACGCTCGCGTATCCGCCCTTGGACGAGAACGCGGGTCCGTCGACGACGTCGATGTGCAGCTCGAGCCGGACCGAGCGGAGGAGGAAGGCCGCACATCCCGGCGGCGGGTCCGCGGCGAGCAGGTTGCCTGCGGCGACCCAGGCGAGGTCCTGGAACGTCACGGTCCGCTGCATGAAGTCGAGCAGCACGGGCCCCGCATCCTGCGTGCGCGTGAGTAGGAGGACGGCGGCCGCACGACCGTCGCCGTCGAGGAACGCCGACAGCTCCGTCGCGGGCAGGACCGCCTCGAGCACCACGAGCGCGTCGAGGATCGCGGCCGATGCGATCTGTCCGGCGTCCGATTCGTCACCGCGGAGGCGTTCGAGCCCACGGCGCAGCTCGGGAACGACCTCGCGCAGGTCGTCGTGCACGGCGAGGTGCGCGCCCCAGGCGAGGTCGCGTGCGGTCGGGCCCGCGAGGCGTTGTCGCGCAGCCGCGACGAGGATCGGGTCGCGGCGCGCCGGCGCGACCTCGCGGCGTTCCTGCGCGGGGGTGGGAGCGATCAGCGAAGCGGCGAGCGCGGCGCCACACGCGAGTCGGAGCATGCGCACCATCGCGACGGGGAACTCATGGTCCGTCCGTGGGGTTCAGCCCGGCGGGTAGGCGTCGGCATCCGGCGCGTGCCCGGTGACCAGCGTTGCGTGGAGGTCGCCCGCGATCCGCTCGAAGACGTCGCGCAGTTCCAGCGCTGCGAGCCAGTCCACCGGCAAGGCGCGCGGTCCGTGCTGCGCGCCGGCAAGCTGCACGACGACTCCGTCGTCGACGTGCTGCAGGGTGGGGCGGGGACGCCGACCGACATGAACGCGAACGAGGTGTTGGCCAACCGCGCGCTCGAGCTGCTCGGTCACGAGAAGGGCGACCACGACCGCGTCCACCCGAACAACCACGTCAACTGCCCGCAGTCGACCAACGACGTCTACCCGAGCGCCCTGAAGCTCGGGATGATCCTGAGCAGCCAACGGCTCCTCGACAGCGTCGGGCAGTTGATCGCCGCATTCGAGGCGAGGGCGGCGGAGCTCCGCGACGTCGTCAAGAGGCGCTTCAGGAATCCGTGTGGGTAGATGACCCGGCTGCGGGATAGAGGTCGAGGCCACCGAGGTGAAAGAGGATGGCGTTGCGGAAGCGCTGCTTGTTGCGGAAGCCGCAGGCCATCCGCTTCACGCGCTGGATGCGCGCGTCGACCGACTCGCTGCCGGCGTTGGTGACGCCGCGGACGATCGCGTTGACGATGCCCCAGAGATGCGCGCGGATCGTGAGCGCGACCCGCTTCATCGGCTCGAGCCGGCTACGGCGCATCCACGAGATGAGGCGGTTCCACGCCTGTTCGGCCCAGGCGGGCCGGAGGTAGCTCCACAGAGTCGTGGCGTAGTGCTTCATCGCCCAGGCCCGGGCGGTCCGCAGGCTGAAGCTCTTGAGGACGTCGAGCACGCCCCGCCTCCAGTCCACCATGAACTCGTGGTGCTCGAGCCATAGGTGCCTCGTGCCGGTCAACACCGGATCGCCTGCCGCGAGCAACTCGCGATGCTCCTCCCGGCGGACTCGGTCCAGGGCATCGCCCGTGTGCTTCGAGACGTGGTGTGATCCGTTGGACTCCGGCGAGGGGTCGCGGGGCTTCCGGCCAGCCGGGAGCGGGGGTGGGAATGGTGGATCGAGGACGATCCGAGTCCACCCGACGGCGCCGCGCGCGGCGGTCGGGACCCGCGACGAGGTTCGTTCGGCTGCGACGCGGAGCGGCGACACGGACACGGCCGCTTCTGGTGAACTCCGGACACGCGAGCCTCGCCCGGCGCGCGGGATGCGGCCGGCGGCGTTCCGCGCCGACCCGATACCGCAGCCGCGACGGGCCGTCGCCTGCGGCCCCATCGACCCGGCGCCCGTAGGAGCGCGACTCCCGGCCTCACGCGTGCTTCTCCGAGGAACTCGTCCCGCCGTGGTCCGCGGTCGGCGCCGGCTCGGCATTCTGAACCCGGACCGTCCGTGCGGCTCGAAGGCCGGCCGGAAGCTCCTTCACGCCGATCGCGGCGACCTCGTCGCGCGTGGACGCCGGACCCTGAGCCAGGGCGGCGAGTGCTTCCGCGCGGGGATCGATGCGCGTCATGAGACGCCCTCGATCGCCGTCCTCGACGAGCGGGCGGATCAGCGCACCAGCGGCCTCGTCACGAGGCCCGTCAGGCGCAGCGCACCGCTGGAGTCCTCGACCAGCGCCTGCCCGTGCAGCGGCAGACCGGTGATCCCCGCGACCACCGGCAGCGGCAGGCGGGACGTTCCCGCGCCCGCGGACAGCGCGACGGGCTCCGCCACGAGCAGCACGCCCGCGTCGATGCGCAGCGTTCCGAACGGCAGCACCAGCGGCGTACGCAGCAGCGACAGGCCGTAGGCGACGACGGCGACCCGGCCGCGCGGGTGGCGGACCCGGAGCTCGAAGGTCGCGCCGAGCGAGGCCGGCCGTGGGGCGTGGAGGTCGGTCGCCAGGTTGAGCTGCAGCTCGATACCCTCGTGGTTCTCGCTGGTCGGTAGCAGGTCGGTGTCGCCGTCGGCGTCGACGTCCGCGGCGAGGTGACCCGCGGCGCCCCACGGTCGCGTCGCGAACGCGTCAGCGACCACGCTGAACCGACCGGTTCCGTCGTTGATCAGCAGCTGGGAGCCTTCGGCCTCCACGGCGAGGACCGCGTCGAGGTCGCCGTCCCCGTCGACGTCCGCCAGCAACGTGCCGAGCAGATCGGCGGGCGGTCCCAGAGCTCCCGGCACGTCGGTGAAGCCACCGGCCCCGTCGTTGATCCACAGCCGCCGCTGCGACGTCACGAGGTCCGCGTCGCCGTCCCCGTCGACGTCGCCGAGCGCGAAGCGGAGCGCTTCGGAGGCGACCCGCAGCGCCGGCAGGGGCGGCGAGCCGAGCAGGCGGAGGCGGCCGGGACCGTCGTTGCGGTAGCGGTACAGACGCACCGTCGGGTCCGTCGGAAGCTCCGCGGCGACGAGCAGGTCGGCGTCGCCGTCGGCGTCGAGATCGCCGCGGCCGAGGTCGTGGGCGAAGCCGGACCCCAGCCAATCCCCCTGGAGGTATCCGAACACCCCGCTGCCGTCGTTGCGCAGCAGGAGGAACGGCGCGCCCCAGCCGGTGCCGATCGCGAGGTCGAGGTCGCCGTCGAGGTCGAAGTCCTCGAGCACCCCGCAGCGCACCGACGCCGACGCCTGGGCCGAGGGCACGCGCGCCGCGGTCTCGTCGCGGTAGCCCCCCTGCCCGTCGTGGATCAGCAGCCGCATCGTCGTGTCGGCCATCGCGAGCCAGACGTCGACGTCGCCGTCGCCGTCGACGTCGCCGTGCGTCATCGATATCGCCTCGCCGGCGACGCCCGGCACCGGCAGCAGGATCGGCGCACCGAAGACGCTGCCCGGCACGTTGGCGCGCACAGCCAGTCCGCCCGGCGTCGGCCGCACGACATCGAGGTCGCCGTCGCCGTCGAAGTCGAACAGCGCGGCGTGCCGCCCGAACTCGAGCGATTCGAGCTGCACCGCCGACGTGTCGTAGAAGCGCCCCTCCTGCCATACCAGGAGGCGATCGCGGAAGCCGACGCGGTTCGACGTGGACGCCACGTACAGATCGACGTCACCGTCGCCCTCGGCATCGAGCACGGTCAGCGCCGCGACGGTGCCGGGCGTGGCGAACGGCTCCAGAGGCACGCCGACGTCGACGAAGCGACCGCCGGAATCGTGGCGCCACAGCTGCAGACGATCGTCGAACGCGCGCCCCCCGAGCACGAGGTCGAGGTCGCCGTCGGCGTCGAAGTCGAGCGCGGCCACGGCGGATCCCGAGTGCGGCCCGAGCGGGAGATTGAGAGCCGACAGGAACTGCCGCCGACCTGCGTTCCAGCGAATCTCTGGACGCCCGGTCGTGCCACCGAGCGCGTTCGCCATCGCGAACACCAGGTCGTGGTCCCCGTCCGCATCGAGATCGGCGAGCAGGATCTGGCTCGCCGCGCAGCCGGTCGCGAGGTGCTGTCGCACGAAGCCGAAGGCGCCGTCGCCCCACCAGACACCCGAGTCGCTGCAGCCGGTCTGCACCAGGTCGACGTTGCCGTCGGCGTCCAGGTCGGCCGTGGCGAAGTCCGTCGCCCGCATCGGATTCGACAGTGAGTTCCGCTGCGTGAACGTGCCGCTGCCGTCGTTCTCGAGCACGTCGATCCGCTCGAGGATGCACACGGCGAGGTCGAGGTCACCGTCTCCGTCGAAATCGGCGAACGCTCCGTGGTTCGGCGGCGGCGACAGCAACCATAGAGGGCTCAGGGCTGCGGTGGAGAAGCCGCCGGCGCCGTCGTTGATCAGCAACGTCGGCGCGGTCGTGACGCGGAGCAGCAGGGCGTCGAGGTCGCCGTCGCCATCGACGTCGCCGAACGCGACGTCGTTCACGACCGCGGCGCGCGGGGGCGCGACGCGCGGCACGTCCACCGCGGTGCGGTCGACGAAGCCGAGACCGGCGGTGCCGCGGTAGAGGCGAACGCCGTAGCGCTCGTCCGCGACCGAGTACGAGATTCCGAGCAGCAGGTCGTCGATCCCGTCGCCGTCGACGTCGCCGACCGCCATCGAGCCCACGTGGAACACCTCGTCGGGGAGGACCTCCGACGCGCGCGACGAGAAGCGGGCCTGCGCGACGAGCGGCGAGATTCCGACCGCCAGGAGCGAGACGAGAAGGAGCCTGGTAGTCATGGCACGAACCGAGCCTCGGACGGAGCGGACGGGCCGGGGGTAGCTGCCGTCGCCGACCGATAGCGTAGTTCGCGCGGCGCGCACCGAGGTACCGATCCGGTGCGCCGCGGGAACTGCCGCAATCCCACAGCCCTCGGGACCAGCCCAGGCCCCTGAAGGCCGGATGTCCCTCATCGCCGCGGTGCCGCCGCGGACTCGGCGGCACCGACGCCCGATCCTCTCGGTATGCGCTCGCGGCCCGTTGTCGTCCTCCCCGCCCTGCTGACCCGCGTGCCCACCGTGTCCGCACGGAACGGGGGTTCTCCCCCTCCGACCAACGCCGTCTCGGTCGGCAGCCGCCCGACATTCGGTTTCGATCCGCCGGCGGCGCGGCGCGACGGCGTTACCCTCCGGGTCTCGCACGCACCGAAGCTCCCGGACGCGGTCCAGGGCCGCGTGTTCGACCGTGACCTGGCCGTGGAGCACGCGATCGCCGGAGTCGGCCCGTAGGAAGTCCAACGGGGTTTCTGGCACAGCGACCGGGTAGCCGAAGCGCGTTCGGGAACTCGAAGGTCCTCGCCGAGGGCTCTGCGGCGGAGTCAGACCAAGGAGATCTTGCCGGCCGTGGGGCGTCGCTGCGCAACCAGGGCAGACGCCGGGCGTCAGACGACCGCCGATCCGACCGCGACGGAGGGCGTCGATCCGTTTGGGTCCGGCCAGAGGCCCGCCCCAGCGGGCGGTGCCCGGGTCGGTGATGAACGTCAGGAGTCGACGTCGGGTCTGGCAGCGAGGGCACACCAGAACGTCCACCCCAAGACAGCGCGACACGAGCCGAGCCCACGAGTGGCGTCGTGACGTGCGCTCTTCGTCATCACGTTCCTCGCGCCGAGCCGAGCGCCCTCGATGCGTCGAACGGAGGGCGGGTCGCGATTGGTCTTTCGCGGGCGGAGGCGGCACGACCCGATCGCGGTACGACGCGCCCGGTGCGAACGCCCCGTGGTACGTCACCGGGTGTCGCCGCGGGCGACGCACCAACGCCGCCAGCCGCTCGATCGACACCAGCGGCTCGAAGACGATGCGCTTCGTCCCCTCCTGCCACGGCCGCTTGAACCTGTAGACGACCTTGCCGTCGCGAGTCCAGGCCAGGCGGTTCTCGTCGATGGCCGGGCGCCGGACGTATCGACACAGCCGCTCCAGGGCTTCGCGGCGTCCGGACTCGACCGCGGTCGTCGCGCGCAACGAGAAGCCGCGGGAGCGCGCCTGCTGATCGAAGGCATCGAGCTGATGTTCCGCACGAGCGGCGTCGTGCACGCGTTCTCGACCGGCCGCACGCGCGTCGAGCACGACCTGCTCGGCGTCGGCCAGGTGCAGGCGGAGGCCGACTTCGGCCTGCAGACGTTGCGCGCGATGAGCAACTTCGACATCGCCGGCGTGCGTCTCGACGCGTAGCCGAACCTGATCAAGGCGCTGGCGATGGTCAAGAAGGCCTGCGCCCTGGCCAATCGCGACTGTGGAGCGATCGGGGCCGACGTCGCGGAGTCGATCGCCGACGCCGCAGACGAGGTGATCGCCGGCAAGCTGCACGACGACTCCGTCGTCGACGTGCTGCAGGGTGGGGCGGGGACGCCGACCAACTTGAACGCGAACGAGGTGTTGGCCAACCGCGCGCTCGAGCTGCTCGGTCACGAGAAGGGCGACCACGACCGCGTCCACCCGAACAACCACGTCAACTGCCCGCAGTCGACCAACGACGTCTACCCGAGCGCCCTGAAGCTCGGAATGATCCTGAGCAGCCAGCTGCCGCCGCACGCGCTCACGCGCTGGCAGTCCCGACCCGTCCAGGTGTTCGGCTGGGCGGTCAGGTAGACACGCTCGCCGAGATTTGCCGCTCGGGAACCGTGCGCGCCGCAGCTCCGACCTCCCTTCGAGACGCCTGTTGCAAATGAAGAGAGCGTGTCGAGGCGATGAACCCTGACGGCGGTCCACCGCGAACGCATCACCACCCGGGCCGGCCCTCCTTCGCGCCCGGCGACCGGTGTAATTCGCCGGGCGCGCGACGGGATCTGGGCTCGGCGCGACTGCTGCACGCTGCGATTGCAGTCACGAATCGCGGAACGAAGCGCTCCGCGGTGCGCGAGTTGGGCAGCCACGTGGTCCAGGTACGGGCTCTCGCCGAAGCGGTGCACGACCACCCGGCCGATCTCGGGCGAGAGCGGCACGCCGGACAGCGCGACGATCCCCTTGCCTTCCGGCCACTCGCCGTGCCGCGCCAGCCAGTCCTGCTGCTCGCGTTCACGAGTCTCCGGTGTCCCTTCGGCAGCCGTGCATGATCGCGTCGCGGCGGCGGCGTAGCGTCGACCGGCATGTCGCGATCAACAGCAGGACGAGCAGAGAGGCGCGGTAGGCGCGAGATCGAGGCGGCGCTGCAGCCGCTCCATCGCCGGATCGAGGAGTGGCGGAAGACGCGTGCGCGTCGGACGCGGATGCCGGACGAGCTGTAGGACGCCGCGGTGGAGGCAGCGCGGGCGTTCGGCCTCTGGGCGGTGTCGCAGGAGTTGCGGGTCAACTACGAGAGCCTGAAGTCGCGGCTGCTCGCTGAAGCGGCAGCATCGCGGAGCGCGGCGCCGGCAGCGGCGGAGCCCGGCTTCGTGACATGCAGCGTGGCGGACCTGCTCGGTGTCGATTCCGGGTCGGGCCTGCGGACCGAGCTCGAGCTGACGAGCGCCGGCGGCGCGCGGCTCGTCGTTCGCCTGGGGCCGCGCGATCATCTCGACGTGGTCGCGCTCACGAGCTCCCTGTGGGGTGCCGCCAGATGATCCAGATCACGCTGCAGATGCGGGTGCTGGTGGCGGTGGCGCCGACGGACTTCCGGCGCGGGATCGACGGCCTCGCACGGCAGTGCCGGGTTGCGCTGCGATCGGACCCGTTCTCGGGGACGGTGTTCGCGTTCTGCAATCGTCGTCGGACCGCGGTGAAGCTGCTGGTGTGCGACGGTCAGGGCTTCTGGCTGTGCCAGAAGCGGCTGTCGAGCGGGCGCTCTCGCCACTGGCCGGCGAGCGGCGATGCCGCCGCCGCGCTGCAAGCGCACGAGCTGCAGGTGCTGCTTCGCGGTGGCGATCCCACGAGGACGGCCGCGGCGCCGGAGTGGCGGCCGGTGAGCGCGAGCGCGTAGCGCGTCGTTTTCTGCTTACGTTCCGGCGCGGCCTGCGCGACTTCACGTCGGCATGGACGTGCTCTTCGAGCATCGCGGCCGACGGGTGGACAGCGCCGAGGTGGCGTTCATCCGCGAGCTGATCGCTGCGCACCCGACGCTGAGCCGGCGCAAGCTGTCGGTCAAGCTGTGCGAGGCGTGGGGTTGGACGCAGCCCAACGGCCAGCCGCGCGACATGGTCTGCCGGTCGCTGATGCTCGGGTTTTATCGCGCGGGCCTGATCGAGCTTCCGGCCGTGCGGCAGACGTCGCGCAACCCGCTGGCGCTGCGCCACAAGCCGGCGCCGGTCGCGATCGATACGACGCCGATCGTCGGTGGGCTGCGCGACCTGCCGCCGATCGAGTTCCGGCGGGTTCGCCGTACCGCCGACGAGGCGATGCTCAACGGCCTGATCGAGCAGCACCACTACCTCGGCTACGTGCAGCCGGTCGGCGAGCACCTGAAGTTCCTCGTGTACGCCGGCGAACGGCCGGTGGCGTCTTTCACCTGGAGCTCCGCACCGCGTCACCTGGGCCCCAGGGACCGGTTCCTCGGCTGGTCGAAGGAGGCGCGCCGGCGCAACATCCGCGGCATCGCCTACAACAGCCGCTACCTGATCCTGCAGTGGGTGCGCGTACCGCATCTGGCATCGCACCTGCTCGGGCGGATGGCTCGCCTGCTGCCGACGGAGTGGGAGCGTGTGTACGGGCACAAGGTCTGGTTCGCGGAGACCTTCGTGTATCCGGAGCGGTTCAAGGGCACGTGCTATCGCGCGGCCAACTGGCGGTGGCTCGGCCGCACCACGGGACGCGGCAAGGCCGACCAAACGCATCGCCCGAATCGACCGCTGAAGGACGTGCTGGGCCTCCCATTGACGGCTCGCTTTCGCGAGCTGCTCAGACGCTATGGAGGCCCGGCCCCCGCCATCCGTGGCGCTCGTGGGTTGCCTAGGAGCCTGGGCCACGGAAGGCCAGCGCGCCACGCGCCAAGGCGCGTGGTAGCGCGGAAGGCATCGCGGGAACTCGGAGGCCGCCAGTCCGGCGGGGAGGTCACGGTCGAGTTCGGTCGGTCACGGAGCGCACGCCGGTCCCTCGGCGGGCCTCGCGACGAAGCGAGACCCCGGAGACCCCGCTCACGCGGAAGTCATGCCCTTCATCCTGCGCAGGTTGAGCGCGAGCGCCACGAGATTGAGCTCCGCAGTGACCTTCGAAAGGCCACGTAGGCTGAAGCCCCTGAAGCCGAGGATGCTCTTCAGCCACCCGAACGGTGGCTCGGCGACGTGCTTGCGTTGTCGGTAGCGCTCGCGACCCTCCTCGCATGGAGCTTCTCGCGCATGCGTTGCGTCGCCTCGTTCTGCTCCCTGGTTCAGGCGCATCCTTGCCCTCGCGCCCGAGTGCGATGTAGGCGTCGATGCCGGCAGCTTCGAGCACGGCGAGGTCCTCCTCCTTGCGATAGCCGGCATCCGCGAGCCCTGGTTCGCAGGCAGGCCGGTGTTCTCCATGGCTGCCTCGATCACCGGGATCAGCTGCCCTGCATCGGACGCGCAGTTGTTGACGACGTTGGCGACGATCAGCCGGGAGTCCCCGTCGACGGCGATCTGAACGTTGTAGCACTGCTCGAAGCCCTTCGAAGTCTTCATGATCCGGCTATCCGGGTCGGTGAAGTTCTCCTGGTCCTTCGGCTTCGGTTCGCCCTTCGGTGTCTTCCGCGCTCGAGGCCGCTCCCGGGGCGGCTCGCGTTCTTCACTCTCCGCCTGCGCCTTCTTGGCCTCGTCCGCCGCCTGGGCTTCCTCGGCCTTGCGCTTCTCCAGTCGAGCCTTCGCCGCCCGGATGCGCTCCAGGCGCTCTTCGCGGCGCCGCAGTTCCTCGGGCAGTTCGTCCCCGCGGAAGTCAGGACCAAACTCGACGTCCTCGCCTTCGTCCTTCTCCTGCGCCAGCCTCATGATCGCGGCAATCTCGCGCTCCAGCTGCTCCTCCTCCTCCTTCATGCGCGCGTAGCTCATCGCCTTGTGCTTGCTCGCGTTCGCCTTCAGCTTGCTGCCATCGATGGCCAGCGTACCGATCCTCGCCAGGCCCGCTTCCGCTGCCATCTTCACGACCTGCGCGAACAGGTCGCTGAACTGCTCCAGGTGGTTCGCACGGAAGCGCCTGATCGAACGGTGACCCGGCACCTGGTTCTCCGCGAGCACCCGGAACGCCACGCTGTCGCGGAGCTGGCTCTCGATCTTGCGCGAGGAGAACGTGCCGGTCGCATACGCGTAGATCAGCACGCGCAGCATCATCCGCGGGTGGTACGGCAGCTCGCCCTTCCCGCAGACCCGGTAGGCGTCGACCAGCTTGTCGATGTCCAGTTCGTCGACCGCGTCCTTGATGAACCAGGCCAGATGGTCCTCGGGGAGCCAATCCCGTAGCGAGGGAGGAAGGAGCAGACCCTGGTCGATGTCGAGACCCCGCTTGAACCGCGCCATGCCCTCCCTACGTACCAGCACCCAGAAAGGGTGAGACAATCCACCGAAACTTCAGCGCTCCGGGGTCATCCCGTGACCCAGGCTCCTAGCCGAAGCTGAGCCGAGCCACAACGGGCTGGCGGAGGTGACCGCCGAGGCCGTGGTGCGCAGACGCAGACGAGGAGGCCGGACCATGAGCGATGGTAGCGAGTTTCTCTACGTGGGGATCGATGCTCATCAGGAGACGCTGTCGATCGCTGTTCTGGAGGAGCAGGGGACCGGCCCGGAGCCGGTGGTTCAGCTGCCGAATCGGCTGCCGGTCATCCGCCGGTGGTTCCGGAAGCTGCTGCAGCGAGGATCGGTCGTAGCGACCTACGAGGCAGGCTGCCTGGGCTTCGTCTTGCAGCGGGTGCTGGACGACCTGGGCGTGCAGTGCGTCGTTGCGGCACCAAGCCATCTGCCGAGGATCCCCGGCGACCAGCGGAAGACGGATCGAATCGACGCGCGGCGGCTTGCGTCGTTTCTTCGAGCCGGCCAGATCGTGGCGGTATCGCCGCCCTCTCCGGAACTCGAGTCCCTGCGTGGTCTGACACGATACCGCCAGGCCATGCGGGAGGACGTGGTCAGGATGCGCCATCGGATCCAGAAGTTCCTGCTGCTGCGTGGCCATGTGCATCGCGATGGGCAGAACTGGTCGCCCAGCCACATGCGGTGGCTTCGTCAACTGCAGGTCCAGATCGACGACGATCGTTCGACGCTGGACTCGATGCTCGATGAGCTCGAGCATCGACAGACGTCGCTCGCATTGCTCGACCAACGGATCGAGATGCGCGGACGGCAGCAGGACATCGAGGAGGCCGTGCGCTCTCTGATGGCTTTCCGTGGTGTGAAGTCGCTGACGGCGGTGTCGGTGATAGCCGAGCTCGGTGACCCTCGTCGCTTCCGGTCAGCGAAGCAGGTCAGCTCCTACTGCGGAATCACGCCGTCGGAGCATTCGTCTGGCGAACGAATCAAGCGTGGTCCGATCACGCGCGCCGGCAATGCTCGTTTGCGACGATTGCTCGTCGAGGCTGTGCAACATTACGCGCGGCCATACCCCAACAACAGCGCCGTCATTGCACGGCGTGCAAATGCACCGACTCGCGTGCAGGCAATCGCGACCCGTGCCGAGCAACGCCTTCGGCGGCGCTATCGCGCGTTGGCAGTGCGCAAGCATACGAACGTCGCGAAGACGGCCGTGGCCCGCGAGCTGATCGGCTTCTTGTGGGCCGCGCTGCTGCCCGAGAAGTGCTCGACCGAACATCCGTGAGATTCCTGGGGGGATCCGTGCGGCTCCCGCTGGAGGATCCTCGACTCCGCTGTGTGAACGACCCTCGCGGTCCGTTCTCGATCTCAGACTGAAGGCCTCCCGACGGACGAAGCTTCCTGTGGTTTCGATCCACGAATATCAGCGTGACGCACCGTCGCTGAGAGCCGCACGGCCCCCGCTTTTCCATCGGCACAACTGAGGACGAGGAAGGCGTCGAGCATCGCAGCAACGCGGGCTGCACGGCGCGACGACCAGGTCTGAAACAACAGCGCGGCGAGGCATCCGCCTCGGACCGGCGAGGGCGCGCCGTCACGGCGCTTGCGCCAGCGTCGATCTCCGAGGGGCCCCGGCTTCGGTCCGAGCAGGGCCCCGGTCAGCCAGCGCTCCGTCCGTCGCGACGGCGCGCGCTGGCTCGACCGCGCCTGGAGCAGTCGAACCCGGTCGAGCCAGCGCCCACCGCCACGACGGCCTTGTGGCCGGGGCCCTGCTCGGACCGAAGCCGCCCTCGAAGATCGACTTGCGCAAGCGCCGCGCCGTCGCGCCCTCGCCTCGGTCTCGACCTGACTCGGCCGTCCCGCCGCTCGGACGGAGAGATTCGAGTGTGGGGAGCTTGACGGAGGGGCCTCCATATCAGCGGATCCTGATGGCCAAGAAGAAGAAGCCGAAGTCCAAGCCGAAGCCGACCACGCGCCGGGACGTGAGGCGCGACGTTCTCGAAGCGATCCTCGAGCGCGCACGGACGGCGCCGCTCGGGGCCGCGGATCTCCAGACGCTGCGGTCGGCGGTCGACACGCTCGCGTTCCTCACGCGCGAGCTGGAGCTGAAGGGCGCGTCGATCCGTCGGCTCCGCCGACTGCTGTTCGGCGCGAGCACGGAGAAGACGAGCAAGGTGCTCGGCGACCGCGCGGCCACCGACGAGGGCGGCGACGAGGTCGGCAGCGCGCCACCGGATCCGAGCCACGAAGCCGCCGCGTCAACGGACGAGAGCCACGAGGCGGTTGCAGAGCCGAGCCCAGAGCAGACGGCTCGCCCGAGCCGGAGTACGCGGCTGAGCCGAAGCCGAAAGGCCATGGTCGCAACGGGGCGTCGGCCTACCGTGGGGCGAAGCGGATCGCCGTCGACCACGACTCATTGAAGCCTGGCGATCGCTGTCCGGACTGCGAGCGCGGCAAGCTCCACTCGATGGCGATGCCGAAGGTCCTGGTGCGGGTGACCGGCGTGGCGCCCTTGAGCGCGGCGGTCTACGAGCTCGAGCGGCTGCGCTGCGGGCTGTGCGGCACGATCTACGCTGCGCAAGCGCCGCCGGGCATCGGCGACGCGAAGTACGACGAGACCGCCGCGAGCATGATCGCGCTCCTGAAGTACGGCTGCGGGGTGCCGTTCAATCGCATCGAGAAGCTGCAGCACAACCTGGGCATCCCGTTGCCCGCAGCGACCCAGTGGGAGCTCGTCGATGCAGCGGCCGATCCGATCGCGCCCGCTCACGACGAGCTGATCCGGCAGGCAGCCCAAGGCGAAGTGCTGCACAACGACGACACGCGAATGAAGATCCTGGAGGTCCCGACTCCTATCGAGGAGGACGGGGCCGAACGGACCGGCACGTACACGTCCGGAATCGTCGCGATCGGCCACGGCCACCACATCGCGCTGTTCCTCACCGGGCAGCGTCGCGCCGGCGAGAATCTGGCAGACGTCCTCGCGCGGCGGGCAGCCGACCTGCCCCGTCCGATCCACATGTGCGACGCCTTGTCCCACAACACCTGTGGCGACTTCGAAGCGTTGCTCTCCCGGTGCGTGGCGCATGCACGACGGAAGTTCGTCGAGGTCGCAGAGAGCTTCCCCGATGAGGTCGCATTCGTCCTCGAGACGCTTCGTCAGGTCTATCTGCACGACGCGGAAGCACGCCAGCGCGAGCTGTCGCCAGCCGAGCGGCTCGCGCTGCACCAGGAGCGCAGCCAGCCGCTCATGGCGGCGCTCGAAGGCTGGCTCGACGACCAGATCGAAGACCGCAAGGTCGAGCCGAACTCCAGCCTCGGCGAGTCGATCGTCTACATGCGAAAGCACTGGGCCGGGCTGACGCTGTTCCTGCGCGAGCCGGGAGCGCCACTCGACAACAACATCTGCGAGCGCGTGCTGAAGACGGCGATCCTCCACCGCAAGAACGCGATGTTCTACAAGACGCCGAACGGCGCTCGGGTTGGCGACCTGTTCATGAGCCTGATCCACACCGCGGAGCTGTGCGGAGCGGACCCGTTCGACTACCTGGTCGCCCTCCAGCTCCACCACCAGCGCGTCGCCGAGGCGCCCGCTGACTGGATGCCCTGGAGCTTCGCGGCGACGCTCGAGAAGATCGGCGCCGCCGCGGCCTCGGGGTGATCGGCGCCAACGCCTGCGGACCGCGGGGGAGCGGTCCGGGCGAGCGGCTGCCTCTGCGAACGCGTGGATTCCGGCTGAGTCCGCACGCTTGCCGGAAGCACACCCGTGATCGGCAGCGCGAACGGCGTCGCCGAGATCGGCGACCAGCCGACGACCCCGCGGCCGTCGCCGTTCGGCCACGTGGGGCTCTCCCTGCCGCTGACGAACGCGGTGGCCGGCGGGTTCTTCTCGGCGCAGATGCTCGGCTTCGACAGCGGTGCATCGGCGGCCATCCCGATCGTGTTCACGAACGCGATCCGCGCCACGATCCCGTGACCTCCGCGCGCCCCGCACCGATCACAGCGCGCTGTGCTCGGTGCGGGCGATGATCTCGTCCTGCAGAGCCTCGGACAGGTCGCAGAAGTAGTCGCTGTAGCCGGCGACGCGGACGATCAGGTCGCGGTGCGCTCCGGGATCGGCCTTCGCAGCGCGCAGCGTGTCGGCGTCGACCACGTTGAACTGGACGTGGTGGCCGTCGAGCTTGAAGTAGCCGCGGACCAGCTGGGTGAGCCGCCGCACGCCCGCGTCCCCCACGAGGAGCTCGGGCGTGAACTTCATGTTCAGGAGCGTGCCACCGGTCCGGACGTGGTCCATCTTGCCGGCCGACTTCAGCACCGCGGTCGGGCCCTTACGGTCCGCGCCCTGCACCGGCGAGATGCCCTCCGACAACGGCGCGCCGGCGCGGCGCCCGTCCGGTGTCGCGCCGGTGACCGAGCCGAAGTAGACGTGGCAGGTCGTCGGCAGCATCTCGATGCGGTAGCGGCCGCCCCGCGTGTTCGGCCGCCCGTCGACGGCTGCGAAGAACGCGTCGAACACCCGCCGCATCAGCTCGTCGGCCCGGTCGTCGTCGTTGCCCCACTTCGGCGTGCGGTTCCAGAGCCGCTGCCGGAGCGCGTCGTCGCCCGCGAAGTCGTGGTCGAGCGCCGCGACGAGCTCCCCGAGCGTCCGCTCGCCGGTCTCGAACACCTCCTGCCGGAGCGCGGCGAGCGAGTCGGTGATCGTGCCGATGCCCACGCCCTGGATGAACGAGTTGTCGTAGCGCGCGCCGCCGGCGTTGTAGTCGACGCCCTTGCGGATGCAGTCGTCGGTCAGCACCGACAGGAACGGCGCCGGCATCGCCGTCGCGTAGATCCGCTCGATGATCTGGTTGCCGCCGATCTTGACGTCGAGGAAGTGGCGGAGCTGCCGCTCGAACGCACCGAACAGCTCATCGAAGCTCGCGAAGTCCGATCCCGTCCGCGGCCCGAGCTGCGCGCCGGTCCGCGGATCCACGCCGTCGTGCAGCGCGAGCTCGAGCACCTTCGGCAGGTTGAAGTAGCCGGTCAGGATGTAGGCCTCCTTGCCGAACGCGCCGACCTCGACGCAGCCGCTGCAGCCGCCGGCACGCGCGTCCTCGAGCGTCTTGCCCTGGCGGAGCTGCTCCTCGACGACGGCGTCGGCGTTGAAGATCGACGGGAAGCCGTAGCCCTTGCGCACGACGCGCAGCGCGTGCTCGATCAACACGTCCGGGCTCTTGCGCGAGAGCTGGAGGTTCGAGCTCGGCTGCAGCAGGTGCATCTCGTCGACGACGTCGAGCAGCAGGTGTGACACCGGGTTCGAGCCGTCGGCGCCGTCGGACAGGAGGCCGCCGATGTTGATGTTCGCGAAGTCGGTGTAGGTCCCGCTCTCCGCCGCGGTCACGCCGACCTTCGGCGGCGCGGGGTGGTTGTTGAACTTGACGAAGAAGCACTCGATGAGCTCGCGCGCGGCCGCGTCGGTCAGAGAGCCGTCGGCCAGACCCTGCCGGTAGAACGGCATCAGGTGCTGGTCCAGGTGACCCGGGCTGAACGCGTCCCAGCCGTTGAGCTCCGTGATCACGCCGAGGTGGCAGAACCAGTAGCTCTGCAGCGCCTCGTGGAAGTCGCGCGGCGCGTGCGCCGGCACGCGCCGGCAGACCGCGGCGATGCGTTCCAGCTCCGCGCGGCGCGTCGCGTCGGGCTCGCGCTGCGCCACGGACTCGGCGAGCTCGGCGTGGCGTTCGGCGAGCAGCATCACCGCCTCGCACGCGATGTGCATCGCGTCGAGCTGCTCGCGCCGGTCGTGCGCGCGCGGATCGACCACGAAATCGAGCGCCGCCTCCTCGGCCGCGATGTCCGCCTGGAGGTCGCGCAACCCCCTACGGTAGATCTTGTCGTCGAGCACGGTGTGGCCCGGGGCGCGCTGCTCCATGAACTCCGTGAACATCCCCGCGGCGTACGCCGCGTGCCACGCCTCGGGCAACGCCGGGAAGATCCGGTCGCGCAGCGACCGGCCGCGCCAGTACGGGATCACCGTCTCCGCGTACGCCCTGCGGCACTCCGGCGGCACCGCGTACGAGGTCTTCGGCCGACTGTGGAGGATGTCGAGGTCCTCGAGGCTGTGGCAGGTCAGCTCGGGGTAGGTCGGGACGACCTTCGGCCGGGGACCCCGCTCCCCGACGATCAGCTCGCCGTCGCCGATGTGGATCGACTTGTGCCGGCACAGGTGCAGGAACGACCTGGCGCGCATCACCGGCACCGACCAGCGCCCGTCGTTCTCGCGGTAGAAGCTCGTCAGCAGCTCGGCGCGCTCGGACGAGAGCGTCGGTCGCGCCGCGAGGCTCTCACTCCGCAGCCGTTCGGTCCGTGCATTCATGTCCGTCTCCTCCGATGTGCACTTCGAGTCCGACCGCGCGGAACGGCGCCGCGCACGCTTCCATCCGCTCGGCGGACGGCGGCGCGACGTCGATCAGCGGGTAATCGCGCCCCGTTGCTGCGAACTTCGTCGCGCCGGTCGCGTGATACGGCAGCAGGTCGACGTGCCGCACCCCACGAAGCGCGGCGACGAAGCGCGCGCTGTGCCGCAGGCCGTCGAGGTCGTCGTTGACGCCCGGGACCACCGGGATGCGCACGCGGACGTCGTCGTGGATCCGCGCGAGCGCCCGCAGGTTGTCGAGCACCTGACGGCCCGACAGGCCGGTCACCGCTCGGTGGCGTTCCTCGTCGAAGACCTTGAGATCGTAGAGGAACAGGTCGGCGTGCGGCGCAACCGCCCGGAGCCGCCGCCACGCGACCGCGCCGCAGGTTTCGACCGCCGTGTGCAGGCCGGCGTCGCGCGCTGCCCGGAGCAGCGCGACCAGGAACTCCGACTGCATCAGCGGCTCGCCGCCGGAGAACGTCACGCCGCCCGCCGACTCCTCGAAGAAGATCCGATCGGCGAGCACGTCGGCCATCACCTCGGTGACCGTCGCAGGGCGCCCGACCAGCCGCCGGGCCCCGGTCGGGCACGCGTCGACGCACGCGCCGCACCGCAGACAGACCGCGCGCTCGCCCGCGCTCCGCGGCCGGCCCGGCTCCGGCGTGCCGAGTGGGCACGCCGCGACGCACGCGCCGCAGCCGACGCACCGCTGCGCGGACACCAGCACCTCCGGCCGCGGGTCCTGGCTCTCCGGGTTGTGGCACCACAGACACCGAGCCGGACAGCCCTTGAGGAATACCGTCGTCCGCAGTCCCGGCCCGTCGTGGAGCGAGAAGCGCTGGACGTCGAAGACGATGCCGGTCGGTTGCATGCGGTCTGCGGCCCAACGACGAGCCGGAGAGCGGTGTTTCGGCGCGACGCCGAGGCCGCTCCGAGACCGGGCCTCCGCTCGCACCCCGCGACCGGGGCGATCCTCGCCGGGAACGTCGGCGCGCCCCGAGCGGATTTCGCCGGTGCCGTCTGTGGAACCTGACCGGACCTTCACGTGTCCGACACACCGCTGCGACGTCGCCCCGATGCGCCATCGATCCCCGCACCCCCGTCCGGTCCGAGAACTCCAGTGACCTGGGTGCAAGGGACTCAAGGTCTTGCAATTCACCGAGCCGCGCGGCGTGGCATCAGCCCCCCCCACAGCGCGTCAGCCGCATTTCGCCACGATGGCGGAATCTCACATGGGCGGTCAGACCCGTCTCCCGGATTCTCCCCAGTACGTCCGGACGCAAATACACGACTCATGCGCTGACAATGCAATCGAGATTCCGGACAATACGCGCTCGTGCAGGGCCTCCCAGTGCGGAAGACAGTGCGGAAGGCAGTGCGGAAGGCAGTGCGGAAGGCAGTGGGGAAGGAGCGCTGGCGGCCCATCTCGTGGCGATGCTCGATGGCTTCCACGGGTCGCGGACGAACGACCGCGTGCAGGTCGCTGCTCGTGGCGACGAACCTCGCGTGGTCTCACCACGGCGACACGCCGGCCGGCGCAGGCGAGTCTGTCTGCCCCGGTACCGGTACCCGCACCGGCGCCGAGGCTGCACCCAGGCGAACGGGCGAGCAATCCGGATCAGGGCGGGAGCTTCGCCGGCCAGGCAGCTCCCTGCTACGGTCCGTCAGCTCGCTCCTGCGCGTGGGATTCGATCCGTGCCGCCTGCCCGGGCTCCGACCTCGCGCAGTCGCGGGCCTCGACGCGTCTTCTGCGAGCTCGCATGCGGTGATCGCGATCCTCTCGGACGGCGCGATCGCGTGACCGCGACACTCGCGCGGCAGGCGGTCACCTGCGACGATCGCCGCCGTGAACCGAGCGTCTCCCACGTCGCGGCGCGCCTGGCTGGGCGCACTGCTCGCCCTCTGCATCGCGCCGGCGGCGCTGCTGGGACCGTGCCTGAGCGGTGAACGGGCGTTCGTGCCGTTCGACCTGGCGCGGTTCCCGCCGAAGGCGATGCTGCTGTCGGATGCCGAGCTCGCCGCCCAGCAGGAGTGGCCGGAGAACCTCGACGTCACCGAGATCCCCGCGCTGGTGCTCCCGGAGATCGCGCTCGCGAAGGAGGAGCTGGCCGCCGGGCGCTTCCCCGGCTGGAACCCGTACGCGCGCTTCGGGGCGCCGCTGTTCGCCAATGGCCTCGCCGGGCTCGCCCACCCGCCGACGACCGCGCTGCTGCTGCTCGACGACCCGGTGCGCGGGCTGGCGTTCAAGGCATGGCTCGCGATGGCGCTCGCCGGCCTGCTCGCCTTCGCGCTGCTGCGCGACCTGGGGCGCTCGGTGCCCGCCGCCCTGCTCGGCGCGCTGGCGTTCGGCGTCGGCGGAACGGCGACCGCCAATGCCCACTTCTACATGCGGCTCGACGCGCTGATCTACCTGCCCGGCCTGCTGCTGGCCTGCCGGCGGATCTGCCTCGCGTCCGGCGGGCCGCGCGCGCGGGTCGCTCCGGCGCTCGGCCTCGCGCTCTGCACGGCGGGCACGCTGCTGGCGGGATTCCCGCCGTACGCGGTCGCCTGCCTCGTCTGCGCCGGGCTGTGGTCGCTCGCGCTGCTCGCCGGCGGTCTGCGCGCCGACGGCAGCCGCGCGACGCTCGGGCGTGCGCTCGTGCTCGGCGCCGGCGTCGCCGGCGGCGCGCTGCTCAGCGGCGTCCAGCTGCTGCCGATGCTCGCGTTCTTCCCCGAATCGAACCGTGAGGTCGCGCAGGACTTCGCGTCGCTGCAGGTGCAGTCGTTCGCGAGCTGCGGCTACCTCGGCTACCTGCTACCGACCGCGTTCGGCGAGCCCGGCGCATTGCCGCACTACGGGCAGAGCGCGCTCAGCGCATTGCTGCACGACGTGCGCTACACGAATCAGGCCGGCGCCGAGGTGCTGCTGTTCCCGCCGAACTTCAACTTCACCGAGTACACGGTGTTCGTCGGCACGCTGCCCCTGCTGCTCGCCGGGATCGGGGCGGTGCGCGGGCGCGGCCGTACCCGGTTCGTGCTGCTCGGGCTCGCCGCGGTGTTCGCCGCGCTCGCGGCGGCACCGTCCGCCCTTCGATTCCTGGCGCAGGTACCGGTCGTCGGCAGCGTGCCACCGCTCCGCTACGTCGCGCCGCTCGCCCTGCTGGTGCCGGCGCTCGCCGCCGCCGGGCTCGACGCGTGCATGCGCCAGCACCGCTCGCGCGCGGCGCTCGGTGCCGGCATCGTCGCGCTCGCCGCCGCCGCGGTCGCCGCGTGGCTCGCGCACGGCTCGCCGCTCGGCGACCACGGTGCGATCGTCGAGGCGCTGAGGCAGCGCTACGAGCCGCAGGCGCCCGGGCTGACGGCCGATGCGGTGCGCAATGCGCTCGGCGGCGAGCCGAGCCTGCGCGCGGCCACCGAGCGACTCGACGCCGCGCTCGCCCGCGCGGCGCTCGCGCTGGGCGGTGCGGGAATCGTGCTCGTCGCGCTCGGCCTGGTGCGGTCGCTGCGCATCCGGCTGCTGATCGCCGCGGTCGCCACCGTCGCCACGGTCGCCGAGCTGTTCGTGCTCGCCTACCCGCACGTCTCCGGCCGCCCGTTGCCCGACGACCCGAGCGACACGCCGATCCACGCCCGGCTGCGGGAGCTCGACCGCGAGCGCGCCGGCCGCGGCGGGATCACCGTCGTCCGCGTCGACGACGTCAACGAGATCCCGTCGGCCCTGCCGGCCGGCACGCTGTTCCCCGAGCGCATCCGTGATCTGCAGGCGTACGCGTTCGTCGACGCCTGGTCGTCTGCCGCATTGCGCGACCTGCTCGGCCCCGAGCGGATGCTGCGCGAGTTCTGGCCGCGCACCTTCCCCGACGACGCGACGCTCGACCGTCCGTTCCTCGACCTGTGCGGCGTCGACGTCGTGCTCGCGAAGACCCCCGTCGAGCACGCCGGCGCCATGCTGTGCGAGCCGTTGCGCGGCGCGCGCGGCGAGACCTTCGTCGTGCAGGACCGGCCGCGTGCATTGCCGCGCGCCTTCGTCGTCCATGCGGTCCGCGACCGCGACGCCCGCGGCGAGCCGTTCGCGGCCGAGCACGATCTCGTCGCCGCGCTGCTCGCCGCGGACCTCGACCCGCGCGCCGCCGTGCTCGCGATGCCGGCCGTCGCGGCAGCATTGCGCGAGGCCGTGCCGGCCGGAACGTTGCCGGCGGACTCTGTCCCGCGCGCCGTCCGCTTCGTCGAGGACCGGCCCGACGAGGTCGCGCTCGAGGTCGCCGACGGCCCGGCCGGCCTGCTGGTGCTGTGCGATGCCGCATTGTCGGGCTGGACCGCCGAGCTCGCCGGCGACCCGCCGCGCGAGCTGCCGATCGCGCGCGGTAACCTGTTCATGCGCGTCGTGCCGGTGCCGGCCGGACCGCAGCGCGTCACGTTCCGCTACACGGCACCGCGCCTGCGCGCGGGGATCGCGGCGAGCCTCCTGGCGCTGGTCGGCGGCGTGCTCGCGCTGCGCTGGGCGCGGCGCCGGCGCCGGCCGGACGAGCCCGCGATCGCCGGCGCTCCGGACCGGCGCGACCCGGACTCGTGAGCCCCGCGCGGTCGCGGCAACCCCAGTGGATGGCGACTCAGGGTCCGCGCGCGAGCAGGGCGTCGACCGCGGCGAGGAACGCATCCGCCAGCTGGACGTCCTGCTCGGCGTCCTCGCGCGAGAACTCCGCGGCGACGTTGTAGTCCGCCTCGCCACGGTCGGCCGCCAGCCGCGCCAGCACGCGGCCGTGCTCGCGGCCCAGCGTGCCGGGCCGCACGAAGTGCTCGGCGACCAGGGCGCGCACGCCGTCGTGGGTGCGCGCGAACCGCCCGATCGAGGCGAGCAGCGCGCAGCCCGCGTGGTAGACCGCGAAATAGGCGCGCGTGACGCCATCGGCGTGATGCCCGGCAGCCGTGAGCACGCGCGCCGCCTGCAGCGCCTCGCGCGCGCGGGCGAGATGGAGACCCGCGGACGACCAACCGGTGCCGCTCATAGCGGTTCTCCGTCGCGCGCGATCTCGCCAGCGAGCGGGGTCTCGTCACGCCACGACTCGGTGGCCACCGCGATCGGAGAGATGACGAGACCATGCTCGAGTCCGATGTCGAACGCGAGATCCTGGATCGCTCGCCGCTCGCCCCGCACCAGGCCGTCGACCAACGCGAACACGTCGAGGTCGCTGTCGTGACGACCTTCCCGTCGTGCCCGCGAACCGAACAGCACGAGCCGCCGAACGCGAGCGCCGAACCGCTCGCGAATCTGCTTCGCCAGCTCGTCGAGCGCGTCTCTCTCGAGTGCGGACAGGTGCGCCATCGCGGCGGACCACGATACCCGACGGGCGCTCGCCGGTCGCCGGTGCACGGCTCGCTGTTTCGCGCCGGTCCGCCCGCCCCACCGCGAGGCGATTCGGAGCGCGGCCCCATCCGGGGCCGACGGCAGCGACGACGATCGGCCGGGGACCGGCGGCGCGCGGTCCACCTCAGTGGCGCAGCACCACCGGGACGTCCGTCGGGACGCAGGTCACACCGGTCGTCGAGATCAGCTCGATCCGCAGGATCGCGGCACCCGGGGTGGCATCGGAGGCGACGCGGACCGCGCCGTCATAGAGGATGCCTCAACAATGCTCGGTGATCCGCGAGATCGTGCGGACCTCCCCGCCGTCGGCGCGACGCGCGATGACCGTCACGCGGAGCTCGTCGAGCAGCAGGTCGATGAAGTCCTCGTCGACGACCGCGAGGGTGTCGGGCCCGGAGCCACGATTGCCGGCGATCACGTTGACGTGCGTCGCGCCACCGATCTTCATCTCGATGCGGTCATCGCCCCAGGTCCCGAACGACAGCGGGCCGTTCGGGTCGGGCCGCAGCACGGGAGCCGCCGCCGGTGACGTCGCCCATGCGGTCGTGTCCATGCCGGTCGCACCGTAGCCGCCCGAGACCGTCGTCCCGCCGTTCCACTTCAGCCGGAACCAGACACCTCGCCGGCCGGACTTCGGCACCGTGCAGATCACGAAGTCGGTGTGAACGAGGTCCGTGCCGGGCACGGCGAGCTCGCCGATGCGCAGCGTGACCGCCATGCCCGCCTTGGCGCGGCCCTCGTCGTAGCGGCCGGCGATCCGCTCGCCGTCGTCCGTCAGGTCGCCGTCCGCATCGCGGTCGAAGTAGAGCACGTCGTAGTGGTCGAGCGCCGGATCGCTCTTGTCGAGCACGGCCCACATCCGCGCCTCGCCGGCGTGGCCGAACACGAACAGCGCGTAGCGCGGCTCCGCGGCGTAGTCCGGCTCGGCGACGATCGACCGGTCGAGCGTCGCATAGTCGATCTCGCGGTAGCTCGCTCCGGCCGGCGCGGTCGCCTGGGCGCCGAGCGTCCCGAGACACGCGGCGCAGGCCAGCGCGCGGGTCAGCTCACGGCGGAACGGGATCGGGAACGGGTTCACGGACACCTCCGCGGGGAGTGTGGCGCCCGCGCCAACTCGCCGACAGCCCCGGCGCGCGCGGTCGGGAGCAACTCCCGAGGCGCGCCACCCGCCGTCGCCCGCGCGAGCTCCCCGCGAAACTCCCGGCGCGCGCACCGGGTTCTGATCCGAGGTACTCGCTCCGCGGCCTGCCACCGCCGCCGGCGCGCGAGACGCCGCGCGACGCTGCGGTCGGTCGCGATGGGTCTGTGTTCGGACCCGCTGCGCCCCGGCGTCACCGCGACCCGCGGCGAGCCGGAGCCTCCGGCGGGCCCACGGAGGTCGATTCGATGTACCGACTGCTGACTCTGCTCGCGCTCGCTTCCGCGGCCGTCGCCCAGGGGGTGGTGCCGCTCTCCGGCACGGTGCGCTTCGGTTCGCTCGGCGCTGGCTTCGCGGGCCCCTGCGGCCCGAATCCGACGCCGACGGTGTTCGGCGACGAAGGGACCCTGACGTTCACGCCAAACGGCCGCTTCGGGCTGTCGGTCACGACCTACGCGGTGTGCCCCGGCGGCACGGCGTCGATGAGCCCGGTGCAGACCGGGACCGGCAGCTACGACGTGCGCACCGACGGCACCGTGGTCCTCGAGTGGGTGCCCGCGCTGCCCGGCGCGGACCCCGACTGGCTGTTCCTGCGCACCGACGGCGGCGTCGTCGTCCGCACGCGCCACAGCGAGCACAGCGACGAGTCGGTGCTGCTGGTCGGCGCCGCCCTGTCGAGCGGCAAGACCGCTGCGTCGCTGGCGGGCAGCTGGCACCTGGTGCGGTTCAGCCAGCGCAACCCGTCGGCCGGGATGGCGGTCGTCGCCGACGCCGGCACGATCGACTTCGACGGCGTCGGCGGCTACCGGCACAGCGGCACGCGCCGCACGCTGCCGTTCGGGGGCAGCGTCACGACCGCCAGCTACGGGCCGAACAACGGCACCTACAGCGTCGCTCCGGATGGCACCGTGACGACCGGCATCGGCGCGACCGGCGCGGTCGCGCCGGCTGGCGACGTGTTCTTCTGGATCCTCCGCAGCGGCACCGAGATCTCGATGACGGTCGGGCTGCGCAAGGGCTCCGCACGGTCCGCACCGATGGTCGCGGGCGACTGGTGGATCGCGCTGATGAACCACGGGATCCAGGCGACCGCATCGCCGGTCAGCCTGCGCACGGATCTGGGCACGCTCGCGCTGCAGCCGGCGACCAGCACCGCGGGCACGTTCGACCTGACCATGCTCCACGTCGAGTCGACGCTGGCGGGCACGCAGCTCTCGCAGAGCAGTCACAGCGACGCGTTCGACGTGTCGCCGGACGGCGTGCTGAATCTCACCTCGGGCGGCCAGATCGTCGTCGCCGGCGCCGTGAACGAGCACTGCGACACGTTCCTGGGGGTGGTCGATCCCGGCGACGGCCTCGGCGTGGCGGTCGGCCTGTCGGCCGGCCGCTGGCCGCACCCGGTCGGCAGCCCGACCAGCGGTGCGGGCGGGATCGCCCCGCAGCTCCTGCCGGTCGGCGGATTCCCACGCGCGGGGAACGCCGGGTTCGGGCTCGTCGTCGCGGGCGGCCTCGGCGGCGCGCCGGCCGCGCTGCTGCTCGCTGCCGACACCGCGCCGGGCCTGCCGTTCCTCGGCGGCACGCTGTGGGTCGATCCAGGCAAGCTCCTCGTCGCGGTGCCGCTCCAGCTGTCGGGCCCGACCGGTTGGACCGGGGCCGGCGCGGCGGGGTTGCCGCTGTCGATCCCGGCAGATCCCCTGCTGGCGGGCGCGCGCATCGTCGCGCAGGCGCTCGTCGTCGATGCGGGAGCGCCGCAGGGCGTCGCGATGAGCGCCGGGCTCGACGTCGAGCTGTGCCGGTAGCGCAGCGCCCGCGACGCGCTGCGATGGGCGCCCCGCGGGCGCTCAAGGGAACGGCCCGGCATGGCCGATCCCAGCGGCGGAGCCTGCCGAGACCGGCTCCTGGCCGGTCGCCCTGCGCGGGCAGGGCGCGGGCTCGCCGCGATCCACGGTCTCGCAACGGGCACGGTCCAGTGAGTCTCTTCGGAACCGGCAGACGCGAGGCCGTGCTGGCCGTCCTGTTGCTCGTCGCGCTCGCGGCCGTGCCGCAACTGCCGGGCGTCCTCGGCATCGCCGGCTACCGGGTCGCGCTACCGCCCGCTCAGCTCGCGAGCTGCGACGATCGCGAGGAGCCGGCCGTCACCGAGACCATCCTCGCTCCGGCGATGCACGCGGCGGTGCGCACCGCGCGGGAGACCGGCAGCTGGCCGTCGTGGAACGCGCACGCGCGCTTCGGCGAGCCGTTCCGCGCCGCCAGCGGCGCGCCGGTGGGCTACCTGCCGTTCTGGCTGCTCGGGCTGCTGCCGGTCGGCCCGGGCCACGCCCTGGTCACGTTCCTGCACGCGGCGCTCGCCTGCGTGCTCTGCTTCCGGCTGCTGCGGGTGCTGTCGCTGTCGCGCTACTCGGCGTTCGTGGGCGCGGGCATCTACGCGCTCGGCTGGTACGCGACCTGCGCCGCCGGCCGGCTGCCGGAGCTCGCCGCGGCCGCGTGGCTGCCGCTCGCCATCGAGTGCGCGTGGCGCTGCCTGTTCTCGACGCGACGCCCGCTGCCGGCGATCGGCCTCGGCATGGCGCTCGGCATCGCGTTCCTGACCGGCGGCACCGCGACCGCCTCGCTAGGCGCGCTGCTCGCGGTCGCGATGATCGTGTTCGGCCTGTCGGCGATCGACCGCACCGAGCGCACTGCCGCGCTGGGCACCGCGCTGCTCGGTCTCGCGGTCGCCGCGCTGCTGACCGCACCGCTGTGGCTCGACGCCTGGATGCACGCGGCCGTGCTCCGCCAGCCTGCCGAGCCACCGGTGCGGCGACTGCAGCCCGCCGCCGCGCTGCTCGCGCTGCTCGCGCCGGGGGTGTTCGGCGAGGCCGGCGGCGTCGCGCCTCCCGAGGGTCTGCGCGCGCTCGCGCCACGGGCCGACGGGCTCGAGAGCGCGCTCTACCCGGGTGTGCTCGCGCTGCTGGTCGCCGTGCTCGGAACGCTGCGGCCGAAGCGCAGTGCGATGAGCCTGTTCTGGCTCGGTGCGCTCGGGCTCGGGCTCCTGCTGGCGGTCGACGGCCCGGTCGGCGATGCGGTCGCGTGGGCGACCAGCGCCGCACCCCACCGACCGGGAGCGTCGCTCGCGCTGTTCCACCTGGCGGTCGCGGTGCTGGTCGGCTTCGCGCTGGAGGGCTTCCTCGACGCGCCGGGGCAGCGCGCGTTCGCGGTCCCGGTCACCGCGTGGCTGGTGCTGTCGAGTGTCGCCCTGCTCGCGCTGTCCCTGCTGCCGCCCCTGCAGCTCGCGCGCGAGCCGATCGCGCGCCTGCTCGGCACCGACGATCCGGCGCTGCTCGACCCGGTCATCGCGCGCCTGCGCGTGTGCGCGATCGCGCCGGCGGCCGGACTGACGATCCTCGCAGGACTGCTGCTCGCATGGCGGCGCCTCGGCATCCTGCGCCTGAAGACCGCGATCGGCGCCGTGGCATTGGCGGAGCTGATCGCGATCGGCGTGCTGTTCGCCTCGCGCGCACCCGTGCCCTGCGACGACGGCGATCGCTCCGCACGGCTGCCGACCGACGGCACGCGCGTCGTCACGCTCGCCAGCGCGGAGCCGGTGCCGGGCGGCTGGCTGGCGCTGCGCGACGTCGCGACGATCGACGGCCACGGCGACGCCATCCTGGAGCGCAGCGCCCGCTACCTCGAGCTGCTCGAGGCCGGGTCGGTGCGCGTCGGCGCCCGCGCGTCCGTGCGCCCGCCCCGCAGCGCCGCGGCGTTCCGCTCGGTGCTCGCGAAGCGCGCGGCGATCGCCGCGGTCGTCGCCGACCGACCGGACGTCGGCCGCTCGACGCCGGCGATCGGCGCGGCGCCGCTGACCGAGACGGCTCCGCTCGGGCCGCCCGGCTCACCGCTTGCCGCACCGCCGAGCGCACCGCGCGTGCGCCTCGCGTTCCGTGCGATCGAGGTCGACGACGCCGATGCGGCGGAACGCGCGCTACGCCTCGGCGAGGCCCGCACGCTGGACGACGTCGTCGTCGAACGACCGCCGCTCGGCTTCGAGCCGCTGCGGCCGGCCACCGATGCGAATGCCGAGCTCGTCCGCGACCGCGGCGACACGGTCATCGTGCGGGCCGACCTCGGACCCGGCCGCGGCTACCTCGTGCTCGCGGACGCACTCGCACCGGGCTGGACCGTGCGCGTCGATGGCGAGCCCGCGCCGCTGCTGGCGGCGGATCTCGCGTTCCGGGCGGTGCCCTTGCGCGAGGGTCGCCACGTCGTCGAGTTCCGCTACCGTCCGCTCGGCCAGCGCCTCGGGCTCCCGCTCGCGCTGCTCGGCGTCGCGCTGATGGCCGCTCTCGGCGTGGTCGTGGCGCGGCGCGCGCGCTGAGCCGACCGGGATCGGCAGCGTCGCGTCACGCGCGCGGCGCGCCATTGCGGTGGCGGATCACCTCGCCCCGCACCAGGTAGACGACCTCCTCGCAGACGTTGGTCGCCATGTCGGCGATGCGCTCGAGGTGCCGCGAGCAGGACAGCACCTGCAGCCCGCGACCGACGGTATTGCCGTCCTTCCGCATCCGCTCCTCCATCAGCGCGAACATGCGCCGATTGAGCTCGTCGATCCGGTCGTCCTGCGCCAGCACGCGCTCGGCGAGCACCGGATCCTGCTGCACGAATGCATCGAGGCATTCGCGCACCATCGTGCGCGTGCGCTCCGCCAGCTCGCTGAACTCCGGCGGCAGTGCGAGCGGATCGTGCTCGCCGAGGTAGCGGGCGCGTTCGGCGATGTTCTTCGCGAGATCGCCCATCCGCTCCAGATCGCTGTTCACCTTCAGCGTGGCGAGCACGAAGCGAAGATCCGAGGCGACCGGCTGATGCAATGCGAGAATTCGCGTGCACAGGGCCTCCACCGCGATCTCCTTCGCGTCGATCGTCTCGTCGGCGTTCTCGACCTCCACGGCGAGCGTCACGCGCCGGTCGACCAACGCGGACATCGCCTTGTTGACCGCCGCCTCCACCATCGCGCCCATGTCGAGGATCTCCCGCTTGAGCATCTCGAGGTCGCGGCGCAGGTGCTGGGTCATCGAAGGTCTCGAAGGCTGGCGGAATGCGGTGTTCGAACGAGTGGGTACGCGGCGGGCTCAGACCAGCGGCAGGCGCACCCGGAACGTGCTGCCACGGCCGGGCTCGCTCTCGACGCTGACGTCGCCGCGGTGAGTCGCACAGACGTGCTTGACGATCGAGAGCCCCAGCCCGGTGCCGCCGAGCTCCCGCGAGCGCGCTTTGTCGACGCGATAGAAGCGCTGGAAGATCCGGTCGAGATGCTTGCGATCGATGCCGATGCCGGTGTCGACGACGTCGAGGATCGCGTGGTCGGCGTCGGTACGCAGCCGTAGCCAGACCTGACCGCCCTGCGGGGTGTACTTGACCGCATTGTCGAGCAGATTGCTCGCGAGGAGCCGCAGCGACTCGAGATCGCCGAGCACCCTGACCGGGCGATCCGGCTCCTCGAGCTCGACCTCGATCCCGCGCAGCGCCGCCGGCTCGGCGAGCGCCTGCAGGGACTCGCGCACCGGCACGCGCAGATCGAGCACCTCGAGCTCGTGCGCGCTACCCTCGGCCTCGAGCCGCGACAGCGTCAGCAGGTCGACGACGAGCGTCGCGAGCCGCCCGGTCTGCTCGCGGATGCGGCGCAGGAAGCTCTGCCGGTGCTGCTCGTCCATGTCGGGATCGTCGAGCACCGTCTCGACCATGCCGCGGATCGCAGTGATCGGCGTCTTCAGCTCGTGGCTGACGTTCGCCACGAAGTCACGGCGGATCGCCTCCAACCGGCGCAGGTCCGACACGTCGTGCAGCACGACGACCGCGCCCGCGACGACGCCGTCGGAGTCGTGCAGCGGGCTCGCGTGCAGCTCGACCCAGCGGTCGCGCGGCGGTGCCACGACGCGCACCTGCGCCGATCGCTCCTCGCCGGTCCGCAGCGCCTGCGCCAGGATGTCGGACACCTCGCGGATCCGCGTGACCTCCCAGACGCGCCGACCGATCGCGTGCCCGGACTGCGTGTCGAGGATCCGCGCCGCCGCGGTGTTCAGGTGCACGATGCACTCGTCCTCGTCCACCGCGACGACACCCTCGACCATGGCACCGAGGATCGCGAGCACGCGGCTGCGGTCGGTCGCCATCACGTCGATGCGGTCGCGGCTCACCGACCCGAGCTGGTTGAGCGCGTGCGCGAGCTCACCGAACGCGTCGCGATCGTCGATCGACAGCCGGTGCGAGAAATCGCCCTGCGCCATCGCCTGCGCGACGGCGCTCATCCGCTGCAGCGGGCGCTCGATGGCGCGCGCGCGCGCGAACGCCAGTGCGAACGCCGAGAGCAGCGCGACCGCGAGCGCCGCCAGCACGAGGTCGCGGACCGCGGCGATCGGTCGATCGACCGCGGCGCGCGGCCGCGAGGCGCGCAGCACGCCCCGCGCGACGCCGTCGTCGTCGAGCCGCTGTGCGAACGCGAGCGCCGCAGCGCCGCCGGCCGTCGCGCCGATCGGACCGGAGAACTCGCCGGCCGACAGCGCCTCGCGCCAGCCACCGTCGTCCCCGGCCAGCACCGCAGGCTCGTCGACGGGCACCGCGGTATCGGCGAACACCTGCCCGGAACCATCGAACAACGTGAAGCGCAGCTCGGCGCTGCGGGCGGTCGCGAGCACGGTCTCGCCGAACCCACGGGAGGTCTCGTCACCGCGCTCGCGGAGCATCTGCAACGCCTCCCCGGCGACGCAGTGGGCCGCGGCGCGCAGCTCGCGCGTGAGCTCCGCTTCGAGGTCGTCGCGCACGCGGTCGGTGATCAGCTCCCCGAGCACGGCGACGGTCAGCAGGATCAGCAGGCCGTAGCCGGCGAAGGCCTTCCACAGGAAGCGCGAGCCGAGCGTCGAGTCGGGGGACGTCACCGCTCGCCGGCCTCGCGCGCGGCGCCCGCCGCCTGGTTCCGCGCCGGCGCGCGGTGGTCTCGGACGGACGCCCGCATCAGCCGACCGCCGCGTCGTTGAAGCGATAGCCGACGCCGCGCACCGTCTCGACGTGCGCTCGATACGCACCGAGCTTCTTGCGCAGCGCACCGACGTGCACGTCGATGTTGCGATCGAGGACGACGGCGTCCTCGCCGATCACGCGCGACAGCAGGTGGTCGCGCGAGAACACGCGACCCGGATGCGAGGCCAGGAAATGCAGCAGCCGCAGCTCGGTCGCCGTGAAGCTGACGAGCTCGTCGTCGATGCGCACCTCGTGCCGCCCGGCGTCGATGACGAGGCCGCCACAGACGATGCGCTCGCCGGCGCCGCGATCCGCCTTCGGCGCACCGCGCCGGAGCACGGCGCCGACCCGCGCGACCAGGGCCTTCGGGCTGAACGGCTTCGTCACGTAGTCGTCGGCGCCGACGCCGAGCCCGAGCACCTCGTCGGTCTCCTCGCCCTTGGCGGTGACCATGATGATCGGGATCGACCGCGTCACGGCGTCCTGCTTCAGGCGCCGGCAGACCTCGAGCCCGTCGAGGCCGGGCAGCATCAGGTCCAGCAGCACGAGGTCGGGGGCAAAGCGCCGCACGGCCTCGAGACCCTCCTCGCCGTTGCGGAAGGCGCGCACGCGGTACCCCTCGCGCGCGAGGTTGTACTCGATGACGTCGAGGATGTCGTTCTCGTCCTCGATGACGACGATGCTCTCTCGTTTCATCCTGGCTGGCGGCGGAGTCAGGCCGGGAGGTTACGGGCCTCACGTCAAGGGGATGTGAACCGAGGGTCGAGGACCGCTCGCCGGGAGCCAGCGACCGAACCGGTCGCGACCACCGGCAGCATGTTGCACCAGCGGGGGCCGCTTGCGCGAGCACCGTCGAGCCTCTAGCTTGCCGCACTGGTCCGCACGGCCGCCCCGGCCGGTCGGGCCCTGTGGGGGCGATCGGTATCGACCGGGCGCTGTCACGGCGTGAGTGGCGTGTCGAGGTGCCCGGGAGGCCTCGCTAAACACCCGGGACCAACTCAAGTGCCAACCAGCACTACTCCCTGGCTGCCTGATAGTGCAGTCACGTCGGTCGTCGCTCGCCTGCGGCGGCGGCCGATGACACACAGCAGGCTGGCCCCGACCGGATGCTCTGCCCGGCCGGGGCGAGACACCAGCCGAGCTGGCCGAGACAGACCCTGGGCGTCGGGGCTGCCGAGGCGAGACCCAGTAGACGTCCTAGGCACGTAGAGGCTCACGTCGGGGCGTCACGGGACGCGGGTTCGATTCCCGCCGCCTCCACTCCCATCGCCGCCGCGCGCGGCGGCACGGGCGGTCCGGGGGCTCCGCCGAGGCATCGAGCGGACGCCCCCGGGCCGACCCCGGTTCCGGCGTCCGGTCGAGCCGCCTATCCTCGCGGATGGCTCTCGGGCCCGCTTCGGCGCGCCCTCGTGGCGTGCTCGCTCACCACCGAACCTCCGCGGAGCTTCCCCCATGAGGCGCACTCTCGCCGTCCTCGCCACGCTCGCGGCCGCACCGCTCTGCTCAGCGCAGACCGTCGTCGGCAGCTTCAACCACACCGGCTCGTTCGCCGGTGGCGTCGCCTACGACCCGATCGACGACACGATCTGGGTCTTCGACGAGACCGTCGACACGATCTCGCAGTACGACCGGACCGGCACGCTGATCGTCAGCCTGGTCGCGCCGATCGCCACTGGCACGACCAATGCCCAGCCGATCGGCGGCTTCGTCGACCCGGTGACCGGCAACCTGTGGGTCGGCGACGAAGGTGAGGTCGTCTACGAGATGGACCGCGCCGGGACGATCCTCTCGCAGTTCAGCACGCTGCCGTCCGTCAACGACGTGTCGGCGCTCACCTGGGACCCGTGCACCGGCAATCTGTGGGTCGCGAACGACAGCGTCCACATCCTGCAGGAATTCACCCGCACCGGTGCGCCAGGCGTCACGATCAACATCGCCCCCGCCGGCAGCGTCGACTCCGACGGTGCCGCCTACAACCCGGTCAGCCGCACGTTCTTCCTCGGGGAGGACACCGGCGATCGGATCCTCGAGGTCGACGCCGCGGGCACGCTGCTCAACTCGTGGTCGACCGCCGGCCTCGGCATCAGCCCCGAGGGGCTCGCGTTCGACACGCGGACCGGGTCGATCTTCATCGCCGACACGCTGACGGCGCCCGACCGCGTCGTGGAGGTCAGCGGCATCATCCCGGCACCGGCGGCCAGCGCGATCACCAACTACGGCACCGGCTGCCCCGACGGCGGCGGCTCGGTCCCCGTGCTCCGCGCCAGCGATCCGGTGCGCGTCGGCTCCGCGTTCCAGATCGCGGTGCAGACGTCGCTGCCGCCAGGTGGAGGTGGCACACGCACGCTGATCAACATCGACTTCGCACGGCAGAATGTGCCGCTCGGCTTCCTCGGCGCGCCGTCCTGCACCGCCTACGCGTTCCCGAGTGCCGCGGCATTCGTCGGGACCGTCAACCAGCACAGCCGGGCGGGCTTCAACCTGTGCGTGCCCGCCGTGGTGCCCGCCGGCGTCACGCTGACGTTCTGGGCGGGAAACGCGCCCGACCTCGGCGTCCCGGGCGCCGTCTCGGCCTCCAACGGCGTCGAGATCGTCTTGCAGATGTGAGACCGCGCGCCGCGGGGCGCGGATGATCGGAGCGCCGTCCGCTCATGCGAGGTCTCCGGACCGTTCTCGTCTACCGGTCCCATGATTCCTGGCACGGTTGTCGGATGCCGCTGAAGCGGTTCGACCCAGCAATCCTCTGCACGCCCCATGAAGATCCTGCTGCTCCTGGCCTCCTTGCCAATGCTGCTCCTCGGCGCCTGCTCCCATTCGCAGGACGTCGCGGTGCCCCCTGGCGCAGTGCCCCCTGGCGCAGTGCCCGGCGCACCGCCCGGTCCGGCCGCGGACTCGCTGCAGACCGCTCGTGTGACCAAGGCGATGAGCGACGCGCTGCGGATCCGCGATGCGGCGCGCGTGTTCCAGCTGCGCAATGGCCGGTTCCCGGAGCTCTCGGAGCTCGTCGACAGCGGTGACTTCACCGCGCTGCCGACCGACCCCTGGGGCAACGCCTACATGCTGCTGACCGACGACCCCACCGGTGAGTTGGTGGTCATGTCGCCCGGCCCCGACAACGTCCCGGACACCGAGGACGACGTCCGGACCGGGCGCTGATCAGCCGCCGGGCCGCGCCGGCGCCACGCCGATGCCGTCGAACCAGGTGCGACCCGTTCCCGGCTGCGCGCCGGCCGGGTCGTCGACGAACACGCCGAGGTCGCCGGCGTCGCCGAGCTCGACGCGGCCGAGCCACGCCGCGTAGAGGGCGACGGTGGCACCGACGCACGTGACCGGGGCCGTGAAGTCTGCAGGATCGGCCGTCGCGCTCGACCTCCTGGTGAAGGTCCGCAGCGCGTCGCGGTCGAGACCGGCGCGGATCGCCCAATCCTCCGCCGGGTTCGACCAGAAGTAGACGAACAGGTCGTACACGCCGGCCGGACGCTCGATCCGCGTGCACAGCATCGGCACGTCCTCCGTCCCGGTCGCGTCCGCCGTCCACACGCGGTCGCCATTGCCGACACCGCTGCGCGCGTGCCAACGCCCGTCGGCGGGGCCCGGACCGGGTGCGGGGCCGCTCGCCGGCGCGCGCTCGCCGCCGACGAGCGTCGTGTTCGCGGCCGTCGCATCGACGTACGTGACGGGCCCGCAGCGGAGCTCGGGTGCGTCGACGATGCCGACGACCGCGGTGTCGAACTCGCCGTACGTCGCGTAGGTCCCGCGGAACCACAGCAGCGCGGTCCGGTCCGGCGCCCACCTCGGCACGATCGGACGCAGGTTGTCGACCGTCGAATCGCGCGTGACGGGCTGCCAGCTCCAGGTCCCACCACCGTCCCGGGTCCGGCCGTCGAAGATCTCGTGGCGCGCGAGCGACGTGCCGTCGCGCGGATCGACGTCGGTCGACACGAACAGCCGGTCCGGATCGTCCGGGTGCAGGGCGGCGAGCCCGGTGTAGTCGTTCTCGCTCGGATAGAGGTGACCGCCCATCGCACACACCGGCGTGACGGTCCAATGCGCGCCATCGAATCGACCGAGCAGCAGCCGATGGTCGGTGTCGCGATCCTCCGCGCGCGCGATGAACAGCGCGCGCAGCGCACCGCTGGCGTCGGCCGCGAGATCGACCGTCCACGCCCGCCGCAGGACCGTGCCGCCGATCGCGGTGCCGCTCACGAACACCGGCGTCAATCGGGCCGGCGGCTGCCCGTCCGCGTCGCGCACGTCCGCGTCCACGACGGCGCCGGAGCTGTCGTGCAGGACGCCGCCCTCGACGTAGCCGTGGTAGATCGAATTGTCGAAGTCGCGCGGGTGACGCTCGGTCGTGATCAGGTGCACGCGGGACGCACCGTCGCTCGCGTACTTCACGTACGGCCGATCCGCATTGCCGCCCTCGGTCAGCAGCTTGCCGGTGCCGGTGAACGTCTCGCCGAGGTCGGTCGACGTCATCACGCACGGGTCGAAGTTCGTCGCGCGGACGAAGTTCCACACCACGCCCGGGCCATCAACGCCCGCCGGAGCCGGCAGCCAGATCAGGTTCGAGTAGCTCATCGAGCGCGCGTGCCGGAAGGTGCGCTCCGGGGTCCAGGCGGTCGGATCGCCAGGGCGCACCGTCCGGCGCCAGCGCGACAGCAGCGGCGCCTCGCCACGGCCGCCGTGCATTCCGTACATCGCGAGGTAGCGGCCGTCGGGCAGCACCAGCAGCGCCGGCGAGTCGTGGTCGTCGCCCTGCAGCCGCTCGTGCAATGCGAACGAGGCGATGCGGCCGCGTCGCAGGTCGAGCCACGCGACGTCGATGTCACCGTCGCGCCCGGCGCCACCCGCACCCGCGCCGTCGGCACAGGAGCCGACCAGGATCCGCCCCGCGACGGGATCGACGACCGCCCGCTCGTCCTCGAACCACGACCACGCGCCATTGTCCTGGAACGTCAACAGGTGGCCGCGCACGCGGTCCGGCGCGGGCCGGTCCGCGGTCCCGCCCGCCTGCGCAGCGAGCTCGACGCCGAGCGCGACGAGCGAGAGAAGCACGGCGAGCCGGGCGGTGCGCGACATCGACCGCAGTCTACGTCGGCCCGCGCATCACCGAGCCGACGGTCTCACGCGTGCGAGCGGATCTCCTGCTTCGCGTCGCGCGACTTCGACTGCTCGCGCTTGTCGTGCACCCGGCGGCCCTTGCACAGGCCGAGCAGCAGCTTCGCGACGCCACGCTCGGTGAAGTAGAGCTTCAGCGGCACGAGCGTCAGTCCCTTCTGCTCGACCCGCGCGCGCAGCTTGCGGATCTGCGCCTTGCGCATCAGCAGCTTGCGCTTGCGCGTCGGCTGGTGGTTCAACCGGTTGCCGTGGCTGTACTCGTCGATGTAGGCACCGATCAGGAACGCCTCGTCGCCGTCGATCCGCCCGTAGGCCTCGTCGATCTGGCCCTTGCCCTCGCGCAGCGTCTTGACCTCGGTGCCGACCAGCACGAGCCCGGCCTCGATGGTCTCCAGCACCTCGTAGGCGTGGCGCGCCTTGCGGTTCTCGGCGATCAGCCGGTTCCCGTCGCCCTGCTTGCCGCCGCGGTCCTTGGCCATGAGCCGCGCCACGCTACCCGCGCGGGCCGCACCGCGCACGGCGGGCGGGCCAGAAACGCGAGTGGGCGCTTGCACGCCGGAGGCCCGACGGTAGACTGCGCGGCCCCCATCGGCCCAGGTGGCGGAATTGGCAGACGCGCTAGGTTCAGGTCCTAGTCCGGGTAACTCCGGGTGGAGGTTCGAGTCCTCTCCTGGGCATTCAGATCGGTGGCCTCGATTCGGCGACCCTCGGTTCGGCGTTCGGTGGCCTCGGTTCGGTGGCCCTCGGTTCGGTGGCCCTCGGTTCGGTGGCCCTCGGGCCGCCGTAGGTCGGTACGCGAGCAGGGATGCGTTCGGAGCTGAACGCCCAGGTCCACCCCGCCCGCCCGGGGGAGTTCGCGCCGCTGCGGCTCGGTGCGCTGGTGGTCGATCCGCCGGTCGTGCTCGCCCCGATGGCCGGCGTGACCAACGTGCCCTTCCGCACGCTGTGTCGCCGCTTCTCCGCGGATCGCTGCCTCTACGTCAGCGAGATGATCACCGCGCGGAGCTTCGCGCGGCAGGACGCGAAGACGCTGCGGCTCGCGGCCTTCGGTCCCGAGGAGTCGACCCGCAGCATCCAGCTCTACGGCACGCACCCGGGCAGCCTCGGCGAGGCCGCCCGCATCCTGGCCGCCGACTGGGGCGTCGACCACATCGACATGAACTTCGGCTGCCCGGTGCGCAAGGTCACCGCGGCCGGCGGGGGTGCGGCGATCCCGGCCCGACCGCGCCTGCTGGCTCGGCTCGTGCGCGCAGTCGTCGCGCGCGCCGGCGACGTGCCGGTCACGATCAAGTTCCGCATCGGCATCGACGAGGACGTCACGACCTACCTCGACGCCGGCCGCGTCGCCGAGGCCGAGGGCTGCCGCGCGGTCGCATTGCACGGCCGCACGGCTGCCCAGCTCTACAACGGCGATGCGGACTGGCACGCGATCGGCACGCTGAAGGCCGCGGTGACGACGATCCCGGTGCTCGGGAACGGCGACGTGTTCGAGTGCTGGGACGCGCTCCGCATGATGCGCGAGACCGGCTGCGACGGTGTCGTCGTCGGCCGGGGCTGCCTCGGCCGGCCGTGGCTGTTCCGCGAGCTGTGCGCGGTGTTCGACGGCACCGAGCCCGAGCCACCACCCACACTCGGCGCCGTCGCGGCGACGCTGCTCCTGCACGCGGACCTGTTGATCGACCACGTCGGCGAGCGCGTCGCCATCCAGCAGATGCGCAAGTTCGCCGGCTGGTACCTGAAGAGCTTCCCGGGCGTGAAGGCGCTGCTGCCCGAGCTGCACCGCATCGCGACGCGCGCCGACCTCGGCGCGGCGCTCGACCGCCTGCTCGCGGCCACGCCGGCCAGCACGCCGTTCCCGGCCGCCGCCCTCCGCGTCCGGCGCGCGAAGGGCGGGCGCACCCAGCGCGTGGCGCTGCCCGACGGCTATCTGGACGACCGCGAGTCGGACGAGCCACCGCGGCACGACCCCGGCGACGCCGAGCTCGCCGAGCTGAGCGGCGGCTGACGCGCGCCCCGGCCGACCGCACTGCGACCGCCGCGGGCGGCGTCGGCCCGCCCCCCCGATCCGGCGTCCCAGCGCGCGCTTGAGGCTCAATCCATCGGACGTTACGGTCGTCAGACTGTGAGCGGACCACGGCACCCGGCCGCGCTGGTCCAGCGCTCCCGCGACCCTTCGGAGGCGACCCTGAGCACCGCGACAGACTCCACCGCGCAGCCCGCGACCGACGTCGAGCCGCTGGTCATCTCGCCGACCGGCCTGGACCCCCGTGCGCTGGACCAGGATGCGGTCCGCGCCGTGCAGCGGCTGCAGGAGCGCGGACACGAGGCCTACCTCGTCGGCGGCTGTGTCCGCGATCTGCTGCTCGGACAATCGCCGAAGGACTTCGACATCGCGACGTCGGCGCGGCCACAGGTGATCAAGCGCCTGTTCCCGCGCAATTGCCGGATCATCGGCCGGCGCTTCAAGCTCGCGCACCTGCACTTCGACCGCAACACGAAGATCCTCGAGGTCTCGACGTTCCGGCGCGCACCACAGGTCGGCGCCCTGCCGGTCGGCGCCCCCCAGGACGCCGACGACGACGCCGGCGAGGATCTGCTGATCACGCGCGACAACGAGTTCGGCAATGCGCAGGAGGACGCGCTGCGCCGCGACTTCACGATCAACTCGCTGTTCTTCGATCCGGTGCGCGACGAGCTGATCGACCACACGAACGGCCTCGCCGACGTCGAGTCGCGCACGATCCGCACGATCGGCGACCCCGAGGTCCGCTTCCGCGAGGACCCGGTCCGCATCCTGCGCGCGATCAAGTTCGCCGGTCGCCTCGGGCTGTCCATCGAGCCGCGCACGGCCGCGGCGATGCGCGCGGTCGCACCGGACCTCGTGCGCTCGGCGCCGCCGCGGATGCTCGAGGAGGTCCTGCGGCTGCTGCGCGGCGGGCACGCGCTCGACGCCTTCCAGCGCATGCGGGAGATCGGCGCGCTGCGCGCGATCATGCCGACGCTCGACGCGTTCCTCGATCGCGCACCGCGCGAGCGGCGCGTGCGGTTCTGGCGGCTGCTCGAGGCGCTCGACGGCCGGCGCACGACGGCACTGCGCGGGTCGGACGGTGGCCGACCGCGGACGGCGACGCCTCCCCGCCGTGCAGCGGCCTGGCCGCCGGACAATGGCGTGCTGCTGGCCGCGCTGTTCCTGGAGCCCGTCGATTTCGCCGCGAGCGGCGACGAGGAGCGCAGCCCGACGACGCTCGCCGAGGAGCTCGTCGCCCCGTTCGCCAACGACTTCCGGCTACCGCGGCGCGATGCCGGCTGCCTGAAGCGCATCTGCGCCGTGCACCATCGCTTCCTCGGCGGCGTCGATGGCGAGCGCCAGGCGCGCGTCGAACGCTTCCTTCGCGATCCGTTCTTCGCCGAAGCGCTCGCGCTGTTCGAGCTCGCGACGACCGCGCACGGCGGCTCGCTCGAGCTGCTCGACCGCTGGCGGGAGCGCGAGCGGCGCCACCTCGGCCTCGCGGAGGCGACACCCCAACCGCGGGTCGCGGCGGCAGCCCCGCAGGCGCACGCCCACCCACGCACCGCCGACGCGACCGGCCGCGACGCGCCCGGCCGCGACGAGGCCGGTGGCCGGCGCAAGCGGCGGCGCAAGCGGCGCGGCGAGGGCGACGGGGCCGTGCTCGAGGAGCCCCGCCGCCAGGCGACCGTCGCCGACGACGCCGCGAGCGACCGTGCCGTCGACGAACCAGCGAGGCGCGACCGCGACGACGACCGCAAGGCGCGCCACCGGGACCGGGAACGGGACCGGGACCGGGACAAGAAGGCCCGCAAGAAGGGCAAGGAGCGCGACCGCAAGGAGCGCGACCGCAAGCAGCGCAAGGACAAGCGCAAGGGCCGCGAGGACGCGCACGTCGAGACGATCGAGCCCGAGTCGATCGACGTCAGCGCGTTCGACGTCGAGCTCGACCCGAAGCGGGTGCCGACCTTCGGCACCATCGTCGAAGGCCAGCAGAAGCGCCGGCGGCCACGGCCGCTCAGCCCCGAGGACGACGACTACCGGCCCCCGCCGGTCGACGGACCCGATGCCGGCCCGCCGCCACCCCCCCGGCCGCACACGCACGACGGCGGCGTGTTCGGCGACTGGTGACCGACCGCCGTCGGGTCCCGGCCCGAGGAGCCGCAGGTGTCGACCGATCGCCCAGCGCGCACCGAGCAGGTGACGACGCTCACCCTCCGCCGCATGGCCGCCGCGCGCGAGAGGATCGTCGTGCTGACCGCCTACGACCACGCGTTCGCACGGCTGCTCGACGAGGCCGGCGTCGACGTGCTGCTGGTCGGTGACTCGCTCGGCATGGTCGTGCAGGGCGAGCCGACGACGTTGACGGTGACGCTCGACCACATGGTCTACCACACGCAGCTCGTCGCCCGCGCGGCGCGCCGCGCGATGGTCGTCGCCGACATGCCGTTCCTGAGCTACCAGACCGGTCCAGTGGACGCATTGCGCAGCGCGGGCCGGCTCGTGCAGGAGGGCCGCGCGCAGGCGGTGAAGCTCGAGGGCGGGCGCAGCGTCCTTCCGCAGGTGCAGGCGATCGTCGATGCCGGCGTCCCCGTCATGGGACACCTCGGATTGACGCCCCAGAGCGTCCACCAGTTCGGCTCGTATCGCACGCGCGGCACCGACCCCGCCGAGCGCGCGCGCATCCTCACCGACGCCTCCGCATTGGAGGAGGCCGGTGCGTTCTCGATCGTGCTCGAGAAGATCCCCGCGGACCTCGCGGCGGAGGTCACGCAGCGACTGTCGATCCCGACGATCGGCATCGGCGCGGGCCCCCACTGCGCGGGCCAGGTGCTCGTCGTGCACGACCTGCTCGGACTGTTCGACGCGTTCCGGCCGCGCTTCGTGCGCCGCTACCGCGAGCTCGGTGCGGAGATCCGCGCCGCGGTCTCCGAGTACGCGGCGGACGTCCGCGCCGGGACCTTCCCGGGCCCCGACGAGACGGCGCCCTGACCGCGCGGCTCACGCGTGCAGACCGGCGAGGCGCCCGGTCGCGAACGCCGCCTGGAAGTTGAAGCCGCCGATCGGCCCGTCGACGTCGAGCAGCTCGCCGCACAGGAACAGACCGGGCGTGCGCTTCGATGCCATCGTCCGTGCATCGACCTCCGCGAGCGGGATGCCGCCACGCGTGACCTCCGCGGCCCCGAAGCCGAGGCTCGCGTCGACGCGCAGCTCGAGCCCCTTGACGAGCTCGACGAGCCGGCGCCGCGCGTCCTTGCGCAATGCCGCGAGCGTCAGCTCGGCGACGCCGGCCTGAGCACACAGAGCGACGCGCAGCCGCTCCGGCAGCTCGCGTGGCAGCCGGTGCTGCACGAGGCGGCGGCCCTCGCTGCGCGCGCCGTCGACGAGCTCCGCGTCGAGGGCCTCGGGCGGGCAGTCCGGGGCGAGGTCGAGGCGCAGCGTGCAGCCACCATGGTGCTCCTCGACGTGGCCCGACACGTCCATCGGCGCAGGCCCCGACAGACCCTTGTGCGTGATCAGCGTCGGCCGGCGCCGCGTCACCAACGGGCGGCGATCGGGGCCGAGCAGCGTCAGCTCCGCATCGAGCACGACGCCCTGCAGCGCGGTGAGCCACGGCGCGTCGACGCGCAGCGGTGCGAGTGCGGGCACCGGTTCGACCAGGCCATGGCCGAGCGCCGCGGCGAAGCCATAGCCGTCGCCGGTCGCACCGGTCTTCGGGTAGCTGAGCCCGCCGGTGGCGAGCACGACGGACGCCGCGCGACACGCGCCGCGCGCGGTCTGCACGACGAAGCCGCCGGTCGACTCGCGCGCGACCTGCACGACCGGCGCTCCCAGGCACAGCTGCGCGCCCTGCTCGACCGCGTGGCGAACGACGGCGTCGAGCACGTCCTGCGCGCGGCCCGACACCGGGAAGATCTTGTCCAGATCCTCCTCCTGCAGCGGCACACCGAGCGACTCGACCAGCGCGCACAATGCAGCGGGCGGGAACGAGCGCAGCGCGTGGCGCAGCCAACGCCCGCGTTCCGTGCCGTATTGCTGCTCGAGGCGCGCTCCGGCGAGCGTCGTCGTCAGATTGCAGCGCCCGCCACCGCTGATCAGGACCTTCAGTCCCGGCCGGCGGTTCTTCTCGAGCAGCGCGACGCGGCGACCGCGGCCGGCGGCGCACGCCGCTGCCAGGAGTCCTGCAGCACCCGCTCCGACGACCGCGACGTCGACGACAGCAGGTGGGTCGGCGGCGGGGTCGCCGGCAGCGGGGTCGCCGGCAGCGAGCAGCGCTGCGTCGCGGCGCTCAGGAGTCGGCGCCACCGCCGGCGGCCGCCGCGGTGGTGTCGGCTTCGGCCGTCTCGGTCTTCTTGGTGCGGTCGACGGGGAGCGGCCGACCGCGGTCGGTGCGGTGCGCTGCCCAGCCCTTGCCCATCGGCTTGCGCTTGAAGGCGCCGGAACGGCACCCGCTCTTCTTGCGTCGCGACTTCGCCATCGGATCTCCTCGCTGCGGCTTCTCGATCAGGTCGATTCAGTGAGCCGGCCGACTCAGCAGGCCCAGCACGTCCGCGGCTCGCGGCCGCGCCCGGCCGATCACTTCTTCGCGTGCACGCTCCGGCGCTTGACCGACTTCCGCAGGATCAGGTAGCCGTCGCGGTGGCCCGGGACCGCGCCGCGGAGGAACATCAGGTTCCGCTCGGCGTCGATCTTCACGACCTCGAGGTTCTGCACCGTGATGCGGTCGACGCCGTAGTGGCCGGCCATCTTCTTGCCCTTCGGCAGACCCTTCATCGTCGAGTAGGTGCGGCCGAGACCGCCGGGACGACGGTGCGCGCGGCTGTTGCCGTGCGACATGCGCTGCCGCTGGAAGCCGTGGCGCTTGATCGTGCCCGCCCAGCCGCGGCCCTTGCTGGTGCCGGTGACGTCGACGCGCGCGACGTCCTCGAAGATCGCGACCGTCAGGTCGTCGCCCTCCTTGGCCTCCGGCATCGCGTCGAACCGCAGCTCGCGCACGAAGCGCTTCGGCGTCGACTCGGTCTTCGCGAGGTGGCCGAGCTCCGCCTTGGTCGCGGCCTTCTCGCGCTTCTCGTCGAAGCCGAGCTGCAGCGCGTAGTAGCCGTCGTCGCGGCGCGGGCGCTCGTCCCGGCCGCCCTTCTTGCCGCGGTTCGTGCTCGCCTTGCGGTGCTCCTCGGGCAGCTCCGCGGCGGTCGCAGCCTTCACCTGCAGGACACGGCACGGGCCGGCTTGGACGACGGTGACCGGCACCCAGGTGCCGTCCGGCTGGAACAGCTGGGTCATGCCCAGCTTCTTACCGAGGATCCCGATGGTCATGGCGGGCTGTCTCGCGGGGTCGCTGCACGAAAAAGGGCCGCGCAGGCTACACAGCGAGTCGTCGCTGCGCAACCACGACCTGCGGCGTTGCGCACGAATCCGCGCCGGCTGCGCAGGGTGGCGCGGCCGCCGCCCGACGTCACGCCCAGGCGCGCGCGGCGAGCGCGAGCAGCGCCACGGCGAGCAGTGGTACCGCGAGGCGCCGGCCGGGATCGCGGAACGGCGGCAGCGGCCGCGCCGGCGGCGCCGCCGCGACGGTCAGGTCGCTCTCCGCGGCGTCGAGCGGCCCTGCCGCGACGAGCTGCGCGGCCCCGCCGGGTCCACACAGCCACACGTAGGCGCGCCGCAGGAGCTGCGGGAAGGCCGGCAGCAGCGGTAGGTTCGAGTCGCGCAGCCGGAACGCGCCGACCACCGCGCGGCGGCCGTCGGCGGCGTCGACCGCCCACAGCAGTGGCCCGTCGTCGGCCCACACGAGCGGCTCCGCGCCCGCCGGCATGGGCACGGGGACGATCGCGCGCCGCACCAGCAGCTCCGAGAAGTCGACGCCGGCGGTCAGCCAGTGGTCGCGCGACCAGTCCGCGACGCGCGGCTCCATGCGCTCGACCGCCGGCCCCGCGCCGGGCTCGGGCGCAGGGCCGAACCGCGTGCCGAACGCGAGCTGCCGCGGCACCGGCGCCGCCAGCCGGCCGCCGTCGCTGACCAGCAGCTGCGGCCGTGCCGCCGCGTCGTCCGCAGCGACCACCCGCCCGCCACCGAGCGCGGCGAGCGCCGCGGCGGCGCGCTGCAGCACCGCGTCGCCCGGCTCGCCGAGCACCGCGACGTCGGGAGCCGGTGGCGGCGGGACGCGCAGCACCACGGCGTCGTCGCTCGCCAGCGGGTCGGCACCGGCACAGGCGACGCGCAGCTCGCCGCCGGCGGCGCGCAGGAGCCGCCAGCTCACCTCGAGCGGCGCGCCGGCCGCCGCCGGCTCGCCGGACGCGGGCTCCGGCGCCGGCCCGATCGCATCACCACCGTCGATGCGCAGCGCGCGCCGGACGTCTGCGGGGTCGATGCCGGCCACGCCGATGCGCAGATCGATCTCCGGCAGCGGCCAGTGGTCGTCGATCGCGACGCGGACGATGCCACGGTTGGCGAGCGTGCTGCCGAGCACGTCGAGGAACGGCGCGCGGAACGCCGCGCTCGGCCCCGGCCGGCCGTCCGTCAGCACCCAGGTGACGGTGTCCGGTCCGGCCTGCGCCACGGCGAGCTCGACCGGATCGACCGTCAGCGGGGCGGCCCGCGGTGCCGGGGGCAGCGCCGCGAGCACGTCGGCGGGCGCCCCGCGCAGCACGGTCGCGCCGTCGGCGAGCAGCGCGAGCTCGATCGTCACGCCGTCGGGCAGCTCCGCCGCGACCGCGCGCAGCCGCCCGACCGCGCGCTCCCAGGCGCTGGTCCCGTCCGGCTCGCGCGCGGCCATGCTCGCCGACGCATCGAGCAGCACGCGTAGCCGGAGCGGACCGTCGACCGCGCCGATCCGCGGCTCGGCGCTCGCGCCGCAGACCGCGATCACCGCGACCGCGAGCAGCCAGAAGCGCAGCGCGCGGAAGCGGATCGGGCGGCGACCGAGCCGCCGCAGCGCGGCCTCCCAGGCGGCGAGGTGCGCGGTCGCGGCGCGCCGCCGCGGGCGCTGCGGCCGCGCCAGCCACAGCAGCACGGGCAGCAGCACCGCGAGCAGCAGCAGGCGTTCGGGCTGTTCGAAGCTGAGCGCGGGCACGGTTCGACGAGACCTACAGCTTGTCGAGCCAACCGCCGGCGAGCCAGGACGACGCGCGCGCATCGTCGGCCGCCGGCAGGTCGAGCGTCACGAGCGGCACGCGCCGCTCGGCGAACTCGTGCGCGCGCCGCGCCGCGAGGCGTGCGAGCTCGTCGCGCAGCGCTGCCGCGAGCCCCGGATCGATCCGCAGCGCGAGGCGCGCGCCGGTCTCCGGGTCGCGCAGCTCGGCGCGGCCCTCGAGCGCCGGACCGGCGTCGTCCGCCGTGCGCGGCAACAGCCCGACCAGCTGGCGCCGCCACGGTGCGAGCCGGCGCAGCCCGCGTGCGACCTCGCCGAGCCGCGCGAAGTCGGACACCCACACGATGCGCCCCGGCAGCCGACCGCTGCGCACACAGCGCTCGAGCATCGCATCCTGATCGGTCGCGTCGGCCGTCAGCCCGTCGAGGTCGCGCAGCAGGCGCTGCAGCTCGCCGAGCCGTGCGTAGGCCCACAGCCGCGCTCCCGCGAACACGCGGAAGCCGCCGAGCCGCGCCAGCGCGACCGCACCGAGCAGCGCGACGAGCCGGCGCGCGCCGGAGAACCGCGGCGGGTCGCCGGCCAGCATGCTGGCGGAGCCGTCGAGCAGCACCGTGACCGCGCGGCGCTGCTCCTCCTCGACCTGCTTGACGAACAGCTCGCCGCTGCGCGCGAACACGTTCCAGTCGACGCGGCGCAGGTCGTCGCCGGCGACGTAGCGCCGGTGGCCGGCGAACGTGCCGCTCGGCCCGAGCAGCCGCCGCCGGGCGTGCGCCTGCTCGTCCTCCTTGGCGCGCAGCTCGCGGACGTGCCGCACGACGTCGCGCAGCAGCTCGCGGAATGGTGCGTCGAACAGCTCGCTCACCGGTCGCGCTCCGCGGCGAACGCCTCGAACCAGGCGCGCACGAACGGCCGCTCGTCGGGCCGCACGTGGCGGGCGCGCAGCGCGCGCTCGAGGGCGCGCTCGAACGCGCGCGACTCCGGCTCCACCGGCGGTGGTACCGGGCCGTCGCCGGCGGCGCCGCGCGGCGGTGGCGGCGCCGCGGCGGGCGCCTGCGGCGACACGTCGTCGAGCCCCGCGACCGGCGCCTCGGTGCGCGTCGACGGCCCGTCGCCGATGAACTGCGGCAGCGCGAAGCTCGGCAGCGACGGCAGGTCGTCGAGCAGCGGCGACGGTTCCGGCGGGGCGCGATCGGGCGGGGCGTCGGCGTCCGGCTCCGCCTCGCCGGACTCCGGTGCGGTAGCCGGGGTCGGCGCGGGCTCCGGCGCCGCGGCGACCAGCACCCGCGGGGTCCCGGCGCCGCGGTCGTCCGGCCGCGCACCGTCGTCGCCGGGCTCCGGCTGCGCGAGCTCGGGGGACGAATCGGCGAACGGCAGCGCGCCGAGCGGCAGGTACGGCAGCACCAGCAGCAGCACGAGCAGCAGCGCGAGGCAGCGGCGCTCGAAGCGGCCGAGCGCGCGGCGGCCGACGCCGCGCAGCAGCTGCGGTGGCGCGGCGAGCAGGCGCGCCTCGACGTCCGCCGCCAGCCAGCCGAGCAGGCGCGGGCGCGGCTGCCGCACGCGCGCATCGCACAGCGTGCGCAGCCGGTCGCCGAGCCCGAGCGCGGCGTCGAGCTCCGCCGGGCGGAAGCCGGCGCGGGCGAAGGCCCACAGCGCGCGCAGCGCGATCCACGCGCCCGCCGCGCCCGCGACCACCGGCAGCGTGCCCGGCGCGAGTGCCCTGCTGAGCACGCAGGCGACTGCGCCCGGGATCGACGCGTGCAGCACCACCCACCACGCCGTGCGGCGGCGCTGCGCCGCGCGCAATCGCGCCAGCAATCGCGTCAGGAGCGGCGGCAGGTCGCTCATCGAGCGGCAGTCTACCGGATCGCCGGCGCCGCGGCGCTCAGCGCTCGCGCGGCGCCGGCTCGAACCACAGCGTCGGATCGCGCTCGAGTGCCGCGACCACCCAGTCGCCCGCCGACAGCAGGAACGGGATCGTGTCGATCAGCAGGTAGCGCTCGTTCTGCAGCACACCGTCGCGGCGCACCTGGTCGCCGACCTCGATGCGGAGCCGGCGGCCATCGGCGAGGCCGACCTCGACCTCGATGCGCGGATCGGCGAGCCCGAACTGCGCGAGCGCCGCATCGCGCTGCTGCGGGTCCGCGGGCAACGCCTGCACATAGCCCTGGATCTCGAGCCGCAGCAGCGTCGTGACGAAGGCATCGACCTCGGTATTGCGGACCGCGCCGACCGCCTCCGGCCCCTCGCGGCGCACCCACACGCCGTTGCGCTGCGTATCGCGCGCCACCGCGACGCGCTTCGTCGCGAGCCGCGCGTCCGCGCGCGTCAGCCGGTTCTCGATCGCGACCTCGACGACGTCGCCCGGCATCGCGTCGAGGGGCCGGCGGTCGATCCACTGCTCGCGCGCGGCGCTCACCAGCCAGATCGCCCGCTCGTAGAGCACGACGTCGCTCGCACCTTCGCGCCGCACGAAGTAGCCGCGCACCGCGTCCTCGCCGACGCGGCCGGCGCTGGCGTCGGCACCGATGCACAGGTCGGCGAGCGCCACCCCCTGTGGATCGAAGCAGTGCACGACGATCGCCTGGTGCGGCGCGAGCCCGTAGCGCTCGAGACCGGCCGCGTCGACCGACTCGGCGACGAGGCTCTGGCGGTCGAGGCGGATCGACGCGATCGGGTCGAGCACGACGTCACGGATGCGCTCGTACGGAACGTGTACGCCCTGCAACGGCTCGTCCTGGCCGGCGAGCACCCACGCGGTCGCGTCGTCGGCGTCGGCGCGGGCCATGCCGAGGCTCTCGTAGATCGGCTGGCCGTCGGCATTGCGCAGCGGCTGGCCGTCCTCGCCGCGCCGCGGCACGTCGATCCGGATGCCGTAGACGTTCTGCGGTGTGAAGCCCGGGAACATCGCGGGCACCTCGGCCGTGTCGACGAACACCGTGCGATCGCCGCGCAGCGTCAGCCAGGTCGGCACCGCCAGGACGACGGCCAGCGCGAGCAGCACGAGGTTGATGCGCAGCATGCTCAGCCCTCCGCTCCGGACGCGCGCGACGCGTCCTCGAGACTCCGCAGGAACAGCCGCTTGCGCGCGGAGCGCACGGCGGCGATCGCGGCCCACGCGCACAGCAGCAGCACCGGCGGCAGCAACACGTTCCACAGCCGCACGACGAACATCGCACCGCGACGCGCCTCCTCCTGCTGGCGGGGCGGCTTGTCGGCGATCTCGGTCGCGTCGACGTAGCGCTGCGTGCGGTCGACGAACGCGCGCGCGCGCAGCGACATCAGCTCCGCGTTGCCGGCGAGCCAGTCGAGCAGGTTCAGGAAGAACAGCCGGCCCAACATGCTGACCGGTCCGCCGAGCTGCTGGTACTCGCCCGACACCAGATCGTCGCGCAGCATGTCGCAGTCGCCGATGACGACGAGCCGCGCGGACTTCGCGTCGGCGCGCACCAGCACCGGCTCCGGCGGTGTCGCGGGGGTCGCGGCGCCCGCCTCGCCGGGCGTCGGGCCGAGCGGCTCGGCCTCGAGCGGGTCGGCGCCGACCGGCTCAGCCAACGGGTCGCGCGGCGTCCCGGCGCCGGTCGCCGCCGGCTCGTCGCCGGGCTTGCGCGGCACCGGACGGTTCGCGAAGTACGAGCGGAGCTGGCCGTGCACCTCCGCCATCAGGCCGTATTGCCGGGCCGTCTCGCGCTCGCCGCGCAGGAACGACACCGTGCGTTGCTGGAACTGCAGATACTCGCGCTCGTCGAAGTCGCCGAGCCGCACCGGGCGCAGATCGCGGTGGTAGGCCGGGTCGTGCCGGGCCGCGCGCGGCGACGTGCGCATCAGCACCTCGCCGCCGACGTCCGGGCCGAGGCCCTCGGCCAGCTCGACCGAGCAGGGCCAGAACATCACCGGCGGCAGGAAGACGTCCTTGACGGACTCGCTGAGCCCGGGCTTCAGCACCTCGCGGTAGGACTCGGCGAGCTGCGGATCGACACGGCCGTCCTCGCGCCTGGCGAAGCTCTCGGCCTGGTCGGCCCAGTTGCCGCGCGAGGGTTGGAACCAATACGGGTACTCGAGGCGGAGCTGCAGCGTCGGCACCGGCGTGCCGGGCGGCGCGGCCGTCGTCACGACGAACGGCAGCCCCTCGCTGAGGAGGTCGAACACGACGTCGTCGGACACGTCGATGCCGTAGTGGTCGAGCTGGTCGAGGAACTTCACCGTCGAGTCCTTCGCGTCCCAGCTCGCCTCCTGCACCTCCATCGAGCGGCGGCGGCCGAGCGCGATATCGGCGGTGTCCGCGAACACCGCGAGCTTGCCGCCGCGCATCAGGAACTGGTCGAGCACGAACTTCTGCCGGTCGGTCAGCGCGCGCGGCCGGATCAGCACCACGGTGTCGAGGTCGGCCGGCACGCTCTGCCCTTCGGACAGGTCGAGCGGCACGACCTCGTAGCGGTCGGCATTCTCCGGAGTCTCCGGAACAGCCGCGTAGCCCCAGTGGGCCCTCGCGCGCCTACGCTGCACGAGCTGATCGACGGCGGCGGGTGGCTGAGCCGCCGTGCGACGACGCCGACCCGCGTGCGGCTCGCGCAGGCTGACCTGCCTGATCCGCGCGCGCCACACCTCGTAGGCCGCAGTGCGGGTCGGCCGAGTACGGAGCACCTTCTGCTTGGTGCCGCCGTACAGCAGCCGGACGCCCTGCCAGATCTCCTTCTGCGACAGCGTCGTGCCCTGCAGGTCGCGGACCACCTGCGGCTTGATGCCGAGGCGCTCGGCCCGCTGGCGCACGTCCTCGTCGGCCTGCGGATCGAAGTAGCGCACGGTGACCTTGCCGCGGCCGCGCTGCGCGAACTCGTCGAGCACGAAGCGGAACGTGCGGCGCGCCTCGCGCACGTTGGCGCCGAGCTCCTCGTCGCGACTCAGGTAGACCTCGATACGCAGGCGGTCGTCGAGCCGCTCGAGCAGCTGTCGCGTCGCGCCGGTCAGCGAGTAGAGCCCCTCGCTGGTCAGGTCGACGCGCGGCCCGTGGCGCAGCACGAGGAAGACGACCATCACGAGGACCGCCAGGAGCAGGCCCAGATGGGCGGTCATGCCGAGCCAGCGCACGATGCGCGACGGCGGCTTCGCCGTCGACAGATCCGGCTCCACGACCTGCGGTGTGCGAGCGACGTCCATCGGCATCAACCGTTCTGGCGCCGGGCGCGCAGCACCAGCGCATTGAGATACAGGAAGAAGCCGCAGAACGCGGCG